>OY969929.1:0-4132591 GCA_963704665.1 uncultured Actinomycetota bacterium | reverse complement strand
ACGCCTTCTCCACGACAACATGTGACAGGCGTAGGACCCACCCGGGCCTAGTAGCGACCCCCGAGCGCGCGCGGTTCGGTCCACACCAGAGTGAGGTTTCTCTTTGTTGTGACAGGACGCAAGGCCCGCTACGTCAACGTCAGTTTTCGATGATGACTCCGGTCGGCTTGTGCATAGGGCTGACTGGAATTTCGCTTTGAACTGTCCAGCCGGTCACCGTGGGGCCTGCACAGGTTGTACCTCCCAGCTCCTCAGCTCGGTCCGTCATGGAGTGGACTCCTACGCCTGGTCGCCAGCGGGGGGGGTTCGTGCCGTTGTCCCACACCTCGAGGCTGAGGGCTGAGCCGCCCGTGATCGTGACGACGCACAACTGGCCGGTGGAGTGGCGGAACGCGTTCGAAAGGGCTTCGGTGACGATCCGGTAGGCGGCGAGTTCCAGCGCGGGGGAAAGTTCGGGAATGTGTTCGGGTGCGACCAGGTCGACAGCTATTCCGCCACGAGCTTCGCTGGACAGCCCGGCAATCCGCTGACGCAGGGCACCGACTAGCCCAAGATCGTCCAGCTCGATCGGCCGCAGGCCGTAGACCACGTTCCTGAGAGTGTCGAGGGCGGACCGAAGGTCAGCTCGAACCTCCCCGAGCAGCCGCTCAGCTTCGTCACTGTCCCTGCGGACAAGGTTGGCCGCGGCGTCAGCGGTGAAGGTGAGGCTCGTCAGAGTGGGTCCCAGTCCGTCGTGCAACTCGCGCTGTAAGCTGACGCGCTCCGCAGCGGCTGCTTCGACGGTGGCGGCGCGGGCTCGGCGAACCTGGTCGCTCAACGCGCTGGCGTGCAGGGCCACCGCCAACGGCATCGCGATGAGCTGAAGCGTGCGGCGGTCCCGATCATGGAGTCGCGCCTCCCCACGGCGGTGCCCCACTACCAGAGCGCCCAGCGTCTGGTCGTGGTAACGGAGGTCGATCGTCGTCGATGCCGACGCGTCGGGCTCGCCGGCTGTTGCCACAACCGCGCTGTCGGAGGCATCGCGTATCTCGATCCAGGGCAATCGCAGCGTCTCAAGGGTGCTGTCGAGCAAGCCCGCGAGGTCGTCATTTCTCCACAAACTCTCTCCGATCTGCCAGGCGGTACCCGCGGGGTCGGAACGGGTGCCGTAGAACGCCTGCGTGACCAGCCGCTGCACGAGCAACCGCAGCGGAGTGAAACAGACGGCGACCACGATGGCTGCGGTGACCGCCACGCCGCGCTCGGCATCGGCGGGTACGAGCAGCGAGAACCCTGCGACGATGCCGGCGTAGAGGGCGACGATGACCGAAAGCACCAGCCCGTAGACCAGCGTGCGTGACAACACCAGACGGATGTCGAACAGCTGGTAGCGGACAACCGCGATCCCGATGGCGATGGGCACCAGCACGATGGACAGCAGGAACACGATCGGTCCGTCAGCGGTGACCAGCCGTTGTGCGTTGAGCAGCGTCACAGCAATGAGAGCCAGGATCAGCCAGAGCAGCTGGCGGCGGAGCCGCTCGTCGCCGCGGAGGTAACGCACAACCAGCGACCCGGTGACCAGCAGGCTGGTCGCTGCGCCGGTCAGGCCGGCGATGGCCATGATCGGCGCTGGCAGCTGGAGACCGATAGACAGGATCGAGCTGGGTGCATCGGCGGACTGGATGGGTGAGCCGTCCGACAGCACACCGCTGATGAGCTGGTACGCGCCGCTGACCGATATCAGCCAGGCGAGTGGTCGCCACCGCGGAGAGGGCAGGTGCCCCGTAGGAAACAGCAGCATCGCCAACACGAACAGCCAGGGCAGGCCCAGCTGCCAGGCCGCGGTGACCACCGTAGCCAATGCTTCGAGAACTGCCAGCGACCAGCCCACGCCCATCCCGTGAATCACGGCCATCGTTGCGGCGGCCGTCAAGAGATGTCCGAGACCGCCCACGACGAACAGCGGCCCGATGGCGTTGCGCGGTCGGAACCAGGCGATGACGGTACCGGACGCCACGAAGGCCAGGCCGAGCACCAGGTTCGTCAGGGCGTACGTCTGCACGAACGTTCGTCCGTCAACGCCTGCCGCAATCGCGTACCCGATCGTCGTCACGGCCAGAATGACGGCCAGGGCCGATACGGCCATGACCCACCATCTCGGGCGCTCTGCAGGGTCCGGGGCGTGGCCTGGCAAGGCCACCTCAGCGTCGGCGACCAAGGCCGGCATCCTTTGCGATCACGATCGCCTCCGAGCGGGAGGCCACGCCCAGTTTGAGAAAGATCGCCGAAATGTGGTTGCCAACAGTCTTCGGCGCCAGGCGTAGACGCTCAGCGATCGCCGCGTTCGACACCCCCGTCGCCATGATGTCCAACACTTCCCGCTCGCGGGGCGACAGGCCAACGAGTAGCGGTTCCCCCGGATACCCAGTGAAGCCCCGGAGAACTCGGCTGGCCACGGTGCTGCCGAAAATGGCGTCACCGTTAGCGATGGCCCGCACGGCACGTTCAATCTCGTCCTGCTCGGCCCCCTTTACCAAAAAGCCCCGTGCGCCCGCCCGCAGCGCGTCGGCAACCTGTCGGTCGTCATCGAACATGGTGAGCACCAAGACCGCGGTGGCGGGGTGGTCCCGGACGATGCGGCGAGTCGTCTCTACTCCGTCCATCCCTGGCATCCGCAGGTCCATCACCGCCACATCAGGCCGCTTCAACGCGACCTCGCGCAATGCCTCCTGACCCGTGCCGGCTTGAGCCACCACCTCCACACCGGCCAGAGTGGTCAGCAGTGACGCCAGCCCACGACGGACAACCGGATGGTCGTCGACGAGCAGCACCCTGATCGTCGCGCAGTCCTTCCCCGTCCCCGGCATGAGTCGATTATCCGGTCGGACTGTCTGCGCCGTTGGGGGCACGGCCCTAACCCGGCCGGGAGATTGCCCGGTCGAGAGACGCGGAGCAGGGTCGCGCCCTCAGGCGCCCAAACCAGCACAGCAGCACGCTGGGCCGAGCCCAACTCGAGCGTTCACATCCACAGGAGTTCCCGTGTCCACACACACCGTCCCGACCCGCAACAAAGCTCGCAGCACCCTCAGCACCCGGATCGGTCTGGTGCTGGCCGGTCTCCTCGCGCTCGCCCAGGCCTGGACCGGAGCAGATCAGCTCCCCGACGGACTAGCGTTCCCACTCGCGGTCTTCGTCATTTCAGCCGTCGCGCTGGTGGCGATCCCGTTCGCGTGGCGCGGATCAGCAAAAGCCCGGGTAGTCGTCGTCGTCGCGACGGTGCTGCCGGCCCTAACGGGTCTGCCGGCGTTCTTCGTGTCGGACGTGCCCAACGCGTTCCGGCTCGCGGCCGCGACCGGAATCTTGTTGTCGGGCGTCGTCGCCGTCCTGCTGTTCGCCCGGCCTCGAGTTGCCCGGTGACGACCCAGCAGCTGCCCGACGTCGGGCGGGAGCCCGGGTTGGACACTCGGACGGTGTCGCGGGTGGTGGCAGCAATCCTGATGCCCGTCGGCCCAGCCTGCGTCGCCGTCATCCGCTTCATCATCCCCGACCCCGACCAGCCACGTCAGGACCCGGCAGAGGTGATCGAGTCCATGCGGCTCGTGCAAATCCTCGGACTACCGGCCCTCTTCACACTGCTCCCGGGCATCTATGCGGCCCTGCACCTGACCCGCCGATACCGCCCGCGACTGACCGCCTGGGCGACCGCTTTCCTGGTCCCCGGCTACCTGGGCATGACAACCCTCGGCGCGATCGACTACTTCACCCTGGCCGGGCACGAGGTCAACCTCGATCCGCAGGCCATGACCCAGGTCACCGACCGCCTATGGGCCCTCACCGCTGTACCCACAATCGTTTTCGTCGTCGGTCACGTGGTAGGCACCATCCTGCTCGGCGTCATCGCGGTTCACGCGCAGCTAGCACCAGTATGGGTCGGGGCACTCCTCATCCTCTCGCAGCCACTTCACGTCATCGCCGTCGGAACCAGTCTCTCGTGGTTAGACCTCGCCGGCTGGGGCCTGACCGCACTCGGCATGGGATTCCTCGCCCTCCGGGTGCTCCGCACACCCAACAAACAATGGGATCTACCGCCGTACGATCAAACTGCGGAATGAGCATCCGTCCGGCCCGCGGCCAAACTCGATCGCACACGTGGCAGACCGCGGATCAGTCCAATCATCTGTCCAACTTGGAGTAAGAGGACCTGCGCCCTGCTCTCGGTGCTCCACTCCCGCTCGGTCGACGGTCAGACGCTAACCCCGGCGGAGTGGCCGGAGCCGAGGCTGGCGTCGACCAGGCCGGCCGTGACCGGGGAGGGCTTGAAGCCCTTGACGACCAGGTAGATACCCAACGACAGCTCCCACACGAAGATCGGCACCGTCGCGATCCCCGCCGGCACGGAGAACTGCTCCCAGACACCGAACATCACGGCGATGTCGGACGCGAAGAGCAGGGGCGCTCCGACGAGGCCCAGGACCGGGAGGATCCGGGGCACGAGGCGGGACCGGTAGAGGATCGATCCCAGCAGAAGCGCATTGACCCCAGCCATGAAACCGGGCCCGAACAGGAAAGCCCAGTTGTAAGCGGAGACCAGCGCCTGGCTGGTGGCCAACGCGTCGGGTCCGGCGCCGGACTGCCGCAGGGACACCACCGACAGGAGGCACATCAGGCCGGAGACGATGATGGCGGCTTCGAGGGTCCGGCTGCCGACAAAGCCCAGGGCGACTCCCTCGTTCTGCCGCTTGAGCACTGGCCAGAGCGCTACCGCCGTGCCGATGCAGGCCACGGCCAGCATGAGTTCCAGCAGACCGGCGAAGAGCACCTGCTGGTCGGCGCCGGGTCCGAGGATGTAGTTCGGGTCGTTCCGCACCGGACCGAAGAGGATGCGGGAGGGGATGGAGGTGGCGAAGGTGACCACGTAGAGCGCGCCGCCTACGAGTGCGGCCTTTCTGACTGAGTTCATCGGGACTCGTGCCTGGGTCGTGGTGAGGTTCATGGCGTTCTCCTGGTGGGTGGGTGGGCACCTGATGAGGTGCGAGGTCGGATGGGTCCAGTTGGACGGGGTCGTCGAAGGTGACTGAGACAGTGCGAGGCCGATGTGGCGGACTTTCTCGAGCTGCCGGTGCAGCGCGGCTTGGTCGCTCGTCAGGAGGGTGCTCGCGCCGCTACTGCCCTCGGGTCGGCCCGACGAGTTGTGGCGCGGTGTCGGGAACGACGCCCGGGCCTGGCGGGGCGGCGGATGATCCATTCGGCGACGGCGAGGTTGATCACCCAGCCGGCACCCTGGGCGAGGTCGCCACGTAGCTCGCCGGTGCCGAACAGGGCGCCGCCGAGTCCTTGGGTGAACGCCTGGGTGCCGGCGGCCAGAGCGATGGCGTACGCGCGGATCATCCAGGCACGGTGGGCGGGGATGTCTCGCCGGCGGATCGCCGTGAACCCGAGAACCAAGCAGGACACCATCCCGCACCCGAACACGAGCCGGAGGACGAACAGTAGGTCGCCGGTGCCGGGCTTCGTGGCGTAGAGCAGGGTCATCCCTAGCGCCGAGGCCGCGACGACCAGGCCGGCGACGATCAGGATCAGGCCGGCCCTACGGTGCCAGGTTCGGTGTCGGCGCCGGAACCGCGGCACGAACTGAAGGGTCCCGAGCAGCACGTAGGTGGCGGCGCCGAGGATGTGCAGCGCAACGGGCAGGGGGAAGCCGGCGAACCGCTCCTCGGCCGGGAGGACCTCGGGGCCACCGGCGAGCTGCAGCAGCCGCAGAGCCCCACTGATCAGCGGGATCGCGCTGAGTGCGGCCAGGGCCACCGGGACCGGCCAGTCCGGTCGCGAATCCTGCTGTGTCCTCCGACTTCGGGTCGTCATCGGACGGCACCGACGCGGTCGTGGGCGGACGTGCTGGCGGGGGCGAGGGCGTCGATGTCACTGCGCGGGCCGACGACCACGTCCTCCAGTTCGTGTGGGCCCTGATCGAGGCGGAACGGCGGGTATTCGTCGCGCAGCGACGCGACGTAGACCAGTACCCGGTAGAGCCAACGGTTGACGCCCATGAGCAGGTCGAAGAGACCTCGCGGGTGTGACCCCGTGACCAACAGGAAGAAGCCGGCGATGACGACGAGCAGGTTCAGGACGGAGTAGCCGCCGATGGGCTGAAGGCTGCGAGGACCAGTCGGTCTCGGTCCACCAGTAGGGCAGGATGGTGGAGGCGATCAGGCCGACGATGACCAGGTGCGGGATGGCCAGCAGCCACTTGACCATGACCAGGCCACGAGAAGATCTGTCGGGGTACGCGACGTCGAGGTCGGCCGGGTAGTCCGCTCGGCCGAGGGTGAAGGGCGGGTAGCGGTCGGTGCCCAAGGCTGCGTACACATAGAACCCGACCCGCCAGTTCCAACGCAGCACGCCGACGTTGAAGTCGAACAGGGCGCGCGGATAGCGGCCGCTGAACACGATCGCGAAGCTCGCGCCGAGCGTCGTGACCAAGAATGCGACCCACAGGAACGCCAGGACCACGTAGTGCGGGATAGCCAGGAACATCTTCACCAGCCACAGCCAGCGGGAGAGGTTCGGGTCCAGCTCGCCAAAGATGCGCACCGGATAGCCGGTGGGCGATGTCGATGTCATGGCGTGGCTCCTCGTTGGTGAACCGGTCCGGGTTGCGGTCGTCTGGGTGTGCGAACCGAAATCGCGGGAGATGTAGGGCTGGCCCCGCATGACGTGCCAGCCCGAGGGATTCGGGGAACCGGATGTGGCCTGGGTGATCGCCTTCATGCGGATTCCCCATTCCGGGTGGGGATCGCGGTGAGGCTGGTGACCTCGTAGCCGCGTAGCGCGTCGAGGAATGGCTGGAAGCTGCCTTCGACGACGCAGCAGATCAGGTGGCCGTCCACCCGAACGCCGGTGACGCCTGAAGCCCGCCCGATCTGCCGCGTCGGAGGCGTCCCGGTGAAGGTGACCTCGACTCGCTGGCTGGCTGCGTTCTGGATCATGCGACGACGCTAGGACGAGCACCGCGTTGCGCGGATCGACAGAATTGATGGTTCGATGCGTAGTCAACCGGGACAGGTTGCTCCGGTGATAGCGTGCGGCTCATTGTGGCAAGGTCGAGGCTGCGGATCGGCAACGTTCCCGCTGAGGCGACCAGCTTCGTCGGACGCCGCCGCGAGCGCGCGGAAATTCGCAAGACGCTGGCCGACGCTCGCCTGGTCAGCCTTGTCGGCCCCGGAGGCGTCGGGAAGACCCGTCTGGCTGTTCGGATGGCTACGGACCTCGGCCGCGGGTTTGCGGGCGGCGCCTGGTGGGTCGAACTCGCCGAGATCCGTGACGCGGCCCTGGTGACCCATGCGGTAGTCGCAGCCCTGGACCTTCGAGACCTCGCCGCGACGAATCCGTCGCAGCTGCTGTTGTCTCATCTACGCGACAGCGAGCTGTTGCTGGTGATGGACAACTGTGAGCACGTGCTCGATGCCGCCGCCCACCTGGTGGCCGAAGTCCTCCGCACGGCGCCCGACGTTCGAGTCATGACCACGACCCGGGAGCCGCTGCAAGTGCCTGGGGAACGTGTTGTCCCCGTTCCGCCACTCGGGCTTCCTCCGGCCGACGGAGGCGAACCGCTCGCCCAGCTCCGACAGAACGAAGCCGTGTGGCTGTTCACCGAGCGTGCCGTCGCCGCATCAGGGTCGTTCGAACTGACCAGTTCGAACCGGGACGCCGTGGTCGGGTTGTGCCGGCGCCTCGACGGCTTGCCGCTGGCCATCGAGCTCGCCGCCGTACGGACGCGAGTCCTGACCGCCGAGCAGATTCTCGATCGGCTGAGCGACCGATTCGATCTGCTCACCGCAGGAGGGCGGGCGGCCCTGCCGCGTCAACAGACACTCAGGATGACCATCGACTGGAGTCACGACCTGCTCACTCCGGTGGAGCAGACGCTGCTCCGACGCCTGTGCGTGTTCGCCGGCCGGTTCACCGTGGAAGACGCTGAATCGGTCTGCACGACGGGCGAGGGAACGGCCACCCAGGCATTGGACGTGTTGTCGGCGCTGGTCGACAAGTCGTTGGTGACGAAAGAAGACCTGCGACGGGCAGCGTGTTACCGGCTGCACGAAACCATGCGCGAGTACGCCGGCCTCAAGTTGCGTGACGCCGCCGAGGAGGAGCTCGTCGACGAGAGCTTCGTCGAGTACTACCGGACCCGGTGTCTGGCGGCTGAGGACGACGCGCGGCATCGGACGCTGGACTGGCTCCGATGGGTCGAGCTGGAGATCGACAACATCCGATCGGCCCTGCAGAAGTGTCTCGCGGCCTCCGACTGGCAACGCGGGCTCGAGCTCGCCACCTCGATCGGCTCTTACTGGGTGACGCGCGGGACCACCGAGAGCATGCGCTGGTTCGACGAGCTGCTCGCGGTTGCTGCCGGGTCCGCCGATGTCCCAGCCCGGGCCTACCACTTTCGAGGCTGGCTGAGTATGCGGCAGGCCGATCCCGAATCGGCCCGGCCATGGCTTGCTCGAGCTCTTTCCTCCGCCCGAGCAGCGGGGCAGCTCTCGCAGCTGTCCGAGTCGCTGTCGACGGCCGCTACGTTGGAGAACATGGCCGGGGATCACGCGGCCGCTCGACGGTTCCTCCAGGAGGCCGAGGTCCTCACCCCAGGTCTTTCTCACTATCCCGCCTCGATCGGCCTGATCCAGGCAAGGGCCATCCATGCGTTCTTCGACGGAGACCTCGAGACCGCCACGACCACTTCTGCCGACGGCGCTCGGCTCAGCCGGGAGGCAGGTGATCTGTACTACCTCGTACAGATGCTTCAGTACCTCGCCCAGGCCGCGATGCTGGCCGGTGACGTGTCCGCATCGAAGCCGAAGCTTCTCGACGCGCTGCGGCTGGCCCGGCAGACCGATGACCGGCTCGCCCAGTACGACCTGCTGAGCCTGCTGAGCTGGCACGCCTCCATGTCAGGGCAACCGCGCCTGACGGCTCAACTGCTCGGCGCCGCGGAAGCCGTCGGATCGAGCGCGGGTGCCGGCATAACAGGCCCGGCGATGCCGCACTTGGCGCGGGCCAACGAAACGGCCGTGAGCGCGCTGGGGGAATCGAGGTTCCACGCCGCGTTCGAGGCAGGCAGGCGGATGGGCCGCGAAGCGTCACTGCGCCTGGCACTGAACGAGTCCACGGAGAGCGATACCGACCCTTCCGAACCTCTGACCGCCGGACCACTGGCGAAGCGGGAGGTCGAGGTGGCGACCTTGGTGGCCGAAGGCTTGACCAACAGGCAGATCGGGGTTCGCCTGTTCATCTCCGAGCGGACGGTAGCGACCCACGTCCGCAACATCTTGAACAAGCTCGGGTTCGGCTCCCGCGCCCAGATCGCGAGCTGGGTGGCGTCCCCGGATTCCTAGCCGTCAGTGCTCACCGGACACCCTGCACGGGCAGGATGGCGACGGCTGCGAGGACGGCGGACACTCCGGCGACGGCGTACAGCACGCTGTAGCTCCCGCCGCCGACGACCAGAATGGCCGGCGCAACCGTCGGCGCGATGGCGAACGGCAGCGCCGCCGCGATGTTGAACACGCCGAGATCCTTGCCCCGACTCTGTTCGGGCAGTACGTCGGCAACAAGGGCGAGGTCGACGGCCAGGTAGAGGCCGAAGCCGAGACCCCCGATCGCCATGCCGACCAGGTAGCCGTCGAACGTGGTGGCCAGGGCGACGAGGAACAGGGCGAGCCCGTAGACGAGGGAGGCGGTGACGACGAAGATCTTGCGCCGGCCCATCCGGTCGGAGAGCCGACCCCCGACCAGAGACGCAACGATGATCGCCGCCGCCTGGAGGAGCGTGCCGAGGAAGATCCGGTACGGCACGTCCGCCTCGGCGCTGTTGATCCTCTCCAGCAAGTAGTAGGCCTGGTAGGTGGCGAGGAAGGCGTAGGCCAGGACGAACAGGAAACGGCTGGTGAAGGCCCAGGCGAAGTCGGGGCTCGTCCGGGGGCTCCGGTAGAACGTGCCGGCGAGCTCCCGCACCGACCAGGTCGGCCGGTCCGCGGCGTCCAGGTGCCGGTCGTCCATCGTGGCGGCGAAGAGCAGGACCAGGGCGCCGCCGATGGCACACGGGACGAGGAACATGGCGAGCTGGTCACCGGTGAACAGCTGGACGAGAAAGGTTCCGCTGACCGATGCGATGGGCAGGCAGATGCCCAGGACACCGGACACCAGTCCTCGTTGCCCGGCCCGGACCTGGTCAGGCAGCACCGCGACCGTCGCGGCCTGGAGCGCACTGAAGCACGCCTGGGCAGTGCACCACCCGACCAGCACGACAGGGATGCTGGGGGCCACGGCGACGACCAGCACGCCGAGAGAACCCCCTACCAGGCCCATGATCATCCAGGGCCGTCGCATGCCGAACCGCGACGTCGTGCGGTCACTCAGCCGGCCGAAGAGCGGGTTACCCACCAGTGCCACCAGGCTGCCGAGCCCGGTGATCAGACCCAGGCTCGCCGGTGCCTGCTCGATCCCCACCAGCGCGTTGACCTTCAGTGCCAAGGTGACCAGCACCGGCGCGAGCAGCACCAGGATGCTGCCGAGGTAGGCCCCGGCGTACAGCGTGACGAAGCCCCATCCGACCTGCCGCGTCGCCGAGGGAGGGGACTCGGCCACCGAAGAGTCTCCTGTCATCAGAGTCCTCTGAAGATCGGTTGGTCGCGTGGGAAGTTCCCGCGTACGCCCGAGCCAACCACACCGTGCGACTCCCGTGACCGCGCCGACCAGGTGGCCCCGCAGCCGACGACGGCGGCGATGCGATGGCGCGTCGGGGACGGAACGGCCGCGCTGGGCCGATGGTCATGGGGATGATCAGCAGCAGGCTGAGGACATTCGCGAGCTCGGTGCTCTAGCGTGGGGTCCGGTCGGGATCTCCACTCGGGTTGCCTGGCCGTAGGGGGTGGATGGTGCGTCCGGTCATCGCCACCAAGCTGTACGTCCCGAGAACGCGGCCTGGCCTCATCACCCGGCCCAGGCTGACCGAACAGCTGCGCCGCGGTGCCGACGTCAGCGTGACGCTCATCTCGGCCCCGGCGGGATTCGGCAAGACCACTCTGCTCGCTGACTGGCTCAGCGCAACCTCGGATCGCGACCGCCGTGTCGCGTGGCTCTCACTCGACGCCGCC
This sequence comes from uncultured Actinomycetota bacterium, assembly GCA_963704665.1. Lineage (GTDB taxonomy): Bacteria > Actinomycetota > Actinomycetes > Propionibacteriales > Propionibacteriaceae > Microlunatus. Next base: position 4,121,456 of record OY969929.1, on the reverse strand, counting down.
GACAACCAGCCGGCGGCTTTCTGGGTCTACGTCGCGACCGCGCTGGAAAGCGCGGTCCCCAGCATCGGCCCGACTGCCGCCGAGCATCTCGGCTCCTCCCCCGTGCCCATGGACCGACTGCTCAGCACGCTCCTCAATGCGCTGGCTGAGACCCAGGACGAGATCTGGCTCATCCTGGACGATTACCACCTCGTCGACGATCACGACGTCGGCGAGGCGATGACCTTCTTCCTGGAGCACCTTCCGGCTCACGTTCACATCGTGCTCAGCACCCGCGCCGACCCCGATCTGCCGCTGGCGCGTTGGCGGGTCCGGGGCGAGCTGGTCGAGATCCGGGCTGCTGACCTGCGTTTCACTCCTGAAGAGGCGGCCGCGTACCTCGCGGCGACCGGCCTGGATCTCGCCGCGGAGGACGTGGCCGTGCTCGAGGAACGGACTGAGGGATGGATCGCCGCCCTCCAGCTGGCCGCACTCTCCCTCCAGGGCCGATCGGACGTGAGCAGCTTCATCACCGGGTTCGCCGGTGACGACCGCTACATCGTCGACTACCTCGTCGAGGAGGTACTCGCGCACCAGCCCGAGCCCGTACGAGATTTCATGCTGCAGTCAGCGGTTCTCGATCGGCTCACCGGACCGCTCTGCGACGCCGTCACCGGCCGCGAGGACGGGAGCGAGATGATCCTCGGGCTCGAGCGTGCCAACTTGTTCGTCGTTGCCTTGGACGACCAGCGGAAGTGGTACCGCTATCACCACTTGTTCGCTGACGTGCTGCGGGCGCGTCTGTTCAGCGAGCAGCCCGACCAGGTTCCGCTCCTGCATCGCAGGGCCAGCGAGTGGTACGAGCGCCACGATCTGGTCGACGAGGCGGTCCGGCATGCACTGGCGGCGCGCGACTTCGACCGGGCGGCGCACCTGGCCGAGCTGGCGGTATCGGAGATCAGACGTCGCCGGCAGGAGGCGGTCATGTACGGCTGGCTGCGGGCCCTGCCTGATGACATCGTGCGCCGCCGCCCCGTGCTCAGCGTCTTCTACGGATCCATGCTGATGGCCGCGGGCGACCTGGACGCGGTCGAGCCTCGACTTGCCGACGCGGAACGCGTGCTGGCGTCCGTACCAGAGCATGCAGCGCTGCCCTGGGCGGAAACCGCCGACCTCCTGACGCTGCCGTCCACCATCGCCATGTACCGCGCTGCACTCGCTCAGGCCCGAGGTGATGCGGCGGGCACGGCGGAACACGCGCAGCGCGCCTTGGACCTCGCCGGACCCGACGACCATCTGGCGCGCGGTGGCGCGGCTGGATTTCTCGCCTTCGCCGCCTGGGCCAGGGGCGACGTCTCGGGCGCTCTGGAAACCTTCACCCAGGCGGTGGCCAGCCTGCATGCCGCCGACAACGTCGTCGATGCACTGACCGGCACCGTCGTACTCGCTGACCTGTGGCTCGCGGCCGGCCGGCCGAGCCGGGCCCGCCGGCTCTGTGCACAGGCCCTGACGGTGGCCGAGAAACACGGTCCACCAGCGGCGAGAGCAACTGCTGAACTGCACGTCGGCTTGGCCGAGCTGGACGTCGAAGCGGGCGATCTGGAAGGAGCCAGGCGACACCTCGAAGCCGCCGCAGCTCTGGCCGATCTTTTCGGTGTGAACGAGGGGCGCTATCGCTGGTTCGTCGCCCGAGGCCTGCTCGCCCAGGCTGACGGCGAACCGGAAGAGGCCGTCGAACTCTTCGACCAGGCGGCAGCCCACTACCGATCGGGGTTCTATCCGGACGTCCGCCCCATACCGGCCCTCAAGGCGCGGATCTGGATCGCCGAGGGCAACCTGCTCGAGGCCGACGCCTGGGCCCGCGCTCAAGGCGTCTCCGTTGCCGACGAAGTGAGCTATCTGCACGAGTTCGACCACCTCACGCTCGTGCGTCTGCTCCTCGCGCAGCACCGAGCACACCGCGACTCCGACGCCCTCGATCAGGCCGCCGACCTGTCGGCCCGGTTGCACAAGGCGGCCGAGTCGATGCCACGAGCCGGGAGTCTCCTCGAGATCGGCCTGCTGCAAGCGCTGGTCCACGACGCGCAAGGACACCCAGCGCAGGCTCGGGCCACGCTCACCCAAGCCCTGACCGGGACGCCCGAGCCAGACCGCTATCAGCAACTCTTCGTGAATGAAGGGGCTCCGCTGCGGGAGGTCCTGGGTGCTGCTCAGTCCGATGGCGTCGTGGTCGATCTTGCGCGACGGCTGCACAGCGTCGAAACCCCCACGAAGATCACGGTTCCCAGCCCGGTGCAGCGCCTCGAGCGGCCGGCGGGCGAGTCGTTGAGCGTCCGCGAACTCGAGGTGCTACGGCTACTCGACAGTGAGCTGTCGGGGCCGGCGATTGCCCGCGAACTCTTTCTCTCGCCCAACACAGTGCGCACCCATACCAGTCACATCTTCACCAAGCTCGCCGTCACCAACCGCCGGGCCGCCGTCCGGCGCGCTCGCGAACGCGGACTGCTCTAGCGGTGTGAGCGAAACGCGCGCAGGCCCCTCATGACGAGCAGCGGTGTGCCAGCCCGCCGGGCACCATCTCATCCAGTCAGTCACATCATTGGGTGATGCGTGCTCACCCGGTCTGTCCCTAGGTTCGAGTCATCCCGCAGCGCCTGCCGCGGACCCTCAGCAACCGAGGAGCCGAACATGACCATCACCCCGACAATGCTCACCCGCGGGGCCGGTCTGGCCGCCGTCGCCGGCGGCCTGCTCTTCATCGCCGTCCAGATCAAACACCCGCACCTGACCGCAGATTTTGTCACCACGAGGGAGTACGCGGTCCGCGAAGCCGCGAAGATCGCGATGGCCGTGCTGTCGTTGATCGGGGTCACCGGGATCTACCTGCGCCAGGTCCGGCAGACCGGGGTGCTCGGCCTGGTCGGCTACGTCGTTCTCGGCCTCGGCTACCTCGCCATCTTGAGCAACCAGGTCGTCGCTGTGTTCGTGCTACCCCTCCTCGCTCCCCACGAGCCTGAGTACGTCACCGACGTTCTCGGCGTGGCCGCCAGCCGCCCCCCGGTCGGTGACATCGGCGCGCTGCAGAGTTTCATCCAACTGGGGGAGGCGCGTACATCGTCGGCGGCATTCTCTTCGGCGTCGCTCTCTTCCGGGCCGGGATCCTCGCCCGCTGGGCCTCAGCGCTGCTCTCAGTCGGCGGCGTCGCCACGATCGCGACCTTCGTGCTGCCGGAGCTGGTCCAGAGGCTGTTCGCCTTTCCGGTCAGCGTCGCCCTGGTCGGTCTCGGCTACTCGCTGTGGCGTGAGCAGCGCATCCAGGCCTCCCGCCCCATGACCGGCACCGACAGCTCTCAGCTCGACCCGGCCGGCGCGAGGTGACCGTCACCGCGGCCCCACGCACCACGCGGTCGACCGCGAGGACCGAGTGGGCACCGTTCGCCCTGGTGGCCCTGGCCCTGGTCCCCGCCTTCTTCGGATCGCTGCGTCTGGTGGAGCTGGCGGGCGGTCCGGCTTCGTTGCCGGCCAACCCGCGGCTGAACGCCTTTCCGGTGCCGGTGGTCGTGCACATCGTGAGTGCGATCGGTTACGGCGTCCTCGGCGCGTTCCAGTTCTCCGCCGCACTGCGGCGACGCCGGCCCGCCTGGCACCGGGCCGTCGGACGGCTCCTGCTGGTGCTCGGCCTGGCGGTGGCCCTCTCGGCGCTGTGGCTGACCCTGTTCTACCCGCGCCAACCCGGCACCGGAGCACTCGCGTACGTCTTCCGGCTCGCGTTCGGATCGGGCCTGGCCGTCAGCCTCGTCCTCGGCTTGACCGCCATCCGGCGGTATGACGTCCCTCGCCACCGGGCCTGGATGACCCGCGCGTACGCCCTCGCCCTCGGCGCTGCCACCCAGCTGCTCACCCTGGGGATCGGCCCGGCCCTGTTCGGCCCTGGTCAGCTCACGCACGACCTCAGTCTCGGCGCCGCCTGGATCATCAACCTCGCCATCGCCGAGTACGTCATCCGTCGCGTCCCTCACCGGGCCGCCGTGAGGGTCAGGTCGTGATGACCCACAGCGAACGCCATCCTGCCGTCTACCAGCTGCGGGTGGCGGGCTGGCTGGACCAGCATTGGTCAGCGTGGTTCGGCGGCCTCACCGTGACCCACGAGGACGACGGCAGCACCAGCCTCACCGGAACCGTCACCGACCAGGCCGAACTGCACGGGCTGCTCGCCAAGGTCCGTGACCTCGGCGTCACCTTGATCTCCGTCACCGTCGTCGATCCGACCGAAGAACCACCATGAGCAGCCACCCAGCTCGTCAGCGCCCACGCGCCCACGGATCGTGGCTCTGCTGGTGATCGGCTGCCTCATCGCGGCGGCCTGTCAGACCACCTCGGCCGTCGGAGCCCCGCCGGCCGACCGCACCCCGTACGCCTCACCCTTGGAGAAGTAGATGTCCCATCCTGTTCCCCGGACCCTCTATCGCCTCGCCGCAGCCGCCGGTCTCGGCAGTGCGACCGTGCTGCTCATCAATGCCGCGAAGCGGGCAGAGCTCATCCCCACCTCGCCCTTGACCCAGCTCGTCGCCCCGGTTGCCGAGATCCTGGCGCTCGCCCTGATCACGGCCCTCTACCTCGCCTACGGTCGCCGCGCCGGCACCTTCGGCCTCATCGCGTACCTGCTCAACGCGTTCTCGCTGTCAGCGCTGGTCGGCGTGGAGTTCGTCATCAATCTGGTGTTCCACGACCTGCCCGTCGAGACGATCCAGCAGCTTCTCGCCGGCCCGCTCGGGGTAGCGCTGACGGTGGCATCGGTGGCGTTCCTCCTCGGCACGCTCAGCTTCGCCGCCGCCATGCTCCGCAGCCGCATGGTGCCGGTGGCTCCGCTGATCCTGTACGCGGTCGGCGCCATCCCGATATCCCTCCGCGCCAACGTGGGCGAGGCGGTGCTCGACCTTGGTCTGGTCGTCCTCGCCGCAGGCACCGGCTGGCTGGCCATCTGGCTCTTCACCCGCAGCAGCCACCTCAACGCCATGACCACCGTCCCCGCGGTCCAGCCCCGACACGTCGCCGTCTGACTCCATGACCACCCCGCCGCCAGCCGTTCTCAGCAACCCTCCTCACCGACGGGACCGGTACTCTCCGGCTACCCCTTCCGACCGCTGGGGCACCCTGGTGCAGCTGGGACAACGCCGGGTCCTGCACCCCGGTCGTTGGCGCTGGTTACGGGCCCTCAGCTGGCTGGCGTTGTTGTTCTTCCTCACGGCAGCGGCGTTCGGCCTGCCCCTGCAGGCGGCCGCCGACCGGTTGCCGCCAGAGAACGCACGGCTTCAACTCCTCGGGCTGCTGGTCGCGGCCGTTGCCGCAATCGCCTGCTACGCCCTCGCGGTTTGGCTCGGCGAGGGACGCAGAGTCTCCGAGCTCGCGCTCCGGTCGGCGCTGCCCGGGATCGGCATCGGCGCAGCCCTGGGTCTGGTCATGATGACGCTCCTGATGGGGATCCTGGTCGTCACGGGCGGCTACGACATCACCGTGGTCGCTGCCGCCCCGGCCTGGACCGGAGTCGGGCTGGCCGTACAGGCGGCGGTCACGGAGGAGCTGTGGATGCGTGCCCTGTTGCTTCGGCTGCTCTGGCGAGCGTTCGGACCCGTCCCGGCCTTCATCGTCGCCGCCCTCACCTTCGGCGCGATACACCTGGCCAACCCGAGCGCCAGCCCACTCGCCGGGGCCACCGTCGCGGTGGCGGGACTGATGTTCTGCGCCCTGTACGCCCTCACCGGACGGCTGTGGGTCCCCATCGGTCTGCACTTCGCCTGGAACTTCGCCCAGGGCTATCTCTTCGGGGCTACGGTCTCCGGCGAGACCCTCAGCGGGTCGATCGCCGTCAGCACCGCCCGGCCGGGCGCGGCGGCCTGGCTGACCGGCGGCACCTTCGGCCCTGAAGCCTCCGTGTTCGCCCTCATCCTCGTCGGAGCGGTAGCTCTGGCCGCACTGGTGATCGCCCGCACGATCGGACGCTTCTGCGGCCCGGCCCGTGAGAATCACACTCAGAACGCGCGCGCTGTGCACGCCTGATCGTCCCGCTCCGGTAGCTCTCGAGGAGCGCGTGATGTCCGACGGACGACGGCGTCGGCTCGCGCTGGACACGCTGCTCTCTCTGGGCAGCGTCTGGCTGCTCCTCGCGCCGGTGTTGGTCACCGTGGCTCTGAAGGTCAACGCGCTCCTCGGGATCGAGCGCGCTCCGCAGAGCCTGGGGCTCGGATCTCGGCGTATTCGACACCGCCGGCGCTCTCCCCTTCAGCGTCGCGCCGGCGATCGCAACAGCCGTCCTCGCCATCACCGACGGCAGCTACAGCCTGCTCTCCGCGGTCGCTGGAGTCAGTGCCATCCTCGGCGCCATCGCGATCCTGCCAGCGAGACAGGTTCGCTGAAGCGCCGCGACCGGCTCATTCATCCTCGCCCCGTCGGGGTCCGGACGCCCTTGATCAGGAGATAGAGGAGCAGCGCTACTTCGCCGACGATCTCGGGTAGGACAAAGACGGCAGCGGACGCGTGAGCGGCGCCGGGGGCGAGAAACCGGATCAGCGCATCGCCCATGTAGCAGAGGGTGCACAGCATCAAAACCAGGGCGAGAGGTCGAGGGAACATACCGGACCGGTAGCCGAGCAGGCCCAGCGCGAACAGCCACAGCCAGGAGAGCTGGGCGATGAGATAGCCGTAGTGCTGGAGTTCCATCAGCAGCAGCGCCACTCCATCGGACCCGGCGGGTCCGAAGGCGTCGGCGTAGGCCGGGGTGGTGGCGACCAGGAGCGCGCCGAGCTGGTGGACCATGTTGAGGCTGGCGATCCCCACCGATACAACGATGAAGACGACCATGGCCCGGGCGAGGTATCGGCCGGCGTGAGCGAACAGCCGGTGCAGCACCAAGGCCAGGCATAACCAGACCAACGCTTGGAGCAGATCGGCGGCGAAACTCAACCGCACCAACGAGGCGTTCGCAACGAGGTTTGCCGCGGTGGTCTCGGCCTCTCCCGGGACGTATACCCGCAGGCGGATCACGTGGGCGAAGGCGCCGAACACGGCGATCACCAGGTACAGCAGGCCGGCCTGGCGGGCGAGGCGGACGTTACCGGCGGCTTGGCTGCTGGTCGGGTCGGCAGCTGATGTGCTGGGCTGACCGAGCACGGGCACTGATGAGTCCGGTCGGTCAGGACTGGTTCTGGGGTCTTGGACGATTGCCATGTCCTGACCATGCCGGTCGCCGGTCGAGTGGCGGTGGAGCACGGGTAGAGGCCTGGTTGCGCACGCCTTGGCTCAGGTCGACCAGCGGGAGATGATGGTCCAAACGCGATCTTGGGCGGGGGTAGGCCGGTGGGGCTGATCCGTCTTCTCGGTGGTGTCGGTGCCACCACCGACGGCGGAGACCCGGTCGACGTCGGCCCAGCAAAGTGTCAGACCGTACTTGCGGCCCTCGCCCTCGCCGCCGGCTCAGCCGTGCCGGTGCCCCGCCTGATCGACCTGGTGTGGGGTGAGCGGCCGCCACGGACCGCCGAGAAAACCCTCCAGTCGTACGTGGTCCGGCTGCGCAAGGGTCTGGGCGCCGCCTCGATCGTCAGAGTCGGCGCCGCGTATCGCCTGGATCTCAGAGCGGAGTCGATCGACGTGGTCCGCTTCCAGCGGCAGCTCGCCGCCGGAGACTCCGTAGCGGCTCTCGTCGAATGGACCGGGACACCACTGGCGGGGCTCGAGGGCCATGGCCTCACCGCCACCGTGGACGCGCTGGTCGAGCAGTGGCTGGCCGCGATCGAGATCGACCTGGAGCGCCGGCTCGACACCGACCCGGCCTCGACGATCAGCCGGCTGACCGAGCTGACGGCGAGCCATCCTTTCCAGGAGAACCTCTGGTCCCTGTTGATGACCGCGCTCTACCGGGTGGGCCGCCAGGCCGACGCCCTCAAGACGTACCGCCACGCGCGTCGCCACCTCGTCGAGGAGCTCGGCGTCGAACCCGGACCACGCCTGCGCGAGCTGGAGGCGCTCATCCTCGGCCAGGATGAGCAGTTGCGGGGCCTCGAGACCTCCGCGGACCCGACCGCAGGTCGACCGACCGGGACGGTGACCTTCGGCTTCTGCGGGATCGAAGACTCAGCACGGTTGTGGTCGATACACCGCAAGAAGATGGCGGCCGCCGTATCCCAGCTCGATGTCATCGTGCGTACGGCGGTGAACCGCCACCGCGGTTACCTGTTCGCCTCGGGTGGTGAGACCTTCGGCGCAGCGTTCCACCGAGCCGATGATGCGACGGAGTGGGCCAGCGAGCTGCAGCTGGTGGTGACGACTGAACCGTGGGCCGGCGGGATCGAACTGGGTCTGCGGATCGGTATCCACACCGGCGAGACCGAGGAGCGGGCGGGGAGCTATTTCGGTTCTGCCGTCAACGCCGCAGCCCAGATTGCCGCCGCAGGACACGGCCGCCAGATCCTGGTGTCCGAGGTCACTGCTGCGTTGCTCGACCGAGACGACCTGGTCGACTTGGGGACCTCCCGGCTCCAGGGCGAGCTGACTGCACTTCGCATCCTGCAGCTCGACCAGGGCCGACATCCCGAGCTTCGCACCGAGAACCTGCGCCGCGGCAATCTCCCGCTCCGACTCGACCGGCTTCTCGGCCGGGAGGGGGAGCTCGACACCATCCGCCAGGCTCTCACGCGATCGCCCGTCGTCAGCCTGATCGGACCCGGGGGCATGGGCAAGACCCGGCTCGCGCTGGAAACCGGGCTGGCCCGACATCGACCAAGCCGGTGGGGTCTGGCTCATCGAACTGGCCAGCATCGCTGCACCGAGTGACGTACCGCGTGCCGTGGCCGACGTCCTGGACATTCGAGAAGGTTCTGGACGCAGCCTGACCCAGTCGGTGATCACCGCACTGCAAACCCGCTCCGCCCTGCTCATCCTGGACAACTGCGAACACGTCATCGACGGGGCGGCAGCACTGGTCCAGGCCATCGCCCAGTCATGCCCTGATGTCCAGGTACTCGCCACGTCTCGCGAAGGGCTCGGGGTCAGCGGCGAGCAGCTCATCAGCGTGGGACCGCTCGACCCGGAAGCAGCGGGAGTTGAGCTGTTCATCGAACGTGCACACGCGGTCTCGATGACCTTCGACGCCGCTGGCATGCGAGATACCGTCGCGGAGATCTGCCGTCGGGTCGACGGCATTCCGTTGGCCATCGAGCTGGCAGCGGCCCGCACCCGAACACTCGCACCCGCCGATCTGCTGACCCGACTGGACCACCGTCTCGACCTGCTGACCGGTGGCAGGCGAACGAGCCCCGAGCGTCACCGGACCCTTCGCGCGACCATCCAGTGGTCCTACGACCTCCTCGGTCCGACTCATCAAAGACTCTTCCAGCGGCTGTCGGTATTCGCCGGTCCCTTCGCGCTCGCGGATGCAGCCGGCGTGGTCGCTGACGAGATGCTGGACCGCGCCGACGTCGAAGAGCTGATCGACGGCCTGGTCGAGAAGTCGATGCTCACCGTCGAGCCCGGCCCGTTCGGGATGAGGTTCCGGTTGCTGGAGACCGTCGGCCAGTACGCGGCCGAACGACTCCACGCCGCTGACGCGACCGACCGGATGGCCTCGCGACACGCTGAATGGTGCCTCCGCCGCGTCACAGACATCCACCGCCTGCTCGTCGGCCCGGCCGAGATCGAAGGCGTCACCCAGCTCGGCCAGCTCTGGCCCGACCTCCGGGCCGCCTTCGCCTGGGCCTGTGTGCAGGGCGACCACCGGCTTGCGGCGGCCCTGGTGCACCCGGTGGCGGGCGAACTCAACCTGCGCCACCAGGTGGAGATCCGCGACTGGGCCGAACAGATCCTGGCGATCACGCCAACCGACGACGAGGACCAGATCGTCTACTGGCTCACCTGCGCCACCTACGGATACAAGCAGCACGGCGACCACGCCGCGTACGAGCGGCTCGTCTACCGCTATGCCCGCGAGCTCGATCATCCTCTCGTCCGTTACACCCGGTCCTACCTCCACGACAACGGGGAAGTCCTACTCGTCGATGCTCGACAAGCCGTGGCCTGGTTCCGGAGTCACGGTGAGGATGACGCAGCGAGGTACGCCGAAGCCGGCGGCGTGGCCTCCGCGTTGATGAGCACCGGGCGCCTCACCGAGCTCGATGCCTTCGTCTCCGTCCTGGTCGGCCGCTACCGCACTCACGGTCCGCCCACTTTGCTGTACGTGACGTTGGCCATCCAGGGCTACTCGGCCTGGTTCCAGGGTCGGGCCGACGAAGCCGAGCGACTCTTCGATGAGTCGGCCAGCGTCGAGGTCCCGGCCCGAACCAGCTCCGTCAACGAGCCCGCCCAAGCACGGAAGGCCTTCAAGAACGGACATCAGAGGCAGGCACTACGCATTCTTCGCTGTCACGTCCAGGAACTGCTGGAAACCGGCTACACAGACCTCGCCAGGCTCGCCGCCGTCGAGTTCGTCAACATGATGGCCGCCATCAACCGCATCCCGGAGGCAGCACGAATACTGGCCTACCTCGTCGGCACGGGCGACTTCGGGTCGATGGCCGTACGAGCACTCGTGGACGATGCCGCCAAGGCGATAGAGGCAAGAGCGGAACCAACACCCGACCAGGCCTCGACTCCGCAACCTGACCTCAGTGGCCGAGAAGCGCTGCACTACATGCATGACGCACTCGTCGGCTACTAGAGACGACAGGTCGCCGTTCAGCTTGGACAGCTCTTCTCAGCCAGTCCACACGAGGGCCAGCAGCACCAGCACGGCCAGTCCGACGGACGTGATCGATGCCCGGCGGTGGCGTTTCGGCCCGGCCGGCGAGGTCTTGAGGTGGAGGAAGCCGACGATGACGCTGGCCAGGACCAGCCCGAGCAGCGCTGACCACAGTTCCGCCGGCAGGAGGGCCCACGGGCCGTGTGCGCGTAACAGCACGAGTGCGGCCGCGGCGTGGGTGGCGCCGCGGATGGCCGCGATCCGGTGCCGCGTTCGGAGCAGGGCGACCACGCCGGAGACCAGTAGCACCGAACCGATGAGAAAGGCCAAGATCTGGCCGAGGTGAAGGCCGGGTAATGCGGTGGGTTGCAGCTCGGCACGGGATCCGGCCCCGGCGAGTTGCAGCCCGGAGTCGTCGACCGAACGGGTCGAGCTGTTCAGCACCAGGACCGCTTGGCCGGTGGCCCGGTCCAGGGCCAGCATGGAGCGGTTCCCGCCAGTGCTGCCGTTGTGCCAGGTGACCGTCCGTCCGGACACGTCCACGTTCATCCAGGCCAGCCCGATCCGGCCCACATCAGCGTCGGCTCTCGGCTCGAGTGCGGCCAGGCCGGGCGCCTGCTCCTCCACTACGGCGCGGGCGTACTTCATCATGTCTTCGGCCGTGGTGAACGTGGACGTGCCGGCCGGGGTGAACGCGGCCCCGTACCAGTGCGGAGCCCGCCAGCCGTTGTCTTTGTGCGGGGTGGCCGCTCCGGCCGGGATCTGGTCAGCCGCCGTGACGAAGGTGGTGTGTGTCATGCCGAGCGGGACGAGGAGACGCTCCCGGGCCAGGGCCGGCCAATCAACGGCGCCGGCGGCCCGTGCCTCGGCGTGACCCAGCAAGGACATGCCCAGGTTGGAGTACGCGAACTGGCCGGGGGTGCCGAGGGGTGTTTCCCCGGCGAGCTGCAGCAGGGTCTCGACACTCATCGCGTACGGGTTCGCGTTGCCCCACAGGGCCAGCACCGACGACGCGGGCGGGCTCGACGGCAGGGCCGGTAGCCCGCTGTGATGAGTGGCCAGCTGTTCCACGCTGGCAGCGCCGGCGGGGGTCCCGGCCAGCTCGGGAAGGTAGTCCGAGACCGGCGCGTCGCGCCGCATCTCGCCGCGTCGCACCGCGTCAGCCAACAGGAGCCCGGTCATGGTCTTGGTGATCGACCCCAGCTCGAACGGGGTCTGCGGCGTTGGCGGAACCGTTCCGTCGGGGGCCAGACCCGCATAGGTCACCTTGCCGTCGCGCAGCCGGGCCACCGCGACCGACCCCAGACCGAGGTTGTCACCCAGCGTTGCCCGGAAGTCACCGGCCAACTGCTGATCCCCAGAGATGAGCGGCCCGGGACTCAACGAGTGCGGCCCGAATGCGACGCCGACGAGCCCGCCCAGCAGCAGCCCCGCAGCCACAGCAAGCGGCGCCAGCCGGCGCGGCCGACGCGGCACGGGCACGGGCACGGGCACGGGCACGGTACGTATGCGGGCGGTGCGGCGATGGAGGTCATGTCGTCTTCTCTGAGGGTCGGGTGGCGCCATCCGGCGTCGGTGGTGTCGGAAATCTGTGTGTCGGAGGTCTGGGTGTCGGAGGTCTGGGGTGTCGGAGGTCTGGGGTGTCGGAGGTCTGGGGTGTCGGAGGTTCAGGTGCGGTCGACGAGGAGCTGGCCGCCGAGGTCGGCGCCGTCGTTGGCGACGTCGGACAGCACGATGACGGCCTTGTGTCCGCGGCGGTCGAGGCCGAGGTAGGCGGCGTAGCCGCTGGTCTGCCCGGCGTGATGGGTGATGGTTTGACCGGTCACCCAGGTGGAGGTGCGCCAGAAGGCACCGACGCGGGTGTTCGCCACGTCGGTGGCGGTGGTGGGCTCCAGCGCGGCCATACCGGGGGCGGTCCCATCGAGCAGTGCAGTGGCGAGCTTTGCGAGGTCTCTGGTGGTGGAGACCGCAGCGGCGCCGGGGGCGTAGGCATCCATCACCCAGGGCTGGGTCGGCAGGCCGGATACTGACCGGCCGCCGGCGACGAGTGCGGGCCCGATCTGGATGGCCGTGTCGGACATGCCGAGGGGTTCGAACAGCCGGATGCGCATCAGGTCGGGATAGCTCATCTGGGCTGCCCCGGCGACGGCCTGGCCGGCGATGGCCGACCCCAGGGTGGAGTACGCGTAGCGGCCACGGCCACCTAGCGTCTGGGTCCTGGTCTCCTCCGTCATCTGGGCGCCGTCGGCAGTGAAGAAGTTCATCCCGAGCGGCGCCATCCAGGCGGCGCGGCGGACGGTCCCCGCACCGAATTCGGCGTACCCGGCGGTGTGAGTGACGAGCTCCTGCAACGTGGCGTCACCGGCCAAGGAGCCCTCCAGCTGGGGAAGGTAGGTGGCGACCGGGGCATCCATGCGAACCTCGCCGCGGCGCACCGCGTCGGCGATGACCAGGCCGGTCATCGCCTTCGTCATCGATCCGACCTCCATCACCGTGGTGTCGTCGGCGCCGATCCCGGCCAGCCGCACCGGCTGGGGTGCCATCACATCGATCTCGGCGACGGCGACGGCGTGATGGTCGGCCAGCCAACCCCTCCGAGCGGCCTGGTCGATGTGGGCCAGGACTGCGGAATCGCCGTTGCGGGCGACCGCCAGCCCGGGCGACAACGCCCAGGAGACGACCGCCAGGGTCACCGTTCCGATGAGCACCGTCAGGACAAGGCGCCGGGAGACGAGGTAGCTGCCGGCCAGGACGACCAGCATGAGTAGCGCCTTCCAGCTGTCGTCGAAGTACCGGCCGTACCGGCCACCGCCGACCGACGTCAGCACCATGGTCACGGGGATCGCGACCAGCACCGCGGCGACCAGCAGCTTTCCGGCCCGGCCGCGGGCGAAGGACGCAGTGTCACGCAGGAGTAGCGCACGCAGAGGCGGCGCCGGACCACGGTGCGCAGGCAGCAGCGCCCCCAGCAGCACGAAGCTGAACACTGCCCAGAGGGCGACCAGGCCGAGCCCGACGCATCTCCATCCGGCGGCCCGCCGGGTGGGGACGCGTCGGGAGGGCGGTTGCCGGTCAGGCGCAGGTGAAGGCGTGTCGTGAAGAAGGTTCTGGGTGGTGGACATCAGTTGCACCTCTGCACATGGGAAGAGCTGACGGGCTCACCGATATCGGCGGGCCTTCGCCGGAGTGTCGGCGTCGTGGAGCGGTCGAGGATCGTCCCGAGGGTCGGTTGGACCGTCTGAGCGACGGCCGGGCCGAGGCCGAGCTCGGTCGGCGCCAGGTTGATCCCGGCTGAGGTGCCGGCCGAGGTCAACACCGTGCCGGCCCGGACAACCCGCTCGTCGCGGTACGCGACGCCTGCAGCGGTCAGCCGCTGCGCGGAGGCCGAACGGGTGGTGGCCGCGGCACCGTCGAGTGCGCCGGCGGGGACGTGACTGGACGCGGTGCCGACGCTGAGCGTCCAGGTCGTCGTCGGGTGCACGGCACCGATCCACTCGGCCAGGATCGGGTCCGGGGTGCCCGACCAGGCGCTGCCCGGTACGACCGGCATCGTCGGCGGAGGCGACGAAGCCCGGGCTCGCGATTGCTCGCAGGGCACACAAGCCGGTGTCGTCGACGAGGGCGCCGGCCCGGCCACAGACGAACGCGCTGTAGGTGTGCCGGGCGCGGCGGTGCAGACCTGGAATGTTCCCACCGCGTGCAGAGCGGTGCATCCGGGGTAGAGCAGGTGGGCGACCTTCATATTTCCAGCCTGGGGCCGCAGGGCACAACCCACCAGGACACGTTGTTGACGATGTCGGCCACCGCTGCCCAGGCGTACCGTCGATCCATGGACAGTCGATGACGTCGGCAGGGAACCAAGGCGCCCACGTGCCGGCAGGTGACCCAGTGCCCACCGAGCGGGACGTCGTGATCGTGACGTTCGACGCAGGTCAGATCCTCGACGTCACCGGGCCGCTCGAAGTCTTCTCCAGCGCATCCCGCTTCCTGCCCGCAGTCCGCTACCGCACTCTGGTCGTCACGATTGCGGGCGGCCCGGTCCGTGCCAACTGTGGTCTGGAGTTCGCATCGACTGCGATCGGCGACGTCACCGGTCCTGTGGACACGGTGCTGGTGGCCGGAGGGTCCGGCATGGATCGTGCCGTCACCGACACTCAGCTGCTGGCCGAGATCAGGCGGCTGGCTGCAAACGCTCGTCGAGTCACTTCCGTCTGCTCCGGCGCATTCCTGCTGGCCGCGGCCGGCCTGCTGCAGGGGCGGCGGGCCACCACCCATTGGGCAGACTGCCGCCAGCTCGAATCCACGTACGCCGATGTGACGGTGGAGCCCGACGCCATCTACGTCAACGACGGCAACGTCTGGACCTCCGCCGGCGTCACCGCGGGCATTGACCTGGCCCTCGCGCTGGTCGCCGACGACCACGGACACCAAGCCGCGGCCACCGTCGCGCGGCAACTCGTCGTCTACCTGCGACGCTCCGGCGGCCAAGCACAGTTCTCCGCCTTGCTGGCCGGGCAGGCCGCCGACACCGAACCGGTTCGTGACCTGATGTCCTGGCTACGCGACCACCTCGCCGACGACCTCTCCGTGCCAGCACTCGCCCGGCACATCAACCTCTCCGAGCGACAGTTCACCCGAGTCTTCAAGGCCGAGGTAGGTGCTACCGCGGCCGACCACGTCGAAGCTGTGCGGCTCGACACGGCGTGCCAGCTGCTGGAGACCACCAACAGGACCATCGAACAAATCGCTCGGACCTGCGGCTTCGGAACACCCGAGACCATGAACCGAACCTTCCGACGACGCCTCAACACGACTCCCGGCGACCATCGCCACCATTTTCGGGAGACGCTCCAGCCCGTAGGAACGGCGTGATCCGTCACCCCGTGGTAGTCACCGGTTCACCGCTCGACCCTGATGACGAGCGGCACGTCACCGCACCAGCTCTGCAACCCCCAGCCACCGACCAGGGGCACAAAGGTCGGTCATCGAGTGCGTTTCGATCGGGTGCGTTTCGATCGAGTGACGGAGGAAGCAGAACGAGGCGCCCGACGGGCTCGGCTTGGGCGCTCCGGCTGCACGGTTACCGACCAAGGCCCCAACAGCTCGGACCGGATCATCTTCGAGGCAACGTTCGCCCGTCTGTGCAGCTGGAGCGATAGTGTCGAGGTTGCAACCTATGCCGACGGGGGTTATGGCGTGATGACCAATGCCGATCGCATCGCGGTGTTCCGTCAACTGCACTCAGCCGGCTGCTTCGTGATGCCGAACCCGTGGGATGCGGGCAGTGCCAAGGCTATGGAACACATGGGTTTCAAGGCACTGGCCACGACGAGTGCCGGCCTGGCATGGACCCTGGGCCGCGCCGATGACGAGATCTCCCTTGATGAGACGCTGGAGCATCTTCGCGCGGTCGTGGGAGCTGTCGCAGTACCGGTCACTGCCGATTTCAGGGGCGGGTACGCGGTTGAGCCGGAAGGCGTCAAAGCCAACGTGGCGTCAGCCGTGGCCACCGGGATCGCAGGCTTGTCGATCGAGGACGCGGCTGGCGATGCGGCGGAGCCGCTCTTCGAATTCGAGCTCGCCGTCGAACGGATTCGGGCTGCACGCGAAGCCATCGACGAGAGCGGCACGGGTGTCGTGCTCACTGGTCGCTCGGAAGGTTTCGTGTGTGGACACCCTGATATCGACGAGACGATTCGTCGGTTGTGCGCGTACGCGGAGGCTGGCGCCGATTGCCTCTACGCTCCTCGGATCGACAGGCTGGATCACGTCGTTGCGATTGTCGGCGCGGTGTCGCCGAAACCGGTGAATCTGCTGATCAACGCCCCATTCACCACGGTGGCAGAAGCGGCAAGCCTCGGTGTACGGCGGATCAGTGTTGGCGGCACCTTGGCGCGGACCGCTTGGCGCGGGTGGCTCGATGCGGCTCGCGAGATCGCGAACGACGGGACCTTTGGGCGGTTCGACCAACTGCCGAACGTCGACGGCGTGCTCGGCGGTTGAGCCGTCGATTGCTGATCACGGCAGAGTCGTTCGATAGCAGAGGTCACAATGAAGTCAGCGGCTGAAAACGCCTGATCAAAGCCATGTAAGAACAAGATTCGCTGATCGGCGAATCCCGCTGAGCGGTCACATCAGACAGTCGACCTATGACTTCCGTTCAGTAGAACACCTCGTCACAGGAACTCTGGTGGGCCTAAGTGGACTTGAACCACTGACCTCTGCCTTATCAGGGCAGCGCTCTAACCGACTGAGCTATAGGCCCGCGTCACGCGGTGTGCCCTCGGGCACGATCGCCAACCCTAGCCGATCACCGTCCCCACGCTCAACTCGGTGGATCTGACCGCGTAGTCGCGGTCAGATCCCCCACGTTGTCGCGGGTCGGGCGATCAGTCCTCGGCCAGCGTGACCTCGAGGCCGCCGAGCATGGTGGCCGCGAGGTTGTAGAGGAACGACCCCAAGGTGGCCAGCGCGGTGAAGATGACCACGTCGACGCAGGCGATCAGCGCGGCGACGCCCATCACCTTCTGGGTGTTGATGTACTCCTGGATCCGGAACGGGGTCGTGTCGCCCGGGGTCGAGACCACGCTCTTGACGATCTCGTTGACCGACTCGAACAGCTGCGAGGTGCTCAGCACCGTCCACACCGCGTAGACCGCGACCACGAGCATGATGCCGGCGGCGATCGAGAACAGGAACGACGTCTTCATCACCGACCACGGATCGAGCCGCGACAGGCGGAGCCGGGCCTTGCGCGTACGCCGGGCGGCGCCCACCTTGCTCTTGGCGCCGGCGGCGGCCACCGCGGTCGCGCTTCCGGTCGGCAGCGACTCGACCACGGGGATCGGCTGGGTGATCGGGCCGTCCGTGGTGGCGGGTGCACCCGCACCAGCCAGCGCGACCGGGGCCAGAATCGGCGCACCGGCCGCGGCCGGCGAGCCCGACGGGGCAGGGACGGACGGTCCGGTCTTCGAGCCCGGTCCGGGCACGGGCTTGCGGACCGGGGTCGGCTGACCGGTCTTGTTCTGGGCCGGTCCGTTCTGCTGAGGCCCGTTCTGGGCCGGCGCTTTCTGGCTGGGTCTGTTCTGGGCCGGCGCGCCCTGGCCGGGCGCAGACTTCCCCTCCGCGGGCTTGGCGTACGGGGAGGTCGGCGCCTCGTTCTTGGCCTTGAGCGACCCATCACTGGAGGCGGCCGGCGACGAGGGCCCGGCCTTGGTGGCCAGCGAGGCGGCCGAGGCGGCCGCGTCGGTGGCCGACGGGTCCTTCTTGGCCCCGCCGAGTCCGAGGAGCCGTTCACGCCAGGACTGCTTGCTCTTGGCCAGCGGCGGCGGATCCCAGACCGGGACCGGAGCCGCGGCCGGGGTCACCGGGGCCGGTGCCTGCATCTCGGGACCGGACGGCTGGCCGAGCGGAGCCGGTCGACGCTCCGGGGTCGGACTCGGCCGGGTCGACGACCCCGCACCCCGTGGCGGCTGGGCCGGAGCGGTCTTGCCACCCTGCCCCGCCCCGCCGGTGCCGGGCTGGGTCGTCGGCTGCTGCCTGGTCGGCGGAGCCGCCGCAACCCGGATCGGTCGGGTCGGCGTCTCCTGATCCGACGAGGGGGTCCGCGACGTCGGCTGAGCCGAGCTGCCCGTCTTGGCCTGATCGGGCCGCTGGCCCTGGTGGGGCGGAGGCACCGAGGTCGACGGCCGACGGTTCGTCGGTCCGTTCGCCGGCTTACCGGCCTGGGCCGGACCCGTCGGCGGTCGCTGGGCGGCCGGTTGCTGGGGTGGTTGCTGGGCGGGTGGTTGCTGGGCGGGCGGCGGATTCGGCGACTGCCCGGTCGGGCGACCACCGGCCCGACCACCCTGTGCACCCGAGGCGGTCGTGCGCGCGGTGGTCAGCTCCTCCCGGCTGCCGTTCGGGTTGTTCCCGTTGGCGCCGTTCGCCGGCGAGTTACCCCTCGTCGGTTTGCTCACTGTCCAGTCCTCCCGCGGCGGCATCGTCAGCCACCTCTTCGGTCGCTTCCGGGTTGATGGCGATCACGACCACCGAGTCGTTCTCCCCAACCCCGACGAACTTCACTCCCATGGTGTCACGGCCCTTGACCGGCACCTCGCTCACCGCGCTGCGCGTGATCTGGCCGCTCGCCTTGATGGCGATGACCTGATCATTCTCGGACACCACCAGCCCTCCGACCAAAGAACCGCGGTCGTCGTTGAGCTTCATGGCCTTGATCCCGAGCCCGCCGCGGCCCTGCTGGCGGTATTCGCCGACCTCGGTGCGCTTGGCGAAACCGCCGTCGGTCACGGTGAAGACGAAGCGCTGATCGGACTCCGCGCCCGCCCGGATGACCGACAGCGACAGCATCTCGTCGCCGTCGCGGAACTTCATCCCGGTGACCCCGGAGGTGGCCCGACCCATCGGGCGCAGCTCGGCGTCGTCGGCCGGGAAGCGGATCGACTGGCCCTTGCGCGAGATCAGCAGCACCTCGTCGTTCGGCGCGCACAGCTCGGCACCGATCAGCTCGTCGTCGTCGTCGCGGAAGTTGACCGCGATGATCCCGGCCTGCCGCGGCGAGTCGTAGAGCGGGAGCGCCGTCTTCTTGACCAGCCCGCGCTTGGTGGCCAGCAGCAGGTACGCGGCCGCCTGGTAGTCGCGGATGGCCAGGACCTGAGCGATCTCCTCGCCGGGCAGGAACGACAGCAGTCCGGCCACGTGCCCGCCCTTGGCGTCGCGCCCGGCCTCGGGCAGCTGCCACACCTTGGCCCGGTAGACCCGGCCCTGGTTGGTGAAGAACAGGATCCAGTGGTGGTTGGTCGTGGCGAACAGTTGGTCGACCTCGTCGTCGGTGCGCAGCGTGGCACCGCGTACGCCCTTGCCGCCGCGCTTCTGCACCCGGTAGAGATCGGTGCTGGTCCGCTTCGCGTAACCGCCGCGGGTGATGGTGACCACGACCTCGGAGTCCGGGATCAGGTCCTCGTTGGACAGGTCACCGTCGGCGGCGATGATCTGGGTCCGCCGGTCGTCGCCGTACTTGGTGACGATCTCGGCCAGCTCGTCGCTGACGATCTGCCGCTGCCGCTCGGGCCGGGCCAGGATGTCGGTGAGGTCGGCGATGACCGTCTCGATCGCGGCCAGCCGGTCGATGATCCGCTGCCGCTCGAGGGCGGCCAGGCGGCGCAGCTGCATGTCGAGGATCGCCGTCGCCTGGACCTCGTCGATCTCCAGCAGCCCCATCAGCCCGTCACGGGCCTCCTCGGTGCTGGTGCTCCGCCGGATCAGCGCGATGACCTCGTCGAGCGCGTCGAGCGCCTTGACCAGACCGCGGTAGATGTGGGCGTCGCGCTCGGCCTGCTCGAGGCGATACTGCGTACGCCGCTGGATGACCTCGATCTGGTGGGTGATCCACAGGCTGATGAACTGGTCGAGCCGCAGCGTCCGCGGCACCTCGTCGACCAGCGCCAGCATGTTGCAGCCGAAGGTGTCCTGCAGCTGGGTGTGCTTGTAGAGGTTGTTGAGCACCACCCGGGGCTGGGCGTCGCGCTTGAGCACGATGACCAGCTGCTGGCCGGTGCGGGCCGAGGTGTTGTCACGGATGTCGGAGATCCCGGACAGCTTCCCGGTGTTGACCAGGTCGGCGATCTTGAGCGCGAGGTTGTCGGGGTTGACCATGTGCGGCAACTCGGTGACCACGAGCAGGGCCCGGCCCGACTTGTCCTCGTCGATCGTGACGACGGCGCGCATGGTCACCGATCCGCGACCGGTGCGGTACGCGTCCTCGATGCCCCGGCGGCCGACGATCAGCGCGCCGTTGGGGAAGTCGGGGCCCTGTACGCGTTCGAGCGCGGCCTCGAGCAGCTCCTCCGCGCTGGCCGTCGGATTCTCCAGCGACCACTGCACGGCCGACGCCACCTCGCGCAGGTTGTGCGTGGGGATGTTGGTGGCCATGCCGACCGCGATCCCGGTCGAGCCGTTGACCAGCAGGTTGGGGAATCGCGCCGGCAGGACGACCGGTTCGGTCTCCTTGCCGTCGTAGTTGGGCTTGAAGTCGACCGTGTTCTCGCTGATGTCACGGACCATCTCCATGGCCAGCGGCGCCATCTTGCACTCGGTGTACCGCATGGCCGCGGCCTTGTCGTTGCCCGCCGACCCGAAGTTCCCCTGACCCGAGACCAGCGGGTAGCGCATCACCCACGGCTGCGCCAGCCGCACCAGGGTGTCGTAGATCGCCGAGTCACCGTGCGGGTGATACATGCCCATCACCTCGCCGACCACGCGGGCGCACTTGTTCCACCCGCGGTCCGGCCGATACCCGCCGTCGTACATCCCGTAGATGATCCGCCGGTGCACCGGCTTCAACCCATCACGGACATCCGGCAACGCCCGCCCCACGATCACGCTCATCGCGTAATCGAGGTACGACTTCTGGATCTCGTCCTGCAGATCGACCATTTCCCGTCGATCATGCGATTCGAACGGCGTCTCAGTCATTCAGAGTCCTTACGTCATCAGCTTCGAAGCCGCACAGTCGAGAAGTGGCGCACAGTTTCACGGGAAACACCACGGCCGCGCGGTCCCCATGAACCGAGAGTACGGTCGCGAGTCGGCCGGGTGGAGGGGCGAAGCGTGGATGGGCCTGGCGGGAGCGCGAAGCGCTGCGAGGTGCGGATGGCTGCGAAGCCCCTCCACCCGGCCGAGCTCCGGCCGTACGTCCACGTGATCAGATATCAAGGAACCGCACGTCCTTGGCGTTTCGCTGGATGAAGATGCGCCGCTGCTCGACGTCCTCGCCCATGAGGATGGAGAACATCTCATCGGCCCGGGCCGCGTCCTCGAGCGTGACCTGGAGCAGGATGCGCTGAGCCGGGTCCATGGTGGTGTCCCACAGCTGGTCGGGGTTCATCTCGCCCAGACCCTTGTAGCGCTGGATCGGGTTCTCCTTGGGGAGTCGACGACCCTCCTCGGCACCGACCCGCAGCAGCGCGTCGCGCTCGGCGTCGTTGTAGGCCAGCTCGGCCGTGGCGTTGGTCCAGTTGATCTTGAACAACGGCGGCTGGGCCAGGTAGACGTGACCGGCCTCGATCAGCGGCTTCATGAACCGGAACATCAGGGTCAACAGCAGCGTGCGGATGTGGGCGCCGTCGACGTCGGCGTCGGCCATCATCACGATCTTGTGATAGCGCAGTTTGGCGATGTCGAAGTCCTCGTGGACGCCGGTGCCCAGCGCGGAGATGATCGCCTGGACTTCCTGGTTCTGCAGGATCCGGTCGATCCGCGCCTTCTCGACGTTGAGGATCTTGCCGCGGATCGGCAGGATGGCCTGGACCCGTGGGTCGCGACCACCCTTGGCCGAACCACCGGCCGAGTCACCCTCGACGATGAAGACCTCACACTCCTCGGGGTTGGTCGACTGGCAGTCGCTCAACTTGCCGGGGAGGCCGCCGCCACCGAGCAGGCCCTTGCGGTTGCGCGCCGCTTCCTTGGCCTTGCGGGCCGCGAGCCGGGCGATCGCCGCCGCCTGGCCCTTGCGGATGATCATCTTGCCCTCTTGCGGGTTCTTCTCGAACCAGTCGCCGAGCTCGGCGTTGACCATCTGCTGGACGAACGAGCGGGCCTCGGTGTTGCCGAGCTTGGTCTTGGTCTGGCCCTCGAACTGCGGTTCGGCGAGCTTGACCGAGATGATCGCGGTCAGCCCCTCGCGGATGTCGTCACCGGACAGCCGGTCGTCGGGCTTCTTGATCAGCCCGTAGTTCTCGCCCCACTTGTTGGCCGTGTTGGTCAGCGCCGAGCGGAAGCCCTCTTCGTGGGTGCCGCCCTCGTGGGTGTTGATGGTGTTGGCGAAGGTGTGCACCGACTCGGTGTAGGACATGTTCCACTGCATCGCCACCTCGACGCTGATCCCGGTCTCGGGACGGTCGGCCTCGACCGCGATCACCGAGGCGTGGACCGGCTCCTTGGTGCCGGTCAGGTAGCGCACGTAGTCGATCAGTCCGTCGTCGTAGCGGAACGTGTCGGTGTAGAGCCGGTCCTCGTCGTCGTGGCGGTCGGGCCGCTCGTCGACCAGGGTGATGGTCAGCCCCTTGTTGAGGAAGGCCATCTCGCGGAGCCGGGCCGCCAGCGTGTCGTAGCTGAAGGTCGTGGTCTCGAAGGTGTCCTCGCTGGCGTAGAAGGTCACCGTGGTGCCGGTCTCGTCGGTCTCCTCGAGCCGCTCCAGGGCGGTGACCGGGACGCCGTGCTCGAAGTCCTGGGTCCACCGGAAGCCGTCGCGCTTGACCTCGACGTTGAGCCGCTTGGACAGCGCGTTGACCACCGAGACACCGACGCCGTGCAGGCCGCCGGACACCTTGTAGCCGCCGTCACCGAACTTGCCGCCGGCGTGCAGCACGGTCAGCGCCAGGGTGACCGCGGGGATCTTCTCCTTGGGGTGCTCCTTGACCGGGATGCCACGACCGTTGTCGGTCACCCGGATCCCGCCCTCGGGCAGGATCTGCACCAGGATCGTGTCGCAGTAGCCGGCCAACGCCTCGTCGACCGCGTTGTCCACCACCTCGTAGACCAGGTGGTGCAGGCCGCGCTCACCGGTCGACCCGATGTACATCCCGGGACGCTTGCGGACCGCGTCCAGCCCCTCGAGCACGGTGATCGACTCCGAGTCGTAGGACCCGGGGTCCACCGAGGGGGGCGGTGGGATGGTGACTTCAGCGAGGGCGTCGGCGGGGTCGTCGGGATTGACGGTGGGGTCGGGCAGAGACGGCACCGAAGCGGCTCCTGTCACACGGATGCCGCCTGGACCGCGTCGGATCATGGAGACGACGAGGGAGGCGGCAGCCTGGGTGGTTCGCAGATCGAATTGTCACTGGTCAGTTTAGCTGGTCCGGCTTCGATTACCGCCTCGGAACCGGTCCGTGGAGGAAGAAGATATGGCTGGCTGCCGCTGGGAGGCCGATTCTGCGCATCAGCACCCGTCCCGGGAGGTCCTGTACGCGACCGGATCCCGTGAAGCCCTCCACGGGCTGCGCCGATGATCATGAGCGTCGAGACGCCGATTTCCTAGACTGAGCCGGTGACCGACGAGCTGCGCCACGACGACCCGGTGCTCGACCCGGGCCCGGCGCCGCTCGACGAGCCCCGCCCCACCCCCCGTCGCAGCCTGTCCGCCGGGCTGCTCACCGGCCTGATCGCCGCCGCCGTGGTGCTCGCGGTCGGGGTGGTCTGGGCGGTCGGCGGGTTCGAGAAACGACGCGACCTGCTCACCGAGATCGCCCCGGGCACGACCATCACCACCGGCCCGTACACCTTCTCCTTCTCCGAGATCACCGCCCAGCGGACCACCGACTACGCCGACCGGGTGGTGTGGGAGTTGATCGCCCTCGGCACCGGGGCGAGCACCGACACCGAGACCGGCGCCCCGGACTACGACGACAGCGGCAGCTTCGTCAGTCGTGACGTCGCCAGCGGTGAGGTCCAGGTGCCGAAGAGCATCGGCTTCGGCGACGAGACCACCCGCACCGACTTCACCCCGGGGCTGCCCCCGGTCCCGTTCACCGTGACCTTCGCCTATCCGGAGGCCTACCAGCCGCAGCCCACCCTGCAGTTCGTCGTCTTCGACCTGGAGCAGTACGACAACGCCCTGCTCGGTGAGGGCGAGGAGGAGTGGCACAGCACCGGGCAGGGCTACAGCATGAACCTGCCGGTCCGGGTGCTGCCCGAACGGACGAGCTAGCCCGCCGGTCGGAGCAGTGGCGTACGCCGGGCGGTCGACGCATCGGGGACGGCGAGCCCGGCGATCGAAGCGGCTGACCGCTCCGGGACGGCGAACGACGCCTCGAAGCGGTAGGGCCGGCCGGCCACGATCTCGTCGCCCGAGCACCGCGGCAGCGCCCGGTCGACCAGCGGAGACGTCGTCGACCACGCCCGCCGGTCGGTGTCGACCAATTGCACGCCGCACGGTGAACGCTCGTCGGCACCCGGCTTCAGCACCTCGACCGTGGCCACCACCCACACCGTCCCGGGGAGCGGCGCCTCGGGCTCGTCGGCCGGATCGGTGTCGGCCAGCAGCGGTGTCTGCTGGAGGCCGAGCAGGCGTACGGTCGCCCCGCCCACTTCGGCCGGAGCGCCGGGGGCGAGGACGGCGTACCGCTCCTGCTGGTGGATCTGGGCGTACGTGCTCCACCACAGCACGTAGACCGCGGTGGCCAGCGCGGTGACGAGCAGGAACAGCCAGGACGCGCGGGACCGGGTCATGTCAGCCCCCGGCGCACGTCGACGCCGATCTCCAGTTCGCGGTCGCGCGCCGCGGCGACCCAGCCGGCGGCGTTGTCGGCGGTGATGCCGAGGTGCACCCGGACGTGCTGCTGATAACCGGAGACGATCTCGGTGGGCTGCAGTTCGAGCGTCAGCTCGTCGATCCGGGCCGGGTCGACCTCGAACACCAGGTCGGTGGCCACCGCGAACCCGGGCTCCACGGTCACCCCCGAGGTCAGCGCGAAGGGCCGGTAGGTGACGTCGTCGTCGGTGAGCAGGCTCGCCCGCGACAACCGGAGCCGGTCGCGTCCGGGCGCGGTGCCCTCGACGCTGATCAGCACGAACATCCCCGCCGTCCGCGAGGTCCGCCCGAACTGGGTGACCGAGGTCCCGACCTGCACCCGCTGGACCAACACCGTGCCCTCACGGACCACGGCGGCGCGGCCGAACTCACCGCGGATCAGCTGGGCGTCGGGCCCGGCCTCGCTCAGCCGCATCCCACAGACGGCCAGCGTGAGCAGGCCGATGGTGACCAGAACCGCGGACAACCGGGTCGAGGTCACGGTCATGCCGACACCCGCTCGGTGCCGGGCACCGGGACGCCGGCCCGGGTGCGGAACAGCTCGAGGCAGCGATGGAACGCCACGGCGAGCAGGCAGAAACGCAGCGTCTCGAACAGCACCTGCTGCAGCAGGCCGATCATCGGGCCCCAGCTGATCCAGAATCGGACCAGGTGACCGCCGAGCAGCACGCCGGTCAGCTTCTCCACGTAGTTCTCCGCCATCACCACCAACGAGTAGACGAGCACGTACGAGCCCAGGAAGAGTCCGCCGGCCCGCAGCACCAGCCGGATCGAGTGCAGGGTGGGCAGGTACTTGTCGTCGATGTCGCCCAGAAAGGCTTCGCGGAACTGCCGGCCGGCCAGGCGTACGCCGCGGGGCGCCGGACCGGTGGGACGCAGTGCGAGCTTGTCGCGGTAGTGCGCGAACCGGGTCAGCCCGGGGATCACCTGGGTCACCGGACGACCCCGCCGCCACAGCTCGGCCAGCGACAGCACGCGCGAGCCGAAGACCAGGGCGGCGACGGCCAGCCAGATGATCGGCTGGCTGAGCACCTCCCAGAAGACCGGCCAGACCTGGTCGGCGATGAACGCGAACACCCGGTCGACGATCTGCGGTAGGTCGATGGCGAACCGGGCGAAGAACCGGCCCACCGCCGCGCCGACGCCGTCCCACCACGAGGCGACCACCCGGTCGTCGAGCCAGATCCGGAAGATCTGGAACGCCCGGACGCCGCCCATGATGATCATCAGCAGGAAGAACGCCTCGATCAGGATGGCCAGGATGGCCAGCACGCTGCGCTCGGTACGGTCGTAGAAGTAGTCGACCACCCGGCGCAGCACATAGGTGCCGACGATCAGCGCCAGCAGCCAGGGCAGGTGCTGGGTGGCCATGGAGTTGAGCAGCCCGAGCACGGTCTGCTGGTCGCCGGCGATGCCGTAGCGGACCGTCTGCTCGGTCTGCATGCTGCGGGCCGCGTCAGCGACCTCACCGAACGCGGCGTAGATGCCCAGGAACGGCAGCAGCGTGACCGACAGCAGCCGGGTCACGCTGGTCTCGCGGCCGTCGGCGGTCAGCTCCTCCTGCGGGATCATCTGTCGGATGCTCAGCTCGCGTTCGGCCAGTCGCAGGATCAGCACCGTGGCGACCAGTTGACAGACGAAGCTGCCCGAGAACAAGACCAGGGCCAACCAGGCGCTGTAGTCGCCGGCGATCACCGCGACGCTCAGCACCAGCCGCTGGGCCAGCCAGCCGAGCAGATAGAGCCCGATGACCTGGGGCAACAGCCGCCACCAGGTCTTGGCCGTCCGGATGACCAGCAGGACCAGTTCGGCCCCGTACGCGGTCCGCGGCGACGTGGCCGCCGGAGCCTGCGTGGTCGCGGTCACCGGTACACCTTATTCAAGGACGGCGCGATCCGCCCCGACGAGAGTGACGGACGAGAACCGGTTCTCGGCGACCACGACCTCAGTCGTCGTCACCCGACGGATCGAAGCGGATCGAGGACGCCGGGCCGTCGGCGGGATCGAGACTCACGGTGATCTGGCCGTCGGCCGAGTTCGGCCGCACCCACGTGACCGCGGCACCCCACCGCCGCTCGGCCTTCTGGGCCCCCTCGTGCGACCGCGACCCGCGGCGCACCTCGGCGGGGTGATCCCCGACGATCACCTGGGTTCGTACGCCCCCAGCGTGCCGTCAGCCGGTCAGCCGTAGGTGTCGCGCGGACCGCGGCCGTCGCGGACCGAGCGTGGGCCCCGCTTCCACGACGGCGCGTCGGGGCCGAGGATCGTGATCCTGGTGATGGTGCCCTCGCCGAGTTGCTCGTTGAGCATGGCCACCAGCCGCGGCGCCATCATCCGCAGCTGGGTGGCCCAGGCGGTCGAATCGGTCCGCAGCGTGAGCACCGAGTCGGCGTACGCCTCGGGGCGGGAGTGCTCGGCGATCCCGGAGCCGGCCAGCAGTCCCCAGCGGGCCAGCAGGGTGTGCACGTTGAGATCGGTGGTCCAGCCCCGGCTCTCGACCAGTTGCTCCATGGCGTCGGACAGCAACTTCGGGTCGCGGGCGTCGGGGTGTGCGCCCGACGACTGGCGTTCGACGAACGTTCGCGGGGTGGTCGTGCGGCGGCGCGGCCGTCGTTTGGCCACCGATCGGGCGATGTTGCGGGCCAGTCCGAGACCGGTCGGATCGTGCGGTGGCAGGTCGGGTGGCTGGTCGGCCGGGTCGTCACTCATCGGCGGTGACCGAGCCCAGCGTGACCTGGTAGCGCCGGCCGCGGAGCAGTTCGGGGACGTCGGCGCCGACCGCGGCGGTGACCAGGACCTGCTCGCCGTCGTGCACCCCGGCGGCCAGCCGGTCGCGGCGGGTCGAGTCGAGCTCGGCGAACACGTCGTCGAGGATCAGCACCGGCTCGACCCCGTCGGAGCGCAGCAGTTGGAAGCTGCCCAACCGCAGGGCCAGCGCGAACGACCAGGACTCGCCGTGGCTGGCGTAGCCCTTGGCCGGTAAGGGTCCCAGGGCGAGCACGACGTCGTCGCGGTGCGGCCCGACCAGCGACACGCCGCGGGCGATCTCCTCTCCACGGCGGGCCGCCATCGCCGCCGCCAGCGCCTCCGTGAGGTCGTCGCGGGTGGCCGGGCCCTCGGGCGGTTCGATCGAGAACTTGTACTCGGCCGACGCGTCGTTGTTGGTCGGGGCGATCTCCGCGTACGCCTTGGCCACGTGCGGAGCCAGATCACCCAGCGTGATCAGCCGGGCCTCGAGCAGTTCGGCCCCGGCCGCGGCCAGATGCGCGTCCCAGACGTCGAGCGTGCCCGCCGCATCCGGTGACGGCGCGCCTCCCCGGGAGCGGCCGGACAGCGATTTGAGCAGGGTGTTGCGCTGCCGCAGCACCCGGTCGTAGTCGGCGCGGACGCCGGCGAGTCGCGGCCACCGGTTGGTGATCAGCTCGTCGAGGAACCGGCGACGCTCGCTCGGATCACCCTTGACCACGGCCAGGTCCTCCGGTGAGAAGACCACCGTCCGCAGCGCACCGACCAGCTCGCGCGCCCGCCGTAGCGGCGACCGGTTGAGCTTGGCCCGGTTGGCCTTGCCCGGGGTGATCTCGACCTCGAGCTGGAGCTGCCGCGGGTCGTCGACGCCGGCCTGCACCCGCGCCCGGATCACCGCCCGCTCGGCGCCGGCCCGGACCAGCGGGACCTCGGAGGCCACCCGGTGCGAGCTCATCGTCGACAGGTACTCGACCGCCTCGACCAGGTTGGTCTTGCCCTGACCGTTGGCCCCGACGAACGTGGTCACCCCCGGCCCCATCGCCACGTCGACCCCGGAGTACGAGCGGAAGTCGCTCAGCTGCAGATGGTCGACGAACACCCGAGCAGCCTAATGGCGGCGAACGGTGAGGTCCGCGCCCGCTGGTGCCCCCGGGGCCGGTCGTCGCTGGCGCTCCTCGCGGCCG
This sequence comes from uncultured Actinomycetota bacterium, assembly GCA_963704665.1. Lineage (GTDB taxonomy): Bacteria > Actinomycetota > Actinomycetes > Propionibacteriales > Propionibacteriaceae > Microlunatus. The sequence goes on along the minus strand of OY969929.1, from coordinate 4,092,515 downwards.
GAGCTGTGTCCATGTGGGGGGCGACCCCCACACCCCCGCCTGGCCGGTCGTCGCTGGCGCTCCTCGCGGCCGGAGCTGTGTCCAGGTGGGGCGACCCGGCCGCGAGGGCTTCCCCTACGCAGTCTTGGGGTGCGAGGTGCCCTGATCGGAGGTCTCGCCGCCGGCTTCGAGCGAGTCACCGGCCGGGAGCTCGTGGTGGCCGCCGAACTGCTGACGCATGGCCGACAGGACCTGGTTGGCGTACTTGTCGTTGTCGCGCGAGGCGAACCGCTCGAACAGCGACGCGGCCAGCACGGGGACGGGGACCCCGACGTCGATGGCGGCCTTGACCGTCCAGCGACCCTCGCCGGAGTCCGAGACCCGGCCGGCCAGGCCGTCGAGTCCGGGGTTGGCCTGCAGCGCGGCCGCGGTCAGGTCGAGCAGCCAGGAGCTGATCACCGATCCGCGGCGCCAGAGCTCGGCGACCTTGGGGGTCGGGATGTCGAACTGGTAGTACTCGGGCGCCTCGAGCGGAGCGACCTCGGCGGAGTGCTCGGCCGCCTTGATGCCGGCGTCGGCGTTCTCGAGGATGTTCAGTCCCTCGGCGAAGGCGGCCATGATGCCGTACTCGATGCCGTTGTGGACCATCTTGACGAAGTGGCCGGCGCCGGACGGGCCGCAGTGCAGGTAGCCCTGCTCCTCGGCGCTCAGCTCGCCGTCGCGACCCGGCGTCCGGTCGATCTCGCCGACCCCGGGAGCGATGGTCTTGAGCAGCGGGTCGATGTGGGCGACGGCCTCGTCGGGGCCGCCGATCATCAGGCAGTAGCCACGCTCGAGTCCGAAAACGCCGCCGCTGGTGCCGATGTCGATGTAGTTGATGCCCTCGGCGGCCAACTTCTTCCCGCGCCGGACATCGTCGTGATAGTTGGAGTTGCCGCCGTCGATGATGATGTCGCCCGGCTCGAGCAGAGCCGACACCTGATCGACGATCTTGCCGGTGATGCCGGCCGGGATCATCACCCAGACGACGCGCGGGGTGACCAGCTTGGACACGAAGTCCTCCATGGACTCCGCGCCGGTCGCCCCCTCGCCCGCCAGCGCGGTCACCGAGTCGGGATTGACGTCGTACACCACGCATTCGTGCCCGTCGCGCATCAACCGACGCACGATGTTGGCACCCATCCGACCGAGGCCGACCATTCCGAGCTGCATGTGAACACACCTGTCTCTCGCCAACAGAACGCTCAGAACACTAGTGACCGAGCCTTCCGACGCACAGGACGGGTCTCCCCTGCGCCCCCTGGGCTCAGGTGGGAAGCCGCATCAGCATGATCACGTGCCGGTAGTCGGTCAGCGGCTCGCTGTCCAGGTCGGCCACCCCGGTCAGCTGGCACGGCTTGCTCGGTGCGGTGAACCCGAAGTTCACGTACGGGGTGTCGAAGGCGCCCAGCCCGTCGAGCAGGTAGCTCGGGTTGAACCCGGCCGCGGTCAGCGCCAGGTCACCGCCGCCGGGCTGGTCGACGGTCGCCTCGATGGCCTCCGAGGCCTGGGCCTGGTCGCCGGTGGCCGCCTCGAGGGTGATCGAGCCGTCGCCGATCAGCATCCGCAGCGAGGTGTTCCGCTCGGCGACCAGCGCCACACGCTTGGCCGCGGCGATGCACTCGGCAGTGTTGACCCGGACGTTGAGCACCGCCGCGGTGTTCATGATGTGCCGGACCTTGGGGAACTCGCCGTCGAGCAGCCGCGTCGTGGTCTGCCGTTCGCCGGCCGCGCCGTGTCCCTCGAAGCCGATGATCCCGTCGCCCGCGGCACCGCCGGCCAGGCTGAGCGAGACATCCTCGCCCGCGGTCATCGAGCGGGCGGTCTCGCTGAGCACCTTGGCCGGGACCAGGGCCGAGGTCGAGATCTGGGTCGACGTCGGGGTCCAGGTCAGTTCCTTGAGCGCCATCCGGTAGCGATCGGTGGCCAGCAGCGAGACCTGGTCGCCCTCGATCTCCACCCGGACACCGGTGAACACCGGCAGCAGTTCGTCACGACCGGCGGCGACGACGACCTGGCTGACGGCCTGGGCGAAGTCGGCGCTGGCCACGGTCCCGGTGGTCTCGGGCATCGCCGGCAGCGACGGGTACTCCGCGACCGGGAGGGTCTGCAGGGTGAACCGGGCGCTGCCGCAGACCAGTTCCATCTTGGTGTCGTCCGACGGTCAGGTCGACCGGCTTGGCCGGCAGGCTGCGCGAGATCTCGGCCAGCAACCGGCCGGAGATCAGGGCCTGTCCCTCGTCGCTGACCTGGGCCTTCACGGTGATCTGGGCCGAGGTCTCGTAGTCGAAGCTGGAGAACGTCACACCCTCGGCATCGGCGCGGACCAGCAGTCCGGCCAGTACGGGCACGCTGGGGCGGACCGGCAGGCTGCGTGCAGCCCACTGGACGGCCTCAGCCAGCACGTCACGTTCGAGGCGGATCTTCACGCAGGACTCCTTAGAGACTCGGCAAGCCGCTCGATCATAAGCGGTGTGGGCATTCGGTGCTGGGGCGCGCAGGAACCGGGGTGGCCTCGGCCGGGTCGATCTCGCGTACGCGGCCCACGCCCATCCCGAGGTCGGCAAGGCGCGCGTCCGGAGCGGAGGCGAGGAGAGGGGGCGCTCAGCCCTTCTCACCGGGGAGCAGAGTGCGCAGGTCCTCGGCCGCCGCCATCAGCTCCTCCTGCAGCGGCAGCAACCCCTCCATCCCCTCGGGCGCCACCCCGCTGAACACCGGCCGGATCTCGAAGACCAGATCGACGATGGCGTCGCGGGTCGGAGCCCGGCGCAGCATCGCCGCCTCACCGGCCAGCCGGCTGTATTCGTTGACCCGGCCGCGCCACCCCGGGTTGTCCATCGTCTGCTCGTCGCGCATCCGGCGGGACAGGGCGTCGAGCGCGCTCTCCAGCCGTTTGAGCTGGGCCCGGCGCCGTTCCACGTCGAGGGTGATGGTCACCTCTTCGGGTTCGGCTTCGCTGCGTCCCAGCAGTCGGCTCAGAAAGCCCACGATGTCTCCTCGAGGTCACTCATGCACAACCGGGCGTGGTGGTGATTAAGACTTCCTCCACCTTATGTAAGTCCTCGTCTTAGTCGTAGCTGCTGTGGATCCTGGGGATAACTGCCGTCGCTCCCGGCCAGCGCGGAGATGGCCGGCGGACGGTGCTGTGGGCAACTCGAAATGACACGGGGAGGATTTGCGGACGAGCTGTGGGTCGACCCGAGGTCATCCCGTCGTCGTCCGCATCGTCCACCCCGTCATCCACGGTTATCCACAACGTTCTCAACAGGTGTGCAGGCGTCGTCACCTGACGTTCACCAAACGCGCCGCTGAGCGCGACAGGTGACGTCGACGCCGTGGATCGGTCGGAGCGCCGCGCCTTCGTCACTCCGCCGCCCTCGGAGAGCAGGACGACATCGGGAGCGAGCAGGTCCATCCGCTCCTGCAGCCGACCGTGTTCGAGGGCGTCGGCGAGGCGATCCATCACCACGCGTTGCTCGACGCCGCTGCTCCGGATCAGCCCGAAGTCGTAGAACCGACTGCGGTCGGACCGGATCGAACACAACCACCGGCGCTCACCCGCGAGGAGCGAAGACGATCGAGGGAGGGCGGCCGAGCGTGGATGGGCCTGGCGGGAGCGCCGGAGCGCAGCGGAGGCGCGGATGGTTGCGAGAGCGGTCCCCGTGGGACCACCGGAGCGGGTCCGAGCCGTTACCGACCCGTGGCTTGTTGCTTGATCCGGTTCGTCAGCTCGGTGACCTGGTTGAAGACGCTGCGCTTCTCGCCGATCATCGCGTTGATCTTCTTGGTCGCGTGCATCACCGTCGTGTGGTCGCGGCCGCCGAACTGCTGGCCGATCTTGGGCAGCGAGAGGTCGGTCAGGTCGCGGCACAGGTACATGGCGATCTGCCGGGCGGTGACCAACTGGTGGGTGCGGCTCTGGCCGCAGAGGTCGTCGATGGTGACGTCGAAGTAGGCCGAGGTCTGGGCCATGATCATGCCGATGGTGATCTGGGCCTCGCCGCCCTCGGGGATCAGGTCCTTGAGGACGACCTCGGCCAGGCTGAGGTCGACCTGCTGACGCTGCAGGCTGGCGTACGCGGTGACCCGGATCAGAGCGCCCTCGAGCTCACGGATGTTGGTCTGGATCCGACTGGCGATGAACTCGAGGACGTCGGGACCGGCGACCAGGCGCTCCTGCGCGGCCTTCTTGCGGAGGATGGCGATCCGGGTCTCGAGGTCGGGGGGCTGGACGTCGGTGATCAGGCCCCAGCCGAACCGGCTGCGCAGCCGCGGCTCGAGGTTCTCCAGCAGCTTCGGCGGCCGGTCGGACGTCATCACGATCTGCTTCTGCGCGTTGTGCAGGGTGTTGAAGGTGTGGAAGAACTCTTCCTGGGTCTGTTCCTTGCCCTCGAGGAACTGGATGTCGTCGATCAGCAGGACGTCGATCTCGCGGTAGCGGCGGCGGAACTCCGCGCCCTTGTTCTGCGAGATCGAGTTGATGAAATCGTTGGTCAGTTCCTCGGTGGAGACATAGCGGACCCGGACGCGGTCGAAGTAGTTGCGGACGTAGTGCCCGAGCGCGTGCAGCAGGTGGGTCTTGCCCAGACCGGACTCGCCGTAGATGGTCAGCGGGTTGTAGGACTTGCCCGGGTTCTCGGCGACCGCGATCGCCGCGGCGTGCGCGAAGCGGTTCGAGGCGCCGATCACGAAGGTCTCGAACGAATACTTGGGGTTGAGTCGGGGGTCGGCCTCACGGCGGGGCCGGAAGTCCTCGACCGGGAGGACGTGTTGCTCGTAGCTCATCGGTGACGGCGCATCGCCGTTGGCGATACGGGGACTGGGTCCGGACTCGGCCGGCGGCATCGAGCGGGTGTAGTCGTTCGAGCGCTGGACACCGTTGCCCAGGAAGTCGTGGGCCTCGGAGCGTTCCGGCTCGTCGTAGCCGTGTGCGGCGTAGTTGGGCGGGCCGGCCAGGTCATCGGGGGTCTCGAGGGTGTCGTCGACCTTGACCGCGAGCTGGATCCGGCGGTTGAAGTAGCCGCTGAGGACGGCCTCGATGTTGGTCCGAAAGCGGTTCTCGAGCTGGTTGCGGGTGAAGTTGTGCGGGACCGCGATCAGCATCAGGTCGTGGTGCAGGTCGACCGGCTGAGCGGTCAGCAGCCATCGGCGCAGCTCCGGAGACGCCTCGGAATCGAGGTGCTTCCACGCCATCCGTATCGATTCAGAAACGCTGTCCACGGGCTCGCTCACATGTTCTCCCACTGCAACTGGCTGGATCTGCACTGTTCGTATGTGCGCCAACCGGGCTTCACGACCAGGGATCCACAGCAGGATCACTGAGACGTGTCGGTGGGACGGTAGGGCGGCGTACCAGGCTTACTCTTCCACAGCCGTCGTCCACAGGTTGTGCATAACTGTGTGGGCAACTACCGCCTCGTCAACGCTGCGGGGTTGAGCAACGCTGCCGGGCGGATCACCGTGAAGGGGTGAGCACGATGGGCGACGCTAGCAACCGTCTGGGTCCCGTGCAAGCGGAACGGAGATATTGATAGGACGACTGCGGCGTGTCGGCTGGACACCGCTCGGGTTTCGTTTCGGCGAACTTCGGTGGTGACGAGCGGCGCCGGTTTGACCCCCTCGCCGCCTCCCCGTACCGTTAGCAGGTCGCTGTCCACAGGCGACCGGTGCGTGCTGTCCGCGTTCGTTCGCTGCAGTCCGACTCCGGCCATGTGTGGCGGCATTCCGTGATCACAGCCAGCAACGACGATGTGGGAGTCCTCCCGTGAGCAAGCGCACTTTCCAGCCCAGCAACCGGCGCCGTAGCCGTACCCACGGCTTCCGCCAGCGCATGCGGACCCGTGCCGGTCGCGCCATTCTCGCCGCGCGCCGCCGTAAGGGCCGCGACGAGCTGTCGGCCTGACCCCGGCCGCACTCCACCGCCGGTGTTGCCGCGCGCACACAGGATGCGCCGTTCGGGGGACTTCCGACGTACGACGCGTTCCGGCGTCCGCGTCGGACGGTCGACCCTGGTCGTCCACCTCGGCCGTAACGACACCGGTACCGGCACGCGCGTCGGCTTCGTGGTCGGCCGCGCCGTCGGTCCGGCGGTCACCCGCAACCGCGTACGCCGCCGGCTGCGGCACCTCTCGGTCGAGCCGTTGACCCGAACCCCGGCCGGGGTGGATGTCGTGGTCCGGGCTCTGCCGCGGGCCGCGACCGAGCCCGATCTGCTGCCGGTTGACCTCGTCCGCGCCTGGGACCGGGCGCTGGCCCGTCTCGGCGGCCGGTCATGAGGGCGCGGTCGTGAAGTACGTGCTGATCGGGCTGCTCAAGGTCTACCGGCTGGTCATCAGCCCGTTGTACGGCAACGTCTGTCGCTACTACCCGAGTTGTTCGGCGTACGCGCTGCGCGCCGTCTCCGTGCACGGTGCCGTCAAGGGCAGTTGGTACGCCGCTCGACGGCTCGCCCGTTGTCACCCCTGGGCCCGGGGTGGGTACGACCCCGTACCGGGAACCCCTGAATACGAGGCGGAGCAGACCGAACAGGCGGCACATGCGTGCAGACTTGATTCCGTCATCGAACGATCCGACGCTGGCAAAGCCGACGCCACGGCGTCACGACGAGGTGTGAATTGATCGAACTGCTTCTGACCCCCATGAGTATCTGGGATCCCTTCGTGAAGTTCGGCAGCACGATCATGCAGCCGCTCTACTGGGTGGTCTCGGGCATCCTGGTGCTCTTCCACTCGCTGTGGTCCCCGCTGCTCGGTCCGAACAGCGGCTGGACCTGGGCGTTGTCGATCGCTTCGCTGACCATCGTGATCCGCGTCGCGCTGATCCCGCTGTTCGTCAAGCAGATCAAGTCGTCGCGCTCGATGCAGCTGTTGCAGCCCAAGGTCCGCGAGCTGCAGAAGAAGTACGGTCACGACCGCGAGCGTCTCGGCCAGGAGACGATGAAGCTGTACCGGGAGAACAACGCCAACCCGTTGGCCTCCTGCCTCCCGCTGCTGCTGCAGATGCCGATCTTCCTGGCCCTGTTCCGCGTGCTCGACGGGGCTGCCCGCGAGATCCCGCGCGGCACCTGGCTGCGCGATCGTCCGGACCTGCTGAGCTCGCTCAACGACTCGACGCTGCTCGGTGCCCGGATCTCCGACACCTTCATCAAGGTCGGGTTCGCCAACGGCATCAACCCGGTCCACATCGTCACTCTGGTGCTGATCATCGCGATGACGGTGACGCTGTTCATCACCCAGCTCCAGCTGATGCGCAAGAACATGCCGCCCGAGGCGTTGACCGGGCCGTTCGCGCAGCAGCAGAAGATCATGCTGTACCTGTTCCCGCTGATCTTCGCGATCGGCGGCATCAACTTCCCGGTCGGTGTCCTCATCTACTGGTTCACCTCGAACCTGTGGACGATGGGCCAGCAGTTCTACGTGATCCGCCGCAACCCGGCGCCCGGCACTCCGGCGTACGACGCCTGGGAAGCCCGGCGGAAGGCGCACGGCAAGGGTGACGTGGAGCCGGATGCCGACGGTAACGGGACCCGCGCACGGGGTCCGCGACCGAGCAGTGGCAACGGCGCCGGCGACCCGGTGATCGCCGACGGGCCGAGCCCGAGCAAGGTCGTCCGGCAGCAACCGCGCAAGCAGACCCGCCAGCAACGGAAACGTTGACACCTTGACGTCGGAGTCGTGCGGCCCCACGCCGATCGGCTCCACCCAGCCAGTACCGATCCCTCACCACGGTGAGGGATCGGGCGTTCAGCGGTACGGAGACGCGCCGTGAGGAAGGAACAGTCGTGAACGACGCAGTGGAGTCCATCGTCGACGAATCGGAGGCGGCGGTCGCCGCCCCCGAAGGCGCCGAGGCGACCGTCGAGTCCGAGGTGACGAGCGACGCCGCCGGACCGAGGACGCGATACCGAGGACGCCGATACCGAGGACGGCGATACCGAGGACGGCGACACCGACGAGGAGTCGACCGGGTCGGAGAACCCGCTCGAGACCGAGGCGGAGGTGGCGGCGGATTACCTCGAGGAGCTGCTCGACATCGCCGATCTCGACGGCGACATCGACACCTACATCGAGGGCGACCGGGCCCACGTCTCCATCGTCAGCGACTCCGAGGTGCTGGTCGGACCTGACGGCGCGGTGCTCGACGCGCTGCAGGAGCTGACCCGGCTCGCGGTGATGAGCGAAACCGGTGAGCGCAGCCGGCTGATGCTCGACGTCGCCGGCTACCGCGACCGACGCCGCAAGGAGCTGACCAGCCTGGCCACCGACGCCGTCGACGAGGTCAAGCAGGCGGGTGAACGGGTCGCGCTCGCGGCCATGAACCCGTTCGAGCGCAAGATCGTCCATGACGCGGTGGCTGCCGCCGGACTGACCAGCGAGTCCGAGGGCGAAGAGCCCCGCCGGCATGTCGTGGTTCTCCCTGCGTGATTCTGAGCCGACCAGGTCGGATCCGACCGCGTCGTCGATCGAGCTCATGGGCACGATCGACGGCGCGGCTTGGCGTTCGGCACGGGCGCTCCCACCCACCGATGAATCCGGAGGTGTAGGCGTGGTCGACGTATCGGCCGTGGCCGCAGATCTGTACGGCGACGCATTCGAGTCGATAAGTCGCTATGTCGACATTTTGGCCGGCGACGGGGTGACCTGGGGTCTGATCGGTCCGCGTGAGATCGATCGTCTCTGGGGGCGTCACATCCTCAACAGTGCGGCGGTGTCCGGGGTCATTCCACCGGGAGCCACGCTGGTCGACGTCGGCAGTGGTGCCGGATTACCCGGCATTCCCCTCGCCATCCTCCGACCGGACCTGCAGATCACCCTGCTCGAACCGCTGCTCCGCCGTTTCGACTTTCTTACCCACAATGTGGAAAAGCTGGGGATAACGAACGTCGAGGTGGTGCGCGGTCGGGCCGAGGATCACCGTCGGCGCTACGAGGTGGTGACGGCGCGCGCGCTCGCACCCTTGCCGAAGTTGGTCGGGTGGTGTGCCCCGCTGCTCGCCGGCAACGGGGTGCTGCTGGCGCTCAAGGGTGAGCGCGCAGCCGTTGAACTGGCCGAAGCGGCGGCCGACCTCCGCAACCATCATCTCGATGGAGAGGTCATCAGCGTGCGGGCGCACCAGTTGGCCGACCCGACCTCGGTGGTCCGACTCACCCGTTCCTGACACGCGCCCGAGCAACGCGGCGCGACGCCTCGTCGTTGCTAACGTGGGTCGACCATGTCGAACGAGGGGAATCCATTGGCCGCGGGCGCGCAGGTTGTCGAGCGAGTGACTGCCGGATTGGGCTGGCCACGCCATACCGAGGTCGATCCACGCGTCGGCTGGCCCGATGTTCCACGTGGAACGCTGAGCTGGACGCGTGACCCCGCCGGACTCTCCGAGCCGGACGCTCCGGCTTCGGGCGGGGGCGAGCAGTCGGCAGACACGGAGTCGGTGCCCGAGGCCGACGCCGACGAGGAGCCCGAAGCGCCCCCGGGCGCGGCGCCTCCCTCTGACTCGGCCACGGCCGACACGGACGACATCGCAGCTAAGGTCGACCCGTCAGTCGCGATCGTTCGACCGCTGACGCCGCCGGTCCCGTCGGAGCAGGCCGGCGCTGCCCCAGCGGTCAGCCCGCCCCGCGGGCCGCAGCCCGCCGGCCCGGTCGCGACCACCGTGATCACCGCTCCCTCCGAAGTCCTTCGACCGCCGGGGCCGCGTCGGGCACGGTTCGACACCGACGAGTTCGAGACGCCCTCGGTCGAACTCGAGCCCGGCGCAGTTTCACGTGAAACGCGAGGACCGCGGACGACGACCTTCCCGGCACCGGCGACCACGCGCATCTTCGTGGTGGCCAATCAGAAGGGCGGCGTCGGCAAGACGACCAGTGCGGTCAACCTGGCGGCCGCGTTGGCCCTGGGTGGTCTGTCGGTCCTGGTCGTCGATCTCGACCCGCAGGGCAACGCCTCGACGGCGTTGGGGATCGACCACGAACCGGGGACGCTGGGCACCTACGAGGTGATCATCGACGGCGATCGGATCGCCGACCACGTGGTCGCCTCCCCCGAGGCGCCGCAGCTCATGGTGCTGCCGGCCACGGTCGACCTGGCCGGGGCGGAGATCGAGCTGGTGTCGACCGTGGCCCGGGAGAATCGCCTGTTGCGTGCGCTCCGCGCGTACCTGGCCGAGCACCAGGTCGACTATGTGTTCATCGACTGCCCGCCGTCGCTCGGTCTGCTGACCCTGAACGCCTTGGTCGCGGCGAGCGAGATCCTGATCCCGATCCAGTGCGAGTACTACGCGCTGGAAGGCGTCTCGCAGCTGATGCGGACGATCAACCTGGTCAAGGGCGAGCTCAACGACCGGCTGGAGCTGAGCACCGTGCTGCTGACCATGTCGGATGCGCGTACGCGGTTGTCGGCCCAGGTGTCCCACGAAGTCCGCACCCACTTCGCCGCCCAGACCCTGCACACCGCGATCCCCCGCTCGGTGCGGATCTCTGAGGCCCCGAGTTACGGCCAGACCGTCCTGACCTACCACCCCGAATCCGCCGGAGCGGTGTCCTACCTCGAAGCAGCCCGCGAGATCGCCCACCGCGGCGCGAAGGAGTCAGCATGAGCCTCTCGACAGAACGACGCGGCCTGGGTCGCGGCCTCGGTGAGCTGTTCCAGAAGACCGAGCCCGGACCGTCGGCGTACGACGCCGGCCGTTCGACCGACTCCTGGCCGGCCGTGGCTGCTCCCGCGCCGACCCCGGTGCCCGACGGCTCGTACTTCGCCGAGCTCCCGGTCGGCGCGATCACCCCGAACCCGCGCCAGCCGCGCACGGTGTTCGACGAGGACGCGCTCGACGAACTCGTCGCCTCGATCGGCGAAGTCGGACTGCTGCAGCCGATCGTGGTGCGCCCGCTCGGTGACGAGCGCTTCGAGCTGGTGATGGGCGAACGGCGGTGGCGGGCCGCGCAGCGGGCCGGGTTGACCGAGATCCCGGCGATCGTGCGCGAGACCGAGGAGCACGATCTGCTCCGCGACGCGCTGTTGGAGAACCTGCACCGGGCCCAGCTCAACCCGCTCGAGGAGGCGGCCGCCTACCAGCAGTTGCTCACCGACTTCTCGTGCACCCAGGAGGAACTGGCCGGGCGGATCAAGCGGTCCCGCCCGCAGATCTCCAACACGATCCGGTTGCTCAAGCTGCCGCCCACCGTGCAGCGGCGGGTGGCCGCCGGCGTCCTCAGCGCCGGCCACGCCCGGGCCATCCTGGCCGTCGAGGATCCGGCCGCCCAGGAACGGGTCGCCCAGCGAGTGGTCGCCGAGGGGCTGTCGGTCCGCGCCGTCGAGGAACTGGTGACGCTCGGGGAGACCGGACGAGAAGGTCAGACTCGCCGTCCGGTGCCGCCGACCGAGCGCGACGCCCGCGGCCAGGAGTTGGCCGAACAGCTGTCGGACCGGCTGGAGACCCGGGTCAAGGTCGACATCGGCCGGTCGAAGGGCCGGATCACCATCGAGTTCGCCACCGCTGAGGACCTCGAGCGGATCGTCGACCTGATCGGCGCGCCCAGCGACCGCTGAGCCTCCCGAGCTGAAGCCGGTTTCGAAGGCCGGCACCGGTCGTCCAGTGGGCCCGATGCCCGGGAGAGGGCGACTACTGGATCGGGTCGGCTACGGCCGGCGCGTCGAGATCGGCCTCGCCCGCCGCCAGCTTGGCCTTGAGGTCCTTCGACGCCGAGCGCTCGGCCACGAACGACAGGAACGGCACGGTGCCGGCCAGGGCGATGAGGATCAGCCGCTTCCAGCTCCACTTGGCCCGGCGGCCCAGGTCGAACGCGGTGATCAGCAGGATCATGTAGAGCCAGCCGTGCGGGATGGCCGTCCAGGTGACCACGTCGGGGTTGTTCAGCCAGTACTTGAATGGCAGCCCCACGCAGACCAGCACGACCAACAGGCAGCCGACGATCCAGGCCATCACCCGATAACGAATCCACGCTCCACGCACGATCCGAGCCTACGTGCCCGCGGCGGCGCCCCGAAAACGCAGCGGGAAGCGGAGGGCGCCGGTGTTGCCCGAGACGGGCAGCCACTCCCCGGGGCCGTCCGCCTCGAGCCCGGGCATCCGCGCGGCGAGCAGCGGGAGGGCGACGCTCATGTCGGTGCGGGCGACGAAATGGCCGAGGCAGAAGTGCAGTCCCCCACCGAATCCGCTGTGCGCCGGACGGTCGCTCACCGTGATGTCGAAGGCCGGTTCCTCACCCATGGCGCGTGGGTCGGTGCCCGCCGCGTGCGACAGCACCTGGACGATCCCCCCTGGTGGGATCGACAATCCGTACAGGTCGACGGCGGTGATCGCCTCCCGGGTGACCCAGGTGACGGTGGGGTTGACCCGCATCACCTCCTCGACCGCAGCGCCGCCGAGGTCGGGTCGCTCGGCCAGCATCGACCACTGGTCGGGGTGACGCACGAACGTCTGCAGGGCGAGGCCGAGTTGGTTACGGGTGGTCTCCATGCCGGCGAAGGCCAGGAAGACCAGGGCGACGCTCAGTTCGTGCCGGGTCAACGTGTCGTCGGCCTGGTGTGCGGTGAGCAGCGTGGTCACCAGGTCGTCACGCGGCTCGCGCCGTCGCTGGTCGATCACCGTGTCGACGTAGCTGGTCAGCCCGGCCAGGGCCGCCTCGATCCGGGGCAGGTCCTGCCGCAGGTTGATCCCGAACGACTTGCCGAGGTCGTCGGCCCAGTGCGCGACCTGGGGCCATTCGTCGTCCGGGAGTCCGAGCAACAGGCAGAGGATGCGGGCCGCGTACGGTTCGGCGAACTCGGAGATGAATTCGACCCGCCCGCGCTCGGCGAACCGGTCGATCAGCCGGTGGGCGAGCTCTTGGAACTGCGGCCGCATGGCCTCGATGGTCCGGCTGCGGAAGGCCGGGGTCAGCAGCTTGCGCAATCGCAGGTGGTCCGGCCCCTCGAGGCTGAGCAGGGTGTCGGCCCACCAGCGGGCGAACGGACCGTCGTGGACCCCGTTCTGCGCCGGCCAGCGCGCGTTCCCCTGCTGGAACCGGCGGTCCTTGAGCACGGCGAGCCCCTCGGCGTGGCGCAGGATGGCCCAGCCGTACGGCGTCTCGGCGTACCAGTTCTGCTCCCGGGCCCGGTGCACGACGTCGGAGGTGACGTCGAAGGTCGGGTCGGCCAGGTCGAGATACGCGGTCATGCACGGATGCTACGAGTGATCGGCACCGTCGTGGTGTCGGTGGCGGATGAGAGGCTCCGGGAATGGAGCAACGTCTGAGTTTCGTCACGCTGGCCGTCGCCGACCTGGTCCGGACCCGCCGGTTCTACTGCGAGGGGCTGGGGTGGGAGCCGGTGGTCGAGGTCCCCGGGGAGGTGGTGATGCTGCCGGTCGGGCCGCTGGTGGTGTTGTCGTTGTGGGACGAGCGTGGCTTCGAGGCCGAGGTCGGCCCGATCCGGCGCGGCGCGGGCATCGTGCCCTTGACCTTGTCGCACAACGTGGAGACCGAGTCCGAGGTCGATGCCATCCTCGAACTGGCCCGTCGGGCCGGCGCTGATCCGGTCAGCCGGGCCGACCACCGGGAGTGGGGCGGCTACTCCGGATACTTCGCCGACCCGGATGGATTCCGCTGGGAGATCGCGGTCAATCCCGGTCCGGTAGGTCAGCTGGTGTTGCCGGCTCACCGTCGACCAGATCACGACGACCGAAGTCCCGGGCCATCCGCACGGCCATGACCAGGGTGAAGGCGGCGAACACCCACCACTGCAGCGCGTACGCGGCGTTGCGCAGCCGGCCCCGGGCCTCGGGCAGGTCGACCGGGGCGGGCGCGAGACCGGCGGCGGCCGGCTGGTCAGCGCCCAGGACCAGGTAGCCCTCGATCAGCGGCCCGGTCCACACCTGGGCGAGTTGAGGGATGCGGACCGAGGCGAGCTGACCCTCGGGCAGGGCCGCGGCATCGGCGTCCTCGGACGGCAGGAAGATCCCGCTCAGCTGGTGCGGTCCGGTCGGCGGCGCCGGTGCCGGGATGGCCTGGACGGTGCCGCGGACCACCGGCAACAGGCTGCCGTCGGGCTGGCGCAGGCCGGTCAGCACCCGGAAGCCCCCGCCCGGGATCGGGAGCACCAGCTGGGTCTGCGGCTCGAACGTCCCCTGGGTGACCACGGTCCGACCGTAGGCATCGCCGACCCGCTGGCCGGGGCGCGCGGCCGACTCGAGCGCGATCGGCGGTTGGGCGGCTCGCGCGGTGGACGCCGCGGCGCCCTGCGCGGTGTAGACCCGCAGCTGCCACAGACCCAGCCAGACCATCGCGGCGGCCAGCACCAGGGCCAGGACGACGATCAGGAACTGCTGGAGACGAACCGGCACGGCGTACGCGGACCTCAGTGGGCGACGACGACGTCGGACCGGGCGGCCGCGGTGCGCACCAGGTCGGCGCACATCTTGCCCAGGCTCCAGCCGGCCGCCTCGATGGCCAGCGGGACCGACGACGTCTCGGTCATCCCCGGGGAGACGTTGACCTCGAGGAAGACCGGCTCACCGTCGGGGGTGACGATGATGTCGGTCCGCGACAGGTCGCGGAGTCCGAGCACGTCGTGCACCCGCAGGGCCAGCTCGGCGCACCGTGTCGTGGTGGCGTCGTCGAGTTCGGCCGGGCACAGGAAGCGGGTCGCGCCCGCGGTGTAGCGGGCGGTGTAGTCGTAGACGCCCGACTCGGGGCGGATCTCGACGATCGGCAGCGCCTCGGGACCGGTGCCCCGGTCGACCACGGCCACCGTCACCTCGGTCCCCTCGACGAACTCCTCGATGACCGCCACCGGGCCGTAGGCGTACGCCCCGACCATGGCCGACGGGAGCTCGGAGGCCTGGGTCACCTTGCTGCAGCCCAGCGCCGAGCCGGACCGCGACGGTTTGACCATCATCGGGAAGCCGATCTGGTCGCCCAGTGCGGCGACCAGTGACTGCGCCCCCAGTTCGCGGAAGATCTCGTGCGGCAGGGCCACCTGACGTGGCGTCCTGAGCTCGGCCTCGGCGATCACCGTGGTCGAGATCGACTTGTCGAAGGCGACCCGGCAGGCCGATCCGATCGAGCCGACGAAGGGGACGCCGAGCAGGGCGAGGACCTCGCGCAGCGCGCCGTCCTCGCCGGCCTCGCCGTGCAGCACCGGGAAGACCACCGGGCTGCCCAGCTCGGTCAGTCGGGGCAGCAGGGCGGAGTCGACATCGGCCTCGACGACCTCCAGACCGCGCGAGCGCAGCGCCTGGCTGACCCGGCGCCCCGAGCGCAGCGACACGTCGCGCTCGTGCGACAGCCCTCCGGCCAGGACGACGACGGTCGGTAACTCGGTCACCGCGGATCCTTTCGCTTCGTCGATCACGTCTGGTTGGCGCCGGGCGCCTCGTACGGTCGTAGCGCGCGCGACTCGACGTCGTTCGCCGTGCCGAAGGTCGCCATCACCCCGGCCTCGTACTGCAGCACCTCGCCGAGTCGGCGGGTGCCCTCGATGATCCGCTCTGGCGTCGGATAGCAGTAGGACAGCCGCATGTGCCGGCTGCCGAACCCGTCGGCGTAGAAGGCGGTCCCGGGCACGTACGCGACTCGCGCGGTCACCGCGCGCGGCAGCATGGCGTGCGAGTCGATGCCGGGCGGCAGCGTCACCCAGACGAAGAAGCCGCCGGCCGGTACCGTCCAGGTCGTCCCGGCCGGCATGTGCTCGGTGAGCCCGGCGATCATCGCGTCGCGCCGCTCGCGGTACATCTCGCGGAAGATCTTGATCTGGCCGCGCCAATCGTGGTCGTGCAGGTACGCGGCCACCGCGAACTGCGAGAACACCGGCGGACACAGGGTGGCCGACTCCTGGGCCAGCACCAGCTTCTCGCGGACCGCGTGCGGCGCCAGCACCCAGCCGATCCGGAAACCGGGAGCGAAGGTCTTGGAGAACGAGCCGAGGTAGACCACGTGCTCGTCGTTCATCGAGCGCAGCGCGGGCAGCGGCTCGGCGTCGAAGCCGAGCAGCCCGTACGGGTTGTCCTCGATGATCAGCAGGTCGTGGCGCTCGACCACGTCGAGGATGGCCCGACGGCGCTCGACGGGCTGGGTGATGCCGGCCGGGTTCTGGAAGTTGGGGATCGTGTAGAGGAACTTGACCCGCTTGCCGGCCCGGTGGACGGCCTCGATGGCCTCGGCCAGGGCGACCGGGTCGAGCCCGTGCTCGTCCATGGCCACATGAACGACCTCGCACTGGTAGGCGCGGAAGACGCCGAGGGCGCCGACATAGCTCGGCGCCTCGCAGAGCACGACGTCGCCGGGATCGCAGAAGATCCGGGTGACCAGGTCGAGGGCCTGCTGCGAGCCGACGGTGACGGTGACGTCGTCGGGATGGGCCGAGATGCCTTCGAGCTTCATCACCTCGCAGATGGCCTCGCGGATGGCCGGCTCGCCCTGGCCCGAGCCGTACTGCATGGCCTGCTGGCCGTTGCGCAGCACCAGTTCGCTGAGCGAGGCGGCCACGACGTCGAGCGGCAGATCGGCGATGTTGGGCATCCCGCCGGCCAGCGAGACCACCTCGGGCCGGTTGGCGACCGAGAACAGGGCACGGATGGCCGAGGCGGTCATCCCATGGGTACGGGCGGCGTACCGGTCGACGTAGTTGTCGAGTCGGGTGTCACGCGTCCGCGTGAGCCCCGTCGGAAGTGACGGCTCACCATTCATGGCCCAAGCCTGCCACTGTTTGCCGCGCCGGCCGTCCGAGCCCACGCCGACCGGGCCTGCTCGGGCTCCTGCGGGGCCGAACGGGCGCGGTTACCATGACGACATGGCGCGCAGCGGGGTCCCGCGGGTGGTGGTCAGCCGACCGGTGCGCTGGTCGGCGTGGTTGCTGCTGGGCGTGCTCTGCGGACTGGCCGTGGGCTTCGCTGCCGGGCTGGCCAAGCCCCGGATCCGGCGCCCAGGGGCTGAGGAGGAGCGAGACGATAGCGCTTTTCCGTCGACGAGCGACGACGAAGTCCTGGGCCACGAGCCGGATCCGCAGCGAGCGGAGCGAGCCAGTGAAACCCGGATCCGGAAATGAGTATGTCCGGCCGGCGGGTGCGCGCGATGACCGCCGCTGACCTTTCGCTGATGCCACCGGCGTGTGCCGCGCTGGCCCGCCGACCCGGGTGGCCGCAGGCCGTGCAGTCGCGCTGGGCCGTGTGCGGGATGGTCGCCGGTCCCGACGATGCGCCGTTCGGCTGGCTGACCCTCGACACCGTAGGCGACGTCGCCGAGTTGACGGCGATCGCGGTCAGCGAGTCGCATCGCCGCCAGGGCGTGGGCCGACACCTGGTCCAGGCCACCGCCGCACTGCTGGTTCGCCGCGACGTGACCGTGCTCGAGGCCGACGGTGGCTACGGTCCCTCGGCCCCGCTGCCGGTTGCGTTCCTGGAGAAGGTGGGTTTCCGCGTCGTCCGACCGCATCCGGTCCGACCCCGACTGCGGATGGACCTGCACACGACGCTGCGCTGGAAGCCGAGCCTGAGTGCCGCGTGGAGCCGGTTGAGCGGCCTGGTCGGCCAGCCCTCCTCACCCGAACCCGCCACCTACGCGCGCCGGGAGGTCACCCAGCCGACCGTGTCGCACTCGTGACGGCGGCCGGCCGGCTGGCCGATGCGGTCGCCGCGCCCTACTGGCTCGACCGGGCCGAGCGACCGGCCCCGCGGAGTCGGCTGACCGGCGAGGTCGAGGCCGATCTCGTCGTGGTCGGCGCGGGCTTCACCGGACTGTGGGCCGCGCTGCAGGCCATCGAGGAGCAGCCGGGCCGCGACGTCGTGCTGGTCGAGGCCACCCGGATCGCCGAGGGTGCGTCGGGGCGCAACGGCGGTTTCTGTGCGGCCAGCATCACCCACGGCCTGGCCAACGGCCACGACCGGTACGCCGCCGAACTGCCGACCCTGTTGCGGATGGGCGACGAGACCCTCGACGCGATCGAAGCGGCCATCGACCGCCACCGGATCGACTGCGACTTCGAGCGATCCGGCGAACTCACCGTCGCGGTGGCCGACTGGCAGGCCGACGGACTGGCCGGGGAGTATGCGCTGGCTCGGTCGCTGGGCCGTGACGTCGAACTCCTCGACCGCGACCAGGTCCGGGCCGAGGTGAGGTCGCCGACCTATCTGGCCGGACTCCACGACCCGCGCGGCACGGCCATCCTCGACCCGGCTCGGCTGGCCTGGGGACTCGCAGCGACCGTCGAACGGCTGGGCGTGCGGATCTTCGAGCAGACCCCGGCGCTCGATCTGACCCGCGCCGGCGCCGGCGTGGCGGTGCGTACGCCGCACGGCACCCTCCGGGCGGCCAAGGTGCTGCTGGCCACGAGCGCGTTCCCGCCGCTGCTGCGGCGGATGTCCGCGTACGTGGTCCCGGTCTGGGACTACGCGCTGATGACCGAGCCCATCCCGGCCGACGTCCGCGCCTCGCTGGGCTGGCAGCGTCGGCAGGGCATCGGCGACGCGGGGAACCGGTTTCACTACTACCGCCTGGTGCGCGGTTCGGGGGGGTTCGGGGGGGTCGTCGTCCCCGGTGGTGGCACGGACGATCGACTCCTGTTCGGCGGCTACGACGCGCTGTACTTCTGGGGCGGCAAGACCGACCGCCGACTCGAGCAGCACCCGGAGACCTTCCGGGTGCTGGCCGAGCATCTGGTCGACACCTTCCCGCAGCTGGCCGAGACCCGGATCAGTCACGCCTGGGGTGGGGCGATCGACACCTGCAGCAGGTTCAGCGCCTTCTGGGGCCAGGCGCTCGGCGGGCGGGTCGGGTACGTCATCGGGTTCACCGGTCTGGGTGTCGGCGCCTCGCATTTCGGCGCCCGGACCGCGCTCGAGCTGCTCGACGGACACGACACCGAGCGGACGCGGCTCGCGATGGTCCGCACCAAGCCGATCCCGTTCCCGCCCGAACCGCTGCGTTGGACCGGGATCCAGCTGACCCGGGCCTCGTTGGCCCGGGCCGACGACCACGGCGGCCGCCGCAACCTCTGGCTGCGGGCCCTCGACGCGGTCGGTCTGGGCTTCGACAGCTGACCTGGATCAACGGGCGGGATCTTCGTGCGACTACGCCACCCGATCACCCCCACTCCCACCGGTTAGAGTCCGCATCCATGCGCATACTTCTCGTCGGATCGGGCGGCGTCGGCGATGCCTTCGCCCGGATCGCCGCTCGACGCACGTTCTTCGAGGCTGTGGTCGTGGCCGACTACGACCGCGCCCGGGCCGACCGGGCGGTGGCCGCGGTCGACGACGAGCGGTTCAGCGCCGCCCAGGTCGATGCTTCGGACGCCGACGCGATCGCCGCGCTGGTCACCGAGCACGCCATCACCCACGTGATGAATGCCGTCGACCCGCGGTTCGTGATGCCGATCTTCACCGGAGCGCAGGCCGCGGGCGCCGACTACGTCGACATGGCGATGTCGCTGTCGCACCGCGACGCCGACGACCCCTACGGCACGGTGGGGGTCAAGCTCGGCGACGAGCAGTTCGCGGCGGCCGCCGACTGGGAGCGGACCGGCCGACTCGCCCTGGTCGGGATGGGGGTCGAGCCCGGCCTGTCCGACGTCTTCGCGCGTTACGCCGCGGACGCCCTGTTCTCCGACATCGATGAGCTCGGCACCCGCGACGGCGCCAACCTGACCGTCGACGGCTACGAGTTCGCGCCGTCGTTCTCGATCTGGACGACGATCGAGGAGTGCCTCAACCCGCCGGTGATCTGGGAGCGCGACCGCGGCTGGTTCGTCACCGAGCCGTTCAGCGAACCCGAGGTCTTCGATTTCCCGGGCGGTATCGGACCGGTCGAGTGCGTCAACGTCGAGCACGAGGAAGTGCTGCTGATGCCGCGCTGGGTCGACGCCCGACGGGTGACCTTCAAGTACGGCCTGGGCACCGAATTCATCGACGTGCTCAAGGCACTGCGCAAGGTCGGTCTGGACCGGACCGACCCGGTGTCGGTCAAGGGCGTGTCCGTCAGCCCTCGGGACGTGGTCGCCGCCTGCCTGCCCGATCCGGCGACGCTGGGGGACAAGATGCACGGCGCCACCTGCGCCGGGCTCTGGGTCACCGGGACCGGCAAGGACGGGGCACCCCGGGAGGTGTACCTCTACCACGTGGTCGACAACGCGGACACGATGCGCGAGTACGGCTCGCAGTGCGTGGTCTGGCAGACGGCGGTCAACCCGGTGGTCGCGCTCGAACTGCTGGCCACCGGAGTCTGGACGGGGGTCGGTGTGCTCGGCCCGGAGGCGTTCCCGGCCGAGCCGTTCCTCGAATTGCTCGCCGAGAGCTACGGCTCCCCCTGGGGTCTGCGTGAGCTGACTCCCGGCGCGCGGGCGTCGGCATGAGCGCCGAGCGGCGGGTCGACCTGGTCCGCGACGAGCTCCTGCGTTGTACCGCCACCAACGCCCGCGGCGGCACGCTGAGCATGGGCACCGGCGAGGACAGCGACTTCACCCCGGTCGAGTTGCTGCTGGCCGCCATCGCCGGCTGCACCGCCATGGACGTCGACTCGATCGTGGCCAAGCGGGCCGAGCCCGAGCGGTTCGCGGTGAGTATCCGTGCTGACAAGGTGCGGGACCACGACGGCAACCACCTGACCGGGATCGAGGTGATCTTCGACGTCGGCTTCCCCGAAGGGGAGGCCGGCGACGCGGCGCGGAAGGTGCTCCCGGTGGCCATCACCAAGTCGCACGACCGGCTGTGCACGGTGAGTCGCACCGTCGAGCTGGGCACCCCCGTCGACACCCACTGACCCCGGCGTCGTCGCCGGGCCCGCCGAGGCCGGAGGCCGGGGGTGCCGAAACGGGCGGTGCGGCGCCCCCTAGGCTCGGTCGTCATGGACTATCGACAACTGGGACGCTCCGGCCTGCGGGTTTCGACCATCACGCTGGGCACGATGGGATTCGGCGGCACCGGGTGGGCCGCGCCGGTGGGCAACCTCGATGTGGCCGCGGCGCGCGAGCAGATCGCCGTGGCCCGCGACGCCGGGGTCAACCTGATCGACACCGCCGACGTCTACTCCTCCGGCCTGTCCGAGCAGATCCTCGGCGAGGCCCTCGGCGACAGCCGGGACGAGGTGCTGATCGCCACCAAGGCGCGGATGCCGATGGGCGACGGCCCGAACGACGCCGGGCTGTCGCGGCACCACATCATCCGCGCGGCCGAGGCCAGCCTGCGCCGGATGAACACCGACTACGTCGACCTCTACCAGGTTCACGAGTGGGACGGGCAGACCCCGCTCGAGGAGACCCTGAGCGCGCTGGACAACCTGGTCGCCCGCGGCCTGGTCCGCTACATCGGCTGCTCGAACTACGCCGGCTGGCAGCTGATGAAGGCGCTGTGGACCTCCGACGTCCGTGGCTTCGAGAAGTTCGTCAGCATGCAGATCTACTACTCGCTGCAGGCCCGCGACGCCGAGTCCGAGCTGGTGCCCGTAGCCATCGACCAGGGTCTGGGGATCATGGTGTGGAGCCCGATCGCCGGCGGTCTGCTCTCGGGCAAGTACCGCCGCGGCGTCGAGGCCCCGGCCGGCAGCCGGCACCTGACCGAGTGGAGCGAGCCGCCGGTGCACGACGAGGACCGGCTCTACGACACCATCGAGACCCTGGTCGCGATCGGTGGGGAGCACGGCGTCTCCGCGGCCCAGGTGGCGCTCGCGTACACGCTGGCCAAGCCGGCGGTGACCACGCTGGTCGTCGGCGCCCGGACGATCGACCAGTTGCGCGACAACCTGGCCGCCGCCGAGCTCAGCCTGACCGTCGAGCAGATCGGTCGCCTCGATGCGGTCAGCGCGACGCCGCTGCTCTACCCGCACTGGCACCAGGCCAACACCTCGGGCGACCGGCTGGGCCCGGCCGACCTGCCGCTGCTCGGTCCGCACCTGCCCCAGGACTGACCTCGGTGTCGATCACCGCACCCCATCTGGCCACTCCGACCCTGCGCCGGGTCGGCGCCGACGATCTCGACGAGTTCATCGACGTCACCCTGCGCGGGTTCCACGCCGACTACGAAGCCGAGCCGTGGGCAGCCAACCGTGCGGTGGTCGAGCCCGGGCGTTCGTTCGGGTACGCGGTCGACGGCCGCTGGATCTCGACCTGTTCGGTCTACAGCCGGGTGATGACCGTTCCCGGGGGCGCGGTGCCCACGGCGGCGGTGACCTTCGTGACCGTGCAGCCGTCGTACCGCCGACGTGGTCTGCTCCGGCAGATGATGACCCGGCAGTTCGAGGACATCGTGGAGCGGGGGATCGAGCCGGTGGCGCTGCTCTGGGCCTCCGAGTCCTCGATCTACGGCCGGTTCGGTTACGGACCCGCCACCGCACGGCACCTGCTGCGCGGACCGACCGACGGTCTGCACTTCCGGCCGGGTGTCGATCTGGGTGGCGGTTCGGTCGGTGAGGTCTCCCGGGACGAGGTGCTGCCGATGATCGTCGACCTGCGGCGCAGCTGGCTGGCCTACCGGGTCGGGGCGTTGGATCGCTCCGAGGCCTGGTGGGCGGTGCGCTGGCAGGATCCGAAGGTCTGGCGGCAGGGTGCCACCGCGCTGCGGTTCGCCCTCCACTTCGATCGGGCCGGGCGGCCGGACGGCTATATCGGCTTCCGGATCAAGGACGGCGATCCGTCCGGTGGCGCCGAGGTCCAGGTGGTGGAGATCGACGCCGCGAACCCACCGGCGTACGCAGCGCTGTGCCGGTTCTTCCTCGACCTCGATCTGGTGAGCCGGTTCACCCTCGACGCACCGACCGACGACCCGCTGCGCCATCTGGTCGCCGATCCGCGGCGGATCACGACCGAGGTGTCGGACGGGACCTACCTGCGGCTGGTCGACGTCCGGGCCGCGCTCGAAGCGCGGCTCTATGCCGCCGACCTCGATGTGGTGATCGGCGTACGCGACCCCGCACTGCCGACGAACGACGGCACGATCCGGCTGCAGGCGGGACCGGACGGCGCCGAGGTGTCGACCAGCCGGCGCAAACCCGATCTGACCCTCGACGTCACCGATCTCGGCGCCAGCTATCTCGGCAACGGGGCGCTCGGCGCACTGCAGGCGGCCGGCCTGGTCGAGGAACGCACCGCCGGATCGGTCGCCGCGGTCACCGCGGCGTTCACCAGCCCGCGGTCACCGTTCTGCACCGACTTCTTCTGACCACCGCAGCGGCCCGCGACCCCGGACCCACCAGGGGTCGGAGGTCAGCGGGCCGAGCGGTCAGCGGGTCGAGCAGACAGCTCAGAGGTATTCCTCGATGGCCTTGAGCAGGGTGGACTTGGTCTTGGCGCCCTTGAACGCCTTGACCAGCTCGCCGCCCACGTAGACCTGGATGGTCGGCAGCCCGAGTACGTGGTTGTTGGCCGGGGTGACCGGGTTGGTGTTGGTGTCCATCTTGACGAAGGTCACCTTGTCACCGTGCGACTCGGCCAGCTCCTCGATGATCGGGGCGACCTGCTTGCACGGACCGCACCAGTCGGCCCAGAAGTCGACCACGACCGGCTTCGGCGACTTCAGGACGACGTCGGTGAAGGTGGAGTCGGTGACTTCGGAAACTGCGCCCATGAGGATGTGTCCTTTTGCTCGGAACGGATGGATCAGTGCAGAGCGCCGGTGAGCAGCGCCTGGTCGGCGGCGGCTAGAGCACCGCCGTTGGCGCCACCGGACTCGAGGTCGTCGAGATCGGCGAGGTAGCGCTCGGCATCCAGTGCCGCCGAGCAACCGGAACCGGCTGCGGTGATCGCCTGCCGGTAGGTGTGGTCGACCAGGTCACCACAGGCGAAGACGCCGGGCAGGTTGGTCCGGGTCGAGCGGCCGTCGGTCAGCACGTAACCGGCGCCGTCGAGCTGCACCTGCCCGTCGATGAGCTCCGACCGGGGGTCGTGGCCGATGGCGATGAACAGACCCGAGATCGGGAGCTCACGCTTCTCCCCGGTCACGGTGTCGGTCAGGGTCACGCCGGTCAGTGACGTGTCGCCGTGGATCTCCTCGATGGCGGAGTTCCAGGCGAAGTGCAGCTTCGGGTCTTTCTCGGCCCGCGCGGCCATGATCTTGCTGGCCCGCAGGTGGTCGCGGCGGTGCACCAGGGTCACCGACCGGGCGAACCGGGTCAGGAAGGTGGCCTCTTCGACCGCGGAGTCGCCACCGCCGACGACGGCGATGTCCTTGTCGCGGAAGAAGAACCCGTCACAGGTCGCACACCACGAGACGCCGTGGCCGGACAGCCGCTCCTCGTCGGGCAGGCCCAGCTTGCGGTAGCCCGACCCCATGGCCAGGATGACCGTCCGGGCGGCGAACGTGTTGCCCTCGTCGTCGGTCACGGTCTTCAGCTCACCGGTCAGGTCCATCGCGGTGACGTCCTGCGTCCGCAGCTCGGCGCCGAAACGCTCGGCCTGACTGCGCATCGCGTCCATCAGCTCGGGACCCTGGATGCCGTCGGCGAAGCCGGGGAAGTTCTCGACCTCGGTGGTGTTCATCAGGGCGCCACCGGCGGTGATCGCACCCTCGAAGATCAGCGGCTCGAGGTTGGCCCGGGCCGCGTAAATCGCGGCGGTGTAGCCCGCCGGGCCGCTGCCCACGATGATGACGTCACGCACGTTGTCCTTGTTCACGACTACCTTCACTGCCTGTCTCGGAAACCGTCGGGTAACCCTACCCTCGCACCAACCACCACCCCGGTCTCGGTATTCCGGGTCGGTCGGCGCCGGTCGGTGCCGCGGATGAGCCGCGGATGAGCGCGGAGTCAGCGTCCGAGCTGCGCCGACGGGCCGGCCGACGGCTCGACGGTGCTGCACCCGGAGACCACGGTGACCTGGGTGCGGCCCCCGGAACGGCTGTAGACGAGCAGGGCCGGGGTGCCGTCGACCACGGTCGAGGCCAGCCCGGTGATCCGGCCGGGCACCAGCGGCCGGGCACAGATCCAGGCCCGCGAGAAACGGTGCGGGTCGAGATCGGTGACCTTGCGCAGAGCCCGGGCCTCGGCGCCGAGCGAGGTGCTGCTGATCGCCGACACCCGAGGCGGCTCGTTGAGGCCCGCCCGGGCGCTGACCACGTACCCACCGAAACCGAGCGCCCCGGCGGCCGCGGCGGCGACCAGAAGGGTGGGGAGCAGGCGGCGTACGCGACCGGGTCGGTTCAGGTCGACGCCGAAGTGACCCAGGCTCGACCGGAGCGGCCGGACGGTGGCGGCACGACGTGCCGACTCGGCGGTCAGCACGGCGGACATCCGGGCGTCGACCGCGGCGGGCATCGACGGCGCCGGTTCGGCGGCCAGCATCGGCGTGATCGCAGTCAGCGCAGTGGAGACCTCGCGGCAGTCGGAGCAGTCGATGAGGTGCTGCTCGACGGCGAGGGCCCGGGGCTCGTCCAGCAGTCCCTCGGCGGCGTCGGCCAGGTCATCGACCGACGGATGCTCGGCGTTCACCCCATCACCTCTTCCCTGCTCGCTTCGCTCCGCTGTCGGCTCGCCACCGGCGTCGGGCGCGACCCCCGATCGTGGCGGGCGACCGGCCGAGCGCCTCGTGCTCGGACGGGCGCCTGCAGAGGAACCGACTCTGGATCGACCGGGGCTCGTGAGGGCGCGAGCGGCGAGTACGCACAGTATTGCTCGCTCCGGGGTCGGTTCACCGGTCCTCCGCCGGTCGGCGGAGGTCGGTCAGCAAGGGAACCAACCGGGCTCGGCCGCGCGCGCACCGGCTCTTCACCGTCCCCGGGGCGCAGCCCAGGATGACCGCGGCCTCGTCGACCGGATACCCCTCCATGTCGACCAGGACCAGCGCGGCCCGTTGGTCGGGGCTGATCTGGTCCATCGCGGTCATCACCCGGCTGCGTCGCTCGGCGACCAGCAGCCGCTCGTCGGCGGTGGCGGCCGAGCCGACGGCGACCAGGGTGCTCCGGTCGAGATCCTCGGGCAGGGCGTCGGCGGCCCGCCGCTTCATCGCTCGCAGCCGGTCGAGACAGGCGTTGACCACCACCCGGTGCAGCCAGGTGGTGAGCTGAGCCTCGGCCCGGAACCCGGCCGCGCCGCGGAAGGCGGCGATGTAGGCGTCCTGCAGGGCGTCGGCGGCGTCCTCGGGGTTGCGCATCAGCCGCAGCGCCAGACCCCAGAGCCGGTCGCGGTGCCGCGCGATCAACGCACCGAAGGCGTGCGGATCGCCGGCCAGGTGGGCGTGCAGCAGGTCGAGATCGGACGCCGATGGGGCCTCGACCTCGGGGCCACCACTCACCGACGCACGGAGATCTCGTAGATCCCGCCGCGGAAGCCGTCACCCTCTTCGGGCAGCGAGGTCAGATAGACCAGGACGAAACGCGTGGTGGCCGCGGACTTGGGGGTCAGCGTCGCCGTGGACCGGGCGTTGTTGTCGGTGGCCACCCGGCGCCACTGGCTGTCCGAGCGCATCGGCGGACTGGTGATCCCGGTCGGGTTGGTCCGCGGGATCCGCAACTCGACGTCGGTGCCACGTCCGCTCAGGGCGACCTCGACCTCACGCACCGGCTGAGGGCTGCCGAGGTCGACGACCAGCCCGACCCCGCGCTTGAGATTGCCGAGGTCGGCGGTGAAGTAGCTGACCGTGCGCCAGCGGGTCTTGGCGTTCCCGTCGTAGGCGAGCGCGACCTCGCCGGGGTTCTCGCTCGGGGGGTCGGCCTGGGGATCGAAGTCGCGGGCCCCGACGATGGTCAGGTCGAGCGGGGCGGTTGGCGTCGCGCTCGGCCGGGTGCTGGCCGGCGGGTCGCCGGCGGTCCGGCCGTCCGGAGCGACCCGACCGATCAGGGCCACGGCCGAGATCACTCCGGCGGTGACCAGCGCGACGGTGAGGATGAGCAGGACCCCGATCCAGCGACGGCTGCTGCGGGTGTCGACCGGACGGACCGGACGGGTCAGGGTGGTCTGGCCGGTCCGCGCCCCGATGACCGGAGGCGGGTCGGCCTGTGCGGCCGGCCGGCTCGCGGCGGTCGGCGACGCGGGGCGGGTGATCACGGCCGGTGGCTGGTCGAGCAACGCCGACACCGGCACCGGATCGCCGGGCTTGGCCCCGACCCGGGGGACCGGCTGCCGGAGCCGGCGCTCCAGATCGCCGGAGGCGTCGGCCGGGCCGAGCACCTTGGTCAGTGCGGTGACCACGGCGCCCGCGCTGGTCAACCGAGGCATCCGGTGCCGCGGCGGGTCGCCGAGGATCTGGTCGCAGACGTTGTCGAGCGACGGCGAGACCCCGGCCTTGACCTGGCGGGGCGTCATCCAGTGCCGTCCGACCACCGGCGCGTCGGGCAGCCCGAAGGCCGGACCGCCCGGCCAGCGGCAGACCAGCGCGGCGTAGAGCAGCCGGCCCAGGTCGGTCACGTCGACCAGTTCGGGCGTGTCGGCGCCGTGCACGATCCCGGTCCGGGCCGGGCGCAGCGACGACTCGATCAGCAGTCCGACGATCTTGATGTTGCCGGTCGGGGTGATGATCACCGTGTCCGGGTTGATCCGCTGGTGGTGCAGACCGACGGCGTGCACCCCGGCGAGCGCGTCGGCGACCTCGCGGACGACCCAGGCCGCCTCGAGTCCGGACAGGCTGCCGTGACTGAGGATCATCTCGAGCGACTGGCCGGTCGCGTACTCGCAGACGATGTAGGACCCGAGGTCGGGATCGGTGCTGTGGACCGCGTCGAGGACCCGCAGGAAGCGCGAGTCGGTGGCCACCGAGGCCTTGCGGGCCGCGCTGAGGAGGGTGGCTTCGTCGTCGGCGTCGGCGGCGAGCAGGTGAACCAGGACCGAGCGCGACAACACCAGATCGGTGGCCCGCCAGGTGACGGTCGGCACCGACTCGGCGATCAGTTCCTCGAGCCGGTAGCGCGAGGCGAGGACGGTGCCGGCGGGCAGGTCGGCCGCGACGGGCGTCATCGCTTCGGTGTCGGGTCCGTCGTCGTCTGCCCCCGCAGCCCGATCATCGTCCGTACGTGTGAGTGCGGCCTGTGTCATGCCTTCTGCGTCTTCTGTCGGTGGTGCCATCGGTGCTTCGGACGGATCCTGCGGGCCGACCGGTTGCTGGGGGTCCGGTTCGACCACGGGGTCGGTTTCGATGGTGCCACGCGTAGTCGCCCGGGCGGACCCCGAATCGCCGTTCGTCACCTCTTCGTCGATTTCCGGTCGTCCGGGCGACGAAGGACCGGAGCGACGGCGGACCACGGCGAGGATCTCGCCGATCTCGCGGACCCGGAGCAACCGGGCCACGACCAGGAAGACCAGCAGCGCGGCCACCGCCGCGATGACCAGGCCGGCGGCCAGCACCAGACGCGAGTCGGACAGCCCGGCGAAGAGCCACACCACCAGCCAGGCGATCACCCCGGCCGGCGCGACGGCCAGGATCAACCGGATGCAGTGCCGGACCAGCACCTCACCGTGCAGTTGGGGCAGGTGCTTCTTGAGTCGCTGGAACGACACCAGCACACCGATCGCGTACGCCAGCGAGTAGGCCAGGCCGAGTCCGGTGGCCACCAGTGCCGGGTCGTCGAAGGCCAGCACGGCGATGATGCCGATGACCACGTTGGCCGCGGCGATCAAGCACTGCAGGAAGAAGGTCGAGCGGGTGTCCTCGAGCGCGTAGAACGCGCGCAGACAGATGTACTGCACGGTGAACGGGACCAGGCCGACGGCGAGCGCCATCAACGCGCTTCCGGTGTAGACCGCGTCCTCGGCGCCGGCGCCGAAGCCGAACAGCAGCTGGGCGATGGGCACCCCGAGGACCAGAAAGGCCACCGCGGCCGGGAGCAGTGCGGTGACGGCGAGCCGGATGGTCCGCATGGTCTCGGCGGCGACCTCGGCGTGGTTGCCCTCGGCGGCGTGCCGTGAGGCCGACGGGAGCATGGCCGTGGCCAGCGAGACGGTGATCAGCGAGTGCGGCAGGATCCACACCGCGTACGCGTAGGTGTACGCGGTGATGCCCGCACCGGCCCCGCCGACGGTCGCCCCACTGGCCAACCGGGTGACCACGACGAGCGCGAGCTGGGTGACCAGGACGAAGCCGAGCGTCCACTTGGCCAGGTGGACGGTCTTGCCCAGCCCGGTGTGCCGGAAGTCGAACCGCGGGCGGAACCGGTAGCCCACCTTTGTGAGGAACGGCACCAGGACGGCGGCCTGCGCGGCGATCCCGATCGTCGCGCCCAGCCCGAGCAGGAGTTCCTCACCGTCGGTGAACGCCCGGCCGGTGT
This sequence comes from uncultured Actinomycetota bacterium, assembly GCA_963704665.1. Lineage (GTDB taxonomy): Bacteria > Actinomycetota > Actinomycetes > Propionibacteriales > Propionibacteriaceae > Microlunatus. The sequence goes on along the minus strand of OY969929.1, from coordinate 4,063,331 downwards.
TGTCGTCGTGACCGAAGACGATGAGGAACAGGGTCAGGACGAGGATCGAGATGACGTTGTTGGCGATCGGCGCCCACATCATCGGCCCGAACTTGTCGCGGGCGTTGAGCACCTGACCGGCCAGCACGTGTACGCCGTAGAAGAAGACCTGCGGCATGCAGTAGAAGCCGAGCATCACCATCGACTGGTACTGCGCGGCGAGCTCCGGCTCGCGCCAGCTGCCGGCCGAGTAGAGGTGGATGATCGCCGGGACCAGTGCCGTGAGCAGGACGGTGATCGAGCCCAGGGCGATGAGCCCCAGGGTCATGATCCGGTTGGTGTACGCCTCGCCCTGATCGGCGTCGGTCTTGATCGCCCGGACCAGCTGCGGCACGAGCACGGTGTTGAGCACACCACCGGCCAACAGGATGTACATGCTGTTGGGCAGCTGGTTGGCGATGGTGAACATCTCGGCCTGGCGGGTGCCGTTGCCGAACAGGTACGCCAGCAGGACCAACCGGAAGAACCCCATCACCCGCGACAGGGCGGTGCCCGCGGCCATCACCGCGCCGGCCGAGATCAGCCGGGACATCCGGCCCTGGTCGCGCCCGGGCGCCGGGCGGCTGATCGTGTCGAGGTCGGCCTCGGCGGCCGAGGCCGCTGGTGCTGACCCGGGAGTGGTCGAGTCGATCCGGTCAGACATCGCGGACGCCGCCCGAGGTGGTGTCGTCGGAGTGGCCGGCGTCGTCGACCGGTGGTGCGGAGGTCAGCGCCGACGCGCCGGCGCTGCCCTCCTTGGCCCGGGCCCGCTGCACGGTACGGATCCGCAGCGCCGTCGTCCCGACCAGGACGATGCCCGATCCGATGGCGATCGCCCATCCGGTGGTGCCGTTCTGGGTGACGTCGACGTCGACGGTGACCGGACGGCCGATCTTGCGGCCGGACTCGGTCATCAGCTGGGCGACCACCGGAACGGTGCCGTTGGCCTTGGCCACCACCTGGACCGCCTCGGTGATGCTGTCCTGGGCGCGGATCGGGTCGAGCTCGATGCTCTTGATCGACAACCGTTGGCTGTTGTCGGAGGTGAAGACCAGCTTGAGGGCGACGGCACTGGCGTCGGGATTGTTCTCGTCGGGCTCGAGGTCGTTGATCACGGTGATCGGGAAGGCGACCTGCCGGCCGACCGTCTGCACCCGGGCGCTGCTGCTGATCCGGATGTTGGTGAGCACCGCCGAATCGAGTGCGGCCTGCTGCGGGTCGAGGAAGGCCTGGCGCGAGCGGTCGTGTCGACGCCAGCCGGCGCTGGCCGCGCGGGCCACCGCGGCATCGGCGGTGGTCCGGATGGCGCTGCCGTCGACCAGCATCTCGGCGTAGCTCTCGAATCCGGCGTTCAGCCGCCGCAGCCGGTCGAGCTGTCCGAAGGTGAGCTCGGCGTCACGGGCGGTGTCCGGGTAGCGGTAACGCTGGTCCCAGACCCGCGGCTTGGTCTGCAGCAGGTCGCTCAGCGTGGTCGGCCGCAGCCACGGCGCCTCGCTGGTCGAATCGTCGCCCCGCGCCTGGGCTGCGGTGCTGACCACCCGGACGCGACCGAGCACCGAGTCGTCGGCCAGCGTGGTCGCCTGGATCCACGTCTCGGCCAGGAAACGCTGCTGGACCTGGGCCGCGGTGTTGCGCGGGTCCGGGCCCGGCCCGCCGCCGGTCCGCGCCTCGGCCGCCGAGTAGCTGACGATCGGTGGTCCGGCGGCCCCGTCGACCTGCGGTCCTTCGAGCAGCGGCCCGTCGCCGTCGGCGCTGGTGTCGGCGAGCAGGATGGCTCGCGGGTCGAGCGACGCGGCGGTCTGCACGGTCTCGGCGTCGGCGGCACCGGCGGCCGGGAAGGCGAGCAGCGGCAGAGCGCGGGTGTCCTCGACGGCCTTGCCCGCCGCGGTCGAGGCGCGGACGGCGTCGTACTGCTGGTCGTGGGTGAGGGCGGCGAGGTCGGGACTGGCGTACGGCAGTCGGAAGCCGTCACGGTCGTCGAGCAGGTCGTCGAAGTCGTCGAGCCATCGGGCGGCGTCGCTCTGACCGACCCCGGCCACCGTGCTGCCGTCGCGACGCCGGACCTGGTAGCCGTCGGCCATCGTCCCGAGTTCCTCGACCAGCGCGGGGTCGACGGCGAAGCTCGATCCTTCGGTGTCGGCGGCGGCGAGCAGCGCGGTCAGCCGGCCACCGGCGCCGACCTCCTTGGCGAGGTGCTCGTCGGAGAAGACGCTGCGGGTGATCAGCGACGGGCGGCTGGCGAGCAGCACCAGCGACGTCATCCGCAACGGTGCGGCCGGGACGTCGGTCTGGTCGACCACCGGGACGAAGAGCCGGCTGCGACCGATCGCGAAGTTGCTGGTCGGCACGAGCACGTGGACGCCCATCAGGTACACGCCGTCGGTGGGCGGGAGTTCGAGCGCGGTGATCGGGACGGTGATCCGGAAGCTGGCCGAGCGGCCGGGCTCGAGCGCCGGACTCCTCTCGGTGGTCAGGTCCTGCGCCGTCTCGTCGAGCAGTCGTTTGCCGAGCGGGTTGTTGGCTTCGGAGTCGAGCGCCTGGTCGACCCCCTCCTGGCTGGTGATCGGGGCCTGGTTGCGCCAGAAGTACAGCCGCGGCCGGTCGAGCGGCTGGTCGGTGATGTTGGTGACCCGGCCGCGCAGCGTGAGGGTGCCGTCGCGGGTGGGCAGCGACGGGGTGACCCGGGTGAGCGTGATGTCGACCAGCCGGACCGGCTCCTCGGCCGCGGCGGTGGGGGCGGCGAGACTGAGTCCCGCGTACGCGGCCAGCAGGCTGAGCACGGCGACGAGGACGCGGCGCAGCGTCGCTGTCCGCCGGCTCGTCACCGGGTCATCCTAGTGTGGGAGGCCGGGTGGGCCCGGTGTCACGAGAGTCGGGGATGTCGCCCGATCGCCTAAAGTGGGTCAGCGTGTCTGAATCCCGGCTGAACGCCGCCCAACTGGCGGCCGTCGCCGAACTGTTGCGGATCGCCCCGGTCGCCGACCGGCTGGGTGAGCTGTTCGCCGACGCCGGACACGCGCTCTACCTGGTCGGTGGGAGCGTGCGCGACGCACTGCTCGGCCGACTCCAGCACGACCTCGACTTCACCACCTCGGCTCGACCCGACGACATCGAGGCGTTGCTGCGGCGGTTCTCCCGGTCCGTGTGGACGATCGGCAAGGAGTACGGCACGGTCGGCTGCAAGGTGGTCGAGGGTGGGACGACCTGGGTCATCGAGGTCACCACCTTCCGCTCCGACGCGTACGACGCCGACAGCCGCAAGCCGGCGGTCGCGTTCGGCGACACCCTCGAAGGCGACCTGGTCCGACGCGACTTCACCGTCAACGCGATGGCGGTGTCGGTGCCCGACAAGCGCTTCGTCGACCCGCACGGCGGGCTGGCCGACCTGGCCGCGCGCCGGATCCGGACCCCGGCGGCACCCGAACTGTCGTTCAGCGACGATCCGCTGCGGATGATGCGCGCGGCGCGGTTCGCCGCCCAGCTCGGGTTCAGCACCGACCCGGGGGTGGTGGCGGCGATGACCGGGATGGTCGACCGGATCTCGATCATCTCGGCCGAGCGGGTGCGTGACGAGCTGACCAAGCTGATCCTCGCCGACCGACCGCGGCCCGGGCTCGACCTGCTGGTCCAGACCGGACTGGCCGCACGGGTGCTGCCGGAACTGCCGGCGCTGCGGCTCGAACCCGACGAGCACCACCGCCACAAGGACGTCTACCAGCACAGCCTGACCGTGCTCGAGCAGGCCATCGATCTCGAGGCACGGCTGGACGAGCGGCCCGATCTGGTCAGCCGGCTGGCTGCGCTGCTGCACGACATCGGCAAGCCGGCGACCCGGCGCTTCGAGCAGGGCGGCAAGGTCTCGTTCCACCACCACGACGTGGTCGGGGCGAAGCTGGTCCGCAAACGGCTGACCGCACTCCGGTTCAACAACGACGTGGTCAAGGCCGTGGCTGAGTTGGTCTACCTGCACCTGCGGTTCCACGGCTACAGCGACCGGGCCGGGGCCGAGGGCGGCTGGACCGACTCCGCGGTCCGGCGCTACGTCCGCGACGCCGGCGACCAGCTCGAACGGCTGCACATCCTGACCCGGGCCGACTGCACGACCCGGAACCAGGCGCGGGCCACCCGGCTGCGGACCGCGTACGACGACCTGGAACGGCGGATCGCCGTGCTGGCCGAACAGGAGGAGCTCGACGCCCTGCGGCCCGACCTCGACGGGACCCAGATCATGGCCATCCTCGACATCCCGCCCGGCCGCGCCGTCGGCGACGCCTACAAGCACCTGCTCGAACTCCGGATGGATCAGGGCCCGCTCGGTGAGGACGAGGCCCGCGCGGCGCTGCTCGAGTGGTGGGCCCACCGGGCGTAGCTCTGCGCCGTGCCCATCGTCCGTACCGCGATCGTGCTCGACCCGGGTTCGACCGGGGTGGCCGCGCCGATCACTGGGCCGGTTCCAGCTGCGCGAGCAGTGCCTGGAGCGCGACGTGATCGGGTCCGATGAAGGGGTCGGCGTCGGGAGCGCTGTCCAGGGTGTCCAGGAGTGCTGCTGCGGCGCCGCGGGCGGCGGGCAGATGGGTGCAGAGGACGACCGGTGGATCGAGCCTTCGAAGTGGCTCGAGTGACTTCGTGAAGAGGTGCCGGTCGACTCCGCTGACCCAGGGACTGTCCACGGTGGCCCAGAGCCGCTGTCCGGCGATCAGATCGTCGTGCGGGACGTCCTCGATGTCATCGACGGCCGTGAGTTCGGCGGTGGCCATGGGTGCTCCGAAGCAGTCCGAGGTGAAGCAGGTGCCAGTCAGTTCGTCATGGAGTCCGGTCGTCGCGGGGCTGTCGTAGACCGGTGGCCGGAAGGCGCTGATCCGCCGGTCGCCGAGGTCGAGTGATTGGCCGGGGTTGAGCAGGAAGACCCGGTGTGGGTCGATCGGATACTCCAGGGTGAGGATGCCCAGTCCGAGGAACGTGGTGACCAAACGGGCCGCCGGCGCGGCTTCGAGGATCTTCATCAAGCTGCCGGTGTGGTCGCGGTCCGGGTGGGTCAGATAGATCCATCGCAGGTCGGCCGGGTCGATCTGGGACCACAAGTTGTCGAGGAATTCCGGCTGTGAGGTGGGCAGCCCGCTGTCGATCAACATCGGCTGCTCGGCTCGCACCAGGTAGGCGTTGACCGGCAGGAAGCCCAGACCGGGGATCGGTGCGGCGTCGCCGAGGGCGACGACATCGGGAGCGGGTCGTGACACGTGCATGGCCGCGTCCCTCCGTCACTGCTCGGCCGCGGGCGGGGCGAAGAACTCGAGCTGGATGTTGTCGGGGTCGCGGAACACCAGCACCGAACCGTAGGGCTCGTCGGCGATCTCCGACTGGGTGAGGGGCCGGTCGGCAGCATCGGTGCGACGCACGCCGTGGGTGGTCAGGTGCGTCTGCCAAGCAACGAGGTCGCCCCGGGTGGGCACGGTCAGACCGACATGGTCGAGCCCGGTCCGGGACTCGGAGAACGCCTCCCCGTGGTTGCTGTCGTGGCGGTGGAGGGCGATGACCAGCTGCCAGGCGTCATCGCTGAGCATCCGGGCGAATCCTCCGGGATGCGGGAGGTCCATCTGGTGGGTGAGTCCGAAGACCGTGGTGTACCAATCGACGCTGGCGTCGAGATCGCGGACGGTGAGCGCGAGGTGGTGCATGGCCGCAGGGGCGAGAGTCATCACGTTTCCTTCTTCCTGGTGGGGTTGCCCGGATCCGGGCCGGATGGTGTGGTCCGCTGCTCGAGGCGCGGTGCGATCAGCTCGACGGCGTCGTCGACGAGACGCACCCAGCGCCGGCCGCCGGGGTCGTTGGCGATCTGTTGACTGATGAGCCCGCTCACCAGAGCGGTGAGGAGGTCGAGGTCGTCCTGGGTGACGGCGGCGACGGCACGGAGCGGGGCGTGCAGGACTTCGTACGCCTCCTGCGCGAGTGCGTAGGTCGCGGGCGAGGGTTCGAAACCGGGAATCGTCCGCTGCGACAGGAGCTGGAAGCGCACCGGGTCCTCGACGGAGAACCCGACGTAGTGGTGGGCGATGTTGCGCAGCACCGACCGGACGTCGTGCCCGTCGCGGGGCGGGTCGAGGTCGAGCAGCGCTCGATAGCCGTGGGCGAACATGGCGTCGTAGAGGTCGTGCTTCGAGTCGACGTAGGAGTACAGCGACGCGGGAGCCATCCCGAGTCGACGGGCCAGGTCGCGCAGCGACATGCCGGCCAGCCCGTTCTCACGGGCGAGCTCCCATGCCGTCGTCACGATCACGTCGAGCGCTCCCGCACGCCGCCTGGCTACCCAGTCATCACTTGGTGATCCGAACACTGTTCGAGTGTCCGCCCTAGGGACGCGGCGCGTCAAGGGTCCGACGGGGACCGATAGGACGAACCTTCGCCGACCGAGGAGGTCGACGATTTTCCAGGCTCAGCTGGCGGGGGCGTCAGCCTTGAGGGATTCGGTTCCCTCGTCCATGCTCAGGCCGCGGCTGGCCACGGTGAACCAGGCCGCGGTGATCAGATAGAGCACGGCCAGCACGATCAGGACCGGGACCGACTTGCCGTTGGCCGGGAGGATGAGCGCGCCGATGGCCGCGGCGGCGACCAGGGCGACGTTGAACACCATGTCGTAGAGGATGAAGACGCGGCCCTTGAGCTCGTCGTCGACGTGGGCCTGGACCAGGGTGTCGACACAGATCTTGATGTTCTGGGCCAGCAGTCCGAGGACGAAGGCGGCGATCATCAGTGGGACCTTGGCGTAGATCGCGCCGGGGAAGATCTGGAAGACCGCTGATCCGAGCAGACAGAGGATCATCCAGCGGCGGACGCCGATCCGGGCGGTGACCGGCGGCGTGACCACCGCGGCGAAGACGAAGCCGGCGCCGGTGATGGCGACGAGCAGACCGAGGTCGGCGATGGCCGCGTCGACCGCTTCGAGGGTGTGGAAGTAGTTGCGATAGACCAGGATCGTCGCGACGGTGACGATGCCGTAGGTGATCCGGTGCGCGCCGATGCTCAGCAGACCGAGACCGGCGGGACGGCGTTCGCGCAGGTGAGCGAGGGCTTCGGCGAGTCCGGCGACGATGTCGCGGGCTCGGGTCGGTTCGGCGTCGTCGGGCCCGAGCCGGTGACGGGGGATCCGCAGGGCAAGCACCACACTGACCAGGAAACCCACCGCGGCCAGGCAGAAGACGAAGGCGTTCGCGGTGTAGTCGGGCATCGTCCGGCCGAGGACGAGCCGCAGAGCGGTCCCGACCCCGGCGCCGATGAGCACGCCGGCCGGACCGACGGTCGGGACCACCGAGTTGGCGACCATGTATTCACCGGCGTCGATGGTGTGCGGGAGCGAGGCCGACAATGCGGCGAGCAGGAACCGGTTCAGACTCATCAGCACGAGCACGATGCCGTAGAAGACCACCTCGACGCCGGGGGTCCGCAGCCCGGTGGCGACCAGGGCAGCCAGGGCCACGGCGAGCACGGCGCGGCTGAGATCGACGACGACCAGCACCTGTCGGCGGGACCAGCGGTCGAGTACGACCCCGACGAACGGGCCGAGGATCGAGAACGGCAGCAGGGTGATGGCCAGCACGGTGGCGATCGACGCGGCGTCGGGTTGGCGTTCGGGGGAGAACAGCACGAACGAAGCCAGCGCGATCTGGAGCACCCCGTCGCCGGATTGGGTGGCGACCCGGACCGCGAGCAGACGGCGGAAGAACCGGTGCCGCCACAGCTGCCGCAGACTGCGAACGAACTCCATCAGTCCTCGGGGTGCTTCTTGAGATAGGCGCCGAGCGTGTCGTCCTCGAGCGCCTGGGACCGTTCGGTCATCTTCTCGGTGTCGACCAGGTCGATGCTCTCGCCGCCGGCACTACCGAACCCGGCCAGCGGGGCCTGCATCAGGTCGATGTCCTCGACGTCGAGGCGCAGCGACAGCGCGGTCTTGCGGATGTCGTCGTCGCTCAGGCTGTGGTCCACGGTGACGTGCTGGGCCACGTTGCCGAGGAAGTTGGTGAAGGTGACCGGGTCGGCCACCACCCCGGCGCTCGGACCCTTGGCCGCCGTCTTGTTCTTGCCGTAGCCGGGGATCTCGATGTACATGTCGCGCGGGAACGAGATGATCCACGCGTGGGTGCGGGCCGCGTCGAGGTGCACGACCATGATCGCGTCGCTGCGGCCGTTGCCCTCGTGGTCGGGGTCACGGCTGTCCGAGCCGAGGAGGACGTAGTTGAGCGTGCCGGTGGCGCGGTCCGCCGCGGCCGGTCGCGTCGACCGCCCCGGCGAGGCGCTCTCGGCCGGCAGGTCGATCCCGCGGGCGATGTTGCCGGTCACACTGCGGTCGATCTGGTACGCGTAGACGCCGATCGCGGTGCCGAGCAGGACCACGACGATGCCCAGGGCGAGCAGGATCCGGGGCCACCGGGGCCACCGGGGCCACCGGCGGCGCCGTCGGGGCCCGGTGTCGCTGGGCCCGGATGCACCGGGGTCGGTGGTGGTGTCGGTCATCTCATCCTTGGTCGCGTGGGCAGAAACATCGTGAGTCTAGGGGCGTCACCGGTCGGGGCGGGTCGCTTCGGGCGATCGTGATGGCCCGGCCTGGACCGGGGTCGGTGCCGGCCGAACCGTTACCATCCGGATATGACGCGGGCCGAGGACTCAGCCAGACGGGTCGAACTCGAACAGGCGGCGGCCCGCGAGGAGTCGCGCAAGGCTCAGGTGCTGATCGACGAATTCGTCGCCGAGGCCGGTCGCCGGGGGATCGCTCCCCACCCGCTGCGGGCCACCACGTACGACGGTCATGCGGTCAAGACCGACAAGTCCGGGTGGTATCTGCGGCGGAACGAGAGCCTGGCCATCGGCTCGGACGGGGCCTACTACGTGCTCACCGTGCCCGGCGGGCTGCGCGAGCGGTGGACCGGGGTGAAGCTGTCGCCCGCACCACCGCCGCTCACCGTGGGCAAAGGTGGCCGCGACGGCGAGTCGGGCGATCTCGGCGATTTCCTGCAGCGCCGACTCGAGGCCGGCTGAGCCGGATCAGGACCATGACGAAGCCCCCGGGACCCTGAGGTCCCGGGGGCTTCGACGTTCAGCGAGTGATCAGATCGCGGCGTAGGTCAGCGAGAGGACCGGGTTGCGGCCCTTGCCCTCGAACTCGTTCGACCAGATCCGCAGGTCGTCGTTGCCGGAGGAGTGGATGGCCAGGGTGGTGACGCCGGTCTTCAGCTTGGCGGCGTCGAGGGTGGCGACACCGGCGCTGTCGATCTTGGTCGCCCCGGTGATGGTGCCCAGCGTGGTCGAGGTGATGGCGGCCTTGGTCTGGTAGGTCATGGTGTTCTCGGCCCAGGCGCTGTCGGCGACCGAGATGGTGTGGGTGGCGGCGGAGCCGGAGTCGGCGCCGGTGGCGACCCAGTAGTTCAGGGTGGCCTTGGAGAGCTTCATCCCGGCCGGGGCGGTCGGCAGGTCGAACTTGAGGTAGGCGTTCATCTGGACGTCACCGCGGGAGACCAGCGAGGCGTTGGCCCCGGAGTTGCGGGTCGGGACGAGCTGGTGGACGTAGGTGTCGGCGCTGGCCGCGACCGTCTTGACGACGGGGGCGACGGTGCTCGGGCTGCTGCTCGGTGCGGCGATGGTGGCGACCGGGCTCGGGGTGGCGCTGGCCGAGGGGGTGACGGTCGGGTCGGGCTTGCCGGTCGGGGTGGCGGTTGCAGTCGGTGCGGCGGTCGGGGCGGCGGTCGCGGTCGGTGCGGCCGTGGTGCTGGGTGCGGCGGTCGGGGTGGCGGTGGCGCTGGGTGCGGCGGTCGGGGTGGCGGTGGCGCTGGGTGCGGCGGTCGGGGTGGCGGTGGCGCTGGGTGCGGCGGTCGGGGTGGCGGTGGCGCTGGGTGCGGCGGTCGCCACGACCGGAGTGGTGGTGCCGTTGCGGAGGCTGCTGGTGTAGACGTAGTCGAGGTCCTGGACGGTGGGCTTGGCCACGACCGGGGTCTTCGAGGTGACGGTGGAGACGGTGTAGCCGCCGCGGACGACCTCGGCCTTGACCGTGCCGACGGCGAGCGGGACCCGGCAGAAGCTGATCCCGGCCGGCGCCTCGCAGGTGGCGGAGTGGGTGCCGGAGCTGACCTTGACCGTGCCCGGAGCGGTCAGGAAGACCTGCGCCTCGGCCTCGTCGAAGACCTTGGCGGTGCCGTCGATCTTCATCGCGGCGGCGTAGGGGATCGGGGCGGTCGAGAGCTCGTTGCGGTTGCTGACGTAGATGGCGTCCCGGACGATCTTGGGGGCGACGCCGGTCTTGTACCAGGTCAGGTAGTAGGAGTTGAGGTCGAGCGGAGCCCAGCCCATCTTCTGCGACGGGGCGATCTGGGTGCCCTCGGCGTAGTCGTTCCAGGTCGGGATGTGCACGGCGTCGGCGTTGCCGCGGACCGCGATCTCCCAGGTGCTGCGAAGATTCTCGGCGTTGTGCGGCTCGAAGAAGCGCTGCTGCGCCGGCCGGGCGTCGCCGATCGAGACGGCCTGCATCCACTTCTTGCCCCGGGCCTTGACGATGGCGATGCGGCCCATCTTCGACGTGGCGGTGGTCTTGTTCGGGTCGTTGGAGGTAGCGGTGCGCTCGCCCCAGGTGGTCTCGCCGTAGGTGACGCCGGCGTACTTGGGGCCGGAGGTCATCTCGTTGAGGAACATCGGCCAGAAGGCGACGTCCTCACCGTGGGTCACCTTCATGGCCGACAGGAAGGCCGTCCAGTACGCGGGGGTCATCGACTCGGCCATGAACGGGGAGAAGACCAACTGGCCGTTCGGCAGGCGGTAGACGCTGGTCGACTTGGCCAGGGCCGCGACCTCGGTGGCCAGCTGCTCGGCGGTCAGGCTCTTGGTGCCGGCGCTGATCATGTTCGGCCGCAGCATGATGGTGAAGTTGCCGACGTTCTTGGACGCGACGAGCAGGTCCTTCACCGCCAAGATGGTGCGGGTGGTGCCGAACGAGGTGATGCTGACCACGAAGCCGTCGATCCCGGCCGCCTGGGCCTGGCGGATCTCGGTCTCCATGTCGCGGACCCGCCAGTCGGCGCCCGCGATCGGGGCCCGGGTGAAGGGCCGGTCGCGGAGCAGACCGCCGTGGGCCGCGTACTTGCCACCCTCGCCGTCGACGGCCACGTAGTTCTTGTTGTAGTAGTCGGGGGTGGCGGCATCCTTGTTGTCGAGCGACAGCGGGTACCACGGGACGTAGTGGGCGAAGACCTGCTTGCTCGAGCCGTGCAGCGCGGCGGTGGAGGGGAGGTCGAACGGCAGCACCGAGGAGTGGGTGGGGCTGGTGATGGCGGCCGGCGTGCCCTCGGCGGTGGTCGGTGCGGCGGCGGCGTCGAACTGGGCCGCACCGGCGAGGATGCCGGCGAGAGCGGAGGTCGCAGCGGCGATCGAGGCGACCTTGCGGACACTCGGACGGGTGAAGGACTGGAAAGTGGACATGGCGGGGCTGGCCTCTCGAGTTCAAGGGATGCCACGAGCGCGCAGAAATGGGCGGTGGCTAAAGAATGACGTGCAAATCCCCGAGTCGGCCGTTGATCACGGCCGGGCAATGCTCATTGCGGAGGTGTGCGCCAGAAATGGCGACGAGTTAGCGGAAAACAGCCATGTGTGAGTTCAGGTCCGGAGCCAGTGACGTCCGAAAGAAAGAACACTCGACGCTCAGCAGCACGAGAACAGGAGAGGCCGGTCGCCGTCTGCGCTGAAGGCAGAACGGAAGCGACTTACACTCATGGGTTCACGGGAGAGCGTCAATCCCCATGCCCTCAACCTTGAGAGCCGGCTTGACCGCAGATGTCGTGGTGTCTTCTGAGAAGATTCCCCCCGGAACGACCTGAGATGAACACTATGCGGTGGCCAAACGGTTTGTCAACTTATTCCCACAAACTTCGTCCGGGTTTTCTCTGCGTCGCGTCGGTTTTTCCTCAAGAGGCTGTGACTAGGGGCGTTACTCGGTGACATCGGTGTCGATCCGGTAACGGACGGACCTCCCCCCGACGGGTCGGCGCCGCGACGACGCTCAGATGTCTTCCATGTTGAGGTCGGAGTCCTTGACCTTCACGAACTTCATGTAGGCCCTCACCACCTCGTTGGGCTCGCCGACCATCATCAGCGTTCCCTTGTTGATCCACATGGCCCGGTTGCACATCTCCTTGATGCTGCCGAGGCCGTGGCTGACCAGGAACATGGCGCGGGCGCTCTCGCGCAGCTCGGCCATCTTGGCGTTGGCCTTCTCGCGGAAATGGGCGTCACCGGTGGAGAGCGCCTCGTCGATCATCAAGATGTCGGGCTTCATGTGCACGGCGACCGAGAAACCGACGCGGGCCGACATGCCCGAGGAGTAGGTGCGCATCGGCATGTCGATGAAGTCGCCCAGCTCGGTCCATTCGGCGACCTCATCGGCGCGCTCTTCGACCTCCTTGCGGGACAGCCCGGCGGCCAGCCCACCCAAGATGATGTTCTCGCGGCCGGACAGGCTCTTGTTGAAGCCGACGCCGAGGGCCAGCAGTGTGCTCGCCTTGCCCCAGACCTCGATCGAGCCCTCGGTCGGCGGCAGGATCCCGGCCATCGCCCGCATCAGCGTCGACTTGCCGGCTCCGTTCGAGCCGATGATGCCCATCGCGGTGCCGTTGGGCACGTCGAAGGTCATGTTCTTGATCGCCTTGACCTCGCGTACGGCGCGCTGTCCGCGACCGAAACGCACCAGGGCTTGCCTCAGGGTCGGCTTGCGCTCGAAGGTCGTGCGGTAGGTGATGGAGAGGTCGCGGACGCGTACGGCGAGCCCGGTTTCCAGCTCAGACGAGACGGACAGCGAACTCACGCTCCCTGGAGACGAAGTAGAGGAACCCGATCACGATGGCGGCGATGGCCCACAGCGCTGCGCTGACGAACAGGTAGGGCGCCGGGATGACGCCGCCCTGGATGACGTCCTCGTAGCCGCCGAGCATCGCGTACATCGGGTTGATCTGGATGATCGTCTGGATGGCCTTGGGCAGGTTGGCGACGTGCGCCGGCAGCCACAGGATCGGCGAGAGGTACATCCAGATCCGCATGAAGTAGGGCAGGAACTGCGAGGTGTCGCGGAAGTAGACCTGCAGCGTGGCGAAGAACGCGGCCAGACCCATGCTGAACAGCACCATCATGGCCAGGAAGTACAGAGCCAGGAACATCCGCGGGTGCCAGGTGTCGGCCGGGACGAAGAAGGCGTGGATCACCAGATAGACCGGCACGGTCGGCAGGAACCGGAAGAACGCGGTGCGCACCGCCGACAAGGGGATCAGCAGCCGCGGGAACGCGGTGTTGATCAGCAGCTTCCCGGACCCGACCACCGAGGTGGCGCCCGACGTCGCTGCGGTCGACACCATGGTGAACGCGAAGATGGCCAGCGCGATGTGCGGGAAGTACGACGCGTCCGCGCGCTGCCGGATGATCGTGACCAGCAGGTAGTAGATGCCGGCCAGCAGCAGCGGGTTGAGGACCAGCCAGGCCTGCCCGAAGAAGGTCGAGACGTTCTGGCCACGCATGTTGGCCTTGCTCATCTCGGCGGCGAAGTAGCGGCGGTGCCACAGCTCCCGGAAGTACGGCACGAGCGGTGGGAGGCCGGCCCGGTGCGGCCCGTAATTGTGGTAGACGGGTTCGAACTCCGTCGCACGGTCGGCGGTCACGAGTGGACAGTCTGCCATGCGCGACGCCCCTGACCGGCCGCCTGCGAGCGGCGCCTCAGCGGGTGTTCGCGCCGATCGGCTCGTCGCGGTGACCGCGGGTCGCCAGCGCACTCGTCTTCGCCTGGCCGAGTCGTCGGGTGCGGATCAACACGACGGCCACCACCACGGCCGAGGCCAGGAAGCCGGCGGCGATCCCCGGGACCAGCACCTGACCCTCGCCGCGCAGTCGGGCCTGGGCCGGGTTGTCAGGGTTGTAGAGGACGGTCACGGTCTGGCCGACGCTGACGCGGGGGCGGTAGCGTCCGTGCGCTGCCGTGTAGTCGTAGCCGCGGCCGCCGACCTCGTAGTGCACGGTCGGGGCACGGCTGATCATGCGTCGGTCGGTGGTCCGGGCGGAGCCGGCCGGGGGGCGTACGACCAGGGCCGTCACCGTGCCGGTGGTCCGCGCGGCGTCGTGGACGAACGCGCGCCCCTCCATCGGACAGGCCGCCGAACACGACGGACATGGCGACCAGATAGAGGCAGACGACGATCCCGAGCACCCGGGGAAAGCTGAGCCACCTCACGGGTCACACCCTAGGGCGCCACTCATCCCTTCGCGTTTGTCGATGGTGGTCCGGTCCGCGGTGTGGATCGACGACACCGATAGCGGTTCGGCCAACACCGAACGTGGGTCGGCCAACACCTCGGACAACACCGGTTGGCCAAGCTCAGGTCAAGACCGAGGCGGGGAGGGTGGATGGCCGGGGAGTCGGTGGCCGGGCGGACGGGCATAGTCGGGGTGCTCAACCGCGAGTGGGTCGAACTGGTGAGGGACCACCAGGGCACGATCGCTCGCTGGTCCGCCCGGCACGCGGCGCTGGCGGGCTGCGGATCGCTGGACGATCTGCTGTCTGCGGCGCGGACCGACTCCGACCCGGTGTTGTCTGCCCTCCTCGCCGAGGTCGCCACCGGGGACCGACTGGCCGGGCGGGTCGTCCTGCACCTGATGATCGGCCGGATGGTGGCGATGGCCACCCGGGATCCGCGCGGAACGGTCGACGACTACCTGTCCGCGCTGTGCTGTCGGATCTACAGCTACGACCTGGAGGCGCGGCCGCGCGCGATCGCTGCGAATCTGAGCCTCGACGCGTTGCAACTGGTCAGCCGCGAACGCCGCTGGACCCGACGACGCGAGGTGGTGCCATGGCCGCCCGAGGCCTTCGCTGACGACCATCGTGTTGCTGTCGACGACGTCGGAACGGGATTGCGGGCGGCCGAGGTGTTAGCCGCTGCGTGCCGGCTGCGTCTGATCAGTCCGAGCGTGGCCGAATTGCTCGATGATGTCTATGTGCAGAATCGCAGCCGGCGCATTGTGGCCGGTCGACATCTGTTGTCGGCCAATGCCCTGAGGGTCCGTTGTCACCGCGCCGTGTCCACGCTGGCCGAACACGCGAATGAACTGCTCGAGGCGTGCTGAGGTCTGATGGCCGGACAACGCTCGGGCCCGGCACCGATCGAGAAGCTGGCATCCTCGGACGCAGCGTCGACGCCTTTGATGGACCGCGAGCGACTCTTGCTATAGAACGCATATTCGAATATTATTGATCCATGAGCGGACCGGGAACGCAGAGCGCGCAATCGGCGCTGGCCGACCTGATTGCCGCGCGTGATGTCTTCCTGGCCGAACTGTCCGATCTCGAAGCGACTTCGGTCGAGGATCAGATAGAGCTTGCCCAGGAGTTCGAGCGTTTTCGCCATTCCTGGATGGCGGTCGATCTGAGAATCATGGCGGCCCTTGACGTCAGCGATGCAGCCGCCACGTTGTGTCAGGGCAATCTCCGCCGGGTCCTCACCTCCTGTCTCTCGATCTCCAAGGCCGAAGCGGCGCGACGGGTGCATGCCTACGAGCAATTAGGGCCGCGTCGAACGATGCTCGGCGAAGAGCTCAGACCGATCCGACCTGTCGTGGCCGAATCTGTGGCTGCCGGAGAAGTGTCGGCCGAGAAGGCGGCGATCATCACCAGGGGGCTGGCCAGGGTGGATCGGGTCGGATTCGATCCGGCCGACATCGCCGCCGGCGAGAAGCTGTTGGTTGACGACGCCAAGGTGTTCAATCCCGAAGAGCTCAAACTCCTGACTCAGCGGGTGGTCGATCTACTTGACCCGGACGGCTCGGTGCCGGACGAGCAATTGCAGCGGGACCGACGCTTCCTCGAGATTCGTTCGGTCGCCGACGGCGGATACGCCGGGCAGTTCCGCCTCACCGCGACCTGCGGGACGAAGCTGATGGCTCTGCTTGGCCCGCTGTCGAAGAGTCGGGTCGACGATCCCTGTGCGAGCGACGAGATCACGACGGTGGGTGCCCGAGCCAAGCTGATCGACGAGCGGACCTTCGGGCAGCGCCAACACGACGCTCTCGAGGAGTGCTGCGACCGGCTGTTGCGAGAGGGTGCAGTTCGCGAGAACAACGCGCCGGTCAGCATCATCGTCACCGTCGACGAAGCGGATCTTGCCCGTCGCACCGGACACGCTGTGACCACTACCGGGGGTCTCATCTCCACTCCCACGCTGCTCGACATGGCTGGTCAGGCCGATGTCTATCCGACGGTGCTCAGCACCGATGGAGTGCCACTCAAGCTGGGTCGAAGCAGGCGTCTGGCCAGCCGGCGCCAGACCATAGCCCTGATCGCCCGCGATGTCGGATGCTCCTTTCCTGGCTGTGCTCATTCCGCCGAATACTGCGAGCGTCACCACGTCGTGCCATGGATCGACGGTGGCGCGACCGATCTCGACAACCTGACGCTCCTGTGCGTCTATCACCACCACAACTTCCTGAGTCGCGGCTGGACCGTGCGGATCAATGAACGTGGCCTCCCCGAATGGCTACCGCCGCGATGGGTCGATCCTGAACGGAAGCCGATGATCAATCGCCGCATCCGAGCGGCGCACCGACGGCTGACTTCAGACGGTGGGCTTCAGGAGGATCCGGCGGCCCGCGGCGGCTGAGGCTCTGGTTCGGCGCGGGTACAGCCTGCGTCGGTCTGCTCGACGCGCGGCGATGCCGAACCCGACAACACCTCAGCGGTTTCTGACAACACCTCGAGGGTTTCGGACAACACCTGGGACAACACCGGGTGGGCAGGGTGGCTCTCGTGACCGACCCCGTGCCCCTCGTCGATGCCGGCTGTAGGGCGCCCGCCGGCGTCTCGATGTGGAGTGGTGTGACGGATGGGTTGCAAGTCATCACGCCGGTGTCAGATCGAAAGATCGACCATTGCGATCTTGAAATGGGCTGTGCGAGTCTGTTCGCCTCCACTACTGAGGAGTGCGCCATGCGACTCAGGACACGGGGCATGGTTCTCGGGGTGATCCTTGTCGGCAGCGCGTTGCTGTCCGGCTGCGGGCCTGAGGCCCCACCTCCGCAAAGCCCGCCGCCGGGCGTCAGTACGACGCCGTCGCCGAGCCCCACGCCAACTGAGTCCGCGGCGCAGCGGGAAGAGCGCCTCGACTACGAGGCGGCAGAGGTCGTCTTACCGATCGATCATCGGGCGAGATCGAGCGCATCTTCATGCGCGAGTGGTGCGCCCAAGGTCACGGCTCTTATGCAAGAGACCTCGACAGGCGATTATCTGCGATCAAGTGTGAGCGCTGATACGCAGACTTCATAGAGCGAAGGTCGAGCGCGTTGAAGGCAAGACCGCGATGTCGGAGTTGCTCGTGGAGGTTGGCGGGTTAATCGCGATTGAATACTGATCTGTCTGCGAGGACATCTCACAGTGGTGCTGCGAGACGATACAGAGTCGCGGACATGACGCCTAAGGGACCGCGACTATCTACAAGGAGTGACCTGGCACTCTTGAAGCTCAGCTGTGGTAAGTCGGAAGATAGTCGAGGGAAGGACTACGCGAGTTGAACAACGCTAGAAGGTGAAGTCATGCGAGCGCTGAGGATGATCGTTGAGTGGCCCTTGTCGCATCTCGCTACCTGCGTCTCTGGTCGGCATAGCAGCAGCGCGCCTACGATTCCGACGGACCTGCACCTGATGTTGACAGTGATTCTGCGATGATACGAAGACTGAACCAATCTGAACGAACCGACGGATGCACCAACCGTCCAGCGCGTTCTATCAGCCGACGCGTGCCCAGCGCGACGCAGAAGCGGCCAAGAAATTCCGTCAGCTGATGCTGCAGTACGAGCGCGCGATGGACGCGTATGTCAGCTGCCTGCAGGCCACGACGCCACGAGCGTGTGGACAACCCAACCGGCCGGTCGGGCCGGGGATCGGGGAGACCCCCGACGCGATCGGGCCGCCGCTCATCTCCGACGAGACAGCGGCCTACCTGGCCTTCGCCCGGCTGCGGCTCACCCCGCCGAAGCCGCTCATCACCCCAGAGCCGGACCGCAACCGCTGGAAGATGGCAGCGGTCGGGTTCCCGCTGTGGCTGTCGGTCGAGGGCGACACGTCACCGCCGGCGGTATCCGACAGCGTGGCCAGCGTCAGCGTCTCGCTCAAGGCGTCGGTCGACCGGGTCACCTTCGCGATGGGCGACGGGCGCTCCACGACCTGCCGGAAGTTCACCACCCGGTGGAGTCCGAGCAACGAACCGGGCAAACCCTCCCCGGTCTGCGGCTACACCTACACCAAGCCGTCCCTACCGGACGGCGCGTACACAGTCACGGCGATCACCCATTGGTCGGTCGCCTGGTCCACCAGCCGCGAGAGCGGCGTCATCGACTTCGTCCAGACCGACAGCGTGCAACTGCCGGTCGGCGAACTCCAGGTGCTCGTGCGATGAGCGCAGCCACCTCCTCTGGGCGCACTGCCCGCGCCCGTCACCACTCGCCCTTCTCGGGGGTTCGACTACCGAACCTGAGGTCGAAAGGAAATGTCATGCTCCACACCCGCCCCATCGCTGTGTTGATCGGACTACTGGTCACGCTCAAGGAGCTGCCCCACCAGGACCGGCGGGGTCTCAGCCAGTCGGCGGAGACCGCGATCCTGATCGGTGCCGCCGTCACTGTCGCCGTCGCGGTGATGACCTTCATCATCAGTTTCGTGAACGGCAAGATCGGCGAGATCAACGGCTGATCCCGGCGATGCCCCACGATCAACGCGGGCAATCCGAGTCCATGCAATGGGCCCTGCTCTGGCCGGCGATCCTGCTGGTCAGTCTGGGGATCATCCAGGCCGGGATCTACCTGCACGGACGCAACGTCGCCCAGCGCGCGGCCACGGCAGCGGTCGACACCGCACGCGGGACCTACGGATCGGCCGGCGAGGCACAGCAGCGGGCCGAGAACATCGCCCGGGCCGGCGGTCTGCGGTCGGTTTCCGTCGTCGTCGACCGTGGGGCCGTGCAGGTGCGGGCGCAGGTCCGCGGCGACCCGGTGTCGCTGTTCGATCTGGGTCTCTCCCGTATCGATGAAACCGCCTCGGCGCCACGCGAACGAGTCACCCGACCATGACCCGGCTCATGGATCGCCGCGGCGCAGCGGCGGCCGAACTCGCCGTCCTGATCCCCGGCTTCGTCCTCGTCCTCGGTCTGATGATCGCCGGCGGTCGCGTGTGGTTCGCCCGCACCACGGTGGTCGAGGCCGCCCAGACGTCGGCCCGCGCCGCATCGCTCGAGCGCTCCGCCGCCACGGCCGGCGCCGCCGGTCGCGAAGCTGGGCATCGCTCACTGTCGACCGGTGGTCTGACCTGCGCCGATGCCTCGGTCGCGGTCGACACCCGAGCCTTCGCCTCGCCGCCCGGCACTCCGGGAACGATCACCGCGCGCGTCGGCTGCACTGTCCGTCTCGGTGATCTGGGCGTCCGCTTCCTACCAGGATCGATCCAGCTCACCGGTCGCGCCTCCACCGCGCTCGACACCTATCGAGCCCGCCGATGATGCTCCGACAGGACCAGCGCGGGGCGAGCCTGACCCCGTTCGCCGTCGTCATCATGGGAGCCCTGCTGATGACCGCGGGGCTGGTCGTCGACGGCGGTCAGAAGATCACCGCCGCGAGTCGGGCCGATGCTGCCGCCGCCGGTGCCAGTCGGGCGGCCGGGAACGCCGCCGCCACCCGCGAACTGGCCGGCGCCGACTCGGCCGGGGCCGCCGTACGCGCCGCTCGGATCTATCTAGCTGGCCAGCCCGACGTCACCGGATCGGTGCGGGTCAGTGACGGCATCGTCTCCGTGACGACCCGGTCCACCGAGCCCACGATCTTCTTGTCGTTGATCGGGATCGACGCCGTCACCGGTACCGGCTCGGCGGCGGCCAACATCGTGGCGAGTGGAGACGACCGATGACCCAATCGCTGCCCTCGCGGCTCGCCGTCCGACTCGATCCGCGGCCGTCACGACGATCGGCCCCGGTCACCACCGGCCCGGTGGATCCGGACGAGCCGCTGCCACCCGACGCTTCAGTGGCCGTGCCGCGTACGCCGCTTCCTCCGGTGCTGCCGGGCCGCCGCAATCCACGGTGGATCGCGCTGGGCGTGGTGGCGATCTGTCTGGGCGGACTGCTGTCCTACGTCATCTACGCCCGGGCGGCCACCACCATCTCGGTGGTGACGGTCGCTCAGACCGTCGCGCGGGGCGAGATCGTCGAAGCCGGGGACCTCACCACGTTGACGCTGCGCGGCGGGTCGGTGCCGCAGGCCATTCCGGCGGCCCAGCTTCCCGATCTCGTCGGCCAACGGGCGCTGTTCGATCTGCCGGCCGGATCGATCATCCCGTCCACGGCCATCGGTGCCCAGTCGATCCCCGGTCCGGGACGCGCGGTCGTCGGGCTCAAGCTCGCTGACGGTCGGGTGCCGGCCACTCTGCTGTCGCCCGGGGTGCCGGTCCGGCTGGTCGCGCTGCCCGATCCCGATCGGACGGTGAAGGACAAGCTGGCCGGAACACGGTTCCTGGGTTCGGTGGTCAATCTGAGTCCTGGCGCCGACGGCACCTCCAGCCTGGTCAACGTCGAGGTCAACGCCAAGGATGCCGATCTGGTGGCCCGCCTGGCCGCGACCGACCGCGTGGCCCTGGTCCGCGAGTCGGAGGGGTGAGCGGTGGCCATCCTGACGCTGACCTCGGCCGGAGGGTCGCCCGGCGTCACCACGCTGGCCGTCGGCCTCGCGCTGACCTGGCCACGGCCGGTGCTGCTCGCCGACGCTGATCCGGGCGCGCACCAGTCGGTCCTGGCCGGCTTCCTGGCCGGCCGGGTGGCAGCAAACGGCAAGGGGCTGCTCCGGATCGCCGAAGCCCATCGCGACCGGCGACCTCTGCGCGAAGTGGTCATCGACCAGACGCTGCCGCTGGCCGAGGACGACGGGACCCGACGGTTGTTCCTCCCCGGCTTCACCAAACCCGGCAGCGCGGCGCACTTCGGTGCGGTCTGGCCGGATCTCGCCGAGACCTTCGATCGGCTGGCCGATGTCGACGTCGACGTGATCGTCGACGCCGGTCGACTGATTCCGCCGGGCCTCCCTCCGGCCCTGGTCGAACGCAGTGCCGTCACCGCGCTCGTGGTCGGCTCGTCACTCCGCGCGGTGATGAGCGCGCGGGTGCACGTGCCGATGCTGCGCGAGCAGAGTCGCGCCGACACCGGCAGCGGCCGGCCGCCCGGATTGATCGTGATCGGCGAACACCGCCCGTACGCGCGCAGCGAGATCGCCAAGGCGCTGGAGCTGACCGCTCTGCACGCGCTGCCGCACGACCCGCCCACCGCCGCCCACCTGTCCGACGGCACCCCGCGACATCGGCGCTTCGACACGTCGCCGCTGGTCCGCGCGCTGGCCGACGCGAGCGCCCAGCTGGCCGAGGCGCTGCAGCGGTCGACCGATCTGGTGAGGAGCTGACGTGGATCCGAAGACCTCCGACCTCGACCCCGCCCCCGACCTCGAGGAGTTGCCGATCTTCGCTGATCTGGATGACGCCGAGCCGGCCCGGATGATCGTCACCGACCGCGACCTGGCCAAGGGGTACGGCACGTTCACCCGGCAGCAACTGGGAGCGGCGTACGGCGGTGGCCTCGACGAGAAGATCGACTGGGCGCAGGTCGTCGAGTTGCGTCGGCGTGCCTCCGAGGCGATCACCGACGAGAGTGCGCACGAGCTGCGGCTGACCGGGCGGCCGCTGACCGGCGACGACCGCCTGTTGCTCGGCCGCGCCATCATCCGACGGGTGGTCGGTGACCATGTCCGGGCTCTGCACCGCGACGGTTCCGAGTTGTGGTCGCCGGAGCGGGAGACCGCCTACGCCACCGCGGTCGAGGATGCCGTCTTCGGCTACGGCCGGCTGCAGCCGCTGCTTGACATGCCCGATGTCGAGAACATCGAGATCCACGGCTGGGACTCGGTGGTGGTGCAGTACGGGGACGGCCGACGCGAGCGGATGCCGCCGATCGCCGACAGCGACGAGGAGTTGATCGACGCCGTCCGCTTCCTGGCCCAGAACGGCGAGCCGTCTCGGCCCTTCGACGCCACGCACCCGACGCTGACTCTGGCGCTCGGCGAGCGGTTCCGGCTGCACGCGATCGGCTTCGGGCTGTCGTACCGGCCGAGTGTGGTGATCCGGCAGCACATCCTCACCGACGTCTCGTTGGGTGAGCTCGCCGACGGCGGCCTGCTCCCGCACCAGGTCGCCCAGTTCCTCGACGCCGCCATCCTGGCGCGGAAATCCATGGTCATCTCCGGCGACCAGGGCGCGGGCAAGACCACGCTGCTGCGCGGACTGATCCATTCGATCCCGATCAACGAACGCTTCGGGACGCTGGAGACCGACTACGAGCTGATGACCCACCTGCAGCCCGGCCGACACAACATCCTCGCGCTGCAGGCCCGATCGGGGCACGGCGAGACGTCCGGCGGCGTCCGGGTCGGCGACTTCACCATTTCCGATCTGATGCCCGAGGCGCTGCGCCAGAACCTGTCCCGGCTGGTCGTCGGCGAGGTTCGTGGCGGTGAGGCCGCCGCCATGTTCGAGGCCATGCAGGCCGGCACGGGAACGCTGAGCACGACTCACTCGCACTCCGCCGAGTCGACCATGGACCGGCTCGCGTCGCGGGTCGCGCAGGGTGGGGTGCTGTCGATCGACGAGGCCTACCGGCAGATCGCCCACAACATCCACCTGTTCATCTACGTCCGCCTGGTCGACGAGACGTGGAAGGGCGGCGCTCGCCGTCGCTACGTCTCCGAGATCCGTCAGGTCACCCGGGCGATGGAGAACGGTCGGCCGGTCACCCATCTCACCTACTCAGCCGGCGGCACGGCGACCCAGCCGCCCGGCTTCTTCCCGGACGCCGACTTCGAGGCCGAGTTGCTCCCGTTCCGCCGCGAAGTGCCCGGACGGCGCTCGTGACCGACCAGCTCGCGGCCCTCGCGGCCGGTGTCCTCGTCGTGGCGGGAATCTGGGCGGTCATTCGGGGCTGCGTACGCCACCCCGCGCCGACCCCGAAACCCGCACGTCACGCACCGGTTGAGCTGTGGGCTCGCATCACCCATCGGCCGCCCGGGGTCCGGGGTCGGCGACGCGACCTGATCCTGCTCGTGTCGACGCTCGCCGGGTTCGGCATCGCAGTGCTGAGCGGGTGGCTGGTGGCGATCGTCCTGGTCCCGCTGCTCGCTCTCGGCCTGCCGTATCTGCTGTCGTTGCCGCGGCCCCACGACGTCGAGCTGCTCGAAGCGCTGGACCGCTGGATCCGGGCGTTGTCGGCGACGCTGGGCACCGGCCGGTCGATCACCGACGCCATCCGGATCTCGCGCCGAACCGCTCCGCCGTTGATCGCCGACGAGATCGACATCCTGGTCACCCGGCTGAACAACCGCTGGGAGACCCGGGACGCGCTGATGCGGTTCGCCGATGCGATCGACTCGCCGGATGCCGACGGGGTGATCGCCGCGCTGATCCTGGCCGCGCAGCGCGGCGCGAACGGGGCGTCGGTCACGCTGCAGGCCCTGGCCGACTCGATCCAGGCCCAGTTGAAGGGTCGGCGCGCCATCCAGGTCGAACGGGCCAAGCCGTACGCCGTGGTCCGACAGGTGACCGTGATCAGTCTGGGCACGTTGGTCGCGGTCTCTGCGATGTCGCCCGGGTTCTTCGCGCCGTACGCCACGCCCCTCGGCCAGGGCCTGCTGATCATCCTGCTGCTGCTCTACTTCGGTGCGCTGTTCGCCCTGCGGCGCCGGGCGACGCAACGCCCCCGGGCCCGGATCCTGGTCGGAACGTCACGATGAACCCGGCACTGGCGCTACTGGCCGGCCTGCTGATGGCGGGCGGACTGTGGTGCGTCACCGCCGCCTTCTTCCGGCCGGTTCCTGGCCTGCAGGCCGCTCTCGATCGGCTGAGTGGGGAGACCGACACGCGGACCGGGCCCGATCCTGCTCCGGCGGGCAGCCGTTCGGACCGGCTGGGCGCCAGCCTCTATCGCCTCAGCCCGGTCCGGCTGACCGAGACCCAGCGGACCGCCCTCCAGCTGCAGAACACCTCGATCGCCGAGTTCTACGCCGACAAGGCGGTGATGGCCATCGTCGGCGCGGTGCTGCCGGGGGTGTGCGGCTTCCTGCTCGGCGTCACCTTCGAGGTGCCGTGGCCGGTGCCCGCAGTCGCCGGTGTCGTCGGAGGGATCATCGGCTTCTTCGTGCCCGATCTGCAGCTGCATCGAGCTGCCGCAGTGGCTCGATCGGGAGCCGGCGAGGCCTTGCTGGCCTTCATCGAGCTGGTCACCCTGGAACGGCTGACCAACGCCTCGGCGACCCAGGCGTTGCACAACGCCGCCTCGTTGAGCGAGGTCCCGCTGTTCCTGCAGATCAGAGTGGCACTCGAGCGGGCTCGGCTCGAGCAGCAGCCGCCGTACGCGGAGCTGCGCCGGCTCGGCGACCGGCTCCGACTGCCCGAACTCGGCGATGTGGCCGATGTGATGCAGCTCGACGAGTCGGGAGCCGCGCTGTCGGAGACGTTGCGCGCCCGGGTGCGCGAACTCCGCGATGCCCATCTGTCCCGCCAGCAGACCATCGCGGCGACCGAAGCCGAGGGGATGACGATCTACATGACCATCCCCGCCCTGATCTTCGGACTCATCTTCCTGGTGGCAGCGATGCTCCGAATCGTCTCCTCATGAGCTCGGACAACACCTGGGACAACACTTCGGCCAAACGGACAACACCTGCGCCGAACGGACAACACTTCCCCCTGTCGCAAGCCGTCGCGACCGACCAGAGTGATGTTCCAGCCGGTCCACGCAGGATCGGCCCGACGGATCCGAGGTGCGGCCGGTGAGGGTGTTGCGGGGGGTGGGTGCCCTCGTCGTCGTGCTGATCGGCGTCGTCGTCGTGCCGGTCACTCTGGTCGGCCTGGTCGGCAACCCCCTGCCCGACCACGTGAGTTGGTCATCGCTGTGGGACACCTTGTCGGCTCCGGACGACGGCACCGTCCTGGCCGGTCTGCTCGCCCTCATCGCCTGGGCGGCGTGGCTGGTGTTCGCTCTCTCGGTCGTCGTCGAGCTCGTCAGTGCGCTCACCCGACGACGACTGCGGATCCGGCTGCCCGGTCTGGGCGGTCCCCAGCGTCTGGCCGCGGGCCTCATCGTCGCCATCATCGGTCTGAGCTCGACGGCACAGATCGGTCACGCCGTCCCGCCCGCGGCCGAGCGCGCGGCGACCGCCGGGCCCGCGTCGGCAGCTCGCTCGGCTCCGCTCAGCTTCGTTCCGACCGACACGGTCGCCGAACTCCGTCCTGCGACGAGCAAAACCACCACCGGTACGCGGGCGGTGAGCGCCGCCGCTCCGGCGAGCGACCCGGGCGCGCATCGCCACACGGTACGGGCGGGCGACGACCTGTGGTCGCTGGCCGAGCGTTTCTACGGCAACGGGCGCGACTGGCGCAGGATCGCCGAGGCCAACCGCCGGGTGCTGTCCGGCGGACCCGATCGCCTGGTTCCCGGCATGGTCCTGGCCGTCCCGGACGTGGGTCCCGAGGCCGTCACCGAGCGACGCGCGGTGACCGTCCGCGAGGGAGACACCCTCTCGGCCATCGCCGAGCGCGAGCTCGGATCGGCTGATCGATGGACGGCGCTCTTCGAGGCCAATCGGGCCACGCTGAGCGACCCGGACGAGCTGGCCGTGGGGACCCGGCTTCGCCTCCCTCCGCCCGAACGGTCGACCCGAACGGCCACCGACGCCGAGCCGACCACGTCGACCGAGACGCGGCGTCCCGCATCGGCGTCGCCCGACCACCGTCCGTCACGGCCGTCCAGCGATCCCGGATCGAGCCCCACGGAGCCGCCACCGGCCGCCGAGTCGATACCTCCGAGTCCACCAGCGCCGACGACCACCGAAGCCGCGGTGCCATCGGCGTCGGCGGACCGTCCGGCCGGTGCCGCCGTCGTCGACGTGGTCCTGCCGTTGGCCGGCGTCGGGTCCCTGCTGGCCGCCGGTCTGCTCACCGGTCTGGCCTGGCGGCGACGGATCCAGTTGCAGGCCCGCCCGGTCGGTCGTCGGATCGCGCCGCCGCCGCCGCGGACCATCCCGGTCGAGGCCGGGCTGGGGCGCCGTCAGCGTCCGCTCAGCTTGCGGACGCTCGATCGGGCGCTGCGCGCGATCGCCGCCCACAGCCGGACGACCGGTACGGCTCCACCGGTCCTGCAGTACGCCGCGGTGGGGGACGACCACCTCGAGCTGGTGGTGGTGGAGGGGACGGCCGTCGAGGCGCCGCCGGGCTTCACGTGCCGGGGCGACCGCTGGCGGCTGGCTGCCGACGACGTGGCCCGACTCGACGAGGTGACCGGTCTCGGTGATGCATTGCGGCCGTGGCCCGCTCTGGTCGGGCTCGGTCAGGACGAGCAGGAGCGGCAGGTGTTGATCAATCTCGAAGCCGCCGGTCGCCTGCACGTCGACCTCGCGGTCGAGCGCGGCGCCGCGCTGCTGGCCGCCATGGCGGTCGAGTTGTCGTTCTCGCCGTGGGCCGAGGAGATGAATCTGACCCTGGTCGGGAGTTTTCCCGGGTTACCGGAGGCGCTGGGCCGGCACAACATCGTCCGGACCGACGACGTCGACGCGCTGCTCGATCGGCTCGAGCGCCGAGCCGTCGCCCAGCGCCGGCAGGAGCCCGTGGGCGCGTTGAGCGTCTACCGGATCGATCCCGACCTGTCGGATCCGTGGGCCCCGGACATCGTGCTCATCAGCGCTCCGCTGACGCCGTCGCAGTCCGAGCGGCTCCATGGCGTGGTCGACGGGACTGCGCCGGTGAGCATCGCCGCGGTCGTCATCGAGTCACCCGCCGCCGCTGGTGTCGCTGAAGCCAGGACCGGGGCGGGGGCCGGAACCGGTGTGTGGCGATTGGCCGCGCTGGACACCGACCGGGTCCGACTCGCGCCACTCGGCCTCGATCTCCGGCCGCAACTGCTCGAGCCGCCGGTGTACGACGCGGTCATCGAACTCCTCGAAGCCACCGGGACCGAGCAGACCGAGCCCGCCGCCTGGTGGGCGCAAGCCGAGGCGCCGCCCGATCGCCCTCCCGACAACGTGACCTATCTCGGACGGCGCTACGCCGACTCCACGCAATCCGGCAACGACCAGGAGGTGATCATGGAACCGCCCATCAGCATCAGGGCCGGTGTCGATCACCCGACCCTGCAGTTGCTCGGTCCGGTCGAGCTGCTGGGCGCCGCCGGTCCGGTGCCGCCGCGTGCGGCCAAGCAGTGCTTGGAGTACTGCGGCTGGCTGCTCGAGCACCCGGGCACGACAGCCATGCAGATGGGTACCGCCCTGCAGGTCGCCGAGGGGACCCGGCGCTCGAACATGAGTCGGCTCCGTGCCTGGCTCGGGTCCGATCCGGCCGGATCGTCCTATCTGCCCGACGCCTACAGCGGGCGGATCGTGCTGCACCCCAGCGTCAGCTCGGATTGGCAGCGGCTGCGCATCCTCACCGCGGTCGGGATCAACCGCGCTTCGGACGGCACGTTGCGCGCCGCGCTCGAACTGGTCCGTGGCGCGCCGCTGGCCGACGCCGCGCCGGGGCAGTGGCACTGGGCCGAGTCGATGCGGATCGACATGGCGTCGATGATCCGAGACCTGGGCGTGGAACTGGCCGACCGGGCCCTGGCCGCCGGTGACCTCGACCTCGCCCGGTGGGCCGCCGCCCGGGCGCTGACCGCTGCCCCCGGCGACGAACTCCTGCTGTGCGCGCGGATCCGGACCGAGCACCGAGCCGGTAACGGCGCGGAGACCGAGCGCCTGTCGCTGACCCTGTCCGCGCAGGCCCGCACGCTCGGGATCGACCTGGATCCGGACACGGTCACGCTGCTGCAGGAGGTGGTCGAGGGACAGGTACGCGCCCGGCTGGCCTGATGCACCGGGGAGGGCCGCGCCGGGCCCGGCCCGGCGTCACCGAGACCCAGGACCAGACACCGGCTGCGCGGCAGGTCGCGTCGTGCCGATCGAGCCCGGGGTTCCGATCGCGCCCGTTGTTCCGGTCGGGACCGGGCCGGGTCGGTATCGCTGAGCGGGGACGGGCGCCATCGCCCTGGAAACCGTCGGTGGTCGGTGGGACGCTGCGATGATGACGACGCAGTACTACACCGCGACCAGCATCGACGGGTTCATCGCTGATGCCGAGCACTCGCTGGAATGGTTGTTCACGGTCGACGACGCCCCGGGGATCGAGCAGGACTACCCGCGCTTCATCGCCGACGTGGGGGCGCTGGCCATGGGGTCGAGCACCTATGAGTGGATCGCCCGGCACACCGGGTTCCTCGACGATCCGTCGAAGTGGGAGTACACCCAGCCGGCCTGGGTGTTCAGCAGCCGCGAGCTGCCGCGCCCCGACGGGCCCGACATCCGGTTCGTGTCCGGCGAGGTCGCGCCGGTGCACGCCGAGATGGTCGCAGCGGCGGGCGGCAAGAACGTCTGGCTGGTCGGTGGCGGCGACCTGGTCGGGCAGTTCCACGACGCTGGTCTGCTCGACGAGATCCTGCTCTCGGTGGCGTCGGTGTTCCTCGGCTCGGGCGCTCCGCTGCTGCCGCGGCGGATCCTCAGCGCCGAGCTCGCGCTGGTCGAGGCGCAGGCGTACGGGACCGGGTTCGCCTCGCTGCGCTACCGGATCAAGCGGCCGGACGATGCGGCCCGTGGCAGCTAGCCCACGACCTCTGGCAGGGATCCGCTTGCCATAGGAACGCTGCCACTTCTAGCCTGATCCGGAACTCGGCTCCCGGAACGAAAGCAGGCTATGGAACCCGACCTCGGCGTCCCGGCAATCACCCCCGTCGCGGTTCCGGAGAGGGCGGCCGATCCCCGGCCCGACCGCCCCCGTGGTCGCATCCACCCGGCCTGGTGGGTCGCCGTCGTCGCGTTCGTCGCGCTGCTCGGCGCCGCCGGGTTCCGCGCTGCGCCGGGCGTGCTGATGATCCCGCTCGAGGAGGAGTTCGGCTGGCCGCGCAGCCTGATGTCCGGGGCGGTCAGCGTCAATCTGATCCTCTACGGCGTGATGGCTCCGTTCGCCGCGGCGCTGATGGACCGGTTCGGTATCCGCCGGGTCACCTCGTTCGCGCTGCTCACCGTGGCCGCCGGCAGCGGCCTGACCATCATCGTCAACCAGGGCTGGCAGCTGTTCCTGACCTGGGGCGTGCTGATCGGGGTCGGCACCGGCTCGATGGCCATGGTCTTCGCCGCCACCGTGGCCAACCGCTGGTTCGTGGCCCGTCGCGGGCTGGTGATGGGCATCCTCACCGCCGGCGGGGCCACCGGGCAGCTCATCTTCCTCCCGGTCACCGCGCAACTGGCCGACAACTACTCCTGGCGGGCCGCCTCGGTCGCAGTGACCTTCGCCGCCTTGGCCGTGCTGCCCTTCGTCATCCTGGTGCTGCGCGACTACCCGTCCGACAAGGGCGTCCGCCCGTACGGGGCCCCGGCCGACGCACCCGACCCGCCGCGGCCCAACCCGGTCGGTGCGGCCCGGCGGGCAGTCGGTGCGCTCCGCGAGGCGGCCCGGACCACGACGTTCTGGGCGCTGGCCGGCGGCTTCGCGATCTGCGGCGCCACCACCAACGGGCTGATCGGCACGCACTTCATCCCGAGCGCTCACGACCACGGGATGCCCGAGACCACCGCAGCCGGGCTGCTGGCCCTGGTCGGCATCTTCGACATCGTCGGGACGATCGTCTCCGGCGCCCTGACCGACAAGGTCAACCCGCGGATCCTGCTCGTCGGCTACTACTTCTTCCGCGGGGTCGGGCTGCTGGTGCTGCCGCTGCTGCTGTCGGACACCGTGCGTCCGAGCATGCTCGTCTTCATCATCATCTACGGCCTGGACTGGGTGGCCACCGTGCCGCCGACCGTCGCCCTGTGCCGCGAGGCGTTCGGCGAGAACGGCACCATCGTCTTCGGCTGGGTCTTCGCCGCCCACCAGATCGGTGCGGCCATCGCCGCGTCGGCGGCCGGGGCGATCCGCGACGCGACCGGCGCGTACACGATGGCCTGGTTCGGCGCTGCCGCCCTGTGCGCGGTGGCGGCCGCGGTCTCGTTCGGGATCAGGCCGGGGCCGCGTCAGCCGGTGTGAGCTCGGCGAACACGTGCGGGAACGGCCCGTGGCCGAGATCCTCGACCACGATCGGTAGCCGGTCGCGGTCGAGTTCGAGCAGCACCAGGTCGTCGTCGCCCAGATCGGCGTAATAGCGCTCGCGGACGCCGGCCACCTGGTGGCCGAACGACGCGTGGACGAAGCCCTCCTGGTCGTAGCCGACGCCGCGACTCGACCACGGGTAGCGCCCGGTCGCCTCGGCCTCGGCCCAGGCCGCACGCTCGGCCAGGTGGAACACCGGCTCGGCGATCGGCACCCGCGGCTCGAGCACGCCGAGCCGGACCAGATCGGCCCGCAACTGTTCGGCGTCGGTGAACCGCAGCCCGGTGATCCCGGCCGCATCGGCCGCCTCCACGTTGACCGGCATGTCGTCGACGAACGCGGTGGTCGCGGCGTCCAGACCGTGCCGGTCGAGGGCCAGCCGATAGAGCGCCGGATCCGGCTTGACCAGCCCTTCGGTGCCCGACACCACGATGTCCTCGAAGCGCCGCAGCAGCCCGAACCGCCCGCGGGCGTGCGGGAAGGTCTCGGCCGACCAGTTGGTCAGCGCGACCAGGCGCACGCCGGCGCCGGCCAGTTCGGCCAACACGGCCCCGGTGCCGGGGACCATCCCGGTCAACGTCTCGGCGAAGTTGATCCGGTAGCTGAGGATGGCCGCGCGGTCGTCGGGGAACCGCTCGATCAGCGCCTGCTCGGCGTCGGCGAACGCGCCGCCACCGTCGTTGCCGTGGTTCCAGGCGAAGAAGTCGATCCGCTCGAGGAACGGTCCGATGGCCTCGTCGTCCAGCACGCTCGCGTACGCCCGGCGCGGATCCCAGGAGAGCACCACCCCGCCGAGGTCGAAGATCACGGCGCTCAGGGCGGGGGTGGTCACACGGTGTCCTTCGGTCGGAAGCTGAGCAGGCGCAGGCTGTTGCCGACCACGAAGACCGAGCTGAACGCCATGGCCGCGGCGGCGATCATCGGGTTCAGCAGGCCCGCCATGGCCAGCGGCAACGCGGCGACGTTGTAGCCGAAGGCCCAGACCAGATTGCCCTTGATGGTGCGCAGCGTACGCCGGGCCAGCCGGATCGCGTCGGCGGTCAGCCGCAGATCGGTCCGCACCAGGGTCAGGTCGCTGGCCTCGATGGCCGCGTCGGTCCCGCTGCCCATGGCGATGCCCAGGTCGGCCTGGGCCAGCGCGGCCGCGTCGTTGACGCCGTCGCCGATCATCACCACCCGGTGACCCGACTCCTGCAGTCGCCGGACCTCCTCGGCCTTGTCGGCCGGGCGGACCTCGGCCCGCACCTCGTCGATCCCGACCTCGGCGGCCACCGCCCGGGCCGCCGCCGGGTGGTCGCCGGTCAGCAGGACCGGGCGCAAGCCGAGCGCGCGCAGCCGGGTGATCGCCTCGGCAGCGTCGGGCTTGACCGTGTCGGCCACCCCGATCACCCCGCGGGCCTGTCCGGCCCAGCCGATGGCCACGGCGGTCGCCCCACCGACCTGCACCCGGGCGTACGCGGCCCGCACCTCGGCATCGATCTCCAGCCCCTCGGCCTCGAGCAGGTCGAGCCGGCCGGCCACCACGGTCTCGCTGTCGAGCGTGGCGACGATCCCGGCGCCCGGCCGGTTGGCCAGCGTCTGCAGCACGGGCAGTGCACCGTGAGTCCGGGCGCGATCGGTGATGGCCCGGGCGATCGGGTGTTCCGAGCCGGACTCCGCAGCGCCGGCGCGACGGAGCAGCGTCTGCTCGTCGACGCCGTGGGCCAGGACCTCGGTCACCCGCATCCGCCCCTCGGTGACCGTGCCCGTCTTGTCGAGGACGACGACGTCGAGACCGCCGGTGTGCTCGAGCACCTCGGGACCCTTGATGACGATGCCGAGCTGCGCGCCCCGGCCGGTGCCGACCAGCAGCGCGGTCGGCGTGGCCAGCCCGAGGGCGCACGGACAGGCGATGATCAGGACGGCGACCGCGGTGGTGACCGCGAAGTCGGCACCCGCACCCTGCCCCAGCCAGAAGACCAGGGTGAGCAGCGCCAGGGCGATGACCACCGGGACGAAGACCGAGGCGACCGAGTCGGCCAGCCGCTGGACCGCGGCCTTGCCGCTCTGGGCGTCCTCCACCAGCCGGGCGATCTGGGCCAGCTGGGTGTCCGCGCCGATCCGACGGGCCTCGACGACCAGCCGGCCGTGGGTGTTGACGCACCCGCCGACCACCGCATCGTCGGGACCGACCTCGACCGGGACCGACTCGCCGGTCACCGAGGAGGCGTCGAGCGCACTGTGACCGGAGACGACGGTGCCGTCGGTGGCGATCCGCTCGCCCGGACGGACCACGAAACGGGTGCCGACGGTGAGCGCCGCACTGTCGATCAGCACCTCCTCGTCGCCGCGGAGCACGCTCACCTGCGGCGGGGTGAGTTCGAGCAGGGCCCGTAGCGCGGCGCCGGAGCGGCGCTTGGCCCGCGCCTCCAGGTAGCGGCCGAGCAGCAGGAAGGTGGTGATGGCCACCGCGGCCTCGAGGTAGAGACCGCTCATCGCGTGGCCGCGCATCAGGGTCAGCTCGAACGGGTGGGTGAAGCCGATCTGGCCGGCCGGGCCGAAGGCCAGCGCGTACGCCGACCAGCCGAAGGCGGCCAGGCTGCCCAGACTGATCAGGGTGTCCATGGTCGCCGTGCCGTGCCGCAGGTTGAGCAGCGCGGCGCGGTGGAACGGCCAGCCGCCCCAGGCCACGACGGGGACCGACAGCACGAAGCAGATCCACTGCCAGCCGGCGAACTGCCAGGCCGGGATCATCGACACCAGGATGACCGGCAGGCTCAGCGCTGCGCTGATGATCAGTCGTCGCCGTAGCGCCCCGAGCTCGGCGTCGGGGTCGCGCTCCGTGGTCGCCGGCAGAGTCGCGCCGTAGCCGGCCTTCTCGATGGTGGCGATCAGCTCGTCGGGCGCGGTCTCGCTGCCGACCTGGACGGTGGCCTTCTCGGTGGCGTAGTTGACCGTGGCGTGGACGCCGTCCATCCGGTTGAGCTTCTTCTCGATCCGGGCGGCGCATGAGGCGCAGGTCATCCCGCTGACGTCGAGGTGGATGATGTTCACTGCGGGCACGGGGTCACCTCAATTGCCGGTCACGCCGTAGCCGGCTTCGTCGACGGCGGCTGCGATGGTCTCGAACGGGATGGCGGTGTCGCTGACCACGCTGAGCTGGCCGCTGTCGAGGTCGACGTCGACGTGGGTCACGCCCGCGATCGACGACACCTCCGCGGTGACCGAGGCGACGCAGTGCTGGCAGGTCATCCCGGTGACGATGTATTCGGCGGTGACGGACATGAAAATCTCCTCGGTGGGCGCGGATGGGGGCTCAGGAGCGGACGAGACGGGCGATCGCGGCGGAGGCCTCTTTGATCTTCAGATCCGCCTCCGGCCCGCCGTCGATGGCGGCCTGGCGGACGCAGTGGTCGAGATGGTCGTCGAGCAGACCCAGCGCGACCGACTGCAGGGCGCTGGTCATCGCCGAGACCTGGGTCAGGATGTCGATGCAGTACTTCTCCTCCTCGACCATCCGCTGCAACCCGCGAGCCTGGCCCTCGATCCGACGGAGCCGCTTCAGGTAATCGTCCTTGCTGCTGATGTACCCGTGGTGTCCGGAATGTTCGGTCATCGCTCTCCTCGGTCCTGCTCATGGCTCGGTACCCCCCTAGGGTACCACCCAAGCCCAGGCCCCCGGAAGGACATGAGGTGAACCAGGCTGTCACCAGGAGGTTTGTCCCCAGGTTGTCAACAGGCCTGTGGACATAGACAGCCCGGGGGCTGCTGTCAATCCCCTCTGCATGTCGGCACCGGGGCTCGCCAAGATCATCGGGATCTTTCGTTCGTCCACCGACCCGTATCAATGCATGACCTGGTCAGAGGTAGTTGTTGAAGCTTCATCCAAAGTTGTCCCCAGGGTTGTCCGCAGCAAATTCACAGGGTCCCCGCGTGTCCCCCACAACTGCTGCGCAGTTGTCCACACCCCCTGTGCACAACAGGTGGCCGCCGGGCCCGGACCGGGCCTAGGTTGACGGGTCGGGGATGAACGTCGAGCACGTCGATTTCTGTCAGTGGGGATGATTACCGTCACGAACATGCATTCGATTGAGGGGCTGCCGGTCGACGACCGCCTCGGAGCACACGTGGTCGGGGGTGGGTCGCGATGAGTGTCGCCGACATGATGCCCGCGTACGAGGAGACCGGAACGTCCCGGTTCGACCGCACGCCGCCGCAGGACATGGATGCCGAGCAGTGCGTGCTCGGGGCCATGCTGCAGAGCAAGGACGCGATCGCCGACGTGGTCGAGGTGCTGCGCGGGGTGGACTTCTACCGTCCGGCCCACGAGCAGGTCTACGAGGCCATCCTCGATCTCTACGGGCGGGGCGAGCCGGCCGACGCGGTGACGGTGGCCGACGAGCTGAGCAAGCGGGGCGAGCTCGGTCGGGTCGGCGGCGGGGTCTATCTGCACACGCTGCTGGCCAGCGTGCCGATCGCGGCCAACGCCGGGTGGTACGCCGAGATCGTCCGCGAGAAGGCGATCCTGCGTCGGCTGGTCGACGCGTCGGTGCGGATCGGCCAGATGAGCTACGCCGGCGAGGGTGATGTCGACCTGATCGTCGACCGGGCCCAGGCCGAGGTGTACGCGGTGACCGAGCGACGCGCGGCCGAGGACTACAAGCCGCTGTCGGAGCTGATGCAGGCGACGATGGACGAGATCGAGGCGATCGAGTCGCGCGGCGCCGGGCTGTCCGGGGTGCCGACCGGATTCGCCGATCTCGACGAACTGACCAACGGCCTGCACCCGGGTCAGATGATCATCGTCGCCGCGCGGCCCGGTTGCGGGAAGTCGACGCTGGCCCTCGACCTGGCCCGCAGCGCGTCGATCAAGCACGGCATGGCCTCGGTCATCTTCAGCCTGGAGATGAGCCAGATCGAGATCACCATGCGGCTGCTGTCGGCCGAGGCGACCGTGCCGCTCGGTCACATCCGCGGCGGCCGGATGAGCGAGCAGGACTGGCAGCGGGTCTCGCTGAAGATGGGCCAGGTCGCCGAGGCCCCGATGTACATCGACGACTCGCCCAACCTGACCATGATGGAGATCCGGGCCAAGGCCCGCCGGCTCAAGCAGCGCCACGACCTGCGGCTCGTGGTCATCGACTACATCCAGCTGATGACCTCCGGCAAGCGGGTCGAGTCCCGCCAGCTCGAGGTGTCGGAGTTCTCCCGGCAGCTCAAGCTGCTGGCCAAGGAGCTCGACGTCCCGGTGGTCGCCCTGTCGCAGCTCAACCGTGGACCCGAGCAGCGCACCGACAAGAAGCCGATGCTGTCGGACCTGCGCGAGTCCGGGAGCCTCGAGCAGGACGCCGACATGGTCATCCTGCTCAACCGCCCCGACCTCTACGACAAGGAGTCCGAGCGCGCCGGCGAAGCCGACATGGACGTGGCCAAGCACCGCAACGGCCCGACCAAGTCGATCACCGTGGCCTTCCAGGGTCACTACTCCCGCTTCGCCGACATGCAGCTGTAGAGCACGGCGGCGGCTCCCCGGGACGGGCAACGTCAGCGCCCGCGACGACGGTGCCTTCGAGTTCGTCGCCCGCCACCGCGGCGCCGGACACCGGGTCACCGATCCCGAGTGCGTCGCTGCCCTCGATCAGCCTCGGACCGGCCGACGTCCCGTCGGCTCCGGGTGGGGCCCGCGTCACCACCCGGCGGATCCAGGATCGCTACGCCACCGCGCGCTGGGACATCGAGGTGCCCGCGTTCTCCGAGCATCCGGCGTCGCCTGGCCGATGAATCGCCGGGTGTCGGCGGCAGTGGCCGACGTGGTCCGGGGGGTCAAGGCGGCGACCCGCGACGACGACGGGGCGCGGCGTACGTTCACCGGCACCGGCACCGGCACCGGCACCGGCACCGGGACGACGACGACCGACGACGGTCGCTCGGTGCAGGTGCAGACCGAGTTCAGCGACGACCTCACGGGCACCGCCCATCCCAGCTACTCGCTGTCACCGTCGCCCTGGGTCTCGACCCGGCGAAGCCGATCCGGTTGAGCGACGTGATCGAGAACCCGCCCGAGACGCTGCGCCACCTCCGGTCCCGGGTGATCGAGGTGGCCGAGAAACAGGGCGACCACGTCGATCGACGCGGCCTGGCCCCCGACCCGGTCCACTGGGCCTGCTGGCAGACGACGCCGCAGGGCCTGCGGTTCTGCTTCCAGGACTATCAACCGGGCGGCCACGGCCTGCGCACCTACACCGTGCCGTGGCCCGCCGCGCGGAGGGTGCTGACGCCGTACGCCGAGCGCGTGCTGGCCCCGACCTGATCGACCTGGCACCATGCCGGGGTGACTTTGACTGCTGCGGCCGACGGATCCGCTCTGGGCAACCCCGGACCCGCCGGGTGGGGGTGGTATGTCGACGCCGACCGCTGGGCCTGCGGTGGCTGGCCGCACGGCACCAACAACATGGGTGAGCTGACCGCCGTCCTCGACCTGCTGCAGCAGACCGCCGCGCTCGATGACGACCTGCACGTCATCTGCGACTCGATGTACGTGATCAACTCGGTGACCAAGTGGATGCCGGGGTGGAAGCGCAAGAACTGGCGCAAGGGCGACGGCAAGCCGGTGCTCAACGTCGAGATCATGAAGGCGCTCGACGCCGCACTCCAGGGGCGGACGGTGCGCTTCGAGTGGGTCAAGGGCCACGCCGGCCACCCGCTCAACGAGGAGGCCGACCGGCTGGCCAACGCGGCGGCGCTGGCCTACAGCCAGGGGCGGGTGCCCGATCCCGGCCCCGGCCTGGGCCGTCCGCGGATCGCCGCCGAGCCGGTGCCGGCCCGGTCGACCACACCGACCGCCGAGGAGCCCGACGACCTGTTCTCGGCCTTTGCCGACGCCGAGCTCACCGACGAACAGCGGGTGGTGAGGTCGGAACGGGCCCTGCTCACCGACGCGGTGCGCGCGGATCCGGCCTCGGTGGCCGCCCTGCTCCACCCGGACTGGGTCGAGATCGGTCGATCGGGCCGGCTGTGGTCCCGTGAGGACATGCTGGCCGTCATCGCCCCGCTGGCCGAATCGGTCGAGCTCGAGGTGGTGTCGACCGGTCGGGTCGGCCCGGACGGGATGCTGCTGATCTGGCGGGCGGTGACCGAGCGGCGCTCGACGCTGCGGAGCTCGTGGTGGGTCCGGGAGAACGGCGACTGGCGACAGAGGTTCCACCAGGGCACCCCTGAGCCCTTCTGACCCGAGCCGGGCCGCATAGGGTGAGTGGTCGAACATTCAACGATTCGACCACCGACCCCATCTGTGAGGAATTTCGTGCGCACGGTCCCCGCCTACGCGGCCCACTCGGCCACCGAGCCGCTCGTCCCGACCACCGTCGAGCGCCGCGACGTCGGTGCCAAGGACGTCCTGATCGCCATCCGGTACGCCGGCATCTGCCACTCCGACATCCACACCGTCCGCGGTGAGTGGGGCCCCGTGCCCTACCCGCTGACCGTCGGCCACGAGATCGTCGGCGAGGTCGCCGAGGTCGGGTCCGAGGTCACCAAGCACGCGGTCGGCGACCGCGTCGGCGTCGGCTGCATGGTCAACTCGTGCCGCGAGTGCACCAACTGCCTGGCCGGCGAGGAGCAGTACTGCCTGAAGGGCAATGTCGGCACGTACGCGGGGACCGACGTCGACGGCACCGTCACCCAGGGTGGGTACTCGACCCACGTCGTGGTCGACGAGGACTTCGTGCTGCGGGTTCCCGAGTCGATCCCGTACGAGGCGACCGCGCCGTTGCTGTGCGCCGGCATCACCACCTACTCCCCGCTGAACCACTGGAACGCCGGACCGGGCCGCCAGGTCGCCGTGGTCGGGCTCGGCGGGCTCGGCCACATGGCCGTCAAGATCGCCGCCGCCATGGGCGCCGAGGTCACCGTGCTGTCGCAGACCCTGAGCAAGCAGGACGACGGGCTCCGGCTCGGGGCGAAGCACTACTACGCGACCAAGGACCCCGAGACCTTCGAGACGCTGCGCAACCGGTTCGACCTGATCATCAACACGGTCAGCGCCAAGGTCGATCTCGACGCGTACCTCGAGTTGCTCACGCTCAACGGCAGCATGGTCAACGTCGGTGCACCGCCGGAGGCCCTGCCGATCCACGTGTTCAAGCTGTTCGCCAACCGGCGCTCGTTCTGCGGATCGAACATCGGCGGCATCCGCGAGACCCAGGAGATGCTCGACTTCTGTGCCGAGCACGGCCTGGCCGCCGACGTCGAGGTCATCCCGGCCGACCAGATCAACGACGCGTACGAGCGGGTGCTGTCCTCCGACGTCCGCTACCGCTTCGTGATCGACATCGAGACGCTCAGCTGACGCTCGACCTCTGACGTCCCGAACGACGACGGGGCCACACCGGCCGCGGCATCCGCGGTGGGTGGCCCTGTTCGTCGTCCTCGGAAGTGGTCAGCCGGCCCGGGCGAACAGCCGGAGCAACCGGGCGACCTCGGCCCGGACCGCGTCGCGCCCCGGCGCCAGGTAGCGGCGGGGGTCGCTGAGCTCGGGTCGCTCGGCCAGCACCCGTCGCGCCTCACCGGTGAGCAACTGGTTGAGTCGGGTGCCGACGTTGACCTTGGCGATGCCGCGCTCGACGGCGCGGGCGAGCCCGTCGTCGGGGACCCCGGAGGACCCGTGCAGCACCAGCGGCACGTCGACCGCCCCGGCCAGGGTGGCGATCAGGTCGTCATCGAGCGCGGCGTCGCGGCTGGCCATGGCGTGCGACGAGCCCACGGCGACCGCGAGGGCGTCGACCCCGGTCGCGGCGACGAAGTCCAGCGCCTCGCCGGGGTCGGTCCGCACCCCGGGGGCGTGGGCGCCGTCCTTGCCCCCGACCTCGCCCAGCTCGGCCTCGACCCAGACTCCGGCGTCGTGGCAACGGGCCACCACCGCGGCGGTCCGGGCCACGTTGTCGGCGTAGTCGAGCTTGGCCGCGTCGAACATCACCGAGGGCACCCCGATCCGCAGGCCCTCGTCGATCAACGCCTCGTCCTCGACGTGGTCGAGGTGGACGACGACCGGCACCGATGCGGCGTCGGCCAGCGCCAGGCAGGCGAGCGCGAACGGGCGCAACGAGCCGTGGTAGGCCACCGCGTTCTGCGAGATCTGAAGCACCACCGGCAGTCCGGCGTCCTCGGCGCCGGCCACGATGGCTTCGGCGTGCTCGAGCAGGATCGCGTTGAACGCGCCGACGGCCCGACCGGGGTGCGTGCCGATGATCGCCTCGGTCGGCCTCATGCCCGCCGCTCCACCCGTACGCGGTCGAGCCATCGCGTACGCGCTGGACCGTCGATCTCCCCGGCCACCGGACGTCGGACGCAGGCCGCCGAGGTGGCGACCACGTCGGCCAGCGCTCCCGGCCAGTCGAGGTCGACCGGTCCGGCGGCGGTCAGCCGCAGGGCCAGCGCCGCGGCGGCGGCGTCCCCCGCCCCGGTCGGATTGCCGCGTACGACCTCCGGCGGTCGCGCCGTCCACACCCCTGTTCGGGTCACTGCCACCGCCCCATCTTCTCCGGTCGTGACCACCACCGCGGCCGCCCCACCGTCGAGCAGGGCCCGGGCCGCGTCGACGATCTCCGCCTCGGTGCCGGTCGCGCCGCCGGTCAGCTCGGCCAGTTCCTCGCGGTTGGGCATCAGCACCGCGCCCGGTGGCCGCCGCCGCCCGCAGCGCCGGTCCGGAGACGTCGACCACGGTGGGGACGCCACGGCCCAGAGCCAGAGTCGCCAGGTCGGCGGGCAGGGTGGGCGGTAGGCCGGGCGGGACGCTGCCCGAGATGACCACCGCCCCGGCGCCGCGGTCGAGTTCCTCGCCGAACGCCTCGGTCACCGCGCCGGCGACGCCCGGAGCGACCGGTGCGCCGGCCTCCTGCAGGCTGGTCGTCGTCCCGTCGTCGCCGACCACGGCGACCGTCCGTCGCACCGTCGTCGGACCGGGGACCAACCGATGGGCCAGATCGAGGGCCGCCAGTCCGGTGGCGAACGGGTCGGGGGCGATCGTCGCGCCGAGCGCCAGCACCAGGCTGTCCCCGCCGAGTGCTCGGACCACCGCAGCCACATTGACCCCCTTGCCGCCGGACCGGGCCGTGGTCGACCGGACCCGGACGGTCTCGCCGACCCGCAGCGCGGCCACGGTGTAGGTGACATCGACCGCCGGGTTGAGGGTGACGGTGATGACCCGGTCAGGGTGCATGACGCACCAGGTCGTCCTGACTCGCGCCTTCGCCCGCCTTCTCGTTGCTGTAGACCATCAGCGACGACCCGACGAGGGCCAGCACGATGCCCAGGGTCTGGAAGACGGTGGGCAGCGACTGGTAGATGATCAGCGACAACACGATGGTCAGCACCGGCGCCAGCGCGTTGGTGATCGGGGCGACGATCGAGGCCTTGCCCCGGCTCATGGCCATGACCAGGAACAGCGCACCGACGGCGTTGAGCACCTGGGTGCCGGCGGCGAGTGCCGGGGCGGCGAAACCGAAGCCGCTGGGCAGCCCGCCCATCATGGCGATGGCCACCGGGACGAGCAGCAGCCCGCTGATGGTCATCCAGGCGAAGGTCGTCGCGTCGGGCACCCCGACGGTCGCCGCCTTGCGCATGAAGAAGGCCTGGACGCCCCAGGCGATGCAGATCAGCACGGCCAGGAGCAGGTACGGGCCGGTCGAGACGGACTCGTCGCCGGAGGAGATCGAGAACAACACGATGGCGACCAGAGCGGCGACCACGCCGATCCGGGTCAGGGTCGACAGCCGCTCCTTCAACGCGACCAGGGCCATCAGCACGGTGATCGCCGGCGAGAGCGCGATGATCGGGAAGATGATGTACGCCGGGCCCATGGTCAGCGCCTTGAACAGCAGCAACTGGCCGCCGGCGCCGGTCAGCCCGATCAGCAGGCCGTAGAAGGCGGCGACCCGACGGCGGTCGAACCTCTGGCCGCGCATCGCGAAGAACGCCGGGATCAGCATGGTGAACGCCCAGATGACGTAGACCATCGCGTCGGGATAGCCGTATCGCGCGGTCGGCAGGCTGGAGAACGCGCCCCAGACCCCCCAGAACAGCACGAGCAGGCCGGCGTACGGGATCCAACTCGCCTGCCGGAGCTGGCCGGTGGTGGCAGTGTTCATCGTCGATCACCTTTCTGGAACTGACGTCGCACCGAGGCGAGGTCGAGGGGGTGGCCGGCCAGACGGGCGGCGTGCAGCGCGGCACCGAGGTGCGGCGGGAGCAGAGGGGTGCGGAGGTCGTAACGCGCCGAGCTCAGCGCCGCGGTGAAGGCGGCCAGCACCGGCGCGCAGTCGAACATCCCGCCCGAGTACGAGACCGGGATCGCCTCGCCGGTCGCGAAGTCGAGCGCGGACGCCCCGACCTCGACCAGCAGGGCCAGCTCGCGTCCCGCCTTGTCGAGCAGCGCCGCGGCTGCGGGGTCCCCGGCCTCGGCGGCGGCGGCGACCGCGGTGCTCAGCGCGGCGATCCGGCCGCGGTCACCGTGCCAGCGGTTGATCACCACGTCGATGGCGTCGAGGTCGTCGGTGATGTCCAGCGCGGCCCGGAACACCGGCACGAGCGGGCCGGCCGGGAGCCGACCGTCGATCATCCGGCTGAACGCGTTGAGCCCGCGGATGGCCGTCCAGTAACCCGAGCCCTCGTCGCCGAAGACCTCGCCCCAGCCGCCGCCCCGCCACTGCGCCCCGGCATTCTCGCCGTAGGCGATCGAGCCGGTGCCGGCGACCACGTTGATGCCGTCGATCCCACCGAGCGAGCCGGCCCAGCCGCACACCATGTCGTTGCCGCAGCGATAGCGGTCGTGGCCGAGCAGGCGACCCGGGATGGCGTCGAGGGTCGGCACGTCGGCACTCACCTCGCCATAGGCCGGCAGGCCGAAGAAGGCGTAGCTGATCGCGCTCGGGGCCACGCCGGCCATCCGGCACACCTGGTCGACGCCGTCAGCAAGCCGGGGTTCGACGATGTCGATGCCGTCCATCAGGTAATAGACCGTCGCCGTACGCGTCTCGGCCCGGACCGTCCCATCGCCGTCGACCAGGCAGAGTGCGGTCTTGGTGCCGCCGCCGTCGACCCCGAGGAACATCAGACCCGCTCGGCGGGCAGCGGGTGGATCACCACACCCTGGACGACGCGGTTGACCTCGCCGCCCGGGAACGGGTTGTCCGGGGTCTTGCCGCGGGCCACCGAACTGGCCAGGGCGATGGCCTGGGCCGGGATGACCGCGGCCAGCGCCCAGACGGCGTCCGGCCAGTCGGCATCGCGGGCCACCGGCCACAGACGGGCCCCGGTCGGTGCGTCGGCCGCGTCGACGACGATCACCCGGTCGCGACCCATCGCATCGACCAGTTCGGCGGCCAGGTCGCGGTCGTACGCGGCGGTGTAGGGGTCGCCGGAGATGTAGACCACGGCCACCGTGTCGGCGTCGAGCATCGACTTCGGTCCGTGGCGGAAGCCGAGCGAGGACTCACCCAGCGCGATCAGTTCGCCGCCGGTCAGCTCGAGGCACTTGAGCGCGGACTCCCGGGCCAGCCCCTTGAGCGCGCCCGAGCCCAGGTAGACCAGGCGTTGCGGTCGGTCGGCGGCCAGCGCCTCGGCCTGCTCGGCCACCCCGGCCAGGACGCCGGTGGCGGCCTCGGCCAGTCGTTCGACGTCGATCGGGACCCCGAAGGCCAGCAGTGCGGCGAGCGCCATCCCGGTGAACGAGGACGTCATGGCGAAGCCCTGGTCGTCGGACTCGGGCGGCAGGGTGACGACGACGGCGTGGGGCGCGTCGGCGAAGCGTCGGGCCAGTTCGCCCTCGGCGTTGCAGGTCAGGATCAGGTGCGACACGTCGGCGAGCGCGTCGAGCAGGTCGGTCGCGGCCACCGACTCGGGGCTGTTGCCGCTGCGCGCGAACGAGACCAGCAGCAGCGGCCGGTCGTCGACGACCAAGGTGTGCGGCGCGGCGACGATGTCGGTGGTGGCCACCGCCTCGACCGGGCGACCGAGGTGCGCGGCCAGCGCCGGGGCGACGACTTGACCCGCGTACGCCGAGGTGCCGGCCCCGGTCAGCACGATCCGGGTCCGCGGGTCGAGCAGAGCCGCCCGGGTCAGGCCGTCGATCCGGGGGCGGAGGGCGTCGACCAGGGCGGCGGTGGCGCGCCAGACCTCGGGCTGCTGGGCGATCTCGCGGCCGGTCCAGGTGTCGGTCAGCAGAGTGCTTGTCACAACTGGAACCATACTGGTCTGTAACTGGGCGGTCAATGGTTTCGATCGGTTCGTCGTCGACGTTGATACGCTCCG
Source organism: uncultured Actinomycetota bacterium (assembly GCA_963704665.1). Taxonomy (GTDB): domain Bacteria; phylum Actinomycetota; class Actinomycetes; order Propionibacteriales; family Propionibacteriaceae; genus Microlunatus. The sequence continues at coordinate 4,019,783 of OY969929.1, read as the reverse complement.
GCGGTGGAGACGTCGCCGGCCAAGCCCTTGCTCGGGCCGGACGCGCTGCCGCTCTATCTCCGGCTGGCCGATCAGATCCGCGTCGATCTCGGCTCGGACGGCGCCGGCGGGGCGCGATTGCCCTCGGAACGTCAATTGGCCGAGCGGTACGCGGTGTCGCGGGTGACGATCCGGGCCGCGCTCAGCGAACTGCGCGATCGCGGTCTGCTGGTGTCGCTGCCCGCCCGCGGCTGGGCGCTGGCCGCCGAACTCGGGGTGCCACGACCCGGGTCGGTCAAGCGGGTGCTGGGCTTCGCCGACCTGGCCGGGCAACGCGGGCTGCGGATCCGGAGCCGGGTGCTGTCGACCGGCGTCCGGCCGGCCACCGTACGCGAGGCCGAGCTGCTGCGGACCGTGGCCGGCACCGAGTTGTTCGAGATGCACCGGATCCGCTATCTCAACGACCTGGCCATCGCCGTCGAGCACAACCGGCTCCCGTTGGCCGTCGCGCCCGCGCTGGCCCGGGTCGACTTCTCCGAGCACTCGCTCTACGCGGTGCTGCGCCAGGCCGACCCGCCCCAGCAACCGCACTACGCCGACTACGCGGTCGAGGCCCGCAACGCCACCGACGAGGAACGCGCACAGCTCGAGATCACCGGACCGGTGCCGATCCTGGCCGCCAACCAACTGACCTTCAACACCGACGGCGTGCCGATCGAGTGGACCATCCAGGCCTACCGCGGCGACCGCTACACGTTCCACGCCTCGATCACCGACTGAACCCCGGGCCGACCCCTACGGGGATCCGGGTGAGCGATCAGACCGTGGTCTGACCCTCCACATTGACCGTCACGACTACGCTCGACGGCATGAACCTGGTCCGCACCATTGTCAAGGGCGTCATCGTCGCCACCGTCGTCCGTGAGCTGAGCAAGCCGGAGAACCAGCGCAAGCTCAAGGACGTGATCAGCAAGGTCGCCAGCCGCCGCTGATCCTCCCACCGCTCGACTCGTCCCCCGGGTTACCTCGTCGTGACCCGGGGTGCCGAGTGCTCGACACCCAATAACTATTGGCCTCCGCCTGATGACGTGGCGGAGGCTGCCGCCTAGCCTGGACCGATGAGGTCGACCCGGTCGTTCCCGGCGTTGCTGGCCACCGTCGTGCTGATCGGCGGGTTCGCCGCCGGCTGTGGCACGATCCCGGCCGAGGTCGACCGGGGCCCGGTCGGTCGACCCGCAGTCCAACCGGCCGTCGTCGAAGGTGCGGGCGTGGACGGCCCGGCGGTCGATCCGCAGCAGGCCACCCCGAGCCCGGCCCCGCCCGACAAGCCGCTGCCGCAACCGGCATTGCCGGAGGTCGACGCGCTGGTCGGCACGATGAAGCGTGGCCAGGTGGCCGGACCGGCGCTGCTGGCGTCGGGATCCTCCGGTGACGCGGTCCGCGACCTCCAGGTCCGGCTCCGCCAGCTCGACTGGTTCTCCGGCAGCATCACCGGGACCTACGGCCCGGCCACCCGCTCCGGCGTCGCCGGCTTCCAGGCCAAGCGTGGCCTCCCCGAGACCGGGGCCGTCGACCGGACGACCCGCGACCGTCTCCGGGCCATGACCCGGACCCCGACCCAGGACGACCTGCACAACCGGGTTCCGAAGCCGTCGGCGGCCGGACTCGACTCCCGCTGCCTGACCGGCCGGGTGCTGTGCATCAGCAAGAGCAGCAACTCGCTGGTCTGGGTGGTCGACGGCAAGGCCCAGACCCGGGTCGACGTGCGCTTCGGCTCGTACGAGACCCCGACCCGCGAGGGCAGGTTCTCGGTGGGCTGGAAGTCGCGCAACCACGTGTCGACGATCTACCACACGCCGATGCCGTACGCGATGTTCTTCAGCGGCGGCCAGGCCGTGCACTACTCGGCCGACTTCGCCGCCCGCGGCTACAACGGCGCGTCGCACGGCTGCGTCAACGTCCGCAACCTCGCGGCCATCCAGAGCCTGTTCGACACCGTGCGGGTCGGCGACACGGTCATCGTCCACCGCTGACTCTGACCGCCGCGCCCGGTTTCGGGCGCGGAGCGGTTGGCCGAGGTGGTACGCCCGGGGTTGTCAGGCCCGGGTGGTCAGGCCCGGGTGGTCAGGACGAGCGGGCCGTCGGGGGTGACGGCGATGGTGTGCTCGCTGTGCGCGCCCCGCGACCCGTCGCGGCTGCGCAGCGTCCAGCCGTCGTCGTCGGTGTAGATCTTGTCGGTCGACTCGAGGAACCACGGCTCGATGGCGATGACCAGACCCGGGCGCAGGGCCAGACCGCGGCCGCGGCGGCCGTCGTTGGGGATGTGCGGATCGCCGTGCATGGTCCGGCCGACGCCGTGGCCGCCGAACTCGGTGTTGATCTTGTACCCGGCCTGCTGCGCGACCCGGGCGATGGCGAACGAGATGTCGCCGACCTTGTTGCCGACCCGAGCCGCGTCGATCCCGGCCTCGAGGGCGATCTCGGTGGTCCTGATCAGCTTCTCGTCCGCTGCACGCGGCGTCCCGACGACGACCGAGATCGCCGAGTCGGCCACCCAGCCGTCGACCGCGCAGGCGAAGTCCAGGCTGAGCAGATCGCCGTCGACCAGCGTGTAGTCGTGGGGGAGGCCGTGCAGCACGGCATCGTTGACCGAGGTGCACAGCACCTTGCCGAACGGGCTCGCGCCGAAACTCGGGTGGTAGTCGATGTAGCACGACTCGGCACCCCGGTCGCGGATCATCTGGTGGGCCAACTCGTCGAGCTCGAGCAGGTTGACCCCGACGTCGGCCCGCTCGGCCAGCGCGGTCAGTACCTCGCCGACGAAGACTCCGACCGGACGCATCTGCTCGATCTCGGTGGGGGTGCGGTACTCGATCACCCGTTGATTCTGCCCTCAATTTGTGCTGGTGGGGGACGACCCCCCACGCCCCCCGCCTGGTCGGTCGTCGCTGGCGCTCCTCGCGACCGGACACTCCGACGGGAACTGTGGATGCTCGGGGTGACTGCTGTGTCTGTGTGGGGGGACGACCCCCCACGCCCCCCGCCTGGTCGGTCGTCGCTGGCGCTCCTCGCGACCGGACACTCCGACGGGAACTGTGGATGCTCGGGGTGACTGCTGTGTCTGTGTGGGGGGACGACCCCCCACGCCCCCCGCCTGGTCGGTCGTCGCTGGCGCTCCTCGCGACCGGACACTCCGACGACAACTCGTGGAAGCTCAGGGGTGATGATCCAGCGTGACCGCGCTGCGATCGACGAGCGAACCTGACGTCCCGCTGTCCCTCAACAGCGAGTTGCTCGCGCGCGGCGCTTCGCGGAGGGTCGAGGTGCTCGACTCCGCGGGTGCGCCGGTTCGGCTGGCCCGGTCACGCTGGATCATTCCCCTGCGTCCCCGAGCTCCACCGCCCCTCCGGTGACTGCCCGACATCATTGCAAGCGCGCACCCGTCGGCCGAGCCCGGGGGTGGTTAGGGTGACCGGGTGTCGGCCCGCAGCTCCCCCGTTCGCGACACCGCGATCGTGGTGGTGGCCGTCGGGCTGGTGCTGCTGCTGGTCTGGGCGCTCGGCGGGTTCGGGGCGGCGCTGCAGTTCGGCCGGCGGACCGCGGCGGGGACGCCGATCGAGCTGCAACGCTGGCGGATCGTCGTGGTCGACGCCGCGTACACCGATCAGGCCCGGGCCGGCTACGACGTCGAGCCGCGGATCCGGGTGACCCTGCAGGCCACCAACCTGACCGACGAGACCTTGGTCTCACCCGACCCCGGAGTCATCGGGGTGCGGGTCGGCGACCGGGTCCTCAGCGACGAACAACTGGCCACCGCCGACACCCGCTCCTACAACTACGACCCCGACGTCGCGGCGCCGCTGGTGCTCGACCTGCCCTGGTCCGAGGGCGCCCCCGGGCAGGTCAGCGTCCTGGTCCGCGACGAGCGCCGGACCGAGAACTTCGTCTACGACGAGGCCTGGACGGTCGGCGACGTCGCGGCCAGCGTCACCGTCGACTGCCCGGACCAGCGGGTGGCCCGATGACCACCCGCCGCGGGCGGTGGGCGCTGCTCGGGTGCCTGCTGGTCGTCGCCGTGCTGGTCGCCGTCCGCCCCGATCCGGCCACCGACTTCCGTCGGCGCACCGTCGAGATCGAGGTCGGCCAGATCGGCGCGCTGCGGCAGTTCGACATCACCGCCACCCAGGTCCGCCGGGCTACGGCCGTGCCGGTCGGGTCGAGCAGCTTCGTCACCGAGCAGGCGCTGGTCGTGGTCGACCTGCGCGCCGCGGTCCGACGGGCACCGACCTCCTTCACCGGGCTCAGCCTGGTCACCGAGGACGGGGCCGCCTACGCGGTCCGACCCGAGTTCGCCTCGGCCGGGCTGACCGCCACCCAGCCCGGGTTCACCATCACCTCGACCGTGGTCTTCGAGGTCCCGACCGAGCGGCTGCCGGGCGCCCGGTTGGTGATCGATCCGGACGGGCAGGAGTTCGACGTCTTCGACACCGCGGTCCGGATCGACCTGGGGCTCAGCGCGCGGAGTCCGGTCGCCGTCATCACCGAGCCGCTGCCGGCCGCGCGGACCGAGGTGACCCGGTGAAACGCCCGGTGGTCGGTCTGGTCGTCGGTCTGGTCGTCGCCCTGGCCGCCTGCGCCTGGCCCGCCGTGCAGATCCTGCGCTTCCGCTCGCCCGAGCCGTCGGTGGTGGCGGCGGTCGGCGAACCGGTGGTGGTCGGCGGCGTCCGCTACCGGGTCGACCGGTTCGACGTGGGCCCGGAGTTCCCGGCGGCGGAGTCCGACCAGCCGCCGGTGACCGCACCGGCCGGGGCCGAGCTGGTCCGGGTGGTGTTCACCGAGGAGGTCGTCGACCCGGGCCGCGACCTCGAGACGCTGTTCTGCGACCCCACCGCGTACGCGGTCGACGGACGGACCTGGAGCCGCACCGATCTCGAGTATCGGCTGGCCATGCCCGAGGCGCTGACCTGCTCGGGCGCGTCCGAGGCGCCGGTGGCCGTCGGCCGACCGTTCGAGGTCGGTGTGGCCTTTCTGGTCCCGGTCGATGCCGTCGTCGGGCTCAGCTTCCGGCTGCGGCTGTCGACCGAGCGGCGGAGCGTGGAGTTCCGGCGCTGAGCCCGGCCAGGTCGGCGAAGACCCGGTCCACCGCGGCCACGTAGAGGGCCACGGCCAGTGGGGTGAACAGCAGCCCTTCGGCCAGGGTGAGGAAGGGCTCGAGGGCGAGCGCGACCGGCACCCGCTGCGGGCCGACGAGCAGGGTGATCAGCGGGACGACGAAGGCGCGCAACGTCTCGATCACCGTGGCCAGCACCAGATAGCTGCCGAGGAAGACCGGGCCGGCGCGCAGGATCAGCTTGAGCGCGTCGAGCACCGGCAGGTACTTGCCGCGGAGGTCGGCGCTCAGCACGTCGGCCAGGAAGCCGCCCGGCCGCCAGCGGGCCAGCCGGGTGACCACCGCACCCTGGCGGAGGCGCGCCGCGTGGCCCTCGAGCGGCGTGTCGGCGAGCAGGTCGGCGGTGCGGGCCTGCCGCCAACCGAAGACCGCCGCGGTCAGGGCCAGCCAGACCAGCGGCAGCAGCACCGCGCTCCCCACCCCGGGGAGCAGGCTGTGCCAGAACCAGTCCCCGGCGCTGACCAGCAGCCGGGGCAGCGTCCAGCCGAACGGCAGCGTGAGGCTGGGCAGCGCGTCGACCATCGCCCGCCACGCGTCGGCCGCCCACTGCCAGACCTGGCGGGTCCGCAGCCAGGCGGCGACCCGGAAGCCGGCGGCGGTCAGGGCCAGGAACGAGGCGAACACCCACAGGCCCTCGAGCACGATCGCCGGTGCCGCCATCCACCGCGACCGGATCCGGCCGACCGCGAGGCGCAGCAGCCAGCAGACGAGGGCGAGGATCAGATAGAAGCGGATCCGCCGCAGGTCGACCGACCAGTCGTCGCCGCCGCCCGAGCCGTGCAGCGCGATGTTGATGAAGTAGATCTGCCGCACCTGGTCCTCGACCAGACCCCACAGCGCCCACACGCCCAGGAACGGACCCAGCGTGGTGGCCACGACGGTGGCCGCGCGCGGCGGCGTACGGACCGCGGAGGGCAGCTGGTCGGCCGGGCTCCCGTCACCACGGACGCGGAGCAGATCCCCGCAGGCGTTGATCATCAGGATCAGCGCCAGCACCTGGGCCAGCACCCCGAGCACGAAGACCAGCGTGGCCAGCACCGGGTGGGCCGAGCCGAGCGACGACGAGGCCACCCCGCCCAGGGTGTGCCCGGCGTAGCCGAGGCAGAACCAGAACCCCATCACCGCGAACCGGACGCCGCAGGATCTCCACGGTCCGGGCGGTCAGTTCGAGGATCTCGTCGGACACCCGCACCGCTCAGCCGGTCGGCTCGAGGTCGACGATCACCGGGGCGTGATCCGACGGCAGCTTGCCCTTGCGGGCCTCGCGGTCGACGTACGCGTCGGCGACCGCGAGCGCCGGGGTGGCCAGCACGTAGTCGATCCGCATCCCCAGATCTTTGTGGAACATCCCGGCCCGGTAGTCCCAGTAGGTGTACGGCCGGTCGTTCTTGCCCGGCCGGGCCTCGACGTCGACCAGGCCCCAGTCGATCATCGACTCGAGATGCGCGCGTTCGGCCGGGGTGACGTGGGTCGAGTGGTCGAACGCGCCGATGTCCCAGACGTCGTGGTCGAAGCGGGCGATGTTGAAGTCGCCCATGATCGCCATCGGCGTGCCCGGGTCGACCGTGTCGAGGGTGGCCCGGAGTTCGGTCAGCCAGGTCAGCTTGTACGGGTACTGGGCGTCGTCGAGCGAGCGGCCGTTGGGGACGTAGACGCTGGTGACCCGGATGCCGCCGCAGTCCGCGCTGGCGTAGCGCGCCTCGGTCATCCCGGGCAACGAGTCGGCCACCGGGGTCAGCCCGACCCGGGACAGCACGGCGACGCCGTTCCACCGGCCCTCACCGACGTGCATCGCCTCGTAGCCCAGCGCCCGGATCGGCTCGTACGGGAAGCCCGAGTCGGCGCACTTGGTCTCCTGCAGCGCGACCGCGTCGGGCTGACGGGTCTCCAGCCAGTCGAGCAGCCGGGGAAGCCGGGCGCCGATCGAGTTCACGTTCCAGGTGGCTATCCGCACCCGCTCATCCTGCCTCGCCACCGGCTTTGATAGGTACTGGCGTATGAGCATCGTGGTGACCGGCGGTCGGGGCGTGCTCGGCAGCGTGGTGGTGAACCTCCTCCGTGAGCGCGGCCGGGCGGTGGTCCCGGCCAGTCGGCGGACCGGCTTCGACCTGGAGACCGGCGCCGGCGTCGAGTCGGTGCTGTCCGACGCCGAGGTGGTCATCCACACCGCGAGCCACCCGCTGCGGCACCGCCGGGTCGACTTCGAGGGCACCCGCCGGGTGATCGAGGTGCTGCGCCGGCGGGGCGGTCGGACCCCGGTCGTCTACGTCTCGATCGTCGGGTGCGACCGGATCCCGTATCCCTATTACCGGACCAAGCACGCCTGCGAGCTGACCCTCGAGCACAGCGGGCTGCCGGTCACGGTGGTCCGGGCCACTCAGTTCCACACCCTGGTCGCCGCGCTGGCCGGGGTGGTCGGGCGCGGACCGATCGCCCCGGCGCCGCCGATGTCCTTCCAGTCGTGCGAGCCGGCCTGGGTCGCGGCCCGGATCGTCGACCTCGCGCTGGCCGATCCGCCCGAGGGTTTCCGCCGAGTGCCCGACCTGGCCGGGCCGTCGGTCGTCTCCTTGAGCGACGCCGTCCGGCTGACCCGGGCCCGACCTCCGCGGGCGATCCGGCTGCCGGCGGTGGGCGGGACCCTTCGGGCGTTCGCGGCCGGGGCCAACCTGGCCGGCCCGGAGGCCGAGATCGGCGGCTCGAGCTTCACCACCTGGGCCGTCGACCGGTGACACGATCGGTGAGTATGGGTCAATCTGCCGATTTCGCTAGACGACCGAATACAGTCCCAGCGTGGACCCGATCCGAAACCCGTACGCCCCCGGCGCCGGCCAGCGCCCGCCCGAGCTGGCCGGTCGCGACGAGCAGCTGACCGCGTTCGACGTCGTCCTCGAGCGGGTCCGGCGTGGACGCGCCGAACGGTCGGTGGTGCTGACCGGCCTCCGTGGGGTGGGCAAGACCGTGCTGCTCAACGCGCTGCGATCGGCCGCCGTCCGGGCCGGCTGGGGGACCGGCAAGCTCGAGGCCCGACCCGACCAGGGGCTGCGTCGCCCGCTCGCCTCGGCGCTGCACGTCGCCGTCCGCGAGCTCGGGTCGACCGGTGAGGGCGCCGACCACGTCCTCGGAGTGGTCAAGTCGTTCGCCCAGCGCGACGCCGGGACCGGGGCCAAGCTCCGCGACCGGTGGAACCCGGGGATCAATGCCCCCGCGGTGGTCGGGCGCGCCGACTCGGGCGACATCGAGATCGATCTGGTCGAGCTGCTCAGCGACGTCGGCGGGCTGGCCGCCGAGGCCGGGCGCGGGGTGGCGGTGTTCATCGACGAGTTGCAGGATCTCGGGCCGGACGACATCTCCGCGTTGTGCGCGGCGTGTCACGAGATCGCCCAGGTCGGTCTGCCGGTGATCATCGTCGGGGCCGGACTGCCGCACCTGCCGGCGTTGCTGTCGGCGTCGAAGTCCTACTCCGAGCGGTTGTTCCGCTACCAGCGCATCGACCGGCTGCCGCGCGACGCCGCCGACCGGGCGCTGACTGCGCCGGCCGCCGACGAGGGGGCCGCGTTCACCGACGACGCGCTCGAGGCGATGTACGCCGCGACCGGCGGCTACCCGTACTTCATCCAGGCCTACGGCAAGGCGGTGTGGGATCTGGCCCCGCGTACGCCGATCACCGCGGCCGACGTGGCCGTCGCCGCACCCGAGGCCGAGTCGGAACTGGCCGTCGGGTTCTTCGGCTCGCGCTTCGAACGCGCGACGCCGGGGGAGCGCGAGTACCTCCGGGCCGTGGCCGATGCCGCCACCGGGTCCGACGACGCCAGCTCGGTGCCCACCGCCGATGTCGCCGCGGTGCTCGGGCGCCGGCCGCAGTCGCTGTCGCCGGCCCGCGACGCGTTGATGAAGAAGGGGTTGATCTATTCGGCCGAACGCGGTCAGATCGCCTTCACCGTCCCGCACTTCGGTCGCTATCTGCGTCAGACCAGCTGACTCGGGTCCACCGGCCGATCCCTGGTCGAGGGCCGTTTCCGCACCTGTGCGCGCACACGGCCCCCGATCCGGCGAGATCGGGGGCCGTCTGGGCACCTGTGCGCGCAAACGGCCTCAGTCACCAGGCCGGCGCCGCGCCGGAGAGGCCGGTCAGTCGCAGGCGACCGCTTCGACCGGGTGGGCGGGCGTACGCGCCTCGAAGTCGACGATCTCCTGGACCTTGGCCTGCGACGGCGTCGTCGGGTCGAAGACGTAGTCGAGCCACTCGCGAGCCAGCCGGCGGGCCAACTGCAGGCCGATGACCCGCTGGCCCATGGTCAGGATCTGGCAGTCGTTGGACAGGATCGAGCGCTCGACGCTGAACGAGTCGTGGGCGACGGTGGCCCGGATGCCCGGGACCTTGTTGGCCGCGATGGACACGCCGATGCCGGTGCCGCAGATCAGGATGGCCCGATCGGCCTCGCCGGCGGCGATCTTGCTGGCGGCGGCGATGGCCACCGACGGGTACGACCCGTCCTCGAGCCGGCCGGCGTAGACGCCGAGGTCCTCGACCGAGGCGAGCCGGTCGTCGGCCTGCATGTCGGCCAGGATGACGTCCTTGTAGTCGAAGCCGGCGTTGTCGCTGCCGACCAGCAGTCGGATCTTGTCAGCCATGGGTGGTGGTCCTTCCTCAGATATCGGGTGGTTCAGTCCTGCGTCGGGGCGCTGAACAGCTCGCCGATCGCGGTGACGATCAGACCGAGCGAGATGGCGCCGGGGTCCGGGGTCCCCACGCTACGTTCGGCCAGCGGACGGGCCCGACCGATCTTGGGCACCAGCGCCGCGGTCGCCTCGGCCGCCTCGACGGCGACCCGCGCGGCCGCCGGCCAGGCCTGCGCCGCCGATGCGCCGCCGTTGGCCTCGGTGACCAGGGTGTCGACGAACGGGAACAGCGCGTCGAGCATCGTCTTGTCGCCGAGTTCGGCCTTGCTGAACGCCTTGAGGTCGACCGCCGAGCTCTGCACGGCGTCGGCCAGCCGTCGGGCGTCGACCGCGTCGGTGTTGCCGAGGCTCTTGCCGACCCCGTCGAGCAGCAGGCCCCAGAGGATCCCGCTGGTGCCGCCGGCCTTGTCGCCGAATGCGGCCCCGGCCGCGGCGAGCACGGTCTGTACGCCGCCCTGGGTCGCCTCGGCGGCCTCGGCGGCCGCCTTGGAGCCACGGGTCATCCCGATGCCGTGGTCGCCGTCGCCGGCCACCGCATCGATCTGGCCGAGGTATTCCTTGTGCTCCTCGACCGTGCGATAGAGGGTCACCACCGCGCGCCGCGCGATGTCGGCAGCGGCGATCGACTCGGGGGTGGACGCCTCGACGGTGGCTGCGGCCTGGCCGGTGACCACCTCACGCCGCTCGGTGAACCGGGTGCTGGCCACGGCGTTGCCGCGCCGGTATGCCGGGGTGTCGGCCGGTGCGGCCCACAGCCGCTCGAGCTCGTCGTCGAGCCAGGTCACGGTGAGCGAGCAGCCCGACATGTCGAGGCTGGTCACCAGCTCGCCGACCTCGGGCCGCACGAGCACCACGCCGGCCTCCTCGAGCAGCGCGGCGGCGTCACCCCACAGCGCATACAGCTCCTCGTACTTGGTCGCGCCCAGCCCGTTGAGCAGCACCGCGGCCCGACCGCTGACGTCGGCCGGACGCTCGGACAGGACGGTCTCGACCAGCTTGCCGGCCAGGGTCCGGGCGTCCATCCAGGCGGCCGAGCTGATCCCCGGCTCGCCGTGGATGCCCAGCCCGAAGTCCATCTGGCCCTTGGCCACGGTGAACAGCGGCTGGTCGGCGCCGGGCATGGTGCAGCCGGCAAAGGCCACCCCGAACGAGTAGGTCAGGTCGTTGGCCTTGCGCATCAGCCGCTCGGTCTCGTCGAGGTCGGCGCCCTCCTCGGCGGCGGCGCCGGCCAGCTTGTAGACCGTGAAGGTGCCCGCGATGCCGCGGCGCTTCTCCTGCTCGGCGACCGAGGCCGAGGCGATGTCGTCGGTCACCCAGACGACCCGGGTGTCGATGCCCTCGGCGCGCAGCCGCTCGGCGGCCACCCCGAAGTTGAGCCGGTCACCGGCGTAGTTGCCGAAGGCCAGGATCACCCCGGCGCCGCCGTTGGCCGCGCGGGCGATCCGGTAGACCTGCTCGGCCGACGGCGAGGCGAACAGGTCACCGAGCACGGCGCCGTCGGCGAAGCCGGTGCCGACCACGCCGTTGTAGGACGGGTAGTGACCCGAGCCGCCGCCGACGACCAGGCTGACCTTCCCGTCGAGCGGTCCGCCGGCCCGGACGAACCCGGCCGCTCCCTCGACCCGGCTGACGTGCTCCGGGTGCGCCGCGGCGAAGCCACGGATGACGTCGTTCTTGAACTCGGCTGGGTCGTTGTACACGTAGGTCATGGCTGGGCCTCCCGGGTGGCTGGACGGGCTCGATCGAAACGATGGGTGCGGTACGGACCGCGGGGTCCGGGACCGGCGCACCGGTCCCGGACCACGACGATCAGGATCCGCTGTAGACGAAGTTGTCCACGTCGTCGGCGTTGTCCTTGGTGATCAGGACGCAGTCGATGGCCTGCTTCTCGTCGGCCACGCCGGTGTTGCCGGTCTTGATCACGCTGTCGAGCTCGGCGATGGCCTTCTTGGTGCCCTCGACGATGGGCTGCAGCACGGTGGCCACCATCTCGCCCTTCTTGACCGCGTCGACCGCGTCCTGGTTGCCGTCGAAGCCGAGCACCTTGACCTTGTCGAGCTTGCCCTTCTCCTTGAGCGCGTTGATCGCGCCGAGGGCCATCTCGTCGTTGCCGGCGATGACGCCGTCGACGTCGGGGTTGGCCGAGAGCAGGGCCTCCATCTTCTCCTGGCCGGTCTGGCGGTCCCAGTTCGCGATCTCCTTGCCGACCTGCTTGAGGTCGGGGTACTGGTCGATCACGCCCTTGTAGCCGTCGGAACGGACCTGGGCGTTGTTGTCGCTCGGCTTGCCGAACAGCTCGACGTAGGTGCCCTTGTAGTCCATCGCCTTGGCCCACTCCTCGGCCCCGATGGTCGCGCCCTGGGCGTTGTTGGAGACGATCTGCGCCTTGGCCAGGCCGGTCTTGGAGATCTCCGCGTTGATCAGCACGACCGGGATGTTGGCGTCGACCGCCTTCTGCACGGCGGCCACGCTCTCGTCGGCGCCGGCCGGGTCGAGCAGGATGCCCGCGACCTTGTCGTTGATCGCGGTCTCGATCAGCTGGTTCTGGGTCTCCGGGTCGTTCTGGTTGGCCGAGACGGTGGCCTTGTAGCCGAGCTTCTCGACCTCGGCCTTGGCGGTGTCGCCCTCGGCCTTCCAGTACGGGTTCGACGGGTCGACGGTGATGATCGAGATGGTGCCGCCGGCGGCACCACCGGCCGACGACGCCGGGGCCGAGGCCGCCGGGGTGCCGGTCTCGCCGCCGCCGCCGCAGGCGGCGAGGCTCAGGGTCAGGCTCAGGAGCGCGGCGGCTCCGAGGAGCTTGCGGGAGGTGGACATGGAGTTCCTTTCGGGTACGTGCTGGTGGGATGAGGCGGTGGTGGGGATGGGATCGGCTAGGACGGCGGACCTCCGGTCGGACGGGCCCCGCTGCTGACCGTGTCGCGGGCCTGCGAGGCCGCCCGGGCGTTGATGGTCGCCCGTCGGGCCAGCCGCCGCCGCTGGACGATCTGCTGGATCTGGTCGACCGCCACGGCCAGGATGATCACCGCGCCGGTGATGACCTTCTGCCAGAACGGCGAGACGCCCACGATGACCAGACCGTTGGCCAGGAAGCCGATCACGAACGCGCCGATGATGGTGCCGCGTACGGTGCCCCGGCCGCCGGACAGCGCCGCCCCGCCGATGACCACCGCGGCGATCGCGTTCAGCTCGTAGAAGGTGCCGAGGTCGGCGGTGGAGGAGCTGATGTTGGCGACCTGGAGGACGCCGACGACGCCGGCGCAGAAGGCGGAGATCACGTAGATCCGGATCTGCACCCGCTTGACCGGGACGCCGGACAGCTGGGCCGCGCGCTCGTTGCTGCCGGTGGCGTAGAGCCAGCGCCCGAACGGCGTACGAGTGAGCAGGATCGAGGCCACGATGGCCAGCAGCACCATCACCCAGGCCGAGATCGGCAACCCGAGCGGTCGGCTGGCGAAGGCCGAGAAGAAGCCGGTGTTGCCCAGCCCCTCCTGCCCGCTCAGCTCGTTGGTGATGTTCTGACCGTTGAGCAGCACCTCGGTCAGACCGCGGGCGACGTAGAGCATGCCCAGGGTGACGATGAACGGGGCGAGGTTGAGCTTGGCGATCAGTAACCCGTTCGCCAGTCCGACCAGCATCGCCACCCCGATCGAGATCACCACGATCACCCACACGCTCGGGAACATCGTGGTGTCGGTGAACGGGATGGTCACGCCGCGGAACAGGTTGCCGGCGATCGCCCCGGTCAGTCCGACCGTCGACCCGACCGACAGGTCGATGCCGCCGTTGAGGATGACCAGCAGCATGCCGAGCGCGACGATCGCGTTGAACGCCACCTGCTTGGTGATCGTGGTCAGATTGCCCGTGCTCAGGTAGTTGTCGCTGAGGATCGCGAAGATGGCGATGATCAGGATCAACGCGATCAGCGCGCGACCCTCGACGAGCAGCGCGTTGAGGTTGATCCCGCCGCCCGGTCCCGCCTTGGCCGGGGCGCCGGCCGGCGCCGGGGGTGCAGTCGTGGTGCTCACTGGTGGACTTCCTCTCCCGGATGTTCGGGCTGGTGGGAATCGGTTTCGTGCTCGCCGGAGGCGGCCATGATCTCGTCGCGGGTGCAGGTCCGCGGGTCGAACTCGCGGACCATCCGACCCTTGGCCATGACGACGATCCGGTGCGAGGCGGTGAGCGCCTCGCCGACCTCGGAGGTGACGTAGAGGACCGCGAGCCCCTTCTTGGCCTCGCGGAACAGCAGGGCGAAGATCTCGCCCTTGGCGCCCACGTCGATGCCGCGGGTCGGTTCGTCGAGCAGGATCACCTTCGGCTGGGTGAGCAGCACCTTGCCGATCACCACCTTCTGCTGGTTGCCTCCGGACAGCGAGGTGATCAGCGCGTTCGGACCGGCGGTCTTGACCTTGACGTCGGCGATCTGCCGGTCGATGTTGACCCGCTCGGCCCGCCGCTGGATGAACGCGTTCTTCACCGTCGACAGCAGGCTGGCCAGCGACAGGTTGCGACCGACGCTCATCATCTGGATCAGCCCGTCGCGCTGCCGGTCCTCGGGGACCAGACCCATGCCGCGCTCGATCCGCTGGGCCACGCTGAGCCCGTCGACGTCCTCGCCGGCCAGTTCGACCCGGCCGGCGGCGATCGGATCCCGCCCGGCCAGCGCCTCCATCAGCTCGGTCCGCCCGGCGCCCATCAACCCGTACAGGCAGACGATCTCGCCCTGGCGGACGTCGAGCGAGACGTTGTTGACCACCACCCGCCCGGTGTCGGGCTCGGCCACGGTGACGTCGCGGATCGACAGCGCGACATCGCCGTAGTCGCGCGACTCCTGGCGGAAGTCGTAGTCGGCCTCGCGCCCGACCATCTGTCGCACGACCCACGGCAGGTCGATGTCGGCCGCGTTCGCGGTCGCCACCAGATCGCCGTCGCGGAAGACGACCGCGTAGTCGGCGATCTCGATCGCCTCCTCCAGGTGGTGGGAGATGTAGACGATGGCCACGTCGTTGGCGGTGAGGTCGCGGATCACCTTGAACAGCACCTCGACCTCGCTGGCCGACAGCGCCGAGGTGGGCTCGTCCATGATCAGGATCCGGGCGTCGGCGGCCAACGCGCGGGCGATCTCGATGATCTGCTGCTGACCGACCCGGAGGTCCTGGACCAGCGTGCTCGGCTTGATCGGCTCCTCGAGCCGCTCCATCAGCTCGCGGGTGATCTCGCGTTCGCGGGCGTAGTCGACGGTGCCGGCCCGGGTCTTCAGCTCGCGGCCGATGAAGATGTTGTCGCGGACGCTCAGGTTGGGCGCCAGGTTGAGCTCCTGGTGGATGATCGAGATCCCGCGTTCGACCGCGTCGTTGGTCGAGTTGAGCTCGACCGGCTCGCCGTCGAGGATCAACTGGCCACCGGTGGGTCTGCTCGACCCCGGACAGGATCTTCATCAGCGTCGACTTGCCGGCGCCGTTCTCGCCGAACAGCACGGTGACCTTGCCCCGGCGGACCTCGAAGTTGACGCCCTTGAGCGCCCGGGTCACCCCGTAGGTCTTGGCGATGTCGACCGCGCGCAGGACGACGTCGTCGTCGTCGGGTGCGGCCGCCGACCGCGGCTCGGTGGTGGCGGCGGTCACGAACCGACCTCGATGCTGACCGGCTGGATGTTGACCGGCTTCGGCTTGGGCTGGGTGGTGCCGACGACGCTGATCGCCCCGACGACGGTGACCTTCTTACCCTTCAGGCTGGACGGGTCGGAGACCGCCGTCTGGATCTCGGCCTGCATCAGCTTCTTGAGCTCGTCGCCCACGTACTGGTAGTCGGTCTGTCCGGGTGCGTCGGCGAACTTGAAGCCCACCACGTCACGGATGGCGGTGCCGTTGACCGCGGTGGTCAGCGGGACCAGGACCGGGGTCGACGCGGGCACGCCGTCGACCTCGAGCCGCAGGCTGGCGTCGGTGGCCTCGGCCACCGTGGCCGTGGTGGTGACCGCGAAGACGTTCGAGCCCTGGGCCGGGCTGATCGCACCGTACTTCTCGGCCGCGGCCTTGACGTCGCTGTGCAGCGCCGGGACCAGTTCACCGACCTCGGTGGCCTTGTCGGGCAGCTCGGACTGCGCCCGGGTGAACAGGTCGGTGGCCGTGGCCTTGGGGTCGAACTTGACCGGGCCGGCGGCGGCGAGCTCCTCGGGGTTGAGGAACTTGGTGTTGACCACCATGGCGACGAGCAGGGCGACCAGCGCGACCAGGCCGATGATCCGGCTGAGCGGGAAGGAACGTCGTGGTTGGGGCATCAAGCTCTCCTGGGAGGGATGTTCTGGCCTCGGGTGGGTGATGAGCGGGGCCGCGGCGGCTGGTCACGCGGGGCCCCACCGGGCCGGGCGTACGCGGCGGAACGAGGAGGTCGACCGGACCACACCCCCGGGAGGGCGGTGACCGGCCGGCGGGGCGCCCTGGACCCGCGCCGCCGTTGCGGGGTCGGTGACCAGGGCCACCCCCGGTCCCGACCGGACGGTGGGACCGGGAGCGCGGTGCTCAGGGAAGCAGCGACACCTTGATCGACTCCTTGCCGCTGGAGACCAGGTCCAGACCCTTCTGGAAATCGGCCAACGGCAGCTGGTGGGTGCAGATCTTGTCCATCGGCAACCGGCCGGACTCGATCATCCGGATGGCCGCGGGCCAGCAGTTCGGACCCAGGTGCGCGCCGCGGACGTCGAGCTCCTTGTCGTCGCTGATGATCGACCAGTCGACGCTCACGTCGCTGCCGAAGACGCTGTACTCGACGTAGGTGCCGAGCTTGCGCAGCAGGTTGAGGCCCTGGCCGACGGCGGACGGGTGGCCGGTGCCCTCGAGGTAGACGTCGGCGCCGTAGCCGTCGGTCAGTTCCTTGACCTTGGCGACGGCGTCCTCCTCGGCGATGTTGATGACCAGGTCGGCCCCGCACTCGAGCGCCAGCGCCAGCTTGTCGGCGGCCATGTCGAGACCGATGACCAGCTTCGGGTTCTTCGACTTCGACCCGGCGATCATGCCCAGACCGATGGGACCGCAGCCGGCCACGACCACGACGTCCTCGAAGCCGATGTCGGCCCGCTCGACGGCGTGCAGTGCGCACGACAGCGGTTCGGCGAAGGCGGCGTGGGCGGGAGGCAGGTCGGCGGAGATCTTGTGCACCCGGGCATTGGCGGCGTAGACCATGTAGTCGGCCATCGCCCCCGGGTTGACGCGCTTGAAGCCGAACATGTCGTGCGGTCCGCACATGTGGTAGTTACCGTCGCGGCAATAGCGACAGGCGCCACAGGGGACGATCTGCTCGGCGACGACCCGGTCGCCGACGGCGATGCCCCACTTGGCGGCCGCCTCGTCGTCGAGCTGGACGACGGTGCCGACGAACTCGTGGCCGGGGATGACCTCGGTCTCGGCCCAGGCCGGACGGTTGGCGTCACCCCAGAACTTGGGCGCTCCGTGGTAGCACTTCAGGTCGCTCGCACAGATGCCCACGGCCTCGACCTTGACCAGGGCCTCACCCGGTCCGGGAGTCGGGACGGCGACCTGCTCGAGCTGATAGTTCTCCGGTCCGTGACAGATGACCGCGGTCATCTGCTCGGGGATGGTCACGGCCGACTCGGCCGTCTGTGCGGACATCCTCGTACGCCTCCGTCTGCATTCCGGCGAGCGGGTGCTCGCGCTCCGTGCCTCGATCTTCCCGCTGTGCTCGCCGGCCCCGTGAAGCAGCCCTGCATCCAGCCGTTGCCAGCACAGTAGCGACCGTGTAATCATTTGTCCAGAACAGGTGTTCAACAGATTTGGGAGGTGAACAAACGTTCACGACCCGGCCGTCCGGCGCACCCTGGAATACTTCGCGCCATGCCCAGTAGGCCGCTGGAACCGCGCGTGAAGGCGGCCGATTCCGACGGTGGTGCGCACTTCGCGCCGTCGGGGCTCTACGCGGCCGCCCGGCTCTACTACGAGCAGGACGCAACCCAGGCCGAGATCGCCCGGCAGCTGCACACCAGCCGGGCGACGGTGTCGCGGATGCTGTCCGAGGCGCGCCGGATGGGCATGGTCAAGATCGAGGTGATCGCCCCCGGGCACGCCGACCGCTTGGATCTGGCCGCCCGGGTGGCCGAGGTGCTGGGGCTGGAGGCCGTCTATCTCTCCGGTCCGTTGCCCAGTCCGCCGGCCGGCCGGCGGATCGACGACGTGATGGGCAGCGTGCTCGCCCCGGCGGTGGGCCGCGCGCTGACCGCGGTGGGGCTGTCGCCCGGCGACGTGCTCCTGGTCTCCTCGGGCCGGACCATGTACGAGGTGGCCAGCTACGACCTGCCGTCGTTGCCCGGGGTGATCGTGGCCCCGACCGTGGGCGGGACCGACCAGCCCGAGGCCTGGTATCAGACCAACGAGATCACCCGCCGGGTCGCCGAGCGGATCGACGGACGACCCACCTACCTGTTCGCCCCGGCGCTGCCCGGCCCCGACCTCTACGCCACCCTGGTCGACGATCCGGCCATCCAGCGGGTGCTGCACCTGTGGCCGTACGCGCGGTGCGTGCTCGCCGGGGTGGGCGCGCCGCCGGTGCTGCGGCTCCAGGCGCCGCAGTTCGTCGAGGTCGGCTCGCCGGACCTGCTCGATGCCGTCGGTGACGTGTGTTCGCGGTTCTTCAACCGGTCCGGTCAGGCGGTCGCGTTCGCCGGCAGCGACCGGCTGATCGCGGTCGACCTGCAGACCCTGCAGAAGATCCCCACCGTGATCGCCGTGGCCGTCGGCCGCGACAAGGTGCCGCCGATCATGGCCGGCGCTCGCGCCGGCTACTTCAACCAACTGGTGACCGACCCGAGAACCGCCGAGGAGATCGTGATGCGCGCATGAGCGACCCGAGCCAGCTGCTGAGCGGCAAGCGAGCCCTGATCACCGGCGGCAGCCGGGGGATCGGTGCCGACCTGGCCCGCGCGTATGCCGCGGCCGGGGCGACGGTGGTGATCAGCGGTCGCGACCAGGGGGCGCTCGACGCGTACGCCGCCCGGCTGACCGCCGAGCACGGAGTGCCGGTGACCGGGATCGCCGCCGACCTGGCCGACCCGACGGCGACCGAGCAGCTGGCCGACCAGGCGCTGGCCGCGTACGGCGGACTCGACGTCCTGATCAACAACGCGGGCATCTCCTACCCCGAGCGGGTGGTCGATCTCGACGCCGGACACCTCGACGAGGTGCTGGCGGTCAACCTGCGCTCGCCCGCCCTGCTCGCCGCGCGGGTCGGCACGGCGATGGCGGCGGCCGGCGGTGGGTCGATCATCAACCTGGCCTCGACCGCGGGCATCCGCGCGCTCGACGAGCACTACGTCTACTGCATGACCAAGGCGGCGCTGATCATGGCCACCAAGGTGCTGGCCCTCGAGCTCGGGCCGTCCGGCGTGCGGGCCAATGCACTCTGCCCCACGGTCACGCTGACCGACATGGGCCAACGCGTCTGGTTGGACAACCCGGACAAGGCGGCGCCGATGCTGGCCCGGATCCCGCTGGGTCGCTTCGTCGATCCGGCCGAGGTCTCGGCGGTCGCGGTCTGGCTGGCCTCCGACGACGCCGCGGTGATCAACGGCACCGAGATCCCGATCGATGGCGGGCTGCTGGTCAGCTGATCCGGGCGCGGACGTGGAATAGCCGTCGCCGGCCGGAGGTTCGACCAGGCGTGGAACTCTCGGTGCTCGATCTCGTCCCGGTCCGTCATGGACAGACCACCAGCCAGGCGCTGAACGCCGCGGTGGAGCTGGCCCGGACCGCCGACCAGGCCGGATTCCGGCGCTACTGGGTCGCCGAGCACCACAACATGCCCGCGGTCGCCGCGACCAACCCGCCGGTGCTGATCGCCATGCTGGCCGGGGCGACCGAGCGGATCCGGGTGGGTTCGGGCGGCATGATGCTGCCCAACCACGCGCCGCTGGTCGTGGCCGAACAGTTCGCGCTGCTCGAGGCCGCGTACCCCGACCGGATCGACCTCGGCATCGGCCGGGCTCCGGGCAGCGACCCGGTGACCAGCTGGGCGCTGCGGCACGGCGGCCCGGAGACCGCCGACGCGGAGCGGTTCGGTGTCCACGTCGACAACCTCATCGCCATGCTCGAGCCGGCCGGCGTCGGGCTGCAGCTGCAGGGTCGGACCTACGAGCTGCGCGCGACCCCGCGCTCGACCGGTCGGCCCGACGTCTGGCTGCTCGGATCGTCGGACTTCTCGGCCAGCCTGGCCGCCGAGAAGGGCCTGCCGTACGTCTTCGCGCACCACTTCGCCGGGACCGGCACCGACCGGGCGCTGGCCCTCTACCGCGACCACTTCCAGCCCAGCGATCTCGGCACCGCCCCGAAGACCTTCCTCACCGTGAATGTCGCCGTGGCCGAGACCGCCGACGAGGCCGAGCGGCTGATCCAGCCCCACGTGCGGTCGATGATCAGCCTGCGCACCGGGGGACCGCTGGGCGCCCAGTCGAGTGTCGAGGAGGCCGAAGCCAGCCCGATCGCCGGGTCGCACCAGGCGCTGGCCGACGAGATGCGGTCGCGCTGGGTGGTCGGCACCCCGGACTCGGCCCGCCGCGACCTGCAGGGCCTGGCCGACCGGTTCGGGGTCGACGAGATCATGGTCCACCCGATCGCCGGCGCGTACGCCGACGAGCCGCTCGACCGGAGCACGGCCCGGGAGAACACCCTGCGGCTGCTCGCCGCCTGATCGCGGGCCCGCGGTCAGCGCACGACCGGGGCACCGGCCAGCGCGAGCTCACCGGCCGTCCGGCGACCGAGCATGGCGTGGCCGGCGGTGTTGGGGTGGAAGTTGTCAGCGGTGAGCAGATCGGCGCGGCCCTTCATCCACTGCTGCTCGATCTGGTCGATGAAGGGATAGCCCGCCCGCGCCGCCTCCTCGACCAGCACCGCCCGCTTGTCGGCATAACCGCTGCCGTTCGGCGAGTACGGGCCGAGGACGTAGATCCGGGCCGTCGGCTGCTTGGCCCGGGCGGTCGCGAAGGTCGAGGCCACCGCGGCCCGGAAGGCGGGCAGATCGGTGCTCGGGTCGTTGCCACCGCCCTCGATGACCAGCACGTCGAGCCCGGGGTAGGCCTCGAGCACCCCCCCGATCCGGTCGGCGTAGCTCGCCTTCCCGGTCTGCGTCCCCGCGGTCAGATAGCCGGTGCCGCCCTGCGCCGAACGGATCGGCGGTGACCAGCCGAGCGCGGCCGCCCACACCTCGCTGATCGTCCGGCCCGCCTCGGCGCCGCAGCAGCCCTCGATGATGCTGTCGCCGAAGGCCAGGTTGATGATGCGTCCGCCGGAGGTCGGGGTCGTGCTGACCGGCGCCGAGGGGGTCGGGCTGGTGGTCGGGCCGTCGGTCGCCGCGGGGCTGTCGCTCGGGCTCGACGTGGGTGTGGTCGGAGTCGGCGTCGGGTCGAGTGGTGGAGCGGTCGGCGTGGGAGGGTCCGTCGGTGTCGGTGTCGGGGTCGGGGTCGGTGTGGCGATCGGGGCCGCGGCGTAGCCGAGGATGAGGGCCGGCCGGGCCGAGGCGGTGCTGTAGTTGCTCGACCACAACCACAGGCTGTCGGTCGAGGTGCTCGACACCGACAGCGTCACCGTCCGCCCGGTCAACGCCGCGACCCCATGGACATCCAGGGGAACCGAAAGCTGGGTGTTGATGTCGGACTATCGAGAATTCGGCCAAGATCGCTCCGGTGACCGCCGGTCGATTCGTCCAGGTCAGCGCCGTCTCGGTCCAGGTGTTGTTCGCCTCTCGGACCAGGCTCTTACCCAGGGTGCCGGCCGAGGCGATATTGGTGGTCTTGAGCCGCAGCGTCGCACTTTGCAGCACCGAGCCGCTCGGAATGGCCGGGATGACGAAACGCAGATACGACACCGAAGCGGTCCCACCGACCGAGGCCAGCGACGATGATGCGGCGTAATTGGTTGCGGCGGCCCCCTGGTTGCCGTAGGTGTCGGCCACCGGCGCCAACGTCACCGGTGCGGGCACGGCGGCCTCGGCGGAGGGGGCGGCACGGAGCAGGCCGGCGATGCACAGCATGGCGATGAGTGCCGCGCCGCCGTGCAGGGATATCGCGCGACGGCGCGCGGTGAACAGCGGCATGGGAATACTCCTCGATCAACGCGTCGGGGGAATATCGTGATCCTAGGAGTGCCGGCAACTATTGATGGTATTCAGCCAACGAATGACGTCGATAGCCGATTCGATGAACAAAAAGAACCTGATTCGTGTATCGATCACGGCATGAATGTCGGTACTCCGTCGACGGCTCATCGTCGCCGGGGGACGTTGCCTGCGCCCGGCATTCTTCGACCCGGTGGCATCCGCGAAGCTTCACCTGGGTCGTGCGCGATGACCACCTTCGCGTCCACGCCGCGCTGCGCGGACGGAAAGGCACGGCAACAGCCGTTGTGGGGCCACCTCCGGTGTGCCATGGTGAGAAAGGCGGATTTTTCCGCCGCCGCTCAGTTGGAGGAGCTCAGATGCCCGCCCTGACGCACCCGGGAAAGCTCGTTCCCGCCCTGCCCAGCACGCCGATCATCGGCGCCGCGATCGAGATGCGCAACGATTTCCTCGGCACGAGCCTGCGGGCCGCCCGCGAGGTCGGCGGAGTGGCGCGGATCGTGGCTGGACCGCCCGGGTGGCGGATGACCCTGTACAGCGTGGCCGCACCCGAGTTGGTCTGGGAGATCCTCGGCCATCCCGACCGCTTCGACAAGGACGTGCCCTCGTACACCGAGATGCGCTGGGCGTTCGGCAACGGCATGTTGACCAGCGAGGGCGAGGTGTGGCACCGGCAACGACGGTTCCTGGCGCCCATCTTCACCACGAAGCGCATCACGTCGCAGTACGCCCCGGTCATGGCCGAGGAGGCCGCACGGCTCGTCGAGCGCTGGAGAGCCCAGGAGACGAGCGGCGGGTGCGTGGACGTCAACGCGGAGATGGTCAACCTGACGACGCGCATCATCGGCCGCATCCTGTTCGGTGCCGACGTCTCGCTCGCCCTCCCGCAGATCAGGAAGTTCAAGTTCGTCAGCGACGAACTCCTGCGACGAGGTCTGTCACCGCACCCGGTGCCGCGATGGATCCCGACCCGCGCCAACCGCCGACTGGCGGAAGGACTCGCCGAGCTCCGAGGACTGGTGGCCAGCATCATCGCCGGCCGGCGGGGTCGGGACGAGCCCGCCGGTGAGGCGCC
This sequence comes from uncultured Actinomycetota bacterium, assembly GCA_963704665.1. Lineage (GTDB taxonomy): Bacteria > Actinomycetota > Actinomycetes > Propionibacteriales > Propionibacteriaceae > Microlunatus. The sequence goes on along the minus strand of OY969929.1, from coordinate 3,996,762 downwards.
GGACATGCTGGGCATGCTCCTCCAGGCCCGCGACGACCAGAACCGCTCCGATCGGCTCACCGACACCGAGGTCGCCGATCAGATCCTCATCTTCCTCCTGGCCGGACACGACACCACCGGCTCGACGCTGGCCTGCCTGCTCGTCGAACTGGCCCGATCGCCGCACTGGCAGAGCACCGTCCGGGACGAGGCGAGCGAGGTGCTGGCGGGACGCGCGCCCAGCGCCGCCGACATCCCCCGACTGGTCTGGACCGGCCGGGCCATCCGCGAAGCGATGCGGATGTATCCCGCTGCCCACAGCATCGGCCGGAGCGCCACGCGGGACGAGGAGCTGGGCGGGTATCGCATCCCGGCCGGGTCGATCATCGTGGTGTCGCCGTGGGCGGTCCATCACTCGGCGACCCTCTGGCCCGACCCCGACGTCTTCGACCCGCGCCGCTTCGACGTCCCCAGCGGACAGTTCCCCGGTGGACACAAGTACGCCTGGCTCCCGTTCGGCGCCGGTCCCCGGGCCTGTGTGGGCATGCAGCTGGCCATGGTCGAGCTCCCGATCGTGCTCGCGACGATCCTCTCGGCCTTTCACCTGTCCACCGATCTCACATCGGTCCCCGTCGACCCGGCGATCAGCCTCCACCCCGCCTCGGCCCTCCCAGTGACGTTCCGCAGCGTCGCCACGACACCCACCGGCTAACTGCCGGTGGGCCCGCCCCTACGCATGGGTGCGCGGACGAAGCGGAGGTGCCGCCCGTTCCTCGTCGCTGACCTGTCGACGACGGAGGTCGGGAGAGATGGTCGACCGCCGCCCACTCCCGCGGCGACCCTTGACGCGACGACAACCTCGGGCGGATAGTGAAAGGCGGCCTCGACGGTACTTCCGTCGGCCGCTCCCGGGAGGGCCATGATGTCGGTCGAGAAGCAACGTCTCATCGTCGAACAGTGGATCGAAGCGTGGAACACGCAGAACTTGGTGGCGGCGCGCAACGTGTTGGCCCCCGACTACCAGCGCCACGATCCCAACCTGCCTGACCTCGACGGAGCCGCGGCCGGGGTCGACTTCATCACCACGATCGCGACCGGTTTCCCGGATATACATCTGCAGGTCGAACACATCTTCGCCCACGATGATCTGGTGGCCGCACGACTCACCGTTCGTGGCACCCACCAAGGCCCTTTCATGGGCGTGCCGGCGACCGGGCGCGAAGTCACGGTTGAGGTCATGGATGTCTTCCGCCTGGATGGCGACACGATCGCCGAGGAGTGGGCCGTGATGAATGCCCTGGGACTCTTCCAACAACTCGGGATTCTTCCGAACCTCTGATCGGGCCCACCTCGTACGCCCACCGGATGCGTTGTCGGCGCGACGCGTGGCCTGTACGGCCGACGTTCATCAACGATGTGGTTGACAACGACGTGGGAAAGGACCTACGGTTCCCTCAACCAATCAGTGGAGATGGTGGGAGATGACCGACCCCGTATCGCAGATTTTCGCCGCCCTGGCCGATCCGACCCGGCGCGAACTGGTCGCCCGGCTCGTCGACGGTGACGCCACGGTGGGGGAACTCGCGGCTCCCCACCAGGTCAGCGTGCAGGCCATCTCCAAGCACCTCAAGGTGCTCGAGCAGGCCGGCGTGGTCAGTCGCGCCGCCGAGGGGCGCCGTAGCCCGGTCCACCTCGAGGCGGAGGTGTTCGACCTGATGACGAGGTGGATCGAGCGTCACCGTCGCCAGGCCGAGGCCCGGTACCGCCGGCTGGACACCGTGCTGGCCGAACTCGATGACAGCGAGGCCGGGCGCCCGGCCCAGAGCGAGAGATCAGCGTGAACCTCATCCCCACGACGACGATCGACGCCGACCGGACGGTACCGATCATCCGCCTCACCCGCGACTTCCGCGCGACCGCGGCTCAGCTGTTCCGGGTGCACACCGACCCGGCGCTGTTCGCTCGCTGGATCGGTCCGGACGCGATGACGACGACCGTGCACCGTTGGGATGCGAGCACCGGCGGCAGCTGGCGCTACGTCGCCGCCCGGGACGGAAGCGAGTTCGCGTTCCACGGCTGCTTCCACGAGGTGCGGCCCGATCGGATCGTGCAGACCTTCACCTGGGAGGGCGACCCCGACGGGGTCGCGTTGCAGACGCTGCTCTTCGACGATCTGGGGGATGGCTGGAGTCGGCTGCGCACAGACTCGCTGTGCGACAGCTTCGAGGCCCGGGACTCCTGGCTGCGTAGCGGGATGGATGTCGGCGTCCACCAGGGCTACGCCAAGCTCGAGGCGCTGCTCGCGTCCGAATCCGTGATCGAGGAGGGGGTGGCATGAGCCTGCCCGTCGCGCCCGCCGAGCGTCACCGTGCGGTGACCGATCAGTTCACCGCCCGCGTACGCGGTGCCGCCGACTGGGATGCGCCCGCCCCGGTGCCCGGATGGCGGGCCCGCGACGTCGTCGCTCACCTGGTCGAGTGGTTCCCCGGTTTCCTGCACAGCGCCACCGGCCTGACGCTCGACCACGGCCCGTCGCCCGAGGACGACCCGGTCGCCGCCTGGCTGGTGCACACCGACGCCGTGCAGCGCCTGCTCGACGGACCGGAGGCCGCCACTCCCTTCGAGCACCCGATGGTGGGGGCGATGCCGCTCCCGGACGCGGTCGACCGGTTCTACACCGTCGATGTCTTCCTGCACACCTGGGACCTCGCTCGCGCCACCGACCAGGACGAGCGACTCGACGCCGAGACCTGCGCCGACCTGCTCGCCGGGATGACGCCGATCGAGGCGATCCTGCGGTCGTCCGGGCACTACGGGCCGGCGGTGCCGGTGCCGGACGACGCCGATGTGCAGACCCGCCTGCTCGGCTTCATCGGACGTGACCCGCTGTCCGGCCGCCACTGACCGTCACCGCCGGTGAGCCGCAGTCGACCATCCGGTTGCACCGGACGATCAGGGCCGGGTCGTGGGTGATGGCCAGCATCGGCCGGTCACCGGCGGAAGTGAACGGGTGGTCGACGATCGCCGCGGCAAGGCCGCGGTGACCACGCCGAGCGCGAAGTTGATCAGGAAGAGCTCGCCGAAGAACGTGATCAACCGGAGGTGTTTCTCGCGGCCGGTGCGCATCCACGCGGTCGGCAGCCCGGCGACCAGGGCCGACCGGCTGATCGTCCGCGGGACGAAGAAGAAGTGGCAGACGTGGTGATCGCGAACTGCCATCGCGCGAGGGATTCGGCGCTCATGTCACCGAACTACGACGTTGTGTCGTACTCATGAGCGTAGTACGTCAGTGGTAGTAGAGTCGGGTCATGGCCGGGATGGGTGAGCTGGAACGCAGCGTGATGGAACAGCTGTGGGCCAGCCCCGATGCGCAGTCGGTGCGCGCGGTGCACGCCGCGTTGACCCGCGAACGCGACCTGGCCTACACCACGGTGATGACCGTGCTCGACCGATTGGCCAAGAAGGGCCTGGTCCGGCGTGAGCGCGAGGGCCGGGCCTATCTCTACCGCCCGGACAAGAACCGCGAGGACCTGATCGCCGACGTGATGCACACCGCGCTGGAGGGTGAGGGCGCCGACCGGACCGCCGCGCTGGTCGCCTTCGTCGGACGGGTCTCACCCGAGGAGGCCGAAGCCATGCGCCAGGCTCTGGCGGCGCTGGATGCGGTACCGGAGCAGTCCACCCGGCGACGCTGACCCGTGGTCGCGGTCGCCCTCGGCGTACTCGCCGTGATCCTGGTGGGACCGGGACCGATCTGGGTCGGGCACTGGAAGTTCCTCCGGTCCGTCCCGCGGGCCGCGGTGGTGCTGTGGCAGGCCGGTGCGGTCGCCGCCCTGGTCGCGGTGCTCGGGGCCGGCGCGGTCGCCGTCGGTGAGGTCCTCGACGACCGACCGTTCTGGCGTGACGCCGCGTACGCGGTGGTGCTGCTCTTCGCCGTGGTCGTGGCGGCCCGGCTGGTCTGGTCGATGGTCACCGTCGGCCGCCAGACCAGCGCGCGCCGGGCCCGTCACCGGGCCGCGGTCGACCTCCTGGCCCAGGTCGACACCGCGCTGCCGGTCAAGGGCCTGCGCATCCTGGCCGCCCAACTGCCGATGGCCTACTGCCTGCCCGGGGTCCGCGACTCCCGGGTCGTGCTCAGCGCGGGGACCCTGGCTCTGCTCACCACCGACGAGGTGCAGGCGGTGATCGCGCACGAGTCGGCCCACGTCCGGGCCCGGCACGACCTCGTCCTCGACACCTTCACCGCGCTGCACCGCGCATTCCCACACCTGGTCCGCAGCCGGATGCCGGTGCAGCAGTGCACCCTGCTGGTCGAGATGCTGGCCGACGACGCCGCGCGCCGCCGGGTCGGCAGCCGCCCGCTGGCCCAGGCCCTGATCGCCCTCAGTGGAGCCCCGTCGCCCGACGGTGCGCTCGCGGCCGCCGGCTCCGACGTCGTGCTCCGGGTGCAACGGCTGGCCGCCGCGCCACCGCCGCGCTGGTTGGCCGCCGGGGTCTACGCGCTGGCCGCGGGCCTGGTGCTGTTCCCGATCGGGCTGCTGGTCCTGCTGCCCAGCTGACCGCTCGGCTCGGCGGCCCACCGGGGTCGAGGAGTCTCGAGGCCGCCCGGACAGCGAGGGTGCGCCGGGGCTACCCTCAGCGAAGGGGGTGGCCCATGGAGCTGATCGCTGCGATCCGTCGTCACTACGGTGGGTCGGATGTCGAGGGCGCGATCCTGTCGGCCCTCGCCGCATCGGGGGTCGACACCGAGGCCCTGACGGTGGAGCACCTGAGCGCGGTGGACCAGTTGCACGCGGGTTTCGCCGAGGCCACGCGCCACCTGTTCGGTGAGCTCGAGCTCGGCCCGGACACCCGGCTGCTCGACGTCGGCTGCGGGATCGGTGGTCCGGCTCGCCTGGCCGCCGCCGACCACGGCTGCCCCGTGGTCGGGATCGACCTGTCGCCGGACTTCATCCGCACCGCCCGTGGACTGACCGAGCGTCTGGGACTCGGCGGTCGGGTGACGTTCCACGAGCGATCGGCCGCGGACACCGGCCTGGAGGACCGCTCGTTCGACCGGGCGATGCTCGTCCATGTTGGGATGAACCTCCCCGACAAGCACGCGATGTTCGCCGAGGTGCGGCGCCTGCTGCGCCCGGGCGGCGTGTTCGGGATCTACGAGCAGATGAGGATCGGGCCGGGGGACCTCACCTATCCGCTGCCCTGGGCCGAGGACGAGCGGTCCTCGTTCGTGGCCCGGCCCGAGGACTACCGCCGCGACCTGGAGGCCGCGGGGTTCGTCGTCCGCACGGTCGAGGACCGGACGGCGGCGACGTCGCGACCGGGACCCACTGACGGCGCCATCGGTCCGGCCGCGGTGTTCGGCCGGCCCTTCGTCGAACGCCTGGCCAACAACATCGCTGCGACTCGGGCCGGCATCCTGGCGCCGATCGTGATGATCGCCGACGCCGGCTGATCAGCCGGGCCGGCGGTTCACCGCGGTCAGCAGTGCGGCCAGCGAGGCGCGGGCGTCGCCGACCAGCACGGTGACCTGGTCGCGGTCGAACAGCGCGTTGGCCGTCCCGACGTAGCCGGATCCGGGAGCCCGGGTCAGGACGAGCACGGAGGCGGCCCGGTCGACGTGCAGGATCGGCATCCCGAAGAGCGGCGACGCCGGGTCGTGCTCGGCTGCCGGGTTGACCACGTCGTCGGCCCCGACGACCAGCGCGAGGTCGGCCGAGGCGAACTCGTCGTCGATCGCCTCGGCGATCCGAAGCTGGTCGTGCGGAACCCCGGCTTCGTCGAGCAGCACGTTGAGCTGGCCGGGCATCCGTCCGGCGACCGGGTGGATGGCGTAGTCGACGACCGCGCCACCCGAGCGCAGCACCTCGACGAGCTGCCGGAGTTCGTGCTGAGCGCGGGCGACCGCGAGCCCGTAGCCGGGGACGACGATGATCCGGCCGGCCGTGGTCAGCCGTCGGGCCAGGTCGTCGAGGGTGGCCGGGTCGGGCCCGGTCATCGACCCTCCTCGGCCCGGTCGGTGAGCTCGAGCGCGGCGACGATCGGGTCATCGGGATCCGGCGCGAAGACCCCGTCGCGGGTCATCAGCGCGAGTACGGCGACCAGGTTGCGGGCGTAGAGCCGACTGGCCGGACCGGGGAGCTGGGCGGCCACCTCGGCTCCGCCCCAGAGCCGGACCCCGCCGACCTCGAGCTCGTGCCCGGCGATCACCCCCTCGACGTTGCCGCCGGCCTCGGCGGCCAGGTCGACCACCACCGCGCCGGGCCGCATCGCCGCCACCATGTTCGCGCTGACCAGCACCGGGGCCCTCCGCCCGGGGACGGACGCGGTGGTGATCAGCACATCGGTGGCCGCGACGTGCGGCGCCAACCGGGCCCGTTGCTCGGCCGACCGCTCGTCACTCAGCTCGCGGGCGTACGCGGTCGGGCCTTCGAGCGGCGGCAGCCCGAGCTCGAGGAACTCCGCGCCCAACGACCGGATCTCCTCGGCCGAGGACGCGCGCACGTCGTACGCCGACACGGTCGCGCCCATCCGCCGGCAGGTGGCGATGGCCTCCAGTCCGGCGACCCCCGCACCGAGGACGAGGACCCTGGCCGGCTCGATGGTGCCCGCCGCGGTCATGGCCAGCGGGAAGAACGCATCCGAGCGTTCGGCGGCCACCACCGCCCCGCGGTAGCCGACGATCAGCGCCTGCGAGGTCAGGGCGTCCATCGACTGGGCCCGTGAGATCCGTGGCACCCGGTCCATCGCGAAGGTGGTGACGCCGCGGGCGGTGCGGTCGGCCAGGTCGTCGGCCCGACCCTCGACCGGGAAGAACGACAGCGTGGCGGCGTGACGGGGAAGCCGCGCCACGAACCGGCGATCGAGCGGCCCGACGCTGAGCACCACGGTGGCCGCAGCCAGTGCGTCGCTCTCGGCGGCCGATCCGACGGCGAGGACCGCGGCCCCGGCGGCCGCGTACGCGGTGTCGTCGCACCGGGCCCCGCGCCCGGAGCCGGACTGCACGGCGATGCGGTAGCCGAGCGTGCGGAGTTCGGGAACGAACTCGGGCACCAGGGCGACCCGGGTCTCGCGCTCGGCCGCTTCCCGGGCGACCACGATCAGCACGGACCGAGCCTGTCACACGTGGTCGACGTGGCGGCGGTCAGCGGACCTTGAGCTGGATCTGGTGGTAGCCGGTGGCGCCGTCCGGGTCGGGCGCGGCGAATTCGGAGATCTGCAGGTTGCCGTCGGTGTCGGTGGCCCGCACGGTCAGGGTGTGGGTGCCCGAGGTGGCCGGCCAGTCGTAGCGCCATTGTCGCCAGGTATCGGTGTTGGCAGCGTCGGCGAGCTGGGCGGGCTGCCAGTCACCCTGGTCGACCTGGACCTCGACCGAGGAGATCCCGGTGTGCTGCGCCCAGGCCACGCCGGCCACGACCACGGTGCCCGGGTCGACGGCCGCGCGCTTGGGCACGTCGATCCGCGAGGCCAGCTTGATCGGCCCCATGGCCGACCAGCCCAGCGGTGTCCAATAGCCCTGGTCGGCGGCGAACGTCGTCACCTTGAGCTCGGTCACCCACTTGGTCGCCGAGACGTAGCCGTAGAGGCCGGGCACGACCATCCGGACCGGGAAGCCGTGGATGATCGGCAGCGGTTCGCCGTTCATCCCCACCGCGAGCAGCGAGGTGCGCTTCGGGTCGGTCAGCGCCGACAGCGGCGTTCCGGCGGTCCAGCCGTCCTCGCTCCGCGACAGGACCATGTCCGCCCCGGCCTGCGGTCCGGCCCGTTCGAGCAGCTCGCGGATCGGGTAGCCGAGCCAGCGGGCGTTGCCGATCAGGTCACCGCCGACCGTGTTGGACACACAGGTCAGGGTGGCGACGTGCTCGGTCAGCGGCTGGGCCAGCAGCTCGGCGTAGGTGATGGTCACCTCGCGGTCGACCATCCCGGTCACGGTCAGCGACCACTGGTCGGGGTCGATGACCGGGACCTGGAGCGCGGTGTCGATCCGGTAGAAGTCGTCGTTGGGGGTCACGTAGGGCGACAGCTCGGCGATGCCCAGCTCGGCGCCGGCCGGGATCGCCGGGGCCGGCGTACGCGGCATCGGGAGCTGCAGTTTCTCGCGGACGGTGTTGACCCGGTTGGCCGCCGAGGCGATCAGGCTGCCTCCGATCGAGGCGGCGGTGGCCAGCACCACGGTCGCGCCGGTCCAGCCGAGGAACGCGCGCCGGGCCGACGAGTCCGGCTCGTCCTCGACCGCGCGGCGGCGGGGCTGCCAGCGCTGCAGCCGGGCGATCAGCGTGCTCAAAATCATGAACCCGATCAGCAGTCCGATCAGGATCGGGATGTAGGCGGCCATCGTGCTGTCGGGCCGGGAGGCGATGCCGATGATCCCGAGGACCGCGACGACGGCGAAAACGGCGGCACCGCCGAACCGGCGGGCCTGCTCGGCCTGACCGGCGAACGCGCACAGCACCAGGACACCGACGGTGATGATGGCCAGCAGGATCGGCTTGTCGGCCGCGCCCAGCGTGTCCTTACCGAAGTTGATCAGCGGCGCCGGGAGCAACTCGATGATCAGTTCGCCGACCGCGGTGACTGGTGCACCACCGGGCGCGACGAGCGCGGCCGCCAGCGAAGCGATGCCCAGACCGGCCAGCCCGGCCGCTACGCCGGCCGCGCGCGAACCCCAGCGAAGGGTGCGGCGGGACTCGGTCGTGGGAGATAGCACGCGCCCATCCTCCGCCGCCGCTCCAAGCGGCGCCACCCGAGCGGCCGGGACCGGCCGGCCGGAGCGGCTGGGCGTACGGTGAGCCGATGCGACTGCGGCGGACCACGGTGCTCCCGGTGTCGATCGAGCGGCTCGGCACCGCGTTGCTGGCCCCGGCGTTGTTCGACGAGATCACCGCGCCGTTGCTCGCCTTCCAGCCGGTCGACCCGCCGGTCACCCCCGAGCGGTGGTCGGTCGGACCCCGCCGCTTCCGGTTGCTGATCGGCGGCCGGCTGCCGATCGGCGAGCACGTCATCGACGCCCGGGTCGTCGCCGATCCCGATCCGCAGCAGGCGGGGGAGCAACTGGTGTGGCACGACGCCGGGCACAGCGACCTGATCCGGGTCTGGGACCACCGGATCCTGCTCGAGCCCGTCCTGGGCGGGACGGCCTACACCGACGCCGTCGAGATCCACGCCGGCCCGTTGACCGTCCCGGCCTGGCTGTTCGCTCAGCTGTTCTACCGGCACCGGCAACGCAAGCTGGTCCGACTGGCGATCGAAGGCGCCCTCGGTTGACGGGCCGGGGTGCCAGGGGTCGCCGCCCTAGGACCCCGCCCTGGTGTGTCGCTCAGCGAGCCGTCACAGCGACGGACTGGGCGGACTGCGTGCTGGTGCCAACCGAATTCACGGCCGCCACGGTGAACTTGTATCGGCCGGCGGGCAGCGCCATGACCAAGGTCCTGACCGTGGCCGACGGGGTCGTCGAGACGATCGGCGCGGCTCCGGTCGGCACGCCGGTGACCGCGTCCACCGGGATGGCGGTCACCGTGTAACCGACCGTGGGCGTAGTTCCGGCCGTCCCCGGCGTCCAGGTTGCGGTCGCGTCGATCGGTGTTCCCGTTGTGCCGGAGGTGGCGGTACCGATCACCGGAGGGCCGGCCACCCGACCGGCGATCGCGGTCGGTGTGACCGAGTTGGATCGGGTGGAGGCCGCCGAGGTACCGGCGGCGTTCACGGCGCGGACGTCGAAGGTGTAGGCGGTGCCGTTGGTCAGGCCGGTGACCGCGAGGGTGGTGGCGGTGGCTGCGGCGGTGGTGGTTTTGACCACGGTGGTGGTGGTGCCGGTGTAGGTGCGGATGGTGTAGCCGGTGATGGGTGAGCCGCCGGTGGTGGTGGGGGCGGTCCATCGGACGGTGGCTGCGGCGTTGCCGGCGGTGGGGGCGCCGATGGTCGGGGCGCCGGGTGCGGTGGCTGCGGCGGTCGGTGTGACCGGGTTGGATCGGGTGGAGGCCGCCGAGGTGCCGGCGGCGTTCACGGCGCGGACGTCGAAGGTGTAGGCGGTGCCGTTGGTCAGGCCGGTGACCGCGAGGGTGGTGGCGGTGGCTGCGGCGGTGGTGGTTTTGACCACGGTGGTGGTGGTGCCGGTGTAGGTGCGGATGGTGTAGCCGGTGATGGGTGAGCCGCCGGTGGTGGTGGGGGCGGTCCATCGGACGGTGGCTGCGGCGTTGCCGGCGGTGGGGGCGCCGATGGTCGGGGCGCCGGGTGCGGTGGCTGCGGCGGTCGGTGTGACCGGGTTGGATCGGGTGGAGGCCGCCGAGGTGCCGGCGGCGTTCACGGCGCGGACGTCGAAGGTGTAGGCGGTGCCGTTGGTCAGGCCGGTGACCGCGAGGGTGGTGGCGGTGGCTGCGGCGGTGGTGGTTTTGACCACGGTGGTGGTGGTGCCGGTGTAGGTGCGGATGGTGTAGCCGGTGATGGGTGAGCCGCCGGTGGTGGTGGGGGCGGTCCATCGGACGGTGGCTGCGGCGTTCCCGGCGGTGGGGGCGCCGATGGTCGGGGCGCCGGGTGCGGTGGCTGCGGCGGTCGGTGTGACCGGGTTGGATCGGGTGGAGGCCGCCGAGGTGCCGGCGGCGTTCACGGCGCGGACGTCGAAGGTGTAGGCGGTGCCGTTGGTCAGGCCGGTGACCGCGAGGGTGGTGGCGGTGGCTGCGGCGGTGGTGGTTTTGACCACGGTGGTGGTGGTGCCGGTGTAGGTGCGGATGGTGTAGCCGGTGATGGGTGAGCCGCCGGTGGTGGTGGGGGCGGTCCATCGGACGGTGGCTGCGGCGTTCCCGGCGGTGGGGGCGCCGATGGTCGGGGCGCCGGGCGCGGTGGCCGGCGTCCGCGGCGTGACCGCGAGCGAGAGGTCGGAGTAGGGGCTGGTCGCCTCGACGTTGCGAGCCGAAACCTGGAACCGGTACGCAGAGCCGTTGGTCAGGCCGGTCACCACCAGGCTGGTGGCGTCGCCCGGCGCCGGACGCAGGGCGCCGACCTGGGTGCCGGTCGCGTCGACCACCTTCACCGTGTAGCCGGTGATCGCCGACCCTCCCGTGGTGGTGGGAGCGGTCCAACCGACGGTGGCCGAAGCGTTCCCGGCGGTGGGGGCCCCGATGGTGGGTGCGCCGGGGGCGGTGATCACCGAGAGCGGGGTGACCGAGCCGGACCGGGCCGAGGCGGCGGAGACTCCGGCAGCATTCACGGCGCGCACGTCGAACGTGTAGGCGGTGCCGTTGGCGAGCCCGGTCACCTCGACGCTGGTCGCTCCGGCGGCCGCGCCGGTGGCCTTCACCACAGTGGTGCCGGCATAGGTGCGCAGGGTGTAGCCGGTGACGGGCGCGCCCCCGGTGTTGGCCGGGGCCGTCCAGCGAACGGTGGCAGCGCCGTCGGCCGCGCTCGGGGTGCCGATGATCGGTGCGTCGGCGACGGTGATCGGCACCTTGGGCGTTACCGGTTCGGACAGCGCCGAGTACGGGCTGGTGCCTTCGGCGTTACGGGCTGAGATCTGGAAGCGGTAGGCGGTTCCGTTGGTCAGCTCGGTCACCACCAGGCTGTTGGCGTCGCCGGGCGCCGAGCGCAGGTCGCCGACCTGCGTCCCGGTCCCGTCGACGACCCGCACCGTGTAGCCGAGGACCGTGCCCGGGCTGGGCAGGAAGTTGACGGTGGCCTGCCCGTCTCCCCCGGTGACGAAGTCGAGTACGGGGGTGGCCGGGGGAGCGGTGTCGGAGAAGACCAGCCTTTCGATGTTGCGCAACGTGTCGGTTCCGTCGGAGCCCGGGCGCCCGGTGGCACCGTTGTGGACGACCGTCGTGATCGATCCCGGAGATCCGAGGCTGCCGTCGCCACCGGTCGTGGTGACGGTGTAATTCGCTTCGATGTCGGAGAACACTGCCGAGTCCCGGCTTCCCGCGGTGTCGTCCGCGGAGGGGCTGACGATCTCGCGGACGGCGACCAGGTTTCCGGGGTCGACCACGCCGGCGGCGACATCCGCGGCCAGGGTCCGCGAACTACCGGTCCGATACGGCCGCTCCATCAGATCGGTGCTGCCGATCTCGGTGCCCGCATCGTCACGCACGCTGATCCGCGTCTTCAGGTAGCGATCGCCGTCGAGGATGTCGTCGGCGCCGCGACCTTCGAGGGTGTCGGCGCCGAGGCCGCCGAGCAGAATGTTGCCCTCACCCCAGATCGCGCCTTCGAGCGGGCACTGTCCGGGGGCGGATGCCGCCTCAACCGGGCCGAGGTCACCGGTCGGCACCGGCAGGATGTCCTTCAACCCGGCGATCCGGTCGATGCCGGCCTGGTCGAGCACGTCGCAGCCGGTGAATCCGCCGCCGCCGACCGTCCGGGGCACGATGTCGTCACCCTTGATCACATCGTTGAGGGCCGAGCCCGACACGGCTTCCACTTCCTGCCAGCGGTCGCGGTTGACGACCACCGGCAGTGGGGTTCCGGCCGTCACCCGGTTGATGTTCATGTCGTCGTCGGCACCGACCGTGTCGTACTGGTGACTCGCCCAGTCGTATCCCGCTGCGCCGGCGTAGCGGTCGACGGCGGCATTCGCACTCATGATGTCGTCGCCGCCCTCGGCGTCGTAGTCGTTCTCTCCGACCTGGCCGACCAACACGTCGTTGCCGGGCTGGGTCTGGCCCGGGTCGTCGAAGAACGGCGCGCCGTGGTCGCCGATCAGCAGGTCCTGCCCGGAGCCACCCTGGATCCAGTCGTCGCCACCGTCGCCGAAGGTCGCATCGGAGCCGTCGCCGGACTGCACGAAGTCGTTCCCGGGACCCGCGAAGGTCTCGTTGTCGTTGGCGCCGCCGACGGTGAAGTCCTGACCGTCCCCGGCCATGATGATGTCGTTGCCGATCCCGGTGTTGATGTAGTCGTCCCCGGGCCCGCCCTTGTGCACGTCCGCGCCTGCCGAGTCGGTGATCCGGTCGTCGCCGTCGCCACCGAGCGCCACGTCGTCGCCACCCTGGCCTTCGATCACATCGTCGCCGGCGCCGCCCCAGAAGGTGTCGTTGTCATTGCCCCCGGCAACCCGGTCGACCCCGGCAGTGCCGTTGTAGACCGATTGGCCGTTGATCCCGGCCGGGTCGACGTTGTTGGTCTCGCGGTACTGCAGCGTGCCATCCGGCTTGCGGAGCAGAAGCTGCTGTTCGTTGCACTCGCTGGTCGGGTCGTCGGACACGGTCGGCCCGGAGCCGGCGTAGCCGGCAGCGGTGCCGGCCAGATTGGCGAGTTGGAACCGGCAGTCGGCCGTGGCGAACACGTCAGCCTTCAACGTGTCGGTTCCCTCGGTGTTGCGGATGATCATCTCCGCGAACGAGTTGCCCTCGAGCTGCGCGCGGAGGTTCAACCCCGGCGTACGGGCCAGGTAGTAGAACCGGTCGCCGTTCTGCAGGTCGAGCATCTGGTTCTCGAACACGTAGTTGAAGGTGCTGCCGAGCAGACCGCCGAACAGGTTGGTCTTCTCGGCGAGGCCGCCGACCCACAGGTCGACATCGTCGAGCCCGGTCGGTCGATCGGCCCAGTCACCGGCACTGTTCATGAAGTCGACGGCTTCGGCCGACGGCGACAGGCCGATCCCCGGGTCGACGACGTCCTTCGCGGCCGCCCGCTTGCCGGCCAGGGTGGACTGCGCGGTGATGGTCGGGAAGGTGCCGTACGCGGCGACGAAGTTGATCACCGATTCGGGATGCTTGACGTTCTGGCCGAAGTCGGCCCAGCTGGTGTAGGGCACGAGCTGGCTGTCGCCCGTGGCGTCGTGGATCGAGCGGCGCAACTCGTTGAGCGAGGGGATCCCCGCTTCGCGGGCGCGGGCGACGTTGGTGGCCGCCAGGTCGAGCGGCAGTCCGACCAGGTTGTTCCGCAGCGTCTCGGTCATGAACTCGTCGAGCTCGTTGCCGGTCTGGTTGCGCATCCCCATCACGATGCTGCCCGCCGCCTGCTCCGAGGTCAGGCTGCCGGCCGGGCCACCGTCGGTGTAGGCGGGCGGGTTGAGGAAGCCGTCGAGCAGACTGATCGAGTTGTCCGAGCCGTCAGCGTTCGTCCGCGAGATGCTCTCGGTGAGCATCGAGTGGCCGAAGCGGTAGACCGCATGGGCGAACTCCGCCCTCACGGCCGGGTCGATCTCGGTGTGGTAGACCCGGAACGGGTCCAGACCGGGCTGGATCTTCCGCCCGAACTCCTCGAAGACGAGGTGTTGATACTCCATCTCGGCGACGAACCGCGCGGCCTGGAACAGCCGCTCGCCGTTCCAGCCGGCCGCACCGGCGGCGAGCTTCCACTCCGTCAGGGCGGCGATGCCCTTGGTCGTCTTGTCGTTGGTCAGCGTCTTCTTGACGTCGTCGATCAGGCGGTTGTGCTCGGAGTGGAAGACCTGGTGGATCGCGGTCAGACCGATGTTCTCGTTGACCCGCCCGTCACCGGCGATGAAGTGCGCGTCGAGCATCTCGTCGTCGTAGGTCCCCGGAGCCTGCTTGGTGAAGTCGGCGGACGCCGTGGTGTTGCTGTCCGGCTGGGGCAGCACCGGCGGCGTCGCCGGGTTGTGGTCGGTGTCCTGGGCGCTCGGATCGGCGTTGTGCGCGATGTCGGTGAGGAACGGGGTGTTGAAGTAGATCGCGTTGGCGGGCACGGGCACGGGGTCGGCGAGGTCGCCCTCGACCATGCCGGTCGGCGTGACGTACATCGGCAACCCGCGCTCGGGGCCGGGGATGAACTTTCCGTACGGGTCGACCGCGAGTTGCGGCACGTTGAGCACGTTCGTATCGCTCAGCTTCAGCCCCAGGAGCTCGGCGGACTGGGTCTTCACCCGAGCCCAGGACGCCATGCCTCCGGCGGTGGCGCCGGTCGGCCCCCCGAGCAGCTTCCCGGTCGATACGGGGCGCCCGTCGGTGTTGGCGACGTACTCGCGCAGGAACACCTGGTGCGAGGGGTGTGAGGTGTAGGTCTGCGACTGGTCGACGTGGGGCGAGTCGGTGTTGGTGGCCTCCTGGACGTCGTCGGCAGTGCCGAGCTTGCCGTCCGGGCCGGGCTGGTTCTGGGCCCGGGTCAGCACCATGAACGCCTTGCTCGCCGGGACTTCGTCCCCGGTACCGGCCTTACCGTCAGGTCCCTTGGTCCGCAGCGGGTCATCGGCCTTCAGCGGCATGAAGACCGTGCCGCCCCCCTTGACCGTCTGATCGATGCCGTGATCGAAGAACTGGCCGAACAGGGTGAACATCGAGTTGTAGGGCGGCGAAAGGCCCACATCGGTGGTCACATTGGGAATGAACAAGGTGTCGCCGGTCGGAACGCAGCCGGCGGGAACCCCCACGACCTCGGGGTCGGCCAGCGGATCGGGATCGGTGGTGCACGGGTACTTGCCCGGCGCATTCTGGCTGCGGATGGGGAAGCCTGCGGCGGCGATCGCGGCCGGGTTCGTCGACGTCTGGTCGACGATCAGGTTGCTGATCTCGCGGGGCTGGTTGTCGACCACGCTGCCCGACTTCTGCTGGTACGACGACGCGCCGGGTGCCCCGAACGGGGACCGCTCGTCGGCGGCTTTGAACGTCGGCCGGGCGAGACGCGGGAAGAGCTGGTCGGCGGACCCGTAGCGTTCGCGTCCGGCGATGAGGTTGTTGCACGAGCCGTCGACCGTGCGCAAGCCGTACGAGGTGAGCGGGTCGGGGACCTGGTCGACGGACCGGCCGAGCAGCGCACCGCACGGCCCCGTGGCCGAGGTGGTCCGCGCGACGTGCGCTTCGGCGATCTTGATCTGCTTGAGGATGTACGCGAGGTCCGCGGGCGTCACGACGAATCCCTGTCCCACCGTGGCCGCCGAGCTGGTGGCCGCCGGGGCCACGAAGGTGAAGACGACCGCAAGCGCCAGGACCAGACCGGCTCAGGGGCTCGATCCAGTGGCGGGCGCGCCGCCGTCCCCCCGTGGTGACGTGCAGGAAAAACGATGACATCTAGGAGCCCCCCCGAGCTGTGCCGCCCGATCCGACCACCGGCGACGATGAAGACAGTCTGGTCGCCGAAGCGCCCCGTCGGCACCCGCACGGGGGGGGTCCGGATACCCCTAGTCCTTGGGGGGTCCGGGAGGCCCCCGCACGCGCAGACGGCGACCGGCCGCGCGTGCGGGGGCGTGGGATCGACCCCGCACAGGCGGAATCGGGGAGGGTTGTGGTGCGGAACAGCGGTCGTCGGCTACGCGTCGGCGACCGGTCGATCGGCCTGGATCGGGTCGTGGTGGTCATAGTCGGAGTCGCTCAGGCCCACGCTGAACTGGTGCATCATGTCGTGGTCCTCGTGCGGGAGATTGTGGCAGTGCACCATGTACTTGCCGCGGTGCGGACCGAAGGTCATCAGCAGGCGCACCTTCTCCCCCTCGCCGACGTACACCACGTCCTTCGGGCCCTGTTCGTAGGCGAACGGCGGGTTGCCGTTGCGGGACAGGATCTTGAAGTCGATCAGGTGAATGTGCAGCGGATGGAACCAGCCGCCGGACTTGTTCTCGATCTCCCAGATCTCGGAGTCGCCCAGCCCCGGGTTGGCCAGGACGGACGTGTAGCCCGAGTCGACGACGTCGTGCCACGTCTCACCGTTGAGGTTCCACTCGTTCGTGGTGTCATCGCGCTGCACCTTGATGTTGCGGACCTTCATCTGGCTGGTGGGTTGCAGAGCCATGACGTCGGTGGGATTGAGCAGGACCGGGATCGTGTTCCACGTCGGGTCGCTCTTGTCGAACGGGTCGTCGACCACGTCGAAGGCCATGATCTTCCCGGTGAAGTCGAAGTCGCGATTGTTCGGGTTGCTGAGGTTCTTCAGCTCGATCCGGGTGCCGGCCTTGTAGCTGCGGAAGTCGACCAGGAACTCGTACCGCTCGGCGCTACCGTGCCGCCACTGGGTGACCGACTGACTCTTGGGCATCAGCCCGCCGTCGGTTGCGACCATGAACACCGGGGCGCCGTTGGACAGCGAGGGGCGGTAGGACCGCGACAACGAGGCGTTCAGCATCCGGAAGCGGTAGATCCGGCGCTTCACCTTCATCACCGGCCACGGTCGCCCGTTGACCAGGACCACGTCACCCCACACTCCGGAGTGGCTTCGGTCGTCGTAGAGTTGCGAGCCGTTGGCCTGGAACATCATGTCCGACACGGTGAGGGCGACGTCGTACTCCCCCTGGGGTAGGAGCGCGCGCTCGACCGGATCGTGCAGGTGGTACTGGGACGCGAGCCCCGAATACGCGTTCTGCGCCGTGTAGTGGACGCCGTGGTCGTGGTACCACAGCGTCCGAGCCGGCTGGAAGTTCGGATAGCGGTACGTCTTCTTCTCACCGACCGCCGTGATGTCGCTGGCGTAGCCGTCGTATTCCGGCAGCGACGCGGAACCGTGCAGGTGGGTCGAGATGTCCATCGGCGTACCGAAGGTGGGGTGCAGCTGGGGAAGACGATTGTGCATCGTCATCTCGATCCGCGTCCCCTGCTCGACATCGATGCGGCGTGCCGGCACCTCCCCGCCGTAACCGAGCACCGGGGTCGTCAGACCGGGGACGATGCCGACCGCACCAGCGCGCGCGGTCACGTCGTAATAGCTGACCGGGCCGTCGTCGTCGACCGCGGTCTTGTAGGGAGCGAGCACGGGTAGCCGGGCGAAGGTCGCGGCGTACGGCTTGGGGAAGTTCTTGGCGGGCAGCAGGCTGGGCGTGCCGCCGCTGACCGATCGGCTGAACGGCAGCGCCAGGCCGGCGGTGCCGACCGCGGCCAGGCCGCCCAGCTTGAATGCGTCTCTGCGTGAAAGTCTCATCGATCATCCTTTTCGGGGCTGCCATCGGGTGGGCAGGGATGAGACCGACGCACGCCGAGCCGACTCGGCTCGACCTGCTGCACCCCCGCGCTGAGAACTCATCCTCCGGTCGTGCCCCGGCGGCCAGGAGCCCCGATGCGGGGGGAGCCGATACCCCAATCTGGGGGGTCCGAGCTCGATTCGACCGCGACCGCCTCCGTCGACCCCCAAACGTGGGGGCACCGGCACCCCACGAATCGGGCTTATCGAAAGGCCCGGCGACCCGTTGTCTGGAGAGGAGCCCGGCAGTCGGGCCGAAACCACTCATTGGTCGGTGTATCGGCCAGCCAAGAACCTTCGGGGGAACCATGAACCCAGACATTCTCGGGAACGGGAGGGCGAGGCGACGCTCCAGCGCGTCGACCGCCTTGCCGACGCGTAAGGGCATCGCCCTGCTGATGATCGGTGCCGTGAGCACGACCGGTCTGGTCGCGCTCACCTCCGGCGTGGCCAGCGCCGCTCCAGCCGCCTTCCCCGACAACATCGTGGTCTTCCCCGACCGCGACTTCGTCACGATCGAGGGCTACCAGGACCACATCGGCGAGACCGCGACCGTGGAGGTCTCCCGTCCCGGTGTGGGAGTCGTCGGGTCGGCTCAGGGTGTGGTCGGGGAAGGCGACGTCGCCTTCGAGATCAATCACCCCGGCGGCTACTGCTGGGGGGCGGGTACCGGGCTCAAGGTGACGCCGGACATCCAGGGCGGCGACGTCGTCCGGATCAAGTTCGCAGGCCAGGACGCCGGCGACACCACCGTCGCGGGTTCCGCCGTGACTGAGGTGCAATATGCGAACGGGTCGAACACCGTCAAGGTGATCGGTCGCCTCGCCGCCGGCGACAACCCGCTCCAGCTCGAGCAACGCGTGGTGAACCCGGACCTGCGCGACACCGCCATCAACCGGCGCGACGTACGCGCCGTGCCCGGTCCGATGGTTGCCGCACCGCGGGGCGGGTATTCCTCGTCGCTGGAGACCAGTGGCTCGACCTTCACGGCGACGTACGAGTACCTGGACGCCGCGATCGCCGCCCAGGCTGCCGGGGGCGGTGGGGAGCGCCTGATGTCGTGGCAGGTCGAGGACGCCGACGCCAACCGGCAGGGCCTGACGATCGCCGAGTTCGGCGAGTCGGGTGGTCCCGGGATGGGTGGGTGCCCGAACGGCCCCCTCGCCTCGGGCCCGGTCGCGCCCACCAACGTCATTGCGGCCAAGGTCACCGGTGGGTACAAGCTGAGCTGGACGCCCGCTGTCGCGGTCCCGGGCACGCCGGCCATCACCGGATACCACGTCAACGCGGTGGCCCAGGCCGCCAGCAACGGCGAGCAGGCCGTCATCGGCAAGCGCATCACGGGTCAGGCGGCCAAGACCACCACGCTGACCGGTCTCGTCGCCGGCCAGGAGTACGACGTGGAGATCATGTCCGAGAGCAGCACCGGACTCACGTTCCCGGCGGTCAACGTCCATCCCGAGGTGGATTCCACCGCTCCGATCGTGACCGCGACGCCCGCGGGTGGGACGTACAAGGTGGCCCAGTCGGTCACCCTCAAGTCCAACGAGGCGAACACCGACATCTACTACACGACCAACCCCGACGTCAGCCTGTTCGACGGCGATGCCGTGTCAGTCGATGCGGTGCGTTACACCGGACCGGTGGCGATTCCAGCCACCAGCGTGCTGCACTGGGTCGCGTTCGACACGGCCGGGAACCTGGCCAGTGGCTCGGAGAGCTACGTCATCACCGACACGCCGGACCCGGTTGCTCCGGTGCTGGCCGAGCCGATCCTCGCTCCTGAGCGCCGTGACGGTGAACTGGACGTCCAACGACCCGAGCATCACCGGGTTCAACGTGCAGGCGTTCGACTCCGCGGGAGTGCCGTTCGAGAATGCTCAGCTGCTCGCCGCGACCGCGACGACGGCGACCGTCGTCGGACTGCAGCCCGGCGACACCTACACCGTTCAGGTGTCGTCGATCAACGCCAACGGCAGAGTGACCCGGTGGCCACGAAGGTCTTCACGGCCATCGGAGCGGTGACGGCGAATGCCGGCGTCGACCAGCGGGTCAAGCGCAACACCAAGGTCGTCCTTGACGGCTCCGACTCCACGTTCGGCACCGACGGCACTGTGAAGTGGGAGCAGGTTCTTGGCCAGCCCCACGGATCCGGACAAGGTGACCCTGACCGACGCCACCACGCTGAAGCCCTCGTTCACCCTGCCGTTCTACAAGTACCCGATGACCAACGGGCCGCTGACGTTCAAGCTGACGGTGACCGATGGGACGACCACCAAGACTGACGAGGTCAAGGTGTCGGCCATCGCCGACACGGTCACCGCTGTCGGCCCGAAGTGGAAGTCCGGCGACTTCCGGGTCAGCGGCACCGCCACGACGATCGGGGCCACGGTCACGGTGCGGTCGGCGAACAACCCGGCCCTCGTCCTGGGGGTCGCCCCCGTGACCGCGGCAGCCGCCCCGGCCACCGGCGGCACCTGGACCCTCCGGGTCCGGACCGGTTCGGCGGCCACCACCAATCCCGGCCGGATCTTCGCTGATTCCAGCATGGGCGGTACGGCCGGACCGGTGACGGTGACGCTCGGCTGAGCGCACCAAACTCCCCGCCCCCGGGGACAGCCCGTGTCCAACGAGGCTGAGGCAGGGCCCGTCGCACCTCGGTGCGGCGGGCCCTGCTGCAGGGTGTGCCCCGCCTCCTGGCCGAGCACCCCCTGACTTCGGGATGGTGGATCCCGCGCCGGTACGGCAGATTTGTCGCTGCGACCCGCGACCCAACGACCCGCGACCCAACGACCTGCATAGCCCAGAGGAGAGAAGTGGCCTTGTGATCAAACTGCTGATCGTCGATGACCACGCCTTTGTCCGTGCCGGCCTCCGTGCTCTGCTCGAGGGCGAGGTGGACATCGAGGTGGTCGGGGAGTGCGGCGACGGAGCGGACGTCCTCGAGGTCGTCGCTGCATCAGACGTCGATGTCGTCTTGATGGATGTCCGGATGCCTCGGATGTCCGGCATCGATGCTGCCCGCGCCTTGATGACCTGGGAGCGGCCGCTGCAGGTGGTGTTGATGACGTCGCGGATCACCGGCGATGACATCGCCCGAGCCGCAGAGGTGGGAGTGACCCAAGTGCTTCTCAAGGGCGGTGACCCGAAGGTCCTGCTGACAGCGATCCGGACCGCAGCAAACGGTCTGGCATGGCTGGGCGGATCCACGGCGAGCTAGGTTCGAGCAACGACGCCCGCCGCGAGGGCGGGGACCTTCACCGAGTCATCGCTCGGGTGCGAGGTTCCTGAGATACCGGCGCTCGGCTGCCGAAAGTCGGGTTCGACAGCAATCCAGATTTCGGTTTACTCCGTATGTCCTATGGATCATCACAAGTTTTTCGAATCCCGGCACAGCCTCAAACTCTCGCCTAGAGTTCGGTTCGCTTGCTATTGACCTCGGGGGGACCGACTAGCTATGAATATTTCGATGGACGATCGGCGCGCGTCGGGCCAGGTCGACCAATTGGGGGCCAACGGGGTCGACCGCGCGAATGACGGACGAGACGACGATTTTCATCGTCGACGATCACCGCTCGTTCGCCGACCTGCTGTCCGCCGCTCTCAACACGGTGCCCGGCATGCGGTGTATCGGTACGGCGTCCTCCGCTGCTGAGGGGGTGGCCATCGCCACCCAACTCAAGCCGTCCATCGTCGTCATGGATATTCAGATGCCGAAGCAGGATGGACTGCAGGCAACCCGGCTGATCCGTCGGGGGGCGCCCGATACAGTGGTGGCCGTCGTCACGGCCCACCGCGACCCGGAGTGGATCTCGCGGGCGGCGCAGGCTGGAGCGTCCGCGTTCATTCCGAAGGACGGCTCCTTGGAGGAGATGATCGATGTGTTGACCCGGGTGCGGTCGGGGCAGATGCTGCTCGCGCCATCGACGTTCTCCTCCGCGGTGGATCGTCAGGAGGCCGACGCCGGGCCTTCCCTACCGGCTCTGACCCAGCGTGAACTCGAAGTGCTGACCTGCCTGAGCAGCGGAATGCAGGTCAAAGGTATCGCTCGAGCGCTCGGCATCACGCTCCACACCTGCCGAGGATATGTGAAGGCCATCCACCTGAAGCTGGGCGTCAACAGCCAACTCGAGGCGGTCATCAAGGCGCAGAAGCTCGGGTTGGTTCGCCCGTCGGATGGCTGATCCGCGCACCCGCGTGACCCGGCGAGGCGGGGTTCGTCGCGAAGTGGTGCTCGCCCTGCTCACTGCAGCTCTGGTCTTGGTGATGGTGGCCTTCACCGCGGTGCTGGCCAGTTGGCACGTCGCGCGTGTGCAGGCTCTCAAGGAGGCGGAACGCAGCACGCAGCGCCTCGCCGACGTCGTCGTCACGCCGTTGCTCCCCGAGGTCCTCCAACATGATGTCGAAAGCGCCGGCGAGTTGGAGCGGGCCGTTCGCAATCGCATCATCGACGGCGACCTCACCGAGATCACCATCTGGGCGCGCGACGGTCGGATCATCTATTCTGATGATCCCAGTCAATCCGGGCGGAAGTATGATCCGCCGGCTGAGGTGTTCCTGGCCATCGACGAAGGATTGACGAGTTCTGGATTCGAGCGCCATCCCGAAGTGGATCCAGTGATCGGCGAGACCTCGGACGTCCAGTATGTCGAGGTTTACCTCCCGTACCGGCTGCCGAACCATCCGCCGATGGCATTCGAGGCGTATTACGACTACACCCGGGTCGAGGACACCGCCCGCGGCTTGGCTCGCGGCTTCCTGCCCCTGGTCATCGCTCCGCTGCTGCTCGTGCAGTTCATCCAGATTCCCATCGCTCTGTCCTTGGCTCGACGGGTGCGCCGTCACGAGTCGAACCATGCGCGGTTCCTGGAGAACTCGCTAGCGGCATCCGAGCGCGAGCGCAGCCGGGTCGCGGCCGACCTGCACGACGGACCCATCCAGGACATCGCCGGCGTGAGCTATGCCCTGGGCGCGATCGCTCCTTCGGTCTCGGCCGACCGGAAGCCGCTGATGACCGAGGTGCAGCGGACCGTGCAGCACGCGATCGAGTCGCTACGACGTCTCATGGTGGACCTCTATCCGCCGGACCTCGATACTGCTCGGCTGCCCGAGACCCTGGTCGACCTGACCGTTCCGCTGCGCGAACAGGGCATCGAGGTCAGCACCGAGATCGACGATCTCCCGGAGCTGAGTAGTTCGACGGTGACGACGCTCTACCGAGTGAGTCGTGAGGCTCTGGCCAACGTCGGCGAGCACGCGCAGGCTCGGCATCTCACCGTGACGTTGGTGACGATCCCGGCGTCACCCCGGTCGCCGGTCATGGTCCAGCTCAGCATCGCCGACGACGGCATCGGGGTCGATCCGGCCAGGCTGGACCGGCGGGCTGAGGGCCACCTCGGACTCCGCCTGCTGCGGGACCGGGTCGTGGATTCGGGCGGCACCTTCACGTTGGACAACCTCCCAACCGGTGGCACCGTCCTGCGCGTCGAACTGCCGGCTGACGCCGACATCACCCCGGACATCGTCTGAAGTGCGACGCCGGGTCACCTCATCGCATAGGCCATTGAAGTAAAATTCACCCATGGGTCCGTCCTCCGACGTTGATTCGACACTTCCGGGCCATCGCGGCCCGGGGACCGAAGCCGAGCCCGACGTCACCCGCGTGCTCGTCGTCGACGACCACGCATTCTTCCGCGAGCGGGTCAGCGAGATCCTCAGCGCTGCTTTCGACATCGAGGTGGTCGGCCGGGGTGAGGACGGCATCCACCTGGTCGAACTGGCCGCCCGGACCGCACCGGATGTCGTCGTGATGGATGGTCGGATGCCGATCATGTCCGGGACCGAGGCCACCAGACTGCTGATGGTCACGCAGCCCGACGTGCGGGTCCTGATTCTGACGGCGTCACTGTCTCCCCTCCTGGTGGACGAGGCGAGGGCGGCCGGCGCCGTCGGCGTGCTGGAGAAGGGGGTGTCCGCCGGGGAGCTGGTCGAGGCGGTCCGATGGGTGGGGTCCGGCGGCACCGTGTGGCCCCCGGCAGGACCGCGTACGCCTGCCTCCGGCTGAGATCGAACGGGTCGCCGCCCCCCATATCGCGGGGTGCCGACACCCCCCTCATCGGGGTTTCCGGGTCCGCCGATCCGTCGGATGCTGGTCGTACCGAACGCCAGCGACCCCGATCGAGGAACACCCAGCCGATGACCACCACCACTGCAGCCAGCGTTGCGCCGGCCCGTCGTGGACGGAGCGGCCCTCGGGGTGTCGCCGTCGTGTTGGTGGTCCTGGCCCTGGGTCTTCTGGTGCGTACGTACCTGGTCGACACGGTGTCGGTGTCGTCGGACAGCATGGCTCCCACCGTGTGCGCCGGCGACCTGGTCCTCGTGGCTCGCTGGAACCCGCACGCCGTCGAGGTCGACGACATCATCACCTTCGCGAACCCCGGTGACGGGACGCCGATGATCAAGCGGGTGGTCGGCGTGGCCGGTCAAACCGTCGCCATCGAGGACGCGCAGCTGAAGGTCGACGGACACGTGGTGCCAGAGCCGTACGTGGATCTCCGCACGATCGACGGCGTCTACTACGGGCCGGTCGGGGTCCCCGACGGCACGGTCCTGGTGATGGGGGACCACCGCGAGATCTCGATCGACTCCCGCTCGTTCGGCCCCGTCCCGGTCGCCGCCATCGACGGAAGACGGCTGCTCACCTTGTGGTCCTCATGCCCGGGCTGACCGCGCCGCATCCCGCATCCCCGCTCGGCAGGACCCGCACCCAGTCATCTCGATCCATCAAGGAGCAGCAGACCATGTCCTACATCGCGCAGCGGATGGTGCACGAGTCCGGCGTCCAGCGGCTGACCAGGCAGCTCCCGGCCACCGCCGAGCTGGTGCCCACCCTCCTGCTCACCGGCGTGGGCGTGGCCCTGGCGCGGAGGTGGTGGATCGCCGTTCAGGACGTGACGGTGCCGCTGTCGCGCGGGGTGCTGGACCTGCCGGTCGCCGACCTGCTCTTCCAGATCCCGGGGATGGTGGTGGTCGGGCTGCTCTTCGTCCGGGCCGTGGCCCTGGCCGGCAACCGCACCCTGGCCACCGAGCACCTGTCCGAGATGGCGACCCGCTGGGCGTGGGCCTGGGCTGCGACCTCGCTGCTCGCGCTGGCCCTGACCGCATCGGAGCTGACCGGCGTGTCGGTGCTCGCCCTCGGTAGCCGCGAGGACCTGTTCGCGGTGCTCGGCCGCAGCGGCCTGGCGATCACCCAGATCACCACGCTCTGGGTCGCCCTGGTCGTCGCGCTGTTCGGCAGCCGCCTCGGCTCGACCGTGGAGACCCGCGCCCTCGTCGTGCTCGCCGCGATGGGCCTTCTGCCGGTGCTGGCGACCGTGCCGGGGGCGGGGCACGACCCGACGGATGGGCACGCCGGCCTGGATCTGCACTGGCTGGCCATGATCGCTCTCGCGGTCCAGTTCCTGGCTGCGGTGGTCTGGCTCGGCAGCCTGGTCGCCGTGGTCATGCATCTGCGTGCTGTGCCCTTCCACCTGGGTCGGGCCCTGTTCCACTACAGCCACATCGCTTCGCTCTGCGTGGGTCTGATCGGGTCGGCTGCCCTCGTGCAGAACGCTCTCACCCTCTCGACCCTCACCGAGCTCTGGACCACCACCGGCGGTCAGCTCATCATGGCCAAGACCGTCGCGCTGGCCTTGCTGGTCACCGTCGGCTACCGGCACCGGCGGCGGACCGCCGAGGCCGGAGCCGACGGCCGCTGGCTGCCGCTGCTCCGGTTGGTCGGCGGCGAACTGGTCCTGGTCGGAGCGGTCGTGGCGATCACCATGCTCATCACTGCGACCGTCTGAGGACACCGCACCCCATCTCCACGAACGACCGGACGCCCGTACGGGGTCGTCCACCGACTCAACCAACATGACCGAAAGAGGCATCATGAGCAACACCAAGCGCATCCGGTTCCAGGTCCTGGGCGTGACCGCGGCGAGCGCGGCGCTGATGGTCGCCGGGGCCGGTGCCGCCAGTGCGCATGTCTCCGTGACGACCGACAACGCTGCCGCGGGATCGAGTGCCGTGCTGGCCTTCAGCATGGCGCACGGGTGTGACGGATCGCCGACCACGAAGGTGGCGATCAAGATGCCCATGGGCGTCAACTCCGTGGCTCCGACGGTGAACCCCGGATGGACGGTCACCAAGATCAACGAGAAGCTGGCGACCCCGGTCAAGGACCACCACGGCAACACGCTGACCTCACGCGTCGACCAGGTCGTCTACACGGCCAAGAGCCCGTTGGCCGACGGTTATCGCGACGTCCTCACCGTTTCTGTGCCACTGCCCGAGGACAGCGCCGGCACGGTGCTGGCCTTTCCCGTGGTGCAGACCTGCGAGAAGGGTGAGACGGCATGGGTGGACCTTCCCGCGGACGGTCAGGATCCTGAGGAGCTGGAGGCTCCGGCGCCGTCGATCACGGTGACCGCGGCGCAGGCCACCGACCACCATGGCGCCGATGCGGGCCCGGCCGATGACGCCGAGGCGAACGACGCCACCGGGGCGGCCGCCGTCGTCGCGGCCCCTGCCGAGTCGGGGGGACCTGGCCTGGGCCTGGCCGGCCTCATCGCCGGGCTGGCCGGACTGGGCATGGGAGCAGTGGCGCTGCTCCGCGGAAGGCAACCCTCGAAGTGAGTGCCGTCGAGTCGCGCGGCGGTCTGTGGCGCCGAGTTCTGCTGGCCATGCTGGGCCTGGCCGCCGTGTTCGCCGCCGTGCCCGCGTTGCCCGCGCAGGCTCACTCCGGCCTGGTCTCCTCGAGCCCCGCTGACCGAGTGGTGCTGCAGTCGGCCCCCGAGACGGCAGAACTGACCTTCAACGAGAGCATCCGTCCGGTGGTGTCGGCGTTCCAGCTCTACGATCCTTCCGGAGCCAAGCAGCAGGTCGACGTGACCGCCGTGGACCGGGTGGCCCGGGTCAGCCTTCCGGCGGGGCTGGCCGACGGCAGTTACGTACTCAGCTGGCGAGTCATCTCCGCCGACTCGCACCCGATCGCCGGCGCCGTCTCCTTCTCCGTCGGGCAACCGAGCAACGGCACGCCCGCCGCCGGAACCGAACGCGTCGTCGACGGCCGGGTCGTCCCGGCTTACCTGGTCGCTCAGATCCTGGCTCTCTCAGGCCTGCTGGCCGCCGTGGGCCTGACGTTGTTCCAGGTGCTGGTGCTGCGCTCGGAGACCCGGGCCGCTCGCGCCCGCGAGCGGGTGCACGTCGCGGCGGTGGTGGTGACGATCGTCGGCCATGCGGCCCTGCTCCCGTTGACCTTGGCCCGCGGTGAGGGCCTCACGCTCGGCCGGCTGGTCGAGCCGACCCTGCTGTTGTCGACACTCGGCTCGGCACCGGCTCTCGCCCTGGCTCTGGTCGTGCTCGGATGCGCGGCCATGCTCCTGCTGCCGGTGGTCCCCGGCCGGCGGACGCACGCGGTCCTGGGCGGTCTGGGTGCCGCGCTGGCGCTGACGTCGGTCCTGCCGGTCGGTCACACCCGCACGACCGCCCCCGTCGCGGTGGTGATGGGCGCCGACCTCATCCACACCCTCGCCGGCGCGGTGTGGTTCGGTGGTGTGATCGGGCTGGGCATCTACCTCGCCGCCGCGCGACGAGCCGGCACCCCCGCCGGGGAGGCGGCCGTCGCCGTCCGACGGTTCTCCGGGCTGGCCGGGTGCGTGGTGGTGGCGCTCGGCGTCACCGGCCTGGTCCTCGGGGTCCTCATCCTCGGATCGGTGTCAGCGCTGATCGAGACGAACTACGGTCGAACGCTGCTGGTCAAGCTCGGGTTCGTCGCCGTCATCGGCCTGCTGGCCGTGTGGAACAAGAGCTACCTGGTTCCGGCGGTGGAACGGCCGCAGGCTCCGCGGGAGCAGTGGCGACGCCTGACCGGAGCGGTGCGCGACGAAATCGCGCTGCTGGTGGCGGTCATCTGTGTGACCGGTCTGCTCGTGATGCAGAGCCCGGTCGAAGCCGACAGCTCGAGGTCACCCGCCCCGGTCGCGAGCGACTTCCGCGCGGCGTTGGGCGCCGGCACCGTGCAGGGCAGCATCAAGCCGGTTCGGGTCGGTTCCAATGAGTTCGAGTTCGTCGTCCGGGGCGCCGACGGCGGCTCGCTGTCCCCCCTGGAGACGCCGAAGGTGACGGTTGCCCTCCCGGAGGCCGGTCTGGGCCCGCTGGTGGCGTCGGTGCGCAGGGCGGGAAAAACCTCGGACCGCTACATCGCCGAGCTGACCCTGCCCACCAGCGGCCCGTGGCAGGTCAGCGTGGCCGTCCGGGTGGACACCTTCAGCAATCTCACCGCCCGGCAGGTCATCTCCGTCCGGGAATGACACCCCCGGAGCTCGTGACGAGGCTCCGGCTCCCCAGTTGTGGGGGCCCGTCGACCCCCTCCATCGGGGTTCTGGCGCCGCCGTGGTCGAGAGATGCTGGGCATCAGCAGGGACCGACCGGTCGACGGGCATCCGTTCGACTGGGGCCGATCCCCGCCGGACCACTGACACCACAATTCTCGGGGGAAGAATTCCATGCGATTGTCGCGACGCGATCTGCTCAAGCTAGGCGGGGTCGGAGCCGTCGGCGCAGCCGGGCTTGCGCTTCCGTTCGGCCGGGAGGTCAGGGCGGGCACAGCCAGCCTGCTCCCCACCACGCTGATGCCCAAGCCGTACCAGGTGCCGTTCTCGGTGCCGCCGACCGCCAAGCCGTACAAGACGGTGACCGACTACGAGACCGGCATGCCGAAGCACTACTACGACCTCTGGGCGTTGAAGGGCTCCGCGAGCATCCTGCCCACGCTGTCGACGGCGGTGATGGGTTACAACTGGACCGAGACCTACGGCGTCGCCCCGGGCGCCGGCCGGGTACCGGGACCGCGGATCAACGTCAACCAGGGCGAGAAGGTCGTGGTGACCATGCACAACGGGATCGCGGGCACGCACCCGATCTACGGCAAGCCGGTGAACACCTCCACCCACCTGCACGGTTCGGCCTCGCTGCCGCAGTACGACGGCTACGCCTCCGACATCACCGCCCCGGGAATGAAGAAGTTCTACCACTACCCGAACTTCCAGAACGCCCGCACGCTGTGGTACCACGACCACGGCCTGCACTACACGGCCGAGAACGCCTACTCCGGTCTCGCGGCTCAGTACCACCTGCACGACGAGCGGGAGAAGGCGCTGTTGCCCCAGGGCGAGTTCGACGTGGCGGTGACGCTGTCGGACATGATGTTCGCCGCGAACGGTTCGCAGCTGTACGACGACCGGTCCCACTCCGGATTGTGGGGTGACGTGATCTTGGTCAACGGCCGGCCCTGGCCGGTGATGAAGGTGAAGAAGCGCATCTACCGGTTCCGGATCCTGAATGCCTCCATCTCGCGCTCGTACCGGCCGGTCACCTCTCCGGCGGCGCCGATGTACATGGTCGCCACCGACGGCGGTCTGATGCCGAAGTCGGAAGCGGTCACCCAGTGGCGCCACAGCAGCGCCGAGCGCTACGAGGTGCTGATCGATTTCCGGAACTTCAAGACCGGTCAACGGGTCTTGCTCAACAACCTCAGCAACACGAACAACCGGGACTACGACAACACCGGCAAGATCATGGCTTTCGACGTCACCGATGAGCCCTTCGACAGGAACGACCCCACCGCCTTCACGGTGCCGGGTGCACTGAACCCCGGTGACGAGGCGATGAACCTGGTTCAGACGTCCAGCATGAAGACCCGCAACATCCGGGTGCAGCGCGACGGGGAGGTGTGGAGCCTCAACGGCAAGACCTGGGACAACGTGATCGCCTCGGGCTACAAAGACGTGCTGGCCAATCCGGCTCTGGGCGACACGGAAGTCTGGACCATCGAGAACAAGTCCGGGGGCTGGTTCCACCCGGTGCATATCCACCTGGTCGACTTCAAGATCCTGAGCCGCAACGGCAAGGCCCCGTTCGCCTACGAAAAGGGTCCCAAGGACGTCGTGTACGTGGGGGAGAACGAGACGGTCAAGCTGATCATGAAGTTCGGTGACAAGCGCGCGCCCGTCCAGAATGTCGGCAAGTACATGATCCACTGCCACAATCTGCCGCACGAGGACCACGACATGATGCATCAGTTCAGCGTGGGGCTCTCGAGCACGTCCCAGGACCCCAACGACCCGATCACCGCGGCCGAACCGTGCGGTGAGGACGATCCTCGCGAGGAGTGACGGCGGTCGTCCAGCCCCGGTCCGCTTGACCGGGTCGTGAGACGAACGAAGGCCGGCCGGGGGCTCGCGCTCCCGACCGGCCTCGTCCGGGGACCGTGTCAACCGGTGACCGGCGCCGTGGGGGGCACGAGCCGGGCAGCGGCGGGCACGGGGAAGGGGAAGCCGAGGACGGTGAGTCGACCTCGTACCTGGTTCTGCGCTTGGCAGTTCTCGACGCAGCTCGTCGGCGGGTTCGCGACCTCGACCGCGTCCTCACCGGTGACGAAACCCATCCGACCACCGCTGGCCACGTCCCACACCGACATCGCCCCGCAGTGCCGAACGCTCGGATCGAGCGGGGTGGCGGTGTTGCACGTCGGCTGAGCGACGCGGGTCGCGACCTGCGCGCTGTCGCGAGCAACGAAGCGGGGCGAGACGCTGTTGGCGATGTTGACCCGCGCTGCGACCTGCACGCAGAACTGACTCGGTGGTCCGGTGGTGACGCTGGTGCAGGCGGAACCGAGGAACTGACCGATGCGAGCCCGGAAGTTGGGGTTGTCGAAGTAGAACGGCGTCGACCCGGCGGTGCTCGCTGTCGCCAGCCGGTGGACGATGCGGGTGGCCGTCCCGTCGCTGCGTTCCGGTTCCATCTGGAAGATCCCGCCCTGGGCACAGTCCTTGGCCTGGATCTTCATCGACAGCCCGGCCCCGGTGCGCTGCAGGCCCAGTTCCTCGTCGTCGAGCTCGATGGTGATCGCACTGGCCAGCGACAGCCCACGGTGATCCGGGATCTTGCTGGCGAAGACCGGGGTGAACCGGCCGCCCGTCATGTCGAGCTCGTTCGCTGCGCCGGTGAAGGCCTGATTGAAGACCGCGAAGTCGGAGCTGGTCACCTCGAACTGGGCGTAGCGTCCGCGTACGGCGAAGCGTTCGCCGAATCGGGCGGCCGGAATACTCGTCCGGATCCGGTCCTTCCCGGAACGGGCGACCGTGGCGCCGGTGGTGAGATTGACCAGCGAGAACCCGCCGCCGACGCATCCCTTGGAGGACGCGGCCTGGGCAGGCGTGTCCGCCACCGTGGCCAGGGTCATGCCCAGGGCCGCAACGGCGATCGCGGCAGAGGCGCTTCGACGCCGACGCGACGAACGCGCAGTCATCGCTCCGGTCCCGACATCAGGTGTCGCTCGTCGAACGGATGTCGTCGGCAGCATCAGATCCCTACTTCCTCGGCTTGGGTGTTGCATCAGCCTGGCCGCCGGGAAGTACGCGGCGCAATGCGCCTTTGGTCCTAGTACCTGCGGCGGCCCGATCGGTCCGCCGGCCACAGCGACCCGCCGGCGGCCACGGTGCGGACGCCTTCGACCACGGTGCCGGGGTCGCCGCCCTTGTACAGGTATCCGGCGGCTCCGGCGGACGCAGCCTCGGCCATCGTTCGTGTGTCCGTCGCCCCGGTCAACACCAGAACCCGGGCGGAAGGGTGGCTGCGGGCGAGGGCCGCGGTCGCCTCCGTCCCCGTCACCCCAGGCATCCTCAGGTCCATCACGACCACGTGGGGATCGGTCGCCGCGGCCAACGCCGGAACCTGGTCTCCGTCAGAGCCGGCACCGACGACGTCGATGTCGCCGGCCGCCCCGAGGAGGGCGACAAGGCTCGCTCGTACGAAGGCGTGGTCGTCGACGACCAGGACTCGGATCATGCCGCCCTCCTCGGGAGTCATCGCTGGGGATTCCACAGTGGGATCGCGGAGTGCAACGGTGCCGAACCGTCCGATGTGACGAGGACGACGCTGACCAGCCTGGTCCCTCGTCGCCCCTCGCTCGTAGCCGTGGTTTGGGGGCAACCGCACCCCCAAAACAAGTGGTGTCGGCCGACGCCGCCGTACGCGATGATGACCATCGTCAGATCATCGGGCCGACGACCACACGCGACGAGGCGACTTTTGAACGAGCAGATCTTGGCGCCCCGCGTCGGCCGGCCGCCGTGGCAGATCGTCTCCTCCGATACGCCCGGCCGACGGCCCGACCTGCCGCCACTGCGCGCCCGGCAGGTGTACGGCCAGGTCATCGCGGCGGCGGCCGTGGTCCTGGTGGTGGTCGGCGTTCTCGGAGCCTTCGCGAGCCGGAGCATCGCCGAGCGGGAGGCCGTTCACGATGCCTCGCAGCACGCGAGCATCCTCGCCCACGCGGTGATCGAACCCGCCCTGGGCGACGGAGTGGCGACCCGCGATCCCGCCGCGCTCCGCATCCTCGACCATGCGGTGCGCACCCGGCTCCTGGACGACGAGATCGTGCGGGTCAAACTCTGGGCCGCGGACGGCACGATCGTCTACTCCGATGAAGAACGGCTGATCGGAGAGGTGTTCGCGCTCAGCGAGGATGAGGTCGAGGCCTTCACCAATGCGTCGGCACGGGCCGAGATCACTGATCTGAGTGAGCCCGAGAACCGCTTCGAGCGGGACCAGGGCAAGCTGCTCGAGGTCTACCGGTCGGTTCGGACTTCCGGTGGAGAGACCCTGTTGTTCGAGATCTACGCGCCCTACGAGGCGGTGGAGGCGGGCACGAGCCGGCTGTGGTGGGCGCTCGCCGTCATCTCGCTGGCCAGTCTGGTGGTGCTGGTCATGTTGATGTTGCCCGTGCTGTGGCGCCTGCTCGAACGGCTGGCCCGGGCCCAGGAGCAGCGTGAGCAACTGCTCGAGCACGCTGTCGAGGCTTCGGCCGAGGAGCGCCGACGGATCGCCGCCAACTTGCACGACGGCGTCGTCCAGGAACTGGTGGCTGCCTCGTACGCGGTGTCCGGAGCAGCGATCGGCATGGAGTCGAAGGACCGAGAACTGGCCAGGACCCTGCACGGTGTGGCCGCGACGGTGCGCACCGGTATCGGGGGGTTGCGCTCGCTGCTGGTCGACATCTATCCACCCACACTCGACGACACCGGGTTGGTCGCCGCGCTCGCCGACCTGGTCACCAAACTGCGTACCGGCGACCTCGAGGTGACTCTCGACGTCTCGATCGACGACCCCACCGGACTGGACGCGGAGGGCGAGCGTCAGATCTTCCGGATCGCGCTCGAGTGCCTGCGCAACGCCGAGCGCCATTCCGGGGCGAGCAGCATTGCCGTCACCCTGTCCGGTGACGACGACGCGGTCGTTCTCGAGGTGGTCGACACCGGGGTGGGGTTCGATCCGGTCGACGCCATGGCGAGACCGGTTCCCGGCCACTTCGGTCTGCGTCTGATGGCGGACTCCACCGCACGGGTTCGCGGACGCCTGCGCGTCGCGAGCGCTCCGGGTGTCGGCACCCACTGGGAGCTACGGGTGCCGCGGGCATGACCACCGTCATGCTGGTCGACGACCACCAGCTCGTACGGGCCGGGCTGGCCTCGCTGATCGACGCCGCCGAGGATCTCGACGTGGTCGCCCAGGCTGCTGACGGGCGGACGGCGGTCACGCTGGCCCAGCGCATCGGGCCGGAGGTGATCCTGATGGATCTGTCGATGCCCGAGATGGACGGCGTGCAGGCGACCCGCGCGGTGTTGGACGCGCTGCCGTCCGCCCGGATCGTCGTCCTGACGTCGTTCTCCGAGGAGAACCGGGTGACCGAGGCGCTGGCCGCCGGTGCCATCGGCTACCTGCTCAAGGACTGCGACCCGCGCGATCTCCTCGCCGCGGTCAGGTCGGCCGCGGACGGACATGCACCGCTCGATCCCCGGGTCGCGACTGCTCTGCTCCCCCGGGTCGTGACCCGGCGGCCCGAGCTCAGCACCCGAGAACTGGAGGTGCTGGGACTCGTCGCCAAGGGGCTGGCCAACAAGCAGATCGGTCGGGCATTGGGGATCAGTGAGAGGACGGTCAAAGTGCATCTCGGCCACGTGTTCCGGCGCATCGGGGTGGCCGATCGGACCAGCGCGGCCATGTGGGCCCGAGACCACCTGCTCTAGCCGCGGCAAGTCACGCCGACCGTCGGGCCTCAGACGCGGATTCGGCTCGCAGCGCGTCGGACGGCATCCAGCACCGCCGAACAGTCGCGGCCCTTCACGAGGCACTCGACCGCGCCCGCCTCCATCGCCTCGTCGATCCAGTGGCAGTTCTGCGAGGAGGTCAACAACACGACCCTGGTCTGCGGCACCAGAGCCGTGATCGCCCGGATCGTGGCGACCCCGTCGAGCCCGGGCATGGACAGGTCGGTGAGCACGACATCCGGCCGGACGGCCCGGGCCAGCCTGATCGCCTCGCGACCATCGGCGGCGACGGCCGCGACCGTCAGATCATCGGTGCTCTCGATCAACGCGACGAGCGCGGTCCGGACCAGGGCGTGGTCGTCGACCACCATCACCGAGGTCATCGCTGCCCCTTCCAGGCTGAGTTCGCTGGTCTCGAGCATGACGGGTCGCGGTGTCCGGCGGCAATCAGCCGTTGGTCGTAGTACCAGGGCGAGGCGAACACCCCGATCCACCACACGGCCCCGGCCCGCCTGCAGGCTGAAGGATCCGCGAGCCAGCGTGACCGGATGATGGAAGGTCCGGCCACGGCGGATCACCGAGCGCCCCGCGCTGCGGTCGGACGCGGTCACCGCGCCGGTTCCAGGTCCTCCTCGATCGCGGCGGCGAACTGGGAGTTGTAGAGCGCGTAGTACGCGCCCCGGGCCTCGAGGAGCGCGTGGTGGTTGCCCTGCTCGACGATCGCGCCGTCCTCCATCACCAGGATCACGTCGGCGTCACGGATGGTCGACAGCCGGTGGGCGATCACGAAGCTGGTCCGACCCTCCTCGGCCCGCTCGCTCCGCCCGCCGCGCAGCGCGGCCATGGCCTGCTGGACCAGCACCTCGGTGCGGGTGTCGACCGAGCTGGTCGCCTCGTCGAGGATGAGCAGCGCCGGATCGGCCAGGA
This sequence comes from uncultured Actinomycetota bacterium, assembly GCA_963704665.1. Taxonomy (GTDB): domain Bacteria; phylum Actinomycetota; class Actinomycetes; order Propionibacteriales; family Propionibacteriaceae; genus Microlunatus. The sequence continues at coordinate 3,961,876 of OY969929.1, read as the reverse complement.
ACGCCCGGGCGATGGTGATCAGCTGCTTCTCGCCGGCGCTGATGTTGCTGCCCTCCTCGTCGATCACCGTGTCGTAGCCGTCGGGCAGCGCGTGTACGAAGCGGTCGACGTAGGTCGCCTGCGCCGCGGCCATGATCTCGGCCTCGGTGGCGTCGGGGCGGCCGTAGGCGATGTTGTCGCGGATGCTGCCGTTGAACAGCCAGGTGTCCTGCAGCACCATCCCGATGTTCGACCGCAGCTGCGACCGCGGCACGGTGGCGATGTCGACCCCGTCGAGTGTGATCCGCCCGGCGTCGAGCTCGTAGAACCGCAGGATCAGGTTGACCAAAGTGGTCTTGCCGGCCCCGGTCGGTCCGACGATGGCGATGGTGCTGCCCGGCTCGGCGACCAGCGACAGATCGGTGATCAGCGGGGTCTTCGGCTTTCTCGGGGGTCCGAGGGGGTCGTCCCCCTCGGGTGTCTCGTACGCGAACGACACGTGCTCGAACTCGACCCGGCCGCAGGTCGGGTTGAGCGCCCCGGTCTGCTCGGCCGACTGCTCCTCGGCGTCGAGCACCTCGAAGACCCGCTCGGCCGAGGCCACGCCCGACTGCAGCAGGTTGGCCATCGAGGCGACCTGGGTCAGCGGCTGGGTGAACATCCGCGAGTACTGGATGAACGCCTGCACGTCGCCCAGGCTCATCGTCCCGCTGGCCACCCGGAGACCGCCGACCACGGCGATGACCACGTAGTTGAGGTTCCCGATGAAGAACATCGTCGGCATGATCAGCCCGGAGACGAACTGAGCCCCGAAGCTGGCCCGGTAGAGCTGGTCGTTGCGCTCGGCGAACACCGCGGCGACCTCGCGCGAGCGGCCGAACACCTTGACCAGCGCGTGACCGCTGAACGCCTCCTCGATGTGGCCGTTGAGCTCGCCGGTCGACTTCCACTGCTGGACGAACAGCTTCTGCGACCGCTTGCCGATCACCGTGGTCACCAGCACCGACACCGGGATGGTGATCAGCGCGATCAGCGCGAGCATCGGCGAGACGATGAACATCATCGCGGTGACGCCGACCACGGTGAGCACGGCGGTGAGCAACTGGCTGAGCGTCTGCTGCAGCGACTGGGCGACGTTGTCGATGTCGTTGGTCACCCGGCTCAGCAGCTCACCGCGGGTCTGCCGGTCGAAGTAGGACAGCGGCAACCGGTTGATCTTGGCCTCGACCTCGTTGCGCAGCGCATAGACCGAGCGCTGGACCGCGCCGTTGAGCAGGTAGCCCTGCCACCACAGGAACAGCGACGCGATGACGTAGAGCCCGAGGGCCAGCAGCAGGATCTGGGCCAGCCGGTCGAAGTCGATGCCCTGACCCGGGATGACGTCGAGACCGGCGACCAGGTCGGCGTACGTGGTGTTGCCCTCGGCCCGGAGCTGCGCGACCACCTGCTCCTTGGTCGCCCCGGCCGGCAGGTTCTTGCCGACGATGCCGGTGAAGATGACGTCGGTGGCCCAGCCGAGGATGCGCGGACCGACCACGTTGAACAAGATCCCGACGACGGCCAGGACGACGACCCCGACCAGCACCAGCCGCTCCGGGGCGAGCTGGCCGAGCAGGCGCTTGAGCGAGGGGAGGAAGTCGATCGACTTCTCCCCGCTGACCTGCCCCCAGCCCACCGGTCCGCGCTGCGGCCCGGCGTTGGGTCCGTACTTCGGCCGTTCCGGGGCCTTCGCGGGGGTCGGTCGCCGGGGTCGGGGTGCTCATGCGGCCGCCTCCTGGGCGCTCAGCTGGGAATCGACGATCTCGGCGTACGTGGGGCAGGACTCGAGCAGTTCGTCGTGGGTGCCGGAGCCGACGATCTCGCCGTGCTCGAGCACGATGATCGTGTCGGCGTCGGCGATGGTCGCCACCCGCTGACCGACGATGATCACCGCGGCGTCTCGGGTCTCCTGCCGCAGTGCCGCTCGCAGCCGGGCGTCGGTGGTCACGTCGAGAGCGGAGAACGAGTCGTCGAAGACGTAGATCTCCGGTTTCTTGATCAGCGCCCGGGCGATCGAGAGTCGCTGGCGCTGGCCGCCCGAGACGTTGGTCCCGCCCTGGGTGATGGTCGCGTCGAGCCCGTCGGGCATGGCCCGGACGAAGTCCTCGGCCTGCGCGGTCCGCAGCGCGGCCCACAGTTCGTCGTCGGTGGCGTCGGGTCGGCCGTAGCGCAGGTTGCTGGCCACGGTGCCGGAGAACAGGAACGCCTTCTGCGGGACCAGGCCGACCGTGCTCCACAGCACGTCGGCGTCGGCGTCGCGGACGTCGACCCCGTCGACCTCGACCACGCCGCCGGTGGCGTCGAACAGCCGCGGGATCAGCGAGATCAGGGTGGTCTTGCCCGACCCGGTCGAGCCGATGATCGCCGTGGTCCTGCCCGGCTCGGCGGCGAAGTCGATGTGGCAGAGCACCGGGGCGTCGGCGCCCGGATAGGTGAACGAGGTGTCGCGGAAACGCACGGTCGAGCGGCCGGGGAGTTCGGTCACCGGGCGGGTGGGGAGCACGACCGAGGAGTCGGTGCCGAGCACCTCGCCGATCCGTTCGGCGCACACCGCGGCGCGCGGCGCGATCATCAGCAGGAAGGTCGCCATCATCACCGACATCAGGATCTGGATGAGATAGCTGAGGAACGCCGTGAGTGCTCCGATCTGCATCGAGCCCGAGTCGATCCGGTGCGCGCCGAACCACAGCACGGCCACGCTGGACAGGTTGAGCACGACCATGACGATCGGGAACAGCGAGGCCTGGTAGCGACCGACCGAGGTGGCGGTCGACGTCACGTCGCCGTTGGCGCCGGAGAAACGGACGGTCTCGTACGGCTCGCGGACGAAGGCCCGGACGACCCGGATGCCGGTGATCTGCTCGCGCAGCACCCGGTTGACCGTGTCGATCCGGGTCTGCATGACCCGGAACAGCGGGCGCATCTTGCGCACGACCAAAAAGATCGACACCGCCAGCACCGGGACGGCCACCGCGACCAGCCAGGACAGCCCGACGTCCTCGCGCAGGGCCATGATCACGCCGCCGACCATGGTGATCGGGGCGGCCACGAACATCGTGCTCGACATCTGGACCAGCATCTGGACCTGCTGGACGTCGTTGGTGTTGCGGGTGATCAGCGACGGCGCGCCGAAGGAGTTGAGCTCGCGGGCCGAGAAGCTGAGCACCCGGTCGAAGATCGAGGACCGTACGTCGCGACCGAAGCCCATCGCCGTCCGCGAACCGAGGTAGACCGCGGCGAACGAGCAGACGATCTGGACCACGCTGACCGCGAGCATGATCATCCCGGTCCGCCAGATGACGTCGGTGTCGCCCTTGGCCACGCCGTCGTCGATGATCGAGGCGTTCAGGCTGGGCAGGAAGAGCGAGGCCATCGTGCCGATCAACTGGAGGATCAGCACGCCGATCAACAGACTCCGATAGGGCGCGAGGTAGGCGCGCAGCAGACGGATCAGCATGGTGCTCCCAGCGGTCGGGTGGGTCGGAGTACGCCGTGCAGGACGAGGTCGACGATCTGACGGGGCTCGCACAACCGCCCGTCGCCGAACAGCGGGTGGGTCAACGAGAAGGTGATGGTCCGCAGGGCGCCGGCGGTGTCCTCGGCCGACAGCCGCAGCCGGTCCTGGTCGGGGACCAGCAACAGGGCGATGGCCAGGTCGAGCCGCTCGTTGTCCTCGCGGTGGCGGGTGCGCATGTCGTGGGTCTTGGGCTCCGGCGGTCCGAGCCGCATCGCGTGGAACAGCGCGAAGACCCGGCGCAATCGCTGCTGGATGAGCGTCACCACAGCGACCATCCGCTCCTCGAGCGGCCACTCGACCGGGATCGCCGCGATCGCGCGGTAGGTCGGTCCGGCGTCGATGACCGAGTCGATGACCGCATCGATCAACGCGTCCTTGGTCGCGAACGCCCGGAAGATCGTGCCCTCGGCCACGCCGGCCGCCTCGGCGATCTGCCGGGTGCTCACCGCGCGGCCGTGCTGTTCGAGCAGCGGTTCGGTCGCGGCGATCAGCGCGGCCCGACGTGCGTCGGGGGGCATGGGGGTCGCTCGGGGCACGACGCCGATGATAGTGAGTGAGTGCTCACTCAACAAGCGATTTAGCGGACCGGATGGTGGTCGGGGAGGATACCGGGGTGACTGAGGTGCAGCAGGGTGTGACCGGGGTCGGGCGACTGGCCGAGCGCGAGTTCGTCGCCGTGATCTTCGACATGGACGGGACGCTGATCGACTCGATCCCCGCGGTCGAGCGGTCGTGGGCCACCTGGGCGGCCGAGCACGACCTCGAGGTCGACGTCATCCGTCGCTACCACGGCGTGCCGGCGGCGGGCATCGTCGACCTGCTCATCCCCGAGGCCACCCGCGCAACGGCCCTGCGCCGGATCGAGGAGATCGAGGTGAGCGACGTCGAGGGCATCGTCGTGCTGCCCGGTGCGGCCGAGGCACTGCTCGCCCTGCGCGACGCCAAGAACGCCATCGCCACCTCGTGCACCCGCGACCTGGCCCGGGCCCGGATCGCCGCCACCGGGCTGCAGGCCCCGTCGGTGCTGGTCACCGCATCGGACGTGACCCGCGGCAAGCCCGATCCCGAGCCGTTCCTGACCGCCGCACGGATGCTCGGGGTCGACCCGGCGCAGTGCCTGGTCGTCGAGGACGCGCCGGCCGGTGTGGCCGGGGCTCACGCAGCGGGCTGCGCGACCCTCGGCGTCCTCACCACCACCCCGGCCGAGGCGCTGCCGGCTGATGCGCTGGTCGCCGATCTCTCGGCCGTACGGTTCTCGGTGGTCGACCAGACGATCCGGATCAGCGACGTCTGAGCGCTAGCCCGACTTGCGGCGGAACGTCCGCTTGCCGCCGACCTGACCGTGGGCGTGGCCGGGATCGGACACGTTGTTGATGTGATCCTCACCCTGGCGACCGCGCTTGGCCTCCAGCGCCTCGCGGAACTTGCGCTTCGTCTCGTCCTCGATGTCCGGACCGGGCTTGTCAGTCGCGCTCATGGGTCCATTGTCGCGACCGACCCGGCCGCTGGGCGGCCGGGGTCGGTTCGGACGTCGTCAGGACGAGGACTTCCGGAGCGGAACGCTCAGGACGAGGACGGCCACGAGCTGGGCGGCCAGGACTGGCCGGTGTCACCGGTGGGGGCGTTGCCGGTCGCGGTCGACTCGTTCTCCTCGGCCACGGGCTCGTCGCCACCGGGGGCCGGGGTCAGGGAGACCGCGGTGCCGTACGCGGCGACCTCGGACAGCGACTGGGTGATCTCGCTGCAGTCGAACCGCAGCCCGACCACCGCGTCGGCACCGGCCGCCTCGGCCATCTCGACCAGCTTGCTCACGGCCTCCTGGCGCGACTCGGTCAGCATGGTGACGTAGCCGTCGATCGGGTTGCCGCTGCGCAGATCGGGCCGCAGCTCGCGGGTCCGTGCGACCACGCCGACCACCTCACCGACCACACCGGTGATCTCGCGGCCCGGGACGGTGTCCATGGTCACCACGGGCACCGAGCGGCTGACCACGGACGGCCTCTTGGCCGCCGGCGGCTGCGGGGTCCACTGCTGCTGACCCGGCTGCTGACCGCCGTACGGCTGCTGCGGCTGACCGTACGGCTGCTGGGGCTGACCGTACGGCTGCTGGGGCTGGCCGTAGGGCTGCTGTGGCGGCCGCGACGCCGACGGCTGACCGTAGGGCTGTTGCGGCTGGCCGTACGGGTTCGGCTGCTGCGGCTGACCGTAGGGCTGCTGGGGCTGGCCGTAGGGGTTCGACGGCGGCTGCTGGCCGTAGTTGCTCACCGTGCTCGCCGCACGGGCTGGGGTTCGCTTCGCTCACGCACTCGGATCATGCCGGACAAGATAACGCCTCGCCCGGTCGGGCTCGGGGAGTGCCGGGCCTATCCGAGCTCGGTCATCTGCACGGTCACGAACATCTCCGAGCCGCCGCCGGAATAGGTCCCGCGCAGCGGGGCCACGTCGCCGTAGTCGCGGCCGTGGCCGACGCGGACGTAGCAGTCGGACAGCCGCTGTGCGCGGGTCGGGTCGTACGACACCCAGCTCCCGCACCACCACTCGACCCAGGAGTGGCTCTCGCCGACCACCGTGGTGTTGGGCGTGGTGTTGCCCGGGTGCAGATAGCCGGAGACGTAGCGGGCCGGCAGCCCGACCGAGCGCAGCGCGCCCAGCGCCACCTGGCTGAAGTCCTGGCAGACCCCGGCACCGATCTCCCAGGCCTCGCGGGCGGTGCTGGTCACCTGGGTGGCGCCGCGGCGATAGGTCAGCCGGTCGTTGACCAGTCGGCAGATGTCGAGGCCGGTGAGCCGCGGCGACGGTCCGACCACCGACCGGGCCAGCTCGCGGAGCTCGTCGGAGGGTGCGGTGCGCTCGTGCGGGACCAGGCACTCGGTCATGGTGTCGATCACGCCGCGATCGGTCAGCGCGGGCCAGCCGAGGTCGTTGGGCGCGACCCGGCGGTCGGTGTCCCAGGCCAGGTCGTCGCCGTGCGTCTCGACCACGCTGTTGGCCTGCACGGTCAGCCGGCTGTGCGGCTCGTGCAGCTCGAACGTGGTCACCGTGGTGTTCCAGTAGTCGGTGTAGGTGAAGCTCCAGGCGGCCGGGTCGATGGTCACCCGGCTGCTCCACACCGTCTGCTGCTCGGTCGAGGCCGGGGTCATCCGGGCCTCGTTGAACGACGAGCGGACCGGCGAGGAGTAGCGGAAGCCGGTCTGGTGATCGATGCTCAGCCGCATGTCAGCGCGTCCCCTCGGTGATCCAGGCGGTCGGGTCGGCCGCGGCGAAGTAGGTGCGGGCCACGATCTCGGTGATCTTGGCCGTGGCGTCCTGCACCGCGCCCATCTCCTCGTCGAGGTTGCCGATCAGGTCCTTGACCTCGGTGTACTCCAGGTGGGCCCGGAGCTGCCCGAGCGTCCGCTCGACCGCGGTGGTGTGCGACCGGCCGGGATGGTTCTGGCCGAGCTTGCGCAGGCTGTCCGAGACCGCCATCAGCCCGTGCATCACCGAGCGCGGGAAGCGCGAGTCGACGATCAGGAACTGCGCCGCCTCACGGTCGGTGTGCAGACCCGGATAGGTCCGCAGGAACGCGTCGTGACCGCCGGCGCCGCGCAGCACCGCGGGCCACTGGGTGCTCCCGGTGCTCAGCGAGGCCGAGGCGACCAGCCGCGAGGTCATGTCGACCTGCTCGAGCGAGCGACCCATCGACATGAACTGCCAGCCGTCGTCGCGGACCATGATGCTGCGGGCGATGCCGTTGAACAGCGCGCTGCGGTCGCGGGCCCAGTTGAGGTCCGCGTACGCGCCGGTCACGCCGCTGCTGCCCGACGGCAGCTGCTGCCAGGTGCTGTTGATGCACTCCCACACCTCGAGCGGGATGACTTCGCGGGCCCGGCGGGCGTTGTCGCGGGCGGCGGCCCAGCAGGCGTAGATCGAGGCCGGCTCGCGGCTGCCGTAGACCAGGACGCCGAGCAGGTCGCGGACCCGGGGTTCGGCGACGTGGTCGACCCCCATCAGGGCCAGCAGGTTGCGGCAGCCGTCGACCTCGTGCGCCGAGGTGTCCTCGATCAGCAGCCGGAGGTGGGCCTGGAGCAGGCGGGCGGTGACATCGGCGCGCTCGACGTAGCGGCCGATCCAGAACAGCGACTCGGCGATCCGGCTCAGCATCGTGACCGCCCCTCTCCCTGCTGCTGCTGCTCCTCCTGCTGCTTGAAGACCCCGAACCGCATCGGCTTGAACCCGACCGGCACCCCGCTCGGTCGCAACGGCGTCAACGCCGGGGCCGGCGGCTCGGCGACCGCCTCGGGCTGGGTCTCGGGCGGGGTCTCGGGCTGGGTCTCGAGTGGCGGCTCGGGCTGGGGCTCGAGCTGGGGGTTCCGGTAGCGGCTCGGGGGCAGGGATCGGACTCGGGGCGGGCACCGGGATCGACGGTTCCTCGACCTCCGGTTCCTCGTCGGCCGGGCGGTGGGCCGCAGGGCTCAGCACCCAGGTGTCCTTGCTGCCGCCGCCCTGGCTGCTGTTGACCACCAGCTCGCCCTCGGGCAGCGCGACCCGGGTCAGACCCCCGGGGAGCACCCAGACGTCGTCGCCGTCGTTGACCGCGAACGGCCGCAGGTCGACGTGGCGCGCGCGGAGGTGCTCGCCGATCAGGGTGGGGACGGTCGACAGCTGGACCAGCGGCTGGGCGATCCAGCCGCGCGGGTCGGCCAGCACCCGCTGGCGGAGCGCGTCGAGCTCCGCGCGGGTGGCCCGCGGGCCGATGACGATGCCCTTGCCGCCGGAGCCGTCGACCGGCTTGACCACCAGTTCGTCGAGCCGGTCGAGCACCTCCTCGCGGGCCGCGTGCTCCTCGAGCCGCCAGGTGTCGACGTTGGCGATGATCGGGTCCTCGCCGCAGGTAGTAGCGGATCAGGTCGGGCACGTAGGTGTAGATCAGCTTGTCGTCGGCCACCCCGTTGCCGATCGCGTTGGCCAGCGTCACCCCGCCGGTGCGGACCGCGTTGACCAGACCGGGGACGCCGAGCATCGAGTCGCTGCGGAAGTGCACCGGGTCGATGAAGTCGTCGTCGATCCGGCGGTAGATGACGTCGACCCGCTGCAGGCCCGCGGTGGTGCGCATGAACACCTTGCCGCGGCGGCACTCGAGGTCGCGGCCCTCGACCAACTCGACACCCATGGTCCGGGCCAGCAGCGTGTGCTCGAAGTAGGCGGAGTTGAACACCCCCGGGGTCAGCACGACCACGGTCGGGCTCTCCATGCCGTCGGGTGCCGACTTGCGCAGCGCGGCCAGCAGCCGCTGCGGGTAGGTGGCCACCGGTCGGATCCGCTGGTTGCTGAACGCCTCGGGCAGCGCGGTGATCATCGCGTTGCGGTTGGTCATCACGTACGAGACGCCGCTGGGCACCCGGACGTTGTCCTCGAGGACCCGGACGTCGCCGTCGGGGGTGCGGATCAGGTCGACACCGGCCACGTGGATCCGGACGCCGTTGGGCGGCTGGATCCCCCACACGGCCCGGTGGAAGTGGCTCGACGAGGTGACCAGCTGGCTCGGGATGACGCCGTCGCTGATCACCCGGGCGTCGGAGTAGACGTCGGACAGGAAGGCCTCGAGCGCCTTGACCCGCTGGGCCACCCCGGCCTCGATGGTCTCCCACTCGGCCGAGGCGATGACCCGCGGGACCAGGTCGAGCGGGAACGGTCGCTCGACCCCGCCGACGTCGAAGGTGACCCCGGCCCGGGTGTAGTTGTTGGCCAGCGACTCCGCGATCTGTTGCAGGTCGCGCGAGCTCGTGTTCTGCAGCGTCGAGTGGACAGCGCGATAGCTGGGTCGGACCTCCCCGGCCGGATCGACCATCTCGTCGAACGCTTCCCCCACGCGGTAACCGGAGAGCACGTCGTCGGACATGGCCCGACCCTATCCAGGTGATTGTTACGGCCTGTTACGTGGCGTGGGTCACCTCACCCGGCCGGACGCTGATCGACCCCGGCCCCAGGCGGGCCGCGACCACTAAGCTGACCCGGGTGTCCGACCAGAAGGCCGTTGTTGACGTCGACCTGCCCGAGCAGTTGCGGGTGCGGTTCGACAAGCGCGCCCGGCTGCTGAGCGAGGGCACCGCCGCGTACCCGGTCTCGGTGCCGCGGACCCACTCCTTGCGCGACGTCCGCCGCGACTGGGCCCACCTGGAGACCGGCGAGGAGACCGAGGACGTGGTCGGCGTGGCCGGCCGGGTCGTCTTCATCCGCAACACCGGCAAGCTCTGCTTCGCCACCCTCCAGGAGGGGCTGTCGCAGGGCGACTCCGGCGTACGCCTGCAGGTCATGTTGTCGCTGGCCGAGGTCGGACCGGACGCGCTGGCCGCCTGGAAGGCCGACATCGACCTGGGCGACTTCGTCTTCGTCCGCGGCAAGGTCATCTCGTCGCGCCGCGGTGAGCTGTCGGTGCTGGCGTCGGAGTGGCAGCTGGCCTCGAAGTCGCTGCGCCCGTTGCCCACGCTGCACAACGAGCTGACCGACGAGACCCGGGTCCGGCAGCGGCACGTCGACCTGACCGTCCGCGAAGCCGCCCGCGACATGGTCCGGACGCGGGCCGAGATCACCCGGAGCATCCGCGAGACGCTGTACCGCGCGGAGTACGTCGAGATCGAGACCCCGGTCCTGCAGCTGGTCCACGGCGGCGCCAACGCCCGGCCGTTCAACACCCACCTCAACGCGTTCGACACCGACATGACGCTGCGGATCGCGCTCGAGCTGTTCCTCAAGCGCGCGGTGGTCGGTGGGGTCGACCGGGTCTACGAGATGGGCCGGATCTTCCGCAACGAGGGCATCGACTCCACCCACAGCGCCGAATTCACCATGCTCGAGTTCTACGAGGCCTGGGGCGACCAGCGCACGGTGGCCGAGCTGACCCGGCGGATCTTCCTCGACGTCGCCGACCAGCTCGGCTCGCGGCAGCTCGAGACGCCGGCCGGGACCATCGACCTCGACGGCGAGTGGCGCTGGCTGAGCGTCTACCCCGGCCTGTCCGAGGCGCTCGGCCGCGAGGTCACCCCGGCCACCCCGGCCGAGGAGCTGCGGGCGATCTGCGCCGAGCGCGAGATCGCGTACGAGCCGGGCTGGGACGCGCAGAAGCTGGTGATGGAACTGTTCGGCGAGATCGTCGAGCCGACGCTGATCCAGCCGACCTTCGTCTGCGACTACCCGCCGCGGGCCCAGCCGCTGGCCCGACCGCACCGCAGCGACCCCGACCTGATCGAGGCCTGGGACCTCATCATCGGCGGGCTCGAACGCGGCACCGGCTTCTCCGAGCTGATCGACCCGGTGATCCAGCGCGAACGGCTGACCGCCCAGTCGATCGAGGCCGCGGCCGGTGACCCGGACGCGATGCAGCTCGACGAGGACTTCCTGGCCGCGCTCGAATTCGGCGCGCCGCCGATGGGCGGGGTGGGCATCGGGATCGACCGGCTGGTCATGCTGTTCACCGGGGTCGGGATCCGCGAGACGATCCTCTTCCCGTTGCTCAAGCCCGGGCCGTGACGGCGTTCTGCATCTGATCGGGCTGAGCCCGGCCGGCGGCAGGAAGTGGCTCCGACTCGGGCGGCAGGAAGTGGCTCCGACTCGGGCGGCAGGAAGTGGCGTAAACGCCACTTCCTGTCACTTCACGCCGGAAGTATCGGGCGGTCGGTGAGAGGAAGTGGCGTTGACGCCACTTCCTGACCGGTCTGCGGGGGCGGAGGTACGCGTGACCTCCGGGGCGGCGTGCGCTCAGACCGCCCGGAAGGACACCGTGGCGCAGGCCTCGCAGATGTCGCGGGGGATGACGCCGAGTCTCATCAACCGGGCGAAGACCCAGCAGCCGGCACAGAAGCCGATCAACGACTCGAGCAGCGCGAAGGTCAGCAGCACCGCGATCAGCGTGGTGGCCAGCACCGGGGCGCCACCGAACCCGGCGATCGTCGCCACGGTGGTCAGCACGAACCCGATGGCCTGGGCGAACCGCTTGGGCGGGCCGGGGACGAATCGCGGCATCCCCAGCCGGGGCGCGATCACCCGGGTGGCCAGCTGACCGAGCAGGCTGAACCGGGGACCGCTGAGCACCCGGGCCGCGAAGCCCAGGGCGAGCAGGACGCTCAACCACGGCCACCCGGTGATCAGCGCGGCGGCGGCGAGCACGGCCACGCCGCCGGCCACCGTCCGGGCGGCGTACTCGTTCACCGGGTTGGGGAAATCGAACAGGGGCATGGCCAAAGCCTACGATGTCTAGTGCCCCACCGGGAATTATGAGAACTGACCGCCCCGGCGCATCGACGGGCCGGGACGGGACGGCATACTGAGCAGATGAATGGGGGTGCCGGCGACGCCGGTCCGGGCTTCTTGCGGTGGCGGTCGTGGGGATCCGCGCCTCGCCGCGCGTTCCTGCTGCACGACCTCGGGTCGTCGTCGGCCACCTGGTGGCGGGTCGCCGAGGCGTTGGCCGCCGACGGCTGGCGGGTCAAGGCGCCCGACCTGCCCGCGCACGGGGCCAGCCCCCGCGCCGATGCGCCGTTGACTCCCGGTCGCGCGGCTGAGTGGATCGCCGCCGAACTCTCCAGCCGACCCATCGACCTGCTGGTCGGACACGGGTTCGGCGGTCTGGTCGGGCTCGAGCTCCGGGCAACCGGGACCCGGATCGACCGGTTGGTCATCGACGGACCACAACTCGAGCTGCTCACCCTGGCCGCCGACCTGCGGCGGGCCACCGAGTGGGCCGACCGCGACCCCCAGGCGCAGCTGGCCCGGATCCGCGCCGAGCACCCGCGTTGGCACGACGAGGACTGTCGGCACTGCGGGCGCGACCTCTCTCGGTTCCAGGCGGCCGAGGTGATCGAGGGCCTCGAGCTGGGCTGGCCGACCCCCGACCTCGGCGACGCGGTGATCATCGACCCGACGCCCGGCGAGGTCGCCCACCGGTGCGATCCCGACGGCTGGCTGCGCGAGGTCCTCGGCTCAGCGTGAGCGGCGGCCCGGATCCGTACGCGGTCCCGGGTCGGTGTCACCCGGCTCGCGCAGGTGTCCGAAGTCGCCGAAGTCGTCGTCCTTGCGGCGCCGGGTCCGTCGCGGCTTGTCCTTGGTCGCCTCCCGCTCCTCGGCCTCGCGCGCGGCGGCCGCCTCGAGCTCGCGCCAGCGGGTCCGCGGCAGCACGGTGGTCTCGGTGGTGGCGTCGGCCGGCGAGCGGTCGGCTTCTGCTGGACCGACGGCCGGGCCGGACGCGGCGCCGGCGCGGAGGCACCGCTGACCCGGACCACGGCCGCACCGATCGCGGTGGTCAGCGGGACGGCCAGCACCAACCCGATCGACCCGACCAGGGTGCGGATGATCTCGCTGGCGAACTGCTCGGTCTGCAGGACCTGGAGCAGCGGCCGGTCATACACCGCGATCAGCAGCAGCACGCCCAGCGAGGCGCCGGCGGTGGCGAAGGCGATGGTGTAGACCGTCGAGGCGATGTGGTCGCGGCCGATCCGCATGGCCCGGGTGAACAGGTGCTTCTGCCGGCCCCGCATCGGGCTGCGGCTGTCGGCGTCGGCCAGCTCCCAGATGGCCGAGGCCTGGGTGATGGTCACGTCGTTGAGCACGCCGAGCCCGGCGACGATGATGCCGCAGAGCACCACCGAGGTCAGCGACATGTTGGGCGCGGCCGCGGCCAGGACGAAGTCCTCCTCCGACGAGACCCCGGTCAGGTGGGCCCAACGGGTGGCGACGTAGCCGAGGACGGCGATGGTGATCAGCCCGAACAGCGTCCCGACCAGGGCGGTCGTCGTCCGGGCGCTGAAGCCGTGGGCCGCGTAGAGGACGACGAACATGATGGCCGACGACCCGATCAGCCCGACCAGGATCGGGTTCGTCCCGGCGACCAGGGCCGGGAACATGAACTTCACCAGGATGAACCCGGCGAAGCCGAGGCCGATCAGCGAGGCGAACCCGCGCCAGCGGGCGATGCCGATGACGACCGCGGCGAAGATCAGCGCGAAGACGATCAACGGCGTACGCCGCTCGAAGTCGGAGAACTGGAACGAGGCCGGCTGCCCGTCCGCCGGCGGCACCCGGACCAGCCGGACGACCTGACCGACGTCGACGCCCGAGGAGTAGACCGCGGCGGTCAGCGAGACGGTGACCGACTTCCCGCGGTCGTCACCGTCGAGCACGGTGGTGGTGGCGTTCGCACAACTCTCCGAGCCGCCGGGACTCGACCCGACCAGCCCGTCGCAGGAGATCTCGGCCAGTTCGGTGATCTCGGCCTTGGGATAGGACACGCCGATCACGCTGTAACCGGCCACGTCGGTGTTGACCGAGTCGGAGATGTCGCCGGGCCACAGGGCGATCAGCCCGACCACGGTCCAGATGGCCAGCGGGGTGAGCACGACGGCCAGGATCCGCAGGGCGCGGCGGTGTCGGCGCAGTTCGTCGGGGTCGACCATCGGCTGCGGCCCGGTGGCGTCGTGCCGGGCGTTGAAATGCGAGTGGGCCAACGTTCTCCACCTAGTCTTAGTCCTCGTGAGCCAACTTCGGGGTGACGAGCCCAGACGCGGTTCCCCGCGTGCTGATCGCCCCCGTCGGCCGACCACCCGACCGTCGACTGCCGGCACACAAGATAGCTCACCGAGCGGCTCCGGACACCGGATCACGACGCGGGGCTGGGCACCCGGGCGCACCCGGGGCACGGCCGTCCTGCTCGGGGTCACCCTGGTCGTCGGCCTGATCGGCGTGGTCCAGGCCCTGCCGTCGGCGCGCGGAACCGACGGCGCGGCCGTCCCGATCCCGGCGCTGCCGGTCGTGGCCGAGTCGTCCGGTCCCTCGACATCGAGCACCGCCCCGACCACCGGCCCGACCACCGCGCCGACCGACGACGACGGTCTGCCCGAGCTCGGCGCCCGGCGGGGGGACCTGGTCGAACGCGCCCTCGACCCCCCGGCCACCGGATCCGGGACCTACGACCACGCCCGACTGTCCATCGCGCCGGCCGCCGGGTCCGGCCGGCTGATCCGCTACGACGTGCGGGTCGAGGACGACCTGGCCGTCGATCCCGACGAGGTCGCGGAGACCATCCAGCGGGTGCTCGACGACGAGCGGAGCTGGCGCGGGAACGGGTCGGCGCGCTTCGAGCTGGTCGATCGTGCCGAACGGGCCACGCTGCACGCCTATCTGGTCACCCCGGGCACCACCGATGCGCTGTGCGCACCGCTGCTGACCCGCGGCGAGGTGTCGTGCCAGGCCGGTGACAAGGTCGTGCTCAACGCGCGCCGCTGGCTGGGCGGGGCGCCCGCGTACGGGTCGGATCTGCGCGGCTATCGGCGCTACCTGGTCAACCACGAGTTCGGCCACGCGCTGGGGCACCAGCACGTCGGCTGTCCGGGGGCGGGTCGCCCGGCGCCGGTGATGATGCAGCAGACCAAGGGGTTGGGCGCCTGTCGGAAGAACCCATGGCCGACCGTCGGCCGTTGAGGGTCGGACTGCGTCCGCTCAGCCGTGCCGAAGGAGTCGAGCTGTTGGCCGGTCGCGGCGGACCGGCCGACGTGGCGTGGCATCCGGACTACCCGCTGGCCGAGACCATCGACGCGTTGGCGCTGCTCAGCGCGGCGTACGCGGCGACCGACACCCCGATCGACGAGCGCCCGGTCTGGTGGCTGCAGCAGATCGTCGTCGCCGCACAGGTGGTCGGCGACATCGGCTACCACGGCCCGATGACCGACGGCAGCGTCGAGATCGGGTACGCGGTGGTCGCGGATCAGCGGGGACGCGGCGTGGCCACCGGCGCCTGCCGGTGGTTGGTCGACCACGCCTGGCGGTCGGGGGCGACGCGGCTGGTCGCCGAGGTCGAGCCGACCAACCTGGCCTCGCGTACGGTGCTGCTCCGCAACGGCTTCGTCGCCGAGGCCGACCGCTTCGTGCTCGAACGGACCGGCCGATGACTCCGAGCGCCGCCCGCCGGCTCCGGCTCGACCGGCCGATCATGCTCGCGCCGATCCTCGGGCTGCACCGCCGCGGCGCCGGCGACCCGACCCATCGCCGGTTGGGGACGACCTGGTTGCGGACCACCCGGACGCCGGAGGGGCCGGTGCTGCTCAAGATCGCCGTCGACGGCGCCGAGATCGCCGCCCGGGCCTGGGGCGAGGGGGCGGACTGGGCGCTCGACCAACTGCCCCGACTGGTCGGCGAGGCCGACGACCTGGCCGGCTTCGCGCCGCGCCCGGAGCACCGGCCGCTGGTCGAGGCCTGGCGGCGGTGGTCGCACTACCGGGTGGGTCGCAGCGAGGCGGTGTTCGAGGCGTTGGCCCCCGGCTGCATCGAGCAGGTGGTGACCGGCAAAGAGGCGTTCCGGGCCTTCCGGCTGCTGGTCAACGAGTTCGGCGAACCGGCGCCCGGCCCGGCCCAGCGATCCTGACTCGATCGCCTACGGGATGCGGATCCCGCCGACCCCGCAGGCCTGGGCCCGGGTGCCGAGCTGGCGGTTCCTGGCCGCCGGGGTCGAGCAGCGACGCAGCCGGACCCTGGTCACCACGGCGGTCCGGGCCACTGCGCTGGAACGCACCCTGGGCACCTCGTTCGAGCAGGCCGACCGGGCCCTGCGCAGCTTCCCCGGCGTCGGGCCGTGGACCTCGGCCGAGGTGCGCCAGCGGGCCCACGGCGATCCCGACGCCTGGAGCATCGGCGACTACCACGTGGCCAAGAACATCACCTGGGCGCTGACCGGCGAGGTGCTCGACGACGACGCCTGCACCGAGATCCTCGAGCCCTACCGCGGCCACCGGTTCCGGGTCCAGGCCCTGCTCGGCATGCTCGGCGCCCGTCGCCCCCGCCACGGCCCCCGGATGACCCTGCCGACCCACACGCCGTACGCGACCGGCGGCCGCTCCTGAGCCGGTGTCCGGAGGTCGCCCTACCGATCACGCTGGCCCCGGGCGTCCGGTCTCAGTGCGTTTCCCGGCACGTGCCGGCAGGCGAGCCGGCCAGGCCACGAGTCAGGCCCGTTTCGCGGCACGTGCCGGGAAACGACCCGGAGGCCGGTGTCAGCGCCGAGGTGCAGGCGGGCCGGACGGTTCCGGCAGCGCGGCGGACCGGAGGTCAGCTTCCGGAGACCGCCGTACGGGTGGCCGGAGCGGGAGTCGGGGTGAGCGCTTCCATGCTGCTGGCCCCGGGGAGATAGACGGTGAATTCGGCGCCGCCCTGGGCGGAGCGGCCGGCGCGGACCCAGCCGCCGTGCTGGGCGATGGTCTGGGCGACGATCGACAGTCCGAGGCCGGTGCCGGGGGTGTTGCGCGAGCTGTCGGCGCGGTAGAAGCGGTCGAAGACGTGGGGCAGGTCGTCCTCGGCGATGCCGGGGCCCTGGTCGGCGACCCGGAGCCGGTCGCCCTCGAGCTGGACCCGGATGACGCCGTGCGGGGGGCTCCACTTGACCGCGTTGTCGAGCAGGTTGGTCACCGCGCGCTCGAGCATGTCGGACTCGCCGACCACGTAGAAGGGGTCGAGCTCGACGTCGAAGGTCATGCCCGTGGGCGCGGCGCCGGACCCGGTCGAGCGCGGCGTTGACCACGTCGCGGAAGTCCATCGGCTCCGGCGTCGCCGAGGTCTCGTCGCGGGCCAGCGCGACCAGGTCGCCGATCAACGAGGTGAACTCGACCAGCTGGGCGGTGACGTCGCCCATGATCGCCACCCGGTCCTGCTCGCTGAGCATGCCCATCCGGGCGTCGGCGGCGAGCAGGTCGATGTTGGTCCGCAGGCTGGTCAGCGGCGTCCTCAGTTCGTGGCCGGCGTCGGCGATCAGCTGGGCCTGCCGTACGCGGGAGGAGTTGAGCGAGGCCAGCATCTGGTTGAACGACGAGGCCAGCCGGGCCAGGTCACCGCTGGCGTCGATCTTGATCGGCGACAGCTCCTTGGTCGCGGTGACGTGCTCGACCGCCTCGGAGAGCTGGCGCACCGGCCGCAGGCTCGACCGGGCCACGCTGGCGCCGACGATCGCGGCGATGATCACGCCGGAGCCGCCGAAGCTCATCAGCACCAGCCACAGCGAGCTGAGCGTGTTGTTGGTGCCCTGCAACGGGCGCCCGATGATCAGCGCGTAGTTGCCCTCGAGCTCGGTGATCGGGACGGCGACGATCCGGTACTCGTCGCCGTTGGTCGCGACCCCCGATCGGGCCGAGTAGCCGCGCTGCAGCCGGGCGATGGCCAGCTCGTCGGGTCCGATGACCAGGTTGTCGCGCTCGTCGGGGACGTAGTAGATCTTGCCGTCGGCGCGGACCGCGGCGATGCTCACGTTGCCGGCCCGCAGTGCGCTCTCGGTCAGCCCGCCGAGCCGCTGGATCTCCGGCGCCGCGGACACCGCGGCCACCGACGTGCCGGTCTCGACCAGCTCGGCGTCCAGCGCCTGGTAGAGCGAGACCCGCACGGTCACGTAGCCGGCCGCCCCGGTCGAGGCCAGGGTCAGCGCCACCGCGAACGTGGTCAGGTAGGCGACCCGGCGCTGCAGCGGCAGCGCGCGCAGCCACGCCCTCAGCGAGCGGAGCATCGCCGTCCGGGGATCACGGCGGGGTCTCGCGGAGCACGTAGCCGACGCCGCGGACCGTGTGGATCAGGCGCGACTCGTCCCCGGCCTCGGTCTTGCGCCGCAGGTAGCCGATGTAGACCTCGAGCGAGTTCGCCGTGGTCGGGAAGTCGAATCCCCAGACCTCGTTGAGCAGCCAGCTGCGCTCGAGCACCCGGCGCGGGTGCTGCATGAACGCCTCGAGCAGCGCGAACTCGGTCCGGGTCAGGTTGATCTGTCGCGGACCGCGGAGCACCTCGCGGGTCTGGGTGTTGAGGACCAGGTCGCTGAACGACAGGCTGTGGGTCGAGGGGTCGGCCGAGTCGGCCACCGTCCCGGCCCGCCGGACCAGCGCCCGCAGCCGGGCCAGCAACTCGTCGAGCGCGAACGGCTTGGCCAGGTAGTCGTCGCCGCCGGCGTCGAGTCCGTCGACCCGGTCCCCGACCGCGTCGCGCGCGGTCAGCACCAGGATCGGGACGTCGTTGCCGGCCGAGCGCAGCATCCGGGTGGTCTCGAGGCCGTCGAGCCGCGGCATCATCACGTCCATGATCACCGCGTCGGGGCGGACCGCGGCCAGTCGGGCCAGCGCCTGCACCCCGTCCTCGGCCGCGCTGACCTCGTAGCCGCTGTACTCCAACGATCGCCGCAGCGAATCGCGTACGGCTTGATCATCGTCGACCACCAGGATGTGCATGGCTTCAGTATGGCTGTTGG
Organism: uncultured Actinomycetota bacterium; assembly: GCA_963704665.1. Lineage (GTDB taxonomy): Bacteria > Actinomycetota > Actinomycetes > Propionibacteriales > Propionibacteriaceae > Microlunatus. The sequence continues at coordinate 3,943,100 of OY969929.1, read as the reverse complement.
ACCCGCCCGGACCGGGCGAGCGACCGGCCCGCGGGTCGGGCGTCACTCAGCGGTCGGGTGGGCGATGGTCAGCAGCAGCGTGTGCATGATGGCCAGGTCGTTCGTCCCGGTGAACAGCGACTGCAGCCGCATGTGACTGTGCGCTGCGGCCAGCATCTCGATCGCCTGGTCGGTGGGCACGCTGAAGCGCAGCCCGCCCTCCTGCATGGCGTCGGCCAGCAGCTCGCCGACCTGGTGCAGGCACTGGTTGACGAAGGCCTGGTGGGTGCCGCGGAGCTCGGGCCGGCGGGCGGCGTAGAGCAGGAGTTCCTGCTGGACCAGGACCGACTCGCGGCTCGGAGCACCGAACGCCTCGAGCTCGTTGAGCGCCTGCGCGACCACGTCGCCGGGGTCGCCCTCGAAGGAGCGGACGGCGGCGATGGCCCGCTCGGCGCCGGCCAGTTGCTGGGCGATGTTGGCCTGGATCATGGCCAGGACCAGGGCGTCCTTGTCGGCGAAGTTGGAGTAGAACGCCCCGCGGGTGAAACCGGCCGCCTCGCAGATCTCCTCGACGCTCGAGCCGAGGATGCCGCGGGCCGCGAACACGGTCGCGGCGGCGGTCATCAGCCGCTCGCGGGTCTGGGCACGCCGAGGGCTGACCTTGGTCTCGTCAGCGAGTAGGTCGCTCATGTGCGTCAGCTCACCCCTGCGGTCGGGTCCGGAGAGTTTCAATACGGGAATGTATCCCATACATTATTGCATCGGATGCAGTTGTGTATCCGCGCTGACGAGAGGTTCGGGAACCCAGGTGTCGTCATTCCTGTACGGGTTGGGGCGTACCGCCTTCCGCCGACGCGGCGCCGTCCTGCTCGCCTGGCTGATCGTCCTCGTCGTGCTCGGCGGGCTGGCCGGGATCGCCGGCGGCAAGTTCCAGGACAGCTTCGCGCTCCCCGGCACCGAGTCGCAGACCGCGCTCGACTCGCTCAACCGGACCTTCCCGCAGGTCAGCGGGACCACCGCGCAGCTCATCGTCATCCCGGCCGAGGGCACCGACGTCCGCTCGACCACCGTCCGCGAGGCCATCACCCAGGCGACCCGCGACCTGCGCGAGATCGATCGGGTCGACGGCGCCACCTCACCGTTCCAGAAGTACGCCAAGGGCGTCATCGCCGATGACGACTCGGCCGCCATCGTCAGCATCCGGCTGCTCGACGACGCCCAGTCGATCCCGCCGGCCACGCTCGACGCGATGAGCACCGTCGCCACCGACCTGCAGGCCGACCTCCCCGGCTCGACCACCTCGATCGGCGGCGACGCCTACAACAACAGCGTCCCCGGTTTCAGCATCGTCGAGCTGCTCGGTGTGGTCATCGCCATGGTCGTGCTGCTGCTCACCCTGGGCTCGCTGCGCGCCGCCGGGATGCCGCTGCTGACCGCGATCCTCGGCGTGGCCATCACCATGACCGTCATCTTCGCGGCCACCGCGGTGCTCACCGTGTCCTCGACCACCCCGCTGCTCGCGGTGATGCTCGGTCTGGCCGTGGGGATCGACTACGCGCTGTTCATCGTGTCGCGGCACCGCGACCAGCTCGCCGCCGGGATGGAGGTCGAGGAGTCGGTCGCCCGCTCGGTCGGCACCGCCGGCTCGGCCGTGGTCTTCGCCGGGATGACGGTGATGATCGCGCTGGCCGGACTGGCCGTGGCCGGGATCCCGTTCCTGGCCACCATGGGCATCGCCGCGGCCATCGGCGTGGCCATCGCCGTGCTCATCGCCCTCACCCTGCTGCCGGCCATGCTCGGCTTCGCCGGGGCCAAGCTCACCCCCAAGGTGCGTACGCCGCGGCCGGCCAAGCCCAAGGCCATCCACCCCACGCCGCGGATCGGCCTGGCCCGCCGCTGGGTCCGGCTGGTCACCAAGATCCCGGTGCTGACCATCGTGCTGGTCATCGCCGGCATCGGCGCGATGGCCTACCCGGCCAAGGACCTCCAGCTCGCGCTGCCCAGCCCCGGTCACGCCGAGGCCGGCAGCCACGCCCGGGTGACCTACGACCTGATCAGCGACCACTTCGGCCCCGGCTACAACGGCCCGCTCATCGTCTCGGCCACCATCGTCGGCTCCGACGACCCGCTCGGGGTGATGGACGACATCGCCGACGAGCTCAAGAAGGTGCCGGGTGTCGCGTCGGTCCCGCTGGCCACCCCGAACGCCGACGCCAGCACCGGGATCATCCAGGTCGTCCCGACCACCGGCCCGGACGCCCCGGAGACCAAGCAGGTCGTGATGGACATCCGGGCGCTCGCGCCGATGATCAAGGACAGGTACGACATCGACATCGCGGTCACCGGGTTCAACGCCGTGGCCATCGACATCTCCGACCGGCTCGGCCAGGCGCTGGTCCCGTTCGGCATCCTGGTCGTCGGGCTGTCGCTGATCCTGCTGGCCATGGTCTTCCGCTCGATCGCCGTGCCGATCAAGGCCACGGTCGGCTACCTGCTCAGCGTCGCCGCCGCGTTCGGCGCCACCGCGATGGTCTTCGAGTACAACTGGCTCGGCGGTCCGCTCAACGTCGAGGAACCCGCGCCGGTGATCAGCTTCCTGCCGATCCTGCTGATGGGCATCCTGTTCGGCCTGGCCATGGACTACGAGGTCTTCCTGGTCTCCCGGATGCGCGAGGAGTACGTCCACAGTCTTCACAGCAAGGGGGGCGACCCCCTTGGACCCCCGCGCTCCGCCCGCGCCCGGGCGCACGGGGCGATCGAGGACGGGTTCGCCGCCTCGTCGCGGGTCGTGGTCGCCGCCGCGGTGATCATGTTCGGCGTCTTCGCCGCCTTCGTCCCCGAGGGCGAGGGGCCGATCAAGGCCATCGGCCTCGGGCTGGCCGTCGGGGTGTTCGTCGACGCGTTCATCGTCCGGATGACCCTGGTCCCGGCCGTGCTGCACCTGCTCGGCGCCAAGGCCTGGTGGTTGCCGCGCTGGCTCGACCGGCTGCTGCCGTCGTTCGACGTCGAGGGAGAGGGTCTGGTCCACCAGGTCTCGCTGGCCTCCTGGCCGACGCCGGACGACCGGCACCTCGCGTACGCCGAGGAGCTTCCGGTCGGCGGTCGGACCATGGCCATCGCCGTCCCGCCGCGCGAGGTCGTGGTGGTCGGTGACGGCACCGCCACCGAGCGGACCGCGCTGCTGCTGACCCTGGCCGGTCGGATGCGCAGCACCGGCGGCAGAGCCAAGGTCGCCGGGCTGGTGCTGCCCGAGCAGGCCGGCGCGATCCGCAGCCGCACCGCCTACCTGGACTGCGCCGACGGCAGCGATTTCCGCGCCGAGCTGCTGGCCCTGGGCCGCCGCCGGCCGGCGGTGATCTTCGTCGACCACGCCGAGCAGCTGCACGACGAGCGCGACCGCAGCGCCCTGACCACGCTGATCGCCCACCTGGCCACGCAGCCGACCGAGCAGTCGGTGGTCCTCGCCACCGCCGACCTGGCCGCCGTCGACGCGCTGATCCATCCGCCGGCCGCCGGCGAGCAGACCGACCCGCACGACTCCCTCGTACGACAAGGACTCTGAGATGTTCTCCCTCGAACGCGCCACCACCGCCCGCCGGGCCGGGGTGTGGACCCTCGTCGGACTGATCCTGGTCCCGCTGGTCGTGGCCGGCGGCTTCCTGTGGGCCGGCTGGAACTCCAGCGACCGGCTCGGCCGGGTGCAGGCGGCGATCGTCAACAACGACGACCCGGTGACCATCGACCAGCAGCTCGTGCCGCTCGGCCGGCAGCTGGCCGGTGGGCTGGTCAGTGCGGACGACGACCCCAACTTCAGCTGGCTGATCACCGACGACGAGGACGCCGCCGCCGGTCTGGCCTCGGGCGCGTACGCCGCCGTGGTCACCATCCCCGAGAGCTTCTCGAAGAACGCCACCTCGTACTCGAAGGACGACCCGGACGAGGTCAAGCACGCGACCATCGACGTCCAGACCTCGCAGATCACCGGGCTGGCCGACCCGGTCGTCGGGCAGGCGATCACCGCGCAGGCCACCAAGGTGCTCAACGCCACGCTGACCGAGGGCTACCTGAAGAACATCTACATCGGCTTCAACCAGACCGGCAAGCAGTTCACCACCCTGGCCACGGCGGCCGGCAAGCTCTCCGACGGCACCACCGGGCTGTCCGACGGCATCCGGGAGACCGAGAAGGGCACCGGCACCTTCGCCAGCGGGCTGACCCAGCTCGACTCGGGTGCCCAGGAGCTGTCGAGCGGCGTCGGTCAGTACGCGACCGGCGTGGGCACCTTCGCCGACGGCGTCGACCAGCTGGCCGACGGCACCAGCCAGTCGGCGGCCGGGGCCGAGAAGCTGGCCAAGGGCGGCGACCGGCTCGCCGACGGCGCCGACGGGATCGCCGACGGCGCCACCCAGGTCGCCGGCGGACTCAAGGCCCTGCAGAACGGCAGCGAGCAGACCCAGGGCCTGGGGACCACGCCGTTCGCCGCCGGGGTCACCCAGTACGCGGCCGGCTCGAAGGCCTACCGCGACGGCGTGATCGAGTACGCCGGGGGTGTGGGCGCGTTCGCCGGCGGGCTGAACCAGTACGCCGACGCCTTCCAGGCGCTCAGCGAGGCCGACCCGGACGAAGTCGCCGACATCAACGCGCAGCTGGCCTGCCCCGAGGAGCTCTCCGAGGAGGGCTGCGACGGCTGGTATGCCGGTCTGAAGGCCGGAACCACCGCGGCCTACCAGGGGCTGCAGAGTCCCGACGGCGGCGACACCCCCGGGCCTGGCCGACGCGGCCACCCAGCTCTCGCAGGGCGCGACCGCGCTGGCCGGCGGGGCCAAGCAGCTGTCCGACGGCGCCACCGGGCTGGCCCAGGGCGCCGGTGGTCTCGACCAGATCCTCACCGCGCTGCGCTTCGGCACCGATCCCGACGAGGTCGGCGGCTTCAAGGCGTTCGTCGCCGGGACCAAGACCTTCGCCGGCGGCGTGGGCGACTACACCGACGGCGTCGGACAGCTGGCCACCGGTCTCGGGAAACTGGCCACCGGCACCAACGAGCTGGCCGGCGGCGGCCGGCAGCTGGCCACCGGGGCCGACCAGCTGGCCACCGGGACCTCGCAGCTGGCCGACGGGACCGCGCAGTCGGCCGACGGCGCCCAGCAGCTCTACGCCGGGGTCGGTCAGCTGGCCGACGGCGGCGAGGAGCTGGCCGACGGCACCGAGAAGTTCGCCGACGGGCTGGACCAGGGCAAGGATCAGGTGCCCAGCTTCAGCAAGGAGCTGCGCAACACGCTGTCGTCGGTGGTGACCACGCCGGTCAAGACCCCGACCAGCACCGAGATCTTCCCCAACCAGGCGAGCACCACACTGCTCACGGTGATCGCGTTGTGGCTCGGCGCGCTGGCCAGCTTCCTGCTGTTGCGGACCATGTCGAGCCGGGTGCTGTCGTCGATGAAGCCGTCGTGGCGGCTGGCGCTCGAGGGCGTGCTGCCGGCCGTGGCCGTCACCGGGGTTCAGGCGCTGGCCCTGTCCGGGGTGCTGGGGGCGCTGCTCGATCTCGACGGCCGGGCGTTCGGCGCGCTGACCGTGTTCGCGCTGCTCACCGGGGTGACCTTCGCGGTGATCAACCACGCGCTGGTCGCCTGGTTCGGCGGCGTCGGCCGGTTCATCTCGGTGGCGGTCCTGGTGCTGGCCGCGGCCGGGACGATCACCTCCGCGCTGCCGGCGGCGTTCGACACGATCACCCCGTTCCTGCCCACCACCCCGGCGCTCGAGGGGCTGCGGGCGATCGTCAGCGACGGGCCCGGGGCCGGCCACCACGCCGCGCTGCTGGTCGCCTGGCTGCTGATCGCCGGGATCGCCAGCGTGCTGGCCGTGGCCCGGCGCCGGGTGCTCGACCCGCTACGGGCGCCGGTCCCCGCCTGATCGACCCGGAAACGCTCGGACCCCCGAACCCCCTCGACCGCGTACGCGGTGGGCGGGTGGCTCGGGGGTCCGACGCGTTTCAGCGCGTACGGAAGGTCAGCGGCGCAGCGCGCGGACCTGGTCGAGCACCCCGGGGATGGCCGCCTCGACCGCGGACAGGGTGCCGTAGAAGCCGGCGTCGGTGCCGTACCAGGGGTCGGGGACGCCCGAGCCGGGCTCGGCGTCCGGGTCGTAATCGGTGAGCAGACTGAGGTTGGTCGCGCCGGGGGCGATGGCCCGCATCTTGGTCAGGTGGATGCCCTCGGCCGCGATGACCAGGTCGGCCTGCTCGATCTCGGCCCGGGTGATCTGGTGGGCGCGGTGGTCGTCGGTGCGGTAGCCGTGCTCGGCCAGCACCGCCACCGCCCGCGGGTCGATCGGTGCGCCGAGCTCCTCGGTGCTGGTCGCCGCGCTGGTGAAGACCACGTCGGTCAGCCCCTCGTCGGCGGCGATCTTCTCGGCCACCCGCTCGGCCATCGGCGAGCGGCAGATGTTGCCCCAGCAGACGAAGACCACCCGCACCGGGGACGACGCCCCGGCCCCGGGCCGGCCGGCGTCAGCCACGCCCGCGACGCGTCTCGTTCGCGTCGGGCAGGAACGCGTTGAGCAGGAAGCTGACCACCGAGACGATCAGCGCGCCGAACACCGCGGTCCAGAAGCCGTCGACGCTCCAGCCGAGATCGACCTTGTCCGACACCCACGAGGTGAGCAGCAGCATGCAGGCGTTGATGACGATCAGGAAGATCCCCAGGGTCAGCAGCACGATGGGCAGCGTGACCAGCCGGAAGATCGGCTTGATCACCGCGTTGAGCACGCCGAAGATCAACGCCACCACCAGCAGCGCGAACACCTTCTTGGCCATCGTGTCGGCGGTCAGGGTGATGCCGCTCAGCAGCCAGGTGGCCACGGCGAGCGCCGCCGCGTTGGCCAACAACCTCAAGATCAATCTCATGGGGACCAGTATTCCTGGCCCCCACGCGTCGACTCAGGATTGTTCAGCGAGGATGCCGGCGCGTTCGTCGGCGATGGTGGTGTCGTCGCCGTGGCCGGTCTTGACGATGGTCGGCAGCGGCAGGCCGAGCAGCTTCTCGGTGATGCTGCGCAGCAGCAGCGGCTTGTCGCTGAAGCTGCGGCCGGTCGCCCCGGGTCCACCGTTGAACAGCGTGTCGCCGGTGAAGACCACGTGCAGGTCGGGCGCGTAGAGGCAGACCGCCCCGGGTGCGTGACCCGGGGTGTGCAGCACCTCGAGCGTGGTCCCGGCGACCTCGATCACCTGGCCGTCGGTCAGGGTGCCGTCGGGCTCGGCCTCGTGGGTCAGGTGCCAGACCGGCAGGTCGTCGGGATGCAGCAGGATCGGCGCCCCGACCGCCGCGGCCAGAGCCGGGGCGACGCGTACGTGGTCGTCGTGGGCGTGGGTGCAGACGATGGCGCGCACCGTCCGCCCGGCGACCAGCTCGACGATGGCCTCGACCTGGTGCGGGGCGTCGATGACGATGCACTCGGTGTCGTCGCCGACCACCCAGACGTTGTTGTCGACGTCGAAGGTCTCGCCGTCGAGCGAGAAGGTGCCCGAGGTGACGGTGTGGTCGATCCGGGCGGTCACATGATCACCACGGAGCGCAGCACGTCGCCGTGGTGCATCTTCTCGAACGCCGCCTCGATGTCGTCGATCCCGATCTCCTCGGTGACGAAGGCGTCGAGCGGCAGCCGGCCCTGGAGATAGAGGTCGATGAGCATCGGGAAGTCACGGTCGGGCAGGCAGTCGCCGTACCAGCTCGACTTCAGCGACCCGCCGCGGCCGAACACGTCGAGCAGCGGCAGCTCGAGGGTCATCGTCGGGGTGGGTACGCCGACCAGCACGACGGTCCCGGCCAGGTCGCGGCCGTAGAACGCCTGCTTGTAGGTCTCCGGGCGGCCGACCGCGTCGATCACCACGTCGGCCCCGTTGCCCTCGGTCAGGCCCTGGATGCCCTCGACCGCGTCGACCTGCGAGGAGTTGATCGTGTGGGTGGCGCCGAGTTCCTGCGCGGTGGCCAGCTTCCGGTCGTCGATGTCGACGGCGATGATCTTGGACGCCCCGGCCAGCCGGGCGCCGGCGATGGCCGCCGCGCCGACGCCGCCGCAGCCGATGACCGCGACGCTGTCGCCGCGACCGACGTGGCCGGTGTTGATCGCCGCACCGAGCCCGGCCATCACGCCGCAGCCGAGCAGGCCGGCGGCGGCCGGACGGGCGGCCGGGTCGACCTTGGTGCACTGACCCGCCGCGACCAGGGTCTTCTCGATGAACGCGCCGATGCCCAGGGCCGGGGACAGCTCGGTGCCGTCCTCCAGGGTCATCTTCTGGGTGGCGTTGTGGGTGGCGAAGCAGTACCACGGGCGGCCGCGCTTGCAGGCCCGACAGTTGCCGCAGACGGCCCGCCAGTTGAGGATCACGTAGTCACCGGGCGCCACGTCGGTGACGCCGTCGCCGACCGCCTCGACGATCCCGGCGGCCTCGTGCCCGAGCAGGTAGGGGAAGTCGTCGCCGATCCCGCCCTGGACGTAGTGCAGATCGGTGTGGCAGACCCCGCAGGCCTGGATCGTGACCACCGCTTCGCCCGGACCGGGGTCCGGGACGTTGATGGTGACCAACTCGACCGGAGCATCCTTGCTCCGGGAAATGACGCCCTGAACCTGCTGCGGCACGCGCGGGTCCCCCTTCTTGCGATCGGTCTGAGATTGCTGCGCAGCCTATGCGGCGGACGCGGTCGCCGGTCGCTGGGTCCGCGCCACCGCCCTCCCCCGATCCGGTCCGCGCGACCCGGTCCGGAAGAATCGTCGGATGAGGCGACCGCGAGTCCTGGCCGTGATCCAAGCCGGAGGGGCGGGCAGCCGGATGGATGTGCTGACCCGGGAGCGGGCCAAGCCGGTGCTGCCGTTCGCCGGGAGCTACCGGATGATCGACTTCCCGCTGTCCAACCTGCGCAACTCCGAGGTCGAGGACGTCTGGGTCGCGGTGCAGTTCCTGGCCCGCTCGATCACCGAGGTGGTGAGCAACGGCAAGCCGTGGGACCTCGACCGGAACCGCGGCGGATTCCGACTGGTGGTGCCCGAGCAGGGCACCGGATCGGTGGCCGACGAGGGGTTCGTCAGCGGCAACGCCGAGCAGTTGCTGCAGATCCGCGACGCCATCCGCAGCCATGACCCCGAGGTGCTGCTGGTGCTCAGCGCCGACCACGTCTATCGGCTCGACTATCGCGACGTCATCGAGGAGCACCTGCGCCGCGGCGCCGAGTGCACCATCGTCACCACCGAGGTGTCGCTCGACGACGCCGGCCACCACGCCTGCGTGACCGTCGACGACGACGGTCGGGTGGTCGGTTTCGACTACAAGCCCGACGAACCGACCACGACCACGGTGGCCACCGAGATCTTCGCGTACGCGCCGGGTCCGCTGATCGAGGTGCTCGAGCAGGAGCACCGGCGGCTGTCGACCACCGCGGAGGCCGACGGCGAGGACGGCGAGGACGGCAGCCTGCTCGGCGACTTCGGCGAGTACCTGATCCCGGCACTGGTCGAACGCGGGCAGGTCCACGGCTGGGCCTTGCCCGGCTACTGGCGCGATCTCGGTCGCCCGGAGGCCTACCTGACCGCCCATCTGGAACTGCTCGACGGCGACACCGACCTGTTCCGCGCCGACTGGCCGATCATCACCGCGCGTACGCCGGGCCCGCCGGCCCGCTTCGTCACCGGGTGCGCGCCGAGCACCAGCGTGATCAGCGACGGGTGCGTGGTCGCCGGGTCGGTGAGTCGCAGCGTGCTGGGGCCCGGGGTGGTCGTCGAGGCCGGAGCGTCGGTGGTCGAGTCCGTGCTCTTCGGTGACGTGGTGGTCGAGGCCGGGGCGGTGGTCACCGGTGCGCTGGTCGACCGCGGGACCCGGATCGGGGCGGGCGCCCGGGTCGGCGCGCCGCTGCCCGAGGGGTTCGGGGCCGACGCGGTGGCGATGATCGGACGCGACGCCGTCATCGCCGCCGGAGCGGTGGTGCCGGCCGGGGCGCGGCTCGAGCCGGGGAGCACCACCTGAGGTGTGGATCCTGCACGTCGACCTCGACCAGTTCCTCGCCGCGGTGGAGATCCGCCGGCGACCGGAGCTGCGCGGCCGCCCGGTCGTGGTCGGCGGCGACGGCGATCCGACCCGGCCGCGTCAGGTCGTGGCCACCGCCTCGTACGAGGCCCGCGCGTTCGGGGTGCACTCGGGGATCCCGCTGGCCCGGGCGCTGAAGAAGTGCCCGGACGCGGTCTTCCTGCCCAGCGACCATCCGGCCTACGACGCGGCCAGCGCCGAAGTCGTCGCCGTGCTCCGCACCTTCGGCCCGGTCGAGATCTGGGGCTGGGACGAGTCGGTGCTCGGGGCCGACACCGACGATCCCGAGGCGCTGGCCCAGCAGATCCGGGCTGCGGTGCTCGAGCAGACCCGGCTGACCTGCGCGATCGGGATCGGCGAGACCAAGGAACGGGCCAAGATGGCCACCGGCTTCGCCAAGGACTCGGCCGAGCGGGTGTTCCGGCTCTCGTCGGCCAACTGGCTGCCGCTGATGGGCGAGCGCGACGTCACCGCGCTGTGGGGGATCGGCAAGCGCACCGCGACCCGGCTGCACGAACACGGGCTCCGCACGGTGACCGACCTGGCCACCGCCGACCGCAACGCCCTGGCCGCGTGGTTCGGTCCGACCATCGGGCCGGGGCTGCGCGCGCTGGCCCGCGGCGGCACGGCCCGGACCATCGACCCGACCGAACGGGTGGCCCGCTCGCGCAGCAAACAGGTGACCTATCCGCAGGACCTGACCGACGCGACGCGATCCGCGAGCAGGTCGCCGCGCTGGCCGAGGACGTCAGCCGCGAGGCGTTCGCGCTGGGCCGCACCGCCACCCACGTCGCGGTGATCGTGCGGACCGCGAGCTTCTTCACCGCGGTCAAGACCGGCAAGCTCCCAGCCCCGACCACCGACCCGGCCGCGGTCGCCGCGCACGCGCTGGTCGTGCTCGACCGCTTCGAGATCACCCGCCCGGTGCGGCTACTCGGCGTCCGCGTAGACCTGAGTGGAGAAGAAGGCCGGCCCTGATCAGGGCGACTCGTCGAGCGAGCTGGCGTCGAAGGGCACGTCGACGGCCGTCTCCTGCAGCGCGGTCAGCGGGATCAGTTCGAGGGTGCGGACGTTGGTCGAGGCCAGCACCACCGGGACCCGGACGCCGGCCGCGTACGACTGGGCCCAGCGGTCGGCGACGACGCACCAGCGGTCGCCCGGGTGCAGGCCGGGGAAGCCGTACTCGGGCACCGGGCTGATCAGGTCGTTGCCGACCGAGCGCTGGTGGTCGAGGAACTCGGTGGTGACCACGGTGCAGATCAGGTGCCGGGCCTGCGCCGGTCCGCAGGTGCACGACCCGTCGCGGTAGTAGCCGGTCACCGGGTCGTCGCTGCACGGCTCGAGCGGTCCGCCGAGGACGTTGCGTTCGCTGCTCACCTGCTCAGTCTCCCCCCGCGGACCGGGGACGGCCAGGCGAGCCGCCGTTGGTCGAGCGGGGTCAGTCGAGCTGGATCAGGGTGACCGCGATGGCGTCGCGCACCTCGTCGAGGTGCGAGCGCATCGCGTCCTCGGCCTCGACCGCCGAGCCACGGGCGAGTCACGGTCCGCCGAACCTACTCATGGCGCAGCTTCGAGCTCCTGCTCCCGCTCCTGAAGTTCTGAGCGGCTCAGTCGAGGGCGAGGGCCTCGAGGACTCGGGCGAAGCTGATCCGCTCCTGCTCGAGCCGGACCCGGTGGCCGTGGTGGCCGTCGACCAGATCGGCGTAGAGCGCGGACTCCGCGCGGGTGAGCAGCGGCAGCGCGACATCGGCCGGCTTCTCCTCGACCGCCCAGCGCTCCCGGTGGGCGAGCAGGGTGGCCTCGTCCATCAGCACCGAGTGGACGTCGGGATAGCGCGCGCGGAGCCGGTTGAGGGTGACGAAACTGCGGGTGTCGATGTCGCCCCAGTAGTGGATGCGGCGCCCGGTCAGCCAGCTCCGCGCGGCCACCGAGCCGAGCGCGGCGCCGGTGCCGAGCAGCGCGACCGTGCCGGGCAGGTCGGGCAGCGCGAGATAGCTGGCGTCGTGCTCGACCAGGATCGACCCGGTCGGCGGCGACGTCGAGTCGGCCCAGCTCCTCGGTCCGCACGGTGAGCTCGGTCAGTCCGGCCGGCAGCTGCGCGGGGTCACCGAGGCTGCGGACCCGGGTGTAGTCGGGGCGGCGCTCGAAGCGGTAGCGGGCGGCGAACTGCGCGTGCGGGTAGCGGCCGTCGATCCGGTCGGACGGCAGCACCTGGTCGAGCAGCCGCCCGAGCAGCACCCGGTGCTGCTCGATGAAGCGGATGTCGACCGCGACGGCGTCGATCTGGCGGAGCTGGACCGGGGTGTCGTGCTCGGCGATCCAGGTCACGGCGGCCAGCAGCTGCGGCCAGATCTCGGCGTGTTCGAGGAGCATCCGCGGCGACCGCTTCGCCCACTCGAGCAGGTCCGGCAGCTGGTCGGCGGTCACGGCCAGCAGCCGGTCGAGGGTCTGGATCTCGTCGAGCACGCCGAGCCAGCCGAAGACCGCCTCGAAGCTGTCGAACCAGACCCGGCGGGGGAGGGCGCGGAGGCCGACCTGGCGCTGACCGGACACCGGGGTGCTCTCGATCCGCAGCCCGGGCCGGTCGGGGGTGGGGGCGCAGCCGACGCTGAGTTCGCGCAACCAGGCGGCGACCTCGTCGCGGCGCTCGGTGAGGTCGCGGGCCTCGGGCCGGCGGACCGGCAGCGCGAACGGCACGTGCAGGTCGCCCGCGGCGTACGCCTTGAGGATGGCGCCGGAACGCCACCGGCGTTCGAGCGTGAGTTTGAGTGCGGCCGCGGTGGTCCAGTCGGTCATCCCGCGGTGGTGTTCCAGCTGAGGCCCCCGAGTGCGCTGGTGGTGGTGCTGGGGGTCAATTCGGGCCTCGTTCGAAGAGAAGACCTCAGGGTAAGGGCCGCGCTGACGGCCGAATTGCCGCGCGACGGCTGCCAGGCGGGGACGCGGTCAGGTCGTTGGCGGATCGTTACGCGCGTACTCGGCGACGATCACACCCCCGGCGTACGCGCGGTGCCCGCCAATCGCCACGACCGGGCGGCGAACTCGGTCCGCCACAGCGGCAGCCCGGCGCCGATGGTCACCGGGTTGATCTTGAGGACGAGCCGGTCGATCTCGTCGATCAGCGTCCCGGCCAGCCGGGCGCCGCCGCACAGCCAGATGGCCAGGCCGTCCTCGGCCTTGAGCGCGCGGACGTGGTCGACCGGGTCGGTGGCGACGATCTCGACTCCCGGGTGGTCGGCCGGGTCGAGGGTGGAGGAGTAGACGACGGTCCGCAGATGGGCGTACGGGTCGGCGACCTGGGCGTCGAGGGCGGGCTGGAAGGCGCCGCGGCCCATGACCACGGTGTCCCAGCGGGTGCCGGGCGGGGTGAGGCCGAGGGCGTCGTGCAGCCCGGTGGGCAGGCCGTCGCCCCAGTCGGCGTTGAGCTCGGCGAGGTAGTCGGGATCGACCCCGAAGAAGTCGAACGCGCCGTCCGGGCCGGCGATGAAGCCGTCGAGGGTGACGGCGACGAAGTAGTCGAGGCTGCGCATGGGGTCATCCTGGCGGGGAGTCGCGCGGGGGTCGAGCGAGATTCGGCGTGGCCGGGGTATGCCGCGGCGAGGATCCGTGAGATAGTTGAGTTCGCTGTTGCAAGATCTTGAGCCGTAGTAAGTGCTGCGCCCCTGGGAATTGCGTGGGTGCGAGCTCGATCTGGTGCCCGACAGCAGACGAGGCCGCGAGGTGCGGCTTCAACACAGTAGGAGAGTTGTTTCATGGCACAAGGAACCGTCAAGTGGTTCAACAGCGAAAAGGGCTTCGGCTTCATCGCGGTCGACGGCGGAGGCCCGGACGTATTCGTGCACTTCAGCGCGATTGAGTCCACCGGCTACCGTTCGCTCGATGAGGGTCAGCGCGTCGAGTTCAGCACCACCCAGGGCCAGAAGGGCCTGCAGGCGGAGAGCGTTCGCCCCATCTGAGGTCCCACCAGACCAACGCTGAGAAGCGTCGAGCCTTCGGGCTCGGCGCTTCTTTGCGTTTGCTGGACTGGTTGGGCTCAGAGGGTGGTGACGGCCTCGGCGATCGGGGTGTCACCGGCGAGCAGGTCGAAGCTCTGGCCGATGGTGCTCCGGCGTGTTGAGGACGGCGGCCAGGGTGGCGGCGACGTCGGCGCGGGGGATCTGGCCGCGGTCGAGCTTGGGCGCGATGCTGATCCGGCCGGTGGGCTCGTCGTTGGTCAGGTTGCCGGGTCGGACGACGGTGAAGTCGAGCCCGCTGGCGCGCAGCGCGTCATCGGCCCGGCCCTTGGCCCGCTGATAGATGCTGAACGTGTCGTCGCCCTCGAGCTCGGCGTCGGCGCCCATGCTGCTGACGATGACGTAGCGGCTGATCCCGGCGATCCGCGCGGCCGCGATCAGCTTGACCGCACCGCCGTAGTCCATCGACTCCTTGCGCGCCGGCCCGCTGTTGGGCCCGGCCCCGGCGGCGAACACCACCGCGTCGCAGCCCTGGATGGCCTCGGCCACGGCCTGGTCGGTCGCGTGCTCGAGATCGACCACCGCCGGCTCAGCCCCGGCGGCGCGTACGTCGTCGGACTGGTCCGGGTTGCGGATCAGCGCGACCGGCTGGTCGCCGCGGGCGGCCAACTCCTTCGCCAGCAGCAGAGCGATCTGACCGTGGCCTCCAGCAATCCCGATACGCATGTCCCTCACCCTACGAGCCCGACTTCCCTAGGCTGAGCGGGCCGTGATCGCCGAAGAAGGAGTCGAGGATGACGAAGCGCAGTCCCGTTCGCCCTGGTCGATGTGTTCGCCGCCGAGCCGCTGACCGGCAACCCCTTGCCGCTCGTCTCGGACGCCGACCGACCTGTGCGTGGTCGAGATGCAGGCGATCGCCCGCCAGTTCCACTAGCTGTCCCGCCGTTGTCGTGGCCACCTCGCTGGCGAATCGGACATCACGGACCAGTCGCTCGAACGTCTTCGCCCGCATCCACCGTGCCTCCGGGATGCGGCCCGAGTCATCCGCGAATTGACGACCTTAGCCAGGGTGCGGTGAATCACACCTGTGATCGGATCGGTGTCCCGGAATCGGACACAGGCCGCGTGGGCTGACGCGGCGACAGCGCTCGAGCCACCTCAGAGAGCTTTGCCTCTAACCTTGCCCCTTCCATCGATCTTTGCTCGACTTCTCCTGGCTAGCTCTCAAGTTCTCCGGCGAGTGACGCCACGCTGGCCAGAAGGGCGGCCGTAGACCGCGGCCGTTCGGGGATTTCCTCCGTCGGCAGGCTCATCAGCGATCTGAGCAGGTCGTTGGCGTAGCTGACTTCGACCTCAGGGGCTTCCGACGGCCACTCCAGCTTGAACGTCCGTTCGACGGCGACGAGTTCGACGGTCCGCTTCCTCGCGTCGGTGCGGACGTAGCGGATCGAATCGGCGGGCACCTGATGGTCGAGGGCATGGTCGTTGAACAAAGCCTTCTCCCGAGTGAGAACGAGTTCATCCGGCAGGACGAAGAGGAAGGCGCTGCTGTTGAATGTGCCGAACTCACAGCTGGCGGCCAATGTTTGGGGCCGCTCCTCACTCATGACCAAGGACAACATGCGGCTCGCGCGCTCGAGTTTAGATGACCGACCGAGGAAGACCTCGGGCGTCGCTGCCCCTCGATCCGCAGCGGGCAGTGTGTCAAGGACCTTGGTTCTTAGGGCTTGTGCCACCTCCCGTGCCTCAGCTGCACTCTTGAAGCGGCCGAGCCGACGGTCCCCCGATTCTTGCAGCAAACCCAGGGTCCGCTGCAGGCGGTCGGCGAGGGCGACGACCAGGTCGGCTGTGATCCGGTTCTGCTCCTGCGCAGTGTTTCTGATCCGCTCCGCGAGCTTGTTCCCGCGCTCGCTGGTGTCCGACTCTGTGACGTTCGCTGCCCGCAGCGCCTGAAAGACGAACCACGCCTGCTGAACCTGAACGAGCGAGCGGAGGTCGTTCAGACTGCGCTCTGCCCGGTCCGAGAGCCACTTGCGACGAGCCTCCGGATTGTTGGCCTGCTCGAGTTCGGTGACGTAGGCGGAGACCCGGCTGAGTAAGAGGGTGCGGGCCTTGTCGATGCGATCCTCTTTGCCTCGGATTTCCCCGTAGATCTCCGGAGTCACGGCCCCGACGTGCAAGCCTTCCGTGTACGCCCGGTGCACGTCGCGGACGAGAGCGGCTAGTTCGGCGTCGTTGGCCCACCCGAGCTCGGTCAGCACCTCCTTCGTCAGGTCGATGTTGTCGTCGAGCTTGCGACTGATGTCCTTGAGCTGCATCTGGATCGCAACCAGGGTCATGGCGGGACCCAAGTTGCTCGCGAACTGGAGACCAGCCGCGCCGCTCGCCGGCGCCCATTGAACGCTGTGCGCAAACTTGCCAGCCGCACGAAGAGTCCCGATATTCCAGCCGTTGGCTCCGACTATTGGCTCCAACGTCCGTAGGGCAGTCATCGTCGTCGGTGACAGCTGCACGATGCCTTGGGCAGCCAGGAGGGCTGGACTGACTTGCATGGCGACGTTCAGTCCACCGACTGCCAGCAAAGCGGCCTCGTGAAGATGAGCACGGTCAGCCGAAGTCGCTCCGAGGATCGGCTGCACCTCGAGCCAGGAAGGGGCGCCGGAGCCAAAAACCAGTGCTGCGTCCTCGCTGACTTGGACGAGCATCAGCTCTGCAGGAGGTCGTGTGTCCTCGGGTCCGTTCTCCGTCATCGCTTTTCCTCTCGTAGTTCTGATCGGATGTCTCGCTCATGGAGTCTTGGCGGCGGCCGTAGGTCCAGCGGTTCCGCAACCTGCGTGGTCCCTCGCCTTTTCATCAATTCGAGCATGTCTTCCTGTCGTGGCTGCCCGAAGGCTAGACGGTACGTGGCGAGGTCGACTTTCAGCTGCTGATAGCGGCTCAAGTCGCGGCTCAAGGGATACGGGAGCACGTGACGTTCGATCTTGGCCGAGCCCGGGAAGACCCAGTAAGGCGAGAATTCTCCAAGGTCCTACAGAGGCTGCCAGCGCCGCGTCGTAGGCGGCTCGCCACGGGTCCGCGTCGCTCGACGCCAGAACGTCGTCGCGATGAGCGATGGCCACGTTGCGCCGCACGGCGTGGCCGCCGAAGCGGTGCACGCGACCTTCGCGCTGTTCGAAGTCGACCGGGTTGCTCGGCGTGTTCCAGTGGATGACGGCCGAGCACCACCAGTGGAAGTCGATGCCTTCCTGGCCGGCACTGGTCGTGGCCATGACGAATGGCCAGAACGGGCTGTTGAAGGCGGCGCGGACCTCGCTGGCCCGCACCTGGTCTGTCCCGGTTCCCTCGCGGGCTCCGTAGCGCAGAGCGAACCGGCAGCGCATCGTGATCGGGTCCGCCGGAGCATGCGGGTCGAAGGCGCGGAGGGTCACAGCCCGGAGCGACAGGACGTCGGAGGCCGACGTCGCCAGCTGGAGGAGCGTCTCGTCGTCCAGCGGACCGCTGGGCTTCTCACTTCGGAGATGGTGCAGGTACTCGTCGAGGACAGCCTGCAGATCGCCGGCTGCACAGTACGCGAGTACCTGGCGCCAGTAGCTGTCGTCGCTCTCGCCCTCACCGACGACCTGCTCGATCACCAGGACCGATTCCGGGCGCTGGAAGAGGGTCCTCAGTCCCGTGGCGATGGTGAGTGCGGCCCTCCAGCGTCCGTCCAAGGTGACCGCATCGGTGTCTGCCAGGAGCCGACCGACGGCTCGCCAAGCCACGTTGCCCGGCGCGAAGAGCGCCAGGGAGGCTAGGTCGCGGCTCTCGTGCTCGACGTCCGCTGCAGCCGCGGGTTGCCGCTCGAGGAAGAGCGTCTCGCGCATCGCTCGGTCCCAGCCTCGAAGGTCGTTGTCGTCGTCTGCCGACTTGTCGCCTCTCGGAAGACTGCCCGAGCCGGGGTGCTGCGGCAGGGGCCAGCGGAGTACGAGCTCGGCCGCCGAGGCGCCCGAGCCGGCGGCACTCAGCGAGCCTCTCTCCTCGATCAGGCCCTCCGCCGTCGCGATCGCGTCGGCGCTCGTGAGTGGCTGCCGGCGGGACCGCGCCAGCGCGAGTGGATCGCACAGCTCGGCGAGCTCGGGTTGGGGCCAGAACAGCGCGATCGCTGTCTGACTGGGCCGGGTCTGGTCGAACCGTAGGGCGAGGCGGCGGGTGGCGTTGCGGATGGCAACCGGATCGTTCTCGAGCCCCCGTCCGCCCATCAGATGCCGGTCGACCTCGTAGCTGATCAACGAGGCCACGGCCGCCGGGGTGGCGTTCCACCCGGAGAAGACGAGCCGCTTGGTGATGCCCGACTCGCGCAGGGCGGCGAATGGCTCCTCGAGCTGGACGTACGGCATCGAAGGCGGCATCCACAGCAGCTTCCACCAGCCGGCGTCAACGGTTTGGGCAGCGACGGCCCGCAGGCGTGCGTTGCCGAGACCGATCGGGTCGAACCGCCCGACGGCATGCCGATCGATCAGGCTCAGACCGGAAAGCAGCTCGCCGACATCGCGTTGCTCCAATCGCTCCTTGATGCGGTGCCCGATCTGATAGCTCTCAGCGAAGTTCAGGAAGTAGGGCGCGGACTTCCAGTAATCCAGCGACATATGAGCATCGATGGTCGTGGCCAGTTGACGCATGGCTACGTACGAGATGAGATCGTCCGCTTGGAGGTCGTCAGCTGACGCCATGTGTTCGCTGAGCATGCCGTCGTGGCGAGGCGCGCCGGTCCCTGACCCGCCCACCTCGCCGAGCGTCGGACGCTCCGTACGAGTCATCACCTGGAGGAGGAGCCGGCGCACGCGCTCCCGGGCTGGAGGCCCATCAGCGTCATCGCCCGCCAGTAGAGAACGGCGGTAGTCCGCGAGCCCTTGGTCGACCTCGCGATCCCAATCCTGATCCTGCGCCAGGAAGCCCAGCGTCTGCCGGAAGTCCTTGTAGTGGTCCTCGCCGGCCGAGCTCTCTTCGACGCTGGTAAAGGGCTTGTACGGCGTGGCCGAGAGGAGCAGCAGACGAGCGTCGCGATGGTCGTACAGCGCCTCGGCCAGCTCGGCACTCTCGCCGCCCTGCTCTGGGTCCATCAGGTGCCGGAAACGCTGGAACTCGTCGAAGATCACCAGATCGGGTTCGAGCCGTTCGACCGACGCTCGGGCGAGGCATTGGCGCAGATCGCTGATCAGCCGGCGCACCTCCGGCCACAGGGTCTCGGACACCTCCTTGGCGCGTGTGTCGATCAAGATTTCGAGCAGCCCGAGGAATCGAGCGTCGAGACCGCGCCGCTGCACCTCGCTCACAAAGGCGTCGGAGATGCCCCGGTCCGGCGGTCCGTCGAGGATGCGCTCGGTGTTGGCGATCGCCCATTCGAAGCCCTTACTCGTGGCGGTCGCACGGAGGAGGGTGACCGCGCAGGTCTTCTGCCGCCAGCCGAGTCGAAGAGCCTCGGCGAGCATCAGGTACAGCAGCGCGCGTTCTTCGGCGTGACCCGTCGCCCATCCGCTGCTGAAAGACGTGCCGGGGGTGAAGGCGATGACGTTGACCGGCTTCGCGGCCACATCTGCGGCGCCTTCGAAGGTCCGTGCGTCCCGTGCGAGCAGTGTGAGCCGAGTGGTCGAGACCGTGGCTGATCCACCGGTGACGTCGAGCCGCTTCAGGTTTTGGCGGGCGATGTCGAAGTTCGAGCAGACGTAGACGATGTCGATCCGGTCGACGGACGGATCGTCCTGCAGCCGCTCGATGACGCGTGCCACCACTCCACGCGCCACGACGGATTTGCCGAGGCCTGTCTCGTCGGCGACGAGGAAGCGCTTGGTGGGGGAGTCGCCGTAGAAGCGGTCCACGACGTGCTCGACCGTCGCCCGCTGAAAATCCTTCAGCCCTTCGAGGATCGGAGCGGCGTCGAACCGCGTCATGCCGCCGCGCCTTCGAGGGCGGTGCGGACAACCTGCCATAGCTCGACGAAGCCCTCAGGTAGGACCCGGCGATGGTCCTGCGAGCTGAGGACCTTCGAGACGAAACGCTCGATCAGGTGAAGCTGCTCGGGGTGCTCCGCGAGGCTCGTGACCATAGCCTCGAACAACCCGCGTTGCTGTGCCTGCATGAGCCAGGAACCGCCCGGGCCGGTCTCGTCGATCGGCACCAGGAAGCCGGCTCCCGGGTCTTCAGCGAGCAGCATGAGAAGCCAGCGAAGGAACTTCTCAGCTGTGTCGACCTGGCCGGTCAACACGTGATCGAGGCGGTCGGGCACGTCGTCGAGCAGGGTCGCGCATACGCAGGCTGAAGCCGACTGACCGTCCTGCTCGACCGTGAGAATGAGGAACGGGGTGATCTCGGGGATCACGAGGGAGACGAAGGACACGGCCTCCTCGGATCCGTTGAGCAACTGGTGCCGCCTGCCGCGCACCGTCAGGAGCTCGACCCCCACCTGCTGCGTCGTCGGGTACCGCAGAGGCTCTTCCGGCCACACAACCTCGGACCAGGATTGCCCTTCGGGGACGGCCCGAGCGCTGAACGGGACACCCGCCAGACCGCGGAGGGTGCTTTCGAGCGCTTCGGCGGTCTCGTCCGACTCACTGGGTCCCTGCCGGTCGTACGCCACCAGCAGATGTCCCAGGTTGTCGTCACTCAGCCAGCGGTCGACGCCGAAGTCCTTCTTGGATCCCTCGACGGTCACGGCGAACTCGATGTTGGATCGCCGGTCGCCGAACAGACCGGGACCGGTGGCGTTCGGCGAGCCCAGGATGTTCCAGGCGCGACGGTCGTACTCGATCACGTACGCCTTGGCGTGCAATCCGGACAGCTGATTGTCCTCTCCGCCCTCGGAAAGCCAAGCAGCCTCGTTGAGGACTCGTGCGTCCACATTTGTCAAGCTCGCGCTGTCGAGCCGGTCGAGCTCCTCGGGACGGGACACCAGAATGCGGGTGCGGGCCTCGATGCGTTCGAGACCGTCGCTCTGGACGAACGGCGACACCACGAGCGCGCGCGTGCCAGCGAGCTTGAGCGTGTTCGGCAGTCCGACGCCAAGCGCATGGAGGGTGACGTCCCATGCGTCAGCCGGCTTCTCCCACGCGGTGTGGGCGGCGTCGTCGAGCAGCCCTTGCAGTCTCCCTTTACGGCGTTCGTCGAGCACCGGGCCCTTGGTGTGATCGAGGGCCCACGTCACCAGCTCGGGCAGGGAACGGTCACGCGTACGCGTGGGATCGATCTCTCCGTCGAGGGACACTGCGAGATCCCAAGCGCGGTCGGCCGTCAGGTTGCGCGTGAGGACGAGAAGACGCATCCGGGAGCCCTGAGGGCTGTCGTAGCGAAGGAGCCAGACCTTCGGGTGGAACAGGCGTGAGCGTTCCCAGACCTGGGTGATCATCGGCTCCAGGAAGGCGAACAACGTCGACTGGCTCGTCGGCGGTCGGATTGCTCCCGCCTGACAGAAGATGTCGATCCGGTCTCGGCAGTCCCGCAGTGCCTCCATGACTGAGATGGGGTCGGTGAGGTCCTGGCTCCGCCCTCGGGCGAAAGCAATCGGGATGCTCATCGCGGTCTCCAGGTCGAGGGTGAAAGTGGTCGCGACGGCCTGACCTAGGACCATCCCGGGCGGCGGACGCAGAGCGCTGATGAGCGCCACCCGCTCGTCAGGCGACGGCAAGGTCCTCGCCCCTCAAACCGGTGGCGATGTCGTTGAGCAGGCCGCGGGCCTGGGGCCAGCGGTACTCGAACGCTCCCGCGCCACTCGACCCGCCCCAGCGCGACAGCATGGTCGGGTTGGTGAATCGCGACTGCAATTTCTTGATCGAGATCTCACGCTCCCGCACCAGTTTCTGTGCCGATTCCGAGCGCCACACGGCGTGCGGTCCGACCCCGGCCACCGATTCGAACCAGGTCTCCGCGAAGGCGTCGAGGCTCATGTTGTGAAGGACGTTGGGATTCTGATCTGCAGCTCTCGTCCGGATGTGTCTCCATGGGGAAGGCGCTCCGAGTTCCCGAACCGTGTCGGCCCATTCGTCAAGAAGCACTTCGTAGCGTTCGACGGGGTTTTCTATCGTCGTCCAACCGTCCTTCTCGTACTTCCGAGCGACCAGGTAGTTGTAGAGCAGGTTGGCGCCGTGCGAGATCGTCGAGAACGTCTGGGCACATCGGACATCGTCCTTGATGTGAGGGGGCGCGTGCTCAATAGCTGGTTCCGCCCAGAGGCGGGGAGCCTCAATTGCGGGGCCGCTCCGGTCGGCGAGGTACGTGAAGAGCGATTGGGGACCGTCGATGCTCAACAGCCGGCCCTGAAGGTACTCGGCTTCGGCGTAGGTGAGCGTGAAGGCGCCAGGAGCGCGTTCTGGGAAGCCGATCGGGGGTGCAGGCAGCCGGCGGTGCCAGCCGTGAGTTGCGTCGACCAGCTCACCGTCGTCGTCGGGCGACGGAAGGGTCTGATCCTCGTTGCCTCGGATGTGCCAGCGCTCGAGGGCGGTGCCGTAGGTTCCTGACGGAAGATTGCGGACCGTCCACCCTCGGCGCCCACCGATCAAGCCTCGCACGTCAGGCATCGAGCTGAGGGTCTGGATGAGCCGACGTTCGTTGTCCCGGCTGGCTCGTTCGAGGCGTTCGCCGGTATAGCCACGTGCCGCTGCTGTGATCGAGCACCAGGGGATGAAGAGCAAGTACTTCGCTCGGGTATGCAGCGTGGAAGTTCCCGGGAAAAGGAGGTCACCGTACGCGTCGCGCACCTGGCCGAAACCGAGGGCGTCCTGGGTCTCGGGCTGATCGAACAACCGGATCATCTCGCGCACACGGCGCTCGTCCTCGGTTGAGTGGTCCAGCCAGGCGACGAAAGACATCGACATCCTCGGGGGTGGAGTCAGGTGATACGAAGGAAGACTAACCAGATCAGGATTGGCCGGGGCGCGTTCGACGAAGTTCGTCCGAGATGCAGGGTCCTGGGTTGATGAGAGGCTCGCGTACCTCACTCCGGGCTGAGGAGAAGGCGGATCGCCGCTACATCGTGGGGGAGCGCGTCGCTGAGCGCGCGCCAGACAATGCGATAGTCGATGAATCCGTACTCGTGAGCAACGACGTTGCGCATGCCCTTCATCTTTCTCCACTCGACTTCCGGGTGCTCGGCGAGAAAACCGATATCCAAGCGCGAGACGGCCTCCCCAATCCGGTGCAGGAGGGCCTCGGCGACCAACTGGGTCGGACGGTGGTCGTAGAAGTTCTGCTCGCCCAGTGAGGTGACGTACAGGGTGATTTCATCAGCGAAGGCGACAATGTCGGCAAGGGCGCGCCCGGTGCGCTGCTCGGCCGTCATACCGCGACCGCATGCTGGATACGGTCCACGAACGCCCCACCGTCTGAGATGACGTCAACGCTGATGCCGAGCAGGTCCTCGAGTTCCTGGGTGAGTCCGATCTGATCGTAGAGACTCGCGTCGTCGGAGAAGTGGACAAGCAGATCAAGGTCTGACGTGGGCGTGTCCAGACCCGTGGCGACGGAGCCGAAGACCCGGATGTTGCTCGCGTGGTGGCGTGCGGCGGTGGCCACGATGTCCTCGCGCAGCTGTGCGACCAGGGTGGAGGGCCGGACCGCGGTGGCCTCAGCAATCCGTGCGAGGGTCGTTGGACTCGGCGTTAACTTGCCTGACTCGTAGGCGGAAATGTTCGGTTGAGCGATCCCGCTGAGATGCGCGAGTTGGCGTTGGGAGAGCTGAGCACGAAGTCGCATGCTGCGGACGTCCATGACCGTCAGTATATAACGGCTTATATAGCCGCTCCGACGACTGCTGCGCTCGTGGGCCGGCCGTCGCATTATCAGCGCCCCAAAGGCCGCGAACGGGGTGAGGACCGTTCACGTCCCGCCGCCATCGATTCTCCGATCCGGTGCAGGAGTGCCTCGGCGATGAACTGGGTTGGCCCGTCACTGTAGAAGTTCTGCTCGCCCAGTGAAGTCACGTACTAGGCTGATCTCGTCGGCGAAGCCCAGAACGTCGGTGAGCGCTCGCCGGGTGCGCTCTTCAGAAGTCACACAGCCGTCGTCTGCTAAAGGCAATCCAGGCCCGTACCGCCGTCGGAGATGACATCGACACTGTCGCCGAGTAGGTTTTCCAGCTCCGAGCTGAGTCCGACCTGGTCATACAGACTCGCCTCGTCGGAGAAGTGGACCAAGAGGTCAAGGTCTGACGCAGGCGTATCCGAAGTCGTGGCGGCGGAGCCGAAAACGGGGACGTTGCTCGCGTGGCCCTGCGTCAGGCGGGCTTGCTCTGAACCGCTGGCCTCAACTCACCCTGACACCCAGGGCTTCCACGCCCTCAGGATATGACGACTCATATCGCCTCCACGGCGACACGTTGCGAACACCCACCAAGCTTCGAAGTCACACCCAGGCTCAGCGCCGACGGATCACCGAGCGGGCGGTTGCCGCGACGGCCAGGTCGGTGCCCGTCACCCGCCAGCCGATGCGGGCTGCCCCAGCCAGTTCCTCCAGAACGACGAGCGTCGGACTCTGGGCGGGGGGAGGAGAGAACGGGTCTCGGCCGGTTCTCCAACCAAGGGCCAGCAGCAGGTCGCTGATTTGCTCGCGCCACTGTTCGGCCGGCGCGCCGCTGGCGGCCACGGCGAGCGCCATCCAGCCGGCGTGTCGATCGAAATCCTTGGTGCCCAGAGGAAGTCGCGCGACGATGTGGCTCAGCAGAACGCGAGGGTTTTGGCGGGCGCGGACGCCGGCAGCGGTCGGCGTGAGCCGGCCCTTTCGGACCGAAACCAGCCCGAGGGTTCGCGCAGTCTCGCGGACAGCGGCGACGGGGGGCGTCAGGTCCTCCCGGTTGGCCTTGCCGATCCACCACCCGGTGATGCCCGTGCGCTCGGCGAACTGCTCGACCAGCTTGGGTGGCAGGTAACCGGCAGAGGTCAGCGCCACACCATCGTCAACGAGGTCGAGGAGAACCCGATAGGCCTCGGTCAGCCGGCCCGCATCATCGTCTGTGACCTCGGTCGGTCCGTGGGACAACGGTCGACCGAGCACCTCGCGCAGGCTCCGGATGCCGCGTTGATCCAGCTGCTCGAGCAGATCTGCGAGCGGGCCGGTGACGGCGACCGGCTCGGTCAGAGCGACGGACAAGGCGGCGTTCGCCTCGTCCACGGCGAAATGGTCCGGGTGCCAATCCAGCGGCAGCCAATCGCGGGCCTGTGCAGCGTTCTCGAACACTTCTGGGAGCTGCGCTGGGTCATACCCGCTGCGCACCCATCTCGCCAGCCCGTCGTAGCCTCCGATCCCGCCACAGTCCTCCGGAGGGCAGGCCATCCGGCCGCCAACGCAGCGTACCGTCGCGGGCCGCTCCTCGAGCACTCCCTCAACCTGAAGCACGTGGTCCCAGCCGTCACCGAAGTCGTACTCATACCAGAGGGTGTCGCCCTCGGCGCCGACCAGCTGGTCGAGGCGGACGTCGTCCTCCAGCACGCCGTCCTCGCCCTCCTCGAGATCGAAGGGGGTGAGGAAGTGCGGCGACCGGTGGTCGGGGCCGGTGCGGAAGCGGTGCAGGTGACTGTTGCTCCAGCCCATCGCGGCTTGCATCGCGTCGTGCAACCGGGGCAGCGTCAGGTCACCGGGCAGGTCGAGGCGCCGCCAGACCGGTGGCTTCGTGCCATGCAGGTCCAGCCGCACCCGGAACCCGGACACCACCGGCGGCGGAGGACGCAGCTCGGGCTCCGTGGGCGTGTCGAGCTTTTCGAAGATGCTGGAAACCTGCCCGCTGAGCAAGGCCCTGAGGAGTGCCTGCTGCTCGTCGGGTGTGCTGCCGGCCATCAGCTGCTTGACGAGACTCTCGGCCTCGGTTGGCTTCCCCACGGTCTCAGTCAATCATCCTCGTGCGTTACCGGAGTGCCGCAGAAGAGCGGGTGGCCGGGCGCCCGCCGATAGGTCTGCCTGACGGAAACGCGCCTGTCCGACAAGTCGGCCGTGACAAGAGGAAGCATGGCCTTCGCCCAACCGTCCCCTTTGTGGTTTACGTGACGGTGGCTTAGCTGCGCAACAACCTGAGAAAACGCGTGACCAGGTAAATGACCTAGTGGAGCCAAGGGGACTCGAACCCCTAACCCCCTGCTTGCAAAGCAGGTGCGCTACCAATTGCGCCATGGCCCCGCGGGCCGTTGCCGGCCGACGGTAGATCGTACGCGACCGCCCGCCACCAGGGCCAACGCGCGCTGACCGCCGCGACGCCCGCTCAGAAGTGGCCGCGTACGGTCACCTTCTTGCCGCCGACGGTGGCCCGGACCTCGTAGGTGTCGTCGGCCGTCGGGTGGGCGGTGCCCTCGCCGGCGTACTGGATCCCGGCGCGGTACGTGGCCGCCGGGAGCGAGGCGCCGTCGGCCAGGGTCGCGCGATAGATCAGTCCGGAGCCGGTGGTCTCCTGCTTCAACGCCACCGTCCCGCCTGGGGTGTCGGTGTAGAACGAGCCGGCCTTGAGGCCGGCGGTCTTCTTGACCGTGACCACCAGCTCCAGCTCGGTCACCGTCCCGGCCGCGGTCAGGTCGACGGCGGCTTCCCACCAGTAGGGGGCGGCGTCGGCGTTGACCGAGGTGGTCACCGACAGGTCCGAGCCGCCGACCGGGGGCGACGAGCTCGACGGGGCGCTGGGCGTGGCCGAAGCGCTGCCCGACGGGGACGGGGAGACCGAGTCACTCGGGCTCGGCGAGACGGAGGCCGAGGCCGAGGGGGAGTCGGAGACCGACGGGCTCGGAGTCGGCGTCGGCGTAGGCGTCAGGGTCGGCGTCGGGACCGGCGCCCCGTCGAGGTGGTCGCGCAGCCCGGCGCCGAAGTCGGTGGGGGTGCCGTCGTAGTCGGAGATCAGCGCCGGGAAGGTCGAGCAGTCGTGGGTGCCCCAGCCCCAGCCGAGATAGCCGGTGCCGTGGGCGTCGAGCCAGCCCATCAGCGGGTCGATGTAGTCGTGGTCGCAGCCGTCCTGGCCGATCTCGCCGGCCACCAGCGGCACGGCGGCGGCCACCGGGGCGAGCTGCGCCTCCCAGCAGTTGACGTTGTTGCAGGCGTTGAAGTTGTAGCTGTGCCAGGCGGCGATCAGATTGTTCTGCGGATCGTTCGGCTTGTGCTCGAGCCAGCCGGTCAGGTCGTTGGACCACGACAGCCCGCCGAGCATCAGCGGCTGGGTCGCGCCGGTCGCCCGGACCGCGTCGACCAGCTTCTGCATCCCGGCCACCTCGTAGCCGATCCCGCAGTCGCCGCCGTCGCGCCAGCACTCCCAGCTGATCCCCAGCGGCTCGTTGAACAGGTCGAACACCACCCGCTGGTCGTCCTTGAACGTCGTGGCCACCGAGGTCCAGAAGTCCGGCGAGTGGTCGGCGTCGGCCATCGGGCGCTGGCTGGTGGCCAGCGCATCGCCCGGCGCGGTCCAGTGCAGGTCGAGGATGGCCATCAGCCCGGCCGCGTGCAGCCGGGCCACGTAGTCGGTGATCGCCGCCCGATAGGCCTCACCGGAATACTCGGCCGGCGCCCCGTCGAGCCCGAGCCAGCAGCTCTGGTTGAGCGGCACCCGGACCACGTTGATCTTCCAGTCGGCCATCGCCTGGATCGAGGCGTCGTCGCTCGGTCCGTCGAAGATGCCGTGGCCCTGGACGCAGAAGTATTCGGTGCCCGGCCGGTTGACCCCGCGCAGCACCAGCGGTTCGCCGTCGGTGTCGATCAGCTGGGCCTGCTCGACCCGCAGCGTCGCCGGTCCGGCCGTCTGGCCGCAGCCGACCAGTCCGCCGAGCACCAGGCAGGCGATGAGCGCCGCGATCGGGGTCCGCCACCGTCTCGTCATCCGGGCAATCCTCAGTTCCGTGACCACCCGAGTCGCCTTCACAGTAGCGTCACAGGCCGACGAGCGTCACACCCGCTGAGCTGGCCTCACGCGGGAATCGCCACGTACCCTGATTCGCATGTGGTCCCAGCGCGAGGTCGTCGATTACGCGCTGCAGCGACGCCGCACGCTGCAAGCGCTGCAGCAGCCGGGCCGCCGGATGGCCAAGCTCGACGCCTGCGACGCCGACCCCATGCTGGTCCGCGCGGCCAAGCACCACGGCGAGCCGTCGCCCGTCCCCTGCCCGGTGTGCGCCCAGGAGCTGGTCACCCTCTCCTACGTGTTCGGCGAGCAGCTCGGGCAGTATTCGGGCCGCATCAAGCGCAGCCCCGAGCTCGAGGAGATGGCCCACGAATACGGCGAGTTCAAGGTCGTCGTCGTCGAGGTCTGCCAGGCCTGCCACTGGAACCACATGATCCTGTCGTATCTGCTCGGCGACGGCGTGAAGCGCAAACCGCCCCGCCGCCAACCCACCGTTGAGGACATCTATGGCTGACCCCACTCCCTGGGGCCCGGTCGACAAGCACCCCGAAGCAGTCCTGGCCAAGGTCAAGGGCTCGCGGGGCCGGCTCGTCGCCAAACGTTTCTTCCAGGTCGTCGGCGTGCTCGCCGCGCTGTGTTTGATCACCGGCGTGGCGGTGATCGGCATCGGCTACCGCACGACCAAGCTGCCCGACGCCAACGCCGACTTCGAGACCGCGACCTCGTTCGTCTACTACAACGACGGCAAGGGCCAGCTCGGCACCTTCGCCATCCAGAACCGGCAGCCTCTGGCCTACAAGGACATGCCGAAGACGATGACCGACGCCATCGTCGCCGCCGAGAACCGCACCTTCTGGACCGACCAGGGCATCTCGATCCGCGGCATGGTCCGCGCCGCCTGGGTGATCGCCCGCGGCGGCAGCCTGCAGGGCGGGTCGACCATCACCCAG
This sequence comes from uncultured Actinomycetota bacterium, assembly GCA_963704665.1. Lineage (GTDB taxonomy): Bacteria > Actinomycetota > Actinomycetes > Propionibacteriales > Propionibacteriaceae > Microlunatus. Next base: position 3,914,321 of record OY969929.1, on the reverse strand, counting down.
CAGTACATCAAGATCATGTACCTCAACTCCGAGCAGCGGCTCTCCCGCAAGTTCAAGGAGCTGTTCCTGGCGTACAAGATCAACAAACAGATGTCCAAGGAGCAGATCCTCGAGGGCTACCTCAACACGATCTACTTCGGCCACGGCGCCTACGGGCTGCAGGCCGCGGCCCAGGCCTACTTCGACGTCGACGCCGAGGACCTCACCGTCCGGCAGGCCGCCGTGCTGTCCAGCGTGGTCAACAACCCGACCTACTTCGACCCGGCCGACAAGGACAACCGGCCGCAGCTGCTCGACCGCTACGGCTACGTCATCAACTCGATGGCCGAGACCGGGGCGATCACCCCGGCCCAGGCGGCCAAGTGGAGCCCCAAGCTGCCGAAGTTTCCCGAGGTCGCGGTCAACGAGCGCTACGGCGGCCCCAAAGGCTTCCTGCTCAAGATGGTCGAGCGCGAGCTGACCCAGGCCGGCTTCACCTCCTCCGACATCCAGGGCGGTGGGCTGAGCATCACCACCACCTTCGACAAGCAGGCCCAGAACGCGGCGGTCGAGTCGGCCCAGGAGATGACCAAGCAGGCGGCCACCGCGTCGGGGCGCAAGGCCAAGAACCTGCACGCGGCCATCGCCTCGGTCGACGTCAACAGCGGCGAGGTGATCGCCCTCTACGGCGGTCCCGACTACGTCAAGAGCTCGCGCAACTGGGGGACCACGCCGCGGCCGACCGCCTCGACGTTCAAGGCGTTCGCGCTGGCCGCCGGACTCAAGGACGGCTACAGCCTCTACTCGAACTTCCGCGGCAACACCTTCACCCCCGAGGGTGACACCTCGGAGATCCGCAACGAATACTCCGAGCAGTACGGCTACAACGTCAACCTGATCCGGGCCACCGCGCTGTCGATCAACACCGCGTTCGTCGACATGACCACCCAGATGACCGACGGCGCGGCCAAGATCCTCAAGGTCGCCAAGGCCTCGGGTGCCCCCGAGGGTGAGGGCTGGGACGAGAACTACAGCCGGATCGCGCTCGGCCAGGCCGAGGTCAGCCCGCTCAACCAGGCCGCCGCGTACGCGACCTTCGCCAACGGCGGGGTGCACGTCACCCAGCACGTGGTCAAGGAGGTCCGCAACGCCGAGGGCGAGGTCATCTACAAGCCCAAGGTCACCGAGGACCGGGCGATGAGCGACGACATCGCCCGCGACGTCACCTTCGCGCTCAGCAACGTGGTCGAGAACGGCACCGGCAGCACGGTCCAGACCCTGCAGCGGCCGGTGGCCGGCAAGACCGGGACCAACGGCGTCACCGACGCCAAGGGCAACGACATCGTCAACTCGGCCTGGTTCGTCGGCTACACCCGGCAGATCTCCACCGCGGTGATGTTCGTGGCCGGCGACTCCGGCACCTCGAGCCTCGACGTCTACCGGCGCCCCGGCGACTCGACCTTCTTCGGCGGCACCTACCCGGCGCAGACCTGGGCCCGCTTCATGGCCGTGGCCACCGAGGGCCAGGCGGTCAAGGAGTTCGACCCGCCCGCGTACGTGAACCGCGAGCAGTATCCGTCGCCGCAGCAGACCTACTCGCAGCGCCCGACCGAGAGCAGCGACCCCGAGCGCGTCGTCGTCCCCGTCGCAGAGCCCGTCCTCGCCGGCGCCGTCGTCGAGCCCGTCGAAGAGCCCCTCGCGCGAGGCCACCCCGTCGAAGAAGGCGACCAGCCAGGCCAGCGGCGGGCCGTCCGGACGCTGACGCACGACGCGTCGCGGGCTTAGGCTCGTTCCCGTGCCGGCCCGGACCCCCGCTCCCGTCGACGGCTTCGCCGAGACGGCGAGCCGTCGGATCGGTGGACCGCTCGGTCGCCACGCCGGGCCGATGCTCGGCTGGTGGAGCCCGCCGCGGATCATCCTGGCCGTCGGCACCCTGGTCTTCCTGGCCGGCGCGCTGTTCCGGATGCCGTGCCGCAACGGCGCCGACCACTTCCGCTATCTGTGCTACTCCGACGTCGGGTTGCTCTATCTCGGCCGCGGCCTGGTCGAGGGCAAGACGCCCTATCTCGATTCCGGCAATTACCAGGTCCTCGAATATCCGGTGCTCACCGGCTGGCTGCTCGAGCTCGAACGGATCGTGACCGCCGCGCTCGGCGGCGCCCAGGGAGTCGGGCTCAGCGACGATGCCCGGAACGCCTCGATGGACATCTTCATGGACGTCAACTACGTGATCATGGGGCTGTGCCTGCTGGTCGCGCTGTGGGCCCAGCTCCGCACCGTCGAGGGCCGGCCGTGGGACGCCATGCTGCTGGCCGCGTCGCCGTGCGTGCTGCTCACCGCGCTGATCAACTGGGATCTGCTCGTCGTCGCCCTGACCGCGCTGGCCATGATGTTCTGGGCCCGCCGCAAACCGGCGCTGGCCGGGGTGATGCTCGGGCTCGGGATGGCGGCCAAGCTCTATCCGGCGCTGCTGCTCGGGCCGCTGCTGTTGCTCTGCCTGCGGGGCCGGCGGATGCCCGACTTCGCGACCACGTTCAGCACCTTCGCGATCAGCTGGGGCCTGGTCAACCTGCCCGCGCTGATCCTGGCCCCCGACGCCTGGCGGAGCTTCTGGACCTTCAACTCCGACCGTGGCGGCGATCTCGGGTCGGTCTGGTACGTGCTGTCGCTGTCCGGTTATCCGGTGCCGCACCTCAACGCGGTGAGCGCCGGAGTGTTCGCGCTGATGTGCCTGCTGATCGGCGCGCTGATCCTGTTCGCGCCCCGGCGCCCGCGGTTCGGCGCCATGGCCTTTCTGGTCGTCGCCGCGTTCCTGCTGACCAACAAGGTCTACTCGCCGCAGTACGTGCTCTGGCTGCTGCCGCTGCTGATCCTGGCCCGGCCGCGGTGGCGCGACTGGTTCATCTTCACCGCCGGCGAGATCTTCTACTTCGTGGCCATCTGGTGGCATCTGGCCGGCGTGCTCAAACCCGGCGACGACGGCGCCGACCGGATCTACTGGCTGGCCGTGATCACCCGGCTGGCCACCCAGACCTACGTCGTCGTCCTGGTGGTCCGCGACGCCCTGCTCCCGAAGCACGACCCGCTGCGGGTCGACGGGGCCGACGACCTGACCGGTGGAGTACTCGATGGCGCTCCTTCTCATGCACCGTCCTCGCGCGTCGTGCTGACCCACTGATGTCGTCCCTCTTCGTGAAGCGCGCCCGTTGATGCCGGGGTCCCATCGCGAAGCGAGCCGCACTTCACTCATCGATCCTCCATTCAGCGGGCGCACGACACACGACGCTCGGACGGTGGTCCAGGCCTGGCTGGCCAGCCGGGGGCTGATCGCCCTGGTCGCGCTGGTGCTCGGGATCGTCGAGGGGCGCTCGCTGACCGACATGGTCAGCAACTGGGACGTCCAGCACTTCGTCCGGCTGGCCGAGGGCGGCTACCGGGCCGAGCCGGACAACCTGCTGATGGCCTTCTTCCCGGGGCTGTCGGTGCTGCTCGCGCTGTTCGGCCAGGTCGGGGTGGCCCCGGCGGTCAGCGGGGTGATCCTCTCGACCGTCTGCTCGGGCCTCGCCGCCGCGGCGCTCTACCGCCTCGGCGGGACCTGGGCCGCGGTGGCCTGGCTGTTCGCCCCGACCGCGGTGTTCACCACCGTGCCCTACACCGAGTCGCTGTTCTGCGCCGCCGCGTTCTGGGCCTGGGAGCGGGCCCGGTCGGGCCGCTGGTTCGCCGCCGCGCTGCTCTGCGCGGCCGCCTGCACCGTGCGGGTTTCCGGGCTGTTCCTGATCGGCGCGCTGCTGGTGCTGATCCTCACCGAACGGGTGGGCTGGCGTACGCGGGCCCGGCACGCCGGCTTCCTGGTCATCCCGGCCACCGTGCTGGCCTGCTTCGTCGGCTACCTCTATCTGCTGACCGGGAGCTGGACCGCCTGGTACACCGCCCAGTCGACCGGCTGGGTCCGCGGCTTCACCTGGCCGTGGCAGTCGTTCCTCAACACCATCCCGGCCGTGGTCCCCGGCGCGTACGCCGACCATCCGTGGTGGGCCGCGGTGTTCCGCGGCGAGATGATCTCGATGGCCGTCGGGCTGATCGTGGTCATCTGGGCGCTGGTCCACACGATCCGGCACCGGCGTACGCGGACCGACGATCCGACCCGGTTGCCCGCCAACCTGGTCCCCGAGGCGGCCTGGGTCGGCGTCCAGGTGCTGGCCTTCTCCTTGTCCTACTGGTTCTTCTCGGTCAACCGGGCCACGCTGCTGTGGTTCCCGCTGTGGATGCTGATCGGGCGACTGGTCTCGGGCGCGAAGCGGCTGCCCGCCCGGATCGTCGTCGGTCTGGCCTTCACGCTCGAGATCGTCCTGATGCTGTGGTGGAGCTGGTTGTTTTTCACCGGACACTGGGCCAGTTGAGGCGAAAGAAGTCATGTCCTCGGGCGTTGGTGCGGGGCTAGCCTCGAATATGACCCAACATCGTCTGGCCTGTGTGGCCGTCGCCGCCCTCGCGGCCTCCGTGCTCCTGCCCACCGCGGCATACGCCGACTCCGGCTCCTTCGACGCGACTCGCGTCGCCTATGGCTATCGCGCCGACAACCTGCGGGACCTCGACCCAGCGAAGGCCTCGCCGTTCGACGGTGCCCGCGCCCGCATCATGATGCTGGGCTACGGCACCAGCACCTTCGACCTCAAGGTGCGCAAGGTCGGCGCCGCGGGCCGTGGTCAGACCTACGGTGCCCATCTGCACGCCGGTCCCTGTCGTACCGGCAAGCCTCTGGACGCCGGCGACCACTACAACGTCGACGCGGTCAATCAGGTGACGCCCAAGGTGATCAGTGCGCAGACCGAGGTGTGGCTGGACTTCACCGTCGATGCGAAGGGTCGGGCCCGGGCGGCGGCCTCGGTTCCGTTCGTCCCCAAGGCGGGTGTGCGTTCGATCGTCATCCACGCCGAGGGCACCAATCACGAGACCGGTGCGGCCGGAGCCCGGCTGGCCTGCCTACCGGTGACCATCCGCTGATCGGCGGGAGTGCCGAAGGGGTGACTACTCTGGCGCCGTGACCCGGTGGATCGAACTCCAAGGCCTCGTCAATCTGCGTGATCTCGGTGGTCTGCCGACCGAGGACGGCGGCGTCATCGCCCCGCGGCGGCTGCTCCGCTCGGACAACCTGCAGCAGCTGACCCGGTCCGATCTGCAGACGCTGGCCGGGCTCGGGCTGAGCGACGTGATCGACCTGCGCAGCGACTACGAGGACGAACACGAGGGGCCGGGGCCGATCCTCGGGACCGGGGTCAAGGTGCAGCGGTTCTCGATGTTCCGCGAGAACGCCCCGGGCATCGGTGAGGAGAAGCCCGACGTCCGCTCCGAGGTGCTGCCCGAACAGGCGCTGCCCTGGGTCGACCTGGTCCCCGACGTCCAGCTCGAGGACCCGGTGGCCACGCACTACTTCGGCTATCTGAGCGACCGGCCCGATTCGGTGGTCGCCGCGTTGCGGACCATCGCCGACGCGCCGGGGGCGGCGCTGGTGCACTGCGCCGCGGGCAAGGACCGGACCGGCACCATCGTCGCGCTGGCCCTGTCGGTCGCCGGCGTCCCACGTGAGGAGATCGTCGCCGACTACGCGCTGACCTCGGAGCGGGTCGGGAAGATCGTCGACCGGCTGCTCAGCTCGGAGACGTACGCGCCCAACCTGATCGGCCGCCCGGTCGCCTCGCACCTGACCCACGCCCGGACCATGGAGACCCTGCTCGACCATCTCGACGGCGAGTTCGGCGGGGTCGAGCCGATGCTGTTCACCCTGGGCTGGAGCCCCGACGACTCCGAGCGGCTGCGGACCAAGCTCCGCGCCGCGTAGGTCACCTAGTCGAGGACGATCCGGTCGACCGTGGCCGTGGTCGCCCGCAGCTCGACCGGGACCTCGTCGCCGATGGCCGGCGGTTGCTCCTTGGCCGGCAGGAAGACCAGGCTCGACTGCATGTGCGGCGGCTCGTAGAACCAGCGCTTGCGGCCGTTGATCGTGTACGGGCTGAGGGCCAGTCCGGCCGCCTCGAGCGAGCCGCCGGCCAGCGCGACCGCCCGTTGCCGCAGGCTGCTCGCCGAGGTCGGCGCCTCGAGCCCGATGCCGTGCGAGGTGCCGCCGGCCACCACGACGATGTAGCCGCTCGCCGGGCTGCGCCGTTGCCGGTAGCCGGCCCGGTCGCCGCGGGTGATCGGGTGGACGTCGAGCACGGTGGCGGTGGTCCGGCGGCTGGCCTCGTCGCCCAGCCACAGTCGGGTGCCGACCCGCAGTCGCAGCGGCACCGGCTCACCCTCGGGGCCGGCCAGCTGACGGGCCAGCGCGGTCGCCTCCTCGGTGGGCAGGTGCGACAGCCACAGCGGTCCGGGGGCCACGGCCAGCGCGGCCCGGCCCAGTCGCTCGGCCTCGGCGTAACGCCCGGCGCCGAGCAGCGGGAGATGGATGGTCCAGCCCTGGAAGTCGATCCGGTCGAGCAGCTCGGCCACCTCGGAGAGCTCGTCGGTGCCGATGCCGTGCCGCAGCATCGAGGTGCGGAGCTCGAGCACCGCGCGCGGTCGCGGACCGGCCGGATCGAGCGCGCGGAGGTCGGCCAGCCGGGAGACGGTCAGGATGACGCCGGGATCGTCGGGCAGCCCGGTGCTCGACTCCCACGGGTTGAGGATGACCACGTCGCCGGTGAACGTCTCGCGGACGATCGGCACCTCGCGGGGGATGCCGACCGCGATGGTGTCGGCGCCCAGGTCGGCGGCGTGGCCGGCCAGTCGGGCCAGCCCGTAGCCGTAGCCGTTGCCCTTGACCACGGGGACCAGTCCGGGGGTCGACTCGGCGATGGTCCGCAGGTGCTCGGGCCAGCGGGTGCTGTCGAGCCACAGCGTCAGGCCGGCCATCAGCGGTGCCGCATGTCTGCTTCGGGAGCGTCGGTAGATCGTGCGTCCGGATCCTTGCGACCGAGCAGAGACGACACGCTTTTCGTCGCCTCGGCGAGGGAGAAAGATCCGGACCTCGGAGCGCGATCGCGCGAGCGAAGAGCAATCGTGAAGGCCTTGTACAAGAGGGGATTGAGCGGCAGGTCCCACTCGCCGAGGTATTCGACCGCCTCGCCGCCGGTGCCGACCTTGAACTGGATCAGTCCGAGGTGCGGGTCGTTCGACTCGACGCCCTCGGTGATGCCGCGCAGGTCGTAGACCGTGGCCCCGGCGGCCAGCGCGTCGGTCATCATCCGCCACTGGATGGCGTTCGAGCCGCGGAAGTCGCGCTTGGCCGTGGTGCTCGCGCCGTAGGAGTACCAGGCGTGCCCGCCGACCCGGACCCAGGTGGTCGCGGCGATCAGGTCGCCCTCGTGGTGGGCCAGGTAGAGCCGGATCCGGTCCGGGTCCTCGGCCAGCAGCGCGTCGAACATGGTCCGGAAGTAGCTGAGCGGGCGCGGGGTGAAGTGGTCGCGGTCGGCGGTCTCGGCGTACGCCTCGTAGAAGGCGGGCAGATCGTCGACGGTGCCCTGGGTGACGACGACGCCGGACTTGGCCGCCTTCTTGATGTTGCGCCGCCACTGCTGGTTCATCCCGGTGAGCAGCTGCTCCTCGGTCTTGCCGGCCAGCGGCAGCTGGAAGACGAACCGCGGCTGACCGGCGGCGAAGCCCTCCTCGTCCTCGGCCGGCGGGTGCCAGCCCAGCTCGCGGAGCTCGTTGCGGATCCGGGTGGCGTCGTGGTTGACCACGTCGGGGATGGCCTCGCTGATCCGCGGGATCCGCTCGTCGGCGATCGCGGTCTTGATCGTGTCGGCGTGCCAGCGGCGGGCGACCACCGGCGGACCGATCCGGATCCCGAACGCGCCGGCGTGGCGCAGGTGGTCGGCCAGCGGGGCCAGCCAGTCGCTCAGGTTGCCGGCGGACCAGTTGATCACCGGGCCCTCGGGCAGGTAGGCCAGGTATTTCTTGATCCGCGGGAGCTGGCGATAGAGCACCAGCCCGGCTCCCACCTGCCGGCCGCCCTCGTCGAACCACCCGATCGACTCGTGACGCCACTCGCGCTTGACCCCGGCCCAGGCCGGAGTCTGCAGGAAGCTGAGCGACGGAAGGGTCGCGTTGTAGGCGACGTGCTCCTCCGAGGTGATCGTTGCGATGGTGAAAGCCACGGGACGAATCTAGTGGTCGTTCACTGCCGGCCCGTCCGCTCGCGCTCGTTAGAGTGGCGCCCGATCCGACGAAAGGGGCCGTACGCCGCGATGAGCACACCGATCCACCCCACCGACGACGAGCTGCGCGAGGGGCTGACCGCCTGCCTCGCCGTGCCGCGCTGGGTCGACGAGGTGATCGCCCGCGGACCGTACGCCTCGGTCGCCCAGCTGGTCGAGGTCGCCGGCGACGCCGCCACCCCGCTCAGCCCGGACGAGGTCGACCAGGCCCTCGCCGACCACCCGCGGATCGGCGAGCGGCACGCCGGGAGCGGACCGTCGAAGCACTTCTCGGCCGCCGAGCAGTCGGCCAGCGCCTCGGGTGACGCCGAGCTGGCCGCCCGGCTGGCCGAGGGCAACCGCGCGTACGAGGAGCGGTTCGGCCGGGTCTTCCTGATCCGGGCGGCCGGGCGTACGCGGCCCGAGATCGTCGCCGAGCTCGAACGCCGGCTGGCCCTCGACCCGGAGACCGAGATCGGCGTGGTCGGCACCGAACTGCGCGACATCGCGCTGCTGCGGATCCCCCAGCTGTTCAGCCACCTCGATCACCACTCGGGTTACGACGACGCGGAGGCGGCGCAATGAATGCCGGGGCGCGGAGCCGGGTGACCACCCATGTGCTCGACGCCACCTCGGGGCGCCCGGCCGCCGGGGTCGCGGCCCGGCTCGACCGCGCGGCCGGCGACGGCTGGGAGGCGGTGGCCGACGGGGTCACCGACGACGACGGCCGGATCGGCGACTTCGGGCCGGTGGATCTCGAGTCGGGGGTCTATCGGGTCAGCTTCGCGGTGGGGGACTACTTCGCCGGTCTCGATCAGCCGACGTTCTATCCCGAGGTGGTCATCCCGTTCACGGTGGCGGACCCGGCGGCGCACTATCACGTGCCATTGCTGCTCAGCCCGTACGCGTATTCGACCTATCGGGGGAGCTGAGCCGGGCTTCGAGAGGTACCGGGATAGACCAGCGCACAGGGGATGGGCACGGCCGCGCGGGGAACGCAGACCGGCCAATGCGTGGCCTATCCCGGGCTCGAGGGAAGAACCCCTGCGCTCACCGTACTCTCCCGGCACCTCCACACAAGCCGCTCGCAGAATGTTGTTCGACGACAATGAGAAATTCGTGAACGGCGCTGGGATCCGGGTGAAAGGGGGGCCGCGGCGGGGGCACGAAAGGTCGTTCAACGGTCAACGAATAGGGCGCATTCGGGTGGGGCAATGGGTGGTGCGGGACTGATGTCGGTGGGTGGATGAAGGACGAGATTCAGGTCCGGGTCGAGGGTGACCACCCGGAGGCTTCGGCCTGGCTGGTGCCGGTGATCGAGAGCGCGCTCGGCGAACGCGACGACCGGTGGACCTACGACCTGCTCGACCTGGGCGGGACCGAACGCACCGATCTGCGGTTCGAGCTGCGCAGTCCGACCCGGGATGCGGCGCTCACCGTGTCGGCGACCGCGGAGCAGCCGTCGGGGCGGTTCACCCGAGAGGCGCCGATGATCGTGTCGGTGCGTCGGGCGGTGGTCCCGCCGCACACCCCGGGGCGGCGTACGCCCGGACAGATCGACGAACTCCAGCGCCGGATCGTCCGCCTGATCGCCGAGCAGAGCGACCCCGAATCGGTGCTGACCGCCGAGGAGGCCGAAGCTCTGGCCCGACGCCGTCGGCGGCGCCGCTGGTGGCTGCGCCGACTCACCATCGCGGTGATGGTGCTGGCCGTGGTGCTCAACGGGCTGGCCCTGCTCGGCCTGGCCCAGATCTACGAGCAGGCCGGCACCGCGGCGGTCACCGCGTACCGCGAATCGATCGTCATCAACGGGCGCAAGCCGGCCAAGGCGACCGCCTGCCGCCGGACCCTCACCTCCCGGCTGACCCCCGACCGCTCGGCCGTCGGCAACCGGCGGACCAGCTGTGCGATCGCCGAGGCGATCCGGCAGGCCTATCTGGACAGTCCCGATCGCGGCCGGACCGCGCGGCTGACCGCCGTGGCTGGGGTGCCCGGCCCGGTGACCTGCCGCGGAGCGTCGACGGTGCGATGCACCAGCGGCCGGTTGCTGGTCTATCTGTACTGAGCCGAGCCGGTATCGGAGACGGTCGGCGGTGCTCCGTCAGTCGTGGATCAACTGCTGCACCAGCTGGAGCAGCGCGGCGACGTTGACCGCGCCGGTCCGCGCGTACTCATCGGCCAGGCCCGCCAGCAGGCTCGCCGCCTGGTCCCCGGCGTCATGCAGTCGCTCGAGCAGCACATCGACCCCGGCCCGGACGCCGATCACCGCGGCGAGCGGCGGGACCACCACGGCGACCAGCAGCGCGACCACGGCCAGGCTGCGGGGATGCGACCGGACCAGGGCGACGACGGCCAGCGCCACCGCGACGAGGGCCAGACAGAGGCCGACCGTGGTCACCGTCATCCAGGTCTGCACATCGTCGATCGCCGCGCTGACCGGGAGATCGATGCTGCCCAGGGTGGCGAACAGGCCGCCGCCGACGGCCGACCCGGCGACCAGAGCCAGGGCCAGCGCGATCCAGCCCAGCCGTTGACCGCGACGGTCGACGGCCGACCGGTCGGGCGGTGCGGCCGTCATCGGGACCGGATACCGCGCAGGAACCGGCCCGGGGTCGGCGTCGAAGGCGGTGCGGAAGTCGAACGAGCCGCCGCTGTCGTCCATCGCTGGCCTTCGATCGTCGGGGATTGTGACCTAATCTCGATCCTCTTCGACCGGGTCCCTGAAAGGATGTCCCCCGTGCGGGGGGCAGATCACGCCGCCGGGCACGATGCTGATGAGGGATCATCGTCAGGCACGGCGTCGGCGATGGGACGGGGCAGAACATGAGCGGGCCGGGCTGGGACTTCTCCCGATACGTCGATGACGGCCAGGGTGCGCCGGGGCGACCGGCGGGTCCACCGCCGAACGGCCCTGCCTCCGCGCCACCACCTCCCCCCGGTCCGGGTCCGGCCGCCTTCCCGGGCGCCGGGTTCCCCGCCGCCGGTGGTCCGTACGCCGGTGGTCCGTACGCCGGTGATCCGTACGCCGGGCCGGGTGTGCTGACCGGTGATCCGTACGCGATGCCCGAGAGCTCGGGCTTCGAGCTGGCGACCGGTCGGCCTCCGGTGGTCTGGCTGATCGCCGCCGCGGTGGCCGCCGTGGCCGGGGGACTGCTGGCCTGGCTGCTCGGCGCGACCCCGCTGTGGGCCGTCGTCGCCTGGGTGATCAGCGGCCCGGTGGCCATCGGATTGCTGGCCGCGTTCTCCGGCCTCGACACCCGGCAACGGGCCAAGGGCATCTACGCCGGCGCCGACTGGGTGAAGCCGGCGTACTGGGTCTGCCTGGTGCTGTGCCTGCTCGCGGTGATCGGCAGCGCCATCCGGATCGCCCTGTGGGTCGGACGGCTGTGAAGGGCGTCGTACGCCTGCTCGGTGGGCTGTTCGCGCTGGTGCTGCTGCTCGCGTGGGTGCCGTCGGCACGGGCCGAGACCAACGTCGAGGCGGTCAACGAGTTCGGCGGCTGTCTGCGCGGTCAGAAGAGCGGCGACCTGCTGCTGATGTTCGACAAGTCGATGTCGGTGGCCGACAACGACAAGCCCAACGCCCGGGTCACAGCCGGGCTGTACTTCGTCAAGCAACTCGACCGCTTCGCCGAGGAGTCGGCCGCCACGCTCTCGGTCAGCGTGGCCACCTTCGCCGACACCTACGCGCCGGTCCTGCCGTGGACCGAGCTCGGCGACTCGGGGACGCCGCAGACCCTCACCGCGATCGAGGGTCTGGAGACGGCGACCGACGGGGTCCAGACCGACTACTGGAGCGCGCTCAACGGGGCGCGCTCCGAGCTGGCCCAGCGCACGACCGCCGACCAGCCGCAGCGCTGCCAGGCCATCGTCTGGTTCACCGACGGCGAGTTCAGCCTGCACCTGCGCGACGAGAACTACGTCGGCCACGAATCAGCGGCGACCAAGGTCTTCGCCCCGGGTCTGGACATGCGTGACGACGCCGAGGCGCGGGAGGCCCGCGACCTGGCCACCGAGGACCTGTGTCGACCGCAGGGCCTCGCCGACCAGCTGCGCGCGGCCCAGGTCACCATGTTCGCCATCGGCTTCACGCTGGACGAGGCCAAGGCCGAGCAGGACGGCACCTTCACCACCCTGACCCGGGTGGCCACCGGCGCCGACGGCTGTGGTGCGGTCAAGCACCCGGGCAGCGTGACCATGGCCTCCGACATCGACAGCCTGCTCACCGCGTTCGAGGATCTGCTCCGCCCGGGCGCCAAACCGGACGAGCAAGCCGGTCTGCGCCCGGATCACCGACGCGACCAGCTGCGGGCACGCCTTCGTGCTCGACCGCTCGATCACCAAAGTCCACATCCTGGCCTCGTCCGATGTCGACGAGGCCGAGGTCTGGGCCATCGCTCCCGGCCGACCGGCGGTCCAGCTCGACCGTGACGCCACCTCGGCCGGAGACGCGATCGACTACGAATGGCTGTCCGACAAGACCCTGACCATCGACCTGGCCAACCCGGCCGGCAGCGACGAGGGATGGACCGGGCGCTGGCGCCTGCTCTTCGTCTCCGACGCAGTCCGACAAGGCGAAATCCAAGGCCCGGATCTCCATCTCCGGCAACCTGGTCCCGGCCTGGCCGGCCGCAACCACCACGCCGCTCTACACCGGTGAGGTGGTCCGCGAGATCGAGTTCGGCCTGGCCGACGAGACCGGCGCCCGCTTCGACCCCACCGATCTGCTCGGCACCGGGACGTTCAGCGCCCAACTCGTCCCGCAGGGTGCGCTCGGCACCGATGTGGTCTCCGATCTGGACGTCAAGACGCTCGGGATCGCCAGGCAGTCGATCGACCTCACCGGAGTCGCACCCGGACCGGCGACGCTGCGGATGACGCTGCGGCTGACCACCGCGCGGGTGTCGGCCAAGGTGCCGGGCACCGCGCTCGAGCCGGCGGTGGTCGACCTGCCCGTGGAGATCCTGCCGCCACGCGGTGTCCCGCCGCTGCCCCGGCTGATCGATTTCGGCACCATCACCGGACCGGTCGAGAAGACCGCCGGACTCACCGTCACCGGCCCCGAATGTGTCTGGCTGTCCGGTGACCCGGTGGTCACCGGCGCCCCGGCCGGCGTCGAGCCGCGGTTCGGGTCGTCGGCCACCGATGCCGGCAGTTGCCTGCGGGTCGAGGACGGCCAGCGGCAGGACCTGCCGATCACTCTGACCACCGAGGACGGCGGCAACGGGACGCTCCGCGGCACGCTGCCGATCAGCGTCGCCCCGCTCGACGCCCCGGACAAGGCCACCGTCGTCCAGGTCGCCTTCCAGGCCGATCTGCAGCAGCCGCTGAAGCCGCTCAACACCGCGCTCGCCCTGATCGCCGCCCTGCTGCTCGGACCGGGTATCCCGCTGCTGCTGCTCGCGCTCTTCAAGCGGGTGACCGCCACCATCCCCGGGGAGACGCTGGCCGCTCAGGAAGTGCCGGTCCAGGTGGAGAACGGCCAGGTGCTCCGCAACGGCGGGCCGCTCCAGCTGCGCGACACCGACTTCACCCACATCCTGCCCATGGGCGGTCGCGGCTCGCGCTCGGTCCCGGCGCCGGGTGCGGTGCTGCGGACCCGGACCGGTCTGTCGCCGTTCGGCGTCGGCTTCGTCGAGGCCGACACCCCGGGCCGGATCGGCGTGTCCTCGGAGCATCCGAAGCCCCACGGCAAGAATCGGTCGGCCCGCCTGCCGCTGGCCGTGCACAACAGCTGGATCGCCACCCGCGGTGAGCACGACGCACCGGGCACCGCGACCGTGCTGTTCCTGGCCGGGATCGACCCGACCGGCGAGCGGCGCCGCGCGCTGTTCGACGATGTCAGCGCCCGGCTGCCCGGACTGATGACCGAGCTCGGCGACCGGCCGCCCGCCGGCGGTCCCGGCGGTGGCCCTGATGTGTTCGGCGGTCCCGGACCGTCGGCCCCGGCGCCCGCGTACGACTTCGGTGGTGCCGGGTCGAACCCCCACCAGACCGTGCTGCGGCCGCCCGGGCCGGGGGGCCCCGCCGCGCCGAATCCGCCGCCGTCGTCCGGAGGCTCGCCGGCGGGGTGGGGTGCGGGCGGTTGGACCGATCCGTTCGCCGCTCCGGTGCCGCCCGGTCCCGGCGGCCCGGCCAACGGTCCGGCCAGCCAGGCCACCCCGCCACGCCGCCGGCCCCCGGCCGGAGCGGCAGCAGCAGCCGCCGGCCCAGCAACCCGCCGGCCCAGCAGCCGCCGCCCGCCCAGCAGCCGACGTCGCCGCCGGATCAGCCGCCGGCCGCCCAGCCGTGGTCGTTCGACGCGGCCTTCGACGACGACGAGCGTCAGAGCTGAGTGATACACACGTGATGCACGAGCCCGCGTACTCCACCGGTCGTCTGCGCCCGGCTGGTCTCGATCTGAGGGAAGGCAAGCGATGAGAAGGTTTCTGGTCGTCGGCTGCGGCGGCTCGGGAGGCAAGACGATCGCCTACCTGATGGATCAGCTGCGGTCCGACCTCGCCAAGGACGGCATCGACGCGCTGCCCAGCGGTTGGCAGTTCGTCTTCGTCGACGTGCCCTCGGCGGTCGAGAACGGACCGGACGGGCTCGGCAGTGTCGTCCAGCAGGGGGGGACCTACATCGGGATGGGCCCCAAGGGCGGGTCGTACCCCGATCTCGACGTCGCGGTGTCGCAGAAGCTCCAGGCCGGCCAGGCCCTCGACGGGGTCGGGACGTGGGCGCCGGCCCAGCCCGATCAGGTCACCACCCCGATCGACGTCGGCGCCGGTCAGTACCGGGCCATCGGTCGGATGATCATGCTGGCCCGGGCCAACGAGGTCCGCGACAAGCTGCGCGACGCGTTCGGGAAGCTGGTCACCCGCGAGACGACCACCTCGATGAGCAACGCCGCCCACGCGCTGGGGACCGACTTCGATCCCAACCTGCCGCCGATCGTCTTCGTCATCGGCTCGATGGCCGGCGGTTCCGGCGCGTCGATGGTGCTCGACATCTGCCGGCTGCTCACCCAGGTCCCGCTGCTCAACCCCAAGCTGATCTCGGTGTTCCTGGCCAGCGCCGACGTCTTCGACTCGCTGCCGCCGGCCGATCGCTCGGGGGTCCGGGCCAACGCGTTGGCCATGCTCGGCGAGATCGTCAACAGCCAGGCCGGTGCCGCGCGTCGGCACGATGTCGGGCTGCTCGGCGGGCTGGGTCTCCGCGACGGCGAGGGCACTCCGATCCCGTTCGCCCGGGTGTTCCCGGTCGGCCGGCTGATGGGGGCGCAGCAGGCGCTGTTCGGCGACGGCTCGATGAACGCGGTCTATCGCGGTCTGGCCCGCGGCTTGGCCGGGCTGATGACCAGCGAGGTGGCCAGCGAGCAGTTCGTCAACTTCGACCTCGGCAACAGTGGGTCGATCCCGCCCAACCCGCGCTACCTGGGCTGGGGCGCGCAGGCCGCGCCGATCCCGTGGGGCTCGTACGGCTTCGCCAGCCTGAGCATGGGCCGCGACCGCTACGCCGAGTACTCCGCGCAGCGGATCGCCCGGTCGAGCGTCGACCGGCTGCTCGACGGACACAAGCAGGAGGGCAGCTCGGCGTCGGGCACCGAGCAGGTCAACGCGCTGCTCGACAGTCAGTGGCCGTCGATCTGCGATCGGCTCGAGGTGCCGGCCGGTCGGTTGGCCGCGCAGCAGGCGGCCGAGGAGCTCGGCCGCTGGATGACCACGCGCGCCCTGCCGCGCGAGCAGGCCGAGTCGTCGGCCCGCCAGATCGTCGAGCGCGAGTTCACCCCGTACATCCCGTCCCCGCACCAGCAGCGCAGCGACCAGTGGCGCAGCTATCTGCAGGCCCAGACGGTCAGCCGCCGCCAGCCCATCGCCGCGGCGGTCGACCAGGCCGCGTACGCCTGGGCCTTCGGCTGGCAGCAGGAACTGATGACCCGCACGGTGGACCTGGTCGGCGACGCGGTCGCCGCACTCGGGCTGCCGTACGCGGGGGCGCTGGTCGACCGGCTGGCCTCGCACCTGGCCGATTTCGTCGTCCCCAACGCGCTGCAGATCAGCCGCGGCGGCGACGTCGACATCGCCGAGCTCCCGGCCGAGGTGACCGGGCTGCTGGCCACGCTCAAGGGCCCGATCACCGGCGGCGAGGCCATGGTCGCCAAGGTCGTCACGTCGGTCCAGGACAAGATCCGGACCCAGCTCTACACCCGCTCCTCGGGCCTGGTCGCCGAAGCGCTGCGCACCTTCGTGCCCGACGTGCTGCGCCCACTGCGGGCCGCGCTGGCCGAGCAGCAGACCGTCCTCGAGCAGGCCCGCGGCAGCCAGCTCCAGCACGACGGTCTGGCCCGGCTCGAGACCACCCAGTACGCGGCCTGGCCGTCGGATCGCGACGAGCGGGTGCCGACCCGCTTCGACGAGGCCAACAACGAGGTGCTGCTGACCAGCTCGGCCCAGTTCCCCGACCGCTACGCGGCGCACCTTCAGGCCTCGGTGCCGCCCGAGGTCGCCGGCCCGTCGGCCGGCCGGGCCGTGGTCAACCAGGTGATCGCCGGCCAGTGGGCCACCACCGGCGGCGTCCGACCGCCGCGCGGGCTGATGGAGACCCGAGTCGGCTGGCAGTCGCGCGCCTTCCCGACCGACCCGCACACGGGGATGTCGCTGGTGCCCAGCGAGGCCCGGTTCGACGTCCACGTCCGGCCCGCCGAGCTGCTGACCCGGGCGCGGATGTTCGTGGCCCGGCCCACCGAGTCGTTCGACATCTTCTGCTCCGAATCGATCCGGGACTACCTGAGCGCCGGCGGCCGCGAGTCCGAGCAGGCCCAACGGCACCGCGATCTGGTGGTGAAGTTCCGCGAGACGCTGGCGCTCGCCGTGCCGCTGATCAGCGTCGACGAACAGACCGTGCAGCTGCTGCACGGCGGCCGCTCGGTCGAATACCGCTACAAGTTCTCCTCGGTCCCGTTCCGCAACCTGGCCATCACCCGCGACCTCGAGCTGGCCCTGACCGGCAACCCCAACATCGACGGGTCGAGCCTGAGCAACTTCCAGCGGGCGCTGACCGACCAGGGCAACCCGCGACGGATCGACGTCTTCGGCTCCTACCCGCTCTACTCGCCGTTGGCCTTCGACTCGGTGCTCGAACCGGTGGTCCGCGAGTGGGACGCGATCGCGCCGCAGGGCCGGCTGGCCTACTGGACCCACCGTCGGGCCCGGCCGCTCGACGCCGCGCTGGCCATGTCCGAGCCGGAACGCCAGGCCATGGTCGCCGGCTGGTACGTCGGCCAGATCATCGGCGAGATCCGGATCCCCGAACCGCCGTACGCGACCGCGGTGCAGATCTGGGACCCGACCGACGAGCGCTGGGTCGCCTTCCCGCACCCGCTGCTCACCCCGCCCAACCGCTTCCGGGCCCGCTACGACTGGCTGCCCGCGGTCCTCGAATCGCACCTGCTCGCCGTCGCCCGGGTCCAGCAGCCGCCGGTGATGAGCTCGCTGAAGCCCTACCTGCTGCTCCGTGAGCTCTACGACGACTCCGAGCTCGGTCCGGCCGGCGGCATCGTCGAGATCTCGGCGGTCAACCGGCTGGCCGCGTGGCTGCGTCAGGGCTCGGCCAGCGGCATGCCGTCACGGATCCCGCCGGTCGCGGCCGCGACCACCGCCGAGGAGCGCCGCGACGCGGCCAAGGCCTGGCTGACCGGCCCCGACGGACCTCATGACATCGCGGTCAAGCACTTCCTGCCGCCGCAGGACCCGGGCGCGCCGGGCGGCACCTTCTCGGTCATCACCTCGCGCAAGCAGGCCGCGAAGACCCCGTTCTTCCGCGACCTGGCCGCCGACGTCGCCGCGGTCACGCCGCGGCTGGCCGGGCTGCTCGACCGCGCGTACGAGGTGGCCCAGCGGCCGAGCGGGACGCCGACCGACGAGCCTCCGTTCGACGCCAAGGCGCCCGAGGGGTGGGACTTCTAGTGCGTGCGCGCCGGTCGGTGGGGGACGGCTGATGGCCGAGTCGTCGCACCTGGTCGTCCTGGTCGCGCCGCGCGGGTTGCTGGCCGGGATCCGCGACGCCCTCCAGGACTGGTCGGCGGTCGGCCTGCTCGCCCCGGTGTGCTGGGTCGAGGACCCGCCCGAGGAGGGAGCCGGCCGGGTCACCGCGACCGAGATCGTCGGCGGCCGGTCGACCACGACCACGCTCGAGCAGCTGGTGGCCAACCGCGACTACACGCGGATCCGGCTGGTGCTGCTCGTCCCGGCCTTCCGTGACGCCGAGGTGGTCCCGGCCGCCGGCGAGGACCACCTGTCCCAGCTGATCCGCCGCAGCCGCGGCCGCGCCGTGGTCGAGTGCCTGCGGATCACCGTGACCCGCTCCGGGGCCGGTCCCGGCCTCGGCGTGTTGGCCCGCGAGGGCTGGCACAACGTGGTGCTCAGTCCCGAGGACTCGCGCGGTCCCGGCCTCGGTCAGGAGCGGCTGCAACCGAGCGACGACCCGATCGAGATCGGCGCGCCGGCCGCCGCGGCCATCAGCGCGCTGACCGGTCTGTGGGCCGGCATCCCCGACGCCCCGCTCGACGGTCTGCCGCTGCTGCCCGCTCAGCACGCGCGGGTGGCCCGCGCCTACTTCCGCCACCTCGAGGCCGGCGAACTCGAGGAAGCGGTCCGCTCCGGGGTGCTGACCATGCAGCAGACCCTGCCCCGGCCCCGGGTCGGCGGGACCGGGCGGGCCGTGGCCGTCGACAACGTCGCGCTGGCCACTGCGCAGATGGCCGAACAGCTGTGGACCCGCAACGCCGGCGTGCTGCGCGGGCCGCGCGAGACCGCGCCACCGGTCACCGTCCAGCCCATCGGGGTGGGCAAGGCGCTGACCATGCTCTTCGGCTTCCTGGGCGCGGCGATCAAGGGTGCCCCCAAGGCGTGGGCGGTCGCGCTGATGCACCGGGCGTCGTCGTCGATCGCCCGGACCGTGCAGGGTGCGGTGTTCGGACACGCGCGTTCGGCGTACGAGGTGGTGATGCGCGGCGTCCGGCCCGACGGCTCGTTCGCCCGGTGGGGTGACCTGAACGCCGCCTCCACCCAGCTCAGCGAACTGGTCAGCGATCCCCGCGAGCGCGCGTTGCACCACGCCGACCTCGGTCTGCCCGGGGTGTGGCGCGACTACGTGGGGGCGGCGCTGACCCTGGTCGACGCCGGACCGCGTTCGGCGCAGCTGCCGCCGGTCGTCGTCGGCGTCGAGCCCGGGGTGCTGACCCGGCCGGCCGACTGCGCCCCCGACGCCTCGGCCGACTTCACCGAGATCCCGGTCACCTTGTCGTCGTCGCTCGGGCTGCAGCGGATCGAGCCGGCCGACGTGCTGACCCGCGACGAAGTCCGCCAGCAGCTCGGGCAGTGGCGCACCGACCAGACGGTCGGGGTGGACGCCGACCGGATGCTCTCCGCGCTCGACGCCTGGGCGGCCCGCCACCAGCACGCCTTCGTCGTCCAGGCCGGCGGCTATCTGGCCCACACCATCGGCCAGCTGCGCGCCGAGGTCCAACACCTGCTGACCCTGCTGCGCGAGGCGTCGGCCGAGCTCGACGACGAGGACAGCCTGCAGCGCAAGCAGCGCCGGCTGGCCGCTTGGATGCGCGGACTGCTGATCGGCTTGATCGTGGTCCTGGTCGGCACCGGGGTGCTCGGCGGACTCGAGGTGATCGAGTGGTCGACGGCGGGGATCGTCGGCGGCTCGGCGGTCCTGGTCTGGCTGGTCTCGAGCTTCGTCGTCTTCCTCCGCGGCCAGCGCGACTTCTTCGCCGAGCTGCACCGCCGCGAAACGGCGAAGTCGCAGGCCGAGATCAGCCGGGTCAACCTGGGACACGCCCTCAGCGATCTGCGCCGGACCACCGGCGCCTACCGGCAGCATCTGGTCTGGTCTCGGGCGCTGGGCGCACTGCTGCGGCAACCGTTCGGCGAACAGGCCGACCGGCCGGCCCCGGCCCGGCTGGCCAAGGAGGGCCTGCCGCGGAGCATGGCCCTCGGCTTCCCCGATCCCGAGCCGACCCTGCTGGCCAACACCACCGCGCAGGTCCGCCGCGACGCCTACCGCGCCGGCTGGCTGACCGGGCCGTGGGAGTCGCTGCTGGCCGAGGCGCCCAGCCGGCTCGGCCCCGACGGGACCGAGCTCAGCGGCGACCCCGAGGAGCTCTACCGCGACCCGGGGCATCCGCAGTCGCTGCTCAGCCGGTTCGTCGACTCGGTGGTCCGGCACGGTCCGGGCCCGCAGGGCGGCATCGCCTTCTGGCGCCAGGTCAGCTGGCTGGGTGGCTCGCTGGCCGACGGCCTGATCCAGCGGGTCCGCGACGACGGCGAGCCGGTCACGCTGAGCAGCTTCATGAGCGGCATCGACAACGCCGACGGTCGAGCGGCCAGCTTCGACGGCGCCCTGTTCACCGCCACCGCCCGCACCCGGCAGGCCGATGCCGTCGTCGGGCAGTGGCGGCGCGGCGTACGCACCGGTCTCGGGGTCACCGCGGTGCTCGTCGAATTCAGCGAGGGCCTGCCCAGCTACGAACTCGAAGGCGTCGAGCGGGTCGAGGAACCGTCCTGGCCCGAGGCGCCCGACACCGGGATGGATTTCTAGTGCCCACGGTGACCCGACGCACGGAAGGAACCGGCCGCCCATGACCAGCCCCACCCACGCCCCGGCTCCGGAGAGCGGGTCCGGACCGCGCTTCGACGCCTGCTTCACCGCGCTCAAGCAGTGGCGCGACACGCTGGTCCGCGAGGGCCGGCTGCCGCTCGGCGGGCTCAAGGACACCCACCTCAAGACCGCGATCATCCGCGGTCGGCGCGACGCCCGCGTGATCATCACCATGCTGCCGGCCGCGTACGGGCACGTCGCTCCGGACATGGTCGAGGTGATCATGAGCGTCGATGCGCGCAGCACCGCACCGGGGCAGGCCTCGCCGACGCAGAGCGCCCCGACGCAGAGTGCACCGACGCAACTGCCGCCGCCGGGGCCCGCGGCCCAGCCGATCTATCAGGCGCCGGGGCCGTATCGCCCTCCGCAGCAGACCGCCCCTCAGCAGCCGGCCCAGAACCAGTCCGCCCAGAACGGGACTCCGCATCGGTCGGCCCCCTACCAGCCGGCCCCGCAGCAGTCGGCCCCCCAGCAGCCGGCCCCCCAGCAGCCCACCCCGCAGCAGCCCGCCCCGCAGCCGTCGGCCCCGCACCACCAGCCGTCGGGCCCGGCCTTCACCGCCTCGGCCCCGACCCAGCCGGCGTACCGACCTCCGGCCTCGGCGGCCTCGGCCGCAGAGCGCCCGGTGATGCCGCCCTCGGCGTCCCCGCTGCCCGCGTCACCACCGCCGTCCGCCGGCCCGACGCAGCCGCGCGCCGCAGCCCCGTCGCAACCCCGCGTGGCCACCCCGATGCCCGGTCCTGATCCGCTGACCCCGCCTCCGCTCGCGGCCCGACCGGTGGCCGCGGCGCCGAAGGTGCGCACCGAAGAGCAGATGGCCGAGCTCCAGCTGCGGGCCCAGGACTTCGCTCCGCTCGACTTCAGCGAGGAGATCGGCGAACCGGGGACGCTGCGGACCCGACTGGCCGGCGGCATCGTCACGCTGAGCTGGGACAAACTCCCCGAGCTGACCCTGGGCAGCCTCTACCGGGTGGTGTCGGCCGACGACCAGCCCGGCTGGGCGCCCGAATACGGCGAACTGATCGACATCACCTCTGACCTGACCACGGCCGACGACCGCGAGTTCGCCTCGGCGGTCCGCTATTACCAGGTGTGGCGCAACTCGGGGACGAGCTGGCACGAGGCGGTGTCGAGCCAGCCGCGGCTGCACGCGCAGGCCTCGATCGTGGTGCCGATCCAGGGGCTGACCCTGCGCGAGGACGGCGGGCGGGTGATCGGGCAGTGGTCGGTCTATCCCGGGGTCAACCGGGTGCACGTCTATCGGATCCCGATCGAGCGGGCCGCGCAGGCCGGACAGGACCCGCAGTTCCTGATCGCCACCGAGGACCCCAACCTGCACGGCTTCATCGACCGCGACGCCGCGCGCGGCAAGCGCTTCCTCTACCGCTTCTACGCCGAGGCCTCGGTCGAGGGAGTCGCCCGGCTGTCGGCCGCGGTCGGCCAGACCATCGCGGTGTCGGCGCTGCTCAGCCCGGTCACCGACCTGACCGCCCACGGCCACGGCACGGTCGAGGACTGGATGTTCGACCTGACCTGGTCCGATCCGCCGGCCGGTCGGGTGGCGATCTACCGGACCCAGGCCCCACCGTCGCCCGGTCTCGGCGACGAGGCCCGCGACGAGGCGGCGCTGGTCCACGGCGGGCTGCGTCCCGACGACCGGTTGGCCCACCCGACCCACGTCCTCGCCGCCGGGCGCACCGGGATGCGCGAGGTGCCGGGTCCGCGCGGTTGGGACCGGGTCTACTTCACGCCGGTCACGCTGATCGAGGGCAAGGCCATGGTCGGCCCGAGCGCCGCGCAGGTGGTCATCCCCGAGCCCGACGAGCTGGTCGTGGTCGAGCGCACCCAGTACCAGATGCTCAAGTTCGGCTGGCCCGGTGACGCGGCGTCGGTGGCCATCGGGCTGAGCCACCCGCAGGAGACGGCGATGACGCCGCAGGAGGGCGCCGCGTACTGGGAGGTCTCGCGCGACACGTACGAGCGGCTCGGGGCGTTCCGGTTCCCGACCCGGCTGCCCAGCAGCGGGTGCTCGGTCCACGTGGCCGGGATGTCGTTCGTCAACCGCGAGCGGGTGTACGGCACGGCCGCGGTCACCCAGTACCTCGGCCTGCTGCGGATGTCCTACTCCGTCGAGCTGAAGCGGACGCTGCTGCAACGACCCGAGCGGCTGATCCTGCGGATGGCGGCCGACATCGACCTGCGCAACTGCCCACCGTTCGTCTGCGTGTTCAACGAGACCCGGTTGCCGCTGCACCACAAGGACGGCGAACCGCTCCCGGTGTCGCTCAACTCCGACGACGCCCCCGCTGCGGCGTTGCAGTTCCGACCGACCCGGCTCGCACCGCCGCCCGTCGAGCCGGCGACGTTCCGGGTGCCGGTGCGGGGCCGGGTGGGCTACGTCCGCGTGTTCGCCGACCTGCCCCCCGAGGTGCTGCGCCGGGTCGCCCTGCTCGACCCGCCGATCGGCTCGCTCGTCGTGGGATCGGCATGACCATGACCGAGGTGCCCGGACCGGTACGCCGTGGTCCCGGCGGCCGCTACGGGCAGCTCACCTACACCTCGTTCGACCAGCGCGGCGGGTCCGGTGGCTGGCAGGTCAAGGACCGGGTGGCGCTGTCCGACGACGAGGCCGACGCGCTGCGCTCGCGGGTCAACACCCAGCTCGACGCGGGCACCGAACTGCCCCGGTTCCCGACGCCGGAGGACATCCGCGACTTCCCGCGACGGCTGCTCTACGGGCCGGCGGCCGGTGGTCGGGCCTGGTGGCATGCGGCCCCGGCCGGCAACGACGCCTCGGGCCGGCCGGGCAACATCTTCGTCCAGGCCCTGCTCGACCGGGAGCCGCAGCGCGAGCGCGCCCGCCGGCCGATCGAGCTCTGGCGGTCGCCGGACTGGCTGACCCCGTACGGCGCGGACGAGGTCAACGCCGCCGCGCTGCCCGACCAGGTCACGGCCCGCCCCGGTCCGACGGTCAGCCTGGAGTCGGTGATCGGCTATCTGCTCGACTACACGGTCTACCGGCTCGGCCGGTTCGGTGCGGTCCTCGACGCCTGCGCGCAGGCCCTGGCCGGGGGACCCAAGGTCGTGCTGATCGCCGAGGACGTCGACACCGCCGCGCTGTGGCTCGGTGGGGTGTCGTTCCTGATGCCACCGGCCTGGGCGGCCCGGGCCTTCGGTTTCTCCACCCTCGAGCGGGTGTCCGGGGTGCACCGGGCCTTCGAGCACGGGGTGGTCGCGGTGGCCGTCCCGCCGCTCGACCGCAGCCAGGCCGAACAGCTCGACAACGCCGTGGTCATCGATCTCGACGCCGAGGTGCAGCTCGGCGAACTCGGCGGGAACCCGCATCGGACCAGCCTGGGGGCCGCGATCCCGGTCACCGAGTGGTCGGTGATCGCCCAGGTCGTACTGATCGACGAGACCAGCGCCCGTACGGCGATCACCACCATGGACCAGCTGTGTGCCGGGCTCGAGTCGGCCGGCGACGAACCGGGCTGGGGTCTGGCCATGGTCGTCAGCCGGCTGCCCGAGTTCTTCGCCGACGCCGATGCCGAGGCGGCCCGGATCATCGCCCGTTCGAGTCCGGTCGACCTGGCCGAAGGCAGCGAGCTGTTCGCCTCGGCCGCCGGTCTGCTCGACCAGCAGCTCGGCGAGACGGCCGACCGGGCCTGGTCGCTGGTCGACGACCGGCAGCGTCAGGGCAACACCGGGGGACCGGTCTGGCAGATGCTGCTGGCCGGCTACGTGCACCGTGCGCTCGCCGACGACGCCTGGCTGAGCGGCGAGGTGATGACCACCGACGCCGACGGTCGCCGCTGGCGTCACCCGGTCCCGCTGCCGGCGGACCCCCGGCTCGGGCCCGACGCCGCGGCCCAGGCCATCCGGGTGGCCCGGGCGACCGCCCGGCGGCTGCAGGAGAGCGACAGCGACCCCGATCGACGCGGCCGGGCCGTCGCCACCCTGGCCGACCTGGTCGCCCGGCTCGGCCTGGTCGACGCCGAGCTCGACGCCCGGCTGCGGCGCGGGCTCCGCGAACTGGTCGCTGCCCGACTGGTGGGCCCCGAGGCCGACCGGCTGATCGAGCGACTCGGACCGTTCACCGAGGAGACCCAGGCCCGGTATCTGCGGCCGGTGCTGGCCGCCGAGCCGACGGTCGCCCTCGACGCGCCACCCGGACAACGGCTGTCTCCGGCCGCCGCGTTCTGGCTCTATCCGCGCCCCCCGGCCCCGGAGGCGGTGCCGCCCGAGCTGGACGAGGACGCGTTGTGGCTGCGGGTCGAGTACGCCGCGCACTGCCTGGCCACCGACCCGATGGCGTACGAGCGCGAACGTCCGCTCGTCGTCTGGGCCACCCTCGACGGGCCCGGCCGGCCCGACGAGCGGTTCGGCGCGCACTTTCACCGGCCGTGGGCGGCGGCCGACCTGCTGGCCGTCCGGCGACGGTTCAGCGACCGGGTCGACGACCGCTGGCTGCTGGCCACGCTCAAGGTCAGCCCGCCCGATCCCGCGCTGGCCCAGCTGTGTGGCGAGGTGCTGATGCGCCGCGGCGCCGACCGCGAGGTGAGGGAGCGGCTGTTCGCCGAACCGGCCGCGGCTCTGGGGCCGGAGCACCGGGGGATCATCGATCTGGCCGCGCTGCGCAGTGTGGGCGACCGGCTGCACCTGAGCGCCGACCCCAAGGCGTTCCACGAGACCCTGCGGATGGCGGTGAACGGCGGCGCGTACGCGGCCCGCCGTCCCGACCTGCCGTACGACCCGTCGACCGTCCGGGTGCTGATCCCGGTCGCCGTGCTCGCCGCGGTCCACGAGATCGCCCCGACCGAGCTGACCGAACTCCGCCGCGCCCTCCCGCCCGGTCCGCGGCTGCTCGGCCGGGTTGCGGCCGAGACGGTGACCCGCGGTCTTGACGGCCGGGTGCGCTGGGGACCACTGGGACTGGCCGCGATGGCCGTCGACGACCGCTTCCCCGAACCGTCGCTGGTCACCGAGCGCAACCAGTGGCTCGACGACTGCGTGGTCCGGCACGAGGACGGCGGCGACCTGCCGGTGCTCGGGCACTACCTGTTCAGCCGGATCAAGCGGCTGAGCAACGACGCCGAGGACGTGAAGCAGGCGACCGCCGATGAGGCGCTGCGGCTGAGCTTCGGTCGGCTGGAGAACCCCGAGCGGACCGCACGGGCCATCGAGCGGTTCGCGGCCTCGTGGATCAAGACCCTGCTGGGCACCGGGCGGCCGCCGCGGAGAAAGGCCTCATCGTGACGTTGTACCTGCTGAAGGGGGGCGAGCAGGTCAGCCTGCCCGCCCGGCCGCTGGTGATCCGGGTGCAGAGCCCGACCGGGGCGGTCAGCCACCGGCTCCGGGCCGCGGTGCCGCCCGGCGCTCCGGCCCCGGTGGCCCTCGAGCGCTACGGGATGCTCGTGCTGCCCCGGCTGAGCGGTCCGACGACCGCCCAGCTGATTCCGGCGCCCGGTCTCGACCTGTTCCCGCCGCAGTCGGTGCTCAACGTGCTGGTCGGCCCCGACGGCGGTGACCCGAACGCCGACTACGCGCAGCTCACCGTCGACGTGTCCGGGCTGCCGGTGGCCGACCTGGTCACCTTCGTCCCGGCCGGGCCGTCGATCCAGGTCCAGGCGCTGGGCCGGCCCAAGGACCCTGACCTGCCGCCGCACGCCGAGCTGGCCCGCGACGTGACCCGCGAGTTGCTCGGCCGACCGACGGTGTCCCGCGACGACGCGGTCGACCTGGTCATCGGCGTGGACTGCTCGCCGTCGATGCGGTCCTACACCGGCGACGGCTCGCTCGAGGCCACCCTCGAGGTGTTCGCCGGGGTGGCCAGCGTGCTCGATCCCGACGCCGAGGTCGAGGGCGTGCTGGTCGGTCGGCAGTCGATGCGCCTTCGACCCGAGGCCATCGACACCTTCGCGCGCTCGACCACCGAGGCGGTCGGCCGCCAGCCGCTGATCACCGGGCTGCGGTCGGCGACGCTCGGGTCGCCCGCGGCCGGCGCGCTGACCTATCTGGTCACCGACGCCGTACCGGCCGACTTCGTCGCCGGGCCCGACCGACCGCACCTGGTCATCCTGGGCGCTCGGGGTGAGGTCGGACCCGGGCTGTCGGGGACTGCGGTCCCGATCGCCGCGACCACGAGCGTCCCACGCTGGGACCGGCACCAGATGCGGGTCGTCGTGGCGTCGCTGCTCGGCCCCTACACCCGTCGAGGAGGACCGCGATGACGGTCAAGTGCCCCCGCTGCTTCCGCCTGCTGGCCGGTGACCTCTACGCCTGGGCCTGCACCGGTCCGTGCGAGGAACGACCCGACCCGGCCGCCTCGGCCAACGCCGGGACCCAGGTCCGCTCCAAGCCCGTGGTCAAGACCCAGCGGCCGAGCGACAACCGCAACTGGGTCCCGCCGCAGAGTCTCGACTGCCCGACCTGCCGCACGGCGGGCCGCGAGATCTGTCCGTACTGCCACTACGCGTTGCTGGCCGGCTGGCGGCAGTCGCCGACCGTGGCCGTGGCCTTGGCCGGCGCCCGGGCGACCGGTAAGAGCGTCTACCTGGCCATCGTGGTCAAGCAGCTCGAGCAGGTGCTCGGCGAGGCCCGGCTGCCGTTCCAGTTCGCCGACGCCCAGTCGCGCACCACGTACGAGGAGCACTACGAGGGGC
This sequence comes from uncultured Actinomycetota bacterium, assembly GCA_963704665.1. GTDB lineage: Bacteria > Actinomycetota > Actinomycetes > Propionibacteriales > Propionibacteriaceae > Microlunatus. Next base: position 3,886,859 of record OY969929.1, on the reverse strand, counting down.
CGCTCTACGAGGCGCGGGGGATCGTGCCGCCGACGGTCGCCGCCCAGGTGGCCAGCGCGCACCAGCGCGAGCCGATGATCCTCAAGATCGGCAACCCGCGCGGTGGCTCGACCATGCTGGTCATCCGCGACGTCGCCGGCGAGGATCTGGAGAATCCGGCCGCCGATCTGCACTACCTCAGCTATTTCGAGCGCGCCGACGCGGTGCTGTTCATGTTCGACCCGTCGGCGGTCGGCGAGGTCCGCGAACTGCTCAAGGACTACATCCCGCGGCAGGACCGCGAGGTCGGCAGCCCCGAGAAGGTGCTCGAGAACCTGCTGCGGGTGATGGGCGCTTCGCGGGTGCCGATCGGGATGATCCTGTCGAAGTTCGACACCATGCAGGCGCTCGGCGAGGTCAACGACAACCAGTGGCGCCGGATCATGTGCAATCCCGGCGCGGCGTTCACCCGCGACCCGGGCAGCCAGGGGCTCGGTTTCGATCCGGTCGACGGCGACCTGCTGCACGAGGAGGTCCGCAGCCTGCTGACCCTGCTGCACGCGCAGAAATTCGTCAACGCGTTCGCGGCCGGCGACCGCGGTCAGGCCCGGCCGTACCGGTTCTTCACCGTCTCGGCGCTCGGCGACTCGGTGATCGGGGAGAAGCTGCATCCGCGCGGCATCGCGCCGTACCGCTGTCTGGATCCCCTGCGCTGGGCACTGACCATGCGTGGGGCGGCCTGAGCGGGCTGGTCGGGTCGAGCAGCGTGACCCCGACTCAGGACCGCTTCCAGGTGGTGCGATCGCCGACCCCGTTGCGGTAGTCGACCGCCTTCACCTGCTCGACCCGCGACACCCCGGCGAACGGGATCCAGCCGCGGGCGCACTGTCCGACCCGGTACGTGCGGTCGGCCGGGAACAGGCCGTCGGGCGGGTGCGAGGCGTCGAAGAGTCGTGGTCGCTGACGGGCGCCCGAGGTCATCGTCACGCTCCACGGATCCCAGCTGATCCGCGTCCGGTCGCCCTGCGGGTCGGGCGGCAGCCGTCGTACGCAGACGCGGACTCGGACCAGCAGGCCGTGCGCCTCGGTGAGCCGCGCGTCGCGGACCTCGACGGTGAAGTGGGTGAAGGTGACCCGGGCCGCCCGGAACGTCGGTTCGGCTGAGGTGGAGCGCCCAGGGGTCGGTGGGCGCGACGCCGGCGGACTCGGAGCCGGGGTGGGAGCACTCCGATCGGTCGGCGACGGCGCTGGCGAGGTGGGCGTGCTCTGCGGCGGCGCACGGTCGAGCAGCAGGGTGCGCACCGCGAGGACTGCCACGATGATCAACACCAGCGCCGACACGATGGCCAGCACCACCAGCGCTCGGCGGCGCGGCGAAGGTTTCGGCGCGTCCGAGGGCGGTGCCGACGAGGCCCAGCTGACCTCAACCGTGGGCTCGTCCGGCCGATCGGGGTCGGTGGGCGCAGTCATCGTCCTTCACCCTCCCACAGGGTTCCGGCCACCACCGGCGTTCCGGCCCGGGGTCAGGTCGGTGGGGTGACCGGGATCGGCGTACGCGTCGGCATCCGCGAGGCGTAGAGCACGCCGCCGATGACGGCGACGCCGGCGATCAGCTCGACGGCGTCGGGGATCTCGTCGAAGAACAACCACGAGCTGAGCACGCCGACCACCGGGACCAGCATCGAGAACGGCGCGACCAGCGACGACGGGTGACGGCTGAGCAGCGAGTTCCACAGGCCGTAGCCGACCAGCGTGGCCAGGAGGACGATGTAGAGCAGGCCGAGCACCGCGGGCAGGGCCGACCAGGTGAACGCCGTGGTCAGCGAGCGTCCGATCCGGGTCGGACCCTCGACGACCAGCGACAGCACGAGCATCGGGATCGGCGGGATGACCGACATCCACAGGGTCAGGTGCAGCGGCTTGGGGGCGCGGGCCTGGCGGCTGCAGATGTTGCCGAGCGCCCAGCCCAGCCCGCCGCACAGCGTGAGTAGCACCGGGAGGGCGGCGGCGACCTGGGCGCGGTAGACGGCGATGACCGCCAGCCCGACCACGGCCACGCCGAGGCCGAGCGCCTGCTGTGGGGTGATCTTCTCGTGCAACCAGATCGCGGCGATCAGCACGGTGAACGGCGCCGAGGCCTGGAGGACGAGCGAGGCCAGTCCGCTGGGCATCCCGGCCGCCATCCCGAGGTAGAGGAAGGCGAACTGCAGCACCCCGATCCCCAGACCGACGCCGATCAGCCAGCGCAGCGGCACCCGGGGACGGGGGATGAAGATCAGGGCGGGGACCGCCACCAGGGCGAAGCGCAACGAGACCATGAACAGCGGCGGGAACTGTCGGAGCGCGAACGCCGTGGCCGGGAAGTTGACTCCCCAGACCACGGCGACGACGAGCGCGAGCAGCCGGTCACGTCTCGGCACGAATTCCTCTTCTGGGTCGAACGCGGCCGAGCGTGTGCTCGAAGGTGCGGACTAGCTGCTGACGATCTTGCCGGGGTTGAAGTTGCGCCCCGGATCGATGGCCTCGAACAACCCGGAGATCATCGCGACCCCCGGCTCGGAGATGTCCTCGGCCAGCCACTGGGCGTGCTCGGTGCCGACGGCGTGATGGTGCGACAGCGTGCCGTCGGAGTCGACGAACTGCTGCTGGATGGCCGACTTGAGCTTGTCGTACTGCGCCAGCGGATCGACGCCGTCGTGCCGGAACGCGAAGGTGAAGTAGAGGCAGGCGCCGGAGTGGTAGGAGTGCGACAGGTGGCACATGATGTAGCCGGTCGTGCCCAGGTCGGCGTAGACCTTCTCCACCGAGGCGATGACCTTGGTGTAGAGCGGGAGCAGCTTGGACCACGGGGCCGCGGTCTCCGAGACGTCGGCGGCCGCTCCGCGGTCGAGCAGGAAGTCGCGGATGTACGGGGTGTCGAACTTCTTCTGGTCGTAGAGCGCGCCCGGACCCTTACCGGCGACGATGCCGCCGTGCTTGGTCACGATGCCCTTGACGATCGACTTGTTGCGGGCCACGTGGCTCTTGCCGCCCTCGAAGCCGACGAACGACAGGCAGAGCTGGTCGAGGTCCCAGCCGCGGCGTTCGAGGACCTTCATCAGCCCCTTGCTGACCACCGAGGAGATCGAGAAGCCGCTGCTCTTCTTGCGGGTGGCGAACGACATGCGGGTCTCGGCGGCGTCGGACACCCGAGTCACCGACGGTGCCGCGTCGCTGGCCGAGATCTCCTGCATGGCGGCCAGTCCGGCCTCGAACGACGGGTAGAGGTACCCGAGGATGACCCGCTCCTCGGGGATCCGGTGCACCTGGACGGTGACCTCGGTGATGACACCGAGGCGGCCCTCCGAGCCGAGGATCATCTCGCGCACGCTCGGCCCGGTCGCGGTCTGCGGCAGCGGACGCAGCTCGAGCACCTTGCCGGCCTGGACCACGCGGATGCCGCGGGTGATGTCGGAGATGTCGCCGTACTTGTCCGACTGCATGCCCGACGAGCGGGTGGCGACCCAGCCGCCCAGCGTGCTGTGGGTGAAGCTGTCCGGGAAGTGGCCGAGCGTCCAGCCCTTGGGGCGGAGCTGGTCCTCGATGTCCGGGCCGAGCGTGCCGGCCTGGATCCGGGCGAGACCGGAGTACTCGTCGATGTCGAGGACCCGGTTGAGGCGACCCAGGTCGAGCGAGACGACCGGACGCTCCTCGTCGGCCGGGGCCTGCAGGCTGCCCGAGATGTTGCTGCCGCCGCCGAACGGGATGAGGACCGCGTCGGCCGCGACCACGGCGTCGACCACGGTCTGGACCTCGGACTCGTTACCCGGGTAGACGATGACGTCGGGCACCCGCGGGATGTCGCCGGCGCGCAGCCGCAGCAGGTCGCGAACGCTCTTGCCGTAGGTGTGGATGATCCGCTCGAGGTGGTCGTCGAGCACGTGCTCGGCGCCGACGGCGGCCACCAGCTGACCGCGCAGGTCGTCACCGATCCTGGGCGCGTGGATGTCGAGGTCGTCGAGCGAGAGCGCCGCGGTCGGGGTGGCGTCGACGTCGATGTCGATGGCCTTGCGGACGAAGGCTCCGAAAGCCGGCTTGTCCTCGTGGTGGAAGCTGACGCCTTCGACGCCCCAGCCCCACCACTTCATGTGCTTGACGGCAGGCATGGCCTTACTCCTTACGGCGTCGGGCGGCGCGTCAGCGCTGCCGCGCCCGGTAGTCGTTCGTGTAATCGATGAGTCCGCGGACCTCTTTGGCGATCCGCTCGTTGAACTGGGAGACGGTCTCGTCGTCCTCGGCGTGCAGCGGATCGCCGAAGGTCACCCAGACCGGCGGGCGTCCGCGGCTCGGCCAGGTCTGCCCGTAGGGCATCGCGTCGGAGGCGCCGACGATGGCGACCGGCAGGCAGGGGACGTCGCGGCTGATGCACAACGCGGCAGCACCGGGCTTGAAGCTGCCGATGTCACCGGTGCGCGACCGTGTGCCCTCGGGGAACAGCAGCAGCGGGACGCCGTCGTCGAGCAGGCTCGTCGCCAGCCCACGACGTCCGCGCAGACCGGTGCGGTCGACCGGGAACGCGTTGAAGAACAGCGAGGTCAGACCCTTGCGCCACCAGACGTCGAAGAAGTAGTCAGCAGCCGCACCGGCGGCGACGTAGCGCGACAACCGACGCGGCAGCGAACCGATGATCAGCGGCGCATCGAGATGGCTGGTGTGGTTGGAGACGACGACGAACGGACCGCGTACGGCCTCGAGCCTCTCGGTCCCCAACACGGTGACATCGAGCATCCGCCAGATGGCCGGACGCAGCAGGCCTCGTTGCGCGACGAAGCGCGCCCCCGCATGCAAGGGCGAGGTGTAGCGGCCCCGGTGTTCCGATGACGGCTCTTCCCGACGGATTGGCCTCGACACGGGGTCAGCCTATCCCCCGGTCACCCGAATGCCGATTTGATCGCCCCGAGTGTTCATCGGCGTCGCGCGGACCGGTCATCCGTGTGCGTACAGATTATTGCTCGGCTATGTAGTTCCGCATCGGAATCGGTCGTGACGTCAGTGTCGACTCGAGCTCAACGCGCGCGAGATGGTGCGGATGACGACCCGCGGCAACGGCTTGGCCAGGTTCATCAGAATTCCATAGCGCTTCGATGGAATCGAGATGACCTTGCCGTGCTCGGCGTCGGCCAACGCCTCGGTGACCAGGTCGTCGGCGTCCAGCCACATCACGTCGGGGATGGTCCGGGTGTTGATGTCGGCGCGCTCGTGGAACTCGGTGCGCACCCACCCGGGGCAGAGCGCCGACACCTTCACCCCGGTGCCGTGCAGCTCGTTGGCCAGGCCCTCGGTGTACGCGGTCACCCACGCCTTGATCGCCGAGTACGAGCCCATGGCCAGCCAGCCGGCCGAACTCGAGACGTTGATGATGACGCCGTGTCCGCGGTCGCGCATCGTCCGACCGGCGGCACCGCTGAGGATGAGCACCGCGCGCATCATCACGTCCATCGCGTTCTCGTGGACCGCGACGTCCTCGCTGAGCAGCCGGGCCCGTACGCCGAAGCCGGCGTTGTTGACCAGCAGATCGACCGGCTTCGCGGCATCGGTGAGTCGCTCGGCGACCCGCAGCACGTCATCGCGATCGGCCAGGTCGGCGGGCAGCGTCTCGACCTCGACCCCGTACGCGGTCTGCAGTCGGGCCGCGGTCTCGGCCAGCCGGTCGGCGTTGCGGGCGACCAGCACCAGGTCGTCACCGCGGGCAGCCAGCGCCTTGGCGAACGCCGCCCCGATGCCCGAGGTTCCACCGGTGATCAGCGCTCGTGTCATGCCGCGCAGCCTAGTGGCCGAGGTGATGTCCCCCGCCGGAGTGGCTGCGGCGGCGGACGACCGGGGCTAGCGTGACGGAGTGTGACCGATCAGCACGGTGGTGCTCCGAGCGGGTGGGGCCGGGACGGTCCGCCCGACCCCGGTGAGGTCACCGTCCTGTGGGTCTCCGTCGACCCGAATCGCACGCCCAGCCGTGGGCCGCTGGTGCTGATCGTGGTCGCCGCCGTGGTCGCCGCGCTCGGGGTGACCGCGGGGGTGATCTGGTGGGGCGGCGGCGATCGTGGTGCCGACCCCGGACCGGTGACCGCGCCGACGGTCATCGCCACCGCCGGCGGGTCGACCGCGAACGCCACGGCGCCGAGCACCCCGGCCGCGACCGAACCGACGATCACCGTGCCGACGACTCAGCCCGAGCGCTTCCCGTCGTCGACCGCGTTGGGCGACGACCAGTACGTCGTACCGCGCGGCCGGGACGATGTCGGCCGGCTGTATCTCGGTCGGGTGGGCGGGCGTGGCGCGCTGGAGAGGTTGCCGACGCCCCGGGGTCACCGGGTCAACGGACCGACGCTGACCCGCGACCGGACCAGCCTGGTCTATCTCGACCGCACCGCCGGGACGGCGCGGGTGATGGCGGTCGACGGATCGGGGGACCGGCTGCTGTTCGAGCGCCCGCGCGGATGCGCCTCGATCGGCCACCTGTCATGGAACCCGGTCGATCCGACCCGGATGGTGCTCGAATGCGTGCAGAGCCCGACGCGGGCGATCCTGATGGTCGTCACCGATGAGGGCGAACGGGTACGCGTGCTGAACACCGGTCGGGGCCGGGTCCAGGACCCGGCCATCTCGCCCGACGGTCGGACCGTGGCCTACTGGGCGACGGCCCGACCGACCCGCAGCAGCCCGGCCGGTGGAGCGATCTACACGCTGCGGCTCGACGGCCGTTCGGCGCCGAAGCGGCTGACCGCGGACCGCATCGGTCGTGACGCGGATCCCGCCTGGTCGCCCGACGGTCGCTCGCTGGCCTTCCGACGCCGGGTCGGTCCGGGCGATCTCGACGTCTATGTGATGCGCGCGGACGGCCGCGGGGTGCGGGCCCTGCTGACCGGGCGCCGGATCGAGGAGAAGCCGGCCTGGTCGCCCGACGGCCGCCGGTTGCTGGTCGTCTCCGATCGCCGGGCCGCGAAGAAGGGCGCATCGTTCGATCTGTACGCGATCCGGTCGAGCGGCCGCGGGCTGACCGCTCTGCGGGTCACCTCGAAGGACTTGACCACTCCGGTGTGGAGCTTTCGCTGACCCGAGGTGGGTGCGCGCCCGCTCACCTGCGAGGCCTCGACGCTCGTGCGATCAGAGCCTCATCCGGTGGGCTCCTACTCTAGTAATCGAACAGATGTTCGACTAGGATAGGGCTACGCCGCAGAAAGGAGTGCCGAGATGAGGGAAGCCATCGCCGCGCTCGACGCCGCTCGCGACGCAGTGCTCGAGCAGCTCGCCGGGCTGGACTCGCTGCCGGTCGTCGAACAGATTGCGGTGGCCCGACAGCTGGAGCGGGCCCGCAACCGGTGGACCGCAGTGGATCTGGCGGTGCTCGCCGCGCTGGACCGTGCTGACGCAGCCGCTGTCTTGTGCCAGGGGAACCTGCGGCGGGTGCTCACGTCGGCGTTGGGGATCTCCAGGGCCGAAGCCGCCCGGCGGGTGCACGCGTACGAGCAGTTGGGTCCCCGCGTGTCGATGCTCGGTGAGTCGCTCGACCCGATCCGACCGGTGCTGGCCGAAGCGGTCACCGCCGGTGAGGTCGCGTTGGAGAAGGCGGTGATCATCACGCGAGCGTTGATGACGGTCGACCGTCCTGGATTCGATCCGGCCGACATCGCCGCCGGCGAGAAGGTGCTGGTCGAGGACGCGAGGATGTTCAGCCCGGAAGAGCTCAGAGTCCTCAGCCAGCGGGTGGTCGACCAGCTCGACCCGGACGGTTCGATGCCCGACGAGTTCCTGCAGCGGGAGCGGCGAGCGTTTGCCCTGCGCCGGACGACGGACGGGGGATTCGCCGGCCAGTTCCGGCTCACCGCCAGCTGCGGGGTCAAGCTGGCGGCCCTGCTCAAGCCGTTGTCGAAGACCCGCGTCGACGACCCGTGCGCCGACGGCGTCGATCCCGTCGATCCCACTGTGGCTGCGCGGGCGCGGGTGGTCGACGAACGGACCTTCGAGCAACGTCAGCACGACGCGCTCGAGCAGTGCTGCGACCGGCTGCTGCGTGAGGGAACCGTCCACGACAACAACGCTCCGGTCACCGTCATCGTGACCATCGACGAGGCCGATCTGACCCGCCGCTCGGGCCACGCCACCACCACCAGCGGCGGGGTGCTGTCCACGCCGACGCTGCTGACCATGGCGGGCCAGGCCGAGCTGTATCCGACGGTGATGAATGCGGCCGGCGTGCCGCTGGCCCTGGGTCACGCCAAGCGGTGCGCGACCCGGCACCAGTCGATGGCACTGATCGCCCGCGATGTCGGCTGTTCGTTCCCGGGTTGTGCTCATCCGGCGGAATACTGCGAGCGTCACCACGTGGTGCCCTGGATCGACGGCGGGCGCACCGATCTCGACAACCTGACCCTGCTCTGCGTCTACCACCACCACAACTTCCTGCAGCGTGGCTGGGTCGTCCGGATGAACGCCCAGGGTCTGCCGGAGTGGCTCGCACCCCGATGGGTCGACCCCGACCAGAGACCGAGGATCAACGCGCGCATACGCGCGGCCCACGACCGCTGCCGGGGCAGGCCCACCGGCCGCGGACAGCGGGCGGGGTGACGGGGATCCCGGGGCGACCGGTCCCCGTCACGATCGCCCCGGCGGATCGCCGAGGCGGATTGCCTCCGGCGGATAACCGAGGCGGATCGGCTACGGCGAGCGGCGCGCGAAGGTCACCGGGAACTGGTTTTCAGAACGGCGATCGAGGAAGGAGGGACTACGAAGTGGCTTAATCGGTTCGGGCTGACAACAGCTCGGCGGCTTCGCGGGCGATGGCGAGTTCCTCGTTGGTCGGGACGACGGCCACGGTGACCGGCGAGCCGTCGGAGGAGATGATCCGGGCGTCGCGGGAGGCCGCGGTGTTGTGGTCCGGATCGACGGTGATCCCCAGGCCGTCGAGACCTTCGGCGACGGCTGCTCGCAGCGCGGGGTTGTTCTCGCCGACACCGGCGGTGAAGGTCAGCAGGTCGAGCCGGCCGAGGATGGCCCAGTAGGCGCCGACGTAGTGCTTGAGCCGGTGGACGTAGACGTCGAAGGCGAGCTGGGCGGAGTCGTCGCCGGCGGCCCGTCGCTCCTCGAGCTCGCGGAAATCGTTGACCCCGGCCAGGCCCTTGAGCCCGGACTGCTTGTTGAGCACGGTGTCGATCTCGGCGATCGACAGGCCGAGCTCGTTGTGCAGGAAGGTCGGCAGTCCAGGATCGACGTCGCCCGAGCGGGTGCCCATGACCAGGCCCTGCAGCGGGGTCAGCCCCATGGACGTCTCGACCGCAGTCCCGCCCCGGACCGCCGAGGCCGAGCAGCCGTTGCCGAGGTGGAGCACGATCTGGTTGAGCTGGTCGAGCGGCCGTCCGACCAGTTCGGCCGCCGCGGCGGAGACGAAGCGGTGCGAGGTCCCGTGGAATCCGTAGCGGCGGATCCGGTACTTCTGGGCCAGCTCGGCCGGGATGGCGTACGTGGCCGCGGCCGGCGGCAGGGTGGCGAAGAACGCGGTGTCGAAGACCGCGACCTGAGGGACGTCGAACGCCGCCCGAGCAGCGTCGATGCCGGCCACACAGCCCGGGTTGTGCAGCGGAGCGAGCGGGATCAGGTCGCGCACCTCGGCGACCACCTCGTCGCTGATCAGCACGGGGTCGGAGAAGTCGGGTCCACCATGCACGACCCGGTGACCGACGGCCCGCAGCCCGACGTGGGCCAGGTCGATGCCCTGCCCGGACAGGTCGACCAGCATGGCGCCGATGGCCGCGTGGTGGTCGGCGACCTCGCCGCCGGACTCGCCGATCCGCTCGATCGTGCCCTTGGCCAGCACCTCCGCGGTCTCGGGGACGACGAGCTGGAACTTCAGCGACGACGACCCGGCGTTGAGGACCAGGACCGGACCCTCGGCCACCCCGGTGCTCATCGCTGAACCTCGGACGTCGACGCCGCAACCGCGGCCGCTTCGGCCTTGTTGGCCTGGGCCTGGACGGCGGTGATGGCCACGGTGTTCACGATGTCTTCCACCAGTGCTCCTCGGGACAGGTCGTTGACCGGCTTGCGCAGGCCCTGCAGGACGGGCCCGATGGCCACGGCGTGGGCGCTGCGCTGCACCGCCTTGTAGGTGTTGTTGCCGGTGTTCAGGTCCGGGAAGATGAAGACCGTCGCCCGGCCGGCCACGTCGGAGCCCGGCAGCTTGGTCCGGGCCACCTCAGGATCGACGGCGGCGTCGTACTGGATCGGTCCCTCGAGGGCCAGCTCCGGAGCCCGTTCCGCGACCAGAGCGGTCGCCGCGCGCACCTTCTCGACCTCGGCGCCCGATCCCGACGAACCGGTCGAGTACGACAGCATGGCCACCCGCGGGTCGATGCCGAACTGGCGGGCGGTCTGCGACGACGAGACCGCGATATCGGCGAGCTGTTCGGTGGTCGGTTCGGGAATGACGGCACAGTCGCCGTAGACCAGGACCCGGTCGGCCAGACACATCAAAAAAACGCTCGACACCGTGCCCACGCCCGGTTTCGTCTTCACGAATTCCAGGGCCGGGCGGATGGTGTGGGCGGTGGTGTTGACCGCGCCGGAGACCATTCCGTCGGCCAGACCGAGATGAACCATCATGGTGCCGAAATACGACACATCGGTGATGATCTCCCGGGCCCGTTCGATGGTCATTCCCTTGTGCGCCCGGGCCTCGGTATAGGCCGCCGCAAAGCGTTCCACGTACGCCGGATCGGTCGGGGAGATGATCGTGGCCTCGTCGATGTCGAGGCCGAGCGCCGACGCCCGGACCCGCACCTTGTTCTCCTCGCCGAGCAGGATGAGATCGGCGACGCCGCGGCGCAGCAGGATGGAAGCGGCCTCGAGGATGCGGTCGTCGGTGCTCTCCGGCAGCACGATCCGCTGCCGGTCGGCCCGGGCCCGCTCCATCAGCTGGTACTCGAACATCAGCGGCGTCCGCACCTCCGACGCCGACACGTTGATCGCCGCAAGCAGCGCCTCCTGGTCGACCCCCTCGGCGAAGATCCGCCGCGCGGTCTCGATCTTGTTGGTCGAGCCCTTGTGCATCGGCCCGCGCACCCGCATCAGCCGCTCGGCGGTGGTGAAGGTGCCGTCGTCGGTCAACGCGATCGGCAGGTCCTGCTGGACGCCCTCGGACAACCGGCTGATCGTCTCGGGGATCTCGTAGCCGCCGGTGAGCAGGATGCCGGCCAGCGTCGGGAAGGTGCCCGACTGGTGGGCCAGCATCAGCCCGGGGATCAGGTCCGTGCGGTCGCTCGGGGCGATGACCGCGACGTCGGGTCCGAGCCGGGCCAGCACATTGGGCAGGCTCATCGCGGCGACGATGATGCCCAGGGCCTCGCGGTCCATCCAGGCGTCGTTGCCCAGCACCAGATGACCGGCACCCGCCTCGACCAGCGCCCGGAAGGTCGGAGCGGACAGTGCCGCGCGCTCGGGCAGCGCCGCGGTGACCAGGGGGATCGTGTCCAGCGCCCGGGTGATGGCGGGGATCTCCGCCTCGTCGACCCGGTTGGCGATGACCGCCACGGTGTGCGCGTGGTTGGCCCTGAGCTCGGTGATGGCACTCTCGGCCGCTGACACGATCTGGTCGGGAGTGCGCTCGCGACCATGCACGACCAGCACGACCGGCGAGCCCAGGTTGGCGGCGATCTTGGCGTTGAACGACAGCTCGGTGCCGGTCGAGACGTCGGTGTAGTCCGAACCGAGCACGACGATGACGTCGAACCGGTCAGCCAGTTGGCCGAACCGCTCGACGATGACGTGCAACGCCTCGTCGACGTCGTCCCGGGCGGCCTCGTAGGTGACCCCGATCGCCTCGTCGTAGGTCTGGTCGATACCGGGTTGCGAGACCAGGAGATCGACGATCAGGTCGACGTCCCCCTCGGCCGAGGCCGTGGTCAGCGGGCGGAACACCCCCACCGAACCGACCTCGCGGGTCAGGGCGTCGAGCAGCCCCAACGCGACGGCCGACTTACCGGTGAGGCCTTCGGGTGATGCGACGTACACGCTGCGACTCACACGGCGAGGCTATCGGGCGGCCTCGGAGCCCTGGACACACGGATCGGCGGAGCGGATCACTGCGTGAAATGCCACTGGTTCGACCAGCGGCAACTATGTTGGCAACTGTGCCTTCCGTCCCGCCCCGGATTCCCGGACTGACGCAATGGCGCCCGATTGCCCGGGGCGGATTCGCCACCGTGTGGGAGGCGAAACAGGAATCGCTCAATCGCATGGTCGCGGTGAAGGTCGATCAACGCCGATTGGACGATGAATCGGAAAAGCGGCGATTCCTGCGCGAAGCCGGAGCGGCCGGGCGAATGTCCGGGCACGCGGGCATCGTCACCGTGCACGATGCCGGCATCCTTCCCGACGACCGGCCGTACCTGATCATGGATCTCTGCCCCGGCGGGTCGCTGACCAAGTGGCTGCCCGAGTCGGGTCGGCGGACCCCTAGCGAGGTCCGCGAGGTCGGGGTGCGGATCGCCGACGCCCTGGCCGCCGCTCACGCCCGGGGCGTGCTGCACCGCGACGTCAAGCCGGCCAACATCATGATCGACGCGTACGGGCACGCCGGTCTGGCCGACTTCGGGTTGGCTGCGCTGCCCGATCCGGGCCTCGAGCTCAGCGAGACGGTCGAGGCCATCACCCCCGCGTACGCGCCGCCCGAGGCGTTCCGCAAGGAGACGCCGACCGAGTTCGGCGACGTCTACTCCCTGGCCGCCACGCTCTACGCCATGCTCCACGGTCAGTCGCCGCATCCGACCGAGGACAGCCACGGACAGACCTTCACCGTCGCCCGGCTGGTGGCCCGCCGGTCCGAGCCGATCGAGCCCATCCCCGGGGTCGACCCGGACTTCATGGCCCTGCTCCTCGATGCCATGGTCGAAACTCCCTCCGAACGACCGACCGCGGTCCAGTTCCGCGACCGACTGGCCGCGCTCGACCTCGATCCGCCGGCCGCCGACACCACGACGGCCCAGAGCCGGAGACGGCCGGTCCTCCTGGTGGTGGCCGCGCTGCTCATCGCCTGCCTCGCCACCGCGGTCATCGCCATCCAGCTGGCGGCGCGGGACAGCGCTCCTCGAGCCGGTCCCCCCGCCGGCGCGACGCCGGCGCCGGAGGGCCCATCGACCGGTCCGCCGTCCACGCCGGGCTTCCCGCCAGGAATGCCCGCTTCCGCGGTCGACTGCTCGAGCCAATTGGGCGGCACGACCTACTGCTTCTCCGAGCCCGAATGCTGGGGCAGCATCATCGGGATCACCGACGCCCCCTGGGTGGCCACGTTCGCGACCTGCGACATCACGCACAACTACCAGACGTTCGCGGCCGGGGTGCTGGGGCGGGAGATCCGTCGCCAGTCGCAACTCGAGGCTGAGGCCCAGGTCAAACGGGTCTGCCGACGATCGATCGTCAACGACATGCTGGCCGACAAGGATCGTCGCGACGATTGGGAGGTCCTCGTCCTCGGGCCGCAGAACCCGGACGACACCTTCTATCGCTGCATCTTCGGCAAGGGCGAGACCAAGCGGACCTACACACTCACTCCGCCGCAGTAATAGTCACTCCCGAGGCAGGTTGGTGATCCCGGTGAGCATCCGGTTGAGCATCTGGTCGAAGTCCCAGCCGGCCGGGTCGTCGAAGCCGCCGGCCTCGTGGACGGCGGCCATGGCGGGGAACCGGGCGTAGTCGAAGTACGTGGTCCAGAAGCTGTCGCGCGAGTTCCAGTAGTCGTCGCTGGTCACTCCGGTCCGCCGCGACTCGTCGGCGTCGCCGAGGGTCGAGCGGGCCGCGCCGAGGAGTTGCCAACGCACCAGGTTGGCCACGGCGACGTTGCCCGCCCCGCGGAAGCCGGCCTCGAGCAGGGTCGCGTAGAGCTCCTCGGAGTTGTCCATGACGTTGGGCCCGATCGGCAGCCGGGCGTCGTTGTACTCGAGCAGCCACGGGTGACGGACATAGAGCTGCCAGGTGGTGCGGGCCCAGCGCTCGAGCCGGACCAGCCACGGGGCCGGATCCGGTGACGGTGCCGCCTCGCCGTAGACCCGGTCGATCATCAGCTCGATCAGCTCGGCCCGGCCGGGGACGTAGGTGTAGAGCGACATCGCTCCGATGCCCACCTGCTGAGCGACCTTGCGCATCGACACCGCGCTCAGGCCCTCGGCGTCGGCCACGCCGACCCCGGCGGCGACCACGTCGACCAGGCTGGTCCTGGGTCGGGGCCCGCGTGACGGGACGGGGTCCGGCGGATCCCAGAGCAGCCGGATGACCCGCTGTCCGTCCAGCGCCGCCGGCCGGTCGGTGTCACTCATCTCCGTCCTCCCGTTCGCGCCGAGAAACTGTCAGTGGGGTCTGGTCGAATCAATCTCGTACAGCGTAAGCTGTCACTATTCAGTACGGCGTACGAAGATGAGGAGACGCGATGGGGATCATCCATGCCGAGGGCTTGACCAGGCACTTCGTCAGCAAGAAGGAGACGGTCGAGGCGGTCAAGGGCATCGACCTCGACATCGGCGCGGGCGAACTGGTGGCGTTCCTGGGGCCGAACGGGGCCGGGAAGTCGACCACGCTGCGGATGCTGACCACGCTGCTGCCCCCGACCTCGGGCCAGGCCTGGGTCGCCGGGGCCAGCATCATCGACGCCCCGGCCCAGGTGCGGGCGCGGATCGGGTACATCGGGCAGGGCGACGGTGCCGGGCACGGCTTCCGGGTGCTCGACGAACTCGTCGGGCAGGGCCGGTTCTACGGGATGAACACCTCGGATGCCCGCACCCGGGCCGACGAGCTGATGCGGGTGCTCGATCTGACCAGCCTGGAGAAACGCCGGGTGTCGACGTTGTCCGGTGGCCAGCGTCGGCGACTCGACATCGCCCTCGGCCTGATGCACGACCCGGCGCTGATCTTCCTCGACGAGCCGTCGACCGGGATGGACCCGCAGAACCGGGCGAATCTGTGGGAGCACATCAACCGGCTCCGCGAGCTCCGCGAGACGACCATCGTGTTGACCACGCACTACCTCGAGGAGGCCGATTCGCAGGCCGAACGCGTGGTGGTCATCGACCACGGGGTGATCATCGCCGACGACACCGCCCGCGCCCTCAAGTCGCGGCTGGCCGGCGACCGGATCACCGTGACCGTCGCGCGCGAGGACGACGACATCGCCGCCTCGGTGTTCGCCGAGCTGGGTCGCGACCTGACCCGCCGACCGGTGGCCGACGGCGCCGAGCTGGCCGGGCGGGTCGACGACGGCGTACGCGCGTTGCCGGCCCTGCTGCGCACCCTCGACGCCGCTGGCGTACGCGTGCTCACCGCCGACGTCCGGGTGCCGACGCTCGACGACGTGTTCCTCAGCCTGACCGGGCGGAGTCTGCGCGAGACCAGCGAGGTGGCGGCATGACCGCGGTCGAGGTGCCGGTGCGCGACGCGACCGGCACGATGCTCTCCGACATCTGGGCGGTCTTCGTCCGCGAGATGTCGCTGGTCCTGCGCGATCCGTTCTCGGTGATCTTCTCGCTGGTCCAGCCGCTGGTCTTCCTCGGGCTGTTCGGCCCGCTGCTCGCCGGCTCGATCGATCCGGCCGCGCTCGGTGGGGCGTCGGCCGTGCAGTGGTTCCTGCCCGGGGTGATCGTGATGATCTGCCTGTTCGGCACGGGCGCCTCGGGGTCGAACCTGTTGTTCGAGATCTCGCTCGGCTCGTACGAGCGGGTGCTGGCCAGTCCGCTGCGGCGGCCGGCCATCCTGATCGGGAAGTCGCTCAAGGAGCTGGCGCCGCTGATCGTCCAGGCCGCACTGATCACCCTGGTGGCGATCCCGTTCGGCTTCGTGCTGCACCCGCTGCCCGTGCTGGTCGGGCTGCTGCTGCTCGGCATCTTCGGGATCGGGATGGGGGCGTTCTCGAACGCGCTGGCCATCGCGTCGCGCAACCGCGAGTGGATGTTCTGGGCGGTGCAGCAGTCGCTGCTGTTCCCGCTGCTGATCCTCTCGGGGATGATGCTGCCGCTCGAGGCCGGCCCGGGCTGGATCCAGGTCATCGGGCGCTTCAACCCGTTGACCTACATCGTCGACGCCGAGCGGGCCCTCTTCAGCGGCACGTGGTCCGACCCGGCCATCCCACTCGCCGTGCTCGCCGCCGTGCTGACCTGCGTCGCCGGGCTGTGGGTCGGGGTGAGGCAGGTGGCCAAGAGCACCAGTTGAGCGGGTCGACTCCTCACAGCCCGAGGTTCTCCTTGAGCCAGGCGATGTCGGAGGCCTGACCGTCCCGCCCGTTCGGCGTCTCCACCACCACGGGCACGTCGGCGGTGCGGACGACCTCGGCCAGGGCGTCGGTGCCGACCATCCCGTCGCCGAAGTTGGCGTGCCGGTCGGCGCCGGAGTCGAAGGCGTCGCGTGAGTCGTTGGCGTGGACCAGGTCGATCCGGCCGGTGATCGCCTTGACCCGGTCGACCAGCCCGACCAGGTCCTCCCCGCCGGCGTGGGCGTGGCAGGTGTCGAGGCAGAAGCCGACCGTGTCGCCACCGCGGGCGTCGCCGATGGCGTCCCACAGTCGGGCGATCGCCTCGAGCCGACGCGCCATCGCCTTGTCGCCGCCGGCGGTGTTCTCGATCAGCAGCGGGACCGGCATCTCGAGCCCGTCGATGCACTTGCGCCAGTTGTCGAAGCCGACGGCCTGATCGTCGTTCTTGAGCACGTGACCGCCGTGCACGATCACGCCGGCCGCACCGATCTCGGCGGCCGCGTGCAGGTACTGCTGGAGGAACTTGCGGCTCGGGATCCGGATCCGGTTGTTGCTGGTCGCCACGTTGAGCACGTACGGGGCGTGCACGTAGAGCGCGATGCCGGCCTCCTCGGCCGCCGCCTTCAGCGCCGGGGCGCCGCCCGCGTACGCGAACTCCGGTCCCTTCCAGCCCTGCGGGTCGCCCAGGAAGAACTGGGCCAACGAGGCGTCACGGGCTCGGGCCTCCGCGATGGGGTCGGCCTGTTCACCGTGCCCGCCGATCTGCACATTGCTCATGGACCCGACGTTAGCGGGCGCCACCGACATCGGGATCGTCGTCGTTGCGCTGGCCGCTGCGCCACCAGTCACGGACCCGGCCCGCCGCACCGCCCCCCACCGTGCCGGCCACCACCCCGGCGACCGACCCGACCCGTCCGACCAGCTTGACCAGCGGATCACCCGAGGTGGTGAAGTCCTCGCGGTAGGAGTTGGCCGCGGCGCGGACGTCGTCGGCCATCGGGGCGTCCTGGTCCTCGGAGCGCCGGGGGTAGCTGGCCGGCCAGGATCTCGCGGTACTCCGGACCGGCCGCCCACTGCTGCAACTCGGCGGCCCGCAGCGCAGCCAGCGGGTGGCTCTGCCCGCTGATCTGGATGATCTTGAGGAAGCTGTCGCGGACGTCGCCGGTCGACTCGTACTCGCGGGCCTGGTCGAGGAAGGCGGCGACATCCATCTCGTCGGGGTTCTCGGCGCCGGCGAGGGCGGCGTGCACCCGCAGCGCGGCCCGGGCGTCCTGGCCGCACAACAGCCCGGCGCGGTCGCACGACAGCTCCGACTTCCGGAACCACTCGTTGAGCCCGAAGATGATGGCGCGGATGCCCCAGGCGCCGATCGGCATCCACTGGATGGCCGAGGCGATCGAGATCAGCTGCAGCATCATCGTGCGGTAGACCGCATGTCCGGAGAGCACGTGGCCGACCTCGTGCCCGATGACGAAGCGCAGACCGTCGCCGTCGACCAGGTCGAGCAGACCGGTGCTGAGGACGATGATCGGCTTGTCCAGCCCGATGGTCAGCGCGTTGGGATTCGGGTCACGCTGGATGTAGAGCTCGGGGATCGGCTGCAGGTCCAGCGTCGTCGCGCACTCGTTGAGGATCTGGTGGATCTCGGGATACTGCCGCGGCGAGACCCGGATCGCGGTCGCCAGGTAGAGCAGCCGGACGCTGCGTTCGCCGATGGCGCCGGAGATGGCCTTGAGCACCCCGTCGAATCCGGGGATCGCGCGCAACGCGACCAGCGCGCCCCGGTCGGCCGGGTGCTCGTACGCACGCGGGCTGAGATCGGGGAACCGGATGCGGCCGCCGCGGATCGCGGCGCGGGACGGCTTCGTCATGCCGCCGAGACTATGCGCCGCGGCTGTGCCGGCGGATCGGACCACGGCACGACGCGGGTGACTCCGGGCGGAGACGACGAAGGGCGGCGACCGGTCACCCGGTCACCGCCCTCCCTACGATCGCGACGGGTCGATCAGCGGTACTGGTTCATCATGCTGGTGAACGTGCCGGTGATGTTGCCGATGATGCTGAGCGCCAGCCAGACGCAGCCGACGATGATGCCGATGAACGCCTTCTGGTTGCGGACCCCGACGTTGCGGGACTGGATGAACGCGATGATGCTGAGGATCAGGCCGACGAAATAGGTGCAGGGGATGATCGCCAGGATCATCCCGACCAGGCCGAGGGTCTTCCCGGGGAAGTCCGCCTGCGGGGCGGGACCGGGGCCGGGTCCGGGTGGGTAGTTGGCCATGTGAGGACTCCTTGTCTGAGGTGGACGAGAGGGCGGGACGTGTGGTGCGTGATCAGCCGGGGTACTGACCCGACTGGACGACCTGGACGACGAAGACGATGTAGAGGATCAGACCGATCAGGCCCAGTACGGTCAGGATGGCCCCGACGATGACGCCGGCCTTGGCCAGTCCGTTCTCGACGCCGGCTTCGCGCGACTGCTTGCGGGCGATGATCGAGATGATCAGACCGACCAGGGGGGCGACGATCGCCAGGACGAGACCGACGATGCCGAGCGTCTTGCCCGGATAGTCGGCCGGCGGGACGGGGGCCGATTGGTAGTTGGCCATCGGAAACTCCTTGTATGCGGTGACGTCGAGCGAGGTGAGCGTAACGCCGCGAGGGGTCGCCGGTCAGCCGTTCGGCACGCTGACCGGGCCGATGTGACCGGTCCGAGACCCTATGCCAGGACTTGAGGGTTTCCGTCCCCCGGACGGAGGACAACGAGGGCGAGCTCATTCCGCCGGGGCGGCTCGGCGAATAACGTTCACGACGTGCTTGCCGAAGCTGGCAACAGTTCGACTGCACCTGACACCGACGCCGGACCAACTGACTGCTGACCAGTTGGTCCGGCGTCTGGTCGTCCGGGCCGGTCCGTCGCCACGATTGGCGGCCGATCGCTCCAGCCGGTAGTGTCCATCCTTGGTCTGCGCCACCCGGCGTGGACCGCTCGCCCGGCTCGCCGGGCACAGCATTCGCCCTCCTGCTCCGGGGACGTCCCGGAGCCGCTCGAGACCAGAGGAGGTGGAGTTCCGCGCATGCGTAAGTACGAAGTCATGGTCATCCTCGACCCCGACACCACAGACGATCGCCAGGTTCAGCCCACGCTGGAGCAGTACCTGACCGTGATCACCAAGGGTGGCGGCACCGTCGACAACCTGGACATCTGGGGTCGTCGCCGTCTGGCGTACGAGATCCAGAAGAAGACCGAAGGCATCTATGCCGTCATCCAGTTGACCGCGAACCCCGACGACGTCAAAGAGATGGATCGTCAGTTCTCGATCAACGAGTCGATCATGCGGACGAAGGTCATCCGTCCCGACAGCCGCTGATCGGTCGCAGCCACCCAGAAACTGTCAGCCCCGGCTGACAGGCTGTTCCCACATCACGGTCAGACGAGACGGAGTTCCACATGGCAGGCGAAACCACCATCACCCTGGTCGGCAACCTCACCGCCGACCCGGAGCTGCGCTTCACCCCTTCGGGGGCAGCCGTCGCCAACTTCACCGTGGCGTCGACTCCGCGCACCTTCGACCGGCAGACCAACGAATGGCGTGACGGGGACGCGATGTTCCTCAACTGCGCCGTGTGGCGACAGGCGGCGGAGAACGTCGCCGAATCGCTGCAGAAGGGCATGCGGGTCATCGTCCAGGGTCGCTTGAAGTCGCGTAGCTACGAGACCCGCGAGGGCGAGAAGCGCACGGTCTTCGAGATCGACGTCGACGAGATCGGTCCGGCGTTGCGCTACGCCACCGCCAAGGTCAACCGCAATGCGGGTGGTCAAGGTGGCGGCCAAGGCGGCGGAGGCCGGTCGGCCGGGGGCAACTCCGGTGGCGGCTACGGCTCCGGCGGCGGCTACAACGCCGGCGGTGGCGCGGGTGCCGGAGCAGCAGCCGGTGGCGGCGGCAGCTTCGGCGACGACCCGTGGGCCAGCGGCGGTGGTGCGGGCGGCGGAAGCCGTCAGCAGCCGGCCAACGATCCGTGGGCCTCGGCCCAGAGCGAGGAACCACCGTTCTGAGCTCCGGCGGGGGTTAGCTCCCGCCGACCCGGTCGGGGATCCCGGTCCCCGACCCGGGTGGTCTCACCACCACCCACCACCCCATCCATCGGCACATTCCGGCTATCGCTGCAAGGCGCGCCGGGCTCAGCAAGGAGAGAGCACCACAATGGCCAGCACCCCACCCGCCAAGCGGGTTCCGAAGAAGAAGTCGAACCCGCTGCGCGCGGGTCAGCACATCGATTACAAGGACACCGCAACCCTGCGGAAGTTCATCTCCGAGCGCGGCAAGATCCGGGCTCGACGGGTCACCGGCCTGTCGGTCCAGGAGCAGCGCAAGGTCGCCATCGCCATCAAGAACGCGCGTGAGGTGGCTTTGCTGCCGTACGCGTCGACCGCTCGCTGAGCAGGAAGGGCAACGACACCATGAAGCTCATCCTCACTGCAGCCGTCGACAAGCTCGGCGTGGCCGGCGACATCGTCGAGGTCAAGGACGGCTACGGCCGTAACTTCCTCGTCCCGCGCGGCTTCGCGCTCCGTTGGACCCGGGGTGGCGAGAAGCAGATCGCCGGTATCCAGCGCAGCCGCGACTCGCGCGAGATCCGTGGCCTCGACCACGCCCAGGAGGTGCGCACCCAGCTCGAAGGTCTGACCATCGAGCTGCCGGAGCGGGCCAGCGACACGGGCAAGCTGTTCGGCGCGGTCACCGTCGCCGATGTCGCCGCCGCGATCAAGAAGGCCGGCGGCCCGGCCGTCGACAAGCGTTCGATCGAGATCAGCAAGCCGATCAAGGCTGTGGGCAACCACACCGTCGGCGTCAAGCTGCACGACGCGGTCACCGCGCACGTCCAGCTGGCCGTCGTCGCCGCCTGATCGACACCGCACTCCAGCCCTCGGGCTGAGCAACACACGAGCCCGTCGTGGCCGTCCCGGTTGGTTCCGGGTCGGCCGCGGCGGGTTCGGTGCGTCCGGGCCCGGCGTCCTCCTCGGATGGGTGCCGAGGGGGGTGGAGGGGAGGTTCGGCGTCACTCAGCGGGGAGGATGCGGAATCCTGCAGCCTCGAGCTGGGCGGTGACCTCGACGAATCGGGCCCGGTAGACGCTCTCGTGCAGGGCGGTGTAAATCAGGTAGGGCCCCTGGTCGCTCGTCAGTTCCACGTCGGCGTGGGTACCGGACGGGCCGGGCGTCAAGGTGACCCGGAGTCGCAGGGGCAGGGTGGTGCTGCCGCTCCACGTCCCCAACAGCCGATAGAGCAGCCGCGAGCCCGTGGTGCCCGTCAGCGTGTGCGGATCCGGCCGGTCCAGCTTGGCCCGGCCCAGACCGCGGCTGATCGCGGCTACCGACTGCTCGAGATCACCGTCGCCCGCAAGTCGTACGGTGGCGGTCTGCGTCGTCGAATTCATCCAGCGATCGTCCCAGACCGAGACTCCGGACCAGACGGCTCGGTGACGGGATGACGCCCGCCCCCGCGATCGCGGCGATCAGCCCGTCGAGTCCCGCGCGAACAGGTAACCTCTCCCCGTGATCACGCCGAGCGCCGAGTCGATCGCCGAGCGCCGTCGCGGGCTGGCCCGGCGGACGCCGTTCGGCCTGCTGGCCTTCGTCGCCATCCTGGTGAGCGTGATGGTTCCGCACGTCATGGTGGTCGCCGCCACCATCTACGGCGGGCGTTCGCTGCTGTCGGTCAGCCGATTCTTCCTGTCCGCCACCCCCGGCGGCGAGGGCTTCGCCGGCGGCACGAGCTACGGGGCCATCGGGTTCGGGCTGAGCGTGACCTATCTCGGTCTGGCCATGCACCAGATCGGGACGGTGATGGGTCTGGCCACCTTCTGGGTGCTGATCGTCGAAGACGTCGGCCGCTGGGTGCGCCGCTTCGCCATGGCCGCGGGTGTCCTGCTGACGCTCAGTTCGGCCACCGTGGTGCTCGGCTACCAGCAGTTGGAGATCGCCCGCGTCCCGACCCTGCTCGGCATCGCCTGGCTGCCCACCCTGATCGCCGGCGTCACCTTGATGATCGGGGCCAAGCTGGCCAAGGCGCGGTTGTCGAGCACCTGGTTCCTCGAGCGGCCGGAGATCTTCCAGCCCTGACCGGTGCCACCCGCCGTCGGCGTCAGGCTCCCAGGCGCATCCAGGCATCGGTCCGAGCGCGGAGCACCAGGGTGAGGAGCCGGGCGACCACGTAGCCGGTGTAGGCCACCCACAGCCAGACCAGTCCGGCCTGCTCGTGCCGGACGATCAGGGCCAGCGGCACGTACGCGAGCAGGGCCAGCACCCCGGCCAGCGCGAGATAACGGGCATCGCCGGCGCCGATCAGCACCCCGTCGAGCACGTAGACGATCCCGGCCAGCGGCGTCGCCACGGCGACGACGACCAGCGCCCGGCCGATCAGCTCCTGCACCGCCGGGTCGGGGGTGAACAGCCCGACGTAGAGCGGGCGGGTGAGCACGATCAGCGCGCCGAAGACCAGGCCGCCGAGGACGCCCCAACCGATCATCCGCCGGGTCATCGATCGGGCCAGCGCGACGTCACCGGCGCCGAGCGCGCGACCGATGATGGCCTGGCCGGCGATGGCGATGGCGTCGAGCCCGAAGGCCAGGAAGATCCACAGGCTCGACACCACCTGATGCGCGGCCAGCGTGGTCACCCCGGCCGTGGTGGCGATCACCGTGGTCAGGGTGATGCCGGTCTGCAGCGCCCCGGTCCGCACGACCAACCACCCCCCGGAACGCGCCGCCGAGAGCACCGCCCGCGGCCGGAACGACATCCGGGCCTGGAAGCGGCGGGCCTTGACGACGACCACCGCGGTCAGCACCACGGCGGCGGCGGTCTGGGCGATCAGCGTGCCCATTGCCGAGCCGGCGATCCCGAGCCCGACGCCGTAGACCAGCAGCAGATTGAGCGCGATGTTGACCAGATTGGTGGCGATGACCACGATCAGCGGCGTACGCGTGTCCTGCAGCCCGCGCAGCACGCCGGTCCCGGCCAGCACGACGAGGATCGACGGCAGTCCGAGCACGGCGATCCGCAGGTAGGCCAGCGCCGCCGCGGCGACCTCCGGGTCGGGCCCGTACGCGGTGACGATGGTCGGCAGCAGCAGTTCGAGCAGCCCGGCCAGCAGCAGGCCGAGGATGACGGCGAGAACGAGGCCGTCGAACCCACCGGCCAGGGCGCCGGCCCGGTCGCCGGCCCCGATCCGACGGGCCACCGTGCCCGTCGTCCCGTAGGCCAGGAAGATGCACAGTCCGACGACGATGCCCAGGACGTTGGCGGCCAGGGCCAGACCGGCCAACTGGCTGGTGCCCAGATGACCGACGATGGCCGAGTCGGTGAGCAGCAGCAGCGGCTCGGAGACCAGCGTGGCGAAGGCGGGGATGGCCAGTCGGAAGATCTCGCGGTCGAGTGCGCGACCCGGCTTCACCGCCGGACTCGCCGAAGGTGCTGCGGTGATCGGAGTCCGTCCTTTGTCATCCTGGGAGAGGAGTCTCCGTCTCCGTCGGTCCCGGTCGGCCACTTCCCAGCTCGTCGGCCGGACTGCCGGTAGCCGGAGGCTCCACCCACCTGTCGCACGGTGGCCGCCGTTGTCCACAGGGTTGTCCCCAGCTGTGGAGAATTACACGGCTGTCATTACGCCGCTGACCTCACCCGGTCGTCAACCCGGCGGGGTCAGCGCCAGAGCGTGGCCAGTCCGAAGGCCGCAGCCATTCCACCCATGCCGATCAGGATGTTCCAGTTGCCGAGGTCGCTCATCAGCGGGACGTTCACCCCGGTGGTGCTGGTGATGTAGTAGGTGATCAACCAGGCGACACCCAGCAGACCCACGGTGATGAAGGTCGGCGGCACCCAACGACGGCTCGACGGAGCCTTGATCCGCTGGGGCTTGGCCGCACGCTGCTGCTTCACCTTGACCTTGTCGTCCGCCGACTTCCGCGATCGTGACTCGGGCACCACATTCTCCTCGTTGTTCCAGGCATCACTCGCTCGTCGATGAACCGCACGACGTGCCGCGCGTGACACGAGCGAGCCCCGGATTCTTCTGACGCTCATGACAGCTCAGATAGGTAGCCTAGGTCACCGACCGTCCCGCGAGCCATTTCGACGGGCGGCGTCGGGCGCTGGTCAGGAGGAATCGCGGTGGCGGGAGGGAGCGTGACCGAGGCGGGAGCCGCGGTCGTGCGGGCGTTCCGCCGGGCCCGGGCGGCCCAGCGGTGGCGCGGACGCCGTCGTACGCCGCTCGGACAGACCCTCACCGCCGCGGTCTGCGTGCTCGCCGGACTCATGGTCGTGCTCAGTGCGCTGAACGCCCGAGGCACCGATCTGCGGCCGGGCCGCAACACCGACCTGGTCAGCCTGGTCCAGGCTCAGTCCCGACGCAACGCCGACCTCACCCGGACGGTCACCGATCTGCGTGAACAGGTCGACGCGCTCGGTCAGGCCGGCACCGGGGGCACCGGGCTGGACGACCAGTTGGCCGCCTCGGCCGCGACCGCCGGCTATTCGGCGGTCACCGGGCCGGCGGTCACGGTCACCCTCGACGACGCTCCGGCGAGTTTCGCCGGCGACGGCATCGATCCCGATCTGCTGCTGGTCCACCAGCAGGACATCCAGGCGGTGGTCAACGCGCTGTGGATCGGGGGTGCGGAGGCGATGACCATCCAGGGCCAGCGCGTGGTCTCGACCACCGGGGTCAAGTGCGTCGGCAACACCGTCGTGCTGCACGGCATCCCGTACGCGCCGCCGTACGTGATCAGCGCCATCGGTGACCCGGCCCGACTGCAGGCGGCCCTGACCGGGTCGGGGCCGATCCAGATCTACAAGCAGTACGTCGAGGCATACCGGCTGGTCTACTCCGAACAGACCGACGCGCGCGTCGAGTTCCCGGCCCACGAGGGTGCGCTCGACCTGTCGTACGCCCGGCCGGTCGGTGAGCCGGCCACCGGCAGCCCGACGCCGCGCTGATCCTCCGCGACTCCGCACCGTCCGCCGGTGGGCCGGGCCCGCTCCGGAAAGTTCCGGGCACGCTGGTCCGGGTGGGTGAGAATGGGCGGGTGCCCGCCGCCAAGATCCTGGTCATCGACAACTACGACTCGTTCGTCTACAACCTGGTCCAGTACCTGGCCCAGATCGGCGCCGAGGTCGAGGTCTGGCGCAACGACGATCCGCGTTTCGCCGACGCCGACTTCGCCCGGGGTTTCGACGGCATCCTGTTGTCACCCGGTCCCGGCACGCCCGAGGAGGCTGGGGTGTGCATCGACGTGGTCGCTCGCGAGGGCGGCCGGGTGCCGATCTTCGGGGTCTGCCTCGGCCTGCAGTCGATCGGCGTCGCCTACGGCGGGGTGGTCGACCGGGCGCCCGAATTGCTGCACGGCAAGACCTCGCCGGTCGAGCACTCCGGGGTCGGGGTGTTCGCCGGCCTGCCGTCGCCGTTCATCGCCACCCGCTACCACTCGCTGGCCATCGAACCGGACAGCATGCCCGAGGTGCTCGAGGTGACGGCCCGGACGACCAGCGGGGTGATCATGGCCGTCCGCCACCGCGAGCTCGCCGTCGAGGCGGTGCAGTTCCACCCGGAGTCGGTGCTGACCGAGTGGGGCTATCAGATGCTGGCCAACTGGCTGGTGGCCTGTGGCGACGAGGACGCGCCCGCCCGGGCCGTCGGCATGGCTCCGCTGATGTCGGCCCACTGAGCCCGACCACCCGCTAGCGGACACCCCGCGGCCGGAACTGCACGCTGATCCGCGGGCCGACCGGGCGCGTGGTCTTGGGCACCGCGTGGTCCCAGGTCCGCTGGCAGGATCCGCCCATCACGATCAGGTCGCCGTGGCCGAGCCGGTGCCGGATGGTCGCGCCGCCGCCCCGCGGCCGCAGCAGGAACGAGCGGGACGACCCGAGCGAGACGATGGCCACCATGGTGTCCTCGGACCGGCCGCGACCGATCGTGTCGCCGTGCCAGGCCACCGAGTCGCGGCCGTCGCGATACAGACACAGCCCGGCGGTGCGGAAAGGCTCGCCGAGCTCGGGTCGGTAATGCGCGTTGAGCGCGTCACGGGCCAGCACCAGCTGCGGGTTGGGCAGCGGGTCGGTCTCGTCGTAGAAGCTGAGCAACCGGGGGACGTCGACCACCCGGTCGTACATCGGGCGGGCTTCGGCCTGCCACGGCACCTGCCGCTGCAGGTCCTCGAACAGCGAGTCGTATCCGCTGAGCCAACCGGGCAACAGGTCGACCCAGGCGCCGCGGCCGAGCTGGTGGCGCACCACCATCCCGTCGAGCGGTCCCAGTCCGGTCGATTCCGCCGGATCGGCGAGCTCGAACAGCGAAGTCTGCAGAGCGAGTGACATGACGTCACTCTACCAGCTCTATAGAAACTCCGTTCGATTAATTGGTCTCTTCGTCGGAAGGATCGGGCGTCGGCGACGGGGTCGGTGACTCGCTGGCCGATGGCGTCGGAGTGGGCGACGGAGCCGGTGCGGTGGCGATCACCAGGGCGATCTCGGTGCCGCGGTCGACACTCGAGCCGGCCTTGGGGTTCTGGGCGATCACCGTGCCGGCCACCTGGGTGCTCTCGCGCTCGGTGAACGAGGGCGTCCCGAAGCCGGCCGCCTCGGCCAGCTCCTTGGCCTTGGCCTCGGTCGATCCGGTGAAGTCGGGGACCTCGGACTTGCCGGTCGCGTAGGTGATGGTGATCTCGTCGTCGAGCGGCACCACGCTGCCCGACTTCGGCGACACCCGGATGACCTGTCCGGGCTTGGCGTCGGGGTCCTCGGACTTGGCCGCCACCGCCTCGACGTTGGTGAAGTCGGCGTCGGCCAACTCCTGTTTCACGTCGTTGACGTCCTCGCCGACCAGACCGGTGGGGACGGTCGCGGTCTTCGGGCCGTCGTTGACCGTCACGGTCACCGTCGAACCCTCGTCGACCTGGGTCCCGACCGCGGGCAGCTGGGCGATGATCGTGTCCTTGGACTCCTCGTCGCCGTTGACGCGCTCGACCGCCATGACCAGCTTGCGGCCGGCCAGCTGCTCGGCGGCCTGTGCCTCCTTGTAGCCCTGGAGGTTGGGCACCTCGACCTTGACCACGGCGGGCGTCTGGTTTTCGAGCACCTGGTAGAGCGCAAAGGCCCCGATGCCGAGGACCAGGACGATCAGCGCGGTGATCGCCACGATCAGCCCGGCGCGGCGCTTCGGGGGCTCGTCGATGTCGCCGTCGTCCTCGATCACCGGGATCGGAGCCGGGGCGACCACGCGGGTCGGGGTGTCCAGAGCCAGCGGCCGGGCCATCGGGACGTCGACCCGCGGCACCATCGCGGTGGTCTGCTGCCCGGCCAGTACGCGGGTGATGTCGACCTTCATCTCGCGCGCCGACTGGTAGCGGTCGGCGGGATCCTTGGCCAACGCCTTGAGGGTCACCGCCTCGACCTCGCCGGTGATCTCCGGGTCGAGCTGCGACGGCGGGACCGGCGCCTCGCGTACGTGCTGGTAGGCCACGCTGACCGGGGACTCGCCGGTGAACGGCGGCCGCCCGACCAGCAGCTCGTAGAGCAGACAGCCGGCCGAGTAGATGTCGCTGCGGGCGTCGACGGTCTCGCCGCGGGCCTGCTCGGGGGACAGGTACTGCGCGGTGCCGATCACCGCCGCCGTCTGGGTCATCGTCGCGCTGGTGTCGGCCACCGCGCGGGCGATGCCGAAGTCCATCACCTTGACCCCGCCCGACGGGGTGAGCATGACGTTGGCCGGCTTGATGTCGCGGTGGATGATCCCGGCCTTGTGGCTGTAGCTCAGCGCGTCCAGCACCCCGGAGGCGAGCTCGAGGGCCCGCTCGGGCAGGATCTTGCGGCCGTCGCGGAGGATGTCGCGCAACGTCGGCCCCTCGACCAGCTCCATCACGATGTAGGGGATCGAGACCCCGGTGACCGGATCGGTCTCCTCGCCGGTGTCGTAGACCGCGACGATCGTCGGGTGGTTGAGCCCGGCCGCCGACTGCGCCTCGCGCCGGAACCGGGCCTGGAAGGTCGGGTCGGTGGCCAGATCGGTGCGCAGCTGCTTGACCGCGACCGCCCGACCCAACCGGCGGTCGATGGCGTGGCGCACCTCGGCCATGCCGCCGCGTCCGAGCAGGTCACCCAGCTCGTAGCGCCCGCCGACCGTCACCGGCTCGCTCATGCACTCGTCCTCTCGCCGTCGCCATCCTCGGGTACCGCACCATGGCCCCCGGACGGCCCGTCGAATCGGTCCGTGCCCACAGACACCGTAGAGCTCACGGAGTCTTCCGCTCCTCGCGCCCGCGGAAGACCGGTTGATCCTGTCTTCCTTCCTGCGCTCGCAACCCCGCTCTCATTCCCACCACTGCCCTCACGGGGTTGCGTGCTCGTCCGTCCAGACAGGACCAGATCTTCCGCTGCCCGACGCTCGGAGCTCGCCGGGTCTTCCGCGTTCGTCCGTCCGGTCATCACCGGGTCTTCCGCCGGCCGGCGCTCGGGGTTCACAGTCCCGCCTCCATCACGGCTCGGGCGATCGGGGCCGCGATGCGGCCCCCACCGATGTCGTTGCGCGGGACGTCGGCGTCCTCGACGATGACCGCCACCGCGATGCTCGGATCGTCGAGCGGGGCGAACGAGGTGAACCAGGCGAACGGCTTCCGCGACAGGTCCGACTGCGCCGTGCCGGTCTTCCCGCCGACCTCGACCCCGCTGATCCGGGCGTTGCCGCCGGTCCCGTTGTTCACGACCACGTTCATCATCTTCTGCAGCTCCCGGGCGTTCTCCGGTGTCATCGGCTTCGACAACACCTCGGGTTCGTGGGTGTCGATGGGTTTCAGATCGGACGCCTGGACCATGCTCACCACGTAGGGATCCATCAGCACGCCGTCGTTGGCGATGGCCGCGGTGACCATGGCCATCTGCAGCGGGCTGGCGGCCACGTCGTACTGGCCGATCGAGCTCAGGGCCAGCTGGGCCTCGTCGAGCTCGTCCGGGAACTGGCTGGCCACGCCACCGAGGTCGGAGAGATGGCGCTGGTCGAAGCCGAAGGCCTGGGCCTGCTCGCGCAGCTTGGTGGCGCCGAGATCGAGCCCGAGGTTGGCGAAAGCGGTGTTGCAGGAGACCCGTAGCGCCTGGGTGATGCTGACCTTGGTCCCGCCGCAGTTCGACGAGTTGGGCAGATCGGTCTTGGTCCCGGGCAGCCGCAGCTTGTTCGGCGAGGCGACCGTCGACGCGGGCTTCTTGCCGTCGGCCAGTGCGGCCGCCGCGGTGACCAGCTTGAACGTCGACCCGGGCGGATAGATCTCGCGCACGGCCCGGTTGGCCAGCGGCCGCTCGTCGTCGCCGGCCAGGTCCGCGTACGCGCGGTTGGCCTTGTCGATGTCATGGTCGGCGACGGCGTTCGGGTCGTAGCCGGGACTGGTGACGATGGCCAGGACCGCGCCGGTGCTCGGGTCGAGCGCGACCACCGCACCCTTCTGGTCACCGAGCGCGGTCGCCGCCGCCTGCTGGATCTTGGGCACGATGGTCGTCTGGACGCTGGCCCCCTCGGGCGTCTTGTCGGTGGCCAGATCGATCAGCCGGCGGACGAACAGCGAGTCGTCGGTACCGGCCAGCTCGGTGTTGTAGCTGTTCTCGAGCCCGGTCCGGCCGTGGTCGTAGGAGTAGAAACCGGTCACCGCCGAGTAGAGCGGGCCATCGGGGTAGTCCCGCTGATATTCGAATCGGTCACGCGACCCGACCGTGCGGGCGATCTCGGTCTTACCCGCGGCCAGGATCGACCCGCGGTCCTGGGCGAACTCGGCATCGCGGACCCGGCGGTTGGCCGGCTCGGCGGTCAGCGCGCTCTCGCGGAAGATGACCATGTAGGTGCCGTTGGCCAGCAACAGCGCGAACATCAGCATGGCCACGAAGGCGACGCGACGGATCTGCCGGTTCACGGGGTGTCCCTCAGGTGCTCGTTGGTCGGCACCCGACCGGCAGCGACCAGCTGGGTGGTCTCGGTGTCCGGGTTGCTCACCGCGACGGTGGCCGCCGGTTTGCGGACG
This sequence comes from uncultured Actinomycetota bacterium, assembly GCA_963704665.1. Lineage (GTDB taxonomy): Bacteria > Actinomycetota > Actinomycetes > Propionibacteriales > Propionibacteriaceae > Microlunatus. Next base: position 3,856,561 of record OY969929.1, on the reverse strand, counting down.
TGGTGGCTGATCACCATCAGCAGGCCGATGACGATCCAGTTGCAGATCAGCGACGAGCCGCCCTGGGACATGAACGGCGTGGTCAGACCGGTCAGGGGCAGCAGCCGGGTGACGCCGCCGATGATCGAGAAGACCTGGAGCGCGAAGGCGAACGACAGACCGGTGGCCAGCAGCTTGCCGAACGGCTCACGGCACTGCAGGGCGGTACGCAGACCGCGGGCGACGATCAGGCCGTAGATGAGGATGACCGCCATCAGCCCGGTCATCCCGAGCTCCTCGCCGATCGCCGCGGCGATGAAGTCGCTCCGGGCCAGCGGGGTGAGCCCCGGTCGCCCCTCGCCGAGACCGGTGCCGAGCAGACCGCCCCAGGCCATCCCGAACTGGGCACTGATCACCTGGTAGTTCTGGTCGAAGTCGGAGAACGGGTCGAGCCACGAGCTGACCCGGATCCGGACGTGGCCGAGGTTCATGTAGGCCAGATAGCCGCCGACGGAGAACAGCAGGGTGCCGAGCACGACCCAGCCGAACCGCTCGGTGGAGACGTAGAGCAGCATCACGAACAGCCCGAAGAACAGCAGCGAGGTGCCGAGGTCGTTCTGGAAGACCAGGATGGCCAGGCTGATGCCCCACATGGTCAGGATGGGGCCGAGGTCGCGGGCCCGGGGCAGGTCGATGCCGAGCACCCGGTATCCGGCCAGGGCCAGCACCTCACGTTTCTCGACCAGGTAGGCGGCGAAGGCGACGGCCAGCAGCACCTTGGCCGCCTCGGCGGGCTGGAAGCTGTAGGGCCCGACCTGGATCCAGATCTGCGCGCCGAACTTGGCCGTGCCGATGCCGGGAACGAGCGGGAGCAGCAGCAGCACGATGCCGGCCAGCCCGAGCGTGTAGGTGAACCGCTGCAGTGGCCGGTGATCGCGCAGCACCACCGCGACCAGGATGAACATGACCACCCCGAGTGCGGTCCAGATCAGCTGCTGCCGCGCACCGTGGGCGATGGGGTCGTTGATCAGGTCGATGCGGTGGATCATGGCCAGCCCGAGCCCGTTGAGCAGGATCACGCAGGGCAGCAGCACCGGGTCGGCGTACGGGAGCCGCCAGCGGACGGCGATGTGGGTGGCCAGCGCCATCAGCGCACCCCCGCCGGCCAGGTAGGGGAAGGTCGGTGAGAGCTCGCCGGTGACGGCGAAGTCGACCTGGGCGTACGCGGCGAAGGTGATCAGCAGCGCGAACGTGATCAGCAGCAGTTCGACACCCCGGCGTTTGCGGGGCAGGACCATCAGAGCAGGGGGCATGTCGCTCAGCACCCGGGTTCGGTGGACCCGCTCGGCGTGCTGGTCGGGGTCGGCGACGGACTGGACGTGGGCTTGCGGGTCGGTGAGGCGGAGATCGAGGGCTCGGGCGGGTCGTCCCCGCTGCAGCGCTTCGCCGTGTCGGTGAGCTCGAGCACGGTCTCGCGGGCCGCCTCGAGGCTGGCCACCTCGATGTTGGCCCGGACCCGCTCCTGGTAGTAGGCCGGGAGCGAGGCGATGGCCAGTTCCTGCACCTCGTAGACGTGCGACAACCGCAGGCCGGGCAGCGATTCGGACAGGCCCTGGTAGATGGCCACCCGGTCGGCGGCGGCGCCGACGTAGTACTGGGTCCGGGTCCACGCGTACGCGGTGCCGAGCGCGACGCCGGCGATCAGGGCCAGGACGAGGACCACGACCAGCGGGCGGGCGACCCGGCGACGCCGGGGCGGCTGCGGGGTGTAGCGCTCCTCGTCGGCCGGGGTGGTCGGCGGTGGCGTGGCGGCCGCGTCGAGGTGGCGGGTGATCACCGTGTCCTCGCTGTCGTCCTCGACGAGGTGATCGGCGTCGTCGAGGTCGGGATCGCCGGCCCCGGTCTTGGACGGCAGCTCGGGGATCCGCCGCTCGGCCGCGGCACCGAGCACGGCCGGGTCGGTGTTGCCCCCGCCCTCGACCACGTCGGCGACGATCACGGTGATGTTGTCGATCCCGCCCTCGGCCAGAGCCAGCGCGACCAGCTGGCCCAGCGCCTCCTCGGGCTCGGAGAGCTGGAGCGCGGCGGCGATCTCCGGGTCGTCGACCAGGCCGCAGACCCCGTCGCTGCAGAACATCAGCCGGTCACCGGACTGGACCTTGACCCGGGTCAGATCGGGATCGTTGGCCGGCTGGCCGTTGAGCACCTTGAGCAGCAGCGAGCGGTGCGGGTGGTAAGCCGCCTCGTCGGCGCTGATCTTGCCCTCGTCGACCAGCGACTGGACCCAGCTGTGGTCGTGGGTCAGGCGTTCGAGCTGACCGTCGCGCAGCAGATAGGCCCGGCTGTCACCGATGTGGGCCAGCCCGAGCTCGGCGCCGTCGAACATCGCCCCGGTCAGGGTGGTGCCCATCCCGTCGAGGGTCAGGTCGTCCTCGACCAGGTCGGCGATCCGGTCGTTGGCCCGGTGCAGCGCCCCGGCCAGCACCTCGAGCATGTCCTGCCCGGCGACGTCGGGGCTGATCCGCCGCAGCGTGTCGACGGCCACGGCCGAGGCCAGGTCGCCGGCCGCCGCACCGCCCATCCCGTCGGCGACGACGAGAAGGTGTGCGCTGGCGTAGCCGGAATCCTGGTTGTTCTTGCGGACCAGGCCGATCTCGGAGTGGCTGACGTAGTTGAGCGCGAGGGCCATCGGCTACGGCTCCAGCTTCAGGATCGTCTTGCCGATCCGCAGGGTGTCGGCCAGGCCGATCGTGGTCGGCGCGGTGATCCGCTGCCCGTTGACGTAGGTGCCGTTGGTCGAGCCGAGGTCCTCGGCGTAGATGCCGTTGGGGCCGGCGATGACCCGGGCGTGCCGGGTCGAGACGTAGTCGTCGTCGAGGATGATCTGGCAGTCGGCGCCGCGCCCGATCATGATCGTGCCCAGCTCGACCGCCGCCGACTCGCCGGACTGCGCGCCTTGGGTGATGGTCAGGATGCGGGGTTCACCTCGCTGCCGTTTCGACTTCTTCGGCGGCGGGGGCGGTGACTCGAGCTCGCGCGGCGGCGGCTGGTCGGGGGTCGGCACCGTGCGGCCGAACAGGTCGCTGCGGATGACCGAGACCGCGGACAGGATGAACAGCCACAGCAGGGCCAGGAACAGGACCTTGATGACGGTCAGGGCGATCTCGGACATCGGCGGTCACCGTCCGGACGGCGCATGCACGAGCATCCGGGTGGACCCGATCTCGATCCGTGTTCCTTCCTGGAGGACGGCGTGACGCACTTTCTGCCCGTCGACGGTGATCCCGTTGGTCGAGCCCAGGTCGACGATGTCGACCTGCGCGGTGGGACCTCCGCCGTTGACCCGGATCTGCGCGTGCATCCGCGAGATTCCGGGGTCGTTGATCCGCAGGTCGGCCTCGCTGCCGCGACCGATCGACAGTCCGGGTTCCTGCAGCGGGTGCCGGGTGCCGTTCACTTCCAGCACCAGGCGTGAGCGGCGGACCGTGGTCTGCTCACCCGGATCGCGCGGTCCGGTCGGCGTCGGCCGGGTCGGATCGGCGTACGGGCTGGCACCGCGGGGCGCCGGGCCGGTGGCCGGCGGGATCGGGGCGACCGGGCCGGGTCCTGCGGGCGCGGCGTACGCCTCGGGGGCGACCGGGCCGGCCGATGAGCGCTGCTGTGGAGTGCTCGGGTGGCGCTCGTGGACTCCGGCGACCGCCTGCGAGCTGACCGTGAAGCGCCCGGTGGGCAGCTGCGACTGGAGCTCGAACTCGATGGCGATCGGCCCGTTGAACACGTAACCCATCTCGCGGGCGTGGTTGCGGAGCTCGCTGCCCAGCTCGGTGTTGAGCGTCTTCGCGTACGGCGCCAGCTTGTCGTGGTCGTGCTGCGAGAGCCCGACGATGAACTCGTTGGGGACGAGTCGCTTGTCGCGCGACATGAGCTTCGCCTCGGTGTCCAGCTCACGTTGGAGCCGAGCCGCGATCTCCACCGGCTGCACATCACCCTTGAACGCCCGCGCGAACGCGCCGCTCACCGCTCCTTCGACCTTCTTCTCGAAGCGCTCGAAAATGCCCATGTCACCTCCTTCGGCTGATCAACCTAGATCGTATCCGGCGGAAACCGCTCGTTGGCTCATCAGCGCGTCGCGCGCGGGTCTGGTCTGGCCCTTGCCGGACCCGGCTCCAGTGTGGGAGGCGGTTTGCGCGCACAGGTGCCGGAACGGTCTCGATCTGGTGGCTTCTGGGGGCCGTTTGCGCGCACAAGTGCCCAAACAGCCCGGATCCAGCCGCTTTCGTGGCCGTTTGCGCGCACAAGTGCCCAAACAGCCCGGGTCCAGCCGCTTTCGTGGCCGTTTGCGCGCACAAGTGCCCAAACGGCCCGCCGGGTCGAGCGTGCCAGCCCGCCCTGGAACGCTGGAGCGGAGGTCGTCGCGATCGTGCTAGCCTTTCCCGGCTGGTTCGGACGGGGTCACCCGGAGGAATCGGGCGCGAGTGGCGGAACGGCAGACGCGCTGGCTTCAGGTGCCAGTGTCCGCAAGGACGTGGGGGTTCAAATCCCCCCTCGCGCACCATGCAGGTGCACGACAACCCTTCACCATCAGGTGGAGGGTTGTTCTGCGTCTGGGGACGATGAAGCGCTCGAGCCGGCATTCTTGCTGCCCACGACGCGCTTCTCCGTGTTGCCGCTGCCGTCCATCCAGGCCAGGACGTCGAAGACCCGGATGGCCGAGATGTGCTCGGAGACACCGGCCGCGTCACGCAGCGCCAACAGGTGGTGGTGCAGCTTCGCGTTATCAGCCCGCAGCGCGAGGCGAAGCGGCTCCCACAGGAATCCAGAGCCGTTGAGCACGTGCTTGTTGATGACCGAGTCGAAGATCGGGATCAGCCGCGGGCGCTTGCGGGCCATCAGCTTGCTGGCCGTCGTCGGCCCCACCTTGGGCAGATCGCGCAGCGCCGCATAGAGGGCCTGCGCTGGGAAGTCAGCCGGTGCCGTCGACTCCACCTCGACCAGATCTCGATCCGGCCCCACCGATTCGAGCAGGGCGGAGAAGCGCGCCCGCTGCCGATCGAGCAATTCGACGGCGGACCGCCCGTACACCTCGACCGAGAGCAGCGACACAGCGATGACGTCATCAGCGGTGAAGACGTTGGCCGACGCCGCCTTGGTCGACGAGGGATCGAACCCGTCGAAGATCGCTCCGGTGAAGCCGGTGTTCTTCTTCGACAGCGGCGTGAAGTACTCCCGCAGGACTCGGACAGCAAGGTCGTCGTCCTCGAATGAGGGGGTGAGGCGGATCGGGGGATGCTCAACCACGTGTACTCCTGCGTCGGCGTCATTGGGGTGCGAAGTCTGCACCAGCCCGGCTGAGCAGACGCTGCCGACCGTGCGGGGGGCGGGCGGCCTGCCCACCGGCTGAGGCCTCGAGCCCAGCCCGTCGCCGGCTCCCCGTCGCCCCTTCCCCCGGCCGCGGCGCCGCCCATGCCTGGCCGGCTGCCCTGGCGGGGGAGGGGAGACCTCACTGTGGCAGCCCGTCTCCGCTCCGCGGTCCCGGTGACCGGGCCGCTCAGGAAACCTCAGGCGAGGCCCTTCTGGGCCAGCCACTCCTTCGCGGCCGTCTCGGCCGAAGCCTTCTCGTCGCCCTCGACCCGGTTGCGCAGGGTGATCAGGTCGTCGGTGGTGAGCTGGGCCGAGACGCCGTTGAGGGTCTCGGCGAGCTGCTCGGTGTAGACGGCCTGCGACACGAGCGGGAGGACGTTCTGGGCCGAGATCATGTTCTTCGGGTCCTCCAGCACGACCAGGTCCTCGGACTTGATGGCCGGGGAGGTCGTGTAGATGTCGGCCACCTGGACGGCGTCGTCGACCAGGGCCTTGACGGTATCGGGGCCGCCGAAGTCCTCGATCGGGACGAAGTCGACGTCACCCTTCTTGGTGCCGACCCCGTAGACGCTCTTCAGCCCGGGGATGCCGTAGCCCAGCTCGCCGAACTGCGGGTTGGAGCCCAGCTTGAACGGCACGATCTTGGACAGGTCGCCGATCGAGCTCAGGCCCTTGTCCGCGGTGGCGCGGGTGACCACGTAGGCGTCCTTGTCCTCGGCGGCGGAGGAGTTCAGCACCCGCAGCTGGTCGGCGGCCACGGCGTCGGGCAGGGCGCCGTCGACTTCGGCGGTGGTGCGCTCGGTGTACGTCGTGTCGTAGTAGGCCAGCAGGTTGCCGTTGTACTCCGGGATCAGGTTGATCGACCCGTCCTTCAGGGCGGGGATCGTCTGCTGGCGCGGCCCGATGTTGAACTTCTTCTGCACCGTGACGCCCTTGGACTCCAGGGCCTGGGCGTAGATTTCGCCGAGGATCTCGCTCTCGGGGAACGCGAACGACCCGACGATGATGGTCTGGCCGCCGCCTGAGGCCGACGGGGCGGCGGTGGGGTCGCTGGACCCGCAGGCACTCAGCGCTGTGGCCAGGCCGAGCGCGAGGGTCGCGGCGCCGATCCGGAGGAGACGGGTGGTGGTGGGCATGAGGGTGGTTCCCTTCGTCTCACGCGTTCTCACGCGTGGGCGGTCGCGATGACCGGCTGGCCGAGCTGCGGTGTGGTGCCGTCGTGCTGTCTTTGAGGCCCCGGGTAGCCGTGGCCCGCTGCGCGAGCGCGAACAGGCCGTCGACGCCGAGGGCCAGGGCGGTGACCAGGAGGGCACCACCCAAGATCAGATCGTAGTCGTTGAGGCCGATGCCGCTGGTGATGATGCGGCCGAGCCCCCCGAGCCCGGCGTAGGAGGCGATCGTCACCGTGGCGATGACCTGGAGCACCGCCGCCCGGAGGCCGCCGACGATCAGCGGCAGACCGAGCGGGATCTCCACCTGGGTGAGGATCTGCCACTCCGTCATCCCGTTGGCGCGCGCGGCGTCGATGGTCGTCCGGTCGACCGACTCGAGCCCGGAGTAGGCCCCGGCCAACATCGAGGGGATGGCCAGGATGACGAACGCGATCGTCGCTCCCACCAGGGGCGCGGTGGAGTAGGACATGAAATACCCGAACACCATGAGCAGGAAGAACAACAGCCCCAGCGTCGGCAGCGCCCGCATGGCGCCGGTGAAGCCGATGACGAACTGCCGGCCCCTGCCGGTGTGGCCGATGTAGAACCCGAGCGGCAGCGCGATCAGGGCGGCGATGACGACGGCGATGGCGGTGTAGGCCAGGTGCTCGAGCAGCCGGTCCTGGATCGGCAGCGGGCTCTGGCTGCCGCCCACCCAGTTGGCCGGGTCGAACAGCCAGCGCAGGGCGTCCAACAGGAGGTTCACCGGGAGGCTCCGCTCAGGGCCGGGGCCTCGGTGTCCCGCGGCAGCGCCGTGGGTGCGGGCCGGCGTCGCGGTCCCGGGGTGGCCCGGTTCCAGGGCATCGCGATCTTGCCGATGCCCACGATGACGAGGTCGAACAGCAGCGCCAGCACCAGGCTGATCAGGATGCCGACGACGACCTCCTCGAGGATGCCGCGCTGCTTGCCGTTCTGGAACAGGTACCCCAGGTTTCGCGAGCCGATGATCACCCCGACCGAGACGAGGGCGATCGTGCTGACCGACACGACGCGGATGCCGGCCAGCAGCACCGGGCCGGCCAGCGGCAGCTCGACCCGGAAGAAGCGCGCCGCCGGTGAGAAGCCGATCGCGGTGGACGCGTCCAGCGTGGGTGCCTCGACCGAGGCCAGCGCGTCCGAGGCCGAGCGCGCCATGATCGCCACGCCGTAGATGCTCAGCGCCACCACCAGGTTGGTCTCATCCAGCACCCGGGTGGGGATGATCAACGGCAGGATCACGAACAGCGGCAGAGACGGGATCGTGAACAACAAGCTGCCACCGGTGATCACCACCGAGCGCAGCACCGCGTTGCGGTTGGCCAGCCAGCCCAGCGGGATGGACAGCACGAAGCTGACGATGATCGGGATGACCGACAGCCGCACGTGGTTGAGGGTCAGCTCGGCGATCAGGTCGAGGTTGGAGAACGTCCACCTCATGGCAGGTCCTTCGGCTGGTCGGCGACCTCGCCGGGCTCGAGCACGCCGACGGGGCGGCCGCCGCCGTCCACCACCAGGGTGATCCCACGGTCGCCCTCGCGCCGCTGCAGGAACAGGTCACGGCGGCCCTTGTCGGCCCCGATGAAGGTGGCCACGAAGTCGTCCGCCGGGTCGGCGAGGATCTCGGCCGGGGTGCCGGCCTGGGCGATCACGCCGCCCTTCTTGAAGATGATCACCTGGTCGGCGAGGGTGAAGGCCTCCTCGATGTCGTGGGTGACGAAGATGATCGTCTTGCCCAGCTCGCGCTGCAGCCGGTTGAGCTCGACCTGCAGGTCGGCGCGCACGATGGGGTCGACGGCGCCGAACGGCTCGTCCATCAGCAGGATGTTCGGGTCGCTGGCCAGCGCGCGCGCCACGCCCACCCGCTGCTGCTGGCCGCCGGAGAGCTGCCGCGGGTAGCGGCCGGCCAGCGCGCGGTCCAGCCCCACCTTGTCGAGCAGCTCCAGGCCGCGTTCGCGTGCCTCGGCCTTGGGGACGCCGTTGAGGACGGGGACGGTGGCCACGTTGTCGAGCACCTTGCGGTGCGGGAGCAGCCCGGAGGACTGCAGCACGTAGCCGATGCTGCGTCTGAGCTTCACCTTGTCCTGGGTGGCCACGTCGACGTCGTCGATCAGCACCTGCCCGGAGGTGGGCTCGATCATCCGGTTGATCATCCGCAGCAGTGTGGTCTTGCCGCAGCCCGACGAGCCGACCAAGACGGTGGTCTTGTGCGACGGGAGCACGAAGCTGAAGTTCTCCACCGCCACCGTGTCGTCGGCGAACCGTTTGGTCACCGCGCGGAACTCGATCATGTCTGGGTCTCATTCCGTCGAAGGAGGTCTCAGCGTATCCACAGCCTCAACGGCAGCCCCACGTCGAACAGGCCGGTCTCGTCCTCCGGGCCTGTCTCCTCCGGGCCCTCCAGGGGGCCGCCGCTCAGCGGTCGCAGCCGCCGCCGTCCGCCCCGGTCTCGCTGCGCCCGGACGATGTCGTGGGCGCCACGGTCAGCCGGCGACCTCCAGGCTGAGCATGGTGCGCTTGGCCGCCGGCCCGCCGAGGTAGCCGCCGAGCCCGCCGTCCGTCCGGACGACGCGTTGGCCGGGCACCTTCACCGGCACCGGGTTGGTCGCGCAGGCATGGTCGTGACCAGTCCGGGTGCGTGTGAAGCTTTCGTCGTCATGACCGTTCTCCCCCTGTGCGCCCACCCGATCGCGTCGCGATTCTTGCGCGGACAACTGACGGTTTCCCGGGCCGCCGGTGATAGAAACAGGCATGAATCGACACCATGTTGAGCTCGATCTCGGCGACGGCAGCGGGCGACGGCTCAGCGTGGTCGTCTACGGCCACTTCGGGCGGCCGGTCCTGGTCTTCCCGAGCGAGGCCGGCCAGGCCTGGGACTTCGAGAACAACGGCATGGTCGGGGCGATCTCCGACCTGATCGGCGCCGGCCGGGTCAAGCTCTACTGCGTCGACTCGCTCGACGCGCAGACCTGGTCCGACACCTGGGTCTCGACCGAGGAACGGGCCCGGCGGCACGGCGCATACACCCGCTGGCTGGGGAACACCGTGGTGCCGTTCATCCACGCCGACAGCAGCCCCGACGTGGAGATCATCACTCTCGGTGCCAGCCTGGGTGCCTACCACGCCGTGCAGTTCAGCCTGCAGCGCGCCGACCTGGCTCCGCTGGCCATCGGGCTGTCGGGCAACTACGACCCATCGACCTGGCGGGCGTGGGGTGACTCCGGTGATGCCGCCTACTTCGCCAACCCCTTCGCGTACGTGCCCAACCTCAACGGCGACCACCTGCGCTGGCTGCAGGAGCGGCTGTCGATCCTGCTCGTCGTCGGTCAGGGTGCCTGGGAGACCCACCCGACCCAGTCGCTGCCGACCACGAAGGCCTTCGCGCAGAAGCTGTGGGACCGCGGCCTGCGTTGCGAGCTCGATCTGTGGGGGACCGAAGTCAGCCATGACTGGATCTGGTGGCAGCGCCAGCTCGCCCACCACCTGCCGCGGTTCTGCTGACCGACCCGACCGGCTCGATGAATGGCTAGACCAGTCCGAGCTCGGAGTTGGGGATCTCGACCCGGTTGCGCCGGATCAGGTAGCCGTTCCACAACAGCCGTGCCGCGGTCGCCCGGTGCGGTCGCCACCGTTCGCCGATCTCCCGGAGCTCGAGAGCGGTGGGTACGCGGTCGAGGCCGAGCGATTCGGCGGCGGCGACCTGGAGGGCGCGGTCGCCGACCGGCCAGCTGTCCGACCGGCCGAGGCAGGCGAGCAGGTACACGTCGGCGGTCCACGCCCCGATCCCCGGCAGTGCGGTGAGCGCCCGGACGACCGCCGGGTCGTCGAGGTCGGCCAGCCGGTCGAGGTCGAGGGCTCCGGTCAGCAGCGCGTCGGCCAGGGCCCGCAGGTAGCGGTCCTTCTGCCGGGACACGCCGTCGGCCCGCAGCTCCTCGGGCGTGGTGGCGGCGACCGCCTCGGGGGTCACCGGACCGATCCGGTCGCGGATCTTGCGGAAGGTCGCAGCGGCCGAGGCGAGCGACACCTGTTGTTCGAGGATGAACAGCACCAGGGTCGGGAAACCCTGCGGCCGCCGCCACATCGACGGGATCCCGTACGCCTCGACCACGGCGGCCAGTCGGGGATCGCGGGCGGCCAGCGTCCGGGCCGCCGCCACGAAGCCGGTCTGGTCCAACCCGACGGCGGTCACGCGGTCGTCGTCCGGCCGACGTCGACCGGTGTGGCGATCGCTCGGCGCGCGCCCGCGTACGAAGCGGTGGGGCGGAGATCGGGATGCACGACGGGCTCCTCGCTGGGGCGACGACCGAGGACGCACGGCCGCCTGGCCCCCATCGTGCCCGACGCCACCACTAGGCTTCCCGGTCAACCGACGAGCGGAGGCGACATGAGCTGGATCGGCGACATCGAGGCGCTGACGCAGGACAACACCACGTTCCGCACCGTGCTGCACACGGCCGGCACCCTGCAGCTCACGGTGATGTGCCTGCAGCCGGCGGAGGAGATCGGGGTCGAGATGCACGACCACCTCGACCAGTTCATCAGGATCGAGTCGGGCCAGGGCCGGATCACCCTCGGGCCCAGCGCCGACGCGATCGAGACGTCCTACGACGTGGCCGACGACTGGGCGGTGATCATCCCCGGCGGGACCTGGCACAACGTCATCAACACCGGCAGCAGCCCGCTCAAGCTGTACTCGCTCTACTCCCCGCCCGAGCACCCGGACGGCGCCGTCCACGCGACCAAGTCCGACGCAGACGCCGCCGAGGGCGACCATCATCACTGACACCGCCGCGATCCCGACCCCGACCGACCGGCCGGTCATCCTCGACGGCGGGCTGGCCACCCAACTCGAGGCGCAGGGGCACGACCTGAGCTCGGCGTTGTGGTCGGCCCGCTTGATCACCGACGATCCCGGTGCGATCGTCACCGCCCACCGGGCATTCTTCGCCGCGGGGGCCGAGGTGGCCACCACTGCCTCCTACCAGGCGCCGCTCGAGCTCATCGGGGCCGCGGTCGGGTTGGCCCGCCGGGCGCGCGACCAGCACGGCAACGGCCGGATCGCCGGCTCGGTCGGCCCGTACGGGGCTTCGCTGGCCGACGGCTCGGAGTATCGCGGTGACTACGGACGGTCGGTGGCCGAGCTCCGCGCCTGGCACCGCCCGCGGATCGCCGCGCTGGTCGAGGCCGGCGTCGACCTGCTCGCGCTCGAGACCGTTCCGTGCGCGGTCGAGGCCGAGGCCCTGATCGCCGAACTCGACGGATCGGGCGTACGCGGTTGGCTGGCGCTGACCTGCGCGGGCACCCGGACCCGGGCCGGCGAGGACGCGGCTGGCGTCTTCGCCCTGGCCCGCGGGGTCGACGAGATCGTCGCCGTCGGCGTCAACTGCACTGATCCGCGCGAGGCCACCGGCCTGGTCGCGACCGCGGTCGCCGCGAGCGGTAAGCCGGCGGTGGTCTACCCCAACAGCGGCGAGGTGTGGGACGCCGTCGAGCGGACCTGGACCGGACGATCGGCCTTCGACCCCGCCGCGGTCGGCCAATGGGTCAACGACGGGGCCCGGTGGATCGGCGGCTGCTGCCGCGTCGGCCCGGCCGACATCAGCCGACTGGCCACCGATGTCAGCGCCCATTGACGGCAGACACCCGTTGACCGCTCGGACCAGGTGCGTCATATTGACGACCAGTGGCTGAACGACGACCGGCATCGACCTCGCTGCCCGATGAACTCGGTCGCGCCAGTCGGTTCAGCGAGGCCACGCTCGGGGCAGAGGCGGGACAGCTCGTCGCCACCCGGGCTTGCAGGAGATCAGTTGAACCACCCTCCGCGATGACGCGGGCGGTGCCGATCGGCCCCCGCCGTCGTCAGTCATGCTGACCTGTTCGAAGAAGGCCCACCATGGGAGCACCACCCGTCGAGCTCAAAAAGGGCTTGAAGCAACGCCACCTGACCATGATCGCGATGGGCGGCGTCATCGGCGCCGGTCTCTTCGTCGGATCCGGCACGGTGATCGGCACCGCGGGCCCGTCCGCCTTCTTGTCCTACGCCCTCGCCGGCGTCCTCATCATCATGGTGATGCGGATGCTGGGCGAGATGGCCACGGCCAACCCGTCGACCGGCTCCTTCGCCGACTATGCGCGCAATGCGATGGGCGGCTGGGCGGGCTTCTCGGTCGGCTGGCTCTACTGGTACTTCTGGGTCATCGTCATCGGGTTCGAGGCGGTGGCCGGCGCCAAGGTCCTGCAGTACTGGCTCGACGTCCCGCTGTGGGTGATGTCACTGATCCTGATGGCCCTGATGACCGCGACCAACCTGTTCTCGGTCTCCTCGTTCGGTGAGTTCGAGTTCTGGTTCGCCGGGATCAAGGTCGCCGCGATCGTCATCTTCCTGGTCCTCGGCACCGTCTTCGTGCTCGGCATCTGGCCCAACAAGGACCTCGACTTCAGCAACCTGACCACCCAGGGCGGCTTCTTCCCCGAAGGCGGCGGAGCGATCGTCTCGGCGATCGTCGTCGTCATCTTCTCGATGGTCGGCGCCGAGGTGGCCACCATCGCCGCCGCCGAGTCACCCGACCCGGGCCGCTCGATCGCCAAGGCCACCAACTCGGTGATCATGCGCATCGCGGTCTTCTTCGTCGGCTCGATCTTCCTGCTCGCGGTGATCCTGCCCTGGAACTCCGCCGAACTCGCCGCGTCCCCGTACGTGGCCGCATTCCGGGAGATGGGGATCCCGTACGCCGACCACATCATGAACGCCGTGGTCCTGACCGCCGTGCTCTCCTGCCTGAACTCCGGGCTCTACACGTCGTCGCGGATGCTCTTCGTGCTGGCTGCCCGACGCGAGGCCCCGGTCGGCCTGATGTCGGTGAACAGCCGCGGTGTCCCGTTGGCGGCGATCCTGGCCTCCAGCGTGGTCGGCTTCCTCTGCGTGATCGCCGCCGCGGTGTCGCCCGAGACGGTGTTCTCTTTCCTGCTGAACTCCTCCGGCGCGATCATCTTGTTCGTCTACCTGCTGATCGCCATCTCGCAGATCATCCTGCGTCGGCGCACCAGCTCGGACCAGTTGACCGTGAAGATGTGGCTGTTCCCGGTCCTGTCGATCGTGGTCGTGCTGGCCATCCTGGCCGTGCTGCTCCAGATGGCGATCCAGGAGGACGTACGGATCCAGCTGATCCTCAGCCTCGGGGCCTGGGCCCTGGTGCTGGTGCTCTACTTCGCCACCCGGCGACTGCGTAACCGGGCTCCGGTCGAGGCGGTCGACCTGCCGCAGGGCGCCGCGCCGGCGTCGCGGGTGCTGGTCATGGCCAATCAGACGGTCAACGGTCCCGAACTGCTCGACGAGTTGCGGCGGATCGACCAGGACAGCGACGCGCGCTACTTCGTCATCGTCCCGGCCAATCCGATCGACACCGGCCAGGCCGAGCACAAGGGAGCGGTCTACATGTGGGAGGCGACCAACGAGGCCGCCCAGGCCCGGCTGGACCAGACCCTGGCCACGCTGCGGGCGGAGAACCTGCAGGCCGACGGCCGGATCGGCGACTACCGGCCGTTGCGTGCCCTGGCCGAGGCGGTGGCCGAGTTCGATCCCGATCGGCTGGTCATCTCGACCCTGCCGGAGGACCAGTCCGCCTGGCTCCGCTACGACGTGGTCGACCGGGCCCGGGAGACCTACGACATCCCCGTCACCCACGTCGTCGCCGAGCCGGTCCCGGTCGGTGGCTAGGCCATGACCGTGGTGATCGGGCTCGCGCCCGACGAACGCGGTGCGGCCGCGGCCCACCTGGGCTCGATGCTGGCCCGCTCGTTGTCCGACGACGTGGTGGTGGCCACGGTGGTCCCGACCCCGTGGCCGCCCAACCCCTACCGGATCGACTCGGAATACCTGGCCCTGCGCGAGCAGGCCGCGCAGGACGTCCTGGCCGCCGCCCGCAGCCAGATCGGGGCCGATCTGTCGGTGGAGGTGGTGCTCCGGCACGCCGGCTCGATCGCCTCGGGTCTGCTCGAGATCGCTCGCGAGCGGAACGCGACCCTGGTCGCCCTGGGCTCGGCCTCGGGCGGCGGGCTCGGGGTGGTGTCGCTCGGTGGGGTGGCCGACCGGTTGCTGCACAGTTCCGACATCCCGGTCACCCTGGCGCCGCTCGGCTTCGACACCGGTGACGTCTTCGCCAAGGTCAAGCGGGTCACCGTGGCCTACGGACGCGCGGATCGACACAGCGACCTGCTGCAGTCGGTCGCCGGGCTGGCGTCCGACATCGGCGCCTCGCTGCGGGTCGCCTGCTTCGCCGTCCGGCCGCAGACCGCAGGTACCGGTTTCGTCGAGGTCGGCGCCGACGACCTGGTGGTCGCCGAGTGGGCCGAGCAGATCGCGGGTGAGATCCGGCAGAAGCTGGCGGCGGTCGAGTCGGGCTTCGCCTCGGAGGCGGTCGAGATCGCGGTCGGGCGCGGTGGGTCGTGGTCGGAGGCCACCCATGGCGTGGAGTGGGCGGACGGTGACCTCGTCGCCGTGGGTGCCAGCAGTTCGGCGATCAGCCGGTTCTTCCTGGGCTCGCACGCCTCGAAGATCGTGCGCAGCGCGCCGGTCCCGGTCTATCTGATGCCTCGGACCCTGAGCTGACCCGCGGCTCGGGCCCCACCTCCGGGGCCCGAGTCCGGGTGGCGCCCGGTCGGGCTCCGGGCCCGCAGATCCACAGCGGATCCACAACCGGAGAGGGTCGAAACTGTCAGTGGTCCGGAGCATCCTGGATCCATGAATCTCACTCAGCTCCTGATCACCGGATTCGCCCTCGCCGGCATCCTCGTGGTCGGCGTGCTGGCGATCATCCCGTCACTGCTCGACTACCCGCCCCGATGGGGCCGGGCGCTTCCGCCGATGGGACGCGACCAGGACGACCCCGACACGCCGGCACCGACGCCGATCCACTCCCGCCGTCGACGCAAACACGACACGCCCCACGACCTGGCGGCCTGAGCCGGCGGTCAGCGCGCCAGCAGCAGGGGATCCTCGAGCAGATCGATCAGATCCGACGTCGAGATCTCCAGCCGCTTACCCGACCCGGAATCCCGGGCGATCGCGGTGAACACCTCGTTGCCCTGCGGCCGATACTGCACCTCGATCCCGTCGCGGGCAGTGAGGCTGGTGGTCAGGATGAAGCGGTTACCGTCCATGAAGCGCTGCGACACGCAGCGGTGACCGGTCGCCTCACCACAGCGGCGAGCCGAGCGACGGTCGGGCGCGAACTCGACGATGACCGAGGTCGCCCCGCCCGGACGCGACATTCGCAGCGTGACCACCGAGTCGCGGCCCTTGACCAGGCTGGTGTGGGTGAAGTAGGTGTCGTCCTCGTCGAGATGGCTCTTGACCACGGCCCAGGCCCGCGCGAGCTGCTCGGTCCGGCAGCCCGCTCCGGTCGCCGTGCAGGTGTCAGGCGTCGCAGTCGCGACCGGCGCGCTGGTCGCCGGGTCGGTGGCCCGCGGCGTCGACCGCTCGGGGACGAGTTGGACGGTGACCAGGAGCGCGATCACCACAGCGGCGGCGACGGCCACCACTGCTCGCTGCACCCGTCGACGACCCTGGCGCCGGCGGGCCCGGTGCAGATCACCGGTCGCCGACCGGGCTGCCTCGGCGTCGGGGACCACGGCGCGGAGTTCGGCCGCGATCGCGTCGTCGGGGCTGCGACCCGGTGAGCGCTCGACCAGGGCGAGCCGGGCCCGGCGGGCGGCACTGCTGACGAGATCGTAGGGCAGGCCCAGGACGGCGGCGATCTGGACGGTCGGCAACTCGGCGAAGCGTTCGAGCACCAGCACCGCCCGGTCGCTCGGAGCCAGCATGCGGAGGTCGGCGACGATCGAGGCGCCGGGCTCGACCGGTGCGGTGTCGATCAGATCGACCCGCGTGCCGCCCGGGTCGGGTAGGCGCACGCCGCGGCGTACGCCGTCGATCAGTACGGCGATCAGCGCGACCCGCTCGGTCGTCGCCGGGTAGGCCTGGGTCAGCGTCCACCGGACCGTCTGCTCGGCCCGGCCGAGATCGCCGGTGAGCAGGTACGCGATCCCGAGCAGGAGCGCGCGGTCGCGCACGATGGCGGCCTCGTACGCCGCGTCGTCGCTCGATTCGTCGGTCATCAGCTCTCCCTCCGACGAGAGTAATTCGGAGCAGAGGTGAGAATCGATGCGTGAGGACGTTCCGACGCTATGTGGCCATCGGGGATTCGAGCACCGAAGGGCTGGAGGACTCCGACGGTCAGGGCGGCTACCGCGGGTGGGCCGACCGGCTCGCCCAGTACATCGCCGACAGCCAGGACGAGCCGCTCGAGTACGCGAACCTGGCCATCCGCGGTCTGCGGATGCAGGAGATCCGGCTCACCCAGCTCGCCGACGCGCTGGCCATGGAGCCCGACCTGGTGACCGTGTTCGGTGGGGTGAACGACGCGATCGCCGCCCGTTGCGACTTCGCCTCGATCCGGGCCGACTACGTGATCATCTTCGGCGAGGCGCGGCGGCAGGGGGCCGAGGTGCTGACCTTCACCATGCCCGACCCGGCCAAGATCAACCCGCTCGGCGCCCACCTGCGCGAGCGGGTCGCCCGGCTCAACCAGGTGATCCGCAGCGAGGCCGAGCGGTTCGGGGTGCTGGTGATGGACTTCGAGTCCTATCCGGTGGTCGAGGATCCGCGGTTGTGGTTCGAGGACCGGCTGCACGGCAACGAGCTGGGTCACGTCCTGACCGCCCGGGCCCTGGCCTGGCGGCTGGGGTTGCCGGGCTTCGACGAGAGCTGGGCCGAGCCGTTCGACAGCGAGCTCGACCGGCCGAAGCCGCGGCAGCAGCTGACCGGGGACATCGACTGGGCGGTGCACTACCTGGCGCCCTGGCTGGGCAAGGGGATCCGACGGATCCCGCACGGCCGGGGCATCCAACGCAAGCGTCCGATCCCCACCGTGATGCCGAAATCGAAGGAACACCATGGCTGAGCGGCAGCGCTTCGACGGTCGGATCGCCGGACTCGGGTCGACCTCCGGGGTCCGGATCGTCATCGGGCGCTGGCACGACACCCCGCACGGCGCCTTCGCCGACCTGATGATCGAGGAGGCCGGCGGGCATCGGGTGCTGCTGGCTCCCGACGACTGGGTCGCCGAGCTGCTGCAGACCACCTATCGCTTCGACGAGGTGGTCATCGGGCCGGTCGCGATCGTCGACGACGGGCCGACCTGGCGGGTGAGCGCTCCCGAGCTCGAGCTCACCGTCACCGCCGGGTCGCGGAGCCGGATCGGCCGGTTGCTCCGTCTCGTTCCGCGACCGGTGGCCACGGCTCCGCTCTGGCTGACCGTCATCAACCCGCTGGCGGCGGTGGTCATGAAGGGGGTGCGGACCCGCGGCAGTGCCGGCGGCGGACGCACCGAGTACTACGGGGCGTACGACCTGCTGCGGATCGCGGCCATCGACGGCACCTGGCGCGGCACTCCGCTCGGCGAGCTGGCCGACCTCGACCCGCCGGTCCGGTTCGGGTTCGGGTCGGCGCCACGGTCGCCGGGGATCACCGCGCTGACCACGACCATCGACAGCGCCTGACGCGCGCCGAGCGGTGCGCTCAGATCGCCGGCGACAGGCGGTCGCGGGTCCGGGTCAGCGCGGTGTAGCCGTGCGGTTCGGGGCGGCCGTCGCCGTCGACGCTGACGAAGACCATGCTCTCGACGGTCAGCAACAGCGAGCCGGTGATCAGGTTGCGGGCCTCGACCCGCATGGTCAGCGAGGTGCGGCCGAAGGCGGTGGCGACCAGCCCGATCTCGACGATGTCGCCCAGGGTCGCCGAGGACAAGAAGTTGATCTCGGACATGTACTTGGTGACCACCCGGCGGGTGCCCAGCTGGATCACCGCGTAGACCACCGCCTCGTCGTCGATCCAGCGCAGCAGGCTCCCGCCGAAGAGCGTGCCGTGCGCGTTCATGTCCTCGGGCCGCACCCACTTGCGGGTGTAGAAGTTGATGTCCTCGCCACTCATGCGGCCAGCGTGGACGATCGAAGTGGATTTGTCCATACGTCAGGACAAATTGGGGTCAGACCGGCTTCCGACCGATCAGGTACATCCGTGGCGTCATGGCCTCATCGGCCAGCGGGCCGCGGACGTACCACTCGAGATCGACCAGCCCGGCCGCCTCGCAGGCGCCGATCAACGTCGCCTCGTCGTGCAGGACGAAGTCGAGTGCGGTGGGCACGCCGACCACCGATCCGGGATGCAGCACCTCGTGACCCACGTGGGTGGCCAGGGCCAGCGTGCCGCCGCGGCGCAGCACCCGGGTCAGGGCGGCCACGGTCGGGGCGATCTCCGATCCGGCCAGATGGACCACGGCGTACCAGGCGGTGATGAGGTGCCAACCGGGGTCGCGGGGATCGCCCCCGCGCGGCATCGGCGGCACCACGAAGCTGCCCTGACGGAACTCGACCTCCGGGTGTCCGGCGCGGGCCCACTCGACCATGGCCGGTGACAGATCGAGCCCGGTCATCGCCACCCCCCGCCCGGCGAGATAGCCGGCGATCTGACCGGGTCCACAGCCGACGTCGAGGCCCTGGCCCTCCGCTGCGGCCTCGGCCGCCCGGTCGAGCAGCCAGCGGTCGAACGGCTTGCCGGCCAGTTCGTCGCCCAGTGCGTCGGCGTACGCCTCGGCCAACCGGTCGTACTCGGTGGCCACCAGCCGGTCGCGGGCTCCGGCGCCCTGGGCCAGCACCGCCTCCCGGTCGACCGGGGCCGGTGCGGCCTCCGCTGCCGGCTCGTCGGCTCCGAGCAGGTGCATCCAGCGCTGGTCGCGGTGCCCGGGCTGCCGCTCGAGCTCGCGGACCAGCGGCGGGTCGAGCGCGGCGAACTCACGCAGTGCGTCCTCGACCCCGTCACGATCGACGAAGGGATGGATCCGCTCGAGCCGGGGCAGGAGCTCGCCCGGGGTCTGCGGTCCGCGGAGCAGCAACAGGGTGACCAGGGCGGCCTGTTCCTCGTCCAGGTCGAGGTGTTCGGTCAGCCGCTGGTGGTACTTGACCACGCGTACGCCGGTGCGTTTGACGAAGCGGATCAACTCGCGGTCGCGCAGCCCGTTCAGCGTGTCGATCAGGGTGGTGTCGTCGTAGTTGACCACCGGGTCGCGGCTGGTCGACTGGTTGCAGGCCATCCGGAGCGCGTTGAGCGACAGCGGGTAGGTGTCGGGGACCGTACGTTGCTTCTCCAGCAACGCGCCCAGCACCCGTTGTTCGACCGGATTCAGCGCCAGGCGATCGCTCACCGGCTCAGCCTGTCACCCCGGTCGGGGCCCGGACACCCCGGTCGGGTCGCTCTGGACGACCAGGCGCCCGGGGTCGATCTCGTTGAACAGTGGGAGCGATCTCAGCGCGTAGTCGCGGTCGGATCACTCCCATTGTCCGAGCGTGCGCACCCACGCCCGGGCTCGTGGACGAACTACCGTGGCGGCGCCGCACCCGTCGGCGCGACGAACGCACACCGCATCTCCAGGACGGAATCCTCATGACCACCTCGATCCTCGTCGCCGGCGCCACCGGCGACCTCGGCCGACGCATCACCCGCGAACTCCTCACCCACGACACCGAGGTCCGCGTCCTCACCCGCCCCGGCAGCGGTACGGCGCACGAGCTGTACGCCGACGAGCCGCGGGTCACCGTCGTCGAGGCGACGTACGCCGATCCGGCCGTGCTCAGCGACGCCCTGGTCGGGGTGGACACCGTGGTGTCCGCACTCAGCGGCACCCGCTCGGTGATCGTCGACGCCCAGCGGATCCTGGTCGAGGCCGCCGTGCTGGCCGGTGTCGCCCGCTTCATCCCGTCGGACTACTCCGCCGACTACCGCCGGATCGCCGTCGGCAGCAACCGCAACCTCGAGCTCCGCCGCGAGTTCGCCGGCTTCCTCGACGCGGCCGCGCTCCGCTCGACCTCGGTGCTGAACGGCGCCTTCACCGACATGCTCACCGGCGATGCCCCGATGATCTCCTTCGGCCGTCGGCGGGTGATGTTCTGGTCGTCGGCCGATCAGATCCTCGACTTCACCACCAAGGACGACGTGGCCCGCACCGTCGCGTTGGTCGCGCTCGACGCCGACGCGCCCCGGGTCGTCGAGATCGCCGGTGACCGGGTCACCGCCCGCGATGTCGCCCGGACCATGACCGAGCTGACCGGGACGACGTTCGGGCTGCAGTGGGCCGGGACCACCGGCTCGCTGTCGGCCATCAGCAAGGTGGCGCGGCGCTTCTCCGGGGATCCGGACGCGACGTTCCCGGCCTGGCAGGGCATGCAGTACTTCGTCAACATGTTCAGCGGTCAGGCCCAGCTGGAACACGTCGACAACGACCGCTACGGCGTCCGGTCGTGGACCTCGGTGCGCGACGTCCTCGCCGCGCACCTGGCCCGCACCGGGGGCGCCGCCGACGGTCCGGTCGACGCAGCGGCGTAGGGCCCTCCCGGCCGGGGGTGATCGGTCAGCGCGTCGGCGGGCCGGCGTCGGACTGGTCGGTGGGGTCGGGGTCGATTCGACCGCGGTGTTCACCGGCTCGCTCGAGCGGATCACGGGACGTGGTCCCGATCCAGGACGCCGGTCCGGCCCGCGTTCGCGGATTGTGCTGGTCTTCGCGGCGGCCGCAACCTCCGCAAACACCAGAAAGGTCCGCAAACGGCCCACCCCCGACCGATGGGGGACGAAGGCCCAAGCAAGGGATCAGGCGAAGAGGGCCTGGCCGATGTATTCGCCCTCGGTGGCGCCCGGGGGGACGGCGAACAGCGCCGAGCCGGTGTGCTGGAGGTATTCGCTCAGGCCGTCGCCGATGCCGATCTTGGTCTGGATCGGGATGTAGTGGGTGCGCGGGTCGACGACGAAGGCGATGAAGAACAGGCCGGCGTCGAGGCGGCCCGAGGCCGTTGCTGCCGTCGACGAAGTTGTAGCCGCGCCGCAGCATCCGGGCGCCGTCGTTGTTGTCGGGGTGGACCAGGCGTACGTGGGCGTCGGTGGCGACCAGCGGTTGGTCGCCGCGGCCCTTGAGCGCGAAGTCCGGCTGGCTGAACTCGGTGCCGCCGGACAGCGGCGCGCCCTCGGCCTTGGTCCGGCCGATCACCCGCTCCTGCTCCTGCAGCGACTGCCGGTCCCAGGTTTCGATCGTCATGTTGATCCGCCGCGCCACCAGGTACGACCCTCCGGTCAGCCAGGCCGCCTTCGGGTCGGCACCCGCGCCGACCCAGACGTGCTCGTTAACTGACTCCGGCTCCTCGGCCTTGAGGTTCATCGTGCCGTCCTTGAACCCCATCAGGTTGCGCGCGGTGACCTGGCTGGTCGAGGTCGACGACGTACGCCCGAACCCGAGCTGCGACCAGCGCAGCGAGGCCCGCCCGAAGGCGATCCGGGCCAGGTTGCGGACCGCGTGGACGGCGATCTGCGGGTCGTCGGAGCAGGCCTGGATGCACAGGTCGCCGTCCGAGCGGTCCGGGTCGAGCTTGTCGGCCGGGAACAGCGGCAACCTCTGCAGCGCGGCCGGCTGCCGGGCGGCCAGCCCGAACCGGTCACGCCCGCCCTGGCGGAACAGGCTCGGCCCGAATCCGAAGGTGATGGTCAGTCCGGCCGGCGGCAGCCCGATCGCCTCACCGGTGTCGTCGGGCGGGGCCAGGTATGACCCCGAGGTCGGCCCGAGCTCGCCGGCGTTGCCGCCCTGGGTCATCCGGGCCGCGGCCTCGGTCCAGTCGCTCAGCAGCGCGATCAGTTCCTCGCGCGACGTGGTCGTGACGTCGAAGGCGGCGAAGTGCAGCCGGTCCTGGGCCGGGCTGACGATCCCGGCCTGGTGCGGCCCGTAGAACGGGTAGGTCCGGTCGCCGGGCGACTGCGGGGTGGCGGCGTCGGGCGTCGAGGTCGCCGCGGCCGCGTACCCGCCGGCCGCCCCGGCCGCGAGGCCCGCCGCGCCGACCCCGGCCGCGCCGATCAGACCGCGTCGGGTGACTCGCAGTTTCTTGGACATGGAGCTCAGATCACCGCAGCGGCGAGCTTGGACAACGGCTCGGACAAGGCGTTGACCGCGTCGGACAGCCCCTTGACCTCCGACGTGCTCAGCTCGTCGTAGGTCTTGAAGCCGTCGCCGACCTGCTGCGCGTCGAGCAGCGCCTGCAACGCGACGAACTTCTGGTCGATCTGGGTGTCGAGCGCGGCGTCGTTCCTGGTCAGCAGCGGCCGCAGCCCGTCGAAGGCCACCCGGGCCCCGTCGACGTTGGCCTGGAAGTCCCACAGGTCGGTCCGCGACCAGTACTCCTCCTCGCCGGTGACCTTGCCGGTCGCGACCTCGTCGAGCAGGGCACGGGCGCCGTTGGCGATCTGGTCGGCGGTGAAGCTGAGCGTGCGGGTCTTGTCGTACAGCGTGTCGGTGTTGGTCATCAGGTCGTCGGCGTACTCGGCGCGCTGCTGCGTCGACAGCGGCGTGTAGTCCTCGGCCCGGGCCGGCCACAGGTCCTTCTCGATCCGGTGCCAGCCGGTCCACTTCTGGCCCTTCTCGAGGTCGGCCTCGCGCAGGTCCATCTTGGGGTCGAGGTCGCCGAACGACTCGGCCACCGGCTCGATCCGCTCCCAGTGCACCCGGGTCGGCGCGTAGAGCGCCCGCGCCGCCTCGTCGTCGCCGGACGTGTAGGTGTCGACGAACTTCTGGGTCTCGGCGACCAACTGCTCGGTCTGGTCCTTGACGTACGCCGAGTAGTTGCGGTTGGCCTCCTCGACCAGTTCGGCGTCGTCGCCGCTCGGGGCGGTGTCCTCGCCCGAGTCGGAGATCGCGAACGCGCCGCGGATGCCGTCGCCGACCATGCCCGGCTTGCAGGCGGTGAAGTAGTTGCCCGGCGCGGCGTTGAGGACCAGATCGCGGGACAGGCCCGGACCGATGTTCTCGATCTCGCCGACGATCCGCAGCCCGTCCTCGGCCAGCAGGTAGAACTCGGTGACCTGGGTGCCGCCGTTGGTGACCGAGAAGGTGAGGTTGCCCGACGGTGCGGTCGGGCGCCGACAGCGTGCAGGCGGTGTCGGTGGCCTCGACGGAGAGCGACCGCGGATCGGTCGACTCGCTCGAGCCGGGTGCGCCGGACGGGGCGTTGTCGGTGCAGGCCGCGAAGAGTGGCAGCGCGAGCGCAACCGAGGTGGCGGCGAGCAGCGACCGTCGCAGGGTGGGGCGGGGCATGTCAGATCCTTCCGGAGGGCACGGCGGTGGCCGGGGCCGACGGGGTGGTCGAGGAGGTGCGCGAGCGCACCCGGGTCAGGAAGATCGCCATCGTCGGGATGACGTAGGCGAGCCAGGCCACGGCTTCGACCTTGGTGGTGGCCGGGGAGAAGTTGAAGATGCCCTTGAGCAGGGTGCCGTACCACGACGACGGCGGGATGGCGGCGGAGACGTTGAAGGCCAGGTCGTTCAGCCCGGGCAGGAAGCGGGCTTCCTGGAGGTCGTGCACGCCGTACGCGAGCACCCCGCCGGCGACGATGATCAAGAAGGCGCCGGTCCAGGTGAAGAATGTGCTCAGATTGATCTTGAGCGCCCCGCGGTACATCAGGTAACCGAGGACGATGGCCACGAACAGACCGAGCGCCGCACCGATCAGCGGGGTGGCGCTGGTCCGTCCGGCCGCCTGGGTCGCTGCCCACAGGAACAGCGCGGTCTCGAGCCCTTCACGGCCGACGGCGAGCAACGCGACCGCGGCCAGCGACCAGGGTCTGGCCTCGGCGGCGCGGTCGATCTGCGAACGCAGCTGACCGGAGATCGAGCGGGCGGCCTTGGCCATCCAGAAGATCATCCAGGTCACGAAGCCGACCGCGATGATCGAGAGCACCCCGCCGATCAGCTCCTGGGCCTCGAAGGTGAGTCCCTTCGGCCCGAAGGTCAGCAGGGCGCCGAAGCCGAGCGAGATCGACCACGGCGACGCCGACCCCGGTCCAGATGCGGGGGAGCAGGTGCCGACGGTCGGACTTGACCAGATAGGCGATGAGGATGCTGACGACGAGCGCGGCCTCCAGGCCTTCGCGCAGGCCGATCAGAAAATTGCCAACCATCCGTCCTCGATTCCTGAACACCACCCCGAGCAGCATTCGAATCGGCTCACGTCAGGTGAGCCTCACCTAAGTTAAGTCCTGGTCATCGTTTCTGCAACGCGACGGGAGTCACGTCACCCCGCCAGGGTGCGGGCGAGCAGATCCTCGAGCGCGGCCTGCATCATGGCGGCGTCGAGGTCGGGGCGGGCGACCAGGATGGCCGCGAGTTGGACGGCCGGGTCGGGGAGGAAGCCGAGGATGTCGACGATCTGCCAGTAGCGCCGTACCCGCGGATCCGGGTGCCGCCGGCCGCCGGCCGCCGCGTACGCGCGGAGGAAGACCTCGGCCCGGCCCAGATCGTGCAGCATGGCGAAGTTGCTGATCGCGTGGCTGACGTCGAGGTCGGCCGGGCCCCACGAGGTCTCGGTCCAGTCGATCAGACCGGTCAGCCCGTTGCCCACCCACAACACGTTGCCCGGGTGGAAGTCGCGGTGGATCAGCCCGTACGCGGTGTCCGGCGCCGGTCGGGCGTATTCGGCGATGGCTCGGGTCCACAGCTCGGGCCGGTGGGTCCAGAGCGGGACCTCGGGGTCGTCGGGGGCCCACGACACGTACGCCGGCGGCCGGTCGGCCGGCGCGACCGGCTGGGCGTGGACGGCGGCGGCCGCCCGGGCCAGCGCGTCCAGAGCGGCGTCGTCGAGCGGGCCGAGCCGGACCGAGCCGGGCAGCCAGGTGGTGAGGTTCGCGTACGCGCCGCTGACCCCGGTCGGGTCGGAGGCGATCAGCCGGGGGGTGGGCACCGGCGACGACTCCATCAGTCGACAGGCCAGGGCTTCGCCGAGCACGTGGCGACGCCCGACCTCACCCCAGCGGTCGATGTCGACGTAGCGCAGCACGACGGGGTCCGCGTGGTCGAGCTGGACCGACCAGATGGTGTCGGTCAGCCCGCCGCCGACCCGCACGATGTCGAGGATGGGGGTGTCGAGGTGGTGCTGAGCCCAGACGCGTGCGGTCTCGGCGATCACGGTTGCAGCTTAGAAGCCCGATCGCCGCTGCGGGCCGGGCGTCAGCCGGCGAGTGCGCGGCGGCGGACCAGCTCGCTCTTGGCGTAGGTGCCGATCTGGTGGGTGGCCACGCCGTCGAGCACGGCCCCGATGCCGCCGCCGATCAGCGGGATCCGCTTGGTGAACATCAGACCGATGTTCTTGCCGCCGACCCTGGTGGCCAGATCGGTGACCACGGCTTCGGCGACCCGGCGGTCCAGGTCGGGATCGAACACCGGCGCGGTGGCCACGGCCATCGGTGAGGTCGGCAGGCTGCCGTTGAGGATCCGCTTGGCCACCTGCTCGCCACCGAGCAGACACATGACCAGGGCGGTCCGCACCCGGTTGTCCCCCAGGTCGTAGCCGCGCAGGTGGGCGATGGTGGCGACCATCCGGACCTGGATCACCGCGACCCCGGTGATGTTGGCCGGGATGGCCACCGGCAGCGTGGCCAGACCGCCCACATTGGTGACGAAACCCTGGGCCGAAGCCAGCCGGACGTGCGACTCGATCAGGGTCTGGATGGCGTCGTCGACCACACCGCCGCTGCGCTGCAGGTGCTTGGAGGCCGCCGCCTTGGCGCTGGGGAGCTTGCTGCGGCCGTCGATGGCCACCTCGAGGACCTGGCGCAGCACGCCGCCGGCCGCCTGGGGGTTCATGATCCCGGCCACCGGGGCCAGACCCCGGGCGATCGCCTTGCCCACTTCTTGTGCGGTCGCCATGGTCGGCCTCCTCGTGCTGGATCGTCGGACGGGGTCGTCTCGGTCATCGCTCCGACTCCGCCCCAGCGTAGTGGCGATCCCCAGCCGGACGGGCCCAGAGCGACCCTGACCCTGCCCTGAGGTTCTGACGGCTGCGAGGATGGTCAGATGTCGCCGTTCGGGTCGCCGCAGCGCTGGCCCGCCGACGATCTGATCGCGGTGTCGGACCAGTTCGACGAGCAGCTGACGCTGGCGGCGTACCGGCACGGGGTGTTCCCGATGCCGCTGCGACCAGGTCTGATGGGCTGGTACTCGCCGTTGGACCGGGGGATCCTGCCGCTCGACGAGCTGCGGGTCACCCGGTCGCTGCGCAAGATGCTCGGGCGCTACGAGATCCGCATCGACAGCGACTTCGCGGCCGTGCTCGCCGCGTGCGCCGACCCGCACCGCGAACACGGCTGGATCGACCGCCGGATCACCGCGGTCTACACCGCGCTGCACCGCCGCGGCTGGGTGCACTCGGTCGAGGCCTGGAACGACGAGGGGCGGCTGGTCGGCGGACTGTACGGAGTCAGCATCGGTGGGCTGTTCGCCGGCGAGTCGATGTTCCACGACCCGGAGTCCGGACGCGACGCCTCCAAGGCCGCGCTGGTCGCCCTGGTCGGGGTGCTCCGCGAGGCCGGCGGCTCGACTCGGCTGCTCGACGTCCAGTGGCGTACGCCGCACCTGGAATCGCTCGGCGTGACCGAGGTGTCCCGGCTGCAGTACCTCCACCTGCTCGACCAGGCCCTCAAACTCCCGACCCCCACGTGGACGCGCTGATCGCGCACTAAATTGTCGGTATGCCGGAGATGCCCGAGGTCGAATCGCTGGCGCGGTTCCTGACCGACAAGTGTGTCGGCCGGGTGATCGCCCGGATCGATCTGGCCGCGTTCAGCGCGCTCAAGACCTACGACCCGCCGCTGTCGGCGCTGCACGGGTTGGAGATCGAATCGGTGACCCGGCGCGGCAAGTTCATCGACGTCTCCGCCCAGGGGCTGCACCTGGTCTTCCACCTGGCCCGGGCCGGATGGCTGCGCTGGAAGGAGTCCCAGCCGAGCACCCCGCTGCGACCGGGCAAGGGCCCGCTCAGCCTGCGGGTGGTCCTCGACGACGACACCGGCTTCGACCTGACCGAAGCCGGAACCCAGCGCAAGCTGGCCATCTACGTGGCCGCCGACCCGATGCAGATCCCGATGGTCGCCACCCTGGGACCTGATCCGCTCAGCGAGAACTTCGACCGCGAGGTGCTGGCCGGCCTGCTGACCCAGGCCGGGCGGTCGCAGATCAAGGGCGTGCTCAAGGACCAGCGGGTGATCGCCGGGATCGGCAACGCCTACTCCGACGAGATCCTGCACGCCGCGAAGTTCAGCCCGTTCAAGCCGGCCAACTCGCTCAGCCCCGACGAGCTCGACACCCTCTACACCGCCATCCAGGACGAGCTCCGCGGAGCGATCGCCCGGGCCGAGGGTCTGGCCGCGAAGGACCTGAAGGGCGAGAAGAAGTCAGGTCTGCGGGTGCACGGCCGCAAGGGCGAGACCTGTGCGGTGTGCGGCGACACCATCGCCGAGGTGTCGTTCGCCGACTCGTCGCTGCAGTACTGCCCGACCTGCCAGACCGGGGGCAAGAAGCTGGCCGACCGCCGGCTCTCCCGGCTGCTCAAGTAGCGACCGCCGCGCGCTGACTAGGCTGGCCCGATGCTCGAAGATGCCCCGGGGATCACCCCCGCCGAGGTCGCCGGCCGCCGCGCCGACGGATGGACGCTGCTCGACGTGCGCACCGACGCCGAGTGGGCCGACGCCCACATCGACGGCGCCGTGCACATCCCGATGGACCAGATCGTGGAGCGGCTGGGCGAGGTGGACGACCAGGTCGTCTGTGTCTGCGCCGTCGGCGCCCGCTCGGCCCGGGTCGCGCAGTTCCTCAACGCCCAGGGCAGGGACGCCGTCAACCTGCTCGGCGGCGTGTACGGCTGGGCCGACGCCGGTCTCCCGCTGACCCGCTGACCCGGCGACCACGCCGGCCGGTGCTAGCGTGGGGCCGTCAACCTTCGGGAGCTCACACCACGTGGTGGGCTGAGAGGGCGGAGTGTTCACCGCTGCGGCTGCGTCGCAGCGAGGACGGGTTCGCCGACCGACCGAACCTGACCGGGTAATGCCGGCGTAGGGAGCGCGTTCGTGCCTGTCTCCACCTCTTCACCCATCACCGACCCCACCCGGGTGGATCCCGTCCGTCCGGCCGAGGCGCCGCTGACGCTGACCACCGAGCCGCCCCGTCCGCTGCGGTTCACCGACCAGCTGGCGATGTGGGGCAACCTCGGGATCAGCCTGTTCGGGCCGCTGACCGGGGCATTGATCGCCACCACCACCGGCTCGGTCGGACTGGCCATCGCGGCGATCGTGCTGGGCTGCGGCATCGGGGCGCTGCTGCTCGGGGCCTCGGCGATGTTCGGCGCCACCACCGGCGCCCCGGCCATGGTCTCGCTGCGCGGGTTGGTCGGGCGTCGCGGTTCGGTGGTGCCCGACCGTGCTCAACATCGGCCAGAACATCGGCTGGGCGACCATGGAGATCATCGTCATCTCGACCGCGGCGGTGGCCATCGTCGGTGAGGCCTGGCGCTGGCCGTTCGTGGTGCTGGCCGGGGCGGCGGCGACGCTGATGGCGGTCAAGCCGCTGGGCAGCGTCCGGCTGCTCCGCAAGGTCATGGTCTGGCTGGTGCTGGCCGCGTCGGTCTTCCTGTTCGTCCAGGTGCTGCTCCAGCCGCGGCAGCCGATCGCGCAGGAGTCGGTGCTCGGCTTCTGGCCGGCGGTCGATCTCGCGGTGGCGGGCGTGATCTCGTTCGCCCCGCTCGCGGCGGACTACTCGCGGCACTCGCGGACCCGCAAGGCCGCCTTCTGGGGGGCATCGCTGGGCTACGGGATCGCCGCGATCGCGTACTACATCCTCGGGGTCTTCGCGGTGGCCAACCTGGGTGGCGGCGACGTCATCACCGCGTTGGTCACCCTGCCCGCCGGGGCGATCGCGCTGGCCATCCTGCTGGTGGACGAGGTCGACGAGGCGTTCGCCAACATCTACTCGACGACGATGTCGGTGCAGAACCTGCTGCCCGATCTCGACCGCCGGATCGTCGCCGTGGTCATCGGCGTGATCGCCACCCTGCTGGCCGGCTCGCTCGACTTCGGCCAGTACCAGTCCTTCCTGTTCCTGATCGGCTCGGTCTTCGTTCCGCTGTTCGCCGTCGCCGCCGTCGACTTCTTCCTGATCAGCCGACAGCGCTGGGACACCTCGAGCCGGGCCCCGCTGCGGATCGCCCCGATCATCGCCTGGGCCTGCGGTTTCGTGGCCTATCAACTGGTCTACCCGGGGACGGTTCCGGGATGGGCGGACTTCTGGACCGCGGTCGCCGGAGCCATCGGATTCACCGCGCCGTCGTGGCTCGGGTCCTCGGTCGCGGCCATCGTCATCGGTGGATGCGCAATGGTCATCATGGGTTTGCCGCGTCGACGCCCGAAAGCCGCACGGTAGTGCCACGCTGACTACGTGATCATCGCTCACCGCGGTTTCTCCGGTCAGTATCCCGAGATGACAATCTCCGCCTATCGCGCCGCCATCGACTGGTCCCGCGACACCAACACCCCGCTCGGTCTGGAATGCGACGTCCAGCTGAGCGCCGACGACGAATTGGTCTGTCTGCACGACGTCACCGTCGACCGCACGTCGGACCGGTCGGGCCGGGTCGGCGAGCTCACGCTCGCCGAGCTCCGGTCACTCGACTTCGGCTCGTGGAAGGTGCCGAAGCCGAGCCTGGAGCAGCGCTCGATGGTGACGTTGCGCGACCTGCTCGAGATGGTCCGCGACGCCCGCCGGGGCGGGGTCGACGTCAGCGCGTGCATCGAGACCAAGCACCCCAGCCGGCGCAGCCGCGAGATCGAGGCCCGCGTCGCCGCCCTGCTCACCGAGTTCGGCTGGCACCAGCCCGGGTCGCCGGCCTACCCGATGAGCTTCTCGCTCGCCGCGGTCAAGCGCTTCGGCGCCCTGCTGCCCGCGTTGCCACGCACCCTGCTGCTCGAACGCGACCTCGGCCGGTGGCGCAGCGGGCGGCTGCCCGACGGCGTACGCCGGGTCGGGGTGGATGTCGACGTGGTCAAGCAGGACCCCGACTTCGTCAACCGGGCCCGCAAGCGCGGCAACGAGGTCCACGTGTGGACCACCAACGACCCCGACGACATCGCCTTCTGCCACAGCCTCGGGATCGTCAACATCACCACCGACTACCCCGACCGGGTGCTGCACACCCTGGCCCAGCCCGCCTACTCGGGCTGATTACCGGCCGGCCCCCCGATCCGGTACGGGGTGTCGAACCCGCGGTACATCAGGTGGGCGACCATCCCGTCCGCGGCGTGCTCGAGGTTGTGGCAGTGGTCCATCCAGATCCCCGGGTTGTCGGCGACGAACGCGATGTCGTAGGTCTCGCGGTCGGCCACGTCGAGGGTGTCGAACCACCACGGGCTCCCGGTGACCGCCTTGCCGTTGCGGCTCAGGACCACGCCACGGTGGCCGTGCAGGTGCATGGGGTGGACCTCGCCGCTGCGGTTGTCGAGGTGCATGGTCACCACGTCACCCTCGGTCACCGCGAACATCGGGACGTGCGGATAGAGCTTGCCGTTGATCGACCACCACAGCCCCGGCCGGCCCTTGACGAAACCGGGCCGTTGGTCGATGGCGTAGTCGAACCGCCGGTCGGGCCGGCTCGGGTCGAAGGGCAGCGCGGTCGCCGTCCCGTACGCCTCGAGCGCGAGCGTCTCGCCGGGCTGGGTCGGGGCCGGCGGATCGCCCGAGCCGAGGATCACCGCGGTCGCCTTGGACACCTGGATCCGCACCGGTGACCCGTCGGCGGGCATGGTCACCCCGAGGTCGACCCGCCCACCGCCGGTCACCGTGACCGCGCGGTCGGTGAACGGGGTCGGGGCGTTGATCTCGTTGCCGTCGACGGCCAGCACGGTCAGCGGGCTCGCCGACCAGGTCTGGATCAGGCCGTTGTCGGTGTTGAGGACCCGGACCCGGACCCGCTGGCCGGGCGCGGCCGCGGCGCGCAGATCGCCGGGCTGCCCGGCCAGCGTCTTCCGGCCGCCGTAGAGATGGGCGGTGGCCAGCACCTGCACCGGTTCCTGAGCGGTGGCCGGAGCGACGACGAGGGCGCCGAACAGCCCGCCGATCACCTGCGGGTTGGACACCTGGTGCGAGTGGTACCAGTAGGTGCCGGGTCGATCGACGGTGAAGCGGTAGGTGAAGTCGCCACCGACCGGGACCGCGTCCTGGGTGACTCCGGCGACCCCGTCCATCGCGTTGGGGACGTCGATGCCGTGCCAGTGCAGCGCCACCCCGTCGGTGACCGAGGCGTTGACCAGGTGCACCTCGACCAGTTGGCCCTGCTCGGCGGTCAGCGTGGGACCGGGGGAGGTGCCGTTGACGGTGAAGCCCGGGACCGACGTCCCACCGATGCTCAGCGGGGCGGCCGCGGTGGTGAGCTCGTAGCGCACATCCGCTGGCCGCGCCGGGTCGACCCGCAGGGTATCGATGCTGACCGTCGCGCCGGCCCCGCCCGGACCGCCGCCGGTGGGGTGGTGGTCGTGGCCGCCGCCCGGCCCCCCGCCGTGGTCGACCTCACCCATGTCCATCACCGACAGGGTGTTCGGCACCCGGCTGTCCTGCCACAGGTAGCCCAGCGGGGCCAGGACCAGCACGGTGGCCAGCACCGGGGCGATGACCCGTAGCCGGGGCCGCCTCTGCTTCACCGGCTCGTGGACGTCGGCGTCAGACGCCGGCCGTCGCACGCTGCGCCGTGACCGTCCGGTCCGCGGTGGCGCGGCGTACACGCATGCCGGCCATCACAGCCAGCGCGAACAGGACCAACGCGTTGGCGCCGTGCAGCCAGCCGAGACCGGCGAACTCGTGGGAGAACAATCCGAGCGCGATCTGGACGATTCCGGCGGCGAAGACGAACAGGGCCCACTTGACCCCGCCGGGGACCTTGGCGAAGAACGAACTGATCAGGAACAGCAGGATGATCACCGGCAGCACCATCATGCCGACCATCCCGTGGGTCGAGAAACCCGTGAAGCCGCCGAGCGAGGAATTCAGCTCGGTCGACTGGTCAAGGGTTCCCCCGCCCTCGACCCACTTGATCAGGCCGAACATCCCGTACGCGATCGCGGCCGCCTGGACGACGACGCCGAAAGCGACCAGATAGGCCAGGACCCGGTAAACGTTCTTCATGCTCTTTCCCCTCGGAACCGAATGGTTCGCACCCCGCGAACCGCCAGAACCCCAGGATCACGCAGCGCGCGAGGAAATACCGGAATTGTGGGTAATTTCCGGGGCGGTTACGGGCGCCGTCAGGGTCAGAGCGGGTCGCGGCTGATCGGGCACGACATGCAGCGCGGACCACCCCGGCCGGACCCGAGTTCGGAGCCGGCGATGGCGATGATCTCGATGCCCTCGGCGACCAGTCGTTCGTTGGTCTCGACGTTGCGCTCGTACGCGATCGCCACCTTGGGCTCGATGGCCAGGGTGTTGTTGCCGTCGTCCCACTGCTCGCGCTCGGCGGTGACCGGATCGAGTCCGGTGTCGATCAGCCGGAGCTGATCGATGCCCATCGCCCGGGCCGCCGCTTCGAGGAAGGGGGCCGACGGCTCGACGATCAGATGGTCACCGTCACCGGGACGCACGGTGACCGCGGCCAGCCGGTGGGCCACGTTCGGATACATCACCATGGCGTCGACGTCGACCATGGTGGCGATGGTGTCCAGGTGCATGGTCGCCCGGTCCTGGTCGATCGGCACGGCCAGCACGGTGTGGGCCAGCCCGAGCTCGAAGGCGGTGCGGGCCAGGCGCTCGGCGCCGGCCGGGCGGGTGCGTTCGCCGACCCCGACGGCCAGCACGCCCTCGGCCAGCGCGAGCACGTCGCCGCCCTCGAGGTATTCCTTGTCCCAGCCGTGGATCCGCTGGGTGCCGACGAAGCGGGGGTGGAAGGTGTAGATCAGCTCGGTCAGCTGGGTCTCGCGGCGGCGGGCCGGCATGGCCAGTGCGGTGACGGTGGCCCGGTCGCCGACCCACACGCTCGAGTCGCGGGTGAACAGCAGGTTGGGCAGCGGGTCGATCAGGAAGTCGTCGGCCTCGTGCAGCGCGGCGACCAGGCTGCCGGTCGGACCGATCTCGTCGTTGCGCAGTCCGGCCATCAGCACCTCGGCCAGCTCGTCCGGGCTCTGGTCGGCGAGCAGGTCGGACAGGTAGGCCTGCAGGGTGTCGCCGAGCCGCAGGTCGTTCATGGTGTGGTTGATCGCCTGCTCGCGGGCCTCAGCATCGGCGAGCGTCTCGATCAGCAACTGGCTGAGGTAGAGCACCTCGACGCCGCGACCGCGCAACGCGTCAGCGAACCCGTCGTGCTCCTGCTGGGCCCGGTCGACCCAGGGCAGCCCGTCGAACAGCAGGGCATCGTTGTTACGCGGGGTCAAGCGCCGCAGTTCGTTGCCGGGCCGGTGCAGCATCACGGTGCGCAGCCGACCGACCTCGGAACGAACTCCTGGCGTGGCGATCTCGGGCATGGCCCGACCCTATCGGCCGGGCGCCGCCGCAGGGGGACGACGAGCAGCTGAACTAGCGCAGGGTGACGCCGCGGGCGGCGCGGACGTGGGCGTCCTCGTGGGTGTAGTTGCGGCTGTCCCAGTACGAACGGCCGGAGCGGAGGGCGTCGATGCGGGCAGGGGCCCAGGCGCCGATGACAAGGGCGAGGAAGCCCAGGAACACCAGGAATTCGGTCATGGCAGTAACTTTGCCACCAAGTGAATACTGCCAATAGTGGCAGCCAAGCCAGTGCCCGAAGGATCGCTGCCAGTCGTCGTGGGGACGTGCCGGGCGTTAACCTTGCCGGTGTGAATCCGGCCCTGTCCCGCGTGGCATGCATCATCCCGGCCAAGGACGAGCAGGACCGGATCGGCGCCACCGTGACCGCCGCGCGGGGGCTCCCCGGGGTCGACGCGGTGATCGTCTGTGACGACGGCAGCACCGACCGGACCGGCGAGTACGCCGCGGCCGCCGGCGCCATCGTGGTCAGCCACCAGCGCAACCGCGGCAAGGCCGCCGCGGTCGAGTCGGCGGTCAACGGACTGGGCGTGATCGAGCAACGCGACCGCCGACCCGAGTGCGGCGTCCTGTTGCTGCTCGACGCCGACCTCGGCGCGACGGCGGCCAACTGCGCGCCGCTGATCGCCCCGGTGACCAGCGGGCGGGCCGACCTGACCATCGCGGTCCTGCCCGCCCAGACCACCGCCGACGGCGGGTCGGCGGGCGGCTTCGGGCTGGTGATGACGGCGGCGACCCGCGGCATCGTCGAGCTGACCGGATGGACCCCCCGCGCGCCGTTGTCCGGCCAGCGCTGCCTGACCCGGCGTGGCTTCGAGTTGGCCAGTCCGTTGGCCGCCGGGTGGGGTATGGAGGTGGGTATGACCATCGACGTGCTCCGGGCCGGACTGCGGATCGAGGAGATCGAGATCGAGCTCCGGCACCGCGCGACCGGCACCGATCTCGCCGGCCAGCTGCACCGGGCCAAGCAACTGCGCGACGTCACCCGGGCCCTGGCCGCGCGGGGTGCGCTCAACCAGCTCGACGCACGGTCGGCGGTCTCCGGTCTGGTCAAGCGGCTGCGACCGGGCCGCTGACGTGAGCTCGACCGACAGCGCCGCCGCGTCGGCAACCCGGCCCGGCCGCCGCAGCCGATCTACCGCCCGGTGCACTGGCACCGCGACCACCGGTTCGGACTCGCCGGCATCATCGGTGCCACCGCACTCACTCTGCTGGCCGGCTTCCTCGGCCCCTCGGCCGTCACCCTCACCCTGGGGCCCCGTGCCTCCTACCTGCCGTCCTGGTATCTCCCGGCCGGGATCGTCGAGCCCAACGAGTGGTTCGTCTCGGCGTTGATCTGGGCGGCCATCCTGGTCGGCGCGCTCGGGCTGTTCATCGCGTTGCGGGCGCTGGCCGACGGCTGGAAGCCGCGGCAGCGCCGGCTGTTCGGGATGGGTGCCACCCTCAGCGTGCTGACCATCCTGGTGCCCCCGCTGACCTCGGCCGACGTCTTGATCTACGCGGGTTACGGCCGGTTGCAGGCGCTCGGCAAGTCCCCGTACGAGATCACCCCGGCCGAGGTCTTCCGGACCCAGTTCGATCCGGTGATGAAGTGGACCGAACGGCCCTGGTACGACACCCCGAGCGTGTACGGCCCGATCACCTCGTGGACCCAGCTGGCCGCCAACAGGCTCGGCGGCGAGAACATGCACGACATCGTCTTCTGGCTCCAGGTCTTCGCGGTGGTCCCGTTCATCCTGGCCAGTGCGGGAGCGGTGGCCCTCGCCCACGGCGATCCCCGCCGCCAGGTCCGCGCGACCCTGCTGACCGTGGCCAACCCGGTGCTGATCTGGGCCGTGGTCGCCGGCGCCCACAACGAGGCCATCTCGGTGATGTTCGCGGTGTTCGGGCTGCTGTTCATGCGCAAGAGCCCGTTCCTGGCCGGTATCGGGATCGGATTGGCCGGGTGCGCCAAGGTCAGCATCGGGATCTGGGGGCTGGCGATGTTGTGGGCCTATCGCCGAGAACCCAAGAAGGCAGCACTGCTCTGCCTCGGCACGGTGATCCCCATGGGCCTGGCCTACATCGTCTGGCAGCCGACGGCGTTCTTCCAAGCGCTGCGCAACGGCGGGTACGTGTCGGTCGGGTCGTGGGCCAATCCGGTGTTCCGCTTCCTCGACCTGTTCATGACCGGCACCCACGCCAAGGTGGTCACCGGGGTGCTGTCCTACGCCGGACTGTTCGTGATCGGGTGGATCCTGTCGCGCATCGTCCCGTGGACCGCCGCGCCCGGGCTGCCCAAGGGCGCCGACCTACGCACCGACCCGCTGACCATCTCGCTGCGCACCGCGCTCGTGCTCTCGGTGGCCTGGCTGATCACGGCCATGTACACGCTCTCCTGGTACGACCTGATCGCCTGGATGCCGCTCGCCGTGCTGGCCGCCAGCAAGCTCGACCAGATCATGCTGCTGCGGATCGCGCCGCTGTCGCTGGCCTACGTGCCCGGCCGGGCGGTCGACGTCGGTCCGGCGCTGGACTTCACCGCCACCCGGGTCCGCGACACCGTCTCGCCGATCGTCCAGTTCGGGGTGCTGCTCGCGGTCATCCTGTGGTGGAAGAAGCCCGACCGCCCCGAGCTGTTCCCGCTGGGTCCGCGGCGGTCGGGCCATCCGGTCCGCTCAGAGCACCCAGCCGGCGAAGGCCAGCGAAAGCAGCGCACTGACCAGCGACAGCCAGCCGGTCACCCGCCGGCTCGGCAGCGCCGGTAGTGCTCGGGCCCGGCGGATCGACGCGACCGCCCAGACCAGGCTCGCGCCGGCCAGCGCGCCCCAGATCCAGCCCGGGGCCAGGTGCCACGGCGAGCGCGCCAGCAGCAGGACCAGTCCGGCCACCCCGGTGATCAGACTGGTGGCCACGGCCAACCGGTCGCGGGCCCGACCGGCCCCGACCGCGAAGCTGATCAACAGCACCAACCCGACGGCCGGCCACACCAGCTGACTGCGCCAGTCGACGTCGACCCCGTCGGTGGCCGGCACCGGCGCACCGGGAGGCGTCGCAGCCAGCACCAGACCGGCCCGGTCCGCGTCGCGGGTGCTGTTGCTGAGCAGGACCACCGCCTGTCCCCGCTCGCGGTCGAGGCCCACGATGGTGCGGTAACCGCCGGTCCCGCCGTTGTGCCAGGTGATGGTCCGGCTCTCGACCGGGGTGTTGTGCCAGGCCAGGCCGATCGTCGCGCCGCGCGGCAGGTCGACCCGGCGCTCGAGCGCGGCCATCCCGGGGACCTCGTCGGCCATCAAGGCCTGGGCGTAGCGCATCAGATCCTCCGCGGTCGTCCAGGTCGACGAGCCGGCGGGGGCGAAGGCCTCGCCGTAGGAGTACGCGGCTCGCCAGCCGTTGATCTGGTGCGGACCGGGGGTGCCCGGCGCCGGCGTTGGACTCAGCGCGAACGTCGTCGACGTCATGCCCAGCGGCTCGGTGATCCGCTCGCGGGCCAGGGTGACCCAGTCGGGCCGGTCGGCGGCGCGGGCCTCGGCGTGCCCGAGCAGGGCCATCCCCAGGTTCGAGTACGCGTACTCGCCGCGCCCTGACACCGCCGTGGTCGTGGACGCCTCGATCAGCTCGGCGGCGCTCCCGGCGTAGACGTTCTGGTTGCCGATCACCCGGGCGGCCACGCCGAGCGCCTGGCTGTCGGGGAACGGCGGCAACCCGGCGGTGTGGGTGGCCAGTTGTTCGAGCGTGGCCTCACCCACGGCCGTGTCGGCCAGCTCGGGCAGATGGGTCGACAACGGGTCGGCGTAGGTCAGCTCGCCCCGGCGTACGCCGTCGGCCAGCAGCGACCCGGTGAAGGTCTTGGTGATCGACCCGAGCTCGAAGGGGGTCTCGGGGGTGGGCCGGTCGGCGTGGGCCGAACCGAACCCGGCGTAGCTGACCGCGCCGTCGCGCAGCCGCGCGGCCGACAGGGTCTGGAACCCGCGGTCGTCGGGCACCGCGGCCCGCACGTCGGCGACCAGGGCGGTGTCGCCGGTGGCGGTGGTCAAGGCCGGGCGGTGCGGTCCGGTGACCAGGGTCAGGGCGGCCCCGGCCACAGCCGCACCGGCCAGCAGGGCGAGCAGACGTCGCGAGATCGGCATCGGGTGCGGTCCTTCAGCTGGTGGTGGCGGAGACGATGACCAGGAGCGGGACGACGCGCGGGGCCGGGACGGCCCACTGGCCACGCCCGGTCGAGGTCAGCCAGCCGCCGGCGACGAGCGCGCGCAGGTGGTGGTGGAGCTGACCGGTGGTGCCGAGCTCGGAGTCGTCGGCCAATTCGGCGGTGGTCGTCGATCCGGTGAGGATGCGCTGCAACAGCCGGAGCCGGACCGGGTGGGCCAGCGCGTCGAACCGCGCCGCCGCGCCCGACCACTCCTGCTCGAGCAGGTCGGGGGCCGACGCCTCCCACTGCCAGGCCGCCTGACCGTCGCCGACCGGCACCTGGCCGCCGAAGGCGATCGCGCCGCCCGGGTGCCGGTCGCGTACGCCGTCGAGCAACCACCAGTCGCCCTCGGTGACCGCAGCGGCGGGCGGGTGCTCGGCGCGGACGGATCGGGCCCACTCCTCGAGAGCGGCGACGCGCGCTTCCAGATCGGCCATGCGTCAATCCTACGTAACTACGTATTAGCGATCAAGTACCGGTCGATCTCGGTGAGGAGCGCGGTGCGGCTGGCCGCCGGGGCGAAGGAGCCGCGTACGCCGGCCCGCGCCAGCTCGGCCACCCCGACCCGGTCCAGGCCGAGCAGGCGAGCGGCGATGGCGTACTCGGTGTTCAGATCGGTACCGAACATCGGCGGGTCGTCGGTGTTGACGCTGACCGGCACGCCGGCCGCGACCAGCTCGACGATCGGGTGCTGATCGAGGTCGGCCACCACCTTGAGGGCGACGTTGGACGTCGGGCACACGTCGAGGGTGATGGCGTGCTCGGCCAGGTGGGCGAGCAACTGCGGATCCTGCACCGCGGTGATCCCGTGCTCGATCCGCTCCGCACCCAGCGAGTGCAGGGCGTCCCAGACGGTCTCCGGCCCGGTCGTCTCGCCGGCGTGCGGGACGCTGTGCAGCCCGGCCGCCCGGGCCCGGCCGACGTGGGCGGCGAACATCGAGCGCGGGAACCCGACCTCCGACCCGCCGATCCCGAACCCGACGAGACCGGGGACGTCGTGGTCGAGTGCGGCGGCCAGCGTGACGTCGGCGGCGGGGATCCCGAAGTCGGCCGGGATGTCGAAGATCCAGGCCAGCTCGACCCCGAGCTCGATGGCCGCCGACCGGCGGGCGTCCTCGATCGCCTCGAGGAACGCCTCGACCGGAAGCGCCGGGGTGACCGAGATGAACGGCGTGACGGTGAGCTCGGCGTAGCGGATCTGCTGCCCGGCCATGGCCCGCGCCACCTCGAAGGTCAGCAGCCGGACGTCCTCGGCCGTGCTGACCAGCTCGACCACGGCCAGGTAGTTGCGGATGAAGTGGGCGAAGTCGTCGAACACGAAGAAGTCGCGCAGCGCCTCGATGTCGCTGGGCACGATGCCGGGATGACGGGCGGCGAGCTGGGCGACGATCTCCGGCGAGGCGGAGCCGACCTGGTGCACGTGCAGTTCGGCCTTGGGCAGGCCGGCGATGAAGGTGTCGAGATCGCTCACTCAGGACACCCTGCCAGTCCCGAAGCGTCGTGCTGACGCCTGCTGCTGGGCCAGTCGCCGCAGGGCCAGCAGCAACGGTTCGACCAGTACCGAGCCGAGGACGACATAGCGAACGGCGGCGGCGACCGAGTCGTCGGGGACGTGGTCGAGCTCGAACTCGGCGACGTCGGTCATCGAGCGACGGTAGAGCTCGAGCGCCCCGTCGGCCAGGGTGAAGCCGGCGTCGTCGATGGCGTCGAGCGCGTCGACCAGCGACTGGCAGGCGTCCTCGTCGTGGGTGTCGATCTCCCAGCCCCAGGTCTGCATCAGCGTGTGGACCCGATCGTGGCCGTGCGGCTCGACCTGTGGCCGGACGGCGCCGGTGACCTCGCCGAACAGCCGGTGCAGCGACTCGGGCGGCGAGTCGATCGCCTGGACCACGTCGCGGGCTCGGGCCACGCTCAGCCCGCCGACCCCGACCAGCGACCGGATCAGCCGCAGTCGGTCGAGGTGCTGCTCGTCGTACTGGGCCTGGGTGGCCGAGGTGAGCACGCCCTCGGGGAGCAGTCGCTCACGTAGATAGAACTTGATCGTCGCCACCGGTACGCCGCTGCGTCGGGACAACTCGGAGATCCGCACCAGGTCATCTTCACCCAGGAAGCCCTTGACATTGGGTAGTGACACTCCCCAATATTGGAGAGTATTACTCTCCAATAGGAGGACGTCATGTCCGAGCCGGTCACCCCACTCACCCACGAGCACGACGGCCCCCTGGTCGTCTTCCTGATCGGCATGCGGATCAACCGTTGGTGGCGGCCCGACCTGTGGCTGCCGGTGTTCGCGGCCATGCCGACGATGTTGGCCGAACTGTCTCGCGACCCGGGGTCCGGGCTGCTGGGCTACCGGCTGACCTTCGGGGCCGGCGGCCCGCTCGTGGTCCAGTACTGGGACTCGCACGACAAGCTGTACGCGTACGCCGGTGCGCCGCAGGCCGCGCACCGACCGGCATGGACGGCGTTCAACCGCCGCGCCCGCCGCCACCCGGGCGGCGTCGGGATCTGGCACGAGACCTACCTGGTCGACCGGGCCCAG
The DNA here is from genome assembly GCA_963704665.1 of uncultured Actinomycetota bacterium. Taxonomy (GTDB): domain Bacteria; phylum Actinomycetota; class Actinomycetes; order Propionibacteriales; family Propionibacteriaceae; genus Microlunatus. Next base: position 3,815,872 of record OY969929.1, on the reverse strand, counting down.
AGCCGGTACGTCCAGATGCCCGCCGCGGGCCTGGCTGCCGCGACCCGGGCCGTTCCGGTCGGTCGGCACGGTGAGCGGGCGGTCGAACGGCTCGCGGACCGTGACGTCGCCTGACGCTGCCTATGCTGACCCGGTGACGGCATCGCCCGCGACGGAGACCCGGGTGGCCTGGCCCCTCGCTCTGGCCGCGGTGGTCGGTGCTCTGGTGCTGGCCGTCCTTGCGGTCAGCGCGGTCACCGCGTACAGCGAACCGCGGCTGGAGAGCGGACCGGCGATCGCCCCACCGGCCCCGGTCGAGCCCGTCGACACCACGATCGTCTACGACGCGGGCACCCGCCGGGCCTCGATCGCCGAGATGACGTTCACCGCGCCGCCGGCCCCGTTCACCTGTCAGGAACCGAACGTGCAGACCGGGGTGTTCCGCTCCTACTTCGCCTGTGACGCGATCGTCCACCGCGACTACGACGGGTCGGGCGAGGACTGGAGCGCCTCGGTCGGCATGGCCGTGCTCGACCGGCCGCTGGTCGAACCCGGCGAGCTGGCCGTCGGCGTCGGCAACGTCGAACGGGTGCTGCAGCAGTTCTATCCGGCCGACGCCGGCATCAAGGTCAGCAACCGCGAGCTGGCCAAGCTCACCGGGGTGTCACCGCAGGACCGGGCGGTGCTGCTGACCCTCGATCTGCAGTACCGGGTCGACGGTCTGCCCTCGACCCGTGACCGCATGGTCATCGCGCTGGTCGAGCTCGAGGCGGGCCAGCAGGTGGCCTGGTTCGCCACCCGGCCCGATGACGCCCCGAAGGCGCTGAGCCGGCAGATCGACACCGCCGCCGGCACGGTGCGTGCCCGGCGATAATCGCCCGGACGCCGCGCCGCGCGGGGATAGCCTGTGCCGGTGCCCGGATTCCCGCCCGCCCATTACGGCTACTTCGGTCCCGTCGGCACCTTCACCCATCAGGCGCTGCTCACCCTGCCGGCGCTCGGCGCCGACCCGATCCCGTACGCGACGGTGGGCCAGGCCCTGGAGGCCGTCCGCGAGGGCGAGGTGAGCGCCGCGCTGGTCCCGATCGAGAACTCGGTCGAAGGCGGCGTCTCGGCCACGCTGGACAACCTGACCTACGGCGACCCGCTGGTCATCACCCGCGAGGTGCTGCTGCCGGTGCAGTTCGGTCTCTACGGCCGACCCGGCACCGCGCTGGCCGACGTCCGGCACGTCCTCACCCATCCGCACGCGGCGGCGCAGTGCCGCGACTGGCTGGTCAGCCGGCTGCCGGGGGCCACGGTGACCGAAGGGGGCTCGACCGCCGCGGCCGCGGCCGAGGTCGCGGACCGGCAGTCGCGGTTCGACGCGGCCATCTGCGCGGCGGTCGCCGGCCAGCTGCACGGCCTCGTGCCGCTGGCCGAGGGCATCGCCGACAACCCCGATGCGGTGACCCGGTTCGTGCTCGCGGCCCGGCCGGGCCCGGTGCCGCCGCCGACCGGCGCCGACAAGACGACGATGGTGTTGTTCATGAAGCAGAACCACCCGGGTGCGCTGCTCGAGATCCTCGAGCAGTTCGTCAGCCGAGGCGTGAACCTCTGCCGGATCGAATCGCGACCGACCAAGCGCACGCTGGGTGACTACTGCTTCTCGGTCGACGCCGAGGGTCACATCGACGACGCCCGGCTGGCCGAGGCGATGATGGGGCTGCACCGCATCTGCGCCGATGTGGTCTTCCTCGGCAGCTATCCGCGGGCCGATCAGACCACCCCGACCATCCGGCCGGGCACCTCGAACGACGACTACCGCGCCGCCCGTTCCTGGCTCGGTCGGCTCCGCGGGTGACCTCCGCCGCCGGGACGGAGAGTTCCGGCGGACGGGTCCGTGACGGAAATAACCGTCGGTAAGGCGATGAAAGCCGCGAATTGTCCCGAAATTCACGGCGTGTCGGAGGCAACAATGCGCGTCGTATCCCACTCGTTATCAACTGTGCCCTTTTGACCCTGGCGGAATGTCAGACCGGGCGCGTAGCTTTCGCCGAAGCGGCCCCCGAGGCGCCGCACGAGGACAGGAGAAAGACGGATGACGCGTAGGACGTGGAGGGGCAGAGCCGCCCTCACCGGAACGGGAACGGTGCTCGCCATACTGGCGAGCGGTCTCGCGGTCCCGGCCCAATCAGCCCCGGTACGAGCCGCGGCCGTGGACGAGTGCCCGGCCGCCGTGCCGGTCAGCTCGGTGACCGAGGGGATGACCGGCGAAGGATTGACCGTGGTCAAGGGCACCACCCCGCAGCCCTTCGACGTCGAGGTGCTCGGGGTGCTCGAGGACGGCATCGGTGCCGACCGCGACATGATCATGATCAAGGTCAGCGATCAGGCCGGCAAGCACGTGATCGATCAGGGCGGCGGCATCTGGGCGGGTATGTCCGGGTCGCCGGTCTACGTCGACGGCAAGCTGCTCGGCGCGGTCTCCTACGGCTTCACCTACACCACCTCCCCGATCGGTGGCCTGACGCCGGCCGAGGACATGTACAAGGTCCTCAACCTGCCCTCCGTGACCCCGGCCAAGGCCGTGCAGGCGAAGGCCGCGACGTCGGTCAAGCTGTCCGCGGCGCAGCGCAAGGCACTCGGAGCCAAGGCGGAGGTGGCCACCCCGCGCGGCTCGCTCCGTCAGCTCGCCGTGCCGCTGGCCATGGGTGGGGTCAGCGCCAAACGCGTCGACGCCTTCCAGGCCGCCGCTGACAAGGCGGGCCTAGCCGTCAAGGCCTACTCCTCCGGCCGGGCCGCCGCTCCGGCCGCTGTCCCCGCCGCCACTCCCACGGCCGGTGGGAACTTCGCTGCTGCGCTCGCCTACGGCGACGTCACCCTGGCCGGGATCGGGACCACCACCGCGGTCTGTGGCAACCAGGCGCTGGCCTTCGGGCACCCGCTGCTGCTGTCGGGACCGGCCGACTACGGCGCCAACGACGCGGACGCCAAGATGATCGTCAACGACGGCTCATGGGGCGCGTACAAGATGGCCACGGTCGGCGATGCGTTCGGCAGTGTCGACCAGGACCGCACCACCGCCCTGCGCAGCGATCTGACCGCGACCCCGAACACCACGACGATCACCACCACCGTGCACAACGGCGACACCGGGGCGGAGCGCACCGGCACCACCCAGGTGACCACCGATGCCTATCTCTCGACCGCCGCGGTCTACGCCACGTGGGCCAACGACGACGCCGTGTTCGACGAGTGGGGCGACGGCACCGCCACCCACAGGTGGACGATCACCGGGACCCGGGCCGACGGCAAGCCGTTCACGCTGACCCGGTCCAACCGGTTCGCCAGCCAGGGTGACGTGACCGTCGACCCGAGCTTCGAGCTGGCCGACACCCTCGACACGCTGATCTACAACGACTACGAGAAGGTCTCCATCGACAACGTCGACGTCGACACCACCTTCAAGACCGCGTACCAGCAGTTCAGCATCAAGAAGGTGCAGGTCAAGGTCAACGGCAAGTACGTCGTGCCGAAGTCGGTGACGACCAAGGCGGGCTCCACGCTGTCGATCCGGGTCGGGGTCCAGCCCTACCGTCAGACCACGCTCAGCTACCGCGTGCTCAAGCTGAAGGTGCCGAAGGAGGCGCGCGGGCAGAGCGGCGAGCTGAGCGTCACCGGCGGCGCCTACCTGGGCTTCGACGAGGAGCTCGACCTCGCGTGCCTGTTGTTCGATGAGTGCGACGAAGAGGACACCGAGGGGTCGTTCGACCAGCTCCTGGCCTCGATCACCTCGACGCCGCGCAACGATGCGATCCAGGCCAGTTTGGCCATCGAGATCGACGAGAACATCGAGACCGTGGCGGTCGACACCAAGCACGCCTCGCAGGTCGTGACCGGCGGGAAGAGCATCTCGGTCCGCATCCGCTGACCAGCTGACCAGCTGACCACTGATCACGCGTACGGCGCGTCCCCGGATCCGGGGGCGCGCCGTTCGCGCGTCCGGGGCCGGTCCGGTGGGTCAGGCGGTGCCGCGGGGGACCCGAAGGGTCAGGGCCCCGGGCACGACCTCGGCGACCATGGTGTTGCACTCCCCGACGGTGTCGCCGTCGAGCTGGTAGTGATCGCGTTCCTCGACCTTGATGGTGACCCTGCGGCCGACGAAGCGGTCGAGTTGCTTGTCCGGACGGCGCGCCCCGATCAGGACGCGGGTGGTGATCCGGACCCAGTCGCGGGCGGTCCGCGGCGAGGCGACGATGAGGTCGAGCAGCCCGTCGTCGGCCTTGGCGTCGGGGATCAGCGGGATGTTGCCCTGCAGGAACCCGACGTTGCCGACGACGATGACGTGCGCGCGGCGCTTCAGCGATGGCTGGTCGTCGACGGTGATGGTCGCGTGCAGCGCGGGGTGTTTGGCGTTCTGCGCGGCGGCGACGAAGTAGGCCGCGGATCCGACCGCCTTCTTCAGCGCCGGATCGGTCCCGTCCATGATCACGGCGTCGATGCCCACCCCGGCCATCACCGCGGAGTGCTCGGGCGGACGACCGTCGACGGTGATCTTGACCAGGTCGATCAGCTTGTCCTGGCCGTGGAAGGCGACGTCGAGCGCCGCTCCCTCGTCGAGCGGGATGCCGATGTTGCGGGCCAGCAGGTTGCCGGTGCCGGCCGGGATCAGCCCGAACGGGATGCCGGTCCCGGCCAGCCCGTCGCAGATCACCCGGATGGTGCCGTCGCCGCCGGCCCCGATCACCAGGTCGACCTGCTCGGCGACCGCCTGTCGGGTCATCGCGCGACCGGGGTCGTCGACCGTCGTCTCGAGCCACAGGGTGCGCTGCCAGCCGCGGGCCCGCAACTCGTAGTCGACGTGGCGGCGGAAGGTCGCCCAGTCGGTGACCTTGGTCGGGTTGAAGATGACCGCGGCCCGGCGCACCGGCGTCTCGGTGGCGCTGACGGCCTTGCTGCGGGCGAACTCGGTGACCAGTTCGTGGGCCACCGGCACGCGTACGCCGGCCAGGATCAGACACAGCGTGGCGTTGAACGCCCCGAGCAGGGCGCCCCCGACGATGTCGGAGAGGAAGTGGGCCCCGACCAGCCAGCGGTCGAATCCGACGGCCAGGATCAGCAACCCGGCTCCGAGCTGCCACAGCACCCGGGCTCGGAAGGACTGCCGGGTCACCCAGAAGGTCGCGCCGACGGCGATCGAGAACGACACCACCCCGACCATGTGCCCCGACGGATAGGAGAAGCCGGTCGCGGTGATCAGGTCCAGGTGGTCCTCGGGCCGGGTCCGGCCGATCAGCCATCTGACCAGGGTGCCGCCGCCCCAGCTGAGCCCGCTGATCAGGACCAGCGCGATGGACAGCTGACGCAGCCGGTGTCGGAAGGCCCAGATGGCGATGCCGGCCAGCGCGGCGTACTCGAAGCCCGGCCAGGTCAGCAGCGCGAACGCGCCGGCGATCTCGGCGGTCGCCCCGCCGGGGTCGAGCGGGCCGGCGAGGACCGCGTCGAGCCGGCGCAGCACGTCGGTCGACAGCGTCAGCGCGCTCCAGACGATGAACGCGACCAGCAGGACCGCGGCCACCAGGACCGAGGAACGGGTCGGAGGCCGGCGCACCATGGGCGCCATTCTCCCAGTCCGGAACGGGGCCTCCGGACGCCGACAGGCGGAATCACGTCGCCGCGCGGCGATCGTCGTCGTTAGGCTGCTCACGTGATCGACGTCAAGGTGCTCCGCCAGGATCCGGACCGCGTACGCGCCTCCCAGCGGGCGCGGGGCGAGTCGGTCACGCTGGTCGACGACCTGCTGGCCGCCGACGCGGCCCGGCGTACGGCCATCGCCTCGTTCGAGGAACTCCGCGCCGAGCAGAAGGGTCTGGGCAAGCAGGTGGCCCGGGCCCAGGGCGACGAACGGGCCGCGCTGCTGGCTCGGACCAAGGAGTTGTCGGACCTGGTCAAGAAGGCCGAGGCAGCCCAGACCGAGGTCGGCGTCGCCTTCGACGCCATGATCAAGCAGGTCGGCAACCTGGTCTTCGACGACGTCCCGCCCGGGGGCGAGGACGACTACGTGGTCCTGGAGACCCTCGGGACGCCGCGGGACTTCGCCGCCGAGGGCTTCACCCCGCGCGACCACCTCGAACTCGGCCAGCTGCTCGGGGCCATCGACGTCGAGCGCGGGGCCAAGGTGTCCGGCTCCCGGTTCTACTACCTGACCGGGCCGGGCGCCGAGCTCGAGCTCGCACTGCTCAACCTGGCCATGAGCACCGCGCTGCGCAACGGGTTCACGGCGATGATCCCGCCCGCCCTGGTCCGTCCGGCGGCGATGGAGGGGACCGGGTTCCTCGGTCAGGCCGCGCAGGACGTCTACCGGCTGGAGGCCGACGACCTCTACCTGGTCGGCACGGCCGAGGTGCCCCTGGCCGCGTACCACTCCGACGAGATCCTCGACGTCGAGTCGCTGCCGCTGCGCTACGCCGGCTACAGCCCGAGTTTCCGCCGCGAGGCGGGCGCGGCCGGCAAGGACACCCGTGGCATCTTCCGGGTCCACTGGTTCGACAAGGTCGAGATGTTCGTCTTCTGCGCCCCCGAGGACGCCGAGGCCGAGCACCTGCGGCTCAAGGAGTGGGAGAAGGAGTTCATCACCGCGCTCGAGATCCCGTTCCAGGTCCTCGAGCTGGCCGCGGGCGACCTCGGTCTGAGCGCGGCCCGGAAGTTCGACTGCTACGGCTGGTTGCCGACCCAGGACCGCTACCGCGAGATCACCTCGACCTCGAACTGCACCGAGTTCCAGGCCCGCCGGCTCAACATCCGCAGCCGGTTCGAGGGTGGGACCGGTCCGGTGGCCACGCTCAACGGCACCTTGTGCGCCATGACCCGGACGATCATCATGATCCTGGAGAACCACCAGCAGGCCGACGGGTCGGTCCGGATCCCCGAGGCGCTGCGGCCCTACCTGGGCGGGCGCGAGGCGTTCACCCCGCGTTGATGACGTCGCAGAACCGATGGCGGCCCCGGCTGGTCGCGCTCGACGTCGACGGCACCGTGGTCGACCGCGACGGGCGCCTCGGTGCCGAGATGGCGGCGGCGATCGGGCGGGTGATCGACGCCGGCGTCCCGGTGGTGCTGTCGACCGGCCGGTCCTGGCACAGCACCGTCGAGGTGGTCGACTGGCTCGGCCTGCCGCCGGGACCGACGGTGTGCTCGAACGGTGCGGTCATCGTCAGCTATCCGCCGCAGCAGATCGTCAAGGCCGTCACCTTCGACCCGCGCGAGGTCATCGCCCGGGTGGCGGCGTTCGCGCCCGAGACGCTGATCGCGGTCGAGGAGATCGGCCGTGGGTATCGGCTCAACGACCACTTCCCCGAGGGTGACCTGACCGGGGAGATGATCATCGAGGATCTCGACCAGCTCGGTGCCCGGCCGGTGACCCGGGTCATCCTGCGCGACCCGGCCCGCTCGGACGCCGACTTCCTGGCCCTGGCCCGGCAACTCGGGCTGCACGGGGTGACCTACTTCGTCGGCTGGAGCGCCTGGATCGACATCGCCCCCGAAGGGGTCAACAAGGCCACCGCGCTGGCCGAGGTGATCCACGAGCTCGGGGTGTCGTCGGCCGACGTGCTGGCCGCCGGTGACGGCCGGAACGACCTGGAGATGCTGCGCTGGGCCGGTCGCGGGGTGGCCATCGGCGACGCGCCGCCCGAGGTCCGGGCGGTGGCCGACGACGTCGCCCCACGCTTCGCCGACGGCGGGCTGATCGCCGAGCTCAACCGCTGGTTCGGCTGAGCCGTTCTCCGGCGTCCGCGCGATCAGGCCGCCCGCGAGCGGCTGCCGGCGCCGACCACCTGCGAGGCGGCGGCGAGGACGGCGGCCACTCGCGGCTTGGCGGTCACCGGCCGCGGGGTGACCGGGCTGGTCCGCTCCTGGCGCAGATGGCGCTTGACCGTGGACAGCGAGCAGCCGAGCCGGTGCGCGATCTGGTCGAGGCTCTCGTCGGGGTGGCTGCGCCGCAGCCGGAGCACGTCCTCGTGGTCGATCTGGCGGTGCCGGCCGATGACGCCGGCCAGCGTGTCGAAGTCCTCGGGGGTCACGACCACACCGAGCCGGGCCCGGATCTGTTGCCGCTGGGCCGCAGTGGTGCCGCCGGCGATCCCGGCCACGTCGTGCTCGACCACGGCCCGGTAGAGGCAGTCACCGACCAGCGGGCAACTGCGGCAGGCGTCCTGGGCCTGCCGGACCAGCTCGGCCTGCCGGCGACGCTGCGCGGCCGGGGCGCTCGAGGGCAGGGCGTCCTCGACGAGCGGGTGCTGGAAGACCGACGACTGGTCGATGCAGCCGATCGCGGGACGCTGGGTGCGCAGGGCGATGGTGGCGACGTTCGGCATCGGAGAGCTCCTGGGTGCTGTGGGGTGATTCGGTCTCCGTCCGACGCCGACCCCGACCATCCGGTTCCGTGGTTCTCCGGATCTCCACCTGAAACTTCCCTGAGAGCTGCGGTCGATCGCCCGAGCCGGCCTGCGCCTGCTCCGAACGGGCCGCCCGCTGGTCAGCCTGCGTCGACCCGGGAGCGGTCGGCGGCGAGCAGGTGCGCCTCGATGGTCCGGCGGGCGTGCTGGGCCAGATCGACGTTGTCGGTCCACAGGTTGCGCCACACGGCCAGGGTGTTCGACAACGCGGGGTCGACCACGGCGGACGAGAAGCTCTCGAAGGTGATCGGACCGGCGTAGCCCACCTGACGCAGAGCGCGGAAGAACGGCGGCCAGTCGACGGTTCCCGAGCCCAGGTAGCCGCGGTGGCTCTCGCCGATGTGGACGTAACCCAGCCGGTCTCCGGCCAGCAGCACCGGAGCCGCGAGATCGGGCTCCTCGATGTTCATGTGGTACGTGTCCAGGTGCAGCGAGACGTTGTCCTCGCCGACCTCGTCGAGGAAGCGCAGCGCGCCGGTGGTCTCGTTGAACAGGTTGGTCTCGTAGCGGTTGACCACCTCGAGTCCGAGCTGGATCCCGCGAGTCGCGGCCTCCGCGGCCAGATCGCGGACGGCGGCCGCGGAGTTACGGCGGCCGCTGTCGGTGGCCGGCCCGGGGTACTTGCCGAGCGCGGAGTACAGGCAGCCGACCAGGTAATGGGCGCCGACGGCCGACGCCAGGTCGAGGGCCTCGCCCAACCGGGCCACACCACGGTCGCGTACGGCGGCGTCGTCGGAGCTGACGTCGGTGTCGAAGGTCAGCCCGAGCGACACGCTCGCGCCGAGCTGGTGCCGGCCGAGCTCGGCGATCAACCCGTCGACGTCGACCGAGGACACGTCGGTGGCCGGGACCTCGAGCAGGTCGTACCCGGCCGCTGCCGTCTTCTCGACGGCGTCGCGGACGCTGGCCGCGTCGAGCCGGCCGATCCACACGCCGGCATGGATGCCCAGAGGATTCAGATGATCAGACATGGTCGCCTCGCGTCGTAGGGAGCGGTATGGATGGTGCGACCGGCGACGGCGTCCCCGATCCGGTGGAGCTGGTCGTGACCGTACGGGTCGGCTGACCCGGACCTACAGGTACATCCCGCCCGAGCCCTGCTGCGGACCGGGTCCCTCCATCGGGGTGGCGCTACCGGCCGGGAGCGCCCGGCGCATCTGCTCGAGCTGGGCCCGCGCGGCCATCTGCTGGGCGAACAGCGCGGTCTGGATGCCGTGGAACAGGCCCTCCAGCCAGCCGACCAGCTGGGCCTGGGCGATGCGCAGCTCGGCATCACTGGGGGTCGCCTGGTCCGAGAACGGCAGCGCGATCCGCTCGAGCTCGTCGACCAGTTCCGGGGCGAGCCCGTCCTTGAGCTCGGCGATCGAGGCCTGGTGGATGCTGCGCATCCGCTGCCGGCTGGCGTCGTCGAGCGGCGCGGCCTTCACCTCGTCGAGCAATTGACGGATCATGTTGCCGATCCGCATCACCTTGGCCGGCTCCTCGACCATGTCGGTCACCGACCGCGGGCCGGAGTCGTCGCCGGCCTCGGCGGGCGGACCCTCGACGGCCATCGCCTTCGGGGTGACCACGTACACCCGTCCGTCCTCGGTGGTCCCGGCCACCCCCTGCGTCCCGTCGGCTTCCTGCGGCGTTCCGGCGTCAACACTCATGGCGACGATCCTATTCACCGACCACCGACAGCCCGGTGGGAAAACCCGTGGCGGTGGGTTGCGCCGACTTCCTAAGGTGGGTCGGTCATGCAAGATTTCCCGCCGATCGTCGCCGACCCCGGAGCACCTGCCGCCGAGGGGCGACGGCGTACCCGGAACTTCGGTCATCCCGACACCCGGAGCCCGGCGCGCTTCCTGGTCTGGACGCTGTCGCAGCAGCCGGGACCGCTGCTGTTGTGCGCGGTGACGAGCGTGTTCGAGTGGCTGCCCGGGGCGCTGATCCCGTGGGCGGTCGGACGGGTGATCGACGACGGCATCATCGCCCGCGATCTCGGCGTGGTCTGGTACTACGGGCTCATCATGCTGGGGATCAGCCTGGTCGGGATCGCCGCCAACCAGCTCAACCACACCTTCACCGTGCGGGCCTGGCTGATCGGGATGTACGCGACGATCAAGATCGTCACGCGCAAGACCGCGCAGCTCGGACACGTGCTGCCCCGGCGTACGCCGACCGGCGAGGTGCTGAGCGTGGCGGCCAGCGACTCCGACGAGTTCGGCGAGCTGACCGAGATCGTCACCCGCTCGGCCGGCGCGGTGGTCAGCTTCCTGGTCATCGCCGGCCTGGTGCTGTCGACCTCGGTCGACCTCGGCGTCGTCGTGCTGCTCGCCGCTCCGGTGGTGGTCTTCCTGGCCACCCCGTTGCTGCGGCCGCTGCAGCGCCGCGAGGACGTGGAGCGCAGCCGCAGCTCCGACCTGACCTCGATGGCCACCGACATCGTCGCCGGGCTGCGGATCCTGCGCGGGATCGGCGGCGAGCAGACCTTCGCCCGCAACTACGCGGTGCAGTCGCAGTCCACCCGGCGGGCCGGCGTGTCCGCGGGGGTCTGGCAGGCCCTGGTCGACTCGACCGGCGTGCTGATGTCCGGGCTGTTCCTGGTCTCGCTGACCTGGCTGGGTGCCCGCGAGGTGCTGGCCGGGACGCTGTCGGTGGGCGAGTTGATCAGCTTCTTCGGCTACGCGCTCTATCTCCTGTGGCCGATCCAGACCTTCTTCGAGCTGGCCCAGAAGTGGATCCGGTGTCTGGTCTCGGCGCGCAAGACGCTGGCCGTGATCGAGCTGACCCCGCCGTGGGTGCCGGTCGCCGAGCCGGTGTCGCTTCCCCGCGACGCGGTGGTCCACGACCACGTCTCCGGCTTCGTCGCCCGGCCCGGTGAGCTCACCCTGGTCGTCTCGGCGCTCCCCGACGACTCCGCCGCGCTGGCCGACCGGCTGGGCCGCTATCTGCCCGACGAGCAGGACCCGGTCAGCACCGAGGAGATCAACGGACTGCAGGGCCGTGCGGCCCGGCGGGCCCGCGACACGGTGCGGAACAAGCAGCGGGCGTTGGCTGAGCGCGATCACGACCGCACCGCCGGCGCGTGGGGCGTCACCGTGGGTCCGGTCGATCTCGCGGCCGTCCCGCTCGACGAGGTCCGGCGGCGGATCCTGGTCAGTGACACCTCCAGCCAGCTGTTCGCCGGAACGCTGCAGCGGGCCATCGACCCGCACCAGCAGCTGACCCGTGCCGAGGCCGAACGGGTGCTGCACGTCGCGTCGGCCGAGGACGTCTTCGAGGCGCTGCCGGGCGGCTGGCAGGGCCGGTTGGACGAACGCGGACGCGGGTTGTCCGGCGGGCAGCGGCAGCGGATCGTGCTGGCCCGAGCGCTGGCCCAGCAGGCCGAGATCCTGGTTCTGGTCGAGCCCACCTCGGCCGTCGATGCCCACACCGAGGCCCGGATCGCCGAACGGCTGGCCGCGTACCGGCGGGGACACACCACCATCGTCATGTCGACGTCGCCGCTGCTGCTGCACCACGCCGACCGGGTGGCGCTGCTCAGCGACGGCCACGTCACCGCCGTCGGCACCCACGAAGAACTCCTGATGACCGACCCGGCCTACCGCCGGGTCGTCGCCCGAGCCATGGAGGAGGCGGAGAGCCATGCGTGACCTGCTCGACGCCCCGCTGGTGGGGTCGGCCGAGACCTGGTCCGACGCGCCCGCCGCCCCGCGGATCCCGCCCGAGCTGATTCCGCCGGGGACCGGATCGATGGTCGCCCGCCTGCGGCTGCTCCGGCAGCGACACCTGCTGCGCGGCCGGCGGGCCGACGAGGTCTTCGCCGAGTCGCTCGATCCCGAACGGGCGCTGCCGGTGGCCGACCGGCGCTCGGTGCTCGGCTTCGTCGGGGGTCTACTCCGCGAGAGCCGCTGGCTGGTCATCGCCCTGGTCGCGTTGCACGCGCTGGCCGCGGTGGCCGGTCTGGTCGTGCCGCGGATCCTCGGCGATCTGGTCAACCGGGTGCAGGGCGAGGGCGGCACCCGGGCGACGGTGGACGCGCTCGCCCTGGCAGTCGGCGCGGTCGTCGTGCTGCAGGCACTGCTGACCTTCGGTGCGCTCGCGGTGTCCACCGTCTTCGGCTACGGGGTGTTGGCCCGGGCCCGCGAGTACATCGTCCGGACCGTGCTGGCGCTGCCGCTCGGCCGCGTGGAGAGCTCGAGCTCGGGCGACCTGGTCACCCGGGTCACCCGCGACGTCAGCACGATGAGCCAGAGCATCCGGTTCGGCATCCCCGAGGTGATCATCGGGCTGATGGTCACCGTGCTCACCGTGGTGGCCATGCTGCTCAACTCGGTGATCCTCACCGTCCCGCTGCTGGTCATGGCGCCGCTGGTCATCTTCGCCTCGCGGCGCTACTTCGCCCGGGCCCCGCAGGGCTACATCGCCGAGGGGGCTACCTACTCGCTGATCAACTCCACCCTGACCGAGACGGTCGAGGGGGCGCGGACCGTCGAGGCGCTGCGGCTCGAGGAGCAGCGGACGGCGGCCGGTGACGGCGACATCGCCGTGTCGGCCCAGGCCGAGCGCTACACGATGGTGCTGCGCAACCTGCTGTTCGCGCTGCTGGGCTTCGTCTACGACACTCCGGTGGTCGGCGTGCTGATCCTCGGCGGGTACGCGTACGCCCGCGGCTGGGTCGACCTCGGCCAGATCACCGCCGCGTCGCTCTACGTGCAGTCGGTCGTCGAGCCGATCCAGCGGCTGATCCGCAACCTCGACCGGTTGCAGGTCGGCATCGCCTCGACCAGCCGACTGCTGGGCATCGCCTCGGTGCCGGCCGACCGCGAGGAGGGCGACGCCCGACCGGACGGCAACCGGCTGGTCGCCCGCGACCTGCGGTTCGCGTACCGCGAGGGTCACGACGTGCTGCACGGAGTCTCGGTCGACCTGGTGCCGGGTGAGCGGCTGGCCATCGTCGGCCCGAGCGGCTCGGGCAAGTCGACGCTCGGACGACTGCTGGCCGGGATCAACACTCCGCGCACCGGCTCGGTGAGCGTCGGCGAGGTCGAACTGACCACGCTGCCGCTGGAACTGCTGCGCACCGAGGTGGCGCTGGTCACCCAGGAGCACCACGTGTTCGTCGGGACGATCCGCGACAACATCATCCTGGCCCGCGAGGACTCGCCCGACTCGGTGGTGATCGAGGCGTTGCGCACCGTCGAGGCCTGGGACTGGGTGGCCCGGCTGCCCGACCGGCTGGACACCATGCTCGGGGCCGGCAACCTCAAGCTGACCCCGGCCCAGGCCCAGCAGATCGCGCTGGCCCGGCTCGTCGTCGCCGACCCGCACACCCTGGTGCTCGACGAGGCGACCTCGCTGATCGACCCGCGGACGGCGCGGCACCTCGAGGGCTCGATGGGCGCGCTGCTGCTCGACCGCTCGGTCGTCGCCATCGCCCACCGCCTGCACACCGCCCACGACGCCGACCGCATCGCCGTGGTCATCGACGGCCGGATCGCCGAACTCGGCAGCCACGACGAACTGATCGCCGCCGAGGGTGAGTACGCCCGGCTGTGGAAGGCCTGGACCTCGTAGCCCTGGCTGCTTTCTCGGACTGCCCTCGCTTGGGTTCGTTTCCCGGCAGGTGCCGGCACATGGCCCGGATCTGGCGGAATGAGGGGTCGTTTCCCAGCAGGTGCCAGAAGACGCGGTGATCCGGCGGAACGTGGGTTCGTTTCTCGGCATCTGGCGGTAGACGACCATGATCTGGCCGGATCGGGGTTCGTCTCCCGGCACGTGCCAGGAAACGACGCTGATCCGACGGGGTGAGGTGACCGGGTCAGGGGATGAGGACGGTCTTGCCCTGGTGGTCGCCGGACTCGAGCAGCGCGTGGGCGGCGGCGGCCTGATCGAGCGGATAGGTACGCGGGGTCGGCAGGGTGATGGCGCCGGAGGCGATCAGCGGCCACACCGACTCGAGCACCCGGGCGCAGATCGCGGCCTTCTGCGCGACCGGTCGCGAGCGGAGCGACATGGCGATCACCGCGCCGCGCTTGCCGAGCAGCGCGCCGATGTCGAGCTCGGCCTTCGTGCCGCCCTGGAGTCCGATGATCATCAGCCGGCCGTCGGTGGCGAGCACGTCGATGTGGGTGGCCAGGTACTTCGCGCCCATGTTGTCCAGGACCACGTCGGGCCCGCGCCCGTCGGTCACCTCGCGTACGCCGTTCGCCCAGTCGTCGCGGTAGGACAGGGCATGGTCGGCGCCGATCGCGCGGCAGTAGTCGAGCTTGCCGGCGCTGCCCGCCGTGGCGATCACCGTTGCCCCGACCGATTTCGCGTACGGGATGGCGAACGATCCGATGCCGCCGGCACCGCCGTGGACCAGGAACACCTCGCCGGCCGCGAGCGCGGCCCGGTCGAGGTTGGACTGCACGGTCGCGGCCACCTCGATGACTCCGCCGGCCGTGACCAGGTCGACGCCGGGCGGCGGTGGGATGACCTGACCGGCCGGGGCGGCGACGAGTTCGGCGTACCCGCCGCCGGCGAGCAGGGCCACACACGGGTCGCCGACCGACCATCCGGTCACGTCGTCCCCCACCCCGGCGATCGTGCCGGAGACCTCGAGTCCGATGATCGGGCTGGCCCCGGGCGGGGGCGGATAGTGGCCCTGCCGCTGCATCAGGTCGGCCCGGTTGACCCCGGCGGCCGCCACCCGGATCAGCAGATCGCCCGACCCCGGACGGGGGTCCTCGACGTCGGCGATCCGGAGGTTCTGCGGCGGTCCGGGCTCGGTCACGGTGATGGCGCGCATGGGTTTCAGCCTGCCACGGGCCGCTCGGGGTCGGCTAGGATCACCTCGGTCCGGGCGGGGTCGCATAGTGGACTAGTGCAGGCGCCTTGAAAGCGCCCGAGCGGGAGACCGTTCCGTGGGTTCGAATCCCACCCTCGCCGCCATCCTCACTGTGCCCGACCCTGAGTAGGGTCGTCGACGTGAGTGAGCAGCCGGTCGACCACGAGCGTTTCGATCTCAGCGGCGGGTCGCCGGTGCGCAGCCTGGCCATCGCGTCGGGGGCGACGACGCTGGGTGCGCTGATCGTCGTCGGATCGGTGGCCCTGGACCTGCCGGTGGCCCTGCTGGTCGTCGGCGCGGTGTTCATGGTCGCCGGGGTGCTGCTCGGCATCGCCGGAGTGGTCCTGGTCCGTCGACTGGCCACCACGGTGACGACCGACGACACCGGTCTGACCATCAGCCGGGCCCGTGGACGACGGACGATCGACTGGGCGTCGATCACCGACGTTCGTTCGGCCGGACCGCGGTTGACCCTGGCGCTGCGTGAGGCCGAGCCGGTCACCCTGGTCAGCCTGCGGGGAGCGGCCGACCCGACCTATCGCCGGCTGCTGGTCACCCTGCAGCAGCGACTCGACGCCGACCGCGGCTACCGCGAGTTCAACTGACCGATCAACGCGCCGGTTGCGCCGTGGCGGCCATCTCCGGGTCGTACGCGCACGCGTCGTTGACGTTCTCCGATGCGGTCGTCTTGCCCCCGCCCGGCTTGGTCTCCTTCTTCTTCGGCTTGGTCTCCGCGGCCTCGCCGAGCGCGACCTTGACCCGCTGGCGCATCTGGGGGAAGTCCGGGTTCGGGCTGAGGAACCCGTCGACGCCGTGCTTGAACACGATGCTGCGGACGTTGCCCTTCTTGACCCGCAGGCTCAGGTCGACCATCAGCGGCAGCACCTCCTGCGGCATGTCGGTGTAGACGATCGACTTGCTCGCGTTGGCGATGTCCTCGTAGCGCGCCAACATGTTGGCCGGGTTGGCCTGCTTGATGATCGCGTTGATCACGCACCGCTGCCGGTCCATCCGCGCGAAGTCGTCCGAGCCGTAGCGACCGCGGGCGTACCACAGTGCCGACCGCCCGTTGAGGTGCTGCTTGGGGCCGGGTTCGAGGTATTCCGACGGCGGGATGCCGAGGTCGGTGTTGCCGCCGATCGGGATGTAGCTGTTGATGTTGACCGTGATCCCGCCGAGTGCGTTGATCATCTTGGCGAAGCCCTGCAGGTTGATCAGGACGTAGTAGTCGACCTCGAGCCCGAGGGCCTGGCCGACCGACGAGCTTCAGCACGTCGGCGCCGAGGTTGTCGGTCTCGCCGAGCACGTCCTTGGGCACGTTGGCCGGGACGTTGTCGTACATCGCGTTGAGGAAGTACTCGGGGTTGTTGCCGTCGCCGTTGGTGAAGCCGTTGGGGTAGTAGTCGCTGCAGCTTCGACTTGGTCGGGAAGGGCATCCGGCCGGTGTTGCGCGGCAGGCTGAACAGCGTGGTGTCGCCGGTCGTGGTGTCGATGCTGGCCAGGATGACCGTGTCGGTCCGGGTGCCGGTGCGGTTGGTGTCGGCGTCGCCGCCGAGCAGCAGGATGTTGAGCCGCGGCTTGTCGGCCCACGGGTTCTGCGAGGGCTGGCCGGCCTTGGTCGGCTGCGCGTCGAGGGTCGGGCGGGTGGCGCTCTTGCTGTCCTTCTCGCTCTTGAACATCGTGCCGAACGTGCTGGCGGTGATGAACGAGTAGTTGGCGGCCACGGCCATCGGCGCGGCGACCGCAAAGGCCAACACGCCGACCAGCACGCCGCCGATGGTCCGCTGGGTCGAGGTCGACGGTGCCGCGCAGGCTCAGGTGGGTCGCGATGACCACACCGACCCAGGCCAGGGCGATGATCACCAGGGCGACGGCCAGCCGCTTCAGCGCCGCCGGGTTGACCGCGTACGCGACCAACGCCTGGCGGTCGAGCAGCGCGTACAGGCCCAGCCCGAGGATCGCCGCGGCGAAGATGCCGAGGATGATGGCGCCGGCGACCTTGCGGCCGGCCGCGATCAGCCCCAGACCCGGGACGAAGGCTCCGGCGATGGTGAAGCCCACCGTGCGTCGGAAGTCGTCGTTCGGATCGAGGGCCCGACGGGCGTCGGTCTGCTTGGGAGCGGGCTGCTGGGCGGAATCCCAGTTCCAGTCCTCCGAGGCCGGCTGATCCGGCATCGGCACCTCCTGGCGAGTGGCGGGCGATGATACAGCGCTTTCCACTGTACGGGCCGGAGGGGGAGTGGACGAATCGCCGAGCCGTCACCATCGTCACACCCGGCGCGAGATGTCACTTTGCTCGAGGGTCGCGCGGTCGGTAATGTGGCCCTTCGCGACTGGCCCCGGTCGGTCGCGGTGAGGAATGGGGAGGCGTCGCCTAGCCCGGTCTATGGCGCCCGCCTGCTAAGCGGGTTGAGGGCTCAAACCCTCTCGCGGGTTCAAATCCCGCCGCCTCCGCCATCACTCACCAGCCGCTCCAGCGTGTCGACCAGGTCCCCCGGTCCCGGGAGCTCGGCGATCTCGACGGCGATCCGACCGGCCCCGCGGCGCTCGGGACTGTCGCCCAGCAACGCCTCGACCGCCGGGCGGATCGCGCCGCCCTGCTGCTCAGCTCACAGCCGCCCTCGGGCCACGCCGGCCGTGGTCAGGTTCTTCAGGTTGCACAACTGGTCCGCGCCCTGGGCAGTTGAGCTGCGGGAGCCCCGCGGCTGGAACAGGTCGGGCAGCGGAAACCGCCCCGCGAACGGGGGCCCGACGGGCCACGGGTGACCTCAGTGGAACTGGGGCACGATCAGGTAGAGCCCGAACAGCACGAGAATCCCGGCCAGGCCGATCAGCGCGTACCCGGCCGAGACGACCACCGTGGTCGACCCGCCCTGACGGCTGCGGAGTCGGGCGGCCGACAGTACGCGGATGCCGCTGGACAACAGCAGGACGAAGGCAACCGAGGCGAGCACGGAGACGATCGCCACGATACCGAGGGCGGCCCAGTCGATCTTCATGCCGGGGTCTTCGCATTCTTGCGGGCCTTGCGGGCTTTCGCGGCCTCGAGCCGGGGGTCGTTGGCGTAGGTCGACGGCGCCGCGCCAGCCAGGACCATGACCTCGTGGCTGTCGGTGACGTTGGTGTGGTCGATCTTGTGGCGCCGCGAGAAGCCGAAGATGACGGCGCAGGAGGCAGCCAGCAGAACCAGCAGGATGATCACACCGGCCAGGCCGAGCTCGGCCAGCAAGGCGGCGAGGCCGCCGATCAGACCGGCGGCCGGCAGCGTGAGCAGCCAGGCCACGAGCATCTTGCGGGCGACACCCCAGCGGACCTCGGCACCGTCGCGGCCGATGCCCGAGCCGAGGATCGCCCCGGTGCTGACGTGGGTGGTGGAGAGGCCGAAGCCGAGGTGCGACGAGGCCAGGATGGTGGCGGTGGTCGCCGCGCCGGCGGCGGCACCCTGCGGGGTCTCGATCTCGACGATCCCCTTGCCCATGGTGCGCATGATCCGCCAGCCGCCCGAGTAGGTGCCCAGGCCGATGGCCACACCAGCGGCGATGATCACCCACCACTGCGGTCCGGTGCCGGCGGCCTGCATGTTCGCGGCGATCAGCACCAGGGTGATGACGCCCATCGTCTTCTGGCCGTCCGAGGTGCCGTGGGCCAGGGCGACCAGGCTGGCGGTGAACGCCTGGCCGTACTTGAAGCCGTTGTTGCTGTACGCGCTCGGCGTGCGCCGGGTGATCCGGTAGGCCATCCGGGTGGCCAGGCAGGCGGCCAGACCGGCCACGGTCGGCGCGATGAGCGCCGGCAGCAGGACCTTGGACACGATGACCCAGCCGTTGACCGATGCCACGCCGGCGCCGACGATGACCGCACCGATCAGCCCGCCGAACAGTGCGTGTGACGAGCTCGACGGCAGGCCGACCAGCCAGGTCAGCAGGTTCCACACGATGGCGCCGACCAGACCGGCCAGGATGATCGGTGCCGTGATCAAGGCTTCGTCGAAGAAGCCCCCCGAGATGGTCTTGGCCACCTCGGTCGACAGGCAGGCGCCGACCAGGTTGAGCACGGCAGCCAGGATCACCGCGGTACGGGGCTTGAGCGCTCCGGTGGCGATCGGGCCGGCCATGGCGTTGGCGCTGTCGTGGAAGCCGTTGGTGAAGTCAAAGATGAGCGCCACCAGGATCACGGCGATCACGACGAACAGCACGGCGGTCACGGAGGAGCCCAATCTGCAGGGTGGTAGAGGTGACGCTCGAGGTAGCCGTCACCTGAACAATAAGTGAACCGAAGGGGTTGTCAATGCGAACGCGGGGCGCCTGAGCCCCCTCCCGGCACCGCTCGAATCGCGGCGTTTCGGCCCGGGTGGAGGGGGACGGGCGCTGTTGAGGGTGTAGTCCGACCTCGGGGGAGAGGGTGGACCGTGCTGAGCGGTCGACGCACCGGTCCGGTGGGGATGAGCGACGCGACGGCGTACGTGCGGAAGATCCCAAACACGGACCGGTCGGTGAGCCGGCTTTCTCGCGTGTCGGACCGGCCACCAACGCATTCGCCCGGTCCGGCCCGAGCCGCTACACTGGCTGATCGTTGTCGCCTCCGGGCCGGCAGCGGGCACCCGTGGCTCAACGGATAGAGCATCTGACTACGGATCAGAAGGTTGCAGGTTCGAATCCTGCCGGGTGCGCCAGCTTCTCCCCAGGTCGGCGGGTGTCTCTCGTCTTCGCTCGACTGCTCATGGGATTCGCTTATAACAGTGCTGAAAGCACCCCCGGGGTCTACGCGTCGACGAGCCAGGGCATGAACGGCACGAGCGGGGCGACGTCGGCGTCGAGCTTCTCGGCCGGCATCTGGTCACCGTCGAAGGTGAAGACGCCGATCGAGCGGACCTTGATCACCTGACCGGTCTGCTGGCCGCGGACCCGTCGGGGAAGACAGTGAGGACTTCCACCGCGGTGGCATCGTCCCCGTGGTAAAACGCCTGGCCGAGGTGATCGTTCGGCCCCATCGAGTCGAAGAACAGCTGCAGGAACTGCCGCACCTCGTCGCGGCCGTCGATGACCTTGTCGACACTCATCCGCTCGTAGCGCGGCACGCCGCTGAACGTAGCCAGGACGGCGTCGACGTCCTGGCGGCTCTCACCCGTTAGAGGTGGGCGGCGACCGTCTGCTCGCGTACGGCGACCGTCTGCTCGCGTACGGCGATGATCTCGGGACTCAACACGGCGGACGTCCTCTCGGAGCACCTGCTCCTCGGTCGGACGATGTCGTGTCATCACCAGCAGACGTCGCCGTCGACCTCGCGATGGGTGGGACCTGCACCGCATCGCTCGAGGCGCGTCGCACAAGCGCCGTCAAACACTGGCCTGCGTTCCGCGCCCGCCCGTCGATGGTCGGACGTGATCAGCGATCGGGGCGGCCCGGGCAGCCGGTGACCAGGCGAGGGTGCTAGCCCGCAGATCGAGCTAGGCGCCGAGGCGGCGGGCCGCGGGCTGGAGGGCCGGGTTGTCGAAGGAGTTGTCCGCCGGGTTGACGGTGGTGCCGGGGGCCACGATCTCGTCGATGCGATCGAGCACGGCGGGTTCGAGCACGACGTCCGCAGCCGCGAGCTGACCTTCGAACTGCTCCATCGTCCGCGGTCCGATGATCGCCGCGGTGATGGTCGGGTGGCTCAGCACGAAGGCGATGGCCATCTGGACCAGGGTGATCCCGGTGTCGTCGGCGAGTTGGGCGAGGTCTTCGACGAGGTCGAGCTTGCGCTGATTGGCCGGCTTCGAGAGGTCGAACCGATCCGGCAGCCGGGAGGCCCGCGACGACGATTGCTGGCCACTGTCCTTGCGCCAGCGGCCGGACAACCAGCCGCCGGTGAGCGGGCTGTACGAGAGCACTCCCATCCCGTGGCGCTGGCAGGTGGGGAGGATGTCCTCCTCGATGCGCCGGACGAGCATCGAGTAGGCGGGTTGCTCGGTGACGAAGCGCTGGAGCCCGCGGTCGCGGGCCACCCACTGGGCCTCGACGATCTGGCTCGCCGGGAAGGTCGACGCGCCGAGGTAGCGGATCTTGCCCTGGTGGACCAGGTCGGTGAGCGCGCCGAGTGTCTCCTCGATGTCGGTGTCGGTGCGCGGCCGGTGGACCTGGTAGAGGTCGATCCAGTCGGTGTCGAGGCGGCGCAGCGAGTCCTCGACCGCCCGGATGATCCATCGCCGGGAGCTGCCCTGGCGGTTGGGGTCCTCGCCCATCGCCCCGTGGAACTTGGTGGCCAGGATGATGTCGTCGCGGCGACCCTTGAGGGCCTTGCCGACGATCTCCTCGGACTCGCCCTGCGCGTACACGTCGGCGGTGTCGATGAACGTGATGCCGGCGTCCAGCGCGGCGTGGATGAT
This sequence comes from uncultured Actinomycetota bacterium, assembly GCA_963704665.1. GTDB lineage: Bacteria > Actinomycetota > Actinomycetes > Propionibacteriales > Propionibacteriaceae > Microlunatus. Next base: position 3,794,274 of record OY969929.1, on the reverse strand, counting down.
CCGGATGGACTCGTCGTGATCGGTGTTGCCCCAGGCGCCGAACATCATGGCGCCGAGGCACATCTCGCTGACCGACACCCCGGTCCGTCCCAGCAGTCGCGTCTTCATGGCAGCACTCCTTCTCGAACGGTCAGGCCCTCATCCTCGCCGCCGGCCGGCGCGCGCGTACGCCCGGGGGCGTCGGGCATCGGCGGTGTCGTTCGACCCGTCGATGTGCGTGCACCGGGCGGGTTCGAGAGTCAGGGGAGGCTGAGGTCGGCCAGCGCGGCATCGAACTCGGAGCGTCCTCATCGCCCAGCACCGCGAGGTCGAGGTCGTGGGCGGGCAGGTACGCGAGCAGGGTCTGACCGCCCGGCAGGTCACCGGGGTTGATCCGGGCAGCGTGGCCGCGGACCCGGCCGAGGAAGGTCCCGTACGCGTACCCGGTGACCACCACCGGGCCAGGGCCGGCACGTCGGTGGCGGGCAGGTCGGTCAGACCGGTCCAGAGCCGGGCTACGGATTGTCTCTCGAGGAACGGCCGGCGCGAAGGGCACACTGGCCGCATGACGACCACGTGTCCGGTCCGCAAGCTCGAGCCCGACGAGGTGGTGACCGGGCCGGACCTGGAGCGGGTCGAGGATGCGTCGGGCGTGCGCTGGATCGTGCGGTCGTTCTCGGTCGCTCGGCAGATCCTGCGGGTGCCCGACGGCACGCAGCAGGCCGGGTTCGGCGGCGGAGGGATGCGCCGGTCGAAGATGCGGCCGCCGATCCTCTACCAGGAAGGCAGCCAGCACCGGGCCCAGCGCCGGGCGTCGGCGCGCTTCTTCGCTCCGGTCGTCATCGAGGGGTACGCGCCGATGATCGCCGACCTGACCACCGACCTCCTCACCGGGATCCGGACTGACCGGGCGATCGATCTGAGCCGACTGTCGATGCACCTGGCCGTTCAGGTCACCGGGCGGGTCGTCGGTCTGACCCACTCCTCGGTGCGAGGGATGAGCAGCCGCCTGGGCACCTTCTTCCAGGGCGATCCGACGAGCCACGACCGCAGCCCGGCGGGACTGCTGCGGACGTTTCGGACCACCGCCGCGCTCCTGGGGTTCTACTACCTCGACGTGTTGCCGGCCATCCGGGCCCGTCGCCGGCGCCCATCGGCCGACGTCATCAGTCAGCTCCAGGAGCAGGGATTCAGCGATCTCGACATCCTCACCGAGGCCCTCACGTACGCCGCCGCCGGGATGGCCACCACGCGCGAGTTCGTCGCCGTCGCGGCCTGGCACCTGCTCGACGCCCCCGAGCTGCGGGCGCGGTACCAGGTCGCCGAGCGGGCCGAGCGGGAAGCGATCCTGCACGAGATCCTGCGGCTCGAACCGGTGGTCGGTGAGCTCCGCCGGCGGGCCCGCGAGCCGATCACCGTCGAGACCGACGCGGGCCCGGTGACCATCGGGGCGGGCGAGGCCATCGAACTGCACCTGCGCCGGGCCAACTCCGACCCGACCGTGGTGGGGGAGCAGCCGGACGGATTGTGCCCGGGCCGATCGCTGCCGGCCGCGGTCCCGGCCGTGGTCCTGAGCTTCGGCGACGGCCATCACCGATGCCCGGGCGGACCACTGGCCGTCTTGGAGACCGACCTCTTCCTGCAGCAGCTGATGGCCCTCGACATCGTCGCGGACGGGCCGCCGCGGGTGCGGTGGAACCCGGTTTCGCAGGGTTACGACCTCGACCACTTCATGATCCGGCTGCGCAGCTGACCACGATCGAGATGCCCGGGCGCTGACGGTGCCGAGCGGGCCCTGTGCACCGGCAGGGCTGCTCAGCAGGGCGACCGTGCCGGCCATGCTGAGCTACGGCGCTCAGGGTGGGGCCGGCGGGCGCAGCACGTCCACCGAGCGGGAGCCGGCCCGTCGGTGGGTCGGTGCGGTGGTCATGCCGACCCGCTCCGCAGCGAGCCGGGTGTAGACCCCGAGCCCGAGCTCGGTGGCCGTCGACCTGGACGGCACGATCACCACCCACAGCCCGACCATCGCTGCCGTGGTCAGCGAGCCCTGTCGGTGGTGATGGGATCGCCCCGGGTCAGGTAGCCGTCGGTGAGGATGTCGACGCGTACGCCGCCGCGGTGGATGAGCGGTCGCAGCAGGCCGGGCCCGTGAAGTCGTTCGAGGTGCGCGCAGGGCTCGGCCAGCCGGAGACCGCGACAGCGGACGTCGCCGATCATGAAGTCGCGGCCGACCAGGGCGTTGACGTCGATCCCGCGGGTGAGGACGTTGCGTCGGGTGCTGGCGAAGTCGAGGCTGGCGTCGCGGGCGGTCAGTTCCTCCACCACCTCGGCGGCGATCAGGGTGAGCTCGTAGCCCGGTCGATGCGCGCCGCGCGGGCTGAACGTGCCCCGGCCCGCGGCGTAGCGATCGCCCTCCAGACCCTGCCCGGCCAGAGCCCGGACCCGCGGGACGAGTTGGACGGGCGCCTCGGCGTCGGGGGCGATGGCCAGCAGTTCGACGGTGCCGGTCAGCGCGGGGCCCGGCGCGGCGCGGGTCACCACCGGATCGAGCGAGGCGACCGCGTACGCGCTGCTGATCGCGAGGTCGGCGGTGGCCCGGCCGAGCAGGGCCGGCGCCTGCGGGCTGAGGACGACCCCGGGCGGGGTGCCGAAGGCGAGCACGGCGACCTGCCGCTGCGGACCGTCGGTCGCCGGGCCGTCGATGCCGTCGACCACGGCGATCCACCACCCGGCCCACTGGAACGACCGGGGTTCGGCGATCGGGACCAGACCGAAGTCGTGGCCGGCCAGCCAGCCCTTCCAGGCGGCGAGCGCGTGCCCGGCGGTCAGGTCGTCATAGTCCGGGCAGCTCGGCCACCGGGACCTCGGTGACCGAGGACAGACAGGCGGCGAGCCCGCGCACCAGCGGTGCGGCCGGACCGTCGGGGAGCTCGACCTCGATCACGACGACTCCCCGGTGGTCGACGGGTGGTGCAGCAGCGTCGCCAGAGCGGCCAGGTCGTCGACCACCAGGTCGAAGTCGTCGTCGGCGGCCGGCGGCTCGGCGTCCGGGCGGGCCACGTACGCGGTGGCGAAGCCGTGCTCGGCGGCGGCACGGAGGTCCCAGGGGTGGGCGGCCACCATCATGACCTCGTCGGGTCGGGCGTCGAGCACCTCGAGTGCCATCCGGTAGACGGCCGGATCGGGCTTGAAGGCGTGGACGAACGCACCGGACAGCAGCCCGTGCCACCACAGCCCGCCCTGGCGGCTCAGCCCGACGAGCTCGGCCAGATCGGCGTTCGACAGGCCGACGACGGTGACCACCTCCTGCAGCGACCGTAGTGCGGCGGCCGCATCGGGCCACGGGGTCAACCGGTGGATCACCCCGGACGCCTCCGCCTCCGTCACCGGGTCCAGGGCCGGCCAGCCGTGGGCGGCGACCGTTTGGCTCAGGGCCATCCGGCGGAGCTCACGGTGTCCGGCCCACGTGCGCTGGCCCGAGGTCACGTCGGCCATCAGCTCACCCAGCCGCCTCTCGGCCGCGGCGACCACGATGGCAACCTCACTCGGCTCCGGCGCGGACCGCTGCAGCACCGCGCTCAGGTCCCGGCCCAGCGATCCGTCGAGGTCGACCACCGTGCCCATGATGTCGAACAGGCAGATCCGGGTCTCGGCGACGACGCACTCCACTCCTCGACTCCCCACCCGCGGAGTCTTGCACCACCGCCGACCGAGCGGAGCCCGGGCCGATCGTCTCCGGTCGGGGTGATCAGTCGTCGAAGCGGTCCGGGTCGAGGACCAGTCGCATCTCGTAGGTCAGGGCTGCGGCGTCACCCTCACCGAAGGTCCGCTCGCCGACGACGACGAAGCCGTGGCGGGCGAAGACCGGTCGCGAGGTCAGGCTGGCGAACGTGCTCAGCGCGAGCAGGCCGCGATCGCGCGCCCGAGCGATCGCCGACCCGACCAACGCCGAGGCGATCCCGCGGCGCCCGAAGTCAGGGTCGACGAACAGCATGTCGACGTAGCCCTGCTCGTCCAGATCGGCGAAGCCGACCACACGGCCCTCGACCACGGCCACCTCGGTGTCGATGGCCGCCCGGACCGCGGCCCAGGAGGACAGCTCGCCGGCCTCGTCGGCCCAGGCCGCCACCTGCCGGTCCGAATAGTGCGCGCGAGCGGTCTCGCGGACCGCGCGCTGGAAGATCCTCAGCGTGGCCGCGGCGTCGTCGCCCGCGTAGGCCCGAAGCTCCACAGCGTGATGCTAGGCCCGATCACCCGGCGAGCGGTCGGGCACCGCTGAAAGCGGGCGTTCAGTCGTCGGCCCCGTCGCGAGACGCCGGGCCGGGGGGCCGGCCGCCCGACCGGAGGTCGACCATCAGCGCGACGGCAGCGACACGGTGCCCAGGCGGCCCGATCAGCCCTCCGGCCGGTCGGTGGGGACCACCGACACCTCGTCGTAGGCGTGCTCGCGGAACTCGCTCGGGCTCATCCCGTGGACGATCCGGAACTGGCGGGAGAAGTAGAACGCGTCGGTGTAGCCCACGCTCGCGCCGATCGCGGCGATGCTGTGGTCGCTGGTGATCAGCAGTTGGCGGGCCCGGGCCATCCGCAGCCGCTTGACGTACTCGGTGACCGAGAAGCCGGTGAGCGCGCGGAAGCGGGCCGAGAAGTGCGAGGTGCTCAGGCCGGCGCGATCGGCCAGGTCACCGACCGGGGTCGAGTGCTGCAGGTTCTCCCGCAGGTAGTCCTGGGCCCGGCGGACCGGCTCGGCGTCGGCGACCCCGCGGCCCTCGCGTTCGGCGGCCAGCAGGGCCAGCAGGTTCCACGCCGACCCCGCTGCGTTGATCAGGCTGGCCGTGGTCTCGTCGCGGCCCAGGCTGTCGACGACGTGCTCGATCAGGGTGAGTGCGCGGTAGTCGTCGGCCACCCGGAACGTCGGCCCGAGACGCGGTGACCCGATGGCCTGCAGCAGATCGGGGACATCCTCGCCGGTGACGTGCATCCACCAGATCGTCCAGGGTCGGTGATCGTCGGCGTAGTAGAGGTGTGGGGTGCGCGGCGGGATCACCACCGCCTCGCCGGCGCCGACCCGATGCCGCCCGCCGGCCAGCTCGCACCAGCCCACCCCGTCGACGCAGAGCATGACGATGGCCTGGGCCGAGCCGGATCGGCGCTGTCGACCATGCCGGGCGGCGTGCGGGAAGTGCCCGGCATCGGTGACCAGGAGCCGCGAGGTCGGCGTCCGGGTCAGCGCCCCGCGCACCAGCGGGGTGGGCAGGACATGCAGCCGCTGGCCCGGGAATCCGTCGCGGATGAACACCGGCCCACCCTAGCCGAATCAGAGATTCGTCCAGGTACGTCGTCGATTTCTGCATTCCTGGCCACCGGAGTCAGCGGTTAGCGTCGACGCCATGGTCACTGTCGACGCCTCGCTGGAACTGCCGCCCACCCCGGCGGATCTCGTCGGCGTCGCGGTGGCTGCGTGGCGCGAGCCGGTGATCATCGAGACCTATCTGCCGGAGCCACCGGACCGTTATCCGGCCTACCTGGACAACCGGGTCTACCAGGGCTCGTCGGGCCGGGTCTATCCGTTGCCGTTCCACGACCGGATCGCCCAGCAGCCCGCGCCGCACCGCTGGGACGCGGTGCACATCGAGAACCCGTGGCTGCGGCTGATGATCCTGCCCGAGCTGGGAGGCCGGATCCATCTGGCCTACGACAAGACCACCGGCCGCGATCTCTTCTATCGCAACCCGGTGATCAAGCCGGCCCTGGTCGGACTGGCCGGGCCGTGGCTGGCCGGCGGGATCGAGTTCAACTGGCCGCAGCACCACCGGCCCGCCACCTTCCTGCCCACCCTGTCGACCATCGAGTACGAGGCCGACGGCGCGGTCACCGTGTGGTGCAGCGACCACGACCCGTTCGCCCGGATGAAGGGCATGCACGGCGTACGGCTGCGGCCCGACCGCGCGGTGATCGAGTTGCGGGTCCGGCTCTACAACCGCAGCGAGCAGACCCAGACCTTCTTGTGGTGGGCCAACGTGGCGGCCAAGGTCGACGCCGACTACCAGTCGTTCTTCCCCGACGACGTGCACGTGGTCGCCGACCACGCCAAGCGGGCGGTCACCACCTTCCCGGCGGCCGACGGCCCCTACTACGGCGTCGACTACCCCTCTCGGCGCGGACTGACCACCCAGCCGGGAAGCGACCGATCGGTGCCCGGTGACCGGATCGACTGGTACCGCAACATCCCCGTCCCGACCTCCTACATGTGCCTGGACTCGCGCGGCGACTTCTTCGGCGGCTACGACCACCGTGCCGGGGCCGGCTTCGTGCACTGGGCCGACCACCACTACGCAGTCGGCAAGAAGCAGTGGACCTGGGGCAATGCTCCGTTCGGCGACGCCTGGGGCGCCAACCTGGCCGACGACGGCTCGGCCTACATCGAGCTGATGGCCGGGGTGTTCACCGACAACCAGCCCGACTTCAGCTTCCTGGCCCCCGGCGAGACCAAGGCGTTCTCGCAGTTCTGGTATCCGCTGAACGACACCGGCCCGGTGCACGCCGCGACCCTCGACGCGGCGGTCCGCGTGACCGTCGAACGCGGCGCGACCACCACCGCCCGCGTGGTCGTCCAGGCGACCCGGTCCCTGGCCGGGGCCGAACTGCTGCTCACCGCCGACGGCCACGGGTCGCTCGGCCACCACGTGCTCGATCTGGAACCCGCGGTCGGCCGGTCGGTCACCTTCGGTCTGCCCGACCCGGCGGCGGCCGGATCGCTGCGGCTGGAGGTCCGCCACGACGGCCACGCGCTGGTCACCTGGTCCACCCCGGTCGCGGCGGCCGAGACCGCGTCGCACCCGGCGTCGGAACCGGCGGCGCCGGCGTCGATCGCCACCGCCGAGGAACTGCACCTGACCGGCGTCCACCTCCAGCAGTACCGGCACGCGACGCGCTCACCCGAGCCCTACTGGTACGAGGCGCTGCGCCGCGATCCCGAGCACGTCGGCGCCCACACCGCGCTGGCCGCCCGGCGCTACGACCAGGGCCGGTTCGCCGCGGCCGAGCAGCACCTGCGCGCCGCCGTACGCCGGCTCACCGCGCTCAACCCCAACCCGGCCGACGCCGAACCGCACTACCGGCTCGGTCTGGTGCTGATCCGGCTCGGCCGCGACGACGCGGCGTACGACGCGCTGGCCAAGGCGTCGTGGGTCCGCGCGTGGCGCCCGCAGGCCACCTTCCAGCTCGCCCGGATCGACGCCCGCAACGGCCGCGACCACGAGGCGCTGCACCGGATCGAGGACACCCTCAGCGTCGAGCCCGAGCACCTGCAGGCCCAGAACCTCCGCACCGTGCTGCTCCGCCGCCTCGGCCGCACCGACGATGGCCAACGCCAGCTCGAGGCCACGCTGCGGCTCGACCCGCTCGACGCCTGGGCCCTGACCCTGACCGCGGTGTCCCACCCGGTCCCGGACGCCCTCGACGCGCAGACGCTGATCGACGTGGCGCTGGAGGATGCGGCGGTCGGCGAGATCGCCCGGGCGCTCACGCTGCTCGACCTCGCGGTCGACCGCGACGCCGACCGGGCGCTCGGCCAACCGGCCTGCGCGGTCACCGCCCGCTACCACCGGGCCGCGCTGCTCGACCGCACCGGCGACGCCGAGGGCGCCGCGGCGGCCCGGGCCGAGGCCCGGCGGCTGCCGAACGACTGGAACTTCCCCGGTCGGCTCGACGACGCGCTGGCGCTGACCGCGGCGATCGAGGCCGAGGCCGGCGACGCCCGCGCGCACGGTCTGCTCGGCCACTGGCTCTACGCCCGCGAACGCCGCGAGGACGCCCTGACCGCCTGGCAGCGCTCGGCCGAGCTCGACGCCGGCGATCCGGTGGTCTGGCGCAACATCGCGGTCGCCGCGTTCAACCTGCACGGCGACGCCGGGGCGGCGGCCGACGCGTACGACCGGGCCCTGCGGCTGGCCCCCGACCACGCTCGGCTGCACTACGAACGCGATCAGCTGGCCAAGCGGTCCGGCGAGCCGGTGCGTACGCGGCTGGATCGGCTGCGCGCGAATCTCGGCGCCGTCGGCCGGCGCGATGACCTCTCGGTCGAGTACGCCGCACTGCTGATCGCCGACCACCGGCCGCACGAGGCGCTCGACGTGCTCGCCGCCCGCCACTTCCAGCCGTGGGAGGGCGGTGAGGGGCTGGTCCTCCGCGCCTGGGAACGGGCCCAGCTCGCGCTGGCCCGCCGCGCGCTCGAGGCCGGTGACACGACGGCGACCCTCGCTCACGCCGAGGCGGCCATCGACACCCCGGCTCACCTGGGCGAGTGCCGGCACGAGCTGGCCAATCCGGCCGAACTGATGCTGGTCCTCGGCGACGCGCTCCAGCTGGCCGGGCGGAGCGAGCAGGCCGCGAAGGCGTGGCGCCGGGCCGCCGACGCGGTCGGGGACTTCCAGGGCATGGCGCCGCAGCCCTACAGCGAGAACACCGCCTACTCGGTGATCGCCTGCCGCCGGCTCGCGCGGCACGACCGCGCCGAGCATCTGATCACCGGACTGGCCGAGCACACCGACACGCTGGCGCGCACCCCGGCGACCATCGACTACTTCGCGACGTCGCTGCCGTCGCTGCTGCTGTTCACCGACGATCCGCAGCGTCACCGCGACGCCCAGGTCGAGCTGCTCCGGGCCCAACTGGCCTACCTGACCGGCGGCCCGAGCCAAGCGCGGGAGCGGGCGGACCGGCTGCTCGCCGCCGATCCGGCTCACGAAGCCGGTCTCGACCTCCGCGCCTGGCTCACCCACCAGCCCGATGCGGCGTCCGGCGTCTCGTCGCCCGGACCGTCGGCCGTCCTCCCCGCCGCCTTGTCCCGATCCCGATCCAGCAGGAGTGTCTCGTGACCTCGTACGCACCGGTGGCCGTGCCCGCCCATCTGCCCGACCGCCTGACCATCACGCTGTGGGACTTCTCCTGGTATGTCCGGACCGGGCCGGGTGAGCCGTTCGAGGACCTCGACCGGGCCTTCGCCGAGGCGGTGGCCCGTGGCTACAACACCATCCGGATCTGCGCGATGCCGTTCCTGCTGTTCGGCAGCGGGCTCGACACCTCAGCGCTGCGGCTCGGGCCGCTGGGCGGCGGTTACGGCCGGCGGGTCCGCTGGTACGACGTCGGTGCCCCGACCGTCATCGACGCCCGCGCCCAACTGCTCGAGCTCTTCCGGCTCGCACAGCGCCACGACTGCTTCGTCATCCTGTCGTCCTGGGAATACCAGCAGAGCTCGTCGTTCGCTGAGACCAGCGACTGGTGCGACGCCCTGATGGACGTCGACCCGGAGGAGCGCGGGGTCCGGCTGGCCGAGGCGCTGGCCGACCTGGTCGACCTGCTCGAGGCCGAGCGGCTCGACGACCGGATCGCCTTCACCGAGATCCACAACGAGGTGCAGATCGGCCACCTGGCCGACGGTCTGACCGGCACCCGCGACGAGATGGTCGTCGCGCTGCGGCCCCGGCTGCAGCGGGCGGTCGAGGCCTTCCGGGCCCGGCACCCGGACCGGCTGTGCACGGTCAACTACGCCGGCGTCCCGGTCGGCGCGCTCCGCGGCGTGCCCGACGTCGACGTGCTCGTCGTCCATCCCTACGTCTACGGCGTGCTCGACGCCTTCATCGCCGAGTACGGGCTGCGCGGACCGGTCGAGGACTTCGACCAGGCGCACGCCGCCGAACTGCTGCTGCCCGATGCCCCGCCGCTCGACGCCTGGACCGTGCCCGCGGGGGCCGAATGGCGCATCGAGCGAGCCACCATCGTCTGCCGGCCGGAGATCTACGTCCACGACTGGGGCAACGCCGAGGCCATCGACCGCTGGCTCTACGACCACTACGGCGAGCACCGGCTGGCCATGTCCACCAAGCTGGCGCTGTGGCTCGACGTCGCCCGCGACTGGGCCGAGGAGCACGGCGTCCCGCTGGTCTTCGGTGAGGGCTGGGTCGGCTACACCCCGCGCGACGGCCGCTTCGAGGAGGGCCCGGTCGGAGCCGAGTTCTGCCGGCTCGCCGTCCGCGAGTCGATCCGGGTCGGCGCCTGGGGCACCCTGGTCTGCTCGAACGCCGCCCCGCAGCACGCGATGTGGGCCGACGTCGCCCTCCAGGTCGCGTGCAACCAGCAGTTCATCGAGGCGTTCGTGGCCCCCTGATCCTGCTTGCCCAGTCCCGATCCCGTACGCCCGCACCACCCGCACCCAGTTCAAAGGAGAACCTCATGACCGGATTCACCATCCCGAGCCCGACCGACGTGGCCAGGACCGGCCGACTCAGCCGCCGCAACCTGCTGCTGGGCGCCGCCGGCCTCGGCGGCTCGGCGCTGCTCAGCGGCTGCGTGGGCAGCAGCGGCAGCACGGGCGGCTCGAGCACCCAGGCGACGTCGACCACGCTGACGCTCCAGTCGTCGCTGTCCGACCCGAAGCCCAAGGCGGCGCTCGAGGCGCTGATGAAGACCTTCACCGGGCCGCAGACCACGCTCAACACCGTGGCCATCGAGCAGTTCCGGGCCCAGCTGCCGACCTACCTGTCCTCGGGCAACCCGCCGGACGTGCTGACCTGGTACGCCGGGTCGGTGGCCCGCGACTACGCCAGCAAGGGCCTGTTGATGGACGTCTCGGACATGTGGACCGGCGACGGCGCGTGCGCGAAGTTCTCGCCGGCACTGAAGAGCCTGTCGAGTGCGGCCGACGGCAAGCAGATCTTCGTCCCGACCAACTACTACTGGTGGAGCGTGTTCTTCCTCAAGTCCTCGTTCACCGAGTGGGGCGTCACCGCACCGACCACGTGGGACGAGTTCATGACGCTGTGCGACACGCTCAAGGGCAAGGGGGTCAACCCGCTGACCATGGGCACCGGGTCGACGCCGTGGATCGCCTCGGGCTGGTTCGACTACCTCGACCTGCGGATCAACGGCGCCGACTTCCACCGCGAGCTGCTGGCCGGCAAGTACTCGTTCGACAGCGCCGAGGTCCGCAAGGTGATGGACACCTACGCCACGCTGCTGCCGTACTTCGACCCGAAGGGCAAGTCCTACTCCTGGCAGGAGGCGGTCACCCCGATGGTGCAGAAACAAGGCCGGCATGTATCTGATCGGCGCGTTCATCACCCAGTCGTGCCCGCCGGACCAGGTCGACGACGTCGACTTCTTCTCGCGTCCCGCCGATCGACCCGGCCGTGCCCAGCGCCGAGGAGGCGCCCGACCGACGGGTACTTCGCGAGCGCCGGCAGCAAGAACCCGGCCGGCACCAAGGAACTGCTGGCCTTTCTGGCCGGCTCGGCCCAGCCAGCAGCAGTACATCGAGGCCAGCGGGTCGTCCAACCTGCCGACGTCGCCCGACGTCGACACCTCGGGCTTCTCGCCGCTGGTGCAGAAGGGCATCAAGCTGCTCGAGGACACCCAGGAGATCACCCAGTTCTTCAACCGCGACTCCAGCGACGCGCTGCAGACCACGGCCGACGCCGCGCTGACCAAGTTCCTCGACGAGCCCGAGGACGTGGCCTCGATCCTGCAAGAACTGGCAGGCGGCGGCCGACCAAGGTCTTCTCGTCATGACCGTGGCCACCGCGACCACCGCGCCGGAGTCCACCTCGGTGGGCCCCGGCCGGTCCCGGTGGCGGCGCGGGGTCACGACGCGGGTGCCGCCGGTCGTCTGGGTGTTCCTGCTGCTGCCCGCTGCTGGTCGAGCTGGTCTGGGTCTTCTGGCCGGCCGTTCAACAGCTTCCAGCTGTCGTTCACCAAGTGGAGCGGCGTCGGGGCCGCCCAGCCGGTCGGGCTCGACAACTACGTCAACCTGTTCAACGACCCGGTCTTCGCCACCGCGGCCGAGAACAACGTGATCTGGGTGCTGGCCTTCGGCGGGCTGTCGGTGATCGGCGGCCTGGCCCTGGCCCTCGCGCTCAACAAGCCCCGGCGCGGCGTGGGGATCTATCGCAGTGCGATCTACCTGCCGATGGTCTTCTCGCTCGCCGTCACCGGGTCTGTTCTGGCGGGTGATCTACCAGCCCGACGGCGCGATCAACACGCTGCTGGCCGGCATCGGCGTCGACACCGGTCAGCACCAGTGGCTGGCCGATCCCGACACCGCGCTGTGGGCCATCCTGGTCGCGGCCGTGTGGCGGCAGTGCGGCTACATCATGGTGCTCTACCTGGCCGGACTGAAGGGCTGCGACCCGAGCGCTCGAGGAGGCCGCCGCCGTCGACGGCGCCAGCCGCTGGCAGCGCTTCGCCTACATCGTCATGCCGCAGCTCAAGGGTGTGAACACCGTCGTCTTCGCGGTCACCGTCATCGACTCGCTGCGCACCTTCGACATCGTCTGGGCGATGACCCGCGGCGGCCCGTACGACAGCACGCAGCTGCTCAGCACCTACATGTTCCAGCAGGGGTTCACCCTGGTGAACCTGGGCTACGGCTCCGCCATCGCCGTCATCATCTTCCTGCTGGCGATCGTCTTCATCATCACCTATCTGGCCCGCGCCACCCGGGAGGACTGACATGTCCACCGCATCGACCCTGCCCCCCGCCGTCCTGCCCACCGAGGAACGCCCGGCCGACCCGGTCCGCCGTCGCCGGTCGAACGGGTGGCTGTTCCACGCCGTGATGACCCCGATCTCGCTGCTGTGGATCGCGCCGCTGGTCTTCGTCATCTTCGTCGCCGTCCGCAGCTTCGACGACATCGCCAGCCACGGGCTCGGCGGGCTGCCGCAGTCGTTCACCCTCGAGGCGTTCCGGACCGCCTGGGTCGACGGCCAGATCGGACTGGCGCTGCGCAACAGCATCGCCATCACCGTGGCCACTGTGGTTCTGTCGCTGTTCCTGTCCTCGCTGGCCGCGTTCGCGCTCAGCCGCTACCAGATCCCGTTCCGGCGCACGATCCTGCTGATCATGCTGGCCGGCAACCTGCTGCCCCCGCAGATCCTGCTCATCCCGGTGTCGAAGATCTGCGAAGGACTGGGCATCTACGACACCTTCACCGCGCTGATCATCGTGCAGGTCGGCTTCGGGCTCGGGTTCTACACCTTCGTGCTCTACGGCTTCATGCGCGGGCTGCCGGCCGAGGTCTTCGAGGCGGCCAAGATCGACGGCGCCGGCGACCTGCGGATCTACGGCACCATCGTGCTGCCGCTGTGCCGGCCGTCGCTGGCCGCGCTCGGCGCCCTGGCCAGCACGTGGATCTTCAACGATCTGATCTGGGCGATGACCGTGCTGCGGACCCAGACCAAGTTCCCGATCACCGCGGCCCTGCTCAACCTGCAGGGCGGGTTCGTCAGCTCGTGGAACGTGGTCGCCGCGGGGGCGCTGATCGCGGCCATCCCCACCGCGGTGGTGTTCTTCGCCTTCCAGAAGCACTTCGTGTCCGGGTTGCTGGTGGGAGCCAGCAAGTGAGCTGGACGCTCCACACCGCCACCACGCAGTACCGGATCGTCCTCGGCCCCGACGGGCTCGGGCCGATGCTCGACCACTGGGGCGCCGGAGCCGGACGCGCGTGGGCCGGCCCCGACGGCCCGCCGCAGTTCGCCACCCTGGCCGACCTGGTGCCGCTGGAATACACGGCGCTGGGGACGCGGCATGTCCGCGGCAGCGACCTGGTCGTCGACCACGGGGACGGGCTGGTCGGTGCCCGGCTGCGGTGGGACGACGCCGCCGCATTCACCGACGACGGGGAGCGGTGCACGGCGCGGTGGACGGCCACCGACCGCACCGAGGCGCTCCGGGTGGCGTTGCACGTGGAGACGTCGCGGGCCCACGACGTCGTGAGCAAGTGGGTCGAGCTGACCAACACCGGCTCGTCGACCCTGCGGTTGTCGCGGGCCTTCGGGCCGGCCTGGGAGCTGCCGATCGGGCCCGGGGCCCGGGTCGCGACGCTGTCGGGGCGGTGGTCGCGCGAGTTCACCCCGGCCACCGTCGACCTGCCGGTCGGCGAGCTGAGCCTGGGCAGCCGTCAGGGCGTCACGTCGCACAGCTACGCGCCGGTGGTCGCGCTGACCGCCCGCGACGACCCGGACGGGACCGAGCACGGCGCGTACGGGGTCGCCCTGGCCTGGAGCGGGTCGTGGCGGCTGAGCATCGACGCGGCGCCCTTCGTCGACCGGGTCCGGATCGCCGGGGGCGTCGACGACGAGTCCACGGTCATCACCCTGCCGCCCGGCGCCGGCTACACCTCGGCACCGACCCTCGGGGTGTACGCCGCCGAGGGGATCGACGGCCTGCCCGAGCGCTGGCACCACTACCAACGCACGGTGTCGGCCCGCACGCTCGGCCCCGAGCACCACCCGATCGTCTACAACTCCTGGTACGCCACCGGGTTCGACCTGCGGCTCGACCACCAACTCCGGCTGGCCGCGATCGCGGCCGACCTGGGGGTCGAGGTGTTCGTGCTCGACGACGGCTGGTTCCGCGCACGGAGCAGCGACCACGCCGGTCTGGGTGACTGGACCCCGGACCCGGTCGCCTTCCCCGACGGACTGGCGCCGCTGATCGACGGCGTCACCGGACTCGGGCTGCGCTTCGGGCTCTGGGTCGAGCCCGAGTGCGTCAACCCCGACAGCGACCTCTTCCGGGCCCACCCCGACTGGGTCTACCGGGCCGGCGACCGGCCGCTGACCACGATCCGGCACCAGTACGTGCTCGACCTCGGTCGCGACGACGTCCGGTCGTGGGTCGAGGAGATGCTCCGCGGCGTCCTCGCCGACCCACGGATCAGCTATCTGAAGTGGGACATGAACCGGCCGGTCACCGACGGCGGTCGCCCGGGCGATCCGCTCGGTCGGCAGTGGACGGTCCAGCACACCCACGGCTACTACCGGGTGATGCGGATGCTCCGCGAAGAGTTCCCCCACGTCACCGTGGAGGCCTGCGCGTCGGGGGGCGCTCGCATCGACCTCGCCGTGCTCGGACTCAGCGACGTCGTCTGGACCAGCGACGAGACCGGTCCGCGCGACCGGCTGGCCATCCAGCACGGCTTCCTGGCCGCGTACGCGCCCCACGTCATGAGCTCGTGGGTCACCGACGAGCCCGACCGTCTGGACACCGCACCGACCAGCCTCGAATTCCGTTTCGTCGTGGCCATGGCCGGTGTGCTGGGGATCGGCGCCGACCTGCTGGCCTGGGACGACGACCGACGGACCCGCGCGGCCGCGCTGGTCCGGCGCTACATCGACCTCCGCCCGCTCATCCACGGTGGCCGCGTCGTCCGCCACGGCAGCCCGGCCGACCCGGTCTACGCGCTCGAGTACGGCGGCGACGCCGGACTCGGTGGGCGCCGGTGCCTGCTGGTCTACGCCCGGGCGTCGCGGCCGAGCGTCGTCCGGCTCCGTCCCCGGACCCTGGAACCCGGCCGGACCTACCGGGTCCCGGGCTCGACCACGCTGGTCACCGGTGGCGACGACCTCGAGGTGCCGTTCGCGCTCGGCCCGGACGCCGACGTCCTCGTCCTCGACCCGGTGCCGTGACCGATCCCGAGCGTTGGATCGCGGTCCCGCTGACCGCCGAGGTCGACCTGCAGCACGGCGGCCGGTGGACGTCGCTGCGGGCGGGCGACCGGGAGTGGCTGTGGACCCACCCCGACGCGGGCGTGGCGGTCCGCCGACGGGCGGTCCGGCCCGGGGAGCCGTTCGTCGACGCGGGTGGGATCGAGGAGGCGCTCCCCACCGTCCGTGGCCTCCCGGACCACGGCGACGTGTGGGACCGGCCATGGACGGCCGGCCCGGGGACCTCCGGTGAGGTGATGTGCGGACTGGCCGCGGGGACCGGACCCGTACGCGGTCGCCTCCGGCGAACCCTGACCGTGGGCGATGGCCCGCTCCGGGCGGACTACCTGATCACCGGGCCCGCGGGCGCCTCGTTCGTCCACGCCGTCCACGCCC
Source organism: uncultured Actinomycetota bacterium (assembly GCA_963704665.1). Lineage (GTDB taxonomy): Bacteria > Actinomycetota > Actinomycetes > Propionibacteriales > Propionibacteriaceae > Microlunatus. Next base: position 3,778,416 of record OY969929.1, on the reverse strand, counting down.
TGCTCGAGGTCAGCTCCGAGGCGCAGGTCGAGCCGGTCGGACCGGTCGACGCCGTCGTCCTCGATGAGCACGTGCCGGGTCGTAGCCACCCGATCACCTGGCCGTCCGGACTCGACCGGTTGGGACCGGACGACGGCACCGCGGTCTGCGTCCTGCTGCGCGGGTGCCGCGGCGTCCGGGTGGTCGACGAGGACCACCGGCTCGACCTGACCTGGTCGAGTGACGCTCCGGAGCGGTGTTCGCTGCTGCTGTGGCGCAACCTCCGCGGCTGGCCGCCCGGCGACCCCTATCGCTCGATCGGCGTCGAGCCCATGGTCGGGCGGTCGGCCGAGCTCGGGTCGGCTCGGGCCGAGGACCGGGTCATCCTGCCCGCCGACGGACGGTTCGGCTGGTCGCTGACCGTGAGGGCCGCGCGGCGGGTCCGGGCCGACCGCGAAGATGACGGGCATGGCGAGTCCTGAGCGTCGCATCGATCACCTGGTGCTCGCGGTGCACGACCTCGACGCGGCTGCCGCCGGGTACGCCCGCCTCGGGTTCCAGGTCGGGGCCCGCAACCGGCATCCGTGGGGGACCGAGAACCGGCTGGTCCAGTTCGGCTCGTCGTTCCTCGAGCTGATCACCGTCGGTCAGGCGGCGGACGTACCCCCGCACCGTCCGGGAGCGTTCAGCTTCGGCGCGTTCGTCGCCGACTACCTGCGGACCTGCGAAGGGCTGGCCATGCTGGTGCTCGACAGCCCGGACGCGGCCGCGGACGCCGCCGCGTTCGCCCGAGCCGGGATCGGCGACTTCGAACCGTTCTTCTTCGAACGGTCCGGGAGCCGCCCGGACGGCTCGACCACCCACGTCGCCTTCTCGCTGGCCTTCGCCTGTGACCCCGGACTGCCCGACGCCGCCTTCTTCGTCTGCCAGCAGCACTACCCGGACGCGTTCTGGACCGCCGGGTTGCAGGAGCACGACAACGGCGCCCGCGACGTCACCGAGGTGACGCTGACCGTCGACGACCCGGCGGATCACGACCGCTTTCTGGCCGCCTTCACCGGTCGGCCCGCATCGCCCGACGGCCGCCGGTATGCATGGGCCGGGGGCGGCGCGCTCGCGGTGGCGGCCCGACCGGGGCTGAACCGGCTGACCGGCTTCAGCATCGCGGTGCCCGATCTCGACGCAGTCACCGTCCGACTGGTACTCGCGGCAGTCCCGTTCGATCGGTCGGCCGGGATGGTGTCGATCGACGCCCGGCACGGCTTCGGCGTACGGATCGACTTCGTGCTGGCGGGCCGGTGACCGAAGGCGAGACGACCAGGCCGGTGGCCTGAGGTGCCGAGCTGCGTCGGGTTCACGACCGGTTGCACAACACGCTGCGGGTCACCCGCGATGCGGTCCGTCCGTGCGGCGGGCCGAGTCGGCCAGCCGCGATTGCTGCCGCGCATCCGGACCGGCGGCCGACCCTGCGCCGGCTCGAGCAGGACCACTCGATGATCGGCCACGTGATCGGTGGGCTGCAGCCGGCGATAGACCGCTCCGCGGGTCCCGGCCGTGTTCGCGGACCCTTCTCGCCTCTGCGGCCGCTGCAGACAGCGCGTACGCGAGCAACGTCCGCGAACCCACCCGGGGGTGACCAGCTCGGCCGAGCTCGGTGACCACCTCGTCCAGCCGATCGGCGATGTCGACGTCGACGGGCGGTTCGTCGTCTGGGCCACACAACACCCATCTGGGTCCGGCCATGCCCGAGGCGTTCACCCGTACTCAGTTCGGCCGACCGAACCGGCGTTGCACGCTCCTCGGCCGCCCCCGGAGCGCTGGTCGAGGCCAGAGATCAGGCGTAATCTTGTGGTCGCTGGGAAACAGCAGACGCTTCATGCGTCCGGATGCGCTCACACCAGGGGTCATCATGCGACTGTTCACCTTTGCCGCCACGGCCTCGAGTTTCGTGGACGCCTGTTCACCCACCGACCCACGGGTCACCCCCGAACGATCGACCGACCGACTGATCGCCGCTGCCCGCGACGCGGCCGCCCTCGACGCGCACACCGCGGCTCTGGCCGACCGCGACGGCGGTCAGGGTGCCACCGATCACCTCGCCCGCTTGCTGGCCACCGCGCCGACGATCGATCAGGCCAAGGGGGTGTTGATGGGGTATTACGGGATCGACGCCGACGCGGCGTTCGCGGTCCTGCGCCGCTGGTCGAGTCATCACAACGTCAAGCTCAGTTGTCTCGCCGAACAACTCGTCACCGCCGCCGCCCGATCCGGCGACCGGCCGTTCGCCGGGATCGAGCAGTTCCTGACCACCATCGAATCGGGCGCCGGCACCCCGACGGGCCGGGCGGAGCCGCCGCTATCCACCCCGCGACGTCCGGCGCCATCCACCGGTGCGATCGCTCGGGTGGCTGCGCCCGACGGGTACTGACAGGGCACCCCTGCGCTCGGGCCAGCACGTCGATCCCGGAACAACCGGGTCACCGGTCGCCTTGAAGCGGAGGTAGGCAGCGCCGCCTTCTTTCAAATCACCGAGAGGAACGTGCTGATGAAACAACTCCGACGCCTGGTCACCGGACTCGTCCGGTCGCCGGTCTGGACCCACACCCTGCCGTACGAGGTCCGGGTCGACGCCCGCCCCGACCGCGGCTGACGAGCGAGGCCTCTGGATGTCTCGCCTCCTCGTCGCCGGCTCGGCTCAGGGGCTCGGCCGCTCGACCGCCGAGACCCTGATCGACCAGGGACACGACGTCGTCGTCCAGCCCGGAGCGACACCGCGCCGACACGCTGACCGATCTCACCCGCCGCGGCGCAGCCGTCGTCATCGGCGATCTGACCGACCGGGAGCAGACCCGGGGCTCGCCGACCAGGTCGGGGCTCTGGGTCGGATGGACGCGGTCATCCACAACGCCGGGGTGTACGGCGGCGATCGGGAGCCGAACGCCGTGGGGCACCCACGGGTGTTCGCGGGTGTTCGTGCTGGCGCCATACGTACGGACCGCCCTGATCGATGCTCCCGACCGGCTGATCTACCTGACCAGCGGCATGCAGAGCAGCGGTGATGATCGCCTCGACGACCTCGACTGGGTCGCCAGGCGCTGGAACGGCACCCAGGCGTACTGCGACAGCAAGCTGCTGGTCACCACGCTGGCCATCGCCGTCGCCCGACGGTGGCCGTCGTTGCTGACTGCTCCCGGCATCCGCGAGCGCTCGCACCCTCGGCGTCCGCGATCAGTCAGCGCCGACACCGCATGTTCGTGTGGACACGCGTCCAACGAGTTCGGTTGACGGATGTGCACGCTCTTCGTGGCGCCCACGTCGGGCCCGGTCAGGGCAGCCGCACGAGCGCCCCGCGGTGAGGGCGGTGGCGAAGACCTGGTGCGACGGGGGTCCGTCGACCTCGAGCAGACGGTCGATGATGGCGGTCGCCATCCGGTCTCGCGCGGCTCGGGCAGTCCGTCGCCCGGACTCCCCGACACCATGGCCATGGTGGTGTGGCCGTGCTCGATGAGGTGCCCGACCACGGCGTACGCGCCGCTGACGTAGTCCGGGCCCACCGTCGAGAAACCGGGCGCCCGACGCTGGCGGCCGATCACCACCGTCGGCACGGTCCCCCGCGGGGGACCCACGGTGGCCAGCTGGGCGTCCGACAGCACCGAGACCACGATCATCCCGGTCACTCCGGCGACCTCGAGATCGAAGATCCGACGGCGCTCCATCCTGGGGTCCCCGCCGGACCGCATGAGCGTCAGCACCCGTCCGTGCTGCGCGGCCTCGTGACGCAACAACGGGCTGAATTCGGCGGACAGCGGGTTGTCGAGCGGCTCGCTCAGCACCAGAACGTTCGCGTTCGAGGCATCGCCGACGGCCGAGCGGCTACGGCGGCGGGTGACGGGGGAGATCGGGCATGCCCGATCAGGCAGTGTCGACGCGAAGGATCACCGCGTGCTCCGGGTGCAGGCCGGGCGCGCGCAGTCCAGCGGCGATCGCCCGACCGCTCAGCACAGCCCCGGGCCACTGGCCGTCGTCGTCCGGCGTGCCCCACCAGGCGGGTGCGGTGAGCTGCTGGGTGGCACCGAGAAAGACGGGCCGGATCCGGTAGCGCCGGTCCGGGTCGAGTCCGGGCAACGGGACCCGGCCGATCGCCGACACGTCGGAGCGGCTGACCGAGGCGATCGAGAAGAGCGCTCGAGAACGGTCGGGGGCGACCACTCCGTGCGCCGCGATGCTCGGGTCGGGAAAGTCGATCCGGACGAGATCACCGGCGAGCAGCAACGAGCGTTCGGCCTTGTAGAAGGCGATCCACGCGGTGAGCTCTGCGAGGTCGGCCTCACTGGCTTCACTGAGATCCCACTCGACCCCGAGATGGCCGAACAGCGCGGTGGCGGCGCGGAAGCCGAGGGTGTGCACCCGGGCGGTGGTGTGGCTGTGACCCGACGCGATGTGCGAGCCCATCAGCTCCGGCGGGATCAGCTGGGTCGTCCAGCGGTTCATCTGCTGCCGCTCGAGCGGATCGATGCAGTCACTGACCCACACCCGGTCCGTGCGCTCCAGCACCCCGAGGTCGACCCGGGCGCCACCCGAGGAGCACGATTCGATCTCCAGCTCGGGATGGGCGGCCTTGAGCGCGTCGACCAGCCGATAGAACGCCTCGGTCTGCGCGTGCACTCCGGGCCGGCCGCCATCGAGCTGGTTGCCGGCCTCGATCAGATCCCGGTTGTGGTCCCACTTGATGTAGGCGATCCGGTAGGTGTCGAGCAGCGCGGACAGCTGCGAGAAGACATGGTCGTAGCACGCGGGGATGGCCAGGTTGATGACCTGCTGGTGTCGGCTCTCGATCGGCGAGGACGGTCCGGTGGACATGATCCACTCCGGATGCGCCCGAGCGACGTCGGAGTCGGGGTTGACCATCTCCGGCTCGAACCACAGGCCGAACTGCATCCCCAGGTCGTTGACCGCGTCGATCAACGGCCCGAGGCCGTCGGGCCAGACGTCGTCGGACACCACCCAGTCGCCGAGTCCGGCACGATCGTCACGGCGCCCGCCGAACCAGCCGTCATCGAGCACATAGCGCTCGATCCCGACCTCCGCAGCGCGCTGAGCCAGGGCGATCAGCCGGTCGAGGTCGTGGTCGAAGTAGACCGCTTCCCAGACGTTCAGGGTGACCGGCCGCTCGACGTCGGGGTGGTTCGGCCGCGCTCGCAGCATCCGGTGGAAGCGGCGAGCGACAGCGTCGAGCCCCTCGGCATAGCTGCCGTAGAGCCACGGGGTGCTATAGCGGTCGCCGTGATCGAGGACCACCTCACCCGACAGCAGCAGTTCTCCGCCGCCGAGCACCTGCTCGCCGCCGGACATCCGCTCGGCGTAGTGGGTGTGGTTGCCGCTCCACCCGACGTGCACCCCCCAGGTCTGGCCGTCGGCGAAACCGAAACCGGGTACGCCGACGTGCAGCAGGGTCGCGGCGTCCGCCCCGGTCCGGCCGCGGCGACCCTCGCGTACGTGCTGGCCGACGATGAGTTCGCGGCGTTGCGGGGTGCGTTCCTTGCCCCACCGGCCGGCGAAGTCCAGGATCTCCCGCGCGGTCTCGGGCACCGGGTACGCGAGCACGAGATCGTCGAGCTGGTAGCCGTCCTCCCCGACGTTGGTGATCTCGGCGCGCGACCGGATCAACCCGCCGGTGATCAGCGCGATCTCGATCCGCAGCGCCAGTCCCGCCTCGGCCGCGGTCGCGTCGACGACGACCTCGCCGAGGCCGGTGTCGACCAGGCCCTCGACCGGGGATCCGTCGACGGTGATCGAGTCGACAGTGAAATGGGGGGACCAGTCCCGACCGCGTCGCGAGCCGCTCAGCCCCGGCCGACCGGCCCAGCCGACCCGATGCTGGGGCAACAGCCCGACCCGCAGCGGGATGTCGGCCAGATTCGCGCTGACCGGGGTCTCGAACGAGTCGGTGAGCACCTGACAATCGGCGACCGTCAGCTCACCGAGCTCGGCCCCCCAGTGGAGGACCGCAGGCAACTGACCCGACGTGAGGTCGAGCAGCAGCGACACGCCCTCGGCGTGCAGGTGGACGTAGGCGAGTTCCGGCGCAGACATGAGCGTGCTCCTGGGGTCGGGGATGGGCGGCGGTCGACGGCTACGGCTGGCAGCCGCAGGATCGGCGGACGATCAGCTCAGTGTCGAAGCGGCGATACGTCTGCTCGGACGGGGGGTCGAGGATCAGCCGGATCGCTTCGGTGGCCATCGCCTCGACCGGTTGTCGCACGGTGGTCAGCGGCGGCCAGGAGAACTCCGATTCCCGGGTCCCGTCGAAGGTGATGACCGCGAGGTCGTCGGGGATCCGCAGCCCGAGTTCGTGGGCGGCACGCAGGACTCCGACGCCGATGAGATCGGACACCGCGAAGATCGCTGTCGGACGTCGGGCTCGCCGGAGTAGGTCCATCCCGGCGACGTAACCGCCCTCACGGGCGTAGTTCTTCCGGACCGCAGGACCGGGTCGCCGTCCCGCGACCTCGTGGGCGCGGCGCCACCCGACCTCGCGCTGAGCCGCCCGGTCGGCATGGCGCTCGCCGGTGACGACCGCCACCGAGCGATGTCCGTGACCGAGTAGGTGTGCGGTGGCCATCGCGGCGCCGTCGGCGAACGCCGAACCGAGACCGGTCAACCCCTCGATGGCCAATTCGCTGTTGAGCAGCACCACTGGCGGGGCGTCGCTCGGCCGGTGGGCGACCCATTCCCGCAGCGCGTCCGGCTCGCGCAACGACGACACCAGCAGTCCGTCGACCCGATGGGCGACCAACTCGGCGATGTTGACCCGCTCGGAGTCGGGGTCCTCGCCCGAGGTTGTGATGACCAGTGAATGCTGCCGTCGGGCCGCGGCGGACGCGATCGCCTGGGTGAACTCTGCGAAGAACGGATTGCCCCAGTCGGGCAGGACGAGACCGAGCAGCTTGGTCGAACCGCTCTGCAGCGCTCGCGCAGCCAGATTGGGGCTGTAGCCGAGCTTGTCGACGGCGGCCCGAACCCGGCTCGCCGTCTTCGGGGCGACCCGCTTCGGGCCGTCGTTCACCACATAGCTCACGACCGCGTTGCTCACACCGGCCATCCGCGCCACGTCCTCCCGGGTCGGGGTCCGGCGCGCTTCGGCGTCGTGGACGGTCATCCTGCGTGCTCCTTTCGCCGGACGGAGGTGATCGAGAGCGGCCCACGGGGCGCTATGACCGACCCTGCGGGAGAGCTTCGACATCGGGTGTTGAGGTGGGGGCTTGATCTTCGCGCCGCGGTGCGCAAATCTACGCGTGTAACAATATCGTCCCATGGCTGGGTCCGCCACGGGTTTGAGACTGCCGCTGGTCGTCGACGCCGACGAGCAGCGCTTGTTCTCGATGCCGAAGGGGCACTGCCGCGGAGAAACTGACCAGGCCAGGGCCAGCCACTGGGCCGACCTGCCGCTGTCCAGCACCACCGCTGTCCAGCACCACCGCTGTCCAGCACCACCGCGTCACTCGAGCACCACTTTTGTCACCCGAAGATATTGAGAGGAACGCATGCCTCCCACGGCGCAGCTGCCCCCGGTCCCCGACGTCGAACTCGACGACTCGTCCGAGGTCGTCCATCTCCGAGCGGGCGCGACCAGCGTGGTCTGCGCGCTCGCTCCGACCACCTTCCCGTGGGTCGTGCACTGGGGACCCGACCTGGGCGAGATCGATGATCACGGGCTGGCTGCGCTGGTCCGCGCAGTGATGCCGCCGGTGGGCGACAGCCTCGTCTACTCGCTGCCCGAAGTCTCGGTGCTCCCCGAACTCGCCTGCGGTTGGCTCGGTCGGCCCGGGCTGACCGGGAGCCGAGAGGGACGCGCCTGGGCTATCCGCTGCGATGCGGTGATCCACCAGATCGAGGTGGCGGGATCGCCGGCCTGGCCGGCCGGCCCGAACGGTGCGGTCCGGTTGCGCAGCGTCGGCACCGACGCGAACGGTGCTCTCGAGGTGGCCAGCGAGCTCGAACTCCACCCCAGCGGCGTGGTTCGACTGCTCGCTTCGGTCCGCAACATGGGTGCGGACGCCTACGAGGTCCAGGCCCTGCTGCCCGCGTTGCCGGTCCCGTCGACGGCCGACGAGCTGCTCGACATGGCCGGACGGCACACCGTCGAGCGCACCCCGCAGCGCAAGCCCTTCGACATGGGCGAATGGTTGCGTGAGGCACGCGGCGGGCGTCCGGGCCACGATTCGGCGACCCTGTTGTGTGCGGGCGAGACCGGTTTCGACTTCGCAACCGGCCGGGTGTGGGGCGTCCACCTGGCCTACAGCGGTAATCAGCTGGTGGCGGCCGAGCGCACCTTCAACGGCTGGCGGGTCCTCCGCGGCGGCGAGTTGCTGATGGCGGGCGAGGTCCGGTTGGGACCGGGGGAGAGGTACGACTCGCCCGCCCTGGTCGCCTCGTGGGGCGACGGGCTCGACGCACTCTCCGGTCGGCTGCACCGCTACGTCCGCGACCGGACCCAGCACCCGCGTACCCCGCGGCCCGTATTGCTCAACACCTGGGAAGCGGTCTACTTCGATCACCAGATCGAGCGGCTGACCGCGCTGGCCGAGCACGCTGCCAGGGTGGGGGTGGAACGGTTCGTCCTCGACGACGGCTGGTTCCGCGGACGCCGTGACGACAGCCGTGGTCTGGGGGACTGGTATGTCGATGAGAACCTCTGGCCGGACGGCCTGTCCCCGTTGGTCGATCGGGTGCGCGAGCTGGGGATGGAGTTCGGGCTGTGGTTCGAGCCCGAGATGATCAACCTCGACTCCGACCTGGCCCGCACACATCCGGAGTGGATCTTCGATGCCGGTCACGGCGTCGGACTGCCGTCACGGCACCAGCACGTGCTCGACCTCGGTCACCCCGAGGCGTACGCGTTCGTGCTCGACCGGATCTCCGAGCTGGTCGACCGGTACGCCATCGCCTACTTGAAGTGGGACCACAACCGCCCGCTGCTCGACGCGGGCCACGCACCGACCGGCGCGCCCGGCATCCGGCAGCACACGCTGGCGCTCTATCGGATGCTTGACGCGCTCAAGCGGCGGCACCCGGGGCTCGAGATCGAATCCTGCTGCGGCGGCGGCGGCCGGATCGACCTGGGCATCCTCGAACGGACAGACCGGGTGTGGGCGTCGGACTGCATCGATCCGCACCAACGCCACGGCATCCAGCGCTGGACGTCGCTGCTGCTGCCGCCCGAGCTGGTCGGCACCCACATCGGCACCGCCGAGGACCACTGCAGCGATCGGCACTACGCCCTCGACTTCCGGGCCGGGACCGCCCTGTGGGGCCATCTCGGTCTCGAGCTCGATCTCACCTCGCTCACCGAGGCTGAGCTCGGTGACGTGGCCGCCTGGGTCGCTCTGCACAAGCAGCTGCGACCGCTGCTCCACTCCGGGCGGGTCGTCCACCGCGACCCGGCCAACCCCGCGCTCCGGCTCGAGGGCGTGGTGGCCGACGACGCCGGCGAGGCGGTCTATGTGCTCAAGTGCCTCGAGTACCCACTGACCGTGCCGCTCGGCGTCTTCACGCTGCCCGGCCTCGACCCAGCGGCCACGTACGCGATCACCGTCGAGCAGCCGACCGTGCACCGGCCCGACCAGGGTCGACCACCGTGGATGGCGGCGCCGATCGAGCTCCCCGGCCGGGTGCTCGACGCCGTGGGCCTGCAGGCGCCGTATCTTCGACCGGACCGGTTGATCATCGTGCGCGCGACGCGGGTCTCTGAAGCGGATCGATGAGCGGCGAGGGGCTGACGCAGGCCACCGCCAGGATGACCGCCGCGGGGGTGAGCCGGCCGGCGATTGATGTGTTCGCGGACTATTACGCGCAGTTGGAGGCGGGGGCGTCGGGGTTCATCGATGAGGACTCGATCGAGCCGTTGACTGATCCGGACGAGTTGGCCGGGGTCGAGGTCGACGGGGCGGTGGCGCGGGAGGCGTTGGCGGCGACGGTGATGATCAAGCTCAATGGCGGTCTGGGGACGTCGATGGGGATGGACAAGGCGAAGTCGTTGTTGCCGGTGCGCGACGGGGCGTCGTTCCTGGATCTGATCGTGGGTCAGGTGCGGGCGGCGCGGGCGGCGTATGAGGTGAGGTTGCCGTTGGTGTTCATGAACAGTTTCCGTACCCGCGATGACACGTTGGCTGCGTTGTCGGGGTATGACGATTTGGTGGTCGACGGGGTGCCGTTGGATTTTGTCCAGTCGCAGGAGCCGAAGCTCCGCGCTGATGATCTGACGCCGGTGGAGTGGCCGGCTGATCCGAGCATGGAGTGGTGCCCGCCGGGGCATGGGGATCTGTATCCGTCGCTGATCGCGTCGGGGGTGTTGGAGAAGCTGGTCGGGTTGGGGTATCGGTATGCGTCGGTGTCGAACTCGGACAATCTTGGTGCTGGTCCGGATGCTCGGTTGGCGGGGTGGTTCGCGCAGTCGGGGGCGCCGTATGCGGCGGAGATCTGTGTGCGGACGGCGGCGGATCGCAAGGGTGGGCATTTGGCGATCCGGAGGGCTGATCGGCAGTTGATCCTGCGGGATACGGCGCAGACGCGGGCGGAGGAGATGGAGTTCTTCACCGATGAGCATCGGCACCGGTTCTTCCACTGCAACAACTTGTGGTTCGACCTGCGGGTGTTGTTCGACACGTTGTCGGAGCGCAACGGGGTGTTGGGGTTGCCGTTGATCCGCAACCACAAGACGGTCGATCCGGCCGACTCTGCGAGTCCGGAGGTGGTGCAGATCGAGTCGGCGATGGGGGCGGCGGTCGAGGTGTTCTCGGGGGCGACGGCGATCTGCGTGGGTCGGGAGCGGTTCTTGCCGGTGAAGACGACGAGCGACCTGCTCCTGTTGCGGTCGGATGTGTATGAGGTCGGTGCGGATGGTCGGCTGACCAGGGTGGTGCAGAAGGCGCCGTTGATCGAACTCGACTCCCGCTATTACAAGACGATCGGCGGGTTCGAGCAGCGCTTCCCCGCGGGAGCCCCCTCACTGCGCGACGCCTCCCGGCTGACGGTGGGGGGTGACTGGACGTTCTCACCGGTCGTCCGGGTGGTCGGCGCGGCTGACGCTCACCGATCCCGGGCAGCCGGCGACCGTGCCGGCGGGACGCTGATCGAGGATGAGGGGGGACGGGCATGACCTGGTTGGTGACCGGCGGGGCCGGCTACATCGGATCGCACGTGTTGCGGGCGTTCCTCGACGTCGGGATCGACGTGGTCGTGATCGACGATCTCTCGAGTGGTGTACGCCGTTTCGTCGACGATGGAGTCCCGTTCTACGCAGCCAACCTGCTCGATCGCGCCCTGCTGGAACGCGTGGTCACCGAGCACGCTGTGGTCGGTGTCGTCCATTTGGCCGGGTTCAAGTACGCCGGGGTGTCGGTCAGCCGCCCGTTGCACACCTACACCCAGAACGTGACCGGGATGGTCACCCTGCTCGAGGCGATGGCCGCCGCCGGTGCGGACAAGATCGTGTTCTCGTCGTCGGCGGCGGTGTTCGGCACCCCCGAGACCGATCTGGTCACCGAGGAGTCGCCGACCCGGCCGGAGTCCCCGTACGGGGAGTCGAAGCTGATCGGCGAGTGGTTGCTGGCCGACCAGGCCAAGGCGACCGGGCTGAAACACACCTCGCTGCGCTACTTCAACGTGGTCGGTTCCGGCTACCCCGACCTGCGCGACACCTCACCACACAACCTGTTCCCGCTGGTGTTCGACCAGCTCGCCGCGGGGAAGACCCCGTTCATCAACGGCGACACCTACCCCACCCCCGACGGCACCTGCGTCCGTGACTACGTCCATGTCGCCGACCTCGCCCTGGCCCACGTCGCCGCCGCGCAAGCTCTCACCGCCGACCGACCCCTGGAACCGGTCTACAACCTCGGCAGCGGCACCGGACTGTCGGTCGGCCAGATCATGAGCGCCGTCGCCCGCGTCACCGGCATCGACTTCACCCCCGAGGTCAAACCCCCCCGACCCGGCGACCCCGCCCAGATCGTCGCCACCGGCGAACGCGCCACCCGCGACCTCGACTGGCAGATGCGCCACAGCGTCGACGACATGGTGGCCAGCGCGTGGGCGGCCCGGCAGGCGAGCGCATGAGCACCGACGTCGAAGCGGTGACCCAGGCCTTCCGCGACCTGGGTCTGGGCGAGCCAGCCGGGGTCTGGGCCGCTCCCGGTCGGGTCAATCTGATCGGTGAGCACACCGATTACAACGACGGTTTCGTGCTGCCGTTCGCGCTGCCCCAGCGGGTGGCCGTCGCCGCCGGTCCCCGCGCCGACGGGCGGTGGAGTGTGCGCTCGCTGAACAAGCAGGAGACGGTCGAGTTCGGCCGCGCCGACCTGGTGCCCGGGATGAGCGGCTGGGCGGCGTACGTGGCCGGAGTCGTCTGGGCGCTCCTCCAGGAGGGGCACGACGTGCCGGGTGCCGACCTGGTGCTGATCTCCGATGTGCCCGGTGGCGCCGGGTTGTCGTCGTCGGCGGCGCTCGAATGCGCCGTGCTGACCGCGTTCGCCGACCTGGGTGGGATGGGGCTCCGGCCACTGCGCCGGGCCCAACTGGCTCAGCGCTGCGAGAACGTCTTCGTCGGCGCGCCGACCGGGCTGATGGATCAGGCCGCGTCGATCCTGTGCACCGACGGTCACGCCCTCGCCTTCGACTGCCGTAACTATGCAGCCGAACAGGTCCCGCTGGATCTGGCCGCGGCCGGACTGACGGTCCTGGTCATCGACACCAAGACCCCGCACGCCCTGGTCGACAGCGCGTACGCGGCCCGCCGCGCCTCGTGCGAAACCGCGGCCGAGATCCTGCGGATCCCGGCCCTGCGTGACATCGACCACCTCGACCGGGCCCTGGCCCGGCTGCCCGATGACCAGCTGCGCCGCCGCGTACGCCACGTGGTCACCGAGAACACCCGAGTCCAGAGCGTCGCTGCATTGCTCCGGCAGGGCCAGATCGAGGCCATCGGCCCGCTGCTCGACGCATCACACGTCTCGATGCGCGACGACTACGAGATCACCGTGCCCACCGTGGACCTGGCCGTGGAAACGGCCCATCGGGCCGGTGCACTGGGGGGCCGGATGACCGGAGGCGGCTTCGGCGGCTGCATCATCGCGTTGGTTCGGTCGGGAGAAGCGGATCGCGTGGCAGAAGCGGTGGTCCGAGCTTTCGCCGAGGCCGGCCACGGTCCGCCGGCCTCGTTCACCGTCTGGCCTTCACCTGGGGCGCGTCGCCTCCGCTGAGAGTTCGGTGGAACGCGGCGTCACCGCTCACGAGCGTCTGAAAGTTGCCTGAACGAAGGCCTTGCCAGAGCGATCTACGCGTGTAAAGATCTACGCGTGTAAAAGTTTTCCTGGCCCGGTCTGCAATGGTGCAACCCGGTCCTGACCTGGCGCGTTGATCGCCGAGGTCCAGGGGTGCCAGGACCGACGACTCGATCGAGAGTCGATTTTCTGTCGCGGTTGTTCCCCACGTCTGCCCGGGGACCAACCACCGTTCAAGGAGGAATGCGTGGACAACGTCAAGAACGTGCTGACCGGGTCGGTCAGCCGCCGTGGGTTTCTGGGGACCATCGGACTGGGAGCCGCCGCGGTCGGCGTGTCCGCGCTGGCCGGGTGTGGCAACGGCAGCAGCGGTGTACCCGAGGGTTCGGCGAGCACCGGCGGCGCCGGTGGTGCCGCGACCGGTCCGATCACCTGGGGCTCGTGGGCGAACCCCGGCGAGGGTGAGCGCTACAAGCAGTACTCGAAGGACTACGGAGCCAAAGTAGGCGCGCAGATCACCTGGCAGCAGGTCGTCGGCGACTACCAGTCCAAGCTGCTCACCCAGCTGGCGGGCGGGTCCGCACCCGACGCGTTCTACGTCGGCGACAGCTCGATGGCTCCGCTGATCGCCTCCGGCAAGCTGGTCGACCTGTCCAGCTACCTGTCGACCAAGGCGCCGGAGACCGCGAAGCAGACCTACGAAGGCCTGAAGCAGTGGACCACCGACGCCAGCGGCGCGACCTTCGGGGTCCCGGTGGACTGCAACCCCAAGGTGTTCTGGTTCAACAAGGGGCTCCTCGCCGAGGCCGGCGTGACCACCGACCCGATCGCTGCCCAGTCTGCCGGCACCTGGAACCGCGCCGGACTCGACGAACTGCTGACCAAGGTCAAGGCGACCGGTAAGCGCGGCATGGTCATCGAGGGCAACTGGTTCGACATCGTCAGCCTGATCACCGCCTTCGGTGGCACGGCGTTCGACGGTGAGAAGGCCGTCTTCGACCAGGACCCGAAGGCCATGGACACGCTGAACTGGCTCTTCGCCCACTTCGCCGCCGAGACCATCACCTATGGCGGCTCGCTGCCCAAGGGGCAGGGCGTCGACGCGTTGTTCTACGGCGGCCAGCTCGCCTCCTGCCAGTACGGCCGGTGGATCCTGCCGAACCTGAAGAAGCTCAAGAACGTGCAGTACGACGTCGCCCCGATGCCCTCGGAATCGGGCAAGGACATCGCGCCGGTCGCGGTCTACACCGCCGCCATGGCGGTCAACGCGGGTGCCAAGAACCAGGACGCCGCACTCGAGTTCCTGGGCCAGTTCGTCGGTGACTACGGCCAGCGGGCCCGGCTCTCCGGAGGCGGCAACGCCGTGCCGTCGATCCCGGGTCTCGACGAGATCGTGACCGAGGGCAACCTGCCGCCCAACGCCAAGATCTTCTCCGAGGTCGCCGCGAAGGGATATGCGATCCCGCTGGCGATCGCCCGCAACGCCAAGGTCTCGACCAATCTGGGCACCGAGATCGACACCGTCATCAAGAGCGGGGCCAGCGCTCAGGACTTCGCCACCAAGATCGCGACCTTCATCAACAACAAGGGTGCCTAACGTGGCCACGCTCATCGACGAGCCGCATCCGGCTCCAGATGTGACGCGGTTGCCGAAGAACACGCCGGCTCTGCGGCTGCGGCGCCGGCGCCAGGATGTCGGCTATGCGGCCGTCTTCCTGGGGCCCCAGTTGATCGGACTGCTGGTCTTCATGCTGGGCCCGCTGACCTTCGCCATCGTCTTGGCGTTCTCGAACTGGGACGGCTTCGGCACCCGGAGTTTCGCCGGGTTCGCGAACTTCCAGTGGATCTTCACCGACCCGCAGATGCTGATCTCGATGCGGAACACCTTGTGGTTCACGGTGTTGCAGGTGCCCGGACTCCTGGTGTCGGCGTTCATCACCGCGTACCTGCTGCAGAAGGTGGGCCGGGTCAAGAACCTCTACCGCATCTTCTACTTCGCCCCGGTGGTCACGTCGAGCATCGCGGTGGCCGCGATCTGGCTGTGGCTGCTCAACCCCGAGCTGTCACCGGTCAACAACGCGCTCGCCCAGATCGGCATCACCGCTCCGGACTGGCTGCAGAACCCGAAGACGGTCATCCCGGCCATCGCCCTGGTCGCGGTCTGGCAGGGCCTCGGTTACCAGATGGTCATGTTCATGGCCGGTCTGGAGAACGTCCCGGCGTCGCTGATGGAAGCGGCCGACATCGACGGGGCGTCCGAATGGCAGAAGATGCGCAAGATCACCCTCCCGCTGATCTCGCCGACGATCCTGTTCCTGTCGATCACCGGCATCATCGGGTCGTTCCAGGTGTTCGACTACATCTACTTCTTCCTCGACACCACCGCTCCGGCGTCGGCTCGCACGATCGTCTACGAGATCGTGCAGATCGCCTTCCGCGAGTTCAACTTCGGCCGCGGTGCCGCCCTGGCCGTGGTCCTGTTCCTGATCCTGTTGGCCATCACGGGCTTGCAACTGCTGGCCCAGAAGAGATGGGTCCACTACACAGAATGACTATCGCCAGCGACATCACGACCCAGGCGCTCGAAGCGACCGCTCACGAGACCGCCAAACCACCGGTCAAGCGCGCCGGTGGGTTCCGGTGGACCCGGATTCCCCTGCACCTCGTGCTGACCATCGGCGCCGTGATGATGGGCCTCCCCTTCATCTGGATGATTCTCTCGTCGTTCAAACCGCTCGACGAGATCTTCATCAAGCCCCCCAAGTTGTTCCCGATGCTCCCGACGGTCAGCAACTACCAGACCGCCTTCGCCACCGGTAACTTCCTCTCCGCCTTCATCAACAGCGTGTACATCGCGACCATCATCACCGTGGTCTCGCTGATCACCTGCGCGATGGCCGCGTACGCGTTCGCCCGGCTCAAGTTCCCGGGGAACAACGTGCTGTTCGCGGTGTTCCTCGCGACCATGATGGTGCCCGTGCAGCTGACCATCATCCCGCTGTACATCATCTTGGGTCAGCTCCGATGGGTCGACACCCATCTGGCGCTGATCGTCCCGGCAGCGCTGTTCAACGCCTTCGGTGTGTTCCTCCTCCGTCAGTACGTCCGGGGAATCCCGCTGGAGTTGGAGGAGGCCGCGGCGATCGACGGGGCGAGCAGGATCAAGATCTTCCTGACCATGATCCTGCCGTTGCTCAAGACGCCGATGGTGGCGTTGGGGATCTTCATCTTCCTGGGTCAGTGGAACAACTTCTTCTACCCACTGATCTTCCTCAACAGCGAGAGCCTGTTCACCCTGCCGCTGTGGGTGAACCAGTTCAAGGGCGCGTACTCCTCCGACTGGGGCGGCCTGATGGCCGCGACGTCCCTGGCGGCCGTGCCGTTCCTGATCATCTTCATCATCGCCCAGCGACAGATCGTCGAAGGCATCGCGTTGTCGGGATCCAAGACCTAGGCACCGGTTCCCTACGACGCATCCGGACACCCGGCGTCGGCGATCAGGTGAAGGTCTCGCCGCCGCCGGGTGTTCGTCGTATCCCGCATCGAAGCGCAGGAGACTCCGTGGACCAGCAGACACCGCTGCGCTACAAACCCCCCCAGCAGGTCAACCTGCGCAATCTCGTCGTGGCCGCCGGCGCAGCGACGGTCGGCTCGCTCGAGATCGTCGCGGCCGCCGGGTTGGGGCTACCGGCCTTCGTCCTGCAGGCCGGCCTGCTACTGGTGGGCGTCGCTGTCGTGATCGGCGGCTGGAGCTTCCTCGGCTACCGCGCTCGGCAGTGGACGGTCACCACGGACGGCGTCGGGGTCCGGGTGCTCCGACGGAAGAAATCGACCGTCCATCCCTGGCCGACCCTCAACGCGGCCCACCTCCGGTCCGACCGGCTCGAGTTGTGGGGTACGAGCGGACGCCGGGTGGAGCGACTCCGGCTCGGCGGTCGCCACGCCGGGGACGGTCCCGAGTCCGTCGCCAACGCCATCCAGGACCGCATCGACCGCGCCCGCTGAGGTCGACTATCGAACCCCGGCCGGGGTCTCGTCCGGGCTGCACCCGCACGAACGCCGGATCACCAACTCGGTCTCGAACTGATGGATTTCGGGGGAGGTCTCACCGTCCAGGATCAGCGCGACCGCCTTCATGGCCATCTCTCGGATCGGTTGCTCGACCGCGGTCAGCGACGGCCAGGAGAACTCGACCTCACGACTGCCGTCGAACGCCACGACTGCCAGCTCCTCGGGCACCTGGACCCCCAGCTCGTGAGCAGCGCGCAGCGCCCCCACCCCCACCAGGTCCGACACCGCGAAGATCGCGGTCGGTCGCGGGCTCTGCTGCAGCAGCTCCAACCCGGCCTCGTAGCCACCCTCGCGGGTGTACGAGGTTCGGGCGATCGGACCCGGCTGTCGGCCCGCGTCGGCGTGGGCCCGTCGCCAACCCGCCTCGCGCTCGCCGACCGGCACTTCTTCGGCGCCGGCACCCGTGACGAAGGCGACCTGGTGATGGCCGTGCCCGAGCAGGTGCGCGGTCGCCGCGGCCGCCCCGTCGGCGAAGGCCGAGCCGACACCGGTCATCGCCGGGATCGGGCGTTCGCAGTTGAGCAACACCACCGGCGGGGCGTCGGCGGCCCGGCCGCCGGTCCAGACGGCCAGCTCGGTGGGCGACCGAAGCGTCGAGATGAGCAGGCCGTCGACCCGGTGGGCCTCCAGCTCGGCGACGTTGAGCCGTTCCGATTCGACGTCCTCACCCGAGTTGGTGATGACCACGGCATAGTTGCGGGCCGCGGCGGCGATGGTGATCTCCTGGGTGAGTTCGGCGAAGAACGGGTTCCCCCAGTCCGGGAGGACCAGGCCGAGCAGCTTCGTCGAACCACTGACCAGGGCCCGGGCCATCAGGTTGGGGGCGTAACCCAACTGCGCCACCGCATCGAGGACCCGCTGCGTACGCTCGGGCCCCACCCGCTTGGGGCCGTTGTTCATCACATAGCTGACTACCGCGGTGCTGACCCCGGCGAGTTTGGCCACGTCGTCACGGGTCGCGGTCCGGCGGGGGGTCACGTTCTCGGGCGACATGGGTTCGTGATCACTTCCGGGCCGATGTCGCCGTGGTGAATCCACGGCACTTCTTTCCGCGACTGTACCTTTTCGACCCCGGGGTCCCCCCTGAACGGGACCGATCGATAGCTCAACCTGATATTCCCGCGGTCAGTCAAGAGGTTTCCGTTGCTGCCGCTCGACATCGTCGCTCAGTCAGGGACGGCCCGTCCGAACCGTCGTCGAGGGCGCCCGGCGGTGCCTACGGGGCGTCGATGTCCAGCGGCTCCGCGCTCGCCGCTTCGGCCGTCGAACTCGTCCAGCTGGCCAACAGGTCGAGGGCGTGCGCGGTGGCCGAAGCCGGCTCGGCCGCGTACAGGGTGAGGGTGAGGCCGGGGTCGGAGATCATGTCCAGGCTCTCGTACGCGAGCTCGAGATCGCCGACGTCGCGATGGTGGAAGTGCTTGATCCCGGCGCCGTGGTAGCGGACGTCGTGGGCGCCCCACCGGCGGCGGAACTCGTCGCTGCGGGTCGACAACTCACCGACCAGGTCGTGCAGGTCCTTGTCGCGCGGGGCGCGTCCGGCCTCGGTGCGCAGGATGGCCACGTTGGTGTCGGCGGCCAGCTCCCAGTCGGCGTAGAACTCGGCGGCGGTGTCGCGGTGCAGGAAGGTGAACCGGAGGAAATTGGGAACGGTGCTCGCATCGGTGGTCGCGTACAGGCTCGCGTGCATGGCCCGGCCCAGGTGGTTGGTGGCCAGCAGATCCATCCGGCCGTTGCGGATCAGCGCCGGCGCGGTGAAGCGGTCGAGCACCCACTGCAGGGCCGGTCGAGGCGCCCACCGCTTGGGTGTCCGCCGCCGGGGCCGCATCCCGTCGGCCGTTCCGTCGGCGGCGTGGGCCAGGTGGAACAGGTGCGCGCGCTCGGCGTCGTCGAGTTGCAGGGCCCGGGAGATCGCGTCGAGCACCGAGGCGGACACGCCGGCCACCGCCCCGCGTTCGAGCTTCGCGTAGTACTCGACGCTGACCCCGGCCAGCGTCGCCACCTCGCCCCGCCGCAGACCGGGCACGCGTCGGGCTCCGGTCGTCGGCAGGCCGGCGCGCTCGGGGGTGATCTTGGCGCGTCGCGAGGTGAGGAACGCGCTGACCTCGCTGCGGTTGTCTCGGGGCGGCACCCCTCGACGTTACGACCGCCCGGCGGCCGGGGGAATGCCCTGGGAGTACACCTCTGAGTCGTCCTTCCGACCGCCCGCGCGGTGGCGGACGTGGTTGCGCCGGGCACTCACGGCACAACCACCTCCGATGATCGCGGTCAGCCGCGCCAGCGCCGGCGAAGCGCGTGGGCGGCGGCCTTGGGCTGCCGGTCGCGGGTGAACACGCCCTTCTTGTTGCCGCCGACCCGCATGATCCCCGAGCTGGTGGCGAAGTCGGCGAAGTTCCACACGTGCTCGCCGACGACGGCGTCGATCCGGTCGAACACCCGGTGGTTCATGTCGAGATAGGCGACCTGGTACTCCTCGGTCCACGGCTGGTTGTCGAGGACCGAGTGCAGTCCCGGGAGGGTGTCGGCGCCGTACTCGGTGATGATGATCGGCTTGCCTTCGCCGGCCCACGCCTGCAGCTCGGCCTCCCAGGCGGTCTCGGCCGCGGCCAGGTCGCCGGTGTGGATGTACCAGCCGTAGTAGCGGTTGAGCATCAGCACGTCGGCGAACTGCGAGACCCGGCACGCGCCGTGCGGGGCCAGCATCACGTTGACGAAGCCGACCGGGCGGGTCGGGTCGGCGGCGCGGGCCACGTCGAACAGCGGCGCGGAAGTAGTCCTCGGCCCCCTCGGTGTCCGACTCCGGCTCGTTGGCGATGCTCCAGAGCACCACGCTCGGATGGTTCTTGTCGCGGGCGATGAGTTCGCGGATGGCCTGCGCGTGGACCTGCTGGGTCACGTCGTTGACCGTGTCCGGGGAGTAGGTGGTGTAGCCCTGACCGCCGAAGATCCCGCCGCCCAGACCCATGTTGAGCCCGACCGCCGCGGTCTCGTCGATCAGCACGATGCCCTGCCGGTCGGCGTAGTCGAGCACGTCCTCGGAGTAGGGGTAGTGCGAGGTCCGGAACGAGTTGGCGCCGATCCACTCCATCAGCTCGAAGTCGTTGCACCAGGTGCGCGTTGTTGTGGCCCTTGCCGATCACCGGCAGGTCCTCGTGCTTGCCGAACCCGGTGAAGTAGAACGGCTCGCCGTTGATCAGGAAGCGGGTGCCGTCGACCCGGACCGTGCGGACCCCGACGCTCTGGTGGTAGCTGTCGACCAGTTCGCCGGCGACGACCAGCTGGACGCTCGAGGTCGTAGAGGTAGCCGTCGCCCGGTGCCCAACGGTGCACCCCGGGGACGGTCAGCGTGCCCGGCGGCGCCGTCGGCGGTGGCCACCTCGGTGCCGGTCGGCGTCGCGCAGCACGACGCGTGACCTCCGCCTCCGCGCCGGCCACGGTCTCGACGGCGTAGTCCGACGGTCCCGGTGGTCGCCGTCCAGGCCGGTGACCACGGTGACGTCCTCGAGGCGGTCCGGGGCGGTGGCGTAGAGCCAGACCGATGCGGTGCAGGCCGGCGTAGTTGAAGAAGTCGTGCCAGTAGCGCTGCCGGGGGCCGTGCGGGGTGTCCTCGACGACGCCGGGCGGGATGGTCTGGAAGGTCAGGGTGTTGTCGACCTCGACGGTGATCCGGACGGACCGCGCCGGGGGTGACGTACGTCGGTGATGTCGGCCTCGAACGGGGTGTAGCCGCCCTCGTGCGACACCACCTCGACGTCGTCGACCCACACCGTCGCCCGGTGGGTGGCCGACTCGAGGTGCAGCACGATGCGGCGACCGGCCCAGCCGCGCCGGGACCCAGCACCGAGCGCTGGTACCAGACCGGGCCGATGTGGTCGCGGACGGCGGCGTCGGTGCTGACGTCGTTGAAGCTGGCGGGCACGGCCATCGAGCGGGCCCCGGCCAACGCGGCGCCGGCCCAGGACTGGTCCCGCCCGACCCGGCCCGGATCGAGGGCGAAGTCCCAGAGCCCGTCGAGGTTCTTGCGTTCGCGGGTGCTGGTGTCCTGGGGGCGCAACATGATCGGTGAACTCCTTCATCGTGGTGGTCGTGGTCTCGTGGTGACCATTCATCCATCGCCGCCCTGCTCGGGGCGAGGTGTTGCCGCATGTTGCTGAGCCCACTAGCGTCGCGGAGGGAGGCGGAGATGAGCGACAGCGGGCGGTCGGGACCGACGATCTACGACGTCGCGCAGGCTGCGGGCGTCGCCCCGTCGACCGTCTCGCGGGCCCTGGCCAAGCCGGGCCGGGTGAGTTTCAAGACCGCCGAGCACGTGCGTCGGGTCGCCGAGGAGCTCGGCTACCGCTCGGGTCGGATGGACCTCCCGATGTCGACCCGCGGCACCGGGGTGCTGGCGCTGATCGTGGCCGACATCGCCAACCCGGTGTTCGTCGGCATGATCCGCGGGGCCGAGCGCGAGGCGGCGCAACACGGACTGACCCTGGCCATCATCGAGACCCAGGAGTCGGTCGAGGGGGAGCAGCGGGCGATCAGCCGGCTCGAGGCGACGGTCGACGGGTTCATCCTGGCGTCGTCGCGGCTGCCAGATGCGACCATCCGCGCGTTGGCCAAGCGCAAGCCGGTGGTCGTGCTCAACCGGACGGTCGGCGAGGTGGCCTCGGTGGTCAGCGACAACGTCCGCGCGATCAAGAAGGCCACCGAGCACCTGGTCGAGCAGCAGCCACACCTCGATCTGCTATCTGGCCGGACCCGAGGCCTCGTACGCCAACGGGATGCGCTGGCGCGGGCTCAAGGAGGCCGGCCTGGAGCTCGATGCTGCAGGTCCGACGGCTCGGCCCGTTCGTCCCGACCATCCGCGGCGGCGCGGCCGCGGCCGAGCAGTGGCTGCTCCGCCCGACCACGGCGGTGATCGCCTACAACGACCTGATGGCCATCGGCTTCATGCAGGCGGTGCTGGCCGCCGGCCGGCGGGTGCCCGCCGACGTCAGCGTGATCGGCTTCGACAACATCGTCGACGCCGACCTGGTCGAGCCGGGGCTGACCACCATCGCCGCGCCGCTGGTCAGCCTGGGGTCGACCGCGGTGGCCTACCTGGCCCACCGGCGCGACCGCGACGCCGCGCCCGTCGAACCGGTGCTGCTCCCGGCCCGGCTGGTGCTGCGCGGCTCGACCGGCGCCCGCCGGCGCTGAACCGCGTCAGCGGGGGTCGAGCCGGCGGACGGCCGACTCGACCGAAGCGATCAGCGCGGCGTCGTCGGCCAGCGCCGGATCCAGCCGGGCCAGCACTGACCGGACCTCGTCGGCCGTCCAGCCCTCGGCCCCGGCGTCCTTGATCGGTGCGCCGTGGCCCCGCAGGTGCCAGATCCACGCGGCGAGGGCGGTGGCCCCGCCGATCGGGTCGCGGCCGGCGGCCCGCTCGGCCAGCACGGTGGGAACGATCCGCACGGGGATCTTCTGCGAGCCGTCGGCGGCGATCTGGGCCAGCAGGTGCCGGATCCGTGGGTTGGCGAAGCGGGTCAACAGCGCGTCGCGGTACGCGGTCACCTCGTCCTCGGGCAGGGGCAGGTGCCGCCCGGCCTCGTCCCACCAGGCCTCGACCCAGGCCCGGCACTGCGGGTCGGCGACCGCCTCGTCGATGGTGGCGTGACCGCGCAGGCTCCCCGCGTACGCGAGCAGCGAGTGCGACCCGTTGAGCAGCCAGAGCTTGCGCTGCTCGTACGCGGTGACGTCGTCGACGAGCCGGGCGCCGGCGTCCTCCCAGGCCGGGCGGCCGGCCGGGAAGCGACCGGCGACCACCCATTCGGCGTACGGCTCGGTCGGCGACCGGGGCCACGTCGACGACGCCCTGCTCGCTGCGCGACCAAGGCCCGGTCGGCGTCGGTGGTGGCCGGCGTGATCCGGTCGACCATCGAGGAGGCGAAGTCGACCTCGTCCAGGATCCAGTCGCGCAGACCGGGATCGACCAGCCCGGCCAGTTCGGTGACCACGGTCGCGGTCACCGCGCCGTTGTCGGGCAGGTTGTCGCACGACAGCACGGTGATCGGTCCGGCTCCGGCCGTCCGCCGCGCGGCCAGCCCGGCCACCAGCCGGCCGGGGAGGCTGACCGCCCGGGCGTCGGGGTCGGCGCGCAGCGCGGCCAGGTCGGCGGCCACCTCCGGGTGGTCGGTGTCGAGGTGGCCGTCGGCGCGGTGCCGGTAGGCCGCCTCGGTCACCGTGAGGGTGACGACGGCGACCTCGCGGCGGCGCAGGTAGTCCAGGTAGGCGTCGTGGTCGTCGGCCGGGTGGACCGCGGCCAGCGCCTCGACGACCTCGAACCGGTCACCGTCGGGGCCGCGGACGATCAAGGTGTAGAGGCTGTCCTGGCCGGCCAGGTCGCGCGCGGCATCGGGCCGGCGTCCGGTGAAGGCGGCGATGCCCCAGTCCGCCCCGTCGGAGGCGTGCGCGGTGTACCAGGCCTGGTGGGCGCGATGGAAGTTGCCGAGTCCGAGATGGACCAGCCGCACCGGCGGCGCGGGACGGCGTCGTCGCAGCCGGCCGGGTGCGTGGGCGGAGGGGGAAGCAGGAGTTTCCAGGTCGGTGGTCACAGCCGGAAGGCCTTTCGCGGGATGGTGGTGACGAGGTCGACGGCCGTCTCGAACGCCTCGTCCTCGTCGAGGCGGTGCTCGGCGACCAGCTGGGCCAGGAAGCCGGCGTCGAGGCGGCGGGACATGTCGTGGCGCGCCGGGATCGAGCAGAAGGCGCGGGTGTCGTCGATGAAGCCGGAGGTCTTGCCGAAGCCCGCCGTCTCGGTGACCGCAGCGCGGTGGCGCCGGATGGCTTCGGGGGCGTCGAGGAACCACCAGGGTGCTCCCGCGTAGACGCTCGGATAGAACCCGGCCAATGGTGCGATCTCGCGCGAGAAGGTGGTCTCGTCGAGGGTGAACAGGATCAGCCGGAAGTTCGGGTGGGTGCCGAAATCGCCGAGCATCGGCCGCAGCGCCCGGGTGAACTCGACGGCCACCGGGATGTCGTCGCCGACGTCGGAGCCGTAGCGGTCCCGGGTGGGCGCGTGGTGGTCACGGCTGACCCCGGGATGGAGGGTCATCACCAGCCCGTCCTCGCTCGACATCCGGGCCATCTCCCAGCATCAGGTGCCGGCGGAGCGCCGTGGCCTCGTCGTCGCGCAGATCCTCCTTGCGTGCGAGGTCGAACAGGTCCGTGGCGGCTCGGGGATCGAGTCGCTCGGCCCGGACGTCGGCGTGGCTGTGGTCGGCCGACACCGCGCCGTGGGCGCGGAAGTAGCGCCGGCGGTTCTGCAGGGCGGCCAGGAACCCGCGTCAGGTCGCCGGTGTCGACCCCGGCCGCCTCGGCCAGCCGATCAGCGTGGCCGGTCCATCCCGGCGTCCCGGGCTCGAGGTAGCGGTCGGGCCGGAAGGTCGGGATGACCCGCCCGGACCAGGTCGGGTCCTCGGCCAGCCGCCGATGGGCGGCCAGGTCGTCGCTCGGGTCGTCGGTCGTGGCCAGCACCTCGATGCCGAAGCGGTCGTAGAGCGCCCGCGGCCCGGAACCCGTCGGTGGTCAACGCGCTCGGCGATCTGGTCGTAGAGGTCGTCGGCGGTGGTCGCCGAGGGCCGGACCCGGACGCCGAACAGATCCGACCAGTTGGGCCTCCAACCAGAACCGCACCGGGGTGCCGCGGAAGACCGCCCAGTGCCGGCACAGGGTCCGGAAGGCGTGCCGCGACTGCGGCTCGCTCAGGTCGCCCTGGCCGACCCCGAGCTCGGACAACTCGACGCCGTGGGCGTGCAGCAGCCGGTTGACGTAGTGGTCGGGAGTCAGCAGCAGCGACGTCGGATCGCGGAAGGCGATGTCGTCGGCCAGCCACGCGGCCGGCACGTGGCCGTGCGGGGAGATGATCGGCGACTCGGCGACCGCCGCGTACAACCGACGGGCGATGGCTCGCACTGCGGGGTCGGCGGGGAGCAGCCGATCCGGGTCCAGGGTCAACGGCACGGTGGCGGGCATGGGTTCATCCTGGGTCGGGTGCCCGGGTCGAGGGCAACGGTTGCCGAGAGTTGCCGGGAGCCGGTTCGCATCCTTGTCAACGACGCGCGCGCCGGCGGCACAGTGACCTCCATGACCACCATCGTCACCCCCCGCCGGACGGACGGCTACGGCACCGACCCCGGCGACCCGGACCGGGCCGCCGTGATCGGCGGGCCGGGGGTCCGTCTCGATCCCGAGCAGGTGACCGCCTTCGTCCGGGCGTCGCTCGCCGGGGCCGACGTCGACGGCAAACGGGTCTGCCTGGTCGTGCCGGACGGCACCCGGACCTGCCCGCTCCCGCTGATGCTCCGCGCCGCGTACGAGGCGCTGGCCGGCCGGGCCAGCGCGGTCACCGTGCTGATCGCCCTCGGCACCCACCAGGGGATGAGCGAGGACCACCTCGCCCGGCACCTCGGCTATCGGCCCGGTGCGCTGGCGGAGACCTATCCGGGCTGGACCGTGCTCAACCACGAGTCGTGGTTGCCGGAGACCTTCACCACCCTGGGCACCATCGGGGCCGACCGGCTGGCCGAGCTGACCGGCGGTCTGCTGACCGACACCGCGGTGACCGTGCGGATCAACCGGCACGTCGTCGAGGCCGACGTCACCGTGGTCGTCGGCCCGGTGTTCCCGCACGAGGTGGTCGGCTTCTCCGGCGGCAACAAGTACTTCTTCCCCGGGGTCGTCCGGTCAGGAGCTGATCGACCTGTCGCACTGGGTCGGAGCGCTGATCACCAGCGCCGAGATGATCGGCAGCCGCGGCGTCACCCCGGTCCGGGCGCTGATCAACGAGGCGGCGACGATGATCCCGACCGAGCGGCTCGCGCTCTGCCTGGTCGTGGCCTCGGGCACCGACACCCTGCACGCCGCCGCCTTCGGCACGCCGGAGGACGCCTGGGCCGCCTGCGCCGCGATCTCGGCCGAGACCCACGTGTCCTACCGCGACCGCCCGGTCCGACGGGTGCTGTCGATCATGCCGACCAAGTACGAGGACATCTGGACCGCGGCCAAGGGCTTCTACAAGCTCGAGCCGATCGTCGCCGACGGCGGCGAGGTGATCATCTACGCCCCGCACATCACCGAGGTGTCGGTGATGCATCCGCAGATCGCCGAGATCGGCTATCACAACCGTGACTACTTCGTCGGTCAGTGGGAGCGGTTCAAGGGCCAGCCGTGGGGCGACCTCGCCCACTCCACCCACCTGCGCGGCCAGGGCACCTGGGATCCCGAGCACGGTGAGCGCAACCGGGTCACGGTCACCCTGGCCACCGGCATCCCCGAGGACGTGGTCCGCGCGGTCAACCTCGACTACCTCGATCCGGCGAGCGTGGACATCGCGGCCTATGAGGCCGACCCCGACACCTTCGTCGAACCCCATGCGGGCGAGGTGCTCTACCGGCTGCGGTCGGAACCCGGCTCCGAGGCCCCGGCCGAGCCCGACGGCCGCCGACCCGACCCGACAGGACTCGAAGGATGATCACCGCACCCCGCCCGACCGCACCCCGCCCGACCGCGCTCACGACCGAGGCCCCGGGGTCACCGCCGATGCGGCGGCGGACCGTGCTGGTGGTGATGGGCGTGGCCGGGTCGGGCAAGACCACGGTGGCCCACCGGCTGGCCGACGAGCTCGGCTGGTCGTTCGCCGAGGCCGACGACTTCCACCCTCCGGCCCATGTGGCCGCGATGGCGGCCGGCGTGCCACTGACCGACGCCGACCGATGGCCGTGGCTGCGAGCGCTGAGGGCGTGGATCGACGCGGTGCCCGGTGATGCCGTGCTGACCTGCTCGGCACTGCGTCGCCGTTACCGCGACGTGCTGGCCGGGGCCGACGCGCGGGTCCGGTTCGTCCACCTCGACGGCACCGTCGAGCAGCTCAGCGCGCGCCTCTCCTCGCGGATCGGGCACTTCATGCCGGCGTCGATGCTCGACTCGCAGCTGGCCACCCTCGAGCGGCTGCACCCCGACGAGGACGGCACGGTGATCGGCATCGACGCCCCGCCGGCCGCGCTGACCACGCGGATCATCACCGCGATGGCTCTGCGCTGACCACCTCGCCGCACGGCGATCGGGCCCGCGACCGGATGGACTCCGGTCGCGGGCCCGGCGCGTTTCCGGGCGCCCCGATCGGCGGGAACGTCGGCCACGACCGACCGCGTGGTCGTCGGCTGGCAACAGGTGGCAAGTCTTCGCCCGGAACCCCTGGTGAGCCGTTGAATCAGTGCACCGGGCCGGACACAGCGGCCAAGACATCACACCTTCAGGAGTATCGATGACGAACCCCGCCGCGGTGGAGGACCTCCGGTCGATGGAGCGGCTGCCGTTCAAGACGGTGGCCGGTTACGGCGCCGGCGACCTCGCGTTCAACCTGGCCTTCAGCCTGAGCACGGCCTTCTTGCTCTACTACTACACCGACGTGGCCGGCATCAGTGCCGCCGCCGTCGGCACGATGTTCCTGGTCGTGCGGCTCTGGGACGCGTTCGCCGATCTGTTCGCCGGCCGGCTGGTCGACCGGACCATGACCCGATGGGGGAAGTTCCGGCCGTTCATCATGTTCGGCGCGGTGCCGCTGCTGTTCATGAGCTTCCTGACCTTCAACGTGCCGAGCAGCTTCGACGCGGGGATGAAGTTGGCCTACGCGTACGCCACCTACGCCGTCCTCGGGTCTGGTCTACTCGCTGGTGAACATCCCCTACGGCTCGCTGGCCTCGGCCGTCACCCAGTCGGTGCACGAGCGGGCCAAGCTGGTCTCGGCCCGGGCCTTCGGCGCCGGTATCGGCGGGGTCGTCCTGACCTTCGTGGTCGGCGGGTTCATCGGCGACCTGCGCGGCCCAGAAGGCGCTGATCCAGGGACCCGAGGACCTGATGGCCTATCAGGCCGCCGTCCAGGGGGTCTTCACCCAGGTCACGTTGGCCTTCGTGGTGGTCGGCACGATCGCCTTCTGGTTCACCGCCTGGGCCTGCCGCGAACAGGTCGTGCGGATCCAGCCGCGGATCAGCATCAAGGACACCGTCGCCACGGTGCGCAGCAACACCCCGCTGGCCTACCTGTGCGCGTCGAGCTTCTTCTATCTGATCGGCGTCTTCGCCGTCGGCGGGACCACCGCCTTCTACGCCCAGTACGTGCTCGGCAACATCGGGCTGGTCGGGATCATCACCCTGGTCAACACCGGGATCGCGCTGGCCATCACGCCGTTCATCCCGAAGATCATCGACCGCTTCGGCAAGAAGAACATCTTCCAGTACTGCGGGGTGTTCACCGTCGTCGGCGGCGTCGGGCTGTTCTTCGCCCCGGCCGACATGTTCTGGCTGGTCCTGCTCACGCTGGCCGTCAAGGGCATCGGCGCCAGCCTGATCAACACGGTGATGTTCGGTCTCGAGGCCGACACCGTCGAGTACGGCGAGTGGAAGACCGGCAAGCGGACCGAGGGCGCCACGTACGCGCTGTTCTCCTTCACCCGCAAGGTCACCCAGTCGATCGGCGGTGCCCTCGGCGCCTGGGCCCTGGCCGTCGGCGGCTACATCGCCGCGAGCGCCACCGTTCCCAACCCGGTCCAGCCCGACAGCGCGATCCTGGCCATCAAGGCGACCATCGGTCTGCTGCCCGCCGTGGCCGCACTGATCGCGATGATCATCTTCGCGCGCTACCCGCTGAACGACGAGCGGTTCAAGCAGATCCGCAACGAGACCGAGGCGCGCAAGCTCGCCGAACTGACCGCGGCCGGCGAATCGCCCGAGGACCACATCGTCCTCACCACCCGCCCCTGACCCCTCCCGACCGGCACCGCAGCACCCGAAAGGCCACGACCATGACCAACCCTTGGCTCGACACCACCCTCCCGCCGCGCGAGCGGGCCCGATCGCTGGTCGAAGCGATGACCCTGGAGCAGAAGATCGCCCAGCTGCACGGGGCCATGGAGACCATCGACATCTACGCGATGAGCGCCCGGGTGGCCGAGGAGGGTGGCGACCTCGACGCCCTGGCCGCACAGATCCGGATCGAGCGCCATGTCACCGCGATCGACGACCTGGGCATCCCGCGGTTCCGGATCACCAACGGTCCGGTCGGGGTCGGGATGGGTGACGGGACTCCCAGCCCGCCCGCCACCTCGCTGCCGATGACCATCGGGCTGGCCGCCGGCTTCGACCCGCAACTGGCCCGGGCGTATGGCGACATCATCGGTGCCGAGGCGGCGACGCTCGGTCAGCACGTGCTCGAGGGTCCCGGCGTCTGCCTGCACCGCACCCCGATCGCCGGGCGCAATTTCGAGTACTTCTCCGAGGACCCGTACCTGTCCGGGGTGCTGGGAGTCGAGGTGGCCCGGGCCATCCAGGCGCACGGGGTGATCGCCATGGCCAAGCACTTCGTGGTCAACGACCAGGAGTATGAGCGCTTCCGGGCCAACGTCGAGGTCGACGAGCACGTGCTCCGCGAGCTCTATCTGCTCCCGTTCGAGATGCTGGTCAAGGACGCCGAGATCGCCGCGGTGATGAGTGCGTACAACCGGGTCCGCGGCACGTACGCCACTGAGAACCGCTACCTGCTGACCGACGTGCTCCGCGGCGAGTGGGGCTTCGAGGGCTACGTGCAGTCCGACTTCTGGTCGTGCCGGTCGACGGCCGCCTCGTTGCACGCCGGGATGGACCACGAGATGCCGGACGCCACATGGCTGAACGAGGCCACCGTCAAGGCCGCGCTGGCCGACACCAGCCTGGAGATCGAGACGGTCGACCGGGCGCTGGTCCGCCGCTACACCCAGATGTTCCGCTTCGGCCAGTTCGAGCGGCCGTACGCGCCCGGGGTCATCGACGCCGCAGCCCACGGTGCGATCGCCCGCCGCATCGGCGGTCAGATCGCGGTGCTGCTCAAGAACGACGACCGGCTGCTGCCGTTGCGCCCCGATCTCGACGACCTGGTCATCATCGGTCAGGCCGCGTTCGTCGACGAAGCCTGCCTGGGCGGCGGCGGCTCGTCGAAGGTCGACCCGCTCTATACCGTGACCCCGGAGGACGGGATGCGCGACGTGCTGGCCGACCTGGGCTCGACCGCGGCGGTCACCCGGTTCACCGTGGCCGACGACCTGTCCAACCTGGAGGACGCGCGGCAACTCGCCGCCGCCGCCTCGACCGTCGTGCTGATGGCCGGGCTGATCGCCACCGAAGGGGCGGACCAGGCCGACGCCGCGATGGACCACGACCAGGACGCCATGCTCGAGGCCCTGCTCGGGGTCAACCCGCGCACCGTCGTGGTCCTCAAGGACGGCAACCCGATCCTGATGCCGTGGATCGATCGGGCGCCGGCCGTGCTCGAGGTCTGGAACCAGGGCAGCGAGGACGGCCACGTGGTCGCCGACCTGCTCTTCGGGGTGGTCAACCCCTCGGGCAAGGTGCCGACCAGCTACCCGGTCAACGAGGACGACACGCTCTACGCCGGACACCCGGAGCGCTACCCGGGGGTCGACGAGGGTGACGGGTACCCGACGCTGCGCTATTCCGAGGGCCTGCAGGTCGGCTACCGCTGGCACCAGAGCCAGCAGATCGCACCGCGGTTCGGCTTCGGTTTCGGGCTGTCCTACACCACCTTCGCGCTCGCCGACCTGGCCGTCGACGCGCCCGATCCCGCGTCCGCGCCAGTGGTGGTCGCGGTCTCGGTGACCAACACCGGGCCGGTGGCCGGGGCCGAGGTCGTCCAGGTCTACCTGGGGGTGCCGGTGGCCGGACAGCCGCCCAAGCGGTTGGTCGGTTTCGCCAAGATCCACCTCGAGCCCGCCGAGACGCGGCGGGTCGAGATCATCGTCGACCCGGCCGCCACCCACCACCCGTTCAGCGTCTGGGACCACGCATCCCGGGGCTTCGTCGTCGCTCCCGGCGACTACGCCGTCCTGGTCGGCACGTCAGCCGACGACACGCCCCTCGCTGCCGTGGTCACCGTCGCCTGAGTCGGCCGCGTCGCGCCGGGCCAGCCGGTCGCGCAGCCGCTGGTTGTCGTCCTGCAGGTCGAGGACCTGGGCGATGCCGACCAGGTTCAGGCCCTGCTCGAGCAGCGTCTGGACCCGACGGAGCCGGGCCACGTCGTCGGAACTGTAGAGGCGGGTCCCACCGGGAGTCCGCGCCGGCAACACCAGCCCGGCCCGCTCGTACGCGCGCAGGTTCTGCATCCCGGTCCCGAGCAGCTCGGACGTCACCCCGATGCCGTAGACCCCGCGGCCGGCCGCCGGGTCGGGGCTCGTCGCGGCGGGTGGTGGCCGGGGCCCGGAATCGTCGACCATGCTGCCTCCTCAGGACTTGACTTCATATCTACACGTCGCATAATACCTGTATCAGTCGCTACAGGTTAGCGATGAAGCATCACCCAGTATTGGTTGATCTCAGGAGGTGACTCATGGTGTTGATGCGTACCGATCCGTTCCGTGAGATGGATCGCCTGACCCAGCAGGTCTTCGGGACCGTGGCCCGGCCCGCGATGATGCCGATGGATGCGTGGCGTGACGGCGAGACCGTCGCCGTGGAGTTCGATCTGCCCGGTGTCGAGCCGGGGTCGATCGACCTCGACGTCGAGCGCAACGTGCTCACCGTGCGGGCCGACCGGCCGATGCGCGAGACGTCCGGTGAACAGCTGGCGTCCGAGCGGCCGCGGGGGTTGTTCAGCCGGCAGTTGATCCTCGGCGACAACCTCGACCTCGACCGGATCACCGCCGCCTACCGCGACGGCGTGCTCCAGCTGCGGATTCCGGTCGCCGAGCGGGCCAAGCCGCGCAAGATCAGCATCGCCGTGTCCGACGATCGGGAGCGGACGATCGAAGGCCATGACGGGTCCGGCGCCAAGGAGGCCGGACAGCAGTCCCTGGCGCGCTGAGCGCCGAGCGGTGACCGGGGCGCGGTCGGCGGACTTCCGCCGCCCGCGCCCCGTCCCCCGTGTCTGGAGGGACTCAGCGCCAGACGGCGATGAAGGCGTGGTGGCTGACCCGCTCGGGAACCGGCGGGAGCTGCCGGTAGTCGCCGTACATCGCGGTCAGCACCGCGTGCGGATCGGCCGGTCCGAGCAGCTGCAGGTCGTCGAAGGTGATCTCCTGCGGGGTCCCCAGGGCGGCGGCGGGGACCGACCAGTCGTACGAACCGACCCGGACGCCGACCCAGCCGGCGCCACGGCCGCCGACCCGCGCGAGGCGGGTCACGGCGGCCACCAGCAGCCGGGCCGGGACCAGGTGCAGCAGCGGTTTGACCACGGCGAGGCTCGCCGGACGGTGCCACCCGCGGCCGCGTTCGGTGGCGATGTAGCGCAGCTCGACCGCCCAGAGCAGGAGGTGCAGCACCCGGGCCTGGAGCATACGAACCAGCGGACCCTCCGGGACGGGGTCGAGCGGGAACACGTCGAGATTGACTCCGAGCGGCAGCGGCTCGGCCAACGGCTCGAACACCTCGGTCCGGTCGTCGCTGATCTTCGCGTACGGGAACGGCCAGCCGGGTCGGGTGGCCGGGCTGTCCAGCCGCAGATGGAGCGGGGGCGCGACCGCGAACGTCGCGGTCAGCCGGTCGTAGTCGGCCCGCGGCATCATGACATCGACGTCGTCGTCCCACGGGATGTAGCCACCGTGCCGAATCGCGCCGAGGAGTGTGCCGTAGGTCACGTAGTAGGTGAGACGATGCTGACGGCACAGGCGGTCGAACTCCGAGAGCACCG
Organism: uncultured Actinomycetota bacterium; assembly: GCA_963704665.1. GTDB lineage: Bacteria > Actinomycetota > Actinomycetes > Propionibacteriales > Propionibacteriaceae > Microlunatus. The sequence goes on along the minus strand of OY969929.1, from coordinate 3,745,389 downwards.
TCAGCTGCACGCCCCGCAGTTCCTCGGTGCTCAGCTCGGGTCGATCCACGGCCCGAGCGTAGTGGTCCTGGACGGGGCGTACGTTCGCCTTGATTCTCGGAGCAGGCACGGGCCGGCGACCTCGGGGTGATCCAAGGCGGCTCGAACAACGGAAGAGGACGTCATGACGACTTTGAATCGCCGCTCATTCCTCCGCACCACCGGCTTGGCTGGAGCGGGGCTGATGCTGGCCGGCTGTGGAGACGACGCAACCCCGGGGACGAGTGAGGGTCCGACGTCGGACTCGAGCGGCGGTCAGCTCAGCGGCACCGTCACCCTGACCACCTGGGCCGGCGACCAGGAACTGGTGGCGTTCAAGAAGATCGCCGCCGACTTCAAGGCCGCGCGCGGCGCCGAGGTGAAGATCGAGGTCCTGCCCTACGACCAGATCCGCACCGTGGTCGATCGCCGGCTGCAGGCCAACCAGGCTCCCGACCTCTTCCGGGTCTCGTACACCGACGTGGCCGGCTACGCGAACAACGGCGCGCTGGCCGATCTGACCGATGCGTTCGGCGACGGCTACGCCGACCAGTTCTTCCCGGCCCTGTGGAACTCGATCACCGTCGACGGCGCCCCCGCCGGTGTGCCGCACCACACCGACGTCTCGGCGCTGGTCTACAACAAGGACCACTTCGAGAAGGCCGGCATCAGCGACGTCCCGACCACGCTGGAGACGGCGTGGACCTGGGAGCAGTTCGTCGAGGTGCTCAACCAGCTCAAGGGGGCCAACGGCGACGCGGTCCCGTTCGCCTTCAACTACCAGCTCTACGGTGCCTTCCGCTGGTTCAACACCTTGTTCCAGGCCGGCGGCACCGTGCTCGACGACGCGTACCAGGCCGTCACCCTGGACACCGACCAGGCTCGCAAGGCGCTCGAGTGGACCAAGGGTCTCTACACCCAGGGCCTGCACGCGCCGAGCGTGCTGGTCAAGCGCCCGACCTACCCCGACGAGATCTTCCCGACCCAGAAGATCTCGATGATCCAGGCCGGAGACTTCCTCGTTCCGTCGCTCGACGCGGCGGTGAAGAAGAAGTTCGAGTGGGGCGCCACCTTCCTGCCGCGCGACGTGGGTGCGGCGACCGACCTCGGCGGCAACGCGATCGTCGTCACCGAAGGGTCGAAGAACAAGGAGGTCGCGGCCGAGTTCGCCAAGTTCCTGGTCACCAAGGAGAACATGCAGCTCTTCTGCGAGCAGACCGGCGTGCTGCCGGTGCGCAACGACCTGGCTTCGGCCAATCTCGACTTCGCCACCCGCAACGATCTGATGCCGGTGTTCCAGCAGCAGGCCACCACGCTGCCGGAGAAGCTGGTCAAGACCTCGACCCTGCCGGCGTTCCCGGGGATCAACCAGGCGCTGGTCGACTCGATGGACCAGTACCTGTCCGACCCGTCCTCGAGCACCGATGCGGTCATCGACGCGCTGACCAAGGGCATCACCAAGGCTCTGCAGGTCTAGGCCCGGCGATGGCCCTGGTCCACGAGGCGCCGACCACGGGGTCGACGCGGACCGGTCCCGGTCCGCGTCGACGTCGGGGTTCGGCGATGCGGCGCTCGGAGCGCAACGCCGGACTGATCCTGGTCGGGCCGGCGCTGCTGTTCTTCACCGTGTTCATGTTCATCCCGCTGGTGCTGACCTTCTGGTACAGCCTGCACCGCTACTCCGGGTTCGGGCGGATGCGGTTCATCGGCGTGCAGAACTACCGCACCATCGTCGGCGACGGGACGTTCTGGACCGCGCTGGCCAACACCGCCGTCTACACCGCGATCACCGTGCCGATCGGGATCGCGCTCGGGCTGGGTGCGGCGCTGTTGCTCAACCGGGTGATGCCGGCCCGGGGTCTGTTCCGGGCGCTGATCTACGTCCCGGTCGTCATCTCCGGGGTGGCCGCCGGCATCATCTTCCTCCGGCTGTTCGATCCGTTGACCGGGATCCTCAATCAGCTGGCCGCGTCGCTCGGGCTGCCGACCATCGACTGGCAGGGCAACGGGACGGCCGCGCTGATCTCGGTGATCATCGTGACCACGTGGCAGGGCATCGGGTTCGGGATGGTCGTCTACCTGTCCGGGCTGCAGGCCATCCCCGGTGAGCTCTACGAGGCCGCGGCGGTCGACCGCGCGGTGGGATGGCGTCGCTTCGTCTACATCACCTGGCCGCTGTTGCGCACCACGACCTTCTTCATGATCATCTATTCGGTGATCGCCAGCTTCCAGGTGTTCGACGTGGTCTACGTGCTCACCCGCGGCGGGCCGGGCACCGCGACCACCTTCTTGGTCCAGTACGCGTACGACCAGGGGTTCAACCAGCGCCGGCAGGGCTACGCGGCGGCCATCGGCGTCATCATCTACGTGATCATGCTGGCCTTCACCGCGGTCCAGTGGCGCGTGCGACGGGGCGGGGACGAAGCATGAGTGCGGCACTGGCCACGACGGCCGTCACGACGGCGGAACCGGGCGATCCGGCCCGGGAGGACGACGGACCGCGGCAGTCACGCCGGGTGATCTGGCTGCGGGTGATCATCGGAACCGTCGCCTTGGCGCTGATGATGTTCCCGATCTACTGGATGCTGCGGACCTCGGTGGCCACCACCGACGAGTTGAGCACGCTGCCGGTGGCCCTGTGGCCGCAGAACTGGCACTGGGCGAACTACCTCGAGCCGTGGCAGGAGTATCCGTTCGCGCGCTGGCTGAGCAACTCGGTGCTGATCGCCGGACTGTCGGTGGTGCTCACCCTGGTGATCAACCTGTCGGCCGGTTACGCCTTCGCCAAGCTGCGGTTCCCGTTGCGCAACGTGTTGTTCCTGCTGATCATCAGCACGCTGATGGTGCCGGTCCAGGTGATCATGGTTCCGCAGTTCCAGGTCGTCATCGACCTGCATCTGCTCAACAGCACCTGGGGGGTCGTCCTGCCCCGGCTGGCCGAGGCGTTCGGGCTGTTCATGGCCCGCCAGTTCTTCCTCGGCATCCCGGACGAGTTGATCGAAGCCGCGCGGATCGACGGCGCGGGGCATCTGCGGACGTTCTGGTCGGTGGTGCTGCCACTGTCCGGCCCGCTGGTCGCCGCCCTGGTGATCTTCACCTTCATGTGGCGCTGGAACGAGTTCGTCTGGCCGCTGATCGTGCTCACCGATGCGAGCGCGTACACCCTGCCGGTGGGTCTGCAGTTCCTGATCAGTCAGTTCGGCAGCGACTTCGGACCACTGCTCGCCATGTCGTTCGTGTCGATCCTGCCGATGCTGCTCGTCTTCGCGCTGTTCCAGCGGTACTTCGTGCAGGGAGTGGCGCGGACCGGGCTCAAGTGAGCAGAGCCTCGGCGACGCCGGTCACCGCGTGGGCACCCGGCGTCGCTCGAGGCGAGCGATGGACGACGTCCGCTCAGAAGCCGCTGCCGGCGTAGTCCTCGCCGGCGGGCACGTCGCGGTCGGCGCCGTCGGGTTCGTTCGTGGAGCCGAGGCTGTAGTCGTCGGCGACGTCGTCGGCTTCGGCAGCGTGATCCGTCGCCGCCTCCGACGCGGAGTCGGCGGCGTCCGGCGTCTCGTCGGCGTTCGGGGTGGAATCGGGCTCGGTCACGATCGTCCTCTCGCAGTGGCGCGGCGGGTCCGCACCGGGTCTGGCTGCAGCCTAGGCCGCCCACCCGCCGGTCCACCGGTGGCGTCGGACCGGTCGACCGGACGCGATCGGCATCCGCGACCACCGGCCGGGCAGAACCCTGATCATGACAACAACCAGTGCACCGACCAGTGGATCCGATTCGATCGACACGGTCGCGGACCTGATGAAGGACGTCCGGTTCGCCATGCTCACCACCGTCGACACCGACGGGGAGCTGATCAGCCGACCGATGTCGCATCAGGACGTGGCGTTCGACGGCACCCTGTGGTTCATCAGTTCGCGCGACTCACGCAAGGTGCGCAACATCGAGGCCAATCCGCACGTCGCCGTGACCCTGACCTCGCCCAGTACGTGGGTGTCGGTCAACGGGACGGCCGAGGTGGTCGCCGACCGCGAGCGGATGGCCGAGCTGTGGTCGACCGAGATGGAGGCGTGGTTCCCTCAGGGCCCGGATGACGACTCGATCGTGTGCATCAAGGTGGACGGCAGTACCGCCGAGTACTGGGACGGACCGGGCGGTCGGATCGCCACGGCGCTCAGCCTGGCCAAGGTCAAGCTGACCGGGAGCCGCTACACCGCAGGCGACAACGACGTGGTGACGCTCGACGCCGGAGCCTGACAGCACACGGAGCGGCGCGCAGATGCTCGGTGGTTCATCTGCTCGCCGCTTCGGGCACCAGGATCCCTGCACCTACTCGTCGTCGTAGTAGGACTGGTCGCGGCGGAAGCGGAAGTTGTCGAACACCATCCGTGTCCCGATCGCCGACCCGATGACGAACAACACCAACCCGAGCACGGCGAGCACGGTGGGGACGACGTCACCGACGACCTGGGTCACCGTCAAGACGATGCCCAGGGCGACGAGCGCGGCACCGACGATCGCCAGCCAGGTGGATCGGCGGGCCTGCATCCGCCGGAGAGCGTTCCGAGGACTGGCCATGGCCTCATCCTACTCGCCCCGACGGACGATACCCAGGCATCACGCCTAGCCACAGCGGTAGGAGAGGTCAGCCGGGCGAGCGCCGACGGACAGCGAATGCGCCCTTGGCGGTCGACGGGTCGACCACCCGGCCGGCCTGGACGATCTCGAGGTCCCCGGAGGCGACCAGACGGCGGGCGGCACGCCGCACCGTTTCCCGCTCCGCCCCGGTGGCGGCCACGAGATCGACGTCGCTGACCGTGCGGGATCGGGTCAACGCCGTTCGGATGGCGGCCTCGAGGCCATCGTCGTCGGCGCTCCGACCGCGACGCCGACAGGCGTCGCTGCAGTAGCGGACCTGATCCCAGTCCCGGGCCCACTTCTTCCGCCACGTGATGGTCCGTCCGCACGAGGCACAGGTCTTCTCCGGTATGGCCACCGCACCATTCTTCGTGCTCGGGCGAATCGTCGACGCTGACCGCGGATCCCGGGCCGGACGCCTCCACACCATGACGTTCGCGAGGGGTGCGGTGCGCGAGCCACGCCCGCCCCGGTCCGGGTCCGGGTCCGGGCAGCAGAAAAGCGGCGATCAGATGCTCGGGGGTTCATCTGATCGCCGCTTCGTTGAGAACTATGCCGGACCAGTCGCCGCCGAGCCAAACCGCTGGCGTAGCCGGTTGGTGACATGTCCGGTATCGGACACCGGTCGGGTGAACCGACGAGCAGGACACGCCGGACCCGATGGCTCATATCGAACGCGCGATCTATTCTGACGACGTGTGGCAGCCCAGCGAACCCGAGATCCGCCACGTCTGGGTGCGCGGCCACGGGGACTACGGACCACCGCGCCCGGGAGTCATCGTGGCCTGGCAGCACGCTCCCGTGCGCAATGCCACCGCCGCGGCGTGGAACGCGCTGGTCGTGATGGTCCCGTTTGCCGGCGGTCTGCTCGTGGAGTGGGTGGCGGGAGAGCGGATCGTCGCAGTCCGGGACGCGGCGCCGCGGAACGACGCCAAGGCGTCCGGATGAGCGAGCCCCCGTGCCGCCACGTCTGGGTGAGCATGTCCGACGGGGCTCGGCACCCGGGGCTGGTCGTGGTGTGGCGTCGGGCCGATCAAGGCTGGGAGGCGTACGTGGCCGTCGCCCAGGACGGCGCGGTGCTGGCCTCCTGGTATCCCGCGGTCGAGCTGCTCCCGGTCAGTGACAGTCGAGCCTCGATGTGACCTCCGACCGAGTGGGCTCGGGGGACGACGCCGTGTCGCGCCTTTGGGGCGCGCTGTCGGGGTGAGCCGAGGCCGCTCCTGAGCCGAGTTGGCAACTCGCCCGTAACCTACTAATCTCTCCTGGTCGCCGTTCCTCGGAGCGGAGACAGCGGGGCCGGAAAGATCGAGTTCAACTCCTCGAGTTGACACGGTGCAGAAAGCCTCGTAAGGTTAGTCGAGTTGCCCCAATCCGGGATGTGAAAGTCCCGGAGCGGTGTGCGCCCGAAACTTGAGAACTCAACAGCGTGCTAAAAGTCAATGCCAAATATGCACTATTGAAACCCGTGCCTGGTGTTGTTCGTCGGTGTCTGCCCTTTTTTGGGGTGGGTGTTGGTGGATGATGTTGGGTGGGGTTCCTTTGAGATTGATTGATGATTGACCCAGTTAGGGTCCATGTCGGATGTCGAGCTTGAGGTTGTTTTTGACGATTCCGCGGATGCGGGCTTTGGCCTGTGTTGGTGTTTTCGATATTTTTCAACGGAGAGTTTGATCCTGGCTCAGGACGAACGCTGGCGGCGTGCTTAACACATGCAAGTCGAACGGTAAGGCCCCTTCGGGGGTACACGAGTGGCGAACGGGTGAGTAACACGTGAGCAACCTGCCCTTGACTCTGGAATAACAGTTGGAAACAGCTGCTAATACCGGATATGACACATTCACTCATGTGGGTGTGTGGAAAGTTTTTCGGTCAAGGATGGGCTCGCGGCCTATCAGCTAGTTGGTGAGGTAATGGCTCACCAAGGCTTCGACGGGTAGCCGGCCTGAGAGGGCGACCGGCCACACTGGGACTGAGATACGGCCCAGACTCCTACGGGAGGCAGCAGTGGGGAATATTGCACAATGGGCGGAAGCCTGATGCAGCAACGCCGCGTGCGGGATGACGGCCTTCGGGTTGTAAACCGCTTTCAGTTCCGACGAAGCGAAAGTGACGGTAGGAACAGAAGAAGGACCGGCCAACTACGTGCCAGCAGCCGCGGTGATACGTAGGGTCCGAGCGTTGTCCGGAATTATTGGGCGTAAAGGGCTTGTAGGCGGTCTGTCGCGTCGGAAGTGAAAACTCAGGGCTTAACTCTGAGCGTGCTTTTGATACGGGCAGACTAGAGGGATGCAGGGGAGAACGGAATTCCTGGTGGAGCGGTGGAATGCGCAGATATCAGGAGGAACACCGGTGGCGAAGGCGGTTCTCTGGGCATTACCTGACGCTGAGAAGCGAAAGCGTGGGGAGCAAACAGGCTTAGATACCCTGGTAGTCCACGCCGTAAACGGTGGGCACTAGGTGTGGGGGACATTCCACGTTCTCCGTGCCGAAGCTAACGCATTAAGTGCCCCGCCTGGGGAGTACGGCCGCAAGGCTAAAACTCAAAGGAATTGACGGGGGCCCGCACAAGCGGCGGAGCATGCGGATTAATTCGATGCAACGCGAAGAACCTTACCTGGGTTTGACATATGCCGGAAAGCTGCAGAGATGTAGCCCCCGCAAGGTCGGTATACAGGTGGTGCATGGCTGTCGTCAGCTCGTGTCGTGAGATGTTGGGTTAAGTCCCGCAACGAGCGCAACCCTCGTTCTATGTTGCCAGCACGTTATGGTGGGGACTCATAGGAGACTGCCGGGGTCAACTCGGAGGAAGGTGGGGATGACGTCAAGTCATCATGCCCCTTAAGTCCAGGGCTTCACGCATGCTACAATGGCTGGTACAAAGGGCTGCGATACCGCAAGGTTGAGCGAATCCCAAAAAGCCAGTCTCAGTTCGGATTGGGGTCTGCAACTCGACCCCATGAAGTCGGAGTCGCTAGTAATCGCAGATCAGCAACGCTGCGGTGAATACGTTCCCGGGCCTTGTACACACCGCCCGTCAAGTCATGAAAGTCGGTAACACCCGAAGCCGGTGGCCCAACCTCTTGAGGGGGGAGCCGTCGAAGGTGGGACTGGCGATTAGGACTAAGTCGTAACAAGGTAGCCGTACCGGAAGGTGCGGCTGGATCACCTCCTTTCTAAGGAGCATTGCAGCCACACACGTCCTTTGGGGGTGTGTGGTTCATCTGTTCGGTTCCACGGCGTTCGTTCGTGGCCGGCAGGCTCTGGAATGTGGAACATTGACTATTAAGTTGTTGTCGTCGTCTGTGGGTTAGTACAACTCCTGTCCCTTCGTTTGGGGGGTGGGGGAGTGGAACGCGGTTCGGGTGGCGGTGATGACCTAGGCACGCTGTTGGGTCCTGAGGGGTCGGTCGTCGGCATCATCGCACCAGGAGGTTTCTTCTGGTGGGTGGTGTGGTGGCTTGTCTTCTCCAGCGGATCAGCGCTCTAATCACCTTTGGGTGTGCGGGGGTTGTTTTTCGCCCGTGTGTTGAGAACTTCACAGTGGACGCGAGCATCTTTGTAGTAACAACAAGCTACTAAGGGCAATCGGTGGATGCCTAGGCACCAAGAGCCGATGAAGGACGTTGTAACCTGCGATAAGCCCCGGGGAGCTGGTAAACGAGCTTTGATCCGGGGATCTCCGAATAGGGAAACCTCGAAAGAAACCGGAGTAATGTCCGGCGACCTCTACCTGAATATATAGGGTAGTTGGAGGGAACGTGGGGAAGTGAAACATCTCAGTACCCACAGGAAAAGAAAACAACCGTGATTCCGTAAGTAGTGGCGAGCGAACGCGGATGAGGCCAAACCGTACATGTGTGATAGCTGACAGGCGTTGCATGTGCGGTGTTGTGGGGCCATTGGGACCGGGCTGTCGACTGGTCACACAGTAAGAAATGATCTCAGAAGTCGAAGTACTTTGGGAAAGTACGGCATAGAAGGTAATACCCCTGTAGACGTAATGTGATCACTGTGCAGTGTAACCCCAAGTAGCACCCAACCCCTGAAATTGGGTGTGAATCTGGCGGGACCACCCGTTAAGCCTAAATACTCCTTGGTGACCGATAGCGGACTAGTACCGTGAGGGAAAGGTGAAAAGTACCCCGGGAGGGGAGTGAAATAGTACCTGAAACCGATTGCCTACAATCCGTCGGAGCGATGATCGTTTACGATTGTTGTGACGGCGTGCCTTTTGAAGAATGAGCCTGCGAGTTAGTGGTACGTGGCGAGGTTAACCCGTGTGGGGAAGCCGTAGCGAAAGCGAGTCCGAATAGGGCGATTGAGTCGCGTGCTCTAGACCCGAAGCGGAGTGATCTATCCATGGCCAGGGTGAAGCGACGGTAAGACGTCGTGGAGGCCCGAACCCACCAGGGTTGAAAACCTGGGGGATGAGCTGTGGATAGGGGTGAAAGGCCAATCAAACTCCGTGATAGCTGGTTCTCCCCGAAATGCATATAGGTGCAGCGTCGCGTGTTTCTTGCCGGAGGTAGAGCACTGGATAGTCTAGGGGGCCCACAAGCTTACCGAAATTAGCCAAACTCCGAATGCCGGTAAGTTTAAGCGCGGCAGTGAGACTGCGGGCGATAAGGTTCGTAGTCGAGAGGGAAACAGCCCAGAACACCAGCTAAGGCCCCTAAGCGATTGCTAAGTGGAAAAGGATGTGGAGTTGCGGAGACAACCAGGAGGTTGGCTTGGAAGCAGCCACCCTTGAAAGAGTGCGTAATAGCTCACTGGTCAAGTGATTCTGCGCCGACAATTTAGCGGGGCTCAAGCAATCCGCCGAAGCTGTGTCATTCACATATTAGCCCGATTGCATCTTTGTGGTGTGGTCCAGGTGTGTGGATGGGTAGGGGAGCGTCGTGTGCGCGAGGAAGCGGCGGGGTGACCCAGCCGTGGAGAGCACACGAGTGAGAATGCAGGCATGAGTAGCGAATGAGGAGTGAGAAACTCCTCCACCGAAAGACCAAGGGTTCCAGGGTCAAGCTAATCTGCCCTGGGTAAGTCGGGACCTAAGGCGAGGCCGACAGGCGTAGTCGATGGACAACGGGTTGATATTCCCGTACCGGCGTATGAACGATCATGCCGAGGCGAACGATGCTGAGCTCGCAAGTCGCGTGGCGACCTTCGGGTCAATACGTGATGAGCCTGCGACCCAGATTCGTATTAGGCAAGCTGCGGAGTGACGCAGGAAGGTAGCCCATCCCGGGCGATGGTAGTCCCGGGCTAAATGTGTAGGGTCAGGTGTAGGCAAATCCGCATCTGGTGTGCCTGAGACATGATGGCTGGACGATCTACGGATCGTCGAGTGGGTGATCCTATGCTGCCTAGAAAACCTTCGTGAGCGAGTTCATGAGCCGCCCGTACCCTAAACCGACACAGGTGGTCAGGTAGAGAATACCAAGGTGATCGAGATAACCGTGGTTAAGGAACTCGGCAAAATGCCCCCGTAACTTCGGGATAAGGGGGGCCGGACACGTCACTTGTCTTCGCGACAGGTTGGCGTTGAAGGCCGCAGAGACCAGGCCCAAGCGACTGTTTACTAAAAACACAGGTCCGTGCTAAGTCGTAAGACGATGTATACGGACTGACGCCTGCCCGGTGCTGGAACGTTAAGGGGAAGTGTTAGCTGCAAGGCGAAGCACTGAACTTAAGCGCCAGTAAACGGCGGTGGTAACTATAACCATCCTAAGGTAGCGAAATTCCTTGTCGGGTAAGTTCCGACCTGCACGAATGGCGTAACGACTTGGGCGCTGTCTCGACCACGGACTCGGCGAAATTGCACTACGAGTAAAGATGCTCGTTACGCGCAGCAGGACGGAAAGACCCCGGGACCTTTACTATAGTTTGGTATTGGTGTTCGGTACAGCTTGTGTAGGATAGGTGGGAGACTGTGAAGCAGCCACGCCAGTGGTTGTGGAGTCAACGTTGAAATACCACTCTGGCTGTTCTGGATATCTAACCTAGGTCCATTATCTGGATCAGGGACAGTGCCTGATGGGTAGTTTGACTGGGGCGGTCGCCTCCCAAAAGGTAACGGAGGCGCCCAAAGGTTCCCTCAGCCTGGTTGGCAATCAGGTTTCGAGTGTAAGTGCACAAGGGAGCTTGACTGTGAGAGGGACACCTCGAGCAGGGACGAAAGTCGGGACTAGTGATCTGACGGTGGCATGTGGAAGCGCCGTCACTCAACGGATAAAAGGTACCCCGGGGATAACAGGCTGATCTTGCCCGAGCGTCCATAGCGACGGCATGGTTTGGCACCTCGATGTCGGCTCGTCGCATCCTGGGGCTGGAGTCGGTCCCAAGGGTTGGGCTGTTCGCCCATTAAAGCGGCACGCGAGCTGGGTTTAGAACGTCGTGAGACAGTTCGGTCCCTATCCGCTGCGCGCGTAGGAGTCTTGAGGAGAGCTGTCCTTAGTACGAGAGGACCGGGACGGACGAACCTCTGGTGTGCCAGTTGTTCTGCCAAGAGCACGGCTGGTTGGCTACGTTCGGAAGTGATAACCGCTGAAAGCATCTAAGCGGGAAGCACGCTCCAAGATGATGGCTCCCACAGGGTAACCTGGTAAGGCCCCCAGCAGATCACTGGGTGATAGGTCGGATGTGGAAGCACAGCAATGTGTGGAGCTGACCGATACTAATAGGCCGAGGGCTTGTTGACTACATTGATGTACGCGTCCACTGTGAAGTCTCTCGAGACACGGTCGAGAGCATAAAACTGCTTGATTCGACTGACATCTCCATAGAGTTTCGGTGATCATGGCGAGAGGGAAACACCCGGTCCCATTCCGAACCCGGAAGTTAAGCTTCTCAGCGCCGATGGTACTGCACGGGGAACCGTGTGGGAGACTAGGACGTCGCCGGACATACAAATCCCCCGTAGGGAACTGAGCAATCAGTCACCTACGGGGGATTTGTGCATTCTCTGGCATATCGTCGGATGGGCCGAGGGCCCACTGATGCATTGCTGGCTCAGAGAAAGCTCCGCGGCCGCGCCGCTGGGACGAGTGACCATCCGTCGGCGCGGCCGCCGTTAGAGCTCGTTGGTCCGGGTAGCGGCGCGGCGACCCAGCACAGTCAACTGGTCGACCACCCGACGGGCCACCGGAGCGAGCCGGCGCGCGGCCAGCGAACCTTCGATGGTCTCCGGGTCACGATCGGCGGTGCCGTTGGGCAAGGTGCGGGTGGTCAGCGCGAGCAGCGCAGCGGTGACCCGTGGGGCGAGGGCCTCGACCCGGGGGGCCAGATAGGCCAACGGCGTGAAAGTCAGCGTCGCCCGGCCACGCAGAGTCGCCCGGACGATCCGGCGGGCCGCCACCTCGGCATCGATCGAGAGCCCCGGAAGTGAGGCCGCCGTGGCGAACCAGGCGTACTCCTCGGCCTGTTGGCCCACGAATTGCGCATGCAGGTGCGAGCCGGTGCGCATCAGGCCCGGGGTCACGGTGGTGACCGTCACCCCGGTGCCGCTGAGCTCGTTGTGCAGCGACTTGCCGAAGCCGACGGCGGCGAACTTGGCCGTGCTGTAGGCGAGGAGGTGTGGTGCAGCGATCTGCCCGCCGACCGAGCTGATGATGGCGATGTGTCCCCGCCCGCGGGTGGTCATGGCCGGCGCGACCGCGAGCGCGGTGTTGACCGGTCCCCACAACATGGTGGCGACGGCCTCTTCGATGTGCGAGCGCCGCAGGTTGTCGAGCGGCCCGACCTGGATGGTGCCGGCGACGCAGAACATCGCGTCGATCGGGCCTTCCTCGCCCTCGAGCTTGGCGACCAGGTCGTTGACGGCGTCGTTGTCCCCGACATCGCAGGGTTGGGCGACGACGTCGTATCCCCGTTCGCGTAACTGGGCTGCGGCGCGATCGAGCGTCGCGGCATCGCGGGCGCAGATGGCCAGGCGGTAGCCGAGGGCACCGAGTTCGTGCGCGATCAGCAGGCCGAGTCCGCGTGAGGCTCCCGCCACCAGGGCCAGCGGTGCAGTGCTTGTGGTCATCGGTCAACCCCCACCCATCGGTCCGCCTCTGCGGACGTCGGAATCGACCCTACCCAGCCCGCCGCAGGTCGAAGCGGCCCCAGCGGTCCGCGTACGCGCGACCCTGCTCGCGGTCGAGCACGGTGATCCCGCGGTTCTTGAGCACGAAGATGGAGACCACCGTGCTGACCGCGACCACGACGCTGACGTCGACGATGAACCCCATGACCTGATCCGAGGCCGTGAACGCCGGACAGATGAGCGGGGCCGTCCTGCGCCCGCCGACCCGGCGGGTCTCAGCTGAGCGCCGCGCCGATGCGACGCCCGGCGCCTTCGAGGGACCGTCGGGTCAACGCGACGGCGGTGTCGGAATCGTGCGCGGCGGCCGCCTCGATCAGCAGCGGCTGTTCGGACCACAGGTCCTGTTCGCTTCCCTGCCGTACGCCGAGCAGCTTGTACGCCCGACAGCGCCGCCACAGGTTGCCGATCAGATCGACCAGCACCGGGTTACCGCCGGCGTCGTAGAGCTCGGTCAGCAGCGCCTCGTCGTGGTCGAGGGCGTCGTTGTTCCGCCCCTCGGCCACTGCGGCGGTCAGTTCGGCGTACGCCGCCCGCATCTGGGCCACCCCGGCCGCGCCGATCAGCCGGCTGCCCGCACGGGCCGCCTCGCACTCGAGCAACAACCGGGTGTCGTAGACGTGCAGCAACTCCTCAGCGGTCAACTCGACGACGACGGCGCCGCGGTGCGGGACCCGCACGACCAGACCGTTCTGCTCGAGTCGACCGATCGCCTCGCGGACCGGCATCGGACTGGTGCCGAGCTGCGCGGCCAGATCGCGGAGGCGGAGCCGGGATCCCGGCGGCGATCTCACCGGCCATGATGGCGTCGCGGATGGCGGTGAACACCCGGTCGGTGATCAGCGCGGGCTCCACCACCCCGGCCACGGTCATGGCCGCAGCCTACCCTTGATTTCGTGTTTGATATGTGATCACATGTGGCCACCGCTTCACTCGACCGATCAGGACTGGCCATGACCGTTCATGACACCTTCCCGGGCTCGCCGGGTGCGCTGCGCTGGCCGACGTTGTTCTCACCGCTCCGACTACGTCGACGCACCATCGCCAACCGGATCGTCTCCACCCCGCACTCGACCGGGTGGGGGCACGACGGGCTGTTGACCCAGGCCGAGGTGGACTACCACGTCCGCAAAGCAGCCGGCGGGGTCGGCTTGGTGATGACCTTCGGATCCGCCTCGGTCGATCCGCACAGTGCGGCGTCGTACGGCTCGATCTCGTTGTGGGACGAGCGCAACGACCGGTTGTTGCGCCAGCTCGCCGATCGGGTCCACGAGCACGGTGCGCTGATCATGTCGCAGATGACCCACATGGGACGCCGCGGCAATTCACTGCACTCGGGTGTCGCGCTCAAGGCCGCCTCCGACGTGCCCGAGGGAGTGCACCGCGAGGTGCCCGCGGTGATCACCGAGCCAGAGATCGCGGTGCTGGTCGGGCGGTTCGGTCATGCGGCGCAGCGGCTGATGGAGCTGGGCTGGGACGGTGCCGAGGTCACCTCGCTCGGTGGCCACCTGGTCGAGCAGTTCTACGACCCCCACCTCAACGACCGGACCGATCGCTACGGTGGCTCGTTGGAGAACCGGGTGCGGTTCGGCCGCGAGGTGCTGCAGTCGGTCCGCGACTGGACCTCCGACGACTTCCTGGTCGGCTTCCGGATGACCGTCGACCAGGCGTTGCCGAGCGGCGGCATGACCCTGGCCGAGCTCGACGAGGTCGCGCAGGCCATCACCGCCGGTGACACCACCGACCTGCTGAGCCTGTCCTACGGCACCGGCTACACCAAGCGGACCAGTTCCTACTTCGTCCCCGGCGATGAATTGCCCGAGAACGTCACCGGCCCGCGCGGCGGTCAGCTCCGCCGGATCACCGGCAAGCCGGTCCTGGTCGCCGGACGGATCCTCGACGCCGCGATGGGCGAGCGCGCGCTGGTCGAGGACGGGGTGGACCTGGTCGCCATGACCCGGGCGCTGATCGCCGACCCGGACCTCCCGCGCAAGAGTGCGGCCGGTGTCACCCCCCGCCCATGCATCAGCCTCAACGAGGGCTGTATCGGCCGGCTCTACTCGGGCCTGCCGATGTGGTGCTCGATCAACCCCGGCATCCGTGAGCCCGAGGTCGACGTGCTGCCCGAGCCCGAGCTCCGCTCCCGGCAGAAGGTGGTCGTCGTCGGCGGCGGGGTAGCCGGCGCCGAAGCGGCCCATCGCGCCGCCGAACGCGGCCACGACGTGGTCCTGCTCGAGCGGGGTGATCGGATCGGCGGTCGTTCGGCCACCGCGGCGGTGCGCCGCGGCCGCGAGCGCTGGCAGCTCTACCTCGACTGGTTGTCCGACCGGCTGACCGCCACCGGGGTCGACGTCCGGTTCGGCGCCGACCCGGACGTGGACGCCATCCTCGCTCTCGATCCCGACCGGGTGATCCTGGCCACCGGGTCGGATCCGCGTTGGCCGAATTGGGTCGACGGCGCGCCGACACCGGTGATCGACGCGGACGAGGCCATCGGGCGGACGCCCGTGCCACCGCACCCGGGCGCCGGCGTGCTGATCGTCGACGACGAGGGCGGTTTCGTCGCCCCGACCGCCGCCGAGGCGCTGGTCGCCGCCGGCTGGACGGTGACCATCGCTACCAGCCTGAGCTCGGTGGCCTTCGAGGTCGACCCGACCCAGGTGTGGTGGGTGCGCCGCCGGCTGAAGCAGGCCGGAGTGGCGCTCGTCGACTCGGTCGCCCCCCAACACGACGGCGCCACCTGGTCGTATCTCGATCTGGAGTCCGACGACGTCCGGCCGGCGGGATCAACCGAACTCGTCGTGCTGGCCGGCATCCGACGGTCGCGGGACGCGCTGAGCGCCGGGCTGGCGGCGGCCCGCCCCGGACTCGACGTGGTCAAGGTCGGCGATGCGCTCGCCCCGCGGACCCTGCTCGATGCCGCGGCCGAGGGTGCCCGGGCCGGGGCCGCCTGGGCCCGTCCGGAGGTTTCGGCCGAGCCGGCCGCCTCGGTCGGCGCCGGCTGACCCGGGCGGTGGGGTGCGGGGGTCTGACCGCGCCGGCGCTCGACCGGGCGAGAATGGCGCGGTGAACAAGCCGCTGGTCATCCTCCGCCCCGCTCCGCAGCGTCGGGACCGCATCTTCAGCCCGTCGGCCCTCGAGCGGCTGCACGCCCGCTTCGAGGTGCTCGACCTGGAGGACGACGACTCCGAGGCGGCCCTCGAGCAGGCGCTGCCCGAGGCGTTCGCGATCATCGGACAGCCGGATCTGCCGGCCGACCGGCTGCAACGGGCCACGAAGCTGCGGGCCATCCTGAACGTCGAGGGGAACTTCTTCCCCAACATCGACTACCCGACCGCGTTCGCCCAGGGGGTGCGGGTGCTCGGCTGTGGGGTCGCGTACGCCCAGCCGGTCGCCGAGTTCGCGCTCGGACTCGCCCTCGACCTGGCGCGGGGCATCGCCCGCGAGGATCGGGCGGCGCGCTCAGGGCAGGAACGCTACGTGGCCGACGGCAACGACGACGCCATCCTGCTGCGCGGCTCCGACGTCGGGCTGATCGGCTTCGGCAACTTGGGCCGGGCCCTGCTCCCGCTGCTCGCCCCGTTCCGGCCGACGGTACGGATCTTCGACCCATGGCTGCCCGACGCGGTGATCGCCGAGGCCGGCGCGCAACCGGCCGACCTGGCCGAGGTGTTGGGCACCAGCCGATTCCTCTTCGTGCTGGCCACGGTGACCTCGTCGAGCGAACACCTGCTCGACGCGGCCGCCCTGGCCCAGCTGCCCGACGGGTGTCGACTCATCCTGGTCAGCCGGGCGGCCGTCCTCGACTTCGAGGCACTGCTGCCCGAGGTCGCCTCGGGCCGGCTCTACGCCGGGATCGACGTCTGGCCGAGCGAGCCGATCCCCGCCGACGACCCCTATCGCCGGGTGGACAACGTCATCATCTCCGGACACCGGGCCGGTGGCATCCCGGCCGCGTTCACCAGCATCGGCGACCTGGTCTGCGACGACCTCGAGCTGATGGCCGCGGGTCTGCCGCCGGTCCGGATGCAGATCGCCGCCCCCGAACTGGTCGGCCGCTATCGCAACCGCCCGGTGTCGTAGCCCGGCGAGCGACGGGGGTCGGGTCGCCGAGTTCGAGCCCAGTCGACCCCACGTGGTGACCGGCAGAGTCCTGGTCATGAACAACACCGATTTCGGCCAGCGATGACCACCGCTCCGCTCGTCGCTCCGTCCGACTATCCGCCGGCCGCCCAGCCGTCGATCCGGGCCGGAGCCTGAGCATCGCCGGTCTGGTCCTGGCCATCTTCTTCAACGTCGTCGGCTTGATCGTCGGCGCGGTGGCCTTGCCGGTCCACGCGCGCCGGTTTCCGCAACAATCCGGCGCTGGCCGGCATGGTGATCGGTGCCGTCCTGACCGTCGGCGCCTCGATCGGAGGAGTCGCCGCGGTGCTGGCCGCCACCAGCCTGGTCGACACCTGTGCCGACCTCGGCCCGGGCACCCACGTCGTCGAAGGCGTGACCTACACCTGCGGCTGATCGACGTCCGGCTGACCGACCGCGACGCCGTGGCCCCGAGGCCAGGGGGTCGCTCTGTCCGCTCCCGCGGTGGTGCGCTCGACGATGGCGAGCTGGAGCTCGACCAGGAGCCGGCCCGCCGGGTCGTCGAGATCGATGTCGACGATCTCCTCGGCCCGACGGACCCGGTAGCGCAGGGTGTTGGGGTGCACCTGCAGCTCGGCCGCCGCGCTGCGCACGTCGCCGAAATGCCGGAGGTAGGCCTCGAGACTGCGGCGCAACTCCCCGGTGCCGCGGGCGTCATAGGCGATCAGCGCGGCGATGCGGGGATCACGCAACTGCTCGTGCGCCGCGACCAGGTCGAGGATCTCGCCGAGCAGCACCGGCGTACGCGAGTCGGCCAGCGTGGTCACCGGCTGATCGCCGCGGGTCTGGTCGAGCACCCGGTCGACCTCGGCCCGCGCCGTGGCCACGTCGACGAGGTGACCGACCGGCGAGGCGATGGCTGCGCGCAGCGCGATGCCACTGTGCCGCTCGATCCGCTTGATCACGCCCCGGGTCCAGCTGGTCACCGCGGCCTGGGCCCGGCTGCGGGGGAGCAGCAGATAGATCCGTCGGCCGATCACGGCGACCAGGCCGTCGGCCGCGTACGCCCCGGCGTGCAGTCGCAGCCGCGCGGCCAACGGTCCCAGGTCGGCCCCGGTGTCGCTGCGTGGGGTGAACCCGATGACCACCGCCGGGCCGTCGGTGCTGATGCCCAGCGTGGCGGCGACCGACGGGGCGTCGACCCCACCGCCGCGGGCCCCGAGCAACCGCTCGATCTGCAGGGTCTCGGCGTTGGGCGCGTCGAGGGTACGAACGATCATCCGGGCCGCGACCGCGGCCGCGCCCCGCAGCACCTCGGCCGATTCGGGGGCCAACGGCTGGGCGCCCTCCTGGACCCAGATCGATCCGAGCAGCCGATCACCGTCCCGCATCCCGATCACCAGGCGCGGCCGGATCCCCAGCTCGACGTCGGCCGGGACGGTGACCACGTCGTTGCTGCGCCGGAGCTGGTCGTAGACCCCCCAGGCCTGCAGATGCTGGAGATAGGCCGGCGGGCCCTGCCGGCCGAGGATCGACAGCCGCCGCAACTCGTCGGCCGACTCGTCGGACGCCGAATAGGCCAGCACCCGTGCGTTGTCGTCCTCGATGCTGACCATGCCCCGGGTCAGCGCGGCCAGGGTCTGAGCCAGCCCGTAGAGATCGGAGCCCAGCACCTCGAGGCCGAGCCGACGGATCGGTTCGTTGTCCGATTGCACAAAGCGAACCCTAGAGCTTCATTCGACCGGACATATCGGCGGCGATCCGGGTGGAGTTGAATGGAACCCATAACCGACCCCGTGTGTGGAGGATCTGATGGATGCCGTGACCGTGGTTCCCGCCCCGATCAACGAACCGATCAACGACTACGCGCCGGGCAGTGCGCCGCGTGCCCGGCTCGAGGCCAAGCTGGCCGACCTGGCGGCGAACCCGACCGACATCAAGCAGGTCATCGGCGGCGTGCACCGCACCGCCTCGGGCTCGATCGAGAACGTCGTGCAGCCGCACCGGCACGCGGCGGTCCTCGGCTCGTACGCCAACGCCACCCACACCGATGTGTCCGACGCCATCGAGGCCGCGACCGCGGCCGCCCCGGCGTGGCGTGATCTGCCGTTCGACGAACGCGCCGCGGTCATCCTCCGGGCCGCCGACCTGCTGTCCGGGCCGTGGCGCGAGACGCTGGCCGCGGCGACCATGCTCGGCCAGTCGAAGACCGCGTACCAGGCGGAGATCGACACCCCGTGCGAGCTGATCGACTTCTGGCGCTTCAACGTCCAGTACGCGCGGCAGATCCTGTCCGAGCAGCCGGTGTCGTCGCCGGGGGTGTGGAACAAGACCGACCACCGCCCGCTCGAGGGTTTCGTCTACGCGATCACCCCGTTCAACTTCACCGCGATCGCCGGCAACCTGCCGACCGCTCCGGCGCTGATGGGCAACACGGTGATCTGGAAGCCGTCGCCCACCCAGGCGGTGGCCGCGTACAAGACCATGCAGCTGCTCGAGGCCGCGGGCCTGCCCGCCGGTGTGATCAACCTGGTGCTCGGCGACGGTCCGCTGGTCTCCGAGGTCGCCCTGGCCGATCCGCGACTGGCCGGTATCCACTTCACCGGCTCGACCGCCACCTTCCAGCGGCTGTGGCGCGAGGTCGGCAACAACATCTCGAACTACCACAGCTACCCGCGGCTGGTCGGCGAGACCGGTGGCAAGGACTTCATCGTCGCCCACAGCTCGGCCGATCCGGACGTGCTGGCCACCGCGCTGATCCGCGGCGCGTACGACTACCAGGGCCAGAAGTGCTCGGCCACGTCGCGGGCCTTCGTCCCCAAGTCGCTGTGGAACACCATGGGCGACAGCGTCATCGACAACGTCAAGAGCCTGACCTACGGCGACGTCACCGACTTCTCGAACTTCGGCGGCGCGGTGATCGACCAGCGTGCCTTCGACCGCAACGTCGAGGCCATCGAGCGGGCCAAGGGGGTCGACAGCCTGCAGATCGTGGCCGGCGGGACCTACGACGACAGCGAGGGCTACTTCATCCGGCCGACGCTGATGGTCGGCAGCGACCCGACCGACAAGTCGTTCACCACCGAGTACTTCGGCCCGATCCTGTCGCTCCACGTCTACGACGACTCGACGCCGAACGCCTTCGCTGACGTCTGCGCGCTGGTCGACCGCGGCTCGGAGTACGGCCTGACCGGGGCGATCATCGCCCAGGACCGCGGCGCGATCGAGGCGGCCAAGCACGACCTGCGGTTCGCCGCCGGCAACTTCTACATCAACGACAAGCCGAGCGGCGCCGTCGTCGGGCAGCAGCCCTTCGGTGGGGCGCGCGCCTCGGGCACCAACGACAAGGCCGGTGCGCCGCAGAACCTGCTGCGCTGGACCTCGGCCCGGACCATCAAGGAGACCTTCGTGCCCCCGACCCAGCACCTCTACCCGCACCAGGGCAACTGATGCCGATCCTCGACGCCGTCCTCCGCCCGGTGCTGCTCAGCGCCGGTCGATCCTCGACCATGGAACGCCTGGTCGGCGGGCTCAAGCCGACCCGCGCCGTGGTCAACCGCTTCGTCCCCGGCGAGAGCGAGCAGGCGGCGGTCGGCGCCGTCCGCACGCTGCTGGCCGACCACCGGTTCGTCTCGGTCGACTTCCTCGGCGAGGACACCACCGATGAGGCCCAGGCGCACGCCACGGTCGACGCCTACCTGTCGTTGCTGCGGGCCTACGGCGAATTGCCCGTGACCGATGGACCGGCTCGCCCGCTCGAGGTGTCGCTCAAGCTGTCGGCCATGGGTCAGGCGCTACCCGGGAACGGCCACGACGTCGCGCTGGCCAACGCGCGGCAGATCTGCGAACTGGCGGCCGAGGTCGGGGCGTGGGTGACCGTCGACGCCGAGGATCACACGACGACCGACTCGACGCTGTCGATCGTCCGTGAACTGCGACGCGACTTCCCCGAGCTCGGCACCGTGCTGCAGGCCTACCTGCACCGCACCGAGCAGGACTGCCGCGACCTGTCCGGCCCCGGCTCGCGGATCCGGCTGTGCAAGGGCGCGTACGCGGAGCCCGAGTCGGTCGCCTACCAGGGCAAGGCCGAGGTCGACGCGGCGTACCTGCGGTGCCTGCGGGTGCTGATGGAGGGTCAGGGCTACCCGATGGTCGCTTCGCACGACCCGAAGATCCTGGCCGCGGCCGACGAACTGGCCCACGAGACCAAGCGCGGCGTCGACGACTACGAGTTCCAGATGCTCTACGGCATCCGTGAGGACGAGCAGCGTCGCCTGGTCGACTGCGGCTACCACCTGCGGGTCTACGTGCCCTACGGCGAGCAGTGGTACGGCTACTTCATGCGTCGGCTCGCCGAGCGTCCGGCCAACCTGAAGTTCTTCCTGCGCTCGCTGGTCAGCAGCCGCTAGGTCGTCCGCACTCTCCAACCACCTCGGCTACGAGACCGGGACGTTGGAGTGTCCGGCCGCGACGAGCGCCAGCGAGGACCGGTCAGGCGGGGGTGTGGGGGTCGTCCCCCACATAGACGCAGTTCCGGCCGCGACGAGCGCCAGCGAGGACCGGTCAGGCGGGGGTGTGGGGGTCGTCCCCCACATAGACCCAGTGTCGGTGTCTCCGGTGTCGGGAAGTGGAGTAAACGCCACTTCCTCTCACCGACCGCCGGATACTTCGGGCGTGAAGCGACAGGAAGTGGAGTAAACGCCACTTCCCGACGCCGCTCACTCACTTCTTGGTGAGCGAGGACTCCTTGTGTGCGGCCTGCTTGCCGGACTTGTCGCTCTCGACGATCGCGTACGGGTCGTCGTCACTGGCGTTGAACTTCTGACCGTCGAAGGTGAACTCCTTGGTCTTCCGCTCGACGACCTCGCCGTGGGTCTCGCCCTGCGAGGTGTTCCAGCTGACCTTGTCTCCCTTTTTCATGTCTCCTGCTTCCTGATGTGCTCGAGCTGCAGATGCAGCGATCAGTCGCCGATCGAGTCGCGGCCGCGCTGCACGATCAGCGGGTCGGCCGGGAAGACGACCTTGGGGTCCTTGCCGTCGTAGTCGAACTGGTTGAGGAAGAACCGCATCGCGGCGATCCGGGCACGCTTCTTGTCGTTGCTGCGGATCGTGGTCCACGGGGCGAAGTCGGTGTCGGTGTGCAGCAGCATCGCCTCCTTGGCGTCGCTGTAGGCCTCCCACCGGTCGAGTGACTCGATGTCCATGGGGGACAGCTTCCAGCGGCGCACCGGGTCGATCTGGCGGATGGCGAACCGGGTCCGCTGCTCCATCTGGGTGACCGAGAACCACAGCTTGGTCAGGGTGAAGCCGCTCTCGACCAGCATCTCCTCGAACAGCGGCGTGTGACGCAGGAAGCGCTCGTACTCCTCGTCGGTGCAGAAGCCCATCACCCGTTCGACCCCGGCGCGGTTGTACCAGGACCGGTCGAACAGCACCATCTCGCCGGCGGTCGGCAACTGCTGTACGTAACGGTGGTAGAACCACTGGCCGAGCTCGGTCTCGGTCGGCTTGGTCAAGGCGACCACCCGCGCGGCGCGCGGATTGAGGTGCTCCATGAACCGTTTGATCGTCCCGCCCTTGCCGGCGGCGTCGCGGCCCTCGAACAAGATGACGTGGCGGGCGCCGGTGTCCTGGGTCCAGTACTGGAACTTGAGCAGCTCGATCTGCAGCGCGTACTTCTCGGCCTCGTAGTCGTCGCGGTCCATCCGCTCGTCGTACGGGTAGTCCTCGCGCCAGGTCTCGATCGGGTTGCCTCCCGGATCGATCAGATCGGGATCGGAGCCGTGCTCGTCATGACGTACGTCATATCCCTCGTTGATCAGCTGGTCGAGGTACTCGCGGAAGTTCTCCCGGACGATCATGGTCATTCCCCTTATGTTCACCGACGATGCGATGGTGGCACTGTGCCGCGGGAAGGTGAACGGCAGGTGCCACCCACGGGTCGGCCGGCGCCGCCAGATCAGTCGTCGAGGACGGTCAGCGTGACCGGGACGTTGCCGCGGGTCGCTTTCGAGTACGGGCAGCGCTGGTGGGCGGCCTCGACGAGTTCCTCGGCGGTCGCGCGGTCGACCCCGGGAACGCGGACCTGAAGCTCGACGGCCAGGGCGTAGCCCTCACCCTCCGGTCCGAAGCCGACGTGCGCGGTGACCTGCGGGTCGGCGGTCGGCTTGATCGTGCGCGAACGCGCGATGCTGGCCAGCGCGCTGTTGAAGCAGGCCGAGTAGCCGGCCGCGAACAGTTGCTCGGGGTTGGTCCCGCCGCCGGGGCCACCCAGCTCGGTGGGGGCGGTCAGAGCCACGTCGAGGACGCCGTCGCTGCTGACCGCGCGCCCTGCGCGGCCGCCGGTGGAGGTGGCGACCGCGGTGTAGATGATCTTGTCAGGAGTGTCGGTCATCCCCCCATCCTCGCCGACCCCTACTCACCGCTCGATCCAGGACTTACGATGAGCCGTCCGCGGTCGGGGTGCGGTCTCCTCCCGCCGACGACTCGAAGGACTTCATGATCATCACGCCCCGCGTACGCCGGGTGGCTGCGGCCGCCGCGGTCACCGCCACCGCTCTGAGCACGATCCTCGTCGGGCCGGTGTCCGCCGCCCCGGCTGAGAGCACCCCAGGGAACGCGCGGATGGGGGAACGCCTCCGCCAGGACCGGGCGACCTCGGGATTCTCCGCCCACGCCCGTGCGCCCAAGGGCGTCCTGGGTATCGATGTGTCGAGCTACCAGGGCGACGTGAACTGGAAGAAGTGGTCCAAGAAGAAGAAGTCGTTCGCCTACATCAAGGCGACCGAGGGCACCTCGTACCGCAACCCGTACTTCGCGACCCAGTACAGCAACTCGTTCAACGCCGGTTTCGTCCGCGGCGCCTACCACTTCGCCAACCCGGCTGGGAAGAGCGGGAAGAAGCAGGCGCGGTACTTCGTCCAGCACGGCGGGGCCTGGGCCGCCGACGGCCAGACCCTGCCCGGCGCCCTCGACATCGAGTACAACCCGAACGGCACGATGTGCTACGGACTGAGCAAGAAGAAGATGCGGGCCTGGATCAAGAGCTTCCTGACCGAGTACGAGGATCTGACCGGTCGCCAAGCGGTGATCTACACGACGCTGGACTGGTGGACGAGGTGCACCGGCAACACCACCAAGTTCCGCACGACCAACCCGCTGTGGGCGGCGCGCTGGGGCACCAAGGACCCGGGCAAGCTGCCGGGCCGGTGGAAGGAAGCCACGTTCTGGCAGTACTCCGACGACCCGATCGACCAGAACTGGTTCAACGGCAAGCGCGCCGACCTGATCGACTTCGCCGACAACAAGCAGGGCCCCAGCCCGGCCGGAGCCGGTCTGCGCTGAGCGGTGCGGCGTCGAAGCCGTCCAGCGACGGTGGGCAGGGCCAGCCTGCATTGATCCAGATGCCGCGGAACGACCGGGGCTGCCTCCACACGCCCTCGCCCCGACCGTGACCCGTCCGTCGTGGGAGTGTCCGACCGCGACGAGCGCCAGCGAGGACCGGTCAGGCGGGGGGTGCGGGGGGTCGTCCCCCCACGCAGACACAGTGCGCCAGCGAGGACCGGTCAGGCGGGGGGTGTGGGGGGTCGTCCCCCCACGCAGACACAGTGCGCCAGCGAGGACCGGTCGGGCGGGGGGTGTGGAGGGTCGTCCCCCCACACAGACACTGCGCGAGCGAGGACCGGTCAAGCGGGGGGTCCGGGGGGCCGTCCCCCCACACGGATACTTCTAGCTGACGTCCTCGTCGGACTCGTTCGCGGTGCCGGCCAGGTCGGCCGGGTCGGTGGTGCCGTCGGGGTCGTCCTCGACGGTCAGGGTGCCGAAATCCTCGGCGTTGTCGACGTTCGGATTCGAGACGTCATCGGTGTTGTCCGGAGTGCTCATCGCTTCATCGTAGACCGACCGGTTCCGCGGCCGATCTCCGTCGGACGTCCCGCCGTCAGAACCCCGGGAAGGCGCTCCGCAGGACGTCGAGGCTGACCCCTTCGGTCTGCACCGGCGGGGTGTTGGCCGGGTCCAGGCGGCCGTAGACCAGCCGGACGAACGCCTCGGCCGGCAGCCGGAGCGTGGCCTTGGGCTCGTCCTCGTCCGGCTCGGCGGTGGTCGGCGGACCCTGGGGACCCACCGTGAGCACGAGATGCCGATCGGGGTGCTCGGTGCTGACCAGGATCCGTTGCGATTCGTCCACCGGTGCGCCCCGGGCGGTCAGCCAGCCGATGCCGTCGAGGATCCACGGCACCGCCGAGGCCTGGAGCTCGGCGGCCGGGTCGAGGGTGACCAGGATGTCCCAGGCGTGCAGGATCTGCTCGTTGAGCCGGATCAGCAGCAGACCGGCGAGATCGCGGGCCTCGCCGAACAGCTCGACCGAGAAGTCGGCGCGCTGCGCCTCGGTCAGCGACGCGATGCGGTCGAGGAATTCGGCGCTGGCCTGCTGCCAGGCCAGCCCCTGCTCGCGAGCCGAGCGGGCGTCCCATGCGGCCCAGACCGCCTGGAACTCGGTCATGCCCGGGGTCGGTGAGCCGGCCAGCGCGGCGTCGACGATCAGCCGGAACATCTCGGCTCCCGAGCCGAGGTGGGACAGGGTCCGGGCGATCGACCAGTCCCGGGGATAGGCCGGGCCGTTGAGTTCCTTGACGCTGAGCGGGGTCACCGCGGCGGTCAGGGTGTCGTGCGATTCGCGGAGAACGGACAGCACGTCGTCGGTCGTGGTCATCAGGAGTCCTTTTCCGGGTCGCCGAGCAGGCTGGCGACGTGGTCAGGCACATAGGTCGACAGCTCGCGGGGCGGGCGCCGGTAGTCGGAGTTCGAACTGAGGCGTTTGGGCAGCTCGACCCGCGGTCCGGGGACCGGTTCGTACGGGATGGTCGAGAGCAGGTGGGCGATCATGTTGAGCCGGGCGTGCTTCTTGATGTCGGACTCGACCACGAACCAGGGGCTGACCTCGGTGTCGGTGAACGCCATCATGTGGTCCTTGGCCCGCGAGTAGTCCTCCCAGCGGCTGATCGACTCCAGATCCATCGGGCTGAGTTTCCACTGCCGCACCGGATCGTTGCGCCGCGACTTGAAGCGCCGCAGCTGCTCCTCGTCGGACACCGAGAACCAGTACTTCCGGAGCAGGATCCCGTCCTCGATGAGCATCTGCTCGAAGGCCGGGGTCTGCCGCATGAAGCGGTCGTACTCCTGGTCGGTGCAGAACCCCATCACCTTCTCGACCCCGGCCCGGTTGTACCAGGAGCGGTCGAAGACGACGATCTCGCCGGCGGCCGGCAGGTGGGCGATGTAGCGCTGGTAGTACCACTGGCTGCGCTCACGCTCGGTCGGTGTCGGCAGGGCCACGATCCGGGCGACCCGCGAGCTCAGATACTCGGTCATCCGTTTGATCGTGCCACCCTTGCCGGCGGCGTCACGACCCTCGAAGATCACTGCGACCCGGGCTCCGGTGACCCGGGTCCACTCCTGCAGCCGGACCAGCTCGGACTGCAGCCGGAACAGTTCGGCCTCGTACGCGTCCTTGGCGATCTTCTTGACCATGGGACAAGGTAAGCCCTGATCCCGCCGAGCGGCGGGACCGCCCGGATCAGCGCGACGTGATCTTGACCTTGGCGCTGGCCGTGCTGGCGTTGCCCGCCGCGTCGACGGCCCTGACCCAGTACCTGTAGGTCGTCCCGCGCTTGGCTTTGGGGTTGCGGTAGCTCACCATGGGCTGGCTCCAGAAGTACGAGGTGGCCTTGACCGAGCCGATCCGCGTGGTCTTGCCCTTGCTCGAGCGGTAGACCCGGTAGGTGAGGACGGCGTCGTCGGCGTCGCGCGAGGCCACCCAGCGCAGGGTGACGCCCTTCTTCTTCGCCGTGGTCGCCTTCGGCTTGCCGACCTTGGCCGGCTTGCCCACGTCCGGCTTGCTGCCGAACCGGGTCAGACCCTGCTGGGCCTTGCCGTTGACCTTGGTGAACTCACCGCCGGCCCACAGGTAGGACGCGGTGCCGCGGGTGGCCAGGGCCAGGGCCCGCGGTCCCACGCGTTCGCCGATGCCGCCGTTGGACTGCGGGAACCAGGGGCGGATCGACTTGTCCGCCGTCGACTCGGACAGGAAGTGGCGGCGGGGGCCCTCGGGGAACCAGCCCTCGGTCGAGCAGTCGTGGGCGTGGCTGGCCGAGAACAGGGTCGAGCCGTGGACCAGGACCGCCTGGGTGGCCCCGCTGCAGCGGTCGCGCCAGCGCTGGTCGTAGGTGCCCCAGGCGAAGGCGGCGCGACCCTCGAAGTTGTCGGTCTGGGCGCAGTTGCACTCGTTGCCGATGTAGAAGCCCGAGCCGTCGACCGCGATCGATCGCACCGTGGACATCCCGAAGCGGCGGGCGCCGCGCCCGTCGGTCCACGGGAAGAAGTTGGCCGGGTAAGCCTTGACCAGGCGCCCGGATGTGCCGGCGACCACGGCCAGGGCCGGGCTCAGGCTTCCGTTGATCCGGTTGTACTGACCACCGACGATGACGTTGCCGGTGCGGGGGTCGGTGTTGAGCGCGAGGACGTCGTCGTCGGCGGCCGGGGCCCACGAGGTGATCAGCCGTCCGTTGAGATCGACGGCGGCGAGCCGGGTCCGCGGAGTGCTACCGATGTTGAGGAACGCGCCGCCCAGGTAGACCCGGCTGCTGGTCGCGGTGATCGCGTACACGAACGAGGTCGGCTGCGGGTTGAACGGCAGCACGCGGCAACTGGCGATGTCCACGGCGGCCACGTTCTTGCGCGCCACCCCCTGGATGGTGGAGAAGATGCCGCCGACGTAGAGCGTCTTGCCGTTCGGCGACACCGTCAGCGCCCGGACGTAGGCCACGTCGGTGCCGCGCGTCACGTTCAGCGTGCACGAGGTCGGCGCTCCGGTGGCGCCGTCGAGGACGGCCAGGTCGGTGCGGGTCTTGCTCCCGCTCGCCCCGACCGCCTGGCCCGGCGCCCGCAGCCGGGTGAAGTCGCCCCCGGCGAACACCAGGTTGCCCGAGGAAGCCATCGCCCAGACGATGCCGTCGGTCTGCCAGGTGGGCAGGGTGTCGGCGGTGAAGGCGTTCTGCGGCGCGTTGGCCGCCGCCGGCGGCGTGCTGAGGAGCTGTCCGAGGGCGAACAGGACCAGGAACAGCGGGATTCCGAGACGCAACATGGTGTGACCTTCGTACGAGGCTGGCGGGGAGGTGCCGCGGCGCTACTTGGCGACGACGGTGACCGGGGTACTGGCCGCCGTCCGGTTTCCGGCCGGGTCGACCGCGCGCACGGTGTAGCTGTAGCTCTTGCCGGCCACCTTCGTGGTGTCGCGGTAGCTCAGGCTCGGACGGCTCCAGATCCAGGACGTGCCGCTCACCGTGGCGATCGGGGTGGTGCTGCCCTTGTCGGACCGGAACACCTGGTAGCTCAGCACCGCGTCGTCGGTGTCGAGCGAGGTCTTCCAGGTGACGGTGGTCCCGGTGGTCGCCGCCACGGCGGTCGGGGTGGTCATCGCCACCGGCGCGCCGACGTCGGGAGTTCGGGCGAAGCGGGTCAGGCCCTGCTGCGGGACGCCGTTCACCGTGGTGAACTCGCCACCCGACCACAGGTACGCCGAGCCCCCGGCGTTGGCCACGACCAGGGCGCGCGGCCCGATCTGCTCGCCGGTGCCGTCGTTGGTGTCGGGGAACCACGGGACGATCTGCTTGCCGGCGGTGGTCTCGGACAGGAAGTGGTGGCGGGCGCCCTCGCCGAACCAGCCCTCGGTCGCGCAGTTGTGCGCGTGGCTGGCCGAGAAGAGCACACCGTTGTAGGGCAGCACCGCCTGGGTGGCGCCGCTGCAGCGGTCGCGCCACTTCTGGTCGTAGGTGCCCCAGGCGAAGGCGGCGCGACCCTCGAAGTTGTCGGTCTGGGCGCAGTTGCACTCGTTGCCGATGTAGAACCCGGCGGCGTCGACGGCGATGGACTTGACCGTCGACATGCCGTAGCGGCGGGAGCCGAACCCGTCGGTCCACGGGAAGAAGTTGGCCGCGTACGCCTTGGCCAGGGCGCCGGTGGTGCCCTTGAGTACGGCCAGCGTCGGAGTGAGCACCGAGTTGATGCGATTGAACTGGCCGCCGACGATGACGTTGCCGGTGCTCGGCTCGGTGTTGAGCGCGAATACGGCGTCGTCGGAGGTCGGCGCCCAGGTAGTGATCAGCGAGCCGTCGAGGTTGAGCGCAGCGAGCCGGGTCCGCGGCGTGGTGCCGATGTTGAGGAACGCGCCACCCAGGTAGACCCGGCTGCTGGTCGCGGTGATCGCGTACACGAACGAGGTCGGCTTCGGGTTGAAGGCCAGGACGCTGCAGGTGGCGATGTCGACCGCGGCCACGTTCTGCCGGGCCAGGCCCTTGATCGTGGAGAAGATGCCGCCGACGTAGAGCGTGGCGCCGTTGGGGGAGACGGCCAGCGCGCGGACGTAGGCAGTGCCGGTGCCGCGGGCGACGTCGAGCACGCACGAGGTCGGCGCTCCGGTCGCGCCGTCGAGGACGGCCAGGTCGGTGCGGGGCACGCTGCTGCCGACACCGGAGGCGGCTCCCGGGGCGCGGAGCTGGGTGAAGTCACCGGCGGCGAAGACCTTTCCGCCGCTCGAGACCATCGCGTTGACGACCCCGTTGGTCTGCCAGGTCGAGACCGCGTCGGCGGTGAAGCTGTTCTGCGGTGCGTTGGCCGCGGCCGGCTGAGCGCTCAGCCAGGGGCCGAGCACGAACGCGAGCACGAACAGAGGTAAGCCCCAGCGCCTCATGATTAATCCCCCGATTAATTCCGATTTGGGAAGTAAAGATTGGATTCCACCGGCGACATCGACACGGGGATTCATCTGGGCGAAATCTAATGCGTCTATTTAGTTCATGTCCAATCCGGGCCCGACGGCAATCGATCGGCCCCGAACTCGGTTGCTGCTGTCAGTGGTCCCTCGTAGCGTTGGCCACGACCCCGCCCGGACCGATGAGTCCGGGGTCCTCGGGTGGTCGGTCAGGGTGTGCGGCATCACCGCCGGACCCCACCGAACGCCCGTCCGGATGCCCGTGCTCGAAGCCTGAAGGAGACAACCATGTCAGCCCCCGTGACCAGGTCGGACAAGACCGCGGCCATGCCGCGGAGTTCGACCGCGATCATCGCCACGCTGCTGGTCGCCGCTTTCGTGGTGATCCTCAACGAGACGATCATGGGGGTCGCGCTGCCGCGGCTGATGAACGAGCTCGAGATCAGCGCCCAGACGGTGCAGTGGCTGACCACCGCATTCTTGTTGACCATGGCGGTGGTCATTCCCACCACCGGATTCCTGCTGCAGCGCATCTCCACCCGGCAGGTCTTCGTGCTGGCGATGGGATTGTTCAGCGCCGGTACGTTGCTGGCGGCGGTCGCGCCTGGGTTCTGGCTGCTGTTGCCCGCGCGGGTGGTCCAGGCGTCGGGGACGGCGATGATGATCCCGCTGCTGATGACCACCGTGTTGACCCTGGTGCCGATCCAGAAGCGCGGCGTGGTGATGGGCAACATCAGCATCGCCATCTCGGTCGCGCCGGCCATCGGACCGACCCTGTCGGGGGTCATCCTGCACTTCCTGCCCTGGCGGTTCATGTTCGTCCTGGTCCTCCCGGTGGCGCTGGCCGCGTTGTTCTTCGGGGCCCGGCGGCTGACCAACATCGGCGAGGTCGGTCGGCCGACCCTCGACGTCTGGTCGGTCGTGCTGACCATCCCCGCCTTCGGCGGTCTGGTCTACGGGTTGAGCCAGCTGGGCAGCGACGCCGAGTCGGGACCCGCGGTGGCCATCGGCTGCCTGGCCGTCGGGGTGCTGTGCCTGCTGGTCTTCGGTCTGCGCCAGCTGCGGTTGGCCCGCGGCGGCAGCCCGCTGCTCGACCTGCGGGCGTTCAGCTTCCCGATGTTCAGCCTGAGCCTGACCGTGCTCTGCCTGGGGATGCTGTCGCTGTTCGGCGTCATCGTGCTGCTGCCCATCTATCTGCAGACCCTCCGCGGCATCGGGGCGCTGGAGACCGGGCTGATGCTGTTGCCCGGTGGTCTGCTCATGGGTCTGCTCGGCCCGGTGATCGGCCGGCTGTTCGACCGGCACGGACCCAAGGTGCTGACCATCACCGGCGGCGTGCTGCTCACGCTGGCCATGTGGCAGTTCAGCCGGGTCGACGGCTCGACGCCGATCGGGCTGCTGGTCGGCCTGCACGTCGTCTTGTCGATCGGCCTGGCCTGCCTGTTCACGCCGTGCTTCACCACGGCGCTCAACCCGCTCCCGCCGTCGCTGTACTCACACGGCAGCGCCATCCTGGCCACCCTCCAGCAGGTGGCCGGGGCGGCCGGGACCGCGCTCCTCGTCGCGATCATGGCCGGCCGGAGCCTGGCCCTCGGCCAGGCCGGGGCCTCGGAGCCGGCTGCGCTCACCGGCGGAATCCAGAGTGCGTTCGGAGTCGCCGCCCTGATCAGCATCGCGGTCATCGGCTGTGCGGCGTTCCTGCGCAACGACCTCCCGGCCGAGCCGCACGGCGACGGCGGCGCAGCGGTGGCCGACCCGTCCCCCGAGTATCGGGTCGAGCCGGTCCGGGCCGACTGACGGTCCGGGCCGACGGACCGGTCCGGGCCCGAGCCAGGCCCGGACCGACCTGCCGTCCCAGGCGTGGCAGCATCGGCGTCCATGAGGACGGCGATCGTGACCGGTGGCGGCAGCGGGATCGGCCGGGCGGTGGCGGGCGCCCTGGTCGCCGACGGCTGGACGGTGGTGATCGCCGGCCGGCGCCGCGGCCCGCTGGAGGCCGCGGCGGCCGGTTCGTCCCAGCTCCGCCCGGTGGTGGCCGACGTCACCGACGAGGCGTCGGTGCGGGGGCTGTTCGACGACGCCGTGGCGGCGTACGGACGGGTCGATCTGTTGTTCAACAACGCCGGGATGGGCGGTCCGCCGCGCGATCTCGATGAGATCCCGTTGTCCGAGTGGCAGCAGGTCGTCGACGTCAACCTGACCGGTGCCTTCTTGTGCACCCGGGAGGCGTTCCGGGTGATGCGGCACCAGGACCCGCGGGGCGGTCGGATCATCAACAACGGGTCGATCTCCGCGCACACGCCGCGTCCGCGCTCGATCGCCTACACCGCAACCAAGCACGCGATCACCGGGCTGACCAAGGCCACAGCGCTCGACGGCCGGCCGTTCGGCATCGCCTGCGGTCAGCTCGACATCGGCAACGCCGCCACCGACATGACCACGGTGATGGCCGAGGGGATCCTGCAGGCCGACGGCAGCATCCGGGCCGAGGCCCGGATGTCGGTCGGCGACGTCGGCCGTGCCGTGGTCTACATGGCCGGTCTGCCGCTCGAAGCCAACGTCGCCACCATGACGGTGATGGCGACGACGATGCCCTACATCGGGCGCGGCTGACGCGACCCGGTCAACCCGACCAGCTCGTACGACGGACCCAGCGCGCGCCGGGTCGTCACCTCGGTGTGCTCGCGCGTCGGCCGCTCGATCGCCGGGACCGGAACTCCGATCTCGTCGCGCAGCCGGTCGGCCGCACTGAGGTGGAGCGCCGCCTGCTCCGGCTCGTCCAGCGCGATCGCGATGGCGGCGAGCTCGTCGTGGGCGCTGGCCGCCCGCCAGCGGTCGCCGACCGCGTCGTGCTCGGCCAGCGCAGCGCGGGCCAGCCCGCGGGCGCGTACGTGGTCGCCGAGCTCCCGCGCCACCCCGGCCAGTTGCTCGCTCGCCCAGCCGATCCCCTCGGGGAAGGCCAGCTCCTCGCACAGCTCGAGGCACTGCCGCAGCAACCGGCCGGCCTGGTCGAGCTCGCCGCGGTAACGTGCGATCGCCCCCAGGTTGATCAGCGCCCAGATCAGACCCTCGCTGGCTCCGAGTGCGCGCATCCGGGCCAGCGCGTCGCGACCGAGCGGCTCGGCCTCATCCAGACGTCCGCTGATCCAGGACACGAAACACAAGAAGTTGAGCTGGTTGGCCTGCCCGTGGGCGTCACCGGCTCCGGCGGCGAGCTGGAGGGCCTCACGGTGCAGCGCGACCGAGCGGTCGTACTGGCCCTCCTCGCGGGCGATCGAGCCGAGCCGGGCCACCGACCAGGCCACGCCGCCCGGATCGCCGTCGCGCCGGTAGAGATCCAGTGCGCGCTCGGCCAGGCGGCGCGCGTCGCCGTAGTCGCACTGCAGAAAGGCCAGCGTGGCCGCGAGCTGCAGCACCGGCGCCAACGCCGGACCCGGAGCGTCGGGGTCGGCGGTCAGGGCGGCGAGCGCCCAGGCCCGCCCATCGCTGTAACGACCCCGCAGGTAGCACCACCGGCCCAGGGCGGCGACCAGCTCGAGCGCCAGCCGCGGATCACGCTCGACGGCCCAGGCGACGGCCCGCCGCAGATTGCCGAGCTCGCGGTCCACCTCGGCCAGCCAGTCCGCCTCCCCGGCCGGGAGCAAGGTCCGGGCCGCCCGGATCACCAGACCGGCGTAGTGCCGGGCGTGTCGTTCGCGGATCGCCTCGACGTCGGCGCGGCGTTCGAGCCGGGTCTCGGCGTACTGCCGGATGAGGTGCAGCAGGCGGAACCGGGCCCGTGGCCCGCCGTCGTCGTGGCGGTAGACCAGCGACTTGGAGACCAGCGAAGACAGGGCGTCGAGGACCTGGATCGGCGACAGTGCGGGGGCGACCACGGCCACGGCCTCGCGGTCGAAGCCGGACGCGAAGACGGCCAGCAGCTCGAACAGGTCGCGCTCGCGGTCGTCGAGCGTCTGGTAGCTCCAGCTGACCATGGCGTCGACCAGTTGCTCGTCACCGCCCGGACCACTGGTGGCCAAGATGGCCAGCCGGTCGTCGAGTGCGGCGGCCAGCTCGCCCACGGTGAGCACGTTGGTCCGGGCCGCGGCCAGCTCGAGGGCCAGCGGGAGTCCGTCGAGCCGGTGGCACAGCCGGATGACCGCGTCCCGGTCGGCCGCGGTCACCCCGGGCAGGCCGGCCCGACTGACGAACAGCTGGACCGCCGGACTGGCCGCCACCTCGTCGTCGCTGCCGGTCGGGTCGGGTAGGGCCAGCGGAGCGACGGTGAAGGCGGCTTCGCCGGGGACCTCGAGCAGGTGGCGGCTGGTGACCAGCAGGGTGAGGCCCGGCGCGCCGGCCAGCAGGGCCCGGCAGATCTCGCGGCACTCGGCGAGCTGGTGCTCAGCGTTGTCGATGATGACCAGCGCGCGCCGGGTGCGCAGGTGCTCGACGAGATCGGGGATCTCCGGATACGGCGTCCCGCGTACGCCCAGCGATCCGGCCATGACGGGCACCATCGTCGTCCCGTCGACCAGTGGACCGACCGGGGTCCAGTGCACCCCGTCGGGGAAGTCGGCGGTGTGACCGTGGGCGTACTCGACGGCGATCCGCGTCTTGCCGACCCCACCCGGTCCGACGACGGTGATCAGCCGCACGTCGGCTCGGTGGGCCAGGGTCTCGAGCGCAGCGAGGTCGCACACCCGGTCGACCAGGGCATCGGGGAAGCTGGGCAGCGGCGGTGCGCTGGGCTCGTCGGGTTGGGCGGCGCCGAACAACGCGGCCCGGTCGGTCTCCGACAGCGGCATGCCCTCGGCGATCAACCGGATGGTGGTCAACCGCGGGGAGCGGCGACCGCGTTCGAGCAGCGAGACCGCCTCGGGACTGAGACCGGCGCGGGCGGCCAGTGACTCCTGGGACAGGCCCGTCGCACGGCGCAGCCGACGCAGCTCGTCGCCGAAGTGACTCATGTCCGCGCTACCTCACGAGGCGCTGGTCCGCCTCCGCCGTTCATCGTTGTTCGCACGCCCTCTGCGGGGTCATTGTCCGCCCGTTGTCGGTGTTACCACAACCGTCGCGGCGTGATGATCGGTTGTCGGCAGGTCTCGAGGAGCTCAGCTCCACACCGTGAACTGCCTTGGGGGGATTCCGCCGGTCTTGTCAGGGGACAGTCGATGGATCGGCAGGCGGAAGCCTGGAGGACGCGGGTCTCGCGGGGACCCGTCGCAGTGGCGTGGCTGCCCGCGTCCACCAGGTGGTCCCCTCCGGCCGCCCTCGCCAGGTGAGGGTGGCCTAACCGCACGCCTAGACTCGACGCGGATGTCGTCGAGCAGGAGCGGTGGATGGACTTCTGGAGGGGCTGGCCGTATCCCCTGGCGGTCAGCGTGCTGTTCGTCATCGTCCTGCTGCGGGCCGGCGCCACGTACGCGCTCGGACGGGCGGCGGGGGCCGGCGCTCAGCGGACCCGGCTGGCCAGGCTGATGGCCCGTCCACGCTTCACCCGGATGACCGAGCTGGTCGGCCGATGGGGTGCGCCGGTGATCACGCTCTCCTTTCTCACCGTGGGCCTGCAGACGCTGATCAATCTGGCCGCGGGCCTGACCCGGATGCCGCTGCGGCGCTATGTACCGGCGCTCGTCGTGGGCTCGGTGATCTGGGCGTTCCTCTACGCCACCGTGGGCTTCGCGTCGTTCCAGGCCTGGCAGCGGTGGTACGCCCTGTCGCCGGTGGCCGCGGTCGTCGGCGCGGTCATCCTGCTGCTGGGCATCGCCGGCTACGTGGTCTCGGTAGCGTTGCGGCGTGAACCCGCGCGCGCCTGAGGCGACCTGGCACGAAGTCGAGGGTTTCGACTTCACCGACATCACCTACCACCGGGCGGCCGGCGCCGGGGTCGTGCGGATCGCCTTCGACCGTCCCGAGGTGCGGAACGCCTTCCGGCCGCACACGGTGGACGAGCTGTACCGCGCGCTCGATCACGCCCGGATGACCTCCGACGTCGGTGCCGTGCTGCTGACCGGCAACGGACCCTCGCCCAAGGACGGCGGCTGGGCGTTCTGCAGCGGCGGTGACCAGCGGATCCGGGGACGGGCCGGCTACCAGTACGCCGAGGGCGACACCTCGGAATCGGTCGATCCGGCGCAACTCGGGCGACTGCACATCCTCGAGGTGCAGCGGCTCATCCGCTTCATGCCCAAGGTGGTGATCGCCCTGGTCAACGGGTGGGCCGCCGGCGGCGGACACAGCCTTCACGTGGTCTGCGACCTCACCCTGGCCAGCGCCGAGCACGCCCGCTTCAAGCAGACCGATGCCGATGTCGGCAGCTTCGACGGCGGCTTCGGCTCGGCGTACCTGGCCCGTCAGGTCGGTCAGAAGTTCGCGCGCGAGATCTTCTTCCTCGGTGACGTCTACGACGCCGAGGCGGCTCACCGGATGGGGATGGTCAACGCCGTGGTCGCGCACGACGAGCTCGAAGCGGTCGGTCTGGAGTGGGGACGCAAGGTCTGCGGCAAGAGCCCGACCGCGGTCCGGATGCTCAAGTTCGCCTTCAACGCCATCGACGACGGGCTGGTCGGACAGCAGGTCTTCGCCGGCGAAGCCACCCGGCTGGCCTACATGGGTGACGAGGCCGTCGAGGGTCGCGACGCCTTCCTGGAGAAGCGCGCCCCGGACTGGAGCCCGTTTCCGTACTACTTCTGATCTTGCCGCTCGCACCATCGCGCTGGACCCGCTGACTTCGTCGTCGCTCGTCGACGGAAAAGCGTGTCGACTCGCTCCTCCTCAGCTCAGCGGCGCGCGATGTTCCGATGCTCGCGGCCGTCGAGAGACGGGTCGGTGCGGACGGTCGCTCCTCCTCAGCTCAGCGGCGCGCGATGTTCCGATGCTCGCGGCCGTCGTCAGACGGCACAGTGCAGAAGTGTGTGGCGGTCGCGCGGAGGGGTCAGACCACGCCGTAGAGGCGGTCTCCGGCGTCGCCGAGGCCGGGGATGATGTAGCCGACGTCGTTGAGGCGTTCGTCGACGCCGGCCACGACCAGGGTGCAGGGGACGTGGAGATCGTCGAGCAGGGCGCTGACCTTGGCGATGCCCTCGGGGGCGGCGAGCAGGCAGATGCAGGTGATGTGATCGGCGCCGCGGTCGACGACGAAGCGGACGGCCGAAGCCAGGGTGCCGCCGGTGGCCAGCATCGGGTCGAGCAGGAAACACTGGCGGCCGGACAGATCGGCCGGGAGGCGTTCGGCGTACGTGGTGGCCAGCAGGGTCGACTCGTCGCGGACCATGCCCAGGAAGCCGACCTCGGCCGTCGGCATCAGGCGGGTCATCCCCTCGAGCATGCCCAGCCCCGCCCGCAGGATCGGCACCACCAGCGGTCGAGGCGCGGACAGGTTGACCCCGGTGGCCGACTGCAGCGGGGTCTGGACCACGCATTCGCTGACCCGGATCTCGCGGGTCGCCTCGTAGGCCAGCAGGGTGACCAGTTCCTCGGTCAGCCGTCGGAAGGTCGGCGAATCGGTCTTGCGATCCCGTAGGACGGTCAGCTTGTGGGCAACCAGGGGATGATCGACGATGCGCAGTTCCACACGGCGAACGGTAGCGAGTCGGCTTCGACGGTGGGGGAGCAGGCTCTGTCGAAGGCCGGGCGTCTGACACGATGGACCCCGGCCGGGGGGTTTGATCAACGTGAGGAGGGATCATGTCGGATATTGACGACGAGGAGTACGAGTCGTTCGATCTGGAGGGCGCGGGCCGGAGCGACACCGATGTCGATCTCGACGATGACGACGACGATGACGACGAGATCGAGGACGACCTCGAGGACGCCGACGAGGACGAGATCGACTTCGTGGTGGCCACCTACCGTGAGGAAGGCCAGCTCATGGTCGTCGCCCTCGCCAAGGACCTGGCCAACGACCTCAACCGGCTGATCATGCAGTTGCGCCGCCTGCCCGCCGACACCGGTGCGCTGGGCATGGTGAGCCTGATCGAAGAGGTGTTCGTGCTGGTCCGGGTGCGCGGCATGCGGGTGTCGGTGCTGCTCTCCGACGGCAGTTTTGCCGCCGACTGGCCGATCGCCCGCGACGTGGCCGACTACCTCGACGAGGACATCCCGGACGAGGACGACGAGGACGCCGACGAGCCGCTCGGTGACCTCAACCTCCTGGCCGACGCCGCGATCACCGAGTTCGACCTGATCAATCTGGTCGGCAATCTCGACCTCAACAGTCCGCAGATGTTGATGCACCTCGCCGACCGGCTGCGGCTCAATCCGCTCTACTCGACCGTCGTCGGTTCGGTCTACCGGGGCTGACCGGTGCCCGGTCGGTGGGACCGGGCGATGGATCTCGCCCTCGATCAGGCCCGGCGGGCCGAGCAGCACGGCGACGTACCGATCGGTGCCGTCCTGCTCGATCCGGGTGGAGAGGTCGTGGCCGCGGCGGGCAACGAGCGTGAACTCCGCAGCGATCCGACCGCGCACGCC
This sequence comes from uncultured Actinomycetota bacterium, assembly GCA_963704665.1. Taxonomy (GTDB): domain Bacteria; phylum Actinomycetota; class Actinomycetes; order Propionibacteriales; family Propionibacteriaceae; genus Microlunatus. The sequence goes on along the minus strand of OY969929.1, from coordinate 3,707,358 downwards.
GAAGTGCTGGTTCTCCGCGCGGCGGCGGCCGCGCTCGGGGACTGGCGGCTGACCGACCACACCCTGGTCGTCACCCTCGAACCGTGCGCGATGTGCGCCGGCGCGCTCGTCCTGGCCCGGGTGGGCACGCTGGTCTTCGGCGCGTACGACGCCAAGGCCGGCGCCGTCGCCTCGCTGTTCGACGTGGTCCGCGATTCCCGGCTCAATCACCGCGTCGAGGTTCGCGGCGGCATCCGCGAGATCGAGTGCTCGGCCCTGCTGTCGGCGTTCTTCGCCGCCCGCTGACCGCCCCGCGAATCGTCGGAGGACTTGTGCCGGGTCGTCACGGCGTCACCACCTCCGTTGATCCAGATTCCTCCGATCTGACCCGGCCACCCCACCCCGAACTGCCCGGTGGGCGAGGTCGCCGCCCGTCGGCGGTCCGATCGGCGGATCGGATTCGCGCCCGATGCCCCCGGTTGGGTAATCTTCCCCGCGGTGGCGTGTCTGAGCGGCCTAAAGAGCGCGCCTCGAAAGCGCGTGAGGGTAAAACCTCCGCGGGTTCAAATCCCGCCGCCACCGCCAGATGGCCTCGATGCCCCGTCCTCGACGGGGCATCGTGCCATTCTCGGGAAGGTCAGAGGGCGACGTCCGCGTCGCGCTGACCGACCGGGGGGCAGGCGTTTCCCCGTTCAGTTCTGTTGACCTGGGCGCAACATCGGTCCGGGAGGATGTGCGCATGCCGATCGACATCGACGCCATCCTGCTGGTGAGCGCCGTCGTGTTGATCGTGGCCATCGTCGCCGCCCGGATCGGCACCCGGATCGGGCTCCCGTCGCTGCTGCTGTTCCTCGGCATGGGCATGGTGCTCGGTGAATCGGGTTTCGGGATCAGCTTCGACGACCCCCATCTGGCCAAGGCGCTGGCCTTCGCCGCACTGGTGGTGATCCTGGCCGAGGGCGGCCTGACCACCAAGTGGTCGGAGATCAGGGCCTCGACCGCACTCGCCGGTGTGCTGGCCACGGTCGGGGTCGGGTTGAGCGTCGGACTGATGACGCTGTTCGGCGTCTACGTGCTGGGCCTCGACCTGTGGATCGCCGTGCTCCTGGGCGCGGTGACCTCCCCGACCGATGCCGCGGCTGTGTTCTCGGTGCTCCGGCGGGTGCCCATCCCCAGCCGACTGCGCGGCGCGCTGGAAGCCGAGTCGGGCCTGAACGACGCGCCCACCGTCCTGCTCGTCACCCTGGTCAGCGCCACCGCGGCCGGTGAGGGCCACAGCGGACCGCTGCTCCTGATCGGGGTGATCGTCGCCGAACTGATCGGCGGCGTCGCCCTGGGCGTCGGACTCGGCTGGATCGGCGTCCAGATCCTGCGCCGGGTCGCCCTCCCGTCGTCCGGGCTCTATCCGCTGGCCACGCTGGTCTGGGCGATCTTCACCTACAGCATCACCGCGACCGTGCACGCCAGCGGATTCGCTGCGGTGTACGCGTGCTCGCTGATGCTCGGCAACGCCCAACTCCCACACCGCGCAGCGACCCGGAGCTTCGTCGAGGGGATCGGTTGGATCGCCCAGATCGGACTGTTCGTCATGCTCGGGCTGCTGGCCTTACCCGAGCGGGTGACGCTGAACGCCGCCCTGACGGCGGTGGCCGCCGGACTGTTCCTCACCTTCATCGCCCGGCCGATCTCGGTGGCCGTCTCGGCACTGCCGTTCAAGCTGCCGCCACGCGAACAGGTGTTCCTGTCCTGGGCCGGACTCCGCGGGGCGGTGCCCATCGTGTTGGCCACCATCCCGCTGGCCGACCAGATCGGCGGCGCGGAGTTCCTCTTCGACGTGGTCCTGGTCTTCGTGATCATCTTCACCTGCCTGCAGGCGCCGACCCTGCCGATCATCGCCCGCCGGCTCGGACTGATCGACGACGACGAGGCCCAGGAGGTCGAGGTCGAGGCGGCGCCGCTGGACAAGATCTCGGCCGACCTGCTCCAGGTCCGGATCCCTGCGCACTCCAGGCTGGCCGGCGTCGAGATCGGCGAACTGCGGCTGCCCAAGCACACCGTCGTCTCGCTGATCATCCGCGGCGACCGCCCCTTCGCCCCGGCCGAACGCGAACGGATCAAGGTGGGGGACGAGTTGCTGATCGTCACCCCGGAAGCGCAACGGGTGAACACCGAGCAGCGGATCCATGCCTTGGCCCGCGGCGGCCGGCTCGCCCGCTGGCGCGGGGACCGCTGACCGCTGGCCGCGTCGCAGTAGTAGCCGACCCGATGGGGTCAACGCGCGGCCGGCCCTCGCTGAGCCGGCCCCTTCGGGGTTCGCCGCGCTCGGCCCCGTCGGGGTTCGCCGAGCCGGCCGCTTCGGGTTCGCCGAGCCGGCCCTTCGGGGCTCGCCGCGCCGGAGCCGGCGTCAGGAAGTGGCGTTCACTCCACTTCCTGTCGCTTCACTCCCGAAGTATCCGGCGGTCGGTGAGAGGAAGTGACGTAAACGCCACTTCCTGCGGGAGCCGGAGGCGAGCGTGGCGGGCCGGGACCGGAGCGAGCAGGAGCGGTCGAGTAGATCGCGGGGCGTGGCGGTGGGTCAGCCGCCGAGAGCCGGGGTGGAGGCGGCCTGCGAGGGCAGGCAGACGCTCGGGCTCTTGATCTTGTACGTGGTCTTGGCGTTCTTGTTGAAGCCGCCGTAGCGGTTGCCGACCAGGATGTCGACGGAGTGGTCGATCTCCTTGGCCGCCTCGGTGCGGACCACCGCGTCCTTGAGGAAGGTCTTGACGAACTTGACCTCGGGGGCGTCGGGGCTGGCGCCGACGATGACGGTCTTCTGGATGCGTTCCTGGGTGTTCGTGGTCAGCGCGACCTTGAAGCCCTTGCCGCGGAGCGATCGACCGACCTCGGCGGCCAGACCCTTGCGGTCGCCGCCGTTGAAGATGCGCACGGTGACCTGGCTCGTCTTCAACTGGCCCTTGGACAGGGTCTGTTCGACGCAGGGAGGTTCGGGCGCGGCCGGAACGGGCTGGATGATGTTGTTGTAGCCCCACCAGGCTCCGTAGAGCAGCACGCCGAGCAACACGAGCAGGGTGAGCGGCGTTCGAACGACCCGGAAGATCCGACCGATCAACGTCGAGCTCCTTCGCCTCTAGCTCCGCCCCGATGCGTGCCGTCGATGGACACCGACAATGCGCGTGAGCCTACCTTGGCCGACCGCTATTTCAGGTCCAGAACCCGCGCGTGCATGGTCTGTCGTTGCTGCAGCGCTGCCCGCAGCGCGCGGTGCAGGCCGTCCTCGAGATAGAGCTCGCCGCGCCACGACACGACATGGGCGAACAGATCGCCGTAGAAGGTGGAATCCTCTTCGAGCAGCGCCTCGAGATCGAGGGTCCGCTTGGTGGTGACCAGCTGGTCCAGACGCACCTGCTGAGGGGCGATGGCCGCCCACTGCTTCTGAACGTATCCGTGATCCGGATACGGCCGCAGGTCCCCGACACGCTTAAAAATCACTCCGTCACTCTAGTGCACGGGTATCGGACGGCACGGCGATTGCGCGAGCCCGGAGCGCACCGCTCGTTACGATTCAGCACATGACACAGCCCGAAACCCCGGACGCGACGACGCTCCCGGACGAGGTGGTCGCCATCCAGCGGGGCTACACCTTCGACGAGCCGGCCATCGAGCTCGGCGTGGTGATGGAGGACGACACGCCGGTCCCCTCGGCGGGCGTACGCATCCCGGTCAGCATGCTCAACCGGCACGGGCTGGTGGCGGGGGCGACCGGCACCGGCAAGACCAAGACGCTGCAGCTGATGGCCGAGCAGATCTCGGCGGCCGGCGTACCGGTGTTCGCCGCCGACATCAAGGGCGACCTGTCGGGCATCGCCTCACCGGGTCAGGCGAGCGAGAAGCTGCTCAGCCGGACCGCCAAGATCGGCCAGGACTGGGAGCCGCGCGGGTGCCCGACCGAGTTCTTCGCTCTGGGCGGCCAGGGGCTGGGGATCCCGCTGCGGGCGACCATGAGCTCGTTCGGGCCGGTGCTGTTGGCGAAGGTGCTCGGGCTCAACGAAGTGCAGGAGTCCTCGCTCGGGCTGGTGTTCCATTACGCCGACCAGGCCGGTCTGCCGTTGCTCGACCTCAAGGATCTGCGCGCCGTCCTCACCCATCTGACCGATGACCAGGGCAAGGCCGAGCTCAAGGCGATCGGCGGGTTGAGCGCGGCGACCGTCGGGGTCATCCTGCGGACCCTGATCACCTTCTCCGACCAGGGCGCGGACCAGTTCTTCGGCGAGCCCGAGTTCGACACCGCCGACCTGCTGCGGGTGACCGCGCGACGGCCAGGGGGTGGTGTCGCTGCTCGAGCTGCCCAACCTGGTCGAGCGCCCGGCGGTCTTCTCCACCTTCTTGATGTGGCTGCTGGCCGATCTGTTCCACGAATTGCCCGAGGTCGGCGACGTCGACAAGCCCAAGCTGGTGTTCTTCTTCGACGAGGCCCACCTGCTCTTCGCCGACGCGTCGAAGGCGTTCCTCTCGGCCATCGCCCAGACCGTGCGGCTGATCCGCTCGAAGGGGGTCGGCATCTTCTTCGTCACCCAGACCCCCAAGGACGTCCCCGAGGACGTGCTGGCCCAGCTCGGCTCGCGGGTCCAGCACCAGTTGCGGGCGCACACCCCGAACGAGGCCAAGGCGCTCAAGCAGACCGTGGCCACCTTCCCCAGGTCGCACTACGACCTGGCCGAGACGTTGCAGCAGCTGGGAATCGGCGAGGCCGTCGTCACGGTGATGGACCCCGACGGCACACCGACCCCGGTGGCCTGGACCCGGATGCGGGCACCGCAGTCGCTGATGGCGCCGACGCCGGAGGAGGTCCTGCGACCGGGGATCGCGCAATCGGGATTGATGGCCAAGTACGGACAGGCCATCGATCGGGACTCGGCGCAGGAGATGTTGGCCCGCAAGCTGCAGGCAGGGGCGGAGTCGGCCGAGCGGGAACGGCAGGCCGCCGAGGCGGCTCAGCGGGCTGAGGCCGACGCCAAGCAGTCCGACGCCGAGACCCGAGCGCGGGCCAAGGCCGACGCCGAGGCCCGCGCCCGGTTCGAGCGCGAGAACCGCCCCCCGGCACGCTCGGGTGGGACCCGGTCGCGCCAGGAGAAGTCGGTGTTGCAGCAGGTCACCGGCTCGACGGCGTTCAAGCAGTTCGCGCGGACGGCCGGCCGAGAGATCGTTCGGAGCATCTTCGGCACGGCGCGTCGGCGCTGAGTCTGTGTGGGGGGACGACCCCCCACACCCCCCGCGGACCCGGTCGTCGCTGGCGCTCCTCGCGGGTGAAACTCCGACGCGGACTCGGGCGGCTCGGGGTGACGGGGTGGTCGAAGGGGGACGACCCCCTACACCCCCCGCGGACCCGGTCGTCGCTGGCGCTCCTCGCGGGTGAAACTCCGACGCGGACTCGGGCGGCTCGGGGTGACGGGGTGGTCGAAGGGGGACGACCCCTCACACCCCCCGCGGACCCGGTCGTCGCTGGCGCTCCTCGCGGGTGAAACTCCGACGCGGACTCGGGCGGCTCGGGGTGACCGGGGTGGTTCGAAGGGGCGACCCCCACGCCCGGGTCAGCGGGCGTGGGGCTGCGGTCGCTGGCCCAGTCGCTTGCGCGACCGGTGCCGGGCCTCGCTGACCGCGCTGAGTTGCGCGTGTCGCTCGGCGGCGAGCTGACTCAGCCGAGGCTGAGGCGATTCGTACGGATACAACATGGTGAGAACTCCAGAAGAAGAGACGTGCGGGTGATCGGATTGAGGATCAGGCGCGCGGGTCGAGGATCGGTGCCCCCGCGCAGGCACCGGAAACATCAGCTGCGGATCGGATCAAAGGAGCACCCCCTCTCGGAGTTCGTCGGGTACGCGGTCGCGTAAGTTGCCTCAGGTTAAGCAGTCCGGTCACCGACCGGCAACCGATTTAAATGGGCGACCCATCGCGGTCGCCGGCGAGGAGCAGGCGATGACCAGCAACACCCCGGACGAGATCCCCACCGCCGAGGTCAATGCGGCGGACTTCGTCGAGCAGTCGGTCGACGCCGATCCGGCCGCCGAGCAGGAGGGTGAGCCGGGCGAGCGCCCCGCCGACACCGCCGTCGGCATCCGCGAAGCCGACTCGGCCGACGTGGCCGATCAGGCGACGCTGGCCTACGGCGCGGTCGACGACGAGCGCTGAGGCCGGCTCAGCCGGTCGACGAAACCGACCAGCAGCGCCTCGCGCAGACCGAGCGGGGCGGCGTCGAGCAGGGCATTGACCCTGGCCATCCGGTCCGGGAGCACCAGACCGTCGCTCCCCAGCAGTCCGGCCGCGGCGACCAGGTGGTCGAAGCCCGGCTCGTCGAGCCGGCTGGGGTCGATCGCACCGATCACTTCGAGTAACGCCGGGTCGATGGTCACCGGACCAGCGGCGAGCGCCGACTTCACCGCCCCGGCCAGTGCATCCGCGAATTCAGGCAGCAACGGGACGGTGGCCGCGCTCAGCGAGAGATGCAGCGTGGCCGGGAACGCACCGAAACGCAGCTGCGGCTGGGTGTACCAGCCGCGGGTGGCCAGCTCGTCGGCCAGGGTGAAGACGTCGAGCTGATCGTCGGTGGCCACCGCGATCAGGCTCGATTCGGGGTGCCCGATGATCCGCAGATGGTCGACCCGGCCGATCTCGTCGACCAGGTGAGCCATCCCGGACCGGATCTGCGCGGCCAGGGCGGCGTACCCCGCATCGCCGATGAACCGGGTCACCGCCCAGGCCGCGGCCAGCGGACCGCCCGACTTGGTCGATTGCAGCGTCGAGTTGATCATCGTGTACCCGGGCCAGCGGGCGCTGGCGAAGTACTGCGGCCGACGCAGGGCGGGATCGCGGTGCAGCAGGATCGAGACGCCCTTCGGCGTGTACGCGTACTTGTGCAGATCGACCGAGATGCTGGTCACCCCGGGGATCAGGAACGAGAACGCCGACACCTCGGGGTCGTCGCGCCGCAGGTAGGGCAGCAACCAGCCGCCGATGCACGCGTCGACGTGGCAGCGGATGCCGCGGGCCTGGGCGGCCGTGGCGATCGGGGTGACCGGGTCGACCACCCCGTGGGCGTACGACGGGGCCGAGGCGACGACCAGGACGGTGGTGTCGTCGATGGCTTCCTCCATCGCCGAGGCCACCGCGCGTCCGGTGTCCGGGTCGACGTCGACCATCGTCGTGCGGACCCCGAAGTAGTGGGCGGCCTTGTGGAACGCGGCGTGCGCCGACGTCGGCAGCACCATGCTCGGCCGGTCGATCTCCGGGTGGGCGTCGCGGGCGGTCTGGACCGCGAGCAGCACCGATTCGGTGCCGCCCGAGGTGACCGTCCCGACCGTCTCCGGCGGTCCGTCGAGCAGGTCGGCAGCCATGGCCACCAGGTCCTGCTCCATCCGGGCCAGCGACGGGAACGCGGTCGGGTCGAGCCCGTTGGTCGCCCCGTACGCGGCCAGCGCCTCCCGGCCCAGCGCGTCGGCCTCGGCCAGGCCCGAGTCGTAGACGTAGGCCAGGGTCCGCCCGCCGTGGGTGGGCAGATCGCGCTGGCGCAGCGCCTGCAGCGCGGTGCGGATCTGGTCAGCGTCCATCGACGTCCTCCTGGGTGAGCGAGTAGCGGCGCAGCCCGAGCAGGCTGAGCAGGATCAGGACGGCCGGCAGCACCGAGAAGCCGAGGGTGATGGCCAACAGCGCCGACGGGCTCTGGTCGATCGGTGCACCGGTGCTCGAGCGGTAGCCGCCCACGGCCAGGATCAGCGCGTAGACACCGGGCCCCAGCGCCAGCCCGAGGGTCTCGCCGGCCGTCCACACTCCGGTGAACACGCCGGTCCGGTTCTCGCCGCTGCGCCGGGCGTGGTCGGCAGCGGTGTCGGGCAGCATGGCCAGCGGGAACAGCTGACATCCCGCGTAACCGATCCCGGCGACCGCGGCGCCGACGTAGACCACGATCACCGGTGCGTGACCAGCCCCGACCAGGGTCAGCGTGCCGAGGGCCAGCACCAGCGAGCTGAGCAGGTAGCCGCGGCGTTTGCCGACCCGGGCCGACCACCGCTGCCACAGCGGAGTGACCAGCAACGCCGGTCCGACGAAGCTGGCGAACAGGATGGTCGAGGCCGCGGGCCGCTCGAGCACGCTGCGGGCGACGTAGTCGACTCCGGCCAGCAGCGCCCCGATGCCGAGCGCCTGCAGCACGAAGGTCGACAGCAGAACCCGGAAGTCGGGCACGGCGAGGGCGATCCGCAGCTGGGCGATCAACCCGCCGGACGGGGTCGGCCGGGTCGAGCGCGCGGTGTGGGCGGTGCCGGCGTACGCACCGAGGGTGCCGATGACGATCAGCACGCCGACGAACACGGCCATCGCCCGGTAGCCCGCGGCGCCGCCGACGGCGTCGCGGATCAGCGGCGCGGTCGCGCCGCTGAGCAGGATGGCGACGGCGAGGACGGCGACCCGCCAGGTCAGCAGCCGGGTCCGTTCGGCGTACCCGTCGGTCAGTTCGGCCGGCAACGCGACGTAGGGGACCTGGAACACCGAATAGGCGGTAGCGCACAGCAGGAAGGCGACGACCACCCAGATCGCCGCGATCCCGGCCGGCCGCGACGGCCCGGAGAACAGCAGCACGAACGACACGGCGAGGGCCAGACCACCGACCAGCAGGAACGCACGCCGACTGCCGTGCCGGGCCGCCCACCGGTCGCTCCACCGCCCGGTGATCGGGTTGAGCACGACGTCCCAGGCCTTGGGCAGGAAGACGATCAGCCCGGCCAGCAGCGCCGAGATACCCAGCGAGTCGGTCAGATAGGGCAGCAGCAGCAACCCGGGCACGGTGCCGAACGCCCCGGTGGCGATCCCGCCCGAGGCGTAGCCGACCCGGAGCCGCGCACTCAGACCGGTGGTCACCGCGTCATTCTCGCCCGCCCGCGGCGCCACATCGGCGAAGGACGGCTAGCCGGCGGCGGTGTCGGGACTGAGGTCCCGAGCCGGATCGGTGGGCTGGGGCGATCGGGGTGGGGCGATCGGGGCGGGGGCGATCGAGGCGGGGGCCATCGCGGCGGGCCCCATCGTGGTCGGCCACAGGTAGTCCAGGTCGGCCGGGACCCCGGGGAACAGCGGGAGGTAGAACTCGGGGTCCTTGCGGATGAGGTTCGACTGGTGCGAGCGGTGGACCGCCGGGTCGATCGTCCAAGCCGGGCGGCGTCGTGCGGCCGGGCGGTCGCTGGCCTCGAACAGGGCGGTGGTGCTGGCCAGGCAACTGTCGGCGAAGCCGCGGCGGGTCCACTCCCGGCAGGTCGCCTCCTGATAGGCCAGCAGACCGGCCTCGAAGCCGACCCAGCCGAGGACGGCCGGATGGTTGCGCCAGGCCTTGGGTTCGTACGCCTCGATCACCGGCTCCGGGCCGGTGCGATTCCAGCGGTAGCCGACCAGCACCGCGAAGATCTGCAGCGTCTCGACCCGCTGCTTGCCCAGCCGCTTGTTGTCGAGCGCCGCCACCGAGCGGGCGAAGTCGGAATGGGGGAGGAAGGTCTGCATGAGCTCTCGGAAGTCGTCGGGGCCCCGCGGGCGGACCCGGTCGGGAACGATAAATTGGTCACTCCACTCTTCCACGATCGGAGAAGCTCGTGACGACAACTTCTGACGACGGTGTCCTGCGCGGCCCGAACGCTCCCGACCCGGACGCCACCGGGGTCGACGATGTCGAATCGCCCACGCCGGTCGGATCGGCCGCTCCCTCCGGGGAGTCGAGCTTCGTGAACGGCGCCGAGGTCCCCGACGCGGGCGACGAGACGGTCGAGCCGGTCACCATTCCGACGACCGACTGAACACGTCCTCGGGTCCGGTCAGCGCGCTGGACTGCGCCCCGGCCGCCAGTGCGGCAGCGGGACGATCGATGCCTCGGTGAGTACGCCGTCCTCGACCCGCAGCCGAGCCAGGGTGCCGAACGGCTGACGCCGCTTGTCGGTCGGCGAGCCCGGGTTGAGGATCCGCAGCCCGTCGGCGGCTTCGTCGAGCGGGATGTGCGAATGCCCGAAGACCACCAGGTCGGCGGTGGGGAAGCGGCGACGCAGTCGCGGCAGCCGGCCCTGGGCCGGGCCGCTGTCGTGGATCATCGCCACCCGCAGCCCCTCGACCGCGAACTCCGCCGTCTCCGGGGCTCCCCAGGCGGCGACGTCGGGTCCGTCGTTGTTGCCCAGCACCACGCGGACCGGCGCGAAACCGGCGAGCAGGTCGAGCACGTCCGGGGTGCAGACGTCACCGGCGTGCAGGATCAGGTCGGCTTCGACCAGGTGTTCGGCGACGGCCGGCGGGCACGCCTTCCAGAACCGCGGGCTGTGGGTGTCCGACAGCGCCACGATCTGCACGGTCATCGCGACCACCCGGTCGACATCGCGGCTCAGTCCCGGCCGAAGCCGTGCACCACGGCGGCCATGTCCTCGTCGCCGTGCCCACGCTCCGATGCTCGGTCGTAGGTGGCGGCCAGCGCGTCGATCACTGTGGTCGAGACCCCGGACTCGGCAGCCGCGGTCCCGATCAGTCCGAGGTCCTTGCGGACGCCGTCGAGCGCGAACGAAGGCGGAAAGGCGTCGGCGATCATCGCCCGACCCTTGAGCTGGGCGTAGGCCGAGTCGACCGCGCCGCCGGCGATGGCGTCGAGGAAGAGTTGCGGATCGAGACCGGTGGCCCGGGCCAGCGCGACCGACTGGGCGGTCGCGGCGTTGATCGAGGCGACCCAGGCGTTGGCCGCCAGTTTGAGCGCGGAGGCGTCACCCGGACGCGCCGAGACGGTCAGCGTCCGGCTGCCGACGGCGTCGAACACCGGGCCCGACTGCTCGATCAGCGCCGTCGGTCCCGAGGCCAGGACGACCAACTGGCCGCTCTCGGCCGGGGCGCGGGTGCCGAGGACCGGGGCGTCGACGTAGCCGACCCCGTGCTCGGCGGCCAGGGCCGCGGTCCGCTCGGCGCCCGCTCGGCCGATCGTGCTGCTCTGGATCCACCACGTGCCCGAGCCGGCGGCGGGCAGCGCCTCGCCCATCACCGTGTCGATCGCGTCCTCGTCGTAGAGGAGGGTCAGTAGCACCTCGGCCCCGGCCGCCGCATCGGCCGGGTCGTCGGCGATCCGGGCGCCGCGTTCGCCCAACTGTGCCGCGCGTTCCTTGCGGCGGTTCCACACGGTGACCTGATGACCGGCCTCGAGCAGGCAGCCGGCCATGCCCGCGCCCATGATGCCGATACCGAAGACGGCGATGCGCATGGCGCCATTCTGCGCCGGTGGCAGGATCGCTGCGACACGAAGGAGCACGCATGAGCGCCTACGCGCCTACCTTGACCGCCATCCTCGACCGCGAGCCGGAGCCCGAGTCCGGGATCAGCACCCGGGTGGTCGACTACGACGTCGACGGCACCGCCTGCAGCGGGTTCCTGGCCCGCCCGGACGACGACCGGCCCCGCCCCGCGGTGCTGGTCCTGCACGACTGGGTCGGCGTGAGCGACTACGTCCGGATGCGTGCCGAGATGCTGGCCCGGCTCGGCTACATCGCCTTCGCCGCCGATCTCTACGGCGCCGACGTCCGACCCAGCCAGGCCGAAGCGCCGCAGGTGGCCAGCCGCTACTACCAGGACCCGGCGCTGTGGCGTACGCGGTTGCTCGGCGCCCTCGAGCGGCTGCGGGCCGAGCCGGGTCTGACCGACCGGGTGGCGGCCATCGGCTACTGCTTCGGTGGCGCGGCCGCCCTGCAGCTGGCCCGCACCGGCGCCGATGTCGCCGGCGTGGTCAGCTTCCACGGCGGGCTGACGACCGGCCCGCCCGGCGAGGTCGAGCAGATCCGGGCCAAGGTGGCGATCCTGCACGGTGCCGCCGATCCGGTGGCCCCCGATCACGACGTCGCCGCCCTGGTCACCGAGTTCCGCCGGGCGCCAGAGCTCGACTGGCAGCTGACCGCGTACGCCGGGGCCATGCACGCGTTCACGCTGCCCGACGCGGACGCGCCGGACCACGGCGCGCAGTACCACCCGGCCGCCGAGCGGCGGAGCTGGGCGGCGATGAAGGACTTTCTGGCCGAAGTCTTCGCCTGACCGACGCGGCACCCGGGACCGGGCGGGATCTTCGAGCGACTACGCCTCGAGATCCCGCCCAGTCTCCGGTGTCACCCGAAGCGCAACTCGAACACCGACTTCGGGGCCGGCGGATCACCACGACGCCGTCGGCCACCAGGTCGCGGATGTAGAGCTGGACAATCTCGCGTCCCCCGCATCGACAGGGGTGTCACCCCGAGCCGTACGAGTCGGTGTCGGAGTGTCCGCCCGCGAGGAGCGCCAGCGACGACCGGGTAGGCGGGGGGTGCGGGGGGTCGTCCCCCTGCATAGACAGGGGCGTCACCCCGAGCCGTACGAGTCGGCGTCGGAGTGTCCGCCCGCGAGGAGCGCTAGCGACGACCGGGTAGGCGGGGGGTGCGGGGGGTCGTCCCCCCGCATAGATACCCCCCCATATGTTCACCGTGCTTCGAGTCACAGCGAATCGACTTGCGGGTCCTTCTTTATCGATTTAGAGTAGTGACTACTTAAACGATACAGATCGATCCCGACGCCAGTCCCGCCGAGATCACGAAAGGATTCATCATGATGACCGTCGTCCCGTGGGCCACCCTGGCACCGTCCCGTTCGCTGGCTGGTTCGGCAATGCCGAGTGCCCCGGTGGTCGAAGAGTCCGGACCCGGCGCGTTCCGCCGCCTGGTCCGCGGCGTCGCCCGTCGCTCGCGCTGACCCGTGACCCGCACCCCCAGTCGATCCCGACCGACGGCCGCTCCTGACCTGGAGCGGCCGTCGAGTCGCGTTCCGGACCGACCCGACGCCCCGGTCGAGCCGTCGGCGCTGCGGATCGTGCTGGGCCACCGCTTCTTCCGCTCGGCCTTCCTGTCACTGCTGCTGAGCGGGATCGGTTTCTCGGCGGCCACCCCACAGCTCACCTTGTATCTGGTCCGTGAGCTCGGCGCGTCGCTCCCGGTCGCCGGTCTGTTCTACCTGACCAACGTGGCCGCCCCCATCGCCGGCCTGATCGTCGGCTCGATGTCGGACCGCAGTCGCAACCGGCTGGTCATCTTCCGGATCTGCGTCCTGGCCGGGGGTCTCGGCTGGCTCGGCATGGCTCTGGCCACCGCGATCTGGGTGCCGTTCGTGATCAGCGCCGCCGTGCTCAGCATCTCCTCGGCCGGTGCCGGGCAGCTGTTCGCCGCGACCCGCGACGAGCTCAACCGCAATCCGACGACCGCCGACAACCGAGTGGTCTCGATCATCCGGATGGCGTTCACCGCCGGCTGGGTGATCGGCCCGGTCCTCGGCAGCTGGTTCGGCAGCGTGTACGGGTTGCGTGCGTTGCTGATCGGCACCTCGGTCTGCGTCCTCGCCCAACTCCTTCCGCTCGGTCGCCAGCAGGTCATCCGCTTCGTCCGCGAGCCCATCCCCGGTGACGCGGTGTCGACCCGCCGCTTCGCCGGCATGGGCCCGCTGCTGTTCTTCATCGCCCTGTGCGTGCTGGTGATGAGCGGCGACACGATCAAGTTCGCGTACCTGCCGCTCTACATGGCCGACGAGCTCCAGGTCAGCGACGGCGTACGCGGCATCGTGATCGCCATCCAGCCGCTGCTCGAGTTCATCCTGATGCCGCTGACCGCCTGGCTGGCCGACCGCTACGGCGGTCTGCGGGTGCTGTTCGCCGGGTGCCTGTTCGGCGTCGGCGCCTACCTCACCTATGCGACGAGCAGCGACGTCGTCGGTCTGTTCGCCGGCCAGTTGTTGACCGCGGTGCTCTGGGCGACGCTGGCCGCGGTGGGGATCAGCGTGGCCCAGGCCCTCTATCCCCAGGGCGTCGGGACGGCCTCCAGCCTGTTCATGAGCGCCATGATGCTGGCCGGTGCGGTCGGCGGGGCGATCGGTGGCCTCGGTGTCGACCGGCTCGGGCTGCCCGAGGTGTTCTTCCTGCCCGCCGGGCTGACCGCGCTGGGCGCCGTGGGCATGATCGCGCTCGCCCGCCGGCAGTTGCGAGAATGACGTCATGGGTCGGGTGACGCTGAAGACGGTGGCCGAGGCCCTCGGCGTGTCCGCCGCCACCGTGTCGAACGCCTACAACCGCCCCGATCAGCTGTCCGAGGAGCTGCGCCGGTCGATCCTGGCCAAGGCCTCGGAGCTCGGCTACTCGGGTCCGGACGCCGCGGCCCGGGCGCTGCGCCGGGGCAAGCACAACGCGGTCGGGGTGATCCTGACCGGCCGGTTGTCGTACGCGTTCTCCGATCCGTACGCGATCGGCTTCCTGGCCGGGCTGACTGAGGTCCTCGAGCAGGCGCGCACCAGCGTGACCCTGCTGCCGATCGAGGAGACCGGTCCGGACACCGACGTCACCGCGCTCCGCGAGGCCGCGGTCGACGCCATCACCGGGCTGTGCCTGGCCGAGGACCATCCCGGCTACCGGCTGGCTCGGGCCCGCGGGCTTCCGGTGCTGACCACCCACATCAGCGACGACCCCGACACCGCGTTCGTGGCCATCGACGATCGTGCCGCCGGTGTCCTGGTCGGGGAGCACCTGCGCTCGCTCGGCCACCGCAAGGTCGGGGTCATCATCGACACCATCGAGCCGCCGGGGACCGATCCGGTGCCGATCGGGGATCAGGACGTCAGCTGCGTCGACTGCCACGACCGGCTGGACGGCGTGCTGTCGGCCATGCCCGACGCCGAGATCAGGGTCATCTCGGCCGGTCACAACGCCGAGGCGTCGGGCGAGCACGCGGCCCGCTGGTTTCTCGACCACCCGGATCGTCCGACCGCCATCGTGGCCATGAGCGACGTGCTGGCCATCGGCGTCCTCCGCGTGCTGACCGCCGCCGGGATCGACGTCCCGGCCGACATCTCGCTGGCCAGCTTCGACGACATCCCGGCCGCCGAATGGCACGGCCTGACCACGGTCCGGCAGCCGATCACCGAGAAGGGCCGCGAGATCGGCCGGCTGCTGCTCGACCCCGACCGCCCCGACCGGCAGATCGTCCTCGACTGCGAACTGGTCGTCCGGTCGACCACCGGTCCCGCCCCGGCCTGACCAACCAGTAGGGGTCGTCCCCACACAGACACTGTCGGATGACGACGCGTTTCCGGGCTGGATCCGCGTCGCCATCCGACAATCTCCGCCTACCCGGTCTACAGCTCGTTCCGCCACGAATGCTGCGGGTCGTAGCCGAGCAGCCGGCGGGCCTTGTCGATCGACAGCAGGGTCTGGTGCGGGCCGACCTCGCCGCGGATCTCGACGTCGGGGAAGCACTCGGTCAGGAGTTCGGCGTTCGGGCGCTGCATCACGGTGTCGGCGTTGGCGATGACGAAGATCTCGCACCCGGTCAGGTCCGATTCGAGCGCGAGCCGGACGGCCTGGGCGCCGTCGCGGGCGTCGATGTAGCCCCAGAGGTTCCACTTGCGCGCGCTCGCGTCGTCCTGGTGGCCGGGGAAGGCGGCGTAGTCCTCGGGATACATCACGTTCGAGAAGCGCAGGCCGATCATCTTCAGCGCCGGATCCCAGCGGCAGAGCTGGGCGGCCATGGTCTCCTCCATGGTCTTGGTCAGCGAGTACGTCGACTCGGGTCGCGGCGGATACTCCTCGTCGACCGGGACGTACGGCGGCGGCGTGTCGAACGGCAGGCCGAGGACGGTCTCGCTCGAGGCCCAGACGATGTTGGTGATCCGGGCCCGGCGGGCGGCGCTGACCACGTTCCAGGTCGCGTTCATGTTGTTGGCGAACGTCGCGTGATCAGGGGCGAGCCCGGGAGCCGGGATCGCGGCCAGGTGGACCAGCGCATCGACGCTCGCGTAGCGCTCCTCGACCCCGAGCATGGCGTCGAGCACCTGGCCGTAGTCGGTCAGATCGACCGGCACGAAGGTGATGCCTTCGATCCCCGGAGCCACCCGGTCGAACACCACCACGTCCCAGCCCGACTCGCTCAGATGGCGTACGCACGCCCGCCCGAGCTTGCCGGAACCTCCGGTCACCACCACCGTGGACATCTGAACCTCCTCCGGGGCCGCCCGCGATGGCCGCCCGACCGTTCACCGTAGTAGCTACCCGGATATGCGCCGACCAGTCGTGGTCAGCGGTAGCGACGGGGGACGGTCCAGGGCCGGCCGAACTCGAGGTCGAAGCTGTCCGGATGGAACGGGCTGTGGCCGCCGGCCGGATAGCTGGTCAGCTCGCCGAAGACGATCCGGTCGGGCAGGTGGTAGAGGTCGACGCGGACGAAGTCGGTGCCCGCGCTCCAGGTCTCGGCCAGCGCGATCATCTCGTCGAGCCGGGCCGGTCGGGGCTGCGGTACCGGCGACCAGTCGGGTCCGCCGCTGAGCGGCAGGTGGTCCCAGTCCGCGGTGTAGAAGTCCTGGGTGCGTCGTCCGAAGCGACCGGCGTCGAGCTGGACGAACCGCACCCGGCCGTGGAAGACGAAGAACTTGTAGTCGTCGGGGATACCCCCGTCCGGCGCGACCAGCCGTTCCTCGACCAGGATCCGGCGCGGGACCGGCCCGTACGCCCACTCCTTGTTCGGGCCCTGGCCGTAGAGCTGCTCGAGCCACACGGCGGCGAGGTCGGCGATCCGCTCCCGATCGGCCGCCTCGGGTCGGACGTGGCAGTAGATCCACGATCCGTCGAGCTCGGGCAGTCGGGCGTCGGCCGGCGCGGTCGGCGAGACCACGATGACCGCACCGCTGCCGTGGGTGGGCTTGACCACGTACGACGCGGGCAGGTCGAGACTCAGCAGCGCCTCCGGGTCGTCGAGCACCGCGTACGCCCGGGGCAGGTAGCTGCGACCCGCCGAGCGCCGCCACGTGGTCGCGGACCGCGGCCTTGTCGGCGTAGGTCACCAGCAGCGGCCGGTGGTCGCGGAGCATCTTGTAACGGACCTTCTCGGTGAAGGTGCGCGGGCGTCGGGTGCGGGCCAGCCGCCACCACCGGACGACTCGGCTGCGCTCCCGGAGCCGCGCTGTTCTCACCGCACTCCCTCTGCGCTCGACCGACGAGAGCCCGATCCTGCCAGCCGCTGTCGGCCTCGCCGACCGGTGCCCGAAGTGGGGGACGGCGGTCAGCCCAGCGGCTCCATGTCGTCGCGGTCGGTCAGCCGGGCATCGGCCGCGTGCAGTGGCGAGACCCGGGTCAGCGGCTTCGAGTACCGCTTGATCAGGTTCCAGTTGTCGAGGAACCGGGCGGTGGCATCCGCGTCGCGGATCCGGATCACCGACTCGGTGTTGCGGGTCAGCCCGCCGTCGGTGAAGTTGTTCGACCCGGTCAGCACCTGCTTGACCGGAGCGCCGTTGACCGTGCCGTCGATGATCACGTTCTTGTCGTGCAGGTAGTAGAAGGTGCTGCCCTTCTTCCGGTAGGCGTCGTACACCGGGATCCGGGCCCGGATGAGCCGGGCCAGCACCGGGCGCTGGACGTAGGAGGCGCTGACGATGACCTGGACGCTGCACCCGGCGCGGCGCAGTCGGATCAACTGGTCGTCGATGTCGCGGTATTCGGTCCAGGCGAACATCCCGACCCGGACGAAGGTCTTGCCCTCCCGCCCGTAACCGGGGGCGGTCCGGCACTTGGTGTGCTCGAGCGTGTCGTGGACGACATCGGGCGTCAGTCGACGTTGCGGGTAGAGGTAGATCTTGTACATCCCCTCGGCGACCACCCGGGTGCGGGTCGGACGCGCCTCGCGATCGGCGCGCATCCCGACCATGTAGGTGTTGAGCGCAGCCACGATCGTCGGGTCGTCCTTCTCGACCACGTAGCTGTTGAACCCGGAGCCGCGGTTGGTCAGGTTGCCGGAGCCGGCGGTCCACACGTGGGTCGCCCGCGTGGTCGCCGACTCCATCACCGAGCTGAAGGTGAATCCCTTGAAGTGCTGCACGCCGGGGTTGCCGCCGCTACGGCGGCCGTAGCACGAGCCCACGCAGATCTTGGCCCACGAGCCGCGGGTCCGGCCGTCGTTGAGCGCGCGGACCAGGGTCCGTACGTGGTCGTCGTCGGCCCGCCGGTCGTAGAGCAGCAGGCGCACCTTGACCCCGCGTTCGTCGGCCCGGCGGAGCGCGTTCTGCGCACCGCGCCCGGTCAGCGAGAACAACGAGCCGGTGACCGTGGCCCCGGCCGGGGTGGCATCCAGCAGTCCCTCGACGACCCGGTTCCAGGCCATCTCCTGTTCCGCGGTGCCACCCGTGTCCGAAGGCCGGTTGAAGACCGCTCCCGAGGGCACGGCGTAGGGCACGACCGGCGAGGCGGTGGCCTCGACGATCCGGTCGGCCCGAGCGGTGGTCGGGGTCAGGACACCGGCGGTCAGCGAGGTCAGGAGCAGGGCCGCCACGAGGGTGCCGGCGCGCAGACGGACGAGGACGGACATGCAGAGATCCTCACCCAGCCCGCGGCCGCTGACCCGCCGAACGGGTGGATCGACGCAATCCCGTAGCCGTCCGTGGCGAATTGCCCGCGTCGGGGTGGGCGCGGGGCCGCGTCGGGCGCGCGTGGTGGCGGGATTACGGTGAACGGACCAGCAATCCCGCAGCGAAGCACCGGAGGAAGACGCGATGAGCGAGATGTCCCAGGCCCAGCAGCCGGCGGTCAACGACTCCGATCCCGACCCCTCGGCCGACATCGTCCCGCCCTCCGGGTCGGACGACGCCGGCCAGCGATCCGACGACCACACCGCGGCGTCGGACGTCGAGGACGTCGAGGACGACCCGTCCGCGTCGACGCCGGATCTGCAGGCCGTCGCGCACCGCACCACCGGGGAGTCCGGCGACGCCGACCAGTCGGCTTCCGACCCGATGCCGAACGTCTGAACCGGTCTCAGTCGGCGTCGGTGTAGCCGAGCAGGTCGCCGGGCTGGCAGCCCAACTCCCGGCAGATGGCATCGAGGGTGGCGAGCCGGACGGCCTTGGCCTTGCCGGTCTTCAGGATCGACAGGTTGGCCACGGTGATGCCGACCCGGCCGGCCAGCTCGGTCAGGGTCATCCGACGCTCCAGCAGCAGCCGGTCGAGGTTGATCTCGATGGTCATCAGACGGTCAACCGCGCCTCGTCCTGGAGGGCCGCGCCGTGCCGGAAGATCTCGGCGACCAGGATGAGCAGGACCCCGAGCGCGGCGGCGGCCAGCGGCACCCCGAGGTCGTCGTCCGGGACCAGGCTCAAACCGCTGCCGGACGTCTCGGTCCAGGAGCCGAGGACGTCGGGCCGGGTCAGCCCACCGAGCAGCGGGCCCGAGGCGGCGAGAGCCAGGACCACGACCCCGATCGTCCGGACCCGCCGCGTCGAGGCCGTGCTGAGCGCCTCGCCGGCGGCGGCCGCCCCGAGAATCCGGGCGGTCAGGGCGACAGACCGTCCCGATCGGCAGCATCGTCATCGCGGCGGACAGCACCGCGGCGGCGACGTACGGATTCCACCCCGGGGTGGTGGTCAGCGACGCCTCGCCGTCGAGGATGACCTCGGCCGGGCGGATGTCGGCGTCCTGCCGGCGCAGCTCGGTGCTGCCGGCCTTCGGGTCGGAATGGACGAAGATGAACCCGATCCGTGCCCGCATGGGCTACCCCTCGCATCGAAGAACGATATGGCCATACCGTAAGTCGATATGCCCTCGGCGTCAACGGCGGCAATCCATCACGATGCGCAACGTGCGGATTAGGGTCTGCTCACGCGTGTGGCCGACGCGCCGACCCCTGATCGCCGACGGGCGAGCCGAGCGAGACCCGCGTACGGAGAGGACCCTGATCATGGACCGACCGGCGTTCGGCGCGGACGACGCGATGGTGGTGCTCGACGCGTCGGACGACGAGCCGACCACGATCTGGTCGCCACCGGCGGTGACCAGCCTGAGTCCGGCGCCGGATCGGCCGACGCTGCAGGTGTGCCGACCGCTGCCGACCGCGGCGTTCAGCCAGCGCGATGCCCTGCTGGGCGGTTATCCGGAGGCCGAAGCGGCCGCGCGTCGGTGTGGGTTCGCCCCGGTCCGGCGCACGGTCGGCGGGCGGATGGCGCCGCTGCACGAGGACACGCTGGTCATCGACCTGATCGCCGCGCACCCCAGGCCCAACGTGGGCACCCGCCGACGGTTCGCCGAGACCGCCGCGATCGTGGCCTCGGCCCTGCAGAAGGTTGGGGTTCCCGCCCGGATCGGGGAGATCGCCGGCGAGTACTGTCCCGGCGACTACAGCGTCAACGGGGACGGCCGGGTGAAGCTGGCCGGCGTCGCCCAGCGGGTGACCCGCTGGGGCTTCCTGGTCAGCACCGTCCTCGTGCTGGCGCGGCCGGACCCGCTGCGCCGGGTCGTCGAGGAGTGCTACGGAGCGCTCGGACTCCCGGTCGATCCGGCGGTGGTCGGGGCAGTCAGCGACTTCACCGTGGTGTCGCGGCCGGTCGTGGTCGCCGCCCTGGTCGAGGAGTTCGACCGTCGTCGGCCGTGGACCCTCTGACGCGGGCATCCGCGTCGGTGGGGACCAGTCTGCGTAGCCGACGCCGGGGTCGGGTAGACCTGGCAGTGACCGAGATCGACCGAGCCAGACCAGATCACCAGGAGGGTCCATGACCGAACCCAGCCACGACGACGCGGGCAGCCCGTCGGCCGATGACGTCGACACCGAGAGCTATTACGGCGCGGCGCCCGACGGGTCGGAGGAGCCGCCCCCGGTCGACGCGGACGAGCCCGGTCTCGACGATCCGAGCTCCCCGAGCCAGTAGCGGGCCGCGCTAGGACCGGGCCGGTCGGCGCCCCCGTCGTGGGGCGCCCCCGGTCCCGCCGGAGCGCGGTGCCCCGGGCACCCGGCCCCCCGAGATCCACGCACTGTACGAGCGCAGCGGCGCGTTGGTCGGCCGGCGCAGCCACGGCCACGGGTGGAGTTCGACGACGTCGAGCCGGGCCGAGCGGCGCGACCAGCCCGGGACCGGCGCGTACGTGGTGGCCAGTCGCCGTCCGGCCAGCTCGACCACCGGATCACCCCGGTGCACCTCGAGCGGACGCCGGTCGGCCAGTTCGCCGAGGGTCTGGGCCAGGAAGACCAGCCGTTTGCCCGACAGCCGGAGGCGGCGCAGCAACGGCTCGTCGAACACGAACACCGCGGGCCGGTCGGGTTCGGCCGACAGCGCCGGGTCGTCGACCCCGAGCGATTCGGCGGTCAGCCATACCTCCTCGCCACCCGCGCCGTCGACCGCGGCCGGGCCGGCCGGGGTCGGCCCGGCTCCGAGATCGGGACCGTCGACGCTGGGACCGAGGTCGGCGTCCGGCCATTCCTGGATCGGGCAGGCCTGACGTAGTGGGCAGCGGCCGCACAGCTGCGGGGCACGTTTCTCGACCTGCCATCGGCTGAACCCGTACGCCTTGCCACTGCCCGTGCCGGTGGTCCACTGCCACCCGAGCCGGTTGGCCGCGCGCGACCCGTCGAGCAGGTGGGCGAACATCTCCTGCTCGCCGTCGCGCCACTCCGCGCCGGCTCGGACGGCCCATTGCGAGGCCAGCCACATCCGGGTCTGGTTGACCACCCAGCCGTCGTGGTGGAGCTCACCGACCACGTAGTCCATGCACGCCATCTCGGCCGGCCACGGTTCGCCGCGCCAACCGGTCGACCGCGGCTGTTCGCGCCGCAGCGAACGACCGAGTTCCGGTCCGGTCCGGGCGTACAGGTGGCGGGCGTACTCCTGCCACAGCAGCTCGTCGCGGTAGCGCTTGCGGTCACCGGACGGGGCATCGGCCACGGCAGCCCAGACCTGCGGCAGGGTCAGCAGCCCGTGCCGGATGTAGGGCGACAGCTGCGACGCGCCGCGTCGCGCCTCGGGCAGGACCACGCTGCGCGTGCGGGCATAGCCGGCGATGTCGAGCCCCGCGAGCGCAGCGTCGGCCGCCGCCTGTCCGCCGGCGAATCCTCCGGCCACCACCGCATGCGGTCCCTCGAGCGTGAGATCGCCGAGCTGGGCGCTCACCCAGTCGACCACGGCGTCGGTGTCGGTGGGCGGAGTCGGGAGCAGGGTCACGCGATCATTCCGCCCCGGAACCGCCGACGGATGCGACGGCCGGGCGGGGTGCGCTCAGCGCACGGTCTCCCACAGCCCGACGACGTTGCCCTCGGTGTCCTTGACGTAGGCGTACGCGCCCATCCCCGGGATCTGGGTCCGCGGGTGCACGGTCGAGCCACCGGCGGCCTCGACCTGGGCGAGCGTGTCGGCGATCGACGCGACGTCCACGGTGACCACGGTGGTCGGGGTGTCCTCGCTGCGGTCGACCAGCGCACCGTTGATGGCGCCCGGTTCGGTCGGGTTCTGGTCGCGGTCGACCGGTGTCGTCGTCGCCCCGGTGTAGTCGACCCCGCCGCCCATCGGGAAGGTGGTGATCTCCCAGGCGAAGACCGAGCTGTAGAACGTCCGGGCTCGTTCGAGATCGTCGGTCGGGATCTCGAAATGTACGACTGCGGCCATGGCTACCCCCTGAGCTGATGACTGGATGCTGGTCACCACAGTTCGCCCGGCCCGGGTCGGTGTCAAGACCGGGACCGTCGTCGGGCCGCTCGGCTCTCGGGGCTCAGGTCGGGTCGTCGGCCGGTTCGAGTGCGGCCATCACGGCGTCCAGCCGACCGAGCGCCTTGACCACGGTGAGGAAGTCGCCGAGTCCGACGCCCGGTTCGCCGTTCTCGACCCGCCGGAGCGCACCGCGGGTGATGCTCGCCCGCTCGGCCAGCAGCTCCGGGCTCAGCTGGTGGAGCTCGCGGATGGCACTCAACTGGGCGCCGATCTGGACCGCAGCCCGTCGGGTCCGGATGGGTCGGGGCCGT
Organism: uncultured Actinomycetota bacterium; assembly: GCA_963704665.1. GTDB lineage: Bacteria > Actinomycetota > Actinomycetes > Propionibacteriales > Propionibacteriaceae > Microlunatus. The sequence continues at coordinate 3,684,565 of OY969929.1, read as the reverse complement.
GAGGCCATGGGTCTCTCCTCGTCGGGTCGGGCCGCAGGTCGCGGCCGCACCCACTGTGCCCGGTGCGTCCGAAACCGGGTGTCGGAGAGGGTCAGGCGGCGCGGCGGGTGCCCCAGGCGGCCAGGTTGTCGGAGAGCACCTCGCGGACCTCGTCGGCGTCGGCCCCTTCCTGGTTGCTGATCAGCAGCAGCAGATCGTTGATGTCCCGCGGGGTCTGGTACGCGGCCAGTTCGTTCTCCAACCGGCGGCGCGCGGCACGCTCGGTGCGGCGGGTCCGCAGGGTGGCGCGGAGGGCGGGAAGCAGCTCGGTCACGCTCGTGTTCGTCATACATCCATGGTTCTCCAGGACAACCCATACGTCCAATGGCACCAGCGCATGATTCATATGCGCCTATGTTATGAATATGGACACCGAGGTGCTGCGCTACTTCCAGCAGATCGCCGACGGGCTGACCGTCACCGAGACCGCGGAGCTCTATCAGGTGAGCCAGCCCGCCGTCTCCCGCTCGCTGCGACGGCTCGAGGAGCAGGTCGGAGCGCCGCTGCTCGAGCGGTCAGGACGGATCCTCCGGGTCACCCACGCCGGCACGATGTTCAAGCGTCACCTCGACGCCGCGCTGCACGCCCTCGACGACGGGTTGGCGGCGGTGCAGGAACTGCTGGAGCCCGAAACCGGCGTGGTGCGGATCGCCTTCCAGCCCTCGTTGGGGTCGTGGCTCGTCCCGGGGCTGATCGCCTCGTTCCGGCAGCGGCACCCGCAGGTGACCATCCGTCTCGAGGCGTCCGGCGATGTCCACGGATCGACGCTGGTCGCCGAGGGGCGGGCGGATCTGCAGTTCACCGCCCGACGCCCGCGCCACCCCGACGTGCAGTGGCAGCGCCTGGTCCGCCAGCCGCTCTGCCTGGCCGTGCCGGCCGGCCACCGGTTCGCCGGCCGGTCCGAGGTGGCGCTGAGCGAGGCGGCCGACGAGGAGTTCGTCATGCTCGCGGCGACCTGGGAGTTGCGGGCCCTGGTCGACGAGTTGTGCCGCCACGCCGGCTTCGACCCGGCGATCGCGTTCGAGGAGGCGGACATGGTGGTGGTCCGCGGTCTGGTCGCCGCCGGTCTGGGCGTCACCGTGGTGCCCGCGGTGCCGTTCGACCGGGCGGTGGCCGGGGGCGGAGCCGAACGCCTGATCCCGCTGACCGACCCCGGGGCATTCCGTGAGGTCGGGATGGCGTGGCCGACCAGCCGCCGGTTGCTGCCCTCGGCGGAGCTCTTCCGGCGGCACGCGAGCCAGGAGGCGCAGGCCCTCGGACCGGCGGCTGGATAGCCTCCGACCGTGGCCACCTCCGTGCCCGCCGGGACCAGCGCGAGCAGCGTCGCCGCAGGATGCTCGGCACGCTCTGAGCGGAGAGGGCGACCCGCCGCGGGGTGCAGCCGGGTGGAGGATGGATGGGTGAGCGAGCCCACGCCGAGCTATCCACCGCCGTTGCGCCGAGGCGACGTCATCCGGGTGGTGGCGCCGGCCCGGAGCCGCGCGATGGTCCTCGAGCACGACCACTCCGCGCTGATCGAGCGTCGCTTCGCCGAGCTGGGATTGATGATCACCTTCGGCGAGCACGTCGACGAGCGCGACGTCTTCGACTCCTCGGCCATCGCCTCGCGGGTGGCCGACCTGCACGCGGCGTTCGCCGATCCCGAGGTCCGCGGCGTGCTGACCGTGATCGGTGGCTTCAACAGCAACGAGTTGCTGCCCCACCTCGACTGGGAGCTGATCGCTGCCCATCCCAAGGTCTTCTGCGGCTACTCCGACATCACCGCGCTGCAGAACGCCATGCTGGCGCGCGCCGGACTGGTCACCTACTCCGGTCCGCACTGGTCGACCTTCGGAATGCGCGACCACCTCGACCAGACCCTGATCTGGTTCCGGCAGGCGCTGCTCGACGACCAGCCGTACGCGATCCGTCCGGCCGACCGGTGGACCGACGACCTGTGGTTCCTCGACCAGGACGCGCGTACGCCGCACCCGAGCCCGGGCTGGTGGGCCTGGCAGCCGGGCACGGCGACCGGTCGTCTGGTCGGGGGCAACCTGTGCACCTTCAACCTGCTGCAGGGCACCACGTACCGTCCCTCGCTGGCCGGGGCCGTGCTGGCGGTCGAGGACGACGAGCTGACCAACCCGGTCGACTTCGCCCGCAACCTCACCTCGGTGCTGCAACTACCCGACGCCGCCGAGCTGGCCGGGCTGCTGATCGGACGGTTCCAGCGAGCCAGCGGGATCGACCGGACGGTCCTCGGCCGGATCCTCGAGCGGCAGCCGGTCCTCGCCGGCATCCCGGTGCTGGCCGATGTGGACTTCGGTCACACCAGTCCGTTGGCCACGCTGCCGATCGGTGGGGAGGTCGTGCTGGAGGCCGGTGCCGACAGCGTCCTCACCGTCACCCGACGCTGATCACCGGCCCGGTGACGCCGGCCGATCCCCAGCTCGGACCCGGGGTGGACGTGCTGATCGTGGGCGGCGGCCAGGCCGCGCTCGCGGCCGGCTACTACCTGCAGCGCGCAGCTCGGCACCGGAGCGAGGCGGCACCGATCTTCGCCCTGCTCGATGCCGGCCGAGAACCGGGTGGAGGCTGGGTCGGCGGCTGGGAGAGCCTGCGGCTCTTCTCGCCGGCGAGCCTGAGCTCGTTGCCCGGCTGGCCGATGCCGGTCGGACGGGGCGCCGACACCCCCTCGGGCGCCGACGTCCGCGCCTACCTGGCCGCGTACGAGCAGCGGTATCGGCTCCCGGTGCACCGGCCGGTCCGCGTCCGTTCGGTCACCCGACTCGACGCGGGCGGCTTCGCGGTGGCGACGGACGTCGGCTCCTGGCGGTGTCGGGTGCTGATCAATGCCACCGGAGCCGGCGGCCGCCCGCTGTGGCCGACGGTGCCCGGCGCGAACGGCTACACCGGCCGGCAACTGCACTCGGTCGACTACCGGCGGGCCGGCGACTTCGAGGGCCAGACCGTGGTCGTGGTCGGCGGCGGCAACTCGGGCGCGCAGATCGCCGCCGATCTGACCGGGCGTCGACGAGGCCGGACGGTCTGGGTGACTCGCCGGCCGCCGCGGTTCCTCCCCGACGAGGTGGACGGGCGCACGCTGTTCGCGCTGGCCACCCGGCGGGTCCGCGCGGCGACCTCCGCCGACGTGGTCGAGCCGCGGGGTGGCGTGCTCGGCGACATCGTGATGATGCCGCCGGTCCTCGCCGCCCGCCGCCGCGGCGCCCTCGATGCGCGACCGATGTTCGATCGCCTCACCGCGACCGGGGTGGCCTGGGATGACCCGATCGATCGGGTGGCTGCCGACGCGGTCGTCTGGTGCACCGGATTCCGTCCGGACCTGCGCCACCTGGCCGGACTCCGGTTGACCCACCGCGACGGCGTCCCGGTCACCGATCCGGAGCTGAGGTCGCGTTCCGTCGACGACCCGACGGTGTTCTTCCTGGGCTACGGCGACTGGTGCGGCCTGGCCTCGGCCACGCTGATCGGAGTCAGGCGCCACCGCCCGGGCCACGGTGGACGCGGCGCTCGCCGGCCCTGACGTCGCCGAACGACGACGATGACCGCGGTCATGACCGCGACCAGGGCCGTCACCGAGTCGCCGGTCGCGCCGACGATCCCCCGGATCCTGGTCCCTCAGGCCGACCGCCGGCCGGAGGGTGGCTGATCGGCCGGGACACCCAGCGGGAACGAACGGACGTGCTCCCAGGTGAAGGTGGTCCACCAGCCCGGCGGCCAGTCGCGATGGTGCAGCCGATGGACGGCGATCCGGGTGGGCCGGGAGGTCGGCGGGTGGGCGACGCCGAGGTGCTCGATGAACTCCTTCACCTCGTCGCGAAGATCGTCGCGCTGGTGCGGGCATCGGGGACCAGGAAGACGCCGTCGCGGACCTGGTCGGCCGGGGTCACCGGACTCCCCAGCACGCAGAGAAGCGGCAACCAGATGCTCGGGGGTTCATCTGGTTGCCGCTTCGAGATGAATTCTGCCCAGAAAAGTGCGGCAGTGCCAAGTTCTCCGGTGTCCACTAGTGGACATGTCCGATAGCGGACACATTGGATGGGCCGCGGTCACCGCTCAGACCGGGTCAACTGGCTCACGCTCTCGCTCAGCTCGGCCAGAGCGCGGTCGAGCGGAACGCTCGGAGACCAGCCCCAGCCGCGCGCCCGCTCCGCGGTGATCCGGCCGGTCCAGACCGGCTCGTCGTCCTCCCAGACCGGGTTCACGCCCAGGGCGTCGCACACCGTCCCGACGTAGTCACGGGCGGTGGCCGCTTCCCCGGCGACGTCGACCGGTGTGCACCCACCGGCCACCGGGCCGGTCGACGCGTCGGTCGACGGCGCCACCCGACCGGTGGCGACATCGGCGACCAACGCGGCCAGATCGTCGACGTGCACCCAGGCGAAACTCCTCGCCGGGTTCGTCAGGCGCTGGTGTTCGTCGTCGCGGATCTGCGTCGGCCGCAGGGTGTTCCAGACCGACGAGTCCCCGGGACCGAGGATGGCCGGCGGCCGGACCAGGACGCGGGTGATGCCGTCGATCCCGGCCAGTGCGGCATCGGTGTCCCGCTTGGTCACGGCGTAGTCGTCGGCGTCGTCGCCGACCAGCGCCGAGCCCTCGTCGATGTCGCCGATCCCCGGTCGGCGGTCGTAGACCGCGCAGGTGGACACGTGCACGACGAGACCGACCCCACCATCGCGCGCAGCGCGGGCCAGCATCGACGTACCCTCGACGGCCACCTCCTGCTGGATGGCACGGTCCGAGCCCATCGGGTGGACCGTCGTCACCACGGCGTCGGCTCCGTCGACCACCGAGGCGGCGAAGGCGGGGTCGGTGAAGGCCCCGACCCACTCGCTCACCCCGTCGAGCGTCGGTGCCGTCCCGGCGCGGCGGACGACGGCCCGGACGCTGCCACCGCGCTCGACCAGTGCGGCACAGACCCGGGCGCCGACCAGTCCGTTGGCCCCGGTGACCACGACGACGGGGGAGCGGGGAACGGTGGCAGAGGTGCTCATCCACCCACCCTGCCACGCGCCGCCGACTGCGCGCCGCCGGCCGATCGATGACGGCCTGATCGCGATCTTGATCATGGATCGCATCCGGAGCTGCTCAGTCCGGCTCATCTTTTGGCTGAGCCAGACCGGGCGTGCGACGAGCCTTTCTGAGCTCTCCACCGGTCCGGCAGGATCGATGAGCCCGCCACCAGCGGGCGGGTGACCGCGGTCCACCACTTCGGTCTGATGGTGGGCACCGCGATCGCCGGCACCACCCCGCGGGCGTTCCGCTACTGGCACGACGCCACGTCGGTCGTGTTCTACCCCAAGGGCGAGGCGGCCACCGACATCCAGCGCCGAGGCACGGTGGGTCACACTGCGGTGTGACCGAAGTCGAGGACGTGACCGCGCTGACCCCACGGCCGGTGACCCGCTCGGTGCTGGCCCAGCGGTGGCTCGATCTCTGCTTCCTGCACTGGGCCGTCGATCCGGAGCGGGTGGCGCCGTGGCTGCCGCCGGGGGCCCGGCCGGACGTGATCGACGGAGCCTCGTACGTGGGGCTGATCGGTTTCCGGATGGTCGGTCTCGGACTCGGCATCGGCCCCGGGCTGCCGTGGATCGGCACCTTCTTGGAGACCAACGTCCGGCTCTACAGCGTCGACGACCACGGTCGCCGCGCCGTGGTCTTCCGCTCGCTCGACGCGACCCGGTTGATCTCGGTGCTCACCGCGCAGCTCGCCCTGCGGCTGCCCTACAAGTGGTCCCGGATGGACTTCTCCCGGCAGGGAGACGAGGTCACCTACGGATGTCGTCGGTGGTGGCCCGGTCCGCGCGGAGCGACCAGCCGGATGCGGATCCGGATCGGCGATCCGGTGCCGACACCGACCCCGCTCGACCACTTCCTGACCGCGCGCTGGGGCCTGCACACCCGGATCGGACGCCGGACCGTGCACCTGCCCAACGAACATCCGAGCTGGCCCCTGCACGCAGCGGAGTTGCTCGAGCTCGACGACGAACTGCTGCCGGCGGCCGGCTTCGCCGGGCTGACCGGACCGCCGCAGAGTGTGCGCTACTCGCCCGGGGTCCCGGTCCGCTTCGGGGGCCCGAGCCTGCTGCCCCGGGGCACGGTCGCGCTGCCCTGAACGGTCGGACCGGACGGGCCGCCTCGACGCTGTCCGATGTATCCGTGCTCGCCCCGACGGCTCTGTCTGAGCGAATCCTCTCGCGTCGGCTCTCGTCGGCGCGGGATCGCGGCGAGGAGACCTGGCATGACGGTGATCGACGACAAGTACGCCGCGGTGGGCGGCGAGGCGCTCCTCGGCAGGCCACTGCGCGACGAGGCCACGGCGGGGGACGGCGTCGGGCGGTTCCGGCTGTTCGAGCGCGGGGCGATCTTCTGGCACCCGACGCTCGGTGCCTACGAGGTGCACGGTGCCATCGCCGCCCGCTGGGCCGAAGCCGGGCGTGAAGCGGGTCCACTGGGCTATCCGCTGACCGATGAAGGTGGCGCCCAGCGCGGCGGCCGATACTCGCATTTCGTCAACGGTTCGATCTACTGGCATCCCGACCACGGGGCCCATCCGGTGTCGCTGCCGGTGCGCGCCAAGTGGGAGAGCATGGGCTGGGAGTCGAGCATCGGTTTCCCGACCTCCGATCCGATCGACCTCGGGGACGGCGAACTCCGCCAGAGCTTCGAGCGGGCGGCGATGCGTTGGGGCCCGCAACGCGGGGTCGGTGTCATCGGGCGTCCCGGTGCGACGGCCACGGTCAAGCGGCTGCGGGTCTTCCCGGTGAGCTGGGGCGACCTGGCGGCACCGCCGGAGTACACCGTCGACTTCATGCGCCGCTACTTCTTCGCCACCGCTGAGGGGATCATCAACCCGGACGGTGGGTTGATCCCGGGCAGCGTGGCCGACTACTTCGCCCACGTCTCGGACGGCAACCTGGTCGTCACCGGAGTGGTCGATGACTGGGTGCGCAGTTCGCTGAACATCATCGACATCCCCCACTTCTTCCCCGGGGTCGTCTGGCCCGCGGGTCGAGTCCGCCTGATGGGGGCCCTGGTCACCGAGACCTTGCGGTCCAAGGGCATCACCCGTCGTGAACACCTGATGATCGACGGCGTCATGCCCGACGCGCTGGTGTTCTGGTCGTTGGACGTCTGGGCCGGTGGCGGGGCGACCCGCACCCTCAACGACGCCAAGCGAGAGCTGAACGACGCCGGTCGAGGGGATCTCTGGGATCCGGCGTGGGACAGCTTCGCCGAGCTGCAGATCGTCATGGTCAGTCTGTGCCACCAGGTTCCCCAGCCGGACGCCCTGGCCGACGGGACCTTCGCTCGTCGACCGGATGCGAGCCGGCTCGAGTGGCCGCACGAGGACGTGATCCACCACGAACTGGTCCACGCCGTCCTGGGTCAGGGGTACGACATCTACGGAGGGTCCTGGCAACTCTCGAGCTGGTTCGAGCTGATGGGGTTCACGGTCGCCAGTGACTTCCCGGTGCAGATGGGCAGCTACACCCGGGAGCGGCTCGGCTATCTCTCGATCGAGGACCTGCCCCGGCGCTCGCACCGCGACCTGGTCCTCGAGCCGTTGGACTCCCACTCAGCGGCCGTCCGGCTGCAGAACGGTCCGTTCCGCAACGCCGAGACGCTGATCATCGAGAATCGGGCGCGCTGGCGCTACGACCAGATCCCGCCGCCGCGGCTGAACAACGTCCTGGTGGCGTACGCGATGGATCCCCAGCGTCGTCGGGTCGACAGCGCCGGGTACGGGCTGTTCGCCCAGCTGATCACCCGGCCGTCCGCGGAGTGGTTCGACACCTGGGGCGATCCGGACGCGCCCGACCTGCTCAGCACCGGAGCCGGGCGGGGCAACACCGTGAACCACCTCGGTGAGGCATGGTGGGAGCTGCGCAACATCAGGGTCGCCGACCACGGGATGATCACCGTCGACCTGGATTACCTGCCGCGCAATCTGCTCGCGTCCTACCTGACGGCGACGTGGAGCAACGGCGACGGAGAGCTGCTCGATCCGGACGTCTTCGGCGGACCGCGGGGCCACGTGATGATGGTCGACCGGTCGCGGCCGCTCGACGCCGGGCAGCGGTACGCCCACGCGTTGAGCGTGCATCCGAACTGGGTGGCCGGCGGGTCGCTGGTCGGTCGTTACGCGGTGGACGTGCCGAGCTCGGGTGGTCGGTTCTATCTGACCGTCGCGCTGGCCGAGGGAGCGACCGGCTCGGACGGCGTCGTCTGTGCGGTGGCGGTGAACGACTCGATCGTGGCACGGCAGGGCCTGTCGCTGCGGCGCAACCTCCGCACCCTGATGGTCGACCTGTCGGCCTGGCGTGGGGAATCGGTGACCCTCGATCTACGGTTCGAGGCCGGGAACTCGGCGAACCGGGACTGGGCGCACGTGGTCGAAGCGGTCATCGTCCCCACGTCCGAGCCTGACCTCGACCTCGTCCGGTCAGCGACCGGCGCGAGCTACACCAGCGCCGCCGGGCGGGTGAGCATCAATGCCGGTGGTGGCGTACGGGGCAGTGCCTGGACCCTCGATCAGGTCAGCCTGCACACCGGTGTCGTGGCCGCCGGACCGATCCTCGGGCTGGCCCCCGACGGCTCACCGACCGGCTATCTCGAAGCGGCTTTCCCGGTCACTCTCCCGAGTTCGTCATCGGTGCTGCGGGCGGCGTTCGGCTTCGCCGAGAATGCCCGGATCGGTCAGGTGCCGGTGTCGGTGGCCTTTCGTCCGCCAACCGGAGCGGCGATGTTCCTGGTCAACGGCGCCACGCTGACCCGGGCGCCGGCGATGGACGAGCACGGGCTGGACGCGAACGCGATCCTGACCATGGCCGAGGTCATCCCGGCCGCACTCCGGGGCGTCTCCGGGGAGATCGTGATCCGAGTCGGGGTCATGGGCAGCGGCATCGAACCCGTGTACGTGCTCCTGGCCCAGCTCACCTCGGACTGAGGCGGACGGCCGATTCGGTGTCTTTCTGGCGGAGGAGACGAGATTGGAACTCGTGAGCGCGTGAACCCAACCCGCTTTCCAACTCCGCCCAGTCTCGTTCGACGCCGTTCGCGGACGTCCATCCAAGCCGGTAAACCGGCGTCGACGACACTGGCGGAAAAAGAGGCCCGCTGTGTGGTGGGCGTTCGGGTGGTTTTGATGCCTACCGTGCCGCCGAGATGGCGGCGATGGCATCGGTATCGCGGGTGGGTGTGAGCTGCGCCATGGAGGTTTCTTCGCGGTGGCGGCCGGCGGAAACCGTACGGATCTCGAGGCAGGCTGGTCGCTCGCTCCACCGGCCCGGTGCCGCATCCATCGGTTGAACAGGCGCTTTTCCCAGGACTAGATTCGTTACATGGACCGAGCTGGGGTCCTCCTGCAGACGCCGATCTTTCGCGATCTGACCCGACGCGATGTCGAGGAGATCGTGCCTCATCTGGCTGAGCGGCGGTACGACGCCGGGCAGACGGTATGGGTGGAGGGGGATTCCTCGGACGCCCTGTACGTCTTGGCAGCGGGCACCGTGAAATCGCACCGGCTGAGCCGCGACGGTGGTGACGTCATTCTGAACTTTGACGCGGCTGTCGACATCGTCGGCCAGGTGGGCCTGTTCCATCCGAGCGGGAAGCGCCAGGTCAACGTGACAGCGGTGGTGTCGAGCCGCTGCCTGTTGTTGCGCCGCAGATTGCTCGTCGACTTCCTCAGCCGACACCCGATCGCGATGGAGCGGCTGCTCGAGAACATCACGAGCATCACGGTCCAAGCGGCCTACTCCTTCACCGGTATGGCCTTCGACGACATCCGGCGCCGTGCGGCGCGGACGTTGTTGGCGCTCGCGGAGGAGTTCGGCGAGCCGGTGCCCGACGGCGTACGGATCCGGCTCGAGTTGTCCCAACGCACCCTGGCCGCGCTGGTGGCGGCGTCGCGGGAGAATGTCAACCGTGCCCTCGCGCCGTTGGTCGCCGGCGGGGTGATCAGCCAGCGCGGAAAGCACTTTGTCGTGCACGACCTTGCTGCCTTGGCCGCATCGACCCAGGGCAACCTGTGACGCACAGCACTGCTGCCGGCCGGTGTGGCGTCGCAATCTGGGGCCTATGAATCAGTCATCGAGTTTTTCCTCTCCGGCCGTCGCCGGTCTTGACCTGGAGCAGCTACGCGGCGGCTTCAGGGGTCAGATCCTCACCGCCGAGGACGGCACGGCGTACGACATCGCACGGATGGCCTTCAACGGCATGTTCGACCGCAGGCCGGCAGTGCTGGCCAGGCGCGACGTGCACCGCCGACGTGGTGCACGCGCTCGAGTTCGCCCGAGCCGGCGACCTCGCCGTCGCCGTCCGCGGCGGCGGCCACTCGGTCGCCGGCTACTCCACCATCGAAGGCGGTCTGCTCCTGGACCTGGGGCCGATGAAGGCCATTGCCGTCGACCCGGCGGCGCGGGTGGCTCGGGTACAACCCGGAGTCGTGTGGGGCGAGCTTGACCGGGCGACCCAGGCGCACGGGCTGGCCACCACCGGCGGACGGATGACGACGACGGGCGTCGCCGGTTTCACCCTCGGCAGTGGCAGCGGCTGGCTGGAGCGGCTGTACGGATCGGCGTGTGACAACCTGATCGCCGCGGAGGTCGTGACCGCCTCCGCGACCGTGGTCACCGTCAGCGAGTCCGAGCATCCGGACCTGCTGTGGGGTTTGCGCGGCGGCGGCGGCAACTTCGGCATCGTCACCGAGTTCACGTTCCGGCTGCACCCGGTCGGGCCCGAGGCGTACGGCGGCCTGATGATGTATCCGCGGCACCAGGCGCCGGAGGTGCTGCGACACGTGCGTGACTTCCTCAACGAGGCCCCGCGAGAGGTCTGCGGCGGCATGCTCTGCATGTACGCTCCGACGGCGCCGTTCGTCCCCGCCGCGCTGCAGGGGGCTCCCGTGGTCACCGTGCTCGCGGGTTACTGGGGCGACGTCGAGCAGGGAGCAAAGGCTCTGGCGCCGCTGAAGCAGCTCACGCCCGCGGTCGACTTGATGGGTCCGACGACCTACCTGGATTTCCAGGCCATCACCGACGCCGGCAACCCTGCTGGTCGGCGCAACTATTGGCGCTCGGAGCTGCTGGCCGAGGCGCCGGATGAGCTGCTGGACGCCGTCATCGCCTGTGCGGCCGAGACAACGTCACCGGCGAGCACCCTCATCCTCGGCCGTCTCGGCGGCGCCTTCGGCGACGTGCCGGAGGGTGCGACGGCACTCGGAGGGCGGGCCGCCGAGTGGCTGTTCCACTGCTATGCCGTCTGGACCGAGCACGACGACGCGCGGCACATCGCGTGGGCCCGGGCCACCGAAGAAGCGCTGCGGCCGTGGACCATGCCCGGGATGGCGCTCAACTTCATGAGCGACATCGACGACGCGCGAGTTCGCTCAACCTTTGGATCTCAGAAGTACCAACGTCTGGTCGATCTCAAACGACGCTGGGACCCGACCAACGTGTTCGCGATCAACCAGAACATCCGTCCGGACGCTCCGCACACGGGGTGACCGAAGACGCGGCTCCGGTGGCGGTCGCTACCGCCAGAGGTTGCCGACTCCGCAGGGAGCCGGCCGTGCTGGACCCCGTGTCGTCACGGGTGGGTCGACTTCGGGTCGGGCCCGCTGAACGGTGGCACGACCGCTTCCGCAGGGAACCTCTCCCGGCAGCAGGCTCCCGGAGTGGAGCATCAGCTTTCGCGGCCGGGCACGAGGAGGCCCTCGACGTCAGATTCTTGTCCCCCCGAAGCGCCGACTCCTCCCGAACCGTAGATAAAGCGACGGCAGCACGAAGAGGTTGAGCAGGGTCGACGTGACCAGGCCACCCAGAATCACCACGGCCATCGGATGCTCGATCTCGTGCCCGGGGATGGTGCCGGCCACGACCAACGGCACCAGAGCCAAGCCGGTGGCCAGCGCGGTCATCGAGATGGGCGCCAACCGCTCGGCTGCGCCCTGCTTGACCAGGTCTGGACCGAATTCATGACCGTCGTGCTCCAGTCGCTGAAAATGGCTGATCAGCAGAATCCCGTTGCGGGCGGCAATTCCGAAGACGGCCAAGAACCCGACGAGTGAGCCGAGCGACAACACACCGTCACCGAGCCACACGGCGATGATCCCACCGACGAGAGCGGTGGGTAGCAACACAAAAGTCAGCAGAGCAGCGCGGAAGTTGTTGAACGCCGCGTGTAGCAGCAGGAGGATCGCCATGCCTGCTGCAAGCCCGAAAAGAATGAGCCGGTTCCGTGCCTCATTGAGCTCGGTCGCCTCACCAAGCACCTCCGCGTGATATCCCAACGGAAAGGTGACGCCATCGACGCTGTCCTCGACGGCGTCCACGACCGAGGCAAGGTCACGGTCCTCGACGTTGGCGCTGACGTCGATGTAGCGCGACTGCTTCTCACGCTGAATTGCATTCGGTGTGGGAGCGACGCGGACCTCGGCGACGTCCTTGAGTTTGATGCGGCGCCCGTCGGGAGTGTCCAGCAGCAGGTTCTCCACATCGGAGACACTGTCGCGGGCTGACGGTACGGCTGTCACATGGACGTCGTACGCCCGGCCGCCGGAGAAGATATCGCTGACCTCCTCACTGGCGATCAGCGTCGACGCCTGCCGCCGGATGTCTCCCGGCTTGAGCCCGTACTTCCGCGCCAGCGCCACGTCGGGCACCACCTCCACGTGCGGAAGGAGGGTCTGGAAGGAGGCATGCGCGTCGATGAGCCCGGGGACATCGGCGATCCTGGCCTCCATGTCCTTGGCATGGGTTCGCAGGAGGGCCAGGTCGGACCCGTAGATGCGCACCACGACCGACTCGCTTGATCCGGTCAGCACCTCTTTGATCCGTTCTCTGAGGTAGGTCTGGACATCGCGGTACAGCCCCGGGTAATACTCGACGGTCTTCTGCACCTCCTCCAGCGTCTCGTCGTAGTCCACCGACTTGCTGACGCTGATCCAGTTCTCCCCGAAGTCGACGCCGTACACCTCGTCGGCGAGGAACGCCTGGCCGATGTGCGAGCCACAGTTCCGTACGCCGGGGATCTCGCGGAGATCGCGGCAGGCTGAGACCGAGATGCGGGTCTCCTCGGCGAGGGAGGTCCCGGGCTGCGTCAGCCAGTGCATCAAGAAGTCGCGTTCCTTGAAGTTGGGCAAGAGCTGGCTTCCCAGCGTGGGCACCGCGAGCCCGGCCCCCAGCAGGAGCACCAGGGCGGCAATCACCGCGGGGAGCGGCTTCTTGATCAACGGCGCGAGAAGTGCGAGATAGCCCTTCTTCATCACCCGCATCAGCGGCGATTCGTGGCTGACCAGCTTTCCTCGGGAGAGCAGCAGCAGGCACAGCGCCGGCGTCAGGGTGAGTGCCACGACCATCGACACCAGCACCGCCAGCCCGTACGACAGGACGAGCGGCCGGAAGAAGGATCCGGAGAGACCGCCGAGGAACAGGACCGGCACCACCGCAATGACGTTGATCAGCGTCGCGTACGTGATCGCCGAGCGCACCTCGACGGAGGCGTCCAGGACAACTCTGAAGGTTGATGCCGGGGTGCCGAGGGTATGCGCCTCCCGGAGTCTTCGGACGATGTTCTCGACGTCGATGATGGCGTCGTCCACCACCACACCGATGGCCACGACCAGTCCGGCGAGAACCATCACGTTGAGCGTTATCCCCGCCGCGTCCAGCACCAGTACGGCTGCGACCAGCGACAGCGGGATGGCGATCAGGCTGATGAAAGCCGTCCGCCACTCGAAGAGGAAGGCGACGATGATGAGCGCGACCAGCAGCACACCCAGCAACAGGGCGCGGGTCAGGTTGTCCAGTGATTGCTCGATGAAGGTCGCCGGCCGGAAGATGGTCGTGTCGACTTCGATTCCCGGCAGCCCGGGCGCCATCTCGGCCATGGCTTGCTCGACCCCGCGCGTGACCTCCAGGGTGTTCGCACCACGATATTTCTGCACGACCAGCAGCAGCCCCGGGCCATCGTTGACGACCGCGTCCCCGATCAGCGGCCCCGGGTCGATGAGGGTCTCGCCCAGGTCCTTCAGCCGGAGCATTTTGCCGTCCCGCTCGACCACCGGCACCTCTCCGAGCTGGTCGGGGCCGGTGATGGGTTGGACGTGACGGATGTTGAGCCGCTGGCCACCCGCCTCGACGAAGCCGCCGGTGCCGACGACGGCACCGTCGGAATATTTCAGCAGTCCGCTCTCCAGGGCGTCGGCGGAGACGTCCATGACCTTCTGCAGCGGGATGCCATACTCGCTCAGCTTGGCCGGGTCGACCTGAACATGTCGCTGAGGCAGCCGTTCACCCCAGATCGCTACCTGGGCCACGCCGGGAACCCTCAGGAGCCGGGACCGGATCTTCCAGTACGCGATCGTCGACATGTCCACGAGCTCGACCGAGTCGGACGTCAGTCCGATCTTCATGATCCGGCTGGTCGCCGACAGCGCCGGCATCATGAAGGGCGGGCTGGCCCAGGTGGGGAGGGTGGGCGTGATCTGAGAGAGACGCTCGGCGACCAACTGCCGCGCCCGGAGCTCATCAGTGCCTCGGTCGAAGATGAGTCGTATCGAGGACAGCTGCGCCACGGACTTCGACCGCAGGTCAGCCAGCCCTTCGATGCCGTTGAGCTGGTCTTCGATCGGGACGGTGATGAGCTGCTCGACCTCGTTGGAAGAGTTGCCAAGGGCGATGGTCTGAACTTCCACCTGGGGTGGCGCGAACTCGGGAAACACGTCCACCTTGGTTTCAGGGATCTGGACGAAGCCCATGGCCAGCGTGGCTGCGGCGAGGAAAAGGACGAGCCAGCGAAAGCGCAGGCTCCTCGAGACGATGCGGCGCATCAGCCTTCACCTCCCCGCTTCATCAGTGCTTCCCCGAAATCCCGAGCTCTTCGCCGAAGAGCTGGGTCGCTCCAACGGTGACGACCGGTGTTCCCACCGCTGGACCTTCCACCAGCAGCGCTCGCCCCCGATGGACCTCACTGACCTCCACCGGAGACCGGAGGTAGGTCAGTGGCTCCGTGACGACGTAAACCCAGACACCTCCCGCACTGTCGTAGATCAGCGCGGCATGGTCGACGACCAGGCGGCGGTCGACATCGGTCACGGCGCTTGTCTCCAGCCCGATGCGGCGGGCCGCTTCAGCGGTGAACATCACCGGCTTCACGCCGGCTTCCGTAGCGGTACCGACCTTGGCCGGCTCGTACGGTTCCCGCGTGACCACGGGATCGCTGCACCCGGCGAGGCACGCCGACAGCGCTACTGCAGCGAGGCCCGCGGCGGCTTGGCGCCGACGGTGAGTGGTTCGGCCCGTCACGATGCGTCCCTGTCGTCCGACCCCACCGCAGTGGGCCTAGCCGCCTGCCGCCCGTTGACACTTTCATCGACCGAGCCAACGGAGACGCCGCCGGACGGCGCCCTCGGAGCTGGTCGCCTGGACTCGATCGCCCCGTAGAGCGCGGGCAGAACAAGCAGACTCATGACGGCGGTCGTCACCAGTCCGCCCAGCACGACCATGGCCAGGGGGTGCAGGATCTCCAGTCCCGGCCGGTCACCGAGAATGACGATCGGGATCACGAGCATCGCGAGCGCCGCTGTCGAGGCGACCACCGGCCTGAGCCGGTAGCGAGCTGCCTTCTCGACCACGACGGTGTCATCGTGCTCCCCGTCGGAGAGTGACTGAACCGAGCTGGCCAGCAAGATGGCGAACCGGGTGGCCAGTCCGAGCACGGCCAGAAGTCCGAGAATGGCCCCCAGGGAAAGCTGGGCGTCCAGGACCAGCACCATCACCAGTCCGCCGGCGAGAGAGAGCGGAAGGGAAGCGAAGACCAGGCCCGCCAGACGCCAGCTGCGGAAGGCCGCTTGAAAGAGCAGGAAGGCGGCAATGGCCGCCCCGATGCCAACCCCGATGACTCGGCCGCTGCCTACCTCCTCGGCGGTGCTGGTCTGCAGCACCTCAGCGTGATATTCCAACGGGAAGTCGATCCTGGCGAGCTCGCCTTCGATGTCGGCGGCGACATCGGACGCGCTTCGCCCACTGACCGCGGTCACGACGTCCACGTGGCGCGATACCGCAGCGCGCAGAATGCTCGACTGCGCCTCGGTGATTCGGACGTCCGCGACCTGGCCCAGCCGGACGTGACCGCCATCCGGACGGTCGATCAGCAGGTTGCGGATGTCCTGGACGCTGCCGCGGGTGGCGGGGGCACCCTGAACAACGACGTCGAACACCTTCTGCTGCTCGAACACGCTGCCGACCTGGATGCCTTGGAGAAGTGTGGCCTCTGCCCGGCGAACATCGCCCGGGCTGACGCCGAAGCGCTGCGCCCGCTCCAGGTCGACCTCGATCTCGACCGTCGGCTGGGTCGGCAGGCTCCGCACCTGTGGCCCCGACACGCCGTCGACCTTGATCATCAGAGCTCGGACCCGCTCACCCTGCTGCGCGAGGACCTCGGGATCCTGACCGTACAGCCGCACGGCGATCGGAGTGTTCAACCCGGTCAACATATCGAGGCCGCCGGTAGTGACGTCGTTCGATCCTCGGGTGAGTGCGCCGACGTCTCGAAGCTTCTGGGCCGTGTACGCCGTCACCTCGGCCGACACTTCCGGCACCGAGACTGCGGCCTGCTCGATCAGCTCCAGCGTGTCGTCGTGGTCGGCGCCGGGCTCGAGGGACACCCAGACGTCACTGGAGTTCACATTGACCACGCGGTCGCCCGTGACTGCCCGCCCGACGTGCGCAGCCACGCTCGCGACACCAGGAAGGTCGGTCACGATGCGCGTGAGCTCGGTTGCCTGCTCGGTCATCCGTGGGGCCGAGGTGCCCGGCTTGCCCTCGATCCGAATGAGCACGTTCGGGTCCTGGAAGCTGGGCACCAGCGCAGTGGTGAGGAAGGGGATCGTGGCGACGACGATCACGACGCACCCACCGGCCAACAGCAGCACGGGGATCAAACCGCGGCGGAACCGCTGCAGTACCAACTCGTAGCGGTCGCCGGCCCGGTGCAGCCAGGTGTTCCGTACGTCTGAACGCGAACCGGTGAACAGCACCGAGCTGAGGGCGGGAGCGACCGTCATTGCGACCACCATCGCCGCCACGACCGCCAACGCGTACGCCAACACCAAGGACTCGAAGAATGCTCCGGGCCGGCCGTCGAGCACCACAAGCGGCACGATCGCGAGCAGAGTGACTGCCGCGGCATACATCAGCGGGCTGCGGATGGCCGCAGAGCCGGCTTGGGTGACCGATGGGAGCGAGCCTGACGCTGACCCCTCGCGCTGGCGGCGGGCGATCTCACTGGCGGGTGCTACCGCCTCGTCCACGACGACAGCTGCGGCCGCCGCGATACCCGCGACGACGAGTGCGTTCAGGCTTTCCCCGAGCATGCGCAAGACGAGAATGGCAACCAGCAGAGCAAGGGGAACCGTGACCCCGGCGATGACCATCGTCCGCCAGCTCGAGCCGAGCACCAGAAGGGCCGCCAGCATCAAGGCGCCGCCGAGGAGCAGCGCCATCCCGAGATTGCGCGAGGCCGAGTCGATGTAGTCCGCCGGGCGGAAGAAGGACGTGTCGACCGTGATGCCGGACAGACCTGGACTCAGCGTATTGAGGGCTTTCTCGATGTCCTCGCTCACCGCCGGGGTGCTGACCCCCGGAAACTTCTCGACCACCAGCAGCAGGCCGGGAGCACCGTTGACGACTGCGTCACCGATCAACGGCTGATGATCGACCTTGATCTCAGCGACGTCGCCGAGGTTCAGCCGGCCTCTGGTCCCCTCGACCGGCACCTTGGCCAGTTCCGCCGGGTTGGCGAGCTTCTCCAGGAGATGGCGGACCTGAAGTCGCTGCTGAGGAGTCTCAATGAAGCCCCCGGTACCGGGGGTAGAGGCCTCCAGAAAGCTGAGCTGCGATACGACCTGAGCGTTCCCCGCGGTGTTGATCACCTGGCTGAGGGTGACCTCTTGGTCCCGGAGCTCCTCCGGGTCGACCTGGACCTGGAGCTGCTGGTCACGCATGCCCCAGATGGAGACGTTGGCCACCCCAGCTATGCCCATCAGGCGCGGACGCACCGTCCAGCGTGCGACCACAGACTGCTCGATCGGCGTGAGCTCGGTGCTGGACAAGCCGATCATCAGCACCCGACTCGAGGAGGACAGCGGCGCGAGGAGCGTCGGCGGTCGAGAGACGTTGGGCAAGGCGTGCGCCTGGGTCAGTCGCTCCTCGACCAGCTGACGTGCCCGATAAACATCGGTGCCGCTGTTGAAGACCAACACGATCGATGACAGACCCGGCACCGACTCCGACCGGATGATGTCGACTCCCTCAACGCCGTTCAGCAGGTCCGCCTCCAGGGGCACCGTGATGAGCTGCTCGACCTCATCGGCCGACAGACCCAGCGCCTCGGTTTGAATCTCTGCATAAGGCGGAGTGAACTCCGGAAGGACGTCGACAGGGGCCTGCCGGAGTTGCACGAAACCGACCACCATGAAGCCGACGGCGGCGGCCAGTATCAATAGACGAAAGCGGATGACGCTTGCAAAGAAACCCAGCATCTCAAGACTCCCTGGTCGAACCCGCGGAGTTGCCCAGGGGCCGCGCGAGGGGAATCGGCTCTGTCAAACCCACCGCAGAAGTCCCGTAGAACTCGACTGTATCGGGGGTGATGGACGGGCGCAGGAAGTTCGGGCTTTCAGGTGATGAGTTCGAAAGCCTGCCGGGGATGGAAAACCGCTGAAGCTGGACACCATGACGGTCGGACATGACGCCCCCTTCGGCAGACGGACTGGATCACCTGCGGTTTCATCCAGGCGAGCCCGTTGCCGAAAGGGCCAACCCGCGCGGACAGTCGCCGACGAGGCGGCCCACCAACGGAAACGCTGCAGGACTCAACCTGAACCAATCACTAATCCTCCGCCTCGCCAGAGACCAGTTGACCCCTCAACCCCGGAGGCCGGGTGGGCGGGTCAAGCGACAGCATCGCCCGCGGCTCGGCCGCCTTCGAAGTGTCTTGCCGCCACACATCTCCGCAGCCCGAACAGCGGTATCTGCGGACCTTCTCCCTCGGCATCAACGACCCGACGGTGGAAGGCGCCGCTTGAAGCAGCCGGTGTTCGCGATGCCCGACTGCATACTGCCCGCCATGCGGCAGCGACCGTTCTACTCCTTCTCGGTGTGCCCGAGCGGACCGTGATGGGCGTCATGGCTGGTCCAGTACGGCGATGGCCGCGCTACCGACTCGTCACCGATCCGATCCGACACACCGTCGCCCGCCAGGTTGGCGGGCTGCTCTGGGCCGAGCCGAAGAGCACTACAGATCGGCAACTGAGACGACGGGCCAAGCCGGTCTTCTCGGCCCAGCAAGACTGACCAGCATTTCCCTGGTCCGTGCCCGCTGGTCGGCGATGGGAACCCAATCCCAACGTTGGCGTGCAGTGCAGCGCGGAGCCGCAACCTACCGCCTGATCCGCTACGCGGACGACTTCGTGGTGATGGTCAACGGCAGCCATGACCACGCGCAGGGCCTCTACGACGACTTCGCGGCGATCTGGGCGCCGTTGGGTCTGCGGTTGGCCACCGACAAAACCAAGATCACCACCATCGACGAGGGCTTCGCCTTTCGCGGGTTCCACATCCAGCGGCACCGGCAGAAAGGAAGCACCCCGCGGCTCATCTACATTTACCCGGCAGCAAAGTCTCTGAACGGGATCCGGGCCAAGGTGCGGGGAGCCACCAGGAGGCAGACCACCAGCCTGCCCGCGAGTGTGACGTTGCGACGACTCGGACAGATCACCCGCGGCTGGGCGCTGTACTTCCGACACGGCTCCTCCAGCCGAGCGTTCGCCACCGTCCAACACCACCTGTGGTGGGCGGCGTGGCGCTGGCTGAAGGAGAAACACCCCAACCGGAACGCGGCCTGGATCATCGGCCAGTATTACGGCCCCGGCCAATGGTGGCCACACTCCGACGGCGTGACCCTGTTCCAACGCTCCACGGTCGCCATCGAGCGCTACCGGTTCCGAGGAACGAACATCACCTTCGCCGACCGCTGGCCGGCAGTAGAAACCTACTGATGAAAACCGCCGGAAACACCGTTCCTGTTACAGACCGATCGGCCTCAATTTCGAGCGTTGTCGACACGCGGTCGATCCAGTTGCTGATGAAGGTTCGCACCTTGATCGTCAGGCCGCGGACCAGGGGGCAGTTGCGATCGCGGCAGCTCCGGTGGATTCATCGGAGATCAGCCGAGGGCTGGAAAGGTGGAAGAGCCGAGAGCAGCGCCGAGGGCTGTTCCTGCGATCATCCAGGGGCCGAATGGGAAGTGGCTGTCCCGACCGGCCGTACCGGTGATGAGAAGCAGGAACGCGACGAGTCCACCTAGTGCAAATGGAGCGAGGCTGCCGGCTGCCACGTTGGACCAGCCGAGCCATCCGAGGAATACGCCGAGGGCGCCGGCGAGTTTGACGTCCCCGAGTCCCAGGCCGGATCGCCGAAGGAGGCCGAGCGCGAGGTAGAGACCGATCGACATCAGGCCGGCGGCCACCGCCCGCCCCAGCCGCGGCCAATCTCCGGTCGATGCCGCGGCGATGGTCAGACCAGTGAGGAGCAACCCGTACAGGGGGCCGACGATCAGGTTGGGCAAGCGGTAGGCGGTGAGGTCGACGACAACGAGTAGGGCGCAGGCCAATGCCAGGCAGGCGAACGTCACGACCTCGATCCAGGTACTCGCGAGGGCGCCTGTTCCAGCACCTCCGGCGGCGGCCAATGCCGAATGGGTGCGTGATCTGATCCAGAAGGAGCGAACATTCGCGAGCACGGTGAGCCAGTCGGTGAGTAGGAGCGCTGCGACGCCGGTGACCAACCCACTGCCCACGATGATGGCTGGACTGCTCATGAGTCAGCTGAAGGCTCTGGCGATGTCCATGGCGGCCGGGCCGAGGAGGACGATGAACAAGACCGGGAGGATGCAGAACATCAAGGGGAAGATGACTTTCACGGGGATCTGCATGGCCTTCTCTTCGGCCCGCTGGCGGCGCTTCATCCGCATTTCGGCGGCCTGGGTCCGGAGCACGTCAGCGACGGCGATGCCGTAGGTGTCGGCTTGGATGACGGCTCGGACGAACCGCCTGAGGTCGGCGACGTCAGTCCGTTGGGCCAGCCTTTCGTAGGCGTCGCGCCGCGTGTGGCCCACCTGAATTTCCTGGAGGGTCCGCATCAGTTCCGCGGCCAGCGGACCTTTTCCGTTCCGGCCGGCTTTGGCCATCGCGGCCTCGAACCCGAGCCCGGCCTCGACGGCGATGGTCATCTGGTCCAACGTGTCGGCCAACTCCAGAGCAATCTTCTGACTCCGCTCCTGGGCTCGGCTGTGCAGGAGGAGTTCGGGAAGGAAATAGGCGACGACCGTGACGGCGACGCCGATGGCGATGGCCAGTGCGCCGGCGCCGGAGGCGATGTAGAGCACGGACAACGAGGCGGCGACGGCGGCCAGAGTGATCTTGGTGGCAATCAGGCGGGGTACCGACCACGCCACCGGATGACCCGCCCGAGCGTGAAGTCGATGAAGGGTGCGGACGGTTCTGGCCGACGTCATCCGGTGAGCGAACGCCTGCAAGGCCGACCTCCGCAGTTCAGGCTCTGTCTCGCTCGAGCCCGTCGACGTCAGTCCACGCTGCAGGTTCGCCAACACCTGGGGGTTCGACTTCGACGGTGTGACCACGATCCAGCCGACGAGCCCGAAAGCGATGCTCACGGCGGCGACGGCCACGAGCGCCGGTGTGGCGACGCCGATGAGAGCAATCATCGAATTCCTCCTGATCGATCAGAACTTGACTTGGACGGATTTGCGGAGCCAGAGACCGCCGACGATCAGGAGGATGGCGCTGGCCGCGATCAGACCGTACCCGATGAGGCTTTCGGTGAATTTGGCCATGTACGACGGATTGGACATGAGGAGGAAGCCGGCGATTCCGACGGGCAGGACCATCAAGACGATCGCGGACAGCTTCCCTTCCGCGCTCAAGGCTATGACCTGCCGGCGGATCTGATTGCGCTCCCGGATGGTGTGTCCGACTCCGTCCAGCACCTCGGCCAGATTGCCGCCCACCTCCCGATTGATGGCGATGGCCTGGGTGATCCAGGCGAAGTCGTCACTGGCCATCCGCCGCGCCGCCTCGTCCAGGGAGTCCCCCAGCGGCCGACCCACTCGGGACTCGTTGATGATCCTGGCGAATTCGTCGGAGGCGGGCTCCTCGGCTTCGCGCGCGACCGAGGCCAAGGCCTGCAGCATGGAGTGACCTGCGCGCAGGGACCCCGCGATCAGCTGCAGCGAGTCGTCGAGTTGATCGGCGAAGAGGAGTCGCCGCCGGCGGGTGAGTGCGCCGAGCATCAGTTTGGTCGCGACTGGCACCAGAAGCCCGAGCACGAGGGCGAGAAGAGGCCCGGCGAGCAACGCACCCAGGGCGCCGACGGCCAGCGCGGCTGCGATGACCATGAGGGCGAAGTCCTGGACGCGCATCTTGATACCGGCCAGTTCGAGCGCGGCCGACCCCTGGCCGTTGCGCCCCCTTCTACGGATCATCTCCTCGATCACCGAGGTGGTTGCGGTGGTCGCCGCAGCCAGCGCGCTGGGGGGCTGCGCCGAGCCCGGCCGTCGACGATGCAGGGGCAGGCGGTGGTGTCCGGGGGCAACGGCCAGGAAGCCCAGGATCAGCAGGGCGCTGAGACAGCCGACGAGGCCGACGATGGCCGGACCGCTCATGGATGGAACCATCAGTAGCCCCGTCGGATCGGCGTCGCACCGAACACGCTGGGCGAGACGGTGATTCCCATGTCCGCGAAACGGTCGGCGAAGCGCGGACGGACGCCGGTCGGCACGGGCTTGCCAAGGAAGCGACCGTTGGTGTCGACGCCGGCCGAGAAGTCGAAGACGAAGGCGTCCTGCATGGTCACCGTCTGACCTTCCATGCCCTGCACCTCGGTGACGGCGGTGACGCGGCGGGTCCCGTCGCGTAGCCGCGTCAACTGGACGATCACGTCGACCGCGGACGCGATCTGCTCACGGATCGCGCGCAGGGGCAGATCCATGCCGGCCATCAGCACCAGGGTCTCCAGACGTGCGACCGCGTCCCGCGGCGAATTGGCGTGCACGGTGGACAACGATCCGTCGTGGCCGGTGTTCATGGCCTGCAGCATGTCCAAGGACTCTCCGCCGCGGACCTCGCCGACGACGATGCGGTCGGGCCGCATCCGCAGCGAGTTGCGGACGAGGTCGCGAATGGCGATCTCGCCCCGGCCCTCGATGTTGGGCGGTCGGCTCTCGAGGCGGACGACGTGTTCCTGCTGAAGCTGGAGTTCGACGGCATCCTCGATCGTGACGATCCGTTCGCCTTCGGGGATGAAGGAGGACAGCACATTCAGCAGGGTCGTCTTGCCCGTGCCTGTGCCCCCGGACACGATGATGTTCAACCGAGCTTCGACGCATGCTCGGAGGAGTTCGGCCATCTCCGGGCTCAGTGACCCGAATCGGATCAGGTCGTCGACCCGGAACGGGTCCTTGGCGAACTTGCGGATGGTGAGCGAGGAACCGCTGAAGGCCACCGGTGCGATGACGGCGTTGACCCGTGACCCGTCGGGCAGGCGCGCGTCGACCAGGGGCGAGGACTCGTCGATGCGCCGACCGACGCGCGAGACGATGCGTTCGATGACGCCACGGAGCTGGGTTTCCGACACGAAATGGGCAGAACTGCGGACGAGCTTCCCGTCCTTCTCCACGTAGATCATGTCGGGGCCGTTGACCATGATCTCGGTGATCGACGGGTCGTCCAGCAGCCGCTGCAGTGGTCCCTGTCCGAGCACGTCGTCCTCGACGTCCTGGGTGAGTCGTTGACGTTGTGCCGTCGTGAGCGGTACCTGCTCGTCGGCGACCACGGCGTTCAGCTCGGTCCGAACGAAGGCGTGCAGCTGTTCTTCGCTCAGGGTCGGGTCGTTGAGCCGCGCGCCGATCCGTTCGAACAGCGCCGCGATGGCGCGGTCCTTCATCCGGGTCAGCGCCTCGGTGCCGGAGTTGGCTCCGGGGGCGGTCGAACGACCGGCCGGCACCGAAGCGGTCCCTCGGTCCGACGCAGCCTCCAGTGCTGGCCGAACGGTCACGGGCGGGTGGGGCGTGCGGGCGGGGGGCGGGTCGCTGACCAGGGTCGCGCCGGCCGGCGACAGTGGCGCCGATCCGGCATCGACCTGCCGAGCCTTCTGGAGTCGGTCGGACAACGTCATGAGTTCACCGCCCGGGGTCGCCGGAACCAGCCCGACGCCGCCCGGCGCGGGGTCGGTCGAGTAGGCCGCTCAGAGAATCCGTGACGCCGACCACGGCCGGTGTTGCTGTCGGGGGCGCCGCCGAAGTGGTCGACCAGCCGACGCAGTTGTTTGGTCAGCGGATCGCGTACGCCGCTCTGCAGCATCGGCACGCCGAGGTTGATCGAGGTGGGGGCGGCCTTGGAGCGCGGCAGCATGAGGTCCACGCCGGCACCGATCGTGGCGTTGATGTCGGCGGTGCTGAGACCGATGCGCGGGTCGGCGAAATTGACGACGATGTGACGGGTCTGGGGCGGCAGGCTCAAGGCATCCAGCGTGTCCAGTTCTTTGCGCAGGCCACGGAGACCGGGCACGTCCATGCTGGTCAGCAGGACGAGGTCGGAGCTCTCGTCGATCGCCGCCAGGGTGTGCTCGGACAGGCCGGGTGCGGTGTCGACCACGACATAGCGGAACTCTGACGCCAGAGTCCGCAGCAGGCGGGCGACATCAGCCGCCGAAATGGCGTCCGCCTCGGCTGGCGACTCCGGCGCACAGATGACGTAGAGGCCGGTCTCGTGCAGGGTGAGGAAAGTCTTCAGCACCATGGCGTCGCGACTCGCCGGACCGTGCACCGCCGAGGGGAGGAAGTACTCGGGGTCCAGATTGAGGCCGCTGGCGACGTCGCCGAACTGGATGTCGAGATCCACCAGCACGGCAGACCGCGGCGCTTGTCGAGCCAGACCGACGGCCAGATTGACCGCCACGGTGGTCTTCCCGACCCCGCCCTTGGGAGAGACCACGCTGATCACCCGGCCTGAGGCCGACTGGTCGCCGCGGGGTTCGGATTCCTCCAGCGGTTGGCCCGGCCGGCCGTCGGCCATCCGCGCTTCGGCGGTCGCCAGCGCCCCGGCGAGCACCCGGCGCAACTCCTCGGGCGTCGCCGAGGCCGGCAGGATGTCGTGGACGCGGGCCCGCAGACCCGCCAGGGCGAGCGCGGCGGGATCGTCCGCGATCAGGACTACGACGGCAGCCGGGCGGCTCTCGTGCAGATGCGCGGCCCGACGAAGTTCGGTCTCGCCCGAGGTCGTGCAATCGAGGACGATGAGGGCCGGCGACCCCTCCAGTCCGGCCGACGCGAACAGCGAGAGGTCATCGATCGAGGTCGAGTCGGCACGGAGGGCTCGAACCGCGGCGTTGCCCACCGTCACGGCCAGACGGGCAGGGAGATCGACTGATTCGGTCACCACGATGATGTCGGTCATGACGTGAAGTTCTTTTCTGTTCGTACGGTGGTTCCGGTGGTGGTGGCGTTCGACGGTTCGGCCGACAGCCACACCTTTCCGTGCTCGGCGGCGAAGATGATCTTCTCGGCGTCGGTCGCGGTGGTGGCCAAGGTCACCTGGACCTTGGCGTCCGCCGCGGGTGCCTGAGTGGCCTCGCCGTCCGGTCCCGGCGGGGCGGCGCCATCGTCGACCTTGATCACGAGAACCTTGTGCACAGTCAGGTGAGTGACATAGGGCTTCTCCGCCGAT
Organism: uncultured Actinomycetota bacterium; assembly: GCA_963704665.1. Lineage (GTDB taxonomy): Bacteria > Actinomycetota > Actinomycetes > Propionibacteriales > Propionibacteriaceae > Microlunatus. The sequence goes on along the minus strand of OY969929.1, from coordinate 3,658,716 downwards.
GACAGGAACACACCGACGGTGGCCCCCGGGGCCAAGTCGCCACCGACGGCGCGCGCGCCGTCCAACGGCACCGTGAAGGTCTGCATGCCTGCTGGAACCTTTACTTCGCCGGTCTCCAGCGTGGCGGGATCGGCGAACCGCGCGCTGAGCAACTGCTCACCCGCGAGGATGTCGCTTGCGGCGACGAGACCGGTGACCTGCTCGGCGGCGGTGATGCTGCCGGCCACGGCGGCCATCCGGGGAATGGTCTTGGTCGTCGTGAGATCGCCCAGGCCGGTGGACGGTGTGCCCTTCGGGATCGGCTCGGTGGCTACCAGCACGGTCACCGACTCGAGGTTCGCCATCGCCCGGCGATCGGCGGCGGAGACGTACTGCAGCAGCAGGACGCCGCCGACGACCGCCAACACGACGGCCGTCAGGGCAGCGAGGAGACGACGTTTCACGAGATTTCCTACTCGGTGAGAGAGACGACGGAAATTCCCAACGACGGCGCGCTGGTCCCGTAGGTGAAGGTTTCGGTCAGGTCCACGAACCGGGTGAAGTACCCGGTGATGCAGCGGTTGTTGCCCGAGCACCGCGGGCTCCAGGAGAAGGAGTTGTTGAAGTAGTAGCCGGTGATCTTGAACGCGGCATAGCCGTACAGCCGGTACCAGGCCCCGTTCCCGGTGCCGCCCGCGACGTCGAAGATCGGTATCAGGACGATCTGGTTCTGCATGGCCTGGAAGTCACTGGGTGAGCAACTGGACGGCGGTGAGTTGCCGGGCTGGGTGAGCAGATTGTTGCCGATGGCCGAGCTGGTGCGGCAGCCGCCGGCGTTGACGGTCAGCCATCCGAAGCCTCCCGGCACGATGTTGTTCGACGGTCCGGTACACGACGTCTGAGAGGTCTTGGTGAACTGGATCGTCCTCTCGGTCGTGCCCGATGGCAGCCCACCGCCGGTCTGAGCCAGGAACTCGCACCAGGAGAACGCCAGCGGTAGGACACTCCCGGCCGTGGGCGCACCCCACGCTGCCTTCGCCTGAGCATGCAGGGTCTTCCGATCGGCGCCGAGAACGGGAGCGAAGATGTGGGAGCGGGTCGCCGCGGTCTGGACGCGAACCGACCCGGTGGCCGGACCGACCGAGCCGAGGACAGAGCCCGTCACCGAGGACCCCGTGGTCACATTCTGCGTGGCGAGCAGCTGAGCGGTCGCGTTCGGAGATCCGCAGGCACCGCGCGCGCAGTCCTGGGCGATGGCCAGGGCCCCCGCGTCGGCTCCGGTCTGCAGCAGCTGCCGCTGGACGTACATGCCGGCGACATCGAGTGAGATGGCCGCGAAGCCGATGATGGGAATCATCAACAGCGCCACCATGGTGCTGACCGCCCCGCGTTCATCGGTCAGCCGCCGCATCGCATGACCCCTCTTCCGGTCACAGTGACCGTCCGTCCGAAGAATCCGGTGAGATAGGGCATGGAATAGGTGATGACCACCGTGGCGCTCACGCCGGCGGTCGCGGTGGAGACGCAGTTCGTCGGGGTCACGCTGATATCGGCATCGCTCAAGGGAATCGACCCCGCCGCCGCCTTGGCGGCCGACCGCGTAGCGCCGACGTCGTTCTTGAGAGCCATCACGCGTACGCCTTCTCGTGCGGCGTTCGACACACGAGTCTGGACGTCGTAGGCGCGGCCGAATTCGGCCACACCGAGGAGAAGCAGGAGGAGCAGGGGAAGGACGAGCGCGAACTCGACGGCCGCTGCGCCGCGCTCGTCAGACCGACGCTTCATCAGATCCCTTCCAGTTCGAGCGCGGCCCGGCGCTCTTCGAGCGCCGGGCCGCGGATGTCATCCGACAGTGATCACGGGAGCTGGGTGGCGATGCCGTTGAACAGCGTTCGCAGTTCGGTACCCAACAGGGTGACGGCGACGATGATCACGACGGCGATCAGGCCGACCAGCAGGCCGTACTCGACGGCCGTGGCGCCGCGGTCGTTGCGACCTTCGAAGCGATCCTCGACCGAAGCGAGAACGGCGAGGAAAAGTGCGTACGCACGGGACATGGGGGAACTCCTTGGTTTGATGGGAAGGTTCCGCCCCGACCGGATCCTGAGTGATGCGCTCAGCCATCTTGGCCGGCGAGAAGAACTATGGCAGAACTTTGCTGTATGTGCAAGTTGGCGGCGTGAGCATGATTCATCCACCATCGGCCGTGTCACGAAGCGCCCGTCGTGACGCCAACGGCGGTGCTACTAGGCACGTGGGTGACGGTGTAAACAGGCGTGCTCTGCATCGCGGCCGATAATTGCCTAAACAGCAACGTCGCCATATGGGCAAGTTGGGTAGCATGGTGGCGTGAATGACACGGTGCCGGGGCTCCGAGAGCAGAAGAAGCAGCTGACGCGGGAGTCGATCGCGGACGCCGCCCTACGGCTTGGCGCCGAGAAGGGGCTTGATCACCTCACGATCGAGGAGATCGCCAAGGAAGCCTTCGTATCGCCTCGGACCTTCTCCAACTACTTCTCCTGCAAGGAGGAGGCAGTCGCTGCGGCAGGTTCCCAAGCCATGACCAGAATCGCCGCTGATCTCGCCGGGCGCCCGGAGGACGAGCCGCCCCTGCGATCGCTCGCGGAGGTTCTGGTCCACTACGCGATGGCGCTGACCGAAGAACAACTCGACCTGAATCTGCGCAAACTCGAGCTCGAACGCAGCCATCCCTCCCTGCACCCGTACCTGATCGCCCAGTACGACACGTTGGAAAGGACGTTGAGCGACATCATCGCGGAGCGCGCGGGCACCACCTCCGACGCAGAGCTGTACCCCGGGCTTGTCGCCGCGGCGGCCGTGTCCGCCATCAAGTCCGGAATGAGGATCTGGTCTCGGGCCAGCGAACAGACCGACTCACTGCCCGAACTCATCGAGCAGGGCTTCGAGCTGATCGCACAAGGGCTTCCTGAAACCCTGCCGAGGGAGAACGGTCACGCCTGACCGCAGGAAACCGGTAGTAGCACCGCTGAAGGTGAACCGAGGATGTCGACCTTCGTCTCGGGGGCCACCGCGCCCCAACGACCGTGCACAGCCGCTCACCGTACTGGCCAAGTCGTCACCCGAGCTATGGCTCATCAGTTCGGCTTCCGCCTAGAACCTCACGGTAACCGGCTGAGTGCTGAGGGAGAACGTCGTCAGGACACCCCGCTCGCCGAGCCGCGACGCTCGTGAACAGTCCCGGACGGTGACGAACCTCAACCAGCCCGCTGTCGCAGCATGCACCATGGCTGTTCGGGCCGAACGAGAGTCCGCCCGCGTTCGCGGACGTCCATCTTCGTCCGTTTCACGACATGAAACGTGGCCGGACAGCTGCGAACTGAGACCACGGACAACCTGACACTCATGGCCGCCCACTCCGACTCATGATCACCGGCGATCTCGCGACCATCCGAACCGCCCGCTCACGCAACTCCGGCGGATACCTCTTCGACGTGCTACCTGCCATGACTCCAACCTCTCAACAACTGGAGTCTCCGGACACGCCGGTGCGGTTCAGCCAGCGACCCGTATGAGGGTCGGTGAACCGTCCCGGATTTCGTGCATCAAACCCGGACGGTTCAGTCTCGGTGGGAAGTCACCTACGATAGGGCGCGCACGGGACCCGAGGCCCACAGCGACGCCGGAAGCGATGGCGAGCCAGTCACGCTCGTGGCTGTGGCCTACCTTCTGGTGGGCAACCGGGGTCCCGGCAGGATCCGCGGGGCTGATCCCGACCGCCTGAGGTTGGTCAGCGAGGGCTCTGGAAGACCGGCTCGGTGAGGTCGATGAAGGTGATCTCGGTCATGTTGCGCTGGCCCTCCTCCATCATCTCCTTCATCTCCGGCGGCATCGGCTTCTTCTCGCCCACGCGTGCCTCAGCCTCGGAGGTGAAGTACATCGCCATCACGAAGGTCCCGTCCTCCTTGAGGCACTCCACCGCGCCGATGATGTCGGGACGAAAGTCGGTCGGCAGGCTCGACATCTTTGCCGCCATCTCGCGTTCCTTCTCGATGTCCGCGACGCGGCCGCGCATGATCTGGACGAAGCCGGCGTCGTCCGACCCGCCCGGGCCCATCACGATGGCGTCCTCGAAGTTCTCGAAGTTGGCCTCGCCATCGAGGTAGGACGACGCCTCTGACCACCATTCGCCTTGCTCCGGACGGTCACTGTTGTGGCTGGCGGCCTCCGCGGACTCGAAGCGGACGAGGGCGATGAACGAGTTGTCCCCGTAGCGGCCCGCCGTCGTCCCCAGCCAACCCTCCGCGCTCGGACTGAGCTCTTCCACCCACCGGTCAAGGCTCTTCTCAAAGCCGGCCGGGTCGTCGACCTTCCCGTCGATCACCTGCACGAACACAGTCGTTCTCCCCCTTAAGACTCACGGTCCGCCGGTCGGCTGACCGTTTCACTTTCCGCCGCGGTCTGGCCCGAGCAAGGTGCCGGTCAGGCTCTGGGCTGCTCGTCCAGACACAGGGTGTTCCCCTCGCTGTCGAGGAACCACGCCACCCGGAGTCCGCCCATCGAGGCGATCTCGCCGTCCCATTCAACGCCGGGCAGGTCGTAGGTCTCGAACGTGACTCCCTTCGCCCGGAGCTCCCGCACCACGGTGGTCAGGTCGGGGACCTCGAACTGCGCGACCGTGTGCTTTCCGGTGCCCGCGTACGAGGTCTCGTAGATCTGGAACCACGAGCCGCTTGGCGTCGGGAACCTCACCGTGTAGTCGTCCTCGTGCGATGGCGTTAATCCCAGGGTCTCGGTGTAGAAGGTCCGGGCCCGCTTCAGATCGGCGGCCGGCACGTTCGCGTGAACCTCACTGTCCTTCAGCATTTCACCCTCCCCGTTGAGTTGCTGATCTTTCGACGTTACGCCGGTCGGATGCGGCTCGCCAGACCTCAGCGCCATGAGCTTTGGCGCGGCAGAAGGATCGGGCAATACGTTGTCGAATGGCGGCCGGATTGAAGGAGACGAGATGGTCCGTGCTCCGCACGACGGTCGGCCACTGAACGTGCTGGGTTCAAGGCCTCGAGGGTCGCGTCGGCCGGGGTGAACCGTTCATCGGACAGTCCCGTCAAGCAGCGATTGATGTGGGGCGGTTTGGCTGGCCCGGGCGGTGATCGTTGGAGGGCTGGTGGTGGCGTAGGCAGCCGTGGAGGATGCCGACGAGGCGGTTGGCGAGGGTGCGGAGGGCTTGGTGGTGGGTGGCGCCGGTGGCGCGGTGTCAGTCGTAGCAGGCCCGGACTCCCGGCGAGCTGGTCGAGGCGCTGAACGCTTGTTGGTAGAGGGCGAGCCGGCGGTTGCGGGTGTAGCGGGCCAGAACAACGCGTTTGGTGCCGGAGGCGCGGGTGATCGGGGCCATGCCGGCGTAGTTCTTCCGGGCCCGGGCCCGGGCGTCGGTGTAGCGGGTCGGGTCGTCACCCTTGTCAGCGAGCACCCGGGCGCCCAGGATCGTCCCGAGGGCCGGGCTGGCTCAGGTAGATCTTGACGTCCGGGAGCTGGCCAAAACCCAGCCTCACCTGCTCCTCCAGCACGGCGGTTCGGGCGACCGTCGTGGTGATCACAGCGACGAGAGCGGACACGCTGCCCGCGTGCACCGCGGCCAGCTCGACCCGTACCGGTAGCTGCTCGCTGCGCAGCGCCGCCACGATCTCCTCAACCCGGGTTTGGAGGTTCCGTTGCCGGCCGCCCTTGCGGAGCAGGGTCGCGACCCGGGCCGGGGTGAGCCGGCGGCCCGTCGCCGGTCGGGTGCGGTGGAGAGGACCGGCCCGGGTCATCAAGTGCTCACCTGGCCAGCGGCTCGAACACCAAGTCTGACCAGTAGGCCCGGTGCACCCCCCATTAGGGTCGGCCATTGTCGACAAGTCGGAGCGTTAGGCCGAAACACCGTTCTTGGTACAGTCCTCCAAAATCGTCTCGGAGGCCACCGCGCCCCAACGACGGTGCACAGCCGCTCACCGTACTGACCAAAGTCGTCACCCGAGCTATGGCTCATCAGTTCGGCTTCCGCCTAGAACCTCAGGGTAACCGGCTGAGTGCTGAGGGAGAACGTCGTCAGGACACCCCGCTCGCCGAGCCGCGACGCTCGTGAACAGTCCCGGACGGTGGCGAACCTCAACCAACCCGCTATCGCAGCATGCACCGTGGCTGTTCGGGCCGAACGAGCGTCCGCCCGCGTTCGCGGACGTCCATCTTGGTCCGTTTCACGACATGCAACGTGGCCGGACAGCTGCGAACTGAGACCACGGGCCCAAGCCGGTCTTCCCGGCCTAGCGAGAGCAACCAGCGTTTCCCCTGGTCGTAGCGGCGGAGGATACGAGATTCGAACTCGTGAGGGCGTGAACCCAACCCGCTTTCCAAGCGAGCGCCATAGGCCTCTAGGCGAATCCTCCGGGCGAGATGCTACCGGGTCGGGCGCGCTACGCCGAACTCGTTCCGGACGCGGGTCGCTCGCGGTAGGGAGCGCGTCGACGTGGCGGATGTGATGCTCCTGACGCTCGCGCGTCGCGAGGCGGCTTCCCCCGCTTCGCTCGGCTAAGGTCTGCGGCGTCCTCACGGACCTCGTTGACCGTACGTATCTGGAGATCACCATGGCTTTGCGCATCACCCCCAACGGCACCAAGACCAAGATCGTCTTCGTCCTGCCCGACGACATCCACGACGGGCCGGTGTCGGCGGTCGGGACGTTCAACGACTGGACCCCGGGGGTGCACAAGTTGGTGAAGCGCAGCAACGGGACTCGGAGCGTCAGCGTCGCCGTGGCCAAGGGCGAGCAGATCCAGTTCCGCTACCTGGGGGATGGCGGAGTCTGGTTCGACGACGCGGACGCGCACGCGATCACCGAAGCGGGATCGCTGGTCCGCGTCTGAGCGGTCGTCGGGTTTGAGTCGTCGGCGGGCGGGGTAAAACCGCACTCCGCGTAACCGACGAAGGGGAGTGCAGTGGCTGTCGCAGATCGACGTCTGGCCTTGATCACCGGCGGATCGTCCGGGATCGGCTTCGAACTGGCTCGGCAGTGCCTCGACGCCGGCCTCGAGGTCCTGCTCGTGGCCGACCGTGGGGTCGAGGGGGCGGTCAACCGGCTGGCCGACAGCGCGTACGCGGTCGGCGGACTGACTGCCGACCTGTCGACGCCCGAGGGCAACGAGCGGGTGGTCGACGCGGTGATCGAGCACGAGGCCCGGCTCGAGGTCGCCGTCCTCAACGCCGGCTTCGCGGTCGGTGGACCCTTCCTCGAGACCCCGCTCGCCGACGACCTGGCCCTGCTCCAGCTCAACATCGCCTCCGTGGTCCACCTGGCCAAGCGGTTGCTGCCGCTGATGGTGTCGCGCGGCAACGGCCGGGCCCTGCTCACCGCTTCGATCGCCGGTACCATGCCCGGTCCGTACTACGCCACGTACGCGGCGTCCAAGGCGTTCGTGCTGTCGTTCGCCGAGGCGATCCGGCACGAGCTCTCCGGCACCGGGGTCACCGTGACGGCGCTGCTGCCCGGTCCGACCGACACGCCGTTCTTCGACCGGGCCGGAATGAAGGACACCCCGGTCTACTCCGGCCCGAAGGACGACGCGGCCGAGGTGGCCGCCGACGCCTTCAAGGCCCTGATGAAGGGCGACGACAAGGTCGTCGCCGGGTCGGTGCGGAACCTGCTGCAGGCGACCACCGCGCGGGTGCTGCCCGATCGGGTGGCCGCCGCGCTGCACGGGACCCAGACCAAGCCGACGGACGACTGAGCCCGGTCAGCCCGCCTCGACCGCCGGCACCGGCTGATCCGAGCGCTGGTAGCGCTCGGTCAGCTGCCGGTAGTAGGGGCTGACCAGCGCCAGCACGGTGACGATCAGCCCGAGCACGCCCACGATCACGAAGACCAACGCGATGCCGCGGTCCGGTCCGGTGCCGAACCAGCCGCCGATCGAGCGCGCCCCGCTGCCGTCGGTCATGAACGGGATGAAGATCAGCTGGGTCAACGGGCCGATCAGGAACGCGGTCAGCGGCGACGCCGACTGCTCGACGCTCTGCGCGAAGCCGAACACCCGACCCTGCCGCTCGTAGGGCACGACCCGCTGCAGGATGGTCTGCTCGGACGCCTCGGCGTACGGAACCAGCAGCATGTAGATCGCCATACCGACCGTCAGCATGATGATCGAGGACCGCAACGGGAACAGCATGGTCACGGTCCAGAACACCAGGTTGACCAGCAGCAGCACCCGCAGCGGGTTGCTGCCCAGCCCGGTCTTGGCCACCATCAGACCGCCGACGATGAACCCGGTGCTGAGCGCGCCCCACAGCAGGCCCCACGACTGCACCGACATCAGGTACAGCCCGTACGCGTCCATCAGGGCCATGAACGCACCGCCGAGGAAGTTGTTGAAGCAGGAGAACCCGATCAGTGCCAGCAGGCCGGGGATGCCGCGGACCAGGGTGAGAGTGCCCCGCAGGTCGACCTTGTTCGGCCCGGTCTCGACCACCGGAGCCGGTTCGCCCTCGGCGTGCGGGGGCCGATCGTCGACGGTGATCAACCGCAGGTGCACCGATGCCGCGGCCAGGATCGCCAGCGCCAGCAGCATCACGTAGAACATGTCGCCGGCCGCGACCAGCACGCCGCTCAACACCGACGTGACCAAGAAGGTGACCCCGGTCGCCGTCCCGACCAGCCCGTTGGCCCGGTCGCGACGCTCCGGCTCGAAGAACACCGTCACCAGGGTCTGCAGGGCGATGCTGCGGATGTTGCCGGCGATCACGCCGAGCATGGCCAGCACGATGAAGGTCCACAGCCGCAGGCTGGTCACCGAGGTGAACGCAGCCTCCGGGGTCAGTAGATAGAGCGTAAAGGCGACCGCGTAGCAGGCCAGCGACACCAGGGCGGAGCTGAGCATCACGTTCTTCTTGCGGTGATGGTCGACCAGGCTGCCGAACCAGATCCCGCTCAATGCGGTGGCGACCAGAAAGATGCCGGCCACCATGCCGGTCGCGAGCACCGACCGGGTTTCCAGGAACACCCAGAACGTGATGGCGAACCAGACGGTGAAGTTCATCACCGACACGAACAGCACGTTGACCAGCAGGTGCAGGAAGGTTCGGTGCGCCGGACGGGTCAGATCCAGGGCTTTCGTCGTGGTCGTGGTCATCGCTGGCTCCTCCTCAGTGGATGATCCTGCCTGCTACGACTGACACAACGACGGGAATTCATCTGCCCCGCGCTGATCGCGTATGCTTCCCAGCGGTCCCTCGCGTGGCGATACCTCACCCAACTCCCCCAGGGCTTGACGGCAGCAAGGGTAAGTGAGCTCTGTCGGGTGCGCGAGGGACTTTCTATTTTGGGCTACCGGCTCGCGCACGGGCGTGGCCCGGTGACCCGCACTTCCCTCGTCGTTCGAGCGTCGACTCCCGGATGCGGTGATGACAGGCCCAGCGGCTCGACGCTCTCACTCCTCAGTCCAGAGCGGGTCGGCCACGCCCTAACGACGCTCGCCGGTGGGGTCCCCGTCCTCACGCTCAGTCCGCGGCGGACGACGCTCGGCGATACGGTCCCAGTCATGACGCGCAGGCCGCGCCCTAGAGACGCTCGCCGGTGTGGTCCCCGTCTCCGAGCTCGGACTTGTCGCTGGCGCTATCGAATCCGCTGCTGACTCGGTCGAGCAGGCCCATGGCGTCGTACGGGGCGCGGACCTTGGCGTCGTTGTCGCAGTAGACGAAGACGTCCTGGCCGGCGGCGGCCCAGCCCTTGATCCGGTCAGCCCAGGCGTCGAGCTGGTCGTCGGGGTAGCCGCTGGCGTAGAGCTGTTCGTGGCCATGCAGCCGGACGTACATCAGGTCGGCGGTCAGCTCCTCGATGATCGGCCACTGGCCCGGGTTGTCGGCCAGCACGAGGCCGACCCGGTGGCGACGGAGCAGGTCGTAGAACTGCGGGGTGCGGAAGGTCTCGTGGCGGACCTCGACCGCGTAGCGCAGCCGATGGTCAGGGTGCGCGGCGGTCAGACACGCGTGGTCCTCGGGGACCCGTTGGTCATGACCCGCGGCCAGTACGGCGGCGTCACCGGCGGTGCGGGGCAGGCTGGTCAAGAAGGCGTCCATCCGGTCGGCGTCGAAGCCGAGGTTGGGCGGCAGCTGCCACAGGATCGGCCCGAGCTTCCGGTCGAGGGCGAGCAGGCCGGACGCGAAGAAGTTGGCCAGCGGTATGGCGACGTCATTGAGCTTCTTCATGTGGGTGATGAACCGGCCACCCTTGACCGCGAAGACGAAGTCCTCGGGCACCTGCCCGGCCCACGTCTCGAAGCTCGAGCGGCGCTGCAGCGCATAGAAGCTGCCGTTGATCTCGACGCTGCTGAGCCGGGCGGCCGCGTACGCCAGCTCGTCGCGTTGCCGCAGCCCCTTCGGGTAGAACGCCCCGCCGCGCCACGGTGGATAGGTCCACCCCGAGATGCCGATCCGGATGCTCACAGCTCGACGCCGTGCCTCGCGAGCACGTCGGTCAGTGTCGGCAGCCCGCCGTCGCGGGCGAACAGCTCGGCGTGCAGCCCGGCGGTCCGGGCGCCGTCGACGTTCGGCTGGTTGTCATCGAGGAATAGCACCCGGTCGCCGGGGGCGTCGATGCGCTCGAGGATGGCGGTGAAGTAGCCCGGATCGGGCTTGGCGATGCCGAGCTCCCAGGAGTAGAACTGCTCGTCGAACACCTCGGCGAAGCCCAGACCACCGCGCATGTACGCGCCGCGCAAGTTCTGCTGGTTGGTGGCCAGGGCACATCGGTAGCCGCGGCGGCGCAGACCGCGTACAGCTCCGAGCATGGCCGGGTCGACCTCGATCCAGAAGTCCTCGGGCAGGATCTCGTGGAGCGTCGCGGTCAGTGCGAAGTCGCTGCGCAACCGCTCCATCTCGGCCTCGAAGTCGCCGCCGGCCACACAGGCCGATTCGGCGGCGAACACGGCCAGGACGAACTCCTCGCCCCGCTCCCCACCGGCTGCGGTCAGCTCGTCGATCCAGGTCGCCCGGGTCCGTTGGAGCACGCCGTCGGCGTCGAAGAGGATCCAGTCGAGTCCGGCCATGGGCCGAAAGCCTAGGGGTCGGTCGAGGAGCACAAAGTGTCAGCGGCCCGGCATAAGGTGCAGGCGTGGATGAAGCCCTGCTCGAGGAGCCCGTCGAACACAGCCAGGACGAGGCGCTGTTCGACGAGCCGTCGACGCCGGTGATCAGCTCCGAGGTGCCGCTGGCCCTCTACCGGCGCTACCGCCCGGACACCTTCGCCGACGTCATCGGGCAGGAGCACGTCACCGAGCCGCTGCAGCGGGCGCTGACCAACAACCGGGTCAACCACGCCTACCTGTTCTCCGGCCCGCGCGGCTGCGGCAAGACCACCTCGGCCCGGATCCTGGCCCGCGCACTCAACTGCGAGCTGGGCCCACGGGCCGAGCCGTGCGGGCGGTGCCAGTCGTGCCGCGACCTGGCCCGCGGCGGTCCGGGCAGCATCGACGTGATCGAGATCGACGCGGCCAGTCACGGCGGTGTCGACGACGCGCGCGACCTGCGCGAGCGCGCGTTCTTCGCCCCGGTCAGCAGCACATACAAGATCTACATCGTCGACGAGGCCCACATGGTCACGACGGCCGGCTTCAACGCGCTGCTCAAGCTGGTCGAGGAACCGCCCCCGCACGTCAAGTTCATCTTCGCCACCACCGAGCCCGAGAAGGTCATCGGGACCATCCGGTCGCGGACCCATCACTACCCGTTCCGCCTGGTGCCGCCCAAGGTGCTGACCGATTACCTGGCCACGCTGTGCACGGCCGAGGGGATCGCGGTCGAGCCGGCCGTGCTCCCGCTGGTCGTCCGCGCCGGTGCCGGGATCGGTCCGCGACTCGTTGTCGGTGCTCGACCAGCTGCTCGGCGGGGCGTCCGAGGAGGGCGTGAAATACCGCCAGGCCACCGCGCTGCTCGGCTACACCCCGGACTCGCTGCTCGACGAGTTCGTCGACGCCTTCGCCGCCGGTGACGCCGGCGGGGTGTTCGCCTGCGTCGACAAGGTGATCGAGGTCGGCCAGGATCCACGCCGCTTCGCCGAGGACCTGCTCCGGCGGATCCGTGACCTGGTGATCGTGGCCGCGGTTCCCGACGCGCTCAGCTCCGGGCTGATCGACGTGGCGGGCGACCAGGGCGAGCGGCTGTCGCTCCAGGCCGCGTCGTTGGGTGCGGGGGAGCTGACCCGCGCGGCCGAGGTGATCGCCACCGGACTGACCGAGATGCGCGGGACCACGGCGCCGCGGCTCCACCTCGAGTTGATGTGCGCCCGGGTGCTGCTTCCGGGCGCCGACGTCGACGGCCGGGGGATCCACGCCCGGCTCGATCGCCTCGAGCGTCGGGTCGGCGTCGTCGGCGCTGCCACCTCGACCCCGGGCCCGGCTGCACGCGTGGCAGCTCCCGTGCCGTCCCCGGCTGTTGCCTCCGAGTCGCCCCGGATCGAAGTTGCCCGCACGGATTCCCGATCGGCTGAGCCGGCCGAAGGCGCACCGGCGCGTCCCGAATCCGCCGCCACGGTCGTCCCGGGATCCCCCTCGACCCCGGCGAACGATTCGGCGCCCGCCGGTTCGCCCACCGGAGCCCGGTCCGAGCCGAGCCCTGGACCGCGTCGGCCGACCGGCCCCGCCGTCGACCGACCCGAGCTCCGGTCGAACCGCCCCGAGCTCGACCAGCCCGTAGACGAAGGGCGGGCCGGCGACCGCACCGAGGGGAACGATCGTTCCGGCAGTTCCGGCAGTTCCGGCAGTTCCGGCAGTTCCGGCAGTTCCGGCCCCGATTCCGACCGCCGCGCGCCCGAGCCGGCGCGCCGTGAGCCGGTCCCCGACGAACGCGGACCGGCCGGCGGGGAGAGCGACGACACCGCGTTGGGGGCGCCCGCAGGGTCGGCCGACAAGGCCCCGGGCGCGCCGTTCAGCGTCACCGACATCCGCCGGCTCTGGCCCGAGGTGCTCGAGGAGGTCAAGGGCAAGCGTCGGTTCACCTGGATGCTGCTCAGCCAGAACGCGCACGTGGCCGAGCTCCGCGGTCGCACCCTGCTGCTGGCCATGGCCAACTCGGGGGCCCGTGACCACTTCGGCCGCGGCGGCAGCGAGGACATCCTCAAGGAGGCCATCGTCGTCGTGATGGGGGCCGATCTCTTGATCGAGACCATGGTCGACCCGTCGAGCGGGTCCGGTCAGGCCGACCGCTCCCCGCAGGCGCCGCCGCCGCGCGAGGAGCCGCCGGCACCGCCGCCCCCGCCCGTGGCGCCCGAGGTCAAGGAGCAGGCGCGGCAGGCCATCCGGCCCACCCGCCACGGGGGACCGCAGCCCGGATCGGAGGACGACCGCGACTCGGCGGTCCGGCTCGACGACACCGACCTCGACGAGGGAACGGAGTCGCACACCGAGCTGTTGGCTCGCCATCTCGGCGCCCAGGTGATCGCCGAGGAGGACGCCCACTAGCCGCCTCGCCCCGTCCGAAACGACCGGTGGCGAGTCCGGACCCGAACCCACCGCGCGTACCACCGGTGTCCCGTCGTGGGACGCATAGGCTGGCCGCGCGCACCACCAATCTCCAGGAGCACGCATGATTCCCGAAGGTGACATGTCCGGTCTGCTCGCGCAGGCCCAGGCCATGCAGCAGCAGCTGTTCGCCGCTCAGCAGGAACTGGCCGAGACCGAGGTCACCGGGTCGTCCGGTGGCGATCTGGTCACCGCGACCGTGACCGGGGCGGGCGAGCTCACCGGGCTGACCATCAAGCCCGAGGCCGTCGATCCCGAGGACACCGAGACGCTGGCCGACCTCATCCTCGCCGCCGTCCGCGACGCCAACCATCAGGTGCAGGCCCTGGCTTCGGCCAAGCTCGGCCCGCTGACCGGTGGCTTCGGCGGCGGCGGTCTGCCCTTCTAGGAGCGCGAACATGTACGAAGGCCCGGTCCAGGATCTGATCGACGAGCTCGGGCAACTGCCGGGCATCGGGCCGAAGAGCGCCCAGCGACTGGCCTTCCACATCCTGGCCGCCGACGCCGACGACGTGATGCGGCTGGCCAACACGCTCAAGCTGGTCAAGGACACGGTGAAGTTCTGCGACGTCTGCTTCAACGTCGCCGAGGACACCCAGTGCCGGATCTGCCGGGATTACCGCCGCGACCAGACGGTGATCTGTGTGGTCGAGGAGTCCAAGGACGTGGTGGCGGTCGAACGCACCCGCGAGTTCCGTGGTCGCTACCACGTGCTCGGCGGGGCGATCAGCCCGATCGACGGCATCGGCCCGGCCGACCTGAAGATCCGCGAACTCTGCCTGCGACTCGCCGACGGTGTAGTCACCGAGGTCATCCTGGCCACCGACCCCAACCTCGAGGGGGAGGCGACCGCGACCTATCTGAGCCGGCTGCTGCTCCCGATGGGTGTCCGGGTCAGCCGGCTGGCCAGCGGTCTGCCGGTCGGCGGCGATCTCGAGTACGCCGACGAGGTCACCCTCGGTCGCGCCTTCGAGGGCCGCCGGTTCGTCGAGGTCTGACCGGCTTCGTCCGAGTCTCAGCTACCCGCTCCGTTGGAAGAGGTGTTCACGCCACTTCCTGTCACTTCGCTCCCGAAGTATCCGGCGGTCGGCGAGAAGAAGTGACGTTAACGCCACTTCCTACGGCCGCCCGGGGTGGTCGGGGCCGCCCGGGGTGATCACGCAGCCCGCGGGGGATCGCGCAGCCCCCGGGGTGATCGCGCAGACCCCGGGGTGGTCGGGCCGCCCGGGGTGATCGCGCAGCCCCCGGGTGATCGCAGAGTCGCAACCTGGTCCCGCCGCCCGCGCGACCTGATCCGAACCGCCGCCGAGCGGAGCCGGGCTCAGGTCAGCGGGCGGGTCAGACCTCGACCGAGGCGTCCTCGGCGTGGAAGACACCGAGCGATTCGGAGGCCTCGTTGAGGATCCGTTGCACGGCGAGGGTGTCGGCCAGCGGCATGATCGCGCTCTCGGTCCGGCCGGCCTGCAGGCACTCGGTGACCTCGATGAGTTCGTGCGAGTAGCCAGTGCCGAGCGGGGGACGGTCGAGGGTCTCGGGATCGTGGCCGCGGCGGTGGAGCACCAGGCGCTTGGGGTGGTGGAAGCGCGGTGGCAGGTCGATCCAGCCGTCGGTGCCCTGGATCCGGGCCGCGCCGGGGGTCTGACCGCGGAGCGAGATCAGCAGCGAGGCGGCGCGGCCGTCGTCGTAGCCGAGCAGCAGGCCGGCCTCGGCGTCGACCCCGGTCGGAGCCAGCGACCCGGTGACCGCGACGCGATCGGGGTCGCCGAGGAAGTGCTGGGCCAGCGACACCACGTAGACCCCGAGGTCGAGCATGGCGCCGCCGCCCTGGGCCGGGTCGAACAGTCGGTCGGTCGGGTCGTAGGGCCGGTCGACGCCGAGGTCGGCCTGGACCTGGCGGACCTCGCCGATCGCCCCGTCGGCGATCAGTTCACGAGCGGCGACGACGGCCGGCTGGAACCGGGTCCACATCGCCTCCATGGCGAACACCCCGCGCTCGCGGGCCAGGTCGATGACCTCGGTGGCGCCGGCCACGGTCGCGGTGAACGACTTCTCGACCAGCACCGCCTTGCCGGCCCGGATCGCGGCCAGCGCGACGGCGTGGTGCTGCGGGTGCGGGGTGGCGATGTAGAGGACGTCGACCTCGTCGTCGGCCATGATCTCCGCGTACGAGCCGTGCACCCGTTCGACGCCGTGTTCGCGGGCGAAGGCGGCGCCGCGCTCGGCCGACCGGCTGGCCACTGCGGTCAGCCGCGCCCCGGGGACGTGGCCGAAGTCCGCCGCCACCGCGGCGGCGATCCGGCCCGGACCGACGATGCCCCAACGAATCTCACGCGCGCTCATCGGGCCATCCAATCAGCCGCGCCCGTGACGGCGGGAGCTAGTGCCCGTGACGGTGCCGCGGACCCCCGCGACCACGGCCGGCCATGCTCGACAGCACGATCGGGAGGAAGACCAGCCACCAGAACTGGCCCCAGCCCAGTGCGAAGGTGATGGCCAGGATGGTGATCGGCCAGGCGACGCTGGCCGCGATGGCCAGACCGGTGCTGTGCGACGGAGTGGTGGGGGCGACGACGCCAGGCCCCTCGCGTCGGGCCACCGCCGGGGTCGGCGCGCTCTGGCGCTGCCACGGTGGGGCCTGGAACGCCGGCGCCACGCTCGGGCCGGTGGTCTTCGGCTTGGGCTCGGGCAGGTCGTCGAACAGCGGCTTGATCTGCGATGCGGTCCGCGCCTCGAGGGCCCGGCTCATCCGGTCCTCGAATTCGCCGGCGTCGAGTCGGCCCGCCGCGAGATGCTCGCGGAGGTGGTTGACGGCCTGATCGCGGTCCTGATCCCCGATGCGGGTCTCCACCGGTTCGCGACGCCGCGCCGGTACGACGGGGTCGGGCTCGGAGGTCGGCGTTTCGCTCACGACCTCAGTATTCCCCGAGGTGGGGTGGACAACGCGAGACGCAGTCGTCGGCCGCACTAAAGTGTGCCGCTGACGAGAGGAGTCGGCGTGGTTGGCGGCATGAACGAGAGCCCGAAGGGGCGGATCGTCCAGAAGTACGGAGGCTCGTCGGTCGCCGACGCCGAGAGCATCAAGCGGGTGGCCAAGCGCGTCGTCGCCACCAAGCAGCAGGGCAACGACGTCGTCGTGGTCATCTCGGCGATGGGCGACACCACCGACGAGCTGATGGACCTGGCGCTCCAGGTCTCCCCGCTGCCGCCGCCCCGTGAGCTCGACATGCTGCTCACCGCCGGCGAGCGGATGAGTGCGGCGCTGCTGGCCATGGCCATCCATGACCAGGGGATGCACGCCCGCTCGCTGACCGGATCGCAGGCCGGGATCATCACCACCGGTACCCACGGCAACGCCCGGATCATCGACATCACCCCGGGCCGCATCACCTCGGCGCTCGACAACGACGACATCGTCATCGTGGCCGGCTTCCAGGGCGTCGCGCAGGACACCAAGGACGTGACCACACTCGGCCGCGGTGCCTCGGACACCACCGCCGTCGCCCTGGCCGCCTCGCTCGGCGCCGACTTCTGCGAGATCTACACCGATGTCGACGGGGTCTACACCGCCGACCCGCGGATCGTCTCGAGCGCCCGGCGGATCCCCAGGATCAGCTACGAAGAGATGCTCGAGATGGCCGCCTGCGGCGCCAAGATCCTGCATCTGCGTTGTGTCGAGTACGCGCGGCGCGAGAACGTCGCCGTCCACGTCCGGTCGTCCTTCTCCGACAAGGAAGGCACCTGGGTCACCGAGCTGGAGAAAGGAACCCCCATGGAACAGGCCATCATCTCCGGCGTCGCGCATGATCGCAGCGAGGCCAAGATCACCATCGTCGGCGTTCCCGACCAGGTGGGCGAGGCGGCCCGGATCTTCGAGGCGGTCGCCGCCACCGAGATCAACATCGACATGATCGTGCAGAACGTCTCGGCGGTGTCGACCTCGCGGACCGACATCTCCTTCACCCTGCCCAAGACCGACGGGACGGCCGCGATGGCCGCGCTCGACGCGCTCAAGGCCGACGTCGGGTTCAGCGACGTGCTCTACGACGACCAGGTCGGCAAGGTGTCGGTGGTCGGCGTCGGGATGCGCTCGCACCCGGGCGTGACCGCCAAGTTCTTCTCCGCGCTCGCGGCGGCCGGGGTCAACATCGAGATGATCTCGACCTCGGAGATCCGGATCTCGGTGGTCGTCGACCAGGACGACGTCGACCGCGCGGTCGTCGCCGCCCACACCGCTTTCGGCCTCGACGGCGACGATCCGGCCGTCGTGTACGCGGGCACCGGCCGCTGAGGTCGTGAGCGGTCCGGTCGCCCGGATCGCCCGGGTGGGGCTCGTCGTCGCCGTACTGACCGGGTGCGGTGCGCCCGATCCACCGGCGCCGACCCCGGGTCCGGCGGTCACCCGCGGACCCACATCCGCGCCGACCCCGTCGACGCCGGCCACCTCGCCGTCGACCCCGGTGACCTCGACGACGTCAACCTCCAACACCTCGCCGTCGACCGGAGCGACCCCGGCGCCCACCCGGTCGTCGACCCCCACGTCCACCCCGACCCCTACGTCCACCCCGACCCGGACGTCCGGACCGGGTCCGGTGATCGCCATCGACCCCGGACACAGCGGCCGCTACCGCCGTTCGGTCGACCGGGCCACCGGACTGCGCGACATCGACTACCCGAACTACCCCGAGATCTACGAGATGTTCGACGTCAGCCGGTGCGTGGCCCGGGGGCTGCGCACCGACGGCTACCGGGTGGTGCTGACCAAGCGGCGCGTCCTCGACACGGTGGGGCTGGCCGCCCGCGCCGACGTCGCCAACCGGGCCGGGGCCGCCCTGGCCATCAGCGTGCACAACGACCACGGGCAGGGTCCGGACTTCCAGGCCACCTACGACCAGCGCGGGCTGCCCGACGCCGACGGGCGCTACCACGCCATGTACCGCGGGGCCGGGTCGGCGCGGACGGTGTTCGACCGGCCTGCGGTCGCCCGCCGGAGCCAGCGCCACGCCCGGATCATCGCCCGCGCGCGGGCCGAGGCGCAGGGCCGCCCGGTCCGCGTACGCGAGAACACCTTCACCGGGCGGGCGCCACTCGAGCCCGGCAACCTGGCCATCGTCCAACTCCTGGCCGAGGTGCCGTGGGTCTACAACGAGTTCGGGGCCCGGACCGGGCGCGACGTCACCACGCCGATGACGCGGGCCGCCCAACTGGGCTATGCGCGCGGACTGCTGGCCGGGGTGCAGCGGGCCGTGCCGCTGTCCACCGGGGTGGTTCCGCAGCCGAGCGTCGGTGCCGCCGGGCTGCGAGGGTGCCTGGTCGAGGCGGCCGCCGAGCGTCCGGTCCGCTACCGGCCCAGAAGATAGACCCTGCACCACTTGTGGTGAGGATCACTCGGGGCGCATGATCATCGGAGCTCATCCCCGAAGCCCCCAGGAGTCATGATGCGGCCCACCCGCACCCTTCTCGCCGTGCTCGCCGCCGGCACCCTGCTCGCCCCGGCACTGGCCACCCTGCCGGCCACCGCCGCACCGACGCCGCGGTACGTGGCCCTCGGCGATTCCTACGCCTCGGGGGAGGGCCAGGCGCCGTACCAGGACGGCACCGACACCGCGACCAACGGGTGCCACCGGTCGAAGAAGCTCAGCTATCCGGCGCTGCTCGACGGGGTCGGGCTGCCCGGCTACACCAACCTGACCTCGGTGGCCTGCTCGGGGGCGTTCACCGCCTCGCTGGTCGCCTCGGTGCCCGACCGCTCCGACGAGGCACCGCAACTCGCCGCGGTCACACCTGGCACCACCAAGGTCACGCTGACCATCGGGGGCAACGACGCCGGATTCTCGACCGTGCTCGGCGGCTGCGTCTACGGCGTCACCGCCAAGGCCCGGATCTACGCCAAGGGCGAGCCCGGCTGCCGCGACGTGTTCGAGCCCGTGGTCGCGCCGCGGGTCGCCGCGCTGTCCGGCCGTAAGGGTGCCCCCAAGATCGACGGCGTGGTGCCGATCCCGCAGCTGCTGGGGGCTATCCAGGCCCAGGCCCCGGGCGCCACCATCGTCGTCACCGGCTACCCGCGGCTGTTCGGCTCGACGATGACCGACGCCAATGGCTGCCGGGTCTCGCCGGTGCTGCCGGCCTACATCCGCAAGGCCGACGTCGCCTGGCTCCGGAGCACGTCCAACGACCTCAACGTCGCCATCCAGGACGGCGTCCGGCTGGCCCGCAAGGCCGGCGCGAAGGTGCGCTACGTCCACCCGGCCACGCTGTTCAAGAACCACAACCTGTGCGACAAGGGCAAGTCGTGGATCAACCCGCTGCTCGTCGACCCGGCCACGGCGTCGGTCCAGCCGGCCAGCTTCCACCCCAACGAGATCGGGCAGGTCGCGTACGCGGTCAGCGTGGGTTGGCCCGGCACGAAGCTTCCGACCGGAGCCACCCCGCGCGCCTCGCTCGCCGTCCTCGCCGACACGGGTCGGTGAGCGCCAACCCAACGAAGGGTTCGTGGGTCCAACTGACCCATCGGACGCACTGAGGGAACGGGGTCGGCCGCCGTGCAGTTCGTCATCACCGGACCGGTGATCGAGTGGCGTGGCCCGGCCCCGTTCTACTACCTGCCCATCCCCGACGAGGAGTCGGACGACATCCGCGAGGTGGCCGCGTCGGCCAGCTACGGCTGGGGCGTGATTCCGGTGTCGGCGCGGCTCGGCGACGTCGAGTTCGAGACGTCGCTGTTCCCCAAGGACGGTCGTTACCTGGTGCCGCTCAAGGCGGCGGTCCGCCGGCCGGGCGGGGTCACCGAGGGCTCGCTGGTCACCGTGGAGTTCGCGGTCCGCTTCGCCCCCGGCTGACCGCCGACCGTCGATCCCGGCGGTCCGCGTGGAGCCAGTGGCGAAAACCCTTGCCAGTGCTCGATCTCGGGTCGTTGCGGCCCGTGTGGTGCCACTGGCGCCAGATTTCGCCACTCACCGCGGGTTGCCGCCCGAGCTCACCAGCGAGCGAGCACCCTGGCCGCGCCGCCCGATCCCTCCTGGAACGGGATCACCCCGACGAAGACGGTCGCACCGGTCGGCGGGATGGTGTGCAACCGGGCCAGGTTCTCGATGCCGTAGCGCTCGGCCCCGTTGAGGACGGCGTGGGTCGCGAAGGTCGTCGAGTTGCCCGGGTCGATGCTCAGCGTGTCCACGCCGAGGGCGCGGATCCGGCGGCGCTCGATCAACCAGGAGCAGGCGTCGGCGCTGAACCCCGGGAAGTGCAGCCCGCCCGAGGCATCGGTGCCGCGGTAGGCGTCGGCGTCGCCGATCTTGGCGCCCCAGCCGGAGTACATCAGGACGGCGGCCCCGCGCTCGATCCGGCCGTGCCGGTGTTCGTGCCGCCGCAGGTCGTCGACCGTGACGGTGGTGTCGGGATCGCTGGCGGCCCGGCGGGCGATGTCGATGACCACGGCCGGCACCATCAACTCGCTCGGCTTCAGCTCGGTGACGTAGCGGCCGTTCGGGTTGAAGTGGGCGGGAGCGTCGACGTGGGTGCCGATGTGCTCGAAGATGTTCCAGCGCTGCATGTAGTAGCCGTCGGCGGCGATGGTGGTGGCCGGCTTACGCACTGCCTCCTCGCCCGGGGTGAAGGCCGGGAAGTTCTCGCCGAGGACCCAGCTCAGGTCGGCGTCACCGTGTCGGCCCCGCCGCGGGCCGCCGTCGGCGTACGCGGGCACCACCGTCGCCGCGGACAGCGCGGTCGTCGCGGCCAGCCCGGCCGAACCGAGCAGCGCCGTACGGCGGGAGACGATCGGCGAATGAGTCGATTCCGTGCACATGGGCTCTCCCGAGGGTGGTCGCGTTGTCGCTCAAGCTAGACCGGTCGACGTCGGGGGCGCAATGGTCGGTCTCGGCGGGGGCCTCAGGCGTCGTTGGCGCAGCGGAACCCGATGTTGGCCGACGCCGAGTCCGGGGTGTTGGACGAGCGGGCGGCGACCCGGTAGCGGTGGCAGTACGAGGCGTGGCACAGGTACGAGCCGCCGCGCATCACCCGGCTGCCGCCGCTGGCCGGCCCACGCGGATCGACCGCGGGGGAGTGGGCGTAGTAGTCCGGGGCGAACCAGTCGGCACACCACTCCCAGACGTTGCCGGCCAGGTTGTGCAGCCGGTAGCCGTTGGGCCGGTACGCGGTCACCGGCGCGGTGGTCAGCCAGCCGTCGTCCAGGGTGTTCCGGCGCGGGAAGTCGCCCTGGAAGATGTTCAACGGCCAGGAGCCGCCGGGCGTGAGCTCGTCGCCCCAGGCGTAGCGGGCGCCGTCGAGCCCGCCGCGGGCCGCGTACTCCCACTCGGCCTCGGTGGGCAGCCGCTTGTCCGCCCACCGGCAGTAGGCCTGGGCGTCGTTCCACGAGACGTGCACCACCGGGTGGTTGGCCCGGGTGGCCACCTCGGAGCCGGCCCCCTCGGGGTGCCGCCACGACGCCCCGCGGACGGCGACCCACCACGGGGTCCCGGCAACCCGGTGCAGCACCGCCGCGGTGGGCGTCGACGGCCAGGTGGAACACCGGGGAGATGCCGAGCTCCTCGGCGTCGGTGCGATAGCCGGTCGCCTTGACGAAGGCGGCGAACTGCGCGTTGGTCACCGCCGTCGCGTCGATCCAGAAGTCCTCGAGCCGGATGTCGTGCACCGGAGTCTCACCGTCGGCGGCGTACCCCTCGTCGAAGGCGTCCCCCATGGCGAAGCGTCCGCCGGGAATGGCCACCTGGCGGCGGCGGACCGGCGACGAAGGTCGGTGCGGCATCGTCGCGGTGACGGCCGGCGGCGCCCCGCCCCGACCGGTGCGCAGCAGGCTGAGCCCTCGGTCACGGCAGCGGCTCCTCGGCCGCCCACCGGTCCTCGCTGGTCAGCTGGCCGGCGGTCGCGGCGGTCCAGCCCCGGCTCTGGGTCGGGGCCGCCGATCCCGACGCCTCGGGTCCGGTCGGATCGACGTCGAGCGGGGTCAGCCGACCGCGTTCGAGCGCGGACCAGAAGTCGCCGCGGACGTAGCGCTGGACCGAGCGTTCGACCGGCTCGTGGTCCCAGCCCGCATCACGCCCGGAGAACGCCCCGGCGATGAACTGCCGGCGACGCTGGCTGGTCAGCACGTCGCTCCGCAACTGGTCGAGATCGCGACCGGCCAGCAGTCGGGTGCGCAACAGCCCGGCGATGTCGGCGACCGCGGGGTCGTCGGCCCGGTTGACCAACTCGTCCGGATCGGAGTCCAGGTCGTAGAACTGGTCCGGATCGCCCGGGCAGACCACGTACTTGTACCGGTCCTGGACCAGGGTCAACTGAGGCGCGTGGACCCCCTCGGCCAGGTACTCGATCACCGCTTCCCCGGTGCGCAGCTGGGGTCGGCCCTGGGCCAGCGGCCAGAAGCTCAACCCGTCGGCCTCGACCGGGGGATCACCGCCGGCGATCTCGACCAGGGTGGGCAGCAGATCGACCAGCGAGACCACGTCGCCGACCCGACGCGGGGACAGCCGACCCGGTGCGTGGACGATCAGCGGCACCCGCGTCGACCCCTCGAACGGCGACATCTTGTACCAGAGTCCACGTTCGCCGAGCAGATCGCCGTGGTCGGAGGTGACGACGATGATCGTCCGCTCGCGCAGTCCCAGCTCGTCGAGCCGGTGCAGGATCGCGCCGACCTGGTCGTCGACGAAGCTGACCGCCGCGTAGTACGCCCGGCGGGCCCGACCGACCTGGACCGGCGTCGGGGGATAGCGGTCGAGCTCGCACATCGACTGCAATCGTCGGCTGTGCGGATCGAGCTGCTCGACCGGCATCGGCGGGACCCGCGGCTCGTCGACCTCGACGTCGTCGTAGCGGTGCCAGTGCTCGGCCGGGGGCTCGTACGGGTCGTGCGGGTGGATGAACGAGGAAACCAGCAGGAACGGCTCGCTCTGCGGCTGACGGGCCCGGTCGGTGAGGTAGCGCAGCGTGCGGAACGTGACCTCCTCGTCGAAGTCCCGCTGCACGGTGGCCGTGGCCACGCCGGCCCGGAGCACGCTGTCGGCGTTGTGGTACCAGGAGAGCCGCTCGTGCTCGGGCAGGCTCCAGTCGGGGACCATGTCGAACCCGGCCGGATAGACGTCGCTGGTCAGCCGGTCGTCGAACCCGTGCAGTTGGTCGGGGCCGATGAAGTGCATCCGGCCGATCAGTGCGGTCTGGTAGCCCTGGCGGCGCAGGTGGTGGGCGAAGGTCGGCGTCGAGCTGGCGAAGTCAGCCGCGTTGTCGTACGCGCCGATGGCCGACGGCAGCTGGCCGGTGAGCATCGACGCCCGCGACGGTGCGCACAGCGGGGAGTTGCAGTACGCGCGGTCGAAGACGACCCCTTCGTCGGCCAACTGGTCGAGGTTCGGGCTGAGGACGCAGTCGTTGCCGTACGCGCCGAGCGCGGCCGCGGCCAACTGGTCGGCCTGGATGACGATGATGTTCGGGCGCTCGGTCATCGCGGGGACTCCTGCTCGGCTGGTGGGGTGGCGGGGCCGTGGGTCGGGAGCGATCGGGCGATCTCGTCAGCCGCGGCCCGGCACGCCTCGGCCAGCACCTCGAGCCGGTCGGGCGGGACCCGATACTGCGGTCCGGACAGGCAGACCGCGCCGTGGCAGCGACCGTCGCCGCCGAGCACGGGAACGGCGACGCCGTGCAGACCGGTCTCGAATTCGCCGATGCTGGTCGCCCAGCCGCGTACGCGGACCTCGGCGAGCTCGTCGGCCAACCGGTGCCGGTCGGTCTCGGTGGCCGAGGTGCTGGCCGGTAGCGGGCCCGGTGGCAGGGTGGCGGCACCGAACGCGAGCAGCACCTTGCCGTCGCTGGTCGCGTGGGCCGGCGCGCTCCGCCCGATCCAGGTGTGGGCGCCGACGACGTGGCTGCTGGCGCTCTGGGCCACGGTGACGGCATCGGCACCGCCGGGAACGGCCAGGGTGACCAGCTCGCCGGTGGTGGCCGACAGCCGGTCGATCACCGGTTGGGCCAGCGCGGGCAGGTCGACGGCGTCGCCGGCCCGGTGGACCAGCCGGCGTAGCGCCGAGCCGAGGCGCAGGCCGCCGTCGTCGGCGTGACCGACCTCGAGGAGATCGTGCCGGGCCAGGGTCGAGACCAGGCGCGACACCGTGCTCTTGTGCACGCCGAGCTGGTCGGCCAGTCCGGTCACGGTGACCCGCTCACCCCTCTCGCCGAGGGCCAGCAGGATCCGCGCCGCACGGTCGACGCTCTGCACGTGGGCGTTACTCATCGCCTGGCCTCATCTCCTCGTTCCCGGGAAACGCCCTTCGGACTGGATGCCCGAGTAGTTGCGTCAGAGAGGGTGAACGCGTTGCGCAAGAAGCAACCTACGCTTCGGCGTCGGCGCGGAGAGCCCGGGTCGCCGACCCGGGTCGCTCCGGCCCGCTCCGCTGTCGGGGAGCCGTTTGCGCGCACAGGTGCCCAGATCGCCCATGATCCGCCCGATTCCGGGCGGTTTCCGCGCACAGGTGCCGAAACGGCCGAGCCGGGCGATGCGTGCGGGGGCCTGGATGCGACGAGGTCGATCACCTGCGAACATTCGGCTCATGGCGGCGCCGGAGACGATCACCGAGATCCTGCGCGTCGTCGACCTCACCGGCGTGGCCGCCAACGCCCTGCTCGGTGGGGTGCTGGCCCGGCGGGAACGGCTCGATCCGGTCGGCTTCGGGACGCTGGCCATCCTGTCCGGGCTGGGCGGCGGACTGATCCGCGACACCCTGCTGCAGCGGGGGACGCCGGCCGCGCTGATGGACAGCGCCTACATCCTGACCGCGATCGCCGGGGCGGCCATCGCCTTCGTGCTGCACATCGAGGGCCGGCTGTGGAACCGCGCGTTCCCGTGGATCGACGCGCTGGCCCTCGGGTGTTGGGCCGCGGCCGGGACCCAGAAGAGCCTGGAGTACGGGTTGGGCTGGCTGCCGGCCATCCTGCTCGGGACGATCACCGCGGTCGGGGGCGGTGCGGTCCGCGACATCGTGCTGCGGCGGATCCCGACCATCTTCGGCGGCAGCACCCTCTACGCGACCTCGGCCTCGCTGGCCAGCGCAACCATGGTCATCTGCTTCAACCTCGGGTTCGTGTCGGTCGGTCTGGTCGCGGCCACCCTCGTCGGCGCCGGGCTGACCATGCTCGCGCGCTGGCGCAACTGGCAGCTCCCCGAGCCGTACGCGTGGCACCCGCCGTTGCGTCTGAGCCGCACCCGCCGTGGTCGCCGCCGGCGTCGCTCGGACTGATCGCTGAAGAGCCCGCGCCGGTCGCCCCCACCGTGGCCGGGCCCCGCGGGAGACCAGCTGGGCACCGCTGGCCGGCGCTGGATTTCTGCGGTGAACGCCGACGCCGGGTCGCTGGGCAGCGAAGTTTCCATCGGTTGCCAGGGAATCGGCCCGGACTCGTGGTCCGTACGCCGCTGAAGGCAGGATGGCAGTCATGCAGAAGGCTGAGGCGGACGAGCAGCAGAGGCAGCTGGCGGCGATCGCCGCGTCGCTGGACGGGGTCGGTCGACTCGGGGTCGCCTACTCCGGTGGCGTGGACTCCGCCGTCGTGCTGGCCGCCGCGGTACGGATCCTCGGCGCCGACCGGGTCGTTCCCATCCTCGGCCGCTCGGCGAGCCTGGCCACCCGAGAACGCGAGCAGGCCCACGCGGTGGCCGCCGTCATCGGCGTCGCCGTGGTCGAGGTCGACACCTACGAGATGGACAACGAGGCCTACCGGGCCAACGGCCCCGACCGCTGCTTTCACTGCAAGGACGAACTGTTCACCCGGATCTCCGACGAGGTGGTCGACGCCCACGCGCTCGATGCGGTCGCCTACGGCGAGAACGCCGACGACGCCCGCCGCCCTGATCGTCCCGGCGCCCAGGCCGCGACCAACCACCGCGTGCTCCGTCCGCTGGCCGACGCCGGACTGGCCAAGGCCGAGGTCCGCGCGCTGGCCCGGGCCTGGTCGCTGCCGTGCGCCGACAAGCCGGCGGCGCCCTGCCTGGCCTCGCGGATCCCGCACTTCCTCGAGGTGACGCCGCACAAGCTGGGCCAGGTGGACCGGGCCGAGGCGGCCCTGCACGCGCTCGGACTCCAGGAGCTCCGCGTCCGCCACCACGGTGACCTGGCCCGGGTCGAGCTCGGTCCGCTCGACCTGACCGCGATCGAGACGCCCGGCCTGCGCGCGCGGGTCGAGGCCGCGGTCCGCGCGGTCGGCTTCGACGAGGTGGTCATCGACCCCGCCGGTCTGCAGTCCGGCGCCTTCACCCTGACCGCGCTCCGAGCCGGCCGTGGCTGACGATCCCCTCGCCGCCTACGCCGAGCTCGACCTCGAACGGACCGCCCGCCGCGGCTATCCCGAGGCCATCTACTGCGAGGGCAAGACCGTCGAGCAGGTGGCCGGGATCGCCGCGGCCGTCCGCGAGCGGTCCGACATCGTCACGCTGTTCACCCGGGCCCGGCCCGATCACGCCGACGCGGTGCTGGCCGTGCTGCCCGACGCCGCGTACGACCCCGGAGCCCGGCTGCTGGCCTGGCCGCCGCAGGTGCCGGCGCCCAGCGGTGGACGGGTGCTGATCCTGGCCGCCGGGACCTCCGACGAGCCCGTGGCCCGGGAGGCGTGGCTGACCGCGCGCTACCTCGGGCGCGAAGCCGACCTGGTGATGGACGTCGGAGTGGCCGGGCTGCACCGCATCCTGGCCAAGCTCGACCTGCTGCGCTCGGCCAAGGTGTTGGTCGTGGTGGCCGGGATGGACGGGGCGCTGCCCAGCGTGGTCGCCGGGCTGGTCGCCGCGCCGGTCGTGGCCGTGCCGACCTCGGTGGGTTACGGCGCCGCCTTCGGGGGCATCGCCCCGCTGCTGACCATGCTGAACGCCTGTGCCCCCGGGGTGAGCGTGGTCAACATCGACAACGGCTACGGTGCCGGCCACCTGGCCGCGCAGATCGCCGCCCCATGACCCGCGCGCTGCGGATCGACGCCTCGGCCGGGGTGGCCGGCGACATGCTGCTCGGGGCCCTGCTCGACGCCGGCGCCGACCTCGCCGCGGTCCGGGCCGCCGTCGAGGCGGTCATCCCGGACTCGGTCGCCATCACCGTCAGCACGGTCGAGCGGGCTGGGATGCGGGCGACCAAGGCCGAGGTCGAGCCGCTGGTCGACGACCCGCCGCACCGGACCTGGTCCTCGATCAGGACCCTGCTCGAGAGCGCCGCCCTCGCCGATCGCGTACGCGAGCACGCGCTGGCCGTCTTCGGTCGTCTGGCCGAGGCCGAGGGACGGGTACACGGTGTCGCCGCCGACACCGTGCACTTCCACGAGGTCGGTGCCCTGGACTCGATCGCCGACGTGGTCGGAGTCTGTGCCGCGCTGGCCGACCTCGGCGTCACCGACCTCGGCGTCGGGCCGGTGGCCGTCGGATCGGGGGAGATCGAGGCCGCCCACGGCCGGATCCCGGTCCCGGTGCCGGCGGTGTCCGAACTGGCGCGCAGCTTCACCATCACCTCGGGCGGGCGCGGTGAGTTGACCACCCCGACCGGGATGGCCCTGCTGGCCACGCTGACCGGGGGATCGAGCGAGCTGAGCGACCTGGTCGTCGACCGCGTCGGCGTCGGCGCGGGGACCAAGGACTTCCCGGACCGGGCCAACGTCACCCGGGTCCTGCTCGGTCCGGCGACAACAACCACCGGTGGTCCGATCCCCACCGAGGCCGTGGTCATCGAGGCCAACGTCGACGACCTCGATCCGCGGCTGTGGCCCGAGGTCCTGGCCGCCCTGCTCCGGGCCGGGGCCGACGACGCCTGGCTGACCCCGATCCTGATGAAGAAGGGACGGCCGGCGCACACGCTGCACGTCCTCGCCGACTCCGAGCGGGCGGCGTCGCTGCGTGCTGTCGTCTTCTCGACGACCAGCACCATCGGGCTCCGGCAGAGCCGCTGGACCAAGTTCCCGCTGGCCCGGGTCTTCGGCCGGGTCGAGCTCGACGGAGGCGCGGTGGCGATCAAGATCGCCCACGTCGACGGCGTCATCACCCAGGTCAGCGCCGAATTCGACGATGTCGCCGCGGTGGCTGACCGGTCCGGCGCCAGCCAGCAGCAGGTGATGCAGGCGGCCCTGTCCGCGGCCGCCGCAGCCGGGTGGCAGATCGGTGGCCAGATTTCGAGTCGGTAAACAGTCGAGTCGAAACGAAAGCTTGCGAAAGCGAATCGAACCTGGCAAGCTGCTCCACGAGCAGAAAGCTCACGGTCCGGAAGCAGGTGGCGCATGAATCGAAAGCTGCCGTCCCCTCCGGACTTCGCCTGGACCGCCGACGCGATGACGCCGTCGGTCGACGCCTCGAGCGGATCGGCGCGCGACACCTTCGCAGTCGAGCGACGCGAGCACATCGGGCGCCTGGTCAGCGAGCGCGGCCGGGTCCGGACCTCCGAGTTGGCCCAGCTTCTCCAGGTCACCGAACCGACCATCCGCAAGGACATCGTCGACCTCGAGACCCAGGGCCGGCTGATCCGTACCCACGGCGGCGCCGTCGCCCGACGCTCGATGGCCGAGGTCGAGCTGTCCGAGCGCGAGCACCTGCACACCGACGAGAAGTCGGCGATCGCCCGGGCCTGCGTCGATCTGGTCGCCGACAAGGAGTCGGTGTTCCTCGACGGCGGGACCACGGCCCACGCCATCGCCACCGAACTCGCCGCCCGCAGCGCCCCGGGTGGCCGGGGACCGCTGCGTGACGTCAAGATCCTCACCAACTCGTTCCGGGTCGCCGAAATCTGCGCGACGGCTGGGAGCGAGGGGCCTATCGTCCTCGGCGGTCGGTTCCGGGCGGTCGGGGGCACCACGGTCGGCCCGCTGGCTCTCGCCTCGCTGTCCCAGTTCCGGGTCGACATCGCCTTCCTCGGCGTCACCGGGGTCACGGTCGACGGCTTCTCGGTCGCCGACCTGGCCGAAGCGCAGATCAAGCGCGAGGTGATCGCCCGCGCCGCCCGCTCGGTGATCCCGATGGACCACCACAAGGTCGGCCTCACCGACTTCGTCACCGTGGGCCCGCTCGACGCCGTGCAGACCGTCATCACCGATCGGCACGACTCCAGCCTGGCCGAGTGGCTGTCCGACGCCTCCGTCGAACTGCTGGTCGCCGCGGACGCTCCCGTCCGTTGATCACCCCCTCACCCACCTCCTTGCAGACAGGAACCCTCATGAACGCCGTGACGCCCGCCGGGTTGTCGATGTTCTCGCTGGCCGGCAAGAAGGCCCTGATCACCGGGGCCGGACAGGGCATCGGCTACGGCGTGGCGCAGGCCGTGCTGGCCGCCGGAGCCGAGCTGGTGATCGTCGATCTCGACCGGGACCTGGTCGACACCGCGGCCCGGCAGCTGAGCGAGGAGAGCGGTCGCGAGGTCGGGGCCCTGGTCTGCGACGTGGGCGACTCGGCCCAGGTCCGGCAGATGGTCGACGCCGCGGCCGAGCGGCTCGGCGGACTCGACGTCGCCATCAACAACGCCGGCGTCGGCAACGCCGGCCCGGCCATCGACACCACCGACGAGGAGTGGGAGCGCGTCTACCGGGTCAACGCCGACGGCGTCTTCTACTGCTGCCGCGAGGAGGGCCGGTGGTTCCTCGACCACGGGCGTCCCGGCTCGATCATCAACACCGTGTCGATCTCGTCGTTCGTCAGCGTCCCGCAGTACCAGACGCCCTACAACTCCTCGAAGTCCGCCGCCTGGGGAATCACCCGCAGCCTGGCCAACGAGTGGGCGCCGCACGGCATCCGGGTCAACGCGGTCAGCCCCGGCTTCACCATCACCCCCATGGTCGAGACGCCGCGGATGAAGCCCCAACAGGAGGGCTGGGCCAAGCTCACCCCGATGGGCAAGATCGCCCGGGTCGACGACCTGGTCGGGTCGTACGTGTTCCTGGCCGGTGACGCAGCGCGGCACATCACCGGGGTCGACCTGGTCATCGACGGCGGCTACACGCTCCGCTGACCCCCACCCCGACCACCCGGAGTAGCCGATCATGTATCTCGGACTCGACATCGGCGGCACCAAGATCGCCGGGGTGCTGATCGAGGCGAACGGTGCGGTCCGCGGGAGGAACTGGACCGCCCACTCCGCCCGGGGCGCCGAACCGGTGTCCGCGGCGTTGGTCGCCGCCGCCCGTGACCTGCTCGCGCAGACCGGCGTCGCGGGGTCCGAGGTGGTGCTGGGGGTCTCGGTGGCCGGCCTGGTCGGTCAGTCCGGTCTGGTCACCCACGCGGCGTCGCTGCTGATCTACCACGACGACCTGGCCGCGCGCCTGACCGCCGAGCTCGGCTGCCCGGCCACCGTGGTCAACGACGCCGACGCGACGCTGCTGGCCGCGGCGGCCGGGGACCCGGACGGACCGGTCGACGACGCGGTGCTGCTGGCCCTGGGGACCGGTGTCGGCGGTGCCGTGCTCAGTGGCGGGCGGCTGATCCAGGGACCGACCGGGTACGCGACCGAGCTCGGGCACCTGCCGGTCGTCGATCCGCTCGACTACCCGTGCGTCTGCGGCAGCTCCGGATGCCTGGAACAACTGGCCAGCGGTCGTGGGCTGGGCGAACGGGTCCGGGCGTCCGCGCAGGCCGCGACGGTGGCCGACTTCGCCGGAATCACCGTCGACCGGCTCACCTCGATCCACGTCATCACCGCGGCCCGGGCCGGGGTCGCACCGGCCGTCCGGCTGGTCCAGGACGCCGCCCAGGCCATCGGGCACGCGCTGGCTCTGCTCACCGTCACCGTCGAGCCGACGGTGCTCTACCTGGGGGGATCGCTGGCCCACGCGGCCGGTGACCTGCTCATCCCCGACATCACCACCCGGCTGCTGCGACAACTGCCGTTCGCCGCCGTCCGCCGGCCGCCGCGGATCCGGCTCGACGACGTCGGTCCGACCGCCGCCGCGCTGGGCGCCGCCCGGCTCGCCGGCACCCGCCTGACCACCACCCGTCTGACCACCACCCGTCTGACCACCACCCCACTCGAGCGGTCCGCGCACCACGCCGGCTCGCCCGCACCCGAGGAGAAGCTCCGTGACTGAGACCGCCACCACCCGTCCGCTCCGGCTCGGGGTGATCGGCTGTGGCCGGATCGCCCAGGCCGCCCACCTCCCGGCCATCGCCAAGGCGGGCAACGTCGAGCTGGTCGGGGTGTCCGATCCGAGCGCCACGCTGTCGCAGGGCGTCGCCGACCAGTACGGCGTGCAGAGCTTCACCGCCACCGAGGACCTGCTGGCCGCCGACATCGAGGCCGTCGTCGTGGCCACCCCGGACCGGTTCCACTTCCCGCTCGGCCAGGCCGCGCTGCTGGCCGGCAAGCACGTGCTGATGGAGAAGCCGCTGGCCGCCACCTCGGCCGACGCCCAGCGGCTGGTCGAGCTCGCCGCGGCGAGCGACCTGCGGCTGCAGACCGGGGCGATGAAGCGCCACGACCCGGCCATCGTCTACGCGCACGACCTGCTGCCCCAGGTCGGCGAGGTGCTGTCGTACAACGCGGTCTACCGGGTGCCGGCCCTGCGGGCCGGGATCGAGGACACGATCTTCCCCTCGCGGATGGTCGTCGACGAGGTGGTCCGGGGTCACGAGTCGACGTTCAAGGCGCAGAAGAACCGGGCGGCCTACCTGCTGGCCACGCACGGCGCGCATGTGTTCGACATGCTGTGCTTCTTCACCGGGTATCCGCGGTGGATCTCGGTCCAGGCCGCCCAGGTCGGTGGGGACTTCACCTGGCACGGCACCGTCGGGCTGGCCGGGGGCGGCCTCGGGTCGTTCGAGATGACCGTCGACGTCCACGCCGACTGGGCCGAGGGCTTCGAGCTGTTCGGTCCGGGCGGCCACATCAAGACCAGCATCTTCCAGCCGTTCTGGAAGCGCGGCAGCGAGGTCGAGGTCTATCTCGAGTCGAGCAACACCTCGAGCCGTCCGCACCCGACCGACACCAACGCGTTCAAGCGCCAGGTCGAGGACTTCGCCGATGCGGTGCGCGCCGGCAGCGGTGAGGTGCC
Organism: uncultured Actinomycetota bacterium; assembly: GCA_963704665.1. Taxonomy (GTDB): domain Bacteria; phylum Actinomycetota; class Actinomycetes; order Propionibacteriales; family Propionibacteriaceae; genus Microlunatus. The sequence continues at coordinate 3,626,224 of OY969929.1, read as the reverse complement.
CAGCCCGCAGGACGGGGTCTGGGCGGTCCGACTGATCGAGGCCGCGGCGCAGAGCTCCGAGAACGACGGCATCAAGGTGGCGCTGTGAGCTCCGCGGTCGCGCCCTTCGGCATCTTCGCGCGGGTCTTCCCGGCCCAGCCCGCCGCCGAGTTGGCGGCCACCATCGCCGGCCACGGCTTCGACTGCGTCCAGCTCAACCTGGTCGCGGTCGGGATGGCGACCATCCCGAGCCCCGAGGAGCTCCCCGATCTGCCGCTCGAGGAGGTGGCGGCCGCGTTCGCCGCCGCGGGCGTCGACATCTGGGGTGTCTCGGCGACCTACAACATGGCTCATCCCGACGCCGACCGCCGCGCACGGGAGACCACGGCGGCGGCCGCCCTGATCGCTGCCGCCGGACGACTGGGGGCGACCGCGGTGAGCCTGTGCACCGGCACCCGGGACCCCGACAACCAGTGGCGCGCCCACCCCGACAACGCCACGCCGGAGGCGTGGGCGGACATGATCGCGTCGTTCGGCCCGCTGCTCGACGCGGCGGCCGCGGCCGGGGTGCGGCTGGCCGTCGAGCCCGAGCCGGCCAACGTCATCTGCGGGACCGACGAGGCCGTCCGGCTGATCGAGGAACTGGGCGAGCGCGGCGCGCCGATCGGCTTCATCCTCGACGCGGCCAACCTGGTCGCCGAAGCACCGGCCGACCGGTGGAACGCGGTGCTGACCGACGCCCATCTGCGGCTCGGTGAGCGGACGATCTGTCTGCACGCCAAGGACGTGGTCAGCTGGGGTGACCGGTTGGCCGGGGCGGACGGGCTCGACTTCGCCTTTCTGGCCCAGCTGCGCCGCGGTCTGCCGGTCCAGGTGCCGCTGATCATCCAGGACACCACGCCCGACCAGGTCGCCGGCGCCGTCGCGCTGCTCGAGGCCGGCGCGTGAGCGTCGAGGCGTATGCCGAGCAGGCGTACGCGGTCGTGCACCAGCGGGGCTCGGACCACCTGGCCGTGCTGCTGCACGGACTCGGGGGCGACTCGAACCAGCCGTTGGGGCTGACCACCGACCAGCTGGCCGGCACCGGGGTCGACGTCCTCGCGCCCGACGCTCGGGCCCACGGCCGGACCCCGGTCATCGGTCCACCAGAGCGGTTCACCACCGACGCGTTGGCCGAGGACGTCCTAGCCCTCATCGACCGGCTCGGCCTGGGTGACCGGCGGTTGATCCCGATCGGCATCTCGATGGGAGCGGCCGTGGCGCTGCGGATCGCCGAACGCGTGCCCGAGCGGCTGGCCGGTGTGCTGTTGATCCGGCCGGCCTTCGGCCCCACGCCGTGGCCCGAGCACGCGGCGTCCTTTCCGGTGATCGCCGATCTGCTTCGCCGATTCGGCCCCGAGGGGGCGGATCACTATCGCGAGACCGACGAATATCGCGCGGTCGCTGCGGTGTCGGCGTCGGGGGCGGCCAGCCTGGTCGAGCAGTTCACGAAACCCGATGCGCTCGCGCGGGTGGTGCGGCTGGAGACGGTGCCGGGCAACACCGCGGTGGCCTGGGAGGGCGCCCGCGATCTAGGGGTTCCGGTGGCGGTGATCGGGGCGCCCGACGATCCGGTGCACCCGCTGGCCATGGCCGAGCTGTGGCAACGCCGTCTCGCCGGAGCGACGCTCGATCTGGTGCCGGGCCGTGACGCGGACCCGACCGGTTACGCGGTCGCGCTCGACACCCTGGTCCGGGACCGGGTCATCGCCTGGTCCAGCCGCGGCAGCGACGCTCCGGCCTGACCGCCGTCGGCTCAGCCGCGCCGCGAGAGCCGGCTCAGTAGTGCGTGAGGTCGCGCGCCGCGACGACGACCCCGGAGCAGATGCAGTCGCGATGGCCGTCGGCGTTCGCGCTGACCGCACACCAGCGGCGGCCGATCACGTCGTGGTGGGCCATCGGATGTTCACAGGTCGGGCAGACGGCGATATCGACGTCGATGGAGTCCTTGCTCATGGCTGATCCCCTGAACCGAGCGACACCGGGCCGATCCGTTCGATTGGACCGGGACGCGGACACCTGACGATGCCGCTGACTTCCGGAGAGTTGTGAGCCTACGCCCGTACGCGGCGATGGTCGACCGTCGTGGAGGGCCACCACGACCGCCGTCGGGTCAGAGCCGCTCGAGCGGCGCGCCGGCCGCGTGCACCCGGTCGTGGACCGAGGTGCCGACCCACAGGGTGAGCGTGCGCTCGGTCGTCGACTCCTCCGGCAGCCATTCGGCCAGCCACGCCGACACCGCAGGCACCAGCGCGTCGCCACGGCCGCCGTGGTCGGACCGGATGACCCGGTGGACCGTGACCCGAGCCGGCGGGTGGAGCCCACCCAGCTCGGCGTCCGCGGGAGTCTCGACGAAGACCTGGCCGTAAGCCCCGGCCGGCAGCAGGGCCAGCAGCGTCTCGATGGCCGGCAGCTCGGCCAGATCGCCGGCGACCAGCACGTGCTCGAGCGGGCCGCGCCGCCGATGGGACCTCATGGCCGCAAGTATAGGTAAGCCTTACCTGAAGCCGCAGCCGGCAGGGCGATCGATCAGGAGGCGATGTGCGCCTGGAGCAGCCAGCGATCCTTGGCCAGCCCACGCTCGATCTCGATCGCCACGTCCTGGCTCGAGAGGTCGATGTCGTCGAGACCGGTGACGGCGGCGCGCACGGTGATCAGCGCGGCGTCGATCTGGTTGACGACCTGGGCGACGGTGTCGGGCCACTGCTGGAAACCGTGGGGAAGCGCGGGGAGCGTCGAGCGCTCGGCCACGGTGGCCAGCCGCGAGTCGACGGGCAGTCCTAGGGCGACGATCCGCTCGGCCGCGGTGTCGGCGTACTCCTGGGCGTGGGCCACGACGGTGTCGAGCAGTTCGTGGACGCCGATGAAGCTGCCGCCGCGGACGTGCCAGTGGGCCTGCTTGCCGTTGACGACGAGGGCCTCGAGGTCGAGCACGACGGGGGAGAGGAACTGGGCGGTGCCGGCGGCGAGTTCCGGGGTGGTGGCGAGATCGGACGGAGCCTGGACGACGGTCATGAGGAATCCTTCGCGTTCGGGGACGTGGGTGCGGCCCCTAGTGTGGTGCGTTATCTGGAATGACTCAAGGAAGCGCAGGCTTGCCTGGCTCGGCCCCCGACGGCGAAAAGCCCCGGCCGTCGATGACGGCCAGGGCTTCCTGATCCTGCTGGTCGGGGTGACAGGATTTGAACCTGCGACCTCGTCGTCCCGAACGACGCGCGCTACCAAGCTGCGCCACACCCCGTGGCTTTGAGCCTCGCAGAGTCTAGCCCATCCGGGACCGTCCGCACGCCGGGTCGCCGCCAGCCGGAACGGCGCCCTCGATGGGTCAGCTGGTCAGGTCGTAGACCGTGGCACCGCCCACGGTGGTGGCGGTGAAGGTGGCCTGGACCCACGCGGTGATCTGGGCGGCCGTGGAGTCGCCCGAGCTGCCGCGCCCACCGCCGCCGTCTCCGCCGGAGAGGAAGTAGGTCACCTCGCCGTCGGTGACGGAGCGCTGGAACTGGGCGAGCGTCGGCGCGGGGTCGCTGCCGCTCCAGCCACCGATCGCCATCACCGCGGTGTCGCTCGACAGGATGTACCCGGCCGCGGACTGGTCGCCGACGACGGCGGCCGACCACCGGGTCGACGTCGCGTTCAGCAGGTCGGTCAGCTCGGTGCCGCCGCCCGCCTCGCCGCCGGATCCGCCCCGACCGCCGCCACCCACGCCGCCCGTCCCACCCTGGGCCGACGACGGACCGGCGGTGGGGATCGAGCCGGTGTGGCCGGTCGACACCGTGGCCACGGTGAAGGCGGCCGCGCCGGCCGAGGCCGACAGGACCCCCATCAGGAGCGCCGCGACCAGCAGCCTCCGGAACCGGCCGGTGGCCACGGCCAGTCCGACCGCGCCGAGCGCGCCGCCGATCAGCATGGTCCAGGCCAGCCAGGTCGACCAGCCGGTCGCGTCGCGGGTCATCAGCGCGAACCCCCAGACCGCCGTGCCGCCGATCATCAGGGCCAGCACTCCGCGGGCCAGGTGGTCGTCGCGCTTGGCCCACAGCAGGGTGGCGCCGACGCCGATCAGCCCGCCGATCGCCGGAGCCAGCGCTACCGAGTAGTAGGGGTGGATGGTGCCCGACATGAAGGAGAAGACCAGGACCGAGACGACCAGCCAGCCGCCCCACAGGATCAGGCCGGCCCGCCGCAGGTCGGTGCGCGGGGCGCGCCGGGTGACCCACAGCCCGGCGACCAGCGCGAGCAGCGCCGCGGGGAGGAACCAGCCGATCTGGGTGCCGAAGGCGCTGCCGAACATCCGCAGGAGGCCGGTCGACCCGCCGAAGCCGGCGTTGCCCCCGCCCATGCCGGCCCCGCCGGTGCCACCGCCGCCGTTGCCTGACCCGCCGAGCAGCCGGGCCAGACCGTTGTAACCGAGCGCGAGTTCCCAGAGCGAGTTGTTGGTCGAGCCGCCGATGAACGGCCGCGAGGCCGCCGGCCAGACCGCGACCAGGGCGACGAACCAGCCGGCCGAGACGACCATGGCGGCCGCGGCGGCCAGCAGGTGAGCGATCCGGGCCCGCAGCCGCAGCGGCGAGACGACCAGGTAGACCAGCCCGAGCGCGGGCAGCACCAGCAGCCCCTGGGCCATCTTGGTGAGAAACGCGAAGCCGATGGCGGCGCCGGCGGCGATCATCCAGCTCAGCGCCCGACCGCGGACGTTCTCCCCGGCCGCGTCGACCGCCCGGACCACCGCGTACGCGGCCAGCGTCATCAAGAACACCAGCATGGCGTCGGGGTTGTTGAACCGGAACATCAGCGCGGCCACCGGGGTCAGCGCCAGTGCGGCGCCGGCGATCAGGCCGGCGGCCGGGCCCGACCAGCGCCGCACCGCGGCGTGCAGGAGCCACACCGACCCGACGCCCATCAACGCCTGCGGCAGCAGCATCGAGAACGAGGAGAAACCGAGGATCCGCGCCGAGAGCACCATCAGCCACAGCGACACCGGCGGCTTGTCGACGGTGATCGCATTGCCGGCGTCGAGCGAGCCGAACAGCCACGCCTTGAGCGACTCGGTGCCCGACTCGACCGCGGCGGCGTAGAAGCTGTTGGCCATCCCCGAGTTGGACAGGTCGACCAGATAGAGCGTGGCGGTGCCGAGCAGCAGTGCCCAGAGCAACGGCCGGGCCCAGCGCGGTGCGTCGTCGCCGCCCAGGAACACGGCCCGGACTCCGCGGCGTACGGGATCGGTGCGCTCGGCTGTCGTCGGTGCGGGGGGTGTGGGCGTGGCCGGAGCGGGCGGCGGGGTGCGGGTGAGCAGGTGCGTCTGAGCCATGGGCACCACTCTGGGCGGCCACGCTGTGCCGGACCGGCCGCAGCTTGGGCCCCGGCTGTGAGCCCGGTGTGAATGTCGACGGTGCCGTCCGACCCCGGAAGCGCCTCGCTATCGTCGGCCTTCGGCCCACCCCGTCAGGAGTCCCCATGAGCAGCGCCCCCGCGTCGATCGACGACGTGATCGCCACCGCCGTGAGCGAGCTGACGCTCGAAGCCAAGGTGACCCTGCTGACCGGGGCGGACACGTTCTCCCTCGCCGGGGAACCGTCGATCGGGCTGCGGCCGCTGGTGTTCAGCGACGGCCCGACCGGCGTACGCGGGAGCGAGTTCACCGGCGGAGCCCGGGTCGGGATGTTCCCGAACGCCACGTTGCTCGCCCAGTCCTGGGACGACACCGCGGCGCAGCGGGTCGGGGAGTTGCTGGCCGGCGAGGGCCGGCGGCAGAACGTCGACGTCGTCCTCGGCCCGACGATCAACCTGCACCGCTCGGCGCTGGGCGGGCGGCTGTTCGAGGCGTTCTCCGAGGACCCACTGCTCAGCGGGCGGCTGGCCGCGGCGTACGTCAACGGCATCCAGCGCTACGGGGTCGGGGCCTGCCTCAAGCACTACGTGGCCAACGAGTCCGAGACCGACCGGCACACGATGAACGCGCAGGTGTCGCCGGCCGCGCTCCGCGAGCTCTACCTGATGCCGTTCGAGATCTGCCTGGCCGATGCCCACCCGTGGTCGGTGATGGCCGCGTACAACAAGATCAACGGCACCGAGGCCACCGAGCACGAGGAGCTCAACAACGGCGTGCTCAAGGGCGAGTGGGACTGGGACGGTCTGCTGATGTCGGACTGGGGTGCGACCAAGACCGCGGCCGAGGCGGCGCGCGGTGGGCTCGATCTGGTGATGCCCGGGCCCCGTGGTCCGTGGGGTGCGGCCCTGGTCGACGCCGTCCGCGCCGGCGAGGTCGAGGAGTCGGCGATCGACGACCACCTGGCCCGGCTGCTCCGGCTGGCCGGTCGGGTCGGGGCCCTGCACGCCATCGCCCCGGACCGGCGGGCCGCGCTCGGAGCGGTGGTCGAGCCCACCGATCCGGTGTTCCGGCTGGCCCTGCGCACCCTGGCCAGCTCGGGGATGGTGCTGCTCAGCGGTCAGGACGTGCTGCCGTTGGCCGCCGACGAGGCGACCGAGGACGACCCGCTGCTACTGATCGGCCGGCACGCGGTCGCCACCGTGCTGCAAGGCGGTGGGTCGGCAGCGGTGCGGCCGCCGCATGCCGTCACCGTGGCCGACGGTCTGGTCGAGGCGCTCGGCCCGGTCCGGGTCCGGGTGGTCGACGGCGTCAACGTCCGGGTCGATCCGCCGGCTGCGGCGACCGAGGTGATCACCGACCCGCGGACCGGCGCTCCCGGCGCCCGGGTCACCCGCTACGACACCACGGGTGCGGTCCAGGTCTCGACGGTCAACGAGGTGCCCGAGATCGTCGTCTGGCCGGCCCACGATCCGGCGACGGCCACCGCCGAGGTCGAGGTGTCGGCCCGGATCGACCTGCCGGCCGGGACCCCGATCATGATCGGCGTCCGAGGCGTCGGCGAATGGCGTCTGACCTACGGCGATCTCGACCACGAGGTGACGATCCCGTCGCCCCCGGCCGAGGAGGCCGGCTTCATGATTCCGCCGACCTGGGTGACCGTGGTCGACGCGCTCGAGGACGCGGTGCTCACCGTGCGGTCGCGGCTCACCGCGCGGATCTCGCTGGCCGGGCTGATCGCCCAGCCGGCCGGGCGCAGCGACGACGAGGCGTTGGCCGACGCGGTGCGGGCGGCGACCGGCGCGCGGACCGCGGTCGTCGTCGTCGGGGTGACGGCCGAGCAGGAGACCGAGGCGATCGACAAGGCCACGCTGGCCCTGCCCGGTCGGCAGGACGAACTGGTCACCGCGGTCGCCGCCGTCGCCCGGCGGACCGTCGTGGTGGTCAATGCGGCGACCCCGGTGCTGATGCCGTGGCGCAACCAGGTCGACGCCATCCTGGTCGTCGGACTCCCCGGTCAGGAGGGCGGTCACGCGGTCAGCGACGTGCTGCTCGGCCGCAGCGAACCGACCGGCCGCCTGGTCACCACCTTCCCGGCCCGCGACGGCGAGGGCCCGGCGTGGAGCGTCACCCCGATCGCCGGGACGCTGGACTACGCCGAGGGCACGGCGATGGGTTACCGCGGCTGGGACCGCTCCGCGGTCGAGCCCGCCTTCTGGCTCGGCGCGGGTCTGGGGTGGGGCACCTGGGACTACCGCGCCGCCGAGCACCGGCGCGACCGGGACGGGGCCGAGTCGGTGACGGTGACCCTGGCCAACACCGGCATCCGGCCCTCGACCGAGGTGGTCCAGGTCTACTGGCGTCCGGAGAACGGCGCGCCGGTGCGCCTGGTCGGCTACGCCGTGGCCGACACCGTGGTGTCCGGCGAGCAGCGCGTGGTCACGGTCGGGCTCGACCCGCGGGTGCTGCGGCTCTGGGACCACCTGGGCGCCGCCTGGACCACGCCCGCCGGGGGTCGCCTGGTCGTCGCCCGGGGCCTGGGCGACGTCCGGATCGAACTCGACCGGACCTGATCGGAGCGGACCGACCCCGGCCGAGCCGCTGACTAGTGTGGGACGGTGATCGTCGATCTGGCCGGCGGCGGGTCGGCCGACCCCGCCCGGCTGGGCGGCAAGGGTGCGGCGCTGGCCCGGCTCTCCGCGTACGGGTTCCCGGTGCCGCCGGGGTTCGTGATCACCACCCAGGCGTACGCCCGCGACGGTGTGAGCCCGCCGGTCGCCGACGCCGTGCTCGACGCCTACCACCGGCTGGGGTCGGGGTCGGTCGCGGTGCGGTCCTCGGCGACGGCGGAGGACCGGGCCGACGCGTCGTTCGCCGGCCAGCAGGACAGCTTCCTCGACGTGGTCGGTGACGCCGCCCTGCTCGACGCCGTCGCCCGCTGCTGGGCCTCGTTGCACACCGCCCGAGCGGCGGCCTACCGCGCCCGACACGGCATCGGCGACGAGGGCCTGGCCATGGCCGTGGTCGTCCAGCGGATGGTCGCGGCCGACGCGGCCGGCGTGCTGTTCAGCGTCGATCCGGTGACCGGGGACCCGGTCACCGTGGTCGACGCCGTCCCGGGACTGGGCGACCGCCTGGTCTCCGGGGAGGCCGACCCCGACGAGTTCCGGGTCGACGCCGCCGGTGCGGTCGAGCGACACCTGCGCCACGACCCGCCGACCCTCGGCCCCGACCAGTTGGACCGGCTGGTGGTCCTGGGCCGAGCGATCACCGACCGCTTCGGCCGGCCGATGGACGTCGAGTGGTGCCGGGTCGGGGACGACCTGATGGTCGTCCAGGCGCGGCCGATCACGGTCAGCCACCCCCTCGACCCCTGGAACGACAGCCGCTCCGGTGACTTCCTGTGGACCAACACCAACGTCGGCGAGGCCATCCCCGACGTGATGACCCCGGCCACCTGGTCGATGGTCCAGGTGTTCCTGAGCGACGCCATGGCCACCGCGTCGATCCCCCCGCACGTCGGCTACGGCCGGATCGGCGGCCGGGTGTATCTCAACGTCAGCGTGATGGCCGCGCTGTCGCGGTCGGTCGGGGTGACCGAGCGGCGGTTCCGGCGGCTGACCGAGGAGGTGTTCGGCCGGCTCCCCGACGACCTGCCCATCCCGCCGGTCCCGGTCAACCGGCTGTGGGTGCTCGGGTCGGTGGTGCCGATGGCCGCCCACGTGCTCCGGGAGGCCCGCCGCGACGCCCGTCGGCTCGACCACTACCTGGCCGACCACCCCGAGCGCTGCCACCGCCGACGCGCCGAGATCGCGGTCACCGAAACGCCGCAGGAGCTGGCCGACCAGTGGGTCGAGGTGCTCGATCCCGAGTTCCACCGGGTCAGCCTGATGCTCTCGGCGGCCACCCGGACCAGCGGTGCCTCCTTCGTGACCACCCGGGCCCGGCTGCAGAAGCTGGTCGGCGACGCGGCGGCGAACGCGCTGACCTCCGGCCTGGGCGGGACGACCGGGCTGGCCAGTCTCGGGCTGCTCGACGGGCTGGCTCGCCTGCGGGCCGGCGAGATCGACCGCGCCACCTTCGACCGGGCGTTCGGGCACCGCGGCCCGCACGAGTTCGAGATCGCGCTCCCGCGACCGGGCGAGGACCCCGGCTGGGTCGATCGCCACCTGACCGAGCTGACCGGCGCCGCGGTCGACCACCGCCGGATGCTGGCCGACCAGGAGCGCCGACGCGACGAGGCCTGGGACGAACTCCGTCGCCGGCACCCGCACCAGGTCCGCGGACTGCGCCGCCGGCTCGCCGCCTGGGCGCGGATCGCCCGCGACCGCGAGCAGGCCCGTAGCGAGGTCATCCGCTACTTCTGGGTGCTGCGGGCCTGGGCCGTGCGCGCCGGGGAACTCACCGGGCTGGGTGACGACGTGTTCTTCCTCGACCGGGCCGAGATCCTCCGGGTGCTGCACGGCGAGACGATCAGCCCCGCGGTGACCGCCGAACGGCGGGCCGCGTACGCCGGATACCGGGCGCTGCCGCCTTATCCGGCGCTGATCAGCGGACGCTTCGACCCGTTCCACTGGGCGGCGGATCCCGGTCGGCGCAGCGACGTCGTGGTGGCCGGGGCCTCCGCCCCGACCCCGGCCACGGTCCGCGGGTTCGCCGGATCGGCCGGGGTGGTCGAGGGGGTCGTCCGGGTGCTGTTCGACGCCGACGACGCCTCCGCGCTGCAGCGGGGCGAGGTGCTCGTCACCACCGTCACCAACGTGGGCTGGACACCGCTGTTCCCGCGCGCGGCCGCCGTGGTCACCGATGTGGGCGCGCCGCTGTCGCACGCGGCCATCGTGGCCCGCGAGCTCGGCATCCCCGCCGTCGTCGGCTGCGGCAACGCGACCATGCTGCTGCACACCGGCGACCGGGTCCGGGTCGACGGCGGCGCCGGGACGGTCGAGGTGCTGACGTGAGCTGGGACCTGACCGGGCCGGTCGAGGAGATGGCCCCGACCCTGCTCGGCGCGGTGCTGCGACACGGCGAGGTCGCGGTCCGGCTGACCGAGGTCGAGGCGTACGCCGGCGAGCGTGACCCGGCCTCGCACGCCTTCCGCGGACCCACGCCCCGCAACCGGACCATGTTCGGTCCGCCCGGGCACCTCTACACCTACTTCAGCTACGGGATGCACTGGGCGGCCAACGTGGTCTGCGGGCCGGACGGCACCGCCTCCGGTGTGCTGCTCCGGGCCGGCGAGGTGATCGACGGGCTCGACGTCGCCCGCAGCCGTCGTGGGCGGTCGACCGACCGCGACCTGGCCCGCGGTCCGGGTCGGCTGGCCCAGGCGTTGGGGTTGAACGCCGACCACAAGGGCGCGGACCTGCTGGCCGGCGGCGATCTGCGGCTCGAGCCCGGGCCGCCGCCGGCGGTCGTCGTCGCCGGTCCGCGGGTCGGTGTCTCGGTCGAGGCCGATCGGCCCTGGCGGTTCCACGAGGCCGGCAGCCGCTTCGTCTCGGACTACAAACGCAGCCCGCGCGCGCCCCGACCGGCTGAGCCACGGTGACCCGGCTGAGCCGGGTGGCGTCGGCCGGGCTCAGGGGCCGGTGAGCATGGCCACCGGTGTCGGCCGCCTCCTCGGTGGGCGGTCCACCGGCGTGTCGCCGTGCTGCGACTCGACGAGCTCGAGGCTGCCCGCGACGCGCTGCTGGCCGCGAGCGCGCACGAGCAGGCGCCGATCCACGACGTCGGGGCGGCCGCCGGATCGCGGTGCTCGTCGATCCGGTCGGCAACGCCCTCGACATCCTGGCCGATGCCTGAGCTCACTCGAGCGGCGTCAGCGCGCTGAGGATCGACGGGATGTACTCGGCCATGGTCGGGTGGATGGGCAGCGCGTCGCGCACCGCGGGGTAGCGGACGCCGGCCTGCAGCGCGGTGCCGATGACCTGGATCAGGTCATCGGCGTGCAGGCCGAGGATGGTCGCGCCGAGGAACTCCTCGGTGTCGGCGTCGACGAGGATCCGCATCAGCCCGGTGGTCTCGCTCTCCATCACCGCCCGGCTCACCGCGCTCATCGGCACCTCGGCCTTGAGCACCCGGCGTCCGGAGTCGCGGGCCTCCTGCACCGACATCCCGACGCGTCCGAGGGGCGGGTCGGTGAACATCGCGTACGTGCTCACCCGGCCTTCCACCGTCCGCGGGGGCGCGAGCAGGATCTGCGAATCCTGGTAGGCGGTGTGGGTGAAGGCGCCCCGACCGTTGACGTCGCCGAGCGCCCAGACGCCGCGGACCGAGGTCTCGTAGCGGGGTCCGACGACGAAGAAGCCGCGCTCGTCGGTCTCGATCCCGTGGTCACCGAGCAGGTCGGAGTTGGACGTCCGCCCGGTCGACACCAGCAGGTGGCTGCCCGAGATCGTCTCGCCGTCGACGTCGACCTCGACGCCGTCCCCGCTGCGCCGGACCCGCGACGGGCGACCGCCGAGGATCCGCACCCCGTCGTCGGTCAGCATCCGGGCGACGAGGTCGGAGACGTCGGGATCCTCGCGCCCGGCCAGCTTGCCACCAGCGATCATCGTCACCCGGGAGCCGAACCGGGCGAACATCTGGCCGAACTCGCAGCCGATGTAGCCGCCCCCGACCACGATCAGGTGCTCGGGCAGCTCGTTCAGCGCCAGCAGCTCGATCTCGGTCATCCAGGCCACGTCGTCCAGACCGGGGATGGGCGGCTTGGAGGCGCGGCCGCCGACGTTGAGGTGGACCTCGGGTGCGGTCAGCTCGTCGTCGCCGACGCGGACCACGTGCCGCTCGCCGTCGGGGTCGCTGCGCAGGGTGGCCCGTCCGTGCCGGTAGTCGACCCCGTCGAGACCGGTCAGCCAGTCGTCGAGCGAGCGTTGCATCTCGCCGATGATCCGGCGGACCCGACCGATGGCGACGCCGAAGTCGACGCTGACGTCGCCCACCATCACGCCGAACTCGGCCGCGCGCCGCGCCTGATGGGCGATGCTGGCCGTCGCCCGCAGCGTCTTGGTCGGCTTGCAGCCATGATTGAGACAGGTTCCGCCGGCCCGGTCCATCTCGATCAGCGCGACCCGTTTGCCCTCCGCCGCCCGTGCGGAGGCGACCCCCGGTCCGGCTTGGCCTGCTCCGATCACGATGGCGTCGTACGCGGTCATGCTCACCCCTTCTCCAGACGGCTTGGTTGCGCTCACGCTAACCCCGTGCGCCGTCGTGAGTGTGGCCAGACTCACGTCGGCGGAGGGGCTCGGGAGGCTCCAAAACGGCTGATACCGACGGTTCTCATTTGGGCAAATCGTTCGGGCACTGTTTAAACTCCTCGAAAAGTAACGCTTTGGTCTCGGCGAGCATCGCCGGACGATCTCGGGGAATGAGGAAAATCTTGACCCGTCACCGCCCGCGCCGGGCCGCTCGGCCGACGCTCGCGATGCGCGCGACGAAGCTGGCCGCACCGCTCGCCCTCGCCGGTCTCGCCGGCACCGCCGTCACCGTGGGGGTCTGGGCCGGTGGCCCGGACACCCAGGTCGCCTACCCGGCGCCCGTCGTGACCACCGCCTCCCCGGCCGCTCCGGTCACCCCGGTGCTCAGCGAGCGCGCCCAGCGAACCACCCGCAGCGACGCGCGTCCCGCCCTCGACCAGGCCATCTCGGCTGCGGCGACGGCCAAGACCGCGCCGGAACCGAAGGTCATCGGAAAGCGCTACGCGACCGAGTCGCTGAACATCCGCGTCGATGCCGCGGCCAAGGCCAAGGCCGTCACCGTGGTCGACGCCGGCACCAAGCTCACGGTCACCGACACCGTGCGTCAGGGCTTCCGCCTCGTCGAGTACCGCGACAAGGACCGCTGGGTGACTGACAAGTTCCTGGCCAAGAAGAAGCCGTCGGCCAGCGCCGGCGGGCTGTCGACCGCGGCCTGCGCGTCGGGTTCGGGCATGGAGTCCGGGCTGACCAAGGACGCGGTGCGCGTACACCGTGCCCTGTGCGCCCGCTATCCCCAGGTGACCTCGTTCGGCGGCCGCCGGTCGAGCAACGACTTCCACGGCTCCGGCCAGGCCGTCGACGTGATGATCTCCAACTCGACCGTCGGCTGGCAGATGGCCCGCTGGGTGCAGGCCAACGCCAAGCGCCTCGGCGTCAGCGAGATCATCTACGCGCAGAAGATCTGGACCGTCCAGCGCGGCTCCGAGGGCTGGCGCCCGATGTCGGACCGGGGATCGGCGACCGCGAATCACTACGACCATGTGCATGTCTCCGTGTACGGAAACAGCGGTACCGGCTAGAATTCTCGGGCTCTCCTTGTGATCGGGTCGGGCCCGATCTAGGGTTTGACCATGGCGGACCCGTACCAGGTGTTGCTCGGCGGGATCGCCGTAGCCATCATGGTGCTCGTCCCCGTGCTCTGCGTCGTGGGTTACGACGTGATGGCCGGTCGTTGGGACGAGAGCGTCCGCCACTGGCGTTCACGCCGTTCCACCACCGCCGAACACCGCCGCGGAGTCCGCGCCCTGCGTCGGCAGTCGGGTATGCCGATCGAGCAGTTGGCGGCCGATTTGCGTCGCCTTCGCGGGCTGGTCCGGACCGACTCGAACCGCTCCGCCGCTCACCAGGTCGGCAACCGTCTGGCCTATGACCGGCTGCTCACCCAGGCCTGCGAGATGCTCGAGATCGAGCACGAGTTGGCCCGGGAGTCGGTCGGTATCGAGCGCGACATCGAACGCGTCCGGGTCGAGGCCGAGTTGGAACGCGCCGGCCTCGAGGTCAGCGACCCGCGCTACGGTCAGGCCGCCTGAGCCTGCCGTCCGGTCGGCTGACCGCAGCACCCGGGACCTGTTTTGTCCCGATCTCCGCGCCCGCCGCGCCCTCCGCGTCCCTGCTGCACGCTCGATCCTGCGCTCCTGCTGCTGGGCGCCTGCCGCGTCGCGTCTGCTGACACTGGTTCGCCGCGCGGCCCATCGCCGACCTCACATCGAGCCCCCTCGGTCCGCGCGCTGCTGTTAGCGAGATCACCAGGCCAGGAATACCGCCGCAACGATCGTGGTTGTAGAGTAATGTTCGAAGTCGAAGAGTTCGATCTCGAAAACATCACGGTCAAGAGACCTTGATGCACCCCAGGAAGGAAGCAACGACCATGTCTCGCCTCGCGAAGGCCATCCAGAGCCACCGTGAGTTTGCCCGCACTCGCCGTGAACTCAACCGTGCGATCGGGAACGCCTTCACCCCGGCCATGCGCGATGAGCTGATGATCGTCGCTCAGCGCAGCCAGATCAAGTAAGGCCCACCGCCTCCGACGGACGGCCTCCACCCCTCGCGGGGTGGGGGCCGTTCGCTGTTCCCGGCCGCTCAGCCGACCAGCGAGCGGGCGATCTCGACCAGGGCCGGCAGCAGCAGGGCGGTGCCGAGGACGAGTCCGGCGCTGTTCAGCAGCAGGAAACCGGTCAGCCACAGGCCGGCGGGCACCCGGGTCAGCCGGCCGAGCTGGTCGACGTCGGACCGCGGCGTCGGATGACGGCGCCGCTGCGCGATCAGCTCGAGCACCGGCTTAGGTGCGGCGATCAGCTGGATCCAGGTCAGCAGGTAGGCCAGCGCGGTCTGCGCGCCCGGGCTCGCGTACCAGCTGACCGCCAGCAGACCGGCACCGCAGGCCAGGACGACGAGCAGGCCGTAGAAGTTGCGGATCTTGAGCAGCATCAGGGTCAACACGAGGAGCAGCACCCAGAGCAGCCCCAAGGCGTGACCGGCCAGCAGCATGCCGACCGCGGCCAGCCCGACGGCCGCCGGTGCCACGTACCCCGCGGCCAGCATGATCACCACGCCCGGTCCGTGCGGCCGGCCGGCCGAGATGGTCAGCCCGGAGGTGTCGGTGTGCAGCCGGATCCCGCGCAGCCGGCGGCCGGTCAGCAGTGCGGCGAAGGCGTGACCGCCCTCGTGGGCGATGGTGATCAGCGCCCGGGTCCACGGCCAGGTGGCGCGGAACACGACCAGTGCGGCCGCGACCAGGGCGGTGAGCGCGACGACCTCGGACGGCGGAGCCGGTTGTTCCGCGGTGGCGCGTCGCCACACCTCACCGATCAACTCCACCCGACGAGTGTGCCCGAGGGGTCAGAGACCGCCGGAGCCCCAGAGAAGGCCGGTCGCCCCGCCGAGCCGAGCCGCGTACGCCACGGCCTGGGCGTCGGTCAGGCTGCTGACGAAGTCGATGATGCCGCGGCCGCGACCCATCCGGGCCAGTTCGGCGTCGTTGAGGTCGGGGCTCAGCCACTCCGGGTGGTCGCGGGCGACCCGGTCGTAACCGTGCTGGGCCGCGTTGACCAGGTCGACCAGCCGCTGGGGCGCGCGCCCGGTGTCGTAGCGGTCGGACAGCCAGTCGTCGAAGGCGGCGATCAGCAACTCGATGGTCTTCTCCTGGCCACGCTGGAACATGGCGAGGTCGGGTCGCTCGAGGATGAAGTAGGAGTTGACGAACTTCAGCACCGACACCTCGTGCCAGGCCTGGTCGCTCATCCGGACGTAGCCGGAGCGGACCGGCGGGTCGGGATCGGGCGACACCGAGGTGATCAGGTGGTCGATCCAGCGTGAGGTGAAGCCGGAGATCGCCCGGTCCGACTGCATCGAGCCGTCGTGCGGGACGGCCAGCACCCCGTCGACGAACTCGTCGCCGACCGTACCCACCGCCGCGGCGAAGCTGTCCTCGTCGAAGATCCAGGCGTCCCGGGTGCTCAGATAGCGCCGGAGCCGTTCGAGCCCGGCCCCGGGCTGCCGGCCGGCGCGGATCAGCTCGGGCTGGGGCAGTGCGGCGTACCGGGTGCGGTTGGACTCCCAAGAGCGGAACTCCCCGGACACCGGCGAGAACTGCAGCACCCCGGAGCGGTGGAAGTCCTCGACGTCGTGCAGCGAGTAGGCGATGTCGTCGGCCAGGTCCATCACCGAGCACTCGAGCGTCTGCCGGCCGGGTGGGAGGTCGGGGAAGGCGGCCAGCGCGTCCTCCATGGCCGCGGTGTCGATCAGATAGCAGGAGAACTTGGCCGCACCGCCCCCGCCACCGCCGTGGCCGGCTCCGCGCGGCGGGATCTCCCAGTCGGTCGGGTGCGGGTCGGGCAGGTGATGGCGGGCCCACGGATACTTCAGCACCGCGGCACGGACCGCCGAGGTCAGATTCAGCCCGGTGTCGCCGGGACCGTGGACCTCCAGCTCGGTGAGCAGCCGGAACGTCTGCGCGTTGCCCTCGAACCCGTCGGTGATCCCGAAGCGGTCGCGGGCCAGCCGGTCGAGCACCCGTTCGCCGAGGTGGCCGAACGGAGGATGCCCGAGGTCGTGCGCGCACGCCGCGGCCTGGACGACCACGTGATCGAGCCCGCCGAGCTCACGGAGCATCTCGCGGCTCTCGGTGCGCAGCAACCGGACGGCGATGGCCCGGGCCACCGCGGTGACCTTGATGGTGTGGGTCAGCCGGTTGTGGACGACCCCGCCGGTGGCGCCGGCGGTCACCACCTGGGTGACCTCGGCGAGCCGGGAGAACGAGGTGGCGAAGCGGATCCGCTCCAGGTCGGTGCGGAACTCCGATTCACCCGAGGCGTACGGAGGCTCCGACTCCGGTCGCGACCGGGCCAGACGTGGGTCCATGCGGACCACGCTAGCCGTCCCGGACCGCCGCAGCTGAGGCCCGCCGACCCCGATCAGGTGTTCGGGTCAGTGTCCGGATCGCCGTCGACCGCGGCCATGAACCGGTGCACGGCGTTGGCGATGGCCCAGCGGTTGCTGAGCACGGTGCCCCAGTCCATCGAGGAGAGCAGGTCGTCGGCGCCGCCGTGGTGGCGAGGACACGTAGCGGCCCTCCCGGGTCATCCGCAGTCCCTCGACCAGCTGGTGGCCGAGCAGGGTCGGCTGGGTGGAGCGCTCGGTGGTCCACACGACCCGGCGAAGTCGGCGTCCCACATCTCCGCACCGGCGGCCTCCTTGCCCTGCAGGGTCGGAGGGAAACCGTCCGCCGGCCGCCGCCGACGGCGCTGTCGGCGCCGCCCGGTTGTCGGGGTAATCAGGAGGCCTGATCGCCGTCGGTGCCGTCTCAGTAGGCTGCCGGATGACGACCGACGGTCGACGGAAAGAGGATTTCGATGAGTGCACCGGTGGACCCGACCACGACGACGGCCTGGGCCGACCTGAGCCGCCTGCACGCGGCGCTCGAGCCCGACCTGCGGAAATGGTTCGACGCCGATCCGGGCCGGGCCGAACACTTCAGCCACACCGCCGGTGACCTGTTCGTCGATCTGTCCAAGAACCTGATCGACGACGAGGTGCTCGGCGCGCTGCTCGCTCTCGCCGACCAGGTCGGGCTGGCCGAGCGCCGCGACGCGATGTTCGCCGGCGAGCACATCAACGTGACCGAGGACCGGGCCGTGCTGCACACGGCCCTGCGACTGCCGCGTGGCGCGTCGCTGACCGTCGACGGTGTCGACGTGGTGCCGCAGGTCCACGAGGTGCTCGACAAGGTCTTCGCGTTCGCCGAGAAGGTCCGCAGCGGTGAGTGGGTGGGCGTCACCGGCAAGCGCATCGAGACCGTGGTCAACATCGGCATCGGCGGCTCCGACCTCGGACCGGTGATGGTCTACGAGGCCCTCCAGCCGTACGTCCAGCCCGGCCTGACCTGCCGCTTCGTGTCCAACATCGACCCCACCGACGTGGCCGAGACGACCCGTGACCTCGACCCCGAGACCACGTTGTTCATCGTCGCGTCGAAGACCTTCACCACGCTGGAGACCCTGACCAACGCCCGGTTGGCCCGGGCCTGGCTGCTCGACGGGCTGCGCGCCTCCGGGGCCATCGAGGCGGGCGACGAGGCCGGCGCGAGCGCGGTGGCCAAGCACTTCGTCGCCGTGTCGACGGCGCTCGACAAGGTGGCCGCGTTCGGGATCGACCCGGACAACGCCTTCGGCTTCTGGGACTGGGTCGGCGGCCGCTACTCGGTCGACTCGGCGATCGGGACCTCGGTGGCCGTGGCCATCGGTCCGGAGAACTTCACCGCGTTCCTCGACGGCTTCCACACCATCGACACCCACTTCCGCGAGGCACCGTTCGCGTCGAACGTGCCGGTGCTGATGGGTCTGATCAACATCTGGTACGTCAACTTCTTCGGGGCGGCCAGCCACGCCGTGCTGCCGTACGCGCAGTATCTGCACCGCTTCGCTGCATACCTGCAGCAGCTGACCATGGAGTCCAACGGCAAGGGCGTCCGCTACGACGGCGAGCCGGTGACCACCGCGACCGGCGAGGTGTTCTGGGGCGAGCCCGGGACCAACGGCCAGCACGCGTTCTACCAGCTCATCCACCAGGGCACCCAGCTGATCCCGGCCGACTTCATCGCCGTGGCCAACCCGGCTCACGCGCTGAACGACGGCGGCGCCGACGTGCACGAACTGTTCCTGGCCAACTTCTTCGCGCAGACCGCCGCGCTGGCCTTCGGCAAGACCGCCGAGGAGGTACGCGCCGAAGGGACCGACGAGGCGATCGTCCCGGCCCGGGTCTTCGTCGGCAACCGTCCGACCACCTCGATCATGGCTCCGAGCCTGACCCCGGCCGTGGTCGGTCAGCTGATCGCGCTCTACGAGCACATCACCTTCACCCAGGGTGTGATCTGGGGCATCGACAGCTTCGACCAGTGGGGGGTCGAGCTCGGCAAGCAGCTGGCGGTCAAGGTCACCCCGGCCGTCGGCGGCGACGAGGCCGCGCTGGCCGAGCAGGACCCCTCGACCCAGAACCTGATCCGCTACTACCGGGCCCAGCGGACCGCGTAATCCCCGGTGAGGGCGGACAGCTCCAGGTGGCCTCATCCCTCCCAACTAAGTGGGGGTAGATGGCGTCGAACTTGCCGGGTTCTGCGCCATCTGCCCCCAGTTAGTCAGAGGTCGTCGCGAGTCGTCCACAGCTTGTCGGGGGACAGACCCGTTATCCACAGGTTTCGGCCGGGGCGGCACGAAATAGGCCGCCATCAGCATGTTCTGTCCATGAGAACGAGCAATCCGGTGCGCGGGCACCGCAGGGGGGCCGAGTGGCAGCGGCTGAGCTATGGGCTCTACCGTTCGTCGCTCCCGCACATCAGCTTGGCGCATGATCTCGACGCATGGCGTCTCCTGCTTCCGGAGGGGGCTGCGTTCACGCACCTCACGGCGGCTGAGTTGTGCGGCTGGTGGATGCCGACGCGCAGGCACCTCCCCATCTTCGTCGCCGCGCCTGACACAGGCCCATACCCGAGGCGGCCTGGTGTCGTCTCGTCGAGGCATCGGTCGCCAGTGCCGACGACCTCGGTCCTCGGCTTGCCGGTCACCACGGCTGCGGAGATCTTGCTCGCGGCCTGTCGGGATCTCGGGCTACTCGACCTGGTCGTGCTCGGAGACTCGGCGCTGCGTCTGAAGCAACTGAGGCTGGGCGAGCTCGAGGAGATCGCGTTGCATCGACGCCGTGGCGTGCGGCGACTGCGGGAACTCATCCCGATGCTGGACGAGCGGAGCGGCTCGCCCTGGGAATCGATCATGAGGGTCCTGCACCGGGCTGCTGACATCCCCGTCGAGCCGCAGATGGAGATTGTCGACGCGCGTGGCCAGGTTGTCGCTCATGCCGATCTCGGCATCGTAGGCACGCCACGGATCCATGAGTACGACGGCGATGTCCACCGCGACCGCTCGGTCCATCGCTCCGACCTGGGTCGCGAGCGCTTGATCGCCGAGCAGGGGGTCCTGCGCTTCGGCTACACCTCGGTCGAGTTGCGCAAGGACGGTGGCACGCTCATCGCCGCGGTTGACCGGGCGCTCGGACGGACCTGGGATCCGCGTCGGCTGCAGCGGTGGAACGCGTTGCTCGACGACTCGCTGCTCGGCCTCGGCGGCCAGCGGCGCGTCCACCAGCGGTGGTCCGGCGGCTGAGTCAAAACCCGCGATCCGTCCTCCACTAACTGGGGGCAGATCGCGGCGACAGCACTGCGCCAACCGCTATCTGCCCCCAGTTAGTGACAGCGGGGCCGGCTTGAGTGTGAAGAGTAGAGCCGGCGGGTGAGGCGATTTAGAGGTCGGGACCCTGCGCGCGCACCTTGTCGACCTCGGTCATGGCAAGGCGCAGATCGGTCAGCCAGGTCTCGGCGTGCTCGCCGACCAGTTTGACCGCCCAGGACAGCGCCTCGGACCGCGACCGGGCGACCCCGGCATCGACCAGGGTGTCGAGGACACGTCGCTCGGGCTGCCGGAGCCGGGTCATCACCGGCACCGAGATGTGGGTGAACAGGGCCTCCGTCTCGCCCAGGCGAGCGCCCCAGGCGACCTTGCGGCCGTAGCGCGCCTCGGCCTCCTCGGCGATCTCGATCCGCCGCTCGCGGGTATCGGCACGGAACCGGCCGATCCGGCCTTCGGCGGCGCTGCCCTCCACGCCCTCGTCGGGCAGCGACCCGAGGACGGTGATCTCCTCGCGGTCTACTACCACCTCGACATCGGTGAACCATTCGCCGGGTAGCCGACCCTTGAACCAGTCCGCGGCGTCATCGGCCGGCGGGACGTCGACGTTCTGCCAACCACCCGGGCGGCCGAAGCCGCGATGTCCTCGTGGACCCATGAGATTCTCCTCTTCCGTCGTTGCTTTCATTACAGTGTTACACCGCAACACGACGCGCACCAGGGGAGACGAGATCGGCGGAAGAGAATTACTGGGCCAGAGCCTGGTCGACGCTGGTCTCGCGCTCCCCGAGCACCGGGTCGCGACGCGTGACCAGGTCGATGACCGTCTTGACGCACGCCACCTGGTCGCGGACCCAGCCCTCGGTCCAGGCGCCGCCGAACCGTTTGACCGTGGTGTCGCCCACTCCGACCGTGTCGACGCCGAGCGCACGGCAGGTGGCCACGGCCCGGGGGAGGTGGTACTCCTGGGTCACCATGATCAACTTGTCGATGCCGAAGATCCGCGTGGCCCGGGCACACGAGTCGTAGGTGTCGAATCCGGCGTAGTCGGCGATCACCTTGTCGGCCGGGACCCCGGCGTTGATCAGATACGTCCGCATGGCGTCGGGCTCGTTGTACTCGGGGGCCATGTTGTCGCCCGAGACCACGATCACCTGGACCTTGCCGGCGTCGAACAGCTGCTTGCCGAGATCGAGCCGGGCGGCCAGGAAGGGCGACGGGGTCCCGTTCGGATAGACCTGGGCACCGAGAACCAACGCCACCGGCGCGCTCGGGACGTCGGCCAGCGGATAGAGACGCCCGGCCGACGTCACCCGGACCCAGCCGACCGACCCGGCGAGCACACCGACCCCGGCCAGTCCGGCCCCGATCACGACCAGCGCGAGGCGGTAGATCGAGCGTCCACGACGGGTCTGGGGCTGAGGCAGCGGCACCGGCCAACCCTAGTTGCCCGTCCTCGCTGACCCGGGAGACTGTCAGTGGTCGACGGCAGGCTGCCGGACAAGGGCGACGACGACCCTCGACGTCGCCGGCTCGTACGACCCTGACGACCTGGGCGGGATCGCGACCATGGGCTTCGGTCACCGCGACGAGCTCAGCACCGCCGAGCTGACCGCGCTGGCCGAGCGCTGGCGACCGTTCCGCACCTGGGCCGCCGTCCTGATCCGGGCCGAGGCCGCGCTTCAGCCGAGCAGCGCGCGGTGATAGAGCTTGGTGGGTGGATGCGCAGGGAGTGACCACGTCGGGGGGCGACGGGAACGCGCCGAGCGCCGACGCAGTGGCCGATCGGGTTCTTGCGTCCGCTCTGGGCGCGCTCGAGCTACTCAGCATCTACGCCGGCGATCGGCTCGGGTGGTATCGCTCGTTGGCCGAGCACGGGGCGATGACGCCGGAGGAGTTGGCTCGACGGACCGCCACCGATCCGCGCTATGCCCGCGAGTGGCTGGAGCAGCAGGCCACAGTCGGGCTGATCACCAGCCGGCGCCAGGCGGACGGCCACCACGTCTTCGTGCTGCCGGCCGGGGCCGCCGAGGTGTTGACCGACGCCGAGAGCCTGGTCTATCTCGCGCCCCTGGCGAGGATGATCACCGCATCGGCCCGCCAGATCGACTCCCTGCTGGCCGCCTACCGCGCCGGCACCGGGGTCAGCTGGGACCAGTTCGGTGATGACGCCCGCGAAAGCCAGGCCGACATGAACCGTCCCTGGTTCCGTCACAAGCTGGCCGATGCCCTGCGGTCCGACCCCGATCTGCACGCTCGTCTGAGTGCGCCCGGCCTGCGCATCCTCGACGTCGGCTGCGGGGCCGGATGGTCGACCCAGGCGCTCGCCGCTGCCTACCCGGACGCCACCGTGGTCGGCGTCGATATCGACGGCCCGTCGATCGAGGCGGCCCGAGCCCAGCTCGACGCCCATCCGGCGACCGCTGGCCGGGTCGAGTTCCGTCACGTCGACCCGGATGACCCGGTCGCCGGCGAGGCGTACGACGTGTCCTTCTTCTTCGAGTGTCTGCACGACATGCCGCAGCCGGCCGCGGTGCTCCGCGCCGTCCGGGCGGGGCTCGGCGCCGACGGGTTCGTCGTGGTCATGGACGAGGCGGTGGCCGAGGAGTTCGGGGGCCCCGGGGACGACGTGGAGAAGCTGATGTACGGCTTCAGCTTGTTCGTCTGCCTGCCCGACGGGCTCTCCTCGAGTCCCTCGGTCGGCACCGGGACGCTGATGCGCCCCGCGACGCTGGCGCGGTACGCGCGCGAGGCCGGCTTCGCCGACACCCGCATCCTGCCCATCGACGACTTCGGCTTCTTCCGGTTCTACGCGCTGTCCGGGCCGGCTCCCGCGCCCACCGCACCCGGGGGGCGGCATGCCGGAGGGTGACACCGTCTGGCGGGCCTGTCAGCGACTCCACCAGGTGCTGGCCGGACGGGTCCTCACCCGCTGCGAGTTCCGGGTCCCGACCCTGGCCACCACCGACCTCACCGGGGTGACCGTCAACGAGGTCGTCTCGCGCGGCAAGCACCAGCTGTTCCGGTTCTCCGATGGCTACACGCTGCACACGCACTTCCGGATGGAGGGCACCTACCGGATCTACCCGCACGGACGGGCCTGGTCGGGCGGGCCCGACTGGCAGATCCGGGTCGTCCTGGCCACCGCCGAACACGACTGCGTCGGGTACCGGCTCCCGGTGACCGAGCTGATCCCGACCGCGGACGAGTCCGAGGTCGTCGGCCATCTCGGCCCCGATCTGCTCGGTGGCGACTGGGATCTCGACGAGGCGCTGCGGCGGCTGCGCTCCGATCCGACCCGCTCGATCGGCGAGGCCCTCCTCGATCAGCGCAACCTGGCCGGTCTCGGCACCCTGTGGCGGTCCGAACTGTGCTTCTTGCAGGGGCTGCACCCGCGTACGCCGGTCGGCGACGTCCCTGATCTCGTCCGGGTGGTCAAGCGCGCCAAGGCGCTGTTGCACGCGAACCGGTGGCGGGTCGACCAGACGACCACCGGCGATCTCCGGACCGGCAAGCGCACCTACGTCTTCGAGCGCAACAGCCAGCCGTGCCGCCGCTGCGGGACGCGGATCCTGACCGAGGAGTTCGGGCCGGTGGGTCAGGAGCGGCGCAGCTACTGGTGCCCGCGGTGTCAGCCCGCGGGCTGACCCCGGTCGACCCAGGTCTGGCCGAGTCGGCGGAGGATCCCCGCCTGCACCCCCTTGAGGTCCGGGTCGCTCGTCTCCATCGCGCGCATGATGGCGTCGTAGGTCACCGCCTCGAAGGCCGCGTCGGCCAGCGGGGCGAGGGCGAGGGCGCGCTCGACGTCGACCGTCGGGTAGGCCCGCCGCCAGATCGCCCCGACCCGATCGAGCATCGCGGCCCGTTGCGTCGCGTCGAGTCGGTGACCCAGCACGACCAGGTCGATCACCGGGCTGGTCAGCGAGGCGTCGGTCCAGTCGAAGATCACCGGATGGCCGGCGTTCGAGGCGATGTTGCCCAGGTGCAGGTCGCCGTGGCCGAGGGTGTCGGGCAGGCCGAGACTGGTCGAGTTCGGTGAGGACGCCGGCCAGCCACGGTTGCAGTCGATCGAGCCGATCACGCTCCTCGACGTTCAGCTGGTCGAGCTCGATGCCGTCGGCGACCACCCGGGTGAAGGCGGCGGCGGTGGCGGGCAGCCGGCGGTCGGGGAACCCGGTGGCCAGCATCTCCGCCTCCTGGCCGGCCAGGGAGACCTGGAGCTCGGCCAAACCCAGGGCGGCCGGGGTGGCGAGCGCGGCCTCCTCGACCGGGCCGTCGAAGGCCGACATCAGCATCCACGACCGTCCGGCGTCGATGGCGAGCAGTCGCGGCACCAGGTCGGGAGCGCGCGCGGCGATGAACGCGGTCAGCACCGGTTCGGCGGCGAAGTGGGCGCAGGTCGCCTTGAACACCACGGCGCCGCCGCCGGCCAGCGGCACCCGCCGGACCGCCGACAAGGCCCACTGCTGCAGCACCTCCGCCGGCCCGGCAGCGACCAGACCGACCTCGGCCAATCGCTCACCGATCCAGGCATCGACCTCGGCCGCCCAGCCGGGCACGTCCCACGGATTCACCAGGCGCCCAGCGCATCGGCCACGACCACCGCGGCGGCGGCCGACCAGGCCTGCGGCCGGCAGGCGGCCGGATAGGGGACCGGCCGGCCCTCGCCGCTCCACAGCTCGGGGAGTTGCTGGTCGAAGGCGACCGAGGCGGCCAGCAGGCCTTCGATCAGGCCGCCGGCCCGATCGGTCAGCCCGGCCCGGACCAGACCGGCGATGACGATGGCCGTGTCGTGCGGCCAGACCGACCCGCAGTGGTAGCTGAGCGGCGCATAGCCGCCGGACGACGCGGCCATGGTCCGCAACCCGAGTCCGGAGTCGAGATCCGGCCCGGAGACCAGCGCGGCCACGGTCAGCTCCTCGACGGCGTCGAGCAGCCCGGTGCCGAGCAGGTGGCCGATGTTGCTGGTCAGGGCATCGACCGGACGCCCGTGGCCGTCGAGGGCCAACGCCGGGAACCGGGCGTCGCCGACGGTGCACCAGAACCGGTCGCGGAACCGCTGCTGGAGGTCGCCGGCCCAGGACCGCAGCCGCTCGGCGCCCGGACGTTCGAGGTGGTCGAGCAGCGCCGCCGCGCTGATCGCCGCCTCGTACGCGTAGCCCTGGACCTCCGACAACGCCACCGGGCCCTCGGCCTGGGTGCCGTCGGCGAACCGGATGCTGTCGCCCGAGTCCTTCCAGCCCTGGTTGGACAGACCGCGTCCGCTCTCGTCGCGATAGGACAGGAACCCGCCATCCCCGTCGGAGGCCAGGAGCCAGCTGACGGCGGCTTCGAGCGCGGGGGCGAGCTCGAGCAGATCGGCGTCGGCCAGACCGGCCCGCCAGACGTCGTGCAGCACGCAGATCCACAGCGGGGTGGCGTCGATGGTGCCGTAGTAGAGCGGCGGCAGGACCATGTCGCCGAGCGCGAACGACGCCCGGCGGACCTCGTGCAGGATCTTGCCGGGCTCCTCGGCGGTGTCCACGTCGTGCTTGCTGCCCTGCAGTCGGGCCAGGGTGCGCAGGGTGCCGAGGGCCGGCGCCGGATCGATGGGCAGCACCATCCGCGCGGCCCACAGGCTGTCGCGGCCGAACAGCGTCAGATACCACGGTGATCCGGCGGCGAAGAACACGTCGTCCGGATGGCCGGCGGTGGCCATGCGTAACCCGTCGAGGTCGTCGAGGGCCCGGTCGAGCCAGGCGGTCAGTCGGTGGTCGCCGCTGACGACCGGTCGGACGCCGCCACCGGGGGCGGCGACGACCTCGGCCTCCGGGTCGGTGATGGTCAGCCGCCACGAGACGGTGACCGAGCCGCGGGCCGGCACCTCGAGCGTCCAGCCGGCCACCGCGTACGCGTCCTCGGTGGTCCAGCTCGCGTCGGCGGCGTCGATCCGGGCCCGGACCTGCTCACCCCAGCCGGTCGGGTCGAGGGTCACCGGCTCGGTCGGTCGGCCCTGGCGGAGGACGGCCAGCTCGGCCAGGTCGCTGCCGAACACCACCTCGAGTCGCACGGTCACCGCGGCGTCCAGGGTGGAGCCGACCACCAGGTCCTCAGCGACCGCGCCCGCGGTCACGGTCCGGAGCTGGTCGAGTCGCACCGCCGGATCGGGGGTGGCCGCGAGGTCGGGGCCGACCTGACGGTGCAGCGAGGTGTAGGCGGACCGCTCGCCGTCGACGTGATGGGCGATCGGCTCACCGGGCTCGCCGTCGACCCGCACGCCGAGCCGGCTGAGCACCCGGACGTCGCCGTGGAACACGCCCTCGACGCTCGGTCGACCGGTCGGCGGGGCGACGCCGCCGTCGGTGCCGGCCAGCACCTGGGTCGGGGCGGCGACCTGGACCACGAGATCGTGCAGGAACGGCTGACGCGATTGCATCCGTCCATTCTGGTCACGACGGCCGCGGCGGCGCATCCGGCCGTGGCCGCCGTGGTCGCCGGAGGGGTCCGAGCGGTGAAATAATGACGTTTCGTGTCGTCCCTCCCCGCCCAGCTGAGCGCCCGCGTCGAATCCGTCACCGGGGTCGATCCCGAGCTCCGCCAGGCCACGAAGCCCCAGTTCGGACACTTCCAGTCCAACGTGGCGCTGCGCCTGGCCAAGGCCGAGGGTCGCAAGCCGCGTGACGTGGCCGCTGACATCGTGGCCGCGCTGCAGATCGACGACCTGTGCGAAACGCCGGAGATCGCCGGGCCGGGGTTCATCAACTTCCGGCTCAAGTCCTCGGTCCTGGCGCAAGCGGTCACCACGCTGCTGGCCGACCCGAACACCGGGCTCGACATCACCGACGACCCGCAGATCGTGGTCATCGACTACTCCTCGCCCAACGTGGCCAAGCAGATGCACGTCGGCCACCTGCGGTCGACGATCATCGGTGACTGCTTCCACCGGATCCTGCGCGCACTCGGCCACACGGTGATCGCGCAGAACCACGTCGGCGACTGGGGCACCCAATTCGGCATGCTGGTCGAGCAGATCCTCACCGAGCAGATCGACGTCCGCCGCCTCGACCTCGCCTCGGCCGAGGCGCTGTATCTGCGGGCCAACGCGCACTTCAAGGCCGACGAGGATTTCGCCGCTCGGGCCCGCAACCGGGTCGTCGCGCTGCAGTCCGGCGACGAGGAGACCCGGGCCATCTGGCAGCAGCTGGTCGAGATGTCGATCGCCGGCTTCGACGCCGCATACGCGCGGATGGACGTCCTGCTCACCGACGCCGACCTGGCCGGCGAGTCGACCTACAACGGCGATCTGGCCGGCGTGGTGTCCGATCTCGAGGCCGACGGCACCGCGGTGCTCGACGACGGCGCGCTGTGCGTGTTCGTCGAGGGTTTCAACTCACCGATGATCGTCCGCAAGCGCGACGGCGGCTTCGGCTATGCGGCGACCGACCTCGCGGCGATCCGTCGTCGGGTCGACGACTTCAAGGCCAACCGGCTGATCTACGTGGTCGGGACCCCGCAGACCTTCCACTTCGACCAGGTCTTCGCCGTGGCCCGCAAGGCGGGCTTCCTGCCGCCCGAGGTCAGCGCCGAACACGTCGCCTTCGGCCAGGTGCTCGGCGCCGACGGCAAGAAGTTCTCCACCCGCGAGGGGACCGCGGTCACCCTGACCACGCTGCTCGACGCCGCAGAGGAGGTCGCCGCCCGGCCCATCGCGCTGGCCGCGATCAAGTACGCCGACCTGTCGAACAGCCTGGGCAAGGACTACGTCTTCGACGTCGACCGGATGGTGCAGACCGCCGGTAACACCGGCCCGTACCTGCAGTACGCGCACGCCCGGATGGCCCAGGTGCTGCGCCGGGCCGAGGCCGAAGGACTGGGTGAGCAGACCCAGGTCACCGTGCTCGACGAGCCGGCCGAACAGACCCTGGCGCTGACCCTGACCCGTTTCGGCGAGGTCGTCGACGAGGTCGCCGTCAGCCTCCAGCCGCACAAGCTGTGCGGTTACCTCTACGACCTGGCCGGAGCGCTGTCGACCTTCTACGAGCAGTGCCCGGTCCTCAAGTCCGAGGGCGCCGTACGCGACACCCGCCTCGCCCTGTGCGTCGCGACCAAGCGGGTCCTGGCGCGCGGGTTGGAGATGCTGGGGATTGAGGCTCCGGAGCGGATGTAACCACCCGTCGCGCTGCGGGCTTCTGTCCACGACGCGCGGGTGACTCTCCGGGCAGGTGGCAGCCTGCGCTCGTGTACCGCGGGCAACCATCCGCACCTTCGCTCGCTGCTACCCCCACCCGTCGCGCGGTGGGCTGCGTTGACGAACCGCGGACAACCATCCGCACCTCCGCTTCGCTCCGGTGCTCCCGCCAGACCCATCCACGCCCGCGGTCCGTCAACGCTGCCCGCCGCACTCCTTACGGTGAAGCAGCCCATCGCGCGTGCCGTCCACGTCCGTGGCGTACGAGCGCTGCCTGCTCCGCCCCTTCGGGTGGCCGCTCGCGGCGAACAGGGCCCCGGCGCGCTCCTCCTCGGCTGGAAACTGCGTGAGGCGGGGTCGGGGAACGCACGTATACGTGGGGTGTTCCAGGTGTGCACACCTTGCAGGGTGTGCAGACCGGGAGGAACCTGTGCACACCCTCAGGTGTGCGCGGCGCTGCCTGGATCAGCGTTGTTCGGCGGGGAGGGATTGGCGTTCGGTGGCGAGCCAGGCGGCGCCGACGATGCCGGCGGAGTTGAGGAGCTTGGCGGCGATGATCGGGGTCTTGAGATCGAGCTTGGGGAGGAACTTGTGGGCGTCCTTGCTGACGCCGCCGCCGACGACGATCAGGTCGGGCCAGAGCAGGGCCTCGAGGTGGGAGTAGTAGCGCTGGAGGCGCTTGGCCCAGTCGGTGTAGGACAGGCCTTCCTTGTCCTTGATGCTCGACGCGGCGCGGGTCTCGGCGTCGTGGCCGTCGAGTTCGATGTGGCCGAGCTCGGAGTTGGGGATGAGGACGCCGCGGTAGACGATGGCGGTCCCGATGCCCGTGCCCAGTGTGGTCAGCACGACGAGTCCCTGGTGGTCCTTGGCCGCGCCGTAGTGCACCTCGGCCACGCCGGCGGCGTCGGCGTCGTTGACCAGGAAGATGTCGCGGCCGAGTTCGTCCTCGAAGATCTTCTCGGCCTCGCAGTCGATCCACGACTTGTCGATGTTGGCCGCCGAGCGGGTCTTGCCGTGGGTGACCACGGCCGGGATGGTGATGCCGATCGGTCCGTCACCGATGGTATCGGCGAAATGGGCGACGATCTCGCCGACGACGCCGGCGACGTTCTTCGGCGTCGATTCGCTCGGGGTGGGGATCCTGAGCCGCTTGGTGGTCATCTCACCGGTGCTCAGATCGACCGGGGCTCCCTTGATACCGGAGCCTCCGATGTCGATGCCGAGAACAGGCTTGGCTGGCGTGGCAATCCCCGTCGATTCGGTCATGGGCGGAACTCTAGTGGTCGGCTCTTGTCGGGTCGGGGCAGACTCCTCGACATGACCCCACCCGGCATCATCGAGGCCTCCCGCGTGGTCCCCGCGCCCGCGGCCGCCATCTTCGAACTCCTGGCCACCCCGGCGCAGCACGCGGTGATCGACGGGTCGGGATCGGTGCAGGGGACCCAGCCCGGGACGCCGGAGCGGCTGTCCACCGGGGCGAAGTTCGGGATGCAGATGAAGATGGGCGCGCCGTACAAGATCCTCAACCACGTCACCGAGTTCGACGAGGGCCGCCGCATCGCCTGGCGGCACTTCGGCGGCCATGAATGGCGCTACCTGCTCGAACCGATCGACGCCGACAGCACCCGGGTGACCGAGCAGTTCGACCCGACGCACTCGCGTGCCCCGATCGTGCTGAAGCTGATCCGGGCCGAGAAGCGCAACCGGCGAGCCATCGACGCCACCCTCGACCGCCTGGTCGACTGGGCGCAGCGCCGCTAGCTCTCGAGCTGGCGCAGGCACCAGCCGTAGAGCACCGGGTCGAACGCGGACGCGTTGGAGAAGTAGAAGCCGTAGAACCGGCGGTAGACCCCGATCCAGTACGCGGCCTGCGGGCCGTGCCGCTCGACGACCACCCCGAGCAGCCAGGCGGCGTCCTCGGCCGCACCCGCGTACGACTCGAGCTCGAGGAAGGCGACGGCACCGGTCAGGTCGAGCAACGGGTCGCCCTGGATGGTGTGCGGGCTGAAGTCGCCGATCCCGGTGACCACCGGACCGTCCGGGCCCATGCTGACGAACGCGTTGGGCGGGCAGACGTCGCCGTGGACGACGACTGGAGTCACCTGGCGGGCACCCAGCTCAGCGAACAGCCGCTGCCAGACGCCGGCGATGTCGGGTAGATCGCGTTCCAGTTGCTCGCGACTCTCCGCGGTCGGGCGGGCCAGCATCGCGGCCAGCAGCTCCGGCCAGGAGCCGTACTGCTGCGGAGCGCCATCGCCGACCAGCCGGGCGAACCCGGGCAGCGGGCTGGGTAGATGCTGCAGGCGTTCGACGGCGCCGAGGTAGGAGAGCAGCGCGTCGCGCCGCGGCTCGAGGTCGGCCTGGGCCAGCCAGCCCGAGAAGTTGCGTCCCGACATCAACCGGTCGATGGTGTACGTCCGCCCGCCGCGCTCGCCGACCTCGAAGCTGAACGGGATCTCGATCCCGATGTCGGCCTGCGACCAGAACCGGTAGAGACCCTGCAGTTGGTCGGCGGTTCGGCGCGGGGCCTCGTGCCGACCGCGGTAGAGCCGCAGCACCCGCTGGTCGTCGAGCGCGAACACCTCGCATTCGCCGCCGGAGCCCAGCAGCCGGTCGCGGTCACTGCCGAGCTCGGCGATCAACGCCGCGTCGTCCGCGACCGGCGGGTTGGCCCGGAGCTGACGCGCCGCTTCGCGGGCGGTGCGGGCCCGGTCGAGCTGGCTCATGGCCAGTTCGCGGGCGACGGCGACGTCGAGTTCCTCGGCGATGGCGTTGACCGGACCCTTGGGGGTGTCGATGTGGACGTCGGCCAGCTGGAGCCTGCGTTGCAGCGGTCCCTGGGTGATCCGGACCGATTGGGTCTTGGCGTGCGGCACGATGCTGCGGACCCGGGTCATCCACCCCTTCTGGGTGATGATCATGCGCTCGTCCCAGCCGTAGCGCAGGGTCCAGTAGTCGAACCAGCGCACCCACCGGGCCCGGCGCGGCGACGGGTGCAACTCGACCGCGTCGATGTCGAACCCGGGCAGGACGCGGCTGAGCGCGAGCGCGGTCTCGTCGGCGGTGGCCACCGGGAGCAGCACGCTGGTCGCCGAGGAGTCGTTGTCCTCGCCGCTCGACTGGCCGTAGCCGACCACGTCGACGTCGACCCGGTAGTAGCCGACCCGACGCCACAGCAGCGACTGGCTGATCTTGACGCCCTGGATCCGGTCGATCGGCACCGACTGGCTGGTCAGGTTGGTCAGGCCGCGGGTGATCCGCAGGCCGCGCGGCGACTCGGCCAAGGTGAAGTTGAACATCGAGATGACCCGCTTGCTGACCAGCGAGAACCCACCGATGACGATCGGGATGAAGCCGCCGAGCGCGGCGAGACCGACGTCGAACACCACGAGCATGACGATGGCGGCGATGGTGAACAGCAGCGGGAACAGCCACTCCGCCGACAGCAGGAAGCCAGTGACCAGGCGCTGCGGCGGGATGACGGCGAGGGGGCGGTCCTGCCGGCCGAGGTCGGTGAAGGCGCTGGCCGCGGCCGTGTCGTCGCTGTCTCGGATCGAGGCTCGCTGGCCGTGCGCCCGGGTGAGCAGGTAGTCACGGAGGCGGCTGGCCTTGGCCCGGTTGAGGTAGCGCAGCTTGGTCGTGCTGTCGCCGGCGCCGGCCTCGAGCCGGAGTTCGGCGAGCCCGAACATCCGGGCGGCCAGCGGCTGGATGATGTCGACCGACTGCAGCCGCTCGAAAGGGATCTTCTTCGAATTCTTGAAAATCGCACCGGTCTCGATCCGCAGTTCGTCGTCGTCGATGACGAAACGGGTGAAATACCAGGTCATGAAGCCGATGGCGGCCGCGGCGAAGATCATCGCGCCGACGATCGGCAGGATCCAGCGCAGATCGCCGGTGTCGAAGCCGTCTCCCTCGCCGTCGGGGATCAGCTCGCGACCCCAGGCGAAGATGATCGCGACGAAGATCAGCCAGCCGCGGATGAACGGAGTGGCCGGGTGCGGGCGCTCGGTCTGCTTGACCGCGGGAGCGCCGGGAACGACGGGCGCGACCTCGGTCTCCGGCGTCGTCGGTGCCGGTTCGGTCATCGGCCGGTGGCCTCGTCGTCGCTGGTTCGGCTGGTCTGGGTGCTGATCACAGTCCGGAGGCCTGCGCTTCGCCCAGCTCGGTGAGCCGGTCGCGGAGCCGGGCGGCCTCCTCGGGAGGCAGCCCGGGGATGGTGGCGTTGGTCTCGGCGCTGGCCGTCTTCAACGTGACGTTGGCCAGGCCGAACGCGCGCTCGATCGGTCCGGAGCCGACCTCGACCAGCTGCATCCGGCCGTAGGGGACGGCGACCAGCGAGCGGAAGAGCACGCCACTGGTGATGTAGAGGTCGTCCTCGCGCTCGACGTAGCCCCAGGAGCGGTAGGTGCGCTCGATCAGGCTCCAGCGGATGATGACGATGAGGGCGGCGATGCCCCACAGGACGAACGAGATCCACCACACCCCGGAGGCGAGTCCGACGATGACCGCCGGGATGGTGAAGATGATGGGCGCGACCAGCAACGTGGTCACCCGCCGCAGCTTGCGGAAGTTGGGCGAGAGCCGCTTCCATTCGTAGGCCGGGGGTGCGAAGAGGTCGTCCATAGCGCTCACAGGCTACGTGGCCGGTGAGACGAGGGCGGTCACCGACGCCAGAACGGCGGTCGCTTGGGGCCCCGGACGCTGATCTCGCCGAGGATCGCGGTGCCCCGGACCACGACGGTCGGCATGGTCGGATCGGGCTCGCCGATGTCCTTGACGCTGACGTCGCCGAGGACTCCGCTGGCCTCCATCCGGACGTTGGTCCCCGGGCGGACCCGGATCCTGACGTCGCCCAGCAGGACCGTGCAGTTGATCTCGACCACCGGAGCGTCGAAGGTGGCTTCGGTCAGGTCGAGCAGCACCGAACCCATCGCGACCTGGGTTCGGGTCTCGGCGCCGACTCGCCACGGACCCTGACGTTTCGAGTCCGACAGGACCGCGGAGATCCGCTCGGGCTCGCCGGTGCGTCGGAGCTCGCGGCCCACTGGAGCGCCAGTGGCGCCGGGAACCATCGGGACCAGGTCCACGGTCAGGTCCTCGAGTTGCTCGAAGGTCTTGGCCGCGAGGGCGGCAGCGACCCGGTCCTCGTGCTCCAGGAAGGAGATGCGGCCCTCCGCGTACGCCGCGTGCAGCAGCTCAGCGACCTGATCGCGGTCGGCGTCGGAGGCGCGCATGACCGGCTGGCTCATTTCCCGCACCCCTTGTGCTTGTTGCGGCGGGTGCCGGTTTTCGGGCCGCGGACGGAGACCCCGCCGAACAGGCACATGCCCTTGATCACCAAAGTGGGCGCTCCGGAGATCGGGATCCCCGACGTCCTGGACGTCGGTGCCGCCGAAGACGGCGACGGTCTGATCGCGGATCTGCATGCCGGCCGGCACCTTGATCTCGAGTCCCCCGAAGCACCAGAACCCGGAGAACTCGACCGTCTCGGCCTCGAAGATGGCGTCACGCATGTCGAGGTCGATGCCGCCGAACATGGCGTACGCCTGAGTCCGCCGGCGGACCCGCCACCTGCCCTTGCGAGTGACTCCGCCGAACACCGCGACCATGTTGTCGGTGTCGCCGCCAGGAGTGGGCTCGATGGTGAAGGACGAGGAGGACCCGGCCGGGGCGGTGGTCGCGGGGGCCGCCGCGCCGATCACCACCAGGTCGTTGGTGATCGGGATGAGCTCGTCGAAGGTCTTGGCCCGCAGGAGGTGCTCGGTGCGCTCCTCGAGCTCCTCGCGGGTGATCCGGCCCTCCGCGTACGCGGTGTTCAGCACGGTGGCGACCTGTTCGCGGTCGGAGTCGGAGGCGCGCAGGTTGCCTCCGGCAATCGGCCCGACGTCGGTGGGCTCGGAGACTCTCTCGCTCATGCGCACACGCTAGGGCGGGCTCTTGGCACCCGCTAGAGCAATCGGCACAAGTCAAGGTCGGCTCAGGGTCGAGTCGGGGAGTCACCCTGAGGGGTGGGGTTTCAGTCGTGGGCGAGGCCGATGTCGAAGACGTTGCCCTCGGGGTCGGCCAGCGTCGTCCACTTCGACCCGTGTTCATCGAACTCACCGAGGTGGGTCGCCCCGGCCTGCAGGGCGCGGTCGACCCAGTGCGCCGGATCGGCGGTGAAGAAGTCGAGGTGCAGCCGGTTCTTGCCCAGCCGGTCCTCCTCGACCTGGAGGAACATCATGGTCGGCCGACCGCCCCGTCCGGCGAGGACGGCCCAGTGGCTGCCGGCCCCCTCCTCGAGCGGTTGGTCGAACAGCCTTGCGTAGAACCCGGCCAGCTGCTGCGCGTCCTGGGCGTCGACCGCCACCTGCCCGAAGGTCAGTCCATCCGTCATGTCTGCTCCTGATCGCTCGCCGGTTCGTGGAGCGGCCAGCGTATGAGCCGGGTCTGACAGTTCTGCCGACGAGCCGCTAGACTCCACTCTCGGTCCGGCCACCCGGACCCTGCGGACGTAGTTCAATGGCAGAACATCAGCTTCCCAAGCTGAATATGCGGGTTCGATTCCCGTCGTCCGCTCCAACACGAAGCCCCTGGTCAACGACGTTTCGCTGATCTTCGACCGTTGGACCCGGCCCGCCGCGTGTACGAGAGATGTACGAGTCGACCTGCGCAGCCGCCCCCGCCAGGTCGTTTCGAGCGATCCGCGCCTACCGCTCGGTGGTCGCCAAACTGGCGTGTCCGGCCAGCGCACGAAACGTCGTCAACGGCACCTCAGCCCGAATCCACAACACACTCGCCGTCGCCCGCAGATCATGGACGCGGAGCCCCGGCCAGGCTGATTCACCGACCGGAGCTGGCCACCGCACCGTCGTGCGGAAGTTCGAGTGATTCAGCCGGCCGCCGCGCGGACCCATGGCGGCCAACAGCTCGCCAAACTCGCCCTCGGCATCGCCGACAACCAGGCGCTGACCGTGCTCTGTGAGTGTGTCGCCACCGTGCCCATGATCATCTCTCCGCGCGTCAACGCTGCCCATGCTCGTCAACCCGCGTGGAATGATCACCTAGCGCACGGGCTCATCGTGAAGTATCGAACGGCCGGTTCCATCCGTACGGCTGGACGTCACGGCGTCCTGCGGGCATAGTGACGAGGTCTCAGCAATGTGGCTGGGCATCACCTCGGAGGGTTCCATGCGTTCTGCCCGACCTCTCGCCCTCGCCGCTCTCGCCCTCGCCGTGACGGCCACCTCACTGGTATCTACGCCCGGTGTTCCCTCAGCTTCGGCCCAGAGCGAGGAGACCTGCTCGCCGACCCGGCAGCACAGGCCGGTGTGCGAGGTGGGCGACGGCGGCATCAACACGGCGTCCTTCCTCGACCCGACCGCTCGCGTCCACACCCCCAGCCGGGTCAAGCTGGGTGAGCACGTCTATGTGGCGCCCTTCGCACATATCGACGCCCGCGGCGGCTGGGTGCACGTCGGTCCCGAGTCGAATGTTCAGGACAACGTCAGGGTGATCGGCGGTGCGCGTTCGAGCAGCCGCCGCACCAAGGCCCTGCACCGGCTGTCGCTCACCCCGACCAGCGGTGTGCGGACCGGTGAGCGGGTCATCCTGGCCCACGGGTCGTCGGTCCGCGGTCCGGCGCGGCTTGGCGTCGGACCCGAGATCGAGGTCCCCGACGGTACGGGTGGGCACACGGAGGACTCCGGTGTCTTCGTCAGCTTCGGTGCTCGCGTGGACGGCGCGGTGATCGAGCGGGACAGCGGCCTGTCGGCCTTGGCGCGGGTCGGTCCAGGAGTCCGGCTGCGTTCGGGGATGATCGTGCTGCCCGGCAAGAATGTGACGACCCAACGGCAGGCGGACGACCCGGCGCTGGGCAAGGTGCGACCCATCACCACCGCCGACCGCGAGTTCAACGCCGGGGTCGTCGAGGTCAATGTCGGACTGGCCCGGGAGTACTCGCGCCTGGCCAAGGAGTCGGTCAAGAACGTCCGCGGCATCAACGTCGACCCGGGCGGCAACGTCTTCGACCAGGAGCGGGACACCGCCACCGTCGAGTCGGCCCTGTGCACCGGACCAGCGCTGCGCGACCCCTCCTTCCGCAACCGGGTGATCGGTGACGTCTGCTTCGAGGACTCTGCCCGGCAGCTGGACCGCCGCATGGGCGAGCGCATCTCGCTGCGCGCCGATGAAGGCGGCCCCTTCGGCATCGGCCGGATCGCTCGGATGGAGGACGCCGTCATCTTCCACGCTCTTGAGGGGAGTGACTTGAGAGTCGGGAACCGGGTCCACTACGGCAAGAAGGTCATCGTGCACGGCGGCGGTCGCCCCCAGCTCGACCCGACGACCGGTGTGGCCGCCCCCACCGTGATCGGCAACGACGTCCGTCTGCGCAACGGCGCGGTCGTGTTCCGCTCGCTCGTCCGCAACGGGTCCGACATCGGAAGACGGAGCGCCGTGGTGGGCAGCCAGCTCGTCGTCGGCCAGCGGGTCCCGGACCGCACCATCTACGTCAACGACGCGGTCTTCGGTCCGGTTGAGTGGTGACCCTCCGCCGATCCGGCAGCGCCGTCGTAGCGGCGCTGCTGGTTTCGGTTGCCGTCGGCTGCTCAGTCCCCGGCACCTCATCCTCGCCGCAAGCACCTGCCGCGAGCACCGCGGCCTCCCCGGTCGCAGTCGACCTGGCTGCGCCGGGCACCCTGCGCGCCAGCCTCGAACACGACGAGGTGAAGCGGCCCGACGACATGGTGGACTGGCGCACGGACTGGGTGCTGCGTTGGAACGAGGTGCCGGGCGCCACCGGCTACCTGATCCGCTTCTCCACCTCCGAGGGTCGAGGGGGGCGGGAACGGCGGGTGACCGCGGCCGAGCTCAAGGTCGACGTCGCCGCCGGCACCAGCCCAGCACACAGGCTTCAGGTCGACCGGGAGGCGCAGCTGACCATGACCGCATCCCAGCTGCTCGTCTCGGTCGCCGCGACCGGCTCGACGGGGGCCGAGGGCCAGGCGGTGGGCTGGTATCGCGTAGGCGAGGCACC
Source organism: uncultured Actinomycetota bacterium (assembly GCA_963704665.1). GTDB lineage: Bacteria > Actinomycetota > Actinomycetes > Propionibacteriales > Propionibacteriaceae > Microlunatus. The sequence continues at coordinate 3,588,774 of OY969929.1, read as the reverse complement.
GGCCGACGGCGTCCCGGTCGCGAACGCCGACCCCAAGGAACACGGCTGACCACGCCGCTGCGGACCGGCAGCGCCCCGTTCGGTCAGAAACCCGCCCCGTCGGTGTGACCCCCCACTCCACGCGGGGAGGTGGCAGATTTCGCGGCCTCGCTCATGTTCGCAGGCCGAACCCGCTCGCAGCGCTCCGCGCTGCCGCCTCGGCGAAACCGCTAGGCCTGCTCGTTCGCTGCGTACTGGTCGAGCACCGAGACCCACATCCGCTTGATCACCCGGGGCATCACGCGGTTGATGACGAACAGGGCGGGCCGGTGCAGCAGGCGTGCGCCGGTATAGGTCCACTCCGCGTGCACCTGGCTACCCCCGCCGGCCGCGAGCTCGATCCGCACCCGACCCTCGCCGCCACCGCCGTAGCTGCTCTCGACGATGGTCCAGCGGACCTCGTTCGCTGAGGACCAGTCGTAGCGCGGCACGACCCAGAACGGTGAACGAGGGCTGCTCTCGCGAGCCACCGCCCAGGTCGGGCCGCTTTCGCGCAGCTCGTAGGTCTTCGGGTCGAGGGTGGTCCGCCAGGTCGTCAGACGTGCTTTCGAGAAGTCGGTCAGGGCCCGGAGCACCTGGTCGGGCGACGCCTTCGTCACAAGGTCGAAGCGCATCCTCCCATCCGAGCACGACGCCCGACCGCTGTCCAGAGGCGCCATGATCGGACCTGCCGGCCGGGTCAGACCTCGAGCGGTGGTCCGAATGCGGTGAACCCGAATCGCGCTCCGAGCTCGGCCATAGGCGAGCACGCCGGAGACGATGTAGGTGGCCTCGCCCTCGCTGGTGGCCCATGCAGCCCCGGCCCGGAGGTGTTGGGCGGGATCCGGGCGTCACCGAACCGACCGCGCCTTCGGTGAAGTCAGTTCCCGCGATCACCGCCACGGGGCGGCACCGACCGCTCGAGGGCCACCGGCCACGAAGGTCATCCTCGTCCTCCTCCGCCCTACACCCCGCAGGAATGATCCGGTTCTACGATCTCCGTCCGGTCGCGAACAGCCTCCGGCACCGATTCCTGGCGGTCCGGCGCTCGCTACTCAGCAGTGGGCCGAGACCTGAGCCCAACACCTCTAAGCTCCTGGCCCGTGTCTGCAGCCCCCAGCGACGATCCGGCGAAGGCCGACACGGCGGTGGCACGCCCGAGCTGGTCGCCGTGGCGGGCGGTGGTCGGGTTCGGGGTGATCAGCCTGGCTGCGGACATGGTCTACGAGGGGGCCCGGTCGGTCTACGGGCCGTTGCTCGGGGCGCTCGGGGCGTCGGCGTTCGTGGTCGGGGCGATCTCGGGCGCCGGCGAGGCGGCGGCGCTGCTGCTCCGGCTGGTGTCGGGGCGGCTGGCCGACCGAACCGGGCGTTACTGGGCGCTGACCATCCTCGGGTACGCGCTGACCGCGGTCTGCGTGCCGCTGCTCGCCATCACCCCGGCTCTGGGCGCGGCCGGGCTGGTGGTCGCCGCCACGCTGATCCTGGCTGAACGCACCGGTAAGGCGATCCGTAGCCCGGCCAAGTCGGCGTTGCTCGCCGATGCGGCCGGCCAGGTGGGCATGGGTCGGGGGCTCGGCGTGCACAAGGCCCTCGACCAGATCGGGGCGTTCGCCGGTCCGCTGGTCGTCGCGGCCCTGGTCACGGCGGCTGCGACCGACCTCGGCGGTCTGCAGCTCGCGTTCTCCGCGCTCGCCGTGCCGGCCGTGGTCGTGATGGTGCTGCTGGTCGTCACCCGCCGACGGATGCCGTCGCCCGCAACCGAAGCCCCCGCGGCGCCTGACGACGGCCCCCCAGCGACGCCGGTCCGGCGGCCGCTGCCGACGGTGTTCTGGCGGCTGGCCGCCGGGGCAGCGCTGTGCACATCCGGCCTGGTCACCTTCGGGTTGGTCAGCTTCCACCTGGTCGAGCGGCGGATCGTGCCGGTCGCCGGCGTCCCCTTGCTCTACGCGGCCGCCATGCTCGCCGGAGCGGTCGCCGCCTTGGTCACCGGGCAGGCGTACGACCGGTTCGGCGGCCGGGTGCTGGTCACGTTGCCGTTCCTGGTCGCCGGGGTGGCGCCGCTGGCTTTCCGCGACGCGCTGGCCGCGGTGGTGGTCGGGGTCGTGGTGTGGGGTGCCGCGCTCGGCGTCCAGGACTCGACGGTCAAGGCGCTGGTCGCCGACCTGGTCCCGCGCGATCGCCGGGCCACCGCGTACGGGCTGTTCGCGGCGGTCCAGGGGGCGGGCGCGCTGGCCGGCGGTCTGCTGACCGGGGCGCTCTACGAGTGGTCGGTGACCGCCCTGGTCATCGGGGTCGCGGTCGTACAGCTGATCGCGTTGCCGCTGCTGCTCGGCGCTACGTCGAGCTCAGCACGCAGAACTCGTGGCCGTCCGGATCGGCCAGCACCACCCAGCTGACGTCGCCCTGGCCGATGTCGACCCGGGTCGCACCGAGCGCGATCAGCCGTTCGACCTCTGCGGCTTGATGAGATCCCGCAGCCGGGGCCAGATCGAGGTGCACCCGCTCCTTGCCGCGCTGGGGCTCGAGCGGGGGACCGCCCCAGGTCAGCTTGGTGCCCCCGGTCGGGGCCTGGATCGCGGTCTCCTCGTCCTGGTCCCAGACCAGAGGCCAGTCGAGCGCCGCACTCCAGAAGTACCCGGTGCGCTGCGAGCCGTCGCCGGACAGCGCGCCGATGAGCCCACATCCGGCCAGGAAGGTGTTGTCGGGTTCGATGACGCAGAACTCGTTGCCCTCCGGGTCGGCCAGCACCACGTGCGTCTCCTCGGGCCGTTGCCCGACGTCGAGGTGCCGACCACCGAGCCGCAGCGCGCGCTCGACCGTCTCCTGCTGGTTGTCCAGCGAGGTGCTGGTCAGATCGAAGTGGTACTGGTTCGGCCCGGTGCGCGGCTCCACACTCGGCCGGAAGTGCAGCGCGAACCCGGTGCCGTCGGGCGGCACCAGGGCGACCGGCTCGGTGGTCGCAGCCAGCATCCAGCCCAGCACTCCGGACCAGAACCGCGCTTCGACCGACGGATCCGCCACGTCGATGGTCAGGGCGACCAACTGACAGGCCATCGCTGCGCCTTTCTCCACGACTGCGTGCTCGACGCCTCATCGTCGCTCACCCGATCCGCTCAGGCCACCGATTACCGATCGCTCACCGCCGCGTTCCGATGACCCCCGACCCGGGTCGACAGGTCTAGCGTCGACCCATGACCTCAATCCGGCGTCGGGTGCGCGTGACGATCGCCATGGTCGCTGTCGCCGGCCTCCTGATCGGGTTGGCGCTGTTCCAACCGTGGCGGCTCTGGGTCGACCAGACCATCGACGAGGCCGCGCCGGGAGAGGTGGCCGGCGCCGGCACCGAGCAACCCGCGGGGACGGAGTCGACCCCGAATCGACCCGAGCCGACACCGACGGTCGCGACACCGGCCCCGAGCTCGTCGAGCCCGCCCACCGCAACGGTCCTGGCCACCGGAAAGCTGATCTCCCACGAGCACCCGACCACCGGCCGCGTCCGGATCATCCGGACCGCGGACGGCGATCGGGTGCTGAGGTTCGACGACCTGGCCACGGTGAGTGGGCCGGACCTGCGGGTCTGGTTGAGCGCGGCGCCGGTCGTCGAAGGGGTCAAGGGCTGGCGCGTCTTCGCTCGACACGACCATGTCGAGCTCGGTGAGCTGAAGGCCAACCGGGGCAACCAGAACTACGCGATCCCGGCCGGTGCCGACCTCGGCGACCTGACCAGCGTCACCATCTGGTGCAAGCGGTTCAGCGTCTCGTTCGGCGCCGCCGAGCTCCAGGCCTGAGTGCCCTGGATCTCGACGTCGGCTCAGGGGACCAGGACGTTGGTCCCGGTGCCACCGTCGAGAACGTCGTCGCCGGGTCCACCGACCAGGACGTCGTCGTGGGCGCCGCCGAGCAGCCGGTCGTCGCCGCTGCTGCCGATCACCACGTCCTCACCGGAGCCACCCTCGATCCGCAGCCCGGCCGGGTCGACGAGTTCGCTGGCGTTGACGACATCGGCACCTTCCTGGCCGTCGACGACCAGGCGTGCGGCCGGTGCCGTCGATGGGCGGCGGACGACGACCGAGCTCGTCAGTCCGGTGACGGTGCGGCGGGTGGCGGTTCCGTTCACGGTGATGATGTCCTCACCCGAGGTGCCGTCGACCCTGACGTCGTCGCGTTCCGCCGAGGCGGCGCCGACCGCCGCGGCGAACTCGGTCTCGACCTCGCGTACGTCGGTGCCGTCCAGATCGGCCACGACGACGTCGTCGGCCCCGGCCGCCGCCCGCACGACCACGACCTCCAGGTCGTTGACATCCTGTGAGGTCAGGTCGAGGTCGCGCTGGACCCGGGCCCGGGTGCCGTTGGCGCTCACGGTGAAGGTCTCGTCGGCGTCGGTGCCGCGCAGGACCAGCCGATCGCGCCCACCCTGCCCTTCGATGGAGTCGCTGCCGCCGCCGGGCGACCAGGTGACGGTGTCGGCATCCCCGCCGAGCAGGGCCACGTCGGTGCCGCCGCGCCCGTTCACCTGATCGGCGCCCTCACCACCGAGCAGGACGTCGTTGCGTTCGCTCCCGGTGAGGATGTCGGCGCCCGACCCGCCGTCCAGAGTCATGTCGACGGCGCCGAGCGACCCGGTCGCGGTGATTCGATCGTCGCCACCGTTTCCGTTGACCACCAGCTTCTCGATGGTCCCGATGTCGAGGCGGAAGGGGGCCGGCGTCACCCGGTCGACGCGGATCCGCCCGGCCTGCCGGATCGCGGTGAAGGTCTCCGCACCGTTCCCGCCGTCCACCTGCACGGTGTCCACGCCGGGTCCGCCCTCGTCGATGTCGCTGTCGTCGCCCGGGCTCCAGATCAGCCGGTCGTCGCCGGCCTCCCCGCTCAGCTCGTCGTCGCCGTCGCCGCCGTCCAGGGTGTCGACGTCGTCACCCCCGAACAGGAAGTCGCGTCCGCCGAGCCCGAACAGCGTGTCATCACCACCCTGGCCGAACAGCTGGTCCGCTCCGGACCCGCCGGTCAGCGTGTCGCCACCGGCGCCGCCGAAGATCAGCGCGAGGGGTAGGGCGCCGGCGGTCTCGTCGACGCTGAGCACGTCGACCCCGCCCACGCCAGAGATCTGGATCTGGTCGGTGTTGGCCACGGTGGGCACATCGCCACCGACACTGACTGCGCCGCCGTTGACCAGGATCCGGCCGGCCGCGTTGCGGCTGACCGTGATCGTGTTGTCGGCGGCGTCCCCGACGACCGACAGCAGGCCGGCGCTCGAGGTGAAGGTCGCGGTGGTGGCGGCCGAGGCCGGCAGCGCGGTCAGCCACAGGCTGCCGAGCGTGAGCGAGGCGCCGGTGAGCGACGCGGTGAGCAGGGTCCGCCGACGGCGGAGAGAGTGAAGAGTCATGTCCAGTAGTCTTCGAAAATCACCCGCGGGCGGCCTCGGTAATCGCTACCGAGATCGACGCGGGGATTACGCAGATGCGGCGGCGGCCACGGTGACCGCGTCCTCGACCAGCGGGCAGACGTCGGTCACAGTTCGCTGCCCCAGCTCGGTCTGCTCGAGCTGAGTGCGTGCTCGAACCGGGCGTCGAACCGGTCCGCCGCAGCGGCGGCCACCTGCTCACCGGACGGGTCGAGGTGGGTCCCGCTGCGGTCCACCAGGAGGAACTTCTCCTCCACGCCGACCTGTGGCGTCACGGGGAGTGTCTGCCCGCCCTTGTTGGCCGTGCGGCCCCTGGGTTACCGTCCGATCGGGGACGGCAAGGGCGCCGTCGATGGGGGGACCTCGGATGCGACGTCAGTTGGCGATCATCGCCTCGGCCACGGTGCTGGTCGGGACCGGACTGGGCCTGGCCCCGGCGGAGGCCAAACCCGGGCGACCGGCCGACACCGGACCCGCCGCGACCGACCCGAGCGCCTCCCGGCTCTCGGTGACTGAGCGACTGTCGGACCGCCGGGTGGTCGCGGCCGGCACCCGGGCCCAGGCGTTGGGCTTCGCCGACGGCGGCTTCTACGCCCACGGTTGGCACATCACCGGCGAGATGGGTGGCGTGTGGACCCCGCCGGTCAAGCTGGTCGACGGGGTCTGGTTCGGGCTCGACGACCAGTGGGTCGGCCCGGCCACCAGGTTCACCAGCGGCCGGGGCTACACCCGTTACGCGTTGCCGACCACCGCCGGGCTGCAGGTCGAGCGCACCGACTTCGCCCCCGACGGACGCCGCGGCGCGTTGTTCGGGCTCAAAGTCACCAACCCCGGCGCGGCGCGGACGGCGAAACTGACCATCGACACCCACTCGGAGCTGATGGGGCAGTTCCCCTGGGGCTTCAGTGGGGTCAGCCCCAACGCCAAGGACAACCTGCCCGACCGAGGTGCGTACGACGGCCGTCGGCTCACCTTCACCGACCGCGGCACGCTGCCCGGCGGCGCCGCGCACAACTACGCCGCCGCCGTCGGCACCTCGCTGACCCCGACCTCGGGAGCGATCGGCGACGACTACTGGGGTCCGCGCGCCGGGCATCGATGCACCGGCACCGAGCCCGGCGCACCGGCCGACCCGAAGCCGTCGGTCTGCGATGACGGACCCTTCGGCAACGGCACGGGCGGCCGGCTCACGTACGCGGTCAAGCTCAAGGCCGGGGCGACCAAGACGATCTGGCTGGGCGTGGCCGGCTCCGATCAGGGTCCGGCCAAGGCCCGCAAGGAACTCCGTCTCGCGCTGAAGTCGCCGGCCCGCCAGCTCAGGGCCAAGAAGGCCGACCGCCGCGCGCTGGCCGCCCACACCCGACTGAACCTGCCGGGTGACCGGCAGACCCAGCGCGCGATCGACTGGGGCAAGCAGAACATCGCCGACCTCACCCAGCAGTCGCGCAACCTGAAGGTGCGCTGGACCGACCAGGGCAAGCAGTTCCCGAAGCCGGCGGGCACGCTGGCCCGGATGGACTGGGTCGGGGCGGGTTACCCCGACTACCCGTGGCTGTTCGGCACCGACGCCGAGTACACCTCGTTCGCCGCCGTCTCGGTCGGACAGTTCGAGGCGATCAAGGGCCACCTGCGTGCCCTCCGTGACGTCTCCGACCTGATCAACGACCGCTCCGGAGTGGTCACCCACGAGGTCACCGCGGACGGGTCGGTGTATTTCGGGCAGGACTCGCGGACCGAGAACCCCGACGGCACGACGTCGTACGACTTCAACACCGACGAGACGGTCAAGTTCCCGAGCACGGTCGCGCTGATGTGGCGCTGGACCGGCGACGACGCCTTCATGCGGTCGATGTACGACTTCAGCAAGCGCAACCTGCGCTACGTGGTCGACCAGCTCGACGCCGACGGCGACGGCTGGCCCGAGGGGCTGGGCAACGTCGAACGCGGGGGGATGGGCCCGGAGAAGCTCGACAACAGCGTCTACTTCATCCGCGGGCTCTACGACCTGGGCGCGATGGCCCAGGCCCAGGGCGACACGGCGACCCGCCGGTGGAGCCTCGGCCTGGCCCGCGACCTGCGCCAGCGGTTCGACACGACCTGGTGGTACGCCGACGCCGCGCAGTACGCCGACTCGCTCGAGGCCGACGGCGACCAGGTCTTCCAGAAGCACTGGATCAGCCAGACCCCGATGGAGGTCGAGCTCACCGTCGGCGGGCGCGCCGTCCCCGGGCTGGCCCCGCGGGCCCACGGACGCGACGCGCTGGCCGCCCGGCAGAGCGACTGCTTCAGCGGCACGGCGCCGGACAACCAGGGGCTGTTCCACACCGGCTGCGGTGGCGGTCCCGAGGGCAAGGGCGAGAAGATCGTCTTCGGTCTGACCACCTCGATCCAGTCGATCGGCGAGGGCAACTACGGCCGCCTGGCGGCCGACCAGCAGGGGCGCTACATCAAGGCGCTGACCGATCCGATGTTCTCCCAGCCGGCGACCGACGGGACCCCGGACGAACAGCCGGGCGCGATGCCGGAGATCTTCGCCTCGCCCGACCAGGGCGCCAACATTGATCGCTGCTGGACCTGCCGCTCGATGTTCATGCAGGCCTGGGGCAACTACGGCACCGCGTGGGCGGTCGTGCACCAGTGGCTCGGCGTCCGGCCCGATGTCGGTCGCGACCGGCTGTCGGTGGTGCCGCAGGTCCCGGCCGGCCAGACCGTGATCCGCGGCCAGGCCATCCGGCTGGGCGATGGCGCGATCGCCGTCACCGCGCGGCACCGCGGCGACCGCTACCGGACGAGCATCCGGGTGCCGGCGGCGGTGGGAGCTCGGGCGGTCGAGATCGGCCACACCGTCCCCCGGGGGGCCACCCTCACCCGAGTGCTGCTCGACGGAAAGCCGGCCGCGCGGTATCAGGTCCGCACCACCAACCGTGGGCTCGAGGTGACCGTGCCGACCGGGCGCGGCCGCCACACCCTGGAGGTGCGGACCTCCTGATGCGTTTCGCCATCGAGAGATGCAGCCGCGATGAATGAGACGGTGCGGCCAGGTCTGTCGCTTCATCAACGCCGACCCGAGGGAGAACGACCGTGACCGTCACCCAGCACCACCTCGACATCGATGGGGGAACGCTCTACTACGAGACCCGCGGCCACGGGCCGTTGCTGCTGGTCGTCGGCCAGCCGATGACCAGTGAGCCGTTCGGTCCGGTGGCCGACCGGCTGGCTGATGCGTTCACCGTGGTCACCTACGACCCCCACGGGGTGGGGGCGAGCACGGTCGAGGACCTGACCACGCCGATCACGCCCGAGGTCGAGGCCGACGACCTGGCTCGGATCATCGACGAGTTCGGCGGCGGGCCGGCCGAGGTGTTCGGCAGCAGCGGCGGCGCGGTCGCCGGGCTGGCCCTGGTCACCGCCTACCCGGACAAGGTGCGGACGCTGATCGCGCACGAGCCGCCGGTCACCGAACTACTCCCCGACGCCGCACACGTGCGCGCCACCGTCGACGACATCGCCGAGACCTACCGCGAGTCGGGTTCGGGCTCGGCCTGGGGTCGGTTCGTGTCGCTGGTGATGCACCAGGGCGCGGTCGGGGAGGCGGGGCCGGACCGCGCGGAGTGGCCGCCGCCGGGGATGGAGCCGGTGGCCGACGAGCCTTCGCCACCGCCGACGGCCAAGCAGCAGTCCGACGACGAGTTGTTCTTCCTCCGGATGCTCACGCCGTTCACCCGCTACCGGCCGGACGTGGCTGCCCTGACCGCGGCGCCGACCCGCGTGGTGGTGGCCATCGGGGCCGACTCCGGACCTGAGGTGGCCCGGCGATCGGCCGAGGCGCTGGCCGCCCAGCTGGGGGTCGAGCCGGTCGTCTTCCCGGGCGACCACGGTGGGTTCATGGCCGATCCGGACGGCTTCGCCGCGGCCATCCGGACCACGCTGGGCTGAGGTGTCGTCCGTCGCGTTCACCCGACTGACCCGGATCCCGCTCGACCAGGTCCGGTTGCTGTTGGACGAACCGCGGAACGCCCGGCACATGCCGCTCGCCGCTCGTTTCGACGACGAGGCGACGGCGGCCTGGGTCGCCGCGAAGGACCGGCAGTGGGCCGAGCACGGGTACGGGCCGTGGGCGGTGCTGGTCGACGGCGCCTTCGCGGGCTGGGCCGGCTTCCAGCACGAGGACAACGGGGCCGACTTCGCGCTGGTGCTCGGTCCGGCGTACTGGGGCCACGGCGCGGCGATCACCCGCGCCGCGCTCGACCGGGGATTCGGCGAACTCGGGCTGGACGAGGTGATCATCGCGCTCCCGTTCAGCCGCCGACCCGATCGGGTGGTCGCGCGCTTCGGCTTCCGACCCGACGGCGAGGTCGTGTACGGCGGTGCCCGCTTCCGGCAGTACCGGCTGACCCGCGCCGCGTGGGCGGAGCGGCGATCCGGCCCGGATGCTGCGCGTCCGGAGGGCTGAATCCAGCCGCGGTGGTCCTGGGGACGAAGGCCCGGGCGCCGGCGGCGACGCCCAGCAGCGCGCTGATGCAGGTACCCGATGACGGCGACGAGGATGGCGACGACTTCGCGCGCCGCCAGCGCACCGGGTTGCCGGAGCGCGTGGTGGTGGGCGCGGGGCTCGGCCGGGACCGCAACGGCCACCGCGGGCTGAGCCACCGCGCCGGGCCCGGGGCGATCGTGGGTGTCAGGTGAGGTGGTCATGTCACCGGCCTGGTCGTGATCCCCGACCCGACCCAGTGCGTGGGCTCACCAGCTCGGGCTGACCGCTGTCCCATCGCGCCCGACCGGGTGCGTGGACGGGCCGTTTCCGCACCCCCCGTCGCACACGCCCGTCGCACACGCCCGTCGCACACAGCGGTCGCGCAGCGGGGTCGCGCGCCCCGGCCGACGGCCGGGTCAGAGGTCGAGGGTCCAGGAGTCGATCGTTCCGGCGTCCTGAGCGGCATCATCGGTGACCCGCAGCACCCAGGTGCCGTTGGCGTTGGCCCGGGCCAGGTCGCGGGTGTAGGTGGCCACCAGATCGTCGTTGCCGTCACCGGTCCGGTTGTGCAGCGGGAACACCGTCCCGGTCGGATCGATCAGGTCGACGATCAGGTCGCCGCGGTAGGGGTGCTTGATCTTGACCGAGACGGTCGACAGCGCCGAAGCCCGTCCGGTGCAGCCGGTGATGGTGATGGTCGACTGGACCGTCCCCGGGTCGGGGATGACCCGGTCGTTGCCGTTGGTCTTCGGAGCACAGTCCGGCGGGAGCGCCGGATTGAGCGGGTTCACGTACAGCAGCCGGCTGGGTGACCCGGTGCCCCGATCGCTGACGCGCCCGGCGCTGCCGTTGCTCAGCAGCACCTGCGCCACCTGGGACGGGGTGTAGGTCGGGTTGGCGGCCAGGATGATGGCGGCCGCGCCGGCGACGTGCGGGGTGGCCATCGACGTCCCGCTGCTGACCTGGGTCGCGGAGTTGCTGGTGTTCCAGGTCGAGGTGATCTGGTCGCCGGGGGCGAAGATGTCGGTGCAGGTGCCGTAGTTGCTGTAGGCGGCGCGGGCATCGGTACGGGTGGTGGCGTTGACGGTGATGGCCTGGGTCACCCGGGCCGGGGTGTAGTTGCACGCGTCGGCACCCGCGTTCCCCGAGGCGATCGCATAGGTGATGCCGTCGGCGATCGAGTTGCGGACCGCGGTCTCGGCGGCCGCGTCGGAGCCCTCACCGGTCAGGCTCATCGACGCCACGGCCAGGCCGGTGGTGTGGTGCGCGGTGACCCAGTCGACGCCGGCCGCGACCGCGGAGAACGTCCCGCTGCCGTTGCAGTCGAGCACCTTGACCGCGACCAACTTGACCGACTTGGCCACGCCGTAGATCTTCCCGCCGAGCGTCCCGGCCACGTGGGTGCCGTGACCGTTGCAGTCGGAATTGGTCGAGTCGACCGTGTTCACACCCCAGACCGCCCGGCCGCCGAAATCGCTGTGCGTCGTCCGGATGCCGGTGTCGATGACGTACGCGGTCACGCCCGCCCCGCTGTTGGGGGAGGAATAGGTCGTGTTGAGCGGCAGGTCCCGGCGGTCCAGCCGGTCCAGCCCCCACGACGGCGTGTTGGACTGGGTGGCCGCGATGCTCACCTGGCGGTCCTGCTCGACGTAGGCCACGGACGGGTCGCCGGCCAATCTCTCGGCCTGCGCCGCGGTCATCCGCGCCGAGAAGCCGCGCAGGGCGGCCGCGTAGCGGAAGTCGACCTTGGCCCGGTGCTCACCGGCCAGGCGGTCGGTCGTCGCGGCGACCTGCGACTTCGCCACCGCGGTGTCCTTGAACACGACGATGTAGGCACCGCTGATGGTCCGGGCTGCGCCGGCGTTCTTGATCCGGCTCGGTTGCGCGGCCGCCGGCCCGGCCGAGAAGCCGAACAAGGCGATCGCCCCGAGCACCACGAATACCGCTGAGCTGCGCCGGTGGCGCCGAAAAAGGGAAAAAGAGGGCCGCACCGAGACTCCTTCAGGAGAAAGACCCGACCGCCCCGTGAGTCGGAAAAGAATGGGAGGTCGCGCACGCCCCCGCCGGCAACCCGATGACCAACTTTACGTAAAAAGACTAACTTTCTCCAAATGTCGGCCGGCTATTTCCGGACGAACACCGCGGCCGTTCGGGCCGGGACCGAGAAGGTGCCGTAGGCCCGGTCGAACTCGGCCTTCTTGACCACTGGATCGCTGCCGCGGCGCTGCAGCGGATGCAACCGGTAGTCGTGTCCGCCGACCGCACTGATCGTCTGCTGCGTCGTCTGCGGCGTCGCGTTGAACACGACGACCAGACCGCGCAACGCCGGGTCGGCATCGCGGCCGACGGTGTCGTCGATCTGCATCACGATGACCCCCGGCGTCTGGTCCGGGCCGCTCGTGGGGAACGTCAGCTTCTGATCGATCAGCGCGGCGGAGCCGAGGCGCAGCAGCGGGCTGGTGCGGCGGATCGCCAGCAAAGTCTGCGCCTGCCGTTCGGCCTCGGCCAGGTCGGCCGGGGTCGGCTTGAGCGCCGGGTCGGCGAGCAGGGGTTTGGCGTACGGCCACTTCGCGGGCGAACTGGGCGGGAGGCCGCGGCCGAAGCCGTTGTCCTGCAACGACGGATCGAGCACGTTGAACCAGTCGCCGGAGTCGTAGCTGTTGCCGTCGAACGACTTGCTGCGCAGGGCGTCGCTGCCGGCGTGCCAGAACGAGATGCCCTGACCCAGGGCGGTGGTCGACAGCGACAGCGTGTTCATCCGGATCCGATCGGCCATGGCGGTGTCGATCGGGAGCTTGTAGGTCAACGCATCGAACAGGGTCTCGTTGTCGTGAGCGTCGACGTAGGTGATCGATTCCTGCGGCTCCCGGGTGTAACCGGTCGGCGAACCGTTGTAATCGACCTGGGCGCCGGTGACCGTCGCCCCGGTGCGGTCCACGAAACGGTAATCGGCCAGATTTCCGGTCAGGCCGACTTTGATCTGGTCCATGTTGAGCAGCAGGCGGGCCCGTTGTTCCGCGGCGGTGCCGTTGGCCGCCGCACCGTTCGGGTCGGTCAGCAGTCCGCTGCCGAAGCCCTGGATCCGCGGGTCATCGTCGAACGGGCCGCCGCCGCGGACCGCGTCCCGGAGCCGGTCGTTGAACGTGCCGATGCCGGTGCCCGCCATGTTGATCTGGGTGGCCTGGACGAACTGGGCGTCGTCGGCCACCTCACCGAAGTTCCACCCCTCGCCGTAGAGATAGACCCGCTTGCCGTCGATCCCGTCGCGACGCAGGGTCAACCGGTCGAGCCGCTGCCGCAACTCGACCATGGCGGCCTTGGGCTGGTGCCCCATCAGATCGAACCGGAAACCGTCGACCTTGTAGTCACGGGCCCAGGTCAGCACCGAGTCGATCATCAACTTGCCCATCATCGTGTGCTCGGTGGCCGTGTTCGGGCAGCAGGTCGAGTTCTCGACCGTGCCGCTCGAACTCAATCGGTGGTAGTAGCCGGGAACGATGCGGTCGAGGTTGTTCCGGCCGCTCTGGCCGGCGTCGGAGGTGTGGTTGTAGACCACGTCCATCACCACGCGCTGGCCGTTGCGGTTGAGCGCCGCGACCATGGCCCGGAACTCCTTGGTCCGCACCGCACCTTCCGGATCGGTCGAGTAGGAGCCCTCGGGCACCGTGTAGTGCAGCGGGTCGTAACCCCAGTTGAAGCCGTCGTCGGCGGTGATCTTCTTGACGCAGGCCTGCTGCTCCTCGCTGTCCGGCGCGTACGCGGCCAGCTCGCAATCCGGCTCGGACCAGCTCGAACGGTCCTCGTCGACGGTGGCGATGTCGTTGCTCGGGAGCAGGTGGACGGTGGTCATCCCCGCATCGGCCAGCGACTTCAGATAGCGGGCCGCACGGCTCGAGGAGTCGGTGAACGCCCGGTAGGTCCCGCGGTCGGCGGCGGGGACGGTCGGGTCGCTGATCGAGAAGTCGCGGACGTGCAACTCGGTGATGGCCTGATCGACCGGCTTGGACAAGCGAGGCTTGGCCAGCCGGGCCCAGCCGGCCGGCGCCAGCGCACGCCGATCGAGATCGATCAACAGGCTGCGCTCGGAGTTGCGCGAGAGGCCGACGCTGTAGGGGTCGGTGACCAGGTTGCGCTCGATGCGGCCGGTCTCGGGGACGAAGACGGCGACCTCGAACTGGTAGTAGCGGTTGCGCCACGACCGGGGGCCACGGACCGACCACACACCGCCGGCGGTCCGGGTCAACTTCACCCGCTGGCGGGGAGCCGCTGGGCCGGAGCCGCGGCGGTACAGGTTCGCGTGGACCTCGACCGCGGTCGGCGCCCAGACGGCCAGTGTCGGTCGCCCGCGCTTCCAGGTCGGGCCGAGATCCGCGCGCTCGGCGCGGGCCGCGTACAGATCGTCGAGCACGCCGGGGATCTGCAGACCGGAGCCGGCGACCGGACGCCCGTCGGCGTCGAGGGCGACCACCGCGACCTGACCGCGGAGCAGCTTCCTGATCGCGCGCTTCGACACGCTCGCCGGCAGCCGCAGCGCGCTCAGGTCGGCCTGGGCCGGGTACCGCTCGCGCAGGGCGGCGGGCAGACCGGCGGGGCGCCGGGTCAGCGGGATGACGGTGCCGCCGGTGATGCCCTCCTCGGTGACCGTCAGACCGCCGCCGGGCGCGGCGTACAGCGCGTACGTCCGTCCCGGCTCGTCGGTGGCCTGCTCCCAGGCGAGCGTGCGGGCAGAGAGCCAGTAGGCGCGCTGACCGACGATCTCGGGCAGACCCGGCTCGGTCGTCACGGTGAGCACGTGGCTGGTGCCGTCGAAGCTGAAGGTGACCGGCGCACCGGTCTTGGCCACGCTGAATCCGATGTCGGCGCCACCGGGGACCCCGTCCTTTCCGTAGTTGACGTCCCCATTCATCCCCGCCGTGGTCTTGACCAGGTAGTTGCCGATCGGCAGAGCGTCGGTGGTGAAGGTCGAGACGCCGTCACCGTCGATGTCCTGCAGCCATGACCGCAGGCAGTCCGGTGACCAGTCGGCGGGGCAGCCGAGCTCGGGCTGGAAATTGCCGGCCGCGGTCAGCAGGGGAGCGGTGAGGTCGTCGGTCACCCAGTGGGATGTCCGGCCCGCCCGGCACGGCGTTCGCCCCGTAACTGACATCCCAGCTCTTGTCGATCGCGGACTTGTAGGCGAAGGGCCCCTCCGGCACGGGGACGGCGAGCGACCACACGTCGTCGTTGGCTCGTCGGGTCATGGCGACGGCATCGCAGTCGGGCTGCCAGTCGCTCGCGCACCCCACCTCGGTTTGAACGACCCGGGCACCGACACCGCGGCGGGCTGGGGATCGGCCGCTCGCGCCGGCGGGGTGGTCAGCAGGAGCGGGGCCAGCAACGCCAGGAAGGTGACCAGGACAAGCTTCCGTGACCGCATGACCGACCTTCCCCGACGGCACCCCCGTTGGCCCCGTCTCGTCGCACCATATTCCGCAGTACTGACACTTCGGCGCCGGGGCCGACTCCCGGCGGCTGGATCACATGCCGTGCCCAACCCGGTCCGGCTCATGGTCACCGAGCCCTGGGTGGCGGCCTGCTCTCGGGTGGGTCCGGTCCGGTCGGGACAGGTCCCGGCGATGACTTCTCAACGCCGCGATGGTCGAAGATGTCGAGGTTCTAGATTGGTCACCTGATGTGAGGAGGGTCACGTATGACTGGGGTGCTGCTCGCGGGAACGAAGAAGGGGCTGTGGGTCGGCCGGAGCGACGACGAACGCCGGTGCTGGACGTGGTCGGGGCCGCATCTGCTGATGCAGGGCGTCTACGCCACCTGCATCGACACCCGCGGTCCGCGACCCCGGCTCTACGCCAGCGGGACCAGCGAGCACTTCGGTCCGGGGGTCTACCGCTCCGACGACCTGGGCGAGACCTGGACCGAGGCGCTCGGAGCCTCGGTCAACTTCCCGGCCGACTTCGGCACCAGTGTCGAGCGGGTCTGGCAGATCCAGCCGGGACGGGTGGAGGAGCCCGACGTGCTCTACGCCGGGACGCAGCCGTCCGCGCTGTTCCGCTCCGAAGACGGGGGAGCGAGTTTCCGTCTCATCCGCTCGCTGTGGGACCACCCGCACCGTGAGCAGTGGGGTGCGGGATTCGGCGGCCAGGCGATCCACACGATCGTCCCGCATCCGCACGACCCGGCCCGGGTCACCGTGGCCATGTCGACCGGTGGGGTCTATCGCACGGCCGACCGCGGGCAGACCTGGTCGCCGGCCAACCGGGGGATCAAGGCCTACTTCTTCCCCGACCCGTGGCCGGAGTTCGGGCAGTGCGTGCACAAGGTCGCCGCCCACCCGTCGGCGCCCGACCGGCTGTTCGCCCAGAACCACCACGGGGTCTACCGCTCCGACGACGGTGGTGACCAGTGGGTCTCGATCGCCGACGGGCTGCCCGCCGACTTCGGTTTCCCGATCGTCGTCCACCCACACCGGCCGGACACGGTGTTCGTGTTCCCGTTGGTGGCCGACGGCGAGCGGCTGCCGCCGCAGGGTCAGGCCCGGGTGTGGCGCTCCGACGACGCCGGACAGACCTGGCGGCCGTCGCGGTCCGGGTTGCCCGACGATTTCTACGCCGCGGTGATGCGCGACGCCATGACCTCCGACCAGGCCGACCAGATGGGTCTCTACCTCGGGGCCCGCGACGGCTCGATCTTCGCCAGCACCGACGACGGGGAGAACTGGACCCAGATCGCCGCCCATCTGCCCGACGTACTGACCCTGCGCGCCGCGGTGGTGTGAGGGCCCCACCGCCGGCGGCAGAACTGTCAGCGGGCCCTGCCAGGGTGAGGACAGTGCCCAGCCCAGAAGGAGTGACAGATGCCCGGTATGCCTGCGTCGGTGGATGACGAACGTGAGCAGTTGCTGCTCTACCTCGTCCAGCAACGGGACGGTCTGAAGAACGCGGCGTTCGGGCTGACCGACGAGCAGGCCCGGTCGACGCCGACCCGGTCGTCGTTGAGCATCGCCGGGTTGCTCAAGCACGCTGCGCACACCGAGCAGGGGTGGGTCGACACCATCAACGGCCGTCCCGGGTCCGACGAGGACGCGTACGCCGACACGTTCGCCCCCGGTGACGCCACGCTGGCCGAGCTGATCGCCGCGTTCGACGAGGTGGCGGTGGCGACCGAGGCGGCGGCCCGGTCGCTCGACTCGCTCGATCAGCGCTTCCCGTTGCCCCCGGCGCCGTGGTTCCCGGAGGATCCGGCCGGCTTCTCGGCGCGCTGGATCCTGATCCACGTGATCGAGGAGCTGGCGCGGCACGCCGGCCACGCCGACATCGTGCGCGAACACATCGACGGCGCCACCATGTACGAGTTGATGGCCGGGGCCGAGGGGTGGCCGGAGACCGAGTGGCTCAAGCCCTGGCGCCCCGCACCGTCCGCGTGACCAGGTAGCTGCGGTCGCGGGCCATGATCTTGGTCGATCCCATCCGTCGCAGGCTCGGCAGATAGGGCAGGTGAGCGTTGTAGACCAGCCACAGCTCGGCGCCGGGGCGCATCGTCCGGGCGGCGTCCTGGATCATCGTGAACGCGGTGGTCGAGTCCTTGGCCGCGCCGCGGTGGAACGGCGGGTTGCACAGGATCAGATCGGGACTCGCCTCGGCGCCGAGGCCGTCGGTCCGTTCGACGCTGATCCGATCGGCGAGCCGGTTGGCCACGGCGGTGGCGCGGGTGGACCGGACCGCCGACCAGGTCTCGTCGACGGCGAGGACCCGGGCGGCGGGCAGCCGGCGGGCGGCGGCCGCGGCCAGCAGCCCGGTGCCGCAGCCGAGGTCGACGACGCTCCGGGCCCCACCGGCCCACTGGTCGACCGTCCCCAGCAGCAGCCGGGTGCCGAGATCCAGACGGGCTCCGGCGAAGACTCCGCCGTACGCGCACACGGTGAGACCGACATCGTCCAGGACGGTGGTGGCCGGCGACGCGGGCGCGGGTCCAGGTCGAGGGTTCGAAGCCCGGAGCACCCGCGAGTTCTGCCGGCCCAGGCTGGCATCGACCTGCACGAAGTGCCGACCGAGGACGTCGTTCATCCCCCGGCTCAGGTGCTTGATCCGTGCCCCGGCAAGCACCCGGACGCCGGGCGCCGCCTGCTCGGCGATCGCGTACGCGAGGTCCTCGAGCGCGGCCAGGCTGACCGGCAGTCGGAGCACGACCAGCTCGGCGCCGGCGAAGGGCGCAGCGTCGGGCGCCACCGAGGCGACCTCGAGTCCGTGTTCGCCCAGTCGGGCGTCGACCGCTCGTTCGCCGATCAGCGAGTCGTGGACCCGGACCAGTTCGGCATCTGGACCGAGCCGGCGTCGCAGCGCACAGGAGAGGGCGCCGGTGATGTCGTCGACCACCACCACGCGGCCGAGCGCGGTCGACGCCAGGTGTTCGGCCGCCTCCGACAGCAGAATGCGGTCGACGGCGTCGGCGAAATCGCCGACCTCGAACGCGTCGGTCGGCTGACGGGAAGACTCGACCGGCATCCCCGCATCATAATGAGCCATCAGGAGGTAGCGATGACCGAGACCGTGGGCCACTGGCGGGCCCGATACACCCCGGGTGACTGGTTGGTGCTGGCCGGACCCACGTCGCTGGTGGTGCTCGAACCGCCGCCGAGCGATGCGTCGTCGTTCATCGAAGGGCTCTGGGAGAGCGTGCTCGACTCCGCATCGATGCCCGAACTGGCCACTCGCCTCGCCGCCTTCCAGATCGACCGGATGCCCAGCTTCGCCGCGTTGTTCTGGACCGCGGACGGCATGCGTTCGCTGGTCCGGGGGACGGTGACGGTGACCGATGCGGGCTCCGGAGCGGTGCTGGCGTCGGGCGAAGGCATCCAGACCTGGAGCGAGACCGGCCACGGTCAGGTGTCCCGGGTCCGCGTGAGCACCTCGCCCGGCGGCTCGGGTCCGCGGCCCGAGGCGCCGGTTCTGACCCTGCCGCTGGTCGTCGGCGCCGTCCGCGCCGGCTCGGTCGATCTCGACGCCGACGAGGCGGCTCGAGTCTCCTCGCCCCAGCACCTCGTGCCCCGGTCGGCCACGGTCGCACCGTCGGACGCCGATGACGATGAGTCGGCCTCGGTCGCTCCGGTGCCGCCGGCCCTCCCGCCGGTGCTCCCGGTCGCGACGGTCGCCGCCCCCGAACCCGACTCCGATGCCGAGTTGGAGTTCGAGTCGCCCGGCGGTGACGACCCGTCTGCGGATCAGGCCTTCGACGAGGCGGTGGACAGCGACGCCGGCGACCCGGTCGAGCAGACCCAGGGTCTGTCGACCGAGCTGATGGACGACCCGTTCGCCGACACCGGCTACGACGGCGACCCGGTCGGCTCCGAGTCCGGCGATGACGACCCGAACGGGCCGACCGATCCGTTCGGTTCGCCGGACCCGTTCGCCCAGCCGGACCCGTTCGCCCAGCCGGACCCGTTCGCCCAGCCGGAACCGTTCGCCTCCGGGGCGACGGCCGAGGACGACGAGGATCCCGGTGGCTACGACGAGTCCGAGCAGCCGGCCGCGGTCGACGAGGACGACCCGGCTCAGCCGCACGGATTCGATGCGCCGGATCCGTTCGCGCCCGCCGGACCCGCCGCGCCGGGGACGCCGTTCGCCCTGCCGGCTCCGTTCGGCCTACCCCCGGCGGCCGGACCGCCGCCCGTGGGGCCGCCGCCCGGCTTCGGCGCGCCGGGGGGCCCGCCGATCGACCAGCCCTATCAGCCGAGCATGCTCGACGAGCTGGAGAACGGTGACACGCAGCTGATGATGCCGACCTCCGCGCCGGCCGGGCGGCCGAGCGCACCGGAGCAGGGTCGGGGCTCGGGGATCCTCGCCGTCACCTGTCCGTACGGGCATCACAGTCCACCGAACGTCGAGCGTTGCCGGGTCTGCAGCACGCCGATCCCGCCGCAGCCGCCCCGGTTGGTCCCACCGCCGGTGCTGGCGGTGCTCCGGTCCTCCGACGGCACCAGTGTCGGGTTGGACCGCGCGGTGCTGATCGGTCGTGCCCCGTCCGGTGAGCGGGCGTCGACCCGTGAGCCGCGCCTGATGACCGTGCCCAGTCCGGGCGGCGACATCAGCCGCACCCATGCCGAGGTCGCGCCCGACGGTTGGCAGATCGTGGTCACCGATCTCAACTCGACCAACGGCACGATCGTCGTCGCGCCTGGTCACCAGCGGAGATCGCTGGCGCCCGGCAGCGCCGAGCCGATCCACCTGGGCAGTGTCATCGAACTCGGCGACGGCGTGTCGGTTCTGATTGACTTCCCTCAGTAACGTCGGATCACGCGCGTCGTCCTGACTCGCCCGCGTCCACAAGGAGTCCGAATGCCATCGGGTGCACCCGGAAACCCCAGCCGCGAAACCGGCCTGCCGCCGGGCGTCGAGGTCGCGCCCCTCGGATCGCGGTTCGTCGCCTATCTGATCGACATCTCGGTGCCGCTGGTCGTCGGTGTCGTGCTCGCCGTGGTTCTGCCGACCATGGACGACGGCGGAGGCGTGCTGTCCGTCATCGCCTCGGTGGTCAACCTGGCCTGGGCGGTCCTGCTGCTGCTTCGCCTGGGCAACAAGGCGGCCACGCCCGGAATGCAGGTGATGAAGCTGCAACTGGTCGGTTTCTACGACGGCCGCCCGATCGGCGTCGGCCGGGCGCTCATCCGGGGGCTGGTGCTGTGGCTGCTGTCGGTCACCGGCATCGGGCTGCTCGTCCTGCTCATCCTGTTGCTGCTGCACCCGCGGCACCAGGGCCTGCACGACCAGGCGGCCAAGGCCGTGATGATCAAGCGCCGGGCGCTCGCACCCCGCTCGGCCCACCATGCGTCCGCGGCTGCGTCGGCACCTCAGCACCTCCCGGCCGGTCCGCCGCCGCAGTACCCGCCGCAGCAGCCCGGTCAGCAGCAGCCGCAGCACCAGCCGAGCGCGCCCCCGCAGTTCCCGCCGCAGCACCAGCCCTCGGCCCCCGGTCAGCAGGCCCCCGCGTACGGACCGCCGCAGCCGGGCTACGCCCGGACCGGTCCTGGTCAGGGCCCCTACGGCCAGCCCACCCCGTCGGCGCCGTCCGGTGGACCCGGCGGTCCGCCGGCCCCGCTGACCCCGCCGCCGGGGATGAAACCGGGGGCACCGTACGCGCCGGTCGGTCGTGGCGGCCCGCCGCCGCAGCGTCCGGTCACGCCGGTGTCCGCACCGCAACCGTTCGGCAGTGCCTCGGCCGACGACGTCACCGCCGCGGTGCCGCGGTCAGGGTGGCGGGCCGTGCTCGACGACGGGCGCGAGATCGCCCTCGACGGGCTGGTCCTGCTCGGTCGCAACCCGCAACCGCAGCCGGGCGAGGAGGACGCGCAGTTGATCAAAATCGCCGACGAGACCCGGACGGTCTCGAAGTCGCACCTGGCCGTCGGACTCGACGCCAGCGGCGTCTTCGTGGTCGATCGGGGGTCGACCAACGGTTCGACGGTGACCAACGCCCAGGGCGTCTCGACCCGGTGCCAGATGGGCGAGGTCGTCTACGTCGAGCAGGGGTCGATCGTCTCCATCGGCGACCACTGGCTGGAGATCCGGCGAGCGTGACATAGGCCGGGCGCTCCCGGTCCGGGCGATAGGGTCGGCGCATGCTGCTCTCCGATCGCGACATCAAGGCCGAGGTGGCCGCGGGCCGGATCGGACTCGAGCCCTATGCGGCCGAGATGGTGCAGCCCTCGAGCATCGATGTCCGGCTCGATCGCTACTTCCGGGTCTTCGAGAACCATCGCTATCCGCACATCGACCCGGCGGTCGAGCAGGCGGAGCTGACCCGGCCGGTCGAGCCCGACGGTGACGAGCCGTTCATCCTGCACCCGGGCGAGTTCGCTCTGGGGTCGATCTACGAGATCGTCACCCTGCCCGACGACATCGCGGCACGGGTGGAGGGGAAGTCCTCGCTCGGGCGGCTCGGCCTGCTGACCCACGCCACGGCCGGGTTCATCGACCCCGGGTTCTCCGGACACGTGACTCTCGAGCTGTCCAACGTGGCCACGTTGCCGATCAAGCTGTGGCCGGGGATGAAGATCGGCCAGCTGTGCTTCTTCCGGCTGACCTCGCCGGCCGAGCACCCCTACGGCTCGGCCACCTACGGGTCGCGGTATCAGGGTCAGCGCGGCCCGACTCAGAGCCGTTCGCACCTGAACTTCCACCGCACCGAGATCGAACCGCGCTGACCTGGGTCGCTCTGGCCCCAGTCGCGTCGGCCTAGGCTCGGTAGACGGTCACGTCCCCGGAGGCGGTCCGCGCCCGGATGGCGACGAAGGGTTCGCCCTTGGCCGGCGGGGCAGCGGAGTCGAGCGCGATGCGGACCTCTCCGGACACCGACGAGACGTCGAGCCAGGCCGGCAGGTCCTCGGCCACCCCCACGGTCAGCGACCCCGATGCCGAGCGCAGCCCGATCGACCCGGTGGTCGCGCTGACCGTGATGTCGCCCGAGCCCGAGCTGCCCGCCATCGACGCCCGGCGGAGCTCGCGCACGGTGACGTCGCCGGAGGCCGACTTGGCGTTCAGCGGACAACTGACCTCACCCAGACTGATCTCGCCGCTGCCGGAGACCAGGCGGGCCGAGCGGCCGAGCAGTTGAGCCACGGTGATGGCTCCGGACCCGGTCGAACAGTCGAGGTCCGCGGCCCGACCCAGGGTGACGTCTCCCGAGCCGCTGACGATCTTGGTCCGGCCGAGATCGGCGGTGGCCGAGACCTCGGCCGAACCCGATCGGATGGCGAAGGTCAACCCGGCCG
Source organism: uncultured Actinomycetota bacterium (assembly GCA_963704665.1). Lineage (GTDB taxonomy): Bacteria > Actinomycetota > Actinomycetes > Propionibacteriales > Propionibacteriaceae > Microlunatus. Next base: position 3,566,121 of record OY969929.1, on the reverse strand, counting down.
GGACGCCGAGCCGTAGATGCGCCGAGCCCTGCACAAAGGCGTGCGGGAAGCTGAAGCGCAGCTGGTCGTGGTCCTGGCGGATCTGCACCGCGGTGACGAAGTCCGGGTCGGCGGCGTTGAGGGCCGACTCGACGTCCGGACCCGGCGACGGCTCGATGGTGATCGTGCCGCTGCCGAAATTGTCGATGTGGACGTGGCGTACGCCGGAGAACACCTCGTTGCGGAAGGTCATCGGACCCAGCCCTGGACGTTGCCGCGGGAGCGCTTGCCGCCGTCGCCCGGTCCCTGGGGGCGACGGTCGCCACCTCCTCCGAACGGTCCGTGCGGGCCGAACACCCCGTGCTCGCCGAACGGCCCGTTCGGCCCGAAGAGCGGAGGGAACGACTCGCTCCCGGGGCGACGCGAGGTCCGGCCGGACTCGGCGAGCGCATCCATCACCGCCCGGATCAGCCAGGCGTTGGTCGAGATGCCTTCGCCGTCGGCGCGCTCGTCGACCCGGGCCTTGACCGACTGGGGGAGCCGCAGGCTGACCCGGGCCACGGGCTCCTCCTCGTCGAACTCCTCAGAAGCGGGCTCGGCGACCTCCGGATCCGGTTCGGGGACGAGCAGCACCGGTGCGTCCAGCGGTTCGGGCACGGCGACCACGAATTCGGGCTCGGTCCCGGTCATCCGTAGCTCGACCGAGGTCGGAGCCAGGTCGGCGCTGATGGCGGCCGCCGCATCGGACAGGGCAGAGATGAGCGCCAACCGGGTGGCGGCATCGAGCGCGGAGCCGAGTTGCTCGGCGACGTAACGGGTGTGGTCGTCGCCCAGCGCCGCCGCCTGGGTGACCCCTGAACGGACGGTCTCGACGTAGGGAGAAAGATTCATGACACCAGTGTGGCGCCATTGTGACGTCATTACAAGAGCGGAGTGACGTCAGGTGGCGTCAGTGCTGGGCTGACCGCGGCGGACCGACTCGAGCAGGAGTTGGGCGACATCGAGGACCTCGGTCGACTGCGGGGCCGTTCCGTCGGCCTGTTCGCTGGTCAGGCCGTCGCTCAACATGACCCGGCAGAAGGGGCAGCCGGTGGCGATGGCCCCGTTCTCGGCGCCGTCGAGCGTGCGGACCGCCTCGGCGGTCCGGTTGGCGTTGATCCGGGTGCCGAGGTCCTCCTCCATCCACATCCGGGCGCCCCCGGCGCCGCAGCAGAACGAGCGCTCCTTGGTGCGTTCCATCTCCGCGACCTTGGCTCCGGGGATGGCGCCGAGCAGTTCGCGCGGCGGCTCGTAGATCTCGTTGTGACGACCGAGGAAGCACGGGTCGTGGTAGGTGATCGAGCGGCTCTCGCCCTCGGCCGGAGCGACCGGGGTGAGCTTGCCCTCGCGGACCAGCCGGTTGAGCAGCTGGGTGTGGTGGACGACCTCGACGTAGAGATCGAACTGCGGGTATTCGTTGCGCAGCGAGTTGAGGCAGTGGGCGCAGCTGGTGACGATCTTGGTCGCCTTGGCCTCGTTCAGCGTCTCGACGTTCTCCATGGCCAGCTGCGGCGAACAGGAACTCGTTGCCTGCGCGCCGCGCCGGGTCGCCGGTGCAGGTCTCGCCGTTGCCGAGCACCGCGTAGCGGACTCCGGCGGTGTGCAGCAACTCGGCGATGGCCTGGGTGGTCTTCTTGGCCCGGTCCTCGAACGCCCCCGCGCACCCGACCCAGAACAGATAGTCGACCTGGGTCAGGTCGTCGACGTCCTTGCCGACGACGGGGACGGTGAACGGCAGTCCCTTGGTCCAGTCGAGCCGGCCGCGCGCGTTCATCGACCACGGGTTGCCCTTGTTCTCCAGCCCCTTGAACAGGCCGTTGAGCTGCTTGGGGAACTCCGACTCGACCATCACCTGGTGGCGCCGCATCCCGCCGATGTGGTCGACGTGTTCGATGTCGACCGGGCACTCCTGGACGCAGGCGCCGCAGTTGGTGCACGACCACAGCACGTCGGGGTCGATCACCCCGGGGACGCCGTCCTCGCCGACCTGGATCGGTCCGACCAGCGACCGCTGGGCCTCGAGCTGCACCGCGGCCGGCAGCGTGTCCCGGTCGGCCGGGTCGGTCTGCAGGTAGGGCGCTTTGGCGTACGCATGCTCGCGCAGGTCCATCACCAGCAGCTTGGGCGACAGCGGCTTACCGGTGTGCCAGGCGGGGCACACCGACTGGCAGCGCCCGCACTCGGTGCACGAGGTGAGGTCGAGCAGTCCCTTCCAGCTGAAGTCCTCGATCTTGGCCACCCCGAGCGCGGCGTCCTCGTCGAGGTCCTCGATCTCGGCGAAGTCGAGCGGCTTCCCGTCGACCACGATGGGGGGCAGGGCGCCCAGGGCGGGTCGGCCGGACGATTCGCGCTTGAACCAGATGTTCGGCCAGACGGTGAACCGGTGCCAGGCCACCCCCATCGTCTGGTGCAACCCGATGACCACGAACCACGACATCGAGACGATGATCTTGAGCGCGGCGACCAGGATGATCGCGGTGGCCAGCGTGCTCGCAGCGATCCCGCCGGGCAGCAGGAACCAGGTCAGCGGGAAGTGCCAGCGCGAGGTCTCGGCGCCGAGCAACTGGTACTCCAGCGCCCGCAGGGCCAGGACGCAGACGACGATGCCGAGGATGACGAGCTCGACGAACACCCCCATCCAGCCGCGCGAGCCGTAGAACCGCGATCCGCGCCCCTCGTGGCGCGACCGGGCCCGGATCACCGTCAGGAGCACGATCGAGATCAGTCCCGCCCAGGCGATGATCTCGCTGGCCCACTCGTAGACGACCCAGTGGCCGATGATCGGCAGGGCGAAACGAGGGTCGAAGAGCTGCCCGTACGCGGTGACCAGGGTGAAGAACAGGGCGCCGAAGGCCACGAAGACGAACCAGTGCGCGATGCCGACCGTGCTCCACTGCAGCATCCGGGTGTGGCCCAGGGTCTCGGTGGCCAGGTGCTTCCAGCGCTGACCGGGTCGGTCGCGGCGGTCGACCACCGGCTGTCCCAGCCGCACCACGCCGACGATGCCGGCGGCCGCCCGGGCGAACAGGGCGATGCCCACGGCCGAGACCGCCAGCGCCAGGACGATCGCTACGACGGTCATCGAAGTCTCCTCACGCTAAGTTACTGGTCGGTAACTTAGCTCGCCGATCCGCCACACCGCGGGTCAGATGAATACTAGGGACGCCCACCGACAGTTCGAGCGGCCGGAGGCGCGGGCCCAGCCACGCCGCGCGAGGTCGAGAAAATGTCCGTGGCCGACGTTACTGTCGTGGGCGACGGCGCCGACGAGGCGTCGCGGAGCACCTGGGGTAGCACGTGATCGAGTTCGTATCAGTCGGCAAGACCTACCGGGACGGCACCGCCGCAGTCCAGGACCTCAGCCTGATCGTCCCGTCCGGCCAGATCACCGTGATCGTCGGCCCGTCCGGTTGTGGCAAGACGACGACGCTGCGGATGGTCAACCGGATGCTGGAGCCGAGCACCGGCACCATCACCTGGGACGGCACCCCGCTCAAGTCGCGTCGCAAGACCACGCTGCGCCGGCAGATGGGCTACGTCATCCAGAACGGGGGGCTGTTCCCGCACCGCTCGGTGCTCGACAACATCGGCACCGTTCCCGGACTGCTGGGCTGGTCGAAGCAGAAGATCCGCGATCGTTCGCTGACCCTGCTCGACAACGTCGGGCTGGACCGGCGGATGGCCAACCGGTTCCCGGCCCAGTTGTCGGGCGGGCAGCAGCAGCGGGTCGGGGTGGCCCGGGCACTGGCCGCCGACCCCCTGGTCATGCTGATGGACGAGCCGTTCTCGGCCGTCGACCCGGTCGTCCGCGCCGAGTTGCACGAGTTCTTCCTCGGCCTGCAGCGCGAGATCAGCAAGACGATCATCCTGATCACCCACGACATCGACGAGGCCATCAAGCTCGGCGATCAGGTGGTCATCCTGCGAGTCGGTGGCCAGCTGGCCCAGGTCGGCACGCCGCAGCAACTGCTCGACGAGCCGACCGACGCGTTCGTCGAGGGCTTCATCGGCCGCGACCGCGGCTACCGGTCGCTGTCGTTCCGACCGGCCGGCGGGATCTCGCTCGACTCGGTGCGCGTGGTCCGCGACCTCGGATCGGCCGCACCCGACGAGCCGACCCTGGTCGTCGACGCCGACGCCCGGCCGATCGGCTGGGCCGGCCGCTCCGGTGACCAGCGGATGCTGCCGCTGGGCTCGACCTTCGTCCCGGACCAGGACACGCTGCGCGTGGCCCTCGATTCCGCCTTGACCTCGCCCTACGGCCTGGCCGTGGCCGTGGCTCCCGACACCGGGCGGTTCGCCGGCGTGGTCGGGGCCTCGGCCATCCTGGCCCAGGTCAGCCGGAGCAAGCTCGGTGCTGAGCCGGCCACCATCACGGTGTCCCCGACCTCGACCGCCGGCGCGTCTTCGGCCTCGACCGCCGGCGCGTCTTCGGCCTCGGCCGCCGGTACGGCGGCGACCGATGACGGCTCGGGCGACCGGGCCGGCTCGCCGACGACGGTTGAAGCGTCCGGGTCAGGATCGACCCGGATCCCGGTCGAGCCGCCACAGTCGGGCGCCGATCAGGAGACGGTGGTGTCGAAACCGGCGGCCATCTCCGATCGGCCACCCTCGGACGACGCCGCTGCGGCCGAGACCGCCGGGACCGACGACGCCCTGGACGAGTCGGAGCGCGGCGACCAGGCCCCGATCGTCGTGGCCGGCGTCCCGGTCGCCGAGAACCCGGCTGAGACCCAGGATCCGCGTCCGGCCGACGACGACGAGACCCAGATCCGTCCGACGGCGACCGACCGGTTGCCCGGCGACGACGATGCGCCGACCGAGATCCGGCCCTATCCGCAGGCCGGGCGATGAACCTCGACTGGAAGTGGCTCAACCGCAACATCCCGATGATCGGGCAGTTGACGCTCGAGCACATCGTGCTCGCGGTGCTGCCGGTCCTGGTCGCGCTGATCGTCTCGCTACCGCTCGGCTACCTGGTGTCCAAGACCGGTAAGGCCGCGAACGTCATCCTGGCGCTGTTCGGCGTCATCTACTCGATTCCCTCGCTGGCGCTGTTCGTGCTGATGCCACTGCTGCTCGGCACCAAGATCCTCAACCCGGCGAACATCGTGGTGGCCCTGGCCATCTACTCGGTGGCCCTGCTGGTCCGCAGCGTGGTCGACGGACTCCGTTCGGTGCCCCCGCTGGTCAAGCAGTCGGCGACCGCCGTGGGCTACGGGTGGTTTCGCCGGCTGTTCGGCGTCGAGCTGCCCCTGGCCATGCCGGTGATCTTCGCCGGGCTGCGGGTCGTCACCGTGTCCAACATCGCGCTGGTCAGCGTGGCCGTGCTGGTCGGCAGCGGAGCGTTGGGCAAGCTCTTCGATCTCGGCTTCGGGAGCTTCTTCTACACCCCGATCATCGTCGGTCTGGTCCTCACGCTGGTGCTGGCGCTGATCTTCGACGCGATCATCCTGATCATCCAACGCGGCACCCTGCCGTGGGCGAGGCGGCGGCGGACAGCATGACGATCTTCGACTACGTGCTGGACCCGGCCAACTGGACCGGGACCAACGGCATCCTGCAACTGCTGCTCGAGCACCTGCGCTACACCGCCGCCGCGGTGGCGCTGGCCGCCCTGATCGCGGTGCCGGTGGGCATCCTGATCGGACACACCCGGCGCGGCTCGTTCCTGGTCATCGGCACCAGCAATGCCGCTCGGGCCATCCCCAGCCTGGGCCTGCTGGTGCTGGTCGTGCTGCTGCTCGGGACCGGTGCCCTGCCCATCATCGGGGTCCTGGCCATCCTGGCCCTGCCGGCCATCCTCACCGCGACCGCCGCCGGGGTCGAGGGTGCGGAGCCCGAAGCGGTGCTCGCCGCCCGCGCGCTCGGCATGTCGGCCGGCCAGGTGGTCACCAAGGTCGAGGTGCCGCTCGCGTTGCCGCTGATCATCTCCGGTCTGCGCAGTGCGACGCTGCAGGTCGTCGCCACCGCCACCATCGCCGGCTTCACCGGGGGCGGGGCGCTCGGTCGCCTGCTGATCACCGGCAACGCCACCCGTAATTACTCCCAGATGGTCGCCGGGGCCATCGTGGTGGCCGTGCTGGCCATCGTTCTCGACGTGCTGCTGGGGTGCATCGGCTGGTCGGCCGGACGCCGAAGTCGTCCAGGGAGAAAGACACGCACGGCTACTGCCGCAATTTCTACCTAGCCTGGTTGGATAGTCGGGAATCACTCCCCGGGACGGATGGAGTCACCATGAAGATCAAGAAGCCACTGGCCGGTGTCGGCCTCACCCTCGCCGCACTGCTCCTGGCGGCGTGTGGTGGCGGCGGAGGCGACCCACTCGGTGAGACTTCCGCAGCTCCGTCGGCCTCCGGGTCGGGCGCCACGAGCGCACCGGTCGTCGTCGGATCGGCCGACTTCACCGAATCGAAGATCCTGGCCGAGATCTACTCCCAGGCGCTGGTGGCCAAGGGGGTGCAGAGCTCGACCAAGCTCAGCATCGGTTCGCGCGAGATCTACATCAAGGCCCTGCAGGACCAGTCGATCTCGGTGGTCCCGGAGTACACCGGCAACCTGCTGCTCAACTTCGACGCTGATGCGGACGCCAAGACGGCCGAGGAGGTCAACGCGGCGTTGCCCGACGCGCTGCCCAGCGACCTCAAGGTGCTCGAGCCTTCGGCCGCGGTCGACCAGGACGTGTACGTGGTGACCAAGGAGTACGCGGCCCAGAACGGCATCGCCTCGCTGGCCGACCTGAAGAAGATCTCGGCCGACTCGACGCTGGGTGGACCCCCCGAGCTCGAGTCGCGGGCCTACGGACCCAAGGGTGTGGAGAGCATCTACGGCGCCAAGTTCAAGGCGTTCACCCCGTACCCCAAGTACCCGCCGAAGATCGCCGACCTCGACAGCAACAAGATCCAGGTCGCGACCTTCTACACGACCGACCCGATCATCGCCGAGAAGGGCTACGTCAAGCTCGAGGATCCGGAGTCGATGATCCTCCCGCAGAACGTGCTGCCGCTGGTCCGGGCCGATCTGGCTTCTGACTCCACGGTGAGCGGCGCGCTCGACGCCGTGTCGGCCGCACTGACCACCGACGACCTGACGGCGTTGATCGGCAAGGTCGACACCGACCGTCAGGATCCGGACCAGGTCGCTGGTGAATGGCTGAAGGACAAGGGCCTCGCCTGAGCGCGTGAGCTGACGTGGTCCGTGGGCACGAAGGTGCCCTGACTGACGTGACGATCCCGCGGCCTGGCCGCGGGATCGTTGCGTTGGTGACGCGGGGCGGCGCATTACTGTGGCGGTGACCTCGGGGTCCGCCAACGTAGGAGTGCCGATGCTCAACCGTCTGATCCGCCGTCCGGCATCGATCCTGGCCCTCGCCCTGGCCGCTCCGGCGCTCGCCGGGGTCGGGCTCGTCACCCCGCTCGCTGCCGAGGCGGCTCCGACCTTCGTCCTTCGCACCGTCGCCACCGGACTGACCCATCCGTGGGACGTGACCTGGGTGGGCGGCGTGATGGTGTTCGACGAGCGGGGCGGAGGCCTGTGGTCGCAGCGGAGTAGTGGCGCGCCGCGCCGGGTCACCACCGATCTTCCGGCCGCGTACATCAGCGGCGAAGGGGGCCGGCTCGGGCTGGTCGCCGACCCGGATGCCGCCGACAACCAGCGGTTCTACCTGTGCCAGACCTATCGCACCGGCTCGACTCCGGTCGATGTCCGGGTGTTGCGCCTGCGGCTGACCAGCGACACCACGGCTCAACTCGACCGGCGGTCGGGCGACGGCGGCGTCGTGGTCAAGGGACTGCCGCTGAGCACCGGACGGCACAGCGGATGCCGGCTGCGGTTCGGCGGCGACGGGGCGCTCTACGTCGGGACCGGCGACGCGGCTCAGGGCACCGCGCCGCAGAGCCGGCGTTCGCTGGGTGGCAAGGTGCTGCGGGTCAAGGGCGACGGGACGATCCCGACCGACAACCCGTTCTACGGCGAGGGCGGAAACGCTCGCTACATCTGGAGTTACGGTCACCGCAACGTGCAGGGTCTGGCCCTACGCCCCGGCACGGCCGAGCTGTGGACCGCCGAGCACGGCAGTTCACGCGACGACGAGGTCAACGTCTCGGTCCGCGGCGGTAACTACGGCTGGGACCCGGTCCCGGGCTACGACGAGTCGACGCCGATGACCGACACGACCAAGTTCCCGTCCGCCGTCCGCGCCGCGTGGCGGTCGGGAAGCCCGACCGTGGCCACCAGCGGGCTCACCTTCCTCACCGGGTCACGCTGGGGTCGATGGGAGGGGGCACTGGCCGTCGGTCTGCTCAAGGGTCAGGGCATCGAGATCCACCGGCTCGATCCCCGCGGGGCGATCATCGCCTCGACCCGGGTCGCCGGACTCGGACGCTTCGACCGGATCCGCACCGTGCAGTCCGGTCCGGGTGGCGCGCTGTACTTCACCACCTCCAACGGGAGCGGGCGCGACGTCATCGCCACCCTCACCCCGACCGCCGATCCGCCGACGGTCAAGGCCGGAACCAACGTCGCACGCTACGCAGTCTCGGCCGTGCGGACCGGCGGCGACATCTACGCGGTCAGCCGCACCGGCTCCGGACGCGTGGTCTACAAGCGCAGCACCGACGACGGCGCGACCTGGTCGCGGGCCTGGACCTCGACCGGGCTGCGCAGCACCATCGCCCCCGGGGTGGCCTCCTCGGCGCCGGGCCGACTCGACCTGGTCACCGGCAGCGCCGGCGGGGCGGTGACCCACAGCTGGTTCACCGGCGGGACTCGGCGGGGCAGCACCGCGCTGGGTGGGCCACGGCGTACGGCGACCGTCTCGTCGCTGGGCGACGGGACCCTGGACGTCTGGGGGCTGCGGACCACGGGCGGTGTCTACCGCCGGCACTTCGACGGGCAGGCGTGGTCGGGCTGGCGCAAGCTGACGAGCGGAGGCTACAGCTCGATGGTCGGGGCGGCGGCCGATCCGGCGACCGGACGGACCCGGCTGACCGTACGCGGCACGACCGGCCGGATCCACGAGCGGACGGTGACCGCGGCGAGCGACGGGGCGCCGTGGGCGGTGACCGGTGGTCTGCTCTGGTCGGGTCGGGCGTTCGGTGACCGGGTGGCCGGACAGCCGCTGGTGGCGGCGTCGCGGGCCAGTGACGGCTACCTCCGCCTGCAGCGTGACCAGAAGATCATCGCGCTCGGTTTCCGGATCGGCTCCGACCCCGATGTGGTCACCCGGCCGGACGGCAGTTGGCTGGTCTTCGCCCGCAGCGCCGCGTCGGACAACATGCTGGTCTACGACTCGGCCACCCGACGGCTCACCGACCTGGGTGGTCAGGTCGGATAACGGTCGGGCGGGCGTCCGTCGCCCCTACCGGCCGGCCGATCCCTCTGGCGGGTTGATTACATGCTTACAACCGTCCGCAACGAGGTCGCTACGGGAGGCCCGGCAGTCACGGAGACTCCGCCGGCGGCCCCGGCGACCATCACTGCCGAGACGTTCGGCGGCCCGGACGCCTACACCACCGAGCACGGCGGCTACCCGCACATGGTGCGACGTCACCGTGGCCTCGGACTGACCCAGGAGCAACGTCTGCGCCGGATCAGCCGGATGGTCGCCACCGCCGACCTGGTCGGGCTGCCCGACGATCCCGACTTCCGGGCGGCGTTCTCCGCCTGTCTCGAATGGGGGACCCGGATCGCGGTGTACAACGCGCAGCCCGGAGCCGACGTGATCGAACACGCCCCGGTCCCGCGGTGGGGCTGGGGCGAGGCTCCGCCCTTCGTGCCCTTCCCCTGGGACGACCCGGAAGCTGCCGACCGCGGTCGGGCCCAAGCGGCGGCGGTGGACGACCCGCGCGAGGACTGGCTCGAGCGCGAGGATGCTCAGCGCTGAGTGCTGATCCTCGCGTCCGTACCGACCACCTCAGCCTGCACTGCGGACCTCTCGTCTGAGGCGTCGTCGGCGTCGGGTGTGCCGAGCCGCGTCGGCCGGTCGTCAGTCGCCCTCGGGCCCGGCCTTGTCGTCGCGCTCGTCGCGGTCGGCCCACTCGAGCAGGGTGTCGAGCCGGTAGACGTGGTCGTCGATGTCGCCGTGCAGGTCACCGAGCTCGGCGAACCGGGCCGGCATGGTGGCGATGGTGAAGTCGCGGGGGTCGGCGTCGGCGATCTCGTCCCAGCGCACCGGTGCGGAGACGATCCCCTCGGGGGTGCCCCGGACCGAGTACGCGCTGGCGATGGTGTGGTCGCGGGCGTTCTGGTTGTAGTCGACGAAGATCGAGCCGGGGTCGCGGTCCTTGCGCCACCAGGTCGTGTCGACCAGTCCGTCGCTGCGCCGCTCGATCTCGCGAGCGAACGCCCAGGCGGCCCGCCGGACGTCGGGGTGGCCGTGCTCCGGCGCGATCCGGACGTAGATGTGCAGCCCTTTGCCGCCCGAGGTCTTCGGGTAGCCGACCGCGCCGAGCTCGCCGAGCAGTTCCTGCACGATGACCGCGACCCGGCGGACGTCGGCGTAGCGGGCGACCGGCATCGGATCGAGGTCGATCCGCCACTCGTCGGGCTTCTCGACGTCGTCACGACGGCTGTTCCACGGGTGGAACTCGACCGTCGACATCTGGACGGCCCAGATGACGTCGGCCGGATGGGTCACGCACAACTCGTCGGCGTCGCGGTTGTAGCGCGGGAAGTGCACGCGTACGGTCTCGATCCACGGCGGTGCCCCGTGCGGCAGTCGCTTCTGGTGGACCTTCTCGCCGTCGACGCCGTCGGGGAACCGGTGCAGCATGCACGGGCGGTGATACAGCGCGTTGACGATCCCGTCGCCGACCGACGCGTAGTAGCGCGCCAGGTCGAGCTTGGTCTCGCCGCGGGCCGAGAAGTAGACCCGGTCCGGGTTGCTGATCTTGACCACCCGGTCACCGACCTCGAAGTCGATCCGCTCGGTCGCCTTGGCCATGGGCCGACTCTACGACCTGACTCTCGACGTCACGTCTCCTGGCACGTGCCGGGAAACGCCCCTCCGGTGGCCGGTTTCGCGGGTCGTTTCCCGGCAGCTGCGGGCAAACGCCGGCGCTGCACCCGGATTCGGGCCGTCTGTCGGCAGGTGCCGGGAGACGACCTTCTTCGAGCCGGAGCTCGGGTCGTCCGGCGTCCGGAGACGACCGCCTTCGAGCCGGAGCTCGGTGTCGCACGTGCCGGGAGACGACCCCCTCCGGGCCGGATTTCGGGTCGTCGGGCGGCACGTGCCGGGAAACGTCCCGCTCCCGTCGCCCGTCTCCGCCCCGACTGGGATCCATCAGCCGCGCCGGTGGCCGATCAGCTGCCGCAGCGACAGGAAACGGACCAGGGTCGACACGGCGTTGGCCGCGACCAGGACGGCGACCTCGAGACCGCGGGCCGGCGTGGTGACCAGGTGGTGCAGCGCCCACAACGACGCGCTGGTCAGGGCCAGTCCGACGCCGAAGGCGATCAGACCGCCGGTGTGGTGCCTGAGCGCGCCGGCGGTGCCGCGTACGCCGAAGGTCAGGCGGCGGTTGGCCGCGGTGTTGGCCACCGCGGTGATCAGCAGGGCGAGCAGGTTGGCCGCCTGAGCTCCGGTGACCTCGCGCAGCCCGAGGTAGAGCAGGAAGTACGCCAGCGTGCTGGCCACCCCGATCCCGCCGAACCGGAGCAGCTGCCCGAACATCCCGCGCGGCACCCCCGGCACGGTCGAGGCCACGTCGGCGTCCCGACCGATCTCGGCCCGCAGCCGGGCCACCGGGATGCCGCCGGTGGCGAAGCCGCGGATCAGCCGGGCCACGCCGGCCAGGTCCTGCCGCGCGGTGGCCACGATGTCGACGCGGCTGTCGGGGTCGTCGACCCAGTCGACCGGGACCTCGTGGATCCGTAGTCCCGAGCGCTCGGCCAGCACCAGCAACTCGGTGTCGAAGAACCACTCGTCGTCCTCGACCAGTGGTAGCAGGTCGGTGGCCACCGGGCGCCGGATCGCCTTGAAGCCGCACTGGGCGTCGGAGAACGTCGCCGACAGCGCGCCCTTGAGGATCAGGTTGTAGCTCCGCGAGATGAACTCGCGCTTGAGCCCACGGATGACCCGCGCCGACCGGGAGAGCCGGCTCCCGACGGCGATGTCGGAGTGGCCGCTGATCAGCGGTGCGACCAGGGGCAACAGGGCCCGCAGGTCGGTCGACAGATCCACGTCCATGTAGGCCAGGACCGGCGCGGTCGACGCCGACCAGACCGCCTTCAGCGCCCGGCCCCGCCCCTTGGCGTCCAGATGGGCGGCGCGTACGCGGGGCAGTTCGGCCACGAGTTCCTCAGCGACGGTCCAGGTCGCGTCCACGCTGGCGTTGTCGGCGATGGTGATCGCGTAGCGGTACGGGAACTCGGCGGCCAGGAACGCGTCGAGCCGGCGTACCGACGGTCCGAGATCGACCTCCTCGTTGTGGACCGGGACGACGATGTCGACGACGGCGTCGAGCGCGCGGTCGCCGATCCAGCGGAGCGGGGCGGTGGGGCGGGCGGCGTCGGAATCGAGCAGAAGGGCCATGACGGCAACTGTCGGGAGGGCCGCTGTGGCCCCACCCGGGTCCGCCTGTGGGCCGGTTATGAGCCCGCGGTCGACCGATCAGCGTGACGTGAGCCGGGCCAGGACGGCCAGCACCTCGGGATGGCCGGAGGACCGTGGTGAGGGCCGGGCCACCCGAAGGCTCGGCCGGGGATTGACCTCACGTCGACTTCACGTTCTAGGGTCGGGACTCATGAGCATGGAGAGCGCCGCCTGGACATCACTGCGCGGCATGATGTACGCCCAGCAGGGCAGGCGCTCGTTCTCACGGGTCACCGGCCGACGGATCCTGCGTTTCGCCCAGCCGCACCGCCGGCTGCTGGTCGGCTTTCTGGTCCTCAGCGTGGTCGGTGCCGTACTCGCCGTGGCCACCCCGCTGCTGGCCGGCCGGATCGTCAACGCACTGGTCGACCGTCAGCCCTACCGGATCGTCGCCATCCTGGCCGTCGTCATCGCGGTCATCGCCCTGGCCGAGGCCGGGGTCGCGCTGGTCTCGCGGTGGTGCTCGTCGCGGATCGGCGAGGGCCTGATCTACGACCTGCGGCGTGCGGTCTTCGACCACGTGCAGCAACAGCCGATCGCCTTCTTCACCCGGACCCGCACCGGCGCCCTGGTCAGCCGGCTCAACAACGACGTGATCGGCGCCCAGCGCGCGTTCTCCGACACCCTGTCCGGGGTGGTCGGCAACGTGGTCTCCCTGGTCCTGGCGGTGATCGCCATGCTCACGCTGTCCTGGCAGATCACCGTCCTCGCCCTGGTGCTGCTGCCGATCTTCATCATCCCGGCCCGTCGGTTGGGCAGCCGGATCGCCCGCCTCGGGATGGAGGCGGCCGACCACAACGCCGCCATGGGCACGCAGATGACCGAACGGTTCTCGGCCCCGGGCGCCACCCTGGTCAAGCTCTTCGCCCGCCCGACCCGCGAGTCGGCCGAGTTCGCCCACCGGGCCGAGCGGGTCCGCGACATCGGCGTACGCACCGCCATGGTCCAGACCGGCTTCGTGATCGCCCTGACCCTGGTGTCGGCGCTGGCCCTGGCCCTGGTCTACGGGTTGGGCGGCTACTACGCGCTGACCGGCGGGATGGACGCCGGCGCGGTCGTGTCGATGGCGCTGTTGATCACCCGGCTGTACGCACCGCTGACCGGGCTGGCCAGCGCGCGGGTCGAGGTGATGAGCGCCCTGGTCAGCTTCGAGCGGGTCTTCGAGATCCTCGACCTCGAGCCGCTGATCACCGAGAAGCCGGACGCCGTGGTGCTGCCCGACAGCCCGGTCGGGGTGGAGTTCGACCACGTCACCTTCGCGTACCCCTCGGCCGACAAGGTGTCGCTCGCCTCGCTCGAGGAGGTCGCCGTGCTCGACAACCGGGGCGGCGAGACGGTCATCCACGACGTCAGCTTCACCGCGCGACCGGGCGAGCTGGTCGCCTTGGTCGGCTCGTCCGGCGCCGGCAAGTCGACCATCGCCCAGCTGCTGGCCCGGCTCTACGACGTCGACGAGGGCGCGGTCCGGCTCGGCGGGGTCGACGTCCGCGACCTGAGCTTCGCCTCGATCCGGGCCACGCTGGGCCTGGTCACCCAGGACGGCCACCTGTTCCACGAGTCGATCCGGGCCAACCTGCTGCTGGCCCGCGACACCGCCACCGACGAGCAGATCGTCGACGCCTTGCGCCGGGCCCGGCTGGGCGACCTGATCGCCTCGCTGCCCGAGGGCCTCGACACCGTGGTGGGGGAGCGCGGCTACCGGCTGTCCGGCGGGGAGCGCCAGCGGTTGACCATCGCCCGGCTGCTGCTGGCCGCGCCGCAGGTGGTCATCCTCGACGAGGCCACCGCGCACCTCGACTCGACCTCGGAGGCCGCGGTCCAGGAGGCGCTGGCCGAGGCCCTGGTCGGGCGGACCTCGATCGTCATCGCCCACCGGCTCTCGACCATCCGCGCCGCCGACCAGATCCTGGTCCTCGAGGCCGGCCGGATCATCGAACGCGGTGTCCACGACCAGCTGCTGGCCGCCGGCGGCCGCTATGCCCAGCTCTACCGGACCCAGTTCGCCACCGCTCCGGACGAGACCGCCGGCCGCTGAACCCCGCGGCGATCCGACGTCGAGACGGCCCGACTCCGACTCCGACGCGGCCCGACACTCTGCCGGCCGGGCTCCGACTCCGACGGGGGCCGTAGAAAGTGGCGTTAACGCCACTTCCTGTCACTTCACGCCCGAAGTATCCGGCGGTCGGCGAGAGGAAGTGACGTTAACGCCACTTCCTGCACGGTGCCGCACCGCTGCTGGACGGTTGCGGGGGCAACTCAGACAGTTCGAGGGGGGAGCCTGGCGGGTTCAGGCCGGCGGGCGCATGTCCGGGCCGGGACCGGCGTACGCGGCGGGTTCGACGACGGCGAGGGGGAGCCGGACGACGAAGGTGGTGCGGCCGGGTTCGCTGGTCACCTGGACCGAGCCGTGGTGGGCGTCCACCACCGCGGCGACGATGGCCAGCCCGAGGCCGGTGCTCTTGCCCTGGCCGGCGCCGGCGGCGCGGACCCGCGAGGTGTCGGCCCGGGTGAAGCGCTCGAACACCTGGTCCTGGATCTGAGCCGGGATGCCCGGTCCGTTGTCGGTCACCGTGACCACCGCCGCGTCGCCCTCGACCAGCACCGAGGTCCGCACCTCGGTCCCGGCCGGGGTGTGGGTGCGGGCGTTGGCCAGCAGGTTGGCCACCACCTGGTGCAGCCGGTGGGCGTCGCCGAGCGCCGAGACCGGTTCGCCGGGCAGCGAGAGCTGCCAGACGTGGTCGCGTCCGGCCGCCCGGGCGTCGCTGACCGCGTTGATCACCAGCTCGCTGAGGTCGACCGCGGTGACGGCGAGGTCGGGACCCGAGTCGAGTCGGGCCAGCAGCAGCAGGTCCTCGACCAGGTGCGACATCCGTTCGGCCTCGGACTCGACCCGCTCCATCGCGTACGCGGCCCGGGTCGGCATCTCCTCGCGGTCCCGACGAGTCAGCTCGGCATAGCCACGGATGGCGGCCAGCGGGTTGCGCAGTTCGTGGGAGGCGTCGGCGACGAACTGCCGCACCTTCGTCTCGCTGGCCTGCCGAGCGGCCAGCGCGTCCTCGACGTTGGCCAGCAGGTGGTTCAGCGCCTGACCGACCCGACCGACCTCGGACGCCGGATCGGCGTCGTCCGGCGCGACCCGGACGGCCAGCGCGACCTCGCCGCGGTCGAGCGGCAACTGCGACACCTGCTGCGCAGTGGCGGCCACCCGGTTGAGCGGTCGCAGGCTACGCACGACCAGCGCGCGCGAGGCGAAGACGGTGCCCACGACGGCCAGGCCGGACAACACCGCCGCCAGACCGATCAGCTCGATCAGCGCGTGGTCGGCGTCGCGGAGCGGGACCGCGAAGACGATCGATCCGACGACCTGACCCCCCGCGGTGACCCGGAAGGCGACGGCCCGATAGCGCCCGAGCTCGTCGAGTCGCACGGTGGTCGGCCGTCCGTCGAGGTCGAGTGCGGCCAGCCGGCTGACGACCGCGGCATCGAGCGGTTTGGCCTGACCGCCGCGGCCACTGCCGTGTTCCTCGACCAGCCGGCCGCCCTGGAGCAGGGAGTCGTCGTTGCCGAAGACGGCGGCGATGGTGCCGAACGGTTGTCCCGGCCCGATCAGCCGGTCCGGTCGCCCGGAACCGCCGCCGGGATCGCGCAGCCGATTGCTGATCGCGGTCAGCTGGCTGTCGACCTGCCGGGTCAGCACCTGCCAGGTGGCCAGCGCGGTCGCCGCGGTGACGGCCAGGGTCAGCAGGGCGACCAGGGCGGTGACCCGGACGACCAGTCGGCGCCCGAGGGTGCCGCGGGCCAGTGGGCCCGGCATCGCCGGACCCGGTCCCGGCCCTTCCCACCCCGACTCGGCACCCGGTCGGCCCGACTCGGATCGGCCCTGACTCGGATCGGCCCGACTCGGATCGGCCCGACTCGGATCGGCCCGACCGGGATCGGTCGGGCTCGGGTGCGCCCGGCCCGGCGACCATGACCTCGGCGGGCATCAGCTCGCCGGGCGCAGCACGTACCCGGCCCCACGCATGGTGTGGATCATCGGGGCGCGGTTCACGTCGATCTTCTTGCGCAGATAGGAGATGTAGAGCTCGACCACGTTCGCCTGGCCGCCGAAGTCGTAGTTCCAGACCCGGTCGAGGATCTGCGCCTTGCTGAGCACCCGGCGCGGGTTGCGCATCAGATAGCGCAGCAGCTCGAACTCGGTGGCGGTCAGCTGGATCTCGGTGCCGCCGCGGGTCACCTCATGGCTGTCCTCGTCGAGCACCAGATCGCCGACCACCAGCGTCGAGTCGCTCCGGGCGAAGGCCGCGCCGCTGCGCCGGAGC
Source organism: uncultured Actinomycetota bacterium (assembly GCA_963704665.1). Taxonomy (GTDB): domain Bacteria; phylum Actinomycetota; class Actinomycetes; order Propionibacteriales; family Propionibacteriaceae; genus Microlunatus. The sequence continues at coordinate 3,549,189 of OY969929.1, read as the reverse complement.
AGTCCGCGGAGCCGGGCGATGACCTCCTCGAGGCTGAACGGCTTGGTCACGTAGTCGTCGCCGCCGGCGGTCAGGCCGCCGATCCGGTCCTCGACCGCGTCCTTGGCGGTCAGGAAGATGACCGGGACGTCGGGTTCCTCGGTGCGGATCCGCCGCATCACCTCGAGGCCGTCGAAGTCGGGCAGCATCATGTCGAGCACGATCGCGTCGGGCCGCACCTCGCGGGCCACCTTGACCGCCTGCGTGCCCGACGACGCGGTGCTGACCTCCCAGCCCTCGTAGCGCATGGCCATCGAGAGCAGTTCGGTCAGGCTCATCTCGTCGTCGACCGCGAGGACGCGGATCGGCGTCCCGTCGGGACGGGTCAGGGGCGAGGTGCTGTGGTCGGGTCGGGCCATGGACTCAGACTGTCACCGCTTCCGTGGACCCGTCTGTGGTCTTCCTGTGCGATGTCTGTGAATCGCCCGCCCGACGCGGCCGCGCCGGGGCGCGGACCCGGGATCAGACCGTGGCCGAGGTCCGCAGATCGCTGGTGTCGTCGACGTCGTCGTCGGTCTTCGACCGCTTGAACAGCCGGTCGATCGCCGCCGCGCCACCGCCCATGACCAGGAACAGCAGTCCGAGGACGCCGAGGGCCACGTTGTACTCGAAGCCGCCGTTGTACGCGGCGCCGTCGAGGGTCATCAGGTTCCAGCTCTTGGAGTAGTTCGTGTACGAGATGGTCAGCACCTGCTGGATCAGCAGCCCGAGCCCGATCAGCGGGGTGAGCGCCCCGACGACCAGGAACACACCGCCGACGATCTCGAAGATGGTCGAGCCCCAGGCTGCGACCTCGGGGTAGGGCGTGCCGAACTGGGTCAGGTAGGCCGTCTGCTTCTCGATCCCCTGGATCTGCCAGCGCACATAGCCGTGGGCGATCATGATGCCGCCGACCCCGATCCGGGCGACGAGCAGACCGAAGCTGCGCAGAAAACCCAGGAATGCTGACATGACGATCTCCTTGCGACGAACGGGCTCGCGCCAACGCTACGCAGCCGTACGCCGCTGATCCGGACACCACGCCGAGCGGGGGAGGGCCGATAACTCGCCCGAGTCGCCCGCATCGCCGACGCCGGCGCTCACCATCAGCCGCACGGCGTTCACCGCGGCCGACGCCGGACCGGCGGACAGGGCGGTGACCCCGATCCGGGCAGCACCGAGACCAGCAGGGCGACGGTCGAGCGAAGGGAGGGGTGAGGCACACGGGCTCCTCGAGTAGCCCGCCCCCAAGAGCGTCCCACGGCACAGCGTGTCGCCGCACGAGCAACGGCTCACTCGTGCTAACAATCGATGTTCCACGCCTGAAACATGCGGCGCCGTGATGAGGAGAAACGCTGATGGGACGGGTTGTCGTCGTCGGATCACTCAATGTCGACGTGGTCGTCCATGTGGCCCGGCACCCCGGTCCGGGCGAGACGGTGATGGGCAGCGAACCGCAGCAGGGCTTCGGGGGCAAGGGCGCCAACCAGGCGCTGGCCGCCGCCCGGGCCGGCGCCGAGGTGGTCATGGTCGGCTGCGTCGGCGACGACCCCGAAGGCACCGCGTACGCGCGTCGACTGACCGAGGCCGGCATCGACACCAGCCACCTCGTGGTCGCACCGGGGCGGACCACCGGCCGAGCCCTGATCGCCGTGGCCGAGGACGGGGACAACTCGATCATCGTGTCGCCCGGAGCGAACGGGGCGCTCGAGCCGGCCCACCTGGGTCTGCTCGACGAGATGACCGGCGACGACGTGGCCCTGCTCCAGCTGGAGATCCCGCTCGAGCTGGTGGCCGAGGTCGCCCGGCGGGTCGCGCCGACCGGAGCCACGCTGATCATCAACCTCGCGCCGTACGCGGACCTGCCCGCCGACGCGATCGCCGACGCGCTGGTCGTGGTCAACGAGCACGAGGCGGCCGAACTCGCCGCCTCCGGAGGACGGGCCGGATCGTTGCTGGTGACGCTGGGATCGCAGGGGTCGCGCTGGGGTGACCTCGAGGTCGCCGCCGGCCGCGTCGACACCGTGGTCGACACCACCGGGGCCGGTGACACCTACTGCGGGGCGCTCGCCGCGGCACTGGCCGCCGGCGCCGATCGGGAGACCGCGATGCGTCGCGCCTCCGACGCCGCCGCACTCAGCGTGGGCTGGCCCGGCGCTCAGCGTTGAGGGCCGCCCGGCTCGAGGATTGATCATCGTGGGATGGGTCTGCTAGCTTTCGCATCGGTTCGGAACCGGCACTGACGCCGGCGACCGCCCTCGGGGAAATTCTGTCGTGCTCGCTTTTCCTCGAGAAAGCTCCCTCATGATCACGTCGTTACGCCGGCGCGTCGTGGCCGTCCTGGCGGCGACCGCCGTCGCGGCCACCGCCACCCAGGTCCTGCTCCCCACCGAGGCCGATGCGGCCACCACCACGCTGTTCAGCCAGTCGTTCAAGAACAACACCGCGAACGGTGACGGTGCGGTCGTGCTGCCGTCCGCACCGACCGGGACCAACTCCGCGTGCCTGACCGCGTCGGGCAACACCACGGTGGTGCCCAGGAGTTGCACCACGGCCACCGACGCCAACGGGTCCGGTTTCCTGCGGCTGACCGACAACACGACCAGCAAGGTCGGCGGACTGTTCGCCGCGGCCAGTGTGCCGACCGCGCAGGGTCTCGATCTGACCTTCAACACCTACCAGTACGGGACCACGACCGACCCGGCCGACGGCATCGCCTTCGCCCTCGCCGCCGTCGACCCGACCAGCCCGGTCTCGCCGCCGAACATCGGTTTCACCGGCGGTTCGCTCGGCTACTCGTCGTTCAGCAGCAACCGGGGACTGGCCTACGGCTACCTGGGCGTCGGCTTCGACGTCTACGGCAACTTCAGCAACTCGGCCTACCAGGGCAGCGGCTGCGGGACGAACCCGCCCTACATCGGCACCGGGCTGGTCAAGGGCCAGGTCGTGATCAAGGGACCGGGCAACGGCACCGTGGGCTACTGCCCGATCCAGAGCACCGCGGCCAGCACCACCGCCACCGCCATCCCCTTGCGGGCGACCAGCCGGACCGCCTCGAAGGTCCCGGTCCAGGTCGTCGTCAACCCCAACACCACCTCGGTGACCTCGGCCTCGGGTCTGGTCGTCCCGGCCCGCAGCTACTCGGTCGCCTTCACCCCGGTCGGCGGCGCTCAGCGCGTACTGACCAACGCCCTGCCCACCGTGGCCAGCACCCTGGGCTTCCCGGCGAGCTATCTCGATGCGTCCGGCTACCCCAAGCAGCTGGCCTTCGGCTGGGTGGCCTCCACCGGTGGCTCGGTCGATTACCACGAGCTCGACGTCACCAAGGTGACCACCCTGAACGGCACCGTTCCCCAGTTGACGGTGGCCCAGTCCGCCTACACCTCGGCCTCGCTGAGCGCCGGTGACCCGGTGACCTACGTGGTCAAGGCCGGCGTCGAGGCCGGGCTGAACGAGCCCGGGGCCATCTCGGTGACCGAGACAATGCCCACCGGCGTCCGGGTGGTCGGCGGCTCGGGGTCGGGCTGGACCTGCGCCACCCCGGTGCTGAACGCCACCACCTCGCGGTACTCGATCACCTGCACCAACAACAGCCAGCCGTTCGCGGCCGGCTCGACCCTGCCCGATCTGATCATCAACGGCACCGCCACCGCGACGACCACCTCGACGACCATCGGCGCGAGCAGCGTGGTCACCGCGTCGTCGGCCAACTCCAATCCGGGCTACGGCAACACCACGGTGATCCTGACCCCGACCTCGGTGCCGAGCAATCTGGCCATCGCCCCGGCCAGCGGGCCGAGCGGGACCGCGGTCGTCATCACCGGTACCAACACCTCGGCGGCCACCGCCGTCCAGGTCGGCACCACCGCCGAACTCGCCGCCGCCACCGGCGCCACCCTGGTCCAGTGCGTCAACAACGTGGCGGCCGCAGGTTGCTTCACCCTCAACGCCAACGGCTCGATCGCCATCTCCTCGATGCCCACCCACGCCATCGGTGCGGTGTCGGTCAAGGTCATCACCTCGGGTTCGGCGGGCACCGTCGGGTTCACCTACACCAGCGTCCCCGGCACCCCGACGGTGACCGCGGCCGCGGGGAGGCTGAGCGCCACCGCGACCTGGGACACCCCGGCCACCGGTGGTTCGGCGATCACCGGCTACACCCTCACCCCCTACAAGGACGGCGTCGCCCAGACCGCCGTGCCGATCGCGGCGGGGACGAACACCTACACGGTGGCCAACGCCACGCCGGGGAGCGCGTACACCTTCACCGTCGCCGCCCGGAACGCCAACGGCACCGGCGTGGTCAGCGCGCTCAGCAACGTGGCCGTGCCCTACACCGTGCCCTCGGCCCCGACCGCTCCGGCGGCCACCGCAGGAACCTCCGGGGCCCGGCTGACCTGGACCACCCCGAGCAGCAACGGCTACTCGGCGATCACCGGCTACGTGATCACCCCCTACCTCGGCGGCGTCGCCCAGACCGTGCAGACCTTCAACTCCACCGCCACCACCCAGACGGTGACCGGGCTGACCGCCGGGTCGACCTACACGTTCACCGTGGCGGCCATCAACGCGGCCGGCACCGGTCCGGCCTCGGCCACCACCAATGCGGTGACCGTGAACGCCGCGCCGACCATCACCTCGACCCCGCAGGACGGCGAGGTCGGGATCGCCTACAGCCACCAGCTCACCCAGTCCGGGGGCACGGCGCCTTACACCTATGACCTGACCTCCGGGTCGCTGCCCGACGGACTGACCCTGTCGGGCGCCGGCCTGATCTCGGGAACCCCGACCGCGGCCGGCAGCTACACCTTCCGCGCCCGCGTGACCGACTCCTACAACGAGTCGAGCGCCAAGACCTTCACCGTGGTCATCGCCGCTCAGCCGGTGCTGACCTTCACCGGCGCGCAGCCGGCCGGGCAGGTCGGCAGCGCGTACAGCACGACCTTCACCCGCACCGGGGGCACCGGTCCGTTCACCTTCTCCACCGCCAGCGGCACCCTGCCGCCCGGCCTGACCCTGAACACCGCGACCGGGGTGCTGTCGGGTACGCCGACCACGTCCGGTGACTACGCCTTCACCGTGCGGGTCGTCGACGCGTTCGGCGCGACGGACACCAAGGGCGCCAGCCTGTCGGTCCGCACCATCCCGGGGGCCCCGACGATCGGGACGGTGACCGGGGGCACCACCTCGGCCGTGGTCCGCTGGACTGCGCCGACCGGTACGGGTAACTCCCCGATCACCGGTTACCTCGTGACCCCGTACCTGAACAGGGTGGCCCAGACGCCGGTCAGCGTCGACTCGACCTCGACGAGCCAGACCCTGACCGATCTCACCGCGGGCGGCACGTACACCTTCACGGTGGCGGCCCGCAATGCCATCGGGACCGGACCGGCCTCGTCCGCCTCGGGTGCGGTGACGTTGAACAGCGCACCGACCATCTCCTCGACCCCGCCCAACGGCGAGGTCGGGGCGGGGTACAGCCATCAGCTGACCTCGGCCGGCGGGACGGACCCGCTGACCTACGCCGTGACCGCGGGCGAGTTGCCGGCTGGACTCAGCATCTCCCGTGCGGGACTGATCTTCGGCACCCCCACGGCGACCGGGAGCTCGACCTTCACGGTCCGGGTCACCGACGCCGACGCGGCCACGTCGACCAGGGAGTTCACCGTCGTCATCGCGGCCGCTCCGAGCCTGACCTACAGTTCGCCGCTGCCGATCGGCCAGGTCGGCGACGCGTACAGCCGGACGCTCACCCGCACCGGGGGCACCGGGCCGTTCGTCTTCTCGATCACCGCCGGCACCCTGCCGGCCGGTCTGACCCTGAACCCGACCACCGGCGTGCTCTCGGGCACCCCCACCGCGATCGGGGACTACGCGTTCACGGTCCGGGTGGTCGACTCGTTCGAGCAGTCGGACACCAAGGCCACCACGCTGGCCGTACGCACGGTGCCGAGCGCTCCGGCTCCCGGCAACGTCACCCCGGGCACCTCGTCGGCGGTGGTCCGGTGGACCGCGCCGAGCCGTGACGGGAACTCCGCCGTCACCGGGTATCTGGTCACCCCGTACCTCGACGGCGTGGCCCAGCAGCCGGTCGCCTTCGACGCCACCCCGACCAGCCGGACCATCACCGGGCTGACCCCCGGTGGCGCGTACACGTTCACCATCGCGGCGATCAACGCGGCGGGCACCGGCCCGGCCTCGGACCCGACCGCACCGGTGACGCTGGCCGGGGCTCCGGCCATCACCTCGACCCCGGGTGACGGCGAGGTGGGCGTCAGCTACGTCCACCAGTTCACCGCCTCGGGCGGCACCGGCTCGCTCACCTGGAGCCGGACCTCGGGGTCGCTGCCCGACGGGCTCACCCTGTCGGCCAGCGGACGGTTGTCGGGCACGCCGACCACCGACGGTGACTTCACCTTCCGGGTCGAGGTCACCGACGAGGACGACGCCACGGTGAGCAAGCAGTTCACCGTGACCATCGCCGCCGCCCCGACCCTGACCTTCCCGGGCTCGCTGCCGCGGGTCGACGTCGGCGAGGCGTACGACGAGACGCTGACCCGTGCCGGCGGCACCGGGCCGTTCACCTTCTCGGTGAGCGCCGGGTCGCTGCCGCCGGGGCTCACGCTCGACCCGGCGACCGGCCGGCTCAGCGGGACCCCGACCGACGGGGGTAGCTACTCGTTCACCGTCCGGGTCGTCGACGCCCTCGGTGAGTCCGACACCAAGGCCGCCAGTCTGGTCGTCCGGGCCGCTCCGGCGGTCGCGCTCACCGTCTCCGAAGACGCGGTCCGGTTCGGCGAGGCGGTCACCCTGTCCGCGGTCGTCGACCCGGCCGACGCCACCGGCACCATCACCTTCCGGGTGGCGGCGCCGAACGGCACGACGGTGGAACTCGGCCCGGTGACCCTGGTCGACGGTCGGGCCAGCATCACCACCACGCTCGGCAGCTTCGGCGCCAACGCCGTCGTCGCCCGCTACAACGGTGATGCCGACCACCTGCCGAAGACCTCGGCCGACCGCACCGTCGAGGTGTCGGCGTACGCCGGTCAGGCGATCATCACCGAACTGCGGAGTTCCGGCCCGGCCGGGGCGAACGACTCCTACGTGGAGATCTACAACGCCGGTCCGACCATGCCGCTGGCCGGGCTGGTCCTGGAGTCGAGCTCCGGCACCACGATCACCCTGCCGGCCGGCGCGCCGCGGCTCGGTCAGTACCGCAGCTACCTGTTCACCGGGAGCGCCTTCTCGCTCGGCGGTTTCTCCTCACCGGACGTCAGGCAGTCGACCCTGGGGACCGGCGGCTACCGGCTGGTGGCGGCGGACACCGACGCCACGGTGATCGACGAGGTCGGTCCGTCCTCGGGCTTCCACCTCGGCACCGGGCTCCCGGCCATCGCCGGCAGCCCGAACGAGCAGTGGGCGTTCGTCCGGATCGAGACGGCGGGTCGGCCGAACGACACCCGGAGCAACCGGGCCGACTTCGCTCTGGTCTCGGCGAGCGGTGGCGTGATCGGTGGGGTGCAGTCGATGCGCGGGTCGGCCTCGCCGACCGGCTACGGCGACCCGTGGCAGCGCAACGGCCTGACCCAGTCCTTCCTGCTCGACGGGACCCGGGCCATCGACGTCTCGCCGAACCGCGAGTACGTGGTCGGGGCGCCGGGCACGCTGGAGATCCGCCGGACGATCACCAACACCGGGAACCGGACGATCACCGAGGCCAAGGCCCGGACCACGGCGATCAGCGAGGCCAACGGTCTGTCGCGGCCGGGCGGCAACCCGGCGCGGATCGCCCGGATCCGGGCGGTCAACCCGGCCACCCCGACCAGCACGGCCAGGGTGGCCGGACGGGGGACGGTCACGGTGCAGAACCTCGTCGTCGATGCCCCGATCACGGCGGCGGCCGGCGGCGGGCTCAACACCACCTTCACCATCCCGCTGCCGGCCGGTGGCCTGGCTCCGGGGGAGTCGGTCGACGTGGCCTTCACCTTCCAGGTCGACGTCCGCGGCACCTTCTGGTTCGGCTACGACGTCGATGCCCTCAGCACCGCCGGAACCGCCGGTCTGAGCAGGGCGCAGTCGACCAAGGTGGTGGCGCAGGCCGAGAAGCGGTTGGTCAAGAAGGGCGGCAAGCAGGTCAAGGCCTCCGGTCTGACCGGCGGACGGCTCTGAGCCCCGGGCCCTACAGGCCCTGAAACGACGACACTGGGGTGCGGTCCTGCCGGGCCGCACCCCGGTGTCGTTCCGGGCGTCGGTGACCAGCGTCGGTGACCGGCGTCGGTGACCGGCGTCGGTGACCGGCGTCGGTGACCCGGGGCGACCGCTCAGTCGTGCAGCAGCAGCGCGCGAGCCACCGCGTCGTCGGTGACCAGGGTGGTCACCAGACCCGAACGCAGCGCACTCAACACGGCGGCCGCCTTCTGCACCCCACCGCCGACCACGATCACCTCGGGGATGCGCCGCAACTCGTCGGCCCCGGCCCCGATCACCCGGTCGTCGAGGTCGTGGACCGGGCGGCCCTGCCGGTCGAGCAGCGCCCCGGCCAGGTCGGCGATCACGTCACGCTCGAGCAGCCGGGCCTGTTCGTCCGGGCTGAGCGCGTCGTACAACCGCGAGTCCGGGGGAGCGAAGCTACCGATCGCGGCCACCGCGATGGTGATCGAGGCGAACCGGCCCATGGCCTCGGCGATCCGCGGGTCGGTCTTCAGCGCCCGTGCGGCCTCGGCCGTGGCCACGGTCAGCGGAGCGTAGATCGAGCGCGCCTCGCCGCCGGACAGCACGGCCACCCGCCGCAGCACCTCGACCGGATTGTCGTCGAGGTTGCCGCTCATCCCGGTCAGTTGCACGATCTCGCAGCCGGCCAGCCGGGTGAGGTGCCGGGCCACCGCGTCGATGGTCCGGCCCGACGTGACCCCGAGGACGTCGTCGTCACCGACGATGGTGGTGAGCAGCGAGGCGGCCGCGCGACCGAGCGCGTCGCGGACGGCCTGTGCGCTCGCGTCGCGGGGCGTGGTGACCAGCGCCCGACCGAGCCCGAACTTCTCCTTCAACCGCAGCGACAGGTCGGCGTCGACCGAGTCGGGGAGGGTGATCTCGATCCGCACCAGCCCGCTGGCCACCGCCGCCTCGAGCAACCGGCTCACCTTGAACCGGGAGATGCCGAACTCGCGGGCGATCTCCACCCGGGTCGCGTTGTCGAAGTAGTAGCGCTGCGCGATCGCCGCCATCTCGAGCTGGTCGTCGAGCGAGGTGCGGGTCACCGCGACGCCCAGGAAAAGGTGGGAAGGACGAGGCGAGCTGCGGCGTGACACGACCATCGGACGCTCATCTGAGCAGCATAGTGCTTGACGTCACTCTCATGTGTGACTAATGTGCAGCGAAACGTTCATCGATCATTTGTGCACCGGGGATGACCACAGGTGCACAGATGAGCGCCGATAGTCGGAAAGCAGGCAATGTGGCCGCAGTCTTGGAGTGCCGAGGGCTGGAGAAGGCCTTCGGGGGGATTCCCGTCCTGAAGGGCGTCGGACTGTCCCTGGAGCACGGGACGGTGACCGCCCTGGCCGGGGAGAACGGCGCCGGCAAGTCGACCCTGATGAAGATCGCCTCGGGTCAGTACCGCGCCGACAGCGGCTCGGTCAGCGTCGACGGCGTCGAACTGCACGCCGGCAGCATGGCCGAGGCCCACCGGCTCGGCGTGGCCATCGTCCCGCAGGAGCTGGCGTCCATCCCGGACCTGACCGTCTACGAGAACCTGTTCGTCGGCAAGGAGATCCGCCGGTTCGGGCTGCTCGACCGCCGGGCGATGATCCGGGAGGCCCAGCAGGCGCTCGAGGTGTTCGACGTCGACATCCGGGTCACCGCCCGGATGCGCTCGCTGCCCGTCGGTCTCCAGCAGATCATCGAGATCGTCAAGGCGACCCGGACCGGGGCCAAGGTGCTGCTGCTCGACGAGCCCAGCTCGGCCATCTCCGAGCGCGAGGTCGAGGGGCTCTACCAGGTCGTGCGCCGGCTCCGCACCCAGGGCGTGGCCATGGTCTACACCACCCACAAGATGGAGGAGATCCGGGCGCTGGCCGACCGCGTGGTCGTGCTCCGCGACGGCAACCTGGTCCTCGACCAGCCGATGGACGAGACCTCCGACGAGGACATCGTCACCGCGATGATCGGTCGCGAACTCGGCACGCTGTTCCCCGACCGGCCGGTGCCGCAGTCGGGCACCGTGCTCGAGGTCGACGGCCTGCAGGTCGTCGGAGCCTCCGGCCCGGTCAGCCTGTCGGTCGCCCGAGGCGAGATCCTGGGCCTGGCCGGCCTGGTCGGGGCCGGACGGACCGAACTGATCGAAGGCATCTTCGGCGTCCGCGCCACCACCGCGGGCACCATCACGCTCAACGGTCGACCGGTGCCGCGGCACCGCCCGGCCACCGCGATCCGCCGCGGGATGGCCCTGGTCCCCGAGGACCGCAAGCACTCCGGCGCGGTGCTCGGGATGAGCGTGCTGGAGAACGGCACCCTGCCGCGGATCGGTCAGTTCAGCACCGCCGGCTGGCTGGCCGGTCGCTCGCGAAGCCAGAAGATCGGCGCCGCCATGGCGTCGGTGCGACTGCGGGCGCGCAACCTCAACCAGGAGGTCGGGACGCTGTCCGGGGGCAACCAGCAGAAGGTGGTCCTCGCCCGCTGGCTGACCGGCGATGTCGAGGTGCTGCTGCTCGACGAGCCGACCCGGGGCGTCGACGTCGGCGCCCGCTCCGAGATCTACAAGATCATCACTGATCTCGCCGCCGACGGGGTCGCGGTGGTGATGGCCTCCTCGGACATGCCCGAGATCCTCGGTCTGGCCAACCGGGCGCTGGTGATGCGCGAAGGCGTGGTCGCCGGCGAGCTCAGCACCGAGGACCTGCGACGCGATGACGTCCAGGCCCGCATCTTCCACCTGGCCGCCGGCCTGGAATCCGAAACCACTTCGACGAAGGACGTGGCGTGACCAAGACCGATGACATCCCGGCGGGCGGTGCCGCCGTCGCCGACGGCGTGACCGCCTCGGCGCTGACCGGTGAGCCGATCCGGAGATTCTCCCGGGCGTGGTTCGCCGCCCTGGCCCTGCGCAACGCGATGTTCATCGTCGTCGTGCTGGTCATCTGCTACTTCAGCTACAAGAGCCTGCGGTTCTCCAGCGCCGACAACCTGATCACCATCCTGATCGCCGCCGCCCCGTTCGCGCTGATCGCCCTCGGGCAGACGCTGGTCATCCTGACCGGCGGCATCGACCTGTCGGTGGGCAGCGTGATCGCCATGTCGGCCATGTCGGCGGCCGCGGTGGCCAAGGCCAATCCGGGACAGGTCTGGATGACCGTCCTGGTCGCGGTCCTGGTCGGCTGCGCCGCCGGTGCGGTCAACGGGTTCTTCGTCTCGGTGGTCAACGTGCCCCCGTTCATCGCCACCCTCGGCATGCTGACCGCCGGCTCGGGCATCGCGTACGCGATCGGCGGCGGCGCCCCGATCAACGGGCTGCCGGCCGAGTTCGGTCTGATCGCCAACAAGACCATCGGTGGCCTGCAGATCCCGGTCATCGTGATGATCCTCGGGATCATCATCTGCGCCATCGTGATGCGGCGGACCTCGTACGGGATGCGGGTGTACGCGGTCGGCGGCAACCGCTCGGCCGCCGAGATCGCCGGCATCAACGCCAAGCGGATCCTGTTCAGCGTCTACACCCTGTCGGGTGTGCTGGCCGGGTTGTCCGGCGTCATGCTGGCCTCCCGGGTCATCTCGGGCCCGCCCAACCTCGGTCAGGGCTACGAGCTCGACGCGATCGCCGCGGTCGTCATCGGCGGGGCCAGCCTGATGGGTGGCCGCGGATCGGTCTGGGGCACCGCCCTCGGCCTGTTGCTCATCCAGACCCTCAACAACGGTCTGGACATCCTGCTCGTCCCGTCGTACTGGCAGGACGTGATCAAGGGCGTGCTGATCGTCGTCGCGGTCGCCGTCGACGTCTGGACCACCCGGCGACGGCAGTAGCCGCCCCAGCTCGTACGTCCTCCCCGCTGAACCCGTCACATCCGGATATCCCTCACCCAAGGAGATCGACTCCATGTCGAAGAGATTCACCCGCAGCCTGGCCGCCGTCGCCGCCATGGCCCTGTCCGTCTCGCTGGCCGCCTGTGGCGCCGGCGACACCTCCGCCCAGTCGAGCGAGTCGGGCGGGTCCGGTGCACTGCGGATCGGCGTCACCGTCTACGACATGAGCTCGTTCATCACCGCCGGCAAGGAGGGCATGGAGTCGTACGCGAAGGCCAACAACATCGAGCTGCTCTGGAACGCCGCCAACCTCGACGTGTCCACCCAGGCCAACCAGATGGACCAGCTGATCAACGCCGGCGTGGACGCCATCGTCGTGGTCCCGGTGCAGGCCGACTCGCTGCAGCCGCAGGTCACCGCGGCCAAGGCCAAGGGCGTGCCGATCATCCCGGTCAACGCCGAGCTCAACAACCCCGACATCGCGGGCAACGTGCAGCCCGACGACGTCAAGGCCGGCGAGGCCGAGATGCAGATGATGGCCGACGAGCTCGACGGCAAGGGCAACATCGTCGTCCTCCAGGGCCCGCTGGGTCAGTCGGGCCAGACCAACCGGCAGAAGGGCATCGAGAACGTCCTGGCCAAATACCCCGACATCAAGGTGCTGGCCCAGGACACCGCCAACTGGAAGCGTGACGAGGCGGTCAACAAGATGAAGAACTGGATCTCCGCCTACGGCGACGACATCGACGGTGTCGTCGCGCAGAACGACGACATGGGGCTGGGGGCACTGCAGGCGCTCAAGGAGTCCGGCACCACCGTCCCGATCGTCGGCATCGACGGCATCGAGGACGGACTCAAGGCGGTCGAGTCCGGTGACTTCATCGGCACGATGCTGCAGAACGGCACCGTCGAGCTGTCCGCCGGTCTGGCCGTGGCCGCCGCCGTGGCCAAGAAGGAGCAGGTCAACACCGCGCCGGTCTACATCATGCCGAAGATCACCAAGGAGAACGTCGGCGTCGCCATGGAGCACGTGGTCACCGATCGCCAGGCGTTCCTGGAGCAGCTGCCCACGCTGACCACCGAAAACCTGAAGACCGGCAACATCGCCTACGAGGGCATCCCCGGCCAGACCAAGTAGTCCCCGATCCTGCGCGGTCGCCGAGCACTGCCGGCGGCCGCGCGGGACCCGGTCGGCTCGCCCCGGCTCGCCTCATCCGCCCCGTCCCGGTCCGTCCGCTCGTCGTCCGCCCCGCACCCGAGGATCGCCCATGCTCACTCCACCGATCACCGACATCTCCAGCCTGCACGTCGACCTGACTTCCCGGGTGGCGATGATCACCGGCGGCGCGTCCGGGATCGGGCTGGCCATCGCCGAGCTGTTCGCGAGCTTCGGGGCCCGAGTCGTCATCGTCGATCGCGACCTCGAGGCGGCCGAGCAGGCGGCGGCCGGGTTCGACCGAGCCCGCGCGTACGGCTGCGACGTGACCTCGACCGAGTCGGTCCGGGCCGTGGTCGCCGGGGTGGTGGCCGAGGCCGGCGGGATCGACATCCTGGTCAACTCGGCCGGGATCGCCGTGCTGGCGCCGGCCGAGGAGCTGACCGACCAGCAGTGGGAGGCCACCTTGGCGGTCAACCTGTCGGGGACCTACCGGATGTGCCGCGAGGTCGGCCGGGTGATGCTCGAGCGGGGCTCCGGCAAGATCATCAACCTCGCGTCGCAGGCCGCCTCGGTGGCGCTGCCCGACCACGCGGCGTACTGCGCCTCGAAGGCCGGCGTGCTCGGGCTGACCAAGGTGCTGGCCCTGGAGTGGGCCGGCCGCGGCGTCACCGCCAACACCATCTCGCCCACCGTCGTGCTCACCCCGTTGGGCATCAACGCCTGGGACAACCCCAAGGGCGAGGCCCACATGGCCGAGATCCCGGTCGGCCGGTTCGCCATGCCGAACGAGATCGCCGCCCTGGCCGCGTTCCTGGCCAGCGGTGCCTCGGACATGATCAACGGCGCCGACCTGGTGGTCGACGGCGGATTCACGATCCGGTGACCGCCCCCACCACGGCGACCCCCGCGAGCACGACCCCCGCGACGACGACCCCCGCGACGACGACCGGTGCCGCGACGACGACCCCGACCGCGGGGTCGGTCGTCGATCCCTGGGTGATCGCGGTCGACTGCTCGACCACCGGTTCGAAGGTCGCGGTCATCGACGCCCACGGTCGCACCGTCGCCGCCGGAGCCGCCCCGCTGACCACCGACTCACCGCGACCGGGCTGGCACGAGCAGGACGCCGGCGCCTGGTGGCCGGCCACCGATCACGCGGTCCGCGCCGCGCTGGGCACGCTGGTCGAGGCCGGCCGTCGCGCCGACCTGGGCCGGATCGTGGCCATCTGCGTGGCCCACCAGCGCGAGACCTTCGTCCCGGTCGACGCCGACAACCGGCCGCTGCACCCGGCCATCCTCTGGCTGGACGGCCGGGCCGCCGCCGAGATCGAGGAGTTCGGCACCGCCGAGGTCGAGCGACTGTGCGGCAAGCCGGCCGACATCACCCCCGCGCTCTACAAGCTGGCCTGGCTCGACCGGCATCGTCCCGATGTGCTCGCCCGGGCCCACCGGGTCGTCGACACCCACGCGTTCCTGGTCCGCGAACTGACCGGGCGGTGGGCCACCTCGCTGAGCTCGGCCGACCCGCTGGCCCTGATCGACATCATCACCCGCGACTACAGCCCCGACCTGCTGCGGATCGCCGGTCTGCGCCGCGACCAGTTGCCCGAGCTGTACGAGGCCGGAGCGGTGATCGCCCCGGTCCGGTCCGAGCTGACCGCCGCCTGGGGTCTCGACCCGAGCGTCCAGGTCATCGCCGGTCTCGGCGACGGGCAGGCCGCCGGGGTCGGCGCCCAGGTGTTCGACCCGAGCACCGCGTACCTCAACGTCGGCACCGCCCTGCTGGTCGGGACCGAGTGCGCCGGGTACCGACCCTCGCGGGCGTACCGGACGCTGCTCTCGGTGACGCCGGACCAGACCACGCTGGAGACGTTCCTGTCCTCGGGCACCTATCTGCCGACCTGGTTCCGGCGTCGGTTCGGGCCGGTCGAGGCGGGCGGTGCCCCTGATCCCGAACTGGAGGCCGCGGCCACCGCGGTGCCGGCCGGATCCGGGGGACTGCTGACCCTGCCGTACTGGAACGCCGCCCAGACCCCGCACTGGGACCCGCACGCGTCCGGGGTGGTGCT
Source organism: uncultured Actinomycetota bacterium (assembly GCA_963704665.1). Lineage (GTDB taxonomy): Bacteria > Actinomycetota > Actinomycetes > Propionibacteriales > Propionibacteriaceae > Microlunatus. Next base: position 3,533,928 of record OY969929.1, on the reverse strand, counting down.
CGGCTGGCGCGGCATCCACACCAAGGCCCACGCCTACCGCTCGCTGCTCGAGGGCATCGCCCAGGAGGTCCGGCTCCAGCTCGACGGGCTCGAGGCCGCGACCGGCGTCCGGGTCCAGACGCTGCGGGCGATGGGTGGCGGCGCCCGCAGCCGGCTGTTCAGCCAGATCCTCGCCGACGTGCTCGAGCGGCCGTTGCAGCTGTGCGCCGAACCCGAGATCAGCGCGCTCGGCGCCGCCGTCGTGGCCATGGCCGGCTCCGGGGTCTATCCCGACCTGCCGACCGCCGCCGCGGCGATGACCCGCTTCGCCGCGACCGTGCACCCCGACCCCGCCGTCGCCCCGACCTACCGCCGGCTGCGCGACCTGCACGCCCAGCTCTATCCCCGCTTGCGCGATCTGATGCGCGACCTCGACGGATTCGTCGCCGACCAGGCCCAGCCCGTCGCCCCACCCCCCACCGAAGGAGCACGATGAAGGCAGCCATTTTCCACGGTCCCGGTGATCTGCGGATCACCGACATCGCCGCCGAGGAGCCGGGTCCGGGTGAGATCGCCGTCGAGGTCAAGGCCGCCGCGACCTGCGGGACCGACCTGAAGTCCTACCGGCGCGGTCATCCCAAGCTGTTCCCGACGCTGCCGGCCCGGTTCGGCCACGAGTTCTCCGGCATCGTCACCGCGGTCGGCGACGGGGTGAGCGAGTTCGCGCCCGGGATGCGGGTGGTGGCGGCCAACACCGCCCCGTGCGGGCAGTGCTGGGCCTGCACCCGGGGTCGGCAGAGCCTGTGCGAGAACCTGGTCTTCCTCAACGGCGCGTTCGCCGAGCAGGTGGTCATCCCGCGGGCGATCGTCGAACGCAACACCTACCTGATGCCCGACAGCCTGGCCTTCGACGTGGCCGCGCCGCTCGAGCCGCTGGCCACCGTGGTCCACGGGATGGCCGAGTCGGGGATCGAGCTCGGCGACACCGTCGTGGTGCACGGGGCCGGGCCGATCGGGCTGATGTTCGTCCAGCTCGCGGTGCTGCGCGGCGCCGACGTCATCTCGGTCGACCGCAGCGCCTGGCGGCTCGAGCAGGCCGCCAAGGCCGGAGCGGTCCAGACCATCAACATCACCGACCTCGACGCACCCGACGCGGTCGACGCGGTGATCACCCGAGCCACCCCGGGCGGGCGCGGGGCCGACGTCGGGATCGAGGCGGTCGGGCTGCCTGCGGTCTGGGAGCAGACGGTCCGCACGCTGCGGCCCGGCGGCACCGCGGTGCTGTTCGGCGGCACACCCAAGGGGGCGCCGTTCTCGGTCGACTCCTCGGCCATGCACTACCAGGAGTACACGCTCAAGGGCGTCTTCCACCACACCCCGCGCTACGTCAAGACCGCGGTCGACCTGCTGGCCGGGGGCAAGCTCGACACCTCGGTGCTGATCACCGAGCACCGCCCGCTCGAGGCGCTGGTCGACAGCCTCGAGGACATGGCCGCCGGCCGCGGCTCCAAATACATCCTGGTGCCGTGACCGCCCCGTACGCGGCCGAGCGCCAGCAGGTCGCCGAGACCTGCCGGCAGCTCAGCGAGCAGCGCCTGGTGGTGGGCACCGCCGGCAACGTCTCGCTGCGGGTCGGCGACCATGTGATCATCTCGCCCAGCGGCGTCGACTACACGACGCTGTCGGCCGACCAGATCGGCGTCCACGACCTCGACGGTGCGCCGGTGGCCGCGCCGCTGGCCCCGTCGAGCGAACTGCCGCTGCACCTGGCCATCTACCGCGACTTCGACCACACCGCAATCGTCCACACCCATGCGGTGGCCTCGACCGCGCTGTCGGTGGTGGTCGGCGAGGTCCCGGTGACCCACTACTACACCGCCCTGTTCGGCGGACCGGTGCGCGTCGCCCCGTACGCCACCTTCGGCACCCAGCAACTCGCCGCCAACGTGGCCGCCGCACTGGTCGACCGGACCGCGGCGCTGATGGGCAACCACGGTGCGGTGCTGGTCGGGACGTCGGTGGCCACCCTGCTGGCTCAGGTGGCCTACCTGGAGTACATCTGCGACATCCAGTTGCGGGTCGCGGCGACCGGGCTGCCGGCCAACGTCCTCGACCAGGCCGAGGTCGACCGGGTGGTCACCGCCCTGACCGGCTACGGCCAGCCCGATCCGGCCCGGGGCGACGGGTGACCATCGGGCTCGGGGAGGTCGCGCTGACGGCCGCCCGGGCCGGGTCGACGGCGATCGCCGCCGCGCTGGCCGCAGCACCCGGCCTCGGCGGGCTCGACGCCCGGGGCAAGAGCGGGTCGCACGACCTGGTGACCGCGGCCGACCGGGCCGCCGAGGCTGCGGTGATCGCCGTGCTCCGCGACCTCCGAGCCGACGACGCCATCCTCGGCGAGGAGACCGGTGAGTACGCCGGCACCTCGGGGGTCCGCTGGCTGGTGGACCCGCTCGACGGGACGGTCAACTTCGTCTACGGCCGACCGGGCTGGGCGGTCTCGGTGGGCGCCGAGATCGACGGCCGGCCGGTGGCCGGTGCGGTGATCTGTCCCGGCGACGGCCGGTGGGCGGTGGCCGACGGCCCCCACGTCCGCTACGGCGGCTACCAGCAGCGCGACGGTCTGGTCGTGACGCCGCGGCCGCCGCGTCCGGCGGCACCCGGGGAGGCGGTCCTCGGCGACGCGCTGATCTCGCTCGGCTACCCGTACGGGCTGGTCGAGCGCGAGGAGGTGATGGCGGCGGCCGGGCGGCTGGTCGGACGGATCCGCGCGCTCCGCCTCACCGGGGCGGCGGCGTCGGAGTTGCTCGGGGTGGCCGGCGGTGACGGCGACGCGTTCGTCAGCTTCGGGCTCGGCCCCTGGGACACCTCGGCCGGCGTCGCCCTGGTCCTGGCCTGCGGCGGGGCGGTGCGCGTCGCCACGACCACCCGCGGGATGGACGTGGTCATCGCCGCGCGCTCGGCCGCCCTGGCCGACGACCTGGTCGCCTGGGTCACCGCACCCTGAATCGCTGAGCTCGCTCGACCCCTCGACCCGCCGTGTCTCCGGACGCGGCGGGTCGTGTGCCGTCCGGGCCCGGACGCTCGCCGGCACCCAGGGATGAGCCGATGACACTCAACCCCGGATTTGAGGAACAAACACCCGTGATGCATAGTTGAGCCAATGTCGCTCAAGTTGTAAGTTGAGTGGCACAGACTCACGTTCATCTTCTGGAGGAAATACAACCATGGCTCGTGCAGTAGGCATCGACCTCGGCACCACGAACTCGGTGGTCGCCGTGCTCGAAGGTGGAGAGCCCACCGTCATCCCCAACGCCGAGGGTTCGCGTACGACCCCCTCGGTCGTCGCGTTCGCCAAGGGCGGCGAGGTGCTGGTCGGCGAGGTCGCCAAGCGCCAGGCCGTGACGAACGTCGATCGCACCATCCGCTCGGTCAAGCGCCACATGGGCACCGACTGGAAGGTCAAGATCGACGACAAGGACTACCGTCCGCAGCAGATCAGCGCCTTCGTGCTGCAGAAGCTCAAGCGCGACGCCGAGGCCTACCTCGGTGAGCAGGTCACCAACGCGGTGATCACCGTTCCCGCGTACTTCTCCGACGCCGAGCGTCAGGCCACGAAGGAAGCCGGTGAGATCGCCGGGCTGACCGTGGACCGCATCATCAACGAGCCGACCGCGGCCGCGCTCGCGTACGGGCTCGACAAGGGCGGCGAGGAGCAGACGATCCTGGTCTTCGACCTCGGTGGTGGCACCTTCGACGTGTCGCTGCTCGAGATCGGCGACGGCGTCTTCGAGGTCAAGGCGACCAAGGGCGACAACCGGCTCGGTGGCGACGACTGGGACTCCCGGGTCGTCGACTGGCTGGTCAAGCAGTTCAAGAACAAGAACGGCACCGACCTGGGCGCGGACAAGATCGCGCGTCAGCGCCTGCAGGAAGCGGCCGAGAAGGCCAAGATCGAGCTCAGCTCGGCCAGCGAGACCCAGATCAACCTGCCCTACATCACCCTCGGTGAGTCGGGCCCGTTGCACCTGGAGGAGAAGCTGACCCGCTCGGAGTTCCAGCGGCTCACCTCCGACCTGCTCGACCGCTGCCGCACGCCGTTCAACGCGGTGGTGCAGGACGCCAAGATCAGCGTGGGCAAGATCGACCACGTGATCCTGGTCGGCGGTTCGACCCGGATGCCCGCCGTCGTCGAGCTCGTCAAGGAGCTGACCGGTGGCAAGGAGCCCAACAAGGGCGTCAACCCCGACGAGGTCGTGGCCCTGGGTGCCAGCCTGCAGGCCGGCGTGCTCAAGGGTGAGGTGAAGGACGTCCTGCTGCTCGACGTCACCCCGCTGAGCCTGGGCATCGAGACCAAGGGCGGCGTGATGACCAAGATCATCGAGCGCAACACCACGATCCCGACCAAGCGCTCCGAGGTGTTCACCACCGCTGACGACAACCAGCCGTCGGTGATGATCCAGGTGTATCAGGGCGAGCGTGACTTCGCCAAGGACAACAAGTCGCTCGGCAATTTCGAGCTGACCGGCCTGCCGCCGGCTCCGCGTGGCGTGCCGCAGATCGAGGTCGCCTTCGACATCGACGCCAACGGCATCGTCCACGTGCACGCCAAGGACCTGGCCACCGGCAAGGAACAGTCCATGCAGATCACCGGCGGTTCCGCGCTGGGCAAGGACGACATCAACCGGATGGTCCAGGAGGCCGAGGCGCACGCCGAGGAGGATCGCCAGCGCCGCGAGGGGGTCGAGCTCCGCAACGAGGCCGACAACCTGGTGTTCCGGACCGAGAAGCTGATCAGCGAGAACGCCGACAAGATCACCGACGAGACCCGGGTGCCGGTCGAAGAGGCCATCACCGAGGTCAAGACGGCGCTCGAGGGCACCGACGACGACGCGGTCAAGGCGGCGGTGGAGAAGCTCAACACCACCAGCGCTGCGCTCGGCCAGGCCATGTACGCCGCGGCGCAGGCATCGCAGAACGAGGCCTCGGCCGACGCCGGCGCCCCGACCGATGACGCCTCCGCGTCCACCGGTCAGGCCGCCGACGACGACGTGGTCGACGCCGAGATCGTCGACGACGACACCACGAACGGGGCCAGCAAGTGACCGAATCCGGCCACGAGCAGCACCCCGACGAGGGGACCGGACCGACCGTCCGGGACCGTCGACGGATCGACCCGGAGACCTACGAGGTGAGGGAGCCGCAGGCCACTGCGGCCCCCGAGCCCGAGGGCACCGAGTCGTCCGAGGTCGTCGAACTCAAGACGGCGCTGGCCGAGCGGGTCGCTGACCTCCAGCGGCTCCAGGCCGAATACGTCAACTACAAGCGCCGCGTCGACCGCGACCGCGATCTCGCCCGCAAGGTGACGATCGAGGGCGTGCTCAAGGATCTGCTGCCCGCCGTCGACGACATCCGGTCGGCCCGCGAGCACGGCGAGGTGACCGGCGGTTTCAAGGCGGTCGCCGAGGCGATCGAGCGGTTCACCGGCAAGCACGGGCTCGAGGCGTTCGGCACCAAGGGCGACGCGTTCGACCCGCACATCCACGAGGCGTTGCTGCACGCACACGCCACGGGGATCGACGGGCCGACCTGCGTGGAGATCCTGCAGCCCGGCTACCGGATCGGGGACCGGGTCCTGCGCCCGGCCCGGGTCGCGGTCGCCGAGCCGGATCCCGACGCCCCGGCGGCGGACCCGGACACCACGGGTTCGGAGCCGGTCGAAAGCCCCGAGTGACCCGCGTCGCGCGGTCGCACCCCACCGATGCCTGAGAGGAGGCGCCCATGAGCACCAAGGACTGGATCGAGAAGGACTTCTACAAGGTCCTCGGCGTCGCCAAGGACGCCAAGCCCGAGGACATCAAGAAGGCCTACCGCAAGCTGGCCCGGGAGAATCACCCGGACCAGAACCCCGGCAACCCCGAAGCCGAACGCCGCTTCAAGGAGGTGTCCGAGGCCAACGACGTGCTGTCGAGCGAATCCAAGCGCAAGGAGTACGACGAGGCCCGGCGGCTCTTCGGCGGCGGTGGATTCCGGTTCCCGGGGGCGGGCGGCCAGCGGACCACCGCACCCAACATGGACGATTTGTTCCGCAACGCGGGGGACTCCAACCTCGGTGACCTGTTCGGCGGCCTCTTCGGCGGCGCCGGCCAGGGGACGCGGACGCCGCGTACCACCACCCGGGGTCCGCGTCGGGGCAGCGACGTCGAGGGTGAGGTGACCGTCGACTTCGTCCAGGCCATCGAGGGCATCACGGTCGGCATGCAGATGGTGTCCGACTCGGCCTGCGAGGCCTGTCGGGGGACCGGCGCCAAGGCCGGGACCATCCCGCACGTCTGCCCCAAGTGCGAGGGCAGCGGTATGCAGACCTCGACGTCGGGTGGGGTGTTCGCGGTGACCGAGCCGTGCACCGACTGCCGCGGCCGCGGGATGGTCGTCGACGATCCCTGCCCGGTCTGTCACGGCTCCGGCCGCGGCAAGTCGACCAGGACCATGCAGGTCCGGATCCCGGCCGGGGTCACCGACGGTCAGCGCATCCGGCTCAAGGGCAAGGGCGGCGCCGGTGAGAACGGTGGCGCGGCCGGCGATCTCTACGTCGTCGTGCACGTCCGGCCGCACCCGGTGTTCGGGCGCAAGGGCGACAACCTCACGCTGGTCGCTCCGGTGACGTTCAGCGAGGCGGCGCTCGGGGCCGAGATCGAGGTCCCGACCCTCGGCGGCGTGCCGGTCACGCTCCGGGTCCCGCCGGGCACCCCGAACGGTCGGACCTTCCGGGTCCGGGGCCGGGGTGTCACCAAGCGGGACGGCACCAAGGGTGATCTGCTGGTCAGTGTGGAGGTGATCGTGCCGGAGTCGCTCAACGAGCAGGCGCGGGCCGCCCTCAACGCGTACGCCGACGCGGTCGGCGCCAGCAATCCCCGGGCCAAGCTGTTCACCACGAGTTAGGAGCGCCATCGTGTCCACGGCCGCGGGTCTCCCGCAGCGGTTCGACCGTGATGCTCCGGTGTTCGCCATCTCCGTGGCGGCCCAGCTCGCCGGCATGCATCCGCAGACCCTGCGGACGTACGACCGGATCGGGCTGGTGTCGCCGCGGCGTACGGCCAAACGCGGTCGTCGCTACTCGGCGCGCGACGTCGCCCGACTGCGGTTGGTCCAGCGACTCAGCCAGGACGAGGGCATCAATCTCGAGGGCATCCGCCGGATCCTGCAGATGCAGGACGAGATCGAGTTGCTGCGGATCCAGGTGACCGACCTGACCGCGGCGTTGGCCGACGTGCACAGCGCGCCACCCGGACTCCGGGTGTTCACCGCGGATCCGACCGGTGGGGTGCATCTCGGTGCGCACGCACCCCGGCGTACGCCGCGGGCGATCACCTCGCACTGACCCGGCCACCAGGGGCATCGTTGCGCTGCTTGTGGTCGAGCCGGCTACCAGGCGGTCAGGGCGGCGTCCAGGTCGGGCTGCACCGCCGCCATCGTGGGCGTCGAACACCTCGGCCTCGAGCGAGCACGTGTACCCGATCCGAGCACTCCCGGGGTGGCCCGGGAGCCAGCACCGGAGCGCCGGCCAGGAATCCGCGCCGCCGCATCGGCACACGACAAACGCGTCCGGCGTCACCCTCGGTCCTCGGGGCCATCCGGGGCCGGTCGAGATCCCCGGACGACGAACCGCCGGGCCGATGACTCGGCCCGGCGGTGCGCGGTGCGGTGGTGCTCGGTCGGGTGACTACTCGACCGTCTGCGACTTCTCGAAGACCTCTTTGCCGCCGGTGACCTTCTCGATGGTCAGGTCGCGGGCGGTGGTGTCGCCGGTGGTCGGGTCGATCCTGATCTCCTTGCCGAGCACGGACTCGGACGCGGGCACCGTGACGCCCTCGCCGGTGAGCACGGCGTCGTTGACGCCCTTGCGGGTGCCGTCGGACTTGGCGATACCGGCCAGGATGACCTGCATCGCGGCCACACCGTAGAGCGGGAAGTTGCCGTCCGGCGCCTTGCCGTACTTGGCCTTGTACGACTCGAGCAGCTCGGCACCGGCGCCGCCGGCCTCGATCAGCTGGTCCTGGGTGAGGCCGAGGAAGGTGAGGTACATGCCCTCGGACTCGGGCAGCTTGAGCATGTCCGGGTAGCCGGTGAAGCCGTCGGGGGCGAACAGCTTGACGTCGCCGTCGTTGTCACCGAGCACGGCGACCTTGTCCTTGATCAGCTGACCGCCGTTGTTGTCGTAGATCCCGCCGAGGTAGACGAGATCGGCTCCGCTGGCCTTGACCGCCTGGTAGAGCGCGGTGTAGTTCGGCTGCTTGGCATCCCACGACTGCTCGCCGACGATCTCGATCCCGACCTTGCTGGCCGAATCGACGAACGACTTGGCCACCCCGAGACCGTAGGTCTGGTTGTCGTTGAGCACGAAGGCCTTCTTGACCTTCAGGTCGTTGGCGGCGAACGCCGAGGCGCCCTGGCCCTGGTAGTCGTCGGTGGCGACCACGCGGGCGTAGTTGCGCACACCGGTGGGGTAGTACTTCTCGGGCTCACCGGTCTCCCACGGCTTGGTCAGCCCGGGATTGGTGTTGGCGTGGCTGACCATCAGCATCGGACCGGTGCTGTCCTGGTTGAGGGTCGGCACCTCGATCTTCGCGCAACCGGAGTTGTAGGTGCCCATCACGGCGACCTCGGCGGTGTTGGCGACGTGGTCGGTGGCGTTCTTCGCGCACGCCGCGTCGTCCCAGGCCCCCTTGGCCGCGGTGGAGTCGTCGTAGGTCTTGAGGCTGACGGTGTAGTCGCCGGCCTTGTAGCCGATCTGCTCGAGGTACAGCTCGATCAGCTTGTTCGTCGACTCGGTCTGCGATGCGCTCGCACCCTGCAACGGCAGGTCGGTCGAGACGACCAGCTCCTTGCTCGTCGCGGTGTCGGTGCCGGTGTCACCACCGGTCGCGCAGGCGCTGAGCGACAGAGCCGCCACCGCCGCTACGGCGACGACGCGGCTGAATGTTCGTCCTGGCATGTTTCTCCTCGTGGGACGCCGAGGCCCGGACGGAATGACCGAGCTGACCGTGCGCCGTGTTCGCGTGGCTCGATAGTGCCGCTGGTCAGCGCAAATAGCTAGTATTCGAGAGCCGACGCGCCGAGCTGTCATACAACTGAGATTTTCCTGAGCAAATCCTGAACCGGTGCGCCGCTGGGTGGGCCGACTCGCCGAGCTGGCCGAGCTGGCCGGCGCCACCGCAGCCGCGCTCCTGGTCGTGTCGAACGGTCGATCGTCTCGATGTGGCGGCACTGACCCTCGAGGGCCTCGCGCTCAGAACGCCGAGGCCGGCACGTCCGACTCGTCGTCGACGATGGCGCGGACGATCCGTCGCGCCACCTCGGTTGGCTGCTTGCCGGTCGGGAGCCGCGGCGGGTCGCCGGCGATCGGCCGGGTGGCCAGACCGGTCTCGGTGTGCGGCGGGCGGACGTCGATGACCCGGACCCCGGCCCGGCGGAGCTCGAGGGCCATGGCCCGGTCGAAGCCGGTCAGCGCCGCCTTGCTGGCCGAGTAGGCGGCCATCCCGGCGGTCGGGCTCTCGGCCACCACCGCACTCAGACTGACCACGGTCGATCCGCGGCCGAGCTGCGGCACCAACGCCCGGACCACCCGGATCGGTCCGAGCACGTTGACCAGGAAGAGCTGGTCGAGGTCGTCGTCGTCCAGCTCGGTCAGCGGCCCGAAGGCGACGACCCCGGCGGCCAGCACCAGCCCGTCGATCGGCCGGTCGCGAGTGGCCGCGGCCAGGCGGTCCGGCGCCGCCGGGTCGGCCAGGTCGGCGTCCACCGTGCCCACGGCGGCCGCCCCGAGATCGCCGGCCAGAACGGCCAGCTTGTCCGCGTCGCGGCCCGCCACCGTCAGCTCGGCTCCGGCCTCGGCCAGCGCGTGGCTGATCGCCGATCCGAGCCCGCCGGTGGCGCCGACGACCAGGTAGTGCTTACCGCTCAGCTCGCTCATGCGCCGAGTCTGCCCGGGACACCGAAACCACGTCCGGCTCATCCGGCCGCGCGCGGCCGCGGGACGCCGCCACCGGCCGATGACGACCACCGCCGCGACCGTCGAGAGCCGTGGACCGCGGCGGACGCGCCGAGCCACGCCAGCGCCACGACGACCAGGCCCGGCCTGCGCAGCCACGGCCGGGTCGTCGACCGGGGCCTCGGGGCCTCGACCACCGCGATGGGGAACCACAAGCTGTTGAGGACGTGCCCGCTGACGCAGTTGACCAGGTTGAACCCGCTCAGCCCGAGCGGCGCGATGAGCGTGGCCCGGAAGACGGCGTCCCAGCCGTCGAACTCGCGATAGTCGGGGTTGAACAGCGACTGGTCGACCACCCCGGCCTGGAGAAGCCCGAAGGCCGCGGCCAGCAGCACGATCCCGGGCCAGCCGAGCGCGGCGCGACCGGCGATCTCGCGGATCAGCAAGGCGGCGCACCCGTAGAGCGGGACGAAGATGATCAGGTTGCCGAGCAGCAGGACCGGGTCGCCGGTCGAGTCGTCGTACGCGTAAAGAGGTATTCCGCGCAGATCGGGGCCAGGACCAGCAGGCCGAGGATCTGGAGCCACCGTTGTCGTGAACTACCCATAGCCATAGTGGAGCACACATGTACCACTTTGATCAACGGGTGGTCCGTTAGACTGCTCGGGTGACGTCACCGGAGCGGTCCGCCAAGGCGACGCGTACGCGACGTGACGTGGTCGCCGCGGCGATCGAGTGCTGGGGCGAGGACAACACCGCCTCGCTCGGGCGGGTCGCCGAGCGGGCAGGCGTCGGCCGGACCACGCTCAACCGCTACTTCACCGACCGGGCCCTGCTCGTCGCGGCGGTCGACGCCGAGTGCCGGGACCGGTACGCCGCCGCGGTCGCCCGGGCCCGTCCGGACGAGGGGACCGGGCTCACCGCCCTGTTGCGTATCGGCACCGAGTTGCTCCAGCTCGGCGGCGTGCTCGGGCTGACCTTCGCCGACAACGCGTTGATCGATCCGGACCGCTGGTACGACGAGGACGAGGACCCACTCGGTCGGGTCATGGCCCGGGGGATGACCGACGGCTCGATCGCCTCCGACCTGCCTGCGAGCTGGATCGGCACCTTCACCTGGACCTCGCTGTTCGCCGGCTGGCTGGTGATCAGGTCGGGCGAGCTGACCAGTCACGAAGCGGCTCACGTGCTGACCCGAACGCTCGGCGCGGGTCTGGCTCCGCGGTGACCGCGCCTCGGCGGCGGGTGCTGATCGTCGACGGTGCCAACGTCGTCGGCTCGCGACCCGACGGCTGGTGGCGCGATCGGCCCGGTGCCGCCGCCCGGTTGCACGCCCGACTGGGGCAGGCGTCCCTCGACGCCGACACCGTCATCCTGGTCCTCGAGGGCCGGGCCCGCAGCGGCGTGCCCGAGGGAACCGTCGACGGCGTACGCACCGTGCACGCGACCGCCGACGGCGACGCGGCGATGGTCGACCTGGTCGGCGCCCTGGCCGCGGACGCCGGTGAGGTCGCCGTGGTCACCGCCGACCGGGGGCTGATCGCCCGGGTGGTGGCGGCCGGCGGCTCCTCGGTGACGCCGTCGTGGCTGCTCGGCCGCCTCGACGACCGATGACGATCCGACCACGTACGGCGTGCCCGCGACCAGCCCGATGCACGGTGGAGCCGGACGGACGGGGGCCTGTGGCGTTCCTCGGGCGTGTTCAGCGACCGAGTTGCTGCGCGACGGCGGCCGCGGCGGCCGGATCGAAGAGCATGGTGGCGTGGTTGGCGTCGACCCGCTCCGAGGTCAGCCGGGGGACGACCAGCCGGCCCGCCGCGATCGCCTTCTCGGACAGGAACGCCGGGCGGGTGTCGTTGGCGCCGCGCGCGGCGGCGATCAGGTGGACCGGGCCGTGCGAGTGCGCCAACCGGCTGAGGTGCGGCGGCCGGGCGAGGGTGTCGACGGCGTCGGCCACGATCCGGCGGCGATCGAGCCGCGGTCGCATGGTCAAGCCGTCGGAGTGCAGCACGGCCTCGGACCAGGCCCGGAACTGCGGATGCAGGTCTGGGCGGTTGGCGGCCGCGCCGCCCTCCGCCGTCCGGGTGTAGAGCTCGATGTCGGTCCAGTCACGCGTCAGCCGCCGCATCTGCACGGTGAACAGGGTCCGGACCGCGAGCGGATTGAACAGGATCGACGGATCCGGCGGCACCCCACCGTCGAGCAGGACGGTGCCGACGACGCGATCACCGAGCCGGTCGACGACCAGCGGTGCCAGGAACGCGCCCATCGAGTGCCCGACGACGAGTACCCGTTCCAGGGAAGACGCCTCGACGACGGCGACGACGGCGTCGGCCAGTCCCGGCAGGCCCGGTGCCGCCGCCGCGGACACCGACAAGCCGCGACCGGGCAGGTCGGGGGCGAAGACGGCGAGGTCGTCGAGTCGGCCGGCCAGATCGTTCCAGACCACCGAGGTGCTGGTCAGGCCGTGCAACGCGAGGACGGTCGCTCGCCCGCGGTGCACCTCGCCCCAGGTCCTGATCCCGAGACCAGCCAACTGGGTGACGTCCATGGGCGAACGGTAACCCGGCCCGGATGACACCGGTCCGACCGTGCCTCGATGCGTCGGTCCGGTCCGTCCGGTCCGAGCGATGCGGGGCTCACCTTGAGTCTGGTCGGCTCAAGGTGGAATACTGCTGAGAGAGTAAAAGTTGAGTGCAGTAGGCTCAACCCAGAATTCAGCGTCACCTGAGACTCATCGAGAAGGACGGCATGGACTCCAACAAGCTCACCACCAAGAGTCGCGACGCGGTCTCGGCCGCGGTGCGCATCGCCTTGAACAACGGCAACCCGAGTGCCGAGCCCTCGCACCTGCTGCACGGTCTGCTGCTGGTGCCGGGTAACACCGTCGGACCGCTGCTGCAGGCGGTCGGCGCCGATCCGGCGGTGGTCAACGCCGCCGCCCAGGGCGCGATCGCCAAGCTCCCGTCGGCCAAGGGCTCGAGTGTCAGCCAGCCGGCGCTGTCGGGATCGTTCGCCCGCGTGCTGGCCGACGCCGAGACCCGCGCCGACCGGCTCGGGGACGCGTACGTCGCCACCGAGCACCTACTCATCTCGCTGGCCAGCGTCGACTCCGACGCCAAGAAGATCCTGACCGACCTCAAGGTCAAGCCCGAGCCGCTGATCCGCGCCTTCAACACCGCCCGCGGCACCAAGCGGGTGACCAGCCCCGAGGCGGAGGCGACCTCGTCGGCGCTCGACCAGTACGGCGTCGACCTGACCGAGCAGGCCCGCGAGGGCCGGCTCGACCCGGTCATCGGCCGGGACACCGAGATCCGCCGCGTGGTCCAGGTGCTCGCCCGGCGGACCAAGAACAACCCGGTGCTGATCGGCGAGCCCGGCGTCGGCAAGACCGCCGTCGTCGAGGGGCTGGCCCAGCGGCTGGTCGCCGGCGACGTGCCCGATTCGCTCAAGGGCCGCAAGCTGGTCTCGCTCGACCTCAGTGCGATGGTGGCCGGCGCGAAGTACCGAGGCGAGTTCGAGGAGCGACTGAAGGCCGTGCTCACCGAGATCCGCGATGCCGAGGGTCAGGTCATCACCTTCATCGACGAACTGCACACCGTGGTCGGCGCCGGAGCCTCCGGCGACTCGAGCATGGACGCCGGGAACATGCTGAAGCCGATGCTGGCCCGCGGCGAGCTGCGGATGATCGGCGCGACCACGCTCGACGAATACCGTGAGCGGATCGAGAAGGACCCGGCCCTCGAGCGGCGCTTCCAGCAGGTCTTCGTCGGCGAACCGAGCGTCGAGGACACCATCGCCATCCTGCGCGGTCTGCGCGAGCGCTACGAGGCCCACCACAAGGTGGCCATCACCGACGCCGCGCTGGTAGCGGCGGCCAGCCTGTCCAACCGCTACATCACCTCCCGTCAACTGCCCGACAAGGCCATCGACCTGGTCGACGAGGCGGCGTCGCGGCTGCGGATGGAGATCGACTCCTCGCCCGAGGAGATCGACCAGCTGCGCCGCACGGTCGAGCGGATGCAGATGCAGAAGTTCGCGCTGGAGAAGGAATCCGACGCCGGCAGCATCGAGCGGCTGCGTCGACTCGACGAGGACCTGGCCAATGCCGAGGAGGAGCTGCGCGGACTCGAGGCCCGCTGGCAGGCCGAGAAGCAGGGGCTGAACCAGGTCGGCGAGCTCAAGAAGCGGATCGACGAGGCGCGCAGCGAGGCCGACAAGGCTCAGCGCGAGGGTGATCTGGCCAAGGCCAGCGAGTTGCTCTACGGCGAGATCCCGGCGCTCCAGGCGCAGATGGCCCAGGCCGACGAGGCCGACCGCGCGACCACGCCGATGATCTCCGAGCAGGTCGGTCCGAGCGACATCGCCGAGGTGGTGGCCAACTGGACCGGCATCCCGACCGGGCGGCTGCTGCAGGGCGAGACCGAGAAGCTGCTGAGCATGGAGGGTCACCTCGGCGAGCGGCTGATCGGCCAGAAGCCGGCGGTCCGCGCGGTCTCCGATGCGGTGCGGCGGGCCCGGGCCGGGATCTCCGACCCCAACCGGCCGACCGGGTCGTTCCTGTTCCTCGGCCCGACCGGTGTCGGCAAGACCGAGCTGGCCAAGGCGTTGGCCGAGTTCCTGTTCGACGACGAGCGGGCGATGATCCGCATCGACATGAGCGAGTATTCCGAGAAGCACTCGGTGTCACGTCTGGTCGGTGCTCCTCCCGGTTACGTCGGCTACGACGAGGGTGGTCAGCTCACCGAGGCGGTCCGCCGCCGGCCGTACGCGGTGGTGCTGCTCGACGAGGTCGAGAAGGCCCACGGCGAGGTCTTCGACATCCTGCTCCAGGTGCTCGACGACGGTCGGCTGACCGACGGCCAGGGGCGTACGGTCGACTTCCGCAACGTCATCCTGATCCTCACCTCGAACCTCGGCTCGCAGTATCTGGCCGACCCGAAGCTCAACGACACGATCAAGCGTGACGCGGTGATGGGGGTAGTCCGGAGCTCGTTCAAGCCCGAGTTCCTGAACCGGCTCGACGAGATCGTGCTCTTCGACCCGCTGGGCACCGAGGAGCTGGCCCGGATCGTCGACATCAACCTCGGTCGGCTCAACGCGCGGCTGGCCGAGCGGCGGATCACGGTCTCGGTGACCCCGGCGGCCAAGGACTGGCTGGCGCTGACCGGATTCGACCCGGTCTACGGTGCCCGCCCGCTCCGCCGGCTGGTGCAGTCGACCATCGAGGACCAGTTGGCCCGGCAGGTGCTCTCCGGCCAGATCCTCGAGGGTCAGGCCGTGACGTTCGACGTCGACGCCGGGACCGACGGTCTGGTGATCCGCGACCCGGAGGCGGTCACCGTCTAGGACCGCACCCGGACGGAACCCGATTTCTCGTGCTGATCGGCGCGCGGAGGATTGATTCGTTCGACGATGTATCCGGGGAGCCCTGAGGCGGCTCTTCGGATCATCGTCGATCGAAGGGTTGTCCATGAAGTACCGAGTGCCGCGCCAGTGGTTGGCCGGACTGGTGGTCCTCGCCGCCGCCCCCCTCGCCGGGCCCAGCCTGGCGTATGCGGACGCCGACGGGTGTGACCCCGGAGTCCGTTCCGACTTCAACGGGGACGGGCGCTCCGACACCGTCGTCGCCGACCCGAGTGCCACCGTGGCCGGGTTGGACGAGGCGGGTCGGATCGTCGTCCTCTACGGTGACGCCGACGGACGGGTCGGCGAGGGAGCCCGCGACACCCTCTGGCAGGGCAAGGGCAGTCTGGCCGGCGTGCTCGAGGCCGGTGACCGGTTCGGGTCGTCGCTGGCCGTGGCCGACATCGACTGCGACGGGTACACCGACGTGGTGGCCGGGTCGCCGAACGAGGACCTCGGCGGGCAGTCCGACACCGGCTACGTGCAGGTCATCTGGGGGAGCGGCGCGGGGCTGGGGACGGGCAAGGGATCGACGCAGTTCACCCAGGCGACCTTCGGTCAGCCGGCCGTCGCCGGTGACCAGTTCGGCTATGCCGTCGATGCCGTCGAGGACGTCGGCTCGGGCGGGACGCCGGATCCGGACGCCTTCGTGCTGGCCATCGGCGTACCCGGGGCCAACGTCGGCGGGGACAACGACGCCGGTGCGATCGCCGTGGTGGCCCCGTACGACGGGGGTGGGGAGACCTACTGGATCTCCCAGGACACCCCGGGCATCGTCGGCGCGGCTGAGCCGGGCGACCGTTTCGGCGCTGCGGTGTCGTGCAACTTCCTGAGGAGCATCGGCGACACGATCGACTGTGTGGTCGGCGCCCCGAACGAGGACGTCGGATCCAAGAAGGACGCCGGCTCGGCGACCATCGTCGAAGACATCTACTTCGACGACGGGCTGGGCAGTCACTCGCTCGACCAGGACGCACCGGGCGTTCCCGGCAGCTCGAGAGCCGGCGACCAGTACGGCCGCAGCATCGACACCGTCCGAGTCGGCAACGACGCCTGGATCGCCGTCGGCGCACCGGGTGAGGACGTCGGATCGGCCAAGAACGCCGGCATGGTCCAGCTCTTCGTCACCGACACCGAGGAACTGGCCGCGCGGACCGCGCTGACCCAGAACACCAGCGGGGTGTCCGACTCGGCGCAGGCCGGCGACATCTTCGGCGACCAGCTCGCCTGGATCGCGCCCGGACTGGGCGACACCCGGACCCGGCTCGCGGTCAGCGCGCCCAAGGAGGATCTGACCGCCGGTGCGGATGCCGGTCTGGTCCAGGTGTTCCCGATGAACACGCTGAGCTCGGAGAAGACCTGGAGCCAGGACTCGGCCGGCGTGCCGGGCTCGGCCGACGGCGGCGACAAGTTCGGGTCGGCGCTGGCCGTGGTGGCCGGCGCCTCGGAGCGGGTGCTGCTGGTCGGGGTGCCCGACGACACCTCCAACGCCACCGGGATGGTCAACGTGATGCCGTTCGGCGGGACCCCCCGGTTCTGGAAGCCGAGCGGCGCGATCCCCACCGTCGGTGCGGCGCGCTTCGGTGCCGCCCTGGGCGGGGTCAGCGGAGGCTCCGAGTAGGTCGACTCGGCGGATCCAGGTCCAGCGCAGCACGTGGCCGCCCCGAGCGGCGGTCACCGGCGATGCGGACCTGGATTCGCCGATTCCGGCGCGAGTCGAGGGCGGTCCGATCCGACATTACGATCGGGTCGGTGACCTCCGACGAGCTGGTGCTGCGGCCCGGGGCGTTCCTCATCCCCGATCCGGCCCGTTCCGGCGCCTTCACCCTCCGCATCGCAGCGACCGACCAGTCGTACGTCGATCTGCACGATCCGCTGCGGCTCGAGTTCGACTACGTGCAGCGCATCGCCGACGCGATCGACAGCTGCTTCCCGCCCGGGGTGCGGATCCGGGTGGTGCACATCGGCGGCGCGGCGTTGACCGTTCCGCGCTACGTGACCGCCACCCGGGCCACCTCGGCCCAGATCGTCCTCGAACCGGACGCCGAGCTCACCGACTTCGTCCGCGCCCGGCTGCCGTTGCCGCCCCGCAGCGGGATCAAGGTCCGGGCCACCGACGGCCGCAGCGGCATCGCCGAGATCCGCGACGGCGCGCAGGACCTGGTGGTGGTCGACGCCTTCGCCGGACCGCAGATCCCGCCGGAGCTGGGAACGCTGGAATTCTTCGACGAGGTCCGGCGGGTGCTCGACCCGGCCGGCAGTCTGATCATGAACATCACCGACCGGGGCCTCGGCTACAGCCGCCGGGTCGCCGCCGCGATCACCGCCCGCTTCGCCTCGGTGGCCCTGTGCGCCGAGCCGGCCACGCTCAAGGGACGGCGCTTCGGCAACGTCATCGTCGTGGCCGGACCGAGCCCGCGACCGTTCGCCGCGCTGGCCGAGCGCGCCGGGTCCGGCCCGTTCCCGTATCGCGTGCTGCACGGCGCGCGGCTGACCCAGCTGCTGGCCGGCGCCGCGCCGTTCACCGACGCCGACGCCGAGCCGTCGCCGCCACCGCCGTTCGGGCAGTCGTTCTTCAGCTGAGAGACCGGGTTCGCGTGGCGAAATGTGACGCCAGACGCCCGATCGGCCGCGCTCGACCGCCAGGACCGCGCACTGGCGATGGATTTCGCCACTGCTCCGGATCCGGCCGGGGCCCGCAGGCCAGCACCTAATCTGGACCCATGTCCCAGGGCTATCAGCCGTTCCCGAGCCGACCGCAGTTCTCGGCTCCGACGTACGCCCCGGTGCCGCTGTCCGACGACCAGCTCCGCCAGCTCCCGCCGCCCCCGCCACCGGTGGGCGCGGCCCGACCCCCCGTGGTCGAGCGTCCCGCCGGGATCGCCCTCGGGGCGACCCTGGCCGTCACCGCCGGGCTGCAGTGGTGCTGCGGGCTGGCCCTGGTCTGGCTGACCACGGTGGCCGGAGTGGCCGAGTTCGACCGGGCCGGCGAACAGGGCGCGCTGTTCCACATGCTCAACCGCTTCAACTACCGGATGCTCGACGGTCTGGCCTGGCCGCTCTTCGGGTTCCCACTGGTGTCGGTGGTGACCGGGTTCCTGGTGCTGCGGGCCCGGCCGTGGACCCGGCTGGTGCACAGTGCGCTCGGCCTGGTCGCCCTGGCCTGGTCGGGCTGGTGGTTGCGCGACCACCTGGTCTGGTGGGCCGTGGTCGCGCTGTACATCGCCCTGGCCGTCGGCGTCCTGTGGACCCCGACCGCCTCGCGCTGGTACGGGCGTCAGCGCAGCTGAGCCAGCCGGCGTACGGCCTCGTCGAGCACGGCGTCGGTCTTGCAGAACGCCCAGCGCACGTACGGGCGGCCGGCCTCGACCCGGTCGTAGAACACCTGGTGGGGGATGGCCACCACGCCGCACCGCGTCGGCAGGTCGCGGCAGAACTCCACGCCGTCGGCGTAGCCGAGCCCGCGGACATCGGTGGTCATGAAGTAGGTGCCGCGCGGCCGCACCGGTCGCAGGCCCACCTCGGACAGGGCCACGAACAGCCGGTCGCGCTTGCCCTGCAGCTCGAGCCGCGCCTGCGCCACCCATGCGTCGCCCTCGTCGAGGGCGCGGGCCACCGCCGGTTGGAACGGGGCGCCGGACACGTAGGTGAGGAACTGCTTGACCGCGGTGATCTCGGTGATCAGCTCGGCCGGGGCCAGCGCCCAGCCGATCTTCCAGCCGGTCGCCGAGAACGTCTTGCCCGCCGAGGAGATCCGCACCGTGCGCTCGCGCATCCCCGGGAAGCCGGCCAGCGGAAGATGTTCGGCGTCGTCGAAGACCAGGTGCTCGTACACCTCGTCGGTGATCACCAGCACGTCGTGGGCGACGGCCAGCCGGGCGATCTCGGCCAGGTCGTCGCGGCCGAGCACCGCCCCGGTCGGGTTGTGCGGGGAGTTGATCAGGATCGCCTTGGTCCGCGGCGAGAAGGCGGCGGCGAGCTCGGCGTGGTCGAGGGTGAAGTCCGGACCGAAGAGTCCGACGCCGACCCGCAGGCCGCCGGCCAGGTCGATCGAGGCGGCGTACGAGTCGTAGAAGGGTTCGAGGGCGATGACCTCGTCGCCGGGATCGACAAAGGCCAGGATGGCCGCGGCCAGCGCCTCGGTCGCCCCGGTGGTGATCAGCACCTCGGTGTCGGCGTCGTAGGCGAGCCCGTAGTGCCGCTGGGTGTGCGCGGTCACCGCCCGTCGGAGCTCGGCGATGCCGCGACCCGGGGGGTACTGGTTGACCCCGCGGGCGATCGCGTCGCGGGCCTCGTCGAGCATGAATGCGGGTCCGTCGGAGTCGGGGAAGCCCTGCCCCAGGTTGACCGATCCGGTGGCCACGGCCAGGGCCGACATCTCGGCGAAGATGGTCGCCGTCGCCGACCGGACCCGATCCGCTTTCCACACCGAAGCCATGCGGTGACCCTACCGAGCGGCCGGGCTCAGTCGTCGACGGTCAGGTCTTCGAGCGCCTGCTCGGCCGGGGCCAGATACTGCTCGGCGTTCTCCGGGATCGAGGCGTAGAACAGGCCGGCCGTCCCGGCGCCGGTGTCGACGATGACCACGATCAGCCGTTCGCTCTTGGCCTGGATCCCGGGGATGTCGAAGCCGAGTTGTGACTCGACGATCCAGGCGTCGTGCCCGTCGACCCTGGTCGCCTCGTTGCGCCGGTCCTTGCGGGTCACCGCCGAGTCGCCGTAGAAGGAGCCGCTGACGCACGTGACCACGATGGCCGCGCCCGCCTCGGGGGTGAAGAAGCCGTCGCCGGCCACCAGTTCGCCGACGATCACCGCGGCCATCCAGTATGCGCCCGACGGCATCGGCTCGATGTCGATCGACTGGATCAGCACGCCCTTGCCGAAGGCCACCCGGGTCTCGGTCGACGGTGGCGACCACGGCGCGCCGAGCTGGGGATAGGAGAGCTTGCCCGCGTGCACCCGGCCGTCGTTGGGTTGCGGCTGGGGGGTGCCGTCGCGCGGGGTGGGGCAGACATCGACCGACGGCGTACCGGTCGGTCCCGGATCCGGACCGGGGCCGGCGATCACGATGGACCGCACGACGAGGACGACGATCACCACGGCGGCGATCAGCACCGCGGCCAGCGCGAGCAGCCAGCCACGGGCCCGGCGGGGCGGGGCGACCGATGGCACCGGACCGGGCGGCAGCGAGCCGGGTGGCGCCTGGGGCGGGGCGGCGGCGGGATGCGGCGACAGCGCGGCCGACCAGTTCCGACCGTCCCAGAAGCGGTACATGCCGGGCTGGCCACCTGGATCGGGGTACCACCCCGGGGCCGCGCTCACGCGGTCAGTGTAGGGAGATCGATGCGTCGCGGCGGGCGAATCGGGACGGTCGGGGCGTACGCGGGCCGGATCGGGCGTACGCGGGGCAGAATTGCCCCGTGACCGAGACCGACGTCGCTCCCGAGGCCGAGGAGGCACCGCCGCGGCGGGCCCCGCGGCGCCGCCCCTCGACGCTCACGATCATCGGCCTGGTGCTGCTGCTGGCCGGCGCCTCGTGTCTCGGTTGGGTGGCCTACCAGTACTTCGGCACCAACGTGGTCGCCCAGCGGACGTTCACCGTCGAGCGCGAGCAGTTGCGCGAGAAGTGGCAGAACCAGCAACGCGCCGACCCGAAGCAGCAGGCGGAGCCGCCTGCTCCGGCGCTCGGCGAGGCCATGGCCCTGTTGCGGATCCCGGCCTTCGGAACCACGTACGAGATCCCGATCCTCAGCGGCACCGACCTCGGGATCCTGGCCAAGGGCGTCGGGCACTACGCCTCGACCGCGCAGCCGGGTCAGGTCGGCAACTTCGCCGTCGCCGGGCACCGGGTCACCCACGGCCAGCCGTTCTCCCGGCTGCTCGAGCTCGACCAGGGCGACCAGGTCATCGTCGAGACGGCCGACGCCGTCTACACCTACGTGATCGACGAGGCGCCGCGCCAGCTCACCGTGAACGAGATCGACACCTGGGTCCTCGACCCGGTCCCCGGCAAGCCCGAGAGCCCGCCGACGCAGCCGCTGATCACCCTGACCACCTGCCAGGACCTGTTCCATTCGCCGGACCGATCGGTCGGCTTCGGCCATCTGGAGTCCACCCAGAACAAGTGACGCCGCGGGAAATCGACCTCCAGTCAGGGGTGGGTGGGCGACACGCCCTGTTCTGAGCGGTCGAGCGCTGATCGGAGGTCGAATCCCGTGCGCGTCGCCCGAGCGCGAGCGCGGTGACGGCGGGGCGGAGTTCCCACTAGGGTTCCGGGCATGAGCGAACTGCCCGTGGTCGACGAGACCGCCACCCTGATCGAGGCGATCAAGGACCTGGCGGTGGTGCACGGCGAGGTGACGCTGGCGTCGGGCCGGACGGCGAACTACTACGTCGACATGCGGCGGGTCACCCTCGACGGCGCGGCGGCCCCGATCGTCGGCCGGGTGATGCGCGACCTGGTCGCCGACTGGGACTTCGACGCGGTGGGCGGGCTCACCCTCGGCGCCGATCCGGTGGCCACCGCCATGCTGCACGCCGCTGCGGCGGCCGGGGAACGACTCGACGCGTTCGTGGTCCGCAAGCAGGGCAAGGCGCACGGTCTGCAGCGCCTGATCGAGGGTTCGCCGGTCGAGGGCCGGCGGGTCCTCGCCGTCGAGGACACCAGCACCACCGGCGGTTCGGTGCTGACCGCGGTCGAGGCGTTGCGCGCCGCCGGGGCCGAGGTGGTCGGCGTGGCGGTGATCGTCGACCGCGACACCGGAGCCCGCGAGGCGATCGAGGCGGCCGGACTCAGCTACCGGTTCGCGGTCTCGGCGCAGGATCTCGGCCTGGCCTGACCGTCGACCGGTCCTGCGATTACGCTGTGAGCGCCCGACCGCAGGGTGCCGGACCAGGCTAAGGAGATCCGATGGGTTCCGCCATCACCGTGATCGTCATCCTCGTGGTGATCGTCATCATCCTCGCGCTGATCGCGATGGGGATGTACAACGGATTCGTCAAGTCCCGCAACCTCATCCAGGAGTCGTGGCGGCAGATCGACGTCGAGCTCAACCGGCGTTACGAGCTGATCCCCAACCTGGTCGAGACGGTCCGCGCGTACGCCGCGCACGAGCGCAACACCCTCGAGGACATCACCCGGCTGAGGTCACAGGCCCAGCAGCTCTCGCAGTCCGAGGGCTCGCTGCCCAGCCAGCAGCGCGCCGACGTCGAGCAGGCGCTGTCTGGAGCGGTGCACAACCTGATCGTCAGCGTCGAGGCCTACCCCGACCTGAAGAGCAACCAGAACTTCCTCGAGCTGCAGCGCCAGCTGGCTGAGACCGAGGACCGGATCGCCGCCGGGCGCCGCTTCTACAACGCCAACGTGCGGGTCTACAACACCAAGGTCGAGTCGGTCCCGAGCAACATCATCGCCAACATGTTCACGTTCGAGAAGGCGACCTACTTCGAGGTCAACGATCCGACGGTGCGCCAGGCGCCCGGGGTCAGCTTCGGCGAGATCGCCTACCGCGGTGACCAGCAGGGCCAGCTGCCGCAGCAGCAATCCGCCCCCGGGGTGCAGTTCGGGCAGCCGGACGACGCGCTGCCCAACCCCCAGCAGTACAACCCCCAGCAGTACAACCAGCCGCCGCAGCAGCAGTACGCCCCGCCGCCGGCCGGTGGCGGTTACCAGCCGCCGCAGTACCAACAGCCGGGTCAGTCCGGGCCGCCGCAGGACCAGCAGACCCCGCCGCCGCAGCCGCCGCCGTACCAGCAGCCGCCGTCCGGTGGGGGTTATCAGCCGCCGCAGACCTGATGGGCGACATGACCTACCGGCAGCTCGGCACCTCCGGGCTGACGGTGTCCACGGTCGGGATCGGCTGCAACAACTTCGGCGCCCGGATGGCCGACGAGGACGTCCCACGGGTGGTCGGTGCGGCGATCGACGCCGGTGTCACCCTGTTCGACACCGCCGACGTCTACGGCAACCTGGGCGGTTCGGAGACCCTGCTGGGCCGGGCGCTCGGGCGCCGTCGGGCCGAGGTCGTGGTGGCCACCAAGTTCGGCATCGACATGCAGGGCGCCAACGGACCGGACTGGGGCGTACGCGGTTCGCGGCGTTACATCCGGCTCGCCGTCGAGGCCAGCCTGCGCCGGCTCGGCACCGACTGGATCGACCTCTACCAGTTGCACCGGCCCGACCCGTCGACCCCGATCGAGGAGACGCTGGCCGCGCTCACCGAACTGGTGACCGAGGGCAAGGTCCGCTACATCGGCTGCTCCAACCTGACCGGGTGGCAGGTCGTCGATGCCGACTGGACCGCCCGGACCGCCGGGCTGGCGCCGTTCGTCTCGGCCCAGAACGAGTACTCCTGGCTGGACCGGTCGGCCGAGACCGAGTTGGTCCCGGCGCTGGACCACCTGGGCGTCGGGCTGTTGCCCTACTTCCCGCTGGCCCACGGACTGCTGACCGGCAAGTACCGTCGCGGCGCCGCCGCTCCCGAGGGCACCCGGCTGGCCGCGCCGAACCAGATCCTCGAGTCCGCCGACTTCGACACGGTCGAGGCGCTGACCGCCTTCGCCGACGAGCGCGGGCTGACCATGATGCAACTGGCCATCGGCGGTCTGGCCGCCAAGCCCACCGTGGCATCGGTCATCGCCGGCGCGACCTCGGTCGAGCAGATCGAGCAGAACGCGGCGGCCGGGCTGTGGCAGCCGAGCGACGAGGAGTTGGCCGAGCTCGACCGGCTCACCGACCGCTGATCTCCAGTCCCGACCTCCGAGCCGCTGACCGCGCGGACCGTCGGTCAGGCCTCGCCCACCACGGCGTCGCGCTTGGTGGCGGCGGTGCGACGGCGGTGGAGCAGGAACTCGATCCCCATCGGGATCAGCGACACGGCCACGATGGCCACCAGGACCAGGTCGACGTTGTTCTTGACCGCGGGGATCTGCCCGAGGAAGTAACCCCCGATGGTCACGCCGCTGGCCCACAACACCCCGCCGATCGCGGTGTAGCCGATGAACTTGCCGAAGCTCATCCGGCTGACCCCGGCGACCAGGGTGACGAAGGTCCGCACGATCGGGACGAACCGGGCCAGGATCAGCGCCCGGCTGCCGTAGCGCTCGAAGAAGTCGTGGGTCTTGGCCACGTACTTCGGGTTGAGGATCTTGCCGATCAGACCGCCGCGCGGCTTGAACAGCGGCGGCCCGATCAGCCGGCCGATCCAGTAGCCCGACACGTTGCCGAGCACCGCGGCCACGGTGAGCACGATGCAGACGAAGACCATGCTGTGCTGGATCGCGCCCTGGGAGACGAACAGCCCGACGGTGAACAGCAGCGAGTCACCGGGCAGGATGGCGAACAGCCCGCACTCGGCGAAGATGATCGCCGCGGTGACCCAGAGCGCGTACGGGCCGGCCGCATTGATCAGATACTCGGGGTCCATCCAGGACGGCAGAAGCATCGGCGTCAGAAATGCGGCGTCGAGGGGGATCACGCGACGAACGGTACCGTCGGGCCCTGTGAGTTTCCTAAGCGAGGACGAGGTGGCCGCGGCCTCGGGTGAGCCCGGGGTCGGCCCTCATCCGCAGCCCTGGCCGGACGATCCCCGGCTCGATCCCGACCTGCTGGCCGGCGGTGACCGGCGCAACGTCGTCGACCGGTTCCGCTACTGGCGGCTCGAGGCCATCGTCGCCGAGCTCGACCGGGAGCGGCACCCGCTGCGGATCGCCATCCAGAACTGGGAGCACGACTTCAACATCGGGTCGATGGTCCGCACCGCCAACGCCTTCAACGTCAGCGGCGTCCACATCATCGGCCGCCGCCGCTGGAACCGGCGCGGGGCGATGGTCACCGACCGCTACCTGAGCGTCCACCACCACGCCTCGGTGGCCGACTTCGCCGACACCATGGCCGAGGCCGGCTACGCGATCGTCGGGATCGACAACCTGCCCGGGGCGCAGCCGCTCGAGCGCGCCGAGCTGCCCGAGCGATGCTGTCTGGTCTTCGGATCCGAGGGCCCCGGGCTGACCGAGGAACTGCTCGAGCGGTGCGAGGACCTGGTCGAGATCACCCAGTACGGTTCGACCCGGTCGATCAACGCCGGGGCAGCGGCGGCCATCGCCATGTACCACTGGGCGGTGCGCTGGGCCTGACCCGCCGGGTTTGTGAGCTGGCGCACATGGGTTCATACTGGTCTGCACTGGTCTCGACCAGCAGGGGTCACCGCGAACGAGGAGACATCGTTGTCGCAGCATCGGGTGCAGATGAACTCGCTGACCACCAAGCGTGCCCAGGTCCGCACCATCCTGGAGAACCTGATCGACTCCGAGCTGCATTCCGGTGACGCCATCCCGTCGGAGCGGTCGCTGGTCGCGCGGCTCGGGGTGAGCCGGGTGACCGTTCGCCAGGCCATCGCCGACCTGGTCGAGAGCGGGGTCCTCGAACGCGTGCACGGCAAAGGCACCTACGTCCGGGGCCCGCAGGTCGACTCCCGGCTGCACCTGACGTCGTTCTCGCGCGAGATGCGCGACCGCGGGCTGCTGCCGGCCACCGTGGTGCTGGCGGCCAGCGAGCAGGCCGCCGACGACGACGTCGCCTACGCGCTGCGGATCCGGCCCGGACGCCCGGTGATCCGGGTCGAACGGCTGCGGACCGCCGACGGGACCCCGATGGCGTACGAGGTCGGCCACTACCCGTCGATGCTGTTCCCCGGGCTGCTGCAGCGTGAGCTCGGCGCGCTCTACGACGTGTTCGCCAGCGAGTACGGGGTGGTCGTCACCAGTGGTGAGCAGACCGTCCGCGCCGAGTCGGCCGACGCCCACCAGGCCCGGATCCTCGGCGTGGCCAAGCGTGCCCCGCTGCTGGTCCAGGAGCGGACCACGTACGCGGGGGAGCGGGCCATCGAGCTGTCGAGCTCCTGGTACCGCGCCGACCGCTACCGGATCCACATGGCCATCACCCCGCGCGGCGCGCGCGAGAACTGACGTCGCGTTGTTTGGCACGATGGGTCGATGAGCACCGGCCCGATCAACGAGTTGACCGTCGCCTACGACCCCGCCGAGCTCGCCGACAAGGTCGAGCGCTGGCGGCGGCTGACCCGGTCGCGGGTGACCAGCTTGATCATCACGCTGGTGATCATGACGGTCATCTACTTCTGGCAGCGCGACCAGCTGCAGGGCGCCGGCTTCATCGCCATCTACGGCGTCGTGCTGGCCATCTCGGTGGCCATCCTGCTGGTCACCCTGTTCGGCTACCGGCGGCTGCGCGCCCAGTTGCGCGAGGTCGGCACCGGCCCGGCCATCCGGATCGGCACCCCGGGCATCCAGGTCGCCGAGCTGGGAGCGCCCTGGTCACAGGTCAGCGCGCTGACCACCGAGAAGGGTCGGCTCGGCCGCGCCCCGGGCCTGAAGCTCGCGCTGACCGACGGGCGCTCGACCGTGCTGCCGCTCGACACCGTCGCCGTCTATCCGGCCACCATCGACTCGACCGTCCGCGCCTTCTCCGGCGGCCGGCTCGGGGTCGACCTCAGCGCGCTCGAGACCTGACCACCACGTTCCCCCGATGACCAGGGCATCTATCCGGCCCCGGCGATCTTTGACAGACTGACCCTCGACAGCTTTCTCGAAAGGAATCACTGACTCATGCCCATCGCCACCCCTGAGGTCTACGCCGAAATGCTCGATGCGGCGAAGAAGGGTTCGTTCGCGTACCCCGCCATCAACATCAGCTCCTCGCAGACCATCAACGCCGCCCTCCAGGGATTCGCCGAGGCGGGTTCCGACGGCATCATCCAGGTGTCGACCGGCGGTGGCGAGTATGCATCGGGTCCGACGATCAAGAACAAGGTCACCGGCTCCGTCGCGCTGGCGCTCTACGCGCAAGAGGTCGCCAAGAACTACCCGATCAACATCGCGCTGCACACCGACCACTGCCCGAAGAACAACCTGGACAGCTTCGTCCGGCCGCTGCTGGCCATGTCGACCGAGCGGGTCAAGAACGGCGGCCTGCCGCTGTTCCAGTCGCACATGTGGGACGGCTCCGCGGTCCCGGTCGAGGAGAACCTGTCGATCGCCGACGAGCTCCTCGCCCTGACCCACGCGGCCAACGTCATCCTCGAGATCGAGGTGGGTGTCGTCGGCGGTGAGGAGGACGGCGTCAGCCACGAGATCAACGACAAGCTCTACACCACCGTCGAGGACGGCCTGCGCACCGTCGAGGTCCTCGGCACCGGCGAGAAGGGCCGCTACATCACCGCCCTGACCTTCGGCAACGTGCACGGCGTCTACAAGCCGGGCTCGGTCAAGCTGCGTCCCGAGGTCCTCAAGGACATCCAGGAGCAGGTCGGCGCCAAGCTCGGCAAGGCCAACCCGTTCGACCTGGTCTTCCACGGCGGCTCCGGCTCGACGCTGGAGGAGATCCGCGCCGCGGTCGACTACGGCGTGATCAAGATGAACATCGACACCGACACCCAGTACGCCTTCACCCGCCCGGCGGCCGGCCACATGTTCGCCCACTACGACGGCGTGCTCAAGGTCGACGGCGAGGTCGGCAACAAGAAGGCCTACGACCCGCGCGCCTGGGGCAAGGTCGCCGAGGCCGGCATGGCCAAGCGCGTCGTCGAGGCCTGCGAGGACCTGCGCTCGACCGGGACCTCGCTGAACAACTAACTCTTTTCGCAGGGACTCTCGCCAACGGCGGGTCGACCGTCCTGCGGTTCGAAAAGGTGGTGGTCGTCTTCGGGCGATCGTCTGCGGCTGGATCGGTGGTTCCGATTCAAGCGTCTTAGCTTTTCGAACCGCACGCCGGTCGGCCCGCCGTTGGCTTTCGGGGGCGGGGTCGGGTTCTGCTGATCAGCGAGGGCGGTCGAGGTGAGGGGTCGCGGGCCTGGACTGGCGCGCTCGGCGGATGGCCGGGTGTCGGGGTGAGCCGGAGCGAGATTGCGGAGGGCTTAGGGGTACGCGGCGGGGGCTGCGGGGCTAGGGTGCGAGGGTCGGTTCAGAGACGAGCGGAACGAGGAATGACATGCCCAAGGCCATGGAGAACGACCTGCACCGGTTGAGCGGGATCGGTCCGAAGTACACCGAGATGCTGGAGAAGATCGGGGTGGATTCGGTCAAGGAGATGAGCCACCGGAATGCGGCCTCGCTGACCAAGATGATCGCCGAGCGGCACGGCGCGGTCGTCGGTCTGTCGGAGGCGCGGGTCGGGGCGTGGATCGCGGAGGCCAAGACGCTCCAGGGCTGAGTGGGAGCGCGGGGTCTACGCTGCCAGCGTGACCGTCACGCCGGCAGTGGCCCCGCAGCAGCGACCTACGCCTCTGAGTCGGGTGTGGTCAGGCGCTCGGGTGATCGCCGAGGATCTGACCGGCGAGGACCTCGGTGACGTCCTCGAGCTGAACGCCGGAGCGTCGGCCTGGTGGGTGCTGCCCCGCGACGACGGCTACGGCGCCTCCGAGTTGCGCTCGGTCGCCCAGGCGCTCGAGCTCGACGAGCTCGCGGTGCAGGATCTGCTGGCCGAGGACCGTCGGGCCAAGTTCGAGTCGATCGGACAGGCACGGCTGGTCATCACCAACGCGGTCAGCGTCGACACCGAGAACGACCAGCTCGCCGTCTGCCCGGTCTCGCTGATCGCCACCGACCGGATCCTGATCTGCCTGACCGGTGACGCGCGCAGCTTCCACCCGGCCCAGCTGCTGATGCAGCAGGAGCACCTGCTGGCCCAAGGTGGGGTCGAGGTGGCCCTCCAGCTGATCCTCAAGCAGATCATCCACGGCTACGAGGCCGCGGTGCAGTACCTCGAGGACGCCAGCGACGACCTGGCCGACGCCCTGTTCGAGGAGCGCCCGCTCAGCCGGCCGGAGCAGCTGCGGGCCTTCCGGCTGCGCACCGCGCTGTCGCATCTGCGCCGGCTCACCGACCCGATGCGGACGGTGATGGCCGACCTGGTCGGTGACCCGCCGGCTCCGGTCAAGGGGTCCAAGGTGCGGCCCTCGGCGGTCACCACCCGGCGCTGGACCGTGCTGCAGGAGCACCTGACCCGGGTGGCCAATGCGGCCGACGCGCTGCGCGAGGCGTTGGCCTCGGTCTTCGACACCAGCCTGGCCCTGGCCGATGTCCGGATGAACCAGGTGATGAAGAGCCTGAGCGGCTGGGCGGCGATCATCGCCGTCCCCACCCTGATCACCAGCTTCGTCGGGATGAACGTCGGCTTCCCGCTCTACGGCACGGTCACCGGGTTCGTCGTCGCCCTGATCTCGATGGTCGTCGCGGCGGCCGGGCTCTACAGCTTGTTCAAACGCCGCGACTGGATCTGAGCGGGGCCGCGTAGGCTGACCGACCGTGACCGACCGCACCCATGAGAACCTGCTCGCCTTCGGCCCGGGAACGCCCCCCAGCCTGCTCCCGGTGGACCCGGCCGCCGCGCAGCTCGACGCCTCCGGTGGGGCCGAGCGGCTGGTCGACATCACCGCCGCCCACCCCGCCTCCAGCCTGTGCTGGGCGTTGCTGGCCGAGGCCGGCCCTGGCCGCCGGCACCGCCGAGGGTGACGTCGCCGGGTACGCGTACGCCCGGACCGGCTACCACCGCGGGCTGGATGCGTTGCGTCGCTCGGGCTGGAAAGGGTCGGGGCCGATCCCCTGGGAGCACGAACCCAACCGCGGCTTCCTCCGCGCCCTGCACGCCCTGGCCGTCGCCGCCGGCCGGATCGGCGACACCGTCGAACAGGAACGCTGCGGCCAGTTCCTCCGTGACTCCTCCGAAACCGCCTTCGCCGCCCTGTCCGAGTAATGAGGGTCACCACCCGGCGGGTCTGAGCATCGGCTGAGGCCGACTCGGCCGATCGGCGATCTCTGCGGGCTTCCGGTGGGCCAGGCGGAATACCCGCTAGAGTTTGGTCGCAAGAGTCCCTGAGGCAACGGCCCGGGGGCTTCACTCTTTCCGCGCAGGGATGCGCGGCACGGAAGGGCGGCGATCACATGCCGGGCATTGTGGTGGTGGGAGCACAGTGGGGCGACGAGGGCAAGGGCAAGGCCACCGATCAACTCGGTGACCGGGTCGACTTCTGTGTCCGCTATTCGGGCGGCAACAACGCCGGGCCACACGATCGTGGTCAAGGGGGAACGGTATGCCTTGCATCTGCTCCCGTCGGGGATCCTGAATCCCAACTGCGTACCGGTCATCGGCAACGGGGTCGTCGTCGACCTCGACGTGCTGTTCACCGAGATCGCCGGTCTGGCCGCGCGGGGGGTGGACGCCTCCGGGATGCTGGTCTCGGCCAACGCGCACATCATCGCCAGCTACCACCAGGTGATCGACAAGGTCACCGAGCGATTCCTGGGCAAGGCCAAGATCGGCACCACCGGTCGCGGCGTCGGCCCGGCGTACTCGGACAAGGTCAACCGGATCGGTCTGCGGATCCAGGACCTGTTCGACGAGTCGATCCTGCGGCAGAAGGTCGAGGCGTCGCTGGACCAGAAGAACCACCTGCTGGTCAAGGTCTACAACCGGCGTGAGATCGACCCGGCCCAGGTCACCGAACACCTGCTGTCGTACGCCGAGCGGATCAAGCCGCACGTCGCCGACGTCAGCCTGGTCCTCAACGACGCGCTCGACGCGGGCAAGGTCGTGCTCTTCGAAGGCGCCCAGGCCCACCACCTCGACGTCGACCACGGCACCTATCCGTACGTGACCTCGTCCAACCCGGTCGCGGCCGGGGCGTGCGTCGGGTCCGGGGTCGGACCGACCCGGATCGATCGGGTGGTCGGGATCGCCAAGGCCTACACCACCCGGGTCGGCGAGGGTCCGATGCCGACCGAACTGCTCGACGAGGACGGCGAGAAGCTGCGGCAGATCGGCGCCGAGTTCGGCACCACCACCGGCCGGAAGCGGCGCTGCGGATGGTTCGACGCGCTCGTCGTCCGCTCGGCGGCGCGGGCGAACGCGTTCACCGACATCTTCTTGACCAAGCTCGACATCCTCACCGGCTGGGAGAAGATCCCGGTCTGCGTGGCCTACGACGTCAACGGGGTGCGGCACGACACGATGCCGCTGACCCAGTCGGACTTCCACCACGCGACGCCGATCTATGAGGAGCTCGACGGCTGGGAAGAGGACATCACCGACTGCCGGGACTTCGACGACCTGCCGAAGAACACCCAGGCCTACGTCAACCGGCTCGAAGAGCTGTGCGGCGCGCGGATCTCGGGCATCGGCGTCGGGCCGTCGCGTGAGCAATCCATCGTGATCAACGACCTGCTCTGAGATGGGCGCCGTCCGGCGGGCGACGGCGCAGGACGTCGCCGACCTGGCCGGCGTGTCACGCAGCGCCGTGTCGCTCGTCCTCAACGGACGGGCGGCCGGCGTGGTGGCGCGGGCCAAGCAGGAGGCGATCCTGCACGCGGCGCGGCAGTTGCGCTATCGACCGAACGGCGTCGCGCTCAGCCTGCGCAGCAACCGGTCCTGGGCGGTCGGGTCGTTGACCTGGAACTCGGAGGCCGGGTTCGCCGACAACCTGCTCTACGTGGCCGGCCGGACGGTGCGCGAGGCCGGTTACGTGTCGATCCTGATCGGGGTGCCCGGGCGGACCCGCGAGCTCGAACCGGCGCTGATGACGCTGATCGACCGGCAGATCGACGGGCTCGTCGTCATCGCTCCCGAGTTCGACCGGGTCGAGCTGCCCGAGCTGCCCGACGACCTGCCGATCGTCATGATCAACTGCATCGACGCCTCGGGCACCGTGGCCAGCCTGTCGCCGGACGAGTTCGGCGCCTCGGGCAGCGCGGCCGGGATGCTGATCGACCGTGGGCACACCCGGCTGGCGGTGCTGGCCGACACCGGGACGACGCTGCAGTCGATCCAGCGGGTGGCCGGTGCGCTGGACAGCGCCCGGCTGGCCGAACTGCCCGTGCCGCGGGTGCTGCGCGGTGCGGCGTCGATCCGGGCCGGCTACGCGCTGGCCCGCGAGGCGCTCAGCGAACCTGATCCGCCGACGGCGCTGATCTGCACCCGCGAGCGGTTCGCGGTCGGTGCCCTGCTCGCGGTCCGCGACCTCGACCGCCGGGTGCCCGACGACGTGTCGCTGGTCAGTCTCGACGACGCGGCCGGTCTCAGCCGCGACCTGTCGCCGGACATGGCCCTGCTCGAGCGGCCCGACCAGGCCATGGCCCAGCAGGGGGTCGGCATGCTGCTGCACGACATCAACCACCCGGGTGAGCAACCGGTCCGGCACCTCGAGTTCATCTGCCCACCGCATCTGGGAGCGTCGATCCGGACCCGATGACCGGGGTCGGCCCGAGCTAGCTCACGGTGGCCAGCCGGTGCACGGTGACGGCGTCACCGTCGATCCGCCAGTGGCTGGTCGCGGTCGGGTAGGCCCGGGTGGTGTGCGCGAAGCCGGCGGTGAACAGCTCGACCATGCTCGCGTCGACGAAGATCCGCGCCGGCGCGCTGCCACCGGCGATGACCACCGTCGACGTGTCGCCGTCGACCAGGCGCAGGGTCACCGGCCCGTCGGCGACGATCTCGAACGACCGCTCGGTCACCGGTCCGGTGGCGTCGACGGTCTCCTGGCGCAGGCCGGTCAGCTCGGCGGCCGGCTGGGACAGCAGCACCCCGTCGCGGAGGGCGAGCTCACGCGGGAAGGTCAGCGCGCCGGCCCAGCCGGCCTCGGCGACCTGTTCGTCGCTGCGCCCGAGTTCCCACGACCAGCCCCAGAGCAGGATGCGACCATCGGCGCTGGTCAGCTGGGGGGCGTAGAACGCCGGTCCCTCGTCGACCACGCCGCCCGTCTCGGCGACGAACCGCAGCCCCTCGCCGTCACCGACCAGGTCGCCGACCAGGTAGCGGACTCCGGCCAGTTCGTGCCGGTCGTCGCGCCAACGCCACAGCGAGATCAGCAGCACCCAGCGGTCGTCGATGGCCACCAGGTTGGGGCACTCCCAGATGTTGGCCTCGGCGACCCGCGCGGCGACCGGGTCGGCGTCGGTCAGCAGCGGTCCCAGCTCGGTCCACTGCTCGAGGTCGTCGCACGCGTAGAGCAGGATCTGCGGTCGCCCGAAGCGTCGACCCGCACCCTGGATCGCGTACCGGCGCGACCGGTGGGTGAACACGAACGGGTCGCGGACCTCGTCGATCTCCGGGTCGTCGGGCGTCCGCGCCACCGGAGTCTCGTCCACCGTCCACTCCCGCAGCGAGCGGTCGCTGCGGGCGATCACCACCCCGGCGTTCGTGGCGTGGTCGGGGACCGCGGTGTAGGCGGCCGTCGGCGTCCCGGCGTCGTCGACGATGCAGCCGCTCCAGCACCCGGCCCGGTCGAAGCCGTCCGGGCGCGGGGCGAGGGCGATCGGCTGTTCGGTCCAGTGCAGCAGGTCGGTCGAGCTGACGTGACCCCAGTGCACATTGCCGTGGGTCGGCGCATCCGGGTTGAACTGGAAGAACACGTGGTAGGTGTCGTCGATCTTGCAGACCCCGTTGGGATCGTTGATCCAGCCCCGCGGCGGACGGATGTGCAGCGACGGGAACGCGTGGTCCGGCATGAGCGGATACCCTACCGCCGCCCGAGGATCGGTAGTCTTCGCCAACGTGGTCCAACAACCCCTGCGCGTCCTGCTGATCGGTACCGGGGGACGCGAGCATGCCCTGGCCCTCGCCCTGGTCCGCGATCCGTCGGTGGTCGCCGTGCACGCGGCACCCGGCAACCCCGGGATCGCCGACTGCGCCACCCTGCACACGGTCGACCCGCTCGACGGCGACGCGGTGGCCGCGCTGGCCGTCGAGATCGGCGCCGACCTGGTGGTGATCGGGCCCGAGGCGCCGCTGGTCGCCGGGGTGGCCGATGCCGTACGCGCGGCCGGGATCGCCTGCTTCGGCCCGTCGGCCCAGGCGGCGCAGCTCGAGGGGTCGAAGGCCTTCGCCAAGGAGGTGATGGCCGCCGCCGGCGTCCCGACCGCGCGGTCTCACGTGTGCACCGACCCCGAGCAGGCCGCGACGGCGCTGGACGCCTTCGGACCGCCGTACGTGGTCAAGGACGACGGACTGGCCGCGGGCAAGGGCGTGGTGGTGACCGACGACCGGCAGGCCGCGCTCGACCACGCGGCCGAGTGCCGACGGGTGGTGATCGAGGAGTACCTCGACGGCCCCGAGGTGAGCCTGTTCGGGATCTGCGACGGCACGACCGTCCGACCGCTGCAGCCGGCGCAGGACTTCAAGCGGGTCGGTGACGGTGACGCCGGCCCCAACACCGGTGGGATGGGCGCGTACACGCCCCTGCCCTGGGCGCCTCCCGGGCTGGTCGAGGAAGTCACGCCGGACCGTGCTCCAGCCGACGGTCGACGAGTTGGCCCGGCGGGGCATCCCGTTCGTCGGTCTGCTCTACGCCGGGCTGGCGCTGACCGGACGCGGTGTGCGGGTGATCGAGTTCAACGCCCGCTTCGGTGACCCGGAGACCCAGGCGTTGCTGATGCGGCTCGAGACGCCGCTCGGGGTGCTGCTGCACGCCGCCGCCACCGGGACGCTGGCCGCGCAGCCGGAGCTGAGCTGGTCCGACCGGGCCGCCGTCGCCGTCGTGCTGGCCGCCGAGGGCTACCCCGGGTCGCCGCGGACCGGTGACGTGATCGACGGTCTCGACGCCGCGGCGGCCACCGGCGCCTCGGTCGTCCAGGCCGGGACCGCCCGCGACCCCGACGGTCGGCTGGTCAGCGCCGGCGGCCGGGTGCTGGCCGTGGTCGGTCTGGGCGACGACCTGACCGCCGCCCGCGACCTCGCGTACGCCGGGCTGGACCGGATCGCACTCCCGGGCGGTTTCCACCGCTCCGACATCGCACGAGAGGCAGCTTCATGATCGGCAACGTCCTGGCCAACCGCTACGCGTCAGAGCCGATGCGGGCGGTGTGGGGGAGCGAGCACAAGATCATCGACGAGCGGCGGCTGTGGCTGGCCGTGCTGGCCGCGCAGCGCGACCTCGGCGTCGACTTCGGCGGCGACGACCCCGACCGGGTGATCGCCGCGTACGAGGCCGTCGTCGACCGGGTCGACCTGGCCTCGATCGCCGAGCGCGAGAAGATCACCCGGCACGACGTCAAGGCGCGGATCGAGGAGTTCAACGCGCTGGCCGGCTTCGAGCACGTGCACAAGGGCATGACCTCGCGCGATCTCACCGAGAACGTCGAACAGCTCCAGACGGTCGTCCGCGCTGCGGCTGATCCGCGACAAGATGATCGCCACGCTGGTCCGACTGGCCCGGATCGCCACCGAGTACGCCGACCTCCCGATGGCCGGTCGCTCGCACAACGTGGCCGCCCAGATCACCACCCTGGGCAAGCGATTCGCCACCGCGGCCGACGAGTTGCTGGTCGCGTACGAGCGGGTCGACCAGCTGATCGAGCGCTACCCGCTGCGCGGCATCAAGGGCCCGGTCGGCACGGCGCAGGACATGCTCGACCTGGTCGGCGACCCGAGCCGGCTCGCCGAGCTCGAACAGCGGATCGCCGACCACCTCGGCTTCGCCCGGGTGCTGACCAGCACCGGTCAGGTCTATCCCCGCTCGATCGACTACGACGTGGTCACCGCGCTGGCCCAGGTCGCGGCGGCCCCGTCGAACGTGGCCACCAGCATCCGGCTGATGGCCGGCCACGAGCTGGTCACCGAGGGCTTCAAGCCCGGCCAGGTCGGCTCGAGCGCGATGCCGCACAAGATGAACACCCGCTCGTGCGAGCGGGTCAACGGCCTGTCGGTCATCGTCCGCGGCTACGTGTCGATGGTCGGTGAGCTGGCCGGCGACCAGTGGAACGAGGGCGACGTGTCGTGCTCGGTGGTCCGCCGGGTCGCGTTGCCCGACGCCTTCTTCGCGCTCGACGGGCTGTTCGAGACGTTCCTCACCGTCCTCGCCGACTTCGGCGCCTTCCCGGCGGTGATCGAGGCCGAGCTGCAGCGCTATCTGCCGTTCCTGGCCACCACCAAGGTGCTGATGGCCGCGGTACGCCACGGCACCGGCCGCGAGACCGCGCACGAGGCGATCAAGGAGCACGCGGTCGCCGTCGCCCTCGAGATGCGCGAGACCGGCCGGCCCGACAACGACCTGCTCGACCGGCTGGCCGCCGACGACCGGCTCGGGATCAGCCGGGCCGATCTCGACGCCGCACTGGCCGACCCGCTGGAGCTGGCCGGCACCGCCGGTCGGCAGGTCGCCGCGCTGGTCATCCGGATCGACGCCCTCGCCGCCGAACACCCCGAGGCCGCGGCCTACACCCCCGGACTCGTGCTGTAGCCGCCACGCCCCGCTCCCGGCACGGATGGGGCTGGGGCCGCTTGACCGTTGAAGCTAACTAAGTTAGCTTTCAGGCTATGAGCATTAACCAGCCCGTCCAGGTCACCCGGCTCGAGCGGCCGGAGGGTTCGATCGGTTACGTCGTCGAGGGATCGGGACCGCTGATCGTCTGCGTGCCCGGCATGGGTGACCTGCGTGCGACCTACCGGTTCCTGGCCCCTCAGCTGGTGGCGGCCGGATTCCGGGTGGCCACGGTCGACCTGCGCGGTCACGGCGACAGCACGACCGGCTTCGCGCGTTACGACGACGTGGCCACGGCCGGTGACCTCACCGCGCTGATCGAGGCGCTGGGCGGCCCGGCCGTCATCATCGGCAATTCGATGGCCGCCGGGTCGGCGACCATCGTGGCTGCCGAGCGGCCCGAGCTGGTCAGCGGGTTGGTGCTGCTCGGCCCGTTCGTCCGCAACCCGGCCGCCGGTCGGCTGACCCTGGCCCTGTTCCGGGTCATGATGGCCCGGCCGTGGGTGGCCCTGGTCTGGAAGGCCTACCTGCCGACCCTGTACGCCGGTCGCAGGCCCGCTGACTTCGAGGCCTACCGCGAGCAACTGGCGGCCGCGCTGCGGCGGCCCGGCTATGCGGCCGCGTTCAGTGCCACCACCCGGACCAGCCACGCGCCGGCCGAGGCGGTGGCCGACCGGGTCAGCGCGCCGGTCCTGGTCGTGATGGGCGAGAACGATCCCGACTTCTCCGACCCCGCGGCCGAGGCGGCCTGGATCGCGGAGACGATGTCGGCGCAGGTGCTGATGGTCCCCGAGTGCGGTCACTACCCGCAGGCGCAGCGTATCGACGTGGTCGGGCCGGCCGTCGTCGACTTCGTCACCACGCTCCATGCCTAGGGCCGGGCTGTCCACCGCGGTGGTCACCGAGGCGGCCGGCGATCTGGCCGACGAGATCGGACTGCCGAATCTGACCCTGGCCGCGCTGGCCGCCCGGCTGGGCGTCCGGCTCCCGTCGCTCTACAAGCACGTCGACGGACTCGCCGCCCTCCACCGGGCGATGGCCCTGTCGGCCAAACGCAGCCTGGCCGAGGTGATGCGCCGGGCGACGGTCGGGCGGTCGGGCCGCGAGGCGTTGATCGCCCTGACCGAGGCCCTGCGGAGCTGGGCCCGCGACCACCCCGGGCGCTGGGACGCGAGCACCAAGGCGCCGGGTGACGACCCCGAGGACCGGGCGGTCAGCGCGGAGGCCATCGACGTGATCTTCCAGGCGTTGAGCGGCTACGGCGTCGACGAGCCGACGGCGATCGACGCCACCCGGACCCTGCGGGCCGGGGTCGACGGCTTCATCCGGCTCGAACGGGAGTCCGGTTTCGGGCTGGACCGACCGGTCGAGGCCAGCGTCGCGTTCTTCCTGACCGGGCTGGACCGAGCCCTGACCCGGTCGGACCCACCGAGCCGTCCGGGCGCGGGCGGCGACGAGTAGCACCGACCGGGGCGGTTCGCGCGCGTCGCGGCCGCGCATGCCAGGGTGGGGGCGTGATCCGTCGACTGATCGTGGCGCTCGGGCTGCTGGTCCTCATCGGGGCGTGTGCCCGCATCCCGGTGGTCGCCGGGGGTCCGCCCGATCCGGTCGAGATCCCGGCCGACGCCGCCGACCAGCCGACGCCCGACGACGCGCTCGAGCCCGACGCTGACTTCCCGAAGCCGCACCCGCGGTTCGCCGCGCACTTCACCGACCCGCTGTACGTCGACCGGGGCAACGAGTTCGCGCCGTTCGGCAGCGACGGGGGATCGGACACCCTGTCGGAGTGGATCGACCGGCGTGACGAACTGACCTCGATGACCACCGTGCGGTGGATGCTGGGCGAGGGCGGCGGACCCGGCGGCATCCTCGACGACCCGGCCGACAACGGCCCCGACGTCGACGGCTTCATCATCGGGGCCGGATTCGCCCTGATCCTGCTCACCGGGCACATCGACTGCGAGGGTCGGCAACTGGTCATCGACGCGCTGCGGCGGATCTACGTCCACGACCCCGACGACAAGCCCCGCGAACCCGCGGTGATGATCCGCGATCTGCGTGGCTTCCCGGGTGGCGAGTGCCGCACCTGATCCGGCGGAGTCGAGAAAACCGGCTCCAGTGACCGCGATCGGGGCCGGAACGGGCGTTCTCCGTGCACTGGACCTGGATTCGGCGGTCAGCCCAGGCGGAGCCGGTGGGTGGCCCGCTCGATCAGCCGTGGATCGTGGGTGGCGGCGAGCACCGCCCGGCCGGCCGCCACCTCGGCGAGCAGCACGTCGATCACCTGGGTGGCTGCGTCCTCGTCCTGCTGCGAGGTGGGTTCGTCGAGCAGCAGCAGCCCGACGTCGGCGGCCAGACACCGGGCCAGGGTGACCCGCTGGCGTTCGCCGCCCGACAACCGGTCGACGGTCTGGTCGAGCAGCCGGGTCAGCCCCAGTTCGGCGGCGATGGCCTCGGGATCGCCGGTGCCGCCGCGGATCCGACCGGTCAACGTGAGGTTCTCGCGGATGGTCATCGGCTCGACCAGGATCGGGCGCTGCGGGGCGAGCGCCAGGGTCCGCCGCCGTCGTTCGGCCCGGGCGGTGCGGTCCTCGTCGGCCCAGGCGACGCCGGCCACCGCGACCACGCCGGCCAGCGGATCGAGCAGCCCGGCGGCCAGCGCCAGCAGTGTCGACTTGCCCGCTCCGGACGGGCCGGTGACCACGGCGAGGTCACCGGGCCGGACCTCGAGGTCGAGCCCGTCGAACAACGGTCGACCCGGATAGCCCGCGGTCACGCCGGCCAGCGCCAGCATCGGCGGAGCATCGCCCGGGGCGGTCGATGCCGCCCGGATCGGCCGGGCCGACACCGGGCGGGGCCAGCGCTGCGGTCCGATCGCCCCCGGCCGCAACTCGATGACGTCGCCCACAGTGGTGGCGACCAGCCCGGGCAGCCGCCCGGCCGGCAGCACCTCGGGCGGGATCCGGATCCAGCCGCGGCTGTCGGGCACCTGCTCGACCACCGAGTCGTGGGTCCACTGCTCGGCCAGCCGACCGTCGCGGATCCGCACCACCCGGTCCGCGTACGCCGACGACCGCGGGTCGTGGCTGACCTGGATCAGGCTCGTCCCCTCGGCGGCCAGCTGGGCCAGCATCGCGTAGACCCGACGGGCCGACGGTTCGTCGAGCTCACCGGTCGGCTCGTCGGCCAGCACCAGGCTCGGGCCGTGGGCCACCGCGGCGCAGATCGCCACCTGCTGGGCCTCACCCCCGGACAGCTCGGGCACCGGTCGCTCGGCCAGGTCCTCGAGCCCGAGGCGGGCCAGGGTCTGGGCCGCCGTACGCCGGGCCGAGGACGCGCTCACCCCGTCGAGCCGGAGCTGCAGGGCGCAGCTCTCGAGCGCGGTCTGCTCGGGCAGCAGGGCTCGGCGGGCGTGCTGGTCGATGAACCCGACGGCCCGCGAGCGCCACCGTCGTCGGGCCGCGTTGCCCATCCGGTGCAGCGCGGTCCCGCCGACCTCGACCGTGCCCGCGACCACCGGCTGCTCGCCGGTGATCACCCGCAGCAGGGTCGACTTGCCGGAACCGTTGGGTCCCTGGATCAGCAGTCGTTCACCGGACGACAGGGTCAGATCGGCCCCGCGCAGCGCCATCACCGAGCCGGCGGCGCCACGGAACGCGACGAAGACATCCCGCACCGCGACGATGGGCGCGGTCATCGCAGATCGACTTCGGGTAGTTGTGGCGTCCGGTGCCGAAATCCGGTCAGGGCGACCAGCGCGCATCCGGCCAGCCCGAGCGCCGCCGCCGCGGCGACCACCCCCACGGTCGGGCCGAGGGCGAACACCACCCGCAACGGCGGGCTCACCGGCACCCCGCCCGGCCCGGTCACCACCAGCGGGACGGTGGCAGCGGCGAGCGCCAGACCGCCGATCACCCCGACGACGATCCCCAACGCCAGGGCCAGCCCGGACCGGACCAGCACGACCCGACGGAGTGCAGCCGGCACGAGTCCGTCGAGCTCGACGGCGAGCAGTTCGGCTGCCGCCTCGTCGCGGTGGGCCCGGGCAGCCGCGGCGCAGGCCACCGCGGCCAGCAGCAGGGCGATGGCCCCGCTCACCGTGAGCAGCAGGATCGACCGGGTGGCCACCGGGTCGCGGGCGATGGTCTCGATCAGGTCGTCGCGGTACCGCACGGTGGCGGTCGCCGCGGGCGATCCGTCCAGGTCGGCGCGCACCGCGGCCAGGGCCGGGCCCGGTGCACTGATCCAGACCTGGCTGACGTACGCCGTCCCCGGAGCCACCCGCGACAGCAGCTCGGTCGCGCTGCCGCGGTCGGCCAGCGCGAACCGGGGTCCGAAGCCGGGCAGCCGGGGCAGGACGGCCACGACCTGCGCGGGCAGCACCCGGCCGTTGAGGGTGAGCCCGACCCGGCCGCTCGCCCCGGCGCGGTCGGCGGTCTGCGGGTCGACGGCAACCGGGATCGGCACCAGCTCGCTCAGCGGTGCGTAGCCGGGGACCATCACCACCCGGGTGTCCTCGATCCGGTAGTCCGCCGTCAGCCGGGCGCCGGTCGCGGTGACCTCGGCCTGATCACTGCCCCAGTCGGACCAGACCCAGTCGAGCGGCCGGCCGTCGGCGCTCACCGCGCCGAGGCCGACGGTGCCGCTGGCCAGCGCGCGGTCCGACGACCCCTCGCCGACGCCGTGCTGACGATGCATCAGGAAGTACGAGGACTGCGAGATCTCGACCGCGCGCACCGTCAGTGCCGGATGCGCACCGAGCTCGGCGACCAGCCGGCCGCCGCGGGGTCGTAGCGCGATCTGCGACTCGTCGCCGTTCGGCGTCACCACCCACAGCCCGACGACGATGTTTTCGTTCACCCCGGTGGCCGGGACGCTGAGCCGGCCGGTGCCGGCCGGGATGACCGGGGCGGCGACCGGGGCCCGATCGGTGGTCAACCGACCGGCCAGCTCGACGGCGGGGAGGTCCGAGCCGGTGGTGGCGGCGTACTCGTGGAGTTCGGGCAGCGCCGACGGGTCGATCCCGACCAGCGGCAGCGAGCTGGCCAGGCTCGACCCGGCGAACGCGGTGACCGCCGCGCTCATCACCGGATGGACCCGGACCTGGTCGGACAGCGCGGTCAGCCGCGACGGGTCGACCACCCGGGCCGGGGTCGAGACCTGGCTGCTCGAGCTCACGCTGACGTCGAGCGGGACCTGGGCCGCCGCCTGGTCGAGCGCCGACTGCTCGAGGCTCTGCCGGTAGGTCCCGGCGAAGATCAGCGAGCAGCAGGCCGCGGCCACGAAGGCGGCGGTGACCATCGACAGCAGCGGTCGCCGCCGACCCCCGGTCATGGCCAGGGTCCGGACCGGGCCACCCGATCCGACCAGGGCGGCCACCGGTCCCCACAGCCGGGCGGCGATCAGACCGGTGGCCACGGTGAGCAGCACGATCACCGCCGCGCTCGAGGTGGCGGTGCCCCCGCCGACGACGATGAGGACGGCGCCGGCCAGGGCGACCAGCAGGGCGGCGTCGGCGATCAGCTGGGTGCTGCGCGCGGCCCGGTCGGGCCACCGGGTGACCGCCACGGTGATGGCCACCGCGGCCAGCCCGAGCAGGGCCACCGTCGGGAGCTGAGCGGCCACGGCCGACCCGGCCTCGGACCACGGTCGCTCGACCAGTCCGGACCCGCGTACGCCGACGACCAGCCCGCCGGCGAGCACGCCGAGCACGGTCCCGACACCCACGGCGAACAGCGGTTGCCAGGCGGCGACCGCCACCAGTTGGGCCCCGGAGGCCCCGCGCCGGGCCAGCAGCCGTCCGATCAGCTGCTGGCGTCGCCGTAGGCCGGCGGCGACCACGAATCCGAAGCCGAGCAGCAGGACCCCGCCCCCGGCGCCGAGCACCGACAGCTGGTCGGCGCCGGCCGCCGCCCGGGCGGCCGCCTCGTTGACCTGGTCCGACGGCCAGGCCACGCTCAGCGGCCCGGTGGTCGCGCTGACCTCACCGGACAGCGCGGTCAGCAGCGCGGTGAAGCGGTCGGCTCCCAGCGTGGAAACCGCCGCCGGATCGAGGGTGCCGACCCAACCGGTGTTGCGGCCGAACAGGGCCAGCGACTCGAGCCCGGCCAGCGCGGCCGGATCGCCGCCGAGCAGCAGGCCGGCATCGCTGGGCACCAGGCCGGTGCCGACCGGCCGCTGGTCGAGCAGCTCGGCCCGACCGGTGACCACCAGTCCGAGCTCGGCGGTGGCCCGCGCGTACGAGGCCTCGGGGATCGCGCCGCCCGGGATAGTCACCACCAGCACCTCGCAAGCGGTCGGCGGGCAGGCGGTGGGCAGGCGGCCCTCGGTCAGCCGGACGGCGCGGTCCAGCCCGGTGGTCGCCCCGAGGGTGAGCTGCTGCGCGCCGGCCGACAGCGGGCGGAAGGTCAGGGTCTGGGCGACATCGCCCACGGCGACGCCCGCAAAGCCGTCGCGGACGGTGGCGTCGGTCG
Organism: uncultured Actinomycetota bacterium; assembly: GCA_963704665.1. Taxonomy (GTDB): domain Bacteria; phylum Actinomycetota; class Actinomycetes; order Propionibacteriales; family Propionibacteriaceae; genus Microlunatus. The sequence goes on along the minus strand of OY969929.1, from coordinate 3,490,816 downwards.
CGGCCAGCTCATCGCCGCGGACGTCGATCCCGGTGACCGCGAGCACGGCGCGCTGGGCCGGCGGCAGGGTCTCGATGGCCGACCGGACCGCGGCCACGGTCGACTCGACCCGCAGACCGGCGGCGACGATCGGCAGGGCCGCGGCCAGGGCCACGCCGAGGGCGAGCAACAGCCAGCTACCCGGTCGGTGCCGGGTGCCGGCCCACGCCAACCCGAGGAGCGCCACGGGTCGATTATCGGCGTCGCGGCCCAATCCGTCAGTTCATCGGAAACGGCGACTCGTCGGGATCGCGAAGCGAGCGGACGGATCGCCAGCGCGAGGCGAGCACCGCGGCCAACAACGTTGTCGCGGCCGGGGAGTAGGGAACACGTTCGCGTACGAGTCGGCCAGCCCGGTCAGCCGGGTCCTGACGACGACCTGACAGAGATGGCCGGCCAACGGCGTCAGGATGGCCATCGCGATGGCCTGCGGCAGGATCAGCGTCCGATGGCTCGTCCACCCCACACGAACAGCCCTCCAAGGGATGGTCCTGTCGGGCACGAACAGCCAGTCCGTCGTCAGAGAGCCATGCGATCCAGATGGTGCTGCAGCGCAATCACGTCGGGGTGTTGCGAACCCAACACGTGACGCTTGATCTCGAGCACCTGCCGGTAGGTACGCCCCGCCTGGTCATGTTGACCTCGAGCCAGGTGGAGGGCGGCGAGGTTGTGCTTGACGACCGCGACTTCGAAGTGCTTGTCGCCGTACCGGTTCTGCCATAGGGCGAGTGAGTCCAGGAGGGCCTGCTCGGCCTCGGCGTATCGGCGCTGACCGAGCAGCAGGGCGCCGAGGACGGCAAGGTCGCCGGCAGCGCCCGGGGAGGTGGACCCCTCGCCGACAATGCGGAGGGCCAGGGCTCGGCGTGCGTGCGGTTCCCCGTCGACGAATCGGTCCTGGGCGTGGTCCAGTCCCGCGAGATTATGGAACACGTTGGCGAGTTGCGGGTCATCGCTCCCCAGCGCCTGCTCGACCAGTATCCGAGCCTGGTGGTAGAGCCGGCCGGCGTCAGCGAATCGTCGCGTGTCCTTGTACACGATCCCGAGCCCGTTCAGTGAGCCGGCGAGCCACAGAGGGTCAGCCGGTCTCAGGCCTTCGGCGATACGTACGGCCAGCTTGTGATGGTGCTCAGCTTCCTCGTACCGTCCACAGAGCCGGAGGCACTCACCGAGCCCGTTGAGCACGTGAAGGCGCAGCCGATCACGGTGAGGGCCCTTCGGCATTGCTTCGAGGGCACCTCGTGCCCGCTCGTGCATCAGGAGAGCCTGCGGAAAATCGGCCAACTCTCGGCGAACACGAGCAACCAACTCGAAGCTCGACGCCAGTAGCTCCAGATCCGGGGTCCTCGATCCAGTCGGATGGTCGATCTGGTGGTGCAGACGAGCGATCACGGCATGACCGTGCGTCTCGGCCGCGGTGAGGTCGCCTCGTCTGAAAGCAACCTCTCCGCGTAGCAGTGCGCGTCTGCTCGCGGCAAGGCGGCTGAGCGGGAAGGCGAGACGCATCGAACTCTCCTGCTCTGGGGTAGCCGCGGATCAGCGTCGATAGCTGGCTCGAAGCTCTTCGGTGCCGTGTCTCGAAGTGTTTCCCGGGAACATTGAGTTTCGCTGCTCCGTCATGCTGGGGCTGGGACCAGTCGGCGCGGTGTCGCAGACCTGGGAAGTGCGGCAGGTGCGCTCGACCTCGACAGCTTCAACAGGGTGTGGGCGGGCCGATCGTCAGGGACGGTTCGCAATGGTTGTTCAGCACGACGCCGGCGACAGCTGGGGCGGTCGCGGCGGCGGCGATGCCGAGCGTGGTGGCGAGGAGGAGGACGGTACGGCGGACGAACGTGAACATGATCAGCTCCTACAAGGTGTGAGTGTGGGCGGGTCGACCGTGAGGGTCGGTTCGCAGTGGTTGCGAGCTTCAGGCCTGCGGCAGCCGGGGCGGTCGCGGCGACGACGGTGCCGGGCGTGGTGGCCGGGTCAGCCGGTGGTGGTGCGAGCTGGGTGAGCGTCAATGCCGGCCGGCTCGAATCCGCGTCTCGCCACGCTGGCCTCAGAGCGTCGTCCGAGCAGCGCGATGCCGAGGTAGACCGCGGTCTCGGCATAGGCCGGGTGGGCAAAGCCTGTGCCGAGGGCCTGCACGAGGATCGTCAGCCCTATGAGCCGGAACCACGGCCACGAGGAGCACGGCGCTGGGTCGGAGGTGGCGAACCCGGACCAAGGAGAGGCCTAGTCCGACCGCGAGGATGAACATGGCCGCGAACGCGACACCGGCCACTCCGCCGACCGCCGCGTCGACGCCGCTGCGATCGCTGACCCTCATCAACGGAATGCCGATCAGGAACACGGATGCCAGCACCGCGAGATCGGCCACGAGCAGTCGCCTGATCCAACGACGCAGCCGGCTGCGATTGTCGATGCGTGCATGCTCGATCACCAGGATGGCAGCGAGTGCGATGAACGACAATGCGCTGACCATCGAACCAGCGATGGTGGCCCAGGTGATCCCGTACTCGTCGGAGACGAATGAACCTTTCCCGGTGACGCCGTGGTGGACAGCGTCGTACAAGGACATTGCGGAGAAGATCGTCGCGGCCGTGATCGCGACCTTGTAGCTGACCGTCATGTCGACTCCTCAGATCGCGGTGGCCCGAATGGGGCTTTGATCTCGACGCTAGGCGGGTCTCATTCGCGAGTCATCCGCCGTGGGCTACCGTCTGGCGGCCCGCGAGGAGGATGCGAACGTCCTCCTCGAGGAGGACTCACTACAGTGCCGGTGGGGCTAGCGTCTGAGGATGCGACCGTGGGCGATCACTCGTGGCCGCCATGGTCTTCGTGGCGGCCGCCATCTCGGCTGCTCAGGGCCTGGCCGAAGGATTTCGCTGGCTGGATTGGTTTTTCGGCGCGGTCGTCTACTCCGCAGTGCTCCTGGTGATCGTGGCTTGTTGGAACGCGGTTCGGGTGGCGCGGCGTGAGCGTCGGACCATGGGCAGGCTGGAGGCCATCGACCCGGAAGCGGTGGCCCGACAGGCCGTCAACGAGGAGCGGCAGCGACTCTCCCACGACATCGAGGCTTGCTTGCATGACTCGCTCGCCGCGATCGCCCGAGACGCCGGCGCCATCGACGCAACAGCCGACCCACGACCCGTGCTGGTCCGCATCCAGGGCGAGGCGAACTGGGCCACCACCGAACTGCGGCGCCAACTCGGGCTGCTCCGGGCCGAAGACACGGCAGCGTTGAGCTGGGTCTCCCGATCCGAGACCGGGCCTGGTGTACGGCGTGGAGATGTTGTTCTCGCCTTGTCGACACTGCTCCTCGGTGCTGCCGACCTTCTCATCTTCGGCCGGATCGAGGGTGTGCAGCAGACCCTACTGACGGTTCTGCTGACCCTCGCCCTCCCCGCCCCGGTGGTCTGGTCCCGGGTAGCCCCACTGGGCAGCGCCGTAGGCCTGGCCGGCCTACTGGCTCTGGGTGCGATCATCGACCAGCCGGTGCAGGACGGTTTCGCGCTCGCCCTGGCGAGCGGTGTTCTCGTCTGGTGTTGCGCGGCGTCAGCAACCCCGCGGGCCTGGCTGACCGTCCTTGTTCTCATCGGAACGTTCCTGGTCAGCCGGCTGGTCAACCACCCGGAGAATGCGCCAGTGGGCATGGCGCTCGTCGTCCTGGCGCTCGTCGGCGGCGCAACCGTCGGCCGGAGCCGCCGTCGGCGTGAGCGGGCCGAGATCTCAGCCGGTGCACGACGACGGATGATCCGCACGGCTGTCGACGAGGCAGTTGGTGCCGAGCGACGCACGGTCGCCCGGGAACTGCACGACGTCGTCTCGCACGCCGTCAGCGTGATCGCCGTTCAGGCCGGGGCCGCCGAGTTGTCCTGGCCCGCCGACCCGATCGCCGCCGACCGTGCCATCGGATTCGTTCGAACCACCGCTGAGCAGACCGTGGCCGAACTCGGACGGCTCAAGCCCGGCGTCGGCTCGATCCGCCACGATGTCAACGACCTGCGGCTCTTGGTCAACCGTATGCACGCTGCCCGACTATCAGTGACACTCGAGGTGAGTGGTGCCCCACGGGCAGAGCTGCCCAGCACCATCTACCGCGTGGTCCAAGAGTCACTCACCAACGCGCTGCGCTACGCACCGAACTCGCGCGTGCTCGTGAAGATCGAATGGAGGTCGGACCGCATCGAGGTACAGGTGATCGACGACGGGCCGGGATCGATGCAGGGATCCCGTCGCGGGTACGGGCTGATCGGGCTCTCGGAGCGACTCAAACAGGCCGGTGGCACTCTGGTCATCCGGAGCGCCCCGGAAGTCGCCGGTTTTGAGGTCGCCGCCGTCTTGCCGACTCACGTCATCGGTGCGTCGTGAGCGTCCGCGTCCTGCTGGTTGACGACCACGATCTGCTGCGGGCCGGTCTGAGCACAGTGCTTGGCGTTGACCCCGAGATCGAGGTCGTCGGTGAATGCTCCAACGGTCATACCGCCGTTCGGCTCGCCACTGAGCTCAGGCCAGACATCGTGTTGATGGATATCGAGATGCCCGATGGCGACGGCATCACGGCAACAGCTGAACTCCTGCGCATCACACCCCACACCAGGGTGCTCGTGCTGACAACCTTCGACGTCGATGACTATGTGCTCGAAGCGCTTCGGGCTGGAGCAGCCGGTTTTCTCCTCAAGACCACACCGCCACGAGAACTCATCTCCGCCGTCAAAGCCTGCGCTCGCGGAGAGACGACCCTCGCGCCGACCGTCATCGACCGGCTTGTCCATCGGTACGTGGCCGGACCGGCCCGGGTTACCTCTCCTGCCCTGACCACTTTGTCGCCGCGGGAGACCGAGGTGCTGCGGGTCATGGCGCGCGGGCACTCGAACGCCGAGATCGGGACCGAGCTGTTCCTGGCGGAAACGACGGTGAAGACCCATGTCGCCCGGATTCTGCACAAGCTGGGAGTGCGAGACCGGGTCCAGGCGGTCGTCATCGCGCACGAGAGTGGCCTCGTTGAATAGGGTGGCCTCTCCATGCCGCTGGGCGTCGCCTGTGACAACGATGACGCCGCTCTCGCCCTCCTGGCCGCGTCGAGGGTGCTGGGTATCGAGGTGCCCGTCGACATCGCCCTGATCGGGGTGGACCGGATCCCCCTGGACAGACCCTGGAGGAGCCGGCGATCGAGGAGATCGTCCGCACGCTCTACAGCTCGGGTCCGGGGGACCACGCGTCCGACCCCGAGTGATCCCCGGAGTGCCCCAGCAAAGTCGCGGATCCGAGGTCGCGGTAGGGCAGAGTTCGGAGGGCTGCCGTTGCAGCTCTCAGTTCTTGCGAAGGGATCCACCATGTCAGCACTCGTCCGCCCCCGTAGCGATCGGATGATCGCCGGTGTCTGCTCGGGCATCGCCCGTCGGTTCGGGATGAAGCCGAACGTCGTCCGGTTGATCTTCGTGGCGAGCATGTTGCTCCCCGGTCCGCAGATCCTGATCTACCTCGCAGCCTGGATACTGATGCCCCAGGAGTGAGCCAGGGGAGTGCGATGTACGAAGACCAGCTGGATCTGCCGTTGGTGCATGCCGGCAAGATCCGCGAGCTCTACGAGCTCGACGGTGACCGCCTGTTGATGGTGGCGACCGACACGATCAGCGCCTTCGACTTCGTCCTCACCCCCGGGGTCCCGGACAAGGGAGCCATCCTCAACCAGCTGTCGTTGTGGTGGTTCGACCGGCTCGGCGACGTCGTCGACAACCACGTGCTCTCGACCGAGGTGCCCGAAGCGGTGGCCGGCCGCGCGGTGATCTGCGAGCGGCTGGAGATGATCCCGGTCGAGTGCGTGGCCCGCGGCTATCTGACCGGGTCGGGCTGGGTCGAATACCAGCAGAACCGGTCGGTGTGCGGCGTCCCGCTGCCCGACGGCCTCGTCGACGGATCGCGTCTGCCGGAGCCGATCTTCACCCCGGCGACCAAGGCCGCGCTCGGCGAGCACGACGAGAACGTCGACTTCGCGACCGTGGTCGCCACCGTCGGCTCCGAGACCGCCGAGCGGATCCGCGCGCTGACCCTGACCGTCTACGCCCGCGCCGACGCCGTGGCCCGCGAGCGCGGGCTGATCCTGGCCGACACCAAGTTCGAGTTCGGTCGCCGCGCCGACGGGACCATCGTGCTGGCCGACGAGGTGCTGACCCCGGACTCCTCGCGCTACTGGGACGCCGCGACCTGGGAGCCCGGCGCCCGGCTCGACAGCTTCGACAAGCAGTTCGTCCGCAACTGGCTGCTGCACGACTCGGGCTGGGACCGCGGCTCCGACACCCCGCCGCCCCCGCTGCCCGCCGACGTGGTCGCCGCGACCCGGGCCAAGTACGCCGACGCGTACGCGCGGCTGACCGGCACCCCGTTCGCCGGCTGAGCCCCGCGTACGCCGGTCGGCCCACGGATCGGAGCGGACCGGTCGGACCGCCGGGCGTCGATAGACTCCTGTCCCATGGCGCGAGTAGTGGTCGACGTGATGCCCAAGCCGGAGATCCTGGACCCGCAGGGCAAGGCGGTGACCGGGGCGCTGGGCCGGCTCGGCTTCAGCGGCGTCTCCGTCCGCCAGGGCAAGCGGTTCGAGCTCGAACTCGACGGTGAGTTGACCGACGAGCGGCTCTCCGAGGTCCGCCGGGCGGCCGAGACGCTGCTGGCCAACACGGTGATCGAGACCTTCGACGTCCGCGTGGAGGAGTCCGCCTGATGGCCAGGATCGGTGTCGTCACCTTCCCGGGGTCGCTCGACGACCACGACGCGCTGCGGGCGGTCCGCCTGGCCGGGGCGACGCCGGTGCCGCTGTGGCACGGCAGCGATTCGCTCGACGGGGTCGACGCGGTCATCCTGCCCGGCGGCTTCTCCTACGGCGACTACCTGCGCTGCGGCGCCATCTCGCGATTCGCCCCGGTGATGGCCGAGGTGATCCAGGCGGCCAACGGCGGGATGCCGGTGCTCGGGATCTGCAACGGCTTCCAGATCCTCTGCGAGGCGCACCTGCTGCCCGGCGCGCTGATCCGCAACGACGTCCGGACCTTCGTCTGCAAGGACCAGGACCTGCGGGTCGAGTCGGCCGACACCACCTGGACGTCGGACTTCACCGCCGGCCAGCAGATCCAGATCGTGCTCAAGAACGGTGAAGGTGGCTTCATCGCCGACCAGGACACGCTCGACCGGCTCGAGGGCGAGGGTCGGGTGGTCGTCCGCTACGTCAACGGCAACCCCAACGGCTCGCTTCGCGACATCGCCGGGATCTGCAACGATCGCGGCAACGTCGTCGGGCTGATGCCGCACCCCGAGCACAACGTCGATCCGCTGACCGGGCCGACCCTGGACGGCACGCCGTTCTTCTCCAGCGTGGTCGGGTTCCTGAGCGCCGTCGCGGCCTGAGGCTGCGATGCCGCGACCGCCGCGTGACCCGGTGGCCGGCGGTCGGCTGAGCGACCAGGGCCCGCCGCCCCGGCGACGGACCTGGATCCTGTTGCTGATCCTGCTGGCCGGGGTGTTCGCCGGACTGCGCGCGTTGTCCGGGCCGTCCGGGTCCGACGACGTCGTCTCGTTCGCCACCGACCGGGTCGTCGTGGTCGGGGTCGAGGGGCTGGTCGCGCTGTCGGACACCGACCGCGCGCTGATCGGTGCGCGACTCGACCAGACCCAGATCGGCAGCGTGGCCATCCGGCCGCGCTACGTCGGGGACTGCGCCGCCGCCGGGTGGACCACGCTCGGGGCCGGGCGCCGCGCGGCGGTCGGTGACCTGTGCACCCCCGGGGTCGACGCCGGCCGGGTGGTCGACTGGTCGGCCCGCCAGCAGGCTGCGGCGGCCGATCGCGGCGACGCCCACCTCGGCACCCTGGCCGGCTCGATCCCCGGATGTGTGGCCGCGGTCGGACCGGGCGCCGCCCTGGCCGCGGCCGAGCCCGACGGGACTGTGGCCGACTACCGGACCCTCGACGCCTTTGTGGCCGACGGCCACCGGACGACCTGCCCGATCACCCTGGTCGACGCCGGTGCCGACCCGGGGACGTTGATCCCCGACCTGGCCGCCGACGACGAGGTCACGGTGATCGTCACCGGGATCGGGCCGCCGGCCGGTTCGGACGACCCGAGCCTGCAGGTCATCTACCGGTTCGGCACCACGTTGCCCGGCCTCCTGACCTCGGCCAGCACGAGACGGGTCGGCATCGTCACCCTGACCGACCTGACCCGCACGCTGATCGACGTCGGCGCACCCGCTGCATCACCGCCGCTGACCGTCGACGGGTCGCCGCTCGCGGTCCGCAGCGCCCGGCTGACCCTGCCGGCCATCGACACCCAGCTGTCGGGCGTACGCGCGCTGTCGGACCAGGTGCCCGGCGGCTACCTCGTCCTCGGCCTGTCCGGCGCCGTGGTCGTCGCGGCCATCGCCATCACCGCGGTCCGCCGCCGATGGCGGGCGGCCTCCACGCTCGCGGTGCTGCCGCTGGTGCTGTCGGCGGTGATGATGCTGGTCGGAGCGGTCCCGTGGGCCCGGTCGAGCACGCCGTTGGCCGCGCTCGGCGGCGCCCTGGCCCTGTGGTGGATCGGATTGACCGCCGCCGCGCTCGGGCTCGCTCGGGCGCTCAGGGTCCCGGCCGGGATCGCCGCCGCCGGGCTGACCGTGGCCGCGTTCACCGTCGACGCGGCGCTCGGCGGCCCGATGCAGCCGGGGTCGCTGCTCAACAGCCGGCCGATCTTCGGGCTGCGCTGGTACGGCTTCGGCAACGTCACCTTCGCCGCGTACGCGACGGCCGGGCTGGTCGTCGCCGGCTACGTGGCCCACCGGATGCGGCTCGCCGGACGACCGCGGGCGGCACTGGTCGCGGTGGCGGCGATCGGGCTGGGCGTCGTGGTGTGCGAGGGCTGGCCGTCGATGGGCAGCGACTTCGGCGGGGTGATCGCGCTGATGCCGGCGTTGGTCTGGCTGGTCTTCGCGCTCTCGGGCACCCGGGTCGGCTGGCTCAAGCTGCTGTTGGTCGGCGTTTCCGCAGTCGTGGCCATCACCGCGATCTCGGTGCTCGACTGGCGCCGCGGCCCCGATCGCCGCAGCCATCTGGGCAACTTCGTCCAGCGGGTCGTCGACGGCGACGCCATCGACGTCGTCGCGCGCAAGGCGGTGGCCTCGATCGAGACGCTCGGCTCGCCGATGGGCATCGTCACCCTGGTCGTCGGGATTCCGGTGTGGATCGCGCTGTTCCGCTGGGGCGTTCCCGCGCTGACCACGGACTTCAGCACCATCCGGCCGACGGCGTGGGCCGTGCTGATCGCCGGTGTCCTGGGCACGGTGCTCAACGACGGCGGGATCAGCGTGCTGCTCACCGCCACGTCCTCGATCGCCTTGACGGTGGCCTGGTGGCTGTTCGATCGCGAACGAAGGAAAAAGAAGGAATCGACTTTCGATAATCGGTGATTCCTCGCGCGAGTCCATCTGCTCGGCGGACGGGTCAGCGGCGACTCGATGCAGACGCGGGGGCCGCCCCGCGAGCAGGGGAACGTTCGGTCGGCACGGCAGCACCCCGGTGATGCGGCTCGACCGCGCCGACGTGATGATCACCGACGGCGGTCTCGGCCGGGCGGCCCGCGACGGTCTGGCCGGACTCGATCTCGACGTCGTCGTCGCCGACCAGCGTCCCCGACCGCCCGGCGCCGCTGTTCCCGCGCCGCCGGACAACGCGACCCGTTCGGTGCCGATCCCGGTAGCGTGGGCCCCGTGGCCGACACCGTCGACAACGCGTCCAAGACCCCGGAGCAGGATCAGCCGTGGGCCGAGCTCGGGCTGAAGTCCGAGGAGTACGCGAGCATCAGGCAGATCCTCGGTCGACGACCGACCGGGGCCGAACTGGCCATGTACTCGGTGATGTGGTCCGAGCACTGCTCGTACAAGTCCTCGAAGGTCCATCTCCGTAAGTTCGCCGACGCGCCCGCCGAGACCCCGGTCGGCAAGCTGCTGGCCGGCATCGGTGAGAACGCCGGCGTGATCGACATCGGCGACGGCTACGCGGTCACCTTCAAGATCGAGTCGCACAACCACCCCAGCTACGTGGAGCCGCACCAGGGCGCGGCCACCGGTGTCGGCGGCATCGTCCGCGACATCCTGGCCATGGGCGCCCGCCCGATCGGCGTGATGGACCCGCTCCGCTTCGGTCCGCTCGACGCCCCCGACACCGCGCGGGTGCTGCCCGGCGTGGTCTCCGGGGTCGGCGGCTACGGCAACTGCCTCGGGTTGCCCAACATCGGCGGCGAGGTCGTCTTCGACCGCACCTACCTCGGCAACCCTCTGGTCAACGCGCTGTGCGTCGGCGTGCTCCGGCACGAGGACCTGCACCTGGCCAAGGCGACCGGCGCCGGCAACAAGGTGATCATGTACGGCGCGGCGACCGGCGGCGACGGCATCGGTGGCGCGTCGATCCTGGCCTCGGAGACCTTCGACGCGACCAAGCCCTCGAAGCGGCCGGCGGTCCAGGTCGGCGACCCGTTCATGGAGAAGTTGCTGATCGAGTGCACGCTCGAGCTGTTCGCGGCCAAGCTGATCAACGGCATCCAGGACTTCGGCGCGGCCGGCATCTCGTGCGCCACCTCGGAGCTGGCCGCGGCCGGCGACGGCGGGATGCGGGTCGAGCTCGACAGCGTCCCGCTGCGCGACTCGACGCTCGCCCCCGAAGAGATCTTGATGAGCGAGTCGCAGGAACGGATGATGGCGGTCGTCGAACCGGCCAACGTCGAGGCGTTCCTGGAGATCTGCCGCAAGTGGGACGTGCTGGCCACCGTGGTCGGCGAGGTCACCGGCGACGACCGGCTGATCATCACCTGGCACGGCGAGACCATCGTCGACGTCGATCCGAAGACCGTCGCCCACGAGGGCCCGGTCTACCAGCGCCCGTACGCCCGCCCGTCCTGGCAGGACGCGCTGCAGGCCGACGGCGTCGAGTCGCTGGCCCGACCGACCAGCGGTGCCGACCTGGCCGACACGCTGCTGCGGCTGGTCGCGTCACCGAATCTGTGCGACAAGTCGTGGATCACCGACCAATACGACCGCTACGTCCGCGGCAACTCGGTGCTGGCCCAGCCCGAGGACGCCGGGATGCTGCGGATCGACGAGGAGACCGGGCTCGGCGTCGCGCTGGCCACCGACTGCAACGGCCGGTTCGCGCTGCTCGACCCGTACGCCGGTGCCCAGCTCGCGCTGGCCGAGGCCTACCGCAACGTCGCCGTCTCCGGCGCCCAGCCGGTGGCGATCAGCGACTGCCTCAACTTCGGCTCGCCCGAGGACCCCGACGTGATGTGGCAGTTCACCGAGGCGATCCGCGGCCTGGTCGACGGCTGCAACGTGCTCGGCACCCCGGTGACCGGGGGCAACGTCAGCTTCTACAACCAGACCGGCGCGACCCCGATCCTGCCGACCCCGGTGGTCGGCGTGCTCGGGGTCATCGACGACGTCACCCGGCGTACGCCCAACGGGTTCGCCACCGAGGGCGACGCGGTCTACCTGCTCGGCGAGACCCGCGACGAACTGGCCGGTTCGGCCTGGGCCGGCACCGTGCACGATCACCTCGGCGGTCGGCCGCCCGCGCTCGACCTCGAGCACGAGAAGCGGCTGGCTGACGTGCTCATCCGGTCCAGCCGGCGGGCCGTCCTGACCAGCGCGCACGACCTGTCCGACGGCGGACTGGCCCAGGCGCTGGTCGAGTCGTCGCTGCGTCGCGGCTTCGGCGCCACCATCGCCGTTCCGGCCGGACTCGACCCGTTCGTCGCCCTGTTCTCCGAGAGCACCGGCCGGGTGCTGGTCTCGGTCCGGCCCGAGAACGTGGACGACCTGGTCGCGCTGTGCGCCGAACACGACGTCGCGCTGACCGAGCTCGGTGCGGTGACCGGCACCGACGACGCCACCGTCTCCGTCGAGGGGCAGTTCACCCTCCCGCTGGCCCGGATCCGCGACGCCTGGAGCTCCACCATCCCCGCCGCCATGGCTGGTCACTGACCCTCGATCGGACGGTCGACGACGCCTGTTCCCGTTTTCTGGGTCCAGACGGCGGTTCGTCGGCTGTTTCGGCCGGCTATTGCTCACTGGACCGGGAAAAAGCGGACTCGGGTCGCAAGTCACCCGCTGGGACCCCGTGGCCATCTCGGACGCGAACACGTTCCGCGCCGGGGGCAGCACCCCGGTGATCCGCTACGCCAACCGGACCAGCTCCGACCGCGACCACATCGGCGCGATCCCCGGGCCGCAGTATGTGGCGCTCGGGATGAGCCGCGACTCCGACGACAAGCGCTACCTGGTCCCGTACGTGCTCAAGATCAAGGTGATCGGCGCGGCTGGTCGGGGCGCGCCCACCTACCAGACCGCGGCGACGCCGACACCGACGCCTTCGTCGACCCCCAAACCCAGCACCCCGGACCCAGCACCCCGGCCAGCGCCCCGGCCGGCGCGTCGGCGAGCCCCATCCCGACCGGGCCGGGGTCGGACCGGTCGTCGGGCGTCCCGGTCGGTCTGGTGATCGGCATCGGGCTCGGGGCAGCTGCGCTCGGCGTGGCCGGCGCCGTGCTCGCGTCCGCACTCCGGCGGCGGCGTACGCGCCGCTGACCCCGGGAACAGATCGGCGCCGTCGGCGTTGTGTGCAGCGTGAAGAAGATCGGCTTTTTGTCCTTCGGGCATTGGAACCCGTCCCCGCACTCGCAGACCCGGTCGGCCGGCGACGCGTTGCTGCAGAGCATCGAGCTGGCCGTGGCCGCCGAGGAGCTCGGGGTCGACGGGGCGTACTACCGGATCCACCACTTCGCCCGCCAGCTCGCCTCGCCGTTCCCGCTGCTCGCGGCGATCGGGGCGCGGACCAGCACCATCGAGATCGGCACCGGCGTGATCGACATGCGCTACGAGAACCCGCTCTACATGGCCGAGGACGCGGGTGCTGCCGACCTGATCTCCGGCGGACGCCTGCAGCTCGGCATCAGCCGGGGATCGCCCGAGCAGGTCATCGACGGGTTCCGCTACTTCGGCCACGTCCCGGCCGAGGGCTCCGACGCCGCGACCATGGCCCGGGAGAACACCGGCGTCCTGCTCGAGGTGCTCACGGGCCGCGGCTTCGCCGAGCCCAACCCGCGCCCGATGTTCGCCAACCCGCCGGGACTGCTGCGGATCGAGCCCCACTCCGAGGGTCTGCGCGACCGGATCTGGTGGGGGGCCGGGAGCCGGGCGACCGCCGAGTGGGCCGGTGAGCAGGGGATGAACCTGATGAGCTCGACGCTGCTCACCGAGGACACCGGGGTGCCGTTCCACCAGTTGCAGGCCGAGCAGATCCAGCGGTTCCGCGACGCGTGGACGGCCGCGGGTCACGACCGCGAGCCGCGAGTCTCGGTCAGCCGCAGCATCTTCCCGATCGTCAGCGAACGCGACCGGGCCTACTTCGGGTCCTCGCGCAACGACCAGGACCAGGTCGGCTACCTCGACGGCGGCAACGCCCGCTTCGGCAAGACCTACGCCGCCGAGCCCGATCAGCTGATCGAGGAACTGGCCGCTGACGAGGCCATCGCCGCGGCCGACACCGTGCTGATCACCATCCCCAACCAGCTCGGCGTCGACTACAACGCGGCTCTGCTCGAGTCGCTGGTCACCCACGTGGCCCCGGGGCTCGGCTGGCGCTGACGGAATCGGCGACTACCGTCGCACCCATGTCTGTCGGACCCCTGTCGGTCGAGCCCCTGTCTGCCGAGCCCCTGTCTGCCGAGCCCCTGTCTGTCGAGCCCCGTCTGTCGAGCCCACGTCTGTCGAGCAACGCGTACGCGCCGAGGTGGCCGGAGTCCTGGACGATCTGGCCGCGCTGGTGGCCATCGACTCGGTCGGGGCCGACCCGGCGCGCGCGCCGCAGGTCGAGCGCAGCGCCGAGGCGGTAGCCGGGCTGATCCGCGACACCGGCTGCCCCGACGTCCGGATCGTCCGGGCCGCCGGCGGTGCTCCGGCGGTGATCGCCCGGTTCCCGGCGCCGGCGGGTCGTCCCACTGTCTGCCTGTACGCCCACCACGACGTCCAGCCCGAGGGCGACCCGGCGTTGTGGGACACCGAGCCGTTCGTGGCCACCATGGTCGGCGAGCGGCTGTACGGCCGCGGGGTCAGCGACGACAAGGGCGGCTTCGCGGTCCACCTGGCCGCGCTCCGGGCCTTCGGCGGGAGACCGCCGGTCGGGGTGACGCTGTTCATCGAGGGTGAGGAGGAGACTGGTTCGCCGACCCTGACCGCCCTGCTCGCCGAGCACCGCGCGGCGCTGGCCGCCGACGTCTACGTGATCGCCGACTCGGGTAACTGGACGGTCGGCGAACCGGCGTTCACCACCACGCTGCGCGGACTGGTGGACTGCGTCGTCGAGGTCCGCACGCTCGATCACGGTGTGCACTCGGGCGAGTTCGGCGGCGTCGTCCCTGACGCGCTGACCGTGCTGATCCGGCTGCTGGCCTCGCTGCACGACGAGCGCGGCAACGTCGCCGTCGCCGGCCTGGTCACCGCGCCGAGCCCGAGCGTCGACTACCCGGCCGATCGGCTGCGCCAGGAAGCCGGTCTCCTCGACGGGGTCGAGTGGATCGGCGACGGCTCGTTCACCGAACGGCTGTGGGCCAAGCCGTCGATCTCCACCATCGGCATCGACACCACGTCGGTCGCGCGCTCGTCGAACACCCTGATGCCGAGCGCGCGGGCCAAGATCAGCCTGCGGCTCGCGCCCGGGCAGGACGCCCACGAGGCCGAACTGGCGTTGACCGCGCACCTGCAGACCCACGTCCCCTGGGGGGCCCACCTCACCGTGCACCCGGGGGAGACCGGTGAGCCGTCGGTCATCGCCTTCACCGGCCCGTACGCCGAGGCCGCGCAGACCGCGTACGCGCAGGCCTGGGGCGTCGATCCGGTGCTGATGGGACAGGGTGGCTCGATCCCGATGATCGCGGAGTTCCAGCAGGCCTTCCCGCAGGCCACCGTGCTGGTCACCGCGGTCAGCGACCCGGACTCCCGACCGCACGGAGCCAACGAGTCACTCCACCTGGCCGACTTCGCCAGCGCGTGCGTGGCCGAGACGCTGATGCTCGACGCGTTCGGCCGACTCTGAGCGACGGGGCGGCGCCGTTCAGCCCGCCGCGGTGAAGTCCTGGCCGATCTGACGCCGGACCTCGTCCATGATCTCCAGGGTGCCGAGGACGTCGGCGTACGGGCGATACGGCGTGTCGAGGTCGCCGGCGGTGATCCGGCGGGCCGCCTCGGCGGCCTCGTAGGACAGTGAGGCGTACATCGCCTCGGGCTCGGTGTAGCTCAGTCGCCGGGTCTTGTCGGCACTCTCCACGGTGAACGGTCCCGGCCGGTAGTAGATGCCCGGGATGTGCAGCGTCGCCGCCGTGCCGGCGATGGTCGCGCCGGTCGGGCTGTTGGCCAGGACCGAGGTGTGGATCACCGACTGGGCGCCACCGGCGTGGACCAGGATGGCCGCCAGTTGCCCGTTGACCCCGGTGGTCGCCTGCTGACCGCGGGCGACGACGTCGGTCGGGGTGCCGAGGACCCAGTGGGCCAGCGAGAACGGGTAGGTGCCGAGATCGAGCATCGGTCCGCCGGCCAGCTCGGCGTGCATGATCCGGTGGTCGTCGGGGAACCACTCGTCGAAGTCGACGATGACCGAGGCGATCTCGCCGAGCAGCCCGGCCTCCAGCACCTGCCGGATCACGTCGAACTTCGGGGTGTAGGCGGTCCACATGGCCTCGGCGCAGTAGAGCCCGCGGTCGCGGGCCAGCGTCTGCAACTCCCGGGCCTGGTCGGCGTCGAGGGTGATCGGCTTCTCGACCAGTACGTGCTTGCCGGCCTCGAGCGCGAGCCGGGCGTGCGGCAGGTGGAAGTTGTGCGGCGTGGCCACATAGACGACGTCGACGTCCGGATCGGCGACCAGCGCCTGGTACGAGCCGTGCGCGCGGTCGATCCCGAACCGGTCGGCGAAGCCCCGGGACGTCTCGGCCGAGCGCGAACCGACCGCAGCCAGCTGCTGGTCGGTCTCGGTGCGGCAGGCGTCGGCGAAGCGTTCGGCGATCCAGCCGGTTCCGAGGATGCCCCAGCGCAGGCTGGGCGCCGTACGCGGATCGGGCACCCGTGAGGCGGGCAGCGTCTCGGGCAGGCTCATGCCGCCACCTGGGGGACCCGGACCGGCGACCAGGCGCCGTCGTGGTGCATCGAGGTGATGACGGCGTCGGCGACCGCGCTGGCCACCAGTCCGTCGTACGCGGTGGCCAGGGATCCGCGCTGACCGCCGGCCAGCGAGTCGACCCAGGCCTGCAGCTCGAGCCGGTAGGCCTCGGCGAACCGCGGTCGCCAGTCGGCGGCGTACGCGGTGCCCCGGTGCAGCCCGGCGTCGGTGATCAGGGTGGTCGGCTCGGCCAGGCTGACGATGCCGGTCTCGCCGATCACCTCGCAGCGCACGTCGTAGCCGTAGACCGCGTTGAGGAAGATGTCGACGGTGCTCAGCACCCCGTCGGCGGTGCGGAGCAGGATCAGCTGCGGGTCCTGGATGCCGCCGGCCCGGCTCGACGCCCGGGGGGCCTGCCAGCTCGCCGCCACCACCGGTGCGTCGAGCAGCCAGGGGACGATGTCGAGGTCGTGGATGGCCGAGTTGGTGACGCTGTTCTCGTCGGTCCGACCCGGTCCGCCGCTGACCCCGCGTCCGACGCTGTGCACCAGCACCGGGTCGCCCACCTGGCGGTCGATGATCGCGCGCTTGAGCGCGACGTAGCCGGGGTCGAAGCGGCGCATGAAGCCCAGCGACACCAGGTCGGCGCGGTCGCCGACGTCGCGCACCACCGCGGCCGACTCCTCGATCGTCGGGGCGAGCGGCTTCTCGCACAGCACCGGCTTGCCGGCCGCGACACAGGCCCGGACGAACGTCGGGTGGGTCGAGTCGTGCGAGGCGATCAGCACCGCGTCGACGTCGGGGTCGCTGATCAGGGCCTGCGGGTCGTCGACCGCCCGCGCGCCCAGCGGCTCGGCCACCGCGGTCGCCCGGCCCAGGTCGAGGTCGGCCAGCACCGACACCTCGGCCCCCGACACGAACCGCTGGAGGATCGTGGCGTGATCGGCCCCCATGATCCCGGTCCCGATGATGCCCACCCGCATGCTCATGTCCACTCCTCCTGCGCCGTCAATTGTCCGGACAAATCTAGGGCACCGCGGCGGACGCGTCGAGTGCCGGTTTCCCATGCAACATGGGAAACCTGCGGGTGCCACGCGAAACTTCCCGGGTAACCCGCAGGAATCCCATGCAACATGGGAAACCGGCAGCCGGCCTGGGCGCCGCGAGGTGGCGGTCAGAGCTGGTCGGCGGCCGGGGCGGTGTCGGGGTCGGGCTGGGCGTCGAGGTGGCGCTGGTGGTCCTCGGGCAGCAGCGAGAAGAACCGGCGGTAGAGCTCGGCGCGGGCCTCGTCGGTGATCTCGCCGAAGCAGCGCAGCCGGGCCAGCCCGCCGTCGGGATAGACGTCGAGCCGCAGGTGGGTCGCTTCGCGGCGGGCGTCGACCAGGAAGCGGTGCCGGGTGTCGACCAGCACCGCCGTCCGCGGCACCACCGGCCACCAGCTGTCCGGGTCGTCGAGCGCCGCGGTCCGGGCGTCGGTGGCGCTGAGCCGGACCTCACCGGGGGCGTTGCCGAGGAAGTAGGAGGTGTCGACCTCGAGCAGGGTCGGGATGCCGGGGACGCCGAGCGCGAAGATCGCCCAGTCGTTGCCGTCGCCGCGCCGCCGCGCGTTCTCCCAGCCATCGCCCATGATCCGGGCGCGACCGGGCTGGATGATGTTGGCCGGCGAGGAGTAGAACGCGTTCGAGGTGTCGGTCAGCCGGCCGCCGTTCTCCGCGGCGACCAGGTCGACCGTGGTCGGCAGGAACCGCGGGTCGACCACCGCCTCCCCGTGCACCCGGAAGCGCGAGACGCCGCCGTCGGGATGGATGGTCAGCCGTACGTGGGTCCACCGCCGCGGGTCGTCGACCGGATAGAGGTTACGGGTGTCGCCGGCGCACGGCGCCTTCGCGACCAGGGTCACCCACTCGGCGCGTTCGACGACCTCGGCCGCCGGGTAGCCCTCGATCGAGGTCGCCTCGATCGCGATGTGCGGGCGGGTAGTTGCCGCGGAAGAACGCGGTGTCGACGACCACGCCGTGCACGACGCCGGGCACGCCGAGCCGGACGATGGCCCAGTCGGAGCCGGATTCGCGCCGTCGGCGGGTCTCCCAGCCGTCGTAGATCTTGCCGGTGTGGCCGAAGGCCAGCGCGTCGTGAGCCACCGGGTAGGGGGTGATCAGGTTGTGCCGCGAGGCGAACATCTCGTCGTTGGCGCTGATCACGCTGCCGGCCAGCGAGCGCGCGGCCAGATCGGGATACCCGGTGAATTCCTGCATGGGCTACTTCCTGTGGCGGATGAGCTTTCCGTGGGGTGCGTCGTCGAACGACACGGGCTCGCCGGCCAGATAGCTGGTGCGGACGACACCGTCGAGCGAGCGCCCATCGTACGGAGTGATCGGATTGCGGTGGTGGAGGTCGGTGGCCTCGACCGTCCAGCCGGCGTCCGGGGCGAAGACGACGAGGTCGGCGGCCTGGCCCACCGCGATGGTGCCCTTGCCGCTCACCCCCATCAGCGCGGCCGGCCGGCCGGCCATCCAGTCGACGACCCGGCCGAGGTCGTGGCCCCGCCGGCGGGCGGCGGTCCAGATCAGCGACAGTCCGAGTTGCAGCGACGAGATCCCGCCCCAGGCCGCGCCGAAGTCACCGTCGTCGAGCCGCTTGAGGTCGATGGTCGAGGGCGAGTGGTCGGAGACGATGATGTCGATGACCCCGTCGGCCAGCGCCTGCCACAGCTGCTCGGCGTTGTCGGCGTCGCGCACCGGGGGACAGCACTTGAACTGGGTCTGGCCGTCGGCGATGTCCTCGGCCGCCAGGGTCAGGTAGTGCGGGCAGGTCTCGACGCTCAGCCGGACGCCGTCGGCCCGCGCGGCCCGGAGGGCCGGCACGGCCTCCGCGCTCGACAGGTGGACGATGTGCACCCGGCACCCGGTGGCCCGCGCGGCCTCGATCACCGTCTCGATCGCCGTGTTCTCCGCCTCGGGCGGTCGCGACCCGAGGAACTCCGCGTACGCGGTCGTGTGGTCGACGGCGTGGGCGCCGATCACCGTCGGGTCCTCGGCGTGCACGATCAGCAGCCCGTCGAAGGCGGCGATCTCGGTCATCGCCTGCCGCAGTTGCTCGCTCGACAGCGGCGGGAACTCGGGGACGCCGGAGTCGAGCAGGAAGCACTTGAAGCCGAACACCCCGGCCCGGTCGAGCTCGGCCAGCCGGCCCAGGCTGTCGGGCACCGCGCCGGCCCAGAAACCGACGTCGACGCGCGACCTGGCCGGTCGCGCTGGCCCGCTTGATCTCCAGCGCCTCGACGCTGGTGGTGGCCGGGATCGAGTTGAGCGGCATGTCGAGCACCGTGGTCACCCCGCCGGCCGCGGCCGCCCGGGTGGCGGTGACGAAGCCCTCCCATTCGGTCCGGCCGGGTTCGTTGATGTGCACGTGGGTGTCGACCAGGCCCGGGATCAGCACCTCGTCGTCGGCCAGCAGCACCATCACCTCGGCCGGCGGTCCGACGTCGGCCGGGGCGTCGCCGAGCGGTTCGACCGCGGTGATCACCCCGGCGGTGACCTCGACGCGCCGACGCGCCACCCCCTCGGCGGTCAGCACGGCACCGGAGACGATCAGATCGGGCAGGCTCATCCGGGCATTGTGGCGTGATCGGCGTTCCGGCCGCGTTTCAGCGGCCGCCCGCCACCGGGCCAGGCTCTCCCGGGTGGTGGTGGTCGGGTGGTACTCGAGCGCCACGTGCCCGGTGTAGCCGTGGTCGGCGATCAGGTCGAGGTAGCCGTCGAGGTCGAGCGTGCCGCTCCCCGGTTCGCCCCGACCGGGCCAGTCGGCGATCTGCACGTGGGCGATCCGATCGGCGTACGCGGTCAGGGCCCGGTCGAGATCGACCCCGTTGGCGGCCAGGTGGAACAGATCGGCCAGCAACCCGATCCCGGCCCGTCCCACCCGGTCGAGCACCGCGACCACGTCGGCGGCGGTGCGCAGCGGATACGGCTTCGGGCCGCTGATCGGCTCGAGGTAGACGCGGGCACCGATGGTCGCGGCCGCATCGACGGCGAACCGCAGGTTCTCGACGGCCAGCGCGTCCTGCGCGGCGGGATCGACACCGAGGACGCGGTTGCCGTAGAGCGCGTTGAACCCGTGTACGCCGAGCCGCCGACCGATGGCCACGGCGACCTCGACGTTGGCCCGGAAGTCGTGCTGGCGATCGGGGATCGACAGCACCCCGCAGTCCGGTCCGGCGACGTCACCGCCGAAGAAGTTGAGGGCGATCAACCGCACCCCGGAGCGCTCGACGGCGGCCACGAACCGGTCGACCTCGGCGGCCGCCGGGGCCGGCTGGTCGGGCCACGGCCACCAGAACTCGACGGCCTCGAACCCGGCCGCCCGGGCCGCTGCGGGGCGGTCGAGCAGCCCGAGCTCGGTGAACAACAGCGAGCAGTTCGCGGCGTACGGCAGACGGTTGGACATCGATGCCCATCCTGGCCCACGGCGGGCGGGTTGTCGGGCGTAACACGAGGGTGGCAGCATCAGGCCCGTGGCAGACGCGCACGCTCAGACCATCGCTTACCCCGCCCCGGGTTCACGGCCCCGGCGCAACGGATACGACATCATCGCCCCGCACGTCATCGTCCTCTTCGGAGCGACCGGCGACCTGTCGCGGCGCAAGCTGATCCCGGGCCTGGCCCACCTGGCCCTGTCGGCGCTCGCGCCCGACATCCAGGTGATCGGCACCTCGCTCGAGGACCTCTCCGAGGAGCAGTTCCGCGACCTGGCCAAGCAGGCGGTGACCGAGTTCAGCCACCACCCGCTGACCCCGGAGCAGTGGCTGGCGTTCGCCCAGCGGGTCACCTACGTGCCGCAGTCGGCGGGCCCGAGCGGGCTGGCCGAGGCGGTGCGGGTCGCCGAGGAGAAGCTGGGCGGTCCGGTCGGCCGGTTGCACTACATGAGCGTCCCGCCGGCCGCCGCGCCCGCGGTGATCCAGACGCTGCGCGAGGCCGACCTGGTCGACCGCTCGCGGGTGGTCATGGAGAAGCCGTTCGGCACCGACCTGCAGAGCGCGATCACCCTCAACGACAAGGTCCACGAGACCTTCCGTGAGCGCCAGATCTTCCGGATCGACCACTTCCTGGGCAAGGAGGCGGCGCAGAACATCCTGGCCTTCCGGTTCGGCAACGGGTTGTTCGAGCCGATCTGGAACCGGCAGTTCATCGACCACGTCCAGATCGACATCCCCGAGACGCTGGGCCTGGACCGCCGCGCCGGCTTCTACGAGGCGACCGGGGCCTACAAGGACATGGTGGTCACCCACCTGTTCCAGGTGCTGGCCTTCGTGGCCATGGAACCGCCGACGGCGCTGGAGCCGCGGGCGATCAGCGAGGAGAAGAACAAGGTCTTCCGCTCGATGCTCCCGCTCGACCCCAGCCAGATCGTCCGTGGGCAGTACACCGGCTATCGCGACGAGGAGGGGGTCGCCCGCGACTCCGACACCGAGACGTTCATCGCCCTCAAGTGCGGGATCGACAACTGGCGCTGGGCCGGGGTGCCGTTCTACTGCCGGACCGGCAAGAAGATGGCCGAGGGCCAGCGGATCATCTCGATCGCCTTCAAGGAGGCGCCGAAGAGCATGTTCCCGGCCGGCTCGGGCGTGGGGTCCTCCGGTCCGGACCACCTGACCTTCGACCTGGCCGACGAGTCCAAGGTGTCGCTGTCGTTCTACGGCAAGCGCCCGGGGCCGGGGATGAAGCTCGACAAGCTGAGCATGCAGTTCTCGACCCAGGAGACCGACCGGGCCGGCGACGTGCTCGAGGCGTACGAGCGGCTGATCATGGACGCGATGCGCGACGACCACACGCTGTTCACCACGGCCGAGGGCATCGAGAGCCTGTGGGAGCGGTCGGAACCGCTGCTGCGGAACCCGCCGCCGGTCAAGCCGTACGCGCCCGGTTCCTGGGGTCCGAACGCCATCCACCAGCTCGTCGCGCCGCACGCCTGGCGACTGCCGTTCGAGCGCGCCTGGCGGACCAAGCCGACCCCGGAGTGAGTCGGGGCCGGGGCGACGCCGCGGTCACAGCGGCTGGTCGGCCAGCCAGCCGTCGGTCGACCGTGCGGCGAGCCGCGCCTCGATCCAGCCGGTGATCGCAGCCAGGTCGAGCGCGTACGCCGGTCCGCCGGTCGCCGCGTAACGACCGAGCCGGCCGAGGGCGCGTGCGAGCAACGTGCGGGCACCGGTCGCATTGCCCCGCTCGGCGTGGGTGATGCCGACGCACAGCTGGGCCAGGCCCTGCCACAGCTCGCGTTCACCCTCCGGGCCGTCCTTCCAGCGGGCCTCGAAGACCTCGTGGGCGGAGAACGGTCGGCCGTCGACCAGCAGGGTCCGGGCGAAGGCGATGGTCTCGTCGGGGGGCAGCGGATCCTCCGAGACCGGCTCGACCCCCACCGACCCGTACGGCAGCGGTCGGCCCAGCTTGTCGCGCGGTCGGGCCTGGCGGGCCCGGCCCTCGGCGTCGCGGTCGCGCTCCCGCTCCGCCTGATCGACGAACCGGGCCAGATCGGGGTCGGCCGAACTCAGCCGCTCCATCTCCTCGCCGCCGTCGCAGCTGAACAGACCGATGACGAGGGCGTCGGGGCTGCGTTCGACGACCCGCCAGGTGCCGCCGGCGGTCTCCCAGCGACGAAGGGTCCCGACCAGATCGGCGGCATCGGAGCTCATGTCTTCGTTGTATACCCTCACGCCATGACCGAGTTGTTCCTCAACGGCGAGGGGATGCGCGGCGGGTCCGTGCACGCCAGCATCGCGCCCTACCCGTTCCTCGGCGAGGTGACCACCGCTGCGCGCTACCGGTTCCACTCCATCCGCGACGAGTTCCCCGGGTTGGTCGACCTCGGCCCGGGTCGCGGCAGCGCGATCACCGGCGAGCTCTACGACGTGCCGTTGCGCGTGCTGCTCGACGAGTTCCTGCCCGGCGAGCCGCCCGAGCTCGAGCTCGGTGTCGTCGAACTGGCCGACGGTCGCGCCGTGCTCGCGGTCCAGCTCCGGCCCGACGAGCGCGACCGGCACCGCGACATCAGCGCGTTCGGGGGCTGGCACGCCTATCGGCGATCGCTGCCCGAGCGGTCCGCCGCCAGCTGAACACGCCGGCGGACAGGGCCACGGCGGCGGTGAGCAGCGCCGTGGTCAGCACACCGCTCCAGCCGCCGACCTGCCAGCTGTGCGTGCTGACCGCCCCGAACACCGCGCTGCCGACGTAGTAGGTGAACAGGTAGCTGCTCGAGGCCTGCGCCACCCCGACCCCGACCTGCTGGGCACGCTCGACCACGGCGCCGCTGGCCAGCGAGTGGGCACAGAAGAAGGCGAAGGTGACCACGCCCAGCCCGATCATCATCACCGGCAGCGAGCTCGACGCGGTGATGAGCAGGCCGATGGGCAGCACGACCAGACCGGCGACGATGGTGCGTCCGCGACCGAAGCGGGTGGAGGCCAGCCTTGCCACCCAGGGCGCGGCGATGCCGACCGGGTAGGCCAGGTAGATCAGGGTGGCGCCGGCGGTCAGCGCGAAGTCGCCGGTCCGCAGCCGGAAGCCGATGGCGTTGTAGATCCCCACGAACACCCCCATCACGGTGCCGCCGATCAGACACAGGCTGACCAGGACCGGATCCCGGAGCGTCGCCACAGTGCCGGCGACGACCCGCCGCGGTCGTGCCGAGGTGCGGGTGAAGCCGCGCGACGCGGGCAGCAGCAGCCAGACCCCGACCGCAGCGGCCAGGGTGATGCCGGCGGCGAGCACGGTGGTGCCGGTCCAGCCCAGCCAGGGCTCGACCGCGACCGGCAGCAGCCGGCCCAGGGTGCCGCCGACCGCGGTCCCGGTGATGTAGGCCGCGTTGGCCCCGGCGTGCGCCGTGGGATGGACCTCTTCGCGCAGGTAGGCCAGGGCCACGGCCGGCAGCACGGCCAGCGCCGCCCCGGTCAGGCCGCGCAGCACCAGTAGCGTCGACCAGGTCGGGGCGAACGCCGAGGCCAGCCCGAGCACGCCCGCGGCGATCAGCGACCACCGCATCAACGGCACCCGACCGACCGCGTCGGACAGCGGGCCGACCGCGAGCAGGGCGACGGCCATGGCGATGGTGGAGACCGACAGTGCGGCCGCCGAGTGTCCGGCCGACACCGCGTACGTCCGGCTCAGCGCGGGCAGCAACGGCTGGACGTAGTAGAGCAGGACGAAGGTGGCCACCCCGCCGAGCGTCAGCCCGATCAGGATCCGCCGGTACGCCGGGTCGTGGCTGCCGTAGCCGTCGCGACCCGGACCGGCGATCCGGAGCGGGAGACGAGCGAGGGTGGCGGACACGTCGTCCATCCTGCTCGCCCATCTATGATGCGCTAAATGCTGATCGAGTCACTGGTGACGCGATCAGCGCATCAGTCTGTGAATCAGGGAGAGCGATGGATCTGGCCGACCTGCGGATGTTCCTCTCGCTGTGCGAGACCGAGAACATGCGTGACACCGCCGCCCACCAACGCGTCAACCAGTCGAACGTCTCCCGGGCCCTCGCCCGGCTGGAGACCGAACTGGCAGTCGAGCTCTTCCACCGGCACGGACGCCGGCTCCAGCTCAACCGGCACGGCCGGCAGTTCCGTGACCACGCCGACCGGGCCGTCGCCGAGCTGACCACCGGGTCCCGGCGGGTGCGCGAGGACGTCGACGCCGAGCACGGGGTGATCCACCTCGGCTTCCTGCAGTCGGTGGCCCGCGAGGTCGTGCCGGGATTGGTCCGGCGGTTCCGGGCCACGACGCCGGGAGCGCGGTTCGAGCTGCGTCAGGCCTTCGCCCGTGAGCTCTACGCCGCGCTCGAGCAGGACACGCTCGACGCCGCGGTGACCACGCCGCCGCGGACCTCGGATCCACGGATCGGCTTCATCCCGCTGATCGAGCAGCAGTTGTGCGTCGCCGTGCCGCCCGGGCACCGGCTGGCCGACCGGGGATCGCTGACCCTGGCCGACGTGGCCGACGAGCCGTTCGTCGGCTTCAACCTGGCCACCGACCTGCGCCGGGTGATCGACCGGCTGTGCGCCGACACCGGGGTCGAGCCGCGGATCGCCTTCGAGTCGGGCGAGATCGACACCCTCCGCGGCCTGATCAGCGCCGGCCTCGGCGTCGGGGTGCTGCCCCGGCCGGCGGTGGCCAAGGACGACGACCCGGTGTATCTCGACCTGATCCCGGCCCGGACCCGGATCATCGGCGTGGCCTGGCACGCCGGCCGCTCGACCACCCCGGTCGCGGCGCGCTTCATCGCCCAGCTGACCGAGCGCTGAGCAGCGGTGCGACCACGATGGGCATGATGGGGTGATGGTCGAACGCGGGTTGGTCGTCGTCGGTAGCGGTCCCGGTGGTCTGGCGGCGGTGACCGCGTTCCGCGAGCACGACCGGGAGACGCCGGTGGTGCTGGTCACCACCGACCCGCACCCGCCGTATGCGCGGCCGCCGCTGACCAAGGATTTCCTGCGCGGTGAGGCCGGGCTCGAGGAGCTGTGGCTGACCGAGACCGGTTGGTTCGCCGAGCAGCGGATCGAGCTCCGGCTCGGCACCACGGTCACCGCGATCGACCGCGACGCGCGTCGGGTCGAGCTCGCCGACGGCAGCACCCTCGATTACCGCGAGCTGGTCCTGGCCACCGGCGCCCATCCGACCCCGCTGCCCATCCCCGGCGGCGACGACCCCGACCTGGTCTCGGTCCGGACCCTGGAGCACGGCCACCGGCTGCGCGAGCTGGTCGGCGGTCCGGGACGGGTCGCGGTGATCGGGTCGGGGTTCATCGGCTGCGAGGTGGCGGCCAGCCTGGCCCACCGCGGCGTCGACGTCGTGCTGATCACCGACGAGGACCGACCCCATGCCGCCCGGCTGGGCGACGACGCCGGGCGCCAGATCGAGGGTTGGCTGACCGAGGCCGGGGTCGAGTTGCTGCTCGGCGCCGGACTCACCCGGATCATCCGCGACGCCGACGGGTTCCTGCTCGAGCGCGGCGACGCCCCGGCGGTCCGGGCCGCAGCCGTCGTGGTCGCCGGCGGTGCCACACCCGACCTCGAGCTGATCGAGGCGGCCGGTCTGGCCACCGAGCAGGGCGGGGTCGTCGTCGACGCGCAGCTGCGGACCGCCGACCCGCACGTCTTCGCGGTCGGCGATCTCGCGTACGCGGCCCACCCGGTCGCCGGTCGCGCGCTGCGGGTCGAGCACTGGGGCGACGCCGAGGCCCACGGGAAGGTGGCGGGCACGATCGCGGCCGGAGGCACGGCGACCTGGGAGGACCCGCCCGGCTTCTGGTCGAGCATCGGCGACCGGACGCTCAAGTACTCGGCGTGGGGCGACGGGCACGACGAGGCGCGGTTCGTCGGCGACGCCGACCGCTGGTCGGTCTGGTATCGCCGCGGCGACGAGCTGGTCGGCGTACTGACCCACGAGGACGACGACGCGTACGAGCGGGGCCAGGAGCTGCTGGCCCGCGGGGCGCGCTTCGACGAGGCGCCGGTCAGCCGACCCGGCGGTTAGCCAGTCCGGCCACCACCTCCGGTGACGCCTGGGTCAACCGGGTGACCTCGTCGGCGGTCACGGCGCCGCAGTGCACGCCCCGGGTCAGGAACGCGGCCAGGGCCTGGGCGGTGGCCGGCTCGTCGAGGACGCCACCGGCGGTGCCGTGCAGGTAGCGGTCGAGGCGGGCTCCGATGCGGTCCAGCCCGCTGCGGAAGAACAGGTAGGTGGCGACGAACCGGGTCGGCAGCTGGGCCGGATGCAGGTCCCAGCCCTGATAGAGACCGCGTTCGAGCGAGCGACGGACCAGCCGGGCGTGCAGGGCCCAGGCGGCGTGGACCTCAGCCGGGGTGCCGACCGGGACGATGTTGGTCGAGCCGTCGCTGACCCGCACGCCGGTGCCCGCGGCGGCCAGTTGCATCACCGTCTTGGCGTGGTCGGCGGCCGGGTGGTCCATCGCCTGGTGGCCGCCGGAGATGCCGAGGGCGGCGGTGTAGTCGTAGGTGCCGAAGTGCAGCCCGGTGCAGCGGCCGGCGGCGGCGTGCAGCATGGCCGCCACCCCGGCGGTGCCGTCGGCCAGCAGGATGGCCTGCGGCGTCTCGACCTGGATCTCGAACCGCAGCGCATCATCGGCCAGCCCGTACGCGCGCTCGAGCCGTTCGCACACGTCGACGAAGGCCCGCACCTGGTCGACCGAGGTGACCTTGGGCAGCGTGACCACCCAGCCGGCCGGCAGCGGTCCGGCGTCGAGCAGCGCACCGAGGACCAGGTCGAGCGAGCGCAACCCGCGGCGGCGGGTCGCCCCCTCGAGCGACTTGAACCGGATGCCCAGGAACGGCGGCGCGACCCCGCGGCTCACCGCCTCGGCCAGCGCCCGGCCGGCAGCGAGGGCGTCGCGATCCTCGACCTCGTCGCTGCCGGGTCCCGTAGCCGTCCTCGAGGTCGACCCGCAGATCCTCGATCGGCTCGGTGGCCAGCTTGTCGGTGACCAGCGGCCAGACCGACGCGACCGCGTCCGGATCGAGCCCGCACGCCGCGGCCAGGTCGGCGGCCCCGCCGGGAGCGTCCTTGTCGAGCGCGGCCGACGCGATCGCACCCCACTCGGCGGCCAGGTCGGCGTGGAACCGGTCGGCCGGCACGTAGACGGTGTGCACCGGCTGCCGGTCGGCCCGGTCACCGGGATAGTCGGCCAGCCGCGCGGCATCGGCCTCGGCCAGCGCCCGGTCGACGGCGGTCAGATCGGCTTCGGTCAGCCGTCCGGAGGCGATGGTCACGCGCGTACTCCTCGATCACTCGTCGTGGGGAAAACTGCTGCGGGCGGGGGTGACAGGAAGTGGCGTTAACGTCACTTCTTGTCACTTCGCGCCGGAAGTATCGGGCGGTCGATGAGAAGAAGTGGCGTTTACTCCTCTTCCTGCGGGCCGGCGAGCGGCGCCCGGGCGGGAAAGCCCGGCAGGGGAGCGAGCGGTCACGAGATCACCCCGGCCCGCTGCAGCAGCGCGGTGCTGGAAGCGGCGACCTCGGACGCGAGGGCGTCGGTGTCGACAGTGAGCAGCCGGTCGTCCTCGACCAGCGGTTCGCCGTTGACCAGCAGCAGACCCAGCGGCGGCTGACCGCCGAGGACCAGGGCGGCGACCGGGTCGACGATGTCGATGTGGGCCAGGGTGTCGAGGCGCCACAGGGCCAGATCGGCCAGTTTGCCGACCTCGAGCGACCCGATCTCGTCCTGCCGGCCGAGCACCCGGGCCCCGCCCATGGTGGCCAGGTCGACCGCGTCGCGCACGGTCAGCGCCTGGGGTCCACCCCGGGCCCGGGCGAACAGCACGGCGTGCCGCAGTTCCTCCCACAGCGAGGCGTTCTCGTTGGACGCGGCCCCGTCCACGCCGAGGCCGACCGGGACGCCGGCGTCGCGGAGGTCGCGCACCCGGGCGATGCCCGCACCGAGCCGGGCGTTCGAGGACGGGCAGTGCGCGGCCCCGGTCCCGGTGGCGGCCATCGCGGCGATGGCCGCGTCGTCGAGCCAGATGGCGTGGGCGTACCAGACGTCGGGGCCCAACCAGCCGAGACTCTCCATGTATTCGACCGGGGTGGCGTTGAAGTGCTCGCGGCAGTAGTCCTGCTCGTCGAGCGTCTCGCACAGATGGGTGTGCAGCCGGACCCCGCGGCCCCGGGCCAGCTCGGCCGAGGCGCGCAGCAGATCGCCGGTGACCGAGAACGGTGAGCACGGCGCCAGGGCGATCTGCAGCATCGAGCCGGGGGATGGGTCGTGCCAGCGGTCGATGGCCGCCTCCGATGCCGCGAGGATGGCGTCGAGGTCCTCGACCACGTGATCGGGCGGCAGCCCGCCCTGGCTGCGGCCCAGATCCATCGACCCGCGGGTCGGGTGGAAGCGCAGTCCCACCGCCTGCGCCGCCTCGATCTCGGCGGCCAGCACGTCGCCACCGTCGCGCGGAAAGACGTAGTGGTGGTCGGTCGAGGTGGTGCACCCGCTGCGGACCAGGTGGGCCAGCGCGCCGGTCGCCGCGGTCCGGGTGGTGTCGGCATCGAGGTGGCCCCACACCGGATAGAGCGTGGTCAGCCACTCGAACAGCGTGCCGTCGACCGCGAACCCGCGGGTCACCCACTGGTAGAGGTGGTGGTGGGTGTTGACGAAGCCCGGCGTGACCAGCCCGCCGCGGCCATCGACCCGGCGTCCGGCGTACGCGGGGTCGGCCGGCCCGTCGCCCACCGCGACGATCCGGTTGCCCTCGACGACGACGTGCCCGTCCGGATACTCGGCCCGGCCGGCGTCGTTGGTCAGGACGTGGGCGCCCTCGATGATCAGCGTCATCACTCGACCGCGGGTCAGCAGAACCCGGGGACGGTGTCCCAGGCCCGACCGGCCGGTGGGGCGTCGTCGCGGGTGACCGTGGCCTGGATCAGCCCGTACGGCCGGTCGTCGGCGTGGAAGACCTCGTTGGGGTTGTCCAGACCGAACGGCGACAGGTCGTAGAGGAAGTGGTGTTTGTTGGGCGCGGAGAACTTGATCTCGGCGACCTCCGGGTGGGCTTCGAGCGCGGCCCGGCCCATGGCGAACAGCGTCTGCTGCAGGGCCAGGCTCTGCACCTCGGCGAACTGCTGCAGCAGGTGGGCCTTGATCGAGTCGTAGCTGGCCTGCCAGTCGATCTCGGTCCCGAGGTAGCGCCAGCGGGCGACCAGCGAGGTGGCCATGATCCGGTCGGTGGTCGGGGTCAGCGTGGTGTAGTCGTCGACCAGGAAGTCGTGGAACTCTGACCCGGTCGACTTGAGCACGGTCAGGTCCTTGAACCCGGAGACCAGGTGTTCCTCGCCGCCCGGGCCGTCGATGGTCAGCACGGTGGTCCGGACCTCCTGGCCCTTCCGCACCCAGGTGTGGTCGTGCTCGGTCCCGTTGATCGAGACCCGCTCCCAGTCGTACTCCTCGACCTCGATCCGGCAGCCCTCGACCGGGTCGATGTCGCCGACGAAGTGCCGTCCGAGAGCCAGGGCGTAATCCTCGATCTGCCCGATGCCCTTCTCCTTGGCGTACGCGTAGCAGGTCTGCTTCTGGGTGTCGGTCGGCAGCACGCTGCTCTGGTCCCCGACCAGATGGGCCGCGCTGAAGTCGCCGCGCAGCGCGGTGGACACGTTGATGTCGCGGATCTCGTGCCGGGCGGTGTCGCGATAGATCCGGACGACCCGGTTCTCCGCCTTGCCGTACTGGTTGGGTCCGAGCACGATGGCCATGATCATCTTCCCTTCGCCGCGCCCCGTCCGGGCTCCTGCGGGTCAGTCTGGCGCAGCCATGTTTCAGCGGATCAACGCCGGCCCGGCCGTTTCCGCACACAAGCGCCCAAACGGCCCCCTGGCACCGGTGTCACCGAGCCGTTTGCGCGCACAGTCGCCCAAACGCCCCCAGCCACCTCTGGAAGCTGGAGAGGAGAGCGGCAGGTCCAGGGCATTGGTTCGTCGGCCGGCCGGGCCACCTCCAGAAGCCGGAGAGGAGGGCGGTGGGCCAGGGGTCCGGTTCGCGGCCGTGGACGGGCCTGGCGGGAGCACCGGAGCGAAGCGCAGGTGCGGATGGTTGGCCGCGAACCGGACCCGGGCCCGCCGCGCGACGAGCGCAGGTGCGGATGGTTGGCCGCGAACCGGACCCGGGCCCGCCGCGCGACGAGCGCAGGTGCGGATGGTTGGCCGCGAACAGGATCCCGGGCCCACCGCGCGACCAGCGCCGATGGCCGAGCGGCCCCGGCCACCTGTCCGAAGCTGGAGAGGAGTCCCGTGGGCCGCCGCGCGACGAGCGCAGTCAGCCCAACTCGTCGAAGCGCTGGGTCCGGGCCGTGTGGATCGGGTTGGCGCCGGCGATCAGGTCGTCGAAGCGGTGGTTGATGATCTTGCCGACCTCGATCAGGGCGGTGGCGCGTTCCTGGCTGGGGGAGTGGGTCAGCCGGAGTTCGCCGTCGGCCAGCAGTTCGGCGCGACTGCCGACGCTGCGGACCGAGGCCACGTACGGGAAGCCGAACTTCTCGCGGTAGCGCTCGTTGAGCCGGCTGAAGTCGGCGTAGTCCTCGTCGTGCAGCTGGTCGAGCCCGAGGCTGGACTGGTCGCGGTGCGACTCGACCTGGTCCGGAGAGGCGGTGCCGAGGTCGGGGTAGGACCGCAGCAGCTCGACCTGCTCGTCGGGGGTGGCGCCGAACATGGCCTCGTGGAACGCCGCCCGCAGGTCCTCGGTGTCGGTGAACGGCCGGCGCTGGTGTGCCCGCTCGATCGCCCACGGGACCCCCTGGAACAGCCCGGAGAAGGTCCGGCTGAACTCGTCGAGGCTCATCTGGTTGACCTGGTCGAGCCGGACCAGGTCGCCGGGGGCCCCGGCCACGGCCGGGCCGAAGCTCTTGCCGACGTGGTGGAAGACCAGGTTGAGCAGGATCGCGGTGACGCTGCCCAGGGTGATGCCCGAGTTGAAGATCATCTCGCTCCACCGGCCGCCGGGGACGACGGTGTAGAGGTCGGCGGTGACGGTGACCAGCATGGCCAGCCCGACCGAGGTGGCGACGATGACCACGTTGCGGTGGTCGTTGAAGTCGACCCGCGACAGCATCTGGAACCCGACCACGGCGACGGTGGCGAACATGGCCAGCGCCGCGCCGCCGAGCACCGAGTGCGGGATCGACGCCGCGATCGCGCCGGCCTTGGGGATCAGGCCGATGACGATCATGATCGCGCCGGCGGTGGCCACCACCCAGCGGCTCTTGATCGCGGTCAGCCGGACCAGACCGACGTTCTCGGCGAAGCAGGTGTAGGGGAACGAGTTGAGGATGCCGCCCAGGAAGGTGGCCAGCCCGTCGGCCCGCAGCGCCCGGGTGACGTCCTCCTTGCCGACCTTCTTCTCCACGATCTCGCCGGTGGCGAAGACGTCACCGGTGGTCTCGACCGCGGTGATCAGCATGACCACGATCATCGAGATGATCGCGGTGATCGAGAACTGCGGGATGCCGAAGAAGAACGGCGTGGTCACCCCGACCCAGCTCGACTGACCGACCTGGCTGAAGTCCGCGTCGCCGAGCAGCGTCGCGGTGATGGTGCCGATGACCAGGCCGGCGAGCACGGCGACCGTGGCCATGAAGCCCTTGAACACCCGCTGGATGATGACGATGACCGCCAGCGTGAACAGCGCGTACGCCAACCCCTTGCCGCTGATCGGACCACCGGGGATGCCGTCGCGGACCGCGTCGTTGGCGGCGACCGGGAGCAGCGACAGCCCGATGATCGTGATCACCGATCCGGTGACCACGGGCGGGAAGAAGCGGAGCAGCCGGCCGAAGTACGGGGCGATGAAGAAGGTGAACAGCCCGGCGACGATGACCGCGCCGTAGATGGTGGTCAGCCCCTCGGTGCCGCCGCCGGCCGCCATCCCGATGGCGATCATCGGCGAGACCGCGGTGAAGGTGACCCCCTGCAGCAGCGGGAGCTTGACCCCGATCTTCCAGAACCCGACCGACTGGATGATCGAGGCGATGCCACAGGTGAACAGGTCGGCGTTGATCAGGTGGACCAGTTGCTCGGGGCTGAGCCCGATCGCGTTGGCCAGCAGGATCGGCACCACCACGGCGCCGGCGTAGAACGCGAGCACGTGCTGGAAGCCGTAGATGGCCAGCTTGCCCGGCGGGAGGACCTGATCGACCGGGTGTTTGACGCTGGCCCGCTGCGGAGCCCCAGGTGTCGTTGCGGTCATCGCCGGCCTTCCTGCCCGAAGGGTTGCTGTGGTTACGCCTGCCGATCGCGCTCGATGATCGCAGTCGAGACGCGGAGGAATCCAGCGGGGGCCTGCGGTCCGAGATCGGTGCCCAGACAGGCGGTCCGGTACTCCCGCCGCTGGTCGGCCAGCGGGTCGGCACCGAGCAGATCGTCGAGCGCCGCGTCGACGTTGGCCAGGTCGGGCGTGATCACGTACGCGACCCGGGCCATCGGCACCTCGCGCCGGAAGGCGGCGACGGTCTGCTGCCGGATCGCGACCATGCCGAGGGGCTTGCCGCTGGCCAGGTAGTCCGAGGCCACCGAGGAGACGTCGGTGATCAACGCGTCGCTGTGGTTGAAGCAGGCCGGGATGTCCCAGGTCTTCTCGGCCTGCTTGCCGTGGACGTGGGACCGGCCGGTGCGCTTGGCGTCGTCGGTCAACAGCTTCTGGATGGCCCGGGCCGCGGCGGTCTGACCGGGTTCGCGGTAGCTGTGCGGGTGCGGCCGGAAGATCACCGTCGCGCCGCGGTCGAGCAGGGCGGCGACGATCTGCTGGCCGCGCGACAGCGAGGAGTAGTTGGTGGCCGGCTGGCCGCCCTCCCAGGTCGGGGCGTAGAGCACGGTCGGCGGGGTGTTCGGGTCGCGGGGGGCGTCGCGGACCTCGATGGTCTCGATCTGCGGCCGGCCGACGATCGCGAACTGCTCCGGCGCGATCTTGACCCCGTGCGCCACGTAGCGGTCGACGCCCTGCTGCCCGGAGACGAAGACCTTGTCGTAGGTGGCGTGCTGGGCGGAGTAGTTGGCCGCCTTGTCCGAGTCGCCGTGGTTGAGCCAGATGTGGGTCAGCTGCTTGAACCGCTGGAAGGCCAGGTTGCTCGGGTGGTTCTGCACGTAGTACGCGGCCTTGAGCGTGGGGACGACCATGTGCACCAGCCGGCCCGAGCCGGTCCGCAGCCGCGGCACCAGGATCGGCGCCTTGGTCAGCTTCTTGATCTCGCCCACCGTGCTCGCGTGCAGCGTGATCACGATGTACGGCTTGTTCAGCCGTTCGAGGTAGGGCAACCACATCCCGAGCTGGTAGGTGGCGCCGTTGCGGGCCGAGTAGAACACCGCGAACTCGGGCCGGTACGCGGTCAGCGCCTCGGTGATCTTCAGCGCCTCCTGGCGGCTGGCCGACAGGGCCCGGACCGCGTACGCCAGCATCACGAACGGCGCCGCCGCGAACGCCGCGGCGACGATCAGGTAGATCCACCCCGGGGCGGCGACCGCGGCCAGCACGGCTCCGGCGGCTGCGGCCCCGAGCGGGGCCAGGGCGACCCGGTTGGCCGGGAAGGGCCGCGGCGGGACCCGCGGCACGCCGGGCAGGTTGGTCGACATCGACCGGCTGCGGGCCAGCATCGACCCGACCAGCGGTTCGGTCAGGATGCCCAGCAGCCCCAGGCCGGTGGCCACCCAGATCCAGGCCGGGTCGTCGGGCCGGCGCAGCGCGTAGCCGCCGGCCACCGCGACCAGCAGCAGCAGCCGCCCGGGTGCGAACGCGCCGAGCAGCGACTTGCGGCGGATGACCTCGCGGCGCATCAGCCAGGAGAGCCCCACCCCGCCGGCCAGCCCGACCAGCACACCGAGCAGGCCGACCGCGAGCGGGCCCTGGGCGAAGAGCAGCACCGCACCGAGGACGAGCGCCAGATTGACCGCGTTGGCGATCAGCATGTCCGCCACCGCGGAGGAGGTCGCACCGGCGAACTTCGCCCACGAGCCGACGTTGAACCTGCGTCCGGACGGAGATGCGCTCATAACGGCGTAAGGCTATCGCCGGGATCCGGCCGAGGCGGGGACCTGCGCGCGGACATCCCGCGGCCCGTCGGCGGCCGTGGTCGTCTCGGCCGGCGACCGGGCCTTAGAATGACGTAGTGCCTGGTGACGGTCTGCTGAATCACGACATCGATCCGCAAGACCGGGGACCCCAGGACGCCTGTGGCGTCTTCGGCGTGTGGGCCCCCAACGAAGAGGTGGCCAAGCTCACCTACTTCGGGCTGTACGCGCTGCAGCACCGGGGTCAGGAATCGGCCGGCATCGCGGTCAGCCGCGGCCAGCAGATCCTGGTCCACAAGGACATGGGCCTGGTCTCGCAGGTGTTCGACGAGAACGCGCTGAACACCCTGAGCAACGCGCACCTGGCCATCGGCCACTGCCGCTACTCGACCACCGGGGCCAGCGTCTGGGACAACGCCCAGCCGACCTTCCGCTCGACCGCGACCGGTCACATCGCCCTCGGCCACAACGGCAACCTGACCAACACCCTCGAGTTGCGCGAGTGGCTGATCGAGCGTGACGCCGAGGCCGAGTCGCTGGTGCCCGGGTCGTTCGGCAAGTGCACCACCGACACCTCGCTGATCACCGCGCTGATGGCGACCTTCCCCGGCCATTCGATCGAGCAGGCCGCTCTCGAGGTGCTGCCGCGGCTGCGCGGCGCCTACTGCCTGGTCTTCATGGACGACGAGACGCTGTACGCGGCCCGCGACCCCCAGGGCATCCGCCCGCTGGTCCTCGGCCGGCTCGAGCGCGGCTGGGTGGTGGCCAGCGAGACGGCGGCCCTCGACATCGTCGGGGCGGTCTACATCCGCGAGATCAACCCCGGCGAGCTGATCGCCATCGACGGCGACGGTCTGCGGTCGACCACCTTCGCCACGCCCGATCCCAAGGGCTGCCTGTTCGAGTACGTCTATCTCGCCCGGCCCGACACCACGATCAGCGGCAAGCGGCTGCACTCGGTCCGCGTCGACGTCGGCCGCCGACTGGCCCGCGAGCACCCGGTCGAGGCCGACCTGGTCATCCCGGTGCCGGAGTCGGGGACCCCGGCGGCCATCGGCTACGCCGAGGAGTCGGGGATCCCGTACGGACAGGGTCTGGTCAAGAACTCCTACGTCGGTCGCACGTTCATCCAGCCGAGCCAGACCATCCGCCAGCTCGGCATCCGGCTCAAGCTCAACCCGCTGCGCGACGTGATCGCCGGCAAGCGGCTGGTCGTGGTCGACGACTCGATCGTCCGCGGCAACACCCAGCGCGCCCTGGTCCGGATGCTGCGCGAGGCCGGTGCGGCCGAGATCCACGTCCGGATCTCCTCGCCGCCGGTCAAGTGGCCGTGCTTCTACGGCATCGACTTCGCGTCACGGGCCGAGCTGATCGCCAACGGGCTCAACAACGACGAGATCCGGCGCTCGATCGACGCCGACTCGCTCGGCTACGTCTCGCTCGACGAGCTCGTCGCCTCGACCGAGGTCGGTGCGGACAAGTTGTGCCGGGCCTGCTTCGACGGCATCTACCCCGTCCCGCTCCCGCTGTCGGAGCGGCTGGGCAAGAACATCCTCGAGGACCCGGTCCGCACCGACGTGGACGGTCTGGAGTCGGTGGTCGCCGGCCTGGGGGGCGTCGACGCACTGAGTCGGCCGTGACCGACACGGGATCGGGACCGGAGGTCCGCGGTCGTTCGCAGGGTTCGTCCTCCTCGGCCGGGGGGAACGCGTACGCCCGGGCCGGCGTCGACATCGAGGCCGGTGACCGCGCGGTCGAGCTGATGAAGGCCTCGGTGGCTCGGACCAACCGGCCCGAGGTGCTGAGCGGGCTCGGCGGCTTCGCCGGGCTGTTCGACGCGACCACGATCGCCCAGCTCGAGCGTCCGGTGCTGGCCACCTCGACCGACGGCGTCGGCACCAAGGTGGCCATCGCCCAGGCGATGGACGTCCACGACACCATCGGCTTCGACCTGGTCGGGATGGTCGTCGACGACCTGGTCGTCTGCGGCGCCGAGCCACTGTTCATGACCGACTACATCGCCTGCGGCAAGGTCGTGCCCGAGCGGATCGCCGCGATCGTCTCGGGGATCGCCGCCGCGTGTGCCGCCGCCGGGTGCGCGCTGCTCGGCGGCGAGACGGCCGAGCACCCGGGGCTGCTGGCCGCCGACGAGTACGACATCGCCGGCGCGGCCACCGGCGTGGTTGAGCGCGACAAGTTGCTCGGCGCCGACCGCGTCGTCGCCGGCGACGTGGTGCTCGCCCTGGCCTCGTCGGGGCTGCACTCCAACGGCTACTCGCTGGTCCGCCACGTGCTCCGCGGGGGCGGCTGGGAACTCGACCGGCACGTCGACGAACTCGGCCGGACCATCGGCGAGGAGATCCTCACCCCGACCCGGATCTACAGCCTGGACTGCCTGGCCCTGATCGAGGCCGTCGAGGTGCACGCGATGAGCCACATCACCGGCGGCGGACTGGCCAACAACCTGGCCCGGGTGATCCCGGCCGGGGTCGAGGTCCGGCTCGACCGGGCCAGCTGGACCCCGGACCCGGTGTTCACCACCCTGCGCGCGCTCGGCGGCCTGAGCCTGGCCGACGTCGAGGCCACCTTCAACCAGGGGGTCGGCATGGTCGTCGTGCTCCCTGCGTCCTCGGTCGACGCGGCCATCACCCTGTTGGCCGACCGCGGCGTCCCCGCCTGGGTCTGCGGCGCGGTCGTCGCCGGTTCCGCGGCCGAGCGGGTCATCCTGTTCGGCGACCACCCGGCCTGAGGCTGTTCCGAGCTGGTGCGGCCTCAGGCGGTCAGCGACGCCTGCGCGCGGGCTACGGCGTCGAGTCCGGCGCCGGTCAGCGGGGCGTCACCGCCCAGCTCGGCCAGCCGGACCACCACCGGCACCGCCGACACCTCGGCCACCCGGGTGGCCAGCCGGTCGGCGAAGTCGCCGGTCGTGCTCCACGGGCCGCCGATCATCACCCCGGCCGGGTTGAGCACGGTGACGATCGACGCGAGCGCGCCGGCCACCGCGTCGACGATCGCGTCGCGCCGCGGCGGGTCGGCCAGAGCGGCGACCACCTGCGGGACGTCGATCGTCGGGGTGCCCGGCTGGGTCAGCCCCCAGGTCTCGAAGCACTCGACCAGCCGCATCGACCGGCCGTCCGGCCCGACGGTGCGGACGTGGGCGATCTCGCCGGCCAGTCCGGCGCTTCCGGAGAACACGATGCGGTCGCGGACGATGGCCCCGCCCAGCCCGAACCCGAGGTGGCAGTAGACGAACTCGTCGAGATCGGTCGCCCGGCCGACCTGGGCCTCGGCCAGCGCCGCCCAGTTGACGTCGTTGTCGACGCGCAACCCGGGGAGCCGGTCGCCGAGCAGCGTGCGCGGGTCGAGTTCGTCGACCAGGAACGGTGAATCGGGCAGGTGGATCAGCCGGCCGGTGTGCTTGTCCACCGGCCCGGCCAGGCTGAGCGCGCTGGCCCGCACCGGGCCGACCGTCGCGGTCAGCACCTCGTCGACCAGGGCGTCGAGCTGCGGCGCCAGCCGGTCGGCGGTGATCGGGGCTTCGACCGCGTGGGCGAACCGCGCGATCAGGTCACCGCGTACGCCGCGGATCTCCCCGGTCAGACCGTCCGGACTCGCGCTCAGCGCCACGGCGCAGCCGATCTCCGGTCGGAGCGCGTAGGTGATCCCGGCTCGACCGCGTCGTCCGGACTGCTGGCCCGTTTCGACCACCAGCCCGGCCTGCTCGAGTCGCCGCATGGCTTCGGAGATCGTCGGCTTGGAGATGCCGGTTCGCTGAGCGATCTCTGCGCGGGTCAGGGCCGGGGCGCCGAGCAGTTGGCCGACGACGTGCTGGTCGGTGATCTGGCGGAGCAGATCGAGCGAGGCCAGCGGGGAAGCTTCGGACACGGCGTGCGGACGCCCTCTCGGGTTTTGGTTAGGACTCCTTGCATATTAGCCCAGGCGCACGGTATCGTCTCGTCCAGGACTTCAGCAGGAGTCCTAACTAATTCGACCGGGAGGCCATCGATGACCATCACCACCTCGTCCACGCCGATCAGCGCACGGACCGGACTGCCGCACTGGGAGGCCACGCCGGAGGACATCCCGGGCGCGATCCGCGAGATCAAGGCGGCGATCCGGGCCAAGATCGAGGCGTCCGGGCGCACCGTCGGTGCGGTGATCGCCGAGATCGAGGCCTTCCTCGAGACGGAGATCGCCGACATCGAGGCAGCTCGCGAGCGCGGTGACGAGGTCTGGCCGGTCGTCGACTACGCCGACATCGAGGCCGGCCGGGTGTCGGCCGAGACCCTGGCCCTGGTCAAGCGGCGCGGCTGTGTGGTCGTGCGTGGTCATTTCGACCGCGATCAGGCCGAGAAGTGGGACGACGACATCGTCGACTACGTCGAGTCCAACCAGTTCTTCGAGAACTACGCGGGCCCGGCCGACGACTTCTTCGGCACGCTGTCGGCCGAGGCCTCGAAGCCCGAGATCTACCCGGTCTACTGGTCGAGCACCCAGATGGAGGCGCGCCAGCACCCGCGGATGGCCGCGGTCCAGTCGTTCCTCAACAGCCAGTGGATCGCCGAGTCGGAGGGGCGCAGCTGGTTCGAGCCCGACGTCGACTCGCTCTACCCCGATCGCATCCGCCGTCGGCCGCCGGGCGCCGACTCGGGCGGTCTGGGCACCCACCTCGACCCCGGCACCCTCGACCTGTGGATGACCGAGAACTACCAGCTGCACTTCCGGCACCTGTTCGCCGGCGACTTCGCCAGCTACGACCCGTGGGACGCCGCCTACCGCACCGAGGGGCCGCAGTATCCGGGCTCGACCATGTGCTCGGCCTTCCGCACCTTCCAGGGCTGGACCGCGCTGAGCGAGATGGCCAACGACCAGGGCGTGTTGCACACCGTGCCGATCCCCAAGGCGATGGCCTACCTGATGCTCCGCCCGCTGCTCGACGACGTGGCCGAGGACGACATGTGCTCGGTACAGCCCAACAAGACGTTCCCGGCCAGCGAGAAGTGGCACCCGATCCTGATGCGCGCGCTGTCGTCGATCCCGAGCGTCCAGCCCGGTGACTCGGTCTGGTGGCACTGCGACATGATCCACGCTGTCGCGCCGGTGAAAAACCAACAAGGCTGGGGCAACGTGATCTACATCCCGGCCGCGCCGTGGTGTGCCAAGAACGAGGCGTACGCCGTGTCGGTCCGCGAAGCCTTCCTGGCCGGTGGCAGCCCCGACGACTTCCCGGCCGAGCACTACGAGCAGAACTGGCCCAACCGGTTCCAACTCGACCAGCTCAACGAGATCGGCCGGCGCGGACTGGGTCTGTCCGGCTCCTGATGCCCTGGTCGCCGCGTACCCGGGTTTGACCAGGTGCGCGGCTCACCGGACGGGCCCTGCTTTGCTCCCCGGGTCTCATTGGGTAGCCTTGCGCCCACGACATCACCAATCTGAGCCGCGGCCCTGCCGCAGGCGGACAAATGCGAGGGGGTCGACCCGAGATGGGGCGCGGCCGTGCAAAAGCGAAGCAGACCAAGGTCGCTCGCGAACTCAAGTACCGCTCTTTCGAGACGGATTTCACGTCGTTGGAACGTGAGCTTCGCCACGACGAGGGACAGGTAGTACCCCCGGCGTACGCCGACCTGGCCGAGAAGTTCGACCCGGATGACGACGACGGCTACGGACACCTCCGCAAGTCTGGGTAGAAAAGCTCCCCGTTCGGCACCATTCGGTTCTAGATTTGGTGCCATGAGCCAGAACCCCTCTGAACCGTCCGGGTACAACCCGGATCAACAGCCCAGCTCGTCCGGCAGCGCGAATCCGGCCGAGGGCGGTGACGCGGCGACAGGGGCGGGGACCGGTCCGTATTCGACCCCTTCCGCCAACAGCTATCCGGCGGCGGGCGGCTCGTCGCAGGTGGCCTCGGAGTCCGATCCGCCCACCTACGGCTACCCCCAGCAGGGTTATCCCGACGCGAGCTACGGCCAGCAGCAGCCCTACGGTCAGCCGTCGGCGAGCCAGCCGTACGGCCAGCCGTCGGCCAATCAGCCGTACGGTCAGCCGAGCGCCCAGCAGCCGTACGGTCAGCCCTCGGCCGCGCAGGAACCGTACGGCCAGCAGCCCTACGGCCAGCCGAGCGCCCAGCAGCCGTACGGCCAACCCTCCGCGGCCCAGGACCCCTACGGTCAGCCGAGCGCTCAGCAGCCCTACGGGCAGCCGTCGGCCCCGCAGCAGCCCTACGGTCAGCCCCCCTACGCCGATCCGAACGCGGCGTACGGCCAGCAGGGCTACCAGCAGCCCTACGGCGATCCGGCCCAGCAGGGCTACCCGCCGCAGCAGTACGGTCAGCCCGGCTACCCGCAGGGCGCGTACGGCGGCGCCCCGTCCGGCCAGCCGGTGTCGGCCAGCGACGAGAACACCTGGGGGATCATCTCCCACATCAGCATCCCGTTCTTCGGCTTCATCGGGCCGCTGATCACCTACCTGATGTACAAGGACCGCAGCCAATACCTCAAGGACGTCGGGACCGAGACGCTCAACTTCGGCATCCTCTACAGCATCGTCCTGGTGATCAGCAGTGTGCTCAGCGTGGTGGGCATCGGCCTGATCCTGTGGCTGGTCGCCGGCATCGGCGCGCTGGTGCTCTGCATCATGGGCACCATGGCCGCCAGCAAGCACCAGTTCTACAAGTACCCGGTGAACGTCCGCTTCATCAAGTGAGTCGTCACCATTGACCGCCACGGAGGGCGGGCGCGGCCGGTCCGCGCCCGTCCTTCGTGCTTCCTAGACTTCCCGGAGTGAGCACCACCTGGCGTCCGGACTTCCTGGACGGGTACGAGACCACCGATCTCGCCCTGCCCGAGGCGGAACGCGCGGCCGGTGAGCCGGTCGACACCGACATCGTCGCGACCCTGATCCGCAAGACGACCAACACCGGTGGCCGCCCCACCGTGCTCTACCTCCACGGGTGGAACGACTACTTCTTCCAGACCCACCTGGCCGACTACCTGACCGGGCTCGACCTCGACTTCTACGCTCTCGACCTGCGTCGCTACGGGCGCAGCCTGCGTCCCGGCCAGCTGCGCGGCTTCATCACCCGGCTCGACGACTACGGCGAGGAGCTCGATGCGGCGGCGGCGGTCATCGGGGCGGAACGGCTGATCCTGATGGGCCATTCGACCGGCGGGCTGATCGGCTCGCTGTGGGCGGCCCAGCACCCGCACCAGTTGGCCGGGCTGGTCCTCAACTCGCCGTGGCTCGACCTGCAGGGCTCGGCGCTGGTCCGCACCCTCGGCATCCCGGTGATCGAGGCCATCGGCAGCCGGTCGCCCACCGCGATCATCCGGCTGCCCGATCTGGGGTTCTACGCGCGGACGTTGCACCGCTCGCTCGAGGGGGAGTGGGACTACGACCTCGAGCTGAAGAGCTCGCCGTCCCCGCCGGTACGGGTCGGCTGGCTGCGGGCCGTGCTGCTCGGCCACCAGCGGGTCGCGGCCGGGCTCAAGATCGACGTCCCGATCCTGGTGCTGGCCTCGACGCAGACCAATTTCTCCCGGCGCTGGCAGGAGGACCTGCGGATCGCCGACACCGTGCTCGACGTCGAGCAGATCGCCGCTCGCGCCGTACGCCTGGGCCGCCACGTCACCGTGGTCCGGGTCGACCAGGGCGTGCACGACGTGGTGTTGTCGGCGCCGCACGTCCGCGCGGTGGCGCTCGACGAGATCGGCCGGTTCCTCGGGGCGTACGTGCTGCCGCGCACGGTGCTCGAGCAGGTGTCCGATGCCCAAGAGCGGGACGGGGCTGACGGCTGACGGTGGCGACTGATTAGATGAGCCCGTGACTCAGATGCCTCATGTGGTCGTCATCGGTGCTGGCTTCGCTGGTGTCTCGGCCACCAATGAACTCGCCAAGGAGGGTTTTCGTGTCACCCTCTTCGATCGCCACCCCTACAACACGTTCCAGCCGCTGCTCTACCAGGTGGCCACCGGCGGGTTGAACGCCGGCGACGTCACCTACTCGCTGCGCTACTTCGCGGCGAAGCACGAGAGCGTGCGCTTCAAGCGCGCGGCGGTCGTGGGCGTCGACCACGAGAGCCAGGAGGTGATCTGCGACGACGGGACCCGGGTCGGCTTCGACTACCTGGTCATCGCCAACGGCATCACCACCAACCACTTCGGCATCCCGGGTGCGGCCGAGTACACGATGTCGATGTACACCCGCGCCGAGGCGCTCAAGGTGCGCGACACCATCTTCGGCAGCCTCGAGATCATCGCCGGCAAGTCCGATCCCAACACCGGTGGCTTCACCGCCGTCGTGGTCGGCGGCGGGGCGACCGGCGTCGAGATGGCCGGTCAGCTGGCCGAGCTGAAGACCGAGGTCATCCCGTCGACCTACCCCGAGCTCAACCCGGCGCACGTCCACGTGGTGCTGGTCGAGATGGGGGAGCACCTGCTCGCCCCGTTCGACGACTCGCTGCGCCGCTACGCGCTCAAGGAGCTGATCAAGCGCGGGGTCGACGTCCGGCTCAAGACCGCGATCTCCGAGGTCCACCCGGACAAGGTCGACTTCAAGGACGGCTCGTCGATGCCGGTCGACCTGGTCATCTGGGCCGCCGGGGTGTCGGGTTACCCGGGCGTGCGCGACTGGGGCCTGCCCATCGGCCGCGCCGGTCGGATGGAGGTCAACGGTGACACCCGCGTCGTCGGCTTCGAGAACATCTTCGCGATCGGTGACTCGAGCCTGATCGTCGACAACCCGCTCCCGCAGCTGGCCCAGCCGGCTCTGCAGATGGGCAAGCACGCCGGCCAGCAGATCGCCCGGCTGCACCGCGGGCTGCCGACGGAGACCTTCTCGTACACCGACAAGGGCACCATGGCCACCATCGGCCGCGGTGACGCCGTGCTGCAGATGCCGATCGGTCTCAAGATGAAGGGCGTGGTGGCCTGGCTCGGCTGGATCGGGCTGCACATCGTGTTCCTGCTCGGCAACCGCAACCGGCTTCAGACCCTGGTCAACCTGGGTTCGCGCTACGCCGGGCCGCGGCGCTCCAACGCCATCGTCGGCGACGTGATGGAGACGCCGAAGCTGCGGATGAGCCGCGAGAAGTAGCTCCGCACCACCGCGTACGCCCAGCCCCGATCCGTCGGGTGCTGGGCGTTCGTCGTCTCCGGCGCGAAGCCGGTCAGCGGTAGCGGCGGGCGGTCTGCTCGGCCTCGGCACCGTACGCGGCGCCGTGGCTGACCGCGTGCACCAGCAGCGGGTGCAACTGGTGCAGCCCGATCAGCGCACGCCAGTCGTCGGGCAGCGGAGCCGTGGCGGCGTACGCGTCGAGAACGGTGTCCAGGTGCGGGGTGCCGAACAGCGCCAGCATGGCCAGGTCGGTCAGTCCGTCGCCACCGTGCGCCGCCGGGTCGATCAGCGCGACCTGGTCGTCGGTCGTCCAGAACACGTTGCCCGACCACAGATCGCCGTGGATCCGGCTCGGAGGTCGGCCGTCGTCGAAGTCCCCGGCGTGCAGCCGCTCGGCGACCCGTTCGACGGCCCGCAGCCCGGCCTCGGAGAGCTGGCCGAGTCGACGGGCGGCCCG
The DNA here is from genome assembly GCA_963704665.1 of uncultured Actinomycetota bacterium. Lineage (GTDB taxonomy): Bacteria > Actinomycetota > Actinomycetes > Propionibacteriales > Propionibacteriaceae > Microlunatus. Next base: position 3,446,519 of record OY969929.1, on the reverse strand, counting down.
CGCGTAGGGCAGGACGCGCTGGTCGGCGTAGAAGCCGCCCCAGCGCTCCGCCGGGCGTAGCGTCATCGGCTGTCGGCCGATGTAGCCGTCGCCGGTCCAGCCCGCCGGTGGGGCGCCGAAGGCCGCGGCACCGGCCGCGTGGGTCCGCGCCAGCGCGGCGCCGAAGTCGGCGGCTGCGCGTCGGCTCGGCCGACCGGCGACAAGTTCTTCGAGGGTGATCCCGTCCGGGCCGACGTCGAGGACCTCGACCACCCGGACGCCGCCCGCCGCGGCCAGCCAGCGCAGGCCGGCGGCCTCGACGGCGTAGAAGTCGGGATCGCGCGCGGCGGCCTTGCGGAAGCTCACGCGGGCGTGAGGGTCCCGCGGACGATCGAGGTGCCGGAGTGGGCCGGGTTGTGGTCGTTCGGCGGCTCGGCCGATACGTCGACGACGGGGAAGTCGGCCATGTTCCAGCTGTCCGGGATCGAGAAGACGCCACGTCCGTCGCTGAGGTAACCCATCGAGTTCATCCCGGAGATCTGCTGGTCGATCATCCAGACCTGACGGGCCCCCTCGGGCCGCGGCGAGTCGACCGCGATGACCAGCCGGCGGTTGCCGTCGCGGTCCTGTTCGACCCGGGCCTCGCCGTTCGCCCCGTCCCATCCGGGGAGCGCGGTGAGCGTGGCGCGGCTGACGATCGATTCGCGGTCGGCGAAGACCCGGTCGGCGCCGAGTCCGATGCCCAGTCCGGCGACCAGTGCCAGCCCGGCCACCAGGGCCACCATGGCGCGACTGAGCCGGCGTGGGGTCCGTCCGGTCCGGTGCTGCTGAGGCTGCGCGCTCGCGACGGCGATCGGCTCGGCGTGGTCGTCGAGCCCCAGCTCGGCGCGGATCGATGCCCACACCTCGGGCCGCGGGGCGCCCAGGACCGGTTCGTGCTCGGCGCGACGGCTCTGCTCCACGGTCCGGGTCAGCTCGGCCAGCTCGGAACGGCACAACGTGCAGCTCTCGAGGTGGGCGCGTTCGTCGTGATCGGCCGCCGACTCGCCGAGCGCCAGCAGCGCCAGGAGGTCAGGACTCGTGTGCATCGGTCCACATCTCCATGCGACGTTTGAGCTTGATCAGGCTGCGGCGGATGTGGCTCTTGACCGTGCCCGGGGGCAACTGCAGTCGCTCGGCGATCTGGGCGTGGGTCAGGTCCTCGTAGAAGGCCAGCCGCAGCACCTTCTGGGGCATCTCGTCCAGCTTGGAGATCTCGTCGGCCAGGATCAGCCGCTCGGCCACGTCCAACGGCTCGGGCGGCAGCTCGTACGCCCCCGCGACCTCGGTGGCGATGCGGCGCTGCTTGCCGCGCAGCTGATGCGCGTCCACCACCTTGTTGCGGGTGATGCCGATCAGCCAGGCCGGCAGGCTGGCCCGTTCCGGCTTGTAGTTGTGCCGGCCGGTCCAGGCGGCCACGAAGACCTTCTGGGTGACGTCCTCGGCATCGGCGCGGTCGCCCAGCGACCGCATGGCCACGGTGAAGATCAGCGGGGAATACCGCTGGTACATCACCTCGAGCGCCGATTCCTCGCCCGCGACGAACGATCGGGCCAGCTCCTCGTACGCGTCCTCAGCTGAGACGGTCACGAACGCTTGGTCCCTCCATGGCTTCGACCGCTCCCGAACTCACAGTCGTCGCAGCAACCTTAGTGCCCCGGTCTCCGAGGGAACGCGCCGACCCGACGTGCGGGTCGGCCGTGCTGCCCGGCGACGGACGACAGGGGTGGCCAGGGCCGGGGTCGAACCGGCGACCTTTCACTTTTCAGGCGAACGCTGCTACCAGCTGAGCTACCTGGCCAAGAAACGTGGTGGCACCCCAGATACCTGGGATGCCACCACATTCGCGACCCCGACGGGACTCGAACCCGCGACCTCCGCCGTGACAGGGCGGCGCGCTAACCAACTGCGCTACGGGGCCTGGAACAGGCCGAGGCGCCCTTTCGAGCGCCCGCGAAACTATAGCGCAGGGAATCGGCGAGGGCGAATGCAGCGAGAAGGTCCCCTCCTTCTTAGGATGTCGGAGAGCGGGCTGCTAGCTCACAGGCTCCCGGTGAGGCAGGATTCTGCGCAATCGGAATTTCCGAGGATCGACCAGGAGTTCGCATGACCGTCCTATCGGCCCACGACCCATCCCGCACCACGTCACGTGGTCTGCTCGCCGCCGGATGGGCGGTGCACGCCTACACCGCCATCGGCACCGTCCTGGCCTTACTGGTCATCGGGGCGGCGCTGGACGGCAAGGTCGTCCTGGCCTTCTGGATCCTGCTGATCGCGCTGATCGTCGACGGCACCGACGGCATGCTGGCCCGCCGGCTCAAGGTGAAGCAGACCATTCCCGGCTTCGACGGCGCGCGGCTCGACGACATCGTCGACTACCTGACCTACGTCTTCGCCCCGGTGATGCTGCTGTGGGTCGGCGGCCACCTGCCGGGCGGGACCGCGGGAGTGGTGCTGGCCGCGCTACCGCTGCTCGCCTCGAGCTACCAGTTCTGCCGGGTCGACGCCAAGACCGACGACCACTATTTCCTCGGCTTCCCCAGCTACTGGAACGTCGTGGCCTTCTACGTGGTGATCCTCGACCTGTCGCCGGCCGTCACCGGCGCGCTGCTGGTCACCTGTGCGGCGCTGGTCTTCGTGCCGATCAAGTACATCTACCCGTCGCGGACCACGGTGATGCGTCGGCTCAACCTGGCGCTCGCCGGGTTGTGGGTGGTGCTGTACGCGATCATCCTGCTCCGGCTGCCCGAGCCGTCGGTTCTCATCATCGGGCTCTCGCTGGCCTACATCGCCTACTACCTGTGCGCGAGCGTCTACCTGACCGTGCGCAAGCCGCGGCAGCCCGCGGTCGAGGTGGCCTGACCGCTCACCTGCTCTTCGCGCGCCGGCGCGGTGGTGCAACTGCGGCGGCGGGGTGCCCCGGCGGCGGCAGGGTGCCCCGGCAGCGGCAGGGTGCCCCGGCAGCGGCAGGAAGTGACGTTAACGCCACTTCCTGTCGCTTTGCGCCGGAAGTTTCAGGCGGTCGGTGAGAGGAAGTGGCGCCAACCCCGCTCTCTAGCTCCTGACCGCTCACCGGAGGACCTCAGCGGGCGACGCCGTAGTAGAGCGCGATCGCGTAGCGGACCCACGACTTCGACGACACCGCGGCGAGGCCGTAGTGATAGCCGTCGTCGAACCGCAGCACCGACATGCACCCGTGCCGCGGCGCGGCGACGCAGACCTCGCCACCCGGCCCCTCGACCAGCAGCTCGCCGCCGAAACCCGGCCGCCAGCCACGGCTGACGTAGAAGACCAGCGCGAGGCTGCGCAGGTCGCCCGCCTCGCTCTCGCGGCGTCGGTACTGACCGGACTTGAGCCGGATCACGTCGGTCGACAGACAGACCAGCGGATCTCCGTACATACCGGACAGGGCCTGGAGCACCGGTCCGCTGCTCGCCGCTCCGATCAACGCTCGGACGTGGTGGTCGGCGGTCGGGATGGTGTCGAGGTGGTCGGTGGCCGACAGGCGCTCCGGCGGGGGGGTGGTGGCGAAGCCGACCGCGGTCGTCTCCTCGGCCAACCCGGTGCCGGGCTGGCGGACCCGGTACCGCGTCCGCCAGGGATGCGGGCGGCTCAGCTCGTTGAGCAGCTGGCCGCCGATCATCTCCCCGGTGGAGGTCGGAAGCAGGGTGAGGCCGCCGGCGCTGGCCCGCAGCGAACGGACGGCCGACAGCACCGACCCTTGGGTCAGGCAGGTGAAAGCCAGTTTCTTCGGGGTGTTGCGTGCGACCGGAACGGTCGCTGTGGGGGTGCTCATGCGTGGCTCTCCTCGATCCCCCGAGAACCTGTGATCCGCCCGTGTGGCTCGATCCTAACGTCTGCTCCGGCTGATCCGGGGTGGTGATTCGCCTCACATCCGCCCGTTGATACACGACCGCAACCTGTGAGGTCGACAACGGTTGCCGACGCCGTGTGGCCAAGCCGGGCGTGCGGAGCCGCGAGGTGCCGGCCGGCGTCACCGGGGTTCGGCCGGGCCGGCACCGTCGTCCGGACCGCTCAGGCGTGAGCCCGGCGGAGCAGCAGCCGATCGCCCTCGATGCGCACCGCGTACGCGGGTTGCGGCCGGGTGGCCGGGCCGGAGACCACCGACCCGTCGGTGAGGTCGAAGCGGCTGGCGTGCCACGGGCACTCCACGCAGTTCTTGCCGACCAGCGCGCCTTCGGACAGCGGTCCACCGCGGTGGGTGCAGCGATCGGCGTACGCGACCAGGACTCCATCGGAGGTCCGGGTGACCAGCACCCCGGTGCCGTGCAGGTCGACCCGGCGCAGTTCGGCCGGAGTCGCGTCGCCGGAGGAGCCGGCGCTCGACGGCGTGGCGAGCGAGCCGGCCGGGCCGACGTCGGTCCACTCCGGCTCGAACCGGTCCCAGGCGGTGACGTCCACGCCGACACCGCGGGCGTAGCTCAGGTGACCGCCCAACCAACCGGAGACCCCGAGGAGTCCGAGGGCCGGCCAGGTCAGGGCCGAGCCCAGGCGGTGCGCTCCCACCCGGCGGGCCAGCCAGCTCGCGGTGTAGAGGCTGACCACGGCGGTGTTGGCGGCGGCGTGAACCAGACCGACCCGGGCGTCACCGTCGGCGGTGTCCTTCCAGTCGCTCAGCCCGGTCACCGCGGTCGGCGCGGCCGCCAGCACCCCGAGGCCGACCATGGTGCGGGCGGCCGCGTGATTGCCGACCAGGTCGAGCACCAGCGCACCGGTCCAGCTTCCGATCGGGACGGTGACCAGCAACGGGTGGACCGGATGGCCGACCGGCGTGCCGCTGAGCAGGTCGCGTACGAGCGGCCTGGCGCCCAGGGGCGCGACCGCCCGCTGCAGCGCGCGGCCGAACGGGTCGAGCCACTCCGCGCGCTCGATCCGCTCGGCGGCCCGTGACAACCAGTGGCCGACGACGTTGATCCCCTTCGCGGTCATCCGCGGGCCTGACGTCGGCCGGACTCGACGGTCTGGCCGGCCCAGCTGCGCGAGAGCATGACGCCGGCCATGATCATGATGACGGCGAGGCCGAGGTGCAGCAGGTTGTCAGCGCTGTTGAGCGGGACGAAGTTGGCGCCCGAGTCCTGCGGGACCACGATCCCGTAGAGGAACAGCACCAGGTACACGGCGCCGCCGCCCAGCAGGTAGAGCCGGGCGCCGTGGAGCTTGCGCGACGCGAGGATCCCGGCCACGCCGAACAGCACGTGCACGATGTTGTGCAGGATCGACACCTGGAACAACCCGAGGAGCTCGGCCTCGGAGTGATGGCCGGCGAACTGCAGTTGGCCGACGTTGGCGGTCAGGCCGGGGATGAACCCCATGATGCCGACCAGTAGGAACACCACCCCCATGGCGAGGGCGAATTTCTTGATCCCGGTGCGTGGACCGCCGTCGCGGTGCTCGGTGGCTGCGTTGGTCATGACTACTCCTGATGACTCGTTCGATGGACGTGCTGGTGGAACATCGCAGAGTTACCCGGGGCGGTGCCCGGCAAACGCGTCGGCCGGGTGGGCGCCGTGGCACCATCCACGGATGGTGGCGTCGGTGGCGGTCCTGTCGGACATCCACGGGGTGCCGCCGGCCCTCGATCGGGTGCTCGTCGAGCCGGCCGTGCTGGCGGCCGAGCTGCTGGTGGTGACCGGAGATCACACCTGGGGTCCGCAGCCGGCCGAAGTCCTCGACCGGCTGACCGGGCTCGAATGTTCGGTGCTGCTGATCCGCGGCAACGCCGACCGCGAGCTGCGGTCCATGGCCCAGGGGATCGACATCGGGTTGGGCGACGATCCCGTCTCGGTCTGGGGGGCGACCCAGTTGTGCGCCGATCACCGGGCGTTGCTCGAGGCGATGCCCGAACAGGCGACGCTCGACGTCGACGGCTTCGATCCGGTCCGGTTCTGCCACGCCACGCCGCGTGACGACGAAGAGGTGGTCCTGGTCGACAGCCGGATCGAGCGCTGGCTCGAGGTGTTCGCCGACCTGCCCGAGACGGTCGGCGCCATGGTGTGCGGCCACACCCACCTGCCCTACCTCCGCCAGGTCGACCGCCGTCTCGTGGTCATCTCGGGGAGCGTCGGCCTGCCTTACGGTCGCCGCAGCGCCCACTGGGCGGTGCTGGCCGACGGTGCGGTGACCCTCGGCCGCACCCTGATCGACCCGACCGAGCTGGCCGCGGTGATCGTCGCCGGCTCGACCATGCCCTCGATCGAGCAGTGGGTCGCTGAGATGATCACCGACCCGGCGAGCGACCTCGACGCGCTGCGGACCTTCGGTCCGCGCGACGGTCGGTGACTGGTCGTCGCGGGGCGACCGGCCACAAGGTGGGGAATCCGACCGCGACTACGCGGTCAGATTCCCCACGTTGTCGTGACGTGTCGATCCGATCACGAAGATTGCCGGGCAGCGTGGCGGTGACCGTCCACCCGTAGCTTCTGGGGGCTGGCATCCGCGCTGAACCCCGAATCAGATCTGCCTGGAGCACCCCGTGAGCAAGCGTTTCGTCCCACCGCCCCATTGGCCCCGTGCGCCGAAGGGATGGCAACCCCCGGCCGGCTGGCGGCCGGATCCACGGTGGGGTCCGGCTCCCCAGGGGTGGCAGTTCTGGCGGGACGCGGCTCCGAAGAGCTGGTTCAGCCGGCACAAGGTCGCGACCGTGCTGATCGCCGGGCCGTTGGCGTTCATCGTCGGGATCGTCGGACTCGGTCTGATCGGTGTCATCGTCAGCGGCGGCAGTTCGGTGGCCGTCGCCGACCAGGCCGTGAGCACGGCCGCGACCTCGACGCCCGCCTCGCCGAGCGCGTCAGTCGCCTCTGCCGAGGCGAATGCCTCAGCGAGTGCAGCAACCGCGCAGGCCGCCGCCGAACGGGTGCGGGTCGAGGCCGAGCAACGAGTCGCCGCTCAAAGAGCGTCGAAGGCGGCCGCCCAGGCGGCGGCGCAGAAGAAGGCGGCGGCCAAGCTGGCCGCCCAGCAGAAGGCGGCAGCCAAGAAGGCGGCAGCGAAGAAGAAGGTGGCCGCGGCCAGGGCCGCCAAGGCGCGGGCCGCGGCCAAGGCCCGGGCGGCCGAGCAACGACGCCAGGAACGAGAAGCCGCACGGCGCTCGGAGGCCCGGGCGGCTCGGAACTGTACGGCGGGCTACTCACCGTGTCTGACGCCGGCGTCGGACTACGACTGCGCCGGAGGGAGCGGTGACGGTCCGAAGTACGTCTACGGATCAGTGAGCGTCACCGGTGACGACCCCTACGATCTCGACCGTGATGGCGACGGCGTCGGCTGCGACTGAGGTCGTCCACACGTCGCGGCGCTATCCGTTGATGCCGCCGTACGGACCGGCCGGGTTGTTGCCGGGAGCGTGACGTCGTTCGTCGGAAATCGGGTTCGGGCTGTAACGCCGCGCAGCACCGCAGCGCGGGCAGTCCCGGGTCATCTTTCCTGTAGACAGGTCCTGACCGTCCACCCACTGGTGGCCGCGGAACAGGCATCGGAGACGACGGATCAAGGCGTCACCTTCTTTCACCGAGCACCCGGACCGTATCCGGACGCACTTTTCATCCTGGCACTCGGCGACGTCCTGCGATAGTGCTGAGGCTCGGTGACCAGGCCGTCGCTGCACGGCACGACTGTGGCCCGATGGAGCGGGCGACCGGCGAGGCGATGGGCATCGTCTTCGATGCACTCGGCGCGAGGTGCGGTTCGCCCAGTATCGGCGGGAACCAGAGCTGCGAAGTGAGTGGTATCCCCAACGGGATTCGAACCCGCGCTGCCGCCTTGAAAGGGCGGTGTCCTAGGCCGCTAGACGATGGGGACCAGCCGGGACAGCATAGCCGTTCCGTCCGGTCCCCGCCGCCAGGCCGGGATGCCCACCGGTCCCTTCCTCTAGACCGGTGAGTACCCCTTCGCGTACACGGTGACGTGCACGTGGTTCTTGTGGTTGGCCGAGTCGCCGCCGCGGTTGGCCATGTAGCGCCAGCCGTCGCCGGCCCGCTCGTTGTTCCAGATGTGCTGGTCCCAGATGACGTAGTTGACTCCGTACGCGGCGGCGTTGGCCCGCAACCAGCGCGACAGGTCGTGGCCCATCTTCTTGCCCTTGGCCGATTTGTAGTTGGGGATCATGATGTCCAGCGCGCGGCCCGACGGGTGGTCGGGGAGGGCGTCACGGCGTACGCCGTAGAACGTGGTGATCGAGGGGTAGCGGGTGAGCACGGCCCGGTGGATCTTGATCGCGTTGGGCTTGAGGCCCTTCTCGACCGCGTACTTCGGGGTCTCGTCGACCTCGGGCTTGGTCTTCGACAGGTACTTGGCGGTGACCCAACGGACGGCGTTGTCGTAGACGACCTGCATCCGCTTCTTCTTGATCACGCCGGTGATGGCCAGACGGGTGCCGACCGGGACCTCGGTGATCAGGGTGTACTTCGTCGTGTAGGTCGACCGGATGTTCAGGTCGGCCGTGGCGTACCGGTAACCGGTGATCTTGGGCAGATCGGGCGCCGTGGGCAGCGAGGTGGCCGGGGTGGCCAGGTACTTCGCCGTGACCCAGCGGACGTTCTCCTCGTAGACGATCTGGGCGCGGGCGTTGGCGACCACGCCCGTCACCGAGAGCGAGGTCCCCTTCTTGACCTCGTCCACGGTCCTCGCGTTGGCGCCGCTGGCCGTACGGATGTCCAGCGCCTCGGTCGCCACCCGGGTGCCGACGACTGCCGGGAGCCCGGTCGTCGCGGCGAGGTAGCGCGTGCTGATCCAGCCGGTGGCGCTGATGCCGGTGACCACCTCGGCGTAGCCGCTGCGCGACTGACCGGTCATCGTGACCCGGGTCCGCTTCGGCAGCACCTTGATCACGTCCTGGCTGAGCGCCGGTCCCTCGCGCAGGTTGACCGCCGCGGTGGTGATCCGGACCGACCCGGCGAGCACGGCGGCCGCCGCTGCGCTGACCTCGGTGGTGACCGCCGGCGCCGCGCGCAGGTAGCGGCGGGCCACGTAGCCGCTGCCGCCCTCGAAACGGATCCTGGTCCAGTTCGTCGCGGTGCTGATCACCGTGACCTTGTCGCCCTCGGCGAGCTGGCCGAGGACCTCCGCGGTCGTGCTCGGCTTGGCCCGCACGTTGACCAGCTCCGTCGCCGTCGCTGTCGATGCGGCCACCGCGGTCTGGGGGATCAGCAGGCTCCCACCGAGGCCGAGCCCCAGTAGTCCCAGCAGTTGGCGCCGCCCGATCGTCCCCGACTCTGCCTCGTCGACGGTCTTCGTCGTGGTCACGTGATCCTCCTGGCGCGGACCAGGAAGGGTCCGGTTGCTCGTTGATCGCAGGGCTGACCGCGCCTTTGTCACACTTGCGTCACATCCGTAACAGCAGCCCCAATCTGCTCAGGACTTTAATCACGAATCACCCCATCCGGCAAGACGTGAGTAGGTATTTGTCTTCGAACGCAACTCGACACGCGGATGACAATGATGAAATTCCACGGTTGTTATTCGACAAGGCCCACTAGCCTTCGGTCATGCGGAACGCCCGGAGCTGGCACGTGGTGGTGGGTGTGGTGGTCAGCGCCGGGTTGTTGCTCGAGCTGATCCTGGTGACCAGCGGCGCCTCGGTGCTGATCACCGATCGCTCACCCGGACTGGCCGAGCGGTTGTTCCACCTGGTCAGCTACTTCACCATCCAGTCGAACGCCTTGGTGCTGTTGACCACGGTCCTGCTGATCCGACGCCCGCGCATCGACACGTGGTGGTTTCGGGTCCTGCGGCTCGATGCCCTGGTGGGCATCGTCGTCACCGGCGTCGTGCACCTCCTCCTGCTCCGCCCGCTGCTCACCCTGACCGGCTGGTCGTACGTGGGTGATCTGCTGGTCCACGTCGTGTCGCCGATCCTGATGCTGGTCGGATGGCTCGTCTTCGGGCCGCGGCCCCGGATCGACGGCCGGACGTTCGGTCTGGCGTTCGTCTGGCCGGCCCTGTGGTTGGTCGGGACGCTCATCACCGGAGCGGTCAGCGCGTGGTACCCCTATCCGTTCCTCGACACAGGCACCCTCGGCGCCGCGCAGGTGGCGGTCACCTGTCTGGGCGTGACCGCGGTCATCGCGGTGCTCGCCGCCCTGGCCTGGTGGGCCGATCGGCGGCTGAGCCCGCGATGAGCGACCCGTCCTCCGACCTCCCGTTCCGGGAGCCCATGCACGGGTCGAATCCGAGCGAGCGGGACGATCATCCGCCGCTGGAAATGACGGTGGAGGTGTTCGAGGAGCACGTCGCCGCCGCCCTCGACCAGATCCCCGACGAGCTCGCCGAGCTGATCCAGAACTGCGTGATCATGGTGGTCGACGAGCCGCCGGCCGACCTGCCGGGGACGCTGGGGCTTTACACGGGGACGCCGCTGACCGAGCGCGAGGCCAACTTCACCGGACTGCCCGACATGATCGAGATCTTCCGGCTGCCGACCCTGGCCATCTGCCGCACCGAGGACGAGGTGATCGAGGAGATCGGCATCACCGTCGTCCACGAGATCGCCCATCACTTCGGGATCGACGACGACCGGCTGCACGACCTCGGTTACGCCTGAGCGGACGTGCCTGGTGCCTGGTGCCGGGGCTGGATGAGGGGCTCGCGTGGGCGGGTCGTGGCATGGGCCGTGGCGTGGGCCGTTTAGGCACTTGTGAGCGGAAACGGCCGGGTGACATCGATGCCAGGGGGCCGTTTGGGCGCTTGTGCGCGGAAACGGCGGCTCGTACGCCCGCCGATGCCGCCTGCACATGCCGCCATGTCCCGCTACACGCCGCGTCCGAACCTGGCGATCAGGGCTGGTGCCGAGCGGATCTTGAGGTTGCCTTGAGTCGTCTTCGTTGAACGGTCAATCTTTCGCCAATGCTGGGTCGACTGACTCGATCGCCCTGAGGGTCGGTGGAGGTCGGGCCGTCAGAGTTCACTCATCAGCCCGAACACCGCAGCCGCGGTCCGGGTGGTGGGCCTGGCCGGGGGGCAGCTCGCAGCCTCAGCAACCAGTCCTCATCCCGGAGTCGCGTCATGTCTGTTCCCCCCCGCCGTGTGATCCAGGTCGTCGCCGTGCTCGCCCTTCCGGTCGCCGTGCTCGTCTCCGGCTGGCTCGGCGGCGCACCAGCGCCCGAACCGGGAGCGCAGCCGACCGCCAGTGGGACGGCGCAGGCCCCGTGGCACTGACCCGGCGAGATCGCTGACCGCACCACCCACACCGACTTCGGACGACGTAGCCCGTCCCTGACCAATCAGGGGGAGCCAGAGACGCGGCACGTCTTCCGAGCGTGAACGTCGCACCACCTCAGCCGGACGATCAGATCAGGGGGAGCCGCCCGGCCGGGTATCGCGTCCACGCACCGACAGCGCCCGCCACCTCCTCGAGGTGGCGGGCGCTGCCACGTCTTCTCGGTCGGCCGACATCAACTCCCATCGCTCAGCCCCGGCGTCGTTTCTCAGCACGTGTCGGGAGACGGCGGTCGGATCGGGGTGCGGAGGGGTCGTTTCGCGGCAGGTGCCGGGGAACGGCGGCCGGATCGGGGTGGGAGGGGTCGTTTCGCGGCAGGTGCCGGGAGACGGCGGGCGGATCGGGGTGTGGGTCGTTTAGCGCCAGGTGCCGGGCAACGTGGGCCTGATCGGGTTGCCGGGGGTCCTTTCGCGGCACGTGCCGGGATACGACGGTCGGATCCGGTTGCCGGGGGTCATTTCGCAGCAGGTGCCGGGATACGACGGTCGGATCCGGTTGCCGGGGTCATTTCGCAGCAGGTGCCGGGAAACGACCGCACGGGCCGGCACCCGCCCCACCGCCGCCTCGAGGTGCTCCTCCTCGTCGAGGACCGCCCATGGTGTGCGCTCAGCCGAGGACCACGTACGCGCCGGCCCCGATCGCGGTCATGGCCACGACCGCGCTCAGGGCCGCGTTGGCCCGGCCGTCACTGACCGGGCTGCCGCGCCGCAGTGCCGCCTCGTCGTGCCGGAACCGGCTCAGGGCGATCCAGCCGAGCAGCGCAGTCCCGAGCAGGGCCAGCAGCCCGACGACCACGGCGAGCGACACCGACACGTCGGCCAGCAACCGGGCGACCAGCACGCTGCAGGTCAGCCCCGAGAGCATCGTGCGCTGCCAGGCGAGTCCGGTGCGTTCGTTCTGCAGCCCCGGATCCCACGGCCGCCAGGTCACCCGAGGCTCACCACGACAAAGGCGAGCAGCCCGGCCAGGGCGACGACGATGGTGACGACGAGCAGCAGCGGTGAGGAGGGCAGTGGCTCCTGCCGACGCATCGCTCGCTCGTTGGCGATCCACCGGCTGAACGCCCCCGCGGCGCAGATCAGCCCGCAGGCGATCAGGATGAGCGACGCGATCCGGACCTCGACCCCGAGCCGGGCGGTCAGCCGGGCGACGGCAGCGATGGCCACCCCGGCGGCCAGGAAGCCCAGCCCGGTCCGGATCCAGGCCAGGAAGGTCCGCTCGTTGGCGAAGGTGAAACGGGGGTCGGGTTCGGTGCCCACGGCGTAGACGCTGCGCGGCCAGCGACGATCGGGCTCGCCCGGTGCCGGGTCGGTCCCCGTCCCGCCGGCCCCAGCCGGGCCGGTCCCCGTCCCGCCGGCCCCAGCCGGGCCGGTCCCCGTCCCGCCGGTCGCCGGTCGTCCCGCCGGTCCCGGTCGTCCCGGTCCGCCGGTCCCGGTCGCGCCGGCCCCGGTCGGGTCGGTCGCGTCGGCCCCAGTCGCGTCGGCCCCAGTCACATCGGTGATGGTAGCGGCGCGCGCTTCCGGCTGAGCCGCTCGTACGCGGCGGGTTGGCCGAGGATCACCGAGACCAGCACGATCGCCGCGCCGAGGATCTGCCAGTGGTTGAGCCACTGGTCGAGCACGATCCAGCCGAGCACGGCGGCGACGACGGGATTGAGCAGGCTGAGGAAGGTGACCGAACTGGCGGTCAGATACTGCAGGCCCCAGAACCACAGCGCGTACGCGACGATGCCGCTGATCAGCACCAGGTAGACCAGGCCGGCGATGTTGCGCCCGGTCAGCGTGTCCGGCAGCCCTTCGAAGATCAGCGTGAACGGCAGCAGGGTCAGCCCGCCGAGCAGGAAGGTCCAGCCGGTGACGCCGATCGAGGTCATCCCGGCCGGCGTCCCCCAGCGCTTGGTCAGCACGGTCGCGGTGCCCATCATCAGCACCGCGCCGACCATGGCGATCAGCCCCCAGGCGTCGAGCCGGGCGTTCGACCGCAGCACCAGCAGCGCGACGCCGAGCATCCCGAGCAGCCCGGCCACCACTTGCAGCCGCTTGATCGAGCTGCCGAGCAGCGGGACCGACAAGATGACGACCAGGATCGGGCTGAGCGAGTTGATCACCGCCGCGACACCGCCGGGCAGCCGGTAGGCGGCCAGGAACAGCAGCGGGAACAGCGCCGAGCAGTAGAGCACCGACAGGACGAAGAACCGTCCGAGCCAGCGCCGATCGGGCAGCCGGGTCCCGATGATCAGCACCAGCCCGGTGGGCAGCGAACGCATCAGAGCGGCCAGCAACGGACGGCCGGGCGGCAGGAACTGGGTGGTCAGCAGATAGGTCGTACCGAAGATCATCGGGGCCAGTGCGGCCGCGTACGCCCACCGCCCCTGGGGTTGCTCGCTGCTCACCGGCCGCCTCTCGCTGTCCGTCGCTGACTGCCGCCCGCGCGGGCCGGACCGGCGTCAGACGGCCGGGTCCGGGACCACGTAGCTGGCGCTCCGCGTACTGACCCAACGCGTGGCCCGGCCCAGAGCTTCCGGCTCAACATAGCCGGACTGTCGATCTCCGCGGTCCAGTGGGAGCGCGCCGACCAGATCGGCCACCGCCTGCAGTTCGGCGACCGGGGCGACGATGACGATGGCCCGCAGCTTGCCCTGGATGACGTTGACCGCCAGCGTCGAGCGGACCTCCTTGCTGAGCTCGGGAGCCAGCAGCACGAACGCCCGCCGGTCGAGGTTGAGCGGTTCGATGGTGGGCAGCAGTTCGCGGACGCTGGTCACCGCGTCGGCACACACCACCACCGCCGGGTGGTCGAGCACCGCCCAGCCGCTCTCGGCGTCGGTGACGAAGCCGCGGTCGGCGTAGCCGTTGCGCAGGGTCAGGGTGTCGACGTGGGCCATCTCGGTCTCGATCGTCGTGCGTTGCTCGCGGCTCAGCCGCTCGACCGTCACGCCGGCCGGGGGACGGCGGGCCTGGAGTTCGGACAGGTAGCGCGGCGGATCGGCCTGCGGATCGAGCCGGGGGATGACGCGCGGCGGTGGCGCGAGCACCTCGGCGGCGCGGCGCCGGTTGAGCTGACGATCGCGCAGGGCACCGAACAGGATGACCGCCACCCCGACCACGATCAGGGCGACGAGGCCGAGGATCCACGGTTCCATTTGGCTAGCCTAGGAGCCGTGGTGCGGTTCGAGTCCTGGGTGGAACGACAGGTCCGGGAGGCCATCGAGCGGGGTGAGTTCGACAACCTCCCCGGAGCCGGGCAGCCGTTGCCCGGTCTGACCGGTGTCGACGAGGACGACTGGTGGGTCAAGGGCTTCCTCGAGCGCGAGAAGCTGCCGATGCCGCTGCCGGCGTCGCTGGCCCTCAAACGCGAGGCCGAGCGGCTGCCCGAGACGCTGGCCGACGTCCGCGACGAGGTCACCGTGCGGGCCATGGTCGAGGCGCTCAACGACCGGATCCGCGACTCGCACCGGCGTCGGCTGGACGGTCCACCGGTGGTGACCAAGCTGGTCGACGTCGAGGCGACGGTCGAGCAGTGGCGTCGAGAGGGCCGGGAAAAGCGCGGGCGGCGCTGACACCCGGTAGGTGACAATCGAGCGGTGATCCTCACCGTCAGCACCTCGCACGCGCCGGCGACCGACCTGGGCTTCCTGCTGCACAAGCATCCCGACCGGTTGCAGAGCTTCACGCTGTCGGTGGGGACAGCCCATGTGGTCTATCCCGAGGCCGGCCCCGACCGCACGACCGTCGCGCTGCTGCTCGAGGTCGATCCGGTCGGCCTGGTCCGGCGGGCCAAGGGATCGCCCGAGGGCTTCGCGCTGGCCCAGTACGTCAACGACCGTCCGTACGCGGCGTCGAGCCTGATGAGCGTCGCGCTGACCAAGGTGTTCCGGTCGGCGATGAGCGGCCGGTGCGACGCCCGCCCCGAGTTGGCCGCCGCCGCCATCCCGCTCGAGATCGGCGTCCCGGCCCTGCCGTGCCGCGGTGGCGCCGAGCTGGCCCGTCGGCTGTTCGCGCCGCTCGGCTGGGCGGTCGAGGCCGATCCGGTGCCTCTCGACCCGGTCCTGGGCTGGGGCGATTCCGCGTACGTGGCCCTGCGGCTGACCGGGACGGTGCGGCTCAGTGACGCGCTGAATCAGCTCTACGTCCTGCTCCCGGTGCTCGACGACGCCAAGCACTACTGGGTCGGGTCCGACGAGGTCGACAAGCTGATCCGGGCCGGAGCGGGCTGGCTGGCCGCGCACCCCGAACGCGACCTCATCGTCGCCCGCTATCTGCGCCGCCGCGGCGTGCTGGCCCGGGCGGCGTTGGCCGCGCTGGCCGAATCCGAGGGCGTCGACCCCGACTCGATCGACGACGCCGACGCCGCACCGGTGGTCGCCGACGACCGGCCGGTCCCGCTGGCCGTCCAGCGCCGCGACACCGTCCTCGCCCTGCTCCGCGAAATCGGCGCCCGCCGAGTCGGCGATCTCGGCTGCGGCGACGGCGCGCTGCTCGGCGCGTTGATCGAGGACCCGGCCTTCGAGCAGATCATCGGCGCCGACGTCTCGGTGCGGTCGCTCGAGACCGCCGCCCGCCGACTCCGCCTCGACACCATGGCCGAGCGGCGACGCGAGCGGCTGACCCTGATGCAATCCTCGCTGACCTATCGCGACGACCGGCTGGCCGGACTCGACGCCGCCGTGCTGATGGAGGTCGTCGAGCACATCGATCCGCCCCGGCTGGCCGCGGTCGAGCGGAACGTGTTCGGCTTCGCCGCGCCCGGAACGGTCATCGTGACCACCCCCAACATCGAGCACAACGTCCGCTTCCCGAACCTGCCGGCCGGCGACTTCCGGCACCGTGACCATCGCTTCGAATGGACCCGGGCCGAGTTCGCCGCCTGGTCCGCGCGGGTGGCCCGCGCGTACGGCTATCGCGTCCGGTACGTCGGCATCGGAGCCGACGACCCGGAGGTCGGTCCGCCGACCCAGGCCGCGGTGTTCGAGCGGGAGTCCCGATGACGGGCCCGGTCACCGTGCCGGCACTCAGCCTCGTCGTGCTGGTCGGGACCAGCGGGTCGGGGAAGTCGACCTTCGCCCGGACCCACTTCCGGTCGACCGAGGTCATCTCGTCGGACTTCTGTCGCGGCCTGGTCAGTGACGACGAGAACGACCAGGCGGCGACCAAGGACGCCTTCGAGTTGCTGCACCACATCGTCGGGATCCGGCTCCGCGCCGGGCGGCTGACCGTGGTCGACGCCACCAACGTGCAGCCGGAGGCGCGCAAGGCGTTGGTCGCCCTGGCCAAGGACCACGACGTGCTGCCGGTCGCCGTGGTGCTCGATCTGCCGGTGGCCACCTGCGTCGCCCGCAACGCGTCCCGCCCGGACCGCGACTTCGGCGCCCACGTCGTCCGCCGCCAGTACGACCAGCTCCACCGCGGGCTCCGCGGTCTCGAACGCGAGGGCTTCCGCCAGGTGCACCGGCTGGGCAGCGAGGCCGAGATCGACGACGCCCGGATCGTCCGCACCCGGCTCTACAACGACCGACGCGACGACTCCGGGCCGTTCGACGTGATCGGCGACGTGCACGGGTGCCGCGCCGAACTCGAGGAGCTGCTCGGCGAGTTGGGCTATGCGCTGACCCGTGACGAGCGCGGTCGGCCGGTGGGAGCCCATCACCCGACCCGGACGGTGATCTTCGTCGGCGATCTGGTCGACCGGGGTCCGGACTCGGCCGGGGTGTTG
Source organism: uncultured Actinomycetota bacterium (assembly GCA_963704665.1). Lineage (GTDB taxonomy): Bacteria > Actinomycetota > Actinomycetes > Propionibacteriales > Propionibacteriaceae > Microlunatus. The sequence goes on along the minus strand of OY969929.1, from coordinate 3,429,562 downwards.
CGGCTGGCCATGGCCATGGTCGCGGCCGGTGACGCGCTGTGCGTGTCGGGCAACCACGAGGCCAAGCTGCTCCGGGCACTGCGCGGTGCCAAGGTGCAGGTCAGCCACGGACTGGCCGAGACGCTGGCCCAGCTCGGGGCCGAGCCGGCGGAGTTCCGCACCGAGGTCGAACGGTTCCTCGACGGCCTGATCAGCCACTACGTGCTCGACGACGGGCGGCTGGTCGTCGCCCACGCCGGTCTGATCGAGCGCTACCAGGGGCGGACGTCGGGGCGGGTGCGGTCGTTCTGTCTCTACGGCGACACCACGGGGGAGACCGACGAGTACGGGCTGCCGGTCCGGCTGCCGTGGGCCCGCGACTACCGCGGCCGGGCGATGGTGCTCTACGGCCACACGCCGACGCCGGAGGTCGAGTGGGTCAACCACACCCTGTGCCTCGACACCGGATGTGTGTTCGGTGGGAAGCTGACCGCGCTGCGCTATCCCGAGCGCGAGGTCGTCGACGTGGCCGCCGCCGAGCTCTACTACGAGCCGGTGCGGCCGCTGGTGCCGCCGCCCCAACCGGCCCGGGCCGACGACGTCCTCGTGCTCGACGACGTCCTGGCCAGCCGGGTGATCGAGACCGCGTACCAGAAGCGCATCGGGGTGCGGACCGAGAACGCGTCGGCCGCGCTCGAGGTGATGAGCCGGTTCGCCGTCGATCCGCGCTGGCTCTGCTACCTGCCGCCGACCATGAGCCCGGTGGCCACCTCGCCGCGCTGCCGGATTACTCGAACACCCGGCCGAGGCGTTCTCGGCGTTCGTCGGCGACGGGGTCGGCGCGGTGGTGTGCGAGGAGAAGCACATGGGGTCGCGGGCGGTGGTCCTGGTCTGCCGCGACCAGGACACGGCCGCGGCCCGGTTCGGATCGCCCGATCGGCTCGGATCGGTGTGGACCCGGACCGGTCGGTCGTTCTTCGACGACGACCTGACCGGCGTGCTGGTCGACCGGGTCCGGACGGCGCTCGAGTCGGCCGGTCTGTTCGACGAGCTGGGCACCGGCTGGCTGCTGCTCGACGCCGAGATCCTGCCGTGGAGCGCCAAAGCCGGATCGCTGCTGCGCGAGCAGTACGCCGCGGTCGGCGCCGCGGCCCGGGCCTCGCTCCCGGTCGCCGAGGCGGTGCTGCGTGACGGCGGCGGACCGCAGTGTCGGGGTCGACGCGCTGCTCGCCCGGACCTCGGCCCGGCGGAGCAACGCCGACGACTTCGCCGCCGCGTACCGGCGCTACGTCTGGCCGACCTCGGGGCTCGACGGCGTACGCGTCGCGGTCTTCCAGGTGCTGGCCAGCGACGGGGCGACGTTCCACGACCGCCCACACGCCGACCACCTGGCGTACGCGGACCGGTTGGTCGTCACCGACCCGGAGCTGTTCGCGACCACGCGCCGCGTCTACGCCGACCTGGCCGACCCGGTGTCGACCGCCGCGGCCACCGCCTGGTGGGAGGACCTGACCGCGGCCGGCGGCGAGGGGATGGTGGTCAAGCCGGCCGGCAACCTGACCCGGACGGGTGACCGATTGGTCCAGCCCGGGCTCAAGGTCCGCGGCCGGGAGTACCTGCGGATCATCTACGGCCCGGATTACACCGAGCCCGCCCATCTGGACCGGCTGCGGCAGCGCGGACTCGGCCACAAGCGCTCGATGGCGCTACGCGAGTACGCGTTGGGTCTGGAAGCGCTCGACCGGGTGGCCGCGGGTGAACCCTTGTGGCGGGTGCACGAGTGCGTCTTCGCCATCCTGGCCCTCGAGTCGGAGCCGGTGGACCCGCGGCTCTGAGCCGGTCGGCTCGGCCCGGCCCTCCTGACCCGAGGCTGATGCCCAACCGGTTGATCAACTCTTGACAAGGCACTTCAGCGACGGCCAGAGTGGCAAGGGGTCGAGGTCAATCGGTGGGGTAGCCATGGGCAACGAGGGTCGGGCAGTGCTGATGAAGGACGTCGCGCTGCGCGCGGGTGTCTCGAAGACCACCGTCTCGCACGTCCTCAACGACCTGCCCGGCAAGCGGATCGGTCCGGAGACGCGGTCGCGGGTCCGAGCCGCGGCGGCCGAGCTCGGGTATGTCCCCAACGACGTGGCCCGCAGCCTGCGGATCCAGCGCACGCAGACCCTCGCCGTGATCAGCGACGAGGTGCTGACCACGCCGTTCGCGTTCGACATGATCCGTGGGGCCCAGGAGACGGCCGCGGACCTGGGCTGGCTGATGGTCCTCGTCGACACCGGTGTCGACCGCAGCCGGGAAGCGGCCGAGATCGCCGCGCTCAGCCGTCGCCGGGTCGACGGATTCGTCTACATGCGGATGTTCCACCACCACGGGATCGACCTCCCGACCGGCCTTCGGGACACCGCCACGGTGTTGGTCAACAGCACCGGCGCGAACCCCGACGTGCCGTCGATCGCACCGGACGAACACCTCGGCGGCTTCACCGCAGCGCGGACCCTGGTCGAGCGGGGCCACACCCGCATCGCGTTCATCAACAGCCCCGACGACATCCCGGCGGCCGCCGGACGGCTGGCCGGTTTCCGGGCCGCGCTGGCCGAGGCCGGGCTGCCGTGGCGACCGGAGTTCCTGGTGCAGGCGCCGTCCGACTCGCGCGGCGGGTTGGTCGCAGCCGGACGACTGCTCGACCTGCCGGATCGGCCGACCGCGATCTTCGCCTTCAAGGACCGGACCGCGATGGGGGTTTATCACGCCGCGGCCCAGCGTGGGTTGTCCATCCCCGACGACCTGTCGGTGATCGGGTTCGACAACCAGCACAGCGTGGCCGACGGGCTGTTCCCGGGCCTGACCACGATGGCGCTGCCGCACCACGCGATGGGTGCCTGGGGTGTGCGGACCCTGGTCGAATGGCTCGAGTCCACCGAGCCCGGACCGGTCCAGCACGTCGCCCTGCCGTGTCCGCTGATCAGCCGCGGTTCGGTCGCGAGCCCATCACCTCGATCGACTCCGAGCAGTGAACGATGAGCGCCTACGCCGACGTCGGCTGGGGTCGCGCTGCTGCTGAGCGCTCCGTCTGCGCCGGGGTCGGGCCGCGAGGTCCGCCGACCACGCCGGCCCGCTCCGCGTTGACTTCCCCCGAGACCGACGGTCACCGGTGGGTCACCCCGCCACCCCGAGCACGATCCCTCTTCGCCGACCGCCTCGAGCGTCGGCAGGAACCAGGAGTTCCCATGCCCATCCCGACTCACGACGATGTGAGCCCACCCACCCGCCCAGGTCGTCGGCGCCGCGTCCGCGCCGCCCTGGCCACCTCCGTGCTGCTGATGCTCAGCCCACTCTCCGCCGTCGCCGCCCCGGCCCCGGCGTCCCCGGCGGCGCCCACCGCGACCGCCGCGGTGCCCGCCGCGTACGACCAGGACTACCGCCCGCAGTTCCACTTCAGCGCCCAGAAGAACTGGCTGAACGACCCGAACGGTCTGGTCTACTACAAGGGCACCTACCACTTGTTCTTCCAGCACAACCCCAAGGGCAACACCTGGGGCAACATGAGCTGGGGCCACGCCACGTCGAAGGACCTGGTGCACTGGACCGAACAGCCGATCGCCATCCCGCAGACGTTCAACGATGCCGGCGAGTCGATCGAAGACATCTTCTCCGGGTCCGTGGTCGTCGACAAGGACAACACCTCGGGCTTCGGCACCAAGGCCAAGCCGGCCATGGTCGCGGCCTACACCAGCGCCTACACCGACAAACACCCGACGCTCGCCGGCCGGCAGGCGCAATCGCTCGCGTACAGCACCGATGAGGGCAAGACCTGGACCAAGTACGCCGAGAACCCCGTCCTGGACATCAACTCGCGTGAGTTCCGCGACCCGAAGGTCTTCTGGTACGCGCCGGCCAAGCAGTGGCGCATGGTCGTGGTGCGCGCGCTCGAGCACAAGGTCGCCATCTACGGATCGTCGGACCTCAAGAAGTGGGACGAGCTCAGCCAGTTCGGGCCGAGCGGTGCGGTCGGCGGCGCCTGGGAGTGCCCCGATCTGTTCCCGCTGGCCGTCGACGGCGACCCGCTGAACGTCAAATGGGTGATGGTGGTCAACCTCAACCCGGGTGGTATCGCGGGCGGATCGGCCGGCCAGTACTTCGTCGGCGACTTCGACGGCACCACCTTCACCTCCGACGACCCCGCCTCGTACACGCCCCCTGAGGGCACGGTGATGCAGGACTTCGAGGACGCCTCGTACGGCTCGTGGTCGACGACCGGGGAGGCGTTCGGCGAGGGCCCGGCGACCGGCGACCTGCCGGGTCAGGCCGGGGTCGCGAACTTCCTCGGCGACCGACTGGCCAACAGCTTCGTCGGCAGTGACGCCTCGCGCGGCACGCTGACGTCGCCGGAGTTCACGATCGACCAGGGCTACCTCAACTTCCTGGTCGGCGGAGGCAACCATCCCCGGCTCGAGGGGGCGACGCTCGATCCGTCGGTCCCGGCCGGCACCGTGTTCGCCGACTTCGAGGGCGAGACGTGGGGCGAGGGCTGGACCGCGACCGACGACTTCACCGCCGACGGCCCGCGGCCCGGCACGATCGGTGACCAGCAGCCGGTCACCGGCTACCAGGGCGAAAAGCTGGTCAACACCTTCACCGATCACGACGCCTCCACCGGCGTGATCACCTCACCCGTCTTCACCATCGGTGAGGACTACATCAATCTGCTGGTCGGCGGTGGGAACCACCCGTACGCCGGCGACGGCGACGGCGCGACGGCGGTCAACCTGGTCGTCGACGGCGAGGTCGTGCGGACCGCCACCGGTCAGGACAGCGAACTGGCCAACTGGGTCTCGTGGGACGCCGCGGACCTCGAGGGCAAGCAGGCCCAGATCCAGATCGTCGACAACAACACCGGCGGCTGGGGTCACATCCTGGTCGACCACATCATGTTCTCCGGTGAGAAGGCGATCCCGTTGTCGCTGGAGACCACGGTCAACCTGCTGGTCGGCGACAAGGTCGTCCACAGCACCACCGGTCCGAACAGCGAGGTCCTCGACTGGGCCGGCTGGGACGTCCGCAAGCTGGCCGGCAAGACCGCGCGGATCCAGCTGATCGACAACAACACCGGCGGTTTCGGCCACATCCTGGCCGACCAGTTCACGCTGGCCGACCAGCCGGCCGAATCGTCGACCCAGCGGGCGCACTGGCTCGACTACGGTCGCGACTTCTACGCGGGGGTGCTGTTCAACGACGTACCGCAGCACAAGCGGATCATGATCGCCTGGATGAACAACTGGCAGTACGGCGGTTCGGTCCCGACCGACCCGTGGCGGAGCGCGATGAGCGTCCCGCGCGAGTTGACCCTGCAGACCGTGCGCGGCGACGTCCGACTGCAGTCCGCGCCGGTCAAGCAGCTCACCAAGCTGCGCAAGGCCAAGCCGGTCGACCTGTCGTCCACCCGGCTGCTGCCGGGCACGACCACGCTGCGCAAGAAGGGCGCATCGGGTGACACGGTCGAGATCCACGCGTCGTTCACGGCCCGCAATGCCGACAAGTTCGGCGTCAAGGTCCGGGTCGGGAACGGTCAGAAGACCGTGATCGGTTACGACGTGTTCCGGCAGGGGATCTACGTCGACCGGACCAAGTCGGGCGACGTCGGTTTCAGCGCCAGCTTCCCGAGCACCGAGTTCGCTCCGCTCAAGCTGCGCGCCAACGGTCGGGTCAAGCTGCGGATCCTGGTCGACCGCTCGTCGGTCGAGGTCTTCGCCGACAACGGCCGGGTGACCGTGACCGATCAGATCTTCCCGGACCGCTCGAGCCAGAAGATCCAGGTCTTCTCCAACGGTGGCCGCGCTCAGCTGAGCGATCTGAAGATCTGGCAGCTGAAGTCGTCCTGGTCGAAGCGCTGACCGTCGGCTAGAACCAGACGGCTGGTGGTCGGGGTCTCTGCATGATCCCGGCCACCAGCCGGCAGGCCGGACGCCGCCGACCGAATAGGCTCGCACGCGGCAACCCGGCTACGGTTAGCTACGCCGCCGACCGGTCGGCAGCGGGGCCTCTAGCTCAATTGGCAGAGCAGCGGACTTTTAATCCGCGGGTTGTGGGTTCGAGTCCCACGGGGCCCACCACACACCCTGTATGACTTCGGCTGACGCTCAAGTTTCGTCTCCGGCTGATGCTTGACAAGCTTCCGGTTGGTTCTTGACGGTCGCGCCGGGGTTGGACCGCTCACCGGGACGTGACGGGGCGGTGGGTGAAGCTCACACGTACGACGCCGTGGTCGGTCGTGCCGGTGCGACGGTGATCCTCGTCGTCGAGGTGATCGTTGTTGATCACGAGTCGATCGAAGAGCCAGAGACGACGCCGACTGTTGTCGTAGAACTGCTCGCTGACGAAGACGTGGTCGAGCGATTCGCGGAGGTCCTCGTGAACGTGGGTGTAGTAGACGTCGCGGGTGTCCCGGTACTCCTGGAGGGTCTGGGCCGAGTAGAGGCCGATGTCGGCGCCACCGCGGGAGTCCCCGACCAGGTAGCGCGGTTGTTCGGTGAGGATGTTGGCGGTGTTGCTGTGCTGCCCGTCGTTGATGTCGCCGAGCACCACGACGGGCGTGACGGTGTCCTTCATCACCTCGGTCAGCAGCACCCGCAGGGCGGCGGCCTCAGCCGTGCGGCGGATGGTCGAGAGAGCGGCGCCGAGCGCCGTCCGATGCGCTCGGAACGTGTCCGGATCCTCGGCATACCAGCTCTCACCGTCGATCCGGGTCGGCAGCTTGGACTTGAGGTGGGTGACGAACACCTCGACGGGCGGTGTGTCGTCGCGCAGCGCCACCTGGAGACGCAGCACCGGACGGGAGAAGCCGGGGATGGTGATGCTGATGGCCGGTGCCTGCGGGTCGCTGGGGCTGGTCGAGTCCAGTCGAACCGGGTCGGGAAATCGGTCGATCCACCGCGGTGTGCCGAGAAGCAACCCTTTGCGCACCAGCGCAGCGCAGACGATGCGGTCACCGGTGGCCGGGTCGGCGACGAGATCGTAGGTATCGGCGAGTTCGGGTCGAGCCAGGACTTCGCTCATGGCATCGCGGTGCCAGAGTTCTTGCAGGCCGACGACGTCGGGTTGGAGCGAGGCGAGCTGACCGGTCACCCAGGCGACCTTTCGCCCGTATTCCGCTTTGGTCCACGGCGTCTGTCCCGGGTTCATCCGCCGTCCGGGCAGGTGGAAGTTGTACAGGTTGAAGGTCGCCACACTGAACCGATCGAGGTTCATCCTTGCCTCCCCGGCTTGACTGCGAACGTTACGCCCCACCGGGCCGGAGTATGACGACGAGGAGCCCGGTCTGATCCCATCGGTGTTCGTTCAGACTCGCGGGCCGTGGGGCGAGCTACGTATTCAGGTCGGGCTCCTGATCTGGAAAGACTTGCTGGGCCAGCGCGTACGCCTCGTCGAGCTTGTCCCACTCGCGCGGGTCGGCGCCGTCGTAGACCAGCGCGAGCGGACCGGCGTAGCCGGCGTCACGGAGGATGGTCAGGCAGCGCCGGAAGTCCGTCTCGTCGATGGTGCCCTCGGCGTCGGTGCTCACCTTGGCCTGGCAGGTCTCGGCCCGGCCCGCGACGGCGGCCAGGTCGGCGTACTTCCCGGGCGCCTTCCAGTTCCCCAGGTCGACCAGAAAGCCGATCCGGCCCTCGGTGGCATCGAGGACGGTCGTCACGGCGGCGGCATCAGCGAGCAGGGCGTGCCAGTTCTCGACGACGATCCGGGTGCCGGCGTGCCGGTCGGCCAGTTCGTCGAGGTGGCGAGCGCTGGCGGCCAGGGTCTCGGCGCTCGGCGGCTGCTTGCCGGCGGGGATCCGTACGCGGGTGGGCTGCAGGTGCTCGGCGGTCTCGATCCAGCTCGACAGCCAGTCGCGCTGCGCCTCGGCGTCGGTCGGGTGGGCGAGGTCGCCGTCGTCGATCAGCACGCACTCGATGTCGACCTCCGCCGCGGCGAAGGCCTGACGCAGCTCGTCGAGGTAGCCGGGGTCGCGGCTGGGCAGGTAGAAGTGGCACAGCTGGACGCCGCGGTAGCCGTGCTCGGCCAACGCCGCCGGCAGGTCGATCAGGGCGAGCCCTTCGCCGGTGTGGGCCTCCATCGCCCCCGACGGCATCGATCCGGGCGCCACGTAGCGGCCGAGGGTGCGGAACAGCGACCAGGAGTGCAGCGACTTGGCCGAGGGGGGCAGGGGGCCGGCAATCGCGGACATCGTGGACTCCTGTGGGGTGCGAGGGTGACAGATGATGAGCTGGGCGTCGACGAACCCGCTCCCCGCATCGTGACAGTCGCCGGATCGGCCGGCCGCCTCGGGGCGACCGGTTCGCCCGGCGAACGAGAGGACCGATCATGGCGCAGAAGCAGGACGGGCCCCGAGCGCCGGAGGCCGTCCGACTGACGCTGCCCGCGCTGACCGCGGTGACCGCGAGCGAGCTGGTGGACCGCCAGCATCACGAGGCCGTACGCCTCGTCGACCTCGACCTGAGCGACGTCGACCTGCGTCATACGACCTTCACCGAGTGCGCGTTCGAGCGGGTGACCCTGGACGCGGTCGACCTGCGCGGAGTCCACCTCGTCGAGTGCCGACTGAGTCAGCTCGATGCGGCTCACGGCGTCCTACCCCGCAGCAGTTGGCGCGAGGTCGTCCTCGCCGGGTCGCGGCTCGGCGCGGTCGAGTGCTACGACTCGACCTGGCGCTCGGTGCTGATCACCGACAGCAAGATGGGTTATCTGAACGCCCGGGGCAGCACCTGGACCGACGTCACGCTGAGCGGATGCGCGATCGACGAACTCGACCTGGCCGGGGCCCGGCTGACCCGGGTCCGGCTGGACGGCTGTCGGATCGGCACCCTCCGCGTGGCGGGCGCGACCTTGACCGACGTCGACCTCCGTGGCGCCCAGCTGACCCAGCTCGAGGGCCTGGCCGGGCTGGCCGGAGCGTGGATCAGCGAGCAACAGCTGATCGAGCTGGCGCCGCTGCTCGCCGATCATCTAGGGATCCGGATCGGCTGATCCCGCACGCCCCACAGGCTGAGCGGATCGTCGCGGTGCGGCCCTCGCCGATCCGCTGCGGTTGCGGCTGGTGTCGATGGTCGTTGCTCACGAGGACGGCGACGCGCGTGTCGGCGACCTGAACGACGGATTCGACCCGAGTCGAGGTGCTCATCGCCGAACTGGTCGCCACCGCGACCTGATCCGGTCAGGCGTCGTCGTGGTCGAGCCCTGAGGACAGCGCGCGGTGGGCGTCGGTCTGGGCGAGCAGCTCGTGCGCCTTCTGCTCGATCACCGCCACCGCGTCGGCCCCGGCCACCCAACGTTGCGGCGGCGGGTCGAGGGCCAGTACCTGAACCAGGGCGCGGGCGAGCTTGGCGGGGTCACCGCCCTGCCGGCCGTTCATCGCCTTCCAGCCCTCGATGGTCTGTGCGGTGCGGTCGGCGTAGTCGTCGATCGACAGCTCGGGCCAGATCGCCGAGGCGCCTTCGACCAAGAGTTCGGTGCGGAAGAAGCCCGGTTCGACCAGGGTGGTGGAGATGCCGTACGGGGCGACGTCGAAGTGCAGGGATTCCATCCAGCCTTCGAGGGCGAATTTCGAGGCGGCGTACGCGGCGCAGAACTCGCCACCGACCAGGCCGGCGGTCGAGGTGATGGTGACGACCTGACCGCTGCGCTGGGCGCGCATCACCGGCAGGACGGCGCGGGTGACGTTGAGGGGTCCGAAGAAGTTGGTCTCCAACTGGGCGCGGAACTGGGTGTCGCTGATCTCCTCGAAGTAGCCGGCGTAGAAATTGCCGGCGTTGTTGACCAGGGTGTCGATGCGGCCGAACCGAGCGATTGCGGTGTCGACGGCTGTCTGCGCGGCGGCGGGGTCGGTGATGTCGAGGGCGACGGGGAGGAGGTTGGGGTGGTCGCCGAGCGCGGCGGTGACCTTGGCCGCGTCGCGGGCGGTGGCGACGACGCGATGGCCGGCGTCGAGCGCGGCTCGGGCCAGGTCGATGCCCATCCCGCGGGCGGCGCCGGTGACGAACCAGACGGTTGCGGACGGGGAGCTGTCGGTCATCGGTGGGTCCCTTCCTCGGGTGAGGTGGCCCAGTCAAGACCAGCCGCGCCGCTGGAGGGAGTCCCTGCTGAGGGAGGCTCTGCCAGTACCACCCCCCGAGTCAGCGCCAGGCTCCACCCGCGGCTGACCTACCGGCCCGATACCTCCACGCCGCGCGGCTCGTCGCTGACCGCCTCCGCGACGGGCCGGGTGTCGACCGCGTACGGGCGAGCCGGCCACCAGAAGCGGTCGCCGAGCAGCAGGGTCAGCGCCGGCACCACCAGGGTCCGGACCAGCAGCGTGTCGAGCAGGACGCCGATGCCGACGACCACCCCGATCTGGGTCAGGGCGATCACCGGGAGCACACCGAGGACGGTGAACACCGCGGCCAGCACGACCCCGGCCGAGGTGATCACCCCACCGGTCGCGGCCAGCGCGCGCACCATGCCGCCCCGGGTCCCCAGCGTTGCCGCCTCCTCACGGGCCCGGGTGACCAGGAAGATGTTGTAGTCCACCCCGAGCGCGACCAGGAACAGGAACGCGAGCAGCGGCACGCTCGACGCCAACGCCGGGAGGTCGAGGAGGTAGCGCAGGACCAGGGTGGCCGCCCCGAGGCTGGCTGCGAAGCTGATCACCACGGTGACCACCAGCAGCACCGGGGCCAGGACCGAGCGCAACAGCAGGATCAGCACCAGCAGCACCACGGCGAGGACCAGGGGAGCGATGACCAGGGTGTCGCGCAGCGTCGCGTCGCGCGAGTCGAGATCGCTGGCCGGAGTCCCGCCGACCAGGGCCTCCGCGTCGGGCACGGCGGCGAGCGCGGCCCGCAACGCCTCCACGGTGGCGTCGGCCTCGGCGGTCCCCGACTCCGAGGTCAGCTCGACCGGGATCTTGACCAGTGCGCCGTCGGTCGAGGTCTCGGATTCACCGACCCCGGCGACACCGGCGACCGCACGGACGGCGGTGAGGCTGGCCGTCTCGGCCGAGGCGTCGGCGATGACCGTGACCGGTTCGGACGAGCCGGCCGGGAAGTGGCGGGCCAGGGCCTTCTGCGCGGTGACCGACTCGGGCTCGATCCGGAACTGCTCGGTCTGCGAGAGCCCGACCTTGGTCAGAGTCAGTCCGGCCGACATCCCGCCGAGCAGGACGATCGCCACCAGCAGCACGGCCACCGGTCGGCGGTCGACACCCTTCGCGATCCGCGCCCACAGACCGGTGGTCGTCGGCTCGGGGCTGCCGACCCTGGGCACGAACGGCCAGAAGATCCCGCGGGGGACCGACACCAGCGCGGCGGGGAGGACGACGAGACCGAAGATCAGGGCGACGGCCACCCCGACGGCACTGGCCACGCCGAGGGTGCGGCTGCCGGTGATCACCGCGGCCAGCAGGGTGAGCAGCGCGAGGATGACCGTGCCGGCGCTGGCCACCACCGCGGGCGCCGCCTCCCGGAGGGCGGCCCGCATGGCGTCGCGACGTTCCGGCGTACGCCGCAACTCCTCGCGGTAGCGCGAGATCAGCAGCAGGGCGTAGTCGGTGCCCGCGCCGAACACCAGCACCGAGACGATCCCGCTGACCTGGCCGTCGGTCGGTTCGCCGAGCAGCCGGGCCAGCCAGGGCAGCAGCTTGGCCACCACCTGATCGCCGACCCCGATCACGGTCAGCGGCAGCAGCCAGAGCAGCGGACTGCGATAGGTGAGCAGCAGGAGCACCGCGACCACCGAGGCGGTGGCGATGAGCAGGGTGATGTCGGCGCCGTCGAAGGCCGAGGCGATGTCGGCGGCGAACGCCGGACCGCCGGTCACCGCGACGGTCAGTCCGATGGGCAGAGTCTGGCCGGGCGCCTGAACGGCAGCGCGGACCTCGTCGACCAGCGTGGCTCGTGCCTTGCTGTCCAGGTCACCGGACACGCTCAGGGTGATCAGAGCGGCCCGGCCGTCCTCCGAAGGGATCGGCGGCGAGATGCGGCCGTCGAGCGCGTACCCGGAGGCGGCGCTGCGTACGGCGGCCACCGCCTCCTGGTCCGCCGCGGTCAGTGCCTGGTCGGGTCGCTCGACCACGACGATGAGGGCCGCGTCGCGGGCACTGGGGAAGCGGTCGAGCAGCTCGACCACGCGGGTCGACTGGGCCCCCGCCGGCAGGCCGTCGGTCGGTGAGGCGGCCGGCTCGCTCGGTGAGGTGACGACGGCGAGGGCGCTCAGCGCCGCCGCGGCGATGAGGATGACCAGGGCCCCCCATCGGTGGGTGACGATCCGGGCGAATCGGTCGAGCACGGCGGGTCCTTCCGGCGAGAGTTCGATGACGTTAGTTCAATCATCGATTGTTTCGATGATCGAAACGTTAGTATAGGGACATGCCGGAAGCAAACGATCCGTACGAGGGCCCCCCGGACGGTCGTTGGGCCGACGGTGGGGACGACGATCGTGGTCGCCACGCGTCGGTGCGACGGCTGACCGACGCGTTGCGGCTGTTCAGCGTCGAGTCGGATCTGTTCGTCGACGTCTTCGCCCGGGCCCACGGCCTGGGCCGCAACGACCTGAACGCGATCATGTGGATCGCCGAGGGCACGGCCAAGGGGGATCCGGTCACCGCCGGCGAACTGTCGGCCCGGTTGGGGCTCGGGGCCCCGGCGGTCACCGCGCTGATCGACCGGCTGGAGGGGTCCGGACACATCCAGCGGGCCCGCGACCTCCGCGACCGCCGGAAAGTGGCGGTCCAGATGCAGGATCAGGCGCTCGAGCTGGCCCAGGCATTCTTCCGCCCGCTCGGCGTCCGGATGGGTGCGGCGCTGGAGGGCGTGTCGAGTGCCGACCTCGAGCGGTGCGCGGAGATCGTCGAGTTGCTCACCGGATCGGTGAACGGAGCACGGCGAGGCGTGCCCGACGCGTGACCGCCGCTGGTTCGCTCGGGCGATCCCCGCCGCCGATTGCTGCGGATAGACCCGGCGTCGGATGGTCGGCCACTCGGCCGCGGTGATCAGGATGCGCAGCTGGGCCAGGATCCGCGACGCCCTGACCTGCTGGGCGTTCGGCTTCCGCTGCGCCACGGGAGACCCCGCTGTGGTCGACTGTCGCTGGACCGACTGCATCAGCCCCTGCACGTACAACCGACGGCCGGCTTCCGGCAGCGCGAGCACGTGGTCGTGGGCGACCACGAGCCGATGTGGTGTCGGTCCTGTCGATCCGGCTGCCGCTCGGCCGGTCGGGGGCGGCAGGACGACGTGCGGTCCACCCGTTCGGGCCGTCGAGTGAGATCCGCTAACGCCGCGACGTCGGCCGGTCACGGAGGACCCGTGTTCTTTGGTCACGTCCCCACCCCCTGTGCCGCCTGTTGCTGACTCTAGGACTCCGCCTCGACCCCCGCCAGGCGTGTTGCGTCCGTGGTGTCGATCGGTGGGGCGTGTTATGTAGACTGGTCTACCTAATCTCGACCGGAAAGCAGTCTCTGCCATGGATGCGTCGCCGAATTCGACCGCCACCCGTTCCGGGCCCGCCCGGGACCGACTGTTGGCTGCTGCCGCCGACTGCTTCTACCACGACGGAGTCCACGCGACCGGGATCGATACCCTCACGGCCCGCGCCGGCGTGGCCAAGATGAGTCTCTACAACAACTTCGCCTCCAAGGACGATCTGGTCCTGGCCTACCTCGAGGCCCGACATCACGAGTGGTTGGGTCTGTACGCGGCTCGCCTCGCCACGGCCGGAGATCCGCGCGACGCGGTCCTGGCGGTGTTCGACGCCTACCTCGACCATGCCGACCAGGACGGTTTCCGCGGGTGCGGTCTGCTCAACGCCGCCGCCGAACTGCCGGCCGGGGCGCCGGGTCGTGACCTCGTACGCCGGCACAAGGAGCAGGTCGAGTCACTCTTGACCGCACATCTCGCCGACCTCGCCTGCCGGCGGAGCGTCGATCGGCGACGGCGATGCAGCTCGCCTTCGTGCTCGAGGGGGCGGTGGTCCGGGCCGGCCTGGCCGGCGATCGCTCTCTGCTGCATCATGCGCGCGGGCTCGTCGGGCCGATCCTCGAGGACGCTCTCCGGTCGGACGCGTGAGGTCCTCGACCGCGGTCGGCACGGTCTCTGCCCTGGTCGCCGCGATGCTGTGGGGCACGACGGGCACGGCAGCGGCCCTGGCCCCCGGGGTCGGACCGCTGGCCATCGGTGCGGCGGCGATGGGGATCGGTGGATTGCTGCAGGCCGCGGTGGGCGGACGCGCCTTGATCGCGCACCGGGGGCCACTGCTGGCGCAAGGGCGACTGCTTGCGCTGTCCGCCCTGGCCGTGGCGGTCTATCCGCTGGCCTTCTACTCCTCGATGCACCTGGCCGGTGTGGCCGTCGGCACCGTGGTCTCGATCGGCTCGGCCCCGGCGGCGGCGGCCATCATCGAGCGGGTCATCGACCGCCGGCCGTTGACCCGACGCTGGTTCGTGGGGGCGACGACAGGCGTTCTCGGCGTGGCCGCGCTGGCGGTCGGCACCCACGGCGGGTCACCGTCGGCCACCGGCCGCGGTTCGGACCCCGTGCTCGGCATCGTCCTGGGGCTGGTCGCCGGCCTGACCTACGCGTTCTACTCCTGGGGCGCGGGTCGGGTGATGGCCCGCGGCGTGCCGAGTCGGCCGGTGATGGGGGCGACGTTCGGACTCGGCGGGATCCTGCTGCTCCCGGTGCTGCTGGCCACCGGCGGTCCGATCCTCGCGTCGAGCGGCCACCTCGCCGTGGCCGCGTACCTGGCCGTGGTGCCGATGTGCCTGGGCTATCTGTTCTTCGGGCGTGCGCTGGCCACGATCCCGGCCAGCACGGCGACCACGTTGTCGCTGCTCGAGCCCGCGGTCGCCGCGCTGATCGCCGTGCTCGTGCTCGGGGAGCGACTCAGCGTCGGCGGCTGGTGCGGTGTCGCCCTGGTCTTCGTCAGCCTCGTCGTCACCGCCGTTCCCGGACGGTCCCGGGCCCCGGTGCGGGCCTCGGGAATCGAGTTCGGCTGAGCGATCAGGGCCCGCCGCGCCAGTGGTCGACGCGGTGGTGGTCCGGGGTGAAACCGTGGTCGACGCCCCAGAGCACCGCCTGGGTCCGGCTGCCCACCTCGATCTTGCGGTAGACCGCGCGTATGTAGGACTTGATCGTGTTGGGACTGAGATAGGTCAGCTCGGCCACCTCGGCGTTGCTCTTGCCCTGGGTGATCAGGGCCAGAATTTCCGCCTCACGGTCGGTCAGACCCTCGTGACGACCGGGCCAGTCGAGCCCACTGGCGGGCCGGTGGCGCCCCGCCGGGTCGCTGATCACGGTCTGCCCCGCGTCGACCGACTCCAGCGCCGCCACCAGGTCCCGGGCCGGCAGCGCCTTGGACAGGTAGCCGTGGGCGCCCTGGGCGAGGGCGCTCTCGATCAGGGCGGGATGGAAGTTCCAGGTGTAGACGACCACGTGGCGGGCCCGACCGCTCTTCACCAGGACGCCGATATCGGATTGATCCGCCTCCGGTTGGGCAAAGGAGTCATAGAGCGCGATGTCGATGTAGTCCGAGAGCGGCTTGTTGGTGTCCAGCTCGGCGACCACCACCTTGTCGCGGTATTTCTCGAGGATCTGGGCGACGCCCATCACCACGACGTCGTAGTCGTCGACCAGAGCGACGGTGATCGGGGATGCCATATTTCGACTTTAACCCTCCTTAGGGGTGTAACGCACCAGCCAAAAGGGTGGTGAACTGAGGTCATCGGCCGAGGGGACGACACGATCGTCCACTCGACCGGAACTCACCATCACCCACCTTGGAGGTAGCAATGGGCATCATCGGCGTCATCATCGCTGGCATCATCATCGGTCTGCTCGGCAAGTTCGTCGCCCCGAGCAACCGGGACAACATCCCGCTCTGGCTGACCCTGCTCTGCGGCATCGGCGGAGTCATCATCGGCTGGTACGTCTACGCCGCCTTCGGCGGGAACGGCAGTTCCGGTGTCGACTGGGTCCGCTGGCTCGTGGCCATCGCCGTCGCCGCCGTGCTCGTCGTCATCGCCTCGACCGTCACGAGCCGGTCGCGCACTCGCGCCCTCTGACCCACCCCAGACCCGGGGGCGGGGACCGCGGCACAGGTCGAGCGGGTGGGGGCGCCTGCCGACCTGTGCCGCTTTCCGGATCGCTCCCGATCGGCCGGTCGGCGGACGCGGGACTGTTTACCTTGTAAACTCCTGCAGCAGAGGCGGAAGCAGCACGCCGCACCCCGCGGACCACGGCCTGACCTCGATCGACCGTGGTCGTCTCTTGCTCATCGTCGTGAGCGTGTGCGCGCTCCCACCGGGCTCCGCCCGCCGACGGACCAACGTACGAGGAGAAGTCCATGACCGAAAGCTCCACCCCGAACACCCCGAGCGCCGAGGACACGCCGCCCGCGGCTGCCACCCCGCCGATCGAGACCACGACGACCGAATGGCCGGTGCTCCCCGCCGACGGTGCGACCAGCGCCGAACCGGTCGGCAGCGAGCCCGCCCCGGCTGATCCGGCCCCGGTCGAGCCCGCCGTGCCGACACCGGCGCAGACCAGCCTGGCCGCTCCGCGCGGACTGAGCTACGCCGTCGACATCGTCTTCTGCATCGACGTGACCGGCAGCATGAACCCGATCATCGACGCGGTGAAGGCCAACGCGCTGGGCTTCTACGACGACGTGCAGACCAACCTCACGGCGAAGGGCAAGAACGTCGCCCAGCTGCGGGTCCGCGTCGTCGCGTTCCGCGATCTGGTGGCCGACGGCGACGCCGCCCTCGACGAGTCGCCGTTCTTCGTGCTACCCGAGCAGCGCAACGGCTTCTCCGAGTTCGTCGACGGCCTGATCGCCCAGGGTGGCGGCGACGCACCGGAATCGGGTCTGGAAGCCGTCTCGCTGGCCATCAACTCCCCGTGGACGACCACCGGCGACCGTCGTCGCCAGGTCATCGTCGTGTGGACCGATCAGCCCGCCCACGCCCTCGACCCCTCGGTGCTCCCGGCCGACCTCGCCTCGCGGGTCCCGGCCGACTTCAGCGCCCTCACCGACGCCTGGGAGGACGAGCAGGGCGTCATGGGGTCGAGCTCCAAGCGGCTCATCCTCTTCGCCCCCGACGGCCCCGGCTGGAGCGACATCTCCGCCGTCTGGGAGAACGTCGTCCACAACCCCTCGCAGGCCGGCGGAGGCCTGTCCGAGGTCGACTACGGCACGATCATCGACTCCATCGGCAATTCGGTGTGAGCGAGCGCCACACGACGCCTTCGTGGACCACGGCAGCGGCGGCCTCCGGGCCGTCGCTCGCCTTCGGGTTCAACCTCGCGAAGATCCCCGATCACGGTGAGGACGCCGATCCGATCCTCCGCGACGGACCCGACCTCGGCCTGGTCGGAGTGTTCGACGGCATGGGTGGGGCCGGCGGGACCGTCTACGAGACGCCGGAGGGCTCGCGGACCGGGGCCTATCTGGCGTCGCGCATCGCGCGCGACGTGGTGGAGGCCCGGATGCTCGAGCTTCTCGAACCCGACTGGAACCTCAACGGGACGGCCGTCGCCGAGGACCTCGCGCGCTCGGTGCGACGGGCCCTCGAGGAGCGGCTGGTCGAGCTCAAGGCGCCGGCCAGCCGGTTGCGGTCCCGACTGATCCGGGCCCTACCGACCACCATGGCGCTGGTCGCGCTGCAACGGACGCACCGTGACGACTCGACCTGGGCCGGCCACGTGTTCTGGGCGGGCGACTCGCGCGCGTACGTGTTCACCGCCGACGGCGCTCATCAGCTGCATCCGGACGACCTGCGCGATCCCGGTGACGCCATGGCGAACCTCCATCACGACTCGGTGGTCAGCAACGCGATGTCGGCCGACACCGACTTCGAGGTGCACCACCGCAAGGTCGAGCTCAAGGCACCCTTCCTGTTGGTCTGTGCGACCGACGGCTGCTTCGGGTACCTGCCCACGCCGATGCACTTCGAGCAGTTGGTGCTGGCCCCGCTCGCGGAGGTCGACGACATCGACGCCTGGTCACGCGCCGTGCAGGACCGGATCAGCGAGATCACCGGCGACGACGCCGCTATGGCGACCATGGGCGTCGGAACCGACCTGGCCGGTTTCGCCGAGCTGTTCGCTCCACGCATCGATGCGCTGCAGGGTGGTTACATCACCCCGCTGGATCGTTCGGGCGCTGCGGTGCGCGAGGCCGAGCAGGCGCTCGACGAGGCACGCCGGCGGCTGAGCGAGGAGACGGCGAAAGCCTGGGCCGCGTACCGGACCGGTTACGAGCACTTCCTGACGCTGACGCCGGAGCCGCCGACCGTCCGGAAATGGTGGCACACGCCCGAGGACGCGCGGGGCGACGATCCCGCCCCCGCCGTGGCGGAGCTCCGGACCCCGGTCGACGGGACCGCGGACGGGGTCGAGGAGAAGCCGTCGGACGCATCCACCGGCGGCACCCTCGACGGCGACGCCTCGACCCGCGTGGAGGAGAGGCGATGAGAGCCGGCGATGTGGTCAACGGCTACACGATCCTGCGTGACTTCAGCGTGGTCGGCGCCGGACTGAGCAAGTGGACGTTCGCCGAGCGTGGTGGGCGCGAGTTCTTCATCAAGGAGTTCCTCGCACCGACCTACCCCGACGACGCCGCACCCGGGAGTGACAAGACCAAGGCCAAGAAGCGGGCGCGCTGCGCGGTGTTCGAAGCGCACCATCGGGGGATGCAGACCGCGCTCGCCCCGCTCTCGGCCTACGGCGGCAACCTGATCGTCACCCTGGACTTCTTCCGCGCCGGCGCGAAGTACTACAAGGTGACCGAGAAGGTCGACGCCGAGGAACTCGACGCCCGTTCGATCGCCGCGCTCGATCTGCGGCTGCAGCTGATCTTGATGAAGTCGGTTGCGCACAGCCTGAAGATCCTGCACGACCTGCGCATCGTGCACGGCGATCTCAAGCCGAGCAACGTCCTGGTCAAGCGCACCGAGCTCGGCTACACCAGCAAGCTGATCGACTTCGACAGCTCCTACATCGCCGGCAATCCGCCGTCTCCGGAGGAGATCGTCGGAACCATCAACTACTACTCGCCCGAGTTGCTCGGCTACATCCAGGAGGCCGGGGTCCGCCCGGATCAGCTGGGTGTGGCCTCCGACGTCTTCGCCCTGGGGCTCATCTTCACCGAGTTCCTGACCGGTGCGCCGCCGCCCTTCGATGCGCCGACGTTCCACGAACCCGCGGTCGCGGTCCGCAGCGGGGTCACGTTGACCATCCCGAGGGCCGGCGTGCTCCCCGAGCTGGCCGACCTGGTCGACCGGATGCTCGCCGCCGACCCGAGCGGGCGGCCGACCATCGCCCAGGTGCATGCCACGCTGATGGGGTTGCGTCCGCCGGGCGAGACCCGGGCACCGGTCACGACGTCGGGTCTGCGCGGCAAGGGTCTGCGGGGGACCGCCATCAGCAGCGCGCCGCCCGCTCCCCGCCCGACGCCGACGCGGTCGTCGACACCGGCCCCGCCGGCCCCGACGGTCGCGCCGAAGCCCCCGACAACCCCACGCGTCCCGGCGCCGGCCGCGTCGCGGCCCACCGGGCGGTTGATCGGCAAGTTGCTCGGGAAGCTGACCGATCGGGAACGTCGATGAGCGTCTGGCGCTGCCGGGTCTGCGAGGGCGTCAACCAGGGTGGGCGCGTCTGCGGGACCTGCGGCACCGAGGTCCCCGTCGGCGAGCCGTTGCGAGCCGCTGTGCGCAACCGTCTGCCACCGCGGCCGCCGGTCGCTCCGCCACCGGTTCCGCCGACTCCGACCCGACGCGAATACCGGGGCATCCCGACCCCGGAGGAGATGGACCGTATCGATCCGGACGGAGACTTCGCGACCTACAACGGGATGAACATCGTCCCGCTGCCCGGCGGATGTCTCGTCTCGTTCGGTCCGAAGCACCGCTGACCGCGACCGCTCTAACGACCGAAACCGATGGTGGGTTCGGTCGAGGCGCCGCGTCTCGGCGAGGTCCGGCGCGGTGACGGGTCGGCGACCCGAGGGGCCGCGTCAGCCGCCGTCGGGTGAGGAACGGCCAGATCGGCGATGCGAGCCACGCTGGCCGGTGTGGGGTGGCCGAGTTGACCGGCGAGTTTCCGGATCAACCGGGCTCGCTCGACGTCGACCTCGCTGACCTGCTTGGCGCCGCGGCTCATACCCCGCTCCCTTCGACGGGCCCATTATCGTCCACCTCGGCAAGTGACTCAGCTGTGGTGGGCAGGTCGGGGGGATCGGGACCGTCGAGTTCGGCGAACCGTTCGTCGTGGGCGATGCGGAGCGCTTCGTAGACCGCGCTGGCCTGGGTCTGGCTGAGCCCGGCATCGGCCAGGTGCTCCAGCTGCCGGATGGCGTGGAGCTTCTGGTCGTCGGGCCCGGTCAGCGACCACTCCACATAGCGATCGACATCGGCCTGGAGCCGGGCCTGCTCGGCCAGCGCCGCGGCCTGACGGCGGGTCTTCTCGCCCTCGCTGCGCGCCGCGTCGACCTGACGCTTGGTCGACCGCGAGGCGATCCAGGCGGCGCCCATCCCGCCGAGCGCGGCCACGATCGCGGCCACCAACGTGATGATCTCCACGAGCCGACCTCCTCCGGCGACGCCGGTCCCGGGGGTGGACCGACCCGACGCACACTAGGGGGCGACACTGACAGCTCGCACCGAGCCGTCGGACCGGGTGGGTCGGACCCACCGCTTCCGAGGAGCTCGTGACCCATGTCCCCACGTCGAGTCCTGGTCAGCGGCGCCAGCATCGCCGGTCCCCCCTCGCCTTCTGGCTCGACCGCGACGGCTTCGAGACCGCGGTCGTCGAGTTCCGAGCCGGCCCGTCGGACACCGCCGGGGCCACCGCAGAGCTCGAGATCCTACGAGGTGATCTCGCCCGGATCCTGGTCGACGCCACCGTGGACCGGACCGACCATCTCTACGGCGACCGCATCACCGGTCTGGCCGAGGATGCCGACGGCGTGACCGTCTCGTTCGCCCACAGCGATCCGCGCCGGTGCGCCTCGTCGTCGCCGCCGACGGGATCCGGTCGACCACCCGCGCCCTGGTCTTCGGCGCCGACGAGGTGACGATCCGCGACCTCGGGCTCGAGATGGCTGACCTGACCGTCCCGCGTCGCTCCGACGACGTCGACCGGTGGCTCTGGTCCAGCGGGGTCGGGGGCCGTGCGGTCACCCTGCGCCCGGACCGTCACGGCGCCACCCGGGCGGTGCTCGCGGTCACCCCGCGTCGGACCGAGTCGTCGGGTTCCACCGCTGAGCGGCGTACGCCGGACGAGCGGCGGCGCCACCTCCGGGCGCGGTTCACCGACGCCGGCGGGCAGGCCGACCGGGTGGTCGCCGGGGAACTGGCCGCGCAGGTCCACCACCGCGCCGCCTTCGCCGCGTACGGGGGAATCATGCGGCCCTACGTCGCCCAGGCCCAGGATCTGCAGCCCGGCACGGCGCGGCTGGCCAACCCGACCAGCCGGCTCGGGATCGCGGCGTTCCACGCCGGGCTGCGGCTGGCCGCGCGGGGAGCGGTCAAGACGCTGGCGGGACGAGTGTTCTCGCCGCCGGCCGAAGCCATCGGCCTGCCCGACTACGCGCACCTGACGTCGAGCGATACCACCGGGCCCATAGCAGAACGATGATCGCCAGGTCGACCGCGTCGCCCCCGTAGTACATGACCATCGCCCCGGTCTCGGCGGCGGCCAATTCGATTCCGGGCGGCGGCTGGGCATAGAGGTACTTGGCCAGGATGTCGTGCGCGGCCAGAGCCAGGACGAGGACGACGCTGCGGTGCACGAAGCTGCGGCGGTGGGGGAGCGGATCGACCGCGACCATGGCGGTGGCGAACAGATAGCCGGCGATCAGGAAATGGGCGTGCACGATCACGTGCAGCCACGGCGTGTGCGGCATCGCCGCGTACAGGCCGGTGCCGTAGAGCAGCCACATCCCGCCGACCGCGAGCACGGCGGCGACGGTCGGCTCGGTGAACACCCGGGCCGGCCGGCTGGTCAGGATCCGGCTGAGCCGACGGGCCGCGGTGACCGGCAGCGCGCGCAGGATCAAGGTGACCGGCGCGGCCAACACGAGCAGCAGCGGTGCCAGCATGCCCAGCAGCACATGGGTGGCCATGTGGGCGACGAACCCCGTCCGGGCCGCCGCGGCCAGCGGTCCGCTGACCGCGATCACCGTGGTCAGGCACCCGACCAGCCAGGCCACGACGCGGTGGCGCGGCCAGGGCCGACCCCGGTCGCGGAGCACGAGGACGAGGTAACCGAGCACGGCGAGGGCAGCCACACTCGGACCGAGCAGACCGAGCAGGTCGACGCCGCCGTGCTGGTGGTGGTCACCCACGGGCGGCCGCCCGTCGCGCCCGCACCGTGGCCAGCACGCCGAGGACGATCATCACGGCCGCGGCGATGTTCCAGGTCAGGTCGTAGGGGACCAGATCGACGTCGTAGCGGATCTGATGCAGTCCCATCAGCTTGTGCTGGACCAGTCCGTCATAGAGCTGGAACCCGCCGGCGCCGATCAGGATGCCGCCGATCCACCGGGTCCGGTGCAGGGTCCCGCGCCGCCGCAGATCGGCGAACAGGAACAGACCGGCGACAACGGCGAAGAAGCTGACGGCGTGGAACAGCCCGTCGGACACCAGCCCGACGTCCGAGGTCGAGCGGTCGTAGAAGTGGTGCCAGTGCAGCACCTGGTGGAACACGGCTTCGTCGACGAAGGCGATCAGTCCGATCCCGCAGAGCACCCCCGACGCCGTGGTGCGCGCCGCGTCCACGGTGGGGCCGGGTGGTGTCGGTGTTCGGTCGCCTGGGTAGGAATAGACCATGAGCCACTATCTCGCCCTGTACCTACGCAACCACGAGGCGGGCGCCTCCGGCGGCTATGACTTCTTCCGGCGCACCGCGGCCTCGCACCGCAAGCTTCCCCACGGTCCGGCCATCCGGGCACTGGCCGACGAGGTGCACGAGGACCTGGTCGCGCTGCGCACGCTGATGCGCACCCAAGGGGTCGGGCGTGACCTCGCCCTCGACGTCGCGGCCCGGGTCGCGGAGAAGCTCGGGCGGCTGAAGCCCAACGGGCACCTGCTGCGCCGTTCGCCGCTGACCGACCTGGTCGAGATCGAAGGCTGCCTCGACGCGGTGCACGCCAAGGCCGCCGGCTGGCACGCCCTCGCCGCGCTCGGTGACGACGGCTGGATCGCCACCGACGAGATCGCCCGGCTGCAGGAGCGGGCGCAGAGCCAGATCGAACGGCTCGAGGTCATCCACCACGAGGTGGCGGCCCGGGTCCTGGTCTGAGGCCGACCTCAGCTTTCTCTCTGTGAGTCGTTTCAGCCAACGCCCCTATCGCTCGATTTCCTCGCCCAGGTGGATTGAGACGATTCAATCCCGCTGTTCCCGGAGGTCGCGGCAACCGCTACGCTGAGCCGGCGACGCCGACGCGCGGCGGGCCGCGGGAGGTGGACCAGGGTGAAGTCGGCGGTCAGCATGAAGGACGTCGCCGCTCTGGCCGGGGTGTCGATCGGACACGG
This sequence comes from uncultured Actinomycetota bacterium, assembly GCA_963704665.1. Classification (GTDB taxonomy): domain Bacteria; phylum Actinomycetota; class Actinomycetes; order Propionibacteriales; family Propionibacteriaceae; genus Microlunatus. The sequence continues at coordinate 3,406,026 of OY969929.1, read as the reverse complement.
TGTCCAACGTCCTCAACGCCCCCGAGACCGTGGCCGAGCGCACCCGCCTGCGGGTCGAGGACGCGATCGCCAAGCTCGGCTGGGTCCGCAACGAGTCGGCCCGTCAGCTGCGGGCCGGTCGCAGCCGGTCGATCGGCATGGTGGTGATGGACATCGCCAATCCGTTCTTCACCGACATCGTGGGCGGCGTCGAGGACTTCGTCCACGAACGCGGGTACGCGGTCCAGCTCGGCAACAGTGCCCAGCAGATCGGCCGTGAGTCGGCCCACCTCGACCTGTTCGAGCAGCACCGGGTCCGAGGGTTGCTCTTCGCACCGATCGGTGACGTCGGTGATCGCGTGTCCCGGCTGCGTCGTCGCGGCATCCCCGTGGTCATCGTCGACCGGGCCGGTGACACGGCCGACTACTGCTCGGTGGCGGTCGACGACATCGAGGGCGGGCGGTTGGCCGCGGAGCATCTGATCGCGCAGGGCCACACCCGAATCGGTTTCGTCGGCGGTCCGAGCGGGCTGCACCAGGTACGCGACCGCCGGCTCGGCGCCCAACTGGCTACGTCCAGGCTGGCCGGTGAGGACAGCCTGCTGGTCATCTCGACCCCAGTGCTCGACGCCAGGATCCGGCGCGCAGGCGGCCGCCGACACTCGTCGCGCTGGCCGACGACGAACGTCCGACCGCGGTGTTCGCGGCCAACGACCTGCTGGCCATCGGCCTGCTTCAAGGTTTCGTCACCCACGGACTACGGGTGCCCGACGACGTGGCCATCATCGGCTACGACGACATCGCGTTCGCCGCCGCCGCCGCCGTCCCGCTGTCGTCGATCCGCCAGCCCCGGCACCTGCTCGGTCAGCGCGCCGCCGCGCTGCTCTTCGACGAGGTGGAAGCCCTCGACACCGAAACCCCGCACGAGCACCGCCACGAGGAGTTCGTCCCCGAGCTCGTCGTCCGTGCCTCCACCGCGGTCCCGCGCCCGCGTACGCCCTGACCCTCGTCGCCCGGATCACAGTCTTGAAACGATCAAATAATCACCGCTGAATCGCTTGACAGCCCGGATGCGGGAGGTTAAGTTCAACGCACTCGCTGGAACGTTTCAATCAGCAATGGAGAATCAACGACGATGCCCGATCAGCTGGACGCGCCGCCCACCCTGGAACTGCGCGCGGTGTCGAAGGCCTTCGGGGCCGTCGTGGCCCTGCGCTCGGGAAGCCTCGCCCTGCACTCGGGGTCGATCCACGCCCTGGTCGGGGAGAACGGCGCGGGCAAGTCGACCCTGGTCAAGATCATGGCCGGTCTTTACCAGCGCGACTCCGGCGACGTCGAGCTCGAGGGTCGACCGGTCGACTTCCGCTCGACCGCCGAGGCCAAGGCGGCCGGCATCGCGGTGATCTACCAGGAGCCGACGCTGTTCCCCGATCTGTCGGTGACCGAGAACGTCTTCATGGGTCGCCAGCCGACCGGTCGCTTCGGCCGGATCGACCGGAAGGCGATGCGGGCCGAGGTGAAGCAGTTGATGGCGCGGCTCGGGGTGTCGATCGACCCCGATCGCCCGGCCGAGGGACTCTCCATCGCCGATCAGCAGATCATCGAGATCGCCAAGTCGATCTCGCTCGACGCCAAGGTCCTGATCATGGACGAGCCGACCGCAGCGCTGTCCGGGGTCGAGGTCGAGAGGCTGTTCGCGGTGGCCCGCAGCCTGCGCGACGAGGGTCGCGCGCTGATGTTCATCTCGCACCGGTTCGACGAGGTCTTCGCCCTGTGCGACACCGTCACCGTGATGCGCGACGGCTCCTACATCTCGACCGAGCGAACCGCCGACACCACCGTCGCCTCGATGGTGCGGCAGATGGTCGGGCGCGACGTCGACGAGCTGTTCCCGAAGCAGGAGACGACCATCGGCGAGCCGCTGCTGGTCGTCGAAGGGCTGAGCATGCCCGGGGTGTTCCACGACATCAGCTTCACCGTCCGCGCTGGGGAGATCGTCGGACTGGCCGGTCTGGTCGGAGCCGGCCGCAGCGAGGTCGCGCGTGCCGTCTTCGGTGTCGACCCGTACGCCCGGGGCTCGGTCGTGCTGGACGGTCGCCCGGTCCCCCCGCGCAACCCGAGCGCGGCGATGGGCCGAGGGTTGGCGCTGGTTCCCGAGGACCGGCGCAAGCAGGGCCTGGTCATCGACGCCACGGTGGGGGAGAACATCACCGCCGCCATCCGGGGTCGACTGTCCAGGTTCGGCCTGATCACCACGGGGATGGAGAACGCGGCGGCTCAGGTCTGGGCCAGCCGGCTCGAGGTCAAGACCCGGTCGCTGGACGCCGTGGCCGGTACGTTGAGTGGCGGCAATCAGCAGAAGGTCGTCCTGGGCAAGTGGCTAGCCACCCATCCCAAGGTGTTGATCATCGACGAGCCGACCCGCGGCATCGACGTCGGCACCAAGTCGGAGGTGCACCGGATGATGTCCGAGCTCGCCGGTGAGGGGCTGGGGATTCTGATGATCTCCTCCGAGTTGCCCGAGGTGCTCGGCATGGCCGACCGGGTCCTGGTCATGCGCGAGGGCCGGATCACCGCCGAACTCGACCGCGCCGACGCCGATTCCGAGTCTGTGATGTTCGCGGCGACCCATTCCCAGGAGGTGTCGGCGTGACCAGCGCGACGCAGATGTTCACCCCGGTCGAGCCGGGGACCACGTTCAGCTCGCGGATCGGCTCGGTGGCCAAGGCCCGCGAGACCGGCATCGTGGTAGCACTGCTCCTGGTCATCACGGCGACGACGGTCAAGAGCCCGGGCTTCCTGTTCAGCTCCGACGGCTGGCGCGACCTGCTGCTCACCCCGTCGATCCTGCTCGTGGTGGCGATCGGCCAGGCCATCGTCATCATCACCCGCAACGTCGACCTGTCGGTCGGGTCGGTGCTGGGTCTGACCGCGTACCTGACCGGAAAGCTCTTCCTCAGCTTCCCCGACATCCCGATCGTCGCCGTCTTCGTCATCGGCATCGTCTTCGGGGGTCTGCTCGGCCTGATCAACGGCGCGCTGGTCGCGCTGGCCAAGGTCCCGGCGCTGGTCATCACGCTGGGCACGCTCTACGCCTACCGTGGGATCAACGTGGCCTGGGCCGGCAGTGACCTGATCAACGCCTCGGACATGCCGCGCGACTTCCTCGCCCTCGGCACCAAGACCGTCCTGACCATCCCGGTGCTGACCATCATCGCGCTCGTCGTGCTGATCGGCGCCGCCTGGGTGCTGAAGAACCTGCGGGCCGGGCGCGAGCTCTACGCCATCGGCTCCGACCCGGCCGCCGCCGAGCTCTACGGCCTCGGCGTCACCAAGCGGATCCTGGTGGCCTTCCTGGTCAGCGGGGCCTCGGCCGGGCTCGGTGGGGTGATGTACGCCGCCCGCTACGGCACGGTGAACTCCCAGGCCGGACTCGGCTTCGAGCTTGACGCGGTCGGCGCGGCGGTGATCGGCGGGGTCGCGATCTTCGGCGGCAGCGGCACCTTGTGGGGTGCGGCGTTCGGCGGGTTCCTGCTCTACACCATCAACCGCGCGCTTCCCGTGCTCGGCGTCCCGGACTTCTGGCAGCGCGCGGTGGTCGGCGTCCTGATCATCGGCGCCATCGTGCTCGACCGGGTCCTCGCCCTGCGGCAATCACGCAAGCTCATCGAATCGAGGGATGCCGACCATGGCTAGTCTGATCGCCGCGGCGCCGACCGAGGCCGCTCCTCACCACTACCTCGACCACGGCCGACCGCTGTGGCAGCGGATCCTTTTCACGCGCGAGATGGCGGTCATCGCCCTACTGGTCGCGGTCATCGTGGTCGCCTCGGCCATCGTCCCCAAGTTCGGCACGCCGATCACCATGTACTTCCTGCTCCTCGACGTGATGCCGATCCTGCTCATCGCCCTGCCGATGACCATGATCATCACGACCGGCGAGATCGACCTGTCGGTGGCCAGCATGGCCGGGCTGAGCAGTGTGCTGTTCGGCCTGATGTTCGCGGCCGGGGTGCCGATCCCGCTGGCCATCGTGCTGGCCGTGGTCGCCGGCGCCCTGGGCGGTGCGGTCAACGGACTACTGGTCACTGTGGTCGGCCTGCCCTCGCTGGCGGTCACCATCGGGACGCTGGCGCTGTTCCGCGGGCTCGCCGTCGGGCTGCTCGGGACCACCGCGATCACCAGGTTCCCGCGCGACTGGACCCAGCTGGCCAAGGCCAAGATCGGGTCGAGCGACGTCCCGGTGGTCGTCGTCATCTTCGTCGTCCTTGCCGTGATCGCCGCGGTCGTCCTCCACTTCACCCCGTTCGGCCGCGGCATTTTCGCGATCGGACTCAGCCCGGACGCGGCCCGGTTCTCCGGCACCGACGTCACCCGGACCAAGCTGATCCTCTTCGTGGTGACCGGTGGGGTGGCCGCGCTCGCCGGGGTCTACTACACCCTCCGCTACGGCAGTGCCCGCGGCGACAACGCCACCGGGATGGAACTCCAGGTCATCGCGGCCGTCTTGCTCGGCGGTGTCTCGATCTTCGGCGGCCGTGGGGCCCTGCACGGGGTGATCGCCGGGGTGCTGCTGATCGGCGTACTCGGCAGCGCGCTGCGGCTGGCCAACATCACCTCTGACGTCATCAACATCATCACCGGAGTCTTGCTCGTGGGCTCCGTGGTCTCCGCCAGCTTCCTGGGCTGGGTGCAGCGTCAACGCACGAAACCAGGGTCAGCACGGAGCGGTTCTGCCGCCAGCTAGTCCGCCATCCCGGCACCTCATCGATGAGAAAGGCACCAACCATGATGTTCGGATCCAAGCTCCGGGCGATCGCTGCGATCGCCACCGTGAGCCTGACCCTCGCCACCGCAGCGTGCGGCGGCGGCTCGTCCACCGCCGGTGGCGACACCTCGGCCGACGGTGGAGCGTCCTCGGCCGCCGCCGACGCCAACCTCGCCATCACCTTCCTGCCCAAGAACCTGGGCAACCCGTACTTCGACACCTCCGACAAGGGCGGCGAGGCCGCGATCAAGGAGTTCGGCGGCACCTACGCCGAGGTCGGCCCGGCCGAAGCCAGCCCGGACGCCCAGGTCAGCTACATCAACACCCTGACCCAGCAGCAGGTCGGTGGCATCGTCGTGTCGGCCAACGACAAGACCGCCATCTGCGACGCGCTGCAGCAGGCCCGCGACGCCGACGTCAAGGTGGTGACCTTCGACTCCGACACCGACCCCGAGTGCCGCGACCTCTACGTCAACCAGGCCACGTCCGAGGGCATCGCCAAGGTCCAGGTCGACATGATCGCCGAGCAGATCGGCGACGCCGGCGAGGTGGCCATCCTGTCCGCCTCGGCCAACGCGACCAACCAGAACGCGTGGATCGAGCTGATGAAGACCGAGCTCTCGACCAACCACCCGAACATCACCCTTGTCGACACCGTCTACGGCAACGACAAGGACCAGGAGTCGTTCGACAAGACCGCCGGTCTGCTGCAGAAGCACCCGGACCTCAAGGGCATCATCTCCCCGACCACCGTCGGTGTGGCGGCGGCGGCCCGCTACCTGTCGACCTCGAAGTCGAAGGGCAAGGTCGCGCTGACCGGTCTGGGCACCCCCAACCAGATGCGCGAGTACGTCGAGGACGGGACGGTCAAGGAGTTCGCGCTGTGGAACCCGGCCGACCTGGGCTACCTGGCCGCGTACGCGACCAAGGCCCTGATCACCGGCGAGATCACCGGTGCCGAGGGTGACACGTTCACCGCCGGCAAGCTCGGCGACTTCACCGTCAGCGCCGACAAGTCGATCCTGCTCGGCGAGCCGTTCAAGTTCAACAAGGAGAACATCGGCGAGTTCGACTTCTGATCGTCGACCGCTGATCGTCCACCCTCCGATCGACCCACGGGAATCCGGCCCCCGGCCCGGGCCGGACCCCGTGGTCACCCCTTGCCTGCACCCTCATCGAGAGCGATTGTCATGACCTCGTTCGACTCCATCGCCGACCAGTTGGCCGGGCAGGCCATCGAGCTGCCCTCCTGGGCGTTCGGCAACTCCGGCACCCGGTTCAAGGTGTTCGGCACGCCGGGCACGCCGCGGACGGTGCAGGAGAAGCTGGCCGATGCCGCCCAGGTCCACCGGCTGACCGGTCTGGCCCCCAAGGTCGCGCTGCACATCCCGTGGGACCGGGTCGACGACTACGCGGCGCTACGGGCGTACGCGGCCGACCTGGGGGTGGCGCTGGGCACGATCAACTCGAACACCTTCCAGGACGACGTCTACAAGTTCGGCAGCCTGACCCACCTGGACCCGGCCGTCCGCCGACGGGCCATCGACCACCACCTCGAGTGCATCGACATCATGGGTCGGACCGGGTCGCGCGATCTGAAGATCTGGCTCGCCGACGGCACCAACTACGCGGGGCAGGGCGACCTCCGGGGCCGGCAGGACCGGCTGGCCGACAGCTTGGCCGAGATCTACGCCGCCCTGGGCGACGACCAGCGGCTGGTGCTCGAGTACAAGTTCTTCGAGCCGGCGTTCTACCACACCGACGTCCCCGACTGGGGCACCTCGTACGCCCAGGTCTCGGCCCTCGGCGAGCGGGCCGTCGTCTGCCTGGACACCGGTCACCACGCCCCGGGCACCAACATCGAGTTCATCGTCATGCAGCTGCTGCGGCTCGGCAAGCTCGGGTCGTTCGACTTCAACTCGCGCTACTACGCCGACGACGACCTGATCGTCGGCTCGGCCGACCCGTTCCAGTTGTTCCGGATCCTCTTCGAGGTGGTCCGCGGGGGCGGCTTCGGTCCGGAGTCCGACGTGGCCTTCATGCTCGACCAGTGCCACAACGTCGAGGACAAGATCCCCGGCCAGATCCGCTCGGTCCTCAACGTCCAGGAGATGACGGCCCGCGCCCTGCTGGTCGACACGACCGCGCTGACCGCGGCCCAGGAGGCCGGTGACGTGCTCGGCGCCAACGCCATCCTGATGGACGCGTTCTACACCGACGTCCGCGCCGACCTCGCCGACTGGCGCGAGTCCCGCGGGCTTCCGGCCGACCCGATGCGCGCGTACGCCGAGTCCGGCTACCAGACCACGATCAACGCCGACCGGGTCGGCGGCCACCAGGCCGGCTGGGGCGCCTGACCGTGCCGCGCTACTGCCTGGTCGGCCGGGTCAGACCCGACCGGCTCGACGACTACCGCGAGCTGCACCGACAGGTCTGGCCTGAACTGCTCGAGGCGCTGGTCGACGCCGGCTGGCGGGACTACTCGTTGTTCCTCGGCGAGGACGGGCTGCTGGTCGGTCATGTCGAGTGCGACGACCTGGCCCGGTCCCAGGAGCGCGTCGCCGACACCGACGTGAATCGGCGCTGGCAGCTCGTCGCCGGCGATCTCTTCGTCACCGACGGTCCGCCGGATCAGGCCTGGCAACTCCTGCCCGAGGTCTTCCATCTCGAAAGCCAGCTCGACGCTCACCACCGAAGGACACAGTCATGACCAACGCCGTCAGCGAGCTCATCGCCCGCAGCAACCGGCTCGGATCCGATCCGAAGAACACCAACTACGCCGGTGGCAACACCTCGGCCAAGGGCACCGACACCGACCCGGTGACCGGCACCGAGGTCGAGCTGCTCTGGGTCAAGGGATCGGGTGGCGATCTCGGCACCCTCACCGCATCCGGACTGGCGGCCCTGCGGCTGGACCGGATGCGCGCGCTGGTCGACGTCTATCCCGGCGTCGAGCGCGAGGACGAGATGGTGGCGGCCTTCGACTACTGCCTGCATGGCTCGGGTGGCGCCGCCCCGTCGATCGACACGGCCATGCACGGCCTGGTCGACGCGGCCCACGTCGACCACCTGCACCCCGACTCGGGCATCGCCATCGCCACCGCGGCCGACGGCGAGCAGCTGACCACGACGATCTTCGGCGACAAGGTGGTCTGGGTGCCGTGGCGCCGACCCGGCTTCCAGCTCGGTCTCGACATCGCCGCGATCAAGACCGCCCACCCGGCGGCGATCGGCTGCATCCTCGGCGGCCACGGCATCACCGCGTGGGGGGACACCTCGGCCGAGGTCGAGGCGAACTCGCTGTGGATCATCGACACCGCGGCGGCCTACATCGCCGAGCACGGCAAGGCCGAGCCGTTCGGTCCCGCGCTGGACGGCTACCGCGGCTCTGCCCGAAGCCGAGCGCCGGGCCAAGGCGGCCGCGCTGGCCCCGACGCTGCGGTCGCTGGCCTCGTACGACAAGCCGATGGTCGGCCACTTCACCGACTCGCCGGTGGTGCTCGACTTCCTGGCCTCGACCGAGCACCCGCGACTGGCGGCCCTCGGCACCTCGTGCCCGGACCACTTCCTGCGGACCAAGGTCAAGCCGCTGGTCCTCGACCTGCCGGCCGATGCGTCGGTCGAGGACTCGATCGCCCGGCTCGAGGAACTGCACCGGGATTACCGGGCCGACTACCAGGCCTATTACGACCGTCATAGCGACGCCGACTCGCCGGCGATCCGCGGCGCCGACCCGCTGATCATCCTGATCCCCGGGGTCGGGATGTTCTCCTACGGCGCCAACAAGCAGACCGCACGGGTCGCCGGCGAGTTCTACGTCAACGCCATCAACGTGATGCGCGGCGCCGAAGCGCTGTCCACGTACGCGCCGATCGAGGAGAGCGAGAAGTTCCGGATCGAGTACTGGGCGCTCGAGGAGGCCAAGCTGGCCCGGATGCCCAAGCCGAAACCGCTGGCCACCCGGATCGCGCTGGTCACCGGCGCCGCCTCCGGGCATCGGCAAGGCCATCGCCACCCGACTGGCCGCCGAGGGCGCCTGCGTGGTCATGGCCGATCTCGACCTGGCCAAGGCCCAGGCCGCCGCCGCCGAGATCGGGACCACGGACGTGGCCATCGGGGTGGCGGCGAACGTCACCGACGAGGCGGCCGTCCAGGCCGGCATCGACGCCGCGGTGCTCGCCTTCGGCGGGCTCGACCTGGTGGTCAACAACGCCGGGCTGTCGCTGTCCAAGTCGCTGCTCGACACCACCGTCGCCGACTGGGACCTGCAGCACAACGTGATGGCCAAGGGCTCGTTCCTGGTCTCACGGGCCGCGGCCAAGGTGCTGATCGAGCAGAAGCTCGGCGGTGACATCGTCTACATCTCGAGCAAGAACTCGGTCTTCGCCGGGCCCGAACAACATCGCCTACTCCGCGACCAAGGCCGACCAGGCCCACCAGGTCCGGCTGCTGGCCGCCGAGCTCGGCGAGCACGGCGTCAAGGTCAACGGCATCAACCCCGACGGGGTCGTCCGCGGCTCGGGCATCTTCGCCGGCGGCTGGGGCGCCAAGCGCGCGGCGGTCTACGGCGTGCCCGAGGAGGAGCTCGGCGCCTACTACGCCCAGCGCACCCTGCTCAAGCGCGAGGTGCTGCCCGAGCACGTCGCCAACGCGGTGTTCGTGCTCTGCTCGTCCGACCTGTCGCACACCACCGGTCTGCACATCCCGGTCGACGCCGGGGTGGCCGCCGCGTTCCTGCGATGACCGCCGGCGCCTCGTCGGCGGGGCTCGACCCCACCTCGAGCGTCCGGTCTTCGCGGCCGTCGACATCGGCGCGTCGAGCGGTCGGGTGGTGGCCGGGGTCGTGGCCGACGGACGGCTCGAGCTCGAGGTCGTCCACCGGTTCCCGAACGGCGCGGTCACCTCCGACGGTCACCTGCGCTGGGACCTGACCGGGCTGTTCGACGAGGTGCTGACCGGGCTGACCCGGCTGGCCGCGCGGCACCGGCGCGTGGTCAGCATCGGCATCGACACCTGGGCCGTCGACTACGGCCTGCTCGACGCCGACGGCGTGCTGATCGAGGAGCCGATCGCCTATCGCGACGACCGGACCGCGACGCGCGGTCGACGCGGTGCACGAGCGGATCGGCCGCGAGCGGCTCTACGCGGTCAGCGGCCTGCAGTTCCTGCCGTTCAACACCGTCTACCAGCTCGCCGCCGAGCGCGGTGGTCCGCGCTGGGGTCGGGCCCGCCGCGCCCTGCTGCTGCCCGACCTGCTCGCCTTCTGGCTGACCGGCGAGCTGCGGACCGAGATCACCAACGCCTCGACGACCGGGCTGCTCGACGCGCCACCCGCACCTGGTCGGCCGAGATCATCGGGCGCGCTCGGACTCGACGCGGACCGAGCTGTTCCCGCCGCTGGTCGAGCCCGGTCGAGCCGATCGGCACGCTGCCGGCCCGAGATCGCCGCGCGGACCGGGCTGCCGCGACACGCTCGCGGTGGTCGCGGTCGGCTCGCACGACACGGCCTCGGCGGTGGTCGGCGTGCCGCATGACCGGGCGGACTGCCGCCTACATCTCCTCGGGCACCTGGTCGCTGGTCGGGGTCGAACTCGACGCGCCCGGTGCTGACCGACGCCAGCCGCGAGGCCAACTTCACCAACGAGGGCGGTGTCGACGGCCGGGTCCGCTATCTGCGCAACGTCGGCGGGCTGTGGCTGCTGCAGCGAGTCGATGCGCGACTGGCGCCGGCGGGGTGAGGACGTCGAGCTGACCGCCCTGCTCGCGCGACGCGGCCGCCGTCACCGGACCGATCGCGGTGTTCGACGCGAACGACCCGTCGCTGCTCCCGGCCGGCGACATGGTCGATCGGATCGTCACGCCTGTGCGCGGCCGACGGGCAGCCGGTGCCGCGTACGCCGGCCGCGGTCGTCCGCTGCATCTGCGAGAGCCTGGCCGCCGCGTACGCGCGGCCATCGACGACGCCGAGCGGCTGACCGGGCGTGCACGATCGATGTCGTGCACGTCGTCGGCGGGGGCAGCCAGAACGCCTTGCTCTGCCAGCTGACCGCCGATCGCACCGGGCGTCCGGTGCTGGCCGGACCGGTCGAGGCGACCGCGCTCGGTAACGTGTTGATCCAGGCCCGTGCTGCCGGGTCTGATCTCCGGCAGCCTCGAGGACCTCCGCGGGCTGGTCGCCGCGAGCCATCCGCCGGTCCGTCATCCACCGCACCCGGGAGCCGAGTCATGAAGATCGCGTTGTTCATCACCTGTCTGGCCGACGCGATGTTCCCCGACGTGGGACGGGCGACGGTGCGGTTGCTCGAGCGGCTCGGCCATCAGGTCGAGTTCCCGCCCGATCAGACGTGCTGCGGCCAGATGCACGTCAACACCGGCTACCAGAAGCAGGCGCTGCCGCTGGTCGAGCGGTTCGCCGACGTGTTCGCCGGCTACGACGCCGTGGTCGCGCCGTCCGGCTCGTGTGTCGGGTCGGTCCGTCATCAGCACCGGATGGTCGCCGAGCGGTTCGGCCGGCGGACGCTGGTCGGCGCGGTCGACGCGGTGTCGGCCCGCACCTACGAGCTGTCCGAGCTGCTGGTCGACGTGCTCGGCGTCACCGACGTCGGGGCCTACTTCCCGCACCGCGTCACCTACCACCCGACCTGTCACTCGCTGCGGATGCTGCGGGTGGGGGACAAGCCGACCCGGCTGCTGGCCGCGGTCGAGGGGATCGACCTGGTCGAGCTGCCCGGCGCCGACCAGTGCTGCGGCTTCGGCGGCACCTTCGCGATCAAGAACGCCGACAGCTCGGCGGCGATGCTGGCCGACAAGATGACCAACGTGCGCGGCGACCGGGGCCGAGGTGTGCAGCGCCGGCGACAGCTCGTGCCTGATGCACATCGGTGGCGGTCTGTCGCGGATCCAGGCGGGCACCCAGACCCTGCACCTCGCCCAGATCCTGGCCGCGACCCGGGACGACCCGCTGCACATCGGGCCGCCGACCAGCCAGGTCGCCACGACGACGGGACTGGTCCCGTGAGCGCGGTGATGCTGGGGATGCCGCAGCTGCCGCCCACCGCCCCGCGCGGGGTCGGCAACCTCCGCGGCGACGAGTCGTTCCCGGTCGCGGCCCACCGCACGCTGCAGAACGGTCAGCTGCGCCGCAATCTGGCCCACGCCACCACGACCATCCGGGCCAAGCGCGCCGCGGTGGTCGACGAAGTGGCCGACTGGGAGGAACTGCGCGAGGCCGGCCGTCAGCTCAAGGTCCACACCATGGCCCACCTGCCCGAATACCTGACCCAGTTCGAGAGCGCGGTGACCGCGCGTGGCGGCGTGGTCCACTGGGCCCGCGACGCGGCCGAGGCCAACCGGATCGTCCTCGACCTGGTCAAGGCGACCGGGGTCGACGAGGTGGTCAAGGTCAAGTCGATGGCCACCCAGGAGATCGGGCTCAACGAGGCGCTCGAGGCCGCCGGGATCGCTGCCCTCGAGACCGACCTGGCCGAGCTCATCGTCCAGCTCGGCCACGACAAGCCGTCGCACATCCTGGTCCCGGCCATCCACCGCAACCGGACCGAGATCCGCGACATCTTCCTGGCCGAGATGCCGTCGGTCGACCCGGAACTGAGCGACGAACCGAAGGTCGCTGGCCGGTGCGGCCCGGGCCCACCTGCGGGCCAAGTTCCTGTCGGCCCGGGTGGCCATCAGCGGGGCCAACTTCGGCATCGCCGAGACCGGCACGCTGGCCGTGGTCGAGTCCGAGGGCAACGGCCGGATGTGTCTGACCCTGCCCCAGACGCTCATCACCATCATGGGGATCGAGAAGATCGTCCCGCGCTACGCCGATCTCGAGGTGTTCCTCCAGCTGCTGCCGCGCTCCTCGACCGGCGAGCGGATGAATCCGTACACCTCGATGTGGACCGGGGTCACCCCGGGCGACGGGCCGCAGGAGTTCCACGTGATCCTGCTCGACAACGGCCGCACCGCGGTGCTGGCCGACGCCGGCGGTCGCGACGCGCTCAACTGCATCCGCTGCAGCGCCTGCCTCAACGTCTGCCCGGTCTACGAGCGGGCCGGCGGGCACGCGTACGGCTCGGTCTATCCCGGACCGATCGGGGCCATCCTGTCGCCACAGCTCACCGGGATCGAGGACAACGCGTCGCTGCCGTACGCGAGCTCGCTGTGCGGCGCCTGCTACGACGTCTGCCCGGTCAAGATCAACATCCCGGAGATCCTGGTCCACCTGCGGGCCGAGCACACCGAGGCGTACGCGGCCGACCACCGCCGCCCGAGCGCGGAGTCGCTGGCCATGCGACTGGCCGGTTTCGTGATGAGCAACCCCCGGCGGTGGGCCCTGGCCCTGCGCGGCGGGCGACTCGGACGGATCCTCGGCCGCCGCCGCGGCGTCATCGGGAGATTGCCGTTCCCGCTGGTCAAGCAGTGGACCGACACCCGTGACCTGGCCCGCCCGCCCGAACAGACGTTCCGCGACTGGTGGAGCAAGGAGCACCAGCAGTGAGCGCCCGCGACGACGTGCTGGCCCGCATCGCGGCTGCGCACCGGGCCGCTCCGCCCGACGCCCCCGCGTACGCCGACATCACCCGGGACTACCGGACCAGCTCCGATCTCGGTGCCGCCGAGCTGACCGAACGGCTGATCGACCGCCTGATCGACTACAAGGCGCTCGTCCGCCGGTGCTCGGCCGCCGATCTGCCCGCCACCATCGCGGCGGCGCTGAGCGAGCGGGGAGCCTCCCGGGTCGTCGTCCCCGACGACCTCGACCCGGCGTGGATCGCCGGGATCGACACGGTCGCCGACTCGATCGCCCAGCCGCTCGACGTCGCCACCCTCGACGGCCTCGACGGGGTGCTGACCCGGTGCGCGGTGGCCGTGGCCGAGACCGGCTCGCTGATCCTCGACGGCTCGACCGGCGATGGGTCGACGGGTGATCAGCCTGATCCCCGACTATCACCTGTGCGTGGTCGAACCCGCCGACATCGTGGCCGACGTCCCGCAGGCGGTGGCCCGGCTCGAGCCGACCCGGCCGCAGACCTGGATCAGCGGCCCCAGCGCGACCAGCGACATCGAACTCGACCGGGTCGAGGGCGTCCACGGTCCGCGCACGCTCGAGGTCGTCATCGTCGAGGAACACCCGGGCTGACCGCTCGACGCACCCGGGGCGACGACCACGCGAGGGTCGTGGTGATTACCTGAAGGCACCCACTACGAAGGAGCCCCCATGATCCTCGATCTGCGCGGTCGAGTCGTCGTCATCACCGGAGCCGGCCGAGGGATCGGCCGGGCCATCGCCGAGGCGTTCCTGGCCGAGGGATCGACCGTGGTCGTCATCGACGTCGACGACGCGGCGCTCGACTGGTTCGCCGACGCCCACGCGGCGGCCGGTGTCGACGGGGCCGCCCTGAGCTGCGACGTCCGGAGCACCGCGGCGGTGAACGCGACGGTGCAGGAGGTGGTCGACCGGTTCGGGCGGATCGACGTCCTGGTCAACAACGCCGGCGTGCTCGGTGCCGGGCTGATCGAGGAGCTCGACGACGAGACCTGGAACCTGTGCTTCGACGTCAACGTGACCGGGGTGTTCCGGATGTGCCGGGCCGTCACGCCGGTGATGAAGCGGCAGAACTCGGGGCGGATCATCAACGCCGCCTCGTTCGCGGTCATCGTGCCGAGCATCGGGAGTGCGGCGTACGCGGCGTCCAAGGCCGCCGTGGTCCAACTCACCCGGACGCTGGCCGGCGAACTCGGACCGTGGAACATCACCGCCAACGCCTACGCGCCCGGGATGATCCCGACCGCCATCAACGGCTTCGACCAGATGGAGCCGGACGCGCAGGGCCGACTGCTCGACACGCTGACCCTGCGCCGCTGGGGCGACCCGGCCGAGGTCGCCGACCTGATCCGCTTCCTGGCCAGCGACGCCGCCCGCTACATCACCGGCACGTTGATCGACGTCAGCGGCGGCAAGTTCGCCACGCAGTTCCCGCAGCGCGCGTACGAGATCGCGGGGGAGCGCTGATGGCCACGCCGCGGGTGCTGTGGGTCACCGGGGCGGGCAGCGGGATGGGTCGGGCCGCGGCGGTGGCGGCCGCGCCGGGCCGCCGGATCGCGCTCAGCGGCCGTCGGGTCGACGCGCTCCGCGAGACTGCCGAACTGGTCGAGCAGGGCGGGGGTGAGCCGCTGGTGCTCGCGCTCGACGCCCGCGACCCGGAGGCGCTCCGCTCCGCCCACGCCGAGATCACCCGGACCTGGGACGGCGTCGACGACCTGGTGCTGTCGGCCGGACTCAACCACCCCGACCGCACCTGGGCCGACCAGTCGATCGACGATGTCGAGGCGATCATCGAGACCAACCTGAGCGCGGTGGTGCGGATCGTCGACGCCGTGCTGCCCGACCTGCGCCGACGCGGCGGCGGACAGGTCGTCGTCGTGTCCTCGTACGCGGGCTGGCGCTTCAGCCCGATGGCCGGGGTGGCGTACAGCGCCAGCAAGTCGGCGCTGGCCTCGATCTGCCAAACCCTCAACGCGCAGGAGGCCGGGCACGGGATCCGGGCCTGCCACCTGTGCCCGGGCGACGTCGACAGCGACTTCCTGCGGATGCGACCGGTGGTCCCCGACCAGGCCGCCCGGGCCGGGATGCTGACCCCGGACGACATCGGCCGGGTTGTGCGCTTCGTCCTCGACTCGCCGCCGCACGTGCGCCTCGACGAGATCGTCATCAGCCCGGTGACCCAGACGTAGGCCAAACCCACGCGTGGGCGGGCGGGACGGGTAAATTTCTGCCATCCCCGGTGGCGGTCGGTCCGGGTGGCTAGCGTCGCGATCATGGCCAAGAGAGCGGTGACCCCGACGCCGGCGTCGACCCCGGAGCAGCGTGAGGCGGAGGCCAAGGCGCGGTCGGCCGAGGCCGCGGCGGCGAAAGCCGAGCGGGAGGAACGCGAGGCGTCGTCGCCGGCGGCCGTCGCCCGGCGCGCGACCGCAGCCGACGACGAGGCGGCCAAGACCAGGCGCGACAGCCTGACCTCGGTGCTGCCCGATGTGGGCGCGGTGACCCGCGGTGCTCTGGACGTCAAGGGTGACGGGGGCCCGGCCGCCGGGACGGGGGTGGCCGGTGCGGCGATCGGCGACGCCGCCGGCGAAGGTCGTCGAGCAGGTGGTCAAGGTGACCGGCGCGGACGACTGGACGGTCCTGGTCACCAACGACGTCGATCTGGTCGGTGCCGAGGCGACCTTGCTCAGCGTCGAGGCCGGGATCACCCGGCTGGGCGAGCTGGCGGAGACCGCTCAGGCAGCAGCGGTCGAGGCCTTGGGTGCCACGACCAGCGAACTCGCGTCGCTCGGTCTGGCCCTCGCCGCCGCCGGTCAGCTGATCCCGGGGATCCTCTCGCTGCTGTCGACGCCGAAGACGGTGACCACCGGGAAGCTCGACTTCGACGATCTGACCGCAGCGGTCGCGGTGGCCGGTCGGCTCAAGGGTGGCAACGCGAAGCGTCACGTCTTCCACGAGACGTTCCGGCTGCTGCCCGATGCCTCGCCGATCGCCGGCCGGATCGAGGATCTGCGGACCGCTCGCGAGGACCTGGCCACCCAGCGGGGCCGACTCGAGGCGGCCCCCACACCCGATCCGACGACCGAGCCCGACGCCGAGACGGTGACCGCGGCCGAGGCGCTCGGGCTGGTCATCCCGGCGATCGCGGCCATCGACACCTTCCTGCAGCAGGTCGAGACCATCCCGACCGGCGCCACCCGGTCGCCGCGGGTGACGGCGATGCTGCAGGAGTGGATCCGGACCGAGGAGGTGCGAGTGCTGCTGGTCAAGGCCCAGTCAGCCTCCGGCATGCAGCTGGTGGCCAACAACCTGATCGCCGACGACGCGTTCTCGGTGGTCGCGGCCGCGACGATCAGCTGGATGCTCACCGACCGGACCGGTGCGATCTTGTCCGCCGGTCTGGCCAACGGTACGGCCCAGGCCGGCGGTCGGATCGGGAGCTCGTTCGACTTCCGGTCCTAGCGATCCGGCGATCCATGCACAGCTCACTCATGAGGTCGCGTGCCTAGGCTGTGACCATGGACCCGACCGGGGCTGGCCGTACGCGGGGGTTCCGCGCGTCCGACCCCGAGCCGATCGCCGCCTCGCCACCACTGCCGACGGCCGTTCCGAGCTCGGATCCGGCGTCCTCGGGAACGGCTGAGACCCTCGATGTCGGCGGCCCTCCCCGACCGCGGCGGACCCTGTTCGGCCGGCGCCCGCCGGGCCGACCGCGGGCGTACGCCGCCGTCGCCCTCGGGCTGCTGGCGCTGGTCCTGGTCGCCGCCCTGGCTTTCCGGCTGGGCTCGGCGTCCACCCCGAGCAGCCAGGACACGCCGACACCGACCCCGAGCGGTGCGAAGACACCCACCGCGCTTCCGGTGCCCGACCTCTACACCCAGGTCCTCCCGTCGGTGGTGCTGGTCACCACGTCGAAGGGCTCGCTGGGGTCGGGGACGGTGGTCACCGACACCGGCGTGGTCCTCACCGCGCACCACGTCATCGCCGGCGGCGGTCGGATCACCCTCACCTTCGCCGACGGCACCCGGAGCGCGGCCACGGTGGCCACGGACAACCCGAAGAACGACACCGCCACCCTGACCCCGAAGAAGCTGCCCGAAGTCGTCGTCCCCGCCGTGCTCGGCGGTGCCGTGGCCGTCGGTTCCGACGTGGTGGCCATCGGCAACCCGCTCGGCCTGCGGGCCAGCACCAGCACCGGCATCGTCTCCGGCCTGGGCCGCAGGACCACCACCAAGACCGGGTCGGTGAGCGGGCTGATCCAGTTCGACGCCGCGGTCAACCCGGGGAGCTCGGGTGGCCCGTTGTTCGATGCCCGCGGCGCCGTGATCGGCGTGGTGGTGTCGATCGCCGACCCGGGCAAGGACGAGGCGTTCGCCGGCATCGGCTTCGCCGTGCCGATCGGAACCGCCCTGGGCGGCGGCGACGGCGATGGCCCGGGCGGCGGGCCCCGATTGTGACCTCCCCGGACGCGTCGACGACCCCGCAGCCCACGCCGACTGCGACGAAAGGTGCCTCATGACGGCCAACCCGCTCGAGCCCGTGCTGTTCGAGGTCAAACGCACGATCGTCGGCCAGGACGTCCTGCTCGAGCGGATGGCCATCGCCCTGCTGGCCGGCGGCCACCTGCTGGTCGAAGGGGTGCCCGGGCTGGCCAAGACGCTGGCCGTGAAGTCGCTGGCCGCGGCGATCGGCGGGGAGTTCCAGCGGATCCAGTTCACCCCCGACCTGGTCCCGGCCGATCTGGTCGGCACGCGCGTCTACCACCAGCGGTCCGGTGAGTTCGAGGTGTCGCTCGGCCCGGTGTTCACCAACCTGCTGCTGGCCGACGAGATCAACCGGGCCCCGGCCAAGGTGCAGAGTGCCCTGCTCGAGGTGATGCAGGAGCGGCAGGTGACCATCGGCCGCGACACGTTCGCGGTGCCCGAGCCGTTCCTGGTCATGGCCACGCAGAACCCGATCGAGTCCGACGGCACCTATCCACTGCCCGAAGCCCAGGTCGACCGCTTCATGATGAAGGTGCTGGTCGGCTATCCCACCGCGCCCGAGGAGCACGCCATCGTCGAGCGTGCGCTCTACGCCGCCGGACCGCCGCAGGTGATGAGCAGTCCGGAGGACCTGATCGCGCTGCGGGAACGGGCCCAACGCACCTACGTCGATCCGGCCATCGTCGACTACGCGGTGCGCCTGGTCGCCGCCACCCGCTCGCCCGGAAGCGTCGGCGTCGGCGAACTCGATCGCTACGTGACCTACGGCGCCAGCCCGCGCGCCTCGATCGCGCTGGTGCTGTGTGCCCGGGCGCTGGCCTTCCTCCGCGGACGCGACTACGTGCTGCCCTACGACGTCGACGAGATCGCCCTCGACGTCCTCCGCCACCGGCTGGTGCTCTCGTACGAGGCGCTGGCCGACGACCTCGACGCCGACACCGTCCTGACCCGGGTGCTGCGCGCCGTGCGTTCGCCCGACGTGGTCCTGCAGTCATGAGAGAGGTGGCCCTGTCTATGTGGGGGGACGACCCCCCACGCCCCCCGCCTGGCCGGTCCTCGCTGGCGCTCGTCGCGGCCGGAGCTGTGTCTATGTGGGGGGACGACCCCCCACGCCCCCCGCCTGGCCGGTCCTCGCTGGCGCTCGTCGCGGCCGGAGCTGTGTCTATGTGGGGGACGACCCCCACACCCCCGCCTGGCCGGTCCTCGCTGGCGCTCGTCGCGGCCGGAGCTGTGTCTATGTGGGGGACGACCCCCACACCCCCGCCTGGCCGGTCCTCGCTGGCGCTCGTCGCGGCCGGGGGCAGCCTGACCCATGGCTAGCATCACCGCGCGTCCGCACGCCGCCACCGACCGACTGTTGCACCAGCTGGAGTGGCGCGTACGCCGCCGGCTCGACGGCCGGATCCAGGGCGGTTACGACACGGCGCGACGGGGCAGCGGGTTCGACTTCGCCGGATCGCGGCCCTACGTCGATGGTGATGACGCTCGTCATATCGACTGGAACGTGACCGCGCGGCTCGACGAACCGCAGATCCGGCAGTTCCACGAGGACCGCGAGCTGACCGCCTGGCTGGTGCTCGATCGGTCGGCGTCGATGGTGGTCGGAGGTCCGGGTCGCGGCAAGCAGGACGTGCTCACCGAGCTCGCCTTACTGCTGGCCCGGCTGTTCGGGCGCAACGGCAACCGGGTCGGCGCGGTGCTCTACGACTCCGGGACCGACGATCAAGGTCGGGTGGGCGCCCGGATCGTCCCGCCGGGCAGCGGTCGCGGGCAGGCACTGCGGATCGGCCGGGCCCTCGCCGCATCGACGGCGGCGCGGGCCGGATCGACCACCGACCTGGCCGCCATGCTCGGCGCGGCGACCTCGCTGGCCCGCCGGGCGTTGGTCGTCGTCGTGTCCGACTTCATCGGCACCGGCGACTGGGACCGACCGCTGATCCGACTGGCCCAGCACAACGAGGTCGTCGCCCTCCGGGTGGTCGACGCCGGCGACGACGCGTTGCCGGAGGTCGGACTGATCATGGTCGAGGACGCCGAGACCGGTGAGCAACTGCTCGTCGACACCACCGACCCGTGGTTCCGCGCCCGGTTCCGCGAGGGCGTCGACGCCCGCGAGTCCGAGCTCCGCGCCGGGATGCGTCGGGCCGGAGTGCCGCTGCACCACGTCGACACCGCCGCCGACGTGGTCGAGACGCTGCTCGCCGTCGTCGCCGAGACCGATCGGAGGCGCAGGTGAGCCTGGCCCACCCGGTCCTGCTGGTCCTCGGTCTGCTGCTGACCGGGGCGCTCGGCTATGCCGTGGCCGTGCTCGAACGGCGCCGAACCGCAGCGCTGAGCGCGGCCGGTCTGACGGCGACCGGGCCGGCGACCCGGCCGATCGGGCGCTGGTTCACCGTGGCCGGAGTCCTGGTCCTCGCCATCGCCGGCGCGGGTCCGGCCGCGGCACTGCCGGTGGCACGGAGCGCGGGAACGGTCATCCTGGCCATGGACGTGTCCAACAGCATGGCGGCCGACGACGTCGAGCCCAACCGGCTGGCCGCCGCCCAGCGCGCGGCCCTCGCCTTCATCGACGCCCAGCCCGACAGCGTCGACATCGGCGTGGTCGGCTTCGAGCAGGGCGCGCTGACCACGTCGGCCCCGAGCCCGGACCGCGACGCATCCAGGGCGGCCGTCGAAGCGCTACGCACCTCGGGCGGGACGTCGCTGGCGGCGGCGATCCTCGGATCACTCAGCGCGATCACCGGGAAGCCGGTCGGTCATCGCCGAGGACGGCACCCTGCCCGAGCTCGGCTACTGGGGCTCGGCCACGATCGTGCTGCTGTCCGACGGCGGTGACACCAGTTCCGACGAACGGGCCAGCACCGACGCCGCCACCGTCGCTCAGAACGCCGGCGTCCACATCGAGACCGTCGGGGTCGGCACGGCCTCCGGCGCCACGGTGGAGGTCGACGGCTTCCAGCTCCAGACCGTGCTCGACGCCGACCGGCTGACGACGATCGCCGCGACCACCGGCGGGAGCTACCACCCGGCGTCGGACGCGGCCGAGCTCGACGGGGTGGCGTCGACCATCGACCTGCGGCTGACGGTGGCCGAGGAGGACGTGCCGCTGGCCGGGGGGCTGATCGCGGTGGCCCTCGCGCTGCTCGTGGTCGGGGCGGTGCTCACCGTGCTGCGGTCCGGGAGGTTGGTCTGATGAGCTTCACCTGGCCATGGGCACTGGCCGCACTGGCCGTCATCCCGCTGCTGTGGACCTCGGTGTGGCTGTGGCGGCGTCGTCGTCGCCGCGCCGTCGTGCGGGTCACCTCGATCGCGCTGGTCCGGGCGTCGCTGCCCCGGCGTACGCGGTGGGCCCGGTTGATCCCCGCGTTGCTGCTCGCGCTCGGGTTCGCCACCCTCGGCGTCGGGGTCGCCCGCCCGCAGGCCCGGGTCCCAGTCGCCTCGAACGCGACCACGATCATGCTGGCCATGGACGTGTCGGGGTCGATGTGTTCGACCGACATCGAGCCGAACCGGATCACCGTCGCCCAGCAGGCGGCCACCGACTTCGTCCGCAGCCAGGCCGGGAACACCCGTATCGGGTTGGTGACGTTCGCCGGGGTGGCGGGGCTCCCGGTTCCCCCGACCACCGATACCGACGCGCTGGTGGAGGCGATCGACAACGTCTCGACGGCCCGCGGGACGGCGATCGGCTCAGCCATCCTGACCTCGATCGACGGGCTCGCCGCCATCGATCCGAGCGTCGCCCCGACCGGGGTCGACACGGAGTCCGCGCAGCGGACCGGCTACTCGCCGCACGTCATCGTCGTGCTGACCGACGGCGCCAACACCCAGGGCGTCGAGCCCGAGGAAGCGAGTGCGGTGGCGGCCGGTCGTGGTCTGCGGGTGTTCACCATCGGGTTCGGCACCACCACGCCGAGTCGGGCGACGTGCACCGGTCAGCAGGCCGGCAGCTGGGCCGGTGGGGGGCCGGGCTTCGGCGGCGGCGGCCGCAACGGCGGGCGCAATCCTCTGGTCATCGACGAGGGTTCGCTGCAGGCGGTGGCCGAGACCACGGGAGGCCAGTACTACCGGGCCGAAAGCGCCGATCAGCTCCAACTCGCCCTGGGCGACCTGCCCAACCACGTCACCGTGACGACCGAGCGGATCGACATCGCGTCGTGGTTCGCCGGCGTCGGCGGACTGCTCGTGGCCCTCGCCGTGGCCGCATCGTTGTGGTTCGACCGGGTCCGCCGGGCGCCCGGCACCCCGAAACGCCCGGCCGGCGGGGCGTGAGCGGGCGACTCACGCACCGTCGACCGGGCGTACCTCTTCGTCCTCGGGTTCAGCCGACCTGGTAGGTCAGGACCAGGGTCGGTCGGAAGTCGGTGTTGGCGTGCGACCGACTCCAGAACCAGAGGTTGTCCGACGACTTCGAGGTGACCCCGAAGCTGATGGTCTTGCCACCCGACGCTGCCAGGGTGGCGGTGTCGAGGACGGCCGTGGTCGAGGCGTTCGCCTTGCTCTTGGTCGAGAACTGCCCGATCGTCGTGCTCAACGCGGGCCGCTTCTTCCAGGTCAGGTCCTTCTCGGTCCAGCTGTTGGCCGTCTTCTTGATCTGGTGCTTGCCCGCCGAGCCGGCGAACGACTCGGTGGTCGTGTGGATGGTCAGGCCGGCCTTGACCAGCCGGCTTCCGGTCGGAGCCTTGGGCAGGGTGAACCTCAGATAGGAGGCATAGCCCTTCTTGCCGCCACGCGAGGCCATCGAGCTCGACGTGCCGTACTTGGTCTTCGGTGCGGTGGCGTTGGCGTAGCCATCGGATCCGGCCCGGACGAGGACCTTTGTGGTGACCGGGGCCGGCGGGGTGCTCGGCGGGGTCGTGGCCGGCGGGCTGGTGGGTGCGTCCGGGGAGGGCGTGGTCGTCGGGGGGGTGGTGATGGTGGTGGGCGGCACCGACGGGCTGGTCGAGGGCTGCGGGGTCGAGACGACCTCGGGAGTGGCCGAGGCCTTGGCCTGAGCGGTGACCGCGTAGTACTGCAGGTCCCAGCGGGTGACCGAGGAACGCACCGGCTGCGACGAGGTGACCGACAGCACCGGGGTGGCTCCGCGGTGCAGCGTGGCCGACACGGTGCCGAGTCCGAGCGGGACCACCTGGGCGTTCAGACCGGCCGGGGCGTCGTAGGTGACGCTCTCCGCGCCGACCTGCGCGGTGACCTGCCCGGGCTTGCTCAGCAGGCTCACCACCTCGACGGTGTTCCGGGGAGCGGTCTTGGTGCCCGACAGCGTCCAGTCCATGGTGCCCGACTGCTCGGTGGGCTGGGTCTGGTGCTCCTGGACACGGTGGGTGACGACCAGCTCGTCGCCGGTGATGCTCGGCGCCGAGCCCTGCTTGAACTGGGTGGCGTAGTAACCCGACAGGTCGAGGAAGGCCCGGCCGTGGGCGAGGGACGGAGCGAATTGGGTGGATTCGCTGTAGTCGTTCCAGGTGATCATCTGGACCAGCTCGGACTTGTCGCCGATCGCCCGGGTCCAGCTGGCCCGCAGGGTCTCGGTGTTGTTGGACTCGGCGTAGCGCTTGGCCACGTGCCGCACGTCCTGGACGGCGATCGGGGCCATCCACTTGACGCCCGCGGCGTGGACCTTGGTCGCCCAGTCCGGCGCGGCCTTGACGCTGGCGGCGGTACGCACGCCCCAGATGCTCAGCGCGTAGCTGACCGGGGCGTAGTCGCGGATTCGAGCGTCGGTGAGCTCGAGGAAGACCCCGACGAACGCGGTCTTCTTGCCGTACCTGGTGTCGAGTTCGGCGGCCAACCGGGCCCACCAGGCCGCGGGCTGCACCTCGGCCTTGAAGCTGGACAGCACGTAGCGGCCGTCGGCCAGCCGGTAGGCCGAGCCCTGGTTGTAGAAGTCATTGAGCTTGGCCGCCATGTCTTCGATCGAGGCGCTCGCAGCACTGGACGTCATGTCGACGTTCGGCACGGTGACGAAGCCGGTGCCGCTCTGCGCCGCCGCCCGAGCCATCAGCAACGAGCGGTCCCAGTTCGCTCCGGTCCAGTTGAGGATGTCGACGGTGAAGCCGTCGACCGATGCGGACTGGGCCTGCTTGACCTCGGTCAGGGCGTCCTGGGTCTTGTAGTCACCGCTGATCGGAGCCCGGCCGAGGGGACGGTCCCGGAGGAACCCGCCGACCGCCTTGAACTTGCCGGCCTCGCCGTCGGGATTGAGGTAGTTGCGGGTGTAGTAGTCGTCGGCCGGCCCCCTGTTGTCGAGCGACACCGGGAACGGCGGGAAGTAGTGGGCCAGGACCTTGCGCTCACCGGTGCCGATGCCGGCGACGCGGTAGGGCAGGTCCGGGGTCGACATCGAGTCGGCGGACACGGCCGCGCTCTGCTTGGACGGCGGAACGGACGCCGCGTCGTCGGCCATGGCCGCGGTGCTGCCGAGGCTGAGGCCGAGACCCAGAGCCGCGATCACGATCCCCCGAGCATGAGTGTTCGACTTGAACATGTTCAGCTCTCTTCGTGTGATGACACTCGTCATAGCGACGAGTCAGTAGTGGGGCGAGCTCTCCGGCCGAGATGGGGGAGAGGGGGGTGCAACCGACTCAGACATCGTTGTCAGAGAGAGATTCACCCCGTGCGCCGAAGGTGTGCGTGAGTTGGGTGTCGCTGGTGTCGTCGGAGCGAATCCGGCAGCCGTCATGACGACGATCCGCTCGGTGATCCGTGACAGACACATCAGCCGCGTCGATCGACGCCGGCTGGCCCCCAGGAAGTGTCTTGGCGATGGGCGCTCAGGCCCCGGTCCAGGCCTATCGAGGTACGTGGATGGCGACACCCGGAAGGTGACGATCGTGGTACGCCCTGAACTTGAGGGAACATTAACCGAATCCGGAGATGATGGCAACACGCGTCACCAAGTCGTGATGCAGGGCACGTCAACAACCCGATCCGGTCCGTGACCCGGCTCGCCCTAGGGTGAGGCCATCGACCGGACGGAAGGTGAACCCATGACCGAGCGCAGCGCTCATCTGGTCGGCAGTCTCCCGGGAGGCGACGCCTACGAGGCGATGGATCTCGCCATGCAACTCCTCGGGCCACGGCTGCGTCGCCTACCCGACGGTGAGACCGGGGAACGGCGCAACTGGGTCATCTCCATCGTCGAGGGCCTACGCCATCATCCCGACCTCGAGGTCGCACGGGCCGGTGACTGGTCCGACTACGACAAGGTGCCGCAGCTGCGGACCCGGCGTGGTCGGACGCTCTACGGCGCCAACCTGGACTTCGGTCACATCGCCGCCGCGCGGTCGAGCCTGCCCGCGCTGGAGCGTATCCGCGAGCAGTACGGCCGACCGGACCTCACCTACCAGTCGGGGGTGCCCGGTGATTTCGACCTGGCCATGTTCACCCTGGGTCCGGTGGGTGCCCTGCGGCACCGTCGCGCGTTCACCGAGGCGACGCTGACCGAGATCCGCGGCGTACGCGGGGTCGTGGGCGACGACGCGGTCTTCCAGATCGAGGTCCCGGTCGAGCTCGTGCTGGTCTCGAAAGCCCCCGACCGACTCCAGCCGGTGCTGGCCGACCGGTTCGCCGTGGGCATCACCCGGCTGGCCGCGGCGGCGCCCGAGGGCACCCGGTTCGGTCTGCACCTGTGCCTGGGTGACATGAACAACAAGGCGTTCGGCACCATGCGCGACGTCGCGCCATTGGTCCACCTGGCCACGGCCATCGTGCGGCGCTGGCCGGACCGGTCGCCACTGGTCTACGTGCACGCGCCGTTCGCCGCCGCCGACCAGCCGGCCACCACCGACGCCGACTTCTACGCTCCGCTCCGCCGCCTGCGGCTGCCGCGGACGGTCGACTTCGCCGCCGGTTTCGCGCACGAGTCGCAACCGCTGGCCGAACAGCGGACCATCCGCTCGATCGTCGAGTCCGAGCTGGGTCGCCCGGTCGACATCGCCGCGGCCTGCGGGCTCGGGCGTCGCTCGGTCGCCGACGGGCGGCGCGTGCTCGAGCGGACCGCCGAGCTGCTCGACTAGATATCACCGGCAGCACCGGGCAGCGGCCCCCTCGATGACCAGCAAGCGTGTGCTCTGTCGTCACGCTTGTGCTCAGTCGCTGAGCTGTCCCGACCTGGGTGGGGGAGGCCTGGTTTGCCGTGGGCGCAGGTCGCAGTGGGTGAGGTCTTCCAGGGTTGCCTGGGCGTAGCGCTGCCGGGCGGCCAGTGCGGCGCTGAAGATTGCTGCGCGCTCAACTCAGGGGCCGCCTACCTGACGTATTGAACGAGTGCGTCCCGGTCGGCCTGGTGAGTGTCGGGTCGACGGCCGGTGGGCTGCGTGACGGCCGGTCGGTCATCCAGCAGCTGGCGGCGGATCTCGCTAGCTTGGGCCGCAGCTGACCGGTTCGTCGAGCCTCGATGTGGGGATCCAGCAGACTCCGCACGGTGTCGACGAGCTGGTACGGCGGGTGGCGGCGATCGTCCGTCGCCCTGAATTGGGCGATCCGGCCGAATGCTCCAACGCGCGGAGGCCTGGACCGCGCCGTGTCGCGTCGGCAGCGAATGCGTTCACATCGCGAGATCGGTGATGGTGGCGCCGCGGCGCGTAGTGTGCCATCCTTGCTGGACCGTTCCAGCAATACATCGGAGTTGATCGTGGCCTTCCTCGACCGCATTGCGTCCGCCCCCATCTCCTGGGGCGTCTGCGAGGTCCCTGGCTGGGGACACATGCTCCCCACCGATCGGGTCCTGAGCGAGATGACAGGCCTGGGAATCTCGGCAACGGAGTACGGCGCCACGGGGTTCTTGCCCAACGATCCCGAGGACATCCGCGCGGTGCTCGGTGTCCACGGAATGACCCTGCTCGGTGGGTTCGTCCCGCTCGTGATGCATGATCCCGCCCGACGCGACGGGGCGCTGGCCCGTACGCGCGCGCTCGTCGACCTCTTGAGCCGCTCCGGTGGCTCGGTCTTGGTGTCCTGCCCCGTGATGGACGACGACTGGTCGGTGCCCCGCGCTCTTGACCGCGGCGAGCATGCCCACCTGGTCCGGATGCTGGCCGACGTCGACGCGATCTGCGCCGACGCCGGACTGCGTCAGGTGCTGCATCCGCATGTCCAGACCGTCGTCGAGACATCGAGTGACGTCGAGCGGATCCTCCAGGACTGCGACGTTTCCTGGTGCCTTGACACCGGCCACCTGGCGATCGGTGGCACGGATCCCGTGGACTTCGCCCGCCAGTCCGCCGACCGGGTGGGACATGTTCACCTGAAGGACGTCCGCCTGGACCTCGCACCGGCTCTGCTCGATCGCTCCACCTCGATCATGGAGGGTGTGCAGGCCGGCCTGTTCCCGTCCCTCGGTCAAGGCGATGTCGCCGTGGCTGACGTGGTGCTCACCCTCGAGAACGCCGGCTACACCGGCTGGTACGTGATCGAGCAGGACACCGCCATCACCGGGCCGCTGCCCGGCGAGGGCGAGGGGCCGGGCACCGGTGTCGCGGAGTCGATGCGCTACCTCCGCGAGGTCGTCGCGCCGCTGGTGGAGCGCGACGCATGACGGCAGGGATCCTCGATCTGCTCGCCCTCGGCCGGATCAGTGTCGACCTGTATGCGCAGGAGCCGGGCGCATCCTTCCTCGACCCGCAGACCTTCGTGAAGTCCATCGGCGGGAGTCCGAGCAACGTTGCCGTCGCCGCGGCCCGCCTCGGCCTGCGGTCCGCCGTCGTCACCGCGGTGGGCGGGGACCCGCTGGGCGGGTACGTCATTGCCAAGCTCGCCGCGCTCGGGGTGGACCCGCGCCATGTCTTCGTACGTGAGGACGGGCGTACCCCGGTGGTGCTGGTGGCGCTGGAGGACCCGGCCGAGCCGACGATCACGTTCCTGCGCGAGCCGGATGCTCCCGACACCACGATCGAGGCGGACGCGATCGATGCCGAGACGGTGCTCACCTGTCGGGTGCTGTGGACCAGCGGTGCCACACTCGCGTCCGGCGCTACCGCCCGGACGGCGATGCGGTGGCTGGAACAGCGAGAGCGTCGCCCACACACCGTCCTGGACCTCGACCTCCGGCCGACCCTGTGGTCCGACCCCGCCGCGGCCGCATCGGCGGCCGCGCGGGCGATCGAGCTCTCGAGTGTGGTGATCGGGAACCGGGCGGAGTGCGCGATGGCGGTCGGGACCGCCGAGCCGCACGAGGCGGCCGACGCGTTGCTCTCGCGGGGGGTCACGACCGCCGTCGTGAAGATGGGCTCTGAGGGCGTCCTGCTCGCCACATCGCAGGAGCGGGTCGTCATCGCCCCGGTGCTTGTGAAGGAGCGTTGCGGATCCGGAGCCGGCGACGCCTTCGGCGGCGCACTGGCGGCCGGACTGGTCAACGGGTGGCCCCTGGCCATGACCGGTCGCCTCGCGAACGCGGCGGGAGCGCTCGTGACGTCCCGTCTGACGTGCGCCGACGCCATGCCCACCCTGGGCGAGCTGCAGGCCTTCGCGGCTGAAGCAGACCAGACGACGAAGGCGGTGACTTGCGGTGGCTGAGCACGAGAGCGCCGTCAGCGACCAGGACTACCGGGCACTCACCGAGGCCCGGGTGCGCGAGCCCGGACGCCTGCGGCAGGCCCTCGTGGGTCGGCGCCGCCGGCCGCTGGTGGGCGACGACGGCCGGATGCTGCTGCTCGCGGCCGACCACACCTCGCGCGGCAAGCTGGCCATCGGCGACGACCCGATGGCGGCGGCGGATCGCCGTTCCCTGCTGGACCGCCTGGTGACCGGCCTCGCGGACCCCCGCGTCGACGGCGTGCTCGGCAGCGCCGACGTCCTGGAGGAGCTAGCGCTGCTCGGCGCACTCGACGGCCGGCTCGCCGTCGGCACGATGAACCGCGGCGGGATCGCCGGGGCGTCGTGGGAGCTGGACGACCGCCTGACGGCGTACGACGCCGAGCACGTGGTCTCCCTCGGTCTCGATGGCGGTAAGACCCTGTTGCGGGTCGAGCCGTCCGACCCGGGGGTGCCGCGCACCCTCGAGACGGTCGCCCGCCTGACCACAGCACTGGCCGATGCCGGCGTCATGGCCCTGATCGAGCCTCTTCCGTATCGGACCCGCACCGACGGCGGTCTCGAGCTCGACCCGTCGGAGGACGCGCTCGTCCGGATGGTCGCTCTGGCCAGTGGGCTCGGATCGTCGTCGGCGTACACGTGGCTGAAGATCCCGGCCACGGCCGATCCGGCGCGGGTGGCGGCCGCCACGACCTGCCCCGTGTTGCTGCTCGGCGGTGACGTCGGCCGCGACCATGAGCAGGTCTTCGATGCCTGGGAGCGGGCACTGCGGGTCGCGAACATCCGTGGTCTGGTTCCCGGCCGTGCGCTGCTCTACCCCGAGGTGCTGACCGTACGCGGCGCCGTCGACCGTGCCGGCTCTCTCGTCCACCCCGATGCCGCCCCCCTCACCCCGTTTCCCCAGGAGGTTCGTTCATGATCAACCACTACCGCCACGGTGCGCTGGCGACCGCGGACACGCTGCTGACGGTCACCCCCGAGCAGGCGGGTTGGGCCTACAGCGGGCTCGAGGTCTTCGATCTCTCCGCCGGGCCCGCTGTCCGGGTGCTCGATGGGCTCGAGGGCGTCCTGGTCCCGCTGTCCGCCACCGATGTGCAGGTCACGGTCGACGGTGAGATCTACACGCTGCGTGGCCGGACCGGAGTCTTCGCGGCCGTCTCGGACTGGATATACCTGCCGCTCGGCTCCTCGGTCACGGTTGCGGGAGCGGCCGGCGAGATCGCCCTGTGCACCGCGCGAGCGACGAAGTGGTTCCCGGTGCACGTCACCGGGGCGGAGGACGTGCCGGTGGAGGTGCGCGGCGGAGGACGCGCCACCCGCCAGGTCACGAACATCGCCACGCCCGACTCCTTCGCCGACGCCCACAAGATCAACGTCTGCGAGGTCATCACCCCGGGCGGCAACGTCTCGTCGTGGCCGCCCCACCGGCACGACGGCATCGGCGACTGCGTACCGGCGAACGAGGAGATCTACTACTTCCGGATGGGGCGCCTCGACGAGTCACACGGCCACCCCCACGGCCAGGGCCTGTTCCGCGTCTACACCGTCGACGGGTCCTCCGACGAGACCGTGACGGTCCTCGACGGCGATGTGTACCTCGTCGCCCAGGGCTACCACGGACCCTCGACCGCTCAACCGGAATACCCGATGTACTTCCTGAACGTCCTGGCCGGTCCGGCGGAGGAACGCACGATGGCGTTCTGCGACGATCCGGACCATCACTGGATCCGCGAGGCGTGGTCCGACCAAGGCCAGGATGCCCGGCTCCCGATCACCTCGGCGGCTGGACGGGTGGCTCGATGAAACGTCGCATCGGAATAGCTGTCCTCGGCCTCGGTTGGATGGGCCAGGCCCACGCCCGCTCCGCCCGCCGCATCCCGGCCCACTTCCCCCGACGCTCCTTCGACCCGTACCTGGTGGTGTGTGCCGATCCGGTGGCCGACCGCCGCCGCCAGGCCCTCGAGGACTTCGGCTTCGAGCGGGCCGTGGAGGACTGGCACGAGGCGGTCACGTCACCCGACGTCGACGCCGTGTGGGTCACCGCACCCAACATGTTGCACCTGCCGATGATCGAGGCCGCGACCGCCGCCGGGAAGGCCGTCTTCAGCGAGAAGCCGATCGGCGGAAAGCCCGAGCACGCCGTGGCCGCCTACCGTCATGCCCAGCTGGCCGGCGTCGCCACCGGGGTGGGCTACTGCTACCTGTGGTCACCCTTGGTCCTCCACGCCCGCGAGCTCATCGCCAGCGGCGCCCTCGGTGAGATCACCCACTACCGGGGCCGATTCCTGTCGATGTACGGCAGCGACCCCCTCGGCCTGCTGACCTGGCGGTTCTTCCTCGACCAGGCGGGCTACGGCGTGACCAGCGACATCCTGAGCCACTCGGTTGCCCTGGCGCAGTTCTTGGTGGGCCCGATCTCGGAGGTCGTCGGGATGGCCACCACGACCATCCCGCGCCGCCCGCTCCCGACGGGAACGTCCAGCCACTACGGAATGGGGAGGCCGGAGGATCCGACCGGGGAGGTCGAGAACGAGGACTTCGCTTCGATGCTGTGCCGTTTCGAGGCCGGCTCCACGGGCACCTTCGAGGCCAGCCGCACCGTCGTCGGCCCCGAAAGCCAGAACGCCTTCGAGATCTACGGGTCGAAGGGCTCGCTGGCCTGGAACCACGAACGGATCAACGAGCTGCAGTACTACACGGTCACCGACTCGCCCAATTCCGGCTACACCACGATCTTCGGCGGCGAGCGGTTTCCGTACCACGCCGCGTTCGTCCCGGGCCAGGCCAACAGCATCGGTTTCGAGGACCTGATCGCCATCGAGGATTTCGCCTTCCTCGAGGCGCTGGCGACCGACGCGCCCTTCACCCCGGGGTTCTCCGAGGCCGTCGACGTCGTCAGTGTGCAACAGGCCCTCATCGACTCGTGGGCATCGCGGGGCTGGCAGACCGTACGCGACCTGAAGGAATCAGACCGATGAGCACCGTACGCATCACGACAGCCGAAGCGCTCGTCCGCTATCTCATCGCCCAGCGCACCGAGGTCGACGGCACCGAAGTACCGCTCTTCCCAGGCGTCTTCGCGATCTTCGGCCACGGCAACGTCACGAGCCTGGGCCACGCCCTGGAGCAGCACCGTGATGAGATCCCGGTCTGGCGCGGCCAGACGGAGGAGGGGATGGGCCTGGCAGCCGTGGCGTTCGGCAAGGCCACCCGGCGGCGGCAGGTCATGGTCGCAACAAGCTCGATCGGTCCCGGCGCCACCAACATGGTCACCGCCGCCGGTGTCGCCATGTCCAACCGCATCCCGGCGTTGTTCATCTCCGGCGACGCCTTCACGTCGCGCCTGCCCGACCCCGTCCTCCAGCAGGTCGAGCATTTCAGCGACCCGAGTACGACCGTCAACGACTGCTTCCGTCCGGTCGTGCGCTACTGGGACCGGATCACCCACCCCGCCCAGCTGCTCAGTTCGCTCCCGCAGGTGACCCGAACGCTGCTGGACCCCGCCGACTGCGGTCCGGCTTTCCTCGGTCTGCCCCAGGACGTCGCCGCGACCGCGTACGACTACCCGGCGAGCTTCTTCGAGCCGGTCGTGCACCGCGTGCCGCGGCCACGGGCGGACCGCGTCGAGCTCGAGACCGCGGCCGCCGCACTCAGGGCGGCCGAACGCCCGGTGCTGATCGCCGGCGGCGGGGTGCACTACTCCCTCGCCGAGACCGAGCTGGCCGACTTCGCCCTCCGTCACGGCATCCCCGTCGTCGAGACGGTCGCCGGAAAGTCCACGCTCGTGGCCGACCACCCGAGGTACACCGGGCCAGTCGGTGTCACGGGGGCGGCCGAGCCGAACCAGGCGTGCCGAGCGGCCGACGTGGTGCTTGCCGTGGGCACCCGCCTCAATGACTTCGTCACTGGGTCGTGGACCCTCTTCGACGACGATGCCCGCATCGTGGCACTGAACACGGCCCGCTTCGACGCGACAAAGCACGTCTCGACCCCCGTGGTCGGCGACGCGCGCGAGAGCCTTGTCGAGCTGTCCGCGCTGCTGGGGGACTGGTCGGTTCCGCAGCAGTGGACCGACCAGGGCGCCGAGTTGCGCCAGCGGCTCATGAGCTTCATCGCGGGCCGAGTCGCCGACGACGGTGAGCTGCCCCTGAGCTATGCGCAGATCATCGGGACTCTGCATCGCACGGCCAAGGCGGAGGATTACGTGATGACGGCAGCCGGTGGGTTGCCGGGCGAGCTCAACGTCAACTGGCTCAGCAAGTCCGTGGCCAGCTTCGACTGCGAGTACGGCTTCTCCTGCATGGGCTACGAGACGGCGGGCGCCTGGGGTGCGGCCTTCGCTCGCACCGAGGGTGAGGTCCTGTGCCTCGTCGGTGACGGGTCCTACCTCATGCTCAACAGCGAGATCTACTCCTCGGTCCTCTCGGGCAAGAAGTTCATCCTCGTCGTGTGTGACAACGCCGGGTTCGCGGTCATCGAACGGCTGCAGAGGAACCAGGGCGGCACCTCGTACAACAACATGCTGCGCGACGCGCGCGGTCCGCACAGCGATGTGCGGGTCGACTTCGTCGCGCACGCAGCGTCGCTGGGCGCGCGCGCGACGCGGGCGTCGTCCATCGCCGACCTCGAGGCAGCGCTGGAGCAGGCCCGTAGCCACGATCGGACGAGCGTGATCGTCGTCGACGTGCGCGAGTCCGACTGGACCGAGGGTGGTCTGTTCTGGCAGGTCGGGGTGCCCGAGGTCAGCGAGCTCGACACGGTGCGGACGGCCCGGTCCGTCCACGAAGCAGGGATGGCGCAGCAGCGCCGCGGCAGGTGATGCCGCCCGAGGCCACTGCCGCGGCGGGAACGACGGGCAGGACGGCGCCGGCACACCCGACCATCCGCGATGTCGCCGCCCGGGCCGGGGTCTCCAAGTCGCTGGTCTCCCTGGCGCTGCAGAACGCCCCCCGGGTCGCGCCCGCGACTCGCCAGGCCATCCTCGAGGCGGCAGCGGAGCTCGGCTACCGGCGCAACGCCGCGGCACGCGCGCTGGGGGCCTATCGCACCCGCACGATAGGAGTCTTCGTCCTGGATCTGCACAACCCGATCACCGCCGACATCCTGGACGCGGTGCAGGCCGAGGCTCGGCGGCGGGACTACCGCACCCTCGTCGTCGTCGGCGGTGATGCAGCCGCAGAGCGGGCCGAGCTCGAGAAGCTCCTCGAGTTCCGGGTCGAGGGGATCATCGCCCTGGGTCACCGGCTGCCCGACGGGGCGACGGAGGCGATCACGGTCGACTGCCCCGCGGTCCTCATCGGAAGCCATCAGCGGGGCATCCCCCACCTGGGATCGATACGCAATGACGACGTCCTCGGTGCCGGCCTCGCGGTGGACCACCTCGTTGCGCTCGGTCATGAGCAGATCGCCCACGTGGACGGCGGGCCGAGCACCGTCGCCCGCGACCGACGTCGCGGGTACCGTGCCGCGATGCGTCGACATGGTCTGGGCGACAACATCACCGTGGCCAAGGGGTCGTTCACCGAGAACGGAGGCTACCGGGGGGCTTCGCAGGCCCTCGACCTCCCGGAACGCCCCACCGCCCTGTTCATGATCAACGATCTCGCCGCGATGGGTGCCATGGCCGCCGTGGCCGATCGGGGCCTGTCGGTGCCCCAGGACGTCTCGATCGTCGGCTACGACGGCACCCGGCTGGCTGGCATCCGCCCCCTGGCACTCACCACAGTGGGCCAGCCTCTCCTCGAACTCGGGACGCGAGCGGCTGCCCTCCTGTGCGGACGACTCGACGGAGAACCGTCGGGCACGATCGCCATGTCACTGCCACCCACCCTCGTCGTGCGACGAACGACGGCACCGCCGAGATCGGCTCGGGACAGGGCAGAGCCTGCAGGTCCCCCGCCCGGCATCACAGGAGCCGGTTCCCTGTGACGCTGACCGCACTGCCGACCCCGCGCACCGAAGACTCTGCCGAGGCCCCGCCATTGCGCTGGGGCATCCTGGGCACTGGGTGGATCGCCGAAACTTTCGTCGCCTCGCTCCGGCGGCACACGCGCCAGGTCACCTACGCCGTCGGGTCGCGCACGACGGAATCCGCGCGCCGGGCGGCAGTCGCCTGGGAGGCGTCCGTGGCTCACGGGTCCTACGAGGCCCTGGTCGCCGATCCCGACGTCGACGTCGTCTACGTCGCCACTCCGCACAACTACCACTTCCCGCACGCGATGCTCGCGATCGAGGCCGGGAAGCATGTGCTCGTCGAGAAGCCTGTAGGGCTCGACGCAGAGGAGGCCCGCGCGATCGGCGACGCGGCCGCCCGGGCGGGCCTGTTCTGCATGGAGGCGATGTGGACCCTGTTCCTGCCGAAGTTCGACGTCGTGCGGCAGGTGCTCGAACAGGGAGAGCTCGGCCGCATCGTCGCGGCGCACGCCGACATCGGGGAGCGGTTCGACGAACCGCACCGGATCATGCGCGACGAGCTTGCGGGCGGGCCGCTCCTCGATCTCGGCACGTACGCCGTCACCTTCGCGACGTGGACCCTGGGTGCGCCCGACGCGGTCACCGCGGTCGCCACACCCGCCCCCAACGGAATCAACGGCCAGCTCGCCATCGCCCTTGGTACGGCGGCCGGAGGGACCGCCTCCCTGCATACGACGATCCTTGCCGACACCGCGACGACGGCGAGCATCATCGGCACCGAGGGCCGCCTCGACCTCGGAACCCGGTACTACCTTCCGGGCCCCATGACCCTGCACCCGCGTCGCGGGCCTTCGCTGTCGTGGGTCGAACCTATGGTCGAGCACGACGCGCTCCACTTCGAAGCCGCCGAGGTTGCGCGCCGGGTCGCAGCGGGCGAGACCGGGTCGCCGCTGCGGCCGTGGGTGGACACGGTAGGGACCCTCGAGGTGATGGACCGTGTCCGGGCCGCCACCGGGCTCGACTTCGACGAGGCCCGCGCGCACCGGGACGCAGCGGGTTGATCTCGCCCGTCACCGGCTGGGCGAGCAGGCCCGGCGCACCCCTGTTCGATGTGTGCGGAAACCGTCGGCAGATACCGCAAGCAGACCGGTGTGCGGGACGCCGCGGTCACCGGTCCTGCTGATGGTGCGCGCAGGTCGACCTGGCTAGGTGCCGGCAGACTGATCGTCACCTTGTGAACCGCAGCGGCCGTCAGGAGGAGTTCGGAGTGAAGGCAGTGACCTGGCGGGGTCGTCGCTCCGTGTCGGTCGAGGAGGTCGCCGATCCGCGGATCGAGCATCCGACCGACGAGGTCCTGCCCGAACGACTCGAGCGCGCGCATCGTCACGGGACCGGGTCGATGGCCGGGGTCTCCGGCGGAGGACTCGATCCGGTGCCGATGATGACGCTGTTCGACCAGCAGATCCAACGAGGGCGGGCCAGGCCAAGGTCAAGGTCGAGAACTGGGTGCGCCTCTGATCGGAGCGGGTCGCCTGCGACCTGGTGGGCCTTGGGGCCTCACCACAGCGCCCGGTGGTCCTCCATCACGCCGTATCCCTGCTCGACGACCACGCCGCCGGGCAACGTGCCGGTGAAAGCCCCGAAGGGCTGCCGGTAGGCCGAGCGGATGACCAGCAGATCGACCAGGCTCGACCGCTCGGACTCGGCCGCGAAACGCAGGCTGCTGCCGTCGTCGAAGCGAACCTCGGACAGATCCGAGGCGAAGGTGACCGGGCCGATGGCCGTCGGCCGGCCGTCGATCCACACGGTGTTCTCGATGTGGGGCAACCGGTCGTTCAGGCCGACGATCACACTCCAGACCGCGACCCTCCCGTCGGCCAACCGGGCGGTACCACCCGACCACCACCAGTGGGTGAACCGCGGGTGATAGCCATCGTTCTCGTCGATCAACGCCATCCCGTCGATGGGGATGACGCGCCCCTCGACCTCGGCGGTGCCCCGCGCGCGGACCGCGAGCTTGCGGGTCCAGGTCCAACTGCGACCGAGCGGGGTCACGACCTCGAAGGCGGTGGCCGGGTCCTCGTCGAGGGTGACGTCGATGCGGTGCGCGCGATCGCGGACGACGATCCCCCCGGGGGACATGTCCACCCGCCCGGCCCGTAGTCGGGTGTGTTCGACGAGACGGGCGTCGCGCCGGTGCCACACGCCCCAGAACTCCTGGGGGATCGGACCGACCTGCACCCGGGCTGCGCACACCGACACCGACTCGCTCCAGATGCCGACGTAGCGCCAGCTCTTGTGCAGGCGCAGGCCACGGAACAGGGCGGCTCGGGCCGGGGGCAACGCGATGCCGGTCGGGCGGTCGGCACCGGGACCCCGGTAGGCGATCGTGGTCACCTGACTCCTCGACCGAATCGGCTGGCGGGGGACGACGTGGGAGGAACGACGGGGATCCGGACGCGAAACGCCGCCGTACGACCTGCGAACTTTACGTTGTAAAACCTACGATGGGCCCACTGCTCGGACCCGTCAGAGGGCCGCGCGCGAGGCCAGAAAGGGCTCATCATGAACAGAGGCGTCATCGGAACCATCGTCGGGGTGCTGGTCGTCATCATCCTCGTGCTCGTCGTCATGCGACTCATGTGACCTGAACGGGCGGCCGCTCCTGGCGCGTGGCGACAGGAGCGGCCAACGATGCATCGCCATCATCCCAGCGGGCCGCTCCCGCGTTCGAAGACGATACGCACGATCTGGTCGAGTTCCGGCGTGAGCTCCTGCTCCGGCACCGTGACCTCCCAGCTCCCGTGCATCACCGTGTACTGATAGCGGTCGGCGCCCGAGCCGCCGACGTTCAGATTCTGCAGCTCCGCCCGGTTGAGCAACATCCGGACCTGCTCACCGGCCGGGTCCTGGTCGAGATCGAGCTCCCGGGTGCGGGTCATCCCGGTCACCCCGCCACTGCGACTCACCGCCACCGTCCGCGGCCCGGCTGCGTCGACCGGTGCGGGGGTCACCTCCGGTTCGGGAACCGGCGCCTCGGCACCGAGAACCCCCACCGTCTGCCACGCCTCACGGACCCGGTCGGCCACGGTGGAATCGTCGGCGAACAGCCGACCGGCCGAGGCGACGGTGGCTTCGGCGAACTCGACGAACTGACTCCGGGCCGTCACCTCACCGGCGGTCAGCGTGTCGTACCAGATCCGGCCGGCCTGCTCCCAGCTCGATCCGCCCAGCGCGATCGCCGCCAGAGCGAACGCCCGGTTGGGGATGCCCGAGTTGATGTGCACCCCGCCGTTGTCCTGGGTGGTGTCGTCGTACTCGGCCATCGAGGAACCCTGCGGGTCCTTACCCAGCCGGGGATCGTCGTACGCGGTGCCCGGCTCGATCATCGAGCGGAGCGCACGCGCCGCGACCCCGGGTTTGAAGATGCCCTCACCGATCAGCCAGTCCGCATCGGCGGCGGTCTGGCCGAGCGCGCGCTGCTTGGTCATCGCGGCGAACACGTCGCTGACACTCTCGTTCAGCGCTCCTGACTGCCCCTGGTAGACCAAGCCGGCCGTGAACTGGGTGACGGCGTGGGTGAACTCGTGGGCCATCACGTCCATCGGCTTGGTGAACCGCTCGAAGACCTCGCCGTCCCCGTCGCCGAAGACCAGTTGGGTGCCGTCCCAGAAGGCGTTGTCGTAGTCGACGCCGAAGTGCACGGTGATGGACAGCGCCGCCCCGTTGCCGTCGGTCGATTGCCGCTGAAAGGCGGAGGCGAACAGCTCCAGCACCGCCCCGGCCGAGTCGTACGCCTCGTCGACCGCGGCGTCGCCGGTCGCCGGGGCCCCTTCGTCGCGGACCAGCCGGCCGGGCAATTCCTCGCGTTGATCGGCGTGGTGGACCAGGCGCTCACTCGAACCGGCGGTGGCCAAGGCCTGCCGGGGCTGCTCGGGCGCGACGTCGCGGCGGCGACGCAACTCCTGGTCGAGCAGCAGGGTGCGACGGCCCGAGTCGCCGGTGCCGGTGGCCGCCTCGACGTGGCGCAGCAGAAATGGGGGGATGAACGAACAATCCATCGGGACACACTCTCCGAATCTCTCAGCGACTGGGGTTCGTCGCTGGCCGTCACGCTAGTGGCGGCCACTGACAGCGATCTCGGTTCTGTTGCAAAAGTACTCGCCGATCAATGAGTGACCGACCGAACTCCTTGACTGTTTACCGAAGTAGAGGTCAGGCTGACCACCAAACAGGTTGGGATCGCCACCGGCGGTAATAATCTGGCTGGGAAGTCGATCGACGCGCGCAAACGGTAACGGCCGTCCATGAGGGTTGGGGGCGATTCTGTGGCCACGGGGGCCATGGACTGGATAGCGCGGTGGGTGCCGGCTGAAGGCAGGACGCGTTGGGAGCGAGGAAAGCACCTAACGCGATTTTGGCATGTCCACTTTAGGCGATGTCCTAAAGCTGACGCCTCCTCACCGTGACTTCGGTGGGGCAACCTGCATAAATTCTTCCCATCGGGTCAGGTGCCTCAGGCGGATCAGTAAATCTGACTGCTTTGAGTCAAGTCGAAGGGAAATCTTCATGCGCAACAATCGTTTTGGCGTCAAGGCTCGCGCCCTCGTGGTTTCGATCGCCGCTGTGGGCCTGTTCGCGGGTGCCACCGCCGCTGCCACCGAGCACGGCGACACCGCCGCCAACTCCTGGAAGGCGAAGCCGGTCGCCAATAGCTGGTGAACTGCAGGGGTCGGCAGGATTACCGCTACCCGACCACCGACTGTGACGCCAGACACGATTTCCAGCCCTCGCGAAGAGTCTTCGCGGGGGCTGGAAACTGTCTACCGGTTCGGTCCATAATGGTCACGCTTCTTCACCGAAGTCCGGGACACCTGACGTTCCCGGTGGTGGGTCGTCGACGTGAGCGACGGTTTCACCAGAACGGACGGGTCTTTCCCCGAGGCGCCCGTCCGGAGTTCCTCCCCCTGGGCGACGCCCGCGGTTCGAACCGGACCGCGGGCGTGGCTTTGATCAGGCGGCTCGGAAGGTCCGTCGACGACAACGTCGCCACCGGATGAAATCCCCCGAAGACTTTTCCACGGCCACCGGGCGTGGCCGGCCGATTCAGGCCCGGGCGGTCTCGGTCCGATTCTCGTAGACCCGGCTGCGGTAGTGCTCGGCCCGCACCAGGGCAGCCCCCAGCTGAAGGCGGGTGTCGACGCCCATCTCCTCCATCAACTCGGCGATCCAGCGGCGTACCGAACGCACGTTGATCCCCAGGTTGTTGGCGATGGCCCCGTCGGTCGACCCGGTCATCAGCAGCGACACCAGCATCTGGCGCCGCGGATCGCGGTCGGGCAGCGCCGCCGCGGCGGCCATGATCGGCACCCCGGTGTCCCAGACACCTTCGAACAGCCACTGCAACGCCTCGATCAGCGTCGGGTGTCGCACCACCGAGTAGATGGGTTCGTGTCCGGGCAGATAGGACCGCATCGACGGGATCATGGCGACCTCGGAGTCGACGATGATCAGCTTCATCGGCACCGGTGCGGTCCGGGAGTCCTCGCCGTGACTGGCGAACAGCGCCAGCTCGTTGAGCCGGTCGGAGTCGAACCCGGGGTGGTAGACGCAGCGCAGGCGGACGCCTCGGCGCAGGGCCTGCCACTCGGGCGCGTCCTCGTCCAACGCCTGCTCGGTCGCGTCGCGCGCCTGGATGTAAGGCGGCTTGTCGAACACGCAGATCTCGTTGCGGGCGGCCTGGAAGATCTCACGGTGGACCGGCTTGATGGCGTCGCGGCCGACCAGCACGCGGATGTCGTCGGACTGCGACTGGGCCGCGGCCGCCAGCCGGCTCTGCAGCGACTCGGCGATGGCCACGGCCAGTTCGAGCTCGCTCAGGCGCTGCACCCGCAGGGCCTTGGCGACCTCGGTGATCGGCAGCGCCTGCAGGTTGCCCTGGCCACTCTCCAGGATCAGCCCGAGCTGTTGGAGCTCGGCGATGGCGGCGTGGGCCTCGTCCACGGCGAGTGACGTCATCCTGATCAAGTCCGCCGACGTCGCTGAAGCCTGCGAGCCGAGCGCGATGTAGACCGCCTCGGCAGAGGGCGAGATGCCCAATGGCTGCAGCATGGTGTCCCTCTCGGACTGGGTCGGTGGAGACACATTAACGGGGTCTTCACCGGTGTGGTCCCGAGACGAGGAAACGTGGTCGACCCCCGAGGGCTACCGATACGCTGTGACGCGCTTG
Organism: uncultured Actinomycetota bacterium; assembly: GCA_963704665.1. GTDB lineage: Bacteria > Actinomycetota > Actinomycetes > Propionibacteriales > Propionibacteriaceae > Microlunatus. The sequence continues at coordinate 3,365,581 of OY969929.1, read as the reverse complement.
GCCGTACCCCCGCCGACGAGGCGGTCCGCGACTTCTAGGGAGCGATTTTTCCGATGGCAGAACTGGCTCAGATCGGTGTGACCGGACTTGCGGTGATGGGGCGCAACCTGGCTCGGAACTTCGCCCGGCACGGGCACCGGGTCGCCGTCCACAACCGCAGCTTCACCCGGACCCAGTCGCTGATCGACGAGGCCGGGTCGGAGGGCACCTTCATCGCCTCGGAGTCGATGGCCGATTTCGTGGCGTCGCTGGAGCGCCCCCGACGGGTCCTCATCATGGTCAAGGCCGGACCCGGCACGGACGCGGTGATCGATGAGCTGATCCCGCTGCTCGAAGAGGGCGACATCATCATCGACGCCGGCAACGCACACTTCCCCGACACGATCCGTCGCGAGAAGAAGCTCGCCGACCTGGGCCTGCACTTCGTCGGAACCGGGGTGTCCGGTGGCGAGGAGGGGGCGCTCAACGGCCCGTCGATCATGCCCGGTGGCTCGCGTGAGTCCTACGAGTCGCTCGGGCCGCTGCTCGAGTCGATCTCGGCCAAGGTCGACGGCACTCCGTGCTGCACCTACGTCGGTCCCGACGGCGCCGGCCACTTCGTCAAGATGGTGCACAACGGCATCGAGTACGCCGACATGCAGCTGATCGCCGAGGCGTACGACCTGATCAAGACCGCGACCGGGGCCGGGGCCGCCGAGATCGGCGAGATCTTCACCGAGTGGAACTCCGGTGACCTGGAGTCGTTCCTGATCGAGATCACCGCCGAGGTCCTGGCCCAGGTCGACGCCGAGACCGGTGGAGCCTTCGTCGACATCGTGCTCGACCAGGCCGAGCAGAAGGGCACCGGTCGTTGGACGGTGCAGAACGCGCTCGATCTCGGGGTGCCGATCACCGGGATCGCCGAGGCCACCTTCGCCCGGGCGCTGTCGGGGTCGTTGCCGCAGCGTCGGGCCGCGCAGGCCCGGCTCACCGCCGGATCCGGTGCCTGGAGCGTCGAGGACAAGGCCGCCTTCGTCGAGGACGTCCGCAAGGCGCTGTACGCCTCGAAGGTGGTCGCGTACTCGCAGGGCTTCGACCAGATCGCCGCGGCCAGCGAGGAATTCGGCTGGAACATCGACCGGGGCGCGATGGCCCGGATCTGGCGCGGGGGCTGCATCATCCGCGCCCGGTTCCTCAACCGGATCACCGAGGCCTACGAGCGTGACGCCGACCTGCCGCTGCTGCTGGCCGACGACTACTTCGCCGATGCCGTCTCCGACTGCCTGTCGTCGTGGCGGCGGATCGTCTCCGGAGCGGCGCTCAACGGGCTGCCGACGCCGGCATTCTCGTCCTCGCTGGCCTACTACGACGGCATCCGGGCCGAGCGGCTCCCCGCGGCGTTGATCCAGGGGCAGCGCGACTTCTTCGGTGCCCACACCTATCACCGCGTCGACAAGGACGGGACCTTCCACACCGAGTGGAGCGGCGACCGGACCGAGACCGACACCGGGGTGGAGTTCCAGCGCGAGGTCGTCGAGCCCAAGGAGGCCGAGAAGGCGCCGGAGACGTCGCGCGCGTGACCGCGTACGCGCCGGGCCGCTGATGGCCCCGCCGGTGATCGCCGGCCTGCGCCGGCGGCTGGCCCGTCCGGCGCGGCTGGTCGGGGCGGCGTCGGCCCGGCTGCGCAACGAGGTGGCCGCCGGGTCGTTCGCCGAGCGTGCGGGTGGCAACGGGATGGTGCCCAACCGCGGCATCGCGGTGTTCTTCGCGACCGGACCGGAAAATCTCTACCAGTTCGACCAGTGGCGTCGACCGCTCGAGCGGCTGGCCGAGCGGCGACCGGTCTTCGTCATCACCGACCGGGTGGACACCGGCGAGGCGCTGCTCGCCGACTCGACGCTGCCGCTCGCCTTCGCCCGGGGGAGTGCGGCGTTGGAGGAGCTGGTCGCCGAGCGCGACGTCCGGGTGGTGCTCTACCTCAACCAGGTCGAGGCGAACTTCCGGATGCTGCGGTTCGCGAGCCCTCGGCACGTCCAGATCGGACACGGCGAGAGTGACAAGGCCGGCAGCGTGTCCAACCAGCACAAGGCCTACGACCTGACCTTCGTCGGTGGCCGGGCCGGCCGCGAGCGCCTGGCGTCCGCCCTGCACGACTTCGACGCCGACACCCGCACGGTGCCCGTCGGGCGGCCGCAACTCGACTTCGACTACCCGGGGGCGCCCGACTGGTCGGGCGGACCCGGGCGCCGGGTCTGGTACGCCCCGACCTGGGAGGGCGACCGGCGCAGCATCGCGTACGGCTCGCTGGCCTCGCACGGCGTACCCATGATCAAGGCGCTGCGGGCTGATCCGCAGACCCGGATCATCTACCGGCCGCACCCGCGCACCGGACAGGCCTCGCCCGCCCATGCCGCGGCCGATGAAGCGATCCGCGCCCTCCTCCGGGCCGACGGCGACCGGCATCTGGTCGACGAGGGCCCCTACGGCTGGCAGTGGTCGTTCGCCGACGCCTGCATCACCGATGTCTCGGCCGTTGCCTACGACTGGCTGGCCACCGGGAAGCCCCTGGTGGTCACCGAGCCGGCCGCCGGCGCGTACCGGCCGGCCTCGCCGCTGCTCGACTCGATCGACCTGCTCGCGTCGGCCGACTCGGCCTCGGTGGGCGAGCGGCTGGTGGTGTCAGCGGCACTGGCCGAGCTGGCCACGTACTACTTCGGTGATCCGGCCGCCGGTGCGGGCACCCGGGCCTTCGAGGCGGCGATCGACGCCCTGCTCGACTGACGCCGCTGCGGCCCCGGGTCAGGCGGAATGGGGCCGCGTTTGACGGCACGTGCCGGGAAACGACCGTGGATCCGGCGAATCGGCGGTCGTTTGTCGGCGTGCCGGAGAACGACCGCGATCAGAGTCCTCTGAGGAAGTCCACGTCGTCGTCGGGCGCCTTCGGGCGCGATGACGGTTTGGTCTTGCCCAGCGACGCCGACGTCGGGCGACCGAGGAACAACCAGCCCACCGAGCCGGCCAGCGGCAGACAGATGACCGCCACCGCCCACAGCCAGCGGGGCATCCGCCGGACACCGTACGGGCGGGCCTGCGCGACCTCCACGACGCAGTAGATCGCGAGCAATGCCACGATGATCAACGGGAGATACCGGCCCATACCTCAAAGTATGCGTGGCCTCCGACGCGCCGACAACCTCGACCGGAGCCCGAGCACTAGGCTGCGGGGATGCCTGAGGGACCCCGCTCGGTCGATCCGAGTATCGCCGAACTGCGCGAGGTCACCCAACCGCCGAGCGTGCGCAACCGGGCCAACGCCGAGCACTGGGTGGCCAGCGGCTATCTCCGTGACCTGTCGCCCTATCTGACGCGGATCCTGCTCAAGGCCGGCTTCTCGGCCAACGGCGTCACCTGGCTGATGATCGCGGCGGCCGCGGCGGCCGCGGTGTCGACGGCCTGGCCGACGCTGCTCGGCGCCGTGCTGGTCGTGGTCTTCGTCCAATTGCAGATGCTGATCGACTGCTCCGACGGCGAGGTGGCCCGCTGGCGCCGGACGTCGTCGCCGCTCGGGGTCTACCTCGACCGGATCGGGCACTACGTCGCCGAGTGCGGGATCGCCGTGGCCCTGGGCATCCGGGTGACCGGGGAGCTCCGGCTGAGCGGGGTCTGGATCAGCGCCGGACTGGCCGCTCGGACTGCTGGTCGCGTTGAACAAGGTCGAGAACGACCTGGTCCACGTCTCCCGGCACTACGCCGGGCTGCCGCAGGTCCGCGACGCCGAGGACGTCAAGGTGCCCTCGGGCGGGGCGCTGCGGACGGCTCGCCGGATCGCCCGGTTCGTGCCGTTCCACCGGGTCTTCCACTCGGTCGAGCTGTCGATCCTGATCCTGGTCGCCGCGCTGCTCGATCTCTTCCTCGACGGGACCGCCACCACGGTGCTGCTGGTCGGACTGCTGGCCTCGGCCTGCGTGACCGTGGTCGGCCATCTGGCCGCGGTGATCGGCTCGTCGAGACTGCGATGAACGCTGTGTCGTCGACTCCTCGACAGCCGCGCTACGGCGTGGTCGTGCTGACCATGGGCAACCGGCCCGTCGACCTCGACCGCGGGCTCCGCTCGCTGCTCGACCAGACCGGCGTCGATCTCGACGTCGTCGTGGTCGGCAACGGCTGGACCCCGGTCGGTCTGCCCGACGGGGTGAAGGCGCACGGGCTGCCGCAGAACCTGGGCATCCCGGCCGGCCGGAACGCCGGGGTGCCGCTGGTCGGCGGGGAGTTGCTGTTCTTCCTCGACGACGACGCCGCCCTGCCCCGGACCGACCTGCTGGCCGAGATGGCCCGGCGCTTCGACGACGACCCCGACCTCGGCCTGATCCAGCCGCGGGTGGTCGATCCGAACGGGCTTCCGGCGCCGCGTCGCTGGACCCCGCGGGTCCGGGTCGGTGACCCCGGCCGCTCGCAGCCCGGCGATGAACGTCTGGGAGGGCGCGGTGGCCATGCGCCGCGCCGCGTTCGACTACGCCGGCGGCTGGCCCGAACCGTTCTGGTACGCCCACGAGGGGATCGAACTGGCCTGGCGGGTGTGGGACGGCGGCTGGCACGTCCGCTACGACGGCGACCATCGAGGTGCACCACCCGGCGATCCAGCCGACCCGGCACGCCGAGTTCTACCGCTTCCAGGCCCGCAACCGGGTGTGGCTGGCCCGGCGCAACCTGCCGCTCCCGGTCGGGATCGCGTACGTGCTGGCCTGGGCCGGCGTCGGCGGCATCCGGCTGCGGTCCCGCGAGGCCATCGCCGAGACCCTGCGCGGCTACCGGATCGGCCTCACCCAGCCGGCCGGCGACCGCCGCCCGATGAGCTGGCGCACCGTCTGGCGGATGACCCGCGCCGGTCACCCACCACTCCTGTAGATCCCGATCGGGTCGTCGCTGGTTCGGGTTCGGGGCCGCCGGGGTCTAGCGTGGCGGGGTGGTGTTGGAGGGGCGGGCGTGGACGGCGTGGGCGATCGAGCAGGTCGAGGCGGATGCCAATCGGAGCGCGGACACCCACCTGCACCCGTTCCCGTTGCCGCCGGAGTGGGGGATCCAGCTCTATCTGAAGGACGAGTCGGTCCATCCGACCGGGAGCTTGAAGCACCGGCTGGCGCGATCGCTGGTGCTCTACGGGCTGTGCAACAACTGGATCACCGCCGGCACCACGCTGGTCGAGGCGTCCTCGGGCTCGACCGCGGTCAGTGAGGCGTACTTCGCCCGGCTGCTCGGCCTGCCGTTCGTCGCGGTGATGCCGGCCACCACCGTCCACGAGAAGGTCGCGTTGATCGAGTTCTACGGCGGGCGCTGCCACCTGGTCGACGATCCGGGCAGTGTGTACGCGGTGGCCGCGGGGATCGCCGAGGAGAGCGGCGGGCACTACCTCGACCAGTTCACCTACGCCGAACGGGCGACCGACTGGCGCGGCAACAACAACATCGCCGAGTCGATGTTCCACCAGCTCGCCCGCGAACCGCACCCGGTGCCCGACTGGATCGTGGTCGGCGCCGGCACCGGCGGGACGAGCGCCACGATCGGGCGCTATCTGCGGCTGATGCACTACCCGACCCAGCTGTGCGTGGTCGATCCCGAGGGGTCGGCCTTCGCCGAGGGCTGGCGGCGGGCCGACACCTCGGTCACCGCCTGCGGGTCACGGATCGAGGGCATCGGTCGGCCGCGGGTCGAGCCGAGCTTCGTCGGGTCGCTGGTCGACCGGATGATCACCGTCCCCGACGCCGCGTCGGTCGCGGCGATGCGCTGGTGCACGCGCACGCTGGACCGCTGGGTCGGCGGCTCGACCGGCACCAACATGTGGGGCGCGTTGCAGCTGATCTCGGAGATGCGCGCCGACGGCCGGACCGGGAGCGTGGTCACCCTGCTGTGCGACGACGGACGCCGTTACGCCGGCAGCTACTACGACGACGCCTGGGTCGCCGCCCGCGGCTGGGATCTCGCGCCGCCGACGCGGGTCCTCGACGACTTCCTGGTCAGCGGGGTGTGGCCGCTCAGCGGGCGATGATCAGGCCCACGGCCAGGGTCACCGCCATGGCCAGCTCGGCCGTCCCGGTCTTCTTCAACACCGGGATGAGCGCCGGACCGACCGCGCCGGTGAGCACGGCGCGGACCGCGGGGACGATCAGCGCCAGACCGACCAGCCCGAGCAGCGCCCACGGCGAGGTCTGCGACGCCACGGTCACGGTCATGGCGCCGGCGACGATCGCCGCCGACAGGTAGGCCCGCCGGGTCCGGTGGTCGCCGAGCCGGGTGGCCAGTGTGCGCTTGGCCACGGCGGCGTCGCCGACGATGTCGCGCAGGTTGTTGGCGATCAGGATGGCGCAGGCCAACGAGCCGATCCCCACGGCGAGCGCGACGCTGCCCACGGTGATCCGGCCGATCTGCAGATAGACGGTGCCACACACCGCGACCAGGCCGAAGAACACGAAGACGAAGACCTCTCCGAGCCCCGCGTACCCGTACGGGCGCCGTCCGCCGGTGTAGAACCAGGCGGCCAGGATGCTGGCGGCGCCGACCGCGATCAGCCACCACTGCCCGGTGAGCACCACGACGACCAGCCCGGCCACCCCGGCCAGTCCGAAAGCAGGCGAACGCGGCGCGCTTGACCGCGGCGGGCGCGGCCACGCCGGAACCGACCAGCCGCATCGGGCCGACCCGGTCGGCGTCGGTGCCGCGGATGCCGTCGGAGTAGTCGTTGGCGTAGTTGACCCCGACCTGGAGGGCCACGCTCACCAGCAGGGCCAACAGCGCGACCAGTGGGCGGAAACCGTCCTCGTAGACGGCCAGCCCGGTGCCGGCGATGACCGGGGCCAGCGCTGCCGGCAGCGTCCGCGGCCGCGCCCCGGCGACCCACTGGGCCATGGTCGGACGCCCGGTCGGACGTCCGGTGGCGGCGGTCATCGGTGCGCCACCGCCGTGACCAGGGCCCGGATCCGGGTGCGGTCGGGCTTGCCGCTGCTCAACCGTGGGAGCCGGTCGAGGACCACGACCCGACGGGGGAGCGCCGCCTTGGGCAGCCGCCCGGCCAGGGCGATGCGCAGCGCGTCGGTGTCGGTGGCCACGTCGACGGCGGCCAGGACCATCGAGCCGAGATCGGGGTCGGGCACCGCCACGGCCACCCCGGACCCGCCGAGCTCGGCCGCCCATCGGTCGACCTCGCGCTCGACCAGCGACAGGTCGACCTTGTGGCCGGCCGAGATGACCACGTCGTCGACCCGACCGAGCACCTCGAGCCGTCCGTCGACCCAGCGGCCGCGGTCGGCGGTGACCAGTCGGCCGTCGACCAGCGTCTCGGCGGTGCGGTCCGGATCACCCCAGTAGCCGGAGAACACCATCGGTCCGGCGATCCCGATCCGGTCGTCCGCCGTCAGGGTGACCGCGACGTCGGTGAGCGGGCGACCGTCGTAGACGCAGCCACCACAGGTCTCGCTCATCCCGTACGTGGTCACCACGGTGATCCCACGGTCGGCGGCGGCGGCGAGCACGGCGGGATCGGCCGGGGCGCCGCCGAGCAGAACGGTGTCGAACCGGGTCAGGGCCTCGGCCACGGCCGGGTCGCGTAGCGCCCGGGACAGCTGGGTGGGGACCAGCGACAGGTAGCGCCGCGGTCCGAGCCGGTCGATGGCGGCGGGCAGATCGGCCAGGTCCCTGCGTACGGATTCGACGGCGGTCCCGGCCACGGACGCACGGGCCAGCACCATCAGCCCGGCCACGTAGTGGGTCGGCAGCGCGAGCACCCAGTCGCCGGGGCCGCCGAGTCGCTCGTGGGTGGCCGCGACGGCCGACCGGACCGCCGCGCGGGTGACCATCACCGCCTTGGGTCGACCGGTCGACCCCGAAGTGCCGCAGACCAGGGCGAGGTCGGCAATGTCGGGAGCCGGCAGACTGGTGGTCCGCTCGACCAGGACGCCGCGTTCGATCGGATCGGCCGGCAACGGCAGCACCGCTTCGCCGCCGGCCAGGGCGTCGGCCAGGGCAGCCGGGGTCTGATCGGGCTCGGCGAGTCTCACAGGCACCAAGGCTAGGCCTCCGACGTGCGGACCATACGCCCGACGAGGCGTGGGCGGGTCACACTGGGGCGTGCCCACCTACGCGATCGGTCTGCGGACCCGGTTCCGGGGCATCACCGAGCGACAGGGACTGGTCTGGCGGGGCACGGTCGGCTGGACCGAGTGGAGTCCGTTCCTCGACTACTCCGGCGCCGAGTTGGTGCCGTGGTTGCGGGCCGCCGACGAGGCTGCCGAGCAGGGCTGGCCGGCGCCGGTCCGCCGAACGATCCCGGTCAACGCAACCGTCCCCGCGCTGCCTCCCGATGCCGCCGCGGCACTGGTGGCGGCGGCCGGCTGCCGCACGGCCAAGATCAAGGTGGCCGAGCCGGGGCAGACGCTGGCCGCCGACGTCGACCGGGTCGCTGCGGTGCGCTCCGCCCTCGGTCCGAGCGGTCGGATCCGGGTCGACGCGAACGGTGGCTGGTCGGTCGAACAGGCCGAGATCGCCCTGCGCGCGCTGACCGCGTACGACCTCGAGTACGCCGAACAGCCCTGCCGGACCGTCGAGGAGCTGGCCGAGCTGCGGATCAGGTTGGCTCGCGGCCACCTCGACGTCGCCATCGCCGCCGACGAATCGATCCGGCGGGCCGCCGACCCCTACCGGGTGGTGGCGCTCGAGGCGGCCGACATCGCCGTGCTCAAGGTCCAACCGCTCGGTGGCGTACGCGCCTGCCTGGACATCGCCGAGCGGATCGGGCTGCCGGTCGTCGTGTCGAGCGCGCTGGAGACCTCGATCGGTCTGCGGGCCGGGGTGGCGCTGGCGGCGGCGCTGCCGCAGTTGCCGTACGCCTGCGGACTCAACACCGCGCGGCTGCTGACCGACGACCTGACCACCGAGCCGCTGATCGCCGTCGACGGGATGCTCCCGGTCACCGAGCTGGTGGTGGACGAGGAGGCGCTCGAACGGACCCGGGCGGACACCGCGACCGAGGACTTCTGGCAGGCTCGCCTGGTGGAGACCCGGCGGCGTGCGGATGGGTGAATCGACCCGCTGTGCCCGGGTGCTGGTCGAGGAGCTGATCACCCGTGGGGTGACCGAGGTGGTCCTCGCTCCCGGCTCGCGCAGTGCGCCCCTGGCCTACGAGGTGTTGGAGGCCGACCGGATCGGGCTGCTCCGGCTGCACGTCCGGGTCGACGAGCGCACGGCCGGCTTCCTCGCGCTCGGTCTGGCCAAACGCTCCGGCGCCCCGGTCGCCGTCATCACCACCTCGGGCACGGCCACGGCCAACCTGCACCCGGCCGTCCTCGAGGCCTGGCACAGCGCGATCCCGCTGGTGGTGATCACGGCCAGCCGGCCCCGTGCCGTCATCCACGCCGGCGCCAACCAGACCACCGACCAGGAGCAGCTGTTCGGCCGTCACGTCCGCGGCTACGCCGGGATCGGGGACCGCGACGGACACCCGTGGAGCTGGCGGTTCGAGCTGGCCCGTCTGCTGGTGGCCGCGACCGGTTCCCGCGGGACCACGCCCGGCCCGGTGCAGCTCAACGTGGAGATCGGCGAGGAGGTCGCGCCCGCCGGCGACGAGGAACCGCTCGGTCTGGCCGCGCTCGACATCGCCGACCGGTCACCGAGCGCCGAGCCGTTCGCCCTGGGGGCGGGACCGCAGACGGTCGTCGTGGCCGGCGATGCTCCGCCCGCCGTCGGCCGGTCGTGGGCGGCGCGAGCGGCTTCGGCCGCGATCCCGCTGCTGGCCGAACCGTCGAGCAACGCCCGCCGCGGTCCGGCCGCGCTGGGCACCGGTCGGCTGCTGGCCGCGAGCACGTTGGCCGACGCCATCGAACGGGTGGTGGTGGTCGGTCATCCGACGTTGTCCCGTCCGATCAACCGGTTGCTGGCGCGCCGCGACGTCGAACTCATCGTGGTCAGCGACCGGCCCGAATGGATCGACCCCGGACTCGCGGTGTCGCGGGTGGTCGACGCGGTGACCTTCCCGGAAGGCGATCCGGAGTGGCTGGCCACCTGGACCCGAGCGGACGCGCTGCTGCGGACCCGCCTCGAGGCCATGCTGGCCGACGCGTCGGTGGTGACCGGACCGGTGCTGGCGGCGGCCCTGTGGGCGTCACTCGACGGTGGCGACACCCTGTTCGTCGGCTCGTCCAACCCGATCCGCGACCTCGACCTGGCCCCGATCAGCGCCGCACCGCCGGACGTCTACGCCAACCGGGGTCTGGCCGGGATCGACGGCAGCGTCTCGACCGCGACCGGGATCGCCCTGGCGACCGGCCGGCCGACGCACGCCCTGCTCGGCGACGTCACCACGGTGCACGACCTGACCGGGCTGGTCATCGGTCCCGACGAGCCGCACCCGGACCTGCGGATCGTCGTCGCGTCGGACGACGGCGGCAGCATCTTCGCCACCCTGGAACACGGCGAACCGGCGCGGCAGCGGTCGTTCGAGCGACTGTTCGGGACCCCGCACCGGGTCGACTTCTCCGCGCTCGCGGCGGCCACCGGGGTGCGCTACCGCCGGGTCGAGGACACCGGCGAGCTGGCTCAGGCTCTGGCCGAGCCGCCGGTCGGCGTCGAACTGACCGAGGTGGTGGTCGATCGTGCCGGCCGACGCCGGCTCCACCTCGGCATCGCCGCGCTGGTCACTGAGCTCGAAGCCACGCTCTGAGCCGGTGGGTGGCCCGGACGTCGTCCTCGTTGTACTCCAGCACGCGGATGGCCGCCTGATCGCGGGCCTCGTCCGAGGACTGGTGGACGGCGTCGCGGAACCACAGCTGTGAGTTGAGGCCGCCGGGATCGTCGTCGCGCCAGGCGAACCCGGCGTGCTGGGCGATCATCTTGAGCCCGAGACCGCTGGCCCCGAAGTAGTGCGCCTTGACCACGTCGAGCAGGTCGACGAAACGCTCGGCGGCGAAGTCCACCGCCCAGGTCAGGACCGGGTGGCCGGTGCGCTCGGCCAGTGTGGAGATCGCGTTGGGCTCGTAGCTGCTGTAGTGGTAGACCGCGAGGTCCTCGGTCTCGGCCAGCCCACGCAACCAGCTGAACGCCTCGACGGCCAGCTCGGCCTCACCGTCGAGATCGAGATCGCGGAACCGACTGAACTGGTGATAGACCGGATCGGCGCCGGCGCGCTGGACCAGGAAGCCCCACAGGTAGATCCGGCCCTCGGCCGAGCTCTCGATGTCGAGGTCGATCTCCACGGCCGCGCCGGGGACGTCGATCGGTCCCCGGTCCTCGCGGTCGAACTGCGTCCCGGCGATGATCATCCGGGCCCGGCGTACGGCCAACCGCAGCCGCGCCTCGGCGCCCTGGCGGTGGGTCACCTCGGGCAGATAGGTCTCGAGCAGATCGTCCAGATCGGCCCCGACCAGTTCGGTGATGGTGGCGATGCCGTGCCGCCGGAGCACCGCGATCTCGCGGAGGTCGAGCGGGCCCTTGTCGATCCGCAGACTGACGTCATCAGGATGCAACTGGGGTCGGCAGTGCTCCCACCACTGGCACCGCGCGCACTCGGAGTTGACGATGGGTTGGACCAGCAGCGGCAGGTCGACCGCGGGGTCTCCGGTGCGGGCCGCGGCCCGGCGGGCGATATCGGTGCGGAACGCGTGCTCGTGGTCGTAGCGCTCGAGCGGGCTGCGCAGCCGCCAGCCCTCCGCGCTGCTGCGCGAGAACGTCCGCAGCACCGGCTCGTCGAGGTCGGCCCAGGCCAGCACCGGTTCACCGTCGACCACATCGGTGCCCAGCACCGCGGCCAGCGGCCGGGCGGCCGCGTAGCCGCAGGCCTCGAGCATCCGGTGGTAGTGGGCGAGCTGGACCAGATCGGCCCAGCGGCTGCCGATGCGCAGCGCGAGCTCGGGGCGGAGCTCGGCCTGGTCGGGTCCGGGTGCTGACAATCGCGAGCACCGTAGCCCGGCGCCGGGATCGTCGATCGGGGTGCGGCGGAGTCGGTCGATGATCTTGTGGAACTTGACCTCGACGGGGTGGTAGGCCGGTCGGCCGTCGGCCGTGTCGGCACCACGGACCACCAGGTCGGGGTAACCGGCGCGATGACCGGCCGGATCGACCGGCAGGCAGCCGCCGATGATCACCGCCGCTCCGGACGCCATGGCCCGCAGGCAGGCGTCGGTCTGGGTGGCTCGGGATTCGGCGGTCAGCAGGCGCAGATCGATGACCCGGCCGGGAGCCAGGCTGATCAGTCGTTCGAGGGTCTGCGCCTCGTAGGTCGCACCACCGTCGAACAGCTCGGCCAGCGCGTCGCTGGGCTGCGGCTCGGGCCGACGCAGCGTCGGGTCGAACGCGTTCTGGGTCTTCACCGGACAGGTCCGGGCGGCGTACGCGCCGAGCAGCAGGGGACCGGCGGCGGTCACGGTCGGGGACGGCTGGACCTCGATCATGCCGGCGCGTCCGCCCGGTGCAGGGCGACGATGCCCTGGGACAGGTTGCGCCACTCGACCTGGTGCCAGCCGGCCCGTTCGATCACCGCGGCGAGCCCGGCCTGGTCGGGCCACGCCTGGATGGACTCGGCCAGATAGCGGTAGGCCACCGGGTTGGACGAGACGAGTGCGGCGATCTTGGGCAGCGCGGCCATCAGGTACTCGGAGTAGACCACCCGGAACGGCCGCCAGGTCGGCGTCGAGAACTCACAGATGACCAACCGGCCGCCGGGTCGGGTGACCCTGAGCAGCTCGGCCAGCGCCGCCGCCGGATCCTCGACGTTGCGCAGGCCGAACGAGATGGTCACCGCATCGAAGCTGTCGTCGGCGAACGGCAGCCGGAGTGCGTCACCGGCGATGAACGGCAGCCGGGGGAGCCGTTGCTTGCCGACCCGGAGCATGCCGTCGGACAGATCGGTGGGCACGACCAGCGCCCCGGCCTCGGCGAACGGCACGCTCGACGTCCCGGTGCCCGCAGCCAGGTCGAGGATGCGCTGACCGGGCTGCGGATCGACCGCCTCGACGACATCGAGCCGCCATGACCGGTCCTGGCCGAGCGAGATGATGTCGTTGGCCAGGTCGTAGCGGGCAGCGACGCGGTCGAACATCGCCGCCACGTCGGCGCGGCGCTTGTCGAGGGTCGCTCTGGTCTCAGGCACGAGCGAAAGCCTGCCACGCCCCACCGACAATTCTGTCCGGCTCGCGCCCGCCGAGCCGGGTTGGTCCCGCGAGGCTCCCTCGCTCGGTGGCCGACCAGGGGAGGCGTACGACCATGCCGGTTCGAGGGGTCGACGAACTCGCTCGATCGTGACCCATGACCACGGCTCGGGTTACCCGACGCTCGTCGAGTCCGTCCGGCTCGCGCTCGCCCGAGCCGCCCGCTGGGCCGGTTGCGCGCACAGGTGCGGAAACGGCCCGGATCGCTGGCGCGCGTGCACGGCCGAGCCGCTGCTGTTGCGCGCACAGGTGCCGAGACGGCCTCGGATCTGGCCGCATCCTGGGCTGTCTGCGCGCACAGGTGCGGAAACGGCCCGCAGCCGACAGCACCGTCAGACGCAGAACAGCCCTCCGACCCGAGGGGCGGAGGGCTGTCTGAGCGTGCTGGCTAGATCTCGCCGACCACCTGGATGTCGGTCGGCGTCGGGGTGTCCGGATCGGCCTCGATGCTGACGGCCAAGGCGGCCGCGTCGGCGATCGGACCTTCGAACCACTGCTTCTGGTCCCCACCCGTGGAGACGAGGCTGTCTGGAGCCGGCGTACCGGCAGCGTTCAGCGTCCACATCTTGTAGGTGTTGCCGGCACCGGGTGACGGCAGGTCGTTACCGATGAACAGCGCCCGGTTGAGGCTCTTGGAGACCACGAACGACGCCTGGCCCCCGTTGGTCATCGGCTTGGCGACGATCTGGACGTCCGCCGCGGCGAACAGTTGCGTCTCCAGCGCCTGGTCGGCGACCTGGGTCTGCTGCTGCTGGGTCAGGGTGTAGACCCAGCCGCCGAGAGCCAGGGCGATGACCATGGCCGCGGCGACCGCGAAGGACAACAGGCGAGCACCGCGACGACGACGCCGTTCGGCCAGTTCGTCGGTCGGTGCCGGCGGTGCCGGCGGGGACGGTACGGCTGCGGTTCTCGCCGGGAGTTCGGCCACCGGCGGAGCCGGGGCTTCGGGCGGCAGGACCCGGGTCTCCGAGATCGCGGAGAGGATCGAACTCCGCAACATCGGGGGCGGGGCGGCCAGATCGGGGCCGGACGAGTAGGCCAGCAGCGACAGCTCGGCGGCCGTCTCGCAGAACTCGACGACCTCCCGGCTGCAGGTCGGGCACTCGGCGAGGTGCTGCTCGAACTCCTCGAGCTCCTCGGGGTCCAGCGCGTCGATCACGTAGGAGCCGACGGCACCGTGGATCTCGCTCATGCTTCCACCCCCAAGGCATCGCGTAGGCCGATCAATCCGTCACGGATGCGGGTCTTCACCGTGCCCAGCGGCAGCTTCAACAGCTGGGCCACCTGGCTCTGGGTGTATCCGCCGAAGTAGGCGAGGGTGAGCGCCTCGCGTTGAATCGCGGTCAACGAGGCCATCCCCTTTCTGACTCGTTCCACGTCGAGCTGTTGCTCGACGCCGTCCCAGACCTCGTCGGTCTCCCGACCGAGGTTCGCGACACCGTATTTCTCGTCCCGCGCGGTGTCACTGGACACCGACCGGACCCGATCGACGGCTCGGCGATGGGCCATCGTGGTCATCCAGCCGATCACGCTGCCCTTGTCCGAGGCGTAGCGAGCGGACTGCCGCCACACCTCGACGTAGACCTCCTGGGTGACTTCGGCCGCATGATCCGGCGAGCGCAGAACGCGCAGGATCACGGCATAGATCCGCCGGGAGGTCAGGTCGTACAGTTCGGCGAAGGCGTCCTCGTGGCCACGGGAGGACCGTCCCATGAGTTCGGCCAGTCGGGCGGCTTCGGCCTCCCGGCCGGGAGAGCCGGCCCGGGTGGGCTCGGCTCCCCCACCGGTCGGTACCGAGGAGAGGTTCACGTCGTCGACGCTCTCACGTGATGACGTCGAAGCTCAGGACTTCGGCAGCAACACGCTGTCGATGATGTAGACGGTCGCGTTGGCGGTCTGGACGTTGCCACACAGCACCTTGGCGTCACCGTTGACGGTGAAGTCCTCACCGGAACCTTCGACGCTGACACCCTGGGCCTTGTTCAGGCTCTTGTGCTCGCCGGCCAGCATGTCGGGGGACAGACGACCCGGGACGACGTGCTCGGTCAGGATGGCGGTCAGCGTCTTCTTGTCGGCCAGCACCTTGTCGAGGGTCTTCTTGTCGATCTTGGCGAAGGCGTCGTTGGTCGGGGCGAAGACGGTGATGTCCTCGGCGTTGTTCAGCGTGTCGCCCAGGCCGGCCTTGGTGACCGCGGTGACGAGGGTGCTGAGCAGCGGGTTGTTGCTGGCGGCGGTGGCCACCGGGTCCTGCGACATGCCGTCGAAGGAGCCCTTGCCCGAGGTCGGGACGGCCGAGCAGGCCTCGCCGAACGGCTGGTCCATCATCGAGGTGCTCGAGGAGGCGCTGGCCGACGGGGACTCCGCCGGCATCGACGACGCGGCCGACGACGGCGCGGCGGCCGAGGTGGGGGCGGCGGCCGGCTCGGCCGACGAGCCACAGGCGGCGAGGGCCAGCGGGAAGGCGAGGGCCGTCATCAGGGTGGCGATCTTCGCCGTGCGGTTGAGCGTGAACATGGTGGTGCTCCTTATGGAGGATGGTGGTGGGTCGTACGAGCGGATTGCCTACGGCTGGCGGGCGATTGCGGCCCGTCGCTCGCAGGTTCATTCGGCACCGACGGGCCCGGGGGATTGGTGTGGATCCAGATTGACTTCCTGCTGGCCTGCGAGCCGCGACTTCCCGGGGTGGCGTCGCGGACGAGAGATGAGTCGGGGTTTCGCGGTCCGAGCGGGCAGAATCGCCACCATGGCCAAACGCCCGTCCATCCTCAAAGTCACCGGTCTGACTCGGGCCTTCGGCCCCAACACGATCATCGACAAGTTCAACCTCGAGGTCCGGGCCGGCGAGGCGATCGCGCTCACCGGACGGAACGGCGCCGGCAAGTCCACGCTGCTGCGTTGTCTGGTCGGGGCCGACCGTCCCGATGACGGCACCATCCAGGTCTGCGGCAATCCGATGTCGGAGACCTCCCCCGACATCCGCCGCGACGTGGCCACGGTCATCGACGACCTCGACTTCTTCCCCGACCTGAGCGTGGTCGAGCACCTCGACCTGCTGGCCCGCGCCCACGGCATCCCCGATCCCGACCCCCTGGTCGACGAAGTCCTCGAAGAGGTGCAGCTGGTGGCCCAGTCGGGCCAGCTGCCCGGCACCCTGTCGTCCGGTCAGCGTCGCCGGCTCGCCCTGGCCACCGCGTTCGTCCGGCCGCGCAAACTGCTGATCCTCGACGAGCCCGAACAGCGCCTCGACGTCGAGGGCGTGACCTGGCTGGCCAACCGGCTCAAGAACGAACGGGCCCAGGGTCTGGCCATCGTCTTCGCCTCGCACGAACCGTCGCTGGTCGAGACCGTGGCCACCCGGATCGTCGAACTCGGAGCGCCGCGCGGATGAGCACCCCTGAGGTGGTGGAGGAGCCGCAGCCCGAACTGGTCCCCGCGTCCCCGCGCGAACTCAAGGGGATGATCAAGGACTGGCGTTCCGGCCGGGCCACCCGCAACGTCGTCGAAGCGATCAGTGACGCGTACGTGGCGCTGATCGGGGCCCTGATGATCGGCGCGATGCTGGTCAACGTGGTCCTCAAGGCCCAGGTCACCGTGGCCGCGTGCGTCTCGGTGACCTGCGTCTCGGCCCGGACCATCCTGCCCTTCGCGGCCTTCGCCGCCGCGGTGGCGGTGGCGCTGACCGCCAGCCGGCTGTTCGGTCCGGTGCTCGCCTCGGCGGCGGAGGGGTTCTGGCTCCTCGAGGCGCCGATCTCGCGGGCCAAGCTGCTGCAGTCCCGGCTGGTCGCCGCCATCGTCGCCGCCTTCGTCGGTGGCGCCGCGATCGGCACCCTGGTCTCCGCACTCACCGGGTCGAGCGGTCGGGGCGTCCTCGTTTGGGCCGCGGCGACCGGTCTGTCGGCGGCGGCCGCGGTGGCCTTCGCCGCCGCCCAGCAGGGCGCCGACCGACACCGCCTGACCCACGCGATCAACTATCTGTTCGGCCTGGTCGGCGTGGCCGCCCTGGTCGCGGTGGTGGGGGTGGCGGCCGGCTGGTTCAGCCTCGGGCTGAGCCGCGACCGCAGCCTCGAACTCGGTGCGGTGATGATCGCGTTCTCGGTCGTGGTCCTCGTCCTGTCGGCCATCGTGGCCCGGTTGCGGCTGGCTCGGATCCGCCGGACCCGGTTGCTCAGCGGCGGTGCGCTGGTCAGCGGGTTGTCCGGCGCGTTCTACGCCCTCGACATCGGTCTGGCCCGCGACATCGTCGTCGAGCGTCGCGCCCAGCAGATCGGTCACGTCAAGCCCAAGCGCGGCAAGGGCCTCGGCCTGGAGGCGATCATCTGGCGCGAGTGGCAGCGCCTGTGGCGTTTCCCGCAGCCGTTGTTGGTGCTGGCCGGGACCATCGTCGTCCCGTACGCGGCTGACGCGCTGGGGATGAGCGTGCTGACCCCGGTCTTCGCCGCGCTGGCCCTGTTCGGCGGTCTGGTGCCGCTGATGGGCGGACTGCGGGTGCTGACCCGCACCGGCGGTCTGGCCCGCTGCCTGCCGTTCACCCTGTCCCGGCTCAAGCTCGCCTCGATCGCCGTGCCGGCGGTGCTGGCCGCGGTCTGGGCCGCCGCGACCAGCGCGGCGTTCTCGGGCTTCGGTTCGGTGCGCCAGGTCGACCCGTTCACCGCCACTCTGACCGGGGTCGCGGTGGCCGCCATCGGCTTGCTCAGCGCAGTGCGCTGGACCACGGCCAAGGGTGTCGACTACGGCGTCCCGATGGTCTCCAGCGGTGCCGGCGCGTTCCCGCCCGGGCTGTTCCTCAACCTGTTCCGCGGCTTCGACGTCTGCCTGATCGGCACCGCCCCGCTGGTCCTCGGCGGCTCACCGATGTGGTCGCTGGCCATCGCGGCCATCGTCGCCGGCATCCTGCTCAACTCGATGGACGCCGAGTCGCTCCGCCGGATGCAGGAAGACCAGAAGAAGCAACTCGAGCAGCAGAAGAAGGACCTGGCCGCCGAGCGTCAGCGCCGCAAGTAGTCCTGACGTGGCGGTGTGGCCCGACTGATCCGCCTAGGGTTCGGGGTCGTCATCGGCGAGCTCCGGTGGAGCGGGCGCGAGCCCCGACCTCCGCACGCGAATCCGGAGGCCGTCGGCGAGCGTCGGTCGTGCGGGCGCGAGCCGTGAGTTCCGCGCATGATCTCGGAGGCCGTCGGCGAGCGTCGGGGAGGGCGGGCCCGATCGTGAGACACGAACGAGCCCGGAACGACGACGTCCGTTCCGGCGAAGCTCCGCTATGGATTGTCATCGTTTCGCGTGAGCGAGCGTCTCAGGATCTTCCGGCCCGCCCGGGCGCGAGCCGAAAGCACGATTCACTCAGTACTGAACTGGATCTGGTGCCAGCCGGTCGCCCCGGACGGGAAGACCTTGGTGCGGTTCTCGGGTTGGGTCTGGCCGTCGAGGTCGGTGGCGCGGACCTGGGCGGTGTGCAGGCCGGCGGGGCCGTCGTAGGCGAAGGACCACTGCCGCCACAGGTCGAGGCCGGCGTCGGTGGCCAGGTCGGCCTGCTTCCAGTCGCCGTCGTCGATCCGGATCTCGACCTTCTCGATCCCGCGGTGCTGGGCCCAGGCGGTGCCGCCGATCATGACCTTGCCGGCCGGAAGGGTGTCCAGCGACTTGGGGACCTCGATCCGGCTCTGGGTGAGGATCGGTGCGTCGGTGGCCCAGTCGCGATCGGTCCAGTAGGCCGAGCGGGCGGCGTAGGTGGTGAATTCGATCCGCTCGAGCCACTTGGTCGCCGAGACGAAGCCGAACAGACCGGGCACCAGCATCCGGGCCGGGAAACCGCGCTCGTCGGGCAACGCCTCGCCGTTGAACCCGACGACGATCATCGCGTCGCGCCCGTCGTTCACCGCGGCGAACGGCGTCGAGCAGGTGTAGCCCGAGTCGAGCGAGTAGCTGTAGACCTGGTCGACCCCGGCGCGTACGCCGACCCGCTTGATGATCTCGCTGAACGGCACCCCGAGCCACTTCGCGGTGCTCACGTAGGGACCGCCGACCTCGTTGGAGACGCAGGTCAGGGTGATGTTGCGCTCGATCATCGGCAGCTGGAGCAGGTCGTCATAGGTCAGGGTCATCGGGTTGTCGACCATCCCGTCGATGGTCAGGGTCCAGCCCGCGGTGTCGATCCGCGGCGTGACCAGGCTGATGTCGACCCGGTAGAACTCGTCGTTGGGCGTGATGAAGGGCGAGACGCCCTCGACCTGGACGCCGGCCGGGATGGCGGGGGCCGCCGAGGTCGGGGTGGGCAGGCCGATCATCCGCCGGGCCGCCGAACCGGCGCCGCGGACCTTCTCGAGCACGAAGCCGCCGCCGCCACCGATCACGGCCAGCGCCCCCGCCCCCGTCATCCCGGCCAGGAACCGTCGTCGTGAACCGACCATGGCCGGGCTCTCGTGGGCCGGTTCGGCGGTGGTCGAGCCGGTGATGAACAGCAGTGCACCCACGCCGACCAGGGCGGCGACGACCGACGGGATGGCGTCGAACAGCGTCCCGCGGTAGACGGCGGCGGCCGCACCGGCCAGGGCCAGGGCGGCAATCCCGATCAGGGCCACGGTCCGGCGGTGCCAGGCGATCAGCCCGATCACCCCGGCGATGACGAGCAGGACGACGCCGACGCTGCCGATCAGGATCGGCTTGTCGTAGTTGCCGAAGGTCCGGACCGCATACTCCTTGGCCGGGGTCGGCGCGGCGTCGATCAGCAGCGAGCCGACGGCGATGATCGGGGAGGCCGGCGGCGAGAGCAGCGCGGCGACCAGATGTCCGACCCCGACGGCGGCCGCGGCGGCGAGGACACCGGCCAGGATCCGGAATCGTCGGGCCGGTATGCCGGTCGAGGTGGTGGTGGTCATGACAGGAGTTCGTTGGGCCGGATGCGTGAGATTGGTCGCACGGTGGAGACGGCACTCACATGCACCACCGCGGCTAGGCTGCTTGACGTGACCGCCGACGAGCTGACGCCGCCGCGGCTCCGGGTGCGGACCGTCGAGATCGACGATCCGGGTGATCTGCTGGCTCTGCTGCCGCCCACCGAGGCGTACGCGTGGATCCGGCGTGGTGACGGCCTGGTCGGCTGGGGCGAAGCGGTCCGGCACAAGCCGACCGACATCGAGGACGCCGCGGAGTGGTTCGCCGCCCAGGTGGCCCAGCTCGACATCGTCGCGGCGATCGACCATCCGCCGGCCGGCGCCGGCTTCGTCGCCTTGGGCAGCTTCGTCTTCGACCCCTCGGTGAGCGCGGCCGGGTCGGTGCTGGTCGTGCCGCGCGTGGTCGTCGGGCGCCGCAACGGCCGGAGCTGGCTCACCACCATCGGGCCCGACACCGTCGAGTCGGTGGCACCGCATCCCGATGCGCCGGAGGCACCGCGCGGGGTGAGCTTCGCCGACGGCGCGCTCACCGGCCCGGAGTGGGAGTGCGCGGTCGCCGAGGCGGTGGCCCGGATCGCCCGCGGCGACCTCGACAAGGTGGTGCTGGCCCGCGATCTGCTGGCCTTCGCCGAGAACGACATCGACCCACGCTGGCTGGTCGACCGGCTGGCCGAGCGCTACCCGCAGTGCTGGACCTATCTGGTCGACGGGCTGGTCGGGGCCACACCGGAGATGCTGGTCCGGCTCGACTCCGGGCTGGCCACCTCCCGGGTGCTGGCCGGCACGATCCGCCGCACCGGCAACGACGACCACGACCTGGCCTCGGCGTTGTCGCAGTCGAGCAAGGACCTCGAGGAGCATGAGTACGCCGTCCGGTCGGTGGCCCGTTCGCTGGCCGACCACTGCTCGGGGATGCACGTTCCTGACATGCCCTACGTGCTCGAACTGCCCAACGTGCTCCATCTGGCCACCGACGTCACCGCGGTGGCCCATCCCGGCATCAGCTCGCTGCAACTGGCGGCCGCACTGCACCCGAGCGCCGCGGTGTGCGGGACGCCGACGGTGGCGGCCCGGGCGCTGATCGCCGAGCTCGAGCAGCTCGACCGGCAGCGCTACGCCGGCCCGGTCGGCTGGATCGACGCCACCGGGGACGGCGAGTGGGCGATCGCGCTCCGCAACGGGCAGCTCGACGAGACCGATCCGCGGCAGATCCGGCTGTTCGCCGGCTGCGGCATCGTCGCCGGCTCGGATCCGCTGGCCGAATTGGCCGAATCCAACGCCAAGCTGATCCCGATGCGGGATGCCCTCGGCTGACGAGGCTGACGACGCTGACAGCCGACAGCCAGTCGCCGGCAGTGCGCCCGATGCGCGGCGTGTCGGACCGTCGGCCTCCACTGGACGTCGTTTTTCAGCGGCGATCGTCCTGGCCGGCGGGGAATCGCGCCGCTTCGGGACCGACAAGCTGGCCCATCGCCTCGACGGGCGCCCGTTGCTCGACCACACGCTGGACGGTCTGGGGTCCGACTGGTCGATCTATCTGGTCGGCCCGCCGCGGGTCACCGAGCGCGAGGTCGTCGCCGTCCGTGAGGAGCCGCCCGGCGGCGGTCCCACGGCCGGCCTGATCGCCGGACTCCGAGCCGCGCTGGCCGACGGCGCCGAACTGCTGGTGGTTCTGCCCGGTGATGCCCCGCTGGCCGGAATGGCCGCCCGATCGATGCACGAGCGCCTGCGGGTCAGCCCGGAGGTCCAGGTGTTGATCGGGGTCACTCCCGACGGCCGGCAGCAGCCGCTGCAACTCGCGCTGCGTCGCGCCGGGGCCGAGCAGCTGATCGCGTTGGCCGGGCCCGAGGCCGGGTCCGGTGCCTCGGCTCGCCGGTTGGTCCGCGCGCTCGATCCGCAGCCGGTCGTTCTGTCCAGCGCGGACGCGTTCGACATCGACGACCGCGACGCGCTCGCCCGCTGGATCGACCGCTCGTCGTCCTGACCGACCGGATCAGGAGAAGGGCGGCCGGGCGTCGCGCAGTTGGCTCAGCCGGCCGGCCGTCCGCCAGGCCCGGGCGACCACGTCGTGGTCCTCGTCGGTGATCAGGTTGCCCATCACCCGCAGGGCGACGGTCATCAGCAGCTGCGACCGCATGCCGATCGGTCCGAGCCGGCCCAGCAGCCCGGGCACGGTGATCAAGCCGGACAACCGCCGGGCGATGCTGAACGCGCGACCGTAGTGCGCGATCAGAACCGCGGGCCAGGCCCGGGAGAGGTCGTCGGAGTCGACCAGGTCGGCGATGAAGCGGCCGGTCTCGAGTCCGTAGTCGATGCCCTCGCCGTTGAGCGGGTTGACGCAGGCGGCGGCGTCGCCGATCAGCGCCCAGTTGCGACCGGCCACCCCGCTGACCGCACCGCCCATCGGCAGCAGCGCCGAGGTCGGCATCCGCAGCTCCTCGCCGAGCTGCCAGTCCGTCCGCCGCTGCCGGGCGTAGAAGGCCATCAGCGGCCGCAAAGCCACGTCGGCCGGCCGCTTGGCCGTGGCCAGCGTCCCCACACCGAGGTTCACCTTGCCGCCGCCGAGCGGGAAGATCCAGCCGTAACCGGAGAGCAACTCGCCCTGTTCGCCGCGCAGTTCGAGGTGCGAGGAGATCCACTCGTCGTCGCGGTCGGTGTCGAGATAGCTGCGCGCGGCCACCCCGTACGCGGTGTCGCGGTGCCACGTCCGGCCCAGCAGCTTGCCGACCGGGGAGCGGACGCCGTCGGCGACCACCAGCGTCCGGCAACGCACCGTACGCGGTCCCTCGGCGGTGTCGAACCGGACGGCCTGGACCCGGTCCCCGTCTCGCTCGACCGCGACCGCACGCGCGCCGCTCAGCTCGTCGGCCCCGGCGTCGAGCGCGGTTCGGCGGATCCGGTCGTCGAGTTCGGTGCGGGTGACCGCCGACCCGTGGTCGGGCAGCGAGCCGCCCGGCCAGGGCAGTTCGAGAACCTGGCCGAAGCCGTGCGCCCGCAGCCCGCGGTTGGTCACGTGCGACCGGGTCCAGTCGCCCAATCCCAGCCGGTCGAGCTCGGCCAGCGCGCGCGGCGTCAGACCGTCGCCGCAGGTCTTGTCGCGCGGGAAGGTCGCCGCGTCGGCCAGCAGCACCTGGTGACCGGCTCGGGCGGACCAGGCCGCGGCGGACGATCCGGCCGGACCGGCGCCGACGACCAGCACCTCGGTCTCGGTCTGCGTCATCCCACTCCTCGTCCGGTGACCACCGGGGCGGACCCGCCGCCGGGTCCGGTGGCGATGTCGTCGGCCCCGGGTCACGGGGTGGGGCGCGGCTCGATTCTTCCACCCCCACCCCAGCCGGACCGGTCACGCGCTCGGGCCGGACCCGACCACCGAGCGAGGGCGGTAAACAATACGCAGCGCCAACGTTGCGTAATTGATCGCGTTTCGCCTAGTCGGCTCACCATTGGGTCGTGCGTGTGATCCTTCGTCGGGCGTCGTAGAGTGAGTCCGCCGACTTAGTGAACGAATTCACGAGCGGCCCCCGGGACGGCAGTAGGAGCGAGCATGACGAGCACGGCGACGAGGCCGGTGGGACGGCGATGAGCCTGTATCTGGGCATCGTGATCTTGCTGGCCATCGCATCAGGATTCGTCGCGCTGACCATCCTGACCAGCGTGTTGGTCGGCCCCGGTCGCTACAACCGGGCCAAGTACGACTCGTACGAGTGCGGCATCCAGCCGACCCCGCAGCCCATCGGCGGCGGCCGGTTCCCGGTGAAGTACTACATCACGGCGATGCTGTTCATCGTCTTCGACATCGAGATCGTCTTCCTCTACCCGTGGGCGGTCAGCTTCGACCAGATGGGCACGTTCGCCCTGGTCGAGATGGTGTTGTTCATCGCCACCGTGTTCGTGGCGTACTTCTATGTGCTCCGCCGCGGCGGATTGGATTGGGACTGATCATGGGTGTGGAAGAGAAGCTGCCGAGCGGCGTCCTGCTGACCACGCTGGAAGATCTGTTCGGCTACATGCGCAGCTCGGCCTTCTGGCCGGCCACCTTCGGCCTGGCCTGCTGCGCGATCGAGATGATGACCTACGGCGCCCCGCGCTACGACTCCGGTCGCTGGGGCCAGGAGGTCTTCCGGGCTTCCCCGCGGCAGGCCGACCTGATGATCGTCGCCGGTCGGGTGAGCCAGAAGATGGCCCCGGTGCTGCGCCAGATCTACGACCAGATGCCCAACCCGAAGTGGGTGCTCGCCATGGGCGTCTGCGCCAGCACCGGCGGCATGTTCAACAACTACGCGATCGTCCAGGGGGTCGACCACGTCGTCCCGGTCGACATGTACCTGCCGGGCTGCCCGCCGCGTCCGGAGATGCTCATCGACGCGATGTTCAAGCTCCGCGACAAGGTCAAGACCACCCCGATCGGGATCAACGCCACCCACGCCGACCAGCGGGCCGAAGAGCTCCAGCTGGCCATGCCCGCGCTGGCCGAGCGCAAGGGGCTCCTGCGTTGAGCGAACCCATCAACGCCGAGTCCGACGCCAACGCCCCGGTCAAGGGCGCCGACCCGCAGGGCGAGTCGGCTCCCGATGCCGGCACCAGGGCCGAGCAGCAGACCGGGCCGTCGCCGTCGGTGGCCACCGGCGAGACCGCGGCGACCGAGTCGGTCGAGGAGACCGAGCAGAGCGGGCTGGCCGTGGGTCAGCCCCGGGCCGAGGTGCTCGAGGTCAGACAGGGCATGTTCGGGGTCCGCGGCACCGGCGACACCTCCGGCTATGGCGGACTGACGACGGTCATCGGCTTCCCGGTCCCCACCGAACCGCCGTTCGGCGGCTGGTGGGATCAGGTCTACGACCGAGTCCGGGATCTGTTCGCCCAGGGGTCCGACCGGGTCCCGGTGCACCAGGTCTTCGAGAAGGTGGTCGTCCACCGCGGTGAGATCACCTTCCACGTCGCCCCGGCCCACCTCACCGCGCTGGTCTGGCACCTGCGCGACGACGCCCACCTGCGCTTCGAGTTCTGCAGCAGCGTCTCCGGTGTGCACTACCCGGCCGACGAGGGTCGCGAGCTGCACGCGATCTACCACCTGCAGTCGATGACCCACAACCGGCGGATCCGGCTCGAGGTGTCGGTGCCCGACGCCGATCCGCACATCCCGTCGGTGGTTCCGACCTATCCGACCGCCGACTGGCACGAGCGCGAGACGTACGACATGTTCGGCATCGTCTTCGACGGCCATCCGGCGCTGACCCGGATCCTGATGCCGGACGACTGGCCCGGCCATCCCCAGCGCAAGGACTATCCGCTCGGCGGCATCCCCGTCGAGTACAGCGGCGCCACCATCGCGCCGCCGGACGAGCGACGGAGTTACAACTAGTGACCACATTCATGGGGGCCAGCGCTCCCGACCAGAGCAGCACCAACGATCCCTTCGGTGCCGCCGCCGACGCCGCCGAGGGCCGCGTCTACACCGTGACCGGCCAGGACTGGGACGAACTCGTCGCCGAACAGGCCGAACGCGGTGACGAGCGCATCGTGGTCAACATGGGACCGCAGCACCCGTCGACCCACGGTGTCCTCCGGCTGATCCTGGAGATGGAGGGGGAGTCGGTCCACGAGGCCCGCTGCGGCATCGGCTATCTGCACACCGGCATCGAGAAGAACATGGAGTTCCGCACCTGGACCCAGGGCGTCACCTTCTGCACCCGGATGGACTACCTCTCGCCGCTGCACAACGAGACGACCTACTGCCTGGGCGTCGAGCGGCTGCTCGACATCGAGGACCAGATCCCCGAGAAGGCCAACGTCCTCCGGGTCATGATGCTGGAGCTCAACCGGATCTCCTCGCACCTGGTCTGCATCGCCACCGGCGGCATGGAGATCGGCGCGTTGACCGTGATGACCATCGGCTTCCGCGAGCGCGAGAAGGTGCTCGACGCCTTCGAGCTGATCACCGGTCTGCGGATGAACCACGCCTACATCCGCCCCGGCGGCGTCGCCCAGGACCTGCCCGACGGTGCCCTCGACCACGTCCGCGACCTGGTCGCCTGGATGAAGAAGCACCTGCCCGAATACGCCGCGTTCTGCAACGAGAACCCGATCTTCAAGGGCCGCCTCGGTGGTGTCGGCCAGCTCGACCTGGCCGGCTGCCTGGCCCTGGGGATCACCGGGCCGCCCCTGCGCTCGACCGGCTACGACTGGGACCTGCGTAAGAAGCAGCCCTATTGCGGGTACGAGACCTACGACTTCGAGGTCCAGACCTGGGACACCCCCGACGCGTACGGGCGGTTCCGGATCCGGCTCAACGAGATGTGGGAATCGCTCAAGATCGTCGAGCAGTGCGTGGCCCGGCTGGAGAAGATGGTCGGGGACCCGATCATGGTCGCCGACGCCAAGATCGCCTGGCCGTCGCAGCTTTCGATCGGCAGCGACGGGATGGGCAACTCCAACGAGCACATCAAGCACATCATGGGCGAGTCGATGGAGGCGCTGATCCATCACTTCAAGCTGGTCACCGAGGGCTTCCGGGTGCCGGCCGGCCAGGCGTACGTGCCGATCGAGTCACCGCGCGGTGAACTCGGCGCCCACGTCGTCTCCGACGGCGGGACCCGCCCGTTCCGGGCCCACTTCCGCGACCCGAGCTTCGTCAACCTCCAAGCCATGCCCGTGATGTGTGAAGGCTCGATGGTCTCCGACGTCGTCGTGGCCGTCGCGTCGCTCGATCCCGTCATGGGGGGCGTCGACCGATGACCACGGTGATCCTGGGGACCGGACCGGCCGAACGGCGCTTCGCAACCATCCGCCCTCGCAGGCTCGGGCTCCCGCCAGGCCCGTCCACGCTCAGCGCCGTCCCGCCGGTCCGGTCCCCAGGGGCCCGACGGTCCGGGGATCACCACACCCGGTGCCGGATCGCGCGAGGAGGCGCCACGATGACGGGACTCATCGAGCCACAGGTTCCGGCTTCCGGCGGTCACGCCGGCGGTGACGTGGGCTCCGAGGAGCTCCTCGGCCACGGGCACATGAAGACGCACTTCGACGAGCCGAGCCTGGACTACGCGGCCCGCGACACCCTGATCGACGAGAAGACGATCGCCGAGCTGCGGTCGATCGCCGCGCGGTATCCGCAGGCGCGGTCGGCGCTGCTGCCGATGCTGCACCTGGTGCAGAGCGTCGAGGGGCGGGTGACGCCGGCCGGGATCGAGATCTGCGCCGACATCCTCGACATCTCGACCGCCGACGTCAGCGGCGTGGCGACCTTCTACACGATGTACAAGCGGCGTCCGGTGGGGGAATACCACGTCGGCGTCTGCACCACCGCGCTGTGCGCGGTGATGGGGGGCGACGAGGTGTACGCCGCGCTGCAGGAGCACCTGGGGATCGGCAACGACGAGACCACCTCGGACGGCAAGGTCACCCTCGAGCACCTCGAGTGCAACGCGGCCTGCGACTACGCCCCGGTGATGATGGTCAACTGGGAGTTCTTCGACCAGACCACCCCGCGCCGGGCCTGCCAGATCGTCGACCAGCTGCGGGCCGGTCAGCCGGTGCAGCCGACCCGCGGAGCCGAGGTGGTCACCTGGAAGCAGGCCGAGCGGGTGCTCGCCGGCTTCCCCGACGACCGGGCCGACGAGGGTCCGACGGCGGGGGCACCCTCGCTGCTCGGACTCACCATCGCCCGCGACCACGGCTGGAGCGCGCCGGCCCGGCCGCACCGGGCCGACGGCGACCCGACCGGGAACGAGGACTCCGATGACTGATGTGCTGACCCCCGTGCTGACCGCCAACTGGGGCGACGACCGCGCCTGGAAGCTGACCAACTACGAGCACCGCGGCGGCTACCAGGCCCTGCGCACCGCCCTCCAGATGGCCCCGGCCGACGTGGTCGGACTGGTCAAGGACTCCGGGCTGCGCGGCCGCGGTGGTGCCGGGTTCCCGACCGGGATGAAGTGGAGCTTCATCCCGCAGGACAACCCGAAGCCGAAGTACCTGGTGGTGAACGCCGACGAGTCCGAGCCGGGCACCTGCAAGGACATCCCGCTGATGATGGCCTCGCCGCACACCCTGGTCGAGGGCGTGATCATCGCCGCGTACGCGATCCGGGCCAGTCACGCGTTCATCTACGTCCGCGGTGAGGTCCTGCACGTGGTCCGCCGCCTGCAGCAGGCCGTCCGCGAGGTGTACTCGGCCGGCTACGTCGGGCGCGACATCCTCGGCACCGGCTACGACCTCGAGATCATCGTGCACGCCGGCGCCGGCGCGTACATCTGCGGCGAGGAGACCGCGCTGCTCGACAGCCTCGAGGGCCGGCGGGGCCAGCCGCGGTTGCGGCCGCCGTTCCCGGCCATCGCCGGGCTCTACGCCAGCCCGACGGTGATCAACAACGTCGAGTCGATCGCCTCCGTCCCGGCCATCGTGGCCAACGGGGCCGAATGGTTCTCCTCGATGGGCACCGAGAAGTCCAAGGGCATGACCATCTACTCGTTGTCCGGTCACGTCACCAACCCCGGTCAGTTCGAGGCCCCGCTCGGCATCACGCTGCGCGAACTGCTCGACCTGGCGGGCGGGATCCGCGAGGGTCACCAGCTCAAGTTCTGGACCCCGGGCGGCTCGTCGACCCCGATGCTGACCGCCGACCACCTCGACCTCGCCCTCGACTACGAGGGCATGGCCGCGGCCAAGACGATGCTCGGCACCAAGGCGCTGCAGTGCTTCGACGAGACCACCTCGGTGGTCCGGGTCGTGCTGCGCTGGACCGAGTTCTACAAGCACGAGTCGTGCGGCAAGTGCACCCCGTGCCGCGAGGGCACCTGGTGGCTGGTGCAGATCCTCAAGCGTCTCGAGGCCGGCCGCGGTGAACCCGGCGACATCGAGAAACTGCTCGATCTGTGCGAGAACATCCTCGGCCGATCGTTCTGTGCGCTCGGCGACGGCGCCACCTCGCCCATCAGCTCGGCCATCGCGTACTTCCGCGACGAGTTCGAGGCCGGGATGCACACCCCCGCCTGGGAGCTGTTCCCGTACGAGCGTTCGAGCATCCTTTCGGGCGCTATGCAGGAGGCGACTCGATGACCGTGTTGGATGGTCGCGCTCCGCGCTCCGGGGTCCTGAGCTCCGCCCAGTCTCGGTCGTTCGTCGCGATGCCCATCGACGAAAAGCATGTCGGCGTTCCCCGCTCCTGCACTCCCGAGAGGCTTCGCTCATGACCGTCACGGCCTCCAACTCGACCGCAGTCGAGAAGCGTGAGGACCTGGTCACGCTGACCATCGACGACGTCGAGGTCTCGGTGCCCAAGGGCACCCTGGTCATCCGCGCCGCCGAGCTGATCGGGGTCGAGGTCCCTCGGTTCTGCGACCACCCGCTGCTCGACCCGGTCGGCGCCTGCCGGCAGTGCCTGGTCGAGGTGCCCGACGCCGGCAACGGCCGCGGGATCCCCAAGCCCCAGGCGTCGTGCACCCTCGAGGTCGCCGCCGGCATGGTGGTCAAGACCCAGCTGACCTCGCCGGTGGCCGACAAGGCCCAGCACGGCAACATGGAGTTCCTGCTGGTCAACCACCCGCTCGACTGCCCGATCTGCGACAAGGGCGGCGAGTGCCCGCTGCAGAACCAGGCCATGTCGCACGGGTACGCCGAGAGCCGGTTCACCGACCTCAAGCGGACCTATCCCAAGCCGATCAACCTCTCGGCCAACGTGCTGCTCGACCGCGAGCGGTGCGTGCTGTGCGCGCGCTGCACCCGGTTCTCCGAGCAGGTCGCCGGAGACCCGTTCATCTCGCTGATCGAGCGCGGTGCGCTGCAGCAGGTCGGCATCTACGAGGACCAGCCGTTGGAGTCCTACTTCTCCGGCAACACCATCCAGATCTGCCCGGTCGGGGCGCTGACCAGCGCGGCGTACCGGTTCCGGTCACGGCCGTTCGACCTGATCAGCACGCCGTCGGTCGCCGAGCACGACGCCTGCGGCTCGGCCATCCGGGTCGATCACCGCCGCGGTCAGGTGATGCGCCGGCTGGCCGGCGACGATCCCGAGGTCAACGAGGAGTGGATCACCGACAAGGACCGGTTCGCCCACCGCTACGGCCGCGGCGACGACCGGTTGACCCGGCCACTGGTCCGCGACGGTGACGTGCTGCGTCCGGCGTCGTGGCCCGAGGCCATCGACGCCGCGGTCCAGGGTCTGCGCGCCGCGGCGGTGGTCGAGGACGACGAGTCCGAGATCCCCGCCCCGCCCGGCAGCCGGTACGGCGTGCTCACCGGCGGTCGGCTGACGCTGGAGGACGCGTACGCCTACAGCAAGTTCGCCCGGGTCGTGCTCGGCACCAACAACATCGACTTCCGCGCCCGGCAGAGCTCGGTCGAGGAGGCCGACTTCCTGGCCCACGCGGTGGCCGGCACCGGTCGCGGCGTGACCTTCACCGACGTCGAGCGTGCCGACGGCGTGCTGCTGGTCGCGCTCGAGGCCGAGGACGAGGCCGGGACGTTGTTCCTGCGGCTGCGCAAGGCGTTCCGCAAGCAGGGTCTGACCTCGTGGACCCTCGCCCCCTACCTGAGCAACGGGGCCCGCAAGCACGGGGCCACCCTGATCCCGATCGTGCCCGGCGGCGAGGCCGCCGCGCTCGACGCGCTCGGCTCCGACGTCACGCTCGGCGCCGACTCGGTCATCCTGGTCGGGGAGCGGGCCGCCGGCTCGTCCGGCACCTACAGCGCGGTGCTCCGGCTGGCCGAGCGGACCGGAGCCCGGATCGGCTGGGTCCCGCGTCGCGCCGGTGACCGCGGCGCGGTCGAGGCCGGCTGCCTGCCCAACCTGCTGCCCGGCGGGCGCCCGCTCGCCGACCCGGCCGCCCGGATCGACACCCAGGTCGCCTGGGAGGTCGCGGGGCTGTCCAGCCTCGAGGGCCGCGACGCCGACGAGATGCTGATGTCGGCCGCCGACGGCGAACTCGGCGCGCTGATCGTCGCCGGGGTCGACCCGAGCGACTTCGCCGACCCGCAGGTCGTCCTCGACGGCCTCGAGTCGGTCGGCTTCGTGCTCAGCCTGGAGACCCGGGCCTCCGCGGTCACCGAACGGGCCGACGTGGTCCTGCCGGTGTCGCTGATGACCGAGCGGGCCGGGACCTTCGTCAACTGGGAGGGCCGTCACCGGTCGTTCCCGGCCGTGATCAACCAGCCGACCGCGATGTCGGACCTGCGGGTGCTGGCCGCGCTGGCCGACGCGTTCGGGGTCGACCTCGGCTTCCGTACCCCGGCCCAGGCCCGCGCCGAGCTCGACGAGCTGGGCGGCTGGACCGGGACGCGGGCCGCCGCCCCCGATTTCGGTGCGGCCGAGCCGCTGGTCCCGGGCGACGGGCAGGCCCTGCTCGCCACCTGGCGATTGGCGCTCGACGACAGCCGCGCGCTGGACGGTGAGCCGTTCCTGGCCCAGACCATGCGGACCCCGGTGGCCCGGATGAGCCCGCGTACGGCGGCCGGACTCGGCGAATCGGTGATCCTGGCCAACGACCGCGGCGCGCTGGAGTTCCCGCTGATCGTCGAGGAGACGATGGTCGACGGCGTGGTGTGGGTGCCGACCCGGGGCCCGGCCAAGCTGGTCGGGCCATCGCTGGCCGCCATCGCCGGTGACGAACTCCTCGTGGAGCCGTCCCGGACCGCTGAGGAGCTGCGCTCATGATGTTCTTGAATGGTCGCGCTCCGCGCTCCCGGGTCATGAGCTCCGCCGAATCTCGGTCCTTCGTCGCGACGACCGACGACGGAAAGGCGTGTCGCCGGTCGTCGTTCCTCACTCCCGAGAGGCTTCGCTCATGACCTTCTCGAATGGTCGCGCTCCGCGCTCCCGGGTCATGAGCTCCGCCGGATCTCGGTCCTTCGTCGCGACGACCGACGACGGAAAGGCGTGTCGCCGGTCGTCGTTCCTCACTCCCGAGAGGCTTCGCTCATGACCTTGCTCGATCTCGAGGTCTTCATGAACGACCGCTGGTGGGTGGTGCTGATCAAGGCGCTGTTCGCGTTCGTGCTGCTGCTCGTGCTGACCCTGTTCACCATCTGGTACGAGCGCCGCATCGTCGCCTTCATGCAGCACCGCAAGGGCCCGAACATGAACGGCCCGTTCGGGTTGCTGCAGTCGCTGGCCGACGGCATGAAGCTGATGTTCAAGGAGGACTTCACCCCGACCGCCGCCGATCGGGTCGTCTTCATGCTGGCGCCGTTCGTCGCCGCGATCCCGGCCATCACCGCGTTCGCGGTGATCCCGATCGCCGGTGAGGTCCGGATCCCGTTCACCGACATCACCACCAACCTGCAGGTCACCGACCTCCCGGTCTCGGTGCTGTTCGTCGTCGCCATCGCCTCGGTCGGTATCTACGGCATCGTGCTGGCCGGCTGGTCCTCGGGCTCCACGTACGCGCTGCTCGGTGCGATCCGCTCCTCGGCCCAGGTGATCAGCTACGA
This sequence comes from uncultured Actinomycetota bacterium, assembly GCA_963704665.1. Lineage (GTDB taxonomy): Bacteria > Actinomycetota > Actinomycetes > Propionibacteriales > Propionibacteriaceae > Microlunatus. The sequence continues at coordinate 3,333,108 of OY969929.1, read as the reverse complement.
GGTCGCGATGGGCCTGGCCCTGGTCGCGGTCTTCCTCTACGCCGGATCGCTGTCGACCTCGGAGATCGTGGCCAAGCAGGCCGAACCGGTCACCGTGCTGGGCATCCCGCTGTGGTTCGCGGTGCAGCTCATCCCGTCGTTCGTCATCTACCTGATCTCGATGGTCGGCGAAACCAACCGGGCCCCGTTCGACCTGCCCGAGGCCGAGGGCGAACTGGTCGGCGGCTTCCACACCGAATACTCCTCGATGCGCTTCGCCATGTTCTTCATGGCCGAGTACATGAACATGATCACCGTGTCGGCCCTGGCCGTGACGCTGTTCCTCGGCGGCTGGCACGCACCGCTGCCGTTCAACCTGATCCCCGGTCTGGACAGCGGCTACTGGGGCGTGCTCTGGTTCGTGCTCAAGGTCCTGGTCATGCTGTTCATCTTCGTCTGGCTCCGCGGCACCCTGCCGCGGCTGCGCTACGACCAGTTCATGCGGTTCGGCTGGCGCTGGCTGATCCCGATCTCGCTGGTCTGGACCGTGATGATCGCGGTGCTCCGGCTCGGGCAGCGCGAGGGCTGGTTCAGCGGCACCCGGTTCTGGGTGATCGCGGTGATCGTCTTCGTCGTGCTGATCGGACTGAGCTTCATCGGCGGCAAGGAGGACAAGGAGGAGGTCGAACCGGACACCGAGGAATTCGACGCCTTCGCGGGCGGCTATCCGGTGCCGCCGATGGGTGACCAGGTGCTCCCCGAGTTCTCCGGCGTGCTGCGCGGTGACGACATCGTCAGTGCCGACGATCCCGACGACGTCTCGCCCCCCGACCCCACCCGATCCGACGAGAGAGGGAACAGCTGATGGGTCTCTTCGATCCGGTGGCCGGCTTCGGCGTCACCTTCAAGACCATGTTCCGCAAGACCTTCACCATCGACTACCCGACGGCGCCGCGGAAGACCGCGCCGCGCTTCCACGGGCGCCACCAGCTCAACCGCTGGCCCGACGGCCTGGAGAAGTGCGTCGGCTGCGAGCTGTGCGCGTGGGCCTGTCCGGCCGACGCCATCTACGTCGAGGGTGCGCAGAACACCGAGGACGAGCGGTTCTCGCCCGGCGAGCGCTACGGCCGCGTCTACCAGATCAACTACCTGCGCTGCATCCTGTGCGGGTTGTGCATCGAGGCCTGCCCGACCCGGGCGCTGACCATGACCAACGAGTTCGAGCTGGCCGACGACTCGCGCGGCGCACTGATCTACGAAAAGGACCGGCTGCTCGCCCCGCTGCTGCCCGGGATGCAGCAGCCGCCGCACGAGCGCACGCTCGGCGACGACGAGCAGGCCTACTTCCTCGGCCTGCCGGCGTCCGGACGCCCGGACGACCGGTCCGGCGATCTGTCCGAGGTCCCCGAACGCGTCTACAACACCGGCTACATGAACAAGCCGAAGAGTGAGCGCACGTTCGCGCGGAAGGGGAACTGACCACGATGGTCCCTCTGGTGACCGGAGCGTCGGTGGCCTTCTGGCTGCTGGCGCCGGTGATGGTGCTGGGCGCGCTCGGGATGATCCTCGCGCGCAAGCCGGTGCACTCGGCGCTGTGCCTGGCGGCGGTGATGATCTCGCTGGCCGTGCAGTACGCGGCGCTCGACGCGCCCTTCCTGTTCGCGGTGCAGATCATCGTCTACACCGGCGCGATCTTGATGCTCTTCCTGTTCGTGCTGATGCTGGTCGGCGTCGACTCGGCCGACTCGCTGGTCGAGACGATCCGCGGCCAGCGGGTCGCCGGGATCGTCGCCGGCGTCGGCTTCGGCTCGCTGCTGGTGTTCGCCATCGGTAACGCGGTCTACACCTCGACCGCCGGACTGACCTCGGCCAACTCCGAGTACGGCGGGAACGTCCAAGGGATCGCCGCGCTGATCTTCAACCGCTACGTGTTCGCGTTCGAGGCGACTTCGGCGCTGCTGATCACCGCCGCGGTCGGCGCCATGGTGCTGGCCCACCGCGAACGGCTGACCAAGAAGAAGACCCAGGGCGATCTGGCCGGCGAGCGGATGCGCAAGTACGCCGAGACCGGTCAGCACCCCGGCCCGCTGCCCACCCCTGGCGTCTTCGCCCGGCACAACGCCGTCGACACCCCGGCGCTGCTGCCCGACGGCAGCGCCTCGGACCTGTCGGTCTCGGCCACCCTGCGCACCCGCGGCGCCATCAGGGCAGCCGTGAGCTGTCCGAGCCGGTCGAGCAGACGCTCAAGGCCATCGCGCCCGAAGACCCGGCGGCGACCCCGGGGGAGGGCCGGTGAACCCCGAGAACTACCTGGTGCTGTCGGCCATCCTGTTCACCATCGGCTCGGTCGGGTTCATGATCCGCCGCAACGCCATCGTCGCCTTCATGTGCGTGGAGCTGATGCTCAACGCCGCCAACCTCGCGCTCGTCGCCTTCTCGCGGATGCACGGCACCCTGGACGGCCAGGTCGCCGCCTTCTTCGTGATGGTGGTGGCCGCCGCCGAGGTGGTCGTCGGGTTGGCGATCATCGTCACCATCTTCCGAACCCGACGCTCGGCCTCGGTCGACGACGCGAACCTGCTGAAGTTCTGAGGGCCGCCACATGACTCCGCTCGACGTGGCCGGTGCCACTCCCGCCTCCGGCGTGTTCGCCCTGGCCTGGCTGCTGATCGCCATCCCGGCGGCCAGTGCTGCCGTGCTGCTGCTGATCGGTCGCCGCGGCGACGCGCTGGGGACACTTCCTCGGCACCGCCGCCCCGATCGCCTCGTTCGTGATCGCCGTCGCCTCGTTCGCCGCGCTGCTGGCCCGGCCCGAGGGAGAGCGGCTGCAGAGCCTGCAACTGTTCCCGTTCATCGAGGTCGGTGGCTGGGACATCTGGGTCGGACTCCAGCTCGACCAGCTGTCCATCCTGTTCGCCCTGCTGATCACCGGCGTCGGCAGCCTGATCCACGTCTACTCGATCGGCTACATGGCGCACGACCCGCGGCGCCGCCGGTTCTTCGGCTATCCTCAACCTGTTCATCGCCGCCATGCTGCTGCTGGTGCTGGCCGACAACTACCTGGTGCTGTTCATCGGCTGGGAGGGCGTGGGCCTGGCCTCGTACCTGCTGATCGGCTTCTGGCAGCACAAGCCGAGCGCGGCCACCGCGGCCAAGAAGGCCTTCGTGGTCAACCGGGTCGGCGATCTCGGCATGTCGATCGCCATCATGTTGATGCTGGCCAGCTTCGGCTCGTCGGCGTTCGTCGACGTCAACGCCGCGGCCGGGCAGAACCACACCATCGCCACGCTGCTCGGGTTGCTGTTGCTCCTCGGCGCCTGCGGCAAGTCGGCCCAGGTGCCGCTGCAGTCCTGGCTGCTCGACGCCATGGAGGGTCCGACCCCGGTGTCGGCGCTGATCCACGCGGCCACCATGGTCACCGCCGGCGTCTACCTGGTCGTCCGCAGCCACGCGATCTTCTCCACCTCGGAGGCGGCCAGCACCGCGGTGGTCATCGTCGGCACGGTGACCCTGCTGTTCGGCGCCTGGATCGGCTGCGCCAAGGACGACATCAAGAAGGCGCTGGCCGGCTCGACCATGAGCCAGATCGGCTACATGATGCTGGCCGCCGGCATCGGCCCGGCCGGGTACGCGTTCGCGATCTTCCACCTGCTCACCCACGGGTTCTTCAAGGCGAACATGTTCCTCGGCGCCGGCTCGGTGATGCACGGGATGAACGACGACGTGAACATGCGCCACTACGGCGGGTTGTCGAAGTTCCTGCCGATCACCTTCTTCACCTTCGCCGCCGGCTACCTGGCGATCATCGGCTTCCCGTTCTTCGCCGGCTACTACTCGAAGGACCACATCATCGAGGCCGCGTTCGAACACAACACGATCATCGGTGTGCTCGCGCTGCTCGGCGCGGGCGTCACCGCGTTCTACATGACCCGGCTGATGCTGATGACCTTCCTCGGCCGTCGCCGCTGGGTCGAGAAGGCCGCCGCGGACGGCACCGGGATCGTCCGGCACCCGCACGAGTCGCCGCTGGTGATGACCGTGCCGCTGATCGTGCTCGGTGCCGCCTCGGTGCTCGGCGGTCTGGTGCTCAACAACTGGATCGAGGGCTGGCTGGCGCCGGCCGTCGGTGCCGAGCACGGCGAGCACGCCCCGAGCCTGCTGCACTTCTCGGTCATCGGCGTGTTCACCCTGCTGGTCGTCGCGGCCGGTGTGGCGGTCAGCGTCATGCTGTTCGGCCCGCGCCGCGACATCCCGGACACCGCGCCCAGCACCCGTTCGCCGTTCGTGCTGGCCGGTCGCAACGACCTGTACGGCGACGCGTTCAACGAGACCGTGCTGATGCGCCCCGGTCAGCGGTTCACCGACGGTCTGGTCCGGGTCGAGGACCACGGCATCGACGCGGTGGCCAACGGCACCGGTGCGGTGATCAGCGGATTCTCGTCCCGGCTCCGCCGGGTGCAGAACGGCTTCGTCCGTTCGTACGCCCTGACCATGATGGCCGGCGCCGCCGTAGTCGGCGTGGTCATCGTCCTGGGCCGGCTGGGCTGAGGGGAAAGCGATCATGACACTTCCCTGGCTCACCGTCCTCGCCCTGCTGCCGGCCCTGGCCGCGGTGTTCACCGCGGTCGCCGGACCCCGGGCCGCCCGGTCGCGTGGCCCTGGCCGGCTCGCTGCTCACCGCCGCGGTGGCCGTCATCGTGGCCACCCAGTTCCGTCCGGGCGACGGCATGCAGCTCACCGAGGACCGCATCTGGATCAAGCCGCTGGGGGCGCACTACGCGCTCGGACTCGACGGCATCGGGCTGACCCTGGTGCTGCTCGTCGTCATCGTCACCCCGCTGGTGATCGCGGCCAGCTGGCGCGACTTCGACGGCGACCCGACCGAAACGCCCGTATCGAGCACCACCGACCAGGTCGGTGCCCGCCGGGCGGCCGCCGATCCGGCGCTGCCCAAGTACGACGCCCACGTGTTCTTCGCGCTGGTGCTCGCGGTCGAGACCTGCGCGCTGTTCCTGTTCCTGGCCACCGACGTCTTCTTGTTCTACGTCTTCTTCGAGGTCATCCTGATCCCGATGTACTTCCTGATCGGCGGCTTCGGCCCGACCGGGCGGCGGACGTACGCGGCGGCCAAGTTCCTGATCTTCGGTCTGCTCGGCGGCTTCGTCATGCTGGCCTCGATGATCGGGCTCTACGTCGCCCAGACCCGGGTCGGCGAGCCGAGCTACCTGCTGGCGACGCTCAGCCAGCTCGAGCTGGGCACCGGTTCCGAGCGCTGGCTGTTCCTCGGCTTCATGTTCGCCTTCGCGATCAAGGCACCGTTGGTCCCGCTGCACACCTGGCTGCCCGACGCCGCCGAGGAGAGCTCCCCCGGTGGCGCGACCATGATGGTCGGCGTCATGGACAAGATCGGCACCTTCGGGATGATCCGGTTCTGCCTGGGTCTGTTCCCCGAAGCCAGCCAGTGGGCCACCCCGGCGGTCATCCTGCTCGCCACCATCTCGATCATCTACGGCGCGGTGCTGGCCATCGGCAGCCGCGACATCATGCGGTTCGTCGCGTACACCTCGATCAGCCACTTCGGCTTCATCGTGCTCGGCATCTTCGCCTTCACCAGCCAGAGCCTGGTCGGGTCGACGCTCTACATGCTCAACCACGGGCTGTCGACGGCCGCGCTGTTCATCATGGCCGGCTACCTGATCAAGCGCCGCGGTTCGCGTGACATCCGCGACTACGGCGGCGTCCAGTCGGTCGCCCCGGTGCTGGCCGGCCTGCTGCTGTTCGCCGGCCTGTCGACGCTGTCGCTGCCCGGGCTGTCCAGCTTCGTCAGCGAGTTCATGGTGCTGGCCGGCACCTTCGCCCGGCACCCCGCGTACGCGGTCGTCTCCACGCTGGCCATCGTGCTGGCCGCGCTCTACATCCTGATCATGTACCAACGCATGATGACCGGACCGACGCCTGAGCCGGTCAAGGAGACCGTGACCGACCTCAACGGTCGTGAGCGGCTGGTCATGGTGCCGCTGGTCCTGCTGATCCTGTTCCTCGGGTTGTTCCCGAAGCCGATGCTCGACGCCATCACCCCGGCGGTGCAGGCCACGATGCAACATGTGGGCGTGACCGATCCGCAGCCGCGGGTCGCCGCCGAGGGGAGTCGATGATGACGGTGGCGTTGCTGCCGCTCGAGATGAGCGCACCGGTGATCGACTACCCGCTGCTGATCCCGATCCTGCTGGTCTTCGGCGGAGCCTGCGTCGGCGTCCTGATCGAGGCCCTGCTGCCGCGGCCGTCGCGGCGGACGGCGCAGCTCGCGGTGACCTTCGTCGCGTTGCTGGCCTCGCTGCTGGCCTCGGCCTACAACTGGAGCTCTGGCCCGGCCGTCGTCGAAGGGGTCGGCTCGCTGGCCCTCGACGGACCGACCTACTTCATGTGGGTGCTGGTCCTGGTCCTCAGCGTCGCCTCGGTGCTGCTGTTCGCCGAACGTCGGCTGGAGAACGACGCCAGCGCCTTCGCCCCCTCGGCTTCGGCGGTCCCGGGGACGGCGGCCGAGCGCGAGGCCATCGCCGCCCGGGTCGAACACACCGAGGTGTACCCGCTGGCGTTGTTCGCGGTCACCGGGATGATGATCTTCCCGGCGGCCAACGACCTGATCACCATGTTCATCGGACTGGAGATCCTGTCGCTGCCGCTCTATCTGCTCTGCGGTCTGGCCCGGCGTCGCCGGCTGCTGTCGCAGGAGTCCGCGCTCAAGTACTTCCTGCTCGGCGCGTTCTCCTCGGCGTTCTACATCTTCGGTGTGGCTCTGCTGTTCGGCTACTCGGGGTCGTTCACCCTGGCCGCCATCGACGACGCGATCCGCGACGGCAACCAGAGTCCGCTGCTGCTGCTCGCCGGCATGGCCCTGATCGGGGTCGGACTGTTGTTCAAGTTCGGCGCCGTGCCGTTCCACAGCTGGACCCCCGACGTGTACGCGGGCGCACCCACCGCGGTGACCGCGTTCATGGCCGCCTGCACCAAGATCGCCGCGATCGGCGCGCTGCTGCGGGTGTTCTACGTCGGCCTCGGCGCCGACCGCTGGGACTGGCAGCCGCTGATGGCCATCGTCGCGGTCGCCACCATGGCGCTCGGCTCGATCCTGGCCATCACCCAGACCGACGTGAAGCGGATGCTCGCCTACTCCTCGATCGCCCACGCCGGATTCATCATGACCGCGTTCGTCGGGGCGTCGCAGGCGGCGACCGGGGCGCGCGAGGGCACCCTGACCAGCGTCTCGTCGGTGATGTTCTACGTCGTCGCGTACGGGGCCGCCACCATCGGCGCGTTCGCGGTGGTCACCATGGTCCGCGACTCCAGCGGTGAGGCGAACCTGCTGACCAGCTGGGTCGGCCTGGGTCGCCGGTCGCCGCTGGCCGCCGTGGTGTTCTCGCTGTTCATGCTCAGCTTCGCCGGCATCCCGCTGACCAGTGGCTTCATCGGCAAGTGGGCGGTCTTCGCCTCCGCATGGAGCGGTGGCGCGCACGGGCTGGTCGTGGTCGCCGTGGTGATCAGCGTCATCGCCGCCTTCTTCTACGTCCGGGTGATCGTGCTGATGTTCTTCTCCGAACCGTCGGGCGTCGACACCCAGGTCGTGCGGCCGAGCTTCGCGACGCTCGCCGTCGTCGGGTTTGGGGCGATCGCTACGGTTGCCTTCGGAGTGTTCCCCGGTCCGCTGCTGACGATGGCTCAGCAGGCCGGGGAGTTCATCCGGTAACCGGTGGAGGTGGGTGAACAGATGCTGGCCGAGCAGACCCGGGACGAGGTCTTCGCCGAAGCCGTGCGTGGCCAGTTGGCCGAGATCGAGACTGCGCTGATCGATGCCGCGCGCGCCGACTCAGCCATGGTCACCGAGGCCGCCCAGCACGTCATCGCCGCCGGCGGGAAGCGGTTCCGGCCGCTGCTGGTCGTCATCGGCTCGTACCTCGGTCCGGTCGCGGTGCCCGCCGACGTGGTCAAGGCCGCCGTGGTCGTCGAGCTGACCCACGTGGCCAGCCTCTACCACGACGACGTGATGGACGAGGCCGGTCTGCGCCGGGGCTCGGCCAGCGCCAACTCGCGGTGGGGCAACACGGTGGCCATCCTGGTCGGCGACCTGCTCTTCGCCCGGGCGTCGGAGGTGGTGGCCGATCTCGGACCCGAGTACGTCCGGCTGCAGGCCCGCACCTTCTCCCGGTTGGTGCACGGTCAGATCGCCGAGACGGTGGGCCCCGGTCCCGAACACGACCCGCTCGAGCACTACCTCCAGGTGGTGGCCGACAAGACCGGCTCGTTGATCGCCACGTCGGCGCTGTTCGGGTCGAAGCTGTCGGGTGCCGATGCCGGCATCCAGCAGATGATGGCCGACTTCGGCGAGCAGATCGGCGCTGATCTTCCAGCTCAGCGACGACATCATCGACATCACCAGCGACGTGACCGGCAAGACCCCGGGCACCGACCTGCGCGAGGGCATCCCGACGCTGCCGACCCTGCTGGCCCGACGGTCGACCGATCCGGCCGACGCCCGGTTGCTCGAACTGCTCGACTCCGACCTGCGTTCCGACGACGCCCTGGCCGAGGCGCTGACCCTGCTGCGCCAGCACCGCTGCATCGACCAGGCCCGGGCCGAGGTCAACCGCCGGGCCACCGCCGCGCGAGACCTGCTCTCCGCGCTGCCCGAGGGCCCGGCCCGTTCGGCGCTCGAGGAGTTGTGCGACACGGTGGTCACCCGCTCGGTCTGAGCGGTCGGCGTCCGGACGATCGCGCCGATCGTGGGACCTGCGGACATCACCGACGAGGGGTCTCCGTAGCATCCGGGGCATGCCCATCACGCTCGAGAACGTCGGGATCGCCGTACGCGACCTCGAAGCGGCCATCGCCTTCTTCTCCGACCTCGGGCTGACCGTGCTCGGTCGCGACACGGTGAGCGGCGAGTGGACCGACACCGCGGTCGGACTCGACGGCAACCACGCCAAGATCGCCATGCTGCAGACCCCCGACGGCCACGGGCGCCTCGAACTCTTCGAGTACCTCCATCCCGACGCCATCGAGACCAGCCCGACCCGGCCCAACGAGATCGGCATGCACCGGGTCGCCTTCTCGGTCGACGACCTCGACGCGGCGCTGGCCATCGCCGCCCGGCACGGCTGCCACCCGCTGCGCGGGGTCGCCACCTACGGCGACAGCTACAAGCTGACCTACCTCCGAGGCCCCAGCGGGATCATCGTGATGCTGGCCGAGGCACTCGGCCCGGGCTGACCGGGCCTGGGGCCTCAAAGCCTCAGGCGCCTCAGGCCTCAGCCTCAGGCCTCAAGGCCTCAGGCACTCAAGGCCTCAGGCCTCGCGTTCGCGTGAGCCCGTGTCAGGAAGTGGAGTCAACTCCGCTTCCTGTCGCCGACCGCCAGATACTCCCGGCGCGAAGTGACAGGAAGTGGAGTTGACTCCACTTTCCGACAACGACAGCCAGCCGACGCGTGGTTTGCCGTCCGACGGGATTCGATCACCGCGAACGTGGCGAAATCCTTCGCCAGTGACGTTCCTCGGCCTCTCGAAGACGCCGCTGGTCCACTGCTGGAGGATTTCGCCACTGACTCAGCTTCGGTCTCACCCACGCGGGGATCCGATCCCGCGCGTCGACGGCCGACCCGAGTGTCTCGGACGCCGGCCGGCGAACCGGTCAGGCCAGCTTGGCCACGGTGAGGAGCACAACGGAGTCTTCGAGGGCCGCCAGGCTGTGCACCGCATCCGGCACGACGACCAGGTCACCGGCCGAAACCTCCGCCGTCTCGACGCCGGCGACCAGGCGAACCCGCCCGGACAGCACGTACACAGTGGCCTGACCGGGGTTGACGTGGTCGTCGAGCTGGTGGCCGTCGGCGAGGGCGATGACGGTCTGACGCAGGACGTGGTCCTGACCGCCGTACACGGTCGACGCGCTCCTGCCGCTGCTCGCCGCGCGAGCGATGTCGAGCTGTTCCTGGGCCAGAGCCCCGAGTGCGGATGTCTTCATGGGGCCAGCTTCCACCACCGACCCGGCGAGCTGGGCGCGACTCCGCGACTCCGCGAACCGTCGAGCCGACGGCGGCCGGCGCTGGACAGGTCTCCGACGAGTGATCGGATCGGCCACATCGTCGAGCGGCTGCACCTGAGGGACCCGGAGCTGGTGGTCGGCGGTGCGGCGCGGCGCGGTCGCACCGGCCGTCACCCCGGTGTGTGACCGCAGCCGAACAGGTGGCGGTCAGCGGGGCGGCTGATGACCGCGATCCAGAGGAGCGTCCGAACGGGCGGATGCGCAGCCGTCTGACCCCGTCAGGTCGTGAGCGATCGGTACGAGCCGGCGATCATCGACTCGAGCACGGCCAGATCGACATCGTCCAGCTTCTTGATTGTCAGGCAGCTGACGGCGGCCTTGTGCGGTCCCAGCCGGTCGAGCTGTTCCCGGTGTGCGTCGAGGCCGTCGACGAAGTAGATGCTGATGCCCGCCTTGCGGACGGCGAAGCTGATGGTGGGCGTGTCGCCTTCCCGCCCGCTCGCGTACCGGTAGTGGTGGCTGCCGAATCCGACGATCGCCCCGTTGACCACCGGGGGCTGCCCGGTCACCCGCCCCATCACCGCGATCAAGGTCTCGCCCTCGGTCCGACGTGCGGGCGCCCAGGAGGCCAGCAGTGCCTCCACCTCGGCGGTGAACCCGCTCCCGGTGCGGCCGGTCGATCGTTCCACCATGAGGGCATCGTGCCACCAGGTTCGTCGCACGTCACCCTCACCGGGCGGCGACCAGGCGGTCGGGATCCGTCGGCCGCAGGCTCGCTGCTACCGGGATCGGTCGCCGGTCGAGTGCCGCCGGCCGTTGGACCGCTTCGGTGCGGACCTCCTGCCTCAGCTCACGCAAACCGGCCTTAGCAGCTCCGCCGGCCCCGATCCCGCGGCCGGTCGACCTCAGGGCAGCGTCGGCCCGCGCGCCCGCCCTGTCCAGCTCGTCACCCGGCCGTTCGAGCCGTCGATATCCGTCACCGAGAATCAGGTGGCTCTGGTCCCATGCGGTCGTCGGTGGTCGAGGCGGTCTGGTTAGCCTGCGGTCATGGATCTAGCTGATCGTCCGGAGCGGCCGCACCCCGCTGGTTGGGTCATCGCCGAGTTCACCAGCGGTGGCGAGCTGGTCAGCCACCTCCACCAGGGTGGTCACGTCTGGGATGACGAGATCGAGGCGGCGGCCGTGGTCGAGCAGGGGGACCGCCCCGACCGGCCGCTCGTGCTCTATGCGCTGGTTCCCGCCTGGGGACCGGTCGAGGAGCCGACGGCCACCGTCGTCCCGGACACCGACCCCGCGTAGGCCCCTCCCCGGGGTGGCGGGTGCCCGCGTCGGTGCGGCGGTTGCTGTGGCTGGCTCATCCAGCATGACCACAGGCGATGACCGGCGTCTGGGACCTGGAATGACCGGGAACCCGTTGGTCCCCGGCTGGTACGGACCCCGAGATCCACTGCTTCGACGGCCGCTCTCGTCGGGCACTATCCGTCCGGTGCTCAGCCGATCGACCCGCACTGTTTCGTCGACGACGACGGCCGGGCCCATCTCTACTTCGGGGGCCACGGCACCTGTGTCGACGCGCCGCTGACCCCGACCCAGCGCGCCTTCCGCCGCGACTTCTCCGAGATCACCCCGACCCAGGCGTACGTCGAGGGCCCGGTCATGGTCAAGCGCAACGGGCTCTACCACCTGATGTGGAGCGAGGGACGGTGAACCGACAGCACCTCCTGCGCGCGGTACGGCATCGCCGACAACCCCCTCGGCCCGTTCGAGGTGCGCGAGACGATGCTGCGGAACGACCCCGGGGTCGCCACGCGGCCGGGCACCACTCGGTGCTGAAACTGCCTCACACCGCGGATGACTGGGTCATCTGCGACCACCGGCGGCCGCGCGGCGAGGACGACCCGAACGCTCGGGTCGTCTGCCTCGACCGGCTGGGTTTCGCCGAGGACGGCTCGCCCGTGCCGGTCGTGCTGACCGACTCGGGGGTTGCCGCCCACCCGGCACGCTGACCCGCGGGCCGTCCCCCGATGCATCGGACGAACGCCGGATCAGGGCGCAATGAACAGTTCGGCGATCAGGTCGTCCACCAGGGTGAACCGGTAGCCGAGGTCGACGACGCCGCCCGGGAAGTCGCCCTCCAGCCGGTTGGTGGCCACCCAGTGCGCGTCGTCGATGCGCTGTGCGCCGATCAGCCGGGTCGTGTAGGTGTACCGACCGCCGGCCTCGAGCAGGAAGTGCCCGACCTCGTCGGTGCCCCGGTAGGTGTGGCCCTCGTCGGTGACCACCGCGTCGGCGCTGAAGGAGCGCAGGGCGGCCTCGGGCTCACCGGCGGCGTGCGCGGCCAGGTAGGCGCGGATGGTGGTGGGAAGCTCCGTGGTGGCGATGGTGATCGGGGTGCTCATACGACCATCGTGCGGCGTCCGGCCGGGGGAGGGTCAACCACTCGACTCTCCCGCAGGGAGAGGGTGCAGACTGCCTCCATGCTGGCCATCGGGGAGTTCTCCCGCCTGACCCATCTGAGCGTGCGGACCCTGCGCCGCTATCACGACGCCGACCTGCTCGTGCCCGCCGCGGTGGACGCCGCGACCGGATACCGCTCCTACAGCGCGGACCAGATCCCACTGGCCCAGGTGATCCACCGGCTGCGGGAACTGGATGTCCCGCTGGCCGACGTCCACCGCATCGTCCACACCGCCGATCCCGACACCCGGGCCGGCCTGGTCGCCGACCACCTGCAACGCCTCGAGGAGCAGCTCGACCGCACCCGGTCGGCGGTGGTGTCGTTGCGCCGACTGTTGCGGCCCGAACCGGCGCCGGTGCGGGTCGAGCTGCGCGCGGTCCCCAGCGTCACGGTGGCCGCCGTCGAAGGCGACGTCGCTCTGGACGACGTCCTGGCCTGGTACGGCGGTGCCATGGCCGAGCTCGATGCGACGGTCGACGAGCCGAGCGGCGTCCCCGGAGGGGTGTACGACAACGCCCTGTTCGAGGTCGACCGCGGTCATGTCCTGGTCTACCGGCCGACCCCTCGGCCTCCACACCGCGGCCGGGTCCAGCCGGTCACCCTGCCGGCCGTCGAACTGGCCGTGGCCACCCACACCGGCGACCATGACGACATCGACGTCACCTACGGCGAGGTGGGGGCGTGGGTGGCGGGCAACGCGCTCGCGGTGGCCGGTCCGATCCGGGAGTCCTACCTGGTCGGGCCGCGCGACACCGCAGACTCGTCGGCCTGGCGGACCGAGATCGGGTGGCCGGTCTTCCGCATGTCCTCGGCGTGATCCGGGCCTGACCGCACAGCCGCCGATGAGTGCACACCGCGGCGCGAGTCATACTGCCGCAGACCCACCATCGAGGAGCAACCTGTGCCGCAACTGCTACGCGTCCAGAATTTCACCGTGTCCGCCGACGGCTACGGCGCCGGCAGCGACCAGACTCTCGAGCGGCCGTTCGGTCACGCCGACCCCGGCCAGCTGTTCGCCTGGGCCGGGGCCACCGCGAGCTGGCCCAATCGGACCGAGCCGGGCGGTGGCGCGCGGGCTGGACGACTACTTCACCCGCGACTTCGCCCACAACATCGGCGCCGAGATCATGGGACGCAACAAGTTCGGCCCGGTCCGCGGGCCGTGGCTCGACCTGGACTGGCAGGGGTGGTGGGGTGTCGAGCCGCCGTTCCACACGCCGGTGTTCGTGCTCACCCATCACCCGCGCCCGTCGCTGACCCTGGCCGACACCACCTTCCACTTCGTCGGCGGCGACCCGGCCGACGTGCTGGCCCAGGCGCGGGCGGCCGCGGACGGGCGCGACGTACGGCTGGGCGGTGGGGCCCGAACCATCCGCGAGTTCCTCGACGCCGACCTGGTCGACACCCTGCACGTGGCGGTCTTCCCGATCGATCTCGGTTCCGGCAGCCCGCTCTGGGAACGGCCCGAGGAGCTCGACGACCGGTTCCATCACGACGTCGTGCCGAGCTCGAGCGGGGTCGTCCACCACCTGTTCTGGCGCCGTTGAGCCGTGGACCGTCGGTCCACCGACCCGCGCAGGCACTCAGAATCAACCACGATCCCGAAGTCAACGTGTCGTTCTCGAACATCAAGAACAACGCGTGGACCTCGATCGCCGGCCGGGCCGAGATCGTCCGCGACCGGGCCAAGGCCGAGCAGCTCTACACCCCGACGCTGGAAGCGTGGTTTCCCGACGGCCTCGACACCCCGGGCCTGACGCTGATCAAGATCCACGCCGACACCGCCGAGTTCTGGGAAGGACCCACCAGCACGGTGGCCTTCGTGCTCAAGACGGTGCGGGCTGCGGTGACCAACAACCCCGATCACGACCCGGTGAGCACGACCACCGTCGAACTCTGAGCCATCTCGCCCGGGGAGGAGTTGGCGTCGAGTGGGCTGACGGGGTGGACGGGTAGTTCGACCGACTGGGTGTGCGCGGGCCGGGCAGGCGTCGACGCAGGGACCGCTAGGGATTTATGAACTTCGCCACCGCGTGAGCCGACTCGGCGCCAACCCAGCTCCGGTCACGGCTGCCGGTCGTCGGCCGACTGCCGTACCCCTACTCTTTCCCTTCGCTCCATCTCGTGAAACCCCCGGAGTCGAAAATCTTGGTGAACATCTCGAGATCGCGCCGGTCGCGGCGGTGACACCGGCGCGATGACACCGGCGCGATGACACCGGCGCGATGACACCGGCGCGGTGCGCTGGGAGGCGAGCGCCCGACGACACACACCGTCCGGACCCGAGACATTGCTCGGATCCGGACGGTGCGATCGGACTCAGAGGTCGACGGGACGCAGCACGCGGTTGATGCCGTGCGCGATCTGCCGGTTGCCCTTGTTGATGTTCTCGTCCACGATGCGCGGGTTCGCGTCGTTGCGATCCGCGTCGAGCAGCTTGACGCGCTTGCCCTTGCGAACGTCCACCCGCACGATGCCGTCGGACGCCATGGTCAGCCGGGCGCCGTCGGACTTGAGCGCCTGGCGGTAGTTGATCCGGGCGTCGGTCGTCACGTGGTAGAGCAGGACGGTCTCGACGGTGTCGATGCCGAGGCCGGCGACCGCCTTGAACGTCTGCTTCTCGGTCTTCGGCGCCTTGCCGGTCAGGTCCTTGACCAGGTGACGGAAGGCCCGGTCGGTGGGCAGGAACGCCGTCAGCGTGGTCTTGCCGTCGGCCAGCACGCCGACGGCGCTGTCGGGCTTGGCCTCGAGCACGGCCTGGACGGCGTTGTCGACGATGTCGTAGTCGTGCCAGTTGTGGTCGAAACCGGCTCCGTCCGTGGCCAGCACCGTGGCCAGGCTGCGGGTCTTGTAGGCAGCGGCCTCGGCCGGAACGACGGTGGTCGCGGCGAGCGAGCCGGCCAGCAGGGCCGCGGCGCCCGCGGCGATGAAACGGCGATGTTTCATGGTGATCCCCCTTGATCTGTGAGCTCGTGACCCGGTGGTCACGCAGTCAGAGGTAGTTCGTACGACCTCCGTGCGCCGGATGCAGCGAGCCTCGGCACCCGACCACGCCGCCCTCACGACCACGGGCCGATGGGGGACAGACCGTGGTCGGAGGCCCCGCACGCCGGTGCTGACCACGATGGCCCCATGCGCTGGTTGCTGATCGTGTTGTTGTCCGGTGTCCTCGGGGTCGCCACGGCCGCCTCCGACGTGCTCGCCGGTGACCGGCACACACCCGGACCCTGGCAGGCGTTGGCCGTCGTGCTCAACGCCGGGTCGGTGTGGGCCGGGCTGGCTGTGGTCTGCGGGGTGCTGGCGCGTCGGGCGGTGGCCGCGGGCATCGCGGCAGTGGCCGGGCTGGCCATCGCGGTGCTCGGCTACTACGGGTACGCGGTGCTGCTCGGCGATCGGATGGATCTTGGCTTCTCGGCCGTCCGGGGTTCGATCGAGTACTGGTTGGTCGCGGCCGCCGTCCTGGGCCCGTTGCTCGGGGTGACCGGCGCGCTGGCGCGACGGGCAGACGCCGTCGGTCTGGTGGCCGGGTGGGTGCTGCCGGCCGGGATCGCGCTCGAGGTGCTCGGGTTGCGTGGGTTCACGCCGGGGTGCCCTGCTCGTCGGACCCGCCGAGGCGGCGGGCGAGGCCGGGCTGGCGATGCTCGGGGCGTCACTGGCCTTGATCGTGCTGCTGCGGGTGGTGGGCGCTGGGTCTCGGTCGGGGTCAGCCCAACGCGGACCGCACCGTCGCCGCCACCCGTTCGGCGCCGAGGGCACCCATCAACAGCGTGTAGTGGTTGAGCTCGGGGACGGTCTGCACCTCGATGCGGGCCCGGAGGCCGTCGAGGGTGCCAGGCGGATACAGACCGGGTGGCTCGTCGAGCAGACCGCGCGGGACGGTGAGCAGCGCGACAGGACCCGCGTAGCGACCGAGGACCCGGTCGGTATCCGGGGTGCCGTAGAGCTCGCGCGCGTCCTGGTCGACGGCGGTCGCCGACACCGACGAACGCAGGTCCGGCGCCTCACCGATCAGGTCGTAGTCGACGTAGGCCTCGATCTCCGGACCCCAGTCGTCGTGCAGCGCCGGGTGCGCCCGCCAGAAGTCGCGGTAGGCGGCGGGGGTGATGAAGGTCCGCCCGAGTCGAACCAACGCCGGCCCGAGGGTCGTCTCGACCGTCCGGTCGAGATCGGCGCCGTCGGCCAGCCGGAACGGGACGCCGCCGTCGAGCAGCACCAGCGCGGCGACCAGGTCGGGCCGCCGGCGGATCAGCGCGGCCGCGACGAACCCGCCCATCGAGTGCCCGACCACCACGACCGGTCCGGCCGCGTACGCCTCGATCACCGCCGCCACGTCGACGGCGTGCTGGTCCATGCCCCAGGGGCCGGGCAGCTCGGCGCTTCGGCCGCGGCCACGCAGGTCGGGGGCGACGACCCGGACGCCGGGCAGCGCGGCGGCGAGCAGGGCCCAGGCTCGGTGGTTGGCGGTGATGCCGTGGACGGCGACCACGGTCGGCGAGGCGTCGGGACTCCAGATCCCGACGGCCAGTGCACCGCCGCGTACGGGCACGGTGGCGGTCGCGTACGCGCTCATCGGGCGGTCCAGCCGCCGTCCATCGCGTACGACGCCCCGGTGACCATACCGGCGTGCGGCCCGGTCAGCCAGCCGACCAGCGACGCCACCTCCTCGGGTTCGACCAGCCGTTTGACCGCGGTCCGGTCGAGCAGCACCTTCTCGAGCACCTCGGCCTCGGCGAGGTGGTGGGCCCGCGCCTGATCGGCGATCTGCTGCTCGACCAGCGGGGTCCGGACGTAACCCGGATTGACGCAGTTGCTGGTCACGCCGTGGGCCGCCGCCTCGAGCGCGATCGTCTTCGACAGCCCCTCCAACGCGTGCTTCGCGGTCACGTACGCCGACTTGTACGGCGACGCCCGCAGCCCGTGGACCGACGACACGTGGACGATGCGCCCGAAACCGCGGGCGTACATCGCCGGCAACGCGGCGCGGACCAGCAGGAACGGCGCCTCGACCATGATCATCAGAATCCGGTGGAAGACCTCGGGGTCGAAGTCCTCGATCGGGGCGACGTGCTGGATACCGGCGTTGTTGACCACGAGGTCGACGTCGAGCTCGAGCCCGGCCAGTCCGCCCGGGTCGCTGAGGTCGACCGCCCACGCCTCGCCACCGATGGCGTCGGCCACCGTGGCGGCGGCATCACCGTTCAGATCGGCCACCCGGACCCGCGCACCGCGGCCGGCCAACTGGTGGGCGATGGCCGCACCGATGCCGCTCGCGCCCCCGGTGACCAGGGCGGTTCGCCCGGCCAGATCCTGCTCGATCATGATCATCCCTCCCGCCGCGATCATCTCATCGGATCGTCGGCGGGCCGGGGCGCCGTTGGTTATCGTCGCGGCATGACACTGCTGCCCGGCATCGCCGCCCGTTCCCTGACCACCGACCGGCTGGTGAGCAACGTGCTGGTCCGCAGCGAGGTCGACCCGGGTGACGTCCCCGTGGTCTTCGTGCACGGGAACGTCTCCTCCTCGCTGTTCTGGCAGCCGATGATGCTGTCGCTGCCGTCGTCGATCAACGCCTTCGCGGTCGATCTGCGCGGCTTCGGTGATTCCGAGACCGCCCCGGTCGACGCCACCCGCGGCGTCCGCGACTACAGCGACGACCTGGCCGAGGTGATCGACGCGCTCGGGATCGGACCGGTCCACCTGGTCGGCTGGAGCCTGGGCGGGGGCGTGGTCATGCAGTACGCGCTGGACCATCCGGTGCTGAGCCTGACCCTGCTCGCACCGGTGTCGCCGTTCGGCTTCGGCTCGACCGACCCCGACGGTCGGATCATCAACGACGGCGCGGGAAGCGGCGGCGGTGGCGCCAACCCCGACTTCGTGGCGCGGTTGGCGGCCGGCGATCTGACCGCGCTCGAGCCGACCTCACCGCGCTCGGTGTTCGCCTCGGCGTACGTGAAGCCGGGCTTCAGCGACGCCCACGAGGACCTGTGGGTGGAATCGATGCTGAGCACCGCGGTCGGCACCGACAACTATCCGGGCGACGGCACCCCGAGCCCGCACTGGCCCGGCTTCGGTCCGGGCACCCGCGGGGTGCTCAACACGCTGGCCCCGATCTACTTCGACGTCAGCACCATCGTCGACCTCGACCCGAAGCCGCCCATCCTGTGGATCCACGGCACCGACGACCTGATCGTCTCCGACACCTCGTTCTTCGACCTGAACTACCTCGGCCAGATCGGCGCGTTCCCGGGCTGGCCCGGCGTCGACACCGCCCCGGCCCAGCCGATGAAGGCGCAGACCCGGGCGGTGTTCGACGCGTACGCGGCCGACGGTGGTCACTACCGCGAACTCGAACTGCCCGACTGCGGCCACTCCGCCCACCTCGAACACCCCGACGCCGTCCGGCAGGCCCTGCTCGACCATCTCGGGCTCGGCTGAGCGGACCCGGGCCGGCTGCCGGTTTCCCATGTTGCATGGGAAACCTGCGGCTCACCTCCGAAACTTCGCGTGGGAGCCGCAGGAATCCCATGCAACATGGGAAACCTGCGGAGCCGGAGCGCCTGCAGAGCAAAGGTTCTGACCGCGCCGAGGGCGGGTCAGCGGAGTAGGGCGGCTCGGAGCAGGCGATCGGGTTCGGAGGTGACGCGATCGCCGAGGTCGCGGATGAAGACGGCCGCGTACGCGTGCCGGCCGGTGTCGAGCAGCAACCGCCAGGCGGCGACATTGGGGTGGTCGATCCCGGGACACTGCTCGGCCGGGCTCAGCAACTCGACCGCCCGGTGCAAGTGCGCCGCAGTCATCGGCAGTGTCGCCGTCGAACCGTCGTGGTCGAGCACCGAGGCCAGCGCGACCGAGGCCAGCGCGTGCCGGCCCCCGGGCCGGTTGACCACCGGGATCTCCTCGTCGGCCAGCACGGCCCAGGCGACCGGGGCCGCCCAGCCATCGATCGCCGCCGCCAGTCGCTCGCGGATCCGGCCGAGCCCGGGCAGGGTCGACCAATCGGGGTCACGGGGGTCGATCTCGATCGGGGTCATCGCACCCTCTCGGTCCCGGCCGGGCCGGGCGCCACGACCACCTCGGTGTCCGGGTCGTGCGGCCACGAGTCGCCGCCCTCGACCAGCCAGTGGGCCCGGCGCCACGGCCGATGCGCGGTGACGTACGCGTTCTCCTGGACCATCCACGCCAACTCGCCGGACGGAGTGGTCTCGCCGACGGCGACCCGCAGCGCACCGCGTTCACCGCGGGTCGGCTCGTCGGTCTCCACCCAGACGACCACGTCGACCTCGGCGGCCACCGCGGCCATGCTCGCTCCGACGCCCTCCAGGATCAGGTGGCGCAGCCCGCCGGGCAGCCGGATCGAGCCCTCGCGCTGCCGGGCCCGCCACTGCGGCGGACGGTAGTCCAGGGCCGCGCCTGACCGGACCACCGGCAGGACGTCGTCGACCAGCAGCCGGTCCCAGGTGAAGACCCCGTGGTGCCAGGCCAGGTCGTCGCTGTGCACCACCCCGGCATCGGGCAGCGTCGCCGCGAGCCGAGCGGCCAGCGTGGTCTTGCCGCTCGAGCTGTGCCCGTCGAGGGCGATGACCATGAGCCCCGGCCGGGCCGGCGTTGCCTCGACCAGGGTCGCGGCGAAGCGGCTCGTCGACCACACCTGCCAGCCGATCCTCACCAGATCTTGACCCGCCGGTCCGGCTCGAGCCACAACGCGTCGCCGCTGGTCACGTCGAACGCGGCATAGAACTCGGGCACGTTCTTGACGATCTGGTTGCAGCGGAACTCCGGCGGCGAGTGCGGGTCGGTGGCCAGCCGCTGGATGGTCAGCTCGGGCCGGGTCTTGGTCTGCCAGACCGAACCCCAGGACAGGAACAGCCGTTGCAGCGGGGTGAACCCGTCGGCGTCCGGCTCGGTGTCGTCACCGCGGGCGATCCCGTAGGCCAGACAGGCGATCGACAGACCGCCCAGGTCGCCGATGTTCTCCCCGATGGTCAGCCGCCCGTTGACGTGGTGGCCGGGCGCACCCTCCGGCTCGAGGACGTCGAACTGCTCGACCAGCACCGAGGTGCGTTGCTCGAAGGCCGTGCGGTCCGTCTCCGTCCACCAGTCGCGCAGCGCGCCGTCGCCGTCGCAGGTCGAGCCCTGGTCATCGAAGCCGTGGCCGATCTCGTGCCCGATCACCGCGCCGATGCCACCGTAGTTGACCGCGTCGTCGGCGTGCTCGTTGAAGAACGGCGGCTGCAGGATGGCCGCCGGGAAGACGATCTCGTTCTTCAGCGGGTGGTAGTAGGCGTTGACCGTCTGCGGGGTCATCAGCCATTCCTCGCGGTCGATCGGCTGCCCGATCTTGGCCAGTGCCCGGTCCAGTTCGTAGCCGGCGACCCGGGCCACGTTGCCGATCAGGTCGTGCGGATCGACGACCGAGCGCGGAGTAGTCGCGCCACGTGGTCGGGTAGCCGATGTGCGGACGGAACTTGTCCAGCTTGGTCAGCGCCTCGGCCTTGGTCTCCTCGGTCATCCAGTCCAACGCGGTGATCGAGCGTCGGTACGCCTCGATCAGGTTGGCGACCAGCGCGTCCATCCGCTCCTTGGCCACCGGCGAGAAGTGTCGCTCGACGTAGACCTTGCCGACCGCCTCGCCGAGCGCTCCCTCGACCAGCCCGACGCCGCGCTTCCAGCGCGGACGCAGCTCCGGGGTCCCCGACAGCACCGTGCCGTAGAACGCGAAGTTCTCGGCCACGAACGCGCTCGACAGGTACGGCGCCAGCGAGTTGATCACCCGCCAGCGGGCCCAGGAACGCCAGGCGTCGAGCCGCTCGTCGGTCAGCAACTCGGCGATCTCGGTGAAGAACGACGGCTGCATGACGACCAGCTCGGCCATCGTCGACTCGTCGATGGCCGCTCCGGCCAGGAACTCGTGCCAATGCAGGGCCGGGGCGCCGGCGACGAAGTCGGACAGCGTGCTCAGGTTGTACATCTGGCGCAGGTCGCGACACCGCACCTTGTCCCAGTGCCGGGCGGCGATCGCCGTCTCGAGGTCGAGCACCGCTTCGGCCTGCGCCTCTGGGTCGGACAGCCCGGCCAGGGTCAGCATCTCGACCACGTGGGCGCGGTAGTGCTCACGGATGGTCGCGTACTCGTCGAGCCGGTAGTACTCCTCGTCGGGCAGCCCGAGACCGCCCTGGCCGGCGAAGACGACCGAGCGGTCGGGTTGACCCGGATCCGACTCGGTGTCGACGTCGATCAGCCCGCGGACGGCGCGCCGGCTGAACACGCCGAGCACCGTCGACAGCGCGGCCGGCGAGTCGATGCCGTCGACCGCGGCCAGCAGGTCGGCGATCGGCTCGACCCCGGCGGCCTCGACCACGTCCTCGGCCATGAAGCTGGCGTAGAGGTCGGCGATCTTGGTCTCGACGCTGTCCGCCCCGCCGGGCTCGATGGTGGTGATGATGTCGCGGACCGCCGCCTCGGCCGAGTCGCGCAGGTCGCTGAACGCGCCGGCCAGCGGCTTGTCGGGGGCGATCTCCACGGTCGCCAGCCAGTGTCCGTTGACGTGGCGGAACAGGTCGTCCTGCGGCCGGATCGAGCGGTCGAAGGCACTGAGGTCGAGGGCGGGAGCAGGTGCGGTCTCGGTCACCCGGCCATGTTAGGTGGCCGGGATCGCCGGTCGGGTCCGGTTCAGCGCAGAGCCCAACGGACCTGCCGGCTCGGCTTGATGCCGTCCACGTACGCGTAGGTGGTGCCCTTGACGTCACCGGAGCAGGTCGAGGCCCGCCCCCGTACGGTGCAGCTCGCGTCGAACTCGACGTTGATCTTCGCCGGCACCCGTAGGTAGGTCCCGGACCGGGTGATCTTGGTGTTGCGCAACGGGTTCGACCCGGCCTGGGTCCACCGGATCGAGCTCTTGTTGATCTTGAAGCTGCCGGCGCTGATCCGGAACGGGCAGTTCTTCGGCGCCAGCGCGCGCTCCTTCAAACAGGACTGGTAGTTGCGGGTCACCGCCCGCTTGGCCGCCGACTTCCCGGCCGACGTGACGGCCAGTTTGACCTTCGACGTCGACACCAGGTCGTTGGGGCTGCGCACCGACACGGTGGAACCGGTGATGCCGAACTGCTTCGAGCCGGTGGTCAGCTGGTAGCGCCCGGGGAACACCGAGACGGTGCTCGAGGTGACGGTGGCGCCGTTGAGCTTCACCTTGAGCCCGGTGACCCGGACCCGGGACAGGTTGAGGTCGGCCACCACGCGGGCCAGCTTCCAGTCGTCGCCGACCTTGGTCACCTCGAAGGACTCCTTGACCGCCTTGTTGCCGAGGCGGTACGTGGCGTCCACCGAGGTGGCGTCGGGGTCGGCGACCGGCGTCACGTTGATCTCGGTCAGCGGCGCGAGCTTGTTCGAGCGTCGGAGCACGCTTTCGCTCAGCGTCCCGCCCGTGTCGACCGGCTCGGCCGAGTAGCCGATCGCGGTGTCGGCATCGCCCGAGGCCAGCGCCTGCAGATAACCGGTGACCGCATCCGAGGCGGTGGCCCCGGTCGGGGGTGCGGACGACGGCGCCGTCGAGCTCGGCCCGGTCACCGGGGTCGGATCGGTGCTGGCCGGCTGGCTGGTCGCCGTGGTCGGCGGAGGATCGACGGCGGCGTCGTTGCCGTTGGCCACGATGATCCCGGTGGTGCCGGCGATCAGCACCACCGCGGCGGCGCCGACGATGATGGCCAGCTTGGTCCGCGACTTCTTCGGCGGCGGCCCACCCGGATACGGCGGCTGCTGACCAGGAGGAGGACCAGTCCACGGTCCACCCGGTCCACCCGGTCCACCCGGTCCACCCGGTCCTCCGGCGCCGGGTCCGCCCGCGCCCGGTGCGAAGGGGCCGAAGGCGTAGCCCGACCCGGCCGGGCCGCTCTGCGGAGGTGGGGGCGGGGGATAGCCGTAGCCCGGAGCGCTCGGCTGCGGGTGCGGACCGGTCGGTTGCCCCTGCGGCCCGCTCGGTTGACCCTGCGGTCCCGGGTAGGGGCCGCCACCGTACGGGTTGTCGTTGCTCATCGCGGATCTCTCCCTGACCAGGACGGGTGGTGCAATCCGCATGCTAACCAGCGATGCGGCCCGTCGGGGCGGCAACGAGCATCTGGGCCGCGCGTTTTTTCCGGGCGGCCTGACGCAGACCGAAGGCGGTCAGGATGACCAGCGCCAGCCAGACCAGGGCGAAGCCGACCCAGCGGCCGGTCGACATCGACTCGCCGAAGTAGGTGATGGCGAGCAGGAACTGCAGGGTCGGCGCCAGGTACTGCAGGAGCCCCAGGGTGCTGAGGGGGAGCCGGGTGGCGGCCGAGGCGAAGAACAGCAGCGGGACCACGGTGACCAGGCCGGTCGCGACCAGCAGCAGGTCGTGGACCCGGCCGAGCTGGGTGAAGGTCAGCGTGCCCTGGACCTGGAGGAAGATCAGGTAGCCCAGGGCGATCGGGGTGATGGCCGCCGATTCGACGACCAGGGTGTCGACCGCGCCGCCGTTGACCTGCTTCTTGATCACCCCGTAGATGCCGAAGCTGACGGCCAGGGTGAGCGCGATCCACGGCAGATGGCCGTACTCCACGGTCAGCACGACCACGGCGACCACGGCCAGCCCGACGCACACCCACTGCACCGGGTGCAGCCGTTCGCGCAGGAAGATCACGCCGACGACGATCGAGAAGATCGGGTTGATGTAGTACCCGAGCGACGTCTCCAGCACGTGCCCGTTCTGCACCGACCAGATGTAGGTGCCCCAGTTGACCGTGACCACCGCGGCGGCCACGCCGAGCAGGGTGAGGGTCCGACGGTGCCCGACCCGGCCCCACCAGCCCTTGGGCACGGCGACCCGGAGCAGCACGAGGCAGATGATCAGCGACCAGATGATGCGGTGGGCCAGCACCTCGAGCGCGCCGGCCGGGCGGACCAGCGGCCAGAACAGCGGCACCGCGCCCCACAGTGCGTAGGCCGCGATCCCGTACCCGATCCCGCGCTTCTCGCGGTCGGTGTCCTCGGGCACGCCGCTCATCAGCGGACGGGCGGGCGGGTGCGCACTACCGCACGAGCCAGGTGTCGCCGCCGTTGATCATGCTCTGCAGGGCCTCGTCGTCGCCGCCGCCCTCCATGGCCAGGGCGACCTGGTCGCGGGCGAGGTCGTCGTAGGCCGGGGCGTCGACGTTGCGGAAGATGCCGATCGGCGCGCGATGCAGCACACCGGCATCGGTCAGGCGCGACAAACCGAACGCGTACGAGGGATCGTCCAGGTGCGCGTCGTGGACGACCAGGGCCTCGACGCCCACCGACTCGACCTCGACGACCTCGAACGCTCCGGTCTTCGGGTCGCGGACCACGCCGAGGTGGCCGCCGGCTCCGGGGGTGGTCTCGGATCCGAAGCGGATCGGCTCGCCGTGGGTCAGCGGGATGATCGCGTCGGCCGAGGTGGCTGGATCCTTGACCGCGGCGAAGGCGTCGTCGTTGAAGATCGGGCAGTTCTGGTAGATCTCGACGAACGAGGTGCCGCGGTGATCGGCCGCCGCGCGCAGCACCGAGGTCAGGTGCTTGCGGTCGGAGTCGATGGTGCGGGCCACGAAGGTCGCCTCGGCGCCCAGGGCCAGCGAGATCGGGTTGAACGGGTTGTCGAGCGAACCCATCGGCGTCGACTTGGTGATCTTGCCGATCTCGGAGGTGGGGGAGTACTGACCCTTGGTCAGCCCGTAGATCCGGTTGTTGAACAACAGGATGGTCAGGTTGACGTTGCGGCGCAGCGCGTGGATCAGGTGGTTGCCGCCGATCGACAGCGCGTCACCGTCACCGGTGATGACGAACACCGCGGTGTCGGGACGGGCCGTCGCCACGCCGGTGGCGATCGCCGTCGCGCGGCCGTGGATCGAGTGCATCCCGTAGGAGTCGACGTAGTACGGGAACCGTGACGAGCAACCGATGCCCGAGACGATGACCGTGTTCTCCTTCTTGATCCCGAGCTCGGGCATGAAGCCCTGGAACGCGGCGAGCACGGCGTAGTCACCGCAACCGGGGCACCAACGCACCTCCTGGTCGGAGGTGAAGTCCTTGCGGGTCAGCGGGGACAGGGCCAGCGGCACCCCGGAGATGCCGGTACGCGGCGCGGTGCCGGTGGACGGGCCCGCGGTGGTGGGCGTCGGGTGGTCGAGGGCGGTCACGCGGAGGTCCCCTTCAGGTTGTCGATCTCGAACTCGAGGTCGCGGGCCAGCTCCGACAACGAGATCGGCAGGCCACGGACCCGGGAATAGCTGTGGATGTCGACCAGGAACTTGCCGCGGAGCAGCAGGGCCAGCTGGCCGAGGTTCATCTCGGGCACGATCACCCGGTCGTAGCTGCGCAGGATCGCGCCCAGGTTGCCCGGGAACGGGTTCAGATGACGCAGGTGGGTGTAGGCGACCTGGCGCCCGGTCTTGCGGACCCGGCGGACCGCGGCGACGATCGGCCCGTAGGTCGACCCCCAGCCGAGCACGAGCACCCGGGCGTGCGCGCCGTCGGGGCCGGCCGGGTCGTCGACGACCAGGTCGGGGATGTCGCGGACGATACCGTCGATCTTCGCCTGGCGCGTGCGCACCATCTCTTCGTGGTTGGCCGGGTCGTAGGAGACGGCGCCGGTGTCGCGCGCCTTCTCGATGCCGCCGATCCGGTGCTGCAGCCCGTCGGTCCCCGGGATGGCCCACGGCCGGGCCAGGGTCTCGGGGTCGCGGCGGTAGGGCAGGAAGACCGGCTTGCCGGCCTTGTCGGTGGCGTTGGCCTCGGTCGCGAAGCCGGGGTCGATCGGCGCGATCCGGTCGACGTCGGGGACCTGCCACGGCTCGGCGCCGTTGGCGATGTAGCCGTCGGACAGCACGATCACCGGCGTCCGGTACTTGACCGCGATCCGGGTGGCCTCGAGGGCGATGTCGAAGCAGTCCGACGGCGACTGCGCGGCCAGCACCGGCACGGGCGACTCGCCGTTGCGGCCGTAGAGCACCTGCAACAGGTCGGCCTGTTCGGTCTTGGTCGGCATCCCGGTGCTCGGACCGGCGCGCTGCACGTCGATCACCACGAGCGGCAGCTCGGTCATCACCGCCAGGCCGATGGTCTCGGCCTTGAGCGCCATGCCCGGACCCGAGGTCGTGGTCACCCCGAGATGCCCGGCGAAGCTGGCCCCGAGGGCCGCGCCGACTCCGGCGATCTCGTCCTCGGCCTGGAACGTGGTGACGTTGAACCGCTTGTGCTTGCTCAACTCGTGCAACACGTCGGAGGCGGGGGTGATCGGGTAGGAACCGAGGAACAGCGGCAGGTCGGCCTTGCGGGCCGCGGTGACCAGGCCGTACGCCATGGCCAGGTTGCCGGTGACCTGCCGGTAGCGACCGGCCGGCATCGGGGCGGGGGCCACCTCGTAGGTGACCGCGAAGACCTCGGTGGTCTCACCGAACGCGTAGCCGGTCTTGAAGGCGGTCACGTTGGCGTCGCGGATGTCGGGCTTCGTGGCGAACTTCCTGGTCAGGAAGTTGATCGTGCCCTCGGTCGGGCGGTGGTAGAGCCAGCTCAGCAGACCGAGCGCGAACATGTTCTTGGCCCGCGAGGCGTCCTTGCGGGACAGACCGAACTCCTTGACCGCCTCGACGGTCATCCCGGTCAGGTCGAGCGGGTGGACCTGGTAGGCCTCGAGCGAGCCGTCCTCGAGCGGGTTGGCGGCGTAACCCACCTTGACCAGGTTGCGCTTGGTGAAGTCGGCGGTGTCGGCGATGATCACGCCGCCACGCGGGAGATCGGCGATGTTGGCCTTGAGGGCGGCCGGATTCATCGCGACCAGGACATCGGGACGGTCGCCCGGGGTCATGATGTCGTAGTTGGCGAAGTGCAGCTGGAAGCTGGAGACGCCCGGCAGGGTGCCCTGAGGAGCGCGGATCTCGGCCGGGAAGTTGGGCAGCGTCGAGATGTCGTTGCCGAAGGTGGCGGAATCGGCGGTGAACCGGTCCCCGGTCAGCTGCATCCCGTCGCCGGAGTCCCCGGCGAACCGGATCACCACGCGGTCGAGGGTCTGGACCTTCTTCACGCGACTTGCCTACTTCCGTTCGATGTCCGCCGAGTGCCGACGGCGTACTCCTGCCCTGATCGTCTGGTCAGGGGTTTGTGGCCCGACGCCGCGGCGAACCCGGTTTCGGTCGTTCGCCGGCCGCTGGGCCTCGTCCATGATAAGGCGGACCTAACCCTGCTTCATTCCCGTCTCGCACGTGACCTTTCCCATGCATCCGTACGAGCTGGTACCCCCGACCGCGACGATGCGGTCAGATCCCACGTTAACCCGGTCCACCGACGAAGGTGATGTGAGCGTGACGCGCCGCCCTGGACGGGTGCGTTTCCCGGCAGGTGGCGGAAGACGGCCTCGATCTGGGCGTAGGGCGGTGCGCTTCGCGGCAGGTGCTGGAAAATGACCCGATCCAGCGCGAATGGGGGTGCGCTTCGCGGCAGGTGCCGGAAGACGACCCGGTCCAGCGCGTACAGAGTGCGTTTGGCCGCAGGTGCCGGGAAGGGACCCGATTCAGCGCGTACAGGAGTGCGTTTGGCCGCAGGTGCCGGGAAACGACTCGGTCCAGCGCGTACAGGAGTGCGTGTGGCCGCAGGTGCCGGGAACGCGGACCCGATTCAGCGCGTGCAGGAGTGCCCGTACTGGCACGCGTGGGTGCCGGGAAACGCTCGCAGGACGCCGTCACGCCGAAGCGGGGGGTCGTCTCCCATATGGACATCGGGTCGCGAGGAGCGCCAGCGACGACCGACCACGCGGGGGTGTGGGGGTCGTCCCCACAAAGACACGGGTTCCGAGGAGCGCCGGCGACGACCGACCACGCGGGGGTGCGGGGGTCGCCCCCATAGATAGAGCCCCCTACACAGAGACAGCCGCACACCCGGGGCGCGGGTGTGCGGCTGGATCGAGGGATCAGGCGGGGTTCGGGGGCGGGTCCCCGCGCCGATACCGGTCTCGGTGAGACTGGATCACTTGTCGAGGACCAGGGTGGAGAAGAGCATGTTGTGGTCGGAGGGGCGGTCGGCGTCGCTCTTCTTGGTCACGTTCTCCCAAGAGAGCGGGGTCCCGCCCTTGACCAGGATGGCGTCGAGGCGCGAGCCGAAGCCCATGCCGCTGGCCTTCTGCGTGGTGGCGAAGCCGTTGAAGGTCGAGTACTCCATGTTGATCCGGACCCGGGCCGAAGCCGCATCGGTGTAGCCGGCGTCGATCAGCAGATCGTGGGGGGCGTTGCCGGCGGTGAGGCTCTGGTAGGAGTTCCAGTCGCCGGCCATGATCATCGGCAGGTTCTCGGTGTTGATCTTCTTCATGGTCGAGAGGATGGTCTCGGTCTGGCGACCGCGGAGGGCGTTGTAGGTCGCGTCCTTGGCGCCGTGCCGGGCGTCGAGGTGGGCCGACACCACGTAGAAGGCCTGCCGGGTGTCGCGGTGGACGAGCTTGGCGTACGCGGCGCTGCGGATGTTGCTCTTGGCGTCGTCGGAAAGAATCGGCAGATCGAAGGAGCAGTCGTCGTTCCACCACAGCTTGCCGTCGTAGTCCGCGCACTCGCTGGCCAGCTTGATCGCGTCGGTGTTGATCAGGATGCGGGTGCCCTGCGAGCCGTGCGGGGTGCCGGGCTTGAGGTAGGGGGTGGTGCGGATCATCGCGTAGTTGCTCGCACCCTGCGACTTCAGCGAGTCGATCAGGCTGGTGGTCTGGCGCAGGCTGTCCTTGACCGCGGCGCTGGTGCCGTCGGCCCGGCCCGGGCCGATCTCCTGCAGCGCGACGACGTCGGGGTGGCGGGCGATGATCTGGCGGGCGACGTCGGCGCGACGGGCGTTCCAGCTGCGCTTGTCCTTGGTGGCCTTGGCGGTGCGGACGTTGAAGGTGGCGACGCGGAGGTCGGCGCGGCCCGGGAAGTCGGCGATGGTGGCGACGTCGCCGCCGTCGACGGTCGGCATGACGGCCTTCAGCTTCGGGTACCAGCGGACGACGCTCTTGTTGACCGCACCGAGGCGGAGGTAGAGCTGGTTGCCCGAGCGGGCCGGCGCGCCGGCCTCGGCGACCTGGCTCGCGCTCAGCGTGAGCGAACGCGCCTTGCTGTCGGCGGTGAAGACCCGGGCCTGGCGACCCTTACGGGGGAGCGAGGAGGAGCTCGAGGGGCTGAAGGTGGTCAACCCGGTCTCGATGCGGAAGCCGGTGGTGTTCTTGCCGGCCTGCTTCCAGGTCAGCGTGAGCTCACCGGCCCGCGGACCGGCCTTGACCGAGAAGGCGGTGATCTTGCTCGGCGTGCTGCTGGCGGCGGAGGCCTCACCCGGAAGGAGGGTGACGAGCATCAAGGCGCTCAGCACGCTGAAAAAGGCAGCGACGATTCGACGGGGCACGGTGGCTCCTAAAGAAAGGGGTGGCGGGGGCCAGGGACGCAGAGGTGCCTGGGAGCTAGGGACAGAAATGTCCCTGGATGCGATGTGCGATTTCCCCGAGTGAAGTGATTTCCCCGAAGGCCCGCTCAGAAGTGGGGGCCCCGCGCGTAATCCGCGCTGTCGATGCGAGAAGATTAACGTTTTGCCAAGCCAATGCCAAGCCCATCTTGAGTGATCTGAATCACATCCCCTCCCCGGTCCCCCGAACATTGTGATAAGCCGCGCTCAGCCGACCAGATCGGGACTGAAGTCGACGGTCCTGGCCACGCCCAACTGGGTCATCACCAGGCCGAGGTCCTCGACCCAGCCTTCGAGCAACTGCTGCACTCCGGCGCTGCCGGCGGCGGCCAGCGCCCACCACACCGGTCGCCCGACGAAGACGCCCCGGGCGCCGAGCGCCAACGCGCCGGCCACGTGCTCGGCCGAGCGCAGACCGCTGTCGGCGTACACCTCGATCGCGTCCGGGACGGCCGCCCGCACCTCGGGCAGGGCCTGGACCGTGCTGATCGAGGCACCCATCCGGCGGCCGCCGTGACTGGAGACGACGATCCCCGAGGCGCCGGCGTCGACACACCGCACCGCGTCGTCGCCGCGGAGCACGCCCTTGACCACCACGGGCAGCTCGGTCAGTGACCGCAGCCAGGCGATGGTGGCGGGCCCGACCGCCGGATCGGTCTGCATTCCGCGTACGCCGGCCCGCTCGAGTTCGGCCTCGGTCAGGTTGACGTGGCGTCGGGCCCCGGGCCCGGTCGGCCAGTTTCGGGGGTTGATGGCGCTGGGCAGCAACGCCGTCATGTCCGTGGTCAGCACGATGGCCGCGGCACCGTGCTCGGCGGCCCGGCGGACCAGGGCTTCGGTCGCCCGGTGATCGCGGAAGACGTACACCTGGAACCACCACGGCACTCCCTGGGCGGCGATGTCGGCGAAGCGGGTGGCGGTGTGGCTGCTGACCCCGAGCAGCGATCCCGTGGCGGCCGCGGCCCGCGCGGTGGCCACCTCACCGGCCGGATCGGCGGCGGTCTGCTGGGCCATCGGGGCGATCATGATGGGCGACGCGAGCGGTGTGCCGAGCACGGTGGTGGCGGTGTCGATGGTGGAGACGTCGGTGAGGATCCGGGGTCGGAACCGGAGCGCGGCCCACGCCGCCTCGGCCTCGGCCAGGGTCAGACCGGAGCCCGCGCCGCTGGCCACGTACGCGCGCACCTGCTCGGGCAGTCGCTGGGCAGCGAGTGCCTCGAAGTCAGGTAGTACAGCCACGACAACTCCCGGAGTAGCCAACGGCGCCGCTGTCGAGGCAGCGGCGCCGTTGAGGTGGTGCTGGTCCGGGGCGGGTCGCCCCGGGGTGGTTCGCTCAGACCTGGGTGTTTCCTTCCGGTGCTCCGGTGGTGGCTCCGGGACCGTTGTCGGGTCCTGGATCGACGGTGTCGGAGACGGTGTCGCCGGCATTCGCCGCGCTCTGCTCGGCGGCCGCGGTCGCGTTGTCGACCGCCTCGCCGATGCCCTGCGATGCCTCGGCCACGGCGGCCTCGGAGTGGTCGGCCGCAGCCTCGACCTTGTCGGCGGGAGTCTCCTCGCCGTCGAAACGATCCTTGACGTCGCCGATCACGTCGCCGGCCTTGTCCTTGACGTCGCCGAGCACGTCGCCCGCCTTGTCCTTGACGTCGCCCAGCACGTCGCCCGCCTTGTCCTTGACGTCGCCCAGCACGTCGCCGGCTTTGTCCTTGGCAGCACCGAGTGCCTCTTTGGCGTGCTCCCCGAATTCCTCGGCCTTGTCCTTCAACCCGTCCAGGAAACTCATCGACTCTGCCCTTCACTTCCGGTGTGACCCGCCACCGCCGTCGGCGACGTTGCGCACATGTTATTGGTCCGTGACCATCCCGTCAGCGCACACGCGCAAACGAGATGATCGGTAACACGATCGAGATCAGCGGTAGTTGGTGAACTGCACGGCGAACTCGTAGTCCTGGGCCTTGATCAGGTTCTGCACGGTCTGCAGATCGTCGCGGCTCTTGCTGCTCACGCGCAGTTCGTCGCCCTGGATCTGCGCCTTGACCCCCTTGGGACCCTCGTCGCGGATCAGCTTGGACACCTTCTTGGCGTTCTCCTGGGTGATGCCCTCGCTGGTGCTCGCGGTGATCTTGTAGAGCCGCCCGGAGGAGCGGGGCTCACCGGCTTCGAGCGACTTGAGGCTCACGCCCCGCTTGACCAGCTTGGTCTGGAAGACGTCGAGCACCGCCTTCACCCGCTCCTCGGAGTTGGCCTGCATCTCGACGGACTCGCCCGACCAGGCGATCTCGGCGTCGGTGTTCTTGAAGTCGAACCGCTGCCGCACCTCCTTGGCCGCCTGGTTCAGGGCGTTGTCGACCTCCTGGCGGTCGACCTTGCTGACGATGTCGAACGAGCTTTCCGATGCCATGCGTTGCTCCGTTTCTGCCTGTGGCTGGATGTTGCTATTGTTTCCCCTCGCCGCCGGCTCTGCGCGGGTGGCATGGCAGGTTGCCCGAGTGGCCAAAGGGAGCAGACTGTAAATCTGCCGGCATCGCCTACGTTGGTTCGAACCCAACACCTGCCACACGAGAACGGCCGCAAGCGGGGGAGACCTCGGTTGCGGCCGTTCGCGTTCTCGGGGGTCCGTGATCGACCGTGGCCCGGTGTGGGTGCGGTCCGTACCTGCGAGAGGGCCAACTCATGAGCGCCACCACAACTGACCGGGATCGCGCCGCCCCCGAGATCCACGAGGACGTCGAGATCCACGAGGACGTCGAGATCCACGAGGACGTCGAGATCCACGACGACGTCGAGATCCACGAGGGCGTCGAGAGTCCCGAGGGCGTCGACACCGCGGACACCGATCCGGCTCCGTTCGACGCCGGCCAGCTCGACGCCACGCTCGGCCGGATGATCGACATCATCTCCCGACTGTCCGACGGCGATCTGCACCGCGCCCACGTCGACGGCGGCTGGACGGTCGCCCAGGTCGTGTCGCACATCAACGTCAGCGCCATGATGTGGCTCGGTGACCTGGCCCGGTTGCGCTGCGACCCCGACCTGCGGTTCTTCTTCCGCGAGGAGGTCGGGCACGACCTCACCGGCTATCCGCCGCCCACGGTGGAGATCGCCGTCGGCCAACTGGCGAGCACCCGTCGTAGCCTGAGCACCAGCCTGGCCCCGATGACCGCCGGCCTGGAGACCCGGGTGGTGGAGATCCCCGATCTGGGCACTCGCGACGTCGCCGCCTGGACCCCGCTGATCGCCGGGCACCTGATCATGCACACCGGCCAGGTCACCGACATCCTGAGCAATCGCGGCATCCTGCCCGACGAGGTCTGAGCGCACCCGCCGCCCGGGCGGCATCGCGTACGCGGCAGGGTGGACCCGAACAGCTTCAGATGCGGCCCGACGGGCCGGGGGAGGTCTCGACGATGGCGCTGACCTGGCCGGCTGCGGTCGACATCCGTGAGGTCGGCCCGCGCGACGGGCTGCAGATCGAGCAGCCGCTCCCCACGCCCGACAAACGGGCGCTGCTCGACGCCATCGTGGCCACCGGGGTCGGCCGGATCGAGGCGACGGCGTTCGTGTCGCCGCGGGCCGTCCCCGCCCTGGCCGATGCCGAGGTGGTGGCCGCGTACGCACTGACGCTGCCCGGGCCGCGCTGGTCCGGGCTGGTGGCCAGCCCGAACGGCGCCCGGCGGGCGGTGGCCACCGGACTACGCGACGTCGAGTACGTGGTGTCGGCGGCCGAGGGTCACAGCCGGGCCAACGCCCGGCGGAGCACCCGCGAGGCGGTCGACGCGGTCCGCGACGTGGCCGAGGCGGTGCACGCGGTCGGCGGACGGCTCGAAGTCATCATCGCCACCGCCTGGGACTGCCCGTTCGACGGCCCGACCGCGGTCGAACGCACGGTCGAGGTGGCCCGGGAAGCCGTCGAACTGGGCGCCGACCAGATCTGTCTGGGCGACACCATCGGCACCACCAGCCCGGCCCGGGTCGTCGCCCTGGTCGACGCGGTCCGCGCGGTGATCGACGCGGCCCCGCTCGGCGCGCACTTCCACAACACCCGGGGGATGGGGATCGCCAACGCCCTGGCCGCCGTCCAGGCCGGGGTGACCCAGCTCGACGCGTCGATCGGTGGGCTCGGCGGCTGTCCTTTCGCGCCGGGGGCCAGCGGCAACATCGCGACCGAGGAACTGGTCTATCTGTTCGAGGACGCCGGGGTGGCGACAGGGGTGGACCTGACCGCCACCCTGGCCGCCGCCGGGCTCGCCCAGCGTCTGCTGGGCAAGCCGCTCGAGGGTCAGCTGCTCCGCGCCGGCGGGCGGTCCAGGGCGCGACGCTGACCGGTTCTTCGCCGGGTGGTCAGGCCCGACCGGCCGAGCCGAACTCGCGCATCCGACGGGCCACGATGGTCCGCATGGCCTCGGCCCCGGCGGCCAGTCCACCGGTCGGATCGGCCACGGCCGGGTTCTCGGCCAGGTTGGTGCGCAGCGCCGCGGTCCAGTAGAGGTGCGAGTCGGCACCCTGGTTGATCTTGCGGATCCCGGAGGCGATGCCGGCCTGCTTCTGCTCGGTGTCGATGCCGTACGAGGGGGTGATCGCGCCGCCGTGGGCGTTGATGGTCTCGACGGCCTCCGGCGGGATCGACGAGCTGCCGTGCAGCACCAGCGCGGTGGTCGGGATGCGCGACTTGATCTCGGCGATCAGCGGGATCCGCAGCCGCTGACCGTGCCCGGCGTCGGTGAACTTGACGAAGCCGTGGCTCGTCCCGACCGCCACGGCCAGCGCGTCGACCCCGGTCCGGCTGACGAACTCCTCGGCCTGGACCGGGTCGGCGTAGACGATCTCCTCGAGCTCGCCGGACAGCCCGGCTTCGGCGCCGCCGATGGTGCCGAGTTCGCCCTCGACGCTGATGCCGCGGGCGTGCGCCGCCTCGACCACCTGCTGGGTGACCGCCACGTTGGCCTCGAAGTCGTTGGGGGTGTCGTCGGCCGCGCGGCTGCCGTCGATCATCACGCTGGTGAAGCCGTGGTCCATCGCCCGGACGCAGTCGTCGAAGGTCTTGCCGTGGTCGAGGTGCAGGGTGGCCGGGACGTCGGCGTAGCTCTCGACGACGGTCCGCAGCATGGTCCACCACCAGCTCTCGTCGGCGTACGCGCCGGCGCCGGCGATGGTCTGGACGATCACCGGCGAGCGTTCGGCGCGAGCGGCGTCGAGCACGGCCGCGGCCTGGTTGAGGTCGGTGACGTTGAACGCGCCGACCGCGTATCCGCCCTGGTCGGCGGCGTGCATCGTGGTGGCGAGGGTCTGGAGGGCCATGGTGTCCTGTTCGGTCGTTACGGGTGATCGGTGAGGTGGCGGGTGGACCGGTAGAGGTCGCGGTAGCGGCGGCGCTGGCCGGCGTACCAGCTCTGGTGATCGGGGTCGGGTGAGAGCGTCGGCGCGGTCGGGGGTTCGACCGGGACGTCGGGATCTCGGCGACCGGTCGCGTACGCGGCCAGCAGCGCGGCGCCGCGGAGCGCGGCCCGGCCCTCGGTCGGGGTCAACGCCCGCCCGGCGGCGTCGGCACGGACGGCCAGCGTCGTGACGTCGGTGGCTCCGGTGCCGCAGGCGTGCAGCGCCGGGACCGGGAGACCCACCTCGTCCAGCGCGGCGGTGATCGAGGCGAGCTCGAAGCCGGCCGCCTCGACGAAGGCGCGGGTCAGCTCGGGGCGGGTGGCGGCCAGGGTCAGTCCGTAGATCACCCCGCGGGCCGCCGGGTCGTTGTCCAGCGTGCCCGAGCCGGCCAGATAGGGCAGCACGACCAGGTCCGGCGGCCGGGCGGCCATCTCGGCGACCAGGTCGGTGGGGCCGGCGAACCCGGTGAGTTCGGCCAGCCACTCGAGCACCCAGCCACCGGCCGCGGTCCCGGCCAGGGTCAGCCAGTGATCCGGCCGCCACGGGTAGGTGGCGAAGCCGGTCCCGGTGATCCCGGCGACGCGATGCGGCGACTCGACGAGCAGGCAGTCGCTCGACCCCAGCGAGAACACCGCGGTGCGACCGGTCGATCCGCCGGCGCCGAGGAAGGCGGCGGCCTGGTCGTGCAGCCCGGAGACGAGCAGCACCGACGGGTCGAGACCCAGCCGGGCGGCCGCCGCCGGCGCGACCGGACCGAGGACCGTGCCGGGTGCGACGGGGTCCGAGAAGCGGTCGATGTCCAGCCACGGGGCGTCGGCGGCGACCGAGTCGACGATCTCGTCCGACCAGCGCAGCCGGTCGACGTCGAAGAGTCCGGTGCGGGCGGCCAGCGTCCAATCGGTGGCGGCCGGAGCCCCCCACCGGGCGAGCACGAAGTCGCCGAGGGTCCGGTAGGCGGCGGCCGCGCGCCAGGCCGGGCCGCCGGCGGCGATCTTGTAGACCGAGAACATCGGGTGCAGCGGTTGACCGGTGAGCGCCTGGATCCGTGCCGGACCGAGGTGGTCGGCGACCCGCCGGGCGGCGGCGTCACCGCGACGATCCATCATCACCGGCACCTGGTCGAGGGCCCGGCCGGTCGCGTCGACCGGGACCACGGCCTCGCCCTGGCTGCAGAACGACAGTGCCGCCACCGGATCACCGGCGACGGCACATCGGGCCGCGACCTCGGCGACCAGCCGTTCGGCCGTGGCCAGCAGCGCCTCCGCATCGAAGACGACCAGACCGGGTCCGGGTCGCAGCAGTGCGGTGGGGGCGGCCGCTGTGGCCAGCGACCGCCCCCGATCATCGAAGGCGGCGGCGCGTACGCCGGTGGTACCGAGATCGAGCCCGAGTGTGCTCACTCGTCCCCGTCCGCGCGTCCGCCGCCCCGATCGTGTTCGATTCAGCCCCAGCAGATCTTCAGGGCGTCCTCGGTGGTGATGCTCTCGACGCCGTCGACCGGCTTGTCGGTGACGAGCGCGACGCCGGTGTCGTAGAAGTCCAGACCGGAGGTGACGGCCGGCTTCTCGCCGCCGCGGGCGATCTTGGCGATGGCCTCGACCCCGAGCTCGGACATCTTCAGCGGGTACTGCTGCGAGGTGGCTCCGATGACGCCACCCTTGACGTTCTCGACACCCTCACAGCCGCCGTCGACGGAGGTGATGATGGCGCCCTTGACGCCGGCGGCCTCGAGGGCATCGGCGGCACCGGCGGCGGCCGGCTCGTTGATCGTGTAGACCACGTTGATGTCGGGGTTCTTGGCCAGGCAGTTCTCCATGGCCACCTTGCCCTTGTCCTGGCTGCCCTCGGACGGCTCGTGGCAGACGACCTCGTAGTCGCCGCCCTTGCCACCGGTGTACTTGCCGGAGGAGGCCTCGTCGCCGATCTTGGTCTTGTCCTTCACGTCCACGCCCAGACCGGTGAGGAAGCCCTGGTCGCGGTTGAAGTCGACCGAGATGACCTTGTCGTTGAAGGCGTCGATCATGGCGATGGTCGCCTTCTTGCCGTCGAGCGTGCCGGCGGCCCACTTGCCGATCGCTTCGCCGGCCTTGAAGTTGTCGGTCGCGAAGGTGATGTCGGTGACGTCGGCCGGCGTGGGCGGCGTGTCGAGGGCGATCACGTAGAGACCGGCGCTGCGGGCGCTCTCGATGGCCGGATTGACCCCGTCACCGTTGAGCGCGATCAGGATGCCCTTGTCGCCGCGGGCGACCGCGGACTCGATCTCCTTGATCTGGCCGGCCTCGTCGCCGTCGGCCTTGCCGGCGGCGATGGTCAGGTCGACGTTGTTGGCCTCGGCGGCCTGCTTGGCGCCGTTCTGCATGGCGATCCAGAACGGGTTGACCGAGTCTTTGGTGATCAGCGTGACCGCGATCTCCTCCTCGGCCGCCGGAGCGCTCGAGCCGGTGGCGCCGGGCTCGGCGTCGGCTCCGCAGGCGGACAGGCCGAGGCCGGCGAGTCCGAGGACAGCTGCGGCCAGGACGGCCTTTCGGGCTGGGGCGATGCGTCGTTGCATGGGTGGTCCCTTCTGGGTGGTGTGGGTGGGGCGAGGGGGAGTTTCAGTCCGCCGGGTCGGCGGGGATGGGGGGCACGACGACGATCCGGGTGGCGCGATGGCGGGTCGTGGCCACCAGTTGCGCGTTGGTGCCGTCCGAGCCGGTCGAGCGCTCGTACGCCTCGTCCGGGCTGCGGCCGAACTCGATGTGCCGACGGATCAGCCGCTCGAGCCGGAGGTCGTCGCCCGGCTCGACGTACCAGCACTCATCGAGCAGCGGGGCGATCCGCGCCCAGTCGCCCTGGTCGGCGAGCAGGTAGTTGCCCTCGGCGATGACCAGCGGGACGTCGCCGCGGACCGGCACGGCCGAACCGATCGACTCTTCGAGCCCGCGGTCGAACACCGGCACGTAGACCAGCGGCTCGCAGGCGCGCAGGCGGTGCAGGAGGTTGACGTAGCCGGCGACGTCGAAGGTGTCGATCGCGCCCTTGCGCGGATAGCTGCCCTGGCGCCGCAACTCGTCGTCGCGGAGGTGGAAGCCGTCCATCCCGACGATGACGGCGGCGTCACCGAGCGCATCGACCAGCAGGGCGGACAGGGTCGACTTGCCAGAGCCGGGAGCACCGGTGATGCCGAGTACGCGTCGTCCCCCGGTCGTCGCGAGTCCGCGGGCCACGGCGATCAATTCGTCCAGATCGGACGTGGGGACCGGTGCTGCGTCCGAGCCGAGGGCGTCGTCGACGCTCATGTGGGACCCCCCTCCGTTGGAGTGTCAGCCGTGCGATGTCGTGCCGAACCTAAGGGATCTTAACGTCGGAAGTCAAGCATTAAGGAGAAGTTTAGGGAAATATTGTGTCGCTATAGGTTGCCCTTCCAGCGGATTCGGGCATAATCACTGCTCACCCACCCCCAACGACGGGAGCTGAGCATGGCCGTGGTGACCAGCAGCATCTCGGCGGGTGAGGTCCTCCAGCTCATCACCTCGGGCTCGGCGCAGACCCGCACCGCGATCGCCCACCGCACCGGTCTTTCCCGCTCGACCGTCTCCGAACGACTCGATGCGCTGTTCGGCGCCGCGTTGATCCAGGAGGGTGTCGATGCCCGGTCGTTGCGCGGTCGACCGTCGAAGATCCTCTCGCTCAACGCGGCCGGTCGGGTCGTGCTGGCCGCCGATGTCGGCGAGGACCACACCCGAGTCGCGGTGACCGACCTGTCCGGCCGGGTGCTCAGCGAACTGGTCGGCGAGATGCCGGTGTCGCGCGGCGCCGAGCCGACCATCGACTGGTTGCTGCGCTCGGGGCGGGCCATGCTCGGCGAGTTGGGTCGCGCGGCCGACGAACTCTTCGGGGTGGCGCTGTCGCTGCCGGCGCCGGTCGACTTCGAGCGCGGCGAGATCGTCGGTCCGTCGATCATGACCGGCTGGGACGGCGTCCGGCTCGAACCGCTGATCCAACGGGTGTTCGACGTCCCCGTCGTGGTCGAGAACGACGTCAACGCGCGCGGGCTCGGGGAGTACCAGACCCACTGGAGCGCGTACAGCGACGTCCTCTACGTCAAGGCCGGGACCGGTATCGGCAGCGCGATCATCAACGGCGGTGAGGTGTTCCGGGGCAGCAACGGCGCCGCCGGCGACCTCGGCCACATCCGGCTCGAGCCCGAGACCGGCCCGCTCTGCCGCTGTGGTGCACTCGGCTGTGTCGAGGCGTACGCGGCCGGCTGGAGCGTGGTCCGCGATCTGACCGCGCAGGGCTTCGAGGTCGCCGACACCCGGGCGGCGATGGATCTGGTCGACGCCGGCGAGCCGGAGGCGATCCAGCTGGTCCGCCGGGCCGGTCAGGCGCTGGGCCGGGCCATCGCGTACTGCGTGAGCATGCTCAACCCGCGCCTGGTCGTGGTCAGCGGCAGCCTGGCCCAGGGCAACGCCCACCTGCTCAACGGCATCCGCCAGTCGGTCTATCAGTACTCACTCCCGCTGGCCACCCGCGACCTGGAGATCGTCGCCGGCCGCGGCGACCACCGCAGTGGCGTCACCGGAGCCGCCCACCTCGCCGTCGCTCGCGCCCTCAGCCCCGACCGCGTCAACTCCTACCTGTTGTCGCGGCTCTAGGCCTTCTGCTCCGGGTGGCTCGGCGCGGCAGGCGGGTTGCGGCAGGCGGGTTGCGGCAGGCGGCTGGGCCGTTTGCGCGCACAGGTGCCCAAAGGGCCCTCCTCTGGCTGGTTTCCGAGCGGTTTGCGCGCACAGGTGCCCAGACGGCCCTCATCCGGTCGGAATCCGAGTCGTTTACGCGCACAGGTGCCCAAAGGGCCCTCCTCCGGCCGGGTCCCGAGCGGTTTGCGCGCACAGGTGCCCAAACGGCCCGGCTGAGTCGGGCTCGACGATCAGCTCGGCCTCATCGGACTTGGCGCCACTTCTGATCACCGACCGCCGGATACTTCGGGCGGGAAGTGACAGGAAGTGGAGTCAACGCCACTTCCTGACACCGCTGCGGCACGCCACTTCCTGACACCGCTGCGGCACGCCGCTTCCTGACACCTCTGCGGCACGCTGCTTCCGGACGCCTTTGTGGCACGCCAGCCGGCTGGCCGGCGAGTCAGCGGTCCCAGCCGGCCAGGGTGGCGGTGAGGTCGTCGCCGGCGAGCGGGGCGCCGCGGAGTTCCTCGGCCGTACGCCGGGCCAGGCTGAGCGCCACGGAGGCGGGCGGGACGGCAGCCGCGTCGCCCAGGTCGAGGTGGTGCACGGCGAGCTCCACGGCCCAGGAGCCGAGGAAGTCGCCGGTGGTGAAGACCAGGTCCTGGAAGCGGAGGTGACCCTCGGCCAGTTGGTCGCCCGCCCGCTGCGCCCCGGCCAGCGTCGGCAGCAGGTGGCCGATGAGTGCGGTCGGGCGACGATAGGCCGAGGACAGTCGGTGCACGTACGCCAGCCGGTCGGTCTCGTCGGCCTCGGGGTCGTTGCTCGGTTGGTCGCTGGTCCAGTACGACCCGGCGTCGATGGTCGCCGGCCCGTCGCAGTGGTCGGTGCAGCCGAGCAGCATCTCCTGCAGGCCGAGGTGGACGTGCACGAGCAGGTCGGCGACGCTCCAGCCGAAGCAGCGGCTGGGACCGAGCAACGCACGATCGGACAGCGGCTCGATCGCGCTCCGCAGCGCCACGAGCTCGGCGACGAAGGCGTCGCGGCCCTCGACGTGGGTCAGCTCCATGGTGCTCATCTGACCACTGGCCGTCCCGATTGGCCGCAACCGCCCGCTGTTGTGTATCTTTGTGCGTCGGCGCGCGGGTCTCGGTCTGCTCGTCGAAGTGCCCCTATAGCTCAGTAGGTAGAGCGTCTCCATGGTAAGGAGAAGGTCTGCGGTTCGAATCCGCATGGGGGCTCGGACGCTGTTCCGGTGCCACCGCGCACCGGCGGAATACACGGACTCCCGGGCGCCGTTGTTCGACCGGTCGAGCCGGTAGGAGCGACCGAAGCGGGATAGCTCAGGTGGTAGAGCAAGCGGCTCATAATCGCTGTGTCGCGGGTTCGAGTCCCGCTCTCGCTACTGGCCTCCACGGAGGCCGCCCGCTCGGGCATCACACAGTCGGTCCGAGCACACCAACAGATGAGGTACAATCATGGCCAAGTCCTCCGATGTCCGGCCCAAGATCACGCTGGCCTGCACCGAGTGCAAGGAGCGGAACTACATCACCAAGAAGAACCGGCGGAACGATCCCGACCGGCTCGAGCTGAAGAAGTTCTGCCCGAAGTGCCACACGCACACCGCGCACCGCGAAACCCGTTGATCAACGCGCTGTGACCCCAGGTCAACACCACGAGCCGTCCGCCGATGCGGGCGGCTCGTCCGGTTTCCGGACCGTCCCGGTCATCGGTCTCGCCCACGGCAGCCGGCTGCCCAGCGCCGCCGCCGACATCGAGCGGCTGATGGTCGCGGTCGGCCGCGATGCCGACGTCGAGGCGTACGCCGCCTATCTCGATCTGGCCGAACCGGACCTCGCCGCCGTCGCCCGCCGGCTGGCCGAGACCGGTCACCGCCGCGCCGTGGTCGTCCCGCTGTTGTTCACCGTCGCCTTCCACGCCACCGTCGACGTCCCCGAGGCGGTCGTCGAAGCGGCCGACGCCGCCGGGATCGAGCTGTCGGTCGCCGACATCATCGGCACCGGTGACGACGTGACCCGGCTGCTCGCCGACCAGCTGACCGAGGCCGGCGTGCCCGACGAGCACGCCGTGCTGCTCTACGCGGTCGGGTCGTCGCGGCCGGCGGCCAACGAGGCCGTCGTCGACCTCGCCGCCCGGCTGGCCATGACCCGACACGGACACGTCCGCGCCGCGTTCGGCACCACCGATCCGCGACCCGAGGCCGTGCTGCCCGACCTGTCCGGGCCGGTCGCGCTGCTCCCGCTGTTCCTGGCCGACGGGCTGCTGCTCAACCGACTGCGCACGCTCGCCGCCGAGCGCGGCTGGACCTTGCTCACGCCGCTCGCCGACCGCGCGGCCGCCCTGGTCGTCGACCGCTACCGGATCGCCCTCGGCAGCTGAGCCCACGGCGGCGGGAGTGGATCGGAGCGCGGGCTTCCTCGGCTAGCGTGAACCCATGCCGATCACCGAGGCGCACGTGGGGCGCCGCTATCCCGCCACCGCGCCGTACGAGGTCTCGGCGGCCAAGATCGCCGAATTCGCCGCGGCGCTGGGCGACCGTTCGGCCCGCTACCAAGGCGATCAGCCCGAGGCGCCGCCCACCTTCGTCGCGGTCATCTCCTCGCCGGCCTGGGGGTCGATGTTCGACGACCCCGAGCTCGGACTGGCGCTCAACCGGATCGTCCACGGCGACCAGCGGTTCAGCTTCGTCCGCCCGTTGCGGGCCGGCGACGTGGTGACCGGGACGCTGTCGATCGACAAGGTGCGGGCGCGCGGGGCCGCCGAGATCATCGGGGCGTCGGTCGAGATCGCCACCATCGACGGGGAACCGATCTGCACCGCGGTGGCCACCTTCTTCCACAACCGGGGGGCCGCGGCATGAGCGCCCTCGCCGTCGGCGACCGGCTGCCCGAGCTGCGCGTCCACGTCACCCGCCAGCGGCTGGTCCGC
Source organism: uncultured Actinomycetota bacterium (assembly GCA_963704665.1). GTDB lineage: Bacteria > Actinomycetota > Actinomycetes > Propionibacteriales > Propionibacteriaceae > Microlunatus. Next base: position 3,290,216 of record OY969929.1, on the reverse strand, counting down.
TACGCCGGTGCGTCGGGCGACTTCAATCCGATCCACTACTCCGAGTACTACGCCGCCGCGGTCGGACTGCCCGGGGTGATCGCCCACGGGATGCTGACCATGGGTACGGCGCTCCGCGTGGTCACCGACTGGCTGGGCGAGCGCGGACAGGTCCGTTCCTACTTCGTCCGGTTCACCAAGCCGGTGGTCGTCCCCGACGACGCCATCGGGACCGAGGTCGTCTTCGTGGCCACCGTCGCCGCCGTCGAGGACCGGTCGATCACCTTCGCCATCGAGGCGGTCTGCGACGAGGTCAAGGTGCTCGGCGCCGCAAAGGCCGAGGTCCTGCTCGATGACTGAGGCCGGCACCGGCCCGGTCCCCGAGCCGAGGCTGGCCGACTTCACGACGCTGCGGGTCGGTGGACCGGCCCAGCGGCTGGTCGTCGCCCGCACCGAGAGCGAACTGATCCAGACCGTCCGCGATCTCGACGCCGCCGGCGAGCCGCTGCTGATCCTCGGCGGCGGATCGAACGTGTTGATCGGCGACGACGGGTTCGCCGGGACCGTGGTCAAGATCGCCACCCACGGGGCCGAGGAGGACGTCGCCTCGTGCTCGGGCGCGGTGGTCACCGCATCGGCCGGGACCTCGTGGGACGACCTGGTCGCGCAGACCGTCGAGCGCGAGTGGCGCGGGCTCGAGACGCTGTCCGGCATCCCCGGACTCGTCGGGGCCAGCCCGATCCAGAACGTCGGTGCGTACGGGGCCGAGGTCGGCGAGTTCATCACCACCGTCCGCACCTTCGACCGGCAGAAGGCGGCGGTCCGGACGTTCTTCGCCATCGAGTGCGGCTTCGGCTACCGGACCTCGCGGTTCAAGGCCGAACCGGGCCGCTACGTCGTCTTGTCGGTCACCTTCCAGCTGCGCCTCGGCAACCTCTCGGCCCCGATCCGCTATCCCGAGCTGGCCCGGACCCTGGGCATCGCCGTCGGCGAACGCGCTCCGGCGGTCGAGGTCCGTCAGGCCGTCCTCGAGCTGCGGCGCAGCAAGGGCATGGTCCTCGACGACGCCGACCCCGACACCTGGAGCGCCGGCTCGTTCTTCACCAACCCGATCCTCGACGCCTCTGCGGCCGACCGCCTGCCGCCCCTGGCGCCGCGGTTTGCCCAGCCGGACGGTCGGGTAAAGACCAGTGCCGCGTGGCTGATCGACCACGCCGGGTTCGCCAAGGGCTACGGCCACGGCGCGGCCCGGCTGTCGACCAAGCACACGCTGGCGCTGACCAACCGCGGCGGAGCCTCCGCCGCGGACATGCTCGAGCTGGCCCGTGAACTGCGGGCCGGCGTACGCGAGAGGTTCGGCATCGACCTGGTGCCCGAACCCGTACTGGTGGGATGTGAACTGTGAGTCTGGCTCCTTTCGTCGTTTGGGCCCCCAAGCCCGAGTCGGTGACGCTGATGATCAAGCGGGTCGGGGAGGACACCCCGACCGCGATCGCCATGCGGCAGACCGACGAGGGCTGGTGGCACCCAACCGAGGCGCTGCCCGACGACGGGGTCGGTGAGTTCGACTACGGCTACCAGCTCGACGGCGGCGGCCCGATCCTGCCCGACCCGCGCTCGCGCCGGCAGCCGTACGGGGTGCACAGCTGGTCGCGCAGCTTCGACCCGACCCGGTTCGGCTGGACCGACCAGAAGTGGAACGGCCGGCAGCTCTCCGGCGGCATCATCTACGAGATGCACGTCGGCACCTTCACCCCCGAGGGCACGCTGGCCGCGGCCGCCGGGCACCTCGACCACCTCGTCGCGCTGGGCGTCGACTTCGTCGAGCTGATGCCGGTCAACGCGTTCAACGGCGAGCACGGCTGGGGCTACGACGGGGTGTTCTGGTACGCCGTGCACGAGCCGTACGGCGGTCCGGAGGCGTACCAGGCGTTCGTCGACGCCTGCCACGCCGCCGGTCTCGGGGTCATCCAGGACGTGGTCTACAACCACCTCGGGCCGAGCGGCAACTACCTGCCCGAGTTCGGTCCCTACCTGAACAGCGGAGGCGTCAACACCTGGGGTGAGTCGCCCAACCTCGACGGCGAACTGTCCGACGAGGTCCGCAGCTACATCATCGACGGCGCGCTGATGTTCCTCACCGACTATCACGTCGACGGGCTCCGGCTCGACGCCGTGCACGCGCTGCACGACACCCGGGCCATCCACCTGCTCGAGGAACTCGCGGTCGACGTCGACGCCCGCTCGGCCTTTCTCGGCCGGCCGCTGCCGTTGATCGCCGAGTCCGATCTCAACGACCCGCGGCTGATCAACCCCCGCCCGGCGGGTGGCTACGGCCTCGACGGCCAGTGGAGCGACGACTTCCACCACGCGCTGTACGTCAGCCTGACCGGCGACGCCAGCGGCTACTACGCCGACTTCGACTCGCTCGAGGCGCTCGGCAAGGTGTTCGAGGGCGGCTTCTTCCACGACGGCACCAAGTCGAGCTTCCGCGGCCGCAAGCACGGGCAGCCGATCGACACCTACCGGACCCAGACCTGGCGCCTGGTCGTCTGCTCCGACAACCACGACCAGATCGGCAACCGTGCCGACGGGTCCCGGCTGTCGAACAAGCTCAACGCCCGGCAGCAGGGGATCGCCGCGCTGGTCACGCTGCTCAGCCCGTTCACCCCGATGATCTTCATGGGCGAGGAGTGGGGCGCGTCGACGCCGTGGCCGTTCTTCAGCTCCCACCCCGAGGAGGAGCTCGGCGAGGCGGTCCGCACGGGGCGGATCGAGGAGTTCCGGCAGATGGCCTGGGACGTCTCGTTGATCCCCGACCCGCAGGACCCGAAGACCTTCGCCTCGGCCAAGCTGCACTGGGACGAACTGGCCGAGCCCGGACACGCCGACCTGCTCGCCCTCACCACCCGGCTGATCGAGATCCGGCACACCTATCCCGACTTCACCGATCCGCGCTTCGACCAGGGCAAGGCGACCTCGGACGACGAGGCCGGCTGGCTGCTCGTCGAGCGCGGCACCATGGTGATGCTGGTGAACTTCGCCGACCATCCCTCCGAGATCGCCTACGTCGGTGCTCTCGACGCGGTGCTGCAGATCGGCGACGTCGAGTTGGCGCACGGCGCGGTCGTGCTCGGCCCGCACAGCGCACTCGTCGCCCAGCTGATCGAGCTCGACTGATCGACCTCGATCGACGACCCGAACCGACCCGTCAGTCGAGCCTGATCTCGCGCTTGAGGATCTTGCCGGTCGGGCCCTTGGGGATCGGCCCGAACCGGATGATCCGCGGGTACTTGTAGGCGGCGATCTCGGCCTGGACGAAGTCGATGAGTTCCTGATCGGTGGCTTGGGCGCCCTCCTTGAGGGTGACCAGAGCGGCGATCTCCTCGCCGTGCGAGGCGTCGGGGACACCGAACACCGCGGCCTCGGCGACCGCCGGGTGGGTGTAGAGGACCTCTTCGATCTCGCGCGGATAGACGTTGAAGCCGTTGCGGATGATCATGTCCTTGACCCGGTCGACGATGAAGTAGAAACCGTCGGAGTCGCGGGTGGCCAGGTCGCCGGTGTGGAACCAGCCGTCGCGGATCGCCTCGGCAGTGGCGTCGGGGCGACGCCAGTAGCCCTTCATCAGGTTCTCGCCGCGGATCACGATCTCGCCGATCTCGCCGTCGGCGACCGGGCGGTCGTCGACGTCGCGGAGGTCGAACTCGACCCCGCGGATCGGCGTCCCGACCGATCCGGGCTTGGTCGGACGGTCCGGGTGGTTGAACGAGGCCACCGGTGAGGTCTCCGACAGCCCGTAGCCCTCGAGCAGCGAGACCCCGAACGCCTGCTCGACCCCGTGCAGCACCTCGACCGGCAGCGACGCGCCGCCCGACGCGGCGGTGTGCAGGGTCGAGGTGTCGAACCGCTCGCGCTCGGGCACGCCGAGCAGGGCCATGTACATGGTCGGCACGCCGAGGAAGATGGTCACCCGGTCGCGTTCGACGACCGACAACGCCTGCTCGCCGTCGAACTTGGGCAGCAGGGTGAGGCAGGCGCCACCGGCCATGGCCGCGTTCAGCCCGCAGGTCTGACCGAACGAGTGGAACAGCGGCAGCCCGCCGAACACCATGTCGCCCGGAGCCATCGGGAACAGCGTCTCGATGGTGGTACGGACGTTGGTGCTCAGGTTGGTGTGGCTCAGCTCCGCGCCCTTCGGCTTGCCGGTGGTGCCCGAGGTGTAGAGGATCACCGCGGTGTCGGTTCCTGCGCGGGCCACCACACCGGCGGTCGGCTCGGTCCCGGCCAGCAACCGGTCGAAGTCCCCGGGCACGACCTCGATCACGTCGGTGCCGGTGGTGCTCGCCGCCTTGGTCGCCTCGGCGGCGAACAGCGTGAAGACGACGGCGACCCGGGCCTGCGAGTCCTCCCAGGCGTACGCCACCTCGCCCGCCTTGAGCAGCGGGTTCATCGGGACCACGACCGCACCGAGCCGGAGGATCGCGTAGTAGGCGACCGGGAAGTAGGCGACGTTGGGCATGATCAGCGCCACCCGGTCGCCGGCGCGCACCCCGTGCTCGGCCAGCACCGTGGCGAACCGGGCCGAGGCGCCGTCGAGCGCCCCGTAGCTCATGATGGTGTCGCCCTGCTTGATGGCCGGCAGGTTCGGTTCGGCCGCGGCGCGATCGCGGACCCAGGCGGCGATGTTGGCGCCGGCCGAGTCGTCCGGACCCGGGGTGGCGTCGTCGAGCGGCGGTTCGGACGTCGTTGTCATGCACCGACGATAAGGCCAGATCGCCGCGGGTGCCCGACCGTTACACTCAGCCCGGCCCCCTCTACCGACCCGAAGTGGATGACGTATGCCCCTCGCTGATCTGAGCCGAGACGAACTCACCGCCCTGCACGCCGAGCAGACGGCGGCGTACGACGCGCTGGTCGCCCAGGGGCTCAAGCTCGACATGACCCGGGGGAAGCCGTCGGCGGCTCAGCTGAGTCTGTCGAACGCGCTGCTCAGCCTGCCGGGGGATGGCAATTTCACCGACTCCTCGGGCACCGACTGCCGCAACTACGGCGGGACCACCGGGCTGCTCGATCTCCGCGAGATCTTCGCGCCGCTGCTGAACGTGCCGGTCGACCAGTTGGTCGCCGGCGACAACGCGAGCCTGTCGATCATGCACGACACCATCGTCTTCTCGCTGCTGAAGGGCACGGTCGACTCGGCCCGCCCGTGGGTCCAGGCTCCGGTCAAGTTCCTCTGCCCGGTGCCCGGCTACGACCGGCACTTCGCCCTGTGCGAGCAGTTCGGCATCGAGATGATCCCGGTCGAGCTCGGTCCCGACGGCCCCGATCTCGACGCGGTCCGCGCGCTGGTCGCCGAGGACGAGTCGGTCAAGGGCATGTGGATCGTCCCCACGTACGCCAACCCGAGCGGCTCGGTCTACAGCGAGGAGGTCACGCGCGCACTGGTCTCGATGCCCACCGCCGCCCCGGATTTCCGACTGTTCTGGGACAACGCGTACGCGGTGCACCACCTCACCGACACCGAGCACCCGGCCATCGACATCCTGGGGCTGGCCGCCGCGGCCGGGAACCCGAACCGGCCCTTCATCTTCGCCTCGACCTCGAAGATCACCCTGGCCGGCGCCGGCGTCTCGTTCTTCGCCGGCTCGGCCGACAACGTGGCCTGGTACCTCAAGCACATCAGCAAGCGCACCATCGGACCGGACAAGATCAACCACCTCCGGCACGCGATGTTCCTGCGCAACGCCGACGGCGTCCGGGCGCTGATGCGCCAGCACCGCGAGATCCTGGCGCCGAAGTTCGCCCAGGTCAGCGCGATCCTGCAGGCCAATTTGGGGGCCTACCAGGTGGCCACCTGGACCTCACCCGACGGCGGGTACTTCGTCAGCCTCGACGTCCTCGACGGCACGGCCACCCGGGTGGTCGCCCTGGCCAAGTCGGCCGGGATCGCCATGACCGGGGCGGGTGCGGCCTTCCCGTACGGCAAGGACCCGCGGGACCGGAACATCCGGATCGCCCCGAGCTTCCCGTCGTCCGACGACGTCACCGCGGCCATCGAGGCGCTGTCCACCTGCGTCCTGCTGGCCGCCACCGAGAAGCTGCTCGGCGCCGGCACCACCGCCTGAGCGACAACGTGGGGGATCTGACCGCGTAGTCGCGGTCAGATCCCCCACCTTGTGGCGACTCAAGCCCGCGCCAGGACGGCGACGGCCGGGCCGAGCACGATCAGCGCCGACCCGAGGGCGATGCCGAGCTGGCCGCGGCGGCCTTGAGAGCACGCGACCGAGCACGCTCCCGCCGCCGGCCGGCAGCAGTTGCCAGGTGGCAGACGCCGCGATCGCTTCGAGCGCGAACGCCGCGACGGTGGCCCACCCGGTCGACGACGCGGTCGCCGTCCGGCCGAGGACGACCGCCGCGCAGGTGATCACCGTCGGCACCCCATCGACCGAGGCGACCCGCCATCGCCGCCCCGGCGGCCACGCCGAACCGCTCGCGCGCCGCCAGCCCGACGAGAGAGCTGCCGACGGCGCCGACGGGCATGGCGACCGCCGGTCCGGCCAGGACGCCGGCGAGCAGATCGGTGGTCATGGCGGGTACTGTGCACGGTGACTTCGTCAGACCGCAACGCCATTGCGAGTTCGACTCGGTCGGCAAAGCTGGTTAGACTCCATCACTTGGTGGCGGTATCACCACCGGTTTGGTGCGCCCTCGGGAGCTCCGGCCCGGAGGCAGCGACATCGAAGGGCAATAGCTCAACTGGCAGAGCATCGGTCTCCAAAACCGAAGGTTGGGGGTTCAAGTCCCTCTTGCCCTGCAAGGCAACACGCAGGCGAAGCGCGACGACGTAAGGCTGGAGGAAGGACGACGTGGCAGACAAGGACGAAGTGGAGCCGACCGAGGAGTCGGACGCCACTGATCCGTCGTCTTTCGACGCGTCATCCGACGCCGACCGGGACGAGACCCCGGGCAACGAGGACGACTTCGACGCGATCGTCGCCGATGTCGAGGTCGATGAGTCGGCGGACGACGAGTCGGCGGACGACGAGGACGACTCCGAAGCGGCGGTCGTCGGTGCCGGTGGATCCACGGCGATCGCCGGCGTGGCCGGATCGGCTGGGGCCCGGCGCGCGGCGCGGGCCCCCAAGAGCGCCGCCACCAACAAGCGTGACCAGGTGGAGAAGCCTGAGCGGACCACCCCGGCGAAGTTCGTCCGGCAGTCGGTCGGTGAACTGCGCAAGGTCGTCTACCCGACCGGTCAGCAGTTGATGAACTACTTCGTGGTGGTGCTGGTCTTCGTGCTGTTCATCATCGCGTACGTCAGCCTGCTCGACCTCGGCATGGGACAGGCGATCTTCGCGATCTTCAGCTGATGCCCAGCAACGCTTCACCGACATCAACCAGTAACGGAGAATTTGACGTGCCCGACACCTATCCAGCCGACGACCCGCAGCGTGCGGACGCGCTGAAGGGTCATGACGAGGCGCCCACCCCGTTCGACTCGAATGACAACGCGGCCAACCGCGAGGACGACTTCGACATCGATTTCGGTTCCTTCACCCCCTCGACCTCGTCCGACGACGTCGACATCGACCTCGACTTCGGTGGTCCGACGACCCCCGAGGAGGAGCCCGGCGACGAGCTCAACCTCGACTTCGGTGCCGAGGAGGAAGAGGTCGAGGAAGAAGACGACTCCGACGAGGACGATGAGGACGACGCGGGTGCCGTGGCGCTCGCCGCCTTCCAGTCCGAGCTCCGGGCCAAGCTGGGCGACTGGTACGTGGTGCACACCTACTCCGGGATGGAGAACCGGGTGCAGCAGAACCTGGAGAACCGGGTGACCTCGCTCAACATGGAGGACTACATCTTCGAGATCGTGGTGCCCACCGAGGAGGTCACCGAGATCCGCAACGGTCAGCGCAAGCAGATCCGTCGCACGGTGCTCCCCGGTTACGTGCTGGTCCGGATGGATCTGACCGACGAGTCGTGGTCGACGGTTCGCCACACCCCGTCGGTGACCGGGTTCGTCGGACACTCGAACTCACCCGTCCCGCTCAGCCTGGACGAGGTCGAGAAGATGCTGGCTCCGGCCGTCATCGCCGCGGCCACGGTGGGCAAGGAGAGCACCTCGAAGCGCAAGAAGAAGATCGAGGTGGCCGACTTCGCGGTCGGCGATTCGGTCATGGTGGTCGACGGTCCGTTCGCGGGTGTCCACGCCACGATCACCGAGATCAACGTCAACAACCAGCGCCTCAAGGCGCTGGTCGAGATCCTCGGCCGGGAGACTCCGGTCGACCTGACCTTCCCGCAGATCCAGAAGGTCTGACCCGGCGCGTCCCATCATCGGCCGGGACTCTCGACCCGGCCTCGAGTAGCGCTCCGAGTCACCGCCCGGAGCATCAACAACAGAAGGACCCACAGAAATGCCTCCCAAGAAGAAGGTCGCGGCCCTGGTCAAGGTGGCCCTGAACGCCGCCTCCGCCACCCCCGCCCCGCCGGTCGGTACCGCGCTCGGCCCGCACGGCGTCAACATCATGGAGTTCGTCAAGGCGTACAACGCCGCGACCGAGTCCATGCGTGGCACGGTCATCCCGGTCGAGATCACGATCTACGAGGACCGCTCGTTCACCTTCATCACCAAGACCCCGCCGGCCGCGGAACTGATCAAGAAGGCCGCAGGAGTCACGAAGGGCTCGGCCGTCCCGCAGACCACCAAGGTCGGCAAGATCACCCGTGAGCAGGTGCGCGAGATCGCCACGACGAAGCTCCCGGACCTCAACGCCAACGACGTCGACGCGGCGATGAAGATCGTCGAGGGCACCGCCCGATCGATGGGCGTCACCGTATCCAATTGATCTTTCTCGCAGGCTCGAAAGATCGCGGTTCTTCGCTCTAGGCCGCCGACTTCGTCGCGTCGTGTGAAACGAAGGCATGTTTCACCGGACGCTGCTCAGTCCGGCCGTGCGAAGAACCGAAGCTCCATCTCGTAGCTCAACCGTGGCAGGGTCAGCGCGATCCGGACCACACACTGGTGAAAGGAAACCAGCACATGAAGCGCAGCAAGGCCTACAACGAGGTCGCCGGCAAGGTCGACGAGACCAAGCTCTACGGCCCGGAGGAAGCACTCGAGTTCGCCAAGGCCAACACCAAGGCGAAGTTCGACGAGACGGTCGACGTCTCGTTGCGACTCGGGATCGACCCCCGCAAGGCGGACCAGATGGTCCGTGGCACGGTCAACCTGCCCAACGGCACCGGCAAGACGGCACGGGTCCTCGTCTTCGCCACCGGTGACCGCGCAGCAGCCGCGACCGCCGCGGGGGCCGACGAGGTCGGCTCCGACGAACTGATCGACAAGGTGGCCAAGGGCTATCTCGACTTCGACGCCGTCGTGGCCACGCCCGACCTGATGGGCAAGGTCGGTCGACTGGGTCGTGTTCTCGGGCCGCGCGGCCTGATGCCCAACCCGAAGACCGGCACCGTCACCGTCGACGTGGCCAAGGCCGTGACCGACATCAAGGGCGGCAAGATCGAGTTCCGCGCCGACCGGCACGCGAACCTGCACTTCATCATCGGCAAGGCGTCGTTCTCGACCGCTCAGCTGAGCGAGAACTACTTCGCGGCGCTCGACGAGGTGCTGCGGCTCAAGCCGAGCGCCTCGAAGGGTCGCTACCTGAAGAAGGTCACGCTGTCGACCACGATGGGCCCGGGCATCCCGCTCGACCCGAACCGTACGCGGGCCGAGGCCGAGTAAGCCTCCCAACCCTCGTCACCGACGGCGGCCACCCGACGTCACGCGCTCATGCTCGTGATCAGCTGGGTGGCCGCCGTTGTCTGCTGTCTGGGCCACGGCGTCGGATCGGTGCTCCAGTCGGTCGGGGCCGAGCGGGCCGCGCACGTCGCCCGGGTCAGCGGGATGGCGCTCATCCTGGTCCAGCTGCCCTACCTGCTCGGACTGGCCGGCGACGGCCTGGCCTGCGCGGCCGACGTGGTCGCGCTGCAGCGACTCCCGCTCTTCCGGGTCCAGGCGGTGCTGACCGCCAGCGTGGGGTGACCGCGGTGATCGCCAGCATGCGCGGCGAACCGCTCGACCGGCGCGACTGGACCTCGCCGTGGCGGCCGGTCTGGCCTGGACCATCGTCGCCCAAGGGGCGATCGGGACCGTCTTCTTCGCCATCGCCCGGCAACGCGGGTCGGTGACCACGGTGACCGCCATGACGTTCGTTCTCGAGAGGATCGTCCCGTCGGCCGTCGGGTTGTCGATCTTCGGTGATTCGGTCGCCACCGGCACCGCACCGGTGGCGGTGACCGGTTTCGTCCTGGCCAGCGCCGCGACCCTGGCCCTGTGGCGATTCGCGGAATAACATCCGGGTGATGGAGCTCTCCGAGCAGCTCACCGGCACGATCCTGCGCCGAAACACTGCCGGCTTCGCCGCCGAAGCCGCAGCCCACAACCGTGCCGTCGTCCACCGTCCGGATCTGATCATCGGTGCCGAGCGTCCCGAGGACGTGGCCGCTGCCGTCCGCTTCGCGCGGCAGCGGCAGCTCGAGGTCGCGGTCCAGTGCACCGGCCACGGAGCCCTGGTGCCGGTCGAGCACGGGGTCCTGGTCACCACCCGACGACTCGACGGGCTCGAGCTCGACCTCGAACGGCGGACCGTCACCGTCGGCGCCGGGCTGCGCTGGTCGCGCGTCATCACTGCCGTCGATGGTCTCGGGCTCACCCCGGTCATCGGGTCGACCGGGAGCGTCGGGGTGGTCGGCTATCTGCTCGGTGGGGGACTGGGACCGTTGATCCGCAGCCACGGGGTGAGCTCGGACTACCTGGTGTCGGCCGACGTCGTCGTCGGGACCGGGGAGATCGTCCGCGCCGCGGGCGATTCGCATCAGGACCTGTTCTGGGCTCTGCGGGGGGCAAGGACGGGGCTGGGCATCGTCACCGCGGCAACGGTCCGGCTGGTCGAGCTCGAGACGCTGTACGGCGGGGCGTTGTACTTCGCGGCCGAGCACATCGCCACCGTGGTCGACCGTTGGTTGGCGTGGACGGCCACGGCCGATCCCGAGGTGACCACCAGCATCGCCGTCTACCGCTATCCCCGGCTCGACTGGGTCCCACGCGCGTTCCGTGGGCGTACGGTGCTGGCCCTGCGGTTCGCCTATCCCGGCTCGGTCGAGCGCGGCGTCGAACTGGCCGCGCCGCTGCGCGAGTGGGCCCCGATCCACCTCGACCAGCTGGCCGCACTGCCGGCGGTCGAGATGGCCCGGATCCACAACGACCCGACCAGCCCGGGGCCGTTCCGGGCCGGCGGCGTGCTGCTCGATCGCGGTGACCCCGGTCTGGCCGACGCGCTGCTCACGCAGATCGGACCACAGGTGGTGAGCCCGTTCGCGGTGATCGAGATGCGCCACCTCGGGGGCGCCGGCCGCTACGACGTGCCGGAGACCTCGGCGGTCAGCGGTCGGGCCGCCGACTTCGTGCTCAACTTCGTCTGCGCGTCCCCGCCCGCTTTCCACGCGGCGGCTGCGGCGTCGGACGCGATGTTGACCGCCCTCCAACCCTGGGTGTCGGGGGAGAGCCTGACCAGCCTGATCGGCAACCTCTCGAGCGACCGGCTGCCCCGACCCTGGTCGCCCGAGGTCGAGGCCCGGGTCGACGAGATCCGCCGGCGCTACGACCCCGACGGGGTGTTCAGGAGCTGACCGCGGACGCGGCGGTGCCGGCGGCGATCAGCGCGTCGCCGGTGAGCCGGAACACGGTCCACTCGTCCATGCCCACCGCGTCGAGCGCGCGGTAGAAGTCGACCGCCGGGGTGTTCCAGTCGAGCACCGACCACTCGACCCGGGCGTACCCACGATCGACGGCGATTTCGGCCAGAGCCAGCAGCAGCGCCTTGCCCAGCCCGGTGCCGCGGTGCCGCGGACGCACGTAGAGATCTTCGAGATAGATCCCGTGCACGCCCTCCCAGGTCGAGAAGTTGAGGAAGTACACCGCCATCCCCACCACCTCGCCGTCGACCTCGGCGACCAGCGCGTACGCCGCCGGGTTCGGCCCGAACAGCGCCCTGCGGAAGTGCTCGGGCGTCGACTTCACCTGGTCCGCCGCCCGCTCGTAGTCGGCGAGCTCGTTCACCAACCCCTGGATCGCCTCGACATCCGACTCCCGCGCCTCACGAATCGCCTCATGCATGCCGCCCATTGTGGCCCAGGGCGACCGCCGCCAGTCATCGGCGGAGACGTCCGGGCCCAGGCGAAACGACCACCGACCACTCAGCGACGAGCGTCGGGACGAGCGCCAGCAGTCGAGAGAACCTGTCACCGGTGCACCCATGCCGCAACCCCACCATTCACCGACGAGCGTCGGTGCGAGCGCCAGCGAGTGCGCGAGTCGGTGAGAGTGAGCGCCGGGTCCGGTCTGGACGACCGAGCCCGGCAACACCCGTCCGACGGTGAGCTATTCCGCTTCGGGAAGGGGGTGTTGCCGGGCGCGGGAGGAAGACCGGACCTACAAGGCGCGAACGGAAGAGTCAGTACCGCCGAGCGCCCTTGTAGGGCATGTACTTCATCTTGATGTAGCTGACCTTCGAGCCCGGGCGCGGGGCGTGGATGACCTTGCCCTTGCCGGCGTAGATCCCGACGTGGCTGATCCCGGAGTAGAAGAAGACCAGATCGCCCTTGCGCAGGTTCTTCTTCTTGACCTTCTTGCCCTTGCGGTACTGCGCGCGGGTGTTGTGCGGGAGCTTCTTGCCGGCCTTCTTCCAGGCGCCGCGGGTCAGACCCGAGCAGTCCCAGGCGTTGGGTCCGCTGCCGCCGTAGCGGTAGCGATCGCCGAGCTGCTTGCGAGCGAACGCCAGGGCCTTGGCTCCCTTCGACTTCTTCTTCTTCTTAGCCGCGGCGGCGACCGGCGACGAGCTCGCCGCCGCAGCGGCAACCGGGCCGGTCTGCGACGTACGGGCGGTCGAGCGGGTGTCCAGCGTGGACACCACCCCGCTCGTCGGGCTGTCGGCCGAGGCCGCGGGCAGTTCGGCGGTGAGCGTGCCGGCGGCCGTGATGGCCAGGCCGGCGACGATCGCTGCCGCTCGGGTGAAGATCTTCCCCATGGGGTGGACCCCTCTCCAGGAGCGTAGGGCCGACCTCGGATGCTGACGACAACGGTGTCGAGCGGCCGGCCGTGGCACGTTATCAAAATGAGATAAACCTGGCTACCCGTTCGGCAGGAGTTCATCTTCGGGTGAGGAGGGGGTGGTGTGGTCCGATTTGGGGCGTACGCGGGGAGCAGGTAGTGTTCTCGATTGCCGAAGACCGCTGGTTGATGGAGTCGCTCGCAGGAGTGGTTCGATCCGAAGATCCCGTTGGGAAGCCCGCGCAGGTGATTCACGAGTTTCGCAGGACCGCGTACGCCATGCGTGCGTTGCCCTGGTTGCCCTTGGTCACCTGACCGAGGGCTTTTTGCATGTTCGGGCCCAGCAGTCTCAGGAAGCGCCACGTCCGTGGCGCGTTCACGCAGGAAGAGGAGACAGATGGCGAGGCCCGACAAGGCAGCCGCAGTCGCCGAGCTGAGCGAGAAGTTCTCCAGCTCCGCGGGTGTCGTGCTGACCGAGTATCGCGGACTCACCGTGAAGGCGCTGAAGGAACTGCGCCGCTCACTCGGTGAGAACGCCACCTACGCCGTGTCGAAGAACACGCTGACCACGATCGCCGCCCGCGAGTCGGGCGTCGAGGGCCTCGAGGATCACCTCGTCGGTCCGACCGCGATCGCTTTCATCGACGGCGACCCGGTCGTCGTCGCCAAGGGTCTGCGCGACTTCGCACGCACCAATCCGCTTCTGGTCATCAAGGGCGGGGTGCTGGACGGCAAGTTCCTGGGCCCCGACGAGGTCCGCAAGCTGGCCGACCTCGAGTCCCGTGAGGTGCTGCTGGCCAAGGTCGCCGGCGGCATGATGGGTGTGCTGCAGCAGGCGGTCAGCCTGGTGTCCGCACCGCTCTCGCAGGCCGCACGCCTGCTCGCGGCGCTGGAGGACGCGGCCAAGGACGATCCGTCCCTGATCGCCGGTCCCGGCGAGCCCACCGAAGCGGCGCTGGCCGTGGAGACCGAAGACGTCTCCGAGCCCAGCAACGAAGAACTGGCGAACGACTCGGAATCCTCCGAGCCGGCCGCTGCGTCCCCGGCTGACGCCGAGGGCGAACCCGCAGCATCTGCTGCTGACGATGTCGCAGCGACCGCTGCCGAAGACAAGTAGGAAAGGACGCCCATCATGGCGAAGCTCAGCACTGCCGAACTCCTTGACGCCTTCAAGGAGCTGACCCTGATCGAGCTCAGCGAGTTCGTGAAGGAATTCGAGACCACCTTCGGCGTCACCGCGGCCGCTCCGGTCGCCGTGGCCGCTGCTCCGGCCGGCGGTGGCGGCGACGCCGCTCCGGTCGAGGAGGAGTCCGACGAGGTCGACGTCATCCTCGAGGCTGCCGGCGACAAGAAGATCCAGGTCATCAAGGAGGTGCGTTCGCTCACCAGCCTGGGCCTCAAGGAGGCCAAGGATCTGGTCGAGGCCGCCCCCAAGGCCGTCCTGGAGAAGGTGACCAAGGAGGCCGCCGCCAAGGCCAAGGAGGCCCTCGAGGGCGCCGGCGCCAAGGTGACCGTCAAGTAAGACCGCGTCACGCGTACGCGATGCCGGCCCTCCTCCTGGAGGGCCGGCATTCCGCGTTTCGGGGCCCCGCTGCACCCCGCGGCGGCCTGCCGGTTTCCCAGGTGACATGGGAAACCTGCGGGTTGCCCGCGAAACTTCGCCGGCATCCTGCGTTCCGGGGCCTTCTCCACTCCTGCCCCCGCGGCGGCCTGCCGGTTTCCCAGGTGACATGGGAAACCTGCGGGTTGCCCGGGAAACTTCGCCGGCAGCCCGCAGGGATTCCGTGGTCTCGGGATCGGGCCGGCCGGGTCAGCCTCCGCAGGCGTCCATCACGTACGCGCCGCCGCCGGCCAGGACGACCGGTGGGACGATCAGCGGGCGGCAGGCCGCCGGAGTCAGCAGCCGGATGTCGGAGCCGTCGTCGAAGCCGCCGAGCGGCGTCCGGCCGTCACCGCAGAGACCGGCCGCGAGATCGAGGCGGCGGAGCTGACCGTCGGTCGGCACCTGGAGCAGCAGGATCAGGTCGTAGGTCGTCGGGGTCTCGCAGGGCTGGGATCGACGGATCGGGGTGTCGGCCACGGCGTCGATCACCCGTTGCGAGTTCTCCGGATCGAGCTGGGTCACCGCACGAAGCGACCGACGCCGGTCCTCCTCGATGGCGTCGTACTGGCACACGGTGATCGCCCCGACCGCCCCGGCGTCGGCCACCGACCACGGATCCGGCGGCCGCCGGTCATCGTCATCGAGTTCGACCGGACACGGCGGGTCGACGGCGACCTCGGCCGAGTCGAGGATCTGCTCGACCCGGTCCCGATCATGGCTGGTGGCGGCGAGCACCTGACCTTCGAGCAGCCGGTAGCCGATCCACCAGCCCGCCTGCGAACGCAACCCGCGGGCGCTGCCGTAGTCCTCGGCCGCCCCGAGATCGCGGATCTGCGCGTGCTCGGTGAGCAGACTGCTCGGCTGCGGTCGGCACCCGATGGTGCGGACGAAGGCCGGCTCGCCCAGGGCCACGTACGGCGCGCGGTGGCGCTCGGCCGGTTGCCCGTCGGCGGAGTCGGCGCACCAGTCGGAGCCGGGGGCGAACTGGTGACCCCACGCCTGCGGCACCTGGAAGCGGACCGCCCGGAAGTACTCGTGGCGCCAACCCGGGGCCGGATCGCCGGCCGACGGGACCGTGGGCGTCGGGGCCGTCGGCGCCGCCGAGGGCGCCTGTGACGGGCCGGCCACCAGGGTGTCGGCACCACGCGGATCGACCACCCCGAAGCCGATCGCGGCGACGACCAGGGCCACCCCGGCGGCGATCGACCCCAGCGCGACCCGCCGGTCGCGGACCTGGCGACGCACCGCCTGCGGCCCCGGCGTGGGGGGCAACTCGTCGTGATCGAGTGCTGCCCGCAGCGCCCGTTCGGCCCGTTGGTCATCCATCGTCGTCTCCCCACTGCGAGCGCAGCCCGTGCAGGGCGCGGTGTACGTGCGAGCGGGCCGTGCTCTCGGCACAGCCCAGCAGCGTGCCGATCTCGGCGTAGCTCAGGTCCTCCAGAAAGCGCAGTGCCACCGCGGTCCGCTGGGTGACCGGCAGCCCGGCCAGCAACCGGCGGGCCACCAGGACGTCCTCGATGGCGGCGCCGTCCGGGGCGGGTCGGTCGAGCAGTTCGGCCGGCTGTTCGCGGCGGCCGACCCGACGCCACCACGAGATCCGCCGGTTGACGATGATCCGGCGGGCGTACGCGTCCGGCGCCCCGTCGCGTGACAACCGGCGCCAGCGGACGAAGACCGCGGCCAGCGCGTCCTGGACCAGGTCGGCGGCGTCGGCCGGATGGCCGGTGGTGGCCAGGGCCAGCCGCATCAGCCGTGGACCCTGCTGCGCGGCCCAGGTGTCGAAGTCGATCGTGGGCGACGTCACCGGCGGCGTACGCGGCCCCGCGTCGGTCACGATCTCCATACCTCCTGCACGCCGGTCGGGCCCTCAGCGTTGCACCCGGGCCCGAGATCGTTCGTCGCCCGACGCGCGCCGGTTACGATCGGGAAACCTGGGCGCGTGACGATGATGACCGGTCCGGCGAAGGGAGCATCGAGGCTATGGAACCGCAGCTGGTCGTCAACGGCCGTCCGCGCCCGCTGGGTGAGGTCGGCGGCCATGTGACCCTGCTCGAGTGGTTGCGGGCCGACGGGCTGACCGGGACCAAGGAGGGGTGCGCCGAGGGCGAGTGCGGAGCCTGCGCCGTCCTGATCGCCCGGCCCGACAGCGCGGATCGCACCAGGTGGACCGCCATCAACGCCTGTCTGGTCCCGGCCGCCGGGTTCGTCGGTCAGGAGGTGTTGACGTCCGAGGGCTTCGGCACCGTCGACGCTCTGCACCCGGTGCAGCGTGAGATGGCCGATCGCGGCGGCTCGCAGTGCGGCTACTGCACCCCGGGGTTCATCTGCTCGATGGTCGGTGAGTACTACCGGCCCGACCGGGTGCCGACCGGGACCACCGTACGGGCCGCCGAGGCGGAGCCGGGCACCGCCGGAGCGGCCGCCGAGCGGCCGCACAGCAACGGGCAGCGTGACCTCGACCAGCCGGGGTCCGCGCCCGACCACGAGCACGGCCCCAACGGCTTCGACCTGCACGCGCTCAGCGGCAACCTGTGCCGGTGCACCGGCTACCGGCCGATCCGTGACGCCGCGTACGCGCTCGACACCCCGGCGGCCGACGATCCGCTGTGGACCCGGCTCGCCCGGCCGGCGCCGGCCGACGTGGCCACCGAGATCGACTCCGATCAGGGCCGCTACGTCCGCCCGGCCACCCTCGACGACGCCCTGGGCCTGCTCGCCGACCATCCGGACGCCCGGGTGGTCGCCGGCTCGACCGACTGGGGGGTCGAGCTCAACATCCGTCACGCGCGCGCCGCGCTCTCGATCGCCGTGGACCGGCTCCCCGAACTCCGCGTCCTCGACATCGCCGCCGATCACCTCGACATCGGGGCCGCGCTGACCCTGACCGAGATCGAACGCGGACTGGCCGGCCGGGTGCCACTGTTGGCCGAGTTCTTCCCGCAGTTCGCCTCCCGGCTGATCCGCAACGGCGCGACGCTGGGCGGCAACCTGGGCACGGCGTCGCCGATCGGCGACAGCCCGCCGGTGCTGCTGGCACTCGGCGCGTCGCTGGTCCTGGTCTCGCGCACCGGCGAGCGTGAGATCGCCCTCGACGACTACTTCACCGGCTACCGGCAGACCCGGCGACGGCCCGACGAGGTGATCGCCCGGATCCGGATCCCGCTCCCGGCCGCTCCGGTGACCGCGTTCCACAAGATCGCCAAGCGCCGGTTCGACGACATCTCCAGCGTGGCCATCGCCTACGCCCTGACCCTCGACGACGGCACGGTCAGCGCCGTGCGGATCGGTCTCGGCGGCGTGGCGGCCACCCCGCTGCGGGCCACCGCCACCGAGGACGCGCTGCTCGGCCGGCCGTGGAACGCCGAGACGATCGCCGCCGCCGCGACCGTCCTCGGCGCCGAGGGCACCCCGATCGGCTGATCACCGAGCCAGCGCGCGCTACCGCACGGCCATGCTCGGCACCTCGCTGCGGAAGTTCTACGCCGCCCACCCGCAGGAGCGCCGATGAGCACCGCGCACGGGCCGCTGGCCGACCGGCCGAACGACCCCAAGGTCGGGCTGGAGATCGCGCACGAGAGCGCCCCGCTGCACGTCACCGGCCTGGCCCTCTACACCGAGGACCTGGTCGCGCGGACCCGCGACTGCCTGTGGGCCTGGCCGCTGGCCGCGCCGCACGCGCACGCCCGGGTGGTCGCGCTCGACGTGACCCCGGCGTACGCGGTCCCCGGCGTGGTCAAGGTGTTGACCGCGGCCGATGTCCCCGGACTCAACGACGCCGGTGAGAAGCACGACGAGCCGTTGTTCCCCGACGAGGTCATGTTCTACGGCCACGCGGTCTGCTACGTGCTCGGCGAGACCAAGGACGCCGCCCGGCAGGGGGCCGAGGCGATCGAGGTGGTCTACGAGCCGCTGCCGTCGCTGATCGGGATCCGCGAAGCCATCGCCGCGGGGAGCTTCCAGGGCCACCATCGCACGGTCAGCCGCGGGGACGTCGACACCGCGCTCGAGGAATCGGCGCACCGGTTCAGCGGGGAGTTCGAGTTCGGCGGGCAGGAGCACTTCTATCTCGAGTGCATGGCCGCGCTGGCCCTGGTCGACGAGTCCGGGCAGGTCCTGGTCCACGCCAGCACCCAGCACCCGGCCGAGACCCAGGACATCGTCGCCCACGTGCTCGGCGTGCCCGCCCACCAGGTGACGGTGCAGTGCCTGCGGATGGGCGGCGGGTTCGGCGGCAAGGAGTTGCAGCCGCACGGGCTGGCCGCGGTGGCCGCGCTCGGCGCCACCCTGACCGGACGGCCGGTGTGCCTGGCCCTCAACCGCAATCAGGACATCACCATGACCGGGAAACGCCACCCGTTCCTGGCCACCTGGGAGGTCGGCTTCGACGCCGACCTGCGGATCCACGCGCTGCGGGCCACGCTGACCAGCAACGGCGGCTGGAGCCTCGACCTGTCCGAGCCGGTGCTGGCCCGGGCGCTCTGCCACATCGACAACGCCTACTGGGTGCCGAACATCCGGGTCGACGGGCGGGTGGCCAAGACCAACCGGCAGTCCAACACCGCGTTCCGCGGCTTCGGCGGGCCGCAGGGGATGCTGGTCATCGAGGACATCCTCGGCCGCTCGGCCCCGCTGCTCGGCGTGGCCGCCGACGAACTCCGACGCCGCAACTTCTACGCCCCCGGCCAGACCACCCCGTACGGGCAGCCCGTGCGGCACGCCGAACGGCTGGCCGACATCTGGTCGATCCTGGGCGGCCGCAGCGACTTCGCCGGCCGCCAGGCCGAGATCGCCGCGTTCAACGCCACCCACCCCGACACCAAGCGCGGGCTGGCCATGACGCCGGTCAAGTTCGGCATCTCGTTCAACCTGACTGCCTTCAACCAGGCCGGCGCGCTCGTCCACGTCTACAAGGACGGCTCGGTGCTGATCAACCACGGCGGCACCGAGATGGGCCAGGGGCTGCACACCAAGATGATCCAGGTCGCGGCGACCGCGCTCGGCGTGCCGCTGTCGTACGTCCGGCTGGCCCCGACCCGGACCGACAAGGTGCCCAACACCTCGGCCACGGCGGCCAGTTCGGGTGCCGATCTCAACGGTGGCGCGATCAAGGACGCCTGCGAGCAGATCCGGGCCCGGCTCGACGTGGTCGCGGCCGGCCAGCTCGGCGTCCATCCGGCCGACGTGCGGTTCGTCGACGGCGTGGTCACCGGGATCGGTTTCGACGACCGCCAGCTGGCCTGGGGGAAGCTGATCCGCGACGCGTACTTCCAGCGGGTCCAGCTCTGGGCGGCGGGTTACTACCGCACCCCCGGGCTGCACTGGGACGCCGAGCGGATGCAGGGCGAGCCGTTCAAGTACTTCGCGTACGGGGCGGCGGCCTCGGAGGTCGAGGTCGACGGCTTCACCGGTGCCTACCGGCTGCGGCGGGTCGACATCGTCCACGACGTCGGCGACAGCCTGTCTCCGCTGATCGACATCGGTCAGATCGAGGGCGCGTTCGTCCAGGGCACCGGGTGGCTGACCCTGGAGGAGTTGAGTTGGGACGAGAGCGACGGACCGCACCGCGGCCGGCTGCTGACCCAGGCGGCCAGCACCTACAAGATCCCGAGCTTCTCCGAGATGCCCGAGGTGTTCAACGTGCACCTCTACCAGAAGGCCACCGAGTCGGGCGTGGTCTACGGCTCGAAGGCGGTCGGTGAACCACCGCTGATGCTCGGCTTCAGCGTCCGCGAGGCGTTGCGCCAGGCCGCGGCCGCCTTCGGACCGGTTGGTCACAGCGTCGACCTGGCCAGCCCGGCCACCCCCGAGGCGGTGTTCTGGGCGCTCGACTCCGCCCGGGCTGTGTCTGCGCCCGCGGCCGCCGCGTCGCCGGTCCTGGTCGGCGGGGTCTGAGCGTGGACTGGCTCCAGGCCCTGACCCAGTTGCGCGCCGACGGAGCCCCCGGCGTGCTGGTCACGGTGGCCGAGGTACGCGGTCACGCGCCGCGCGATTCCGGCGCCAAGATGGTCGTCGGGACCGACCGGATCTGGGGGAGCGTCGGCGGCGGCAATCTCGAGGAGACCGCCATCGCCCGGGCGCGGGCGATGATCGCCGACGGAACCGCGCGACCCGACTCGAGCACGGCCCGGCTCAGCGCCCACGCCCGCACCGAGCACGGCCGCCAGTGTTGTGGAGGCGAGGTGCGGCTGCTGTTCGAACCGTTCCCGGCCCGCCCGGTGGTGGCCATCTTCGGTGTCGGGCACGTCGGGTTCGAGCTGGCCCGGATCCTGTCGCGGCTCGAGCTGCGGGTGCACCTGGTGGACTCCCGCGCCGAGCAGCTCGACCAGCTCCGGTTGGCCGACGTCACCGCCGGCTCGGCCGACATCCAGGTCCACCGGGCCGTGCTCGGCGAAGTCGTCCTCGAGCAGCTCCCGGCCGGGGCCCAGGTGCTGATCATGACCCATGACCACGCCGAGGACTTCGCGCTGTGCGACGCTGCGCTGAGGCGGCCCGGGCTGGATTTCGTCGGGCTGATCGGATCGGCCGCCAAGTGGGCCCGGTTCCGCGCCCAGTTGATCGACGCCGGTCACGACGCCGGCACGCTGAGCCGGATCACCTGCCCGATCGGGCTGCCAGGACTGTCCGGCAAGGAGCCGGCGGTGATCGCCGTCGGCGTCGCCGCGCAGCTCCTCGGTCGGCTCCCGGCCGGTCGCGCGGCCTCCGGCGCGTACGCCGAGCAGCGCCGGTGAGGCTGTACCGAGCAACCGTCGTCGACACCCCCGGTGACCCGTTCACCGAGCTCGACGCGCTGCGCTTCGAGTCCGACACCGGGGTGCTGGTCGTCGACGGCGTGATCGCCGCCCGCGGTCCGTATGCCGAGGTCGCGGCGGCCCATCCGGGAGTCGAGACCGTCGACCTGAGCGACGGGGTGGTGATCCCCGGGCTGGTCGACACCCACGTGCACTACCCGCAGATCCGCGCCATCGCCGGCCTCGGCATGCCGCTGCTCGACTGGCTGACCCTGTGCGCGCTGCCCGAGGAGGCCAAGCTGGCCGACCCGGCGTACGCGGCGACCATCGCCGACGACTTCGTGTCGGCGCTGACCGCGTCGGGGACGACGACGGCGCTGGTCTTCGGCGCCCACTTCGCCCCCGCGGTCGAGGCGTTGTTCGCGCGGGCCGAGACCGGCGGGCTGCGGATCACCGCCGGTCTGGTGGTCAGCGACCGGATCCTGCGCGAGGAGCTGTGGACCACGCCCGAGATCGCGTACGCGCAGGGCCGGGCGCTGATCGAGCGCTGGCACGGCCGCGGGCGGCTCCGCTACGCCGTCACCCCGCGGTTCTCGCTGTCCACCACCGACGCGATGCTCGAGGCGTGCGCCGCGGTGTTCGGGCTGCGCGACGACCTGTGGTTCACCAGCCACCTCAACGAGAACCGCGCCGAGGTCGCCGCCGTCCTCGAACTGTTCCCCGGCGCCGCGAGCTACCTGGACAGCTACGACCACCACGGGCTGGTCACCCCACGCAGCGTGTTCGCCCACAACGTCCACCCGGTCGACGTCGAACTCGACCGGCTGGCCGCCACCGGGGCCTGGGTCGCCCACTGCCCGACCAGCAATGCGGCGCTCGGCAGCGGACTGTTCCCGCTGCGCCGTCACCTCGACCGCGGCGTGCAGGTGGCCATGGGCTCCGACGTCGGCGCCGGCACCGGGTTCTTCCTGCTCAAGGAGGGGCTGCAGGCCTACTTCCTCCAGCAACTGCTCGGCGCCGAGGGTCGGACGCTGACCCCGGCTCAGCTGCTCTACCTGTGCACCCGGGCCGGGGCCCGGGCTCTGGGTCTGGACGACCGGATCGGCGATCTGCGGGTCGGCAAGGAGTTCGACGCCGTGTGGCTGAGACCGCGCGAGGGGGCGGTGCTCGACCGGGTGCTCGGTCACGCGCACGACGCCGACGACGCGCTGGCCAAGATCTTCGCGCTGGCCGACCCGGGTGACGTCGCCGGCGTCTGGGTCGGCGGCGACCGGATCCGCTGACCCGGCCGACCCGACGGTGGGTCCGCTCCGGATCAAGCCCGATTGGTCGGTCACAGCTTCGCGGCCTACCCTCGGGGCTTGCGCCGTCGTGCCGTCGGCCCGACCGACGTTCCCCGCCAGGAGTCCTGAGATGAACCATCCCGTACGCCACACCGCCGTCGGCCTGCTCGCCCTCGGGCTGCTCGGGGCCGGCTTCGCCGTACCGACAGCCCAGGCCGAGGAGACCACTCAGACCTACGTAGTCGCCACCACCGGGTCCGACGCCAACCGGCGGACCCTGCAGCGGCTGAACCGGATCGGTCGCGACGTCACCCCGGACCGCACCTTCAGCCGGGTGCTCGACGGGTTCTCGGCCCGGCTGACCCCGACCCAGGTCGCGGCGCTCCGCGACGACCCGAATGTCACCGCGGTCCAGCCCAACGTGCGGTTCCACACCACGGCCACCCAGAAGCTCGATCGGGCGGGGGAGTGGGGCCTGGACCGGATCGACCGCCGCGACCGGACCTACAACCAGACCTACGACTACGCGACCACCGGCGCCGGCGTGACCGTGTTCCACATCGACACCGGGATCCAGTTCGACCACCAGCAGTTCGGCGGCCGCGCGGTCAGCGGCTTCGACTTCGTCGACGAGGAGCCGACCGCCGACGACTGCTACACCGGCGAGGGCCACGGCACCCACACGGCCGGGATCATTGGCGGTTCGACGTACGGCGTGGCCAAGAAGGTCGACCTCGTCGCCCTCCGGGTCCTCGACTGCTCGGGTGGCGGTGAACTCGACTGGGTGCTCGACGCGCTCGAGTGGGCGGTCGAGCACCGCCCGGCCGGACCGGCCGTGATCAACATGAGCCTCGGTGCGGTCCAGATCGACCTGGTCGACGACGCGGTCGAGCGGGTGATCGAGGCGGGCATTCCGGTCGTGGTGTCGGCCGGCAACGACGGGGCCAGCGCCACCCGGACCAGCCCGGCCAACGCGCCCGACGCGATCACCGTCGGCTGGGCCACCCGCTCGGACCGCAAAGCGGCCGACTCCAACTACGGCAAGCGGATCGACCTCTTCGCCCCCGGCGACGACATCCTCTCGGCCGGGGTCAGCGAAACCTCGACGTCGGCGACCGAGACGCTGAGCGGCACGTCGATGGCCGCGCCCATGGTCACCGGCGCCGTGGCCCGCTATCTCCAGGCCTACCCGACGGCGACACCGGCCCAGGTCCGCGCCGCGCTGGTCGGCGAGTCGACCCGCAATCGGCTCTCCGCGCTCGGGTCCAACTCGCCCAACCGCCTGCTCTACCTGCGCCGCTCGACCACCGGGGTGGCACTCGACGTCACCGCCAACAAGTCCGAACGGCTGCAGAAGATGCGGGTCCGGTGGGCGCCGCCGACCGGCTTCGGGACCACCGCGGTCACCGGGTACGCGATCACCCGCTCGGGCACCGACGCCGCCGGCCGGGCGTTCGCGCCCACCGTGGTCAGCGCCGAGACCCGGGCCTTCGCCTGGAGCGGGCTGCGACCGGGGGTCCGCTACACCGTCACCGTCGCACCGGTGAACTCGTTCGGCACCGCCGCCGCGGTCACCGTCCGCGACTGAGCGTCTCGGCGCCCGGCGACGTTTGCCGGTGTCGCTCGGCACGGTCTAGATTTTCCCCCAGCGACGGGTCTGGGGGGACGGTCGCCCGCGTCGGGACGCTCTCGGCGGTCGTGCCACGCCCTGAAGAGTCGCCATGTCGCGTACGCGCCGTTTCCTCGCCCTGATCGTCGCGCTCACCGCGCTGGTCGCCGTCGGCGCCCTCGCCGAACCGGCGGAGGCCGACACCGGACGGCGCTACCTGGTGCTCACCCGCGACGCCCGAGCGGTCGACGATCTGCTCGCCGGAGGCGGCGGCAGCCCCGTGCGCGCGACCGGCGCGGTCGAACGCACCTTCCGGGGGCCGGTCAACGGGTTCGCCACCACGCTCAGCGCGGCGCGCGCCGCGACGCTGGCCGCCGATCCGCGGGTCACCTCGGTGCGGCCGGAACATCGCTACACCGCCCAGCAGCTCGACCGCGATCCGCCCTGGGGACTGGACCGGATCGACCAGCGCAAGCGGACCGCCGACGGCGGCTACGGCTACCAGACGACCGGGACCGGGGTCACCGCCTACGTGGTCGACTCGGGGATCCGGCTGGACCACGCCGACTTCGACGGTCGCGCGGTGAGCGGCTGGGACCTGGTCGACGACGACGCCGACGCCTCGGACTGCGCCGGTCACGGCACCCACGTCGCCGGGATCATCGGCGGGCACGACCACGGGGTGGCCAAGGGTGTGCGCCTGGTGTCGGTCCGCGTGCTCGACTGCGACGGCCAGGGCTGGGAGGGCCGGCTGATCGACGGGCTGCTCTGGGTGCTCGACCACCGCCCGGCCGCCGAGCCCGCGGTGGTCAACCTGAGTTTCGTCGGTCCGCCCAGCGACGCCCTGGACGCCGCAGTGCACGCCGTGGTCGCCGCGGGAGTCAGCGTCATCGTGGCCGGCGGCAACTACGACCCGGCCGACCCGGGCCAGGACCCGGACGCCTGCGACTTCAGCCCGTCGCGGAGCGCCGACGTGATCGCCACCGGGGCGACGACACGGACCGACGCCCGGGCCTCGTTCTCGCGGACCGGTCGCTGCGTCGACGTCTACGCGCCCGGCGAGGACATCCTCTCCGACGCGGCCACCGGACCCCGCGACAGCGAACTCCGCAGCGGCACCTCGATGGCCGGGCCGCACGTCGCCGGCGCGGTCGCCCGGCATCTGCAGTCCCACCCCAAGGCCACCCCGGCCCAGGTCCGCGCCGCGCTGCTCGGCGACGTCACCCGCACCGTCACCGCGGTGACCGGGGGGCCGGGTCCGCTGCTCTTCGTCCGCCGCAACGAGCTCGGCAGCCCGGCCTCGCCCCGGACCACCGCGTCGCGGAGCAAGCGGACGATCACCCTGACCTGGCGCCCACCGGCCGACTTCGGCACCTGGGCGGTCAAGGCCTACGAGCTGCGCCGCAGCGGGACCGACGCCCGTCGCCGGGCGTTCACGCCGCTGCGGGTCTCGAGCTCGGCCCGCTCGTACACGTTCAAGGGTCTGCGCTCCGATCGCACGTACACGGTCAGCGTGCGGGCGCTGAACGCGGCCGGTGCGAGCGACGCGTCCGTCCGCCGGCTGAAGCTGAGCACGCACTCCTGAAGGGTCACGATGTGGTCCGGCTCTCACGTCGCGACGATCACCGGCTCTCACTTCGTGAAGACATCCGGTGTCAAGCCTTGTCACGGGGCCCCGGCAGAGTATGATTCCGCGCTAGGACCGTCACTCGATTTGACAGTTCTACTTTGTCATGCGCCCGGTGTGTTGACCTGGGTACCTTCGACCGCTATATTTGGGGTTTGCCCATGCAGACTTGACGACCCGTTTCAACGAAAACTTGACACGGGCCGTTCACCATGCGCGGGCAACGCATATCGCTGTTGACCTAGCGAGCCCTCGGAAGGACCCCACTGTTGGCCGCCTCGCGCACCGCCTCGAAGAACCTCTCTGCCACCCCTCGGGTGGTGTTACCCACCGGCCGGATCTCCTTTGCGAAGATCGCCGAACCCATGGAAGTGCCTGATCTGCTCGATCTGCAGATCGACTCGTTCGACTGGCTCGTCGGCAACGACGCCTGGCGCACCCGCGTCGACGTCGCGCTCGACGCCGGTCGCACCGACATCAACACCAAGTCCGGGCTGGAGGAGATCTTCGAGGAGATCTCCCCGATCGAGGACTTCAGCGGCACCATGTCGCTGTCGTTCCGTGACCACCGGTTCGAGCCGCCGAAGAACACCGTCGAGGAGTGCAAGGACCGCGACGTCACGTACGCCGCGCCGCTCTTCGTCACCGCCGAGTTCATGAACAACGAGACCGGCGAGATCAAGAGCCAGACGGTCTTCATGGGCGACTTCCCGCTGATGACCGACAAGGGCACCTTCGTGATCAACGGCACCGAGCGTGTCGTCGTGTCGCAGCTGGTGCGCTCGCCCGGTGTCTACTTCGAGCAGACCACCGACAAGACCTCCGACAAGGACATCTTCACCTGCAAGATGATCCCGAGCCGCGGTGCGTGGCTGGAGTTCGAGATCGACAAGCGCGACATGGTCGGTGTCCGCCTGGACCGCAAGCGCAAGCAGAACGTCACCGTGCTGCTCAAGGCGCTCGGCTGGACCGACGCGCAGATCCTCGAGGAGTTCGGCGAGTACGAGTCGATGCGACTCACCCTGGAGAAGGACCACACGACCACCCAGGACGAGGCGCTGCTCGACATCTACCGCAAGCTGCGTCCGGGAGAACCGCCGACGCGCGAAGCCGCGCAGGCGCTGTTGGAGAACTACTACTTCAACCCGAAGCGCTACGACCTGGCCAAGGTCGGTCGCTACAAGATCAACAAGAAGCTGGGCCTCGAGCTGCCCTTCGACAAGCAGGTGCTGACGACCGAGGACATCGTCGCCGCCATCCGCTTCGTCGTCGCGCTGCACGAGGGCAAGGAGACCCTCGACGCCCCGCGTGGCGAGCTGCTGGTCGAAGAGGACGACATCGACCACTTCGGCAACCGCCGGCTGCGGACGGTGGGCGAGCTGATCCAGAACCAGCTGCGCACCGGCCTGGGCCGGATGGAGCGCGTGGTCCGGGACCGGATGACCACCCAGGACGTCGAGGCCATCACGCCGCAGACCCTGATCAACATCCGCCCGGTCGTCGCGGCGCTGAAGGAGTTCTTCGGCACCTCGCAGCTGAGCCAGTTCATGGACCAGACCAACCCGGTCGCCGGACTGACCCACAAGCGGCGGCTCTCCGCCCTCGGCCCGGGCGGTCTGTCCCGGGACCGGGCCGGCATGGAGGTCCGTGACGTCCACCCGTCGCACTACGGCCGGATGTGCCCGATCGAGACCCCGGAAGGCCCGAACATCGGCCTGATCGGCTCGCTCGCGTCGTTCGCCCGGGTCAACGCGTTCGGGTTCGTCGAGACCCCGTACCGCAAGGTCGAGAACGGCACCGTCACCGACCAGATCGACTACCTGACCGCTGACGTGGAGGATCGCTACACGATCGCCCAGGCCAACGCGAAGCTGGACGAGAACTTCCACTTCTCCGAGGAGCGGGTGCTGGCCCGTCGTCGCAAGGCCGATCCGGACACCGTCCCGGCCGACGACATCCAGTACATGGACGTCTCCCCGCGCCAGATGGTCTCGGTCGCCACCGCGATGATCCCCTTCCTGGAGCACGACGACGCGTCGCGCGCCCTGATGGGGTCGAACATGCAGCGTCAGGCCGTTCCGCTGCTCCGCTCCGAGGCCCCGTTCGTGGGCACCGGCATGGAGTACCGCGGTGCGGTCGACGCCGGCGACGTCACCGTGGCCATCCAGCCCGGTGTGGTCACCTCGGTGAGCGCGGACCTGATCGAGGTCGCCCACGACGACGGCAGCTACAAGACCTACCGGCTGAGCAAGTTCAAGCGCTCCAACCAGGGCACCTGCATCAACCAGCGTCCGCTGGTCTCGGTGGGGCAGCGGGTCGAGCGCGGGACGCCGCTGGCCGACGGTCCCTGCACCGACCAGGGCGAGATGGCCCTGGGTCGCAACCTGCTGGTCGCGTTCATGCCGTGGGAGGGTCACAACTACGAGGACGCGATCATCCTCAGCCAGCGCGTCGTCCAGGACGACGTCCTCACCTCGATCCACATCGAGGAGCACGAGGTCGACGCCCGTGACACCAAGCTCGGTGCCGAGGAGATCACCCGCGACATCCCGAACATCTCCGAGGAGATGCTCGGCGATCTCGACGAGCGCGGCATCATCCGGATCGGCGCCGAGGTCTCCACCGGCGACATCCTCGTCGGCAAGGTCACCCCGAAGGGCGAGACCGAGCTGACCCCGGAGGAGCGTCTGCTCCGGGCGATCTTCGGCGAGAAGGCCCGCGAGGTGCGCGACACCTCGCTCAAGGTGCCCCACGGCGAGTCCGGCACCGTCATCGGCGTCCGGGTCTTCGACCGCGACTCCGACGACGAGCTGGCCCCCGGGGTCAACCAGCTGGTCCGGGTCTACGTCGCCCAGAAGCGCAAGATCCAGGACGGCGACAAGCTCGCCGGCCGCCACGGCAACAAGGGCGTCATCTCCAAGATCCTGCCGGTCGAGGACATGCCGTTCCTCGAGGACGGGACCCCGGTCGACATCGTGCTCAACCCGCTCGGTGTGCCGAGCCGGATGAACGTCGGTCAGGTGCTGGAGACCCACCTCGGGTGGGTGGCCAAGCAGGGCTGGGACGTCGAGGGCGTCGAGGGCGCCTGGGCCGAGCGGCTGCGTTCCGTCGGCCTGGGTCAGATCGACGGCGACACCAACCTGGCCACGCCGGTGTTCGACGGCGCGACCGAGGAGGAGATCACCGGGTTGCTGGGCAACACGCTGCAAGTCGCGTGACGGCCAGCGTCTGGTCAACTCCGACGGCAAGGCGCACCTGTTCGACGGTCGCTCCGGCGAGCCGTTCCCGCAGCCGGTGGGTGTCGGTTACATCTACATGCTGAAGCTCCACCACCTGGTCGACGACAAGATCCACGCGCGTTCGACCGGTCCGTACTCGATGATCACGCAGCAGCCCCTGGGCGGTAAGGCCCAGTTCGGCGGCCAGCGGTTCGGCGAGATGGAGGTGTGGGCGCTCGAGGCGTACGGCGCGGCCTGGGCTCTGCAGGAGCTGCTGACCATCAAGTCCGACGACGTGCCCGGCCGCGTGAAGGTCTACGAGGCCATCGTCAAGGGCGAGAACATCCCCGAGCCCGGCATCCCCGAGTCCTTCAAGGTGCTCGTCAAGGAGATGAAGTCGCTCTGCCTGAACGTCGAGGTGTTGTCCTCCGACGGCACCGAGGTGGAGCTGCGGGACTCCGAGGACGACTACCGCTCCAGCGAGGACTTCGGCATCGATCTGTCGCGTCGTCCGGGCGAGGGCCTGGCGGGCGTCGAAGAGGTTTAAGGCGTACGCGTCGTCGAGTCGGTCGGCCCCAGGTCGACCGGCTCGCGACGCGGCCGTCATCGGAAACATTGCGCGTACTAAAGAAGAGAGATAACCCAACGTGCTCGACGTCAACTTCTTCGACGAGATCCGCATCAGCCTGGCCACCGCCGACGAGATTCGCCAGTGGTCGCACGGCGAGGTCAAGAAGCCGGAGACGATCAACTACCGCACGCTCAAGCCCGAGCGTGACGGTCTTTTCTGCGAGAAGATCTTCGGTCCCACCCGGGACTGGGAGTGCTACTGCGGCAAGTACAAGCGCGTGCGCTTCAAGGGCATCATCTGCGAGCGCTGTGGCGTCGAGGTGACCCGCAGCAAGGTCCGTCGTGAGCGGATGGGCCACATCGAGCTCGCCGCTCCGGTGACGCACATCTGGTACTTCAAGGGTGTGCCGTCGCGGCTGGGCTACCTGCTCGACATCGCGCCGAAGGACCTCGAGAAGGTCATCTACTTCGCCGCGTACATGATCACCGCCGTCGACCAGGACGCGCGTCACCGCGACCTGTCCTCGCTCGAGGCGAAGATCGACGTCGAGCGCAAGCAGCTCGAAGGTCGCCGGGACTCCGACATCGAGAACCGGATGAAGAAGCTCGAGGAGGACACCGCGGCCCTGGAGGCCGAGGGTGCCAAGGCCGACGCCAAGCGCAAGGTCCGCGAGGGCGCCGAGCGCGAGGTCAAGCAGCTGCGCGACCGTTCGCAGCGCGAGCTCGACCGGCTCGACGCGGTCTGGAACCGCTTCAAGAACCTCAAGGTCCAAGACCTCGAGGGCGACGAGGTGCTCTACCGCGAGATGAAGAACCGGTTCGGCCGGTACTTCGAGGGCTCGATGGGCGCCGACGCGATCCAGAAGCGGCTGCAGTCGTTCGACCTCGAGGCCGAGTCGGAGAACCTCCGCGAGACCATCCAGACCGGCAAGGGCCAGCGCAAGACCCGCGCCCTGAAGCGGCTCAAGGTCGTCTCCGCGTTCCTGACCACCGGCAACTCGCCGGCCGGCATGGTGCTCGACTGCGTCCCGGTCATCCCGCCGGACCTGCGGCCGATGGTCCAGCTCGACGGTGGCCGGTTCGCCACCTCCGACCTGAACGACCTGTACCGCCGCGTGATCAACCGGAACAACCGGCTCAAGCGACTGCTCGACCTGGGTGCGCCCGAGATCATCGTCAACAACGAGAAGCGGATGCTCCAGGAGGCCGTCGACTCGCTGTTCGACAACGGTCGTCGTGGCCGTCCGGTCACCGGCCCGGGCAACCGTCCGCTGAAGTCGATCTCGGACATGCTGAAGGGCAAGCAGGGCCGGTTCCGTCAGAACCTGCTCGGCAAGCGCGTCGACTACTCGGGCCGTTCGGTCATCGTGGTCGGCCCGCAGCTCAAGCTGCACCAGTGCGGTCTGCCCAAGGCGATGGCGCTCGAGCTGTTCAAGCCGTTCGTGATGAAGCGGCTGGACGACCTCAACCACGCGCAGAACATCAAGTCGGCCAAGCGGATGGTCGAGCGTCAGCGCCCGGTCGTGTGGGACGTCCTCGAAGAGGTCATCTCCGAGCACCCCGTGCTGCTCAACCGCGCACCGACCCTGCACCGCCTCGGCATCCAGGCCTTCGAGCCGCAGCTGATCGAGGGCAAGGCCATCCAGATCCACCCGCTCGTCTGCACGGCGTTCAACGCCGACTTCGACGGTGACCAGATGGCCGTGCACCTTCCGCTGTCCGCGGAGGCGCAGGCCGAGGCCCGCATCCTGATGCTGTCGACCAACAACATCCTCAAGCCGGCCGACGGCCGGCCGGTGACCATGCCCACCCAGGACATGATCATCGGGCACTACTTCCTCACCATGCAGGTCGACGGCGAGAAGGGTGAGGGTCGCGCGTTCGGTTCGGTCGCGGAGGCGCTGATGGCCTTCGACCGCAAGGAGCTGTCGGTCCAGTCCAAGATCAAGCTGCGGCTGACCGACATCGTCCCGCCGGCCGGGATCGAGGCCTCGACGAGTGGCTCGGTGCTGCTGGAGACCACGCTGGGTCGCGCCCTGTTCAACGAGGCGCTGCCGGCGGACTACCCGTACGCCGACTACGAGGTGGGCAAGAAGCAGCTGGGTCAGATCGTCAACGACCTGGCCGAGCGCTACCCCAAGGTCGAGGTGGCCACCTGCCTCGACCGGCTCAAGGACCTCGGTTTCCACTGGGCGACCCGGTCCGGCGTGACCGTGTCGATCGGCGACGTCACCACCCCGGCCAACAAGGCCGAGCTGCTGGCGACCTACGAGGACCGGGCGACCAAGATCGACCGGCAGTACGAGCGTGGTCTGATCACCGAGGACGAGCGTCGTCAGGAACTCATCGAGATCTGGACCGACGCGACGTCGCGGCTCGGTGCGGCCATGGAGGCGAACTTCTCCAAGACCAACCCGATCTACATGATGGTCCACTCCGGTGCCCGCGGAAACATGGTGCAGATGCGCCAGATCGCCGCCATGCGTGGCCTCGTGGTGAACCCGAAGGGCGAGATCATCGCCCGGCCGATCAAGTCGAACTTCCGTGAGGGCCTGTCGGTCCTGGAGTACTTCATCTCCACCCACGGTGGTCGTAAGGGCCAGGCCGACACCGCGCTGCGGACGGCCGACTCGGGTTACCTGACCCGTCGACTCGTCGACGTCAGCCAGGACGTGATCATCCGCGAGGAGGACTGCGGCACCGAGCGTGGCCTGACCAAGATCGATCGCGCTCGACGGCGGTCTCGACGAGCACGTGGAGACGGCCGTCTACGCCCGTACGCTGGCCACCAACGTGCTCGGGCCCGACGGCGACGTGTTGCTGGCGGCCGGGGTCGACCTCGGTGACGTCAACATCAAGACGCTGATCGACGCCGGAGTCACCACGATCAAGGTCCGCAGCGTCCTCACCTGTGAGGCCGTGACCGGCACCTGCGCGATGTGCTACGGCCGTTCGCTGGCCAGCGGCAAGCTGGTCGACGTCGGCGAGGCCGTCGGCATCGTCGCGGCGCAGTCCATCGGCGAGCCCGGCACCCAGCTGACGATGCGTACCTTCCACACCGGTGGTGTGGCCGGTGACGACATCACCCAGGGTCTGCCCCGCGTGGTCGAGCTCTTCGAGGCTCGTCAGCCCAAGGGCAAGTCGCCGATCTCGGAGGCCGCCGGACGGGTGGCCATCGAGGACAGCGACCGGCTCAAGAAGATCACCATCACCCCCGACGACGGGTCGGAGGCGGCCGAGTTCTCGGTGTCGCGTCGTGCCCGCCTGCTGGTCGAGGACGGCGATCACGTGCAGGTCGGTCAGCAGCTGACCGCCGGCACGCCGGATCCGCACGACGTGCTGCGCGTGCTCGGTGTCCGTCGGGTGCAGGAGCACCTGGTGGACGAGGTGCAGTCGGTCTACCGGACCCAGGGCGCCCCGATCCACGACAAGCACATCGAGATCATCATCCGGCAGATGCTGCGCCGGGTGACGGTCATCGAGTCGGGTGACTCGGATCTGCTCGCCGGCGACCTGGTCGACCGTCCCTCGTACGAGGCGGCGAACCGGCAGGTCGTGTCCGAGGGCGGCACCCCCGCCTCCGGTCGTGCGGTGCTGATGGGCATCACCAAGGCCTCGCTCGCGACCGAGTCGTGGCTGTCGGCGGCCTCCTTCCAGGAGACCACCAAGGTGCTCACCGACGCCGCCATCCACGGCAAGTCGGACAGCCTCGTCGGGCTCAAGGAGAACGTCATCCTGGGCAAGCTGATCCCGGCCGGCACCGGTCTGGAGCGGTACCGCAACATCCGGGTCGAGCCCACCGCCGAGGCCAAGGCCGCGGCGTACTCGATGGTCGGCTACGACTCGTTCGACTACGACTTCGGTCAGGGTTCGGGTGCGGCCGTTCCGCTCGAGGAGTTCGACCTCGGCGACTACCGCTGAGCTGAGGCACCGCGCGGCGGGTTGATCTGATCTTCCTCCCGCACGCCGATCGCCCTCGTTCCGCAGCACCTCCGGGTGCTGTGGGCGGGGGCGATCGGCGTTTGGTCGTCCAGATCAGATCAGCCGCGCGGTGCTCGGCCGCTCGCTGCGGCTCGCTGTGCTCGCTCGATCGCTCGCGTACGCGGGCTCATCGTCGGGCTCGCTGGAGGCGTCGCGGGCCTGGCGCGAGACGGCTGATGGGGTGGCCCTGGGGTCGTGCGTCCCCGCTGTTGGGCGCGCTGGGGGTGTCGGGCGCGCTGGGGGGTGTCGGGCCGCGCGCTGAGGGGTGTCGGGCCGGCGCTGGGGGGTGTCGGGCGCGCTGGGGGGTGTCGGGAAGTGGCGTTAACGTCACTTCCTCTCACTTCGCGCCCGAAGTATCCGGCGGTCCGCGACAGGAAGTGGCGTTGACGCCACTTCCTGCACGGGGAGGACGGAGCGCGGGGGAGGACGGAGCACGGGGGAGGACGGAGCACGGGGGAGGACGGAGCACGGGGAGGACGGAGCACGGGGGAGGACGGAGGACGGAGGCCGGCGACACGGGCGTGGTGGGTGCCGGGCCGAGGTTTCCGGGTCGGCTACAGGCGTGTGAGCAGGACGTCGTTGACCAGCGGGTCGAGTTCCTCGTCGTTGAGCGGGGTGTCGGAGCCGGTGCGGCTGACGATGGCGATGACCACGCGGCGGTCGGGGACGACGACGATGCGCTGGCCCTCGGAGCCGCGGGCGGAGTAGTTGGGGCGTCCGGCCTGCTCGGTCAGCCACCACATCAGGCCGTAGTCGGCCGCCGCGTCGCTCGGGGTCAGGACCTGGGCGACCCAGCCCGCGGGGAGCACCCGCTCGCCCTGCCACATCCCGTCGGCCAGGTAGAGCTGGCCGATCGAGAGCAGGTCCGCGGCGGTCAGCCGGAGTCCGAAGCCGCCGATCGGAGTCGGGCCGATCCGGGCCCAGCCGAAGCCGGCCGCGTCGAACTCCGGGTTCGGCGGCAGCCCGGCGTCGGTGTAGGCGGGCTCGGTGACGATGCCCAGCGGTTCGAACAACCGGGCACGGGCGTACTCGAGGATGGTCCGCCGGTCGCGCTCGGGCGAGCGGGCCACCGCCGCCGCGAGGACCGCCGACGCCACCTGGGCGCTGACGTTCGAGTACTCGAAGGTGCCGGCCGGGTTGGGGTGGCCCTCGGTCAGCGACCACTCGATCAGGTCGAACTCCGGATCGGACAGCCGGGCGACGACGTCCTCGGGAGGGTCACCGACGAAGCCGCCCGACATCGTCAGCACCTGGCGGAGGGTGACCGCGGCGACCTCGCGGGTCATCACCTCGCGGTAGTCGGGCAGCAGGTCGCCGAGCGGGGCATCGAGACCGCTGATCAGCCCGTCACCGATGGCCTGGCCGATCAGCGTCGACATCACGCTCTTGGTCACCGAGTAGACGTGCTCGTGGTCGGTGGCGCTGAAGCCGTTGCGGTAGTGCGTGAGCCGGGGCGTCCCGTCCACGCTGACCAGCACGGCGCGGACGTTGTCGAGCGAGACCGAGCCCTGGGTGAGGTGGTTCTCGACCGCCTCGGCCAGCGCCGGGTCGGACGAGGCGGGCGCAGCCGCGGACGCCGTGGCGGCGGGCGATCCGGCGGTCGATCCGGGATCGGAGGGGAGGGGTGCGCGGCCGGGGGAGCAGCCGGTCGACACGACCAGCCCGAGGATCACCCCCATCGAGGACCCGCGTACGCGGCGACGCGTCATGCTCGCAATCTAGACCCGTGACCGGCCCGCGGGGAACAGTCGCGTGAGCCCGTTCAGACGGCTGCCCGATCGAGGTTGAGCAGGATGTCGGCGACGGTCTCCTCGGGGGTCTGGGCGCTCGAGTCGAGCCAGTAGCCGATCTGCGCCGTCTCGCGGCGCAGCACCTCGTCGAGGGCGCCGGGGGAGAAGTGCACGTAACCCCGTTTGGCCCGTTGCTCCTCGCGCCACTCGATCACCGAGACGCTCGGCGACAACACCACCAGATAGCGCTCCGACGAGCCGATCCGACCCACGAACTGAGCCAGCTCGGAGCCGACGACGACGTCCTGCACGATCGCGTCGAAGCCCTCCGCGGCATAACGGTCGGCGGTGGCCGCGGCCAGGTCGTAGCGCAGGTGGAGCTGCTCGAGCGCCTCCGGGGACGGGTTGGGGGTCATGTCCTCACGACCGTTGACGATCATCGTCCGGAAGGCGTCGCCACGGATGTGGACCGACTTCGGCAGTCGGCGCGCCAGCAACTCGGCCACCGTCGAC
Source organism: uncultured Actinomycetota bacterium (assembly GCA_963704665.1). Classification (GTDB taxonomy): domain Bacteria; phylum Actinomycetota; class Actinomycetes; order Propionibacteriales; family Propionibacteriaceae; genus Microlunatus. Next base: position 3,254,258 of record OY969929.1, on the reverse strand, counting down.
TTCCCGGCAGCCATCGCGCCGGTGATGACGATGACTCTCCCCCGAGAGGTCCTCATGACGGCGATTATCACGGCCCGCAGCGGGAGGGGCCACGATGTTCAGCATCGAAGACCGGCGCCCCGGTCAACCGCGCCGTCGGTGACGCCCAGCGCACCGGCCTCAGGAGAACCACATGCCGCCGTCGACGACGATCGACTGGCCGGTGATGTACCCCGCGTCGGGGGAGGCCAGGAAGGACACGACCCCGGCGACGTCGGCCGGGACCTCGAGCCGCCCGAGGGGGATGCCGGCGACCATCGCGGTCATCTCCGAACCCACCGGGGTGCCGCGTCGCCCGGCGAGGTCGGCGTCGATCGAGGCCCACATCGGCGTCTCGACCACCCCGGGGCTGTAGACGTTGACGGTGATCCCGTGTTCGGCCAGTTCCTGGGCCACCGACTGGCTGAGGCCCCGGACGGCGAACTTCGACGCCGAATAGGCGCCCTGCCACCGCCCCCCGCGATGCGCGGCCACCGACGCCGCCCCGATCAGCCGGCCGCCGCGGCCCTGGGCGACCATCTGCCGGGCGCCGGCCCGGTAGCAGTGGAAGACCCCGGTCAGGTTGACGTCGAGGGTGGTCGCCCACTGCTCCGCCGTGGTCTCGAGCAGCGGCGCGGTGACGGCGATCCCGGCGTTCGCCACCACCACGTCCAGGGCCTCGAAGACGCGTACGTGGTGGGCGACCGCCGCGTCGACGGCGGCTGCATCGGTGACGTCGACGGCATGGGCCAGCGCCCGACCCCCGGCCGCGTCGATCTCGGCGACGACGGCGTCGAGGGCCTCCCCGGACGCCGCGAGGTCGGTGACCGACACGGCCATCCCGTCGGCCGCCAGCCGGTGGGCGATCGCGCGCCCGATGCCCCGCGCCGCACCGGTGACCAGGGCGCTCCGGGCGGGCTCAGTCATCGCGGCGGGTCCCGGGCACGATGACGATCTTGTGGGCCGACCGGTCGGTCTGCGCGGCGTGTACCGCCTCGGCGAAGTCCTCGAGGGCGAAGCGGTGGGTGATCAGACCGTCGGTGCGGACCCGGCCGGTCCGCAGTGCGGCGATCGCCGCGCCGAACGAGGTGGACTGGGCGAAGGAGCCACGGATCGTCAGCTCGCGGCGGAACACCTCGTACGGCGGGAAGGAGATCCGGGCGTCCTCGGGGGCCACGCCGTAGATGAGCACGGTCCCGCCGCGCCGGGTCAGCGGCACGCACAGCTCGCCGACCACCGGTGACCCGGTGGCCTCGACGACCAGGTCGAAACCGTCGCCGCTCGGCGAACCGGCCCGCAACCGGTCGACCAGCGATCCGGCGGTCTCCGGAGTGATCACCTCGATGGGGACGGTGACGTCGATTCCGAGACCCCGGGCGGTCGCCAGCTTGGCTTCGGACGGATCAGCGACGGTCACCGAAGCCACGCCACCCGCGGCCAGCAACTGGGCGAGCAGCAACCCGGTCGGGCCGGCGCCGAAGATCAGCGCGCTGCTGCCGGGCATCGGGCGGACCGTGTCCAGCCCGTGGGTGGCGCAGGCCGCCGGTTCGGTGAGCACCGCGGTCTCGGCCGGGACCCCCTCGGCCGAGAAGGTCAACGCGGCCGGGACCACCGCGTACTCGGCGAAGAACCCGGGACGTTGGGTCCCGTAGCCCTCGTTGCGGTCGCACAGCACCAGCCGTCCGGCCCGGCAGTACGCGCACGCGCCGCAGTGCACGCTGGGGTTGACTGCGACCTGCTCGCCGACCACGAAGCCGTCGACTCCGGGCCCGAGGGCGTCGACCACCCCGACCACCTCGTGGCCGGGGGTCAGCGGGAACCGGGCGTCGAACCCGCCGTGGTGCAGGTGCAGATCGGTGCCGCAGAAGCCGGCCTGGACCACCCGGAGCCGCAGTTCCCCGGGTCCGGGCTCGGGGGTGGGCACCTCGCGGACCGAGAACGTCTCCGCCGCGTCGTAGACGACCGCCAACATGTCGCTCCGTTCCGTCGATGATCCGGCCGACCGGTGAGCGTGCCGGGTGCCGGTCCTGACCGTGAGGGCCCTGTCGCCCGATGAGCGACTGAGTGTCTCAACCAGTACCGCCGTCGGCACGACCGACCCCAGATTCGCCGCATCTGCGACTGTTATCCTCGAATAGTGCCGCACTATCGGATTTCGCAAGCCGCCGCTCTGCTCGGGGTCTCCGACGACACCGTCCGTCGCTGGGTCGAGTCCGGCCGGCTCGACGCGGCCGCCGGAGCGGGTCCGATCCGGATCGACGGAGCGTCGCTGGCCGAGCACGCGCGGGCCATCGCCGTCGCCCCGGAGCTGGGCAACGCGGTCACCGAAAGTGCCCGGAACCGGTTCACCGGCCTGGTCACCCGGGTGGTCAAGGACGGGGTGATGGCCCAGGTCGACCTGCAGTGCGGACCGTTCCGGGTCGTCTCGCTGATGAGCGCCGAGGCGGCCACCGAGTTGGCGCTCGAGCCCGGCGTGCTCGCCGTCGCCTCGGTCAAGTCCACCCACGTCGTCGTCGAAGTGCCCGAGGCCTCGTGATCGGTCACGTCCGCCCTACGCAGGCGATCGTGCTCGCCGTCGCCGGTCTGCTCGTTCTCACCGGCTGTGGATCCGCGGGTGCGCCGACCGGTGGTGCCACCAGCAGCGCTGAGTCCTCGACCATCACCGTGCTCGCCGCGGCCTCGTTGACCGAGTCGTTCACCCGGATCGGGAGAGACTTCGAGGCCGCCCATCCCGGACGGAAGGTGGTGTTCAGCTTCGGGTCGAGTGCCACGCTGGCCACCCAGATCACCCAGGGGGCGCCGGCCGACGTGTTCGCCGCCGCGAGCTCGGTGACCATGACCGCGGTGACCGACGCGGGAGCCGCGACCCGGCCGACGACCTTCGCCTCGAACACCCTGGAGATCGCCGTGCCGGCCGGCAATCCCGGGAAGATCTCCGGGCTGGCCGACTTCGCCGACGCCGACAAGACCATCGCCCTGTGCGCCCCGGAGGTCCCGTGCGGGGCGGCGGCGGTCACGGTGTTCCAGGCGGCGGGCATCACGCCGAGACCCGACACGCTCGAGTCCGATGTCAAAGCCGCCCTGGCCAAGGTGTCGGCCGACGAGGTCGACGCGGCGTTGGTCTACACCACCGACGTCCGGGCCGGCGGCGCCGACGTCGAGGGCATCAGATTCCCCGAGGCGGCCTCGGCGGTGAACGCCTATCCGATCGCCACGCTGAGCGCATCCACAGACGCCTCGACGGCACGGGCCTTCGTCGACTACGTGCTGTCCCCGCCTGGTCAGTCCGTGCTGACCGAGGCCGGCTTCGGAAAACCGTGAGCTCGTGGTCGCCGCAGCCATGAGTCGGGTCCGGACCCCGGGCCCGGCCCTGCTCGTGGTCCCCTCCGCGATCGCCCTGGTCTTCCTCACCCTCCCGCTGGTCGGACTGCTGGTCCGCGCCCCCTGGGCCCAGGCCGCCGACGTGCTGACCAGCCCCACCGCACTCCAGGCGTTACGGCTCTCGCTGATCACCGCCACCGTGTCGACCGCCGTCGCGCTGATCCTCGGGGTCCCGCTGGCCTGGATGCTCGCCCGCCCGGACCGCCGGGGCAGCTCGCTGATCCGCGCCCTGATCACCGTGCCCCTGGTGCTGCCGCCGGTGGTCGGCGGCGTCGCGCTGTTCACCGTCCTCGGGCGGTCGGGGATCCTCGGCCGCCCGCTCTACCAGGCCACCGGGTTCGCGCTGCCGTTCACCCCGTACGCGGTGATCGTCGCCCAGGTCTTCGTCGCGTTGCCCTATCTGGTGCTGTCGGTCGAGGGCGCGCTGCGCGGGCTGGACCGGCGCTTCGAGGACGCGGCGGCCACCCTGGGCGCCACCCCGATGACCGTGTTCTTCCGGGTCACCGTGCCGCTGGTCGGACCGGGGATCGCGGCCGGCGCCGTGCTCGCCTGGGCCCGCGCGCTGGGGGAGTTCGGGGCGACGATCACCTTCGCCGGCAACTTCCCGGGCACCACCCGCACGATGCCGCTCGAGGTCTACCTGGCCCTGGAAACGGACCCGGGGGCCGCCCTGCTGCTCTCGGTGCTGCTGCTGATCGTCTCGGTCGGGGTCCTGGTCCTGCTCCGCGATCGCTGGGTGAACCGCTGGTGAGCGGCCTCGACGCGCAGCTGGGCCTCCGTCGCGGCGACTTCGCGCTCGACCTGCGGCTGGCCGTGGCGCCCGGGGAGGTCGTCGCGCTGCTCGGCCCCAACGGTGCGGGGAAGTCGACCGCGCTCGGCGGCCTGGCCGGTCTGCTCAGGTTGTCGTCCGGCGCGATCCGGCTGGGCGGGGAAGTGCTGGCCGACGCCACCACGGGGGTGCACCGGCGTCCCGACCAGCGACCGATCGGCGTGGTCTTCCAGGACTACCTGCTGTTCCCGCACCTCACCCTGCTCGACAACGTCGCCTTCGGGCTGACCGCGCGGGGTCGGCCGCGAGCGGCGGCGCGCGACGAGGCGGCCCGCTGGTTGGCCCGGATGGAGTTGACCGGGATGGAGCGGGCGCGGCCGCGGGCCGTGTCGGGCGGCCAGGCCCAGCGGGTGGCTCTGGCCCGGGCGTTGGCCTTCCGACCCGAGCTGCTGCTCCTCGACGAGCCGCTGGCCGCGCTGGACGCCCGGACCCGGCTGACCGTACGCGGCGAGCTGCGGCGCCACCTGACCGACTTCACCGGCGCGACCCTGATCATCACCCACGATCCGGTCGACGCCGCGGTGCTGGCCGACCGGCTGGTCGTGATCGAGGACGGCGTGCTGGTCCAGGAGGGTCCGCCGATCGAGGTGACCCGCCGGCCGCGGACCGACTATGTCGCCCGTCTGGTCGGGCTCAACCTGCTGACCGGCACCGGGGTGGACGGTGTCGTCCGGCTGCCCGCCGGTGGCGTGGTCGCCACCGGTGGTCGACCGAGCGGCGCGGTGTACGCGGCCTTCCGTCCCCGCGCGGTCGCGCTGTTCGCCGAGCGTCCGAACGGGTCCCCGCGCAACCTGTGGTCCGGGCGGATCCGCACTCTGGAACCGCACGGCGAGGGCGTCCGCGTCGAGGTCGGCGATGTGCCCGACCGCGGCTCCAGCGTCATCGCCGAGATCACCCCGGCCGCGGTGGCCGAGCTGGCGCTGGTTCCCGGCCGGGCGGTGTGGGTCGCGGTCAAGGCCAGCGAGGTCGAGGTCTACCCGCGGGCTGATTAGGGTGGCCGGATGTCTCTGGTCGAGCTGTTCGAGCCGCTGCTGGGCCAGTGGCACGGGGTGGAGAAGCACACCCTCAGCGCCGGACCCGATGCCGGTTCGGCCCGGGCGATGATGGTGCTCAAGCTCGAACTGGCCGGCACCGCCGTGCTGCAGGACTATCGCCGGGTCCGCGACGACGGCGTCGAGTTCACCGCCCACGGGGTCTTCTCGATCACCACACCCCCCGACGGTCTGGGGTGGTGGCGGTTCGACTCCGACGGCGGGCCGCCGACCACGGCGAGCGGCGGTCGGCGGGACGCCGAGCTGGTGTTGTGGGCGCGTACGCCGCGCGGCACCGTCGCCCATCGCTTCCGGATCGACGAGGCGGGCCGGTTCATCAGCCGGGTCGACCTCCACCGCAGCGACCGGTCGGATCCCGAACCGCTGATGGTCGGCGCGTACCAGCGGATCTCGGGCCACTGACCGGGCGGAAAACCACCGAGCCGGGCGCGTCGTCGGCACTAAGCTTCCGCGCGTGTCACACGTCCAGTCGGTCAATGTCGGTCGCCCCGACGGCAACCCGTGGAAGCGCGGCAAGCGGACCGGGATCGGCAAGCGGCGCACCGAGGACGCGGTGCGGGTCCGCGCGCCCGGTCCGAAGCAGGGCGGCCTCGGCAGCGGTCTGGTCGGTGACTTCGTCGGCGACCAGCGCCATCACGGCGGTGACGGCCAGGCCGTGTACGCGTTCCAGCGCGAGGATCTCGACCACTGGGAGGGTCGGCTCGGGCGGACGCTGTCCGACGGGTTCTTCGGCGAGAACCTGACCACGTCCGGGTTCGACGTCAACGACGCCCGGCTGGGGGAGCGCTGGCAGATCGGCGACACCGTGGTGCTGCAGGTGACCGGTCCGCGGATCCCGTGCGCCACCTTCCGGGGCTGGATCGGTCAGCCGGGCTGGGCCCGGCTGTTCACCCAGGCCGGCCGCCCGGGTGCCTACCTCAGCATCGTTGTGCCCGGCGAGATCCGCTCCGGCGACCCGGTCCGGGTGGTCCACCGGCCTGACCACGACGTCACCGTCTCCCTGGTCTTCCGGGCCATCACCGTCGAGCGTGATCTGCTCCCGCAGCTGCTGGCCGCCGGCGACGACCTCGACGACGAGCTCCGCGAGACGGTGCGGAAACGGCAGTTGATCGAGCTCGATCCCGAGCCGGACCAGCCCCCGGCTCAGCCGAAACTGCCCAGCTTTGACCCACCGCTCACGACGGGCTAATCTAGATCCTTGTGTTCGGGCTTGTCCCGAGCCTTGTGCGTGCCCTCAGGTCTTCGTGTCAGTGGTGTTCGCACGGTAGTGATCGTGGAACCGTCCACGGAGCTGCAAACCCATCATCAGGTGACAGAAAGAAGAGCTACGCGGTGCCCACAATTAACCAGCTGGTCCGTAAGGGCCGCGAGGACAAGGTGAGCAAGACCAAGACACCGGCACTCAAGGGCTCGCCCCAGCGCCGGGGCGTGTGCACCCGGGTGTACACGACCACGCCGAAGAAGCCGAACTCGGCTCTTCGCAAGGTCGCGCGCGTCCGGCTGTCCTCCGGCGTCGAGGTCACCGCGTACATCCCCGGTGTCGGCCACAACCTGCAGGAGCACTCGATGGTGCTCGTCCGCGGCGGTCGCGTGAAGGACCTCCCGGGCGTCCGTTACAAGATCATCCGCGGCTCGCTCGACACCCAGGGCGTCAAGAACCGCAAGCAGGCTCGCAGCCGCTACGGCGCGAAGAAGGAGAAGTAATGCCTCGCAAGGGCCCCGCCCCGAAGCGTCCGCTGCCGGCCGACCCGGTCTACGGTTCGCCGCTGGTCAGCCAGCTGGTCAGCAAGATCCTCCTCGACGGCAAGAAGACGATCGCCCAGGGCATCGTCTACACCGCCATGGAGGGCACCCGCACCAAGACCGGTATCGACCCGGTTCAGACCCTGAAGCGCGCGCTGGACAACGTCCGCCCCGCGCTGGAGGTCAAGAGCCGTCGTGTCGGTGGTGCCACCTACCAGGTCCCGATCGACGTCAAGCCGGCCCGGGCCACCACCCTGGCCATGCGCTGGCTGGTCAGCTTCGCCCGGCAGCGCCGTGAGAAGACGATGGCCGAGCGGCTGATGAACGAGCTGCTCGACGCGTCCAACGGTCTGGGGGCCGCGGTCAAGCGTCGCGAGGACACCCACAAGATGGCCGAGGCCAACAAGGCCTTCGCCCACTACCGCTGGTAATCCACCCCCTTTACCACCGATTCGTCACCGACCCGGGTGCGCTACCGCGCATCTGGGTCTGACACGTCAGAGAGAGTCACATGGCTGTCGACATCAAGACCGATCTGTCCAAGGTCCGCAACATCGGGATCATGGCGCACATCGACGCGGGCAAGACCACCACGACCGAGCGCATCCTCTTCTACACCGGTATCAACTACAAGATCGGTGAAGTGCACGAGGGCGCGGCCACGATGGACTGGATGGAGCAGGAGCAGGAGCGCGGCATCACGATCACGTCCGCCGCGACGACCTGCCACTGGCACGACACCCAGATCAACATCATCGACACCCCCGGTCACGTGGACTTCACCGTCGAGGTGGAGCGTTCGCTCCGCGTCCTCGACGGCGCTGTCGCGGTCTTCGACGGCGTGGCCGGCGTGGAGCCGCAGAGCCAGACCGTGTGGCGTCAGGCCGACCGGTACAAGGTCCCGCGGATCTGCTTCATCAACAAGCTCGACCGCACCGGTGCGAGCTTCGACTTCTGCGTGTCGACGATCAAGAGCCGGCTGAACGCGATCGCCGCGATCCTGCAGCTCCCGATCGGTTCCGAGGGCGGCTTCCTCGGTGTCGTCGACCTGGTCCACATGCGCGCTCTCACCTGGCGCGGCGAGACGACCATCGGCGAGGACTACACGATCGAAGAGATCCCGGCCGACATGCTCGAGCAGGCCACCGCGGCCCACCACGAGCTCGTCGAGCTGATCGCCGACTACGACGACGAGCTGATGGAGGCCTACCTCGAGGACGAGGACTCGATCACCCCGGAGCTGCTGCAGGCCGGTGTCCGTCGCGCGGTGCTGTCCAGCCAGATCACCGCCGTGTTCTGCGGCAGTGCGTTCAAGAACAAGGGCGTCCAGCCGTTGCTCGACGCGGTCATCGCCTACCTGCCGTCGCCGCTCGACGTCCCGGCCATCAACGGCTTCAAGCCGGGCGACGAGTCCGTGGTCATCGAGCGTCACCCCGACGACTCGGACCCGTTCTCGGCACTGGCGTTCAAGATCGCCGCTGACCCGCACCTGGGCCGGCTGACCTACATCCGGCTCTACTCGGGCAAGCTCGAGGCCGGCTCGACGGTGCTCAACGCGACCAAGGGTCGCAAGGAGCGGATCGGCAAGATCTACCAGATGCACGCCAACAAGCGTGAGGAGATCGCGTCGGTCGGCGCCGGCCAGATCGTCGCCGTGATGGGTCTGAAGGACACCACCACCGGCGAGACCCTGTCCGACCAGGCCAAGCCGGTCGTGCTGGAGTCGATGGACTTCCCGGCTCCGGTCATCGAGCAGGCCATCGAGCCCAAGACCAAGTCCGACCAGGAGAAGCTCGGCGTCGCCATCCAGCGGCTGGCCGAGGAGGATCCGACCTTCCGCGTGCACACCGACGAGGAAACCGGACAGACCATCATCGCCGGCATGGGCGAGCTGCACCTCGAGGTGCTGATCGACCGGATGAAGCGCGAGTTCCGCGTCGAGGCCAACATCGGCAAGCCGCAGGTGGCCTACCGCGAGACGCTGCGTCGCCCGGTGACCAAGGTCGAGTACACCCACAAGAAGCAGTCGGGTGGTTCGGGTCAGTACGCCCGCGTGATCATCGACCTCGAGCCGCTCGAGCCGGGCTCGGGTTACGAGTTCGTCAACGCGGTGACCGGTGGACGTATCCCCAAGGAGTACATCCCCGCGGTCGACGCCGGCATCCAGGACGCCATGCAGTTCGGCGTGCTCGCCGGATACTCGGTCGAGGACATCAAGGTCACGCTGCAGGACGGCGCGTACCACGACGTCGACTCCTCCGAGCTCGCGTTCAAGATCGCCGGGTCGATGGTCTTCAAGGAGGCCGCCCGTCGCGCCGATCCGGCTCTGCTCGAGCCGGTCATGGCCGTCGAGGTGACCACCCCCGAGGACTACATGGGCACCGTCATCGGTGACCTGAACGCCCGTCGCGGTCAGATCCAGGCCATGAACGACCTGCACGGCAACAAGGTGGTCGAGGCCCTGGTGCCGCTGTCGGAGATGTTCGGCTACGTCGGTGACCTGCGTTCGAAGACCTCGGGCCAGGCGAACTACTCGATGGAGTTCCACTCCTACGCCGAGACGCCGAAGACCATGTCCGACGAGATCATCCAGAAGGCCCGCGGCGAATGAACCGCAGCCTTCGACGTTCTTAGTTGACGCGCGTACGCGCGTCAGGAACACTGGACCGGGCAATTCGCCCGGTCGCACAAGACCAGAGATACACCCCCATAGAACCGCCCCGCGACCGCGTGGCGAACATCCTTAGAAGGAGCCTCAGTGGCCAAGGCCAAGTTCGAGCGGACCAAGCCGCACGTCAACATCGGCACCATCGGGCACATCGACCACGGCAAGACCACGCTGACCGCGGCGATCACCAAGGTGCTGCACGACAAGTACCCGACCCTCAACCAGGCGTCGGCCTTCGACCAGATCGACAAGGCGCCGGAAGAGCGTCAGCGCGGCATCACGATCTCGATCGCGCACGTCGAGTACCAGACCGAGGCGCGGCACTACGCCCACGTCGACTGCCCGGGTCACGCCGACTACATCAAGAACATGATCACCGGTGCGGCTCAGATGGACGGCGCGATCCTCGTGGTCGCCGCCACCGACGGCCCGATGCCGCAGACCCGTGAGCACGTGCTGCTGGCCCGTCAGGTCGGCGTGCCGGCGATCGTCGTCGCGCTGAACAAGTGCGACATGGTCGACGACGAGGAGATCCTGGAGCTCGTCGAGCTCGAGGTCCGCGAGCTGCTCAGCGAGTACGACTACGACGGCGACGACATCCCCGTCGTCCAGGTCGCGGCCTTCCCGGCGCTGAACGGTGACGCCAAGTGGGGCGAGTCGATCATGGAGCTCATGGCCGCCGTCGACACCGCCATCCCGCAGCCGGAGCGCGAGATCGACAAGCCCTTCCTGATGCCCGTCGAGGACGTCTTCACGATCACCGGTCGTGGCACCGTCATCACCGGTCGTATCGAGCGGGGCGTCGTCAAGGTCAACGAGACCGTCGACATCATCGGCATCCGCGAGACCAAGCAGACCACCACGGTCACCGGTGTCGAGATGTTCCGCAAGCTGCTCGACGAGGGCCAGGCGGGCGAGAACGTCGGTCTGCTGCTCCGTGGCACCAAGCGCGAGGACGTCGAGCGCGGCATGGTCGTCATCAAGCCGGGCACGACGACCCCGCACACCGAGTTCGAGGCGCGCGTCTACATCCTGTCCAAGGAGGAGGGTGGCCGTCACACCCCGTTCTTCAACAACTACCGCCCGCAGTTCTACTTCCGCACCACCGACGTCACCGGTGTGGTCAACCTGCCCGAGGGCACCGACATGGTGATGCCGGGTGACAACACGGACATGTCCGTGTCAGCTCATCCAGCCGATCGCCATGGAGGAGGAGCTGAAGTTCGCCATCCGTGAGGGTGGTCGTACCGTCGGCGCCGGTCGTGTCACCAAGATCCTCAAGTGATCTGAGTTCCACCCCGATCGACTGATCGGCCCAGTTGGCCCCGGACCCTGTGGTCCGGGGCCTTCTGGCGTTTCCGGACGCCTACCATCGGCGGGTGGATGCCAACACCCAGGCCATCGTCCGACTCGCCTGGTCCCGACTGCTCCGATTGCCGGACGACACCCTCGACCCGGCCGCCAATCCGGTCCGCACGGTCCGTTCGACCAGCGACGAACAGGCCATGGTGCTGCGGCTGTGGGACACCTGGGTGGTGATCGGCCCGGACTGGTTCCACGCCCGCACCGCCGACCTGGACCCTGAGTTGCTGGTCGAGCCGACCACCCTGCTGCGTTCGTGCGAGCTGCACCCGGCCCGACTGGTCGGCCACGCCGTGCTGGCCTACACCGACCGATACGCCCATCCCGCGGTGCCCGGTCACCTCGCCCTCACCGACGTGCCGGTCGACACTGCGCCGGCCGCTGCGGCCACCCTGGAGCGGGCCTCGCCCCCCGACGACGTGGCCGAGGTGGGGTTGGCCGAGCTCGGTCGGGTCTTCGTCACCTACGACGACCGTGACCAGCCGACCTCTGGAGCCGGCTATGACGAGTGTCAGGGTCTGCTCGGCCACTTGGGGGTGCTGACGCCCCCCGAGCTGCGCGGAAGCGGCTGGGGCACGGTCGCGGCTGCGCTGGCCCTCAACGACGCGCTGGACGTCGGCCTGGTCGCCCAGTGGCGCACCCGTATCGACAACACGGCCTCGCGTCGCGTCGCCCAACGGCTCGGCTTCGTCGAGGCGGGCGAGCAGAGCACCGTGCTGCTGACCTGACCTGACCTGACCTGACCTGACCGGGCCCGGTGGGCCGACCAGGAACGACCGGTGGTCCGAGAAGCGCGAATAGCAGGGTTAGCCTGTCGGGAACATCGACAAAGGAGGCGGTTCATGGCAGGCCGATGGAGCCAGAGACTGATCGGGCTGGTGCTGGCGCTCGGTCTGCTCGGCGGGCTGGCCGCCTGTTCGTCCGACGGGCCCGAGACCACGTTGGACAAGGTCCAGGAGACCGGTGTCCTGCGGGTCGGGACCGAGGGCACGTACTCGCCGTTCAGCTACCACGATCCGGCCAGCAACGCCCTGACCGGATACGACGTCGAGGTCGTCACCGCGGTCGCCGAAGAGATGGGTGTGCGCGCGGAGTTCGTCGAGGCCCCGTTCGACTCGATCTTCGCCAGCCTGATGTCGGACCGCTTCGACGTGGTGGCCAACCAGGTGACGCGCAACGCCGACCGCGAGGCCGCGTACGCGCTGTCCAAGCCGTACACCGTCTCCGACGGGGTCATCGTCACCCGGGCCGACGACGACTCGATCACCCAGTTGTCGGATCTTAAGGGCAAGACCACCGCCCAGAGCGCGACCAGCAACTGGGCCGGGGTCGCGGAGAAGGCCGGTGCCGAGGTCGAGGCCGTCGAGGGATTCACCCAGGCGATCACCCTGGTCAAGCAGCGCCGGGTCGACGCCACGGTCAATGACAACCTGGCCGTCGCCGAATACACCAAGACCACCAACGACACCAGCGTCAAGATCGCCGCCGAGACCGGGGACACCAGCGAGCAGGTCTTCGCGCTGCGACCGACCGACGGCGAGCTCCGCGACGCGATGAACACCGCGCTCGACCAGGTCCGGGCCGACGGCACGCTGACCACGATCTCGGAGAAGTACTTCGGCACCGACGTCAGCTCGGGCGACGCCGGCCCCGACGAACCGGCCGCCGCGCCGACCAACGCGCTGAGCACGTGGCAGTTGGTGCGTGACACCGCGGGTCCGATGGCGCTGGCCGCGATCAAGGCGACCATCCCGCTGACCCTGATCAGCTTCGTGCTCGGACTGGCGATCGCGCTGGTCATCGCGTTGATGCGGCTGTCACCGATCAAGGTGGTGTCGGCGATCGCCCGGACCTACGTCTCGATCATCCGCGGCACACCGCTGCTGGTCCAGCTGTTCCTGATCTTCTACGGTCTGCCGCAGATCGGACTCAGCTTCAATCCGTTCACCGCGGCGATCATCGCCTTCAGCCTCAACGTGGGCGGCTACGCGGCCGAGATCATCCGCTCGGCCATCCTGTCCATCCCGCGCGGTCAGTGGGAGGCGGCCCAGACCATCGGCATGGGCTACGCCACCTCGCTGCGACGGATCATCCTCCCGCAGGCGTCGCGGGTCGCCGTGCCGCCGCTGTCCAACACCTTGATCTCGCTGGTCAAGGACACCTCGCTGGCCTCGGTCGTGCTGGTCACCGAGTTGCTACGGGTGGCGCAGATCGCCGCCGCGCCGACGTTCAAGTTCTTCGCCCTCTACGGGGTCGCGGCCCTCTACTACTGGGTGATCTGCCTGATCCTGTCCTTCGTCCAGGGCCGCCTGGAAACCCGTCTGGGAAGGTACGTGGCCAAGTGAGCAACGACGAACGTCCGCTGGTCGAGGCGACCGGCATCACCAAGGCCTTCGGTGATCTGGAGGTGTTGCGCGGGGTCGACCTGGTCGTCGAGCCGGGCACGGTCAGCGTGCTGATCGGGCCGTCCGGTTCGGGCAAGACCACGGTCCTGCGCTGCCTCAACACCCTGGAGAAGCCCGACGGCGGAGTGGTCCGGATCGACGAGGCCACCGTCGACTTCAGCGCCGCCCCGGACAAACGCGCGCTGGCCCGGCTGCGGGCGCAGAGCGCGATGGTCTTCCAGGCTCACAACCTGTTCCCGCACCTCAGCGTGCTGCAGAACCTGACCGAGGGTCCGGTGGTGGTCCAGGGCCGGCCGGCCGAGGAGGTCCGGGGCGAGGCACTGACCATCCTCGAACGGGTGGGGCTGTCGGAGAAGGCCGACCTGCACCCCTACCAGCTGTCGGGCGGTCAGCAGCAGCGCGTCGGCATCGCCCGGGCGCTGGCCCTGCGGCCCAAGCTGATCCTGTTCGACGAGCCGACCTCGGCGCTCGACCCGGAGCTGGTCGGTGAGGTGCTCGGGGTGATGAAGGACCTGGCCGCCGAAGGTCGGACCATGGTCGTGGTCACCCACGAGATCCGGTTCGCGCAGTCGGTCGCCGACCAGGTGCTGTTCCTCGACGGCGGCGTCGTGGTCGAGCACGGGCCGCCCGCCGCGGTGCTGACCGATCCGCAGCAACCGCGTACGCGGACGTTCCTGGACCGCGTCCTCAACCCGATCTGAGCCGACCGGCGCCGAGACCACGGACAACCTGCGGGTCCCACGCGAAACTTGGCGGGTGACCCGCAGGTTTCCCATGTGACATGGGAAACCGGCAGCGCGCGGAGGGGGCGATGGCCGACCCCGGAGGGCCGGCAGCCGCCGGGTCAGGCGCGGACCAGCAAGGCCACCCCGAGTTCGCCGAGGACGTCGGACAGCGCCACCTCGCCGGTGTGGGTGCGGTCGCTCAGCAGGTCGCGGTGGGCCCCGGTCAGCGTCACCGTGGTCGTGCCCCAGCCGCCGGAGGCCTCGAGGGTGACCGGGAGCCGGGTGGCCAGGGTGATCACTCCGCCGCGGTCGAATCCGACCAGGTGGTCGGCCGCCGGACCGCTCGCGGTCACCGGCTGGTAGCCGGCGAACAGCTCGGGGTGGTCGCGCCGCGTACGCAGCGCCTGCCGGGTCACCCACAGCTTGGCCGCGCCGGTCGCGTCCAGCGCCGGAGCGGCGGTCAGCCCGGCCAGCAGGGCGCGGCGCCGGGCGAAGTCGACCGGGCGCCGGTTGTCCGGGTCGACCAGCGCGTCGTCCCACAGCTCGGTGCCCTGGTAGACGTCGGGGACGCCGGGCAGGGTGAGCTGGACCAGCTTCTGACCGAGCGCGTTGAGCCGGCCCGGCCGCTCGATCACGGCGTCGATCGCGTCCCAGGCGGCCCGCAGCTCGGCGTCGTCGTAGGCCAGGTCGATCGCTGCGGCCAGCGTCGCCTCGAAGTCCTCGTCCGGAGCGGTCCAGCGGGTGTCCTCCGACGCCTCGCGCGCCGACTTCTCGGCGTAGTCGTGCAGCCTCTGACGCTCGATCGGGCCGGTGCCGACGATGGTCTGGGCCAGGAAGTAGGCCAGCCGCCGGTTCGGGATCGCGGTCCGGGCCAGGAACAGCTCGGCGAACGCGGCCCAGGCGTCACCGACCTCGGCCAGCACGGCCAGCCGGGCCCGGATGTCCTCGCCGCGTTTGGTGTCGTGGGTCGACAGCGCCGTCATCGTCTCGGGCCAGGCATCGGCCCGGGCCTGCTGCAGCGCGTGGAACTCGGCGACCGGGATGCCGAACTGGCCCGGGTCGCCGCCCACCTCGTTGAGCGCCACGAAGCGCGCGTACCGGTAGAAGGCGGTGTCCTCGACGCCCTTGGCCATCGTCGCGCCGCTCAGCTGCTGGAGCCGTCGGGCCAGCTCGTCGTCGCCGTCGTGCAGCCGGGGACTCAACGCGGTGATCGTGTCGGACAGCTCGGGCCGCCGCTCCGCGGCCAGCGCCAGGGCGTGGTCGAGGTGCTCGGCCCCGTCGGGCAGATACGAGCGGTACACCTCGAACGCGGTGGCGATCTCGCCGATCGCCTCGGCCGCGTCGGGCAGCTCCGGGATCAACCGCGCCATCCGGCGGCGCTCGGCGACCAGCAGTTCCTCGACGACCAGGTGCTTGCCGGTGACGATGTGGTCGGCGATGGTCTGCTCGTCGCCGGTCAGCCGCTGGTAGAGCGCGGTGAAGGCGGCCTCGGCCGAGCCGTCGACGAAGATGCCGTTGACCTCGCGCATCGCGTCGTAGCCGGTGGTGCCGGCCACCGGCCAGTCGGCCGGCAGGTCCTCTCCGGGTTCGAGGATCTTCTCGACGGTGATCCAGGCGTCCGGGGCCACCGCGTGGAGCCGGCGCAGGTAGTCGCCGGGGTCGACCAGACCGTCGGGGTGATCGATCCGCAACCCGGCGACCCCGGCGGCGGTCCACTGCGGGATCAGCACGTGGGTGGCCTCGAAGACGGCCGGATCCTCCATCCGCACCCCGGCCAGCGTGGCCACGGCGAAGAAGCGGCGGTGGGTGAGCTCGCGGTCGCCGCGCGACCAGTGCACCAGCTCGTAGTGCTGGCGGGCGTGCACCGTGTCGGCGTCGTCGCCCGGGGTCACGGTCCCCGGCGCGGTCGGGAACCGATGCTCGTAGTAGCGCAGCTCGTCGTCCACGACCTCGAGGGTGGCGTCGTCGCCGAGCACCGGGAGCAGGATCTTGTCCCGGCTCCAGTCGATGTCGAACCAGTCGGCGTACGCGGAGTCGCGCCCCAGACGCAGGACGTCCCACCAGGCCGGGTTCTCGGTCGGCTCGGCGATCCCGACGTGGTTGGGGACGATGTCGATCACCACGCCCAGCCCGGCGTCCCCGGCGGCGGCGAACACCGCGTCGAGACCGGCCTGTCCGCCGCGGTCGGCGTCGACGGCGGTCGGGTCGGTGGTGTCGTAGCCGTGGGTCGAGCCGACCGTCGACTGCAGGATGGGGGAGAGGTAGACCGCGCCGACCCCGAGGTCGCGCAGGTAGTCGACCAACTCGGCCGCCTGCGAGAGCGGGAAGTCCTTGGTGATCTGGAGCCGGTACGTCGAGCTGGGGGTGGTCACCTGACGACCCTATCCAGTCGAGCGGGCTTCACACGTGCGGTCGACGAGCGCTGGGCACCGGGCGGCGCCTCACTCAGAGCATGATCGTGTGACCGCTGCGCCGCGGATCGGCGCCACCCCCGAGGGCGCTGAGCGCCGAGGCGCCGCCGAAGTACGGGTCGAGCCCGTGGGCCACCGCGACATGGTCACCGTCGGCCTCGAGCGCGCCGATCACCCGGTCGGAGAACCCCGGTTCGAGCCGGATCAGCCCGGGCAGCGCGTTCAGCCGGGGTGCGTCGATCGCGTCCTGCGGCGTGGCGCCGCGCAGGATCCGCAGCACCGACTGGACGATGGCCGGCCGGATCCGGCTGCCGCCGGCCGCTCCGGCCAGGGTGACCAGATCGCCGTGGTCGTCCAGCACGACCAGCGGCGACATCATCGACCCCATCCGCTCGGCCGGGTGCAGCCGGCCGCGGACCAGCTCGCCCTCGCCGATCATCGAATTCAGGTGGACGCCGTAGCCGGGCACCCAGATGCTCGACCCCAGACCGAGGCTGGTGGTGATGACACAGCCGCCGCCCTGCGGGTCGACCGCGACCACGTTGGTGGTCTCGGCCCTCCGGTCCGGGGCCCGCAACGCCGCGACCAACGCCCGCGCCGAGTCCGGATCGGTCGAGGGGTCGCCGGACACGCCGGCCACCGTCGCCTGCAACGTGCCCAGCACGTCGTCGAGGTCGTTGCCGCGGGCGTACGCGGTGCTGCCGTCCAGCCGGACCGCCCGGGGGGTGCTCTCGATCACGCGGTACTCGTCGAGATCGCGCCCGCTCATCGCCCCGCCGTCGGCCAGCGCGTCGAGCATCGCCGCCGCGAACGGCCCGCGGTAGAACGCGTCGGGATCCTCGGCCAGCAACTCGTACGCGCGGTGGTGGTCCGGGTGCCGCAGCGGGTCGCCGGCCTGCAACAGCGCGCCGTCGGGACGGCGGTAGACCGCATCGCCCTCGCCGACGCACATGGCCTGGACGACGGCCGGGAGGAGCGCGGCGTGGGCCGCGGAGAACGGCACGCCGTACGAGGCGCGCAGACCGGGTTCGACGACCTCGCGCCAGTCGAGGCGGCCGTGGTGACGCCACAGGTGGTGCGCACCGGCCGGGACGCCGGGGACCGCCACCGTGGCCGGCCCGATCTCGTACGGCATCCGCTGGCCGACGAAGACGACCTCGATCTCCAGTCCAGGCCCGGCCAGCCGGCCGTCGAGTCCAGGGACGCTGACGAAGAAGTCGACGCAGGTGGCCCGACGACGCTCGGCGTCGTAGACGGTGGCGAACCCGCCCCCGCCCAGCCCGGTGAAGATGGTCTCGGCGGCGCAGCTGACCAGCATCATGGCCACCGCGGCGTCGACCGCGTTCCCGCCGCGACCGAGGATCTCCGCGCCGGCCTCGGCGGTCGACCGGTGACCGGCGGCGACGCCCGCGCGCATCCTGGGACTGGTCGGGGTGGCCACGCGCCGACCTTATCGGCCGCACCCGGCTGCGCGCCGCATCGTGACCGCTGTCATGGGCGAATCATGACGTCGGGCCCCGCCGCCGGACGTCCCGCCGGGCCAGGCTGGAGCCATGATCACCCGACCCACCGCCGACCCCGTCGTCGCCCCGGACCCGCTCGAGCCGGATCCGCTCGTCCCGGGCTCGCTCGTCGCCGCCGGGTCCGCGCCGCCCGCGGTCGAATTGACCGGCCTGCGCAAGACCTACGGCGTGGTCCGCGCCGTCGACGGACTCGACCTGACCATCGCGTCGGGGGAGATCGTCGCCGTCCTCGGCCCCAACGGTGCCGGCAAGTCGACGGTCACCGAGATGCTGCTGGGCATCGTGGCTCCCGACGCGGGGACCGTGCGGGTGTTCGGTGCCGACCCGGCCACCGCTCTGCGGACCGGCCGGGTGGGGGCGATGCTGCAGAACGGGGCGCTGCTGGACGACGCCTCGGTCCGCGACCTGCTCCGGTTGATGCACGGGCTGCATGTCCACCCGCTGCCGCTTGACCAGGTGATCGCGCGGGCCGACTTGGGTGCCTTGCTGCGGATGAAGACCGACAAGCTGTCGGGCGGGCAGGCCCAGCGGGTCCGCTACGCGCTGGCGATCATGGCCGATCCGTCGCTGCTGATCCTCGACGAGCCGACGGTCGGGATGGACGTCGAGGTCCGACGGGCGTTCTGGTCCTCGATGCGCGACTTCACCGGCGACGGGCGCACCGTGCTGTTCGCCACCCATTACCTCGACGAGGCCGATCTGGTCGCCGACCGGATCGTCGTGATGGCCGGTGGTCGGGTGGTCGCCGACGGCACCGGCACCCAGATCAAGGCCCGGGTGGCCGGCCGGACCATCAGCCTGGCCGCCGACGGGGTGACCCGCACCGAGATCGCGGGGCTGCCCGGGGTGGTCCGGGTCGACCAGGACGGGGCCCGGCTGCGGATCCACGCCCCCGACTCCGACACCGTGCTCCGCGCCCTGCTCGCCCGGTTCCCGGACGCCCGCGAGGTCGAGGTCGCCTCGGCCAAGCTCGAGGATGCCTTTTTGGCGTTGACCACCGCCCCGAACGCGAGGAACTGAGCATGAGCAGCTACGCCCTGCACTACACCGTCCGCACCTCGTTGCTGACGGCCAAGAACTTCGGCTTCGTCATCTTCTCGGTGGTGATGCCGCTGATCCTCTACGTGGTGTTCTCCCGGATGTACGGCGGCGCGGCCGACGCCGGCGACCACTCGGCCATGATCATGGTCTCGATGGCGGCGTACGGCTCGCTCGGCGCGGCCATGAGCGGGGGAGCGCAACTCGCGGTGGAACGCCGCTCCGGCTGGTTCCGGCAGCTCAGCATCACCGCACTGGCGCCGCGCTCGTTCCTGTGGGCCAAGGCCGTGGTCATCATGGCGTTGGTGCTGCCCGCGCTGATCCTGGTCTTCGCGGCCGGGCGGGTGCTCGGCGGTGTCCGGGCCACTCCGTTCGCCTGGCTGGCCTCGCTCGGACTGATGTGGATCGGACTGCTCCCGCTGGCCGTGCTCGGCATCGTCATCGGCGTGTGGGTCAAGGCCGAGGTCGTCCAGGGCGCCACCACGTTGCTGCTGTTGCTGCTGGCCATGCTGGGCGGCCTGTGGTTCCCGGTGCAGATCATGCCGCCGGTCATGCAGACCCTGGCCACCGCGCTGCCGTCGTACTGGGTGGCCGAACTCGGCCGCTACCCGTTCCTGCCCGGCGCCGCCTTCCCCTGGACCGGGGTGGTGGTCCTGCTGGCGTGGTGCGCGGTCCTGACCGTGCTCGGCGCGCTGGGTTATCGTCGGGCTGCGGCGGACAGCAAGCGTTGAGACCGGACCGGGTCGATCGGAGGGCCATGACCGACGACGTCGATGGCGACGGACGCAACCTGGCGCCCAGCGCGAGCGGCGGGCCCCACGCGGCGCCGCCGTGGACCTGGCGGCGGGGCTGGCAGAACCTGCTCTGGGTCTATCTGTCGGGGCTGGTGTTCCTGTCGTTCTCGATCGTCGACCTGGTCAGCGGGGAGTTCGACCGGCTGCACACGGTGATCGGCAGCGTCCAGCTCCTCCTGGTCGCCGCGGCCTACGTCGCCACCGCCTGGATCGCCGATGTCCGGCTGGCCGTGCGGACCGCCCACGTGGTCGGGTTCGCCGCGTTGATGGTGTCGACCGCGATCGTCTGGGGATGGGGCTTCGCCAACCTCGGGGTCTACCTGGCCATCATGGTCGCCACGCTCATCCCGTGGCGCCTCGCCCGGGCGGTGATCCCGGTGATCGGGGTGCTGCTCGCCTCGGTCACCCTCATCACCGGCGATCCGACCCCGGCCTTCCTCGCGGTGATCAGCCTCGGGGTGGGACTGGCCACCGCCGCCGGCATCGAGTCCGGTCGGGTCAGCCACCGGCTGGCGCTGGCCGAGCAGCGGCTCTCGGTGCTGGCCGTCGCCGCCGAACGCGAGCGGATCGGCCGCGACCTGCACGACATCCTCGGCCACTCGCTCACCGCCATCTCGATCAAGACCGGGCTGGCCGCCCGGTTGATCGACCAGGACGCCGCGGCGGCCAAGGTCCAGCTCGAGGAGATCGCCGACATCAGCCGGCAGGCGTTGGCCGACGTCCGCAGCACCGCCTCGGGGTTTCGCCAGATCCGGGTGGTCACCGAGGTGGCCAGTGCCGGCTCGGTCCTCACCGCGGCCGGGATCACGCCGTCGCTGCCCTCGGCCATCGAGCCGATGCCCGACCGGGTGAGCGAACTGTTCGGCTACGTGGTCCGCGAGGCGGTCACCAACGTCGTCCGACACAGCGAGGCGACGACCTGCCGGATCACCGTCGACCCGTACGCGGTCTCGGTCACCGACGACGGCCGCGGTTTCCCAACCGGCCACCGCCGCTCGGGTCTGCGGGGACTCGAGGAGCGGGTCGCCGCCGCCGGTGGCCGGCTCGAGGTCGCGTCGTCGCGGGCCGGCACCCGGGTCAGCGTCGGACTGCCGCTGCCCACGTTCGCGACCCCCGCTCTGGCCACGGTGCGCTCGTGATCCGGGTGCTGGTGGCCGACGACCAGGCTCTGATCCGCGAGGCATTCACCGCGCTGCTCCGGTTGGAGCCCGACATCGACGTGGTCGGGCAGGCCGGCACCTGTGCCGAGGCCGCCGAACTGGCCCGCACCCGCGAGCCGCAGGTGATCCTGATGGACGTCCAGATGCCTCCCGGGCCCGGTCGGTTCGGCGACGGCATCGCGGCGACCGCGCAGATCCTCCGCGACCGGCCCCAGTCTCGGGTGATCATCCTGACCACGTTCGGCCGGCCGGGCTACCTGCGACGGGCGATGGAGGCCGGAGCGGTCGGCTTCATGGTCAAGGACGCCCCGGCCGACCAGCTGATCGAAGGCGTACGCCGGGTCGCCCGCGGGCTTCGGGTGGTCGACCCCGCCCTGGCCGCCGACAGCCTGAGCCTCGGCCCGTCGCCGCTGACCGAGCGCGAGACCGAGGTGTTGGCCGCCGCCGCGCGGGGCGGGTCGACCGGCGCCGTGGCCGCCCAGGTGCACCTGTCCGAGGGCACCGTCCGCAACCACCTCTCCTCGGCCATCGGCAAGCTCGGCACGGTCACCCGGGCCGAGGCCGTCCGGCTGGCCACCGACAACGGGTGGCTCGACTGAGCCCGGTCGGCTGAGCCGTCTCGGACGCGACGTATCGCCTCGCGCGCCCGCCGACTCCTGACGGCGATACGGTGTTTCCGCCCGGGGCGCCGGTCGTCGCTGCCCCGCAGCTCGGAGGAGTGGTCCATGAAGGTCCTGAAGATCCTGGCCATCGTCTTCGGTGTCCTCATCCTGCTGACCGGGGCCGGGCTGTTCGCCGCCTCCGCGGTGGTCGACAAGGGCGCCAGCACGATCGACGAGCAGATGAGCCAGAACGGACTGGCCGGCCCGGTCAGTGGCACCATCACCGATCTCGATCCGGGTCCGCCGCAGCAGATCTCGGTCACCTACACCGACAAGCAGGGCGAGGAGCAGTCCGGCACCGGCGTCGTCGCCGACACCGGCACCGGGACCACGTACGCGGTCGGCGACGAGGTCACCCTCTTCTACAGCACCGACAGCCCCGACCAGGTCGTCGTCGTCGACCTCCCGGGCGGGGCCGATCTGGCCGGTCTGAGCGGCGGTCTGCGGACCGGCGGCATCGTCGGGATGATCCTCGGCGGCGTGCTGCTGATCGGCGGCATCCTGGCCAGCGTGCTCGGGAAGAAGAAGCCACCGACCGGCGGCGCCCCGGGCTACGGCACCGCGTACCCGAACCAGCCCGGCGGCCCGGGACAGCCGCAACAGCCGAACCAGCCGTATCCGGGCCCGTACCCGCCGCAGCAGCCCGGCGGGCCGCAGTACCCGCCGCAGGGTGGGCAGTTCGGCCCCCAGGGTGGGCAGTTCGGCCCCCAGGGTGGGCAGAACTTCCCGCCGCAGGGTGGCCAGCAGTACCCGCCGCATCCCGGCCAGCAGAATCCGCCGCAGCCCGGCGGCTGGCAATAGCCATCGGCTGCTCGGCCGGGCGGTGGCCGACACGCCCCAACTGGCCGTCAGTGCTCATTCGGGTAGAGTTGGGCCTTCGGGTCAGACGGGTGAACACCCGATTTGATCCGGCTGACGGTCTCTGACAGAATCGTCAGGTTGCTCCGACGGGGTTGCCGGGATCTGGCACGTCTATGACGTGACTGATCGCACCGTGAGATTTCGTCGTCCGGATCGTTCGTCGCTGTGCCTGGCCATCAGGTAAGGCGCGCGGAGATCCGGACCGCCTCCACAGCAGGATGGTTGGTGGTGTGTCGCGCCGGACGGCGCCCGACACGCCCGACCTCGGGGGTCGGAGCAGGACAGCAGGACCCACGCCGGACAAGCCCGGCGAGGGACGTACGGAAGAGGGACGAACTGTGGCGGGACAGAAGATCCGCATCAGGCTCAAGGCCTACGACCACGAGGTCATCGACTCGTCGGCGCGCAAGATCGTCGACACGGTGACGCGTACGGGTGCCCGGGTCGCGGGGCCGGTGCCGCTGCCCACGGAGAAGAACGTGTTCTGTGTGATCCGCTCTCCGCACAAGTACAAGGACAGCCGGGAGCACTTCGAGATGCGCACCCACAAGCGGCTGATCGACATCATCGACCCGACCCCCAAGACCGTTGACTCCTTGATGCGACTCGACCTGCCGGCCGGCGTCGACATCGAGATCAAGCTCTGAGGACGCCGAACACATGAGCGCCACACATACCGAACGCAAAGTGAAGGGTCTGCTGGGCACCAAGCTCGGCATGACCCAGCTCTGGGACGCCAACAACCGCGTCGTCCCGGTGACCGTGGTCCAGGCCGGACCGTGCGTCGTCACCCAGGTCCGCACCCCGGACAGCGACGGCTACTCCGCCGTCCAGCTGGGTTTCGGAGCCATCAAGGCCAAGAAGGTCACCAAGCCCGACGCCGGGCACTTCGAGAAGGCCGGGGTCACCCCCCGCAAGCACCTCGTCGAGATCCGCACCACCGACGCGAGCGAGTTCGCGCTCGGGCAGGAGCTGACCGCCGAGCTGTTCGCCGCCGACGAGATCGTCGACGTCACCGGAGTGAGCAAGGGCAAGGGCACCGCGGGTGTCATGAAGCGGCACGGCTTCGGCGGTCTGCGGGCCAGCCACGGTGTGCACCGCAAGCACCGCTCGCCCGGTTCCATCGGCGGCTGCGCCACCCCCGGCCGTGTGTTCAAGGGACTCCGGATGGCCGGTCGCATGGGTGTCGACCGCGTCACCGTGCAGAACCTGACCGTGCACGCGATCGATGCCGAGCGCGGTCTCATCCTGATCAAGGGAGCGATCCCCGGCAACAAGGGCGGCCTCGTCGTCCTGCGCAGCGCGGCCAAGAAGGGAGATGCTGCATGAGCACCGTCACCGTTTTCGACGCCACGGGTGCGGAGGCCGGTTCGGCCGACCTCCCCGCGGAGCTGTTCGACGTCACCGCCAACATCCCGCTGATCCACCAGGTCGTCGTGGCCCAGCTCGCCGCGGCCCGTCAGGGCACGCACTCCACCAAGACCCGCGGCGACGTCCGCGGCGGTGGCAAGAAGCCGTACCGGCAGAAGGGCACCGGCCGGGCTCGTCAGGGCTCGATCCGTTCGCCCCAGTTCGCCGGCGGTGGCGTGGCCCACGGTCCGCACCCGCACGGATACGCCCAGCGGACCCCCAAGAAGATGATCGCCGCCGCTCTGCGTGGCGCGTTGTCCGACCGGGCCCGCGAAGGCCGCATCCACGTGGTCAGCAGCCTGGTCGAGGGCGACGTCCCGTCGACCCGCACCGCGCTCGGCGCGCTGGCCGCCGTGGCCAAGTCCGACAAGGTCCTGGTGGTCATCCACCGCGACGAGGACCTGGCCTGGATCAGCCTGCGCAACGCGCTCAGCGTGCACGCCATCGCCGTGGACCAGCTGAACGCCTACGACGTGCTGGTGCAACGACGAGATCGTCTTCACCGCGGCCGCGCTCGACGCGTACGTGGGCCGGTTCAGCCTGGCGACCGAGCCGACCACGGCCGATCTGGTGGCCGGCGACGAGCCGACCGACGAGGAACTGGCCGCCCAGGCCGCGACCGAAGGAGATGCTCAGTGAGCAGCGTCAAGATCCGCGACCACCGTGACGTCCTGCTCGCCCCCGTGGTGAGCGAGAAGTCCTACGCGCTGCTCGACGAGAACAAGTACACGTTCCTGGTCGACCCGCGGGCCAACAAGACCGAGATCAAGATCGCCGTCGAGACGGTGTTCAAGGTCAAGGTGACCGGCGTCAACACGATCAACCGCACGGGCAAGACGCGGCGTACGCGCGCCGGTTTCGGGAAGCGTCCCGACACCAAGCGCGCGATCGTGTCCGTGGCCGACGGCGAGCGCATCGACATCTTCGCCTCCCCGGCGAACTGAGCGCCGAGCCCAGAGTTCTAGGAAACAAGGGACTGAATCATGGCAATCCGCAAGTACAAGCCGACCACCCCGGGCCGTCGTGGCTCGAGCGTGGCCGACTTCGTCGAGATCACGCGATCGACCCCGGAGAAGTCGCTGCTCGTGCCGAGCCCGAAGACCGGTGGTCGTAACAACACCGGTCGGATCACCACCCGGCACATCGGTGGCGGTCACAAGCAGGCCTACCGCCTGGTCGACTTCAAGCGCAACGACAAGGACGGTGTGCCGGCGAAGGTCGCGCACATCGAGTACGACCCGAACCGCACGGCTCGGATCGCCCTGTTGCACTACGCCGACGGCGAGAAGCGCTACATCATCGCGCCGGAGAACCTGCGCCAGGGTGCGGCGGTCGAGTCCGGTGAGGGCGCCGACATCAAGCCGGGCAACAACCTGCCGCTGCGCAACATCCCCGTCGGCACCACGATCCACGCGGTGGAGTTGCGTCCGGGCGGCGGCGCGAAGCTCGGCCGCTCGGCCGGAGCGAGCATCCAGCTGGTGGCCCGCGAGGGCAAGAACGCCACGCTGCGGATGCCGTCCGGCGAGATGCGCATGGTCGACGTCCGGTGCCGGGCGACGGTGGGCGAGGTCGGCAACGCCGAGCAGTCCAACATCAACTGGGGCAAGGCCGGCCGTAACCGCTGGAAGGGCAAGCGCCCGACCGTCCGCGGTGTCGCCATGAACCCGATCGACCACCCGCACGGTGGTGGAGAGGGCAAGACCTCCGGTGGACGACACCCGGTCTCGCCATGGGGTCGACCCGAGGGTCGCACCCGCGACAAGAACAAGGCGAGCTCGCGGATGATCGTCCGCCGCCGCAAGACCGGCAAGAAGCGCTGAGCAGGAGCTAGGGACACATGCCACGCAGCCTCAAAAAGGGCCCGTTCGTCGACGACCATCTGGCCAAAAAGGTCGAGGTCCAGAACGTCAAGGGCACCAAGACCGTGATCAAGACCTGGTCGCGCCGTTCGATGATCGTGCCGGACATGATCGGGCACACCATTGCGGTGCACGACGGTCGCAAGCACGTGCCGGTCTTCGTGACCGACTCGATGGTGGGTCACAAGCTCGGCGAGTTCGCGCCGACCCGGACCTTCAAGGGTCACATCAAGGACGACCGGAAGAGCCGTCGCCGCTGACGCGGCGCGGTACCAGACAAGGAAGCTGATAGATGAGCAAGGACAAGGACACGCGTCCCAGCCGCCGCAAGGCGCTGCTCGGCGACCGTCCGGGTTCGTACGCGATCGCCCGTCAGGTCCGGATCTCGCCGACCAAGGTGCGCCGGGTCATCGACCTGGTCCGCGGCATGGACGTGCCCGATGCGTTGACCGCCCTGAAGTTCGCCCCGCAAGCGGCCAGCGAACCGTTGTACAAGGTGATCGCGAGCGCGGCGTCCAACGCCGAGCAGACCGACAACCTGCGTCGCGACACCCTCTACGTGTCGCAGGCGTTCGTCGACGAGGGCGTCACCATGCGCCGGATCCGCCCGCGGGCCAAGGGCAGTGCGAGCCGGATCCTCAAGCGCGCCAGCCACATCACCGTCGTCGTCGAGCCCCGAGAGGTCTGATCATGGGCCAGAAGATCAATCCGTACGGCTTCCGCCTCGGTATCAGCACCGACCACAAGAGCCGTTGGTACGCCGACAAGCTGTACTCCGCCTACATCGGCGAGGACGTCAAGATCCGCGCCATGCTGATCAAGAACCTCGAGCGGGCCGGCATCTCCTCGGTGGAGATCGAGCGCACCCGTGACCGGGTCCGCGTCGACATCTACACCGCGCGTCCGGGCATCGTCATCGGCCGTAACGGTGCCGAGGCCGAGCGCGTACGCGGCGAGCTGGAGAAGCTGACCGGCAAGCAGGTGCAGCTGAACATCCTCGAGGTCAAGAACCCCGAGACCGATGCCCAGCTGGTCGCCCAGGGTGTGGCCGAGCAGCTCGCCTCGCGCGTGCAGTTCCGTCGGGCCATGCGCAAGGCGCAGCAGAGCGCGATGCGCTCCGGTGCCGCCAAGGGCATCCGGATCCAGTGCTCGGGTCGTCTCGGCGGCGCCGAGATGAGCCGCTCGGAGTTCTACCGCGAGGGCCAGGTGCCGCTGCACACGCTGCGCGCCGACATCGACTACGGCTTCCACGAGGCCAAGACGACCTTCGGCCGGATCGGCGTGAAGGTCTGGATCTACAAGGGTGACGTGTCCGGCACCCGGGCCGAGCGTGCCGCGCAGAAGGCGGCCCGCAACGCCGCCGGCGGCCGCAGCCGTCCGGGTCGCGACGGCCGTCCCGGCCGCGGCGATCGTCCGACCCGCGGTGACCGTCCGGAGCGTGGCGGCCGCCGTCGCGCCGAGGGTGCCGTTGACGTCGCGACCGAGGCTCCGGCCGAGGCCTCCGCGGCCGTCGAGACGAGTCAGGAGAGCTGATCATGCTGATTCCCCGCAGGGTCAAGTACCGCAAGCAGCACCACCCGCGACGCACCGGTGCGGCCAAGGGCGGCACCGCGCTCGCGTTCGGTGAGTTCGGCATCCAGGCACTGGAGGCCTCGTACCTCACCAACCGTCAGATCGAGTCCGCGCGTATCGCGATGACCCGTCACATCAAGCGTGGCGGCAAGGTGTGGATCAACGTCTACCCCGACCGCCCGCTGACCAAGAAGCCGGCCGAGACCCGGATGGGTTCCGGTAAGGGCTCGCCGGAGTGGTGGATCGCGAACATCAAGCCCGGACGTGTGCTGTTCGAGCTGTCCGGTGTCGACGAGACGATCGCCCGCGAGGCCATGCGTCTGGCCATCCACAAGCTGCCGATGAAGGCGCGCTTCATCAAGCGCGAAGCAGGTGAGATCTGATGGCGAAGGTAACCACCGCCGCCGAGCTCCGCGGGCTGACCCGCGACGAGCTCAATGCCAAGGTCACCGAGCTGAAGGAGGAGCTGTTCACGCTCCGCTTCTCCGCGGCGACCGGGCAGCTGGAGTCGCACGGCCGCCTGCGCGCCGTGCGCAAGGACATCGCCCGGATCTACACGGTGCTGACCGAGCGCGAGCTCGGCATCACCGAGGCTCCGAGCACCGTTGAGGCAGAGGAAGTCAAGGCATGAGCGAGTCGAGCGCCGAGCTGATCGAGGGAGGCCCCACGCGGGGTCGCCGCAAGGTCCGCGAGGGATACGTGGTCAGCGACAAGATGGACAAGACCGTCGTCGTCGCCGTCGAGGACCGGGTCAAGCACCGCCTGTACGGCAAGGTGCTCCGGCAGACCGCTCGGCTGAAGGCCCATGACGAGGACAACAGCGCCGGCGTGGGCGACCGCGTACGCGTGATGGAGACCCGGCCGCTCAGCGCGACCAAGCGCTGGCGTCTCATCGAGATCCTCGAAAAGGCCAAGTAGTCCATCGACGGGGGTTCACCCCCGTCCACCCCCGCTGGGGGTTGCACCCCCAGACCCCCGCGTCAGCGGTGGATCTGGAAGGCAGAGACCGAGAGGTTCCGCCAGGCCCGTGAAGGGAACCGGCGAGACAACAGGAGAGATAGATGATCCAGCAGGAGTCGCGGCTCAAGGTCGCCGACAACACCGGGGCCAAGGAGATCTTGTGCATCCGGGTGCTCGGCGGCTCGGGCCGTCGGTACGCCGGCATCGGCGACGTCATCGTCGCCACCGTCAAGGACGCCATTCCCGGCGGCAACGTCAAGAAGGGCGATGTCGTCAAGGCCGTCATCGTGCGCACCGTCAAGGAGCGCCGCCGCGCCGACGGCAGTTACATCAAGTTCGACGAGAACGCTGCGGTGATTCTCAAGAGCGACGGTGAGCCGCGCGGTACCCGCATCTTCGGCCCGGTCGGCCGTGAGCTCCGCGAGAAGCGCTTCATGCGCATCATCTCGCTCGCACCAGAGGTGATCTGAACCGATGCCAAACCAGAAGAGCACTGCGAACAAGTTGCACGTCCGCAAGGGCGACCGCGTCAAGGTGATCGCGGGCAAGGACAAGGGTGTGGTCGGTGAGGTCATCGCCGTCCACCCCGAGCGCACCAAGGTCACCGTCGCCGGTGTCAACATCGTCAAGCGGCACCTGAAGGACACCTCGGCGCAGCCGCAGGGCCGACAGACCACCAAGGGCGGGATCGTCGCCTCGGAGGCCCCGATCCACGCGTCGAACGTGCAGCTCGTGGTGAAGAACGACAGTGGTGACGAGGTGGTGACCCGGGTCGGATACGACCGCGTCGAGGTCACCAAGCGCCGTCCCGACGGCTCGGAGTACAAGTCGACCCGCAGCATGCGCATCGCGCGGGTGACCGGAGAGGAAATCTGATGACTGCCACCAGCACCGAGCAGCCGTCGGCGAGCACCGAGCCGCGGACGCTCCCGCGCCTCAAGCAGCGCTACCGCGACGAGATCGTCAAGGCGCTGCAGGAGGAGTTCTCGATCGCCAACGTCATGCAGATCCCCGGTCTGACCAAGATCGTGGTCAACATGGGTGTCGGCGACGCGGCCCGCGACTCGAAGCTGATCGACGGCGCGGTCAAGGACCTCACCACGATCACCGGCCAGAAGCCGCAGGTCACCAAGGCCCGCAAGTCGATCGCCCAGTTCAAGCTGCGCGAGGGCATGCCGATCGGCTGCCACGTGACCCTGCGCGGGGACCGGATGTGGGAGTTCGCCGACCGGCTGCTCTCGCTGGCCCTGCCCCGGATCCGTGACTTCCGCGGTCTGTCGCCGAAGCAGTTCGACGGCAACGGCAACTACACGTTCGGTCTCAACGAGCAGGTCATGTTCCACGAGATCGACCAGGACAGAATCGACCGGGTTCGCGGCATGGACATCACGTTCGTGACCACGGCGACGTCCGACGACCAGGGCCGGGCGCTGCTCCGTCACCTGGGCTTCCCGTTCCGGGCGAACTGAGGAAAGGCACACTCCCATGGCGAAAACCGCCCTCAAGGTCAAGCAGGCCCGCAAGCCGAAGTTCGGCGTCCGCGCCTACACCCGGTGCCAGAAGTGCGGCCGGCCTCGCGCCGTGCTCCGCAAGTTCGGTCTGTGCCGGATCTGCATGCGCGAAATGGCGCACAAGGGCGAACTGCCCGGCATCACGAAGTCGCTCCTGGTGACTCGTTGATCATCACCGCCGCGTTGTCCGGCGACCGATCTCGCAGCCATCCGCGCTCGCAGGCTCGCGCTCCCGCCAGGCCCGTCCACGCTCGACGGACCTGGCCAACGCTGCAGTCGATGTGATCGACAGCTCGCCCGAGCGCCTGTACCTGCCGACAGTTCGACGATCATCTTCATCAAACGAGCCAGGTCCCACTGCGGGAAACCGGTTTGAGAAAGAAGTTCCACTCATGACCATGACTGACCCGATCGCGGACATGCTGACCCGCGTGCGGAACGCCAATCAGGCGTACCACGAAACGGCGACCATGCCGCATAGCAAGATCAAGGCGCACATCGCCGAGATCTTGGTGAACGAGGGCTACATCGCCTCGTTCTCCGTCAACGACCCGGCCGAGGGCGAGGTCGGCAAGTCCTTGTCGATCACCCTCAAGTACGGCCAGAACCGTGAGCGGTCCATCGCCGGTGTGCGACGGATCTCCAAGCCGGGCCTGCGCGTGTACGCGAAGTCGACCTCGCTGCCCAAGGTCCTCGGTGGCCTCGGTATCGCGATCATCTCCACCTCTCAGGGCCTGCTGACCGATCGTCAGGCTCATAGCACCGGCGTGGGCGGCGAAGTCGTCGCCTACGTGTGGTGAGCGGCGAGACGGGAAGGAAGTAGACACATGTCACGCATTGGCAGACTGCCGGTCGTCGTACCGGCCGGTGTCACGGTCAGCATCGACGGCCAGCTGGTCGAGGTGAAGGGCCCCAAGGGCACCCTGCAGCACACGGTCCGGGAGCCGATCACCGTCGCCCAGGCCGAGGACGGCCAGCTCGAGGTGGCCCGTCCCGACGACGAGCGCGTCAGCAAGTCGTTGCACGGGCTGACCCGGACCCTGGTGTCCAACATGGTCACCGGTGTCACCACGGGTTACGAGAAGAAGCTCGAGATCGTCGGCGTGGGTTACCGCGTCATCTCCAAGGGTCCGACCGAGCTCGAGTTCGCGCTCGGGTTCTCGCACCCGGTGAAGGTGAACGCCCCCGCGGGCATCACGTTCAACGTCGAGGCGCCGACGCGGTTCTCCGTGATCGGGATCGACAAGCAGCAGGTCGGTGAGGTTGCGGCCAACATCCGCAAGATCCGCAAGCCGGAGCCCTACAAGGGCAAGGGCGTGCGTTACGCGGGCGAGCACGTCCGTCGCAAGGTCGGAAAGGCTGGTAAGTAGTCATGGGCGTTTCACTGTCTTCGCACAAGGGCACGGCGGCCAAGACCCGCTCGCGTCTGCGGCGTCAGCTCCGTGGCCGCAAGAAGATCTTCGGTTCGCCGGAGCGTCCGCGCCTGGTGGTCACCCGGTCGGCCCGTCACATCACCGCTCAGGTGATCGACGACGCCGCCGGTCGGACGCTGGCCTCGGCATCGACCATGGAGACGGATCTGCGGACCGCGGACGGCGACAAGTCGGACAAGGCCAAGCAGGTCGGTGGCCTGCTCGCCGAGCGGGCCAAGGCTGCGGGCGTGGAGCACGTCGTGTTCGACCGCGCCGGTAACAAGTACCACGGCCGGATCGCCGCACTGGCGGACGGCGCCCGCGAAGCCGGCCTCGGCTTCTGAGCAACGACGACAAGGAATAGGAAGCGATATGGGTGGAACACAGCGCCGCGGTGGCGGTGCCGGTGGTGACCGTCGCGGCCGTGACGATCGTCGTGGCCAGCAGGCGGAGAAGAGCAACTACATCGAGCGGGTCGTCGCGATCAACCGCGTGGCCAAGGTCGTCAAGGGCGGTCGTCGGTTCAGCTTCACCGCGCTGGTCGTCGTCGGTGACGGCGACGGCACGGTAGGCGTCGGCTACGGCAAGGCCAAGGAGGTGCCCGCGGCGATCGCCAAGGGTGTCGAGGAGGCCAAGAAGCATTTCTTCGCCGTTCCCCGCATCCAGGGCACGATCCCGCACCCGGTGCAGGGCGAGAAGGCCGCCGGTGTGGTCATGCTGCGTCCGGCGTCCCCGGGTACCGGCGTCATCGCCGGTGGCTCGGCCCGCGCCGTGCTCGAGTGCGCCGGCGTGCACGATGTGCTCGCCAAGTCGCTCGGGTCGACCAACGCGATCAACGTCGTGCACGCGACGGTGGCCGCGTTGCAGGGTCTCGAGCAGCCGGAGCAGGTGGCCAAGCGTCGCGGCATGTCCGTGGAGCACGTCACCCCGGCCGCCATCCTGCGCGCCCGTGAGGCGGTGCAGTCGGCATGACCCAGTTGAAGGTTCGCCAGGTGCGCAGCGCCGTGGGCGGCAAGCAGAATCAGCGGGACACGCTGCGGACCCTGGGCCTGAAGCGGATCGGCGACGAGTCGGTCCGCGAGGATCGCCCTGAGGTGCGCGGCATGATCAACACGGTCTCCCATCTGGTGACCGTCGAGGAGATCTGACATGACACTCAAGGTTCATCACCTGCGGCCGGCCCCCGGGGCCAAGACCGCGAAGACCCGCGTGGGTCGTGGTGAGGGCGGCAAGGGCGGCAAGACCGCCGGCCGCGGCACCAAGGGCACCGGCGCACGGAAGAACACCCCCGAGAACTTCGAGGGTGGCCAGATGCCGATGCACATGCGGGTTCCGAAGCTGCGAGGCTTCAAGAACCCGTTCCGTACCGAGTACCAGGTGGTCAACCTGGCCCGGCTGTCCGAGCTGTTCCCGCAGGGCGGCGCCATCGGCGTCGACGAGCTGGTGGCAGTCGGCGCCGTGCGCTCCGGCCAGCTGGTCAAGATCCTCGGCACCGGCGAGATCGGCGTGGCGGTCCAGGTGACCGCCGACGCTTTCTCCGGCAGTGCCAAGGAGAAGATCGCCGCCGCTGGTGGAAGCACCAGCCAGCGCTGATCACGCGAGCACGACCCGTGACGGGCCCGGTGTCCCTGGTGGATGCCGGGCCCGTTTCGTCGTTCTCCGGCGGCGTACGGCCCCTAGGATGCCAACCATCATGAGCACAGCGGCAGCGCAGCCGGTGACGACGTCGACGACGGTCATCATCCACCGTGTCCTCGCCGTGTACTGCCTGTTCAACACCGTGGTCGCGCTCCCCGCCCTGCGCGACCAGTGGCCGGCCATCGCGCCGTGGTGGCTGGCCTGCTTCCTGCCCGCCTATGCCGTGGTGCTGGCCGTGATGACCTACCGGTCGCTGCGCCGTCGCCCGATCGATGGCTGGGCCGGTGCGTACGCGGTCCTCACCCTGCTGGCCCTGCTGACCGGGGCGCTCGCCTTCGATGCCACGCCGAACGCGCCGTGGCTGTGGTGGCTCGCCGGTCAGTCCATCGTCTGCGCCTTCGTCTGGCGCGGTGCGGTCCCCGGTCTGGCGTACGCGGTCGTGATCGCCGTCGGCTGGGGCGCGCTGCGGATGACGCCGGGCTTCGGCGCGCAGGGACCCGGTGTGGCCGTGTCCGACGCGGTGTTCCTGTTCGTGGCCACGGTGGTCATCGGCTTCACCGCGATCGGGATGATCCGCGCCGGCGAGGCGGCCGACGCCCTGGCCGGCCGGGTGCTGGCCCGTCGGGTCGAGGAGACGCTGCAGGCGGCGATGGGGGAGGAGCGGGCCCGACTCGACCGGATGATCCACGACGAGGTGCTGGCCGCGCTGGCCTCGGCGGCGCAGGCCGACGACGCGGCGACCGAGCGCGGGGCCCGGGAGCTGGCCCGGACCAGTCTGACGGCGATCGAGCGCCTGGTCGTTGAGCCGCTGCCGGCCGACCTGCTCAGTGGGGACCTGCTCACCCGGCTGGCTCAGGAGTCGGTCCAACGGGTCAGCCCGGTGGTGCGGTTCGTCGACGAGCGGCCCGCCGGTCGGGCCCCGGTGGACGTCCCGGCGGACGAGGCCGACGCCATGGTGTCGGCCACCCGGGAGGCGGTCCGCAACGCGGTCCGGCACGCCGGCGCCTCGACCATCGTGGTCGCCGCCCGGCAGAAGACCAACGGTGACGGACGCTCGGTGACCATCAGCTTCGTGGTCAGCGACGACGGGTCCGGTTTCGCTCTCGGTGACGTCCCGGCCGACCGGCTCGGGCTCCGGCTGTCGGTGATCGAACGGATGACCTCGATCGGCGGCTCGGCCGTGGTCGCCAGCGCACCCGGGCGCGGCACCCGGGTCGTGCTGACCCGGATATTCGCCTCGACCGGTCGGCTGCTGGCCGCCGACCCACTCGACCCGGCCGAGGCCGGGATGCCGGCCGCCTTCCCCGAACGCACGCTGATCGCGTTGATCTGGTCGATCATGCTCGCCATGTTCGGGTTGGGGATCTCCGGGATCCGGGCCGTGACCACCCCGTGGCCGAGCCTGCTGGCCATGGCGCTGATCGCCCTGGCCACCGCGGTGCTGCTCCGGGCCGGACCCGGACTGCTGCTGCCCGTGCCGGCCATGGTGGTGGCCACCGGCGCGACCGTGCTGGCCCAGTGCCTGATGGCCGTGTTCCTGGTCCGCGACGCCTGGCCCGGCTACGGGTTGTGGAGCCAGTTCCCGGTCCAGGTCATCCTGGTGATCCTGGTGTTGCGGCAGCGGCCCCGGGCGGCGGTCCTGGTCTGGGCCGTCTCGCTCGTCGCCCTCGGAAGCTGGGCCCTGAGCACCGATTTCGCCGGCTCCGCACTGCTCAGCGTGGCCTTCCCGCTGACGTCGTTCCTGGTCATGGGTCTGTTCGTCAACCGGGGGCTGCTGTCGATCTCGCGCCGTCAGCATCAGTTGCAGGTACAGGAGGCGGTCGACCTGGCCGGGTCGGTCCGCCGCCATGTCGCCCAGGTGCAGCGATCGTTGTGGGTCTCGGACCTGCGGGCGACGGTGCGCGGGGTGCTCACCCGGATCGCGGCGGCCGGGAGCCCCTTCGGGGCCGATCTGCGCCGCGAATGTTCGCTGCTCGAGAGCGGGCTGCGTGAATCGCTGGTCGCCCGCAACCTGATGAGCGAGCAGCTGTCGAAGCTGACCGAGGACGCCCGCCGGCGCGGGGTGTCGTTGACCTTCGTGGACAGCCGGAGCACGCCGGCTCCCTCGCAGATCAGCCGGGCCGTGCTGCAGGAGGTGCAGAGCGTGCTGGCCCGGCGCTCGGTGTCGCGGGTGGTCGTGCGACTGGCCCCGGATCGTGACGACTCGGCCAGCGTGGTGGCCAGCGACGGCGTGGGCACCTCGATCACCACGATCGACCAGGCGGGGCAGCGCAGCACCGATCTGTGAGGGGTCGGCGACCGACGGCGTACGCCGCAGCCGCCGCGTCGGACCGGTGCCGGTGGGGCATGATGCGCCCATGACTGACGCGCTCGGTGTGACCACGGTGGCCGACCTGGTCGCCCTCGTCCCGGACCCCCCACACGACGGCCGACGACTGATCGGCATCGCCGGGGCCCCGGGCGCCGGCAAGACCGCGGTCGCCGAGGCGCTGGTCGCCGCGCTCGGTCCCGAGGCCGTGCACGTGCCGATGGACGGCTTCCATCTGAGCGACCTCGCCCTCGGCCGCCTCGGCACCCTCGAGCGCAAGGGTGCGCCGGAGACCTTCGACCCGCGCGGATATGCGGCGTTGCTGGGCCGGATCCGCGGCGACCAGGAGCACGTGATCTATGCACCCGGATTCGACCGGACCCTCGAGCAGCCCATCGCTGCGAGCATCGGCATCGAGCCGTGGCACCGCAGCGTGGTCAGCGAGGGCAACTACTTGTTGCTCGACACCGCGGATTGGGCCGACGTGCGCGACCGGCTCGACGAGGTGTGGTTCCTGACCGTGGATCCCGAGGTTCGCCGACGCCGGCTGGTCGCCCGGCACGTGACGTTCGGCAAGACCACCGCCGCCGCCGAGGCCTGGGTCGACCGGGTGGACGAGCCCAACGCGGTCGAGGTCGAAGCCGGCGCCGGGGCGGCCGATCGGCTGATCGACGTCACCGGCCTCCGGTTGGATCCGGTCAGGGCCTGATCTCTGCGCCTTTGCCGCGAGACCAGGGGCCGAACTGCTTGGCGGATGTCAGTCCCGGGCGTTACCGTGGAGCCGCGTCCGGGTGCAGGGGTTCGGAGGCGTCGAGCGTTTCTGGGGGGCGACGCGATGCTCGATCCAATGGGTCGTCGGCTGATGCCGATCCTGTGGGACTGCTTGAGTTGGGTGCTGGCCGCGGTTTTGGCCGTCGGCACCCGCTACGACTTCCGCCTGCAGAGCGAGCAGTGGCAGGCCGTCACCGTCTACGTGATCGTCGCCTGCGTGCTGCAAGGGGCCATCGGGACGGCGCTGATGCTCTACCGGGGCCGCTATCGCACCGCCAGCTTCGAGGAGATGTCCGGACTGGCCCTCAGCGTGGCGCTGACCGGGGCCGTGCTGATGATCCTGGTCTTCCTCACCGTGGGAACGCCGACCTTCCCGCGGGCGACGGCGGTGCTGGTGCCGCCGCTGGCGCTGCTGAGCATGGCCGTCGTCCGTTGGCTCTACCGGGCGCTCAAGGAGCGGCACGTCGGGCGTGAGTCCGACGCCGAACGGGTGCTGGTGTTCGGTGCCGGTGAAGCCGGTTATCAGCTGATCCGGATCATCTCGACCGACCGCAACGCCCCGTACGAGGTGGTCGGCTTCATCGACGACCAGCGGTCCAAGCGCAACCTCCGGCTGCTCGGCGTCCCGGTGGTCGGGGACCGGCGCCGGCTGGTCGAGATCGCCGCCGAACGACAGGTGACCACGGTGATCCTGGCCGTGGCCCGGGCGGACGCCGACCTGGTCCGCGAGATCACCGACCTGGTCCAGGGTGCGGGGTTGCGGATCCTGGTGCTACCGCCGGTCTCGGAGCTCTTCGGTCGCCAGGTCGCGCTGACCGACATCCGCGAGGTCGACATCTCCGACCTCCTCGGCCGGCACCAGGTGGAGACCGACCTGGCCGGGATCGCCGACTTCGTCACCGGGCGTCGGGTCCTGGTCACCGGGGCCGGCGGCTCGATCGGCGCCGAGCTCGCCCGCCAGGTGCACGAGTTCGACCCGGCCGAGTTGATCCTGCTCGACCGCGACGAGTCGGCCCTGCACGGCGTCCAGCTGTCGATCTACGGTCAGGGACTGCTCGACACCCCGGACATGGTGCTGGCCGACATCCGCGACGCGGAGTCCATCGACCTGGTCTTCGCCCGGC
Organism: uncultured Actinomycetota bacterium; assembly: GCA_963704665.1. Taxonomy (GTDB): domain Bacteria; phylum Actinomycetota; class Actinomycetes; order Propionibacteriales; family Propionibacteriaceae; genus Microlunatus. The sequence continues at coordinate 3,217,061 of OY969929.1, read as the reverse complement.
ACCGGCCCGACGTCGTGTTCCACACAGCGGCGCTCAAGCACCTCCCGATGCTCGAGCAATATCCGGCCGAGGGCTGGAAGACCAACGTGCTCGGCACCCGCAACGTCCTGCGCGCCGCCCGCGCCCACGGGTGCAGCCACTTCGTCAACATCTCCACCGACAAGGCGGCCCGTCCCACCAGCGTCCTGGGCCGGACCAAGCGGGTGGCCGAACAGCTGACCGCCTGGTATGCGCACAGCGACACCCAGGCGACCTATCTGTCGGTGCGTTTCGGCAATGTACTGGGCAGCCGCGGATCGATGCTGCACACCTTCACCAGCCAGATCCGCACCGGCGGCCCGGTCACCGTCACCCACCGTGACGTCACCCGCTACTTCATGACCATCCCGGAGGCCTGCGAGCTGGTGCTGCAGGCCGCGGCCATCGGCCGGCCCGGGGAGGTGCTGGTCCTCGACATGGGGCAGCCGGTCAGCATCCTCGAGGTCGCGCAGCGCCTGATCGTCCAGTCGGGCCGTGACATCGACATCGTGTTCACCGGGCTGCGGCAGGGCGAGAAGCTGCACGAGGAGCTGTTCAGCGCCTCCGAGCACGGCATCCGGCGCGAGCACCCGCTGATCAGCCATGTCGCGGTCGATCCGTTGTCGCCCGACGAGCTGGAGATCGGCCTGCTGGCCGGCCGCGACGGTGAATGGTCGAGCCGCGACCCGCTGCCGCCCGACCTGCTCGGCTCCCGGTTGCCGCCGCAGCCGGCCGTGGTGGAACCGGAGGGGTCGGAGGGTCACTGGGCCCAGCGCGACCTCGGCGAACCGTCCCCGTGGCGCTGAGCCGCGCCCTGGAGCGCGACCTCGACCCGGTCGCGGCGGTGACCGCTCACCCGGCGCACCCGCTGTGGGCGGTGGGCCTGCTCGGTCTGGGCTACGCCGGCTACGTCAAGGGGCTGCCGGCGCTGGCCGCGCTGCGGATCGACCTGACCGCGTTGTTCGCGCTGCTCGTCGCGGTCGGGGTGGTCGTCGCCGTGGCTCGAGGCGGCGTGGTGACCGGCGTGGTCCCCGGGATCGCCGGCCTGTGGCTGGTCTTCGGCATCGGCGCCGCGTCGGCGTGGTGGCAACCCGACGGGATGTACAAGACGGTGCTGCTCTACACCGTGACCCTGCTCTGCGTGCTCGCCCCGGCCGCGCTGCTCACCGATGAACGCAGCCGACGGTGGCTGATCGGCGCGACCGTACTCGCCGGGCTGGCCATGGCCGCGCTGCTGCTGATCAACCCCAGCCGAGAGGCCGAGGCGGTGTTCGGCCGGCTCACCCTCGAGGGGGCCAACTCGATCGGCACGGCGCGGGTCGTCGGGGCCGGGGCGGTCGCCGCGGTGATCATGGCCGTGGCCGGCCGACGCCATCGCCTGCTCTGGATGGCCGCGGCGGTGGGTAGTTCGGTGACCCTGGTCCTGGTCGGCAGCCGCGGCCCGTTCGTCGCCCTGGTCCTCGCATTGATCGTGGCGCTGACCGTCGGTCGCGCAGACGGAGGTCCTCGGCGGGTCCGGATGACCGTGCTCGGGCTGGCGGTCGTGGTCGGGCTCCTCGTCTTCGTCACCAACTCCGACAACCGGGCGGCCGACCGGATCGCCAGGCTGCTCGACGGATCGACCACCGACAGCATCCGGATGGCGCTGCTGCGCGACGCCGGTCGCGAGATCGTCGGCCATCCCTTCGGGCTCGGGTGGGGAGGCTTCCCCACGGTGGCGACCGACGGGATCCTCCAGGGGCGCTACAGCTACCCGCACAATCTGATCGCCGAAGCCTTCGTCGAAGGCGGGTGGCCGGCCGGGATCGCGGTCCTGGTCGCGATCGGCTGTGCCTTCGTCGGCCTGCGGTCGATCTCCCACACCACTGCCGGCGCCACGGTGTTCGCGGTCGGCCTCTATTGGCTGCTCGTCGCGCAGACCTCCGGCGACATCAACGCCAACCGGATGACCTGGGTGATGATCGGGTTGGGTCTGGTGCTCAGAGCGCAGCGGACGGTTGCGCGGGCGCCCGATCGTTGCGCTGAGCCACCACCACGATGGCGATCGGGAGCAGCGAGGCGGCGCTGAGCCCGCTGAACCCGATCACGGCCAGGATCGGACCAGCCAACGCTCCGCCGATCGCACCGACCGGGTTCGTCACCATGTCGGCTGCACCCTGGAGCGGCGCTCGGGTCGACGGCGGCGCCGAGGGTGAACGTCGTGGCCGACGGCCCCGACCAGGCCGAGGAGTCGGCCACGCCGGTGACCAGGAGCGCCCCGAGGATCGGCCAGGCGCCGGTCCCGAGCCCTCCGAGGGCCTGCCCGGCCGCCAACACCTCCAGGACCTTGCGTTGCACGCGTCGGCGCGACTCGGACGTCGGTCACCATCCTGCTCCCGTCCCGGTCCTCTTCCCGCGTACGCGGTGGCCCAGCGATGACGCCCCGACCCGGGGCCTTCGCCGGCGTCGAACCAAGCGTCCGCGTACGCATCCTCATCGAACACCGCGCCGTGGCCACGGGGCATCACGCGTCCCCCTGGTGCAGGGTCCGCGTCGACGGCGGCGTGGCTGCGAGCAGCCGGTCGAGCAGGGCCAGGGCGCCCACCTGATCCACCTCGGGCTCCAGCAGCCACTGGGTCTGCAGTCCGTCCGAAGCGGCGATGACCAGGGCGGCGACGAGTTCGGCGTCGAGGTCGGCGCGGATGCGCCCGTCCACCTGGCGGCTGCGGATCTGGTCGGCCAGCGTGGCGCGGACGCGCGCGAACCGCTGAGCCGCGAACGCGGTCGCGGCCGGGTGCCCCTCCTCCAGCCCCGAGGCGACGAGCGCCGTGTACAGCTGCACCATCCCGGGCACTGCGCGGTTGCGTTGTGCAGACAGCCGCATCATCTCCACCGGCGAGACGTCGTCCGGGCCGTGGGATTCGAGTTCGAGACGCCGCGCGGACTCCTCGTAGACCTCGATGAGCAGCCGCTCCAGCGAGCCGAAGTGATGGATGAGTGCGGCATGGGTCACCCCGACCTCGTCGGCGATGGCCCGGAGGCTGGTGCGGTCGGCGCCGCGCTGCGCGAAGACCTGGATGGCTGCGGTCAGGATCTCCTGCCGCCGCGCGAGCCCCTTCGCGTAGGCGCCCCGGGGCCGGGCGGTCCGCGGAGATTGCTCAGTCATGCGGCTGATCGTAGAACATGAGCGACCCGAATACCTCCATCTGGATGTTTTCGCTACAGTAGAGGTCAGCACCGCGTGGTGCACCCAAGACCCAGGACGAAAGAAGGACGACGTGGCCCTACCTGAAGCATCGGTGCAGCTCTACACCCTCGCCGAGCAGTTCTCCGCTGACATGAACGGTTCGCTCGAGCGTCTCGCGGCGATCGGGTTGAAGAACGTCGAAGCGTTCGACTTCGTCGGCCGTCCCGACGAGATCCGCACCGCACTCGACGCCGCGGGCCTCGCCTCGCCGACCGGGCACGCTCCGCTGCTGTCGGACGAACTGTGGACGCCGGACGGCTCGATCCCCACCCCGAAGCCCGAGGTGGTCTTCGAGGCCGCGGCCAAGATCGGCATCAAGACCGTGATCGATCCCTTCGTCCCGGCCGAGCGCTGGATCACCGAGGACGGGGTCAAGGACATCGCCGATCGGCTCAACGCGGCCGCCGAGGTCGCCGCCCAGTTCGGGCTGTCGGTGGGCTACCACAACCACGCGCAGGAGTTCATCGCCTCGTTCGACGGGCTGACCGCGTACGAGCGGTTCATCGAGTGGACCGAGGACCGGGTCGAGATCGAGCTCGACCTGTTCTGGGCCCTGACCGGCGGTCAGGACGCTCCCGCCTTGGTCGCCGGGCTGGGCGACCGTCTGGTCGCGCTGCACATCAAGGACGGTGTCCCGCCGGCGAGCAACCCGTTCGCGCCCGACGCCCCCGCCTTCGGGTCCGACACGCTGGATCAGCGTCGGGCCGGCGAGGGTGACGTGCCGCTGGTCGCCTCGCTGCAGGCCGCGACTGCACTCCAGTACGCGGTCATCGAGTACGACAGCGCGCCGGGCGACGTCTTCGACGACATCGCCGCTTCGTACGCGTTCCTGATCGACGGCGGTTACGCCCGATGAGCGCGGTGGGCGTCGGCGTCATCGGGGTGGGGGTCATCAGCGACACCTACCTGGAGAATCTGAACTCGTTCCCGGACGTCGAGGTGCTGATCGTCGGCGACCTGATCGCCGAGCGGGCCCGCTCGCAGGCGGAGAAGCACAACATCCCCGCGCACGGCAGTGGCGAGGACGTCCTCGCCCACCCGGGCGTCCAGCTGGTCGTCAACCTGACCACGCCGGACGTGCACGTGGAGGTGTCGTCGGCGGCCATCGCCGCGGGCAAGCACGTCTGGTCCGAGAAACCGCTGGGTCTGGATCGCGACGCGATCGCCGGCATGCTCGACTCGGCGCGGGCGGCGGGCGTACGCGTCGGCTCCGCTCCCGACACCCTGCTCGGCCCGGGGTTCCAGAGTGCCAAGCGCGCCATCGCCTCCGGGATCATCGGTGAGCCGCTGTTCGCGCAGACCGCGTTCCAGACCCAGGGTCCGGACTTGTGGCACCCCAATCCCGGCTTCCTGTTCGCCAACGGTGCCGGTCCGCTGCTCGACATGGGCCCGTACTACTTCTCCGCCCTGATCAGCGTGCTCGGCCCGGTCGACCGCGTGGCCGCCGTCGGGATGAAGGCCAAGGAGGAGCGGGAGATCCGTACCGGTCCCAACGCGGGGTCGACGTTCACCGTCGAGGTGCCGTCGACCATCCAGGTGATCACCGCGTTCGAGTCCGGGAAGCAGGCGCAGAGCCTGTTGAGCTTCGACTCGGCACTCGAGCGGCACGGGATCCTCGAGATCCACGGCACCGAGGGATCGATCGTGCTGCCGGACCCGAACCAGTTCACCGGCCGGACGGCCTACGTCAAGCCGCTCGGTGTCTTCACCGACGGCATGTCGGTCGAACAGCCGTGGATCGAGGTCGAGGAGCACGGCACCGTGGTCGGGCGTGGGCTCGGCGTCCTCGACATGGTGCGCTCCATCGCCGCCGATCGGCCGCATGTCGCCTCGGGCGAGCTCGGCCTGCACGCGGTCGACGTGCTGCTCTCGGCCCAGGCGTCGGCGGCGTCGGAGCAGTTCGTCAAGGTCGCGAGCACCGTGGAATCCGTCCCGCTGCTGCCCGACGGCTTCGACCCGTTCGCCTCGACCCTGTGAGTCACCGCACGCGGTTCTGACCATCCCCTCCGGCACCCGGTCCGACGCCATCTCGTGGGCCGGGGCCGGCGGGAGCGCTCGTAGCCATAGTCGCTTGTCCGCAGCAAGGGGCAGCGACGTCGTTTCCTTGTGCCGGCGGGTGGAAGCGGGACTGGCGAACATGGTCAAAGCCCTCCATCGACGACGATTCCGCATGGCACTCGATGCCCATGAATGGCCGGCACTACGGGCCGCACCTGGATGAGCGAAGATTATCCGCATGGCGAACTGGGTTCTGCTCACCGACTATCTGCAGGGCATTACTCACGATGTGACGCTCAGCTGGACGGAACTCGAACTCTTGGTCGGAGGTCTTCCAGCCTCAGCGCTGCATCATCGAGCCTGGTGGAGCGGCGATCGGACCCACGTCAGAGCTTGGCGAACGGCCGGGTTCGAGGTCACGAACCTGCACCGAGGTGACCATGTCTCCTTCTCGCGACGGGCATCCTCCGACCCCTTGGGCTCCTCAGCTGCTGCACGGCCATCCGGAGCAGTGATACCCGCGTCGACTCAGGCCGCCGAAGCGAATGCGACGGCTGTCGGCCCCGACTTTCTCCTGCTGACCTGTGTTCGATCGAAGCAATCGGATCCTGCGCCTGCGAGAGACCTGTACGTATCGCCTCTATTCCGGCTCCAAAGGGCTTACGCCGAATCCGCGGGGATTCCCTGGTTCATCTTGTCCGCCGAACATGGGCTGGTGTCTCCGGACCATTGGATAGCCCCGTATGAGCTGTACCTGCGGAAGACCTCCCAGGCCTACCGTGCGGCTTGGGGCTCATGGGTCGCGGCGAAACTCGAGCTGCGCGTCGGTCCCCTCCGCTCCCGGACGATCGAGGCTCATGCCGGATCGACGTATGTCGACGCGGTCCGACCCCACCTGAGGAGACTCGGCGCAACCGTGACGACGCCGCTAAGCGGGCTGAGGTTGGGTGAACGGCTCGCGTGGTACGGGCAGCACAATCTCGGTCTACCCGTGGTGGAGCCCACCGAGTTTGGCGTGGAGCAGCTCGTCGAGGTTCTTCTGGACGAGTCGTTGGCGCTGTCCCCACAAGCTTTTCTGGCCACCGGAGGCATGGACCTGAAACGGCCTGGGCTCTACAGCTGGTGGGTCGATGCGCCTGGAGCTCAAGAGCTGGGTCATGGCCTTGGATCACGCATTGAGCCGGGTCTGATCTATGCCGGCTTGGCCGGCGCTACGCGTTGGCCGAGTGGGAAAGCCTCGAAGAACACGCTTTGGTCGCGCATCGGAGGCATGCATCTAGGTTCTAAACACGAGTTCTCGACTTTTCGCCGGACGATCGGCTCGATCCTGGCGAGTACGACCGGTGCCACCACGGTGGATGAAAATGCGCTCACCGCCTGGATGTCTGAGCACCTTCGAGTGATCACGGTGCCCCACGACGATGCAGACACCTTGGGAAAGATGGAGAAGTCAGTCCTCGAACTCCTGGATCCACCGCTCAATCTCCAGGGAATGGGATTGACTCCTGTACGCCGAGAACTGAAAAAGCTACGCGCTGCCGTCAATTGAGCTTGCCAGCCTCAGGGGACTGGTCTCGGTCGTGAGCCGAGCTCCTGATCGGCCATGGACAGCGGGAGTGAGCCATTCGTATCCTCGGATGATCCGCAGAGGTCGGAGCACGTGACGGTGGATGGTCGTCGCTCGCGGACCGTTCTATGTGTTGTGGCATCGTGCTCGAGGTGATCGAGCTCCAGGTTCCCGTGGTCCAGGCACCGATGGCCGGCGGGCCATCGACGCCGGCCCTGGCTGCTGCGGTGTCCGACGCGGGTGGGCTCGGCTTCCTGGCTGCGGGTTACCTGACCCCCGACGTGGTCCGCGCCCAGCTCGCCGCCACTCGGGCGTTGACCACGAGGCCGTTCGGGGTGAACGTCTTCGCGCCGTCGGGTGCCCCGGCCGAACGGGCAGCGGTCGAGCGCTACGCCGACCGCCTACACGGCCGTGCGGCCGCGCTCGAGGTGGCGCTGGGCGAGCCGCGGTTCGACGACGACGCCTACGAGGAGAAGGTCGCGCTGCTGGTCGAGGCGGCGCCGGCGGTCGTCTCGTTCACCTTCGGGTGTCCGGCGCCCGACGTGGTGCAGCGGCTGCAGCGGGCGGGGACGTCGGTGTGGGTCACGGTCACCGATCCTGAGGAGGCGGAGCAGGCAGCCGCAACCGGGACCGACGCGCTGGTCGTCCAGGGCAGTGAGGCCGGCGGCCACCGTGGGTCGTTCGTCGACACCGACGACCACGAGCACTACGGGGTTCTGGCCCTGCTCAGCCTGGTGGCCCGACGCGTCGACCTGCCGTTGATCGCCGCCGGCGGGATCGCGACCGGTGCCGCTCTGGCCGGCGTGCTGGCCGGGGGCGCCACCGCGGCCGCCATCGGCACCGCCTTTCTGCGCTGCCCCGAAGCGGGCACCAACGCAGCACACCGGGCCGCGGTCGGCCGACCCGGACCGACCGGGTTGACCCGGGCGTTCTCCGGCCGGCTCGCTCGCGGCCTGGTCAACACGTTCCAGGCCGAGCACACCGCGGCCGCGCCGATCGCGTACCCCGAGGTGCATCACCTGACCGCGCCGTTGCGCGCCCGCGGCCGCGAGCTCGGAGACGCCGAGCAGGTCAACCTCTGGGCGGGGCAGGCCCACGAGCTCGCCCGGCCGATCCCGGCCGGACAGCTGGTGGCCGAGCTGGCCGCGGAGGCGGCGACCGCACTCGACCGGGCCCGCCGCCACCTCCTGTAGGCGTCGACCGGGCTCCGGATCGATCGCGGCGTCAGCTCCGCAGGGCGCGGGCTTCACGCAGCGTCGGAGCGAGCAGGAGCAGGAACTGCACCGCGAAGGTCAGCGAGGCGGCGACGGTCGCACCGAGCGGACCGGCGACCCGGGCCCCGACGGCGAGGCCGACGACGATCAGCACGGCGACCACCAGCCCGATCCGGCCGACCACCCGCTCGCGTCCGCGGCCCTGGAGGAAGCCGGTCTGCAACGACACCCCGAAGGCGAAGACCAGCCCCACGCAGATCACCCGCAACGGGAGCACCGCCGCGGCGTACGCGCCACCCAGGGCGAGCGTCACCAACGGGTCGGCGGCGACAGCCAGCAGCACCAAGACGCCGACCATCGCCCCGGTGACCAGCACCGACACCCGGGTGATGGCGCGGAGCGCGGTCACGCTGCCCTGGGCGGCGGCGCGCACGATCAACGGGCCGAGCGTGGCCGGCAGCATCCGCAGAGGCGTGGTCAGCCGCGACGGCACCGCGTAGATCCCCGCCGCCACCGGTCCGGCCGCCGCTGCGACGACGGCCACGTCGACGTTGCGGACCAGGGTGGCGAACGAGTGCAGGAAGAACGGCCAGGCCGCGCGGGCGACCACCCCGCGCGCGACCGGACGTACGGTCCGGGTGAACGGCAGCCGGGTCCGGATGACCAGGTTGGCCAGCACCGCACCCAACGCGACGCCGAGCGCGTACGCGAGGGTCAGGTCGACCACGCGGGCCAGGGCGACGAACAGCAGCAGCGCCACCCCGCGGCGGATCAGGATCGAGGCGGTGGCCAGGTGGCTGCGGCCGGCGGCGGTGGCCAGGCTGAGCCAGACGTCCCCGTTCTTCTCGGCGGCGATCCACACGGCCAGCGGGAGCAGCGCGAGCAGCGTCGGTCGACCGCTGGCCAGGGCGTATCCGACCAGCCCGACGCCGACCACGACCGTGAGCAGTGCGCTGGTCAGCAGGTTGAGCCGCAGGATGGCCTCGGCCGGGAGCCCGTCCGGGGCTCCGCGACTGTGCTCGCGGAGCAGCAGACCGCTGAGCCCGAAATCGGCGAAGATGCCGACGAACAGCAGGACGCCGACCACCGCGGCCACGATGCCGAAGCCGGCCGGTCCGGCCCAGCGGGCCAGCAGCACCAGCATCAGCGCCTGCAGTCCGGCCGACAGCAGTCGCGAGGCGAGCAGCCACCCGTACTGGCCGACGACCTGGCCGGTCTCGCCGACCCGCGGGTCAGCCGAGCCGGACATCGTAGGTGAGCCGGTCGGTCGCGGCGATCCGCAACGCCCGGACGAGGCGCAGACCGGAGCGGAACAGCGGTAGCGCGGTGGGTTCGAGGGTGAGCTCGGTGAGGCGGTCGGTCTGCAACTGCCACCGCCAGTCGCGCCGGCGGATGGTCACCCCGAGCGCGGTCACCGTCGTCAGCTCCGCGCCGATCGGCGCGTACGCGCCGTCGGGCAGCACCCATTCGAGCAGGTCCGAGGGGCGCAGGATGAGCGGCAGACGCTCCTCGAAGCCGCCGTTCGAGGCCACCGTCACGCCGAGCCGATCCGGCCCACAGGTCAGGGTCCGGGTGCTCAGCCCAGCCGGCTCCCGCAGCACCAGTTCCGGATCGGCGCCGGACGTCCCGAGGGTGCCGGCCAGCGCGCAGCCGGACTCGTCGTACCCGCCGGAGCGGATACCCCAGCCCAGCCCGGTGGCATGCTGCGCGCAGACGAAGGTCCCGGCCAGCGGGTGATAGAGATAGCTGGGCCCGAACCGCTGCCGCCCCTGCGGCGTCCCCCAGGCGGCCCCGACCAGGTAGCCCGGCCGGCGGATCCAGCCGAAATGCTGGTCGAACTCGTCGTCGTGACGTTGCTCGACGAAGTCGTCCTCCCGGCGATAGCGGAACCCGTCGACGGCCCGCAGCCGGCGGGCGCGGTCCGGGAACGTCGGCTCGGCCGCGACCGTGCGGGGCCGGACCGGATCGACCCGACCCGGGCCGAGTGGAGGGATCGGTTGCCGGTCGGACCGCCACGCCGCGCGGAAACCGGCCTTGCCTTCCGCGGTGCTGAGGAATGCGTCGGTCTCGGGCAGGTCGTCGCGCAGGGTGGCGAGCAGATCGGTGGAGGAGATGTCGTCGGGACGGTCGGCGTCGAGGACCCCGATGGTCAGCCGGGCGCCGATGGCCCCGTTGACCACGAAGCCGGCGCCGTCGGGTTCCCACAGGTAGTTGTAGGAGCAGAAGTCGAAGAACCGGCGGGCGGCGTCGAGCAGTCGGTCGTCGCCGGTGAGGCGGTGCAGCAGCCCGAGATCGCCGAGCGTGACCGACATGGGGTACCCGAAGTCGACGGCCCGGTCCTCGTAGAGGAAGCCGGCCGGGCTGACCGACCGGTTCAGGAAGACCTCGACCCGCTCGCCGAGCAGCCGGGTCCGGTCGCTACCGGCCAGGTCGCCGATCAGGGCCACGCCGTAGAGCCCCTCGAGCACCTGATTGCTGGTGTAGATGGCGCTCTCCCAGACATCGTCGTTGCCCGGGTCGAGGAACCAGTCCGCCCCGCGGCGGACCGCGTCGAGCACGGCGTTGCTGAGTCCGGTGTTCCACTCGACCGGGGCCATCAACCGCCAGGTGTCGGCCAGGTGGACCAGCGCGAAGGCCGTCGCCGCCCGTGGCGTACGCGAGGAGCCTTCGGGGAACCAGCCGCGGCGATGCTGCAGCGACAGGTAGTAGGTCACCGAGGCGTTGAGCAGTTGCAGCAGGGCGGGCGAGCGGTGGTAGGGGTTCCACGGGCGGTCGTGGGTGTAGAACCAGGCCAACGTGGTCACGTTCTCCTGGATCCGGGCGTTGTCCGGCCGTGACGGCTGCCGCCAGAACCCGCCGGCCATCCAGCCGAAGCGCCGGCGGTCGGTGGCGATCGCCGCGGTCAGCTCGGGCAGGGTGGCGCCGTAGGTGGCCAGCACCTGCTCGGCCGGGGCGAACAGTGCCCGTCGGTCGGACTCGGTCGGGAACGGCGCGAGCCGGGGCAGCGGATCGGGCCAGCGCGGGGCCGGGGCGTCGGGACGCGACACCACGTCGCTGGTCAGGGCCGGCCCCGACTGCCCCCCGTCGTCGCCGACCAGGACCCCGACGGCCAGTACCCCGCCGACCAGGCCACCGGCGGCCAGCACCGTGCGCCGGCTCAGCGACCGGTCAGTCACGGGGCACGGTGGTCCGGGGCGGACGCCGACCACCTCCGGCGTCCGATGACAGCCAGAGCTGGGGCTCGACGAAGTGCGGGCGGACGAGCGGACCGGCCAGCATCGCCGCGTGCCGGGCCCGGTCGGCCGGGTCGGGGAACCGCAGCCGCTGGCGGCGGGCGGGCACCCCTGACCACACCTCGTACGCGGGCACGTCGCGGGTGACCACTGCTCCGGCGCCGATGATCGCGCCGTCGCCGATGGTGACGCCGCGGAGGATGATCGCCGCCTGGCCGACCCAGACGTCGGCACCGATCGTCGTCGGCCGCTGCTCGGGCCGGCCCGTGAACTGCAGGGGTACCCCGGGCCGGTCGATGTGGTGGTCGTCGCCGATGATCGCCACCTGCGGGCCGAGCATCGAGTAGCGACCGATGGAGACCAGCGGAGCCAGCGTGCACCCCGGGCCGACGAACGCGTAGTCCCCGGCGATCAGGTCGCGGGCCACCGTGCTGGTCCGGTTGACGTACGCGGTCGGGGCGACGGACTCCAGCCGCTTTCCGGCGATGATCGCCCGGTTGCGCCAATCCCGGAAGCGGCGATAGACCGGCCCGTTGCGCGAGAAGCGGGGAGCCGGGCTCATCGCGTGACTCGCGCTCGGGGAACGGCGACGGCGGCGATCTGGTCGCCGATCAGCCGGGCCGAGGTGTCGGCGTTCCAGGCCCCGGCCAGGGCTGCCCGACACGTCTCGGCCACGCCGTCGGGATCGTCGCGCTGCCGGTCGAGCCACTCGGCCACCGCCGCGGCCAGACCGGCCAGATCACCGTGCGGATAGAGCGCACCGGTGCGGCCGGCGACGATGGCCTCGCATTCCGGCATCTGCTCGTCGACGTGGTCGTGGGTGACCACCGGCCGACCGTGGTCGAAGCTCTGCAGCACGGTGAGCCCGGCGGCCGAGGGGACCACGGTGACCCGGATTCGCTCGTACGCCAGTGCCAGTGCGCCGGCCCGGTAGGCCGCCCCCGGCAGCCACAGCGGCACGTCGAGTTCGGCGGCCAGCCCGACCAGTGCGGGGCGTTCCGGCCCGTCGCCGACCAGCAGGACCTCGACCGCGCGGCCGTCGGCCCGCAGCAGGGCGGCCGCCCGCAGCAGCAGATCGAGTCGTTTGACCGAGTTGAGTCGGATCACCGCCCCCACCACCTCGGCCTCGGTGGGCGGCAACCGCAGCGCGAAGTCAGCCGGGGTGTCGGGGGCCGAGACATCGGAGTCCGGGGGACCGGCGGGTGGCGTCGACGCGCTGTTGTAGACGACCGTCATCCGCTCGGCCGGGTAGCCCATGGCCACCCCGATGTCGCGGGCCAGGTGCCCGTAGAGCAGGAGCCGGGTGGCCAACCGATAGAAGCTGAGCCGGAACATCCGCCGCCAGCCGTGCTCGGGGCGGTGCCAGCCGATGGTCCAGTGCAGCACCTCGGCCCGCAGCGCCCGGGCCAGCAGACTGCCGGCCCAGCTCGACAGATAGGTGCAGACGCCGAGGAAGACGACGACGTCGGGCCGGCGCCGGGCGATCAGCCGGAGCAGCCCGACCTGCCAGAGCAGCGGACCGCACCACAGGTTGGTCAGCGGATGGACGCGGTCGAGGTCGTCCGGGTCGATCACCGCCACGCCGTCGCGCGCGTGGAATGCAGCCGCGAACTCGACACTCAACCGGGGGTCGTCCTCGAGCCGCCGGAACACATCGAGGCGGTAGTGCGGGAGGTGGTGGTAGACCACGAGAACGCGGATCGAGTCGGGCACGCTCTGCCTCTCCGTGGCCAGCGCTCGGCTCGGGCCCCACGCCCCGGACCTCTGACCTCCTCCGTGGGCAGGCTAACCGATCGCGACCCGGCGGCGGCGGAGTTGGCCGAGCTTGCGCAGCACTCGCAACACGTTGGTCAGACCGGGGTGGGGGGCTCCCGCGTCACGCAGGCTGCGCCCGGCCTCGCGGAAGCCGACCAGGTGACTCCGCGCACCGCGGGTGCTGCGCCCACCGGTCCGCATCCGGACCAGGGTCCTCGGCAGGTAGGCGACGTCAACCGGTCGGCGCGGATCGAACAGCCGGAGCATGAAGTCGTAGTCGGCCGAGATGGCGAAGTCGGTGCGGTAGGCACCGATCCGGCGGTAGACCACCGCGGTGACGTAGAGGGTCGGGTGCGGCGGGCTCCACCCGGACGCCATCCGGCCCCGCCCGGCCGTCCAGACCCGGCGGACCCGGTCGAGATCGTCCGGGTCGACGAAGACCAGGTCGGCGTACGCGGCCGCGGCTCCGGTCGCGGTGACGTGGGTGACCAGGTCGGCCAGGGCATCGCGGTCGGCGAAGACGTCGTCGGAGTTGAGCATCCCGATCAGCGCGCCGCGGGCCCGGGCGATGCCCTTGTTCATCGCGTCGTAGACCCCGTGGTCGGGCTCGGAGTGCCAGACCACGCGGGGGTCCTCGGCCGCCGCCGCCCGGACCAGCGCCAGGGTGCCGTCGGTCGAGCCGCCGTCGACGATGACGTGCTCGAGATCGCGGTGGGTCTGTTCGGCGACCGAGCGCAGAGTGTCGGCGAGCGTGGCGGCGGAGTTGTAGGTGACGGTGACGACCGAGACCGACGGTCGTTGCGTCTGCCCGGTCATGGCGTCAGCGTCTCGCGGGTGACCGTGACCTGTCGACCCGACGCCGGTGTGCTTGGCTGGCTCCGACCCACCGTCCCTCGCAGAAGACCGGCTTCACTCGTGCCCACCTGGTCCGTCGCTCCCTGGCTCCTCGCGGGCCCCGCGCTGATCTGCTTCGCGGTCGCGCTCGCGTCACCGGTGGTCTGGGTGCCCGCGCTGCAGCGCTGGGGGGTGATCGACGTGCCCAACGCCCGTTCGTCGCACGCGGTGCCGACCATCCGGGGCGCGGGTCTGGCCCCGGCCGGTGGAGTGCTCCTCGCCGGCGTCGTCGGACTGCTCGTGCTGTCCGGGCCGGACGGACTGCGGCTGGGTGCGATCCTCGGACTCGCCCTGGCGGCTGCCGCCCTCGGGCTGGCCGAGGACGTCCGCGGGCTGTCGATCAGCGTCCGACTCGTCCTCCAGGTCGCCCTCGGTGGCGGCTTCGCCCTCGTCCTCGCGCCACCCAGCGGAGCTCCGGTCCTGCTCGCGCTGCCGTTGGCCCTGCTCATCGCGGGCTACGTCAACGTGGCCAACTTCATGGACGGCGTCGACGCGATGTCGGCCCAGCACGGACTGCTCGCCGGTGCGTACTTCGCGATCGTCGGGCTCGGCTGGTCGCTGCCCTGGCTCGTGGTCGCCGGCTCGGTCACCGCAGCCGCCTTCGCCGCTTTCGCGCCGTGGAACCTGCTGCGCGGTCGGGTCTTCCTGGGTGACATCGGCAGTTATCTGCTCGGTGCGCTGGTCGCGGGCTGCGCCGTGGCGGCCGGACTGGCCGGCGTCCCGCTGCTGACCGCGCTGGCGCCGACCCTGCCCTACCTGGCCGACACGGCGTGGACCCTGGTCGGCCGGCTCCGACGCGGCGAGGACATCACCGCCTCGCACCGCGGTCACGTCTACCAGCGGCTCATCGACCACGGCTGGACCCATCTGGGCAGCGCAGGCGCGGTCGCGACCGCCACCACCTCGTGCGCAGCGGCCGGGCTGTGGGCGCGCTCGGGCGGAGCGGCGGCCGCCGGTGCCGTGCTGGTCATGGTGGTCACCCTGGCCGTCTATCTGACCAGCCCGCACTGGGGCCGGTCCCGCGTCCGGGCGGCGTCGTGATCTGGGCGGTGGTCGGAGCGAGCGGCTTCGTGGGCGCCCGGCTGGCCGAGGTGCTGACCGGTCTGGGGCACGAGGTCCGCTCGGTGACCGCACCACGGTTGACCACCACGGCGGACGACGCGACGACGCTGACCGCCGAGGCTCACGCGGAGACCGCGCTGGTGCGGCTGGCCGAGGCGTGCGCGGGAGCGGAGGTCGTGGTCGTGGCCGCCGGGGCCGCCACCCCCGATGCGGCCGCGTCGCCCGAGCTGACCGGCGCGAACGCCCTGCTTCCTGCGGTGGTCGCGCTCGCGGCCGACCGGGCCGGTGCCCGTCGGGTCATCCATCTCAGCTCCGCCGCGGTCCAGGGCCGGTCGCCGATCCTCGACGAGGCCACCCGCACCGACCCGTTCTCGCCCTACTCGCGGAGCAAGGCGCTCGGCGAGACCGTGCTGCTCGGCGTCGCACCCGGCCTGACCACCGAGGTGGTGATCGTCCGCGCCACCTCGGTCCAGGGCGTCGGACGGCGGACGACCGCGGCGCTGCAACGGATCGCCCGGTCGCCGCTGGCCTCGGTCGCCGGTCGGGGCACGGGTCCCTCGCCGGTCAGCTCGGTCGGCGGACTGGCCCGGTTCGTCGCGGCGGTGGGAGTCACTGCAGGCCCCGTCCCGGTGATCGTGCTGCAGCCCTGGGCCGGGGCGTCGACCGCCGACGTGCTCCGGCTGGCCGGCGGCAGCGAGCCCCGCCACCTGCCTGCGTTGCTGTGCCGCACCCTGGTCCGGCTGGGCTACGCCGCGTCGGCTCTGGGTGGCGGCCGCCTCGACGGTCCCGTCCGCCGGGTCGAGGCGATGTGGTTCGGACAGCGGGTCGACGACCGTTGGGCCCGGAGCGTCGGTCTGCGTGACGATACCGGCCTGGCCGACGAGCTCACCCGATCGGCCGACTCACAGCGCTGACATGTGGTGAACTTCTTCCGGTGATGCGCGGCTCGCAGGGGTCGACTCATCACGCCACGTTCCCGGGGAGGTAGGTCGTGGAGCTCCGCTCCTATCTGCAGATCGTGCGTCGACGCTGGATCAGCGCCGTCGCCGTGCTGCTGTCGGCGCTGGTCCTGGCCACGATCTGGTTGCTGGCGGCCACTCCGCAGTACACGGTGACCACCCGGCTGTTCTTCTCGGTCGAGGGCAGCGGATCGGTCACCGATCTGGCCCAGGGCTCGTCCTTCGCCGAGCGCCAGATGACCTCGTACGCCCTCGTCGCCCGTTCGCCGCTCGTCCTCGACAAAGTCATCGACCGGCTCCAGCTCGAGGTGAGTGCCGAAGAGCTGGCCGAGTCGGTGGCGGCAGTCGTGCCCGCCGACACGGTGGTGCTCGAGGTGTCGGCCACCGACCCGAACCCGGAGCGGGCGGTGAGCGTCAGCAACGCCATCGGCAACGAGGTGATCAACACGGTGGCCCGACTGTCGCCCAAACGGCCCGACGGAAAGAATTCGGTGGTGGCCACGGTGCTGTCGTCGGCGCAGCTCCCGGACCGGCCGACCTCGCCCGACCTGTTGCGCACCCTGGCCGTCGGGCTGGCCGCCGGAGTGGTCGGGGGGATCGGGTTCGCGCTGCTGCGCAACGTCCTCGACACCAAGGTGCGCAGCGAGCAGGACGTCCGCAGCGTGACCGACCGCTCGATCCTGGGGGTGATCGCCTTCGACGCCGAGGTGCCGGCCCATCCGGCCATCCTGCGGGACGATCCGCGCAGCCCGGCCGCCGAGGCGATCCGGCGGCTGCGGACCAACCTGCAGTTCGTCGAGGCGGCCGAGCACCCGCACTCCATCGTCATCAGCTCCTCGGTGCCCGGGGAGGGGAAGACCACCACCTCGATCAACCTCGCCGTGGCGCTGTCGGACGCGGGTCTGCGGGTGCTGCTCGTCGACGCCGACCTGCGCCGGCCCTCGATCGCGGCCTACCTGGGGCTGGAGGGAGCGGCCGGACTGACCACCGCGTTGATCGGTCGCGCCACGCTCAGCGAGGTCGTGCAGCCCTGGGGGGACGGGACGCTACACGTGCTGCCGTCGGGTCAGGTCCCGCCGAATCCCAGCGAGCTGCTCGGGTCGCGGGCCATGCGCGCCCTGCTCGACGAGGCCACGGCCACGTACGACATCGTGCTGGTCGACAGCCCTCCGGTGCTCCCGGTCACCGACGCCGCGGTCCTCGGTCGACACGCCGGCGGGATGTTGATCATCGCCGGCGTCGACCGGATCCACCGCCGCCAGATCAAGGAGACGCTCGACGCGCTCGAGATGGCCCAGTGCCATGTCCTCGGTCTGGTCATCAACAAGATCGCGCGCCGGGAGGTTGCCGGCTACCACTCGTACGAGGGCGGGTACTACGGGGCGTCGGCGGCGACCTGGCCCGACGACGAGCCGGCCGACCGGCCGACTCCGGAGCCGGAAGCCGTGTCAGCGCGGGAATCACCCATGGCGACGTCTCCGCTCGCGCCGACGGCACCTGACCCGAAGGACGAGCAGGCCCCGGCAGCTTCCCCGGCCCCGATCGAATCACCCACAGCCGAGACCGAGCCGGTGCTGTCGACCGAGCCGGCGACTCCCGCGGAACCTTCCGCCGCGACTCACACGGAGGTCCCGACCGAGCAGGTGGTGTCGACCGAGCCGGTGATTCCCACGGAACCTTCCGCCGCGACTCACACCGAGGTCCCGACCGAGCCGGTGGTGCCGACCGAGCCGGTGGTGCCGACCGAGCCGGTGGTGCCGACCGAGCCGGTGGTGCCGACCGAGAGGGCGAGCCGGTGGTCCTGGCCGAGCGTCTGAGCCGGTCAAGCCGACCACATCGGTCGAGCAGACCACGCCGGTCAAGCCGGTCCTAGCCGTCGTGGACGAAAAAGGATCGGCCGATGCCGCCAGCGCCGTTGAATCGGTAGCGCCGTTCCGCATCCTCTGCGTCTGTACCGGAAACGTCTGTCGGTCACCCGCGGCCGAACGCCTGCTGGGTCACGCGCTCGGCCCGAGCGTCGTGGTGACCTCAGCAGGGACCCGGGCGCTGATCGGGCAGCCGGTGTCGACACCGATGGACGTGCTGATGGCCGATGTGGGGGCCGACCCGACCGGCTTCGTCGCCCGTCAGCTCTCCGCCGCGCTGCTCCGCGAGTCCGATCTCGTGCTGACCATGACCCGGGACCAGCGACGTGCGGTGGTCGAGCTCAACCCCGCCGTGGTGCGTCGGTGTTTCACCCTCCGCGAGTACGCCCGGCTTCTCAACCCGGGCGCCCTGATCGACGGGTCACCGGCGGATCGGGCACGGGCTTCGTTGCCGCGGGTCGCGGCCGCGCGCCGGGCCGCGCCGGCGGATCAGGACAACATCGCCGACCCTTTCCGGCGGGGTGATCACGCGTACGCGGCGGCCTTCGCCGAAGTTCAGCGGGCGGTCGCATCGATCGCCCGGATGCTGGCACCCGGGCGGCTCGACGTGATCAGTGCTTGGCCTTGACCCCCACCACCGGGCACGGGGCGTCGAGCAGGATGGCCTGCGCGGAGCTCCCGGTGATCAGCTTGCCGACCGGTGAGCGGCGGCGCAGACCGATGACGACCAGGTCGGCACCGATGTCGTTGGCGGCGGTGACCACGCTGTCGGCCGCCGGGACGCCGTCGGTCGGACGGAGCACCGAGTAGCTGATGCCACGCGTGGACAGATCCGCCTCGATGGCATCCATGTCCTGAGCGGTGGCGAACTGGGCGTCGGAGTAGTCACCGTTCTTGCCGGTGTTGAGCACGACGAGTTCGCCCTTGACCAGCTCGGCGTGGCTGACCGCCCAGTCGAGCGCGGCCAGTCCCTCGGGAGTCGGGATGTAGCCCACGAGAATCTTCATGCCGCTCACCCTAGTGGTCCGGTGCCCTCCGGAGCGGATGCGCGGGGCCACCCCGACGGACGGATACCTTGAATCCAGGCGGTTCTTGATAAAGTCGCGAGGTCCCGGTGGCCATGACGTCTGGATCGCAGAGGCGTCGCCACGCCGCCGACCCCGCTCGGGTGTTCGAAACAAGAAAGGGGAGTGCAGGAGTGCTCGCCGCGTTCGCCAACGCATTCCGGTCCCCGGATCTCCGCAAGAAAATCTTCTTCACGCTCGGCATCCTGGCCGTCTTCCGACTGGGCTCGATCATCCCGACGCCCAACGTGAACGTGAAACAGGTCGACTTCTGCCTGACCCAGGCGACGGCCGGTGATCAGCAGGGCCTGTACTCGCTGATCAACCTGTTCTCCGGTGGGGCGCTGCTCCAGCTCGCGATCTTCGCGCTGGGGATCATGCCCTACATCACCGCCAGCATCATCCTGCAGCTGCTCACCGTGGTGATCCCGCGGCTGGAGGCCCTCAAGAAGGAGGGCCAGTCCGGTCAGACCAAGATCACCCAGTACACGCGGTACCTGACCCTGGTGCTGGCGCTGCTCAACTCGACCGCCTTCGTCACCGTCGCGGTCAACGACCGGCTGTTCCAGGGCTGCACCGGGATCGTCTACGACAAGGGCGTGTTCCCGGTCATCGTGATGATCCTGACCATGACCGCGGGCACCAGCGTCATCATGTGGCTGGGTGAGCTGATCACCGAGCGCGGTGTCGGCAACGGCATGTCGGTGATGATCTTCACCCAGATCGCCGCGACCTTCCCGTCGGCGCTGTGGAGCCTCAAGGTCGCCCGTCCGGGCTCGCAGGGCTGGGTGGTCTTCCTCCTGGTCATCGCGCTCGGTCTGCTGGTCATGGCCGGCGTCATCTTCGTCGAGCAGTCGCAGCGCCGGATCCCGGTGCAGTACGCCAAGCGGATGGTCGGTCGGCGGATGTTCGGTGGTTCGACGACCTACATCCCGATCAAGGTCAACCAGGCCGGCGTCATCCCGGTCATCTTCGCCTCGTCGCTGCTCTACCTTCCGGCGCTGTACTCGCAGTTCCGCCCCGAGGGCCGGATCTCGTCGTGGATCCAGACCAACTTCGTCACCGGCGACCACCCGCTCTACATGTTGACGTTCTTCCTGCTGATCGTCTTCTTCGCCTACTTCTACGTGGCCATCACCTTCAACCCGGAGGAGGTCGCCGACAACATGAAGAAGTACGGCGGCTTCATCCCGGGCATCCGGGCCGGCAAGCCGACCGAGAACTATCTCGCGTTCGTCCTGTCGCGGCTCACCTTCCCCGGCGCGCTCTATCTGGGGCTGATCGCCCTGATCCCGTCGATCGCGCTCATCTTCCTCAACGCCAACCAGAACTTCCCCTTCGGCGGCACCTCCATCCTGATCATCGTCGGTGTCGGTCTCGACACCGTGAAGCAGATCGAAAGCCAGTTGCAGCAACGAAACTACGAAGGGTTCCTCCGCTGATGAGACTGCTGATCATGGGACCGCCGGGGGCAGGCAAGGGCACGCAGGCAGCCCTGATCGGCGCACATTACAAAATTCCGGCCATCTCGACCGGCGACATCTTCCGTGGCCTCCAGACGGCGGACACGCCGCTGGCCGAGCAGGTGCGCTCGATCATGGCCTCCGGTGGCTACGTCAGTGACGAGATCACCAACCAGATCGTCGCCGAGCGGCTGGCCGAAGCGGACTGCGAGCCGGGCTTCCTGCTCGACGGCTATCCGCGTACGCCGGCCCAGGTCGACACCCTGGATGCGGCGTTGGCCGTGGCCGGCACGCCGCTGAACGCCGTCATCTCGCTCCAGGCCGACACCGACGAGGTGGTGGCCCGACTGCTCAAGCGGGCCCAGAGCTCAGGGCGGACCGACGACAACGAGGAGACCATCCGGGTCCGGCAGCAGGTGTACGCCGATCAGACGGCGCCGCTGCTCGACGTCTACCGCGACCGCGGCCTGCTGGTCGAGGTCGACGGTCTCGGCGAGATCGACGAGGTCTCGGCCCGGCTGTTCGCCGCACTCGACCAGCGCGAGGTCCTGACCGGCTGATCGCCGGTGTCGGCGGCGCCCAGCCGCTCGACGTTGTACGCGCTGAAGCCGTCGTCGAACGGCATCACGCTCAGATCGTCCTCCTTGCCGGCGACGAAGCCGTCGAGCGAGATGATCGTGGTCACGACGACGGTGCGCATGACCCATCCTGAACGACGGCCGTCAGTCCGACTGGACCACCACCAGCCCGGCGGCGCCGTCGACCCTGACCGGCTGACCGCTGCGGATCAGGTGGGTCGCGTCGGCCACCCCGACCACGGCGGGGATCCCGTACTCGCGGGCGACCACGGCGCCATGGCTGTTCGGTCCACCCATCTCCATCACCAGCCCACCGGCGGTGAGGAACAACGGTGTCCAGCCGGGGTCGGTCGACGGGGCGACCAGGATCTCGCCGGGCTCGAGGTGTGCGCCGATCGGGTCGAGGATGACCCGGGCCACGCCGGTGACCGTGCCGGGCGACGCCGGACTGCCCGTGAGGGCGCCGTCGGGTCGGGTGACCGCGCCGGCCATCGCCTCGAGTTCGGTGCCGTCGGACAGCAGCAGCCGCGGGACCCGGCGGCGACGCAGTTCGGCCGCGTACGCGGTCCGGCGCCGCTCGACCACCGACCGCAGCGATGCGCCGCCCAGGCCCGCCTCGACCTCGCCGAACTCCAGGAAGAAGACGTCGTCGGCGTTCTCGACGGCGCCCCGGTCGACCAGCGCAGCACCGACCACCCGGAGCTGGTCGCGGATGAGCCCGAGCAGGACGATCAGCAGGTACTTGGGGCTCTCGCGGAACCCGACCAGCCGTCTGGCCCGCGACAACGCGGCGTCGACCGCGCGGGCGCGGAGGCCGCGACCCATCCGGGCGACGAGCGCGTGCCGCATGGCCTCGGCCTCCTCGGTGCCGCGGCGGAACTGCGCCGCCGGATCGAGGGCGGGGTCGTCGAGCCGCAGGTAGTTGGCGATCACCCCGATGAGGTGATCGGGCTGGTCGGACCAGCGGGGCATGCCCAGATCGATCTCGGCCACCGCGCGATGGCCGTAGCGGGTCAGGAAATCGCTCAACACCCGGGCGGCCACCGCGGGCAGCGTGCCCCGGTGATGATCGGCGACCAGTTCGTCGAGCCGGCCGGTGGTCAGCCGGTGGGCCGACTCGGGGTCTCGACGGATCTGCTCGGTGATCCGCCACAACTCGAGATCCATCTCGGTGGTCACGTTGTGGGGGAGCCCGCGCAGGACGGTCTGGAGCTCGTCGGGTCGGGCCCGGTCGCCGAGCAACCGACGGGCGCCGGCCAGCGCGAGCAGTCCGGCTGCGGCGAAGCCGAACGCCCGCGGCATGATCGTGAACGTCCCCTCGAGCAGCCGGGCCTCGATCAGCGCCAGCCGCTGCTCCGGGGTGGCGTCGTCCGGCAGTGCGAACAGCCGCCGCAGCCGACGGTCGAAGCGGTCCAGGGTGCCCGCGGCGCTCCACGGGGCGACCAGCGCCTGGAGCAGCCGCAACGGCACCTTGATCCGGAGCAGCACCACGGTGAGGACCGGTCGCAGCCCGGCGACGCCCGGCCGCACGGCGAAGCGGGCATCGGTGGCCAGCAGGTCCAGGGCCGCGGCCGATCGGGCCTCCATCGCGGTCAGTGCCCGTCGCATCAGCCGGCGGCCCACCCGGTGGGTGAGCAGCGGCGTCACGTCGGCGAACAACCGACCACCCAGGGTGTGCAGCACCTCCGGGCCGCGTCGCGGTTCGGCCAGCGGCCGTCCGGCCAACGCCGCGATCGACGCCCCGGCCAGCCGGAACACCGCGAGCCCCATCGGGGTGATCGGGCGGGTCAGCCCCTGGGCCAGGGTGATGCAGAACAGCAGCCGGTCACCGCCGTACTCGCCGTCGGGTAGGGGATACAGCGTGGTGATCGGCCGGGCCTGGGTCAGCCACCACCGACCGGCCCGGTCGCGCGCCCACTCGGTGTCCTGCGGTGAGCCGTAGTGCTCGGTCACCCGGCGGCCCAGGGACACCAGTTCGGCCACGGCCGTGTCGTCCAGGCACAGGTCGGGATCGGCCGGCCCGTCCAGCCGGTCGGTGCCGCCGCCCGGACGGGCGCGGATGAGGACGGTCTTGTCGCCCGGCCGCGCCTCGATCACCGCGCCGGTGGCGCTGTCGGCCACGAGGTGATCAGGGTTGACCGCACCCGAGACCACGGCTTCGCCGAGCCCGGGGCTGGCGTCGATCACCGTCCGTCGACGACTCCCGGTGATCGGGTCGGCGGTGAACATCACCCCGGCCACCTCGGCCTCGACCATCCGCTGCACGACCACGGCCAGGCTGACCGTGCCCTGGTCGACGCCGTGGCTCCGGCGATAGGCCACGGCCCGGTCGGTCCACAGCGACGCCCAGCACCGGCGCACCGCCTCGAGGACCGAGGGGGCCCCGACCACGGCGAGGAAGCTGTCCTGCTGCCCGGCGAAACTGGCGTCGGCCAGGTCCTCGGCGGTGGCCGAGGAACGCACGGCCACGGCCACGTCGGCCCCGAGGGCGCGGTAGTGGGCGACGATCGTCTCGGTCAGGGCCTCGGGCACGGGGAGCGCCAGGATCCGCTCGCGAGCCCGACCGGCGAGCTCGACCTGGGTCGCGTCGTCGGCCGCGCCGAGCGCGACGATCAGGTCCGCCAGCGCCGCGCCGACCACCGTCCGGTACGCGGCGGTACCGATGCAGAACCCCTCGGGAACCGGGAGCCCGGCCCGGGTCATCGAGCCGAGATTGACCGCCTTGCCCCCGACCGCGGCGACGTCGTCGGCACCGATCCGGTCGAACCACACCACCGTGTCCATGGGCTGACCCTAGACCCGGATCGTGTCGTATTTCAACGGTTGGTGAATTCAAGGGACGGCGTGCAACCCGGATCGACGGACGCGCGTGCCCCGGGGGCGGACCGGGGCGTCGAGACCCGAGATTTTGTCGGCGGCCGCAGGTAGGTTGCTGGATATGAGTGTTGCCCTGTCCGACGACGTGTTCGTCTCGCTCGTCGAGCCGCTGCGCTCCGAGCTGACCGCCCACTGCTACCGGATGCTCGGCTCGGTGCACGAGGCCGAGGACCTGGTCCAGGAGGCGTTCCTGCGGGCCTGGCGGTCCTACGACCGGTTCGAGAACCGCTCCTCGCTGCGGACCTGGATGTATCGCATCGCCACCAACGTCTGCCTGACCGCGCTCGACGGGCGGAAGCGTCGTCCGATGCCCACCGGGCTCGGCCAGCCGAGCTCCGACCCGCGGGGGTCACTCGATCTGCGCAGCGAGGTGACCTGGCTCGAGCCGCTGCCCGACTCCGTGGTCTGGGGGGCGGCGCCCGCCGACCCGGCCGCCGCGGTGGTCGACCGGGAGAGCATCCGGCTCGCCTTCATCGCCGCGCTCCAGCACCTGACCCCGCGGCAGCGGGCGGCGCTGATCCTGTTCGAGGTGCTCAACTGGTCGGCCGCGGAGATCGCCGAGTTGCTCGACACCTCGGTGGCCGCGGTCAACAGCAGCCTGCAGCGGGCCCGGGTCACCCTGCGCCAGCTCGACACCGACCAGGAGCCCGAGCCGCTCGGGGACCAGCAGCGCGAGGACTTCCTGGCCGCGTACGCCGACGCCTTCGAGCGCTACGACATCGACCGGATCGTCGAACTGCTGGCCGCCGACGCCGTCTGGGAGATGCCGCCGTACGCCGGCTGGTACTCCGGGCCCGAAGCCATCGGTGCGCTCATCAGCACGCACTGCCCGGCCGAGGGTCCGGGTGATCAGCGGATGATCCCGATCTCGGCCAACGGCCAGCCGGCGTTCGCCCTCTACATGCGCGGTCCCGACGGCAAGCATCGGCCGTTCCAGGTCCAGGTGTTGACCCTGGGGGCGTCCGGGGTCAGACACGTCAGCAGCTTCTTCGACACCACATTGTTCGCCCGTTTCGGGCTGCCCGACGAGCTCTGAGCGGCGCGACGCGCCCGCCACATCCCGGTCGAACCGGTTTATCCGGTGCGAGAGGGGAACAATGCAGTCATGGCCGCTCCCAACACCCTCAGCGGTGACAAAACTGCATCCGTCGCCTCGGGCCCCTCGCTACCCGCCGGCACCGGTCTGGTGATCGTCGCCGCGCTGGTCATCATCTGCGCCGGGCTGCGGACGGTGTCGAGCATCGTCGCCCCGACCTTCCTGGTTCTCACGCTGGTGATCACCGTCCAGCCGATCCGCACCTGGCTGGTGGCGCGCAAGGTGCCGCGCTGGGTGGCCAGCGTGGTCGTGCTGCTCGCGGTCTACGCGCTGTTGGTCGTCGTGCTCGGCTCGGCCGTGTGGTCGTTGACCCGGCTGGTCCAGGAACTGCCGCAGTACTCCGCACAGTTCACCGATCTGTTCAACAGCGGCCTGGCCCGGTTGTCCGCGCTCGGGGTCGAGACCAGCGCCCTCACCAAGGCGGCGTCCGACATCAACCTGTCGTCGTTCACCGGCGTCGCCCAGTCGCTGCTCAACACGGTGACCAGCGGGTTGTCGCTGCTGACGCTGCTGCTGGTCATGGTGTTCTTCCTGGTGTTCGACGGCGCCGACATGACCCAGCGACTCCGCGCGATCCGCGGTCAGCGCCCGCAGATCGCCGAGGCGTTGACCGAGTTCGCGGCCAGCGTGCGCAAGTACTGGAGCGTCACCACGATCTTCGGCCTGCTGGTCGCCGTCATCAACGTCATCAGCCTGCTGATCATCGGCGTGCCGCTCGCGGTGACCTGGGGGGTGTTGGCCTTCGTGACCAACTACATCCCCAACATCGGGTTCCTCCTCGGCCTCATCCCGCCGGCGCTGATCGCGTTGCTGGCCATCGGGCCGGGCGCCGCCCTGGCTGTGGTGATCGTCTACTCCGCGGTCAACGTGATCGTCCAGACGCTCATCCAGCCGCGCTTCACCGGCGACGCGGTGGGCATCACCGCCACCGTCGCCTTCTTGTCGCTGATCTTCTGGGCCTTCCTGCTCGGTGCGCTGGGGGCCCTGCTGGCCGTGCCGGCCACCCTGCTGGTCAAGGCGCTACTGGTCGACCACTCGCCGAACGGCCGCTGGCTCGGGTCGTTCCTCAACGCGCCACCACCCAAGGTCACCCCCCGTCGGCGCGCCTCCAAGCGGGTAGCCTCGGCGTCGTGAGCAGCGACCTGCCGATCTCCTCGCCCTACCGGAGCACCCCGGACGTCCCGGTGAGCGATGCGGAGCGCGAGCAGCTCAACAGCCGGCTCAACGCGGCGTTCGAATCCGGGTCGATCGATCCGGAGGAGTACCAGCACCGGCTCGACGCGCTGTTCGCCGCCCGACGGCTCGGCGAGCTCGTCCCGGTGGTCTCCGGGCTCCCGCCGCTGACCACGTACGCGAACCCGGCCATCGTCGCCACCGGTTCCGGACAACCGGGGGAGCTGGCGCCGAGTCGGAGCTCCACCCGGGTGGCCCTGGCCGTGGTCGCCATCGTGGTGGCGCTGCTGATGGTGCTCGGCGTGATGCTCGGCGTCGTCTTCTTCTGACCGCGGCACTGGTCGGGTTGCCGGCAGCCCGGCCCTCTGGGCAGCACTGCTCGGGTCCGCAGCACCGCGGCTCACCGACGCCGACCCGCGGGGAGTTGCGCCGGTGGCGGGTCGCAGCCGCCGACGCCACCCACCCCCACGACCGCATCCCCACTGCACCGGATCTCCCGCGGCTTCGACACCCGTGACCTGGGCCGCTGCTCCACGTGGACGGCCACCCGCGATATCGATTGAGTGACGCCCGGTCCCGGCGACCAATCGTGCTCGACCCACGCTCCGAATCACCACTGAGAGCGTCTCAAACCACTATGGTTTGGCTACCCTTACTGTGCCCACCGACACAGCAGAAGTGGCATCCCGGCCGCCCAAAGATCCTTAGAATGAGAACTGTGCCAAGGCAACACATCACCCAGGCGAAAATCGCCGAGCACGTCCAGCGACTGGGTGAGCTCTATCCTCCGATCCCGCTCGACTCGGTCGATCGGACGATCAAGGACCCCGAGACCGTCGCGGCCCGATTCGGCCACGTCATCGACTACCTCGCTCGGGTCGAGCTCGAGGTCGATCGCAACGTGCTCGAGCTGCTGGTGCTGCTGCCCGAGGTCGACGACACCAACAAGATCTTCTACGCCGACGTCTGGCAGCCCCAGGAGATCCAGCACGGGCTGATCCTCGACCGGCTCCAGCAGGACCTCGGTCGCACGGCCGCTGAACCCCACCTGGACGTCTCGTTCAAGATCAAGATGCTCGGGTCGCTGGCCACGCTGAAGCCGGTCCAGGACAGTGGCGAAGCTGCTCTACTTCCTCACCGGGGCGAGCACCGAGCGACAGGCCGTGCTGGCCTACAACCAGCTCAACACCGGGCTGAAGCAGATGGGGGAGACGGCGATCGCCGAGACGATCATCACACCCGATCAAGCAGCAGGAACCCGGCCACTTCGCCTTCTACCACATGTCGGCGACCGCGATGATCCAGGACAAGGTGCTCAAGCCCTGGCAGTTGTTCCTGGCCCGGGTGCTCCGCGAGAAGACCTACAACCTCGTCGGCACCAACGCGATGTCCACCTACAAGGCCGACATGGGTCGGGTCGCCATCGATCTCGGGATCGACAAGGACCTGGCCGGCTACGCCCGTGAGGTCGGTCGGGTCGAGCAGCGGTTGCTGTGGGCCCACAAGCAGGGGATGGACTTCCCGCCCTACATCCTCAAGGCCCTCCAGGAGAGCGTCGAGCTCTACCACGAGCGGATCACCCGGGGTATCGCCCACGCCTGATCCTGGCGGCAGCGAGCGATTTGGGTGCGCAGCCCGACTGGCGTAGACTCCACGGTCGGCCATCTTTGGCCTGGTTAAGCGTGCGTACGCGCGGACAAGATCGATCAGATCGAGAGTTTATGGCAAAGAAAGAAGGCGCACTCGAGCTCGAGGGCACAGTGGTCGAGGCTCTGCCCAACGCGATGTTCCGTGTTGAGCTGGCCAACGGACACAAGGTCCTTGCGACGATCAGTGGCAAGATGCGGCAGCACTACATCCGCATCCTCCCGGCCGATCGGGTGGTCGTCGAGCTTTCGGCCTACGACCTGACCCGCGGCCGCATCGTCTACCGGCACAAGTGACCAAGTCAGGCAGTAACTCCCACCGGATCAACAAGGAAGCTCGACGTGAAGGTTCAGCCGAGCGTCAAGAAGATCTGCGACAAGTGCAAGGTGATTCGCCGGCACGGTCGCGTGATGGTGATCTGCGAGAACCCGCGGCACAAGCAGCGGCAGGGCTGACGCCCAGCTCGTAGGCCACACGACGCAGCACGAGCACGACAGCAAGACCCAGTAACAGTGTGATCGCAAGACCGGATCCGTTCCGGTCCCACCCTCGGTCGGAGGCCGAGGCCCTGGTGGTCGAGTACGTCTCGACCGAAGGCAACCGGGGACGCATCACGCCAGAGACCTCCGCGGCGACATCAGCCTCTCGACCCGGTCGAGGGGCACGCCGACTCTGACGAAAGGTTGTACCGCCTGATGGCACGTCTGATCGGGGTGGATCTCCCGCGCGACAAGCGCCTCGAGGTCGCCCTCACCTACATCTTCGGGGTGGGTCGTACCCGCGCCCTGGAGACCCTGGAAGCCACGCAGATCAGTGGCGACCTCCGCGTCCACCAACTCAACGACGACCACCTCGTCGCGCTGCGTGACTGGATCGAGGCGAACTACCAGACCGAGGGTGACCTCCGTCGCGAGGTCGCCTCCGACATCCGCCGCAAGATCGAGATCGGCTCGTACCAGGGCCGTCGTCACCGCAGTGGCCTGCCCGTACGGGGTCAGCGCACCCGCACCAATGCTCGTGGCCGCAAGGGCGCGCGCAAACCCGTCGCCGGCAAGAAGAAGGCCGATAAACATGGCTACTGCAGGTCGCAACACCCGTGCCACCAAGGTGCGCAAGAAGGAAAAGAAGAACGTCGTCGCGGGCCACGCCCACATCAAGAGCACGTTCAACAACACCGTCATCTCGATCACCGACCCGACCGGTGCGGTCATCGCCTGGGCGTCCGCCGGCACCGTCGGCTTCAAGGGTTCGCGCAAGTCGACCCCGTACGCCGCCCAGATGGCTGCGGAGGCCGCCGGCCGCCGCGCCATGGAGCACGGCATGAAGCGGGTCGACGTGTTCGTCAAGGGCCCGGGTTCGGGCCGCGAGACCGCGATCCGTTCGCTCGGAGCCGTCGGCCTCGAGGTCGGCGCGATCGCCGATGTGACCCCCGTGCCCCACAACGGCTGCCGCCCGCCGAAGCGCCGGCGCGTCTAAGCCTCGACGACGACAAGGAATTACACGAAGACATGGCTCGCTATACCGGTCCTATGACCAAGAAGTCGCGTCGACTGGGTGTTGACCTGGTCGGTGGCGACAAGGCGTTCGAGAAGCGCCCCTACCCGCCCGGCGTCCACGGCCGTGGACGCACCAAGGAGTCGGAGTACTCGCTCCAGCTCCGCGAGAAGCAGAAGGCCCGCTTCTCCTACGGCGTGCTCGAGAAGCAGTTCCGTCGTTACTACGAAGAGGCCAACCGCCTCCAGGGCAAGACGGGTGACAACCTGCTTGCAGATCCTGGAGTCCCGGCTGGACAACGTGGTCTACCGCGCCGGTCTGGCGCGTACGCGTCGGCAGGCCCGCCAGTTCGTGGTCCACGGCCACTTCCTGGTGAACGGTCACCGCGTGAACATCCCCTCCTACCGGGTCAGCGTCGCACGACATCATCGACCTCGCCGACAAGCTCAAGGAGCAGACGCCGCACATCATCAACCGGGAGACCCACGGCGAGCGCGACGTTCCGGCCTGGCTCCAGGTCTACCCCGATCGCGGCCGCATCCTGGTGCACCAGCTCCCGACGCGTCAGCAGATCGTGATCGACGTGCAGGAGCAGTTGATCGTCGAGCTCTACTCCAAGTAGCAGCTTCCTCCGGGCGACCGGGACCGGCAGCACGCCGGTCCCGGTCACCTGAAGGTCGGGGCCGGCACCACGTGTGCCGATTCCGACCCCACGTACTTCGCCCCGGTCCGCCGGGGCCACCCCGGACCCGCCCGATGCGGGATCGGTTCTGCTCTCTCAAATAGCGGGGAGAGCGGGAAAGGAGATGAACACATGCTGATCGCACAGCGCCCGACCCTGTCTGAAGAGGTCGTCGCCGACAACCGCTCGCGTTCACCATCGAGCCGCTCGAGCCCGGCTTCGGCTACACGCTCGGCAACTCGCTGCGGCGCACGCTGCTGTCCTCCATCCCGGGGGCGGCCGTGACGAGCATCAAGGTCGACGGCAACCTGCACGAGTTCTCCACCATCGAGGGCGTCGTCGAGGACGTCACCGAGATCATCCTGAACCTCAAGGGCCTCGTCGTCTCCTCCGAGGAGGACGAGCCGGTCACCATGTACCTGCGCAAGGCGGGTGCCGGCGCGGTCACCGCGGCCGACATCGCCCCGCCGGCCGGGGTCGAGGTGCACAACCCCGACCTGCACATCGCGACCCTCAACGACTCCGGGCAAGCTCGAGATGGAGCTGGTCGTCGAGCGTGGCCGTGGCTACGTCTCCGCCGTGCAGAACAAGACGATCGACGCCGAGATCGGCCGCATCCCGGTCGACTCGATCTACTCGCCGGTGCTCAAGGTCACCTACAAGGTCGAGGCCACCCGCGTCGAGCAGCGCACCGACTTCGACAAGCTGATCCTGGACGTCGAGACCAAGTCGGCCATCCGCCCGCGTGACGCCGTCGCCTCGGCGGGTCGCACGCTGGTCGAGCTGTTCGGTCTGGCCCGTGAGCTCAACGTCGAGGCCGAGGGCATCGAGATCGGCCCGTCGCCGATCGACGAGCAGCTGGCCGCCGACCTGGCTCTGCCGGTCGAGGACCTCAACCTGACCGTCCGGTCGTACAACTGCCTGAAGCGCGAGGGCATCCACACGGTGTCCGAGCTGGTCTCGCGCAGCGAGCAGGACCTGCTGGACATCCGCAACTTCGGCTCCAAGTCGATCGACGAGGTCAAGCTGAAGCTGCACGAGATGGGTCTGTCGCTCAAGGACAGCGCCCCCGGCTTCGACCCGCTGAGCGCGATCGACCGGTACGACGAGATCGACGAGGAAGACGTCGACTACAGCGAGACCGAGCAGTACTGAGCTAGCGCACCCACGCAGCCTGAGCCACCTAACCTGGAGAACTGACATGCCTACCCCTACCAAGGGTGCCCGCCTCGGCGGCAGCGCGTCGCACCAGCAGATCATCCTGGCCAACCTGGCGACGCAGCTGTTCGAGCACGGCAAGATCGTGACCACCGAGGCCAAGGCCAAGCGGCTGCGTCCGCTGGCCGAGAAGCTGATCACCAAGGCCAAGCGGGGTGACATCCACTCCCGCCGTCTCGTCCTGACCACGGTCAAGGACAAGGGCGTCGTGCACACCCTGTTCACCGAGATCGCCCCGACCGTGGCCGAGCGCGACGGTGGCTACACCCGGATCACCCGGGTCGGCCCCCGCAAGGGCGACAACGCGCCGATGGCCCTGATCGAGCTGGTCACCGAGTCGGTGGCCGACTCGCGCAAGGCCAAGGCTCAGCCGGCCAAGAAGGCCGCCTCCACCCCGACGGCTCCGGCCGCCGCGGCCGCCCCCGTGGCGTCGGCTCCGGCCGACGAGGCGCCGGCGGAGGAGCTGGTCGAGCAGACCGAGGAGCGCGACGTCGAGACCGGTGCTCAGCAGACCCCGAGCGACGACACGTCGGCCGAAGAGGCAGCGGAGACCCCCGCCGCCGACAAGGCCTGACCGCTCGTACGCCGTCGAAGCCGCCCGTCCCTCGTGGACGGGCGGCTTTCGTCGTCTCACGGCCGACGCCCGGCATCCAGGTCGCCCGACCCTCACCGAGGGGGATCGGTGGCGACGCCGAGGTGCGGACGGCGGCCGGTGCGGGGATGACGACGGCGGTAGCCGGTGACGCCGAGGGCGACCAGCGCCGTGGCCGTGACGAACCACGGCCACGGATTCCACAGCTCGTCGCACGTCGGCGACCCGGCCGTGCGGGTGCAGACCGATCCGGGGCCGGCGCGGTTGAGCCAGGCGACGGCCGCGGCCGCCGCGCCGAGACCGACCAGCGCTCCCCAGGTGGCGCGACGCGGACCGAGCACGGACAGCAGGACGATGGCGGCCAGGGTGGCGCCGACCAGCCAGAAGGCCCCGATATTCAGGATGGCCAGGACGCCGAATCCGGCGGCGGCGCCGACGAACGACCAGCCCGCGAAGAGCGCATGGTCGGCCCCGCGCTCCGGCCACCACGATGTGCCCACCCCGGCACGCTACCGCCAGGGCAGCGAACTGTCGGTGGTGCGCGGCACAATCTCCTCATGTCGCCCGATGACCCGACGCCGCTGCACCGACTGGTCGAGACCAGCGCCGCCCTGGCCGCGACCCGCTCCCGGTTGGCCAAGCGCGACCTGATCGCCGACGTGCTGCGCGACACCGGGCCGGACGACATCGAGACCGTCGTGTCCTACCTGTCCGGGGCGCTGCGGCAACGCCGCACCGGCGTCGGGTGGAAGTCGTTGGAGGGTGCCCCGACCGCCGCCGACGAGCCGAGCCTCACCGTCGCCGAGGTGGATCGCGCCTTCGCCGCGATGGCCGACCTCGGTGGTCCGGGGTCGGCAGCGGCCCGATCGGCCGCGGTGGCCGAGCTGTTCGGCCTCGCCACCGCCGACGAGCAGCGCTTCCTCGGTGCCCTCGTCTCCGGTGAGCTGCGTCAGGGAGCGCTCGAGTCGCAGGTCCAGGAGGGCCTGGCCGCGGCGTACGCCGTCCCGGTGGCCGCCGTACGCCGCGCGGCGATGCTGATGTCGTCGACCACCGCTGCCGCCACCGTCCTGCTGCGCGACGGTGCCGCCGGTCTCGACGCGGTCGGACTGACCGTGGGCGTCGGCATCCAGCCGATGCTGGCGGCCAGCGCCCCGACCCCGGTCGAGGCGGTGGCCAAGTCGGGGCTGCCGGTGCTGGTCGACCACAAGCTCGACGGGATCCGGGTCCAGGTGCACCGCGACGGCGACGCCGTGCGGATCTTCACGCGGTCGCTGGACGACATCACCGCGCGGCTGCCGGTGGTGGTGGCGATCGTCCGGGCACTGCCGCACCATCGGCTGGTCCTCGACGGCGAGGTGCTGGCGCTGCGCGGGGACGGCACGCCCGAGGTCTTCCAGGTCATCGCGTCCCGGGCCCTGAGCGGCCGGGCCGAGGCGGCCGAGCTGGCCCGGGCCAGCCCGTTGCGGGTCTTCTTCTTCGACCTGTTGCACGTCGACGGTCGCGACCTGCTCGACGTGCCGCTGGCCGAGCGGGCCGCCGAGATGGAGCGACTGCTACCGGCCGAGTTGATGGTCCCGCGCCACCGTTGCACCACCGACGCGCAGGTCGCCGAGACCTTCGCCGACGCGGTGACCTGCGGCTATGAGGGTGTGGTGGTGAAGAACCCGGACGCCCCGTACGCGGCGGGCCGACGGGACTCGGCCTGGATCAAGATCAAGCCGCGGCACACCTTCGATCTGGTGGTCACCGCGGTCGAGTGGGGCCACGGTCGCCGCCACGGCTGGCTCTCCAATCTCCACCTGGCCGCCCGCGACCCGGCCGATGGGGGACTGGTCATGCTGGGCAAGACGTTCAAGGGGCTCACCGACGAGGTGCTCACCTGGCAGACCGCCCATTTCCTCGAGCACGAGGTGCGCCGGACCCAGCACGTGGTCCACGTCGAGCCGACCACCGTGGTCGAGATCGCCTGCGACGGGCTCCAGATCTCCACCCGCTATCCCGGCGGGGTCGCCCTGCGGTTCGCCCGGGTGCTGCGCTACCGGACCGACAAGACGGCCGACCAGGCCGACACCATCGACACCGTCCGGGCGCTGGCCCCGGTCATCGAGAAGGCGCCTGTGGAGTGACCGGCTGCCGGGATCAGGCCAGGTGGTTGAGCGTGATGGTGACCGCGCGGAACTGCTCGGGAAAGCCCTGGAGGACGGTGAGCCGCGGGTCCGGGGTGGGGTGGACGGCGCCGGTCCACCGCGCGCGGACGGCGCTCAGCCGCGGATCGGCCAGCACGGCCTCGACCCCGGCCCGGTCACCCCCGCCGACCACGGCGTCGAGGTCGTCGACGCGGGGACCGAGCACCCGCAGGACCTCCTCTGCCGCGTCCGCGTACGCCTGCTGCGCCTGGTTGGCCCGACGGCGCGCGTACCGCTGCTGCGACCAGCCGCCCGCCTTGGTCTTGCCCTGGACGTAGTTCCGGTCGACCTTGCTGGCCAGGAGCGTGGTGCCGTCGAACACACCGACGGCGAAACCGCCGCGGCGGACCAGCACGGCCCCGACGGTGCGGGCCCGCAGGACGTCGACGATCAGATCGACGTCGGGGTCGGGTGTGAACGGTGGGGTGAGATCGGCCCGGGCGCCGTCCACGGCCTCGAGCACCAGGCCCGCGGTGCCGCCGATCAGGCCGCCGTGTCGGAGAGCGAACCGCTCGATCCAGCCGGACAGCCGTTCGGCCGGCACCTCGACGCGCCGCACCTGTGCGTCCATGGGGCTCACGGTAGGCGGTGCCGTCGATCGTCCGGCCCCGGACACCAACAAACCCGCGAGCTTGTCGACATCGCTCCAGTGGAACGGTGCCGGCCGGGGGACAATACCGGCGCTCGCGGGTTCGGGTGTTGGCTGTGGATTAGCCGGCCGCACTCAGCGACCAGATCACAGTCGGGGGCGGCTAGCTGGCCGTCACCTCACATGTCCGAAAGTCACTCATTCCTCGGACCACCTCCTTTCCGTGTACGCCAAATGTAGGCCCGCCGCCGGCCTCGATCAACGGCTTTTCCGGGCCAGTTTCGGCCCGGCCTCGCACTCGGTCTCGGCGGTCGGTCAGCGCCGGAGCGCGGCGTACCGGTCGAGTGATTCCTGCCGCTCGGCCTTGTGGTCGACGATCGGCGGCGGGTAGCCGGCCGGCACTCCGTCCGGTGACGACCAGGGCTCGTGCAGGTGCTTCAGCGCGACCCCGGCGAGCTCCGGAACCCACCGGCGGATGTAGTCCCCGTCGCCGTCGAACTTGGCCGACTGGGTCATCGGGTTGAAGATGCGGAAGTACGGGGCGGCGTCGGTGCCGCAGCCGGCGACCCACTGCCAGTTGAGCTGGTTCTGCGCGATGTCGCCGTCGCGCAACTGCTCCATGAACCAGTCCGCGCCGTGCCACCAGCCGATGTGCAGGTCCTTGATCAGGAACGAGGCCACGACCATCCGGACCCGATTGTGCATGTAGCCCTCGGCCAGCAGCTGGCGCATCCCGGCGTCGACCAGCGGATAGCCGGTCCGACCCTGCTGCCAGGCGGCCAGCCGCTCGGCGGCCAGCGGCGAGGCGGCCGGATCGTCGGACTCCATCGCGGTGAACTCGGAGCGGATCGGCGTCGTCACCGCGTCGGGGCGGTGGAACAGCACGTCGGCGAAGAAGTCGCGCCAACCGATCTGCCGGGCCAGGGCCACCGCGCCGGCCGACCGCCGGCCGCGCAGGTCGGCCAGCACCGTACGCGGGTGCAGGTGGCCCCAGCGCAGTGCGATCGACAGGTGCGAGGTGGCGTCGGGTCCCGGGAAGTCGTGGAGTCTTGGCGTAGTCGTCGACGCCGTCGGGGTCGGTGTCCAGCCAGGCCTGCCAGTCGCTCACCGCCCGCCGTTCGCCGGCCCGCTCGCGCAGCACCGGGTCGGGGTCCGGGGGACGGATCCGTCCGGGCGCCTCGATCCAGCTGACCGTGCTCGACCTCGACCGGCGGCGCGGGATCGTGCACCCCGTGTTCGGTCCAGGCGCGGTGGAACGGGCTGAACACCTGATAGGGGGTGCCCGACCCGTTGCGCAAGCTGCCCGGGGCCACCGCGTACGGGGATCCGGTTCGGTGCAACGCGACCCCGGCGTCGCTCAGCGTCCGTTCGACCGTCTCGTCGCGCCGTCGGCCGTAGGGTCCGAAGTCGCTGGCGATGTGCACCTCCGACGCGGACGTTGCGCGGGCCACCCGCGGCAGCGCGTCGACCGGCCGGTCCTCGACCACGCTCAAGCCGGGCCCCTCGGAGGCCCGCAGTTCGGCGTCGAGGTCGGCCAGGGCCGCGTACAACCAGGCGCGCCGCGCTGTCCCGGCGCCTCTGTGCAGGGCCGGGTCGAGGACGAAGAGTGGCAGCACCGCGGAGCCTCGGTCGATCGCTGCGCGCAGCGCTGGGTTGTCGGCCAGCCGGAAGTCCCGTCGCACCCACCAGATCGTGGGTCGCTCGGTGGTGGACATCGTCTAATCTTGCCCCCAGCCCAGCACCACATGAAACGCCTCGGTCGGTGCCGGGCTGGACAGGGAGAATGGCCGCGTGAGCGATCTGATCGATACCACTGAGATGTACCTCCGGACGATCTACGAGTTGGAAGAGGAAGGCATCGTTCCTCTTCGCGCCCGGATCGCCGAGCGGTTGCACCAGAGTGGGCCGACGGTCTCTCAGACCGTGGCCCGGATGGAGCGCGACAACCTCGTCCACGTGCTGGGCGACCGGCACCTGGAACTGACCAGCGAGGGTCGGACCCGCGCCACCCGGGTGATGCGCAAGCACCGGCTGGCCGAGCGGCTGCTGATCGACGTCATCGGGCTCGATTGGGAGAAGGTGCACGACGAGGCCTGTCGCTGGGAGCACGTGATCTCCGAGGACGTCGAGCGCCGGCTCGTCGAGTTGCTGCACGCGCCGACCGTCTCGCCCTACGGCAACCCGATCCCCGGGCTCGAGGAGCTCGGCGTGATCGGTGACCTCGAGCCGTTCCGCCAGGGCAACGAGCAACTCCAGGACGTCGTCCGCTCGAGCAGCGACTCGGTCCAGGTCGTGGTGGAGCGGATGAGCGAGGAGATCCAGAAGGACGTCGAGATGATGGGCACCTTGCGTGAGGCCGGCATCCAGCCGGGTGCGGTCGTGCAGGTCGAGTCCGGTGGTCTCGGGGTCCGGCTGACCGCCGACGGTTCGCCCGGCTGCGAGATCGACAACGAGGCGTCGACCCACCTGTTCGTCTCCCGGGTGTGATCACGCAGGGTCGGGGCTGAAGGACACACGGTGACACGGCTGGCGGCGATCGATGCCATGCTCGAGACGCACTGGTACGACGCCGTGGCCGGCCTGCTCGACGACGAGGTCCGGGCCGGACCCACGTCGCCGGCGCTGATCCGGGCCCGCGACCTGGCCGCGACCTCCCGGCGGGTGCTCGACCTCGACGCCGAGGACTTCACCGCCATCTCCCGCGAGCACCACGAACCGTGGGCGGCCCGGCTGGCCGCCTCCTCGTTCCCGGCGGAGCCGCGCGACCCGATCCGCGGGGCCCTGGCCTCGCTGGTCCCGCTGTACGAGCTGATGCTCGAGGTGCTGGAGATCCGGGCGCTGCGCCGTGAGCCGCTGCAGGTCGTGGTCACCGCCCATCTGCTCGGTGAGTACCTGCAACAGCTGGCCTGGGAGAGCACGCTCGGTCACGGCGGCGACCCGCTGTTGATGCAGCAGTTCGTCGGCGGGAGTCGCTGGGGGACCGGTGATCCGACCTGCCCGCACTCCTCGGCGCTGCAGGCGACGGCCAAGCGCTCGCTCAACGCCTGCCACGGCGACACCGCGGGCTACACCGCCTATCTCAACCGCTTCCACTCCCGGCTCGGCGACGCACTGGGCGTGTGCGCGCTCAACTTCGCCACGATGGCCCCGGGGCAGCGGCCCGACGTGGGGGAGAGCTGCCCGCAGCCGTGCACCTTCGTCACCCGGCTGCCGCTCGAGCACCGACGCGATCTCGACGCCCGCGTACGGCTGGCCATCATCTACGTCAACTCCCCGCTGGTCGCGCTGCGGCACTACGCCCCGGTCGGCCACTTCTTCGGGGTGCCGTCGGTGCAGGAGATCTCGACCGCCTGGGTCGCCACCTGGCAGAAGTTGAGCGCCCCGTGGAACGACGGCAGCAACCCGCTGCTCGCTCCCGACCTGGTCAGCCGGGGGACGGCCGACGAGCCGCTGCCCGGGATGTCGGCGCTGGTCTCGGCCGTGGCCGGTCTTCCGGTGGGTCCGGGACGGCTGCTGCGCGACATCGGTCAAGATGTTGCCCAGGCCCTCAGCGGGCTCCCCGGTCAACAGGAGGCAGCGGGTGTCTGACGACGAGGTCGACTGGCGCAAGTATCTGGCCGAGTTCCACCGCGACCGCGCCGGCGTCGTCGAAGCCGTCCTCTCCCGGGCGGTGTCGCAGGACCACACCCCGTACCGCTGGCTGGCTCGGGCGGCGTCGCCGTCGGCCCGGGTCGTCGTCGACCTGGCCTGCGGCTCGGGTCCGATGTCGCGCGAGCTCGCCCAGGAGGGGCGTACGGTCATCGGCCTCGATCTGTCGGCCGACGAACTCGGCGTCGCCGCCACCCGCGGCCCCGGCCCGTGGGTCCAGGCCGACGCGCTCCGGCTGCCGTTCCGCGACGATTCGGTCGACATGGTGACCAGCTCCCTGGGTCTGGTGGTGGTGACCCCGCTGACCGAGGTGGTCGCCGAGGCGGCCCGGGTGCTGCGCCCCGGCGGGGTGCTGGCGGCGATCGCTCCCGCGCTCCGACCGCTCGGGCCTCGCGACATCCGTGTCCTCGGCCGGATCAACGGTCGGCTGCGGACCCGCCCGCAGTTCCCCGGCCCGGTCGAGCTCACCGGCTTCGCGAAGACGCTGACCGAGCACGGGCTGCGCAAGGTCGAGGACGCCCGCGAGCGTTACCGGTTCCCCATCCGCTCCCGGGCCGACGCCGAGCTGGTGATGTCCGCGCTCTATCTGCCCAGCACCCGGGCATCGCGGATCGAGAGCGCGATCGAATATCTGGAGGACGGCCTCAAGCGCCGCGAGGTGGTCGAGGTGACCATCCCGATGCGGCGCATCGTGGCCATCAAGTAGCTTCGCGACGGCCGACGCGTCGGAATAGACCCGCAGCCGATGTGGTTGACCGGGGTGGCCGACCGCGAACCGCGGAACCGACTGAACACGAGGAGCAGTGGCATGGCAACGGTTGACATCTCCGCCGACGATTTCGAAGGCACCATCACCGACAACGACATCGTGCTGGTGGACTTCTGGGCCGACTGGTGTGGCCCGTGCAAGCGATTCGCCCCGATCTATGAGAAGGCGTCGGAGGAGAACGGGGACATCGTCTTCGCCAAGCTCGACACCGAGGCCAACCAGGAGCTCTCCGGCCAGCTCGGCATCGAGGGCATCCCGACCCTGATGGCGTTCCGCGAGGGTGTCCTGGTCTTCAACCAGGCCGGCGCGCTCCCCGGTCCGGCGCTCAAGCAGGTGGTGGACGCGGTGAAGAACCTCGACATGGCCGAGGTGCACGCGCAGGTCGCCAAGCTGCAGGAGCAGCACACGCACGAATGAGCGACTCCCGGATCAGCTCGTCGATCGACGGCGAGCTGAGCCGATGAAGGTGCTCGTCGCTCCCGACAAGTTCAAGGGCAGCCTGACCGCTGCCCGGGTGGCCGAGAGCATCGCCCTCGGGATGGAGCGGCGGACCGGGGTGCAGTGCGTCCGGCTGCCGCTGGCCGACGGCGGCGACGGCAGCGTCGACGCCGCGCTCGCCGCGGGCTTCACCCCGCACCGGGTCCGGGTGCCCGGTCCGCTGGGCCACCCCCACGACGCGACCATCGCGTACGACGGGCGCACGGCGGTGGTCGAGCTGGCCAACACCTGCGGCATCACCCTGCTGCCGGACGGGCGGCTCGATCCCTTGCACGCGTCGAGTCTCGGCTTCGGGCAGGCGGTGCGGGCCGCGCTCGACCTCGGGCCCACCACGGTGGTGCTCGCGCTCGGCGGCAGTGCCAGCACCGACGCCGGCCTCGGGTTGCTGACCGCCCTCGGCGCCACCATCACCGACGCCGACGGACGGCCGGTGCCGCCGATGGGCGGTGCCCTGGGGCGGATCGCCCGCGTCGATCTCGACACCCTCCAGGTGCCTGGCGACGTCACCTGGGTGGTGGCCAGTGACGTCGATGCGGCGTTGCACGGTCCGCGCGGCGCGGCTCACGTCTTCGGCCCGCAGAAGGGGGCCACCCCGGTCGAGGTCGAGATGCTCGACGACGGACTGGCCCGATGGGCCGCGCTGATCGGTCCGGCGGGGCTCGCTGCCGCGGCCAC
Source organism: uncultured Actinomycetota bacterium (assembly GCA_963704665.1). GTDB lineage: Bacteria > Actinomycetota > Actinomycetes > Propionibacteriales > Propionibacteriaceae > Microlunatus. The sequence goes on along the minus strand of OY969929.1, from coordinate 3,177,021 downwards.
GCCGGGAAGTGGTGCGGCCGGCGGGGTCGGGTTCGCCGCCCTGCTGCTGGGCGCAAAGATCCGCTCGGGTGCCGAGTTCTTCCTCGACCTGCTCGGCTTCGACGAGCACGTGGCCGGGGCCGAGATCGTGGTCACCGGCGAGGGCCGGATCGATGACCAGACCGAGCAGGGCAAGCTCCCGTACGTGGTGGCGCAGCGCTCCGCGCCTCGGCCGTGCTTCGCCGTGGTCGGCAGCAATCAGCTGACTGCGAGTTCACCGCTGCAGGATGTGTTCGCCGGCGTGCACCAGCTCAGCGAACTGACCGACCTCGACACCCGCGACGATCCCGAGCTCACCGCCTCGGTCCTGGCCGAGCTCGGCGCAGCGATCAGTGACCGGTGGCTGCGGACCCGTCCAGGACAGTGATGAAGCGGTCGGCGGCCGCGGCCAGATCGGCGTCCAGGACCACCTCGATGCGCGGCCACGGGTCGGCCGACAGTGCGCCCGCATCCTGGGCGACCGCGCGTCGGTCGACGATGGTCTGACCCCGGCCGATCCCGGCCAGGTTCACCCGCACCGGCAGGACCTCGCTGATGAACAGCTCGGGATCGGTCAGCGTGATCAGGGCGCCGGCATCGCCCAACTGCCCCACGTAGCCGCCCGTCGACGCCGAGGTCTGCTCGCCACGGTGATGCAGCAGCCCACCGGCCAGGCGCCGGGCCGGATCAGCCGCGTCGCGGAGCCGGTCTGCGGTGGCCAGATCGACGACGAGCCGGTCGAAGACGTCGAGCCCGTACATCCGGACCGGCAGACCGGACTCGATGACGCTGGTCGCCGCTTCCGGGTCCTGCCAGACGTTGAACTCGGCGACCGCAGTCACGTTGCCGCGGCCGGCCGAGCCACCCATGAACACGATGCGCTCGATGTGCTCGGCGACCTCCGGGCAGCCGCGCAGCAGCAGCGCGATGTTGGTCTGCGGTGCGAGCGCGACCAGGGTGACCGGCTCCTCAGCCTCGAGAATCAGCCGCCGCATCAACCCGATCGCGGAGTCGGCGACCAGTTGACGGGCGGTGTCGGGCAACGGCACCCCACCGAGCCCGTCGATGCCGTGGAACGCGCCCTCGGTCCGGGCCCGCTCGATCAGCGGGGCGCCGGCTCCGGCAGCGACCGGGATGTCGGTCGCGCCCGCCGCGTCGAGCACCTTGAGCGTGTTGGTGACCACCTGCTCGAGCCCGGCGTTCCCGGCCACGCAGGTGATCCCCAGGACCTCCAGGTCGGGATGGGCGATGGCGTACAGGATGGCCAGGGCGTCGTCGGTGCCGGTGTCGACGTCGAGAAGGATCGCGGTCACCCGCCGGATTCTCGCACTCCTGGGTTCCGACCGCCGCCGTCGCCCGGCCTGCGCGGCCGTCGATGCGCCACCCTTGCGGTAGCCCGCCGCGGGCTGCTAGGCATACGGGAGCGGACATCGCGCATCGAGGTGAGGAGTGCTCATGGCCGAGGCTACTGGTGCCAAGGACGACCCCTGGGAGCTGCGCACCGCTCCCGGTTCGTCCGCGTACACGATGTACCGGGACCCAGAGGCCTCGCCACCCGCGCTGGTGTGTCAGGTGGGCAGCACGACGCTGCGCTACCACCTCCGCGCCGTCGAGGACCTGCATGCCTGGCTCGCGGATCAGGACGGATGGGTGCCGCTCGGGGCCGCCGACGAGAAGAAGGCTGCGCCCGAGGGGAGCGTCGAGGCCTGGGCTCGCTCAGCCGACAATCCCGTAGGGGGCTGGTACGGGCTGCGATCCGGCTACCGAGGGAGGTTCGGGATGTACCTGCCCCCGCTGCTGGAAGCACTCGGACTCGTGGAACTGACCCACGAGCCGCGCAACAACCGGGTCCGCGCTCTCGGCTGACGACGCACGCCCACTGGTCCGGGTCGCGATGAACAGCACGCGTCCCGGCGCCCGCGACGAGTACTCTGTGGGCAGCCGGAAGACGTTCTAAGCTCTCTCTTGCTGCCCGGGCTTCGTCGGCCCCCATAGCTCAGGGGATAGAGCAAAGGTTTCCTAAACCTTGTGTCGCAGGTTCGAATCCTGCTGGGGGCGCCACCCGTCAGAGCTAGTCAGGCGCGGATTGGTTCGGACGAATCCACCGCAACGGATCGGGGACCGGCTTATAGGCCGTGCTGAGGCCACAAGCGACGCTATGGCGTCCCGTCGGGACGTGACCCCAGGTCGAAGCTGCGTCAGCGGGTTGCCGGCTCAGTGCATGGGTTCAGTCGGCGGCTCCCGGCAGGCAGTGAATCGGGTGCCACAAGATCTTGCCGGTCGCGGTCATATTCGCTTCGAAGGCAGGGCGGTCGTCATCCTCGATCGCGCCCGGCTGGTTCGACGGGCGGAATCGTGAGGAGAAGGCAGCGTCGGCGGGCCGCGGTACGGACCGCCGAGGGTCTCGCTCAACGGGTCGACTCGACAGATGCCGTGCGGCGAAACCGCTCTGTGGCCCAGTCGACCAGGTGCCTCTGCCTCATCAACTCGACCGTTGCTTGACCTACGGTGCCTATGCGCGAGCTCGAGTCCAGCCTGAATTCAGGTCCCAGTTCGGCGAAGTTGTCACTATCCAGGTCGATGTCGGGCCACTCTGTCCAGCGGCGCACACCATCGACGATCACCGGCCCCGCCTGCCGGACCGCGGGCCGGTTCTGGCACCGATACTGAGCCAGATGTAGCGATGTGTTGCGGTCGTGACCCACGCCGAGTAACAACACGAACGCGTCCGCCTCGTACAGGCGTGCCAACGGTGACCCCTCACCGAGCCCGTAGGCCAGCTGATGGTGTCCGACGATCTGGTCCGCAGCAGGACCTATCGCCGCGAAGGACACGTGCGGATGACCACTTCGTCGAGCGCCCGGCCACGAACGTGCTACTTCAGCGACCGCGCCCATGCCGCAACTGGGAGTCACCTGTGGCGAGAAGGCCGGCATCGAGGCACGAATGGTGTCCCACCACTCCTCAGGCACGGGCGGGTTCGTCCACTCCGCGGGATCACTCAGGTCGCTCGTGTGGGTCGGCACCACAAGGGTTCCGCCCGGACCGAGCACCTGGAGCAAGGCCTCGATCACCGCTATGGCGCCCCCGCATACCCAGCCCAGGCTGGACAGCGAACTATGCACCAGCACCGTCGCTCCCGTTCCCAGCTCGAGGCGGCGAAGATCTGCCGTCAAAGAATCGACCGTCACCGGGTTAGCAGAGTGAGCAATGACCCTCTTCTCCTGCATGGCCTCAGTCTTACCTCGCGCCACGAGGGACTTCTAGGTGCATGCCTCAAATTGTCGGTGATAGGCGCTTCGCAGTCCTTGCCGTAGAGGTGAGGATCGTCGACACCAGTTCGCCGAACCTCGGCGGTGACGCCGGCGCATGATGGTGGGCCGCTCGTTCGGGCTCTACAAGGCCGAGCATCCGCACCACCGTCTTTAACGACGGCCGCTACAAGACCATCGCCCACGTCGAGTACGCCACCGCGGGCTGGGTCGACTGGTACATCAACCGGCGCCTCCACAGCAGCATCGGCAACGTCCCGCCCATCGAGGACGAGCAAGCCCACCGCACTGCCCTCAACCGAGGGCCGCACCCCGTAGAGGAACGGCCGAAAACCTCCGACACTTCACTCGACCGAACACGCTGAGGCGGCTCGGTCGGGGCTCAGTCCTGATTGAGCGCGGTCAACTCCTCCGGGGTCAGGTCGAGGTCAGCAGCCGCGGCGGAGTCGAGAATCGACTGCGGCCGCTTGGCCCCCGGGATCGGGATGACCACGGGCGATTGGGCTAGTTCCCAGGCCAGCGCCACCTGCTGGGCGCTCACGCCGCGGGCCTCGGCCACCTGCTGAAAGGCCGGGTGGTGGCTGGCCAACTCCTTGGCGTCCGACAGCCCGCCGAGCGGGCTCCAGGGCAAGAAGGCCAGTCCTAGCTCGGTGCAGACCTCGATCTCGGGCCGGCTGCTGCGGAACTTCGGGCTGAACTGGTTCTGCACGCTGACCAAGCTGTCGCCCAACGCGACGTGCGCCGCCCGGATCTGACCCGGGTCGGCGTTGGACAGCCCGATCATGCGCACCTTGCCACTGGCAGCGATCTCACTCAGCGCGCCGATGGTCTCGGCGTAGTCGGTCTTGGGATCGGGGCGGTGGTGCTGCCAGAGCGCGAGTTGCTCGACCCCGAGCCGCGACAAGCTGGCGTCGACCGCCCGGTACAGGTACTCCGGTCGTCCGTCGTGGTCCCAGCCGCCACCCTCGGTGCGGAAGGCACCACCCTTCGTGGCCAAGAGGACCCGGTCGCGGACGCCCAGCTCGTCGAGGATCGAGGCGATGAGCTTCTCGTTCTCGCCCTGGGCATCCGGACCCAGCTCCTGGCCGGGCCCGTAGGCGTCGGCGGTATCGAAGAGGGTGACGCCCGCGTCGAGCGCGGCGCGGATGGTGTCGAGCAGCTGCTCGCGGGGCTGGTGGCCGGTCTGGTCAAAGGTCATCAGGCCGAGCCCGACCGCCCCGACCTCGACGCGGCCGACGGTGTCGTTGCCGAGTGCACGTGTCTGCATCAGCCGACCCTACGGACCCTCCTCCGGATCGCGCGGCTGCTGGAGGTTCCCGGTCGGGGTTCTATGCCTGGCGCCAGCGGAAGCCGTCGATGCGGGTGCTACGCGCCGAGGGTCGAGGCCAAGGTCGTTGGTCCATCGCGCCTCGGACGAGGTCTCCGGCTCCCCACGGATCTGGCTGACCTGCGCGAGGACGGGGAGACCATCGCCGCACAACGGTCGCCAGCATGCGCCGCCTCGGTTTACGCGGGATCTGCCCCCGCCGGTGGAAGACGACCACGATTGTCGACCACGCCGACGCCTCCCCGGCCGCGCGGCGAGCGGGTCTGGGACACCGCGTCCTTAACGCCGTCTGGGTTGGGGACATCAGATACCGACGCTCCTGGGTCAGGATGGCTGTACCTGGCCTCCGTGATCGAGGCCCACTCCCGCCGCGTCAGCGCGTGGGACGATCGGGGCCCGTTGCACACCGACCTCGTCGAAGATGCCCTCCGATGGCCCTCACGCAGCCGCCGCTTCCCCGATCGCCTCAGCAAGAATTTCGTGAAGAAGGTCGACATCTATTGCGCTCGCAGCCATACCTTCTGATCGGTGATCAGACGCGCATCGGCCCTTTATGTCCGTCACGGTCCTGCTCGAGATCTCACCACTTGCTCCAGGTCAACGCCAACGTGGACGGACTGGCTCAGGTTGCGGTCGGCGCTGCTGTCAGGCGGCGGGGTACGTTGCACCACCCCGTGTGCCACGCCGAAGCGCCGATCCAAGGGGAGCCGGCCTCGGGCTCGGCGCCACCAGGTTTCGCGCCCCGACCTGACCTCCTCGCTACCGTGGCTCGATGGTGCGACCGAGCTGACCCGCGATCTCGCCGTCACCGGCCTGGTCTGCGCCGTCGCGGCCTTCGTCTGGTTCGGTTGGTGCATCTGAGCGCGCCGTGGACCTTGTCTCGTGGTCGGGGTCCACTTCGTCCCGCTGGCCGTGATCTTCCGCGATCCGGGGCTGATCGTGCTGGCCGTGCTGACGGTCGCCGGCTCGATCTCGCGGTCGTCCTGCACCGTCATCATCGGATCGCCCCGAGCGCGATCACGGCGTTGAGCGGCGGCGTACCCTTGCTGATCTTCGCGGCTCGTGCCGCAGTGATCACGGCGTTCTCACGACGTCGGCCCCGCGCCGGTCGCAACCCGACGACGCCAAGCCGGTCGCGTGGGGCGGGCCGCCGGTCCCGTCTAAAGGCGGGGTCAGAGCTCGGTACCGGCTTGCGCACCGCGAGAACTCGACCATGGCGGCACCGGTGATGGGGCCGGCGGTGTGGTCATCCGGTCGAGCACCAGGCGCAGCGGAGCCCAGGTCTCACGTCCGTCGTGGGTGACCGCGTGCGCCCGCATGATCACATCGGGGCCGGCCAGGTCCAGGAGGCGTACGCCGTCGCGGGGGGTCAGCGACGTCGGGAGCAGGCCGACGCCCATGCCCGCCACGATCAGGTCCTGCACGAGGTCGAGGCTGTCGATCTTGTGCTGGATGTCGGCGGTGCAGTCGGCCATCGACGCCAGGGTCCGGACGACATCTTCGTCGGCAGTGTTGCGCGAGTTCACGATCCACGGGGTCCCGGCCCAGGCGCGTACGACGGCGAGCGCGTCGGTCGTCGGCTCCGGGTCGGAACGGTCGGCCGGCACACCGAGACCCCAGTGGACCGACCAGAGCTGGGTGAATCGCAACCGGGGCCGGGGAGCAGCGGGGGCCAGGTTGTAGTCGTAGGTCAGCGCCAGGTCGAGTGAGTCGTCGCCGAGGAGCTCGAAGGCTTCGAGGGGTTCGTACTCGGAAACGTGCAGGCGCACCTCGGGATGGGTGACCGCGAGGTCGGCGATCACCGGCAGGAGCGAATGCCGCACCGCGGTGGCGAAGCCACCGACACGGACGATGCCGGCCGGCCGGCCCTCGGGATCCAGGTCGCGACGGGCGGTGTCCACCGCGGCCAGGATGGTGACAGCGTGATCGGCCAGTCGCCGGCCGGCGGGGGTGAGTCGGACCCGTCGACCGTCGGGTTCGACCAGGGCGGCGCCCGACTCGCGGGCCAGTGCGGCGAGCTGGTGGGACACGGTCGAGGTGGTGAGTCCGAGCTCTTCGGCGACCTCGCGCATCGATCCGAAGCGGGCGAACTCGACCAGAAGCCGTAGCCGTCGGACATCCACTCGTCTATTGTGCCAGTTCATCGAAGGATGGGTTCGTGTTTGTCACGTGGACGGGGACGGTCATCGCTCGGTTCACTGAGACCATGCAGACAACGCAACGGTGGTCGGGGCCGCGAGCGGGGGCCGGCATGGCCGTCGCCGCCATGATGTGCGTCCAACTCGGTCTGGCCATCTCGATCGGGCTGATCGATCAACTCGGTGCCGAAGGCGCGGGCTGGCTGCGGCTGGCCTGGGCCGGAGTGCTCCTGCTGGTCATCGTGCGGCCGCGGCCGGCCGACTTCTCCCGGTCGGCCCTGCTGACCTGCGTGCTGCTCGGCGTGGTGACCGGTGCGGTGACGCTGCTGTTCATGGCCGCGCTCGAACGGCTTCCGCTCGGCACGGCGGCCGCGCTGGAATTCCTCGGGCCGCTGGGTGTGGCCGTGGTCCGCGGGGGGATGCGGCGATGGGTCTGGCCGGCCCTCGCCGCGATCGGCGTGCTGCTGCTCACCCAGCCCTGGAAGGGCGAGGTCGACCTCGTCGGTGTTGGGTTCGCGCTGGCCGCGGCGTGCTGCTGGGCGGCCTACATCGTGTTGACCCAGCGGGCGGGCGAGGAGGTCGAGGGGGTCCGGGCCCTTGCGGTGTCGATGCCGGTCGCCGCCCTGGTCGCCACCGTGGTGGCCGGGCCCTCGGTCCTCCCGCTACTCACCTGGGAGCTGGTGCTGACCGGGCTCGGCCTGGCCCTGCTCCTGCCGGTCTGCCCGTTCGTGCTCGAGATGCTGGCGCTGCGGCGGCTGTCGGTGACCACGTTCGGCACCTTCATGGCGCTGGAGCCGGCCTTCGCCGTCCTCATCGGGTTGGTCGTCCTGGGCCAGGTGCCCGGTCTGATCGCCGCCGTCGGGGTCGCGTGTGTGGTGGGCGCCGGTATCGGTGCCGAGCGCACCGAGAAGCCCGCCCTGGACACGCCCCCGGTTCCCGTCGCCGCGATCACCTGAGGAGGCGTTGAGTCGTCTCGACTCCGATGATTCGATGTCATACCCGACCGATTGACCCCGAAGCCGACGTCAGATCCGTGGCCCGCACCTCTTCCCGAAGCGGCTCCACCACGGGAGGTGGCCGTGTGGAAGTTGCCCCACCGGTCGCTACGAGACCCGCGCCGCGTTCGGCGTGCGGGGCCGGTCCTGTCTTCGACCGGCGGCAGTTCGCGGCCACCGCGGTGCACCACCCCCGGGATGACCTGGTGATCGACGCCGGCTTCGGCCGTGACGTCGCCGCTCACATCGGTGCCCTCGTCGGCATCGCCTTCGGTTCAGGGCCGCCGATCCTGTACGACCATCCCCGGCTCCGCTCCCAGGTCGAGGTGATCGGACGACATCAGCCAGGGCACTCCGCGTCCCCGCCCAGCGACGACCGCTCGACGACGCTGTGATCGACCCCGACCTGTATCCGGGTGGAGGGGACCGCACTCTGCATCAGTGGAGGAGGAGGACGCATGAACACCAGCAGTCGGGTTCCCGGTATCAGCCGCAACAGTGGTTGGCGCGCCGTCGACGCCGAGATCATGGCCCGTCGAGGAGCAGACGAGGCCGCCATCGGCCCGATGACGCGTCACGACCGGCGTGGTGACGACGCGAGCCACGAAGCGGTGCGACCGTCAGCTTGAGGCCAACGAGTCGGTGCGGATCGGCGGACGGCACAGGAGACTTTCAGTCGAGCCGATCCTCCGCTCGCGGCTCGCCGGACGAGGCACTGCGGGCTCCTGGGCCTGCTGTTCGCCGCGAGCCGAGCCGCTTCGAGATCTCGTCGGCGGCCACCAACAACGCCTCGACATGCTCCGGACGCGGGGGGATCATCTGGGCGGTCAGGCCGCCGACGCTGATGGCCGCGACGGCGCGATCGGCGAGGCCGAAGATCGGCGCCCCGAGGGCGGCGACGCCGGGAGTGACATCGGAATCGGAGACGCTGTAGCCGCGGCTCCGGGTCTCGGCGAGGTCGGCGCGCAAGGCCTCCTCGGTGGCGAGACTGCGGGCGGTCCGCGCCTCGAGACCCGACTGGAGCAGGTCGGGGAGCAGGGCCGGTTCGTCAAAGGCCAGGAGTGCCCGCGGAGCCGCTCCGAGATGCAGCGGCTGCGAGCCGCCGATGTCGAGATCCATGATCCGGAAGGCGCTTCCTCGATCGATCCGCTCGATACAGACCGCATGGGTGCCGGCGGGGATCGTCAGATAGCTGGTCCGTTCCACCGCGACCGACAACCGTTGCATCACCGGCGGTGCCTCGTGCCGGACGTCGAGGCTGTCGATGAGGATCGAGCCGACCTGGAACGGTCGTACGGTCAACTTGAACCGCCCGTCACGCGCGCGTTCCAACCATCCCGCAGCCTCGAGCGTGGTCAGCAAGCGGTAGGTGGTCGTCTTCGAATACCCGCCTCGCTTCATCAGCTCGGCCAGTGACAGGGCCGGCTCTCCGCGGCCGAAGCAGTCGAGCAGGCGGGTTGCCCGCAGTACGGCTTCGACGTGGCCGGGCTGCCGGTCGTGGTTCGTCATGGTCGACCTCCTCTGGCCTCATCGTGGCAGCCCCACGGATCCCGCGCTACTTTGTTAGGACATAGACGTTGACGTACGCACCGGCAGCGAATATCGTTCCATTATCGAGTACGCCGTACCACCAGGCGGTACGAACGGTCAGTGTTGACGAAAGGCTCCTCTCTCATGTCCCACGGATCACCCTCGCCGGTCACCTCAGCACTGCCTCCCGATTCCAAGGGGCCCCACACGGCCCGGCTCGGATTGATCGCCGTGGTGGCCACCTTCGGCGGGTTGTTGTTCGGCTACGACACCGGCGTCATCAACGGTGCTCTGGAGCCGATGAAGGCCGATCTCGGCATGACGGCGACCATCGAGGGCTTCGTGGTCAGCATCCTGATCTTCGGGGCGGCTGTCGGAGCGATCGTCGGCGGCAAGCTGTCCGATCTGCGCGGCCGCCGCCACAACATCTTGATGCTGGCCGTGGTGTTCATGGTCGGCACGCTCGGCTGTGTGCTGGCTCCCTCCTGGGAGGTGTTGGCCGTGTTCCGCTTCGTGCTCGGGCTGGCCGTCGGCGGGGCCTCGGCCACCGTCCCGGTCTACCTTTCGGAGATCTCTCCGTTCGAGCGTCGGGGCAGCGTCGTCACCCGGAACGAGGTGATGATCGTGAGCGGGCAGTTCGCCGCTTTCATCATCAACGCGATCATCTTCCGGGTCGCCGGCGACAACCCGGACGTCTGGCGCTACATGCTGGTCGTGGCCGTCCTGCCGGCGATCGCCCTGTTCGTCGGCATGCTGCGGATGCCCGAGAGCCCCCGCTGGCTGGTCGCCCAGGACCGCGACGACGACGCGCTGGCCGTGCTCAAGCAGGTGCGCTCGGACGAGCGCGCGGAGGCCGAGATGGCCGAGGTGCACGCACTGGCCGAGGAGGAGCGCGCCTCGCAGACCGGGGGAGCGACCGACCTCGGCGTCCGCTGGATCCGTCGCCTCATCTTCATCGGGGTCGGGCTCGGCGTCTTCCAGCAGTTCACCGGGATCAATTCGGTGATGTACTACGGCACCCAGTTGCTCCAGGACGCCGGTTTCTCCAACTCCGCGGCCATCGCAGCCAACACGCTCAACGGACTGTTCAGCGTCCTCGGCATCACCGTCGGACTGCTCCTGATGAACCGCATCGATCGACGCAAGATGCTGCTCGGGGGCTTCATCCTGACCACGACGTTCCACCTGCTGGTCGGCCTGTCCGCCTTGCTGCTGCCCGACGGAACGGCCAAGGCGTACTTCATCCTGATCTTCGTCGTGCTGTTCGTGTTCTGCATGCAGGGCACCATCGGCCCACTGGTCTGGCTGATGCTCGCCGAGATCTTCCCGCTCAAGATCCGCAGCTTCGCCATCGGCCTGTGCGTGTTCACGCTGTGGATCGCCAATGCGGCGGTGGCTCTGCTCTTCCCGCTCGTCGTCGAGGCACTCGGCATCTCGCCCACCTTCTTCATCTTCGCCGGCCTGGGCGGATTGGCGATCCTGTTCATCGCGACGCAGGTCCCCGAGACGCGCGGCAAGTCACTCGAGGAGCTGGAAGACCAGTTCCGCAGCCAGTACTCGTGACGCGTACGGCCACCCAGACCCGCTCCTGAAAGGCTGACCATGTCCATTCTCGTCGCCGTGACCGACAGCAAAGAAGGTCAGGCCGCGCTCCGCGCCGCCCTCCACGAGGCCCAGTCCCTGCACACTGATCTCGTCGTCCTCAATCTGACCCTGGGCGCCCTGGCCCTTCCCGAGCCCGCGGAGGGATCCTCCGCCCGGGTGGTGGACCGGCAAGGACCGGGCGACCGCGACCCGGTCGAGGCCGTCCTCGACGAACTGCAGGCCGATCCGGCGATCGACCGGCTGGTGATCGGCGTACGCCGCCGCACCCCGGTCGGGAAGGCGTTGCTCGGCAGCGTCAGCCAGCGTCTCCTCCTCGAGGTCGACGTCCCGATCCTCGCGGTCAAGACGCCGGCCTAGCTCGGCCGCCGCGGTCGACCCGATCGACCGGCCCGGCCGGCTGACCAGGTCAGGTCGCGGGGGACGGTCGTCGCGACGCGGCGTCGCGATGGATTCCGACCAGGGTGTCGATGACAGCGTTGACCGCCGGATCGACGGTCTGCTGGTCGGGGTGGGCGTCGTACCACTCGACGATCTGGCGGGCACCCTCGGCGAACGGGATCACCGGGTCGAAGTCGGGCACCAGCGCCTTCACCTTGGCGTTGTCGAAGATCATCGTGTGCGAGACGTCGCCGAGCAACCGCGGGCCCCACTCGGGTTGTACGGCGGCGATGGTCTCGGAGGCGACGTGCAGCAACGTGGGCTCGGCCCCCGCTGCGCGGCCGATCTCGAGATAGATCCGGTCCCAGGTCAGCGGGTCGTTGTTGGTGATGTGGAAGATCTCGCCGAGTGCGTCGGGATGGCCCAGCAGCCCGACCAGTCCGACCGCGAAGTCGTCGGTGTGGGTGATGGTCCACAGCGAGGTCCCGTCGCCGGCGACCACCACGGGGAGGCCGCGTCGCATCCGGTCGACCACGGTCCAGCCACCGTCGAAGGGGATGCTGGTCCGGTCGTAGGTGTGGGAGGGCCGCACGATCGTCCAGGCCAGTCCGGCGGTGTTCGCCCGATCCCGGAGCCGCTGCTCGCTGGCGATCTTGTCCCGCGAGTACTCCCAGAACGGGTTGTCCAGCGGAGTGTCCTCGACGACGGGGACCCGGGTCGGCGGGGTCTGGTAGGCCGAGGCCGAGCTGATGAACACGTACTGCCCGGTGCGCCCGGAGAACAGCTCGACGTCGGTGTCGATGTGTTCGGGCCGGAACGCGTAGAACTCGACGACCGAGTCGAACGTGCGATCGCCGAGCACGTCGGTGACCGTGCCGGGTTCGCGGATGTCGGCGTGGAGGATCTCGGTCTCCGGTGGCAGCGGGCGCAGCGTCGACCGGCCGCGGTTGACCACGGTCACGTGGTGCCCGAGGGCGATGGCGCGGTGGACGGCGGCGGCGCTGATCTCGCCGCTGCCTCCGATGAACAGCACGTTCGTGGTCATGGTGGTCCTTCGGGTCGGGTCGGGAGGCGGAGGGCTGGTCGCGGTCATGAGCGCCAGAATTCTCGGAGCAGATCGACCCCGTCGAGGATGACGTCCAGGCCGACCTCGAACTCGACGTCGTCGTCGTACCCCGCTCGGGCCAACTCGGTGACGGCTTCGACCAGATACGGGTACCGGGCGGCGGCGTCAGGATCCTGTGCCCGCTGGGTGGCGGCCGCGACCTGCACCGACTCTTCCGGGGTCTCGAACGACAGCGTCTTCTGCTGCAACGCGAATCCGTAGACGTACGCGTCGAGCATCGACGTCACGTGGATGGTCGTGCGGAACGTGAACCCGCTCTGCCGCAGACAACCGAGCATCGCGTTGTGCTGCCGCAGGTTCTCCGGTCCCGGCGGACCGTTAGCCTCCATCAGCCCCACCGCCCAGCGGTGTCGGACCAGCGCTCGGCGGAGCGACACCGCGCGCCCGCGCAGGGCCGGCTTCCAGCCGTCGGCGGCGAGTGGCTCAGCGACCTCACCCCAGACCAGGTCGACCATCCCGTCGAGCAGGTCCCGCTTGTTGGCGACGTGCTTGTAGAGCGCCATCGGCACCACCCCGAGCTGCTGCGCCAGCGTGCGCATGGCGAAGCCGTCGATCCCGACCTCGTCGGCCAGCGCGACGCCGGCGCGGAGGACGTCGTCCTGGCGCAGTCGGCGACGGCGCCCGTCGGTCTTCGGTCCGATCATCCGGCTCACCTCACTTCCGGGCTGACCAGGCTACCTGACCAGGCGTACGACGTACACCTAGGGTGATGTCAGACGTGTACGACATATACCTCGATCGAAGGAATGCCCTCGCCCTGTTCGTCCGCGGCATCGCCGGACAGCTGGCCGAACTGGTCGCCCGCGTCGACCGTGGCGAATTCGCCTCCCCATCGCGAACTGCCGTACTGGCGCCCGCGTCCCGTGCGAATTGCGGGTCGTCGCACCGGCGGTGCCTTCTGCCTCCCGGTCGACCGTGGCGAATTGCGGGTCGTCGTCACCGAGCGGGTGCCGCTCGGTGAACTCGCCGCGCCCTCCGTGTGCACGCCCGAGCCGCGGCCGGTGACCTCTCGGGCAAGGTGGTCGTCGTCGAGAACGCCTGATGTCCGGCCCAGACGTCGACGTGCCGGCAGTCTGCGGATGGCCGAGCAGGTCGGACTTGGCCCCTCGCCGAGCACCAGGATCAAGGAACAGGCCTGATAGGCGCGGGAAGGAACCACCGGTGGAGGCGGCCTCCTTTTCCACCGATTGTGACTTGGAGTTGACGTCGTAGGGAGTGGGTTGTGTGCCACGTCCACGAGGGCCTCAGCCCGTCCGAGCCGGGCCACGACGGCGAACGCCGCAGTGTCGAGGACGTACCGCAGCTCTCCGAACTGGGCCACTCGCGGCCGGTGCCGATCGCAGGTCGAGCAGGACTCGACGCCACGACTCCAGCAGAAGCAGAGCCCGCCAGCCACGGCGAGCCTTGCGGCGCAGCGCCTCGCCGGTCTCGGCGGCGTTCGGGTGCCAGGTGGGCAGGCACTCCACCACCTGGAGTCCGGCCTCGGTCGAGGTCAGCTCCGGCCTCGGTCCGGTCAGCAGGCGAACCCGGTGACCGGCGCGGGCCAGTGCCTCGGCGAACTGGAAGGAGAACTGATACATCCCGCCGCTGGGCAGGAACTCGACGCAGGGTGATGTCGAGCGGCGGCTGATCTCGGCGCGCCGAGGGCGCTGGCTCCTGCTCATGTCCAGACCGGCGGTTCGACCGCAGGAGTGGTCCCGGCTGACGACTGGCTGGCGTTGGCGGCGGTGTTCGGCGGCAGGATGGTCAACCGCAGGTGGTAGATAGCCTGCTGGATGGCCAGGCCGGCAACGAGCGCGACGAGCAGAGCGGCGACGATGAGCAGCCCGCGCGAGGTGCTCGACTGATACGCCGTCCCGCCGGCTGCCTGTACCAGATCGGTGCGGTAAGGCTTGCTGAGACCGGTCAGGTGTTCGGTGGCGATGGTCGTCGAGGTATCGGCCACTGCTCGCCAGCCCGGCGTCCTCAGCGGTGACCCGGAGAGGATGACAGCGGTGTCGGGCACCACGCTGACTTCGGTGGTGATGGCGTCCCGTTGAGCTTCGGGCACCTGCAGCCGCTGTTCCGCCTGTTGTTCGAAGCGGAGGTTTCCGGCGATCTCGGCGAAGGTCGCCACTATCTTGCCCTCGGCTGAGGGTCTCGTAGTAGGCGGCCGAGGTGGCGGTGTCCAGAGCGCTGTCCGGCAGCACGACGAGCACTGACTCGGCGGTGTATGTGCGTTGCTGCGTCGCGGCATAGGCCAGCCCGGCGACGGCCAGCACCAGGGCTACTGCCACCCCGGCGGCGAGACTGACACGTAGCGCCGACCGATCGACGCGTTCTAGAAGAGCGATCATGGGGCAGGGACCTTCTCGACGTCGTGTGGCGAAGAGCCGAGCACCTCGCCGATAGAGCCCGGCGAGCCGGACGGAGAGCTGGGTGAAGACTGCGCGCCGTTCGCGGCCCGTGCCGAATGGCGGTCGACATCGCCGCCCGCCGTTGCTTGATCGCCGACCAGCTCGGCCAGCGCATCGGCCAGCGCCTCGACGTCGCCGGGTTCGACGACCCGACCCTCGATGCCGTCGCGGACCAGATCGGGCACGGCTCCGATCGCTCGTGCCGACCACCGGTACCCCCGCGGCCATCGCCTCGATGATGGCGATCGGCTGACCCTCGAGATAGGACGGTAGGACGAAGATGTCGGCCTCCTGCAGCCTGGCCCACCTGGTCACCGTATTCAGGCCCGACCAGGGCGTCGGCGAGGCCGGCCGTCGGCGAATTCGGCGACGATCTCGGCGTACTCGGCTCCGGGGTCGGGCCCTGTCCGCCGACCACGACGAGTCGCCAGCCCGTCGACGCCACGCTCGCGAAGCAGCCGGGCGGCCCGGGCCAGTTCGAGTGTGCCCTTACGACGGCAGATCACGCCGACGAAGAGCATGGTCGCCGGCACCCGGTCGGCTGCTAGTCGGGGTCGAAGGCGTCGATCTCGACCGCGTTGTCGACCGTCTCGACACGGGTCCGGCCCGGCGAACCGGCGCATCGTCGCGGTGCCCACGTTCGAGACTGTGCAGACCAGGGCGGCGCGGCGCAAGCGAGCGCAGGGCCAGCCGGTCGAGTCGACCGTACGCAGCGAACTCGGGCCGACCGGCATTGCCGACCGCGGAGTGCACATGGGCGACCAACCGCGCGCGACCGGCTGAGCCGGCCAGGTTGAGCGCGGCCGCCCGTAGCGAGGGAAGACCCGGGTCCGCGACCAGCTGGACATGGACGATGTCGGCCCGCCGGGCTGCCCGGAAGGTGCGCCCAGGCGTCGGCCAACGCGAACCGGACGTTGTCGAGGTTGAATCGGCCGCCCTCGCGGGTGGCGACCCGGGCGGTGTTCAGCAGTTCCATGTCGAAATCGGCGGCCAGCCGCGGATCGGCGGTGATGGTCTCGGCGAATGCTGCGATTCCGCCGCGCATCGGCGCGGCCTCGGCGACCACGACGATCAGGGGCCGGCTTCCGGTCATCGGCGTCGGCCCTTTCTGCGATCGAGGATCTCCGCGTACACCGTGCACAGGTTGCGCACCCAGAGGTGGGCATCGAATCGCTGCTCCATCCGCGCCCGACCCGCGGCGCCGAGCCGGTTACCCCGGTCAGGGTCGGCCAGCAGTTCGAGCATCGCTGCGGTCGAGACCGGCCTCGTCGCCCGGGGGCACCAGAAGCCCGGTCTCGCCCGCGGCGACGATGTCGCTGATTCCGCCCACGTCACTGGCAATCACCGGACGACCGCAGCCGCCCGCCTCCATCAGCACAGTGGGCAGGTTCTCGCCGTAGATCGACGGGAGCACGACCATTTCGGAACCGCGCAGGACATCGGGGACGTCCGAGCGCATCCCGGCGAAGACCACGGTATCGGCGAGGTCGAGTCGCCTCGACCTCGGCGCGCAGCGACGGCCTCCTCGCTCCCCGATCCGACCAGCAGCAACCGGGCATCCGGATGGCGCTCGGCGACCGCCGGCCATGCGCGGATGGCGTGGATGATGCCCTTGAAGTCGCGTAGCGCGGCGAGCACGGTGACCACACGGCACCGGACCGAGATCGAGGTCGCTGGGCAACCGGGCCACCTCGGCGTCCGTCGGCGGGCTGAAGTAGTCCAGATCGATCCCGTTGTGCACGACCCGCCAGGTCTTCGGGATGGGTCGATGAGGTCGGTAACGGTCGGCGAACGAGGTCAGCGAGGCCTGCGAGACGAAGATCGCTGCCTGGCTTCGCGTGGCGACCTCGACGGCGAGCCGCTCTCGTCCAGCCGCTCGGCCGGTCAACGGACGGTAGACGTGGTGGAAGGTGCCCAGTGACGGCTTTCCGGCCAGGGTGGCCGCCGGCATGGCCTGGGTCATCGCCATCTCCAGGTGGGCGTGCACGAGCTCGGCGGAACTGTTCTTGATGTAGCGGACGAGCCGGCCGAATGCCGCTGGGTCGACGGTGCGCTCGGCTCCGAGGTAGTGCGGTTCGAGACCGGCCCGCTCCAACATGGGCGCGAGTTTCGACCGTTCCTCCGAATACCCGTGAAGGCTCAGGACTTCCATCTCGAGCCCCATGACAGCGGCGACCCGGCCCATCTGGGCGATCAAAGTCTCAGCTCCGCCGAGTCGGAAAGCGTCGAGAACCGTCAATACACGCACGTCGTTCCTTCATTTGCCGGTCCGAGTGCCCGATGGTATCCACATAATCTGTCATTCGTGGCGCTCGACCAATCGGTCGGGGTGCGTGCTTTGTCACGTCAGCCGACGTTGACCTAAACGTCGTCACCCGGGATAGCCTGACCACATCGTTCGGGTCACCCATGAGCAAGGAGCCGACTATCCAGCCGCCTCGCCATCCCGATCTCGAACCGACGACCGATCCGCCGGTGGAGGTCGTCGCCGACCCGTCGACTGGCGTCGGCCGAAGTTCGGTCCGCGGATTTCTGTGGACAACTCTGGCCTGGGGTGGGAATCGCCTGGTCATACTCGGTCTGACGCTCGTCCTGGCACGCATCCTGACGCCGGCCGATTTCGGACTGGTGACCGCCGCGCTGACCATCGTGGCGATGCTGGACGCGGCGCTCGACCTCGGCGTCGGGGCCGCCGTGGTGGCCCGACAGGAGTCCGGCATCACGCACCGGACCCGGACTGCGTTCAGCCTCAATCTCGGGCTGTCGGTGGTGATCGCCGGAGCCGGGGTGGCCGCCTCGCCGCTGATTGCGCGGTTGTTCGACGCGGATGGCCACGCCGAACTCTTCGCGCTGATCTTCTGCTACCCGCTGTTTCGCGGGGCGGGTCAGGTCAGCGACGCCGTGCTCAAACGCGACCTGCTCTTTCGACGTCGCACCGTGGTGGACGGGATCCGCGCCCTCGTCCGGGTCGCGGTCTCGGTTCCCCTCGCGCTCACCATCGGCGGTGCCATGAGCATTGCGGTCGGGATCGTGGCCAGCGAATTCGTCGCCATGCTGATGCTGTGGTGGTTGGTGCCGGTCAGGCCGACCCTCCGGTTCGAACGGACGATGGTTCGCGGTCTGCTCAGTTTCGGCGGCCAGGTCACGGTGATCCGGATCCTCGGATCGTTCCGCAGCGGGTTCGACTACATCGTGGTCGGCTCGATGCTCGGGGCGACCGCACTCGGTTTCTACGGCATGGCCTACAAGTTGCCCGAGCTGCTGATCGAGAACGTCCTGTGGATCTTCTCTGCCGTGGCCTTGCCCGCCTATTCGCGCGCGCTCGCGGTTGGCTATGACGTGCTGGTGTCCGCGGTCGTCCGCGCCACCCGGATGTTGGCCCTCTACGGGCTCGCCGGTGGCGTGGCCCTGGCCGTCATCGCCCGCGACGCCATCCCGGTGCTGTTCTCCGAGCAATGGCAGCCGGCCGTCGTCCCGATGATGCTGATCTCGATCAGCCTGGGCTTCATGTCCGTGGCCTGGGCCAGCGGGGACGCCTTCTCCGCGCTCCGTCGACCCGGGATCCTGGTGGCGCTCGACCTGCCGGCCACGATCCTGATGGCCGGCGCCTTCCTGTTCGCCCCGCGTTGGGGGTTGATCGGGGTGGCCGCCGTGCACCTGATCTTCAACGCCGTCTACTGCGTGGCGCGACTGATCTTGCTCAAGGTCGTGATCAAGATCAGCGCGCGGAGCCTGCTGCTGGCGGTCCTGCCCGGCATCGCCGTCGCCGCCCTGACGGCCGGCGTCGGTTACGGCACCCGGACCCTGCTCCCGGCCGGGCAGCTGTCCTCGCTCGTCATCCTCTCCGGGGTCACCCTGGTGACCATGGCGGCTACTGCAGTGCTGGTGGCTCGCTCCTCAGTGCTCGAACTGATCAGGGCCGCGATCCCGGCGCGGGGCGGTCAGGCATGACGTCCGTGCAGTCGGTGGTGTTCGTGACCGCCAGCGAGCCCGAGCCCCGATCGTTCGGCAAACAGGTCGTGATCGGTGGTCTGCTCGATCATCTGTGCCACCGGCTCGGGCCCGACCAGGTGCATGTCGTGCTCATCGGTCGTGAGGACGTCCTGCGGCCGGCCACGCCGTATGCGCTGACGGTGATCGAGAAACCCCGGGCCGCCGACCAGCTGCGCGCCGTGGCGACTCGGGTGCTGTTCCCGCCGCGTAGTTCGTTGCAGGAGGCGGCGTTGTGGTCCGGGGCCGTGCGTACGCGGCTTGCGGCCGTCCTGACCGATCTGGACGCCGACCTCGAGGTGTGGGACACGATGCGGGTCGGGCAGTACGCGAGGGTCCTCCCGCGCCACCGCCGGGTGCTCTACGCCGATGACTTGTTCTCCAAGCGGTACGCGAGCATGATCCGGCAACTACGGACCGACCCCGACGCGCTGGGTAATCCGCTCGGCGAGTTCGGCAAGGTGTTGCCCGCCGCAGCGCGCGGTGTCGTGGCGCGGCCCTTGATTCACCGGCCGTTGCTCGAGATCGAACGCCGATTGACCTACCGGTCCGAGGACGCGGCTCCACGCCACTTCGACGCGACGATCCTGGTCAATCCCGACGAGACCACGGAATTGCGGGCCCGGACCGGCGATTCGAGCGTCGAGACGTTGCTACCGCTGTTGCCGCAACCTGCCGCCCGACCGCGGACCTACGACGGGCGCCCATCGTTCGTCTTCCTCGGAGGATTGGATTTCCCGCCCAACCGCGACGGCCTGACCTGGTTTCTCACTGACTGTCGCGAAGCCGTGCTCGACGCGCTACCGGACTTCGAACTACTTCTGGTCGGTCGCGGCTCGGACACCCCGCCGGAGGCGGCGAGGGCCTGGGGTGACCATGTCCGGCCCCTCGGCTGGGTGCCCGACCTGGATTCGGTGCTGTTGTCCGCCGCCGCCCTGCTGTCCCCGCTGCGGGTGGGGAGTGGGATCAAGATCAAGGTGCTCGAGGCGCTGTCCCGTGGGCTACCGGTGGTCGGGACCGAGCAGGGCGTGCTGGGTCTCGGTGTGGATTCCGATGCCGGCTGCCTGGTCGCCGGATCGCCCGACGAACTGGCCCGGTTGCTGGCCGAGGCGGCCGAGCCGGCCCGGAACAGAGAGTTGTCCCGAGCCGCCCGAAGCCGTTGGGAAACGACGTTCGCGCCCGCGATCGTCACTGCCGAGTACGACCGCGTCCTCGGACTGACCCATCCCCGGGTCCCGGACGGATGAGTCCGGTCCTGCTGGTCGGCGCGGGGGTGATCGGTCTGGGTTTCGTCGTGCTGGTCCTGTTCCGTCCCCGGTTGTCGCTGCTGCTGCTGGTCGCGCTCGACGTCTCGAACATCAACGGGGTAATCGGCGATCAGATCGGGATCAGTCCCTACAAACCTCAGCTGGCCATCGCCATCGTGGTGCTGCTGGTGCTGATCCGCCGACGCCAATTTCGGCTGGCCTGGTCGCCGGTGATGCTCGGTCTGCTCGTGCTGTTCGCCGGCTTTCTGGTCAGCTTCTCCGTGGCGGCCGATCCGGTGACCTCACAGGCCCTGCTGACCGAGCGGGCCCGGGACCTGCTCTACTTCGTGGTCGTCCTGCCCTGACGCAGTCCACCGGTGGCGTCGTACGAATCAGCCAATCGGCGGTCATCGTGCTCAGCGCCCTCGCGGCCCTGACCGTCGTGCACCAGTTCGTGCTGCAGAACGCCGGCGGCGATCTGGGCGGGTTGAGCCAGGTCCCACTGGTGCAGGAGGGTGGTGCGTCGACGCCGCGGCACGCCGGCACCTCGTCCGACGTGAACTTCTGGAGCCGGCTCCTCATCTTCGTCGCCCCGCTCAGCCTCGGCCTGTGGGCGTCCGCCCGTAGCCGGCTGGCCAAGACCTGGTGGGTCGGGTGCGCGGCGGCCCTGCTTCTCGGGGTGTTCCTGACCCAGTCCCGCGGCGGATTCATTGCGTTGTTCCTGGCCGTCGTCGTGTGGTTCGCGTTGGCCGGTGGCCGCTATCGGAAGTCGCTGCTGCTTCTTCCTCTCGTGCTCGCCGTGCTCGTTCCCCTGTCGGGGATCGGCAGCCGGCTCGGTACTCTGACTGCGGTCACCTCGGAGTCGACGGCCACTGCGGACCCGTCGGTGGTCACCCGCAAGCGGCTGCAGTTCGACGCCTTGGCGATGTTCCAGGACTCGCCGCTGACCGGGCACGGGATCGGTAGCTACGGTGCAATCTTCACCGAGTACGACCGGCTGTCGAACTTCTACACACCGGTCGACATCGTGGTGGCTGCCCACAACTTCTATCTCGAGCAGGCCGCTGACGGGGGCATCCTGCTCCTGTTGGCGTGGGCATACTTCTTCGGCACGGTGTTCTTCTGCGCCGCACGCGCCCGCCGGTCCTCCGCCGCGAGTGGCGATGTCGCCGTGCGCTACCTGGCGACTGGGGTCATCGCCAGCCTGATCGGCTGGATGGTGGCCAGCGTGTTCCTGCATCTGTCCGACTTCCGGGCCCTGCTGCTGATCGCTGCCATCGCCGCCGCACTCGACCACCGCGCCCGGCATCCGGTCGCCGCTGACCTGACCGACGCTGTGGCGACGATCCCCACCACCCCACGAACGCCTCGGCTGACCGTCGCGGCGTCGCGCCGATTGGCGCTGGCCGCGGTCGTCATGAGCGGCCTCGGACTCGTCCTCACCCTCAGCACCGGACCCGAACGCTACGCCGCTAGCACGACGCTGGGGGTGGTTCCCGCGGACACCACGTACGACCCGGCCGTCGCGTACCAACTCGACGTCATCAGTCGTGGATTGATCGTGCCCACCCTGAGCGCCGCGCTGAACACGTCCTTGACTCCTCAGCGGCTGTCCCGCGAGCTCGGGACGGTGGTGGTGCCGACGAGCGTGGACACCACCCAGTCCCGCTTGGGCGGGGCGATCGTGGTGACCGTACGTGGAGACGACGAGGCCGCGACCCGCGCTTGGGCCGACGCCGCCACCTCGGCAGCACGCCGCGATGTCGCGGAACTGCGGATCCCGTTCACCATGATCGGTGAGCCGGGAATGGTGAGGCGTGAGCCCCCGCTTCGTCGCTACGGGGCAGCCCCGCTGGGGCTGGCTCTGTTCGCCGCCGCAATCGCCCTCACGGCATCGATCCGCGCCGAGCGGCGGCTTAGTCGCCCGACCTCCGCCGATCTGTCGACGGTCTGAGCAGATCGTCATGATCTCATCGGTCGCGCGGTCGGTCGCCGAGGATCTCGGTCGATCGCCGTCTGCGGTGCCGAGCATTGTGCGGCACGTTCAGCCTGCATAGGATCAGGCCCGGCACCGCTCGACGGCAAGCGAACCCAGATCGGGAAACGACGACGTGATCACCCGAACGCCGCACCATCAACGTGATCGACGGACCGCACCTCCGCGCAGCCTTGGCTGGATCGGCATCATGCTCGTTGTTATCTCGAGCCTGATGATGATTGGCCTGACAATCGCCGTCATCATCCTGCTGGTCCGGTGAATCGGGCCCGACGGTCCGGTTCGGGGTCAGCACTCGACCCTTGACCGTCGTGCCCGGAGCGAACCGCCCCGCAATGCTCCTGGGCATCATCGACCAGACCCTCGCCCAGCGCATCCTGCGCGAATTCGTTGACCGGCGTCGCCTCCAGTCACCCCGGCCCGGGCCGACGGGCTGATCACGCCGCGGGAACGCGACATCCCGCTGCAGCTCGCCCAGGGGAGGTCCAACGATGAGATCGCCGATGCGTTGGTCATCGAGATCTCGACCGTCGAGTGGCACCTGGCCCGGCTGCTGCCAAGCTCCGCGTCCGGTCGCGGCGACAGGCGGTGGTTTGGGCCTTGCAGAGTGGGCTCGTCGAGGTTCGCCGGCGCTGACCTCCGGGGGACTCGACGAGCCGAGCCGCCAGACGATCGGCCGGATGAGTCGATTCGTCTGCGCACGCCGCGGGGACGTACGTGACCGACGACGAGGAGGACGAGGTCGTCACCCACGGGGCCGAGCTGCCGACCCTGCCGGGTATCGCCGCCCGCGAGCTCAACGGGGCATCGGTCGCCACTGCTTTGGCCGCGGTCCAGCGGTCGAGTGCGCCGGCGTCGGTGTGACCATCCGCGCCCCGACGCGCCGAAGCACGCCGGTCTGATCTTCGAGCTCAGCTGGCCAGGATGAGTTGACCGCGCACGATGGTCTGCCCGGAGTGCTCGGTCTCGCCGGTGCCCTGCTGCGAGATGTCGAGGATCGGGAACTCGTCGAGGTCGATCGACTGATCGATGGTCCAGAGCCCGTGCGGTCCGTCGAGGATGCCGAGCACCTGGCGCACGCTGCTGTCGTCGCGATGGATCAGCCATGCCTGACGCACCCCGGAGTGCGGCAGGTGCGCATGCAGATCGACCTGCAACACCCGACGTCCACGTTCGTCGGTGGCGATCTCGGCCCGACCGGATGCATCGGACCACGCGGAGGCCACCGGGGCCAGCTGGGCGTGGGCGGTCATGCCCCTGTCCGAGCCGTGGGTGAGACCGGACAGCGCCGCCTTGACCAGGGCCAACGGCGACCGGCGCGCGGCGGGCTGCGCTTCTGCCGAGGGGGCCGCGGTCGCCGCCAACTCGACCGTCGGCTCCAGAGTGAGGGCGAAGCCGAGTTCCTCGCGGATCTTCAGCCAGACGTCGGGGCTGGGGGAGGAGATGGCGATCTCGCGGTCGAGGCTCCGCCCGAGGACGGTCAGCCGACTCAGCTCTTCGAGCTCGGCCGAGCACTCGGTGCAGGTGTGGGCGTGGGCGAGTTCTTCGTCGGTGCCGACGTGCTCACCGAGCGCGATCAGGCCGAGCAGTTCGGGATCAGAGTGCATCGGTCTGCACCTCCAACCGCTTGCGGAGTCTGAGGAGACTGCGCTGGAGGTGGCTCTTGACGGTGTCTGTGGGCAAGCCCATGCGCTCGGCAATCTGAGTGTGGGTGAGGTCGTCGTACAACGCCATCCGAAGGACGCGTTGCGGTATGGCATCGAGGTGGGACAACTCGTCGACCACGGTGAGGCGGTCGGCCAGATCCGTCTCGACGGCGTCGCCGGCGTGCGGCAACGTGATCAACGGGGTCTTGAACCGCGTCGTCTGGTCAGCCCCGGTCCCGGCGGCGGCGATCAAGCTCCGGGTGATCCCGATCAGCCAGGTCGGCAATTCGACCCGGGCGGGGTCGAACGTGGTGCGGGTGGTCCAGGCCCGGGTGAACACGCGCTGAGTCACCTCTTCGGCGTCGGTCACGTGACCGAGTGACCGCAGGGCAATGCTGTAGACCAGCGGTGACCACCGGGCGTAGATCTCGGCCATCGCCGACTCGTCACCGGCGCGGAACGCGTCGGCGACGGTGGGTGTCTGCTCATCGCCGGGTGTCACCACCATCGACTCCTCGTCGTTTGAACGCAGTTCGCCGCGTCGTACTGTGCAGCCTAGGTCGTCGGCTCGAACGACATAGAATCCTTCCCCATCGACGGCCCGGTGGATGCAGCGGGACCCGGATGGAGTCGTCGACATGCCGAATCGGAGCGTCCCACCGGTCCCGTCCGGAGGTGCGGCCCGCCCACTCGACCAGGTGTTCCATCGCTTCGGACTGGTCGGAACCGGGTCCTCGATGTACCGCCACCTCGCCGAGGCGGTGGGCCGGTCGGCCGACGCCGTACGCGCGCTGGAGTCGCTCCCGAGCCGGGCCCGGCAGCCGGCCGTCGTCCTCGCCGCTCTGCACGACCTCGCGCTGGTCGGTCGCGCCCCGGCCCTCGCTGCGGCGTACGCCGACGGCGATCCGGACGCTGCGGCCGCGGCGGCGGTCGACCTGCTGCGGCGTCGGGTGGAGACCGTCGCCTCCGTCGTCGGGCGTCTGCCGCTCCGGCCGGACGAGACCGTACGCGGTGCGGTCCTCCATCCGGCCATCGCCGAGGCTGCCGCCCGGCTCGGGGCCTCCCGGTGCGGTCTGATCGATGTCGGTGGCTCGGCCGGCCTCAACACCCTGGTCGATCGCGTCGGCATCACCTATCGGCGAGGCTCGGCCGACCCCGGTTCACGGGTCGGTGACGCCGCCTCACCCGTCCAACTCCGCGCCTCGGTGGTCGGCGACCGGGCCGTCCCCACCCGACCGCTGCCCATCGTGGTGAGTCGGATCGCCCTCGATCGTCGGCCGGTCGACCTGACCGACCCGGAGGTCGCCCGCTGGTGGCACGCGTGTCTGCCACCCGACGACCCCGCGGGGTGGGCCCGGCTCGACGCGGAACTGGCTCTGCTGGCCACCGACCCTCCGGTCCTGCTGGCCGGTGACCCCGTCGATCGGTTGGCCGAGGCCGTCGACCGCATCCCGGCGGACGTGCTGCCGGTGATCATGACCACCTGGTCGCTGTCCCGCGTCCCGACCGCTCGACGCGCGCAGTTCCTCGACCGGCTCGAGGAGGTGGCGGTGGACCGACCGCTGGCGTGGATCTCGGTCGAGGGCGTCGGCGTCGCCCCCTCGGTCCCGACGTTGGGCGACCGCCCCGCCTCGGGTCACAGCATCGTCGGGGTGGCGGTGCTCGGCGACGTCCCGGTGCCCGCGTACGCGATCGGGCGCTGCTGGTCACGCGGACGGCTGCTGGCCTGGCTGGGGGCTGAGTGGCGGAATCCGACGGCAGTCGCCTGACATGGCCCGGAGTGCGGGTGGAGATCGGCGCTGGCGTCGGATTCTGCGACCCGACCCGCCGATCGGGCTGCTCCGGACATGGAGAAGCGGCGATCAGATGCTCGGGGGTTCATCTGATCGCCGCTTCGAGCACAAGTATGCCGGTCGTCGAACGGCCTCTCGACCGGATCGCGTGTCCACAAACGGACGTGTCCGGTAGTGGACAGCGTCGCCGCGCGGCGCCGGTGGGCGCGGCTTAGACTCAGGCCCGCTGAGTCTTGCGTGCGCCCACCACCCCCTGAGAATGAGCGAAAGGCCGCGACCATGAGTGCCGAAGGATTGCACCGAGCTGTGGACAAGATGGTCGGTGCCGGGGTGAGCCGGCCGGCGATTGATGTGTTCGCGGACTATTACGCGCAGTTGGAGGCGGGGGCGTCGGGGTTCATCGATGAGGACTCGATCGAGCCGTTGATTGATCCGGACGAGTTGGCCGGGGTCGAGGTCGACGGGGCGGTGGCGCGGGAGGCGTTGGCGGCGACGGTGATGATCAAGCTCAATGGCGGTCTGGGGACGTCGATGGGGATGGACAAGGCGAAGTCGTTGTTGCCGGTGCGCGACGGGGCGTCGTTCCTGGATCTGATCGTGGGTCAGGTGCGGGCGGCGCGGGCGGCGTATGAGGTGAGGTTGCCGTTGGTGTTCATGAACAGTTTCCGTACCCGCGATGACACGTTGGCTGCGTTGTCGGGGTATGACGATTTGGTGGTCGACGGGGTGCCGTTGGATTTTGTCCAGTCGCAGGAGCCGAAGCTCCGCGCTGATGATCTGATGCCGGTGGAGTGGCCGGCGGATCCGAGCATGGAGTGGTGCCCGCCGGGGCATGGGGATCTGTATCCGTCGCTGATCGCGTCGGGGGTGTTGGAGAAGCTGGTCGGGTTGGGGTATCGGTATGCGTCGGTGTCGAACTCGGACAATCTTGGTGCTGGTCCGGATGCTCGGTTGGCGGGGTGGTTCGCGCAGTCGGGGGCGCCGTATGCGGCGGAGATCTGTGTGCGGACGGCGGCGGATCGCAAGGGTGGGCATTTGGCGATCCGGAGGGCTGATCGGCAGTTGATCCTGCGGGATACGGCGCAGACGCGGGCGGAGGAGATGGAGTTCTTCACCGATGAGCATCGGCACCGGTTCTTCCACTGCAACAACTTGTGGTTCGACCTGCGGGTGTTGTTCGACACGTTGTCGGAGCGCAACGGGGTGTTGGGGTTGCCGTTGATCCGCAACCACAAGACGGTCGATCCGGCCGACTCTGCGAGTCCGGAGGTGGTGCAGATCGAGTCGGCGATGGGGGCGGCGGTCGAGGTGTTCTCGGGGGCGACGGCGATCTGCGTGGGTCGGGAGCGGTTCTTGCCGGTGAAGACGACGAGCGACCTGCTCCTGTTGCGGTCGGATGTGTATGAGGTCGGTGCGGATGGTCGGCTGACCAGGGTGGTGCAGAAGGCGCCGTTGATCGAACTCGACTCCCGCTATTACAAGACGATCGGCGGGTTCGAACAGCGCTTCCCCGCGGGAGCCCCCTCACTGCGCGATGCCGAGAAGGTGACGGTCAGAGGTGACTGGACCTTCGGAGCCGGGGTGCGGCTGATCGGCGAGGCCGAGTTCGACGACCGTGCACAGCCCGAGACCGTGCCGGCCGGGGCCGTCATCGACGGAAAGATCTGACTCATGACCTGGTTGGTGACCGGCGGGGCCGGCTACATCGGTTCGCACGTGGTCCGCGCCTTCGGCGAGGCGGGGATCCGGTGTGTGGTGATCGACGACCTGTCCAGCGGGCATCGTGAGTTCGTCGACGACGGGGTGCCGTTCTACGCCGGCAGTGTCCTCGACCGCGCGGTGCTCGACCGCATCCTGAGCGAGGAAGGGATCGTCGGTGTCGTCCATTTGGCCGGGTTCAAGTACGCCGGGGTGTCGGTCAGCCGCCCGTTGCACACCTACACCCAGAACGTGACCGGGATGGTCACCCTGCTCGACGCGATGGCCGCCGCGGGTGCGGACAAGATCGTGTTCTCGTCGTCGGCGGCGGTGTTCGGCACCCCCGAGACCGATCTGGTCACCGAGGACTCGCCGACCCGGCCGGAGTCCCCGTACGGGGAGTCGAAGCTGATCGGCGAGTGGCTGCTGGCCGACCAGGCCAAGGCGACCGGGCTGAAACACACCTCGCTGCGCTACTTCAACGTGGTCGGTTCCGGCTACCCCGACCTGCGCGACACCTCACCACACAACCTGTTCCCGCTGGTGTTCGACCAGCTCGCCGCGGGGAAGACCCCGTTCATCAACGGCGACACCTACCCCACCCCCGACGGCACCTGCGTCCGTGACTACGTCCATGTCGCCGACCTCGCCCTGGCCCACGTCGCCGCCGCGCAAGCTCTCACCGCCGACCGACCCCTGGAACCGGTCTACAACCTCGGCAGCGGCACCGGACTGTCGGTCGGCCAGATCATGAGCGCCGTCGCCCGCGTCACCGGCATCGACTTCACCCCCGAGGTCAAACCCCCCCGACCCGGCGACCCCGCCCAGATCGTCGCCACCGGCGAACGCGCCACCCGCGACCTCGACTGGCAGATGCGCCACAGCGTCGACGACATGGTGGCCAGCGCCTGGCAGGCCCGACAGGCCGCCGCGGACGGCTGACGCGGACGGCTGACGCGGTGGCGTGCATCCGATACCGTCGAACGGATCCGTCACCGACGAGGGGAGCACCCAGATGTCTGTCGTTCTCAACCCGTACCTGTCGTTCTCCGACAACGCCGCCCAGGCCATGGCCTTCTACCAGGAGGTGCTCGGCGGCGAACTGATCATCAACACCTTCGGTGAGTTCGGCGCCGAGGGTCCGGACGCCGACAAGGTCATGCACGCCGGCCTCCGCACCGAGAACGGCATCACCTTGATGGGTGCCGACACCCCGGCCGGGATGGAGTGGAGCACCGGCAAGAACGGGGTGGTCAGCCTGAGCGGTGACGACATCGACCTGCTGCATGGCTGTTGGGCCAAGCTCACCGACGGCGGCACCATCGACGTACCGCTGGAGCAGCAGGCCTGGGGCGACGAGTACGGCCAGTGCACCGACAAGTTCGGCATCAGCTGGATGTTCAACATCGCCGTCGAGCAGGCCTGAGCGCGACCGGGATGTCGGTCGAGTCGTCGGTGCCGCCGGACGGGGTGACCCGGATGATGGTCGCGGCTCAGGCCCGGGGGTTGGCGGTCGAGCTCCGGGCCCGGCCGCCGGCCGGCAGTCTCGACGAGGCCGCGCGGCTGCTCGGACTCGAGCCGGCTGACATCGCCAAGACCATCGTCGCCCGGCCCGGACCGGGCGCGTACGTGTTCGTCGTCGTCCCCGGTGACCGGCAGATCGCCTGGGCCAAGGTCCGGGCCCGGCTGGGCGTGAACAAGATCAAGTTCCCCGACGCGGCCGAGGCGCTGACGGCCACCGGTTATGCCCGCGGGACCATCACCCCGGTGGGCAGCGAGCCGGGCTGGCCGGTCCTGGTCGACCGCGCCCTGGTGGGCCGCCGGGTGGCCATGGGCGCCGGAGGTCAGGGATTCGCCGCCTTCGTCGAGGTCGACGATCTGGTCCGGGCGTACGGCGCGGACGTAGCCGACCTGGTGGAGTGACGCCTTCTACACTCGGCCCCATGTCTCAGCCCGGAACGCTCAGTCGAACGGTGCTGGCGTTGTGTTGGCTGGTCGTCGGACTCGCCATGGTCGGGGTGCCGACGTGGCTCGGCTTCTCCCGCGGAGCCACCATCCTGTCCGGTCATCCGGCCATGCTGATCGCCGGCATCGCCTGCGGCCTGCTCGGGTTCGTCGCGCTGGCTTGGTCGGTGGCCACGCTGACCGTCGGAGGACGACTCGATCGCGGGGGCGAGGGTGAGTACCCGGTCGAGCGTTCGCCGCAGCAGATCCGCCGTCGCGCGACCTGGCGCATCGCCCTGGCCGTTCCGACCCTGTTGCTCTGCACCGCTCTGGTCGCGCTGCTCGCCTACTCCCGCCCGATGCCGGCCACCGGCGCGGTGTCCGCCGCGCTGCGGTCGCAGGACGGTGTGCAGATCGCCGAGCGCCTGAGCTGGTACGAACTCATCCCGGCCAAGCAGGACGAAAGCGGGAAGGTGATCAAGCCGACGACCGGCCTGGTCTTCGTGCCGGGGGCCCGCGTCGATTCCCGGGCCTACGCGCCGCTGCTCCGGCCGTTGGCCGAGGCGGGCTATCTGGTCATCGTGCTCAAGGAACCGTTCGGATTCTCGATCTTCCAGTCCGACCATCCCGAGACGGTGATCGACCTGCACCCGGAGATCGCCCAGTGGGCGATCGGCGGTCACTCGCTGGGCGGGGTGACGGCGGCCGGTTACGCCGACGCGCACGAGCAGGTCAAGGGCCTGGTCCTGTTCGCTTCGTATCCGGCCAGCCCGCTGGTCCGGACCGACCTCAAGGTGGTGTCGATCTCGGGGAGCGCGGACGCGCTGACCACACCGTCCGACATCGATTCCACCAAGGAACGGCTCCCCGAGTCGACTACCTATGTCGTGGTCGACGGAGCCGTGCACAGCACCTTCGGCGACTACGTCGGCACGCCGACCGACGGATTGCCGTTCGGCGACCGCGCGGCGCAGCAGGAACAGATCGTCACCACCACGTCCGACCTGCTGGCGTCGCTGGCCCCGCCTCCCAAGAAGAAGAAGAAGAAGTAGTCGGGCCGGGTCCGGCCCGCCGGGTTCACCAGACGGTGACGACGTCGGCGTAGTCCAGGCGCGGCTGACGCGGGCGGTAGGCGTCCGGCGCCGGATGGCCGATGTTGACCACCAGCATCGCGCGGTGCCGGCCGTCGGGGAAGAACTCGCGGCTGACCGCATCGGCGTCGAAGCCGCCCATCGGACCTGCGGCCAGGCCGGCGGCGCGGACGCCGAGGATGAAATACCCCATCTGCAGCGCGGTGTTGAGCTGCGCCGCCGACTCGCGGCGAGCCGGGTCGGCGAAGGCGGCCGAGGCCTTGGGGTTGACCGGGAGCACGCGCGGGAGTTCCTCGTGGAAGTCGAGGTCCGCAGCCAGGACGACGACCATCGGGGCGGCGGCGGTCTTGGCCCGGTTGCCTTCGGCCATGTGGGTCGCCAGCCGGGCGCGGGCGTCCGGGGACGCGACCAACGCCATCCGCAGCGGCTGGGTGTTCATCGCGGTCGGCGCCCACTTGATGAGGTCGTAGACCGCGTGCAGCTGCTCGGCGTCCACGGGCTCGTCGGTGAACGCGTGCGCCGTGTGGGCGTCGCGGAACAACCGGTCGGCCGTCTCGGCGTCGACGGCCAGGTCGGTCGGGGTCCAGTCCAGGGTGTCGAGGCTGTCGGGGGTGAGGTCGAGGTCGGTCACGCCTGGTTGAACTGTCAACTACTGCCGGTCATTCCGGCTCGATCGATGACCTGGATCACGCGATCCGGTCGAGGAACGCGAGGACCCGGGTGACGAGCAGGGTGGTCGCCCCTTCGTCGTACGCGCTCAGACTGCGATCGCTGAACAGGTGCTGATCTCCGGGATAGAGGAACAGCTCGGCGTCCTCGACCGCGTCGACGATGGCCCGGGCCCCGTCGATGTCACCGCTGTCGACGAATTCCGGGTCCGCGTCCATGGCGTGGATCTGCACGGGCACGGCGGCCGGCCATCCGTCGCCGAACTCGGACGCGTCGATGCAGCCGTGCAGCAGGACCGCACCCCGAACGCCGGGGCGGGTCTGGGCGAGCGACTGCGCCGGGAGCACGCCGAGCGACAGGCCGATGGAGACGATGGTGTCGGGCAGGTCGGCCGCCGCCGCATGCCCGTGCTCGATCAGGGTGTCGAAGCCGATCTCCCGGGCGTGGGCGACCCCGGCGTCGAGCTCGGCGAAGGTCCGGCCGTCGTAGAGATCGGGAGTGGTCACCTGATGACCGGCCGCGCGCAGCGCGTCGGCGAGGGCACGTACGCCCTCGGTCAGGCCCTGGGCATGGTGGAAGAGGACGACATCAGCCATGGTTGGCACAATGCCACAGTGAGCGATCCCGAATCCCGACCGTGGCACCTTGCGCTCGCGTACGCGGTGAGCGGTCAGCGCCTCGAGGGACTGGGGACCCAGTCACGTCCCGATCCGGTCGCCCTCGGCGCCGAGCTGACCAGCCGGGCCGCGGCCACCGAGCTGACGCTGCGTCGGGGCGCGGTGGCCGACATCCCGGCCGACCTCCGGGTCGGACTGGGCGCCGCACAGCTCGCCGCCGCGCTGGCCGGTCTGCACCGGGCCCTGGCCCTCGACTCACCCCGCCCGATGGTCGTCGGGGCGGACCGACCCCTCGATGCCGAGGAGCGTCGGCTCTCCGCCGACGTCCCGCCCCACCACCACGCCCGCTGACCGCCCCCTGAGCGCGCAGGATCCCGCCGCTCGCGCCGGCTCGCTCAGGAAGCGCCGGGGGTGTTGCGCTGCTCGCGCAGCAGATCGCGGATCTCGGCCAACAGATCCTCGGTCGAGGCGGCCTTCTCCGGCTCGTCCTTCTTCCGGATCGCGCTGAGCTTGTTGTACGGGGTGACGACGGCGAAGTAGAGCACCGCTGCGGTCAGCACGAAGGTGATCAATGCGGTGAGGAACCC
The DNA here is from genome assembly GCA_963704665.1 of uncultured Actinomycetota bacterium. GTDB lineage: Bacteria > Actinomycetota > Actinomycetes > Propionibacteriales > Propionibacteriaceae > Microlunatus. Next base: position 3,144,958 of record OY969929.1, on the reverse strand, counting down.
ACCGATGGTGATCCCGGCCACCGCGATCCCGCTGAGCCCCTCCACCCTGACGATCAGTCCGAGGATGTCGAGCACGATCTTGGTGAACGCGGTGACGACCGCGGCGAACACCGTGCCCATGATGAATGCGACGGCGAGTTCGATGAGATTGCCGCGGAGCAGGAACTCCTTGAAGCCCTTCATGGGCGTACTTCCTTCGCTTCGGTCGGTGTCCCCTCGAACGGGGACGCCTGTCGAGGCCACAGGCTAGGGGTTCGCCGCCGCCCGCGCACGTCAGCGCCAGATGACGCTGAGGGTGCCGGCCGCTGCGGCCCGGGCGAGCTCGGCCGCCGCGGCGGTCGTCACCTCGACCAGCATCAGGGCACCGGCGTCCGCCATCCGACCGTCCGCCGCTGGGATCGGCAGCGTCACCACCCTGACCCCGCGGGCCACCACCGCCGCGGTCCGCTCCTGACCGTCGGCGACGAGCACGTCGACGACGTCGCCGGGACGCAACAGCGAGACCACATCGGCGTCGGCCAGGCGGATCGGGGCCAGCACGTGTCCGCGCTCGAGACCGACGCGGGTCGTGGTCAGGGCCAGGGGAGTGAGCACCTGTCGGCGCGCGACGGGCGCGGCCAGCGTGGACCCGACCAGGGCCGCTGGGTCACGGGCCGCCGCGTCGGGGGCGTCGGCGGCGACGACCCGCTCGATGCTCAGGTCGTCGGCGCCGAGGACCCAGCCGCCGGGCAACTGACGCTTGGCGCGCACCACCTCGATGGTGGCCGGGCCGTCGGGCTGGGTCGCGGCGATGCCGGTCAGCACCGCGGCGAGCGCGGCCAGCACGGCGAGCTTGCGCCGGTGCCACGACACGGCGCGCAGGAAACTGCGCAGCGGATGTCGCTGCCCGCGCGCCGGAGGTGGCTGCTGGCGATTCTTCACACCGTGGAGGTTAAGGACGCGAAGCGGAACCGTTCACGTCATCCACAGCGGTCAGCTCGAGGACGCGCCTGTGGACGAACCGCCCGAGGAGCCCGACGACGCGTTGACGGAGGACCCCGACGACGAGCCGTTCGACCCGCCCGAGCCGCTGCTGGAGCCGTTGCTCGAGGTCGTACTTGACGCGGAAACCTTCTCCTTGGCCGGCTTGCTGTCCGACGACCCGCCCGACTCGGTCGTGGAATCACCGCTGGGCTTGGCGCTGGCGCCGCCGTCCTCGCCACCCGGCTTGCGGTTGTCGGTGCGATAGAAACCCGAGCCCTTGAAGACGACGCCGACGGCGTTGAACACCTTCCGCAGCTTGCCGCTGCAGGTCGGGCACTCGGTCAGGGCGGGATCGCTGAACTTCTGCACCGCTTCCAGGTCCTGGCCGCATTCGGTGCATCGGTACTGATAGGTCGGCATCGGGTACTTTCTCGCGGATCAAGGTCGTTAGCACTCGATCATACCGACTGCTAAGCGACGGCGCTCCCGCCGGCGCCTAGCCCGAGCCTCGACCGGGCCGGCGCGGACGGGCCACAGCGGACAGACCAGCGGGAGCGGACCGGGCGACCGGACGCCGAGCACTTAGAGTTGCCCGGTGCGACGCCTTCCCCGCTGGGTCCTGTTCGCCGCCGTGGTCGTCGCCCTGGCGCTGGCCGGGCTGACGAGCGTCACCGTCGGCACGGTGCGGCAGTCCTTCCCGCGCGTCGAGGGCGAGCTCGCGCTCAACGGGCTGACCCAGCCGGTCGAGGTGCTGCGCGACGCGTACGGGGTGCCCCAGATCTACGCCGACAACGCGGAGGATCTGTTCGAGGCGCAGGGCTTCGTCCAGGCCCAGGACCGGTTCTACGAGATGGACTTCCGACGGCACCTGGCCGCGGGCCGGCTGTCCGAGCTCTACGGCGAGTCTCAGGTCGAGACCGATGCCTACATCCGCACGCTGGGCTGGCGCCGGGTCGCCGAGCAGGAACTCAGCCTGCTGTCGCCGTCCACCCGGCGTTACCTCGACGCGTACGCCGCCGGCGTCAACGCCTACATCGCCGGCAAGTCACCCGAGGAACTGTCGCTCGAATACAGCCTGCTCGGGCTGCAGGGCCTCGACTACACCCCCGAGCTGTGGACCGCCGCCGACTCGGTGTCGTTCCTCAAGGTGATGGCCTGGGACCTCGGGACCAACGCCGAGATCGAGACCGACCGGGCGATCATCTCCGCGGCGGTCGGCGCCCGACGTGCAGCCAGCCTCTATCCCACCCACCCGGTCGACGGCAACGAGGAGATCGTCGGCCGGGGGACCGTGGTCGACCGCGAGTTCGACCCCGAGGCGCGGCGGTCCTCCTCGAGCCCGCTGCCGGCCTCGCTCGACCGTGACCGGTCCGACGGTGCGCTCTCGGCCCTGCGCGCCGCCGACAAGGTGCACGACGTCTTGCCGCCGGTCCTCGGCGTCGCGGGACTGACCGGGGAGATCGGCTCCAACTCCTGGGTCGTCTCGGGTTCCCGGACCGCGAGCGGGCAGGCCATCCTGAGCAACGACCCCCACCTGGCCACGTCGATCCCGTCGGTGTTCGCCCAGGTCGGGCTGCACTGCCGGACCATCACCGGAACCTGCCCGTTCGACGTGTCGGGCTTCAGCCTGGCCTCGGTGCCCGGGGTGATCATCGGCAAGAACACCTCGATCGCCTGGGGGCTGACCACCAGCTATCCCGACGTGCAGGACCTGTTCCTCGAGGACGTGCGCGGCGACACCGTCCGCGACGGCGCGACCTACGTGCCGCTGACCGTGATCGAGGAGCAGATCTCGGTGCGCGGCGAGGCCGACCCACGCCCGATCCGGATCCGCAGCAGCAAGCACGGACCGCTGCTGTCCGATGTCGACCAGCAACTCCGGACCGTGGCCACGGGCTCGGCCGCCCCGGCCGGGGACGCCTACGCCGTCGCGCTGAGCTGGACCGCCTCGACGCCGGGCCGGACCATGGACGCCGTCCTCGGCTTCGACCAGGCCCGCGACTTCACCGAATTCCGCGCTGCGGCCACCCTGCTCTCCGCCCCGTCGCAGAACCTGGTCTACGCCGACACCGCCGGCAACATCGGCTACCAACTGCCGGGCGCCATCCCGGTGCGGACCCGGGGCAGCGGCCAGACGCCCCGCCCGGGCTGGGAGTCGAGCTACGACTGGCAGGGCACCATCCCGTTCGCCGAGTTGCCCTACGCTCTACAACCCACCCAGCGGGTTCATCGTGGCCGCCAACCAGCCGATCATCGGCAAGCAGTATCCCTATCTCCTGGGATCGTCGTACTCGTACGGCTGGCGGAGCCAGGAGTTGATCGACACGCTGCGCGACGCCCCGCCGCTGACCCTCGACACTGCCGAGCGGCTGTTCTACGACAACACCGTGCGGGTGGCCGCCGACCTGGTCCCGGCGCTGCTCAAGGTCAGGGTCGCCGACGACTGGATCCGCGAGGGCCAGCAGACCCTGGTCGGCTGGGACTACGCGGCGTCGGCCGACTCGGCGCCGGCGGCGTACTTCAACGTCGTCTTCCACGACCTGCTCAAGCTGACGTTCCGCGACGAACTGCCGCAGGCGCAGTGGCCGACCGGCGGCGACCGCTGGTACGCCGTGGTCCAGGACCTGCTCGACCAGCCCCGCAACGCCTGGTGGGACGACGTGTCGACCAAGGACGTGGTGGAGAGCCGCGACGACATCCTGCTGGCGGCGATGACCATGGCCCGCAAGGAGATCACCTCGGCGATCTCGCGCGACCCGGCCGGCTGGCAGTGGGGCAAGTTGCACACCGCGACGCTGGAGAACCAGACGTTGGGCAAGAGCGGCATCGGCGTCGTCGAGCGGCTGTTCAACCGCGGTCCGTACGCGGTCGGCGGCGGACCCGGCGTGGTCAACGCCATGGGCTACGACGACACCCAGGGCTACCAGGTGGTGAACGGCCCGACCATGCGGATGCTGGTCGACCTCGGCGACCTGGACCGCTCCCGCTGGGTGAACCAGACCGGGACCTCCGGGCACGCCTACCACCGCAACTACGACGACCAGACCGAGCTGTGGGCGACCGACCGGCTGTGGGCCTTTGCGTCGACCCGTGCGGCCGTCGAGGCGGCGACCACCCAGCGACTGAACCTGGTCCCGAGCGGCTGACCGCCGTCGGTTGTCCGGGCGGGTGCGTCGGCGAGGCGGGGTAACATCTGACCCGGACGGCGTTGATCCGGCAATCACCGGTGAGCCTTCGGAAGAACGGCGGGCGACCGCTCAGTAGAACCGGACGGGTGGGCCCGTGACAGCCTGGACATGGAGTGGTCGGGTGCGCGCACGCGGATCCGGCAACCGAGGTGGTACCGCGGTGGCCCGGCGACGGGTCGTCGTCCTCGATCGACGCAGGTGAACGACCGAGGAGAACGACCGTGACGATCTACCCGAAATCCGCTGACGCCGACGCCGTGCCGTCGAGCCCGAAGTTTCCGGCCGTCGAGGAGCGGGTGCTGGCCTTCTGGAAGGCCGATGACACCTTCAACGCCTCGGTCGCCCGCAATGAGGCCGGGGAGAACGGCGCCAACGAGTTCGTCTTCTACGACGGTCCGCCGTTCGCCAACGGGCTGCCGCACTACGGCCACCTGCTCACCGGTTACGTCAAGGACATCGTGCCGCGCTACCAGACGATGCGCGGCCGTCACGTCGAGCGCCGCTTCGGCTGGGACTGCCACGGGCTGCCGGCCGAGCTCGAGGCGATGAACCAGCTCGGGTTCAAGACCAAGGCCGAGATCGAAGAGCTGGGCATCGAGAAGTTCAACGCGGCGTGCCGCGAGTCGGTGCTGCGCTACACCAACGAGTGGCAGGCCTACGTCACCCGGCAGGCCCGCTGGGTCGATTTCGAGCACGACTACAAGACCCTCGACATCACCTTCATGGAGAGCGTCCTGTGGGCGTTCAAGTCGCTCTACGACAAGGGGCTGGTCTACGAGGGCAGCCGGGTGCTGCCGTACTGCTGGAACGACGAGACGCCGTTGTCGAACCACGAGCTGCGGATGGACGACGAGGTCTACCAGATCCGCAACGACCCCTCGGTCACCGTCGGCTTCCGGCTCGAGACCGGCGAGCTGGCCCTGATCTGGACCACCACCCCGTGGACCCTGCCCAGCAACCTGGGGATCATGGTCGGGCCGGACATCGACTACGTGGTCGTGGAGTCAGACGTCACCGGCCGCACCGAGCGCTACATCCTGGCCGCGTCCCGGCTGGCCGCGTACGCCCGCGAGCTGTTCGGCGCCGACGTGGCCAAGGACAAGACGGCCGACCTCGGTGCCCGCGTCGTCGAACGGCTGACCGGCGCCGACCTGCTGGGCCGCGCGTACGTGCCGCCCTTCGACTACTACGTCGGCCAGCAGAACGCCCACCGGGTGTTCGCCGCGGACTTCGTCACCACCGAGGACGGCACCGGGCTGGTGCACAGCGCCGGCGCCTTCGGTGAGGACGACAAGGTCGTCACCGACCGCGAGGGCATCGTCGCGGTGATGCCGGTCGGCCCCGACGGCCGCTTCACCGAGCCGGTCCACGAGTACGCCGGGATGCAGGTCTTCGACGCCAACCTGCCGATCATCGACGACCTCAAGGCGGTCACCCGCGGCGAGGTCGGCGGCTCGGTCACGCCGGGTACCGTTCTGCTGCGGCAGGAGATCTACCCGCACTCCTACCCGCACTGCTGGCGCTGCAAGAAGCCGCTGATCTACAAGGGCGTCTCCAGCTGGTTCGTCGAGGTGACCAGGATCAAGGACCGGATGGTCGAGCTCAACGCCGACATCACCTGGGTCCCCGAGCACGTCAAGGACGGCCAGTTCGGCAAGTGGCTGGCCAACGCGCGGGACTGGTCGATCAGCCGCAACCGCTTCTGGGGGACGCCGATCCCGATCTGGAAGTCCGACGACCCGGCCTACCCGCGGGTCGACGTCTACGGTTCGATCGCGGAGCTGCAGGCCGACTTCGGCGTCGAGGTCACCGACCTGCACCGCCCGTTCATCGACGAGCTGACCCGGCCCAACCCCGATGACCCGACCGGGCGCTCGACGATGCGCCGGATCGAGGACGTGCTCGACGTCTGGTTCGACTCCGGGTCGATGCCGTACGCCCAGGTGCACTACCCGTTCGACAACGCCGACTGGTTCGAGAACCACTACCCGGGCGATTTCATCGTCGAGTACATCGGGCAGACCCGCGGCTGGTTCTACACCATGCACATCCTGGCCACGGCGCTGTTCGACCGGCCGGCGTTCGCCAACTGCATCAGCCACGGCATCGTGCTGGGCAGCGACGGGCAGAAGATGAGCAAGTCGCTGCGCAACTACCCCGACGTCCGCGAGGTCTTCGACCGCGACGGCGCCGACGCCATGCGCTGGTTCCTGATGAGCTCGCCGATCCTGCGCGGCGGCAACCTCATCGTCACCGAGCAGGGCATCCGCGAGGGTGTCCGGCAGGTGCTGATCCCGCTGTGGAACGCCTGGTATTTCTTCACCCTGTACGCCAACGCGGCCCAGGGCGGTACGGGCTACGACGCCTCGGCCAACCGCGACTCCACCGACGTGCTCGACCGCTACATCCTGGCCAAGGTCGACCAGCTGGTCGACGACCTGACCCGCGAACTCGACGCGCTCGACGTCGCGGCGGCCTGCGACGCGGCCCGCACCTTCCTCGAGGTGCTGTCGAACTGGTACATCCGGCGGTCGCGCGACCGCTTCTGGGACGGCGAGTCGCCGCAGTCGCTGGCCGCGTTCGACACCCTCTACACCGTGCTGGAGACGACGACCCGGGCCTTGGCCCCGCTGCTCCCGCTGGTCACCGAGGAGATCTGGAAGGGGCTGACCGGCGGTCGCTCGGTGCACCTGACCGACTGGCCGACCACCGAGGGGTCACCGGACGGACAGCACCTGGTCCGCGACATGGACCGGGTCCGCGAGGTCTGCTCGTCGGTGTCGGCGCTGCGCAAGGCCGAGGGTCTGCGGGTCCGGCTGCCGCTGGCCGCGCTCACCGTGGTCGCCGACGACGCGGCGGCGCTGGCCCCGTTCGCCGAGCTGATCGCCGACGAGCTGAACGTCCGCGAGCTGGTGCTGACCGATCTCGACCGGGCCGACCAGGGCTCGTTCGGCGTCCGGCAGACCCTGCAGGTCAACGCCCGGGCCGCCGGTCCGCGCCTGGGCAAGCAGGTTCAGCAGGCCATCCGGGGCAGCAAGTCAGGGGACTGGGCGGTCGGTGAGGACGAGGTCGTGGCCGGTGGGATCGCGCTGGTCGAGGGCGAGTACACCCTGGCCACCGTGGTCGCCGACGCCGGTCCCGACGACCGGCGCGCGGTGGCCATGCTGCCCGCGGGTGGGTTCGTCATCCTCGACACCGCGATCACCCCGGAGCTGGCCGCCGAAGGATTGGCCCGCGACGTGGTGCGCGCCGTGCAGCAGGCCCGGCGCGACGCCGGCCTCGCCGTCGGGGACCGGATCGCGCTGATTCTGGCCGGGGACGCGGCGGTCCGGACCGCCATCGAGACCCATGCCGCCCTGATCAGCAGCGAGACGCTGACCGTCGAGCTGCGCGTGGTCGAGCCGACCGACGACCCGACCGTCGTGGTCGGCGAGGGCCAGCAGGTGGCGATCGCGGTGGCCAAGGCATAGCGGGAACGGTCCTGCGCGACGGCGTACGGGGCCTTATGGTGGATCGGTGGTCACTGAGCCGTCCGGACGCGAACCCCGGGCCCGGGCGAGCATCCTCGATGTGGCCGAGCGGGCCGGGGTGTCCGCGGCCACGGTTTCACGATCGCTGCGGGGGCTCGGCAAGGTGTCGCCTCAGACGCGGCAGCGGGTGCTCGACGCGGCGTCCGACCTGTCCTACGTCAACCCGCTGCGGGCCTGGGAGCCGGATGCGGAGACCCGGACCACGGTCGCAGTCATCGTCCCCTTCATCCACCGCTGGTTCTTCAGCACGGTGATCGCCGGAGCGATCGATCTGCTCCGCGCCCACGGGTACGACACGATCCTCTACCACCTCGACTCGGCCGCCCAGCGCGACCAGTTCTTCGGCCAGATGCCGCTGACCCGGCGGGTCAGCGGCGTCCTCACCGTCGCCATGCCGCTGAGCGACGAGCACACGCTGGCGCTGCGGGCCCTGGGGCTGCCGCTGGTCAGCGTCGGCTCGGTGCTGCCCGGCGCACCCTCGGTGGCCATCGACGACGTCGCCGCCGCGCGCGCCGCGACGCAGCACCTGATCAACCTCAAGCACGAGCGGATCGGGCTGATCACTGCTGAGCCCGACGATCCGCGGTTCGAGTTCGCCAGCTCGGCCGGTCGGCGGCTCGGCTACCAGCAGGCGTTGACCGACGCCGGTCTCGAACTCGACGACCGGCTGACCGTCTCCGCCCGCCACGGCATCGACGGGGGCGCCGAGGCCATGGCCGAGCTGCTGACCCGACCGGTGCTGCCGACCGCGGTGCTCGCCGAATACGACGAGCTCGCCTTCGGAGCCCTGTGGGCCCTGCGCCGGGCCGGTCTCCAGGTGCCGCGCGATCTCTCGGTGATGGGGATCGACGACCACGAGATGTCGGGTCTGCTCGACCTGACCACCGTGGCCCAGGGCGCCCGCGACCAGGGCCGGGTCGGGGCTCGACTGCTGCTGCATGAGCTCGGCGAGAACGGGACCCGGGCGACGGACCCCCAGGTCGTGGCGACCCGGCTGCTGTTGCGCGGATCGACCGCTCCGCCGCACCGTCACGGCGACGCTGACACCGACTGAGCAGCCGGCCGTTCAGCGCGGCAGGATCGGCGGGATGATCCCGTCCTCGATCGCCCGGTGCAGCAGGTCGACCTTGGTCGGCGCCGGCCGGTCGATCTCGCCGTACTTGCCGCGGATCCGCTTCAGGTATTCCTTGGCCGTGTCAGCGGTGACGAACAACTGGCGGGCGATCTGCGGCACCTCGAGCCCGGAGACGTAGAGGATCAGCACCTCGCGTTCGCGCTCGCTGAGCTTGGCCTCGACGAACCCGGTGTCGCCGTCGATCATGGCCAGGATGTCGGGGGAGATCAGTTGCTCCCCGGCGGCCACGGCCCGGATCTTGGCGATGGTGTCCTCGACCGGTTCGGACTTGCGGCTGAGCCCGTGCGCGCCGGCGGCCAACGCACGGCGGGTGAGCAGCGGCTCGGCGGCGATCGAGTAGATCAGCACCCGGATGTCGCAGTCGAGCAACTCCTGGACCGTGTCGCTCGGGTTGCTGCCGTCCTCGAGCATCAGGTCGAGCACCACGACGTCGCAGGCCACCCGGCGCAACTGGTCGCGGAGCTCGGCCACGTTGCGGGCCTGAGCGACCAGCCGGATGGCGTCGTCGACCCCCTTGGCCAGGGCGTTGGCCAGGCCGAGGAACACGACCTCGTGGTCGTCCACCACGATGACGTCGATGGTCTCGTTGCTGTCGCTCATTCCACGGCCTCCGAGTTCCGAGTGCCTGCATGGTCGACCGTGGGGAGGCGGGTCCGGCTGAGCGACTCGCTGAGGTGGTCGACGGGCTTTTGATCAGGCAGTACGCACGCCACCGAACGCACCACCAGGTCGCTGACATGGCGCGTCACCCAGCCCCGCCGCGGTGGGGGCATCGCCTGCGGTTCGACCACATCGGAAAGTATCGTGGGAGCGTCCGGGCCCCGCCAGACCCGTCTCGGTCCGGCGGACACCGGGCGCGCCGCGGGATCCGATCGAGGAGGACCGATGACCACCCCATCGACGGTGCAACGCATGGTGGCCCGGCTTTCCCGGCTCGAGCAGCTCGACGGCGTCAACGCCTCCGTCGCGCAGCTGTCCGACCGGCTCCAGGAGCTGCCCAGCCTGCCGGCAGGGCTGCACCCACGTCTGGTCTGGGTCCCGGTGGGCAGCTGGGGTGCTGCGATGGTCTGTGACCTGCTGGGGTGGCGGGCTTTCGCCCGCGCGATGATCGGGGTCGGGGTGACCGCCGCGCTGCCGACCCTGTTCAGCGGTCACGAGGACTGGCGGGTCGTCCCGGTCCGGACCCGACGCGTGGCCACGGTGCACGCCGCGCTCAACAATCTCGCCGTCTCCGGGTACGCGGCCAGCTGGGCCGCCCGGGGTCACGACCACCACCGCGCCGGGGTCGCCCTGTCCACGGTCGCGGCGCTGCCCTTGGCCGCGGCCGTCGCCCTCGGGTGGGGGATGCGCGGGCGCCGAGCCGCGTGACGAGCCGCGTGAGGATGCGACCGCGGACACCTCGCCGGGTCGGCCGAGAATGCGACCGGCGGCCCGCCCCCCGAAGGGACGGACCGCCGATCACGCGTTCAGGTCGGGGTCAGCGACCGGCCTTCTTGTCGACGGCCTTCTGCGCCGCCTGCTTGGCCAGGGCCTTCTGCTCGGCCTTGGCCGCAGCCACCCGCTTGGCCACCGCTTCGGGCGAGGTGTCCTTGTTGCCCGGGCGGATGTTGATCCAGGCAGCGCGGTTGCTGTCCTTGGTCTTCAGGATCCGGATCTTCACGCCGAGCGACAGGTCCGCATACGTCCCGTAGTCCTCGTCGGGGATGGCCGGACGGCCGTCGACGGGGTTGCCCGTACCGGTGACGTGGCCGCCACCGAGCCCGATCCCGTACTGCCGGTAGAGCAGCTTGCCGTTCTTGTCCACGATCCGCGTCGAGTAGATCGTGTTGTCCAGCGACGGCACGACCACGGAGGCGTCGACGTCACGGAAGAACAGCGGGTTCTCGGCGTCGAGATCCGGGCGGTACTCCAACCCCGGATACCAGGTCGACGCGTCGTTGAACGCGTCGATCGGGGTCCGCTTGGGGAAGGAGTTGCACAGCACCTTGTAGGGGTTGCTGCTGCCGTCGGGCACACACGACGAGAACGCGTAGCGCCCGACCGGGCCGAAGGCCACGTCATTCGCCTGCTGCCGCGAGCTCAGGTTGTCGGTCAGGCTCGGATTGGCCTCCGCCGCCGTCCCGGTGAACCGCGCCGGCTGGGGATGCGCGTCGACCAGCAGCGTCTCGCCCTTCGACCCGATGCTGGGCTGGTCGTACAGGTTGTTGGTCAGGTCGTTGAACGTCTGCGACTGATCGCGGAGCCAGACCAGCAGGCCGGGAGCGTTGTACGGCGTACGCCGGACCTTCCACTCGCCGTCCACCTTGTAATCGGTCACGTACGGGGTCTTCAGGCCCCGGTCGTAACCGTCGAACGTCCGCCACTCGGCCAGGTAGTACTGCTCGTAGTCGAAGCTGCCGCTGGTCTGGACCCAGCCGGCACCGGTGGTGCCGGCGGTGCTGCTGGTCCTGGCCGTCCAGCCGTTGGTGCCGTCCTCGACGTCGTCGGACCACACGGTGTCGCCGTCGGCGGTGACGGAGAAGTCGTCGGCGAACCAGTTGCGCTCCTGGAAGGCGGCATCGGTCATCAGCGTCAGCCGCAGTTGGATGCTGTCGCCGGCGTACGGGGTCAGGTCGACCCAGTCGTGGCGGTAGCCGCCGCTGTCACCGGTCAGGCCGTTCTTCATGTCGCCGAAGTCGACCAGGTTGCCGTGCGGGTCGTCATTGGTCGACACCGTCTCGCCGGCCTCGTTCTTGACCACTTCCTGCTTCCAGGTCGTGCCACCGTCGGTCGAGGTCTCGATGAAGCCGTAGTCCCACAGCTCCTCGATGGTGTAGTCGTTCCAGCTCCAGAACCGCACGTCGTCACCCTGGGGCACCTCGATGGTGCGGGTGATCGTGTTCTTGGCCTGGTCCTGGTCGTTCGAGGTCCACCAGGCGAGCTCGCCGCTGTGTGGAGCGCCCAGCGTCACGTTGCGGGTCGGCAGGTTGATCCGGACCGCCGCGTCGGTGCCCTTCTGCGGACGTGACGCCTGTCCCAGGTAGACCTTGGAGATGTCGTCGTTGTAGTCGAGCACCTTCGGGTCGACCCAGCCGAGGACGTACTTGCTCCATGCACCCATGTGGGTCGGCATGGTCTGGAAGATCTCACCGCTGTGCGAGCCGGTCGACATCAGGTCCCACCAGCCGACGTCGGTGTCGGTCGACGGACCGATGGAGTCGTAGAGGTCGGGCAGACCGAGGTCGTGGCCGAACTCGTGCGCGATGACGCCGATGCCGGCGTCCTCGGGCTGGGTGGTGTAGTTGAACACCTTGAGGCCGGTGCCGGGGATGTCGATGCCGCCGCTGCCCGAGCCGACGACCTGGCTCGACGACCACTCGGCGTAGGTGCCCTGGGCGCCGCCGTCGTCGGCCTGGTCGGCCCCGGCGTGCAGCACGACGACGTGGTCGAGCACGCCGTTCGGCTCGTAGAGGTCGCCGTCACCGTCGACGTCCTGCTGGTCCTCGACGTCGTAGTCGGCCCAGGCGAAGTTCGGCTCGGCCTTGACCAGTGCCGCGACCGCGTCGATGGCCATCTGGCCGGTGCCGCGCGGGTTGGTCGGGTGACCGACGTCGCTGGCCTCGCCGGCCGCGCAGCTGTCGGCGGAGTAGAAGGCCTCGGAGTGCGGCAGCATCAGCCACTGGCTGGTTTCGCCGCCGAGCTGGTAGCGACCCTTCGACATCTCGTCGTAGAAGTTGCGGACCGTCTGGCCCTTGATGCTGACGCCGCCCTCGAGGTCCTTGCGGATCTTCTGGCTGACGCCCTCCTTGGTGTAGATCATCTTCTCGTAGAACCGCGAGGAGAAGTTCTTCACCCACAAGGTGTTGTTGTCCTTCTTGCGCCCGATGGTGGCCGGGTTGGGCAACTGGTTGTGCACCGGCCCGCTGAGCAGGGTCCCGGCCGGCTCGACGATGCACTCTCCGGTCTCGCTGTCGTAGCGGTTGAACCCGGAGAAGTCGTCCTTGGCGTTCGGATCGAACTCGACCAGCAGGGTGAGTAGCTTGGCGTTGGTCACCTCGGGCTCACCCGCCCGCTTGGCGCTGACCCGGGGACTGATGCCCTTGGTCGTGGCCAGGGCCTCACGCTTGGCCAGCTGCTTGGCCGCCGCCGGGAACCCCGTGTTGGTCTGGCCGGCCAGCTTGGTCTCGGACCGCTCGGCCTTGACCCCGACCTGGGCATCGGCGCCCTGATCGTCGGGGACCGCCGGTGCGGAATTGTTGAAGTAGTAGTTGCGGTCGGCCTGCAGCAGCGGCTTGTCGACGGCCGACGAGGTGGTGGGTGTCGGTGCGGCTGGCTGCGTGTGGGCCAGCAGCGGGGTACACGCGAGCGCTCCCACGGCGAGCAGCGCAACCCTTCTGAACGTTCGTGACATGCGGTGGGGTTCCCCTTGCCAGAAGATGTGTGATGTGAGGCACAAACTAATCGCCGCAAGTTGCATGCAGCAAGGGGTCCCGACCACAAACATTCATCGGCAAATTTGTGCTCGGTCGCAGAACTTCTGCGAGAGACCGTCGGATCAGTTCGACGGTGTCGCCGGAGCACACCGGGTCAGCCCGGCCGGGGTGACCAGCACGTCGACCGGCCGGTCCCAGACCCGGGTGGGGATGACCTCGAGCACCTCGTCGTCGTTGAGCAGCAGCCAGCGGGAGGCGTCGGTCGCGGCGGTGCCCAGCGCCCGGTCGTACCAGCCTCCGCCCCGGCCCAGCCGGTCTCCGGCCGGATTCGCGGCCAGCCCGGGGAGGAGGACCAGTCCGGCCTCGGCGAGGACGCCGGCCGGTTCGAGCTCGGCGGTGGGCTCGAGGATGCCCCGGCGCCCGGCGCGCAACCGGTCCGGACCGGCGTACGCGGCCCACTGCGGTTCGCTCATGAGCTCGCCGTCGGCGGAGGTGATGACCGGCAGCAGGACCCGGACCCGCTCGGCGGCCAGCCACCCGATCACCTGCAGGGTCGCCGGCTCGGAACCGGTCGACAGGTAGGCGGCGACCGTGTCGGGCAGTCGACCCGACCAGGCCTCGATCACGCGCTCGGCGCGCAGGGCGTCATCGCGTACGCGGTCGGCCGGGGAGCGCGAATCTCGGCGGAACTGCACCGCGCGTCGCAGCATCCGCTTGGCCGACTCCACCGCCTCGGCGTCGGGATCGTCGTGGTCGGCGGGCATCGGGCCAATCTAGCCAGTCGGCGGCGCGGCGGTGGTCGCGCGGAGGACCAGCCGGGTCGGAATCGGTACGACCCGGCGCGCCACTCGCTCACCCGCGGCGAGCCGGAGCGCCAGTTCGGCCGCCGTCCGGCCCAGGTCCTCGACCGGCTGGGCGATCGTGCTGAGTCCGAAGGTCGGACCCAGGGCGTGGCCGTCGAACCCGATCACCGAGACGGTGGCGGGGACGGCGACGCCGAGCCGGTTGAGCTCGGCGACCACGGCGAGGGCGAGTTCGTCGGACTCGACGACCAGGGCGGTGGGCAGCGGGTGCCGGCTCAGTATCTCGGCGACGACCACGGCACCCTCGGTGCGGTGGGCGGTGGCGAACACCTCGCCGTCGGTGATGCCGGCCTCGGTCAGGGCCGCGCGGTAGCCGACCAGCCGGTCGGCCGAGCTCGGGTGGCTGCCGGCTGCGTGCGCCCAGCCCACGAAGGCGATCCGGCGGTGCCCGAGGTTGAGCAGATGGCGGGTCGCGGTGGCCGCCCCGGCCTGGTCGTCGATCGCCACCGACGCGGCACCGCGTACGCGCTGGTTGACGTAGACCAGCGGCATCCCGAGCTCGCGCAGCCGATGCCGTTGCGCGGGCGTCAGCTCGAGCGAGGCGACGATCAGCGCGTCGGCGTTGCGCCGCGCCGGCAGCGTGGCGAAGAACTCGTCGCGGTCGGCCGCGGCCAGGGTGCGGTAGATCAGCAGTTCCTGGCCGGCGGTGTGCAGTGCGGCGTACACACTGTCGAGCAGGGTCCCGTTGAACCAGGTCGACAGTGGTCCGCTGACCAGCACGGCCACCCGGTTGAGCTTGCCGGTGGCCAGGCTGGACGCCGTCCGCGAGATCGCGAACGACAGCTCGGTCGCGGCCCGCTGGACCCGGGCGGCGGTGGCCGGCGACACCAGGTCGGACTGCCTCAGCGCCCGGGACACGGTCGACACCGACACCCCGGCCCGCCGGGCGACGTCCTCCATGCTCGCGCTCATCGACGCGGTCCTGCAAGCGCGTTCAGATGCAGCCGACGCGGATGCCTCACGGCAGTACGTGGTCGGGTTTTGACGGCGGCAGGCCATGGGCCTATCGTATTGCAAGCGCTGTCATTCACGCCACCCACTCACCCCGCGACCCCTTCGAGGAACCGCTGTGCCCGTGACCGAATCCGTCCTGCTCGCCGACGACCCCACGCTGAACGCCGAGTGGTGGCGTCAGGCGGTCGTCTACCAGATCTATCCGCGGAGTTTCGCCGACAGCAACGGCGACGGCATCGGTGATCTGCCGGGCATCACCCGCCGGATGGACTACCTGGCCGGGCTGGGTATCGACGCGGTGTGGTTGAGCCCGTTCTACCCCTCGCAACTGGCAGACGGCGGCTACGACGTCGATGACTACCGCGATGTCGCTCCGGAGCTCGGCACCCTCGACGACTTCGACGCCCTGGTCGCCGCGGCCCACGCCGCCGGGATGAAGGTCGTCGTCGACATCGTGCCCAACCACACCTCCGACCGGCACGCCTGGTTCGTCGAGGCGCTGGCCTCCGAGCCGGGCTCCGTCGCGCGGGCGCGCTACATCTTCCGCGACGGGCTGGGGGAGAACGGCGACCAGCCGCCCTCGGACTGGATCTCGCACTTCGGTGGCCCGGCCTGGACCCGGCTGCCCGACGGCCAGTGGTACTGCCACCTGTTCGCGCCCGAGCAGCCCGACCTCAACTGGGACAACCGCGAGGTCCGCGACGACTTCCTGCACACCCTGCGCTTCTGGGCCGACCGTGGTGTCGACGGCTACCGGGTGGACGTCGCCCACGCGCTGGCCAAGGACCTCTCCTGGCCGCTGCGGAGCAAGCCGACGCTCGAGGACGAGGGGGTGCCGCTCGACGGCACCGATCCGCTCTACGACCGCAACGAGGTGCACGAGATCTACGCCGAGTGGCGTCAGGTGTTCGACGAGTACGACCCGCCGCGCACCGCGGTGGCCGAGGCGTTCGCCCCGTCGGAACGCCGCGCCCTCTACGCGCGCCCGACCGGGCTCGGTCAGGCGTTCAACTTCGACCTGCTCAAGGCCGACTACTCCGGGCCCGAGTTCCACGACGTCATCACCTTCTGCCTCAACGAGGCGGCCAAGACCGGGTCCTCCTCGACCTGGGTGCTGAGCAACCACGACGTGGTCCGGCACGCCACCCGCTACGGCCTGCCCGCCGACGTCGACCACGACGCCTGGCTGATGAGCGACGGCACCTCGCCCGCGGTCGACGCTGCCGCGGGGCTGCGGCGGGCCCGGCTGGCCGCGCTGGTCATGCTGGCACTGCCCGGCTCGGCGTACCTCTACCAGGGCGAGGAACTCGGACTGCACGAGGTCGCCGACATCCCGGCCGACCAGCTCCAGGACCCGATCTGGCTGCGGACCGGCCACACCAAGAAGGGCCGCGACGGCTGCCGGGTGCCGCTGCCGTGGACCGCGGACGGGCCCTCGTTCGGTTTCGGCGACGGGCCGGGCCACCTGCCGCAGCCGGCCGACTTCGGCCCGGTCTCGGTGGCCGGCCAGAGCGGCGACCCCACCTCGACCCTCGAGCTCTACCGGACGGCGCTGCGGCTGCGTCGCGAACTGCAGACCGTCGAGAGCCTCGAGTGGGTCCCCACCGAAAACCCCGACGTGCTGCACTTCGTCCGCGAGGGCGGCTGGAACTGCCTGGCCAACTTCGGCACCGAGCCGGTCGCCCTGACCGCGGGTGAGGTCCTGGTGGCCAGCGGCCCGCTCGACGGCGACCGGCTTCCGGCCGAGACGGCGGTCTGGCTGCGCGCCTGACCGGCTGCTGACGCTCCGGACTCAGGGGGTCGTTTCCCGGCACGTGCTGGGAGACGACCCCCGATTCGCCTGATTCGGGTCCGTTTCCCGGCATGTGCCGAAAGACGACCCGCCAGTCCGCCGTCTTCATCCCGGGCCGCGAACCGATCAGCGCCTGGGGCGAGCAGACCTCGGCTGGTGGGCCCGCTACGGCCAGCGGACGGACCCGGAGTCGAGCGAGGCGTACCGGGCCGCGGGTCGCGGCTGAGCCGGCCCGGTCGCCCTAAGGTAAGGGTCATGCCTTTGTTCGGTCGGAAGAAGCCCGACGAGACGCCGCCGGCCGTACGCGAACGGATCCCGCTGCCCACCCCGCCCGCGCCCGATCGCGGTGAGCTGCGCTCGATGCAGCTGCACCTCGACTACCTGCTGAGCTGCGTCGACGAACTGCCGCCGTTCGGCCAGCACCTGCTCGACGCGCTCGGCCTGGCGCTCTGCGAGGACATCTCCTCGACCATCGACCTGCCGCGCTTCGACAACTCGGCGATGGACGGCTACGCGGTGCGGGCCAAGGACGTCAACCTGGCCACCGCCGACTTCCCGACGATCCTGCCGGTGGTCGGCGAGATCGCCGCCGGTCAGGCGGCTCCGCACGCGCTGTCGCCCGGGACCGCGATGAAGATCATGACCGGCGCTGCGCTGCCCGAGAACGCCGATGCGATCGTCCCGTACGAGAACACCGACCGGGGCAGCGACGACGTGCGGATCACCAAGCCGAGCGTGGTCGGCCAGCACATCCGGCGGATCGGCGAGGACATCCGGACCGGCGACGCGCTGTTCGGCGAGGGAGATCAGCTCGGACCGCGCGACATCGGCGTGCTCGCCGGTATCGGCCGGGACAACGTGCTGGTCCGCCCGCGGGCCCGGGTGGTGGTCGTGGCCACCGGCTCCGAGCTCGTCGACCCCGGGCTGGTGCTCGGCACCGAGCAGCAGATCTACGACTCGAACTCCTACATGCTGGCGGCCGCGGCCAAGGCGGCCGGAGCCAGCGTGTTCCGGGTCGGCCAGGTCGGCGACGACCCCGAGGAGTTCAAGCAGCTGATCAGCGACCAGCTGATCCGCGCCGATCTGATCATCACCACCGGCGGGGTGAGCCAGGGCGACTACGACATCGTCAAGGCGGTGATGCCCGAGCTGGGGGAGTGCGACTTCGCCTCGGTCGCCCTGCAGCCGGGCAAGCCGCAGGGCTTCGGGCTGATCGGCGACGACCGGGTGCCGATGATCATGCTGCCGGGCAACCCGGTCAGCTCGTTCGTCTCCTTCGAGGCCTTCGTCCGCCCGGTCATCCGCAAGCTGATGGGGGTCGTCCCGTACGTGCGACCGGCGCTGACCGCGCAGGCGGCGCACGCGATGACGTCGATCCCCGGGCGCCGACAACTGGCCCGCGGGACGGTGACCACCACCGGATCGGGCACCCGCCAGGTCGCGCTGTCCGGAGGACACGGATCGCACCTGCTCGGCGGGCTGGCCAAGGCGAACGCGCTGGTCATCCTGCCCGAGGACGCCGAGTTCGTGGCCGCCGGCGAACCGCTGGAGGTCTGGCTGCTCGACGAGCAGAGCTGACATGAGTGTCGGAAGCGACCGTCCCGGCACCGAACTGCCGCATCTCAACGCCGCCGGTGAGGCGCGGATGGTCGACGTCTCGGACAAGGACGTCACCGTACGCCGCGCCACCGCCGCCGGCCGGGTGCGGCTGAGCGCCGCGTGCGTGGCCGCGCTGCGCGACGGATCCGTCCCCAAGGGCGACGCCCTCGCCGTGGCCCGGATCGCCGGGATCATCGGCGCCAAGAAGACGCCCGACCTGATCCCGCTGTGTCACCCGTTGCCGCTGACCGGGGTCGACGTGGTCACCGACGTGGTCGACGACGGCGTCGAGATCACCGTGACCGTGAAGACCACTGGGCGCACCGGGGTCGAGATGGAGGCGCTGACCGCGGTGGCCGTGGCCGGGCTCGCCGTGATCGACATGATCAAGGCGATCGACCGCGCAGCCGTGCTCACCGACATCCGGGTGCTGACCAAGAGCGGTGGGCGCCGCGGCGACTGGGACCGGGAGCAGCCGTGATGAGCGAGCGCACCGCCCTCGTCGTCACCGTCTCGACCCGGGCCGCGGCCGGGGTCTACATCGATCGCTCCGGCCCGATCATCGCCGGCGCGCTGGCCGAGTTGGGGTTCGCGGTCACCGGACCCGACGTGGTCCCTGACGGTAACGACGTCGCTCACGCGCTGCTGGCCGGCATCCGGGCCGGGCATGCGGTGATCATCACCACCGGCGGTACCGGACTCAGCCCCGACGACCACACGCCCGAGCAGACCCGGCTGACGCTCGACCGCGAACTCCCGCAGCTCGCCGCCGCCATCGCCGCGTACGGGGTCGATCACGGCGTACCCACCGCGGTGCTCAGCCGCGGCGTGGCCGGCACCGCCGGTCGGACGCTGATCGTCAACCTGCCCGGCTCCACCGGCGGGGCGCGCGACGGGATGGCCGTGCTGGCGCCGCTGCTCGACCACGCGATCAGCCAGTTGCGCGGGGGAGGTCACTGAGGTGGGCGGGAGTCTGGAGCCGCCTTCGACCCGAGGCAGTCTGCGGATGTTCTCGGTCCACCACTGGCCGGTCACGCTGCGGCGCGGCCCGGTGATCCTGGCCCCGCTGCGGTTCCGCGACCAGGCCGCGTGGGAACGCGTACGCCGGGCCAACGCCGAGTGGCTGCGCCCATGGGAGGCGACGCTGCCGCCCGGCTCGGACGTCGGCCCGGCGACCTATCGCGCTCTGGTGCGGATGCTCAGCAAGCAGGCCCGCGACGGCCGGATGCTGCCCTGGCTGGTCTTCTGGGACGACCCGGCCGGCGGCAAGCCGGTGTTCGCCGGGCAGCTCACGGTCAGCGGGATCGTCGGTGGCTCCGCGTCCTGGGGCCAGATCGGCTACTGGATCGACCGGCGGATGGCCGGTCGCGGCATCATCCCGACCGCGGTGGCGCTGGCCGTCGACTACTGCTTCGAGGTGCTGCGGCTGCACCGGATCGAGATCGCCATCCGACCGGAGAACACCCGCAGCCTGCGGGTCGTCGGCAAGTTGGGCTTCCGGCCCGAGGGTCTGCGGCCGCGCTACCTGCACATCGACGGTGACTGGCGCGACCACCTGGTCTTCGCGCTCAACGCCGAGGAGGTCCCCGAGGGCCTGCTCCAACGCTGGGACTCGCTGCGGCCGACCCCGCCCGCCCCGCCGATGTCCTGACTCCCGAGTGTCCAGACCCAGCCGCGACCAAGACCGAGCCGTCGTCTGCGCACACAAGCGCGCAGATGACGGCCGACCGCGGCTTTCTGCCGTCGTCTGCGCACACAAGCGCCCAGACAACGGCCGACCGCGGCGATCAACCGTCGTCTGCGCACACAACGGCCCAGACGATCGGACCCGATGCGATGGCTCTACATTCGACCCATGGCCGGACCCACGCCCTATCTGATGTTCGCCGGCGATGCCCGAGAGGCTCTGACCTTCTATCGGGGCGTGTTCGGCGGCGAACTGGTCCTGAACACCCGTGCCGACTTCGGCGCCGACGACGCTCCTGGCGAGGCAATCGCCCACGGGATGCTCGACGGGCCGGTCGCGCTGTTCGCCGCCGACGCCCCGGCCGGTGATCCGGGCCCGCGACTCGAGGGTGTGCTGTTCGCGCTGCTGGGCACGGCCGACCCGCCGGTGCTCGAGCAGTGGTTCTCCGCGCTGTGTGACGGCGGTCGCGACATCGACCCGCTGCAGGCGCGGCCGTGGGGCGATCACGACGGCCAGGTCACCGACCGTTTCGGGGTCCGCTGGCTGGTCGGCTACCAGGGCTGACGCGTGACCGGGGCCGATGCTGAGCGTTCGGTGAGAGGCCCGGTAGTGGGGAGACACGCCGTTCAAGATCAGGCCGGGCCGGGGCTGAGCCACATACGGTCTGGGTGTGGGTACGACGGGTGTGATTTTCGCGGCGATTGCGATCGCGTGGCTGGCTTATCTGGTGCCCCATTTCGTCCGTCGACGCGACGGTGAGCTGGTGCTCGAGGACGAAGCGGCGGTCGCCGACCGCTTCGCCGAGTCGATGCGCATCGTCCGGCACGGCACGGCGCCCCTGCTCGACCAGGATCTCGAAGAGATCCAGGTGTTCGAGGTGTCGACCCCACAGACCCGCCGCGCGGCGATCAAGAACCTCCGTCGGCTGGAAGCGGTGGCCGCGCTGCGCCGCCGTCGGGTCCTGCTGACCCTGCTGGCCGTGCTCAGCCTGACGGTCGGCGTCTGTGCCGTCGCCCTCATCCCGTGGTGGGCGACCGCGATACCGGGTGGTCTGCTCGTCGCCTTCTTCGTGCTCTCGCGGGTCAGCGTCCGGATGATGCGTGCCGGTCTCGACGCCCGCTACCGCGAGATCACCCACGGCAGCAACGAGACGACCGTGCTCATCAGCCGCAAGGACCTGGCCAAGGCCGATCCCAAGCCGGCCGCCGCCACGGCGCCGCTCGACACCGACAAGCCGGGCGTGCTGTGGGACCCGGTCCCGATCACCGTTCCGACCTACGTCTCGAAGCCGCTGGCCCCGCGGACCGTCCGGACCATCGACCTGTCCGGCCCCGGGGTCACCTCCTCGGGTCGGCTCCCGGTCACCGCCGACGCCCCCGAGCGGGCCGTCACTCCCGAGGTCGGCGAGGACGAGATCCGGAAGGCCGCCTCGGCCTGACGCATCGGCCTCGGCAGGCAATCAGTGGTAAAGTCTGCGAGGCGTTTCGGACTCGTCCGGTTCGCATGGGGCTTTGGCGCAGTTGGTAGCGCGTCTCGTTCGCAATGAGAAGGTCAGGGGTTCGAATCCCCTAAGCTCCACCACCGAGAAGTGCACGCATACATGAGTCCGGCTCCCCAGGGGGCCGGACTTCTTGTCTCTCACCCGCTGAAAATCCGGCGCCAGTCGATGGTCGACCTCGTCGATCCCGGCTGGGTCGCCGGCTGGTGGCGCGACCGGCGCCGGATCCTCAGCGACGTGGCCTAGGGTCGCCGACGTGGGCACGCCGCAGCTGATCATCGTGTCGGGGCCGCCCGGGTCGGGCAAGACCACCCTGGCCCGCGAGCTGAGCCTGCGGGTCGGCAGCCCGCTGGTCGCGCGCGACGCGATCAAGGAGGGGCTGGTCGCGGCAACGCCCGGCTACCGGCCCGCGCCGTCCGACGCGCTGGCCGACCGGGCCAACGCCGCGTTCTTCGCCTCGATCGAGCTGCTGCTCCGGGCCGGAGTCACCCTGGTTGCCGAGGCCGCTTTCCAGCACCGGCTGTGGGCGCCCGGGCTGGCCCCGATGTCGACGCTCGCCGACCTGGTCGTGCTCCGCTGTCAGGTCCCGGCCGAGCTGGCCCGGGTGCGCGGGTTGGCCCGGGTGGCCGATCAGCCGAGCCGCGCGGCCCACGCCGACGCCGCTCACTTCTCGGTGGCCCAGGTCTTCGATCCGCTCGACCTGCCGGTGCCCACGCTCGACGTCGACACCAGCGACGGCTGGCGGCCGGGACTCGACGACATCGTCACCTTCATCCGGTCCGCGTCAGCGTCGACTCCGGCCGAGGAGCAAACCGCCGCCGGCCATCAGCACGATGCCGAGGACGGCGACCGCGGCTGAGTCGGTCGACTGACGCGGAAGCGGAGCGGCGACATGCTGAGCCGCTGTGAACGGTCTACGGAGTGGCACCGTGACGCGAAGCAGTGCCGCCGTTGTGGATGGGTGTGTACGACCACCATCACGTCAACGCGTCCTCACCCTCAGCGGCCTCCGTCCCGTCTACGCCGCCGAGACCGGCTTCCCGACGAGGCGCGGGATGGCCCGGCGACCCACCGCTACACCGCCCCGACGTTCACCGGGAGACAGGCCGGGCTCAGCGCGGCCGGGCTCGACCGCGCCGCAGGCTGGCTCATCGCCCCACGTCTCGCCTGGCTCGCCTAGGCCGGCTACGTCTCCGTCGCCACCGCGATGCACAGTCCCGACGACCCCCTGGTACGGCCGATCCGAAATGTGGTGGCGTCGGCCGGCCTGGTCCCGATGCTGGAGCTGGCTGATCGGGCGGCGGGGCTGCGAAGGTCGGCTGATCAGCATCCGAGTGCGGCCGGAAACTGACGTCGCCCTACTGGTCCGGTGATGTCCTTCTCGGCGGTGCTCGATCGTCCCTAGAGTGAGGCGGGACCATCGGGGCCCTGCCAACGAGGGAGGACGATCATGGCTCAGTACGCGACACTTCTCTACAGCCGCGACGTCGACTGGTCCGAGCCGCAGTACGCGGCGGAGCTGGCCGACTACAGCGAGTTCGGAGTGGCGGCAGCCGCGGCGATCCGCGGCGGCGCGGCGCTCTACCCCACCAGCACGGCCACCACGGTCCGCGTACAGGGAGGGAAGGGGGGCGACATGGTCACCAGCGACGGTCCGTACGCGGAGACGAAGGAGGTGCTGACCGGCTTCTACCTGCTCGAGGCCGACGACCTGGACGCCGCGCTCGCGTTGGCGGCGCAGATCCCGGCCGCCTGGGACGGCGCCGTGGAGGTTCGACCGGTGCTGCAGTTCGGCCAGTGACACCACTGACCGCCCGGGCCGCCGTCGCTCGAACCGTTCGAGACGAGGGCGCCCGGGTGGTCGCCACCCTGGCGAGGATGACGCGCGACGTACAGCTCGCCGAGGACGCGGTGCAGGATGCGTCGATCCGAGCGCTGACTGCATGGGAAGCCGATGGGATCCCGGACGCGCCGCGCGCCTGGCTCACCGTCGCCGCGCGCAGGCGGGCCCTCGATCTGATCCGGCGGGAGGCCGCTCGCGGCGACAAGGAGGAGGAGGCGGTCCGGGTGCAGAACCTCTTCCGGGCCGAGCCTCCCGACTCCGACGTTCCCGACGACCTGCTCCGGCTGATCTTCACCTGTTGCCATCCGGCCCTGTCCACCGAGGCGCAGGTGGCCCTGGCGCTGCGCACCCTGTGCGGGTTGAGCACCGCCGAGGTGGCCCATGCCCTGCTGGTGCCCGAAGCGACGATGGTGAAGAGGCTGACCAGGGCCAAGCAGAAGATCAAGCGGGCGCGCATCCCCTACCGGGTGCCGCCGGCGGCCGAGCTCCCCGACCGGGTGCGCGGCGTCGTCTCCGTCGTCTACCTGCTCTTCAACGAGGGGTACGTGGCCACCGCCGGAGACACGGCCACCAGGACCAACCTGGTGGACGAGGCCATCCGGTTGGGATGGCTGCTGCACGAGCTGATGCCGGACGAGGCCTCGGTCACCGGCGTGCTCGCGCTGATGCTGCTCCACGACTGCCGAAGGGACACCCGGCTGGACACCGAGGGGAACCCGGTGCTGCTGGCCGACCAGGACCGGGGCGCCTGGGACCGCGACAAGATCCGACTCGGCGTCGAGCTGATGGGCCAGGGTTTGAGCCGGACGCCCGATCGTCCCGACGGCTACGTGCTCCAAGCGGCCATCGCCGCCTGTCACGTGCTCGCCCCGAGCTATGCCGCGACGCCCTGGTCGGCGATCATCTCCTGGTACGACGTCCTGCTGAGGGTCAACGACACACCGGTGGTCAGGCTCAACCGCGCGATAGCCGTCGCCGAGCTCGACGGTGCAGCGGCGGGACTGGCTGAGGTGGACGCCATCCGCGGGCTGGATACCTACGCCTGGTGGCACGCCACCCGAGCGCTGCTGCTGGCCAAGCTGGGCCGGGACGCCGAGGCCGGGCGGGCCCGCGCGGACGCCCTCGATCTCGACGCCAACGTGGTCGTGCACCACGGGCTGCGCGACGTCGCCGACACGGACCAGGGCTAATCCTCGATCCACCGACGTAGCGGCTGTGGTGAGCGGGTTGACACGGACACATGCCTATGGGGCTCGAGAATCTGCGGGGATCGTCGTCCCCCACAGTGATACCGCTCAGATCCAGCTCTTGAACCACATCCGGCTCAGCCAGGCCGGATAGGTGAGCAACTCGTCGGTCAGGATCGGATGGAGATAGGCGAAGTTGGCGGCCACCAGGGCGACGAAGGCCCCGGCGGCGATGGCGGCGATCATCCGTCGGTCGCCGGCTCGGGCGTCGCCCAGCATCTTCCCGATCCCCAGCGCGACGGCCATCACCGAGAACGGCACCATGGCGATCGCGTAGAAGAAGAACAGCGGGCGGTCGGTGTACTGGAACCACGGCAGCCACGCGGCGAAGAAGCCGACCACCGGGATCCCGAAGCGCCAGTCACGCCCACCGACCCACAGGATCACCGCCGCGAGCAGCGCGATCACCGCGACCCACCACAGCACCGGGGTGCCGATCCCGCTGATCACCCGGATGCAGTTGTCCGGGCCGACACAGCCGTCGGTCCCGGGCTTGATCCCGTTCACCGCGTCGATCCCGATCGGTCGGGCGACGACCGGCCACCCGCCCGGATGTGCGCGGTAGGCGTGCTCGGCGTTGTTGATGAAGTCGCCGGTGTGGAAGTCGAGGATGTCGCGCTGGTAGCGGATGAACGAGGCGATGGTCTCGCCGAACAGGGCGACGCTGCGGGCTTGCGGATGCTTCTCGCCCCAGTCGCGGTCGTAGCCACCGCTGGTCGCGAACCAGCCGGCCCAGCTGGCCACGTAGAACACCACGCTGACCCCGACCAGCGAGACGAACGCCGGTGCGCCGTCGCGGAGCAGGCCGAGATACGCGCGTGGGCCGGCCCCGGCCAGCCGCCGGGCGCCGATGTCCCAGGCCAGCGAGAGCAGCGCGAAGGCGGCGATCAGGTACAGCGCGTTCCACTTGGTGCCCAAGGCCAGCCCGAAGCAGACCCCGGCCGCGATGCGCCAGGGCCGGAACCACAGTGCCGGACCGAAGGTCCCGGCGAGGTCCGGGCGCCCGACCCGTTCGAGGTGATCGGCCAGTCGCCATCGGAACCAGTCGCGGTCGGCGGCCAGACAGGCCACCCCGGCCACGATGAAGAAGGCCAGGAAGATGTCGAGCAGGGCGGTCCGCGCCATCACGAAGGCGAGCCCGTCGAAGGTCAGCAAAAGCCCGGCCAGGCCGCCGATCAGCGTCGACCGCGACACCCGGCGAACCAGCCGGATGGTGATGAAGATGAGCAGGACGCCGAAGACCAGCGGACCGACCCGCCAGCCGAACGAGTTCATCCCGAAGAAGTGCTCGCCGAACGCGATCAGCCACTTGCCCACCGGCGGATGCACGATGAAGGCCGGACCGGGATCCATCACGTCGACGTTGCCACTGGTCACGTCGGCGTTGGCGTTGCTCGGCCAGCTCCGCTCGTAGCCGAACCGGAGCAGCGAGTAGGCGTCCTTGGCGTAGTAGGTCTCGTCGAAGACCAGCTTGTTGGGGTAGCCGAGACCGATCACCCGGGTCACGAACGCCGCGACGGTGATGACCACCGTGACCACCCAGCCGGTGATCCGATCGGTCGGCATCGGGACCCGGAGCCGGTCGGCGGTCGAGGACGTGGCGACGTACGCGGTGGCGGGCGGCGAGGCGACGGGGACGTCGATGGGGGCTGCCTCGTCCTCGACTACCGGGCGGGTCACCGGGCCATCCTAGGGAGTCTGTCACGCTGGTCGCCGTGAACGCCTCGCCCGGGATCCTGGTCATCGCCGCCACGCCGATCGGCGACGCCGGCGACGCCTCGCCGCGGCTGCGCGCCGAATTGGCCGGCGCCGACGTCATCGCCGCCGAGGACACCCGTCGGCTGCACCGGTTGCTCCAGCGGATCGAGGTGAGCACCGAGGCCCGGATCGTGTCCTACTTCGAGGGCAACGAGGCGGCCCGGACCGGCGAGTTGATCGCGCTGCTCACCGAGGGAGCCCGCGTCGTCCAGGTGAGCGACGCCGGAATGCCCTCGGTCTCCGACCCGGGTTACCGGCTGGTCGAGGCCGCGGTCGCCGCGGGCGTCCGGGTCACCGCAATCCCCGGACCCTCGGCCGTCCTCACCGCGCTGGCCGTCTCCGGGTTGCCGGTCGACCGGTTCTGCTTCGAGGGCTTCCTGCCCCGTAAGGGCGGCGAACGCGCCCGCCGACTGGCCGAACTGGCCGCCGAACCGCGCACCATGGTGTTCTTCGAGGCACCGCACCGGACGCAGGACACGTTGACGGCGATGGTCGGCGCCTTCGGCCCGGCCCGACGGGCGGCGGTCTGCCGCGAGCTGACCAAGACCTACGAAGAGATCCTCCGCGGGACGGTGACCGAACTGGCCGCGTGGGCGGGCGGCGAGGTGCTCGGCGAGATCACGCTGGTGGTGACCGGAGCCGAACCGCTGGTCGTCGATCTGCCGGCCGCGACCGCCCTGGTCCGCGACCTGATGGCTTCCGGGGTCCGTCGCAAGGAGGCCGTCGCCGAGATCGCCGGCGCCACCGGGCTGGGCAAGAACGAGTTGTACGCCGCCTCGCTGCAGCCGGTCGAGGGTGCAGGGTTGACGCCGTGAACCTGCCCGACCTGCCCGAGCCGCTCCCGGTCCCCGTCGTCGACGCCCACTGCCACCTCGACTCGACCACGGCGATGTCCGGGCTCGGCACCGAGGACGCCCTGGCCCGGGCCGCTGCGGTCGGGGTCACCCGGATCGTCCAGATCGGCTGCGACCCGGACGACTCGCGCTGGGCCGTCGCCACGGCCACGGCGCACCCGTCGGTGGTCGCCGGGGTGGCCATCCATCCCAACGACGCCGCCCGGATGCCCGACCTGGCCGCGGGCCTGGCCGTGATCGACGCACTCGCCGCCCATCCCCGGGTACGGGCGATCGGCGAGACCGGGCTCGACTACTACCGGACCACGACCAGCGAGGGCCGGGCGATCCAGCACCATGCCTTCGCCGCGCACATCGCCATGGCGGTCACCCATGACAAGACGCTGGTCATCCACGACCGGGACGCCCACGACGACATCCTCGCCGTGCTCGACGCCGAGCCGGCGCCGCCGCGGATCGTCATGCACTGCTTCTCCGGTGACGCCGATTTCGCGCGTGCCTGTCTCGACCGGGGGGCGTACCTGTCGTTCGCCGGGACGGTCACCTTCAAACCCAACACGCACCTGCGCGACGCCCTGGCCATCACCCCGCTCGACCGGATCCTGGTCGAGACCGACGCCCCTTATCTGACCCCCATCCCGCTGCGCGGCCGGCCGAACGCGTCGTACCTGATCCCGCACACGGCCCGGTTCATGGCCGAGCACCTCGACCTGCCCCTCGACGCGTTGTGCCGGGCGCTCGACGGCAACGCCGAGGCCGCGTTCGGCGGCCCCTGGTGAGCCGGTGACCGCGTACGCCGAGGTGCTGCGGCGGCGGCGGATGATCCGCGCCTACGACCCGGCCCGCCCGGTCGCTCCCGAGACCGTCCGGACCGTGGTCGGGGCGGCGCTGCGCGCACCCTCGGCCGGGTTCAGTCAGGGCACCTCGCTGCTGGTGCTCACCGAGCCGGCCGAGCGCGAGCGGTTCTGGGCGCTGACCGCCGAGCGCGACACCCGGTGGCTCCGCGGTATGCGGACCGCACCGGTGCTGATCCTGGTCTGGACCAGCCAGCAGGCCTATCTCGACCGCTACGCCGAGACCGACAAGGGCTGGACCGACCGTGATCTCGCTCACTGGGTCGCGCCCTACTGGTACGTCGACGCCGGCATGGCCGCCATGGCCACGCTGCTGGCCGCGGTCGACGCCGACCTCGGGGCCTGCTTCTTCGGCGTTCCCACCAGCCGTGTCGTCGAGGTCCGGGCGGCGTACGCGGTCCCGACGACCCAGCTCAGCGTCGGCGTGATCAGCCTCGGCTACCCCGCTGCGGGCGAGGAACCGCACGGCTCGGCGACCCGTCGGCACCGTCGCCCGGAGTCGGAATTGATCCACTGGGGCCACTGGTCCTGAAGTCCAGCGTTTTGGCGCGTGTCGATCTCGCCGTTATGCTTTCGTGACTCAAGGGCGTTGACGACGTTGTCAGCGCGGACCACACCAGCTCGGAGCCATCGGCCGGGCACTGGGGGACACCACATGCGCAAGATCATTCCGGTCATCGCGGCCGGCGCCGGCATCGTCGCGCTGGTCGGCGGCACCGCCGGCTACGCCGTGACCAACAAAGCGGTCACGCTGTCGATCGACGGCCAGGCCCGCGAGGTCACGACCGGGGCGGGAACGGTCGCGGACCTGCTCGAGAACGAGGGCGTCACCGTCGGCCAGCACGATGTGGTCGCGCCCGCGCCCACGACCAAGCTGAGCGAGGGCTCGCGGGTCGCCATCAAGTTCGGCCGCCAGGTCACCTTCAGCGTCGACGGCTCGCCGCAGACGATCTGGACCACGGCGACCACCGTCGACCAGGCCATCGCCGCCTCCGGTCTCGACACCGCCGACGCCCAGCTGTCGACCAGCCGGAGCTCGGCGATCGGCCGTGAGGGCCTCGAGGTCGGGGTCGCCACGGAGAAGAAGATCACCGTCGCGCTGGCCGGCAAGAAGAAGACCATCACCACCCACGCCCAGACGGTCGGCGAGGTGCTGACCGCGGCCGACGTGCGGGTCGACGGGAACGACCGGCTCACTCCGGCGGCCACCACCCGGGTCGCCGACGGTCTGAAGATCCGCTACACCAAGGTCGATGTGAAGACCAAGAACAAGACCACGTCGGTCGGCTTCGCCACCGTGCGCAAGGAGTCGGACAAGATCGCCAAGGGCGTCACCGAGGTGACGACGACGGGCAAGGCCGGCCGCAAGGTGGTCAGCTACCGGATCGTGCGGCACAACGGCGAGATCGTCAGCACCAAGGCGGTCAAGACCCGGACGACCAAGAAGCCGACCGCCCAGGTCGTCGTCGTCGGCACCAAGGTGCCGAAGGTCCCGAGCGTGGCCTCGGGCAGCGTGTGGGACAGACTGGCCCAGTGCGAATCCGGCGGCAACTGGGCGATCAACACCGGCAACGGGTTCTACGGTGGACTGCAGTTCACCCCCAGCACCTGGCGGGCGTACGGCGGTAGCGGGATGCCGCACAACGCCAGCCGCGAGCAGCAGATCGCCGTCGCCTCCAAGGTCCAGAAGGGCCAGGGCTGGGGCGCCTGGCCGGCCTGCACCAGCAAGCTGGGCATCCGTTAACACTCCCGCCTCGGCACTGCTCGATCCGACCACGGTTCGCCGGCTCGCCGCCGAACTCGACCTGCGCCCGAGCAAGCAGAAGGGGCAGAACTTCGTCACCGACGCCAACACCGTCCGCCGCATCGTCGCGGTGGCCGGGGTGGGCGCCGGTGATGTGGTGTTGGAGGTCGGTCCCGGACTCGGGTCGCTGACCCTGGCCCTGCTCGACGCCGTCGACCGGGTGGTCGCGGTGGAGATCGATCCGCTGCTGGCCGGCCGGCTCGAGCAGACCGTCGCCGAACGGGCTCCGGCCCGGTCCACCGCGCTCGACGTGGTGCTCGCCGACGCGATGCGGATCACCGAGCTCCCGGCCGCACCGACCGCGGTGGTGGCCAACCTGCCCTACAACGTCTCGGTACCGGTGCTGCTGCACCTGCTCGCCACCTTCGACAGCTGGACCAGCGGACTGGTCATGGTCCAGGCCGAGGTCGCCGACCGGCTGGCCGCGCCGCCCGGGTCGAAGGTCTACGGCGTTCCCTCGGTCAAGATGGCCTGGTACGCCGACACCAGCCGGGTCGGCAGCGTGCCGGCCACCGTGTTCTGGCCGGTGCCCAACGTCGAGTCCGGGCTGGTGGCCATCCGCCGGCGTACCCCACCGACCACCACCGCGACCCGCGAGCAGGTGTTCGCCGTTGTCGACGCCGCGTTCGGCCAGCGGCGCAAGATGCTGCGCTCGGCGCTGTCCGGACTCGCCGGCTCGTCCGCCGCGGCCAGCGAGGCGCTGATCGCGGCCGACGTCGACCCGCAGACCCGTGGCGAGATGATCGACGTCACCGCGTACGCGCGGATCGCCGAACAGCTGACCTGGTCGAGCTGAGCCCCCGGCGGTTTATCCCGTAAACCGCACACCCGGAACACCGTCACCGAGCGACCCCCTAACCTCGACGGGTGGCATCCCCTCTTCCGCCCGAATCGATCGGGGTCCGGGTTCGCGTCCCGGCGAAGATCAATCTGGCGTTGAAGGTCGGCCCGCCGCGCGCCGACGGCTATCACCCGTTGGCCACGGTCTACCAGGCCGTGTCGCTCTACGACGAGATCTATGCGACCTGGGCCGCTCCCGACCGGGTCGAGATCGTGGTCGAGGGTGAAGGCGCCGAACTCGTCCCGTTGGACGAGTCGAACCTCGCCGTCCGCGCCGCCCGGCTGCTGGCCCGGACCCACGGACCGCACGACGAGCTCGGTGTCCGGCTGGCCATCACCAAGGCCATCCCGGTCGCCGGGGGGCTGGCCGGAGGATCGGCCGACGGGGCCGCCGCGCTGCTGGCCTGCGCCACCTTGTGGGACATCGACCTCGACCAGCCGACCATGCTGTCGCTGGCCGCCGACCTGGGCTCGGACGTTCCCTTCGCGCTGCTCGGCGGGACCGCGGTCGGCAGCGGTCGTGGCGAGGAAGTCGCCCCGGCCCTGGCGCGCGGCAGCTATCACTGGGTGCTCGCCTTCGGCCATCACGGACTGTCGACACCGCACGTCTATCGCCACTACGACGTGCTCAGCCCCGACGCCGTCGCCCCCGAGGTCCCGGCCGAGTTGATGAATGCGCTCCGCAACGGCAATCCGCACGAGCTCGGCGCCGCCCTGTCCAACGATCTGCAGCCGGCGGCGGTCCAGCTGCAGCCCCGACTCAAGCAGGTCCTCGAGGCCGGTCTGGACTACGGCGCGCTCGGCGCCATGGTCTCCGGCTCCGGTCCGACCTGCGCGTTCCTGGCCGCCAGCGAGTCGGCGGCGGTCGACCTGAGCGTGGCGTTGAGCGCCGACGGACTGTGCCGGGCCGTCCGCCGGGCCTCCGGTCCGGTCCCCGGCGCGCGCGTCATCAACTAGAGCGCCGGCCCGCCGACGACGCGGGGGAGCGGCTACCGTCTCGGCTCGTAGCGCAGCGCGACCGCGCCGGACGTGAAATCGCGCCGGCCCACCAGCCGCAGGTCGACGTAGCCCGACAACCCGGCGAACAGCGACGGGCCGTGGCCGGCGATCCGGGGCTGCACGACGAACTCGTACTCGTCGATCAGACCGAGCTCGGCCAGGGCCAGTGGAAGCTGGACGCCGCCGAGGGACAGGCCCTCGCCCGGCGCGTCCTTCAGCCTGCGCACGGCCGCACCGAGCTCGCCGCGTACGAGTTCGGCGTTCCAGTCGACCCGGTCCAGGGTGCTCGAGACGACGTATTTCTTCGCTGCGTTGATCGTGCGGGCGAACGGCTCCGTCCACTCCGGTCGAGCCTCGGCCCCGGCCTGGGGGCGGAACGCCTCTTCCATCATCAGGTAGGTCACCCGGCCGTAGAGCAGTGCGTCGGCCCGCTCGAGGTTGCCGATGTGGTGACGGTGCAACTCCTCGTCGGCCGGGATGGCCCGGTGGTCGCAGCATCCGTCGAGGGTGACGTTGATCGAGTACCGCAGCGGTCGCACCGGGTCAGCGTACGAACGGGCCGTGGCGGGCGTCGGGGGTCGGGGGTGATCGAGCGCTGAGCGAGTGGGTCCGGCTCAGTGCGGGTGAGTGTCGGGCTCGCGGTAACGGGTCAGCAGCCGTCGCAGCAGGTCGGCGATCTGATCCTGCTCGCTCGATCCGAGCCCGTCGACCAGTTCGCGTTCGGCCTCGACCAGCTCGACCAGCGCGGAATCGACCGCCTCGCGCCCGGTCGCGGTCAGCGTGACCAGCACGCCGCGTCGGTCCTCGGGGTGGTTCTCGCGCAGCACCAGGCCGCGGGCGGCGAGCCGGTCGATCCGGTTCGTCATGGTGCCCGAGGTGACCATGGTCTGCTTGAGCAGTGCGCCCGGGGTGAGCTGATAGTTCCCGCCGGCCCGGCGCAGCGCGGCCAGCACGTCGAACTCCCACGACTCGAGCCCGTGCCGCCCGAAGGCGGTCGAGCGGACCCGGTCGAGATGACGGGCCAGCCGGCTGACCCGCGACAACACCCGCATCGGGGCCAGGTCGAGGTCACCACGCTCGCGGGCCCAGGCGTCGACGACGTCGTCGACTTCGTCGCGCGGCCCGGGCTCAGTCACGGCTCGACCTTAACGGTCGTGGTCCGGGCGGCAGCGCGGCCGACCCCGCATCCCGGCGGGTCAGGAGCGGGGGACCGACTGCAGGGTCGGGTCGGGCTCGAGGTGGGCCAGACCGTTCCAGGCCAGGTTGACCAGATGGGCGGCCACCGCGGGCTTGGCCGGCGAGCGGCTGCCGACCCACCACTGGCCGGTCGAGGCGACCATGCCGACCAACATCTGGGCGTAGAGCGGCGCCGTCTCGGGATCGAGGCCCCGCTTGGCGAACTCGGCGCTGAGGATGTGTTCGACCTGCGACGCGATGTCGCCGAGGATGGTGGCGAACGACCCGCTGGTCGAGCCGACCGAGGAGTCACGGGCCAGGATGCGGAAACCGTCGGTGCGGTCCTCGATGTAGTCGAGCAGCGCCAACGCTGCCTGCTCGAGCAGTTCGCGTGGCCGGCCCGCGGTCAGCGAACCGCGGATGCCGTCGAGCAGCGTCCGGACCTCACGGTCGACGACCACCGCGTACAGCCCCTCCTTGCCGCCGAAGTGCTCGTAGACCACCGGCTTGCTGACCTGGGCGAGCGCGGCGATCTCCTCGATCGAGGTGCCGTCGAGACCCCGTTCGGCGAACCGTCCGCGGGCGATGTCGATCAGCTGTTCGCGTCGCTCGGCGCCGGTCATCCGGACCCGGCGACGGGCCCGGGTGGGTTCGTTGGTCGGGGGTGGCACGGTCCCAGTCTGGCGGTCGGCGGAGGTGTTTCCCCAGCTGGGCAGCCCCCACGTGAGCGGGCCGAACGTGTAAGGATGAGTCGTCCCACGATCCCCGGTTGGTCTGCCGGCAGGGCCCGCCTGACTTTGAATCAGGATTAGCGACGTAGGTTCGACTCCTACCCGGGGAGCGGATCGCCGTCATGCGAAGGAGATGTCGTTGTCCGTTCATGCCGACGATGCTGGACCGGCGGTCGCTGCCGTGGTCATCCTCGCCGCCGGTGAGGGCAAGCGGATGAAATCGGTCCGCTCCAAGCTGCTGCACGAGGTCGCCGGGCACTCCATGCTCAGCTATGCGGTCGGAGCCGCCACCGCGGTGGCCCCCGAGCACATCGTGGTCGTGGTCGGTCACCTGCGCGAGCAGGTCGGCGCCCACCTCGAGGAGATCGCCCCCCACGTCATCACCGCGGTGCAGGAACAGCAGTTGGGCACCGGCCACGCGGTCGGCGCCGCGCTGGGCCAGCTCGGCGAGTTGCGTGGCGAAGTGCTGGTCACCCTGGGCGACGTCCCCATGCTCACCTCGGAGACGCTGAACGCCCTGATCGTCGAGCACCGGTCGCGGCAGGCCGCGGTGACCGTGCTGACCGCCCGCGTCCCCGACCCGACCGGTTACGGCCGGATCGTCCGCGACGCCGAGGGTGACGTCCTGGGGATCGTCGAGCACCGCGACGCCGATGCCGCCCAGCTGGCCGTCGACGAGATCAACTCGGGCACCTTCGTCTTCGACGCCGACGTGCTCCGCGAGTCGTTGGCCCGGCTGCAGCCGACCAACGAGCAGGGTGAGCTCTACCTGACCGACGTGGTCGCGCTGGCCCGCGAGGCCGGCCGGGTGGTCGGTGCGTACCTGATCGACGACCTGTGGCAGACCGAGGGCGTCAACGACCGCGTCCAGCTGTCCGCGCTGAACGCCGAGATGAACCGGCGGATCCTGCTGCGGTGGATGCGCGACGGGGTGACGGTGGTCGATCCGGCCACCACCTGGGTGCACGCCTCGGTCGACCTGGCCCCCGACGTCACCCTGCTGCCGGGCACCGCCCTCGAGGGCGCGACCTCGGTCGGGGCCGGCGCCACCATCGGCCCGGACACCACCCTGGTCGATGTCGAGATCGGCGCCGACGCCACGGTCACCCGCAGCCACGGCTCGCTCAGCGTGATCGGCCCCGGCGCGACCGTCGGTCCGTACGCGTTCCTGCGACCCGGGACCGTCCTCGGCGAGGCCGGCAAGATCGGCGCCTTCGTGGAGACCAAGAACGCCAGGATCGGGCCGCGGGCCAAGGTGCCGCACCTGACCTACGCGGGGGACACGACGATCGGCGAGGGCGCCAACATCGGGGCGGGCACCATCTTCGCCAACTACGACGGTCAGTCGAAGGCGCCCAGCACGGTCGGGGCGTACGCGTTCATCGGCAGCGACTCGGTGCTGGTGCACCCGGTCGACGTGGCCGACGGCGCCTTCGTCGCCGCCGGCTCGACGATCACCGGTGACGTCGGACCCGGCGAGCTCGCGGTCAGCCGCGGCCGGCAACGCAACATCCCCGGCTGGGTGGTCAGGACGCGGCCGGGCAGCAGATCTGCACAGGCGGCCGAGGCCGCGCTCGAGGGCGATGAGGGGACACGACCATGAGCAGCATCAAACGGCCGACGACCAAAGAGCTGATGCTGTTCAGCGGCCGGGCCTACCCGGAGCTCACCGACGAGATCGCCGAACTGCTCGAGGTGGGCATCGTCCCCACCCGGGCGATCAGCTACGCGAATTCGGAGATCTACGTCCGCTTCGAGGAATCGGTCCGGGGCTGTGACGCGTACGTGGTGCAGAGCCACGCCGCGCCGGTCAACGAATGGATCATGGAGCAGCTGATCATGGTCGACGCACTCAAGCGCGCGTCGGCCAAGCGGATCACCGTCGTCGTGCCGTTCTATCCGTATGCCCGGCAGGACAAGAAGCACCGCGGCCGCGAGCCGATCTCGGCCCGGCTGGTCGCCGACCTGTTCTCGGCCGCCGGAGCGCACCGGCTGATGTCGGTCGATCTGCACGCCGCCCAGATCCAGGGGTTCTTCGACGGACCGGTCGACCACCTGTGGGCGCTGCCCGTGCTCGCCGACTACATCCAGAAGAAGTACGACACCTCCGAGATGACCGTGGTGTCGCCCGACGCCGGTCGGGTGCGGCTGGCCGACATGTGGACCGACAAGCTCGACTGCTCGCTGGCCATCATCCACAAGCGCCGCGATCCCAACGTGGCCAACACCGTCGCCGTGCACGAGGTGGTCGGTGACGTCAACGGCCGGGTCTGCCTGCTGGTCGACGACATGATCGACACCGCCGGGACCATCTGTCAGGCCGCCGAGGCACTGCGGGCCCGCGGGGCCAAGGCGGTCATCGCCGCCGCCACCCACGCCGTGCTCTCCGGCCCGGCCACCGATCGACTGCGCGCGGCCGCGTTCGAGGAGGTCATCGTGACCAACACGCTGCCCATCCCCGAAGAACGTCGCTTCGACTCGCTCACCGTCTTGTCGATCGCCCCGCTGATCGCCCGGGCCATCCGCGAGGTCTTCGAGGACGGATCGGTGACCAGCCTGTTCGACGGGCAGAGCTAGTCGGGGCTTGTGGCTCGCGCGATCGTGCTGATTGTCTGGGGCTTGTGGCTCGCGCGATCGTGCCTTTCTCGCGCTCATCGGCTCCCTCGCTCGCGAACGGAAAAGCGTGTTCGCTCGCTCGGTCGCCGATGAGCGCGGGCACGATCTACCGACGCTCGCCACTCCTGCAGTCGACGCGTGTCGGAGGATGATCCGCATGGCGTCAGCGGGGTGCGCGTCCGTCGTTTCCGAGCAGGTGCGTGGGTGACTCGACCGGCTGATGTGGCCCACGGCGTGGTTCGCGTGAACGGTCCGAGATGGGGTGGTCGGGGAGGTTGCCAAATCCTCAGGCGATCCCTAAGTTATACGTATGCACTTGACGCCTTCTGACAAAGCCCGCCTCTCTGGGAGCATCCAGGTGGTTCGGGAGCCCGATCGTCCCGACGTGGCCGCGCAGTCCGATCCGAAGGTGATCGCCACGGTGTCGGAGATGTTGTCGACGATCGAGCGGGGCGGGTTGGCGGCGGTGCAGGATTACGCCGAGCGGCTGGACGGCTGGACCGGGGGGAGTGACTTCGAAATCACCTCCGAGCAGGTCGACGAGCTGACCGCGCCGCTGCCCGCCGACCTCAAGGCGGCGCTCGACGCCGGGGCGGAGCGGACGTACCGGTTCGCGACCATGCAGCGGGCCCACCTGCACGACTTCGAGGACGAGGTCGTCCCCGGGGTCGTGTGCGGGCAGAAGTACGTCCCGGTCAACAACGTCGGGGCCTACCTGCCGGCCGGGCGGTTCCCGCTGCTGGCCAGCGCGTTCATGACCGTCGGCGTGGCCCGCGCGGCCGGTGTGCCCAACATCGTCTCGGCCACCCCGCCGTCGCTCCAGGGCCGGCCGCACCCGGCCGTCCTCTACTCGGCGCGCGCGTCGGGCGCCGACCGGATCTTCGCCCTCGGTGGGGTCCAGGCCCTGGCGGCGATGGCCTTCGGGCTGCTCGACGGCGTCGGGTCGGACATGATCGTCGGGGCCGGGAACGCGTTCGTGGCCGAGGCCAAGCGGCAGCTGTACGGCAAGGTCGGCATCGACGTGCTGGCCGGGCCGTCCGAGGTGGCGGTGATCGCCGACGAGACGGCGACCGCCACCATGGTCGCGGCCGACCTGCTGGCCCAGGCCGAGCACGGGCCGAGCTCGCCCGCCTGTCTGGTCACCACCTCGGCCGAGCTGGCCGCCGCCGTCGAGGTCGAGATCGCCCGTCAGCTCGAGGGCCTGGCCACCCGCGACATCGCCGGGGCGGCCTGGCGCGACTGGGGATCGATCTACGTGGCCGACTCGGCCAAGACCGCGGCCGAGGTGATGGATCTGCTCGCGCCCGAGCACCTGGAGATCCTGACCGCCGACACCGACTTCTACCTGGAGAACCTGAGCAATTACGGCTCGCTGTTCCTCGGCGAATGGTCGACCGTCGCGTACGCCGACAAGGGGATGTCGGGGACCAACCACGTGCTCCCGACCGCCCGCGGCGCCCGCTACACCGGGGGCCTGTCGGTCACCGGCTACCTCAAGCAGCTCACTTACCAGCGCGCCACGCGGGACGCCACGCGGATCCAGGCCGAACCGGTGGTTACGATCTCTGACTTCGAGCAGATGCCCGGGCACCGAGACAGTGCCCAGCTCCGCCTGGATCTGATCGCCGCACGACCCTGAACTTGTCGACCCGGGCAGCATCCAACCCGGGACGGCAGACGAATACGTATGGATCGCAGGATCCGCACGACCCGCGCGTGATCTCGGCGCGGTGCAGGCCTCCGTCACACCTCTCGGACACAAGGAGCTTCACTTGATGGTCAACCGCTTGACGAAGAAGGTGATGGTCGGCTCGCTGGCCATCGCCACCGCCCTGTCCCTGGCTGCCTGTGGCGCCGGATCCCGGACGGGGTCGGAGACCGCCACCAAGGTGGAGTGCGACTTCACCAACCCACCGACCGCCACCACCATCAACGTGCTGGCCTACAACTCCTCGGCGGTCGACCCGTTCAGCAACACCATGGTCGCCAGCTGCACCCACGACAACGTGACGGTCAAACACGACCCGATCGACTTCGCGGGCCAGCTCGAGAAGACGACGGCGACCCTGGCCGGCGATTCCGGCACCTACGACATCATCGAGACCTACACCTACGCGATCCCGGACCTCGCGTCGCGGGGCAAGCTCCAGCCGCTGGACGACCTGCTGGCGAAGTATCAGGACAAGTACACGCTGAACGAGCTGGATCCGAACACGATCAACTCGATGAAGTACGAAGGCAAGCTCTACGGCCTGCCGATGCAGTCCCAGCTGCTCACCATGGTCTACCGCAAGGACCTGTTCGAGAAGAACGGCCTGACCCCGCCGACCACCTTCGAGGAGCTGCGGACCGGAGCCAAGAAGTTGCAGGACGCGGAGGGCATGAAGTACCCGATCGCGTTGCCGCTGCTCAGCACCGCCGACCTGGACACCGCCTTCGCGGCCACCCTGGGTTCGCAGGACAGCGCCTTCTTCGTCGACCCGGAGACCAAGACGCCGAACTTCGACAAGGAGCCGACGGCCAAGGCGTTGGAGCAGCTGAAGTCGCTGCAGCCCTACATGGATCCGCAGGTGACCACCTTCGACCAGCCCAAGGTCCAGCAGCAGCTCTACAACGGCAAGGCCGCCGTCGCGGTGATGTTCTCCGGCCGGATGAGCGACATGGTCAACCAGAAGAACACCAAGCTGTACGACAAGTTCGCCTTCGCGGCCCCGCCGGCGGTGTTCGAGGGTGGCAAGGCCTACAGCACGGTCTCGACCGACGGCTGGTCCATCCCGTTCAACACCAAGATCGACCCGGACCTGCTCTTCCAGGTCATCGGGGCTTCCGTCAGCAAGGAGGCCTCGCAGGCCTCGGTGCCGGCCGCCTTCCCGGCCCGCACCACGGTCGACCAGAGCTCCTCGCCGTACGCGGAGGCCGCCAAGGAGTCGCTGGCCAAGGGCCCGACCAAGGAGATCCAGCCGTACGTGCCGCAGGTCAGCGAGGCGATCCGTCCGGTGCTGGCCAACTACATGGCCGGCAAGGTCGACGTCCCCGAGGCGCAGAAGCAGATGCAGGCTGCGGCCGAGAAGGTCATGGCTGAATTCAAGTGATGTCGGTGGGGGCTCGCACTGCGGGCCCCCACTTCCACCCCCACCGGATCACCGATCACGCCGGCTGGCCCGACGACGCGCACCTGACGAGGGAGTAACGCCATGAAACGAGGGCAGTTCTGGGTGCTGGTCGCCCCGAGTGTGGTGGTGATGTTCGGTTTCATGCTGCTGCCGCTCTACCAGACGTTGCGGTGGAGCTTCGAGTCGGTGAACTACGGCGAGGCCGGCTCCTTCATCGGGCTGGAGAACTACCGGGCGGCGCTCAGCGATCCGCGGCTGGGACGGGCGGTGCTCTTCACGGTCGGCCTGACCGCGGTGGTCGCCGTGGTCTGCCTGGTCTTCGGCTACATCCTGGCCACGTTGGTGAACCGGCTCGGTCGACTGCGCCCCCTGGTGCTGGGCCTCCTGCTCATCTCCTATGTCTCCCCCCACATCGTCGGGGGTGTGGCCTTCTCCTGGCTCTTCGACTCCAACTTCGGCGGGATCATCGACTACGCGCTCAACGGGGTCACCGGCGGGGCCTTCGGCAACCCGCTGTGGTTCACCGCCACCTGGCCCAACCGCCTGATCATCGCGCTGAATGTCGTCTGGTTCATGTTGCCCTTCGCCATGTTGATGATCCTGGCCGGGCTGCAGGGAGTTTCGGAAGAGATGCTGGAGGCGGCACAGATCGACGGTGCGTCGCCCCTCCAGCGGCACTTATGGGTCATCATCCCCAGCATCCGCGCCGTGCTTGGTTTCGTCATCTTGATCCTGACCATGGATGTGATCCGGGTCTTCGACTCGCTGATTCCCTTGGCGCCGCAATCGCTGACCAACGGCAACGAGTCGTTGATGGTCTACATCTACCGGGTGGCCTTCAGCGAAGCA
This sequence comes from uncultured Actinomycetota bacterium, assembly GCA_963704665.1. Taxonomy (GTDB): domain Bacteria; phylum Actinomycetota; class Actinomycetes; order Propionibacteriales; family Propionibacteriaceae; genus Microlunatus. The sequence continues at coordinate 3,104,653 of OY969929.1, read as the reverse complement.
TCGCGAAACCTGGGTCTGGGCAGTGCGATCAGCGTGCTGACCATCATCTTGATCCTGGTCTTGTTGTTCCCCTCCATCCGTAGCATCGTGAAAGAGGCCCGGGCATGACCATCGACCTGCCGGCCGACGCCCGATCGTCGAGAGCCCCCGTCGACGTGGCGGGCGACGCGAAGCCGCCCCGACAGCCGGTTCGCCGGTCCCGCGTGGCCGTCGTCTCGGGCATCCTGCTGGCCATCACCTGCGTGCTGATGGTGTTCCCGTTCCTCTGGGCGGCGCTCTCGAGCACCAAGCCGACCGACGTGGCTTTCGCCAACCCCCCGGTCTTCTCCTACACCCCGACCTTCACCCCGTACGTCGATCTGTGGCAGACCACCGACTTCTACCTGTATCTGACCAACACCGTGGTGGTGGCGGTGATCAGTACCGTGGTCGCGTTGGTGGTCGGCCTGCCCTGCGCGTACGCGCTGTCACGCTACGGCGGGGTCGCCTCGGTCGTCCTGCTGGTGCTCGCCCTGATCTTCCGGGCCCTTCCGCGGTTCGCCGTGGTGCTGCCGATGTACGACATCTCCCGCAGCCTGGGGATCTACGACACCACGTACGCCATGGCGGGCGCCCTCATCGTGATCAACCAGCCGTTCACCATCTGGCTGCTACGCAACTTCTTCGCCGACATCCCGCGCGAGCTCGACGAAGCAGCCATGGTCGACGGGTGCACCCGGTTCGGCGTGCTGACCCGGATTATGATCCCGCTGATGGGACCGGGCATCCTGACCGCCGGCATCTTCGTGTTCCTCTTCGCCTTCCAGGAATACCTCACGGCGGCCGTGCTCACCGACACCTCGTCCAAGACCGTGCCGGTCTTCATCGCCACGCAGCTGGGCCAGAACCTGCCGTTGCTCCAGCAGGCCTCCGCGGCGACCGTGCTGCTCACGATCCCGGTGATCGGCATCGCCTTCATCGCCCAGAAATACCTGGTGGCGGGGCTCGCCTCGGGAGCCGTCAAGGGGTGAGCGCGCCGCTGGTCCTACTGCCGGGGATGAACTGCTCGGCCCGGCTGTGGTCGCAGCTCGACCTCGAGCCGGCCATCACCCCGGTGCTTTCCGCACCGACGCTGGCCGCTCAGATCGACCGGCTGCTCGACGAACTGCCGCCGACGTTCGCGCTGGCCGGCCTGTCGCTCGGCGCGATCGTCGCGATGGCGTTGATCCGTACGGCCCCCGAGCGGGTCGAGCGGCTGGCGCTGCTGTCGACCAACCCGTACGCGCCGACCTCGGCCCAGCTCGACGGCTGGTCGGGGCAGCGCGACCGGTTGGCCGCCGGGGAGACCGCGCGCGATCTGCAGCGCGACATCCTGCCGCTCTTGGTGTCGCCGCAGTCCCCGCCCGAGCGGGTCGCCCAGACCCTGGCCATGGCCGACGACGTCGGTACCGTGGCCCTCGACGCCCAGCTCCAACTCCAGAGCACCCGGATCGACGAGCGCCCCGGTCTGGCCCGGATCAGCGTGCCCACGGTGGTCGTCGCCGCGCGGCAGGACGCCCTGTGCCCGGTGGCCAGGCACGAGGAGATCGTCGCTCTCGTCCCGGGCGCGCAGCTGATCGTGCTCGAGGACACCGCTCATCTGTCGCCGCTGGAACGTCCGCGCGAGCTCACCGCCGCCCTGCGCGGCTGGTTGTCGGAGGACCCCGCCCGCTATAACTGAGCGTGGCCGAACACGGGAAACCCGGGATGTACAACAAACCGCACAACTGTCGGTGCGACGTGTGCCGGAAGGGCCATGCCGAGCGGATCGCCAAGTTCCGCGAGAAGCGCCGCGGCCAGGAACCGCCGCAGGGCCACGGCCACTACGGGTCGTACAGCAACTGGGGCTGCCGCTGCGAGGCGTGTTCGGAAGCCTGGCGGCTGGCCTGCGAGCGCTTCCAGAAGACCGGGTCCTACGCGGATTCGTGAGGGGGGACGACCTCCCACACCCCCCGCAGGACTTCCCGTCGCTGGCGCTCCGGCGGTGTCTATGTGGGGGACGACCCCCACACCCCCGAGGACTTCCCGTCGCTGGCGCTCCGGAAAGTCAGACCACGAGTGAGGGGGGACGACCCCCCACACCCCCCGCAGGACTTCCCGTCGCTGGCGCTCCGGAAGTGTCTATGTGGGGGACGACCCCCACACCCCCGAGGACTTCCCGTCGCTGGCGCTCCGGAAAGTCAGACCGCGCGGAGCGTGGCCAGATGGTCCATCATCGCGTGGGCCAGGTTGTAGACGACCAGGTCCGCGCCGTCGGCGAAGGCCGCCGAGGCCCGTTCGACCGAGGTGACGATGTCCATCCGCAGCGCCGACGAGTCGGCCAGCACCGCATTGACCGTGGTCACCAGGTCGGCGACCGAGGGGTCGTCCGGCCGTCGCGACGCGGTCAGGTCGGCGGTGCCGATCATGGTCCCGTCGATGCCCTCGACGGCGAAGATGTCGGCAGCCGCGGTCACGCCCGCCGGGGATTCGATCATCCCGAACAGCAATGTGTCGGCCAGGAACCGCTCGCGGTGGGCCACCGGATCGACCCGGCCGAAGCGCCCGGCCCGTGAATAGGTGGCGAAGCCGCGCGCACCCAGCGGGGGATAGTGCACGGAGGCGACCAGCGCTTCGGCGGTGGCGACGTCGTCGACGTGCGGCGCGATGATGCCGGTGGCTCCCTGGTCGAGCGCACGCAGGGCCAGCGCCGGTTCGGCCGACCCGATCCGCACGATGACCTCGACGCCGTGCACCTGGGCCAGGGCGATGTGGGTGCGGAGATCGACGATGTCGGCCGGGCCGTGTTCGCAGTCGATGACCACGAAGTCGAATCCGCTGACCGCGGCCATCTCGAGCAGTTCCTCGGTCGGCATCCGGACCAGCACGCCGAGCAGCTTCTCCCCGGCCCGGGCCCGCGACTTCAGCGACGCCATGTCAGGCCACCATCCCGGCCGACAGATCGATGTCGGCACCGCACAGACCGGGCATGCCGAGCATGGCCACGACCGCGGCGCCCACCTCGGGTTCGGTGACCATCCGGCCCAGCGCGGCCCGGGAGACGAAGGCATCCATCGCGGCAGCGTACGTGGTGCCCGACCGTTCGGCCTCGAGCCGGAAGTTGCGGTCCATCCGCGGACCGTCGACCGGACCGGGGGAGAGGCTGTTGACGTTGACCCCGGCCGGTCCGACCTCGAAGGCCAGCGTCGAGGTCAGACCGATGACGGCCATCTTCGACGCGCAGTACGGGGTCCGGCGGATCAGCGGGCGCTTGCCCGACACCGAGGCGAGGTTGATCACGTCACCGGTACCGCGCTCGACCATCCCCGGCAGGAAGGCCCGGCAGACCAGGAACACCCCGCGGACGTTGATGTCGAAGACCTCGTCCCAGTCGGCCGGATCGATCTCGGTGAGCGGGGCCACCGGGCCGGCGATGCCGGCGTTGTTGACCACGATCGAGATCTCCCGATCGGCCAGCGAGTCGGCCAGCTCTGCCACCGAGGCGACGTCGGCCACGTCACAGACCCGCCAGTCGACCCGCGCTCCCAGCTCGGCGGCGAGCGCCTGCAGCGGCTCCGGCCGCCGACCGGCGACCACCACCGCCGCTCCCGCCGCGTGCAGGGCTCGGGTGATGGCGGCGCCGAGCCCGGTGCCACCCCCGGTGACCAGCGCGGTGCGACCGGCCAGGCTCATCGATCAGCACCCTCGAGGGCCAACGCCGCATCGATCCAGTTGTGCCGATCACCGAAGTGCCGCCAGGCCCGGACGTCGCCGGACCGCGCATGGCCCTCGAACAGCTCGACCCGTGCCGCACGGCCGCACACCCGACCCAGCTCGCCGCTCGAGTTGTCGTCGAGGACCTCCTGGTAGGTGACGGTCTTGAGGTACTTGCCGACCCACAGCCCGCCGGTGTAGCGCGCGGCACCGAGGGTGGGCAGCACATGGTTGGTGCCGATCACCTTGTCGCCGTAGGAGACGCAGGTGTTCTCGCCCAGGAACAGCGCACCGAAGTCGTGCATGACGTCGAGCGCCCGCCGCGGATCGGCGGTCAGCACCTGGACGTGCTCGGCGGCGAACGTGTCGGCGACCGCGTACGCCTCGTCGATGTCGTCGACGACCAGCACCTGCCCGAAGTCGCGCCAGGCCGGCTCGGCGTAGTCGCGGGTCGGCATGTCGGGCAGGATCCGCTCGATGTGCTCCATCGCCGTGCGGGCGAGGCGCTCGCTGGTGGTGATGAGGATGGCCGGGGACTCCGGTCCGTGCTCGGCCTGCGACAGCAGGTCCACGGCGACGACGAAGGGGTCGGCGTCGTCGTCGGCGATGATCAAGATCTCGGTCGGCCCGGCGAACAGGTCGATGCCGACCTCGCCGTAGAGCTGGCGCTTGGCCTCGGCCACGTACGCGTTGCCCGGCCCGGCGATCATGTCGACCCGCTCCATGTTCTCGGTGCCGAGCGCCATGGCGGTCACGGCCTGGACGCCGCCGAGGATGTAGATCTCGTCGGCCCCGGCCATGCTCATCGCCGCGACGGTGGCCGCGGGGATCTCACCCTTGATCGGCGGGGTGCAGGCCACGACGCGGGGGACCCCGGCGACCTTGGCGGTGATGATCGTCATGTGGGCCGACGCGGTCAGCGGGTACTTACCACCCGGGATGTAGGACCCGGCCGCGCGGACCGGGATGTGGCGGTGGCCGAGCCGGACCCCGGGCAGGGTCTCGATCTCGATGTCGGTCATCGAGTCGCGCTGGGCCTGGGCGAACCGGCGCACCTGCGACTGGACGAATTCGATGTCGTCGATGACCTGCTGCGGCAGCGTCGCGATGATCGCGGTGACCTCGTCGTCGGAGAGCCGGAAGCTCTCCGGCGACCAACGGTCGAAGGTCTCGGAGTATTCGCGTACGGCCGCTTCACCGCGGGCCCGGATGTCGGCGACGATGCCGTGCACCCGCTCGCTGACCTGTTCCTGGGCCGTGTCGGCGAACGACTTGGTGACAGCGGTCTTGAGCCGGTTGATCAACTTTCCTCCTCGATGTCGCGGTGACATCCTCAACATACGTATGTCGCAGTAAACCCGAATCGGCGCGGAGGGTCAAGCGGCCACTATGCTGCTCGCGACCCGTGCGAGGTCGCGAGGAGGCTCGAAGATGGTGGTGACCAGCCACGACGTCGCAAAGCTCGCCGGCGTGTCCCAGCCCACGGTCTCGCGCGCGCTCCGCGACAGCCCCAAGGTGAGCGAGGCGACCAAGGCCCGGGTGCGGAAGGCGGCGCAGGCGCTCGGCTACGTTCCCAGCGAAACCGGGCGCGCACTGTCCAGCGGCCGCACCCGTCGGGTCGGGCTGCTGCTCACCGACCTGGAGAACCAGTTCTATCCGCACGTCATCGCCCCGATGCACGACGAGCTCGAGTCGCTCGGCTACCAGTTGATGCTGCAGACCGAGACCTCCGACACCGCCACCGTCGCGGAGCGGCTGATCGCCAACGCCGTCGACGGCGTGCTTCTGGCCACCACGACGCTCGACTCGGTGGTCCCGGTCCGACTGCGCGACCGCAACGTGCCGTTCGTCTACTTCAACCGCACGTCGGAGGCCATGGAGGCCGATTCGGCGACCGTCGACCCGGCGCCGGGGCTGGCCGAGGTCTCGGCCGAACTGGTCGCCCTGGGGCACCGCCGGGTCGGGGCGATCTTCGGTCCGCGGAACACCAGCACGGCCACCGAGCGCGAGTCGGCGCTCCGCGAGGCGCTCGACCAGCACGGCGTCAGCATCGCCACGGCGTACACCTACCGGGGGCCGTTCGACTTCGACACCGGCTTCGCCGGTGCCACCCGCTTGCTGGCCCTGGAGCCGCGACCCACGGTGATCATCTGCGGCAACGACGTGGTCGCCCTCGGGGCCCTGAACGCGGCCAAGGAGCTCGGGGTGGACGTCCCCGGGGACGTGTCGATCGTCGGATTCGACGACCTGCCGTCGGCGAGCTGGCCTCTGATCCAGCTCTCGACGGTGGCCTTCGATCTCGACGCCATGGCCCGGCGGGCGGCCAGCCTGCTCGTCGAGCGGATCGAGGGTGTGGCCGACGGTGGCTTCGAACACGCCGTCTTCACCTCCCGGCTGGTGCGGCGCGCCACGCTGGCCGCCGTGCGCTGATCCTCCCCGGCTCGGGACCCCGTCTTGCCGCCAACTATGCATACGCATACACTGAGGCGCGACGCTGGCACCGACCCAACTCAGGAGCAGTAATGCCGCTCGACCCGATCGCCTACAAGCCCTACGCCGACCCGGACGACTTCATCCGGGAGGTGACCGACCTGATCTGGGTCAACCGGGCCATCGGCTACATCCGGGAGAACTACGAGCCGGACTCGATCGTGCACGGCTCGTACGGGACGATGGTCGGCCGCGACGAGGTGATCGAGGGCACGCTGATGCGGATCGCCGACACCCCCGACCGGGTCGGTCAGGCCGAGGACGTGGTCTGGGAGGCCCGTGGGGACGACGCGTTCCTGAGTTCGCACCTGGTCCTGTCGGCCGATCCCAACAACCACTTCATCAGCCGCACCATCGCCAACTGCCTGTACCGGCGTGGCCGGATGGTCGAGGAGTGGGTGGTCCGCGATTCGCTGGCCATCGCGCTGCAGCAGGGGTTCGACCCCGACGAGGTGGCCCGGCAGCTCAGCTTCCGCGACTACTCGGGCAGCTTCACCCAGCCGGCCCAGCCCGACGTGATCGCGGTGGGGGACAGCGGTCCGCGGCCGGACGACTACCGCCCGGAGGTCGAGATGGTCCTCGACTTCATCCAGCGCGTCTGGAACGACCGGGACCTCGAGCGGGTCCAGGACTTCATGATCCGCGACCTGATCCTCCAGACGGTCGGCTTCCGTACGGTCATCCGGCCCGAGGGCTACCGCCGCGCGCTGCTGAAGATGCTGCGGCCCTTCCCGGCCGGCCAGTTCGAGGTCCGCGACATCCAGACCAACTACTCGCCGCGGTACGCCGGGCTGCGGGTCGCGGTGTTGTGGCGGTTCCACGGCCGCTACAACGGCGTCCCCGACTTCGGTGCGCTGACCAACGCGCCGATCGACCTGCTCGGGGCGTCGCAGTTCCTGATCCAGAACGGCCGGATCGTCCGCGAGGTCCGCGTCTACGACGAGATCGGCCTGCGCGCGCAGATCGCCTCCCGCCGCGGCGACGAGCCCGTGGCCGGCAACATCTACTGACCCCGGCCTGCCACTGTCGCCATTCGCACCACCGATCACCACACCACCGATCACCACACCACCGATCACCGCACCACCGATCACCGCACCACCGATGTCGGCCATCCCCGGTCGACATCCGCACACAGCTAAGGAAAACCATGACTGACGTACTCGTTCCGGCGCAGGAGCTCGAGCGTCGCACCATCCGCCGCGCCGACTGGGTGGCTGAGAACGCCGCCTTCATCGACTGCCGCACCCCGGGCTCGGACCGTAAGTCCAACTACGCGTTCATCGGCCCGGGCGTCTCGCAGAACGCCAAGCAGTTCATCAACCTCAGCGAGCCGCACGGCTACAACGTCGGCGCCGCCGGGATGCCGAACGGCGTCAACAACAACCTGCACCTGCACTTCACCGCCGAGGTGTTCATCAACTTCGGCGGTACCTTCCGGGTCCGCTGGGGTGTCGACGGGAAGCAGGGCGAGTACGTCAGCCATGACGGCGACATCATCTCGGTCCCGAGCTGGATCTTCCGTGGGTTCACCAACGAAGGACCCGACGAGGGCCTGCTGCTCACGGTGCTCGGGCAGGACGTCACCGGTGGCATCATCTGGGGACCGTCGGTGCTCAAGGAGGCCGAGTCGTACGGTCTGCACCTGACCGCCGACAACCGGCTGATCGACACGGTGGCCGGCGACGAGCTGCCCTCCGACGTCCCGCTCATCAAGCCGATGAAGCAGGAGTACATCGACGAGCTCACCACCTACAGCGTCGAGCAGATGCGCGAGCGGGTCACCCAGGCCGACGACCGCCATTACAGCGCCCGCGCCACGCTCGGTCACGCCCTTCCGGGCGGCGCCGGCGAGCTGGCCCTGGTCATCGGTTACGGCATGAGCGAGGACCGCCGCCAGGTGCCGCGGCTGCACGAGCCGCACAGTTTCAACATGGCGTGGCTGCGGGCGACGCCGGGCGAGGGTCTGCTGCGGCACCGCCACGACGCCACCCAGACGCTGCTGGTCAAGTCGGGCCGCTGGCAGGTCACCCTGAACGCCGGGGCCGAGGAGCAGACCGTCGTCCTCGAGCCGCAGGACATGCTCTCGGTGCTGCCGGGCAGCTGGCGCCGGTTCGAGCTCCTCGACGCGGGTGCGTCGGAGAACGGCGGGGCCGCCGCGACCGAGGGGACGGGCGAGCTGCTCGTCGTCAACGCCGGTGACGGCCGGATCCGGCTCGAGTGGGCCCCCGAGGTCGTCGAAGCCGCGTTCGACGCCGGCTGGATGCTCGACCCCAACGGCTACCTCGCCCCGGTCGCGGTGATGGTCACCGCCACCGAGGACGACTGACCCGATGGTCACCGTCGCCTGCTGCCAGGTCGACCTCGATCTCGACCAGGTCGAGGAGACCCGACGGCGGGTGGCGGACGCCGTCGCCGCGGCGGTCGGGCGGGGCGCCGAGATCGTCATCCTGCCCGAGCTGGCCACGTGCGGCACGGTCTTCCGTGATCGCGCCGAGGCGGCCGGGCGGGCCGAACCGGCCACCGGCGCCGAGGTGGCCCAGCTGCGCGCGCTGTCGGCCCACCACGGGGTCGTGCTGATCGCCGGGATCGCCGAGAACGATCCGGACGGGTCCGGGCCGTACAACAGCGCGGTGGTCATCGACCACGGCGAGCTGCTCGCCGTCTATCGCAAGACCCACCTGTGGGACCGCGAGAAGCTGGTCTTCGTCCCCGGCTCGGCGGCGCCGCCGGTGGTCGCCACCTCGGCCGGTCGGATCGCCCCGCTGATCTGCTACGACGCCGAGTTCCCCGAGTTGATGCGCGACGTCACCCACCGCGGAGCCCAGCTGATCGCCGTCCCGGCCAACTGGCCCGTCGTGCCCAAGCCGGCCTCGGAGCGGCCGATGGAGGTCATCAAGGCCCAGGCCTCGGCCGCGGTCAACAAGGTCTACGTCGCCGTCGCCGACCGCGCGGGCACCGAACGCGGAGTGCCCTTCTTCGGCGCCAGCATGATCACCGACGACCACGGCTTCCTGCTCGCCGGCCCCGGCACCGGCCAACCCGAGCTCCTGCTCGCCGACCTCGACCTGCCCACCGCCGACGACAAGCGCATCGGCCCCCACAACGACGTCCTCACCGACCAGCGCCTCGACCTCGACGCCTCCGGTGGGGCTACAGGAAGTGGCGTTGACTCCACTTCCCCTCACCGACCGCCGGTTACTTCCGGCGCGAACTGACAGGAAGTGGAGTCAACGCCACTTCCTACCGGCCCGCGGCTCGAACACGTCCCCCCATCAGGATGCGGCCCGTCACCCTGCGCCTCAGGAGCTCGCGTCGGAGTGTCCATCCGCGAGGAGCGCCAGCGACGACCGGATGAGCGGGGGGCGTGGGGGGTCGTCCCCCATCAGGATGCGGCCCTCACCCTGCGCCTCAGGAGCTCGCCGTTGGAGTGTCCATCCGCGAGGAGCGCCAGCGACGACCGGATAGGCGGGGGGCGTGGGGGGTCGTCCCTCCACACAGACACCGTCCCCCCACACAGACACAGAGTGGCGGGGCCGGGCCGGCTCGGCTAGGGTAGTCAGGTTGCCTGGGCGAGGGTCACCAGACCGTGATCGACAAGGTCGGACACGTTTTCGTGCGCTCCCGCTCAGCGACTCACTACATCGCAGATCATCAGTTCGAGGAGTCGTTTCGTGCCCGAGGTAAAGCTCACTGCCGAATTGCGTACGGAGTTCGGTAAGGGTGCTGCCCGCCGGATCCGTCGTGCCCACAAGGTGCCCGCCGTCCTGTACGGCCATGGCACCGACCCCGTCCACATCACGCTGCCGGGTCACGAGACCCTGCTGGCGCTGCGGGCGGCCAACGCGCTGCTGGCCGTGAACGTGGACGGCAACGTCCAGCTCGCGCTGCCCAAGCAGGTCCAGCGTGACCCGATCCGCCACTCGATCGAGCACGTCGACCTGGTCATCGTCCGCAGCGGCGAGAAGGTCACCGTCGACATCCCGATCCACATCGAGGGTGAAGCGGCCAGCGAGACCCTGGTCGTGGTCGACCAGAACAGCCTGACCGTCGAGGCCGAGGCCACGCACATCCCGCAGCAGATCGTCGTCTCGATCGAGGGCCTGCGCGCCGGCACCCAGATCCAGGCCGGCGACCTGACCCTGCCCGAGGGTGTCACCCTCGGGGTGGACCCGGAGGTCCTGGTCGTCAACATCACCGCGGCCCAGTCCGCCGAGCAGGCCGAGGCCGAGCTGGCCGAGGCCGAGGCCGAGGCCGGCATCGAGCCGACCGTCGCCGATGAGGACACCGAGGCGGCCACCGTCGAGGGTGGTTCGGACTCCGAGTCGACCTCGTCCGGGGCCTGATCCACCGACGTGCAGTCCTGGCTGGTGGTGGGGCTCGGTAACCCAGGCCCCACCTACGCCCAGCACCGGCACAACGTCGGCTTCCGCGTGGTCGAGGAACTGGCCACGCGGTTGTCGGCGCGGTTCGCCGTGGCCAAGGGCATGCGGGCCGAGATCGCCGAGGGGCGGCTCGGCGCGCCGGGCTCGGACGCGGCCAAGCTGGCGCTGCTGAAGTCCCGCAGCTACATGAACGAGACCGGGGGACCGGTCAGCCAGGCGTTGTCGTACTTCAAGATCGAGCCGGCCCGACTGATCGCCGTGCACGACGAACTCGACATCGACCCGGGTCAGCTGCGGGTCAAGTTCGGCGGCGGCGACAACGGCCACAACGGGCTCAGGTCGATCCGACGCTCGCTCGGGACCGGTGACTACTTCCGGGTCCGGGTCGGCGTCGGTCGACCCCCGGGACGGCAGGACCCGGCCGATTTCCTGCTCAGCAACTTCCCGTCCAGTGCCCGCGAGGACCTCGCCGTCGAGATCGTCCGGGCCGCCGACGCCGTCGAATCGTTGATCGGCGTGGGCCTCGAACGCACCCAGAGTGCGTTCAATTCTTAGACCGTTCTGCTGCACCGGACCTCGGACCTTCGTGCCCTCGCCCGGCCATGACGCTATGAGTAGGTTGTGTCGGTGACCCTCTCGGGACTCGTTGACCTTTTCCGTACCGAACCCACCGTCGCCGAATCGCTCGAACGGGCGCGCGCCGGGCGGCTGCCGACCTTCGACCTGACCTCGCCCCCGGCCATGCGACCGGTGATCGCCGCCGCGCTGGCCGATCGCCAGCATCCGGTGCTGGTCGTCACCTCGACCTATCGCGAGGCCGAGGCCGTGACCGCGGCCCTCGAATCGCTGATCGGCGAGGACGAGGTGGCGTACTACCCGGCCTGGGAGACGCTGCCGCACGAACGGCTCAGCCCCCGCTCCGACACGGTCGGGCGACGGCTCGCCGTGCTCCGCCGCCTGGCCGGTCGCGACGAGCGGCCGGCGCCGACCGTGGTCGTCGCGCCGATCCGCAGCGTCCTCCAGCCGCAGGTCAAGGGGTTGGCCGATCTCACCCCGGTCCGGCTGGCCGTCGGCACCGACTTCGATCTCGGTGACCTGACCCATGCACTGGTCGGGGCCGCGTACACGCGGGTCGACCTGGTCGAGCGGCGCGGCGAGTTCGCGGTCCGAGGGGGCATCGTCGACGTGTTCCCGCCGACCGAGGAGCACCCGGTCCGCGTCGACTTCTTCGGTGACACCATCGAGGAGATCCACTACTTCTCGGTGGCCGACCAGCGCTCGAGCGATGAGGCGGTCAAGGAGATCGTCGCCTCGCCGTGTCGCGAGCTGCTGCTCACCGACGAGGTGCGTACGCGAGCTTTCGCCCTGTCGCAGGAGCACCCCGAGCTGATCGAGATGCTCGACAAGATCGCCCAGGGGCATGCCGTCGAGGGCATGGAGGCCCTGTCACCGGCCCTCGTCGACGGGATGGAACTCCTGGTCGAGCTGCTGCCCCGCGAGACCACGGTGCTGGTCTGCGACCCCGAGCTGGTCCGCGGCCGAGCCATCGACCTGGTCAAGACCAGCGAGGAGTTCCTGCAGGCCTCGTGGGCCGCGGCGGCCGGCGGCGGTCAGGCCCCGATCGACCTGGGCGCGTCGTCGTACCGCCCGCTGGCCGATGTGCGGTTCGTGGCCCTGGAACGCGGGATGAAGTGGTGGACCCTGTCGCCCTTCGCCTCCGGACCGGCGACCGTGCCCGGCGACTCCGTCCGGACCGAGGACGGCGAGCTGATCGATTTCAGCACTGCGGTCAGCGGGGTGGGCGTCGAGTCGCGCATCCTGGCCGGTCAGGCCGCCGAGCTCTACCGCGGGGACACCGAGGCAGCGATCCGCGACATCGCCGACAAGGCCCGCGCCGGCTGGCGGGTGGCGGTGGTCGCCGAGGGCCGCGGCACCAGCCAGCGGCTGGCCGAGGTGCTGACCGAGCACGACCTGCCGATCCGACGCATCGACACCCTGACCGACCCGCCGGCCCCCGGCATCGTCAGCGTGGTCTGCGGCGAACTCGAGCACGGCTTCCTGCTCGATTCGGCCCGGTTGGCCGTCTTCACCGCCCGCGACCTGTCCGGCCAGCGCGCGGCCGACAAGGCCAACCGCAAGATGCCGGCCCGCCGCAAGAACCAGATCGACCCGCTCGGGCTGTCGACCGGCGACCCGGTGGTGCACGCCCAGCACGGGGTCGGGCGCTACGTCGAGATGGTCCAGCGGACCGTCCAGGGCGCGACCCGGGAATACCTGGTCATCGAGTACGCCCCGAGCAAGCGCGGCCAGCCGGGAGACCGGCTCTACGTCCCGATGGACGCCCTCGACCAGGTCACCCGCTACGTCGGCGGGGAGAACCCGACCCTGGACAAGATGGGCGGCGCCGACTGGGCCAAGCGGAAGGGTCGGGCCCGCAAGGCGGTCCACGAGATCGCCGCCGAGCTGATCAAGCTGTACGCGGCCCGCCAGGCCACTCGGGGCCACGCGTTCGGTCCCGACACCACCTGGCAGCGCGAGCTCGAGGACGCCTTCAACTACGTCGAGACCCCGGATCAGCTGGCCGCCATCGACGAGGTCAAGCGCGACATGGAGCAGATCGTCCCGATGGACCGGCTGATCTGCGGTGACGTCGGCTACGGCAAGACCGAGATCGCCGTCCGCGCCGCGTTCAAGGCGGTCCAGGACGGCAAGCAGGTGGCCATCCTGGTGCCGACCACCCTGCTGGTCCAGCAGCACCACGCGACCTTCGCCGACCGCTACGCCGGCTTCCCGATCAACGTCGCCCCGCTGAGCCGCTTCCAGAGCGGGGCCGAGACCAAGGCGGTGATCGAGGGGGTCGAGAACGGCAAGGTCGACGTCGTCGTCGGGACCCACCGGCTGCTCAGCGGCGAGATCACCTTCAAGGACCTCGGACTGGTCATCATCGACGAGGAGCAGCGGTTCGGCGTCGAGCACAAGGAGCAGCTCAAGCGGCTGCGGACGCACGTCGACGTGCTGGCCATGTCGGCCACCCCGATCCCACGGACGCTCGAGATGGCGATCACCGGCATCCGGGAGATGAGCACGATCACCACCCCGCCGGAGGAGCGGCACCCGGTGCTGACCTTCGCCGGCCCGTACGACGAGGCCCAGGTCACCGCGGCCATCCGGCGCGAGCTGCTGCGCGAGGGCCAGGTGTTCTACGTCCACAACCGGGTGCAGAGCATCGACAAGGTGGCCCGGCGGATCTCCGAGCTGGTGCCCGAGGCGCGGGTGGTCACCGCGCACGGCCAGATGGGCGAGCAGCGGCTCGAGCAGGTGATGGTCGACTTCTGGGAGCGCCGGGCCGACGTTCTGGTCTGCACCACGATCGTCGAGGCCGGACTCGACATCTCGACGGCGAACACGCTGCTGATCGAACGGTCCGACCTGCTCGGGCTGTCCCAGCTGCACCAGCTCCGCGGTCGGGTCGGCCGCGGACGCGAACGTGGCTACGCCTACTTCCTCTACCCGCCGGACAAGCCGCTGACCGAGACCGCGCACGACCGGTTGACCACCATCGCCGCCCACACCGATCTCGGCGCGGGGATGGCCGTGGCCATGAAGGACCTGGAGATCCGCGGCGCCGGCAACATGCTCGGCGGCGAGCAGTCGGGGCACATCGCCGACGTGGGATTCGATCTCTACATCCGGCTGGTCGGCGAGGCGGTCGCGGAATTCCGCGGCCAGGACACCGAGCCCGAGCCGGAGATGCGGATCGAGCTGCCGATCGACGCCCACCTGCCGACGGACTACGTGGAGTCGGAGCGGCTGCGGCTGGAGATGTACAAGCGGCTGGCCGAGGTGCACAGCGAGGCCGACGTCAAGGCGGTCGAGGCGGAACTGCACGACCGCTACGGCGAACCGCCGGTCGAGGTCGGCAACCTGCTCGCGGTGGCCCGGTTCCGGCTGTTGGCCCGGGCGGCCGGACTGCAGGAGATCGTCAGCCAGGGCACGTTCATCCGCTTCGGACCGGCCGATCTGCTCGAGTCGAAGGTGCTGCGGCTCAAGCGCCTCTATCCCCGCAGCGTGGTCAAGGAAGCGGCGACCCACATCCTCGTCCCGCGGCCGCTCAGCGCCACCATCGGCGGACCGCCGGTCACCGATCTGGCCCTGCTGACGTGGTGTTCCGCGGTCATCACCGATGTCTTCGGCACGGGCTGAACGACCGGTCCGGTCGCGGACAACCACTAAGATCACTGGCGTCGTCGCACCCCAAGGATGGGCTATGAGGTTTCACCACCCCCGGATCCGCCGGACCGTCACCGGTCTGACGGCCCTCGCGCTGCTGGGTCTGGGCGCATCCGGCTGCAGCCGGGCCGAGCCGGGCGTGGTCGCGTACGTGGGTGAGACCACGATCACCCAGACGCAGGTCGAGTCGGCGATCGCCGGGGTCGGCCAGGCGCTGAGCGGCTCGCAGATCTCGAGCCAGGCGGTGACCAGCGCGATGATCCACGGTGAGCTCGCCTCGATGATCGCCGCCCGCGACAACGTCACCATCACCAACGCCGACCGCGACGCCCTGCTCAAGGGCAGCAACCTGGCCCCGCTGCTCGACGTGCCGGCCGCGGTGCCGGTCGCCTACGACCTGGCCGACCAGGAGCTGGTGGCCCGCCAGGTCGGCGACGAGGCGTACCTCGACGGCGTGAAGTCGATCTCGGTCACCCTCAACCCGCGCTACGGCGTGCTCGACCCCGAGCAGAAGACCATCGTCGACGGCCAGTCGGGCTCGCTGGCCGAGCCGATCGCCCCGACGCCCAACCCCTGATCGGTGAGCGCCGTTCCCGCGCCGCGATCCGAGCCGCTGGTCGAGCTGGAGCGGCTGGTCGCGGTGATGGCCCGGCTGCGCAGCGACTGCCCGTGGGATGCCGAGCAGACCCACACCTCGCTCGTGCAGTATCTGGTCGAGGAAACTGCCGAGACCATCGAGGCGATCGAGTCGGGGGACCGCGAGCACCTGCGCGAGGAGCTCGGCGACCTGCTGCTGCAGGTGGTCTTCCACGCGCAGATCGCCTCCGAGACCGATCCCGACTTCACCGTGGAGACGGTCGCGGCCGGGATCGCCGACAAGCTGATCCGGCGCCACCCGTACGTGTACGCCGACACCGACGTGCCGCGGGACCTGCTCGGCAGCTGGGAGCAGCGCAAGGCCACCGAGAAGGGCCGGACCTCGGCGCTGCAGGGGATCCCCGACCAGCTGTCCGCGCTGGCCCGCGCGCACAAGATCGTCCACCGCGCCCGGACCCGCGGGGTCCCGGTCGACCTGCCGAGCACGGAGATCACCGCCGAGGAGACCGGGCGGGCGATCCTCGATCTGGTGGCCCGGGCCCAGGCCGCGGGGATCGATCCGGACCAGGCGGTGCGGACGGCGACCCGGGAGCTCGAGCGAGCGGTGGTCAGCGCAGAAATGCGTCCCGACCCGGGTGATTCGGACCCCACCCCGCAGTAGTCTCGGCTGCATGTCGCAACCCGGTGTGCCCGGTCCGCCCGGCGGCATGCCCCCGTACGGCGCGCTGCCCTATCCGATGCATCCGCAGTACGCCCCGCAACCGCCTCCACAGCAGTATCGTCCGCGTCCCAGCCAGGAGACCCGCCGCGATGTCGAGGCGGCTTGGAAGGCCCGGCTCGAGCTGGGCCTGGACTTCGAGGACCACATCGCCGCCGGTCTGGCCGACCGGGTCGAACAACTGGCGCAGCAGCGGCTGATGGAGATGCGGGCCCAGTCCGAGGCCCAGCAGCGCGCCGACAAGCGCGACGACTCGGGCGGTGGACGACAACTCGCCCTGGGCATCGTGTCGGTGGTGATGGGCGTACCGATCACGGCCATCGCCGGACCCGGGATGGAGGGCGGCGTCGCGCCGATGGTCGTCACGTGGGTCGGCATCGTCGGAGTCAACCTGGCCCACGCGATCGGGCTGCGGCGATCGCGTCGCCGGCGCTCCTGAACTCCACGCGCCCGGTCCGTCGACTCATAGCCCGCGCACAGCCGACGCCCAGCCCGCCACCATCGCCGGTCCCTACTGTTCCGGCCATGACCACCGCGACGCCCGGCCCCCGCTTCCAGGGGCGGTTGCTGCCCCACCCCGACGACGAGATCACCGACCAGGGGCTCGGCTTCGATCTCGGCACCCTGCTCGACCGCCGCCGGATGCTCCGGCTGTTCGGCGTCGGCGTGGTCGGGGTCGCCGGAGCCGGGCTGGCCGCCTGCTCGACCGGATCCACCGCCTCGGGGACGTCCAGCGCGACCGCGGGTTCCGCGGCCACCTCGAGCTCGAGCCTCACCGAGATCCCCGAGGAGACCAACGGTCCCTATCCCGGCGACGGCAGCAACGGACCCGACGTCCTCGAGCAGTCCGGCGTGGTCCGCTCCGACGTCACCCGCAGCTTCGGCACCTCGACCACCGTGGCCGAGGGGGTAGCGATGACCCTGACCCTGACCGTGCTCGACCTGGTCGAGAGCGGGGCGCCGATGGCCGGGGCGGCGGTCTACATCTGGCAGTGCGACCGGGCCGGCAACTACTCGATGTACTCCGCCGGCCTCGAGGGTGAGAACTATCTCCGCGGCGTCCAGATCACCGACGCCGACGGTCGCGTCACCTTCACCAGCATTTTCCCGGCCTGCTACTCCGGGCGCTGGCCGCACGTCCACTTCGAGGTCTATCCCGACGAGGCGAGCATCGCCGACGCGACCACCCGGATCGCCACCTCACAGGTCGCCCTCCCGCAGAACGTCTGTCAGATCGTCTATGCGACGACCGGGTACGAGGCGTCGGTGGCCAAGCTGGGCGAGCTGAGCCTGGCCTCGGACAACGTCTTCGGCGACGACGGCGGCGTCCATCAGGTGGGGGCGGTGACCGGCAGCGTCGAGCAGGGCTACACGGTCACGCTGACCGTACCGGTCGACACCAGTACGACCCCGACCACGAGTGGCGGCCCGGGTGGCGGACGGCCCGGTGGCGGGGGACGAGGCGGCAACCCGGGCGGCGCTCCGAGCTGATCGCCTCGCCGAGGCTCAGCCGGAGAAGACGCCCTCGATCCGGTAGAGGTCGGTGCGGCGATCGGTGACGATGTGGTTGCGTGGCCCGACCCGCTGGTCGACGGCCCGGTCCGGGTCGATCTCGGCGATCAGCAGCACCGGGGGGTCGTCGGTGCGCGGTCCGGCGATCCGGAATCCGTCCGGGCCGACGATGACACTGCCGCGGACCCAGTCGACGCCGCGCTCGATCCCACGGCGGTCGGCGGCGACGACGAAGAGCGCGTTGGCGGCGGCGTTGGCCTGCACCTTGATCACCCCGAGCGGCTGTTCGCCGGCGGGTCGGGCGCTGAAGGGCCAGTTGGTCGGCGCCGCGAGGATCTGCGCGCCGGCGAGCCCGATCATCCGCACCCATTCGGGGAACTCGAGGTCGTAGCAGATCATCATCCCGATCCGGCCGATCGTGGTGTCGACGACCGGTGGGCGCTCGCGGCCGCGGGTGAACACGTCCTGCTCGCCGTCCCACAGGTGAACCTTGCGATAACAGGCGCGGACCTCGCCGGCGTCGATGAGCACGGCGCTGTTGTAGACCGCGCCGTCCGGGCCGAGCTCGCAGAACCCGCCGACCACGACCATCGCGTACCTGGCCGACCGCTCCTGCCACTGGCGCACCGTCGGCCCGGTCACCGGCTCGGCCAGCGCCCGGGCCTCGTCCGCGTCGACGAAGACGTAGCCCGACTGGACCAGCTCGGGCAGCACGACCAGCGCGATCCCGGACTCGCCCGCCTCGGTGAGGGCGGCGTACGCGGCCGCGCGGTTCCCCTCGAGGTCGCCGACCAGTAGGTCCAGCGTCGCAGCGGCCACTCGGATCCGGGTCACGGCCGACAGTATGCCGGTCCCGGGCCCGCTCGGAGGGCGAGTCAGCACACCCGTGCTGAGCGGTATGCCACCGCGAACCGGAGAGTCTGGTCGGCGGGCGAGCCGGGCGCCGCTAGGCTGATCGGGATTTGTCGACGCTTCCGAAAGGCACCCTTCGTGGCCAGTATTGAGTTCATCGGCGCGCGCGAGATTCTCGATTCGCGCGGTAACCCGACCGTCGAGGTCGAGGTCATCCTCGACGACGGCTCCGAAGGCCGTGCGGCCGTCCCGTCCGGCGCCTCGACCGGTGCCTTCGAGGCGGTCGAGTTGCGCGACGGCGACGCGCGCTACGGCGGCAAGGGCGTGGCCAAGGCCGTCCTCGGCGTGGTCGACCAGCTCGGCCCCGAGCTGATCGGTTACGAGGCGAGCGAGCAGCGGCTGATCGATCAGGCGATGCTCGACCTCGACGGGACCGACAACAAGAGCAAGCTCGGCGCCAACGCGATCCTCGGCGTCTCGCTCGCCGTCGCCCACGCCGCGGCCCACTCGGCCGATCTCCCGCTCTACCGCTACGTCGGCGGACCGAACGCCCACGTGCTCCCGGTCCCGATGATGAACATCGTCAACGGTGGTTCGCACGCCGACTCCGACGTCGACGTCCAGGAGTTCATGATCGCCCCGATCGGTGCGGCCACCTTCCGCGACGCGCTCGAGCAGGGTGCGACCGTCTACCACGCGCTCAAGTCGGTGCTCAAGAAGCAGGGCCTGTCCACCGGTCTCGGCGACGAGGGCGGCTTCGCCCCGAACCTGCCGGCCAACGTCGCGGCGCTCGAGCTGATCTCGACCGCGATCGAGTCGACCGGGCTCAAGCTCGGCACCGACATCGCCCTGGCTCTCGACGTGGCGTCGAGCGAGTTCTTCGACAACGGCGTCTACAGCTGGGAGGGCGGCAGCAAGTCGGCCGACGAGATGACCGCGATCTACGAGCAGTGGGTCCGCGACTTCCCGATCGTGTCGATCGAGGACCCGCTGGCCGAGGACGACTGGGCCGGCTGGAGCGGGCTGATGAGCCGCATCGGCGACAAGGTCCAGGTGGTCGGCGACGACCTCTTCGTCACCAACGTGACCCGGCTGCAGCGCGGCATCACCGAGAAGGCCGCCTCGGCGCTGCTGGTCAAGGTCAACCAGATCGGCTCGCTGTCCGAGACCCTCGACGCGGTGAGCATGGCCCAGCGGGCCGGCTTCGCCTGCATGATGAGCCACCGCTCCGGCGAGACCGAGGACACCACCATCGCCGACCTGGCCGTGGCCACCAACTGCGGTCAGATCAAGTCGGGTGCTCCGGCCCGGACCGATCGGGTCGCCAAGTACAACCAGCTGTTGCGGATCGAGGAGGACCTCGACGACGCGGCACGTTACGCCGGCGCCGCGGCCTTCCCGCGGTTCACGGCCTGAGCGGAACGAGCGGCTGATGGCATCGGGGCCCCGGTCCTCCACCCGCCCGGGCGGCGCGCCCGGGCGGGGCAAGCCGCGTCCCCGCAAGACGGCGCGACCGCCGGCGGCGAGCATGCCCCCGGCGGGATCGCCGACCCCGTCGTCACCGGCCAGCCCGGTCGCCGCGCCCACCCGGTCGCGGTCCAGCCTGACCGCCCGGGCGATCGCCCTGGCCGTGGTGCTGCTGATCCTGACCATCTCGTACGCGAACTCGCTGCGGATCTACTTCGCCCAGTCGCACGACATCGCCACCACCCGGGCCCAGATCGTCGAACGCCGACAGACCATCAACGATCTCCAGACCGAGCTCGATCGCTGGAAGGACACCGACTACGTGCGCACCCAGGCCCGCGAGCGTCTCGGCTGGGTCGTCCCGGGCGAGACCGGCTTCCGGGTCGTCGGTGCCGACGGCAAGCCGCTGGGCGGGGGAGCGGAGATCACCGCCGCGACCAAGCCGGACGCGCCGGCGCCGAAGGCCTGGTACGACAAGTTGTGGAGCTCGGTCGAGACCGCCGACGCCCCGGCGCCGACCAAGCCCAAGCCCGAGACGCCGAAGAAGATCACCGAGGAGACCAAGCCCCGCTGATTTCTGACGCCCAGTCGGGCCACCCGGCCGCACCGCTCGGCGTGTCGCCGGGATGACCGACGACGAGACGTCGGTTTCGAGCGGCGCGAACGAGGGTCGGGGTCGACTCTCAGTTCTCCCCGCCACGTTGCCCGAGCAGGACCTCGATGCGATGCCGGACCGCTCGGGCGTCGGCTGAATCACCGAGCCTCCGTAGGGCGGCGTCGAGCAGGTCGGCGATGCCCGAACCGCCGATCTCCAGCACCGCATCGACGACGGTGTCCGCCGGATCTTCCGCGAGGTCGGGATCGGTCATCGCCGAGGCGAGGAGCGCCCGCTGCGCCTCGACCGACCGGGTGGCGGCGAGTGCGTCGGCAGCGAAGCGGCGCACCCGCTCATCAGCCAGCTGTCGAGCCAGCACGGGGACGGACTCGGCGGGTCTCAGCTGCGCCGCTCGACACAGCAACTCGCCCAGCACATCGCTGAATTCCTCGGGGTCGGTCCCGCGGAGTTCGGCCGCGGTGGGCGGGTGGACGATCAGCTCGATCACGTCATCGATCGCGTCCAGGCCCCGTGAGTCGAGCCAGCCGTCGGTCAGCCGCTGCTGGTCCGCCAGCGATCGAAAGGGTCCCAGCGGTCCAGCCAGATCACGGACCCGTTCGACGGTCTCGGCACGCGTCACCTCGAAGCTCCTCACTCCACCACCAGCTCATACACCGTCCGCGTGATCTCCGACCCCACCCAGTATCCGATCCCACCGGCGACCAGGGTCCCCACCCCGTGACCGGCCCACGCCCAGGGTCCCGCGACATCGAGCGGCGTCCACAACGCCGAGAACGCAGCTGCTCCGGCGGTGGCCCCGGCCCAACCACCGAGCGACTCGATGACGGCCTTGGTGCGGTCCTGGGCGTAGTAGATCTTGATCACGTCGGCAGCGATGGCCACCACGATCATGATGCGGCCGCCGATGCGCAGGGCGGTGCGGACCCGCCCGGCCCACTTGAGTTGGTTGGCCATCGCCTGCGCCGCCTCGACGACGATCGGCTCGGCCTTGAATCCCGAACCCTCCAGCTGGGCGATGACGGCCTGGGGCCCGCCCTTGAGCTTGATCTTCGCCGGGTCGGCGACGACCAGGAACTTGCCGTTGCCGCCGGTCGAGAAACGACTGTTCTGCAGCACCACCTCGCCGACCTTGGTCGGTGAGCCGGCGACCTTCTCGCCGACCCGATCCCACATCCGCGATTCGGCGAACTTGTCCCAGAATCCGTTCTTGCGTTCCAGCTGTTTGAGCAGTCGCGCCGACAGTGGTTTCTCCGGGGGGATGTTGTTGCGCCGACGGAACTCGGCCTCCGCTTCGCCCTTCGTGCTCTCCCGTTCGCGGTCGAAGATCGCCAGGAGATCGGCCTCTCCGAACGTGAGGCTGCCCTTGGTCGGGCCGAGCTCGGCCGACACACTGACCGTCTTGTCGCCGCCGATCCCGGTATAGGGATTTCCCTCGGTGACGAACCAGGAGGCCCCGCCCTTGCCGAGTTCGGGCTTGAACGGCGGCTCACCCTTGCCGTAATTCTCGAGGATTTTGACGGCGACGTCGGGGGTGACGGCGGTCTGACCTGCAGTCCCGACGGCCGGCGGCTTGCCGAAGGCGGTCATGCCCCATCCGTTGGGCCCGTTCGCCCGTTGATCCATCTCGTCCTCGACGCGCGCCAGGCGTTCCGTGTCGCCGTCCAGCCCACGCACGTACTCCACGCCCAGCGCAGCATCGGGCAGGGACGCGATCTCCTCCAGGGGCACCAACGGTTTCCACATCGGGTCGAGGAACCGACCGATGTCGTTGATCTGGTCGAGCGGGAGGTCGCGGGTTGCGCCGGCATGCCGGGTCGTGAAGGAACCCGCGGAAGCCCCGGACTGCTTGTCGGACACGGCGTCGAAGGCGAGACGCAGCCGGGGGAGGTTGACGCCGACAGCCTGACCGAGATTGGCCCGGAGCAGATCCGTCTTCCCGGTACCGCTCAACCGCATCAGGGTGTTCAGGATGTCGTACATGGCCAAGCCGTTGAGGATGCGGAAGGCGGCCGGAAAATCCCCGACCCCCGCGACCGGGTCGGCCCGGTCCAAGGCGTCGCGGATCTGCTGCTCGGCCGACTGCCGCTGGAGGGCCAGCATGGCGGTCACCGCCCGGTTGCCGACCGTCGCCTGCAGCTGCGCGACCAGCACCGGCAGCGCTGCTCCACCCGAGGGTCCGCAACGGGATGGCGTCACCGTGAGCGACGGCGTTCGGGCGGGCACGGACACCCCCGACAGCGGATGGGGCGTTCGCGTGCGGTCCACCCCCGCCTGCTCCATCCTCCGACCATGGACGCCGACCACCAGGCCGGCCAGAGGCGCGGGCGCGTCGGCGAGGTCAGTCGGGATTGCCCGGGCGGGCTGCCGAGGTGCCTCATCGGGCACCGCGACGGAGCCGCCTGACAGGATGAGAAGCGTGATCGACGTGATGAGCGAGGAGGACGAGCGGGTGATCGCCGCCCAGCTCGGTCGAAGTCCGCGCGGCGTGGTCGGGGTGGCCCACCGCTGCCCGTGCGGCAAGCCCACCGTGGTCGCCACCGAGCCGCGGCTGCCCGACGGCACCCCGTTCCCGACCACCTACTACCTGACCTGCCCGCGGGCCAACGCGGCCTGCTCGACCCTCGAGGCCAACGGGGTGATGGCCGAGATGGCCGCCCGTCTCGGCGCCGACCGCGCCCTCGCCGAGCGGTACGCGCATGCCCATCGCGCCTATCTGGCCGACCGCTCCGCGCTCGGCGAGGTGCCCGAGATCAGCGGCGTCAGCGCGGGTGGGATGCCCGACCGGGTCAAGTGCCTGCATGCGCTCGTCGGCCACGCCCTGGCCGCCGGACCGGGGGTCAACCCCTTCGGTGACGAGGCCCTGGCCTCGCTCGGGGCGTTCTGGGACAAGCCGTGCCTGACCGCCCCCGACCAGGAGGACCAGCCATGACCACCGTCGCCGCCATCGACTGCGGGACCAACTCGATCCGCCTGCTGATCGCCGAATCGAGTCCGGAGGGCGGTCTGGTCGACCTCGACCGCCGGGTCGAGATCGTCCGGCTCGGACAGGGCGTCGACGCGACCGGCACCTTCCACCCCGACGCCCTGGCCCGGACCTTCGCCGCGGTCGACGCGTACGCGGTGGCCATCGCCGAGGCCGCCATCCCGGCCGAGCGGGTGCACTTCGTGGCCACCTCGGCCTCGCGGGACGTCAGCAATCGCGAGGAGTTCTTCACCGGGGTCGAGCAGCGGCTCGGCGTCCGCCCCGAGGTGATCAGCGGGGACAAGGAAGCCCAGCTGTCGTTCCTCGGTGCGCTCAGCCGGGTCGAGACGGTCGACGACCCGGTGCTGGTCATCGACATCGGCGGCGGGTCGACCGAGCTCATCACGGGCTCGGCGCAGGGGAACCTGCACCATGCGATCTCGCTCGACATCGGGTCGGTCCGGCTGACCGAGCGGTTCCTGATCACCAATCCGCCGGGCGCCGCGAGCCTGACCACCGCCGCCGCCTACGTCGACCGGTTGCTCGACTCGAGCGGGGTCGACTTCGCCGCCGTCGGGAGCTGGATCGGGGTGGCCGGGACGGTGACCACGCTGTCCGGGGTCTACCAGCAGTTGCCCGCGTACGACCGGACCCGGGTGCACGGGTCGCGGATCCCCCAGGACGGGCTGCGACAGCTGCTGCAGACCCTGAGCTCGTCGTCGCTGGACGACATCCGTGCGCTGCCGTCGATGCACCCGCAACGCGCCGACGTGATCACCGGCGGGGCGCTGATCGCCGAGCGGATCGGCGCACGGACACCGGTGCCCGAGCTGTTGGTCAGCGAATCCGACATCCTCGACGGCATCGCGCTGGAGTTGTTCGACCGCGGCTGACCATGTCGACGACGACCGTCCGGAACATTCGCCAGGTAGCCTCGACCGCGCTATGGAGGATGCCGCACCACCCGCCCGACGCTCCCTGCCGATGGTGGTCGCCCGCCAGCTGGCCCGGGTGCGGCCGCGCGGTGCCCTGCTGCGGAGCGTCTTCCGGAGCCTCGTCGTCGCCCTCCTGGCCGCGCTGGCCGGGCTGCCGCTGGCCGTCATCTGGGGCATCACCCACGCCAGCACCACCGAGTACCTGGGTCCGCACCGGGTCGTGCTGTCGAGCAACTTCTCCAGCGAGGTGCGGATCGACCTGGGCCCGATCGGCAACGCCTATCTGGACAGCCCGGCCTCTCCGATCGGGCTCGATCTGGTCGTCGGCGGGGTGGGATCGGCGACCGGTGTGCTCAACGTCAACGACCTGTTGTCGGCCCGGACCCTGGCGGCGTACACCGCGCTCTACGCCGACCCGCAGGAAGTCGCCAACGCGCTGATCGGTCGGCTGGTCTACGACGGACTCGGTGACGCGCTGACCGCGGAGCTGATCCTGCTCGCCGGGTTCGGGCTCTGGCAGCTCCGCGGCCGACTGCTGGTCCCGTGGGCGGCCCGCCGGCTGACCCGGCGCCGGCTGCTCGTCGTCTACCTCGCGGTCGTCGCCCTGCTGGTCGGATCGATCCTGGTCCCGGCCGAGCCGGAGGGCACCCGGATCGACGTCGAGGCGGCGGGCACCCGGTTCGGTCCGGTCCAGGTCGACAACGTGCTCTTCGCCGACCTCCTCGACCGGGCCTTCGACGGCGTACGGCTGCTGGTCCAGCGTCAGTCCAAAGCGGTCGACGACTACGTGGCCACGGCGATGGCGGGTCTCGACGAGCAGAGCGCGAAACTGGCCGGTCCGGCTCCGGGCGAGACCGTGCTGATGAGCTTCAGCGATCTGCACTGCAACCAGGCCACCACCCGGCTGATCGGCGAGCTGGTCGCCCGGACCCAGCCGAGTTTGATCATCAGCTCGGGCGACGACACGGTCAACGGGACCGCCGCCGAACGCAGCTGCATCCGGCGCGAGGCGCGGATCGGCGGCGGGACCATCCCGATCGTGGTCTCGACCGGCAACCACGATTCCGATCTGACCGAGGCGCAGATGCGGGCGTTCGGGATGAACGTGCTCGACGGGAGCGCGGTCACCGAGGCCGGGATCACCGTGCTGGGCGACGACGATCCCGAGCAGAACCTGCCGTTCAGCGTCGAACGCCGGACGGACCGGCCCGAGACCGAGGAGCAGATGGGCCAGCGGATGATCGACATCGCGCGCAACCGGCGGGTCGACGTCATCACCCTGCACCAGCCGGCGGCGACCGCGATCATCCGCGAGACGCCGAACCCGCCGGCGCGGCTCATCCTCTACGGCCACATGCACACCCAGGTCGGTCCGCAGGTCATCGCGCACGACGACGGCAGCTGGTCGGTGGCCATCCAGCAGGGCACGGCAGGTGGGGTCCGCCAGCCGACGATCACCTCGTTCAGCACCCCGTTCTCGACCCCGCTGCTCAGCGCCGACGTCTACCGGTACTTCCGCGACGACGCCACCGGCCTGATCACCGGCGTCCAGCCGGTGCACTTCCTGCCCGACGGGAGCGTCGCCGTCGACGACCGGATCGTCATCGGCGATCCGGCCTTCCTGCCTCTGGAGACCCGGATCAAGCTCGGTGTCTCACCGTCCCCGACGCCGGCGGAGACCTCGGCGGTGACCCCGACGCCGAGCCCGTCGCCGACCGGATGACCGGACGTGGGCCGCCGGGACGCTAGGCTCGCCCCGCCCGGCCCCCGTAGCCCAAGGGCAGAGGCAAGCGGCTTAAACCCGCTCCAGTGTGGGTTCGAATCCCACCGGGGGCACGAGCGAACACACAGCAATCGCACAGCGTCGGAACACCGCGGTCGTGCAATGCGTTGCCTAGAATGTAGTGAGCGCCAGACATGGCGCCGAATCTCAGGAGGAACCTAGATGTTGCGAAGTTCGAACCCGATCCTCTCGAAGCAGGACGCGTTCTCTCCCGCAGCTCCGCAGTACGGCCAGAACCAATACGGCCAGAACCAGTACGGCCAGGCGCCGTACGGACAGTACGGTCAGCAGCCGCCGAGCCGGGTCGATTCCGGCGCCCGGATGACCTTCGACGACGTGGTCACCAAGACCGCCATCACCATGGCCGTCCTGGTCGTGACCGCGGCCCTCGCCTGGTTCGCCATCCCCGACACCCTGATGGGCCCGGCGCTGATCGGCTCCGGTCTGATCGGTTTCGTCGTCGTCCTGATCGTCTCGTTCCGTCGCGCGGTGAGCCCGGGCCTGGTGCTGCTCTACGCAGCCATCGAGGGCGTGTTCATCGGCATGATCAGCAAGTACTTCGAGTTCCTGTACGACGGCATCGTCGCCCAGGCGGTTCTCGGTACTTTCGCGGCGGCCGGCGTCACGCTCGCGGCGTACAAGTTCTTCAACATCCGCGTCACCCCGAAGTTCCAGAAGGTCGTCGTCATCGCGACCATCTCCTTCGCGGTGGCCATGTTGCTCAACTTCGTGCTCTCGCTGGCCGGGATCAACCTCGGCCTGCGTGACGGTGGCACCGGCCCGGTCAGCCTGCTGGCCGTCGGTGTCTCGCTGCTCGGTGCCGTGCTCGCGGTGCTCAACCTGGTCCTCGACTTCGACTACATCGAGAAGGGTGTCGCCATGGGCGCCCCGGCTCGTGAGTCGTGGCGCGGAGCCTTCGGCCTGACCGTGACCATGGTCTGGCTCTACATCGAGATCCTGCGCCTGCTGTCCTACCTGCGCCGCTGATCTCGACCGACTGATCGACCCCAGGGCCGCCGCTCCCCTCCGGGAGCGGCGGCCCTTCGGCGTCTCCGCCCACGATCGCGGGCAGCGACGCCGGGCAGCGCGCCGAGGTTCAGAACGCCAGCAGGACCTTGCCCGACTGCCGCGGATCGCGAGCCACCTCGAGCGCCTCGAGAGCCTGCTCCAGCGGGAACTCGTGGGTGATCGCCGGATCGACCACCAGCCGGCCGTCACCCAGCGCGGCCAACACGTCGTCGAGCTCGTCGTTGAACCGGAACGAGCCGACGAGTTCGAGCTCACGGCTGATGGCCCGGGCAATGGCCACCGGTTGCTCACCGGGCGGCAGCAGGCCGACCATGACGATCCGGCCGGCCCGGGTCGTCGCGTCGATCGCGGTGCGCAGTCCGGGGACGCTGCCCGAGCACTCGATGGTCACGTCGGCGTCGACGGCGGCCGGGTCGAACTCACCCGCGGTCACCGTCCGGTCGGCCCCGAGTGCGACGGCCCGGTCCAGCGCGGCCCGGTGCAGGTCGCTGATCACCACCTCGCCGGCCCCGTGGGCCCGCGCCGCCGCCACGGCCAGCAATCCGATCGGCCCGGCGCCGACGACGAAGACCCGGCGGCCGGTCACCGAGCCGGCCCGGGCCAGCGCGTGCCACGCCACACCGGCCGGCTCGGCCAGCGCCGCCGAGCGCAACGACAAGCCGTCGGGCAGGCGTCGCAGCATCCGGGCCGGGACGGTGAGGTGGGCGGCGAAGACGCCCTGGGTGTGCGGTAGGCGCGCCGCGCTGCCCAGGTAGGTGCCGGCCGGCGACAGGTTGGGCCGGTCGTGCGGGTAGCGGACGGTGCCGTCCCCGCCGTCCGGGCTGGCCGGGTGCAGGGTGACCGGGGTCCCCACGGGCAGCCCGGTGCCGTCGGCGGCCGCCACCGCCACCGTCCCGGCCATCTCGTGGCCGAGCAGCATCGGTTCGCGGAGGATCGACTCGCCGGCTGAGCCGTGTTGCCAGTAGTGCAGATCCGAGCCGCAGATGCCGCCGTACGCGACACGGACCACGGCCTCCGACGGGCCGGGTGAGCGGACGTCGACCGGGGCCACCCGGACGTCGCCGGCCGCGTACGCGACCAGGCCGAGGGTTTCGCTGGGGACAGTCATCCCGCCATTGTCACCCGGGCGCGCGACGGAGTGACGGATAGAGTCGGCGCGTGCATTACGTGGAGTCGCTCATCGATCTCGTCGGCAACACCCCGCTGCTCAAGCTCAACCGGGTGACCGACGGAGCGCCGGGCCTGGTGTTGGCCAAGGTCGAGTACCTGAACCCCGGTGGCTCGGTCAAGGACCGGATCGCGGTGAAGATGATCGAGGCCGCCGAAGCGGACGGGAGCCTCCAGCCCGGCGGCACCATCGTCGAACCGACCAGCGGCAACACCGGGGTCGGGCTGGCCATCGTCGCCCAGGCCAAGGGCTATCGCTGCGTGTTCGTCTGCCCCGACAAGGTCAGCGAGGACAAGCGCAACGTGCTGGCCGCGTACGGGGCCCAGGTCGTGGTCTGCCCGACCGCCGTGGACCCCGACCACCCCGACTCCTATTACTCGACCTCCGACCGGCTGGTCCGCGAGATCCCGGGCGCCTGGAAGCCGGATCAGTACTCCAACCCCAACAACCCGGCCAGCCACTACGCCTCGACCGGGCCGGAGATCTGGGCCCAGACCGACGGGCGTCTGACCCACTTCGTCACCGGGATGGGGACCGGCGGCACGATCAGCGGCACCGGGCGCTACCTCAAGGAGGCGTCCGACGGTGGGGTCCAGGTCGTCGGCGCCGACCCGTCCGGCTCGGTCTACTCCGGGGGCGACGGTCGGCCCTATCTGGTCGAGGGCGTCGGCGAGGACTTCTGGCCGGCCAACTACGACCCGACGGTGTGCGACCGGGTGATCGAGGTGTCCGACGCCGACAGCTTCGCCATGACCCGGCGACTGGCCCGCGAGGAGGGGCTGCTGGTCGGCGGCTCGTCGGGCATGGCGGCGGCGGCGGCGATCCGGCTGGCCCGCGAACTCGACGATCCGGACACCGTCATCGTGGTCCTGCTGCCCGACTCCGGTCGCGGCTACCTGACCAAGATCTTCAGCGACGACTGGCTCGCCCGCTACGGGTTCTCGCCCCGGCCGGGCTCGGAGGTCCGGGTGGTCGGTGACGTGCTCCGCGAGAAGTCGGGCGAGCTGCCCACGCTGGTGCACACCCATCCCAACGAGACCATCGCCGAAGCCGTGGCCATCCTGCGCGAGTACGGCGTCAGCCAGATGCCGGTGGTGCGGGCCGAGCCGCCGGTGATGGCGGCCGAGGTGTCCGGGTCGGTCAGCGAGCGCGGTCTGCTCGGCGCGCTGTTCGCCCACGATGCCCGCCCGGCCGATCCGGTCAGCTCGGTGATGGAGCCGCCGCTGCCCAGCCTCGGCGCCACCGAGCCGGTGACCCGCGCGGTCGAGTTGCTGGTCGCCGCCGACGCGCTGCTGGTGCTCGACGACGGCAAGCCGGTCGGTGTGCTGACCCGTCAGGACCTACTGGGCGACATCGGTTAGCAGTTCGCCCAGGACGGTCTGCCAGTTGACCGTCCAGGCCACCTCGGTCCAGCGGTCCAGCGGGATCCAGGCCGCCGACTCGGTCGTCCCGCCGAGATCGACGACCACCGGATCGGTCGGTTCGGTGCAGTAGCCGCGATAGATCAGCCGGACGGCGTGGAAGTCTTCGATCGTCGCGTGCGGACTCCGGCCGATCCAGTGCGAGGTCTGCACGTTGATCAGCGGCCCCAGCGTGATCACCTGCGAGGTCTCCTCGGCCACTTCGCGCAGCACGGCGGCCGCCGGTTCCTCGCCTTCGTCGATGCCGCCGCCGGGCATGCCCCATCGGTCGACGACGGCGGTCCGGTCGGAGTACTCGGTGGCCAGCAGGCCGCGCTCGGACAGCACCACCGCGTACGCCGCGACCCGTTGCCGGATCGTCGGCTCCGTGCCGTCGAGTTCGAGGCCGCGGTCCATCCCCCGCAAGCGCGGGCGGGGCGCCGGTCGATCGCCGGCTGCCTCGACGCTCACCCGGAGCACGATGTCGCCGTCGGGCTCGCGCACCGCGTCGACCGGCCGGCGCACTGCATACCCCCGGCTGTGGGCCACCGTCTCCGGGTCGGAGCCGTGGGGCAGGTCGGCGCGGAACGTTTCGGCGCCCCCCAGGTCGACGCCGACGACGACCACGGTCACGGGGTGCGGGCCGAGACGATCAGGAAGCCGGTGGGCAGGGCGACGCCGGTGCCGTCGTGGTACGGCCGCAGCCCTTCGGTGAGGGCCCGCCGCGCCACCTCGGTGTCGCCCTTCGAGCGATCCTTCATCACCAGCCGCAGCCCGGCGAAGGTCATCGCCTCCTCGACCGCATCCTCCAGCGCCGCCGGACCGACCAGATAGGTCGGCTCGTCGTGGTCGGTGAACTCGACATCGACCCAGCCGGCGTCCTCGAGCAGGGCCCGGGTCTTGTCGCGGTCGCCCAGGCTGGTGGCGCCGACGTCGGGGGAGGGCGGCTCGTACGCGATCCCGGCCCGGTCGTACGCGGCCCGGACCAGCCCGAGCGGCACGTCGAACAGCGGCACCTCGCCGGCGCGGCGCCAGACGGCCAGGCACAGCCGACCGCCACGCCGGGTGGCCCCGGCCAAGTTGGCGAAAGCGCGCACCGGGTCGGAGAAGAACATCACCCCGAAGCGGGAGATGACCGCGTCGAACGTCCGTCCGGGGAAGCCGTGCCCGACGACGTCACCGACGACCCAGTCGATCCGGTGGTGCGGCGACCGACCGCACGCGGCGTCGATCATCGCCGGCGCGATGTCGACCCCGGTCACCTCGCCGGTCGGACCGACGGCGTCGCTCGCCCGGCGCGTCGTCGAGCCGGCTCCGCAACCCACGTCGAGCACCCGTTCGCCCGGGGCCAGTCGCGCCGCCGCGAACAGCGCCTCGGAGACCACGGCCAGCTCGGCCTCGAGCCCGTCGATCCGGCGTAACCACAGCGCCACCCGCTCTGCGTCCCACATGGGCTGGATCATCGCGCCCCCTCTTCCCGGTTGCCGTCAAGGTAATGCTGAAGGGTCGGGCCCACCCAGGCAACCAGTTCGACCGACGTCAGGCTGGTCAGGGCGGGGAGACGGAGGACGTAGCGGCCGATCAGCACCCCGAGCACCTGCGACGCGATCAGAGCGCCGCGGCGGGTCGCCTCGGCCGGCGGCACTCCGAGCGCGGCGAGCGTCCGCCCGACCAGCTCGAGATCGAGGAACTCCCCGAACACCCGACCCATCTCCGGGTCGGCCAACGCGGAGCGGAGGGCGGCGACCAGATTGGGTTGGACGTCGGAGTCCCAGATGGACAGCAATGTCGCCAGCATCCGCTCACCCAGGCCGTCGCGCCCGCCGGCCACCAGCCCGGCGAGGATCTCGTCGATCGGGACCGGGATGGCCACCGTGGCCAGGAACAGCCGCTGCTTGCTGTCGAAGTAGTGATGGATCAGCGCCGGGTCGACACCGGCATCGGCCGCGATGCTGCGCAGCGACGTGCTCTGGTAGCCGCGGGCCGCGAACCGGTGACGGGCCGCCCGCAGGATCTCGTTGCGGGTGTCGCTGCGACCGGGGCGCCGCCCGGCCCTCGGCACCCGTGTGGTCACCGCTCCAGTCTGTCAGTCGCCCCACGCGGAGCCGGTAGCCTTGGGCCGCGTGCGGACCAAACGAGGACGCCGATGATCATCGGTCTGGTGTACGCGGTGCTCGGCCTGAGCCTGGTCGCAGTGATCTGGGGTCTGATCAGCGCGATCGCCGACAAGCCGCCGGGTAAGGCGCAGCTGATCTTCGCCGCCGGCCTCGAGGTCGTGGTCCTGGTCAACTCGGTGATCGCCGCCATCCGACTGATCGGCGGCTACCAGCCGTCGGAGTTCGCCACCACGATCGGTTATCTGATCGGCATCCTGGTCCTGATCCCGATCGCCTGGTTCTGGGCCAACGTCGAGCGCACCCGCTTCTCCGGCGTGGTGCTGGCCATCGCCGCCTTCGCCGTCCTCGGGATGATGCTGCGCCTCGTGGTGATCTGGACCCCGGTCGCGTGAGCACCCCGAAGCCGCGGACCAACAGTGGTCCCGGCCGCGCCCTGGTCGCGGTCTACGGCATCTTCGCGTTGGCCGCCACGGCCCGGGCCGGGGTGCAGCTCGGGACGAAGTTCGACGAGGCGCCGCTGGCCTACCTCCTGTCGTTGTTCGCCGGTCTGGTCTACGTCGTCGCCACCGTGACCCTCGGTCGGGGCACGACGACCGCCCGTCGGATCGCCATCGGGGCCGTGACCGTCGAACTGGTCGGCGTGTTGACGATCGGGACCATCAGCGTGCTCGACCGCGCCGCCTTTCCCGACGAGACCGTGTGGTCGGTCTACGGGATCGGCTACGGCTTCGTCCCGCTGATCCTGCCGATCCTCGGGCTGATCTGGCTGCGGCGTACGCGTCCTCGGACCTGACCGTTCCCGCATTCAACTGAGCGCGCGGATCCGTGACAGCGGCTCGACCAACTCCCGCTCCTCGTAGGACAGGTGTGAGCGGAGGCTCGGCGCGACGGGTCGTCTCCCGGCGCGTGCCGGGAGACGAACCCGAGCCGGGCCGGACGTCACCCGTTTCGCGGCAGGTGCCGGGAAACGTCCCCGAGCCGGGCCGGACGTCACCCGTTTCGCGGCAGGTGCCGGAGACGTCCCGAGCCGGGCCGGACGTCACCCGTTTCGCGGCAGGTGCCGGGAAACGTCCCGACCCGGGCCGGAAGCCCGTCTCGCGGCACGTGCCGGGAGACGACCCCGATCCGGGCCGAAAGTCACCCCTCTCGCGGCATGTGCCGGGAAACGACCCCGGGATCCCAGGTCGTCAGCCGTGGGTCAGCGGGTGACCAGGTCGGCGTAGTCCGGGTGGCGTTCGATCCAGCCGCGGAAGAACGGGCACCACGGCCGGACCTTCAGTCCGGCCGAGCGGGCCTCGTCGAGGGCGTGGCGGGCCAGGGCGCCGCCGACGCCTTGGCCCTCGAAGGCGTCCTCGACCGCGGTGTGGGTGAAGGTGATCCGGGTGTCATCACGCTCGTACGCGGCGATGCCGGCCAGCTCGGTGCCCACCCGCGCCTCGTACCGCGACAACACGCGATGGTCGTGCACCTCGATGTCCATGCGCTGCACTGTGCCAGACCTAACCGGCACTGATCCCACCGCGGCGCAGCAGTTCGGTGAACGGCGTCACCGGCTCCTCGGCCGTGGCGGTGACCGTCGGGGTGGCGCGTACGCCGAGCAGCCCGGCCAGCTCGGTGGCCGCCCGGGTGATCCGATCGGCCAGCGAGTGGCCCGCGCTGCCGCCGCCGAAGTCCTCGGTGGCCGCGAACACCGCGGTCGGCACGATGATCGTGCGCAGGTAGGCGAACAGCGGCCGCATGGCGTGCTCGAGCATCAGCGAGTGCCGGGCGGTGCCGCCGGTCGCCGCGATCAGCACCGGGGTGCCCGACCAGTGACTGCGGCTGCAGGACGTCGAAGAAGGTCTTGAACAGCCCGCTGTAGGAGCCGCTGAAGACCGGGGTCACCGCGATCAGGGCGTCGGCGGTGGTCACCCGCTCGATCACCTCGGCCAGCCGCGCACTCGGGAAGCCGGTGAGCAGATGGTCGGCCAGATCCTGCGCGTACTCGCGGAGCTCGATCACCTCGAGCGGTGGCCGGGCTCCCTGCGAGGGCGTTCACCGTGGCTGCCCCCAGCCGGTCGCCGAGCAGCCGGGTGGCCGAGGGCTGACCGAGCCCGGCCTGATGATGACGATGCGGGTCATCGCACGCTCTCCAATTCCGTGTCGTCGGTGGTCGGCTCGGCGGCGAGCTTGGCCGCCAGCAGAGCTCGCGTGGGTCGGCGCCTCGGGGACGTGAGCCGGTCGCAGCGCGTCGAACTCGCGCCGCAGGACCGGGATCACCTGCTCGCCGAGGAGGTCCAGCTGCTCCAGCACAGTCCTCAGCGGCAGTCCGGCGTGGTCGGCCAGGAACAGCTGCCGCTGGTAGTCGCCGAAGTGCTCGCGGAAGGTCAGGGTCCGCTCGATCACCTGCTGCGGGCTGCCCACGGTCAGCGGCGTCTCGCGCATGAAGTCCTCCAGCGACGGGCCGTGTCCGTAGACCGGGGCGTTGTCGAAGTACGGCCGGAACTCGCGGATCGCGTCCTGGGAGTTGGGCCGGATGAACACCTGGCCGCCGAGTCCGACGATCGCCTGGTCGGCGCGGCCGTGGCCGTAGTGCTCGAAGCGCTGCCGGTAGAGGTCGATCAGCCGCTGGAAGTGGTAGTTCGGCCAGAAGATGTGGTTGGCGAAGAAGCCGTCACCGTAGTACGCGGCCTGCTCGGCGATCTCCGGGCTGCGGATCGAGCCGTGCCAGACGAACGGCGGCACGTCGTCGAGCGGACGCGGGGTCGAGGTGAACGACTGCAGCGGCGTCCGGAACTGGCCCTCCCAGTCGACGACGTCCTCGCGCCAGAGCCGGCGCAGCAGGTCGTAGTTCTCGACGGCCAGCTCGATGCCGTTGCGGATGTCCTGGCCGAACCACGGATAGACCGGTCCGGTGTTGCCGCGACCCATCATCAGGTCGACCCGGCCGTCGGCCAGGTGCTGCAGCATCGCGTAGTCCTCGGCGATCTTGACCGGGTCGTTGGTCGTGATCAGCGTGGTCGAGGTCGACAGGATGATCCGCTCGGTCTGCGCCGCGATGTAGCCGAGCATGGTGGTCGGCGACGACGGCACGAACGGCGGGTTGTGGTGCTCGCCCGGTCGCGAAGACGTCGAGGCCGACCTCCTCGGCCTTCTTGGCGATGGTCACCATCGCCTTGATCCGCTCGGCCTCGGTCGGGGTGCGCCCGGTGGTCGGATCGGTGGTCACGTCGCCGACGGTGAAGATTCCGAACTGCATCTCGCGCTCCTCAGGTCTCCAGATAATTTACCATTCAACTATCTGATCAGTGGAACCGGCAGGCCGGCTGAACTATTCCGGACGATCCGTGGAGGCCGAAGCACCGTGAAGTACAACGAGGGCGCCCAGCTCGACTCGTCGCAGATGGGTGGCGGGGGCCGGGGGAGCGGCGGCAAGATCGCCCTCGGCGGCGGAGCCGGTGTGGTGGTGCTGATCCTGGCCCTGCTGTTCGGCATCAACCCCAACGATCTGCTCGGGAGCCAGCAGGCCGAGCCGCAGGCCAGCGGCGGTGCGACCCCGTTCGCGCAGTGCACCCGGGGGGCCGACATCAACACCGACCGCGACTGCCGGTTCGTCGCCTTCACCAACTCGATCCAGGACTACTGGAGCGGGACGGTC
This sequence comes from uncultured Actinomycetota bacterium, assembly GCA_963704665.1. Classification (GTDB taxonomy): domain Bacteria; phylum Actinomycetota; class Actinomycetes; order Propionibacteriales; family Propionibacteriaceae; genus Microlunatus. The sequence continues at coordinate 3,069,044 of OY969929.1, read as the reverse complement.
GACGACTACCAGGAGATCAAGGTCAACACCTTCACCGGACAGGTGGCCACCGCGTGCGGGCAGGCCAGCTCGGCGGTCGGGCCGTTCTACTGCCCCGGCGACACCGGCATCTATCTCGACCTGGGCTTCTTCGACGAGCTCAAGAGCAAGCTCGGCGCCGAGGGCGGCGACGCGGCCGAGGCGTACGTGCTGGCCCACGAGTTCGGCCACCACATCCAGAACCTCACCGGCGACATGGCCAAGGTCCAGGGCAGCGGTGGGGGATCCGGACCCAAGTCCCAGGGCGTACGCCTCGAGCTGCAGGCCGACTGCTACGCCGGGGTCTGGTTCAACCACGCCACCGATGACCCGAACTCGCCGATCGCCGAGGTGTCCTCCGACGATCTCGACCGGGCCATCGACGCGGCCGAGGCGGTGGGCGACGACCGGATCCAGGAGAAGACCCAGGGGCAGGTGACTCCGGAGAGCTGGACCCACGGCTCGGCGGCCAGCCGCAAGAAGTGGTTGCTCGAGGGCTTCCGCAGCGGCGACCCCAACGGTTGCGACACCTACCGGGTCGCCAATCCGTGACCGACCCGCGCGGTCGGCGCACCGTGTAGCCGACGTCGTCATCGACCAGGTCGGTGCTGTCGACGTCGTCGTCGTCGGTGTCGTCGTCCGCTGCGACCACCTGCGGTCCTGGCCGGCGTGGAACGAACCGTCACCGTCGGCGAACAGCACCGCGGTGGAGTCGCCGGCTCGGTGATGGCGGTGTCGAGGTCGACGGTCAGGACCGCGTCGCTGCCGCAGGCGCTCAGCACCGGGACGGCGGCCGCCGGTCCGGCGAGAGGAAGGACTCAGCAGGAGCGCGTCGTGGTCATGGCTTCACTCCACCAGCAGCCGGTGAGCCGGCGCTGGGACGCAGATGAGCGCGGCCTACCTGCGCGCGCTGCGGAGCTCCACCCGTCGGCCCACGGCCAGCACGATCAGACCGGCGACCGGCAGCACGACCGCGACCCGGCTGGGCCAGGCGTACGAATGACCCAGGGCCAGGACCAATCCGCCGAGCCACGCCCCGAGCGCGTTGCCGATGTTGAGCACCGAGTGGTTGAGTGCGGCGGCCAGCGACTGGCCCTCCTGCGCGACGTCCATCAGCCGGGTCTGCAGCGCCGGCATCATCACCGTGCTGACCAGGCCGAAGACCAGGACCGCCGCGAAGGCGCCGACCGGGGTGACGGCCAGGAAGCTGAACACTGCGAGCATCACGGCCAGTGCCCCCATCCCGAGGTAGAGGGTGGGGACGAGGGCGCGATCGGCCAGCCGACCTCCGAGCACCATGCCGACGGTCATCCCGACGCCGTAGACGGCCAGGATCCAGACCACGCCGAGCTCGTCGAGACCGGCCAGCGTCATCACCGTCGGGGCGATGTAGGAGTAGGTGGCGAACATCCCGCCGAACCCGACCATGCCGACGACCAGGGTGAACCACACCTGGGGCTTGGCCAACGCACTCAGCTCGGAGCGGATGCTGGCCTGGTCGGCGATGCGGACCGGCGGGACCCACGCCAGCGCGGTGCCCAGGCACAGCACCGCGATGGCGGTGACGGCGATGTAGAGCGTCGGCCAGCCGAACGCCTGACCGAGCCACGTCGAGGCCGGGACGCCGGCGATGTTGGCCACGGTCAGTCCGACCATCACCGAGGAGACGGCTCGGGCTCGACGATCGGCCGGGACGAGCGACGCGGCCACCACCGCGGCGACCCCGAAGAAGGCGCCGTGCGGGACGCCGGACACGAAGCGGGCCAGCATCAGCGTCGGATACGTCGTGGCCAGGGCCGACGCCAGGTTGCCCAGCGCGAAGACCGCCATCAGCGCGATCAGGAGTTGTTTGCGCGGCAGCCGCGCGGCCAGGGCGGCGATCACCGGAGCGCCGACCACGACGCCCAGCGCGTACGCGGAGATCAGGTGTCCGGCCGACGGGATGTCGACTCCCACCCCGGCGGCGATCTGCGGCAGCAGACCCATGGTCGCGAACTCGGTGGTGCCGATGGCGAACGCCCCGATGGCCAGGGCGAACAACGCTCGACCTGAACGGGTGGGTGCGCTGGATTCGGGGCGGGACGGGGCCAGAACGGCGGAGGACATGGGCAGACTTCCCGGAGGTCGGAACAGGAGTGTCCGCACTGACGCCTGGGGCAACCCTATCGAGGCGGGCCTTGTTCCCGACGACGGGAGAACGCCGAGGGGAGCGATCGATCGTGACGACGCACGACCGACCGCTCCCCGCGAGCCCCCTCCGAGGTTCCCCGGCCCGCCAACCCGCCCGCTAACCCGCCCGCTTCCAGGTTCCGAGCCCCTCGGCGTCGAAGAAGTTCAGCTGCAGGGTGGCCGCGCCACCGCTCGTGAGGCGGAACCTGGCCGAGGACTTCGAGCCGTACGGGGCGTTCTCGCCCTCGGGCACGAAGGCGAAGGTGTCGCCGTTCCAGGCGGCCAGCCGGACCCGATACCCGTAATCGGGGCCGAGGGCGACGATCAACCGGCCGTCGCGCTGGATGACCTTGAGCTTGCCGTAGTAACTGTTGCGGTAGGTGCCGGTGTAGCGGCTCAGCCGCTTCGGTGCCGCAGGATCCTGGGGCCGCTGCGCGTCGACCAGGTCGCCGACCGGCGCCGTGACGGTGGCGAGCGCCGCGTGGTAAGCCGCGTACCAGTCGCGGGTCAGGTAGCCGAACTGCACCAGGTCCATGAACTCGGCGTTGAGCGCCTCGACCGCTCCGACCGGCGCCCCGTTGGACAGTGTCACGATGCCGACGTCGGCGCTCGGGAGCATGGTGAAGGCGGTGCCCGCGCCCAACGAGAAGGCCCCGGAGTGGCTGAGCTGGACCCGACCGCCCGGCTGGACCCCGACGTTGACGCCGAAGCCGTAGGTGCCGCCGCGCGTGACGACGTCGTCGTTCTTCGAGTTGATCATCTCCGGGCGGAGCATCGGCTGCAGCGCGTCCGGATCGATGAACGGCTTCCCGTCACGCTCCCCGTGAGCCAGGATCAGTTCCATCCACCTCGCCAGGTCGACGACGTTCGACGACACCCCGCCGGCCGGGGACTGCGGATCGGGATCGCGCTCGTAGAGCGGCCGGAACTCGCCCTTGACCATGGCGTGCAGCGGCGCCCGGTTCTTCTGGGCCAGATAGTCACGGTGGCGCGAACTCGTCGACGTCATGCCCAACGGCCCGTACAGCTCCTTCTTCGACAGTGTCGACCACGAGGTCCCGGCCGCCTCGGCGACCGCCTCGGCCCCGGTGGTCAGACCGAAGTTGGCGTAGCCGTAGGTCGACCGGAACGGGTTCAGCGGCTGCTGGTCGAGGTGATCGAGGACGTAGCCGCGGCGGTGCCCGATGTCCTCGAGCAGGTCCCCGGCCGCCTGGGGCAGCCCCGAGCGGTGGCTGAACATGTCGGCGACGGTGACGTTGCGGCTGACCCACGGATCGGCCAGCGCGAAGCCCGGCAGTTCCTGCCGGATCGGGGTGTCCCAGCTGACGACCTCGTCGGAGACCTGGGTGGCGACCACGGTGGCCGCGACCGCCTTGGACAGCGAGGCGACCTGGAACACCGTCTTCTCGTCGACCGGGCTGTCGGTGTCGATGATCTTGTTGCCGAAGCCTCCTGCGTACGCGGTCTCGCCCCCGTGCACCACGGCGACCGACAACCCGGGGACCCCACTGCGCCGCTGCATCGCGTCGGCCAGCTCGGGCAGCCGGTCGAGTGCCGCCTCGATGCTGCCGGCCGGCAGGGCGACGGCTGCGTTGTTGGGGTTGGGATGCGTCGCGTCGACCGCGACCGTCGGCACGTCGGTCGGGGCGGCCGGTCCGGCCGGGAGACCGGCGCAGCCGGCCAACAGGGTGGTCGCGGTCAACGCCGCCAGGGCGGACAGCGTCGTACGGGGTCGAGGGGTCATGCGCGGGTCTCGATTCATCGGGCGGGCGGTGGGGTGAGGGTGTGGCCGAGGGTGATGGACAGCGCGACGGTGATCCGGGTCGCCGGGGACGAGCAGACGATGTCCGGGGGATCGTCGGTGAGCGTGGGTGACTCCTCGCACGCGCCCGAGGCGATGTCGCTGTTGGTGCGCGATTCGCTCGCGCTCGACGACGCCTCCTCGACCGGGGCTCCGGTGACGGGTGCGTCCGGCGTCGCGCAGCCGAGCAGCACCGTGTCGGTGCTCGAGTAGTCGAACTGGGCTCCCGGCTCGAACAGCGACAGCTCCAGCCCGGTGGCCAGGATCTGCTTCGGGGTGAACACCGTCTCGGGATGGGCGAAGAAGCGGTCGATGAACTTCTGGCTCCGGGTGTAGCTCGCCACCCCGCTGGTCATGTCGGCCAGCCGGCGCAGCGTGATCCGATCCTCGTGGGGCACGTCGGACCCGTACTGATCGATCGGGTCGTCGAACGTGGCGACGGTGGCCGCCGGCAGGTCCCCCCGACATCTGCCCGGTCGGTGCGGGCGGCGTCGTGCGGTCCGGCGGAAGGTGAGCTCACCGGTCGGAGCCGGGGTCTGTCGATCACCTCGTCAACGTTAGGGACCGAGCCGGGTGGCCGTCTGTAGAGCTGGGTCCACACTTTCAGGTCTTCGACGTGTCGATCGGGATGCGTTGGACCGGTGTCCGGACCCGGCCAGCCTGGACGGAGCCCGCGCTGACGCCGTACTTGATCACCAGCAAGAAGCTCCGATCTCTGGTCCTCCTTCGGGGGTCTGACATGATCACGCCATGGGCCCGGTCCGAGGTCGCGCGCGGGCCGCAGCGACCTGTCGGGGACGACCCGGTGCCCGACGACGCCGAGCCGGTGATCCGACGATGACCCTGGTCGGCGCGCTGTTCCTGGTCATCCTGGTGGTCGGGGGTGCGTCCGCGCTGGCCGCGCCCGGAGCCCAGGCCGGCCAGGTCGTCCCGCTGCTGGTCAACTCGGCGCTGTACCTGGCCGCCGGGCTGATCGCCTGGCGTCGGCGCCCGCACAACCGGATCGGCGTCCTCATGGTGCTGACCGGGCTGTCGATCTGGTTGACCATCCTGATCCACGTCCCCGACCGGTTTCTGTCCACCGTCGGCATCATCAGCGCGACGCTGCCGTTGGCGCTGACCCTGCACCTGCTGCTCGCCTTCCCCTCGGGCCGCGTACGCGGGCGCTTTCCGCGGGTGCTGGTGGCCGGGGTCTACGCCGCGAGCACCGTGCTCCAACTCCCGGTGGTGATGATCGGTACCGGGCCGGCCGCGGTCTGGAACCCGCCGAACGCCGCGACGCTGGCCGGCGTGGCGTCCGCGGTGCAGACCGTCGTCGGGGTCTCCTCGGTGGTGGCGTCCGCGGTGTTCGTCGCCGTCCGCGCGGTCCGCGCCGACCCGGTCGAGCGGCGGCTGCTCGGGCCGATGGTCTGGTACCGGGTGCTGCTGCCGCTGGTGATCGGCGTCGGGGCGCTGGCCGCGGGGGTGGGCGACCAGGCGCTGTTCGAGGCCGCCACCCTGCTGCAGTTCCTCGGTGTGCTGGGCCTGCCGGTCGTCTTCCTGATCGGGCTGCTCTTCGGATCGTTCGGTCGGGCCGGGCAGGTGGACGAGTTGGTGACCCGGATCGGGACGACCACACCCGCCCCCGGCGAACTGACCGCCGCCGTGGCGCTGGCGCTCGGCGACCCGCAGGCCGTGGTGGTCTACGCCCGGTCCGACTCCGACGGTTTCGTCGACGACGCCGGGCAACCGGTGGACACCGATCCCGGTCCCGGTCGCCGCCTCCACCCGGTCGAGCACGACGGGCACGTGGTGGGCGGCATCATCCACCGCGAGGGCCTGGTGGCCGACGATTCGGTGATGGAGGTGCTCGGCGGGATCGTGGCCATGGGCATCGACGCCCAGCGGCTGGCCGCCGAGCAGCGGGCCCTGCTCAGCGATCTGCAGGCCCGTGAGGCCGACCTCCACGCGTCGCGGCGGCGGTTGCTCCAGGCCGAGGACACCGAGCGGCGGCGGATCTCGCGCGACCTGCACGACGGGGCCCAGCAGCACATCGTCCTGCTCGGGCTCACGGCCCGGCGGCTCAGTCGGAGCGCGACCGATCCGGAGACCGCGGCCTCGGCGGCCGGGATCGCCGACGGCATGACCGGTCTGCTCGGCGAGTTCCGCGATCTGATCGCCGGCATCATGCCGGCGCCGCTGCTCGACCGGGGATTGGTGCCGGCGGTCGAGCTGCTGGCCGAGCAGATGCCGATCCCGACCGCGGTGCACACCGAGGGCCCGGTGAGCCGGCTGCCGGCCGAGGCGGAGTCGACCGTCTACTTCGCGGTGTCGGAGGCCTTGACCAACGTGGTCAAGCACGCGGCGGCGTCATCGGTCACGGTGTCCTTCGCGCAGCAGGACGAGCCCGCGGCGGGGCGGCTGCTGGTCTCGGTCAGCGACGACGGCGTCGGCGGCGCCGACCTGACCCGCGGCACCGGGCTCAGCGGGCTGGCCGATCGGGTGGCGGCGATCGGCGGCCGGCTCGCGGTCGACTCGCCGCCGGGAGTGGGGAGCACGGTCCGGCTGGAGGTTCCGTGCGCCTGATCGTCGCCGAGGACGAGGTGCTGCTCCGGGCCGGGCTGGCCCGACTGCTGACCGACGAGGGGTACGACGTCGTGGCCACCGCCTCGTCGGCGCCGGATCTGATCGCCGCCACCCTGGCCCTGCGCCCCGATCTGGTCATCACCGACATCCGGATGCCGCCGACGCACACCCGCGACGGCATCGACGCGGCGCTGGAGTTGCGGGCGGCCCAACCGTCGCTGGCCGTCCTGTTGCTCTCGCAGTACGTCGACAGCGCCGGGGCCAGCGAACTGCTGGCCGCCGGCGCCCGCGGGGTCGGCTATCTGCTCAAGCAACGGATCATCGACGTCGACCCGTTCCTGCACGGAGTCCGCGACGTGCTGGCCGGTGGCACCGTCATCGACTCCTCGGTGGTCGAGAGCATGCTCGGCCGGCGGCTGCCCGACAACCCGGTGGACCGGCTCAGCCCGCGTCGCCGCGAGACCTTGGCGCTGATGGCCCAGGGGATGAGCAACGCCCGGATCGCCGAGTTGCTGGTGGTCACCGAGCACGCCGTCGCTCGCAACATCTCGGCCATCTTCGACACCCTCGGCCTGCCGCCGTCGGCCTCGGACCACCGGCGGGTGATGGCGGTCATCCAGTACCTCGACCGCCGCCGCCGCTGAGCACGACGCCGACCCCACGACGGCGACCGCCCGGACCCCGTGTCGGGATCCGGGCGGCGGGTGATCATCATTCAGCCGTGAGCGTCCAGCGGGTCAGCCGGGGTTGCAGGTCACCCCGGTGGAGTGAATCGGGCAGTAGCCGCGCGGGTTCTTGTCGAGGTACTGCTGGTGGTAGTCCTCGGCGTAGTAGAACTCCGGGACCAGCTTGATCTCGGTGGTGATGGTGCCGTAGCCCGACCGGGTGAACTCGGTCTGGAACTGGTCGCGGACCTTCTCGGCCACCTCGAGCTGCTCGGGGGTGGTCGTGTAGATCGCCGACCGGTACTGGGTCCCGACGTCGTTGCCCTGGCGCATGCCTTGGGTCGGGTCGTGATTCTCGAAGAAGAGCTTGAGCAGCTGCTCGTAGCTGGTCTTGGTCGGGTCGAAGCTCACCTTGACGATCTCGGTGTGGCCGGTGCGTGCGCTGCACACCTCGTCGTAGCTCGGGTTGGGCGTGTAACCACCGGCGTAGCCGACGGCGGTGTTGGTGACCCCGGGCGCGTTCCAGTAGAGCTTCTCGGCCCCCCAGAAGCAGCCGAGGGCGAGGTAGGCGACCTCGGAACCTTCCGGCACCTGCTGCACCGGGATGCCGAAGATCTCGTGGAACGTGGGGTTGACCAGGACCGACGAGCCACGGCCGCGGAGGGCCTGCTCGGGCTCGACCAGGGTGGACTTCATCCGGGAGAAGAACATGTGCTTCAGTCTGCCTCTCTGCCGCGGTCGAGAAAACGCCGCAGCGAAGACAGAACACCCGCACCCGGCCCGATGTTCCGCCGTCCCCGCACCCTCGGTGCGTCGACGACCCCGCACCTAGGGTGGAGACCGTGACTGACTACTCCGGCTTCTCGACCAGGGCGATCCACGCGGGGCAGGAGCCCGACGCGGCCACCGGTTCGGTCGTCCCGCCGATCTACGCCACCTCGACCTACGTCCAGGACGGGGTGGGCGACCTGCGCGGTGGCTACGAGTACTCGCGCTCGGCCAACCCGACCCGGACCGCACTCGAGCAGTGCCTGGCCGCGCTCGAACACGGCCGCTTCGGTTTCGCCTTCGCCAGCGGGCTGGCCGCCGAGGACGCGCTGATCCGCGCCATCTCCGGTCCGGGCAGCCACTTCGTGGTGCCCAACGACGCGTACGGCGGCACCTTCCGACTGTTCGCCAAGGTGCACCAGCGTTGGGGGATCACCGCCGACCCGGTGCCGTTGACCGATCTCGAGGCGATCCGCAGCGCGCTGATCCCGGGCGAGACCACCGCGGTGTGGATCGAGACGCCGACCAACCCGCTGCTCAACATCGCCGACATCGCGGCGATCGCCGAGGTGGCCCACCGCGCCGGCGCCAAGGTGATCGTCGACAACACCTTCGCCAGCCCGTATCTGCAGCAGCCGTTGAGCCTCGGCGCCGACGTCGTCGTGCACTCGACCACCAAGTACTGCGGTGGCCACTCCGACGTGGTCGGCGGCGCGCTGATCACCGACGACGAGGCGATCGCCGAGCAGTTGCGCTTCCACCAGAACGCCATGGGCGGGGTGGCCGGACCGTTCGACGCCTGGCTGGTGCTGCGCGGCCTGCGGACCCTGTCGGTCCGGATGGACCGGCACTGTGACAACGCCGAGCGGGTGGCGGAGTACCTGACCGCGCACCCCAAGATCGCCGAGGTGTTCTACCCGGGACTCGAGGACCATCCGGGTCACGCGGTGGCCGGCCGGCAGATGAGGCGCTACGGCGGCATGATCAGCTTCCGCGTACGCGGGGGCGAGCAGGCCGCGCTCGACGTCTGCGCCGGCACCCGGGTGATCACGCTCGGTGAGTCGCTCGGCGGCGTCGAGTCGCTGATCGAACACCCGGGACGGATGACCCACGCCTCGGTGGCCGGGACCAAGCTCGAGGTGCCGGCCGACCTGGTCCGACTCAGCGTCGGGATCGAGGACATCGACGACCTGCTCGCCGACCTCGACGCCGCGCTGGGGTCAGCGGGCGAGTGACCAGTCGATCGGTTCGGCCGCCCTGCTCGGTGAGCAGGGCGTTGACCCGGCTGAACGGCCGCGAACCGAAGAACCCCGAGCGGGCCGACAGGGGCGACGGGTGGGCCGAGGCGACGTGCGGGACCTCGCCGAGCATCGGGATCAGCGACTGGGCGTCACGCCCCCACAGGATGGCGACCAGCGGGCCGCCCCGCTCGACCAGGGCCTCGATGGCCCGCTGGGTCACCTGCTCCCAGCCCTGGCCGCGGTGCGAGCCGGACTTGCCCGGCTGGACGGTGAGCACCCGGTTGAGCAGCAGCACGCCCTGCTCGAACCACGGGGTCAGATCCCCGGTGGTCGCGGGCGGGATGCCCAGATCGCTCTGCAGTTCGGCGTAGATGTTGGCCAGCGACCGCGGTACCGGGCGGACCCCCGGGTCGACCGAGAACGACAGACCGACCGGATGGCCGGGTGTGGGGTAGGGGTCCTGACCGACGATCAGCACCCGGACGTCGGCCAACGGTCGGCTGAACGCCCGCAGTACCTGCGGTCCGGCCGGCAGATAGCTGCCGCCCGGCGGCGATCTCGGCCCGCAGGAACTCCCCGGCCGCCGTGATGGTGTCGGCGACCGGTTCGAGGGCGACGGCCCAGTCCGGCGCGACCAGCTCACCTAAGGGTTGCGGGCTCAACGTCGCTCTCCTGTTCGGCGAGGGTGGAACCGGTGGCGGCCGGTGGGGCCGATCGGGGCATCCGCGCCGACAGCAGCGTGGCCAGCAGCATCAGGGCCGCCCCGACCGCGAACGCGGCCTCGAACGACAACACGTCGGCCAGCCGACCGGCGACCAGCGGCCCGATGATGGCGCCGATGTCGGAGCACATCGAGAACGCGGCCACCGCCGTCCCGCGGCGCCCGGCTCCGGCGTCGCCGACCGTGGCCGCCGGCGCCGTGCCCAGAAAGGCCGAGGAGACGCCGTAGACGCTGAGCGCGACGATCAGCAGCCACAGGTTCGGCGCAAAGGGCACCGCCACGATGGACACCCCGCCGATCAGCGTCCCGGCGATCATCGCCGGGCGCCGGCCGACGGTGTCGACGAACTTGCCGGCCGGTCCGACGGCCAGGGTCTGCACCACCGAGGCGATGGCGAAGCTGATCCCGACCCAGGCCGGCGGCCGGTGCAGCGCCTCGACGATGAGCACCGGGACCAGCGACGAACGGACGCCGAACGAGCGTCCAGCCCTGGGCGAAGTTGGTGAAGCACGCCGCCTGGTAGCGGACGTCGCGGATGATCATCCGGAAGCTGACGTCGGGCACCGTGCCGGCCGCCTCGGCCTGCGCGCTCCGGGTCCGCAGCATGACCAGTCCGACGGTGCCGGCCACGACCAGGGTGGCGGCGTAGAAGAAGAACGGCGCGGTCAGCGAGATGGTCGACAGCACGCCGCCGACCGCCGGCCCGGCCATCCCGCCGATCAGGAACCCGCCCTGGAAGAAGCCGGCCGCGCGGCCGCGCAACCCGGCGTCGACCGAGGTCAGCAGCAGGGTGAACGCCGACACGGTGAACATGGCCGAGCCGATGCCGCCGACCCCGCGGAGCAGCAGCAGCTGCTCGTAGCTGTGGGCGATCCCGGCCAGCCCGCTCGAGATGGCCACGATGTAGATCCCGATGCCATCACCAGCCGCTCACCGAACGCGCCGATCAGCCGGCCGCAGAACGGGCTGGCCACCAGCCGCATCAGCGCGAACGCCGAGATCACCGCACCGACCTCGAGGTTGCTGACCCCGAAGCTGCGGGCGAACACCGGGAGCACCGGCACCAGGACGCCGAAGCCGACGGCGACGCAGAAGGCGATCAGCCCCAGCACGTACACCTCGCGCGGGAGCGACCGGTTGCTGCTCAGCCGGGTCCGCAACGAGCGCAGGGGATTCACGGCGCATAGTTTGGCATTACTGTCGAAATCGTCGTTCGTTGTGCACAGGAGGTTCCACGGTGACGTTGTCGAGCAGGGTCAGGGCACGGCTCGCCCGACTGCAGGAGCGTCGAGCCGCGGCCGTCGCCGGGTGGGCCGACCGGGCCGCCCTCCCGGCCCCGGTCGCCGCGGCCTCCGTCCCCGCCATGCCGCCGGCCCCGGAGCCCGACACGGCCGGGCCCACCGTGCCCGAGCCGCAGGCCGGCGGTGGCCACGACCACCTCACCCGAGTTCGACCGGGCCGTACCGCGCGGACTACAGGTCGCCGCCTCGTGGAGCTGGCGGGTGATCCTGGTCGTCATCGTGCTGTGGGGCCTGGGCTGGGTCAGCCGCTACCTGTCCGAGGTGGTGATCCCGCTCGGCGTGGCCATCCTGCTCGCCGCCATGCTCGCCCCGGTGGCCAACAAGCTGCACGGCTGGGGGCTGCCCCGCGGGGCGGCCACGGCGATCACCCTGCTCGGCGGGATCGCGCTGATCGCCGGTGCGTTGACCCTGATCGGCACCCAGATCGCCTCGCAGAGTGCCGAGCTCTCGACCAACGTGCTCGGCGGTTTCAACCAGCTGGCCGGCTGGCTGAGTTCTGGTCCGCTGCACCTCAACACCGCGAGCTGGCTCGACCCGAGTCGCTGGACCGAACGGATCACCGGTTTCATCCGCGACAGCAGTGGCGAGATCACCCGGTACGCCGCCGAGATCGGCACCCAGGTCGGGCACTTCGTCGCCGGCCTCGCGATCACCGTCTTCGCGCTGTTCTACTTCGTCTACGAGGGTCGGACGATCTTCTCGTTCCTGCTCAAGTTCGTCCCGAGGGTCGCCAGAGAGCGGGTCGACCAGGCCGCCCTCAAGGGCTGGAACTCACTGTCGCACTACGTGCGGGCCACCATCCTGGTCGCGCTGTCCGACGCGGTCGGCGTCCTCATCGTCGCGCTGATCCTCGGCGTCCCGGTCGCCCCGGCCCTGGCCGCGCTGGTCTTCATCGGCGCCTTCGTCCCGCTGGTCGGGGCGTTCGTCTCGGGCTTCGTCGCCGTGCTGGTCGCGCTGGTCGCGCTCGGCTGGGTCAAGGCGCTGATCATGCTGGCCGGGATCATCGTGGTGATGCAGATCGAGGGCCACCTGCTGCAGCCGTTCCTGCTCGGCCGGGCGGTCAAGCTGCATCCGCTGGCCGTGCTGCTGGCCATCGCCATCGGCATCGTGGTCGGCGGCATCGTCGGGGCGCTGATGGCCGTCCCGCTGCTCGCGTTCTCCAAGGCGTTCATCCAGTACCTGGTCAACCAGGCCGACCCGCCGATGGCCCGGCTGGCTTGGGCGCCAGGACGGCATCGCGGTTGAGCCGAGACGACAACGGCCCACCCCCGGATCGGGGGTGGGCCGTTGTCGTGCGCGCTGCGGATCAGACCGCGGAGCCCTTCTTGTACTGCTGGTAGGAGACGTTCCAGTCGCCGTAGCCGTTGCCGAGTTCCATCCCGCGGCTGCTGCCGGTGGTGATCACCGGATCGCCGATCAGGGTGTTCTCGATCAACCAGCCCGAGTCGCCGACGCTCATCCCGACGCAACCGTGGCTGGCGTTGCGACGGCCGAAGTTGCCGGTGTTCCACGGCGCGGAGTGCAGGAACTCACCCGAGTTGGTGATCCGCAGCGCGTACGCGGCGGTGAGGCTGTAGTCCTCCTCGGCGCCGATCATCTCGTTGGTCATGGTCTTGTTCCATTCCTTGGCCATGATCAGCTTGACGCCGCTGCGGGTCTGCCAGCCCGGCTTGCCACCGCTCACGTAGATCGTCCGGACGACCTTGCCGTCGCGGTAGACCTTGGCCACGTCGCTGGCCAGGTTGACCTTGGATCTTCATCGAGCGGCCGACGGTGAAGTTGGTCTTCACCGACTTCTGGCCGTAGATGCCGTTGCCGGCGTCGACCCCGTTGACGTTGGCGTACGCGGTGACCTTGGTCCCCGGCTTCCAGTACTTGGCCGGGCGGTAGCGGATCTCCTTGTCGCTGAACCAGCGCCAGGAGCCGGCCTGCGCGGGGGAGGAGACGACCTTGAGGTTCTTCTCGATCGCCTTCTTGTCCTTGACGGCGACGTCGAAGTTGATCACCACGGGCATCCCGATGCCGACCTTCTGCCCCTGAGCGGGTAGAGGGTCGGGAAGGTCTGCTGCGACAGGGCCAGCGACGCGGTCTTGAAGCTCGAGGTGGTGGTGGTCTTGGTGCCCTCGGTGTTGGCCCCGGTGACGGCCAGCTTGTAGGTGGCCGACGGCTCGAGGCGGTCGCCCGCGGTCCAGCTGGCCTTGCTCTTGGCCGTCGTACCGGCGACGGTGCCCTTGATCTTGGCGCCCTTGGCGTCGACCCCGGAGTAGGTCAGCGTGACCTTCTTCACGGTGCCGCCGTCGGCGCTCACCTTGACCAGGGTGTCGACCTTGACGTTCTTGGCGCCGTCCTTGACGTTGCTGGTCAGGGCGACCGGATCGGGCTGCGGTTCGGCCGGGGCCGAGCTGCTCGGCGACGACGGCTGGGCCGCGCTGGACGCCGGCGCGGACGGCTTCTGCGACCCGGCGTCGGTGGTCGAGCCGGCGGGGACGGTGCCGCAGGCGGCGAGAGCGGTGGCCAGGGCTAGCGCACCGGTGATCCCGGTCAGCCTGAGCGTTCTGCTGGTCAGCATGAGGTTCCTCTGATCACACGAGATGTCGACTGGCACCGAGGCGCCCGGTCAGGGGATTTCGACCTGTGCGGGCGTCACCTGGTTGAACCACGAGGGGTTTGACGTCGCCGTCCAGCGCGATCGCCGCACTTCTAATGTGCCATCCCGCGGTGCCGTCCTCCTAATCAGACGCGGCATCGTTACCACGTCCGATCGGGTGGGCGGCACCGCGATCTGACCGTTATCCGCGGAGCGGCTCAGTGAGCCGCGGTGACGAGCGCGGGCTCGTCCTGGCCGACCTGACCGGGGGTTTCGCCCCGACCGGCCAGCGGCTTCTCCCTCATGAACAAGGCCACGACGAGCGCCACGGCCATGAACGGGACCGCGACCAGGAACACGTCGTCCATGGCGTTGGTGAAGGCGTTCAGCACCGCGTCGCGGATCGGCCCGTCGGGCAGATCGCGGATCGCGGAGATGTCGTTGACCGCCGACGCCGCCTGCGCCGACTGGGCCTGGGCCGCGGCCGGGAGTCCGGCGAAGGCTTCGGCCAGGTGCTTCGGCCAGCCGGATGTTGAGGATGGCACCGAACAGCGCCGTGCCGATAGCGCCGCCCATCGAGCGGAAGAACGCGACCGAGGAGGTGGCGACGCCCATGTGGCGACGGTCGACGCTGTTCTGCACGGCGGTGACCACGACCTGCATGGTCATGCCGAGGCCGGCACCGAAGAAGAACATGATGACCGCGATCGTCCAGTAGGGGGTGTCGACGGCGAGCCGGGAGAAGGCGAACAGCGCGCCGCCGACCAGGATCGCGCCGGTGATCGGCATCCACTTGTAGCGGCCGGTGCGCGACATGATCTGCCCGCCGCTGATCGAGGTGGAGAAGATGCCGAGGACCAGCGGGAGCATGGCCAGCCCGGACTCGGTGGCGCGTCATGCCCTTGACCGCCTGCAGGTAGATCGGCAGGTAGATCAGGCCGCCGAACATCGCCGACGCCCATGATCATCGCGAAGATGATGTTCGAGTCGAAGGTCCAGCTGCGGAACAGCTCGAGCGGGATGATCGGTTCCTGGGCGCGGCGTCTCGACCAGCGACGAACAGCGCCGACGAGCACGACGGCGCCGACGATCAGCGCGAGTCCGGTGGTCGAGGTCCAGCCGAGGTCGGGGCCGGCCCAGCTAGGTAGAGCACCAGGCTGGTCACGGAGCCGACGATGGTGGCGGCGCCGAGGTAGTCGACCGAGGCCTCACGGCGTACGTGGTGGAGCTTGAGCGCCATCGAGGTGACGATCAGGGCCGCGGCGCCGATCGGCAGGTTGATGAAGAAGATCCACTCCCAGCCGAGGTGGTCGGTGAACAGACCGCCGAGCAGCGGCCCGGCGACCGAGGAGACACCGAAGACGGCGCCGAACAGGCCCTGGTACTTGCCGCGCTCACGCGGCGGGATGACGTCACCGATGACGGCGAGCGCCAGCGACATCAGGCCGCCGCCGCCGAGACCCTGGACCGCGCGACCGACGATCATCACGTCGATGCCGGGCAGGTCGAGCCAGCCGGCGATGGTGCCGGCCGAGCCGCAGATGACCGAGCCGATCAGGAAGACCACGATCGCGGCCTGGAAGATCGGGCGGCGCCCGAGCAGGTCGGAGATCTTGCCCCACAGCGGGGTGGCGGCGGTCGAGGTCAGCAGGTACGCGGTGACCACCCAGGACAGCTTGTCCAGACCGCCGAGCTCGGAGGTGATCTTGGGCAGAGCGACGCCGACGATGCTCTGGTCGAGCGCGGCGAGGAACATGCCGGCCATCAGACCGCCCATCACCACGAGGATCTGCTTGTGGCTCAGGTAGCCGCCGGCGACGGCTGCGGTGGCGGCGGCCGCGGGAGGAGCAGCGGGCTCACTCTCGCTCGACGCGCGCCGCGCGACGTTCTTGGTCATGCGTGCTCCAGATTTCGGGTGGTTTCGATGTTGTGGACGAAGTGGGTGAGCAGGCGGCTCAGGTGGTCGACGTCTTCGCTGGCGAAGTCGGCCAGACCGCTGACCAGGAGTTCCCGGCGATGGTCGTACGCGGCCCGCAGTTGGTCCAGGCCCGGTTCGGTCAGGGCGACCACCTGGGCCCGGCCGTCGAGCGGATCCGGCGTGCGTTCGACCAGCCCCAGCTTCTCGAGCTGGGCGACATGACGCGAGACGGTGGAGGGGTCGAGATCGACCCGGGAGGCGAGCTCGGTCACCCGGAGCCCGCCGTGCTCGTCGAGGTTCTTCAGCAGCCAGAACAGTCCGAAGTCCAGGGACTGGTGGCTCATCTGCTGCCGGAGCAACCGGCCGACGCTCATCAGGTTGTGCAAGACCTGGTCCGTCGGCGATCGCTCGCCCTCCGCCGGGGCCGGACGCCCCAGGGCATTTGTTTGCATGCCCCAAGCATATGAGTGTGTGCATGATGCACCCAAGTGTTCCGACGTGTTGTCGGTCACCTCCTCGCTCGACGCCGACGCGCTGGGCCGGCCGGAAAATCGGGTGCCGCGGCGGTGCGCGGTGGGGCACAGTGGTCCCGCCGTCCAGCGCGGACGGTGAGACGACGACAAGGAAGAAGGAGGTGTCGGCGGTGGAGAAGATCAATCCGACCTTGATCAGTTGGGCTTCGATCCTGGAGGAGGGCGCCCGTCGACAGGCGGAGACGACCTCGCGGATGCCCTTCATCTCCCCGCACCTGGCTCTGATGCCCGACGCGCACCTCGGTCTGGGCGCGACGGTGGGGTCGGTCATCCCGACCCTGCGGGCGGTGATGCCGGCGGCGGTCGGCGTCGACATCGGCTGCGGGATGATCGCGGTCCGGACCCAGTTCGCGCGTGACCGGCTGACCGGCTCGTCGCTGGTCCCGCTGCGGGAGGCGATCGAGCGGGCGGTGCCGCTGTCGGCCGGGGCGGCCAACACGACTCTGACCGTCACCGCGCGGACCCGGATCGCCGACCTCGAGGACGGCGCCCGGTTCGATCCCGATCGGCGCAACGGCCGGTGGCGGGAGCAGTTGGGCACGCTGGGCTCGGGCAACCACTTCATCGAGGTGACACGCGACGAACTCGACCGGGTGTGGCTGTTCCTGCACTCGGGGTCGCGCGGCGTGGGCAACAAGATCGCCCAGCACCACATCAAGGTCGCCCGGCGGTTGATGGAGCGGTACTGGATCCCGCTGCCCGACCCCGACCTCGCGTACCTGGTCGAGGGGACCGAGGAGTTCGGCGCCTACCTCACCGAGCTCCGCTGGGCGCAGCGGTACGCGCTGCTCAATCGCGAGGAGATGATGGACCGGGTCGTCGACTGCCTGTCCGACTTCCTCGGCGAGCCGGTGATCGAGCAGGAGCGGATCAACTGCCACCACAACTTCACCCAGCTCGAGGAGCACTACGGGCGCAAGGTCTGGGTGTCGCGCAAGGGAGCCATCGAGGCACGGTCGGGTCAGCCGGGTCTGATCCCGGGCTCGATGGGCACGGCCTCGTACGTCGTCTCCGGCAAGGGGCATCCGGTCTCGCTCAACTCCGCTCCGCACGGTGCGGGCCGGGTCCTCTCGCGGAACCGCGCGCGGGCGTCGTTCACCCACGACCAGTTGCGGGCCGCGATGACCGGGATCGAGTTCCGCGACAGCGAGGCCTTCCTGGACGAGATCCCCGGCGCCTACAAGGACATCGACCAGGTGATGGCCGACGCCGCCGATCTGGTGACCGTCCGCCACACGTTGCGGCAGTTGGTCAACGTCAAGGGCGCCTAGCCCGACGGACGCTCGGAGTCGGCCCCCTTCCTTCGCCGGGCGAGAGGGTCGACCAGGGTCCGCGGACGTCGTGGGACGGAGATCGCTCAGGGTTCACCCTGGAAGTGGAAACGAACCCTTCCACAGTGGAAAGATCGGCTTTAGATTCGTCCGCATGACCACACCCGACATGAGCTCCATCCTCGAGAGTCTGGCCGCGGGCCGGATCGATGCCGCAGAGGCGGCCCGCCGGATCGACGCCCTCAAGACCCAACCCGCCGCGGCCACGGTCACCGACACCGAGCCGAAGGGCGCCGAGCCGACCAACGAGGAACTGGCCGCCACCGCCCGCGACGAGGGCTGGAACTCCGAGGCCGGTCGACCGCAACACGCCACGTACGCGAAGGAGAGCTTCCGAGCGCCCGAGGCGGCCGGCGAGCCCGAGCCCGAGCCGGAGAGCGAGCCGCCGAGCCGGACCAAGCCGGTCAACACCAGCGGCGTGGAGCGGATCAGTGTCCGCGCCGTCGGCCGCCGGGTCCGGATCCTCGGCGAGACCTCGGTGGCCACCCTGTCGGCCGACGGTCCGCACGTCCTGCGCCGCAACGGCTCGACCCTCGAGGTGTCCAGCGACGGCGAGGTCGGTGCGTCGCTCGACGGGTTCAGCATCCTCCGCGCTCCGCGCAACCTCGAGGACTTCCGCGCCCTCGGCCTGGGCAAGGAACTTCTGCTCAAGGTCAACCCGAACGTGGTGGTCGACGTCGAGGTCACGGCGGGCAGCCTGCACACCGAGCGGGTCCCGCACCTGGGCAAGGTGCGGATCACCGCCGGGGGAGCGAAGCTCCTCGACGTGACCGAGATCAACGACGCGCTGGTCCAGGCCGGTTCGGCGACGATCAAGGGCGCCATCAAGACCGGACGCAACCGGATCCGGGCCGAGTCGGGCTCGCTGTCGATCACCCTGGCCGACGACTCGAACGTCACGGTCAAGGGCGACGCCCAACTGGGCAAGGTCAGCTGGTCGGGCGGCCACAGCGGCTCGATCGACGAGGTCGTGATGGGCAACGGCAGCGCCCGGCTCGACGTCGAGGTCGTGATGGGTCACGCGCAGGTGCGCGTGGGCTCGGACCGCGCGGAGAGCAAGTGATGGCCGACCGCGTACGCCGCCCCGAGCCGGAATACCGGGCGCCGAGCGACTGTCCGGTCTGCGGCGACCACCTTGCGGTCACCCGTCTCGGTTGCGGATCGTGTGGCAGCGAACTGGCCGGGGTCTTCGGGTCGTGCGAGTTCTGCGCGCTCGATGCCGCCGACCTCGAGACGCTGCGGGTCTTTCTCGCCTCGCGCGGGAACCTCCGTGAGGTGGAGAAGCACCTGGGGGTCTCGTACCCGACGGCCCGGTCGCGGTTCAACCACCTGCTGACCAAGCTCGGGCTCGGCGAGGAGCCGCCCGCCGCCACGACGCTGACCCGCGAACAGGTGCTGGCCGAGGTGGCGTCCGGGGCGTTGACCCCGACCGAGGCGCAGACCCTGCTCGCCGCGCTCTGACCGCTCCGGGGTCGGGGCCGATCCCGGGGAGGTCCGGGCAGGTCGTTCCAGGTGTGCACGCCGTGCTGGCTGTGCACACCTGGACGAACCCACGTACACGTGCGTTCCCGGCGAGCCGACGCCCGACCGGCGGGGGATTCCGAGCCGGGTCGACGCGTGCGGCCCGGCCGGAGGATCAGCTGTGGAAGGCCGCGACCTTGACCACGGTGACGTTGATACTGCGACCGTTGGGGGCGACGTAGGAGACGGCGTCGCCGACCTTCTTGTCCAGGATCGCAGCACCCAGTGGCGACTGCGGGCTGTAGACGTTGGTGTCGATCGAGTCGTCGAGACCCAGCAGTTCCCGTGACCCGAGCACGAACGTCTCGGTGTCGGACTCGTCGCCGTCGAAGGCGATGGTGACCTGGGTCCCGGGGCTGACCGTGTCGCTGTCCGCCGGCGTCTCGCCGACCTGGGCCCGCCGCAGCATGTCAGCCAGCTGGCGGATCCGGGCCTCCTGCTGACCCTGCTGCTCGCGCGCGGCGTGGTAACCGCCGTTCTCCTTGAGATCGCCCTCGTCGCGGGCGGCGGCGATCCGGGCCGTCACGTCGGCGCGGCCGGCTCCGGAGAGGTGATCAAGCTCGGTCTGGAGCTTGTCGTAGGCCTCCTGGGTCAACCAGATGACCGGGCTGGAGTTTTCAGACATCCGCCGAGTCTAGAGCACACCGCTGCGCCGGGGGTGGATCACGAGGGGGCGCAATCGCGGACGAAGGCGGTCGCGGCCCGGCGCAGGGTGACCAGCTCGATCGTGGTGTCGACCACCTTGGCCTGGCTGGGACCCACCGTCACCTGCTGTTCGCCGACCGGCTGGTTGTCCGACGACTGGGCCACCACCCGGCAGGTGACCGGGACCGACGGGTCGGTGCGGTCGACGGTCAGCGTCACCGTCATCTTCGTGTCCGAGCTGGCCGAGAAGCTGGCCAACTGCGCCGCGACAACCGGGCGGCTGAAGTCGAGACCGGCCCAGACCACCCACCCGACGAGAGCGGCGAGCAGCACGGCCGCCAGAGCGATCCACACCGGTGGGTGGATCCGCGCGGGCGGATAGCGCCGGCGCAGTCGCTCCGCGATCGCCAACTGGTTGTCGTGCACCCCGAGATTGTGCCAGCGCCGGTCGAATGCCGTCTTAGCATGACCGCCATGGCAGCGCACCCACGGACCGACGGCAACGGTGAAGGCCTGCGGTTGCTGCACGTCCACGCCCATCCGGACGACGAGTCGAGCAAGGGTGCGGCGACGACCGCGCGCTACGTCGCCGAGGGTGTCGAGGTCATGGTCGCCACCTGCACCGGTGGTGAGCGGGGCTCGATCCTCAATCCGGCGATGGACCGGCCGGACATCCTGGCCAACATCTCCGAGATCCGCCGGGCCGAGATGGACCGCGCCCGCGAGATCCTCGGCATCCACCAGGTCTGGCTGGGATTCGTCGATTCGGGTCTGCCCGAGGGCGACCCGCTACCCCCGCTGCCCGAGGGCTGCTTCGCCACCCAGCCGCTGGAGATCGCGGTGCAGCCGCTGATCAAGGTGATCCGCGACTTCCGCCCGCAGGTGGTCACCACCTACGACGAGAACGGCGGCTATCCGCATCCGGACCACATCATGTGCCACAAGATCAGCGTCGCCGCCTTCGATCTGGCCGCCGATCCCGACGCGCACCCCGAGCTCGGCTCGCCGTGGCAGGCCTCGAAGCTCTACTACTCGTTCGCTTTCCACCGGGCCCGGATGATCGCGCTCGACGAGGCGATGGTCGCCCAGGGTCACGAGCCCCCGTACGTCGAGTGGCTCAAGCGCTGGCCCGACGACCCCGAGCACGCCCGACGGGTGACCACACGGGTGCCGTGCGCGGACTACTTCGCGGTCCGCGATCGCGCCCTGCTGGCCCACGCCACCCAGGTCGACCCCGAGGGCTCGTGGTTCTCGGTGCCGCTCGCGCTGCACCAGAAGGCCTGGCCGACCGAGGACTGGCAACTCGTCCGCAGCCTCGTCGAGACGAGGGCACCCGAGGACGATCTGTTCGCCGGGATCGCGGTTCCGGCGACGCCCGGTACGCCGGTTCCCGCGGAGTAGAGTCGAGTCATGTTCCTCCTCGACCTCGATCCCAACATCGTGAAGCCGGGATGGACGCCGTTGGTCATCACCGTCGTCCTGGGCGTGGCGCTGGTGCTGCTCTATCTGAGCATGCGCCGCCAGGTCCGCCGGATCTCGGTGCCCCGACAGGGTGAAGAGACCACCGCGACCGAGCCCGAGGCGACGACCACCCCGACCAACGCCGGCTGACCGAGCCCGGCCGACCCGGGCCCGGGTGATCCGAGCCCGGTGATCGAAGCCCGGTGATCGAAGCCGTCCGCGGGCCCGGTCGAGCGGGCGGCGTACGCGGTTGATCGCTGATCCGTCCCCCGTAGGGTCGATGGCGTGACCGGACGCAATCGTCTCGCCGACGCGACCAGCCCCTACCTGCTCCAGCACGCCGACAACCCGGTCGAGTGGTGGCCGTGGTGCGACGAGGCCTTCGCCGAAGCCGAGCGGCGTGACGTCCCGGTCTTCCTCTCGGTCGGCTACGCGGCCTGCCACTGGTGTCACGTGATGGCCCACGAGTCGTTCGAGGATCCGCAGATCGCCGCCCTGCTCGCCGAACACTTCGTCTCCATCAAGGTCGACCGCGAGGAACGTCCCGACGTCGACGCGGTGTACATGCAGGCGACCCAGGCGATGACCGGTCAGGGCGGCTGGCCGATGAGTGTGTTCCTCACCCCGGACCGCCGACCCTTCTACGCCGGGACCTACTTCCCGCCGGTGCCGCGGCACGGCATGCCGTCGTTCCCACAGCTCCTCGAAGCGTTGGCCGGCGCCTGGCGGGACCGCCGGGCCGAGATCGTGTCGAGTGCCGACACCATCGTCAGTCAACTGGCCGAGCGGCGGATCGCCGCGGTGCCCGGCATCCTCGACGCCGAGGCCTGCCGTGCAGCCGTCGCGGTCCTCGAGCGTGAGTTCGACGCCCAGCACGCCGGCTTCGGCGGCGCTCCGAAATTCCCGCCGTCGATGGTGCTGGAAGCGCTGCTCCGCGACGGCGGTCCCGAGGCGACGGCCATGGCCACGGCCACGTTGACCGCGATGGCCGACGGTGGCATCTACGACCAGCTCGCCGGCGGGTTCGCCCGCTACAGCGTCGACGCCGGCTGGGTGGTCCCGCACTTCGAGAAGATGCTCTACGACAACGCGCTGCTGCTCGGGGTCTACACCCACGCCTGGCGACGGACCGGCGACCCGTCGGCCGCGCGGGTGGTCGCCGAGACGGTCGACTGGCTTCGGCAGGAGATGACCACCCCCGAGGGCGGTTTCGCGGCCAGCCTCGACGCCGACTCGCTCGACACCGACGGGCACACGCACGAGGGTGCGTTCTACGTCTGGACCCCGGCCCAACTGGTCGAGGTGCTGGGTCCGGAGGACGGGACGTGGGCGGCAGCGGCGTTCGGCGTGACCGAGCGGGGGACCTTCGAGGCGGGCGCCTCGACCCTGCGGCGGATCGCGGTCGACGACGAGGAGCGGCTGGCCCGGGTCCGCGATCGGCTGCGGACCGCCCGCGAGCGGCGCGCGCGTCCGGCCCGCGACGACAAGGTGGTGACGGCCTGGAACGGCTGGTTGATCGACGCGCTCGTGCAGGCCGCGCTGGTCTTCGAGCGACCGGACTGGCTGGAGGTCGCCACCGACGCGGCCGAGGCGATCTGGCAGCGGCACGTGGTCGACGGGCGGCTGCGCCGGGCCTCGCGGGGCGGTGTCGTCGGGACGGCGGCCGCCATCCTCGAGGACTACGGGGCGCTGACCCAGGCGGCGGTCCGGCTGGCCGCGGCGCACGCCGACCCACGCTGGCTCGAGCGGGCCGAGCGGCTGGCCGCGGTGATGATCGACGTGTTCGACGACGGCGGTGAGGGATTCTTCGACACCGCGGTCGATGCCGAGGAGCTCTACACCCGGCCGCAGGACCCGACCGACAATGCGACCCCGTCAGGACTGAGCTCGGCGGTGCACGCGCTGGCGCTGCTCGGTGAGCTGACCGGCGAGCCGCGCTACACCGATCGGGCCGAGGCGGCCGCGCACTCGGCCGGAGCGATCGCCGAGCGGGCGCCGCGGTTCGCCGGGTGGCTGCTCGCCGACGCGATCACCCGCACCACCGGCGCGGTCCAGGTGGCGGTGGTCGGCGAGGCCGGACCGGAACGTCACGCCCTGGTCGCGGCGGCGCACCGGCTGGCCCCGGCCGGATCGGTCGTGCTGGCCGGCCTCCCGGACCAACCGGGGTTCGCGTTGCTCGCCGACCGGTCGACGACCGGCGGACGCCCGACCGCGTACGTGTGCCGGCACTTCGTCTGCCGGCTGCCGGTCACCGACCCGGAGGCGTTGGCCGCTCAGCTGGCTCGGTAGACGATCAGCGAGATGGCCACGTAGTGGCAGACGAACCCGGCGATGGTGCCGGCGTGGAAGATCTCGTGGAAGCCGAACCACCGCGGGGAGGGGTTGGGCCGCTTGCGGCCGTAGACGACCGCGCCGGCGGTGTAGAAGACCCCGCCGGCCAGGATCAGCGCGACCACGGACGCGCCGCCGGCTGCGTAGAACTGGCCCATCCAGCCCACGGCCGCCCACCCCATCAGCAGGTACAAGGCGGTGTAGAGCCAACGCGGCGCGCTCAGCCAGAACAGCCGGAAGGCCGTGCCGCCCAGGGCGGCGACCCAGATCATCACCAGCAGCGTGAGCCGCGAGCGGCCCTCGAGCAGGATCAGGGCCATCGGCGTGTACGACGCGGCGATGAACAGGTAGATGTTGGCGTGATCCATCCGGCGCAGGATCGCGTCGCCGCGTGGACCCCAGGTGCCGCGGTGATACACCCCGCTGGTGCCGAAGAGCAGCACCGAGGCGGCCAGGAAGACGGCGGCACCGACCGCCCCGGCCGGTGTCGGAGCCAGCGCGATGAGCACGATGCCGGCGACCAGGGCCAGCGGTGCGGTGGCTGCGTGCAGCCAGCCACGGAGCCGGGGCTTGACCGCCTCGACGACCTCGGTCACGGGCGAATCGGCATCGCGGTGGCGACGGGTCGAGGCTGGGGGCATGGCGGGTGTTCTCCGGTGCTGAGTGCAGGTTGACGGATCGTAGGTTACGGAACCGTAGGTTCATCGTAGGCCGGTCCGGCTGCTCAGGACAAGCGTGGTTCACCCGCTACGCTGCGAGACGTGTCACGTCTCGACCGTCTGCGCGAGATCGTCGACCGGCTGCACCCGTCGGGGCTGCTCTACGCCACCTATGAGCATCGGCTGGTCGCCGAGCTCGACCACACCCGACTGCCCCGGCACGTCGCCGTCCTCGCCGACGGCAACCGCCGCTGGGCCCGGACCAACGCACCGGGTCAGCCGCTGGTGGCCGGCTACCAGGCCGGCGCGGACCGGCTCAAGGACTTCGTCGAGTGGTGCGACGAACTCGACATCCCGGTCGTCACCCTCTGGGTGCTGTCGACCGACAACTACTCGCGCAGCTCGGCCGAGGAGCTCGCCCCGCTGCTGACGGTGATCGAGAACATGGTCACCGATCTGAGCGAGGCGCAGCGCTGGCGGGTCCACCCGGTCGGCGCGCTCGACCTGCTGCCGGCCGAGACCGCACAACGGCTCAAGACCGCGGACCGGGCGACCCGCGACATCGACGGCATGCTGATCAACGTGGCCGTCTCGTACGGCGGTCGTCACGAACTCCGCGACGCGGTGCGGTCGCTGCTCGCCGAGCACGCCCGCAACGGAACGACGATCGCCGAGCTGGCCCAGACCCTCGACATCGACCACATCGGCGAGCACCTCTACACCGCTGGTCAGCCGGACCCCGACCTGATCATCCGCACCTCGGGCGAGCAAAGGTTGTCCGGCTTCTTGATGTGGCAGTCGGCGCACAGCGAGTTCTACTTCTGCGAGGCCCTGTGGCCGGACTTCCGCAAGGTCGACTTCATCCGCGCCCTGCGCTCGTACGCCGAACGCGAGCGTCGCTTCGGTAAGTAGCAGCGCGATCAGTGAGCACCGGGAATGGCGGTGGCGCTCTTCGCCTCTTGTCTCCTCGACGCGACACTGGAACCGTGGCCACGACAACGGCACCCCGTCCGAGGGTGCTCCGGCGAGCGAGGCCCCGAGCGACCGCGACCAGCAACTCGCCGACCGGTACACGCGTTGGCCACCGGCCATCCCGATCGCGACGACGGTCGCCATCGTCGGTGGCCTGACCGCCGTACCGGTCGGTCCCGAAGGGGCCGGCGGCGGCGGGGACGGCGACTGAGGATTCGCTGACCGGACCCGAGCTGCGTTCGCGCCGGACCCCCGAGCCTGCCGTGACCCATCGTGGGTCGCGCGGTGCTCGGGGGTCCGGGTGGACCGGGGTGGGCAGGACACCCGTCGGTCAGGAGCGGACGTGCTTGAGCGGGCCGCCGAGCTGCGGGAACTGGGCGGTGCTCAGGGCCTGCACACCGGCGTCGTGCTCGCCGTTGAACGGGGTGACGTTCGGGCTGCAGCCCGCCTGCACCGCGTCGGCCGGATCGTCGAACCAGAAGCCGAGGTGGTACTGGTGGATGGGCGGCGTGCCCGGGCTGACCGCCGAGTCGCCCGGGTGCGGAGCCGGTGCCGGAGCGACGCCCGGAGCGATCGTGAAGGTCTCCTTGTTGAACCGACCGACATAGGTGACGTCACCCTTGCCGTGCTTGTCGGTCTTCAGATCGCCCTGGTACCACGACATCGCGAACGGGAAGTCCGGCGCCTGGAGCACGAAGAAGTCGAAGGTGGTGCGCTTGGGCAGCCCCTTGACCGAAACCTTCATCTCCTCGACCTCGCCCCGGGCCTTGATCGAGACCCGGGCCTTGGCCTTGGGGAGGCAGTTCGCGCTGATCGACGCGGAGCTGCGGACCATCGAGAACGAGGTCGTCCAGACCCCGTGCTTCTTGACCTTGGTGATCACCTTGCTGCTCGGCGGGTAGACCCCGGCGACGGCGGTCGTGGCGGCCGGCGGTGCGGCTGCCGGGTGCTCCGGCTCGGCGGACGCCGGGACCGGGGTGGTGAGGGCGGCAACGACCAGGGCGGTCGAGCCGAGTGCCGCGGCGGCGGCGAAGGGTGTGCGGTTCATCGCGATTCCTTTCGTGGTGTGCGATGTGGACTGGGTCCAGTCCACCGCTGCGGGGTGGGGTGCGACATCGGTAGCGACTACCGAAGATCGGTGCCCGGCACTACCGAGATCGACCTGGGCCATCGCTGTGTGAATTCCTGTTTCCGATCCGATGACGGGCGCGGCGTGGCGCTGCCGGATGGTCGGGACCGCGTCGTACCGTGCGATTGCGGGTCGTGGGGAAGCGATCCGTCTGGGAGGCGCCACATGTGCTGTCGAGGGATCGAGAGGTCATCGATCCCACGCGGCCTGAGTCGATCCCCCCAGCCGAACACCTGACGTCTGCGCCGACGCCGGGTTGGGCGGCGGCCAGCAGGAAGGCACACACCGTGTCTGTTGCAGCTCGCCGCACCTACGTGATCGACACCTCGGTCCTGCTCAGTGATCCCCACGCCCTCCGGCGCTTCGCCGAACACGACGTGGTGCTCCCGGTGGTGGTGATCACCGAACTCGAAGCCAAGCGCCACCACAGCGAACTCGGCTACTTCGCGCGTACCGCGCTCCGCCATCTCGACGACCTGCGGATCGAGCACGGTCGACTCGACGACCCGATCCCGGTCAACGACCACGGGGGCACCGTCCACGTCGAGTTGAATCACACCGATCCGACCGCGCTGCCCGACGGTTTCCGGCTCGGCGACAACGACTCGCGGATCCTGGCCGTCGCGCTCAACTTCTCGCGCGAGGGACGCGACGTCACCCTGGTCTCCAAGGACCTCCCGATGCGGGTCAAGGCGTCGGCGGTCGGTCTGGCCGCCGAGGAATACCGGGCCGAGATCGCCATCACCACCGAGTGGACCGGGATGACCGAGGTCGAGGCGACCAGCGAGGAACTGGGCCGGCTCTACGAGGCCGGCATCCTCGATCTCGACCGGACCCGAGACCTGCCCTGCCACACCGGGGTGGTGCTGCTCAGTGGCAGCGCGTCGGCCCTCGGCCGGATGACGCCGAACAAGGAACTCAAGCTGATCAAGGACCGCGACGCCTTCGGGCTGCACGGTCGCTCGGCCGAGCAGCGCGTCGCGCTCGACCTGCTGCTCGACCCGTCGGTCGGCATCGTCTCGCTCGGCGGCCGTGCCGGCACCGGCAAGTCGGCGCTGGCGCTGTGTGCCGGCCTGGAGGCGGTGCTCGAGCGGCGTCAGCACTCCAAGGTCGTCGTCTTCCGGCCGCTGTACGCGGTGGGCGGGCAGGATCTCGGCTACCTGCCGGGGTCGGAGGGCGAGAAGATGGCGCCCTGGGCGCAGGCGGTGTTCGACACCCTGGGCGCGGTGACCAGCAAGCCGGTCATCGACGAGGTGATCGAGCGGGGCCTGCTCGAGGTGTTGCCGCTGACCCACATCCGCGGTCGCTCGCTGCACGACGCGTACGTGATCGTGGACGAGGCGCAGTCGCTCGAGCGCAACGTCCTGCTCACCGTGCTCAGCCGGATCGGGCAGAACTCGCGCGTGGTGCTCACCCACGACGTGGCCCAGCGGGACAACCTGCGGGTCGGCCGGCACGACGGGGTGGTGGCGGTCGTCGACAAGCTGAAGGGTCACCCGCTGTTCGCCCACGTCACGCTGCACCGCTCCGAGCGTTCACCGATCGCCGCGCTGGTGACCGAGATGTTGGAGGACATCGCGCCCTGATCGATCTCACGTAACGGTTCAGGTGTCAACGACGACCTGATCTTTCGGGGATTTCTATCCGATAACGCCCGTGTGGCACCCTGATCAGGTGCGTCGATTGGTGTCCCATGCCATCCTCGGCGTCGCCTTCTCTGCGGTGGTCGGCGGCGCTGCCGTCGTCGGGCTCGGCAGCCCCGGGCAGCAGGACGTGGCCATCGCCGAGCCGGCCGCGGTGACCACCATCGCGCCGGACGAGATGATCACCGACACCGCTGCGGTCGACCAGCAGCAGGCCGAGGACCGAGCCGTCCGAGCGATGGAGGCCAGCCGATCCGCGCAGCGGGCGGCCACCGCCGCGGCCGCGGCGGCCAAACGTGCCGCGAGCCTGGCCAGCCAGGGCAGCAGCATCAAGGCCAAGCAGGTGAAGCTCAAGGCGGCCAAGGCGAAGGCAGCGGCCGAGGCCGAGGCAGCCAAGGCGGCCAAGGCGGCGGCCGAGGCCGAGAAGGCCCGGGCCATCGCCAACCGCGGCTACCTGCCCGGCACCACCGACCCACGCTCGATGGCCCGACAGATCCTGGCCAACCGGTACAACTACGGCGCCGAGCAGTACGGCTGCTTCGACTACATCATCATGCGCGAGAGCGGCTGGCGGGTCGACGCCGCCAACCCCTCCGGCGCGTACGGCATCCCGCAGGCCCTACCCGGCTCGAAGATGGCCTCGATCGGCAGCGACTGGCGGACCAACCCGGCGACCCAGATCATCTGGGGCATCGAATACATGAAGGCCCGCTACGGCAGCCCCTGCGAGGCCAAGGTCTTCAAGGTCGACAAGGGCTGGTACTGACAGCTCCGGCTCGCGCCCGCGCGGACCAGGAAGATCCTGAGTCACTCCCTCGCTCGTCGACGGAAGAGCGTGTCGACGCCCTCGGTCGTGACGTCACGATCCTGTCCGCGCTACCCGACGCTCGCCGGTGAGGCTCGTGCCGCGCGCCGGTTCCGTGTGCATGGGACACGCCCTCGCGCGTCGACTCGCGTAGACGTCGCCGGCAGCCTCGGCCGGATCCCATGTTCATGGGAAACCTGCGGGTGACCCGCGAAACTTCCCGGGCAGCCCGCAGGAATCCCATGCAACATGGGAAACCTGCGGGTGACCCGCGAAACTTCCCGGGCAGCCCGCAGGAATCCCAGGCAACATGGGAAACCTGCTGGCCGTGGGGTGCTGGGTCACTGCGGCGCGCGGGTCATCGAGAGCACGTCGAGCGCGGCGTCGAGCTGATCCTCGGTCACCGACCCGTCGGTGACGAAGCCCTTCTCGAGCACGACCTCGCGGATCGTCTTGCCTTCCTTGAGCGCGGTCTTGGCCACGGCGGCGGCGTTCTCGTAGCCGATGTAGCGGTTGAGCGGCGTGACGATGGACGGCGACGATTCGGCCAGGAACCGGCAGTGGTCGACGTTGGCCACGATGCCGTCGATGCAGCGATCGGCGAACAGCCGGCTGACGTTGGCGATCAGGCGGATCGACTCGAGGACGTTGCGGGCCATCACCGGCAGCATGACGTTGAGCTCGAAGTTGCCGGTGGCACCGGAGAAGGCCACGGCCGCGTCGTTGCCGATGACCTGGGCGCACACCATGGTGGTCGCCTCGCACAGCACCGGGTTGACCTTGCCCGGCATGATCGACGAGCCCGGCTGCAGGTCGGGCAGCGCGATCTCGCCGAGCCCGGCCCGCGGGCCCGACCCCATCCATCGGATGTCGTTGGCGATCTTGTTCAGGCTGACCGCGATGGTGCGCAGCGCGCCGGACGCCTCGACCAGCCCGTCGCGCGCCCCCTGGGCCTCGAAGTGGTTGCGGGCCTCGGTCAGCGGCAGCCCGGTCTGCTCGGCGATCAGCGCGATCACCGAGGCGGAGAACCCGGGCGGGGTGTTGATCCCGGTGCCGACCGCGGTGCCGCCGAGCGGCAGTTCGGCGACCCGGGGGAGCGCGGCGCGGACCCGCTCGACCCCGTAGCGGATCTGCGCGGCGTAGCCGCCGAACTCCTGGCCGAGGGTGACCGGGGTGGCGTCCATCAGGTGGGTGCGGCCGCTCTTGACCACCTCCGCGAACTCGTCGGCCTTGCCCTGCAGCGACGCCTCGAGGTGTTCGAGCGCGGGGATCAGGGTGGTGATCAGGCTCTGGGTGGCGGCGACGTGGATCGCGCTCGGGAAGACGTCGTTGCTCGACTGCGAAGCGTTGACGTGGTCGTTGGGGTGGATGCCCTCGCCGGCCAGCGAGGCGATGACCTCGTTGGTGTTCATGTTGCTCGACGTGCCCGACCCGGTCTGGAACACGTCGATCGGGAACTCGGCGTCGTGCGCATTGGCGGCCACCTCGGCGGCGGCCCGCACGATGGCCTCGGCCTGGTCGGCGGTGATCACGCCCAGCTCGGCGTTGGTGCGGGCGGCGGCACCCTTGATCAGGCCCAGGGCGGCGATCAGCGCGGGATCGATCGGCACACCGGAGATCGGGAAGTTCTCCACCGCGCGCTGGGTCTGGGCCTTCCACAACGCGCGAGCCGGCACCCGGACCTCGCCCATCGTGTCGTGCTCGATCCGGAAATCACCGTCGCTGGTCGTCATGGCCGACAGTCTCTCAGGTGCGGCGGAGGCCGTAGATGGCGTAGTCGAATTGGTGACGTCCGCGCCGGACCGGGAGATCGGACCGCTCGACCTCGCCCCCCAGCCGGGCCAGTTCGGCGGCCAACGGGTCGGACGGCCCCTGGCACCAGATGGCCAGGAGCCCGCCCGGAGCGAGCCTGCCGTACGCGGTCCGCAGGCCGCTCGCGGCGTACAACTCGGCGTTGTCGGCGTGGATCAGGAAGTCGGGGCCGTTGTCGACGTCGAGCACGATGGCGTCGTACCCCGGCCCGGGGCGCTCGAGCAGCCGGCGGACGTCCGCCGGCTCCAGCCGAACCCGCGGATCGGCGACCACGCGGGCCAGGGTGCCGGTCAGCCCGGCGCGGGCCCAGTCGATCAGGCACTGTTCGATCTCGGCGACCTCGACCTCGACGGTCGTCCCCGCCGCATCGGCGCGTCCCAGGATCTCGCTGACCGTGTAGCCCAACCCCAGCCCGCCGACCAGGATGCGTCCGCCGCGCCGCGTGGCCAGGGCGCCCAGGTGTTGCTCGGTCGCGGTCTCGGCACTGTCCATGGCGAACGCACCGTTGACGATCAACTCCTCGATCACCCCGTCCGGCCCGCTGCGCCGACGCAACATCACCTCGCCCCGGGGGCCGGTGTGCTGCCCCAGGATCACGATCTCGTCCACGGCCACTCCTGCGACGACGGCCGTCCGACTTGTGCGGTCTGTGAGGATGGGCGAGTGGCGCGCTCCAAGAAGCCGAGCACGACCGGTGACATGATCCGGTCGCTGCTGGTGATCCTCATCCCCCTGGTGGTGATCGCCGCCCTGTTCACCGACCTGCCGCGCGACCACCCGGTCAAGGAGGTCGACTGGCAGGCTGTCGCGACGACCGCGCGGCAGCAGGCCACGTTCCCGGTGCTCACGCCGACCAGTCTGCCAACGGGCTGGCGGGCCACCGAGGCGCAGTGGATCAAGAAGGGCGAGCCCTACCTGAACGGTCAGCCCTCGCCGCGTGATCTGTGGCGACTCGGCTTCCTCACCCCGGACAACGTCTACGTCGGCCTGGCCCAGGGCGATGCCGCCCTCCCCGAACTGATCGACCAGCAGTCCCGCAAGGGCAGCCCGGACGGTGAGAGCGATCTGGCCGGACGGACGTGGCAGCGGATGGTCAGCCCGGACGGTCGCACCCGCTCGCTCGTCCGCGAGGACTCGGGCGTCGCCACCATCGTGGTCAGCGACCTCTCCTACGAGGGCATCGAGGCCTACGCGACGACGCTCACCGCCGGCTGAGTGGGGGCGACGCCCCGGACCATGCCTGGGCGTTCGAGACCCGCCGTCGGAATCTTCGGCCGCGCGGAGCGCCAGCGACGACCGGCCACGCGGGGGCGTGGGGGTCGACCCACACACACTGGCAGCGGTCTGTTGACCACAGGATCTCTGCCAGTAGTCTGATCGGGTGAGTCTTGCCACCGTCAGCGTCATCCTCATCGAGCCGGTCTCGGTCTTCGAGTTCAGCGTCGCCGCCGAGGTGTTCGGGATCGACCGCACCGACGACGGGGTGCCGGCGTTCGACTTCCGGGTGTGCGCGCTCGATCCGAGTCGGCCGCTGACCACCCAGACGACCGCGCCGTTCACGATCACCGCCTCGCACGGGCTGGAGGCGGTCCGCGGCAGCGACCTCGTGGTCGTGGGGGCGACCCCGGCCCGTCGGCCGGAGGAGTATCCGCCCGAGGCGATCGAGGCCATCCAGCAGGCGTACGCGTCGGGCGCCACCGTGCTCAGTCTCTGCTCGGGCGCCTTCGTCCTCGGCGCGGCGGGACTGCTCGACCACCGCCCGTGCACGACGCATTGGCGGCATGCCGACGAGATGCGCGAGGCGTACCCGGCAGCGCTGATCGACCCGCGGGCGCTGTTCATCGACGACGGTCAGCTGATCACCAGCGCCGGAACTGCGGCGGGCATCGACGCCTGCCTGCATCTGGTGCGACGCGAACTCGGCACCGCGGTGGCCAACCGGATCGCCCGGCGGATGGTGGTGCCGCCGCAGCGGGACGGCGGTCAGCAGCAGTTCGTCGACATGCCGATCCCCGAGTTCACCGCCGACAGCCTGGCGCCGCTGTTGTCGTGGGCCATGGACCACCTCGGCGATCCGCACACCCCGAGCTCGCTGGCCCGCAAGGCGATGATGAGCGACCGGACCTTCGCGCGGCGCTTCGTGGCCGAGACCGGGACGACCCCGCACCGGTGGCTGACCCAGCAGCGCATCCTGGCCGCCCGCAACCTGCTCGAGCAGAGCGACCTGGGCGTCGAGCAGATCGCCACTCGGGTCGGCTTCAACTCGGCGGTGGTGATGCGCGAGCACTTCCGCCGCGAGATCGGTGTGGCGCCGGCCGACTACCGGCGACGGTTCGTCGGGCCGGTGGACCGGACGCTGTCCGCGGTCGGCTGACGGGCCCTGATCCCGGACCGCTGAAGATCCGGCGCCCATCGACGCCCTCGCCGGCGATTCCCGCCTGACATCTCGGTCCCGAGGTCCGACGGCGCCGGATTTCAGCGCTCGGGCGTCGGTCCGCGCGCGGCTTCGACCTTGGCCTTGGCGCCGTCCAGCCACTCCTGGCAGATGGCGGCGAGCTTCTCGCCGCGCTCCCACAGGGCCAGCGACTCGGCCAGCGGCGCCCCGCCCGACTCGAGTCGCTGGACGATCTGGGTGAGTTCCTCGCGCGCGGCCTCGTAGCTCAGCGCGGGATCGGGCCGGGTGTCGCTCATGCGGCTCCTGAGTCGGTGGCGGTGGTGGAAGGTATCGGTCTGGTCGGCCGGGGAGCCTAGGTGGCCCGGATGTCGGTGACTTCGACCACGAGCTGTCCGTCGGCCAGGGTGGCCAGCAGGTCGTCGCCGGGGTCGAGCCCCTCGATCGAGTTGATGGCGTCACCGTCCGGGCCGACCAGGATCGCGTAGCCCCGGTCGAGGGTGGCCTTGGGTGACATGGCCCGGATGCGGGCGAGGTGGTGGTCGACCGTGTGGCGTTCGCGGTCGATCGACCCGCCGATGGCCCGGTGACCGCG
Organism: uncultured Actinomycetota bacterium; assembly: GCA_963704665.1. Lineage (GTDB taxonomy): Bacteria > Actinomycetota > Actinomycetes > Propionibacteriales > Propionibacteriaceae > Microlunatus. The sequence continues at coordinate 3,035,461 of OY969929.1, read as the reverse complement.
CTGCCGGAGCTCGAGGATGCGTTCGGCGTACACCGCGAAGCTGGCGGTCGGATCGCTCAGCACCCGCCGCGAGCGGCAGGCGTCGAGCCAGGTCTGCTCGCGCTGGACGGTGCGGGCCAGCGCGGCGGTCAGCCGCGAGCGGGCCTGGTCGACCCGGGTGCGCTCCTCGGCGACATCGGGCACCACCCGTCGGGCGGCGTCGGTCGGTGTGGAGGCGCGCACGTCGGCGACCAGGTCGAGGATCGGGCTGTCGGTCTCGTGACCGATGGCACTGACCACCGGCGTGGTGCAGGCGTACACGGCGCGGATCACCCCTTCGTCGGAGAAGGCGAGCAGGTCCTCGAGCGACCCACCGCCGCGGGCGATGACGATGACCTCGACCTGGGGGTGGGCGTCGAGCTGACGGATCGCGGTGATCAGCTGCTCGCCGGCCTGCGGTCCCTGGACCAACGCGTGCCGGGTGACGATCTGCACCGCGGGCCAGCGGCGGCGGGCGTTCTCGACCACGTCGCGCTCGGCCGCGCTGGCGGCGCCGGTGACCAGACCGACCGCGCGGGGCAGGAAGGGCAGCCGCTTCTTGAGCGCCGGCTCGAACAGCCCCTCGGCCTGCAGCACCCGCTTGCGCTGCTCGAGCCGGGCGAGCAGCCGGCCCTCGCCGGACGGGGTGATCGACTGGCACGCGTACGTGAGCCGCCCGGTCCCCGGGTAGTAGCCGGGTTTGAGCTGCGCCACCACGGTCTGCCCGCTGGCCAGCGGGCCGGCGGCGTCGAAGGTCTGCGCGGAGATGGAGGCGGAGACCGACACCTCGGCCAAGGTGTCGCGGAGGGTGAGGAAGATCAGCCGGCCGCGCGAGCCCTGGTTGATCTCGATCAGCTGCGCCTCGACCCACACCGCACCCAGGCGGTCGATGTAACCCCGGACGGCGTGCGCCACGGCCCGCAGCGGCTGCGGGTGCTCCGGTGACGACTCGAGACCCATGCCGAGCAGGGTAGTGCGCGTCACCGACAGTTCCCACTTCGTCGAATCGGGGTCGACGGGCGCGGCCAATTAGACTCGGCCCCATGAGTGCCACCCCCATCTCGATCAGCAGCGCCCCCCGAGACCGCAGCGTGGTGGTGGCCGCCCCCCGCGGATACTGCGCCGGCGTCGACCGGGCGGTGATCACGGTGGAGAAGGCGCTCGAGACCTACGGGGCTCCGGTCTACGTCCGCAAGCAGATCGTCCACAACCGCCACGTCGTCGAGGACCTCGAGGAGCGCGGGGCGATCTTCGTCGAGGAACTCGACGCCGTGCCGCTCGGCTCGACCGTGGTCTTCTCGGCCCACGGGGTGTCGCCCGCGGTCCAGGCCGAGGCCCAGGAACGCGGTCTGCGGGCCATCGATGCCACCTGCCCGCTGGTCACCAAGGTCCACCAGGAAGCCAAGCGGTTCGCCCGCGACGGGCTGGAGATCCTGCTGATCGGCCACGCCGGGCACGAAGAGGTCGAGGGCACCACCGGCGAGGCGCCCGACCGGATCCGACTGGTCCAGTCCCCGGCCGACGTCGACGACCTCGAGGTCGAGGACCCGAGCAAACTGGCCTGGCTCAGCCAGACCACCCTGAGCGTCGACGAGACGCTGGAGACGGTCGGTCGGCTGCGCGAGAAGTTCCCGTTGCTGATGAACCCGCCGAGTGACGACATCTGCTACGCCACCCAGAACCGCCAGCTCGCGGTCAAGCAGATCGCGGTCGGCGCCGACCTGGTCATCGTGGTCGGCTCGGCCAACTCCTCGAACTCGGTGCGTCTGGTCGAGGTGGCGCTCGAGGCCGGAGCCAAGGCGTCCTATCGCATCGACAACGCGGGCGAAATCGATCCCGCCTGGCTGGAGGGAGTCGATTCAGTCGGTGTGACCAGCGGCGCGTCGGTCCCGGACCACCTGGTCCAGGGCGTCCTCGAATACCTCACCGAGCGCGGTTTCCCCACCGCTCGCGAGGAGAAGCTGACCGAGGAGTCGCTGGTGTTCGCGCTGCCCCCGGAGTTGCGCAAGGACCTCCGGCGCAGCGTCGCCAACGACTGACCGGCGTGGCGCGAGCGGCGGCGGCGCCATTGCCCGGCCCCGTCCGGCATTGATACCGTGAACGCTGATCCCGGCCAGGCCATGGCGGGGATGGCGTGGTCAGGGGCAGGGTCCATGAGGCGACGTGCGGGCGGGATCGCGCTGGTCCTCGTCGCCGGATTCGGCCCTTTTGCCGCCGCTGATTCGGCGTCGGCCGCTCCGCACCACCTCGAGGGGCCGGCCTCGACGGTGCCCCGGGCGCAACGGGTCGCCGCTGCACCCCTGACGCTGAGCACCGCGTTCGCCGCCCCGACGGTCAGCGCGCCGGGCCCGATCGGCTACACGCTCGTCGCCACCAACAACGGGACCGAACCACTGACCGGGGTGAGCATCATCGACGAGGTCGTGGGATCGAGCGCGCTGACCTGCCTGCCGGAGATGCCGGCCGCGTTGGCGAGCGGTGAGTCGTTGACCTGCTCGGCCATGCGCGAGATCACCCAGACCGACCTCGATTTCGGCCTGGTCATCCACGTCGCGAGCGCCTCGGCCGAGCGGCCCGGGGGCGACCCGCTCGACGACACCGACGACCTGACCGCGGTGACCGACGCGCTGGTCGACGTCCTGCACCGGCCCCGGCTGACCGTCACCTCGACCGCCGTGTCCGGCCGGTTCCGCAAGGGCGCCCGCGTACCCCTCCGCCTGACCGTGCGCAACAGCGGCAACGTGACGCTCACCCGCCTGGCGTTCGGGTCGAATCTCCGGTCGCCGAGGTGCAGCTCGGGCGATGCGCGGACGATGGCCCCAAGGGCGTCGCTGGTCTGCCGGGCGACCTACAAGGTGACCGCGTCCGACGCCCGCAAGGGACGCGCGGCCATCGCCGTCGTGGCCCGCGCCGAGCGCCCGTTCGGGCGGACCGACACCACCTCGGACGACGTCCTGGCCAAGACCACGGTCAAGGCGACCGTGGTCAAGAAGAAGTAGGCCTCAGGCCAGCTTGGCCGACGACTCGTTCCGGGTCGGCGGGGTCACGTCGTCGATCAGGTCGAGCAGGTCGGGATCGCCCCGGGTCAGCTCGGCGGCCTCGGGCATGTCCGCAACGCCACGCCGGCGGCTGGTCCGCCCGATCATCGGCTTGACCTTGACGGCGTCGTCGACCAACTCCGGAGCGGCGATCTGGCGTACGGGTTCGTCGACCGACTCGATGCTGGCGAGCTCGGCGTCGGACACCTTGAGGTCGCGGAACTTCCGGGCCGGCACCAGCACCGTGCGCTCCACCGTGCCGATGGTCTCGTTGTAGGCGTTGACCGAGCTACGCAGGGCCCGCCCGAGCTTGTCGAGGCGACCGCCCATCAGCCCGAGCCGCTCGTAGAGGTCACGACCCAGCCGGAACACCTCGCCGGCGCTCTCGGCCAGCGCCGCCTGCTTCCAGCCGTACGCCACCGCGCGCAGCAGGCCGATCAGCGTGGTCGGGGTGGCCAGCACGACGTCGCGGGAGGCCGCGTACTCGTAGAGATCGGGGATCTGGTCGAGCGCGGTGGCGAAGAACGACTCGCTGGGCAGGAAGAGGACGACGAACTCGGGGGAGTCGGCCGCCTTCCAGTATTGCTTGTTGGACAGCTGGTCGATGTGGGTCTTGACGTTCTTGGCGTACCGACCCAACGCCTCGGCCCGGCGCGCCTCGTCGTCGGTCTCGGCGGCGTCGAGGAACCCGGTCAGCGGGACCTTGGAGTCGACGAACAGGTGCTTACCCTCGGCGAGGTGCACCCGCATGTCGGGGCGCATCACCCGGTCGTCGGCCTTGGTCGTGTGCTGGAGGTCGAAGTCGCAACGCTCGAGCATCCCCGACAGCTCGGCCACCCGCTTGAGCTGGGTCTCGCCCCACGATCCCCGGACCTGGGGCTTGCGGAGCGCGGTGACCAGGGCCGCCGTCTCGCGTCGCAGCTCCTCACCGGTCCGCTGCACGTGAGTGACCTGGGTGCGCAGCTCGGCCGAGATGGCCGCGCGCTCCTTCTCCACCTCGGTAAGGCGCGAACTGAACAGCTGCAGGCTCTGCTGGACCGGGACCATGAGCTTCTCGGTCTCCTTGGCCCGCCGATCGGCGGTGGCGTCGGTCGCCTTGGCCTGGCGCTCGAGCACCTCCGACGACAGCAGCTTGAACTGGTCGAGCATCGACTCGCGGTCGGTGGCCACCTCAGCCAGCCGGGCCAAGGCGTGGTCGCGCTGGCTGACCGCGGTGGCCTCGGCCGCGTGCGTGCGGGTCAGCTGCTGCTGGGTGTCGGCGAACTGGGCCCGGACGGCGGCGATCTCCTCGGTGAAGCGCTCGCGTTGTCCGGCCAGTTCTTCGGCGGCATGGCGGCGGACCTCGGCCAACTCGGCCGTCGCATCGCGCCGGGCTTCGGCCAGCTCCTCGGCTGCGACCCGTCGCACTTCGGCCAGCTCGGCCCGGGCGTCGGAGGCCGTGCCCCGCAGGCGGGCCAGCTCGGCGTCGGCCTGGGCGTCGGTCGTCTCGCGGCGGGCTCGGGCCACCTGAGCACCGGCGAGGGCACCGACCACGGCACCCAGCACCAGCCCACAGATGAGGGCGAAGACCGTCAAACCATCCATGGGTTCGATCTTGCCGGGTGGCACTGACAAAAGGCGGGAGCCCGCTCCGGTGCGCCCGCGCCGGCCACGTCACATCGATCGGTCGGTGCGACCGCACGGGCCGCACCGGCCGGTCGGTGAGAGTGACCTCGATCTTTGGCCGTTCGCCCTCCACGAGCGGCGGTTCGGCCCTATATTTCGCGATGAATCCCAGGGCATCGGGGGCACGATCGCCACTCGGGGGGATCAGTCCTACGTCTGCTCCGGCCTGCCCGGACAGCGTCCGCCAGGCAGAGGAGCCGGGGATGTCCATCAGCACGCTCAGTCGTGTGACCAATCGCGCCAAGCGGCAGGTGATCGCGCGGTTCGCGCCGATCAACCGGTGGGTGCTCAACGCGTACGAGGCCCGTCTGCGCGACCACCATCCGCTGCTGCCCCGGATCAGCGCCGCCGCACCTCGTTGATCCAGCAGGTGGAGACGACCGGGGTCGCCGTCACCAGCCTCGACGAGCTGGCCATCCCGGGGACCGAACGGCTCACGACCATCCTCAAGGGCCTCAAGGCGTCGCTCGCGCGGCGCGATCCGGAGGGGGCGAGCGCGCTCAAGCCGTCCCACGGCGAACTGCTGGCCGACGCCGAGCTGTGGCGCTGGGGTCTGCAGCAGGAACTGCTCGACCTGGTCGAGAACTACATCGGGTTGCCGGTCACCTATTACGGCGCCGCGATGTACCGCGAGGTCGCCGACGGGAAGACCGAGGGCACCCGGCAGTGGCACCGCGACATCGAGGACCACAAGGTCTTCAAGATCCTGATCTGGCTCAACGACGTCGGCCCGCGCGGCGGCGCCCTGCAGTACGTTCCTCGACCGGTCTCCGACCCCGCGGCCCAGCAGCTCAAGTACGTCGCCGGGTTCGTCACCGACCAGGCCATGGCTGCGGTGGTTCCGCCCGCTCACTGGGTGAAGGCCACCGGACCGCAGTGGACGGCGGTGCTGGCCGACCCGGCCCGCATCCTGCACCGGGCCAGCCCGGCCGAGGACCAGGACCGCTACTCGGTGACCTTCACCTGGACCTCGCGGCAGCCGCTCAAGACCATGCCGACGGCCGAACCGTTGACCGCCGAGGAGTCGGCGCGGGTCCGGGCCGGGCTCACGGCGTCGCAGTTGGCCTGCTTGCCGGGCTGAACGAGTGCGGGTCCGGGCCGGTTAGCGTGGACGCATGACCAGCCCGCAGCAGCACATCGACGATCTGGCCGCCTACGTGGTCGCCTCGCCCACCTCGTACCACGCCGCGGCCGAGGGGGCCCGTCGGCTGGCGGCGGCCGGCTTCGCCGAGCGGGACGAGAGTGCGGAGTGGTCGGTGGAGCCGGGCGGGCACTTCGTCGTCCGGGACGGCGCACTGGTGGCCTGGCGGGTACCCGGATCGGCCGGCCCGACCACGCCGTACCGGATCATCGGCTCGCACACCGACTCACCCGGGTTCAAGCTCAAGCCGCGCCCGGACATCGGCGCGGCCGGCTACCAGCAGGTCGGGATCGAGGTGTACGGCGGTCCGCTGCTCAACTCGTGGCTCGACCGCGAGCTGGGGCTGGCCGGCCGGCTGGTGCTGTCCGACGGCCGCCTGGTCCTGGTCCGCACCGGCGCCCTGATGCGGATCCCGCAGCTGGCCGTCCACCTCGATCGTGGCGTCAACGAGGACGGGGTCAAGCTCGACAAACAGACCCACACCGCACCCATCTGGAGTGTGGGTCGGCGCGACCGGCGGCTGATCGATCAGCTCGCCGAGTCGGCCGGCTGCGAGCCGGGCGACATCGACGGCTACGACGTGTTCGCGTACGCGGTCCAGCCACCGGCCGTCTTCGGGCCGGACGACGAGTTCTTCGCCTGCGCGCGGCTCGACAACCTGAGCAGCGTGCACGCCTCGTTGACCGCGTTGATCGACGCTCCGGACGCCGACACGATCCAGCTGCTGGTGGCCAACGACCACGAGGAACTGGGCAGCGAGTCGCGCAGCGGCGCGTCGGGCCCGTTCCTGGAAGACGTCATCATGCGGACCTCGTACGGGCTGGGTGCCGACGCCGAACAGTCCCGCCGGGCCCTGGCCCGCTCGATCTGCCTGTCGGCCGATGCCGGACATGCGGTCCATCCCAACTACGTGACGCGGCACGACCCGGCCAACCAGCCGGTGCTCAACGGGGGACCGTTGCTCAAGATCAACGCCAACCAGCGCTATGCGACCGACGCGCCCGGTGCCGCGATCTGGCGGCGGGCCTGCCGGGCGGCCGGCGTGACGACCCAGGAGTTCGTGTCGAACAACTCCCAGCCCTGCGGGTCGACCATCGGTCCGCTGACCGCCACCCGACTCGGCATCACCACCATCGACGTGGGCATCCCGCTGCTGTCGATGCACTCGGCGCGCGAGCTGGCCGGGACCCAGGATGCTCCGGCGCTGGCCGAGGCCATGAAGGCATTTCTCGCCGAATCCGTCTAGGGTTGATCCTTGTGGCACTCACCATCGGCATCGTCGGTCTTCCCAACGCGGGCAAGTCCACCCTCTTCAACGCTCTGACCCGCAACGACGTGTTGGCGGCCAACTACCCGTTCGCCACCATCGAGCCCAATGTCGGGGTCGTCGGGGTGCCCGATCCGCGGCTGGCCAAGCTGGCCGAGGTGTTCCACTCGGAGCGGATCGTCCCGGCCACGGTGAGCTTCGTCGACATCGCCGGCATCGTCCGCGGAGCCAGCCAGGGCGAGGGCATGGGCAATGCGTTCCTGGCCCACATCCGCGAGGCCGACGCCATCTGTCAGGTCACCCGGGTGTTCGAGGACGCCGACGTCACCCACGTCGACGGCAAGGTCAACCCGGCCGGTGACATCGACACCATCGCCACCGAGCTGATCCTGGCCGACCTGCAGACGATCGAGAAGGTGCTGCCGCGGCTGGAGAAAGAGGTGCGGATCCGCAAGGACAAGCAGCCGCAGCTCGACGCCATCCAGCAGGCGTACGCGGTGCTCAGCGAGGGCCGCGGTGTGTTCGCCGCCGGTCTGGACCGCGAGCCGCTCCGCGAGCTGTTCCTGCTGACCGCGAAGCCGTTCCTGTTCGTGTTCAACTGCGACACCGACGAGTTGGCCGACGAGGAGCTCAAGGCCCGGATGCGCGCCCTGGTCGCGCCGGCCGAGGCCATCTTCCTCGACGCCAAGATCGAGTCCGAGCTGTCGGAGATGGAGCCTGACGAGGCGCGCGACTTCCTGGCCGAGATGGGGATCGACGAGCCCGGGCTCGACAGCCTGGCCCGGGTCGGCTTCGACACCCTCGGCCTGCAGACCTACCTCACCGCCGGTCCCAAGGAGTCGCGGGCCTGGACCATCCCCAAGGGCGCCACCGCACCCGAGGCCGCCGGGGTCATCCACACCGACTTCCAGAAGGGCTTCATCAAGGCCGAGATCGTCAGCTTCGACGACCTGATCGCGGCCGGATCGATGCAGGCGGCCAAGGCCAAGGGTCAGGTCCGGCTGGAGGGCAAGGACTACGTGATGGTCGACGGTGACGTGGTGGAGTTCCGCTTCAACGTCTGACGCCTGTGGTGTGGGCTCGGACGTCGACCGTGCCCAGCCCAGCGTCGGCCGATCGAGTGGCCCACCCGGAGGACGAGTTGCATTCAACGCAGGACCAAGTGAAAAGGCGAAGATGAGTATCGACTCAGAGGCTCTGTTCCGGGGCCAGATCTATCGGGTGACGGGTGAGCCGGTCATCGCGAACCGCGAGTCGAAGATCGGTGCAGCGCGCGAGTTGCACCTGGCTACGTGCCGCACGCTCCGCAAGTACCCGGCCGATTCGCCAGCGTTGGAGACGTTGACGACGGAGGAGGTCGAGGAGGCGTGGATCCGGGCCATCGAGGAGGACACCTCGACCGAGACGCTCGCCACCGAGTGGCCGTTCAGCGCCGAGACCGGGTGGTGCCCGCACTGCATCGTCAAGCGGCTCAAGCCGGGCAGCGACGGCAAGTACCGGCATCCGGGCGCGCGGTCCGACAAGTGGCGGCCGGGCATCCCGCTCGCCTGCCGGTTCCCCACCGCACACGGGCTCGGCCACTGCGGCTGCCCGACGGTCTGAACCGCCCCGACATCGCGGTGAACCGGCCGGAACCCGCGCCTGCGCACCCGGCTGTGCCGATCGTGGTGCTTGAGGGGTCGCTCGTCCTGCGGGTTCAACCGTGACTCAGCCACTGGAGCGGCTCCTCCTCGGATCGCTCACCGCTGCTCCAGTCGGTGGTCATCGGGATGGTCGCGATCTACGGCGGCCCCTTCCGGGCCGGATCGGGGGTGATCCTGCTCGCCGCCTTGGTGGTCCTGGTCGAGGCGCGGATCCTGCGGGCCAACGCGATCAAGAAATCTCCTGCTCGGGGTGATCTCGATCGTCGCCGCTGCGGGCTCACCGGCCCATCCTCCCGCCGTCGCGACCCGCGACGCGCTGGTGCGAGCCTCTCGTCGAGCACGCCGGCGGGGACGCCGGGCGGGCGACTCAGATGTTCGATCCGTCCGGGGGCAGATCGGCCGGCGGCTGGGGTGAGCCTGCGCCGGTGGTGACCGCTGGGCAGGACAGCCCGAGGGTGTACGCGGTCATCGACAGCGAGCCGTAGGCGTAGCCGTCGACCAGCACCCGGGTCTCGGCCGTCTGGCCGGCGGCGTCGGCCATCCCGGCCAGGTAGAGCGCCGGGATGAAGTGGTCGGGCGTCGGCACGGCATGCCCGTAGTCGGCGTGCGCGTCCAGCGTGGCGAACTCGGTCGGATCGCCCGAGCATCCGTTCTCTGGCCGCCTCGTCGAACCGCTGGGCCCAGTCGTAGCCGTCGTCGGCCAGCGCCCAGCTCATCCCACCGAGGTTGTGGACGATGTTGCCGCTGGTGATGACCATGACGCCGCGGCGGCGGAGTGCGTGCAGCTTGGCCCCCAGCTCGAGGTGGTAATCGAGCGGCTTGTCGGCGTTGATGCTCAGCTGGGCGACCGGGATCGACGCGTCGGGGAAGGCGTGGACCAGCACCGACCAGGTGCCGTGGTCGATGCCCCAGCTGTCGACGTCGGCCCCCACCCAGGTGGGGTGGACGATGTCGCTGACCTCCTCGGCCAGCTCGGGCATCCCGGGCGCCGGGTACTGGACGTCGAAGAGCTCCTGCGGGAACCCGTAGAAGTCGTGGATGGTCCGCGGTCGCGGCATCGCGGTCACCGCGGTGGCGTTGATGTACCAGTGGGCGCTGACCACCAGGATCGCCCGAGGCCGAGGGGCCGTCTCGCCGAACGACCGCCAGGCGGCGGTGTAGCGGTTGTCGGACAGGGCGTTCATCGGGTTGCCGTGGCCGAAGAAGGCTGCGGGCATGAGTTCGCCGTCACTGTCGCTCATCGGAGCCTCCGCTCGAGTGGGTTCAGTCACCGTAGGCCAGGCCGTCGCCGAAGCGGAAGGGCGGATCGGCGGTGGCGAACGGGACGTCGCTGCGGCTCTGCGCGCTCGCCCGGGTCGAGGACGGTGTGGGAGGAGGAGCGGGCGGTGAGGTGGTCAGGTAAGCACGACGCCTGTTGCCGTTCACCGCGCCCGATTCCCTTCCGTGATGTGCGTCTGGACCAAGCCGCGACGCTGAGCGGTGCGACTCAGCCGCCGCGTCACCCGCTCAGTCGGCGTACGCGGCCATCACGTCGAGGACCCAGGTGACCCCGAACCGGTCGCGGACCATGCCGTAGAGCGACGACCAGCCGGCCGGGGCCAGATCGGCGACCACCGTCCCGCCGACGACCAGATCGGTCCAGTAGTCGGTGATCTCCCCGGCATCGGTGCCCCGGACCGAGACGAAGACGGCATTGACGCCGGGGTCGTACGGCATCCGCCCGGGCACGTCGTAGGCCATCAGGTGCAGACCGTTGTCGGCCCGGAGCTCGCTCCAGATGACTAGCTCCGCCTCGGCCGGATCCTGCACCGACTGGGCGTCGGCGTAGGTGAACACGGTGACGGCGCCGCCGAACACCGAGCGGTAGAACTCGAGTGCGGGGCGGGCGTCGCCGCGGAAGTTGAGGTGGGTGGTGGTGATGACACTCATGAAGGCTCCTTGTGGGATCGGATTTCGGTGAGCCCTACGCTAGACAGCATTGCGGCCAGTTCCTGACCGCAAAGTGGAGAAGGTGAGGGCATGGCCAACACGAGTTCGCGGACCCTGCGCCTGCTGTCGTTGCTCCAGTCCCGTCGCTACTGGCCCGGCCCGCAACTGGCCGAGCGGCTCGAGGTGTCCGCCCGCACGCTGCGCCGCGACGTCGACCGGTTGCGCGAACTCGGCTATCCGGTCGACGCCCACCCCGGGGTGGACGGCGGGTACGCGCTGGCCCCCGGGGCGACGTTGCCGCCGCTGGTCATCGACGACGACGAGGCGATGGAACTCGCCGTCGCCATCCAGGGCCACCTGGCCGGCGGGGACGGCGGTCCGGCCGCGCTCCGCGCTTTCACCAAGATCATCCAGGTCATGCCCCGGCGGCTCCGGTCCCGGCTCGAGGCGGTCCGGTCCTCGACCACCGCGGCGCAGTGGGTGTCGGGTGCGGGGGCGTCGGGTCCGGCCGCGCCACTCGACTCTTCGGTGGTGGCCACGCTGGCTCTGGCCTGCCGCGACCAGGAGCGGGTGCGGTTCGACTACCGCGCCCTCGACCACGCGGTGACGGCGCGCCGGGTCGAGCCGCACCAGCTGGTCCCGCTCGGGCGTCGCTGGTACCTGGTCGGCTACGACCTCGACCGTGGTGACTGGCGGACCTTCCGCATCGACCGGATCGCCTCGGCGGCCGGCACCGGCTCACCGTTCGCGCCGCGAACCCCGCCGTTCGACGACGTCGCCGACTACGTCCGCGACAAGGTCAGCGGCGGGACGGCCGGCGGCCGCTACCGGGTCGAGATCGACATCGCCGCCCCGGCCGACGTGGTCGCCGCCGCCTTCGGCCGGTGGGCCGAGGTGAGCCCGCGTACGCCGGAGCGGTGCACGCTGGTCATGGAGACCGAGTCGCTCAGCGGCCCGCTCTACGCGCTCGCCTCGATCGAGGCCGACTTCACGGTGATCGCGCCACCCGAACTCCGTAGCCTGGTGACCCATTGGGGAAACCGGCTGGTGCGAGCCGGCGACAGCAAGGTGGTCGTGTGAGCTTCCTCAAGCCGCCGGAGCCGGATCCCGCCATCGAACGGTTCCGGGACGGATTGGCCCGACTGAGTCGTGAGGGACAGTTCGCCGGTCATGCCGCGACCCACCTCACGACTCTGTGGTCCCCCTCACGGCCACTGCAGCGTCAATGGTGGGTGTGGACGATCGTGGTCTGGGCTGACGGGACGCGTGAGCGACCGATCGAGGACTACCCACCCTGGACGCTGGTGACGGAGATGAACGACGGATATCTCGACTGGGACGAGTGGACTCCGCGTGGCGGCCGCTACACGGTCGAGTGGGTGCCCGACGAGGAGGCGGCGCGGATCCGTCAGCAACTCGCGATCACGGCTGATGACTTCTGACGCTGCCCATGCTCGGACGTGGGGGCGGGCCGCGCAGCTGACCTACGCTCGGCGGATGACGGACGACACGAGTGGGTCGGTGGCGGAGATGATCGAGTGCCCGCGGTGCCACGCGGTGGCCGGCATCCCCATCGTCTACGGCATGCCGAGATTCGAGCTCATGGAGGCGGCCGAACAGGGACGCGTGGAGCTGGGTGGGTGCATGGTCATGGAGAACCAGCCGAACGCCCGGTGCCGAAGCTGCGGTCACGGCTGGGTGTACGCCGGTTGAGTCAGGATCGTGGAAACCGGTGCACCGTAGTCGGTGCACGGATCTCCACGATCTTCTCGATGGCCACGCGAAGCTCGGGCCGCGCAGCCGGATCAGGCGTCGGCGATAGGTTGGGACTGCCCGCGTGACCCGTGCCGAAGACAAAGGACCGACGCCCGCATGAGCGAAGCCCCCGCCGCCGCTGTTTCGATCGACGCCGAGCTGCACCCGCGATTCGACGAGATCCTGACCGCCGACGCCCTCGACTTCCTGGCCGAGCTGACCCGGCGCTTCGGGCCGCGACGTGCGGAGCTGCTGCAGGCCCGGGTCGATCGCTACGCCGCCGGCGAACCGGGCGCGAGCCTGGGCTTCCTCGACGAGACCGCCTCAGTGCGGGCCGATCCGAGCTGGACGGTGGCCCCGCCGGCTCCCGGGCTGGCCGATCGACGCTGCGAGATGACCGGGCCGACCACCCGCAAGATGGTCATCAACGCGCTGAACTCCGGCGCCCGGGCCTGGATGGCCGACTTCGAGGACGCGACCGCGCCGAGCTGGTTCAACGTGGTCGACGGCCAGATCAATCTCTTCGACGCGATCCGGCGGCAGATCGACTTCACCGACGCCCGCGGCAAGCGCTACGAGGTGGGCGCGGAGACACCGACCATCATCGTCCGGCCCCGCGGCTGGCACCTCGACGAGCACCACCTCACCCTGGACGGCGCGCCGCTGCCCGGCTCGCTCGTCGACTTCGGTCTCTACTTCTTCCACAACGCGCAGAGCCTGATCGCCGGCGGCGCCGGACCGTACTTCTACCTGCCCAAGCTCGAGACCCACCTCGAGGCCCGGCTGTGGAACGACGTCTTCACCTACGCGCAGGAGCGGCTGGCCATCCCGCACGGCACCATCCGGGCGACCTGCCTGATCGAGACCACCCCGGCCGCCTTCCAGATGGAGGAGTTCCTCTACGAGCTGCGCGATCACTCATCGGGGCTCAACGCCGGCCGCTGGGACTACATCTTCTCGATGATCAAGAACTTCGCCGAGGACCCCGACCATTTGCTGCCCGACCGCAGCCAGGTGACCATGACCTCGCCGTTCATGGCCGCGTACGCCAACCTGCTGGTCAAGACGTGTCACCGGCGCGGCGCGCACGCCATCGGCGGGATGGCGGCCTTCGTGCCGAGCCGGACCAACCCGGAGGCGACGACGGCCGCGCTCGACAAGACCACCGCTGACAAGTCACGCGAAGCGGCGGCCGGGTTCGACGGCTCCTGGGTCGCTCACCCGGCGCTGGTCCAGACCTGTCTCGACGCCTTCACCGCCGTGCTCGGCGACGAGCCGAACCAGCTGAGCCGTCAGCGCGACGACGTCGAGGCGGACGCGGCCGCGCTGCTCGACGTGGCCAGCACCGGGGGAGCGGTGACGCTGGACGGCGTACGCACCAACATCCGGGTCAGTTTGGAATACCTGGCCGCCTGGGTGAACGGCGCCGGCGCCGTGGCCATCGACAACCTGATGGAGGACGCGGCGACCGTCGAGATCTCGCGGATGCAGATCTGGCAGTGGGTCCGCCACCACGTGGCGACGGCAGACGGTGCCACGGTGACCGAGGAACTGGTCAGCCGGTTGCTCGAGGAGGAGGCCGCCACGCTGACCGAGGGCGCCGCGCCGGAGCGGCAGCAGCAGCTCGACGCGGCTCGCGACATCTTCACCGCCACCTGTCTGACCCGCGACTGGCCGCAGTTCTTCACCACGTACGCCTACCAGACCTACCTGGCCGGCTGATCGGCGATGACCCTGCGCCGCACCGAGGCCGAGGCGCGCGCCGCCGCGATCCGCGTGGACGCGATGGTGGTCGAGCTCGACCTCACCGACCCCGGCGCCGCACGGTTCGGCTCGACCACCACGATCCGGTTCTCGAGTTCCGCCCCCGCGACCTTCGTCGACTTCACCGGAGCCGAGCTGATGTCGGCCCGACTCGACGGGACCGAGCTCGGCGCTGACCGCTGGCGAGACGGGCGGATCTGGCTCGACGGGCTCGGCGGTGACCACGAGCTGGTCGTGGCCGGTGCCATGACCTACTCGACCAGCGGCGAGGGGCTGCACCGCCACGTCGACCCGGCCGACGGTCGCACCTACCTGTACGCGATGTCGTTCCTCGAAGCGGCGCCGAGTTGGTTCGCCTGCTTCGACCAGCCCGATCTCAAGAGCCCGTACACCTTCCTGGTCTCCGCCCCCGACGACTGGACGCTGATCGGTAACGGGCCGACCGAGCGCCTCGACGACGGACGCCGGCGGATCGTCCAGAGCCGACCGCTGGCCACCTACTTCGTCACCCTGGTCGCCGGCCCCTACGCCTCGGTGTCGGCCGAGCACGACGGCATCGCGCTCGGACTGCACGCGCGGGCCTCGCTGACCGCGCAGCTCGAGGCCTCGGCCGACGAGCTGTTCACCATCACCCGGCAGTGCCTGGACTACTACCGCACGCTGTTCGATCGTCCTTATCCGTTCGACGACTACCACCAGGCCTTCGTCCCCGACTTCAACGCCGGCGCGATGGAGAACCCGGGCTGCGTCACCATCCGCGACCAGCTGCTGTTCCGCGGGCGGGCCACCCGCGCCGAGCGGGCCAAGCGGGCCGGTCTGGTCGCGCACGAGATGGCGCACATGTGGTTCGGCGATCTGGTGTCGATGCGCTGGTGGGACGACCTGTGGCTGAACGAGTCGTTCGCCGAGTACCTGGCGCAGCGCTGTTGCAGCGAGGCCACCGACTTCCCGGCCTGGACCGACTTCGGCATCGCCCGCAAGGAGTGGGGGATGGTGGCCGATCAGTCGCCGTCGACCCACCCGGTCGCCGGCAACGGCGCCCCGGACGCCGAATCGGCGTTGCAGGACTTCGACGGCATCTCCTACGCCAAGGGCGCCGCCGTGCTGCGGCAGCTGGCCACCCAGCTCGGGGACCCGGCGTTCTTCGGCGGCCTCGGCCGCTACTTCGACGCGTACGCCTACGGCAACGCCTCGTTCGCCGACCTGATCGGGCACTGGGCCGCTGCCTCGGCGTCCGGCTCCGACCCGGGTCTGGATCTGCCCGCCTGGGCCGACGCCTGGTTGCGGACCACCGGGGTCGACACACTGGACGTCGCCGGTCGCGCGCCGCAGATGATGATCGTCAAACGGTCCGGGGCCGGGATCTCGCCACGCATCCACCAGGTCGAGGTCGCCGCCGTCGACGCCACCGGGGCGTTGTCACCGCGGCAGCCGGTGCGGCTGGTCGACGCCCTGACCCCGGTCGGCGTGCCCGTCGGTAGCGACCTGGTGCTGCCCGATGCCGGTGACGCCACCTGGGCCAAGATCCGGTTCGGAGCCGGAGGCTGGGCGGCCCTGCGGCGGGCGCTGCCCCGACTGCGCGACGAGTCCGCCCAGGTCGTGGCCTTCAACGCCCTCCGCGACGCGGTCCGCGACGCCGAGCTCGACCCGGCCGAGGCCTTTGCCGTGGTCGTCGAGTCGGTGCCGCACGTCGGCTCCGAGCTGATCGTCGGCCAGGTGCTCGGCTTCGCCCTCGACCAGCTCGCCGGTCCTTACGCCAAGCCCACGGACCGGGCCGAGCGGACCGGACGGGTGCACGACGTCGCGCTCTCGGTGATGGAACGTGCGGCGGTCGGCTCCGATCGCCAGTTGGTCGCCCTGCGCGTCGCCCTCCGCAGCGCCGTCGACGATCGGGTCCTGCGCCGCTGGCTCGACCGCGGACTGCCGCTCGGCGTCAGCATGGATCCCGAGCTGCGCTGGAGCCTGGTCCGCCGGATCGTCGCCCTGACCGGGGACCACGCCGTGCTCGACGCCGCCACGGCCGCCGACCGCAGCACGGCCGGGCGGGTGCACGCCGCCTGGTGCCGGGCGGCGACCCCCGATCCGGAGGCCAAGCGGAGCGCCTGGGCGCTGATCACCCAGCCGTCCAGCCTGAGCGCGTACGAGCTCTACGCCACCGCTGAGGGTTTCTTCGAGCCGGGCCAGAGTGAGCTGACCGAGGCGTACGTCGAGCGCTACTTCGCCGAGATCGCCGCGACGGCCGCGTTCCGCACCGGCTGGATGCTGGGCGAGCTGGCCACCAAGGCGTTTCCGGCGTCGGCGGTGTCGCCGCCGGCGCTGGCGCTCGCCGAGGCGTTCCTCGCCACCGACGGGATCGCTCCACCGATCCGTCGTGCGGTGGTCGACGCGACCGACAAGCTGCGTCGCGCACTCGTTGCGCTGAACCGCTTCGAGTGATCCGTCGACCGCCTTGCTAGATTTGGCGGCCTCGGGGATCCATCCACATCTGTGGCGACCCCGAAGGGCAACCGATGCATCCCTCACGCATCCTTCCGGCCATCCTGCTGACTGCCGTGGCCGTCGCCGGCTGCGGCACTCCTCCCTGGGAGCAGGCGCGAGAGACCGCCGCTCCCGCTGCGTCGGAGACCGCGTCGGCGACGCCGACCCCCACCCCGACCCCGACGCCCAAGCCGGCCAAGGTCCGCAACGACCTGGCCAAGGGCTCGATCCACAAGAAGCTCACCGCCGGTGGGGTCATCCTGGACATGGCCTACTACTCCACGCTCGATCTGGGGCAGTGGACCCCCGAGGCGACCAAGCCGCTGACTGTCTCGATGACCGCCGATTTCGACGGTGGCTACAAGCAGAACATCTACCTGAGCAAGGTGACCGTGCGGGTGAGCGCGACCGATCTCAAGGGCACGGCGACCTCGCTGGAGCCGTTGACCGACACCGCCCCGGTCGCCCCGGGCTATCTGGTCAAGGCCCCCAACTCGTACGGACAGGTGTTCACGTTGCCCACGCTTCCGGCCGAAGCGACCTCGGTGACGCTGAACTTCACCTACGAGCTGCTCGCGCAGTCCGCACCCAAGTCCAAGAAATATGCGCGTCAGACCGGATCTGACACCGTGGTCATCGCCCTGGCGACGGCCTGAAAGTCGCGATTGACCTGTTGCTGACCCTCTCCTGAGGTTTTCTCCAGAGCTGACGGAGAGGGTCACCGACAGTCCAGAGGTTGATTTTTCAGGCTGATTCACTCTTGACCACAGTCGGACTCTGAAGCCAGGCTCCTGTGAAGGTTGAAGCTTCAACATTGTTGTTGTCGGAAAGAACCCCCCACAACAGCAGGAGCTGAACCCCCATGAGCACCACTGAATTCGACCAGATCATCGCCGCCGAGATCGATGCCGAAGGCACCGAGGACATCACCACCGAGACCGCTCCGGTCGCCAAGAAGTCGCTGGCCAAGTACCTCCGCCAGCACCTGGCCGACGTGGACGCCCTCCCCACCTACCGCCCGTTCATCGGCTGTGTCATCCCGGCCTACAACGAGGCCGAGACCATCGAGGACGTGCTGCGGTCGCTGCTCAAGCAGACCCGGCTGCCCGATGAGATCCACGTCATCATCAACAACACCACCGACGACAGCTTCGAGCTCGCCTCCGCGTTCGCCGGCCCGCACACGAAGGGCAAGAAGAAGGGCAAGATCCAGACCACCGAGGTCTACGTCCACGACATCGGCGAGAACAAGGACAAGAAGGTCGGCGCCCTCAACTACGGCTTCGAGCTCATCCCGCACGCCGAGTACCTGCTGGGCGTCGACGGTGACACCACGCTGGCCCGCGACGCGGTCGAGCGGCTCGAGGAGGAGATCCTCTCCGACACCCGCATCGGTGGCATCTCGGCCATCTACTCGATCGACGACACGCCGTTCAAGGGCATGATCGCTCCGCTGCTGATCGCCGGCCAGCGCGCCCAGTTCGCCGCCTTCAACATGCAGAACATGCTGAAGGGCCGCAACATGGCGGTGCTCGGCGGCCAGTGCTCGATCTTCTCGATGAAGGCCCTCAAGGAGGTCATGGTCGAGAACCACCAGCAGACCCCGTGGGTCAGCGACTCCGAGGTCGAGGACTCGCTCCTCAGCCTGCAGATCAAGTCGGCCGGCTACCTCACCAAGATCTCGGCCCGGGCCCGCGCCGACGTCGGTGGCATGACCACCCTGCGCGCCCTCGACGGCCAGCAGGTCAAGTGGAACTACGGCGCGCTCGACCTGATGTGGCCGGGCCAGCGGGGCGACACCAAGGGCCAGCCCTTCCACCCGAACCTGCGTCTGCGCTGGGCCGAGCAGTTCGGCATGCTGACCAACATCTTCACCCGCATCGCCTTCGTGCTGCTGCTCGCGGCCGCGCTGTCGATCAATGCCTTCGAGTTCTCCCCGATCTGGCTCATCCCGCCGGTCGTCGCCATCCTGCTCAACCTGCGGATCGCGCTGTCGATGGCGAACCGCACCTGGAAGGACATCGTCTTCGCCGTCACTGCTGGGCCCGCCGAGGTCTACATGTGGCTCCGCGCCAGCCACTTCTTCCGCGCCTGGTTCAAGTTCCTGTCCCGCGTGCAGACCGACAACTGGGCCGCTCAGGCCAAGGCCGAGCGTGGCCGCGGCAACGCCCACCTGGTCCCGCTGATCGTCATCGCCGTCAGCTTCGTCGTCCTCGGCCTCACCTGGTTCCAACCTGCCGATCCTCATCCAGACCTCGATCCTGT
Source organism: uncultured Actinomycetota bacterium (assembly GCA_963704665.1). Classification (GTDB taxonomy): domain Bacteria; phylum Actinomycetota; class Actinomycetes; order Propionibacteriales; family Propionibacteriaceae; genus Microlunatus. The sequence continues at coordinate 3,016,498 of OY969929.1, read as the reverse complement.
GGCTCGGCTGGCCGATGCTCTACGTCGTCACCATCGCCCAGACGATCGTCATGATCAGCAAGCTGGCCCGTCGTCAGCACGGCTACAAGGTCTGATCCGCACCACCCCGAACTCCGGGCAGCACGTCATGGGAACCACCCCATGGCGTGTTGCCCGGTTCTCATCTCCTGACCCGGCCGTCACGCACCTCGGTGCGAGGCGGCCGGGTCTTCGGCGTTCCCGGACTCCCACGGGGGTCGTTTCCCGGCAGGTGCCGGTGGACGGCCTGGGTCTGGCGGCTGACGGGGGCGTTTCCCGGCAGGTGCCGGGAAACGGTGCGGATAGGGCGGGTACTGGGTCGTTTCCCGGCAGGTGCCGGTGGACGGCCTGGGACTGACGGCTGGCGGGGGCATTTCCCGGCAGGTGCGGCGAAACGCTCGGCCGCCGACTGCCGGTTTCCCACGCAACCTGGGAAACCGGCATCCCGCAGGCGCGGCGCCACGGACACGCCAAGACCCGGCCGCCGCGCACCGAACGATGCGGGACGACCGGGTCCGGTCGAGCGGGTGGAGCCGGGATCAGAGCAGGTTGCCGGCCTCGGTGAGCACGTGGCGGAGGATCTGCTCCATCTCGTCGAAGTGGCTCTGGTCGCTGATCAGCGGCGGAGCGACCTGGACGACGGGGTCGCCGCGGTCGTCGGCCCGGCAGTAGAGACCGTTCTCGAACAGCGCGCCGGAGAGGTAGCCGCGGAGGATCCGCTCGGCCTCGTCGTCGTCGAAGGTCTCCTTGGTCGTCTTGTCCTTGACCAGCTCGATCCCGTAGAAGTACCCGTCGCCGCGGACGTCGCCGACGATCGGCAGGTCGTAGAGCTTCTCCAGCGTCTGCCGGAACGGGTTCTCGTTGCGCAGCACGTGACCGAGCAGGTCCTCGCGCTCGAACAGGTCGAGGTTGGCCAGCGCCACCGCGCACGACACCGGGTGCCCGCCGAAGGTGTAGCCGTGGGCGAACGTGGTGTTCCCGGTCGCGAACGGCTCGAACAGCCGGTCGGAGATGATCGCCGCGCCGAGCGGTGAGTAACCCGAGGTCAGGCCCTTGGCGCTGGTGATGATGTCGGGCTGGTAGTGGAACTTGTCGGCCCCGAACATCGTGCCGAGCCGGCCGTACGCGCAGATGACCTCGTCGGAGACGAGCAGCACGTCATAGGTGTCGCAGATCTCGCGTAGCCGCTCGAAGTAGCCGGGCGGCGGCGGGAAGCAGCCCCCGGCGTTCTGCACCGGCTCGACGAAGACGGCGGCGACACTGTCCGGGCCCTCGTCGATGATCGCTTCCTCGACCCGGTTGGCCGCCCACAGCCCGAACTGCTTCTCGTCGTCGGAGACGTGCTCCGGCGCCCGGTAGAAGTTGGTGTTCGGCACCCGGAAGGTGCCCGGAACCAGCGGCTCGAACGGGTGCTTGAAGCCCGGGATGCCGGTGATCGACAGCGCTCCCTGGGTGGTGCCGTGGTACGCGATGGCCCGCGAGATGACCTTGGTCTTGGTCGGCTTGCCGGTCAGCTTGAAGTACTGCTTGGCCAGCTTCCACGCGGTCTCGACCGCCTCGGCGCCCCCGGTGGTGAAGAAGACCTTGTTCAGGTCGCCGGGTGCGGCCGCGGCCAGCCGGTCGGCCAACTCGATGGCCTTGGGGTGCGCGTAGGACCAGATCGGAAAGAAGGCGAGCTTGCGCGCCTGCTCGGCGGCTGCCTCGGCCAACTCGGCCCGGCCGTGCCCGGCCTGGACCACGAACAGGCCCGACAACCCGTCGAGATAGCGCTGGCCATTGCTGTCATAGATGTACGCGCCCTCACCCCGCTCGATGGTCGGCACCGGGTGCGTGTCGTAGGTCGACATCCGGGTGAAGTGCATCCACAGGTGTTCCGCGGCGTTGCTGGTCATCGACCTCTCCTGTTTCGGGTCCCGGCCGGCGATCCGGTCATCGGGTGCCCCATTCGTAGGACTGCTTGTGTAGGCGTAGATAGACGAAGGACTCGGTGGTCCGTACGCCGGGGATGGTCCGGATCTGCCGGTTGAGCAGATCGACCAGGTGGTCGTCGTCCTCGCAGACGACCTCGACGAGGATGTCGTACGAGCCGGCGGTGATGACCACGTAGTCGACCTCGGCCATCGACGACAGCGCCTCGACCACCGGGTCGAGACTGCCCTCGGCCTTGATCCCGATCATGGCCTGGCGACGGAATCCCAGTTGCAGCGGATTGGTCACCGCCACGATCTGCATCACCCCGGCTTCGGTGAGCCGGTTGACCCGCTGCCGCACCGCCGCCTCGGACAGACCGACCGCCTCGCCGATCCGCGCGTACGTGCGACGCCCGTCCTGCTGGAGCTGCTCGATGATCGCCTTGGAGATGGCGTCGAGCGGGCCGGAGGGGGAGTCCTGGTGCCGCGGGGGACGGCCGTCCGGACGCCCGGCCAAGGAGGTCACGGGGGTGTGACTGGACTGGGACACCTTTGGATGATGGCAGTGAGGCGCCACGAAGGCAAGCGAATCAGTTGTGGAAACATGACCGATACACCGAAACCCTTGCAATATTCCTGCCAGACTGCGATAAACGTACTGGCGCTACGACGGTAGCGACTGGTCAGCTTGCCCGCCGCAGACGAAGTCGGGGCGTCAGGGAGGGGTTCGACGATTCGTACTCATGCATCCGGAGGGCCCGCCCGCCCGCCCTCGTGGCTCTCGCCGCGCTTCGGCCGCCGCCGACTGCTGCAGGGCGCCGGTGCCCTGGGCGCCGCCGCGGCCCTCGGTGCGTGCGGGGTGCCCGGCATCAAGGTCGAGGGCTATCAGCCGGTGCCGGACCTGTCCGACGCCGACCCCCGGGTCAACTGGGCCAACTGGCCGTTCTACATCGACGTCGCGGAGGACGGCTCCGAGGATCCGACGACGCTGCAGCTGTTCACCGAGAAGACCGGCATCGACGTCACCTACACCGAGGACGTCAACGACAACGACGAGTACTTCGCCAAGACCCAGCCGCAGCTGACCGGCGGCCAGGCCATCTCGGCCGACACCTTCGTGGTCACCGACTGGATGGTCGGCAAGCTGATGCGGCTCGGGTTCGTGGTGCCGCTCGACCACGCCAACATCCCCAACATCAAGAACCTGCGCGCCGACCTGCGCGAGGTCAGCTATGACCCGGGACGCAAGTATTCGCTGACCTGGCAGTCCGGTCTCGGCGGCATCGCCATCAACCCGGCCACCCTCGGCGGGCGCCGGGTGACCTCGATGGGCCAGTTGCTGACCGACCGCGACCTGCGCGGCAAGGTCACCTGTCTGACCGAGATGCGCGACACGGTGGGGCTGACCATGCTCGAGCTGGGCACCGACCCGGCCGACTTCACCATGGCCGAGTTCGACAAGGCGATCGAGATGCTGCAGGACGCGGTCGACTCGGGCCAGATCCGCCGGTTCACCGGCAACGACTACGGCGCCGACCTGGTCCAGGGCAACGTCGCCGCGTGCGTCGGTTGGACCGGGGACGTGGTCAGCCTGCAGGAGGACACCCCGGACCTGGAGTTCATCGTCCCCGACGCCGGCTGCACGCTGTGGAGCGACAACTTCGTCATCCCGATCCGCAGCCCGCGCAAGAAGAACGCCGAGACGTTGATGAACTTCTACTTCGACCCCGACATCGCCGCCCAGGCGGCGGCGTACATCTACTACATCTCCCCGGTCGACGGCGTGGCCAAGGCGATGGAGGACATCGACCCCGACGTCATCGAGAACCCGCTGGTCTTCCCGACCGAGGACACGCTGGCCAAGGCCAAGGTCTTCAAGGGCCTCACCGAGGACGAAGAGAACTACTGCAACCGCGCATTCGCCAAACTGACAGGGGCGTGAACCGATGACGGCGACCACCACCACGAAGCCTGCTCCGGTCGAGACCGAGGCGGCCTCCGGGCTCGAGATCCGCAATCTGCACAAGCACTACGGCAGCTTCCGCGCCGTCGACGACATCTCGCTGTCGGTGCCCGAGGGCCGGTTCTATGCGCTGCTCGGCCCGTCGGGCTGCGGCAAGACGACGACGCTGCGGATGGTCGCCGGTCTCGAGGAGCCGACCGACGGTCAGATCTTGATCGGCGGGCAGGACATCGCCCACAAGCGTCCCTTCCAGCGCCCGGTCAACACGGTGTTCCAGAGCTATGCGCTCTTCCCGCACCTGACCATCTTCGAGAACATCGCCTTCGGGCTGCGGCGCCGCAAGGAGCCCGACATCGACCGCCGGGTCAACGAGATGCTCGAACTGGTCGAGATGCAGCACCTGGCCAAACGCCGACCGACCCAGCTCTCGGGCGGTCAGCAGCAACGGATCGCCGTGGTCCGTGCCCTGGTCAACAAGCCCAAGGTGCTGCTGCTCGACGAACCGCTCGGCGCGCTCGACCTCAAGCTGCGCCGGCAGATGCAGCTCGAGCTCAAACGGATCCAGACCGAGGTCGGGATCACCTTCATCCACGTCACGCACGACCAGGAGGAGGCCATGACCATGGCCGACACCATCGCCGTGCTCAACAAGGGCAAGGTCGAGCAGATGGGCGCACCGGTCGACCTCTACGAGAACCCGGCGACCGCCTTCGTGGCCGGCTTCCTCGGTCAGACCAACCTGCTGTCGGTCAACGTGGTCAGCCGCGACGCCGAGTTCGTCAAGGTCGACTTCCACGGCGACACGCTGCTGGTCCCGGCCCAGCGGATGGCCGACGTCGGCGACGCCACCGCGGTCGAGGCCGGCGTACGCCCGGAGAAGCTGCAGATCGCCGAACTCGGCCAGGCCCCCGACGCCATGAACAAGATCGACGGCGTGATCATCGACGCCTCGTTCATCGGAGTCTCGACCCAGTACGTCGTCCGGGCCACCGCCGATCCCGAGGAGGAGATCGCGGTGTTCAGCCAGAACTCGGCCACCGAGCTGCACCGGGTCGGCGACCGGGTCACCCTCTACTGGCACCCCGAGCACACGTTCGGTCTCCATGAGGGCGCCTGGAGAGAGGCCGAAGCCGCGGTGACTGCGTCATGACTCCGCCGCAGGTGATGAAAACCGATGTCCTGCAGATTCGTGAGCGTCGGGCGAGCGCCAGCGAGTGCGCGAACGGATCGCGGATTCGGCGGCAACTGGTCGGATCCGCACCGCGAGCGAAGCGAGCAAATCAATGAGCGCTGCAATTGCCCACGTGCCTGGGGGAGCGACGGCGCCGCCGCCGGAGCCGGGGCGGTCGAACAAGCTGACGCCGTACTTCCTGCTGTTGCCGATGGGGTTGGTGCTGATCGTCTTCTTCGTGCTGCCGATCCTCACGCTGCTCAACTCCTCGCTCACCGAGGGCGGACGGGAGCAGGGGTACACCTTCGCGTTCGCCTTCGGGAACTACTGGTCGGTGTGGACCGAGTACTGGCCGCAGTTCCTGCGGTCGTTCGTGTACGCGGCGATCGCCACGGTGCTGGCCATCCTGATCGCCTACCCGTTGGCGTACATGATCGCCTTCAAGGCCAGCGCCCGCATGCGGCCGATCCTGCTCGTGCTGATCATCGCGCCGTTCTTCACCAGCTTCTTGATCCGCACCCTGGCCTGGACCACGGTGCTCGCCGACGACGGGCCGGTGGTCAGCTTCTTCTCGGCCATCAAGCTGCTCGTGCTCACCGACGCGGTCGGGCTGACCAGCGACGGACGGGTGCTGGCCACGCCGCTGGCGGTGATCCTCGGCCTGACCTACAACTTCCTGCCCTTCATGACCCTGCCCCTCTACGGCTCGCTGGAGAAGCAGGACCGCTCGCTGGTCGCCGCCGCCGGGGACCTCTACGCGAGCTCGTGGGCGGCCTTCTGGAAGATCACCTGGCCGCTGTCGCTGCCCGGGGTCGTCTCGGGCACGCTGCTGACCTTCATCCCGGCGGCCGGCGACTACGTCAACGCCACGTTCCTGGGCTCGATGCGCGAGTCGATGTCGGGCAACGTGATCGATGCGCTGTTCCTGCGGGTCAGCGACTACAACCACGCGGCCGCGCTGTCCATCTCGCTGATGGCCGCCATCGTCGCGTTGGTCGTGTTCTACGTACGCCGTGCCGGAACGGAGGACCTGGTCTGATGGCCACCACCACACCCACCGCCCCGAGCGAGGCTGTCGCCGTCGCCGCCCGACCGGTCCGCCGCCGGGGCAAGCGCCCGAGCCGGTGGATCGCCGACAACCTGGTGACCTTCTTCGGCATCGCCGGGCTGGTCTACATGTTCATCCCGATCTTCGTGGTCATCGTGTTCTCGTTCAACCAGCCCGAGGGTTCGTTCAACTACACCTGGAACACATTCTCGCTCGATGCCTGGCGCAACCCGTGCGGGGTGGAGGGGATGTGCGGCGCGCTGTGGCTCAGCGTCAAGATCGCCGCGCTGTCCACCCTGGCCGCGACGGTGATCGGGACGATCGCCGCGTTCGGCCTGGTCCGGCACAACTTCACCGGGAAGGGCCTGGCCAACATCCTGGTCTTCGTGCCCATGGCCACCCCCGAGGTGGTGGCCGGTTCGTCGCTGCTGGTGCTCTTCGTCAACCTGGGGATGCCGCTCGGCGGCCTGACCATCTGGATCGCCCACACCGTGTTCTGCCTGAGCTTCGTGGTGGTCACGGTCAAGGCCCGGCTGGTCGGCCTCGACCCCCGGTTGGAGCAGGCGGCCCAGGACCTCTACGCCAACCGGTTCGACACGTTCCGCCTGATCACCCTGCCGTTGATCATGCCCGGCGTGGTCGGCGCGGCGATGCTGTCGTTCTCGCTGTCGTTCGACGACTTCATCATCACCAACTTCAACTCCGGCTCGGAGGTGACCTTCCCGATGTTCGTCTGGGGAGCGGCCAAGAAGGCCCTGCCACCCCAGATCAACGTGGTCGGCACGGCCATGCTGGTGATCGCGCTGACCCTGACCATCGTCGGCCGACTGATCAGCGAACGCCGTCAGCGTTGAGAGCGTCGGTGTGCCGGATCCGGTGCGAGGGGATGCGCATCGGTGATCGACGGGGCTTCGGCCACTTCCGAGAAGGTCTGGCGTCGCAGACGCCTGGACAGGCGGAATGTTGTGTCAAAGGGCCGTCGACATCACAATCATGTTGCGCGTCGCCCCGGTGACGTCGGCGGGTCTTGCCGTTGTTAGTTTGGTGACCTACAAATGTTTCTGTGCGGATTCTCAGGTCCTGCATCAATGACGCGCCTGTCAGGGGCGCCCTTCGGAGGAGGAACCAGATGCGAGTCAAAGCTCGCGGAATGGCTGTCGCCGCCATGGCTTCGATCGCTCTCGTGGCATCGGCGTGTGGCGGAGGCGGCGACACGCCGGACCCGGTAGCCAGCGGGGGCGGGGGCCAGACCGGCGGCGAGATCGCCATCCGTGGGTGCACCCCACAGAAGGCTCTGCTGCCGGCCAGCACCAGCGAGACCTGTGGTGGCAACCTGCTCGACGCGGTGGCCGCCAAGCTCGTGCACTACGCGACGGACAACGCCGCTCCGGAGAACGACATCGCCGAGAGCATCGAGTCCGACGACAACCAGAACTTCACGATCAAGCTCAAGCCGTACAAGTTCTCCGACGGCACCGACGTCAAGTCGAGCAACTTCGTCGACGCGTGGAACTACGCCGCCTACGGGCCCAACGCCCAGGACGCCAGCTACTTCTTCGGCTCGTTCGAGGGCTACGGCGACCTGCAGTGCGGGGCCGACTCCGACGGCGCGCCCGACTGCAAGGGCAAGGCCCCCAAGGCCAAGGAGATGTCCGGTCTGAAGGTGGTCGACGACACCACCTTCACGATCAAGACCACCGAGAAGGTCTCGAACCTGCCGGTCCGGCTGGGCTACACCGCGTTCGCCCCGCTGCCCGACTCGTTCTTCAACGGCGAGGCCAAGGCGCAGGAGAAGCTCCCGGTCGGCGCCGGTCCGTTCAAGGTCGTCAGCAACACCGCGACCGAGATCGTCCTGGAGAAGAACGCCGACTACTCGGGCACCAACAAGCCGAGCGTCGACAAGGTCACCTACCGCATCTACAACTCCGATGCCGCGGCCTACACCGACGTCCAGGCCAACAACCTGGACTTCACCGACATCATCCCGGCCGACCGCCTGGTCGGTGACCTCTACAAGACCGAGCTCGACGGCCGCAACGGCAGCCGCGAGACCGGCGTCTTCCAGTCGATCACCTTCTCCCCGGTCGACGAGCAGTTCAAGGACAACCCGGATCTGCGCAAGTCGATCTCGATGGCCCTGGACCGCGACCTGGTCACCGAGCAGATCTTCAACAAGACCCGTACGCCGGCGACCGGCTGGGTCAGCCCGGTGGTCGACGGCTACAAGCCGGACGTCTGCGGCGAGGCCTGCGTCTACGACGCCGCCAAGGCCAAGGCCCTGTACGACCAGGCCGGCGGCTACAAGGGCACGTTGACCCTCACCTACAACGCCGACGGTGGCCACAAGGAGTGGACCGAGGCGTCCTGCAACTCGATCAAGGAATCGCTCGGGGTCGACTGCATCGCCCGTAGCGTGCCCGACTTCGCGACCCTGCAGAACCAGCTCGACGCCCGTGAGCTGAAGGGCTTGTTCCGCACCGGCTGGCAGATGGACTACCCGTCGATCGAGAACTTCCTGGCCCCGCTGTACGGCAAGGGCGCGGACTCGAACTACTCCGAATACAACAACCCGGCGTTCGACGCCAAGCTGGCCGAAGCGGCTGCCGCCGACTCGGTCGACGCGGCCAACGTCCTCTATCAGGAGGCCGAGGCGATCCTGTCCGCGGACTTCCCGGTGATGCCGCTGTGGTACGTCTCCACCCAGACCGGCTGGTCCGATCGGGTGACCGACGTGAAGGTCACTGCGTTCAGCACGCTCGACCTGTCGAGCATCAAACTGAAGTAATCGGATCTGATCCGACAAGGCACACGAGGAGGGCCGGACCGCGGTCCGGCCCTCCTCTCTGCTTCTCCGGGGTGCTGCGACTGTCCATGCCTCGGAGGGCTACGTTTACCGCACAGACGCTTTCTGCGGCTCGGCTGACGGGTCGACCACTCCGAGGGAAGGTCCATGGGCTCCTACATCCTGCGCCGTTTGCTGCAGATGATCCCGGTTGTCGTGGGGTCGACATTCCTGATCTACGCCATGGTCTTCTCCCTCGGCGACCCGACCAAAGGCCGCTGCGGTGAGCGTCCGTGCTCGCCCGAGTACGTGGCGGCGTTCAAGGCCGAGTACAACCTCGACCAGCCGCTGGTCGTCCAGTACGGGCTCTACATGGGCAAGGTGCTGCAGGGCGACCTGGGCACCAACTTCTACGGCAACCCGGTCGCCGAGCGAACTCGCCGCCCGCTTCCCGACCACGCTCAAGCTGGCCCTGATCGCGGTGCTGGTCGAGATCATCATCGGCATCGCCGCCGGGGTGCTGGCCGGTATCCGCAAGGGCCGGTTCACCGACAACCTGATCCTGGTCAGCTCGCTGGTCGTCATCTCGATCCCGGTGTTCGTCATCGGCTCGCTGGCCCAGCTGGTCTTCGGGGTGCGGCTGGGGTTCTTCCCGGTCACCTCGACCAACGGCACCTGGGAAGAACTCATCCTGCCCGGGATCGTGCTCGGATCGCTGTCGGTGGCCTACATCGCCCGGCTGACCCGGACCACGCTGGTCGAGAACCTCCGCGCCGACTACGTCCGCACGGCCAAGGCCAAGGGCCTCACCCCGGCCCGGATCGTCAGCGTGCACACGTTGCGCAACTCGCTGATCCCGGTCATCACCTACATCGGTGTCGACCTCGGCGCCCTGATGGGTGGCGCGGTGGTCACCGAGCGGATCTTCAACGTCAACGGCATCGGCAACTTCATCTATCGCAGCATCACCCAGAAGGACGGCACCTCGGTGGTCGGCACGGTGACGCTGCTGGTGCTGGTCTACCTCCTGATGAACCTGATCGTCGACCTGCTCTACGGCGTCCTGGACCCGAGGATCAGCAATGACTGACAACACCCCCGCCGTCGGCGGTACCCCCGGTGTCGGTGGCGCGCGCGAGAACACGATGGCTCCCGCCACCGGCGCCCAGCCCGCGGTCAAGGGCCAGTCGCTGTGGGCCGGCGCCTGGGGCGAACTCCGCCGCAACCCGCTGTTCTGGATCTCGGCCGCACTGATCACCCTGTTCGTGGTCATGGCCATCGCCCCGGGTCTGTTCACCAGCGTCGACCCGGCCGCGGCCAACCTGCGCGAGGCCCGGCGGCCGCCGAGCGCGCAGAACTGGTTCGGCCGCGACTTCCAGGGTTACGACGTGTACGCGCGCACCATCTACGGTGCCCGGGCCTCGATCCTGGTCGGCGTGTTGACCACGCTGGCCACGCTGCTCTTCGGCTCGTTCGTCGGCATCATCGCCGGCTTCTACGGCGGCTGGGTCGACGCGGTGCTGGCCCGGTTCGGCGAGATCTTCCTGGCCATCCCGCTGCTGCTCGGCAGCCTGCTGATCGTCTTCTCGTTCCCCAACGCGCTCGACGCGCCGTACCTGGTCGTGGTGGGCAAGGTGGTGCTCGCACTGGCCCTGCTGGGCTGGCCGAACATCGCCCGGTTGATGCGCTCGAGCGTGCTGCAGGTCAAGCCCAACGACTACGTCCAGGCCGCCCGCGCACTCGGGGCGCGACCGAGCCGGATCATCGTCTCGCACATCCTGCCCAACTCGCTGGCCCCGGTGATCGTGGTCTCGACGATCAACCTCGGTGCCTTCATCGCCGCCGAAGCGACCCTGTCGTTCCTGGGCATCGGCCTCCAGCCGCCGGCCATCTCCTGGGGTCTGGCCATCTCCGACGGGTCGGGCATCGGTCTGATCCGCACCGCGCCGCACATGCTGCTGTTCCCCAGCCTGTTCCTGTCGCTCACCGTGCTCGCCTTCATCATGCTCGGCGACGCCATCCGCGACGCGCTCGATCCGAAACTGCGATGAGGAAGGCAGCCCGATGAGCACCGTCGCGAGTCCCCGACCGGGAGCCGAGAAGCTCGAGTCGGCCGGCCGGTGGCAGCCGCAGGACGGCATGCTGCTCGAGGTCGACGATCTGCACGTGGAGTTCCGCACCCGCGAGGGTGTGGCCCGCGCGATCAACGGCGTGACGTTCGATCTCCGCGAGAGCGAGACCCTGGCCATCCTCGGCGAGTCGGGATCGGGCAAGTCGGTGACCGCCCAGGCCATCATGGGCATCCTCGACTCCCCGCCCGGGTTCATCACCGGCGGCGAGGTCCGTTACTGCGGGACCGACATCCTCACGATCCCCGAGGAGCAGCGCCGCTCGATCCGGGGCCCGGAGATCTCGATGGTCTTCCAGGACGCGCTCAGCTCGCTCAACCCGGTGTTCCCGGTGGGTTGGCAGATCGCCGAGATGTTCCGCATGCACCAGGGGATGAACAAGACCGACGCGCTGGGCGAGGCCGTCCGGCTGATGGAGAAGGTCCAGATCCCCGCGGCCAAGCAGCGGGTCAAGGCCTTCCCGCACCAGTTCTCCGGCGGCATGCGCCAGCGGATCATGATCGCCATGGCCATCGCGCTCGACCCGGCGGTGCTGATCGCCGACGAGCCGACCACCGCGCTCGACGTCACCGTCCAGGCCCAGATCATGCGGTTGCTCAAAGAACTGCAGGAAGAACGCAAGATGGGTCTGATCCTGATCACCCACGACCTCGGTGTGGTCGCCGACGTCGCCGACCGGATCGCGGTGATGTACGCCGGTCGCATCGTCGAGCAGGCGGACGTCTACGACCTGTACGCCAAGCCGGCCCACCCGTACACCAAGGGTCTGCTCGAGTCGATCCCGCGGCTGGACCAGAAGGGCGAGACGCTGTCGGCCATCGGCGGGCTGCCGCCGAACCTGCTGCGGATCCCGCCCGGGTGCCCGTTCAACCCGCGTTGCCACTACGCCCAGGACATCTGCCGGCACGACCCGCCGCCGGCGCTGCGCGAGGTGGGCCACCGTCGGCTGGCGGCGTGCCACTTCTCCGAGCTGCTGCTGGCCGACAGCCCGAAGCTCGAGGTGACCCAGACCGACGACGACGTCAAGAAGGCGTTCGAGTTCTCCGGCGGGGACGCGGGCGATTCCGTCGTCGAGCCGGAACACGGCCAGACCGGTGGAGGAGTGCGATGAGTGCCGAGATCAGCGAGCAGGTGCCGACGACCGGCGGGGCTGGTCGCGAGGTCATCCTCAAGGGTGAAGGCCTGGTCAAGCACTACCCGATCCGGGCCGGCGTGCTGCGGCGTACGGTCGGCCACGTCAAAGCGGTCGACGGCGTCGACTTCGAGCTCTACAAGGGCGAGACGCTGGGCATCGTCGGCGAGTCGGGCTGCGGCAAGTCGACCCTGGGCCGGATGCTGATGCGGCTCGAGGAGCCGACCGCGGGCACGCTCACCTTCGACGGCGTCGACGTGTATTCACAGAAGGGCGCGGCGATGCGCCGGCTGCGCCGCAACATCCAGATCGTCTTCCAGGATCCGTACACCTCGCTCAACCCGCGCAAGACGGTGGGCGACATCGTCGGCGAGCCGTTCGACATCCACCCCGAGGTGGTGCCGCGCGGGGGACGCCGTCAGCGGGTCCAGGAACTGCTCGACCTGGTCGGGCTCAACCCCGAGCACATCAACCGCTATCCGCACCAGTTCTCCGGCGGTCAGCGTCAGCGGATCGGTATCGCCCGCGGGGTCGCGCTCAACCCCAAGGTGATCATCTGCGACGAGCCGGTGTCGGCGCTCGACGTGTCGGTCCAGGCCCAGGTGGTCAACCTGCTCGAGCGGTTGCAGGACGAGCTCGGGCTGGCGTACGTGTTCATCGCCCACGACCTGTCGGTGGTCCGTCACATCTCCGACCGGGTCGGGGTGATGTATCTGGGCAAGCTGGTCGAGATCGGTGACGAGGACCAGATCTACAACCGGCCGACCCACCCGTACACCCAGGCGCTGCTGTCCGCCGTGCCGGTGCCCGACCCGACCCTGCGGACGGCCCGTCAGCAGATCGTCCTCACCGGCGACGTCCCCAGCCCGGCCAACCCGCCGACCGGCTGCCGGTTCCACACCCGGTGCTGGAAGGCGCAGGAGATCTGCTCGGTCGAGGAGCCGGCGCTGATCGATCGCCCGGACGGGGTCACCGCGCACCGGTCGGCCTGCCACTTCGCCGAGCCGCGCTCCGTCATCTGACAGTCGTCACCGACGTCCGGCCCGGTTGCATAGGCTGTCGATCGTGACTGGGGAGAACGCCGCCGCGCGCCGCTTGATGTTGGTCCACGCCCATCCGGACGACGAGACCATCAACAACGGCGCGACCATGGCCAAGTACGTCGACGAGGGCGCCGCGGTCACCCTGGTGACCTGCACGCTCGGCGAAGAGGGCGAGGTGCTGGTCGACGACCTGGCGCACCTCGGGGCCGACCACGGCGACGCGCTGGGGGATCACCGGCTCAGCGAGCTGACCGACGCCATGGCCTTCCTCGGGGTCACCGACTTCGTCCGGCTGGGCGGCGATCACCGCTTCCGCGACTCGGGCATGGCCTACGACGACAAGCGGCGCGCGATCGCTCGCGACGTGCTGCGCGAGGGCACCTTCTGGACCACCGACCTGCTGGTCGCGGCCGACGAGCTGGTGCCGCTGATCCGGGACCGCCGGCCGCAGGTGCTGATCACCTACAACGAACTCGGCGGCTACGGTCACCCCGATCACGTGCAGGCCCACCGGGTCGCCTCGTACGCCAGCCAACTGGCCGGGAACGCGTCGTACCGTCCCGACCTCGGACCGGCCTGGACCGTGTCGCGGCTGCTGTGGGCGGCCATGAGCCGCAGCCGGATGTTCGGCGGCATCGCCCAGCTGCGGGCGGCCGGGGACACCGAGTCGTTCAAGGAGTGGGAGGAGAACGCCGAGGCGATCGCCCCGCTGATGTCGGACGACGACGCGATCGCCGCGTTCATCGACGGCACCCCGTGGATCGACCGGAAGCTCGACGCCATGCGGGCCCACGCCACCCAGATCACCCCGGACGGCGACTTCTTCTCCGCCGGTCCGGACTTCACCCGGATCCAGTGGTCGCACGAGTACTACCGCCTGGCCGGCGGGGTGCCGTTCCCGCAGACCGACGGGTGGGCCGAGGACCTCTTCGCCGGGCTCGATGCGTGACGGCTGATCCCCACCCGGGTGCGGAGACGCTCCGCCGGGTGATGAGTCATTTCGAGTCCGGGGTGACCATCGTCACCGCGGTGCGCGACGACGTCGCGCACGCCATGACCGCGACCGCGGTCAGCGCGGTCAGCCTGACCCCACCGCTGATCCTGGTCTGCGTCAGCCGGACGAGTCGGTTCCACGCCATCATCGAGGAGCAGGACCGCTGGGCGGTCTCGATCCTGGCCGCGGCGCAGGCGCCGATCGCCCGGCACTTCGCCAACCGGGGCCGCGATCTGCTCACCCAGTTCGACCCCATCCCACACCGTGTGGGCGCGGCCAGTGGCGCCCCGGTGATCGAGGACGCCCTGGCCTGGGCGGAGTGTCGAACCTGGGCCCGCTACGACGGCGGCGACCACACCATCGTCGTCGGTGAGCTGCTGGGCGGTGGCGGGCCGAGCGAAGCCGCTGGTCGGACCGGTGCGCTGACGTACTATCGGGGGACTTATTCGCCGAGCGCCTGAGCGCACGCACCACGAACACTAGGTAGACGCCGCCCGTGAGCAACCCACCGGTCCCGAACGACGCCGACCCCGATGCGACGGTGATCCGCCCTCGCGAACCCTTCCCGCCCGAACCGGCCGAGGCCCCGCCGCCTCCACCCGGCGAAGCCGGACCGAACGCCCCGGCCCCGGCCGGCGGACCCCGGCGTCGCCAACCCGTGCTGATCGCGGTGGCTGCCGGCGTGCTCGGTCTGCTGGTCGTGGCCTACGTGGCCGGCTACCTGATGGCCGGCGACCGGCTGCCCAGGAACGCCACCATCTCCGGAATCGCGGTCGGCGGGCTCGACCGCTCGGCGGCGGTCGCCGAACTGACCCGTCAGCTCGCGCCCCGGGTCGACGGACCGATCGCGGTGACGGCCGGTGGTGAGACCGCCGAGTTCGACCCGGCCGCCGCCGGCCTGGCCGTCGACTACGACGCCAGCATCGACGAGGCCGGAGGTGGCCGCAGCCTGAACCCGATGCACATCTTCACCGTGCTGACCGGGGGTCGCGACACCGACGCGGCGCTGGTCGCCGACGACCAGAAGCTGACCGCCGCGGTCGCGACGGTGGCCGGCGCCACCGATCAGGCGCCCCGTGACGCCGGGATCCGCTATCGGGGGACCAGAGCTGTCCTCGAGCAGGCCCGGGCCGGGGTCACCCTCGATCAACCCGCCGCGGCCGAGACGGTCCGCGACCGGCTGCTCGACGGCGTACGCCCACTCGAACTGCCCGCCGAGGTGGTCGAGCCGGCGATCACCGACGCCGACGCCCGTCAGGTGATCCGCGACTACGCCCGCCCCGCGGTGGCGGCCGGCGTGAAGGTGTCGGCCGGATCGGCCGGGGCGTTCACCGTGACCCGGTCGATGATCGCCGACGCGCTGACCTTCCGGGTCGACAACGCCACCCTCACTCCGGTCCTCGACGCCGACCGGTTGCGCACGAGCGCCGCCGACGCGGTGAGCACGGTCGAGGCGGTCAAGCCGAAGAACGCCACCGTCCGGTTGGTCAAGGGCAAGCCGAAGGTCATCGCGGCCGTCGACGGGACCAAGGTCACCGCGGCGTCGCTCAAGGCCGCGGTCGAACCGGCGCTGACCAAGCCGAAGGGCGAGCGTGAGGTCGAGGTCGAGCTGACCGGGGCCAAGGCCACGTTCTCCACCGCCGACGCCGAGAAGCTCGGCATCAAGCGGGTGATCGGGAAGTACACCACCTACTTCCCCTACCTCGAATACCGCAACGTCAACATCGGCCGGGCAGCCGAGCTGATCAACGGGACGGTGCTGAAGCCGGGGGAGACCTTCTCGTTGAACAAGACGGTCGGCGAGCGGACCCGGGCCAACGGCTTCACCGAGGGCTTCATCATCCGCGGCGGGAAGTTCAAGAAGGAACTCGGTGGTGGGGTCTCGCAGAGCGCGACCACCACCTACAACGCCATGTTCTTCGCCGGGCTGAAGGACGTCGAGCACCAGCCGCACACCCTCTACATCGACCGCTACCCGCCCGGTCGCGAGGCGACGGTGGCCTGGCCGAATCTCGACCTGAAGTTCCAGAACAACACCGACTACGGCGTGCTGGTCGAAGCCTCGATCGTCAAGGCGTCGTCGAGCCGGCGGGGATCGATCACGGTGAAGATGTGGTCGAGCCGCACCTACGACAAGATCACCTCGACCACCCCGGTGAAGTCGAATTTCACCAGTGGTCAGGACCTCGAGGACGACTCGGCCGACTGCGAGCCGATGACCCCGGTGCAGGGCTTCGACGCCAGCTACCAGCGGATCTTCAGCAACGACGGCAAGGTCGTCAAGCGCGAGCGGTTCTCCTGGCGCTACGCCCCGACCAACCGGGTCACCTGCACCCGCTGATCCGCTGAGAATCCAGCGCCAGTCGAGCCTGACGCCCTGCGCCCACGCGTGAGTCGCGGCGGTCGGGGTCGACGGGCGCTGGATCTTCAGCGCAATACCGCGCGACGCGGCGTCAGGCCGGCGGGCGCAGGTAGCCGTAGCGGTGGTGCGGGGCGAAGCCGAGCCGGGCGTACGCGGCGATCGCCGAGGTGTTGGCCGCGGCCACCTGGAGGTAGGCGTAGCGGGCCCCCTGCCGGGCGGCCCAGTGGCCGAGCGTGGTGATCATCGCCGTGGCGTGCCCGCGCCGCCGGTGGTCGGCGTCGGTCCAGATCGAGGCCAACCCGAGCCACGGGCTGCTGAGGTGGCCGCGGGCGATGGCCACGGTCGCTCCGCCCGACCGGACCGACGCCAGCGCGAGCGGCGGCCGTCCCTCGAGGATGGCCCGCAGGATCGCCGGGTCGGCGTCGTTGGCCCGACTGCGGTGGTAGGCGGCAAGCCAAGCTTCCTCGAGCCGGGCGGCGATCTCGACCGCCGGGTCGGCCGGGCGGTCGGCGAGCAGGTCTGTGAGCCGGACGGCCAGCACCTCGGTCGGGATGTAGGTGTCGACCCAGCCCAGCGCACGCAGGGCACGCTCGGGCCCGGAGCCGGTGACCACCTGGGCCATCGGGGTGATGGCGTGTGCCGCCGCGTACGCCACGATGCGCTCGGCCGCCCGGGCGATCGGCACGCCGGGATCGCCCACGGCCAGGCACGAGTTGGCCCGGCCGGTGAAACCGCTTCCGGCCCGCAGCGTCCACTCGCCGAGCGGCTCGGACGCGGCCAGCCATCCGGTCACCGCGTGGCGTTCGAGTTCCTCGGCGCCGATCCGACGCGGGTCGGGTCCGCCGGCGGCTGCGGGAGCCCGTCGGGCGACGATCACCCGGTCGGCGGCGACCGTGTGGCGTACGCCGCCGGCGGTGTCGAGGACAACCTCCGGACCGACGCCGACCAGCCAGCCGATGAGATCGCCGGCCGAACCGTCGTCGAGCCGGTGGCGGACGACCCAGCGCTCGCCCGGTTGCGCCTGACGCAGCGGCGGGGGGAGGGTCACAGGAGCTTCGCTTTCGAAGGATGGCCTTACTGGGTTGCGGTCGATCAGACGCGTGATACTAGGCGGAGAACACTGCGCAGCCCGTGCTGGCCGCGCACCGCGAACCGAGGAGTTACCCCGTGACGTACGTCATCGCCCAGCCGTGTGTGGACCTCAAGGATCGCGCCTGCGTCGAGGAATGCCCCGTCGACTGCATCTACGAGGGCAAGCGGATGCTCTACATCCACCCGGACGAGTGCGTGGACTGTGGCGCCTGCGAGCCGGTCTGCCCGGTGGAGGCCATCTTCTACGAGGACGACACGCCGGAGGAGTGGAAGGACTACTACAACGCCAACGTCGAGTTCTTCAGCGACCTCGGTTCGCCCGGTGGCGCGGCCAAGATGGGCGTGATCGAGACCGATCACCCGTTCGTCGCCGCGTTGCCGCCCCAAGAGCACGACGAGTGAGCCTGGCCGGCACCCTCCCGGATTTTCCCTGGGACACCATCGCCGGGGCCAAGGCCCGGGCGGCGGAGCACCCGGACGGTCTGATCGACCTGTCGATCGGCACCCCGGTCGACCCCACGCCCGAAGTCGCCCGCCGTGCACTCGCGGCGGCGGCCGACAGCCCGGGGTACCCGTTCGCGGCCGGAACTCCTGAGCTCCGCGCCGCGCAGGCGGCGTACCTGGCCCGGCGCTGGGGTGTGGTCGGTCTCGAGGCCGATGCGACCCTGCCGCTGATCGGGACCAAGGAACTGGTCGGCTGGCTGCCGACCCTGCTCGGCCTGGGGCCGAGTGATCTCGTGGTCGTCCCGGAAACGGCGTACCCGACCTATCTGGTCGGAGCGCTGCTGGCGCGCTGCGCCTCGGTCGCGCTCGATGACCTGTCCGGGCTCGACGAGCGCCCGGAGACCCGAGGGCGGCGCCCAGCCTTGGTCTGGCTCAACTCGCCGAGCAACCCGACCGGTGAGATCCTGTCGGCGGCCGTGCTGCGCGACCGGGTCCGAGCCGCGCGGGCGCTCGGGGCGATCGTTGTATCGGACGAGTGCTACGGCGAGTTCGGTTGGGAGTCCGAGCCGGTGTCGGTGTTACATCCCGAGGTCTGCGAGGGCGACCACACCGGGCTGCTCGTCCTCCACTCGCTGTCCAAGCGCTCGAACCTGGCCGGTTACCGCGCCGGCTTCGTCGCCGGTGACCCGCGGGTGGTCGCGGAGCTGCTCCAGGTGCGCAAGCACGCGGGGATGATGGTCCCCGGTCCGGTGCAGCGCGTGATGATCGACGTGCTCGGTGACCAGGACCACGTCGACGTGCAGCGCGAGCGCTACCTCGGCCGGCGGGCCCTGCTGCGCCCGGCCCTGGAGAGCGCCGGCTTCCGGATCGACCACTCGGAGGGTTCGCTCTACCTGTGGGCGACCCGCGGCGAGGACAGCCGCACCACTCTCGACTTCCTGGCCGGCCGCGGCATCCTGGCCGCGCCGGGTGATTTCTACGGCGCGGCGGGGACGCAGCACGTACGCCTGGCCCTGACCGCCCCGGATGACCGGATCGCCGCGGCAGCCGCCCGGCTGACCGCCGGCTGAGCGCTGCTGCGTCGACGGTGATCAGCGGACGCTGATCGTCACCTGGCGCTTCGACGTCCCGGTCGGGTCACCGTCGTCCCAGGTCGGCACGGTGAACTGATCGGTCTGCCAGACCCGGTCGCCGACCCGCACGGTGGTCACCCCGTAATACGAGGCGTTGGCCACGGCGTGGTGCGCGTACGCCCAGGCGAGTCGGTTGGTCCTGGCCGTCACGGTGACGCTCGATCCCTCGACCCGGGCCTCGCGACCGAAGGTCTGGTCGAGCGAGGTGGCCAGACCCTCGGCATCACCGTCGGCACCCGAGCGGTCGAGGCAGCTGAACCCGGCGGGGGAGTGCCCGGCCAGGACGCTGGCCAGCACTCGGGCGTTCCCCTCGTGCTGCCGGTAGGCGTTGGGGTGTCCGCTGATCTGGACCTTCTGGGCGACGTCGTTGATCGAGTCGGTCCGCCAGCCGTCGACCCGGACCAGCGCGTCGTAGAACTTGTCGGTCGCGTAGTAGGGGTCCATCAGCTGCTTCTCGCTGCCCCAGCCCTGCGACGGCCGCTGCTGGAACAGACCGACCGAGTCGCGGTCGCCGTAGTCGAGGTTGCGGATCCCGGTCTCCTGATAGACCGTGGCCATCGCGATCGACCCGGCCCGGGCGGGCAGCCCGCGCTCGACCGCCATCCCGACGATGATCGACGCGAAGTGGGCCTGGTCGAGATCGAGGACCACCGACCGGTCGTCGGCGGTGGCGATGCAGCGCTGCTGACCCGGGGCCGGATCGGTGATCCCGCGGTTGCGCAGCCAGGAGAACCCGATCACGCCGAGGCCGACCAGGACGACCAAGGCCAAGCCGAGACAGCCGAGGGTCCGAGCCGTGTGGGGGGGTGACCCCCCACGCCCCCCGCGTGCCGGTCCTCGCTGGCGCTCGTCGCGGCCGACACGGATTGGCCCCTCGCGGGCTCCGCGCGGCGCTCGGTCGCGGCTGGGCACGCTCAGTTGGCGTGCAGGGCCGCGTTGAGCTCCACCCCGACGCCCCGGCGCGGACGCGCTTCGATGGCGCCGCTGACCGAGTTGCGCAGGAAGAGCAGACCGCTGGCCCCGGACAGCTCACGGGCCTTGACGACGTCACCGGCCGGCAGCAGCGTGACCTTGGTCGCCGCAGTGACGTAGAGCCCGGCCTCGATCACGCAGTCGTCGCCGAGCGCGATGCCGATCCCGGCGTTGGCACCGAGCAGGCAGCGTTCACCGATCGAGATGACCTCGGTGCCGCCCCCGGACAGCGTGCCCATGATCGAGGCGCCGCCGCCGACGTCGGAGTCGCGACCGACGACCACACCGGCCGAGATGCGTCCCTCGACCATCGACGTGCCCAGCGTGCCGGCGTTGAAGTTGACGAAGCCCTCGTGCATCACGGTGGTGCCTTCAGCCAGGTGGGCACCGAGCCGGACCCGGTCGGCGTCGGCGATCCGCACGCCGCTCGGCACCACGTAGTCGACCATCCGCGGGAACTTGTCGACCCCGAACACGGTGAGGTGGCCGTGACGGGCCCGCAACGCCGGCCGGACCTCCTCGAAACCGTCGACCGCACACGGCCCGGCCGAGGTCCAGACCACGTTGGCCAGCGCGCCGAAGAGCCCGTCGAGGTTGACCGAGCGCGGGGCGGCCAGCCGGTGGCTGAGCAGGTGCAGCCGCAGGTAGGCGTCGGAGGCGCCGGCGGGGGCGGCGTCGAGATCGATCTCCACCTTGACCAGCTCGGTCCGGACCCCGCGTACGCCGTCGTCGCTCTGTGCCTCGACCAACGCGGTGGGCGCCTCGGCGTCCGTGGGGGCGCCGAGGCTGGGTGCCGGGAAGTAGGTGTCGAGGACCTGTCCGGTGTGGTGGATCGAAGCGAGGCCCCAGCCCCAGGCCGAGCGAACTGCGTCAGTCATGACGCGAAGCCTACCGAACCGGCCTTATCGACAATCGATATGACGTGGTCCCGGATGACGGCTCCGGCCCGGTGCCGGACCACCGATGAGCGGGTGGCGAGGTCCCCGGCGGCATCGCCTAGGGTGCCGATCATGGCTGAACCCCTTGCCCTCGAAGGCGACCTCGTCGCACTGCTCCGTGCCCTGATCGACATGGAGTCGGTGAGCGGCAACGAGACCCCGATCGCCGACGCCGTCGAGCAGGCGCTGCGCGGCTACGACCACCTCGAGGTGATCCGCGACGGCAACGTGGTGGTCGCGCGGACCGCCCTCGGCCGCGACGAACGGGTGGTCATCGCCGGGCACCTCGACACCGTGCCGATCGCCGGCAACGTCCCGTCGTGGGTGACGGGCGGCCGCGAGGAGCGCGAGCGAGGACCGGTCAGCGGGGGGTCCGGAGCATCGTCCTCCCAGACAGACACCGCCGGCGAGGAACTCATCTGGGGTCGTGGTGCCTGCGACATGAAGGGTGGGGTGGCCGTCCAGCTGGCCGTCGCCGCAGCGGTGGCCGAGCCGGTCCGCGACGTGACCTGGATCTTCTACGACAACGAGGAGGTCGAGGCCGAGCTCAACGGTCTGAACCGGATCGCCGCCGAGCGCCCCGAGTATCTGGCCGGCGACTTCGCCGTGCTCTGCGAGCCGACCAACGCCCGGATCGAGGGCGGCTGCCAGGGCACCATGCGGCTGGCCGTGGAGTTCAGCGGCGTGGCCGCTCACTCGGCCCGGGCCTGGATGGGCCACAACGCCATCCACGACGCCGGGGCGGTGCTGACCCGGCTGGCCGCGTACGAGGCCCGCGAGATCGAGGTCGACGGGCTGATGTACCACGAGGGGCTCAACGCGGTCCGGATCAACGGCGGGATCGCCGGCAACGTGATCCCCGACCGCTGCGAGATCGAGGTCAACTACCGCTTCGCGCCCGACAAGGATGCCGACCAGGCCGAAGCGTACGTACGCGAGGTGCTCGACGGCTTCTCGGTCCGGGTCACCGACGTCGCCGCCGGCGCCCGCCCCGGGCTCGACCGGCCCGCCGCCGCCGGCTTCCTGGCCGCGGTCGGCGGCGAGCCCAGCGCCAAGTTCGGCTGGACCGATGTCGCCCGCTTCTCCTCGATGGGCATCCCGGCGGTCAACTTCGGCCCGGGCAACCCCAGCAAGGCCCACGCCGACGACGAGTTCTGCCCGGCCGCCGACCTGGTCACCTGTCGCGACGCCCTGCTCCGCTGGCTGACCACCGCCTGATCCGGGCGCCGTCGACCTTCCGCCCCCTTCCGCTCGCTTTCCGCTCGCTTTCCGCCCGCTTTCCGCCCACCGGAGGCTGCAGAAAGTGGCGTTAACGTCACTTCCTGTCACTTCCCGCCCGAAGTATCCGGCGCTCGGCGAGTGGAAGTGGAGTCAACGCCACTTCCTGACGGCGCCCGGGCCCGGGCGCGCGGGCTGAGCAGGGCCGTTAGCGCGCACAGGTGCCCTAACGGCCCGGATCCAGGCGCGAATGGGGCTGTTTGCGCGCACAGGTGCCCAAACGGCCCGGATCCAGGCGCGAATGGGGCTGTTTGCGCGCACAGGTGCCCTAACGGCCCGGATCGAGGCGCGAGTGGGGCTGTTTGCGCGCACAGGTGCCCAAACGGCCCGGATCGCGGCGTGAGTGGGGCTGTTTGCGCGCACAGGTGCCCAAACGGCCCGGATCCGCCCCAAGCGGCCCCAACCAGAGTCGTCAGGCCGGCGCAGCAGTGCGTACGTCGGGGGCGCCATGCCGGGCGGCGTCGGCGGAGAGGTCGTCACCCTGGTTCTGCGACTCGCGTTCGGCGGCGACCCGGGCGCGGTAGTGGTCGACCTCGCGTTCGACCACGGCGGCGTCCCAGCCCAGCACCGGGGCGACCAGCGCGGCGACCTCGGCGGCGGCGGCGACCCCGCGGTCCCAGGTCTCGATCGAGATCCGGGTACGCCGGGCCAGGATGTCGTCGAGGTGCAGCGCGCCCTCGTGCGAGGCGGCGTAGACCGCCTCGACCTTGAGATAGTCGGAAGCGCTGTCCAGCGGCTCGGCCAGCTCGGGGCGCTCGGCGACCAGCGCCATCAGTTCCTCGACCAGCGAGCCGTAGCGGTTGAGCAGGTGCTCGACCACGCTGACCCGCAGGCCCCAGCGTTCGGCCAGTTGAGCCCGAGCGTTCCACATCCCGAGGTAGCCGTCGGCGCCGAGCAGCGGGACGTCCTCGGTGCAGCTGGGCGGGACGTGGCGGTCGAGGTCGTGGACGACGGCGTCGATCGCGTCCTTGGCCATCACCCGGTAGGTCGTGTACTTGCCGCCGGCCACCACGGTCAGCCCGCGGACCGGGGAGGCGACGGCGTGTTCGCGCGACAGCTTCGAGGTCGAGTCCGACTCACCCGAGAGCAGCGGGCGCAGTCCGGCGTACACCCCGACCACGTCGTCACGGGTGAGTTTGTCGGCCAGCAGGGCATTGGCGTGATTCAGCAGATAGTCGATGTCGGCCTGGCTGGCCGCGGGATGGGCCCGATCGAGACCCCATTCGGTGTCGGTGGTGCCGATGATCCAGTGGCTGCCCCACGGCACGATGAACAGCAGGCTCTTCTCGGTCCGGCTGATCAACCCGGCCCGCGCGTTGATCCGGTTGCGCGGGATGACCAGGTGGACGCCCTTCGAGGCCCGGACCTGGAACTGCCCGCGCCCACCGACCATCTGCTGGATGTCGTCGACCCAGACCCCGGTGGCGTTGACGATCTGCCGGGCCCGGATCTGCAGTTGGCGGCCGGCCTCGAGATCGTGCACGGTGACCCCGACCACTCGGTCCTGCTCGCGGAGGAATCCGGTGACCCGGGTGCTGGCCGCGACGTGGGCGCCGTAGCGCGCAGCGGTCCGGGCGATCATCATGGTGTGCCGGGCGTCGTCGACCTGGCCCTCGTAGAAGGTGATCGCGCCGGTGATGGCGTTGCGGTCCGCCGACGGGAACAATTCGAGCGCCTGCTTGCGGCTGAGGTGGCGCAGATGGTGCGGGACGCCACGACCGGCGCCCATCACGTCGTAGACCCCGATGCCCAGCCCCGCGTACGCGCGGTCGATCCCGGCCCGGCGCAGCGGGTAGATGAACTGGACCGGCTTGGCCAGGTGCGGGCACAGCGTCTCGAGCGCCAACCGACGCTCCTTGAGGGCCTCGAAGACCAGCGCGAAGTTGAACTGCTCGAGGTAGCGCAGACCGCCGTGGAACAGCTTGGTCGAGCGGCTCGAGGTGCCGGCGGCGTAGTCACGGGCCTCGACCAGTCCGACCCGCAGCCCCCGGGTCACGGCGTCGAGCGCGGTGCCGGCTCCGGTCACCCCACCGCCGATGACCAGGACCTCGACCTCCTCGGCGGCCAGTGCGTCGAGCGCGTTTCGGCGGGCGTCCGGGCTCAGGGCGGTGTCCATGGCTGAAGGCTAATTGTGGGCCGGGCACTAGGTTGACCGGCATGACTGTGCGACGCGTCCAGGGTCCGGTGGTCCGGGGGGAGCGGATGGCCCAGCCCTCGACCACTGACCAGCGGCTGCTCGACGGCCTGGGTTCGGCCGACTGGGTGCACACCGACCCCTGGCGGGTGCTGCGGATCCAGTCCGAATTCGTCGAGGGCTTCGGCACCCTGGCCGAGCTGGGTCCGGCGGTCAGCGTGTTCGGTTCGGCGCGTACGCCGCGCGACCACCCGACCTACGCGCAGGCCGAGGACCTGGCCGGCCGGCTGGCCCGGGCCGGGGTCGCGGTCATCACCGGCGGCGGTCCCGGGGTGATGGAGGCGGCGAACAAGGGTGCGGCCGAAGCGGGTGGGGTCTCGGTCGGGCTGGGTATCGAACTGCCGTTCGAGGCCGGGCTCAATCCCTACGTGAACCTGGGGATCAATTTCCGCTACTTCTTCGCCCGCAAGACGATGTTCGTCAAGTACGCGCAGGGTTTCGTCGTGCTGCCCGGAGGGTTCGGGACGCTCGATGAACTCTTCGAGGCGCTGACCCTGGTTCAGACCCGCAAGGTGACCTCGTTCCCCGTGGTGCTGTTCGACACCGCGTACTGGTCCGGGCTGCTCGGCTGGCTCCGCGGGACGGCGCTCGAGGCCGGCACGATCTCGGCCAGCGACCTCGACATGTTCGTGCTGACCGACGATCCCGACCAGGCGGTGTCCACGGTGCTGGGCGACCAGGACTCGACCACCCGGGCCAGCCGTCCGGAGTAGCGGGATGACACCATCACCATCATGGAGTGGTTCATCGCCGTCATCGCCATCGCCGCCCTGGGCGTGGCCGCGATGGCGGCGGCGGGAGGAGCGGGACAGATGAGCAACGAGCCGGTCTACGACACGTTCCGGACCGACCTGCCCGCGCGGCCGCTGGCCGCCGAGGACCTGAAGGGCCTCCGGTTCGGGGTCGCCTGGCGCGGCTACGCGATGGACCAGGTCGACGACCTGATCGACCGGCTGGCCGCCGAGATCGCCGAGCGTGACGCCCGGATCGCCGCGCTGACCGGTCAGGACGGTCCGGATGCGGCCCCCGAGCTGCCCACGCACGAGGGTCGGCCGGTTGAGACCCTGGTCGCCGGACCCGCGCCGTCGTACGGGCCCCAGTCGTCGTACGAGCCCCAGCCGTCGTACGGGCCCCAGTCGTCGTACGAGCACCAGCCGTCGTATCCGCCGCCGGCGTCGTACCCGCAACCCGGCTCCTACCCGCCGCCCGCCTCGCAGCCGAGTCCGGCATGAGTGTGCGACTCGAGGTCTCCGCCGAGATCAACGCCGAGCTCGATCTCGCCTGGCCGGTGTTGGTCGACTGGGAGGGACAGGCCCGCTGGATCCCGCTGACCACGCTGCGGGTGCTCACGCCGCACCGCACCGGGACCGGCGTACGCGTCGCCGCGCTCTCCGGCTTCTGGCTCGGCCGCATCCCGCTGGGGCTGCTCGACAACTTCATCGTCACCGGGTGGACCGAACCGACCGGAAATCATGCCGAGCTCGAGGTGCTGCACCTGGGCCCGTACTTCACCGGCGAGGGCGTCTTCCGGCTCACCGGTCACGCCGGCGGGACCACGGTGGAGTGCACCGAGATGATCACCGTCCCGGGCGGCCCGCTCGGCGCCCTGATCACCCGGCTGCTGCTGCCGGTGATGCGCGTCGGCTTCCGACGCAGCCTCGACGCCTTCGGCGCCATCGCCGCCACCCGGTGAGCGGAGCGCTCCCCGGACCGGACGGTCGGCTGCGCTGCCCGTGGGCGTTGTCGGCCCCGGACTATCTCGACTACCACGATCTCGAATGGGGTCGCCGGGTCGAATCGGTGTCCGGCATCTACGAGCGGATGACGCTCGAGGCCTTCCAGTCCGGTCTCTCCTGGATCACCATCCTGCGCAAGCGGGAGAACTTCCGCCGGGCGTTCTCCGCATTCGACCCGGCGTCGGTCGCCGCGTTCGACGAGCACGACGTCGAACGGCTGATGGCCGACCCGGGCATCGTGCGCAACCGGGCCAAGATCGAAGCCGCCGTGGCCAACGCGCGGGTCGTCGCCGAGCTGGGCCAGGCCTACGCCGAGCTGGTGCTGAGCTACCGGGTGGTCGGTCGCGGTCGACCGACACCCGAGGAATGGCGCGCCACCTCACCCGAATCGGTGGCCATGGCCAAGGAGTTGAAACGCCGCGGAATCCGCTTCGTGGGGCCGACCACGGCGTACGCGTTGATGCAGGCCATCGGTCTGGTCGACGACCACCTCATCGACTGTGCCATCCATACGGAATAATCGACTGTGCGACGCCTGCACGATTGATGACCGAACGACTACAGATGAGGATTTGCGATGGCAGCAATGAAACCGCGAACCGGTGACGGTCCTATGGAGGTCACCAAAGAAGGGCGCGGCATCGTGATGCGGGTGCCACTGGAAGGTGGTGGCCGGCTGGTGGTCGAGCTGAACGCCACGGAGGCCGCCGAACTCGCTGGCGCCCTCAAGGGTGTTGTCGGCTGATCTCCTCTTTTCGATAGCTCCGACCCGGTCGCTTTGCGGCCGGGTCGTCGCAATTACGTGTGGGGGACGACCCCCACACCCCCGCGTGGTCGGTCGTCGCTGGCGCTCCTCGCGGCGCTGTCGACGTGGGGGACGACCCCCACACCCCCGCGTGGTCGGTCGTCGCTGGCGCTCCTCGCGGCGCTGTCGACGTGGGGGGACGACCCCCACACCCCCGCGTGGTCGGTCGTCGCTGGCGCTCCTCGCGGCGCTGTCGACGTGGGGGGACGACCCCCCACACCCCCCGCTCCGGTCGGTCGTCGCTGGCGCTCCTCGCGCCCGAAACTCCTCCATCGACTCGATAACTGGGCGTGGCGTCGCACCCCCGCAGGGCCGGTCGTCGTTGGCTCACCCCGGGTCTGCCACACTGCGGCGTCGTGAACGAACATCCGACGTGCGCGGCCATCGACGCTGCGCTCGAGGCGGCCGGACTGCCCGGGCGGGTCCGGATCCTGGCCGAGGCCGCTCCGACGGCGCGGGCGGCGGCCGACCAGCTCGGGTGCGAGGTCGGGGCCATCGCCAACTCGCTGATCTTCGCCACCGGGTCGGACGAGCCGGTGCTGATCATGGCCAGCGGTGCGCACCGGGTTGATCTCGAGCTGATCGCCGAGACCAGCGGCCTCAGCCTGGCCCGGGCGTCGGCCGGCTTCGTCCGCACCCACACCGGGCAGCCGATCGGCGGGGTGGCGCCGATCGGACATCCACGACCCCTCCGCACGCTGATCGACCGTGACCTGGCCGCGTACGGCGAGCTCTGGGTGGGGGGCGGCATCCCGCACGCCGTCTTCCCGATCGGCTATGCCGACCTGGTCACGCTGACCGCCGGGACCGAACTCGCGGTGACCCGCAGCTGAGCAGGTCTCAGCTGCCGTGCACCTCGATCGCGTGGCGATAGACGTCGACCGTCTCGGCGGCGATCTTGGCCCAGCTGAACTCGTCGATGCAGCGCTGGCGACCGGCCAGCCCGAACTGCCGGGCCCGGTCCGGATCGGCGGTGAGGGCGTTGATCCGCTCGGCCAGCCCCTGCTCGAAGGCGCTCACGTACGCGGGGTCACCGGCCTGGGCCGGGTCGTAGGGGACCAGGTACCCGGTCTCGCCATCGACCACGACCTCGGGGATCCCGCCGACCGCCGAGGCGACGACGGCGGTCTCGCAGGCCATGGCCTCGAGGTTGACGATGCCCAGCGGCTCGTAGACCGACGGGCAGGCGAACACCGTGGCGTGCGACAGGATCTGGCGGACCGAGGCCCGCGGCAGCATCTCCTGGATCCAGATGACGTTGCCCCGCCGGTCCTTGAGGTGGGCGAACGCGTCGTTGAACTCGGCGGCGATCTCCGGGGTGTCCGGGGCGCCGGCCAGCAGCACCAACTGGGTCTCGCTGTCGAACTGCTCGGCCGCGCGGACCAGGTGGATCAGGCCCTTCTGGCGGGTGATCCGGCCGACGAAGACCACCGTCGGCCGGTCGAGCTCCATGCCGATCGAGGTGACCACGTCGGTGCCGGTGTCGGGTGCGAACTCGTCCGGGTCGATGCCGTTCTTGATCACGTGGACCTTGGCCGGGTCGAGGTTGCCGTAGGACTCGAGGATGTCCACGCGCATCCCGGCACTCACCGAGATGACCGCATCGGCGCCCTCGAAAGCGGTCTTCTCCGCCCACGACGACAGGCGGTAGCCCCCGCCGAGCTGCTCGGCCTTCCACGGGCGGTGCGGCTCGAGCGAGTGAGCGCTGACCACGTGCGGGATGTCCTGCAGCAGCCCGGTCAGGTGACCGGCCAGGTTGGCGTACCAGGTGTGCGAGTGCACCAGGTCGACCGACGGGACGGCCGCGGTCATCGACAGGTCGGCACCGAACACCCGCAGCGCCGCGTTGGCGCCCTCGGGGAAGTTCTCGGCGTGCGCGGTGGCCCCCTCGCGCGGCTCACCCATGCACTGCACGTCGACGTCGATCAGCTTGCGGAGCTGGGGGACGAGCTGGCCGACGTGAACGCCGGCACCGCCGTAGATGTGCGGCGGGTACTCCCGGGTCAGCAGCGAGATGGAGAGCCGATCGTCGTTGGCAGGCGTCATGCCTGGCATCGTTCCACAGCGCCACCTGGACTGAACAGAGGCAACAGCCGCCCGTGGTCAGCCTCGTCCGACCCCCCTCTGTCGCCTGCGAGCGGTTACGCCTAAGTTTCAGTCCATGAGTTCGCGACCGAAAGTCTTGGCGATCGTTCTGGCCGGCGGCGAGGGCAAGCGCCTGATGCCGCTCACGGCTGACCGGGCCAAGCCCGCCGTGCCGTTCGGGGGCACTTACCGACTGATCGACTTCGTGCTGTCCAACCTGGCCAACGCCGGGATGCGGCAGATCGCCGTCCTCACCCAGTACAAGTCACACTCCCTGGATCGCCACATCTCGCTGACCTGGCGGATGTCGACGATGCTGGGTAACTACGTGACTCCGGTGCCGGCCCAGCAGCGGCTCGGCCCGCAGTGGTATCAGGGCAGCGCCGACGCCATCCACCAGTCGATGAACCTGATCAGCGACGAGGAACCCGACTACGTGGTCGTCTTCGGCGCCGACAACATCTACCGGATGGACGTCGAGCAGATGCTCGACACCCACATCCAGGCCGGTCGGGCCTGCACGGTGGCCGGGATCCGGGTCCCGCGCAACCAGGCCTCGGCCTTCGGGGTCATCGACGCCGGACCGAACGACAAGATCGAGCAGTTCCTCGAGAAGCCCGCCGACCCGCCGGGGCTGGCCGACGACCCCGATTCGAGCTTCGCCTCGATGGGCAACTACATCTTCACCACCAAGGACCTGATCGAGTCGCTCGAGGCCGACGCCAGCCTGGAGGGTTCGCGGCACGACATGGGTGGTGACATCATCCCGAGCTTCGTCAACAAGGGCGACGCCTCGGTCTACGACTTCACCGCCAACGTGGTGCCCGGGTCGACCGATCGCGACCGCGCCTACTGGCGTGACGTCGGGACCATCGACGCCTACCACGAGGCCCACATGGACCTGGTCTCGATCGACCCGGTCTTCAACCTCTACAACTCCGAGTGGCCGATCTGGACCTACCCGGTGCAGATGCCGGCGGCCAAGTTCACCCTGCGCGGTCTGGCCCTCGATTCGATCGTCAGCCCCGGCTGCATCGTGTCGGGTGGATCGATCGAGTCCTCGGTGCTCTCGCCCAACGTCCGGGTCCACGAGAACGCGAAGGTCGACCACTCGGTGATCCTGTCCAACGTCCGGATCGGGCGGAACGCGGTCATCCGCAGCGCGATCCTCGACAAGAACGTCATCATCGAGGAGGGTGCCTCGGTCGGTGTCGACCGCGCCGCCGACCTGGCCCGCGGCTTCACGGTCTCCGACAACGGCATCACGGTGATCGGCAAGGGCGTCAAGGTCACCGCCTGACCCGCACTGATCACGACGACCGACGACGGCTGCTTCCCCTCGGGGAGGCAGCCGTCGTCGGTTGCGTGGAGTCGGTGGGTCAGCCCTTGACCGCGGCCAGCAGGCCGTCGCCGACCGGCAGCAGGGCCGAGATCAGGTCGTCGTCATCGGCGACCAGGGCCAGCGCGGCGCGTACGGCCTCGGTCTGGTCGTCGGTCTGGGCCGGGTCGGCCACGGAGTCGTGCCACAGCGCGTTGTCGAGCAGCAGCAGGCCGCCGTGCCGCAGCAACCGGAGGGCCTGGACCACGTAGTCGGGGTATTCGAGCTTGTCGGCGTCGATGTAGACCAGGTCGTACGCGCCGTCCCGGAGCCGGGGGAGCACATTGAGCGCGGCACCGGCGATCAGCCGGAAGCGCTGCGGCTTGATCCCGGTGGCCAGCAGCGCGCGGCGAGCGGCGTGCTGGTGCTCCGGTTCGATGTCGACGCTGGTCAGGATGCCGTCGGGCTCCATCCCGGCGAACAGGGCCAGACTCGACGCACCCGCCCCGGTGCCGATCTCGACCACGGCCTTGGCGCCGATCGCGCGCGCCATCAGGGTGAGCAGGCTGGCGGTCCCGCGTCCGAGCGGGCGGGCGTCGAGTTCGACGCCCCGGGCCCGCGCCTCGGTGGCGATCTCGGTCTCGGGACGGAAGTCTTCGGCGTACGCCCAGGTCGCTGGCTTGGGAGCGGACTTGGGAGACGTCTTACCGGCAGGCGCAGTCACGGGGGTAAGACTATCGAGGTTCGGCCCCTTCGCCCCAGCGCGCCGCATCCGACGCCGCCGACCGCGATCGACGACTGCCCCTAATATGACGCCATGCCCACCCCGCCCTTCGGTCGTCTGCTGACGGCGATGGTCACCCCGTTCCGCGCGGACGGCTCGCTCGACCTCGACGGGGCCGCCAAGTTGGCCGGCTACCTCGTCGACGAGCAGGGCCACGACGGACTGGTGATCAGCGGGACCACGGGCGAATCGCCGACCACCACCGACGCGGAGAAAGCCGACCTGCTGCGGGTGGTGCTCGACACCGTCGGTGACCGGGCCCAGGTGCTGACCGGGGTCGGGACGTTCAACACCGAGCACACGGTGGCGCTGGCCCGCACGGCCGCCGAGATCGGCGCCCACGGCCTGCTCGTCGTCACCCCGTACTACTCCAAGCCGCCACAGGCCGGTCTGCTCGCCCACTTCCGCCGGGTCGCCGACGCCACCGACGTTCCGGTGATGCTCTACGACATCCCGGGTCGCTCGGCCTCGGCGCTGAGCACCGACACCCTGCTCCGCCTGACCGAGCATCCCCGGATCGTGGCCATCAAGGACGCCAAGGGCGATCTGGCCGCCTCGGCCGACGTGATGGCGCGCTCCGCGCTGGCCTACTACTCCGGCGACGACGCGATGACCCTGCCGCTGCTGTCGGTGGGTGGCGTCGGTGTGGTCGGTACCTCGACCCACTTCACCGGCCTGGGCACCCGGGCGCTGATCGAGGCGTACCTGGCCGGTCACCCGGACACCGCGCTGGCCCGGCACCGTCAGTTGCTGCCCCTCTACACGGGCATCTTCGCCACCCAGGGCGTGATCCTGGTCAAGGCCGGTCTGCTGCTCCAGGGTCGCGGCGCCGGTGGGGTCCGGGCGCCGATGATCGACGCGACCGAGGCCGAGGTCGCTGCACTGCGGCAGTGCTTCGCCGCGGCCGGCCTTCCCGTCGGATGACCCCGTGGAACGCCGGCGTCGTCCCCGCCGTTGGTCGGGTGTGAGGCATGCCACCACCGCGCACAGCCAATTGACAGGTTGGGCTCAGCGCTTCCCCAGGCTCGGTCGCGAGAATGAAGTGCAGGCGCGCCACCCACGGCGATCCGGTGACGCGAGCGCGGAGGTGATGGCGGTGGTGTTCAGCAAGGCACCGGCCGAGCGCGTCACGCCGCCCGCGCCGGTCGAGACCGCCTGGGTCCCGCCGACCTGGGAAGAGATCGTCCGCGATCACAGCGCCCGGGTCTACCGACTGGCCTACCGGCTCACCGGCAATCCGCACGACGCCGAGGACCTGACCCAGGACGTCTTCGTCCGCGTCTTCCGCTCGCTGCACCGCTTCCAGCCCGGCACCTTCGAGGGATGGCTGCACCGCATCACCACCAACCTCTTCCTCGACGGGGCCCGGCGCCGGCAGAAGATCCGTTTCGACGGATTGGCCGACGGTGCGGACGAGCGACTCCGCAGCTCGTGGAAGACCCCGTCCGAGCAGTTGGCCGACGCCGACCTCGACCACGACGTGGCCGCCGCACTGGCCGCACTCCCGCCCGAGTTCCGGGCCGCGGTCGTGCTCTGCGACATCGAAGGTCTGACCTACGAGGAGATCAGCGACGTCCTCGACATCAAGATCGGGACGGTCCGGAGCCGCATCCACCGCGGCCGGGCCCAGCTGAGAGCGGCCCTGCGTCACCGCCAGCCGACCGGCGACCGCTTCCACTACCTGGGGGTCGACGCCGAGGAGGGCCCCGCCCCGGGCCGCTCGGTGGGTCTGGAGCCGGCGAGGTCGGCGTGAACGACCCGGGCTGCCTCCGCTGGGCGGAGTTGCAGTCGGCGTTCGTCGACGGGGCGTTGCCCGAGGTCGAGCGTGAGCGCATGGTCGGCCACCTGCTGTCCTGCGACAGCTGCCGGGCCGAGGTCGCCGAGTTGCGCGCGCTGCGCCGGATGCTCGGACGCGCCGACCCCAGGCACGCCCCGAGCGACCTGTCGCAGCGCCTGGTCTCGATCGCCGGCGACGAGGCGGCCGAACCACTGAGGTTCCGCCCGTTCAACCGCACCGCTCGGGTAGACACCGTCTGGCGGCTGCCCGGTCGACGACGCCGCTGGCGGCTGCGGGCCGCGGCGGCCGCGATGGCCACCTCCACCGCGCTGGTCTCGGTCGGGCTGGTCGGGTACGCCGCCGCGCCCGGCCGCGGTGCCGCGCAGATCCTCGACCCGGACGCCGAGGCGCGGGTCGCCTTCACCTCGACCCTCGGCCAGTCGTCCTGGTCGGGGGCGTCGCTGGCCGCAGTCAACCTGGTCGACACCGCCGACCTCCACGCACCGCGTACGGTCGCCGGACCGCCGACCGACGCCACCGGCGATCCACTCGACCAGCACGCGGTGCTCGCGGTCCTGAGACGTTCGGCCGACGAGGTCGGGGCGCTCAGCTACCGCGGACGCCAGTCGTTCACCGCCTACCGCGACGGCTCGGCGGTCGCCGCCATGGTCGACGTGCAGAGCGTGGCCGGCGAGGGACTGGAGATGCACGTCAGCAACCTCACCGGCGACCCGCTGATCCAGCACTTCTCGCCGATCGCCTCGACCTCGCGGGTGGTCGACGACGACCTGCTCGATCTGCTCGATCTGCACTACGTGCTCGGGGGTCGCTCGGGGGCCACCGTCGCCGGACGACCCGCCACCGCCGTGGTCGCCAGCCGCGGCGGTGCGGTCAGCGCCCGGTGGTGGATCGACGACGCCACCGGCGTCCTGCTGTGGCACGAGACCTACGACGAAGCCGGGTCGGCCGAGCTGTCGTACGGGTTCACCTCGATCACCTTCAGCGACCGGACGTACGCCTCGGCGCACTTCCCGGCCCGGCTCGGCGGGTCGACGGTCAACGTGGCACTGACCCTGAGCAGCCGGTCCCAGGTCGAGACGCTCGGCTGGGTCTGCCCGTCGCGGCTGGTCCGGATGTCGCTGGTCCGGCTCCGGACCGATCGGCGGGCCGATCCGTCGATGATCCAGGCCGACTACTCCGACGGCGTCGCCACGGTCAGCGTGCGACAGCAGCGCGGTCGACTGGGTTCTGTGCCCGAGGGGATGACCTGGGACCGACGGCTGCAGACCTATGTGGCCCACGGGGCCTCGGAGTCGGCTACCTGGCAGTCGGGAGACACCGTGTTCACCGTGGTGACCGACGGCTCCGAATCACTCCTGGCATCCGCGGTCGACTCGCTTCCGCACTCCGGTGCCGGATCGACGTCTACGATGGAGGAAATCATGGCTGGCTGGGCTGAGATACTGGCCGATCTAAGGGGCTAGAGACCTTGTCAGAGCAGTATCCGGGCGCTGGATCGCCCGCCGGCCCGCCGCCCGACGACACCCGCTACTTCGGGGTCTTCGACGCTGCGGCCCCCACGTCCTCCTCGGCCGCGCCCGCGTTCGCCCCACCGGGTGGGCCACCGCCCCCGCCACCGGTCCCGCCCGCGGCACCGGGCCGCCGACGTCCGCTGCGCACCGGGTCGGTGCTCGGCCTGGCCGCCGCGCTGGCTCTGGTGGTCGGCGGGGGTGCGGGCTACGGCGGAGCGCGACTCGCCGGCTCGACCGGCGAGGTCACCCGCGCAGCGGCCCCGACGACCCCGGTCGATCCGACCGCCTCGACCGACCCCACGGTGGAACCGAGCGCGGATCCGACCGCCGAGCCCACCCCGCGGGCCGCGGCGCCGATCGATGCGGTCGCCGTGGCCGCGAAGACCGTTCCCTCGACGGTGATGATCAGGGTCGGTCGGGCCACCGGGTCGGGCTTCGTGTTCGACGACCGGGGCCGGATCCTGACCAACAACCACGTGGTGGCCGGGGCCGCCGACGGCTCGACCATCCGGGTGGTGTTCTCCGACGGCAAGCGGCAGAAGGCGACCCTGGTCGGGCGCAGCCCGAGCTACGACGTCGCCGTGATCAAGGTCGAAACCGTCCTCGCGGCTGCGCCCGGTCACCCGGGGCAGCGCGGAGCGCACCCGGGTCGGTGAGCCGGTGCTCGCGGTCGGGTCGCCGCTCGGGCTGCCCGGGACGGTGACCCAGGGCATCGTGTCGGCCCGCAACCGGCCGGTCGCGGTCAAGGTCGGTGCCGACGCCGATTCGCCCACCGCGTACATCGACGCGATCCAGACCGACGCGCCGATCAACCCGGGCAACTCGGGCGGGCCGTTGATCAACGCCGCCGCCCAGGTGATCGGGATCAACTCGGCCATCCTCACCCTCGGGGCGGGGAGCGGTCAGACCGGCAACATCGGGCTCGGCTTCGCCATCCCGATCGAGCAGGTGACCACCATCAGCCGACAGCTGATCAAGAACGGCCGGGCGACCTACCCTGTCGTGGGGGCGACCGTGGAGAATGCCTCGGGCGGGGTGGAACTCACCTCGGTCGAGCGCCGTGGTCCGGCCGCCCGGGCCGGACTCCGTTCCGGGGATCTGGTCACCGAGATCGACGGCGAGGCCGTCAGCGCATCGGAGGAATTCATCGTCGACATCAGGACCCGCCGACCGGGTCAGAAGATCAAGCTGGCCTACAGCCGGGGTAGCCGTGACCGGACGACGTCGGTCACGCTCGGCAGCAAGGTCGGCTGAGCGGTGACGCTGCAACTGATCGACATCAACGCGCCTGAGTTCGCCCTGCTGCTGGCCCTGGCCATCATCTTGTTCGGCCCGGAGAAGCTGCCGGACCTGGCGCGCAAGGCGGCCCGGGTCATCCGGTACGTCCGCACCATGGCCGGCGACGCCCAACAGAGTCTGAGCAAGGAGCTCGGTCCGGGCTTCGAGAACCTCGACTTCCGGGACCTGAATCCGCGGGCGTTCGTGCAGAAGCACCTGCTCGACGACGTCGAACCGATCCTGGCCGACGTGAAGTCCGAGATCGCCGGTACGCGGACGTCGGTGTCGGATACACCCGAAGACATCAGCGAGGCCATCGAGGCCAGTGCCGACGACGACCCGGTGCTCGTGCCGGACGTTGCGCGGACACCGTTCGACTCCGAAGCGACCTGATCCGCCCCGAGGGGCCGGTCGCCGCGGTCAGACCGGGAACAGGTTGAGCGGACGACCGACCAGGTTGCGGCCGCGTGTGGCCAGGGTGGCCGCCACTGCGGTCAGCGCCTTGGCGGCCGGCTGGTCCGGGTCGGAGGTGACGATGGGTACGCCGTCGTCCCCCGCGGCCCGCAGCCGCGGATCGAGGGGCACCTGGGCGAGCAGCGGGACCGGGTAGCCCAGCCGGGTGCTGAGGGTCTGCGAGACCGACTCGCCACCGCCCGAGCCGAAGATCTCGTGCCGGTGGCTCTCGCCGCAGTGCGGGCAGACGAGCTCGAGGTAGGCCATGTTCTCGATCACGCCGATGACCCGCTGGTTGAGCATCGAGGCCATCGTCCCGGCGCGTTCGGCGACCTCGGCGGCGGCGGTCTGCGGCGTGGTGACCACGATGACCTCGGCGTTGGGCAACTTCTGACCCAGCGAGATGGCCACGTCGCCGGTGCCGGGCGGCAGGTCGAGCAGCAGGAAGTCCAGATCGCCCCAGTAGACGTCGGCCAACATCTGGGTCAGTGCCCGGTCGAGGATGGGTCCGCGCCAGGCGACGACCTGATCGCGGCGCGGCTTGAGCATGCCGATGGAGATGACCTTGAGCCCGGCGGCCGGGACCGGGAGGATCATGTCCTCGACCGCGGTCGGCTTGCTGTCGGCGATCCCGAGCATGGCCGGCACCGAGTGGCCGTAGATGTCGGCGTCGAGCACGCCGACGCTGCGGCCCTGCGCGACGAGCGCCATGGCCAGGTTGACCGTCACCGACGACTTGCCCACCCCGCCCTTGCCCGAGGCCACGGCGATGACCTTGGTCAGCGAGTCGGGCCGGGCGAACGGGATCTCGCGATCGGGCTGACCGCCCTTGAGCTGGTTGCGCAGCGCGACCCGCTGCTCGTCGTCCATCACCCCGAGCTCGACCTCGACACCACTGACCCCGGGCACGGCGACGACCGCGGCGGTGACCTCGCGGGTCAGCGTGTCCCGCATCGGGCAGCCGCTGATCGTGAGCAGGATGCGCACCCGGACCCGACCGTCGGCGTCGATCGCCACGTCGTCGACCATCCCCAGCTCGGTGATGGGACGGCGGATCTCCGGGTCGTCGACTTTGTGCAGCGCGGCGCGGATGCTCGGCGCCAGCGGATGCTCGGTCGTGGTCAGGTCAGGCACCGAGCCAGCTTAGGTGCTGCCCACGTACCGACCAGCGGTCGTGGACGGCTGCGAGCGAGATCACGCGTACGCGAGCCTCCGACCTCCTCATCACGGCCGCCGGGGAGGGTCTTTTCTCGGCAGGTGCCGGGGGACGGCGGTCGGGTCGGGTGCTGGCGGGTCGTTTCTCGGCAGGTGCCGGAGGACGGCCGTCGGGTCGGTTGCTGGGGTCGTGTCGCAGCAGCTGCCGGGAAACGGGGCCTCGGATCGGCCGCGGACGGGTCGTGTCGCAGCACGTGCCGGCACACGGCCCAGGTCGGCGACTGGCAGGTCGTTTCGCAGCAGCTGCCGGGAAACGGGCCTCGGATCTGCCGCAAGCGGGTCGTTGAGCAGCACGTGCCGGGAAACGACCCCGCAGTCAGGAATTGGCCGGCCGCGACAACTTGTCGCCGGGCTCCTCGTCGTCGAGTTCGGCGATGATCGCGCGCAGCTCGGCGCGGAGCTCCGAGCGCACGTAGTCCCGGGTGGCCAGCTCGCCGACCGACATCCGCAGGCTGGCGATCTCGCGGGCCAGGAAGTCGGTGTCGGCCCGGCTCTGGGCGGTCTGCTGGCGGTCCTGGTCCAGGCTCACCCGGTCCCGGGCCTCCTGCCGGTTCTGGGCCAGCAGGATCAGCGGCGCCGCGTAGCTGGCCTGCAGCGAGAGCATCAGGGTCAAGAAGATGAACGGGTACGAGTCGAAACGCGGTCGCGGCGGTCCGATCGGGGCGTTCCACAGCACCCAGAGGATGATGACGACGGTCATCCCCATCAGGAACTTGGCCGTGCCCATGAACCGGGCGAAGCCCTCGGCGAAGGCGCCGAACGCATCGCGGTCGAGCTTGATCGTCGGCAGCCGGGACCGCCGCCGTCGGCCCGGGGTGTTGAGCCGCTGCGAGTCGCGCTGCGGGTCCTTGTCCGCCCTAGCCACGCGTCACGGCCGGACCGGTGGGGGTGGCCATCGAGTCGAGCTGGGTGCCGCGCCAGTCCTGCGGCAGCACGTGGTCGAGCACGTCGTCGACGGTGACCGCGCCGATCAGCCGGTGGTCGTCGTCGAGCACGGCCGCGTTGACCAGGTTGTACGTCGCGAAGTGCCGGCTGACCTCGTGCAGGGTCGAGTCGGCGCCGAGCGTCTCGAGATCCGAGTCGATCAACGCCGAGACCAGGGTCGACGGAGGTTCTCGCAGCAGCCGCTGGAAGTGCACGGCGCCGACGAAGCGCCCGGTCGGGGTGTCCAGCGGCGACCGGCAGACGTAGACCATGCAGGCCAGGGCGGGGGTCAGTTCGGCGTCACGGATCCGAGCCAGTGCCTCGGCCACGGTGGCGTCGGGCGGCAGGATGACCGGCTCGGGCGTCATCATCCCGCCGGCGGTGAATTCGGCGTAGTTGAGCAGCCGGCGGACGTCCTTGGCCTCCTCCGGTTCCATCCGGGTGAGCAGGTCCTCGGCCAGTTCGGGGGCGAGCTTGGCGATCAGGTCGGCGGCGTCGTCGGGATCCATCTCCTCGAGGATGTCGGCGGCCCGGTCGGTGTCGAGGTCGGCGATCAGCTGGACCTGCTCGTCCTCCGGGAGTTCTTCGAGCGCGTCGGCCAGCTTGGAGTCGTCGAGTGCTCCGACCACCTCGGTACGCCGCTCCGACGACATGTCGTGCAACTCGCGGGCGATGTCGGCGGCCTTCATGTCCTCCATCTCGGCGATCAGGGCCTCGGTGCCCTGGCTGTGCTCGATGTTGAGGACGGAGATCTGCGACCAGTCGACGATGGTCACGTGGCCGCGGCGACCGAAGCTCTTGCGCGACCCGGTCTCGCGTAGGGCGACCTGCGAGACCTCCCACTCCTGCATCCGGATCGGCGCCATCGACACGTCGAAGATGACCGAGGGGGCCGGGTGGTCGAGCCGTTCGACGGTGAGGTCGAAGAGGTCCTGGATGACCAGCATCTCCGACTCGCGGCGTTCGAACCGGCGGGTGTTGACCACTCCGGAGATCACCACCTGGACGGCGTTGATGCTGCGCACCCGGATCATCTCGACGAAGATCCGATGACGGGCGAAGAGCTCGACCACCAACCCCTTGACCCGGGGTGCCCGACCGCCGGCGCGCCTCTGCAGGACCACGTCGCGGACCTTGCCGACCTGGTCGCCGGCGCTGTCGAGGACCGGGAGCGCCCGGATCCGCGAGATGAACACCGAGTTCGAGGATTGGGAGACCACAGCTGATTATCACGCAGCCGCCGGTGGGGACCGGCACACTGACCGGGTGATCGCGTACAAGGATCTGTGTCTGGATGCACTCGACCCCACGACTGCGGCGACCTTCTGGTCCTCGGCGCTCGGACTGCGGGTCGATACCGGCCGGGCCGAGACACTCTTGCTCGGTGACCGGCCCGAACAGGCGGTGTGGATCAACCGGGTGCCCGAGCCGCGGACGGTCAAGCACCGGGTGCACCTCGACGTCCACGCCGGATCGATCGAGGAGCTGCTCGCCCTCGGCGCCACGGTGACCGAGGAGTTCCCGCGCTGGACGCTGATGGCCGATCCGGAGGGCGGGGAGTTCTGCGCGTTCGTCCGTCCGCCCGAGCGGCTCCCGGCGTACCGGCTGTACGAGGTGGTGGTCGATGCGGTCGACCACCTCAGCATCGCCGCGTGGTGGGCCGAGCGGTTCGGCGGTCGGGTGGACCACGACCCCGGGGACGAGTTCTGCGCCCTCACCGACGTCGACCTGCCGTTCGAGTTGGTCTTCGGCAACGTGCCGGAGCCCAAGACGGTGAAGAACCGGGTGCACCTCGACGTGTGGGGCGACGTCGCCGAACTCGAGACCGCCGGTGCCCGGGTGCTGCGCCGCCGCGACGGCGACCTCGACTGGGACGTCGTGGCCGATCCCGAGGGCAACGAATTCTGCGTGTTCCCCCCGACTTCCTGATCGGGTTAGGGTGCTCGCCTCGGGCCACGTCGTAGTTGCCGACCGAACGGACACCCTTCGCATGTCACACCGGTTCCTCCGACCCCGACGACTGCTGGCGACGACGATGGTCGGTCTCGCGCCGGTGCTCGTGGTCACCGCGACGCCGGTCGCCCCCGTCCTGACGCCCGCGTACGCCGCAGTCGACTCCGGTCTGGTCACGACCCTGGATCGGGTGTTGTCGGACTCCCGGGCCCAGCGGGCCAAGACCGGGGCCGTGGTCCTCGACGCCGGGGACGGCGAACTGCTCTACTCCGCGTACGGCAAGCGGGCGGTGATCCCGGCGTCGAACACCAAGGTGCTGACCGCGGTGGCCGCGATGCACGCGCTGAAGCCCGACTACCGGTTCAAGACCCAGGTGATCACGCGCGGCCCGATCCGACAGGGGACGCTGCGGGGGAGGCTCTACCTCAAGGGGTACGGCGACCCGACGACCCAGCAGGCCGACTACGCGCGGCTGGCCGCCAAGGTCGCCGCCGCCGGGATCACCCGGGTCGACGGGACCCTGATCGTCGACGCCGGCTTCTTCGACGACCAGCGCTACAACCCCGGCTGGAAGACCTCGTACGCCGACGACTACTACGCGGCCGAGATCTCGGCGCTGACCGTGGCGCCCAACGACGACTACGACTCCGGGACGGTCTACGTCCGCGCCGTGCCCCGTCGGTCCGGCCAACGCGCGACGATCACCACCTATCCGGCCGCAGCGGCGAAGTACGTGACCATCAAGAACCTGACCACGACCTCGGGCCGCGGCACGGCGCTGACCTACAGCGCCGCTCGCTCGCACGGGAGCAACACCATCACCGTCCGTGGCCGGGTGCCGATCGGCCGGTCGGGCAGTGCGCTGATCACCGTGCAC
Source organism: uncultured Actinomycetota bacterium (assembly GCA_963704665.1). Classification (GTDB taxonomy): domain Bacteria; phylum Actinomycetota; class Actinomycetes; order Propionibacteriales; family Propionibacteriaceae; genus Microlunatus. The sequence goes on along the minus strand of OY969929.1, from coordinate 2,975,158 downwards.
AAGCCGCAGCTCTACGCCGGTGCGGTGTTCCGCGCTGAGCTGGCCAAGCGCGGCATCACCGTCACCGGCCGGACCGCGACGGCCACGACCCCGGCCAGCAAGCGCCGGGTGCTCGGCACCGACCGCTCGATGACCCTGGCCGAGCTGCTCGTCCCGTTCCTCAAGCTGTCCAACAACATGCACGCCGAGGCGCTGACCAAGGCGATGGGTCGAGCCAAGGGCCGGCCGGGCAACTGGCCGGACGGGTTGGCGGTGACCCGGTCGTACCTCAAGGGCCTGGGCGTCCCGCTGTCCGGCGTGGCGTTGACCGACGGCTCGGGGCTGACCCGCACGAACACGCTGACCCCGCGGGCCCTGACCGAGACGCTGTACGCGGTGCAGGACGAGAAGTGGTGGCCGGACTTCTACGTCGCTCTGCCCGTCGCGGGCAACCACCAGCGAATGGTCGGGGGCACGCTGCGCTACCGGATGGACGGCGACGCGTACGCGCGCAACAACGCCCGCGGCAAGACCGGCTCGCTCACCGGCGTGACCTCGCTGAGCGGCTACGTGACCGGGCGGGACGGGCGCAGGTACGTCTACGCGCTGGTCAGCAACTACACCGGCGCGAGTCCGCGGCCGGTCGAGAACGCGTTCGTGATCGCGCTGGCCCGACGCCGCTGACACGGCACCGGTGCAAACGGGTTCCCCCGGTAGATTGGGGTCGTCGTCCAACCAGTGGGGAGTCCACGTCATGGCCCTGCCGCAGCAGCAGCCGAGCTCGTTGTTCGAGCTCCAGTTCCCCCAGTCGGTGGGGATCTACAACAGCTACGCCGAAGCCCAGAAGGCGGTGGACTACCTCGCCGACGAGAAGTTCGAGGTGCAGAACCTGGCCATCGTCGGCACCGACCTGAAATCGGTCGAGCGGGTGCTCGGCCGGCGCAACTGGGGGACCGTGGTCACCCAGGGGTTGCAGTCGGGCATCTCGACCGGTCTGCTCGTCGCGCTGGTGATGCTGATCTTCACCAAGCCGGCCAGCTTCGTCGGGCTGTTCCTGGTGTCGCTGCTGATCGGCGTCGCGCTCGGCATCGGCTTCGCCGCCGCCGGGTACGCGATGTCGCGCGGCCGCCGCGACTTCACCTCGGTGACCCAGACCGTGGCCACCAGCTACGAGGTGCTCTGCGAGCACAAGGTCGCCGCGCAGGCCCGCGAGATGCTGACCAACCTGCCCGGGTGCACGCGCCGCCGCCTTCGAGTAGCGCGCAGCTCCGACTTCCGGCGGGGACTGTCGCCGGAGGCCGTCGCTCTCGGTCACGCAGGAACAGGAGTCAACGCCGGAACCTGTCACCGACCGCCGGATACTTCCGGCGTGAAGTGCCAGGAAGTGGCGTTGACGCCACTTCCTGACTCGACGGGCTCGGCGCAGGAGTTCGCGAAGCGGTCCGCGGAACTACAGCCAGCGGTTGCGTTTGAAGCCGATGTAGAGACCGACCATGATCGCTGCGATCAGCCCGAGCACCATGAAGTAGCCGTAGCGCCAGTGCAGCTCGGGCATGTTGTCGAAGTTCATGCCGTAGACCCCGGCGACCATGGTCGGGACGGCGACGATGGCGACCCAGGCCGAGATCTTGCGCATGTCCTCGTTGTCGGCGACCGAGGCGCGGGCCAGACCGGCCTGCAGGATCGAGCTGAGCACCTCGTCGAACGAGGCCACGGCCTCGCGGGCCTCGGTGTGGTGGTCGGCCAGGTCGCGGAAGTAGGCGCGGGCCTCGGTCGGGATGACCGGCAGCTCGCGGGTGGCCAACCGCAGCAGTGGGGCCCCCAGCGGCATCACGCACCGGCGGAACTCGATCAGCTCGCGCTTGAGCTGGTAGACCCGGTCGACCTCGTGCTGACCCGCCGCGCGAGAACACCGCGGATCTCGAGCTCGTCGAGGTCCTTCTCGAACTCGGCGACCACGTCGAGGTAGTCGTCGATGATCTTGTCGGCGATGGCGTAGAGCACCTCCGACGGACCGCGGGACAACCGCTCCGGGATCGGCCTCGAGCGAGCGGCGCAGCGAGCTCAGCTGAGCGTGCTCACCGCGGCGGACCGTGATCACGAAGTGGTCGCCGAGGAAGACCATCACCTGGCCGGTGGCCACCACCTCGGAGGTGTCGGTCAGCTCCTCGTGGTCGACGTAGGCACGGTCGAGATGACCATGAACAGGTCGTCGCCGAACATCTCGAGCTTCGAGCGGGTGTGGCCGTACGCGGCGTCCTCGATGGCCAGCGGGTGCAGGTCGAACTGGGAGGCGAGCGCCTCGAGGTCGTCGTCGGTCGGGTCCTTGAGACCGAGCCAGACGAAGCCCTCACCGGCGCCGGCCTTGCGCGCGGCGACCCCGAGGCTCTCCACCGGTCGGCGCACCCCGTCGACGTACCAGGCCCAGGCGATGACCGAGCTCGGCGTACGCGCGGGCCCCGGCGCCGGCGTCGGCTCCGCGCGACGCCCGAACGGGCTGAGGGTGGTGAAGGACCGACGCTGCGGAGTCGTGGTCACCTCCGGGGTCCTAATCGGACGCCGCCCGCGAACGCGCCGCCCAGATCGCGGCCATCCAGTCCTCGACCTCGGCGCTGGCCCGCGGCAGGGCCGCGGACAGGTTCTCGTTGCCCGCCTCGGTGATCAGGATGTCGTCCTCGATCCGTACGCCGATCCCGCGCAGCTCCTCGGGGACCAGGAGGTCGTCGGACCGGAAGTAGAGCCCCGGCTCGACGGTGATGACCATGCCCGGGGCCAGGGTGCCCTGCCGGTAGTGCTCGTTGCGGGCCTGCGCGCAGTCGTGCACGTCGAGCCCGAGATGGTGCGAGGTGCCGTGCACCATCCAGCGGCGGTGCTGCCCACCGTCGGTCGGACAGTGACTCCTCGGCGCTGACCGGGAGCAGCCCCCAGTCGGCCAGGTGCCGCGGCGATCACCGCGATGGCCGCCTTGTGCACGTCGGAGAACGTCGCGCCCGGCTGCGCGGCGGCGATGCCGGCGTCCTGGGCCTCGAGCACCGCCTCGTAGACCTTGCGCTGGGCCTCGCTGAACCGGCCGGCGACCGGCAGCGTCCGGGTCACGTCGGCCGTGTAGAGGGTGTCCAGCTCGACCCCGGCGTCGATCAGCACCAACTCGCCCGGACGGACCACCCCGTCGTTGCGGATCCAGTGCAGGGTGCAGGCGTGTTCACCGGCCGCCGCGATGGTCGAATATCCGACGTCGTTGCCGCCGTGCCGGGCGTGCAGCGCGAAGATGCCCTCGATCCAGCGCTCGCCGCGGCCCCGGCGGGCCGCTTCGGGGAGCTCGGCGACGACGGCCTCGAAGCCGTCGGCGGTCTGGCGGCAGGCCTCGCGCATCTGCTCGATCTCGAAGTCGTCCTTGACCAGCCGGCTCTCGCTGAGCGCGACGACCAGCTCGGTGTCGGCCTCGGTGGCGGCGGTGGGGTCGAGTCCGTCCTGCTCGGCGCGGATCTCGGCGACCAGGGCGTCCAGCTCGGGATCGGCCGCGGTGACCAGCCGGAGGCCCAATGTGTCGGCGTTCTTGCGCACCTGGTCGGGCAGCTCGGCGAGATCGGCGGTGGCGATCCCGGCCAGCGCGGCGAACTCCTCGAGCGACAGCCGGCGTCCGACCCACATCTCGCCGACCCGGGTGTCGGCGTAGAACTCCTCGGAGTCGCGCGGCACCCGCGGGCGGACGAACAGCGTCGCCTCGTGACCGTGGTCGGTGGGTTCGAGCACCAGAGCGGCGTCGGGTTCGTGGTCGGTGCCGAACCCGGTCAGGTGAGCGAAGGCCGAGTGCGGCCGGAAACCGAAGTCGGTGTCGTTCGACCGGACCTTGAGCCCGCCGGCCGGGATGACCAGGCGCTCGCCCGGAAAGGCTCGGCTGAGCGCCTCACGTCGGGCCCGAGCCGGCCCGGTCGCCGGCAGTGGCGCCGGGAGGGTGGTCGGATACGGCGCCCAGTCCTCGCCGATGAACGCCTTGAAGGCCTCGGAGAACGGCGTCTGACGGTTGGGAAGGTCAGGTTGGCGCTCGCTCATGTCGTCATTGTTACACCGGCCGGCTGACAACTCGGTGAACGGAAAAACCGGACCCGGACGGCGCATGGCAGGGTGGGGGACCGTGACCACGCTCTATCTCGTCCGACACGGTGAGACCGACTGGAGCAAGTCCGGTCGGCACACCTCGGTGACCGACCTCGAGCTGACCGACACCGGTCGGCAGCAGGCCCTGGCCGTGGCCGGCCATCTCGACCCGGCGGACTTCGGCATGGTGCTGTCCAGCCCCCGGCGCCGGGCCCGGCACACCGCCGAACTGGCCGGCTTCGTCGGTCCGCACGAGCCGGTGCTCGACGACGACCTCGTCGAGTGGGCGTACGGCGACTACGAGGGACTGACCAGCGACCAGATCCACGAGTCCGTCCCCGGATGGACGATCTGGTCGCACTCGGCACCGGGCGGCGAGACCGCCGAGCAGGTCGCCGCCCGGCTGACCCGGGTGGTCGAGCGGGTGCAGGACTCCGGAGTCGAACGGGCGATCTGCTTCGGCCACGGTCACGCGCTGCGCGCGCTCACCATGTGCTGGCTGCAGTTCGAGGTCCGTCTCGGGGTGCACTTCCCGCTGGACACGAGCACGGTGTCGGTCCTGGATTGGGAGAAGGGACTGCCGGCGCTGGGACGGTGGAACGCACGACTGTGAGCCGGGTCCGGTGCGCCCGGTGCACCGTCGACCCGATGCTGGCCACCACGACCACGGTCATCGCGGTCACCCGCAGCGGTGTGGGCACCTGGTCGAGCAGTGCCCAGCCGGCCCACGTGGCCACGACCGGTTCCAGGCTGAGCAGGATGCCCAACCCGGCCGGGGTCAGCCGGCGGAGCGCCGACAACTCGAGCCAGTAGGGCCGTACCGACGCCAGCACGCGGTGCCCGACGCGACCAGCAGCAGGGCCGACCGGTCGACCACCCACGACGTGCTGCTGGACCGGCCCGGGCACGGTTCGCGCAGCAGACCTCGGATCGGGTCGTCGACCTGGCCGACGCGCCGTGGGCCCTCGCCCCACCGCCGACCGTCTCCGGCCGCTGGGCGTACGCCGCCTGTCGGGCGGCCGGCTTCGAGCCGCACGACCGGTTCGAGAGTCCCGATCCGCCGAGGCATGGCCACCTGGTCCGGGGCGGTCATGCGGTCGGCTTCGTGCCGGGCCTGCGGGCCGCCGACCACCTGGCCGAATCCGGCTGACCGGGCACCCGGCGTTGCGCGCCGTCCGCGACGTGCTGGCCGATGCGGCGCGGTCGCGGTGGCCGCGGCCACAGTCGCCGTCGTGAGGGGTGGCCCCAGGTGATCGGTGGCCGGGGGTCGGCGTGGGATGGTGGAGCCATGTTCGCTCTGGTCGTCCGTTTCGAGCTCAATGACGCCGCCGCCGCCGAGCTGTTCGACACGATGGTCGAGGAGCTGCTGCCCCGGATCGAAGCCCGGGAGCCCGGCACCCTCGTCTACACGGTGCACACCGTCGAGGGTTCGCCGTTGTCGCGGGTCTTCTACGAGTGCTACCGCAACCGGGCCGCGTTCGACGAGCACGAGGCCCAGTCGCACACCCAGGCCTTTCTGACCGGGCGTACGCCGCTGCTCGCCTCGTTGCGGGTGGAGAGTTCTCCACCCGGTCGGCAGTGCCCGGCCCGCGTTCAGGCCCGCGGCTCAGACGTAGGAGACGGCACTCAGCCGGCGCCGGGCCGACCAGAACAACACGGTGGCCAGACCGGTGGTGCCGACCATGACGGCGGCCATCGGGACCGCGGTGCCGTCGGCCAGCGCACCGACCAGCGGGGCGACCGCCCCACCGACCAGGAACTGCGCCGCACCGAGCAGCGCGGCCGCGGTGCCGGCCGCTTCGCCGTGACGGTTGAGCGCGATGGCGGGGGCGTTCGGGAACCCGAGACCGGCCATCGACACGACCACGAAGAGCGGGATCATCAGCCCGATCAGACCGCCGACCCCGGCGATGGCCACCCCGAGCAGCACGATCGCGGCGGCCAAGCCGACCACGACGGCGGCCGAGAGCACCCGGACCGGGCCCCAGCGCTTGACCAGGACCGGGTTGATCTGGGTCATCAGGATCAGGCCGACCGCATTGGCGCTGAAGGCCAGCCCGAACTGCTGCGGGCTCAGCTCGTAGACGCCCTGGAAGATGAACGGGGCGCCGGAGATGTAGGCGAACAGGGTGGCGAACATCAGTCCGGCCACCAGCACCATGATCACGAAGAGCGGGTCGGACAGCACGGTCCGGTAGCCGCGCAACGAACCGGCCAGGCTGGCCGGACGGCGCCGCTCGACCGGCAGTGTCTCGGGCAGCGCGACGACGGCGAGGACCAGCAGCAGGGTCGCGACCACGGCGAGCACGACGAAGATGCCGCGCCACGAGGTCGCGGTCAACAGCGCACTGCCGAGCGTCGGGGCCAGGATCGGGGCCAGCCCGATGACCAGGATCAGCCGTGAGAGCAGTTGCGCGGCGCGGACGCCGGCGAACAGGTCCCGCACGATGGCCATCGACACCACGGCGACCGCGGCACCGCCGACGCCCTGGATGACGCGGGTGACGGTGAGCAACTCGATCGAGGGGGCCAGAGCGCAGGCTACCGACATCACGGCGTGCAGCACCAGGCCGGCGAGCAGCGGCTTGCGTCGACCGATCGAGTCCGACCAGGGCCCGATGACCAGCTGGCCGAGACCGAGGCCCAGCAGCAGACCGGTGATGGTGAGCTGGGCCTGCGAGTCGGTGGCGCCGAGGTCGCTGCTCAGCTGGGGCAGCGCCGGCAGGTAGGTGTCGATGGTCAGCGGACCGATCGCACTCAGGGCGCCGAGCACCAGGACGAGCTGGACGTAGCGGCGACCGACGAAGCGGTCGGCCATGCGCGGGGCGGCGGTGGTCTGGTTCGATGCGGTCGAAACGGTGGTCGCCGAGGTCATGCAGTGTGTCCTTGCCGGATCGTTGATGGCGGTCACCGCAATGTGGCCGAAGTGCTGGGTCTCCCCGAAGTTCCAGGGTCGGACCCTGCTGTCTGGTGTGAACTGCATCGATCAAGAATCCATTCCCGCTCGGCGGGGATTTCTCCGCGGTGTCGCGGCACTAGGGTGGCTGCGACATCCGTTGCGGAAAGGTGACTCCGATCAAAGCCGACCCCACCGCCCAGCGTCGACTGCTGGATCTCCAGGCCGTCGACACGGCCATCCGCCAGCTCGACCATCGTCGCCGGACGTTGCCCGAACATGCGGTCATCGCCGGACTGACCGCCCAGCTGGAGGCCGTGGAGTCCGATCTGGTCGCCGCCGACACCGCCGTGTCGGATCTCGAGCTCGACCAGCAGCGGGCCGAGAACGATCTGCAGCCGGTCCGCGAACGCCTGACCCGCAACCAGAAGCGGGTGGCCGACGGCACCGTGACCGACTCCAAGGCCCTGTCGTCGATGGTCGAGGAGATCGAACACCTCAGGCGGCGAATCTCGGTGCTCGAGGACGAGGAACTCGAGGTCATGCAGCAGCTCGAGGACGCCACCACGGCGCAGGGGCGGATCGCCGCGCAGGCGGCCAAACTGGAGGCCGACCGGGCGGTCGCGGTGGCTGCCCGCGACGAGAAGCTCGGTCAACTGGACGGTGAGCTCGCCGATCGACGCTCGGTCCGCGCCACCATCGTCCCGGACCTCCCCGAGGACCTGATCGGCCTCTACGCCAAGCTCGGCGTCAGCCACGCCGGGGTCGGCGCCGCCGAGTTGCGGGCCCGCCGGTGCACCGGCTGCCAGCTCGAGGTCAACGCGGCGGATCTGCGGACCTTCGCCGCGGCGGCGGCCGACGAGGTGCTGCGCTGCGAGGAGTGCGGTCGGATCCTGGTCCGGACGCCCGAGTCCGGCATCTAGGTCCCGGCGTAGGCTCCGGCCATGCCCGCGCGCAAGGTCGGATTACCCGAGGACGTCCCCGAGGATCTGGCCGCCGGGCTGGCGGTGATCCGGGCCGCGCAGAACGTCCCCGACGACTTTCCACCCGCGGTGCTCGCGGCCGCGCAGGCGGCGGCCGCCGCGCCCCGGTTGCCCGAGCTCGATCGCACCGATCTCGACCTGATCACCATCGACCCACCCGGGGCGCGTGACCTCGACCAGGCCCTGCACCTGCGGCGCGAGGGGGACGGCTACGTCGTCTCGTACGCGATCGCCGACGTAGCCGCCTTCGTCACCGCCGGGGATCCGGTCGACGTGGAGGCGCACCGACGTGGCATGACCTTCTACGCCCCCGACCGGCGCACGCCCTTGCACCCGCCGGCGCTCAGCGAGGGGGCGGCCAGCTTGCTGCCCGACCAGGTGCGCCCGTCGGTGCTGTGGACGATCACCCTCGACGGGTCGGGCGCGACCACCGGGGTCGAGGTGGTCCGGGCACTGGTCCGCAGCCGTGAGCAGCTGACCTACGCGCAGGCCCAGACCGAGATCGACGGCGGTGCGCCGCGGACGTCGCTGGCCCTGCTGGCCGAGGTCGGTCCGTTGCGCGAGCGGCTGGAGATCGAACGCGGCGGCGTCAGCCTGGAGATCCCCGAGCAGGAGATCGAGGCGCCGGACGGCGAGCACGGCTGGCGGCTGAGCTTCCGGGCGCCGCTGCCGGTCGAGGGCTGGAACGCCCAGATCTCGCTGCTCACCGGCATGGCCGCCGCGCAGTTGATGATCGCCGGCCAAGTCGGGCTGCTGCGGACCATGCCGCCGGCCGACGCGGGCGCGGTCCGTCGGTTGCGTCAGATCGCCCGGGCCCTCACGATCGACTGGCCGGCCGACCGGGGCTACCCCGACTTCGTCCGCTCGCTCGACCCGAACCTCCCCGCGCACGCCGCGATGATCAACGCGTGCACCTCACTGTTCCGCGGCGCGGGCTACCAGGCCTTCGCCGGAGCCCTGCCCGAGCAGACCGAGCACGCGGCGATCGCCGCCGCGTACGCTCACGTGACCGCGCCGCTGCGCCGGCTGATCGACCGCTACGCGAGCGAGATCTGCCTCGCGCTGCACGCCGGTCAGCCGGTCCCGGACTGGGTGCTGGCCGCGCTCGAACCGCTGCCCGCCGAGATGCAGGGGGCCGACCGTCGGGCCAAGCTCTACGAACGCTCGATCATCGATCTGATGGAGGCCTGCCTGCTGCAGGACGCCGTCGGCCAGGTCTTCACCGCGACGGTGATCGACGTCGACCGCGACAAGCCGCGGGGCACGGTGATGATCGATGACCCGGCCGTCGAGGCCCGTGTCTCCGGGGACAACCTGCCGCTCGGTCAGCGGATCCAGGTCCGGCTGGTCACCGCCGACGTGGTCGCCGGTCAGGTGGCCTTCGAGGTCGCCTGACCCGGCGCGCACGCCAGACGGGGCCGCTCGCTCGGCGCGCGATCAGGTGAGGGCCGACAGGTCGGACGGGAGCCCGCCGCCGGCGTACAGGGTCTCGGCCGAACCGATCAGTGCGGCCAACGCGACGCGTTGCGACCAGGGGCCGACCGACACCCGGGCCACCCCGAGATCGTGCATCTCGCCCACGGTCAGTCCGCCGGGCAACGCGATCAGGCTGACCCGCCCGGCGCCGAGCGCCCCGACGACCTCTGCCACCGTTTCGGACGCGAGGCGACCCGGGACGAAGACGCAGGTGGCGCCGGCGTCGAGGAACGCGCGACCGCGGGCGATGGCGTCGGCGGTCGACGCGGCCGACGATCGGTCGCCGGCCCGGAGGAACGCGTCGGTGCGGGCGTTGAGCGCGAACGGGACGCCTTCGGCGTCGGCCGCGGCCACCGCCTGCTCGACCGCGCGTACGGCCTGGTCGAACGGGGCCAACTGGTCCTCGAGGTTGGCGCCGACCGCGCCGACCCCGATGGCGCGACGGACCGTCTCGCCGGGATCGCCGTAGCCGGCCTCGAGGTCCGCGGAGACCGGGAGCTCGGTCGCGGCCACGATCTCGCCGATCGCCGCGATCATCGTGTCGCGGGGGATGACCTCGCCGTCGGGATAGCCGTGGCTGGCCGCGATCGAGTGGCTGGCCGTGGCCAGGGCGGCCGTCCCGGGTAGGGCGGCGACGACCCGGGCGGAGATCGCATCCCATACGTTGACCAGGATGAGGATCTCAGGGGCGGCGTGCAGCGCGCGAAGTCGTTCGGCGCGGGCGATGAGGTCGGAGGTGACGGGCACGGGGCGAGCGTAGGCCGCGGGGCCGAGGTCGATCGCGGCGGTGATGTACGGAACCTGCGGGTGCGGACTCCTGAGCGCTGAGCGAGAAGGAGGATCCCGTGCCGATGGCTGCCGCCACCCGTGCCCGACTCGAGGCCCTGGTCGAGTCCCCGTGCTGCTTCGACGTCGCCGACCCCACCGAGGTCGCGAACCGTCTCGACCTCGGGATCGGGGTCGGTCGGCTGATCTGGACCGACCCGGCCGGGGTCGGGTACGCCCGCGGGCGGGGGATCGGGCTGTTCGCGGTCGACGACCGCGCCGGGATCGACCGGATCGCCGCCGAGGCACCGGGCGCTCGGGTGATCGTCCGGCGGCGACGGTCGGCGCCGGACCTGCCGCTGGCGCTCACCGTCCGGGCCGCCCTGCGTGGGCTCGACGTCGCCGGTGTCGGGATCGGGTGGCGGACCGACACCGACGGGTCGCACGCCGCACCGCAGTGGGCGTCGGCCCTCCGGCTGCACCGTGACGTGCGGCGGATCGGCATCGAGATGACCCTGCTCGACGTCCCGCTCGGCGAGGGCGAGCCGGGTTGCAGCCTGGACCGGATCCGCGCCTCGTACGCGGCGTGCGTGGGTGGTCCCCGCCCGGCCCTGCTGATGACGGTGCCGCGGGTCGCCGGAGCGACGTGACCAGCACCTCGGGGCTGCGGCTGCTGATCGGGCACGCGCTGGCCGCGACCGCGGTCGCGGCGCCGTGGCCTGCGTTGCTCGCCGCAGTCTGGACCCGCACCGCGAGCGAGGGCTGGCTCGGGCTGGCCGGGGCGTCGCGGCTGCTGCCGTACGTGCTGCTGTCGGCGTTGGCCGGGATGCTGGCCGACCGATTGCCCCGGATCGCGGTGATCCGGACCTCGACGGCGCTGCGGGTCGGGCTGCTGGTCGGCTGCGCCGTGAGCTTCGACACCGGCCGGCTCGGCTGGGCGGTCGGCCTGGCCATCGTCGCGGTGGCCTGCGCGACCCCGGCGTACCCGGCGTCGGTGGCGGTGGTCCCCACGTTGGTGATGCCGGAGCGGCTGAGCCGGTGGATCACCCTGTTGGTGACCGTCGAGGTCACCGCGTTCGTGGTCGGGCCGGCGATCGGCGGGCTGATCATCGGGGCCGGCCAGCCGTCGGCGTCGATCTGGCTGGCCGTCGGACTCGGCGCGGCGGCGGTGGTCCCGCTGCACGGGCTGCGGGCCCCACGAGTGGTTGCGGCGGACCAAGGGGTGCCGGTCGGGCGGGTGCGTGCGGTGCTCGCCGCGCCCGGGGTGTTCGGGACCCTGCTCCTGGTCAGCGCGGTGAACATCGCCGAGAGCGGCATCGCCGTGGCCCTGCTCGGGCTGAACAGCGAACGGTGGGGTGGCGACCCACGCGGTTACGGGCTGGCCACCGCGGCGATGGGGTTCGGGTCGTTGGCCGCCCCGCTGGTCGGGCTGGTGCTGCGGACACGGGGATCGCTGCTCAGCGATGCCGGCGCGATCGCCGCGGCCGGGCTGACGCCGGGCGCGCTGGTGGCTGCCGGTCCGCTGGCCGTGTCGGGGGCGGCCGGCACCGCGGTCGAGTGCGCGGCGACCGAGCTGCTCTCACGCGGCGTCCCGGATCGGATCCGGGCATTCGCGCTCGGGCTGACCGACTCGATCATCGTGGCGTCGGCGATGCTGGGCGCGTTCGCCATCCCGTTGCTGGCCGGCGCGCTCGGTGACGCCGCCACCTTCGTGGTCGTCGGGGTGGCGCTCGGCTGCGCGGTGTTGCTGCCGTCGGTGTGCCATCCTGGCTCGCGTGGACCGACGTGGGCTGATCGCCGGATCGGCGGTGACCCTGCTGCTGGTCCTGGCCGCCTGTACGCCCACGTCCGCACCGATGCCGAGCCCGCGGCCCACACTGGGCCGCCCGTCGAACGGCGCGACCCCTTCCGCCTCACGGACCCCCTCGAGCGAGCCCACCCCGGACGGTGACGGACTGCGTCAGCCCTGGACCTTCGTCACGGCCGAGGGGGGTCGCGGAACCTTCGTCGTGCCGTCGGAGACCACCGCGCTGATCCGGCGGATCGAGGCGGTCCGCAAGGAGTCGGAGGGCAAGCGGATCTACTACGTCGTGGTCGACGTCGACAACCGTGGCGGCGCCGGCACGCTCAGCCTGGACCGGCTGACCCTGCGCGACAACGACGGCGAGACCCACGACTCCACTCCGCAGGACGACATCATCGAACGATGGAAGCTGCCCGGCGGGAAGGCCGCCCGCGACCGGTTGATCGCGCTGCAGGAGGACATGAGCGTCGCCGTCCCGGACGGGGAACGCCAGCAGGTGGTCAAGGTCTTCGCCGAACCCATCCGATCGATCTCGCGCGGTTTCGTCTACGTCGGCGGCGGCCTCGAGACCACCGAGGCCTACCCGGCCTGACCGCATCCGGTGGCCGCTACGCTGCGACCACGCGCCGCGCAGGATGCGGCCTTGCCGGTCTTTTGCCCCGTCGTCGTGGTACTGAACCTGGGAGTCGAGATGTCCACCCCAACCCATTCCGAAGCTCCCGCCGTACTGAGCGGATCGATCCGGCTGAAATTGTCGGCCTTGCTGTTCCTGGAGTTCTTCGTGTGGGGGGCCTGGTTCGTCACTCTGGGCACGTATCTGGCGAACGAACTCGGTGCGAGCGGTAGCCAGATCGGGGTAGCGTTCCTCACGCAATCTCTGGGCGCGATTCTCGCGCCGTTGGTCGTCGGGTTGATCGCGGACCGGTACTTCTCCGCCCAGCGTGTGTTCGGTGTCCTGCACCTGGTCGCCGCGGTGTTGATCTTCTTGGCCGGCCGGGCCGGTGACTTCGGGCCGTTCTTCGGGTTCGCGTTGGCGTACATGATCTTGTTCATGCCGACGTTGGCACTGGCGAACTCGATCTCGTTCAACCAGCTGCACGACCCGGGCAAGCAGTTCCCGGCCATCCGCGTGTTCGGCACCATCGGATGGATCGTGGCTGGGCTGATCATCGGGTGGTTCGGTTGGGAGCAGGGCAACCAGCTCGAGCTGACGTTCGTGATGGCCGCGATCGGGTCCGCGCTGCTGGGCATCCTCGGGTTCTTCATGCCCGACACGCCGCCGCGCGGCAAGGGCCGCGGCGGCTCAATCGGTCAACTGCTCGGACTGGATGCGCTCGGGCTGCTCAAGAACCGTTCGTACCTGGTCTTCTTCATCTCCTCGATCCTCATCTGCATCCCGCTCGCGTTCTACTACAACTTCACGAATCTGTATCTCAACGAGATCGGCGTCGAGGGGGCGGCGGCGGTCCAATCCCTGGGCCAGATGTCCGAGGCAGTGTTCTTGTTGGTGATGCCGTTGTTGCTCAAGCGTCTCGGCTTCAAGAAGGTGCTGTTGCTGGGCATGCTGGCGTGGGGGTTGCGGTACGTGCTGTTCGCGTTCGGTGACACCGGGGCACTGTTCTGGATGGTCATCCTCGGTCTCATCCTGCACGGCATCTGCTACGACTTCTTCTTCGTGGCCGGCCAGCTCTACACGGACAAGTTCGCACCGCGTCACGTCCGCAGCGCCGCCCAGGGCCTGATCTCCATGGGGACCTACGGGGTCGGGCTGTTGATCGGCTCGTTGATCTCGGGCCCGATCGTCGACGCCTTCGCCACCCCGGGCGCCCATGATTGGCAGTCGGTGTGGCTGATCCCGGCCGGTCTCGCGGTGCTGGTCTCGGTGTTCTTCCTCACGCTGTTCCGCGAGAACACCGGGACGCCCGACGTCGACGCCGCGACTGCCGCACCCGGACCCTCGGTCCCCGGGAGGACTCATGCATGACCGCGAACACCTCGGCGTCGGCATCGTCGGCGCGGGCTTCATCGCCGACTTCCACGCGAAGTCCTGGATGTCGGTGCGCGATGCCGACCTCGTCGCTGTCACCTCCCGGTCTGCGGACTCGGCCCGGCGCCTGAAGGACACCATCGAGGAGCGCCGCGTCGGCACCGCCGTCGCACTCCACGCCTCGGCGGCCGACCTCGCCCGAGACCCGCGCGTCGACGCGATCTGGCTGCTCGCACCCAACTACGCCAAGGTTGAGGTGGTTCGCGAGATCTGCGAGGAGGTGAGCGCCGGCCGGGCGAATCTGGTGGGCATCGCGATCGAGAAGCCGCTCGGCCGCACGCTGGCCGAGGCGCGCACGATCCTCGAGCTCGTCGAGGGTGTAGGTGTGAAACACGGGTACCTGGAGAACCAAGTGTTCTCGCCCGGCATCGTGCGACCCCACGAGCTGCTCTGGGCCCGCGGCGCAGCACTCGCCGGCAACCCGTACCTGGCACGCTGCGCCGAGGAGCACAGCGGCCCGCACAAGGCCTGGTTCTGGGACGGTCAGGAGCAGGGAGGTGGGGTGCTCAACGACATGATGTGCCACTCCCTCGAAGCGGGCCGCTACCTCCTCACCCCTCCCGGCACCAGCCCCGGTGACTGGCTGACCCCACGCCGCGTCACCGCCTCGATCGACGTCCTGAAGTGGAACCGAGCCCGGTACGCGGAGGAGCTGCTGGCTACGTACCCGGGCGTGCCGGACTACCGACAGCGGCCGTCGGAGGACTACGCCCGGGCCAACGTCGAGTTCACCAACGGCGACGGCGAGACGGTCGTGGTCGAGGCCACGACCTCGTGGAGCTATGTGGGTGCGGGCCTGCGCCATACGTTCGAGCTCCTCGGCCCCGAGTACTCGATGATGTCGAACACGCTCTCCACCGAGGCGCAGGTGTTCTTCTCGCGGAGGCTGCAGCAAGACGCGGCAGAGGACATGGTCGAAAAGCAGAACGCGGAGCAGGGCCTGATCCCGGTGATCTCCGACGACGCCTCCAGTTACGGGTACCTCCAGGAGAACCAGCAGTTCACCGCGGATTTCCTCGCCGGAGTCCAGCCGCGCGAGTCGTTGCACAACGGGGTGGAGATCGTCGAGCTTCTGATGGCGTGCTACCTCTCGGCCGAACAGCGCACGACGGTAGAACTGCCCCGGGACCTCTCCGAGTTCGTCCCGCAGGTCGCGGCGGGCACCTGGCGACCCTGACGGACGTCGCCTCGGCACGCCTCGATGCACTCGGCCAGGAGCTCGATCTGAAGCGTCACGGGTTTCGGGCCGCGTCTGGGCTGTCCTCGGGAGGTACGCGCGGCGAGAGTGAATGTCGGGCGGCGGGTCGGGATCGGGGAAACCCGTGCACCGAAGTCGGTCGACGGGTTTCCACGATCATCGGTTCCGTCGAGTAGGAGTGGGGGACGAGTCGGTCGATAAGCCGGATTCTGTCGTCACCGGCGGACCGGCGACGGGCGATCATCCATCTGCGACCGTCGTTGCCGACGGCCTGGTGCGATCTACCCGGAGGCTCGGGCGAGCAGCCCTCGAACACCTCCGCAGGCACGCGTACGCGCCCTCTTGATCTTGCTCCTGGTGGGGTTTACCGAGCCGCCCCAGTCACCTGGGGCGCTGGTGGTCTCTTACACCACCGTTTCACCCTTACCTCGTGTGAGGCGGTCTGTTCTCTGTGGCACTGTCCCGCGGGTCACCCCGGGTGGGCGTTACCCACCACCGTGCTCTGTGGAGTCCGGACTTTCCTCGACCCGGAGCGGACTCCGGACCGCGATCGCCTGACCGACTCGTCCGCCGGTCATCCTAATGGCTCGGCCGAGGTTCCCCGACTCAGCGAGATCAACCCCCGTCACGCGGCGGTGAGGACCTCGGCGCCGGCGTCGGTGATGACGATCGTCTGCTCGAACTGGGCGCACCGGCTGCCGTCGACCGTGGCCACGGTCCAGTCGTCGTCCCACAGCAGGTTGTCCGCGCTGCCGAGGGTGATCATCGGCTCGACGGTGAAGGTCATGCCGGGCTGGATCACCGTGTCGTACGCCGGCTCGTCGTAGTGCGGGATGACCAGGCCGGAGTGGAAAGCGGTGTGCACCCCGTGGCCGGTGTACTCCCGCACCACGCCGTAGCCGAACCGCTTGGCGTAGGCCTCGATGACCCGACCGATCACGTTGACCTGGCGACCGGGCTTGGCCGCGCGGATGCCCCGGTTCATCGCCTCGCGGGTCCGCTCGGTCAGCAGGCGGGTGTCCTCGTCGACCTCCCCGCAGAAGAAGGTGCCGCAATTGTCGCCGTGCACACCGTCGATGAACGCGGTGACGTCGATCTTGACCAGGTCGCCGTCGACCAGTGGTCGGGCGTCGGGGATGCCGTGGCAGATGATCTCGTTCACCGAGGTGCAGCACGACTTCGGGAACCCGCGGTAGCCGAGGGTCGACGGATAGGCGCCGTGGTCGATCAGGAAGTCGTGGACGGCGGCGTCGATCGCATCGGTCGTCACCCCGGGCGCGATCACCGCGGCCCCGGCGTGCATGGCCTGCGCGGCCAGGCGCCCGGCCACCCGCATCCGCTCGATGGTGGCGGCGCTCTGGACGTCGCTCCCGGCGTAGCGGTCGGGTCCGTCGCGCCCGACGTAGTGCGGTCGCACGATCGATCGCGGCACCGCCCGGGGCGGGCTGATCGGAGCCGGGAGCACAGCGGACATGCCGCCGATCCTAGGCGGCCGAGCGCGCGTAGGGTTCGGATCATGGCTGACGAACAGTGGTGGTTCGACCTCAAGACCAAGAGCGTCGTCTCGGACGACAACTCGGCCAAGGCGACCGATCGGCTGGGACCGTACCCGTCGCGCGAGGCGGCTGAGCAGGCCCTGACCAAGGTCGACGAGCGCAATGAGGCGTACGACAACGACCCGCGCTGGAACGACGACTGAGGGTCGTGGTGGAGCGCCGCACGACCCGGCCGGAACGAGCGCCGATCGGCACGAGCCGGCCCGCAGTGGCGGCGGTCCGAGCGAGGCGCGGACGCGGGCGACCGTCCGGGCAGGAGTGGTCGTACGCCGCCGGGAGCACCCACTAGCATGACGTCAATGGGCCCGTTCCCCGAAGATCGGGGGCCGGGTCCGTTGGTGTCTGCAGCGACGGACATCGGCCCTGCTGCCCCGTCCGCTCCCGCTCCAGGAGGAACCCCTTGACCAGTCCAGCCGTCGGTACCCGGACGATCAAGATCGGGTGTCGCTTCACCCACTACTCGCAGTTCGACGTCCCGGCGGTCTTCCAGGTCGAACCGCTGGCCAACCCGAACATCGAGATCCGCGACGCCCGTTGGAGCTTCGAGCCCGACGTCACCACCCGCACCTACGCCGACCTCTACGGCAACCCGTGTCGCCGGCTCACGGTCAGCGGCGGCCGCTCGACCATCAGCTATGACGCGCTGGCCATCGTCCCCGACGCCGTCGAGGACGTCGACCTCGACGCCCCCGAGATCAAGCCGGCCGACCTGCCCGACGACGTGCTGATCTACACCCTGCCCAGCCGCTACTGCCTGCCCGACGTCCTCGGCAGCCAGGCCTGGAACCTGTTCGGCTCGATGCCCAAGGGCTACCGTCGTGTCCAGGCGATCTGCGACTACGTGCACGACCACCTCAAGTTCTCCTACGGCACCTCGGGCCCGTGGACCACCGCCGCCGACGTGCATGCCTCGGGTTACGGCGTCTGCCGCGACTTCGCCCACCTGGCCGTCTCCTTCTGCCGCGCCCTCAACATCCCGGCCCGCTACGTCTTCGGCTACCTGCCCGAGATCGAGGTCGAGCACAAGGACGCGCCGATGGACTTCGCCGCCTGGATGGAGGTCTACCTCGGCGACCGCTGGTGGACCTTCGACCCGCGCAACAACATCCACCGCAAGGGCCGGATCCTGATCGGCCGGGGGCGGGACGCCGGGGATGTCGCCATGGCCACGACCTACGGCGCGCCCTACCTCGAATCGATGCACGTGATCGCTGAAGACGCCTGACTGCCTGTCATCTCTTGATGTGGGGGCGCTCGTCGCCCTCGGACTCGGTGTTCCCGCCCGAAAAGGTGGGGGTTTCGTACGCGATTCGGTGCGCGCTGAGTGCGCGCTGCGTTTCAGGATCTTCAGCTTTTCGGGCGGGCCCACCGAGGCCGGCGGCTCCTCGCTTCGCGTGAGTGACCGGCCCGCGCGGCGTCCCTGTACGTGCGGTCGGGGGAGGGCGCGCGCTGCGGCGCGACTTACTGCTCGGGCCGGAGCTTCTTGAGGGTGGCGTCGAGCTGCTTGAGGGAGGCGGGGTCGTCGAGGGGGACGCAGGCCCAGAACATCGCCAGCGACTCGGGGGATTCGGTGTCGACGACGACGATCTGGAGGATGTCGCCGGGGACGGTGACGCCGGCGGCGCGGACGCGGACCTCGGTGCGGAGCGACCAACCGGACTGACCGCCGACGGTGACGCGCTTGGCCGAGAGCGTGCGGACGCGCGTGACGCCCCGGTAGAAGTCCGGCGACGTGACGGTGCACTGGAGGATGAGTTCGGCCGCCGTACGCGGGGAGTCGAAGCCGTTGAAGGTGGGGACGGCGCCGACGGCGTACATCGAGCTCCAGGTGGGGCTGATGGACTTCGACTGGCCGTCGACGTCGTAGGCCCAGAAGAACGCCGACTGCTGGGTGGTCTGGGCGTAGCCGCTGACCTTGGGGAACGACAGGCCGCCGCCGTGGATGCGGTCGTCGGTCGGGTGGTCCTGGCGGAAGGCCGGGTCGCCGGGCGGGCAGCCGACCGCCGTGCTCGACGGCTGCGGGCTCGACGGCTGCGGGCTCGGCGTCGCGGGGGTGCTCGGGGTGGCCGGATCGCTGGGTGAGGGGTCGCTCGACGGCTGTTCGGTCGGCGACGACTCGGGTGCGGACGCGCTCGGGTCCACCGGTGCCGTGCTCGGCGGGGGCGTGACGACGCCCGGATCACTCGGGGCGAAGAGCCGGATGGCGGCGATCGAGGCGACGACGACCAGGACCAGGACGGTGGCGACGGCGATGATCAGCCGGGTCCGGCGGGGTCCGCGGGTCGGCGGCGTGGCCGGGGGGCCTGATCCGGCGGAGCCGGACGGGCCGGGCTCGGGCCCGGGCTGCGCAGTGGTGTTGGCCGACCAGCCGGTGCCGCTCCAGTAGCGGAACTGGCCCGGGGCGCCGCCGGGATCGGGATACCAGCCGGGGGTCGACACCCGACCAGGCTAGAGGAGACGGGCTCAGCCGACGCGGAGGCTGCGGCCGGCCTCCCCGACGGTGTCGGCCAGCGCGGCGTCACCGAGCGGGGTGGCGGCGAAGAACAGGCTCCACCCCCGATCGGTCGGCGCCACGATGATGGTGACCCGGTCGCCGGGAAAGGCCAGGCCCGGCTGATCCACGTCGACCTCGGACTCGATCCGCCAGCCGGCCCGACCGTCGACCTCGACCGCGATGCTGCTGGTGTCGCGTCGGGCGCCGGTGTAGAGCGAGTAGAGATCGCTCGACACCACGCAGTCCATCACCTCGTCGGCGGTCCGCTGCGCGTCGCGGTCAAACCCGTCGGCGCTCCGCAGTTCCCCGACGGCGACCTGGGCGATCCAGCTCGGGTCGTCGCTGACCAGCTTGACCTGCTGGCTCACGTCCCAGGCGAAGGTCAGCCGCGGTTCCGGCGCCGCCGGCTCGAAGCCGTCGACCTCGGCGAACGACCACCCGCCGCCGTGGACCCGACGGTCCCGCGGATGCGTCGAGCGCTGGTTGGGATTGCCGCGGGGGCAGGCGATGCTCTCCTCCGGCCCGGTCGACGGCGACAGGGCTCGGTGACGGGTCGGGCTCGGTCGACTGGTCGTAGGGGTCCGACGCCGCGGTGCCGACCCGGGTCGGTGTCGAGGTCCCGGTCTGCGGCGATCCGTCCCAGCGGGCGAAGGCCAGTCCGCCGCCCACCGTGAGCACCACGACCGCGGCGACGACCGCGATGATCAGCCGGCTGCGGTGGGTCCGCGGCTCGGCCGCGGGACGCGGACGCGGTGGTGGGGCGGCCGGGTCGTGGGTGCTCGTCGTCGACCACAAGGTCCCGTCCCAGTAGCGGAACGCGTCACCGCCGCGGGGGTCGGGATACCAGCCCGGCTCGAGGTGCTCCACGCGACCCGACTCTAACCGCCTCACGGCCGCGACGAGCGCCAGCGAGGACCGGCCGGGCGGGGGTGTGGGGGTCGCCCCCCGCAGAGTCACGGCCGCGACGAGCGCCAGCGAGGACCGGCCGGGCGGGGGTGTGGGGGTCGCCCCCCACATAGACAGGGCCGCGACGAGCGCCAGCGAGGACCGGCCAGGCGGGGGTGTGGGGGTCGCCCCCCACAGAGACAGGGCCGCGACGAGCGCCAGCGAGGACCGGCCGGGCGGGGGTGTGGGGGTCGCCCCCCACAGAGACAGGGCCGCGACGAGCGCCAGCGAGGACCGGCCGGGCGGGGGTGTGGGGGTCGCCCCCCACATCGACACAGCCCCCTCAGACCACCGCGGTCATCCCGCCGTCGACGTAGAGGATCTGGCCGTTGACGAAGTCGCTGGCGCTCGAGGCCAGGAAGACCGCAGCCCCGATCAGGTCCTCGGTGCGACCCCAGCGGCCGGCCGGGGTCCGGGTCCGCACCCAGGCGCTGAAGTCCTCGTCGTCGACCAGGGCCTGGGTCAGTTCGGTGGCGAAATAGCCCGGGGCCAGCGCGTTGACGCAGATGCCGTGCGGGGCGAGATCGGCGCACATGCCCTTGGTCAACATCCCGATGCCGCCCTTGGTCGCCGCGTACGGGGTGATCCCGGGGCGGCCGAGCTGGGTCTGCACCGAGCCGATGTTGACGATCTTGCCGGCCCGCCGGGCGATCATCGAGCGGGCGACCCGCTGGCCGACCAGGAACGGGCCGGTCAGGTTGATGGCCACCAGGTCCTGCCAGTCGGCGTACGCGAAGTCGGCGAACGGCGCTCGGCGCTGGATGCCGGCGTTGTTGACCAGGATGTCCACCCCGCCGGTCTCCGCCTCGAGCGCGTCGACCCCGGCGGCCACCGCCTCCGGGTCACCGACGTCGAACGTGGTCGTGCGGACCTCGGCCGCCCCGGTCGCGCGCAGCCGGTCGGCGGCGGCGCCCACCCCGGACGGGTCGCGGCCGTGCAGCACCACCCGGGCGCCGGCCGCCGCCAGACCCGAGGCGAGGACGAAACCGATGCCCCGGCTGGAGCCGGTGACCAGGGCCGTGCGGCCGGTCAGATCGAACAGAGAAGCCATCGCGAGATCCTCACCAGACTGTGACGGGACGTGTGCACGTTGTAACACAGGTGTTACATGCTGAGCGGCAGACTGACCGGGTGGACAAGCAGACCGAGTTCGTGTTGCGGGCCATCGAAGAACGTGACGTCCGCTTCGTGCGGATGTGGTTCACCGATGTCCTGGGCTTCCTGAAGTCCGTGGCTGTGGCTCCCGCCGAACTCGAGAGCGCGTTCGCCGAGGGGATGGGGTTCGACGGTTCGGCCGTCGAGGGCTTTGCCCGAGTCTACGAATCCGACATGGTCGCCCACCCGGACCCGTCCACCTTCCAGGTGCTGCCCTGGCGCGACACCAGCCCGGCGACCGCCCGGATGTTCTGCGACATCTCGATGCCCGACGGATCGCCCAGCTACGCCGACCCGCGTTACGTGCTGAAGCGGGCGCTGAAGAAGGCCGCCGACCTGGGTTTCACCTTCTACACCCACCCCGAGGTCGAGTTCTACCTGTTCAAGGACCCGCTCGACCCGACCAAGGAGCCGATCCCGGTGGATCGGTCGGGCTATTTCGACCACACGCCGCAGTCGCTGGGCAGCGACTTCCGTCGGCGGGCCATCACCATGCTCGAGCAGATGGGGATCTCGGTCGAGTTCTCCCACCACGAGGGCGGCCCCGGCCAGCAGGAGATCGACCTCCGCTACGCCGACGCGCTGTCGACCGCCGACAACATCATGACCTTCCGGGTGGTGGTCAAGGAGGTGGCGCTGTCGCAGGGCATCCACGCCTCGTTCATGCCCAAGCCCAGCACCGACTGGCCGGGCTCGGCCATGCACACCCACATGTCGCTGTTCGAGGGTGACAACAACGCCTTCTACGACGCCAGCGCCGAGCACCACCTGTCGAAGACCGGTCGGCACTTCATCGCCGGATTGCTCAAGCACGCCGCCGAGATCACCGCGGTCACCAACCAGTGGGTCAACTCCTACAAGCGGCTGGCCGGCGGGGGCGAGGCCCCGAGCTACATCTGCTGGGGCCGCAACAACCGCTCGGCGCTGGTCCGGGTGCCGATGTACAAGCCGAACAAGGGCTCGTCGGCCCGGGTCGAGCTGCGTTCGATCGACTCCGCCGCCAACCCGTACCTGGCCTTCGCGCTGATGCTCGCCGCCGGACTGGCCGGGATCGAGGGGGAGTACGACCTGCCCGACGGCGCCGAGGACGACGTCTGGTCGCTCACCGAGCGCGAGCGGCAAGCCCTGGGGATCGAGCCGCTGCCGCGCAACCTCGACGAGGCCATCCGGGTGATGGAGCGCTCCGAGCTGGTCGCCGAGACCCTGGGCGACCACGTCTTCGACTTCTTCCTGCGCAACAAGCGGGCGGAGTTCGACGAGTATCGCCGCCAGGTCACGCCGATGGAGCTGGCGAAGCTGCTGCCGGTGCTCTGAGCCGCGGCTCGCACGGAGAACCGCCGCGTCCAGTGGCGGTCGGCGAGGGCCCAGATCGGCGTGTCTCGGGCCGGGGTCGGACTGGACACCGATTCTCAATGCTGTGCGACGCCCGTCACGGCTAGTGCAGCAGCGGGAGCGCCGCGGAGAGGTCGGCGCGCAGCCCGGAGGCGTGCACCTTCCCCGATTGCAACGCCTCGTCCCAGGTCAGCCGGCCCAGGCAGAGCCGCAGAAAGGTCTGCGGGTCGGTCTCGACCACGTTGGGCGGGGTCCCACGGGTGTGGGTGGGGCCGGGGTCACCGAACCCGCACTGGACGGCCGCGTACGGCGGCACCCGGACCTCGACCGAGCGTCCGGGGTGCGCCTGCTCGAGCAGCGCGGCCAGCCGGCGGACGGCCCGACCGAAGGCACCGCGCGGGATGGCGAGGCCCAGCTGGTCGGCGTAGCCGACCACGGTGACCAGGCGGTCGGCGATCCGGGGCTCGGGGGCGTCGGGCGGCAGCTCGGGCAGCGGTTCGAGGTCGGGTCGGGCCACCGCGATCGCGGTGGTGAGTTCGCTCAGCGCGTCGGCTGCGCTCTGCCGGGCCCGGGCCATCGGCCTCCTTCGAAGGTGCGAGTGGGTTCCATCCTCGCCCGATCATCCCTCGCCCGGTGTAACCCACGATTAACATGCCGGAGTGCGCACCAGGATCGAGACGACCGAAGGGACGCTGGTCCGACGCGGCTTCCGCAACGCTCCGGCGGCGGCTCGGATGCTCGGGCGCTGGGACCAGACGTACGAGCCCATCCTCGACGTGATCCTGGCCTCGGCCGACCCGGACCTGGCCCTGGCCAACCTGGAGCGGCTGGCCGAACGCAGCCCGGGGCTGCTCGACCCGGCTCGCCGACTCTTCGGTGCTCAGCGAGCAGCTGACCATGCTGCTCGGGGGCAGCAACACGCTGGGCCAGCACCTGATCGCCCACCCCGAGCAGATCGACCTGCTGGCCGAGGAGCTCGGCAAGTCCACCGCCGAGGATCTGCGGGCCCGGTTGCTGGTCGCCACCGGCGCCGATCCGGCCGCCGCGCTCCCGGTGGCCACCGACCTCACCGGCGACGGGCTGCGCCTGGCCTACCGGGGCGCGCTGCTCCAGATCGCCGCCCGCGACCTGTCGGCCCCCGAGCCGATCGAGGTGGTCGACGAGATCGCCGACGAGCTGTCCGACCTCGCCGACGCCGCCCTCGAGGCCGCGCTGAGCATCGCCCGCGGCAAGCTCGGCCCGGACGCCCACCTGACCCGGCTGGCCGTGGTCGCGTTGGGCAAGTGTGGCGCCCAGGAGCTCAACTACGTCAGCGACGTCGACGTGCTGTTCGTCGCCGAGCCGGTGACCGGCGACGACGGCGAGCCGGTGGTCAGCAACGACAAGGCCATCGCGGTGGCCACCCGGCTGGCCGCCGAGCTGACCCGGATCTGCTCCGCGCACACGGCCGCCGGGACGATCTGGGAGGTCGACGCGGCGCTGCGGCCGGAGGGCAAGGCGGGTCAGCTGGTCCGCAGCCTGGCCAGCCACCGGATCTACTACGAGAAGTGGGCCAAGACCTGGGAGTTCCAGGCCATGCTCAAGGCGCGGCCGTCGCGCCGGCGACCGGGCCCTCGGCCAGGACTTCGTCGATCTGGTGTCGCCGATGGTCTGGCGGGTCGCCGAGCGCGACCACTTCGTCTCCGACACCCAGGCGATGCGCAAACGGGTCGTCGCCCACATCCCGGCCCGCGAGGCCGGCCGCGAGCTCAAGCTCGGCGAGGGCGGCCTGCGCGACGTCGAATTCTCGGTCCAGTTGCTGCAACTGGTCCACGGGCGGGTCGACGAGCGGCTGCGGACCCGGGCCACGCTCCCGGCACTCAAGTCGTTGATCGACTGCGGCTACGTCGGTCGCGAGGACGGCAAGGGCCTGGCCATCTCGTACCGCTTCCTGCGGGCGCTCGAGCACCGGATCCAGCTGTTCAGCCTGCGCCGCACCCACGTGCTGCCCGAGCACGACGACGACCTGCGTCGTCTCGGCCGCTCGCTCGGCTACGGCGACCCGGTCAAGGAGCTGCTGGCGATCTGGCGGCACACCGCGCAGCGGGTCCGCCGACTGCACGAGCGGTTGTTCTACTCTCCGCTGCTCGACGCCGTGGCCCGGATCCCGAGCGGCGAACTGCGGCTGACCACGGCCTCGGCGGTCGACCGGCTCAAGGCCCTGGGGTACGCCGACCCGGCCGGAGCCCTGCGGCACATCGCCGCGCTCAGCCAGGGCATGACCCGGCAGGCCGAGATCCAGCGCCAACTGCTCCCGGCCATGCTCGGCTGGTTCGCCGCGGCACCGAGCCCCGACCACGGGTTGCTGGCGTTCCGGCAGGTGTCGGAGCAGCTCGGCAACACCCCGTGGTACCTGCGGGCCCTGCGCGACGAGGGCGCGATGGCTGAGCGGCTGGCCACCATTCTGGCCTCGAGTCGCTACACCGTTCAGCTGTTGACCCGGGCCCCGCAGACCGTGCAGATGCTGGCCGACGACGAGCAGGTGCAGCCGCGACCGCTGACCGCGCTGCGCACCGAGATGCACGCGGCCGCGAAACGCCAGAGCGACCTCACGCCGGCCATCGAGGCCATCCGGGCCATCCGACGCCGCGAGCTGTTCCGGATCGCCGCGGGCGACCTGGTCGGGCAGCTCGACGTGCTGCAGGTCGGCGAGGCGCTGACCGATCTGACGTCGGCGACCATCGATGCCGCGCTGCAGGCGGTCCGTGACCACTCCGACGCCGCGGTGGTCCCGCGGATCGGGGTGATCGCCATGGGCCGGTGGGGCGGGCGCGAGCTGTCGTACGCCTCGGACGCCGACGCCATGTTCGTGATGGAGGACGGCATCGACCCGGGGGCCGACCCGACCAAGACCGCGGGTGCCGTCATCACCCAGATGCGGACCCTGCTGGCCCGGCCCAGCGCCGACCCGGGGCTGAGCATCGACGCCGACCTCCGCCCCGAGGGCAAGGGTGGTGCCCTGGTCCGCTCGCTGTCCGCGTACCAGAACTACTACAGCCGGTGGTCCGCGACCTGGGAGCTGCAGGCGATGATCCGCGCCGACGCGCTGGCCGGCGACCCCGACCTGGGTGCCAGCCTGATGGCGCAGATCGACGCCCACCGCTGGCCCGACGGCGGTCTCACCCCGGGGCAGCTGGCCGAGATCCGCAAGCTCAAGGCCCGGGTCGAGGCCGAGCGGCTGCCCCGCGGGGCCAACCCGGCCAAGCACACCAAGCTCGGCCCGGGTGGGCTGGCCGACGTCGAGTGGACGGTTCAGCTCCTCCAGCTCCAGCACGCGTACCGGATCCCGGCCCTGCGGACGACCCAGACGATGGCCGCGCTGGCCGCCGCCCGCGAAGCCGACCTGATCGACCCGATGGACGTCGGCCACCTCGAGGCGGCCTGGCTGCTGGCCAGCCGGATCCGCAACATGATCATGCTGATCCGCGGCCGCGGGTCGGACTCGTTGCCCAGCGACACCACCGAGCTCGAGGGCGTCGCCCAGCTGCTCGGCTACGGCGCGGGGGAGTCCTCGCACATGCTGGCCGACTACCGCCGGGTCACCCGTCGGGCCCGCACCGTGGTCGACCGGATGTTCTGGGGCCTGCACTGAGCTGCCTCGCTCCGCGGATCGGTCGGTCGGCGGAGCGGAGCTCAGGCGGTGGGCGCGCCGCCCGGTTCGGAGCGCCCCGCCGATCCGCCACCGCGGCTCGGTCGGGGCAGCGTTGCGAGGACCCGGACCGAGCTGCGTCGCTGCACGGGCATCGCGATCAGCGTCCGCGACGGGATGTCCTCGCTCGACAGCAACAGCCGCATGGCCTCGCGACCCATCTGCTCGTACGGGATCTGCGCGGTGGTCAGCTGCGGGCGTAGGTAGCCGGCGATCTCGTCGTCGTCGAACGACGCGATCGACAGGTCCTCGGGGATTCGCAGCCGCAACTCCTGGGCCGCCTGGTACGCGCCGAAGGCGATGTTGTCGTTCAGGCAGAGCAGGGCGGTCAGATCGGGGTGGCGCTCGAGCAGCGTCTTCGCCCCCGCGTAGCCGACCGGCGGTTCCCACCGGTGCGAGACGTGACGGCCGACGAAATCGAGCCCGGCCGCCTCCATGCTGGCGTCGATCCCGGCGAAGCGCGCGCCGATGGTCACCGAGATCTTCGGGTCGACGATGGCGTCGGGGAACCAACCGACCATCCCGATCCGGCGGTGTCCGGCGTCGATGAGCTCCTGGGCGATGGCGCGCCCGGCCGACTCCTCGTCGGGCAGCACCGACGGGTGGCCGACCGTGTCGAGCAGATTGACCAGCACGACCCGGACGTCGGGCGCCACCCGCGGGAGCACCGTCTGGCGCGCGGCCATCGATCCGAAGATGATCCCGTCGGCCCGCATGTCGAGCATCGCCTCGAGCGCCTTGGTCGTCCGGTCGAGATGGCCGCCCGACTCGGCGATCAGCACCGTGTGGTCCTCCTGGTCGGCCACGTCGAGCAGGCCGCGGATCATCGCCGACGCATAGCGGGTCACGGTGACGTCGTCGGAGATGAAGCCGACCGTGCGGTGCTGGCCCATCCGCAGGCTGCGGGCGGCCGGATTGGGACGGTAGTTGAGCTCCTCGGCCGCCCGGCGAGCGCGCTCGACGGCATCGGCCGACAGCCGGGTGCCGGTGCGGCCGTTGAGGACCAGGCTCACCGCGGTCTTCGACAACCCGGCCCGGGCGGCCACGTCCGCCAGCGTTGGACGTTTCTTCACACGTTCTCTCCAAGGCTCGTCCGACGGACGGTCATTCCTGCTGAAACCGATTTAGCAAGGGCTTGTGCTGAATCGCAGGGCCATGCTACCGTCCGGATTGCTGAAACAATTTAGCATCCCCCCGGATCCCCGATCAGGCCCCATCGCAGCGGCCGTCTCGACGACCCTGCGCAGCCGCTTCTCGGCCATGTCCGCGGGTTCGTCGTCATCGGTCTCGAACAGACCGCATTCTGGGAGGTCTCGTGAAGATCAGCGTCACCAAGCGGCTCGCCACCGCACTCGTGGTCGCCGCCCTGGCCGTGTCGGCCGGCGCCTGCGCCAAGGGCGGCAGCTCCGGCGCGGGCAGCGACAACACCGCCGCCGGTGGCGGCGGCACCTTGACCATGTGGACCCACAACGCCGGCAACAAGACCGAGCTCGCCTCGGTCGAAGCCATCGTGTCGGACTACAACGCCAGCCAGACCAAGTACAAGGTCGAGGTGCAGGCCTTCCCGCAGGACTCCTACAACCAGTCGGTCGTCGCCGCTGCGGCAGCCAAGAAGCTGCCCTGCATCCTCGACATCGACGGCCCCAACGTCCCGAACTGGGCCTGGGCCGGTTATCTCGCGCCGCTCGAGGGGATGGACGAGACCCTGTCGAAGTACCTGCCCTCCACCGTCGGCAGCTACAAGGACCAGATCTACTCCTACGGCTACTACGACGTGGCCCTGGTCATGGTCACCCGCAAGTCGATCCTGAAGAAGTACGACATCCGGCAGCCCACGGTCGAGCAGCCGTGGACCAAGGACGAGTTCAACCAGGCGCTGAGCACGATCAAGGCCTCGGGCGACTTCGACTACCCGCTGGACATGGCCACGAGCTTCACCGGTGAGTGGTGGCCGTACGCGTACTCGCCGATGCTGCAGAGCTTCGGCGGCGACCTGATCAACCGGACCGACTACAAGTCGGCCGAGGGCGTGCTCAACGGCCCGCAGGCGCTCGAGTGGGCGACCTGGTTCCGCAGCCTGGTCACCGACAAGATGATCCCGCTCAAGTCGGGTGCGGACCCGGCCAAGGACTTCCTCAACGGCAAATCGGCCCTGCTCTACAACGGCACGTGGACCGCGCTCCAGGCGCGCGACAAGTTCGGCGACGACGCCCTGTTCCTGCCGACACCGGACCTGGGCACGGGCCCGAAGATCGGTGGCGCGTCCTGGCAGTGGGGCATCTCGACCAACTGCTCCGACACCGCCGGCGCGATGGACTACATGAAGTTCGCCGCCGCCGACAAGTACGTGGCCAGCGTGTCCACCGCGACCACCAACATCCCGACCACGGCCGCCGCCGCGGCCACGGTCAAGGGCTACGAGCCGGGCGGCGAGAGCGAGGTCTTCCGGACCTACGCCGAGAAGCTGGCCGTCCTGCGGCCGGTGACGCCGGGCTACCCGTTCATCGCGACCGAGTTCACCAAGACGGCGCAGGACATCCTCAACGGCGCCGATCCGCAGAAGGCGCTCGACCAGGCCGTCAAGAACATCGACGACAACCAGGAATCGAACGGCTACTTCGAGTGATCCCGACGCTCGCCGCGGGAGGACTCAGCCTCCCGCGGCGGGCGCGGGCCCCTGCCACGAAAGGAGAACTGTCCGTGACCACTTCCACCTTCAAGCCGACGGTGCCGGCCGAGCCGGCCGTCCCGCCGCGCGCCCCACGGGCCTCGAAGAGCCCGACGACGGTCGCCATCGCGATGCTCGTCCCCGCCGGTCTGTTGATGCTGACCTTCCTGATCGTGCCGATCCTGCTGACCTTCGGGCTGGCCTTCACCAACGCCCGGTTGATCTCGCCGCAGCCGGCCAAGTTCATCGGCTTCGACAACTTCACCCGGCTGTTCGGCAGCGAGACCTTCTTCGCCTCACTCCGCAACACGCTGATCTTCGCGCTGGTCATCGTCCCGGTGCAGTCGGCCATCGCCCTCGGGCTGGCGGTGCTGATCAACGTCAAGACGCGCGGGATCAACTTCTTCCGGACCGTGTTCTTCCTGCCGGTGGTGACCTCGATCGTCGTCGTGTCGATCCTGTGGCTGTTCCTCTACCAGCCCAACGGCCTGATCAACGCGCTGCTGGCCAACGTCGGGATCCAGGGGCCGGACTGGCTCGGCAACCCCGACACCGCCCTGTTCGCCATCATCGTGCTGTCGATCTGGCAGGCCGTCGGCTTCCACATGGTCATCTGGCTGTCCGGTCTGCAGACGATCCCGGCCGAGCTCTACGAGGCGGCCTCGATCGACGGGGCCAGCCCGTGGCAGCAGTTCGTCAACGTCACCTGGCCGGGCCTGCGCCAGACCCGGACCTTCATCCTGATCACCATCACCATCGCCGCGTTCGCGCTGTTCTCCCAGGTCAACATCATGACCCAGGGTGGCCCCCTCGACTCGACGACCACGCTGGTCTTCCAGGCGGTCCGCACCGGCTTCCAGCAGCAGCAGACCGGCTACGCGTCGGCCATCTCGCTGGTGTTCTTCGTCTTGGTGCTCATCGTCTCGCTGATCCAGCGCCACCTCACCCGTGACAAGGAGCCCCGCCGATGAGCGATCTGCTGCCCCGCGCGGCCGACGAGCAAGCCCACGCCCCGACCGACGACCACCTCGGCCACGTCGCCGACACCGGTCCGGCCCAGCCGCAGCACTCGGCCGGGCAACGCTCGCACGTGGTGCGCCACGTCCTCGGTTGGATCCTGCGCTGCGTGCTCGCCCTGGTCTTCGGACTGCCGCTGGTCTTCATGATCATCTCCAGCTTCAAGCCGGATCTGCAGATCTTCTCCGACCTGACCTCGATCAAGGCGTTCCTGCCGGTCGGCGACCTGTCGCTGGACAACTACCGCGGCATCAACGAGCGAGTCCCGTTCGTGCAGTTCCTGATCAACTCGGTGATCATCACCGTCTCCACGGTGGCGCTCGGCCTGCTGGTCAACTCGATGGCGGCGTTCGCGCTGTCGCGGATCCGCTTCCGCGGGCAGAAGGTCATCCTGGGCATCATCCTGGCCACGCTGATCGTGCCCTTCGAGACCATGGCGCTGCCGCTGCTGTGGTGGGTCAACAAGCTGCCGTACTTCGACTTCGTCAACGGCTTCAGCCAGGGCTGGCTCGACTCCTACCAGGTACAGATCGTGCCGTTCATCGCCAACGCGTTCTCGATCTTTCTCTTCTACCAGTACTTCGACTCGATCCCGAAGGAGCTCGACGAGGCGGCGACCGTCGACGGGGCCGGCTGGTTCCGGATCTACTGGAGCATCGTCATGCCGCTGGCCGGTCCGGCGGTGGCCACGGTGGCCATCCTCACCTTCCTGCCCGCCTGGAACCAGTACCTGTGGCCGCTGATGGTGGTGCAGAGCGAGGAGTTGCGCCCGGCCATGGTCGGCATCGACTACTTCAAGCAGCTCAACGTGTCCTGGGGTCAGCTGATGGCGTACGCGACGATCATCACCGTCCCGGTGCTGGTCATGTTCATCGCCTTCCAGCGGTCGTTCATCAACTCGATCGCCTCGTCGGGCGTCAAGGGCTGACGGGCGGATCTGAACGTGATGTCCACCTTCCCCCACCTGCACCGGGCCCCCGCCCGGGGCTGGATCAACGATCCCAACGGTCTCGCCCTGGTCGACGGCCGATTCCACGTCTTCTACCAGTTCAACCCGGCGGCGCCGGTGCACGACGCCATCGCCTGGGGCCACGTCAGCTCGACCGACCTGCTCCGCTGGACCGAGCACCCCGTCGCCCTGACGCCGCAGCCGGACGGTCCCGACCGTGACGGGTGCTGGTCGGGCTGTCTGGTGGTCGACGACGGCGTCCCCACCGCGGTCTACACGGCGATCCGTGGCGGACCCGAACTCGGGGTGGTCGCGCTGGCCACCGGTGACCGCGCCCTGCTGGAGTGGACGCAGCACCCCGAGGCGATCGTCGAGACGCCGCGGTCGCCATCCATCCGCGAGACCCGCGACCCCTTCCTGTTCACCAGGAACGGTCGTCGGTACGCGGTGCAGGGCTGCGGCGACCCGTCCCCGGGCAGCACGCCGAGCCTGATGCTGTGGGGCTGCGACGACCTGCGGAACTGGACCGAGCTGGGTCCGCTGCTGACCGGCGATGATCCGGAGGCCGCCCGGATCGCCGAGGCCGACATCTGGGAGTGCCCCGGTCTCGTCCGGGTCGACGAGCGATGGGTGCTGGTGATGTCGCTGTGGCGCAGCGTCGACGGTGCCTTCGCGCTCAGCGGCGTGCGCTGGCTGCTCGGCGACCTCGAAGACGGGGTCGACGGCGGGCTGCGGTTCGTGGTGGTCACCGGCGGGGTGCTCGACGACGGACCGGCCTTCTACGCGCCGCAACTGCTGGCCCTGCCCGACCGTGTGCTCACCTGGGGCTGGTCGTGGGAGCTCGGCCGGACCCCGGAGCAGGTCGACGCCGACGGCTGGGCGGGCACCCTCACGTCGCCGCGTGAGCTGGTGGTCGGCGCCGACCGGGTCTGGACCCGTCCGGCGACCGAACTGACCGGATGGCGTCGGCGGCCGCTGGCCGGCACCGAGGCGATCACCGAGGCCGCGTACGAGGTGGTCGGCGACGGACCGATCTCGCTGGCTCTGGAGGTCGGTGGGCAGCACCGGACCGTGGTCGAGGCCGACTTCTTCGCCGGCGGACCGAGCCGGATCCTGGTCGACGGGAGCCTGGTCGAGGCGTTCGGCCCGACCGGCAGCTTCACCACCCGTGCGTACCCGGAGCCCGGGTCGACCTGGGTGGTGGACGGTGCCGCTGCGGGGTGGGTGCTGGGGCTGCCGGACGCCTGAGCCGCCCCCGGGAGTCCGTCGGCGTGCCCCCGCCGATCCCGTGTACGTGGTAAACGCCGGTGAGCTATAACTTTGCCGAGCAAAGTTCCTGCGACCGAGGAGATGGGCAGTGGCGGGCAAGGGCGTCGAACTGGGCACGATCACGACCGACATACCGGCCCGGCTGGATCGGCTGCCGTGGTCGAGGTTCCACTGGATGGTGGTGATCGGGCTCGGCACGGTGTGGATCCTCGACGGGCTCGAGGTGACCATCGTCGGGTCGATGTCGCAGGCGCTCAAACCGGCTGACACCGGGCTCGGGCTCTCGAACTTCGACGTCGGGCTGGCCGGAGCGGTCTACGTGGCCGGCGCGTGTCTGGGGGCACTGGTCTTCGGGCAGCTCACCGACCGGTTCGGTCGCAAGAAGCTGTTCATCCTGACCCTGGTGCTCTACTCGATCGCCACCGTGCTGACCGCGTTCTCGCCGACCCCGCTGTGGTACTTCGCCTGCCGCTTCCTGACCGGCTGCGGGATCGGCGGCGAGTACGCGGCCATCAACTCCGCCATCGACGAGTTGATCCCCAAGGAGTACCGGGGCCGGGTCGACGTGGTCATCAACGGTTCGTTCTGGATCGGGGCGGCGGGTGGTGCGCTGCTGACCATCCCGCTGCTCGACCCGACGGTGATCGACGCGTCGTGGGGCTGGCGGCTGGCCTTCGGGCTCGGCGCCATCCTGGCCTTCGGGGTGCTGATCGTCCGCCGCCACGTCCCCGAGAGCCCGCGCTGGCTGTTCATCCACGGCCGCGAGCAGGAGGGCGAGGAGATCGTCGACGGCATCGAGAAGCGGATCCGCGACGAGGGTTTGGACCTGGAGGAGGTCACCGAGACCCTGACCATCCGGCAGCGCCGCTCGATCGGGATGGGGACGATCGCCCGGACCGTGTTCACGCTCTACCCCAAACGCACCATCTTGTGCTTCTCGCTGTTCGTCGGGCAGGCGTTCCTCTACAACGCGTTCTTCTTCACCTACGGCGACACCCTGACCACGTTCCTCGACGTCGAGCAGACCGGCTATTACATCGCCGTCTTCGCGGCCAGCAACTTCCTCGGCGCCTTTGCGCTGAGCAAGCTGTTCGACACCGTGGGCCGGGTCAAGATGATCGCCGGGACCTATCTGATCTCCGGCATCCTGCTGGTCGTCGCCGGCTTCTCGCTGGGCTCGTTGACCGCGGTCACCCTCACCCTGTTCGGGGCGATCATCTTCTTCTTCGCCTCGGCCGGGGCCAGCTCGGCCTATCTGACCGCCAGCGAGATCTTCCCGATGGAGACGCGTGCGCTGTGCATCGCCTTCTTCTACGCCATCGGCACCGCGGCCGGCGGCATCGCCGGGCCGTTGCTCTTCGGCAGCCTGATCGAGAACGCCAGCGAGAGCAAGGACATCACCAAGATCGCCTTCGGCTACTACCTCGGCGGCGCACTGATGGTGGCCGGTGGCCTGGTCGAGGCGTTCCTCGGGGTCAAGGCCGAGGGGCAGTCGCTGGAGAACCTGGCCAAGCCGCTGACCGCCGAGGACGCCGACGCGGACGGCGCCGCCAGCCCGGCCCGGGCGTGACGGCGGCCCGACCGCTTCGGCTGGTCGCCATCCCGCCCCGGCACGCCTACGTCGACGCGGTCCGCCCGGCCGGTGTGCAGCCCGTCCGGCCCGGACGGGTGACCGGGTTCGAACCCGATCCACTGTTCGTGCCGGGGGCGTGGACCGGTCTGAGCGCCGAGGCCGATCTGGTCCACCTGCACTTCGGTTTCGACACCCTGACCGCGGCGCAGGCCCGGGCCTGGACCGTGGAACTCGACGCGGCCGGCCTGCCGCTGGTGCTGACCGTGCACGACCTGCGCAATCCGCACCACGAGCAGCGCGACCAGCACGACGCGGTGCTGGCCGAGTTGATCCCGGCCGCGGCCGCGGTGATCACGCTGACCCACGGTGCGGCCGCCGAGATCGCCGAGCGGTTCGGCCGGACCGCGGTGGTGCTCGCGCACCCGGGCCTGGTCGACGCCGCCCGGACGGCCGACGTGGTGACCGAGCCCGGGCTGGTCCTGTTGCACCTCAAGTCGTTGCGTCGGAACCTGCGCGATCCCGACCGCCTGGCCCGGGCGGCGGCCCGCGGGGCGCAGCGGGCGGGCGGTCGGCTGCGGGTCGACCTCCATCCGGAGCTCGTCGACGACCCACGGGTCACCGCCCTCGCCGGGCTGAGCGGCATCGAGGTCGTGGTCCATCCACGGTTCGACGACCTCGAACTCGAGCGCTACCTGCGCCGGGCCCAGGTCAGCGTCCTCCCGCACCGCTGGGGGACCCACTCGGGCTGGCTCGAACTGGCCCGCGACCTGGGCACCCGCATCGTCGCCGGCACCGGTGGCTACTACGCCGAGCAGTGGACCGACGTGATCAGCTACCGCCATGACGAGCGTCATGGGCTCGACGAGGACAGCCTCGCCGATGCCGTGACCCGGGCCGTCGAGGCACCTGAGGTGACCCCGGCCGACGCCGTCGAACGGGCCGCCGAGGCCGAGCGAATCCGGGCGGCGCACGCCGAGCTCTACGCGCAGGTGCTCGCTCTGGCCGCGGCGGCACCGCGATGAGCGCACTGCTCGGCCGCGTGGTCCATGTGGTCATCGGCGAGGCCGAGCACGGGGTGGTGCGCCACGCGCTGGCCGTCGCCGAGGCCTTCGCCCACCCGGTGCTGCGGGCCGTCCGGCTCGACGACCTCGACCCGACGGGTCTCGACGGCGCCGACATCGTCCACGTCGCCTTCACCGATCGGGTGTTCGGGGCCACCGCCGAGGCCGCGGGCGACGCGTTCGCCGGGTTGGCCGAGCAGGTGCGTACGCGGGGAGCGACCCTCTCGCTGACCCTGCACGACCTGCCGGCGGGGGAGTCGGACTGGGCCGAGCGCCGGCGAACCGCGTACCGGGCGGTCTGCGCCCCGGCCGCCGGGATCGTGGTCAACAGCCGGCGCGAGCTCGACCTGGTCGCCGCACTGGTCGACGACCCGCGCAGTCTGCGGATGATCCCGCTGCCCGTCGACCGGGTCGATCCGCCGACCGCACGGCCGGCCCCGGACCCGTCGGTGGTGGTGCTCGGCTTCGTGTTCCCCGACCGCGGCTACGAACAGGTGCTCGCCGCGCTGCCCGACGACGTCGATCTGCTGGCGCTCGGCCGCGCGTCCGCCGGCCACGAATCGCTGCCCGACGCGTTGGCCGAGCGGGCCGCCGCCGCCGGCCACGGGTTCCGGATCAGCGGATTCGTGCCCGACGCCGAGCTGGCCGCGCAGCTGTGGTCGGCCGGGGTCCCGGTGGCACCGAACCGCCGGGTCGCCGCGTCCGGCTCGATCGGCACCTGGATCGGGCACGGCCGCCGTCCGCTGGTCCCGGACACCACGTACACCCGCGAACTCGACGCCCGTGCCCCCGGCACGGTGTGGCGCTACGACCCGGACGACCCCCAGGCCCTACGCGCCGCCCTCGATCTCGCCGCGGCCGATCCCGGTCGGACCTGGATCGACCCGGGGACCCCGCTCGGACCCGATCTCGCCGAGGTGACGGCCGCCTACCGACGGCACTGGACCGGCTGCGGACCGGCCCGGGCGCTATCCGTCGGCCGGGGTCGTTGGATCGTGCCCGGCAACCGCTGGGACCTGATCCCACCCGCGGCCGGGGAGCCACCCGCGGTCTCGGTGGTGGTGCCCTGCTACGGCGGCCAGGACCAGCTCGACCGGGTGCTCGAGGCACTGGCCGGGCAGACCCATCCGGGTCACCGGCTCGAGGTGATCATCGCCGACGACGGGTCGCCGGTCGCTCCCGATCTGAGTGCCGCCGGGGCGCTCGACGTCCAGCTGGTGCAACAGCCCGACCGCGGCTTCCGGGCCGCAGCGGCGCGCAACCTCGGGGCCCGGGCGGCCGGCGGCGAGGTGCTGCTCTTCCTCGACCAGGACACCGTCCCCGAACCGGATTATGTGGCCGCCCTGGCCGCGCTGCCCGCGATCGCTCCGGACGCCGTGGTCGTCGGGCGGCGCCGGCACGCCGACTTCACCGTCGACCCGCTGATCGAGCTGACCGAGCCGGAGTGGTTGCGCGACGGCTACCGCTGGAGCCGCAATCTGCTCGACGCTGACCAGCGCTCCTACCGCTACATCATCTCGGCGGTGTTCGGGCTGCACCGCGACCTGTTCGCCGAGCTCGGCGGCTTCTGCGAGGACTTCGACGGATACGGCGGGGAGGACTGGGAGCTCGCCCACCGGGCCTGGGTGGCGGGGGCGTTGCTGGCCCACGTCCCCGAGGCCGTGGCCTGGCACGACGGACCTGACTGGGCCGAGCGCGGCGACCCGGACGAGCGTCGGATCAGCAAGAACGCCGAGACGGTCAGCCTGACCCGGCTGCTGCCCGACCCGGTGTCACGCGGCGGAGGGCAGTGGCTGCCCTATCCGGCGGTGACGGTCACGCTGCCCGACCACGGGCCGGCCGCGACGCTGGCCGCGGCCCGCTCGGCCTTCGCCGGCGACACCGACAGCGGGGTCTGGGTGCACGGCGCCGACGCGGACCACACCGTGGCCGCGCTGGGTGACCCGCGGATCCGGGCGGGCCGACCGGGCGCCGACGTCCGGGCCCGCGCGCTGGTCGCCGTCGAGCTCGACCGGCCGGCCGGCGTCGACGTCGCGGCGCTGGCCGCAGCCGCGCAGCGGCACGGGACGCTGACCACTCCATCGGGCGTGGTCAGCGCCGGTCGCGCGCAGCATCGGGCGGCCCGCTGGGCGTCGAGCCTGAGCGTGGACGAGGCCGAGCTGGCCACCTGGCTGTTCGGGGGCCACGACACCACCGCGCCCACCGCGTACGCGGGGCTGCGGTTGCACCACGAACTCGGGCTCAACCGGTCGCGGTAGGCCCGGCCCGAGCGGTCAGGAGGCCGGAGTCAGCCGCTGGTAGACCCCGACCTCGGTGCCGAGCCACCACTGGGTGATGCCGTCGAAGGCCTCGAGCACCTTGTCGTGGTCCCAGTCGTCGACCACGTGGTGCTCGTGCGGATTGCCCTCGATCGAACCCTGCGGGTAGTGGATGATCGGGATCGACAGGAACACCGCCTTGCGGGCGGCGGCCGAGGCGCGCTGCCAGAGATCGAGCGCGGCCTCCTCGGTCATGTGTTCGGCCACGTCACCGAGGATGACGACGTCGGCGGCCGGCAGGTCGACCTCACGCACGTCACCGATGATGATCTCGTCGTAGTAGTCGCGCAGCCGGTAGGTGTGCACGTAGGGCTCGAAGATCTCGATCCCGGTCAGCCGCGAGACCTGCGGTCCGGCCAGCAGCTTCGCGTAGGTGCCCACCCCCGGTCCGATGTCGAGCACGGTGATCGGGCCGTCGGTGGCCAGGGCCAGGACCTGGTCCTTGGTCCACGGCTTGCCCTCGGCGGAGCTCATCGGCATCGGGGTACGTCCTTCGTCCTCAGGCGACCGACTCGTTGACGAGCAGGTCGGTGGTGGTGCTCTGGTCGCAGAGCGCGTGCAGTCGGGCCTCGTAGGCGTCGACCATGGCATCTTTGCCGAATCGGGTGACACTGCGGCGTACGCCGGCCCGGTCGAGCCGGGCCGCGTCGACGATCGCTGCGGCCAGCGCCTCGGTCGAGGTGTCGGAGGCCAGCACCCCGCCGGCGGCCGAGACCACCTCGGCGGCGGCGCCCCGGGGGACGGCGGCGGTCGGCGTCCCGCAGGCCATCGCCTCGACCATGGCCAGGCCGAAGGGCTCGGGCCACTCTGGGGAGGAGACGAAGACCGCTCCGCGGCGCAGCAGTCCGGGCAGCTCGCGGGAGTCGAGATGGCCGACGTAGCGGACGTCGTCGCCCAGCAGCGGGACGATGTCGCGTTCGAAGTGCACCCGGTCGGCGATCGGACCACCGATCTCGAGCCGGAAACCGGCGGCCCGGGCGGCCGCGACGGCCATCGGCAGCCCCTTCTCCGGGGTGATCCGGGCGGCCCAGACAGCGAGGTCGGGCTCGTGCACCGGAGCGGGTGCGGGCGACCAGAGAGCGAGGTCGACCCCGTTGGGGACCACGTCGATCTCGACCCCGGGGAGCCGAGCCTGCCAGTCGGCGCGGGTCACCTCCGAGACCGCCGCGAAGCCGTGCCGGAAGCCGGGTTGCCAGCCCGGTCGCTCGATCACCGCGTTCACCCGGTCCAGCGTCGCCGGGGTGTGCAGCAGGGTGAGCATGACGTGCTGGCCGAGCGCTTCCCAGGGGGCCGGGTTGAGCGAGTTGTTGAGCACCACGTCGAAGTCGCCGGCCTCGATCAGCGCGATCGCCCGGGCCAGCCCGCGGTCGAGGACTGCGTCGTCGGCGGCCGATCGGCGCCGGAACCGGCGCGGCACGATGGCGCAGAGCTCGGCGCGGGTGCGACTGCCCGCCTTGGCGAACAGGGTGACCTGGTGGCCGCGTCGGACCAGCTCGTCGGCGACCAGATGGGTGTGCGCTTCCAGACCCCCGGCGAAGGGCTCGATCAGTCGGTGGTGGCTGTGCGCCAGCAGGGCGATCCGCATGCGCTTACTTCCTCCCCGACGAGGGCGCGGATGCACGCGGACCGGCGGTCGCGGTGCCGGTCCAGCCGCCCCGACCGTCCGCCCGGACCAGGCCGAGGGCGGCGAATTCGCCCAGCCAGCCCTCCATCGGCCACCAGCCCCAGCGGTCGGCGAAGATCGCCGCGTTGCGGAGGATGTCGTCGAGGTGCTGCACCGGTGGGCGCGCGGTCGGATGCCACTGGTGGAAGGCGTCCGCACCCCCGACCCAGACCAGGTCGATACCGCTCTGGGCCGCCAGCAGTCCGAAGTCGGTGTCCTCGGCGCCGTAGCCGACGTAGTCGGTGCAGAAGCCGCCGATCCGCCGCCAGGTCGGCGCGGTGAGCGCGAACGACAACGACCAGAACAGCCGCGGGTCGCCGCCGGTCTCGAGCCGGCCCGCCGGGGGAGCCGGCCGGGCGGCGTGGAACGGGTGGTCGGCCAGCCCGGACAGGTCGTAGCCGTCCTCCGGGGGTGGCGGCAGGTAGGCCACCGGGCCGCAGAGCAGCGCGCGCGATCCGACGGGGGTGGTCGCCGCCGCGGCGTACGCGTCGAGGAGTCCGGGACCGGGCAGACAGTCGACGTCGAGGAACACCAGCCGATCGGCGCCGGCGGCCAGCGCGGCCTCGGCTCCGGCGTTGCGGGCGGCGGCCAACGGCAGTCCGTCGGGAGCCGCGGGGACCGCCACCACCTCCACACCGGGTCCGACGACGCCGGCGATCTCCGGGTCGTCGATGGCCACGACGACGGTGAGGTCGGGGGCGGTGCGTAGTCGGGCCATCGCGGCCCGCTGCCCGCGGAGGTGATCGTGGCGGCCGTGGGCGATGGTGATCATCGCAGTGGTCACGGCGCCACCGCCGTGGTGGTCGTACGGTCGGCGACCTGACGGATCAAGGCCGCGGCCCGCCGGGCCCCGTCGCCGGAGTTCCAGGCCGCCCAGCCGCTGCCCGGACGTCCCGCGGTCCGGATCAGCAGGGCGGGCCACGCGGCCGCCACCGGCCACGCGTCGAGGACGGTGACCGGGAGGCCACCGTGCCGTTCGAGCGCCTCGGCCATCGCCTGCTGCTCGTCGAACGGTCGGGGCTGCGGGATCAGGATGGCCGGGCGCCGCGCCGCCGCGATCTCGGCCACGGCGTTCTGCCCGCAGTGGGCGACGATCACCGAGGCGCTGCACAGCAGCGGCCAGGGGTCCTCGACCCAGGTGCCGGCCTGCCGGTCGAGGACGATCCACTCCCAGGCCGGGGTCGCCGCCCGTGCCTGATCGACCGACGGTCCGAGCCCGTCGCCGCCGGTGCCGTTCAGGACCACCACCCGTCCGGCGACCGGCGCCGGGCGTTCGCGGTCGAGTCCGAACCGGCTGATCGCTCCGGCGTGATCGAGCAGCACCCGGTCACCGGCCGCTTCCCAGATCGGTCCGGGGGTCGGCGGCCAGGGCGCGATCACCCGGTCGCTGATCTGGTAGCCGAGTGTGTGCGGGGCGTCGGTGCGGACGCCGGGCTGGGCCATGGTGACGACCGGGACACCGTGCAGCCGGGCCAGCAGCGCGACCTCGACCGACACGTCGACGACCATCGCCTCGGGATCGGTGCGCCCGATCCACGCCGACAGCGTGCTCATCCGGGCGCGCAGGCCGTGGTGGCGGACCGGGACCCAGTGCAGGCTGTCCGGGCCCGGTTCGTGGGTGCCGGCCGGGTCGGCGTCGTCGGCCAGCTCGACCCAGTCGCCGGGCCAGTCGTTCGGGTCGGGGCAGCGTGGACAGGCCGGTCAGTCGCGGCCCCAGCACCTCGGCGACGGCGCGGGCGCGGTGCAGGTGACCGCGACCGTGGTGGTGGATGTAGTAGCCGATCACCAACGTGGGGGCGCGTATCTCGCGCAGGGGCGCGCACGATCGGCGCCGTCCCGGTTTACGTGATAAACCACCATGGCGACACCCTAGAGGCGCGTCGCTTCTGCCGCCAAACGTCAGCGGTTCAGTGCGGCGCGGAGGTCATCCGGGGGGCGCCGGCCGGCGCCGCCAGCGCCTGGTGATAACCGCGCAGGGTCGCGGCTGCGGTGTTGTCCCAGCTGAACCGCGACGCGTGGGCGGCTGCGGTCGCCCCCATCCGGGCCCGGAGGTAGTCGTCGTCGAGCAGTTCGGCGAGTGCGTCGGCCCACGCGCCCGGCCGGTGACCGCCGACCAGCAGCCCGGTCTCTCGGTCCTCGACGGCGTGCCGGAGCCCGCCGACGTCGGTCGCCACCACCGGCCGGCCGCAGGCCTGGGCCTCGAGCGCCACCAGACCGAACGACTCGTTGTGCGACGGCACACCGACCACGTCGGACGCGCAGTACCAGCGGAAGAGCTCCTCGCGGGCCGAGTGCGGGCGGAACTCGACCAGCCGGGTCACACCGAGCTCGGCGGCCAGCGGGGCCAGCGTGCCGGCCCAGCGCGCGTTCGGCCCGCTCGGGCTGCCGATGATGATCAGTTCGAGGCGACGGCGCCGCTGCGGCGACCGCGCGGCCAGCTCGGCTACGGCCCGGATCAGCACGTCCGGGGCCTTGAGCGGCTGGATCCGGCCGACGAACAAGATCACCTCGGCGTCGAGCGGGACGCCGAGCAGGCTGCGCGACTGGCTCTGGTCGCAGGGATGGAAGGTGTGCAGGTCGACCCCGGGCGGGACGACGGTGATCCGTTCAGGTCGGGCCCCGTAGTGGTGGACGAGTTCGGCCGCCTCGTCGCTGGTGTTGGCGGTCAGCACCTGGGCGCGGGCGACGATCTCGGCCTCGCCGCGTTCGCGGACGTCGGGCTCG
Organism: uncultured Actinomycetota bacterium; assembly: GCA_963704665.1. Lineage (GTDB taxonomy): Bacteria > Actinomycetota > Actinomycetes > Propionibacteriales > Propionibacteriaceae > Microlunatus. The sequence goes on along the minus strand of OY969929.1, from coordinate 2,933,500 downwards.
CTGTCCTGGTCGAGGGTGAGCGAGGCGTTCTTCACCCGGGCCATCGTGTGCATGGTGTGGACCAGCGGGATGGCGTGATCGTCAGCGAGGGTCAACCCGGCCAGTCCGGACAGCCAGTAGTGCGCGTGGATCAGGTCATAGGCGCCGATCAGCGGATCGAGGCGCTCGGCGAACGCGCCGACCAGTTCGGGCAGCGACTCCTTGGCCACCGGGCCCGGGGGGCCGGCGGCCACGCTGATCACCCGGGTGTACTCGTTGACCTCGGCGGTCCCGGGCGGTGAGTCGGCGTCGGCCCGGGTGAACACGTCGACCTTGATGCCCCGCTCACCGAGGCGCCGCGAGAGCTCGGCGACGTAGACGTTGAGGCCGCCCGCGTCCCCCACTCCGGGGGTGGCCAGCGGGGAGGTGTGCATCGAGATCATGGCGACCCGATGCGGATAGCCGGTCACCTGGCGAACACTACCCAGACCGGTGGCGGGTGTGTCGCGCGTCAACGGTTGACCAGGAGGAGGGCGACCACGGCGAGGGCCAGTCCGAGGACCTGGAGCCGACGCAGCCGCTCGCGATCGACGATCAGGGCCAGGATCACCGTGGTCACCGGATAGAGCGCGGCCAGCGGGGCGAGCACGCTGATCTCGCCGGTCCGGGTCGAGGCCAGATAGAGCACGTTCGCGGTCAGGTCGAACGGCCCGGCCAGCGCGGTCCACGCCAGCGCGGTGCCCCGCGGCCACGCGGCCGGGCGGGTGATCGCGATCAGCACCGCGCCCAGGGCCAGGGCCGACAGCTGGGCGGCGGCGCTCGGCCACAGTCCGGCCGGAGCGACCGAGGAGCGGGACGCGGTGGCCATCAGGATGAAGAACAACGCGAACAGGGCTCCGGAGAGCACCGAGGTCAGGACCAGGGCGCGGGTGACCACGGTCGGTCGGCCGGCCGGCGCCGGGGCCAGGCTGACCAGTCCGATGGCGACCAGCGCGCAGATGATCCCGGTCAGCCGCAGCGCCGAAGGCTGCTCCCCGCGGACCAGGCCGAAGATCACCGGGATGGTCGCCGAGGTCACCGCGGTGATCGGGGCGACCACGGTCATCGCGCCGCCGGACAACGCCCGGTAGAACACGATCAGCCCGACCATCCCGCAGGCGCCCGCCAGACCGCCCCAGATCAGGCTGACCGGTTGCACGGCCACGTGGAACAGCACCAGGTAGAGGGCCAGGAAGGGCAGGCTGAACAGCTTCGACAACCAGGCGACCGAGAGGGCCGCCGAGCGCTGGCTCGCCTTGCCGCCGGCGAAGTCGCCGACCCCCCAGACCAGGCCGGAGAGGGTGGCCAACGCGATCGGGATCACGGCCCGACCGTACGGCAGTCCTGTCGGTGCGTACGCCTACGCTGCGGGGGTGAACGAGCGGGTGAGCGTCGAGGTCGTCGCAGCGCCCACGGTGAACCACGCTATGGCCCACAACGGGCTCGGCTTCTGCCACCGCATCGTCGTCACCACGGCGGTCGAGCTCGCCGAGGTGGAGATCACCGCGGAGCTGACCGACGACTTCGGCACGAGGTTGAGTCGGCCGTGGCGCCACCTCGAGCCGACGATCGGGACCGAGGCGCCGTACGTGCTGACCCATCCGTCGCTGCGGCTCGACGGGCGGGCGCTGGCGGCGATCGAGGAGGAGAGCGGCGCGACCCTGACCGTGCGGGTCGCCGCCCCCGACGGGCCGGTCGTCGTGCACGAGCAACCGCTGCGGGTGCTGGCCGCCCGGCAATGGGTGATGGACCCGGCCGCCCCACTGCTGTCGCTCGAGTTGCTGGCCGCCTTCGTCCAGCCCAACCACCCTTCGGTGCTGCCGGTGGTCGCCGAGGCGGCCACTCTGCTGGAGAAGAAGACCGGTCGGGCGTCGCTGCAGATCACCGACGTCGATGCCGAACGGATCGATGCCATCGTCGAGGCCGTGTTCACCGCCGTCCACGACCGGGCGGTCAGCTACGCCCAGCCGCCGGCCAGTTGGGGCTACGGCCAGAAGGTCCGCACCTGCGCCGATGTCCTCGACGGCCGGGTCGGCACCTGCCTGGACACCACCGTCGCGCTGGCGTCGGTGCTCGAGCACCTCGGCATCACGCCGGTGCTGTGGATCGCCACCGGCCACGCGTTCCTCGGCTACTGGCGTCAGCCCGACCGCGGACTGCCCGAGGCGGCCTCGCTGTCGGTGGCCGTCGCGGCCAACGCGGTCGACCTGAAGCTGCTCGGCGTGATCGAGACGACCCTGGTCACCCGAGAGCGGAGGCCGCCGCGCGACCTGTTCCGCCGGGCCGCCCAGGCCCCGCTCGACGGCTACTTCTCCGGCGGCACCCATCATCTCGTCGGGGTGGTCGACGTCGGGATGGCCCGGCTGCTGCGGGTCTATCCGGTCCCGGCCCGGCACGAACGCGCCGACGGCGTCGTCGAGATCGTCGAGTACGTCCCGGCCGCCGGCCGGGACGCCGCGGTCGAGCCGTCGGACTCTGACACCGCCGCTGCGGCGGGCCCGGCGCGATCCCAGCCTCCCGGTCCGCCGGTGCCGGCGCGGGTGCAGGCGTGGAAGAACGCGCTGCTCGATCTGACTCTGCGCAACCGGATGCTCAACCTCGACCAGCCGATGACCCAGGTCCGGCTGCTCGTCCCCTACGAGTCACTCGGCGTGGTCGCCGACGTGCTCCAGGACGGTCGCACCATCGCGGTGCGGGCGGTCGACGACCTGACCGGGGCGGTGATCAGCGAAGGGGCCCGGGACGCGTACGCGCTGCCCGCCGACGTGCAGCGGGCGATGCTGTCGGCCAAGTCGACCCTCTACTCCGGTCACGCCCAGGACGCCCACGAACGCGAACTGTCGCGGCTGCGCTACCGCGCCCGCACCGGCCGCGAGGAGACCGGCGCCAACCCGCTGATGCTGACCCTCGGGCGGCTCGACTGGCGGTTGGGGGACCGCGAGCTGTCGGCCCCGCTGCTGCTGATGCCGGTCGAGATCCGCGGTCTGGTGATGCCCTACCGGATCGCCGCCGACCCGACCGGCGCGGTGAGCGTCAACCTGTCACTGCTGCAGAAGCTCGAGCTGGAGTTCGGCTTCCGCGCCCCGGGGCTGCACGAGCTTCCGCTGCGGGCCGACGGCGACGGGGTGGACGTCGCCGCCGCGCTGCGCCAGTTCCGCGAGGCCCTCGATGCGGCCGGACTGGCGTTCCGCGTCGAGAGTGAGGCCCGGCTGATCATCGGCGGGTTCACCGGTTTCCTGCTCTGGCGCGACCTCGACCAGCACTGGGAGGAGTTCGCCCGGCGCCCGCTGGTCGCCCAGCTGCTGGCCGAGCGGGTCCCCACCCCGGAGCCGCTCGCGACCGATCCCGACGAGCTCGACGCGGTGGTCGCCGCCGCGCCGATCGCGGCCGACGGATCGCAGGCGCGGGCGGTGGCCATCGCCCGGTCCGGCGCCAGCTTCGTCCTCGAAGGACCGCCCGGGACCGGCAAGTCGCAGACCATCACCAACATCCTGGCCGACCAGCTGACCGCGGGCCGGACCGTGCTGTTCATGGCCGAGAAGGGTGCGGCGCTCGACGTCGTCCGGCAGCGGTTGGGCGAGGTCGGTCTGTTGCCCTACACCCTCGACCTGCACGACCAGAACGCCCGGCCCATCGAGGTACGGGCCCGGCTCAAGTCGGCGCTCGAGCAACGCAGCGCGGCCGACCCGGAGGCGTTCCGGGTGGCCGGCCAGGACGTCGACACGGCCGCCCGCGTGCTGCGCGGCTACCGCCGGCGGCTGCACGCGCCCAACGCCTGGGGGCTGTCGCTCTGGTCGGCGCGCGACAGCGAGCTGGCCCGGGGCGACGGTCCGACCCTGGCCGTGCCGCCCGAGGCGCTCGAGGCGGCCGGATCGGCCCGCGCGGTGCTCGCGGCCGCCCTCGACCCGTTGTCCGGGCTGGCCCCGGACACGGCGGAGATCTGGGGCTGGGCCGGTCCGATGCCGGTGGCCGCCGAGATCCTGACCGGCACGCTGGCCGCGACCGACGAGGCCGTCCGGGTGGCGCTCGACGCCGTGTCGACGGCCGGTCCGCAGCTGGCCGCATTGCTGCTCGGCGCGACGACCCACGACGAGCTCGCCGCGTTGATCCGGCTCGCGTCGAGCCGGTCGCCCGACGGCGACGCGCTGGCCCAGCTCGGCTCGGCGCGCTGGCGCACCGCCCGCGACGAACTGCTGGCCCGTACCGCCGACCTGGAACGCCGGGCCGCGCCGATCTGGGCCGACTTCGATCCGGCCGTGCTCGACGTCGCGCTCGACTCGGTGCGCCAGCAGGTGCGCGAAGCCGAGCAGTCGTTCTTCCTCGGGCGCAAGGGGCGCATCGTCCGCGCGGCCGGACCGGTGCTGGTCGCGCTGCGACCGGGCCGCCGGCTCGAGCCTCGGGTGCTGCCCGGTCGGCTCGACGCGCTGGCCCAGCTGGCCGACGGATACCGCCGGCTGGCCGACTCCTGGGCCCAGCTGCCCGGGCTACGCCGGGACCGCTCGATCGCAGGGGCCACACCCGCCGGCCGGGCCGCGCTGGATGCCGAACTGGCCGAGCTCGACGGACACCACCGGGCCCTCGTCTCGCTCGCCCCACCGGTCGCCACCGCGCTGCTCGCGGCCCGGCGGGCCGAGCCCGCGGCCCCGGACGCGGTCATCGACGCCTGGCAGCGGGCCGCCGACCTGCTCCGGGCCATGACCGAACTGACCGACGGGAGCGGGGCCGACCTACGGCGCTTCGTCGACGGTCGGGGCCTGCTGCCCGCGTGGACCGCGACGGGCGAACGACGCCGTGCCGACCCGCGGCGGCTCGGACTGCGGCGATGGCAGACGGCGGTCGAGGCCGTCGCCCCGCTGGCCGAGCCGTGGGCCGACGCCCGCTGGCAGCTGCTGAGCGGCGTGGTGCGCCCTGAGGACGCCACCGCGGCCCTCGACCGCGGTGTCGCCGCGGCGTCGATGACCGAGCGGTGGGACGCGGGTGGTTTCGACGGCTTCGACCCGCAGGCCCACGACCGCGCGGTGCGCCGGTTCGTCGCAGCCAGCGCCGAGTTGCGCGCGCAACGACGGACGGCCGGTCCGGCTGCGGTGCTCGACCAGCGGCCGTTCCGTCCGGGTGGGTTGTTCGGCCAGGTCGCCTCGCTCGAGCGGGAGGTCAGCCGGTCGCGCGGCGGGATGAGTGTCCGGGCCCTGCTGACCGCGTACGGGCCGGTCATCGCCGAGGTGACGCCGTGCGTCTTGGTCAGCCCCGACTCGCTGGCCCGGTTCGTGCCGCCCGGGGCGATCGACTTCGACCTGGTCGTGTTCGACGAGGCCTCGCAGATCACCGTCCCCGACGCCGTCGGCGCGTTGGGTCGGGCCCGCAGCGCCGTCGTCGCCGGCGACTCGAAGCAGATGCCGCCCACCCGGTTCGCCGCGCTCGCCGCCGACCAGCCCGAGCTCGACGAGGCCGACGACTTCCTGGTCGTGCCCGACGAGGAGAGCATCCTGTCCGAGTTCGGCCAGGCCGGCTTCCCCCGGCTGTGGCTGTCGTGGCACTACCGCAGCCAGGACGAGAGCCTGATCAGCTTCTCGAACAGCCACTACTACGCCGACCGGTTGTCCTCGTTCCCAGCTGTGCCCGGTCAGCAGCACGACACCGGAGTCAGCTTCACCCGAGTCCCGGGGACGTTCCTGCGGAGCCGCCGGCGGCCCGACGACGCGGGTCCCGCCGGTCAGCTGCGGACCAATCCGGTCGAGGCGGCCGCCGTGGTCGCCGAGGTGCTGCGGCGCTGGGAGCAGCGCGAACGCTCGATCGGCGTGGTCACCTTCAACATCCAGCAGCGCGGGCTGATCGAACGGATGCTGTGGGACAGCGAGGTGCCGGGCATCCGCGAGGCGCTGGTGCTCAAGAGCGACAGCCTGTTCGTCAAGAACCTGGAGAACGTCCAGGGCGACGAGCGCGACGTGGTCATCTTCTCGACCGGCTTCTCGGTCGGCGACGACGGCGTGCTACCGCTCAACTTCGGTCCGCTCAACCGGTTCGGCGGCGAGCGTCGGCTCAACGTCGCGGTGACCCGGGCCCGGCGCCGGGTGATGGTGTTCAGCTCGTTCGAGCCCGAGGACATCCGGCTGGCCGACACCTCCTCGGTCGGGTCTGCGGCATCTGCGTGAATACCTCGAGCTGGCCAAGTACGGCGTGCCGCCACGGACCGCGCGGACGGTCGCGGCCGGCCGGCACGCCGACGAGATCGCCACCGCGCTGCGCGACGCCGGCTGCACGGTGGAGACCGCCGTCGGACTCTCCGACTTCACCGTCGATCTCGCCGTCGCCGCGCCCGGCCAGAACCAGCCGCGGCTGGCCGTGTTGCTCGACGGGTCGGTGTGGGCCGGCCGCTCGACCACCGCTGATCGCGACGCGCTGCCGTACACGGTGCTCGGCGACGTGATGGGCTGGCCGGCGGTCCGCCGGGTCTGGCTGCCCGACTGGCTGACCGACCGGGACCGGGTGGTCGCCGATCTGATCGAGGCGGCGTACGCGGCCACCGAGACGGTCCACCAGGTCGGCGAGACCCGGGTGGCGTCGAGCTGGGAGGTCTACGCACCGCCGGCCGACGACGCGGCCACCGACCCCGAGTCCGACACCGCCGCCCCCGATCTCGACTCCGAGTCCGACTCCGAACCCGCGCACGACCCCGAGGTCGAGCCGTCGTTGCTCGACGAGCCGGAGCCCGCCGCTGACGCGGCGGATCCGAGCGGAGCGGTGACGGCTCCGGCTGGGAAGGCGGTGGACGACCACGGGTTCGTCGAATCGGAGCTGCCGCTACGACCGGTCAGCCGACTCGACCGGGCCGAGTGGGACACCGAGGCGGCTGCGGAGCTGTCCGCCCTGATCGTCGCGGTGGTCGACGACTCCGGACCGGTCAGCGTCGAGCGGCTGGCCCGCCGGGTCGTCCGGGCCCACGGTCTGAGCCGGCTGACCGACGGACGGCTCGCGGTGGTGCGCCGGTTGATCCCGGAGACGGTGCTCCGTGATCCCGAGCAGGGCTTCTGCTGGCCGCTCGCGCGGGACCCGCTGCGCTGGACCGGATACCGCCGCTCGACCGACCTCAAGGACCGTCCGCTGGCCGATGTCGCGCTGCGCGAGATCGTCAACGCCATGGCCGACATCGCCGCCGCGGCCATGGGCATCACCACCGAGGAGTTGGTCAAGCAGACCTATCTGGTCTTCGGGGGTAACCGACTGACCCAGCCCGCCGTAGCCCGGCTGCGCGAGGCCCTCGAGCTGGGGGAGCGGCTCGGCCGGCTGGTCGTTCGCGGCGGTGTGGTCACCTCGGCTTGACCTAGCCTGATCCTCATCGAGGATCTAGCTAAGTTTAAAGACTTATCGTTATGCACACGGCTGACAAGGACAAGGTTGAGCGATGGCGATCTGGGAAGCGGCGTGGTGGGAGCCGAGCGATCCCACCCAGGTGCCCCGACTCGATCGCCGGTCGGGGCCCTACCAGCGCTACGTCCCTGATCCCGTCGACGGTGTCGGTCTGGCCATCGACGGTGCCATCGCGCGTCGGGTCGGCGCGGTCGAACGGGGAATCCGATCCCTCAACGGCCCCGGGGTCGACGGCCTGGCCGGGATCGCCCGGTTCCTCCTGCGCTCGGAGGCGATCGCGAGCTCGCGCATCGAAGGCATCGCGCCCTCGGCCCAGCAGGTGGCGCTCGCCGAGCTCGGACAATCGGAGAACGTCCGCGGTGTCAGCGACCAGGCACGCCTGGTCGCCAACAACCTGACCGTGGTGCGGCAGGCCACGACCAAGCTGGCCGAGGTCGATGACGTGACCGTGGAGGACATCGTCGCGATCCAGCGGTCACTGCTGCCGGACGAGCCGCGTCACCACGGCGTCCGGACCGTGCAGAACTGGATCGGATCGTCGAACTGGACCCCGATCGGCGCCGAGTACGTGCCGCCGGGCCCGGAACGGATCGCCGGACTGATGGCCGACCTGGTCAGCTATCTGAACGGCGCCGCGCACGCCCCCTTGATCCAAGCGGCGGTGATCCATGCCCAGTTCGAGACCATCCACCCCTTCACCGATGGCAACGGCCGGGTCGGTCGGGCGCTCATCCATACCGTGCTGACCCGGCGCGGGCTGACCGATCAGGCCGTGCTCCCGATCAGCCTGGTCCTGGCCACGATGAGTCGGGGTTATGTCGACGGGTTGACGAGCTACCGGCACGCCTCAGCCCCCGGGTCGCTCGAGGCGAGCGCCGCGGTGAATCGCTGGTTGAACACCTTCGTCGGTGCGGCCGCCACGGCGATCGATCAGGCGTCGATCCTGATGGATCAGATCGTCGAGCTGCGGGCGGAATGGGCGGCGCGGCTGACCGCCCACCGCGTCGCGGCCGGGTTGCGTCCGGTGCCCCGAGCCGATTCCGCGGTGGCCCGACTGATCAATCAGCTGACCGAAGCACCGGTGGTGACGGCGACGACGCTGACCCGCATCCTCGGCGTCTCGCAGCCCGCGGCCAACGCCGCGCTCGACGAGCTCCGACAGGCCGGAATCCTGACGACCAAGGCCATCGATAGAGGTGCCACGGCGTACGTCGCTCGTGACGTGCTCGACCTCATCACCCACGCCGAGCGCGCCCTGGCCAGCACCCGTTTCGACACCCGGGTGAGCCCGCCGGCGCGACCGGCTCCGGCTCGGCCTCAGACCTGAGCGCGCCTCCCGTCGGGGTTCAGCGGTGCGGGCCGGCTACCCGGTGGTCAGCGCGGTCCGCCGGCGATCACGCCCTTCTCGACCGCCTTGGTCACCGTATCGGCCTCCGCCTGGGTCAGGGTGCCGGCCTTGACCGCCGCATCGAGCTTGGCGTCGAGCGCCTCAGCCCGCTCCGCGGCCCGCTCGGCCCGGATCTCGGCCAGCGCCGTGGTGATCGTGGTCTGGTCCACGTCGAGCTTCGGTGCCAGCGCCTCGGCCAGGGCGGCGTCGTCGGCGGCACGATCGCGCGGGGCCCCGGATCCCGGTGTTGCTGCGCTACCGGGGCTCGGCTCCGCGGTGGGCCGGCTCTCCTGCCGTACCTCCTGCAGCGCGGTGACGACCTTGGCCTGGTCGATCCCGAGCTTCTCGGCCAACTGCGGCGCTACGCCGGCGCCCCGGTCGCTGGGCCCGCGGCCGTGACCGCGGCCCTCGGGTCCGTGCTCGCCGGGCTGCGCCGGGGCCGATGCTCCCGAGGAGGGGGCGGTGGGAGTCGAGCTGGGCGCGGCGTCGGCGATGCCGGCGATGCCGAAGGCGGCACCGACCACGGCGACGCCGAGCGAGGCGCCGACCACGGTGCGGCGGGCGGATGTCGAGAGCTTCTTCATGCCTGGACGGTGGCGGTCCGACCTCGGTCCCGGCTCGGTGACACCTGTCAGGAAGCTGGGTCTGGCTGTGAGGTGCCGACCCGCGGGCCGGATCGTGAGAGCCACGGCACACCATCGTCACCTCGTGCGGGCCCGGTGAGGCGGTGTCAACCTGTTGTGTGCCCGTGGGCGACGGGGCGCAAGGCGAACGTTCCCCGAGGAGATGCTGTGGACAGCATCGAAACCCTCAACGATGACGGCGACCGCGAGGCCTGTGAGCGCGATCTGGCCATCGACGTCCGCGAGATCCGGGCCGATGCGCGTGACCATCGCGGGGACGTCCGCGATGAGCGCGTCGACGGACGTGAGGACCTGGCCGATCTGCGCGACGACCTGGCCGATGCCCGCGACGATCTCGCCGACGAGCGTGAGAGCGGGCGAAACGCTCGCGTGATCGGGGACGAGCCCCTCCCGCCCCGGCCCGAGCTCCGCGTCGTCCTGGCCGGCGCGTAGCCGGCGAAACATCGTCGACGGCACACGGGCCGCGACCACCGAAGTGGTCGCGGCCCGTGGAACGCTGCCGAACTCCCGGCCGATCAGCGGACGGTCACCCGCCAACGCTGATCAACCGGTGGTCACCGATCAGACGTCGTAGTACAGCTCGAACTCGTGCGGGTGCGGGCGCAGCCGGACGGCGTCGATGTCGGCACGCTTCAGCTCGACCCAGGTCTCGATCAGGTCGGGGGTGAAGACGTCACCGGCGAGCAGGAAGTCGTGGTCGGCTTCCAGCGCGTCGAGCACGCCACCCAGGCTGTCGGGGACCGTGGGCACGTTGGCGTGCTCCTCGGGCGGCAGCTCGTAGAGGTCCTTGTCGACCGGGGCCATCGGCTCGGTCTTCTTCTGGATCCCGTCGAGCCCGGCGAGCAGCAGCGCCGCGAACGCCAGGTACGGGTTCGACGACGGGTCCGGGCACCGGAACTCGACGCGCTTGGCCTTGGGGTTGGACCCGGTGATCGGGATCCGCATCGCGGCCGAACGGTTGCGCGAGGAGTAGACCAGGTTGACCGGCGCCTCGAAGCCCGGCACCAGGCGGTGGTAGGAGTTCACGCTCGGGTTGGTGAAGGCCAGCAGCGCCGGGGCGTGGGCCAGGATGCCGCCGATGTACCAGCGGGCCAGGTCGGACAGACCGCCGTAGCCGGCCTCGTCGTAGAACAGCGGGATGCCGTTGTTCCAGATCGAGGAGTGCACGTGCATGCCCGAGCCGTTGTCACCGAAGATCGGCTTCGGCATGAAGGTGGCGGTCTTGCCCGCCGCCCAGGCGGTGTTCTTGATGATGTACTTGAACTTCTGCAGATCGTCGCCCGCCGCCAGCATCGTGTTGAAGCGGTAGTTGATCTCGGCCTGTCCGGCGGTGCCGACCTCGTGGTGGGCGCGCTCGACGATCAGACCCGACGCCTCGAGGTGCTTGGTCATGTCGTCCCGCAGGTCGGAGAAGTGGTCGACCGGGGGGACCGGGAAGTAGCCACCCTTGTACTTGACCTTGTAGCCGCGGTTGCCGCCCTCTTCGACCCGGCCGGTGTTCCAGGCTCCGGCCACCGAGTCGATGGCGTAGTAGCCGGTGTTGGCCTTGGTCTCGAAGCGGACGTCGTCGAAGACGTAGAACTCGGCCTCGGGCGCGAAGAACGCGGTGTCGCCGATGCCGGTCGAGGCCAGGTAGTTCTCGGCCTTGCGCGCGATGTTGCGCGGGTCGCGGCTGTACGGCTCCTTGGTCAGCGGGTCGTGCACGAAGAAGTTGATGCACAGCGTCTTGGCGATCCGGAACGGATCGAGGTACGCGGTGGTCGGGTCGGGCAGCAGCGCCATGTCCGACTCGTGGATCTTCTGGAAGCCACGGATCGACGAACCGTCGAAGGCCAGGCCGTCCTCGAAGACCTCGGGGCCGAAGGATCCGGCCGGGACGGTGAAGTGCTGCATGATGCCGGGCAGATCGCAGAAGCGGATGTCGACGATCTCGACGCCCTCGTCCTTGATGTAGGCCAACAGGTCGTCGGCGTTTTGGAACATTGAGCCTCCGTGAACGGTCACGTACGTGGTCGTGGTCGAGCGCGACACTATCGCCCTCAGTACCTCGCGAACATACGGAGACGGCGTTACCGCCGCATTGCGCGTCTGTTTCACCCACGTGACACAGTCGCTTCGCGACCACAGCGCTTCGCGCTGTGCAACGGCGTGGAGCCGCTTCGCGCCCAGGGCCTTGGTTCCGCCGAACCAAGGCCCTCGTTCCTCGGGCCGGTCCGGCGGTCAGATGATGGTGAGCATCTCCTGGTAGGTCGGCAGCGGCCACAGGTCGTCGGCGACGAAGCCCTCGAGCGCGTCGGCCGCGGCGCGGACCTTGACCATCGGCGGGATCAGGGCGTCCTTGGCGTACGTGGCGTGCTCCATCGACGTCTCGCCCCCCTCGTGGCCGAGCGCGGCCTCGAGCTCGGCGACCGCGGCGAGCAGGTCGCCGGTCAGCCCGGACACCGCGCTCAGCGTGTCCGCGTCGTAGGGCAGGTCCATCGCCTTGAGGTTGACCGCGATCCCGGCCAGTTCGCCGAGGTAGCGCTGCGCGGCCGGGAGGATGGTGGTCCGGGCCAGCTCGGCGGTCTGCTTGGCCTCGACGTGGACGCTGAGGATGTACTGCTCGAGATAGACCTCCTGCCGGCTGGCCAGCTCGCGGTTGCTCAGCACCTTGTACTTGTCGAGCACCTCGACGATGCCCGGCTCGGAGAACTGGCCGAGCGCCTCGGGGGTGGTCCGGAGGTTGAGCAGGCCGCGCGCGGCCGCCTCCTCCTGCCACTCGTCGCTGTAGCCGTTGCCGTTGAACACCGCCGCACCGTGGTCGATGATGATCTTGGCCAGAATCGACTGGATGGCGTCGTTGAACGCGACGCCGTCGGCCAGCGAGGTCTCGATGTCGGTGGCGATGTAGTCCATCGCCTCGGCCATGATCGTGTTGATCGCCACCATCGGTCCCGAGATCGACTGGCTCGACCCGGCGGCTCGGAACTCGAACCGGTTGCCGGTGAAGGCGAAGGGGCTGGTCCGGTTGCGGTCGCCCGGGTCGGCCTTCATCGGCGGCAGCGTGTCCACGCCGACGTGCAGGATGCCCGACTCCTTCGAGCCGGTGGCCCCGCCCTTGGCGATCTGGTCGAACACGTCCATCAGCTGGTCGCCGAGGAAGATCGAGATGATCGCCGGCGGGGCCTCGTTGGCGCCGAGCCGGAAGTCGTTGCTCGCCGAGGCCACCACCGCGCGCAGCAGCCCGCCGTAGAGGTGGACCGAGCGGATGACCGCGGCGCAGAAGACCAGGAACTGGGCGTTGTCGTGCGGGGTGTCCCCGGGGTTGAGCAGGTTGCCCTGGTTGGCGTTGCCGATCGAGAAGTTGACGTGCTTGCCCGACCCGTTGACTCCGGCGAACGGCTTCTCGTGCAGCAGGCAGGTCATCCCGTAGCGCTCGGCGACCTTCTTCAGCGTGGTCATCATCAGCTGCTGGTGGTCGTGGGCCAGGTTCGACTTCTCGAACAGCGGCGCGATCTCGAACTGGCCGGGGGCCACCTCGTTGTGCCGGGTCTTGGCCAGGATGCCCTGCTTGAACAGCTCGCGGTCGACCTCGATCATGTAGGCCAGCACGCGCTCGGGAATGGCGCCGAAGTAGTGGTCGTCGAACTCCTGGCCCTTGGCCGGGGGAGCGCCGAACAGCGTCCGGCCGGTGCTCATCAGGTCGGGACGGCCGTAGTAGAAGTGCTCGTCGATCAGGAAGTACTCCTGCTCGGCCCCGGCGTACGACACGACGGTGTCGATGTCGGTGTGGCCGAAGAGCTTGAGCACCCGGGCGGCCTGGGCGCTCATCGCCTGCTGCGAGCGCAGCAGCGGGGTCTTCTTGTCCAGCGCCTCACCGGTCCAGGAGATGAAGATGGTCGGGATGCACAGCGTGTTGCCGTTCGGGTTCTCCAGGATGTACGCCGGGCTGGTGACGTCCCAGCCGGTGTAGCCACGGGCCTCGAAGGTGCTGCGGATGCCGCCGTTGGGGAAGCTCGAGCCATCGGGCTCGCCCTGTAACAGGGTCTTGCCGCTGAACTCGGCCATCGAGCTCGAGTCGCTGGACGGCTCGAGGAACGAGTCGTGCTTCTCCGCGGTCAGCCCGGTCAGCGGGTAGAAGACGTGCGCGTAGTGCGAGGCCCCGTTCTCCATGGCCCAGTCGCGCATGGCCGAGGCCACGGCGTCGGCCACGCCGGCGTCGAGCGGCGCACCCTCGTCGATGGTGGCGATGACCGACTTGAACACGCTCTTGGGCAGCCGCGCCTTCATCTCGGTCGGCCCGAAGACGTTCTTGGCGAACAGGTCGCCGAGCGGCTCGGAGAAGTCCTTGTCCGGGATGGCGTAATCGTTGACGGCCTTGATGGCCTCGCGACGCATGGCACTTCCACTCATGACGAGCTCTCTTTCTGCACAACAGCACGTACTGGTCGGTGATGAGGTGTCCGGCGTCAGCCGCGCTGAGACCCCCGTGGCCGCGACAGTACGGAGCCGGCGTCTCCGCCGGGTTCCGGTCGTGTGTCATCGGTGCAACGCCCGCGTACGCCGGTCGCGTTGGTCCGGGTGTCGTACCCTCGGCGCGTGGCCGGCCCGTCAGCGCAAACCCCCGAGGAATCCACCTATCCCGGACAGGGTCTCGGGCTGCCCGAGCAGGGTCGTGGATCGTTGGCCGGTTGGGGCTCGCGGATCGGCGCCCTGGTCCTGGACTGGGGTCTCAGCATGGTCGTCGCCATCACCGCCTTCGGCTCCGGGGTGCTCACCGGGGGCGGCTGGCGCTCCTGGATGATCCTCGCGGTGTTCTTCGCCCAGACCGCGGTCATGACCTGGCTGGCCGGCGGGAGTATCGGTCAACTGGTCAGCCGGCTGGCCGTGGTCCGGCTCGACCGGGTGCCGCTCAATCTTGGGCTGGCCATCCTGCGGGCGGCGCTGGTCTGCCTGGTCATCCCGGCGCTGGTCATCGGACCCGACCGCCGCGGACTGCACGACCTGGTCAGCGGCACGGTGGTCGTCCGCCGCCGCTGAGTGCCGGTGGCGTGGCACGATGCCGACGTGGGGGTCGAGGAGTACGCCTGGGTCGAGGTCGAAGCGGTCGACGAACTGCGCGCCTGGCTGAGTGACCACCACGCGCAGAGCGAAGGCGTCTGGCTGGTGACAAGGCGACGTTCGGCCGATCTGGACCGGCACGTCAGCTACGAGCAGGTGGTGCGCGAACTGCTCTGCTTCGGCTGGGTCGACAGCATGGTCAAGTCGGTCGACGAGCAGCGGATCCGGATGGTCATCACCCCGCGTCGGGCGGAGGGCGGCTGGGCGGCCACCAACAAGCGCCGGGTCGCCGAGCTGATCGCCGAGGGTCGGATGGCCGCACCGGGACTCGCCGTGATCGAGGCCGCGCAGGTATCGGGCGCCTGGACCCTGCTCGACGACGTCGAGAACCTGGTCGAGCCGGCCGAACTCGCGGCCGCGCTCGACCGCGTACCGGCGGCGCGTCGACACTGGGACGGCTTCCCGCCCTCGGCTCGCAAGCTGATGCTGACCTGGTTGCTCGGGGCCAAGCGGCCGGCCACCCGGGAGACGCGGATCACCGCCATCGTGCAGGCGGCGGCCGAGGGGCGCCGGGCGCGGAGCGGCTAGTCGGTGGTCCCGGCGAAGCGCCCGGCCGGCTCGACCACCGACTCGCCCGGCCGGCTCGACCACCGACTCGCCCGGCCGGCTCGACCACCGACTCGCCCGAGCCGGGCGGCCAACGCCTCGCCGGTCCATTGCGGCCGCGCGGCCGGCGCGGTCGATGACATCACCGATGGAATGGGCCCACCAGGACCGACTTCTCCGGTTCCCGGATCGACCACCTCGACCGGCCGTTCCGATCTGCGCCGCTCGCTGGCCTTCTACGAGCCGGTCCCGGCTGCGATCGGGATCGACGAGCTGCCGGCCGCCACCGATCGCGACGACATCCCCGAGATGCACGGAGTCGGCGTCCGGCCCACGCCGTTCTTCTGGCTGATCGCCGACGGGCGGGTGGGCAGCACCATGCATGTCGCGTTCACCGTCCACGTCCGCGACCTGGTCCACCGCTTCCACGCGGGCGGCCCCCGAGCACGACGCGACGTCTCAGCTGGCACCGGGGGTGCGTCCGGACCACCACCCGGGCTACTTCGACGGTTTCCTGCTCGACCCCGACGGCATCAACCTCGAGGCGGTCTGCCACCGGGCCGGCTGAGCCGGGTCGATGCCGGACCGGCTGCATCCGGGGGAGCGGGGCGGACGCATAACCAGTGAAAGCCACCCAGACCCAGGAGGTCCGATCATGGTTCGTCGTCTCATCGCAGTTCCCTCGGCCGCAGTGCTCGCGCTCGTCGCGCTCGGCGCCACCGCCCCAGCCGCCCACGCGGCCGATCCCGCATCGGTCTCGGTGCTCCACGCCGTCCCCGACGCCACCGTCGACGTCTACGTCAACGGAGACCGGCTGCTCAAGAACTTCAAGCCCGGCACACTGACCGACCCGGTCAAGCTGCCGGAGGGGTCCTACGACCTCAAGGTCGTCCAAGCCGGCGACGGGGCCGACGGCGACGCCGTGGCCGAGGCCGACAACGTCAAGGTCCCGGCCGGTGCCAACATCACCGTGGTCGCCCACCTCGATGCCGACGGGGACCCCAAGCTCACCCCGTTCGTCAACGACGTCTCGAAGATCCCCGCCGGTGACGCGCGGCTGGTCGTCCGGCACACCGCCGCGGCCCCGGCCGTCGACGTGCGCGCCGGCGGTGACCCGGTGTTCACCGACCTCACCAACCCCAAGCAGGAGTCGGCCGAGGTGGGCGCGGGAACCGTCGAGGCTGATGTGGTCCTCGCCGGCAC
The DNA here is from genome assembly GCA_963704665.1 of uncultured Actinomycetota bacterium. Taxonomy (GTDB): domain Bacteria; phylum Actinomycetota; class Actinomycetes; order Propionibacteriales; family Propionibacteriaceae; genus Microlunatus. The sequence goes on along the minus strand of OY969929.1, from coordinate 2,917,237 downwards.
CGACACCGTCGCCATCGGCCCGGCCGATCTGAACCTCAAGGAAGGCACGACGACCATCGTCTACGCCTGGGGCTCGGCCGACGACGACAATCTCGACCTCGCGGTGCAGACCATCTCCGGCATGCACGGCAACCCGAACGGTGTCAACGGCGGTACGGGTGGCCAGGCGGCCGCCCTGCTCGGTACCCCGGCCGGTATCCCGGCGGCCCTCGGCGTCTTGGCCCTGGCCCTCGCCGGTGTCCTGGTCAGCGGCCGTCAGTTGAGCCGTCGGCGGTCGACCGCGGTCTGAATGAGCACCGCACCTTCCCGACGGGGGTCGCGGGGGTGGCTGGTCGTCATGACAGCCTCCCTCGCGGCGCTCGTCGTCAGCGCCGGATCCCTGCTGACCGGGCCGGACGGGCTCGACGCCCGCCCGGTCCCGGGCGGGGCGTTGTCGGTGGCCGACTCGGCGCCCCTGTCTCCACCGTTGGATACGTCCGAGGCGGACCAGGACTCCGAGCAGACGTCGTCGCCCCCGACCGCGAAGAAGCGCACCACCCGGTCGGGGGAGACCGGACGTCGCTCGGCGTCGCCGAAGCCGAAGCCACCGGCTCAGCCGGCCCGACCCCGGCAACTGACCGTCCCCCGGCTCGACCTGAACATCCCCATCGTGCCCACGCGGATCGACCGGGCCGGTGGGATGGAGCTTCCGGACCGACCCGACCGGATCGGCTGGTACGCGTACGGTCCCAGACCGGGCTCCGACGAGGGCTCCGCGGTGCTCGGTGGACACGTCGACAGCAGCCGCTACGGGATCGGTCCGCTGGTCGAACTGCGCCGGTTGCGCACCGGTGACCGGATCGTGGTGCAGACCGCCGACGGCGATCTCGCGTTCCGGGTCAACCGGATCGAACTGATCAGCAAGCGGGCCCTCGACCTCGACGAGGTATTCGACCGCGATGGTCGGCCGGTCCTGCGCATCCTCACCTGCGGCGGTCCCTACCTGCCGAACCGGGGGGGTTATCAAGACAATGTGGTCGTCACCGCTGTCCGATCATGAGTGCGCCGGGGGCGGTTGCGCCTGCCCGCCGGCCGCAATTCCGCGTAGAGTCGCCTGGGTGACCTCGGGATCACCCCCAGCATCGGAGCCTGGCCGCTCCGGTTCGGACCTGGCCGATCCCTGGCGCGACGCCAGCGACCTCCAACTGGCCCGTGGGCTGGTCGACGGTGACGAACGCTGTCTCGAGGAGGCCTACCGGCGCTGGTCCCGGCTGGTGTACGCGCTGGCACTGCGCTCGCTCGGATCGGTCACCGATGCCGAAGACGTCACCCAGCAGGTCTTCGTCGGGGCCTGGCGCTCGCGCAGCGGCTTCCGGCCGGAGTTCGGGAACCTGCCGGGCTGGCTGCTGGGCATCGCCAAACACCGGGTCGTCGACCGTCAGCGGTCCTGGGCCCGGGAGCAACGTCTGATGGGAGCGCTCAGCGACCAGACCGTCGGGCCCCTCGGTTCCGAACCCATGACGGCGCTGGTCGACGAGCTCGTCCTGCTCGACGAACTGCAGCGTCTGCCCGAACCGAAGGGAACGATCCTGCGGCTCGCCTTCTGGGAAGGTCAGACCTACCCGCAGATCGCCGAGGGTCTGGAACTCCCGCTGGGTACGGTGAAAAGCCACGCGCGGCGGGCGATGATTCAACTACGAGACCGGCTGGAAAGGGTGAAGTCATGATGCATCTGGACCCAGAACTGCTGGCCGGCGTCGCCCTCGAATCCGCCGACATCCTCGATCCCGTCGAGCGCCGCCACCTCGAATCCTGCCCGGCCTGCACGGCCGAGGTCGAGTCGTTCGGTGCCGCCGCTCACGTCCTCCAGCACGCCGACCGGAGTGGGGGGCCGGCGCCGGTCCCGGCGCTGTGGGATCGGATCGCCGCTGAACTTCGCGTCGACGAATCGTTTGCGTCCCGGTCCTCGACCCCCGGCGTGTCCGCGACCCCGGGTCCATCGGCGACGCCGATCGCCACAACCCCGTCGGCCGCACCGGCGCCCGTACCGGACGATCCGGGCGTCGTCGTGCCGCTCCGCGGTCGACCGCGCTGGGCGCTGGCCCTGCTGGCCGCGGCCGTCGGACTGGTCGTCGGAGTCGGCGGGACGGTCCTGGTCGGGCGCAGCCTGACTCCGACCGATGTCGTCGCGTCGACCGCTCTGGTCGCCCTGCCCGGGCACAGCGGCAGTGGGACGGCCGAGCTGGTCCGCCACGACGGTGTGACCGAACTGCGGGTCGCGGTGCAGGCGGCCCAACCCGAGCAGGACTACCGCGAGTTGTGGTTGCTCAACACCGACGGCGAGCGGATGTACTCGCTCGGGGTGCTGCCGGTCTCGGGCGAGGGGACCTATCCGGTCCCGCCGCAGCTGAGCGACGACCTGTCCGGGTTCACCATCGTCGACGTGTCGCTCGAACCGTACGACGGCCAGGTCGCCCACTCGGCCAACAGCCTGGTCCGGGGTTCGCTGCCGGTCTGAGCGACCGGCCGTGGCTCAGAGCACGGCACCCGGATTGAGGATGCCGAGCGGATCGAGCGCCTGCTTGATCGTCCGTGACAGCGCCATCACCTCGGGTCCGAGCTGGGCCGGCAACGCCCCCTTCTTCGTCCGCCCGACGCCGTGCTCGCCGGTGATCGTGCCGCCGAGGGCGATGGCGGTGGCCATGATCTCGTCGAAGGCCAGGTACGCCCGCGTACGCGCGTCGGCATCGGTCGGGTCGAACACGATGATCGGGTGGGTGTTGCCGTCCCCGGCGTGCGCGACGACCGGGATCTCGATCGCGTGGCGTTCGGCGATCTCGGCCACGCCGGCCAGCAGCCGGGGCAGCAGGGGGATCGGCGCGCCGACGTCCTCGAGCAGGACGGCACCGCGCGCCTCGATGGCCGGGAACGCGGCCCGCCGGGCGGCGACGAACAGTTCGCCCTCCTCGGCGTCGTCGGTGACGAACACCTCGGTCGCCCCCTGGCCCGCACACGCGGCTTCCATCACCGCGACCTCCTCGGCCCGGGCCGCCCCGGGTGCGTCGGACTGCAGGATCAGCAGGGCGGCGGCGGTCCGGTCGAGCCCCATCGCGCGGTAGTCCTCGACCGCGTTGATCGAGGCCCGGTCCATCAGTTCCATCATCGACGGCCGGAGCCGGGCCCCGATGGCCACGACGGTGTCGGCGGCGGACTGCAGCGTGGCGAAGGTGGCCACCAGCGTCGACCGGGCACCCTGGGCCGGGATCAGCCGCAGGATGGCCCGGGTGACGATGCCCAGCGTCCCCTCGCTGCCGACGAACAGCTTGGTCAGCGAAAACCCCGCCACGTCCTTGATCCGCTTGCCGCCCAGGGTGATCAGGGTGCCGTCGGCCAGCACGACGTCGAGTCCGAGCACGTAGTCGGTGGTCACGCCGTACTTGACACAGCAGAGTCCGCCGGCGTTGGTGGCGACGTTGCCGCCGATCGAACAGATCTCGTACGACGACGGATCAGGCGGGTACCACAGGCCGGCGGCAGCGGCCGCCACCTTGACCTCGGCGTTGAACGCGCCCGGCTCGACCACCGCGACCCGGCAGTCGGTGTCGATCTCGATGGCCCGCATCGCCTCCAGGCTCAGCACCACACACCCGTCGACCGCCGACGAGCCCCCGGACAGCCCGCTCCCGGCGCCGCGCGGCACCAGCGGAACCCGGTGCTCGGCCGCCCAGCGGACGGCGATCTGGACCTGCTCGGCGTCGCGGGCCCGGACGACGGCGATCGGGGTGCCGGCGTTCGGGTCGCGGGCCCAGTCGAACCGGTAGTTCTCACAGGTCACCGGGTCGGTGCGCACCGCATCGCCGAGCCGGTCGACCAACTGCTCCAGTGCGGTGCTCATGACCACACCGTAATCACCGGCGAGCCGTCAGGGCGTGCCGCGGGTGGCTGCCACCAGGGGTGCGACGCACGCGAGGCGTAGCAACGTAGGCGAACGGCCGGGTCAGGTCACCGTTGCCCGCCGGTGGAACCGCGGCTGGTCCCAGGTCGCGCGGTCGAGCACGTCGCGGAGGATCTCGACGGCGTCCCAGACGTCGGCGAAGCCGAGGTAGAGCGGGGTCAGCCCGAAGCGGAGCACGTCGGGCTCGCGGTAGTCCCCGACCACACCGCGCTCGATCAGCGCCTGCATCACCGGGAAGCCGTGCGGGTGGGCGAAGCTCAGGTGGCTGCCGCGGGCCTCCGGGTCGCGTGGCGTGATCAGCTCGAGCGGATGGCCACCGCAGCGGTCGCGGACCAGCGCGATCATCAGTTCGCCGAGCGCGATCGACTTGGCCCGCACCCGGCCCAGGTCGGCCCGCCGGGCGATGTCGAGCCCGCACTCGACCAGCGTCAGCGAGACGATCGGCTGGGTCCCGCACAGCGCCTTGGTGATGCCGGCCCCGGGGGCGTAGCTCGACTCCATGGCGAACGGCCGGGCGTGACCCCACCACCCGCTGAGCGGCGACACGAACCGTTCGTGGTGACGCGGATGGACCCAGCAGAACGCCGGGGCACCCGGTCCGCCGTTCAGGTACTTGTACGTGCAGCCGACCGCGAAGTCGGCGTCGGCGGCGCCCAGACCGATCGGCATCGCCCCGGCCGAGTGGGCCAGGTCCCAGATGACCAGCGCGCCGGCCGCATGGGCGGCGGCGGTGACCGCGCCGAGGTCCCAGCACGCCCCGGTCCGGTAGTTGACGTGCGACAGCATGACGACGGCCGGTTCGCGGGCCAGCAGGGCCGCCAGCTCGGGTCCGGATCCGTCCGATCCGGGGTCGACGAGCTCGAGCCGATAGCCGCGGTCGAGCAGCTCGATCAGCCCCTCGGCCAGGTAGAGATCGGTCGGGAAGTTGTCGCGTTCGGAGACGATGAGCCGGCGGTCGGGGTGGTCGGCGGCGGCGATCCGGACCGCGGCCGCCAGCATCTTGAACAGGTTGGTCGACGTGGTGTCGGTGACCACGGTCTCGCCGGGCCCGCCGCCGATCAGCTCCGACAGCTGATCCCCGAGCCGCTGCGGCAGGTCGAACCAGCCCGCGGTGTTCCAGCTGCCGATCAGGTCCCGGCCCCACTCCTCGGTGACCACCTGGGCGGCCCGGACCGCGGCGCCGACCGGCCGGGCGCCCAACGAGTTGCCGTCGAGGTAGACGACGCCGTCGGGCAGCGCGAACTCGGCCCGGAAGTCGCGGAGCGGATCGGCGGCGTCGGCGGCCACGCAGTCGTCGCGGGTGGTCACGCCAGCTCCCGCAGCACGGCGCGGACCGGGCTGGCGTCGAGATCGCTCAGCCGCAGCGGGAGCGCGATCAGCTCGTAGTCACCGGGGTCGACGTGGCCGAGCACGAGTCCCTCCAGAATGGCGATGCCGTGCGCGTACGCGGCGCGATGGGCGGGCAGGTCCTTGCTGGCCGTCGGATCGAACGACGCGGTGTCGACCCCGATCAGGCGGACGCCCTCGGCGCCCAGCCAGGTGACGAGATCGGGGTCGAGACCGGGGAGGTCGGGATCCCAGACCTTTGGCCGCACGCGGTAGCTCCGGATCAGCAACCGCGGCACCGGCTCCCGGTCGCCCAACGCGGCGCGGACCTCGGCCAAGCCGATCAGGGCCCGGGGATCATCGGACAGGCAGTGGATCACCCGGCACGGCCCCAGATACGGCTCGAGCGCGACCGACCCGATCGGCTCGCCACCGGCGACGAAGTGCGCCGGGGCGTCGGCGTGGGCACCGAGATGAGCGGTGGTGGTGATGTGACTGACCTCGACCGGCGAGCCGTCGGTCATCGGCCAGTGCGTGCTCCGGCGGTAGGCGACGTCTCCGGGCCACACCGGGGTGTCCGGCCCCACGGGCGGGGAGATGTCGATGATCACGTCTGGCACGCTACCCACCCGCACCACCTGGGTAGCCTCGGACGATGACGCGCGCCGGGACGTGGATGGTCGCCGTGACCCTGCTGAGCGTCGGCGTGGCCGGCTGCACCGGCTCCTCGGCACCCGCTCCCGGACCAGATCCGACCGCCACCTCGTCATCGCTCGCCACGTCGACCAGCCCGGTCCCGACCCCGGTGACGCCCGCGCCGTCGACACCCGCGCCGTCGACGCCGGCGCCCTCGACCAGCGCGAGCTCCCGGCCCGCGACCACGCCCACCCCGGAGCCGCCACCGGTCGAGTTCGAGCCACGCGCTGCGCTCCGTGACATCGACCGGCTGGCCGACGAGATCGGACCGCGCGAGGCGACCTCGAAGAACTTCGACCGGGCGGCCGACCTGGTGGAGCGTCGGCTGACCCGGCTCGGCTACCGCGTCCAGACTGAACGGGTGCAGGTGCCGGCCGGGAACTCCTGGGGCACCCCGGTCCGGGCCGGGACGTCGCGCAACGTGATCGCCGATCCGCGCGGGTTCGACGACGACGAACCGCATGTCGTCGTGGTCGCCCACCTCGACACCGTCCCGGTCGCACCGGGCGCCGAGGACAACGCCTCCGGGGTCGCGGTGCTGCTCGAGCTGGCCCGGATGGCCGCGGCCCGACCGCCCGACGTGCCGGTCCGGTTCATCGCCTTCGGCGCCGAGGAGCCGCGGGGCAGTGGTGACGCGCTGCACCACTTCGGCTCCCAGCAGCACGTGGCCGGGTTGTCCCGCGCCGAACGCCGTGCCGTCCGGGCCGTCGTCGCCCTCGACCGGGTCGGAGTCCGGGCGTCGTACGTGCCGGTCTGCTCGGCCCGGGGGAGCGGCAACGGCTTGCGGCGGGCCGTGCGTGACGCCGCTGAGGAGGTCGACGTCCCGACCCGCGGCTGCGGGGCGAACACGACCAGCGACCACTGGTCCTACGTCAAGGCCGGCATCCCGGGGATCCGGCTGGGCAGCATCCCGTACGCCGGCTATCACGCGCCCGCAGACACCCCCGAGGTGATCGACCGACGGCAGATCGACCGGGTCGGCCGGGTGATGTGGTCCTGGCTCAGCTCGTTGTGAGCCGGCTCAGCGCGCGGCGTACGCCCCGCGGCTGGTCGACCAGACGTCATCGATGATCCGCTGCGCCCGCGGGCCGGTGACCACCCGCGGCACGAACCGGCGGTCGAGCGCGTACGCCACCGGCTCGACGGCCTTGACCTTTCCGTCCCACAGCACGATCTCGACGAAGACGCCCTCCATGGTCTTGGTCTGGAAGTCCATGTCGAAGACGAAGTTGCCCAGCGAGTGGACGACGATCCCCGACCCGAAGGTCTCCCAGCCCTGGACCCAGTGCGGGTGGCCGCCGATGACCAGGTCGGCCCCGGCGGCGACGAACGCCCGCGCGGCCCGCCGTTGGCTCTGCTCGGGCACATGGGTGTACTGGGTGCCCCAGTGCGGCAGCACGACGACGACGTCGACCCGCTCGGCCAGCCGGGCGATGTCGCCGGTGATCCGCTCCAGCTGACGCTCGTTCAACGGGCCGGTGCGCGGCGGCATGTTCAGCCGGTTGGTGCCGCCGCGGTCACGGGTCGCTCCGGGCGTCTCGCCGATCGAGTCGGTGGCCAGGAAGCCGACGCGTACGCCGTCGCGGGTCAGCACCACCGGCCGGCGGGCCCGGGCCAGGTCGCGCCCGGCGCCGACCACGGGCAGGTCGGCGTCGGCGAAGGTGTCGAGCGTCTGCCGCAGCGCCCGCGGACCGTAGTCGCCCACGTGGTTGTTGGCCAGCGAGACCAGGTCGAAGCCCGATCGTCGCAGTCCGGGCAGCACGCGCGGCGAGGCGTGGAACGAGTCGCCGCCCTGGGTGGCGGGACCGTCGTCGGACAGCGTGCCCTCGAAGTTGCCGACGGTGATCTCGGCCGAGCGCAGCCGCTTCGCCGTCGGTCGCAGGGTCTGGCCCGGGTCGTCGCCCGAGGCCTCCGCCACCCGCCGCCCCAGCATCACGTCGCCGACGATGCTGAGGGTCGTCACCTCACCGGGTGCCTCGGCGGCCGGCGTGGTCAACCGGTAGCGCCGCGGGTCGCGCAGCGGGTGCCGCCCACCCACGGTGAGCACCCGGACCCGGGCGTCCACCGCCGACGCGGGAACCACGGCCAGCAGATCGTCATCGGCCCGGATCCGTGCGATCAGGTCGGCGGCGTCGTCGCCGGTGCCGGTGACGACCCGGGTGCGGCCACCGCCGGGTTGGTCGAGCGAGGCCCAACGGACGGTCAGGGTGCGGCGCTCGGCTGCCCGGCGGACCAGGTCGCGGGCCGCGGCGAGCGGCACGTCGGCGACCGGGCGGGAGGCGTGCACAGCCAGCACCAACGGCTCCTCGAGGTCGGGAGGGGTCGGGGTGGGCGTCGGGGTCGGAGTCGGCGCCGCGGTGGCCGGTCCGGGGCTGCGGCTCGGACCCGCGATGCTCGGCGGCACGTCGCGCGGGGCCGGCGGGGGTGCCGGAGCCGCGGTGCATGCGCCCAGCGCGGCCAGGCCGAGCAGTCCGACCAGCCCGCGCGCCCGTGTCATCGACCCAGGGTAGGCCGGGTCAGCCGACCGTCTCGGCGGCCTCCAGCCATCCCTCTTCGAGCTCGGCTTGCTCGCGCAGCGCGGCGTCGAGGTCGCCCTGCAGTGCGGCCAACCGTCCGTAGTCGCTCGCCGCGTCGGCCATCTTGTGGTGCAGCGTGCTGATCCGGGTCTCGAGCTTGCCCAGCTGCGACTCGATCCGGGCCAGCTCCTTCTTGGCCTGACGCAATTCGCCGGCCGACGATGAGGTGCGCGCGGCCGTGGCCCCGGCGCGCTCGGTCGGCCGCTGACGGCGTGACTCCAGATACTGCTCGACCCCACCGGGCAGCAGCACACAGGTGCCGTCGCCCATCAGCGCGTAGGTCACGTCGGTGACCCGCTCGAGGAAGTAGCGGTCGTGGCTGACCACGATCAGCGTCCCCGGCCAGCCGTCGAGGTAGTCCTCGATCACGGTCAGGGTGTCGATGTCGAGGTCGTTGGTCGGCTCGTCGAGCAGCAGCACGTTGGGCTCGGCCAGCAGCAGCCGGAGGAACTGCAGGCGGCGTCGCTCGCCACCGGACAGGTCGTCGAGCCGGGTGGTCAGCTTGTTGCCGGTGAACCCGAAGTCCTCGAGCAGCGAGCTGGCGCTGGCTTCGCGGCCGGTGGCCAGCTTGGTCTGGGTGCGCAGCCGCTCGACCGTCTCGAGCACCCGGTCAGCGCCCTTCAGCTCGGCGACGGCCTGGGTCAGGTGGGCGATCTGCAGCGTCTTGCCCCGCTTGGCACTGCCGGCCGACGGCTCGATCTCACCGGTCAGCAATCGCAGCAGCGTGGTCTTGCCCGCGCCGTTGACCCCGACCAGCCCGATCCGGTCGCCGGGTCCGATCGACCACGACAGATCGCTCAGCAGGATTTTGTCGCCAGCTTGCAGTCGCACGCGGTGCAGATCGAAGACGTCCTTGCCCAGCCGAGCGGTGGCGAACTTCTGCAACTCGAACCGGTCGCGCGGCTCGGGTTCGCCCTCGATCAACGTGTTGGCCGCGTCGATCCGGAACTTCGGTTTCGAGGTCCGCGCGGGCGGGCCACGGCGCAGCCAGGCCAGTTCCTTGCGCAGCAGGTTCTGCCGGCGCGACTCGATGTTGGCCGCCTGGCGGGCCCGCTCGGCCCGGGCCAGCACGTACGCCGCGTAGCCGCCGTCGTAGGCGTCGACGATGCCGTCGTGCACCTCCCAGATCCGGGTGCAGATGGCGTCGAGGAACCAGCGGTCGTGGCTGACCACGAGCATGGCGATGTCGCGCGCCTGCAACGCCCGCAGGTGTTCGGCCAGCCAGCCGACCGCCTCGACGTCGAGGTGGTTGGTCGGCTCGTCGAGGACCAGCAGGTCGTGGTCGGCCAGCATCAGCGCGACCAGCGCGACCCGGCGGCGCTCGCCACCGCTGAGCCCGTCCACCGGCCGGTCGAGTTCGACCTCGGCGAGCAGGTGCTCGACCACCGCGCGGGTGGTGGCGTCGGCGGCCCAGACGTGGTCGGGCTGCCCGCCGACGATGATGTCGCGGACCGTGTCGTGGGGCGCGAAGTCGTCGGCCTGGTGCAGGTAACCGACCGAGACCCGGCCGGTCTGGGTGACGCGGCCGGAATCGGGCTCGAGCGTGCCGGTGAGGATCTTGAGCAGCGTGGTCTTGCCGTCGCCGTTGCGACCGACCACCCCGACCACGTCACCGCGGCTGAGACCGAGGCTGACCTGGTCGAGCAGCGTGCGGGTGCCGTACGTCATCGACAGACGTTCAGCGTTGATCAGATTGGCCATGGCGAGTGCGAGACTACCGACTCGGCGAAGTCCCGGGTCGCGTTGCCCGCGGGCTGAGGATGCGTACGACTGCGGTATCGATTCCCGTCCCGGGCTCCGACGACGGGATGAATGAGCTCGCCGACCCTGTCGGGTGGCGCCGCTCGCGACCCAGACTGGGGCCATGTCCGAGATGCTGCCCACCGCCTACCTCCATCCCCGCGCCCGTGCCGCGCAGCTGCGGGTCGGTGACGTCGAACGCAACGCGGTCTGCGATCAGCTGTCCGCGCAGTTCGCGGCCGGGCGGTTGACCCAGTTCGAGCTCGAGGACCGGCTGAGTGGGGCGATGGCCGCGCAGACCCGCTTCGAACTCGACCGGCTGATCGCCGATCTGCCGACCCCGGTGGTCCCGCTGCGCTCCGCGCCGCTGCCGGCCGTCGTCCCGCGTACCGGATGGACGGGCCTCGACGTCGTCACACTGCTCGTCCTGCTCAGCGCTTTCCCGATCGCGCTGCTCGGGGCGGCGTTCGTGATCACCGGGATGGGGGCCGCCAGTGTGTGGATCGCCGTGGCGACCACTGTGGTCGCCGGAACGATCGGGGCCACCGGGGTCCACCTGGCCCACCGCAGCTGGTCACGGCACGACGAGCGGGTCCGAACCGAGGTCAGAGCTTCCGGCGCCGATTCCCGGCGATGAACGCGCCGAGTGCGGCCGACCCGGCCCCGAGGTCGGTGGTCGACAGGTCGACCACGGTCCGGCGCGACGCCTCGACCGGCGCCGTCCGTACGGCGTCGCGCAGACCGGCGGTGAGCAGCGAGAGGTGCAGATCGGTGCGGGCATCGAGCGCCCCGGTGGTGCGGTGCTCGAACTCCTCGCGGTTCAGCTGAGCGGAGCCGAAGGCGTCGGACCACCGGTCGAGGACGAGATTGCGCTCGAGGTCGGTGACGAAGCGGCCGACGGTGCGGCCGGTCAGCGGGGGAGGCTCGCTCATCCGATCTGTATCCGACCGGGTGAGCGGGTCGCCGGGCGACGCGCCGGTCAGCGGCCCCGCATGGCCTGGCGGGCGCCCTTGACCTGGCGGGCGTTGGTCGGCATCGGGCCCTTCGGCGCCGGGATCGGCGGGCGGACCGCGTCGAGGGCGCGGAGTCGCTGCTTGATGTCGGTGATCTGGTTCGGCTGCAGCGTCCGCGGCAGCTTACGGATGTGGTCGGTCAGCTTGGTCAGCGGGACCTGGCCGTCCTTGTCACCCATGACGATCGTGGTCACGGTGATGCCGTACGCGACCTTCTCGTGCTTCTTCGCCTCGCTGGTCAGCAACTGGCGGACCCGGCCGGACTCACCCTCACCGATCAGGATCAGACCACCCGGCCCGAGCGTACGGTGCACCAGGTCGCGGTTGCGGGTCGCGGCGATCACCGGGGTGGAGATCCACTGCTTGGGCAGCATCGACAACGCGACCTCGGCCGAGCCGGCCTGCCCGGCGTACCGCTTGAAGGTGGCCGCCTTGGCCCGGCGAACCAGCACCAGCATGGCCAGCAGCAGGCCGATGCTCAGGCTGATCAGGATGGCGTAGACCAGATAGTCGGTGGCCAGGCCGATGATCACGGCGATGACCACCGGGACCAGGAACGCCCCGATCAGCAGGTAGGGCAGCGCCTTGTCGTGCTCGTGGGTCAGCTGGTAGGCCCGGCCGATCTGCCGCATCCGGCCCATGTCGGCGGGATCGGTGCTCGCCTTGCGGCGGGCCTTCTCGGCCTGTTTGGCGGCCTTGGCGTCAACCTTGGCTTGCTTGGCGGCGGCGTCAGCCATCGCGGCGACTCACTTTCTGGCGGTTCCCGGACGGGTGCTGAGGGTCATTACTACACGACCGCTTCGGCGCTCGCCACCGGCGCACGGCTGGCGAGTGCTTGCTGGTAGAGCCGTCCGGCCCGGTACGACGAGCGGACCAGCGGCCCGCTCATCACCCCGGCGAACCCGATCTCGGTCGCCTCGGCCGACAACTCCACGAACTCCTGCGGCTTCACCCACCGCTCCACCGGATGGTGCCGCGGGGACGGACGCAGGTACTGGGTGATGGTGATGATCTCCGTCCCCGCCTCGTGCAGGTCACGCAGCGCCGCGCTGATCTCCTCGCGGGTCTCGCCCATGCCCAGGATCAGGTTCGACTTGGTCACCAGACCGGCGTTGCGCGACGCGGTGAGCACGCCCAGCGACCGGTCGTAGCGAAAGCCCGGCCGGATCCGCTTGAAGATCCGCGGCACCGTCTCGACGTTGTGCGCGAACACCGCCGGAGCGGCGTCGAACAACTGCTGCAGATACGGCAGGTGCCCCGAGAAGTCGGGGGCCAGCATCTCCACGCCGGTGTCGGGGTTCAACGCCTTGATCTGGCGGATGGTCTCCGCGTACAGCCATGCACCCTCGTCGGGCAGGTCGTCGCGACACACCCCGGTCACCGTGGCGTAGCGCAACCCCATCTTCTGCACCGACTCCGCGACGCGGCGCGGTTCTTGTCGGTCGAAGTCGGCCGGCTTTCCGGTGTCGATCTGGCAGAAGTCGCAGCGCCGGGTGCACTGGTCCCCGCCGATCAGGAAGGTGGCCTCGCGGTCCTCCCAGCACTCGAAGATGTTCGGACACCCCGCCTCCTGGCAGACCGTGTGCAGACCCTCGCTCTTCACCAGCTGCTGCAGATCGCGATACTCCGGGCCCATCCGCGCCGTCGTCTTGATCCACGACGGCTTCTTCTCGATCGGCACGCTGGCATTGCGGACTTCCAGCCGCAGCATCTTGCGGCCTTCAGGGGTCACAGTCACCGCGTCAGCCTACTCCGGCGCCACCGGGCCCCATCGAGACGATCATCCGCGCGACGGACTGGTCAGTGGACGTCGCGACGACGGAAGACGACGGCGGCGGCGGCCACCACCACCGCCACCAGCACGGCGAGGTAGACCGCCGACTGACCGAAGCTGATCTGTCGCTCGAGCGCGTCGTACTGCGGCCCCTCGGCGGTCAGCGTGATCACCGGGATGGCGTACGTGGTCCCGTGGTCGACGAACGCGGACAGGTTCCCCTCGATCGACCACGGGGTGAGTCGTTGCGCCCAGGCCTGGGAGGACAGCAGGGCGTTGCGGACGAACCAGACCACCAGGTAGCCGAGCAGCACCCCGAGCGCCGCCGCTGTGTTGCGGGTGATCAGCCCGACGGCGAAACCGAGGGCGGCCAGGATCACCGGCAGCGCCAGGCACCGTGCGGCCAGGCCCCACACGTCGTCGAGCCCGGTCACCGCCACGTCACCGGCCCGGGCGGCGACCACGGCCACGATCACCGAGCCGACCAGGAACACCGCACCGACCAGCAGCGCGAAGGCGACGATGACGAGGAGCTTGCTGGCGAACACCCGGGTGCGGCGGGGGACGAAGCTCAGCCAGTTGCCGATCGAGCCCGAGGTGAACTCGGCGCCGATGAAGCCGGCCGCGGCGAGGAACAGCGCGAAAGCGACCAGATAGCCGGCGAAGGTCACCGACGCGGTGGCCGACGAGATGAAGTCGCGCTCCCCGAGGTAGTCGGCCAGCGAGGGCTGGGGGATCTTGCACTGCTCGGGCGTCGAACCCGGCTGGGCCAGGCAGTCGGCCTCCCACTCCTCGTGGTTGGCCTCCCACTCGCGCTGGGCGTCGGCCACGTAGGTCTCGGCCTGGGCGACCTGCTCGGCCGACGGAGCGCGGAGCTCGTTGACCACCTGGAGCTGGTAGGCGCCGATGGCCAGCAGCAGGGCGAGCAGACTGATGACGGTGAAACGCCGACTGAGCAGGCGCAGCGACTCGGCGCGGAGCAGCGCGATCACGGGGTCCGCCCGGCACCGAGGTGGTCGTCGGCGGTCAGCTCGAGGAACACCGACTCGAGGTCGCGACGGACCGGGTTGAGGGCGGAGACGAACAGTCCGTGCTCGGCCAGCAGCCGGTTGAGGTCGGCGGTGGACAGCGCAGCGTCGGGTGCGGTGACGATCAGGCTGCGATCGGGCTGACCGGTCACCGCGAACCCGCGCGAACGCAGAAACTCGGTGGCCCGACCGGGGTCGGCGATCTCCAGGCGCGCGGCGGATCCGGTCGGCCGCTCGAGGATGGCGGCCACCGTGCCCTCGGCCAGCAGCCGCCCGCGACCGATGATCGACACCGTGTCGGCGACCAACTGGACCTCGGCGAGGATGTGGCTCGACACCAGCACGGTCTTGCCGCGGTCGGCCAAGCCCCGCATCGTCGCCCGGATCTCGTGGATCCCGGCGGGATCGAGCCCGTTGGTCGGTTCGTCGAAGATCAGCAGATCGGGGTCCTTGAGCAGGGTGGCGGCGATGGCCAGCCGCTGCTTCATGCCCAGCGAGTAGGTCCGGAACCGGTCCCGCCCGCGCTCACCCAGTCCGACCTCGTCGAGCACCTCGTCGACCCGCCGGTCGGGGACGCCGATGCCGGTGCCGAGGATCTGCAGGTTGCGCCGGCCGGTGAAGGGTGGGAAGAACTTGGGTTGCTCGACGATCGCGCCGATTCGGTGGATCACGCTGGGCAGAGCCGCGGGGACGGGCTGCCCGAAGATCTCGACCCGGCCTCGGTCGACCGAGATCAGACCGAGCAGCATCCGGATCGTCGTGGTCTTTCCCGAGCCGTTGGGTCCGAGGAAGCCGTGCACCCCGCCGAGCGGGACCTTCAGGTCGAGGCCGTCGACGGCCTTGAACTGCCCACGTCGGGTCCGGTAGGTCTTGCCCAGGTCGTACGCCTCGACCGCGTACGTCGAGGTCACGAGCGCGGGCTCACGCGACGGTCAGCCCGTAGGTGACGCCGCCGACGACCGGGGAGGCGATGTCGGGTGACTTCTCGTACGGCGCGAAGGCCAGCAGGTCCTCCAGGTGCGGGCGGAGCACGTGAGCGACGGTGTGCAGCGAGATGGTCTCGTCGAGCTCGGCGGCCAGCGAGGTGACCCCGGCGTCGGTGATGCCGCACGGGACGATCGTCTCGTACGCGGCCAGGTCCGGATCGACGTTGATGGCGAACCCGTGCATGGTCACGCCGGAGGCGACCCTGACCCCGATGGCGGCGACCTTGCGTTCGAGCCGGCCGGCGGTCGGATCGGCGGCCAACCAGACCCCGGAACGACCAGGGACCCGACCGCTGGCCAGGCCGAGGTCGGCGAACGCCCGGATCATCGCCTCCTCGAGACGGCGGACGTAGTCGACGACGCCGTTGGGCTCAGGAAGCTGGACGATCGGGTAGCCGACCAGCTGACCAGGACCGTGCCAGGTGATCTTGCCGCCGCGGTCGACGTCGATCACCGGGGTCCCGTCGAGCGGACGCTCGTGCGGCTCGGTGCGGCGGCCGGCGGTGAAGACGTCGGCGTGCTCGAGGACGAGCACGGTGTCGGGCCGCTCGCCGGAGACGACGGCCGCGTGGACCTCGCGTTGCCGGTCCCAGGCCCACTGGTAGTCGATCAGCTCGGAGCCCAGGCCCAGATAGATGAAATCCAGCGTCATGGCGCGGAGTCTAGTGCCGCCCGGTGACCGGTTCAGCGGTGCAGGGCGGCCGAGACCACCGACGCGACGTCGGGGTAGTAGAACCGGTAGCCGTCGCCGGTCAATCGCTCGGGCACCACATACATGTCGCCCAGCAGCTGACCACTGAGCTCGCCCAGGGCCGTCCGGATCACCACCCCCGGCGCGGCGAGGAGCCGGGGCCGGCGGAGCTGGCGGGCCAGTTCGTCGGTGAAGGCGGCGTTGGTCGTCGGCTCGGGGATCGTGAGGTTGTAGGCGCCCGACGCGTGATCGGTGTCGGCGGCCCACTGGACCACGCCGAGCCAGTCGTCGAGCGCGATCATCGGCATCCGCTGCTCGCCGTCACCCAACGTCGCACCCAGTCCGAGCGACCAGGCCAGCTTCATCGGGACGAAGGCGCCGCCGTCGCGGTCGAGCACCGGACTGGTCCGGAGCACGACGACCCGCGTCCCGGCGTCCGACGCCGGTGCGGTGGCCGCCTCCCAGTCGGCGGTGGCCTGGGCCAGGAAGTCCGACGCGGCCGGGTCGTGCTCGGTGAACGGTTGCGCGCCCGACACGGTGCCGTAGCGGGCGATCCCGCTGGCCTGGATCAGCGTCGGACGCGGACCGTCCAGCCCGGCGATGGCCCGGGCCAGGGTCGAGGTCGTCTCGACCCGCGACGACACGATGACCTTCCGCCGCTTCTCGGTCCACAGCCCGCCGAAGATCGGCACGCCGCTCAGGCCGACGACGACATCGACGCCCTCGAGGGCCCGTCGATCGATCTCACCGGCCCGGGGGTCCCAGGTGAACTCGGTCGACGTCGCCGGCTCGCGCCGGACCAGTCGGACCACCTCGTGGCCCTCCGACGCCAGCCGGACCCGCAGGGCCGCGCCCAGGAAACCGGACGCGCCGGCCAACAACCACTTCATCGGCGACGACTCCGCTCAGAGACCGAACTCCGAACCGAAGTCACCTTCCTCCAGACGAGCCTTGAGCGCGGACAGGAACCGAGCGGCCTCGGCACCGTCGACCAGCCGGTGGTCGTAGGACAGCGACAGGTACATCATGTCGCGGACCGCGATGACCTCACCGAGCTTCGGATCGCGGATGACGACCGGGCGCTTGACCAGCGCGCCGGTGCCCAGGATCGCCACCTGCGGCTGGTTGATGATCGGGGTGTCCATCAACGTGCCGGCCGAGCCGTAGTTGGTGATGGTGAACGTGCCACCGCTCAACTCGTCCGGGCCGACCTTGTTGGACCGGGTCCGTGCGGCCAGGTCGGCGATCTTCTTGGCCAGTCCGGCGATGTTGAGGTCGCCGGCGTCCTTGATCACCGGGACCAGCAGGCCCCGCTCGGTGTCCACCGCGATGCCGATGTGCTCGACGTCGAAGTAGGTGACCGTGTCGTCCTCGATGGTCGCGTTCAGCTTGGCGAACACCTTGAGGCTCTCGATCGCGGCCTTGGTGATGAACGGCAGGTAGGACAGGCTCGCGCCCTCACGCTGCTTGAAGCCGTCCTTGGCCCGAGCCCGGATCCGCGAGATCGCGGTCAGGTCCACCTCGACGGTGGCGGTGAGCTGCGCCGACACCTGCAGCGACTCGACCATCCGCTTGGCGATGGTCTTGCGCAGCCGCGACATCTTCTCGCTGGTGCCGCGCAGTGCGCTCGGGGTGGCGGCCGGGGCCGACGCCGCCGGAGCAGCGGCCGGTGCGGCCGCCGGAGCCGGGGCGGACGCCGCGGACTTGGCGGCCTCGGCGGCCTTCTTGGCCTCCTCGGCCGCGGCCAGCACGTCCTGCTTGCGGACGCGTCCGCCGACGCCGGTGCCGCTCACCGAGGCGAGATCGACACCATGCTCGGCCGCCAGCTTGCGGACCAGCGGGGTGACGTAGCCGGAGGAATCCGAACCGGAGTCCGAGCTCGACACCGGGGTGGGGGCCGGCGCCGACGGAGCGGACGGACCGTGACGCTCGGGCTGCGGGTCCTCCTTGGCCGCCGGGGCGGCGGTGGCGGCCGGGGCCGCCGGCTTCGGCTCGGGCTTGGGTTCCGGCTTCGGCTCGGGCTTGGGTTCGGCTTGGGTTCCGGCTTCGGTTCGGGCTCGGGCTCGGGGGTGGGTTCGGGAGACGCAGCTCCGGCTTCACCGACCACGGCGAGCACGGCGCCGACCTCGACGGTCTCGTCCTCCTGCACCCGGATCTCGAGCAGGGTGCCCGCGGTCGGGGAGGGGATCTCGGTGTCGACCTTGTCGGTCGAGACCTCGAGCAGCGCCTCGTCGGCGGCGACGGAGTCACCGACCTTCTTCAACCAGCGGCTGACCGTGCCCTCGGTGACGCTCTCACCGAGCGCGGGCAGGGTCACCTCGGTGCCCGATCCACCACCACCCGACGACGTCGGGGCGGCGGGCTCGGCCTCGGCCGCCGGGGCGGCGGGCTCGGGCTCCGGCTCGGGTTCCGGCTCGGCGGCCTGGGGCTCCGGCTCCGCGGTGCCACCGCTGTCGCTCCCGGCTTCGTCCGCATCACCGATCACGGCCAGGACGGCGCCGACCTCGACGGTCTCGTCCTCCTGGGCCTTGATCTCCAGCAGCACGCCGGAGATCGGCGACGGGATCTCGGTGTCGACCTTGTCGGTCGAGACCTCGAGAAGCGGCTCGTCGGCCTCGACGGTGTCTCCGACCTGCTTGAGCCAACGGCTCACGGTGCCTTCGGTGACGCTTTCACCCAGGGCCGGGAGGGTTACAGAAGTCGACATGAGCGGTGGGAACTCCTTCGTGCCTGAAATCCTGACCGACGTCCTGTTGGACGCGGATCGTGCGGTCGACGACCGGGCGCGGGGCTCGGCGAGAACGCGGGGCTCAGCCTAGCCTCACGGCCGCTCCGGCGCGTGAGCGCCATCACGCTGGGGTGTGGTCCGCACTCAGCGGTGAGCGTGCAGCGGCTTGCCGGCCAGGGCGAGATGGGCCTCACCGAGAGCCTCGTGCTGGGTCGGATGGGCGTGCGGCAGCGAGGCGACGTCGGAGGGGAAGGCGTCCCAGTTGGTGATCAGCTGGGCTTCGCCGATCAGTTCCCCGACCCGGGATCCGACCATGTGCACCCCGACCACCGGGCCGTCGCTGCGGCGGACCAACTTCACGAAGCCCTGGGTGCGCAGGATCTGCGACTTGCCGTTGCCGCCGAGATCGTAGGTGACGGTTTCGACCTCGCCGAACCGCTCGCGGGCCTGCTCCTCGGTGAGCCCGACCGAGGCGATCTCCGGATCGCAGTAGGTCACCCGGGGGATGTCACTGTCGACGATCGCCACCGGTGCCGCCTCGACGCGCCCGAGTGCGTACGCGATGTCCTCGGCGACGAAGATGCCGTGGGCGAAGCCGCGGTGGGCGAGCTGCAGCCCGGCGACCAGGTCGCCGACCGCGTACACGCCGGTCCGGGTGGTCCGCAGCCGCTCGTCGACGGTGACGAAGCCGCGGTCGAGGTCGACGCCGGCCTCGGAATAGCCGAGACCCTCCGACGCCGGGCCGCGGCCGACCGCAACCAGCAGCACGTCGGCGGTGAGGACGGTGTCGTCGGCCAGTTCGACCACCACGCCCTCGCCCTCGACCCGGGCGGCGGCCAGCGCGCTCCCGGTGCGCACGGTGATGCCGCGCTTGCGGAACGCCCGCTCGAGGGCGGCCGACAGGGCCGGTTCCTCGTTCGGGCTGAGCCGGGGGAGGGCCTCGAGGACGGTGACCTCGACCCCGAAGGAGCGCCAGGCCGAGGCGAACTCCACCCCGATGACCCCGCCACCGAGCACGATCGCCGTCCGCGGCAGCTCCGGGAGTCGGACCGCGTGATCGCTGGTCAGGATACGGCGGCCGTCGATCGGAAGCCCCACGGTCTTCGCGTACGAGCCGGAGGCGAGCACCACGTGCGGGGCCGCGTAGGTGACCCCGGCGACCTCGACGCCGACCTGGTCGCGGTCGTCGACCAGACGGCCTTCGCCCTCGATCACCGTGATCCCGCGCGAGCGGATCAGCCCGGTCAGGCCCTTGTAGAGCTTCGTGACCACCCCGTCGGAGTAGGCCAGCAGTGCGGTGGCGTCGATCCCGCTGACGCTCGACAGCACGCCGAAATCGGCCCCGTGTCGGGCGGCGTCGGCCACTTCGGCGGCGTGCAGCAGGGCCTTGGTCGGGATGCAGCCGCGGTGCAGGCAGGTGCCGCCCAGCTTGTCGCGCTCGACCAGGGCCACGTTCAGGCCGAGCTGGGCCGCGCGGAGGGCACAGGCGTACCCACCGCTGCCGGCACCGAGCACCACGAGGTCGAACTGTTCAGCCATGACGCCCATCTTGGCAGCCCGGTCTTGGCGCAGCCTCCATAATTGGCCCATGGGCTGGTTTCGGCGCGCGACCCGCAAGGTCAAGAAGGCACACGGGTACGCCGCGGACTCCCGCGCGGTGGATGACGCGGTGACCACCCACCTGACCCAGTTCGCTCGCAGCCGGCGTGGGGTCGAGGCGTTCGTCGAGCCGCAGACGTCGGTGACCCAGACCACCCTGCTGCTGGTCGCCTTCGACGGCGAGTGGACCCGACGGGTGGTGCCGTCCCCGCAGTGGGCGCACGCTTTCGCCGAGCATCTCCAGGTGCCCGGGTACGACGCGGCCGTGGTCGGCTATCCGCAGCGGATGCGCGACTACAACACCCGCAACAAGAAGCACCCCGACCTGCGCTGACCCACCGGCGGCGCCGATCCGAGGATGCGGGCCGCCGGCGGTCGGGTGAGCGGGTCGAGGGGCGCCGTGTCGGCGTTTGCCCGGACCCACGCGCCCATCCAAGTTCGCGGGACCACCACCGACACGGCGCGGGCGTGACACGTGGCCCCCCCAGGGGTCGGGGTCGGTCAGGCGACCCCGGTCACTCACGTAGCACGCACCGGTGATTCGGATCGGGGTCGGACCCGGATTGGTGTCACACGGAGATCTTGCGGGCGAACTCGATCAGTGTCCGGACGCCGAATCCGGTGCCGCCGGGGGCGATGTAGCCGTACAGCGCGCCGTCGGAGAACGCGGGGCCGGCGATGTCCCAGTGGGCCCACGGGGTGCCCTCCGGGATGAACTCGCGCAGGAAGGCGGCCGCGACCGAGGCGCCGCCGAAACGGTCCTTGCCGGTGGTCCGCAGGTCGGCGACCGACGAGTCGAGCTTGGCGCGCATCTCGGCCGGGATGGGTAGCTGCCAGAACGGCTCGCCGACCGTCTCGGCCGCGTCGAGGACCTGGTCGGACAGTTCGTCGTCGTTGCCCATCAGGCCGGCTGTCCGGTCACCCAGCGCGACCAGCGCCGCGCCGGTCAGGGTGGCGACGTCGATGATCAGGTCGGGACCGTCCTCGGCCGCCCGGGCCAGCGCGTCGGCCATCACGATCCGGCCCTCGGCGTCGGAGTTGCCGTTCTCGATCGTCGTGCCGCCGTAGAGGGTGATCACGTCGGACGGGCGGTACGCCGTCGAGGACGGCATGTTCTCGGCCATGGCCGCGTACGCGGTGACCGAGACGCCGAGCCCCAGCAGCGCGATGGCGTGGATGGCGCTGATCACCGTGGCGGCGCCGGCCATGTCGGACTTCATCGTGTACATCGAGTCGCCGGGCTTGATGTTCAGGCCGCCGGTGTCGAAGGTGATGCCCTTGCCGATCAGCGCCAGGTGGGTGGTGGCCCCCTTGGGCCGGTAGCTGAGACGGACCAAGCGCGGCGTGCGGGCCGAGCCGCCGCCGACGGCCAGCAGACCGCCGTAGCCGCCGCGGGTCAGCCCCTTCTCGTCCAGCACCTCGACGGTCAGCGGGGTGCCCTTGGCCAGGGCGGCGGCCTGGTCGGCGAACGTCTCGGGGTAGAGCAGGTTGGCCGGGGTGTTGACCCAGTCGCGGGTCCGGATCACGGCCTCGACGACGATCCGCACCTCGACGGCCAGGGCGTCGTCGGCGCCGGCGTGCACGATCTCGACGCCGGCCACCGGGGCCGGATCGGGTTCGGTCGAAGTGATCGCGGCGAACCGGTAGGTGCCGAGCAGCGCCCCCTCGGCGATGGCCAGGGCCTGCTCGCGGGTGCTGGTGCCGAAGGCCACCGCCACGGTCAACCCGGTGCCGTCGGCCAACGATCCGGCGTAGCTCACCCCGGCAGCCGCGGCCCGGCGGAAGTCCTCGTCGCCCGGGGCGTCGTCACCCAGTCCGACGACGACCAGCCGCGGCCCGTCACCGGCGGCCGGCAGGGTCCGGTGGTGGCCGGACTTCACCTTCGCCCCCACGGCCGCGGCCAACGCGGCCACCGAGTGGCCGAACCGGTCGGCGTACGCGGCCTCGACCGACGCGGGTACCTCGTGCAGACCGTCCGAGCCGAGACCGACGACGAGGACGTCGGCTCGACTCAGGTCGCCCTGGGTGAAGGTCAGTGCGGGCAGGCTCACGGGCATGGCTCTTTTCGTCAGACGGGGTTCAGCGGAGGTGCCGGGGTTCAGCGAATGTTCAGGCTAACTCCTGCCGCGTCCCCCGGCGGGCTGGGTCGGTCCTGCGGGGAGGGCGGTAGGTTCACCCGCAGTTGGCCAGACCTGCGACCAGCGGAACGGAGAGCCAGATGGTGGAGTCCACCGACGCCGAGCTGCTGCGGTCACCGCTGCACGCGCGCCACGTCGAGGCCGGAGCCAAGTTCGCCGCCTTCGGCGGCTGGTCCATGCCGCTCGAGTACGCCGGCGCCGGGGTGCTGGCCGAGCACGCCGCCGTCCGCACCGCGGTCGGCATCTTCGACGTGAGCCACCTCGGCAAGGCCACCGTGTCGGGCCCCGGAGCGGCCGCCTTCCTCAACCGGTGCCTGACCAACGACCTCGGTCGGATCGGCCCCGGTCAGGCGCAGTACACCCTGCTGTGCGCCGAGGACGGTGGCGTCGTCGACGACCTGATCGTCTACCTGCGCTCACCCGACGACGCTCTGCTGATCCCCAACGCCGCGAACACCGCCAGCGTGGTCCAGGTGCTGGCCGAAGCCGCGCCGGAGGGCATCACGGTGACCGACCGGCACCCCGACTTCGCCGTGCTCGCGGTGCAGGGCCCCCACGCCGACGAGGTGCTGCGGGCCGCGGGCTTCCCGACCGGCCACGCCTACATGTCGTTCGTCGAGGTCGACGGTGACGGCCACCCGGTGACGGTCTGCCGGACCGGCTACACCGGCGAGCGTGGCTACGAGTTGGTGGTGCCCAGCGCCGGTGCCGACGCGGTCTGGCAACGGCTGGCCGTGGCCGGCGCCCCGTACGGACTGCAGCCCGCGGGACTCGGGGCCCGCGACACGCTGCGCACCGAGATGGGCTACCCGCTGCACGGCCAGGACATCTCGGCCACCATCACCCCGGTCCAGGCCCGGCTCGGCTGGGCGGTGGGCTGGAAGAAGGACACCTTCTTCGGCGACACCCATCTGCGCACCGAGCGGCTGAGCGGCCCCACCCGGGTGCTGCGCGGGATCCGCGCCGTCGGGCGGGGCATCCCCCGCCCCGGCATGGTCGTCCGCTCCGGCGACGGGGAGGAGATCGGTGCCGTCACCTCCGGGACCTTCTCGCCGACCCTCAAGACCGGGATCGGCCTGGCCTTGATCGCCGCGCAAGTGGGTGAGGACGACGTGGTCGGGGTGGACATCCGCTCGCGGAGCGAACAGTTCACCGTCGTCCGCCCGCCCTTCGTCACCCCCGGCGTACGCGAACCCTGACCACGGGCGGTCCCGCGGGTGGAACGAGGGGGAGCCTCAGACCCGGAAGCGGCAGGCCTGCTCGTCGCTGAGGGCAGCGTCGATGCGCTGGTGCTGCAGCTCGTCCATCTCGGGCAGCGCGTCGAGGTCGTACCAGGCCACCGCGGTCGACTCGTCGTCGCCGATCTCGGCGTCGCCGGAGACATAGCGGGCGCGGAAGCACATCGAGACGTACTGGCAGACGTCGCCGTTGTCGTAGTGCACGTCCGGGTCGGTGGACAGCAGGGCCAGCCGTTCGATCTCGACCACCACCCGGGTCTCCTCCCACAGCTCGCGGACCAGGGTGGCGGCGGGCTGCTCGCCCGGTTCGACGATGCCGGCCGGCAGGCTCCACTCGCCGGTGTCACTGCGCTCGACCAGCAGGAGTTGCGGTCGGCCGGTGTCGGGGGACTCGCGCAGTACCGCAGCCGACACGCCGGGCAGCAGCAGCCGACCGGAGCCGAAGCTCCGACGCAGATTGACGATGTAGGGGGGAATCGGCATGGCCCCATCATCGCCGACCGGGACGGGCGGACCGGTCAGTCGGCGAGCAGCCCCAGCAGCCGCCGGCCGACCCGGGTGCCGGGCTCGGTCCTCGACTCGGGGTCCGGTAGCGGGGGACCGGGGAGCCGTAGAGCAGGGCCCAGTCGACGTTCAACGGCGCCAACCCGCCCGACCACACCGGGTGGCAGCAGTGGTGGCCGCCGCTCGCCGACAGTCTGAACAGCGGCTGCGGCTGGCCCCGTCACCGTGGGCCGAGGCGTGTCGGCGCACGGCGACGGGCAACGGTGGTCAGCCCTCGGCTTCCAGCCCCATCGGTCCGTAGACCCGCCGATCGCCCTCGTACAGGCTGACCGCGCGTACGCCGTCGTCGAGCAGGTCCGGATAGAACTCGCCCAGCCAGGTCTCGGCCTCGCCCTGGCTGGGGAACTGTTGGGCCAGTCGCGTGGCGTCGGCCGGGGCGCGGTCGGGCACCCAGCGCCACATCAGGTCAGCCGCCGCTTCGGCGAGCCCTGACCGACCTTGTCGGCGTCGCGGACGATGGCGTCCCCGAGGGCGTCGTCGATCCCGGCCATGGTCTCGGCCGTCAGCGTGCGACCCGCCGCCTCGGCGTTGCTGGTCACCTGCTCGGGACGCGATCCGCCGGTGATCGCGCTGGCCACGTTGTCGTTCTGCAGCACCCAGGCGACGGCCAGCTGGGCCATGGTCAGGCCCTCGGCCTCGGCCAGCGGCGCGAGGCGCTGGACCCGCTCGAGCAGGGCGTCGGTCATGTTGCCCTTGATGAAGTCGGCCCCGCCCGACTCGTCGGTGGCCCGGGAGCCGGCGGGCGGCGGCTGTCCCGGCTTGTACTTGCCGGTCAGCAGCCCCTGGTCGATGGGGGAGAAGACGATCTGGCTGATCCCGAGCTCGCGTGAGGTGGGGACGACCTCCGGCTCGATGATCCGCCACCGGGCGTTGTACTGCGGCTGGTTGGACACGAACGGGATCCGGAGCTCGCGGGCCAGCGCGTGCCCCGCCCGCAGCTGGTCGGCGGTCCACTCGCTGACCCCGATGTAGAGCGCCTTGCCGGCACGGACGACGTCGGCGAACGCCGTCATCGTCTCCTCGAGCGGGGTGAAGTGGTCGTAGCGGTGGGCCTGGTAGAGGTCGACGTAGTCGGTGCCCAGCCGGCGCAACGACGCGTTGATCGACTCGTGGATGTGCTTGCGCGACAGCCCGGTGTCGTTGGGGCCGCCCGGGCCGGTCGGGAAGTAGACCTTGGTGAAGATCTCCAGGCTCTCCCGCCGCTCGCCGGCCAGTGCGTCGCCGAGGATCTGCTCGGCCTTGCCGTTGGCGTACACGTCGGCGGTGTCGAAGGTGGTGATGCCGGCGTCGAGCGCGGCACGGACGCAACTGCTGGCCTGGTCGGCCTCGACCTGTGACCCGTGGGTCACCCAGTTGCCGTAGCTGATCGCCGAGACCTTGAGGCCGCTGTCACCGAGATATCTGAACTCCATGACCCCAGCTTTACAGCCGGGTCCGACAGTGGGTGGCCCGCCTCCCGTGGCGGGCGGCGGTCAGACCTTCTCGCCGCGCTTGATCCGCGGTGCAGGCATCCGGAACCGGCGCAGCTGGGTGCTGCGGGTGATTCCGTACATCAGCAGGCCGCGTGGCGAGGTGCCGGGCATCCGCGCAGCGAGCAGGGCCTTGAAGCCACGCCACATCAAGAATCCGTCGACGATCACCGCGAGGATGAACAGATACATCACCAGCGTGGCCACCTGACCGACGGTGGGCCAGTAGCTGCCGAGCACGGTGACGGCCAGGATGATGACCACGCTGGGCAGCAGGTACTCACCGATGTTGAAGCGCGCGTCGACGTGGTCGCGCATCAGCGCCTTCTCCGGCGCCGCCTCGCGGGCGTTCAACGCCTTCATCCGCCGGGCCCGCGACTCGCTGGCCGCGTGCGCGCGGGCTTCCTTCTTGCTGTAGGTCTTGGTCACCCGCTGCCGGCGCATCGCCTCGGCCTGCCGACGGGTCGGCGTGGGCCGGTTCTTGCCCGACACCGGCTCGGCCAGGGGTGCGGGAGTCGGCTCGGTTGGCGTGTTGCTGCGGCGGAACAGGGCCACGATTCCCTCTCGGTCGATCAGGGTGCGGGTGGGCAGACCCTGGATTCTCTCAGGGGATACCGCCGATTAACGAATTGCAGCGCCATCGGCGGCCACGCCGATTGTCGACCGGGATACGGTGGAGACCTGTCCGCGGCCTCCGCCGCGACACCGAAACATCCGGAAGGACCCGACGGTAGCCATGAGCGGCCTTTTTCAACGCATGTCCCTGATCTTCCGCGCCAAGGCCGACAAGGCGCTGGACAAGTACGAGGACCCGCGCCAGACCCTCGACTACTCCTACCAGCGCCAGCTGGACCTGCTGCAGAAGGTCCGCCGCGGCGTGGCCGACGTGGCCACCAGCCGTAAACGCGTCGAACTGCAGGCCAACCAGCTGAACACCCAGGCCGACAAGCTGACCCAGCAGGCGCAGAAGGCGCTCGAGGTCGGCCGTGAGGACCTGGCCCGCGAGGCACTGACCCGACGTTCGGGGATCCAGCAGCAGATGACCGACCTGCAGGCCCAGCACGCCCAGCTGCAGGGCGAGGAGGAGAAGCTCACCCGGGCCAGTCAGCGGCTGCAGGCCAAGGTGGATGCCTTCCGCACCAAGAAGGAGACCATCAAGGCCTCCTACTCCGCGGCCGAGGCGCAGACCCGGATCAACGAGGCGTTCTCCGGGATCAGCGAGGAGATGGGCGACGTCGGTCTGGCCATCCAGCGGGCCGAGGACAAGACCCAGCAGATGCAGGCCCGCGCGGGTGCGATCGACGAGCTGTTGGCCAGTGGCGCGCTCGACGACCCGACCGGCACGACCAAGGACGACATCACCCTCGAGCTCGAGCAGCTGGCCTCCACCTCCGACGTCGAGGACGAGCTGTCGCGGATGAGGGCCTCGATCGGGTCCGGTCCGAAGACGGCGCCGCAGGCCCTCGAGGGTCAGCCCGCCGCCCAACCGGGATATCAGCAGCAGCAGGGTGGACAGGCCCTGCCGCCGGGCCAGGGCTATCAGCAGCAGCCGCCCGCGCAGGGCTACCAGCAGCAGCCGGGCCAGGGCTACCAGCCGCCGTCGGTGCAGGAGTACCAGGCACCTCCGGCTCAGGCGCCGCAGCCGAACTCGGAGGAACTGCGATGATCGTCCGGATCCTCAACGAAGGTCAGTGGGAACTCTCCGAGGACGCCGTACGCGACCTCAACCATCTCGACGACGCCGTGGAGCACGCGGTCAGCAGTGGTGACGCGGAGGAGCTGAGCGCCGCGTTGCACAGCCTGCTCTCGCAGGTGCGTCAGTCGGGCAGTCGGCTGTCCGACGACGACCTGCACGACTCGGATCTCATCCTGCCGGACGCCGACTCCTCGCTCGAGGAGGTGCGGCAGTTGCTCGACGAGTCCGACGAGGGTCTCGTCCCCAACTGACCCGGCTCGCCTGATCTCCGCTCGACGATCCCGCCTGACCACGACCCGGCCGGTCCCCACCGCGAACGCGGTCGGACCGGTCGGGTCGTGGGCGTTCGGGCCTGGTGATCAGCGCGTTCCCAACGCCACCGGGAGCCAGGTGACGGCGCTGGCCAGCACCGCAGCGGACACCGCGACGACGGCGGCGACGATCAGCCACCGCCGACGATGCGCTCCGGTGCTCATCACCAGTGCCCCGAGCGGGGTCGCCACGACGATGCCGATCAACGGCAGGGCGATCGCGATGTCGATCTGCGGGGTGCTCCAGGAGTAGATCCCGTAGGTGACGATCAAGGCCATGAACAGGCAGAAGCCCGCGATCACCAGCCCGGCCAGCTGAGCCAGGACCGCCCCGACGACCAGCGCCACCGGGCGCTGCGGCGCCGGTTCGGCCCGCGTCGGCGCCCGCCTGGTCTCGACGATCACAGCTCACCCAGCCCGGGCGCCGGTGCGCTGGCCAGCATGGTCTCGTAGCGCGCCGTGCGCACCTCGTTGACCAGGTCGCTCGCCTCCTGGCGGTCGCGGACGACCTTGCACAGCACCATGGTGGCGAACATCGCCGCCAGGATGCCCATGGCCAGCATCGAACGCTGGACGGTGGTGATCGGGAGCAGCCAGAGGTTGACCATGTTCCACAGGCTGACGAGGCCGAGGAACGCGACGGTGCTGCCGAAGAAGGCCGGGGTGGCGTCCTTCTTGATCTGGGGAGTGGACATGACCCCAGCCTGGTCGGCGGTGGGCCGCTCCGGATCCGGCTGGGGGACGACGCCGGGTCATTCCGTGGGTGGATGTCCGACGGCCCGGTGGTGCCGAAGCTGATGGACATGAGGACGGATGCGCGGACCTGGTCGCTGCTGGTCAAAGTGGCGGTGCTGGTGTTGCTCGCCGTCGCCCTGGTCGACCCCGACCTGAGCGGGATGAAGAGCAAGGGGCTGTCGGCTCGGCTGATCGCCTATCCGGCCGGCCTGATCGCGCTGCCGCTGCTCTGTGCCGTGGTGCGCCGCTGGTCGCCCCGGCTGCGGGTGGACTGGACCGCCGACCTGTGGTGCACCGTGCCGATCCTGGTCGATCTCCTCGGCAACCGGCTCGACCTGTTCGACCGGCTGTGGTGGTGGGACGACGCCGTGCACGTGCTGATGCACGGTCTGATCACCGCCGGTCTGCTACGGCAGTTCCGCGCGGCGGCGACCCGGAGCGAGGTGATCGTCGCCGCGGCGGCCTTCGCCGGTCTGTCCGGTCTGGCCTGGGAGGTCGCGGAGTACCTGGCCTTCATCCGGCACGGAGTCGAGCTGGGGAGCGCCTATCTCGACACCCTCGGGGATCTGACCGGCGGGATGGTCGGCTCGCTCCTCGCCGGGATCGCCTGGTCGATGACGTCGAAGCACCGCCGCCAGGCCAGCTCCACCGGTCCGCGGTCGAACCGGCGCAGCCACAGCGTGGCGAAGGCCACGACCGCGGAGCTGACCACCAGATAGATCCCCAGGGTCCCCGGCACCCGGAGGTCGGCGGGGATCCGAGCGGCCAGACCGAGTCCCCACCCGTAGCACAGCGCCGAGGCCAGCACGTTCTGCAGCACGTAGCAGCTGAGGGCGGCGCGTCCGACGGCAGCCAATCGCGGCCGGACGATCCCGGCGACCGGCCGTCGGCGCAAGAAGGCGGTGACCCCGGCCAGCAGTCCGGCGGCCACCAGCGGAGCGGTGCCGTAGCGGGCGAACACCAGCCCGGCCGGGCCACCGAACAGACCCACGGTCAGATCGACGACCAGGGCGCCGAGACCGATGACCATCAACCGACGGCGCAGCCGCCCCCCGGTTTCGTCGAGGACGCCGGCCCGGAGGAGGTGGGCACCGGCCAGGAACGAGGCGATCGACAGCGCGGTGATGAAGATCGGCTCGAGCCGGAAGGCCAGCAGCTGGTCGACGCGGAAGCCGACCAGGTCCCACCAGGTGCCGTCGGCGTACGGATTCGGTCGCAAGGCTGTGGGCGTAGCGGTCGGGGCCGCGGCGAGCAGGGCGGTGACCGCACTCAGCAGGAGGAGGTGCACGGTGGCGGCGGCCACCATCCAGCGTCGTTGGCTCCGCGGACTGGTGGCCAGCACCGCGGCGACGACCAGACCGGTGACCGCGTACCCCATCAGCACGTCGAACTCGACGACCAGCAGGTAGTGCACGACCCCGTCGACGAACAGCAGGCCGGCCCGCCACGGGTACCGTCCTGGCCAGGCGTGACCCCGGCGCAGCGCCGATCGCCGCTGGAGTTCCAGGCCGATGCCGAACATCAGGGTGAGCAGACCGAGGAACTTGCCCTGCGCCAGTTGTTGTAGGAGCGATTCGAGGTGACGCCACCCGGGCGGGGTCACCGCGGCCGTGGTGCCGTTGACGTAGCCGACGAGCCCTTCCGGGTCGGTGAAGATCCATACGTTGGTGGCCAGCGTGCCCAGGATGGCGATCCCACGGAGGACGTCCAGGACGGGCGATCGCGTCGCGGTCGGGCTGGGGTCGGAGGCCATGGCCTCACCGTACAATACGATCGTATAACGAACAATACGACGGTATGGTCAGCCGACGAGCGCCGCCTCGACGGTCTGCTCGGCGAGGAGCAGGGCTCGGTCACGGGGCATCCGCTGCGGCTCGAGCGCGACGGCGATGGCCAGGCCGTCGACCAGGGCGAGCAGGGCTGCTGCACGATCGGCCACCCATTCGGCGCTCCGATCCGGCCGGGCGGCGGCGAGCAGGGCCACGATCAGCTCGGCCAGGTCACCCCATTCCCGCGCCTGTTGCTCGGCCACCGCGGGATCGACGGCAGCCCGCGCGATGCGCTGCAGCCACAGCACGGTGGCCGGACGCTCGTCCGGCTCGGCGCCGACCAGCAGGGCGGTCAGTTGCCGGAGCGCGTCGGCCGGTGAACTCCCCTCGGGCACCCGCTGACTCAGCCGGGCCTGGAACTGGGCGCTGGTAGCGTCCATCGCCGCGGTGAGCATGGCGGTCTTGGTCGGGAAGTGGTGCTGCACCGCACCGATCGAGACCCCGGTGAGCGCGGCGACCTTCCGCACGCTGACCCCTTCGAAACCCTCGGCGACCAGCAGCTCGATCACCGCCTCGACCACCCGGTCGGACGCGCCCGACCGATCGGCCGGTCGCTGCCCGGGCACGGTCAGTCCTTCGCGGTCTCGCCCGGCAGGTCGAGCATCCGCTGGAGCGCCAGCTTGGCGTAGTGCTCGGTCTCGGCGTCCACGGTGATCTGGTTGACGACGTGGCCGTCCGCGAGGTTCTCCAGCGACCACACCAGGTGCGGCAGGTCGATCCGGTTCATCGTCGCGCAGTAGCAGACGTGCTGCTCGAGGAAGGAAATCTGCTTGTCGGGGTGGGCGTTGGCCAACCGCTTGACCAGGTTGAGCTCGGTGCCGATGGCCCAGCTCGACCCGGGAGCGGCCTTCTCGATGGTCTTGATGATGAACTCGGTCGACCCGATCAGGTCGGCCTTGAGCACCACCTCGTGCTGACATTCCGGGTGGACCAGGACCTGGACGCCGGGGATCCGCGCGCGCACGTCGTCGACCGCCGCCTCGCTGAACCGGCCGTGGACCGAGCAGTGGCCCTTCCACAGGATCATCTTGGCGTCGCGGAGCTGCTCGGTGGTCAGCCCGCCGTTGACCTGGTGCGGGTCGTAGACCACGCAGTCGGCCAGCGACAGCCCGAGCTCGAGCACCGCGGTGTTGCGGCCGAGGTGCTGATCGGGGAAGAACAGCACCTTCTCGCCACGCGCGAACGCCCAGTTGAGGACGCTCTTCGCGTTCGACGAGGTGCAGACCACGCCGTCGTGTCGACCACAGAACGCCTTGATGTCGGCCGAGGAGTTCATGTAGGTGACCGGGACGGTGACGTCGGCGATGCCGGCGTCGGCGAGCGCATCCCACGCGTCCTCGACCTGGGCGAGCCGCGCCATGTCGGCCATCGAGCAGCCGGCGGCCAGGTCGGGCAGGATGACCTTCTGGTCCGGTCCGGTCAAGATGTCGGCCGATTCGGCCATGAAGTGGACGCCGCAGAAGACGATGAACTCGGCGTCCGGGCGGGCGGCGGCGTCACGGGCCAGCTTGAACGAGTCGCCGGTGACGTCGGCGAACTGGATGACCTCGTCGCGCTGGTAGTGGTGACCGAGGATGAACACCTTCTCGCCCAGCTTGGCCTTGGCCGCACGGGCGCGCTCGACCAGTCCGGGATCGGACGCGGCCGGCAACTCACCGGGACACTCGACCCCGCGCTCGGACCGCGGGTCCGACTGGGTGCCGAGCACGTAGAGCGACAGCGGGGTGGCGGTTCGGGTCGCGGCGGGCGTCGTGGTCACCGGCCCAATCTACCGGGTGGGGGCAGCAGTCGGCTGCCGTCGAGACCACGGTGGAGATCGCGGAGCAGGGCGACCTCGGCCAGGTGATGGATGGCTTCGCGACTGATGTGGAGGACCAGGGCGGCCATCGACATCGTCTCCCGGCCGACTTCGCGGCACCGCTCGTGGAGATCGTCGTCGGACAGTCCGCGCACCCCGGCGATCCAGTGCGCGGTGGCCCGGTCGAGCGCGGCCAGCGCCTCGTCCGCCGATGCGGCGTAGGCGTAGGTCCGGTAGTCGCACGGCGGGCCGTCGAAGTAGGTGGCGTTGCGCGCGCCGTACACACCGACGATCAGGTGGCCGATCCGCCAGGCGATGGTGGTCACCGGCGGCGGATCGGGCGCCGGGACGGCGAAGTCGATGATCATCGCGGCGGAACCGATCTCCTCGGCCACGCCCTGTCCCCGTGGTCGGACGCTCCAGCAGCCCGGCACCGGCTCCCAGAAGTACTCCTCGTCGCTCAGTCCCCGCAGCCGCTGCCGCTGCTGGTGGGTCCAGAGGAAGTCCAGTTGCTCGGCCAGCTCGGCTGACCACGTCTCGGTCGTCATCCTCGCCACTCTGTCACCGGCCACCGACAGTTCGGTACGGCCCCGGCGTCCCTACGATGGCCCGATGCGCGTGCTGGTGGCCACCGATGCGATCGGCGCCCTGTCCTCGGCCGAGGCGGGCGCGGCGGTCGCGGCCGGCTGGGCCGGCGAGCGGGTCTTCGTGCTCCCGGTCGGTGAGGCCGGAGCCGGGTTCGTCGCCGCGTACGCCGACCGGCTCGGGGTGAGCACCCGGTTGGACACCGTCGACGGGCACCTGGTCGAGAGCGCCCGTCACCAGGACCTGGCCGTGCTCGGCCTGCCCGCCGGCGAACGGACCACCGACCCGCTGAGTGCGAGTTCGTCGGCGCTCGGGGCCGCCGTCGGCACCGCGCTGGAGGCCGGCGACGTCCGGCGGGTGGTGCTCGATCTGGGCGGTCCGCCGGTCCACGACGCGGGGGCCGGACTGCTCGCCGCCCTGGGCGCCACGGGCGACCGGCCGCTCGACCGGGGTCCGGCCGCGCTGACCGGCCTCGGGGAGCTCGACCTGA
Organism: uncultured Actinomycetota bacterium; assembly: GCA_963704665.1. Taxonomy (GTDB): domain Bacteria; phylum Actinomycetota; class Actinomycetes; order Propionibacteriales; family Propionibacteriaceae; genus Microlunatus. Next base: position 2,884,293 of record OY969929.1, on the reverse strand, counting down.
CCCGGGTCCGCGAACGGCTGGCCGGGGTCGACCTGGTCGGCGTCGTCCCCGGGTCCACCCGCGCCGCTCGGCTGCTCGGGCTGCGGGGGATCAGTTCGTTACGTGGCCGGGCCGAGGACTGGGACACGGCCGACATGCTCACCGCCGACGCGGCGCTCGACGGCTTCGCCCGGCTGGTCGCGCCCGACCAGCGCGAGGCGGCCGGGGCCGGAGCCTGCGGTGGTCTGGGCTTCGCCATGCTCGCTCTGGGCGGCACCCTCGAGACCGGGCCCGGGCTGACGCTGGCCGCTGCCTCGACCACCGGCTGGGACCTGGTCGTCACCGGAACGTCGGTCTTCGACTTCGCCACCCGGGGTGGCGGGGTGGTCGCCGCGGTGGCCGAGCACGCCGCCGCGGCGTTGAGCCCGTGCCTGGTCGTGGCCGGGGAGGTGCTGATCGGGGCCCGGGAGATGCGGACGATGGGCATCGAGGCGGCGTACGCGGTGCACGAGTCCGGGCTCGATCAGCCGGCCGCGATGGTGTCTGCGACCGAGCTCACCCGGCTGGCCGAACGGGTGGCCCGTTCGTGGCGCTGGTGAGAAGGACATCCGGCGTTAGACTGAGCTCGGCGGAATAGCCGACGGAGGTCGTCGGTTGTCGCTGGACGTACACCCCACATCTTTACCCCGGGAGAAACCGATATGACTGCAGAGCAGACCGTTGAGGCTCCGGCCGTGGCCGACGGCGTCCTCTTGACCGACGGCGCCGCGAGCAAGGTGAAGGCGCTGCTCGACGGCGAGGGCCGCGACGACCTGGCGCTGCGCATCGCCGTGCAGCCGGGTGGCTGCTCGGGCCTGCGCTATCAGCTGTTCTTCGACGAGCGCCACCTCGACGGTGACATCCTCAAGGACTTCGGCGGCGTCGGCGTGGTGACCGACCGGATGAGCGCTCCCTACCTGATGGGCGCGACCATCGACTTCGTCGACACCATCGAGAAGCAGGGCTTCACGATCGACAACCCGAACGCGACCGGTTCGTGCGCCTGCGGGGACAGCTTCCACTGACCCCACGCGCACGGTGATCAACGGCGGCGTCTCCTTCTGGAACGCCGCCGTTGGCGTTCCCACCCGTCGCCCACCGTTGGTCGGCGACCGCGCGGTCGACGTGGCCGTGGTCGGTGCCGGGTTCACCGGGCTGTGGACCGCGTACGCGCTGAAGCGGGCCGAGCCCGACCTCGAGGTCGTCGTCCTCGAGCGCGAGTACGCCGGGTTCGGGGCCTCGGGTCGCAACGGCGGCTGGCTCTACGGCGAACTGGCCGTCGACGCCGCACGCTACGGACCGGGGGCCGACCGACTGCGGGCGGCGGTGCGCGGGGCGGTCGACGAGGTCATCGCCACCGCGGCGGACGAGGGGATCGACGCCGACATCGTGGCCGGCGGGGTCCTCGAGATCGCCCGGACCCCGGCCCAGGCCGAGCGGGCCCGCGCGTACGCCGAGGCCGAGGGGCGCCACTGGCTGACCGCCGACCAGGTCGGCGAGCGGATCGTCGTCGCCGGCACCCGGGGCGGCAGCTTCAGCCCGAGCGGTGCGCGGATCCACCCGGCCAAACTCGTCCGTGGGCTGGCCCGGGCGGTCGAACGCCTCGGCGTCACCCTCCACGAGGACACCACCGTGACCGCCATCGACCCGCACCGGGTGACCACCGACCGCGGCGTCGTCCGGGCCGCGTCGGTGCTGCGCGGCACCGAGGGCTTCACCGCCGGACTCCCGGGTCAACGGCGCACCTGGCTGCCGATGAACTCCTCGATGATCGTCACCGAACCACTGACCGACCGGATCTGGGACCGGATCGGCTGGCGGGGCAGCGAGGTGGTCGGCGACGCCGCCCACGCCTACCTCTACGCCCAGCGGACCGCCGACGGCCGGATCGCGCTCGGCGGACGCGGGGTGCCGTACCGGTTCGGCTCGCGGGTCGACCAGCGCGGCCGCACCGACCCGTCGACCGTGGCCGGCCTCACCGCCGCACTGCACGAGTGGTTCCCGGACACCCGCTCCGCGACCGTCGCCCACGCCTGGTGCGGGGTGCTCGGCGTGCCCCGCGACTGGTGCGCGACCGTGGCCTACGACGCGAGCACCGGACTCGGCCACGCCGGCGGCTACGCGGGCAGCGGAGTGGCGACCAGCAACCTGGCCGGACGCACCCTGGCCGATCTGGCGCTGGGACGCGACACCGCACTGACCCGACTGAGCTGGGTCGACCACACGGTGCGTCGTTGGGAGCCCGAGCCGCTGCGCTGGCTCGGGGTGCGGGCCATGTACGGCCTCTACCGGGCCGCCGACCGCCGCGAGACCCGTTCGGGTCGATCGCGCACCAGCCGGCTGGCCCGGATCGGCGACCGGATCACCGGACGCTGACCCGCCCGGCGGTGCGCGACTTCATCCGTCGGCTCCGGACCGTGCTGACCCGCGACTGAGCCGGATCAGGGGGCGACGACGAGCAACCGGTCGGCGTCCAGATCCACGGCCACCCGGGTGCCGACCTCGAGTCGACCCGCGGCGGCGCCGCTGAGCTGGGCCAGCAACTCGGTGCCCTCGGCGGTCGTGACCCGGACCCGCGACAACGCGCCCTGGAACGACACCGTGGTGACCTGCGCGGTGCCCTCGGCGTCGGGGACGACCCGGACCTGTTCGGGGCGTACCAGGGCCAGACCCGGTCCGGAGCCGACCGACCCGTCGAGGGTGGCGACGTCGTGTCCGAGCACCCGGACCCGACCGTCGGCGACCGTGGCGTCGACCCGGTTCATCAGCCCGACGAAGTCGGCCACGAACGCGCTGGCCGGCTGGGCGTAGAGCTTCTGCGGGCTGTCGAGCTGCTCGAGCCGGCCCTTGTTCATCACCCCGACCCGGTCGGCCATGGCCAGCGCCTCCTCCTGGTCGTGGGTGACGAACAGCGTCGTGGTCCCGACCTCGAGCTGGACCCGGCGGATCTCGTCGCGCAACTGGGCGCGGACCTTGGCGTCGAGCGCCGACAGCGGTTCGTCGAGCAGCAGCACCGAGGGTTCGAAGGCCAAGGCCCGGGCCAGCGCCACCCGCTGCTGCTGACCGCCGGAGAGCTGGGCGGCGTACCGCGAGGCGTGCGCCGACAGCCCGACCAGCTCGAGCATCTCCAGCGCGCGGGTCCGGCGGCGGCCGGCGTCCACGCCGCGCAGCTTCAGTCCGAACTCGACGTTGGCCTGCGAGGTCAGGTGCGGGAACAGCGAGTAGGCCTGGAACACCATCCCCATGTCGCGTTTGTTGGCCGGCACTGCGGTGAGGTCGGCGCCCGCGACCAGGACCCGGCCCGAGGTGGGCTCGTCGAGCCCGGCCAGGATCCGCAGCGCCGTCGTCTTGCCGCAACCCGACGGACCGAGCAGCGCGACCAGCTCACCCGGGGCCAAAGTCAGGCTGAGTCCGTCGAGGGCGTGCACCGGGCCGTAGCTCCGCCGGAGATCGTCGAGCCGGACCTCGACACTGTTGCCGCGCTCAGGCATGGGTTCCTCCGGCTGTCGTCGGTGTGGTGGGTGCGGGGACGACGGCGTCGCCGACGACCGCGCGGCTGCGGCGACCGCCGCTGACCACGGTCAGGATGATCAGCAGGGCGATGGCGAAGATGATCGCGGCCAGCGAGGCGGCGACCGACTCCTGCGCATTCGACTTGGCCTGCAGCGCGATGGTCACCTGCAAGGTGTTGAAGTTGAGCAGCGAGGCGAAGGTGTATTCGCCGAGCACCAGCGCGATCGAGATGAACGAGGCCGAGATCAGCGCGGTCTTCACGTTGGGCACGATCACCGACACGATCACCGTCCACCAGCTCGCACCCAGACTTCGGGCCGCCTCGGCCAGGGTGTTGACGTCGATGGCCGACAGACCGGCGTCGAGCGCGCGGTAGGCGTACGGCAGGACGAGGACCACGTAGAGCAGGGCCAGCCAGTACGGCGTGTTGCCGATCAGGTAGTTGAGCCACAACGTGACGTTGGTCGCCCCGACCAGGATGACCAGCGGCGGGACGGTGAGCGGCAACAGGCAGAGGAACTCGACCAGGCGACGGAGCCGGGGGAGTCGCAACCGGATCCAGATCATCGTCGGGACGAGCAGGGCGATCATCAACACCACGGTCAGCACCGACAGCACCAGCGAGGTGATGATCGAGCCGCGGAGCAGTGGGTCGGTGATCAGCAGTTGCCAGGCCGCACCGGTGCGTTCGCCCTCGTTGCGGTAGTCGCGGGTGCTGAAGTCGAGCATCGACAGCAGCGGGACCAGGAAGAACGCGCCGCAGGCCAGCAGCACGACGACCCGGAAGACGGTGAGCCGTCGCCGACCGGCGCTGATCGCACTCACGACAGCCACCGGGCCGTTCGCCGGACCAGCAGGCTGTAGGCGGTCATCACCAGGGCGACGATCACGATCATCTCCAGGGCGAGGGCATAGGCGAAGTTCTGCCGGCCGAGAACGACCTCGCTGGTCAGCGCGGCCCGGATCCACAGCGGGATGATCGGGTTGCCCTGGCTGACCAGGGCGGCGGCGGTCGCGTACGCGGCGAACGAGTTCGCGAACAGCAGCAGCAGCGACCCGAGGAACGCCGGGGTCAGCAGCGGCAGGCCGACCAGCCGCCAGTACTGCCAGGTGGTGGCGCCGAGGTTGGCCGCCGCCTCGCGCCACTGCGGCCGGATCCCGTCGAGGGCGGGCAGGAAGACGATGACCATCAGCGGGATCTGGAAGTAGCTGTAGACCAGCACCAGGCCCTGGAGGCCGAACAGCCAGGTGCTGCTGGTCAGACCGGTGCCGAAGGTGGCGTCGAGCCAGATCGACACCACGCCCGAGATGCCCAGCGTGGCGATGAACGCGAAGGCCAGCGTCACCCCGCCGAACTGGGCCAGCACGCCGCAGACGCTGGTGACCAGCCGGCGCAGCAGGCCGTCCGGGCGGCCGGTGACCACCGCGTACGCCAGCAGCGCGCCGACCACCCCGCCGATCACCGCGGTGACCGCGGACAGCGCCACGCTGGCCCCCAGCGAGCGGAGCACGGCTCCGTCGGCCAGCGCGGCCACGTTGGTCAGGCTGGGCCGGCCCTCGTCGGTCAACGCGCCGACGACGACGGTCAACGTGGGGACGATCAGGAAGATGATCAGGTAGCCGAAGAACGGCACCACCCCGAGATAGGCGCCGAGCCGGGAGAGGGGACCCCTCCCGGCCACAGCGGGTGCAGCCGAAGCCGCCATCACTGACCTGGGTGCTGTGTCATGTGGGGGGCGACCCCCACACCCCCGCGTGGCCGGTCGTCGCTGGCGCTCCTCGCGGCCGACACTCCGCTGACCACTAGCCGGTCACCTTGGCCCATTCCTTGCTCAGGACGTCGGCCGCCTTCGCGGTCTGGTCGGCGTCGACGACCACGGGCGTCCCGCTGACCGGCGGGAGCTTGTCGAACGCGGCCTTGTCGATGGTGCCGGCCTTCTCCATGTCGTCGGCGCGGACCGGGCGGGCCCCACCGTTGAGCCAGAGGTTCTGGCCCTCGTCGGAATACAGGTACTCCTGCCACAGCCGCGCGGCGGCCGGATGCGGGGCGTCGACGTTGATGGCCTGGAAGTAGTAGCCGCCGACCACCGCGTTCTCGGGCACCACGACCTTCCAGGTCGACACCTTGGCCGTCTCAGCGGCATTGAGGTAGTCCCAGTCGATGACCAGCGGGGTCTGGCCGGACTCGATGGTCGCGGCGGTCGGGTCGACCGGCAGGAAGTTCCCGGCCTTCTTGAGCTCGCCGAAGAAGTCGATGCCCGGCTGGATGTCGTCGGCCGAGCCGCCCTTGGCCAGCGAGGCCATCATCACGCCGTTGAAGGCGGCGCCGGCCTGGGTCGGGTCGCCGTTGAGCGCGACCTTGCCCTTGTACTCGGGCTTGAGCAGGTCGTCGACGCTGGTCACGTCGGGCAGCTTCTTCGAGTCGTATCCGATCGACATGTAGCCGCCGTAGTCGTTGACCCAGGTGCCGTCCGGATCCTTGAACTGGCTCGGGATGGTGTCGAACGTCGACACCTTGTAGGGGGCGAAGAGATCGGTGTTGGCCAGCGCGACGGCCTGACCGAGGTCGAAGACGTCGGGCGCCCGGTCGGTGCCCTTGAGCTGCTTGGCCGCGTTGATCTCGTCCTGGCTGGCCGCGTCGGGCTGGGCCGAGTTGACCGCGATCCCGTACTTGGCCTTGAAGCCCTCGATGATGTTGCCGTAGTTGGCCCAGTCCGGCGGCAGCGCGATCACGTTCAGCGTGCCCTCCTTCTTGGCCTCGGCGACCAGCGCATCCATGCCGCCCAGATCGGCGGCGGACTTCGCGGTGGCGGCACCGGCTGAGCTGTTCGCCGACGGGGTCGGCGCGGGGGGCGCACAGGCCGCCCCGGCGATGACCACACCGGCCAGGGTCACCGTGGCCAACAGGCGGCGGCGCAGAGCGGATGAGCGGGTGAGCGTGATCGACATGCGTTCCTCCGTGACTCACCGAGCCGGTCTCGGCTCGAGCGTTGTCAGCGTGACACGCAACTCGACGCCCCGCCAGCAACAGCACCCAAGTCGTCGCAGGTTCATCTACGGCGACGCACGACGTACCGGGGCGGATCGGCCTCGACCAGCTCCTGTCCGCGCATCCGGCACCAGGCCGCCAGATCGGGACCGGCGGCCGGATCGTCGGCCCGGATCTCGACCAGCCCGTCGACCGGGACCGCGGCGAAGGCCCGGGCCAGCTCGATGATCGGCCGGGGACACTTCTGGCCGAGGCAGTCGAGCTCGAGCGCGTACCCGCTCATCCGAGCCCCACCCGGTGGCGCAGTTCGGCGACGATGCCGGGCAGCACGGCGGCGAACGCGTCGACCTCGGAGCGCGAGGTCCGCCAGGTCAGGCCGATCCGGACGTTGCCCTGGGTCAGGGCGCCCATCGCGGCCAGCACGTGCGAGGGCGTCTCGCTGCTGGCGCTGCAGGCCGAGCCGCTGGCCACCGCGAAGCCGGCCCGGTCCAGTTCGAGCGTCAGCGCCTCGCCGTCGACGTAGAGCGCGGAGAAGGTGAGCAGGTGGGGGAGCCGGCCGACCGGGTCGCCGGCCAGGTCGACGTCGGGGACGGTGGCGGCGATCTGCGCGCGCAGCCGGTCGATCAACTCGTGCTGGCGTACGCCGACCGCCCGACCGCGCTGCAGCCAGCCGTCCAGGGCGGTCGCCGCGGCGTGGATGGCCGCGACGTCGGGCGGTCCCGGCCAGCGCCCACCCTGGTAGTCGTCGACCGGGAACGGTGCCCGCCATCGGACCCCCCTGCGCAGGACGAGGAAGCCCACCGAGACCGGACCGCCGAACGCCCCGGCCCATCCGGTGACCACCGCGTTGGGCGGAAGCGACCCCAGGTCGACCCGACCCAGCGCCGCGGTGGCATCGAGGACCAGGGGTACGCCGGCCCGCGCTGCCGCCTCGGCCGCCTCGGCGTACGGCTGCACCGTCCCGACCTCGTGATTGGCCACCTGGAGGCAGCCGAGCGCGATCCCCGGTCGGGCGATCGCGGTGCTCCATCGCTCGAGGTCGAGGCGGCCCTGGCCGTCGACGCCGATGGCGAGGTGATCGCCGGCCGACGCCGCGGCGGCCAGGACCGACGAGTGGTCGACCGCCGTGGTGAGGATCGTGGTGCCGGCCCGGCGCCGACCCAGGGCCACGCCGGCCACGGCGGCCGCACTCGCCTGGACGCCGGATCCGGTGAACACCACCTCGTCGGGGCGGGCTCCGACCGCGGCGGCGACCACCGACCGCGCCCGGTCGAGCGCCTGGGCGGCCCGTCGACCGGCCCGGTGCAGCCGCAGGGGGTCGCCCCAGCCGGATCGGTGCGCCTCGACCCAGGCGGCCTGCGCATCCGGCAGCACCGGCTCACCGGAAGAAGCATCGAGGAAGACTTCCGGATCTGGCGGCGGCACACCCACACGCTACGGAAGGGCGACGGGCACGCGGTGGTCGGCCACGAAACGTGGATGACCACCGATGTTCTCAGGGTCGTCCTACGTTAATGTGACTGTGACGATGCCTGGCATGACTCCCCGGCGAAGACATCTGACGAGAGGCACGACGTGGGTGGCACGAGTTTTGAGCCCGAGCGGGGCGCGATGAGCGCCCGGACAGCGCGCCGGGCGCTGACCGTCCGCGGTCGAGCGGTGGCAGTGAGCGCGATGTCGCTCGCGCTGCTCGCCCTGTCCGGCTGCTCCGAGGGCGACATCGGGGCGCTCAAGCGCCTCGGTCTGCCCGAGGCGGCGGGAGACCGCGCGCCGTACATCCACGATCTGTGGATCGGCACCTGGATCGCCGCCGCGGTGATCGGCGTCGGCATGTGGGGCCTGATCGTGTGGGCTGCGGTGCGGTACAAGACCGACACCAACGAGATGCCCCGGCAGAGCCGTTACAACCTGCCGATGGAGATCTTCTACACGCTCGCCCCGTTCGTGATCATCGGCGTGCTCTTCTACTTCACCGTCGTGGCCCAGAACAAGGTCGTGGCCCGGGTCGACAACCCTGACGTCACCATCGACGTGGTCGGGCAGAAGTGGTCATGGACCTTCAACTACAAGGAAGCCGACAACCCGGCGGTCGGGTCGGACGTCTGGGAGGCCGGGACGATCAACCTCACCCCGGACCTCTACCTCCCGATCGGCAAGTCGGTGCGGTTCAACCTGTCCTCGCCCGACGTCATCCACTCGTTCTGGGTGCCGGCGTTCTACCACAAGATGGACGTCGTCCCGGGCCGGCAGAACAGCTTCGACGTGACTCCCACCAAGGAGGGCGTCTTCCGGGGCAAGTGCACCGAGCTGTGTGGCACCTACCACTCGGCGATGCTGTTCAACGTCCACATCGTCAGCGAGGACGAGTACAACGCCTACCTGAAGACCCTGGTCGCCCGGGGTCAGGTGGGTGAAGCCAAGGGACCGAGCCAGGCCAACGCGCCCGTGCCGGTGCCGGTGAACGCCGAGGAGGGTACGCGATGACCACGGTCGAGCGGGTAGCGGAGAGCTTGGACGTCGTCACGCCCAAGCGGCAGATGGGCACGATCTCCTGGAAGTGGATGGTCACCACCGACCACAAGGTGATCGGCAACCTCTACTTCATCACCTCGATGATCTTCTTCTTCCTCGGCGGCATCCTGGCCCTGGGGATCCGGGCCGAGCTGGCCTGGCCGGGCATGCAGTTCCTGTCCTACGAGGTCTACAACCAGTTCTTCACCATGCACGGCGCGATCATGCTGCTGCTGTTCGCGACCCCGCTGTTCGCCGGTTTCGCCAACGCCATCATGCCGCTGCAGATCGGGTCGCCGGACGTGGCGTTCCCGCGGCTGAACATGATCTCGTACTGGCTCTACCTGTTCGGTGGCCTGATCGTGGTCTCCGGCTTCCTGACGCCCTCGGGTGCGGCGAGCTTCGGTTGGTACGCGTACGTGCCGCTGAGCGACAGCGCCAACTCGCCCGGCGTGGGTGGCGACCTGTTCATCATGGGCTTCTACATGGCCGGTCTGGGCACCATCCTCGGCGCGGTCAACTTCATCACCACGATCGTCTGCATGCGGGCGCCGGGCATGACCATGTTCCGGATGCCGATCTTCACCTGGAACATCCTGGTCACCTCGCTGCTGGTGCTGATCGCGTTCCCGATCTTCGCGGCGGCGCTGCTCGTGCTCCAGTCGGACCGATCACTCGGGTCACACGTGTTCGATGCCGCCAACGGCGGCGCGATCCTGTGGCAACACCTGTTCTGGTTCTTCGGCCATCCAGAGGTCTACATCATCGCTCTGCCGTTCTTCGGCATCATCACCGAAGTGCTGCCGGTGTTCAGCCGCAAGCCGGTGTTCGGCTACATCGGCCTGGTCGGCGCCACCCTGCTGATCGGCGCGCTGTCGGTCGCGGTGTGGGCCCACCACATGTACGTCACCGGAGCGGTCAGTCTGCCGTTCTTCTCGTTCATGACGTTCCTGATCGCGGTGCCCACCGGGGTGAAGTTCTTCAACTGGCTGGGCACGATGTGGGGCGGCAACATCGCCATGCGGACGCCCATGCTCTGGGCGATCGGATTCCTGGTCACGTTCCTGTTCGGTGGTATCACCGGCGTCGTGCTGGCCAGCCCGCCGCTCGACTTCCACCTCAACGACACCTACTTCGTGGTCGCGCACTTCCACTACGTGGTGTTCGGCACCGTGGTGTTCGCGATGTTCGCCGGCTTCTACTTCTGGTGGCCGAAGTTCACCGGTCGGATGCTCGACGAGACCCTGGGCAAGATCCACTTCTGGCTGCTGTTCATCGGCTTCCACACCACGTTCCTGGTCCAGCACTGGCTGGGGGTCGAGGGCATGCCCCGTCGGTACGCCGACTACCTGCCGAACGAGGGCTTCACCGTCCTCAACCAGATCTCGTCGGCGGGTGCCTTCCTGCTCGGCGCCTCGATGCTGCCCTTCCTCTACAACGTGTGGGTCAGCCGCAAGGGCCCGCTGGTCAACACCGACGACCCGTGGGGCTGGGGGCGTTCGCTCGAGTGGGCGACCTCGTGCCCGCCGCCGCGGCACAACTTCACCTCGATCCCGCGGATCCGTTCGGAGTCCCCGGCCTTCGACCTGCACCACCCCGAGGTGGCGCTGGCCGAGTACGGCGATTCCGGCACCGACAGCTCGTTCGACACGACCATGGTCGACGCTGCCCAGGACACCGGCCGGATCACCGAGCTGAAGGAGCGCGTGGCCGGGACGTCGGACGACCCGGCTCACCACTACGACGGTGAACACCACAAGCAGTCGCCGCGTCCCGAGGAGGATCAGAAGTGAAGGCTGAAGCCTGGATCTTCGCTGGGCTGACCATCTTCTTCGCGCTGGTCGCGCCGGCGTACGCGCTGATCACGCTGGAGGACGGCGTCCCGGAGCTCACCGGCACGGTGGCCCTGATCCTGACGTTCTTCCTCACCCTGATGGTCTGGGTCTTCTTCGGCATCATCGCGAAGAAGATCGACCCGCGCCCCGAGGACGACAAGATGGGCGAGATCGCGGAGGGCGCCGGCGAGCTCGGCTTCTTCCCGCCGCAGAGCATCTGGCCGCTGTACGTCTCGCTGACCTTCGGCCTGGTCGTGCTGGCGCCGGTCTTCGGCTGGTGGCTGCTGTTCCTCGGCGCGGGCTTCGGCGCATACACCCTGAGTGGCCTCATCTTCGAGTTCTACCGCGGAGACCACGCGCACTGAATCTGGTACGCGCGTGGCGGGTGGGCGTTCCCTTCGAGGATTCGAGCCGGGACAACCATCCGCCCTCGCAAGCTCGGGCTCCCGCCAGACCCATCCACGTCCCGGCTCGTTCCTCGATTGGAACGCCCCCTGCGGCGGTGGCCAGCCTGACAGAACCACGCGACTTGAGCCGTGCACCGATCCGGTGCGCGGCTCGAGTTTTCTATGGACGTTGAACAAGACCGGGGCATCGCGGGTTCACCACCGGCTGGTCTCGTTGCGGCGAGCGTCGGGAACGGGCGCGCCGCTGAGCGGAGGAGCGATGAGCGAAACAACGCTTTTCCGTTTCGCGAAGAGTGACGACGTCAGCGGGTCCAGCGTCGCGGCGCGAGCCGCAGGATAATCGAGAGATGTGTAGGAACATCAGGCCGCTGAACAATTTCGATCCGCCGGCGACGGGGAACGAGGTGCATGATGCGGCGCTGCAGTACGTGCGGAAGATCGCCGGGACGACGAAGCCGTCGAAGGTGAACGAGGCGGCGTTCGACAAGGCGGTGGCCGAGATCGCGCACATCACCGAGCACCTGCTCGAGGATCTGGTGTCGAGTGCGCCGCCGAAGAACCGCGAGGAAGAGGCGGTGAAGGCGCGGGCACGGGCGGCCAAGCGGTACGCCACCGCCTGAGCGCTGTCCGTCGCCCCACTAGGCTGCTGGCGTGACTGAGGTGATCCGCTACTCCGCTTTCACGCTCAACGGCGAAGGCGGCAACCCCGCCGGGGTGGTGCTCGACGCCACCGGGATGGACGACCGGGCCATGCTCGAGGTGGCGGCCGAGGTCGGGTACTCCGAGAGCGCGTTCCTGTTCCCGCGGACCAACGAGCCGAACGTGTACGACGTCCGCTACTTCTCAGCGGTCGCCGAGGTGCCCTTCTGCGGACACGCCACGGTGGCCGCGGCCGTGGCCCTGGTCGAGCGCCAACCGGCCGATCAGGTCATCTTCCACACCCGCGCCGGGTTCGTCAGCGTCAACACCCGCTCCTCCGAGCTGGGCACGGTCGCCGAGCTGAGCAGCGTGGCCCCGCGGGTCAGCGAACCGGCCGACGACCTGGTCGACCGGGTGCTCGCGGCCCTGGGCTGGAGCCGCGACGACCTGGACCCGCGCTATCCGATCCGGCTGGCCAACGCCGGTGCCGAGCACCTGATCCTGGTCACCCGGACCTACGAGCGGCTGGCCGATCTGGACTACGACTACGACGCCCTCAAGACGGTGATGGTCGAGCACGACCTCACCACCTGCCAGCTGATCTGGCCGGAGTCGAGAAAGCGCTACCGGGCCCGCAATCCGTTCCCCACCGGAGGGGTGGTCGAGGACCCGGCCACCGGTGCGGCCGCGGCGGCGTTCGGCGGGTATCTGCGCGCGATCGGCAAGATCGGCACCGCGGCCCGGTTCAGCATCGTCCAGGGAGCCGAGATCGGCCGGCCGAGCCTGCTCGAGGTCGAGGTCATCGGCGGAGAGCCCGGCGTGCGGGTCAGCGGCGTCGCCGTCCGCATCCCCGGCTGACGGTCCCGCTCACCAGCCGCCGCCGATCGCCTGGGCTGCTCGCGTACGCCGGGCCGCCGGGTCACCAACTGACGTGCAGCGGGCGACCCTCGTCGTAGCCGGAGTTCGACTGCACCCCGACCAGGGCGAGCTGGTGGAACTCCTCGAGGCTGGTGGCGCCGGCGTAGGTGCAACTGCTGCGGAGCCCGGCGACGATCGAGTCGATCAGGTCCTCGACGCTGGGCCGATCCGGATCGAGATACATCCGACCGGTCGAGATGCCCTCCTCGAACAGGGCGGCCCGCGCCCGGTCGAAGCCGGACGAGTCGCGGGTCCGCAGCCGCACCGCGCGGGCCGAGGCCATGCCGTAGGACTCCTTGTACATCCGGCCCTCGGCGTCGGTCATCAGATTCCCGGTGCTCTCGTACGTGCCGGCGAACCAGGAGCCGATCATCACGCTGCCCGCTCCGGCGGCCAGGGCCAGGGCGACGTCGCGCGGGTAGCGCACGCCGCCGTCGGCCCAGATCGCCTTGCCCTCCGAGCGGGCGGCCTCGGCGCACTCGAGGACGGCACTGAACTGCGGCCGGCCGACCCCGGTCATCATCCGGGTGGTGCACATCGCGCCCGGCCCGACGCCGACCTTGACCACATCGGCGCCGGCGTCGATCAGGTCGCGGACGCCGTCGGCGGCGACCACATTCCCGGCGACGATCGGCACCACCCGACCGGTGGTATCGGCCTGCCGGTCGCGCGCCTCGCGGACCGCCTTGAGCGAAGTGATCATCTTCTCCTGGTGGCCGTGGGCGGTGTCGACCACGAGCACGTCGATCCCGGCGGCCAGCAGGGTCTCGGCCCGCCCGGCCACGTCACCGTTGATGCCGACGGCGGCGCCGATCATCAGCCGGCCCTCGGGATCGAGCGCCGGACGGTAGAGCGTGGAGCGCAGCGCGTGCTTGGTCGTCATCACCCCGACCAGCCGGTCGTCGGCGACGATCATCGCGGCGGGGACGTGCGCTGCGGTCAGCTCGTCGAAGACGTCGGTGGCCGCGATGTCGGGGGCGGCGAGGTGCAGGTCGGTCGACATGACCTGGTGGACCTGGGCGAAGCGGTCGACGCCGGCGGCGTCGGCCTCGCTGAGGGTGCCGACCGGCAGACCGTTGTCGACCACGACGACCAGTCCGTGCGCCCGTTTGGGCAGCAGCGACAGCGCCTCGCCGACGGTGGTGTGCGGGCTGACCGCGACCGGGGTGTCGTAGACCGGATGCGACGCCTTGACCCGGGCGATGACGCCGGCGACGACGTCGGCGGGGATGTCCTGCGGGATGATGGCGACCCCGCCGCGCCGGGCCACGGTCTCGGCCATCCGGCGGCCCGAGATGGCGGTCATGTTGGCCACCACCAACGGCAGGGTCGTCCCGACCCCGTCGGTGCTGCGCAGGTCCACGTCGAGCCGCGAGGTGACCGCGGAACGGCGCGGGACCATGAACACATCGGAGTAGGTCAGGTCGTAGGGCGGGAGGTCCTTGACGAATCGCACCCGCTCATTGTCCTCCAACCGTCGGACGTCGTGGATCGACGCTCCTAGGCTGTGAGCATGGAAGACGCACAGGGACGCTATGTGAATCGGTCGGGCGGATTCGACCGGGACACCAACTACGTGACGACACGCATCACCCGCGACGGTCGTGACGGCTATCCGGTCGAGGCCGGGCGCTACCGGCTGATCGCGGCGCGCGCCTGCCCGTGGGCCAACCGGACCATCATCGTCCGCCGGCTGCTCGGGCTCGAGGACGCCATCTCGATGGGTCTGTGCGGACCGACCCACGACGAGCGCAGCTGGACCTTCGACCTCGATCCCGGTGGCGTCGACCCGGTCCTCGGCTACGAGCGCCTCCAGCAGGCCTACTTCGCCCGGCTCCCCGACTACCCCCGGGGCATCACCGTGCCCGCGCTGGTCGAGGTGGACACCAAGCAGCTGGTGACCAACGACTACGCGCAGATGACGTTGGACTTCTCGCTCGAGTGGACGCAGTTCCACCGCGACGGGGCTCCCGAGCTGTATCCCGAGCATCTGCGCGACGAGATCGACGCGGTGGCCCGGCGGGTCTACACCGAGGTCAACAACGGCGTGTACCGGTGCGGCTTCGCCGGCACCCAGGAGTCGTACGACGCCGCGTACGACCGGTTGTTCGTGGCCCTGGACTGGCTGACCGACCGGCTCCGCGACCAGCGCTACCTGGTCGGCGACACGATCACCGAGGCCGATGTCCGGCTGTTCACCACGCTGGCCCGGTTCGACCCGGTCTACCACGGCCACTTCAAGTGCAACCGGTCGAAGCTCAGCGAGATGCCGGTGCTGTGGGCGTACGCGCGCGACCTCTTCCAGACCCCCGGATTCGGCGACACCACCGACTTCGTCCAGATCAAGCAGCACTACTACGAGGTGCACACCGACATCAACCCGACGGCGATCGTGCCGGCCGGCCCGGAGCTGGCCGGTTGGCTCACCCCGCACGGGCGTGAGGACCTCGGCGGCCGGCCGTTCGGCGACGGCACCCCGCCCGGTCCGGTCCGTCCCGGCGAGGAGGTTCCGGCCGCCAACGGCGTCTGAGACCCGTGGAGCGGGCTGAAACTCGGGCGAAACATTGGCTCGCTACCTTGGCCGTCGATCGTGTGCGGGAAAGGATCGATCAAGGTGAACCTGGCTCCGTCGGAGACCGAGAAGCTGCTGATGGCCGTGGCCGGGATGGTGGCGCGAGACCGCCTGTCCCGGGGCGTCAAGCTCAACTACCCGGAGTCCGTCGCGCTGCTCAGCACCTGGGTCATCGAACGCGCCCGCGAGGGCGCGCTGGTCGAGGACCTGATGAGCAGCGGGCGCGAGGTGCTGACCCGCGACGACGTGATGACCGGTATCCCCGAGATGATCACCGACGTCCAGGTCGAGGCCACCTTCCCCGACGGCCGGAAGCTGGTCACGTTGCACCAGCCGATCCAGTGAGCTGAGAGGAACGCGATGGCGGGGGTGTCGACGACGGGGCCGGGAGCGATCCGGGTCGCCGAGGGCGAGCTGGAGCTGAACGCCGACCGTGGGCCGGACGAGCGCGGTGAGCTGACCTTCGTCAACACCGCCGACCGGCCGATCCAGATCGGCTCGCACATCCACCTGCCCGAGGTGAACACCGGGCTCGAGTTCGACCGGGCGGCCGCGGCCGGATTCCGGCTCGACATCGCCTCGGGCACCTCGGTCCGGTTCGAGCCGGGCGTCTCGCGGACGGTCGCCATCGTCGCCCTCCGGGGCCGGCGGGTGGTCCCAGGTCTGCAGATCGAGCCGGGGGAGCTGCTGTCATGAGGATCAGCCGGGCGGACTACGCCGCGCTCTACGGCCCGACCGCGGGCGACCAGATCCGCCTCGGCGACACCGATCTGTGGATCGAGATCGAGCAGGACCTGACCTTCGGCGGCGAGGAGTCGGTGTTCGGCGGGGGCAAGTCGATCCGCGAATCGATGAACCAGTCGCTGGTCAGCTCGGCCGACGGTGCCCTCGACACCGTCATCACCAACGTGGTGGTCCTCGACCACTGGGGGATCGTCCGGGCCGACGTCGGCATCCGCGCCGGGCGCATCGTCGGCCTCGGCCGCAGCGGCAACCCCGACATCGCCGACGGCGTCCACGCCGACCTGGTCATCGGACCCGGGACCGACGTGATCTCCGGCGAGGGCAAGATCCTCACCGCCGGCGGCTTCGACTCGCACGTGCACTTCCTGTCGCCCTCGCAGATCCACGAGGCCCTGGCCTCCGGGCTGACCACCCTGGCCGGCGGCGGCACCGGCCCCTCCGAAGGGTCGAAGGCGACCACGGTCACCCCGGGCGCCTGGCACCTGGAGCAGGCCCACCGCTCGCTCGACGACTTCCCGGTCAACCTGCTGCTGCTCGGCAAGGGCAACACCGTCTCGGCGGCCGCGTTCGAGGAACAGGCGCTGGCCGGAGCCGGCGGCTACAAGGTGCACGAGGACTGGGGCTCGACCCCGGCCGCCATCGACGCCGCGCTCAAGGGAGCGCAGGAGTGGGGACTGCAGGTCGCCCTGCATTCCGACTCGCTCAACGAGGCCGGGTTCGTGGCCAGCACCATCGCGGCCATGGCCGGCCGCAGCATCTCGGCCTTCCACGTCGAGGGGGCCGGCGGCGGGCACGCCCCGGACATCCTGACCATCGCCGGACTCCCGCACGTGTTACCCGGCTCGACCAACCCGACCCTGCCGCACACGGTCAACACCGTCGCCGAGCACCTCGACATGCTGATGGTCTGCCACCACCTCAACCCGGCGGTGCCGGAGGACCTGGCCTTCGCCGAGTCGCGCATCCGTGGCACGACCATCGCCGCCGAGGACCACCTGCACGACCTCGGCGCCATCTCGATGACCTCCTCCGACGCCCAGGCGATGGGTCGGATCGGTGAGGTGATCACCCGCACCTGGCAGGTCGCGCACGTGATGAAGCAGGTCCGTGGCGCACTGACCGGCGGTCTGCCGGCCGACAACTTCCGGGCCCGTCGTTACGTGGCCAAGTACACGATCAACCCGGCGATCAGTCACGGCGTCGACCACGAGATCGGCTCGGTGGAGATCGGCAAGCTGGCCGACCTGGTGCTGTGGGATCCGCGGTTCTTCGGCGTACGCCCCTCGGTGGTGATCAAGGGGGGCGCCATCGTGGTCGGCGCGCTGGGCGACCCGAACGCCTCGATCCCCACCCCGCAGCCCGTGCTGATGCGCCCGGCCCTCTACTACGGCGGCGGCGCCTACCGATCGCAGACCTACGTGGCCCCGGCCGCCCTCGACGCCGGCCTGGCCGGCCGGCTGGGGCTCAAGCGCGAGCTGGTCGCGTGCCGACCGACCCGCGACGTCGGCAAGGCGCAGATGATCAACAACGACGCCCTGCCGCAGATCGACATCGACCCGGAGACCCACGCCATCGCCATCGACGGCACGCCGATCGTGCCGTCACCGGCCGTCGTGCTGCCGTTGGCCCAGCTCTATCAGTTGTTCTGAGCCGTGACCGGGGCGTACCTGTCGCTGCTGCTGGCCGACGGACGGCTGCCGACCGGGCGCGCACACCCAGTCGGCCGGGGTCGAACCGGCCCTGACCGCGGGGATGCGGCTCGACCAGGTGCCGGACTACCTGACCGTCCGGCTGCGCACGGTGACCGAGGTCGAGGCCGCTACCGCGGTGGTGACCCGCTACCGCTGGCTGCACTGCCCGGCGGCCGAGCGCGCGGCCGCGGTCGCCGCAGTCGACCGGGCCTGGCGGATCCGCACCCTGTCCGACGCACTGCGCGACGCGTCGGACCTGCTCGGCCGCAGCTATCTACGGACCGCGGCGGCGGTCTGGCCGATGCCCGCCCTGACCGGCCCACGGCGGCCGTGGTGCCGCGCGGTGGTCGTCGGCGCGACCGCGGCCGAGGCGGGGTTGAGCGCAGCCGAGGTGGCCCGGCTGCTCGGCCTTCGAGGACGTCCAGACGGTGATCGCCGCGGCGCTCAAGCTCGATCCGTTCGACCCGACCCTGGGCGTGCGGTGGGCCGCGGCCGCCGAGCGCGAGGTCGAGGCGATGGTCGTGCGGGTCGCCGGGATGTCCACGCCCGGGCAGATCCCGGCCTGGTCGGCGCCGGAGATCGAAGAATGGGGTCAGCGACATCGAACGAGGGAGAGGCGGTTGTTCCGTGCATGAACCGAATCGCGCACTGCGCCTGGGAGTGGCCGGACCGGTCGGCACCGGGAAGAGTTCGCTGATCGCGCTGCTCTGCCGCGAGCTGGGCACCGAGCTGAGCCTGGCCGTGATCACCAACGACATCTACACCGACGAGGACGCACGCTTCCTGCGATCGGCCGGGGTGCTGGCTCCCGAGCGGATCCGGGCGGTGGAGACCGGCGCCTGCCCGCACACGGCGATCCGCGACGACGTCACCCAGAACCTGCTGGCCGTCGAGGACCTCGAGCACGACTTCGCTCCGGTCGACGTGGTGCTGGTCGAGTCCGGCGGCGACAACCTGACCGCCACCTTCTCCCCGGCCCTGGTCGACGCGCAGTTCTTCGTGCTCGACGTGGCCGGCGGCGGAGACGTCGCCCGCAAGGGCGGCCCGGGCATCGCCCGCGCCGACGTCCTGATCGTCAACAAGACCGACCTGGCGCCGTACGTCGGGGTCGACGTCGAGCAGATGGTCGCCGATGCGCAGGCCGCGCGCGACGGCCGGACGGTGATCGCGCTGTCCCGCACCGACCCGGCCTCGGTGGCTGAGCTCAAGGCCTGGGTGCTGCGACACGCTCGCCACTTCCGCAGCGGTCAGCACGTGCGCCGTCGACCCCGGTCCGATGGCCCCGCACAGCCACGCCGAGGATCACGGTGATGGCGGTGCCCCGCATCAGCACGCGGACGGCACGGTCCACACGCATTGATCGCGACCACGATCGCCGCCGACGGCGACCGGGTGCGCTCGACCTTCGGGCCGTTGCGGCCGATGCGGCTCGGCGACCGGGACGGTCGGATGCGGGTCAGCCTGCTCGCCTCGACCGCACTGCTGCTCGGTGGCGACCGGGTCGAGCTCCAGGTCGAGGTCGCGCCCGGCACCCGGCTCGAGCTCACCGACGTGGCCGGGACCGTGGCCTACCACGGTCGCGGCCGGCCGGCGGCCTGGCGGATGGTGGTGGCGGTGGGCAGCGGGGCCGAGTTCCGCTACGCAGCCGAACCCTTCGTGGTCAGTGACGGCGCCGAGGTCGAGCGGGCGCTCGAGCTGAGGGTGGCCGGCGACGGCCGCGCCTCGATCAGCGAGACCCTGGTCCTGGGGCGGAGCGGCGAGCGTGGCGGCCGACTGCGCAGCCGCACCCGGCTGAGCGTCGACGACGAGGTGGTCTGGCTCGAGGACCAGGTGCTCGACCCGGCCGGCCTCCGCAGCCGGCCCGGCCTGCTCGGCGCGCACCGGTTGATCACCTCCACCCTCAGCGTCGGCCCGCCGCTGCTGCCCGAGCTGCCCGACGCGACGACCTTCACCCTGGTCGACGGACTCGGCACGGTGGCCCGCCGGCTCGGGTGAGTGGCGGAATCCACCACCAGTGCGCGCTCGTGGGGTTGATCGCCCTCCGACCGGTCCACGGGCGAAGGATTCTGCGACCCGTACCCGGGTAGGAACGTCGGTGACTGCTGCACAAGCCTCAGATCGACATGGCCGCGACCACCGAGCCGACCGCCTCGGTCCCGCCGTCACCGGTCGAGGTGATGTGGCCCGAGGCGAGGACGGCGTAGCCGGCGGCGGCGGTGAGCGCGAAGCTGACGTGCTGCTCGACCAGCAGCACCGAGAGCCCGGTGTCGGCCAGATCCATCACCAGCTGCTCGATCTCGGCGACGATGTTGGGCTGGATGCCCTCGGTCGGCTCGTCGAGGATGATCAGCGACGGTTCGGTGATCAGCGCCCGGGCGATCGACAGCTGCTGCCGCTGGCCGCCGGACAGCAGCCCGGCCTTGCGGGCCTCGAAGGTCTTCAGCGCCGGGAAGAGCGTCGAACATCTCCTCGATCTTGGCGGCGCCGTTGCGGCGACCGTCGGCGACCAGTTGCAGGTTCTCCAGGGTCGACAGCTGCGGGAACGACAGCTGACCCTGCGGGCACGTACGCCATGCCCGCCGGCCACCCGCTCGATGGGTCTTGAACCGGGTGACGTCGTCCCCGTCGAAGGTGATCGTGCCGCGACGGGCCGGCAGCAGCCCGAGGACGGTCTTGAGCAGCGTCGTCTTGCCGGCGCCGTTGTGGCCCATGATGGCGAAGACCGAACGGTCGGGCACCTCGAAGGAGACGCCGTGCACCACGTCGGTCGGGCCGTAGCCCGCATACAGCTCGCTGACCTGGAGCATCAGCTGCACCGACCCTTCGGCGGCGCGACCCAGGTAGACCTCCTGGACGCTCGGTCGGCCTGCACCTGCGCCACCGATCCCTCGCTGAGCACGGTGCCCTGGTGCAGCACGGTGACCGAGTCGGCCCAGGCCCGCATGAAGTCCATGTCGTGTTCGACGATGATCACCGTGCGGTCGGCACCGACCGCCTTGAGCAGTCGTCCGGTGGCGTCGCGTTCGTCGGCGCTCATCCCGGCGACCGGCTCGTCGAGCAGCAGCACCTTGGCGTCCTGGACCAGCAGCATCCCGATCTCCAGCCACTGCTTCTGCCCGTGCGACAGCACCCCGGCCGGCTGGTTGCGCTGCTCGACCAGGGCCACGGTCTCGAGGGCCTGCTGCACCGGCTCGGAGATCGACCGGCGCACCCCCAGCAACGACCACGGTGACCGCTTGGCGCCCGCAGCGATGTCCAGGTTCTGCAGCACGCTGAGCTCGGTGAACACGCTGGCCGTCTGGAAGGTGCGGCCGACGCCCAGCCGGGCGATCTGGTGCGACTTCAGCCCGACCAGCTCGGTCGAGCCGTACTTCGCCGTCCCGGTCGCCGGGACCAGACCGGTGAGCGCGTCGATGATGGTGGTCTTGCCGGCGCCGTTGGGGCCGATCAGGAATCGCAGGTCGGACTGGAACACGGTCAGATCGACCCCGTCGACGGCCTTGAAGCCGTCGAACGACACGGTCAGGCCGCGGATCTCGAGGTAGTCGGGCTGGGCCATCAGACGTTCGCCTCCTGCTTGGGACCGACGGTCTCGGTGACGGTGGCCGATTGGGTGATCAACGGTTCGGCAGCCGCCGGGGTGCGGCGACGGAAGCGTCCGCGCAGTCCGGCCAGCGAGGCGATCCCGCCCGGCAGGAACGCGACGACGAGCATGAACATCGCCCCCTGGAAGTAGGTCCAGAACGCGGGGAACTGCTCCGACAGCGTGGTCTGGGCGTACGCGACGACGATCGCCCCGAGGACCGGGCCGAACAGGGTGGCCCGGCCACCGATGGCCACGCCGATGATGAAGGCGATCGACGGGACGACGCCGACGTCGGCGGGGGAGATGATGCCGACGATGGGGACGAACAGCGCCCCGGCGATCCCGGCCATGGCCGCCGCGACCACGTACGCGACCAGCTTGATGTTGGCCGGGTTGTAGCCGAGGAAGCGGACCCGCTCCTCCTGGTCGCGGACGGCGACCAGCAGTTCGCCGAACCGGCTGCGATACAGATGCCAGACGACCACGACCATGGCCAGCAGCGCAGTGACGGCGATGAAGAACAGCAGTTGCTTGTTGACCGGGTCGTACAGGTTGTAGCCGAAGAAGCCGCGGAACCCGTTGAGCCCGTTGGTCCCGCCGGTCGTCGTCTGCTGGCCGACCAGGAAGATGGCGAACGCGGCGGCCAGCGCCTGCGACAGGATCGCGAAGTACGCGCCCTTGACCCGGCGTCGGAAGATCGCCACGCCGAGCAACGCGGCCACGGCGGCGGGCAGCAGCAGGATCAGCACCACGGTGATCACCGGCGAGCGCATCGGCTCCCACCAGCCGGGCACCACCCCGTTGCCGTAGAGCAGCATGAAGTCGGGTGCCTTGCCCGGCCCCGCGTCGGTGAGCTTGAGGTGCATGGCCATCAGGTACGCGCCGAGCCCGAAGAACACGCCCTGTCCGAGCACCAGCATCCCGCCCTTGCCCCAGGCCAGGCCGATGCCCGACCGCGACCATGGCCCAGCACAGGTACTTGCCGAGCAGTGAGAGCCGGAACGGCGACAGCAGACCGGGGGCGACGACGTAGAGCAGGACGGCGGCCACCGCCAGTCCGATCCAGATCTTCCCGTCGCCGGTGAGGTAACGCAGCACCTTCATGGACATCTCCTAGACGAGGCTTCGGGTGCGGACGTTGACGATGCCCTGCGGTCGCAGCTGCAGGAAGATCACGATGGCCACGAAGAGCAGCACCTTGGCCATGCTCGCCGTCGTCGTGTACTGGAAGACCGACTGCAGCAGCCCGAGCACGAAGGCGGCGATCACGGCGCCGCGGATCTGCCCGATCCCGCCGACCACGACGACCAGAAAGGCGTCCACGATGTAGTTGGTGCCGAGCGTGGGACCCGTCGATCCGAGCTGGGTGAGCGCGACGCCGGCCACCCCGGCCAGCCCGGAGCCGACGAAGAAGGTCAGCCGGTCGGTCGACCGGGTCGAGATCCCCGACCGTCTCGGCCAGGTCGCGGTTCTGGACCACGGCCCGGATCCGTCGGCCCAGCGAGGTGAAGCGGATGATCGCTGACAGCACCCCCACCGCGACCAGACAGAGCACGATGATGAACAGCCGGGACGCGGCCAGGTCGATGCCGGCCACCCGGATGCTGCCCTGCAGCCAGGCGGGCGCGCCGACGTCGACATTGGGGGCGCCGAAGATGTTGCGGGCCAGCTGCTGCAGGATCAGCGAGACCCCCCAGGTGACCAGCAGGGTGTCGAGCGGTCGGTGGTACATCCGTCGGATCAGTGTCGCTTCGAGGATCACCCCGAGCAGGCCACCGACGACGAAGCCGACCGGGATGGCGATCAGCAGCGAGATGCCGGCGTCGCCGAGCAGGTTCTGCATGACGTACGCGGTGTAGGCCCCGGCCATGATGAACTCGCCGTGCGCCATGTTGATGACGCCCATCTGGCCGAAGGTCAGCGCCAGGCCGAGCGCGATCAGCAGCAGGATCGAACCCTGCGAGACCCCGGCGAACAACTGTCCCAACAGAACATCCATGGTCGTGCTCCTCGATTCACCGTGTGGTGGGGGGACGGCGCCGTACGCCGGTCGGACCCGCGCCGGCCGGAGGATCTCCGAGCGGCGCGGGGCGTCGAGCAGCGTCAGCCGTTGAGGCCCTTGGCCCAGTCGTAGGTGGTCAGGAACGGGTCGGGCTCGATGGGCGTCTCGGACGACCACACGGTCTTGATCAGGCCGTCGGGCTGGATCTGGCCGATCAGCGCGGTCTTGGCGATGTGGTGGTTCTCGCCGTTGACCGTGACCTTGCCCTCGGGTGCGTCGAAGCTGACCCCACCGGCCGCGGCCTGGATGTCGGCGACGGCGAACGAGTTGGCCTTCTCGGCCATACCCTTCCACAGGTAGAGCGAGGTGTATGCGGCTTCCATCGGGTCGGAGGTGACACGGTCGTCGCCGTACTTGGACTTGAACGCCGCGACGAACTTCTCGTTCTCCGGGCTGTCGATGGTCTGGTAGTAGTTCCAGGCGGTCAGCTGGTCCTTGAGGTTGCCGGCGCCGATGCCCTTGACCTCCTCCTCGGCGATCGAGACGCTGACCACCGGGGCCTTGGCCGCGGTCAGGCCGGCGTTGGTGTACTCCTTGAAGAAGGCCACGTTGGAGTCGCCGTTCAGGGTGTTGAACACCGCGTCCGAACCGGACGCCTTGAGCTTGTTGACGATGGTGGCGAAGTCGGTCGAGCCGAGCGGGGTGTACTCCTCGCCGGTGACCTCGATGCCGTTGGCCGCGGCGTAGGCCTTGATCTCCTTGTTGGCCGTACGCGGGAACACGTAGTCCGAGCCGACCAGGAAGAGCTTCTTGACGCCCTTCTCCTTGAGGTAGTCGAGCCCCGGGATGATCTGCTGGTTGGTGGTGGCGCCGGTGTAGAAGATGTTCTTGCTGGCCTCGAGCCCCTCGTACTGGACGGGGTAGTAGAGCAGCGCGTTGTTGCCCTCGAAGACCGGGAGCATCGCCTTGCGGCTGGCCGAGGTCCATCCGCCGAAGACGGCGGCCACGCAGTCGGAGCTGATCAGCTTCTGCGCCTTCTCGGCGAACGTGGTCGGCTCGGACGCTCCGTCCTCGGCCACGACCTCGAGCTGCTTGCCATTGACGCCGCCGGCCGCGTTGATCTCGTCCTTGGCCATCGACAGCGAGTCGAAGACGGTGTTCTCGCTGATCGCCATGGTGCCGGAGCGCGAGTTGAGGAAGCCGATCTTGATGGTGTCCCCGCTGGTGTCCACGCAGCTGGAGCCGGTTCCCGCACCGGTCTCGGCCGATCCGACCTTGCTGCCGCCACAGGCCGACAGCATCAGGGTGGACGCGGCCAGCAGGCAGGCTGCACCGAGCAGCCGCGTACGGTGTCCTCGGTTCGCGGGGGTGTGCAGAGGGCTCATCGGAACAGTCCTTGTCGTCGTCATCACGGAGGCAGGGGCCGCCGGCCGAGACCCGTGAGGGAACGGCTCGGCGGCGATGACGGTGACGCTAGTGAGCCTGTGTTTCGCCGGTCGACGCCTTACGTTGCCGCCCGGTTACCGCACGTTCGAACTGCGTGACATTCAGATCACGCCGGTGCGAGCGACGCCGAGAGCGGGATGACCCGTCAGTTCACCGGGGCTGCGGCGTCGCCACCGGAAGTGACGTCGCCCTCCGGCGCCCGCGCCGATCCGGACGCGCTGGGCGTCGGGCTGGGCGCGGAAGACGTGGTCGTCGACGCGGTCGGCTCGGTGGCGCTCGGCTGCGGGGTCGGCTCGGTCGCCGAGGCCGACGGCGTCGGGGCCGTCGACGCGCTCGTGGACGCGCTCGGCGTGGGTTCCGGAGTCGGACTCGCCGTCTCGGCCGGCGCACTCGGGTCGGTGGACGGGGCATTGCGCTGCTGTTCGCCGACCTGGCTGATCGTGGTGCCGTCGCCGCCGGACAACGCCCGTCCGGTGACCAGCTCGATGGTGGTCAGGGCCGCTGCGGCCAGCGCGAAGGCGGCCAGCGCCCCGATCACGATGCTCTTCCAGTTGACCGGCGCCCGGCTGGGCTTCTGCGCGGCGGGCAGCGGATCGTCCCAGTGCGGCACGCTCGGTTGCGCCGGAGCGTCGAGCACCCGCGTGGGGGACTCGCTCTCGGCGACCTCTTCGACGACGGTCACCACCCCGCCCTGGACCGTGCGGCCGCTGAACACCGTCTTCACCCGGTCCTGGGTGTGCTTCAACGAGGTGGTGTAGATGGTGCCCGCGACCGCGGCGATGATGCTGGCCAGCGCGGCGCCGGCGATCGTGCCGCCCACGCTGAGTCGTGAGCCGAGGGCGGCCGCCGTCATCGCGGCCAGTGCGCCGCCGAGGATCTTGCTCAGCGACAGGTCGAGCCTGGGCTTGGTGGGCGGTGATTCGGGGGAGGGGTCGGTACGGGTCGTCTGGTCCGGTCTCATGGTCACTCTCGGTTTCGCTCGGGCGTGTTCGACCGCGCTGGCGGTCTCGTCCAGCCGCTTGAACGCCCCGCCGGTGCGATTTGATTCCGGCTCCGGCCAGGGGGTGACCAACGACACAGACCGTGGCTGACCGCCGAGCCGGGACCCGCGCGACAACGCCGAACGCCCCCACTCGGGTGAGTGAGGGCGTTCGGTGAAGCGTGGTGCTGTGCTGCCGGCTACTGACGCTGGCTGGCCACACCCTGCTGCGACGATCCGGCGGTGATCGAGTGGTGCACCTCGCCGTTCCCGTTGCTGTGACCGTCGCCGTTGCTGTGGCCGTCGCCCAGTTCGTGACCATTCCCCTCGTGGGAATCGTCGTGGTGATGCGCGGCCTCTTCGAGCTCGGCCCGGGTCGGCTTGCGCAACGCGTCGATGAAGTAGAACCGGGTCGCCTTGCGACGACGCTGCTCGGCCTTGATCTCCTTCTCCGACATGCCGTCGGTGTCGGCGACCGGCGGCAGAGCGGCGTACTCGTGGTGCTGGGTCAGCGTGAACGCCTCGCCCTGGCTGATCGGACGGTGACGCTCGGCGTACTTGCCGGAGGCGTCGCGCTCGATGATCCCGGTCTCCGCGCCGTGCAGCAGCCGCTCGGCGTCGGCCCGTTGCAGGCCGATGCAGATCCGCTTGGTGACCAGGAACGCGAGCACCGGGGCGGCGAACACCGCGACGCGCAGGAAGTAGGTCACCGCGTTGAGCGAGACGTTGAACTGTGTGGCGACGAGGTCGTTGCCACCACCGATCCACAGCATCGCGTACCAGGTCATCGCCGCGACACCGAAAGCGGTGCGGGTCGGAGCGTTGCGGGGCCGGTCCAGGATGTGGTGCTCGCGCTTGTCCTTGGTCACCCACTGCTCGATGAACGGGTAGACGCCCATCACACCGAAGAACAGCAGCATCGTGCCGACGCCGGGGATGACGACGTTCCAGGACCAGGTGGTCGAGCCGATGTGGCTCTCCCAGTTCGGGAAGATCCGGATCGCGCCCTCGACGAAGCCCATGTACCAGTCGGGCTGCGAGCCTGCGGTGACCTGGGCCGGGTTGTACGGACCGAAGACCCACAGCGGGTTGATCTGCATCAGACCGCCCATCAGCGTCAGCACGCCGAAGACGATGAAGAAGAAGCCACCGGCCTTGGCGGCGTACACCGGGAAGACCGGGTAGCCGACCACGTTGCCCTCGGTCCGACCCGGACCGGGGAACTGGGTGTGCTTGTGGTAGACGACCAAGGCCAGGTGCGCGGCGATCAGGCCGAGGATGATGGCCGGGATCAGCAGGATGTGGGCCATGTACAGCCTGGCCACGATCAGGTCACCCGGGAACTCGCCGCCGAAGACGAAGAACTCCGCCCACGTGCCGATCAACGGGATCGAGCGGATCAGGCCGTCGACGAAGCGCAGACCGGTCCCCGACAACAGGTCGTCGGGAAGTGAGTAGCCGGCGAAGCCCTCGATCAACCCGATACCGACCAGGCTGACACCGATGACCCAGTTCAGCTCACGCGGCTTGCGGAACGCGCCGGTGAAGAAGATGCGCAGGCTGTGGGCCAGCATCGCGGCCAGGAACAGCGCGGCGGCCCAGTGGTGCATCTGGCGCAGCAACAGCCCGCCGCGAATGTCGAACGAGATGGCCAGCGATGGACGCGAACGCCTCGGACATGTGCAGGCCGCGGAGCAACTGGTAGGTGCCCTCGTACTCGATCTCGGCCATCGACGGCTTGAACCACAGGGTCAGGAACACCCCGGTGAGCAGCAGGATGATGAACGAGTAGAGCGCGATCTCGCCCAGCAGGAACGACCAGTGGTCGGGGAAGACCTTGCGCAGGAACGGACGGGCCAGCCCGGCCACGCCGACTCGCTCGTCGGCCCACTTGGCCGGCCCGGAGGCCACCTTGAAGACCGGGCCCAGCTCCTTCTTCGGCCGCTGCGACCGGAGATCGTCGCCCACCTCGGTGGACTGGACAGCAGGCTTGGCCATTAGTTGTCACCCTCTTTGAAATCATTCCGGGAGTCGCGCTCGAAATAGCTCGGTCCGACCGGGACGGGGAAGCCCTGGCGGGCGACGAGATACCCCTCGGCGTCGACGGTGATCGGCAGCTGGGGCAGGGCCCGGGCCGCCGGTCCGAAGACGACCACGCCCGAGTTGCCCAGGTCGAAGGTCGACTGATGGCAGGGGCAGAGCAGGTGGTGGGTCTGTTGTTCCCACAGGCTGATCGGGCAGCCGACGTGGGTGCAGATCTTGGAGTAGCAGAGGATGCCGCCGACCTGCCAGTCCCGGCGCGAGTCGGGGATCTGGATGCTGTTCGGTTCCATCCGGACCACGATGATCGAGGATTTGGCCTTTTCGACCTGCAACTCGGTGCCCTCGAGATCCTTGAGGTTCTCGGGCTGTCCGTTGACCAGCTGGCCGATCTCGATCTGATCGGCCTTGATCGGCTCGTAGGTGACGTCGTTGACCAGTCGGATCGCCCTCGGCCCAGATGGTCGTCTCGATCGTCTCCGCCCGGCGCCTCTTGGTCGGCCACGGCCCGAGGTCGGCCAGGCTGATGATCAGCGGCAGAGCCACGGCGCCGAGCGCGGCGACCAGGCTGCGGCCGATCATCTTGCGTCGGGTGATCTGCGATTCGTCGACCACTTTGTCCATCTCGGTGAGGACGTAGTCGACGTCCTCCTTGCTGGACTCGGCACCGTGTCGCTCGTCGACCATCTCGTGGTCGTCCATCAGCTGCCGGGCCCACGGACGGCACCCATGCCGATGAACAGCAGGGCCAGACCGAAGGTCAGACCGAGCAGGACGTGCTGGGCGTTGGCGTTCAGCAGGCCGAAGTCGACGGTCCAGTCCTTCGGCACCGCGAAGTAGACCACGACGAAGGCCACGGCCATGATCGGCGACAGGGTGAACAGCGTGGCCACCTTGCGCGCAGCCCGATCGGCCGTCGCGTCGTCGACGTCGGTGAGGCGGGGGAGGTGTTCGGGGTGACCCGGGTCCTCCACCACCGGTCGGTCGTCCACGGTGACCAGGTCACCGCGACGCTCGGTCGTACCCGGGGCGTCCGACCCGCTGGGGCGCAGTTCGTTGCTCATTTGGCCTTCACTCCTCGTGCGGCGATCCAGACGGCGAAGAACATCAGCGAGCCGAGACCCGAGGATCCAGGCCCACAGGCCCTCGCTGACCGGGCCCGAGACCGCCGAGCGCCAGGCCACCCTGGGTGGGCTGCTCGTGCAGATCGTTCAGGTAGGCGATGATCGCCCGCTTGTCCTCGGGCCGCAGCACCTCGTCGGAGAAGACCGGCATCTGCTGCGGACCGATGACCATGGCTTCGCACAGATGCCTGTTGCTCACGTCCGTTCAGCGACGGGGCGTACTTGCCGTTCGGCAGCGCGCCACCGGCGCCCTCGAAGTTGTGGCAGGCCGAGCAGTTGGTCTTGAACAGTTCGCCACCGCGGGCGATCTCCTCCTCGGAGACCGTCGACAGGTCGAGTTCCTCATCGGTCGGGGATGGCCGGGCCGGGGCCGAGCGAGGAGACGTAGGCCACCAGGGCCGCCACTCTCCTCCTCGTTGTAGCTGCACCGGCTTGACCGGGGCCTGCGCCTCCGGCGGGCCATCGGCATCCGGCCGGTGGAGACCTGGAAGTCGACCGACGCGGCACCGACCCCGACCAGCGGCGGGCCCTGGATGGTGCTGGTCGTCTGACCCTCACCGTTCAGGCCGTGGCAGGAGGCGCAGCCGACGGCGAACAGCGCCTTGCCCTCGGCGACCTGCTGGCTGTTGCCGGTGTCCGCCGCCACCTTGCGTGGCCGGGGCCACCGCGGAGTAGAGGGCGCCCATGACGAAGAGCGCGAACAACAAGCATCAGCGCCTTGGCGGCCGGGTGTCGGCGTCTCGCGGTCAGGAATCGCACGGGGGTCCCTCTCAGTGTGGTGCTCATGATCGGATTCAGTTGTCGGGACCGATCCGGATGCGCCGGCCGGTCGCTGACTTGCCGGGTTACTTGAGGATGTAGATCACACCGAAGAGGGCGATCCACACGACGTCGACGAAGTGCCAGTAGTAGGAGACGACGACCGCGGTGACCGCCTGCTCGTGGGTGAAGGTGCGGGCCAGGAAGGTGCGGCCGAGCACGAGCATGAAGGCGATGAGTCCGCCGGTCACGTGCAGCCCGTGGAAGCCGGTGGCCAGGAAGAACACCGAGCCGTAGACATTGGTCGAGATGGTCAGACCCTCGTGGAACAGCGCCGCGTACTCGTAGACCTGGCCGCCGATGAAGAAGGCGCCCATCACGTAGGTCAGGACGTACCACTCGCGCAGGCCCCAGGTCTTGAGGTTGCGCCAGCGATCCGGACCGCCTGACCTGCCCACGCTCGGCGGCGAAGACGCCCATCTGGCAGGTGAAGGAGCTGGCGACCAGCACCGGGTGTTCAGGATGGCGAACGGGATGTTCAGCAACTCCGTCTGGTTCTGCCACAGCGTCTCCGCACCGGCCGCGGCCTGGGAGTTCGTCACGTTGCGGATGGTGAAGTACGCCGCGAACAGTGCCGCGAAGAACATCAGCTCCGACGACAACCAGACGATGGTGCCGACGGCGACCATGTCGGGTCGGCCGTCGCGACCGCGCAGCCGGGATTGCGGGATGGGATGCAGAGCGTCGGCCGGCTTGGTCATCGAGCCGGATACGGCGTGCGTGTGTAGGGCCACGGGGTCATTATTGCCGGATAGGCCAACGCGGTCACCCCAGGGCGTGACTTTGGCGTCGCAGTGTCGGTGGTCGGGTCCCGAACGGGGCGTACGCGGGCGGTCCGGACGCCGCGAGGGACACCTCCGGCGCGAGGCGGGCACGGTACGATCGCAGCCGCCAGCGAGCGGCGCCGCCGCCACCGGATCACCTGGAGATGAGCATGAGCGACCAGACCGCAGCCACGCCCGAGGTCCTGAGCATCCTGGTCTATTCGTCGAACCGGCTGACCCGTGAGAACGTCCGGCTGATCCTCGGGCGCAAGATCGCCTCCGACCTGCCCCCGGTCCGCCTGCTCGAGGTGGCCACCCAGCCCGCGGTGATCACCGCGCTCGATGCCGGCGGGATCGACCTGGTCATCCTCGACGGTGAGGCCGTGCCCGGGGGGATGGGCCTGTGCCGCCAGCTCAAGGACGAGATCTTGCGCTGCCCGCCGGTCGTGGTGCTGATCGGGCGGGTCGACGACGCCTGGTTGGCCACCTGGTCGCGCGCCGAGGCCGCGGTCTCCCACCCGCTCGACCCGATCCGGCTGCCCGAGACCGTCGCCTCGCTGTTGCGCCCGCCGGCCAGCACCGAGACCGCGCTCGCGCATCGATGACCACCGCGACCTCCTGGCCGGAGGTGCTCGGGGGACTGGTGCGCCACGAGGACCAGCCCACGGCGGCGATGGCCTGGGCGATGGAGCAGATCCTCACCGGGTCGGCCACCCCGGCCCAGCTGGCCGCCTTCGTCGTCGCGCTGCGCAGCAAGGGGGAGACGGTCGAGGAGCTCACCGGCCTGGCCGCGACCATGACCGCCTTCGCCACCCCGATCGAGCATCGCCGGTCCCGCGGTCGACGTGGTCGGGACCGGCGGCGACCGGCAGAACACGGTGAACATCTCGACCATGGCCGCGATCGTGGCCGCCGCGGCGGGCGCGCGGGTGGTCAAGCACGGCAACCGGGCGGCCTCCTCGGCCTGCGGGGCGGCCGACGTCCTCGAAGCGCTCGGGCTCGTCCTCGAGCTGTCGCCGGGCGCGCAGGCCCGGGTGGTGGACGAGGTCGGCATCGGCTTCCTGTTCGCCAAGCAGTACCACCCGGCGCTACGGCACGCCGGGCCGGTGCGCAGCGAGATCGGCGTACCCACGACGTTCAACTTCCTCGGTCCGCTGACCAATCCAGCCCAGCCGATCGCCCAGGCCGTCGGGGTGGCCGACGCGCGGGTCGCCGAGCTCATCGCCGGCGTCTTCGCCGCACGGGGCAACCAGGGCCTGGTCGTGCACGGCGGTGACGGGCTCGACGAACTGACGACCACGACGTCGTCGTCGGTGTGGGTCTACGCCGACGGGCGGGTGACCCGGACCGAGCTCGACCCGGCCCAGCTGGGGATCCAGCGCGCCGAACTCGCCGATCTGGTCGGCGGGGCGGCCCCAGCCAACGCCCAGGTCGCCCGCGACCTGCTGGCCGGGCGGCCCGGACCGGTCCGCGACATCGTGCTGCTCAACGCGGCGGCCGCCCTGGTCGCCGAGGCGAAGCCGGTCGCCGAGACGCTGATCGACGACTTCGCCGAGCAGCTGGGACGGGCCCGGACGGCGATCGACTCCGGTGCGGCCCAGGCCAAGCTCGACGCCTGGGTCGCCGCCACCCAGGCGGCCTAGGCTCGCGCTACCCGACGCCCAGCGTGGCCAGCGCCTCGGCGGCCTGCCGCCGGAGGGCGGCCGGGGCGTCGTCGGGGACCGAGCTGGCCGCGACCACGGTCGACCCGTCGTCGAGCCCGACCAGCCGGACGGTGACCACGTCGAAACGACTGGGCAGTTCGGGCACCGCGTACGCGACCCGGGCGGTCACGTCGATCCCGGGTTGGCCGCCGACGGCGGCATCGGCCACCGAGACCGAGCCGACCCGGGTCGGGTGGCCGTTGAACAGCGTGCGGGACAACCGCCCGACCGTCGATCGGCCCTGGGCCTCCAGATCGCGGTCGGGGACGGCCGGGAGCCGACCGACGAGCACGGCCGCCGACCACGACCGGTGACCGGCGTAGTGCGGGTGGATCACCGCGTCGGCGATGAACGCCTCGGCCAGCACCCCCTCCAGGGCGAGCGGATCGGGCCGCACGGTGTAGGGATCGTCGGGGAGTTGCATGGTCGCCGATCCGATGGTCACCGACCGGCTGGTCTCCTCCATCGCGCCGAGCGCACCGTCTGCGGTGTCGGCCGCCGGAGCCGGGGCCGGGTCACGCCAGAACAGCAGACCCAACACCAACGAGGCCACCAGCGTCATGGTCAGGGTGATCCCGACGACCATCGGCGTCCGCGAGCGCCGAGCTCGGACACCGAGGCGGGGATTCATCTGCCCAGGTTAGGTCGGTCGCCGCAGCCAGCCGCTTCGGTGGGCTGGGCATACTCTCCTGGTGATCTCGCGTGACCTGGCCCGCCAACTCGCGCCGCTGCTCGACTGGCAGCCGGCCAACGGTGACTCGTTCTTCGTGCCCAAACCGGAGATCTCCGATTCGACCTTCCTGGTCAGCGACATGGTCGTCGAGTTGGTCGTCCAGAACGGCGAATCCCGGTTCCACTTCAACGGCACCGTGGAGTGGGCGCTCGATTCGGTCGAGTCGGACGGGGTGGTGTGGCTGCCCCGCGAGGATCAGCTGAGGGAGCTGCTCGGCGAGCACTTCCTGTCCCTCGACGCCGTCGGCGGCCGCTACGTGGTCACGGTGAGCGGCCCCGGCCGGGCCCACCACACCGAGCCGCAGGACAGCGTCGAGGACGCGTACGGCCACGCCGTCCTCCACGCGCGGCGGGCGCTCACCCGAGCCGGCTGAGCAGACAGGCCGCGTAGGGCCCGGCGAACAGGGCCGGCAGGTAGGCGAACGCCCCGGATCGTCGCCGGGCCAGCCGGACGACGGCGAGGACCAGACCGACCAGGCTGCCTGCGATCAGGCTCGTCGACAGCAGCGTCCAGGAGTCGGCCGCGGTGGTCGCACCGACCAGAAAAGCGAACTGGACGTCGCCGAACCCGAAGCCGCGACCGAGCAGCCGCCAGATCACCCAGAACAGTCCACCGGCGAGTGCGCTGCCCACGGCCGCGCGCCCGGCCAGCCATGGGTCACCGGTGAACGCGACGGCCACCGCCGCGGCGACGGCCAGGCCGGCCGCGGTGGCCAGGACCAGCGTCCACGGCAGCCAGGTCGTGCGGTGGTCGATCGCCGCCAGCCACCCGGCGCCGACCGCGAACACCCACCACAGCGGCTGGCTGGCCGCCCCCAGGGTCAGGCCGGGGACGACGACGGCGACCCCCACCACCCATGCGGTGCCGAGGACGAACCGGGGCCTGGCCAGCGCGGCGTACGGCCGCTTCCCCTGCCCGTCGGCCGGCTCCGGTAACCGCCTGAGCACCGGGGGCAGAGCCAGCAGGGTGAGCGTCATGGCTACCAGGCATGCGGCGGCCACCGCCAGGCGCTGGTCGTCAGGCGACATCGACCCACCGACGTCGACGTGGCGGCGTGACGGTGAGCAGGCGCATCGCGGTCAGTCGGCAGATCCGCCGGACCGGGCGTCCGCGCCGCCCGGTGAGCAACTGCGTGGTGACCCGGGGTGAGACCCCGGCCAGGTCGGCGACCTCGGCCGCGCTCAAGGCCCCGGCGCTCATCAGATGAGCGACCCAGGCCCGGAACGGTGCCGCGTCGACCCACCCGTCGATCCCGTCGCGTCCATCCTCATCCTCCATCGGCCGGCCTCCTGTTCGACGTCCTTCACCCGAAGAAGGCGCCACCATGAGGCCGGTTGTTACATCAGGCTCCGAATTCGATCAGAAATAGCGCGAGACCGCTGCTCATCGCGATGATGGGCAGCGGCCTCGAGCCGGCACGACGAATTATCAGCTCGGCGACGGGGGCCGATCAGACTCGTCGTCCTCGGGGTTCTCGTCGCTCGGTGCGTTCTCGACGTCCTCGGCCGGGGTCTCGGTCGAGTAGACCAGCTCGGCCTCCTCCTCTTCCTCGATCACCGGCTCGGTCGGGACGGCGGCTGGGCTCGCTGGGGACCGGGACCGGATCGACCTCGACGACCTGCGCCTCGGTGGCCGCGGTATCGGTTGCCTCGGTGTCGGTGTCGGTGTCGGTGTCGGTGCCAGTGTCGGTGTCGGTGTCGGTGTCGGTGCCGGTATCGCTCGCCCCGACATCGGAGCCGGTATCGCTCACCCCGACATCGGAGCCGGTGGTCTCGGACTCCTCGACGGCGTCGCCGCCCTCAGCCGGCTGCTCGGGAACCGTGTCGCCGTCGGCCCGCAGGTTGGCCTGGTGGGCGCTCGTCCCGCCCTGCTGGTCGTCGCCGGCCTCGACTCCGGCATCGCCGTCCGGCTCGTCGTCGGTCGACGTCTCCGCGACCGGCGCCGCAGCAGCGGGCTTCGGCGGGACGTACGGGGTGGTCGGCCGGGCCGACTGCCAGGCGTCGTCCTTGCTGCCCAGGAACTTGCGTGCGACCACGACGACGGCACCGCCGATCACCGCGATGACGGCGAGTCGCTTGACCCAGCCGCCCTTCTTCTTCTGCGGCAGCACCAGGTCGCCCCGGGCGGCGGCGAGGACCGCCTGGCCACGGCCGGTGGCCTCGGACACGACCGCCGAGCCGGCGGCCGCGCTGAGCACGCCGCTCAGCTTGGGCAGGACATCGTCGGACAGCCGGTCGACCGCACCCTGGGCCACCTGGGCGCCGCGCTGCTTGGCCGTGCTGGCCAGCGGTGCGAGTCGCTCGGCGGCGTCCTGTGCGTACGGGCTGATCCGGGCGGCGGCGTTCTGGGCCAGCGGCGTCAGCCGGTCCGAGGCCTGGTGCGCGTAGTCGGAGGCCTGATGGGCGTAGCCGGACGCCTGCTGCGCGTAGGGCGAGACCGCCCCGACGGCGCGCTGGGCGTACGGGGACACCAGATCGGCGGCATTGCTGGCCAGCGGGGCGACCCGCTCGGCGGCACTGTGGGTCAGCGGACCGACCCGGTCAGCGGCCGACTGGGCCAGCGGCGCGATCCGCTCGGCCGCCGAATGCGCCAACGGGCCGACGCGCTCGGCCGCCGACCCGAGGGCCCCGGCAGCGGCTTCGGCGAGCGGTCCGACGCGCTGAGCGGCGGACTGGGCGATCGGTCCGACCCGGTCGGCGGCGCTGTGCACCAAAGGGCCGACCCGATCAGCGGCCGAGTGGACGAAGTCCTCGGCTACGGGGACGACCTTGTCTCGAGCCGCAGCAACACGGCGGGAACTCTTGGACACACTTCCTCCAGGGGCGAGACGACTGACTCCGGTCGGAGCAGCTTTCCCACCGTACCGCCAGGCTTGCGCGGTCTGACAGGATGGCCGCGACGCTCTCACCGAGCAAGATCGACGCTCATCCACGACGAAAGGCTGCACAACGTGCCGCAACAGCAGGCCACTCTGCACACCAACCACGGCGACATCGTGATCAACCTCTTCCCCGATCATGCGCCCAAGACGGTGGCCAACTTCACCGGCCTCGCTTCGGGCACCAAGGAATACCGTGACTCCGAGACCGGGCAGACCACGACCGGGAAGTTCTACGACGGCCTGATCTTCCACCGGGTGATCAACGGTTTCATGATCCAGGGCGGAGACCCCGAGGGTTCGGGCCGCGGCGGCCCCGGCTACGCATTCGCCGACGAGTTCCACCCCGAGCTGGTCTTCAACAAGCCCTACCTGCTGGCCATGGCCAATGCGGGTCCGGGGACCAACGGGTCGCAGTTCTTCATCACCGTCGGCCTGACGCCGCACCTCAACCGTCGCCACACCATCTTCGGCGAGGTGGCCGACCAGGCCAGCCGCGACGTCGTCGACGCCATCGCGTCGGTCCCCGTCGGCCGCGGTGACCGCCCGGTCGACCCGGTCGTCGTCAATTCGGTCGACATCAGCGCGTGAGCTCGACACCGGGCGCCGGGCCTGACTTCTCGCCGCCCGGTTTCTCCCCCTGCTATAGGCACGGGGATCGCATGACCGGCATCAACTGCCAGCGCTGCAAGCGACCGATCTGCTCGGACTGCATGAACCCGGCCTCGGTCGGCTTCCAGTGCCCGCGGTGCTCGTCCACGAAGGGGTCCGGGGTCCGCGAGCCCCGGACCGCCTTCGGTGCCAGCCTGAGCGCCCGGGGCGGAACGATGACCAAGGTGCTGATCGGGACCCTGGTCGGTGTCTGGGTGCTCGACCTGATCACCCGCGGGCTGGTCTCGGGACTCCTGGTGATGTTCAACCAGGGGATCTACGCCGGTCAGCTGTGGCGGCTGATCACCGGGTCGGTCGTCTCGGGGTCGATCTTCGGCGTCCTGATGAACGCCCTGGTGCTGTGGATCGTCGGCAAGGCCCTCGAGTCCGAGCTGGGCGGGTGGCGGCTGCTGTCGTTGTTCCTGGTCTCCGGACTCGGCGGCTCGGCGCTGCTGTTCCTGCTGGCGCCGTTCGGCAGTGCCGGTCTCGGCGCCTCGGCCGCGGTGGTCGGGCTGCTGGCCGCCAATGCGATCTTCAAGCGGAAGAACCACGAGGACGTGCGCGCCGACCTCGGACTGTTCCTGCTGCTCGTCCTCTACGGGCTGTTCATCAACTTCGCGAACTTCGGTTGGCTGATGCTCATCGGTGGGATCATCGCCGGCGCGCTGGCCGGGGTGGTGCTGGCGTACGCGCCCCGCCAGAACCGGACCACCGCACAGATCGTCGGACTGACCGGGGTGGCCGCGCTGAGCCTGCTCGCCGTCTTCGCGAAACTCATCCTGTTCTGAGCCCAAGGCCGGGCCGGCCACGGCCGATCTGCTGGTGCCCTGGTCGACCCGGACGTGCTGGGGCGCCCGCGGGTCAGCCGATGCTGACGCTGGGGATCGGCAGCGGTTCGAGCGCGGGCTGACGCAGGACCACCCAGCAGACCACCGCGGTGACGACGAGCAACACGGCCAGCACGCTCGCGGCCACGATCAGCGGGTCGGGGCGACGGGTCCGGCTCGGACGATCAGTCACCGAGCGCGAACGCCGCTTCGAGATCGTGCGTCGAGTAGGCGCGGAAGGCGATGTGGGTCTCGGTGGACAGGATGCCCTCGACCTTGTTGAGCTGGTCGGCCACCACCTCGGCGATCTGGTCGTGGCGCGAGACCCGGATGATGGCGATCAGGTCGATCGCTCCGGTCACCGAGTAGACCTCGCTGACCCCGGTCAACCCGGCCACCGTCTCGGCCACCTCGGGGATCCGGGCCACCTCGGCCTTGATGAACACGATCGCCGTCACCATGGGCGTCACTCTAGGCGAGCGGCCACCCCGCTGCTGATCCGGCGGCGACGGTCGACGGACCGTCGTGCGCCGGAAGTGTCGGGCAGCGCCGCGGGATCGGCCGCCATCCACGTCGTCATCCGACACTCTCCGGGCGAGCCGCCACACCGGCGACCGCTCAGGGCGAAGCGCGGGCCAGCACGAAGGGTGCCGGCGTGACGAGGTGTTCGATGGCGTAGTCGGCGTCCAACGCGTGCTCGACCAGGCTCTGGTGGTCGAGCACGGCGTGCAGCGGCCACGCCCAGTCGCCGGTGATGGTGATCAGCCGGACCCCCGGACGCTCGAGCCAGTCGGCGATCCGCTCGGTCTCCTCGATGCCGGCGGCCGGCAGCGGGAGGATCGGAGGCAGTACGGTCTCCGCCGTCGCCTGCAGGTCACGGGCCACGACCTGCGGGACCTGACCGGGGGCGGCCACACCCGCTGCCGCCAGCCGGCCGTGTCGGATGACGTGGATCTCCCAGTCGGGCCCGGACCTGACCGCGGCCACGATCTCCGGGCAGGCGGCCAGGCTGCGGACGCGGTGGAACCGACCGCTGGTCCGGGTCAGCCCCTCGACCCGGCGCCGGATGGTCGCCGCCTCCTCGAACCGCTGCTCGCGGACCAGCCGGCTCAGCCGGCCCTGGATCCCGGTCACCGCCAGTCGGGCGTCGGCGGAGAAGGCCAAGCGCACCTGCTCGACCACCTCCGCGTACGCCGCCGGGCTGATGCTGCCGTCGCACGGGGCGCTGCACCGGCCCATCCCGGCCAGGGCGCAGGCGGCGGAGGGCCGGGTCGGACTGAGTCGTGGGGTGCACTGCCGGATCGGGAAGCCGTCGTAGATCGCCAGGATGACGTCCTCGGCGGACTGGCGGCGCCGGAACGGGCCGAAATACGTGGCGCGGTCGTCGCGGACGGCGCGGACCAGCGACAGGCGCGGGAACGGTTCGTCGGTGATCTTGATCCAGTGCTGCCGCTCGGGGAACTTCGACCGCCGGTTGTAGCGCGGGGCGTGGGCGGCGATCAGCCGCAACTCGGTCACGTCGGCGTGCAGGTCGGTTGCGCAGGGGACCGCCTCCACCCCGGTGGCGACGCGGACCATCTCCTCCATCCGCGGACGCTTCTCCGCGGCGGTGAAGTAGCTGCGGACCCGGGTGCGGATGTTCTTCGACTTGCCGACGTAGAGGATGTGGCGCTGGCCCTCGTGCTCGGCCACGAACAGGTAGACCCCCGGCTTCTCGGGCAGGTCGGTGGCCCAGGTCCGCTTGGCCCGGCGCTGCGGCGAGACCTTGCGGGTGAACTCGCGGAGGTCCTCGATGGTGTGCACGTCGAGATTGCCGACCCGCTCGATCAGTCCGTGCAGCACGTCCACGGTGGCCTGCGCGTCGGTCAGCGCGCGGTGGTTGGGCGTCACCGCCGCATGGAAGTGCCGGGCCAGCGTGCCGAGCCGGCAGTTGGGCACCTCGTCGCGCATCAGGATGGCCCGGGCCAGCGCCGCGGTGTCGAGGACCGGCCACCGCGGGAAGCGGTGCTCGAGCCGCTCGCAGGCCCGGCGCAGGAACCCGACGTCGAACGGCGCGTTGTGCGCGACGATCACCGTGCCCTCGGCGAAGCTCAGGAAGGCCGGGAACACCTGACGCAGCGGCGGCGCCGACGCCACCATCTGGTTGGTGATCCCGGTCAGCACCGCGATCAGCGGCGGGATGTGGCTGCGCGGATTGACCAGCGTCTGGAACTCGCCGAGCACCTGCCCGCCGCGGACCTTGACCGCCCCGATCTCGGTGATCATGTCGGCCTCGCCGCTGCCGGTCGTCTCCAGGTCGACCACGCAGAACGTCACCTCGGACAGATGCGTGCCGAGATCGTCGAACGAGGCCTGAACCACCATGCGCGTAGTCATCGCTGAGCGAAGCTGTACGATCCAGTCCGCTGACAGTCGTCGCTTGCGCTCTCGCGACGCGTGTGGACGATCCCCGCACGCCCCCCGCGTGGTCGGTCGTCGCTGGCGCTCCTCGCGACCCACCACTCCTACTCGAGGACGACGATGGCGCGGGTGCATGTCTGGTGAGCGGGTCAGTTCGCGATCATCTCGCGAGGATTTCGCCGTGCAGGACGGTGAACCAGGCGTCGCGGTGCTCGGCCCAGCGCAGCCAGCCGTCGGCGAGCCGCGAAAGTTCGGCCGGGTCGGCGAGGCCGAGCTCGACGGCGCGGTGGCCGAAGGCGGAGTGCTCGAGACGTTCGGCCCAGGTCTGGGACCACCACGACCGGTCCTCGGGGGAGGCGAAGCACCAGACCGAGGCGGTGGCGGTGACGTCGGTGCAGCCGGCGGCGTACGCCCAGCTGACCAGGCGGCGGCCGGCGTCGGGCTCGCCGCCGTTGGCCCGGGCCACCGCCTGGTAGAGCGCGAGCCAGGAGGTGAGCTCGGGGGAGTCGGGATACCAGGTCATCGCTGCGTAGTCGGCGTCGCGGACGGCAACCACCCCGTCGCGGGCGCACACCCGGCGCATCTCGCGCAGCGCGGCCACCGGGTCGGCCAGGTGCTGCAGCACCTGGTGGGCGTGTACGACGGTGAAGCTTCCGTCCTCCTCATCAAGGTGATACACATCGCCGGTCCGGGCCGTGAGATTGGTCACGCCGTGCTCGAGGGCCAACGTCTCGGTCGCGGCGACGGCCGACGCGGCGTTGTCGATGCCGACCACCTCGCCCCGCAGCAGGCGGGCGGCCAGGTCGACGGTGATGGTCCCGGGTCCGACGCCGACATCGAGCAGTCGATCGTCCGGGCTGAGGCGGGGGAGCAGGTAGGCGGCCGAGTTCTCGGCCGTACGCCAGCTGTGCGAGCGCAGCACCGAGGCGTGATGGCCGTGCGAATAGGTCTCCGGTCGAGCGGGCTCCGAACTCATGGCACCAAGACTGTCAGTGGCGTCCGCCAAGCTGCGATCACGGTGGATTCGCCGCTGGAGAAGTGAGGGTGATGAACGTGCTGCATGTCGATTGCGATCGATGCCTGGCCCGCGGTCCGGCCTGTCAGGACTGTGTGATCACGGTCCTGCTCGGCCCGCTCGAGACCAGTGTCGACCTCGACCACGACGAGCAGGCGGCGCTGAG
The DNA here is from genome assembly GCA_963704665.1 of uncultured Actinomycetota bacterium. GTDB lineage: Bacteria > Actinomycetota > Actinomycetes > Propionibacteriales > Propionibacteriaceae > Microlunatus. The sequence continues at coordinate 2,843,323 of OY969929.1, read as the reverse complement.
TGCGCTCGCCGAGTCCGGGATGGTGCCCCCGTTGCGGTTGATCCCCGGAGCCCGTCGGGGGCGTAGTATTCAGTCACCGCTGGAGTGGCATGACTACGGCTGATTTTGCCAGTGATCTGATCGTGACCTACCCTGATTCGACGGTGGTGGGTCCTGGTGACAACTGTGTCAGCACTGCCGGTGAAAGTCCTGAGCCGATCCCGAGCGGATGGGCACGGTGTGGGGATACCGTCAGGAGTCCTGGGAAAGTCACACGAAGACAGGGGAGCGTCCGCGTGGATTCACGCAGTTCGAAGGCCGATCGCACCGAGACGACGAGTCGCGTCAACCGCGCCCGCCGTCTCGTCCGGACCGCTGGACTGGGTCTGTCGGCCGCCGCGCTGGCCTGCGTCTTCGCCTTCCCGTCCGCCCCGGCGTTCGCCGACCCGGCTCTGACCATCGCCGAGGCCAAGGCCCAGATCGAGCAACTCGAGACCGACGCTGCCGCGATCGACCAGGACTACGCCGGCGTCCAGCAGAAGCTCAGCGAGAGCAAGAGCACCCTGGCCCTCAAGCAGTCCGACAAGAAGGTGCAGGCCGAGAAGGTCGCCCGACTCAAGGCCCAGGTCGGACAGGTCGCGCTGGCCCAGTTCCAGAACCGCAACCTCGACACGGCCGCGCAGCTGTTCGTCAACGCCGACACCGAAGACTTCCTCAGCCAGATCTCCACGGTCGAGAAGGTCAGCGAGAACCAGAACTCGGTGCTGCAGAACTTCCAGGAGGAGCAGGCCGATCTGGCCGAGCTCGAGCACTCCTCGAAGACCGATCTCGCCGCGTTGACCACGCAGGAGAAAGAACTTCAGCGTCTGCGTGACGCGTCGGCCAAGAAGGTCAGCGAGGCCAAGACGATCCTCGAGAAGCTGACCAAGGAGCAGCAGGACCAGATCGCGGCCGAGCAGGCCAAGGTCACCGAGGACGCCACGGCGGCCGTCGAGGCCGGTCCCGACATCAGCGCCGACGCGTCGGACCGGGGGGCCAAGGCCCTTGCCTTCGCCAAGTCGCAGCTCGGCAAGCCGTACCGTTTCGGTGCCGTCGGTCCGGGTTCGTACGACTGCTCGGGTCTCACCCTGGCTGCCTGGAAGGCGGCCGGCGTCAGCCTGTCGCGCACCTCGCAGACCCAGTTCCACGACGGCACCGCCGTCGACCGGGCCGATCTCCAGCCCGGGGACCTGGTGTTCTACTACCCGGGGTCGATCAGCCACGTGGCCATGTACGTCGGCAACGGCATGATCATCCACGCGCCGCGTCCCGGCACGGTCGTCCGGTACGCGCCGGTCGGCTCGATGGCCTACGCGGGCGCCCGCCGTCCGGGCTGATCCCGCCCCTGCTGATCCGACCAGGCCCGTGATCATCCGGCGGGCCCTCGTCGCCCTCGCTGTCGTCTCGCTGGCCGGCTGTACCGCGCCGGCCGACCGGCCGAAACCCGACTCCGCACCGTCGAGCGCCCCGTCCTCGACCGCCCCGTCCTCGACCGCTCGTCCTCGACCGCTCAGTCCTCGACCAACCCGTCTTCGACCGCCGCGGGCTCCGCTTCCGCCCCGGCCTCGATCGCTGAGGTCCGCCGCACGCTCGAGGCCCTGACCGAGGCCGTGGACCGCGATGACCGCACCGCGTTCAGGGCCCAGGCCAGCACCGTCGACCCCACCTTCGGCAACCGGGTCCGGATGCTGTTCGACAACCTCACCGGGCTCGACCTCGACCAGCTGCGCTTCCGACCCGATCCGAGGACGACCCCGTTGACCGGGCCCCGCGCCGAGCTGTTCGGCGATCGCGCGTGGCGGCAGGCGGTCACGGTCGAATGGCGGCTGTCCGGGGAGACGGCGACGTCCATCCACACCGTCACCATGACCTTCGTGGCCGACGCCGGAGCGGTGCGGCTGGCCGGGGTGATCGACGGAGCCGAGACCTCCCCACCGTCGCCGCTGTGGTGGCTGTCGCCCGTCGCCGTGACGCGGACCGATGATGTCATCGTGCTCGCGGCGGCCGGCCAGTCGACTCGGGGCTGGTCCGCACGGGCCGTGACCGCCGCGCGCACCCTCGTCCGCGAGCTGCCCGCTCCGCTCGACCGTTCCTGGACCGGTGCGGTGACCGTCGAAGTCCCCGCCTCCACCCGCGACTTCGAGCGGCTGCTGGGCGCCGACCCGGGGACCCGACGCGAGGTCGCGGCGGTCACCCAACTCGACGGTCCGACCGACCGCGCGGCGATCCGGGTCATCGTGAATCCACGAGCGGCGGAGGCGCTGTCCGAGAACGAGCTGATCCGGGTCCTCGGTCACGAGTTCGTCCATGTGGCCACCGCCTCGCCGCGGTCGGCGGCCCCGGACTGGGCGGTCGAGGGCCTGGCCGAGTGGGTGTCGCTCCGCGCCGACCGCGACGGCCGGAGCTACGACACCGACCGCTTCCTGGCCCGGGTCCGGCGGTCGGGGGCACCACGTACGCCGCCCGCCGACACCGAGTTCCGCGCCGGTGGCGCCGAGCTGCGGCTCGCGTACGCCCAGGCCTGGCTGTTCTGCCGCTACATCGCCGATCGCGATTCGCCCGCTCAGCTCGGGGAGCTCTACGCCGCCCTGGACCGCGGCGACTCGCTCGACGAGGCCAGTCGCGCCGTGCTCGGTCGCTCGGAGGCCGATCTGGTGGCCGGCTGGCGCAGCGACCTCACCCGGCTCGCCGAGCGCTGATGCCGACCACGCTGATCGTCACCAACGACTTCCCGCCACGCATCGGCGGCATCGAGTCTTTCGTGGCCGACGTCTGCCGCCTCCTCGACCACGAGGTGGTCGTCTACACCTCGGGTCCGCCCGGAGCGGCCGCGACCGATCACGACCGCCCCTATCCCGTCGTCCGCGACGGCGAGCTGTTGCTGCCCTCCCCGCGGGTGGCCCGGCGGGCCGCCGAACTGCTCCGTAGTTCCGGTGCGACCCGGGTACTCTTCGGCGCTGCCGCGCCGCTCGGCCTGCTCGCCGCCGGGTTGCGGCGGGCCGGGGCCGAGAGGGTCGTCGGGCTGACCCACGGCCACGAGATCTGGTGGGCCGGCGTCCCGGGACCACGGGCGACGCTCCGGCGGATCGGTGACAGCTGCGATCACCTGACCACGGTCTCCGACTTCACCGCGTCCCGGATCGCCCCAGCGCTCAGCCCGCGCGCCCGCGCGCGGCTGATCCGGCTGGCGCCACCGGTGGACACCACGCACTTCGTCCCCGGCACCGCACCGACCAGGCCGCGCTGCATCGCCGTCGGGCGGCTGATCGCCCAGAAGGGCTTCGACGACCTGCTCCGCGCCTGGTCGGGGGTGGTTGCGGCTGCGGCCGGAGGCCCGGCTCACCGTGGTCGGTGACGGCCCCCAGCGTCGGCGTCTCGAACGCCACGCCGAGCGGCTCGGGGTGGCCGGGTCGGTCGACTTCACCGGCGCACTGCCGCGCCCGGCGGTGATCACGCGGCTGCAGCAGGCCTCCGTGTTCGCGCTGCCGATGCGGACCCGGCTGCGGGGACTCAACCCCGAGGGCCTGGGTCTGGCCGCGCTCGAGGCGGCGGCCTGCGGGCTACCGGTGCTGGTCGGTGCGTCCGGAGGTGCCCCCGAGACGGTGCGGCCGGGGATCAGCGGGCATGTTCTCGATCCCCGCGACCACGCGGCCTGGACCGCCCGGATCGTCCAGCTGCTCGACGACCCGGCGGCCGCCCGGGTCATGGGGGAGCAGGGCCGGGCCCACGTCGAGGAGCGGTTCGGCTTCGACGCGGCGCGGGCGACCCTGCGTCGCGCCCTGACCGCCGAGGAGCAGGGCTAAGCTGCTGGCCGTGGCCGACCAGACCAGTGCCAGCATCGACATCGCGGCTGACCCCGCGTCGGTGATGGCCGTCATCGCAGACTTCGAGCACTACCCCGAGTGGGTCGACTCGATGAAGACCGCCGAGGTGCTGACCTCGTCAGCCGGGAAGGCCGAGACCGTGCGGATGGTCCTCGATCACGCGCTGGTCAAGGACGACTACGTGCTGAAGTACAGCTGGAAGCCGTCGGTGGTGAGCTGGCAGCTGGTCAAGGGATCGTTGCTCAAGGCGATGGACGGCTCGTACGCGCTGACGCCGAAGGGCGCCGGCACCACGGTCACCTACACGCTCAAGGTCGACGTCAACATGCCGATGATCGGCATGTTCAAGCGCAAGGCCGAGAAGACGATCATCGACGGTGCCCTCAAGGGCCTGAAGAAGCGAGTCGAAGGCTGAACGATCACCGCAGCGTCGCCGAGCCGCTGAGCATCGGGGTCGACATCGGTGGCACCAAGGTCGCGGCCGGGGTGGTGGACGAGCACGGCGGGATCCTCGAACGGCTGACCATCCCGACGCCCTCGCACAGCCCGCAGGCCGTCGAGGACGCGATCCTCGACGTGGTCGGCCGGCTGCGCGCCAACCACCCGGTGCGCTCGGTCGGCATCGGTGCCGCAGGATGGGTCGACAACGCCCAGGCCGTGGTCCGGTTCTCCCCGCACCTGGCCTGGCGGTCCGAGCCGCTCAAGGCCCGACTGGCCCAGCGGGTGGACCTGCCGATCATCGTCGACAACGACGCCAACGCCGCTGCGTGGGCGGAGTACCGCTTCGGCAGCGGGCGCGGATCATCGGTGATGGTGTGCATCACCCTGGGCACCGGTATCGGCGGCGGCCTGGTGATCGGCGGACAGCTGTTCCGCGGCGCGTACGGGATGGCCGGCGAGTGGGGTCACATGACCGCCGTCCCCGGTGGTCACTGGTGCGAGTGCGGCAACCGCGGCTGCTGGGAGCAGTACGCGTCGGGCAACTCGCTGGTCCGCGACGCCCGGTCGCTGGTCCGCACCAACTCACCCAGCGCCTTCCGGCTCCGCGAACTCGTCGGCGCACGACCCGGACCAGATCACCGGCCCGGCGGTCACCGCAGCGGCCATCGCCGGTGAGCCCAACGCCATCGAACTGCTCGCCGACGTCGGCACCTGGCTGGGGCGGGGGATCGCCGACCTGGCCGCCGCGCTCGACCCCGAGGTGGTGGTCATCGGCGGCGGCGTCAGTGCGGCCGGCGACCTGCTGCTGCTGCCGGCCCAGCGGGCGTTCGGTCGGACGTTGACCGGGCGCGGCTTCCGTGAGGAGGCCCGGCTGGTGCTCGCGCACTTCCGCAACGACGCCGGTCTGATCGGGGCCGCGGACCTGGCCCGCCGGTCGATGACCGAGCCACCCGACCCGGACCGTTTCGCCTTCTGGCCGCGCCGCAGCAAGCGGCTGGGCGCCCGGGTCCGTCGCCGGCTCCGGTCCCGCTAGCCGCTCGAACCCCCGGGGCGACCCAGAGTTCAGATGACGGCGCCGTCGCCGGCGTCCGGCGGGCGGTGGCGCGGGAGACGGCTGAGCAGGATCCCGAAGCCACCGATGAATCCGCCGACCGCGAGCCAGCCGGCCCAGGTCGGGAAGACGGCGCCGAAGGTGCCGGCCAGGGTGACCACGATCGCGTACGCGATGCCGATCCAGCCGACCAGGGCCGGGATGCCGGGCCGACGCATCGGCGGCAGCGGCTCGGGCTCGTAGTCCGGCTCGGTCGGCTCGGGCTCGACCACCGGCTCGGGGATCGGCGGCATCCGGAACACCGGGGGCGCGTCGACCCGCGGTCCCGCGGTCTCGGTCTGCGACGCGTCGCCGAGCGAGGTGTCGTGGGACGGTGACTCGGCGATCGAGGGGTCGGTGGTCGCGGTGTCGGACTGGTCGACAACGACCGATTCACGCGGCTCGGCGGTGAGGTGATACCCGGCGATCATCTCGGCGAAGGCGCGATCGACGGCGTCACGGTCGTCCTCGCCGGGTTGGACCACGGTCGCCTCCTTGCGGGTCCGGTGCCGATCAGTCGACGCGGGTCAGGCGCTTCACGAAGGCGAGGGAGCCTTCGACGATCTGTTCAGCATCGTAGTCAAGCGTGGCCACGTGGAAGCTTCGGGTCAACTCACGATAGCTCTGATCCACCGACGACACGCCCGAACGGATCAGCTCGACCGAGGACGGATCGGCGACGTGGTCGACCAGCGAGCGGAAGATCATCAGCGGCTCGGTGATCGAGGCCAGATCCTGCTGGACGGCCCGCCACAGGGCGGTCTGCGAGTGCAGCCCGCGCAGCGGCAACCGGTCGTAGCCGCCCTCGTCCTCGCCGGGGCGGGCGATGTCGTTGGCGATCCCCGGGAACGACGGCAGCGTCTTGAGCAGCCACAGGATCCGCATCCGGGGGTCGGTGATGTTGATCACCGGGTTGACCAGGACCAGTCCCGAGATCCGGCCGGGGTGGGTCTGCGCGAGGCGCAGCGCCAGGGCGCCACCCATCGACAGTCCGGCCACGAACACCTGGGTGCACGCGTCGGACAGCGTCTCGAACGCCTCCTCGGCGGCGCCGTACCAATCCATCCACCCGGTCGTGTTGAGTTCCGGCCAGCTGGTGCCGTGGCCGGGCAGCCGGGGCACGCTGACCCGGTAGCCGTTGGCCTCGAGGCGGCGGCCCCACCCGACCATGCTGCGCGGGGACCCGGTGTAGCCGTGCAGCAACAGCACGCCGACCGGTCCGTCGCCACCGGCGTAGGGCTCGGCCTCCGGCTTGACCGCTGCGGTGGTCGGCGCCTGCGCCGGGTCGGCGGGCTTCGGGGTCAGGGTGCGGCCGAGCAACGCGAACGCCGGTCGGGTCAGGCGTTCGACGGGGTCGACCACGGCGGCGATGCGCTGACGGCGAGCAGAGATCACGGTCCGCATCGTACGGTCCGCCCGCCGCCGAGCGCGGCTCCATAGGATGTCACCGACACTCGGAGGTCGGCCTTGCTCTACTGGTTCTTCAAAACGTTCCTGGTCGCTCCGCTGAGCCGACTGCTGTTCCGGCCGCGCATCATCGGCGCCGAGCACATCCCGGCCAGCGGGGGCGCCATCCTGGCGAGCAATCACATCGCTGCGGGCGACACCTTCTTGATGCCGGTGATGGTGCGCCGGCAGGTGATCTTCGTGGCCAAGGCCGAACTGTTCGTCGGTCGCGGTCCGCTCGGCCACCTGTTCGCCGCCTTCTTGCGCGGTGTCGGCGTCCGGCCGCTCGACCGCACCGGCGGCCGGGCCAGTGCCGCCGGGATGGAGGGGCCGCTGACCGCGCTGCGCGAGGGCGGCCTGGTCGGGATCTACCCCGAGGGCACCCGGTCGCCGGACGGGCGGCTCTACAAGGGCAAGACCGGGATCGCGCGGCTGGTCATCGAGTCCGGGGCGCCGGTGATCCCGATCGGGATGACCGGGAGCCAGTTCGCCCGCGGTGGCCGCCTCACACTCCCGTGGATCCGTCGACCGCTGGTCCGGATCGGCGAGCCGCTCGACTTCAGCGCGTACGCGGGGGCCGGCAACGACCGCGACGTCCTGCGACACGTCACCGACGAGATCATGTCCGCCATCCAGCGGCTCAGCGGACAGGCCTACGTCGACACCTACGGCTCGACCGCCAAGCAGGCGATCGCCAAGGGCGAGCCGGTCCCCGGCCAGGAGCTCGACCATCCCGGGGCGGGCCGCACCGCTGCGCCGGTCCGACGGCCGGAGGAGCAGCGATGAGCGACGACCTGGTCTCGGTCTCACCGAGCGGCAAGGTCGCCGTCGAGCATGGCGCGCACGGGGGCCGAGGCATCTACTGGGTGCTCAAGAACGTGCTGCTCGGGCCGGCGGTGAGCAAGATCTTCCGGCCGATCGAGGAGGGTGCCCACCACGTCCCACAGGAGGGCGCGGCGATCCTGGCCAGCAACCACCTGTCGTTCGCCGACTGGCTGTTCATGCCGCTGGCGCTCGACCGTCGCGTCACCTTCGTGGCCAAGTCCGACTACTTCACCGGGGCCGGCGTCAAGGGCTGGGCGCAGAAGCGGTTCTTCGCCGGCACCGGCCAGGTACCGATCGACCGCAGCGGCGGCCGGGCCAGCGAGGGAGCGTTGCGCGCCGGGCTCAAGGTGCTGCAGCGGGGTGAGTTGTTCGGCATCTATCCCGAGGGCACCCGCAGCCACGACGGGCGGCTCTACAAGGGCCGCACCGGGGTGGCCCGGCTGGCGTTGCTGGCCGGCGTTCCGGTGATCCCGTCCGCGGTCATCGGGACCGATGTCATCGCCCCGCCCGGCAAGATCGTCACCAAGATCGTCAGCCCGACCGTGCGGTTCGGCGAGCCGCTCGACTTCTCCCGGTATGCCGGGATGAGCGAGGACCGGTTCATCCTGCGTTCGATCACCGACGAGATCATGTACGCGATCATGGAGCTGTCCGGCCAGGAGTACGTCGACATGTACGCCCCCTCGGCCAAGGAGGCCGCGGCCCGCGAGGCGAAGGCGGCCGAGATCGATGAAGTCTCGCCACAGACCTGAGGATCTGCGGCGGTGGAACCTGGCCGCGACGGTCCTGATCGGGCTGTACGCGGTCAACCTGGTGCTGTTCGCGGCGGCCATGATCGCGCCGGACCGGATCGTGGCCGCCGGGCTGGGGGAGTACACCCGCAGCCGGTCGTGGTGGCCGATCCTGCTCCAGGTCGTGCTGGGTCTGGCTGCGTTCGTCTGCTACTACCGGCCCCGGATGCGGACGTCGCGCAACTTCTCGGCGCTGGCCACCGGCGTGCTCGCGGTGACGACGATCGTGCTCGGCCTGATCGCCTACGCCACCTGTCCCTCGACCAGCCAGCAGAGCCCGGTGTGGACGCCGCTGACCTTCGCGCTCAACCTGATCGGCGGCAACGTCGCGGAGTGCGAGCCGGGCGTCTCGACCTTCCCGCCCGCCCTTCAGCTCACCCGGCTGCTCGGGCCGCTGCTCGTGGTCATCGCCGCCCTCGGCATCGTCACCTCGGTGTTCCGCAACGCCTACGACCGGATCCGGGTCCGCTATGCGACCGGGCTCGTCCTGCTGGTCGGGTTGACCGACGACGCGCTACCGCTGCTCCGCCGGCTGAGTGTCGACCGCGAGCCGCGGACCACGCTGGTGGTGCTGGTCGGCGATGCCGGGCACCCGTCGATCAAGACGGCCCGTGACCTGGGCGCCCGGGTGGTCGTCGTCGACCGCGGGCAGACCGAGACGCTGCGCAGCCTGCTGACCTCCGGGTCGGCGTTCAAGGTGCGGAGTTGTTACGCGGTGTCGGCCGACGTGGCCGACAACCTGCGGTGGGCCGCCGAGGTCAAGGCGGTGGCCGACATGGTCAAGCCCAGTCGGGCCGACATGCCGCCGCGGATGGTGGTCCGGATCGACGACCCGTGGCAGGCCGAGTACTGGCGCCGGACCAACGCCTACCGGACCGGAACCGGGCGCGGACCGGCGGTGCGCTGGATGGCCGACGCGCTGAGTGTCTACGAGGTCACCGCGTCCATCCTGCTCGACCGGGTTCATTTCCCGGCCGACGGTGAGCACTTCGACCGGCTGGTCGTCGTCGGGCACTCGCCCCTGGCCCTGGCGTTGTGCGCCGAGCTGGTCCAGCGCGACCGCGAGGCGCAGGCCCTGGGGGCGACCCTGCGGCCCGGGCTCGGTGATCTGCTGCTCTTCGGTCCCGAGGCGGCCACGTTGCTCGAGCAGCACCGGTTGCGCCAGGAACGGTTCGGCAACTCGGCCGGGATGATCGCGGTCGACACCGCGGAGTCGACGGCGCCCCACCTCCAGACCGCGCTCGCTGCGGCGAAGCGCCCGGCCCTGGTGTTGGCCGACGACCCCGCCGTACGCGGGTCCGCGCTGGCCACCTACCTGGCCGTGGTTCACCCGGACTGGACGATCTTCGACTGGAGCCCGGGCACCCGGGGGGTGGCCGACGAGGCGACCATGGAACGGCTCTATCCGTTCGGGCTGACCACGGAGGCCCCGGTGTCGTTGCCGATGGACAGCTGGGAGCGAGCCGCCCGGATCGTCCACGAGCGATATCGCCACGAGCTGCAACGCCGGGGCACCCTCGACCCCGAGCAACCGGCGCACCAGCCCTGGGAGCAGCTCGACGCGTTCCGCAAGGAGACCAACATCCGGCAGGTGGCCACCGCGCTGACCACCGCCGAGCAGCTCGGCCGCAGCTGGGGACCGGTGACCGAGCTCCGCACGGCGGTGGCCGAGCCCGGGCTGAGCGATGCCGAACTCGAGACGATGACCCGGGCCGAACACGAGTCGTGGCGCCGGCACCACCTGGACAACGGCTGGCGCTACGGTCCGGTCCGCGACGACGCCCGCCGGATCCACCCGGCGTTGCTGCCCTTCGACCAGTTGGGCGAGGACGACCTGAGCAAGACCCGGGGCGGGGTGGAATCGGCGCTGGCCACGCTGGAGACACTCGGCTACCGGTCACGCTGAAAATCCGGAGCGCCAGCGACGGGCTTTCCTCGGGGGGTGTGGGGGGTCGTCCCCCCACACATTGTTGAAATCCGGAGCGCCAGCGACGGGCTTTCCTCGGGGGTGTGGGGGGTCGCCCCCACACGACACCGGCTCAGCGGCAGCGGAGGTCGGCCGGTGGCGCGGTGCCGGTCAGGTCCTGCCACTCGGCCGCGGTGAGGTCACGGCCGGCGGTGCGGCACGCGCTGGCGATCCAGCCGTCGACGGTGAGGTCGACCGTGGTCACCCGGCCCTCGGGGTGCTCGGGATCGGTGTCGGACGGAAACGCGATCACCAGCCGACGGCCGTCACCGGAGAAGGCGAAGCTGATCTTGGGGTCGTCGCGGCGCAGCGGGAACAGACCGAGTGCTCGACCCCCGACGACCTCGGCCAGCTCGAGAGTGGCGTCGCTGCGGTGCTGGGCGTAGCGGCGACCGTCCGGGCTGACCGCGATGCGCACGTCGGTGAAGTCGTCGGCCGCCGGAGCGTCGCCGATCCGCTCGGCGCCGTCGGTCGACCAGAACACCCGTTGCAGTGCACCCTCGGCCTGGGTGACCAGCACGTCGCCGTGGTAGCCCGACAGCTGGAATCCGGCCGGCTCGACGCTGTCGGGATCCAGCCGGAGCACCCCGGTCTCGACGGTCGTGACCGGTCCGCCGTCGGGCGAAGCGACCGCGCCGCGCGGATCGCCGACGTCGGGTATGCCGAAGACGTGGCGTCCGTCGGCGGAGAACGTCGGATAGCTGAGATCGGTCCGGGTGCTCAGCGCCCGGCCCGATTCCAGGTCGACCACGCCGACCTGGTGGCGGCCGGCGATCAGCAGCTGGTCCCGGTCGGCGCGGTGACCGGCCGACCAGACGTCGTAGCGTTCGGTGGCCGGCACATCGGGCCAGCTGAACGGCCAACGCCGGACGTCGCGGCCGGTGTCGAGGTCGTGTCGGACGAGCTCACGGGTGGCTGAGTCGGCGTAGAGGAATGAGGTGTCGCTCCGCCAGGTCAGGAAGCGGGCCTGCGGGTCGTCGACGAGCACCGATCCGGTCGCGGTGTCGATCACCGAGAATCCGCCGGTCGGTTCGACCCGGGCCAGCGCGTCACCGCTGTGGTTGGGCAGGATCTCGCGGCTGACGTCGGTGGCCGCGGTGAACGGGATGGCCGCCGGCACGGTGCGCGCGACCGCCGTGTCCTGGGACAGATCCCAGACCAGCAGCCGGTCGCCCGAGCCGGACAGCAGGTGGCGGTTGCTCAGGAAGTGGAGGCTGTTGGTCTCGGTCCGGGTGAGGCCGCGGAGTTCGGTGACCGCGAAGGGCTCGGGGCCGGGCGGCTGGGTCGGCGCCACCGCGATCACGTCGTCGATCGCGTACGCCGACACCCTGCCGTCCGGACTGAGCGCGGGCTGCGGGTCGCCGAGCCGTCCGGCGAAGCCGATCAGGGCGGAGGTGGCGTCGGTCGCGGCGCGGTCGGTGGCGAAGATCGGCATGCTGGCCGTGTTCGAATTGACCGGGGTGGCGATGAAGCGACCGTCGGCCGACATCGCCGTCTGCAGCCGGAACGATCCGCCGGCGCCCCGACCGCGGCCGAGCAGTGCCCCGGTGGCCAGCGACCGGCGTTCGGCTACCGCCTCGCCGGCCGGCTGGAGTTCGGCGACCACGGAATCGTCGTCGCCGATCCCGAAGCGGATGACCGCCGCCCCGAACCGCAGTCGGTCCGGCAGCAGCGTGAGCCGGTCGCCCGAGCGGCGCAGCGCGTACGCGTCCCGGTCGCCGCCGTGGGCCACGACGATCGTGTCGCCCGACGGGGAGACGGCGACCTGGGTCGGCGAGCCGGGCACGTCGCCGGGCATCACGGAGGCGCGGCCGTCGATCCAGACGCTGACCCGGTCCCCGGCCCGGCCGGCGACGACCGCAGCATCGGTGCTGGCGGACAGGGCGAACGGCTGCCCACCCAGGGTGCCGAGCACGGTCCGCACCCCCGAAGCCACGTCCCAGCTCAGCACCGTGCCGTCGTCGACCGCGGCGATCACCGTCCGGCCGTCGGCCGACCCGGCGGTGTTCCAGATCCGGCCGCCGGCGTCGAATTCGCGGACCAGCTGCGGACTGGCGGTCAGCGCGGCGAACAAGGCGCTCTCGCTCGACTGCTCGGGAGCGAGGCGGTGGGCCTGGACGGCGAGCAGCCGCGCCCGGCCGATGTCGGTGCCGGCCAGCGCGCGCGCGGTCGCCGCGAGCTGGCGGGCCTGGGCGATCCGGGCCTGCTCACGGGCGGTGTTGCGCTGTCCGACGGCCAGGATGCTGGCCACGATGCTCAGCACCAGCAGGACGGCGAGCACGGTGGCCGCCCCGCGGGCCAGACCGAGCGCGCGCCGGTGCTGGCGGACGTTGTCCCCGACCAGGGCGTCGCGCTCGACCCCGCGGACGGCTGAGGCCAGATCGGCGATCCGTTCGGCGAAGCGGGGATCGGCCCGGGCGGCCGCCGGGTCGGCCGTGGCCGCGTACCAGCGCAGGTCGATCCAGCGCGGTTCCTCGGGATAGGCGTGGTGCAGGATCGGCGGCACCGCGGTCGAGGCCGGGTCGAAACAGCCGTGGCGGCGGTCCCAGAACAGGTCACCGTCGGCGTGAACGATGAGCAGCCGCTGCGGCCCCTTGGTCCGTAGCCACCACTCGAGCTCGGCGTTGACGTACGGCGACCGGGCCGCGGCCGGGGTGGCCAGCAGGACGAACCACTCGGCCTGCCGCAGCCCGGTCTCGATGGTCGACCAGAGCGCGGTGTTGGCCGCCATCGAACTGTCGTCGCGGAAGACCCGCAGCGCGCGGAGCCGGTACCAGGGCTTGGCGAAGCGCTCCAGACCGTTCTGCAGGTCGATGGCCAGCGGCTGGGAGGCGCTGCGGGCGTAGGAGATGAACGCGCGGAACGGCTCGGCCATCGAGGATCAGGCGAGCAGCCGGGCGGCCAGCGCCTGGGGCTGACTGAGGGCGAGCAGGTGCCCTCCGGGCAGCGGTTCGACGTCGAGTCCGAGCCGCTCGCGGGCCACTCGCTGCTGGAACGCGTACGGGAAGAAGCGGTCGTCGCGGCCGCTCAACACGGTGGTGGCCACGCTCGGCCACCCGGTGAAGGCGGCCGGCGTGGCGAACAGCGACGACGCCGGTTCGGCCGGCTCGCCCAGCCGGACGGTGACCTCCTCGGGGACGTCGTGCAGGAACACGGTCATCGGGTCGAAGTCGGCCTCGGGATTGCGGCCCTCGGTCCGGTCGTGCTCGCGCTGCGCCTCGGGCTGACCCGTGTGGGCCCACCAGTCGCCCGCGGTCTCGCCCGGGGCCGGGATCATCGCGTTGAGCAGGACCAGGGCGGAGACCGGCAGCCGGTCGACGGCCGGGACGGCGCTGAACGCCCCCATCGACTGCGCCACCAGCACCACGTCGTCGGAGCCCCGACCGGCGGAGGTGATGGCCTGGGTCTGGTCGACCAGGGTCGCGCCCTCCCAGTTGGGCAGGTCGACGGCGAAGGTCTCGAAGCCGGCCGCACGGATCAGCGGCTCGACCCGGTGCCAGTAGGAACCGGCACCGCCCGCGCCGGGCACCAGCAGGAACCGTGTCGCCATGGCGCGATTCTGTCAAACCCCGACCGCGCGACATCCAGGAGCGCCGGCGACCGGAATTCACGCGGGGGGTATGGGGGGTCGTCCCCCCATAGGACAGGCCGATCCCACCGGCCGAAAACCACCGTCGCGCGTAGGCGGTCGCCACTAAGGTGTCTGCGTGTCACAGAGCGCCGTGGTTCCCTCGCTGGATGCGCTGCATGCGCTCAACCCGCTCCAGCAGCCGGACTACGCCAACGCCGGTGAGATCGCCGACGTGGTGCACCGGCTCCGCAAGCTGCCGCCGCTGGTTTTCGCCGCCGAGTGCGACAAGCTCCGCACCAAGATGGCCAGCGTCGCCGCCGGTGAGGCCTTCATCCTGCAGGGCGGCGACTGCGCCGAGACCTTCGACGGCGTGACCGCGGCCAACATCCAGGGCAAGCTCCGCACCTTGTTGTCGATGGCCGTGGTGCTGACGTACGCGGCCCAGGTCCCGATCGTCAAGATCGGCCGGATGGCCGGTCAGTACGCCAAGCCGCGCAGCTCGGCCGACGAGACGCGCGCCGGGGTGACCCTGCCGGCCTACCGCGGCGACGCGGTGAACGGTTTCGACTTCACCCCGCAGTCGCGGCGCCCCGATCCGGAGCGGCTGCTCGGGGTCTACAACGCGTCGGCGGCCACGCTCAACCTGACCCGGGCCTTCGTCACCGGTGGCTTCGCCCACCTGCGCAGCGTGCACAGCTGGAACGCCGACTTCGTCCAGAACTCCTCGGCCGGCGTGCGCTACCAGAAGCTGGCCGGCGAGATCGATCGGGCGCTGGCCTTCATGGTCGCCTGCGGGATCGACGAGGACGAGTTCTCCACCGTCGACTTCTACTCCAGCCACGAAGCGCTGCTGCTCGAGTACGAGCACGCGCTGACCCGGATCGACTCGCGCACCGGGCAGCCCTACGGCACCTCGGGCCACTTCCTGTGGATCGGTGAGCGGACCCGTCAACTCGAGGGTGCCCACATCGAGCTGCTCCGCCACGTCCACAACCCGCTCGGGGTCAAGCTCGGCCCGACCACGACCGCCGACACCGCGCTCGAGCTGGCCGACCGGCTCGACCCCGACCACCAGGCCGGCCGGATCACCTTCATCACCCGGATGGGCGCGGGCAAGATCCGCGACATCCTGCCCGAAGTGGTGGCCAAGGTGACGGCCAGCGGCCGTCAGGTCGCCTGGATCTGTGACCCGATGCACGGCAACACCTACGAGTCGCGCAACGGCTACAAGACCCGGGCGTTCTCCGACGTGGTCGACGAGCTCAACGGTTTCTTCGACGTCCACGAGGAGCTGGGCACCTGGCCCGGCGGTGTCCACGTCGAGCTCACCGGTGACGACGTGACCGAGTGCGTCGGCGGCAGCGACGACCTGGTCGAGGCCGACCTGGTCAACCGCTACGAGACGCTCTGCGACCCACGCCTCAACCGCAACCAGTCGCTCGAGCTCGCGTTCCTGGTAGCCGAACGACTGACCGGCGGCATCCAGCGGCAGAACCCGGTCCAGGCCTTCACTCCGCGTTCGTTCTGACCGACGACGATCGACGTCCGGTCGACGGCCGGAGCGGAAGGTCTCCGTGGGGGACGACCCCCACACCCCCGCGTGGCCGGTCGTCGCTCGCGCTCTTCGCGGCCGAGTTTCCGGCGTGTCCCACGCCCGGTGAGAGACGGACGTCGATTCTCAGCGCGAGCTTGGCAGACTGATCCGTTGTGATCGATCTGCGCTCTGACACCTTGACCAAGCCGACCCCCGGAATGCGCGCGGCGATGGCCGCCGCCGAGGTCGGCGACGACGTCTACGCCGAGGATCCCTCGATCCTGGCCCTCGAGCAGCGCACCGCCGAGTTGCTCGGGCACGAGGCTGCGTTGTTCTGCGTCACCGGCTCGATGGCCAACATGCTCGGGGTCCGGCTGCTGGTCGAGCCGGGCGAGGAGGTGCTCTGCGACGTCCAGGCCCACATCGTCCGGGCCGAGATGGGCGCCCACGCCGGCGTGCACGGACTGACCACCCGGACCTGGCCGTCGCACCGGGGTCGCGTCGACGTCGCCGAGGTCCGCAAGATCATCTCGCCGAACGCCGGACCGCACCTGGTCTCCACCGCCGCGGTCGCGGTCGAGAACACCCACAACTTCGGCGGCGGCACCGTGCAGGACCTGAGCGAGCTCCAGGCCATCGGCGACCTCTGTCGCGAGCACGGCGTCGGCTACCACCTCGACGGTGCCCGGCTGTGGAACGCGCACGTGGCCACCGGGGTCCCGCTGACCACGTACGGCCGGCTGTTCGACACGGTCAGCGTCTGCTTCTCCAAGGGGATGGGCGCGCCGGTCGGCTCGGTGCTGGTCAGCACGGCCGACAACATCGCCCGGGCCCGGGTGCTGCGCAAGCGGCTCGGCGGCGGTTGGCGCCAGGGGGGCGTGCTCGCCGCGGCCTGCGCGTACGCGCTCGACCACCATCTCGAGCGGTTGGCCGACGACCACTCGGCGGCGGCGGCGTTCGCCGCCGCGGTCGCCGAGCGCGCCCCCAAGGCGGTCGACCCGACGGAGGTCGAGACCAACATCGTGGTCATCGACACCGGCGACCGCCCCGCGCGACCGATCGCCGTGGCCGCGGCCGAGCAGGGGGTCGCGGTATCGGCGCTCGGCCCGTACCTGATCCGCGCGGTCACCCACCTCGACGTCACCGGCGAGGACTGCGTCCGTGCCGGTGAGGTCGTGGGGGCGCTGCTCGAGAGCTGAGCGGCGAGGTCGAGTCGGGCCGTCCGGGTCAGGCGCTGATCGTCGGTGTCTCCGACTTGTCGGTGTACTTCTGGACCAGCGTCTGCAGGTCGACCCCGGTGGTGTTCTTGAGCATCTCGAGGGTCTGCACGACGTTGTCGGTGACCTGCCGCGGCAACTGACCGGCCCCGTCGGTCGAGACCACGGTGAGCTTGTCGATCGACGCCATCGGCGCGGCGATCTCCCTGGCCACCAGGGGCAGCACCTCGATCAGCATCTGCAGCACGGCCGCGTCGTTGTACTTGGCGAACGCGGCGGCGCGCTTGTCCATCGCCTCGGCCTCGGCCTGACCGGTGGCGAGGATGGCGGCCGCCTGGGCCTCACCCTCGGCCCGGGTCGCGTCGGCCTCGGCGATACGTCGGGCCTTCTCGGCCTCACCACGCCGGGCGCCCTCGATGGCCTCGGCCTCGGCCAGTGCCGACCGGCGGGACTTGTCACCCTCACCGGTCAGGCGCGCGGTCTCGGCGTTGGCCTGGGCGTTGGCGATGGCCGCCGCTTTACGCGCCTCGGCGTCGAAGATCTGCGAGTTGCGCCGGGCCTCGGCCTCGGTCTCCAACTGGTACCGCGCGGCGTCGGCGGGCTTGCGCACCTCGGTGTCGAGCTGGCGTTCCTTGAGCGCCGCCTGGCGGACGGCCACCTTCTCCTGCTCGAGCAGGATGGCCTGGTCACGGTCGGCCTGGGCCAGCGGTCCGGAGGCGGCGGCCCGGGCCTGGGCGGCGTCGGTCTCGGCCTTGATCTCCGACTGCTTGAGCGCGAGCTCGCGCTGGACGATGGCGATTTCCTGCTCGGCCTGGATCTTGGCCTGCTGCGCGGCCTGCCAGGCCAGCGACTCGGCGACCGCGGCCTGCTGGCCCACCTTGGCCGACTCGGGCCGGCCGAGGTCGGCCAGGTAGCTGCCCTCGTCGGTGATGTCCTGGATCTGGAACGTGTCGAGGACCAGCCCTTGGCCGGTCAGCGAGCTCTCGGACTCGTCGGCCACCCGCTGGGCGAACGCGGCCCGGTCCCGGATGATCTGCTCGACCGACAGCGAGCCGACGATCGAGCGCAGCGAGCCGGCCAGCGTCTCCTGGGTGAAGGTCTCGATCTCGCTCTGCTGCGACAGGAAGCGCTGGGCGGCGGCGCGGATCGAGTCCTCGTGGCCGCCGACCTTGACGATGGCCACGCCGTCGAGGTTGAGCTTGACGCCCTGACCGGACACCGCGCCGCGGATCTGGATCATGATCCGGCGGCTGGACAGGTCGAGGATGTAGCGGCGCTGGACGAACGGCAGCACGAAGACGCCGCCGCCCATCACCACCTTCTGGCCGGACAGGTCGGTCGACACCTGACCGGTCTCGAGGTTGCGCACCTCCTTGCCGCGGCGGCCGGTGACGATGAACGCCTCGTTGGGTCCGGCGACCTTGTAGCGGGAGACGATCACCAGCGCCAGGATGATCACGACAGCGACCAGTCCGACGATGCCGATCAGGGTGGGGGAGATGAGATCCACGATGTCCTTTCGATGTGCCGCGGACGCTAGCGCAGCGTGGGTTCGACCTGGACCGAAGTGGCCGACAGGGTGGCGACGATGGTGACCTCGGCGCCGGCGTCGACCGGCCAGGCGCTCCGAGCGTTGAGCCGGGTCAGGTGGCCCGAGGCGAGCAGGCTGATCTGGCCGTAGCCGTCCTCGGGGATCGGGTTGAGCACGGTCGCCGTGCGGCCGACCAGCCCGGCCGACCGGATCACCTCGGCCCCGTCACGACGCAGCCGCTGGCTCAGCCATCCGGCGCCCAGTCCGATCAGCAGGCCGCCGACGATGCCGGCGATCACTGCCGCGGTGGTGCTGTCGGTCTGGTCGAGCACGACGGCGCCGAGGAAGCCGAAGGCACCGGCGAAACCGGCCAGCGCCGCCGACGAGAACAGCTCGCTGCCGAGTCCGTCGAAGAGCCCGTCGACCAGGTCACCGAGGATCAACGAGACCAGCAGCACGAGGATGCCGACCCCGCCGATGATCAGGAAGACGACCACGGGAGTCCTTCGCCGGACGACAGGTTGGCCCTGCATCGTACGCGAGCCCGGGTCGGCCGCCGGTGCTCCGCGATCGGCCCGCGGCCGGGGAATAGGGTCGTGGCGTGCAGATCACCCACCTCGGCCACGCCGCCGTCCTCGTCGAGACCGACGCCAGCCGGATCCTGATCGACCCGGGCAATTTCTCCGACGGCTGGCACGGGTTGACCGATCTCGACGCCATCCTGGTCACCCACCAGCACCCCGACCACATCGACCCGGACCATCTGCCGGCGCTGCTGGCCGCCAACCCTTCGGCCGCGGTCCACGTCGAGCCGTCGGTGAAGGTCGAGGGGGCCAAGCCGTTCGCCGCCGGCGACCAGATCGCCATCGGGGATTTGCTGATCACCGGCGTCGGCGGCCGGCACGCGGTCATCCACGCCGACCTGCCGTCGATCGGCAACACCGGTCTGGTGTTCACCTCCGAGGGTCAGCCGACGTTCTTCCACCCCGGCGACATGCTCGACACCATCCCGGACGGCATCGACATCCTGGCCATCCCGGCCTACGGGCCGTGGGCGGCGATGAAGGAGACCATCGACTTCGTCCGTGCGGTCGGGGCGCTCGAGGGTTTCCCGATCCACGACGAGTTGCTCAGCGACCGTGGCCGGACCCTGATCTTCGGCCGCCTCGACGCGATGACCGGCACCCGGGTGGTCAACCTCCGCGGTGGCACCCCGCACACCTTCTGATGAGCACCGGATCGATCGCATCGACCGGGGATCGCCGCGTGCGGCTGGGCTGTGTGGGGGTCGGGGCCATCACCTCGGCGCTGGTCGAGGCGGTGCTGAGCGGACCGCATGCCGGTGAGGTGGACGTGGTGCTGTCGCCCCGGTCGGCACGGCGCAGCGCCGAGCTGGACCGACGCTTCGACCAGGTCGAGGTCGCGCCCGACAACCAGTCGGTCGTCGACTCGAGCGACCTCGTCGTGCTGGCGGTGTTGCCCGACCAACTCGCCGCTCTGTGCGCCTCGCTGTCGTTCCGCACCGACCAGGACATCGTCAGCCTGGTGGCCGGCTTCCCCCCGTCGCGCCTGGCGGCGCACGTGCGCCCGGCGACCGCCATCACCCAGCTGATCCCGCTGCCGATGATCGCGCTGCACACCGGTCCGGTGGTGATGTGCCCGCCGCTGCCGCGGGTGGCCTGGTTGCTCGACGGGTGCGGCGAGGTCGTCAGCGTCGAGAACGAGGACCATCTGGTCGCGCTGAGCTGCGCGTCGGCGACGATGTCGACCTTCTTGGCCTTCGAGAACACGGTCATCGACTGGTTGCTCGGCGTCGGTCTGCCGGCCCGGCAGGCCCGCGACTACGCCGCCACGCTGTTCCAGGGGCTGGCGACCGAGACCCTGCGCACGGAGCTGGACCAGCGGGCGCAGATGCCGCAGGAGCACGAGACACCGGGTGGGCTCAACCACTACCTGCGCACGTCGATGACCACGGCCGGGACGTTCTCCACCCTGACCCAGCACCTCGACACGCTGCACCAGACCTGGTCCAAGCGCACCGACTGACGTCCAACGCCGGGCCGACCGCCGCCGTCAAGGCCGGTGCCCGAGCCGGTGCGACAACTGGTCGGCCGCCGCGGTCACCGCGGCGGCCAGCCGGGCGCGCTCGCCGTCGTCGACCTCCGCGCTGACGTAGGTCACCGCGATCGCCGCGGTCGGATGACCGGTGTGGTCGATCACCGCCTGGGCGACCGAGGCCAGACCGGGGGTGATCGTGCCGTCCTCGGTGGCGTACCCGCGGTTGCGGACGTCGGTCAACGTCCGCCGCACCGCGACCGAGCTCGGGAACAGCGCGCGCACCTGGGCAGGGGGCAGCCGGGCGAGCAGGGCCAGGCCGCTGGCCGTGTCGAGCGCGGGCAGCCGGACACCGACGTCGGTGATCAGCACCGGCCGGCCGACGGCCCGCTCCTCGATCAGGTAGACCACGTCGCGCCCCTCGAGCACGGTCAGGTGGGCGTTGTGCCGGGTGCGGTCGACCAGGTGACGGACCAGTGGTCGGGCCAGCCGGGTCAGCGGGACCTGGCGCTGGTACGCCGATCCCAGCTCGTAGCTCCCCACCCCCAACCCGTAGCGCCGCTCCTCGGGCAGATAGGCCAGGTAGCCGTGCTCGACCAGCACGGCCAGCAACCGGTAAGCGCTCGATCGCGGCAGCCCGAGCGCAGCGGCCACCGCGGCCGCCGGCATCGGCTCCGGGTGCCGGGCGACCACGCCGAGGATGCGCAGCACGTGGTCGGCGGCCGGGGCGGCGGACACCATGGGGAGCCTCCTGTTCTGCGGCGTGTGGTCGCACCTGCACACCGAGTTTCAGGAGCGCCAGCGACGGGAACTCCTGCGGGGGTGTGGGGGTCGCCCCCCACATAGAGCAAAGTCTCGGATCTGAGACACAGTGTCGCACCGGGCCCTGTCCGGGGTCGTTCGCAGGGCGTCGAATGAGGACATGGCCCCACTCCTCGTCGTTCACCAGATCGCGGTCGGTCTCGAGCCGCTGACCGCCGCCGACGTCCTCGCCGTGGCCCGGCACGATGCGCCGCTGGTCCTCACCGCGGCGTCGCTGGCCGAGGTGCGGCGGACCCGGACGGTGATCGAGGCGCTGGCCGGCGACGCCACCGCCCACTACGGCATCTCGACCGGGTTCGGAGCCCTGGCCATCCGGCACATCCCGCTCGACGCGCGCACCCAGCTGCAGCGCAGCCTGATCCGCTCGCACGCCGCCGGCTCGGGTCCCGAGGTCGAGCGCGAGGTGGTCCGGGCACTGGCCCTGCTGCGGATCTCCACCCTGGCCACCGGACGGACCGGGGTCCGCGAGCAGACCCTGCAGACCTACGTCGACCTGCTCAACGCCGGCATCACCCCGGTGGTCCACGAGTACGGCAGCCTGGGCTGCTCGGGCGACCTGGCCCCGCTCGCCCACTGCGCGCTGGCCCTGATGGGCGAGGGCACGGTCCGCGACGCCGACGGGGTGCTGATGCCGGCCGGCCAGGCGTTGGCCGCCGCCGGGATCACCCCGGTGGTGCTGGCCGAGAAGGAGGGCCTGGCGCTGATCAACGGCACCGACGGCATGCTCGGGATGCTGGTGATGGCCGTCGCCGACCTGCGCCGGTTGCTCCGGGTCGCCGACATCGCCGCGGCGATGAGCGTCGAGGGCCTGCTCGGGACCGACGACGTGTTCGCCGCCGACCTGCAGCGGCTGCGACCGCACCCGGGCCAGGCGGCGTCGGCGGCCAACCTGGTCAGGCTGCTGACCGGCAGCGCGATCCGCGACTCGCACCGCGACCCGACCGCGTGCACCCGGGTCCAGGACGCGTACTCGCTGCGCTGTTCGCCGCAGGTCGCCGGTGCGGTCCGCGACACCGTCGACCACGCCGAACGGGTGGCGACCGTCGAGCTGGCGTCGGCGGTCGACAATCCGGTGGTCACCCCCGACGACCGGGTCGAGTCCAACGGCAACTTCCACGGCGCGCCGGTCGCGTACGTGCTCGACTTCCTGGCCATCGCCGTCGCTGACCTGGCCGGCATCGCCGAGCGCCGGACCGACCGGTTCCTCGATCGGGCCCGCAGCGCCGGGCTGCCGCCGTTCCTGGCCCACGACCCCGGTGTCGACTCCGGACTGATGATCGCCCAGTACACCCAGGCCGCCATCGTCTCCGAGCTCAAGCGGCTGGCCGCCCCGGCCTCGGTCGACTCGATCCCCAGCTCGGCGATGCAGGAGGACCACGTCTCGATGGGCTGGTCGGCGGCGCGGAAGCTGCGGCGCTCGATCGACGGTCTGACCCGGGTGCTGGCCATCGAGGTGCTGACCGCCGCCCGCGGCCTCGACCTGCGGGCCCCACTCACCCCGGCGCCGGCCACCGCCGCCGCCGTCGCCGCCCTGCGCTCGGCCGGGATCCCCGGGCCCGGGCCGGACCGCTGGCTGGCCCCCGAGATCGATCTCGCCCACCACCTCGTCGCCGACGGCCGGCTGCTCGACGCCGTCGAAGCCGTCACCGGACCCCTGAACTGAACCGAGGAGTGAAGGACATGGAAGGTTCCCGCCCCGTACGCGCCCCCCGCGGCACGACGCTGACCGCCCGCTCGTGGACCACCGAGGCCCCGTTGCGGATGCTGATGAACAATCTCGATCCGGAGAACGCCGAGCGACCCGATGACCTGGTCGTCTACGGCGGCACCGGCAAGGCCGCCCGCGACTGGCGCTCGTACGACGCCATGGTCCGCACGCTGACCACCCTGGCGCCCGACGAGACCATGCTGGTCCAGTCCGGCCGCCCGGTCGGGGTGATGCGGACCCACGAGTGGGCCCCGCGGGTCATCCTGGCCAACTCGAACCTGGTCGGGGACTGGGCCACCTGGCCCGAGTTCCGTCGGCTGGAGAAGCTCGGGCTGACCATGTACGGCCAGATGACCGCCGGGTCGTGGATCTACATCGGCACCCAGGGCATCGTCCAGGGGACCTACGAGACGTTCGCCGCCGTGGCCGAGAAGCGCTTCGGCGGCACCCTGGCCGGGACGCTGACGCTGACCGGTGGCTGCGGCGGGATGGGCGGTGCGCAGCCGCTGGCCGTCACGCTCAACGACGGGGTCTGCCTGATCGTCGACGTCGACCGGGCCCGGCTCGAACGCCGGGTGCAGCACCGCTACCTCGACGAGGTCGCCGCCGACCTCGACGAGGCGATCGCCAAGGCGCTGGCGGCCAAGGCCGAGCGCCGGGCCTGGTCGATCGGCGTGGTCGGCAACTGCGCCGCGGTGTTCCCCGAGCTGCTGCGCCGCGGCGTGGCCATCGACGTCGTCACCGACCAGACCAGCGCCCACGACCCGCTCAGCTATCTGCCGGTCGACGTGGCGCTCGAGGACTGGGCCGAGCTGGCCGAGAAGAAGCCCGAGGAGTTCACCGACCGGGCCCGCGCGTCGATGGCCGCCCAGGTGGAGGCCATGGTCGGGTTCGCCGACGCCGGGGCCGAGGTCTTCGACTACGGCAACTCGATCCGCGACGAGGCCCGCCACGGCGGCTACCAGCGGGCGTTCGACTTCCCGGGCTTCGTGCCGGCCTACATCCGCCCGCTGTTCTGCGAGGGCCGCGGTCCGTTCCGCTGGGTCGCACTGTCCGGGGACCCGAAGGACATCGACGTCACCGACCGGGCGGTGATGGAGCTGTTCCCCGACCACGACCGACTGCAGAAGTGGATGCGCGGAGCGCGCGAGAAGATCGCCTTCCAGGGCCTGCCGGCCCGGATCTGCTGGCTGGGTCAGGGCGAACGCGACCGGGCCGGGCTGGCCTTCAACGACCTGGTCGCCTCCGGCCGGGTCAGCGCGCCCATCGTCATCGGTCGCGACCACCTGGACACCGGCTCGGTGGCCAGCCCCTACCGAGAGACCGAATCGATGCTCGACGGCTCCGACGCCATCGCCGACTGGCCGCTGCTCAACGCGCTGATCAACACCGCGTCGGGGGCGTCGTGGGTGTCGATCCACCACGGCGGCGGCGTCGGGATGGGCCGCTCGATCCACGCCGGTCAGGTCAGCCTGGCCGACGGGACCGCGCTGGCCGCGGAGAAGCTGGCCCGGGTGCTGAGCAACGACCCGGGGATGGGGGTCATCCGTCACGTCGACGCCGGCTACGAGCGGGCCGTCGAGGTGGCCGCCGAGCAGGGCGTACGGATCCCGATGCGTGAGTCGTGAGCAGGACCGGTGATCGCGCTCCGCAGCCCGAGGTGCTGAGCGACGCCGGGTCCCGGTCGTTCGACGGCCTGTGGTCGGCGATCGAAGGGATCGGTCGGGTCGGCAACGGTGGCTACCGCCGGTTCGCCTGGACCGACGCCGACCTCACGCTGCGCACCTGGTTCGCCGGCGAGGCGGCGGCCCGGGGACTGGACCTGGTCGAGGACCGCGCCGGCAACCAGTGGGCCTGGTGGGGCGATCCCGACGTGCGGCCGGGCGTGGTCACCGGGTCGCACCTGGACAGCGTGCCCGACGGCGGCGCGTACGACGGACCGCTCGGCGTGGTCAGTGCCTTCGCGGCCATCGACGCGCTGCGCGGGCGCGGCTTCGCCCCCGAGCGGCCGATCGGCGTGGTCAACTTCGGCGACGAGGAGGGCGCGCGGTTCGGCATCGCCTGCGCCGGGTCGCGGCTGATCACCGGCGTGCTGCCCGCCGCGCGGGCCCTCGGGCTCCGCGACGGCGACGGTCGCACGCTGGCCGAGGTGCTGACGGCCCGCGGCCGCGACCCGCAGCGGCTCGGCGTCGATCCGCAGGCGCTGGCCCGGGTCGGCACCTTCGTCGAACTGCACGTCGAGCAGGGACGGCACCTGGTCGACCGCGACCGGCCGGTCGGCGTGGCCACCGACATCTGGCCGCACGGGCGCTGGCGGATCGATCTGCCCGGGGTGGCCGACCACGCCGGCACCACCGCACTGCCCGATCGCCGCGACGCCCTGCTCGGCGGAGCGCAGGTCATCCTGGGCGCCCGCGCGGCGGCCGAGCGGCACGGCGTACTCGCCACCGTCGGCAAACTCGCCGTCGAACCGGGCGGAGTGAACGCCATCCCCAGTCGTGTGCTGGCTTGGCTCGACGCGCGGGGGAGCGACCCGGCGGCGGTCCGCGCCGCGGTGGCCGAGGTCGGTGGACTGGTCGCCGAACTGGGAGGAGCGGTGGCCGAGGAATCGTGGACGCCGCCGACCCGATTCGATGCCGAACTGGCCGGCCGGCTCAGCCGCTTACTCGCCGGAGCGCCTCTCCTGGGCACCGGGGCGGGGCACGACGCGGGAATCCTGGCCAATACCGGCATACTTACCGCGATGCTGTTCGTCCGCAATCCGACCGGGGTGTCCCATGCCCCGGCCGAGTTCGCCGAACGCGATGACTGCCTTTCGGGGGTGGCAGCGCTGACCACTGTGCTAGCCGACCTTGCCGGGAGACCGATATGACCATCAGCTACTGGGCCGAACACGCGTGGCTGCCCGACGGATGCCACGACGGCGTCCGGGTCAGCGTGGCCGACGGGCGGTTCACCGCCATCGAGGTCGCTCCACCCCAGCTCCGGGACCGAAGGCTGTCCGGCGTGGTGCTGCCCGGGCTGGCCAACGGGCACAGCCACGCCTTCCACCGGTCGTTGCGCGGCCAGACCCACGACGACGGTGGCAGCTTCTGGACCTGGCGCGAGAAGATGTACGCGACGGCGACCGAACTCGACCCCGACAGCTACTACGTGCTGGCCCGACAGGTCTATGCCGAGATGGTCAGCGTCGGCTACACCGCCGTGGGCGAGTTCCACTACCTGCACCACGACAAGGACGGCACCGCGTACGCCGAACCGAACGCCATGGGTCAGGCGGTGATCGCCGCGGCGGTCGACGTCGGGATCCGGCTGACGTTGTTCGACACGGTCTACCTGGCCGGCGGGCTCGACGAGGGCGGCCACCAGCCTCTCGAGGAGACCCAGCGGCGGTTCAGCGACGGGTCGGCCGAGGGCTGGGCCGAGCGGGTCGCCGGGCTCGAGGGTGGCCCGACCGTGAAGATCGGCGCCGGCGTGCACTCGGTCCGCGCCGTTCCGGCCCCCGAGTTGGACCGGATGGCCGAGCTGATCGGCGATCGGCCGCTGCACGTGCACCTGAGCGAGCAGCCCGCCGAGAACGCCGCGTGCCTGTCGTACTACGGCCGCACGCCCACGGAACTGCTCGACGACCACGGCCTGCTCGGGCCGCGGACGACGGCGATCCACGCCACCCACCTGCTCGACAGCGACATCGTGCGCTTGGGCTGGTCGTCGAGCGCGGTGTGCTTCTGCCCGACCACCGAACGCGACCTGGCCGACGGCATCGGACCCGCCCGCCGGCTGCTCGACGCCGGGTGCGCGATCAGCCTCGGCTCGGACCAGCATGCGGTCATCGATCCGTTCGAGGAGCTCCGAGGCCTGGAGATGCACGAACGGCTGCTGACCCGGCGACGCGGCCGCTTCAGCCCGGGAGAGCTGATGACTGCGGCCGGCGTGTCCGGCTACCGCAGCCTGGGCTGGGAGTCCGGTGGCGAACTGGTCGTCGGCGCGCCGGCCGACTTCGTCGTCGTCGACGACGACTCGCACCGCACCCGGGGCGCCGCCGCCGATCAGATCGGCTACGCCGCCACCGGCGCCGACGTGACCCTGGTGGTGGTCGACGGCCGGGAAATCCGGGTATGAGTCGTCGCTCGGGGGCGCGGACGGCGGGGCGACCGCGATGAGAAGCGTGCTGATCACCGGGATCGGCGAACTGACCAGCTGTGACGGCACCGGGTCCGACGGGCTCGGACAGCGCCATGACGCGGCCATCGTGGTCGAGGACCACCGGATCGTCTGGATCGGCGACCCGGCCGCAGCCCCGATCGCCGACACCCGGATCGACCTCGAGGGCCGCGCCGTCGTCCCGGGCTTCGTCGACACCCACAGCCACCTGGTCTTCGCCGGTGACCGGAGCGCGGAGTTCGCGGCCCGGATGGCCGGTGAGCGCTACGACGGCGGCGGCATCGGCGTCTCGGTCGCCGCGACCCGGGCGGCCGACGACGACACGCTGCGCGCCCTGGTCGCCGACCGGGTCGAGGAGATGCGGCTGCAGGGCACGACCACCGTCGAGATCAAGAGCGGCTACGGACTGACCGTCGACGACGAGGCCCGGGCCCTGCGGATCGCCCGCGAGTTCACTGCCGAGACCACCTTCCTCGGCGGGCACGTGGTGCCGGCCGAGTACGCCGACGACCGGGCCGGGTACGTCGCGTTGGTGACCGGTCCGATGCTGGCCGCGGCGGTCCCGCACGCCCGCTGGATCGACGTGTTCTGCGAACCGAACTCGGCCCACGCCTTCGACGGGGCCGAAGCCGAGGCCATCCTCCGCGCCGGCCGGGCCGCCGGCCTCGAGCTGCGGGTGCACGGCAACCAGCTCGGACCGGGCCCCGGCGTACGCCTGGCCGTCGAACTCGGCGCGGCCAGCGTCGACCACTGCACCTACCTGGACCCCGCCGACGTCGACGCGCTGGCCGCGGGCGACACCGTGGCCACGCTGCTGCCCGGGGTCGAGTTCTGCACCCGCTCGCCCTATCCGGACGCCGCGGCGCTGCTCCGGGCCGGGGTGCCCCTCGCGCTGGCCACCGACTGCAATCCCGGCACCTGCTACTCGTCGTCGATGCCCTGGGTGATCAGCCTGGCCGTCCGCGAGATGGGGCTCACGCCGGGGCAGGCGCTGTACGCCGCGACCGCCGGCGCCGCCCGGGCGCTGCGCCGCGACGACATCGGCCGCCTGGTGGTCGGGGCGCGCGCCGACCTGACCGTCCTCGACGCCCCCAGCTACCGGCACCTGGCCTACCGCCCGGGCGTGCCGATCGCTGCTGCTCTCGACGTCGACATCTGAGGTCCGGAGCGGATCACGGCGTGTCCGGTGACCGGCCGGTGGCGCAGAAAACCATCCCGGCCGGGTCGTGCAGAGCGACCCATCCGCCACCGGTGGGGATCGCGCGTGCGGGTCGAGCCGCTGCAGCAGCAGCTCGATGCTGTCGCCGGTCGGCGGATACAGCGTCCCCGCGAACTCGGCGCTGTCGGAGTCCTTGAACCGCCATCCGGTCGCGGCCCGCCGGAAGTCCACCTCGCGCTCGTGCAGCGGGGCGGGGGACGGAGGAATTCGCCGCACGTGTCGTCGGTGATGTAGCTCTGATCAGGGGGACGACAACTCGGGGAGGCTGGTCACCGACCAAAACGGCGCGCTCACCCCACCGGAATCGTGGAGCTCACCGGCGGGCGCGAAACGTGGCGGCTCTGAGGATCAGGCCGGGTTGCGAGGTCGTGGCGCATCGGGCCGATCGCGCTCGTCGGGCTTCTCCTCGATCCGGCCGAAGATCGCGTCGACGTCGACACAGGCGTCGCGGCTCAGCCACTCGTGTGCGTCTCCGGGGGATGTCGTCATGGGCGTCGTGGCCGTCCTCTTGCGGGCCAGGGCCTGGACGAGGTGGACGGCATGAGACGGAATCCGCGCCAGCCAGCCGAGCCAGTGCTTGGGTCCGGTCCGGCCCTTCAGTGGCATAGCGGTGCTCCTTGTCTGCGAACACGCCGTACGCGGCCGAGGCTACAGAGGCTACTGCGACGCTGACACTACGACGAAACATGTGCTCGACCTTTCCCTGCCGTGGTGGTCAGAGACAAGGAGCGGGGAAAATCACCGGTCAATGAGACGAGGACGAGGTGTCCAGGCCCTCCAGGGCGTTGGCCAGGTCGGTCAGCGTGTTGGCGACGATGTCGGGGGCGGTGAAGTAGCCGGGGTAGGCGCTCGTGCTTCGGTTGAGCCACGCGGTGCCGAGGCCAGCCCGGGACGCGCCGTGGATGTCCCACGGGTGCACCGCCACCAACAGGAGGTCTCGGGGCGCCACCCCGCACACCTGGGCGGCGTAGGTGTACGCGGCGGGGACCGGTTTCCAGGCGGCCGCGTCGTCCACCGACAGAAGGTGTTCGAACTCGGCCCGGATGCCGGCCGCGGCGAACAGTCGGTCGGCCACCGCCGCGGCTCCGTTGGTCAAGGTGACCAGCCGGTACCCGGCCGCCCGCAGCGCCCGCACCCCGTCCACGACGTCGGGGTGGACGCTCAATTGGCTCATCCCCTGCATCACGTGCTCCACCGCGCGGTCGTCGCCCCGGTCGAGCGGCACGCCACGCAGCAAGCCGCGTAGTGCTTCGGCGCCGATCTCGGCGAAGCGGCCCTTGTCGCCCGCCGCGGCCAGGGCGAAGCCGTCGCGCAACAGAGTGGCGAACCACAGCTTCGCGAGGGCCGGCGGCGCTCCGACGTCGGTGAAACGCTGCGCGAGCGGCGCCATGTCGGACAAGGTCTCGTTGACGTCGAACACGATCACCGACGGGGCGTGGGTCACAGGATCTCCTGAGTCTCGTTCTGGTCTGCCGAGCTTGAGTCGGTCGTAGCTTCCGTGGCCCTGGACGGGGACACGTGCCGCTTCTCGACCGATGAGGTCAGGACGAAGTATTCCGCTCAGGTCTCATCGCTGCGGCGACGACCCCAGAACCGCACCGCGCGGTCGGCGGGAAGATCGAGCACGACAGGGCCCCACATCGAGGTCATCGTCCTCGCGTCCCGGCGGGCAGGGCCATGGGCCCCGGCGTGGACGGGCAGGTTCAGCTCTCGAGCGCGCGGCGAAAGCCCGGCTGAGCCACACCCAGGTTCTTCCAGACGAACGACGGCACCCGGCCGAAGAACTCGTGGGCGAAATCGGCGCAGTAGCCGACCATCAGCTGGTCGTGGGTCGAGACCGAGAACCGCATCTGGTGGTCCTCGATCCGGAACTGTGGCGGGTTGGCGGCGACCAGATACTCCATGGTCCGCGGGTGGATGACGTCATAGGCGAACTTGGGGTTTGCGGTCCTCACCTTGAACCGGTCGTTGAACTCCTCGCTCTCGAACCGGACCCGCTCCCCACCCCAGCCGCCGCCGACCGAGAGCAGCGGGAAGGCGAAGGGCATGGTGACGATGCAGATGTTCTCGGAGTGGCTCTCGGTGACCGTCCGGGTCTGGGCCCGGCCCTCGGAGTCGGTGTAGGTCTCGGTGCGGGTGGTCTTCCAGCGGTGGATGAACGCGTCGATCGGCAGTCCGTCGTTGTGTCCGCGGACCACCTTGTCGGTCTCGTGCCCGAAACCGGCGGTGGTCAGGCCGTAGGTGGCGATCAGGCTGTCGTCGCGTCCGACCAGCACCCAGTCGGGCCGGCCGTAGAAGCCCAGCCCAGGGGGTCGCGGGGCCGTCGCGTACCCGGCCAGCGCCGGTGCGTTGACCGCCTGGGCCACCCTGGTCAGTGCGTCGAGGTAGATCTGCAGCTCCTCGGGCTTCTTCGGCGCCCCGACCGCGACGAGGTGATCGCCGTCGATGCTCAGGTCGACCCGGTGACCGGCCTGGCCGAAGCCGGCGATCGCGTCGAGCAGGCCCTGGTCGAGCACCCGGCGGGCGGCCGACACGTTGCCGGCTCGGACGTGCAGCCGGGGATCGACGTCGATCGGGCTCAGGTCGACCCCGTTGCGTACGCCGCCGGTGGAGATGAACACGTCGGGCAGGGCGACCGGGAGCTGCAGGCTGGCCAGCCGTTCGTCGAACGTGGGCCCGGCGTCGGAGTAGGCGTACTCGAAGACCCGGAACGGGACGCCGGCGGTGGTGGTGCCGCTGATCGCCTCGTCGGCCTTGCGGTCGAAGCCCAGCCCGAACGGCGGCGCCTGGTGGTCCCACACCGCCTCGATCGGCGGATTCGGGTCGAAGTGCCAGCCGCGGTCTCTCAGCGCCTTCTTGTAGCGCTGCCGGCGCACGATCAGGGCGACGACCACCGCCACCACCACGGCGATGACGGCGACCAGGACGATCGTGGTCGTATCGCTCACTGTCGTTGGACCTCCAGACGTCGATCTCGGCGGACGGCCAACTGCCGCGGCGCCACTTCCACCAGATACATCGCGGCCAGGATGGCCAGGCCACCGATGACCATGCGGACAGTGATCATCTCGCCTCCGAGGGCCACCGCGAACCCGGCCGCCCAGACCGGCTCCATCGCCATGATCACCGCTGCCCGCGAGGCGTCGATCCGGGCCTGGGCCCACGACTGCAGCACCATGGTCATCGCCCCGGCGATCACCGCGAGGTAGACGACCATCAGCCAATCCGCGGTGGTGGTCGGCAGCTGGACCCCGGACGTGGTGCCGCGGACCGGGACGAACGCGGCGACGGTGCACAGTGCCGCGATCACCCACATCTGGACCACGCTGAGGGCCAGGGCGGTGCCCGGACCGGCGAGCCGGCCGAGCGCGATGATGTGTCCGGCGTAGACGACGGCCGACACCAGGGTGAGCAGTTCGCCGAGCCCGATCGACAATCCGTTGAGCGAGAGCACGCCGAGCCCCACCGTGGCCAGCAGGGCGGCGACCCAGGTCAGCCGCGGGATCCGGGCCCGGAGCAGCAACGCGGCCAGCAACGGGGTGGCCACCACGTAGAGCCCGGTGATGAACCCCGACACGCTCGCACTGGTCCGGTCCAGTCCGAGGGTCTGCAGGATCTGCGCCGCGCCGTAGATCGCTCCGAGGAAGACACCGCTGAGCACGGTCCGCCGCTCCATCCGCAGTCGGCGGCCGGCGATCAGGGTCAGGGCCGCCCCGGCGATGGCGAACCGCACGGCCAGCAGGTCGACGACCTCCATCCGGGTGACGACGTCCTTGATCATGAAGAACGTCGATCCCCAGGCGGCCGTCATGACCAGCAGCGCGGCGAAGGCCAACAACTCGATCCGGGTTGGGCGATTCGACACCGCGTCAGCCTAAGGCCCGGTCCGCATCGGGGCGCGGTGCTGCCGCTGTCGTGATCATCGCGACCGTCGGGGTGGCTGATCAGACGACGAAGATGGTGATCAGCGAACCCTTGGGGGCCGACGACAGCGCCGGCGGATCGGTGCGGTGGACATAGCCGAGACCGAGGTAGATCGACGCCTGCCGCGTCCGGGTGGTGAAGCCGGCCGCCTCGAGGGTCTCCTTGGCCGCCTTGATCCCCATCCGGCTGACCGTGGGCACGGTCACCATCACCGGTCCGAGCGAGCGGGTCAGCGTGATGGTGGTGCCCTTGGCGGCCCGGCCCTTGCTCGGCTCCTGCTTGATCACCTCGCCGCGCGCGTACTTGTCGGAGTTGGCCGCCTTGGCCTCGGTGACCTGGAAGCCGGCCTTGATCAACGCCGCCTTGGCCGCGTCGGCGTCCTTGCCGCGGTAGTTGACGATCTTGATCGGCCGCGGCCCGCGCGAGACGTCGAGGGCGATGGCGGTGTTCGGTTTGAGGCTGGCTCCGACCTTGTGCGAGCCGGCCAGCACGATGCCGGCGGCCACGATCTCGCTGTACTTCTCGGTGACCGCGCCGACCCGCAGCTTGCTCTGCTGGATCGCCGTCTCGGCCGCCGACTGGGTCAGCCCGACCACGGTCGGCATCGGGTAGCGCTCGGGGCCGAGCGACAGGCTGGCCTCGATCGTCGAGCCCTTGCGGACCTTGCTGCCCGGGCCGGGGTCGGTGGTGATGACCTCGCCGCGGGCCACCGACTCGCTGTAGCGGTCGCTGAACCGCAGCCGCACCTCGGACTTGGCCGCCACCTGCTCGGCCTCGGACCGGGGGAGCGAGGCCAGGGCCGGCGTACTGGTGAAGCGTCCCTCGGTCAGGTACCAGCCGGCCAGGGCGGCGGTGGTGGTGAGCAACAGGACCAGCAGCAGCGCGACCCAGCCCCGGCGGCGCCGCCGGGCCTGCCGGGCCCGGAGCGCGGCGACCCGTTCGGGCGCCACCGCGGAGGAGGTCCGCGGCACCGGCGGTGGCGGGGCCTCGAAGACGGTGGGCGGTGAATACGCCGAGGTCGGCGTGGTCGGCGCTGAATAGGCCGACGCCGGGTAGGCCGAGGTGGGGGCCGAGTAGGCCGAAACCGGTGTGGTCCGAGCCGCGATGGGTGGGTCCGGGTGCGACGCCGGTGGCGCGGCGAACGCCGGGCCGGAGGTGGTGATCATCCGGGTCGGGGGCACCGGTCGCCGCGGATCGGGGACCAGTTGGGTGGCCTCGTAGTCGGCGCGGTCCGGGGCGGCGTCGACCGCAGGGGCCGCGTACCCGCTCAGGTCCTGGGTCAGTTCCGGGTCGTCGGCCAGCCCCTGTTCGAGCGCCGAGCGCACCCGGCGGACCTGGGTCAGCAGCACCCGGGCGTCGTGCGGGCGGTGGTCGGCGTTGCGCGACGGTGGCCCGGGTGACCAGCGCGTCCAGGTAGGGCGGGATCGGACCGGCGGTCGGGAAGGTCGAGGGCTTGGGCACGTCCTTGTGAACGTGCGCGTACGCGACCTGGATCGGGGTGTCGCCGGTGTGCGGCTTGATCCCGGTCAACAGCTCGAACAGCACGACGCCGGTGCTGTAGACGTCGGATCGGGCGTCGGAGCGGCCGCTGACCACCAGCTCGGGTGGCAGGTAGGAGACCGTGCCGATCAGCAGCCCCTGGGTGGCGGTCTGGGTCTGCGACGAGATGGCCTTGGCCAGGCCGAAGTCGGCCACCTTGAGCTGGCCGCGGTCACCGATCAGGACGTTCTCCGGCTTGACGTCACGGTGCACCAGACCGGCGTCGTGCGCGGCGGCCAGGGCCGACAGCACCGGCTCGATCAGCGCCAGGGCCCGCAGCGGAGTCAGCGGGGCGTCCCGGTTGATCAGGTCACGCAGGGTGCTGCCGTCGACGTACTCCATCACGATGTAGGGCCGGCTGACCCCGCCGTCGAGGCGGCCCTGACCCTGGTCGAACACCGAGACCACGTTGGGGTGCGACAGCTTGGCCGCGGCCCGGGCCTCGCGGTCGAACTTGCGCGCGAAGTCGGCGTCGTCACCGAGGCCGACATGCATGATCTTGACCGCGACCGTGCGGGTCAGCCGGGTGTCGACGGCCTGGTAGACGGTCGCCATGCCGCCTCGGGCGAGGCGCTGGGTGATCTGGTAGCGACCGTCGAGGAGTTGTCCGACGAGCGGGTCGCCGACGGTCGACATGGGCACATCTGCTCCGAACACGGTGGGGAAAGGGGCCGTGTGGGCCGGTTCGCCGAGTCTAAGTGTGGGTTCGGCCGCACCCGGGGCAGGCGCGCCGGGCGTCGGGTGATTCCCGTACGCTGCTGCCGCTCAGTCGATGCGTCCCGCATGGGTCGAGGATGCCTCCGCATACCGCCGAACCGGAATACGTCCCGCCACCGGGCCAGCCGACCCGCGGTGACGGCGTGCCGCATCGCCTCGGCCATCAGGATCGGTGCCTCGGCCCGGGTCACCGCCGAGGCGAGCAGGACGGCGTCGCAGCCCAGCTCCATGGCCAGCGCCGCCTCGGAGGCGGTGCCGATCCCGGCGTCGAGGACGACCGGGACCGAGGCTCCCTCGACGATCAGCTCGATGTTGTGCGGGTTGCGGATGCCCAGCCCGGACCCGATCGGGGCGCCGAGCGGCATCACCGCGGCGCAGCCGGCGTCGGCCAGCTTGCGGGCCAGGATCGGGTCGTCGTTGGTGTACGGCAGCACCACGAAACCGTCGGCGACCAGCCGTTCGGCGGCGTCGAGGGTCTCGATCGGGTCGGGCAGCAGGGTGACCTCGTCGGCGATCACCTCGAGCTTGACCCAGTCGGTCTCCAGCGCCTCGCGGGCCAGGTGCGCGGTGAGCACGGCCTCGGCGCTGGTGTAGCACCCGGCCGTGTTGGGCAGCACGGCGATCGCCGTGCCGGTCGAGGATGTCGAGCACCGACCCGGGGGCGTTCGGGTCGATCCGGCGCATGGCCACAGTGGTCAGCTCGGTGCCCGACGCGACCAGCGCCGCCTCGAGGACGTCGAGACTGGGTGCCCCGCCGGTGCCCATGATCAGCCGCGAGCCGAAGGTACGGCCGGCGATGATCAGCTGGTCGTCAGCCACCCTGCACCGCCGTGACGATCTCGATCCGGGCGCCCTCGGCGACCTCGGTGGTGGCGTGCTCGGTCCGAGGGACCACCTCGCCGTCGACCGCCACCGCGATCCCGCGGGGAGTGGGCCGACCCGGTTCGAGATCGAGCAGCTCGATCAGCATGGCCGGCGGCGTCACCTCGCGCGGTCTGCCGTTGACGGTGACGATCATCGTGGGTCCTTTCGGCGGGGGAGGTCCCCCTCGAGCTCACGCGGGATGCGCGATGCGGGTGAAACGGTCGGGGGCGAAGGCGGCGGCCACCTCGGGCAGCTCGTCGCGGAGCACCAGGTCGGCGACCACCGCGGCGGTCACCGGGGTCAGCAGCACGCCGTTGCGGTAGTGGCCGGTGGCGATCACCAGCCCGTCGAGCTCACCGCGCCCGAGCAGCGGCGCGTTGTCCGGCGTGCCGGGTCGCCAGCCGACGCTGGTCTCGGTCAGGCCGTACTCGGCGGTGATCGGCAGCACGGTCCGGGCGTCGCGGAGCAGTTCGTACACCCCACCGGCGGTGGGGCGGGCGTCGAAGCCGAGGTCCTCGACCGTGGCCCCGACCACCAGCTCGCGACCCGCCGCCGCGCGGCACCAGGTAGACCTCGGTGCCGCGGCTGAACGCCCGGACGGTGAGCTTCGGACCGGGTAGCCGGCCGCGGTCGAGCCGCAGGATCTGGCCCTTGATCGGGCGCACCGCGAGCGCGGCGATGCCGGTGAGCTGGCCGGCCCACGCGCCGTTGGCCACCACGACGGTGCCGGCGTCGAGGCGACTGCCGTCACTCGTCTCGACCCCGGTGACCCGGCCGCGGTCGGAGCGGATGGCGTGGACGAAGCCCGGCTGTTCGGCGACGCCGGCACGCCGGCCGGCCTCGCGGACGGCGGCCCACAGCAGCCGGTTGTCGCAGCTCCAGTCGTCGTCGACCAGCAGACCGGACCGGACCGACGGGGCCAGCAGCGGCTCGTACGCCTTGGCCTCCCGGCTGGTCAGCACCTCGCACGGATGTCCGATCCGGCCGAGGAAATCGGCGAACGCGCGCAGCCGGGCGGCGTCGTCGGCGTCGTAGCCGATCGACAGGGTCGGGGTCCGGTGCAGCCCGGAGGGCAGATCGCTGGCCTGCTCGAGTTCGGCGGCGAAGCGGTCGTAGAGCCTGAGCGAGGCGAGGTTGAGCGGCAGCAGGGCCTGCTCGGTGAACGTGGTCTCGCTGACCGGGGCGAGCATCCCCGCGGCCACGTGCGAGGCGGCCGCTGCGGGTTCACCGGTGACCACGGTGACGCGTACGCCGCCCTGGGCCAGCCGCCAGCCGATGGCCGACCCGATCAGCCCGCCACCGATGACGATGACGTCCGGGCGGGGGTGTGGCGTACTCACTCGGATCAGTCTAGGGACGGGCGTCGCGGCACCGCCCGGCCCGACCGCACAACGGGTGGGATCTTGCGGCGTAGTCGCGACGGGATCGCTCCCATTGTGCGGCCCCATCGGTGCTCAGTCGGCCGGATCGACCCGGAGCTCACTGATGGTCAGGTCGAGGACCTGCTCGATGGCCTGGATGGCGTCGGTGAACGCGTCGTCGGGCAGCGGCGGGTGCGGATCGAGCATGCTGACCTCGAGCCGGGTCCGCGGTCCCTGGGTCACGGTCCGCCAGGTGGCGACGATCCGGCCGTCGTGCAGCACGATCGGGGAGTAGACGCCGTTGACCTTGGCCCAGACGTGCGGCAGCTGGTGCTCGTCGAGGAAGCGGAAGCGGTTCCGACCGTGGAAGCCGAGGAGCAGCCCGTCGAACTCGGGCAACAGCCGCAGCCCCGGGTCCGGACCGCCGACCGGGGGTGTGGCGAGGTCGAGGTAGACCCCGCCCGGACCGTCGAGCTTGATCACCTCGTCACCGAGCGCCGCGACCGCCTGGTCGACCACGGTCAGGCCGACCCCGCAGAAGTAGGCCAGGTCGGCGCGTTGGGCCGGGCCGTAGGAGCCGAGGTGGACCCGGACCAATCCGGCCAGTGCGGCGTCGACGTCGAGCTCGGGGAGCTCGGGCACCAGTTCGCGGGTCCGGCGGTGCCAGGAATCGGTGCGCCGCTCCCAGCGCCCGTCCTTCGGGCGGCGGATCATCGCGCTGTGGCCCCAGAGCAGGGCGTCGGTGAAGGTGGTGCCCACGGTGGCGGCCGAATCCGGTCCGGCGTGCTGCTCGAGCCAATCGCGGGCCCAGGCGATGATCTCGGCGCGCGGCCGCCACGTCCCGTCGGCGAACGCCTCGGTGGCCCGGGCCAGGTCGTGGGCCAGCCCGGGGTCGGGCAGTTCGAGCGCCCTGGTCAGCTGCTGGGCCCGCTGCCGGCGCGCCACCGCGTCGACCAGCGGATACTGCGCCCGATCGGTGGTGTGGACGGTCCCGCGCAGGCTGCTGGTCTTGAGCAGCCGATGGTCCTCGAACAGAGCGGCCATCGTGGCGTACGTGACCCCCGGCAGCCGCGACGAGGCGGTCAGGAACGGCGAGCGCGGCACCTGCGACTGGATCGGCCCGAGTCGGCCGAACAGCTCGAGCACCGCGGCCGGGTCGCGGCCGTCGACGGCGGGGAACTGCCGCGCCAGGGTGGCCCGCCGCAGTCCCTCGTCGTCGATCCGCTTCATCGCCTCAAGCTAACGGCCACGGTGGTCTAGACTCCGGGGTATGCATCGCGTCGCGCTCCTTACCTAGCCGCGCAGTTCCGCGCGGCCGCCCCTGGTGCCTGATCGGCACAGGGGTTTTTTCATGCCCGAGCCCACGTGGGTGCACGACGAGGAAGAAGCGAGATGACTGAGGTAGAGACCGAGCGGTCGGCGTACGACGCCGCACGTGCACAGGACCGCTGGCAGCAGTTCTGGGAGACCGACCAGACGTTCCGCCCGCTGGACGACGGCAGCCGTGAGCGACGCTACGTGCTCGACATGTTCCCCTACCCCTCCGGCGACCTGCACATGGGTCACGCCGAGGCGTTCGTGATGGCCGACGTGGTGGCCCGGCACTGGAAGCTGAAGGGCTACGACGTCCTGCACCCGATCGGGTGGGACTCCTTCGGCCTGCCGGCCGAGAACGCGGCGATCAAGCGCAACGCCCACCCGGCCGAGTGGACCTACGCCAACATCGAGACCCAGGCCAACTCGTTCAAGCGCTACGGACTGAGCTTCGACTGGTCCCGCCGGCTGCACACCTCCGATCCCGAGTACTACCGCTGGACCCAGTGGCTGTTCCTGCGCTTCTTCGAGCGCGGACTGGCCTACCGCAAGGCGAGCTTCGTCAACTGGTGCCCGACCGATCAGACCGTGCTGGCCAACGAGCAGGTCGTCCAGGGCCTGTGCGAGCGCTGCGGCTCCGTGGTCACCAAGCGGCAGGCTGACCCAGTGGTACTTCAAGACCACCGACTACGCCGAGCGCCTGCTGGACGACATGGAGCAGCTGGAGGGCGGCTGGCCCGAGCGGGTGCTGACCATGCAGCGCAACTGGATCGGCCGGTCCGAGGGCGCGTACGTCGACTTCGCCATCGACGGGCGCGAGGAGCCGGTCACCGTCTTCACGACCCGGCCGGACACCCTGTTCGGGGCCACGTTCTTCGTCGTCGCGCCCGAGGCGCCGCTGGCCGCGGAGATCGTCACCGAGGAGCAGCGGCCGGCGTTCGAGGCCTACCTGGAGCAGACCAAGCGGGCCACCGAGATCGAGCGCCAGTCGACCGACCGGCCCAAGACCGGGGTCTTCCTGGGCGTCACGCCACCAACCCGGTCAACGGCGAGCAGATCCCGGTCTACGCGGCCGACTACGTGCTGGCCGAGTACGGCACCGGTGCGGTGATGGCCGTCCCGGCCCACGACCAGCGCGACCTGGACTTCGCCCGGACCTACGATCTGCCGGTCCGGGTCGTGGTCGACACCGGCGCCGCCGACCCCGAGCGAGACCGGGGTGGCGACCTCGGGTGACGGCAGCTACGTGGCGTCGGGACCGCTGGACGGGCTGAGCGACAAACGGGCCGGAGTGGCCACGATCATCGCCCAGCTGGAGGACGACGGGGTCGGTGCCGGCGCGGTGACCTACCGGCTGCGCGACTGGCTGCTGAGCCGGCAGCGCTACTGGGGCTGTCCGATCCCGATCATCCACTGCGGCGCGCTGCGGCGAGGTGCCGGTGCCCGACGACCAGCTGCCGCGTGGAACTGCCGTATCTCAACGGGGACGGATCTGGCGCCCAAGGGCACCTCGCCGCTGGCCGCGGCGACCGACTGGGTCAACGTGGCCTGCCCGACCTGCGGCGGCCCGGCCACCCGCGACACCGACACGATGGACACCTTCGTCGACTCGTCGTGGTACTACTTCCGCTACTGCTCGCCCGGCTACACCGAGGGCCCCGTTCGATCCCGACGACGTCCGTCGGTGGATGCCGGTCGCGCAGTACGTCGGCGGCGTCGAGCACGCGATCCTGCACCTGCTGTACATGCGGTTCTTCACCAAGGTGCTCCTCGACATGGGGGTGGTCGACTTCGTCGAGCCGATGCGAGCGGCTGCTGAACCAGGGCCAGGTCATCAACCAGGGCAAGTCGATGAGCAAGTCGCTGGGCAACGGCGTCGACCTGGGCGAGCAGATCGACAAGTTCGGCGTCGACGCGGTCCGGCTGACCGTGGTCTTCGCCGGACCGCCGGAGGAGGACATCGACTGGGCCGATCTGTCGCCGGCCGGGTCGCTGAAGTTCCTGCAGCGGGCCTACCGGGTGGCCACCGAGGTGACCAGCGCGCCGGGCACCGACCCGGCGGGCGGTGACCGGGCGCTGCGTCGTCAGACCCACCGGCTGCTGGCCGACATCGACCTGACCATCGAGGGCCAGCGGTTCAACGTCGCGGTGGCCCGGATCATGGAGCTGGTCAACGCGACGCGCAAGGCGGTCGACGGGGGCGTGCCCGGCGACGACCCGGCGGTGCGTGAGGCGGCCGAAGTGATCACCGTGGCGCTGAGCCTGGTCGCGCCGTACGTGGCCGAGGAGATGTGGGAGGCGTTGGGGCACGCGCCGTCGGTGGCGTCGGCGACCTGGCCGAGCGTCGACCCGAGCCTGCTGGTCACCGAGTCGGTGACCTGCGTGATCCAGATCCAGGGCAAGGTCCGGGCCCGGCTCGAGGTCGCCCCGGACATCGCCGAGGACGACCTGCAAGGCGCTGGCCCTGGCCGACGAGGCGGTGCAGCGGTCACTGGCCGGTCGCGAGATCAAGAAGGTCATCGTCCGGGCGCCCAAGCTGGTCAGCATCGTCGTCTAGTCCGAGGATCGTGGAAACGGGTGCACCGACTACGGTGCACCGGTTTCCACGATGTGGGGCGACGCGGTCGGCGGGCGGTCTAGGACGTGCCGGCCAGCGTGGTCAGCAGCCCGCGGTGGTCGGTGCCGGCCACCGAAAAGGCCCGCACCGAGGTCGCGGTCAGCTGGGGCGAGATCATCACGTGGTCGATCGGGATCATCGGCGGGATGACCTTGTTGGCCGGCCAGGTCGGCAGCCAGCCCGCGCCGGCGACGTCGGTGGCGCTGCGCATCCCCTGACGGCGCAACTGCTGCATCGGGCCGTGGTCGTCGATGGCGTTGAAGTCACCGGCCATGACGATCGGCCCGTCGCCCGCGTCGGCGACCCGCTGGTTGAGCGTGATGTGCTCGTCGTACCAGCGCTGGCGCCCGCAGTAGGGGTTGCACGGGTGGACCGCGAACAGCGTCAGCTCGCCGATCTCCGGCACGGTGACGTCGGTCCGCCACTGCTGGAACGACAGCCGGATCAGCGTGCTGCGGGTCAGCGGGAAGCGCGAGAACACTGCGGTGTCACTCACCGCGGTGTCGGCGTCGCCGAGCGCGTACGCGAACCGCTCCCGCAGGCCCAGCTCGGCGAGCGCCCGCAGCACCCCGGGTTTGGCCTCGACCAGGATCACCACGTCCGCCTGTTGCGCGTACGCCCAGACTTCGGCCGGGTCGGCCTCCCCGTCGTAGAGGTTGAGGCTCATCAGGGTGAACGGCCGGGTGGTGGTCGGGCGCCCGTCGGCCACGAAGTCGGGCACCCGCCACGACAGCTGGAGCGCCAGCAGCGCGACCGCCAGTGCGGCCGCGATCAGGGCGAGCGGGGAGCGGCGCGCGGCCGCGGCGAGCAGGAAGCACCCGAGCGCGACCGCGGTGACCACCAGGCCGTACGGGATGAACGAGGCGAGCAGCGCGGTGGCGTCGTCGCTCGGCGGGAACACCCGGAGCACCACCGCGACCAGACCGGGCAGCAGGGTGATACCGCCGGCGATCGCCCACCGGTGGTGGCGGCGTACCGGTCGGACGGCGTCCCAGGTCGGTGCCGGCAGGTCCGCACTCACCGGCTGCGGCGCGGCGCGGCCGAGTTGCGCTTGGTCATCCGGATCGACTCGGGGCGGGGCGGGTGCTCGGACGTGCGCCGGTCCTCGGTGTCGACCCAGCCGTTGGTCCGGTAGAAGTCGCGGGCGACGTCGTTGTCGCTCAGCACCCACAGCTCGGCCTCCCGTGCCCCGCCCGAGAAGATCTCCAGACTGGCGAACTCGAGCAGGGCGGTCCCGTACCCATGCCGGATCTGGTGCCGGACCACCCCGAGGTGGTGGATGGTGGAGGTGCTGAAGGCGACGTAGCCGACCGGGGTGTCGAACAGCTCGAGCAGGTAGACCCGGACGTGCCGGTCGACCAGGCGCTGCCGCCATCGCCGGGTCACCGCGGCCACCGGATACGGGTACTCCTCGGGGGGGAAGATGTGGGCCAGGGTGTCCTCGCTGGCCGCCCGCTCCAACCGGGTCAGCAACCGGGCCTCGTCGGGGCGGGCCCGACGGATCCGCAGCCCGGTCTCCTCGTCCTCCAACGGCGGGTCGTGCTGCTCGAGGATGTCGATCAGTTCGTGGGCGATCCGGTCCGCCCGGGTCAGCCGTCCGCGGCGGGACGCGTAGTTGGACTTCTGGATGCACCAGGCCTCGACCACCGCGTCCTCGGATCCGACGATCAGCCCGTTCTCACCCGGCGCGATCACCGTGATGTCGTCCCAGTCGAAGACGTGGCGGCGGAACGGGTTGATCACCTGGACCCGTTCGGCGTCGACCCGCAGCCGCGGGTGCAGTCCGAAGCGCCAGCTGTAGGCCAGGGCGAGCACGGTGAGCACACCCAGCCCGGCCGGGATCCACGGCGAGGCGTCGTTGCGGTAGATCAGGTAGGCCAGGACCGGGATGACCACTCCCGACGCGATCGTGAAGATCCACATCAGGGTCAAAGTCGCGGGCCCGGCGCGCCACGTGCGTCGGGTCGGTTCGCTCATCGGTACTTTCTCCTACGCTGAGCAGGTGGCCGGCGTGGCAGTGGTGACCGACTCTACGTCCTCACTCGACCCCGAACGCGCCGCGCTCGCCGGAGTCACGGTCATCCCGTTGCAGGTGGTGATCGACGGTCACAGCCGACCGGAGACCGAGGTGCCACCGCACCAGGTGGCCGACGCGCTCCGCGCCGGCTCCCGGGTCAGCACGTCGCGACCGACCCCCGAGGTGATCGCCGCCGCCTACGCCGACCTGGCCGCGGCCGGGCACACGGCCATCGTGTCGGTCCACCTCAGCGAGCGCATCTCGGGCACCGTCGGAGCCGCCGAGATCGCCGCCGCCGGCACGCCGATCCCGGTCACGGTGATCGACAGCCGGACCGTCGGGATGGCCGTGGGGTTCGCCGCCCTGGCCGGTGCCGCACGGGCGGCCGGTGGGGCGTCCACCGATGACGTGGCCGCACTCATCCGGGCCCGCACGGCGGGTAGCAACCTCTACTTCTGCCCGGTCACCCTGGAGTACCTGCGACGGGGTGGCCGGATCGGCGCGGCGGCGGCCCTGCTCGGGTCCGCGCTCTCGGTGAAGCCCTTGTTGAGCGTCGAGGAGGGCGAGATCCGCGTCAGCGAGCGGGTGCGGACCACGTCGAAGGCGCGGGCCCGGCTCGAGGAGCTCAGTCTGGCCGCACTGGCCCGGGCTGCCGGGCAGGCCGACGTCGACGTCGCCGTCCATCATCTCGACGCGGCCGAACCGGCGGCCCGGCTGGCCGAGCGGATGGCTGGACGGCTCTCGGGCAGCGAGGTGGTGGTCGCCGAGTTGAGCGCCGTGCTCGGGGTCCACGTCGGCCCGGGCACGCTCGGCGTGGTGATCGCCCCCCGTTTCGGCTAGTTGTCCCCAGGCCGGCGCTGCGCCGGAGTTGTCCACAGATTCGCCCGCCCCCGGCACGACCGGGGTGCACGTCCTTAGGTTCTCCGGGTGTGAGACGTCGAGACCTAGCCGACCCCGAGGTGTCGCGGCTGGCCACCGAGCGGTTGGCGACGCTGCTGGGCGAGCGGCGGCCCCGGCGGGCCGTCGCCGACCAGGTCGACCGCGACCACATCGACCGGCTGCCGACGGCGGCCGGCCGCGAGGACGCCCGGCGGACGGGCGGTCCGGCACCGCGCGAACCCGGCCGGCTCGAACCGGCCGACGTCGATCCACTCGATGATCTCCCGCCGCTCGAGGTCGATCCGATCCGCCGGCCGCTGTTCACCCGCCGCCACCTGATGGTGGTCGTCGCCCTGGTCGCGCTGGGGCTGGTCGGCAGCGGGTGGGCGCTGCTGCGGGCCCGGCCGGTCGCCATCGCCAGTCCGGCGCCCGTGGTGACGGCGACCTCCGCGCCGTCACCGGTCGCGCCGAGCCCGACGGCGTCCGAGCGGCCGGGCATCGTCGTCCACGTGCTCGGTGCCGTACGCCGTCCCGGCCTGGT
The DNA here is from genome assembly GCA_963704665.1 of uncultured Actinomycetota bacterium. Lineage (GTDB taxonomy): Bacteria > Actinomycetota > Actinomycetes > Propionibacteriales > Propionibacteriaceae > Microlunatus. The sequence goes on along the minus strand of OY969929.1, from coordinate 2,799,328 downwards.
CGAGTTGCCTGACGGTTCCCGGGTGGCCGAGGCGATCGCCGAAGCGGGCGGGATGCGCGGCAACGCCGATGCCGGCGAGCTCAATCTGGCCCAGGTGCTGGCCGACGGCGAACAGATCGTCGTCGGGACCCGGAAGAAGCCGGTCGGTGAGGTGCGCGGTGGCGGTGGTGGTGGGTCCGGCGGTCCCAGCGGTGCCGGTTCGCGGGGATCGGGAGGTGGCGGCGCGGTGATCGACCTCAACCGGGCCACCCAGGCCGAGCTCGAGACGTTACCCGGGGTCGGCCCGGTCACCGCGGCGAAGATCATCGCCTGGCGGACCGAGCAGGGGCGGTTCAGCCGCGTCGAGGAACTGCAGGAGGTGTCGGGCATCGGTCCGAAGACCTACGCCGAGATCGCGCCGCATGTCCGGGTCTGAACGCCTGACCTCCCGGTCGGTCGCCTCGTCGCTCACCTCGTCGCTCGCCTCGTCGCTCGCCTCGTCGCTCGCGTCGCCGGCCGAGCGCGAGCCCCGTGACCTGCGCACCGTGCCCCTGGCCGCGGCCGCCTGGGCGGCGGCGTGGCTGGCCACCGGTGGCACCCGGCTCAGCTGGTTGCCCGCCGTCGTCGGGGTGGCGCTGGTCGGATTCGGACTGACCCGATTCGCCGTGGCTCGGACCCATGTCTGGACGGCGGTCGCGGTCGGATCGGTGCTGGTCGGGATGAGCGGTGCCGGGGCGCTGGGGGTGCACCGCCTGACCACCGGCCCGGTCGCCGCCCTGGCGGCGGAGGGTGCCGGTGTCGCGCTGGTGCTGGTGCCGCGGACCGACCTCCAGGTCCGCGAGGCGACCGGGCCGCGCGGGGCGTACGGAACCACGCGGGCCACGGTCGTGACGGTCACCAGCCGCGGCACCACCCAGGCCGTGCGGGTCCCGGTGCTGGTCGTGGTCAGCGGGGCGGCGCTGTCGCGCTGGTCGGCGGTGCGCGTCGGTGGGCGGGTCGCTGTCCGCGGCCGGCTCGATCGCCCGGACCCCGGTGCCGATGTGGCCGCCGTGCTGCGGGTCCGGGCACCGCCCGAGCCGGTCGGGCCGCCGTCACCGGCCCTGCAGGTGGTCGAGCGGGTGCGTCAGGGCCTGCGGGACGCCGTCGCCGAACGTCGGCCCGAGCCGCGGGCGTTGGTGCCCGCGCTGGTCGTGGGGGACACCTCGGCGATGACCACCGAGCTGACCGACGACTTCCGCGAGACCGGGTTGACCCACCTGACCGCGGTGTCCGGGGCCAACCTGACCCTGCTGCTCGCCTTTCTGCTCACCGCCGGTCGGTGGTGTGGAATCCGGGGGTGGAAACTGCGGGCCATCGGTCCGGTGGCGGTCGTGGTGTTCATCCTGCTCTGCCGGACCGAGCCGAGCGTGCTCCGCGCGGCGGCCATGGGGGTGGTCAGCCTGGCCGCACTCGGTTCCGGGGCTCGGCGCGCCGGGCTGCGCAACCTGGCCGTGGCCGCCCTGGCGCTGTTGCTGCTCGACCCGTTCCTCAGCCGCTCGGTCGGCTTCGCGCTGTCGGTGCTGGCCAGCGGCGGGATCGTCTGGTGGGCGAGGAGCTGGATGGAGGCCCTGGGGCGGTGGGCGCCGCGGATCGTCGCCGAAGCGGTGGCCATCCCGATCGCGGCCCAGCTGGCGACCCAACCGGTGGTCACCGCGCTGGCCGGACGGATCAGCCTGTCCGGGCTGCTGGCCAACGCGCTGGCCGCGCCGTTCGTGGCGCCGGCGACCGTGCTCGGCTTCGCGGCCGCCGGGGTGTCGCTGCTCAGCGGGACGGCGGCGGTGGTGGTGGCGTTCGGCGCGGCCTGGTCGGCGCAGGCGATCATCTGGATCGCCGAGGTCGGGGCGCTACTGCCCGGCACGTCATGGGCCTGGCCGACCTCGGTCCCGGCCCTGATCTGGCTCGGGGTCGGCTGCCTGGCCCTGGCCCAGGTGATGCGGCCGCTGCTGGCCCGGTGGTGGTGCTGCCTGTCCGTCGCCATGCTGCTCACCGCCGGCCTGGCCGTGGCCCCGCGGCCGCCCGGGTGGCCACCGCGCGACTGGTCGCTGGTCGGCTGCGACGTCGGGCAGGGCGACGGGTTGGTCGTCCGCACCGCGGCGCGCGAGGCGATCGTGGTCGACACCGGACCGGATCCGCGGGCCATGGACCGGTGTCTCGACGCGCTCGGGGTTCGATCGGTGCCGCTGCTGATCCTGACCCACTTCCACGCCGACCACATCGACGGGCTCGACGGGTTGGGCCGGCGGCCGGTCGGTCAGGTCTGGGTGAGCCCGCTGGCCGAGCCCGCGTACGAGGTGACCCGGATCGCCACCTGGGCGGCGGGCCGCGGGGCTCAGGTCCTGACGCCGGGCCCCGGTCTCGTGGCCGCGGTCGGGGCCGCCGAGACCCGGGTGCTCGGGCCGGTGCCACATCCGGCCGACGGCGACGAGTCGTCGGTGCAGAACGACCAGAGTCTGGTCGTGCTGGTCAGCGTGGACGGGCTGCGGATCCTGCTGACCGGTGATGTCGAGCCGCCGGGTCAGCGGGCGCTGCTCCGGGCCGGTGCCGACCTCCGCGCCGACGTGCTGAAGATCCCGCACCACGGGTCGTCGCGTCAGGATCCGGCCTTCTTCGCCGCCACCGGGGCCCGGGTCGCACTGGCCAGCGCGGGGGTCGACAACGACTACGGCCACCCGGCGCCGCGGACCCTCCAGCTGGTGGCCGGTCTGGGGATGACCCTGCTGCGGACCGACCGACAGGGGTCGGTCGCCGTCGGTCACGATCGCCGCGGCCGGCTGGTCGCCGTGGCGCAGCGGGGTTGAGCGTGGTGGCGGTCAGACCGAGACCGGCAACCGCTCGGGTCCGCGCAGCGTGGTCCCCGGGCGCATGACCAGCGGGCCGTCGGTGTGCAGGGTGGGGAAGCGCTCGGCCAGGGCCCGGAAGGCGCGGCTGAGTTCGAGCCGGGCCAAGGGCGAGCCGAGGCAGTAGTGGATGCCGCCGGAGAAGGCGAGGTGTTCGCCGGCGTCGGTGCGGGTGATGTCGAAGCGGTCGGGGTCGGTGAACACCTCGGGATCACGGTTGGCGGCGGCCAGCAGCGTGACCACCCACTGGTCCTTGCGAATCGGCGTCCCGGCCACGTCGACGTCGCGGTGCGCGACCCGGATGGTCTGCTGGACCGGCGGGTCGAAGCGCAGCACCTCCTCGGCAACGTCCGCGGCTCGGTCGGGTTCGGCGACCAGCAGCTCCCACTGCGCGCGGTCGTGCAGCAGCCAGCGCACCCCGTTGCCGATGGCGTTGACCGTGGTCTCGAAGCCGGCGATCAGCAGCAGCCGGGTCAGCGAGGCCAGTTCGGCCTCGGTCAGCCGGTGGCCCTGTTCGCCGACCAGTCCGGCGACCAGGTCGTCACCGCTCGGGTCGTCGGCCCGCTCGGACAGCAGCGCGGAGAAGATCCGGGCCAGCTCTCGCGTCGGCCGCGGCGACCGACCGGGCCTGGCGCAACGACCAGACGCCGTCGAGGGCCCGGGCGATCGTCGACCCCAGCCGCCGGAAGCGGTCGGGGTCGGTGGGCAGTCCGAGCAGTTGGGTCATCACCGTGATCGGCAGCGGGGCGGCGAAGTCGGCCATCAGGTCGAACCGTCCGCGTCGCTCGCAGTCGTCGAGCAGTCCGTGGATGGCCGCGTCGATCAGCGGGATGTAGCCGTCCATCCGCCGCGGGGTGAAGGCCGGGGCGGCCAGCCGGCGGATCCGGGTGTGGTCGGGCGGGTTGATGGTCAGCAGCGACAGATCGATCAGATTCCCGTGCACTTCGTCGGCACCGTCGAGCGGGCTGACCCCGAACGACCGGCTGCGCAGCACCTCCTGGCAGATCCGGTGCCGGGTGGTCGTGTAGTTGCCCAGCCGGGTCGGGACCAGATCGCCCTGCGCCCTCAGCCGGGCGTAGAGCGCGTACGGATCGGTGTGGTCGCCGGGGGAGACCAGCCGGCTGAACACGTCACCCCGGACCCGAGCCCAGTAGGCGAGCCGGGCCCGCTCGAGGTACATCCGGCCCAGGAACCCGCCCGCGGTGCGGACCTGGCGCGCCCGCACGGCCAGCCCCGTCGATGTGGTCGTCGTCACCCGGCCATTGTTGCCTGGGGCCGACGGGTCGGGCCGGATCAGCCGGCGGCTCGCTCACCGACGGCCGGTGATCGGGTCGAACCGGACCGTCCTGTCCTCGCAGCGCACGACGATGGTGGCTCGCTTCTCGCCACGGGTCACGTGTCCCGCAGCCGGGTCGTCCCCACCCGGCACCCGGGCGAAGCGGAGCTCCATCGGGCGACTGCGGTCCTCACCGCACCGCCAGCTCCACAACAGCTTCTGCTCGTAGACCGCGACCGCGAACAGCTGGTCGGCCTCACCGCTCAACCGGTCGGTGCCGGCGATGACGATCACCGGACCGTACTGCGCGGCCACCGGCGTGGTGGTGATGGTCCGGCCGTTCGGGACCCTGGCCTCCACCGGGTCCAGGCCGGTCGGCAGGGTGTGGCTGACCATCTGCCGGTAGCCGACGTACGTGGTCAGGGTTCGGCAGGTGAAACCGCTGATCACCGCGGTCTCCTCGGGACCGGCGGGCTGATCGGCGGGTGGCTGGAGCATCCAGGCGCCGCAGGCGAAGTGACCGTTGCGGGCCGGACTGACCGCGGCCAGGGTCTCGGCCCGGTGGCCGGCCGAGATGGCGGTCGGCCACCCGAGCAGGCCGATGAGCAGCACCGTGACGACCAGCGCGACGACCGGTCGGATCGACGCCTGGCGCACCGGCCAGCAGTGGTAAGCGATCCACACGGCCACGCCGACGGCCAGTCCACACAGGTAGAACAGCAGCGTGCTCGGGGTCCACAGCGCGCCGAGTCGGAAGGCGACCTCGTTCTGCTGCAGGTTGGCGGCCACCTGGCGCAGATCGCCGCCGAACAGCCAGCGCCCCACGGCAGTCGGGACGGGGCCGACGGCCGCGTACAGCACCAGCAACGGCAGGCCGTCGCGTACGCGTTTGACCGGCAGGTCGAGCGGGGCGTTGAAGATCTTGCCGATCGTGGCGTAACCGGCGGCGACCAGCCAGGCGATCAGCACCAGCACGGCGAGCGCGCTCCGACCGAGGTTCCCGGTGGCGGCCAGCACGGTCACCACGATGATCGCCGTGACCAGCCCGATCCCGAACGGGACGGCGAGCAGCACCGGTCCGAGCCAGAGCCTCGCGCTGCGGCACAGGCCGAAGACACCCCAACTCGCCGCCAGCAGGACGACGGCGGCCAGTCCCCACGAGCCGTCCTGGGCGATCACCTGACGGGTCCCGGCGCTGGTCAGTCCGGGCGAGGCCAGCGGCGCCAGCTGGGTCAGCCACCAGTGCCGGGTCGGGAAGTGGCTGGTTTCGGGCAGCCAGTACTGCAGGAAGAACACGGCCTGGACGCCGAGGGTGAGAGCGAGGGGTACGGCGGCGGCCAGCCGGGCCGAGCGCAGCCGGTCGGGATCCTCCGAGCCCAGCGCCTCCAGGGTGGGTGCCGCCGGTCGGGCCACCGCGTAGCGGACAGCGGTCATGGTCGGCGTCCGGTCGGTCGACGCGTCATCGCCCGGCGTACTGCTCGGCCGTCGGCGCCTCGCGGCTGGTGGGCGGCAACAGCGCGCGCAGCGCCTCCCGGTTGATGCCGCGGTCGGCGTCGATCTGCGAGACCCACGAGCGCAGCAGCTCCTCGTACGACTCGGCCCGCAGGCAGACCAGCCTCGCCACCGACACCCCGAGGTGCAGCCGCAGGTCCTCCTCCATCCGGCTCTCCGCCCAGGCGCTCACCGTGCCGTCGGCGACCGCGACCACGGTGGCCGTGCGCCCCTCGACGGCCGAGGCGATACCGACCAGTTCGCTATCGCACCAGCGCTTCCAGACCCGCTCGAGCGCCGGATCGCGGCGCAGGTCGAGGCGCTGCGGCGACCGGGCCCGTCGGGCGACGACCTCGTCGGACGGCGCGGTCGGCCCCGGCCGGTCCACGGCACGGGTGGGCGCACCGGGGCCGCTGGTGGTCGGGCCGGCGGTCGAGGGAGCGGCCGCGGGTGGCTCGGTCTCGGTCGGCTCGGCGGCCGGTCGCTGCGGTCCCGGTGCCGGGTCGTCACGGCGCTCGGACACGGTGATCGTCTCGATCCGCAGCAGTCCGCCGGCCAGCGTGCCGCGGGGGAGTCGGCCCTCGAGCAACCGGTCGAGGCCGGCGCTGCGCAGACCGGGGAGTTGCGCGGCCGCCGCGGCCGCCCTCAACTCGGCGATCACCTCGGTCTCGATCCGGCGCAGCAGGTGTTCCTCGAGCCCTGCCCGGTGCTCCGCGGCGGCCTCGAGCACGGGTTGGAAGCGGTCGCGCTCGCTGATCCGCACGGTGACCCGCACGGTGATCGGATCGAGGGTGCGCTGGTCGGCGGTGATCAGTTCGGCGCAGTCGAGCCGGACCGTCGTCGGCTCGGTGTTGACGACCAGGACCTCGACCGGCTCGCGCCACGGCAGCAGCGCCGGCACGAGGTAGCGTCCGGGCTCGACCAGGCTCGCAGGACGGTCGCGGGGCAGCAGCACGGCGATGGTGCCGCGCCGGACGACGGCCAGCCGCTCGAGGCGGCCCGGATCGCCGACCAGCCGCAGCTCGGCCGGGGCGCCGCGGACCGGCCGGGTCGGAGCAGGCGTGCCGGATCCGCGCTGCGCGCGGCGACGGCGGATCGCCCACGTCGCCAGCCCGATCACCAGCCTGCCGGCCACCTGTACTCCCTGCGTGGTCTTTCGGCATGTATACCAACCGCAGCCGGTCGCGGCGCTCAGGCGCTACCGGCGCGAGCCGAGAAGTGTCGGTCCCGGCTGGCATGCTGTCCGCCATGGCAGCACGTGCATCCGCGACGACCCGCGGCTCGGGCGCCGAACGTGGTTCGGTGTTCGGCCGCACCGTGCTGGTCAGCGGACCCGAGGCGCTGCTGGCCGACCGGGCGGTCGGTGAGTTGCGCCGCCGGGTGATGGCCGAGGCACCCGAGGCCGACATCTCCGAGGTCGAGTCGGCACGGCTCGACCCGGCCCGGCTGGTCGAGATGACCAGCCCGTCGCTGTTCGCCGCCCGGCGTGCGGTGATCATCACCGACGCGGCCAACCTGCCGGCCGAATTCACCCCCGACGTGGTCGCGGTCGCCGCCGCCCGGATGCCCGACCTGGCCTTCGTGGTGGTGCACGGCGGCGGGGTCAAGGGCAAGGGTCTGCTCGACAAACTCAAGGCGGCCGGCGTCGAGGTGATCGACTGCCCGGCGGTCAAGGCCTGGGAGTTGCCGCAATTCGTGGCCGCCGAGGCCCGCAAGGCCGGTTCCGGGATCGACCAGGGGGCTGCGCAGGTGCTGGTCGACGCCGTGGGCCACGACCTGCGCGCGCTGGCCGCCGCGGTCGGCCAACTGCTCGCCGACGGGGACGGCACGCCGATCAGCGAGGAACACGTCGGGCGATACTTCGGCGGTCGCTCCGAGGTGACCAGCTTCGCCGTCGCCGACGCCGTGCTGGCCGGTCGGACGACGGTGGCCATGGAGCAACTGCGGTGGGCGCTGTCGACCGGGGTCGCCCCGGTCCTGCTGACCAGCGCGCTGGCGTCGGGACTGCGGGGACTGGGCAAGCTGATGACCGCCGGGGGAGGCCTGCGGGAGGCCGACCTGGCCCGCGAGGTCGGTGTGCCACCGTGGAAGCTGAAGTCGATGCGGGCCCAGGTCCGCGGCTGGGACCAGGCCGGTCTGGCCCGGGCGCTGACCGCGGTGGCCCGGGCCGACGCCGACGTCAAGGGCGCGGCCGACGACGCCGACTTCGCCCTCGAACGTGCCCTGCTCAGCATCGCGTCGGCTCGCAGCGGCAGCTGATCCGGCCCTCGTCGTGGCCGGCCGGCGTCGGTGCGGCTGCCGGAACGCGGCGCGGCTCCCGACTCCGGGTGCGGTCGCGGCCTAACCTCGCGCCGTGGGACGACCTGCGCACCTGCGCTGGCTGGCCGCCGCGACCGTCGCCCTGGTCGCCGCCGGCTGCTCGGGCGTGCCCGGTGACCCGTTCGATGCGCCCAGCCGCTCGGCCGCGACCTGCGCCACCCCCGGGGCGTCGCGGGCGTACGCCGACGTGCCGACTGCTCTGGTGCCCGGGTTGTCGCTCGAGGTCCGGACCGACGAGGCCACCCGGCTGCACGCCAGCACTCCGGTGCTGCCCGGCCTGACCGCGCTCAACACCGCGGTGGCCGACGAGGTGACCGAGGCGATGCACCGGTTCCGTGCCGTCCCCGACGGGGGCGGCGAGCTCAACGTCGACTGGCGGCTGGCCGGGGTGTCGCCGGGAACGGTCGGCGTCCTGCTCCAGATCGCTCGCCGCGACGCCGGCGGCGAGCACGTCCGCACCACCGTGCGCTGGTACGACCGGACGACGGCCCGGCTGGTCAGCGGGGCCGAGCTGTTCACCGACGACGGCCGGCGCGAGCTCGAGCAGCGGGTGGCCCGCGACCTGTGCACCGACGTGCCGCTACCGCCCGACCCGACCGCGGCGTTCGCGGCCGACGGCAGTCTGCTGTTGACCCTGGGCGACGAGGAGCCCACCGCGTACGTGGTGCCGGCAGCCGACGCCGCCGGCTGGTTGTCGGCGTCCGGTCGCAGCGCCCGGGCCGCCGCGGTCACCCCACAGCCGCTGCCCGACCTCCCCGATCCCGACGACGTACCGCTCGGCCCGACCGTCGAACGCTCGGTCGGCCCGACGCCGGACGCCTCGTCGACCGCCACTCCCAGCCGGCGGCCCGACCCGACGCCGTCCTCCGCGCAGACGTCCAGGAGTCCGGAGCCGTCCGCGAAGCCGTCGAGGAGCACGCCGAAGCCGGCCCGATCGGTCGACTGCCGGCGGTTGCGGTGCGTGGCCCTGACCTTCGACGACGGCCCGGGCGCGTACACCGCCGAGCTGGTCCGGATGCTCGAGGCGGCGAAGGCGCCGGCCACCTTCTTCATGATCGGCGGCCAGGTCGACGCGTCCCCGACCCTGGCCCGCCGGGTCGCCCGCGGCGGCTTCGAGATCGGCAGTCACACCTACAGCCATCCCGATCTGACCCGGCTGAGTGAGGCCGAGCTCGACGACCAACTCGAGCGCACCAATCAGGCGCTGCTGCGCGCCACCGGGCACCGGCCGGTGCTGCTCCGCCCGCCGTACGGGGCGCGCGACACGACGGTCGACCAGGCTGCGGCGCGGGCCGGGTTGAGCGAGGTGCTGTGGGACGTGGACACCCTGGACTGGAAGCACCGCAAGGCCTCAGCGGTGCGGAAGTCGGTGCGACGGCAGGTGCGGCGTGGGTCGATCGTGTTGATGCACGACATCCATCCGACGACCGTCGAGGCGGTACCGCGCATCGTCGCCGAGCTCCGTCGTTCGGGCTACACCCTGGTCACGGTCAGCCAGCTGATCGGCCGCGCGCACCCGGGCACCCGGCACTCCCGGGCCGACTGAACGCAGCTTGCGTGGCCGCGGGGTCCCTCGACGGACGCGGGCCCCCGCCGTCGGCGGGAGTACGCACAACGTCCCGACCACGAGATGCGTGGTCGGGACGTCGTACGGACTCGGCAGGCGGGTTTCGCCGCCTGGTCGTGCTGCCGGGGACCGGAGTCCCCTGGCGGGCGGTCAGCCCAGCCGGGCAGCCTTGGCCGCGATCGCGGATTTGCGATTGGCGGCCTGGTTCTTGTGGATGACGCCCTTCGAGGCCGCCTTGTCCAGCGCGCGCGACGCGGCACGGGCCAGGTCGGTCGCCTCGGCGGTGTCACCGGCCTCCGAGGCTTCGCGGAAGCGACGGATCGACGTCTTGAGAGCAGACTTGAGCGCCTTGTTGCGCTGACGCGACTTCTCGTTCGTCTTGATCCGCTTGATCTGGGACTTGATGTTTGCCACGGGCCTACTTGTTCTCTCGTCGAGGGTCTGTCGGGGCGTCCGGCCTGCGGACGCGACCGCTCACACTATCAGCGGCACGGCGACGTCCTCAAATCTGCGCCCGATGCCGACCGGCGTAGCCGATCAGACGCTCGGCACAGCCATGCTGCCAGGCCCGGATCGTCGGCAGGCCGTCCGGGGCCGGGCGACGCGACAGCCAGTGCAACGCACCGCCCAGCGCGACGACGAGATCGACGAACCGGTCGTGGCCGTCGATCCCCGGTTGGGCCTCGACGAAGTGCCGGAGGTCGATCTCGCCGCCCTCGGCCCGGTCGGCGCCGGAGATGACGAGGTCGGCGGCCAGCAGGGCAGGGTCGAGCCAGGCCGCCGCCCGACGGGCGGCGACCCAGTCGACGAACCAGACCCGGTCACCGTCGACCAACACGTTGTCGGCCCGCAGGTCGACGTGGACGATCGCCTCTCCACCACACGCGGTCCCCACGCGTTCCTGGGCGGCCAGCACCGCGGCCGCGGCGGCCGGGGACCGCACCGACCAGGGGTCGTCGGGGTCGGTGAGCACCGCCTCCCAGCGGCTGAGAAAGGCGGCCACGTCGTCACCGGCCGGGAGCTCGGGGGCCTCGGCGGTGCGCAGATCGCGCTGCAGGTCGGCCAGCCGCCCGAAGACGACGTCGGCCTCGGCCGTGGTCCACGGGTGCTGCGGGGTCCGCCCGGGCAAAGCCGGGAACAGGGTCACCACCCAGTCGACGCCGTCGACGACCAGGTCGGTCGACGCGAGCAGGCGGGGGATGGCCGGATGCTCGGGCAGTGCGGCGAGCTGGTGCCGCTCGGTCCGGTAGAGCTCGAGCGAGAAGCGGTTCGGGTGGGCGCCGACCGCCTTGACGAAGACCGCGCCGTCGGCGGACGCGACGATCGCGGCGGTGCCGGGGGAGAACCCGCCGACCTGGTCACGGACTCGGACCGGTGGTCCGCCGAGGTGCTCCTCGACCCAGGTGCGGACGGCGACCGGCAGCTCCGCGTACGGCGTCCGGACGCCCCGCGCGAAGCTGGACGGGCGTTCGGAGTGGGCCATCACCCCATGATTTCCGGTCCCGACGGCCGCAGCCAGCGACTTTTCGGATTGGGTCTTGCGGTGGGGCGTGGGAGGATGCTCCGTTGTGAGCGCGAGTCCCGTCGTCGGTCGTACCGACCCTTCGATCATCCGGAACTTCAGCATCATCGCTCACATCGACCACGGCAAGTCCACGTTGGCCGACCGGATGCTCCAGCTGACCGGGGTCGTCGACGCCCGGTCGATGCGGGCGCAGTACCTCGACCGGATGGACATCGAGCGCGAGCGCGGCATCACCATCAAGTCGCAGGCCGTGCGGATGCCCTGGACGACCAGCAACGGCAACCTCGAGGCGCCGGGGGTCTCGGACACCTACGTGCTGAACATGATCGACACCCCGGGCCACGTCGACTTCACCTACGAGGTGTCGCGTTCGCTGGCCGCCTGCGAGGGTGCCGTGCTGCTGGTCGACGCCGCTCAGGGCATCGAGGCGCAGACCCTGGCCAACCTGTACCTGGCCCTCGAAGCCGATCTGCACGTCATCCCGGTGCTGAACAAGATCGACCTGCCCAGCGCGCAGCCCGAGAAGTACGCCGCCGAGCTGGCCCACATCATCGGCTGCGACCCGTCCGAGGTGCTCAAGGTGTCGGCCAAGACCGGCGTCGGCGTGCCCGAGCTGCTCGACAAGATCGTCCAGGAGATCCCGGCTCCGGTCGGGAACGCCGACGCACCGGCCCGGGCGTTGATCTTCGACTCGGTCTACGACACCTACCGCGGCGTGGTCACCTACGTCCGGGTGGTCGACGGTGAGCTCAGCCACCGCGAGCGGGTGCTGATGATGTCGACCAAGTCGGCCCACGAAGCGCTCGAGGTCGGGGTCATCTCGCCCGATCCGTTGAAGTCCGCCTCGCTCGGGGTCGGTGAGGTCGGGCTATCTGATCACCGGGGTCAAGGACGTCCGGCAGTCGCGGGTCGGCGACACCGTCACGTCGGTGGTGCGCCCTGCGGCGACCGACCTGGGCGGCTACCGCCACCCGAACCCGATGGTCTTCGCCGGGCTCTACCCGATCGACGCGGCCGACTACCCGGAACTTCGCGAGGCGCTGGACAAGCTCCAGCTCAACGACGCGGCGCTGGCCTACGAGCCCGAGACCTCCGGGGCGCTCGGGCTTCGGCTTCCGGATCGGCTTCCTCGGCCTGCTGCACATGGAGATCGTGCGTGAGCGGCTCGAGCGCGAGTTCAACCTCGACCTGATCTCGACCGCGCCCAGCGTGGTCTACCGCGTGGTGCTGGAGAACGGCACCGAGCTCACTGTGACCAATCCGTCGGAGTACCCGACCGACGGCAAGATCGCCGAGGTCCACGAGCCGGTGGTCAAGGCGACGATCCTGGCTCCCAGCGAGTACATCGGCGTGATCCTCGAGCTGTGCCAGACCCGCCGCGGGGTGCAGCAGGGGATGGACTACCTGTCGGCGGACCGGGTCGAGATCCGCTACACGCTGCCGCTGGCCGAGATCGTCTTCGACTTCTTCGACGCGCTCAAGTCGCGGACCAAGGGCTACGCCAGCCTCGACTACGAGCAGGCCGGCGAGGAGCTGTCCGACCTGGTCAAGGTGGACATCCTGCTCCAGGGCGAGCCGGTCGACGCGTTCTCGGCCGTGGTCCACAAGGACAAGGCGTACGCCTACGGCCTGATGATGGCGGGCAAGCTCAAGGATCTGATCCCGCGGCAGCAGTTCGAGGTGCCGATCCAGGCGGCCATCGGTGCCCGGGTGATCGCCCGCGAGACGATCCGCGCGATCCGCAAGGACGTGCTGGCCAAGTGCTACGGCGGCGACATCACCCGTAAGCGCAAGCTGCTGGAGAAGCAGAAGGAAGGCAAGAAGCGGATGAAGATGGTCGGCCGGGTCGAGGTCCCGCAGGAAGCCTTCGTCGCCGCCCTCTCCACCACCGAGCCGACCAAGGCCGACAAGAAGTAGGACCTCGTGTTGTCGGTCCGGGAGGGTCGAAGTCGGGATGGCGCTCCGGGGAACCGGTCGTCACCACGGTGGGATATGAGCGACGACCAGTCGCTAGGTTCGTCGCCGGGCGGCGGCGAAGTCGATCAGCCGTTGGGCCCTGGTCAGGACGTCGACGATCTCGCGTCCTCAGCCGCTGATGGTCGTGCTTCCGGGTATCAGCTCGTCCTCTGCACCTGAGCTACCTCGTCCCATGGCCGATCGCGTTCGTTCCGTCGGTGCGGACTCCGCCCGAGCGGCGCTCTCGCTCGTGCCTTGCTACCACCGGGGCACGACCAACACCTCTCTAGCCATCGGCAACTTCGACGGGACCGGTTCAGTGACCTGGCCGTCGGCCACCCAGAGTTCGGCGCTAACTACCGCGGAGGTGTCGCGGTTCTCCACGGCTCCGCCGATGGACTGACCCGCGCTCGTCGACAGGTCTGGACGCAGCGAACGCCAGCTATCCCGGGCCGGGCCGAAAAGGAAGATGCCTTCGGTCAGTCCGTGGTCGCTGCGGACTTTTGCCGCGGTCCGCACGGTGATCTCGTCATCGGCGTGGTCGGCGAAAACGGCACAGGGGCAGTCAACGTGATCTACGGGTCGGCGGGAGGACTCAAGGCCACCGGAGCACAACAGTGGAGCCAGAACAGTGCCGGTGTTCCGGCCGCTCGGAGCAAGACGATGGGTTCGGCAACAGGCTCGCGGCTGGCCGCTTCAGTAGTGCGGCCACGCTGATCTCGTCATCGGCATCCCCTTCGAGGATCTAGGTCGCGTGGAGGACGCCGGCGCAGTCCTCATCCTGCGCGGTTCGAAGTCCGGGCTCAGAGCCCGCGATAGTCAGATGTGGAGCCAGTCGACCCGCGGAGTCCGAGGCAGAGCAGCCCTGAGTGACATGTTCGGCCGGTTGCTGACCGTCGGCCGCTTCGCGAACCACGACTACGACGACCCGGCCATCGGCGCGCCCAGCATCGACGCCGATGACGATCTCCATCGCTACGACGGGTCCGTCAACGTCCTGTACGGATCCGCAAGAGGCCACAACGTCCGCAACAATCAACTTTGGGCCAGACAAGCCCCGGGGTCCCCGGAACACCGGGGATTGGCGACCAATCCGGGGCGACGCTTGCCGCCAGTGATTTCACGGCAACAAGCGAAGGGACCCCACTCGACGACCTGGCGGTGGGCATCCCCGGCGAGACCGACGGCCGACGCCAACTCGCCAACGTCAACGTCCTACGTGGAACCACCAACGGCCTCTCCGCCGATGGTCTGATCATCCTTCGACAGGACAAGCCCACTGCACCCGTGCCCGACCCTGTACGGGAGAGCCGCAACAACTTCGGCCGTAGCCTTGCCGCGGTCAACTTCAGCGGACCAAGCAACGACGCAGCCGACGATCTGGTCGTGAGCAACGACCAGTTCATCGAGACCAACGCGCGTTCCTGCCTCGGATTCATCAACGTCTATTACGGCATCAGATCCGGGCTAGACCCGAACCGACGACAGATCATCTGCGCTCATCACGTCGAGCACGCTGAGCGCGAGGAACTCTACTTCGGGGAAGTGCTGGCCGGGCGCTAGCGGCGCCGGCGGTAGCGCGTCCAACTATCGAGTTACCCTTCGACGCCAGGCTGGGTGCGGGCGTAGGCCGCATCGACGGTGCGTGGTCTGCCGGCGTCGTTGAGGTCCGCAAGACCCGCTGAGTGCTCGGTTTGCGTCCACCTACTCGTGTCGGGTCCCGATGTTCACGACCCGACGCGAGCAGCACGGGAGTGGGACTGAGTCGTTCGTTTGGGGGGATGGTGGCAGGACTGCAAAACTCGGAGACGAAGGTGTTGGCCTTCGTCCCCGAGTAGTGCGGAACTTGTTCAGTTGTCTGAGCGTCTAGCTACGGCTCGTACTCGTACAGATCGGCGATCTTGACCATCTGAGTGCGGAGCGTGATCGGGCAACTGCGGCTTCCGCCGGGAATCTCCACGTCTCCGTAGCCCCCGTCACTGAGGTTCCACTGCCAGTTGTACTGATTGGACGGGTCGGCCCCGAACTCCGGGAAGTACAGCTTGCAGTTGATCGACCCGGTGACGGTCATCCGCGGCGCCTGATCGTCTCGCAGGTCCAGTTGCCACGGCGGTGCGTCGGTGCTCGGCTGCCGCCAACCATCGAGCTCGGTCTGGTTGTGCAGATGGATCGTTTGGTGTCCCCCTCGCGATCGACTCCATTGCGTGTCGCCGTTGATCATGAGGTTGCCGTAGATGTCAGCGGATCCCCGGTTCCCGTCCATGTACACCATGGGCTTGTTGAGGCGGACCCGCGATCCAACCTTCTTCTGCGTGTTGTCGACTCGGGTGCACTCGGTGAGGTTGTAGTTGGTGGTCTCGGTGAATCGGGCTGCGGAGTCGTTGCCGATGTTGTTCACCTGGTAGGAGATGGGGACCGCGGTGGCCGGGTTGGACTGGCTGGTGAAGTAGTCGCCTAGCTTGTGGGTCTTGATGAGCGACATCGCGTCGCTCTCCTGCCCGCCCAGAGCGACGACCTGGTACCGAGCTCGGTTGAGAATCTCCTGCTGGCGCCCGTCGAGATTGATCTCGGCGGATGCTGCACCGCCCCCATAGGCCGCGTTCAGGGCGCCGCTCAGCTCGCTCGTGCTCGCTGCGGATGTCACCGAGTACAGCAGCGTTCGGCCGTAGGAGATGCTCCCGACAACGACCGGGGGGTTGTTCTCGCTGATGCGACCTTCGGCCTTCTGGGCGTCGAGATCGGCCTTGGTGAAGTCACGGGAGAAGTAAGCGGCCGGGGTGCTGGGCGTGACGATGGACACGGTGAACATGCGCTGCACGAAGCTGGCCATCACGGTGGACTCCTGCGCGGTCCGATTCGACTCGAGCTTGGCTGAGGCGCTGACGCCCATGTATTTCGCCGAGAAGCCCAGCTTCAGCAGGGCCTGCGAGGAGCTCTGTTCGTCGGTCTGCAGATAGCTCGCTCGCAGCGGAACAGGGACGTTGGCGGCGATCGCTTTGTTCACCAGGTCAGAGATGCCCTGCTGCACCGACGCGGCGTCAGGATTGGTGATGGTGGTGGAGACCTGAGGACCGAGCAGATCGGTGTAGATGGTCAGCGGAGCGCGCTTGCGGATCGGAAGTTCGCGCAGCGAGCCCAGGCCGTCTGCGTAGCCTTGGCCCTGCAGCAGTCCGCCCAACCAGAGCTTGTTCGAGTCAGGATTGAGCGCGACGATCTTGTCGGGTGCGGTTGCCATGCTGTACGGCGTGCGGGTGCATTGGTAACGCGACCGACCGGAGGGTGCGGTTGGGTCGGGGAGGATCGCATCATCGGTCGGCTTCTTGTCGCCCACTGGGTGAGGCGCTTCTTCCGGGCCGGCGGTGATCGTGTTCAGGCTGGTCAGGTAGGCATTCACGGCATCGCTATCGGCGTTCGCTGCAGCGGTGACTGTCGCGTAGGAGGCTCGGATCTTGGTCTTGGTTCCGCCGACCGCGCTGAATCGAAGCTGGAGAGTGTTCACCTCCGGTTGCGTCAAGGTCTTGAACTTGACTGATCGCCACGCGTTCCCTCGGTTCGCTGCGACCGTGGTGCTGGCCCTCACTATGCCGCCCGATACGACCTCGACGCGAAGCTTGGTCCCTTTGCCGGTGGCGCCGTAGAACCACGCCCGACCGCTGGTGATCTTCCCGCCGGCAACGTCAACCGAGCCAAGGGTGACCGTCGTTGTGGTGTCGGCGGTGGTTGCGTTCAGGTAGTCCTTCGCGGAGACGGGGTCGGGCTGAGTGACCCGATCGTCGAGGGCGTCGGCCGCGGATCCCCCCGGTACCGAGGTGAATCCGGAGACATCGCCGTTGGGTCGCAGAATTCGGGCCGCCTGGCCCTTGACTCCAAGGGAGACGTAGGCGGCTCGGACCGACGCCTCGGAGCCTCCGATGGTGGTGAAGCGCAGCTGGAGCCCCTTCACGGCGGATGCGGACGGGGGAGTGAACTTAACCGAGCGCCACCCGAAGTCCTGGCCGGGCTCGATCACGCTGCTCGAGCGGACGGCGCCCGCCCAGATCACTTCGACCCGGAGTGCCGTCGATGGCCCGGTCCCGGCGTACAGCCAGACTTTGCTGGCCGCGGGCTGCGCGGTATCGAGCTTGACATCTGAGAGATTGATCTGCGTCGAGCTGCCGTCCATGCCGGCTTGGATGTGGTCGCCGACGGCGACTTCGGTCGGCTTCTTGACCGCGTCGTCGAGGGCTGCGCTGGCCGTCGGCGCCGAGTTGACGATGAAGGCGGCCACAACACCGTCGGGCCGGAGCACCGAGACGGTCGAAGAAGCCTTGGCCTTGACACGCGGGGTTTCCGCCATGACTTGCGGGGGGGAGCTGATATTGCCGGCGGCGACGACGCCCGTGACCAGGGCGGCGACACCGAGCCGGAATGCGACCCGGGGACCATGCGCACAATGACGTTGAGATGCGAGATTCATGTCGATCGTTCCTTCTAGTTCGAGAACGTTGCCAGCGGTGGCAACTAACTGCGAGATGCCAGATCGAGATTCTGGGCGGTATTCGACGGACTGATGATGTGGAAGCTCGCACCTCCTATTGCTTCGGGTTGGCAACGAGTGATTCACGTTGTCGCTGTGCCGATACGCTAGGACCGTTGAAGGCGGCGCTTTGTCTCACACGTCACCGCTCAACTGTCATCTCGGTGACAGGTCGCCATCCAGCTATGAGGTGTGGTGGACTCACCCAAATAAGCGCAGCAGCAGGGCTGCGCAACCCGTCGCTGTAGGTCTAGGATCAGCGCTACGACTCGGTAGCGGTCGCAGACCACAAGACGGTCGGAAGGACCAAGCCCGGCTCATGGTTCGGGCCCGCAGACTGACCCTTGTTCCCCCGACGAGGCCGCCCCGCGCGGGGCGAGCCGTGAAAGTTGATCAGCATGGAAGACATCTCATGAACGGCCGCTTGGTGAGCATTGCCACTGTGGGCGCCGCACTCACCCTCGGGCTAGCCGCGGTGGTCGCTGCACCGAGTGCCCATGCGAGCTGGTCGTTTCACGACTCCTTCCTCGGCGAGAAGGTCATCCCCCCAGCCGGCGGCACGACCAAGCAGGCCTGTTCGGATCGGCTGACCGCGGTCAGCGGGATCAGCCTGTGGATCGACGTTGGAGACGACGCCGAGCCGACAAAGGTCGAGGTTCCGGAGTGGGCGAAGGCGCCGAAGACGTACGACGTGTGGAAGGCCCCCGCGGGTTTCACAGATTTCAGCACGGCTGAGCAGGACTACGAGCGCGGGACCATCAGCTTCTTCCGCGAAGGCATCGAGTATCCGGCCACCTTGGTGACCACCGTGACGACCCCGGAGCGCGCCGTGTTGCCAACTCCAGAGCCGGTCAACGGCAACCCCGAGCAAAGTGGTTCCTTCATCGTCACGTCGGCTCCGATCTCGGCCCTCATGTCGGGAGTGAAATCCGGTGACGTACTGGGCTTGGCTCCATCGGGGGGCCCGCCCGGAGTGATCACCCTGACGGCAATCAATTGCACACTTCCGGTCATCAAGGCCAAAGTGGATGTTCGACCTGGTACGCGGGTCAACACGGTATATCCGAACAACGGGAACAAGCTGGTATCGGTTAGGATCTTCGGTAGCAAGCGGATCCAGGTCAAGAAGATTGTGAACGCGCATCTCGGCGAGGCCCCGCCGGCGGCGGTTCCCAAGAGTTTGAAGAAGTCGTTGCGCCCGAAAGACGTCAATAAGGACGGGCGGTTGGATCGACTGTTCTACTTCCGAATGAATCAGACCGATATTCGTTGTCACGACAAGACCACTCGCGTAACGGGGCGCACCTCCGACAAGAAGCGGTTCCAATCCAACGCTTCGATCGTCACTGCCGATTGCGACTGAGGTCGACCCGGTCCCATTCCCGACGATTGATACCGAGAGGGGCATCAGCACGGACCTCTCGATGTTTGCACCTCAACGGTGCTTCACCCATCGCATGCTAGGCGGCGATAACGTGGTGGTGGAGGAAGTTGCCACCACCTTGGCCCTTGACGTCGCCGGCTTCACCGCCCTGACCGACCACATGTCAACGGAGGGAAGCCGAGGAACCGAACGGCTCAGTCGAATGCTGCGAAGCTACTTCGACCGAGTAACTGAGCTGGTAGTCGACGCTGGTGGTGATCCGGTCGCCTTCGGTGGTGACAGCCTGACGATCGTCTTCGACGGAACACCCGAGTCGACGATCCAGGGCGCCCGCGTCGCCGCCCACAAGATTCAGCAGGTGACCGCCGCTCTGGCGGGGGAGCCGACAACCGACGGCATGGTGGACCTGCAGGTGCGGATGGGAATAGCCCGGGGTCGGGTGACCACAGGTGTTGCCCGCTCACGTCATCGGCTACTACCCGTTCACATCGGCGCGGGACTCGATCGAGCGCATGCTGCTCAGGAGAGCGCGGAGGCCGGCTCGATAGCGATCGAGGCCAGTGTCATGCACGTGGCCAAGGCGACTCGATACACCGCCGCGACTGTTCCGACTCGGCCGGCTGCCAGCAAGGGCGATGGCGGGACCCACAGGTTGCTGCATCCATTACAGCTCGAACGGCTTCGACAAGGCCATGGGCTGTTGGAGAGCCATCGGATGGTGTCGATGGCGTTCGTTCGATTCCCCCCGGTGAAGACGGGGGCGCTGGAGCAGTTCCTGACCACCGTCGCGGATCTCGTGGATCGTGTGAACGGCGCTGGCGGAGAGGTTGTTCAGGTGTCCGGCGGCGACAAAGGCGTCCTGGCCATGGCGGTGTTCGGTGCTCCGACTAGCCATCCTGATGATCCCCTTCGCGCCGTCCACACCGTCGTCGATCTCCAGCGACAGATTCCAGCGGCCGCATTCGGGGTTGCGACTGGTCCGGTCTTCACAGCCATGCTCGGATCACGAGTACGGATGTTCCCCACCCATACTGGGCCGGCCGTCAATCTCGCTGCCCGTCTGAGTCAGCTCGCCGACCCCGGCCACATCCTGGTCGATGCGCCGACGTGGCAGGGAGGTTCCCGATCGTTGCGGCCAGCTGGGCGGCCCAGACCATACGTGATCAAGGGGTACGCCGCCCCTATCGAAGTTCATTCGGTAGCGGGCTGGCGACGCTCGGCACCTCGACCAATGTCGACAGAGGTGCCCCTGCTAGTAGGCCGAGAGCGAGAACTCGGCCTGGCCGAGTCGATGCTCGCCCCATTGCCCGACCGATGGGGCGGCTCGCTCGTCGTCACAGGACCGCCAGGCATCGGAAAGACCCGAGTCGTCCAGGAGGTCAGCAGCCGGGCTCAGACGCGTGGATGTCGCGTCATCGCCGTTGACGTGGCCGACCATCCGCGTGGGCACCGGGCCGGGTTGTGGCGCGACCTCGTCGGCGCGCTGATCGACCTCCGTCGGAACGCGCCCCGCCACCGATGGCTTGAGGAACTGGGCACCGCGTTGCTCAACCGTTCCGATCAGTTAGCGGTACTCGGATCCGTGCTTGCCGTCGGGGACCCGATGCCCCCGAGCTTGGTCACGGCCGAGAGCCGCCAGCACAGTGATGAGTTGGCCCGATTGGCGTTCGCCCGACTCTTGCAGAACCGTTCGACCCGTGGTCCGGTACTCATCGTGCTCGAGAATGTCGACCGTTTGGATGACACCAGCGTCGATCTTCTCTCCAGTCTCGAAGAGGCAGCTCAGGAGTCGGGCGTCGGCCTTCTGCTGACAGCGGGTCAGGACGGCACCGCGTCGATGCAGGCATTCCTCGCTCAGTTGTCGGTGTTATCTCTTGAACCGCTCAACCTCGAGGACACCGAATCACTGGCCGAGGAAGCCTGGCGGCAGACGGGTGGCGGCCGGGCTCCCGCGTGGCTCGGCCCGTTGGTCCGCACGAGAACCGGCGGCAACCCCCTGCTCGTCGACCAAGTCGCTCGCACGCTGTACGCGCAGTGGAAGCCCGGGAATCCGCCGCCCGTCGATCACACCGGAGAGGACTCGGCCGACCGAATCTTGCTGAGCCAACTCGACCGTCTGCCCGTCACCGCTCGCGAACTTCTCACGGGGCTCGCCGTAGCGCACAGACCCAGCGACGTTTCCTTGCTGCAAAGCCTGATACGCCCGCAGCCGGACGCCGCAACGATTTATCACAGTCTTGCGCTATTGCTTGCGGATCGGCTGGTGACTCGCGTGGAGGGTGGCGGCGAAGACGCCTACCGACTCAGCCACGGCCTTCTGCAACAGGTGATCTACGGCTCGACAAGCCATGCCGAGCGAGAAAGACTGCACCGACAACTGATCGACGTCCTCGCCGAGAGCGGGGCGGATCCGGTTGAAATCGCTCATCACGTGCAGCCACTCGCCGATCGCGAACTGGCTCGACGCTGGTTCGCTCCGGCCGCGCGCGCCGCCCGCAACAATTGGGACCTCACCGCGGCGCTTCGCTGGTACCAGGCGCTCGAACCACTTACCAGTGGGTCCGAACAAGCTGAAGTACAGCTCGAGATCCTTGAAGTGCTACTGATCGCTGGCCGTGCGAATGAGGTTCTGCAGCAGACGGGAGACTCCACCTCTGGTCAACGGTTCGGCCCCGGCGGTGAGCCCGACCGGGAGTCTGCCGATCAACTTCTCGCGGCCCGGTGGGCCCACGTCCTAGCTGAGGCCGCCTACAGCTGCGGACAGTGGCAACGAGCCGGGGCGGCAGCGGCCCGGGTGATGCGGCTGACCGAGGGCCTGGACGAGCCGCGCTACCAGCGTGCCGGCGAGTTGTTGACGCTGGTGCGGTGCCAGCAGGGTCACCTGGGCGACGCCGTGCAAACCGGACATGAGCTCGTCCGCCGGGCACAACGCAAAGCCAGTCCAGCGGCGGAAGCGAACGCGCTCGCAGCTCTGGCGGTCGCCCTCGTCATGTCCGGTGAGCCGGTTGCCGCAACCGAACGCTACGAGGCCGCGCTGGTCGCCGCGACCACCGCCGGAGATGTGGTCCGGCAGGTGCACATCCTCAGTGACCTCGCTGGTTGCGCATTCATGATCGGCGAACACCGAACGTGCATAGAGCTACTGACGCAAGCGCGTGATCGGGCTGAGGCAATCGGCTACCGACGTCATCTCGCGTTTAACCTCGGCAACGAGGCGCAGCTTCGCGCAGCGCTCGGCGATCCGTACGCGCCGGCCTGCGCCTCGGCCGCCATCGAACGAAATCTGGAACTGGGCGACCTCGCAACGGCAGCGGACGCTCTCCATACCTGGCTGACCGCATGGCCGAGTCGACTCGATCACGCCGACTACTGGCGCCGTCTGATCGGCATCGACGTCCACCTCGAGCGGTCACACAAGGCGCTCGGCGAG
Organism: uncultured Actinomycetota bacterium; assembly: GCA_963704665.1. Classification (GTDB taxonomy): domain Bacteria; phylum Actinomycetota; class Actinomycetes; order Propionibacteriales; family Propionibacteriaceae; genus Microlunatus. Next base: position 2,777,009 of record OY969929.1, on the reverse strand, counting down.
TCGGCCGATCTCGCCGTCATCCTCGCCCGTTCGGGTCAGCGAGCGCTGGCTCTCGATGCGGCGCAAACGGCGGCTGCCGGCGCGCACTCTCTTGAAGGACACGTTGATGTGGCCATTCGACATCGGGCTGAGTTCGCCCGGCTCTTGGCCCACGCTGCCCACCCCTTGGACTCGAGCCCCGTTGACGCCACTCAGCTGGTCGACGGCCTCGACCGGTTGCTGATCGACTCCCCACTCAGCGATCGTGACGGGGCGGAGATAGCCCTGGAGCGGTGGCGGGTAACACGGTCGGATGTCGACCGCCTCGCCGCCGCCACCCGGCTCCGAGCGGCCGCTGCTGTCGAGCCGTCGGCTCAGGTCCGCGAGTGGTTCCGAGTCCTCGACGAGCCGCTCCCCCCCGGGTTGGTTCGACTCCCTCCACCCGCCGGCTTCACCGGCAGCCGCAAGACTCGCCGTGACTTCGAACAGGCGCTCACCAACGTCGAACACGCATTGCACGCCACGGGGAAGAGATCGCAGGCGCCCGTGGCCGAGAGGTCCTCGAGCCGTTGAGATGGTTACCGTTGCGACGTGCACGTCGACGCCATCATCGAAACGCTGCGCCACACCGCCATCTTCGGTCACCTCAACGAACAACATTTGACCGAGCTCTCCCACCGGTGTCGGGTCCGCCGATACCGGCGAGGGCAGTACCTCTGGTATCAAGGCGACCCCGGCGACTACCTCGTCGTCATCGCCGACGGTCTGGTCAAAGTGACCGCCTCAACGTCTCGAGGTGACGAGATGGTTCTCGCAACCTGTGGACCACCTGACGAAATCGGGCAACTCGCCCTTCTGGATCAAGGGCCTCGTTCGGCATCTGCGATCACCATGGAACCAACCACAGCCATCGTCATCGAACGAACCGCCCTCCTCGAACTCCTTAGACACAGCCCAGAAACGGTAGACGCCCTTCTCCGATCCATGGGTGGTCTCATCCGGCGATTGACCGACCGGGCCGCAGATCTGGCCTTTCTCGACCTGACGGGTCGCGTGGCCAAGCTCCTGCTCACGTACGGCGCCCAGCAGGCGGCGGAAGCACCCGCAGACGCAGGCCGAGTTCGGCTCGATATGACCCAAACCGAACTAGCACAGATGGTCGGCGGCTCCCGGCAGGCAGTCAATCGGGTATTACAAGATCTCGCCGGTCGCGGTCATATCCGGTTCGAAGGCAGGGCGGTCATCATCCTCGATCGCGCCCGGCTGGCTCGACGGGCGGAATCGTGAGGAGAAAGTAACGCCGGCGGGCAGCGGCAGAAGCCGTCGAGCGTCTCGCTCAAAGGGTGACTAGACAGATGTCGTGCGGCGAAACCGCTCCGTGGCCCAGTCGACCAGCTCCCTCTGCCTCATCAACTCGACGCTGGCTCGACCCACAGTGCCCGTGCACAAGCTTGACGCCTTTTTGAACGCAGCTCCCACCTCGGCGAAGTCGTCACTATCCAGGTCGATGTCGGGCCACTCGGTCCAGCGGCGCACACCATCAACAATCACCGGCCCCGCCTGCCGGACCTCAGGCCGGTTCTGGCATCGATACTGAGCCAGGTGTAGCGAGGTGTTGCGGTCGTGGCCCACGCCGAGTAACAACACGAATGCGTCCGCGTCGTACAAGCGTGCGAGCGGTGATCCCTCACCCAGGCCATAGGCCAGTTCATGGTGTCCGACGATGTGTTCCGCCGCAGGACCTATCGCCGCAAACGACACGTGTGAATGGTTACTTCGTCGAGCGCCGGGCCACGAACGTGCTACCTCGGCGATGGCGCCCATGCCGCAACTGGGACTCACCTCTGGCGAGAAGGCCGGCATCGAGGCACGAATCGTGTCCCACCACCCCTCAGGCACGGGCGGATTCGCCCACTCGGCGGGATCGCTCAGATCGCTCGTGTGGGTGGGCACGACAAGAGTTCCGCCCGGACCGAGCACTTCGAGTAAGGCCTCAACCACCGCTACGGCGCCCCCGCATACCCAGCCGAGGCTGGACAGCGAACTATGCACCAGCACTGTCGCCTTCTCTTCCAACCCGAGGCGGCGAAGATCTGCAGCGAGAGAATCGACCGTCGCGGGGGTAGCGGAGTCAGCGATAATCCTCTTCTCCGACATGGCTCTAGTCTGACCTTGCGTCACGAGGAACTACTAGCGCAGGCTCCAAAATTTTCGGCGACTGACGCTTCGCTGCTCCACGCGGTGGACGTCAGCATCATCGACGGGCATGGGACGTGCCAGTTCCGTCCGGACGTGTCGTTCGATGGCCGAGTTCGGGTGATCTGCACTCTTCCGGAGGGCCCGTGTCAGGCGTCGACTAGAAACGATGTCCTCGAGCCGAGGTTCGAACCCGATTACGCACAAGAGGACGAGCTAGTCGATGCCCGAGCGCTCGACGCCCTGGACGAGGTAGCGCTGCAGGAAGACGAAGACCAGCAGCACCGGGATGATGGCCACCACCGCGCCGGTGAACAGCGCGGTCTGGTCGACCCGTTGCGAGGTCATGAAGCTGCTCAGCGCCACCTGGACGGTCCGGTGCTCGGGGTCCTGGCCGATCAGCAACGGCCAGAGAAAGGAGTTCCACGAGCCGATGAAGGTGATGGTGGCCGACCGCGGCGCTGATCCCGTACGCGTTGGGCATCACCACCGACCAGAAGGTCCGCCAGTAGCCCGCGCCGTCGATGGCCGCGGCCTCCTCGAGTTCGCGGGGGAAGCCGAGGAAGAACTGCCGGAACAAGAAGGTGGCGAAGGCCGAGAAGATCACCGGGACGATGAGCCCGCGGAGCGTCGAGATCCAGCCCAGGCTGGACACCATGACGAAGCTGGGGACGAAGGTCACCGCGGCCGGGACCATCAAGGTGACCACGGTCAGCCCGAGGATCACCGTGGCCGCCCGATTGGCGATCCGGGCCAGCCCGTACGCGGCCAGCGCCGAGATCAGCACGGTGGCGGCGGTCTGCACGACGGCGACGACCAGCGAGTTGGCCAGGCTGCGGACGATGGCCACGTTCTCGTTGGCGAACAGCGACCGCAGACCGGCCAGCGTCGGCTCGGACGGGACGATCACCCAACGTGCGGCGGCCAGTTCGGCGCGGGTGGAGAACGCGTTGCGGATCAGCACGTAGAACGGGACCAGGAACACCGCGGCCAGGACGAGGAGGGTCACGTGACGGGCCACCTCGGCCGGTCCGACGGGGCGGCTCACGGCGTCTCCCCGGTCGTCGCGCGCTGGTCGCCGAAGCCGAACGCCTTGACCTGGATCAGCCCGACCACGGCCACGACCAGGGTGAGGATCACCGTGCCGGCGCTCCCGAGACCGAGGTCCTGGCTGCCCTGGCCGAGCGAGATCAGGTAGAGGTAGACCAGCGGCGGGCGCGCGAACGGCGGATAGGTGCCGACCGAGATCAGCGTGTTGTAGAACTCGTCGAACGCCTGGAACGCGCCGATGACCAGCAGCAGGATCACCGCGACCGAGGTCGCACGGAGCTGCGGCAGGGTGATGTGGCGGAGCAGCCGCCAGCCGGTCGCCCCGTCGATCGCCGCGGCCTCGTAGGTGTCGGTCGGGATCCGGTTGAGTCCGGCGATGAACAAGATCATGTAGAACCCGACCTGCAGCCACAGCCGCAGGCTGACCAGCACGACCCAGTAGAGGTAGTGCTCGCCGCTCAGCCAGGCGACGGGATCGCCGCCGAACGCCCGGATGATCGAGTTGACCAGCCCGAACCGGGCCCCGTTGAAGATCGACAGCCGCCAGATCATCGCCGCGATCACGTACGAGCACGCGGTGGGCAGGAAGAACGCCGACCGGAAGAACGCCCGGGCGAACCGGGCCCGGTTGACCAGCAGCGCCAGGCCGAGCGCGCCCGCGTAGGTGGCCGGGACGATGAACACCGCGAACACCGCGAAGGTCGCCATGCTCGACAGGAAGTCGCGGTCGCGCAGCAGGTAGAGGTAGTTGCCGAAACCGACGAACCGGGTCGGGGTGACGGTGTTGCGGGCGTCGAAGAACGACAGGTAGAGACTCCACAGCACCGGGATGTAGACGAAGACCAGCAGCCCGACGGTGAACGGTCCGACGAACACCCAGAACCAGAGCCGACGACTCCGGCGCCGGGCGTTGACGGTCACCGAGGAGTCAGCGGTTGACCCGGGCGATCTCGGTCCTGGCCTTGGCCGCGACCTTGGCCACCTCGGACTTCGGATCGGCCTTCTTGATGGCCACGTTGGTCACCGCACCGACCATGGCCTGCGAGATGGCCGAGGTCCACAGCTTGTCAGGGGCGTGGCCCAGTTCGTCGACGAAGGCGGCCGCCGAGGCGCCGGCCCCGGCCGAGATCTTGTCGGCCTTGGACACCAGTCCGGGCTGGGCCGGGATGTGGGTGCCGTAGGAGTTGGCGAAGTCCACCTGGTCGTCGACCTGGTCGACCCACAACCACTTGACGAAGGCCTTGGCCGCATCGGGGTCGACGCCCTTGGCCGCCACCGCCGAGGCGTACGCCCCGAACGGGACGGCCTGGCGGCCCGACGCGCCGATGGCCGGGAACGGCAGCACGTCGAAGTCGTCGCCGAGCTCGGCCTGGACGTCGGGCAGGGTCCACAGCCCGGTCCACTGCATGGCGGTCTCGCCGTTGATCAGCGGGGCGGCGTCGAACCACTCGGCCGACGCGCTCTGCAGCAACCCGCCCGAGCTGCGCAACTCGGCGAACCCGGCCAGCGCGGCGTACCCGTCGGCGTCGTCGAAGCCGATCCCGGTCTTGTCGGCGTTGATCATCTCCTTGCCCGCGGCCCAGATCAGCATCTGGGCCAGCACGCCGGCGCCGCCGTCGTTGCCGGCGAAGAAGCCGCCCATGTCCTTGGTCGCCACCGCCTCGGCCGCGGTGATCAGCTGGGCCATGGTGGTCGGCGGCTCGACCCCGGCCTTGCTCAGCGCGGACTTGCGGTAGAAGAGCATCTGCATGTCGACGGTCTGCGGGATGCCGTAGACCTTGCCCTCCCAGCTGGCCGCCTCGAGCACCGGGGTGCTGAACTGCTCGGCCGCACCGCCCAGCAGCTCGGTCAGATCGAGCACCTGGCCGGCCTTGATCATGTCCAGCGTCGGCCCGTTCGCGTACTCGAACACGTCGGGCACGGTGGCGGTGAGCAGCGCCGAGGAGACCAGCTTGTCGTAATCACCCGGGTTCCACTTGACGGTGACGGTGGCCGGTTCGTACGCCGCGGCGTAGCGCTCGACCGCGGCCTCCGCGCCGTCCTCGCCGTACTCGTGGTACCACTGCGACAGGGTCGGCTCGGGCCCCGACGACCCGGAGGCCGAGCTACTGACGCCCGGGTTGGGCCGACCCGTGTTGGTGCCGCAGGCGGCGAATCCGGCCGCCGCGGCCAAACCGCCGCCCAGAGTCAGTAACCGCCGGCGGGGGATAATCACGATTCCGACCCTAATGAAGGGGTCGGACCACGACCGAGAGGACCCGCACATGTTGGCCGTGCAGTACCGCGAGTACGGAGGTCCCGAGGTCACCACGCTCGGCGACGCCCCGGAGCCCCACCCCGGCCCGGGCCAGGTCCGGATCAAGGTCCAGGCGGCCGGTCTCAACGGGATCGACTGGAAGATCCGCCGCGGGATGATGGCCGGCGGGCGCCCGCTCGAGGGGGTCGGCTATTTGGGGGTGGACGCCGCAGGTGTGGTCGACGAACTCGGCGAAGGGGTCGAGCACGCCGCGATCGGGGACGATGTGTTCGGGATCGGTCGCGGGACCCAGGCCGAGTACGCGGTGCTGAGCCACTGGGCACGCAAGCCTCCGTCGGTCGACTGGGCCGTCGCCGGGGGCGCGGGCGTGGTCGTCGAGACGGCCGAGCGCTCGATGCGGTTGCTCGGGGTCAAGGCGGGCGACACGGTGTTCATCGACGGCGGCGCCGGCGGGGTGGGTTCGGTCGCCACCCAGCTGGCCATCGCGGCCGAGGCCACGGTCATCGCCTCGGCCAGCCAGGACAACCACGACTACCTGCGCGAGATCGGCGCCACCCCGGTGCTCTACGGGATGGGTCTGGTCGATCGCGTCCGGGCCATCCCCGGTGCCGAGATCGATGCGGTGCTCGACGTGGCGGGCAAGTCGCCGATCAGCGACCTGGTGCAACTCGTCGACGATCCGAGCCAGGTGCTGTCGATCGCCAACTTCGAGGCTCCGAACGCCGGGGCCCGAGTGTCCACCGGCGGTGACGAATCGCGGCACGAGACCGCTCTGGCCCTCGGGGCACAGTTGCTGGCCGACGGTCGACTGGTGATCAAGGTGCAGACCTTCCCGTTCGACCGGTTTGCGGAGGCCTATCTGATGAGCGAGAGCGGTCACGCCCGCGGCAAGGTCGTCCTGGTCCCGTAGTCGGTGACGTCGGGCCGGACCAGGGAGGAAAGCCCCGAGCCCCCGACCGCGGGACGGTCGCAGGCTCGGGGTCGGGCGTGCCCGGTGCGGATCAGGCGGTGAGCTTGCGGCTGATGGTCAGCGTGCGGGTGACCAGGTGGTCGAGCGCGGTGTTGGCCACGTCGTCGACCGGGATGTCGTTCCCGCCTCCGGTCACGTGCGAGACGCCGTACGGGTTGCCGTCGACGAACTTCGAGCCGTCGGTGTAGCCGGGGGAGACGATGATCCCGCCGAAGTGGTGGATCGTGTTGTAGAGCGCGAGCAGCGTGGTCTCCTGACCGCCGTGCGCGGTCTGGCTCGAGGTGAACCCGGCGTAGACCTTGTCGGCCAGCAGGCCCTGCGACCAGGGGCCACCGAGGCTGTCGATGAACACCTTGAGCCGACCGGCGATGTTGCCGAAGCGGGTCGGGCTGCCGAAGAGCACCACATCGGCCCAGACGACGTCGTCGGCGGTCGGACGCTGGAGGTCGCCCGCCGGGCCCTCGTCGCCGTCCCGGCCGACCGAGAGCAGCCGGACCTCGGCGCCCTGGGTGGTGGCGCTGTCGGCGAGCCGACGGGCCATCGTCTCGACGGTGCCGGTCTGGGAGTAGAAGATGATGGCGACCTTGGTATCGGCCATGGTGAGCTCCTCGCTAAGTTGTTGAGATTTCAACTTACTCGATGCCGCAGCCGATCGTGGCATCGTGCGCCCGCGCCCCGGCTGGGTAGTCTCACGCGGTGCCCTCAACGCTGCCCTCCGGTGAGACCGTCCCGGTCGACGGGACACTGCCGGAGTCGGCACAGGCCCAGGTGGGCGACCGGCCGCTGAGCATCTACCTACACGTGCCGTTCTGCTCGACCCGGTGCGGCTACTGCGACTTCAACACCTACACGGCCAGCGAGCTCGGGTCGTCGCCCGGAGCCGGGCGGGCCGGCTACGTCGACGCCGCCATCGCCGAACTCGACCTGGCCGCGCGGGTGCTCGGCGAGGCCGCCCCGCCGGTGTCGACCGTCTTCGTCGGCGGCGGCACGCCGACCCTGCTGCCCCCGGCCGACCTGGGCCGGATGATCGCCGCGGTCGCCGAGCGCTTCGGCCTGACCGACGACGCCGAGATCACCACCGAGTCGAACCCGGAATCGGTCACCGCCGCCGACCTGGTCCGGTTGCGCGCGGCCGGATTCACCCGGATGTCGTTCGGGATGCAGTCGGCCGTGCCCTACGTCCTCACCGTGCTCGACCGGGTGCACTCGCCGGGTCGGCCGCAACAGGCGGTGGCCGAGGCCCGGGCTGCCGGCTTCGAGCACGTCAGCCTCGACCTGATCTACGGGACGCCGGGGGAGTCGTTGCGCGACTGGGAGACCAGCCTCGACGCCGCCCTGTCCGCCGACATCGACCACGTGAGCGCGTACGCGCTGATCGTCGAGGACGGCACCCGGCTGGCCACCCGGATCCGGCGGGGCGAGTTGGCGATGCCCGACGACGACGACCTGGCCGACAAGTACCTGCTGGCCGAGGAGCGTCTGGGTGCGGCCGGCTTCACCGCGTACGAGGTGAGCAACTGGGCCCGCAGCATCGACGGCCGCTGCCGGCACAACGTGGCCTACTGGCGCGGTGACCACTGGTGGGGGATCGGCCCGGGCGCCCACAGCCACGTCGGCGGCGTGCGCTGGTGGAACGTCAAGCACCCGCAGAGCTACGCCGGCCGTCTCGAGTCCGGGGCCTCGCCCGCGTACGCCCGCGAGCGGCTGGGCGACGATGACCGCCGGGTCGAGCGGGTGCTGCTCGAACTCCGGCTGGCCGACGGGCTCCCGATCGACGTGCTGACCCTGACCGAACGCCGCCGGGTCCCCGACCTGGCCGCCCGCGGCCTGATCGAGCCGCCCTCCGACCGCCTGGTGCTGACCCTGCGTGGCCGCCTGCTGGCCGACGGCGTGGTCCGCGACCTCCTCGACTAACGCGGAGTCGTCTCCCGGCAGGTGCTGGGAAACGAGCGGGGTACGCGGGTTGGTGGAGCCGTTTCGCGGCAGGTGCCGGGAAACGAGCTGGGTACGCGGGTTGGTGGAGCCGTTTCGCGGCAGGTGCCGGGAAACGACCCGGAAAGCCGGGCTCACGGGGGCGTGTCGCCGCACGTGCCGGGAAACGAACCCCCACGCGACCAGCCGCCGCGGCCCTCAGCTGACCGGCTCGTCCTGGGTGACGAAGTCGATGAGCTGTTCGACCGAGGTCAGCAGCGGACGTTCGAGGTCGTTCCAGGTGCGGACGCGGGCCAGGATGGCCTGCCAGGCCCGGGCGATGTCGGCCTGGTCGGCGTGCGGCAGTTTGAGCACCTCGCAGATCCCGTGCTTCCACTCGATGCTGCGCGGGATGTCGGGCCAGACCTTGAGGCCGACCCGCTCCGGCTTGACCGCCTGCCAGATGTCGACGAAGGGGTGACCCTGGACCTGGACGAACTCGCCCCAGCGGCTCGCGGTCACCCGTTCCACGATCCGGGTCTCCTTGCTCCCGCTGACCAGGTGGTCGACCAGCACGCCGAGGCGGCGTCCGCGTTCGGGCTGGAACTCCTCGACGATCCCGAGCAGGTCGTCGATCCCGCCGAGGTACTCGACGACCACACCGACGTGGCGCAGGTCGTCGCCCCAGATCTTCTCGACCAGTTCGGCGTCGTGCCGGCCCTCGACGTAGATGCGGCTGGGCAGGGCGACCTTGGCCCGCTCGGCCGGACCGGCCACCGACCCCGATGCCGTGCGCTTGGGTGCTCCCGGACCCCGGGGTGGCACGACCAGCCGGACCGGGCGGCCCTCGTGGTGGAAGCCGGGGCCGATCGGGAAGCTGCGGCGCTTGCGGCGGCGGTCCTCGAGGATGACCAGACCGTTCTCCCAGCGGATCACCGCACCGACGAACCCGGTGGTCGGGTCCTCGACGATCAGCCCGGGGGCGAGCGGCAGGTCGACGCTCGGCGTCGTCTTCGGCTGCCGCCAGCCGGCAGCCAGCACGTCGGTGCGATAGCGATCGGTCATCCGGACACCGTAGGTCGCACCGGCGGTGGCAGGCTGGAGGGCGTGCCGGTCCTGCCCATGTTTCCGCTCGGTGCGGTCTTGTTCCCCCACATGCCGCTGCAACTGCAGATCTTCGAGCCGCGCTACCGCCAGATGCTGGCCGATCTGATCGCGGCCCGCGATCTGCGGTTCGGGGTGGTGCTGATCGAACGCGGCCAGGAGGTGGGGGGCGGTGAGCACCGGTTCGACCACGGCGTGGTCGCCGAGGTGCTCGACCTCGACGCCGACGGCGGACTGATCCGGGTGGCCGCGGTGGGCCGGGAACGGTTCTCGGTGCGCAGCTGGGTGCCCGACGACCCGTATCCGGTGGCCGAGGTCGAGGAGCGCCCCGCGCTGACCTGGGACGACGGGCTGGCCGGGGAGTTCGCCGAGACCGAGGCGATGGTGCGCCGAGCGCTGGTCCGCTCGAGCGAGTTCGCCGAGCGGCAGTGGCCGGCCGACGTCCAGCTCAGCGACGATCCGCTCGAGGCGGCCTGGCAGCTCGCGGCGATCGCCCCGCTGACCGCGTTGGATCAGGCCCGGCTGCTCGAGGTCGACTCGGCGGCCGAACTCATCAGCCGGACTCGGGCGCTGACCGTGGAGGCCGATCTCGGCTTCGGCTGAGCGACCGCAGAACCGCCGCCACCCGCCGACCCATCCGGCTCTGCCCGCCCCGCCGCGCCCGGTCGCCGGCCCCGACCACGACCTCCTCGACGATCAGCGTTCAATCAGCGCGGCGATGTCGTCGGCGGTCAGCGCGGTCGACAGCTGGCCGTCGGAGTCGAGCACACTGCGGTAGAGGTCGGCCTTGCGAGCGGCCAGTTCGATCACCTTCTCCTCGATCGTGCCGGCGGAAACCAGGCGGTAGACCATCACCGGCCGGGTCTGGCCGATCCGGTGGGTGCGGTCGATGGCCTGGGTCTCGACGGCCGGGTTCCACCACGGGTCGAGCAGGAAGCAGTAGTCGGCCTCGGTCAACGTCAGGCCGACGCCGCCGGCCTTGAGGCTGATCAGGAAGACCGGTGCGGTGCCGGTCCGGAAACCGGCGATCACCTGGGCCCGGCGCCGAGTCCGCCCGTCGAGGTAGGCGGTCTCGATCGAGGCGGCGGCCAACCGGTCGCGCACCCGGGACAGGAAGGTCGTGAACTGGCTGAACACCAGGGCGCGGTGGCCCTCGGCGATGATCTCGACCAGCCGGTCGACCAGCTCGTCGATCTTGGCCGAGCCGACCGCCTCGTGGTCGCGGTCGATCAGCGCCGGGTCGAGGGCGAGCTGACGCAACCGGGTCAGCGAGGCCAGGATGGTGATCCGGTTCTCGTCGAGATCGCCGAGCAGTTTGAGGATCCGCTGCCGCTCGCGCTGCAAGTGGGTGTCGTAGATCTTGCGGTGCCGCGGTGACAGCTCGATGGTCACCACCTGTTCGGTCTTTTCGGGCAGGTCGGCGGCGACCAGGTCCTTGGTCCGGCGCAGCATCACCGGCTTGATCCGGCGCCGCAGCCGCGCCAGCGCCTCGCCGTCGGCCTTCTGCTCGATCGGCTGGGCGATCTCGTTGCGGAAGGACTCGGCGTACGGGAACAGCCCCGGCGCGGTCAGCGACAGGATCGACCACAGCTCCATCAGGTTGTTCTCGATCGGGGTGCCGGTGATGGCGAAGCGGCAGTCCGCCTCGAGTTCGCGGAGGGCCGCGTGGGTCTTCGACTGGTGGTTCTTCACCGCCTGCGCCTCGTCGAGGATCAGCCCGGCCCAGGTGATGGCGGCGTACTGGTCGATCTCCAGCCGGAGCAGCGTGTACGTGGTCACCACGATGTCCGCCGGTTCTGGTCCGTCGACCACGGCGGCCAGCGGCCAGCCACGTCGCGAAGTCGACCCGGTGACCGCGGCGACCCGGAGTCCGGGGGTGAAGCGGGCCGCTTCACCCTCCCAGGTCCCGACGACGCTGGACGGGGCGACGACCAGGAACGGCGCCCGCACCGGCCGGTCCTCATGGGCCCGGGCGATCATGGCCAGCGCCTGCACGGTCTTGCCCAGCCCCATGTCGTCGGCCAGGATGCCGCCGAGACCCGAGCGGCGGAGGAAATCCAGCCACTGGTAGCCGTCCTGCTGATAGGGCCGCAGCACCGCGTCGAGCCCGACCGGCGGCGGAGCGGGACGGGGCGGCGTCCCCTCCTCGACCAGCCGTCGCAGCCCGGCCGATGCGGTCGCCCACTCGACCAGCTGGCCCTCGGTCGGTCCGATCTCGTGCACGTCGGCCAGTAGCGCGTGGGACTGCCGGTTGAGCCGCAACCCGCTCGGTGGCTGGTCGGTCAGCGCCTGGGCGTCCTCGACCAACCGCGCCAGCTGGTCGAGCTCGGGCCGGTCGACGTCGATGTGCACCCCGGGTCGGACCATGATCACCGTGTGGCCGGAGGTCAGCGCGGCCAGCACCCGGGGGAGGTCGAGAGTCATCACGCCGAACTGCTCGTCGGCCACCGAGATCACCACGTCGAGATCGAGCCAGTCGGTGCGGTTCTTCCGCTCGGCGTCGCCGCGCGTGACGAAGCGGATCTCCGGCACCCCGGTGGCCTCGCGGAAGGTCGGCGGGGCGCCGTTGGTGGCCAGGTCGATATCGGGATGCGCCTCGAGCACCGGCTGGTGGACCTCGGCGAACCGCATCGCGTCGACGTCGCGGAAACGGCGGCGGGCGGCCAGAGTGCCCGGTCCGCGGTCGTCGACCGACAGCAGCGTGGCCAGTTCGGGGTCGAGTCCGAGACGCTCGATGAAGGCGATCTCGGCCACCCGGTCGCGCCAGCCCTGACCGCCGGACGGGTCGTCGACCGGGAACTGCTGACTTCCACTGGACCGCTGGTAGATCCACCGCCAATCGAGGGTCACCGTGCCCTCCGCGTCCCAGGTCAGGTCGCAGCGCAGCCGCAGGTCGGCCTCGCCCGGCAACTCCACCGTGCCGTTGCGCGACCGCACCGGCATGCTCCGGGCCAGCCGGGGCAGGTAGCCCTCGAGGAGTTCGTCGGCCCCCGCCCGGTCGACGGTCAGCGACGACCCGGTGGCCAGCCAGTGCCGGACCGCCCGGGTCGGCGCGCTCTCGAGCCGCGCCAGCACGATCTCCGAGCCGGGCCGACCGGGAGACCCGGTCCACAGGGCGACGCCGTGCGGCGGTTCTCCGATGAAGGCGAGGTCGCCCGGTGCGTACCAGGTGCCCTCGACGGTGACCCCGGAGCTGACCGTGACGGTGTCGTCGGTCCCGGCGAGGTCGATCTCGACCCGGGCCGGGCTGTCGGCCAGCCGGACGGTGACCGAGGGGTCGGAGCAGACCAGCGGGATGTCCTGCTCGGCCAGCCGGGCCAGGGTCCGCCAGACACTCGGCGTCGCCTCGTGCAGGTCGAGGGGTTCGTTCGAGGCCATCAGGTAGCCGCGCCGGCTGACCAGGGCGATCTTGAGTTCGTTGAGCAGCTCGATGTCGGCCGGGTCGACCGGACCGGTCAGGCGGGGGGCGTACGCGGCGTAGCCGATCTCGCTCCAGCCCATCCCGGTCTTGACCCAACGTCGGGTCGTCCCCTGACGGACGGCGCGGACGTTGAGCCGGGGCCGGCTGGTCACGGTGACCGCGTACCGGCTCGGCGGCCGAGCCGGCGGCAGGACGATCTGCACCGCGACCGGCACCCGGGGTCGTGGCTCGGGGGTGATGGGCGGCGGGGCCTCGTCGAGCACCTCGTCGAGCACCCGGCGCCACTGGGCCCGCGGACCGCCGGCCCGCTGCTGGGCGTCGAAGACGATGGCCGTGGCGACGACGTGCTTGCACGCCCCGCCGAGCGGGCAGGTGCACGAGGAGACGACCCGCAGGTCGTCGCCGGACCGGGCGGCGTCGATGTAGCAGTGATACTGCCGGGTCCCGTCGACGATCCCGCTGATGGTCAGCGTGGACTCGTCCTCGTCGACCTCGACCGACCGCACCCGGCCGCCGCGGGCGTAGCCGCGGCCGCGGTTGACCGTGCCGCGGTCGACCCCGTCGAACCACGTCAGCACCTCGTCCCCGGTGACCATGGCGTCAAGCTACGTCCTGCCACCGACAGACCGGGATCGGTGTCAGTGGTAGGACGGCCGATCTCAGCGCCTCTTGCCGCGCTTGCGGGGCGGCGGCTCGGCGCCCGGGTTCCAGTTGAGGATGCTGGCGCGCTCGAGGAACTCGTCGCTGGTCAGGTCGCCGCGGGCGAACCGCTCGGCCAGGATCTTGCGGGCCTCGGCCTCCGGGGCCTGGCTGCGCACGACCCAGGCCGGCGGGGTGACCCGGCCCGAACGGACCAGGTAGAACAACGTGCCGGCGATCAGCAGCAGCAGGAGCAGGAACATCGGACCTCCGAAGAACGGGAAGAAGGGGGCCGACGACGGCCCCAGGTGGGCGTGACCGCCGGGGCCGCCACGCAGGCCGCCCTCGAGCGGGATGAGAAGGAGAGGACTCATGACGACCATCCTGTTCGGGCGCGGGCCTGCGCACATCGGCCCGGAAGCGACACTCGGACTACGTCAGCCGACGTACGCCGGTTACGTCGTACGGCGGATGTGGGGGCGCCACCGCGGTCCTTAGGCTCGACCTCGAGCCGCAGCGGATCGCCGCGGATCCAGGCGCGGGACGACGGACGGAGGACGAGGCGGATGCGCGGACGCGCGTACGTGGTCGACGCGGTCCTCGGTGTCCTGCTCGGCTGGATCGGCTGGATCGCCGCCCACGTCGTGTGGGACGACCCGGATCCGGTCCGGCGGCCGCCCGGCGGTCGCGGCGGTCGGCGCGGTGAGGAGGGGACCCCGTGGCGCTGGGTCGAGGTGTCGCCCGGGATCGGTGTGGCCATGATCGCCCTGGTCGTGGGTGTGGCCCTGCGGCGACGCCGGCCCCGGGTCGCCTTCTGCCTGGTCGTGGCCGCCCTGGTCGCCTACCGGGCGCTCGGAGCCGGACCCGGACCGGTGTACTCGGCCCTGGCGCTGGTCGTGTTCGCGCTGGCCACCACGCTGCCGCTGGCCCGGTGGGCGCCGCTGACTGCGGCCCTGATCGCCATCCCGCTCGCCGGGCACTGGCTCGAGCCCACGTTCGGCCTGCTCAATCCGGGGTTCTACGCCGAGCTGTTCGGGTTGGCCTCGGTGGCCGTGCTGCCCGCCACGTTCGCGCTGCTGCACCGCAGCCGACGCGACAACGAGCGTCAGGTCCGCGAGCAGGACCGCCGTCGCTACGCCGACGAGGAGCGGTTGCGGATCGCCCGCGACGTGCACGACGTGGTCGGTCACAGCCTGTCGGTGATCACCATGCAGGCCGGGGTGGCGCGGCACCTGCTCGACAAACGCGCCGAGGTCGACCCGCAGCTGGCCGAGTCGCTCGAGGCGATCCGGCGGACCAGCAAGGACGCGCTGGCCGAACTGCGCACCACGCTCGGGGTGTTCCGCGATCCCGAAGGGGCACCGCACGGACTGCGTCCCGGTCTGGACCGGCTCGATGCCCTGGTCGCCGCGCTGGTCGGCGCCGGTCGACGGGTCAGCGTCGAGCGCTCGCCGGGTGACCAGCCGCCGCTGCCCGCCGCGGTCGACCAGGCCGCCTTCCGGATCATCCAGGAGGCGTTGACCAACGTGGTCCGGCACGCCGGTGAGGCGACGGCCCGGGTGCGGATCGAGCGGCGGTCCGATGCCCTGCTGATCGAGATCGTCGACGACGGGCCGACCCGGTCCGCGCCGCCGCCGGGCAACGGCATCGCCGGGATGACCGAGCGGGCCCAAGGGGTGGGCGGCCGGGTCGAGGTGCTCGCGGTGGCGCCGCACGGGCTGCGGGTCCGGGCCGTGCTGCCGGTCGCACTCCCGGCGTCGACGGAGGTGATGGCATGACCATCAGCGTCGGGCTGGTCGACGACCAGCCCTTGGTCCGGATGGGGATGCGGGCACTGATCCAGGCCGAGGACGACCTGGTGTTGGCCGGCGAGGCCGAGAACGGCCGTGAGGCCATCGAGCTGGCCCGGCGCACCCGACCCGACGTGCTGCTGATGGACATCCGGATGCCGGTGCTCGACGGGATCGCCGCACTCCGCGCGATCAGCGATGACCCCACCCTCGACGCGGTGTCGGTGATCATGCTGACCACCTTCGAGCTCGATGAGTACGTCTTCGAGGCGCTGCAGGCCGGGGCGGCCGGCTTTCTGATCAAGGACAGCGAGCCGGTCGACATGCTCCGGGCCATCCGGCTGGTCGCCGCGGGGGAGTCACTGCTGTCGCCGTCGGTGACCCGGCGGGTGATCGCGGCCTTCAGTGCGCGGGCCCCGATCCGCCGCGACCACCCGCAGCTCGCCGAGCTGACCGACCGCGAACGCGAGGTGCTCGCGCTGATCGGCGAGGGGCTCAACAACGCCGAGATCGCCGAGCGGCTGGTGGTCAGCCCGGCCACCGCGCGCACCCACGTCAGCCGGGCGATGATCAAGCTCGGCGCGCGCGACCGGGCCCAGCTCGTGGTCATCGCCTACCAGTCCGGCCTGGTCCGCTGACCTGTGTCTGTGTGGGGGGACGACCCCCCACGCCCCCCGCCTATCCGGTCGTCGCTGGCGCTCCTCGCGGATGGGCTCAGTCTGTGTGGGGGGACGACCCCCCACGCCCGCCTGGCCGGTCGTCGCTGGCGCTCCGCGGATGGACACGCCCACGGCTGAATCCGGAGGGGCAAGGGGGCGACCCCACAGCCCCGGTTGGGCCATGGGCGGTCAGGCCAGCGGCAGGGTCGGCCGTTGCGGCTGCGGCGGGCCGCTGAGCTCGGCGGCCTGGGCGGCGATCCGGCCACGTTGCTCGAAGACGAACTCCCGACCGACCGGATCCCCGTGCCCGGGGACGAGCACGGTGGTCGCGTCCATCAGACCGATCACGCCGTCCAGCGTCGCCGCCCACGATCCGGGGACCGCGTCGTCGCCGAACTGCGGCGGTCCGGCCGACTCGATCAGGTCGCCGGCGAAGACCACGCGGGCGTCGGGGACGACGACCACGACGTCGCCGGGGGTGTGACCCTCACCGAGGTGGGCGATCTCGACCCGGCGACCACCCAGGTCGAATGCGGTCGCCACCACGATCGAGCGGCTCGGCCCGGCGTGGCCGGATGCGACCAAGGTGTCGGCGGCACTCTCGTGGGCGATGGTGGTCAGATCGGCGTACGCGGCCAGCCCGTGCGCGTGGTCATAGTGCGCGTGGGTCACCGCCACCGCGACCAGCGGTCGGTCGGTCACCGTGGCCACCGCGGCCCGGATCTGCTCACCGTGGGCCGGGCTGGACCCGCAATCGACCAGCAGGGCGGCGTCCGTCCCGACGACCAGTCCGATGTTCACCGTCTCGGGCTCGGAAACCGACCGGAAGACGCCCTCGGCCACCCGCTGCCACGGACCCACGCTCTCGTTGCTCATCCCGCTAGACTGGCACTCGTTTGGCGTGAGTGCCAGAATCCACGGGCCCGGGTCGAGGAGAAGGGACAGTCATGGACGATCGCAAGCTGGACGTGCTCCGCGCCATCGTCACCGACTACGTCTCCAGCCAGGAGCCGGTGGGCTCGAAGGCCCTGGTCGAGCGGCACAACCTCGGCGTCTCCCCGGCCACCGTCCGCAACGACATGGCCGCGCTGGAGGAGGAGGGCTACATCACCCAGCCCCACACCAGCGCCGGACGGATCCCGACCGACAAGGGCTACCGGCTGTTCGTCGACCGGCTGCGTGCGGTCAAGCCGCTGTCGCCGGCCGAGCAACGGGCCATCCAGACTTTCTTGTCCGGGGCGCTCGACCTCGATGACATCCTGCTGCGGACCGTGCGGCTGCTGGCCCAGGTCACCCAGCAGGTGGCGATCGTGCAGTACCCGACGTTGAGCCACGCCACCGTGCGGCACGTCGAGGTGGTCTCGCTGACCCCGTCGCGGCTGCTGCTCATCCTGATCAGCTCGACCGGTCGGGTCGAGCAGCGCACGCTGGAGATCTCCGAGCACGACGAGGACACGCTGACCGAGCTTCGCGGCCGGCTCAACACCGCGGTGGTCGGGCAGACCTCCTCGCAGGCCGCCGGTCGGCTGAGCGTGCTGGCCGACGAGCTGCCCCCGACGCTGAGCGTGACCGGCCATGCGGCCATCGCCACCCTGCTCGAGATGGTCGGCACCCAGACCTCGACCCGCGTCGTGGTCGGCGGAGTGCCCAACCTGACCCGGTTCGGCGCCGAGTTCGAGACCACGGTGAAGCCGGTGCTCGAGGCACTCGAGGAGCAGGTCGTGCTGCTCAAGCTGCTCGGCGAGGTCGGCAGCTCCGACGCGGTCACGGTCCGGATCGGCCAGGAGAACCCGTACAAGGAGCTGCAGACCACCTCGATGGTGGCCAGCGGTTACGGCAGCCAGCTCGACACCTTCGCCACCCTGGGCATCCTCGGCCCGACCCGGATGGACTACCCCTCGACGATGGCGTCGGTACGCGCCGTCGCCCGTTATGTCGGACGCTTCCTGTCGGACGGCCAGTGAGACCGGCCCTCGAGAAACCAGGCCCATGAGAGACAACGATGAGCGAATCCACTATGAGTTCTGACTACTACGAGATCCTCGGCGTCCCGCGCGATGCGTCCGCCGAGCAGATCAAGAAGGCCTACCGCCGCCTGGCGATGAAGCTGCACCCCGACGTGGCCACCGAGCCCGACGCCTCCGACCGGTTCAAGAAGGTCGCCGAGGCGTACGAGGTGCTCCAGGACCCCAAGAAGCGCGACCTCTACGACCGCGGCGGTGACCCGCTCGGCGGCGGTGTGGGCGGCGGCTTCAACGGTGGGTTCGGCGGCCAGCAGTTCGACTTCACCAACCTGGTCGACGCCATGTTCGGCGGCCAGGCCGCTCGTGGCCCCCGCTCCCGCGTCCGTCGCGGCCAGGACGCGCTGGTCCGGCTCGACCTCGAGCTGGCCGAGGCCGCGTTCGGCACGACCAAGCCGCTCCGGGTCGACACCGCGGTGCTCTGCCCGCAGTGCAGCGGCTCCGGTGCCGCCGACGGCTCCGAACCGATCACCTGCAGCACCTGTCACGGACAGGGCGACGTCACCCACATCCAGCGCTCGTTCATCGGTGACATCCGCACCACCCAGCCGTGCCCGACCTGCCGCGGCTTCGGCGCGGTCATCGCCAACCCGTGCCCGGAGTGCTCCGGCGACGGCCGGGTCCGCTCGGCGCGGACCATCAACGTCAAGATCCCGGCCGGGGTCAGCACCGGCAACCGGATCCACCTGGCCGCGCACGGCGAGGTCGGGTCGGGGGGCGGCGCCGCCGGCGACCTCTACGTCGAGCTCCAGGTCCTGCCGCACGAGACGTTCCGCCGCGAGGGCGACGACCTCGAGGTGGTGGTGCGGATCCCGATGACCGCCGCCGCCCTCGGGACCGAGGTCGCGGTGGCCACACTCGAGGCCGACCTCGACGACTCCGATCCCGATTCCCGTTCGGTCCAGGTCACCGTGCCGTCGGGCACCCAGTCGGGCACCCGGGTGGCCATCGACGGCAAGGGCGTGCCGCGGTTGCGGTCCAACGGACGCGGGCAGCTCGGGGTCACGCTGCTGGTCCAGACGCCGACCCGGATCGACGACGAGCAGCGCGAGCTGCTGCGTCAGCTGGCCGTGCTCCGCGAGGAGACCGCTCCCGAGGGCAACGTGCAGAAGCACGGCCGCGGCGTGTTCGGGCGACTCCGCGACGCCTTCGCCGGTCAGTGACTCCTATAGTCAAGCGTGATCGAGTAGTCGGGCGCGATCGTGCGGCGTACGCCGATCGCGCCACTCAGCCTTCAGGAAGGACATCCGTTGTTCGAGGTCGATGACATCCGCGACTGGCTCGGTCTGAGCGTGGTCGACCGGACCGGGTCCAAGATCGGCGTGCTCGAGGGGCTCTACTACGACACCTCGACCGACGCCGCCGCCTTCGCCACGGTGAAGGTCGGTCTCCCGGGCGGTGGCCGCCTGGTCTTCGTGCCGTTGTTCGACGCCCGCGTGGCGCCGAAGCACCTGCGGGTCCAGGTCGACAAGAAGCTGGCCAAGTCGGCGCCCTCGATCGACGTCGACGGTCAGCTCGAGTCGCAGAGCGAGCCCGAGATCTACAGCTACTACGGCATCGCGTACGAGCGCGGGGTGGGCGGCGAGCGGCGGCTCGGCCGCCGGTGACCATCCGGTCGTGACCCTGGCCCTGTTCATCAGCGACTCGTTGACCGAGCCGCTGCCGTGGATCGGCGCGCCGTTCCGGCTCGACGGGCCCGACGGTCGCCATGCCGCGGTGGTCCGGCGGATCGGGGTCGGCGAGCGGGTGCTCATCGCCGACGGCCGCGGGCGCGGGGTCGCCGGGCTGGTGCTGGCCACCGACAAGACCGGACTCACCGTCGAGGTGGTCGAACACCTCGCCACCGCACCCCGGGCCCGGCGGTTCCTGGCCATCCAGGCGTTGGCCAAGGGTGACCGCAGCGAGCTGGCCATCGAGATGCTCACCGAGCTCGGGGTCGACGACATCATCCCCTGGCAGGCGTCGCGCTCGATCGTGCGCTGGAGCGGCGAGCGTGGCGAGAAGTCGCGGCAGCGCTGGCAGTCGTCGGTCCGCGAGGCGGCCAAGCAGTCGCGTCAGCTGCGGGTCCCCGTGGTCGCCGAGGTGCACTCGACCAAGGACGTGGTCGGTGCGCTCAGCGGCGCCGACTGTGCCCTCGTCCTGCACGAGGACGCCACCATGCCGCTGTCGGCGGTGGATCTGCCCGAGCAGGGCAGCGTGATGGTGGTCATCGGCCCCGAGGGCGGGATCAGTCCCGACGAGCTCGAGGCGTTCGTCGCCGCCGGGGCGGTGGCCGTTTCGCTCGGCCCGACCGTGCTGCGCACCTCGACCGCGGGCGTGGTCGCCCTGGCCGGGTTGCTGCTGCGATGAGCGCGGCGGCCGGTTTCGGATTCGCGGTCGGCACCCGGTTGCCCGGCCGGGCCGGGCGGACCGGGGTGATCACCACCCCGCACGGCTCGATCGCCACCCCGGCGTTCATCGCCGTCGGGACCAAGGCCACGGTCAAGGCCGTGCTGCCCGAGAGCATGTCCGCGCTCGGCGCGCAGGCGGTGCTGGCCAACGCGTACCACCTCTACCTCCAGCCCGGTCCCGACATCGTCGACGAGGCGGGCGGGTTGGGGGCGTTCATGAACTGGCCGGGGCCCACCTTCACCGACAGCGGTGGCTTCCAGGTGCTGTCGCTCGGCATCGGCCACAAGAAGGTGCTGGCCATGGACGTCAGCCGGCTGGCCTCGGACGACGTGATCGCGGTCGGCAAGCAGCGGTTGGCCCACGTCGACGACGAGGGGGTCACCTTCACCTCGCACCTCGACGGCAGCAAGCACCGCTTCACCCCCGAGGTGTCGCTGCAGATCCAGCACCGACTCGGCGCGGACATCATGTTCGCCTTCGACGAGTGCACCACCCTGCTCAACACCCGGCCCTACCAGGAGCAGGCCGTACGCCGGACCCAGGACTGGGCGATC
The DNA here is from genome assembly GCA_963704665.1 of uncultured Actinomycetota bacterium. GTDB lineage: Bacteria > Actinomycetota > Actinomycetes > Propionibacteriales > Propionibacteriaceae > Microlunatus. The sequence goes on along the minus strand of OY969929.1, from coordinate 2,756,067 downwards.
CGCTGTCTGGCCGAGCACCGGCGACTGACCGAGGAGCGGGTCGGTCGGCCGTACCAGGCGCTGTTCGGGGTGATCCAGGGCGCGCAGTACGAGGACCTGCGGCGGCTCGCCACCCGGGACCTCGAGGCGCTCGAGGTCGACGGCCAGCGCTTCGACGGCTACGGCATCGGCGGCGCGCTGGAGAAGCGCAACCTGGGCACCATCGTCGGCTGGTGCAGCGCCGAACTCCCCGAGAACAAGCCGCGGCACCTGCTCGGCATCTCCGAACCCGACGACTTCTTCACCGCGATCGAGAACGGGGCCGACACCTTCGACTGCGTGTCCCCGTCGCGGGTCGCCCGCAACGCCGCGGTCTACAGCCTCGACGGCCGGTTCAACATCAACACCGCCGCCCATCGCCGCGCCTTCGCACCGATCGACGAAGGCTGCGACTGCTACACCTGCGCGCATTACACGCGCGCCTACCTGCACCATCTGTTCAAGGCCAAGGAGATGCTGGCCTCGACGCTGTGCACGATCCACAACGAGCGCTTCATCGTCCGGCTGGTCGACAGCATCCGCGCGAGCATCGAAGACGGAACCTTCGATGACTTCAGGGACGCTTTCCTGGGGCGTTACTACGCCGACCGAGGAGGACGATGAGCATCGCCGCCGAACTCACCGACATCAGCAGCGAGCGGTTCGTCCAGCTGACCACCTTCCGCCGCAGCGGCGAGCCGGTGGCCACTCCGGTGTGGATCGCCCGCGACGGAGACGGGACGCCGATCATCACCACGGTCGACGGGTCGGGCAAGGTCAAGCGGCTGCGACACACCAGCCGGGTGCTGCTCCGGCCGTGTGACCGGCGCGGCACGGTAGAGCCGGGAGCGCCGACCGTCCCCGCCGAGGCCCTGATCGTCGACACCCCGGAGCGGGTGGCCGCGCTGTCGCGCCGGTTCCTGGCCAAGTACGGCCTGGAGTACCGGATCTTCATGGTCATCGAACGCATCGTGGCCAGGACACAGCGCCCCAGGGTGATCCTGTGTCTGACATCCGACCCGGGGGGACCGGCATGAGCGAGCGCACCATCGTCATCACCGGCGCCAGCGACGGCATCGGTGCCGCCGCCGCCAGCGCGCTGTCCGAGCGCGGCGATCGGGTGGTCGTCGTCGGACGCTCGCCGGACAAGACGCGGGCCGTGGCCACCGAGCTCGGGGTCGAGCACCACCTGGCCGACTTCGCCCAACTCGGGCAGGTCCGGTCGCTGGCCGACGCGCTGCTGGCCGCGCACCCCAGGATCGACGTGCTGATCAACAACGCCGGTGCGGTGATGGGTGGTCGGGAGATCACCGCCGACGGGTTCGAGAAGACCTTCGCGGTCAACCACCTGGCTCCGTTCCTGCTCACCCAGCTGCTCCACGATCGGCTGATCGCGAGCCGGGCCAGTGTGATCACCACGGCCAGTGCCGCCCACCGGCTAGCCCGGCTCCGGCTCGACGACCTCGACTTCGCCCGCGGCTACAGCGACATGCGGGCGTACGGGACGGCGAAGCTGGCCAACATCTTGTTCAGCTCCGAGCTGCACCGCCGACACCACGACGACGGCCTGTCGACCGCCTCGGTCCACCCGGGGGTGATCGCCTCGAATTTCGGCCGCCAGTCGAATCCGTTGCTGAAGCTGGCCTACTCCTGGCCGTTCAACACGCGGATGATCACCAGCGAGCAGGGGGCGGACACCCTGGTCTGGCTGGCCACCACCGAGCCCGATCTGACCTGGACCTCGGGGGACTACTACGCGCGGCGTACGCCGGCCCACCGCTCGCAGGTCGCCGGCGACGAGGAGCTGGCCCGCCGGCTGTGGGACCGCAGCGCCGAACTGGTGGCGCCGTTCGCCGCCTGACTCCGGTCAGGACGACGCGCGGCTCCGCCGCCCGCCGATCCGGGTCAGCGCGAAGAGCACCAGGCCGAGAACCAGCAGGCCGAGGCCGTAGAGCCAGACCGCACCTTCCTGCTGGGTGAGCAGCAGCAGGCACGAGGCGACCCCGAGCACGGGGACGAAGGTCCACACCCGGAAGTGCCGGTGCTCGACCCGGTCCCGACGCAGCACGAGCACCGCGATGTTGGTGCTGAGGAAGACCAGCAGCAGCAACAGCACCACCGTGCCGGCCAGGGTCGACAGGTCGTTGACCACGGCCAGCGCCATGGCCACCACGGTGCTGGCCACGATGGCCACCCACGGCGTACGCCGACGGGTCAGCACCCGGCCGAGCGCGGTCGGCAGCAGCCCCTGCTCGGCCATGCCGAAGGCCACCCGGCTGGCCATGATCATGGTCAGCAGGGCGCCGTTGGCCACGGCGACCAGCGCGATCAGGCTGAACAGCCAGGCCGGGATGCCGACCCCGCTGGCCCGCACCACCTCGAGCAGCGGCCCGCTCGACGCGCTCAGCCGGTCGGGGGCCAGGGCGGCCGAGCTGGCCACGCCGACCAGGACGTAGACCACGCCGGCGGTGAGCAGGGCACCGAACAGGGCCCGCGGGTAGACCCGGCTCGGGTCACGGACCTCCTCGGCGACGTTGGCCGAGGTCTCGAAGCCGACGAACGAGTAGTAGGCGATGATCGTGGCGCCGAGGACCGCGGTGCTGGCCGAGACGCCGGGCCGGAACTCGACCGCCCGGCCGAGGTCCCCTCCGCCGCCGCCGAGCAGCACCGCGACGACCACGATCACGATGATCAGGCCGGACACCTCGACGATGGTCATCACCAGGTTGGCCGACAGGCTCTCCTTGATGCCCCGCAGGTTGAGCAGGGCGACCAGCGCGAGGAAGACGATCGCGGCGGGCACCGGGGGCACGTCGAAGAAGGTGCCGAGGTAGTCGCCGGAGAAGGCCAGCGCCAGTCCGGCCGCGCTGGTCACGCCGGCGGCGAGCATGCTGAACCCGACCAGGAAGGCGACGATCGGGGAGCGGAAGGCCCGCTCGGCGAAGATCGCCGCGCCGCCCGCCTTGGGATACTTGGTCACCAGCTCGGCGTAGGAACCGGCGGTCAGCAGGGCCAGTCCGAGGGCCAGCGCCAACGGCACCCAGAGCGCACCGCCGACCTCGTCGGCGAGGACGCCCATCAGCGCGTAGATGCCGGCCCCGAGGACGTCGCCGAGGATGAAGACGTAGAGCAGCACCCCGGTGATGTTCTGCTTGAGCTTCGACTCCGACGTGCGGGTCGGCGAGACAGTGGTAGCCACAACGGCCCCTTCGTGAGGACGGGTGCCGAGGTGGGCGCCCGAGGACCCCGGAGTCCTACCCAGCGCGACCGGGCTCAATCACCGGATCCTGCGTGGCTCAGCCGCGTTCGGCCACCCGGGCCAGTCGCCGGGTGAGCAGCCCGACCAGCGGCGCGTACGCCCACTCGAGGGCGGCCGGCGCGTCGACCACCATCACCACGGTGGAGCCCTCCGGCTGCGGCAGCACCTGGTGGCGGAGCCGGAGCGGGCCGACGCGCCAACTCCACGACCTCCCGGTGTCGACGGTCTCGACCCGGGCGGGGAGCGGGACCACGCCGAGCAGCCGCACGAAGCCGCGGCGACCGGCGCGGACCTCCGGGTGGCCGAGCCCCCAGGCGCCGCGGACGTGCGGGGCCCACTCGTGCCAACGGTCGGGGCGGGCCAGCAGCGGCCACACCGCCGCCGGATCGGCGGCGGAGTCGGCACTCACCCGGGTGGTCACCGGGTCAGAGTGGCACGGGTGGCGAAATCCCGCACCAGTGGCCGAGCGGCCCGCGCATTCGAGGACCTCCGGTCGACTGGTGAAAGCTTTCGTCAGTGCGTCAGTGGCGTCAGTGGCGTCAGTGCGTCAGTGCGTCAGGGCGTCGGGTGGGCCGGGTCGCCGTCACCGGGCAGCAGACGGACCCGGACCCCGCTGCCGGGCGCCGCGACGTCCGCGTCGCCCTCGCCCGGGTGCAGGGTCGCCCGACCGCTGGCCAGCAACGCCGAGGCCGCCGTGTAGTCGGCGTCGGCCACGACGACCCGGAGTTCGCGGCCCGCGCCGGCGGTGTAGCTCGGTTCGCGGCGCTTGACCCAGCCGATGACCGCGTAGGTCACCGGCAGGAAGACGATCTCGATGGCGACCTTGTAGAGGTAGCCGACGACCGTGTAGCTGATCAGCGATCCCCAGGTCGGGAAGATCCCCGAGCCGGCGAAGGCGATGAAGCAGAACAACGCGGTGTCGGCGAACTCGCCGACCACCGTCGAGCTGACCAGCCGCACCCACATCCGGCCCTCGCCGAACCGCTGCTTGAGCCGGACCAGCACGTAGGCGTTGAGGAACTGCCCGGCCAGGTAGCCGATCAGGCTGGCCAGGACGATCCGCGGGACGAAGCCGAGCACGGCCAGGAACGCGTCCTGGTTCTCATACCCCGGCCCGGGCGGCGCCGCCCCGACGGCGAGGAAGGTGACCGCGGCCAGGGTGGCCAGCCCGAAGCCCAGCCAGATCGCCCGTCGGGCGTGCCGCAGCCCGTAGACCTCCGACAGCACGTCGCCGATGATGTAGGTCAGCGGGAACAGCAGCGCGCCGCCGTCGGTGTAGATGCCGCCGCCGAGCCAGGCCGGGAGGTCGTCGACCACGGTGATCGCCTTGGTCGCAGCGACGTTGGAGATCAGCAGCAGCCCGCAGAACGCGGCGACGATGACCGTGTAGCGGGCACTGGGCGAGGTGGCGAATCTCGGTCGCACGGCCCCGCGGGTGGGCTGGTCGGTCACGGTCACGGGCCGAAATCCTACGGCCCCTCGGTCGTGGTCCGCTCGACCGCGATGGCAGGCTGGGGGCATGAGTGACATCACGCCCGAATACGACGACGACACCCGGTCCGAGCAGCTCGACCAGGACCAGTTCCAGCCGGGGCAGGCCCTGGAGGAGCGCGGTGTCGACGACAACCTCGACGAGGGCTACTCGCCGCCGGAGAACTACTCGGTCGAGACCCGGATCGGCGACCGCGAGACGCTCGACGAGCGGCTGGCCGAGGAGGAGCCCGAGCCGGATCCGTACGCCGAGCCGGCCGAGGAGGACAACCTCACCGTGCGCGACGAACTCGAGAACATCGACGACGGCGAGGTCGGCGCGGAGCGTTCCGGACGACTGGTCGACCCGAACGCCGGTATCGGCCCGGACGTCGACAAGGACCTGATCGGCGAGGACGTCGGCATCGACGGCGGCGCCGCGACGGCCGAGGAAGCGGCCATGCACATCATCCCCGACGCCTATTCCTGAGGTGACGCGCGAGCCGGGTTCGCTCTATCCCGACGATCGAGCCGTACGCCACCGGGATGCTCGAGGTCGGCGGCGGCCACGCGCTCTACTGGGAGGAGTGCGGCAACCCCGCCGGCCGGCCGGTCGTGTTCCTGCACGGGGGGCCGGGCGGGGGATCCACCCCCAAGGCCCGCCGGATGTTCGACCCGGCGGCGTACCGGATCGTGCTGTTCGACCAGCGCGGCTGCGGTCGCAGCACCCCGCACGCCAGCGCACCGGACGCCGACCTGACCAGCAACACGACCTGGCACCTGGTCGCCGACATCGAGCGGCTGCGGGTCGACCGCGGCATCGACCGTTGGCAGGTGTTCGGCGGGTCGTGGGGGAGCGCGCTGGCGCTCGCGTACGCCGAGACCCACCCCGAACGGGTCACCGAGCTGGTGCTCCGCGGCATCTTCACGCTGCGCCGCAGCGAGCTCGACTTCTACTACAACGGACCGGCCGGGCAGCTCTTCCCCGAGTACTACGACCGCTTCCTCGCCCCCCTGGGCGGGCGTGGCTTCTCCGGTGACGCGATCGCGGCCTACCACCGGCTGCTCAGCGACCCCGATCCCGCGGTCCACGGGCCGGCCGGCGTGGCCTGGACCACCTGGGAGGCGGCGACGGTCAAGCTCGAGCCGGACCCCGAGCAGATCGCGGCCTTTGCCGAACCGGCCTTCGCGCTGGCCTTCGCGCGGATCGAGAACCACTACTTCCGCGCACGCGGGCTGGTTCGCCGAGGGCCAGCTGATCGCCGACGCGCACCGGCTGGCCGAGATCCCCGGCGTCATCGTCCAGGGCCGCTACGACCTGGCCACCCCGGCGGTGACCGCGTTCGACCTGCACCGGGCCTGGCCGGAGGCGGACTTCGTGGTCGCGCCGCGGGCCGGTCACGCGATGGACGAGCCGGGCATCCTCGACGCCCTGATCGTCGCGACCGACCGTTATCGGGTTGGGGCCCCCGGGCGGGGTGACTAGGATGACGTGGTCTCATCACCAAGCCAGCGAGGAACACCCTGAGTAGGTCAGAAGTTTCGACCCCCGGCCCGCGTCCGGTCGACACGGGCATGGAGAACTCGCGACGAGTGACCATCCCCGCCTCGGTCGAGATGGTCAACGTGCTCGGCCCGCGCGACGAGTTCCTCCGGATCCTCGAGCGCGAGCTCGAAGCGACCATCCACGTGCGCGGCAACGAGATCACCCTGACCGGACCGTCGGTCGCGGTCGATCTGGCCGTCGACGTCATCACCGAACTGGTCACCGTGCTGCGCACCGGCCAGGGCCTGACCGGCGACGCGGTCGAGCGGATCGTGTCGATGCTGGCCGCCCGCGAGGACGCCCGCCCGGCCGACGTGCTCACCCACAACATCCTGTCGACCCGCGGCAAGACCATCCGGGCCAAGACGCTGAACCAGAAGCGCTACGTCGACGCCATCGACGCCCACACGGTCGTCTTCGGGATCGGACCGGCCGGCACCGGCAAGACCTACCTGGCCGTGGCCAAGGCGGTCCAGGCCCTGCAGAACAAGCAGGTCAACCGGATCATCCTGACCCGGCCCGCGGTCGAGGCCGGCGAACACCTCGGCTTCCTGCCCGGCAACCTCAACGACAAGATCGACCCGTACGTGCGCCCGCTCTACGACGCGCTGCACGACATGGTCGACCCCGACTCGATCCCGCGGTTGCTGACCGCCGGGACCATCGAGGTCGCGCCGCTGGCCTACATGCGCGGCCGGACGCTCAACGACTCGTTCATCATCCTCGACGAGGCGCAGAACACCTCGATGGAACAGATGAAGATGTTCCTGACCCGGCTCGGGTTCGGATCCAAGATCGTCGTCACCGGTGACGTCACCCAGGTCGACCTGCCCGGCGGCACCCGCAGCGGGCTGCGGATGGTCGAGGGCATCCTCGACGGCGTCGCCGACATCGCCTTCTGTCACCTGACCAACCACGACGTCGTCCGGCACAAGCTGGTCGGGCGGATCGTCGAGGCGTACGACACCTTCGAGGCGCACGATCCGCCTCGGCACAGCCGTTAGGAATTGCCTCGTGCCCATCGACATCAACAACGAGTCCGGCTCGGAGGCCGACAGTACGGCGCTGGTCCGGCTCGCCACCTACGCGCTCGACCAGTTGCGGATCCATCCGCTGGCCGAGCTGTCGATCCTGCTGGTCGACGAGGACACCATGAGTGCCTACCACGAGAAGTACATGGGTGAGCCGGGTCCGACCGACGTGCTCAGCTTCCCGATGGACGAGCTCCGCCCGCCCGAGGACGACGAGGACCCACCCGAGGGCCTGCTCGGAGACATCGTGCTCTGCCCGAGCGTGACCGCACGTCAGGCCGCCGAACACGGCCGTACGCCGCAGCAGGAGTCGGAATACCTGCTGGTCCACGGACTGCTGCACCTGCTCGGCTACGACCACGCCGAGTCGGAGGAGAAGGCCGAGATGTTCGGCCTCAAGGACAAGATCATCGCCGGGTGGGACGCCGAGCGTCCCGACCGGGTCACGCGATGACCACCAGCGACTGGGTCCAACTCGTCGTCGCGCTGGTCCTCGTCCTGTTCGCGGCGTTGACCGCGGCGGCGGAAGCGGCGTTGTCGTCGTTCAGCAAGTCGCGAGCCGATGCGCTGGTCGCCGAGGGCCGGGCGGGCAGCCGGCTGGTCCAGCGGATCGCCGCCGACCCGCCGCGCTACCTCAACACCGCCTTGTTCCTGCGGACCATGCTCGAGATCTCCGCGATCACGCTGGTCGCGAACGTCGTGTTCTCCAACATCGCGGTGACCTGGGAGGCCGGCGCGGTGGTCGCCGGGTCGATGATCGTGGTCTCGTTCGTGTTCTGGGGGGTCGCCCCGCGGACCCTCGGCCGCCAGCGCGCCGACTCGGTCGCCTGCGTGTTCGCCGGCCCGCTGGTCGCCGTCACCACCGTGCTCGGTCCGTTCCCCCGACTGCTGATCATGGTCGGCAACGCGCTGACCCCGGGCAAGGGGTTCGACGACGGGCCGTTCGCCACCGAGGCGGAGCTGCGCGAGCTGGTCGACCTGGCCGAGGCCAGCGCGGTGATCGAGTCCGGCGAGCGCCGGATGATCCACTCGGTGTTCGATCTCGGCAACACCATCGTGCGCGAGGTGATGGTGCCGCGGACCGACATGGTGTTCATCGAGGAGTACAAGACGCTGCGGCAGGCGGTCTCGCTGGCGCTGCGCTCGGGTTTCAGCCGGATCCCGGTGATCCGTGACGGGCTCGACGACGTGGTCGGTGTGCTCTATCTCAAGGACGTCATCAAGCGCGTGTTCGACAAGCCGGACGCGCAGTCGACCGAGCGGGTCGCCTCGATGATGCGGACGCCGATCTGGTGCCCGGACTCCAAGCCGGTCGACGTCCTGCTGCAGGAGATGCAGTTGCAGCGGGTCCACCTGGTCATCGTGGTCGACGAGTTCGGCGGGACGGCCGGGATGGCGACGATCGAGGACATCCTCGAGGAGATCGTCGGCGAGATCACCGACGAGTACGACGAGGAGAACACCGACATCACCCCGCTGGGCGACGATCGCTACCGGGTGTCGTCGCGGCTCCCGGTCGACGAACTCGGCGAGCTGTTCGGGCTCAAGCTCGACGACGAGGATGTCGAGACGGTGGGCGGCCTGATGGCCAAGCACCTCAACAAGGTCCCGATCGCCGGATCGGTGGTCAAGTACGACGGGTTGGAGCTGGTCGCCGAACGGTCGACCGGCCGACGCAACCGCATCGGCACGGTGATCGCCTCACGGATCGAGGCCGACACCGAGGACGACGACGAGCGCGCCGACCTGCCCAGCCGACTGAACACCGACGAAGAGGTACGCGCATCATGACCGACCCGACCCCGGTCGAGCCCACCGATCCCGAGGATCGCAAGATCATCACCTTGGCCCGGTCGGCGCTGGCCCGGACCCGGTCCGGGCAGGGTGCCTGTGTCCGCGACACCGACGGTCGCACCTACGCCGCCGCCGCCGTCGACCTGCCGCACCTCAAGCTCTCCGCGGTGGCCGCGGCCGTCGCCGCTGCCGTCTCGTCGTCGGCCCCGGGTCTCGAGGCGGTGGCGGTCGCCGGTCCGGGTCCGAGTGCGGACGACCTGGCCATCGCCGCCGACCTGCCCGGCACCGCTGTGGCCGTCTGGCACGTCGACCCGTCCGGCGCCGTGCTCGATCGGATCGTGCTGCGATGACCGACGACGTCTTCCGCTCGGGTTTCGCCTGCTTCGTCGGTCGGCCCAACGCCGGCAAGTCGACCCTGACCAACGCGCTGGTCGGCTCGAAGGTGGCCATCGCCTCCTCGAAGCCGCAGACCACCCGGCACGCCATCCGCGGGATCGTGCACCGCGCCGACGCCCAGCTCGTGCTCATCGACACCCCGGGGCTGCACAAGCCGCGGACGCTGCTGGGCGAGCGGCTCAACGACCTGGTCCGGGCCACCTGGACCGAGGTCGACGTGGTCGGGGTGTGCCTGCCGTCCAACCAACGGATCGGACCCGGCGACACCTATCTGGTCGGCGAGATCGCCGCGCTGCCCAAGAAGCCGGCGCTGGTCGCCGTGGCCACCAAGTCCGACCTGGTCTCGCCGAACCGGATGGCCGAGCACCTGATGCGGATCCAGTCGCTCGAGGCCGAGCTCGGCATCACCTGGACCGACATCGTCCCGGTGTCGGCCACGGAGAACGACCAGCTCGACGTGCTCAGCGACACTCTGGTGAAGCTGCTCCCCGAGGGCCCCCAGCTCTATCCCGACGGCGAGATCACCGACGAGCCGGCCGAGACGCTGGTCGCCGAGCTGATCCGCGAGGCCGCGCTCGAGGGCGTACGCGACGAACTCCCGCACTCGATCACCGTGGCGGTGGAGGAGATGGGGCTGCGCGAGGGCCGCGACGACGACCACCCGCTGCTCGACGTCTTCGCCTCGATGATCGTCGAGCGCGACTCGCAGAAGGGCATCATCATCGGCCACCGCGGCAGCCGGCTGCGCGAGATCGGCGCGGCCTCGCGCAAGCAGATCGAGGCCCTGCTCGGAACGCCGGTCTATCTGGACCTGCGGGTCAAGGTGCTCAAGGAGTGGCAGCGCGACCCCAAGCACCTCAACCGGCTGGGTTTCTGAGCCGCCGCAGGCCCGCGCGGGTTGACGTCACGGCCGCGAGCGTCGGACGACCACGGGAAAGGCCCCGGGCGGATCGCCCGGGGCCTTGCTCGTGGTGGATCGCTCAGCGGGTGAACTTCACCGGCAGATTGTCCTTGGACAGGTCGCCGAACACCTTGGCGCTGTAGAGGCCGATCGGCCGACCGTCGTAACGGTAGGCGATCCCGTTCTGCCGACCACGGGCCTTGAAGTTGTAGGTCGGGTAGAAGGTCAGCTCGACCACGCTGGGATCGTTGTAGTCCAGGCGCGGCTTGGCGTTGCGGAACGGATCGTTGGTCACCGACCAGCGGATGGTGCTCTGGGTGATCTTCTGACCCGACCGGGCCTTGATCCGGTTGGGGCAGCCCGAGGGCGACAGCTTGCGCTGGGCCAGGCACTTCTTGAACGCGGCCTTGCTGTTCTTGATGAACGCGCTCTTGCCGGCCGAGTTCAGGGTCGGGGTGAGCCGCGGCCGGTCGTAGTCCGAGGGGCCGGTCAGCGTGGTCTTGCCCGAGCTGCCGTAGCTGACGAACTTCGAGTCGGTGGTGAACGCGTAGTTGCCGGGGAACAGCGAGACGCTGTCGGTGTCGGGCTCGACCTTGACGCCGTTGATGTACATCGGCAGGGTCGCGTCGAGCTGCGAGCCGAGGTTCATCTCGATCACGCCGCGGCGGATGGTCCAGGTGCCGCCGGTCTCCTGCGCGGTGAACTCCTCGGTCACCTGCCGGCCACCGAGGGTGTAGCGCGCCGGGACCCGGGCGTACGAGGAACTGCCGGTCACCGGCGGGACGTCGATACCGGCCAGCGGCGCGACCTTCGACGAGGCCTCGAGCACCGGCCGGGTCAGGAAGGTGGTGTCCTCGGGCCGGTCGCCCAGGTAGCCGAGCGCGGTGTCGGCGTCGTTGGCGGCGATGGCCTCGAGGTAGCCCTTGACCGCCGTCGCGGCGTCGTTGGCCGGCGGGGCCGACGCGCTGCCCCCGCCACCGGGGCCGCCGGTGCTGGCGCCACCGGTGGTGGTCCGGGTGTCCGAACCGCCCAGGCTGTTGATGGCCACGATGGCCAGCACGACCACGAGGACCACTGCAGCCCCGGCGATGGCCAGGATCAGCGGCAGCTTCGACTTCTTGCCCGGGCCGCCGGTCGGACCTCCGGGCTGCTGCGGCTGGTACGGGTTGGGCGGTCCGCCGTACGGGCCACCCGGGCCCTGGGGGCCACCGGGCCCCTGAGGGGCGCCGGGTCCCTGCGGGGCGCCGGGGATGGGGCCGTAACCCGATCCGGGCGGCGGACCGTAGCCGGGTCCCGGCTGTCCGTACGGACCGGGCGGAGGTCCCTGAGGTGCGGACGGCTGCCCGTACGGACCGGGCGGAGGTCCCTGAGGTGCGGACGGCTGCCCGTACGGTCCGGATGGCTGGCCTTGGGGTGCCTGCTGGCCGGGTCCCCACGGCTGGTGGCCGGGCTGACCCGGAAAGGTGCCCTCGGGCTCGTTCATCAGCGATCTCCTGCGACGTCTGGGCTGTTGGTTCGCTGCACGTTACCTGCCGGATGGGTCGGATATTGCCCAACCAGACAGCCGATATCGAACGTCAACGCAGCCGCACGGCGTGCAGCACGGCGTCGGCGATGGTCACCGGCTCGCCTTCCGGGCCGGTCGTCTCCCGCTGCTGACTCTCGGCACAGACGATCCGCCAGTCGCCCGGTGCGAGCAGTGCCGCGATGTCGGCCGCGGTGAAGTAGAGATCGTGGTGGTGCGGTCGGCGGATCGTGGTCGCCGTGTCGGAGAAGTCGTGCCCGACGACCAGGAACGACCCTCCGGGGCGTACGCCCGCGGCCAGCCGGGTGAACAGGGTGTCGCGGACCGTGCTCGGAACGTGCATGAACTGGGCCGAGACCAGGTCGAAGACCGGCTCCGGGCTCCAGGTCAGCACGTCGGTCTGGTGCCAGTCGGTCGCCTCGGCGACACCGAGGGTCTCGGCGTGGGCGGACGCCTTGTCGAGCGCCACCTGCGAGACGTCGACGCCGGTCACCCGCCAACCCTGCTGGGCCAGCCAGATCGCGTCGGCGCCCTCGCCACAGCCGACCTCGAGGGCCCGGCCCGGGGTCAGCCCGGCCGCCTGCTCGACCAGCCGCTGGTTGGGTCGGCCGCTCCAGACGCGCTCGGCCGAGGCGTAGCGCTCGTCCCAGAACTCCGCGCTCCACATCCGGTCGTGCTGCCGGGCCTCGATGGCCCGGGCGGTGTCGGCCATCATCAGTCCGCCGTGGATGGCGGCACCGGCCATCAGACCCTGACCCGCGGCCACCACGACCTGGGCCATCGGGTCGGCGACGTTGCCGGCGGCGAACACTCCGGGCGTCGTCGTCTGGCCCATCGCCTCGACGGGCAGGTGCTCGGCCGCGCCCGACGGGTGGGCGACCGCGGCGAGTCCGAGCCCCTCGAGGCCGGTCAACCGCGGGCTCATCCGGGTGGTCACGGCCAGTGCCGCGCAGGCACCGATCCGGCCGTCGCCCAGTCGGACCCCGGTGATCCGGTCGTCGATCACCTCGACGCCGGTGACCTCGCCCTCGACGATCTCGACGCCCCACACGCTCAGCTGCTCGGCCTGCTCCTCGCTCACCGGGTGCCGGTGGGTGAAAAAGACCACCTGGTCGCTGAGCTGGGCGAACAGCAGCGCCTGGTGGACCGAGAGCGGCGAGAGCCCGAGCACGCCGACGACCTGGTCGCGGACCTCCCAACCGTGGCAGAACGGGCAGTGGATCACGTCGCGACCCCACCGTTCGGCCAGCCCGTCGATGGCCGGGAGCTCGTCGACCAGGCCGCTGGCCACCAGCACCCGTCGGGCACTGACCGTCGACGCGTCGGCCAGTTCGAGCCGGAAGTCGTCGATCTCGCCGGTCGATGCCACCACGCTCGAGTCGACCAGCGTCACGTCGAACGGGGCCAGCTGGGCGCGGCCGATCGCCACCAGCTCGCTCGGGGCGATCCCCTCGCGGGTCAGGAAGCTGTGCACCCCGTGGGCGGGGGCGTTGCGCGGAGCGCCGCCATCGATCAGCACCACCGACCGCCGCGAGCGGCCCAGGGTCAGCGCCGCACTCAGTCCGGCGGCTCCGCCACCGATGATGGCCACGTCGTACGTGGATCCTGTGTTTCGGGTCATGTCGACCACCTCCACCGAAACTGTGCCTCGACGGAGGACCGTTTAGCAAGTTCTCTTGCTGATATGGCAAACTCGGACCATGTCACCGGACTATGACGACGTGCTGGCCACCATCGGCCCGCGGTTGCGGACCACCCGCCAGGAGCACGAGCTCACCCTGGCCGAACTGGCCGAGCGGACCGGGATCTCGCTGAGCACGCTGTCGCGACTCGAATCGGGGCAGCGCAAGGCGACGCTGGAGTTGCTGCTGCCGCTGGCCCGGACCTACGGCGTGGCCATCGAGGACCTGATCGGCTCGGTGGGAACCGAGGATCCGCGGGTCAGTCTGCGCCCGGTCCGTCGCGACGGGATGGTGATGGTCCCGCTCAGCCGTCGGCCCGGCGGCATCCAGGCGTACAAGATGGTCATCTCGCGGCACCGTCCGCCGCCGGTCGACGAACTCCGGGTTCACGAGGGCTTCGACTGGCTCTACGTGCTCAGCGGGCGGTTGCGGCTGCTGCTGGGGGAACGCGACCTGGTGCTGGCCGAGGGCGAGGCGGCCGAGTTCGACACCCGCGTCCCGCACTGGTTCGGCAGCGCCGACGGGGTCCCGGTCGAGGTGCTCAGCCTGTTCGGCACCCAGGGGGAGCGGGCCCACCTGCGGGCCCGCACCCGCCCCGAGTCCTGACGGTTCCTTACATCGGCCGCCCGGCGGCCCAGCGGGTCATTGATCCGGGTCGTCGAGTGTGCGCTGCCAGGTCTCGAAGGTCCTCGACAGCCGGTAGCCCATCGCCTCGTTCACGTCGATCATCGGATGGTTGTCGACGTTGTTCCAGGTCTCGATCTCGGTGAGCTGCGGTTCGACCTCGGCCAGCCGGTGCAGCATGTCGAGTTTCAGCCGGATCCCGAGCCGGTGGCCGCGGTGCGCCTTCGACACCGCCGTGTCGAACTGGTACCCGAACTCCGGGGTCTCCGGTCGGATCAGCAGTTCGGTGTGTCCGGCGACCGTGCCGGTCGCGGTGTCGCGCGCGACGATCCGGTGGCAGCGCCACCCGGACCGGGTCCGAGCGGTCTCGATGTCGCGCATCCGCTGGAGGTCGAACTCCTCGTCCTCGAAGGTGAGCGCGCCCATCGGCGCGTCGTTGATCGCCGCGGTCACCTCGACCATCTGCTCGAGCAGGTCGTCGGGGATCGGGGGCGTCAACCGCTCGAGCGCGTAGTCGGCGGACGCGGCTCGCGCTCGCGCTTCGAGGTCGGCCAGTGCGGCGTGGTCGAGGTCGGCGAGCACCTGCCGGCGACGGGCGTCGGCGCTGGCCGGGCGGAAGCCGTGGCGTTCGGCAAAGGCCCGGGCGCCGACGTCGTCGGCCGGGAGTCCCACCCAGATGGTGTTCCGCCCGGCCTCGGCCGCCCGGGCGAGGACGAAATCGACCAGCCGGTCGCCGTGACCCGACCGGCGGGCCGCGGGGTGGACGACGACATCGGCCCAGATCAGGTGGCGGTTGTCGCGGCTGGGCAGTTCGAGCGCGACATAGCCGACCGGCTCGGTCGCCGGGTCGGGCGCGTACAGGTGATACTCGTCCGGATCGAGGTCGCGGCCGTGCCGGATCACCGCTTCGGTGAACGCGCGGGAGACCGGGAACTGGTCGGGGTCGTCGACCGCCACGGCGGCGGACCGGATGGCGTCCACCCGGTCGATCTGGCCGGCGTCGTCGGCCGACACGCGCTGGAAGCTCATCTCACGAGAGTGCCCGACGGGGGTGGCCGCCGACCACCGAATTACCGTGTCGCGTTGCCCGCGTCGTAACCCCGGGGTTACAGTGTCGGCATGGTTGGCACCGAGCACGCCTTCGGGCTGCTTCTCCTTGGCTGCCGCAGCGAGGCCCTCTAGGGCCGGCGTCCTCGCTGCGGGGTTTTGACCTGTTCCGGTCCGCCCACCCCCCGTCTGAGAAGACAGAGCAGCAGCGAGGACACCCATGTTCGACCGCACCACCTTCGGTACCCGCCCACAAGGCGTTCCGGTTCAGCAGCCGAGCCCCATGCCGTACCAGCGCTACCGCGCCTTCACCCCCGTCGACCTGCCCGACCGCACCTGGCCGAGCCGGACGATCGACCACGCCCCGCGATGGCTGTCGACCGATCTGCGCGACGGGAACCAGGCCCTGATCGACCCGATGACTCCGGCGCGCAAGCTCAAGATGTTCGAGCTGCTGGTCCGGATGGGCTACAAGGAGATCGAGGTCGGGTTCCCCTCGGCCAGTCAGACCGACTTCGACTTCGTCCGTCAGCTGATCGTCGAGGACCGGATCCCCGATGACGTCACCATCTCGGTGCTGACCCAGGCCCGTGAGGATCTGATCGACCGGACCGCCGAGTCGCTGGTCGGCGCCCGGACTGCGACCATCCACATGTACAACGCCACCGCGCCGCTGTTCAGGCGCGTGGTCTTCCACGTGGACAAGGCCGAGTGCGTCGCGTTGGCCACCCGGGGCACCGAACTGGTGATGAAGTACGCCGAGCAGCACCTCGGCGATGTCGAGTTCGGCTACGAGTACTCACCGGAGATCTTCACCGCGACCGAGCCCGAGTTCGCGGTCGAGGTCTGCAACGCGGTGATGGACGTCTGGCAGCCGTCGGAGGGTCGCGAGATCATCCTCAACCTGCCGGCCACGGTCGAGATGTCCACCCCCAACACCTACGCCGACCTGATCGAATGGTTCTCCCGCCAGGTCGATCACCGTGAGCACGTCGCCATCTCGCTGCACCCGCACAACGACCGCGGCACGGCGACGGCCGCGACCGAGCTGGCGCTGATGGCCGGCGGCGATCGCGTCGAGGGCTGCCTGTTCGGTCACGGCGAGCGCACCGGGAACGTGGACCTGGTCACCCTGGGCATGAACCTGTTCTCCCAGGGCATCGACCCCAAGATCGACTTCTCCGACATCGACGAGATCCGTCGCACGGTGGAGTACTGCACCAACCTGCCGGTCCACCCGCGCCATCCGTACGCGGGCGATCTGGTCTACACCGCCTTCTCCGGCTCCCACCAGGACGCCATCAAGAAGGGTCTGGAGGATCTGGACAAGAAGGCCGCCGAACAGGGCATCAGCGTCCGCGACATCACCTGGGAAGCCCCCTACCTGCCGATCGACCCGTACGACGTCGGGCGTTCGTACGAGGCAGTCATCCGGGTCAACTCGCAGTCCGGCAAGGGCGGCGTCGCGTACATCATGAAGAGCGAGCACAACCTCGATCTGCCGCGACGGCTGCAGATCGAGTTCTCGCGCGTCGTCCAGGCCCACACCGACTCCGGCGGCGGGGAGATCAGCCCGGGGCGGTTGTGGGACATCTTCACCTCCGAGTACCTCGAGCCCGACAGCCCGCTGTCGCTGGTCGAGGTGTCGTCGGCGTCCCGCGGTTCCGGCACCTTCTCGGTCACCGCCGAGGTGGTGTGCCGGGGGAAGCGGCAGACGATCAGCGGCGAGGGCAACGGCCCGGTGTCGGCGTTCGTCGACGCGGTCGGACCGCTCGGCTTCCACGTGCGGGTGCTCGATTACCACGAGCACGCGTTGTCCTCGGGCGGTGACGCGCTGGCCGCGGCCTACGTGGAGTGCGAGATCGGCGAGGGCGAGAGCAGCGACGTCGTCTGGGGCATCGGCATGGACGCCAACATCGTCACCGCCTCGCTCAAGGCCGTCACCTCGGCCGTGAACCGCGCCAGCCGCTGAATACTGCGACAGTGGGCGGGATCCTCGTGCCTACACGCGTGAGGATCCCGCCCAATGTCGAGGCGTGTCGCGCCTGATCAGCGGAAGCCGTTCTCCGCGGTGCGCGCCGGGGCGGTGTCGCCGTAGATCCAGGCCTGGAAGAACGGACCGAGATCGGTGGTCGTCCGGGTCTGGGCCAGGGCCATGAACTCCTCGAGGCTGCGACTGCCGGGCGTCTGCGCCCAGTCGCGCGACAGGCCCAGGAACGCCTCGTCGCCGATCACGTTGCGCAACGCCTGCAGGGCCATCGGGCCGCGGACGTAGACGGTGTCGAACAGGTTGTCCCGGGTCGGGTCGATCATCGTCACCCGCCAGAACTGGGCCGCATCCTTGGTCCGGTCGTAGTACCCGTCGAGCATGGCGTCGGCCGAGCGGCCGCCGGTGCGCTCGACCGTGGCCCAGGCCGCCCACGAGGCGTAGGCCTCGCTGTTGAAGATGTCGTCCCACTGCTTCAACGTGACATGGTCGCCGAACCACATGTGGGCGAGTTCGTGGTCGATCAGCTCGGTGCTGAAGTCGTCGTCGAGGATGCCGCGGGCCACGTAGATCGGCCGGGTCTGGGTCTCGAGCCCCTCGAACCACAGCGGGTGGATCGGCACGATGCCACCGAGCTCGGTGAACGGGTAGGGCCCGAACATCTGCTCCATCAGCCGGACCCGCTCGCCCGAGCGCATCAGCGTGTCGAACGCCTTCTGCCGCTGGTCGGCGCTCAGTTGCTCGCTGACCGCGTAGACGTAGGGGAGACCCTGGTCGACGCCCTCGCGGAGCGCGTAGCGACCGATGGCGATGAATGTCGCATAGCTGACCACCGGCTGGCGGGTGACCCAGTGCCAGGTGTCGAACCCCTCCTCGTCAGCGGTGTCCTTGGAGAGCAGGGCCCCGGTGCTGATGGCCTGCAGCCCGCTCGGCACCCGGATCGAGACGTCCATCAGGGCAGCGTCGCGCGGGTGGTCGTTGGAGGGGAACCACCAGGCGGCGCTCTCCGGTTCGCCGGCCGCGATCCACTCCTGACCCGACGACCACCAGGGCCGCAGGTCGCCGTGCTCGATCGAGCCCGGCCGGCCGCCGTAGTCGATGGTGATCTCGAAGGTGTCGCCGGCGCCGATCGCCCGCTCGGGCACGATCCGCAGGTCGGCGAAGCCGCGCCGGTCGCTGGTCGCCGGCCGGCCGTCGACGGTGACCCGCTCGGCGTCGAGGGCGAGGTCGACGAAGAACGACTTCAGACCGATCGTGGCCCGGGCGCCGATCACCGCGGTCCCGGTCAGCTCTTCGTCCGCCGGGTCCCAGTCGAGGTCGAGCCGATAGCTGAGCACGTCGTAGCCGTCGTTGCCGGCGTTCGGGTAGTAGGGGTCGCCGAGCCCGGCGCTGCCGTCGATCGGGTCCCCGGCCGGCTGGACGACCGTCGGACCCGGCCCGCGCAGCCCGGGTAACACCCACAGCGCAAAGGCCGCCGGGGTGGCCAGCCCGGCGAGCAGCAGCAGCGGCAGCACCACCGCGAGCACGTACGCCACCCGGTGCGGGCGCTGCCGGGGTGGGGGCTGCGCCAGTGGGCGCTGCGGCAGGGGCGCGGGCGGCATCGCCGCCGGGTAGCCGGTCGCCGGATCGGGCGCGGCCCAGCCGGGATCAACGCTCGACATGGGCCAGTGAACGCAGCGATCGGTCGAGGTGCCAGGAGACGAAGGCGGCGGTGACCCCGCTGGTCTCGCGGGCCGTGGCCGTGTCCACCTCGCGGGTGTCGGCCCAGCGGCCCTCGAGCAACGCGCCGAGCAGGGCCAGCGTGCGACCCGACGGCCGGGCCGAACCGGCCGGCCGGCACCGCTCGCAGACCACCCCGCCGGCGGCCGGGGAGAAGGCCTGGTGCGGACCGACCAGCCCGCACTTGGCGCAGTCGTGGAACGACGGGGCGTAGCCGGCCACGGCCAGAGCCCGGAGGAGATAGGAGTCGAGGATCAGCGACGGTTCGCGCACTCCGTCGTTGGTCCCGCGGTTGAGCACGGTGAGGGCGCCGACGAGCAGCCGGTACTGCTGGACCGAGGGCTCACCCTCCTCGACCACCAACCGGTCGGCGGTCTCGAGCATCACCTGGCCGGCGGTGTAGGCGCGGTAGTCCCCGACCAGCGGCTCGCCGAACGCGGTCAGCGATTCGGCCTGGACGATGACGTCCAGGCTGCGCCCGACGGCGAACTGCAGGTCGACGTGCGAGAACGGCTCGAGTCGGGCGCCGAACTTCGAGGAGGTGCGGCGTACGCCCTTGGCCACGGCCCGGATCTTGCCGCGGCCCCGGGACAAGAAGGTGATGATCCGGTCGGCCTCACCCAGCTTGTGGGTCCGCAGCACCACGGCTTCGTCCCGGTACGTCGGCATGTCAGTAGTCTCCCCGAGATCGCCAAGTAGTGTCCCCGACATGGCCAGGAAGCAGCCGCCGAACCCGCCCACCCGGACGAGTCCGCGCGCCCCCGTTCCGCACGTCAGCGGCGAGCGGCCGCCGATCATCGCGGCCGACCGGCTGCCGCGGCATGTCGCCATCGTGATGGACGGCAACGGTCGCTGGGCCAAGCAGCGCAACCTGCCGCGCACCGACGGCCACGCCCGCGGCGAGGAATCGCTGTTCGACGTGATCGAGGGGGCGATCGAGATCGGGGTGAAATACCTGTCGGCGTACGCGTTCTCGACCGAGAACTGGCGCCGGTCGCCCGACGAGGTGCGCTGGCTGATGGGGTTCAACCGCGACGTGATCCGGCGGCGCCGCGACCAGCTCGACGCGATGGGCGTCCGGGTGCGGTGGGCCGGTCGGCGGCCGCGGCTGTGGCGCAGCGTGATCAACGAGCTCGAGGACGCCGAGCGGCGTACGGTCCACAACGACGTGTTGACCCTGCAGTTCTGCGTCAACTACGGCGGCCGGGCCGAGATCGTCGACGCGGTCCGCAAGGTCGCCGAGCTGGCGGCGGCCGGCCGGCTCGATCCGAGCAAGCTGACCGAGGACCGCTTCCGGCAGTACCTCGACGAGCCCGAGATCCCTGACGTCGACCTGTTCGTCCGCTCGTCGGGGGAGCAGCGCACCTCGAATTTCCTGCTCTGGCAGAGCGCGTACGCCGAGCTGGTCTTCCTCGACCGGCTCTGGCCGGACTTCGACCGTCGCGATCTGTGGCGGGCGATCGCCACCTACGCCGACCGCGATCGGCGCTACGGCGGAGCGGTGCCCAACGCGGTCGGCGACGACTCGGGACCGTCCACGGGTTGATCGCGCGTGAGAGAGTAGTCCGACAGCGGAAGGATCAGGGGTGATCTGTACGCAGCTCTCGACGCGAAAAGGCGATGCGGGGCGCACTGAATCGGGTAGAGGGCACACATGGATCGAAACGCGACGTACCGGCTGAACAACACCAGCATCCTGTCCGTGGGTGCGGTGGAGGCGCCGGTCGCAGTCAGTTCGGCCGACTTCGACGCGCGGCTGGCCGAGACCTACGAGCGGACCGGGATGCGCTCGGGCATGCTCGAGCAGCTGGCCGGGGTCCGCGAGCGGCGCTGGTGGCCCGAGGACATGAGCTTCACCGACGGCGCCGCGATGGCCGGCGCCAAGGCGCTGGCCGAGGCCGGGATCGACCCCAGCCAGGTCGGCGTGATGATCAACACGTCGGTGTCGCGGGCCCACCTCGAGCCGTCGGCCGCTGTCGTGGTGCACCACGAGCTGGGGCTGCCGCCCGGCTGCCTCAACTTCGACCTGGCCAACGCCTGCCTCGGCTTCGTCAACGGCATCCAGCTCGCCGGATTGATGATCGACTCCGGTCAGGCCGAGTACGCACTGCTGGTCGACGCCGAGGGCTCGCGCTACACGCAGGAACGTGCGCTGGAGCGGCTCTCCTCCCCGGACGCGACCGCCGATGACCTGCGCGAGCAGTTCGCCACGCTGACCCTGGGTTCGGGCGCGGCGGCGATGGTGCTCGGACGCAGCGACCGCCATCCCGAGGGTCACCGGGTGATCGGCGGGGTCAGCCGCGCCGGCACCGAGCACCACGACCTGTGCGTCGGCGACTTCGAATACATGCGGACCGACACCAAGCGGCTCTTCGAGGCCGGGCTCGAGCTCGCCGTGGCCACCTGGCGCGACGCGCAGACCGATTTCGACTGGGCCGATGCCGACCTGTTCATCGCCCACCAGACCTCCGTCGTGCACATCCGCGCGATGGCCAAGTCGCTCGGCGTCGACGAGGCGAAGTTCCCGCTGACCCTGCCGTACTTCGGCAACATGGGTCCGGCGGCGGTGCCGTTCACCCTGGCCCAGAACCTCGACAGCCTGCGGGCCGGGATGCAGGTCATCCTGCTCGGGATCGGCTCGGGGCTGAACACCTCGTACGCCGAGATCGCCTGGTGACCTTCGCCGGTCGGCTCCCCGGACTCGACCCGGCCTGGTCGCGCAACGTCGAGGTCCCGGACGCGAGGAGCGCCAGCGACGACCGGCCCGCGGGGGGTGTGGGGGGTCGTCCCCCCGCACAGATACCGGACGCGAGGAGCGCCAGCGACGACCGGCCCGCGGGGGTGTGGGGGGTCGTCCCCCCACACGACACCGCTGGTCGGTCCTGGACACCGGCGAACCGTCCGGGTCCTCGACGGGGACCATGCTCTGCGTCCACGGCAACCCGACCTGGTCGTACCTGTGGCGACGGTTCCTGGCCACCGCACCACCCGGTTGGCGGGTGGTCGCGGTCGACCAACTGGGGATGGGCTGGTCGGAACGGACCGAGCCGCGCACCCTGGCCCAGCGGATCGACGATCTCGGTCGACTGACCGACCAGCTGATGCCCGACGGCCCGGTCGTCGTCGTCGCCCACGACTGGGGCGGCCCGATCGCGCTCGGCTGGGCGCAGGCCCACCGCGACCGGGTGGCCCGGATCGTGCTCACCAACACCGCCGTCTCGCAGCCTTCCGATGCGGCTCCGCCGGCGCTGATCCGGCTGGCCCGGTCGAGCGCGCTGCGCGAACTGGTCTGCGCGACCACCCCGACCTTCGTCCGCTCGACCACCGCGTTGTCGAGGCCGCCGCTCGACCGCACCGTCCGCGACGCTTTCGCCAGCCCGTACGCACGTCCCGGCCGCCGCCGCGCCGTCGCCGACTTCGTCGCCGACATCCCGTTCGAGACCGACCACCCGAGTCGCGCCGCCCTCGACGCCGTCGCCGCCGGGTGCGCCGAGCTCTCGGACATCCCGACCCTGCTGATGTGGGGGGCCCGGGACCCGGTGTTCACTCCGCGCTATCTCGAGGACCTGCTCGACCGGTTGCCGCACGCCGACGTCCAGTGGTGCCCACGGGCCGGGCACCTGGTCACCGAGGACGCAGCCCGGCGCGGCCGAACTGGTCTGGGACTGGGTACGGACCGAGCCGACCCCGGTGGTCGAACGGCCGCTGACCGGTCGGCTGTGGGACGGGCTGGCGGCCCGTACCACCGACCCGGCGACCGCGGTGGTCGAACTGTCCGGCGACGAGTCCCGCTCGATCTCCTTCGCCGACCTCGACCGGCGGGTCCGCGATCTGGCCGTCGGGTTGACCCTCGACGGCGTCCGCCCGGGTGACCGGGTCGCCGTCCTGATCCCGCCGGGCATCGATCTGATGGTGGCCGTGTACGCCTGCTGGCGGGCCGGCGCGAGCATCGTGGTCGCCGACGCCGGCCTCGGGCTGCGCCGGATGGCCGACGCACTGCGCAGCGCCGGCCCCGACCACGTGATCGGCATCCCGCGGGCGTTGCTCGCCGTGCGGGCGCTCCGGGTGCCCGGGCGGCGGATCGAGGATCTTTCGATGCTGGAGAGCCGTGGTCGTGGTGGTCCCGATCTCGTCGATCCCGATACTGATCATGAGGCTGCGGTGCTGTTCACGTCGGGGGCCACCGGGCCGCCCAAGGGTGTGGTCTACCGGCATTCGCAGCTGCTGGCCCAGCTGGCTGCCGTGCGTCGGGTGATGGACCTGGGCGAGGGGGACCGGCTGGTGGCCGCCTTCGCGCCGTTCGCGCTCTACGGTCCGGCGCTCGGGGTCCCGGCGGCGGTGCCGGACATGGACGTCACCAAGCCGGCGACGCTGACCGCGGCGAAGCTGGCCGAGGCCGTGGCCGCGATCGGGGCGACCGTGGTGTTCGCGTCGCCGGCCGCTCTGCGCAACGTGGTGGCCACCGCCGACGATCTCGACGAGGCCGGCTCGGCCGCGCTGCACGGCGTACGCCGGGTGTTGTCGGCCGGCGCGCCGGTCCCGGCCGCGCTGCTGCGTCGGGTGCAGGCGCTGGTGCCGCAGGCCGAGCTGCACACCCCGTACGGGATGACCGAGTGCCTGCCGGTGGCCGACATCGAGCTGGCCGGCATCGAGGCGGCCGGGGTCGGCAACGGCGTCTGCGTCGGACGCCCGATCGACGGGGTATCGGTCCGGGTGGCGGCGTTGGCCGCCGACGGCACCGCCGGTCCTGACCTGGTCGACCAGGCCGGGACCACCGGCGAGGTGTGCGTGGCCGCCGACCACGTCAAGGACCGCTACGACCGCCGGTGGGCGGCCGAGCACGCGAGCCGCCGGAACCCCGGGTGGCATCGCACCGGGGACGTCGGTCATCTCGACGGCGAAGGTCGGTTGTGGATCGAGGGCCGTCTGGTCCACGTCATCACCACCGCCGACGGCCCGCTGACCCCGGTGGGGATCGAGCAACGGGTCGAGGCGCTGCCCGAGGTCCGGTCGGCCGCGGCGGTCGGCGTGGGTCCGGCCGGTGCTCAACAGCTGGTCGTCGTGGTCGAGCACGGCCGCGACGGTCTGGCCGATCCAGAGCTCGCCGCCGCGGTCCGGGCGGTGGCCGAGCAGCCGGTGGCCGCGGTGCTGACCATCACCAAGCTGCCGGTCGACATCCGGCACGCCTCGAAGATCGACCGCGCCGAGGTCGCCCGGTGGGCCGGGCGGTTGACCTCGTGAGGGTGCTGGTCACCGGGGCGAGCGGGCTGCTGGGCCGGACCACGGCCCGGCTGCTGGCCGACCGTGGCGACCGGGTCACCGTGCTGCAGCGTCGGACGGCCGGTCTGGGGCTGCCCGAGGTGCTGGCCGATCTGGCCGACGCCGACGCGGTGCGGGCGGCGGTGGCCGGGCATGATGCGGTCATCCACCTCGCGGCCAAGGTCGACGTCACCGGACCCTGGGTCGACTACCAGCGGGCCAACGTCGGCGGCACCCGCCACGTCGTCGAGGCCTGCCGGGCCCAGGGCGTGGCCCGGCTGGTCCACGTCTCGTCGCCGTCGGTGGCCCACGCCGGTCACTCGGTCGTCGGGGTCGGGGCCGAACGGGCCGATCCGGGTGCGGCCCGCGGGCCGTACGCGCGGAGCAAGGCGCTGGCCGAGCAACTGGCGCTGGCCGCCGACTCACCGGACCTCGCCGTGCTGGCCATCCGGCCGCATCTGGTCTGGGGACCGGGCGACCCGCAGCTGATCGCCCGGATCGTCGCCCGCGGCCGGGCCGGGCGGCTGCCGGTGATCGGCTCCGGAGCCGTGCTGGTCGACACCACCTACATCGACAACGCCGCCGAGGCCCTGGTCGCCGCGCTGGACCGGGCCCCCGCGGCGCACGGCCAACCGCTGGTGGTCAGCAACGGCGAGCCGCGTCCGATCGCCGAGCTGTTGGCATCGATCTGTGCCGCGGCCGGGGTGCCGGGTCCCGGGCGTCGGGTGCCGGCCGCGGTGGCCGGCGCCGCCGGATCGCTGGTCGAACGGGTCTGGGCGCTGCGTGGCGGCGCGGGCGATCCGCCGCTGACCCGGTTCGTCGTCGAGCAGCTGTCCACCGCTCACTGGTTCGACCAGCGCCACACCCGGGCCGCGCTCGACTGGCGGCCGCGGATCTCACTCGACGAGGGCTTCACCCGGCTCGCCGCGTCCTACCGCTGACCTGTCGTCGACCAGCTTCGCGGCCAGTGTGGCCATGGCCGACGCGGCGCTGACGCCCGGTTCGACCATCCGGTTGCTGACGCTCGACGCGGCGTTGCGCGAGGACGCTGTCGCGCTACCACGGGCGGGTCCGCGCACGCTTCTGCCACCCGCTGGTCGACCGGGACGCGACCTGGCGGATCGCCGTCCTCATCCCGCTGGGCTGACCGCAGGCTGCCGGGTCAGCAGGTCGAGCAGGTGCCGAAGATCTCCAGGTCGTGGCTGACGTCGCGGAAGCCGTTCTCCTCGGCCACGGCGTTGGCCCAGGTCTCGACCGCCGGACCCGACACCTCGACCGTCCGCCCGCACACCCGGCAGACCAGATGGTGGTGGTGACCGGTCGAGCACCGTCGATAGGCCGTCTCGCCGTCGGCGGTGCGGATCGAGTCGACCTCACCGACATCGGCCATCGACTGCAGGGTGCGGTACACCGTGGTCAGCCCGACCCGGTCCCCGCGCCGGCGCAGCTCGTCGTGCAGTTCCTGGGCGGTGCGGAACTCGGGGCGGCCGGTGAGCAGCCCGTCGAGCGCGGCCCGCTGACGGGTCCGGCGCTGCGGGGTGCCGGTGAGGTCGGTGGTGGTCGCGTGGTCGTCGGTCATGGTGCTCGTCCGTCAGTGTTCGTCGTAGTGGTCGGCGTGCGGGGCGTGGCGGTGTCCCTCGTGCAGGAAGTCGACGTGGTCGCCGTGCCGGACCTCCGGGTGGCCGCAGCCCGGCCGGTGCTGGTGCTGGTGGCCCTCCATGACCACGACGTGCGGCGAGTCGAGGCGCGTGTCGTCGAGCGATTCCGGCACCTCGGCCGTACGCCGTCGGCGCCTCACCCAGGCGCCGATCGGCCAGCTCAGCACGAACACCCCGATCGACAGCAGCACGATGAACGCCCCGGGTGCCGCGTCGGCGTAGAACGATCCGGCGGCCCCGCCCACCGACACGGCGACCCCGATGACGATGGCGGCGATCAGCGCGGCCCAGAAGCCGCGGACCAGGTTGCGCGCGGCCGCGACCGGCACCACCATCAGTGCGCTGACCAGCAGCAGTCCGACCGTCCGCATCGCCAGCGCCACGGTGACCGCGGCGAGCACCACGATCAGCAGGTTGTAGACCCGGACGCGCAGCCCCTGGGTGCGGGCGAACTCCTCGTCGGTCGACACCGCGAACAGCTGCGGGGCCAGCCCGATGGTCGGGATCAGCACCAGGGCGGCCAGCACGATGACCAGCTGGATGTCGGGCACCGAGACGGTGGTCAGGGACCCGAAGAGGAACTGCGACAGGCCACCGGCCCCGACGCCGGCGATGCCGGACATGAACACCCCGGCGGCCAACCCGCCGTAGAACAGGATGGCCAGGCCGACGTCACCGGTGGCCTTGCCCTGCTGGCGGAGAATCTCCACGATCACCGCTCCGAGGACGCAGACCACGACGGCGATCGGGACCGGGGCGCAGCCCGGTCAGAAAGGCCAGGCCGACGCCGGCGATGGCCACGTGGCCCAGACCGTCGCCGAGCAGGCTCAGTCGGCGCTGGACGATGTAGGTGCCGATGGCCGGCGCGATCAGCCCGGTCAGCAGGGCGGCGATCAGGGCCCGTTGCATGAACGGGTAGGACAGGATCTCGATCACGGTTCGACCGTCCCGAGCAGTCCGGACCGGAGCGGGTGGTCGTCGCCGTCCTCATCGCCGTGGTGGCGGTGCCCGTGGTCGTGGCCGCCGAGGACCGGCTGCGGCTCACCGTCGTAGACCACCCGGCCGCCGCTGAGCACCACGGCCCGATCGACCAGACCGGCCAGGGCGCCGGCCTCGTGCAGCACGACCAGCACCGAAGCTCCGGCGCCGAGCATGCTTGCGAGCACGTCGGCGAGGACCTGCTGGTGCTCGAGATCCACCCCGGCGGTGGGTTCGTCGAGGATCAGCAGGTCGGGTTCACCGGCCAGGGCGCGGGCGATGAGCACCCGCTGATGCTGGCCGCCGGACAGTTCGGCCATGTCCGATGTGGCCTTGGCCGTCATCCCGACCAGGTCGAGGGCATGGTCGACGGCGCGACGATCGGCGGCGCGGGCCGGCAGGAACGGTCGGCGGTGTGACAACCGGCCCGAGGCCACCACCTCGCGCGCCTTGGCCCCGGCCAGCGGACCGGGGGAGCGCTGCGGGACGTAGCCGATCCGCGCCCAGCTCCGGAACCGGCGCAACGGGGTGCCGAAGATCTCCACCTGGCCGCGCTGGTGGGGCAGCAGACCCAACGCCGCCTTGACCAGGGTCGACTTGCCCGAGCCGTTGCCCCCCATCAGGGCGACCGTCGCTCCGGCCTCGATGGTCAGTTCGATGCCCCGGAGCACCGGGAGGCCGCCGCGCTCGACCGTCAGGTCGTGCACGGACAGGACTGGGGTCATGAACATCCGTTCGCGGTGCGGAGGGCGGCGAGGTTGGCCCTCATCACCGCAGGGTAGTCAGTGCCGCGGGACTGCTCGGTGATGCCCTCGATCGGATCGAGGACGTCGGTCGACAGATCGAGGTCGCCGGCGATGGCCTCGGCGACCGCGGGCGAGACCAGCGTCTCGGAGAAGATCGTGGTGATCCGGTGCTCGCGGGCGATCTTCTGGACCTCGGCGATCCGGGCCGGCGAGGGCTGGGCGTCGGGGCTGATCCCGCTGATCCCGATCTGCTCGAGGTCGTAACGGGTGGCCAGGTAGCCGAAGGCCGAGTGCGTGGTGATGAACTCGCGACCCCGGCACTGCGCCAGACCGGTCTCGAACTCGCGGTCCACGGCGCCGAGCTCGGCGGTCAGCGCGGCGGCCCGGGCCCGGTAGTCCCCGGCGTGTTCGGCGTCGGCGGCGATCAGCTGGTCGCGTACGGCGTCGGTGAGGGTGACCATGTTGGTCGGGTCCAGCCAGACGTGCGGGTCGAGTCCGGTGTCACCGTGATCGTGGCCGTCGTCGTCGGTGTGCTCGGGCTCGTCGGTGTGCTCGGGCTCGTCGGTGTGCTCGGCCTCGTCCTCGTGGCCGTGCTCGGCCTCGGTGGCCAACGGCTCGAGCGGGACGACGGTGGCGACATCGAGCACCCGGTCGTTGCCGCTCTGGGCCACGGCCTCGTCGACCGCGGACTGGAAGGTCTTCTCGTAGACGACCAGATCGGCCTCGGAGACCGCGGCGACCTGGCTCGGCTTCAGTTCGAGGTCGTGCGGTTCAGCCCCCGGCGCGGTCAGGCTGGTCACGTCGGCCCGATCGCCGGCGACCTGCTGGGCCACGTACTGGAACGGGTAGAACGCGGTGACCACCTGCAGCTTGCCGTCCGGCTCCGCCGCGGTTCCACTCCCGCTCCCGGTCACCGCGGCGCAGCCCGTGGCCGCCAGCCCGAGAGCCCCGACGAGCGCGATCGTCCGCAATCCCCTGATCAACATGGGAATCATTTTCATTTGGGCGGCCGGCGGTGTCAAACCGACTCCCGTCCACCTCCGGTCGGCCGTCGAGGACGACCGACCGGGGTGGACGTGCGGTCAGGCGACCGACAGGGCCGGTTCGATGATGCTGTCGACCCGGTCGAGCAGTCGGTCGAACACCTGCATCCGGTCGAACTGCAGCGCGTGCAGCCGAGCCCGCTCGGCCATCGCGGCGCGCTCCTCCTCGGGCAGGCTCATCGCCCAGTCGAGGGCCTCGGTGATCGAGACCGGGCAGTCGACCGGAACGATCTTCGCGGTGTCGCCGACCGCCTCGCCGATGCCGCCGGTGTCGGTGGTGATGACCGGACCTCCGCCGGCCAGCATCTTCTCGACCAGCGCGATCCCGAAGGTCTCGACGAACTCCGGGCGCGGCTTGCTGGGCAGCACGAAGGCCGAGCAGCCGGCCATCAGCTCGGGCTTCTCGTCGTCGTCGACGTCGTCGAGGAAGACGATCCGGTCGGCGGCCGAGGTCCGGGCGGCCAGCGCGTGCAGTTCCTCGGCCTGCGGGCCGTTGCCGGCAATCACCAGTGTGCTGGTCGCGGCAGCTCTCGCTGGCCGCGAACCCCGTGATCAGGTCGTCGACCCCCTTGGCGTGGGCCAGGCGGGACAGGAACAGCACGTAGTTCCCGGCGATCAGCCCGCGGCGGCGGAGCGCGTGCTCGATGGTCGCGGGGTCGCGCAACAGGTAGTCGGCGGTGTTGATCGCCGGGTAGGAGATCTCGACCCGCTCTAGGCACCGGCTCGGCGAAGGTGGTCCCGTGCGCCGCGTCGACCTCGGTGGCCGAGGAGATGATCAGCTCACGGGTGTACTCGGACACGGCGACCGGGACGTCGGTGTCCAGGTACGAGGCGAGGACGTGGGCGGCAGCACCGTAGCGGCCGTCGGCCACGCAGGACCGGACCACATTGGTCACGTCGGAGCCGACGGCCTCGGCGATGGTGATCACGTTGACCGGCAGCCCGGTGGCCTCGGCCGCGCGTACGGCGTCGGACACCGCGATGGTGTGCGGGCTGAGATAGAGCGACATGGCCACGGTGGGCACCCCGTCGGTGAACAACTCGACCAGCCGGCCGGTCATCCCGGCCTGGTAGCGGCCGTCGACCACCTTGTAGTCGCCGACCGGGCCGGGACGCTCGACCTCGATGCCCTCGCTGTAGGGCATCACGCCCTCGAGCGGCTTGAGCGGGAGCCCCGAGCTCTCGAGCAGTCTCCAGCGGCCAGGTGACGATGCGGACCTCGGTGAAGCCGCGTTGCAGCGCGGCCTCGGCCAGGTTGCGGGCCTCACCGGAGTGGCCGCAGATGACCGGATCGGCGCGGACCACGATGACCAGCCGCCGACGTCCCCGATCGGCGTCGCTGGTCTTGGAACGGTCGTTGAAGTGCGTAAGGCGGCTCATGTCGTCTCGCTTTCTTCAGGGTCGAGGAACAGGCCCGACTCGGCTGCATCGGGCCGGACCATGGGGGCGGTGGGAGGCGGGGCGACCGTACGGGCCGGGTACCCCTCCCCGGGTGCCGACACCGAGGGCGGACGGGTGTCCGTCGCCCACGACGACGGCCGGGCGCCGAGCCGAAGGTGCAGCGTGCCTCCGGCGTGGAGTTCCCGGGCGGTCAGCCAGCTGCGATCCAGCGGCTCGCCGTTGAACGTCACCGACTGCACGTACTGCGCGGCCGTGTCCGGCCCGGGCTCGACGAAACCCTCGGTGGAGATGATCAGCTTCTGGCCGCCCAGCATCATCACGCGCCCGTTCGAACGACGGGGTGTTGACGAAGTAGAGCGACTGGCCGGCGACCGGGAAGATCCCGAGCGAGGCCCAGACGTACCAGGAGCTCAGCCCACCCGAGTCGTCGTTGCCGGGCAGTCCGCCGCGGCCGAGACCGAACATCTGGTGGATCCCGGCGTGCACCACCTCGGCGGTGCGGTCGGGTCGGCCGGCGTAGTGGTAGGCCCAGGGGACCTCCATGTCCGGTTCGTTGTTCAGCCCCTCGAACCGGTTGAGCGCGTAGCCGGCCGTCAGCTCCTCGACGCTGGGCCGCTCGCCGACCTGCTTGACCGGGTCGGCGCCGAAGCCGAAGAACGCATCGAGCAGGTCGACGAACGCGCTCGTCGCCGCCGGCCAGCTCGATCCGGGCCTGCATGTCGTGCATCACCCGGAACGAGTAGTTCCACTTGCCGCCCTCGTAGTACTCCGAGTCGACCAGCAGTGCGGTGTCGGCGTCGAAGGCGTTGCGCCACTGGGTGGCCAGGCCGGTCGAACTGCTCGGCCAGATCGGCGTCACCCACGGCAGCGGGCCACCTTGGCCGTGCAGTGGTAGGCGAAGGCCAGGTCGAGGGTGTGGGTGATCGGGTGGGCGACCCCGCGGAGCAGGAAGTCCTCGCCGTACGCGCGGCGCAGGTCGGAGTCCATGTGGCAGAGCGCCCAGTCCCAGTCGATGCCCGGGCATCCCGAGCTCGCACAGGTCGGCCAGGAAGGTCTGGGCCAGCGCGCTGCCCTGACGCGAGAACCGATCGGCGCCCTTGGCCATCCGGTAGCCGATCGGGAAGTTCCCCTCCTCCTCGCAGATGTTGAGCAGCGCGTTGGCCAGTTCGACGGCCCGGTGCGGGAACAGCGCGGTGATCAGCGGCAACTGGGTGCGGTAGATGTCCCACATGGTGCAGATGTCGAACACGAACGGACCGCTGTTGGGCCAGAACGGACTCTCGCCCGCAGGCGAAGCACGGCTTGATCATCGAGTGGTAGAGCGCGGTGGAGAAGACCTGCTGGCGCTCGGTCGACGTCGTCTCGACCCGGATGGCGCCGAGGTGGTCGTTCCAGGCCTGCTGGGTGTCGTGCTTGCGCCGCTCGAACACGGCTGGCCCGGCGACCGGCAGGGTCGGGTCATCGATCGGCACCGGGGTGTGGCGACGGGGGCGGCGGGTGTTCGGACAGTCGGCCCGCAGGTTCTCCCGGGCCTGCTCGACGCCGCGCAGCGAGAACCCGAACCGCAGCTCGATGACCTGGCCGGCCTCGGCGCGGCCCCGCCACATCAGACCGAACGGGCGCAGGGTGGTCGGCCGGATGCGGTCGAAATCGAGCCGGGTCCCGCCGGGCATCAGCCGCCGGTCGTACCAGAGCAGCTCGCGCCAGTCACCCGGCGTCGCACTCGACGTGTACGGCCAGCGGGGTGCCCTCGACGATCAGATCTCCCTGGGCGACGCCCGGGGTCAGCTGGTTCGAGATGGGCGCGCAGCGGGATGGTCGCGCCGTACGGGATGCCGATCCCGCCCTGGGAGAAGTCGACCACGAGCCGGGCGTCCGGGTGGGCCGGGAAGGTGTAGCGGTGGACCGCGCTCTTGGGGCCGACGGTGAGCTCGCAGCGGATGCCCGAGCTCAGCGTGGCCGCGTAGTACCCCGGCTCGGCGACCTCCTCGGTCAGTTCCCAGGCCTCACCCAGCGCATCGAGCGGGCTCGAGCATCGGGGTGACCCGGAAGTAGTTGTAGTACTTGCGGATCGCGCCGGTGCCCGACTGCTGGAAGTGGGTGAAGCCGGAGGCGAGATTGGCGCCGGTCGCCGTGGTCAGTCCGGGCAGCTGCGGGGGAGCGCCCTCGGTGTTGAGCTGATAGGGGCCGTAGCCGGTCGGGTAGCCGCCCGAGTACGCGCACGCCGACACCATGCCGAACGGGTGCGTCGCCCCCGGGTGGGTGTTGCCGACCTGCGGCTTCGGCCACCACCAGGTCGCGGCCAGCCCCTGCGGGTCGGGCAGATCGGTTGCCGAGCAACCGATGAACGGGTCGACGTGTTCGATCAAGGTCGGCCTCCCTCATCTCAGCCCGGCACCCTTGCCAGCGGTAGACCGCGACGCCCCGAGCGCCGTGGTGGCTTGACCTAGAAAGCTAGGACCTGATGGTTTCGAACAGATGTCGCCCAGATCACAGTTCTTCTTCGTTCGCGCCTGGGAGATCCGGTCTTCCCTCCTCGGTCGCACCGCCCCCAGCTCTGTTGTCGACGGTCGAATCTTCAGACGAGGGGGCGGTGCGCCCTCGTCGGTCCAGACCGGATCGGGCGCTCACTCGCTCACCGCTCGTGCGGCTCGCTGCGCTCGCTCGAACGCTCGCGGTTCGGTCGGGTCCTGGCGCGGGATGGGGACGATTCGCGGCGGGTGCCGGGAAACGATCCGTCGGGACGCCGGTTAGGGGTCGTTTCGCGGCGGGTGCCGGGAAACGATCCGTCGGGACGCCGGTTGAGGGGTCGTTACGCGGCAGGTGCCGGGTAACGGCTCCGTCGAGCGCTGGGCGTCGGTAGCTCATCGGGACGACCGGGGCGGCGGGCCGTGGTGTTTAGGGTGGAAACCGTGAACAGGTGGCAGGCGCTGGCGGGCGGGCCGCTGATGATGGTGATCGGCGAGGTCCTGCTCGTGGTGTGCAGCGTGAGCTACCTGGTGTGGTGGACGATCACGTTCCGGCCGTCGGGACGAGGGACCGGGGGCGGGCCGTTCCTCGCCGGAGCGGTGCTCGGCGGACTGACCGGCCTGGTCCTGCTCGCCATCGGCATCGTCGCGCTGCTGCCGAAAGCGTCCTGGCCGGCGGTGGGGGCGGCGATCGTCGGCGGGGTGGTGGTCGGCGCGATGCTGTTCTACGTCACCGCTCGCGTGTCTGCACCGGCCCGTCACCACCGAGCTCCCGCTGATCGTGGTCTGGGCCACCGGGCAACTGGCAGCCGGAGTCGCGTTGCGGACGGCCGGGGTGCTGGACGCACCGGCGGCGTCCGCGTGGATCATCGCGATCGGTGATCGCGACGCTGGTCGGGCTGGCCTGCTACCTCGTCTTCTACCGGCTCGATCCGGTCCCCGCGTACTGGGTCGGCATGGTTCCGCTCGCCGTCGACGGGGTGGTGGCGGCGATCCTGGCCGCCGTCGTCGCCCTGATGCGGGTCCCGTGAAGGGTCTCTCCCCGCTGAGCGAGTGACGGGTTCCTTCCGGCCGGACGCCGCGCGGCAGACGCGGGGAGACGGCGGCGGCGCGGCTCTCGTAGGGTCGGGGCGTGACTGATGGGGCTGCCGAACGCGAGGTCTTGACCTACGAGTTGTTCGGGACGGGGATCCGCGAGTTGGCGCAGCAGGTCGTCGACAGCGGGTACCGGCCGGACGTCGTGCTGGGGATCGCGCGGGGCGGGCTGATCCCGGCGGGCGCGATCGCGTACGCGATCGAGGTCAAGAACCTGTTCACACTGAGCGTGGAGTTCTACACCGGAGTCGACCAGCGGCTCGACGTGCCGGTGATGCTGCCACCGTTCCTCGACGCGCACGACCTCGACGACGCCAAGGTGCTGGTCGTCGACGACGTCGCCGACACCGGGAAGACCCTCGAGCTGGTCCAGGACTTCTGCCGCGGACACGCCGCCGAGTCGCGGACCGCGGTGATCTACGAGAAGCCGCGGTCGGTGATCAAGGCCGATTACGTCTGGCGGCGGACCGACCGGTGGATCAACTTCCCGTGGTCGACGTTGCCGCCGCTGAGCTTCGACACCCCGTGATCGTTCTCACCCGCTACCGGGTCGATCCCGACGACCAGGAGTTCGAGACCGCGGCGTCCGCGGCCATCGCCGTGCTGTCCGCGCGCGAGGGGTTCGTCGGTGTCGACTTCGCCCGCAACCTCGACGACCCAGAGCTGTGGACCATCACCACCCGGTGGCGCGACGTCGGCTCGTACCGGCGGGCGCTGCAGGGCTACGAGTCGAAGATGGTCGTCGTCCCGCTGCTGTCGCGGGCGATCGACGAGCCCTCGGCGTACGAGGACCCGGCCCTGCACTGAGCTCACGAGAGACTCAACGCCCGTGACCCGGGCCGTGCCCGTGCGGCTGCCGGACGACGACCATCCGGCGACCGCCGCCGGTGAGCACGACCATCCAGACCAGGGTCCAGAGCAGCCACGGCGCCCCGACGATCAACGACGTGGTCACCACCGCCACCATCAGGATGGGCAGCAGGGCCCACAGCAGACCGGCGGCGGCGGGTACCACGGTCGCGCTGCGCTTGGGCCGGACCGCCGGGGTGGCCGCGGGAGCCGCGATCGGCGTGGCCGGCAGGTCGATGAACAGCTCGGTGAGGTCACCCTCGAACCGGGCGGCGATGGCTCGGTCGACCCGCTCGTCGAGTTCCTCGCGGGTGATCCGACCGGCGGCGAAATGGTCACCCAGGGCAGCCACGGCGCGATCACGTTCGGCATCGCCGATCCGCACCGGGACCGCTCGGATCGTCCGGCTCGGTTCGATTCCTGAGTTGCCGTAGACGTCCATCTGGCGCCTTGCCTTTCCCGGTCACCTGACCGCTGAGTCAACGTTAGGTCGGGGGATCAAGGTTTGCTGTGGGGCTTCTCAGCGACCAGAACCACTAAGCTGGAGCGTCCGCCATCCCAGCCGGGGATGTCGCAATTCACGTTTGGAGTGGTCAGTCGTGGCGCCCGCCAGCACGTTGGACAACGTCATCAGTCTCTGCAAGCGACGGGGGTTCGTCTTCCCCTCCGGGGAGATCTATGGCGGCACCCGCTCGGCGTGGGACTACGGCCCGCTGGGGGTCGAGCTCAAGGAGAACATCAAGCGGCAGTGGTGGCGCACCGTCGTCACCGCGCGCGACGACGTCGTCGGCCTCGACTCCTCGGTCATCCTGCCCCGCCAGGTGTGGGTCGCCTCCGGCCACGTCGGCGTCTTCACCGACCCATTGACCGAGTGCCAGTCCTGCCACAAGCGGTTCCGCGCCGATCACCTCGAGGAGGACTTCGAGGCCCGTAAGGGCCGGGTGCCCACCGGCCCCGAGGAGATCGCCTGCCCCAACTGCGGGACCCGCGGCCAGTGGACCGAGCCGCGCGACTTCAACATGATGCTCAAGACCTACCTCGGCGTGATCGAGGACG
Organism: uncultured Actinomycetota bacterium; assembly: GCA_963704665.1. GTDB lineage: Bacteria > Actinomycetota > Actinomycetes > Propionibacteriales > Propionibacteriaceae > Microlunatus. The sequence continues at coordinate 2,720,515 of OY969929.1, read as the reverse complement.
AGTCCGGGCTGCACTACCTGCGCCCCGAGACCGCGCAGGGCATCTTCGTCAACTTCGCCAACGTCGTGCAGACCAGCCGGCGCAAGCCGCCGTTCGGCATCGGACAGGTCGGCAAGAGCTTCCGCAACGAGATCACTCCCGGCAACTTCATCTTCCGGACCCGCGAGTTCGAGCAGATGGAGATGGAGTTCTTCGTCGTCCCCGGCTCCGACGAGGAGTGGCACCAGTACTGGATCGACGAGCGCACCCGCTGGTACACCGATCTCGGCATCTCGGCCGACAACCTGCGGCACTTCGAGCACCCCGAGGAGAAGTTGTCGCACTACTCCAAGCGGACCGTGGACATCGAATACCGCTTCGGCTTCTCCGGCTCGGAGTGGGGCGAACTCGAAGGCATCGCCAACCGCACCGACTTCGACCTGTCGACCCACAGCAAGCACTCGGGCACCGACCTGTCGTTCTTCGACCAGGCCAGCGGTGAGCGGTTCTTCCCGTACGTGATCGAGCCGGCGGCCGGCCTGACGCGTTCGCTGATGGCCTTCTTGATCGAGAGCTACGTCGAGGACGAAGCCCCGAACACCAAGGGCGGCGTCGACAAGCGCACGGTGCTCCGGCTCGACCCGCGGCTGGCGCCGGTCAAGGTGGCGGTCCTGCCGTTGTCGCGCAACGAGGCGCTGTCGCCGAAGGCCCGCGACCTGGCCGCCGAGCTCCGCCGGTACTGGAACGTCGACTTCGACGACGCGCAGGCCATCGGCCGGCGCTACCGCCGCCAGGACGAGATCGGTACGCCGTTCTGCGTCACCGTCGACTTCGACACCCTCGACGACCACGCCGTCACCATCCGCGAGCGCGACACCATGAGCCAGGAACGGGTCGCCCTCGACCAGGTCACCAGCTACCTGTCGTCGCGGCTGCTCGGCTGCTGATCGGATGAGCGATGGCGTTGCGTTATAACCCTCCGCCGCAACTGGCCCCAGCCGCCGGCCGGCTGGGTGCCGCCGTACGGCTGGGAGCCGGACCCGCGGTGGGGACCGGTGCCGCCGGGCTGGCCGCTCTGGGTCGAGGATGCGGCGACGCCGGTCTCGCAACCGACTCCCGCCGTCGTCGCCGACTCGGCACCGGCACCGGCCGAAGGTGTCGAAACGGGCGAGCCGGAACAGCCGGATCTTCATCTCCTACCGACGAAGCGACTGCCAGGCTCAAGCCAACGGTCTCTATGACGGGCTCTCACACCGGCTCCCCGCAGCGAAGATCTTCATGGATCTCGACTCGATCCCTCCGGGGGCTGATTTCGAGGAGTACATCCGCCGGGAGATCGACGACTGCGACCTGGTCCTGGTCATGATCGGCGACAACTGGCTGGACGCCGATGTCGACGGATCCGGTCGCCGCATCGATCGTCACGACGATTTCGTCCGGCTCGAGATCGAGAGCGCCCTGGCTTCGCCGCGCGTGCACGTGGTGCCCGTGTTGGTCGAGGGGGCGCGCATGCCGGCACCGAACGAGCTCCCCCCGAGCATCCGCGCGCTCGCCCGCTACAACGCCGTGGAACTCGACGACCGGCGCTGGACCGCCGACCTGAAGCGCTTGGCCGAATCGGTCCCCACCATCCTGCGTACGCCGCCCGCCCCGGTGGTGACACCTCCGGCTGCTCCGAACACGCCGACCAACCGTCGGCGGCTCCGCTCGCGCCCCCGCCCGTGCCGCTGGCTCCGGTGACCTGGGCCGACCCCGGGGCGCGTACGCCGGCGGTCGGTTGGGTGATGATCGCCCTGCCCCTGTTGACCTGCGGATTCGCGGCTTTCGTCCCCGCCCTGTGGGCCGCCTCGCAGCGCCGCGGCGACACCCGCTACCGGCGTCGGATGTTCGTCTTCGCCGGGGCCATCGGCGTGGGAGAGCTGGCGGCTCTGATCGTCACCGGGAGCGTCCCGCAGGAGAGCACGACCAGCGACGTCTCCGTCGGCATCGTGCTCGCCCTGATGGTCGTCGCCATGATCGTGGCCGTGATCCACCGCAACCCGGCACGGGGGCGGCCATGGCAGTGATCGTCGAGCTCGCGCCGATGGCCGGGATCACCAACGCGGCGTACCGGCAGCTGTGCCGGGAGCAGTACGAGCTCGCCGGTGGCACCGACGGCCGGTTCGTCTGCGAGATGATCACCTCGCGCGGGCTGGTCGAGGGCGATCCGAAGACCCGGGCGATGCTCAGCTTCGACCCGGGAGAGACCCGGCACTCGGTCCAGCTCTACGGGGTCGACCCCGAGCACATGGCCCGGGCCACGACGATCCTGTGCGACGAGTACGGGGTCGCCCACGTCGACCTCAACTTCGGCTGCCCGGTGCCCAAGGTGACCCGCAAGGGTGGCGGGGCGGCGCTGCCGTGGAAGCGCGACCGGCTGCGGTCGATCCTCGGTGCGACGGTCGAGGCCGCCCAGCCGTACGGGGTGCCGGTCACCATCAAGACCCGGATCGGTATCGACGACGACCACCAGACCTATCTCGACGCCGGCCGGATCGCCGAGGACGCCGGGTGCGCGGCCATCGCGCTGCACGGTCGCACCGCGCAGCAGGCCTACTCCGGCCAAGCCGACTGGTCGACGATCGCCAAGCTCAAGGAGCAGGTCTCGATTCCGGTGCTACGGCAACGGCGACATCTGGGAGGCGGTCGACGCCACGGCGATGATCGACCGGACCGGGGCCGACGGCGTGGTCATCGGGCGCGGCTGTCTCGGTCGACCCTGGTTGTTCCGCGACCTCGGGCTGGCCTTCGGCGGCCGCCCCGCGCAGACGCTGCCGACGCTCGGTGAGGTGACGGCGATGATCCGGCGGCACGGCGAACTGCTGGTCGGGCTGATGCGACGAGCCCCGCGGCTGCGCCGACCTGCGCAAGCACATGGCCTGGTATCTCAAGGGCTTCCCGGTCGGCGGTGACCTGCGCAGCCGGCTGGCCATGGTCGCCTCGCTGGCCGAACTCGACGGACTGCTCGACCAGCTCGACCCCGAGGTCGCCTTCCCCGAGGCCGAGCTGGGCAAGCCCCGCGGTCGTCAGGGCACCCCGCGGTCGCGCGTCGCGCTGCCCGAGGGTTGGCTGGCCGACACCTCGGGGATGCGATCTCCAGCTGGGGGAGGCCGAGCTGGGGATCTCGGGTGGCTGAGGACGATCTCGCCGCGCGCGGCGGCCTGGGCCGAGACCATGGCCGGCCACTCGGGCCAGGATTTCGTGCTGGCCCACGCCGACACCCACACCGCGGTCGGACCCGCGCCGGTGATGACCCGGCAGCGCCGCGAGGACCGCGAGCGCGAGAGCCTGCGGCCGGGCTCGGCGCTGGCCGAGGGGGCGGGCGACCGCGTACGCCTCGAGGAACCCGACGTCGAACGCACCTGTTTCGAACGCGACCGCGACCGCATCGTGCACTCGACCGCGTTCCGCCGGCTGGCCGGCAAGACCCAGGTCGTGGTCCACCCCAGCGATCACCAGCGGACCCGGCTGACCCACGCCCTCGAGGTGGCCCAGGTCGCCACCTCGATCGCCCGCGGCGCCGGGGTCAACGTGACCCTGGCCGACGCGATCGCCCTCGGCCACGACTGCGGCCACGGGCCCGGCGGCCACGCCAGCGAGGACGCGTTCGACGCCTTCATCGCCGAGGGGTACGACCACGGGCCGTGGGGTGCCGACGTCGTGCTCGCACCGCTGAACCTGTGTCGCGAGACCAGCGACGGCATCCGCAACCACTCCTGGTCGCGCCCGGCGCCGGCGACCATCGAGGGCGAGATCGTCAGCTGGGCCGACCGGATCGCCTACTGCGCCCACGACCTCGAGGACGCGGTCCACGCCGGCATCGTCAGCCTCGCCGACCTGCCGGCCGAGATCGCCGAGGTGTGCGGGACGACCCGGCGTACGCAGCTGAGCACGTTCGTCCGCGCGGTGATCAACGGCATCGACCGGAACCGGCGGGTGGGGATGGCCGCCGAACCCGCCGCCGCCCTGGCCGCGCTCCGCGCCTTCAACTACGAGCGGATCTACGTCCGCGAGGCCTCGCTGGCCCAGTCGCGCGCGGTGGTCGAGGTGCTGCGGGCGCTGGTCGAGTTCTACGCCGAGCGCCCCGGTGCGGTGTCGGGGGCCGATCCGGAGCTGCTGCCCGGCAGCGACGCCGCCGTCCGCGCCGCGGTCACCTACGTCGGCGGGATGACCGACCGCTACGCCTTCGACATGGCCACCCACCACCTCGGCTGGCCGCCCGAGCGGCTGCCGCTGGCCGGGATGTTCTGAGCCGGAGCGATCAGCTCGACGGAGCGATTCGGCGATCTTCCCGTGCCGCCGGAGTCCGTCGATCGCCGAGGCGCCGACCGCCAGCGCCACCAGGACGAGGAGCGCGAGGAACAGGGCCGGCCCGGGGGGCGCGGGCACGGAACGATCGTGTCATCGTCGACCCCGTGGAGGGAAAAAGATGACCCGTCCGCAGGTCTCGACGTCGGGCCGCTGCGGGTCGAGAGTGGGCGGAGAAGCATCCCTGGACAGGAGAGCCACCATGCGCCATCCGAACGTTCTCGCCGGCACCGCGGTCGCGGTGCTGATCACCTCCGGCCTCGTCGCCTCCGACGCCGCAGCCACGCCGGCCAGCGTCCCGCCGCCCGCGGCGACGCCCCTGGCTCCGCTGGCCACCCTCGACGGGCCGGTCCGGGCTCGGGCCGACGGCATCAGCCTGCGGACCCAGGACGACGCCCTGGTCCGTTCGGTGACCCTGACCTACGGTCCGCACACCTTCTCGGGCTGGCACGAGCACCCGGGGATCGTGCTGGCCGTGGTGCAGTCGGGGACCGTCCAGCGGCGACTGCCGTGCGGGGAACCGCAGTCGTTCACCGCCGGTCAGGCGTTCACCGAAGTCGGACCACACTTCGTCGCGAACGTCACCGACATGGATGCGGTCCTGGTCGTCACCCAGATCATGCCGGGCGACACCGCGACCGACGAGTTCCGGCACGACCTGCCCGAACCCTCGAAGCGGTGCCACCGACACCACCGCTGAGCGCTGCGGTCAGATCGAGCGGGATCCCGGACGGCTCGGGTCGAATCCGGCCGGTGGCAGGGCGCACGCCGGGGATCCGCCCGGCATCCGGTGGCGATTGCGGGCGATCAGCCGGTAGACCGCTGCGGCGACCGTCCGGACGACCGGCAGTTCGATGACCCGGCCGAGCACCGCGTATCCGCCGGCCGGCGTGGCGCAGCCAGCGCGCGAACGCGGCCGCGCCGCCGGAGATCGTCCCGTCCGGGGTCAGCCACAGCACCTCGCGCTGGGTCCGCTCGGCGGTGGTGCCGAGCGCGGCCAGGTCGGTGAACTGCCACGGCACCAGCCGCGCCTCGCGCCCGTCGGCGCGGCGCAGCCGCTCGCGCGACCCAGGTCGCGGCGCTGGTGCAGAAGGCGCAGTCGCCGTCGAAGATCAGCCAGGGCTCGGTCGCGGGTCTGGTCCACCCGGGCACCTATTGTGCCCGGGTGTCGGCGGTCGCTCACGGGGCTACACTCGCCGGCGTGGCGGGCGGATCAACGACGAAGACATCGCCGCCGTCCGCGACCGGGCACGGATCGAGGAGATCGTCGGCTCGTACGTGACGCTGCGGACCACCGGCTCGACCATGAAGGGCCTGTGCCCGTTCCACGACGAGAAGACGCCGAGCTTCCAGGTCACCCCCTCGCGCGGCTACTGGTACTGCTTCGGCGCCTGCGGTGAGGGCGGCGACGTCATCAGCTTCATGCAGAAGATCGACAACCTGTCGTTCGTCGAGGCGGTCGAGCGGCTGGCCGACCGGGTCGGGATCCAGCTCCGCTACACCGACGACGGCGGCGGCGGGCCGCGGACCGAGCCGGGCGTACGGACCCGGCTGATGGAGGCGCTGCGGTCGGCCTGCGGAGTACTACGGCGAGCAGTTGCAGACCCGCCGAGGCGCTGGCCGGGCGCCAGTTCCTGCACGAGCGCGGCTTCGACCGCGAGTCGGCCGAGCGGTTCGGCGTCGGCTTCGCACCCCGTGACGGCAAGGCCCTGCTGCGGCACCTGCGGGGTCGCGGGGTTCTCCGACAAGGACACTGGTCGCGGCGGGCCTGGCCCGCGAGTCCGGCTGGGACTTCTTCCAGAGCCGGCTGCTCTGGCCGATCCGCGACTCGGGCAAGTCGGTGCTCGGCTTCGGCGCCCGACGGCTGTTCGACGACGACCGGATGCCGGCCAAGTACATCAACACCCCCGAGACCGCTGCTCTACAAGAAGTCGCACGTGCTCTACGGCCTCGACCTGGCCCGCACCTCGATCAGCAAGAAGAGCCAGGCCGTGGTGGTCGAGGGCTACACCGACGTGATGGCGGCCCACCTGTCCGGGGTCGACACCGCGGTCGCGTCGTGCGGGACCGCGTTCGGCGACGACCACGCCCGGCTGCTGCGGCGGCTGATGGGCGACCACGACGCCTTCCACGGCGAGGTGATCTTCACCTTCGACGGCGACGCCGCCGGGCAGGCCGCCGCGCTCAAGGTGTTCGCCGGTGACTCGAACTTCGTCACCCAGACCTACGTCGCGGTCGAGCCGACCGGGCTCGACCCCTGCGATCTGCGGCTCGCAGCGCGGCGACGAGGCGGTCCGCGAACTGGTCGCCCGGACGGATGCCGCTCTACCGGTTCGTGATGTCCAACCTGCTCTCCAGCACGACCTCGACCGTGCCGACGGGCGGCTCGCCGCGCTGCGCGCGGCCGCGCCACTGGTCGGCGAGCATCCGCGACACCGGGCTGGTCGCGGGCTACGCCCGCGAACTGGCCGGGCTGCTCGGGCATGGACGTCGAGGAGGTGCGCGTCGGAGGTGATGCGAGCCGCGTCGCGCTCCGAACCGCCGGCCCGGGCGTCCCGATCAGCCCGTCGAGGTCGTCGGCCCCATCGGCCACGCCGGCGCGTGAGCTGCCGCGGCCGAACGACCGGCTGCTGGCCACCGAGCGGCAGACCGGCAAGTTGGCGATTCAGCACCCCGAGCTCTTCCCAGCCGGCTGGGACGGGTTGTCGGTGGCCGACTTCACCCACCCGGCGTACGCGATGGTCTTCGCCGCGGTCGAGAAGGCCGCCGCCGAGGGCGAGGCGACCGAGAAGGAGTGGGTGCACCGGGTGGTGCAGGCCTGCGACGACGAGCTGGTCCGGTCGCTGATCATGGCTCTGGCCGTCGAGCGGCTGCCGGTCCACGGCGAGGTGACCGAGCGTTTCGTGGTCGCCAACACCTCGCACCTGCAACTGCTGACCGTGATGCGGGTCATCGCCCAGCTCAAGTCGCGGCTGCAGCGGACCAACCCGGTCGAGCACGCAGCGGGCCTACAACCAGATGTTCTCCGAGCTCGTGGTCCTCGAGGCCCGGCGCAAGGAACTGCACACCCGCAGCATCGGCGCGCGCGACTGAGCCGGTCGGCTCACAGGGTGTTGTCGCTGGTCAGCTCGGTGTTGTCCGTTCGGCGAGTTATCCACAGATGTGGTCGTCGGCCCTTCCGCGGCGGTGATCCGGGCTCGCAGAGTGGGGCCATGACCTCACTCACGCTGCCCACCCGACCGGTCCTCGACGACGACGCCCTGCTCACCGGCGAGGAGGTGATCACCCTGCAACGACAGATCGAGGCCGGTGTCCTGGCCCGACACCTGCGGATCACCGCGCGGGGGTGGGGCGATGCCACCGACACCGAGCTGGTGCTGCTCGAGCGCCTCGGCGACGAGGCCCGGCAACGCTTCGTCCGGGCGAACCTGCCCCTGGTCCGGATGGTCGCCCGGCAGTACCGCGGTCGCGGCGGGGTCGCGTACGCCGACCTGGTCCAGGAGGGGTGCGTCGGTCTGATGATCGCGGTCGAGCGCTTCGACTACGCGCGCGGTCACCGCTTCTCGACCTACGCGTTGTTCTGGATCCGGGCCTCGATCCAGACGCTGACCGCGCGGCAGTTCGGCGACCTCAACCTCCCGGCCAGCCGCAGCGAGTCGCTGCGGGCCGCCCACACGCTCGAGGCCGAGCTCACCCAGCAACACGGCCGCAAACCCACGCTCGGTGAGCTGGCCGCGGCGTTGGGCCGCAACGAACGGTGGACGGCCGGGCTGATGGCCCACCAGCGGCCGCGCTCGATCGACGAGATCGACCCCAGCACGATCGACGACGCCGGCGCCTCGGCCGCGTTCGACCGGATCGTCGGTCGCGACGCGCTGGTCAGCGGGATGCTCGACCGGCTGGCCGCCGAGCCACGGCGGGTGCTCGAGCTGCGTCTGGGTTTCCGCACCGGCCGGGCCGAGTCGTTGGCCGAGACCGCGCGCCGGCTCGACACCTCGGTCGGCCGCATCCGCCGGCTCGAGACCGCCGCCGTCGAGACGCTGCGCGGGCTGTGCCCGCAGCAGGCGTACGCCCTGCTGTGAGTCCGGCGGTGGTCAGCGCGTCCTCGCGGGGCGGGCAGAATAGGCATCATGGGGGCACGGTCGACGCAGGATTCGCGGTGGTGGTCGCGAGCGCGCGGACTACCCAATCTGACCTATCAGTCGTGGGGCGCGTCACTGGGCGAGCGGGCCGAGCGGCCGCAGCCGCATCCTGGCCTGGTCCCGGACCGAGGACGGCTTCTGCATCGGCAGTCCGGCCGTGCTGTCCTGGGGTGACGTCACCTGGCAGCACGTCGGGTGGCACGAGATCCAGCACGGTGAATGGAACGCCGAGCTGCAGCAGTTGCAGTGGACCGAGGTGGCCGAGCCGGGGCAGGCCGGCCGGCGCGGTTCGATCCACCTGATCGAGCCCGGACGGCTGCCCGAGCTCTTCCGGGAGCGCATCGCCGCCTCGATCGCGGTCGAGCGCTTCGTCCCGATCAACGGTGATCGCGGCGTCGTCGTCACCGCGCGTCGTGATCTCGCCCACGACGGGGCCATCACCTGGCGGACCAGCCTGACCAGGGGACTCACCTGGCAGACACCGGGCGTTCGTGACGTCGCCGAGCGGGCCACCGACCAGTTGCAGACCGAGTACGACTTCCACGGAGATCGCTGCTAAGGTACGTAGCCGCGTCACCAACGGCGACGCAGAAGTTCGATCCCCTGTAGCTCAATTGGCAGAGCAGCCGGCTGTTAACCGGCAGGTTACTGGTTCGAGTCCAGTCGGGGGAGCCACCACCGTCCAGCCCCCGTCACCCGGGGTGGAGAGACGGCACCTTTCGGACCTGCAAGCGCTGATCAGACCTGATCGCGACGCGATGAGGGTCCGGCTGGCGGCGGTCAGACGGCCGAGCCCGGTTGAACGGAAACCGAGCGGTCGCCGATCTCGGCCAGGTCGTCGAGGAACGTGGTCGCCCAGTGGTCGATGTCGTTGTCGAACACGTACTTGCGCATCTGGCGCATCCGCCGGGCCTTGACCCGCGGCTCGTCATTCATCGCCTCGATCAGCCGGCCCTTGAGCCCGTCGATGTCGTGCGGGTTGACCAGGTACGCCTGCCGCAACTCCTGGGCTGCGCCGGCGAACTCGCTGAGCACCAGCGCCCCGTCGTCGGCCTGCCGGCAGGCCACGTACTCCTTGGCCACCAGGTTCATCCCGTCGCGCAGCGGCGTGACCACCATGATGTCGGCCGCCCGGTAGAGGGCCGCCATCTCCTCGCGGGGGTAGGAGGTGTGCAGGTAGACGATCGGCGGTCGGCCGATCCGGCCGACGTCGCCGTTGATCCGGCCGACCAGCCGGTCGATGTCGTCGCGCAGCACACGGTACTGATCGACCCGCTCGCGTGACGGGATGGCCAGCTGGACCAGCACGGCCTCGTCGGGCTCGATGACGCCGTCGGCGATCAGCTCGCCGAACGCCTCGATCCGCTCGAGCAGTCCCTTGGTGTAGTCGAGCCGGTCGGCGCCGAGGAAGATCAGCTTCGGATCGCCGAGATCACGGCGGATCTCGATCGCCCGCTCGGCCGCCTGCGGCGTGGCGGCCAGGTCGTGGAAGGCCTGGGCGTCGATGGCGATCGGATACGACCGGGCCGCGATCTCGCGCCCGTCGCGCAACCGGATCCGGTCACGTCGGGTCTCCAGGTGCAGTCGCTGCCGCACCAGCCGCAGGAAGTTGTGCGCCGCGCCCGGCAGCTGGAACCCGACCAGGTCGGCGCCGAGCAGTCCCTCGAGGATCTGGTTGCGCCACGGCAGCTGGACGAAGAGCTCGGTGGGCGGGAACGGGATGTGCAGGAAGAAGCCGATCTTGAGATCGGGGCGCAGCTCACGCAGCATCTTGGGCACGAGTTGGAGCTGGTAGTCCTGCACCCAGACGATGGCGCCTTCGGCGGCGATCTCGGCGGTCCGCTCGGCGAAGCGACGGTTGACCGTGACGTAGCTGTCCCACCAGCGACGGTGGAACTCGGCCGGGACGATCACGTCGTGGTAGAGCGGCCACAGCGTGGCGTTGGAGAAGCCCTCGTAGTAGTCGGCGACCTCCTTGGTGCTGAGCGGCACCGGGATGAGCTGCAGCCCGTCGTTGTCGAACGGCTCGACGGTCTCGTCGGGTGCGCCGTGCCAGCCGACCCAGGCGCCGTGGTGGCTGTGCATCACCGGCTCGAACGCGGTCACCAGCCCGCCGGGGGAGGAACGCCAGTCGACGGTGCCGTCCGGCTGCTCGATGCGGTCGACCGGAAGCCGGTTGGCCACCACCACGAAGGTGGCGCGGGTCGTCGGCTGGGGGGTGTTCATGCACTTCTCCTGAGATCGGTGGACGGACACTGTCCGGTGTCCACCCGCAGCCCAGCCTGACAGACGCGTCTGACAGCCTGAATCACATGACCACGCCCGACGCCGCCGACAGCCCCGGCGCGATCGCCCTCCGGGCCATCACCGCGGACCCCGGTTCCACCCTGCTCGGGCTCGACTTCGACGGCACCATCGCCCCGATCGTCGACGACCCGGACCACGCGTACGCCAACCCCGACGCGGTCACCGCACTCGGCCGGATCGGCCGGCTGGTGCGGGCCGTCGTGGTCATCACCGGCCGCCCGGTCCGCACCGCCGTCCGCCTCGGCCGCTTCGACGAGACGCCCGGCCTCGAGCGGATGACGGTGATCGGCCAGTACGGCGTCGAGCGCTGGGACGCGGTCACCGGTGAATTCGACGTACCGCCCGATCCGCCGGCCATCGGCGCCGTCACCCTCGAACTGCCGTCGATCCTGGCCGAACTCGACCTCACCGAGGCCAAGGTCGAATACAAGGGGCGGGCGATCGGGGTGCACACCCGGACGATGGCCGACCCGGTGGCCGCGTTCGAGCGGCTCTGCGAGCCGCTGACTGCACTGGCCGAGCGGCACGGGCTCAAGATCGAGCCGGGCAAGCAGGTCTGGGAGATCCGGGCGCCGGGAGTCGACAAGGGCGCCGCGCTGCGGGCCACGGTCGAGTCCCTGGGCGCCAAGCAGGTCATCTTCGCCGGTGACGACCTCGGCGACCTGCCGGCGTTCGAGATGGTGCAGACGCTGCGCGGCGAAGGCGTACCCGGACTGCTCGTCTGCTCGGCCTCGCACGAGGAGGACGCGTTGGCCTCGATCAGCGACGTGGTGGTCGACGGCTCGGCCGGAATCGCCGTGTGGCTGACCGAGTTGGCCGACTCGCTCGAACGCTCGGCTCCGGTCGGGTGAACCCGGACGGGGTGGATCCCGTCTTGGGCGGTATGACGTTTCTACCTCGCCGCGCACGCATCGCGGGCCTCACACTCGTCCTGGCCGCCGGGCTGCTGCCCGCGACCGCACCGATGGCCGATGCCCATCCCCACCACCGACCGGCCCTCTACACCCTGACCGGTGATGACGGCGGCTCGAAGTTCGAAGGCATCGGCTACGACCGACGCAACGGCCGCTACTACGTCAGCGAGACCACCGGTGGCGAGATCCACCGCGGTGACGTCGACCGGAAGAAGGCCCGGGAGTGGCTGGCCGGCGACGGAACCGACGGCCGGTGGACCGCCCGCGGCATCACCGTGGACAAGAAGGGCCGGGTCTTCATCGCCGGGGGCCCGAACAGCACCGATCATCCCGGTGCTCCCGACCTGTGGGTCTACTCCCGCTCCGGAAAGCTGCTGGCCGCGTTGAACACCGGTCAGACCGGGGTGGTGATGAACGACGTGGCCATCGGACCCGACGGTGCTGCGTACTTCACCGACTCGGCCACCCCGCGGATCTTCAAGGTCTGGTCATCGCGTAACGGCTGGCGGGTCAAGGTCTGGCGCGACGCCTCGTCGACCATCACCCAGCAGACCGGCTTCAACCTCAACGGCATCGTGCTGGCCCCGGACCGCCGGTCGCTGCTCACCGTGCAGAGCAACGCGGGCAAGCTCTGGCGCTTCGATCTGCGCAGCACCAAGGTCAGTGAGGTCGAGCTGAAGGGCGCGAGCGTGGCGAGTGGTGATGGCCTGGTGCTGCGGGGCCGCGAGCTGACCGTCGTCCGCAACTTCCCCCGGCTGCTGACCACGGTCAAGCTCAGCAAGCACGCCCGGAGCGCGCGGTTCGTCAGCGAGGTCGCCACCGATCCGGACCGCGTCTTCACCACCGGCAAGATCGCCCGCGGTCGGCTGCTGCTGGTCGACAGCAAGTTCGACGAGGCCACCGCCACACCGCCCTACAACGTGGTGCCGCTGCCGATTCCCTGACCGCGCGAACAACGGAGGTACGTCTGCCGGTACTCCCGGCACACGTACCTCCGGTGTTCGTCCCGGGCGCCCTGAGTGCAGTCAGCGGTGCTCAGCCGGGAGGATGGACCCATGAGCTTCGACTCGCTGTACGCCCACGGGTTCGCCCGGGTGGCGGCCTGCACCGCCGACGTGTTCATCGCCGACCCGCAGCGCAACGCCGAGAGCGTGATCGCGGTCAGCCGCGAGCTGTCCGGGCAGGGGGTGGCCGTCGCCGTGTTCCCTGAGCTGGGCCTGACCGGGTACGCGATCGAGGACCTGTTCGGCGCCGACGTGGTCCTCGACGCGGTGCACGACGGTCTGGCGGCGATCGTGGCGGCGACGGCCGACCTGATGCCCTTGATCGTGGTCGGGGCGCCGCTGCGCGACCGGGCCCGGCTGTTCAACACCGCCGTGGTCATCCACCGCGGCCGGATCCTCGGCGTGGTGCCCAAGATGCACCTGCCCAACTACCGCGAGTTCTACGAGCGTCGGCAGTTCGCCTCGGGTCGGGGGATCGTCGGCGCCGAGATCACCGTGGCCGGGCAGACCGTGCCGTTCGGGACCGATCTGCTCTTCGACGCCGCCGATGTCGACGGGCTGACCGTCGGCGTGGAGATCTGCGAGGACATGTTCGTCCCGGTGCCGCCGTCGAGCGGTCTGGCCCTGGCCGGCGCGACCGTGCTGCTCAACCTCTCCGGCAGCCCGATCACCATCGGTCGCTCCGACACCCGCAATCTGTTGTGCCGGACCCAGTCGATGCGCTGCCTGGCCGCCTATCTCTACGCCGCCGCCGGGCAGGGCGAGTCGACCACCGACCTGTCCTGGGACGGCCAGACGACCGTCTTCGAGAACGGCGTCGAATTGGCCCGCGGAGCCCGCTTCGAGGAGGATCCGCAGCTGACCATCGCCGACGTCGACCTCGATCTGTTGCGCCAGGAGCGGGCCCGCCAGGGCACGTTCGAGGACAACCGCCGGGTGGTGGCGCCCGCGGCGCAGTATCGGACGATCTCGTTCACGGTGGACCCGCCCGAGGGCGACCTGGGTCTGCTCCGGACGGTCGAGCGGTTCCCGTTCGTGCCCGCCGACCCGCTGCGGCTGGCCCAGGACTGCTACGAGGCATACAACATCCAGGTCGACGGCCTGGCCCAGCGGCTACGGGCGATCCGGACCGAGAAGGTCGTCATCGGGGTGTCGGGCGGGCTCGACTCGACCCACGCGCTGATCGTGGCCGCGCGGGCGATGGACCTGCTGGGGCTGCCCCGGACCAACATCCTCGGTTTCACCATGCCCGGGTTCGCCACCGGCGACGTGACCAAGTCGAACGCCTGGAAGCTGATGCGGGCGCTCGGGATCACCGCGTCCGAACTCGACATCCGCCCCACGGCCCGGCAGATGCTCGAGGGCCTGGACCACCCCTTCGCCCGCGGCGAGGAGGTCTACGACATCACCTTCGAGAACGTCCAGGCCGGGCTGCGCACCGACTACCTGTTCCGGCTGGCCAACCAGCGCCAGGCCATCGTGCTCGGCACCGGCGATCTGTCCGAACTGGCGCTCGGCTGGAGCACGTACGGCGTCGGCGATCAGATGTCGCACTACAACGTCAACGGCGGCGTCCCCAAGACGCTCATCCAGCACCTGATCCGTTGGGCGGCCGGGCTCGAGGTGTTCGCCGGCGAGACCGCCGAGGTGCTGCTGTCGATCCTCAACACCGAGATCTCGCCCGAGCTGATCCCGGTCAAGGCCGGGGAGGTGCCGCAGAGCACCGAGAAGTCCATCGGACCCTACGAGCTCCAGGACTTCAACCTCTTCTACACGCTGCGCTTCGGCTTCCGGCCGTCGAAGATCGCCTTCCTGTCGCTGCACGCCTGGCGCGACGTCGACGGTGGGGTCTGGCCGCCCGCCTTCCCGCCGGAACGGCGCCGCGCGTACGACCTGCCGGTGATCCGGCAGTGGCTGGTCGTCTTCGTCAGCCGTTTCTTCGGCTTCGCGCAGTTCAAGCGCTCGGCCATGCCCAACGGCCCCAAGGTCTCGCACGGCGGCTCGCTCAGTCCCCGCGGCGACTGGCGCGCCCCCTCGGACGGCAACCCCGCCGTCTGGCTGGCCGAGATCGAGGCCAACGTCCCGAACGGGTGATGCCGATGCCCGTCGTCGACTTCGTGACCACGCCGTCCGAGCTCGAGGGGGCGGTACTGGACCGGCCCGGATGTCCGGTGCACTACTGGACGGCCGGTCCGCCCGACGCGGTGGCCGTGGTGCTGCTGCCCGGGGCGACCGCGGACCATCGGATGTTCAACGCGCAGCTGCCGGCGTTGCTCGGGGCCGGGTACCGGGTGGTGGTCTGGGATGCGCGGGGGCACGGTCGGAGCGTGCCGATGCCGGGCACGCCGAGCATCGACGACTACGTCGACGACCTGTTCGCGCTGATCGCTGCGCTCGCGCTGGATCGCCCGGTGCTGGTCGGGCAGTCGCTCGGCTCCTACATCGCGCAGCACGCGGTGCGCCGGTGTCCCGACCTGGCCCGGGGACTGGTGGTGATCGGAGGGATCGTCACCAGCATGCCGGTCGGGGTGGTCGATCTCGCCGCGCTGCGCTCGACCCGAGCGATCCTGCGGGTCTGGCCGTGGGCGTCGTTCACCCGCATCGCGGCTCGTCAGGCCGGGGTCGGTCCGGCGACCCAGGCCTATCTGGCCGACTGCCTGGCCGGTCTGGACCGGGCCCGGTTCCTCCGCATCTGGCGGGCGGTGGTCGGGGCGGTCGGGCGGCGCGGATTCGGGGCGTTCCCCGAGCTGCCGGTGGTGTGGCTGCACGGCGACCAGGAGCCGGGCGCGGCCATCGTCCGCCAGGCCCGGACGCTGGCCGACCGGCAGCTGGCCACGGTGGCGACGGCGATCGTGCCCGATGCCGGCCACAGCGCCAACCAGGACAATCCCGAGGTGGTCAACGCCGAGCTGCTCAGCTTCCTCGCTCGGATCGCTGCTGGCTGAGCCGCTCGAGGACTCAGCCGCGGGCGTCGAGCTTGGCGGCGACGTCGGCCGGGAAACCGCCGGTGGCGATCGGGCCCCATCGGGTCGGGGTGATCCGGATCAACGACTTGTCCTGCAGGCGCATGGCCTCGCGGTAGTCGTCCCAATCGGGGTGCTCGCCGGCGATCGAGCGGTAGTAGTCGACCAGACCGTCGAGCGATTCGGGCATGTTCAGCACCTCGACGTCACCGTCGACCTGGACCCACGCGCCGTCCCAGTCGTCGGAGAGCACACAGACCGAGACCTGGCCCCGGCGCTCGGCGTTGCGGGTCTTGGCCCGTCCGGGATAGGAGGAGATGACGATCCGGCCCTGGTCGTCGAGCCCGCCGGTGACCGGTGACAGCTGGGGCCGTCCGTCGCGGCGGGTCGTGGCCAGCAGCAGGTGGTGGCGCGGCCGGATGAAGTCGAGCAGCTCGGGGAGCGCGACCCGGTCGGCCCGGGCGACGTTGCGTGGCATGGCCTCAGTCCTAGCACGACCTCGCCCGAGCGGTCCCGGCCAGCGTCAGCTCTGACCCGGACGATTCCGCCCGATCAGCAGGCCAGCCCGCTGCGCAGGGCCTCCAGGTTGGTCCGCATGATCGTCAGGTAGTCGGCCCCCGACGGGCTCTGCTGCTCGACCGGGTCGAGCACCGCGGTCGTGACCCCGGCGTCGCCGGCCAGAGTGGCCACCAGACGTGGACTGGCCCGCGACTCGAGGAAGATCGTGCTGACCTTCCGGTCGCGGATCAGATCGGCCACCGTCCGGACCCGCGCCGGCGACGGTTCGACGTCCGGATCGATCCCGGTGATCCCCACCTGCTCCAGGTCGTATCGGTCCGCCAGATATCCGAACGCCGTGTGCGACGTGACCAGGGTGGCTCCAGAGCAGCCGGCCAGACCCGCGGCATAGGCGTCGTCCAGTGCGTCGAGTTCCTCGACCAGCGTCGCCGCGCGTTCGGTGTACGCGGTGGCCCGGTCGGGGTCGACCTCGCGGAGCGCCGTGGCCACCTGCGCGACGACCGCGCCGAATCGTTGCGGGTCGAGCCAGAAGTGCGGGTCCTGGTCCCGTAGATCGGCCTCGCGGGCCGCATCGACCACCTGGGCCGGGCGGTTCTGGGCGAGCGCCTCGTCGACGGCCGGCTGGAAGCCCGCCTGGTAGACCACGAGATCGGCCTCGATCAGTCGGCCGAGCTGGCTGGGGGCCAGTTCGAGATGGTGCGAGCCGGCCCCGGGCGGGACCAGGTTGGTGACGCGGGTGTCCTCGCCGCCGACCCGTTCGGCCACGAACTGCAGCGGGTAGAACGACGTGACCACGTCGACCGTGGCCGAGTCGTCCTCAGCTGGTGCGGCGCAGCCCGCGGCACCGGTGACCGCGGCCAGCACGGCGGCGACCGCCAGGGTTCGGCCCCGCCGGCCCCGCCCGGTCGCGGAGGACCGAGCGGGGGCGGCGGAGCGGTGGAGAACGCCGGTCACCGGGGAGTCGGGCTGGCGTGCTCGTGCCCGTCCGCCTCGTGCTCGTCGGCCCCGTGCTCGTCGGCCCCGTGCTCGTCGGCCGAAGGTGCGGCCTCACCGGAGGCCACCTCGAGCTCGTTCGGAGTCACCGTGAGCTCGGCGGTCCGGTAGACCTTGCCGGTCGCGTAGTCGACGGCCCGCAGCGTGCGGGTCGCCGGGTCGGTGACGTACGCCGATTCGCCGACCACTCGCAGTGTCGGTCGCGGGGACTGCCACTCGGTCGGTTCGGTCCACGGGTCGACGACCGGGATCGACCGGGTGAGCTTGCCCTTGACCGGGTCGATCACGTGCAGGGCCCCGTCGGTGCCGAGGACGAGACCCTCGCCCGCGGCGCCGCGGCCCAGCGAGCGGAAGGTGTAGCTGGACGGCAGGTCGACCAGCTTCAGCCGGGCCGAGCGGGTGTCGATCAGCGAGACCCGGGTCGGGCGTTCGAGCTCGGCATCGGGATCGGTCTTGTAGTCGCCCAGCACGATCGGCGAGGCGTCGCTGCCGGCCTGGTTGCCGATCCGGCCGTAGGGGTCGGGGCTGTCGACCTTGGTGATCTGACCGCGCCGGTAGACCACGGCACCGTCCTCGCAACCGATCACCACCGCCTCGCCGGCGGCCATCGCCTCACCGTGGACGCCGGGGCAGTCGGTGGCGGCGGCGATCTCGGTCCCGGCGGGGTCGAGCACCCGGATGCCGGTGCGCGCCTGCTCGTCGCCCTCCGATACGACCAGGTCGCCGTCGGCCAGTTCGACGGCCACCCCGTGGTGCGCCGCGGGGGTGGTGTACTCGCGGGCGCCGACGGCGCCTGCGGCGATGGCGGCCGAGTCCTGGACCAGGATCGTGCCGGTGCCGTCGTCGAACAGGGCCGTCCGCCCGTCGTGGGCCACGACATGGCCGGGCTTGGTGGCCGGGAACGCCGTCTCGGTCAGCGCCGGGGCCGTCGTGTAGTAGTGGTCGTGGTCGCCGTGCGGCTCGGCCCAGGTGCCCGCGTCGAGCACCCGGAACTCACCGGCGGTCGAGACCAGCAGGTGGCGCCCGTCACCGGCAGCGTTGAGCCGGTTGAATCCGGGCAGATCGAGATCGGCCACCGGCTCGAGCGACGTGGCGTCGAGGACCTGCAGACCCTGATCGTGGCTGATGACCAGGCGCGGCGTGACCGTGGCGGCCTCGGCGGCGGCCGTCGAACGGGTCACCGGACTGGTCTCGGCCGCCGGCGCGGCTGGGCGGCTGCAGCCGGCGAGGGCCACGACGCAGACCACGGGCAGGGCGACGGCCAGCCGGAGCGGTCGAGCGGACGGCGGCTGGACGATAGGGAACGGGGGCATGAGAACTCGCTTTCAGAAGTGGAGCCGTCACGCTAACAGAAACGGCAATCATTTTCATTAAGCGAGCTGTGAGGTCACTCCGACGCAAGTCGGCGGCTCAGGAAGGCGTGCAGATCGTTGAGCTCGGCATCGTTGACGTGGTGTCCGAGGCCCGGGTAGACCCGCTCGGTCAACGCGGTGTTGGTCCGCAGCCACCATCCGGTCGCGGTGACCAGCGGTGCCGGGATGATCGGGTCGCGGTCGCCCCGGCCCCAGAAGACCGGCAGGCGACGGGCGGCCAGGAGCCGGTCGGCCGGACTCGGGAACGGCACCACGGCACCGGACAGGTTGACCGCGTAGGCGAACCGCTGCGGCGCGTGCCGGACCATCTGGAAGGCGGTGGCCGCCCCCTGGGAGAAGCCGAGCACCCCGACCGGTGTCGGCCAGTCGAGCCCGTCGAGCCACTCGAGCACCGAGCGCGAGGAGGTATCGACGGTGGCGGGCGACAGCGAGTCGTCGAGCGGGAACCAGGCGTAGCCACCACCCCGCACCGGATGCGGTCCGCGCAGGGCGGCGATGACCAGGTCGGTGGGCAACCGGTACCGCAACTCGAAGCCGACCTGTTCGCTCATCCGGTGGCCGTGCAGCAGGATCAGCAGTGGTCGGCCGGCGCGTTCGGCGGGCGGCACCGACCACAGCACCTGGTCGTTGTCGATCGTCATGGGTTCCTCATCGTCGGCCGGTGTGCCAGGTGATCGCCGCGTTGACCAGGGCCAGATGGCTCAACGCCTGCGGGAGGTTGCCCAGGAAGGCGCCGGTGGCCGGGTCGATCATCTCGGCGAGCAGTCCGACGTCGTTGGGGGCGTCCTGGAGGGTGTCCATCAGTTCGCGCGCCTCGTCCGAGCGACCGACCAGGGTGAGCGCGGACACCATCCAGTACGAGCAGGCCAGGAAGACGCCCTCCTCCTCGGCGGCGCCGGTGAAGCGGTAGAGATGCGGACCGGCGCCGAGCTCGCGCTGCAGTGCGTCGAGCGTGGAGGACATCCGCTCGCCGCGGTCGAAGCCGCTGATCGCGTGGAGCAGGATCGAGGCGTCGAGCTGCCCGCTGCCCGGATACCACGTGTACGCGCCCACATCCTCCGACCAGGCGTGCTGGTCGACCCAGCTACGGATCAGTTCGGCCTCGCGCCGCCAGCGTTCGCCCGACCCCGGGATCTGGTCGACGTCGGCCAGGTGGGCGGCGTGCTGCAGCGCCTGCCAGCAGCCGAGCTTCGAGGTGGTGTAGTGCCGCAGCTCGGTCAGCTCCCACATCCCCGAATCCGCGCTGCGCCACCGGTCGCAGGCCAGATCGGCGATGGCGGCGAGCAACCGGCCGGTCTCGGCGTCGAGCACGTTGCCGTGGTCGACGTAGAGCTGGACGATGCTGAAGACGTCGCCGAACACGCCGAGCTGGAGCTGGTCGGCGGCCCGGTTCCCGCTGACCACCGGGCCGATCCCGCGCCAGCCCGGGACGTCGAGTTCGGTGACCCCGTCGGTGGGCAGGTGGCCGTGCAGCCGGTAGAAAACCGCGGGTTCGTCGCCGAACCGGCGGATGGTGGCCAGCAGCCAGCTGATCGCGCTGTGGGTCTCCTCGCGGACGCCGAACCGGAACAGCGCCGTCAGGGCGTACGCGGCGTCGCGGACCCAGGTGAAGCGGTAGTCCCAGTTCTTGCCGCCGGCCAGCGACTCGGGCAGCGAGGTGGTCGCCGCCGCGGTCATCGTCCCGGTGGGGGCGTAGATCAGCTGCTTGAGCAGCAACGCGCTGCGGCGGACCGCCTCCGCCCACGGGCCGTCCCAGGTCATCGCGTCAGACCACGCCTGCCAGTTGGCGATCGTCCGGTCGACTCCGCGGTCCATGGCCTCGGGATCGGGCAGATGCAGGGGTTCGCCCTCCGTGCTGACCAGGCCGAACAGGTGACGCGAGCCCGGGCTCGTGCGGTAGTCGACGACGACCCGCCGGTCCTCCACCTCGACCCGCTCCTCGTTCAGCGTGCGCGGCGCCATGATGACCTCACCGATCCGCAGCACCGTGCCGTGCACGGTCTGGAGGGCCCACGGCGACGCGGTGTTGAGGCAGGTCCCCGGAGCGACCACCCCGCGAAGGACCACCTCACCGGTCAGGCCGTCGATCCGGCGGGCCAGCTCGGCCCAGGGCAACCGGCCCGCGACCCCGGTGTTGAGCGAGTCGGTGACCCGAGCGGTGCCCGAGGCGGTCTCGAACGTCGTCTCGAGCACGTTGGTCTCGCCGACGTAGCGCCGCCGTACGGTGAACGGCTCGGTCGGCTGCAGCGCAACGAATCCGCCGTCGTCCGCGTCGAGCAGCGCCGCGAACGGCGCGGGGGAGTCCAGGTTGGGCAGCGGCAACCAGTCGATCCGGCCGTCGCGGGCGATCAGCGCGATCGTGCGACCGTCGCCGATCGAGGCGTACGAGCGCAGGTCGGCGTACCCGGCCGGGTCGCGGTCGTCCGGCGCCCCGCTGACCTCGTCCCCACCGCGCCAGGTCAGCGCCACCGCACCGACCTGTGCGGAACCGGTCGGGGCGAGGGGATCGGCCGGGGTCACGGGGTGGGCATGCCGCCGTTGACGTTGAGGGTCTCGCCGATCACGTAGCTCGACTCCGGGGAAGCCAGGAACACGTACGCCGGAGCCAGTTCGGCCGGCTGGCCCGGGCGGCCGAGCGGGGTGTCCTCGCCGAACGAGGGCAACGTGTCCTCGGGCTGGCCACCGGCGGTCTGCAGCGGGGTCCAGATCGGGCCCGGGGCGACCACGTTGACCCGGATCCCCTTCGGTGCCACCTGCTGCGCGAGGGCCTTCGAGAAGGTGTTGATCGAGGCCTTGGTGGTGGCGTAGTCGACCAGGATGTCGGAGGGGGAATACGCCTGGATCGATGAGGTGTTGATGATCGTCGAGCCCGGCTGCAGGTGCGGCAGGGCGGCGCGGGTGATCCAGAACAGCGCGTAGACGTTCGTCTTCAGCGTGTCGTCGAACTGCTCGTCGGTGATCTCGGTCAGGTCCTCGTGGAACTGCTGCTTGCCACCGTTGTTGACCAGGATGTCGAGACCACCGAAGGTCGCCACCGTGGCCTCGACGATGTCCTTGCAGTACTTCGCGTCCTTCAGATCACCCGGCAGCGCGAGCGAGCGACGACCCTCGGCCTCGATCAGGGCGATCACCCGCTGGGCGTCCTCCTCTTCCTCGGGCAGATAGGAGATGGCGACATCGGCACCCTCGCGGGCGTACGCGATGGCCACGGCCGCGCCGATGCCCGAGTCGCCGCCGGTGATCAGCGCCTTGCGGCCGGTCAGCCGGCCGGTGCCGCGGTAGCTCTGCTCGCCCCGGTCGGCCCGGTCGGTCAGCGCGGCGTCGAGCCCCGCCCCCTCCTGGGTCTGCGCCTCCGGCTCGATGTCGCTGTAGAGCGTGGTCGGATCGGTGAAGGTGTACTGGTCGCGTGTCATCGCTGCTCGCTTCGTCTCGTGAGGGTGCGGACCGGTGGGCCGGGCTACCGATTTACAGCGTAAACATCGGCGGCCGCCGAAGGGGATCCGACCCCCCGGATCGTTGACCGTTCAAGTGTCTACGCTGGAGACGACCCTCGCACGACTCACCAAACCCTGCACCCAGGAGCATCGATGACCGAGATCACCGCCCATCACGGACTGTTCAGGGACACCCACCTGCACGTCGACGACACCGGCGGCTCGGGCCGACCCGTTGTGCTGATCCACGGCTGGCCGCTGTCGGGCGAGTCGTGGTCGGAGCAGATCCCCGCGCTGGCCGCCGCCGGATACCGGGTGGTCAGCTATGACCGCCGGGGCTTCGGTCGCAGCGACAAGCCGATGACCGGCTACGAGTACGACACCTTGTCCGACGACCTGGCCGCGGTGATCACCGGGCTGGAGCTGACCGACGTGACGCTGATCGGCTTCTCGATGGGCGGCGGCGAGGTGGCCCGCTACGTGTCGCGGCACGGGCAGGAGCGGCTGCACAGTGTGGTCTTCGCCGGCGCCGTCCCGCCCTACCTGATGAAGTCCGAGGACAACCCCGACGGCCCGCTCACCCCGGAGGCCGCCGAGGAGATGGCGGACGGGCTCAAGGACGATCGCGACGGCTTCTTCGACCAGTTCACCACCCAGTTCTTCTCGGCCCACGGTGTCCTGAAGGTCACGGAGGCGCAGCGCGCGGATGCGGTGGCCCTGTGCCACCAGTCCGACCAGCGCGCGGCGCTGGGCTGCATGGAGGCGTTCGGGACCACCGACTTCCGCTCCGACCTGACTGCGGTGGCCGTCCCCACGCTGGTCATCCACGGCGACAGCGACGCCATCGTGCCGGTCGAAGGCTCTGGCCAGCGCACCCACGAGGCCATCGCCGGGAGCGAGTTGCACGTCGTGGCCGGCGCTCCGCACGGGTTCAACGTCAGCCACGCCGACGCGTTCAACGCCGCGGTGCTGACCTTCCTGCAGCGCTGATCCCACCCGTCCGACTCGGGCGCCGGCCGTGATGGCGGCCGGCGCCGGGGTCAGGTCGGCGGGTCGGGGTTGGCCGACTCGGGGGGTTCGACCGTGGTCCCGGTCGGGCTCAGGGTGACCTCGCTCAGCCACATCTGACGGCCCGGGAGGTCCGACCCGACGGCGTCGGGGGCCCACGCGTGGTAGGCCATCCAGACCCGATCGCCGTCGACGACGATCGCTCCGCCACCCGGTCCGGCGGCGACGTCGTTGCTGACCAGGACCGGTTCGGGGTCCTTGCGGAACGGGCCGGTCGGTGCACGGACCGGCGGCATGACCCTCGGCGTACGACCAGCTCCCGTAGTCGTTGGCCGAGTAGAACAGGTGATAGGTCTCGCCGGACCGGACCACGAACGGCGCCTCGATCAGCGAGCCCTCCCACTCGAGATCCTGCTTGATCAGACGGTGCGGACGGCCGCGAAGTTCGGTCCCGTCGTCGGACAGCCGCTGGACCCACAGGTGAGTGTCCGCGCCAACCGCGTTCCCGTCGTTCTTCCAGTAGAGGTAGCGGCGCCCGTCGAAGTCGACGAACGGGTGCGGATCGATGGAACCGCCGAGATCGGGCTCGTCGCAGACCAGCGGTCGACGGGTCGAGTCGACGTACGGACCCTCGACCCGGCGCCCGACCGCGACGCTGATGCACTGGCGGAGCCCGTCGGGAGCGGGAGTGGTGTAGTACAGCACCGATCGATCGGCCGCATGCACGGCGATCTCGGGCGCCCACACCTTGCCGGGCCGCGTCCACGCGGCCAGTTCGGGTAAGGCGTCCTCACCCTGCGTCCAGGTGACCAAGTCCGAACTCAGCGCCACCTGGACGTTCGACCCGTTCCCGTTGGTCGCCACGGCGACGTAGTCCGTGTCGCGCCGCACGATCATCGGATCGGGGAAGTCCATGGCGTGGACGGGATTGAGGAAGGCCGGCGCCGCGGCGTCGACCGTGCCCGGGGTCCCGCGGTCTGCGGCGGCCGGATCGGTTCCCGCCGAGCTGCAGCCGGCCAGCGCCAGCCAGGCGGCCGCGACACCGGCCACCGCCCGGCGGTCGAGGCCGCCGGGACGGTCGCCTGGTCTCACCGGGTGCGGTGGGAGTAGAACCGCAGGTAGTCGAACTCGGCGGTGGCCGGCGGGTTGTCGCCGCCGTGCGTGACCAGTCCGATCTTCGGATCCGCGCCCTTGGCGAAGGTCCAGACCGCCCCCCACGTCCAGTTCTTGCCGTCCCGTGACGTACCGGCGCGATAACGGTGCTCGCCGGCCTTGGTCGTGGTGTGGGCCAGCCGGAGCCACACGGTGGGCGCCGGGGTACCGACGATCGCCCCACCGAAGATGGTCGTTCCGCTCGCGTCGGCGGCCAGTTCCCGGCCGAATTCGGTCTGCCGGGTGTTCCAGATGGCCACCGAGGAGAGCCGGGCGAAGTCGTCGTCCGAGCGGTAGGCGATCAGCCCGGCCTGCTGGTAGTTGCGCACCGTCTCGGTGCCCAGATCCAGGGTGAGCTTGGTCTCGGCCACGTACGCACCCGACGGAGGTGTGCGGAGCAGGACGCCGGCGGTGTTGTTGGCCCCGACGAGGTCGGTGTTCTCGACCGGCCAGTTCAAGGCTCCGTCGACCACCTTCGCGGCGGCGTTCTTGCGGACCCACGACCACTTCGCGTCCGGGGCGGTGTCGAACTCGTCGCCGCTGAGCAGCCGACCGGTGGTCGGCTGAGCGACCAGACGACGGGCCTCGCGGGCGAGCGGCCGGACCGACACGTTGTCGACCGAGGCCTTGGCGCTGCGGAATCGGATCGGAGCCCTGGCGGCCACCCGACCGTTGACCGCGTGCCGGATCTCGGCCTGCGGGTCGTCCTCGCCCAACTGCACGACGACACCGGAGCCGTTGACCTCGACGCTCAGCGTCCGCCATCCGGTGCTGGGCAGTCGGATCGGGGTCCGCTCGGTCCAGGTGCGGTTCCCGTGACGTCCCCGCACGACCAGCTCGGAGCCCGAGGAGTCGACCTTGACCAGCAGACGCTGCCTGCGCTCACCGATCAGGACGGTCAGCGGCTTGTCGTCGCGGACGTCGAGCCGCAGCCGGAACGTCTTCTCGTTGAGGGCGGAGCGGCTTCGTGCGGTGCCGACGACGCGTCCGATGGCCCCGGCCTGCTTGTCCTGTCCGAGACGCAGCCCGATGAACGCAGCCACCGGATTGCGTGGGGTGATGCCCAGGTCGGATCCGGTCACCGGTCCCCGCTGGCGGCTGTCGCTCGGACCGGCGCCGGCCCGGACCCGCGGCCAGCCGTCGACCCAGTCGACCCGGTCGATCAGCATCGGTCGCCGGTTGATGCCGCCCGTCTCGGTCAGCCAGGGATTGTTGCGATCGATCGCGTGGTAGACGAGGAAGTCGCGACCGGCGTGATCGGTGAGCATCGCGTGGTGCCCGGCGCCGATCCAGCGGTTGCCGTTCTGGGTGACCACGATGGTGCCCCCGGCCCGCGACGCGTTCAGATCGATCCCGTCGGCGTCGAGGAACGGACCCATCGGTGACTTCGAGCGACCGGCGAACACCGAATAGCCGGTGGCCGGCCCGGCACAGCAGTTCGCCGACGAGGCCATCAGGTAGTACCAGCGGCCGTGACGGACCACGTACGAGCCCTCGAACTTGTTGTCGACCGCCACCTTCTTGGCGTCGCCGACGGCGCTCAGTCCGTCGTCGGTGGTCCGGGTGACGAAGACGCCGCCGTTGTAGCTGCCGTAGTAGAGGTAGCGATTGCCCTGGACGTCGGTGAAGCCCGACGGGTCGAAGGTCCACAGGAACCCGCCGTTGCCCGGTTGCGGTTCGACCACCGGCGCCTTCGGTCGCGGTCCACGGGCCCTCGGGGGTCGGTGCGGTGGCCGCACCGATGGCCGAGTCGTCGCCGGGGTTGACGTGGTGTCGGTGACGGTGAAGTACATGACGTACGTGCCGCCGACGTAGCGGACGTCCGGTGCCCAGAGGCCGGAGCGTGGTCGTGGCGTAGCGTCGGGCGGGTGGCTGTCGGTGAAGACGGTGCCGCGGTAGTGCCAGGCAGGAGAAGTCCCGGGTCCGGGCGATGTGCATCAGACCCGGTGGGTCCTCGGCACGCAGCGGATCCGAGGTGGCGTACGCGTACCACCAGCCGTCCTTGCCCTCGACGATCGCCGGATCGGCGAAGGTGTCGGCGAACGACTTGCTGATCGGATTCTTCACCACCGGGGCCCTGGTGGCGGGTGCGGCGTCGGCGATCGATCCGCTCGACACCACCAGCCCCAGGGTCAGTGCGGCCAGCAACGCTGCCGGCTTAGCCTTTGATACCACTGCTCGCCACTCCCTCGATCACGTAACGCTGGACGAATGTGTACAAGATCAGCACCGGCACCGCGGCGATCGCCGCGCCGGCCATGATCACCGGATAGTCGATGGTGTAGGCGCCCTGCAGCTTGCTCAGTCCCACCGGGAGCGTGAGCCGCTCGGGGGAGAACAGGACGTAGATCGGGAAGATGAAGTCGTTCCAGTTGGCCAGGAACGACAGCACCGCCAAGGTGACGATCGCCGGACGCGAGTTCGGCAGGACGATCGAGGTGAAGGTCCTCCACGGCCCGGCTCCGTCGATGCGCGCACTCTCCTCGAGCGCGACCGGGAAGTTGCTGAAGAACTGCCGCATGAAGAAGACCCCGAACGCGCCGGCCGCGCCGGGCAGCACGATGGCCGCGATGGTGTCGAGCCAGCCGAACCGGTTGAGGATCTCGAAGTTCGGCATCATGAAGATGAACGCCGGCAGGAACAGCGTGGCGATGATGATGCCGAAGAGCGTCTTCTTGAACGGGAACTCCATCCGCGCCAGGGCGTAGCCGGCCATCGCGCAGATGACCACGACCAGCAGCGAGTGCAGGGTGGCCGCGATGAACGAGTTGGCCAGCCACAACAGCACCGGCGAGTCCTTGTCCCCGAAGAACAAGATCTCGAAGGCGCGCAGCGAGGGCTGACCCGGGAAGAACGTCGGGGGGACCGAGCGGGACTCCTCGACGCTCTTCAGCGACGTCAGCAGCATGTAGAGCAACGGGACGATGATGATCAGCGCGATGAGGCTCAGCAGGATCCAGAAGCCCACGCTGTTGCGGCTGCGCTTCGGACGGCGTCGGGTCGGGGCCCCACCGGGCGAGCCCACCGCCGGGACGGCGGAGGTCGCAGCGGCCGGGCCGGTCGTCGGTGTCGTGGTCACTTCTTCTCCCGCAGCAGGTAGAAGTTGAGCATGGCGATGGCGCCGAGGAAGATCGCGAGCACGTAGCTCATGGCGGCGGCCTCACCCATCCGGTACTGGCCCAGGCCGCGGTCGGTGATCTCGATGATCGCCGTCCGGGTCGAGTCACCCGGGGCGCCCTGGGTGATCAGGTAGCTCTGGCCGAACATGTTGGCGCTGGCCAGGATGGTGGTGGTGATGACGAAGATCATCACCGGTCGCAGGCCGGGCACCGTGACGTTGACGAACTGCTGCCACTTCGTGGCTCCGTCGAGCTCGGCCGCCTCGTACTGCTCGGCACCGATGTCGCCGAGACCGGCCAGGTAGATGATCGCGTTGAAGCCGATGGTCCACCAGATGGTGACCGCGACCAGCGAGACCCACGCCCAGGGCTGCTCGGTGATCCAGTTGACCGAGCCGATCCCGACCGCGTTGAGCAGACCGTTGATCGCCCCGAACGACGGGTCGAGCAGGTAGCGCCACATCAGACCGATGACGGCGACGCCGAGCACGTACGGCGCGAAGAACGTCGCCCGGAAGAAGGTGCGTCCCGGGAACTTCCGGTTGAGCAGCACGGCCAGGCCCAGCGGGATGCTGATCAGGAACGGCACACTGGCCACGGTGAAGATCGCCGTGGCGCGCATGCTGTGCCAGAACGGTTCGAACTGCACCGACTCCGGGTCGAACAGCGCGCTGTAGTTGTCGAGGCCGACGAACGGCTTGCCCGGAAGCAGGAAGTCCCAGTTGTGCAGGCTGATCCAGATGCCGAAGACCGCCGGCACGATGACGAACGTGACGAACAGGAGCAGGTAGGGCAGCAGGAACAGGTACGGGGTGGCCTTGGAGCCGTGCACCCCCCCGAAGCGCGACTGCTTGTCCTTACGCGGTCGCGGCTTCGGGCGGGTGGTCGAGCTCTCGGTCGCCGGCGCCGTGGTGGCGGTCGCGGGCATGGCCGACTAGCCCCCGTACTTCTGCTTGTTGGCAGCGAGGATCTTGTCGGCGCGACCGGCGGCGTCGGACAGCGCGGCCTGCGGCTCCTTGGTGCCCAGCACCGACTCGTTCAGCGCCTTCTCCCATTCGAGCATCGCGTCGCCGATGCCGGGGACCGGCGGCGGGAAGTGCAGGTCGTTGATCTGCGCGCCCAGGGCGGCCTGACCCTCGAGCGCGGCGAACTCCGGCGACTCGCGGACCTCGTTGCGGGCCGGCACCTGGCCGGCCTTGGCCCATTCGAGCGACTTCTGGCTGATCCAGTTGAGGAACACCCGGGCGGCGGTGCTCTTGTTGTCGTCCGGGGTCTTCAGCGTGGGCAGCACGAACTGGTGCGATCCCGCCCAGGCGGCCGGCTTGCCGCCGATGTTGGGCAGCGCTGCAACACCCCACTCGAGCTTGCTCTGCTCGGCGAGCGTGTTGAGCGTCCAGATGCCGTTCCAGTTGAACGCGTTCTTGCCGTTCTGCAGGGCGACGATGTCGGCGTCCTGGGCGATCTTGTCGGGCGAGTTGCCGTTGCGGACCAGGTCGACGTACCAGGTCATCGCCTTCACGCCGGCCTCGTCGGCCCAGGTCGCGGTGGATGCGTCCTCGGAGAACAGCTCGCCGCCGAACTGCCACAGCAGCGACTGGACGGTCATCGACCCGGTGAACGGGAACGGCGTGGCCCAGTGCCCCTCGAGGCCCCTGCTCTTCAGGGCCTCCAGCGCGGTGCCGTACTCCTCGGCGTTGGTCGGCGGCTTCTCGGGATCGAGCCCGCCCTTCTCCATCACCGTCTTGTTGTAGAAGAAGCCGAGCGGATGGACGTCGAGCGGGATCGCGTAGCGCTTCTCCTGGTAGAGCCCGGCGTTCCACGGCACCGGGGCGAAATCGCTCTCGGTCAGGTTGAGCGCGCCGGCGACGTCGTCCAGCGGCTGGATGACCCGGCGGGCGGCGTTGGTCGCCACCGAGTCCACGTGCATGATCGCGACCTCGGGGCCCTTGCCGGCGGTCACCGCACTGGGCAGCTTGGCGTAGTAGTCCGCCCACTGCATCGTGTTCATGGTGACCTTGATGTTGCTGTGCTCGCTCATGAACTGGGTGACCAGCTTCTTCATGATCGGGCCGTCACCGCCGGTGAAGCCGTTCCAGAAGCTGAGCGAGACCTCGGGGCCCTCGTAGCCCGAGGCGCCGCCGCTGCCGGTGGGGGCGGTGTTCTGACCGGGAACGCCGGCCGAGCCCCCGCCGCAGGCGGACAGGCCGAGACCGGCGGCCGCTCCGCCGGCGAGGCCGATGAAGCGGCGTCGCGAGACCGAGGAGAAAACGGTGGATGGGGTGGGTGTGGGGTTCATCAGGGCCTGCCTCCATTGGCGGTTCTGGTTAGGGGCCTAGTTTTACAACGATAGAAAAGGCTTGGCAACAACGTACGCCCTCCCGCCGCCCAGCAGAACCCCGTCCTCGCCATCCGAGTCCGGTGCTAGCGTCGCGACGGTGAGCCCTCAATCTCGTCCGGCGCGGCTCAAGGATGTGGCCGTACTGGCCGGGGTGTCGGTCAAGACCGTCTCCAACGTGGTACACGACTACCCGTTCGTACGTCCTTCAACCAGGCAGAAAGTCCAGGACGCGATCACCGAACTGGCGTACGTCCCCAACGTCACCGCCCGCAACCTGCGTAGCGGCCGGACCGGGGTGATCGCCCTGGCCGTGCCTGAGCTGACCGCGCCGTACTTCGCCGAGTTGGCCCATCACGTGGTCCGGGTGGCCATCGAGCACGGCTGGACCGTCCTGGTCGACGAGACCGGTCAGATCGACGACACCGCCGTCCGCGAGCGCGAGCGCAGCGCCGCGGCCGGCATCCGCCACCACATGATCGACGGCGTGATCCTCAGTCCACTGGCGCTGAGCGAAGATGACCTGACCCAGTACGCCTCGGTGCCGCTGGTGTTGCTGGGGGAGCGGTTCGACTCCCAGGTGGCCGACCACGTCGCCATCGACAACCACGCCGCCGCCCACCTGGTCACCACCCACCTGCTGGCCGCCGGCCGACGGCGGATCGCGGTGATCGGGGCGCAGCCTCCGCCGTACGGACACACCGCCCGGCAGCGGCTGGCCGGATACCGGAGCGCGCTCGACGCGGCCGGCGCCCCCTTCGACCCGGCCCTGGTGCTGCCCGCCTCCGAGTGGACGCGCGAGCGGGGCTGGGCCATCACCACGGAACTGATGACTCGGCCCGACCCGCCGGACGCGTTGTTCTGCTTCAACGACCTGCTCGGGCTCGGTGCGTTGCGGGCGCTGCGCGACGCCGGCGTACGCGTCCCCGAGGACGTGGCCGTCGTCGGGTTCGACGACATCGAGGAGGGCCGGTTCAGCGTGCCGTCTCTCACCACGATCGCGCCCGACAAGAATGCGATCGCCCGCGCAGCCGTCGTGCGGCTGGCCGCCCGGCTCGACGCCCACGACGACTGGGTGCCGGAGGAGGTCAAGGTCGACTTCCGGCTGGTCGTGCGGGAGTCGAGTGCCGACCGCGCAGGGTCAGCCGCCCATCATCAGGCCCTCGATGTCGTGACGCTGAACGATGGGCGCCAGTGCGTCGACGACGGTGCAGCGTAGGTGCGACCGCACCGACTCGGGTAGGGCCTCGGCGTACGCCCGGGTGAGGGTGAGCCCGTGGACGCTGGTCTCTTCGAGCGAGGTGTCGGCGGTGACCACGCCCAGGATGAGCACCGCACGCGACTGTTCGGTCCGGTTGCGCGTGCCCCGGTGCAGGGTCAACCCGGTGCGAACCGAGACGTCCCCACGCTTGGGGTGACGGCGACTGCCCAGCGCGTTGAGCCGTGGGTAGTCGTCGGCCGTCGGGAACATCCCGTGTGCGAAGGTGCTGCCGTCGTCGAAGTGCGTGCCCGGGGCGATCTCGAAGGGCGCCAGATCGGTCGTGACGTCCACCGTCGTCAGGTTGAACGCGAGCGAGGTCAGCCGGCCGGTGCTCGCGGTCACTGGTGGGGTGGCGAAGTCCCGGTGCCACGGCTGGTCGACCGCGCCGGCCAGCGGGACGTCGAAGCCGACCTCGACGACCTGGTAGTCCACGCCCAGGAAGCGCGCGCACAGGGCGACCATCCTCGGCTGGGTCATCAGCTCGGCGAAGCCGCGAAGGCGTTCCGGGTGGACGGCGAAGTAGTAGCGGTGGGGACCCCGGCTGATCGTTCCGCCGGGATGGCTGCGGGCCGTGGCGAAAGCGGACTCGAAATCCTCCCGCAACCGGTCGATCCACGCGGTGGGGAACAGGCCGGGTAACCCGGCGATCCCGTCACGGTAGAGCGCCTGCTCCAGCACCTCCGCGTCCTGTTCGATCTCCTTCCCCCGGACTGGCGTTTGCGTCGATGGGTGCATTTCGCTCCGTTCTCTGGACGTGTCTTTACATCGTTGCAGATCAGTCCAATGATGGAAGGACGGCGCACTGTCCCAGGCGACCGACGAGAGGGATGAGAACGTGAGCAACGGCACCGCGACCGCGACCACCGAGCGGACCTACACCAATCCGGTCTACGACGGCTACTTCGCCGACCCGTTCGTCCTGCGCGTGGGTGACCGGTACGTGGCCTACGGCACCGGGTCGGCCGTCGACGGGCGGTTCTTCGAGGTCCTGGTCTCCGACGACCTCGCCACCTGGCGTCGCGTCGGGGGCGCACTGCAGCCGGTGGCCGACGAACTCGGCACCGACTACTGGGCTCCGGAGGTCGTGGTCGACCAGGGCCGGTACTGGATGTACTACTCCGTGGGGTTCGGCGACCAGGGTCACCACCTGCGGGTGGCGGTGGCCGATGAGCCTGAGGGACCGTTCACCGACCAGGGGGTCAACCTCACGCCGCACGAGCGCTTCGCGATCGACCCGCACCCGTTCCGCGACCCGCAGACCGGTCAGTGGTACCTCTACTACGCCCGCGACGTGCTCGACGCCGCCCGGGTGGGCACCCATCTTGCGGTCGACGAGATGGCGACCATGTCGAGCCTGCGCGCCGAGCCGCACGTCGTGGTGGCTCCCTCGGCCGACTGGCAGATCTACCAGCGGGACCGTCCGATGTACGGGGCGGTCTACGACTGGCACACCATCGAAGGGCCGGCGGTGGTGTTCCGCCAGGGTCGCTACTACTGCCTGTACTCGGCCGGCTCGTGGCTGAACGAGTCCTACGCGGTCGGCTGGGCCGTCGCGACGAGCCCGCTCGGCCCGTGGACCGAGCCCACCGGTGACCGCGGCCGGCTGTTGACCACCGTTCCCGGTCGGGTCCGCGGTCCCGGGCACAACAGCATCGTCACCACGCCGGGCGGCACCGACATGGTCGTCTACCACGCCTGGGACGCGGCCGGTGAGCGGCGGCAGATGTGGATCGACCCGCTGGCCTGGGACGCGGACGGGCCGACCACGTCAGGGCCGCAGTGGCGGGAACAGCCGCTGCCCGACTAGCGGTCGCGGCCGTCGGCCGGCGCCGGTCGGGGTCTCGATCGACCTCGGACAGCAACAGCGGCGGCGTCGGTGTCAGTCCACCTCGGACAACGGTCGAGTCGCCGGACCTTCGAGGACGCTGCCGTCGGCGGCGAACCGCGACCCGTGCAGGGGACAGTCCCAGGAACGCTCGAGATCGTTCCAGTGCACGATGCCGCCGAGGTGGGTGCACACCGCCGAGACCCGGCAGGTCTGACCGTCGACCCGGGACACCGCCTGGGGACGTGTCCCGCGGGTGCCGACCCGGCCTTCGGACTCGACGAGATCGTCGGCCTCGGGCAGCGGCTTGAGCTCGGCGGCGGCCCAACCCAGGGTCGCGGCAGCGCCCACCGCGGCGTTGTGTCGCACCGCCTCGACCGCCGCCGTCGGTTTGCTGATCCGGGTGTCGAGGGTGCGGGCCCAGTCCGGACGGGGCTGGCCCAGGAGGTGTGCGGTGATCATCAGCGCGGCCATCGGGGCGTTGGTCATGCCCCACTTGGCGTAGCCGGTGGCGACGTGGATGCGACCCTGCGACCGCGGCATCTCGCCGATGAAGGGCACTCCGTTGGGCGACTGGTAGTCCTGCGCCGACCAGGTGTGCGTGACCACCGCTCCGGGGAAGCGCTCGACGGTCCACGCAGTCAGGTCGCCGACCAGCTCGGACGTCGGACGACGGTGGCGTCCGACGTCGTGGCCGTTGCCACCGACGACGAGCAACTCGTGGTCGCCATGACGGGCGGTGCGCAACGACCGGGTGGGGGAGTCGGCCGACAGGTACATGCCGGCCGGCAGGGCGCCGGGGACCCGGACCGCCTGCGCGTACGAGCGCTGCGGGGTGAGCTTGGCGAAGTACAGCCCGCGGTCGAGGAACGGTATCCCCGAGGCCAGCACGACCTGGTCGGCGATCACCGTGCCGCTCGACGTCTCGACCGTCACGCGATCCCGACGGGGGATCGCCTGCTGCACCCGACAGTTCTCGACCAGCATGCCCCCGGCGGCCCGGAATTCGCGGGCCAGCGCGGCGAGCAGCAGGTACGGGTAGAGCTGCGCCTGGTCGGGCAGCCGGATCGCGGCGTGGGTCGGGTACGGCAGCTCGGTCTCGTCGTGGCGGAGCACCGGGAGACCGGCGCGGCGGGCCGCGTCGAACTCCTGGTGGACCGACCGGGTGCCGCCGGGCGTACCGGCGTAGGTCCAGGCGTCCCGCCGGTCGTAGGGCACCGACTGGTCCTCGCAGTACTGCAGGATCCACTCCATGCCGGCCCGGTTGCCGTCGACGTACGCCCGAGCGACCTTCTCGCTGTGCGCCGACCGGATCGACGACAGATGGGTGCCTTGCAGCAGGCTCAACTTCCCGGTGGTGTTGCCGGTGGTCACCGCTCCGACCTGGCGGGCCTCGAGCACGGCGACCCGGCGGCCGGCCCGGGCCAGGATGACCGCGGTGACCAGACCGGTCAGACCAGCACCGACGACGACGTCGTCGAACGGGTCGTCGGGGATCAGCGGATCGGTGTCCAACCGCTCGGCATCGGCGAGCCACAGCGAGGTCATCGAACTCCTTGAGCATGCGTCGGTCTGAGCTTCGTCGACCTCCCCCTAGCCCGTGGCGGCACGGGTCAAACATCACCCGTGACGCTGACCGCCGGCCGTCATCGGCGACACGAGAAATCGGTCGGGGGAGCGAGATCGGTCAGGGATCGCCACTCACCGGCGGCGAGATCGCGCCCGGCCATGGTGCAGTTCAGCCGGGTCCACGCGTCATAACCCAGCCGGACCTGCCGGATCGAACCCTTGCCTGACTCGTCACGAGCGGCGGTGGCGACGATGAGGACCTGGTCCCCGGCCGAGAATCCCACCTCGGCCCAGGCGTAGACCTCGACCGGGATCGGGAACGCCCCCACCCGCCGGCCGACGAGGGTGTCGTGCAGGATCACCTCGCCGTTCGACTGGTAGACGGCGAAGGGTTGGTGGTGGGCGAACCGACTGTCGACCTTCAGCGGGATCGACGGCGAGGGTCGATCGGCCCCGTCGGCGGCATCGACGGTGAGCAGACCGTCGGGCCATCCCCACAGCCGGAGCTCCGGTCCGTGCAGCTGGCCCTGGCTCACTCCCGCCGCGACCGCTCGGGTCCAGGTGGACGAGCCCGAGACGGCGTCGGCCACGGTGGCGGTGACCTGGTCGCCGACGTCGTCCGACCTGGTCAGGGCCCAGGCCCGGACCCCCGCGTCATCCAGACCCACGGCGAAGGCGTCGCGCCAGGGCAACTGCGGGCCCAATCGCGCCTCGCGCGCGTCGACGTCGAACACCAGCACGCGACCCGTGCCGTCCACCAGGATCACGTGCCCGTCGTCCGATCGGGTGAGCGAGACGGCGTCGGGACCCCCGAACTCGTCGGTACGGCGCTGCCCGGGGACCTCCCAGCTCGATTCCAGGCTCTGCAGGGACGCACCCGACCACACCGCAGCCATGCCGGCTCGGTCGTGCCACGCGAAGAGACGGTCATCGTCCAGCCAGATCACCCACGCGTCGACCAGATGACGCAGGCTTCCGTCACCCCAGGTGCCCGTCTCGGTCGTGCCTGCGGTGAAATCGACGTAATCCGCGCTGCTGCGGGTGGAGGGATAGACGAGGGCCCGGGTGCCCGACGGATTGACGACCACCTCGCCCGGGCCGCAGGCGTTGCAGCCGAAGTACGAGGGTATGGCGATCCGCTCACCGAGCCGGCTGGTCTGGCGGAGGTCCCAGATGCTCACCGCGGTGCCCGCGGCCGAGATCAGGATCTCCTGGGTGAGGAAACGCAGCGTCTCGGCCCGAGCCACGCCGCTACCGGTCAGGACCTGCGGAGCCGGCGGGGTCGCCGAGGCCCCCTTCTGGACGGCGCCCACCCAGATCCGTCCATCGACTGCGGTGGCGAGCGAGCGTCCGCCGGGGCTGAGGGCGAAGGCGGTGGGAGACGGGGATTCGGTCCGCCCGAAGCCCGCGGGTTGCGGAGATTCCTCCGGTTCGAGAGCGACCACGGCGTCGATCTCGACGTCCTTGGCGCCGTTCGTGACCGCCACGTACCGGCCGGTCGGGTCGACGGCCGCGGTGAAGGGGTGGGCCCCGCTCGTCGCTGCTCCCTTCACGACCAACCGACCCGACGGGATCGCGTACGCCGCCAGTGGCCCGCCGCCCGAGACCAGGACCATCCGTCGCTCCGACGGCAGCACCACCCAGGCGGCACCACCGGCACCGTCCACTCGCACGATCTCTCGGCCGTCCCGCCTCACGCTGAGGGACCCGGTGTCCTCATCCGCCGGCGGGGCGGTCTCGGCGACGACGATCCGCCCGGACGGCGACAGCGCGACGATCTCATCCTCGACCTCGGTGACCGGCCCCGACCGCCAGATCGCGCTGCTGCCGGCGTCGGACGCGTTCGCGGCGCTCCAGGCGGCGACGACTCCGCCGTCCTGACTGACCAACACCCGCCGTACTGCGGCCGGCCTCGTCAGGAGGTGTTCACGCTGGTCGGTCTCGCGGTCCCAACGCCAGACGTCTCCGGTGGCGGTGCCGGCGACGACGAACCGGGCGTCCGGGGTTCCCGCGGTGGCCGTCACCTCGGCGCCGGCTTCGAGGAAGCGAACCAGGTGAGGGCTGGCCGCGGCGGTGGTGAAGAGTGCCGCTGAGGTCTGGGCGTCGGGATGCAGGCGATGCGCCTCGACGGCGATGAGGGCTGCTTGCTGCAGGTCGGTATCCGCCAGATTCGAGGCCGACGCCGCCAGTTGGCGAGCGACCGAGATCCGGTTCTGCTCGACGGCGGCGTCGCGCTCCCGATCGGCGACCGCCCGCTGCACGAGCGCGAAGCGGGTGGTGACCAACGACAACGCGAGCAGCACGATCAGCAGGGCGACCCCCGCTCGGGCGAGCAGGAGGGCGCGGCGATGCTGGCGAACGTTCTCGCCGACGAGGTCCGACCGATCGCGCCGGTGGATCGGTGCCGCGAGATCGGCCACCCGCTCGATGAATCGTGGGTCGGACGTCCCCAACCGGTCGGGCCCACCGAACCAGCGGAGGTCGATCCACCGCGGTTCGCGGGCGTAGGCCATCTCCAGGCGTGGCGGCAGCGCGGAACTTCGGGAGAGGTCGAAGTGGTCGGCTGCCTCGTCCCAGGTCAACGCGCC
This sequence comes from uncultured Actinomycetota bacterium, assembly GCA_963704665.1. Classification (GTDB taxonomy): domain Bacteria; phylum Actinomycetota; class Actinomycetes; order Propionibacteriales; family Propionibacteriaceae; genus Microlunatus. The sequence goes on along the minus strand of OY969929.1, from coordinate 2,683,683 downwards.
GGCCCCGAGGACGAGCATGATCGTGTCGACCGACCGGTGCTCCAACCACCAGGCGAGTTCGGTGTCGACCCAGCGCGACGACGAGGCCCGGGGCGACGCGATGAGGATGAACCAGGCCGAGCGCTCGAGCGCGCCCTGGATCGTCCCCTCGAGGTCGGAGTTCGCCGCCATGCTCGTGTCATCGCGGAACACCCGGATGGCCCGCAGCCGATACCAGGGTTTGGCGAAACGCTCGAGCGAGGACTGCAGGGCGACCGCCAGAGCCGACGAGTCCTCGCGCGAATAGGAGATGAAGGCGTCGATCGCCTTGCCCGCGCCCCGAGCAGCGGCGATGGATTGCGAGCCGGTGAATGCCATGCTTCATCCCCGTGGTGGCCAGACCACGATTTTACCGTCGGGGGCTCGGTGATGTCAGCACCGGAACACCTCGATCGGATGGTGCGTAGCGAGCGATCCTGTGCGCGGAGGGCCGCGGTGTCGCGGGCCGATCAGGCGGGCGGCACCGTGCTTGCGGCGCCGTGGTGGCAGGTCTAGGTTCGAGACAACCGTGGGGTGAGTCAGGGGTGCGCTGTGGACATCGCGTTGTGGATCGCCGCCATCGTCCTGGCCGGGTCGTTCCTCGGAGCGGGAGCCGTCAAATTGGCCCGCCCGAAGGAGAGGTACGTCAGCTCCCAGCCCTGGGCGAACGACTTCAGCCCCGGCATGATCAAGCTGATCGGAGCGCTGGAGGTGGCGGCGGCAGTCGGTCTGATCGTGCCCGCGGTGACCGGCATCGCCCCGGTGATCGTCCCGCTGGCGGCCGTCGGTCTGGTGCTGCTGATGATCGGGGCGGCCATCACCCACGCCCGGCGCCGCGAGTTCCCGATGATCGGCGCCAACCTCGTCCTGGCGTTGCTCGCCGCCTTTGTGGCCGTGGGCCGCATCGCAGTCCCGCTGGGCGGCTGACGTCCAGCGACGGCGGCGGATGTGCCGCGGCGCGTCCTGGGTAGGGGTGACGACCGATCGCGTCCGTCGGACTCAGATCGCGTGGTAGGGCGGGCGGGGCTCGAACCCGCGACCCAGGGATTATGAGTCCCCTGCTCTAACCGGCTGAGCTACCGCCCCGCGACTGCTGCCCCGCGATGATAGCGGGGTCGGGCCGTCCGGGCCCGGCGGTGACGTCCATCTCGCCCGGCCGCGTACGCCGGAGCCTGCGCGCGACCACGATGGCGGCTATCAGCAGCGCCGTCCCGACCAGGGCGGTGAACGAGGCCACGGCGTGCGAGGTCCAGCCCCAGGTCAGCTCGACGTCGGCGCCGTTGGGCAGCCGCCGCGACTCGTCGGTCAGGCCGCGCGGCGCCGCGGCCACCCAGCCGACGAAGATCCAGCCGAGCGCGAGCATCGGCGTCGGAAGGGGGACCGTACGCCGCTCGACCAGGCACAGTGCCAGCGGGATGACCCAGACGAAGTGGTGTTGCCACGACACCGGCGACGCCAGGAGACCGGCCACGCCGCACAGCGTGACGGCCAGGCGGACGTCGCCGACCCGGTGCCACAGCACCGCCGCCCAGACTCCGAGCGCGGCGACGACGGCCGAGGCGATCAGACCGGCTCGCGACGGACCGGCGCCCAGGCCGAACAGTCGGACCACGTCGGCCAGGACCGACTGATTCGTGTAGTAGATGATGCTGTTGCCCAGCCCGGTGTCGCCGTGGGCCAGCCGGGTCCAGAACGCGGTCGAGCTGGCCGGCGTGATGATCCAGGCCAGCGCGGTCACCGCCGCACCGGTGATCACCGACACGACGAACGCGCGACGCTTACCGGCCAGCAGCAGGTAGACCACGAAGATCGCCGGGGTCAGCTTGATCGCTGCAGCGACCGCGGTCAGCGCTCCCTCGGGGAGCAGTCGGCGCGGCAGGATCCGCGGGCCGGGGGCCAGATCGAGGACAACCAGGGCGACCAGGAAGATCCCCAGTTGGCCGAAGGCCAGGGTCTGCACGACCGGTTGGATGAAGAACATGCAGGCGGTGCCGACCAGCGACAGCACCCAGCCCGACAGCCCGAAGCGATACAGCACCGCCAGCAGAGCCAGTGCGCCGGCCGCGGTCCAGCCGATCTGGGCCAGCCACAGCGGGATCAGGGCGAGCGGCACGGCGAGCACGGCGGCGAACGGCGGGTACAGGAACTGCAACGGCCCCGGCAGGTCGTAGTAGTCGCCGCCCTGGAGCAGCGTGGTGCCGGCCAGCCGATACACGTCGAGGTCGACCATCAGCGGCCGCCACGGCGCGAAGCTGGCCCCGGAGAAGGTGGTCGCGCCGACGTAGAGCGCGACGAAGACCGGCGGGATGCTGTAGACGAGAGCCCGGAACAGCCGGGCGATCACCGCGCGTCCGTCGACCGGATCAGTCCCGGCAGGGTGAGGCCGGCCTCAGGAGGCATCGAGCAGCTCCATGATCGTGCGCCCGACTCCCGACTCGGCGTTGGTCGGCACCACGGTGTAGCCGCCGCCGAGCAGGCTCGGGTGCGCGTTGCCCACCACGTACGGCATCCCGGCCCAGCTCAGCATGTCGACATCATTGGGCATGTCGCCGAAGGCGGCAACGCGACTCGCCTCGACCCCGAGCTTCGCGCACCAGCGCCGCAACATGCTGGCCTTGGTGATCCCGGCCGCGCTGATCTCGACCAGCCCGAAGTGGCGGTGTTGCGAGTGGGTCGCGGTCAGCGCCCCGGCCAGCGCCTCGTCGACGCGTTCCAGGAGCACGTCCGGGGCGGTCGACAGGCTCTGGACCAGCAGCTTGACGTAAGTCTCCGCGTACGCGATCTCCTCGACCGGTCCGGTGAACATCGCCGGGTCGGCCGGGGCGTCGGTGTTGTTCAGCCGGCCCCAGTCGATGGTGTAGCTCGGCTCGTAGCCGAATCGGGTGCCGGTCTCGAACGCGAACGCGGCGTCGGGGACGGCGGCCCGGATGGACCGGATGGAGTCCATGGTGACGTCCGGATCGAGACAGATCCGGTCGAGCGGCTGGTCGGCGCCGAGGTCGTAGAGCACGGCCCCGTTGCTGGCGATCACCGTCGGGTGCGCTCCGCACAGGTCTCGGATCACCTCGAGCCAGCGGACCGGACGCCCGGTGGCGAACAGCACCGGGATGCCGGCGTCCTGGGCGGCGCGGACCGCCGCCGCGTTCTCCAGGCTGACCGAACCGTCGGGGGAGAGGAAGGTGCCGTCGAGATCGCTGACGATCAGACCCGGGCGAAGCGGTGGCGTCACAGCTTGGACGGGGGCGAGTTCTGGTTGCGCGGCGACGCCGACCCGGGCGACTCCGATCCACCCTGGGTGGGCGAGCCCGACGGTGCCGGCGACGGCGACCCGGAGCCCGACGGCGACCCCGAGTCCGATGGCGACGGTGATCCCGAACCCGACGGGGACGGCGAACCCGACTGCGGCGACGGCGAACCGGACTGCGGCGACGGCGAACCCGACTGCGGGGGCGGCGAGCCGCTCTGCGGTGAACTGGACTGCGGCGGCGGACTACCCGAGCTGCCGGTGGGCGGCGGCGGGGTCTGCGGCGGCTGGTTGCGGAAGATCAGGATGGCCAGCAACACCGCCAGGGCGGCGATCAGCAGCATCAACAACCAGGAGACCAGGATGGTCCGCCAGCCCGCGCGGTCGAAGCGACCGGGCCACGGCAGCGGCCACATCCGCGACAGTCCGGGGCGAACGCGGTCCACCCAGTACTGCCGGTAGTCCGGTCCGGCCGGCGTACCCTGCGGCGGCAACGACGCCAACTGCACCTCGTCGAGCACCCGTTCGGCCTCGGCCACCGCCGCCGGGCTGCCGTCGTAGGCCAGCGCCACCCACGGGGCCGGCACCCGGGTGTCGGGAGACACCGGGTCGTCGTCGTCCTGGCGGTATTTGCGGCCCAACCGACCCTCGGACTGGCCCTGTCCACCGCGGGCCACCACCGTGTCGATGTGCATCGCGTTGATCTCACCGGAGAACCGCGCCCGGGCTGCGGCGTCGGCGGCCGCCCCCTCGCTGAGCAGCAGGACCATGACCGGGGTGTTCTGGTCGTCGTGACCGGTGAACGCCACACCGGCCGGCGTCGCGCCGAGACGGGCGTCCAACCAGTAGGCCCCGATCCGCGGCGGATCCTCGGGAAGCAGCGGGTGGAGATTGACCTGCGGTGCACCCGCGTCGGCTCCGGAGGGCGCGTCGGGGCCCGGCCAGGACCAACCGGCGTCACCGGCCGGCGGCTCAGACGTCGACATCAGGCTCCATCTCGTTGGCGCAAAGGCAGGGGTGAGTCTATGTCGACGTGGGCCGGACCGATCCGGACGACCGCGGCGCCCCTCGGGCGCGTCCGGGGCAGCTTTGAGCGAGTCCCTAGGCTGAGGACTTGCGTCTGAGAGAATGAGCCGCAGTCCGAACCAGTATCAGGAGTGGTGCGTGAGCAGTCCGTCGGCCGACCCATCGCCCAACAGCGCCGCGGCGCCCGTCGGGAACGAGCGGGCCGCGCAGTTGCTCGGCGATGCGATCGCCCAGGTCCAACGCATCATCGTCGGCCAGGAGCACATGGTCGAGCAACTGATGGTCGGCCTGCTGGCCAAGGGCCACATCCTGCTCGAGGGTGTGCCCGGTGTGGCCAAGACGCTGGCCGTGCGCAGCTTCGCCACCGTGGTCGGCGGCGAGTTCGCCCGGATCCAGTTCACCCCCGATCTGGTCCCCTCCGACATCGTCGGCACCCGGATCTACAAGGCCAGCCAGGAGACCTTCGAGGTCGAGCTCGGTGCGGTCTTCGTCAACTTCGTCCTGGCCGACGAGATCAACCGCGCGCCGGCCAAGGTCCAGGCGGCCATGCTCGAGCTGATGGCGGAGAAGCAGGTGTCGATCGCCGGCACCACCTATCCGGTGCCGCAGCCGTTCATCGTCATCGCGACCCAGAACCCGGTCGAGTCGGAGGGTGTCTACCCGCTGCCCGAGGCGCAGCGCGACCGCTTCCTGCTCAAGGTCGACGTCCCCTACCCGGCCGGCAACGAGGAGTTCGAGATCCTCCGCCGGATGAGCGTCGACCCGCCGACCGCGCGGCCGATCCTCAACCCCCAGCTCATCCTCGAGTTGCAGAAGAAGGCGCAGGACGTCTTCGTCCACAACCTGGTCGCTGAGTACATCGTCCGGCTCGTCCTGGCCACGCGTACGCCGGCCGAGTTCAACCTGCCCGACCTGACCTCGGTGATCCAGATCGGCTGCAGCCCCCGCGCCACCCTCGGCCTGGTCGCCGCTTCGCGCGCGCTGGCGCTCATCCACGGCCGCGACTACGTGCTGCCGACCGACGTCCAGTCCGTGGCCAAGAACGTCATGGCCCACCGCATCACCCTCGGCTTCGACGCCGTGGCCGACAACATCTCGCCGGCCCAGGTCGTCGATCGCATCGTCGCCATGGTCCCGCCGCCCACCCCGGTGTGGAACCAGTCGAGCCAGCAGAACCCCCAGCCGAACCAGCAGCAGCCGAACCAGCAGCAGCCGAACCAGCAGCCGCCGGTCGGCTACCCGCAGAGCCAGCCGTCGGCGCCCAACTACCCGCCGCCCGGTGGGCAGCCGGCGTACCCGCCCCCGAGTGGTCAGCCGGCCTACCCGCCGCCGCCGCCCTACCAGCAGCCCGTGCGCAATCTGCCGAATCAGCCCGACTTCCACTAGGTCAAGGCCTTGTCAGGACCGAACTTTCCACCGCCCAGCGGCCCGCCGGTGAACTTCCCGCCCCCGGGCGGTGCCCCGGTGCAGTTCAGCGCACCCGAGCCGCCCGGAGCGGTCGGATCGGTCCTCGGTACGCCGACCCGGGCGACCATCCCGCTGAACAAGCTGGCTCCCGAAGCGGCCCTGCGCCGGCTCGAGCTGGTCATCGTCCGGCGACTCGAGGGCTTCCTGCACGGTGACCACCTCGGCCTGCTGCCCGGTCCCGGCTCGGAGACCTCCGACGCCCGGGTCTACGTGGCCGGCGAGGACGACGTCCGCAAGATCGACTGGGCGGTGACCGCGCGGACCACCGTGCCGCACGTCCGCGACACCGTCTCCGACCGCGAGCTCGAGGTCTGGGCCCTGCTCGACGTGACGCCGTCGATGAACTGGGGCACCGAGGGGGTGACCAAGCGCGATCTGGGTATCGCCGCCGTGGCCACCATCGGCTTCCTCAGCCAGAAGATGGGCGACCGGTTCGGCGGCTACATCATGCGACCCGAGAGTCTGCGTCGGCTGCCGGCGCGCTCCGGCCGCAGCGCGCTCTACGGCCTGCTGCGCAAGATGCTGACCGAGCCCTTCGTCCCCGACCACGCCGCCGGCCCGATGAGTCTGGCCGCCGGGGTCGAGCAGTTGTCGCGGACCCAGCGCCGCCGCGGGCTGCGGGTCGTCGTCTCCGACTTCCTCACCCCCGGCGACCACGAGCTCGACCCCAACGTCGAGCCCGAGTGGGAGCGGGCCGATGCGCCGGCTCGGGGTGAAGAACCAGGTGCTCGCCGTCGAGGTCGTCGACCGTCGCGAGGTCGAGTTCCCCAACGTCGGCGACATGCTGATCCGCGACCCGGAGACCGATTTCGAGCGCTACGTCAACACCGCCGACCCCGACGCCCGGGCCCGGATGGACGCCGCCAGTGCCGCCCAGCGGGAACGAATCCGGATCGCGCTTCGTCGTGCTGGTGTCGGGCACATCCAACTGCGGACCGATCGCGACTGGGTCCAGGACATCGCCCGATTCGTGCTGGCATACCGGCGCGTGGCCAGCATGTTGCACGCCCCGCCGACAGGAGTGGCGAAGTGACACCCGAAGCCGTGACGCTGCAGCTCGTGCCGCAGCTCGCGTTCCTCAACCCCGACCGGCTGCTGATCCTGCTGGTCATCCCGCTGATCGTCGTCGGCTACATCTTCGCCACCCGGCGCAAGAACCGCCGCGGCATGCGGTTCACCAACACCTCGATGCTCGACATCGTCGTCCCGCGTCAGTCGCAGTGGCGCCGCCACGTCGCCGTCGCCCTCTCGCTGCTCAGCCTGATCACCCTGACCGCCGCCTTCGCCCGGCCCAAGACCCAGGTCGACGTCCCACGCGAACGCGCCACCGTCGTGTTGGTCATCGACGCCTCGCTGTCGATGCAGGCGACCGACGTCCAGCCCAACCGGCTCGACGCCGCCAAGCAGGCCGCCGTCGACTTCGTCACCGACCTCCCCGACAAGTACAACGTCTCCGTCGTCTCGATGGCCGGATCGGTGTCGATCCTGGTCCCGCCGACCACCGCGCACAACACCGTCGAGAACGCGATCAACAGCATCCAGCTGCAGGAGTCCACCGCCATCGGCGAGGGCATCGCCACCGGCCTCCGCGCCCTTCAGCAGGCGCCCGAAGGACCCCGACGACCCGGACGCCGTCGCCCCGGGCGCCATCGTCCTGCTGACCGACGGCACCAACACCACCGGGCGCGCCCCGCTCCAGGTCGCCGCCGAGTCCCGCGCGGCCAAGGTCCCCGTCTACACCATCGCCTTCGGCACCGAGAACGGCTTCGTCGATCTCGACGGCAAGCGCGAACCGGTCCCGGTCGACCACGAGCTGATGCAGGCGATCGCCGACGCCACCGGCGGCGACTACTTCTCCGCGGTGACCGCGAGCCAGTTGGAGTCGGTGTACGAGAACATCGGCTCATCGGTCGGCTATGAAAAGGCTGATCGGGAGGTGACGGCTCGATTCGCCGGCTACGGTCTGGCCCTCGCCGTCCTCGCTGCCCTGGGCGCCATCTCGTTGGGAGCGCGCTGGCCATGATGACGATGATTCCGATGCTGTCGTTCTTGGCGCCGTCGCGGTTGTGGCTGTTGTTGGTGATTCCGGCGTTGGTGGGGCTGTATCTGTGGTTGGTGATGCGAAAGCGGTCGCGGAATCTGGCCATGGGGCAGACCATGTTCGATCTGGTGATCCCGCGGGACCGGACGTGGTTGCGGCATGTGGCGGTGGGGTTGTCGATCCTGAGCCTGCTGACGTTGACGCTGGCGTTCGCCAAGCCGAAGGATCTGGTGTCGGTGCCGCGGGAACGGGCGACGATCGTGGTGACCATCGACGTGTCGCTGTCGATGGAGGCGACGGATGTGGAGCCGAACCGGTTGGCGGCGGCCAAGATCGCGGCTGAAGAGTTCGTCAACAGCCTGCCGGAGAAGTTCAACGTGTCGCTGGTCAGTTTCGCGGCGACGGCGGTGACGCTGGTGCCGCCGACCCTCGACCGGGGTGCGGTGACCGCGGCCATCCAGAACCTGCAGCCGCAGGCGTCGACGGCCATCGGTGAGGGCATCTACACCTCGCTGGCGGCGCTGTCGCAGGTGCCGCCCGACCCGGACAACCCGACGTCGGCGCCGCCGGCCCGGATCGTGCTGCTGAGCGACGGGAAGACCCAGGTCGGTCGTCCTTCCGACGTCGCGGCGCAGGCGGCGCGGGCCCAGAAGGTGCCGATCTACACGATCGCGTACGGCACCGCCAACGGGACGATCCGGATCGGCGGGCGCGACGAGCCGGTGCCGGTCGACCGGGCCGAGCTGCGGCGGATCGCCCAGATCTCCGGCGGCCAGGACTACACCGCGACCTCGGCCGGGCAGCTCAAAGAGGTCTACAAGGACATCGGCATCGTCGGTCGGGACCGAGAAGGTCGACCGCGAGGTCACCTCGCGCTACGCCGGGTTCGGGCTGGGCTTCGCGATCCTCGCCGCCCTCGGTCTGGCCTCGCTCGCCGCCCGTTGGCCCTGATCGCCCCTCTAGGCTGACCGGGTGTCCGTCGCCGAAAACCTCGCCCTGATCCACGACCGCATCGCCGCCGCGTGCTCCGCCGCCGGTCGTGAGGTCGATGAGGTGCGGCTGCTGCCGGTGAGCAAGACCCACGGACCGGACAAGATCGCCGAGGCGTACGCGGCGGGCGAGCGGTTGTTCGGGGAGAACCGGGTGCAGGAGGCGGCCGACAAGGCCGAGCAGTTCGCCGACCGGCCCGAGGTGCGGTGGGCGATCATCGGGCACCTGCAGACCAACAAGGCCAAGGTCGTCGCCGGGTTCGCCTCGGAGTTCCACGCCCTCGACTCGCCCAAGCTGGCCCAGACGCTCGACCGCCGGCTGCACGACCTGGGGCGGACCCTCGACGTGTTCATCCAGGTCAACTCCTCGGCTGAGCCGCAGAAGTTCGGGCTGCCGCCCGAGGAGGTCGAGGCCTTCGCCGAAGAGCTCGCCGGGCTCGGCGCGTTGCGCGTGCGCGGCCTCATGACCCTGGCCGTGTTCAGCGACGACGAGACCGCCGTACGCGGCTGTTTCGAGCGGATGCAGACGTTGCGCGCCCGCCTGGTCGAGCGCGGCGTGCCCGGCAGCTACGACGAGTTGTCGATGGGGATGTCGGGCGATTTCGAACTGGCCATCCGGCACGGGGCGACCACGGTCCGGGTCGGGCAGGCCATCTTCGGCGCCCGGCTCCGGCCGCAGGACTACTGGGGCTGAACCAACGGGCGGCTCAGTCCAGGTTGTCGATCGGGATGGCCGGGACCGCGTCGGCTGGGGTGAAGCCGAGGATCCGGCCGAGGAAGTAGATCTCCGCCTGCAGCGCCGCGGTGATCGAGTCGGCCCGGCGGAAGCCGTGCCCCTCGCCCTCGAACAGGACCAGGGCGACCGGCAGCTTCTTGGCCCGGGCCGCGTCGGCGAAGGCGACCGCCTGGTTGGGCGGCACGACCTTGTCCTCGGTGCCCTGCAGCAGCAGGATCGGCGCGGCCAGCTGGTCGACGTGGTGGATCGGCGACCGCTCCAGATAGAGCGCGCGCTCGGCCGGGTAGGGACCGATCAGACCGTCGAGGTAGCGCGACTCGAACTTGTGGGTGTCGACGGCCAGCGCCTCGAGGTCGCCGACCCCGTACAGGCTGATCCCGCTGGCGAACGCGGACGAGGTGGTCAGTGCGCGCAGCGTGGTGTAGCCGCCGGCGCTGCCGCCCTCGACGACCAGCCGGCGTGGGTCGGCCAGGTCGTGCTCGCCCATGCTCGCGGCGCCGGCGATGCAGTCGCGCGTATCCACCTCGCCCCAGGTGCCGCGGAGCCGGTTGCGGTAGGCCCGGCCGTAGCCGGTGCTGCCGCCGTAGTTGACGTCGAGCAGCGCGATGCCGCGGCTGGTCCAGAACTGGTAGGCGACCCGGAAGGCGGGCAGCGCACACGACGTCGGTCCGCCGTGCGAGCGGGTGATCATCGGCGGCAGTTCGCCGTCCGGAGCGCTGACCCCGGCCAGTGTCGGCGGGTAGTACCAGCCGTGGACCGGCCCGTCGGGGGAGTCCCAGCTGACCTCGACCGCCCGCGAGACCGAGGACGGATCCATCTTCAGCTCACTGGCCCGCCGCAACGTCGTCCAGCCGGCCGTCGATCCGCAACACCAGCTCGCTCGGCCGGTCGGCGTAACCGACGATGGCCGCCACGGTGTCGCCGACCGCATCCATCGAGCCGATGGTCACCGCCTCGTCGAGCAGCGGTCGGAGCTCCTCGCCGTCGAGGGCCAGCTCGGCCAGCTGCTGGCGACCGCCACGGCTCGGGGCGACCAGCAGCCGGTCGCCGGCCACCAGGTACGGGGTCTGGCCGAGCTGCCACTGCGGGTCGGCGAACTCGGCGTCGAGCGGGTACAGCGGCCGCGTCCGGCCGTCGGCGTACGCGTACAGGTTCCACCAGTCGGTGCGGTCGGAGACGAACAGCAGCTCCTCGCCGTGCCAGCGGGGCGCGACCGCCGACTCCTCCGGGCCGCCGGCCACGACCTCGACCGCGTCGACGCGGTCCCCGGTGAGCCGACCGACGCGGACGGTGGTCGCGTCCCACGGCATGTTCGGGTGGTCCCACTGGGTCCAGGCCAGGCCTCCGTCGGCCGAACGACGCGGGGTGGAGAAGAAGTCGGCCCCCGAGCACAGCACCAGGCCACCGTCGGCGTTGTCGCCGGTCAGGTCGAGCCGGACGATGGTGTTGACGCACTCGCCGTCGCCGGTGTGGTCCTCGCGGACCGCGAACACCACGCCGAGCGACGGGTGCAGGTCGAAATCGGCGTAGCGGTACGCCGCCGCCGGGGTGATCGTGCGCGTCGCGCCGTCGGCCAGGACCCGGACACGACCGTCGGTGAATTCGCTGTACACCACGACCCCGTCGACCACCGCGTACTCACCGCCGCCGTACTCGTGCACCCGGCTGCGGACGTTGGCCTCGGATGGCGTGACCTCCTCGGCCCGAGCCGAGGGTCCCCCCGATCGCCACAGCGACGTCCGGCCACCCTGATCGGGGCGGGACTCCAACCAGTAGACGGTGTCGCCGTCGAGGCTCACCGCCGAGAGCCCCACCGATCCGGAGGTCAGCTCCTCGATGGCGATCGGCGAGGTCCAGGAGCCGAAGGGTGCGACAGTCATGCATCGACCCTAGCGGGAGCGTCCATCGACGCAGCCATTGATACCGGTGTGACTGATGAGGCAGAATGGGCGGCGTATCGACGCGATCGATCACAGTCGGGACCGTGCTGAGGATGTCGGGGAAGGCAGCCCTCAGCTGCCGGGTGTCTCGCCCTGGGAGGATCGCGATGAGCACGACCCGTGGAGTTCTCTACATCCACTCCGCGCCGTCAGCGCTGTGCCCGCACGTCGAGTGGGCCGTCGGCGGCGTTTTCGGCGCGCCCGTACGCGTGGACTGGATCCCCCAGCCCATCGAGCGTGCGGCGTACCGGACCGAGTTCTCCTGGAGCGGACCCCAGGGCAGCGCGGCCCGGCTGGCCAGCGCGCTCAAGGGCTGGCAGAAGCTGCGTTTCGAGGTCACCGAGGAGGCGACGTCGAGCTCGGAGGGTGAGCGCTACTCCTACACCCCGACGCTCGGCGTCTTCCACGCCATCACCGGGCTGCACGGCGACATCATGATCCCCGAGGACCGGCTGCGGCACGCCATGTCGCTGGCCACCTTCGGCGGGCGCGATCTGAGCGAGGGGCTGGCCGAACTGCTCGGCACCGCCTGGGACGACGAGCTCGAGCCGTTCCGCTACGCCGGTGACGGCACCCCGGTCCGCTGGCTGCACGAGGTCGTCTGACTCCCGGACGCTGAAAATCCGGCGCCAGCCGCGGCAACCCCCCCGGATACGGGCGGTTCGATGCGACGGGCGCCGGATTTTTCGGCGACTGAGGGTGATCAGACGGTCTGGAACGCGTTGGTGAAGGCGATGGCCACGTTATGGCCGCCGAAGCCGAACGAGTTGTTGATCGCGGCCAGATCACCGGAGGGCAGGTCGCGGACCCGGGTGGCGATGTCGATCCCGAGGTCGGTCTCCGGGTTGTCCACGTTGATGGTCGGCGGCACCGTCCGGTGGACCAGGGCCAGGATGGTGGCCAGCGACTCGAGTGCGCCGGCCCCACCGAGCAGGTGCCCGGTCATCGACTTGGTGCCGGTGACGATGGCCGCGGTGTCCTCACCGAGGGCCTGCTTGATCGAGCTGATCTCGGTCAGATCGCCCTGTGGGGTCGAGGTGGCGTGCGCGTTGACGTGCGCGATGTCGGTGGTGGTCAGATCGGCCTCGCGCAGCGCGAAGGTCATCGCCCGGGCCTGGGTGTCGCCGGTCGGATTGGGCTGGACCATGTCGTGGGCGTCGGCGGTGATCCCGGCGCCGGCCAGTTCGGCGTAGATCTTGGCGCCGCGGGCCTGGGCGTGCTCGAGGGTCTCGATGACCAGCACGGCGGCGCCCTCGCCGAGGACGAAGCCGTCGCGCTCGACGTCCCACGGGCGCGACGCCCGCTCCGGCTCGTCGTTGCGGCGGCTCATCGCCTGCATCTGCGAGAAGCAGGCCATCGGCATCGGATGGACACAGGCCTCGGTGCCGCCGACGACGACGACGTCGGCGCGACCGAGTCGGATCATGTCGAGACCGAGTGAGATGGCCTCGTTGCTCGAGGCGCAGGCCGAGACCGGGGTGTGGGCGCCGGCCTGGGCGCCGAGGCGCAGGCTGACGTTGCCGGCCGTCGAGTTGGCCATCAGCATCGGGATGGCCAGGGGGCTGATCCGGCGCGAACCCTTCTCCTTCTGCACGTCCCACTGGCCGAGCAGGGTCTGCAGGCCACCGATACCGGTGGCGATGGCCACCCCGAGCCGCTGGCGGTCGACCGGATTCTCCTCGCCGAGCCCGTAGCCGGCGTCCCGCCAGGCCTCCATGGCGGCGATCACCCCGAACTGCGCGGAGCGGTCGAGACGACGGGCCTCGACACGGTCGAGCACCTGGCTGGGGTCGACGGCCGCGACCGCGGCGATCTTGGTGGCGATGTCATCGGCCCAGGCGTCCTGGACGCGTCGTACGCCGGAGGTCCCGGCCAACAGCGCCGACCAGGTGCTGGCGACGTCACCGCCGAGGGGAGTGGTGGCACCGAGTCCGGTGACGACGACACGGGTACGAGGCATGCGGATGTGCTCCTTGGACGAGGTGGGTGACCGGCTGCTGCACGCGCAGCAGCCGGTCACCCGGGTGGTGCGACGGGGATCAGGAAGCGGCGCGCTCGATGTAGGCGACGGCGTCGCCCACGGTCTTGAGGTTCTTCGACTCCTCGTCGGGGATGCTGACGCCGAACTTCTCCTCGGCGGCGTAGATGATCTCGACCATCGACAGCGAGTCCACGTCCAGGTCGTCGGTGAACGACTTGTCGAGCTGGACGTCGTCGGCGGGAACGCCGGCGACCTCGTTGACGATCTCGGCGAGGCCTTCGCGGACTTCTTCGGTGGTGGGCATGTGCCTTACTCCTTCTCCTCGGGTGGGGTGGTGCTGGGGAACAGTGTGGTCAGCCGGCTCCGGTTCGGGAATCGGGGTCAGGGAAGCCGGATGACCTGACCGGCGTAGACCAGGCCGGCGCCGAAGCCGATGATCAGGCAGGTCTGGCCGGACTTGGCCTCGCCCGACTCCATCAACGTCTCGATGGCCATCGGGATGGAGGCGGCCGAGGCATTGCCCTGCTTGGCGATGTCGCGGGCGACCACGACGTCGTCGGGCAGCTTGAGCGCGCGGAACATCGCATCGGTGATCCGCATGTTGGCCTGGTGCGGGGCGAACACGTCGAGGTCCTCGGGAGCCACGCCGGCGGCCTCCATCGCCTGCGCCGCGGTCTTGGCCATGGCGAACGCGGCCCACTTGAAGACCGGGTTGCCGTCCATCCGCAGCATCGGCCAGTGCGACTCCTTGTGCGGGTCGTTGCGGTCGATGGCCACGTCCCAGGGCTCGGTCTGGGTGATCAGGTCGGCCTTCTCGCCGTCGGAGCCCCAGACCACCGGTCCGATGCCGGGCTCCTCGCTCGGTCCGACCACCGCGGCGCCGGCGCCGTCGGCGAAGATGAACGCCGTCGACCGGTCGTTCACGTTGGTCATGTCGCTCAGCCGCTCGACCCCGATGACCAGCACGTGGGTGGCCGACCCGGCGCGGACCATCGAGTCGGCCAGGGCCACGCCGACGGAGAAGCCGGCGCAGGCCGCGGAGATGTCGAACGCGACCGCTCCGTCGGTGCCGAGCTCGGTGGCGATGGTGGTGGCGATCGCCGGCGTCTGGTGCAGGTGGGTGACGGTGGCGACGATGACGGCATCGATCTGGCCGGCGTCGAGGCCCGAGCGCTCCAGGGCCTTCCGGGATGCGGCCACCGACATGAACTGGATGGTCTCGTGCGGCTCGGCCCAGCGGCGTTCCTCGATCCCGGACCGCGTGCGGATCCACTCGTCGGAGGAGTCGATGTGGGTGATGATCTCGGCGTTGCTGACCACCCGGCTGGCGCGGTAGCCGCCGATGCCCAGGATCGCCGAGGCCTTCGCGCCGGTCTTGATGTTGATCATCGGGTCACCTCGGTGGGTTCGTGATCCGGGTCGGCGGTGGCCGTCCCGGTGTGGCGGGCGACGAACGCCCGGGCCTCGTCGAGCTGGTCGGGGGTGTTCAGCGCGAACAGTTCGATGCCCTTGAGGTTGCGCTTGGCGATCCCGGTCAGGGTGCCGGCCGGCGGCAGCTCGAGCAGTCCGGTGACGCCGAGCGCGGCCATGGTCTCCATGCACAGATCCCAGCGGACCGGTGAGGCGACCTGGCCGACGAGCCGGTCGAGCACCTCGCGGCCATCGGCGACCACCTGCCCGTCGGCGTTGGACAGCAGCCGCGTACGCGGGTCCTGGGTGGCGACGGCACGGGCCAGACCGGTCAGCCGGGCGACGGCCGGCTGCATGTGCACGGTGTGGAACGCCCCGGCGACGCTGAGCTCGATCAGTCGGGCCCGGGCGGGGGGAGCGGCGGTCAGCGCGGCCAGCTGTTCTTCGGTCCCGGCGGCGACGATCTGGCCGGATCCGTTGTGGTTGGCCGCAGTCAGTCCCTGGGCCTCGATGGCGGCCAGGACCTCGTCCGGTTTCCCGCCTATGACCGCGGTCATGGAGGTCGGGGTGACCGCGCTGGCCTCGGCCATCGAGCGGCCGCGTTCGCGGACCAGGACCATGGCCTGCTCGATCGAGAGTGTGCCCACCCCGGCGGCCGCGGTGATCTCGCCGACCGAGTGACCGGCCACGACATCGGCCGAAGCCAGGGCGGCACCGGGCTCGGGGAACAGCTCGAGCGCGGCGACCAGACCGGCGGCCACCAGCAGCGGCTGGGCGATCGCGGTGTCGCGGATGGTGTCGGCGTCGGCCTGCGTCCCGTAGTGGGTCAGATCGAGCCCCGCCACCGCCGACAGCCAGTCCAGCCGGTCGGCGGCGCGCGGTTCGGCGATCCACGGCTGGAGGAACCCCGGGGTCTGGGCGCCCTGACCGGGCGCGACTACTGCAAGCACGCGTTTACTCTTTCGTAACCAACGCGCTGACGGCGTACAGCGACACGACGAATCTTCCGACGTCCGATTGTCGGAATCTGACAAGAGGGTGACCCGGCCCACATCGGCGGCGTCGCGAACGGTCGCCGCGCCGCCGGATCAGCTCGACGATTCCTCGGGACGCGACCGCGCGTACAGCCGGCCCAGGGTGAGCGCCAGCCGGAGCGCGTACGCGTCGCGCGGGTCGCTGGGGCTGAAGCCGGTGACCTCGTGGATGCGACGGAGTCGGTAGCGCACGGTGTTGGCGTGGACGAACAACGCACGTGACGCGGCCTCGACCGACAGACCCTGGTCGAGGAAGGTCACCAACGTCTCGAGCAGGCCACCACCGGAGTTGAGCAGCGGGTCGTAGATCTCCGCGACCAGCGCGCGGCGGGCGTGGCCGTCGCCGGACAGCGCCCGCTCGGGGAGCAGGTCCGACGAGGCGACCGGCCGTGGCGCCTCCGGCCAGCCGGGGGCGGCGCGATAGGCCGACAACGCGGCCCGGGTGCTGGTCGCCGCGTCCATCAGGTGCTCGACCGGCGGTCCGACGACCACCGCGCCCGGCCCGAACAGGTGGACGAACTTGGCCACCACCTCGACCGCGCGTTCCGGCTCGGTCAGCGATGCGCCGCCGAGCACGACGACCATCCGGTCGCCCTGGACCGCCCCGAGCATGTCGGTCCCGGCGATGGCAGCCTGGTGACGGATCGATTCGAGCGCGCGGCCCGCCTCCTGCGACGGGGCCGGTCCGACCACGACGACGGCGGCCGCGGTCGAGCGCCACCCCAGCGTCGAGGCCCGCGACAGCACGGTCTCGTCGGTCTCGCCACGGACGACGGCGTCGACCACCAGGGCCTCGAGCCGTTCGTCCCACGCCCCGCGGAGTTCGGCCGCCCGGGCGTAGATCTCGGCGGCGGCGAAGGCCACCTCGCGGCTGTACTGGACGATGGCCGCGTGCAGGATCGGTCGGTCGGCCTTGGGCATCACCTCGTCGATCTGGCTCTCGACCACGTCGATCGTGGTCCGGACCAGTTCGACGGTCTGGAACAGGGTGATCCGCCGGGTCAGTTCGCGCGGCGCCGACCCGAACACCTCGGCCGTGGTCGGTGGGGTCGGCTCCGGCTCGGCGAACCAGCGGACGAAACCGTCGATGCCGGCCTGGGCGACCAGGGTGATCCACGACCGGTGCTCGGCGTCGAGGCGTCCGAACCAGCTGTGGCGGGCGTCCATCTCGGCGATGGTGGCGGTGGTGATGGTGCCGGTGTTGCCCGACAGCCGCTTGGCGATCGTCGACCGGGTCTTGGCCGACGGCAGCAGGGACTTGGTGATCCCTCGGGTCGTGGCGGCCATACGCTGACTCTATTGAGGTCCGCCCGGTCGGCGGCGTCCGGATCGGGGTCGCCGCGGCGAGCGGCCGTGAGGGAGGACCAGTGAGCGATCTCGAGGTGCGCCCGCAGGAGCAGGTCTGCACGAGCCCGACGGCCACCGGTCCGGAGGAACTCCTGATCACCGCACGCCGGGTCTATCTGGGCAAGACCACCGAGGTGGCGCGGGCGCTCCCGGACCGCGAGATCCGGATGATCGGCGCCTGGTGCTTCCTCGACCACTACGGCCCTGAGGATGTCAGCACATCGCCGGGGATGCAGGTGTATGCGCACCCGCACACCGGTCTGCAGACGGTGAGCTGGTTGCTCGAGGGCGCCATCGACCACCGCGACAGCGTCGGCTCGCAGGTCACCGTCCGGCCCGGCGAGCTGCACATCATGACCGCCGGCCACGGCATCGTGCACACCGAACTGTCCCCGGTCGACAAGCCGCCCGGGTTGCACGGCGTCCAGCTCTGGGTCGCGCTGCCCGACACCGACCGCGACACGCTCCCGCACTTCGACTCGTTCGGTGACCTCCCGGTGCTGACCCGCGACGGCGTACGCGGGCAGGTGCTGATCGGCGAACTCGACGGCGTCGGCTCACCGGCCTCCGGCTACACCCCACTGGTCGGAGCCGACCTGACCCTCGAGGCCGGGGCCGAGGTCACCCTCGCCGTGCGGCCGGAGCACGAGTACGGGGTGTTCGTGGTCGCGGGCGAGGTCGCCGCCGAATCCACCACGGCCCGGGTCGACCAGCTCGTCTATCTCGGTCTGGGACGCGACCGGTTGCGGCTGTCCAGCGTCACCGGCGGCCGCGTCATCCTGCTCGGCGGCGAGCCGTTCGGGCGCGACATCGTCATGTGGTGGAACTTCGTCGGTCGCAGCCACGACGAGATCGTGGCCTACCGGCAGGCCTGGGAGCAGCGCGACGACCAGTTCCCACCGGTGGTCGAGCGCGGCGAACGGGTGATGGAAGCTCCGGCGCTGCCGACGGTGACCCTGCGACCCCGGCCGCCCCGGCAGCGCGGTCGCGAGACGGGCCGATGAGCGCGGTCGATCCGGCCGCCGCACTGCGCGAGATCGGCTTCCTGCTCGAGCGGGCCCGGGCCGACACCTACCGGGTCCGGGCCTACCGGGGTGCGGCGACGGCGTTGGAGGCGATGACCGCGGAGGAACTGCACGACCACCGCGCCCACGACGACTGGTCGAGCGTCTCCGGGGTCGGCCCCAAGACCGCCCTGGTCATCAAGCAGGCCGCCGCCGGACAGGTCCCGGACTACCTGCAGAAGCTGCGCGACGAGAAGGAACCGCTGGCCGAGGGCGGGGCGACGATCCGGGCCGCCCTGCGCGGCGACCTGCACGCCCACTCCACCTGGTCCGACGGGGGCAGCTCGCTCGAGGAGATGATGGCCACGGCCCGCACCCTCGGCCACGAGTACTGCGCGATCACCGACCACTCGCCGCGCCTCAAGGTGGCGCGCGGGCTGACCGCCGAGCGGCTGCGCGAACAGCTCGAGGTGATCGGCGACCTCAACGAGGCGATGGCACCGTTCCGCTGTCTGCGCGGGATCGAGGTCGACATCCTCGACGACGGCGGGCTCGATCAGACCGACGCCCTGCTGGCCGAGCTCGACGTGGTGGTGGCCAGCGTGCACTCCAAATTGCGGTCCGACTCCGAGACGATGACCCACCGGATGGTCGGAGCGATCGCCAACCGGCGCACCAACGTGCTCGGGCACTGCACGGGCCGGCTGATCCAGGGCGAACGCGGCACCCGGCCGCAATCGAGCTTCGATGCCGAGGTGGTCTTCGAGGCCTGCCGCTCGTTCGACGTGGCCGTGGAGATCAACTCCCGTCCTGAACGCTGCGACCCGCCCGACGACCTGCTCCAGCTGGCCATCGACATGGACTGTCTGTTCTCGATCGACACCGACGCGCACGCCCCGGGTCAGCTCGAGTTCATCGCGTACGGCTGCGAGCGGGCCGAGCGGCTCGGGGTCGACCCCGATCGGATCATCAACACCTGGCCGCTGGACCGGCTGCTGGCCTGGTGTAACAAGTCCTCAACATAGTGGTATCAACCGGGCCCGCCTCGGACGACGTGAGCCTGATCACCCCGCCGCGGCCCGGTCCGCGTGACACCACTGGCCTTGGTGGTCTTGTGACCTTTGTGGTCACTGGTATGGGTCTCGACGGGTAATACCAGTGCCATCCCTGGTTTAGCCTTTCCGGCACACCCACCACCACCGAGGGAGGCTCGATGTCCGTCACCGCCGCCGACACCGACGTCACCGGCCCGCCGGCCGTCCCGGTCTTCTTCCTGTCCGACAGCACCGGCATCAGTGCCGAGACCATGGGCAACGCGCTGCTGCTGCAGTTCCCCGAGCGGGTCTTCGAGCGTCGGCTGATCCCGTTCATCACCACGGTCGAGGAGGCCCGTCGGGTGGTGGCCGTGCTCGACCAGGCGATGGAACGTGGGATCACCCCGCTGGCCTTCTCGACCACCGCGGTGACCGAGATCCGCGACGAACTCCACCACTCGAAGGTCCCGCTGATCGACTTCTTCGACCTGCACATGTCGCGGGTCGAGGCCATCCTCGGCACCAAGGGTCAGCGGGTGGCCGCCCGACTGCACGGCATGGGCGACGTCCAGCGCTACAACGCGCGGATGGCCGCGGTCGAGTACGCGATCGAGCACGACGACGGCCAGAGCATGCGGGCCCTCGACAAGGCCGACGTGATCCTGCTGGCCCCGTCGCGGTGCGGCAAGACGCCGACCACCATGTACCTGGCGCTCCAGCACGGCCTGTTCGTGGCCAACTACCCGCTGGTCGAGGACGACTTCGACACCTCCGACCTGCCGCGGCCGGTCCGTGGGCTGCGTGACCGCTGCTTCGGCATCACCACCATGCCGGCCCGGCTCAGCCAGGTCCGCCACGAACGCAAGGCCAACTCGCGCTACGCCTCGCTCGAGCAGTGCAGCTACGAGCTGCGGATGGCCGAGGCCATGTACCGCAACCACCGCATTCCGGTGATCAACTCCTCGACCAAGTCGGTCGAGGAGATGGCCACCGTCATCCTGCAGTCCCTCAAGAACTCGCCCCGAAAGTGACAGGAGTCCCGCTGATGTCCGACAACGTACGTTGGTTCGCCGATCTGGGTCTGGCCGATCTGGAACAGGTCGGAGGCAAGAACTCCTCGCTCGGCGAGATGGTGGCCAACCTGACCTCGGCCGGGGTCCGGGTACCGAACGGGTTCGCCACCACCGCCGACGCCTACCGCCGCTTCATCGGCGACACCGGCCTGGCCGAGAAGATCAGCGCCCAGCTGGCCGACCTCGACACCGACGACACCCGGCGGCTGGCCGAGGTCGGGGCCGAGATCCGGACCGCGGTGGTCGAGCAGACCTTCCCCGCCGATCTCGAGGCCGACATCCGCGCGGCGTACGAGACCCTGGTCGCCGACGCGGGCCCGTCCGGCGAGGGCGACGACGAGGTCTCGTTCGCCGTCCGGTCGAGCGCCACGGCCGAGGACCTACCCGACGCCTCGTTCGCCGGCCAGCAGGAGACCTTCCTGAACGTGCGCGGGATCGACGCCATCCTCACCGCGATCCGCGAGGTCTTCGCCTCGCTCTACAACGACCGGGCCATCGCCTACCGGGTGCACCACGCCTTCGACCACGACGCGGTGGCCCTGTCGGCCGGGGTGCAGAAGATGGTGCGCTCCGACATCGGCGCCTCCGGGGTGATGTTCACCATGGACACGGAGTCCGGCTTCTCCGACGCGGTCTTCATCACCTCCTCGTACGGGCTGGGGGAGGCCGTGGTCCAGGGCGCGGTCAACCCCGACGAGTTCTACGTCTACAAGCCCGCGCTGCGGGCCGAGCGGCCGGCGATCCTCAAGCGCGGGCTGGGCGGCAAGGCGATCAAGATGATCTACACCGCCGACCGCGCCGTCGGCCGGACCACCGAGTTCGTCGACGTCGACCCGGCCCAGCGCAACGTCCTCAGCCTCAGCGACGCCGACGTGCTCGAACTGGCCCGGCACGCGCTGGCCATCGAGGAGCACTACGGCCGGCCGATGGACATCGAGTGGGGTCGTGACGGGGTCGACGGACGGCTGTACATCCTGCAGGCCCGACCGGAGACGGTGCAGTCGCGCAAGGCGGCCGGGAGCCTGCAGCGCTACGTCCTCGACGAGCGCGGTCCGGTGCTGGTCGAGGGCCGGGCGATCGGGCAGAAGATCGGCGCCGGCCCGGTGCGGGTGCTCAGCTCGATCGACCAGATGCACGAGTTCACCCCCGGTGACGTGCTGGTCGCCGACATGACCGACCCCGACTGGGAGCCGATCATGAAGCGGGCCTCGGCCATCGTCACCAACCGCGGCGGTCGCACCTGCCACGCCGCGATCATCGCCCGCGAGCTCGGCATTCCCGCCGTGGTCGGCACCGGGTCGGCCACGCGGTCGCTGGCCGACGGCACCGAGGTCACCGTGTCGTGCGCGGAGGGCGACGCCGGCTTCGTCTATGACGGTCGTCTGGCCTTCACGCTGAACGAGACCGAGCTCGGGTCGATGCCCGAGGTCGCCGGTCAAGATCATGATGAACGTCGGGACCCCGGACCAGGCCTTCGCCTTCTCCCGGTTGCCGCACCGCGGGATCGGGCTGGCCCGGCTGGAGTTCATCATCAACCGGCAGATCGGCATCCACCCCAAGGCGCTGCTCGACCACGCCACGCTGGAGACGCCGCTCAAGGACCAGATCAGCGAGGCGATCGCCGCCTACCCGAGCCCGCGGGAGTTCTTCGTCTCCCGGGTCGCCGAGGGCGTGTCGATGCTGGCTGCGGCGTTCGCGCCCGAGCCGGTGATCGTGCGGATGAGCGACTTCAAGTCCAACGAGTACGCGAACCTGGTCGGCGGCGAGCTCTACGAGCCGCACGAGGAGAACCCGATGATCGGCTACCGGGGCGCCTCGCGCTACCTGTCGCCGGAATTCGCGGACTGCTTCGCCATGGAGTGCGAGGCCCTGCGCTTCGTCCGCGAGGAGATGGGGCTGACCAACGTCAAGATCATGATCCCGTTCGTCCGCACCCTGACCGAGGCCGAGGGGGTCATCGCGCTGCTCGGCGAACACGGCCTCAAGCGCGGCGAGAACGGCCTCGAGGTCATCATGATGTGCGAGCTGCCCTCGAACGCGGTGCTGGCCGACCAGTTCCTCGACCACTTCGACGGCTTCTCGATCGGCTCGAACGACATGACCCAGCTGACCCTCGGGCCTCGACCGCGACTCCGCCCTCGTCGCCGCCGGCTTCGACGAGCGCGACCCCGCGGTCAAGTTCATGCTCGCCGCCGCCATCAAGGCCTGCAAGGACCGCGGCAAGTACGTCGGCATCTGCGGCCAGGGCCCCAGCGACCACCCCGACCTCGCCGCCTGGCTCCTCGACCAGGGCATCGAGTCCATGTCGCTCAATCCCGACACCGTCGTCGAAACCTGGCTCCGCCTGGCCAAACAAGCCCAACCTGCCTGACCCCGCCACTCAGCGAAAACCAGGTCCAGTCGCGCGACACCGCCTCGACTGGCAGCCCCGGCTCCCTCTGGACCTGCATTCGCCGACGGAAGTCGGGGAGGAGCTCAGCGGCGAGGGTCCTCTCGACGGGGCCGCCCGAGACCGCGAACGGAGGACGGACGAGAGACCTCAGGGGCGCGCCCCGTACCGACTGAAGACGAACGGGCTCACCCAGGACGCCTGCGGAGCGTGGACGGGCCTGGCGGGAGCACCGGAGCGAAGCGCAGGTGCGGATGGTTGCGCAGCAGGCGTCCTGGGTGAGCCCGTTCGTCGCCCGCCCAGCGATCTCGGAGCGGGTACGCGATCGAGCCGTCCGTCGCAGAACATCGGAGTGAGGTCGCACGTGAGTGAGCCCGTCGGTCGATGAGCGACGATCACGCCTAGAGTCAGGCGCGTGGATGATGCGCAGCTGGCCGCCAGTCTCGTACGCGAGGCCGGGACGCCTGGCCCAGAAGATGCTGGCGTCGGGGTTGGAGACCGAGTACAAGACGTCGGTGACCGACGTCGTCTCGGCAGCCGACCTCGCGGCGGAGCGCCTGGTCACCACGCGACTGACCGCTGACCGGCCGGACGACGGACTGGTCGGCGAGGAGGGGGCGCGCAGCGCGGGTGACGGCACCGGCCGCACCTGGTACGTCGACCCGGTCGACGGCACCTACAACTTCCTCTCCGGAGTGCCGTACTGGTGTTCCGCGGTCGGGTTGACCGACGCCGAGGGCCCCCTGCTCGGGGCGGTGTACTACCCGGCGGTCGACCAGTTGTGGGTCGGCGGGCGCGATCATCCGACCACGCTCAACGGGGTGCCCGTGGAGCGGTTGGTCGACCGTCCGCTCGATCAGGTCTCGGTGGCGACCTACTTCCATCCCCGGGCGCTGGCCGACCAGAACCGGTTCGCGACCTGGCTGGCCGCCGCCGCCGGGTCGGCGACGGTGCGGATGCTCGGCTCGGCCTCGATCGACCTGTCCGGGGTGGCCAGCGGCCGGCTCGGGGTGTTCCTGCAGACCAACCTGCACCCGTGGGACTGGTACCCCGGGGCCGCGCTGGTCCTCGGGGCCGGCGGGGTGGCCGAGGAACTGGTGCTCGGCGAGCACACCTGGCAGGTCGCGGGCAACGCCCAGGCGGTGGCCGACACCCAGGACGCGTTGCGGCGCGGATCGGCCGCTTGATCGGCCGGTGCCGCTGCGGTCGGCGGGGAAAAGTCGGCCGCCGAGCCGAGCCCCGGCACGACGACGGCGTCGGTCAGTGGCAGGCTGCACTGTTGAGACGCCCACACGCCTCGGGCCTCACCGTCGACGCCCTCGGAGGAAGACACTGATGTTCTCGCGCCCGGCCCCCTTTGCCCGGATCGCCATCGTCAATCGAGGCGAGGCCGCGATGCGGCTGATCCACGCGGTGCGCGACCTCAACGCCCAGGCCGGTCCCGGCGGGCACCAGATCGAGACGGTGGCGCTGCACACCGAGGGTGAGCGGCGGGCGATGTTCGTCCGCGAGGCCGATGCCGCGTACGACCTCGGTCCGGCGGTGAACCGTCCCTACCTGGACTACGCGGTGCTCGAGAAGGCCTTGGTCGAGACCGGGGCCGACGCGGCGTGGGTCGGCTGGGGCTTCGTGGCCGAGGACCCGAAGTTCGCCGAGCTGTGTGCTCGGATCGGGGTCACCTTCATCGGTCCGAGTCCCGAGGCGATGCGCAAGCTGGGCGACAAGATCGGGTCGAAGCTGATCGCCGAGGAGGTCGGCGTCCCGGTCGCCCCGTGGAGCGGGGGAGGCGTCGACACGCTGGAGGCGGCCAAGGACGCCGCCGCGACCATCGGCTACCCGCTGATGCTGAAGGCCACGGCCGGGGGTGGTGGTCGGGGCATCCGGATGGTCGCCTCCGACGCCGACCTGACCGACGCGTACGAGCGGACCCGTGACGAGGCGCAGCGGGCGTTCGGCTCGGGCGTGGTCTTCCTCGAGCGGCTGGTCACCGGGGCCCGCCACGTCGAGGTCCAGGTCATCGCCGACGGCCAGGGCACGGCGTGGGCGATCGGCGTCCGCGACTGCTCGGTGCAGCGGCGCAACCAGAAGGTCATCGAGGAGTCGGCCTCACCGGTGCTGTCGCCCGAGGGCGTCGCCGAGCTCAAGGCCTCGGCCGAGCGGCTGGCCATCGCGGTCGGGTACGCCGGCGCCGGCACGGTGGAGTTCCTCTACCACCCGGGCGAGAAGTTCTTCGCCTTCCTCGAGGTCAACACCCGGCTCCAGGTCGAGCACCCGATCACCGAGGCGACCACCGACACCGACCTGGTCAAGATGCAGATCCACGTCGCCGGCGGCGGCCGGCTGACCGGCGAACGCCCGGTCGAGGTCGGTCACGCGGTCGAGGCCCGGCTCAACGCCGAGGATCCCGACCGCGACTTCGCGCCCTCGCCGGGTCGGATCGCGTTGCTCGACCTGCCGTCCGGCCCGGGCATCCGGGTCGACACCGGGGTGGGGCAGGGCGACGCCATCCCGGCCGACTTCGACTCGATGATCGCCAAGATCATCGCCTTCGGCCGCGACCGCGACGAGGCGCTGGCCCGGTTGCGCCGGGCCATGCGCGAGACCACGGTGGTGATCGAGGGCGGGTCGACCAACAAGAGCTTCGTGCTCGACCTGCTCGACGCGCCCGAGGTGATCGACGGCAGTGCCGACACCGGGTGGATCGACCGGGTCCGCAGCCAGGGCGGGCTGGTCGCGCACCGGCACTCCGGGGTGGCGCTGGTTGCCGCCGGGATCGAGTCGTACGAGTCCGAGGAGACGGTCGAGCGCACCCGGCTGATCGAGACCGCCCGCGGCGGGCGCCCGCAGGTGCAGCACCGCTCGGGGCGGGCTATCGACCTCAAGCTGCGCGGCATCGCGTACAAGGTCACCGTCTATCGCACCGGTCCGCAGCGCTTCCAGGTCATCGTCGCCTCGAGCGCGGCCGAGCACGTCGTCGAGGCCGAACTCGACCGGCTGGGCGACTACAAGAGCCGGCTGACCGTCGACGGCCGGACCCATCGGCTGACCACCGCCACCCACGGTCCGGTCCAGCTGGTCGAGGTCGACGGGGTGACCCACCGGGTCAGCCTCGACGAGGGCGGCGTGCTGCGGTCGCCGGCGCCGGCCCTGGTCGTGGCCACCCCGGCCCTGACCGGGACCGAGGTCGCCGCCGGTGCACCGGTGCTGGTGCTCGAGTCGATGAAGATGGAGACGGTGCTCTACGCGCCGTTCGCGGCCAGGATCAAGGAACTGCTGGTCTCGGCCGGCAGCCAGGTCGAGACCGGCGCGCCGATGGTCCGGCTCGAACCGCTCGGTGATCCCGACGAGCAGGTGGCCGAGGAGATCGAGGCCATCGATCTCGACCTGCCCGCCGATGTCACGCCGACCGGCGATCCCGCGGCCCGGGCCGAGCGCCGCCGCCGCGACCTGTACGCGATGCTCCGCGGCTACGACCTCGACGCCCAGGCCAACGCGGCCACGCTCAGCGGCTACCTCGCCGATCGCGAGGAGCTCGTGGCGGCCGGCGGATCGCCGCTGCCCGGCGAGTCGGGCCTGCTCGACGCGTTCGCCGACTTCGCCGAGCTGTCCCGCAACCGCCCGCGCGGCGAGGACCGGCACCTGGAGAATCGGGTGCACAGCCCGCGCGAGCACTTCCACACCTATCTGCGCAGCCTCGATCCCGAGCGCAACGCGCTGCCGCAGGACTTCCGCGACAAGCTCAGCCGGGTGCTGCGGCACTACGGGGTGAGCGGCTTCGACCAGACTCCTGAGCTCGAGCGCGCGGTGTTCCGGATCTTCCTGGCCCAGCAGCGCTGGAACCACGACGTGGCCATGGCCACCTCGATCCTGCAGCGCTGGATCGGAGAACCGCCGCCGCCGGCCGAGGCCGAGCAGAGCTACCGCGACCTGCTCGACAAGCTGGTCAACGCCACCCAACTGCGGTTCCCGATCATCGGCGAGCTGGCCCGCAGCGTGCGTTTCCGCTGGTACGACCAGCCGTTGGTGGACACCGAGCGGCAGAGCGTGCTCGACAGCGTGGCCACCGAGCTCGACGGACTGACCGGTCTGCCCGCCGGACCCGAGCGTGACGCCCGGATCGACGCGCTGGCCGCCATCCCGGAGCCGATCGTCCGCTTCCTGGCCGCTCGACTCGACGGCGGCGGTATCTCGGGCGACGAGCCGATGCTGGCTGTGCTGATCAAGCGGCACTACCGCGACCACGCGCTCCGCGAGCTGCGCGAGCTGGCGGTCGACGGCCGGGCGTTCGCCACCGCGCAGTACACCACCGAGGACCGCCCGACGTCGCTGGTCAGCACGGTCGGCCGGTTCGACGAGCTGACACCCGGGAGCGCGCTGGTCGAGGCGCTGACCGGTCAGCTGGCCCAGGCCCCGGCCGGCGACCGCCGGGTCATCGACCTCTATCTGTCGTGGCCGCAGACCCCGGAGGACGCCGACGAGGCCGCCGAGCAGCTCAGCGCTCGACTCGTCGGGCTCGGATTGGCCAGCGGTGATGCGCGGCTCACCGTGGTCACCTGTCCCGGGGGCGGGCGTGCCGTCGGCTACTTCATCTTCCGGCGTCCGCCCGGGGTCGACGACGCCGACGCCCCGCTGGTCGAGGACACCCTGGTCCGCGGCGTGCATCCGATGGTCGCGCGGCGGCTGACCCTCGGCCGGCTGCGCGAGTTCGACGTCACCCGGCTCGACGCCCCCGAGGACGTGCTGCTCTACCGCTGCGTGGCCCCGGGCAACGAGGCCGACCAGCGCCTGGTGGCGATGGCCCAGGTCCGCCAGCTCGCCGTGGTCCGCGACGAGCACGGTCAGGTCATCGCCCTGCCGCACGCCGAGCGGGCCATCTCGAACTGCCGGGAGGCGATCCGGCGGGTCCGGGCCGCCGCCGGCGCCGCCGGTCAGCGGCTCGACATGAACTACGTCTGGGTCTACATCTGGCCGACCATCGACGCCGACCCCGAGCAGCTGACCTCGCTGCAGAGCCAGATCGCCCCGATGACCAGCGGCGCCGGGATCGAGGAGCTGCTGGTCGGCGGGAACGTGGTGATGCCCGACGGCCGGCCGCAGATGCTGGTCGCCGGGTTCCACTACCAGCCCGGGTCGGGCGTGGTCACCACCCTCGGCGCGCCGCCGCTGCACCGGCTCAAGCCGCTCGACGACTACGACCAGAAGGTGGTGCGGGCCCGTCGCCGCGGCGTCGTCTACCCGTACGAACTCCAGGCCATGATCGCCGGGCCGGGCGGGACGGCCACCGAGTACGACCTCGACGCCGACGGCGTCCTGGTCCCGGTCGACCGCCCGTACGGGCAGAACAAGGCCGGCATCATCGCCGGCGTCATCACCTCGCCGACCGAGCGCTATCCGGAGGGGATCAAGCGGGTGCTGTTGGCCGGCGACCCGCTGCGGGCGCTGGGCGCGGTGGCCCAGGCCGAGTGCGAGCGGGTCATCGCCGCGCTCGATCTGGCCGAGCAGCTCGACGTCCCGGTCGAGTGGTTCGCCCTGTCGGCCGGGGCTCGGATCTCGATGGAGTCCGGAACCGAGAACATGGACTGGGTGGCCAAGGCGCTCAAGCGGATCGTCGAGTTCACCCAGGCCGGCGGCGAGATCAACGTGGTGGTCGCCGGGATCAACGTCGGCGCCCAGCCCTACTGGAACGCCGAAGCGACCATGCTGATGCACACGAAGGGCGTGCTGATCATGACCCCGGACAGCGCCATGGTGCTGACCGGCAAGCAGTCGCTCGACTTCTCCGGCGGTGTGTCGGCCGAGGACAACTTCGGTATCGGCGGCTACGACCGGGTGATGGGCCCGAACGGCCAGGCGCAGTACTGGGCGCCGGACCTGGGCGGGGCGCTGGAGATCTTGATGGCCCACTACGACCACGCGTACGTGGCGCCGGGGGAGAGCGGGCCGCGGCGCGCCGAGACCAGCGATCCGTACGCCCGCGACGTCACCGGCTTCCCGCACGACCCGGCCGATTCGGGCTTCACCTCGGTCGGCGACATCTTCTCCCCGGCCACCAACCCGGACCGCAAGAAGGCCTTCGACATCCGCACGGTGATGGCCGCGGTCTCCGACCAGGACCACCCGACCCAGGAGCGCTGGAGCGGGATGGCCGACGCCGAGACCTCGGTGGTCTGGGACGCCCACCTCGGCGGTCTGCCGGTCGCCCTGATCGGGATCGAGTCCAAGTCGGTGCCGCGGCGTGGGTTCCCGCCCACCGACGGCCCCGATGTCTACACCGCGGGCACGCTGTTCCCCCGGTCGTCGAAGAAGACCGCCCGCGCCATCAACACGGCCAGCGGCAACCGTCCGGTCGTGGTCATCGCCAACCTGTCGGGGTTCGACGGCTCACCCGAGTCGATGCGCACCCTGCAGCTCGAGTACGGCGCCGAGATCGGCCGGGCCATCGTCAACTTCGACGGGCCGATCGTGTTCTGCGTGGTCTCGCGCTACCACGGCGGCGCGTTCGTCGTCTTCTCCAAGGCGCTCAACCCGCGGATGACCGTGCTGGCCGTCGAGGGCTCGTACGCCTCGGTGCTCGGCGGGGCACCGGCCGCGGCCGTGGTCTTCACCCGTGACGTCGACGCCCGGACCGCCAACGACCCGCGGGTCACGGGTCTGGAGAAGCGGCTGGGGGCCGCCTCCGGGGCCGAGCGCGCGGGGCTGGCCACCGAGCTGGCCGAGGTCCGCCGCGAGGTCCGCAACGAGAAGCTGAGCGAGGTCGCCGCCGAGTTCGACCGGGTGCACAACATCCGGCGCGCGGTCGAGGTCGGTTCGGTCGACGAGGTCATCGCCGGCTCCGAGCTCCGTCCGAAGATCATCGCCGCGCTGGAAGCCGGGCTCGGGCTCGGCTGACCGGCCTTACGCGTTCGAGGGGGCGTTGCCCGGCACCTGCCGGGAAACGCCCCCTCGCAGCCCCGAATCCGAGCCGCCTCCCGGCACGTGCCGGGAAACGACCCCCACCCGACTGTCGCGCGCCCTAGACCCCAGAACGCCGCAGACCCCCGAGCACCCACCCGAGCCCGCGTACGGGGTCGGGGAGCGCTCAGGGGTCTACGACGAAGGCGGTCCGGAGTCAGGCCCCGGCGCCCTCCTGGGCCACACCGGCGACCGAGGTCGGGTCGCCGAGCTTGTACGTGTCGAACGCCTGCTTGGCCGCTCCGACGTCGTACGCGCCGTCGTGGCCGAGGGTCTGCAGGGTGGCCACCACGATCGACTGGGCGTCGACCAGGAAGTGCCGCCGGGCCGCGGCCCGGGTGTCGGCCAGACCGAAGCCGTCGGTGCCCAGCGAGCACCAGCTCTGGTGCACCCACGGTGCGATCTGGTCCTGCACCGCGCGCATGTAGTCGCTGACCGCGACGACCACGCCCGGACGCCCGTGCAGCGCCTGGGTGATGAACGGCCAGCGACGCTCGGCGTCGGGGTGGGTCAGGTTCCAGTGCTCGACCTCGACGGCCTCGCGCCGCAACTCGTTCCACGAGGTGACCGACCAGACGTCGGCGGCCACCCCCCACTCGTCGGCCAGGATCTTCTGCGCGTGCAGCGCGGCGCTCATGGTCACACCCGACGCGAGCAGTCTGGGCCCGCGGCTTGCCGTCGGCGTCGATCGTCGGATCGGCGTAGTGGTAGATGCCCTTGAGCAGGCCCTCGATGTCCAGACCCTCCGGTGCGCCCGGCTGACGCGACCGGCTCGTTGTAGACGGTCATGTAGTAGATCAGGTTCTCCCCGTCGGGGTGGTCCTGGTCGTCGTGGCCGTACATCCGGCGCAGCCCGTCCTGCGACGATGATGCGCCACCTCGTAGGCGAACGCCGGGTCGTAGTGCACGACGGCCGGGTTGGTGCTGGCCAGCAGCGGCGAGTGCCCGTCGGCGTGCTGCAGGCCCTCACCGGTCAGCGTGGTCCGGCCGGCGGTCGCGCCGATCAGGAAGCCGCGCGACAACTGGTCGGCCATCGCCCAGATCGAGTCGCCGGTCCGCTGGAACCCGAACATCGAGTAGAAGATGTAGACCGGGATCATCGGCTCGCCGTGCATCGAGTACGCCGAACCGGCGGCGATGGTCGAGCCCATCGCTCCGGCCTCGGAGATGCCCTCGTGCAGCAGCTGGCCG
Source organism: uncultured Actinomycetota bacterium (assembly GCA_963704665.1). GTDB lineage: Bacteria > Actinomycetota > Actinomycetes > Propionibacteriales > Propionibacteriaceae > Microlunatus. Next base: position 2,652,808 of record OY969929.1, on the reverse strand, counting down.
TTGACCGGCCTCCTTGTAGGACAGCAGCAGCTTGCGGTCGACCGACTCGTAGGTCTGGCCGTGCGGGTTGTAGATCTTCGCCGTCGGGAACATCGAGTCCATGCCGAAGGTCCGGAACTCGTCCGGGGCGATCGGCACGATCCGGTGGCCGATCTCCTTGTCGCGCATCAGGTCGCGGAGCAGCCGGACGAAGGCCTGGGTGGTGGCCACCTTGGTCTTCTCGCCGGCCGGTTCCATCAGCGGCGCGTACACCTCGTCGCCCGGCAGCTTGACGATCGTCGGCTTGACCCGACGCTCCGGGAGGTAGCCGCCGAGCGCCTTGCGGCGCTCCTGCAGATACTGGATCTCCTCGTTGTCCTGACCCGGGTGGTAGTACGGCGGGTTGTACGGGTCCTCGAGCTGGCTGTCGGGGATCTCGAGGTAGAGCCGGTCGCGGAACGCCTTGAGGTCCTTGGTGGTCAGCTTCTTCATCTGGTGGGTGGCGTTCTTGCCCTCCAGCGCGTCGATGGTCCAGCCCTTGACCGTCTGGGCCAGGATCACCGTGGGCTGCCCGACGTGCTCGGACGCCGCCTTGAAGGCCGCGTACACCTTGCGGTAGTCGTGGCCGCCGCGCGACAGGACCTTGATGTCCTCGTCGCTGTAGTTCGCGACCAGTCGTCTGCAGCCGCGGGTCGGAGAAGAAGTTGTTGCGGATGTACGCGCCGTCCTCGACCAGGTAGGTCTGGAACTGCCCGTCCGGGGTGGTGTTCATCTTGTTGATCAGCGCCCCGGAGGCGTCGGCGGCCAGCAGCGGATCCCAGTCGCGACCCCACAGCACCTTGATGACGTGCCAGCCGGCGCCGAGGAAGAACGACTCCAGCTCCTGGACGATCTTGCCGTTGCCGACCACCGGGCCGTCGAGCTGCTGCAGGTTGCAGTTGATCACGTAGGTCAGGTTGTCCAGACCCTCGCGCGAGGCGACCCGGATCGCGCCGAGCGACTCCGGCTCGCCCATCTCGCCGTCGCCCATGAACGCCCACACCCGCTGCTGCGACGGTGTCGGCGATGCCGCGGTTGTGCAGGTAGCGGTTGAACCGCGCCTGGTAGATCGAGTTGATCCCGGTGAGGCCCATCGAGACGGTCGGGAACTCCCAGAACTTGGGCATCAACCGGGGGTGCGGGTAGGACGACAGCCCGTTGCCCTTGCCCCGCGAGACCTCCTGGCGGAAGCCGTCGAGATGGTCGCTGGTCAGGCGGCCCTCGAGGTAGGCGCGGGCGTAGATGCCGGGGGAGGCGTGACCCTGGATGAAGATGTGGTCGCCACCGCCCGGGTGGTCCTTGCCGCGGAAGAAGTGGTTGAAGCCCACCTCGTAGAGGCTGGCCGCGCTCTGGTAGGTCGCGATGTGGCCGCCGACCTCGAGGCCCTTGCGGTTGGCCTTGCTGACCATGATGGCCGCGTTCCACCGGATGTAGGCCCGGATCCGACGCTCGATGTGCTCGTCGCCGGGGAACCACGGCTCCGCCTCGGGCGGGATCGTGTTGATGTAGTCGCTGCTGCGCAGGGCCGGCAGTCCGACCTGGTTCTCCCGGGCGCGGGCCAGCAACTGCAGCATCACGTAGCGAGCCCGCGTCTTGCCCTTCTCGCTGAGCAGCCCGTCGAGGGACTCCAGCCAGTCAGCTGGTCTCATCGGGGTCGATGTCGGGGATCTGGGTCGACAAGCCTTCGGCGGTGATGACCGGTCGAGGTCCGGTGCCGCCGGTGTTGCTGGCCATTCAAGCTCCTCACGTCTTTGGTGCCGCTCGCGTCGGTGCTCGCGATCCGACGTCACACATGCGTGTCCATCCTGTCACTTACGCCTAACCGGCGGCAGTGCGCGTCCTGCACGGGTATCAACACCCGACGCCGGGGTTACGTCTGGGGCCCGGCTCTGGCAGGCTGGGGCGAAAGGGATCCCGGCCGGGATCACCTAGTCGAACGTGGGGGGAGGCGGGAGAACGGGGATGAGCGAGATCGATTCTCGCGATGTCGGGTCGGGCAACAAGCTCGGTCTGACCCAGGGACTGATCGTGCAGGAGCTCGGCTGGGACACCGACGTCGATGACGACGTCCGCGTCATGATCGAGGACGCCATCGACGCAGAGCTCGTCGAAGAGGCGATGGAAGCGGTCGACGTGCTGCTGTTGTGGTGGCGTGACGAGGACGGCGATCTCGCCGATGCTCTGGTCGACGCGCTGACCGACCTGACCAACACCGGATACATCTGGTTGATGACGCCCAAGGTGGGTCGCGACGGCTACGTCGATGCGACCGATCTGGCCGAGGCCGTGGTGACCGCCGGCCTGGCCCAGACCACCAGTGCCACCGTGTCCTCGGACTGGGCGGCCACCAAGCTGGTCCGCCCCAAGGGCACGCGTCGATGACGGCAGCCGTCGGCGACCTCGCGCCCGACTTCACCACCCGCAACCAGCACGGTGAGTCCGTCGGGCCCGCGGGACTGCTCGGACGGCGAGTGCTGCTGGTCTTCTACCCGTGGGCGCACTCGAACATCTGCGGCGGTGAACTCGCTCAGCTGCGGGCCGACCAGGAGTTCTACCGATCGCTCGACGTGTCGGTGCTGGCCGTGTCGTGCGACGCGATGTTCACGCTGCGCGCGTACGCCGATGCCGAGGGTTTCACCTTCGACCTGCTCACCGACCACTGGCCGCACGGCGCGATCGCACGGGCGTACGGAGTGTTCGACGACCAGGCGGGCTGTGCGCTGCGCGGGACCTTCCTGATCGATGCCGACGGCCGCATCGTCTGGACCGAGGTCAACGGGATCGGCGAGACCCGTGACCTGGTCGGACTGCGCGAGCGGGTCGAAACCGGGACCCACTGACGTAGGCCCATCGGGGCAGCCAGGCAGAATGGCCGACATGATCTCCACTCAGCCCTTCGGCAGCACCGGTCACGACAGCACCCGCCTGATCTTCGGGGCCGCAGCCTTGTCCGAGTGCACCCAGGACGTGGCCGACGCCACCATGGAGACGGTGCTCGCGCACGGGATCAACCACATCGACACCGCGGCCAGCTACGGCGAGGCGGAGTTGCGGCTCGGGCCGTGGATGGAAACCCACCGCGACCGGTTCTTCCTGGCCAGCAAGACCGAGGAACGGACCCGGGCCCTGGCGTACGAGTCGATCGAGCGCTCGCTCGAACGGCTGCGCACCGACCACCTCGACCTGATCCAGTTGCACAACCTGGTCGACGAGGACGAGTGGGACACCGCCTTCGCCGGCGGCGGCGCGATCGAGGCCGTGGTCCAGGCCCAGGCCGACGGGCTGGTCCGCTACATCGGGGTGACCGGACACGGCGTCACCGTGGCCCGCCAGCATCTGCGCTCGCTCGAGCAGTACCCGTTCGACTCGGTGCTGCTGCCGTACAACTTCCCGATGACCAAGAACCCGGAGTACCTCGACGACTTCGAGGCGCTGCTGGCCGTCTGCGCCGAGCGCGGGGTGGCGGTGCAGACGATCAAGGCGATCACCCGGGCCCCGTGGGGCGACCGCGACCAGACCACGACCACCTGGTACGAGCCGCTGACCGATCAGTCGGCCATCGACCTGGCCGTGTCCTGGGTGCTGGGCCGCGAGGGCGTCTTCCTCAACACGGTCGGCGACGTCACCGTGCTGCCCAAGGTCATCGATGCGGCCGAGCGCTTCAGCGGACGGCCCGGCGACGACGAGATGGACGCGTTGGCTTCCGCCTTCGGCCTCGAGCCGTTGTTCATCTGAGCGATGCTCACCCGAATCGAGGCGGTCGACTACCACACGGCCGGCGAGCCGTTCCGGATCGTCACCGAGCTCGGCCTGCCGTTGCCCGGTGCGACCGTGGCCGCCCGCCGGATGGCCGCGATCGACGACCCCCAGGTGCAGCGGCTCCGCGAGACGCTGTGCTTCGAGCCGCGCGGGCACGCCGACATGTACGGCGGGTTCGTGGTCCCGCCCGATGACGCCGGTGCTGATTTCGGCGTGCTGTTCTGGCACAAGGACGGGTTCTCGACCGCCTGCGGCCACGGCACCATCGCCCTCGGCGTCTGGGCGGTCGACAGCGGTCGGGTCGCCGCCCCCGACGACGGCAGCGTCGACGTCACCATCGACGTGCCGTCCGGGCGGGTGACGGCGCGCGTCCACCGCCGGGCCGGGCGGACCGTCCGGGTCGATTTCGTCAACGTCGCCAGTCATCTGATCGCCGAGGGGCTGCGGGTGTCGACCGGCCGGGGCGAGGTGTCGGCGACGCTGGCCTTCGGCGGCGCCATCTACGCCTGCGTCCGGGCCGCGGACCTCGGGCTGAACGTGACCCCCGAGCGGTTGCCGGCGCTGATCGACGTCGGCCGCGAGATCAAGTGGGCCCTCGACGCCAGCCCGGAGGCCCAGCACGCCGACGACCCCCGGCTCAGCGGGGTCTACGGCACGATCCTGTTCGACGAGCTCGAACCGGGTGCCGAGGGCGAGCTGCGGCAGCGCAACGTGACCATCTTCGCCGATGGCGAGGTGGACCGCTCCCCGTGCGGCTCGGGCACCGCGGCGCGGGTCGCGGTGTTGAGCGCCACCGGCCGGCTGGCCGAGGGCCAGGTGCTGCGGCACCGCTCGATCGTCGGCTCCGAGTTCGTGGCCCGAGTGGTCAGCACGGCGCCGCGGGGCACCGGCACCAGCGTCATCCCGGAGGTCAGCGGGATGGCCTACAAGACGGGCGAGCACGCCTTCTTCCTGGATTCCTACGATCCGCTCATCCCCGGCTTCGTGCTGCGATGAGCGGCGACGCACCGGGGCGGGACACGGCGATGGGGGTTGCGGATCGATGAGCGAGCTGACCTATCTCGATGCGGCGGCCGTCCGAGCCGCCTGTCCGCCCCGGGTCGCGGTCGAGGCCCTGCTCACCGCGCTCGCCGACGGGCTCGACCCGGGGCGCGACCCGCACCGCCAGGCGTTCGGGCTCGACGCCGGTCAGTTGATGCTGATGCCCTCGGAGAAGGGTGGGTCCGCGCCGAGCGCCGGGATCAAGATCGTCACCATCGCCGACGCTCCGGCCACCCCCGACGCACCGCGGATCAAGGGTCTGTACCTGATGTTCGACGGCCGCTCGCTGGCCCCGGTCGCGCTGATCGACGGGCCCGCCCTGACCACGTTGCGTACGCCGGCCGTCTCGGTCGCCGCGGTGGCCGAGCGGCTGCGCGGCGACACCGGCCCGCTCGACGTGGTCGCGTTCGGTGCCGGTCCGCAGGCCAGCGGTCACCTGGAGTGCCTGGCTGACACCCTGACCGGCACCCGCGAGCTGGGCACGGTCAGCTACGTGGTCCGCGACCCGGCCCGGGTCGACCGCCGCACCCTGGTCGGCGACGACCCGGCGGTACTGACCGCGGGCAGCCCCGAGGCCGTCGCCGCCGTGGGGCGGGCCGGCGTCGTGGTGTGTGCGACGACCGCGCGTACGCCGGTGGTCTGGTCGGATCAGGTCCGCGACGACGTGGTCGTGCTCGTGGTGGGTTCGCACGAACCCGACGCCCGGGAGGTCGACGGCGCCCTGCTGGCCCGCTCGGCCGTGGTCGTCGAGCACATCGAGACGGCCAAGCGCGAGGCCGGCGACGTCATCATGGCGCTGGCTGAAGGGCTGATCGCCGAGGGTGAGCTGATCGAACTGAGCGAGATCGCCTGGGGCCGGGGGTTGCCGAGTGACCGTCCGGTGGTGTTCAAGAGCGTCGGGATGTCGTGGGAGGACCTGGTCGTCGCCGAGGCCGTACTGGCCGGATCGGCAGGTCGCACGGGAGTTGGCCCGGTCGCGTCCACCCACTAGTCTGAGCCGCTGGCCGTGGCCCGGGAGCATAGCTCAGTTGGTTAGAGCACTTCCCTTACAAGGAAGGGGTCGGGGGTTCGAGTCCCTCTGCTCCCACCGATCGTCTCGTCGCCGACCCGGCGGAAGGGCCCGAACGCGGACTAACCTGGCGCGGTGACCGACGAAGTGCACATCCTCCACGAGACGCTGTCAGCGCATCGCTCCATGCTGTTGGGGGCGCTGCAGAGCAACGCCGAGCTGGACATCGACCGGGCCTTCCAGGTGCACGCCGGGCTGTGCAAGCTGCTGGCGCACTGGGACGACTTCACCGCCAACGAGCAGCGCCGGATCATCCGCACCGTCGAGTTCGTGGTCAACACCGACGACGGCGACGTGAACGACCTGACCGCCCCGGACGGGTTCGCCGACGACCTGGCTCGGCTGCGCGAGCTCGAGCAGAGTCTCGGTTACGTGTGACTTGTCGCCCCGTCGTCGTCGGGGAGTCCTGATGTCCTCCTCCACCACCCGGCTGCTGCTCGGGGCGCTGACCGGTGTCCTGGCCATGCTCGGGATGATCCGGCTGGCGGCCAACGGCTTCGAGCGCGGTCTCAGCCCGATGGCCTGGGCCGTCGTGCTGCTGGCCATGGTCCCCTTCGTCGGGTATGCGGCGTGGCGGGCCCGGCACGGTCGGCTGAGCGGGCGCGGCATGGTTGCGCTCGTCGCCCTCGATCTGGTCGGGTACGCGACGGTGTGGTGGGCGACCTTCGGGCCGGTGTTGGCGCTGGCCTGCGCCCTGGGTGCCTTCGTGGTGATCTGGGTGCACGACTGGCCGGCGCGGGCCGCGGTCGGTCCCGACCGGTTCGTGGCGTTCGAGGAGCTGGGCCGCGAGGACGACGGCGACGAGGACGCCCGGCTCCGCTCGGGGCAGTAGAGTCTGCGGAGTGGCTGGACCTGATTTTGCCGTAGAACTCGCCGACCTCGACAGTGCGCTGACCTCCATCGAGGCCGTCGTCGACCCCGAGCGCAAGCGGACGGAGGTCGCCGAGCTGAACGAGCAGGTGGCCGCCCCCGACCTGTGGGACGACGTCGACAACGCCCAGAAGATCACCTCGCGACTGTCGGCGCTGCAGGCCGAGCTCGACCGGCTGGCCGAGCTGCGCTCGCGTCTGGACGATCTCGCCCTGCTGGTCGAGATGGGCGAGGAGGAGGGCGACGAGGCCAGCCTGCTCGAATCGGAGACCGAGCTGGCCTCGCTCCGCAAGTCGATCGACGCGCTCGAGGTCCGGACCCTGCTGTCGGGTGAGTACGACGCCCGTGAGGCGCTGGTGACCATCCGCTCCGAGGCCGGCGGGATCGACGCTGCCGACTTCGCGGCGATGCTGCTGCGGATGTATCTGCGCTGGGCCGAGCGCCATCACTACTCCGCCGAGGTCTACGACACCTCGTACGCCGAAGAGGCCGGGATCAAGTCGGCGACCTTCCAGGTCCGGGCCCCGTTCGCGTACGGCACCCTCTCGGTCGAGCAGGGCACCCACCGGCTGGTCCGGATCTCGCCGTTCGACAACCAGGGCCGCCGACAGACCTCGTTCGCCGGCGTCGAGGTGCTGCCGGTCACCGAGGAGACCGACCACATCGACATCCCCGAGTCCGACATGCGGATCGACGTGTTCCGCTCCTCGGGTCCGGGCGGCCAGAGCGTCAACACCACCGACTCGGCGGTCCGGATCACCCACCTGCCCACCGGCATCGTCGTGTCCTGCCAGAACGAGAAGTCGCAGTTGCAGAACAAGGCGGCTGCGTTGCGGGTGCTGCAGTCCCGGCTGCTCGAGAAGGTCCGGCAGGACCGCGCCGCGGAGATGAACGCGCTCAAGGGCGACGGCGGCAACAGCTGGGGCTCGCAGATGCGCAGCTACGTCCTGCACCCGTATCAGATGGTCAAGGACCTGCGCACCGACTTCGAGGTGTCCTCGCCGGACGCGGTGTTCGACGGCGACATCGACGGCTTCATCGAGTCGGGCATCCGGTGGCGCCGGATGAGCGACCTCGACGCCGGCTGATCCGTCGAGGTCCTGATCGGCTTCGGCCCGCGACACGGGAGCTCCGTGCTTGGCCGGTGATCGTTGTGCGCTCACTTAGACTCGTCGATGGCCGTCCGGCCGCGTACGGCGCGCTGGAGTTGTCTAACCGGCCGAGGCGACCTTGATCCGATTCGAGAACGTGTCCAAGATCTACGACGGCCAGAAGCGTGCTGCCCTGGAGAACGTCAGCGTCGACATCGACAAGGGCGAGTTCGTCTTCCTGGTCGGCGCGTCCGGCTCCGGCAAGTCGACCTTTCTGCGGTTGATCCTGCGCGAGCAACGACCGACCAAGGGCAAGGTCTTCGTGGCCGGCCGCGAACTGAACAAGTTGCACAGCTGGAAGATCCCGGCGATGCGGCGCCAGATCGGCACCGTGTTCCAGGACTTCCGACTGCTGCCCAACAAGACGGTGACCGAGAACGTGGCGTTCGCGCTGCAGGTGATCGGTAAGCCGTCGACCACCATCAAGCGGGTGGTCCCCGAGGTGCTCGAGCTCGTCGGGCTCCAGGGCAAGGGCGGACGCCTGCCCGAGGAGCTGTCCGGTGGCGAGCAACAGCGGGTGGCCATCGCCCGGGCCTTCGTCAACCGGCCGATGATCCTGATCGCCGACGAGCCCACCGGGAACCTCGACCCGGCCACGAGCGTGGGAATCATGAAACTGCTGGACCGGATCAACCGCTCCGACACCACCGTGCTGATGGCGACCCACGACTCGACGATCGTCGACCAGATGCGCAAGCGGGTGATCGAGCTCGACGACGGCGGCGTGGTGCGCGACCAGAGCCGCGGCGTCTACGGCTACCAGTGACCGAGGGGGCCGACCCCTGTTGACCCCGCCGACCGCGCGAGCGGTCGGAGCACACCGCGAGGAAGAATTCTGATGCGTTTCCGCCACATCCTGTCCGAGACCCGAGCCGGGCTGCGGCAGAACCTCACCATGACCCTCGCGGTGGTGATGACCATGTGGGTGTCGCTGTCGCTGTTCGGCGCGGGCCTGTTGGCCAACCAGCAGGTCGAGCTGATGAAGGGCCGCTGGTACGAGAAGATCGAGATCTCCATCTTCTTGTGCACCCAGGACACCCAGGGTGATCAGTGCGAGCCCGGCCAGGACGTGACCCAGCCGCAGAAGGACGAGATCCAGCGGACCCTGGAGTCGAACCCCGAGGTCGCCGCCGGGGGCGTCTACTTCGAGACCAAGCAGGAGGCGTACGCCGACTTCCAGAAGGCGTACGAGGGCAGCCCGATCCAGGACTCACTGACCGTCGACCAGATGCAGGAGTCGTTCCGGGTCAAGCTCAAGAACCCCGAGCAGTACCAGGGGGTGGTCAGCTCGGTCGTCGGTCTCAAGGGGGTGCAGAAGGTGCAGGATCTGCACCAGCTGCTCGATCCGTTCTTCCGCGCCCTCAACGTGCTGCAGTGGTCGACCGGGGGAGCGTCAGCTCTGCTGTTGCTGGCCTCGGCACTGCAGATCGGCAACACCATCCGGTTGGCGACCTTCGCACGACGGCGCGAGATCGGCATCATGCGGCTGGTCGGGGCGAGCAACTTCTACATCACCATGCCGTTCCTGCTCGAGGCCGTGTTCTCGGCGCTGATCGGTGTGTTCCTGGCGTGCGCCACCCTGGCCGCCGGCGTCTACTTCGGGATCATCGGCGGTGTGGCCGAATCGATCCAGTTCGTCCCCTGGATCGGCTGGAACCAGGCCGGATTGGCGATGCTCGGGATCGTCGTGGTCGGCGTGGTGCTGGCCGTCGTCCCGACGCTGGTGACCACCCGCCGGTACCTCCGGGTGTAGCCCACCCCGAGGGCGAATCACACGCTTGTAACTCGCCTCGTCACTCTTGTCACACCCGCCACACCGGTTTACTCGAAATAACAGTTGTTTCTCAAGCTGAACGTGAGACTTGAGCCGTTTATCGAGCCGGTTCCCGTGTGATCGAGGGTTCGACTCTTGCCCCACGCCCTCGCCGTCTGCGTACTATCTGCGAGCCGAGGTGGTCGAAGGTCCCGCGAAGACCCGAAGCCCCCGGAGCACCCGGTGAAGTCTCAACCGAGACCGTCAACACCGGAGAACAGATGAATACCTGATTGGGGAAAGCTGTGGTTCCGGATCTTCCCTACGTCCGCAAGGACGTTCCGGACGGCAGCGAAGCGCTGAATCATGGTGGCTTCGCGAGGTTCTCCCGAAGAGTCAATCTTCGGGCCGGGTCTGCGTCCAAGGGCACGACGACAACTGGATATCTGCGCACGATCCGCCCGCGGATCTGGGTGGCGGCGCTCGGAGTGGTCGTCGCCTCGGCGCTCAGCCTGTCGCTGTTCGCGGTCCCGGCCGGAGCCGACAGTCTGACCGACCGCAAGGCCCAGGTGAACCAGCAGCTGCGCGAGACACGCAGCCAGCTCAACGAGTCGAGCGCCGCGCTCAACCAGGCGGCGGCCGCAGTCGACCAGGCCGAAGCGAACCTGGCCGCGGCCCGGGCTGAGCTGGCGCAGACCCGCTCCGAGCTCGCCACGGCCAAGGCCAAGGACAAGGCGATGGCCGTGAAGCTCAAGAAGGCCAAGATCGCCCTGGCCAAGGCCAAGGCCGCCGTGGTCGCCGGCCAGGCCGCGCTCGATGCACAGAAGGCGTCGGCCGGCGAGGTGGTCCGTGACCAGTACCAGCAGCAGACCAACCTCCTTCCGCTGGCTGCGCTGCTGAACGCCGGATCGACCCTCGATCTGCAGACCCGGGCCCAGTGGTCCACCACACTGTTCGACACCGCCCAGGCCCAGATCGACCGGCTCACCGTCATCCAGCAGCAGTTGACCGCGGCCAAGAAGCGGCAGGCCGAACTCGAGGCCGAGATCGCCACCGACCGGCGGGCGGCCGCAGCAAACCTCAAGGTCAAGAAGAGCCTCGAGGACAAGGCGGCTCGGCAGGAGGCGGCGGTCGCCCAGCTCGTCACCCAGCGGCGCAACGTCGAAGCATCGGCCGCAGCCGACGTCGCCACCGACAAGCGGCGCTACTCCCGGCTGGTCGACGAGCGCGCCACCGTGGAGAGGCGGATCGCCGTCCGGATCGCCAAGGAGCGCGCCCGGCAGCGGGCATTGGCCGCAGCGGCCCAGCGCGCCAAGGCGGCCCAGCGCAAAGCAGCGGCCAAGGCCGCGGCGTCGTCACGCAAGGCCGCCTCGCGGTCGAAGTCCTCGCCGGCCCGCTCGAGCGCCCCGACCAACCGCTCATCGACCCGGACATCCGCACCGAGCAGTGCCGGCCACCGCTTCTCCTCCCCGGTGTCGGCGCCGATCACCTCGGTGTACGGGATGCGCTTCCACCCGGTGCTGCACTACTGGAAGCTGCACGACGGCACCGACTTCGGCGCCGGATGCGGTACCGCCATCCGCGCCCCGTACGCGGGCAAGGTCGTCGAGAAGTACTACAACGGCGGCTACGGCAACCGGCTGATGATCGACCACGGCTCGGTCGGCGGGAACTACGTGACGACCGGTTACAACCACGCCATCCGCTACACCGTCGGAGTCGGTCAGCACGTCAGCCGTGGTCAGGTCATCGGCTACGTCGGCACCACCGGCTATTCGACCGGCTGCCACCTGCACCTGATGGTCTGGTTGAACGGCAAGGTCGTCAACCCGATGCGCTGGTTCTGACCCGCGCGCTCCACCCCACTCCCCAGGCCGCCTGCAGGTTTCCCATGTCACATGGGAAACCTGCGGGTTGCCCAGCGAAACTTCGCACGTAACCCGCAGGGAATCCGTGGTCTCGACGCCGAGCGATCCCTAGCGGATCAGTTATCCCCAGATCCGCGGCACCAGCCGATTCTCCACAGATGTGATCGACCGCGCACGATCCGAGCCTCTTCTTCACACACTCACTGACGTGGACGAACGCCTGGAAATCCTCGCCGTCAAGAGCGGTGGCTACTTCACGCGGGCCGAGGCCCTCGACTGTGGGATGCAGGACCGCGATCTCGCTGGTGGGGTTCGCAGCGGAGTCCTGCGCAAACTGCGTCAGGGCGCGTACGCGCCGGCCGTCCTGTACGACGCTCTCGACGATGCCGACCGCCATCTGGTCCTGGCCCGGGCCACCCTGGTGCGTCAACGGGGCGATGTCGCTCTCACCGGGGTCTCCGCCGCTGCGGCCCACGGTCTGACCTTGTGGGGGCACGACCTCGGGCTTGTCGAGATGGTCCGACTCGATCGTGGGTCCGCACGCTGCGAGGTCAATGCTCGCCACCACGTGGCGGTGGATGACCTGACACCTTTCCTCGAGATGCGCAATGGCGTTCTCGTCACCAATGTCACCCGCACGTTGTGGGACCTGACCGCACATGCCTCGCTCGAGGCCGGAGTGGTGACCGCCGACTCCGCGCTCAGGATGACACCCACGCTGCGTCCGGAGCTCGACCAGATGGCTGAGCGGATGGGCCGTCGACGCGGCTCGCGGCGGGCGCGCGTGGCGTTCCGACTCGCCGACGGCCGGGCGGCCACGGCTGGCGAGTCGATCAGTCGCGTGCAGATGTATCGACACCAGGTGCCCATGCCCGATCTCCAGCACGTCATCCTCGACACGTCGGGTCAGTTCATCGCTGAGGTGGACTGCTACTGGGAAGCGGACCACCATGCCGGAGAGTTCGACGGCAAGGTGAAATACGGCCGACTTCGCCGACCCGGAGAGTCCGAGGGTGACGCCGTGTTTCGGGAGAAGCGGCGCGAGGACCGCGTACGTGGGGAGCGGCTGGGCATGACCCGATGGGTCTGGGTCGACCTGTTTCCACCGGCTGCCGCCCGTTGGATTCACCGGCTGAACAGCGATCGAGAGCAGTCCCGTCGCCTTTACACCCACAACCGCACCATCATCGCCTGAGCGTGCATCGAGACCATGAGAAACCGGCGGGTCACTCACGAAGTTACGCGGGTGACCCGCAGGTTTCCCATGCAACATGGGAAACCGGCAGGCGGAGCTGACCACCAAGCAGGCAGGATTGGGGGCATGGTGAAGGAAAAGGGCCGCAAGGTCGTTGCGCAGAACCGGAAGGCTCGGCACGACTACCACATCCACGACACGTGGGAGGCGGGCATCGTGCTGAGCGGCACCGAGGTCAAGTCGTTGCGCGAGGGGCGGGCCAACCTGACCGACGCGTTCGCGACCGTCGACGAGGGTGAGGTGTGGCTGCGGTCGGCGCACATCCCGGAGTACAGCCATGGCACCTGGACCAACCACACCGCACGGCGGACGCGCAAGCTGTTGCTCAACCGCCAGGAGATCAACAAGATCCAGCGCGAACTCGGCCAGTCCGGAGCGACGCTGGTGCCGCTCGCGCTCTACTTCTCCGACGGGTACGCCAAGGTCGAGATCGCCGTGGCCACCGGTAAGCGGGAGTACGACAAGCGGCAGACGCTGGCGACCCGGGAGTTCGAGCGCGAGGCCGCCCGAGCCCTGTCGGCCCGGACCAAGGGTCGGGGCTGAGCGTGAAGCTAACCCTCGACTCGAGAGTGAGCAAGGGCTTCCGGCTGGTCGTCGCGATCATGATGACCGCGCTCGGCGTGGTCGCCCTGACCTGGGGCGGAGCCCCGCGGGCGTACGCGGCCGCCGACCAGATCGACCGTTTCGACATCGAATACGTGATGCAGCCGAGTGGGATCCTGCAGGCCAAGGAGACCATCGTCTGGCGGTTCGGGAGCAACTCGGGCCGGCACGGGATCAAGCGCAACTTCATCGTCCGGGAGAAGTACGACGACACCCAGGACGCGGTCTACACGATCACCAACATCGACGTCTCGGCCTCGGGTGGGGTCTCCGACCAGTGGAGCCGGTCCGACAGCGAGGAGAACGACGGTCGTACCGAAGTCCTCGAGCTCAAGATCGGTGACCCCGACCGGACGATCAGCGCGGCCACGGCGACCTACACGTTGTCCTACGACGTCGCCGGGTCGATGCGGACGTTCCCGAACGAGCAGCCGCCGTACGACGAATTCTTCTGGGATGCGCTCGGGACCGGCAATCCGCTGATCAAGGAGGCCTCGATCACCACGCGGGTGCCGGGTGGGGCGCAGGAGCTGAGTTGCTTCGCCGGGCCGGTCGGTAGCACCGACGAGTGCGACTCGGCCCGGATCGGCTCCGACGATGTCGCCACCTTCACCGAGCGCGATCTGGCCGCCAACTCGGGGATGTCGATCGGGGTCAAGATCGACCCGGGGCTGGTCACCGACAACGCACCGCACCTGGAGCCCGACGGCTCGAAGCTGTCGGCGGCCGAGAAGCTCGGTCTGGGAGTGATGGGGGCGATCGGCGCCGTCGTCGTGGTCGGCTCGCCCCTCGTCGGTTGGCGCTGGTGGCGCAAGAACGGTCGCGATCAGCGGTACGCCGGTCTGGCCCCGGGTACGACCCCGTTGGCCGGCCAGGCCGCCCACGTGGTGGCCAGCGATCCGGACCTGCCCATCCCGGTGGCGTTCTCCCCACCACGGATCCCGGTCGCCGAGGCCGGCCTGCTGATCGACGGTCAGGTCGACACCCGCGAGACCGCCGCCACCATCGTCGATCTGGCGGTCCGTGGTGCGATCCGGGTCGAGAGCCAGAACGACGACGACTTCCGGGTCACCCTGCTCGATCCCGATCGCGCGGCCGCGCCGCACGAGATGGTGCTGCTCACCAGCCTGTTCGGCGGTCAGGGGCCGGGCGCGACCAAGGACCTGGCCACCCGGGGCAGCATGCTCAGCGCCCACACCGCGATGCGCGACTCGGTGCGCAATCAGGTCGCAGCCCGTGGCTGGTTCCGCAAGGTGCCGTCGGCCACCGCCACCGGCAGCTTCGGATTCGGGGCGATCGTCTTCGGGGTGTTCGTGGCGCTGACCGTGACGCCGTGGATCCTGCTCGTCCTCGTGCCGGTGCTGCCCATCCTGATCACCGTTGCGGTGATCCGGTTCAAGCTGCGCCGCGGACAGCGGACCGCGGACGGACGGGCGGTGTGCGACCAGGTCGAGGGGTTCAAGCTCTACCTGGCCACCGCCGAGGCCGAACAGCTGAAGTTCGAGGAGGGCGAGGACATCTTCTCGCGCTACCTCCCTGGGCCATCGCCTTCGACCTGGCCGACCGGTGGGCCGAGATCTGCGCCCGGCTGGTCCAGCTCGGCCGGATCCCCGATTACACCCCCAGCTGGTACGTCGGCAACTACTCGATCTCGAGCTTCAACACCGGCTTCCTGGCCGGCAGCCTGACCACCGCGGCCACCCCGGTGCCGTCCTCGTCGGGCAGCAGCGGGTCCGGATTCGGCGGCGGCAGCTCGTTCGGCGGCGGCGGCTTCTCCGGTGGCGGTGGCGGAGGCGGCGGCAGCAGCAGCTGGTGAGCCGGGCCGGCACCCGGACTCACCGGTCCCGAGACGGAACCACCGACCCGCGGACGCGGGCCGGTGGTCGAGGTCGGGGCCGCCCCGAGGTCAGCCGAGCCGACGGACCTCAGGGGCGGGCAGGGTCGGTCAGCCGACCTCGATGAGGTCGACCACGAAGATCAGCGTCTCGTTCGGGCCGATGACACCGCCGGCGCCGCGGCTGCCGTACGCCAGGTGCGGCGGGATGACCAGCTTGCGCCGACCCCCGACCTGCATCCCGACCACGCCGGCGTCCCAGCCGGCGATGACCCGGCCGCCGCCGAGCGGGAAGTCGAGCGGGGCACCGCGGTTGTACGAGGCGTCGAACTCCTCCCCGGTGCTGAAGGCGACACCGACGTAGTGCACGCGGACGGGCCGACCGGGAACGGCCTCTTTGCCCTCGCCCACCGTGATGTCGGTGATTTCCAGGTCCTCCGGCGGTTCGCCCTCGGGAAAGTCGATTTCCGGCTTCTCGATCGTCATGCCCACCAGCCAATCACACGCCGACGACCGACCCGGGGGATGCAGGGGTAGGTGGGATCCAGGGTGGGCCCGGGGGAGTGCCCGATGGTGCGGGGCGGCCGCAGTGACGAAGCTGTATCCCATGAGCGCCCTCTACGAGCACCCCAGTCTGAAGATGCATGTCACCCCGGATCAACGTGATCGGGCCGAATCGTTCCTGCAAGAGGCGTACGCCGACGGCCGGATCTCCGAAGTGGAGTTCGACTCGCGCATCGGCCAGGTCATCTCCGCGGTCACCCGCAAGGAGCTGAACGAGGCGTTCTACGGTCTCGTCCAGGTGCCGACGCCGTCGCAGGCGCTCGGCGTGCACCCCGCGTACGCGCCGATGATCAAGCCGGAGACCCGGCAGCAGGCCGGTCGCGGTGTGGCTTCGCTGGCCCACTTCTCGGTGTTCTTCACCTGGCTGCTCGGTCCCGGCGCGGTCTACCTGATGTCGCCGACCGGGAGCTACGCCCGGCGCGAGGCGGCCAAGGCGTTCAACTTCCAGCTGATCTCCTCGATCACCTTCGTGGCCATGATGATCATCGGCGGCATCAGCGACAACGGCGTGATCGACATGCTGCTCGGTCTGATGGCCCTGGGCTGGTTCGCCCTGACCATCGTCGGTGGCGCCAAGGCGCTGCAGGGCGAGAACTGGAAGAACCCGGTCAAGAACGTGGTCAAGGTCGAGGTCCTCGACGAGAAGTAGGTCGGCGGGTCCGGCTCCCGGGGGCGCTCGAGGGGCCGGAATCAATCCGGGTGATGGCGCGTTGTACCAAGCGGTAGACTGAGCCGCTGCGGCTCCGGCTGCTGGACCCGGCTTCGGCTGGGGACAACTCAACAGGGGGTGATCGGTTTCGACTTGGGTCGATAGTCCCAGGAGAAGCGGGCCGAGAATCCAGGGTCAACTCGTTAATGTTCCCCGGAAACCAATAAGTGCCACTAAAACGCGCACTCAGTTCGCTCTCGCTGCCTGAGCAGTGATCGAACGGTCAGACCGGGCTTGCCTTCGTCCCGGATCCTGGCCTCATCTAGAGGGCTCACCGACTAGAAATCGTCTGAGGGTCTAGCCGGAACATCTACTGAGACTGAGCTTGTCTACAACGTGCTGGCGCGAGTGTAGAAGCTGAGAAAATCGCCTAGCCAGCTGCGCCCGGAGAATGTCTGGTTCGTCGCTCGAGGACGCGGGTTCGATTCCCGCCACCTCCACCCCTGCAGGTCCCGCGAGGGCCGTGCGTCCACTCCCGTTCGGGAGAGGGCACGCGGCCCTTTCGCATGCCCGACGGCGCCGCGGAACGCGAGCCAGGTAGCGCAGCACGGCGAGCAGATGCCCGAACAACTGTCGGACCCGGCTGCGACACTGCTGGGCATGACTCAGCAGCACAGTGCGGGGACGTTCGCAGTCGTCGGGTTCGAGCCGGTCGAGGTGGCGGTCGCCGACCCGGTCACCACCGCGCTGCCCACCGGGATCGCCGTCCTGACCAAGACCTTCGACGGCGGCATCGAGGGCCGTGCGGTCACCTACTTCGTCGGCGGGCACGATCAGGCCGCGGGCGTCGGCACCTATGTCGCCTTCGAGGCGTTCGACGGCCGCCTCGACGGTCGGGCCGGGACCTTCAACTTCATCCACGCCGCGTCCACCCACGGATCGGACCGCTACAACGAGACCTTCTCGATCGTCGACGGCAGTGGCACCGGCGAGCTGGCCGGCATCGCCGGGGTTGGGGGGATGGCGGTCGACGAGGACGGCACCCACCGGATGTGGTTCGACTACGAGCTGGCGTGACCTCTCGGGAGGCTCAGTGGGGGAGGCGGATCTCCGCGTCGGGGTCGAGCAATTCGTCCGGCGCGGTCAACCGCCAGGCTTCGTAGACCAGTTCGGCCAGTTCGGCGCGATCGACCCGGGCCAGCTGGACGACGACCCAGCCGAAGCGCCCGACGGTGAACTGCGCCTCGAAGGTGTCGGGTCGTTCGGCGATCAGGGCCAGCTGCTCGGCCACCAGCTGCTTGAGGCCGACCGTCTCGGTGCGCGGCCAGTAATAGCCGAACGTGTGCCCGCGGACGCGGAAGGTCGCGTACTGGGTCCCGTCGCTGCGCGTCACCTCGGCCAGTTGCCGGGCCAGCTCGTCGACATCGGCACCGCTCGCCACGGCGCGATCATCGCAGAGCGTCGCCTCGGCCCGCAGGCGTGCCCGGTTCACGGTCGTCGGGCAGGATGGCGCGGTGATCTCGCTGCCTGTGCTGCGCGACCCGGTCCGCACCATCGGGCGGCGTCGGTTCGACTTCGACCGCCAGATCGTGGTGATGGGGATCGTCAACCGGACCCCCGACTCGTTCTACGACCAGGGCGCCACCTTCGCGCTCGACCGCGCGGTCGACGCTGCGCTGGCCGCAGCCCGGGCCGGCGCCGGCTGGGTCGACGTCGGCGGGGTTCCCTTCTCGCCGGACACACCGGAGGTCAGCGAGGCCGAGGAGATCGACCGGGTGGTCCCGGTGGTGGCCGCGGTCGCCGCTGCGAGCGACGTGGTCATCTCGGTCGACACCTTCCGGCCCCGGGTCGCCGATCTCTGCCTGCGGGCCGGTGCTGCGGTGATCAACGACACCACCGGACTCCGCGACCCCGACCTGGCCTCCGTGGTCGCCGAGCACCGGGCGACCGTCGTCATCACCCACAGCCGGGCCGAGGCGCGCCGGCACGTCCCGCGCCCGACCTACGGCGACGTGGTCGACGAGGTCAAGGCGTTCCTGACCGAGCGGATCGAGCGGGCACACCAGCAGGGCATCACCGACTCGATGATCGTCATCGATCCGGGTCACGACCTCAACAAGAACACCCGGCACTCGCTCGAGCTGACCCGACGGCTCGGGGAGATCGCCGACCTCGGACTGCCGTTGCTCGCCGCGGTGTCGAACAAGGACTTCGTCGGCGAAGCCACCGGTCTGGCCAAGCCCGACCGATTACCCCCGTCGCTGGCCGCGGCCGCGGTCTGCGTGCTCGGCGGAGCCCGGCTGCTGCGGATGCACGACGTCGCCGCCTCGGTGGCCGCCGCGACCATGCTCGAGGCCATCCTGGGCTTCCGCGAACCGGCCTACGAACACCACAACGTGTAGCGAGCGGTGTCTACGTGGGGGGCGACCCCCACACCCCCGCGGCCCGGTCCTCGCTGGCGCTCGTCGCGGTGTCTGTGTGGGGGGCGACCCCCACACCCCCGCGGCCCGGTCCTCGCTGGCGCTCGTCGCGGTGTCTGTGTGGGGGGCGACCCCCACACCCCCGCGGCCCGGTCCTCGCTGGCGCTCGTCGCGGGGACTGTCAGAGCTCGGCACTACGCTCACGCGCATGTCCTGGATCCTGCTCGGCGGCGATGACGCGGCCGTCTGGGGTCGCTATCAGGGCAGCGGCGCCAGCCCGTACCTGGTCGCCGTGCTGCGGGCGGCGCCGGCGACGTCGACCTGCAGCTGTCCGAGCCGGCGGCTGCCGTGCAAGCACGCGATGGACCTGGCCCGGCGGTTGGGCAGCGACCAGATCCCGTCCGCTCCGCCGCCCGACTTCGTCACCGCCTGGCTCGAGCGCCGGGCCACCCGCGAGGAGCGGGCGGACGCCCGGCCCACGGGGGAACTCGCCGATCCGGACGCCGCGGCGAAGCGCGCCGGCGAGCGGACCGCCCGGGTCGCCGACGGTCTCGACGAGCTCGACCGCTGGATGCACGACCAGGTCCGCAGCGGTCTGGGCGGACTGCAGCAGAGCGGGTACGCCGCCTTCGACGCGGTCGCGGCCCGCATGATCGACGCCCAGGCGCCGGGTGTGGCCGGTCTGCTGCGGGCCATGCCCGGGGAGATGGTCGGCGAGGGCTGGCCCGGTCGGCTGCTCGACCAGTTCGGCCTGCTGCACCTGCTCATCGCCGCGCACCGTCGGCTCGCCGAACTGCCCCCCGAGCTGGCCGCCACGGTCCGCGGTCGGATCGGCTATCCGGTGGCCAAGGACGACGTGCTGCGAACCCCGGGGATCAGCGACCACTGGGTGGCGCTCGGCATGGTCGAAACCCTCGAATATCCGGTCGAGTCACGCCGGGTCTGGCTCTACGGCGCCGAATCGGGGACCTGGGCCGTGCTGCTGAGCTTCGCCCCACCCGGTGGCTACCTGGCCTCCGAAGCGGCTCCCGGGGATCGACTGCGGGCCCGGTTGCACCGCTATCCCGGCTCGGGTCAGTTCCGCGCGCTGGTCGGAGCCCGGACCAGCACCGACCAGCCGCCGACCTATCCGGCCGCCCTGACCCTGACCGAGGTCCAGCAGCGGTTCGCCGCGCTGCTCGCCGACGATCCCTGGGCCACCCGGATGCCCGCGGTGGTGGCCGGGATCCCGCTGCGCCCCCGCGACGCCGGCCGGCCCTGGCTGCTGCGCGACCGAGACGGTCTCGGCTGCGAGCTGACCGGGCTCAACGCCGACCCGTGGCCGCTGCTCGCCGCGGCCTGCGGGGGAGAGGCGGCCGTCTTCGGCGAGTGGTCGGGCCGAGGGCTGCGCCCGCTCAGCGTCCTGCCCGGGGCCGACGGCATCGCGTTCAGCGCGGCCATCGAGGGACGGGCGGCATGACCGCGCGGACCGAACTCGTGACCACGGCCCTGCTGGGCACCGACCGACGTGGCTTCGGCGAGGCGACCGACCCGGCCTCGGCGCTGCTCGCCGAGGCCGCGCGCTCCGCGGTGGCCTGGCGGGCCGGGACCCCACTGCCCGCCGTGGCGGCGCCGACCGACCGGCCGACCGGACCTCGTACCCCGGTGGCCCCCGAGCCGGCCCAACAGCTGCTCACCGTCCTGCTCGAACGGCCGGTCGTCGGGCTGATCGCCAGCTGGCTGGCAACCGCGGTCCGCCAGGGTCGGGCCGCGGCACCACGGCACTGGGACGGGTTGCTGCGGCTGGCGTACGGCCATCCGACCCTCGACCGCCGGCTGCTCGCGTACGCGATCGGCGCCCATGGCATCTGGTTCGCCGGGCAGAACCCGCGCTGGCAACGCCTGTCCGGTGAGCTGCGCGCGGTCGACCTCGACCAGGACCCGACGTCGGTGGCGATCAGCCGACCGACCCTGCCGACCGCCGGCTGGCTGGGCCAGCAGCCCATGGCCGCCGATGCCGAGGCCCTGTTCCGGATCCCCGATCCGTGGCCGGCCGAGGTCACCGATGCCGCGTTGGCCGTGGTCGCCGGGGGCATCCTGCTCGGGCGCACCGGCGCGTACGCGGCCGAGGTCGCGCTGCGCGTTCCGCTCCCGCACTACCCCCGCATCCGTGAGCTGGCCGAGCAGCAGGCCCGGTCGACGGGTGATTGGAGCACCGCCCGGGTGGTCCGCGACGCGCTGGCCCAGCTCGACCGCACCGTGTACCTCCGGCTCGAGATCACCCGAGCCTTCGCCGCCGCCGCCGCCCCCGAGGAGACGTCATGACCACCGACCAGCTGCGCCCGCACGCCGAGGTGGCGTACGCCGACGAACTGGCCGCGCTGCGGGCCGTCGACGATCGTCCGCGGCCGCCGCGTTGGCAACTGTCGCCGTGGGCCGTGGTGCAGTACCTGATCGGGACGACGCTGGCCGACGGCACGGTGATCACCCCGAAGTACGTCGGGTCGACCCGGTTGATGGAGGTGGCGGTGGCCACGCTGGCCACCGACCGCGCGCTGCTGCTCCTCGGCGTGCCCGGGACGGCGAAGTCCTGGGTGTCCGAGCACCTCGCCGCGGCCATCTCCGGCCGCTCGACCCTGCTGGTCCAGGGCACCGCCGGGACGGTCGAGGAGGCGATCCGCTACGGCTGGAACTACGCCCGGCTGCTCGCCGAAGGACCCAGCGCTCTGGCCCTGGTGCCGTCGCCGGTCATGGTGGCCATGCGGACCGGCGCGCTGGCCCGGATCGAGGAGCTGACCCGGATTCCCGCCGACGTCCAGGACGCGCTGATCACCATCCTGTCGGAGAAGACGCTGCCCATCCCTGAGCTCGGCGAGGAGACCCAGGCCATCCGGGGCTTCAACGTCATCGCCACGGCCAACGATCGCGACAAGGGCATCAACGAGCTGTCGTCGGCGCTGCGGCGCCGCTTCAACACGGTCGTGTTGCCGCTGCCGGCCAGCGAGGAGGACGAGGTCTCGATCGTCACCCGCCGGGTCGCCGATCTGGCCGGAAGCCTCGAACTCCCTCCGGTCCCCACGGCCAGCGAGGAGATCCGTCGGGTCGTCCGGGTCTTCCGCGAGTTGCGCGGCGGGGTGACCGAGGACGGCCGGACCAAGCTCAAGTCGCCGTCCGGGACGTTGTCCACCGCCGAGGCGATCTCGGTGGTGACCAACGGGCTGGCCCTGTCGGCGCACTTCGGCACCGGCGAGTTGCGGGCGGCTGATGTCGCGGCCGGCATCGTCGGGTCGGTGATCAAGGACCCGGTGGCCGACCAGGTGGCCTGGAACGAATACCTCGAGCTCGTCGCCCGCGACCGCGAGGGGTGGCGCGAGTTCTACGGAGCCTGCCGGGACGTGTCATGACGGGGCTCGGGCCATGGCGATGACGGGCTGCCGGTGAGCGTCGTGGCGATCGACGAGCAGGCCGGTCTTCACCGCGGGACGGCGGTCGATGACCCCCGCGCCGCGAGCCACCGGGTGTACGGCATCCGCCACCACGGCCCCGGCTCGGCGCGCTCGCTGCTGGCCGCGCTCGACGCGTGGCAGCCGGACGCGGTCCTCATCGAGGGTCCGGCCGACGCCGATCCGCTGTTGCGTTGGGTGTCGGCCGACGGGATGGAGCCGCCGATCTCGCTGCTCGCGTACGCCCCGGACCGGCCGCGGCTGGCCGCGTTCTGGCCGTTCGCCCGCTTCTCGCCGGAGTGGCAGGCGATGACCTGGGCGGCCGGTCACGACGTCGAGGTGGGGTTCTGCGACCTGCCCGCCGCGACCGTGCTCGCGCCACGGACCCGCACCCTGCTCGACGACCCCGACGACCCCCACGACCCCGACGACCCCGACGACCCAGACGCGGAGGAGCGTGATCTGCGACCCGGGGTCCGCGAGTCGCCGGTGGTCCACGACCCGCTCGGCGCGCTGGCCGCGGCGGCCGGATACGACGATGCCGAGCGCTGGTGGGACGACGTGGTCGAGGGGCGGCTCGACGGCTCCTCACCGTTCGAGCTGATCACCGAGGCGATGGCCGAGCTGCGGCCCGACGTGCTGGCCCGGACCCCCGGAGCCTCCGGGATCCGCGAGCTCCAGCGCGAGGCGTACATGCGCACCCGGATCCGGGCGGCGCTCAAGGCCGGTCGGCAACGGGTCGCGGTGGTCTGCGGCGCCTGGCACGCCCCGGCGCTGGTCGGCCCGTTGCCGCCGGCCAGCCACGACGCCCGGCTGCTGCGCGGGATGGCCAAGCGCAAGGTGGCCCTGACCTGGGTGCCCTGGACCCACGAGCGGCTGGCCAGCGCGAGCGGGTACGGGGCCGGGGTCGCCTCGCCGGGCTGGTATCACCATCTGTGGACCGCGCCCGACCGGCCGATCGTCCGGTGGCTGACCACCGTCGCGCACGCCCTGCGGCGCCGGGATCTGGCCGTGTCCAGCGCGCACGTGATCGAGGCGGTCCGGCTGGCCGAGACGCTGGCCACCCTGCGCGGACGGCCGTTGGCCGGACTGGCCGAGGTCACCGACGCGACCCGGGCCGTGCTCTGCAACGGCGACGAGGTCGCGTTGCGCTACGTCACCGACCACCTGGTCGTGGGCCAGACCCTCGGCTCGATCAGCCCTGACGTCCCGACCGTCCCGCTCGAGGCCGATCTGACCGCGACCTGTCGGACGCTGCGGCTCAAGCGGGTGCCGACCCCGACCCGCCACGACCTCGATCTGCGCCGGACCATCGACCAGGGCCGGTCGCGGCTGTTCCACCGGCTGCGGTTGCTCGGGCTCGACTGGGCGGTGCCGGCCGACAGCGACGTGCAGGCCCGGGGCACCTTCCGG
Source organism: uncultured Actinomycetota bacterium (assembly GCA_963704665.1). GTDB lineage: Bacteria > Actinomycetota > Actinomycetes > Propionibacteriales > Propionibacteriaceae > Microlunatus. Next base: position 2,629,119 of record OY969929.1, on the reverse strand, counting down.
GAGACCTGGACCTCGGCGTGGCAGCCGGAATTCGCGGTGTCGGTGGTGGAGGCGGCGGTGTGGGGGACGACGGTCGAATCCGCGGCCGGCGCCCGGGCGGTGTCCATCGCGGCCCAGGGGAGTCTGCTCGAGCTGGCCGAGGCCACCGAGCGGTGTCTGCTCGCCCAACTGCCCGACGCGCTCGCTGCGCTCCTGACCGCCTTGGCCGATCGGACCGCGCTCGACTCCGACGTCGTGCACCTGATGGACGCACTTCCCGCACTGGCCCGGGCCCAGCGCTACGGCGACGTCCGCCGGACCGACACCACCGCGCTGCGCGAGGTGGCCGAGGTGATGGCGCTGCGGATCTGCACCGGGCTGCCGCGCGCGGTGGCCGGGGTCGACGACGAGACCGCTGCCGAACTGCGGCGCCGGGTCGATCGGGTGACCGCGGCGATCGGACTGCTGCACGAGTCGGCCGAACCCGCGGGCGACGACCTCCGCGAGCGCTGGCTGAGCGCGCTGGGCGGCCTGGTCGACCGCACCGACATCCCCGGGGTGCTGCTGGGCCGGATCGTCCGGCTGCTGGTCGACGGCGGGCGGCTCGACGACGCCGCGATCCGGCTGGGCCGGGCCCTGTCGCCGGGCGTGCCGGCCGCCACCAAGGCCGGCTGGGTCGACGGGTTCTTCGCCGACGGGGCGCTGTTGCTGATCCACGACACCGAGCTCCGGGCGCTGCTCGACGGTTGGATCGCCGAGCTCGGTGAGGAGGAGTTCGTCGAGTTGCTGCCGCTGGTGCGGCGGACGTTCGGCACCTTCAGCCCGACCGAGCGCCGGACGCTCGCTGAGCGGGTGGCCCGCGCCGACGTCACCGAAACCGTCACGGCGGACGACGTCGACCTGACCCGGGCCGCCCCGGCGCTGGCCACCGTCGATCTCATCCTGGGTGTCGGGCGATGACTCCCGAGGAGGCCCAGCGGCGCTGGCGGTTGCTGCTCGGCGAGGCGGGCGACGACGCCCTCGGTGGGCTGACCAGCCGGGCCGATCGCGACGTCGACCGGGCCCTGGCCGCGCTCTACGAGCCGGGGGAGAGCGACGGATCGAGTCGGCGCCCGGCGGGCGGGCTGGGCAGTTCAGCGCCCCGGGTGGCCAAGTGGCTGGGCGACATCCGCCGGTACTTCCCGACCAGCGTGGTCCAGGTGATGCAACGCGACGCCATCGAGCGCCTCGACCTCACCTCGATGCTGCTCGAGCCCGAACTGCTCGGTGTCGTCCAACCCGACATCCACCTGGCCAGCACGCTGATCGCGCTCAACCAGGTGATGCCCGAGACGACCCGGCGGACGGCACGACTGGTCGTCGGCACGGTGGTCAAGGAGATCGAGCGGCGGATCGAGAACAAGACCCGGGCCGCGGTCACCGGTGCGGTCAGCCGGGCCAACCGGACCCGGCGGCCGCGGCCGCGCGACATCGACTGGAACGCCACCATCCGGCGCAACCTCGACCACTACCTGCCCGAGCAGCGCACCGTGGTCCCCGAGCGGCTGGTCGGCTACGGCCGACGGTCGTCGGCGCTGGGCCGCGAGGTCGTGGTGGCCATGGACCAGTCCGGGTCGATGGCCGAGTCGGTGGTCTATGCGGCCGTCTTCGCGGCCACGCTGGCCTCGATCCGCGCGCTCAGGACGTCGCTGATCGCCTTCGACACCGAGGTCGTCGATCTGAGCGACCAGCTGGCCGACCCGGTCGAGCTGCTGTTCGGCTGCCAGCTCGGGGGCGGCACCGACATCAACCGGGCCATCGCGTACGCGCAACAGCTGATCACCCGGCCGGCGGACTCGATCTTCGTGCTGATCTCGGATCTCTACGAGGGGGGTGTCGCCGTCGAGATGCTCCGGCGGATCGCCGCACTGCTGCAGAGCGGGGTCACGGTGATCGTGCTGCTCGCGCTCTCGGATTCGGGCGCCCCCGCGTACGACCACGAGCACGCCGCCGCCCTGGCCGAGCTCGGTGTCCCCGCGTTCGCCTGCACACCGGACGAATTCCCCGATCTGCTGGCCGTCGCGCTCGGCGGCGGCGACATCGGCGCCTGGGTGTCGAGGACCCAGACCGAGCGCCAGAATCCGGCCGGACGGACGTGACACCATGACCACTATCAACGCAACCTCGCAGCCCGGGAGCTGCGGCCGAACCCGCGTGAGAGGATCACGATCGTGAGCGCCGTCCCCTCTGTGTCCTACTCGATCACCGTGCGTCTCGAGGTCCCGGCAGGGGGAGCTTCGGTCGTCCAACTGACCACCGCCGTGGAGGCGGCCGGAGGAGCGATCACCGCGCTCGACGTGACCGCATCGGGCCACGAGCGGCTGCGGATCGACGTCACCTGCGCGGCCCGCGACACCGAGCACGCCGACCAGTTGGTCGAGGTGATGCGCGCCGTCGCCGGGGGTGACCATCGGCAAGGTGTCGCGACCGGACCTTCCTGATGCACCTCGGCGGCAAGATCGAGATGGAGGCGAAGCACCCGATCCGCAACCGCGACGACCTGTCGATGATCTACACCCCCGGCGTCGCCCGGGTCTGCCTGGCCATCGCCAAGAACAAGGAGGACGCGCGCCGACTGACCATCAAGCGCAATTGCATCGCGGTGATCACCGACGGCTCGGCGGTGCTCGGTCTGGGCAACATCGGCCCGGAGGCGGCGATGCCGGTGATGGAGGGCAAGGCCGCGCTGTTCAAGCGCTTCGGCGGGATCGACGCGTGGCCGCTGTGCCTGGACACCCAGGACGTCGACGAGATCGTCACCGTGGTCAGGGCCGTCGCCCCTGGCTTCGCCGGCATCAACCTCGAGGACATCTCGGCGCCGCGCTGCTTCGAGATCGAGGCCCGGCTGCGTGAACTGCTCGACATCCCGGTGTTCCACGACGACCAGCACGGCACGGCGATCGTGGTGGTGGCTGCGCTCTACAACGCGCTCCGCGTGGTCGAGAAGGACATCGCCGACGTCAAGATCGTCATGTCGGGGGCCGGAGCCGCCGGCACCGCGATCATCAAGCTGCTGCTGGCCGCCGGCGCGCAGCACGTCGTGGTCTCCGACATCGACGGGGTCGTGCACCGCGACCGGCCGGGGATCAGCGGTCAGCTGGCCTGGCTGGCCGACCACACCAACGCGCTCGGGGTGACCGGGTCGCTCAAGGACGCGGTCGTCGGGGCCGACGTGTTCGTCGGGGTGTCCGCACCCAACCTGCTCAACGGCGACGACATCGCCGCCATGGCCGACAAGGTCGATCGTCTTCGCCCTGGCCAACCCGGAGCCCGAGGTCGACCCGGCCGAGGCGACCAAGCACGCCGCCGTGGTGGCGACCGGGCGCTCGGACTTCCCCAACCAGATCAACAACGTGCTCGCGTTCCCCGGGGTGTTCCGCGGCCTCCTGGACGCCCGCTCGAGCGACATCGACGACGCCATGCTGCTCGCCGCCGCCCGCGCGCTGGCCTCGGTGGTCAGCGACGACGAGCTGAACCCGGCCTACATCATGCCCAGCGTGTTCCACGCCGACGTGCACACCGCCGTCGCCAACGCGGTCCGACGCGCCGCCGGCGGACCGGCCGAAGCGCCCGTGGATACCGAGGTCGTTGCTTGATGAGGGTATGACCTCGGCTCTGTCGCTGACCGCACCGCCGGCCGCCCGACGTGGGTGCGCCGGCTGGTGTCGTCGGCCGCCGTGGCTGCGGTCGCCGCCCAGCTCTGGGGGCTCTACCGGGTCTCGGGCCCGCCGACCACGCCGTGGTTCCCCGACGTCGACAAGATCGAGCACGCGCTCGGGTTCGCGCTCCCGGTGGTGCTCATCCTGCTCGCCCGGCACGTCACCGGCCGATCGATCACCCGGACGACGATCGTCGTGGTGGCCGCCGTGTTCTTCGCCCACGCGGTGATCAGCGAACTGATCCAGGGCCACTTCTACCGCTACCGGAGCGGCGACCCGCGCGACGTGGTGGCCGACACGCTGGGCATCGCCCTCGGTGTGGCCGCGTTCCGGGTGGTCGAGCGCCGGATGCCTGCGCGAGCGGTGCGGTGACCGGGGCGACGCCGGCGCCCGGCGACCTGCTGATCGCCAGCATCCTGCTCGCCGACGGGGTCTTCGACCGGACCGTCGTGCTGGTTCTCGACTGCGACGACGACGGCTCGCTCGGCGTCATCCTCAACGAGATCTCGCAGACCCCGCTCGACGCCGTGCTGCCCGACTGGGTGACGACGGTGTCGAAGCCGCAACTGCTGTTCCACGGCGGGCCGGTCTCGCCGAACGGGGCGATCTGCCTGGCCAGCGTGGCCGGGGCCGGTGAGGAGCCACCCGGGTGGCGACCGCTGTTCGACACCGTCGGACTGCTGCACCTCGACACCCCGATCGAGATCGTCGCCGGCGCGTACGCGGATCTGCGGATCTTCGCCGGGTACGCCGGCTGGGGGGCCGGTCAGCTGCAGAACGAGATCGCCGAAGGCATGTGGCACGTGGCCCGGGCCGAGTACGACGACGTCTTCGGTGCCCGCCCGCTCGAGTTGTGGCGCGCGGTGTTGCGGCGGCAGAAGACCGAGGTCGCGATGTTCTCGACCTGGCTGGAGCACCCCGAGCTGAACTGAGCCCGAGCTGAACTGAGGCCGAGCTGAATTGAACCCGAGCTGAATTGAACCCGAGCGTCACGGCGCCCGCGCTGCGGGCGCGAGCGGTCGATCAGAGGCGTCCGGCCTTCTTCAGCGCCAGGTAGTGGTCGGCCAGATCGGGCGCGAATCGCTCGGGCGGGGCCTGGACCACCGAGATGTCGAGGTCGGCCAGTCGGCGGGCGGTGCCGCGCCCGCCGGGACCGGTCGATCTCGGCGGCGGCCGCGGCGTACACCTCTCCGGCGTCGTCGCGCCCGGCGGCCAGCTCGTCGATCCGCGGATCGGACACCGCGGCGACGACGACCCGGTGGCGCCGGCGTAGCGGACCGAGCACCGGGATCAGCCCTTCGGTGATCGCCGCCTCGTCGAGCCCGGTGATGATGACGACCAGCGACCGCTGCGTCACCCGGGTCGCGATCTCGGTGACCATCTCGCGGTGGTCGGTCTCGACCAACACCGGCTCGACCGTGGCCATCGCGTTGACGAAGGCGGGGAGGACCTCGGCCGCCGACTTCCGCAGCACGCTGGCCCGGACCTCGCGATCGACGATCAGCAGGTCGACCCGGTCGCCGGCCCGCGAGGCCAGAGCGGCGAGCAGCAGGGCGGCGTCCATCGCGTGGTCGAGACGCGGCTGGTCGCCGACCCGGCCGGCCGAGGTGCGGCCCGAGTCGAGCACGATGAGCACGTGCCGGTCGCGCTCGGGTCGCCAGGTCTTGACCACCACCGTCGTCGAGCGCGCGGTGCCCCGCCAGTCGATCGAGCGGACGTCATCCCCGGGCACGTACTCGCGCAGGCTGTCGAACTCGGTCCCCTGACCGCGCTGCAGGAGGGTCGAGCGACCGTCGAGTTCGCGCAGCCGGGCCAGCCGGCTCGGCAGGTGCTTGCGCGCAGTGGAACGGCGGCAGCGCGCGGACCGACCAGGGAGCCGCGTGCTCGGCCTGGCGTCCGGCGACCCCGAGCGGCCCGAGGGCGCGGACCACCACCGGTCCGGCGGCCGGTCGCCGCGCCGGGTCGGGACCAGGGTGAGGTCGAGCCGGCGTCGCTGCCGCACCGGGACGGTGAGCGCGCGTACGCCGTCACGGGCCCCGGCCGACGGGGTCCAGGCGTCGCGCACCGTGGCGGCCAGCAGGCGGCGGCCGGTGTTGGTCGATCAGCAGGCTGGTGTGGGCGGTCTCGCCGAGCCGCACCGACGTGTCGCCGCCGCGTTCGACCCGGACCGCGCGCGGCGAGGCCCCCAGCACGATGTCGACGACGATCACCGCGACGAGCAGGCCGGTGGCGATCAGCACCGCCCACCAGCTGCCGGCGATGACGACAGCGACCACGCTGAGCGCGGCGAGCAGCCCGGCGCGCCTGGTCAGGACCATGGTCGCGGCCTCAGCGCGGCACGGGACGGTGGCCAGGATCGATTCGATGACCGAGTCGGTGGTCACCCCTTCGAGCTCGGCCTCGGGGCGTAGGGCGACCCGGTGGCGCAGGGTCGGGAAGGCCAGCGCCTTGACGTCGTCGGGGGAGACGTAGTCGCGACCCGACAGCCACGCCCAGGCCCGGGCGGTGCGCATGATCGCGGTCGCCCCGCGCGGCGAGACCCCGAGCTGGAGCGACGGGCGACGAGCCGGGTGGCCCGGACGACGTCGACGATGTAGGCCAGCACCTGCGGGTGCAGGATCACCGACGCGACCTCGCGCCGCGCCTGCTCGAGATCGGCGGGCCCGGCCACGGCGGTGAGTCCGGCGGCGGCCAGATCGCGCGGGTCGAACCCGCGGGAGTGCCGGTTGAGCACCTCGATCTCGGCGTCGCGGGCCGGCAGATCGATCCGCACCTTCATCAGGAAGCGGTCGAGCTGAGCCTCGGGCAACGGATAGGTGCCCTCGTACTCGACCGGGTTCTGGGTCGCGGCGACCATGAACGGATCGGGCAGCGGGCGCGGCTGTGCCGTCGACCGATCACCTGCCGCTCCTCCATCGCCTCGAGCAGCGCGGCCTGGGTCTTGGGCGGGGTGCGGTTGATCTCGTCGGCCAGCATCAGGTTGGTGAACACCGGTCCCTCGCGGAAGGTGAACTCGGCGCTGCGCGAGTCGTAGATCAGCGAACCGGTGATGTCGCCGGGCATCAGGTCGGGGGTGAACTGGACCCGCTTGGTCTCGATCCTGCAGCGCCTGCGCGAAGCTGCGGACGAGCAGGGTCTTCGCCGTGCCGGGAACGCCCTCGAGCAGCACGTGGCCGCGGCAGATCAGCGCGATGACCAGCGAGGTGACCGCCGCGTCCTGACCGACCACCGCCTTGGCCACCTCGGCCCGGACCGCGGTCAGCGCGTGCCGGGCCGGGGACTGCTGGGCGACGGGCTGGGTCGGGGCATATCCGGGGATCTGGCTCACAGCTGGCGGGCCTCCTGCTCGAGTTGGTCGATCGTCCTGGCCAGGGCGACCAGGTCGTCATCGGTGTCGGGTGGCGGGCCGTCGAGGACGGCGAGCACGGCGCGGGGGTCGCGGCCCGTCCGGGCGGCGAGCGTCTCGGCCAGGGCGCTCGGATCGTCGGCGTGTCCGAAGCGCCGGGCCAGTCGGGCGCGTACGCCGGCCCGCAGGGCGGCCGCCGCCCGGTCACGGGCCTGCAGCCGCTGGTAGAGCCGGCCGTGGCCTTCGACCGTCTCGGAGGCGCGGACCCGGACCGGGAGCCGTTCGACCAGGATCGGGCCGAGCCGACGCCCGCGCCAGACGGCCACCGCGATCAGGGCCAGGAACGCCTGGACCACACCGATCTGCCACCACGGCGGCAGCAGCGTCGGGTCCTCGTCGGCGGCCGGTCGCTCGGTCTCGTCCTGGGCCATCAGCCAGACGATCCGCGGCTGCTCGCCGAGCACGTTGAGAGCCAGCGCGGCGTTGCCCTCGTCGCCGAGCGACTGGTTGGCCAGGCCGCCGGCGAGCAGTTGCACGTCCGGCCCGGCGTCGGTGGGCACACTCAGGTAGCCGTAGCCCTCGCCGCCGCGGTAGCAGGTGAAATCGGCCGGCCCGGCGGGTCGGTAGAAGGCTCGGCCGTCGTCGATCAGCACCGCCCCAGCGCGTCGCGCGGCCGGGGCCGCGCAGTCGGCGGTGAAGGTGCCCGAGGGCGCGGCGACCGCGGTGGCGCGTACGCCGAACCGCTGCAGTCCGGGGGTCCCCGGGCGGAGCAGGACGACGCCGGCGGAACCGGCGTCGAGCAGCCGGCGGGCCGACTCGGGAGTCACCAGGTTGGGGTCGGCGACGACCAGCGTGGTGTCGGGACCGACTCGGTCGAGCGCGTCCGCGGCGCGATTGACCGTCTCGATCTGCACCCCCTCGGCGGCGAGCAACTGGCCGGCCGCCCCGGCGCCGCGCGAGATGGGCGACCGCGGGTCGTCGGCCTGGCGTCGGCCGACGGCCCCGACCACGGTGACGACGGCGGCGAGGACGAGCACGGCGACCAGCACTGCGGCGATCACCCACCGCAACGCGCGTCCGGGAAGCCGGCGGCGGGGCAGGACCGGGAGGTGGTCCGGGTCGGACCCGGTCGTCGAATCAGATGCGGTTGTCGGGTCGGACGCGGTCGTCGGATCGGGCTCGGTTCCCGTCGGGGTCGCGGTCGGGTTGGTCTCGGCGGTCACGGCGCCGCTGCCGGTTCGCGGTCGTCGGCCCCGTCGGCGGCGCGGATGACCGCGTCGTCGAAACCGGACATCAGCCGGTAGGCGTCGGCGTCGGCGGGCCGGTCGCCGTAGAGCACGTCGTTGAACATGGCCGCGGCCTGGTGCAGGACGTCGGTGGCCGTGGGGAGTTGGCGCGCGGCCGACCAGGCCGCTTCCCAGGCCGTCCGGGCCGGGCGGGGGTCGAGGATGGTGCGGACCTCGAGGTCGCGGACCACACCGCGGAACCGATCCCGGACCGCGGCGGACCATTCACCGCGTTCGGCGTACGCCAGCGAGCGGCTCCGGTAGTCGTCGGCCGCAGTGGTCCGGTCCAGCTCGACCGTGGCGCCGCGGCGCCGCTGCCAGCGGGGCAGGCCGACCTTCCAGATGACGAGCGCCAGGGCCACGAGCACGACCACGACGGCCAGGACGAAGCCCCAGTTGACGCCGCCACCGCTCGACTGGCGGACCCGGCCGATCCCGAGCACGAAGTCGACCAGTCGCTCGAAGAACGAGCTCAACCGGTCGGAGGCGGTGAGCACCCACTCGGGGGTGCCGCCGTACTTGGCCTTGGCCAGTTCCTCGACCGCTCGGCGTCGGGCCTCGTCGCGGTCGATGTCGACCGGGATCTGCAGCCGCCACCACCAGCCGGTCATGGCTGTGCTCCCGGGCCGGGTGCCGGGTAGGGGATGGGCGGCGGGGACCAGACCGGCGGAGGTGCCGTCGGCTGCGGGATGGGCACGCAGTCGAAGCGCATGGCCAGGTCGAGGCCCTCGCGCCGCATCCGCAGGTCGAGGTAGAGCAGCGACTGGACGGCGGCGGCGTACGCGATCACGGCCGACATCGAGACCAGTACGGCGACCGAGGCGATGCCGAAGATCGTCCACGGCTGGGTGAGGAGCCAGGCCAGATCGGCGTTCACCGACTGCGCGAAGAGCAGCACCACGCCGGTGGTCCCCAGCCCGACCAGCAGGACGGTGCCGACACAGATCGCGGCGAGCCCGCCGTAGACACCGACGACGCGGATCAGGTTCTTCTTCCCGACCAGCCGGACCGAGCGCTCGAAGGCGCTGATCACGTTGGTCGGCTTGGCCGTGGTCCCGATCCAGGCCGGGGACCGTCGGCTCTCGGCTGCCAACGCCGGCACGGTCAGCGACAGGTAGCCGTAGCAGCCGGCCATCACCGCGTAGCTGAGCAGCGGTCACCGCAAGGGTGGCGACGACCTGCCAGACCTCGTCGTCGACCCCGGTCAGCAGCAGGGCTCCGAGGGCCAGGTAGTAGAGCACCGACAGCACGCTCTGGACCAGGCCGACGGCCACGCCCTGGAGGAGCGACAGCCCGAGCACCGGCCAGAACAGGTGCAGCGAACTGCGCAGCGTCGCCCGGGTCACCGCGGGGGCGAAGCCCTCGCCGAGCACGGTCTGCAGGCTGACCCGGGTCAGCACCGCGGTCATCCAGACCAGGAACTGCTGGAGCAGCAGCAGACCGATGACGCCGATGAGCACGGCGAAGACGATCTGGGCGGTCCGCGAGGTGGTGTTGCCGAGGGCGACGACGATGGCCACGGTGGCCAGCAGGTAGGCCGCGGCGGCGCCGGCCACCACCAGGGGCAGGCCGAACATCAATCGGACGTTGCGACGCACGATCAAGAATCCGCCGTCGAGGATCTCCCCGACGGTCAGCGGCCGCAGCGGGATCAGTGCCGTCCGGGCCGCGTCCAGCACCGGGGGACGGCGTGCTCGACCCGGGGTCGGCAGCACGCGGGGGACGGGCACCGCGTCAGTGTGCCATCCGCACGGTCCCCGATGCGGTCGCGACCCGACCTTTCGGATCCCGGCACTGCGGGCCCGGTCACATAGGATGTCGGCGGAAATGTTATGAAGCGGTGATGCGCAGCGGGGGCAGCCATCGTCGGATTCGCGGCGACAGGCCTTGATCGGAAGGACCACACGTGTCAGAGACGGCCCGGAGCAACGGAGCGCGAAGCCGGATCCTGGTGGTGGACGACGACGCGGCGCTGGCCGAGATGTTGTCGATCGTGCTGCGCAACGAGGGGTTCGAGCCGGTCTGGTGCGCCCACGGTGACAAGGCGCTGGCCGCCTTCCGCGACTCCAAGCCCGATCTGGTGCTGCTCGACCTGATGCTGCCCGGTCGTGACGGGGTCGACGTCTGTCGCGACATCCGTTCCGACTCGGGGGTGCCGATCATCATGCTGACCGCCAAGACCGACACCATCGACGTGGTGGTCGGGCTCGAGGCCGGCGCGGACGACTACGTGGCCAAGCCGTTCAAGGCCAAGGAACTGATCGCGCGGATCCGGACCCGGCTGCGTCGCCAGCCGGCGACCGAGGAGGTCGAGGTCGAGGAGTTGCGGATCGGCGACCTGACCATCAGCGTCGACGGGCACTCGGTCAAGCGCAACGGCACGCCCATCCAGCTCACGCCGCTGGAGTTCGATCTGCTGCTGGCACTGGCGCGGCGGCCCTGGCAGGTGTTCAGCCGTGAGGTGCTGCTCGAGCAGGTCTGGGGTTATCGGCACGCCGCCGACACCCGCCTGGTCAACGTGCACGTCCAGCGGCTGCGGTCGAAGATCGAGAAGGACCCCGAGCACCCCGAGATCGTGGTCACCGTGCGCGGCATCGGATACAAGGCGGGCGACACCGCCTCGGCCTGAGCGGTGTCGTGTCGCGTGACCCATGTCCTCCCTCGCGCAGCCGGCGAAGTCGCCGTGGTGGAAGATCCCACTGACCTGGTGGTGGCGGTCGCTGCCGTTGCGGGTCGTGCTCACCGTCTTCGTCGCCTCGGTGCTCGTCCTGGTCCTCGGCGGCTTCCTGCTCATGCAGCAGGCCACGATCGGCGTGATCGACGGTAAGAAGGAAGCGGCCAAGATCGAGTCGCGGCAGGCGATCAACAACGCCCAGCAGACCCTCAACGGCGCCGATCTGACCGGAACGGTCGACGTCGACAGCCTGTTGCAGGACCTGGCCAAGGCCTTCGCCACCCGATCGGGTGGTGGCTCGCAGGTCCAGATGATCATCCTGACCCGTGGCCAGACCATCACCGCCGGCACGGCCACGGTCGACTCGATCCCGGCGCCGTTGCGCAAGGCGGTCGAGGGCGGCACCGATCTGCTGATCACCTCGACCGAGATCGTCTACGCCGACGGTGCCCGGGTCGCCGGGATCGCCGCTGGGGCCACGCTGACCCTGCAGGGGACCGGTCGCTACCCGATCTACCTGCTCTTCCCGCTGACCCAGGAGGTGGCCACCCTCGCGGTGCTCCGGTACGCGGTGATCACCACCGGGGCCATCGTGGTCCTGCTGCTCACCCTGATCGCCGCGCTGGTCAGCCGGCAGGTCGTCGCTCCGGTGCGGGCGGCCCGGCGGGCGGCGGAGAGCATCGCCTCGGGCAATCTGCACGACCGGATGGCCGTCCGCGGTCAGGACGACCTGGCCAGGCTGGCCACCTCGATGAACTACATGGCCGCCGAGCTGGAGAAACAGATCTCGACCCTCGAGGAGTTGTCCGCGGTCCAGCAACGCTTCGTGGCCGACGTGTCGCACGAGTTGCGGACACCGCTGACCACGGTGCGGATGGCCGCCGAGGTGCTCTACGAGGCCCGCGAGGACTTCGACCCGGTGGCGGCCCGGTCGGCCGAGCTGATGCAGACCGAACTGGATCGCTTCGAGGCGCTGTTGACCGACCTGCTGGAGATCTCGCGCTTCGACGCCGGGGCGGCGGTCCTCAGCCTCGAGGAGGTCGACGTGGTCGACATCGTGCAACACACGCTGACCACGACCCGTCGGCTGGCCGAGACCTACCAGTGCGAGATCGACATCTACAGTGGTGGGCCGGCCAAGGCCGAAGTCGATCCGCGGCGGATCGAACGTATCGTGCGCAACCTGTTGGTCAACGCCATCGAACACAGCGAAGGACGCCCCATCGAGATCCTGATCGAATCCGACGACGCGGCGGTCGCCGTCGCCGTGCGCGACCACGGGGTCGGCTTCGAAGCCAGCCAGGCCAAGCAGGTGTTCCACCGGTTCTGGCGCGGCGACCCGTCGCGGGCCCGCACGGTCGGGGGCAGTGGTCTCGGCCTGGCCATCTCGATGGAGGACGCCAATCTGCACGGCGGCTGGCTCACCGCATGGGGCCGACCCGGGATGGGAGCGCAGTTCCGGCTCACCCTGCCGCGCAAGGCCGGGACGATCCTGGAGACGTCACCGTTGCCGCTGGTGCCGCGCGACGTGGCCAGCGGTCAGACCTTGCGGCCCGAGTTGCCGGAGACCCTGGATCCGACGCTGCCTCTCACCCTGAGCCAGACCAGCGGATCGGCACTGTCATGAGCCGGATCACGGGTCGACCGAGGCCGCGTCCGGCGCGCGCCGTGCTGGTCGTGCTCGCCGTGCTGCTCGCGCTGGCCGGTTGCGTGAGTGTGCCCACCTCGGGGCCGATCGAGAAGGTCCAGGGCGAGCAGCCGACCTGTCAGATCTGCGTCAACGTCGAGGTCGCTCCGCCGGCCCCGGATTCAGAGCCGCGTGCAGATCGTCGAAGGTTACCTCCGGGCGACCTCGATCTTCCAGCCGAACTACGCCGTGGCCCGGCAGTACCTGTCCAAAGCGGCGCAGCTGAAGTGGAGCCCAGACACAGGCGCGACGATCTATCAACGGTCGACCCGTGGCCAACGGCGAGGACGTCGTCCTCAAGGGCGACGATCGTCGGCGGTCTCCGGACCGGATCGCACCTACAGCGCGCGCGATCAGAGTCATCGAGTGGCCGTTCGACATGGTCAAGGAGGACGGCAGCTGGCGGATCGACAATCCGCCGGCGGGTCTGCTGATCGCCGAGCTACTCCTTCCAGAACCTCTACCAGGCCTACGACCTCTACTTCGTGGCCTGAACGGCGGCTCCCTGGTCCCTCAGACGATCTACCTGCCGGAGCTGCGAAGTCCGCAAAACGTGGCGTCCGCGCTGCTGAACGGCCACTGCTCGATCGGGCCGTCGGACTGTCTCCGACCGGTTGTGCAGGCGATCCCCGGCGAGAACCGAGCTCAGCGTCAACTCGGTCACCATCACCGACGGAGTCGCGGATGTCCCGCTCAGCGAGAACGTCGCTCACCCTGAGCGACCGACAGCGATCGCAGCTGGCCGCCCAGATCGTGTACACACTCAAGCAGGCCGGATCTGGGTCATCAGAGGGCGTGACGCTTCACGGTCAACCAGTCCAAGATCTCGATTCCGGAAGCCGATCCGACCACGCCGGTGATGGCGGTCGACGCGGTCCCGCCGCGACTCGAACCGATTCCGGTCGTGGCCGGCGAGCAGTTGTACGCCGTCGCCGAAGGTAGCGGCTCGTGCGAGAAGATGCTGGGTGCACGCCGAGCTGCGACCGTCGTTGACGGTCCGCTCGGCCGGAACCGTTCATCGTCCGGATTCGCTGGCGATCTCGCTGACCAACACCGACCTTGCCGCGCGTCACCGCGGACGACGGCGCGTGCTGACGGCGCCCGTGGGTACGGTGAAGAGCTTCACCCCTGTCTCGAGGGCGCGACCGACCTGCTCCGGCCGCAGTTCACCCGGTACGGCGGACTGTGGGTGATCGGGAAGAAGGGCGGTCGACAGCGGCTCTGGCGGATCGAGAACGGAAAGCCGGCCCCGAAGAGGTCGATGCGCCCGCCTCCCGGTCGTGAGGTCGACCGCGTTCAAGATCTCCCCGGACGGGATCCGGATGGCGATCGTTCGTCGGACCGCCGCCGGCAGTCCGAGCTGGGACTTGCGCGGATCAACCGGTCCGGCACGCCGACCGTCGATCGTGGCTGGTGCTCGACATCGACCGAGACGTCGCTCACGACGCGCGTGATCGTCGAATCGTCGACGTGGCCTGGGTCGACGCGACCGACCTGATCGTGCTTGGCGTCATCGGCCGAAGACGGCAGCCCGATCGCCCTTCCGGGTCTCCGACGACGCCAGTCGAGATCGCCAGCGAGGGCGAGTCGGATCGCTGGAACGCGGTGGAGCTGACCATCCAGCAGCGCACCCAGTCGATCATCGTCCGTGGCCGCTCCGGGGAGACCTGGCGCGACGACGGCAGTGACTGGCTGCCCTTGATCTGTGACAAGCTCGACGCCATCGCCTACCCGGGCTGAGGTCGGCGTGGCTGGGGGCGGTCGGATCGGGGCGGAGTTCCTCTCCGCGGCCGGCGACCTGCTGCTGGGTGCCCGCTGTCACGGCTGTGGATCGCCCGGCCTCGGCACCTGTCGCCCGTGTCGCGCGCGGTTGGCCGGCCACCGCGTGTTCACCACGCGGCCGGATCCGACGCCCGACGGGTTCCCGCTCTGCGTGAGCACGGCTCCGTACGACGACCAACTCAGCCGACTCATCGTGGCCCACAAGGAACGCCAGGCGCTGGCCCTGACCGCGCTGCTCGGTGACCGCCTGGCCCTGGGCATCCGGGCGCTGCTCAGGATCCGGCCGAGCCACGGGTCGCCGGTCCTCATCGTCCCGGTGCCCTCGGCCGCACGGGCGGTCCGGGACCGGGGGTTCGACGCCACCGCGGCGCTGGCCCGTCGGGCCGTCCGGTCGGCCCAGGGATCGGACGGACCGCGGCTCCGCGTACGGACAGCCCTGGTCCAGGCCCGGGGGGTGGCCGATCAGGGCGACCTCGATGCGGCCGAACGGGCGACCAACCTGCGCGGCCGGTTGCGGTTGCGCGACGAGATCCGTGGGGTCGACATGATCGTGGTCGACGACCTGGTGACCACCGGAGCCAGCCTGACTGAGGCCGCTCGGGTCCTCGCCGCGGGCGGCGGTCGAGTGCTCGGCGCGGCCACCGTCGCCGCCACGCGGCGCCGTCGGGTCCGGATGCCCGGAGCGTATTGAAACCGGGCGACCGTGGCCCGAGGGCCATTCGTGAGGCCAACCCATGAAGTCCATGTGGATCGCCGACCCCCCGTAGAAAGCCGCGGGGTGACGAACTAACGTCTGTTCATGGCGCTCATGCACCAGCGTGGATCCGGGTTTCCCAGTGATCGCGGGGGTGTGGAGCGCTTTGTCGTTTTCGGGCGTGCCCGCCCGGTTGGTACGACCAGGCGACCGGGGCACCGGTCAGCAAAACCCAGTCATGGAGGTCAATGATGGATGTTGTCGTCAAGTCCCGGCATTGCTCGGTGTCGGACCAATTCCGTTCCTTCGTCAACGACAAGATCACCCGGCTCGAGAAGCTGGACGATCGGGTCATCCGCGTCGAGGTCGAAGTGTCGGCCGAACGGAATCGACGGCAGCACGATCAGGCCAGTCGGGTGGAGATCACCCTCCGCAGCAAGGGTCCGGTGGTGCGGGCCGAAGCCGCGGCCGAGGACAAGTCGGCCGCCTTCGACATGGCGCTCGACAAGCTGATGGCCCAGCTGCGCAAGGCGGCCGATCGCAAGCGGGTGCACCGCGGTCAGCACACCCCCCGCTCGTTGCACGAGGCCGCCGCCGAACTGCCGCTGGCCGAGCCGGCCGCCGAGCCCGAGACCGACGGTCAGGACAGTCATCTGGTCGGCGGCATCCAGGTCGACGGTGACGGACCGATGGTGGTGCGCGAGAAGGTGCATGCCGCAGTCCCGATGGGACTCGACCAGGCCCTGCTCGAGATGGAGCTGGTCGGCCACGACTTCTTCCTGTTCATCGACGCCGAGCACAACGCGCCCAGCGTGGTCTACCGGCGCAAGGCCTACGACTACGGCGTCATCCGCCTCGACGTCTCCGGGGCCCTGGTCACCAGCTGACCGTGTTCGTCGCGGGGGCGGCCCGGCCCACCCGGCCGGGCGTCGCCGCTGTCCGCAGAACTGTCGGCGCCGCCCTCTACCGTGGGGCGGGTGCCGAACCGTGAACGACTCACCCTGGGCCAGGCCCGGCGGATCGCGCTGGCCGCCCAGGGCGTGCACCAGCCGAGGCTGAACCGGCCGGCGACCATGCGCGACCTGCAGAGGTTGGTCGGCCGGCTCGGTCAGTTTCAGATCGACTCGATCAACGTGGTCACCCGGGCGCACTTCGTGCCCGCGTACTCACGCCTCGGTCCGTACGATCCAGCGCTGCTGGAGCGGGCGGTGCACCGAGCCCCGCGGCGGCTCTTCGAGTACTGGGGGCACGCGGCCAGCCTGATCGACGTCGAGCTGCAGCCGCTGCTGCGCTTCCGGATGGCCGAGGGTGCCCACGCCTGGGGCGGCGTGGAGCGGGTGGCCCGCGACAACCCGGGGCTGGTCGAGGAGTTGCGGGCTGCGGTGGCCGAACGGGGACCGGTCAGTGCACGCGAGCTGGAGGTCGAGCGGGTTCGCGACCGGAGCAACTGGGGCTGGAACTGGTCCGCGGCCAAGACGGTGCTCGAGTGGCTGTTCTACGTGGGCGAGGTGACCTCGGCCTATCGCAACGCCCAGTTCGAACGGGTCTACGACCTGCCCGAGCGGGTGTTCCCGGCCCACGTGCTGGCCCGGCCGACACCATCGGAGGAGGAATCTGCCCTCGGGCTGATCCGTCGTTCGGCCGAGGCGCTCGGGGTGGCCACCGAGTTCGGACTGCGCGACTACTTCCGGTTGCGCCCGGCCATGGCCCGGACGGCGATCGCCGCCCTGGTCGACGCCGGCGAGCTGCTGCCGGTCGTCGTCGACGCAGGAGACCCGACCGGCCTACCTGTGGCACCGGGCGGTGCTGCCCCGTCGGGTCGCCGCCCGGGCGTTGTTCAGCCCGTTCGACTCGCTGGTCTTCGAACGCGCCCGGCTCGAGCAGCTGTTCGGCTTCACCTACCGGATCGAGATCTACGTCCCCGAGCCCAAGCGGGTGCACGGCTACTACGTCTATCCGTTCCTGCTCGGCGACCGCTTCGTGGCCCGGGTCGACCTCAAGGCCGACCGGGCCCGCGGCGTCCTCCGGGTCAACTCGGCCTGGCTGGAGGACGGCAACGATCCGGCGTACGTCGGCGAGGAACTGATGGCCGAGTTGGAGTTGATGGCTCGGTGGCTCGGTCTGGCCGAGATCGAGGTGAACTCGCGCGGGGATCTGGCCCCGACGCTGATCGGCCAGGCCGGGCGCCGGACGTGAGGGCCTACCATGGTCTGCGGCGCGCTCAGGTGTGTGCGTCGGATCAAGCTCGGGTACCGGGTGTGGACAAGGTGAGGGAGCCAGTTTCGTGGCGTTGATGGACAGGCTGCTCCGCGTCGGCGAGGGCAAGCTGCTCAAGCAGCTCAAGGGCATCGCCAATCAGGTCAACTCGATCGAGGACGACTTCGTCGAGATGAGCGACGAGGAGCTGCAGGGGCAGACCGCCGACTTCAAGGCGCGGTACGAGAAGGGCGAGACGCTCGAGGCGTTGCTGCCCGAGGCGTTCGCGACCGTACGCGAGGCCAGCCGCCGGGTGCTCGACAAGCGGCACTTCGACGTCCAGTTGATGGGTGGCGCCGCGCTGCACCTCGGCAACATCGCCGAGATGAAGACCGGTGAGGGCAAGACCCTGGTCGCCACGCTGCCGTCGTACCTGAACGCGATCACCGGCCGCGGCGTCCACGTCGTCACGGTCAACGACTACCTGGCCAAGTTCCAGTCCGAGCAGATGGGCCGGATCCACCACTTCCTCGGCCTCGAGGTCGGCGCGATCCTGTCGCAGATGACCCCGGCCGAGCGCCGCAAGGCCTACCACGCCGACATCACCTACGGCACCAACAACGAGTTCGGCTTCGACTACCTGCGCGACAACATGGCGCTCACCCTCGACGACTGCGTCCAGCGCGAGTACCACTTCGCCATCGTCGACGAGGTCGACTCGATCCTGGTCGACGAGGCCCGCACCCCGCTGATCATCTCCGGCCCGGCCGAGGACTCGCACCGCTGGTACCCCGAGTTCGCCAAGCTGGTCGACCGGTTGCGCCGCGACGAGCACTACGAGGTCGACGAGAAGAAGCGCACCGTCGCCATCAACGAGAACGGCATCGACGTCGTCGAGGACCGGCTCGGCATCAGCAACCTCTACGAGTCGGCCAACACCCCGCTGATCTCGTACCTGAACAACGCGATCAAGGCCAAGGAGCTGTTCAAGCTCGACCGCGACTACGTCGTCATCGACGGCGAGGTGCTGATCGTCGACGAGCACACCGGCCGCACGCTGATCGGGCGTCGCTACAACGAAGGTCTGCACCAGGCCATCGAGGCCAAGGAGCGGGTGGAGATCCGCGACGAGTACCAGACCCTGGCCACGATCACGCTGCAGAACTTCTTCCGGATGTACGAGAAGCTCTCCGGGATGACCGGCACGGCGATGACCGAGGCCTCGGAGTTCCAGAAGATCTACGGACTCGGCGTGGTGCCGATCCCGACCAACAAGCCGATGGTCCGCGATGACCAGCGCGACCTGATCTACCGCACCGAAGAGGCCAAGTTCGCGGCCATCGTCGAGGACGTGGCCGTCCGCCACGAGAAGGGCCAGCCGGTCCTGATCGGCACGGCGTCGGTGGCCAAGTCGGAGATCTTGTCCAAGCAGCTCAAGCAGGCCGGGGTGAAGCACGACGTGCTGAACGCCAAGCAGCACGAGCGGGAGGCGGCGATCATCGCGCTGGCCGGGCGCAAGGGCGCGGTGACCGTGGCCACCAACATGGCCGGCCGTGGCACCGACATCATCCTCGGCGGCAACGCCGAGTTCCTGGCCGACCATCAGCTCCAGGAAAAGGGCATCGACCCGATCGAGCACCCTGAGGAGTACGAGGAGAAGTACCCGGCGATCCTGCACGAACTCGAGGAGCAGGTCTCGGCCGAGCACGAGGAGGTCGTCGAGGCCGGCGGTCTCTACGTCATCGGCTCCGAGCGTCACGAGTCGCGACGCATCGACAACCAGCTGCGCGGTCGTTCCGGCCGCCAGGGTGACCCGGGCGAGAGCCGGTTCTACCTGTCGCTGGGCGACGACCTGATGCGGCTGTTCAAGTCCGACATCGTCGAGTGGGTGCTGCAGGCGCTCAAGATGCCCGACGACGTCCCGATCGAGAACAAGCGGGTGTCGAGCTCGATCGCCAGCGCCCAGGGCCAGGTCGAGGCGCAGAACTTCGAGATCCGCAAGAACATCCTCAAGTACGACGACGTGATGAACCGTCAGCGCCATGCCGTCTACGGCGACCGGCGCAAGGTGCTCGAGGGCGCCGACGTCGAGTCGCGGCTGCGGAGCACCGTCGACACGGTGGTCGAGCAGTACGTGGTCGGCGCGACCGAGCGGCTTCGCCGAGGACTGGGACCTCGAGCAGCTGTGGACGACGATGAACACGCTCTACCCGGTGTCGCTCAAGCGCTCGGACTACGAGGAGAACGACGACCTCGAGCAGGCGACGCTCATCGAGGACTTCAAGGCCGACGCCCAGGCGGCGTACGACCGCCGCGAGGAGGAGCTCGGCGCTGATGTCATGCGCGAGCTCGAGCGGCGGGTGCTGCTGACCGTGCTCGACCGCAAGTGGCGTGAGCACCTGTACGAGATGGACTACCTCCGCGAGGGCATCGGTCTGCGGGCCATGGCGCAACGCGATCCGCTGGTCGAGTACCAGCGCGAGGGCGGCGACATGTTCAACGCCATGATGGAAGCCTTCATGGAGGAGGTCGTCGGTTTCGTCTTCCACCTCGAGGTCGAGGTCACCGAGACGCCGACCGTGGGGGTGGTCACCGGTCAGAACGGCCAGGCCGTCCAGATCGGTCGCAACGGCCAGCGCCAGGCCCGGCACCTGATCGAGTCGGGGCCCGACCCGGACGGTCCCGGGGTGGCGGTCCAGGAGGTCGACGAGCAGCTGGTCGACGAGACCGAGCTCGACGAGACCGAGGACGACGATCGGGCCGAAGACCTCGCCGAGCCGGTCGCGGCGCGCCCGCAGGTCAAGGCCAAGGGTCTCGAGCCGGCCAAGCGGCGGGCACTGAGCTACACCGCACCCGCCGAGGACGGATCGGTCACCACGGCCGGTCGGTCGTCGGACAGCGCAGATCCGTTCGCCGGCACCGGCCGCAATGCGCCCTGCCCGTGCGGCTCCGGCAAGAAGTACAAGATGTGCCACGGGCGGTCGAGTAACTGATCGGTTCGCGCCGACGGCCGCTGGGCCGCTGAAGGGTCGGACCGACGCCGACGGCGACACCGGTGCTCACCCGCGCCGACAACGTGGTGGTCATGCGGGTCGAGCACCGAGCCGACGGTGACCACGACGTGCTCGGGGCGCCCTCGGTCTACGCCGACACCCCGGGTCGCGGCCAGATCGCCGTGACCGCGGCGGCGTCGGGTGCGCGGGACCTGGAGTCGGACGACGGGGTCGGCGAAGCTGCGGCTGCGCGATGCCGGTGGCGACCCCATCGCGCCGAAGCCCGGCCAGACCTGGGTGCTGCGCGTCGGCTGAGGTTATCCACAGATCGCGCCGGACCTCTTCCGTGGGCACACCTCCGACACCGACAGTGGTGCGGTCGACGATCTCGGAGGAGACCACGGATGCCGCTCGCCACCCAGCCGAAGATCCGGCCGCTCATCGAGAGCCGGCCGCCGGTGGTGCCGCCGTTCGAGGCGGCCCCTCCGGTCCCGCGCGACCAGCTGCCGCTGGACCTGTGGCCCGAGGAAGCGCCCGCTCCGGCCGGTTCGGGACCGCGTCCGGGACAGGTCCTCCGTGGCCTGTGGACGGTCGAGCCGCGCGCCGATCTGCCCGACGCGGCGGACTGGAGCACCACGCTGGCTCCGGCGGTGCTGCAGGCCATGCTCGGTCAGCGCGCTGCGGCCCAGCTCAATCGGTGGTTGGACGATTCGGTGCTGGCCGAGGTCAACCGGCAGCAGCGGCGGTTGTTGGCCGAGGGTCAGCGGGGGACGCCACCGGTGCGGATCCGATCGGTGCGGGTGACGCATCCGCAGCCGGAGTCGGCCGAGGTCGCCGCCGTCCTGACCGTGGGGCGCCGACCGGTCGCGGTCGCGTTGCGGCTCGAGGCGTGCGGCCGACGGTGGCTGTGCACCGCGTACGAACTGGGGCGCTCGCCGGGGTGACGCCGTCCGATCAGGCGATGACCGAGGACTGGATCGAGTAGTGCGAGGCCGGGTAGACGTGACGGCCGAACTCGACGAACTGGCCGACGTCGTCGTAGGCGATCCGGTCGACGGTCAGGCACGCGGCCGGCACGGTCTCCTCGAGCAGCCCCGACTCCTCGTCGGTCAGCAACCGGGCGCTGATCTGCTGGTGGGCGATCTTGAGGTTGACCCCGAGGGCCCGCAGGCAGGCGTACAGACCCTTGGTCGACACGTCGTCGGCGTTGATCGCGTACCGCAGCGGCAAGAAGTTGGTCAGGATGGCCAGCGGCACGCCGTCGGCGAGCCTGAGTCGGCGCAGCTGGTGGAACTCGGTGTCGGCGATCCCCGCGGCCCGCAGTGCGTCCGCGATGTCGTCGTCGACCGGTCCGGTGGCGAACTCGAGCAACCGGGTGCTCGGCACCTTGCCCGCTTCGACCAGGTCGTCGTTGAGACTGCTGAGCTTCTCGTCGCGTCGGAACTGCGCCCCGACCACCTGGGTGCCGACGCCGCGCTTGCGGACCAGCAGGCCCTTCTTGACCAGTTCGTGGATGGCCTGGCGGGCGGTGGGCCGCGACAGACCCAGCCGACTGGTCAGCGACAGTTCGTTCTCCAGCCGGTCGCCGGGAGCCAGAGCTCCGGTGTTGATGGCGTTCTCGATCGACTGGGCGAGCTGGTGGTAGAGCGGCACGGGGGAATTGCGCTCGAGCCGGATGTCGAGTTCGCGCATCGTCGGCCCATCGGTCATGCCCCGAGCATAGAGGCCGACTCCGGGCGGAGCGCGTCGGCGACCGTGATTGTTACGACAAAGGCCCCCGCCCGCTCGGCCGGGTGCAGCGATCGTGTTGACTTCGATATGAGGTTCGCGACGAGTGCGAGCCGTGAAACGAGGGGTGATCGATGGTCAGCGCGGCCAAACTCGCGTACCGCCCGATAGGCATCGTCAGCAGCGTGGTGGCCGGGGCCGTGGCGAGTGCAGTGTTCAAGCAGGTGTGGAAGCGGATCTCCGACGAGGGCGACGCCCCCGGAGCTCTGCAGTCGGAGTATCCGTTGCGGCAGATCCTGATCGCCGCGACCATCCAGGGTGCGATCTTCGCCCTGGTCAAGGCGCTGGTCGACCGCGGCGGCGCCCGCGGCTTCCAGAAGCTCACCGGGTCCTGGCCGGGCGACTAGTCGCCCGAGGAGTTCGATGCCGAGCCACCGCCGATCAGGGTGAGAACAACAACACCAGACCGGCGGTGGTGTAGGCGATCATGACCACGAGCATCGGCCATTGCGCCCGCAGTGCCGTGGCCGGCGGCAACAACTGGATGGCCTTCTCGTGGGCCACGATGATGCCGACGACGTGCCCGGTGACGATGGCCAGCAATTGGATCACCGCGATCGCGGTCGGGTGCTCGAACAGGGCCGAGTTGACGCCCATCTCGGCCGAGCCGAAGACGTTCCAGCCGCGGCCCAACGGGTCGGAGAAGTTGATGGCGGTGCGCTGTCCCTCGATGACCAGCAGGGTCGTGTAGTGCGCCACCGCGTATCCGACGACGATCGGCACCAGGGAACCGGCCATCAGCCGCGGATAGGCCGTGGCCGGTCGGTCCCCGGCACGCCCCATCCAGGCGGCGGCCGTGCCGAAGCTGCCCCCGACGATCGCGATCATCGTGACCAGCCCGAGGCTGGCCCAGACCATGGATGACACCTCCGAGTCCTGCACGGTACGGATCCACCAGCTGGTGTTGGCGAAGCTGTCGAACGCGGTGCTGCCGAGCAGCGCGGCCACGACACCGACCGCACCGCGGGGCGGGTTCCAAGCGGTCAGTCCGGCCAACGGGTTGACCAGCCGCAGGGTCCGATCGGTGGGCTCCCGGCGCCAGGGCGACAGGTGGGCCACCGTGCTCGCGTACGCCTCGAACGGCTCGGCCGCGGCGATCCACCGGCGCCCGAAGACCACCGATCCGATCACGATGATGGTCAGCCAGGCCACGGCCCACAGCCGCAGCACGTCGAGCGACGTCCGCTCGGGTTGGACGAGTTCGAGCCAGCCGAATCCGAACAGTCCGACGGCCGCCGGCCACACGCCGATCCGCTTCGGCAACCGGAGCAGGCCGTGGTCCGGATCGGTACCGGCCAGTCGACACAGCAGCAGGTGCAGGGTGCGCAGCGGGTTGGTGGCCCGCCAGAACCGCCCGAGCAGCAGCGACACCGGGACCAGCCCGACCCACATCCAGACGTAGACGAAGCCGAAGACCGGGTTGGTGAGGTCGTCGCGTCCGAGCAGTAGGGCCAGCGCCGCCCAGGCGTAGACCAGCAGGACGACCAGCCGGGCGAGGCGGGACACCCGGCGGTGATCGACGAACCGGGTGAGCCGGGGGAGGGGTACGCCGACGACTTGGGCGTAGCGGGGACGGCGCCACGCGAAGATCAGCACCACGAACGAGACGGTCAGCGCGATCGCTGCTCCCGCGACGACGAAGGGAAACGGCAGCGGCAGGTCGTGCCGCGACGCGATCCCGTGCAGGGGGATCAGCACGAGCCGCCCCGGTCAGCGGGCATTCAGGATCACGATGACCTTCCCGAGGTGGTGCGACTCGACCTCGAAGCTGCCCGGGCTGGTCAGGGTGAACGATCCGCTGGCCGGGACGCCGGCCTTCACCTCGAGCTCGTAGCCGTCGCCGGAGGTGTGGGCGTGGATCTCGTCGTCCTCGTCGCTGGTCACGTTGAGCACCACCGTGTCGCCCACCGCGAGGTCGATCTTGCGGGCGTTGGGCTCGACCTGGCCGTCGGCGATGGTGATGTCGATGGTCAGCGGCGCCGTGCTGGACGACGCCGAGGGCGTCGCAGCGGCGGACGGTGCCGCGCTCGACGCGGTGTCGCCGGCGGTCGGAGCCGGCGTGCAGCCGCTCAGGGCGACCGCCAGGGTGGCGGCGGCGGCGATGGTGGCGAGAGCTCGGCCGGCGGGTGAGCACGAGGGGTCCTCCTGGTCGTGGGAACGGGGTGGGCGGATCGCCGGAGCCCTCTATGCCTCACGATCGAGGCGGGGTCGGTGTTCCCGGGATGTTTCGTGAGCCGGTAGTACCGTAAGGGACCGATCGGACCCGCACTGCTGGAGAGGACCCGCGATGCCAGAGCGCCTCAGCCCGCTCGAGGTGTCGTTGCTGGCCCTCGACACCGCTCACACCCCTGGTCACGTCGGCACGGTCGACATCTTCGACGCCGGGCCGCAGGGCTTCGACTACGAACGGCTGATCGGCCTGATCCGCGACCGGATCGCCTACGTGCCCCGCTATCGGCAGCGGGTCCGCGGTGTGCCCGCCCGGCTCGCCGGCCCGATCTGGGTCGACGACGACAAGTTCGATCTGACTTTCCACGTCCGCCGCTCGGCGCTGCCCCGTCCGGGGACCCCCGATCAGCTGCGCGAGTTCGTCGGGCGGATCCTGGCCCGGCGGCTCGACCGCTCTCGGCCGCTGTGGGAGGTGTATCTGGTCGAAGGGCTGTCCGACGACCGGTTCGCGCTCGTGACCAAGTCGCATCTCGCGCTGGTCGACGGGATCGACACCGTTGACATCGGTCAGGTCGTCCTCGACGCCGAGTCCGAGCCGCACGCGATCGGTGGGGGCACCGAGTGGCACCCGCTGCCCGAGCCGACCGACGCGGAACTGCTCGCCGGTGCGGTGTGGGAGAGCGTGCAGGATCCGGCGCAGGCGGTGGAGAACCTGCGTGGGGCACTGACCGGTGCCCTGGGCATCGCGGTCGCCGTGGGTGAGGCGGTCGGAGGCGTCGGGGGTGTGCTCGGCGATCTGGCCGGCGACGCCCTGCGCGGCCGCCGCCCGCCGCCCGGGTCGCCGCTGAGCGGGGTGGTGTCGGAGCAACGCCGTTTCGCGACCGTCCGGGTCCCGCTGGCCGATCTCAAGGCGGTGCGGGCCGAGCACGAGCACACGATCAACGACGTCATCCTGGCCATGGTGGCCGGTGGGCTGCGTGGTCTGGCTGCTGACCCGCGGCGAATCGGTCGCGCCGGGCCGCACCCTGACCGCGCTGGTCCCGATGAGCGTCACCGAGGAGGAGGGCGAGCCCACCTCGCTCGGCAGTCAGGTCGCGCCGCACCTGCAGACGCTGCCGATCGGTGAGCCCAACGCGCTGATGCGGCTCCACCAGGTCGCGTTCGGAACGCAAGCCCACAAGGACACCGGGCGGGCGGTCGACGCACGCTCGCTGTCCGACATCGCGGGTTTCGCGCCGGCGACCCTGCACGCGCTCGGCGTACGCGTCTCGACCGAGGTGATGCGCAAGTCGCATGACCTGGTCATCACCAACGTGCCGGGGCCGCAGGTGCCCGCTCTACGCCGGCGGCTCGGAGTTGACGGCCAGCTATCCGGTACTCCCGCTGTCGGCCGGGCGCCTGCTGGCCATCGGGGTGACCTCGTACAACGGCGAGGTGTTCATCGGCCTCACCGCCGACCGTGATGCGGTGCGCGATCTCGACGTGCTGACCCAGTGCCTGCGCGACTCGCTCGAGGAACTGCTCGACACCACCGTGCGGGCGTCGTCGGTGCGTCAGCCGACCCGCAAGGCCTCGGCCTCGGCGCGGCGGGCGGCGGCCAAGAAGGCGGCGGCCCGGGCCGAAGCCCGCAAGGCGTCGACCCAGAAGCGCACGGCGGTCCGCAACCTGGTCACCGGGGCGACCACCCGGACGGCACCGCGCCCGGATGTCGTCTCGAACCCGAGTGTGCCGGCGAGTCCGAGTGCGCCGGCGAGCCCGAGCACCTCGACGAGTGGGAGCGAGGCCGGACCGGCGGCGAGCTCCGACGTGGCGGCCCTTCCGTCGGCTCCGGCGGGGCAGGCTCCGGTGAAGCAGGCGTCGGCCCAGGAGGCGGTGACCAAGAAGGCCGTGGCGAAGGGGTCCGTCGCGAAGAAGCCGGTCGCGAAGAAGCCGGTCGCGAAGAAGGCACCGGCCAGGAACGCGGTTCCAAAAAAAGCGGTGGGTTCCGATGCGGAGGTCGAGCCGGTCACGACCGCCGAGACTTCGGCGGCTACCCCGACGACGCCGGCTGCCGACGGCGGAGCGGATCTGTTCTCGTGATCACCTTCATCCCGCTCGGGCATGCGGCCGCCCAGCGGCTGCGGTCCGGGGTGGAACTCGGCTCGGTGGACGGATGCGCACCCACCCCGAGCCTGCTCGCCGACCTCGGCCGCGATGTCTGCGACGAGGAAGCCGACTACGCGGCGCTCAACTATGCGGGCGTCCTCGCGCTGGCCGCGGCCGACGACGCCCGGCGGCTCGTGGTGGCCGCGATCGTCCCGGACGCTCAGGTCACCGACCGGCGTACGGCGTTCGGGCAGGTGACGGTGGACGATCTGCGCTGGTCGCAGGTGACGTCGCTGTTCGCCGACGAGGCGGACGCTGTCCAGCTCGTCGCTGAGGCGCGGGGCGAGGCCGGATCCGACCTCGAGCGCACGCTGGCCACACCGGCGGTGGGCCGACTGCTCGATGAACACGATCTGCTCTGGTACGCGACCCATGAACTCGACGACCTCGCAGTGGCAGACTGACCGCATGCCACGATCGATCTGGAAGGGTGCGATCTCCTTCGGGCTGGTCACGATCCCGGTGAAGCTCTTCTCCGCGACCGAGGAGAAGGACATCAGCTTCCGTCAGGTCCACCCGGAGGACGGGGGTCGGATCAAGTACCGCCGGGTCTGCGAGAAGTGCGAGCGTGAGATCCCCTTCACCGAGATCGCCAAGGGTTACGAGATGACCGACGGGCGGATGGTCATCCTCGAGAAGGAGGACTTCGACAACCTGCCGCTGACCTCGACCAAGGCGGTCGAGGTCGTGCAGTTCGTGGCCGAGGGCGAGGTCGACCCGACCTACTTCAACAAGACCTACTTCATGGAGGCCGACGGCCCCGGGGTCAAGCCGTACGTGCTGCTCCGCGACGCGTTGCTCAAGAGCGGTCAGTGCGCGCTGGTCAAGGTCGCGCTGCGCTCGCGCGAGGCGCTGGCGCTGATCCGACCGGTGGACGGCGTGCTGCGGATGCACACCATGCTGTGGCCGGACGAGTTGCGCGACGGTGCCTTCGCCGCGCCGGCCGCCGAGGTCAAGGTCTCCGACGCCGAGGTCGCCATGGCGCAGTCGTTCATCGATGCGCTGAGCGGCGATTTCGCGCCGAACGACTACACAGACTCCTACCGTGAGGCGCTCGAGACGGTGGTCCGCTCGAAGGCCGAGGGCGTCCCGATGGCCGAGGAGTCGGAAGCGCCGAAGGAGGCCGAGGTGGTCGACCTGGTCGCCGCGCTGCGAGCCTCGGTGGAGGCAGCCAAGAAGCGCCGCGAAGAGGCGCAGGCCGCGAAGGCGGTCTGAGGTCTGGCCCTGGCGGCGCCGAATAGACGTTGTGTTCGAAAACTGTCGGTGGTCGGTGTGACCATGTGGTCATGGACGATCGAGACGAGCCGCCAGGAGCGGCACAGGTAGCAGCGGCGAGGCGGGCAGCGGCGCAGGCTGTAGCCCACCTCGACGCGGTGACGGCGAAGTTCGCGGCCGGACGTTCGGCCGAACTGGCCGAGCAGGCCCGTCGCGAGCGCACCGGACGATGGCCACGGATCGGTGAGTTCGTGGCCGACGAATTGTCCGTGGTGCTGCGTGAACAGCCGTATGCGGTGCAGATGCAGTTGGCCCGGTCCCGTCGGCTGGCCACTGATCTGCCGACAGTCTGGTCGGCCTACCGGCAGGGTGACCTCGATCCCGAGCAGATACGGGTGATCGACCGAGTGGCTCGGCGGGTGGCTGAGGCGGACACGCTGACCGCCATCAACGAGCAGGTGGTCGACGCCGCGCAGACCCGTTCACCCAAACAGCTGCGGAATTGGCTGCTGCGCCTCGTCGTGGCCCTCGAACCCCTGGCCTTCGCGGTCCGCCACCGCAAGGCGTTGGCCGAGCGTCGGGTGACGGTCGTCCAAGGCGTCGACGGCATCGGGTACGTCACCGGCGAGGTGTCGGCCGAGGACGCCTCGGAGATCGATGCGCTGCTGGCCGCCGGAGCGCGCCAACTGGGTGCCGCCGACCCGCGGAGCGAGCAGCAACGGCGTTCGGACCTGTTCGCCGACCTGCTGCTCGGCCGCATCCGGATCGAGGACGACTCCGAGCCGAGCGAGGGACTCGTCGCGACGCAGCGATCGGGTGCGGACGAGCGGTCGGACCAGGGCAGCGCGGCTGCGGCGGACGAGGCTACCGAGGTCGCGGAGTGGCTCGACGTCGAGGACATCGATCCGGACACCGGCGAGTTGCTGGGGGTCCGGCGGCTGAGGGTGGATTCCGAGGGGGAGCCGGTTACCGAGCTCGCCTCGGGCCCATCGCTCGCCATCCGCCCGATCCGACGCCCGCGTACGGTGCGGATCGGCGTGGTGGTCCCGCTGAGCAGCCTGTTGGGTGCCAGTGAGGCGCCCGGCGAACTGGCCGACCGGTCGGGCTTCATCCCGGCCGAGTTGCTGCGTCAGGCGATCGGTGGCGCGGAGGCCGCCGGAAACCGCGTGCTGTTCACCCGGCTCCTGACCGACGACGGCGGACGGCTGCTCGACACCACCGAGCTCGGGCGGTTCCCGTCAGTGCGGCTGGCCGAGGCGATCCGGCTGAGGGCCGGTACCTGTCGCTTTCCCACCTGCTCGGTACCGGCCGACCGATGCGACATCGACCACCACGACCCGTATCCCCTCGGTCCGACCGCGGCGCGGAACAACGACCCGGAATGCCGACGCCACCATCGCGGCAAGACCTTCGCCTGGCTGGCGTCGGTCCGCGAGGACGACGCCGTCGAGTGGACGATGCCCGACGCGACCCGATACCGCTGCGTCGATGATCCGCTGCCGACCGGACTGGCCGCTTGACGAGGCGGTCGGTCCGGAAGATTCCTTGCATCGTCGGCTCAGGGGCTGGGTCGACGGTGCCTGTCAGCGTGCGCTCATGAGTCGGCTCGCTGTCTGCCGCTCGATGAGCCGGTCAGCGAGCCGGGCTCACTGCGCGAGCCAGCGGTCGCCGACCTTCTGCTGGGTGCGGAAACCGGCGAGCACCGCCGGGGCAGCCGCTTGCTCGAGCTTCTTGCCGAGCAGCGGGATGGCCACCTTGAGTTCACCGGTGAGGACCATCGTCGTGCCGCGACCGCCCGGTCCGAGGGCCAGCGTGCCCTTGAGGGTGACCGGCTGGCCCTTCACCGTGAGGTGGAGATCGCCGGTCCGCGCGCCACCCGCTCCGGCCGGACCCCAGGTGATGTTCTCGACCACGGTCAGTTCCGATCCGGTGAACCGGGCGGCCGATTCGGGCGCCGGCAAGGTCCGGGTGGTCGACGTCGACGACTCGGAGACCGAGGCGTCGTAGCTGATCGAGTGGCTCTCGACGCAGACCTCTTCCTGATAGGCCTGGTCGAGCAGCATGGCGTAGACGGCGTCGGGCTGAGCGGCGAAGTCGAGGGTGGTCGAGATGTCCATGCTGGCCATGATGTCAGGATGGCCAGGCGGCGACGTCCGACGCGTCGGGTCCGCCGCGGATCGGCCAAGGCTTAGAGTCGAGCAATCGCGCCGGACATCGGAGTCAGGCGAGTGAAGGATCAGGACACAGACGTGACGACATTCGAAATCGAGCTGGAACGCGACAAAGCCGAGAAGCTCAGCCAGGTCGCCCAACGCGGCGGTCAGCTGGCCGAGGAGGTGGGGCAGGACCCCGCGGCCGTCACCACCTTCTTGCTCCACTACTTCCGCCACGTCGACGCCAACGATGTCGACGAGCGCACCGTCGAGGATCTGCTCGGAGTGGTGGCCAGCCACTACCGATCGGCCCTCGAGCGCCCGGTCGGTCAGACCGTCATCTCGGCGCGCACCCCCAGCCAGTCCGACGACGGCTGGACCGCCGGCGGCGCCACCGTGATCCAGATCGTCACCGACGACCGCCCGTTCCTCGTCGATTCGGTGACCCTGGAGGTGCTGCGGCAGGGCTGGAGCATCCGCGAAGTCTTCCACCCCCAGTTCTACGTGCGGCGCAGTCCGGACGGGACCATGGACGCGGTGATCACCGCAGCGGAAGCCGACGGCGACCCGGCGGCGATCCGCGAGTCCTGGATGCACCTGGAGATCCTGCCGCCCGAGCGCCCGGCCAGGCCCGAGTTGTTGGTGCCCGAGCTCGAACACGGACTGCGCGAGGTCCTGCAGCTCGTCGAGGAGTCGGTCGAGGACTGGCAGAAGATGATCACCCGGGCCGAGGAGACCATCGAACTCCTCAAGGACACGGCCAACATCGGCGACCGCGGCGACGATGCCGCCCTCGCCTGCGAACTGCTGGCCTGGCTCAACACCAACCACTTCACCTTCCTCGGCTACCGCGAGTTCACCCTGCACGGCGACGAGGCAGGACCGGTACACGATCGAACCGGTGCCGGAGACCGGCCTGGGCATGCTGCGCTCCGATGCCGGCGCGGTCGGTGCGTTCCACGCCCTGCCGCAGCCCAACACCCGGCACTACCTGATGATCATCACCAAGGACGACTACCGCTCGCGGATCCACCGCCCGGCCTACCTCGACTACCTGGGCTTCCGGCTCTTCGGACCCGACGGCAAGCCCGTCGCCGAGCGTCGCTTCCTCGGCCTGTTCTCGTCCAGCGCCTACTCCGAGAGCGTCAGCCGCGTTCCGGTCATCCGGCAGAAGGCGGCCGACGTCCTGACCTACTCCGGATATGACGAGAACAGCCACGGCGGCAAGGCCGTGCTCGACGTCCTCGAGGACTACCCGCGCGACGAGCTGTTCCAGACCCCGCGCTCACAGCTGGCCCCGGTCGTCGAGCGCATCGCCCACCTCAAGGAACGCCGTCAGGTGCGGATGTTCGTCCGCCGCGACCCGTACGGGCGCTACCTGTCCTGCCTGGTCTACCTGCCGCGCGACCGCTACACGACTGCGGTGCGCAAGCGGATGGAGGACGTGCTGCTCCGCAACCTGGGGGGCGAGTCGATCGACTACAGCGCCAAGGTCTCGGAATCGGTGCTGGCCCGGCTGCACTTCGTGGTCCGGATGCCCGTCGGCAAGCCGATGGGGGAGCCCGACGTCCGGGCGCTCGAGCGTGAGCTGACCGGGGCGACCCGGTCGTGGAACGACGAGTTCGCCGATCAGTTGGGCACCCTCGACCATCCCGACGACCTCACCTCGCTGGTCGGGGCGCTGCCCGAGGGCTACAAGGAGGACTACACCCCCAAGCAGGCCGTCCTCGACCTCGGCGCGCTCAACGCGCTGAGCGGCGAGTCCGACATGTCGATGGCCATGTTCGTCCCCGACCGGGCGGTCGACGAGGCCGACCTGCGCCTCAAGATCTTCCGCCTCGAAGAGTCGATGTCGCTGTCCAAGGTCCTCCCGCACCTGTCGCTGCTAGGTGTCGACGTCATCGACGAACGCCCGTACGAGCTCGAGCTCGATGGCGACCGCCGCGCCTTCATCTACGACTTCGGCATCACCGTGTCGGGCGGTTCTCAGGCGGTCCGCGATCGCTGGGACCTCGACGCACGCCGACAGTTCATGGACGCCTTCGCCGCCTCGTACGCGGGACGCAGCGAATCCGACGCGCTTCAACATGCTGGTCATGCGGGCCGACCTGCCCTGGCGCGACGTCAGCGTGCTCCGGACCATCGGGCGCTACCTCCGCCAAGCCGGCATCACCTACAGCCAGACCTACATCGCCCAGTCGCTCGGCGCCAACGTCGACCTGGTCCGGCTGCTGATCGAACTGTTCCGCACCCGGTTCGACCCCGAGCTGGGCATCGACGACGACCGACGGGCCACCCGCTGCGAGGAACTGCGCACGAGCATCGAGCGCGGTCTCGACGACGTGGCCAGCCTCGACCACGACCGGATCATCCGGCTCTACACCTCGGTGATCAGGGCCATCCTGCGTACCAACGTGTACGCCGCCGATCGCCAGACCATCGCGTTCAAGCTGTTGCCCCGCGAACTGCCCGAGCTGCCCGAGCCCCGGCCGCTGTTCGAGATCTTCGTCTACTCGCCCCGCCTCGAAGGCGTGCACCTGCGCTTCGGCTCGGTCGCCCGTGGTGGACTGCGCTGGTCGGACCGCGCCGAGGACTTCCGCACCGAGATCCTCGGGCTGGTCAAGGCGCAGATGGTCAAGAACGCGGTGATCGTCCCGGTCGGCGCCAAGGGTGGCTTCTACGCCAAGCACCTGCCCGACCCGAGCGTCGACCGCGACGCCTGGCTGGCCGAGGGCGTGGCCTGCTACAAGCTGTTCATCACCAGCCTGCTCGATCTCACCGACAACATCGTCGACGGCCAGGTGGTCCCGCCGCGCGGGGTCATCCGCTACGACGAGCGACGACCCCTACCTGGTCGTCGCTGCCGACAAGGGCACGGCGACGTTCTCCGACATCGCCAACGCCATCTCGGTCGAGTCCGGCTTCTGGCTCGGCGACGCGTTCGCCTCGGGCGGTTCGGTCGGCTACGACCACAAGGCCATGGGCATCACCGCCCGCGGCGCGTGGGAATCGGTGCGCCGGCACTTCCGTGAGACGCGGGATCGACTGCCAGACCACCGACTTCACCTGCGTCGGCATCGGTGACATGAGTGGCGACGTCTTCGGCAACGGCATGCTGCTCAGCCGCCACACCCTGCTGGTCGCCGCGTTCGACCACCGGCACGTCGTCATCGACCCGCACCCCGACGCCGCCCGCAGCTGGGAGGAGCGCGGCCGGCTGTTCGCCCTGCCCCGGTCGAGTTGGGCCGACTACGACGCTTCGCTGATCTCCGAGGGCGGCGGCATCTTCCCCAGGACCGCGAAGTCGATCCCGATCACCGCGCCGATGCGCGAGGTCCTCGGGCATCGAGGCTTCGGTCAAGGCGCTGTCGCCGGCCGACCTGATCACCGCCTGCCTCAAGGCGCCGGTCGACCTGCTGTGGAACGGCGGCATCGGCACCTACGTCAAGGCCACGGTCGAGAGCCAACGCCCAGGTCGGCGACAAGGCCAACGACGGCCTGCGGGTCAACGGCGCCGAGCTGCGCGCCCAGTGCGTCGGCGAGGGCGGCAACCTCGGGCTGACCCAGCTCGGACGCATCGAGTACGCGGCCAAGGGCGGACGGATCAACACCGACTTCATCGACAACTCGGCCGGCGTCGACACCTCCGACCACGAGGTCAACATCAAGATCCTGCTCACCGCCGAGGTCGCGGCCGGGCGGTTGTCGATGACCGACCGCGACACGTTGCTGGCCTCGATGACCGACGAGGTCGGTCGGCTCGTGCTGGCGCACAACTACGACCAGAACCTGGCGCTGGCCAACAGCGTCTACCAGGCGCCGTCGATGGCCGGCGTGCACGAGGACTGGATGGAGCGGCTGGCCGACCAGGGTCTGCTCGACCGCGACATCGAGTTCCTGCCGTCGACCGACGTGATGGAGGCGCGGCGGACCAGCCACAAGGGGCTGACCGCACCCGAGCTGGCCGTCCTGCTCGCCTACACCAAGATCGTGCTCGAGGACGAGATCCTCGAGACCGATCTGCCGGACGACCCGTACCTGCTCGACCGGTTGATCAGCTACTTCCCGAGCGGCGCTGCGGGAGCGCTATGCCGACCAGATGCCCGAGCACCGGCTGCACCGCGAGATCATCACCACGGTCGTCGTCAACCAGTTCGTCAACCAGTCCGGCATCACCTGCTACCACCGGCTGTCCGTCCGAGACCGGTGCGGCCGCGGCCGACGTGATCCGGGCGCAGATCGCCGCGCGGGCCATCATCGGCGCCGAGGTGCTCGACGCGGGCGATCAAGGCCCTCGACCATCAGATCGACGCCGAGGTGCAGACCTCGGCTGCGGATGGAGGTGCGGACGCTGGTCGAGCGGGCCACCCGTTGGCTGATCAACAACCGACGGCGCCCGATCGACATCGGCGACGCCGTCGACCAGCTGGCCGACCGGCATGCTGGCCGTCCGCACCGCCTTGCCGCAGATCCTCAGCGGTCGCGACCAGGAGGCGTACGAGAAGCGACTCAACGCGCTGCAGGCCGTCGGGGGTGCCCGAGGAGTTGGCCAGTCAGATCGCCGCGCTGCCGGCCGCGTACGCCGCGTCTCAGCATCGTGTCGACCGCGTCGCGCCTCGGACTCGATCCGCTGGTCGTGGCCGAGGTGCACTTCGCAGCTCGGCCAGCGCCTGGGTCTCGACCGGTTGCTGACCCGGATGGTCGAGCTGCCGCGCGACGACCGCTGGCAGACGATGGCCCGGGCCGCGCTGCGCGACGACCTGCACACCGTCCACGCCCAGCTGACCGCCGACGTCCTCGACGGCGAACCGGCCGACGGAACCAGCCCCAAGGATCTGGTCGCGGCGTGGGAGAAGGCGAACCCGGCGGTGGCCGAGTCGGTACGGACGTTGCGCTCCATCACCGCCAGCCGGGCCGACCTGGCCCGGGCCTCGGTCGGGTTGCGGGTCGTCCGCGGACTGCTGCCGACCCTGGTCTGACCGCTCGGCGGGCGTCGGTGCGGAGGCCGCGCCGTGGCGGCGTGAAAGGATCGAGCCCATGCGGATCGACCTGCACACCCACTCCTCGGTCTCCGACGGCACCGACACCCCGGCCGAACTGGTCCGCGCGGCCCGCGACGCCGGCCTCGACGTCGTGGCGCTGAGCGACCACGACACGTTCGACGGGCTCGACGAGGCGGTCCAGGCCGGCGAGGAGCTCGGCGTGGTCGTGGTGCGGGCCATGGAGTTGTCGTGTGCCCGATCCGGCAGCAGCATCCACCTGCTCGCCTACGGCGCCGACCCGACCGCACCCGGGCTGGCCCGGGAGATGGAACTGGTTCGGGGCGGTCGGATGGGCCGGCTGGCCGGCGTGGTGGCCAAGCTCGCCGAGCTCGGCGTTCCGGTCACCGAGGCCGAGGTGCTGGTGCAGGTCGGGGAGAGCCCGTCGGTCGGTCGGCCGCACATCGCCGATGCGCTGATCGCCGCCGGCCACGTCCGCGACCGCAAGGAGGCCTTCGACCGCTTCCTGGCCGACGGCGGTCCGGCCCACGTCCACCGCTACGCGATCGGCGTCGAACGCGGCATCGATCTGGTCCACGAGGCCGGCGGGGTCGCGGTCATCGCCCACCCGTGGGGCCGAGGTCGTGAGCACCTGCTGCCGGCCGAGGTGCTGCGCCAATTGGTCGAGGAGCACGGTCTCGACGGCCTCGAGGTCGACCACCACGACCACGACGCCGACATCCGTCATCGGCTGCGGAAGCTGACCGAGGAGCTGGACGTGCTCGCCACCGGTTCGAGCGACTACCACGGCACCGGCAAGGTCGATCACGACCTGGGCAGCAACACCACCGCCCCCGACGTCTACGCCGAGATCGCCCGGCGGTTCTCCTCCGCCGGTTCGCCGGCCAGCTCGGCATAGATCTCCTCCAGCCACGTCGCCGGAGCGCCCATGCCGTCGAGGGCGTCGACCTGCACCGTGAGCCGCTCGGAGCGCCACTCGCACGCGGCCAGGTCCATGGCCATCGACAGCAGCATCGCGTGGTGGTGCAGGATCGCGTCGAGTCCCGAGCGCAGTTGACCGTCCCGCGGATGGGAACACACGGGGAGCAGGTCGCGCAGGGCGAAGAAGCGCCGGATCAGCGGACCGGCGCTCGGGGCGATGATGCCCAACGACTCCCGGGCCCGGATCCCGCGGATGAGGACGTCGGCCCGGTCGGAGCAGATCAACGCCTCCGCGGCGATCCGCCGTAGCTCCGAGCGCACCGCCGGCCGATCCGGCGGGGGCCCCGGAGCGACCACGTCGGTGAGCTCGGCCGGCCGGATCAACCGCCGCAGCAGTGCGCGCACAGCGCCAGGCTACGCCTCGAGTTCGGCCAGATCGGCGGGCGCGAACCGCACCTCCGCCGCCCCGACGTTCTCCTCGAGATGGCCCAGCGAGCTGGTGCCGGGGACCGGCAGGACGTGCGGGGCGCGCCGCAGCAGCCAGGCCAGGCCGACCTGGGCCGGGGTGGCGCCGAGCCGTCGGGCGACCGCCTGCACCGCCGGCTGGTCGGTGACCTTCGGGGTGTTCGGGAACGCCGAGCCGAGCGGGACGTAGCCCACGTACGCGATCTCCTCCTCGCCGCATCGAGCCGGAACGGCCTCGTCGCTCCGGTCGACCAGGCTGTGGGCGTTCTGTGCGCAGACGATCCCGGCCTCACTGACGGCCGTCTCGACCCGCTCGAGCGAGGCGGTCGAAACGCCGATGCCGCCGATCTTGCCCTCGTCGTGGAGCGCCACCATCTCGGCGAACTGGTCCTCGTACACGACGTCGGCCGGCCCGCGCTCGTCCATCAGCCGCAGGTGGGCGGCAGCCAGCTGGTCCACCCCGAGCGCGCGCAGGTTGTCCTCGCGTGCGGAGCGGAGTTCGTCGGGTCGCTGGGCCGGCAGCCAGGCGCCCGGCCCGTCGCGACGCGGCCCCGAGCTTGGTGATCACCGCGATCGCGGTGGCGCGATCCTTCGGCGGGCCGAACACCCCGGTACCGGGGAGCTGCATCTCCGTAACCGAGACGATTCACCCGAGAACGTGCCGAGTTGGTGCTCGCCGTCGTCAGAAGCTGTCATGACTTGATGCCTGGTCCGGGTTCCACCGCATCAAAGGCCGGTCATCTGCGGGGCCTGATCCTCGAACGAGGTCCGCGCATCGCCGGTCTCGCCTATATTGCGAGAGCAACCGTTCGGTTCAGGGGTCGAACGGAAGGCTCGACGGGGGACATCATGAAGAATCGCATCATCGGTCGGTGGGCGCGGGTTGCGCTGGTGCTGGGCGTCGTCTCGGCCGGCGCCGGCTTGACCGTCGCACCGAGCTACGCCGCCGCCGACGCCAAGATCTACATCGTGCAGGGCCTTCCGGGTCAAGCGCTCGACGTCGAGGTGGACGGCAAGACCGTCGCGAAGAACGTCCGCACCGCGGGGATCGTCGGCCCGTTCAAGGTGGCTGCCGGCAGCCGCAAGATCACCTTCGCCGACGACGGGGACGTCGTCCTCGAGCGGATGTTCTCGGTCAAGGCCAAGTCGAGTTGGGACGTGGTCATCCACCTGCCCGAGGCCTCCGACGCCGATCCCGTGGTCACGGTCTACTCCAACGACGTGTCCGCCGTGCCCAACGGCAAGTCGCGCCTGGTCGTGGCGCACACCGCGGCTGTCCCCGACGCCGACATCCGGGTCAACGGCGACGTCCTGTTCTCCGACATCGCCAACGGCGAGGCGCTCAAGGTGACCGTCCCGGTGGCCACGTACCGGGTGGCGATCGTGCCGGCCGGGAAGAAGAAGCCGGTCATCCTCGGTCCGGTCAGCCTGACCGTGAAGGGTGGCGCGCTCAACCGGGTGTACGCGATCGGAGATCCGGCCAAGAAGACGATGAACGTCGCCGTGCACGTGCTGCCGGTCGAACGCCGTGGCTCCGACAAGCCCAAGCGGGTCGACACCGGCACCGGGGGCCAGGCGATCGGCGATGCTGCGACGTTCGCGGTCGACCTGACCCGTTGATCACCACGCCGGTCCGACGACTCCTCGCGACCGCCGCCGCTCTGCTGGTCCTGTCCGGGTGCGCCACCGGTCCCGGCGCTGACACCAGCGCCGCGCCCGGCGGTGCACCGGCGGCTGCGGGGTCGACCGCGCCCTCGACGGCGGCGAGTGCAACCGCGGTGCCGAGCGCCTCGATCGGTCGACCCGCCGAGAGCGAGCGCGTCACCTTCGTCCCCGGACGGATCCGGTTGCCCGGTGGTGCGTCGACCGCGGTCGTGCCCGCCGCGACGGTCGACGGGATCCTCGACGTGCCCGAGGACGTCGATCATGTGGGGTGGTGGGACGGCAGCGCGGAGGCGGGCGACCCGTTCGGCACCACGGTGCTCGCCGGTCACGTCGACTCGGCCACGCAGGGCCTCGGCTTCTTCGCGCGACTGCTCGACAGTCGGGTGGGTGACAAGCTCACGGTCACCGCGGGCAAGCACCGGGCCCGATACCGGGTGACGTCGGTGCGCACGGTGACCAAGCAGGCCCTGTCGGCGCAAACTCCGGCGTTCGACCAGGAGGGCCGCCATCGCCTCGTCCTGATCACCTGTACCGGTGACTACCAGCGCGATCGCGGCGGCTACGACAGCAATCTGGTGGTCACCGCCGAGCCGATCGGCCGCGCGCGCTGAGCGTACGCGGCTGACCGGCGGGAAAGATTACCCCGACGCGGTATCGACCGACGGGGCTGCGTCGGACCCGCCGTCGGCACTGTCGCCACCGGCGCCGTCACCGTGGGCATTGTCGCCCCCTGCGCCGCGACGGCGGCGGCGGCGGCGACGCTTGGGCGCATCGCCGGACGATGCCTCGCTCGACGTCTCGGACGGCGCGGTCGGCAACTCGTCGGTCACCGGACGCTCGGCGACCACCGGGGCGTCAACCGCCGCGTCCGGCGCTGCACCGTCGGCGTCGAGCGGCTTGCCGTTGCGCAACCGCTGACGGCTGCGGGTCGACTTGGGCCGGTCACGCTCGCGACGCGGTCGCTCGGTGCCCTCGTCCTTGGCCGCACGCGGTTCGGGTGCCCGCTCGGGCACGATCCGACCCTTGGCTCCCGGGTCGATGCCGAGGTCGTGGTAGAGGTGCGCCGAGGTGGAGTAGGTCTCCTCGGGCTGCTCGAACGGCAGGCCCAGGATGTTGTTGATGACCTTCCACCGGGTCTGGTCGGCCCAGTCGACGAAGGTGATGGCCACGCCGGAAGCGCCGGCACGGCCGGTGCGACCGATACGGTGCACGTAGGTCTTGTCGTCCTCGGGGCACTGGTAGTTGATGACGTGGGTGACGCCTTCGACGTCGATGCCGCGTGCGGCCACATCGGTGGCCACGAGCACGTCGACCTCGCCCCCGCGGAACTGCCGCAACGCCTTCTCGCGGGCGACCTGGTTGAGGTCGCCGTGGATGGCGGTGGCGGCGAAACCGCGTTCGGCCAGATCGTCGCTGACCCGCTGCGCGGACCGCTTGGTCCGGCAGAAGATCATCACCCGGTTGCGGTTCTCGGCCTGCAGGATGCGCGCGACCACCTCGGGCTTGTCGAGGTCGTGGGCCTGGTAGACGAATTGGGCCGTGGTCGGCACCATGTTCTGCTCACCGGCGGACTCCGCGCGGATGTTGACCGGGTGGCGCAGGTGCTTGCGGGCCAGCGAGACGATCGCCGACGGCATGGTCGCCGAGAACAGCATGGTCTGACGAAGCTCGGGCGTGGCGGCGAGGATGCGCTCGACGTCGGGCAGGAAACCCAGGTCGAGCATCTCGTCGGCCTCGTCGAGGACGAGCACCTTGACATGGCTCAGGTCGAGGGCCTTGCGGTCGAGCAGATCGATCAGCCGGCCGGGCGTACCGACGACGACGTCGACGCCACGGGCCAGCGTGTTCAGCTGGTTGTCGTAGCCGACCCCGCCGTAGATGGTCAGCACGCGTGCGTGGCGACGGGCCGCCGCGGTGGTGATGTCGGCGCTGACCTGGCCGGCGAGTTCGCGCGTCGGGGCCACGACCAGCGCCTGCGGGGCGCCCGGTCGGGCCAGCTCGGCGTAGTCGCGCTCGCCGGGGACGACGATCCGCTGCAGCAGCGTGATGCCGAACGCGAGCGTCTTGCCGGTGCCGGTGCGGGCCTGGCCGATCATGTCGGTGCCGGTCAGCGCGATCGGGATGGCCATGGCCTGGATCGGGAACGGGGAGGTGATGCCCACCTGCTCGAGCGCCTCGACGATCGCGGGCAGAACTCCGA
The DNA here is from genome assembly GCA_963704665.1 of uncultured Actinomycetota bacterium. Taxonomy (GTDB): domain Bacteria; phylum Actinomycetota; class Actinomycetes; order Propionibacteriales; family Propionibacteriaceae; genus Microlunatus. Next base: position 2,589,063 of record OY969929.1, on the reverse strand, counting down.
GGTCGGCGAAGGTGCTCGGGGGAGCCGGCTCGGACTCGGCCTCCTCGGCGGCTTCCAGCTCGGTGGCCGCCTGGTCGGAACCGACCTCCTCGAGGGTCGACGCCGCGGTGGTCGACTCGTCGGGAGCCGCCTCGTCAGGGGTCGGCTCGGGCATGTCTAGGGTCGTTGCGTCGCTGCTCAGGAATCTGCCTCAATGCTCGTCTTGGGAAATCCCGGGCAGTCTATCGCGAACCCGGCAAACCACCGGTACTATCCTGCGGCCATGACCCAGGCCCGGCTGATGGTGGACGACGAGTACCGCAACGGTGCCGTCGATTTGTTGGGCACCATCGGCTACGGGGCGCTGGCCGCGTTCGAGCGACTGGCCGAGGACGCGCGTACGGTGCCGACGCTGGCCGACAAGGTGCAGATCGCCACCATGGCCGCGGCGCAGATCGGCCACTTCGAGCGGGTGCGGTCGCGGCTCACCGAGCTCGACGCCGACGTGATGGTGGCCATGCAGCCGTTCCGCGAGGCGTTCAACGCCTTCCACGCCCACACCCGGCCCAAGGACTGGCTCGAGGGTCTGGTCTGGACCTACGTGGGCGACGGGTTCGCCGCCGACTTCTATCGCGAGGTCGCCGCCTTCGTCGATCCGGACACCCGGGCCCTGGTCCACGAGGTGCTGGCCGACGAGGCTCACGCCACCTTCATCGTCGAGCGGGTCCGCTCGGCGATCGGTGCCGACCCGCGTGTCGCCGGACGACTCGCGCTGTGGGGCCGGCGTCTGGTCGGCGAGGCGCTGAGCCAGGCCCAGCGGGTGGCCGCCGACCGCGATGCGCTGACCGCGCTGCTGACCGGGACGGTCGACCGCCCGGGCATGGATCTGGCCGCGATCAGCCGGATGTTCTCCCGACTGATCGAGAACCACACCAAGCGGATGGCGGCGCTGGGTCTGCAGTCCTGAGGTCTGCCGTTCAGCGGCGACCGGGCAGTCGGCTCAGCTCAGGACAGCGAGCCGAAGCCCACATGGCGGGCGTTCTCCTCGCCGAGGTCGACGTAGGCGATCTTGAGCGCAGGGACGAGGACGCGGCGGCCGCGCTCGTCGGTGAGGGTGAGGACGGACTCGTCGGCGATGGCCTCGCGGAGTGCCTTCTCCACGGCCTCGGCCGACTCGCTGGTCTCCACCACGATCTCGCGATTGACCTGCTGGATGCCGACCTTGATCTCCACGAATTCCTCCTGTTGCTGGGGCGTACGCCTCGGTGCGCTGCGAGACTACACACGCAGGTCGAGGAATCGGTCGGGTGTTCGCGCAGAGCCGAGCGGCGCGTACGCGGTCAGAAGGTCTGCTTCTCCTCGTCGGTGGCCCGCCGGATGACGATCCGGGTCCAGGCGCCGACGTAGAGCCGGTCGTCGGGAGCCAGTTCGTGCTTGCTCCCCACCGGGATCGGATCCTCGGGCAGCGAGCTGGTCGCCGAGGCCACGAAGGTGCCGTTGGCCGAATCGAGGTCCTCGACCCACCAGCGGTTGCCGTCGGTGGTCAGCTGAGCCTGCCGCCGGCTGACGCCGGAGTCGGTGTCGCAGTCGATGTCGGGATGGATGTTACGGCTCTGCGAGACGCGTCCGATCAGCAGCGACGACCCCCGCAGTGCCACCACCGCGGGCAGACCGGCCGACGGCAGTCGGTCGGGGCTCTCCTGCGCCTGGTACCAGGCCGGATCGATCCAGATCTCGGCCACCCACTCGACCGCGCCCCCCGTCGCCGCAGCAACAGCCGGAGCCGGCGCGATGCCGACCCGGCGTGCCGACTCGCGCGGCCGGAGCCGACGCCGCCGTCGACCCGGCAGCCGCCGCGCCGGTCTCGGCCGGCGGGGTCAGATCGGGCGGATGGATCCGGCGGGTCGGTCCGGCGGGGTCAGGTCGGGCGGTGTCAGCGGGCGCGGCATGGTCGCGGTGGTGAAGTCGTAGCCGCAGTTCTCGCAGAACAACGCGTCGACCGCGTTCGGGGTCGAGCAGTTCGGGCACGGCTGCCCGCCGGCCGGCGCTTGCGCCGGAATGTCGACCGGAGCCGGGGGAGCGCCGGGGATCACCGCGGTGGCGTCGATCGGCATCCCGCAGACGTCGCAGTAGTCGTCGGCGGTCGAGGAGTGGCCGGCCGGGCAGACTGCGGTCATCGATCAGTTCCTGATTCGGGTGGTCTTGGTCGAGGCGGTGTCCAGGGCCATCTCGTCCGCCTTGTCCACCGCGCGCTTCAGACGCACCGTACCGGTCTCCGGATCGTCGATGTCGACCACCTTGCGCAACCGGGTCGTCGCCTCGGCGTTGCCGGTGGCCTCGGCCAGCTGGACGGCCCGGCCCAGCTTCTGGGTCGCGGTCTCGACGTCGCCGCTGGCCTTGGCGGCCAGACCGGCCTGGATGGCGTCGGCCAACTCGGTCTGTCCGGTGTAGTGCGCGACCGCCGGGTTGATCCGGGTGGTCAGCCCTTCGTCGGCCGACCACTTGGCCTTGACCAGCGCCTGGGCGACGACGTCGGCGCCGATGGCCAGCTGCACCCGCGCGGCCAGCTGCTCCTGGCCGATCGCCTTGGCCGCCAGCCGCACGCTGACGTGGTAGTCGCGGGACTCGTCGCCCCACGAACCGGTCGGGTAGGCGCCGGTCAGCGGGTTGACCTCGGTCCGGCGTCCGCTCAGGTCCTCGACGGTCGGCGCGACCTGGCGGACGAACATCACCTGGGCACCCTGCGGCGCCCACACCCGCAACTGGGCGTCGGCCACGCCGCGGCTCATCGAGCGCTGCATCAGCTCGGCGAAGACCTGGCTCATGGCCGAGGCGTCCGGGATGATGTCGACGGTCCCGAGCAGCGCCTGGGCGATCCGCCGGACCTCCGACACCTCCCAGTCGACGCCGACGCCGCGGCAGTCGCACTGGAACTTGCCGGTCGCGCCCTGGATCGCCGCGTTCAGTTGCTCGGGCGTCTCGTTGTGGTTCTCGCCGTCGGTGAGCAGGATCGCGTGCCGCTGGACCAGCAGCGGCACCGAGTCGAACAACCGCCCGGCCAGGGTCAGCCAGGTGCCCATCGCGGTGCCGCCGTCGGAGCGGAACTGGGTCGACCGCCTGGTGGGCGGCGAACCGGGCACCCGGGTCCATCCGGACCATGCCCGCTCCGGCCCGGACCGGGGGAAAGGCCAGGTAGGCCTGGTGGGTGCCGGCCACGACCGCGAAACAGGTGCCGTCGACGATCTGGTCGATGGCGGCCGACGCGGCGAATTTGGCCGCCTCGAGCTTGGTCCGGCCCATCGAGCCCGAGGTGTCGACGATGACGATCTCGCCCGCGTCGCCCGACCCGGTCTGCCCGGCCAGGCCGGCGCCGGAGCAGGCGATGGTGACGATCGCGTTGACGTCGGTACCGCCGTCGGGCAGGAACTCGTTCTGATAGACGGTGGCGCTGAACTCGGCCATGATCGGCGTCCTCCTGGGTCGGTGCGGCGAAGCTGACCCACACACTAACCGCCGGTGGGCCCGACCGGTCCGGTGCGGGCGGCGGGTCAGCCCAGCCGGGCCAGCGCCACCGTGATGTTGTCCTTGCCGCCCTGCGCGTTGGCCCAGCCGACCAGCGCGGCGGCCAGCGGGAGCACCGCCGCATCCTGGTTGCTGAGCTGCGCGACCAGGGCCTGCAGGTCGGTGGCCTCGGAGACGTAGTTCCACAGTCCGTCGGAGCAGACGACGAGCCAGCCCGGCGCGGCCACGGTCACCGAACTCGTACGCGGGACGACGTCGGGGCTGTCGCGACCGAGCCACTTGGTGATGGCGTGGGCCTGCGGGCCGTTCTCGGCCTCCTCGCGCGACACCCCCATCGCGATCCGGGTCTGGGCCACCGAGTCGTCGAGGCTCAGCTCCATCGGCGCCTCGTCGGTGCCGAGGTCGGGGATCCAGTACGCCCGGCTGTCGCCGATGTTGCCGGTGATGATCAGGTTGCCCTCGACCACGGCGGCGACGAAGGTGCACGACGCCGCGTTGTCGCTCTCGGCGGCGGTGTTGGCCAGCACCGCGTCGTTGGCCGCCGCGGCCGCGTCGACCAGTGAGGTCGCGATGGCGGCGGCCCGGCTGGCCGGCGTGCCGAGTCCGCTCGGCCGGTTGGCCAGCAGCAATTCGCGGGCCCGGCGGGCGGCGGCCAGGCTGGCCACGTCGGAGTCGAGCGAGGTCGACACCCCGTCGCAGACCACCAGCACCGCCCGCGACCCTGGCGCCGCCTCCGCGGCGACTGCGCAGGCGTCCTCGTTGCGGTGGTGCCGAATGCCCTGGTCGCAGACGGCGGCGACCCAGGAGGCCGGCTGCTCGATGTAGTGGTCGCGCTCGCTCAGGGCCTTGGTGCCGCAGGTCTCGCAATAGCCGTCGGCGCCGACGACGCCGCCGCAGGTGGTGCAGGGCGGGGCGATGGCCACCGTGTCCTCGACGTCGTCCTCACCGGTCCTGAGCTGCACCGAGCGGGTGAGCTCGATCGGCGTCTCGAGTTCGTCGGGCTCGTCCGTCGCCGGTGCGGTGGTCGGAGTGAGCTGGGCGCCACACACTTCGCAGAAGGCCGCCTGCGGGGTCACCGGGTTGCCACAGATCGGGCAGGCCGGCGCCGGGCCGCCGACGGCGTGCGGGTCGGGTTCGGTCGGGCCGGGGTCGCTCGGGCCGGAGGGGGCGGTGGGCTGGGCCGTCCAGGGTGCGGGGTCACTCATCGTAGGGTCCACCTTCGCACCTCGTTGGCCTTGTCGATCAGGGCCCACCGCCGCCGATCGTCGGTCTCGGTCCCGGCCAGTTGCCGGTACGTCGACTCGAGTCCGTCGCGCAGGGTCTCGTCGCGGGCCGCGTACGGGCCGATCTTGACGCCGCTCTGCGGCCCGCCCTGGCCGACCGCGACCAGCGCGCGCTCGAGGATCGAGGCGGTGAGCTGGGCCTGGTCGCGCGGGTCGAGGCGGACGCCCTGCAGGCTGTCCATCGCCTGGGCCAGCGACGGCAGACCGCCGTCGGAGGCGTAGAGGTGCACGGCCCGGAGTCGCCGCGACTCGGTGAAGCTGCGGCTGGTCGAGGGCACCTGGTCGAGCGCGGCGACCGCACCGGCGATGTCACCGCGGCCGACCCGGATCCGCGCCATCCCGAACGCCGCCGGGGCGACGTAGTTGGCATCGGTGCTCGCGCAGGTCCGGTAGAGCCCCTCGGCCACGTCGGACTCGCCGCCGTGCTCGCAGGCCAGGGCGAGCGCGAGCTTGGGGGCCAGCTCGCCGGGGACCTGGCCGTAGACCGCGTTGAAGGCCGACTGGGCAGCGGCGAAGTCGCCGGCGTCGAGTGCGGCCAGACCGCTCACCCAGACCGCGCGCCACTCCCACGGGTCGGCGGTCAGCATCGCGTTGACCACCTGGTCGACCAGATCGGGCCGGCGGAGCTCGAGGGCCGCGCGGGCCTGGGCCAGGAACACCTCGGGCGAGGCCTCCGGGGCCCGCCGTAGCTCGGCCAGCCGCTCGCTCCGGATCGGTCGACCGCGATGTTGCTCAGCCAGCTGTACTGCGGGTCCGGGTGTCGGTACGCAGGGCCGGGCAGCTCGTCCCACTCGAGCGCCTCGCTGGTCACCGCCGGGGCCTCGAACAGCACCGATGCCGCCGAGGTCAGCGCGGTGCCCGAGGTCTTGCGCCGCCACCACCTCGCGGAGCACGCCGAGCAACTGCACCCGGAACTCGTCGACCGAGGCGAAGCGGTCGGCCGGGTCCGGCGCGCAGGCCTTGGCGATCAGCCGGTAGAGCGAGTCGTGCTGCTGGAACAGCGGGGTCTCGGCGACCGGCGGCAGCGTGGCGACGTAGCGGGTCTGGTAGCCGCGGAACTCCATCATCAGCACCAGCAGCGTCCGGCCGATGGTGTAGATGTCGGAGGCGACGGTGGTGCCCATCTGCGCCACCTCGGGCGCCTGGTAGCCGACGGTGCCGTAGATGGCGCTGTCCACGTCGTCGATCCGGCGTACGCCGCCCATGTCGATCAGCTTGACCGCGTCGCCGACCTGGATCAGGTTGTCGGGCTTGAAGTCGCAGTAGACCAGGCCGAGGTCGTGCAGGTAGGTGAACGCGGGCAGCACCTCGAGGATGTAGGCCAGCGCCTGGTCGACCGGCAGCGGGTCGAAGGCGCCGCTGTTGGCCCGCATCCGGGCCTTGAGGATCTGCTTGAGCGACGTCCCGCCGACGTACTCCATCACGATGTAGCCGGCCGGGCCGTCACCGCTGTCGTGGGTGACGAAGTTGTAGATCTCGACGATCAGCGGGTGCTCGACCTGGGCCAGGAACTGCTGCTCGACGATGGCCACGGCCAGCGCGTCCTTGTCGCCGGTGTTGAGCAGGCCCTTGAGCACCACCCAGCGGTCGGAGACGTTGCGGTCCTTGGCCAGGTAGATCCAGCCCAGGCCGCCGTGGGCCAGACAGCCCGCGACCTCGTACTGCTGGGCGACCAGGTCGCCGGCCTTGAGCTTCGGGGTGAACGAGTACGCGGTGCCGCACTGGGCGCAGAAGCCCTCGGCGCGGCCCGGTTGACCGTTGCGTGACCGGCCGACCGGGGCGTTGCAGTGCGGGCAGGTCCGCTTGTCCTCGGGGACCTGCGGGTCCTTCATGATCGCCTGCGAAGCGTCGGTCACCGGCGCCGGCGGCACCCGGGTCAGACCGGCACCGAGCCGGGCCGACCGCAGTCGTTGCGAGCCCGAGTGCACCCGGCGGGTGATCTTCGATCCACCGGCCAGGGCGCGGCTCGAACCCAGCGCGGTCGACCCCAGTCGACTCGACCCGCGGGTCATGGTCGAACCGACCCCGGCCGTCGCACCGCTCTCGACGCCCGCTGCGGCGTCGGCCGGCTGGTCGTCGCCGGGCAGGCCGCAGATGTCGCAGTAGCCGTCGACCACGGTCCCGGCGCATCCGGGTTGGCGACACGGGGTCGGTCCGGCGGTCGTCGCGCCGACCTGTGACGGCGGGGGTGAGGCCTGCTGCTGGGCAGCGGTGACGCGGCCATCCGACCGGCCGGTGCGGGGGCGCGCCCGGTGGGGGCATGCGCCGCCGGCGCCGCCGCCGACGCGGACGTTCCGGCCGCCGGTGGGCTGCCGCAGACGTCGCAGTAGCCGTCGACGATGGTGCCGGTACAACCGGGCTGGGTGCACTTCATCTGGACTCCGCAGATCGACGGGGCGTATTCATCAGGTAGGTCTGGAACAGCGTCACGAGCTGTCCGGCGATGATCATGCGACACGGGTGGGCGGCGAGGGCGGCCCGGGCCAGCTCGTAGCTCTGCCGGAGTTCGGGCAGGTCGGCGACCCCGGTGGCCTCGGCCTTGACCCGATAGGCGTCGAGGAGAGCGCGCAACTCGGCGTGTTCGTCGACCGCCCGACGGTAGGCGGCATGGGCGTGGGTCATCGCCCGGTCGACCTGGTCGAGGCGCTTCAGGTACGCGGCCAGCCGGTCCGCGGTGTTGGGCACCGGGCCCAGCGCTTCGACATCGGGCACCGCGTAGCGCGGCGCCGGATCGACGGTGCGCACGGCCTGCTCGGCCAGGGCCCGCAGCGCCTCCTCGCGCGCCTCGAGCGAGGCCCGCTGGGCCCGCGCCCGGCGGACCAGTTCGGCGGCGTCACGACGTCGCGAGCCGCCGACGATCAGATCGCGTTCGAAGGTGGCCGCCTCGATCTCCAGTGGTCCGAGCATCCCGCCGACGTCGCCGCCGCGTCCCGCCTTGTCGGCGATGTCCTTGAGACGGCGGGCCAGCTTGGCCTGGCGTTCGGCCGCGGCCTGCTGGGCCTGGCCCGCCGGTTCGAGATCGACCTGCTCGCGGATCCGTTCCATCTGGGCCCGGAGCTGGCGGATCTTGGCGGTGATCTCGGCACCCGAGGGGTCGAGCCCGAGCTTGACCCGCAGCTGGGCCACCAGGGCGTCGGACAACCGGCAGGCCTCGGGCAGCGAGACGGTCATCCCGGAGGCGGCCGCCGCGTCGAGGCGGCCCCAGATCAATCCCGCGAGCTGCAGCCGTTCGGTCGGTCCGACCCGGCCCGAGTCCCAGGTCCGGACGAGCAACTCGAAGCGGTCGGACACCGCCTTCCACAGCGCCATCGACAACACGATGTCGCCGGTCGCGCTGTGGCCGTTGGCCGCACCGAGCGCGACCTGGTCGAGCCGGTCGAGTTCGGCCCGTCGGGTGTCGCGCCAGCGACCGAGCTCGTCGAGATAGGCCATGGCCGCGCTCGGCTCGATCGGTTCCCCGATCCGGCCGGGGGCGCTCGGTGCGGTGAGCGAGGTGGGCACCCGCGCCCCGGCCGGCCGAGCCGGATCTGGCGTGCTCATCTCGACCAAGTGGGGGGACGACCCCCACACCCCCCGAGGCCGGCGACGAAGTGGGGGGACGACCCCCCACCCCCCGAGGCTGTCGATGTCGGGGGACGACCCCCCACACCCGACATGATCATCGGTTCCTGCCGTAGACCGCCTTGGGCGGCGACGGCGCCGAACCGAGCGAATCAGCCAGCCAGCGGTTGTAGATGCGCGTCCATTCGCCGTCGCTGCGCATCTCGGCGAGCTTGGCGTTGACGAAGCGGACGAAGTCCACGTCGTCGGCGTTGAAGGCGATCCCGTAGGGCTCGGCGGTGAACGCCTTCTGCTCGGGCACCACCGCATACGGATCCTGAGCGGCCAGACCGGCGAGCACCGTGTCGTCGCCGGTGATGGCGTCGACCTTGCCCTGCTGGAACAGCACCAGGCAGCCGGTGTGGCTGTCCGATCCGACCGCCTCGGCCTCCGGGGCCAGCTTCATCAGGTTGTCCATGCTCGAGGTGCCGCGCGGCGCGCAGACCGCCTGATCGTTCAGGTCGGTGATGGCCTTGGCCTTGGAGCCCTTGCGGACCAGGATCTTCTGCCCGGCGCGGTAGTACTCCGACGAGAACGCGATCTGCTTCCACCGGTCGCAGGTGATGGTCATGTTGCGGACGACGATGTCGACGTCGCCCTGCTCGAGCGACGGGATCCGCTGGGCGGCGGTGATGACCTTGAGCTGGTACTTGTTCGCGTCACCGAAGATCGCCTGCGACACCGCCTTGACCATGTCGATGTCGAAGCCCTCGATCCGGCCGTTCTGCGGATTGCGCGAGGCCAGCAGATAGGTGTCGGCCGAGACACCGGCGATCACCCGACCGCGCTGGGCGATCTTGGCCATCGTCGAGCCGCTGGGCAGATCGTTCGGACGGGGCAGGGCGCCGGTCGGCTCGTAGCTGGCCAGCGCGTTGGTGCAACTGGCCGGGCTGCCACCCCCAGCCGGCGTCGGGACGGTGGTCGGTGCGGCCTGAGGCAGCGGGGTCGGTGCATAGCTGAACAACGAACACGCGCTGACCAGGCTGAGCGCTCCGGCGGCCAGGACCAGGCGCAGCCGGCGGAGCGCGGGCGGCGTACGGCGGGCGGTGCTCATCGGTACTCCCGGAGTCGGGCGGCGATCCCGGCGCGGCCGAGGACCGCGGCGGCCAGACCGGCCAGCAGGCAGAAGAGGGCGGCGGTGACCAGGCCGGGTTGACGCGACCCGAGCGACTGCGCGGTCTCGGCGGCGACCTGGTCGATCGTTCCGGCCAGCGCAGCGTCGAAGCGTCCGAAGGTGGTGTTGGCCGAGTCCTCGCCGGTCCCGGTGGCCTTGGCCACCGCGGCGTCCCAGGAGCCGTCGTCGTCGAGGGTGCGGATCTCCGCATGCACCTCCTCGTACGCCTGCCACTGGTCGAGCAGCGCCGGGTCGTCGCCCAGGTTGGCGTTGACCGTGGCCGCCGCGGCCTGCCAGGCGTCCTCGAACGACTGACCCGAGCCGCGGGCGATCAGGGTCAGGCTCTCGTTGGCCTTGGCGTCGTTGGCCTGGATCCGGGCGGACGCGGCGCGGTTGAGCGCGCTGAAGCTGCCGTCCTCGATCTCCGACGACCCCGCTGGCTGAGCTGCGACATGGTGATCAGGCCGGCGATCAGCGCGGCCAGCAGCACGACGGAAGCGGCCAGCAACCCGGTGTTGAGCGTGCGACGGAACCGGCGGGCGACCCAGAGCTGGACGGCCACGACGGCCGCCAGACCGAGCAGCAGCACGACCACCGCGACGTAGCCGATCCGGACGTCCATCTCGTCCTGGGCCCGCTCGGCGTTGGCCGCGACCAGGTTGTCGAGGATCGGCAGCGCGGTCGCCGCGCAGTTGGGCGCTGGCCGTGCGGAGATACTGCGCGCCGACCGGCAAGCCCTGCCGATTGTTGGCCCGGGCCTGCTCGATGGCCGCGGCGTAGCCGATGACCTCCTGGTTGAGCGCGGCCAGCGCCTCGGCGTCGGCCGACTGGGCGCCGGGCCGCCTCGGTGATCAGGCGGCTGGTCGTGGTCATGGCCTGGTCGTACGCCGCCCGCTGGGCCGGCGGTTCGAGGCCGCCGACCAGGAACGCGTTGGTCGCGGTGGCGTCGGCCGACAGCAGGTTGGTCTGGATCTTCTGTACCCGGATCAGCTGCTCGGCGTCGGCCTGGGCCCGCGCGAGCGACGAGGCCAGGTAGGCCAGCGTGAGGGCCGAGATCAGTCCGACCACGATGCCCGTGACCACCACGATCGCGCTCAGCCGCCGGAGCCGCTGCGGGGTGTCGATCACCTTCGTCGTCGCCGGCGTGACGACGCCCTGGGGCGCCGTGGGACCGGTGGTGGCCACCGCGGCCGGTGTCGCCGGCGGGGCCGTCGCCGTCGCCGCGGCTGCGGTCGGGGCCGGTTGGCTAGCCTGACTCATCGCCGGCCTCCTTCGCGGGTGAGTCGTCCGGCGCGGGTGGCCCGGTCGGCGCGGGTGGACCGGTCGGCTCGGGCGGCTCGTTCGGCGGCGGATCGGGTCGTCGAGGTCCTCGCCCCGCAGCTCGCGCAGTTGCTCGAGGGTCGGCTCGTCGACATCGCGGAGCCGCCACGCGTGGCGCCCGATCGCCGCCTCGAGCAGGTTGCGGGCGAAGCGGCCGTTGCCGAACATCGGTCCGCGCGGCGTCGATGGCCAGCATCATCTCGAACCGCCGCAGGCAGCTCTCGCCGACGTCGTAGTCGGCGGCGCGGGCCAGGCCGGAGAAGATCTCCACCAGTTCGTCGTCGCTGTAGTCGGCGAACTCGATGGTCGTGCGGAACCGGCTGGACAGCCCGGGGTTCTGGGCGATGAAGCCGGCCATCGGGTCCGGGTATCCGGCGACGATCAGGACCAGGTCGTCGCGCCGGTCCTCCATCTCCTTGACCAGGGTGTCGACCGCCTCCTGGCCGTACTGATCGCCGGCCAGGCTGTACGCCTCGTCGATGAACAGCACGCCGCCGGCGGCCGACGCCACCACCTCGGCGGTCTTGATCGCGGTCTGGCCGAGGTAGCCGGCCACCAGTTCGGAGCGGTCGACCTCGACCAGCTGCCCCGTGCTGAGCAGCCCGAGGGCCCGGTAGATACCGCCGACCAGCCGGGCGACGGTGGTCTTGCCGGTCCCCGGGTTGCCGACGAAGACCAGGTGGCGGGTGATGGTCGGCCGACCTGAGTCCGGCCTTGGTCCGCAGCCCCTCGACGCGCAGCACGGCCACCTGGCGGTGGATCTCGGCCTTGACCTCGGTCAGCCCGGTCAGCGCGTCGAGCTCGGCCAGCAGCTCGTCGAGCGACTTGGCCGGCGGCTGATCGGCTTCGGCCGCAGGGGTGGTCGGGGCCGCCGGCGCGGCGGCCACCGGCGGCGCGTCGCCGACCGCGGACCCGGGCGGTGAGGGGGCCGGCGTACGCGACGACGGTGGTGCGGTCGGAGCAGGGGGAGTGGCTGACCCCGAGCCCCCTGGGACGCCCAGACCGGGGAACGCACCCGGGCCGTGCAGATCGAGGGGGAGATCGAGCGAGCTCGACGGGTGGATCTCCGGATGGGCCTCGCGCAGCCCGGCGATGCGTTCCCGGGCCCAGGTGTGCATGGCCCGCAGCTGCGCCTCGACCCCGGCGCCGGAACGCGGCTCGTCGGTCATGGCAGATCCAGACTGCTGGTCGGCGGCTGGGGACGCTGGTCGCCGAGGTTCAAGCTTCCTCCTGTGGATGCGTGGCCGAACTTCTCCTGCAGGAAGCGGCCGTGGGCGATCAGCGCGTCGGCGTCGACCCGGACGACCGCGTCGAAGATCGCGTCCATCGTTGCCCCGAGCAGGTCGAACTGGTCGATCAGCACCATCAGCGACGTCTTGCCGTTCTCGATCGGCCGCGAGTCCGCCCACTGCCGGGGCAGCCGGGTGTAGGCGCCGATGGCCTCGGGCAGGTAGTCGGTGGCCGTGGTCATCACCGAGTACGCCTCGACGCTGCTGCAGTCCGACGTTGCGGAGGCGGGGCATCGTGTCGCGTACGGTCTGGCTGATCTTGGCCACGCGCGAGCTCACCGACTGCGGGCACCACCCCACCGGCCACGCCGCGCTGGACCTGTTCCAGTGCGGCCAGGATGTCGGCCTCGGTCGGGGCCGACGGAGCCGGGGGTACGGGGTCCGGCGCCGGGTCCGGCGCCCGCCCGAACACCCGGCCGAGCCAGTCGCTGAAGCTCACGCGCCGTTCACCGCAGACCGCTCGGTGCGCCCGGGTCGGTGGTCAGGTCGAGCGCACCCGAGGCGATCTGCGCGTCCTGGCGGTTGACCCGCTCGAGGTAGCTGCGCGACTTCTGCACCTCGCCCTCGAGCGTGCCGATGGTTGCGGCCATGGTGTCCAGGGCCTGCATCTTGAAGGTGTCGATCGAGTCCATGGTCGCGTAGATGTTCTGGAACGCGGCCTGCAGCTGTTCGCAGCCCGATGGTCGCCGAGGCCGCCTGCTGCTGGATCTGGGCCGAGTTGTCGCGGAGCATCTCCGAGGTGCGCTGGATCAGTCCGGACGTCGTGGTGTTGAGCGCGGTGATCTGGTCGAGCACCAGCTTCTGGTTGCCGAGCGCCTGGGCGACGATGACCGCGGTCCGCAGCGCCGAGATCGTGGTGGTCGAGGCTCGGTCGACGCCCTTGATCAGTTCGAGGTTGTTCTTGATGATGATGTCGATGGCCAGGTAGCTCTGGATCGACACCGCCAGCTGGGTCAGCAGGTCCTGGTGCTTCTGCCGGACGTAGAACAACACGTCCTGGCTCAGGGCCTTGGCCTTTTCCGGGTCGGAGAACTCGAGCTGCCCGATCATCGCGGCCAGCTGGTCGTCCAGCCGCTCGGCGATGTAGATGTACTGGTTCAGCCGGCCCATGGTCGCCCACAGGTTCTGCTTCTCCATGTTGAGCGCGACGTTGTCCTTGGTCAGCTCGTCCTGGCCGTTGCGCAGGCTGTGCAGGATGCCGTTGAGGTGGCTCTGTGCCGACTCGTAGCGCCGGAAGTAGTCGCTGATCTTGTCGCCGAACGGGATCATCCCGAACAGCTTGCGGGTGCCGGTGGCCTGGCTGGGATCGAGGTCCTCGACCGTGCGCCGCAACTGCAGCAGCGTGTTGCCGACCTTCGATCCCTCGGCGACGCCGCCCTCCTTGAGCGCGCGGACCGGGGTCTGCAGCAGCCGGTTCGAGGTCTCGGCGGCGCGGCGGATGTCGGCGTCGCCCATGCTGCGGACGTCGGCCGCCTGCTTGGCGAACTCCGGCGACCGGGTCTGCGCGGTCATCAGGGCGTTCATGAACCCGCTGACCTTCCCGTCGAGCGCGGGGACCGACGCCGGATCGACCTGGGGCGCCATCGCCGGAGCCTGCGTCGCCGCCACGGTGGCCGGGGGAGCGGGAGCGGTCAGCGTCAGCGGGTTGCCCTCGGGCGGGGTCAGCGGCATCGGCGCAGCGGCGGACGTGGGGTCGGACATCGATTCCTCTTCGGGGTCTGCGGTGCGGGGCGGCCGGACGGGCGCGGCCAAATCTACTCGGTGGGTGGCCCGTCGGGGCGGTGTGACGCCGGTGGCCGACCGGGGATCGCGTACGGCGTCCGGAGTCGGACCGTCGGCTCCCCGACCGACCGTCGCCCCTAGGGTGGCCGCGTGCGAGTCATGGTGGCGGGTCACGTGTGCATCGACTTCATCCCCGAGCTCGACCGGCCGCCCGGGCTGGTCGAGGGGGCGCTCTACACCCTGGGTCCGATGCGGACCCGGACCGGCGGGTGCGTCCACACCACGGGGCTGGCGCTGAGACGGTTCGGGGTCGACGTCGTCCTGGCCGCGGCGGTCGGACGTGACGAGCTGGCTTCGGTGCTGACCGACCGGCTGGCCGCCGAGGGGATCGACGCCAGCCGGTTCCGCGTGGTCGACGCGGCGACCTCGTACACGATCGTGGTTTCGCCGCCCGGTCGCGACCGCACCTTCTGGCACCACTCCGGCGCCAACGACTTGTTCGACGGTCGCGAGCTCGACCTGGCCGGGATCGATCTGCTGCACGTCGGATACCCCAATCTGCTGGCCGCGCTGTGTCACGACGACGGCGCCGCCCTGGTCGAGCTGTTCGCCCGGGCCGGGGCCGCGGGCACGACCACGTCGCTCGACCTGGCCGTGGTCGACCGCTCCGAGCCCGGTCGGGTGGAGCGCTGGGAGCGGTTCGCCGCGGCGACCTTCGGGCTGACCGACCTGATCACCCCGAGCATCGACGACCTCAACTCGTGTTTCGACTGGGGGCTGAGCGCCGACCGGGCCGGCCTGGCCGAAGCCGGACGGCGGCTGGTCGACCTCGGTGTGGCGGTCGCCCTGGTCACCGCCGGGTCGGCCGGTCTCCAGGTCGCGACCGCCGACCGGGTCCGACTCGAGCGGGCCGGAGCGCTCGGCCCGCGGTTGGGGGCCCACGGGGGGGTCAACGCCTTCCTCCCGTGCGTCCCGGTAACGTCGGTGGCCGGGACGACCGGGGCCGGCGACGTGGCCACCGCCGGATTCCTGTCCGGCTTGGCGACCGGGCTCGACCCCGTCGCCGCCGGTCGGCGGGCGACCGAGGTCGCCGCCCGGCACGTCAGCGGCAGCGAACAGGAGCGACTCGATGGATGACGCGATGACGACCATGGATCTCGGCGTACGCCGCGGGCTGGCCGGGTGTGCCGACCGCGACGGGTTTTTCACCGTGCTGGCCATCGATCACCCGGCGGCGATGATCGTGCCACCGGACACGACCGACGTGCATGCCGCCGCGGTGGCGATCAAGACCCAGCTGGCCCGGGCAGTCGCGCCGTACGCCAGCGCGGTGCTGGTCGATCCCGATCTGGGACTCCCGGCCTGCGTGGCCACCGGGGCGCTGCCCGGCGACGTCGGTCTGATGCTGTGCATCGAGGGCGAGGAGTACCAGCGCGAGCCCGACGCGCACCGGACCAGTGACATCCGGCCCGGGTGGAGCGTGGCCCAGATCCGGCGCGCCGGGGGTGACGCGGTCAAGCTGTTGTGGCGCTACCGCCACGAGGTCGCCGAGGCCGACGCGCACCGCGCGTTCGTCCGCGACCTGGCCGAGCAGTGTCGGGCCGAGTCGCTGCCCTTCGTCGTCGAACCGATCTGGGTGCCGATGCCCGGGGAGTCGCTCGACGACCCGCAGGTGCGGGCCCGCCGCGTCCGCGGGGTCGTCGACTACGCCCGGTTGTCGCAGGACCTCGGGGCCGACGTGGTCAAGACCGAGTTCCCCGGCTGGGTCGGCGCCGAGTCCGCCGAGGCCGACGCGGCCCGGGCCTGCGCCGAACTCGACGCCGGTCTCGACGTGCCCTGGCTGTTGTTGTCGGCGGGGGTGACCTACGACGCGTTCCGGATCCAGACCGAGATCGCCGCGCGGGCCGGCGCCTCCGGGTTCATCGCCGGTCGGGCCTTGTGGGACGCGGCGGTGACCCCGGATCCGCAGCGGCGCGACGCCGGCGTGGCCACCGCGGTCGCGCGGTTCACCGAACTCCGAGCCGTGGTGGCCGAGCACGGCCGGCCCTGGCGGCCGCAGGTCCCCGCCGACCGGGTGGCCGAGCAGTATCCGCCCGCCTGGTACGCGACCTGAGCCCGCCCATCGATCCCGGCGACCTCGCCGGCCCGCCGGGTCGCGCCGACCTCAGTCGGCCGGCCTGATCTCGCCGGAGCCCCGGACCACCAGTTCGGCCGGCACGATGACCGTCTCGGCCGGGCTGTCGTCGCCGTCGATCCGGCGGAAGGTGATCTCGGCCGCCACCGTGCCGATCCGCGACGGGTCCTGGGCCATGACGCTCAGACCGGGCTGCAGCAGGTCGCCGAGCCCGATGTCGTCGAAGCCCATCAGGGCCACGTCGTGCTGGCGGCCGGTCTCGTGCAACGCCCGTAGCGCCCCGAGGGTGACCAGGTTCTGCGAACTGAAGATCGCGGTCGGTGGCTCGGCGGCGTCGAGCAGCTCGAGCGTCGCCGCCCGGGCCGACTCGATCGAGGTCAGGTCGTCGACGTGCTGCTCGCTCAGCCCGGCCGCCGCCATGGCCGACCCGTAGCCGCGGCGCCGGTCGCGAGCCGTGCTGATGGCCAGTTCGTCGCCGAGGTGGACGATCCGGCGGTGACCGTGGTCGATCAGGTGGCGGGTGGCCCGGACCGACGCGTTCTCGTTGTCGGTGAGGACCGTGTCGGCGAGCAGGCCGTGCGGCGGGCGGTCGATGAAGACGATCGGCACCCCCTGGTCGCGTTCGACCTGGAGGTAGCCGTGGTCCTCGGTGATGGTGGTGAGGATCAGGCCGTCCACCCGGCGGCGCGCGAACGCGTCGACGAGCACCCGCTCGCGCTCGGGATCGTCGGCCGAGCTCGCCGCGAACACGGCCGTGCCCCGCGTCGAGGCCACCAATTCGACGGCGCGGTTGATGGCCGCCGAGAACGGGTTGTCGACCGCGTCCAGCAGCAGCCCGAGGGTCAGGGTCCGCCGATCACCGCGGCGCAGGGCACCTGCGCCGGCATTGGGCTTGAAATTGAGCGCGGTCACCGCGCGCCCTACCCGCTCACGCATCTGAGGCGATACGTTGGCCTCTTCGTTGATCACCCGGGAGACGGTCTTGATCCCTACGCCTGCCAAAGCCGCAACGTCGCGGATGGTAGCTCTGGTTCGGCCGGATGGCGGGGGCCTGTCTGACATCGATGTCTCCCTTCGGAGCAATCAGTATCAACTGTCGAATTGCCTAGCCGCAACCCCTTGACAGAGATACTGAGAATGGTTTAGAAATTCTTACGACACCGTTGTCATGTTCGGCGGTGTGTCTCGATCGAGAGGAAACTCAATGAAGTTCACATCGCCGGCCCGCCGAGGTCGCCGGTTCGCCGGGGTTCTCGCCCTGACCGCCGCCAGCACGCTCGCCTTCGCCGCCTGCGGTGGCGGCAGCGCCGAGCCGGGAGGCGACGCCTCGGGCGGAGACACCGGTTCCGACGAGCCCATCGCCGTCACGCTGATCACCAAGACCAGCACCAACCCGTTCTTCATCGCGATGCAGAAGGGTGCGGAAGAGGCCGGCAAGGCCAACAACGTCACCATCACCACCGCCGCCGGCAAGGAGGACGGTGACTCCGCCACCCAGATCACCGCGATCGAGCAGGCCGTGGCCCGCGGTGACGCCGGCATCCTGATCACCCCGGCCACCGACGACGTCAACTCCGCGATCGAGCAGGCCCGCGCCGCCGGTCTCTACGTCATCGCGCTCGACACCCCGCCGAACCCGCCGGAAACGGTCGACATCACCTTCGCCACCGACAACTTCAAGGCCGGCGAGGTCATCGGCCAGTGGGCCGCGGCGCAGGCGGACGGCAAGGCCGTCAACATCGCGCTGCTCGACCTGTTCAACGACAAGGTCGCCTCGGTCGACTACAACCGCGACCAGGGCTTCCTGACCGGCATGGGCATCGACGTCAAGGACAAGCAGAAGAACGGCGACGAGGACAAGACCGGCAAGTACACCGGCGGCAAGGGCGGGGACTACACGATCACCTGCAACGAGCCGACCAACGGGTCGCAGGACAAGGGCAAGACGGCCATGGAGAACTGCCTGGCCAAGACCAAGGACATCAACCTGGTCTACACGATCAACGAGCCGGCCGCGGCCGGTGCGGCGGAGGCCCTCGAGGCCGCCGGCGTGGAGGCCACCGTTGTGTCGGTCGACGGTGGTTGCAACCCGGGCATCAGCTCGGTCAAGAGCGGCGTGATCGGTGCCACCGCTCAGCAGTACCCGCTGAAGATGGCCCAGCTGGGCGTCGAGGCGATCGCCAAGTTCAAGAAGACCGGCGAGAAGCCGGCCGTCACCCCCGGCCTGGACTTCTACGACACCGGCGTCTCGCTGGTGACCGACAAGAAGGTCGACGGCCTGGACAGCATCGACACCGCCGAGGCGGAGTCGCTCTGCTGGGGCGAGAAGTAGCACTCACCCGGTGACGGGCCGGCGCGGATCGCCGCGCCGGCCCGTCCACGGTCCGGATTTCACCCGACCCCAAGGCAAGGAAGCCACATGAGTGTAGACACCACAGCGCCGGCCACGGCCGCCGAACAATTCGCGATGCGACGTCAGTCGCCCGTGCAGCGGATCCAGCATCTGCTGCACTCCCACCCCGCGCTCAGCCCCCTGATGGTGCTGATCGTGGCCTGCGTCGTCTTCTCGGTCGTCAACCCGCGATTCGCCGCCCCGGGCACCATCTCGATCATCCTCCAGCAGACCGCCGTGATCGCCGCCCTGGCCATCGGCCAGACGCTGGTCATCCTCACCGCCGGCATCGACCTCGCCGTCGGCGCCACCTGCATCCTGTCCTCGCTGTTGATGGGCTTCCTGGCCGCCAACAACGGGTTCCCGGCCATCATCGCCCTGATCATGGGCGTCGCGTTCGGCACCGCCTGCGGGTTGTTCAACGGCTTCCTGGTCACCCGGGTGCACCTCCCACCGTTCATCGTCACGCTGGGCACGCTGAGCATCTTCACCGCGATCGGCCTGCTCTACTCGGGCGGCTCGAGCGTGCAGCGCAAGGATCTGCCGTCGCTGCTCAACCTGATGGGCACCCGGTTCTCGATCGGCCCGTTCAACCTGACCTACGGCGTCATCTTCACCGTCATCCTGGCGCTGGTCGTGGGCTTCGCCCTCAGCCAGACCGCCTGGGGTCGCCACGTGTACGCGGTCGGCGACGACCTCGAAGCGGCTCGCCTGGCCGGTATCCGGGTCAACCGGGTGCTGCTCAGCGTCTACACCGTCGCCGGTCTGATCTACGGCATCACCGCCTGGATCCTGATCGGTCGTGCCGGCACGGCCAGCCCGAACGCCATCGTCGACGCCAACCTCGAGACCATCACCGCGGTGGTCATCGGCGGGACCAGCCTGTTCGGCGGTCGCGGCGGCATCATCGGCACCATCCTCGGAGCCCTGATCGTGTACTCCTTCAACACCGGCCTCGCGCTGGCCGGCGTGGACGACCAGCTCCGCGTCCTGGTCATCGGCGTGCTGATCATCGTCGCCGTCTCCATCGACCAGTGGATCCGAAAGGTCAAGGCCTGAGCATGAGCGAAGTCGCAACCGAGAAGTACCGCGGTCCGGCCGGAGAGCTCTCCGATCCGAGCACGACCGTGCTGTCCGCCCGTCGCCTGATCAAGACCTTCGGCAAGGTCATCGGCATTGACGGCGTCGACCTCGACCTGCATCCCGGCGAAGTGCTGTCGGTGATCGGGGACAACGGGGCCGGCAAGTCGACCCTGATCAAGGCGCTCACCGGCGCCCTGATCCCCGACTCGGGTCAGGTGTTCCTGGAGGGCCGTGAGGTCGCCTTCAAGGCTCCTCAGGACGCACGCAATGCCGGTATCGAGACCGTCTACCAGACGCTGGCCGTCGCGCCGGCGCTGGACATCGCGGCCAACATGTTCCTCGGCCGGGAGCGTCGTCGGCCCGGGCCGTTGGGCTCGATCTTCCGGATGCTCGACAAGGCGGGCATGAAGGCCGATGCCGGGAAGTCGATGGCCGACCTCGGCATCGCCACCGTGCAGAACATGTCGCAGGCCGTGGAGACCCTCTCCGGTGGTCAGCGTCAGGCGGTCGCGGTGGCCCGCGCGGCCACCTTCGCCACCAAGTTCGTGGTGCTCGACGAGCCCACCGCGGCCCTGGGGGTGAAGGAGACCGGTCAGGTCCTCAACCTGATCCAGCAGATCAAGGCCAAGGGCATGCCGGTCATCCTGATCAGCCACAACATGCCCAACGTGTTCGAGGTCTCGGACCGCATCCACATCGCCCGACTCGGCGGCTGTGCCGGGGTCATCACGCCGAAGACGCACACCCCGACCGAGGCGGTGGCCATCATGACCGGGGCCACCACCCTCGAACGGGGCTGAGCACCCGCTTCACCTCATCGAGCCCGCCGGGCCGCGCCAGTCGCGGACCGGCGGGCTCGTCGGCGTCCGGGAGGTATTCCACCGGGCCGACCCATAGTCGGGTGAATTTGTTCGGAACGGACGGCATCTGACAGGCTCGCCCCACCCGGACGGCGCGTGTGCTCCGGGGTCGGGGCCAAAGACGGGGGATGCATGCACGGATGCGGTCGGGCGACCAGACTGGCGACGGCCTCGGTGGCCCTGTGGCTCCTCGGCGGGACGGCCTGGGCGGCGCCGGCCGACGACCGCCCGCCGGCCACTCCGACTGCGGTCACCGTGATCGATGCCCACTCCTACGCCGGCGCTCTCTACCTGGCCTCGGCCATCCCGGCCTTCTCGGTCGCGGTCACCGACCCGGACGGCGACGACGTGTCCGCGCGGTTCACCGTGACCGGGGGCGCCTCCCCGCTGGTCCTGACCAGCGAGCCGGCCCCGTCCGGTTCCGCCGTGACCGCGGCCGCCGCCGACCCGCTCCCCGACGGCCGGTACACGGTCTCGGCTCGCGCGTACGCGGGCGAACGCGAGTCGACGTCCGGACCGGTGACCGCATTCGTCATCGACACGGCCGTCCCGAACGCCCCGACCGTGAAGGCGTCGAGCGCCCAGGTCACCGCGGGCACGGTGGTCAAGCTGACCTTCGGCGCGGCGAGTCCGGATGTCGTCGGCTACCGCTGGGAACTCGGCGGGATCACCGCCACGGTCGCGGCCGCCCGGCCGGGCGCCTCGGCCCAGGTCAGCTTCGAGGTGCCGTACGGGGTGCACCAGGTGACGGTGGTCGCGCTCGACCGGGCCGGGAACCGGAGCGCGGCGTCGTCGACGGTGATCAGGGCCGTGGCCCGCAAGCCCGCGCATCGTTATCGACTCGACCGCTCGGGCCGCGACGCGGTCGGCACCGCCCGCTCGGTCGACCTGGCTGCGCCGTCGAGCACCCGCTGGGACCAGGGTCGCGACTACTGGAACGACGACGAGGCCCGGTTGCGCGACTGCACCGATGCGGCGCTGCGGGTCTCACCCAGTGCGCGGATCGGTTGGATCGGGACCCCGAAACTGGGTTTCGACACCCGCGCCTCGTTCACCGTGACCGGCTGGCTGAAGCCGCTGAGCACCCGCACCACCCGGACCGGGACCGGCTACGAGGCCATGGCCATCAGCCTGGGGAAGGGCCGCAACGCCGCCGCCGCGCTCGGCTACCGCAAGCCGACCGCGAGCTCGCCGGCGTACTGGATCGCCATGGTCGACCGCAACACCGAGCTCGGCTACCGCAGCTTCGTCCACGACCCGGCGACCCGCGAGGAGCGGGCCCGGGTCCAGGTCGGCCGGTGGGCCCAGGTTGCGCTGGCCTGGGACGCCCGGGCCTCGACCGCCCGGGTCTACCTCGACGGCGAACCGATCGCGAGCCGCGTGCTGGCCGAGTCGCCGTACGCGGCCTCGGGCATCCGGCTCGGCAGCGCCGCCTTCGGCAGCCGCAACCTGCAGTGGAACGGTCTCATCGACGAGGTCCGGCTCTATCCGGGGGCGCTGGGCGAGGACGAGTTGCGGCTGGCGGCGGCCGAACGCCGACCGTCGAAGGGGTGCTGAGCGCGCTCAGAGGTCGTCGTGGTGGGTCAGCGGGACGCCGCTGATCCCGCGCCAGGCCAGACTGCTGACCAGCCGTTTCGCCTCGGCCAGGTTGACCGCGGCGCCCGGCTCGGAGACCCAGTAGCGGGCCGAGACCTGGGCGATCCCGACCAACGAGATGGCCAGCAGCTTCGACTGCTGCACCGAGAGTCCGGTGTCTTCGGCGATGACCACGGCGATCGCGTCGGCGATCTGCGCGTTGACCCGCCACAGCCGGTCCTGCACCCGGCTGTCACCGGTCAGGTCGGACTCGAAGACGAACCGGAACTCGCCACTGGCCGCCGAGACGAACTCGTAGAACGCGTCCATGGTCGCCACCACGCGTTCGGCGTTGTCCTCGGTCGAGGCCAGCGCCACGCGGACCACCTCGACCAGCGACTCGCAGCTCTGGTCGAGCAGGGCGAGGTAGAGATCGACCTTCGAGTCGAAGTGCTGGTAGAGCACCGGCTTGGACACACCGGCCGCCTCGGCGATGTCGTCCATGGCCGAGGAGTGGAAGCCCTTACTGGTGAACACCTCGCGCGCGGCGTCGAGCAGTTGGACCCGCCGCTGGTCGCGGGGGAGCCGGGTCGGCCGCTCCACCCGTGTCGTCATGGTCGGCAGCCTAGTGGCCCCGGCCGCTCAGCCGGGAAGCTCGGGTCGGTCGTCGATCAACAGATCGGCGGCGAGATCGCCGCGGCCGTCGATCCGGGCCAGCACGTCGGCCGGGGAGAAGCGCAGGTCCTCGGTGCCCTGGACCGCGCCGATCTCCTCCCAGGTGACCGGGGTCGCCACCGACGGGCGGTCGCGCCCGCGCATCGAGTACGGCGCGATGGTGTTGCGGGCGGCGAGGTTCTGGTTGTAGTCGACGTAGATCCGCCCGGCTCGTTGCTCGACCGACATGGAGGCGATGAAGAAGTCCGGATAAGCGCGGGCCAGGGCACCGTTGAGCGCTTTGACGTAGCCCCAGACCGCACGGCTGCGGGCCGGAGCGATGGCCGCGTAGACCTGGATGCCTTTGCTGCCCGAGGTCTGCGGCACCGGGAGCAGTCCGTCGTCGGCCATCCGGGCCGCGACGATGAGCGCCGCCCGGGCGGTCTCGACGATGGTCATCCCGGCTCCGGGATCGAGGTCGACGACCACCCGGTCGGCGAGCGGCTCGCCGGGCTGCGGGTCGGATCCGGGCAGGTCGATGACGCCACCCGGCTCCGCGCCGGCGCTGGTGATGGTCCACTGCGGGACGTGCAACTCGAGCGCGGCGAGATTGGCCAGCCAGACCAGGGTCGCCTGCTCCTCGGCGACCACGTAGTCGATGTCGCCGTCGCTGGTCCCGATGACCTGCCGGCGCACCCAGTCGGGGGTGCCGGCCGGGGCGTTCTTCTCATAGAACGGCGTCCGACCCGGTCCGACGCCGTCGGGGAAGCGGACCCGGGTCAGCGCCCGATCGCTGAGGTGCGGAAGGATCACCGGCGCCACCCGGAGGTAGTAGTCGATCACCTCGGCCTTGGTGAACCCGACCGACGGGTAGAGCACTTTGTCCAGATTGGTCAGGGTGAGTGCGCGGTCACCGACTCGGGTGCTGACATCGTTCGCCGCCACAGCGCGATTCTGGCAGCGTGGGCCCGATGAGTGACGAGCGGGCGGACTGGGAGGCCGGGCTGAACCGGCGTGCCCGGGCCCTGTTCGAGGAGTGGCAGCTGAACGGCGCCGGCGAGCCCTGGTCGGGCACGGCCGCCCGGGTGTGGCCGGTGCGGACCGCGGAAGGCTCCGACGCCGTGCTCAAACTCGGCTTCCCGCATCCCGAGGCCGCTCACGAACACCTGGCGTTGCGGGCCTGGAACGGCGACGGGGCGGTCCGGCTGCTGCGGGCCGACCCGCACCGGTGGGCGTTGCTGCTCGAACGGGCCGAGCCCGGTCACGACCTCAACGGGGTGCCGACCTACGACGCGTGCCTGGTGATCGCCGGGCTGTACGCCCGCCTGCACAAGCCGGCGCTGCCGCAGCTCGACCGGCTCTCGGTGCGCGCCGAACGCTGGGCCCGCGAGCTCGCCGGACTGCGCGCGTCGGCCGACCTGCCGCGGCGCTTCGTGATCCAGGCGGCCGGGCTGGCCGGCGAGTTCGCCACCGACCCGGCCACCGACGGCCGACTGCTGCACGGCGACCTGCACTACGGCAACGTGCTCGCCGCCGGGCGCGAACCCTGGCTGGCCATCGACCCGCACCCGCTGTCCGGCGATCCCGCGTACGAGGTGGCGCCGGTGCTGTGGAACCGGTTCGACGAGGTCCTCGCCGCCACCGACCCGCGCAGCGAGATCCTCGACCGGTTCTACGCCGTGGTCGACGGCGCCGGACTCGACGAGGAGCGGGTGCGGGCCTGGGTGATCGTGCGTGAACTGGTCAACGTGACGTGGGCGCTCGAGGGCGGGCTGACCGATCTCGACGCCTGGGTGCGCGCCGCGATCACGATCGTCAAGGCCGTCCAGCGTTGACCTACGGGGGTGGAACCGGCCTCGACGCTGCCTGTTGCCGGCCGGTGTCCGGCTGACTCGGGGGTCAGCAGGATCCGGCGGTGGCGGTGACCGCGGCGGCGGAGACCGGCACCCGGGGGATGGGCATGGGCTTCTCCTTCGGATAGGCGTTCAGGATCACCTCGCCCTGGTAGAGGGTGTTGACGTTCTTGCCGACCGGCGTGTCCGTCATCACGATCAGGCCGCGTACGCCGCGGAACCCCTCCGTCCCGCCCGTCGGCGCATGCACGCACCCGCCGCTGATCAGCCGGCCGCTCGGCTTCTGGTAGGTCCAGCTGATGTAGTCACTGTTGAGGGTGCCGCACGGCCTCTTCGCCACCACCAGGCACCCCGTGAAGGACTCGGTGCCCCGGTTGATGAAGGTGGTCTTCTGGTTGTTGTAGTAGTCCACCGCCTGGGTGGGCGGGATCGTCCACTTCCCGACGAGATCGCCGGTCACGTCGAACTCACCTTTCTTCGCATCGGTGAGCGTGAGCAGTCCGGTGACGTGGACCGTCTTCGGCTGGCGGGACGCGCGGATGTCTTCGCCGAGGGCGGGCGTGGCCGGGATCGCGGCAGCGGCGAAGCACGCGGCGATGGTGCCGGCCACGGCGAGTGAACGAGAGGCACGCCGGGAACGAACGGACATGGTGAACTCCTTCGGAGGAGAGCCCCCGTCGGCGGATCCGGCCGGGACTGCGGTTCCACTATTCGCCCGGCGTCGTCGTCCGCGCTACGCCGAGGACCTACGCAAAAACGCGTAGACCAGGGCCGATCCGGGCCGGGGGAGACGGTCGCCGGGGCCGGGCCGGGGTCGGGGCCGGGGCCGGGGTCGAGGTCAAGCTTGAAGGGAGCCGATGGCGGCGGGTTCTTCCGCGGCCGCGTAGCGGGCCAGCCCCCGATAGGCCCCCGGCGCGACGATTGCGCGGTGGTCTGGCAGCGGCGCCGTGCCGAATGCGCCCGCCATGTGCAGGACCCGGACCGCGTTGAGTCGGTCGTTGACCCCCAGCCGCCGGTAGGCGTTCTCCAGATGCTTCTCGACGGTGCGTGGGCTGCACGCGAGGGCGCGCGAGGCACGGCGGGTGGTGGCGCCCTCGGCGATCAACTGGAGGACGGCCAGCTCCCGGCCGGTCAGGCCCAGGTCGATGCCGGTGCGGGCTCCCGTCATCCGCTGCATGACCGTGACCTGGTGATCGAGGGCCACGAGCGATCGCTGCACCACGTCGGCCAACGCGAGATCGTCGTCGGTGAAGTCCGACCCGCCGCGGGCGATGACGAAAGCCCGGTGCATCGGACCGTGGTGCCGGTAGGCGATCGAGAGTTGGTGCTCCATCCCCATGCCGGCCAGCGAGCGCTCGAGCGGCAGTCTCCGGCGCCGCGAGACGATCCCGGTCGGGACCCGGGCCGTGGTTCGCGGTCGCAGATCGCCGGTGATCTGGAACCACTGCACCAGCGCATGAGCGTCGAAGAGCTCTCCGGTCCCCCAGCGATCGAGCGTCTCCTGCTCGTGGCGGGGCAACTCGGCCGGGTCCATCACCATGCCGAAGGAGCCGTCCGCGTCGAACCAGTTCCACGAGGCCGTGGCGACGATGAAGGTACGACGCAACAGGGCCAGCAAAGCCGGGACGGGCACGGTGCAGGCCGGCTCGCGCATCAGGTCGATGACCTCGCCGAGCCAGTCCGCGCTTCGTGTCGCGACGTCCATGGCAGCTCCCCCTGGTCAAGTTAGACCAGGAGGACCGGCGTCGACCAGGGAAATCCGCCCGGGGACGGCGACCAGACCCGCGTGCGGGGTCGTTGGGCGGCACATGCCGGGAGACGGCCCCGCTGGGAGCTGATCTGGGGGGCGTTGGGCGGCAGGTGCCGGGAAACGACCCGTCGGGAGCTGATCGGGGGGCGTGTCGCGGCAGGTGCCGGGAAACGACCCGCCGGGAGCTGATCTGAGGGCCGTTCGGCGGCACGTGCCGGGAAACGAACCCCGGGGCGCGGTCGCGTCGGGTGGCCTCCCGGTCCGGATGGCGGAATAGCTGTCCGCGTACGCGCGTTGCAGGCCACGATCGACGAACTTCGCTGCCGTCGGCATCCTTGCCGCGGCGCTCGTACGCAGGAGGAATTGTGGCCCTGCCACCCCTGGTGGAACCCGCCGCCGAACTCACCATCGACGAGGTCCGCCGCTACAGCCGGCACCTGATCATCCCCGACGTCGGGATGGAGGGGCAGAAGCGGCTGAAGAACTCACGCGTGCTGGTCATCGGCGCGGGCGGTCTGGGCAGCCCGGCGCTGCTCTACCTCGCCGCGGCCGGCGTCGGCACGCTCGGCATCGTCGAGTTCGACACCGTCGACGAGTCGAATCTGCAGCGCCAGATCATCCACGGCCAGTCCGACATCGGCAAGTCCAAAGCGCTCTCGGCCAAGGAGTCCATCGCCGAGACCAACCCGTACGTCAACGTGGTCGTGCACGACACCCGGCTCGACAACGACAACGTGATGGAGCTGTTCGCGCAGTACGACCTGATCGTCGACGGCACCGACAACTTCGCCACCCGCTACCTGGTCAACGACGCGGCCGTATTGCTCGGTAAGCCCTACGTGTGGGGCTCGATCTACCGCTTCGACGGCCAGGTCAGTGTGTTCTGGGCCGACCAGGGCCCGTGCTACCGCTGCCTCTACCCGGAGCCCCCGCCTCCCGGCATGGTGCCGAGCTGCGCCGAGGGCGGCGTCCTCGGGGTGCTGTGCGCCTCGATCGGCGCGACCCAGGTGACCGAGGCGATCAAGCTGCTCGCCGGCATCGGTGACCCGCTCATCGGTCGGTTGCACATCTACGACGCCCTCGAGATGAGCTGGCGTCAGCTCAAGATCCGCAAGGATCCCGGCTGCGCGATCTGCGGTGAGAACCCCACGGTCACCGAGCTGATCGACTACGACAGCTTCTGCGGGGCGATCACCGACGAGGCCGCCGAGGCCGTCGCCGGGCACACCGTCGGCGTCCAGCAGCTCGAGGACTGGCTGGCCGCCCGCGAGGCGGGGGAGCGCGACTTCCTGCTCGTCGACGTCCGCGAGAAGGTCGAGCGCGACATCAACGAGATCCCCGGTTCGATCCTGATCCCCAAGGGCGACTTCCAGACCGGCGAGGCGCTGGCCACCCTGCCGCAGGACAAGCAGGTCGTCCTGTACTGCAAGACCGGCGTCCGCTCGGCCGAGGTCCTGGCCATCGTCCGCGGTGCCGGGCTCGACAACGCCGTGCACGTCGGCGGCGGGGTGAGCGCCTGGGTCAGCCAGATCGACCCGACCCAGCCCGCGTACTGAGTGGTCTCGCGAAACCCCTGCGAGCGCCGCGCGCGAGCAGGAAAGATCGGGCCCTCGACTCTGACGAGTCGAGGGCCCGATCTGGGTCTCCGGTCGGTCAGCTGAACGTGAGGGTCAGCTGCGGCCGGTACGAGGCGTTCGCATGTTCGCGCGACCACAGCCAGCTGTTGTCATCGGTCCCGCTCTGCACCGCGATGGTCATCGTGGTGCCGAGCTTCGATCCGACCGACGGGGCGTCGAGCGTGGCGTTGTACGGCCGGTCGGGTGCGGTGGCCGCCGGGGTCTTGCCGATGGCGACGCCCAGACTCGGCTTGTTGTTCCAGTTCAGATCGGTCTCGGTCCAGGCGTTGCTGGCCAGGTTGATCTTCTGCGGCACCGCGCTGCCGGCCGAGGACAGCGTCGTCGTCCGGTAGCGGAGGCCGACCGAGGTCAGCGTCTTGCCGGCCGGGGCCGCCGGCAGTGTGAACCGCAGGTAGCTGACCGCCGGCGCGACCGTTCCGCCGCGCGAGCAGAGCGATGCCGAGGTGCCGAAGTTGACCGCCCTGGCCGCCGAGTTGGCGTAGGCATCCTCGGTCGGGGTCAGGTTGACCGTGCTGGTCGAGCCCGTGACCACCTCGCGGAAGTTCGCCGTGTAGGTGCGATCCGCCGTCGGGGTGGCGATGGTGTGGGTGGCTGCGCCGCCGTCGGACCACGAGACGAACTCATAGGTCTTGCCGCCGAGCGACTGCGGGCTGACCACGCCGAGATCACGCTTGACCCCGACGACGCTGTCCGCGGTGAACGGTGCGGTCTGCGGCTGCCCGTCGAGGGTCAGTTTCAGCCCGGCCGGATTGGTCGAGGCCAACGTCAGCTTGACCTTGCGGGGATCGACGTCCACCGAGGTGGTGTCGGTCAGGCCACCGGAGTCCTTCACGGTCAGCGTCACCCGGTAGAAGACGGTGGTCTCGGTGTGGCCCTCGGTCGGGACGACGTACGAACCGCTGCGGCTCCCGCTCTTCGGCGCCATGGCCGGGTGGTTGTGCTCGTTGTGGTGCAGGTCGATCGACCAGGTGAACGCGCTGGCCGGCAGCACGCCGTCCTCGGGATCGGAGGCGGTGCCGCTGAACGACAACGTGTCGCCCGCCGCGTACGTGCTGCCGCTCGCCGGGGTGACGATGCTCGCCGTGGGGGCGTCGTTGTCGACGACCTGCAAGGTGGCGTAGGTGCTGGTCGTGGACCCGGCACTGTTGGTCACGACGACGCGGAAGCGGGCCCCGTCGTCGGCGGCCCTGGTCGTGGCCAGCGTGTAGGTCCGCGAGGTCGCTCCGGCGATGTTCACCCCGTCGCGCTGCCACTGGTAGCTGAGCGGGGCCTGTCCCGACGCCTCGACGGCGAAGGTGGCCGGGTCACCCAGCGACACGGTCAGATCCTCGGGCTGACCGTCGATCGCCGGCGCCAGGCTGCCGGTGTAGGAGATCTTGTAGACCGCGAACTGACCGCGCGACAGGTAGTAGAAGTTGCCGTCGGGCCCGACCTTGAGATCGACCGGGTGCGGGACGGTGGCCTGGGCGAAGTTGGTCACCGTCCTGGTCTGCGGGTCGAACCGCTTGATCCAGTGCTGGCAGAAGTCAGCGAAGAAGTAATCACCGACGTACTCGGTCGGGAAGGTCGGCTTGGCCGGGTTGTAGAAGGTGCCACCGGTGATGGCGCAGTCGCCGTTCTGGTGCTTGTAGGCGTAGATCGGTGAGGTGAAGCGAGGATCGGTGGTCGGACCCTCGGTGGTCGGCCAGCCGTAGTTGCCGCCCTTGACTGTGTCGTCGATCTCCTCCCAGGTGTCCTGACCGACGTCGTTGACGAACATCCGGTCGGTGCCGGGCTGGAAGGCGAAGGTGAACGGGTTGCGGAACCCGAGCGCCCAGATGGCCCGGTTGGTGCCGGTGGTCCGGCCGTAGAACGGGTTGTCGGTCGGGATCGAGCCGTCGGAGTTGATCCGCAAGATCTTGCCGAGCTTGTTGGTCAGCGTCTGGGCGTTGCTCGGCTTGGCGTTCTCGCCCACCGAGATGTAGAGCTTCCCGTCGGAGCCGAAGCTCATCGCACCGCCGTTGTGGATGTTGGCGCTCAACGGCTCGAGGTCGAGCAGGGTGGTCTTGACCAGCATTCCGCCCGAGGTGACCGCCTCGTCGCCGTCGGCCGTGACCCGGACCACGGTGTTGTGCACCGGGGCGGTCTTGGTCGCGTAGTAGAGGTAGACGTAGCCGTTGCTGGGGAAGCTCGGGTCGAGGGCGATGCCGGTCAGCCCGCGTTCCCCCTGGTCGTCGGTGGAGACGGTGGCGAACGGGGTGGCCAGCGTCGAGCCGTTCTTGATGATCCGCACCACCCCGTCCTGCGAGGCGACGAACAGCCGTCCGTCGGGGGCGAAGGCCATCGCAGTGGCCCGGTTGAGACCGGTGCCGAACGTGGTCTGGGTGTATTTGGGCGGCAACGTGATGGCCGACGCGGGCGGCGCCACGAAGACCAGCACCGAGAAGGCGAGCGCGCAGGCGAGCAGCACGGTGCTCAGCCATCGGGTCGGACGCGGGCGCGCAACAGCGACGCATGACGACGATCGGAACACTTGTTCACTCCGGAGGACTGGACTGCTTCGGCAATCCGCCCCCCGGCGCGTTGCCCTGATTGGCGTCCATCTTCACCGTGGCCCGACCCGAGACGGAACACCGTCTCAGGGCGGATCGTGGGATTGTGATCCAACTGTGATTCGCGTTACAGAACCGTGATCATGTTGACAAACCGTTTGATCAGGGATTAATTTTCTCTTAGTCGTTCCCGGGGGCTCTGTTATCAGAAGATCACGACATCTGCGGTCAGGCCGGCTCTCCAGGGTGAGAGCAGGGGTTGATGCTCTCCCGCGGACCTGCGAACGGAAATCGTCCTTCATGTCCACACCATGTTGTGGGCGGCGATTATCCGCCCACGTCCTCGTGTGCTGGGCGTCGAGTATTCGAGTCATCCGCCATCGTTTCGGATTCCGAATTCACACTGGCTTTCCGTGGGATTGGTCGCCGTGTCGGCGCATCTGTTGCACTCCCCGTCTGCCCAGCCGTATCGCCGGCTGATCCGGGGATCACCTACGTCATCCCCGAGCCACACCTGCCCCCCTTGTTGTGGCGTTCCCCGCATCCGAAAGGCCTTGCCCCGCCATGCCCATCTCGTTCTCGCGCACCACCACTCTCCGTAAGCTTGCGGCGCTGACCGCCGCCACCTCGGTCTTCACCGGTGTCCTCGCCGGGACGCTCGGATCGTCGGCCCAGGCCGCTCCGACCACCGTCGACGCCGCGGCCGCCGGGTCGGCCACCGTGGCCACCAACTCGGCCGTGCTGCCGTTCGATCTGCCGTCCACCGCCGCGCTGCACGGCTCTGACAAGCAGGTCTTCGCCCATTACGTGCCCTGGTACCCGCTCTCGCTGGACAACAAGGCCGCCTCGGCGCCCGACTACTACAACAAGAACTACGTCGCCGCCAACGGCGAGAAGGGCAAGTACGCGGCCCACGGAGGCCTGCTGCGGGACCGGCCCTTCACCCGTGCGCCGATCGCCGGCGCCGACTGGCGGGTCCGCGACATGGAGACCGAGATCCGCCAGGCCCAGGCGGCCGGGATCGACGGCTTCGTGGTCAGCATCACCTCGTTCGGCAACACCCGGACCTACCTGGCCGTCAAGGACCTGCTGGCCGCGGCCGAGAAGGTCGGCAACTTCTCGATCATGCTCCGCCCGAACATGATCGCCGCCGGCATCAAGGACCTGGGCGCCGACAAGGTCGCCGCCGAGATCGCCGTGCTGGCCAAGTCGCCCGCCGCCTATCGGTTGAAGGACGGCCGTTTGGTGTTCTCCCCGTTCATGGCCGAATCGGACAGCATTCCTTTCTGGCAGTCCTTTCTGGCCGGAATGAAGAAGCGTGGCGTGAATGTCGCGTTCTGGCCCATGTTCCTCAACGAGATGACCTGGGGTCCGAAATTCACTCCGGTCACCTACGGCGAGACGACCTGGGGCGAGCGCACCGCGACCAACAACGATCCGAACAAGACCACCACGACCTCCAAGCTCGGCCGCATCGCCAGCGTGAAGGCCCGGGGCAAGAAGTGGATGCAGGCGGTGTCGACCGGCGACGCACGTCCGGCCCAGCGCAAGTTCTTCGAGCCGCACAACAGCGAGAACCTCCGCAGCACCTGGGCCATCGCCAACAAGGGCGGGGCCGCCATGGTCCACATCCCGACCTGGAACGACTACGCCGAGGGCACCCAGATCGCTCCGTCGGCCAAGCTCGGGTGGGCTCAGCTCGACCTCAACGCCTACTACCTGACCTGGTACAAGACCGGGGTCGCCCCCAAGATCCGCCGCGACGCCATCTACCTCAGCAATCGCAGCCAGCTGTCGACCGCCAAGGTCGGCTACTCCGCGGTCATGAAGGTGGCCAACGACGCCAAGGTCTACGACCAGGCCGAGGCCCTGGTCTTCCTCACCGCGCCGGGCAAGGTCACGGTCAGCGCCGGCAGCCGCACGGTGACCTGCGACGCGCCGGCCGGGATCAGCCACTGCCGCGTCCCGCTCGCTGTCGGGGCGGTCAAGGCCACGGTCGTCCGAGGCGGCAAGACGGTCTCCGCGGTCACCTCGAAGGCCCCGGTCAAGGCCAGCCCGGCCGTTCAGGACATGGACTACGTCTACACCAGCAGCCTGCGCACGGGGACCTCCAGCCCCGCTCCGGTGGCTGCCCCCGCTCCGGCCCCCGCACCCGAGGTCACCGCCCCGGTGGTCACCTCGCTCGCCCCGACCGCCGACACCTACGTGCACCAGGGCCTGCCCAACCGCAACTCGGCGGCCAACGCGTCGCTGGTCTCCCGCGGCGACATCGAGATGGACGCCTACCTGAAGTTCGCCATCCCCGCCGCGCCGGCCGGGAGGACGCTGAGCAAGGCGACGCTCAGGTACTGGGTCGCCTCGTCGGCGGGCTCGGCCTCGAAGGGCACTCACACCGTCTCGCTGGCCGGTAGCAGCTGGACGGAGAAGTCGGTGACCTACAAGAGCCGCCCGGCGATCTCGTCGACCACGCTGGGCACGATCAGTGGCGCGACCACAGCCGACGCGGCCGGCCGCACCAGCCTGGCCGTGGCGGCGCTGAAGCCCGGTGCGACCACGCTGGCCATCCAGACCACCGGCTCCGACGACCTGCGCATCTGGTCGCGGGAGTTCGCCGGCAAGGGCCGCACCCCGGTTCTCGAGCTCACCTACACCACGAACTGAACGGTGACGGGCGCAGCGACGCCCCGCACCGACATGCAGAAGCCCCCGGCACCGAGGTGTCGGGGGCTTCGTACGTGCGACGGACGACGTGGGCGTCAACCCGGGTGTCGGCGCGGTGCCGGGAGGATCAGATCGCGTGGACCTGGTCGGCCTGCGGGCCCTTCGGACCCTGGGTGGTCTGGAACTCCACACGCTGGCCCTCGTCGAGGGACCGGAAGCCGGTCGACTCGATAGCGCTGTAGTGGACGAAAACGTCCGGTCCGCCGCCGTCCACGGCGATGAAGCCGTAGCCCTTCTCGGCGTTGAACCACTTGACGGATCCCTGAGCCATGAAACATCTCCTAGCATGCGCATTCGAAGCCGCACCTCACGACCCCGACTGCTGTCGGACGCCCAGGATGTCCCCAACGCCCACGCAAAGTTCTGGGGGCGTAGCACTGACCACGACACAGACCACTTGCAACAGCGGTGCCGATTTTTGCATACCCGTGAGCGGTTGGGAACCCCGCCGACCCACGATCATCCCGCCCGTGGGACGGCGGTCAGACTCCCTGCCGGTCCGGCTCCGACGCCGGACGGAAGCGGGCAACCCGGAGGTCGACCCGATCGCCGCGTACCGGCGTTCCCTCGGCGATCAGCCGGCGCAGCGCGCGTTCCTCGTGACCGGCCGCCGGTCGTCCATCGGCCCGGATCACCCGCCACCACGCCACGGCGGCACCGTGGCGGGCCATCACCTGGCCGATCTGGCGTGGGCCGCCGCGACCGACCAGGTCGGCCAGGTCGCCGTAGGTGGCCACCGAGCCGGCCGGGATCTGCTCGACCGCGCTCAGCACCTCCTCGACGTAGTCGGCATCCACACCGGCAACGTTAGGGTCGAGCCGGCAACACAGTCCAACACCGGACCCAGTCGAGCCCCGGACCCAGTCGAACCCTGGACCCAGTCGAACACCGGACACAGTCGCACCGAACACGAGAGGTGAGGGGATGGACCTGACGCGGAAGCAGCGTTGGTACGCGGGGGCAGGTGCCCTGGTGATCGCCGGCGTGCTCCTCGCCCTGGCCACCGCCGCACGCTGGCTCCCGTGCCTGAGCGGCTCAGCCGAGCTCTGCCTGGCCCGTCAGAGCCTGGGCTTCGACTACCTGCAGCCGCTGCGGCCGCACACGACGCTGATGTTCTCCACCGGGTGCGCGGTGCTGGCCCTGCTCGTGCTGGCCGCAGCACCCGCGGCCCTGGTCGGACGGCGCAAGGTCGGTCCCGGGTTGGCGAACGCGACGCTCGCGGT
Source organism: uncultured Actinomycetota bacterium (assembly GCA_963704665.1). Classification (GTDB taxonomy): domain Bacteria; phylum Actinomycetota; class Actinomycetes; order Propionibacteriales; family Propionibacteriaceae; genus Microlunatus. The sequence goes on along the minus strand of OY969929.1, from coordinate 2,554,821 downwards.
GCTCGGCGGCAAGCCGGCGCTGTTCGCGGTGCTGGTCACCGTCGGCTCGATCGCCGGCGGGCTGCCACGGCCGGCGCTGTGGTGGCTGGTGCTGGAGATCCTCTTCGACCTCGCCGTGGTGGGGGTCGTGCTGGCCACGTCGAACGACCACCGTGAGGACTACCAGCGGTTGCTGCTGTTCGCGGTCGCGGTGTGGGCCGCGGGCTGGGTGGGCCGGGTGGCCGACCGGGTCTTCTTCTCGCTGCTGACTCCCGAGGCGCCGGTTCCGCCCGGCTCCGGGCTGATCGTCGCCCTCGTGGTCATCGCCTGCGGCGTCGGCGTCGCCGCGATCACCCGAGCCGACGAGGCCGCGCTGCGGCGCTGAACGCCGGGCGCTCCGAGCGCCCTGCTCACCAGTGCCGGGTGCCGGGTGGGCCCTTGAAGGGCCCGCTGACCGCGGAGGTGATCCAGCCGCCGTAGAACCCGCCGGGTTGCGGCTCGACCTGCTCGCCATCGACCAGGCAGCGGTCCATCGCCGCCGGATAGAGGGCGATGTGGTCGCGCAGTGCGGAGAACCGACCGGTCGGCTGCGGGTAGTACCAGGCCGCGGCGCGAGCGACCCGATCGCCGCCGAGGACGTCGAGATAGCTCGCCTCGCCCTTCCACTCGCAGAACGAACCGCCCCGCGCCGGACGCAGCGATCCTTCGATGAACGCCGAGCGGGGCAGGTAGTACGTGGGCGGATGCGACGTCTCCAGCACCCGCAGACTGACGTGGGTCTCGCAGACGGCGATGCCGCCGAGGATGACGGAGACGAGTTCCTCGCTGACCCGGACGATGGGCGGTCGCGGGTAGTCCCACACCGACTCCTGTCCCGGGGCGATCGGATCGGGGACGGGATGGCCGAGCATGACGTTAGGTTAGCCGGGTGCGCCAGGCCAGCATCGAGCTCCGAGTGGGGAACGAACGGTTCCGCACGGTGACCGAGCAGACCGACACCTGGCACAGCTTCTCCTTCGGCACCCACTACGACCCCGACAACACCGGCTTCGGTCGGCTGATCGCCCACAACGAGGACCGGCTGGTCGCCGGCGGTGGTTACGACGAGCACCGGCACGCCGGGCTGGAGATCGTCACCTGGGTGCTGTCGGGAACGCTGGCCCACACCGACTCGGCCGGTCATGACGGCCTCGTCGGCCCGGGTCGGGTGCAGCGACTGAGCTCGGGTTCCGGGGTCGACCACGCCGAGCGCGCGACGGCCGACGCCCCGGTCCACCTGGTCCAGATGTGGCTGACCCCGGACACCCCCGACGCCGCTCCGAGCTACCAGCTGGGCGAGGTCACCCCGGAAGCACTGGCCGCGGACTGGGTGGCCGTGGCCTCGGGCGGACGGGCCGAGGCCGCCGTCCGGCTCGACGTCGACAACGTGACGCTGTGGGTCACCAGGCTGCCGGCCGGCTCGTCGCGCCCGCTGCCCCCGGGCGAGCACCGCCACCTCTTCGTGGCCCGCGGTGCGGTCTCGCTGTCCGGCGCCGGTGCGCTGGCCGCCGGGGATGCTGCGCGGATCAGCGGTCCGGGGGAGTGGACGCTGACGGGGCAGCGCGACACCGAGGTCCTGGTCTGGGAGTCGAGCCGGTGAACGAGCGGCCGCTGCTGATCCGGGTGTCCGGACGTGACCGTCCGCGGCTGACCCGCGACCTGCTGGCCCTGCTGGCTGCGGCCGGCGCGCAGCTGGAGGACATGGAGCAGTTGGTGGTGCGCGAGCGCCTCACCCTCGACGTCCTGGTCCGCCTGGCCGACGCCGACGACGCCGTGGTCCGCGACATCCTCTACTGGGGCTTCACCCACGACCTCAAGATCGACTTCGAACGGGTCGAGGCCACCTCGCGCCGCGCCGGCCTGGTCCGGCACGCCGTCACCGTGCTCGGCCGCCCGCTGAACCCGTCGGCCCTGGCCGCGGTGGCCGACGCCGTCGCCGAGACCGGCGGCAACATCGACCGGATCGTCCGGCTGGCCACCGACCCGGTCACCGCGTACGACCTGATCGTCATCGCCGGTGACGTCGTCGCGATGCAGCGGGCCCTGGTCGCGGTCTCGCACACCCACGGCATCGACGTGGCGGTCCAGGTCAACGGGCTCGAGCGTCGGGCCAAGCGGCTGGTGGTGATGGACGTCGACTCGACCCTGATCACCGACGAGGTCATCGAACTGCTGGCCGACGAGGCGGGCTGCCGCGACCGGGTCGCCGCCATCACCGCGCGGGCGATGGCCGGCGAGCTCGACTTCGAGGCGTCGCTGCGGGCCCGGGTCGCCCAGCTCGCCGGTCTCGACCTCGACGCCATCGAGCGCGCCCGCACCCGGATCACTCTGACCCCGGGCGCGCGGACCTTCGTGCGCACGCTGCAGCGCCTGGGCTTCACGGTGGCCATCGTCAGCGGCGGCTTCACCGCGTTCACCGATCACCTCCGCGCCGAGCTCGGTCTCGACTACGCCTACGCCAACACCCTCGAGGTCGAGGACGGGCGGCTCACCGGACGGCTGACCGGGCCGATCGTCGACCGGGCCGGCAAGGCGGCGCTGCTCGCCCGCATCGCCGCTGCCGAGGGGGTGCCGCTGTCGCAGACCGTGGCCGTGGGGGACGGGGCCAACGACCTCGACATGCTCGGCGCGGCCGGCCTGGGGATCGCCTTCAACGCCAAGCCGGTGGTCCGCGCCCAGGCGGACACCACCGTGTCGGTGCCCTATCTCGACGCCATCTTGTTCATGCTGGGGATCCGCGGACACGATGTCCTGCGAACCGAGCGCGAGGAGGCCGGATGACCACGCTGACCGTTGCCCTGGCCCAGCTCAGCACCGGGGCCGACCCGGGTGCCAACCTCGACCTGATGGCCGGTTACGTCGAACGGGCCGCGGCCGCCGACGCCCGGCTGGTCGTCTTCCCCGAGGCGGCGATGCGCTGCTTCGGGCTGCCGCTGGCCGAGATCGCCGAACCGGTCGACGGCCCGTGGGCGACCCGGCTGGCCCGGATCGCGGCCGACGCCGGCGTCGTGGTCGTCGCCGGGATGTTCACCCCGGGCACGGGCGGTCGGGTCCGCAACACCCTGCGGGCGGTCGGTCCCGGGGTCGACGCGGCGTACGACAAGATCCATCTCTACGACGCCTTCGGCTTCGCCGAGTCCGACACCGTCGAGGCCGGCACCGAGCCGGCGAGCATCGTGGTCGACGGGGTCACCGTCGGATTGACCACCTGCTACGACGTGCGGTTCCCGGGTCTGTACACCGCGCTGGCCGAGCGCGGAGCCACGGTCATCGTGGTGGCCTCGTCGTGGGGCGCCGGTCCCGGCAAGATCGACCAGTGGCAGTTGCTGACCCGCGCCCGGGCCTTGGACTGCACCAGCTACATCGTCGCCGTCGACCAGTCCGACCCCGAGGTCGCCGGCGTGCCGCATCGGCCCACCGCCCCGACCGGCGTCGGTCACAGCGCGGTCGTCGCCCCGACCGGTCGGGTGCTCGACGAGCTGGGGACCGGGCCGGGCCTGCTGGTCACCACGCTCGACCTGTCCGAGATCGAGTCGGCCCGGGCCGCACTGCCGGTGCTGGCCAACCGTCGGATGTAGTCCGTCGTGGCCGTCCCACCCCCGGCCGACCCGCCGTGGTCGCCGTACCCGGTCCAGGACTGGTCGAGCCTGCCCGAGGACCCGCTCCAGTGGCCGCCCCCGACCGGCCGCCCGGTCCGCGTCGGAGCCCGCCGCTGGTGGCCGCCGCTGCTGGTCTTCGTGCTCATCGGCGCGCTGATCGCCACCCTCGGCTACCTGGGCAGCGCGACGGCGCCGGGGACGACGGTGGCGGCCGCCGGGTATCTCCCGGCCGACGGGACGGCCACGTACGAGCGGGTCGACACGACCCGGGAGACGACCACCACCTCGACCACCCAGGTCACCGAGTCGGCCCGGCTGAGCGGGGTGACCGCCGTGCTGTCGACCGAGACGACCTTCGGCACCCAGGCGTTCGCACCGCACTACGACGAGGTCGAGACCTTGCGGGTGTGGCGCACCATCACCACGCCGCTCGGCCGCCCCGGCACCCGTCAGACCACCCGGGTCCACCGCACCAACGACGACATCACCCTGCTCGGCGAGAGCGGACCGGACGGGGCCCGGATCTACCGGCCCGGCCTGGTCGAATTGCCTCGCGACGTGGCCCCGGGGCGGTCCTGGCGCAGCTCGGGCTCGGCCGGCAACGCCCAGACCTACGTGGCCGAGCTACGCGCTGCGGCGGTCGACCCCGACTGCCTCCGCGTCACTGGTCAGGTCGCGTACACCGGGCTCGACGGCCGGCTGGAGCGGACCGTCGGTCTCGAGCGGACCTGGTGCCGCGGCCGCGGGATGGTCGAGACGGTGTCCACGTTGGCCCCGATCACCGTGCACACCAGCCCGATCGCGGCGCCGACCCCGTCCGGGGTGGTCACCGCCGATCGGCCGATCCGCTGGTCGGCCCCGCAGCAGTGGGCCCGCCGCGAGCTCACGGTGGTGTCACTCGACCCGGCGCTGGGCAAGGAGTCGATGAACGGCACCACCCTGGCCCTCACGCCGGTGCCCACCGCCTCCGGGCCGGTCGTCCAGGCCATGTCGGGCAGCAACGACCTGATCGGTCTCGAGCCGCTGTCGACCACCGAGTGGCGGCCGGTGTGGAGGGCGCACGTGCCGGGGACCGTGCTCACCCTGGCCGCCTTCGGCGACGTCGTCGTGGTGACCACCAGCGCCCGCCAGGTGTTCGGCTACTCGGCCGCCGGGGTGCGGCTGTGGGCCTCGTCGCTCGGTGAGCTCGCCCCGGCCGCCCCGGTCCGGCTGTCCGAGGACGCGGCGGTGCTCACCGATCTCGGTGGGCGGGTCCGGGTGTTCTCGCTGCTCACCGGCGAGGTCCGGTGGACCGTCGACGTCGGGGCCGACGTGCGGTTGAGCGCCGCCACCGGCGACGGCCTGGTCGTGGTGATGGACCAGGGCGGCACGGTCACCGCCCTCGACGCCGGTCGCGGGACCACCCGCTGGACCCGTGAGCTCGAGGGGCGCGGAGCGGTCGCGCTCGACGGCACCGTGGTCGTGCTGCAGGACCAGACCGCGCACGGGCTCGATCCCCGTGACGGCACGACGCGCTGGCGTCGACCCTTCTTCGGCACGCTGACCACGTTCGTCGCCTTCGACGACCGGGCGGTGATCGGCACCCGCAACGCCACGCTGACCCTCGATCGCGATGGCGGGGTCCGAGGCCGATACGGCGGCGCGATCAGCGCCACCGCGACCCGTGACCACCTGATCCTGTGGGGTCCCGAGCGCGCGCAGCTGCTCGACCGTTCCGGGGCGGAACTGGCCACCTGGGAGCTGCCACCCCTGACGCTCGCCCTGCAGATCCGGCCGGCCGTCACGCAGTCGGCCGGGGTGCTGCTCTTCGGGCTCACCTGGTCGTTCGAGGGCTGGTCGGGGCAGGAGGGGTTCCGGTGAGCGTCGATCCTTCGCCGACCGCGCTCGCGTCCCCCCGGTCCACCGCACCCAGGTCGTGGCGGACCGCGCGTCCGGTCCGCTTCGTCCGCGGGGTGCTGAGGCAGAGCGTCGCCGAGCCGGTGGCGGCCGGTCGGCTCCGCGACGAGGGGTGGCCGTACGGGCTGCGTGCGGTCGTCGGGCTGGCGTACGCGATGTTCGCCATCGCCGCGGTGCTGGTCGTCGCCTCGGGGCCGATCCGCCGTTCGAGCGTCCTGGTCGTCACCAGCAGCGGGGTCGGGACGCCGCAGGGGTCGGTCTGGCTGCTGGTCCTGCTGCTGTCGTTCGGTTCCGCGGCCCTGATCACCGCGGTGTTGCACGGTCCCGGCTGGCTGAAGGTTCTCGGCACCGCGTACGCGCTGGCCATCATGAGCAGTTGGTCGTTGCGCGGAATCAACGTGGGCAGCGACCTGCTCTGGCTCGGATTGGCGCTGCTGGCGATGATCGCGCTCGTCGTGCTGGTCGTCGTGCGGTGGCGGCGGCAGTTCGCCTGGTGGGAGTTCGCGGTCTGCTGGGTGCTGATCGGCGGCGCCATGGTCATCGGGCTGGCGCAGTCGCGGATCAGCCAGGTCTTCGGTTTCAACCCGGAGATCCTGCTGCTCCAGCAGACCGCGGCCACCCTCGGCTTCTTCGCGCTGCCCGCCGCCATGGTCGCCGGCGGTGCGGTGGCCGAGGTGGTGGTCGGCACCACGGTGTCCGCGGTGCGCCAGGCCCAACGGCTGGCCCACCGACGCTGGCCGTTCGTCATCCTCGCCGTCATCGTGGTCGGCCGCACGGCGATCGAGATCCAGCGCTACCGGACCCGCGACGGCGGACCGGTGGCCTGGATCGACTACCTGCCCGCAGCGGGGATCGTCGTGGGTTTCGCGGTGGTCGGTGTGGTCGTGTTGCGGATCGGCCGGCGCGTCGACGCGGCTCCGGTGGTCTCGAACCTTCCCGAGCACCTGGGCGCGGTCGGGTTCGGCGTGGCCGGGGCGCTGATCGCGGTCCAGATACCGGTCCAGCTCGGATTCGCGGTGCTCCAGGCGGTGGCCTCGTTCCGGCCGGGCCGCGCCGGCGACGGGGCCAGCCTCGACACCACGCTGCTGTCCGACATGGTCGACCCGCTGCGGGTCGCGGTGGGAATCGTCCTCGTCGGGCTGGCTGTGCGTGCCGCGCGCCGCGGCCGGGTCGGCCGGGCCCTGGTCCAGGGCTGCGTCGGCGTGATGCTGATCGCGCTGGCCCGCAACCTGATCTTCCCCGACCTGACGCTGAGCATCGACCCCGACGTGCTCAACGTCGTCGGCTCGCTCGTCGTGCTGGCGGCCGCCGGGGCCACGCTGGCCCGCCGCCGGCTGAGCGGGGAACGCGCGCTCGCGTACGCCGGGGTGCTGATCCTGTCGTCGCTGTTCAGCGCCCGCGACTTCATCTCCGACCCGCTCGGCCTGCTGCTCGGCTTCTCCGGCGCGGCCCTGGTGCTGTTCGGTCTGAGCTGGGACCTGCTGACCGGCTCGACCTGGGGCAACGGCGAGAGCCGTCGCTTCCCGCGCCCGACCCGGGTGCTGCTGGTGCTGACCAACTCGGTGCTGACCATGACCGTGCTCGCGTACGCGGCGCTGATCCGCGACGGCAGCACCACCATCTACCTCGACCCGTACGCCAGCCTCGGCGACCTGATCTTCGGCACCGCGCTCGTCGCCGCCGCGGTCATCGCCGTGCTCGACGCGGCCTCGCGCGACGCGCCGATCGGGTGAATCCACTCACCCCGGGGCCGGGGGGTGAGCGTGGGGCGGAACTGTCAGCGGAGTCTGATCGAATGGCCGACATGTACCGATTGACCCGCGACGAGGTCGCACCCCATCCCGCGCCGGCGTTGGACGACGCCCAGCGCGCGGTGGTGGAGCACCCCGGTGGGCCACTGCTGGTGCTCGGCGGACCGGGAACCGGCAAGACGACGACGCTGGTCGAGGCGGTGGTCGACCGGATCACCCGCCGTGGGATGGCGCCGGACCGCATCTTGGTGCTGACCTTCTCGCGGCGCGCGGCCGCCGACCTGCGGGCGCAGATCGCCTCGCGGATCGGCCGCAGCGTCATCACCCCGATGGCCATGACCTTCCACGCGTTCTGCTACGCCCTGGTCCGACGCTTCGCCGAGGGCGACGGGCTCGGCACCCCGGTCCGGCTGCTGACCGGTCCGGAGCAGGAGTTCCGGGTCCGCGAGACGCTGGCCGGCAGCGTCGAGACCGGCCGGACCCGCTGGGCGGCCAGTCTGGACGGCGCCTTCCCGACCCGCGCCTTCGCCGGCGAGGTCCGTGCCGTGCTGGCCCGGGCCCGCCAGCTCGGGATGGACCCCGACGACGTGGTCGAGGCCGGCGCGGAGGCCGACCGGCCCGAGTGGATGAGCGTCGGTGAGTTCTTCGAGGAGTATCTCGACGTCCTCGACGCCGAGGGCGTGCTCGACTACGCCGAGCTGGTCCACCGCAGCCGGATCCTGCTCGCCGACCCGCGGATCGTCGACACCCTGCGCGCCGAGATCGGCGCCATCTTCGTCGACGAATACCACGACACCGACCCGGCCCAGGTCGGGCTGCTGCAGGCGGTGGCCGGCGATGGCCGCGACGTGGTCGTGGTCGGCGACCCCGACCAGTCGATCTACGGCTTCCGGGGCGCGGCGGCGCGCGGCATCCTCGACTTCCCCGACCAGTTCCCGACCGACGACGGGGCCCCGGCACCGGTGATCGCGCTGGGCACCGCGCGGCGCGGTGGACGCGCGCTGCTCGCGGCCACCCGCAACGTCGCCCACCGGCTGAGCCTGCCGCGGACGCTGCCGCCCGAGGTCTTCCAGGCCTTCCGGCACCCGCAGCCGGTGCCCGGCGCCCCGCGCGGCCAGGTCGAGGTCTTCACCTGCTCGACCCCGGGTGCCGAAGCCGACCACATCGCCGACCTGCTCCGCGGCGCCCATCTGCGCGACGGGGTGCCGTGGGACCAGATGGCCGTGCTGGTCCGCTCCGGCCGCGCGATGATCCCCGCGCTGACCCGCGGCGTTGGTCGCGGCCGGGGTGCCGGTCGAGGTGGCCGGTGACGAGATCCCGTTGTCGGTCGATCCGGCGACGCGGCCGCTGCTGCTCGGTCTGCAGGTGGCCAGCCGCGGGATCGCACCGGACGCCGAGGAGGTGCTGCTGCTGCTCGGTTCCCCGCTCGGTGGACTCGACAGCATGGCGCTGCGGCGGCTCGGCCGTGAGCTCCGTGAGATCGAACGCACCGAGCTGGCCGGATCGGCGCCGCCGCGGCCCTCGGGCGAGTTGATCGCCGCCGCCGTGGCTCACCCCGATCTGCTCGACGAGTGCGCGCCGTCGCCCGCGGTCGATGCGTCCCGCCGGCTGGCCACCCTGCTGCGGCGCTGTCGGCGCGAGATCCGCGGCGGGGGCACCGCCGAGGAAGCGTTGTGGACCCTGTGGTCGGGCACCGAGTGGCCGCGACGACTGCAGTCCACCGCGGCTCGCAGCGGTGAGGCCGGTCGTCGGGCCAACCGCGATCTCGACGCCATCTGCGCGCTGTTCGAGGTCGCCGCGCGCTCGGAGGAGGTCGCCGGGCTCCGCGGGGTGAGCGGGTTCCTGGCCGAGATCGACGGTCAGCAGATCCCGGCCGACCCGTTGCGCGAGGGGGATCTGCGCGGCGGAGCGGTCCGGGTGCTCACGGCCCACCGGGCCAAGGGCCGGGAGTGGGACCTGGTCGTCCTGGCCGGGGTGCAGGAGGGACGATGGCCCGACGTACGCCGTCGGGGCTCGTTGCTCGAGCCCGAGCGACTCGGCCGCCACGAGGTCAGCGAGCCGGTGCCCACCGCGGTCCGGATCGCCGAGGAGCGCCGGCTGTTCTACGTGGCCTGCACCCGGGCCCGGCGCCACCTGGTCGTCACCGCGGTGGCCGGCACCGAGGGCGAGGGCGACCAGCCCTCACGGTTCGTCGGCGAACTGGGAGTCGCCGTGCGCGAGCGTCCGGGCCGGCCCCGGCGACCGCTGTCGCTGTCGGCGCTGGTCGGCGAGCTCCGCGCGGTCAGCGTCGACCCGACCGTGGTGCCCGCGCGTCCGCGAGCAGGCCGCCATCCGGCTGGCCCGGCTGGCCGACGGCGCACGACGGCGACGGCCGGCCGCTGGTGCCGTCGGCCCGACCCGAGAACTGGTGGGGGATGCGGGCACTGACCCGGTCGAGCGTCGCGGTGACGCCGCCCGAGGAGTGGGTGCAGCTGTCGGGCAGCCAGCTCGGCAGCGTGCTCGCCTGCCCGCGGCAGTGGTTCCTCGTCGCGCAAGGCCCACGCCGAGTCGGCCCGCCACACCGCCGCGAGCTTCGGATCGGTGGTCCACGTGCTCGCCGAGCACGGGGCGGCCGGGATGGCGTCGAGTCGGAGCTCTCCGACCGACCTCGAGTCGATCTGGGACCAGCTCGACTTCGACGCGAACTGGTTGTCGGCGGTCGAGCGGATCGAGGCCGAGTCGGCGCTCGAACGGTTCCTGACCTGGCAGGACGCCAGCGACCAACAGCGAGCTGCTGGGCACCGAGCTGTCCTTCGCCTGCCACGTCGACGTGGGTGGCGAGCAGGTCCGGCTCACCGGCACCGCCGACCGGGTCGAGCGCGACCCGGACGGTCGGATCCGGATCGTCGACTTCAAGACCAGCCGCGCCGCGCCGACCGCGGCCGAGGTGGCCATGCACGACCAGCTCGGCGTCTACCAGCTCGCCGTCCAGCAGGGGGCCTTCGCCGAGGTCGCCGGCCCGGACGCCCGGCCGGGCGGAGCCGAGCTGGTCTACCTGCGGACTCTCCGACGGCCCGGGCAGCTATCCCAAGGTGTTCCAGCAGGCCTCGCTCGACGACGTGCCCCTCCCGTTGCCGCCGGCCGCCGACCCGCGGGCCGAGGCGGCGGCCGCCCCGACCTGGGTGCACGGCCGGCTGGCCGAGGCCGCGGCCATCATCCGGGCCGAGCGGCACGAGGCCCGGATCGGTGCCGCCTGCCGCTACTGCCCGTTCCGCGGCAGCTGCCCGGCCCAGTCGGCGGGTCAGCAGGTGGTCGCATGACCGTCCACGCCTTCCACCCGCCCGCCTCGACCGCCCGGTTCCGCGATCCCGCCGACCTGGTCGAGGCGCTGGGTATCCCGTTCTCGGTGCAGCAGTTGGCGGCGATCACCGCACCGCTCGAACCCGGGGTGATCATCGCCGGCGCCGGGTCGGGCAAGACGACGGTGATGGCCGCGCGGGTGGTCTGGCTGGTCGGCACCGGCGCGGTGCGACCCGAGGAGGTGCTCGGGCTGACCTTCACCCGCAAGGCGGCGGCCGAGTTGTCGCAGCGGGTGCGCGGCGGCGCTCGAACGGGCGGGCGTGGTCGCCGACCGGGGGGTCGACGAGTCCGGCGAGCAGCTGGTCATGACCTACGACGCGTTCGCGGCCCGGCTGGTCGCCGAGCACGGACTGCGGCTGGGGTACGAGGCCGACCCGACCATGATCAGCGGGGCCACCCGGTACCGGCTCGCCTCACGGGTGGTCAAGGCCGCGGCGGGACCGTTCGAGTTCTTGTCCCGGCTCCGACCGGTCTCGGTGACCGAACGGGTGCTCAAACTCGACTCCGACCTCCAGCAGCACCTGGTCGCGGTCGAGCACCTCGACCGGCACGCCCGCGACCTGCTGCTGGGCTGGGAGTCGGCTCCGCTCAACAACCGCGGCAACGTCTACGTCGACGTCCGCAAGGCCATGGTGGCCACCCAGGAACGTCTCGAACTGGCCAGCCTGGTCCAGGACTACCAGGCGCTGAAGCGGCGGCTCGGTCTGGTCGAGTTCGCCGACCAGATGGCCATCGCCGCCCGGCTGGTCACCGAGGTGCCGCAGACGTCGGCGGCGTTGCGCTCGACGTTCAAGGTCGTGCTGCTCGACGAATACCAGGACACCTCGGCCGCGCAGGCGGTGATGCTGCGCGGACTGTTCTCGGGGACGCACCCCGAGCGACGGCCTCGGCCACCCGGTGACCGCGGTGGGCGACCCGTTCCAGGCCATCTACGGCTGGCGCGGCGCCGCGGCCAGCAACATCACCTCGTTCGCCGACGACTTCCGGCGGGCCGACGGACGGGTGGCCCGGAGATATGCGCTGACCGTGAACCGCCGCAGCGGCCGGACCATCCTCGACGTGGCCAACGTGCTCAGCGCGCCACTGCGCACGGCGCTGCCCGAGCAGGGCGACACCGAAGGGCTCGGTCTGCTCGAGCCGCCGCCCGAGGCGGGTCCCGCCCAGGTCCGGGCGGCGACCTTCGCCACCTGGCCCGAGGAGGTCAGCTGGATCGCCGACCAGATCGTCACCGCCCACCGCAGCGGACTGGCTCCGGCGTGGGCCGACATCGCCGTGCTGACCCGGCGCAATGCCGACATCGCTCCGCTCTACGGCGAGCTGACCGACCGCGAGGTGCCGGTCGAGATCGTCGGGCTCGGCGGTCTGCTCCACCTGCCCGAGGTGATGGACGTCACCGCGACGCTCCGGCTGGTCGACGACGTCACCGCCAACCCCGACCTGATCCGGCTGCTGGCCGGGCCGCGCTGGCAGATCGGCCCGCGCGACCTCGCCCTGCTCGGACGCCGGGCCCGCGAGCTGGCCCAGGGTCGGCGGCCGCCGGGCGGCTCCGCACGCCATCGACGAGGCGCTCGAGGAGGCGGTGGCCGACGTCGACCCGACCGAGGTGGTGAGCCTGCTCGACGCGCTGGAGAATCCGGGCGACGCCGCGTACGCGCCCGAAGCCCGCCAGCGCTTCGCGCTGCTGGCCGGCGAACTCGCCGTGTTGCGCCGGCACAGCGACGAGCCGGTGCTCGACCTGACCCGCCGGGTCATCGCCACTGATGGGGCTCGACGTCGAGCTGGTGGCCACGCCGGAGTTCACCCGGCAGAACCGCCGCGACCAGCTCGGGGCGTTCCTCGACGCCATCGCCGCGTACATCGATGTCGACGGCGACGCCTCGCTCGGCGGTCTGCTCGCCTACCTGCAGGCCGAGATCGACCAGGGCGTCGGGTCTCGAGCAGGCCGTGCCGTCGGATCGCGAGGCGGTCAAGCTGCTGACCGTCCACAAGGCCAAGGGGCTGGAGTGGGAGGTCGTCTTCCTGCCCGCGCTGATGAAGGGCGTCTTCCCGAGCGACCGGGTGACCGACAACTGGGTCTCCAACCCGGCCGTGCTGCCGGCCGACCTCCGCGGCGACGCCGCCGCCATCCCGCAGCTCGGCGACACCAGCCAGTCCGGGCTGACCGCGTACAAGGCGGCGCTGAGCGAGCAGCAGCAACTCTCCGAGGACCGATTGGCCTACGTCGCCGTCACCCGGGCCAAGCAGCTGCTGGTCGGCACCGGGCACGTGTGGCGCGCCGATCTGACCCGCCCGCGCGAACGATCGAAGTACCTCAACGCCATCCTCGACGAGGCGGCCAGGCAGGGCCAGGTGCTGGCCGACGCCGGCCCGCCGGGGGACAGCAATCCGCTGATCGTCGATGCGCCGCCCCGACTGTGGCCGCAACCGCTCGACCCCGAGGCGCTGGCCCGGCGGCAGGAGGCGGCGTCGTCGGTCGGTCGGGCCCGCGAGCGGTTCGCGCGGACCGGGTCGTTCGACGATTCGGCCGCCCTGCCGCTGCTGCTCGACGACGAGGAACTGGTCACCGGGTGGGACACCGATCTCGACCGGTTGCTGGCCGAGGTCGCCGAAAACCGGGCGGCCGACGCCCGGGTCGCGCTGCCCGACCAGCTGACCGCGACCGACGTCCTCCAGCTCCGGCAGGATCCGCGGGCCTATGCCGCCGGGCTGGCCCGACCGATGCCGCGCCCACCGTCGCGGGCGGCGCGGTTCGGCACCCGGTTCCACGCCTGGGTCGAGCGCTACTTCGCCGGGTCGCTGCCCAGCGGTGGGCTGGGCCAGCAGCAGCTGATCGACCCCGAGGAGCTGGCCGACCGCGCCGACTTCGGTGGGGGCGAGGAGGTGGCGCTGCGTGATCTGTGCCGGTCGTTCGCCGAGGGCCAGTTCGGCTCGGTGATCCCGTACGCGGTGGAGGCGGCGTTCACGCTCTCGGTCGGCGGACGCCTGGTCCGAGGGCGGATCGACGCGGTCTACCAGCTCGATCCACCCGGGCCCCGGTTCCGGATCGTCGACTGGAAGACCAGCGCGGCCGAGGCGGCCGACCCCTGGCAGCTCGCGCTGTACCGGATCGCCTGGGCCGAGGCGCACCAGATCGACCTCGACGAGGTCGAGGCGGCGTTCTACTACGTCCGTACCGACGAGCTCATCCACCCGACCGGGCTGCCCGACCGGACCGAGGTCGAGCGTCTGCTCGGCGGCGACGGGGGTGCGGCCCGGTGACAACCGGGCCGGTCACGGGCGCTGCGATACGTGCCCCACACACGCGAGGTCGCGGAGGACAACCCGGTACGTTAGGCGGGTGATCAATTGGGCGGCCGCGAGTAATCTCGACCGCGTCGACCACCACCGGTCGTCGCCCGAATGGGTGGCCGGACTGTGGCGGGCCGACGACGCGAGACTGCTCAAGCTCGACAACCAGTCGCGGTTCACCACCAGTCCCGGCGGCACGAAACTGCGGATGACCAAGCCGTTCGTCGAGTACGACAGCCAGCGGCACCGGTTGCTCGGACTGCTCGACGGCTCACCGGTCTTCGCCGTCGAGGCGCTCACCGAGGGTGAGGTGCACGACTACCGCGAGGTGGGCCACCAGCTGACCGACAGCGAGCGCGACATCGCCGCCGCCGCTGCGGCGGTGTGCAACTGGCATCGCGCCGAACCGCTGTGCGCCGCAGTGCGGCGGTCCGACCACGGTGATCAACGGCGGGTTCGCCCGGCACTGCGAGGTCTGCCAGCGCGACCACTTCCCGCGGACCGACCCGGCGGTCATCGTCGCCGTGGTCGACCAGCGGGACCGACTGCTGCTCGGGCGGCAGGCGACGTGGGGCAACCGGGTGTCCGTGCTCGCCGGGTTCGTCGAGGTCGGCGAGTCGCTCGAGCACGCCATCCACCGCGAGATCGGCGAGGAGGTCGACATCGCGCTCTCCGACGTCAACTACTTCGGCAGCCAGCCGTGGCCGTTCCCGCGGTCGCTGATGCTCGGCTTCTTCGCCCGAGCGACCAGCACCGACATCTGCATCGACGCCGACGAGATCGTCTACGCCGACTGGTTCACCCGCGACGAGTTGAGCGCCCAGATCGACAGCGGCGACCTGGCGCTGCCCGGCAGCAGCTCGATCGCCGCACGGCTGATCCAGGCGTGGCGCGACGGGCCCACGCCCTTACCGCCGGTCTGACCGGCACCGGTACGACGGTCCCCGGCCGGTCGCGATCCGCGACCCGACGCGGATCGGATCGCGTCGTCGACGGGCGAGAGCAAGCTGTTACCGGCCCGCAATCCCGGGCGCACGCCAACGTCATCGCCAGGTCATAGCTTCGTCGAATCTCGGCGGAAAGGCCTGACCATGACCGACACCACGTCGCGCACCGATCTCGCGCCCGAACCGGCCGTCCACCCGGTCGACCAGGTCCCACCCCTGGCCCGACTGGCCCCGCTGGGCCTGCAGCACGTGCTGGCCATGTACGCCGGCGCGGTGGCGGTGCCGCTGATCGTCGGCGGCGCCCTGATCAAGGCCGGACAGCTGCAGCCCGGCGACCTCGCCGTACCTGATCAGTGCCGACCTGCTGGTCGCCGGCATCGCCACGTTGATCCAGTCGATCGGCTTCTGGCGCTTCGGCGTCCGGCTCCCGCTGATGCAGGGCTGCACCTTCGCCGCGGTCGCCCCGATGATCGCCATCGGCAGCCAGTACGGGGTGACCGCGATCTACGGCTCGGTGATCGCCAGCGGCATCTTCATGATGCTGCTCGCCCCGGTGTTCTCGAAACTGCTGCGCTTCTTCCCGCCGCTGGTCACCGGGACCGTCATCCTGATCATCGGCCTCTCGCTTGATGTCCGGCGCGGCCGGCTGGGTCGGGCGGTGGCGCGGCCAACCCCGAGTTCGGCAAGCCCGGTGTACATCGGCTTCGCCGCGATCACGCTGGTCATCATCCTGCTGATCGAGCGGTTCGCCCCGCCGGCGCTGCAGCGACTGTCGATCCTGCTCGGGCTGTCGTCGGAACGCTGGTCGCCATCCCGTTCGGGCTGGCCGACTTCAGCGGGGCGGCGCAGGAGGACTGGTTCGGCGTCAGCACGCCGTTCCACTTCGGCCTGCCGACATTCCAGATCAGCGCCATCGTCGCCATGTGCATCGTGGCGCTGGTGATCATGACCGAGACCACCGGCGACATGCTGGCGGTGGGGGAGATCGTGGACAAGCCGGTCGGTCCCCGGGCAGCTGGCCGACGGTCTCCGCGCCGACGGGCTGTCGACGATGATCGGCGGCATCTTCAACACGTTCCCCTACACCGCGTTCGCGCAGAACGTCGGCCTGGTCTCGCTGACCGGGGTCAAGTCGCGCTACGTGGCCACCTTCGCCGGCGGCGTCCTGATCATCCTCGGTCTGCTGCCCAAGCTCGGTGCGCATCGTCGAGGGCATCCCGCAGGCCGTGCTCGGCGGCGCCGGCATCGCGCTGTTCGGCATGGTCGCCGCCAGCGGCATCCGCACCCTGACCAAGGTGACGTTCAACAACACCAACATCCTGGTCGTGGCCATCTCGGTCGGCGTCGGCCTGCTGCCGACCGTGTCGCCGACGATCTTCGACCAGTTCCCGACCTGGTTCCAGATCATCTTCCACTCCGGCATCTCGGCCGGCGCCATCACCGCCATCCTGCTCAACCTGCTGCTCAACTCCGAGAAGCTGCAGCGCACGCTCGCCGACGACACCGAACTCCCGTCGCACGACGCGGTCCGCGGCGTCGCGCACTGACCGGCCGGAATCAGCCACCGGGTCCGGACCGCCGAGCCGCAGGAAGTGGCGTCAACGCCGCTTCCTGCTGCTTCCCTCCCGAAGTATCCGGCGGTCGGTGACAGGAAGTGGCGTCAACGCCACTTCCTGACGAGCCTGGGCAGTTGATCTCCCCGGCAAGCGGACGCGGGCGGAGCGCATCACGGCGCGGGCTGCGCGATCAGCTCGAGCAGCGGCTTGGCCGGCGGTGGGCGCCGCGTCAGGGGCGAGGCGGTTGCGCAGCCCGGAGGCGCGGTTGGCCGGGCGGGCGATGGCCCGGCGGATGGCCGCCTCCGAGGCGATCACCTCGACGTGGTCGGTGGCCCGGGTGACCGCGGTGTAGAGCAGTTCGCGGGTGAGCAGCGGCGAGGTCACCGGCGGCACGACGAACGACACGGACCGGAACTGGCTGCCCTGGGCGCGGTGCACGGTCATCGCGTGCACGGTCTGGACGGCGTCGAGCCGGACCGGGGCGTACAGCGACCGGGTGGTCGCCGCGACCGAAGTACGGCCCGCAGCCCGCCGTCGGGGGTGCGGACGACCACGCCCGGTGTCGCCGTTGTACAGGTTCAGCTCGTAGTCGTTGGCGGTGACCAGCAGCGGGCGACCGGGATACCACTCGCCCTCCTCGCCGTAGCCGGGGATGGCGTCGGCCAGCCAGCGCTCGACCTCGAGCACCCAGCGGGACTGCGCCGTACGGGCCGCGCCGGTGGGCGCACAGCAGGCGGTGCTGCTCGAGGGCGGCCAGCGCGGCGACGTGGTCGCCGGCCCGGGCCGCGTCGAGCGTGGTGCGGCCGGCCCGGCGGACCCGGCCGGCCAGCTCGGCCAGCTGGTCGGGCCGGAACGGGTCGTCGCCGGCGTCTTCGGCCAGCTCGGTGAACCCGACATCGGCCGCTCCCGAGCGCAGCACGCCCAGGGCCGCGTCGGCGTCGTCGGTCCGGATGGCGTCGGCCAACCGGGCGATGGACCCGCCGAACCGCCAGGTGTGGCGGAGCTGGACCACGCGGTGCACCGGGCGCTGTTCCTCGGGCCCCCCGGGCAGCAGGTCGAGCTCGGTCAGTGCGGCGTCCAGACGGTCGTCGGGCCGGCCGGGGGCCCGGGCGATGTCGGCCAGCACCGCGCCGGCCTCGACCGACGACAACTGGTCCGGATCGCCGACCAGGATCAGCCGAGCGCTGGGGCGGACCGCGTCGAGCAGCCGGGCCATCATGGTCAACGACACCATCGACATCTCGTCGACGATGACGACGTCGTGCGGCAGTTGGTTGGTGGCGTCGTGCCGGAACCGGCTGCGCGATCCGGGCACCCAGCCCAGCAACCGGTGCAGGGTCGACGCGGAGACCGTGCCGATCCGGTCACGGTCGGCGTCGGGCAACTGGTCGGCGGCGGACCGGACCGCCTCGGCCAGCCGGGCCGCGGCCTTGCCGGTCGGCGCGGCCAGCGCGACCCGGGGTCGGTCACCCGGCTGATCGGTGAGGATGGCCAGCAGCCGGGCCACGGTGGTCGTCTTGCCCGTGCCCGGCCCGCCGGCCAGCACGGTCACCCGCCCGAGCGCGCTGACCGCAGCAGCGAGCCGCTGGTCGGCCGCCTGCCGGCGTCGGTTCGAACAGCCGGTCCAGCGTGGCCCGCAGCCGGTCGGTGTCGACCGTGGGCGGCTCGGAGGTCAGCCGCCGCTGCAACTCGGTGCGGACCTGCTCCTCCTGGTGCCAGTAACGCTCGAGGTAGAGCAGACCGCCGGCCTGACGCATCGGCCGATCCCCGGTGCTCTCGGGCCCGTCGCCGGTCAACGGGCTGGCCAGCACGGCCGTCTGCCAGCTCTCCGGCTCGGGCCAGGGCAGGGCGACCAGGTCGAGCCCGGTCTCCGAGTCGTCGAACGCCGTGGCCGACGCGGTGGCCAGGTCGACGCAGACCGAACCGCTGCGCAGCGCCCGGACGGTGAGGGCCAGGGCCAGCAGCACCCGCTCGTCGCGCTCGCCGCCGATCCGGCCGATGGCCAGCGCGGTGCGGACGTCGGACGCGTCGAGCACACCGCCCGCGTTGAACTCGGCCAGCAGCCCGGTCGCGCCGTGGGCCAGCAGCACGTCATCGGCCGCGCCCAGGGTGGTCGGCGGGTTCATCGCGCTCCTCCGGCCAGCAGATCGGACAGTTCGGTGACCAACGCCGTGGGCGGGCGCCAGCTGAACACCCCGCACGGGATGCCGTCGATCCGCGGCGTGTCGGGCCCGGCCATGCCGCGGACGAAGAGGTAGAGCACACCGCCCAGGTGGACGTCGGGGTCGTAGCCGGGCTGCCGCCACCGCAGCATCCGGTGCAGCGCGACCGAGTAGAGCAGAGCCTGCAGGGGATAGTGCGCGTTCATCATGGCCTCGGCCATGGCCGGCGGGCGGTAGTCGGCCAGCCGCAGGGGAATCCCGTCGAACGAGCCCAGCCAGTTCGTCTTGTAGTCGACGACCAGATAGCGGGGGGCGCCGGCCGACGGTCGGATCCGCAGCACGGCGTCGATGCTGCCGTTGAGATAACCCCGCAGCGTCTGATCGGCCAGGTCGACGTGTTCGACCAGGTCCGCGTAGCCGGCCAACGGGTCGTGCGGACCGAGGTGGCGGCGCAGGAGCGGTGCGAGCTGACCGAGCCGAACCTGCCCGACCGGGCGATCGCCGCCGGCCAACGGGAACTCGAAGCCGACCTCGGCCAGCCGGTCGGCCGGCCGGACGTCGACCAGCCGCGCATCGTCGGCCAGCGGGCCGAGCGGGGTCAGCAGAGACGGCAGGAGCGCCTCGGCCAGCACCTCGGCGGTCAGCGGGCCACCGGGGGTGTGGGCCAGGACCCGGCCGCAGACGGCGCGCAGTTCGGCGCCCGGGTCGGCGGCGGTGCTGTCGAACTCCTCGTAGACCTCGTGGACGATCGATCCGAAGTCGGCGCCCATCGGGAGGTCGGCCATCGGCGAGACGCGGAGCAACTCCGGATCGCTCGGCGCCGCCACCGCCGGACCGGTCAACGGCAGGCCGAGCTCGTCGTCCTCCTTGGCCAGCACCGGCTCGCTGCTGACCCCGGGCTCGTGCCGAGTCATCCCGTGCGCCGCGGCGGTCAGCGCCGAGTACGAGGTGCGGCGCCAGGCCGAGATCGAGGGTGCGATCGAAGTACCGGGCGTTCAGCGGGCCCCGTTCGACCGGCGGCTGCACCCAGTGGCCGGGTTGGCGCGCGTCGATCTCCTCGAGGCACGATCCCCGGGCCGAGCGGTCGCGCGTACGAGGGATCGCCACTGGTCACCGCGTACGCCGGGGCGATCGGTTCACCGACCGGGCGGCTGAGGAAGCGCTGCAGCGCCGACGCCGGGGTGTTGTGCGAGGCGGCCCACCACGCGACGACCTGGCACTGCGCCCGGGTGGTGGCCACGTAGGCCAGACGGAGGTTCTCACCGGACTCCTCGGCTCGTTGCCGGGCGAAGCGCTCGGCTCGGCCGAGACCGCCCGACCCGCCGACGTCGAGGACGCTCCGGAGCCCGTTCGGGGTGCCGTCGGACTCGTGCAGTTCGAGCACGCGACCCTGGTCGCGGTCCGACATCGGCTGGTCCCAGCTGTCGGGCAGATAGACGATCGGGAACTGCAGACCCTTGCTGCGGTGCACGGTCAGCAGGGTGACGGCCGCGGCGTCGGTCTCCAGCCGGCGGGAGACGTCGGTGTTCGAGCTCTGCCGGGTGGCGTCGATCTGCTCGGCCAACCACTCGGCCAGCGCGCCGATCCCGAGCTGGCCGGCGACCATGGTCGCGTGCAGGCTCTGGCCCAGATGCCGCAGATCGGTGAGCCGGCGGGCGCCGTCGACCTGAGCCAGCAGTCGCTCCGGCACCTGCTGCTCGACGGTGGCCGCCTCGAGCAACGCCGCCACCCCGCGTTCGGCCAGCAGCCGGCTCCAGTCCCGGACGGTCTGCGACAACGGGAGGATCAGGTCGTCGTCGGCCAGCGCGAGCTGCTCGATGGTCCAGCCGAAGAAGCAGGTCAGTGCCGCCTCGCGGACGCTGCCGGACCGCGGGCGCTCGAGGGCCCCGAGCAGGGTCAGCCAGTCCTGGGCCATGGGGGAGGCGAAGACCGAGCTGGCGCCGTGCATGACCGCCGGGACACCGGCCGCGACCAGCGCGTCGCGCAACGTCTCGCCCCGCGCATTGGTCCGGACCAGGATGGCCAGGTCGGCCGGCTCCACCGGCCGGGCCGGCCGCCCGTCGAGCTCGAGCTGCAGCCCGGAGCTGAGGGTGTCGATGACGTCGGCGACCAGGTCCGCGGTGATCTCGCGGCGCAGCGCGTCGACCCGGCGCCCACGCTCCTGACCGGGGGGGTGCGGCAGATAGCGCAGCCGCACCGGGGGGACGTCGACGCCGTCGCGGCGGGTGAGCCGGCGTTGCTCGGCGGCGGCCCGGACCGGGCGGACGACGATCTGCTCCTCACCGAGCGTGGTGCCCGACCACAGCACGTCCAGGGCCGAGACCAGGGCCTGGTCGCTGCGCCGGTTGACCCCCAGGGTGTTGACCCGCTCGGCGACCGCGACCGCCTCGAGGTAGCTGTAGATGTCGGCGCCGCGGAAGGCGTAGATGGCCTGCTTGGGATCGCCGATCATGATCAGCGTGACGTGGCCGCGGAAGGCGCGGTCGATGATCTCCCACTGGATCGGGTCGGTGTCCTGGAACTCGTCGATCAGCACCACGGGGTAGCGCTCGCGCAGCCGCTCGGCGGCCTGCTCGCCGTGGCGCGGGTCGGCCAGCACGTCGCGCAGCCGGGTCAGCATGTCGTCGTAGGTCAGCAGCCGGCCGGTGCGCTTGCGGCGCTCGACCTCGGCGCGCACCGCCGCGCAGTACGCCGCGCGCTCGGCCGACGTCGAGCGGTCCCGGTCGCTCGGGCGCGGGACCAGGACGGCGTGCGCCGCCGACACGGCCTTGCGGGCGAGTTCGACGGCCTCCTCGACCGCGAACGGCGGTCGCTGCTGGTCGGCGTAGCGCTGCAGGTAGAGGTCGGTGGCCACCTCGTGGGTCAGCTCGGTGATCTCCTCGACGTAGGTCGCGTCGGGTTCGCGATCGCCGAGGACCCCGAGACCGTCGAGCATCCGCAGGCAGAACTCGTGCGTCGTGGCGATGGTCGCGGCGTCGAAGTCGGCCAGCGCCTGGGCCACCCGATCGTGACGCCGGACCAGTTCGCCCGGTTCGGCGTCGATCAGCCACGCCTCGATCGGGTCGGCCGGCATCGATCCGGCGTCGGCCAGCCGAGCGGTGAGCGCCGCCTCCAGGCCGACCAGCCGGTCGTGCACGCGCGAGCGCAGTTCGGTGCTGGCCATCCGCCCGAAGGTGACCAGCATGAGCTGGTCGAGACGGGCCACCCCCTCGGCGACATAGCGGGCGGCCAGCGCGGCGATGGTGAAGGTCTTGCCGGTGCCGGCGCTGGCCTCGAGGACGACGGTCCCGGTGGGCAGCGGCCCGAGGACGTCGAAGTCGGTGACCGGCTCGGCGGTCGGCGAGCCGGCGGCGTCGGTGCTCATCCGCTCACCTCGCTGGCCAGCATCAGCTGGAAGACGCGTCGCGCCAGCGACCCGAACCGGCTCGGCTCGCCGAGGTCACCGCGCTCCTCGGCGGCGATCGAACGCGCTGCGAGCATCCGGTCGAGGCTGACCTCGGGCCCGAAGAACTCCTCGTAGTAGGCGTCGGTATCCATCTTCCAGGTCTTCTCCAGCGACTCGCGGAACTGGTCGAGGGTGCGGTTGCGGGAGCGCATCTCCGCGTACTCGGCCGAGGTCCTGACCGCGAACGGGATCGGCTCGCTCAGACCGGTGCGCTGCAGCGCGATCAGGTCGGCGAGCACCAGCTCGGCCCAGCGACCCGGCACCGGTCCGAGGAGCGAACGGCCGCGGCGGCCGATCACGTCGGCCTGCCACGCCCGGTCCGGGAACGCCGCGGTCAGCGCGAGCAGCTCGATCCACGCGTGCAGCCGGGCCTTGGCCGACAGGCGCGAGAAGCTGATCCGGACGATGCGGTCCCCGTGCACCTCGCCGACCGAGCCGGTGAACCGATCGCCGGCGATGTCGAGCGCGACCTCGTGGCGCTCGGGTGCCCCGGTCACCGCGGTCGCCGCGGTGCCGGCCACCTGAGCCACCTGCGTGGCGACCTCCTCGATCGTGCGCGCTCCGAACGCCCGGGGCGGCAACGACCCGCGTCGCCACTCGGCCGCGACCAGGCTCTCCAGCGGCTGACCCCGCAGGTGTTGACGCAGCAACCGGTCTCCGATGTCCCACTGGTCCAACCCGTCCAGCTCGACCGGGATCTGCTCGTCGGGGACCGGATCCTGCCACCGCGAGAGCTGGGCGCGATCGCGCAGCAGCGCCTTGAGCGGGTGGCTGAAGAACCGCAGCAGATCGGCCAGGTTGGGTTGCCAGTCGGCCCCGACGGCGGGCAGCCGGAGTCGGGTCGACGGAGCGGGCGCGGGCGGACGGGCGGCGATCTGGACGGCCCGCAGCGCCGCGCGGTCGAAGCTCAGGGTGCGGCCACGCCGCAGCAACCCCGGGGTGAAGTTGCGGGCGTCGAAGGGCTGCAGCGGGTGCTCGACGGTCAGCGCCTGCGCCGCCCCGCCCGAGGGCCCCCGGACGGTGCCGTCGACCGCCTGCCGCAGTTCGCTGATCGGCACGGCCGGGGCGAGCCGCTTGCCGCTCCGCGGATCCATCCCGGCGTAGACGACGATCGAGCCGCTCGCGCGCCGACAGCACGGCGTCGAGCAGCAACTGGCGGTCCTCGCTGCGGGGGTCGCGGTCGCCGACCCACGGATGGTCGGCGGTCAGATCGTCACCGTCGGGTCGCGCCGCCCGCGGGAAGACGCCGTCGTCCAGTCCGAGCAGGCAGACCACCCGGTGGGGGACCGAGCGCATCGGCAGCATCGTGCACATGGTCAGCGTGCCGGTCCGGAAGTTGGCCCGGGTCGGCCGACCCTTGAACGCGTCGGCCAGCAGGGCGGCCACCTCGGCCAGCGCCAGCTCGACCGGCTCGCCGTCCCCGGGCCGGTCGACCTCGGCGTCGGCGGCCAGCCGGCTCAGGTTCGCGTACGCGTGGGCGAGCTGCCATCCGTCGACCGGGGTCACCGAGGTCAGCTCGGCCAGGGCCTGCTTGAACAGCTCCATCCAGTCCTCGACCGGGTGGCGGCGCTGGCACTGGTCGACCACGGTGGTGACCCGGGCCAGACACTCGGCCAGCCGCCCGACCAGTTCGGCGTCGGAGGAGTCGACGTCGTCGAGCGGCAGCGTGGTGCCGATGAAGTGTTCGTCGGTCTCGTCCATGGCCACGCCGAGCAGCAGCCGGTCGATGCCGGCCGCCCACGTGTTCTGCCGGAAGCCGCCCATCCCGAACCGGGCGCGGTGGGCGTCGTCGAGCCCCCACCGGATACCGGCCGCTGTGACCAGCGCGTGCAGCCGCTCGAGATCCTCGGTGCGGAAGCCGAACCGTCGAGCGACCGGGGGGAGTGCGCACAGGTCGAGCATCGCTTCGGCGGTGACCCGGGATTCGGCCAACCCGACCAGTCGCGAGATCACCGCCAGCAGCGGATTCACCTGGCGCAGCGAGCGATCGGCCAGCCGCACCCGCAGTCGGTGACCGGGGTGTTCGGCCTCGGACTCGGCGGTGTCCAGTCCGAACGTCGACGCGACCAGCGGGGCGAACCGCTCGATGTCGGGACACATCACGACGATGTCGCGCGGCTCGAGCGTCGGGTCGTCGGCCAGCAGACCGACCAGGACCTCGCGCAGCACCTCGACCTGCCGGTCGGGCCCGTGCGAGGCGTGGAAGGTGATGGTGTCGTCGCCGGGGTCGAGTCCGGGTCGTCCGGGGTCGCCGAGCCGGTGGTTGGCAGCGATCTCGGCCTGCAGCCTGGCGAGCACCGAGCCCGACGATGCCGGGACGGCCGCGTGATGCCGGTCGACCGGGGCGGTCGACGCGGTGGCCGCGGCCAGGGTGAGCTGGAGTTCGCGGGCGTCGCGACCGAGGTAGCCGAGCAGCCGGTGTTGGGCCAGGGCGTCGGAGCGGTCGTCGGCCCGCAACCGGGCCGGCGGCGCGGCGGCGTCGACCATCGTCGACCACAGCACGGGCGAGGGATGCGGCAGCCACAGGTGGACGTCCCGGTCGAGGGCCAGCGCGGTGAGGATCTGGACGTGCTGTGGATCGAGCCGGGTCGCACCGAACAGCGAGACCCGCTCGGGCAGTTCGAGCCTGCTGCGGTCTGAGCGCAACCGCTCGGCCACCGCGGTCAGCTGCTCCACCGGGTCGGGTGCTCCGAGTTCGGCGCGAAGACGGCGCCACAGCTCGGCCTGCCAGCGCCGGTGCACGGGCAGCGCGGTGCCGTCGGCGTCGCCGTCGCGACCCGACCTCCAGTGCGCGATCATCTGCGGCCGCACCGCGGCGTAGCGGGCGAACAGCTCGGTCAGCCGGCGGGCGGTCGACCAGCGTCGCCCGGCCCGGACCGGGTCGGAACCCGAGCTGCGGTCACCCAGGTAGGCCCACAGCAGCGCGGCCCACTCCTGGCCCCGGCTGGCGTCGATCACCCGCAGCAGCGGCCAGACCGCCCGCTGCGGGTCCCACGGGTCGTCGTCGGGGGCGTCCGGGGCCACTGCAGTGACGATCCGCCGGATCAACCGCCGCGGTGACGGGAAATCGACCCCGATGCACACCCCGTCCTCGGCCTCCCCGGCACCGAGGCGGTGGGCCAGCGACTGCGAGAGCCAGCGCTCCACCCCGGGCGTGGGCACGCAGACCAGCTCGGTGGCGAACGGGTCGTCCAACGGTGTGGACAGCAACCGGCCCAACGCGGCGACGAGGGTGTCGGCACGTTCGGCACGTTCGAGGTGGAGGACCATGGCGCGCACCACCCTAGGGGCGGGCGCCGACAGATTTACGCGCCGTGCGGTCAGCCGGGTCGGGTGAGCAGGCTCAACAGGGCGTCGGGTGTGTCGACCAACTCGTCGGCACCGGCCGCCTCGAGCTCGCCGGGGGTGGCGTAGCCCCAGGTGACCCCGACGGCGCGGACCCCGCAGGCCCGAGCGCCTTCGATGTCGGAGTGCCGGTCGCCGATCATCAGCACCCGGGCCGGGTCGGGGTCGCCCAGCCGTTCGAGGGCGTACGCCAGGGTCTCGGCCTTGGTCAGCCGGATCTCGTCGGTGCCGGCGATGACCGCGAACCGCTCGGCGAGTCCGTGCACGGCCAGGATCCGTTCGGCGGTGTCGGTCCGCTTGGCGGTCGCGGTGGCCAGCGGTACCCCGGCGAGTCCGTCGAGCAGGTCGGCGATGCCGGGATACGGGGCCGAGGCGTACATGCCTTCGGCCCAGTAGTAGCGCCGGTACGCCTCGACGCCGCTGACCAGCCGGTCACCGTCGAGTCCGAGGGAGGCGAAGTAGGTGCCGATCGGCGGTCCGAGCGCCGCGTACAGCGACGCCTCGTCCGGCGGCTCGACGCCGACGCTGAGCAGCGCGGCCCGAAACCCGGCGACGATCCCGGTCGCCGAGTCGAGCAGCGTCCCGTCGATGTCGAAGACGACGGCCGCAGGGTCGCCCGGTCGGGCGCTCACACGCTGAGCGAATCGAGCTTCTTGGTCACGGCGGCGGCCGACGGGTTGGTCAGCGACGAACCGTCGGAGAACAGCACGGTCGGGACGGTCAGGTTGCCGCCGTTGGCCTTGGCCACCAGCTCGGCACCGTCGGCGTACTGCTCGATGTCGATCTCGTCGTAGCCGACCCCGCTGCGCTTCAGCTGGGACTTCAGCCGGGAGCAGTATCCGCACCAGGTGGTGGTGAAGATGGTCGGGCGGCCGGGGGTGGCGGTCATCGTGGTCACGATCGAGGTAACCACCAGCACCGGTCGCGCTATTCCACCGCGGTGACCAGGGGTGGTATCGCGTCGGTCACAGCGACCGGCGACACCGGGCCGCGACCCCGCAGCAGGCGGGCTAATCGACCGGTTCAGCGACCGACCCAGGCGTAGAGGAACCCGCCGACGAAGGTGTCACCCAAGCCGATGGTGGTCGCCGTCGCGGTGGGGAGGAACTTGGCCGGACGGCAGCAGATCGATGCCGGCTGCCGGGCCTCGATGGCGGCCGCAAAGGCCACGCCCGAGCGGTGCGGCTCGGCGGCCAGGGTGGTCGCGTAGTCGTCGGCGGTGAAGCCGTCGCCGTAGCGGTACCGGGTCCCGGCCATGGCGATCGCCCCGTCGAGCGCACCGGCGTACCGCTGAGCGCCGGGCCCGGCGGCCAGGGCCCAGTACTTGGTGTGGACGACCACGGTCGGGGCGCTGACCACGGTGCGGATCTCGGTGAGCGCACGCTCGACGTCGTCGACGTCGAGCAGGTCGACCCGCCGGTCCAGATAGCTCTGGAGTTCGTCCTCGTTCATGCTGTGCACGTCGACCAGCGGCCCGAGCCGGCGGTTGACCCGGGTGGCCAGCGGGGGGTGGTGGAACCCCGAATCCTCGTAGTGGACCAGGCATTCCGGGTCGAGAGCCTCGAGATAACCGCTGAGCTGGTCGAGCCGCGCATCGAGGATGGCCGGGTCCTGGACCACGTTGAACCCCGAGACCAGCACGGCCACGGCGTCGCCGAGGACTACCGGCAGGTCCTCGCTGAGCACCATGGTGGTGTGCGGCGGGTCGTTGGCGTAGATGATCCGATTCGCGTACGGGGCGACCAGTTCCTCGTCGCCGATCCGGATCCGGGTCCCGGCGGCGTACTGGACGATCAGGTGGGGATCGGTCGAATCGGCGGTCGCGCTGCACAGGTAGTCGACCTCGGGCGGCAGCAGCCGCCGCACGTGATCGTCGATGCTGACCAGGTGCAGGGTCGAGCGCCGGCCCATCGTGGCCATGGCCATGCCCGCCCGGGTGCAGGTGCCGCCGAGCTCGATGGTGATGGTGAACCGGGCGGCGAACTGCTCGACGATGGCGGCGGAGGCGATGAACCGCTCCCCGCCACCACCGTCGCGCAGAAAGGCCAGCAGGGTCACCAGCAGGGCGCGTTCGCTGTCGACCGGACCGGCCGTGCTCAACTCCGCGGTGGCGATGCCGTACGCGGCCACCAGGTCCTCGACCACGGCCGAGTCCCAGGTGACCACGTAGTCGACCGTGCCGCTGAGTCCCAGCACGATGCGGTCGTTCATATGGCTGACGAGCCCTTTCTGATACCGGTCGGACGTGCGCGGACGAGGCTCAGTAGAGCTCGGCCTTGCCCGCCGCGTCGAACAGGTCGATCTTGTGCGCCGCGGTCACCTTCATCGCCGCGATGCACGGCGGCTGGATCGAATTCGGCTCGCGCAGGTTGGTGTCGGCCAGCACCTCACGCATCTTGTCGTGGTAGGCCACCTTGATGTCGCTCGAGATGTTGATCTTGTTGACGCCGAGCTTGACCGACTGGCCGATCTCGGTGTCGGGGTTGTTCGAGCCGCCGTGCAGGACCAACGGCAGGTTGACCTTGGCCTTGATCTGCTCGAGCAGGTCGAGCTTGAGCTCGGGCTTCATCCACGACGGGTAGATGCCGTGACAGGTGCCGATGGCGATGGCGAGGCTGTCCACGTCGGTCTCGGCGATGAAGTTCACCGCGTCGTCGGGATCGGTGTAGACGATGGTCGCCGCGCCGTCCTCGGCCTCGCTGTCGGTCTTGCCGATGGTGCCGAGCTCGCCCTCGACCGAGATGCCGACCGCGTGCGCGGCCTGGACGGCCCGCTTGGTCAGCGCGATGTTCTCGGCGAACGGCAGCATCGACCCGTCGATCATCACCGAGGTGAAGCCGCTGCGGATCGCCCAGATGATCTGGTCGTAGCTGGCGCCGTGGTCGAAGTGGATGGCCACCGGGACACTCGAGCGTTCGGCCCGGGCGCTGATGGCCCGCATCAGGTCGGTGCCGATGTGCGCGAGCTCGTCGGGATGGATGGCGATCAGCAACGGCGCCTTCTTCTCCTCGCTGATCTCGAACAGGCCGTTCAACATCGCGTAGTCGCTGACGTTGAAGGCCGGAACGGCGAAATTGTGCTTGTTGGCGACGTCGAGCAGTTCGGTGCCAGTGAGCAGCATGGTCGTTTTCTCCTTGGTGGTGCGGGTGTGGGTCTGGGGGAGGGTGGTGGATCAGGGGTGCGCGGGTCGGGTCACTTGACCGCGCCGGCGGACATGCCACCGATGAAGTAGCGCTGGAAGAACAGGTAGAGCACCAGGATCGGGATGCAGCCGAGGATGCTCATGGCCATCATCTCGTTCCACTCGTACGAGTGCTGGCCCATCAGCAGTTGGATGCCGATCGGCACCGTCCGCATGTCCTGCGTCTTGGTCAGGGTCAGCGCGAAGAGGTACTCGTTCCAGGCGATCATGAAGGTGTAGATGCCGACCGAGACGATGCCGGGGATCGAGATCGGCACCAACACCCGCCACAGCGCGGTGAAGCTGCCGGCGCCGTCGACCTTGACCGCCTCGTCGAGCTCGCGCGGCAGCGTGTTGAAGTAGCCGGTCATCATCACGATCGCGTACGGCAGCGTGAAGACCAGATAGGTCAGGATCAGCCCCGGGTAGGTGTTGTAGAGCTTGAGGCTGACCATCAGCCCGAAGTAGGGCACCAGCAGGGTGATCGGCGGGACGGCCTGGACGCTGACGATGACGACGTTCAACGCCTTCTTGAGCGGGAACTCGAAGCGGCTGAACGCGTACGCAGCCAGGATGGCGATGGTCAGCGTCAACACGGTCACGCTGATCGCGATCACGTAGCTGTTGATGAAGTACCGCACCTTGACCGGGTCGGTCAGGATCGTGATGTACGGGTCGATCGAGAACGACTTCGTCAGCAGTTGCGGCGGCGACGCGAAGATCTCGGTGTTCGACTTGAACGAGCTCGACAGCATCCAGACCACCGGGAACGCGGCAAAGACCGCACCGGCGATCAGACCGAGCAGCACGAGCAGTTGCGCGGACTTCGACGACGTCCGGCGACGCTGCGGCGGGGCCGTGGTGGCGTCGACGAACGGACGGACCGTCCCGGCGAGCGGGGGAGCACTCATGATCAGTCCCACGCTTTCTGGTGGCGGACGTAGAAGAAGGCGATCACCATCGACATCACCAAGATGATGACGGCGCTGGTCGAGGCCATGGCGAAGTCGAAGCGGGCGAAGGCCAACTTGTAGGTGAACGTGCTGAGCATCTCGGTCACCCGGATCGGGCCGCCGCCGGTGGTCATCCAGATCAGCGCGAACTGCTGGGTGGTCCAGATGATGTCGAGCATGGCCATGCTGATGATGATCGGGCGCAGCTGCGGCAACGTGATGTTGAAGAACTGCTTGACCGGACCGGCCCCGTCGACCCGGGCCGCCTCGTAGAGCTCGCGCGGGATCCCCTGCAATCCGGCCAGCAGGCTGATCATGAAGAACGGGTAGCCCGCCCAGATGTTGATGAAGGTGACCGCGAACAGCGCGGTGTCCGGTGAGGACAGCCATTCGACGTTGCCGTTGATCAGCCCGAGCGCGTCGAGCAGGTAGTTGACCACGCCGTTCGGGTTGAGCAGCAGCCGCCACAGGATGGCGATGATGGCCACGGTGAACAACCACGGCAACACGAAGATGGCCCGGAACACCGCTCGGATCCGGGTGCTCAGCAGCTGAGTGTTGAGCAGCAGCGCGAAGCTGAGCCCGAGCACCAGGTGGGCGGCGACGCTCACGCCGGTGAAGAACACCGTGTTCAGGATGGCGGTGTGGAAGACCGGGCTGGTCAGCACTTCCGCGTAGTTGGCGAACCCGACGAACGACGGGTTCTTCTTGGTGATGACCTTGTCCATCAGCGAGTAGCTGATGACGATGATGATCGGGATGACCATCAGCACCACCAGCAGGATCACCGTGGGCGACACGTAGCCGTAGGGGACGAGCCGGCGACGCAGCCGATCGAGCGGGGTGACGCCGGGGCGGGTCGGGCGGGTGGTGTCCGGTTCGGCCGCGAGGGCCGGGGGGGTGTCAAGCACGATCGGACTCCTGGATCTGCAGGGTCGCGCCGCCGAGGGCGCGACCCTGCGCGGGCGGACGGATCAGAACTCGCCCATCCAGGCGTCCTGGGACTTCTGGAGCATCTCGTCGACGGTCTGCTTCCCGGTCAGGGTGAGCTGCAGGTTCTCGTCGAAGTCACGCATCAGCTGCTCGGCCACCGGCAGACCGGTGAACTCGTTGGCCGGGTAACCGCTCTTGTAGATGTCGAACGCGGTCTTGAACAGCTCGTCGGAGTCGCCGAAGTCCGGCGTCGCCGTGGTGTTGCCCGGGAAGGCGTTGGCCACGGTGGCCAGCTTGGAGTTGGCCTGCTGGCTCATCAGGAACTGGACCAGCTTGAAGGCCTCGGCCTTGTGCTCGCTGTTCTCCGAGACACCGATACCCCACGAGGCGTACGGGATGCCGCGCTTGCCGGTGTAGCCGTCCTTGGCCGGCAGGGCCGAGATGCTGAACTTCAGATCCGGGTTCTTCTCGCGGATGGTCTTGATGTGGCTGAGCGAGTCGATCATCATCCCGACCCGGCCGTTGGTGAACTCCTCGACCTTGTCCTGTTCCTTCATGGTCAGGGCACCCGGCGCGATGACTCCGGCGTCCCACAGGCCCTTGACGTACTCGACGGTCTCCTTGACGTCGGCGTTGCCGACCAGCGCCGGCTTGCCGTCGGCGAGCATCGAGCCACCGGAGGCCCAGTTCCACGCCATGACGTCGTTCTGGATGCCGTTGGGGGCTTCGAGCGAGAGCGGGAGGATCCAGCCCTTGGTGTCCTTGTCGAGCTTGCTGACCGCGGCGGCCGCGGAGCTGAACTCCGAGCGGGTGCTCGGGGCCTTGTCGACGCCGGCCTTGTCGAGCAGGTCGTCGTTGGTGAACAGCGGGTAGACGAAGTTGACCACCGGGATCATGTAGGTCTTGTCGTCGATCTTGACCTGGCTGGCCAGCTGGGTCTGGTCGTAGGACGCCTCGTCCATCAACGCTGACAGGTCGGTGATCGCCCCCTGGTCGGCGAAGTCGCTGACCCAGGCGCCGTCCAGGCCGACGACGTCGGACATGGTGCCGGCGGCGGCACCGGCGGTGACGGTCTCCTTGGTGGCGGCGTACGGGCCGCTCAACAGCTTGACCTTGATGCCGGGGTTGGCCGCTTCGAACTCGTCCATCATCCCGCGCAGGGCGTTGTCCGGCAGCTCCGGCTCCCACCACTGCGCGAACTCGAGCGTCACCTCGCCCCCGCCGGTCGTCCCTTCGGGGGTCTCGGCGTTTCCGCCTCCGCAGGCTGCCACCGTGGTCAGCAGGACGGCTGCCCCCGCTGCCAGGAGGGTGCGCGCCAGACGGCCGGCGCGAGCTTCCTTGCTCATGGTCCTCCACTCTCGTACGTGTGTTGGTGCGCCGGTGCAGTGCGACAACGTGCGGTCGACTGCGACTTCCTGCGCGTTAATGCGACCTTATGGGGCTGTTGGTGAGCAGGTCAAGACCAAATCGGCAGGAACTTGCACGAACAAGCACGAATCAGCGCCGGATCGGATCGAGCTTGCGGGTTTCCTGGTCTGGGGTCGCAGATCGTGCTATCAATCAGCCATGTCGAACCGCGTTCGCGCCGCCGAGGACAAGGCCGCCCGGCTGCCCGCCGGGCGCAAGGCCGAGCTCGCCGCGTACGTGAGCGAGATCGGGGAGGTCACGGTGACGGCGCTGGCCACCCGGTTCCGGGTGTCCAGCGACACCATCCGCCGCGACCTCGACCAGCTCGACGCCGAGGGCCTGCTGATCCGCACCCACGGTGGCGCGGTCAGCACCACGGCGGCGGGCAAACCCGACACCGGGCTCGACGTGCGGCTCAAGCTCCAGGTCGACGCCAAGGAGGCCATCGGGGCCCGGGCGGCCGCGTTGGTCGAGGACGGCTCGACGCTGATGCTCAACGGGGGCACCACGGTGCTGGCCTTGGTCCGCCACCTGCGCCAGCACCGCGATCTCACCGTGGCGACCAACAACCTGCGGATCCCGACCGAGATCGGGGCGGACAGCTTCCGCGACCTCTACCTCTTCGGCGGCGCGGTGCGGCTGCTCACCCAGACCACGACCGGCCCGGTGCGGTTCAACGTCGCAGTCAGCGGCGGCGAGCACCAGGTGCGCACCGACCTGGCCTTCATCGGCGTGGGTGGGGTCACCGCGACCGACGGCTACTCGACGTCCAATCTCGAGGATGCCGCGATGATGCGCGACATGATGGACCGGGCCGGCCGGGTGGTCGTGCTCGCCGACTCCGCGAAGTTCGGTCGCGGATTGTTCGGGCAGATCGCCGAACTGGGCCGGGCCGACTACCTGATCACCGAAGCCGCACCGCCCGCTGATCTCGCCGTCGCGCTGGCCGAGGCCTCGGTCGAGGTCCTGATCGCCGACGCCCGCTGAACATCGGCGGTCCGGGCGGACTCGATGAGCCCCGGGCGTCATCGATGGTGCCCGTCCGAAGGGTCCTGGAGACAACTCCGGAAGTGTCGGTCGAGCCCTCTACTGTTGACGCCGTGCCTGCACCGCGTACTGCCGAAGCGTTGCTCGAGGGTCTCGACCCCGAGCAGCGGGCCGTCGCGACCACCCTGGCCGGTCCGGTCGCGGTGATCGCCGGCGCGGGCACCGGGAAGACCCGGGCCATCACCCACCGGATCGCCTACGGGGTGGCCACCGGGGTCTTCAACCCCACCTCGGTGCTGGCCGTCACCTTCACCACCCGAGCCGCCGGTGAGTTGCGCGGGCGGCTCCAGCAACTCGGCGCCCAGGGCGTCCAGGCGCGGACCTTCCACTCGGCCGCCCTGCGGCAGGCGCAGTACTTCTGGCCCAAGGCGTACGGGGGCGATCTTCCCTCGGTGCTCGACAACCGGATGGGCCTGGTGGCCGAGGCGGCCAGCCGGCTCCGGGTCCGGGTCGACACCCCCAAGCTCCGCGACCTGGTCAGCGAGATCGCCTGGGCCAAGGTCAGCAACGTCGAGATCGACGACTACGCCCGAATCGCACCGGGTCACCAGCGCGCGGTGGCCGGGATCGAGCCCGAGACGGTGGCCCGGATCTTCGCCGGCTACGAGCAGGCCAAGCGGGATCGGTCGCGGATCGACTTCGAGGACATCCTGCTCTGCGCGGCGGCGCTGCTGTCCGACCATCCGGAGATCGCCGACACCGTACGCCGCACCTACCGCCACCTGGTGGTCGACGAGTACCAGGACGTGAGCCCGCTGCAGGAGGCCCTGCTCACCCTGTGGCGGGGCGATCGCACCGACCTGTGCGTGGTCGGTGACCCGGCCCAGACCATCCACTCCTTCGCCGGCGCCCAGCCGCACTTCCTGACCGGGTTCGCCCGTCGGTTCCCCGGCGCCTCGGTGATCAAGCTGGTCCGCGACTACCGCTCGACCCCCCAGGTGGTCGGCTGCGCGAACGCGGTGATGGCCCCGGCCGGGGGAGCGGTCACCCTGCAGGCGCAGTTGCCGCCCGGGCCCGAGGTCGAATTCGCCGAGGCGTCGGACGAGTCGGCCGAAGCGGCGGGCATCGCGGACTGGCTCGCCGCCCAGGCGGCGGCCGGGGTGCCGTACCGCGAGATGGCGGTGCTGTTCCGGATCAACGCCCAGTCACCGCCGGTCGAGCAGGCGCTGGCCGAACGCGGCATCCCCTACCTGGTCCGGGGCGGCGAGCGGTTCTACGAGCGACCCGAGGTCCGGCAGACGCTGCTCACGCTGCGCACCGAGGTGCGGGCTCGAGGGCGGCGAGCGGACGCGGCGGTCGAGCAGTTCAAGGCGGTGCTCGGCGTGCTGGGCTGGACTCCAGCAGCCGCCGGACGGCGCCGGTGCCGTCCGCGAGCGGTGGGAGTCGCTGGCCGCGCTGCTCAGCGTCGCCGAGGACCTGCAGCACGAGGCCACCGACCCGGCCGATCCGCTGACCCTGGCGGCGATCGTCGGCCGAACTCGACCGTCGGGCCGAGGCGCAGCACGTCCCCACCGCGCAGGGGGTCACCGTGTCGACGCTGCACTCGGCCAAGGGCCTGGAGTGGGACGCGGTGGCGCTGCTCGGCGTGCACGAGGGATCGCTGCCGTTCGTCCTGGCCACCACGCCGGTCCAGCAGGCACGAGGAACGCCGGTTGCTCTACGTCGGCATCACCCGGGCCCGGCGGATGCTGCGGATCTCCTGGTCGCGGACGCGCAACGGCGGCGGCGCGACCCGACGTCCGTCGCGATTCCTCGACCCGGTGCTGCCCGACGGCATGCGCACCGCGGCCGACACCGGGCGTACGGACCAGGACCCGCGGCGCGACCCTGGCCGTCCACTGCCGCTCCTGCGGCAAGCCGCTGGCCAACGCGGCCGAGCGCAAGATGGGGCGGCACGGTGACTGTCCGTCGACCTTCGACGAGCAGACCATGGACCGCTTGAAGGAATGGCGACGCCAGGAGGCGGCCGAGCAGAAGCTCCCGGCCTACTGCGTCTTCACCGACGCGACCCTGGTCGCCCTGGCCGAGGCGCGTCCCCGGTCGCGTGCGGATCTGATCCGGGTTCAGGGGCTCGGACAGGTCAAGGCCGACCGCTACGGCGAGCACGTGCTGGCCATCGTCGCCCTCGAATCCTGACTCTTAGCGCATGGGTGTGAAGAAAAAAAGGAAATCTCCGAAAAAGTGTTTGCGCGGCGTCGTCGCACCGCACTTACGCTGAACCGCGAACCACTGATGACGCGCAGTCATGCGCGTCACCGACATCCGGGAAGGGGTGAAGGACATGGAGATCACCATCAATCGACCGCGGCGCTCGCCCGTCGATGAGTCCATGCTGCCCATCACCCTGCCCATTTCCGGATCGCATCACCTCGGTTGGCAGGCCTCGGATCACGCGTGCATGGATCTGGCCGGCAAGACCCAAGGCGGACAGGCTGCCCACTTCGGCGCCTATGACGTCACTGATCGCAAGTTTTCGACCCGCGTGGGACGACCTCCCTGTAGACCGCCGGCATAGAGCACCACCGCCGACAGCCAACAGGGCCGTGAATCCCAGCACAACCGGGACTCACGGCCTTCGTGTTTCCCGGCCTGGAAACGGTGCTCGTCCTCGGACGAGACCGTGGAGAAAGAGGAGTTGGCCGACATGGTGTTCGCTGGAGGTGACCTCATGGCTGTCGCGAGCAACGGAGCCGGGATCACCGAGCTCCCGTGCCGAGTGGCGGATCCGGAGCTGTTCTTCGCCGAGGCCCCGTCCGACGTCGAGGCGGCCAAGGCGCTGTGCCTGGACTGCCCGCTGCGGCAGGAGTGCCTCGAAGGGGCGCTCGACCGGCGGGAGCCCTGGGGCGTCTGGGGCGGGGAGCTGTTCATCGGCGGTGTCGTCGTGGCGCGGAAGCGCCCGCGGGGACGTCCGCGGAAGCACCCGCTCCCCGAGTACGCGCCCGCCGCGCGCGAAGGTGATCGCGAGGTGGCCGCGTGAGCGGTGCCGAGGTCCGTCCGAGCAGAGGAGGGCGGCTGTTCCACGCCGTCCGGCTGTGGCTCGGACGGACCTTGTCGTGATCGTCGTCGATCGGCCCGCGGACCGGCTCCTGGTCAGGCCGGACAGCCTGGTTGGGCACATCGGCGTTTCGCCCACCGACCGCGGTCCATCGCCGATAGCATCAGCGCTGCTGGCGTCTTCAATACGCGGCACAGCACATCGGCTCCCTCCGGTCGATCTGTGGACGCGTGGCTCTCCCCGGTCACGCACGTGCCTGCGACTCAGCCTTCGGGCTGTGCCGCGCATTGAGGACGTTCAGCAGCGGCGTACGCGTCGCTCACCACCATTCGGGCTCGAGCTTGGCCTCGATGCTGCGGGCGTGCTGCCGGGTGCAACCGTCGCACAGGACGTCGCGCTGATCGCCACCGCCGGTGCTCCAGGTCCACGGCACGTCGCTGGCCCCCGGGGTCTCGTCGGGGCGGGGCGTTCGCCCGCAGTCGGCGCAGCGGACCTCGGGCGGGTTCATCGAGGCTCCGCGTACTCCGGCAGGAACTCCTCGAGCACGTCGCCGAACGCGCGCCCGCGCGTTGAGCTGCGACAGCACGGCGAGCCCGCCCAGCCAGACCCGGTGGATCAGCAGGTAGTTGGGCGGCAGGTTGAGCTTCATGCCCGCCCCACCCGCGGTCCGCGGGTCGCGGACCCGGAGGAACTGCTCGCGCATCCAGTCGCGGTTGAACTGGAACTCGGGCACGGCGGCCGGCTCGACGAACGGCGCCAGGTAGTCCAGCAGGTCGTCGGCGTCGATGTCGGAGTGCGACGAAGCCCTCCGCCTGCAGACTCTGCGCGCATCCGGACGGCGTCGCCCATCTGGGCGATCCGCAGGATCCGACCCATGGCGGGCGGCAGCCCGTCGGGCAACCGCGCGACCAGACCGAAGTCGATGATGCCGAGCCGCCCGTCGGCCAGCACCTTGAAGTTGCCCGGGTGCGGGTCGGCGTGCAGCAGGCCGACCATCCTGGGTCCGGCGAACAGGAAGCGGACGTAGCGCAGCGCGATCGGCGTTGCGCTCCTCATCGGGCAGGTCGGCGGCACTCGACAGCGGTGCGCCCTCGATCCACTCGCTGACCATGATGCGCGACGTACTGGCCAGCACGTGCGGCACGGCGAACTCGGGGTGGCCCGCGAAACCCACGGCGGCCTGCTCCTGGGCGCTCGCCTCGAGGTTGTAGTCGAGTTCCTCGCTGACCCGTTCGGTCAGCTCGTCGACCAACGCGTTGACGTCCATCCCACCGGCCAGCGGCGCGATCACCTTGGACATCCGTCCGATCTGCTTCAGATCCGAGCGCAGGGCCTCGTCGGCGCCCGGGTACTGCACCTTGACCGCCACCGGCTCGCCCGTCGGCCCAGACGGCCCGGTGTACCTGGCCGATCGAGGCCGCGGCGGCCGGGAGCGGATCGAAGCTGGCGAAGGAGTCGCGCCACGTCGGCCCGAGCTCCCGGGCGAGCACGGCGTGCACCCGCGAGGTCGGCATCGGCGGGGCCGAGTCCTGCAGCCGGGCCAGCTGAGCGCGGTAGGGCTCGGCGATGTCGTCGGGCAGCACCGACTCGAACAGGCTCATCGCCTGCCCGAACTTCATCGCGCCACCCTTCAGCTCGCCGAGCACCCGGAAGAGCTGGTCGGCGGCCTGCTGCTGCAACTGGTCGCTGACCTGCTCGGCCGGCGCACCGCCGAGGCGCTTGCCCAGACCGAGCGTGGCGCGGCCGGCGAATCCCAGCGGCAGCGACGCGAGGCGGGCTCCGCGACGCAGTGAGGACCGGGGCATGACGCGCTTCGGCTCGTCGACGGGGTCCCGAGGCTCGGTCATGGCCCCCATTCTGTAGGGGCGTTCCAACGGCACCCACATTCGGGATGAGCGGGCCAGTGGCGCCGGTGGACCGAGAAGTCGTCGGCACCGAGTTCGACGGTGGTGTCGATGGTCTCCACCCGGCCGCCTCGCAGCCAGGCCAGCAGCTGAGTGCTCGCGTACGCCGCGGCCCACGCGATGAGCGCGGCCGGTGCACCGAGCTCGAGCCGGGCGAGCTGGGCCAGCACGGTGGGCCACGACGGATCGCGGTCGCGGCGCAGCAGGTCGTGGCAGCGCAGGCAGGACGACGTGCCCGGGACGACGAAGGGCCCGACCGTGGCCGTGGCGCCGGCGGTACGAACCATCAGGTGCGGCTGGTCCTGTCGGACCAGTGCGGCCGTCCACCCCCGGTCGACCTCGGGTCCGTCGGCCACGACCACGGTCACGTCCACGGCGTCGCCCAGGGTGATCGGTCGAGGCAGGCTCACCACTCGACCCGCGTACGCGGTGCGCCACCGCAGCCGCAACGCCGAGCTTCGCGTCCCGCGACCCTCGGCCTCGGGATAGAGCGCCACCTCCGGCGGCTGGTCGTCGTGGACGGCGATCCGCGCCACGTCCGCGGCCAGGAGCCGCTCGGCCACGGCCATCCCGACCGGCCCGGCCCCGAGCAGCCGGACGCAGTGACGAGGCGGCGGATCCGGGTCGGCCAGCAGCCCGGCCCGGTCGAGCGCAACCAGGGCGTCGTCCAACTCCCCAGCGCTCAGACCGGCCTGTCGGGCCGCGGCCCGGACCTGGCCGGCGGGCCGGTGAGCGACCAGACCGATGAACAGCGCAGTGAACCCCGGCCCGGTGAACACCAGCGCGCGCGTGGGGTCGATCCCGACCTGCCACTCCTCGGGGCCGCGGCGCAGCACCGGCGCATGGGCGGCCAATCGGGGGAGAGCGGGTGCGGGCCGTTCGGCGACGCCGTCGAGGACGAGGGAGGTCACGACCTCAACCCTGAGGTCGGATCAGCCTGTCAGCGGAGTTATCCACAGGGCAACTCGGCCGCCGTCCGGGTCCGGACAGCACTCAGGGGCGGTCCGATGAACGGACCGCCCCTGAAAGCCAGGTGTGACGGGTGGGGCTCAGGCCCGGCCGAGGATCCGGTTCAGGTTCGTGCCACACACGGGGCACTTGGCCTTGGCCATGCGGGTGCCCTTGTCGTTGACGTGTACCTCGCCCGAGGCCTCGCGCTTCTCCTTGCACTTCACGCAGTAGAACTCGCCGCTGTACGTCTCGGCCATCCGTATCTCCTTGCTCGATGGTGTCCGTCGCCTTGGTCGCAGCCACGGGACCCGGGCGTCGGGCCGGAGCGCAACGACCGACGGGTCGCCGCCACTGTAACCCCAGGGGCGCCGCAGGCGTCTCGCCCACGCCGGAAAAGACGAAACCTCCGACGAGCCGACACCGCTTGCCTTCCCCTGCGAGCGTGCCGGACCCGCTGGAGGTTCCGTCGTGCGAACGGTAGCGGGCCGGGTCAACCGACGTCAACGCCCGGGTGCCGGGCCGAACGGACGGGCGGCCGATCGCTGGGGAGGACCATGACGCGCGATGACCGGACCAGAACTATCCACTGCTGTGGACAACCCTGTGGATGAAGTGTGCAACCAACCGTCGACGGTTGTGGACGGGCCGATGGCCACGCCTGGCCAGCACGGTGAAGCCGTGTGGAAACCACTGACAACGGTGGTCTGCTGGCCGCATCATCGTCGGCGATCAGCGATACGGTGAGCGGGTGCAGGAGCGTGACGCCGACCGTGGAGCAGCCCGCCCCGGGTGGAGATCCGGCGGAGCAGCCGCCGTAAGCGCACGGTCACCGCCTATCGCGAGCAGGACGCCATCGTCGTGCTCGTCCCGCAGCGGATGAGCGAGGCGGAGGAACGGCGCATCGTCGACGACCTGGTCCGCCGGGTGCTCGCTCGCGAGGCCGAACGGGCGGCGCCGGAGGGCGACGAGGACCTGATGGCCCGGGCCGTCGACCTGGCCCGAGCACCTCGTTCCCGCGGTCGGACGACCGGTGGTGGCCGACAGCGTGCGCTGGGTGACCAACCAGCACCGCCGTTGGGGCTCGTGCACGCCGAGTACCGGCACCATCCGGCTCTCCCACCGGCTGCAGACCATGCCGTCCTGGGTCGTCGACTACGTGCTGGTGCACGAGCTGACCCACCTCGTCGAGCCCGACCATTCGCCACGGTTCTGGGCGCTCGTCGAGCGCTACCCGGCCGGCCGAGCGGGCCCGTGGCTATCTCGAGGGGTACGCGGCCGCCGCCGGGACGCCGGGCGAGGGCCCCGGCGATGTCGACTGATCCGGTCGAGCCGCCGCGTCGTCTGGCCGTCGTGCTGGCCCGTTACGCCGCCGCGGGCGCGCCACCCGGCATCGATCCCCGGTCCTTCGCGGCGGCGGCCCTCGCCGACACCTACGAGGTGGTGGCCGACCTGGTCGGCGTGCGGGCACGGCATCGCCGGACCGACCCGGCGTCGTGTCCTTGCTGTGGCCCGGCGGCCTGGCCCTGACCGACGCGACGCCGATCGAGGTGGCCCGGCGCCTGACCGACCGGTTCGACCAGCTCGTGCTGGTCGCCGCCGACGTGCCCGATCTTCCCGGCCTGGTGCTGGCCAAGGTGCTCAAGGCCGCTGCACCGCAGCGATGTGGTCGTGGCTCCCGCGCGTGGCGGCGATGGAGCGGTGGCGCTCGGCGTGGCGCTGCCGCTGGCGGCCTGGCTCACCGCCGACCTGCTCGACCTCGATCGACACCAGTGCGGCGGCGTTGAGCGCGGCCGCGCCGGACCGCAGCCGGGTGGCGGTGGCGCCGGACTGGCACCGGCTACGGACGCCGGCCGACCTCGCCCGCCTCGATCCGGGTCTGGAGGGCTGGGAGGAGACGCGGGTGCTGCTCGGCTAGCCGGATCTGCGCCGCCGCAACCAGAGCGCGCACCGAGTCGTCCACGTCGGGCAGCGCGTCGACGCCGAACCAGCGCACGTCGAGCGACTCCGCACCGACCACCGGATCGCCGGCCTCGACGGTGACCAGATACTGCACGTCGAGGTGGTAGGCCGGGCGAACCGGGCCGCACGGCACCTCGTGGCGCGACAGCACCAGCGGGTGGGGATCGAGCACCAGGGTCGACAGCCCGCTCTCCTCGGTCGCCTCGCGCAACGCCGCCGCCTCGAGCGAGAAGTCGTCGGGCTCCAGGTGGCCACCGGTCTGCAGCCAGCGGCCGAGCTTGCGGTGCAGGGTCAGCAGCACTCGGCCGTCACCGGTCGCAGATCAGCGAACTGGCGGTCAGGTGCGCACCGGGGCAGTCGCGGGACCACCCGTCGGTGCGCTCGTCGAGGAACCGCAGATAGCCGTCGCGTAGCGCGGCCTGGTCGTCGTCGGGCGCGGACCAGGAGCGCAACGTCTCCCGGCACCGTTGGACGAGCCCCGGCACTCAGGCTCCCGCTCGGGCGCGTCGGTACCGGGCCGGTCGCCCTCACCGGACTCGCGGTCGAGCAGTTCGGCCAGGGCCGCGTCGAAGTCCGTCGCTCCGAGCTCGTCTCCGCCTCGTCCCCGCCGACGAAGCCGAGCGGGTCGTCGAGGTCGGCCGAGGTCGGCAGCAGGTCGGGGTGGGACCAGACCGCATCGCGACCGTCGGACCCCGCGGGCGTCGCGCACGCGCGGCCCACAGGTTGGCCGCGTCGCGCATCCGGCGCGGCCGTAGTTCGAGACCGACCAGGGTGGCGAAGGTGGCCTCGGCCGGTCCGCCGGTGGCCCGGGTGCGGCGTACGGTCTCGGCCAGGGCCGCGGCGGCGGGCATCCACGGCGCGGTCGCCTGGGTGACCACGTCGTCGACCCAGCCCTCGACCAGCGCGAGCATGGTCTCCAGCCGCTCCAGGGTCGCCTGCTGCTCCGGGGTCTTCTGCGGCTCGAACAGCCCGCCCTCGAGCGATGAGCTCAGCTCCTCCAGGTTGTTCGGGTCGATCTGACCGACCGCCTCCTCCGAGCGCCGAGGTGTCGATGGTGATGCCGCTGGCGTACTGCTCGACCAGGGTCAGCATCTGCGCGCGCAGCCAGCCGGCCGACGGCGAACAGCCGCTGCCGGGCGCACTCGCGCAGGGCCAGGTAGAGCGTGACGTCGGTGCTCGGACTGCTCGAGCCCCTCGCCGAACGCGGCGACGTTGGTCGGCAGCAGGGCCACGTGCCCGGGCTCGCTCGAGCGGCAGCCCGATGTCGGTGGCCCCGACCACCTCGCCGGCCAGCTGACCCAGACCCTGGCCGAGTTGCAGCCCGAACATGCTGGCGCCGGAGGTGCGCAGCATCGGACGGAGCATCTGCTCCATCCCGGCCATGCCCGGGGCATGCCCGGATCGTCGTCGCCGCCGAAGCTCAGCGCACCCTCCATCGCGTCGGCGATGTGGGTGGCGACCGGCTCGACCAGCCGGCGCCAGACCGGCATCGTCTGCTCGATCCACTCGGCCCGACTCCAGGCCGCGACGGTCGGTGCTGACGCGGGGGAACGCGGTCGCCTGCGTCGAGCCAGACCTCGGCGATGCGAGACCGCCTCGGTGATCGCGCGCTGCTGCGGCGCTGGTCCGGCGTCGGGTCGGGGCCGAGGGCGGCCACGGTCTTGCGCGCCGTGTCCTTGGTGACCTCCCAGTTGACGCCGGATGCCGGATCGGTCGGGCCGCCGCCGAACATCGAGCCACCGCCACCGCCGAGCTGGCGAACGCGCTCTGCAGCTGCGCGGCCAGTCGCATTCATGTCGCCGCTGGACAGCGAGGAGAACAGCGCCTCGAACGGGTTGTCGGGATTGCCGCCGCCGGGTTGCCCGCCCAGCGGCCGTCCACCGAGCGGCGATCCGCCGGCCGGTTGCCCTGCGCTCGGCTGGCCGCTCGACGACCCGCCCGCGGCGGCGGTTGCCACCGCCCAGGCGGTGCTGCGGCGGCTTCGGGTCCTCGGGCTGGTCGGCCGGCTCGTTCGGACGATCCTCGGCCATGGCGGTGCTCCTGACGGTTGGACGGATTGCTTGCCACTCCACGGTACGCGGATCCCGATGTCCGGCACGTGACATCGCGGCGTGATCGCCCAGGGTGAACAGCGACGACCGTCCTCACCCGGTGACGGGGCGTCCGGGGGCTCGTCGTACGCCGGGGCCGCTGGTTCGAGCGGTTAGGGTCGTGAGCATGACATCGGTCGTCCGGGAGGCGAGCATCACCGAGTCGCCGCTCAGCGTCGACCGGCTGCTCGGCCTGGTCGCGGGGCCCCGGTCGGCGGCATCGCGCCTGTTCATCGGCGTCGTCCGCGACCGCGACCAGGGGCCGATGTGGTGTCCCTCGACTACACCCAGCACCCGAGCGCCGCGGCGGCGTTGCGCCGGGTGCGCGACCGCGGTGGCGGAGCGGCACGACGTGATCCACCGTCGCCGTGCGAGCACCGGGTCGGTCACCTCGAGGTCGGCGACCTGGCCGTGGTCGTCGCCGTCGGCGCCGAGCACCGCGGTGCCGCGCTGGACGCGTGTCGCGATCTGATCGACACGCTCAAGACCGAGGTGCCGATCTGGAAGGAACAGCACTTCGTCGAGGGCGGGACCCAGTGGATCGGACTGCCTGACGCGGCCGATGACGCATCGACCGCAGCCGGCCCCGACCGGACTGACGCCGATCACCCGGACTCCGATCACCCGCACGACGACCGCACGCTCGAGGTCGAGCGCCGGTGACCCGTCAGACCTGGACCGCTTTCGTCTCGGCCTTCGTCTTCGTGGGTCTGGCCATCGTGCTGGTCGTGGTGCCGGTCTCGTTCGTCACCTGGAGCGCCGGGCGGGACCCGCGACACCCTGGGCTCGATCAGCGGTGCGCCGCTCATCGAGGTGGACGGCACCCAGACCTATCCCACCGAGGGCCGCCTCGACATGACGATCGTGGCCACCACCCCGGCCGGAGCGCGGCTCAGCCTGCCCCAGGCCCTGCTGGCCTACTGGCTGCCGCACCGCGACGCGTTGCCGCGCGACGTGGTCTACGCCCCGAGCAAGTCCGGCGGCCGAGGTCGAGACCGAGGACGCCGACCAGATGGACGACGGCGCAGGACGACGGCGATCGTCGCCGCCCTGCGGGCCGCCGGATCAGCCGGTGGTCGAGATGCCGGCCGTCTCCTCGGTGACCGTCGGCGGTCCGGCCCACCAGAAACTGCTGCCCGGTGACCTGATCGTCTCGGTCGACGACGTGGCCACCCCGACGAGCGGTCAGGTCGTCGACCTGATCCGCAAGCACAAGGTCGGGGAGAAGGTCGGCCTTCGTCGTCGTCCGCAACAAGGTCGAACAGACCATCGCGGTGGAGACGGCCGAGTCGCCGACCCAGAGCGCGTCGCCGGTGGTCGGGATCTCGGTGGCCAAGGGCTATCGCTACGAGCCGAGCATCTCCTTCGAGCTTCGGCCGCGAGATCGGCGGACCGAGCGCCGGCCTGGTGTTCGCCCTGGCCATCTACGACAAGATCACCCCGGGCCCGTTGTTACGCGGGTCGCCATCTCGCTGGGACCGGCGCGATCAGCGCCGACGGCGACGTCGGCTCGATCGGCGGCATCCAGGAGAAGATCGCCGGCGCCGAGCAAAGCCGGTGCCGAGGCGTTCCTGGTGCCGGCGACCAACTGCGGCGACCTGGCCGGGCTGCAGACCGACATGACCTTGATCAAGGTGTCGTCGCTGTCCGACGCCATCTCCTCCATCCGCCAGCTCGACGCCGGCTCGACCGATCTGCCCCGCTGCTGATGACCGTTCCCGACACCGAGCGGGCCGATGCGCTGATCGCCGCCCTGCTCGACCTGGACCGCCACCTGTCCACCGCCGCATGGGAACAGCCGACGCGGCTGTTCGCGCTGGTGCTGACCGACGACCTGGCCGTCGCCGAGCCCGAGCTCGCCGCCCAGCTCGGACTGCGGACCAGCGCCGAGGGCGCTCCGGTCGGCGCACTGACCGCGATCGAGCAGGACACCTTCGTCGAGACCGGCGATCTGCTCGCCGACCTGGCCGCGGTGGCCTGGCCGGCCGAGGTGTTCGGGTGCGCAGTGAGCACCGAACGCACGTTCCTCCCGGCCGCGTACGAGAACGATCTGCCCGACGATCCCGAGGCCGCGGCCGCGGTGG
Source organism: uncultured Actinomycetota bacterium (assembly GCA_963704665.1). Lineage (GTDB taxonomy): Bacteria > Actinomycetota > Actinomycetes > Propionibacteriales > Propionibacteriaceae > Microlunatus. The sequence goes on along the minus strand of OY969929.1, from coordinate 2,509,971 downwards.
TCGCCGGCCATCCGCATCGCGCAGGACATCCGCGTGGTGATGGGTGTCGACCGCACGGGCAACCGGCACGGGGTGGCCCGACTGGCCTCGCAACCCGAGGAACTGCTCGGCGGCGCCGACCTGGTGCCCGGCCTCGCGGTCGCCCTGGCCAGGACCCTGACATGACCGGTCGTGATCCGCACGGCCGGCGCGGAACCAGAACGGCGTGCCGACACGTTGTTCATCGTTACCCAGAGCTGACTCGACGGTCGAGCTCTGCCCCCCACAAGAGGAGAACCCCGTGAGCACGTTGCGTCTCGGTGGCCAGCGACGAAGCGCGATCCTGCCCACGTTGGTGATCGTCGCGGTGCTGGTCGTGATCTTCGCGATCTTCACCAGCATCTGGACCGATCGATTGTGGTACAACGCCTTCGACTACGGCTCGGTGTTCAACCGGCTGCTGCTCACCCGGATCGGGCTGTTCGCCGCGTTCGGGCTGATCATGGCCACCGCGGTCGCCGCCAACGCGGCCATCGCCTACCGGATGCGTCCGCAGCTCGCCGGTCGGTCGGCCAGCCCGATCCTCGATCGCTACCGCGACCTGCTCGAGACCCGGTTCGTGTTGCTGACCGTGGTCGTAGCCGTCGTCCTCGGGCTGTTCGCCGGTGGTTCGGCCAGCGGTCGGATCTTCGACTACCTGGCCTGGCGCAACGCGACGCCGTTCGGCACGACCGATCCCAAGTTCGGGATGGACATCTCGTTCTTCGTCTTCGGCTATCCGTGGTGGCGTTTCATCCTGTCGTTCGCGTTCGCCACCCTGGGCTTCGCCACGGTGGCCGCGGCGCTGATCCACTACACGCTCGGTGGTCTGCGACTGACCGGACCCAACCGCGGTGGCTCGCGCGCCGCGACCGCACACCTGTCGGTCCTGATCGGTCTGGCCGTCGCGGTCAAGGGCATCGGCTACTGGCTCGACCAGTACGGCCAGGAACTGGTCAGCCGGCCGGGCATCGACATGACCGGTCTGACCTACACCGCCGACAACGCCACGATCACGGCCAAGATGATCCTGGCCATCATCGCCGGGCTGTGCGCGGTGCTGTTCTTCGCCAACGGCGTGATCCGCCGCTGGGTCATCCCCACCATCGGGTTGATCCTGCTGCTGCTGTCGGCCATCGTCCTCGGCCTGGTCTACCCCGGCGCGGTCCAGTACTTCAGCGTCAAGCCGAGCGAGCGGATCCGGGAAACGCCCTACATCGCCCAGCACATCGAAGCGACCCGGAATGCCTTCGACGTCGACGACGTCGAGATCACCGACTACTCGGCGCGGACCGCGGCGTCCGCCGACCAGCTGCGCGCCGACGCCGAGGCGTTGCCCGGCATCCGGTTGATCGACCCGAACGTGGTCAGCCCGGCGTTCGACCAGCTCCAGCAGGTCCGTGGTTACTACTCGTTCCCGCAGACCCTCGACGTCGACCGCTACACCATCGACGGCAAGGAGACCGATGTCGTGGTCGCCGTCCGCGAGATGGATCTGGCCGGCGTCACCGACAACTGGACCAACACCAAGGTCGTCTACACCCACGGTTACGGCCTGGTCGCCGCGTACGGCAACCGCCGGCAGTCCGGCGGCGAGCCCGACTGGATCGTCAAGGACATCCCGCCGACCGGGTTGATCGAGGAGCACGAGCCGCGCATCTACTACGGCGAGAATCTCGGCGCGTTGGCCAACCAGTACTCCGTGGTCGGCGCCCCGGCCGGTACGCCGCCGGTCGAGCTCGACACCCCCGGTGGTGGCGAGAACGGCAACCCGCGGACCTACACCTACACCGGCAAGGGCGGGGTGCCGATCGGCAACCTGTGGAACCGGCTGCTCTACGCCGCGAAGTTCGCGGACGTCAACCTGCTGCTGTCCGAGCAGGTCAACTCGGCATCGAAGATCATCTACGACCGCACCCCGCGCGAGCGGGTCCAGGCCGTGGCGCCGTGGCTCAAGGTCGACGGTGACGCCTACCCGGCCGTGGTCGAGGGCCGGATCGTGTGGATCGTCGACGGCTACACGACCTCGAACTTCTACCCGAACAGCAAGCGGGTCAACTTCGGCGACACCACGTCGGACGCGCTGACCAACGCCGGCGGTCCGGTCGTCGCACAGGCGCAGGACAACATCAACTACATCCGCAACTCGGTCAAGGGCGTCGTCGACGCGTACGACGGCACGGTCAAGCTCTACGGCTGGGACGAGGCCGACCCGATGCTGCAGACGTGGCAGAAGGCCTTCCCCGGCGTGGTCGCGCCCAAGGCGAGCATCCCGCAGGATCTGCTCGACCACCTGCGCTACCCGCAGGACCTGTTCAAGGTGCAGCGCGAGATCCTGGCCCGCTACCACATGACCGACCCGTCCAACTGGTACCAGAACTCCAGCCTGTGGGACGTGCCGAACAACCCGGTGGGCGGCAGCGGGCAGACCAAGGAGTCGCCGTTCTACCTCTCGGTCAAGTGGCCGGGTGACGAGGGGCCGATCTTCTCGCTGACCAGCTCGTACGTGCCCAAGGGGCGCTCGAACCTGGCCGCGTACATGGCGGTGAACGCCGACGCCAGCAGTCAGGACTACGGCCGGATGCGGGTGCTGCAGATGTCCGACACCACCCAGATCGACGGTCCCGGGCAGTCGTTCAGCGCGATGACCCAGAACGAGAACGTGTCGTCGCGGTTGCGACCGTTCCTCAACCAGGGGTCGGCGACCGCGACGTTCGGCAACCTGCTGACCCTCCCGCTCGGCGGTGGTCTGCTCTACGTGACGCCGGTCTACATCCAGCGCCAGGGGAGCACCGGGTCCTATCCGGCGCTGCAGTTCGTCGTCGTGCGGTTCGGCCAGTCGGTCGGTATCGGCGGGACCCTGACCGAGGCGTTGGGTCAGGTGTTCAAGGGCGGGACGGTGACCAGCCCGGACGACGACACCCCGAGCGACGAGCCGCCGGGTGACCCCGACAACCCGGCCGCGGCCGCCGCGCTCCAGGAAGCCGAGACCGCGTTCGCCGATGCGGAGAAGGCGCTGACCAGTGGCGATCTGGGCACCTACCAGACCAAGACCAAGGAAGCGCAGGCCGCTGTACGCCGGGCCCTGACCGCCCTGGGTCGCTGACCTCGAGTCGCACCCTCGACCCGACCGGGTCGGATCACGCACCCGCGTGGTCCGACCCGGTCGGTGTGTCGGGGGCGATCAGTCAGGTGGGGGAGCGCCGTGTCATACGCAAGCGCTCTTGCGCCATGAACATGGCGAATCAACGAGGCGGAGGATCGGTGCCGCTGGGGGCGGCGGGTCAGTCGTCGATGACCGCCTCGCCCCGGCGCTCGAGCTCGGCCAACCCGTCCTTCATGGCCCGGAGCTGCTCGGGCGAGTGGCCGACCCAGTCGAGGAGCTCGCCGACGACCTTGACGGGTTCCTTGGTGCGATAGGAGCGGGTGGGGTTGCCGGGGAACCGCTTGTCGGTGACATTCGGGTCGTCCTCGATCGCCCCCTGGGGCTCGACGATGTAGATCCGACCCCGACCTTGGCCGGCGGCCAGTTCGGCTCCCCAGGTCGCGGCATCGAGGGTGGCCGTCAGGTAGACGTGCCCGGCGGTCCGTCCGCCCCCGTAGTTGGACGCGCGTCCCGGGACCAGCAGATCGCCCTCGGCCAAATCGGCCTTGGTGCCGTGGAATAGCGCACCCGAGGGATGGACCTCGAACGGTCGGGGTGAAGTCATGCGGCCTCCAGGAGTCGGGGAACGATCGTCGACCCGGCGGAGTCAGGGTGACGGGTCGATCGGGGGCGAGGTACCGGTCGCCGCATCGGCGGCGACCCGTGCGGTGAGGCGATCGGCGAGATCGTCGAGGCGTACGCCGAGCTGCCGGCGATCGGCCTGGTCGAGTCCGCCGAAGAGCTGGCCGGCGAGGGTGACCCGGCCGGAGGCCATCTCGTCGAGCAGCGCGGTCGCCGCCGCGGTCGGCTCGATCAGCACCGCGCGGCGGTCGTCGGGATGGGCGCTGCGGGTGACGTACCCGGCCTCGATCAGCTCATCGACCAGCGTGGTGACGTGTCGCGGGCTGTGCCCGAGGGTCACCGCGAGGTCACGCTGTCGACGGGGGCCGTCATGGTGCACGGTCCAGAGCAGGTGGGCCTTGGCCGAGGTCAGCCCGTGCCGGGTCAGGTAGCGGCTCAGGTCGGAGCCCATCAGATCGCTGATCAGCAGCAGCCGGTCCAGCAGTTCCTCGTCCCGCACGCGTCCTCCTCCCGGTCGTTCCGCCGCTCAGCGTACGAGGGTGCGCCGTCCTCGGCTCAGGTCGGTTTCGCCCTCGGTTCACAGCAGCAGGGCGAGGGTGGCCGATCCGCCGGCGGCGAGCGTGAAGCCGGCGGCCGCGGGGAGGCTCCGACGCGCGACGCCGGACAGGAAGCGATCGGTGATCCGGGTCATGGAAGAGGGAACGCGTTGGGCAGGTCGGCCAGCGTGGCCACCGCGCCGATCGGTCCGGCGGTCGCCGGGCCGAACCAGGTCGGCAGGCGAAAGGCCTTCCGCGGCCGGTCACGCAGCCGTGTGATACCGAGCCACAGCAACCACACGGCGAGCAGGGCGAAGGTGGCCCGGCGAAGCCACCGGGCCCGATCACCGATCACCGCCTCGGCTGCGGTCGCGCCGAGGAAGAGCGCGACGGCCAGGCCGAAGAACGACAGAGCCGCGCCGACCGAGTACGCGATGGCCGAGCGATTCGGGCTTCGCGCGGTCAACAGAATGACCAGGACCAGGAAGAGCGTCGAGGTGTTGACCGCATCCAGCAGCGCCAGTCCGGTCAGGCTAGGAGCAGTTCCGCGATCATCAGAGGTCCTGTCTATCAAACATAGTGATGTAAAATCACGATATAATCGGTCGGGGCTATCCGAAGTTTGCTCCGATCCATGGCCAGGGTTCTACGCTGCTGAGCGTGAGCAGGATCTTCGGCATCAGCTTCGCCTCGGTCTATCCGCACTACGTCGCCAAGGCCGAGAAGAAGGGCCGGACCAAGGAGGACGTGGATCAGGTCATCGAGTGGCTCACCGGCTACGGCGATCGCGAACTGGCCGATCATCTCGCCGAGGAGACCACGTTCACCGACTTCTTCGCCCAGGCCCGGCTCAACCCGAACGTCTCGCTGATCACCGGTGTGATCTGCGGGGTCCGGGTCGAGACCATCGAGGATCCGCTGATGCAACAGATCCGCTACTTGGACAAACTGGTGGACGAACTGGCCAGGGGCAAGGCGATGGAGAAGATCCTGCGCGGCTGACGATCAGCGCGCCGAGACTGCGGCGAGCAGCCGGAACCCGAGACGGTCGACCGCGTTCTCGCCCGCCGCGAGCACGGCCACGCCGGTTCCGGCCCGGCGGTCGAACCCGATCCAGCTCCGGAAACCGCCGGTCGCCCCGTTGTGCCAGGTGACGTCGCGTGGTCCGCGCTCGAGCGTGATCCAGCCGGCGCCGATCCGGATCGCGCGGCCGAAGTCCGCCTTCGGATCCAGGGCGTCCAACCCGACGGCAGTGCCGGTGAGGACGGTGGTCAGGAAGTCGCGCACGGTGGCGATCCCGGCCCGAACCCCGCCGGCCGGCGCCACCGCCTCACCCACCCAGGGTGCCCGCGGTCGCCCGGTCCGGCTGACCCCGGACACGCTGGTCGCGCGGAGCTCGCTCTCGTCGGCCGGGGCGTAGAAGCCCGAACCGAACGCCTGCTGCAGGCGATCGGCGTACGTGGTCGCGTCCGCGACCGCGACGGCGTGGCCGAGCAGCTGGAAGCCCAGGTTGGAGTACTGCGGACGAGGTCGGCCGACGGGCACCCCGCGGAGCTGTTCGAGGAGTTCGGCCAGCGTCTCCCCGTACGGACTGACCCCGAGCGACCACAGGCGCAGCGTGCGGCGAAGCGGCTGCATGCCCGGTGGCAGCCTGGGCAGCCCGGACCGGTGGACGGCCAGTGAGGCGAGGGTGACCGACCGGACGTCGCCGTGCCGGTCGAGCGGGAGCAACTCCCCGAGGGTGATGTCGGGTGTGATCAGCCCGCGCTGCCGGGCGTCGGCGTAGAGCATCCCGGTGAGCGCCTTGGACACCGAGCCGAGCTCGAAGTCGGCGAGGTCGTCGACGCCGGAACGAGCGGTCATCGTGCCTCCCGGCGTCGCGACGGTCACCGCGGCGCGCGCGGGTCGGACTCGCGTCAGACCCTCGATCAGGCTGACCAGAGCCGGGTCACCGGTCCAGCCGATCACGGTCGAAGGCCGGGTAGTCCGCCGCGGTAGCGACGGTTGACCGCTTGCCTGGTGACGCCCAGTGCGGCGGCGATCTCGGCCCAGGTCGCCCCACGGTTGCGGGCCCGACGGACCAGGGCGGCCTGGGTGCGTCCCACCTCGGCGCTGAGCCGCGCACTGGCGGCCAAGGCGCGGAGCGGATCCGGGTCGTCGAGGTCGCGGGCGAGCTGGGTCAGGACGTCATCCGACATGCGTCAACTGTGGTTGACAACCGGGGTCGTGTCAACAGCGGTTGACGGCGACCCGGTGCCCGCTGGGGTGCTCTCGTCGTACATCCCTCGACACGGTCTTCCTCGCCTCGACCCTGGCCCCTACGGTCGATCCCATGGCCCTCCCCTCGCACCGTCGGCGCCCATCCTGGTGGACTCTGACCGGGGTCGTGGTGGTGCTGGTCGCGGCGGCCGCCTGCAGCGTGGAGCCGGGAGCTCGCGCCGGGTCCACCGGTCCAGGCCCGGACGCCGGTCCGACGACGCCCACTCCGACCGCCGGGCGCCCTTCAGACTCGGCGAGCCCCACCCCGTCCACCCCTTCCCCGCCGACCCCGACTGCGCCGACCCCGACCACGGCGACCGGCCCGGTCCGCAGTGTCCGGATCACCGTGGGTGGACGCAGCATCGTCGCCGACCTGGCCGACACCCCGACCGGACAGGCGCTGGCCGACCAGCTCCCGCTGACCCTGACGTTCAGCGACTTCCAGAGCCAGGAGAAGCACGCCGAGCTGCCCGCACCGCTGACCACCCGCGGCGCACCGGCCGGCTCGGATCCGACGATCGGCGACATCGGCTACTACGCTCCCGGCAACACGCTGGTCTTCTACTACCGCGACATCGGCTACTACGACGGGATCGTCCGGATCGGCCGGCTGGCTGACGGTGACGTGGCCCTGCTCCGGGAGCGCGCGGGCGAATTCGACGTCCGGATCGATCTCGCGTGACCCGGCCGGTCGATCACCGCGACCCGCGGGATCACTCGACCGGCAGCCAGATCCGCATGGTGCCGGGCCCGCGGTTGCCCCAACCGGCGTAGGGGCGCAGGACGACCCGGTGGGCCGCCCCGTCCGCCCCGGACCTGCCCTGGTCGCCGGGCTCGCCGGACCCGTCCGGGTCGGCGGGTTCGGCGGTCGAGCGATAGGGCCACGGCCCGGGAGTCTGCGGTGGGTGGCGGGCGGTCAACGTCACCACCACCCCGTCGTCGGTGTCCTCGGCCGCGGTCGGATCGAGCACGAAATCGTCGACGTGGCGTTGTCCGGGGGTGTCGTGCGACTCCAGACACAGCACCTGCGGTCCGCGTTCGACGGCCAGGCAGCCGCGCACGGCGTCGACCCGTGGATCAGCGGCGGTGAACCGCGGTTCGACCGGCAGCGTCAGCTCGACCCGGTCGTCGGCCGCAAAGGCGTGGCGCAGCCGGGCGTAGCCCTGCTCGACCACGCCGGCGGGCGCACCGTTCAGCGCGAGCTCGGCCGATCGGGCCCACTCGGGCACCCGGAACGACAGGGTCCAGGCATCGGTGCCGGTCTCGACGATCCGGACGGCGATGGTGCCGGTGCGCGGATAGTCGGTGGTCATGGCCAGCGCGACCCGGGCACCGCCGGGGAGCGCGGTGCGTATGGTCGCCGACACGTACTGGTGGAGCTGGATCCCGCCGCGGTCGGCCGTGGCCACATAGCCGGCCAGGCTGGCGAACGTGCGGGCCAGATTGGTCGGGCAGCAGGACACGCCGAACCAGGGCGCGCGCAGGTGGGTTGCGGCAGCTCCGGCGGCGCGCTCGGCGTCGGGTTCGACGCCCGCCTCGCGGCGGTGCAACGTGTTGGCGTAGAAGAACCGGGTCCCGTCCTGCGACGGTGACGTCGCGATGATGTTGTGCAGGGTCCGCTCGATCAGGTCGCCGTAGTGGCTGGACCCGTCGGCCAGCAGCAGTCGCCAGCTGAACATGATCGAGGCGACTCCGGCGCAGGTCTCCGCGTACGCCCGGTCGGCCGGGAGCACGTGGTCGTCGCCGAACGACTCGTCGAGGTGGTGCGATCCCATTCCGCCGGTCACGTAGGTGCGGCGCTCGACGGTGGTCCGCCATTGTCGGCGCACCGACTCGAGCAGGTCGTCGTCGCCGGTCTCGACGGCCAGATCGGTCGCTCCCGCGGCCAGGTAGAGCGCGCGTACGGCGTGGCCGCGGAGCACATCGGCCTCGCGGACCGGCAGGTCGTCCTGGAAATAGGCCCGACCGAACGCGATGTCGTCGAGGACCTGGTGGCCACGTCGGTCGATGAACAGCCGCGCCTGGTCGAGGTAGCGCGGGTCGCCGGTGGTGCGGTGCAACTCGGCCAGCGCCAATTCGATCTCGGGATGCCCGCACACCGACGGGATGCCGTTGGGGCCGAACGCGTCGCAGACGTGGTCGGCGGCCCGGATGACCGCCCGGACGAAGTCGTCGTCGAGTCCGACCGTGCGCGCTCGGGCCACGCCGGCCTGGACCAGATGGCCGAAGCAGTAGAGCTCGTGGCCCCACTCCAGATCGGAGTACCGCTCCGGTTGCCCCGGACGGCCGAAGTGGGTGTTGAGGTAGCCGTCCGGTTCCTGAGCGGCCACGACGCGTGCGGCCAGATCGCGGAAGCGCCGGTCGACGGCAACGTCGCCGGTGCGCCCGTACTCCCAGGCCAGCGCCTCGAGGATCTTGTAGACCTCGGAGTCGGCGAACTCCCGACCCCGCCGCTCGGTGGCCACCGTGCCGGCGACCGCCGCGTCGAAGTTGCCGATCCAGCCCTCGCGGTCGAGCCAGTACTCGATGTGCGGCAGCGACGCGTCGCCGTTGCGGGCCTGCCACTCGGCCAGCTGACCCCCGGTCAGCTCGACCTCGTCGAGGCCGAGCGGTCGCAGCACGCCCCGGCTAGGGTCGACCGGACGAGGGCCGGTGGCCCGCTCGGGCCAGGGCTCGAGCGCCGCCGGTCGGGCGCGGGGGGTGAGCGGCTCGGACGTCACCGCGCTCAGCTCTCGATGACCACGAGGTCCTCGGCCCCGGCGGCCCGCAGCGGATCGGCCAGAGCGGCCGCGTCGCCGACCACGACCAGGGTGAGCGCGTCGGCCGCGACCAACTCCCGGTAGGCGGCGGTCGCCGATTCCGGGGTCACCGAGCGCAACAGCGACAGGCTGCGGTCGACGTAGTCCTCGCCGAGGCCGTTGACCACCTGGCTGGCCGCCTGGTCGGCGACCCCGTCGGCGGTGGCGTAGCGCAACGGCGACACCCCCGTGTAGAAGGTGACCGCTTCGCTCACCTCGCGTTCGGTGAACGGCTGCTGCGCGGCGATCAGCTCGCGGGTGATGGCCAGCGCATCGCCCACCACCTCGGTGCGGAACGAGCCCTGCACCGCGAACGAGCCGCCCGAGCGCAGCGGGGAGAAGTTGAGCCGGACCCCGTAGGTGTAGCCCTTGTCCTCGCGGAGCACCGCGTTCAGCCTGGACAGGAAGGCGCCGCCCATCGCGTAGCTCGACACGCTGATGTCGGACCAGCGCGGGTCGAGGCGGTCGATCCCGAACGCGCCGTAGCGCAGGTCGGCCTGCACCGATCCCGGACGGTCGATGAGCAGGCTGCGCCGCGGCCCGGCGGCGGGCTCCTGCCGGTCGGCCGGCAGCTGATCGGGGTTGGTCCAGCGGCCGAAGCAGCGCTCGACCAGGGCCAGGGGGTCGGTGCCGAAGTCGCCGGCCAGGATCAGCGTGGTCCCGGTCGGGCCGAAGTGGTCGCGGTGGAAGCCCTGGACGGCGTCGACGGTGATGGCGGAGACCGTGTCCTGGGTGCCGCCGTTCATCCGCGAGGCCCGTGACGCGGCGTCGAAGACGCTGCCGCGGAAGGTGACGTTGGCCAGCTGCGCCGAATTGGCCAGCACCTGCTCGATCTCGGCCAGCCGCAACTGCACGTGCCGGTCGACGTCCTCGGCGGCCAACGCCGGCTGGATCAGGGCCTCGGCGAACAGTTCCATGGCCGGGGCGAGCCGGGAGGCCGGGACGTCGAGGATCGCCTGCAGGCCCGACATCGAGATGTCGATGCCGAAGCCCGCCCCCTCGGTCTCGAGCAGTTCGGCGAACTCCTCGCCCCCGTGCACCCGCGTGCCCTCGTCGAGGACCCGGGCGCAGATCGTGGCGACGCCTTCGCGTTCGCGGTCCTCGGCGTGCAGACCGACGTCGAACACCGCGTGCGCCGACACCACGTGCTGGCCCGGCAGGTCGAAGACGACCACGTCGATGCCGTTGTCGAGCCGGTGCCGGCGGGGCTCGGGGAACGACCAGACGCCCGGGGGAGCGATGGTGGGCTGAGCCGGGAAGCCGGTCATGCGGCCACCTCCTTGCGATAGATCAGACCGGCCCGATGTTCGGGTCGGAACCACTCGGCCAGGGCCGCAGCCACGTCGTCGGCCGTCACCGCCTCGATCGAGGCGAGCCGGGTGTTGATCAGCCCGGGGTCGCCGAGCAGGGTCGCGTACTCCCCGAGGGCGTCGGCCCGCGAGTCGATCCGGGCCAGCTCGTGCAGCCACTGCCGCTCGTACTGGGCCTTGGCCCGGCGCAACTCGCGCTCGCTCGGGCCCTCGGCCAGCAAGGTCTCGAGCTCACCGATCAGCTCGGCCTCCAGGCTCTCCGGCGAGACGCCGTCGCGGGCCCGCGCGTAGGCGAACCCGAACGAGTTGCCGCCGATCAGTCCCATGCTCGAGGCGCCGGCCGTCTCGGCGCGTTGCCGGCCGCGGACCAGGCTGCGGTGCAGGCGCGACGTCTGGCCGTGGCCGAGCACCCCGGTGCCGAGTTCGAGCGCGTCGAACGCCGCGGTGTCGCGGGCCGGCAGCCGCCAGGACAGGTAGATCGCGTCGGCCGGGACCGCACCCGAGGTCTCGGCCCGCTGGTCACCGGTCATCGGCGGTAGCGGTGCGGTGGCCGCCCGGGTCGGTCGGGTGCCGGACTCCAGGTGTCCGAAGTAGCGTTCGGCGCGCGCGAAGGCGTCTTCGGGCTCGACGTCGCCGACGATCGAGAGCACCGCGTTGTCGGGGCGGTAGTGGGTCCGGAAGAACTGCTGGACGTCCTCGAGCGTGGCCGCGTTGAGGTCGTCCATCGAGCCGATGGTGGTGTGCCCGTACGGGTGATCGACGGGGAAGGTGAGTGCGTTGAGCAACTGCATCGCCTCCCCGTAGGGCACGTTGTCGTAGCGCTGCCGCTTCTCCTCCTTGACCACCTCCCGCTGGTTGTCCAGGCTCTCCTGGGTCATGGTGTCGAGCAGCGTGCCCAGCCGGTCGGCCTCCAGCCACAGGGCCAGATCGAGCCCGCCGGTCGGCAGCGTCTCGAAGTAGTTGGTCCGGTCGAACCAGGTGGTCGCGTTGACCGAGGCGCCGGCGGCCTGGAGCAGCCCGATGTGCTGACCCGAGGGCACGTGGGCCGAACCCTGGAACATCAGGTGCTCGAAGAGGTGGGCGAAGCCGGTGCGCCGGGGCTCCTCGTCGCGCGAGCCGACGTCGTACCACAGGTTGACCGCGACCGAGGGGGCTCCGTGATCGGGGCTGGCCAGGATCCGCAGCCCGTTGCCGAGGGTGTGCTCGACGATGGGGTAGGCCAGGGCGGGGCTCGTCATGCCTGCCATCTCAGCACACGCGGTAGCTTCGTCCGTATGTTGATCGCCGAGGAGTTCCTGCTGCTGGCCTTCGACGACGAGACCGGTCGGCCGCTGATCGGCGGCGACAAGCTCGAGCCCGCGCTCGGTGGTGCGCTGCTGGTCGAGCTGGCCCTGAAGGAACGTCTGACCGTGGCGCCGAAAGAGGCCGGCGTGACCAAGCGTGGCCGGGTGACGATCATCGATCTCAAGCCGACCGACGACCCCGAACTGGACACCGCGCTGACCGCGGTGGCCGCCCGGGAGGGCACCAAGATCGGCCACTTCATCACCTCGATGTCGGGCAAGCGCATCTCCAAGGGGGTCAAGCTCCGGCTGCTGACCCGGATGGCGCGGGCCGGTCTGCTGACCGAGCAGCACGGCAAGGTCCTCGGCCTGTTCCCGACCACCCAGTGGCCGGCCGCCGACCGCGCCGCCGAGGACGAGATCCGGCAACGGCTGCACGGCGCCCTGATCGCCGGAACCACGCCGTCGGAGCGCACGGTCAGCCTGATCGCGCTGCTCACCGCCACCGACCTGCTGGTCAAGGTCGTCCCGACCGACGACAAGCGGGCGCTGCGCCGCAAGGCCAAAGAACTGTCCGAAGGTGACTGGGCCGCGGCCGCGGTCAAGGCGGCCATCGACGAGGTGGCCGGTGCGACCACCGCTGTCGCCGTGGGCGGCGCCAGCTGAGCATCGCTGTTCGCGGGGGAGTGGCGAGGTCAGTCGCGGATCACTCCCGCAGCCCGGGCCGGTTCCGCGTACGCCGCGGCCAGGGTGGCGATGGTCTCGTGGGCGTTGAGTCCGCTGGGGTTGGGGACGACCCAGAGCCGGGCGTCGCCGATTCCGCCCGGTTGCTCGCCGACCTTGGCCTTGGGCCGGCCGAAGGCGGTCCGGTAGGCGGTCACCCCGGCGATGGCCACGACCTTCGGGCGGTGGGTGGCCACGCACGCCTCGAGCCGCAACCGGCCGGCGCGCAGCTCGTCCGGAGTCAGCTCGTCGGCCCGGATGGACGCGCGGTTGACCAGGTTGGTGTTGCCGATGCCGCGGGCGACCAGGTACGCGCGGTCCTCGTCGGTCATGCCGCCGGCCCGGTCGAGATCGCGATCGATGATCCCGGCCAGCCGCAGCGCCGGGTAGAACCGATTCCCCGGGTGGGCGAAATGAGTCTGGGTCGCCGCCGTCCACAGACCGGGGTTGATGCCGACGAACAGCAGGGCCAGGTCCGGTCCGATCAGATCGGGCACGGACGTGTCGGCGAAGGCGAGCAGCTCGGCGCGGGTGAAGGCCACGCAGGCAAACCTAAGCCGCGGCCGGACCGGTCAGCCACGTAGCGTCGAGGTCATGACATCGACCCCGCTGGATCTGGGCCGGCCGATCGCCGGCGACGTCGTCGAGCTGATCCTGGACGACCACCGACGCTTCGAGACCCTCTTGCGGCAGCTGCGAGACAGCAGCAGCGACCGCGACGCCGTCCGCCAGGCGTTCTCCGCCCTGCACGTCGCGCACGCCGAGGCCGAGGAGAAGCACGTCTACCCAACGCTGCGCAAGAAGCACGCGATCGGCGAGCACGAGGCCGAGCACGGTGAGGAGGAGCATGCCGAGGCCAACGAGGCGCTGCTGGCCGTGCTCGAGCTGAAGAGCACCGACACCGAGGCGTTCGACGACGCGGTCGAGGAGCTCGCCACCCGGGTCAACCACCACCTCACCGAGGAGGAACTGACCATCCTCAACCCGGCCCGCGACGACGTGACCGCCAAGGCCAAGGCCGAGCTCGGACTGGCCTTCGCCACCGAACGCAACGCCCAGATCGACGCCGACTGCGGCCGGCTCGAGAACGTCCGCCGGATCGTCGCCGAGGCCGAAGGCGAGGGCGTCCTCCCCGCCGACGAGGACGAAGACTGAGTGGTGTCGATGTGGGGGGACGACCCCCCACCCCGCCCGCGTCCCGGTCGTCGCTCGCGCTCCTCGCGGTGTCGATGAGGGGGGACTACCCCCCACACCCCCCGCATGACCGGTCCTCGCTGGCGCTCGTCGCGGTGTCGATGAGGGGGGACTACCCCCCACACCCCCCGCATGACCGGTCCTCGCTGGCGCTCGTCGCGGTGTCGATGAGGGGGGACTACCCCCCACACCCCCCGCATGACCGGTCCTCGCTGGCGCTCGTCGCGGTCGGACACTGTGTCTATGTGGGGGGACGACCCCCCACACCCCCCGCGTGACCGGTCGTCGCTGGCGCTCCTCGCGGTCGGACACTCCGACGTGGATGGCTGATCGCTCGGGGTGACCGGGCGCCGGTCAGTTGGTCAGCGGGTGATGCGGCGGAGGGTGACGCGCTTGGTCACCTCGAGCTTGGGGGAGTCCTGCTGCGGGCAGGCTTCGTCCTGACGCAGCGTCGACGTCCCGACCAGGGTCGTGGCCCGGTTGCCGGATCGCGCGCGGAGGGTCAGCTTCTCGGTGGTGACCATGGCCACGGTGACGCCGTTGGGTTGGCCGGTGCTCAGGTCGATGCAACGGGCCGAGGTGCTCGAGGTGCGGGTCAGGTCCGGGCCGAGGGTGAAGGTCCGGCCGGCGGCCGGGTCGACCACGCTGGTGCACAGACCGCTGCGTGAACAGCGTGACTTCACCCGCCACGTAGTGGTCGAGCGCTTGCCGATCCGGATGTCGGAGTTGACCGCACCGGTCACCACGACCGTGCGGCGGTAGGTGCCGGAGAAGCCGAGCTGCGGCGGTGCGGTGGTGGTCGTGGCGCTCGGTGTCGGGCTGGGGGTCGGGGTGGCCGACGGCGCCGGTGTGGTCGCCGATGAGCCCGGGGTCGGGCTGGCGGTCGGGCTGACCTCAGGCGGTGGCGCGGGGGCGGCGCCCGGAGCAGTGGCCCTGGTCAGCGCGACCACGCCGAACCCGGTGGCCACGACCAGCACCGCGGCCACGGCCAGCGCGACCACGCGGGCCCGGCGGCCCAGCGCCGACCAGCTCCGCTCCGCAGGGCCGCCCGGCAACCACCAGCGTGGGCCGCGGACCGGCTCGAGCACGCGGTCGAACTCCTGGGCCAGCCGCTCGGCGTCGGCCGGGCGCTGCCCCGGATCGGCGTGTCGGGAGGCGCTCAGCACCGGACCCAGAGCGGCCACCACCGCGGCCGTGGCCGGGCGGTCGGCGCGGACGGGCTCGCTCAGCAACTCCTCGATGACGGCGGCGGCGGAGTAGACGTCCGACGCGGGCGTACGGGGCTGCCGGGTCCGCGCCTCCGGGCTGGCGTACGCGTCACGACGGCCGCGGTCACCGGCGCCGTCACCGATCAGGAGCCCGACCAGGGTCGGCGTCCCGTCGTCGCGCACGATGACCGTGCGCGGGGACAGATTGCCGTGGGTGACCCCGCGGTCGTGCGCGTACGCGAGACCCTCGAGGATGCCGTACGCCAGCCAGAGCCGATCGTCGAGGCTGAGCGGGGAGTCGGGGGGCAGCAGGGTGCTGAGTTCGTCGCCCGGCACCCAGCGCTGGACCAGCCAGTCGTCGCCGTCGTCGTCGGTGATCAGCGCGTGCGGCGCGACCAGCCGTGGGTGGTTCAGTTCCTGCCCGAGCCAGCGCTCGATCCGGGCCCGGTGGTCGTCGTCGGCGATCTCGATCCGGCGGAGCAGCACCTCGGTGCCGCCGCGTCGGGCCGCCCGCCACATCCGGCCGTGGCGGTCGTCACCGATCTCTTCGCGGAGGGTGAAGTCGCCGATGCTGCTCACGACGTCCTCCTTCGACGCTGGACACCTGCCACCGCGCCCATGACCGGGCCCTGCTCTCGGTGGCCCCCGCCGAACCTGTCGCCTGCCGCCTCAGCGCAGCACGCGCACGGACTCTAGTGTCGGGTCATCGAGGTAGGCCACCCGACGGCCGTCCCAGCGTGCGGACGCCAGCGCGTCGACCACTGACTCGGTGATCACTTCCCCGGGCACCAGCACCGCGACCCCCGGGGGATAGATGGCCGCCAACTCCTGGCTGACCTCGCCGATCGCCTCGGCCAGCCGCACCCGGCGATGACTCGCGAAGAACGCCTCGCGCGGGGGCACCGCCGTCTCGCCGGTCAGTGCCCAGACCGGGTCGGGGCGCCGCTGCGCCAGGACCGGTCCACGCACGGTCTCGATGGCCGCGATCAGCGCGTCACCGAGCCGGTCCAGGGCCTCGGCGTCGTCGAACACGGTGACGATCGGGATCACCACCTCGTCGGCCGCGTACTCGACGACGGTGCCTCGACGCGCGAGCTCGGCCGCCACCCGGCCGCCGAGCGCACCGGTGCCGCGGAGCAGCAGGACCAGCTTGACCGGATCGACCCGGCCGGCGCCCAGCGTGGACGCGTCGGCCAACTCGAGCCCGGGCACCGCGTCGCGCAACCGGCGCCGCAGCTGGTCGGCCCGGTCGACCAGCCGGTCGAACAGTGACTCGCCGCGATCGACCAGCAGCGCGATCGAGGCGTCGATGCTGGCCAGGATCGAACCGGCCGGCGAGGTGGTGTGCTGCACCTCGAACGCCGCGTCCAGCGTGCCCGCGTCGAGCCGGTCGAGCCGGGCCGCGATCAGCGACGCCTGCGAGTAGCCCGCCAGCGTCTTGTGCGTGCTCGAGGTCACGATGTCGGCCCCCGCGGCCAACGCGTGCGGCGGGATCGTGGTGGCGAAACCGAAGTGGGCCCCCCAGGCCTGGTCGACCACGACCGCCGCACCGGCCCGGTGGGCGACGTCGGCGATCCCGGTGACGTCGCCGAGCGTCCCGACGTAGCTCGGCTCGGTCAGCAGCACCGACACGGCGCCGCTGCCGGCCAGCGCGGAGGCGACGTCACCCGGGTCGAGCCCGAGCGGGAGGCCCCAGTCGGGGTCGACCCGGGGCGCCACCCAGGTCGGCCGCAGGTCGGCCAGCACCATGCCGAGCAGACCCGACTTGTGCAGCGTGCGGGCGGCGACCATCGGCGCCCCCAGGCTGCGGACGGCCAAACAGGCGGCCAGGTTGGTGTGCGACGTCCCGCCGACCGAGAACCGGGCCCAGCCGGCCCCGTACGCGGTGGCCGCCCGCTGTTCGGCCGCGACCACCAGCCCGGCCGACAGGTTCATGTCCTCGACCCCGCCGAACAGCGGGACGTCCCCGTCGAGCAGCCGGCCGAGCCCCTCGTCGACGGCTCCGGCCCGGCCCTTGTGCCCGGGGATGTTGAACGCGGTCCGCGGGTGTTCGAGCGCGGACAGGTAGGCGTCGAGCAACGGAGCCAGCCGGCGGAGCGGAGTCACCCGGCCAGGGTGCCCGCTCGGTCGGCGGTGGCCACGATCGGGGTCGCCGTCCGCTGGACCCGGGGCCCGGCCGACCAACCCCGGCCCACGACGGTCGGGGCGCAGCCCGGTGCCGACGGCCGCCCCGGCCTGGCCGATCGGCCAGGTCGGGTCGGTCGCGAGGCCGGTCCGGACCCGGCCGATCGGGCCTACTGTTACCGCGTGCGGAGCGTGGCGTGGAGCGATCGGCTGCTGGCCGGCGTGGTCGTGGTCGCCACCGTGGTCGAGGTCGCGATGCGCGACGACCTGCACCGGCCCGTGGTCTCGCTGCTGTTCGGCCTGGTCCTGGCGGCGGCCCTGCTGGTCCGGCGGCGGTGGCCGTTCCGGGCGGCCGCGGCCGGGTTCGGTCCGGGGATCGTGCTCGCGTTCGCTCCCGCCGGACTGGACACCGCCACCGATCTCGTGGTCGCGACGGCGGCGCTGATCCTCGGGTACGCGGTGATGCGGTGGGGTGACCGCCGGGCGATGCGCGGTGGTGCGGTCCTGATGCTGACGGCGTGGGCCGTCGCGGTCGTCGCCGACCCCACCGACCTGGTCACCGCCGCGGGCGGACTGGCCGTGCTGGCCCTGACCGCGGCACTGGGGGTGGCGTCCCGGCTCCGCGCCCAGCTCGCCGTCCAACGGCTCGAGCGCGCGCGGTCGAGCGAACGCGAGGTGCTGGCCCGCGAACTCCACGACACGGTGGCCCACCACGTCACCGCCATCACCGTCACGGCCCAGGCCGGCCGGGTGATGGCCGGTCGCGGCGATCTGACCGGTGCCGGCGAGGCGCTGGCCGTGATCGAGCAGGAATCGATCCGGTCGATGACCGAGATGCGGCGGCTGGTCGGTGCGCTGCGCGGTGACGCGGCCCCGCCGGTCGCCGGATCCACCGATCTCGAGCGGTTGCGCGACACCGGTCCACTGCCGGTGGTCGTCGAACACCACGGCGACGTCGACTCCGTGTCGCCGCTGGTCGCTTCGGCGCTGTTCCGGATCGCCCAGGAGTCGGTCACCAACGCGCAGCGTCACGCCCGCCACGCCACCCGGATCCGGGTCGAGCTGACCGCCGGGCCCGAGGTCGTCCGACTGCGGGTCAGCGACGACGGAGAGCACCCGGCCTTCGCACGCCGGCCGGTCGGCTACGGGCTGGTCGGGATGACCGAACGCGCCGCCCTGCTCGACGGGTCACTGTCGGCCGGACCCGCGGATCGACGGGGCTGGACGGTCGATGCGGTCATCCCTCGGGGCGGGGGGATCCGGTGAGCATCCGGGTCCTGGTCGCCGACGACCAGCCCATCGTCCGGGCCGGACTGGCCACGCTGCTGGACAGCGCGCCCGACGTCGAGGTCGTCGCCCAGGCCGCCGACGGCCGGGAGGCGGTGGCCCTGGCCCGCCGGTTGCGTCCGGACGTCTGTCTGCTCGACATCCGGATGCCGCACCTCGACGGCATCGCGGCGACCCGGCTGCTGGCCGGTCCCGAGATGGCCGACCCGCTCGCCGTCGTGGTGGTGACGACGTTCGACACCGACGAGCACCTCGGCGAGGCCCTGCGGGCCGGCGCCCGGGGCTTCCTGCTCAAGGACTCCGGACCGGAGCTGCTGCTCCAGGCAGTGCGCGCGGCGGCCGCCGGCGACGCGTTGATCGCGCCCAGCGTCACCGCACGCCTGCTGCCCACCCTCGCCCGGTCCTCGGTCGGTACGACGGCCCGCCCAACCCGTCGCCGCGCTGACCGAGCGCGAGGAGCAGGTGGTCCGGTTGGTGGCTCGGGGTCTGACCAACCCCGAGATCGCCGACGCGCTGTTCGTCAGCCTGAGCACGGTGAAGTTCCACCTCGGGGCGCTGACCACCAAGCTCGGCGTCCGCAACCGGGTCGAGATCGTGGTCTGGGCGTACGAAACCGGCCGCCGCTGAGCGGGTCGCACCGCCCGCTCCGCGGCATCGTCCGGCCATCACAGTCTGGAATCGATCCGCGTCCCACGGCTCCGGCCGACATAGGCTCCTCGCCGTGATCCGGTCGACCAGAGCGCTGTGGGCGGCTGCGCTGTGCCTGGTGCTGGCCGTCGGTACCGCGTGCACCCGGGTGCCCGACGACGCGGTCGCCACCATCGCCGTGCTGGGCGACACCCAGATGATGACCGAACCGGCCCCGGTCGCGCTGGCCGGTCGGTTCGCCGCCGAGACCTCGTGGTTGCAGGCCAACGCCGCCGCACTCGATCTCGACCTGACCGTCCAGGTCGGCGATCTGACCAACGGGACCTACAAGCGCGGCGGCCACACCGCGCCGGCGACCAACACCCTCGGACTGACCGAGATGGAGTACGCCAAGCAGGCGATGGACCGGCTGTGGCGTCCGAGCGACGGACCGCGGGTGCCGTGGACGGTGTCGCTCGGCAACCATGACATCGACCAGTGGTGCTGGGGCGGGTTGATCAGTGCCCGGGTCGTGTCGCGCGACCGGCGGTGCAATCCCGGCGGCATGATCATCGGCGACAGTCGGCGGCGCAGCACCGACAACTTCGATGAGGTGTTCCCGCCGCCGTACTTCGAGCAGATGCCGACCTACGGCGGTCGGCTGGCCGAGGCCAGCATCGACGACAACTTCCACCGGTTGACCATCGGACGCCAGCCGTGGCTGGTCGTCTCGCTGATGTGGGCGCCGCAGGAGGCCGACTTCGCCTGGGCCAACCGGGTCATCGACACCGAGGTGGCCGCCCGGCCGGACACCCGGGTCATCGTGGTGACCCACGCCTTCATGAATCCGGGATGGCGCGGCGACCCGACCCAGCTGCGGAGCGGTCCGGCGTACGGCAGCGCCCGCGAGCTCTACGACCAGGTACTGAGCCGGCACGCCCAGATCCGGTTGGTGCTCAGCGGCCACTACTCGGTCCCGGAGCCCTCGGCGCCGAACAGCCAGTGCCGCCGGCCCGAGGAGACGACCACGTACGCGGGCTGTCTGTGGCTGCGCAAGGCGAGCGTCGACGTGCCGGCCGCCGACGACCGGCCCCCGTTCACCTTCCATGCGGTGCTCACCGACTATTCCTACAACGGCGATCCGGGCGCTCGGACCTACCAGCTCCAGCCGCCCGGCGACGGTGTGCCGCCGGTGCCGGTCGAGCGCCGGATCAGCGACAACGCCTATCTCCGGCTGTTGCGGTTCGACACCGTCCACCAGACCATCCGGGTGGTCACCGTGACCGATCCGTCCAACGTCGCCCCGGCCACGCCGCCCCCACCGGGCTGCGCGCCGACCTCACTGGTCGACTTCGGGCTGGATGCCGTCGTCTGCGCGAAGACCGATCCGGCCTACGGGACGACCGAGGACGCGTACACGCTCGACTACGCCTGAACACCGGCTCTTGATCACCGACACCGGGCCACCGCGCTCAGCGTCCGCGTCGCCTGGAACCGGAGCAACCGACGCACGTCCGGGCCTCGGGTCGGGCCAGCAGTCGCTCGGTCGGGATCAGGCGGTCGCACACCGCGCACCGGCCGAAGGCGCCGGCGGCCAGCCGCTCCCGGGCCTCGGCCAGCTCGGCCAGGGTCTGCTCGGTGCGGGTGAGCAGCGCGGTGTCGCGCGCCTGGTCGAGCGAGACGGTCGAGCCCTCGGGATCGTGCTCGTCGTCGGCGAAGGTCAGGCTCCGCGCCTCCCGCATGTCGTCGATCGCCGCGCGCAACGCGCTCTGCTGACGCCGGGCCTGGGCGAGCCGCTCGTCGAGCAGCGCGGCGAAGTCGGGATCGGACACGCCACCATGGTGCCCGGGTCGCTCAGCGGGCCGGCCAGGTGAAGGTCATACGTTCCTGACCGGGCGTGTCCGGGTCAGGGGACCACGGGGCCAACCACCGGGTCTCGTCGACCGGCAGCAGCAGGCCCCAGGCTCGGGCCAGGTGACCGGCCTGATCGGCCACCGGCAGGTCGGCGTTGAGGGCGACGGTCACCGACTCGCCGGCCGGACCCCGCTGCCGGGTGACCAGGGCGGCCCACTCGACGTGCCGGCGGAACGCGACGTGGATGCCGAGCGAGGTGAGCAGGGCGATGCTGGCGTCGAGGCGGACCCGGACATCAAAGTCGCGGCGGGCGCGCTCGACGGCACGGAGGTTGATCGACTCGCGCCAGTCGCCCTCACCCGAACGGACCGGGAAGTGTTTGGTCGATCGACCGCAGTGGTCACAGCGCAATCGTCGCGAGTCCCCGGACAGTCGGGCGGCAGGTGCCGCGCGCAGGTGTCCGCAGTCGTTGCAGATGGCTTTGGCCGTCTCGATGCTGTCGGCTTTCGGTCTCGTCGGTCGATTCACAAGCACTCCTGATCGTCCAACCGCGCGCGTCAGGTCCGAGACTTCCGTGACCCGGGCAACGGGGTGTAACGGATGGCCTAGGCGATTCGGAGCGGTCCGTCGCTCGGATGGGACGACGGCAACGCCTTCGCGTCGACCTCAGGGCCGCATCACCCCGGCCTCGTGGGCGGTGATGGTCAACTGCACCCGATCGCGGGCGCCGAGCTTGTCGATCAGATGGCTGACGTGGGTCTTCGTCGTCGACAGACTGATGAACAGCTCCTGGGCGATCTCGGCGTCGATCAGCCCGCGCGCCACCGCGACCAGCAGTTCGACCTCGCGCGGGGTCAGCGTGGCGACGCGCTGCAGGTTCGCCCGCGACGGGGTGACCTTCCGGGCGTTGTTCGCCGGCGGCGATGCCGCCCGGCTCGGCGGGCTTCCTGGCCGCGCTCTGGGCCCTGCTGGCTGTGGGTGGTCATGGGTGGCGTCGCGCCGGCGTACGGGTCGGGCCGCGCGTCCGGCGGGTTAGGACTTGTCGGAACCAGCGCCTACCTTGGAGGGAAGCAGGGAGGGTGCGACCCGCGCCTCACCCCCGCCAATACCTGAAAGCAGACTCACTCATGCGCAGCGGCACCCTCAAGGCCTCCAACCTCGGATCGAAGAGCTTCGAAGGAGAGGAGGGCGTGACCCTGTCCCCGCGGCAGATGCTCCACTTCGTCTGCCCGTCGAAGCACCAGTTCTCGATCGTTTTCTCCGACGAGGCCAAGCTGCCGACGTCGTGGGACTGCCCGACCTGCTGGGCCCCGGCCCAGCGCAGCGACGGTGTCGTCGCCGAGCCCGAGGACGTCAAGCCGGTCCGGACCCACTGGGACATGCTCCGCGAGCGTCGTTCGGTCGCCGAGCTCGAGGAGTTGCTCGCCGAGCGGCTGGCGCTCATCAAGTCGGGCAAGATCGGCCCGAACGCGTACGAGCGGATCGCCATGACCGGTCGCCGCAAGGCCAGCTGACTCAACCCCTCGCGCTGAGTATCGGCGTCCAGTCCGTCGCTCGACGTCGCCCTCCCGGCGAGTCGCCCACGAGGCATCCACCGGCCGTGATTCTTCAGTGCTGACCTGGCACGATCTTCCGGCCTGCGAGCTGGTCGTCACCGTCACAGGTCGGTCTGGGCTTCGAGGGCGTCGGGGTAGCGGGCGCCCTGGATCTCGATCCGATCCGACGCCGCGGTCAGCGCGTCGAGTTCCTCGTCGCGCAGAGTCAACTCGACGGCGGCGACGTTCTCCTCGAGTCGGTGCAGTTTGGTGGTGCCCGGGATGGGGACGATCCACGGCCGTCGGGCGAGCAGCCAGGCGAGGGCGACCTGCCCGGGCGTGGCGGCGTGGGCGTCGGCCACCGTGCGGACCTCGTCGACGAGCGTGGCGTTGTGCCGGAGCGCGTCGGGAGCGAAGCGGGGGATGCTGGCGCGGATGTCGTTGCCCGCCTCGAACGTCGTGGACGGGTCGACGGTTCCGGTGAGGAACCCCTTGCCGAGTGGGCTGAACGGGACGAAACCGATGCCGAGCTCGGCGCAAGCGGCCAGCACACCCTCCTCCGGTCGGCGCCACCACAGCGAGTACTCGCTCTGGACGGCGGCCACAGGATGCACGGCGTGCGCTCGTCGGATCGTCGGCGCGGCGGCCTCGGACAGCCCGAAGTGCGTCACCTTGCCGGCGCGAACGAGGTCGGCGACCGCGCCGGCGTACTCCTCGATGGCGACGTCGGGGTTGACGCGGTGTTGGTAGTAGAGGTCGATGACGTCGACGCCGAGCCGCCGCAAGGACCCGTCGACGGCGCGCGGAAGCTCGTCGGGCAGCAGCATCCGACCGCGCGGCGTACGCGTGACCGGGTCGATGTCCTGGGCGAACTTGGTGGCGATGACCACCTGATCACGGAACGGCCGCAGAGCTGCGCCGACGAGCTCCTCGTTGGCATGCGGGACCGTAGATCTCGGCGGTGTCGAAGAACGTGACCCCGCGGTCGACCGCGCCGCCGAGCAGGGCGGTCATCGCCTCGACGTCGGGGCGCACGCTGTAGGCGCCGGTGACGCCCATGCATCCGAGGCCGAGGGCCGACACGACAGGGCCGCCGGTGCCGAGAGTGCGTTGCTGCATGAGATCTCCTTGGTGTGCGGCTGCTCGACCACGAGCGGCCGGGGTGGTGGTGGTGCGGTGCCGGCCGCTCGGGGGAGCGCCGGGGCCGGTTCGTGCGGGGTCATCGGGCTCGAGCAGGTCAACGCCCGACCGGGAACGCGGTCCGCCGCGCCGCCGCCGCGATGACCAGGGCGATCACCGGCAGGACGATCATCGCCGCCGGCAGGGTGAGGTTCGCGCTCGAGCTGATCAGCACCGCACCGAAGACCCCACCGCCGAAGATGGCCAGGTTGAACGCCACCCCGAGCATCGAGTTGGCCACGTCGGCGTTGTCGCCGCTGGCCTCGCTGACCGCGGTCTGCAATTGGGTGGCCGCGCCGCCGTAGCCGAGGCCCCAGCACACCAGCGCGATGACCACAGCGGCGCGGGACGGCTGACCGACCAGCAGGATGGCGCCGGCCGTGGTGAACAGGGCGATGCTGAGCAGCAGCAGCCGACGGAGCATCCGGTCGACCAGCGCTGCGGTGACGGCGATCCCGCCGAGCGCGGCGACCCCGAAGGTGACCAGGGCGACGTCGACCGACAGGGCCACCTCGGCCGAGCGCAGGAAGGACGAGATGTAGGTGTAGACCGCGTTGTGGGCGGTCATCCAGGCCAGGATCACGACCAGGATCACCGCCACCCCGGGGATGGCCAGCACCTTGCCGACCGGCAGGTGCGTCTCGGCCCGCTGACCGGCGGCATCGGGCACCAGCACCACGGCCAGCAGCGCGGTCACGGCCATCAGCACCGACAGCGTGCCGAACGACCACCGCCAGTCGAACGTGGTGCCGAGCCAGGAACCGAACGGGGTCCCGACGGCCAGACCGACCGGGGTGCCGAGCGAGGCCACGGCCAGGGCCCGCCCGGCCAGTGACGGTGCGGTGATCCGGCGCGCGTAGCCGGCCAGCATGCCCCAGAGCAGACCCGAGAACGCCCCGGCCAGCACGCGCATGATCAGTGACACGACGATGGTGGTGGAGAACGCGGTCACCGTGTTGACCACCAGGAAGCCGAGGATGCCGACGAGGAAGACCGGCTTGCGGCGCATCTGGCGGGTGGCGGCGACCAGCGGGATGGTGGCGACCACGGTGCCGAGCGCGTACGCGCTGACCAACTGGCCGGCCGCACCCTCGCTGGTGTCCAGGCCCGCGGAGATCTGGGGCAGCAGCCCGGCCGGCATCGTCTCGGTGGCGATGAGCAGGAAGCCGGTCAGCGCCATCACCAACAGGGCGGCCCACGGCAGCCGATCCGGGGGAGCGGCGATCCGGCCGGTCGCCTCGTCGGTCGGCAGGTTCACCAGGCACCCTCTCGCGCGGTTCGGTTCGCATCGGACGGGCTCGGTCGCGCGTCCGGGTACCAGACTCCTTGTCCGCCGCCGGTCGGGGAAGTCCCTGCCGAGGGAGGTACTGAGAGAGCACCCCGCCGCGGTCGCCACCGGTGGGGGAGAGCAGCGCCCATCGGTCGAGGGATGTACTGCTGGGGCGTTCCTGGCCGGCCACCGCTCACCTACCGTCGTGGAGGAACGATTCGTTTCCGCTCGCCGACCGGTTGATCCGGTCGGATCATCCCCGTCCTCCAGGAGCCTCGCGATGAAGATCGTCCCCAGCAGCACCGACACCGCGACCGGGAAGGGGCCGGCCGAGTGGTTCACCGGCGACGTCTACATCGACGCCGTGGCCACCGCGTCCGACCCGTCCCGGGTGGCCGCCAACCTGGTCCACTTCATGCCCGGCGCCCGCACCGCCTGGCACCGGCACCCGCTCGGCCAGAGCCTGTTCGTCACCGAGGGGGTCGGTCTGGTCCAGCGGCGCGGCGGGCCGATCGAGACCATCCGGCCCGGCGACCGTGTCTACATCGAGCCCGACGAGGAGCACTGGCACGGGGCCACCGCCACCCGGCTGATGGTCCACCTCGCCCTCAACGAGGTCGACGACGACCACCCGGCCGCCCACTGGGGCGAGCACGTGACCGATGAGGAGTACGGCGCCGCGGTTCACCACCAGTAGGCGGGTTGGGTGGTGTACGGGGCCTCGAGTCGCTGGATCTCGTCGTCGGTCAGGGTGATGTCGATGGCGGCGACGGCGTCGGCGAGGTGGTGGGGTTTGGTGGCGCCGACGATGGGGGCGGAGACGACGGGCTTGGTGTGCAGCCAGGCGATGCCGATCTGGGCCATCGGGACACCGCGCTCGCCGGCGATCTGCTGGACGGCCTCGACGACGGGCTGGTCGATGTCGAGGTCGAAGGACTTGGCCACCTGGTCGGTGCTGCCGCGCTGGGTCTGCTGACCCCAGGGTCGAGCCAATCGGCCTTTGCCGAGGGGGGAGTAGGGGATGCACCCGACGCCCATGTCGGCGCACATGGGCAGCATCTCGCGCTCCTCCTCCCGCTTGAGCAGGTTGTACTGATCCTGCATGGAGACGAAGCGGGTCCCGCCGCCCTCGTCTGCGGCGCGCTGGAGCTTGGCGAACTGCCAGGCCCACATCGACGACGCCCCGAGATAGCGGACCTTGCCGGCCTTGACGACGTCGTGGAGGGCCTCCATGGTTTCCTCGACCGGCACGTCGTCGTCGTAGCGGTGGATCTGGTAGAGGTCGATGTAGTCGGTGCCGAGCCGGGTGAGCGAGGCGTCGAGTTGCTCGAGGATGGCTTTGCGCGACAGGCCCGGAGCCGCCAGGACCGTCGTGCATCTGGTTGTGGACCTTGGTGGCGAGCACGATGTCCTCGCGGCGGGCGTACTTCTTCACGGCTCGGCCCACGAACTCCTCCGAGCTGCCGCCGCCGTAGCCGTTGGCGGTGTCCCAGAAGGTGACGCCGAGCTCGACGGCCTGGCGGAAGAACGGTTGGGAGGCCTCCTCGTCGAGGGTCCACTGGTGGAAGCCGGGGTTGCCGAAGCTCATGCACCCCAGCGCGATCCGGGGGATTCTCAGCCCGGTCTGTCCCAGCCGCACGTACTCCATCGTCGGTTCCTCTCCTCGCGCCACCTGAGGCAATGGCATCACTGCTGTCGAGGCAAGTGCAGCGCAGCTCAGCAGTTCCGGGAAGCCCCGGTCGTGAGGGGTTCGGGTGTGAGGGGTACGGGGAGGGACTCCCACCGCGGCGGTACCTGCTTCTAGGGTCGGGATCCATGGACAACCGCAGCGAGGTGCGCGACTTCTTGACGTCGCGCCGGGCCCGTCTCAACCCCGAGCAGGTGGGGCTGACCAGCCGCGGCACTCGGCGGGTGCCGGGCTTGCGCCGGGCCGAGGCTGCGCAGCTGGCCGGCGTCAGCATCGAGTACTACACACGGTTGGAGCGCGGCAACCTCAGCGGAGCGTCCGAGGCCGTCCTGAACGCCTTGGCGCGCGGGCTGCAGCTCGACGAGTCCGAACGAGCGCACCTGTTCGACCTGGCTCGGTCAGCGTCTGCCTCTACCGTGCAACGGCGACCCCCTCGAGCCGCCGTGCGTGAGCTGCGCCCGAGCATCCAGCGGCTGCTCGACGCGATGGTGGGCGTCCCCGCCTTCGTTCGCAACGGTCGCCTCGACATCTTGGCGATCAACGCGATGGGCCGCGCTCTCTACAGCGTGGCCTACGAGCGGCCGGAGCGGCCGGTGAATCTGGCCCGATTCGTGTTCCTCGATCCGCGGGCGCATCTGCTGCACCCGGACTGGGAGGCGTCGGCGGCGACGAGCGTGGCGATCCTGCGCACCGAGGCCGGCCGGGACCCCTTCGACAAGGGGCTGAGTGACCTGGTGGGGGAGCTGTCGACGCGCAGCGACGACTTCCGCCGGCTGTGGGCTGCTCACGATGTGCGTCTGCACCGCTTCGGTGCCAAGCACTTCCACCACAGCGCCGTAGGCGACCTGAACCTGACGTTCGACGCCCTCGAGCTGCCCGGCGAGCCTGACCTGACGCTGACCGCGTACAGCGCTGAACCCGGCACCGTCGCGGCCGACAATGTGGCCCTCCTCGCCAGCTGGGCCGCGATCCACGACCAGGCCCGCGCCGGCGCGGTCGAAGACCCTTCCCGCTGACCGGCCCCGCCTACTCGACGGGCTGGTCCGACGAACTCTTCCCGGCTCCGCCTGTTCATGGTGGTCCCGCTCCGATCCACTGATGGGACTCCTGACGCCTTGACGCACTCCGAACCGGACGCCGACACCGCCTCGTCCACGCTGTCACGCCCCGCTGCGGAGATGGCTGACCGCGCCCTCGGCGCAGCTCCGAGCGTCCTAGAGGGCCGAAGGGCTGCCGCGACGACGAACGTGGTCCTGGCTCTGCTGACGATGTTCGGGCCGATCTCGCTCGACCTGTACCTGCCATTGCTGCCTGACCTCGCCCGGGACCTGAACGCGGCACCGGCGTCGGCGCAGCTGACGATGACCGCCTGTCTGTTCGGCCTGGCACTCGGTCAGCTGATCGCGGGGCCCCTGTCGGACCGGTTCGGGCGGCGCCGGCCCGTCCTGGTCGGGGTGAGCGCCTACGTCGTGATGTCGGCGGTGTGCGCGGTCGCGCCGTCGGTGGAGGTGCTGCTGGTCGCCCGCTTCCTGCAGGGCTTCGCCGGGGCGGCGGGCATCGTCGTCGCCCAAGCCGCTGGTCGTGATCTGTACGCGGGTCCTGCGCTGGCCCGCTTCTACGGCCGTCTCGGGGTCCTCGGTGGGCTCGCGGCGATCATCGGACCGGTGGCCGGCGGTCAGCTCGCCTCGATCACCGACTGGCGTGGCGTGTTCGTCCTGCTGGCCGGTCTCGGCGTCGCCATCCTGGTCGCCGCCCTTGTCGCCCTGCCGGAATGCCTTCCGCCCGGGCGGCGGGTGAGCGGCGGCCTGGCCACCACTGGCCGCAACTACGCGCGACTGCTGACCGACCGGCGCCTGGTCGCGGTGGTCCTGCTCACCGGGTTCGTCAACGCGGGACTGTTCGCCTATCTCAGTGGCGCCACCTTCATCCTCCAGGGCACGTACGGGTTGTCGCCGCAGGCGTACTCGTTGGCGTTCGCGTCCAACTCGGTCGGCTTCATCGCGTGCGCCTATCTCGCCGGACGCCTGAGCGGGCGCTGGTCGGAGGCCAGAGTTCTGCTCGTGGGGCTCGTGATGACCCTGATCGGGTCGCTGGGGTTGATCGCCTCGCTCGTGGTGCCGCTGCCGCTGACGGCCGTGGTCGCCTGCCTGGTGGTCCTGGTCAGCGGCATCGGGGTCACCACCCCGCCGGCCACCTCACTTGCCCTGGCCGACTACCCCCACCTGGCCGGCACCACCTCGTCGTTGCTCGGGCTGACCCGCTGTGCCTTCGGCGGTCTCGCGGCCCCGATGGTCGGTCTCGGAGGTGCAGTGACCGCAGCCTCTCTCGGCACGGTCACGTTGATCGTGACCCTCGCGGCCGCTGCCGCCTTCGTCGCACTCGTTCGCGCCCAGCGGGTGCATCGGACCCGCCACGTCCCTGTTCAAGGCGCTCCCGCCTGAAGATCACCCCCCACCACTCGAGGAGACCCCCTCCATGCAGTACGCCGCTCTGGGCCGCACCGGCCTCCAGGTCAGCCGGATTGCCCTCGGCACCATGAATTTCGGGATGACCGCCGACGAGCCGGCCAGCGGCGCCGTCCTCGACGAGGCTCTCGAGCTCGGCATCAACCTCGTCGACACCGCCGACGTGTACGGCGGGCCGCAGTCGCCCGACATGGAGCAGGGCTACGGCGTCTCCGAGGAGATCATCGGAAGCTGGCTCGCCCGGACCGGACGACGCGACGAGATCGTGCTCGCCACCAAGGTCTACCAACCCATGGGGACCGGCCCGAACGACCGGCACCTGTCGGCCTTCCACATCCGCCGGGCGTGTGAGGCGAGCCTGCGTCGGCTGCAGACCGACCACATCGACCTCTACCAGATGCACCACGTCGACCGGGCAACACCCTGGGAGGAGATCTGGCAGGCCATGGAGCAGCTCGTCGGCGAGGGCAAGATCAGCTACGTCGGCGGCAGCAACTTCGCCGGCTGGGACATCGCCACCGCGCAGCAGACCGCCGGCTCTCGTCGGTTCCTCGGCCTGGTCTCGGAGCAGAGCAAATACAACCTCACCACCCGCGCCGTCGAGCTCGAGGTCGTCCCAGCCTGTCAGTACTACGGCGTCGGGCTCATCCCGTACAGCCCGCTCGGCGGCGGTCTGCTCGGCGGCGTGCTCGACAAGCCCACCCAGGGGCGGCGGGCCGACCTGGCCCAGGCGGTCGAGGAGCACCGACCCGAGCTCGAGGCGTACGAAGAGCTGTGCCGCCAGCTGGGTGAGGCGCCTGCCGACGTCGCGCTCGCGTGGCTGCTGCACCAGCCCGCCGTCAGCGCCGCCATCCAGGGGCCGCGAACCGTCGAGCAACTCACCAGCGCCGTGCACGCTCTCGAGATCACGCTGTCCGACGACACCCTCGCCGAGCTCGACCGCATCTGGCCCGGGCCCGGCGCTGCACCCGAGGCGTACGCCTGGTGAAGGCCGGCGAGCAGCTGCCCGCGGCCAAGGAGTCACTGCCTGGACCCTCGAGATCAGGGACCCCTACTCGGGGGCTGATCCCCGTGCCTGAGGGCATTGATCAAAGGACAGGCCGACGAACGAAGCTGGTGGGCGAAATGACACCCGAGCTCGGTGCCCTCACCGACGACGCGTTGTTCGGCGACGTGTGGAAGCGCGAGGGACCGTCCCCGCGGGACCGGAGCCTGATCACGATCGCGACCCTGATCGCCGGCGGGAGCACCGACCAGCTCGCCGCACACCTCGGCATCGGCCAGACCAACGGACCCACCCAGGACGCGACCGGTGAGGTCATCACTCACCTCGCCTTCTACGCCGGATGGCCCCGGGTCATGGCCGCGGTCGCCGTGGCCCGCAAGGTCTTCGACGTCTAGCCCCGGTCCGTCAGCCACACCCGCCATCAACGCAGCAGTCATCTCCGAGGGGCAGCTGCGGGAGAAGAGCAGCCGTCAGGTGCGGCTCGGAGAAGCCTCGTAAACAGTTCAGGCCCAGGTTCGGTGGGAACCTGGGCCTGAACTTCCTGCGATGTAGCGGGGACAGGATTTGAACCTGTGACCTCTGGGTTATGAGCCCAGCGAGCTACCGAGCTGCTCCACCCCGCGCCGGTGAACACAACGTTAGGCGATCCGTCGGTGGATGCCAAATCGAGCCCGGGATCGGTCCATCCCCAGGATCGGTCCATCCGGAATCAGTCCATCTCCGGGATCAGGTCGCGGGCGTCGGCGGCGCTGACCCCGGTCAGCTGGATCAGGTCGACCAGGATCGAGCGGAGCTGGGCGACGATGACCATGGTCGACAGCGAGCGGTCGCGCAGGTCGAGGTGCGAGGTCAGCTCGGCCGCGGCGACCAGCTGGCCGCGTACGCCGGTCGGTAGCTGGCCCTCGTGCAGTTGCCGGCCCATCACCCGCATCACCGCGGCCACCTCGGTCATGGTGGCCAGGTAGTCCTCGGGAACGACCTCGTCACGCCACAGCGCGACGGCGCAGCGCCGGGTCAGCACCCGGAGGTTGCGGCTGGCCCGGTCGAGCGGCAGGTGCAGGTCGGCGAAGGCCTGGACCGCCGAGATCTGGTGCCGTCGGAACACCGACTGCCGGGCCACGGCCAGACCCTCCTCGGCCGCCGCGTCGAGCGCGTCGATCCGCGCCTCGGCCGCCCGGGCCCGTTGGAGCGCCGCGTCGGCCGCCCTGTGGTCGCGGCTGCGCAATGCGGCGACCGCGGACTCCAGCGTCCCGGCCAGCTCGGCGAGGATGTCGGCGGCCAGTGTGCCCGGGCGTCGCAGCGGTGCGCCCGGGGCGATGGAGGCCACGATCAACGCCAGCGCGCAACCGACCACGGCGTCGATCCAACGGTCGAACCCGCTGGTCGGGTCGCGGATCAGGGTGGTGACCACGATGGACTGGACGGCCGCCTGGATGAGCATCAGCTGCCGGGCCCCCAGCAGGGTGGCGGTGGCCATCGACAGCGCGACCACCACGATCACCTGCCAGGTGCCGGTGCCGAAGCCGAGGACGAACAGGTCGCCGATGGCCACCCCGACGGCCACCCCGATCGCCACGTCGACCCCGCGGCGCAGCCGTTGGCCGTAGGTCACCCCCAGGCACAGCACGGCGGCCACCGGGCCGAAGGCCGGGGCCGGGTGCTCCAGCACCTCGGCCAGCACCAGCCAGGCCAGCCCGGCGGTCACCGCGCACTGAGCGATCAGGAACGACCGGGCGGACAACCGGTTCCAGCGCTCGCGCATCGAGCGACGCCCGCGCCGGCCGGTCCGCTCGGACAGGTCGTACGCCCGGAGCTTCATCTGCTGTATCGACCGGGCGGGCTCCATGGCTCCCATAGTTTCAACCCCCCGACATCCGCCGTCGGGTGCCTGGAAGACTTGGCGTACATGAGCATTCGAGTCACCGTTTGGGGCGAAAACTTCCACGAGAATTCCGACCGCGACCGGGAGGGGATGGCCGATCGCTATCCCGACGGCATGCACGGCGCCATCGCCGCCGGCCTCACCGCGTCGCTCGGCGACCAGGTCGAGGTCCGTACGGCCACCCAGGATCAGCCCGAGCACGGGCTGAGCGCCGACGTCCTGGACAACACCGATGTGCTGACCTGGTGGGGTCACGCCACCCACGCCAAGGTCGACGATGCCGTGGTCGAACGGGTCTACCAGCGGGTGCTCGGCGGAATGGGACTGCTGGTCCTGCACTCGGGCCACTTCTCGAAGATCTTCATCAAGCTGATGGGCACCAGCTGCTCGCTGCAGTGGCGCAACTCCGCCGACACCGAACTGGTCTGGACGACCTCGCCCGGACACCCGATCAGTGCCGGCGTGCCGTCGCCGATCGTCATCGACGAGCAGGAGATGTACGGCGAGTTCTTCGACATCCCGGCGCCCGACGAACTGGTCTTCATCTCCAGCTTCAGCGGCGGCGAAGTGTTCCGCTCCGGCTGCACCTGGCGTCGCGGCCACGGCAAGGTCTTCTACTTCTCCCCAGGTGACCAGGAGTATCCGGTCTACCACCACCCCGACATCCAGCGGGTGCTGGCCAACGCGGTCCAGTGGGCCGCGCCCGACCGGCCGACCAATGCTGTCCCCAGCGTGGTCAACGAGCCGGCCCCGTTCTTCATCAACAGCCAGCGTGCGGAAGGAGCTCAGCGATGAGCGACGCCACCACCCAGCAGACCCTCCGCGCCGGCGTCGTCGGCCTCGGGTGGGCCGGACAGCAGCACATGGCCGCGTACGCCGCCGCCCCCGGCGTCGACCTGGTCGCGCTGGCCGGACTCGAGGCCGACGCGCTCGACCGGCTCGGCGACACCTACGGCATCGCCCCCGAGCACCGGTACGCGCAGTGGCAGGACCTGCTCGCCGCCGGCGTGCTCGACGTGGTCAGCGTGGCCACCCCGACCACCCTGCACGCGCCGATCGCCGTCGCCGCGCTCGACGCCGGGCTGCACGTGCTCAGCGAGAAGCCGATCGCCGAGTCGGCCGACGTGGCGCTGGCCATGGTCGAGGCGGCCGAGCGCAACGACAAGGTGCTCGACGTCTCGTTCAACCACCGCTACCGCGGCGAGGTCCAGGCCCTCCGGCAACTGATCGAGGCCGGTGTGCTCGGCGAGATCTACTACGCCAAGACCGGCTGGCTGCGGCGTGAGGGCATCCCCGGGCTGGGCAGCTGGTTCACCCGCAAGTCGGTGTCCGGCGGCGGCCCGCTGATGGACATCGGGATCCACATGCTCGACATGGCCCTGCACGTGATGGGGGAGCCGAGTGTCGAGGTGGCCACCGCGGCCACGTACGCCGAGTTCGGTCCGCGCGGGCGCGGCAGCTCGGTCGAGGCGACGATGCGCAAGACCGGGGTCGAGACCGGCGCGTTCGACGTCGAGGACCTGTCGACCGCGTTCCTGCGGCTCGAGGGCGGGGGGACCCTGCTGCTCGAGTCGAGCTGGGCGCAGTGGGTCCCGCAGGACCTCTGCTACGTCACGGTCTACGGCTCCGACGGCGGCGCGACCATCGAGTGGGGCTCACCCAACGATCCGGTGCGGGTGATCAACGTCTGGACCGAAGCCTCGGGTCTGCCCGCCACCCTCTATCCGGTCGTCCCGGCCGACGGCGGTCACCAGGCCTGCATCGACAGCTTCCTGGTGAAGGTCCGTTCCGACGACCTGAGCAACCACCGCGGCCGCCAGGCCCTGGCCCGGGCCCAGGTCATCGACGCCTGCTACGCCTCGGCCGTGGCCGGCGCGGAGGTCCGGCTCTAGCTCCGACGCGGGGCGGCCGGAACGCACGACTCGGGCTGGCCGAGAACCGAGTAGACGTCCGTTCGGCCAGGGGTGCACCGCCGGGACGCGGTGCACTCCTGGAACACCCCGTCTTGATCCGTGCGGTTCTCACCCCCTGGCGTCGTCCCATCGGTCACAGGAGTCTCAGAATTTTCTTCCGAAACTCTGGCGTGTCTCGCTTGACGTGAGGCATGGTGTGCCTGCGGTCGCACGAAGCGATCGCTCACACGAACGGATGGTCATGTCTTCCCCACTGCCCCCATCGCGCCCCCGTGTCCGTCCGGCCCTCGACACGTCGCCCGTACTCCCCTCCCGCCCCCGGCGGTTCCCGCGCTGGACCGGGGTCGGGGTGGCCCTGCTCTCGGCGGTGCTCAGCGTCGGCGCGACGGTTCCGGCCTCGGCCGACGCCTCGGTCGCTCCCCGGTCGGGCGACTTCACCATCAAGGGCGCCGGCTTCGGGCACGGCTGGGGGATGAGCCAGTACGGCGCGTACGGGGCGGCCAAGAAGGGCAAGACCTGGCGCCAGATCCTGGGGTTCTACTACAAGGACACCACGCTCACGAAGATGAAGGCCGGCAGCGTGCTCCGGGTCCGGATCACCGCCGACGACGACGGTGGCGTCCGCGTGATGCCGATCCGCGGTCTCAAGGTCCACGACCAGAGCGGCCACAGCTTCACCGTGCCGACCGGCTCGCGCTACAAGTCGTGGCGGATCGCCCGTGATGGCGCCGGCTACGCGCTCACCTACCGCAACGCCGCCGGCAACAACGTGGCGGTCAAGACCAAGCTGTCCACCACCACCTGGAAGTTCGCCAGCGCCGAGCGGGTGACCAAGCTGGTCCTCCCCAGCGGGTCGGTCCGGACCTACCGCGGCTCGATGATGGCGGTGAAGCGGGGCAGCAGCGCGATCACGGTCAACCGGGTCAAGATGGAGCACTACGTCAAGGGTGTGGTGCCGTCGGAGATGCCCACCTCGTGGGCTCCGGACGCCGTCCGCGCTCAGGCGGTGGCGGCTCGCTCGTACGCGCTGCGGCTCAAGGAGTTCTCCAGCTACGACGGCTACGACATCTGCGACACCACGGCGTGCCAGGTCTACCGCGGCCTCGATGTGGAGACCAGCGGCGGCAACGCCGCGGTGGCGGCGACCGACCGGACCATCGTCACGTTCCGGGGCAAGGTGGCGCTCACCCAGTTCGCCTCGTCGAACGGCGGGCACACCGCTCGCGGTGACTTCTCCTACCTGTACGCGCACGCCGACCCGTACGACGACGTCGTGGTCTCGCAGCGCTGGACCCGCACGATCTCGGCCAAGCGGGTGCAGAACGCCTGGCCCTCGGTCGGCACGGTCAAGAAGCTCAAGATCACCCAGCGCGACGGCGGCGGCGCGTGGGGTGGCCGGGTCACCTCGATCCGGATCATCGGCAGCAAGAAGTCGCTCACCGTCCCGGGCAAGACCTTCCAGTACCGGTTCGGGATGCGGTCCAACCTGTTCACCGTGACCCGGTGACCCGGTGACCCGGTGACCCGGTGACCCGGTGACTCCGGCATGATCCGCGGGTTCGCGGTCGGGCACCACACCGCCGACGGCGACGGCTGGCTGACCGGGACGACGGTGGTCGTCGCCCCGGACGGCGCGGTCGGGGGCGTCGACGTCCGCGGCGGCGGCCCCGGGACCCGCGAAACCGATCTGCTCGACCCGTCGGCCATGGTCGACCGCGTCCACGCGGTCGTGCTGACCGGCGGGAGTGCCTACGGACTGGCCGCGGCCGACGGGGTGATGGCCGGGCTCGAGGCGGCCGGGACCGGGTTCCGGGTCGGACCGCGGCCCGAGCACGTCGTCCCCATCGTCCCGGCCGCAGTGATCTTCGACCTGGGCCGAGGCGGGGTGTTCGATCACCGGCCGACCGCGGAGTTCGGACGGGCCGCGCTCGCGGCCGCTCGGCCCGAGCGGCCGCGCTCCGGCACGGTCGGTGCCGGTACCGGGGCCCGGTGTGGCGGGCTCAAGGGCGGCTTCGGGTTCGCCGAGACCACGCTGGCGGACGGGCGGTCGGTCGCCGCGGCCGTGGTGGTCAACGCCGCCGGTTCGGCGGTCGACCCATGGGACGGGCGGCTGTGGGCCGATCGCCGGCGCCGGTTGCGGGCACCGATCCCCGAGGAGCAACGGGCCCTCGCCACGGCGCAGTCTGCGGACCCGCGCTCGCTGAACACCACCATCGGGGTCATCCTCACCGACGCCACGCTGACCAAGGCGCAGGCGACCAAGGTGGCTGCGGTCGCCCACGACGGGCTGGCCCGCGCCATCCGGCCGGTGCACTCGATGACCGACGGCGACACCATCTTCTGCCTGGCGTCGGGGGCAGTGCCGGTCGACGTCGACCCGCCGGCCGCCCTGGCCGCGCTCAACGCCCTGCTCAGCGCTGCCGCCGAGATGTTCAACGACGCCTGTCTGGACGCGCTGCTCAGCGCGTCGGGACGCCGGTCGATGCCCAGTTACGCCGAACTGGCGCCGTCGGCCGTCACCGGGTGAGATTCCCCGGGCCGGACGGTCACGGTTCCTAGACTGGACGACCATGAAGGCCCTGCTGCTGGAGAACATCCATCCCGACGGCGTTCGGCTGCTGACCGAACGGGGGATCGAGGTCACCCAGGTCAAGGGGGCGCTCGACGAGGCCGAGCTGATCCAGGCCCTCGACGGCGTCCAGCTGCTCGGCATCCGATCCAAGACCACGGTCACCCCGGCGGTGCTCGACGCCGCACCGGACCTGATGGCCATCGGCGCCTTCTGCATCGGCACCAACCAGATCGACCTGGCCCACGCCACCGAACGAGGGCGTCGCGGTGTTCAACGCCCCGTTCTCCAACACCCGCAGCGTGGTCGAGCTGGCCATCGCCGAGATCATCGCCATGGCCCGCCACCTGACCGACAAGAACGCGGCCATGCACGCCGGGGTCTGGGACAAGTCGGCCAAGGGCGCCCACGAGGTCCGGGGCCGCACCCTGGGCATCGTCGGTTACGGCAACATCGGCAGCCAGCTGTCGGTGATCGCCGAGGCGCTGGGCATGCGGGTCTCCTTCTACGACGTGGCCGACAAGCTGGCGCTCGGCAACGCCCAGCGCTGCGCCACCCTCGAGGAACTGCTGGCCAGTGTGGAGACGGTCACCCTGCACGTCGACGGGCGGGCCGGCAACGCCGGTCTGTTCGGCGCCGAACAGTTCGCCCAGATGCAGCCGCGCAGCCTGTTCCTCAACCTGTGCCGCGGCATCGTCGTCGACCACGACGCGCTCCGCGACCACCTGCTCTCCGGACACATCGCCGGCGCCGCCCTCGACGTGTTCGCCGAGGAGCCCAAGACCACCGGCGACCCGTTCGTCTCCAGCCTGGCCGGGATCCCCAACGTCATCCTGACCCCGCACATCGGCGGCTCGACCGAAGAGGCGCAGCAGGACATCGGGATGTTCGTGGCCGGCAAGCTGCGCGACTTCGCCCTCGGCGGCACCACCGCCATGTCGGTCAACCTGCCGCAGGTCGCCACCGAGCCCACCCCCGGCCGGGCCCGCATCCTGCACGTCCACCACAACGTGCCGGGGGTGCTGGCCACGGTCAACGGGGTGCTGGCCGATTCGCGGGTCAACATCGAGGGCCAGGTCTTGTCGACCCGGGGACCGCTGGGCTACGTGATCACCGACATCGCCGACGGGTTGTCCCCGGAGCTGATCGACAAGCTGTCGGCGCTGCCCGAGACGGTCCGGCTGCGCGTCCTCTGACGCTCGCTCAGGCAGCGGCGTCGCCCGCGGCGCGCTCGCTGCGCCGCCGGCGTACCCGGCGGACGATGAGCCAGACGACCAGGCCGGCCAGCACCGCGTAGACCACATAGTCGATGACGTGCGCATAGCGTGCGACCAGCGCGTACTGCTCGCCGAGCCACGAGCCGAGCAGGATCAGCAGACAGTTCCACGCGCCACTGCCGGCCAGGGTGAACAGGCTGAAGGTCGGGATCGGCATCCGGTGGGCGCCGGCCGGTAACGAGATCAGACTGCGTACGCCGGGGATCAGCCGACCGAAGAAGATCGAGCTCCGGCCGTGCCGCTCGAACCAGCCGCCGGCCCGCTCGAAGTCCTCGGCGTCGACCAGCGGGAGCTTGGCCAGCCAGCGCACCGATCGGGCCAGTCCGAGCCGGGCCCCGAGGCCGTAGAGGACGAGCGCACCGAGATAGGCCCCGAACGTGCTGGTGACCATCACCGCGACCAGATCGACGCGGCCCTGGGCGGCGAAGAACCCGGCCAGCGGCAGGATCACCTCGCTGGGGATGGGCGGGAAGATCGTCTCCAGGGCGACCAGCAGACCGACTCCGGGGGCGCCGAGGGTCGAGATGACCGACTCGGCCCAGCCGAGGATTCCGGTGAGTTCAGCGAGCACCGGAGACCTCGCGGCCGACCAGCGCCACGGCCCGGTCGAGCAGCCCGGGCAGCCAGGCCGGACACCGCGGGTCGGCGGCCAGCTCGGCGGGCGTCCACCACTCCACCGCGGTCAGCTCGGCGCACCCGACGACCGGCTCCTGGTCGGCCGGGACCTCGGCGACGAAGGCCGCGGTCAGCTGCAGCCCGCCGGATCCGGAGTCGAACAGATCCGACTGCAGATAGGCCAGATCGACCGCGCCCAGGTCGAGTCCGGTCTCCTCGGCCGCCTCGCGCCGGGCGGTGAGCTCGAGTGCGTCGGGCCCGAGTGCGTCGGGCTCGAGATGGCCGCCGATCAGCCCGAGCTGTCCGGGTGCGTACGCCACGGTGTCCGCGCGCACGCCGAACAGCCACCAGCCGCCGCGATGCAGCAGCACGCATGCGGTGACGGTGTACCGCGGGCGGGTGGAGTCGGAGCTCAGCGGCGGGCTCCGCGATAGACGCGGAGGGTGATCACGGCCAGGACGGCGACGGCGCCGAGCGCGGGGCCGAAGCGCTTGGCCAGCGGCGGCACCACGGTGCGCAGCACGTCGAAGTCGGGGCGCGACAGATCGCTCGGGGCGGTGTAGCCCCGGGGGCCGGTCGCCGGCCCGGGCGGCGGCGAAACCGGGGTGGTACGGCGGCTCGAGCGCGGCGGGGTCGGGGTCGGGGCCGGTCCCGGGCGGGCCGGGGGCGGTTCGGGCCACGGCGCGGCGGCCGCGACCGGGGGGACCTCGGGCTCGTCGGCGGTCGAGGACGCGCCGTCGAGTTCCTCCGGGGTGACCCCGAGCTCGATGGTGGCGTCGGACTCGTCGTCAGTGGTCTCGTACCCGGCCAACGACCCCGCCTCGAAGCGCGCCGACAGGCAGCTGACGAACTGGGCCAGCAGCCGGTCACTGACGTCGGAGATCACGGCCTGACCGAGCTGGGCCGGGCGACCGGTCAGCCCGAGGTCGGTGGTCACCGCGACCTCGGTCCCGCCGTCGACCGGCGACAGGGTCGCGGTCACCGTGGCGTCAGCCGTCCCTCCGGTCCGGCGCTCACCACCGGTGGCCTCGATCCGCACCCGGTGGGCCCGGTCGTTGCGCTCGACGTAGCGCCCCGAGCCCTGGTAGTTGAGGGTGATCGGCCCGAACTTGATCTTCACCGAGCCGACGAAGTCGTCACCGTCGATGCTGGTGATGGTCGCGCCCGGGAAGCAGGGCTCGAGCAGGCGCAGATCGTTGAAGACGCGCCAGGCCTCGTCGACACCGGCCGGCACCGTGAAGCGGTGGGTCAGTTCCATGGCGTCATTCTGCCAAGGTCCGGTCGCGGGGCCCGGCCGGGCTCAGCGACTGATCCGCACGGTCGGTTCGGCGTGCTCGGCCCGACCCGTGGGCGCACCCGTGGCGGTGCGGTTCTCCGCGCTCGGTTCGGGATCATCCGTGTCGTCGACGGCCTCGTCGTCCTCGTCGTCGAGCGCCAGTCGGGCCAGCACCGCGTCGTGCAGCCGGCCGTTGGTCGCATACCCACCGGCGCCGTTCGGGCCGGGGTTGCCGCTCAGATCGGTGAACCGCCCGCCGGCCTCGGTGACGATGATCGAACAGGCCGCCATGTCGTGCAGTTCGAGGTCGGGCTCGGCGGCGATGTCGACCGCCCCCTCGGCCAGCAGCATGTAGGACCAGAAGTCCCCGTAGGCCCGGGTCCGCCAGCAACTACGCATCAGATCGACGAACTGCTGGCCCTGACCGGCGTCGACCCACTCACCGATCTCGGCGAAGCTCATCGAGGCGTCCTCGACGGTGGCCACGTCGGAGACGTGGATGTCGGTGGCCGACATCAGCGACTTCCCGGCGTACGCGCCGCCGCCTTTGCTGGCCCACCAGCGGCGACCGAGCGCCGGGGCGCTGACCACGCCGACCACCGGCTCGTTGTCCACCATCAAGGCGATCAGGGTGCCCCAGACCGGGACGCCGCGGACGAAGTTCTTGGTGCCGTCGATCGGGTCGACGACCCAGCGGCGCGGGCCCCACCCGGTGTCCTCGAGTTCCTCGCCGTGCACGGCGTCGCGCGGCCGGGCCCGGCCCAGGGTGCGTCGGATCGCCTCCTCGACCGCGGTGTCGGCATCGGTCACCGGGGTGAGGTCCGGCTTGCTCATCACGTGCAGATCGAGCGCACGGAAGCGGCTCATGGTGATCGAGTCGGCGTCGTCGGCCAGCACGTGGGCCAGCCTCAGGTCGTCGGTGAGACGCGCCTGCTGCTGTTTCGCGGCGAAGCCGCCGGGGGAGGTGTCGTCCGGCATGATCGGTAACCTACTGGCCCGAGCCGAGCATCCGGCGGAACGACTCCAATCGGACGGGACTCAACTGGCCGGCGGCTATCGCCAGGTCGAGGGCGCACTCGGGCGAGGCGGCATCGTGGCCGCACCCGCGCGGGCAGCGCTCGATGATCCGGGCCAGGTCGTCGAAGGCGCCGACGATCCGATCGCGGCTGACGTGGCTGAGTCCGAACGAGCGCACGCCCGGGGTGTCGATGGCCCAGCCGCCGCCGGGCAGCCGCAGAGCGATCGCCGACGTCGAGGTGTGGCGGCCGCGTCCGGTGACGTCGTTGACCACGCCGATGGCCCGGTGGGCGTCCGGGATCAGCGCGTTGACCAGGGTCGACTTGCCGACGCCCGAGTGTCCGATCAGGACGCTGGTGCGGTCGGCCAGTCGTTCGCGGAGCGCGGTCAGGTCGGCGCCCGGCGAGATGACGATGATCGGCACGTCGAGCGGGGCGTACTGCTCGACCAGCACGTCGGGGCTGGCCAGATCGGCCTTGGTCAGGCAGAGCAGCGGTTCGACCCCGGCGTCGAAGCCGGCGACCAGG
Source organism: uncultured Actinomycetota bacterium (assembly GCA_963704665.1). Lineage (GTDB taxonomy): Bacteria > Actinomycetota > Actinomycetes > Propionibacteriales > Propionibacteriaceae > Microlunatus. Next base: position 2,468,805 of record OY969929.1, on the reverse strand, counting down.
ATCCGGTCGATCATCCCGGTCCGCGGCGGCGGATCGGCCAGCGCGGTGACGATGACCAGCTGGTCGGCGTTGGCCACGATCGGCCGCTCGTAGGGATCGTCGTCGTCGGCGGTCCGCCGCAGCACCGTCCGTCGTTCCTCGACCTCGACGATCCGGGCCAGCGTGCCCTCGTCGCCGCTGGTGTCGCCGACCACCCGGACGCGGTCGCCGACGATCACGCCGGTGCGCCCGAGCTGGCGCGACTTGGTCGCGGTGATCTCGCGGTCGCCGATCAGCGTCCGGTAGCGGCCGCGGTCGACGGTGATGATCATGCCGAACTCGGCGGACGAGTAGTCCGGGCGATCCTTGGTCCGCGGTTTGGTGTGGCGGCGGGGCCGTTCGAACTGGTCGTGCTCGTCGGTCCGGAACGAGCGCGAGGTCACGGTGCCGTCGTCGGGGTCGAGTCGGCGATCATCGTGGTCCACAACCGCTCGAACTCGGGCATGGTCTTGTCGGTGCAGCCGATGTCGTCCAGGCTCAGATCGGGTACGTCGAGACCGATCAGGGCGCCGGCGTGGGCCATCCGGTGGTCGGCGTAGGTCCGCCACACCGCGCCGCCGAGCAGTCGGGGGTGGATGACCAGGCCGTCCTCGGTCTGGCGGGTGTGGGTGCCGATCCGGTTGAGCTCAGCCTCCAGCGCGGCCAGCCGGTCGGTCTCGTGGCCGCGGATGTGGCCGACGCCGCGGATGTGGGTCGGATGATCGGCGAACGCGGCCAGGGCCGCGACCACCGGGGTCAGCTCGCTGGCTTCGCGCAGGTCGAGGTCGACGCCGTGCAGGCGGCCGGTTCCGTGGACCTCGAGTCCGCCGTCGTCCAGGGTGACCTCGGCGCCGAAGCGGTCGAGGATCTCGCGCAGGTGGTCACCGGGCTGATGGGTGGTCCGCGGCCAGTGGGGGACCCGAACGGTGCCGCCGGTGACCGCGGCCGCGGCCAGGAACACCCCGGCGTTGGACAGGTCGGGCTCGATGGTCACGTCGCGGGCGGCGATCGGACCCGGGGCCACGACCCACCGGCTGGGCTCGGTGTCGTCGACGCGTACGCCGCGTTCCCGCAGCATGGCCACGGTCATGTCGATGTGCGGCAGTGACGGGATGGGCTTGCCCTGGTGCCGGATGTCGATGCCGTCGGCGTACCGCGCTCCGGCCAGCAGCAGACCGCTGACGAACTGGCTGGAGGCCGACGCGTCGATGTCGACCACGCCACCGCGTAGCGCGGGGTTCCCCCGGAGGCTGAACGGCAACCCGGTGGCCGCCCCTTCGACCGGGGCGCCGAGGGCGGTCAGCGCCTGGAGGATGACCGCCATCGGGCGCGCGTACGCCTGCTCGTCACCGTCGAAGTGCACGACCCCGTCGGCCAGGGCCGCGGCCGCGGGCAGGAAGCGCATCACCGTCCCGGCCAGTCCGCAGTCGATCGTCCCGCCGGCGGCGAACGTCGGTGGGGGAGTGATCCGCCAGTGCCGACCGTCCTCGACGACGGAGACGCCGAGGACCCGCAGGCCGTCGCGCATCAACTGGGTGTCGCGGGCGTCCAGACCATCGGTGATCACCGACGGCCCGTCGGCCAGCGCGGCCAGGATCAGCGCCCGGTTGGTCTCGGACTTCGAGCCGGGCACCCGGACCGTGGCCCGGATGGGAGCGGGCGCCGAGGGAGCCGCCCAGGGTCGCCGACCGCTCACATCCGAACCGCTCAGTTCTCGCCCAGGGTGATGTTGCCGCGGACCTTCTTGGCCTGCTTGCGGACCAGCTTGAGCTGCTTGCGGCCTTCCTTGCGCGCGACCACGGCGGCCTTGCGGGCCGCCTCGGCCTGCTCGCCGGCCAGCTTGCGGGCCGCCTTGAGCTGCTTGGGGGCGTCCTTCTTGGCCTGCTTGGCCGCCTTGGCGGCGGCCTTCTGGGCCTCGGCGAACTGCTTGCCGGCCTCCTTGCGGGCCTTACGTCCGGTCGCCGCGACCGCGGTCAGCAGGGCGGCGCCACCGGCGACCGCCTCGCCGGCGAAGTCACTGGCGGTGTCGCCGAAGCCCGATGAGCTCTTGGTCAGCTTGGAGGCCACCTTGCGGGTGTCGCGGGCCAGGTGCTGGCCGCCCTTCTGCGCCCGCCAGGCGATGCCCGGCTGGCCCTCGGTGTCGCGGGCGGCGAGCAGGACGCCGCCGAGCAGGCTGACGTTCTTGAGGAAGTTGTTCTTGGCCAGGGCCTTGGCCTCGGCGTCCGACTCGGACCAGAACGGGTACTTGGCGATCGTGCTGGGGACCAGTGACGCCGCGAGCAGCAGCGCCCCGACGCGGCGGCCCTTGCCGGTGGCCAGCGCCAGTCCGCCGAGCACCTGGGTGCCGCCGTTGAGCCGGACCAGCGACCGGGCGTCCTCGGGCACGTAGCCGGCGACCTGGGCCGGGGCGTACTGCTTGACCAGAGGGACCAGCTTGTCGGTCAGCGGCTCGGCGGCCGGGACCAGCGCATCGGGGTTGCGCAGGGCTTTGATCCCGGAGGAGATGAAGTAGGTGGCCAGCATGGTTCGCGCGGCGGCACGCAGCAAGGTCATGGGATATTCCTACCGTGTAAACGGCCCTCGGCCAACAGCAGGTGCGGCCCCGGACGGCGTGTCCGGGGCCCGTGCTCGGTCGGATCGGCGCACGCGGTGACCCCCGACCCGCGCGGCCTCGGCTGGACTAGCCTCAGGTGCTGTGTGTGGACGGTACGCCTCATCGGCGCGACACGAGGAGCTGGCGGAGGAGTTCGGCGTCGACGATCTGCTCGACGGTCTGCCCGGTCCCGACTACAACGTGGCTCCGACGGTGGTGGTCCCCGCGGTGTTCGAGCGCACCGTCAAGGACAGCGGAGAGGTCCGCCGCCGACTGGCCCCGCTGGTCTGGGGGCTGGTCCCGTCCTGGGCCAAGGACCCCTCGATCGGATCACGGATGATCAACGCCCGGCTCGAGACGGTGGCCGAGAAGCCCGCGTTCCGCAAGGCGTTCGCCGCCCGACGGTGTCTGCTGCCCGCCGACGGGTTCTACGAGTGGTACGCCCTCGACGCACCGCCCGGCACCCCGAAGAGCAAGATCAAGAAGCAGCCGTACTTCATCCACCGCCGCGACGGCGGACGGCTGTGGATGGCCGGGATCTACGAGATCTGGCACGACCCGACCCGCGACCGCGACGACGAGGGCGCCTGGCTGCGGACCTGCTCGGTGATCACCACCCAGGCCACCGACGCGGCCGGTCACATCCACGACCGGATGCCGATGACCGTGGCCCGCGACGCGCTCGACGGCTGGCTCGATCCCCGACTGAGCGATCCGGCGGCGGCGCTCGACCTGCTCGGGGTGACCGAGGCCGACCAGCTCGAGGCGTACGCGGTCAGCACCGCGGTGAACAACGTCCGCAACAACGACCCGTCGCTGCTGGTCCCGCTGGGGCCCGACCAGGACGGGTCCGACGGTGACCGGGGCGACGAGGACCCCGCGCAGGCGACGCTGCTGTGAGCGCGGCGGTGTCCGGATGAGTGCGGTGTTCGAGGTCGCCACCGACGCCGGCCCCGGCCGGTTCCACGTCAGCCCGGCCGAGGAGCAGCACGCGCTGCTGGTGCTCGGTCACGGGGCCGGCGGCGGGGTGACGGCGGCCGACCTGGAACTGCTGGCCCGGCGGCTGCCCGCGTACGGAGTCACGGTGTTGCGCTACGAGCAGCCTTGGCGGGTGGCTGGTCGCCGGATCGCCGTCGCCCCGCCCCGGCTCGACGAGGCCTGGATCGCCGGCATCGCATGGCTGCAGGCCCAGGAATGGGCGGTCGGCCCGCTGGTCGTCGGCGGCCGGAGCGCCGGGGCCCGGGTGGCCTGCCGCACCGCCGACCGGTTCGGCGCGGCCGGAGTGGTCTGTCTGGCCTTCCCGCTGCACCTGCCGGGCCGGCCGGAGAAGTCGCGGATCGCCGAACTGACCGGGACCAGCGCGCCCCGGCTGGTGCTCCAGGGGACCAACGACAGCTTCGGCGGCGCCGACGAGGTCGCCGCGGCGGTCGGCGACGACCCGGGCGTCCGGCTGGTGCCGCTGCCCGGTGCCGACCACGCGTACCGGGTGGCCAAGGCCTCGCCGTTCACCCCGGCCGATCTGCGGGCCGCGCTGGTCGACCACACCACCGCTTTCCTGGCTGAGGTGGCGGGAATACCGGAGCACCTGCGGCGTTGACTCGGTATGCCGATGCTCGTCGACTCTGCGCCCGTGGCGGTCCGCCTCGTGCGGTCGCCGGTAGTCTCTGCGGTGATGTCCATCCCCGAAAGCGTCACGACCGGTGTTCCGAATCCGGCGGACGCCGAGACCCCCGCTGAGCGCGACGCCCGCTTCGAGGCTGACGCGCTGCCCTTCCTCGACCAGCTGTATGCGGCTGCGCTGCGGATGACCCGCAACCCGGCCGACGCCGAGGATGTCGTCCAGGAGACCTACGCCAAGGCGTACGGGTCGTTCCACCAGTTCACGCCGGGAACCAACCTCAAGGCGTGGCTCTACCGGATCCTGACCAACACCTACATCAACTCCTACCGCAAGAAACAGCGGGAGCCGCAGCTCTCCGACGGCGACAACGTCGAGGACTGGCAACTGGCCCGCGCGGAGTCGCACACCTCGTCCGGGCTCAAGTCGGCCGAGATGGTGGCGCTGGAGAGCCTGCCCGACACTGACGTCAAGGAAGCCCTGCAGCAGTTGCCGGCCGACTTCCGGCTCGCGGTCTACCTGGCCGACGTCGAGGGCTTCGCCTACAAGGAGATCGCCGAGATCATGGGAACGCCGATCGGCACCGTGATGTCGCGTCTCAACCGCGGACGGACCCAGCTGCGCAAGCTGCTGGCCGATTACGCAAAAGATCGTGGACTGGTGCGGGGCGAGAGGAGGGTGTCGTGACCGATCATGCGGTGTCGGGCGAGGCCCAGGACTGCGAGCACGTGCTCGAGCGGGTGCACGAATTCATCGACCACGAGCTCGAAGAGGCGACCGGGGACGAGATCCGTCGGCACCTGGCCGACTGCGAGCCGTGTCTGGACCGCTACGACGTCGAGGTCGCGGTGAAGACGCTGGTCCAGCGGACCTGCGGAGCCGACCTGGCCCCGGATCACCTGCGGGCCCGGATCGTCATGCAGCTTCGAGACAAAGCCACCTCCTGATCGCTGCCTGACCCTCGGGGTCGACGCTCGGCCTGAGGATCGTTTCCCGGCAGGTGCTGCGATACGGGCTGTGATAGCGCGCGGGCGGGGTCGTTCCCCGCACCTGCTGCGAAACGGGCTGTGATGAGGCGCTGGCGGGGTCGTTTCCCGGCACATGCGGAGCAATGGACCCGGACCGGACGCGTACGGGCTCGTCTGCCGGCACGTGCCGGGAAACGCACCCGAACCGGAGTGGGCCGCAACCCGTCCCACGCCCCCCGAAACGACCACAGCCGCCTCCGCGATCGCGGAGGCGGCTGTGTCAGTCGGCTGTCAGGCGTTGGGGCGCTTGCCGTGGTTCGCGCCCTTCTTCCGACGAGCGCGGCGCTTGCGACCACCCTTGCCCATCTCAGTCTCCTCGAGTCATCAGCGCACCCGGATTGTCCAGGCACGAGGAGTCATTCTGCCACAGCTCGCCGGGGTTGACGGTGTGGCCGAGCGCTCCCGCCCCTAGTGGATCGGGCGGGACTCCGAGACCACCTTGTCGACACCGGGATCGTCGATGTCGGCGAAGTAGTCGGACTTGCGGGTGATGTCGGTGCCGTTGTCGAGCTTCATGGCCCGGAAGACGGCGGTGAGCAGCACCGTGACCACGATGTTCAGCGCGAGTGCGGTCAGCCCGATGTACCCGGCCAGACCCAGCCCGGGGACGACGGCCAGCGAGTTGCCGAACGGCCGGGTGGTGCAGGCCGTGCACTGGCCGTACGCGGTGAGCGTCCCGTAGAGCATGCCCACGGCCCAGCCGGCGAGCAACGCCCACCGGTGGAACCAACGGGTGAACAACCCGAAGACGATCGAGGGCAGGGTCTGCAGGATCCAGACGCCACCGAGCAGCTGGAAGTTGAGCGCGTTCTGCTTGTCGAGCACCAGCACGAACAGCAGTGCCCCCAGCTTGGTGACCAGCGAGACGATCTTGGAGACCTTGGCCTCCTGCCGGTCGGTCGCCTCGGGCTTGAGGTAGGCCTTGTAGATGTTGCGGGTGAACAGATTGGCCGCCGCGATGGACATGATCGCCGCCGGCACCAGCGCGCCGATGGCGATCGCGCCGAAGGCGACCCCGGTGAACCAGTCGGGGAAGTTGTCCTCGAACAGCTGCGGGATCACCAGCTGCGGGTTGACCTTGCCGTCCAGTCCGATCGGCTTGGTCCCGGCCTTGATGGCGATGTAGCCGAGCAGGGCCAGCAGACCGAGCAGCAGCGAGTAGGCCGGCAGGATCGCCGCGTTGCGCCGACCGGTCGAGCGGTCCTTGGAGCTGAGCGTTGCGGTGACGCAGTGCGGATACATGAACAGGGCCAGCGCCGAGCCCAGGGCCAGCGACGCGTACGCCCAGTGCTGGAGCTCCCCGGGGATGAACGATCCGGTCGGAACGGCCGGGTTGGCCGCCGAGGGAGCGGCCAGTTTGGCCTGAGCCGAGTCGAAGATGCCCAGCCAGCCGCCGAACTTGAGCGGCAGGTAGATCACCGCGACCGCGATCACCAGGTAGATCAGGCCGTCCTTGACGAAGGCGATCATCGCCGGCGCCCGCAGGCCCGAGGAGTAGGTGTACGCGGCCAGGACGGCGAAGGCGATCAGCAGTGGGAGATCGCGGGCCAACAGGCTGGCCCCACCGATCCCGGCCACCTCGAGCACCGCCTGGATACCGACCAGCTGGAGCGCGATGTAGGGCATCGTGGCCAGGATGCCGGTCAAGGCGATGACCAGGCTCAGGCTGCGGGTGCCGTAGCGGCCCTGGACCATGTCGGCGGTGGTGATGTAGCCGTGACGGTGGGCCACCGACCACATCCGGCCGAGGAAGAAGAAGATGATCGGATACAGCACGATCGTGTACGGCACGGCGAAGAAGCCGGACACCGCACCGGTCGCCCACATCGCCGCCGGGACGGCGATGAAGGTGTACGCGGTGTAGAGGTCGCCACCGAGCAGGAACCAGGTGGTGATGGTGCCGAAGCTCTTCCCGCCCAACCCCCATTCGTGCAGCGACTCGAGGTCCTTGGGGCGCCGCCAGCGCGCCGCCTGGAACCCCATCACGGTGACCACCGCGAACAGCAGGATCAAGATGATCAGTGCCACCCAGTTGACGCCCTCCATCAGAGCCGCCCTCCGTCGTCGTGTGCGCGTGGGTTGGCCCGTCGGTACACCCGGCGTTCACGCTGCAGCAGCACGAAGCACACGGCGCAGATGCCGGCCGCGATGAACACCCAGGCGAGCTGGTACCAGTAGAAGAAGGGGAAGCCGAACAACCGTGGCTCGATCTGGTCGTAGGTGGAGACCAGCAGCGGCAGGACGATCCCGGCCAGCAGCAGGACGGACACCACGATCTTGGTGGGAGTGATGCGCCAGCGGGGATCGTCGTCCCCGGGCTCGTCGTCGATCACGTCTTCGGCCTCCTCGCCGATCAGGTCCGCACGCCGCGTGCGTCCGGGATGGTTGCACGTCCGGAGCGGACTCGCGAGCACGTTACCCCCGCGCTTTCGCCGTCCGTCGCGGCGCGCCGTACGCGGTGATTCGGTGGTGCTCGCCGCGTTCGGTCCAACCCGGTCACCCGGGCCCGAGCCGTTACGCTGGCCAGCATGCCGTCGATGTCGGAGATCCTGTCCGAGCTGACGGAACTCACCGAGGCCGACCAGCACTGGTTGCGGCTGCTGGTCGCCGACTGGCCGCTGCTGGCCGATCTGAGTTTCTCCGATCTGGTGCTCTGGGTGCCCGACCGCGACCCCAACGTCTTCTGGGCCGCGGCCCAGATCCGTCCGACCACCGGTCCCACGTCGTTGTTCGACGACGTGGTCGGCGATCTGATCGCCTACTCGCCCGAGCACCTGGTCACCGCGGCCTTTCTGAGCGGGGAGATCATGCGGACCAGCGAGGGGAAGCTGCAGGCCGGCATCCCGGTCGACACCCACGCCATCCCGGTGAGTCGGAACGGCCGGGTCATCGCGGTGGTCGAGCAGCACACCAGCCTGCTCGGCGTGCGCGCCCCCAGCTCGCTCGAGCAGGCCTACCTGTCGGCCGCCGGGGAACTCATCCGGATGCTCTGCGCCGGCGCCTTCCCGATCCCCGAGCAGTCGGTCAACCTGGCGTTCAGCCCGCGGGTCGGCGACGGGTTCATCCGGATCGACCCGGCCGGTGAGGTGCAGTACGCCAGCCCGAACGCGCTGAGCGCGTACCGGCGCCTCGGACTGATCGGCGATCTGGTCGACGAGCACCTTCCCACCCTGACCGCCGACCTGTTCCCGACCGGGCCGGACCCGGTGCACGACTCGGTCGCCTCGATCCTGTCCGGCCGGACCGCCCGGCGGGCCGAGCTGGCCCGCGGCGACGACCACCTGATGATCCGGGTGCTGCCGCTGCTCGAGGGCCGCGCACGGGTCGGCGCGGTGGTGCTGTGCCGCGACGTCAGCGACATCCGTAGCCGCGAGCGGCTGCTGGTCACCAAGGACGCCACCATCCGCGAGATCCACCACCGGGTGAAGAACAACCTGCAGACGGTGGCCGCACTGCTGCGGATGCAGGCCCGCCGGATGGACAGCGCCGAGGCCAAGGCCGCGCTGCTCGACGCGGTCTCGCGGGTGGCCTCGATCGCCATCGTGCACGAGACGCTGTCGCAGGCGTTCGACGAGATCGTCGACTTCGACAAGGTCGTCGACGGCCTGCTCAAGATGGTCGGCGACGTGGCCGCGTCGTGGGGCGGGGTCAGCGCGGTCCGGCGGGGGAGTTTCGGCCAGCTGTCGGCCGACCGGGCGACCAGCCTGGCCATGGTGGTCACCGAGCTCTGCCAGAACGCGGTCGAGCACGGACTGGCCGATCACGCCGGTCAGGTCCAGGTCGTCCCGGCTCGTGATGCCGCCGGCCTGACCATCGACATCGTCGACAACGGCGTCGGGTTGCCCCCGGACTTCGACTGGCGTCAGTCCCGCAGCCTCGGCCTGTCGATCGTCAACACCCTGGTGGCCGAGCTCGAGGGCCACTTCTGGCTCGGCCCGCGCGACGACGGGCCCGGCACCCGGGCGAAGGTCCAGATCCCCCTGTAGGCCGGGCTGACCCTCAGCCCCACGGGCGAGCGCATCGGGCCGCGCCGGACGACACTGAGAAAACCTTGACAGTCGCCCGTGCGCAGGCTTGTCTGAGGGCGACCAACTTCAGCCTCATCGTGGAGGAGTAACGGGGTATGACCCTTCGTCGAACAGCGACCGGCCTCGTGGCGTCAGGTCTGGTGGCCGCGGTGATCGGGGTCCCCTTCGGGACCACCGCCACGGCAGCACCGGCCGGACCCGCCGCACCGCCGACCGCGCCGACCACCAGCAGCACCGGGACCGCGGCAGCGGGGTCGGCGAGCAGCGCGGCCGCGGCCACGCTGACCGGCAAGCACTCGCTGCGCTCGTCGGTGACCGACGAGAACTTCTACTTCGTCATGGCCGACCGGTTCGAGAACGGGTCGACCGCCAACGACCGCGGTGGACTGACCGGGGACCGCAACGTCACCGGGTTCGACCCGACCAGCAAGGGGTTCTACAACGGCGGCGACCTGAAGGGTCTGCTCGACAAGCTCGACTACATCGAGGGTCTGGGCACCGACTCGATCTGGCTGACCCCGAGCTTCAAGAACAAGGCGGTCCAGCTCGAGGACGGCCCGTCGGCCGGCTACCACGGGTACTGGATCACCGACTTCACCCAGATCGACCCGCACCTGGGCACCAACGCCGAGCTCAAGCAGCTGATCGACGCCGCGCACGGCCGGGGGATGAAGGTCTACTTCGACATCATCACCAACCACACCGCCGACGTCATCGGCTACGAGGAAGGTGCGCGCACCGCGTACGTGCCCAAGGACGTGTCGCCGTACCGGACCAGCGCCGGTCGCGACTTCGACGACCGCGACTACGCGGGGACGAGGTCGTTCCCCGAACTCGATGCGGAGAGCTCGTTCCCGTACACGCCGGTCCTCGACGACGACGAGGTGGACGTCAAGGTCCCGGCCTGGCTCAACGACCCGACGCTCTACCACAACCGCGGCAACACCACCTTCACCGGCGAGGACTCGCAGTACGGCGACTTCTTCGGTCTCGACGACCTGTTCACCGAGAACCCGAAGGTCGTCGACGGGATGATCGACATCTACCAGACCTGGATCTCGGAGATGGGGATCGACGGCTTCCGGATCGACACCATGAAGCACGTCGACGACGCCTTCTGGCAGAAGTTCGGGCCGACCGTCCTCGACTACGCCCACAAGCACGGCAAGAAGGACTTCTTCATGTTCGGCGAGGTCTACGACACCACCCAGGTGTTCACCTCGCAGTACTCGACCCGCAACACGATGCAGGCGACGCTCGACTTCCCGTTCCAGGACTCGGCCCGCAACTTCGCCTCCAAGGGTCAGAGCGCACGAGGGCTGAAGTCGTTGTTCCTCAACGACGACTGGTACACCGACGCCGACTCGAACGCGTACCAGCAGCCGACGTTCCTGGGCAACCACGACATGGGTCGGATCGGCTACTTCCTCAAGACCGACAACCCGGACGCCGACGAGGACGAACTGGTCGCCCGCGACCGGCTCGCCCACGAGTTGATGTACTTCTCGCGCGGCAACCCGGTCATCTACTACGGCGACGAGCAGGGCTTCGTCGGGACCGGCGGCGACCAGGGGGCGCGGCAGACGCTGTTCGCCAGCCAGGTCGACGAGTACGAGAACGACCAGTTGCTCGGCACCGACTCGACCGGTGCGGTGGACAACTTCGACACCGATCATCCGCTCTACACCGGCATCCAGGGCCTGGCCGCGCTGACCGACGAGCACCCGGCGCTGCGCAACGGTGCCCAGCAGCACCGCTACGCGAGCAAGGGCGCGGGCATCTACGCGTTCTCGCGCATCGACCGCAGCCAGCAGTACGAGTACGTGGTCGCGGTCAACAACGCCGAGGTGGCCAAGACGGCCAAGATCGCGACCTATCGCCGCAGCGGTGACTTCGAGAAGGTCTACGGAGACGGCCCGGCCGCGCTGCGGGCCGGGTTCGACTGGCGACTCCCGGTCACCGTGCCGGCGCTGTCCACGGTGGTCTACCGTTCGATGCGGACCATCCCGAAGTCGACCGCCGCTCCGTCGGTCTGGTTGGACATGCCGGAGGCGACGACCCAGGATCACTCGCGCACCCTGGTCTCGGCCGATATCGGCGGTTCTTCGTTCAACGAGGTGACCTTCTACGCCAAGGTCGGCAAGGGCGCCTACAAGGCGATCGGCACCGACGACAGCCGTCCGTACCGGGTCTATCACGACACCAGCAGCATCGGCTCGGGCACCAAGGTGACCTACCGCGCCGTCGTCCGCGACAACGCCGGTCACCAGCGGGTCAGCATTGCGCGCAGCGCCCGGGTCGCCGCACCCGCGCTGAACTGGACCTCACCGGCCCAAGGTGCCGACGTGTTCGGTCTGCTCAAAGTCGAGCTCTCGGCCTCGCCCGAGCGCGGCTCGCACGTCGTCACCATCCAGCAGAGCCTGAACGGGGGAGCCTGGAAGACGGTGGCGATCGACCGGTCGTCGCCGGTCTACAGCTACCGGACCGACCTCGACGCGATCCCCGAGGGCACCAAGATCCGCTACCGGGCCATCCTGCGCGAGCCGGACGGGACGCGGTCGGTCAGCTCGACGCGGACCGTGACCAGGACCGCGTACCAGCCGCTGGTCACCAGTGTGACCGTCGCCGGTTTCGTGCAGTCCGAGATGGGTTGCGCCGAGGACTGGGATCCGGCCTGCGAGGCGAGTCACCTCGACTTCGACGACTCCGACGGGATCTGGAAGAAGACGGTGACCCTGCCGCCGTGCAGCAACGGTTGCAACGCGGACGGCGACTACGAGTGGAAGGTCGCCATCAACGACGGCTGGACGGTCAGCTACGGCGAGAACGGCGGCGGTGACAACCTCAAGCTGGTCATCCCGGCCGGCGGCGCCGAAGTCACCTTCAGCTGGGATCAGGCGACCAAGATCCCGACGGCGACGATCGAATAGCCCTACGCCACGTCGGACAGGCCCGGACCGGGGAACGTTTCCCGGTCCGGGCCTGTGACGTTTCCCCGCCGGGCGGCCGGCAGAGACCCCGAACATGCAGAACGCCGAGGGAATCAGATTCCCCCGGCGTCATTGTCGTGGTGGTGGCTCGACCTGCGAGCCGTCGGTGGTGCTGAACCGTCGCCCGACCTGGGCCCGTCGGTGGTGCTGAGCCGTCGTGGACTGGCCCGTCGGTCATGTTGGGCCGTCGGTGGTGTTGAGCCGTCGTGGACCTGGGCCGCGGAGGGCTGGGTCAGGCGGTACGGATCCTCGCCCGAGCAGCACGACGCTTGAGCGCGCGGCGCTCGTCCTCGCTCAGGCCACCCCAGACGCCATGATCCTGACCAGCTTCCAGCGCCCACTGCAGACAGGCGTCGCGGACATCGCACCGCCGGCAGACTTGCTTGGCCTCTTCGATCTGGAGGATTGCGGGGCCGGTGTTCCCGATCGGGAAGAACAGCTCCGGGTCTTCTTCCAGACAGGCGGCCTTGTGGCGCCAATCCATGCGTGTACACGCTCCTTCGTCGCTCGAGACCCCTGCTGAGGGCCCCCTACAAGTCATCCGAACGCACCTTCTACACTGAAGCGTTCCGGCGAGACCAAGACTTTCAAGTATCGAGAGTCAATACAAGAGTCTCCAGGGTCAGGTGTCTCACATTTCAGCCCTGTTACGGCTGAATTTTGCTCAGGAAACGTTCCCTCAGCCGATCCGCCCCGCACCAGAAGCCGGAACGGACACGAAATATTCCGGATCGGCGTACCCGGCCTCGGAGTACGCCGCCTGCACGGTCCGCGCCACCTCGTCGGCCCGACCCTGCTCGAGCAGGGCGATGATGCAGCCACCGAACCCGCCGCCGGTCATCCGGGCCCCGAGTGCGCCGTGGCCGCGGGCCACCTCGACGGCCAGGTCGACCTGGGCGACGGTGATCTCGAAGTCATCGCGCATGGAGGTGTGCGACGCGTCGAGCAGCGGACCGAGGTCGGCGACCCGACCCTGTCGGAGCAGGTCGGCCGCCTGCTCGACCCGTGCGTTCTCGGTGACCACGTGGGTGACCCGTCTCCGGGTGACCGGGTCGTCCAACCGGGCCAGCGCCGCGTCGAGATCGGTGACGTCGCGCAACGCGTCCACGCCCAGGTGGACGCAGGCCGCCTCGCAGGTCTTCCGCCGGTCGGCGTATTCGCTGTCGACCAGCGCGTGCGGGGTCCGGGTGTCGAGCACCAGAAGTTCGAGGCCGGCGGCCCCGAGGTCGAGGGCGACCTGCTCGACCGCATAGCTGCGGCAGTCGAAGAACATGGCGTGATCGGCGGTGCACAGTGTCGAGGCGGCCTGGTCCATCAGACCGGTCGGGGCGCCGACGAAGTCGTTCTCGCACCGCTGCGCCAGCTGGGCCCGCTCCAGACCGCCGATGTCCAGGTCGTAGAGATCGGCCAGCGCGGTCAGGGTGGCGCACTCGAGCGCGGCCGACGACGACAGCCCGGCGCCGACCGGGACGTCGGAGGTGAGTACCAGGTCGGCTCCGCCGACCTCGTACCCGGCCTCGGCCAGCGACCACACCACGCCGGCCACGTACGCCGACCACCCGGCCCGGCCCGGGACCAGGTCGGATCGGTCGAACGTCTCGACCTCACCGTCACGGTTGAGCGATTGCACCCGCCAGCGGTCGTCGGAGCGGGCGGCGGCGGCGATCTGGACCCGCTGGTTGAGCGCGAACGGCATCACGAAGCCGCCGTTGTAGTCGGTGTGCTCCCCGATCAGGTTCACCCGCCCGGGGGCGGCCCACACCCCGTCCGGGGCGGACCCGGTGAGGTCGCGGAAGGCGTCGGTCAGACCGTTGTGCACGCTGCTCATCGGACGACTGTATCCAGCACGGTCGGTCCGCCGCGCCGTGGCTAGGGTGGCCGACATGCTCGCCGCGTACGCCGCCCGGACCGACCGTGACGACCCGCTCTCCGCCCTGGTGGTCGGCGAGCTCGAGCCGCCGGCCACGCCACCCGACTGGGTCGAGGTCGAGGTCCGGGCCGCGGCGCTCAACCAGCACGACGTGTGGTCGCTGCGCGGGGTCGGCCTGCCGGACGACCGGCTGCCGATGATCCTCGGCTGCGACGCCTCCGGGGTCACCGCCGACGGTCGGGCGGTGATCGTCCACGCGGTGATCAACGACCCGGCGTTCAGCGGCCCCGACTCCACCTTCGATCCGGCACGGTCGCTGCTGTCCGAGCGTCATCCCGGGACGCTGGCCACCCGGGTCCGGGTGCCGGCCGGCAACCTGGTCGACCTGCCCGACGGTCTGAGCTTCACCGAGGCGGCCTGCCTGCCCACGGCCTGGCTCACCGCGTACCGGATGCTGTTCGTGGCCTCCGGGCTGCAGCCGGGGGACACCGTCCTGGTCCAGGGGGCCGGGGGCGGGGTGGCCACCGCGCTGATCAGTCTCGGGCGCAGCGCCGGCTTCCGGGTCTGGGTCACCGCGCGCGACGAGGCCCGCGGCGAACGGGCACTGACCCTCGGCGCCGACCGGGTCTTCCCCAGCGGGGCCCGGCTGCCCGAGCGGGTCGATGCGGTGATGGAGACGGTCGGCGCCGCCACCTGGTCGCACTCGATCAACGCGCTCCGGCCCGGCGGCACCGTGGTCATCAGCGGGACGACCTCGGGGGCCGAGCCGAGCCGGGCCGAGCTGACCAAGATCTTCTTCAAGCCGCTCCGGGTGATCGGATCGACCATGGGCACCCGCGATGAACTGGCCGCACTGGTTCGACTGCTGGTCACCACCGGCGTCCGTCCGGTGATCGACCGCGTGCTCCCTCTCACCGCGGCCGCCGACGGCCTCGCCGCGCTGGCCTCCGGCCAGGTCTTCGGCAAGGTCGTGCTCGAGCCCTGACCGGGTCAGTGGTCAGGGCCGGAGCACGTCAGTCGTCGTCCTCGTCGTCGAGCCGGGCCAGCCAGGTGGCGAGCCGCTCGACCGGCACCTCGAAGTCGGGGTGCAGATCGACGAAGGTCTTGAGCTGCTCGGCGAGCCACGCCAGGGTGACCTCCTCGTCACCCCGGCGGTGCTCCAGCTCCTCGATCCCGCGATCGGTGAAGTACATCAGGCGAAAGCGGTCTTGATCAGATCGCGCTGTTGAGCCTGGTGCACTCCGGCCGAGCCGACCGACGGCGCGGCCAGCGACGGCCGACTGACCACGCGCAGCTCGAACCGGCGCTCGGCGTCGACCGAGGCCAGCTGCTTGAGCGTGTTCATGGCCATGTACGGCCACGCGCCCTGGTTCTCCGGCTCGTCCTGCACCCAGACCAGCTCGGTCGCGTTCGGGTACTTGGCCAGCTCGGCCGCCAGGGTGCGCTTCGGGAACGGGTACAGCGACTCGATCGCCATGATCGGCACGCTCGACTCCTGACCGGCCGCGGTCCGACCGGCCAGCAGATCCCACCGGACCTTGCCCGAGCACAGCAGCACCTTGGTGACGCTGCCGGGATCGGTCGCCGGATCGGCCAGCACCGGCCGCCAGCTGCCCTCGGTGAAGTCGATCGGATCCGACACCGCAGCCTTGTTGCGCAGCATCGACTTCGGCGTCATCACGATCAGCGGGCGGTGGATCTCGCCGAGCGCCTGCTGGCGCAGCATGTGGAAGTGGTTGGCCGGGGTGGACGGCTGACAGATCGTCATCGCGTCCTCGGCGGCCATCTGCAACCAGCGCTCGAGCCGGGCCGACGAGTGGTCGGGACCCTGGCCCTCGTGGCCGTGCGGCAGCAGCAGCACGACCCCGGACTTCTGGGTCCACTTCGACTGCCCCGAGCTGATGAACTCGTCGGTGATGGTCTGGCCACCGTTCGCGAAATCGCCGAACTGCGCCTCCCAGAGCACCAGCGCCTCGGGCGAGGCCACCGAGTAGCCGTACTCGAACCCCATGGCGGCGTACTCGCTGAGCAGCGAGTCGAAGACGTGGAACTTGCCCTGGTTGTCGTCGAGGTGCTTGAGCGGCACCCACGACTCACCGGTGACCCGGTCGACGATGGCGGCGAATCGCTGGACGAAGGTGCCGCGCCGGCTGTCCTGGCCGGTGAGCCGGACCGTACGCCCCTCCATCAGCAGCGAGGCGAAGGCGAGGATCTCGGCGGTACCCCAGTCGATTCCGCCCTGGGTGATGGCGGTCGCGCGGCGCTGCAGCTGCGGCATCACCTTGGGGTGCACGACGAACCCGTCGGGGAACGTGGTGTGCGCGTCGGCGATGGCCTTGAGCATCTCGAGCGAGATGGCCGTGCCGTGCTTGGCGCCGAACTTGGCCGGGTACTGCGGGACCGTGCGGTAGTGGCGGTCCTCCTCGGCCACGGGCGCGTTGACGTCGCGGACCTCCTTGAACACGCTCTCCAGCCGCTGCTGGAACTTGCTCATCACCTGCTCGGCGTCCTCGACCGTGATGTCGCCACGGCCGATCAGGGCCTCGGTGTAGAGCTTGCGGGTCGAGCGCTTCTTCTCGATCAGGTCGTACATCTTGGGCTGGGTGAAGCTCGGGTCGTCACCCTCGTTGTGCCCGCGGCGGCGGTAGCAGATGAGGTCGATGACCACGTCCTTGTTGAACTCCTGCCGGAAGGCGAAGGCCAGCCGGGCCACCCGGACGCACGCCTCCGGGTCGTCGCCGTTGACGTGGAAGATCGGCGCCGCCACCATCCGCGCCACGTCGGTGCAGTAGGTGGAGGAGCGCGACTCGGTCGGCGAGGTGGTGAAGCCGACCTGGTTGTTGACGATGATGTGCACCGTGCCGCCGGTGCGGTAGCCGCGCAGCTGCGACAGGTTGAGGGTCTCGGCGACCACGCCCTGCCCGGCGAACGCCGCGTCCCCGTGCATCAGCACCGGGAGCACCGGATACTCCGAGCCCCGGTTGAGCAGGTCCTGCTTGGCCCGGGTGATGCCCTCGAGGACCGGGTTGACCGCCTCGAGGTGGCTCGGGTTGGCCGCGACCGAGGTTTTCACCACGTTGCCGGCCAGCGAGGTGAAGGTGCCCTCGGCGCCGAGGTGGTACTTGACGTCGCCGGAGCCCTGGACCGTCCGCGGGTCGATGTTGCCCTCGAACTCGCGGAAGATCTGGGCGTACGACTTGCCGACCACGTTGGCCAGCACGTTGAGCCGGCCACGGTGCGGCATGCCGATGCACACCTCGACCAGCCCGTTGTCGGCAGCCCGCTCGCACACCTCGTCGAGCACGACGATGGCCGACTCGCCGCCCTCGAGCGAGAACCGCTTCTGGCCGACGAACTTGGTCTGCAGGAAGGTCTCGAAGATCTCGGCCTCGTTGAGCTTGTCGAGGATCCGCAGGTGCTCCTCGCGCGGCAGCGACTCGTGTGGCCGCTCGACCCGGTCCTGCAGCCACTTGCGCTGCACCGGGTCGGAGATGTGCATGTACTCGATGCCGGTGGTGCGGCAGTACGAGTCGCGCAGGATCCCGAGGATCTTGCGCATCTTCATCCGGCCCTGGCCGCCGGCGAAGCTGCCGGTGGCGAACTCGCGGTCGAGGTCCCACAGCGTCAGGCCGTGGCTCTGCACGTCGAGGTCGTGGTGGCGACGCTGTCGGTATTCGAGTGGATCGGTGTCGGCCATCAGGTGACCGCGGACCCGGTAGGAGTTGATCATCTCCATGATCCGGGCCTGCTTGGGGATCTGGTCCTCGTGGTCGGAGCTGATGTCGGTCGCCCAGCGGATGGGCTCGTACGGGATCCGCAGCGAGGAGAAGACGTCGTCGTAGAAGCCGTCCTCGCCGAGCAGCAGCGCGTGTAGCCGCTGCAGGTACTGACCCGACTGGGCCCCCTGGATCACCCGGTGGTCGTAGGTCGAGGTCATCGTCATGATCTTGGAGACGCTGAGGTCGGACAGCCGGTCGGGATCGGATCCCTGGAACTCCGGCGGGTACTCCATCGACCCGACGCCGATGATGGCGCCCTGGCCGCTCATCAGCCGCGGGACCGAGTGATTGGTGCCGATGGTGCCCGGGTTGGTCAGCGTGATGGTGGTGCCGGCGAAGTCCTCGACGGTCAGCTGGTTGGCCCGGGCCCGCTTGACCACCTGCTCGTAGGCGGCCCAGAACTGGGCGAAGTCGAGCGTCTCGCAGCTCTTGATGCTCGGCACCAGCAGCTGGCGCGTGCCGTCGGGTCGGGCCATGTCGATGGCCAGCCCGAGGTTCACGTGGGCCGGGGTGACGACGTTCGGCTTGTTGTCGACGACCTCGTAGCCGACGTTCATCTGCGGGTGGGTCTTGAGCGCCTGGACCATGGCGTAGCCGATCAGGTGCGTGTACGACACCTTCCCGCCGCGGGCCCGTCGCAGGTGGTTGTTGATGACCACGCGCTGGTCGATCAGCAGCTTGACCGGGAGCGAGCGGACGCTGGTGGCCGTCGGCACGGTCAGCGAGGTGTCCATGTTCTTCGCCGTACGGGCCGGAGCGCCGCGGAGCACGGTCTTCACCGGCTCCTCGATGGGGGCGTTCGGACGGACGTCCGGATTGGGCGGGTCGGCGGGCAGGCCGCCACGGGCGCCCGGTCCGGCCGGTCGGCCGTCGCTGATCTGGGTCGGACGTTCGACGGTCGGCGTACGCCGAGCGATCGGCTTGTCGTCACCGGCCGCGCCGGCCGGCGGGACCGGCTTGGCCGCCGGGTCGGTCGGCACCGGCGGCACCGGGTTCTTCGGCGGCTGGGTGGCCGCCGACGGCGCCGGGGTCGATCCGGTCGTCGGCGCACTCGTCGCGGGCTTGGCGGACCCGTTCGGCGCCGCGGCGGAGTCGGCCGGCTTGGCCGCGGCCTGCGCGCGCTGCGGGGTCTGAGCCGGAGCCGACGCGGGACCCGCCGTGGTCACCGTGGTCGCCGACTTCCCGGTGTCGCCTGCGCCGTTCGGACCGCCGTGGTTGGCGAAGTACTCCGCCCAGCTGGGGTCCACCGACGACGGGTCGGCGGTGTACTGCTCGTACATCTCCTCGATCAGCCAGTCGTTGGCGCCGAAGCCGGTTTCATCTGCAGAACTTGTGGTGGCGGGCACGATGGCCACGATCGCCCTTCTTCCTCGCGTACGCGGCGAGACCGAGCCGTCCCGCCTCAACTTCTCCTTAGGCTACCGACAACGGGCAGACCAGCAGATCACTGGTGTGGTGAAACGCGCATCAACTGCCAGGCGTAACGGCAGACCTGGACCGTGAACACCAGCAGCGCGACGTTGCGCATCGTGGTCACCAGGGTCGAGATGACGACCATGACGTGACCCTGCCGGCCGAGCAGTCCGTCGTAGAAGATCGGGTAGACCAGCTGGGTCAGGAACGCCAGGATCAGCAACTGGACCGCCGTCTGGGTGACCGCGATCCGCTCCCGGCCGGCCCGGGGTCGCAGCAGCAGCATCGCCGCCACCGGTCCGCCGAGCCAGAGCAGGTACTGCGGGCTCAGCGTCTTGTTGGTCACCGTCATGATCGCGATGGTGGCGACGATGACGAAGCCGATCGCGATCGGCGTGCCGCCGCCGGCCCGGAAGGCCCGGACGAACAGCGCGACGATCAGCCCGAGCCCGATCACCGTGGCCACCGAGCTGACCTGGACCCACGCGTCGACCACCTGGTCGCTGCGGTCGATGCTGAACAGCTCGTACGCCTGGTACTTCGAGATGTCGACCACCCAGCCGGCCGGCTGCAGGGCGCGGACCAGCATCAACGGGGTGGCCCAGATCGACTCGATCTGCAGCCCGCGGTCGGACTGCCAGGTCAACGGCGAGATCAGTCGCGACCAGCCGCCGAACACCAGGCTGAGCAGCGCCAACCCGAACCCCACCGCGACGAAGGCCAGCCCGGCGCTGCGCCGGTCCGGTCTGTGAGCCAGAAAGGCCCCGATCAGCAGGGCCGGCCACAGCTTGATCGCCGCGCCCAGACCGGTGAGCGCCCCGGTGATCCACGGGCGCCGGCGGGCGGCGAGCAGGGCGCCGCCGGCCAGCACGGCCGGGATCATGTCGAAGCGCAGGTAGCACAGCGGGCCGATCAGCAGCACGTAGGCCAGCCAGAAGTCGATGGAGCGATCGTGACGCCGGCCGGCGCTCAGCCACAGCGCCCGGGTGAACAAGGCGTCGAGGGCGAGCATGAAGACGACGAACGCGATCAGGTAGCCGACCCGCGAACCGAAGCTCGCTCCGTAGGGCAGCCAGAGCAGCCAGACCACCGGCGTCGGGTACTCGTACATGGTGTCGTCGAGCCCGACGGTGAACAGTGCGGCGATCTTGCGGTGGTAGTAGAAGACGTCACCGACCACGAACCGTTCGGCCACGACGAGGACGGTCAGGATCAGCAGCCGGGTGGCCAGCCAGCTGATCACGACCGAGCGGGCACCGCGGCGCTGGTCGTACCAGGCGGTCAGAGAGGTCAACATCGCCTCGAACCCTAGCGTTCCGTGATTTCTCGCGGAGGTTGGTCGGTCGGGCGTTTCGCGCCCGAGGTTCCGTGTCGATGTCTGGCAGGCTCTCCTGATACGGCTGAGACTCCAGTGACCGATGTGAACGATGTGACGTCTGTGACTTGATATACGGCCGCAGTGTCAGCAGCGGGGAAACGGAGTCAGATTTATGACCAAGCGCATCGTCGGCCTCATCGCCGCGATCACCATCGTCTTGTTCGGGGCGGTCTCGGTGGTGGAGCCGGCATCGGCAGCGCCACGCCAGAGTGCCTCGGCCAAGGCGGAGGCGGCGCAGGCGGCCACGGCGAAGGCCAAGGCCAAAGCCAAGGCGGCCAAGGCAGAGGCGGCCAAGGACAAGGCAGCCAAGGCGAAGGCGGCCAAGGCCAGAGCGGCCCGGCTGAAGGCGCAGAACCAGGCCAAGGCCCGCGAGGCCGACGCCCTCTTCCGGCTCGGCAAGAAAGGCGTCGCCCTGACCCGTCAGGCCGCGACCGCGCGGGCCAAGGGACGCGAGGCGGCCAAGCAGGCGGCGATCGCGTCCTCGACCGCCGCGTCGGCGGCGCGCAAGGCGGTCACGGCCAAGGGCAAGGTCGACAAGCTGCGCAAGGTGCCGAAGAACAAGCGCGACAAGAAGTGGCAGCGGGCGATCGCGGCCGCGAAGTCGGCGTCCAAGAAGGCCACCTCGACCGCGGTCAAGACCAAGAAGACCGCCGACGCCAAGAAGAAGCGGGCGGCCAAGCTGATCAGGGCGTCCGCGGCCAAGAGCAAGGAAGCGCTGATCGCACGGTCCAACTACGCGGCCAAGGCGCCGGCGCGGGCCAAGGTTGCTGCCCGGTCCTCGGCGCGGGCCAAGGCCAGGGCGACGTCGCTGACCAGCGCCGCCCGCACGGCCCGGGCCAGCTACGAGGCCAAGGCCAAGACGGCCGCGTCGCTCAAGGCCAAGGCCGATCGGCTGGCCAAGGACAAGAAGGCGACCAAGAAGGCCAAGGCCAAGGCCAGGGCGGCGGCCGTCGCCGCCGCGAAATCGGCGGCCAAGGCGTACAAGATCGGTCGCTCGAAGACCGCGGTCGCCATCAAGGCCAAGGCCAGCGCGCGCAGCCGGGCCGCGTTCGCGGCGAAGACCCGCCGGGCCGACGGCCGGTTCCCGACCTGGAAGCCGCGCGACAGCCTGATCTTCAACAACCCGCGGGGCTCCAAGGCCAAGAAGCTGGCGATCATCCGGCAGATCAACAAGGCCATCGACGCCACCCCGGCCGGTGGCGAGATCCGGATGGTGCAGTACCTGTTCAACATCGGCAGCGTGGCCAGCAAGTTGATCGCTGCGAACAAGCGCGGCGCGAGCGTGCAGGTGCTGGTCGACGACGGCGAGAACAACCGGCACATCCGGCGGGTCAAGCGCGCGCTGGGCCGGGACAAGAGCAAGCGCAGCTTCGTGGCCGTCTGCGACCACAGCTGCATGTCCAGCGGCACCTCGACGATCCACTCGAAGTACTACATGTTCTCGGTGACCGGGTCGCAGCGGTGGGTCTCGATGATCAGCTCGGCGAACCCGTACACCGGCAACACCTACAACAGCTGGAACAACAACCACACGATCGCCAACGACACCAAGATCTACTTCTCGTTGAACCGCTACTTCACCGACATGCTGCGCGACAAGGACGACCCGAACTACTTCCGGGTGACCCGCAGCGGCAAGTACACGATGTACCTGTACCCGCAGACCCCGCGGCGGCCCAACGACCTGGTGCTGAACAACGTGCTCAACCACACCAGCTGCAAGGCCAAGAAGGGCTACGGCACCAACGGCAAGACGATGATCCGGCTGGCCAACTGGGGCTGGTCGACCACCCGCAACGACGTGGCCAACCGGCTGTGGACGTTGTTCAACCAGGGCTGCAAGGTCCAGGTGATGGTGAACAAGGGCCGGATCAGCCGTGGCGTGCTCAAGGTGCTGCTCAAGCGCAGCCCGAGGTACGGCAAGATGCCGGTCTACGACGCCTGGTACGACAAGAACAACAACAACGTGGCCGGGCTCTACGTCCACGACAAGGTGCTGACGGTGAGCGGGACGCTCAACGGTCGCTCGGTCAAGCACACCTGGACCGGCTCGCAGAACCTGACCGCGCTGGGCACGCTGGCCAACAACGACATCATCCTGCGGGTCAACGACGCGAACGTCACCCACGACTACAACGTCAACTTCGCCTACATCCGCAAGAACTACACCAACCGCATGTACTCGGTCCCGTGGCGGACCCGGGTGCCCAACTGAGCGGTCTGACCCCAGCTCCGCTGCCCAACGACCGACCCCGGTCGACGTCCACCCTCGGGTGGCGTCGGGCGGGGTCGTCCGCCTTCCCGGAGGGAACTCGTGCCGGGAAACGACCCGTCGGAGGACGTCATCTGGGCCGTCTGGCGGCAGGTGCCGGGAAACGACCCATCGGGGGCATCGGGGCATCGGCAATCAGGCCGCCTGGCGACGTGCTTCACCACCGCGATCGGTGGTGAAGGGTGTGGTCCTCGGACCGGTGAAGCTGGGCGCCCCCGGCAGGATTCGAACCTGCGCCACCGCCTCCGGAGGGCGGTGCTCTATCCCCTGAGCTACGGGGGCCCGGCGGAACAATCTAGCAGCGTCGCCGGGCAATCTCATCTCGGTCGGTCCGGGTGGACAGGTCCGTGTCCGCCGCCAGCCTGTCCAACGCGTGAAACCCCGGCGCCCGTTCGGTTGCGGCTGGCACAGTCGGGTCCATGACCCACACTCACGTCGCGGGCTCGATCCACGCCGACGTCACGGCGCGGGCCCCGGGCTGGCTGGCGCTGCCGCACGACGTCAACGCGCTGCTGCCCAAGCTGTGGAGCGCCGGCGTGAGCAAGACCGACGACGGCGTGCTCACCGTGGCCGGTCGCGACGTGGTCGGGCTGGCCGAGGAGGTCGGCACCCCCGCGTACGTGGTCGACGAGGCCGACCTGCGGGCCCGGGCCCGGGCCTTCGCGGAGGCGTTCGCCGGCTGGGACGTCTACTACGCCGGCAAGTCGTTCCTCTGCACCGCCGTCGCCCGCTGGGTCAGCGAGGAGGGCCTGGGCATCGACGTGTGCACCGGCGGCGAGTTGGCGGTGGCCCAGCGGGCCGGCGTCGATCTCAGCCGGGTCGGACTGCACGGCAACAACAAGAGCGTCGACGAACTCACCCAGGCGCTGACCGCGGGGGTCGGCCGGATCATCGTCGACTCGTTCGACGAGATCGACCGGCTCGGCGGGCTCGCGGCCGAGCTCGGCGTACGCCCGCGCGTCATGGTCCGGGTCACCACCGGCGTCGAGGCGCACACCCACGAATACATCGCCACCGCGCACGAGGACCAGAAGTTCGGTTTCTCGATCGCCGGCGGGGCGGCGTTCGAGGCGCTCAGCCGCTGCCACGCGCAGCCGGATCTGGATCTGGTCGGCATCCACTCCCACATCGGGTCGCAGATCTTCGAACGCCGACGGCTTCGAGGTCGCCGCCCGCCGCACGCTGAAGTTGCAGGCCGACTTCCGCGACGCGACCGGGATCGAGCTGCCCGAGCTCGACCTCGGCGGCGGCTTCGGTATCGCCTACACCAGCGTCGACTCGCCCTCGACGCCGGCCAAGCTGGCCGCCGCGCTGCGCGGCATCATCGACCACGAGTGCGCCGCGCTGGGCATCGCCGTGCCGCATCTGTCGATCGAGCCGGGCCGGGCGATCAGCGGGCCGAGCGCCTTCGCCCTCTACCGGGTCGGGACGGTCAAGACGCGTCCAGCTCGACGGGGGAGCGAGCCGGCTCTACGTGGCGGTCGACGGTGGGATGAGCGACAACATCCGCACCGCGCTCTACGCCGCCGAGTACTCGGCCACGCTGGCCTCGCGGCGGTCGTCGGCCGGACCCGCGCTGGCCCGGGTGGTCGGCAAGCACTGCGAGGGCGGCGACATCCTGGTCCGCGACGAGTTCCTGCCCGCCGACATCGCCCCCGGTGATCTGATCGCCGTTCCGGCGGCCGGCGCGTACAGCCGTTCGATGGCCAGCAACTACAACCACGTGCCGCGCCCGCCGGTCGTGTCGGTCGCCGACGGGGTGGTGACCACACTGGTCCGACGCGAGACGATCGACGATCTGCTCGCCCTCGACGTCGGATAGTTCGCGTCGAAGTCCGCGATGGAGAAGAATCGACCGCCTCAGGCCCCCGACAGGCGTGGCGATTCACAGCAGATGAGGGTCGACTTGTGACGAAGACACGTGCGCCGCTGAGCGGGGCGTCGGAGACGCCACTCGGGGTGGCGCTGCTGGGCTGCGGGACCGTGGGTTCCGAAGTGGCCCGGCTGCTCATCGAGCAGGCCGCCGATCTCGAGGCCCGGGTCGGACGCCGGCTCGAGCTGGTCGGCATCGCGGTCCGCCGTGCCGGCCGGGAGCGCCCGGGCATCGACCCGGCCCTGTTCACCACCGACGCCGACGCGCTGGTCGCCCGGCCCGAGGTCGACCTGGTCATCGAGGTGATCGGCGGCATCGAGCCGGCCCGCGGGCTCATCCTGCAGGCCCTCGGCCGCGGGGCCGCCGTGGTCACCGCCAACAAGGCGCTGCTGGCCGAGGACGGCGTCACCTTGTTCGAGGCGGCGGCCGAGAGCCGACGTCGACCTCTACTTCGAGGCCGCGGTCGCCGGCGCCATCCCGATCATCCGGCCGCTGCGCGAATCGCTGGTCGGCGACGAGATCACCGCGGTCATCGGCATCGTCAACGGCACCACCAACTTCATCCTCGACAAGATGGACAGCACCGGGCGCCGGCTTCGCCGACGACGCTCGCCGAGGCCCAGGAACTCGGGTACGCCGAGGCCGACCCGACCGCCGACGTCGAGGGTTTCGACGCCGCGGCCAAGGCGGCCATCCTGGCCAGCCTGGCCTTCCACACCCGGGTCACCGCGGCCGACGTCTACCGCGAGGGCATCACCGAGATCACCTCCGCCGACATCGCCTCGGCCCGCGAGATCGGCTGCGTGGTCAAGCTGCTGGCCCTCTGCCAGCTGAGCGACTCGGCCGACGGCAGCGAGCGCATCGTGTCGGTCCGAGTCCACCCGGCGATGATCCCGCGCAGCCACCCGCTGGCCAGCGTCGGCGGGGCGTACAACGCGGTCTTCGTCGAGTCCCGCTCGGCCGGTCGGCTGATGTTCTACGGACCCGGGGCCGGCGGCTCACCCACCGCCAGCGCGGTGCTCGGCGACCTGGTCACCGTGGCCCGCAACCGGGTCCGCGGCGCGACCGGGCCGGGGGAGTCGAGCTACGCCGCCCGCCCGGTCAGCCCGATCGGCGGCGTCGCCACCCGCTACCACCTGTCGCTCGAGGTCGCCGACGTGGCCGGCGTGCTGGCTCGGATCGCCCAGGTCTTCGCCGAGCACGACGTGTCGATCCAGACCGTGCGCCAGAACGGTCGCGGTGACGAGGCGCAACTGGTCGATCGTCACCCACCGCGCCCTCGACTCCGCGCTCAGCGCCACCGTCGCGGCGCTGCGCGATCTCGACGTCGTACGCGAGGTGACCAGCGTGATGCGGGTCGAGGGCGAATGATGGACACCGGACGCGACGAGCGCCAGCGAGGACCGGCCACCGGAGGGTCTGGGGGGTCGTCCCCCCGCACGGGCTCCGGGCTGATCAGCCCGCTACCGCGACTGGCTGCCGCTCAGCGACACCGATCCGGTGATCACCCTCGGTGAGGGCAGCACGCCGCTGGTCCAGGCCGAGGCGTCTGTCGGAGCGGATCGGCTGCGAGATCTGGATCAAGGTCGAGGGCGCCAACCCGACCGGGTCGTTCAAGGACCGCGGGATGACCGTGGCCCTCAGCGTCGCCGCCGGCACCGGGGCCAAGGCCGTGGTGTGCGCCTCGACCGGGAACACCTCGGCCTCGGCCGCCGCGTACGCGGCCAAGGCCGGCCTGATGCCGATCGTGCTGCTGCCGGCCGGGCGGATCGCCACCGGCAAATTGGCGCAGGCCATCGTGCACGGAGCCAAGGTGGTCCAGGTCGACGGCAACTTCGACGACTGCCTGGAACTCGCCCGCAAACTGTCCGACGACTATCCGGTGGCGCTGGTCAACTCGGTCAACCCGGTGCGGATCGAGGGTCAGAAGACCGCGGCGTTCGAGATCGTCGACGAGTTCGGCGACGCCCCCGACCTGCACGTGCTGCCGGTCGGGCAACGCCGGGCAACATCTCCGCGTACTGGCGGGGCTACACCCAGTACGCGCGACGACAACGTGTCGACCCGGCGCCCCCGGATGTGGGGGTTCCAGGCCGCCGGTGCGGCCCCGCTGGTGCTCGGCCATCCGGTGCTCGACCCCGAGACGGTGGCGACCGCCATCCGGATCGGCAACCCGGCCTCAGCACATCTGGCCCTGGCCGCCCGCGACGAGTCCGGCGGCCTGATCGAGGCGGTCACCGACGAGCAGATCCTCGCCGCGCAGGCGTTCCTGGCCGCGCGCGAGGGCATCTTCGTCGAGCCGGCGTCGGCCGCCGGTGTCGCCGGACTGCTCGACAAGCACAGCCGCGGCGAGGTCGACCCGGGTCAGCAGATCGTCGGTCACGGTGACCGGGCACGGGCTCAAGGACATCGACACCGCACTGTCGGGGCGCGGGCCGATCCAGGCCGAGGTGGTTCCCGCCGACCTGCACCGCCGTCGCCGCGGTCTGCGGCTGCTCGCGGGACCAGTGATGCGGACCCTGACCGCGGGACGCGCGGTCACGGTCGAGGTCCCGGCGACCAGCGCCAATCTGGGCCCGGGGTTCGACTGCTTCGGGCTGGCGCTGGACTGGCGCGAGGACGTCGAGCTGACCGCGCTGGACCACGGATTCCGGATCGACGTGTCCGGTGAGGGCGCGGACGTGCTGCCCCGCGACGACTCGCACCTGATCGTGCGTTCGGCCCTGGTCGGGCTGGCCGATCTCGGCATCCAGGTCGGTCCGGGCTTGCGTCTGAGCTGCCACAACACCATCCCGCACGGCCGCGGCCTCGGCTCCTCGTCGGCGGCCATCGTCGCCGGCCTGGCCGCGGCGGCCGGGCTGGCCGGAACGCCAACCGGATCCGGGCTGGTTGCTCAGTCACGCCAACGCGATCGAGGGTCATCCCGACAACGTGGCGGCGGCCATCTACGGGGGCTTCGTGCTCGCGTACGAGGGGCGTGACGGGGTGACCGCGGTGCGGTCACCGGTGCGTCCGGACCTGCAGGTGGCCATCTTCATCCCGTCGACCTCGGTCGCCACCAAGGCGGCCCGCGGGTCTGCTGCCGGAGACGGTGCCGCACGTCGACGCCGCCGCCAACTCGGGCCGGGCCGCCCTCCTGGTGCACGCGCTCGCCGAGGACCCGGACCGGCTGTACGACGCCACCCACGACTGGTTGCACCAGCGCTACCGCGAGCCGGCGATGCCCCGCTCGTACGCGCTGGTCACCCAGTTGCGCGACGAGGGCCTCGCCGCGGTCATCAGCGGCGCGGGTCCGACGGTGCTGGTGATCGGTCGGGCCGACCGGCTCGCCGAACTCGACCGGGTCGACGCCCACGGTTTCGCCCTCCGCATCGCGGGGATCGGGTCGGGGGCCGCCATCACCCGGCGGCCCGACTGAGAGCAGAAACATCGTTCACCCGGCGTGTATCGGGCACCGAACCTGTCGGACCGACAATCGATGGTGCTAATCTGGGCTCGCTGAAAACACCAGAATGACCGTATCGGTCAGCTGATGTCCCGAGCAGCGCCCCACTTCAGTCAGGCGCGACACGGACCCACCAATGCAGCAGCAGCGTCAGCAACGATCGCGAATGCCGCAGAGTCCACCGTCAACAGCATCCGTGATCAGACAGCGACACGGCCACTCCTGACGGCTGTTCCTGCTTCACCTTTTTCACCCGTGGGCCCGAGGCTCGAGGGAAACGGGCCCCCACACGAAGGAAACACCTTGACCGATCTCGCAGACGTGACGACCGCCGCACCGGGTGTCCCCACGGACACCAACGGCAGCGGCGAGCACGGCGAGCAGACCACCCGCCGGCGCCGTGGCGCCGGACTCGACGCCATGGTGTTGCCCGAGCTCAAGCAGCTCGCCAGCTCCCTGGGTCTGCGTGGCACGGGGGCCATGCGCAAGGGCCAACTGATCGACGCCATCAAGTCGGCGCAGACGACCAGCGCGCCGCGCAACGGCGGCGAGCAGTCCGCGCGTGCCGAGGCGTCGACCGAGACCCGGTCGACCCGGCGCGCCCCGGCCGAGGGCCGCGCGGAGCGGACCGAAACGGCCGAGCCGCGCGTCCAGCGCGAGCCCGAGGCCCGCGCTCCCCGCGACGACATCGCCGCCGCGCTCAACAACCTGCAGCACCAGCACCCCGTGGCCACCGACGGTGAGTCCGCACGCTCGGAGGAGCCACCCGCCGGCCGCAGCGAGCGCCGAGAGCGCCGCACCCGCGATGGACAGAACCGCGACGGCGCGCAGAACCGCGACGGACAGTCGGAGGGCGACGCCGCGCCGGCGAACCGTGACGGCGACGAGGATCGCGACGGCGGCCAGGCCCGCGACAACCAGGCTCGCGACAACCAGAACCGCGACGGCGGCCAGGCCCGCGACAACCAGAACCGCGACGGCGGCCAGAACCGCGACGGCGCCAGAACCGCGACAGCCAGAACCGCGACAGACCAGAACCGCGACGCCCAGAACCGCGACAACCAGAACCGCGACGGCGGCCAGGGTCGCGACAACCAGAACCGCGACAACCAGAACCGCGATGGCGGCCAGGGTCGCGACAACCAGAACCGCGACAACCAGAACCGCGACAACCAGAACCGTGACGGGGGCCAGGGTCGCGACAACCAGAACCGCGACCAGCGCGACACCGGGCCCACGCGGGAGAGCCAGAACCGCAACGGGAACCAGTCGCGGCAGGACTGGGACGACGACGATCCCAACGGCCGCCGTGGTCGCCGGCGTCGCAGCCGCGACCGGCAGAGCCGCCGCACCACCCGGGGCGGTGCGCCCGGTGGCGGCGCGGGGATGGAGCGGTTCGAGGCCGAGCCCACGGTGTCCGAGGACGACGTCCTGGTCCCGGTCCGCGGCATCCTCGACGTGCTCGACAACTACGCCTTCGTCCGGACCAGCGGCTACCTGCCCGGCAACGACGACGCGTACGTGTCGCTGTCGATGGTCAAGAAGTTCGCCCTCCGCAAGGGCGACGTCATCGTCGGTGCGCTGCGGGCGCCGCGCGACGGCGAGCGCAAGGAGAAGTTCAACCCGCTGGTCAAGCTGGAGAGCGTCAACGGCCTCGAGCCGGACCAGGTCGAGAACCGGGCCGATTTCGGCAAGCTGACCCCGCTCTACCCGCAGGACCGGCTCAAGATGGAGACGACGCCGGCCAACCTGACCGGCCGGATCATCGACCTGGTCTGCCCGGTCGGCAAGGGCCAGCGCGGGCTGATCGTGTCGCCGTCCAAGTCCGGCAAGACGATGATCATGCAGTCGATCGCCAACTCGATCTCGACGAACAACCCTGAGGTCCACCTCATGGTCGTCCTGGTCGACGAGCGTCCCGAGGAGGTCACCGACTTCCAGCGGGCCGTGCAGGGCGAGGTCATCGCCTCGACGTTCGACCGTCCGGCCGACGACCACACCACGGTCGCCGAGCTGGCCATCGAGCGGGCCAAGCGGCTGGTCGAGGTCGGCCGCGACGTGGTCGTGCTGCTCGACGGCATCACCCGACTCGGTCGCGCGTACAACATCGCCGCCCCGGCCTCGGGTCGCATCCTCTCCGGTGGTGTCGACTCCGCGGCGCTCTACCCGCCGAAGAAGTTCTTCGGTGCCGCCCGCAACATCGAGGGCGGGGGATCGCTGACCATCCTGGCCACGGCGCTGATCGAGACCGGCTCGAAGATGGACGAGGTGATCTTCGAGGAGTTCAAGGGCACCGGCAACATGGAGCTCCGGCTCCGTCGCGAGTTCTCCGAGAAGCGGATCTTCCCGGCCATCGACGTCGACGCCTCGAGCACCCGACGCGAGGAACTGCTGATGAGCCGCGAGGAGCTGAACATCGTCTGGAAGCTCCGTCGCGTGATCGGCGGTCTGGACAACCTGCAGGGCCTCGAGATGCTGCTCGACCGGCTGCGCAAGACCCAGAGCAACGCCGAGTTCCTCATGGCGATTACGAAGACCATCCCGAGCTGATTCTCTGGACCGCTCAGGCCCGCTGCCCGACCTCGCTTCGGCGGGGGCGGTGCGCGGTCTGGGTGGTCGAGTAACAGTCGGAATGGGGTCGGGTTACACGCGTCTTTAGCCCCGCCGAAGCGAGGTCGGGCACCGGGCCTTCGCGGTCCGGAAGCTCGGGTTGGCTTCAGCGGGCTTCGGGAATTTTGCGGAGCAGCGTGCAGTTGGCAAGATTGACTCTTGGTGCCGGTTCACCTCGATAGGCGCGATCTGCGTGAGGACCCGGCCCGAACAACGAGGAGAAGACCATGAAGGCTGACATCCACCCGACGTACGTCGAGACCCAGGTGACCTGCACCTGTGGAACGAGCTTCACCACCCGCAGCACGGCGACGAACGGCGTGATCCGCGCCGACGTCTGCTCGGTCTGCCACCCGTTCTACACCGGCAAGCAGAAGATCCTCGACACCGGCGGCCGCGTCGCCCGGTTCGAGAAGCGGTACGCCGCTGCCAAGCAGTCCGCCAAGAAGTAATCCAGGGTCGGGGCGTGTTCGAATCGGCGCAACCACTGCGTGAGGAGTTCGCCGGACTCGAACGCGCCCTGTCCGACCCAGCCATCCACGCCGACCTGGCCAAGGCGCGCAGGGTCGGCCGGCGCTACGCCGAGCTGACCCCGATCGTCAGGGGGATGGACGCGTACGAGCGCGTGGTCGAGGATCTGGCCGCCGCGCGCGAGTTCGCCGAGGTGGACCCGTCGTTCGCCGCCGAGGTCGAACAACTGCAGGCCGAACTGGCCGCCATCACCGAGCGGCTGACCAAGCTGCTCGCCCCGCGCGATCCCAACGACACCTCCGACGCGCTGCTCGAGATCAAGTCGGGCGAGGGCGGTGAGGAATCAGCGCTGTTCGCCGCCGACCTGCTCAACATGTATTCGCGCTACGCCGAGAACCAGGGCTGGAAGCTCGAGGTGCTCGACACCCAGGAGACCGATCTGGGCGGGTACAAGTCGATCACCGTGGCCGTCAAGGCACCGTCCGGAGCCACGGGAGCCATGCCGTACGGCGTGCTCAAGTTCGAGGGCGGCGTCCACCGCGTCCAGCGGGTCCCGGTGACCGAGTCGCAGGGCCGCGTGCACACCTCGGCGTCCGGCGTGCTGGTCATGCCCGAGGTCGAGGACGCCGAGGTCGAGATCGACGAGAACGACCTGCGGATCGACGTCTACCGCTCCTCCGGACCCGGCGGGCAGGGCGTCAACACCACCGACTCCGCGGTCCGGATCACCCACCTGCCCACCGGCATCGTCGTGTCCTGCCAGAACGAGCGTTCGCAACTGCAGAACCGCGAGCAGGCGATGCGGATGCTGCGGTCCCGACTGATCGCCGCCGCCGAGGAGCAGGCCGCCTCGGCCGCCTCGGCCGCTCGACGCAGCCAGGTCCGCACCGTCGACCGGTCCGAGCGGATCCGCACCTACAACTACCCGGAGAACCGGATCTCCGACCACCGGATCGGGTTCAAGGCCTACAACCTCGACCAGGTGCTGAACGGCGACCTGCAGCGCCGTCCTCGACGCCCTGCAGGAAGCCGACACCGCCGAGCGTCTGGCCTCGGTGGGCGACAACGCGTCGTGAACCCGCGCGAGCTGCTCAGTTGGAGCACCGCTCGACTGCGGGCGGCGGGGATCGAATCGCCCGAGCAGGACGCGCGGCTGCTGCTGGCCGACGTGCTCGACGTCGCGCCGATGCGGCTGCCGCTGATCGACCGGGTCGACGACGCGCACCGGGCCGCGCTTCGAGAAGCTGATCGCCGACCGTGAGCGACGGATCCCGCTCCAGCACCTGACCGGCAAGGCCTACTTCCGCTACCTGGAGCTGCAGGTCGGGACCGGGAGTGTTCGTGCCGCGTCCGGAGACCGAGGTGATGACCGGCTGGGCGATCGACCAGCTCAAGGCCCTGCTCACCCGACGCCGGACCCCGCTGGTGGTCGAGCTGTGCAGCGGCTCGGGCGCCATCGCCAAGGCCCTGGCCACCGAGGTGACCGGGGTCGAGGTCCACGCGGTCGAGCTGTCCGAGCACGCCGCCGCGTACGCCGCCCGCAACCTGGCCGACGTCCCGGTCTGGCTGCACGTCGGGGACATGGCCGACGCGCTGCCCGAGCTGGACGGCCGGGTCGACCTGGTCATCGCCAACCCGCCGTACATCCCGCTGGAGGCCTACGAGTCGGTCGCGGTCGAGGCGCGCGACCACGATCCCGAGCTCGCCCTGTTCTCCGGGATCGACGGTCTGGACGCGATCCGGGTGCTGCTCGGCGTCGCCGCCCGACTGCTGCACCCGGGGGGGTTGCTCTGCTTCGAGCACGCCGACGTCCAGGGCGAGTCCGCGGTGGCGTTGACCCGCGATCACGGTGCGTTCACCGGAGTGGTCGATCGACGCGACCTGACCGATCGCCCGCGGTTCGTCACCGCGGTCCGCCGGGCCGCCGACGGCACGCCGTGACCCGGAACGCGCGCCGCTGCCTGGCATGATGGCCCGGTGAGCGAGACGTCGGAGCCCGAAGTCAGCCCGGCCTACCAGCGTTTCGACTGCACGGATCGGCTGGAGGACCACCACCTGGCCATCGACGCGGCCCGCAGCGCGATCGAGGCCGGTGACTGCATCGTGCTGCCGACCGACACCGTCTACGGCATCGGCGCCGACGCGTTCAGCGCCGACGCGGTCCGCGGACTGCTGGAGGCCAAGAACCGCGGACGCGACATGCCCCCACCGGTGCTGATCGGCGATCCCAGCCTGATCAGGGCGCTGGCCACCGACGTCTCGGACCAGGCCAAGCAACTGGTGGCCCGGCACTGGCCGGGTGCGCTGACCGTCATCTGCTCGATCCAGCCCAGCCTGCGGATGGACCTGGGCGAGACCGCCGGCACCATCGCCCTCCGCGTCCCCGATCACGACCTGACCCGCGCCGTCCTCCGCCAGACCGGCCCCATCGCGGTGAGCAGCGCCAACCTCAGCGGCCGCCCGGCCGCCCTGACCTGCGACGACGCCATAGCCCAGCTCGGTGACTCGGTCGCGGTCTACCTCGACGGCGGCCCGCCTCGGCGGCGACACCGGTCTCCCGTCGACCATCGTCGACTTCAGCCGCCACCCCGACGGCGAGGTCCTGCGGCACGGCGCCCTGACCATCGACCTCCTCCGCCAAACCCTCCCCGACCTTCGCGACGGTGTCACACCCCCCGAGCCCGACCCCGAAGACGCTGTTGATGACGAGCCAGACGGCGTCCCCGCCGCAGAAGACGACCCCGAGGGTCCTGCTCAATTAGACCCTGACCTCAGCCCCGAGACTGACGAGATTTCCTCGGAGCGTTCGCAGTCCGGCGTGGATGGAGACGCCGTTACGGACGCGACGAGCGCCAGCGAGGACCGGCCAGGCGGGGGGCGTGGGGGGTCGTCCCCCCACACAGACGCGGACGCGACGAGCGCCAGCGAGGACCGGCCAGGCGGGGGGCGTGGGGGGTCGTCCCCCCGACACGACACGACGAGCGCCAGCGAGGACCGGCCAGGCGGGGGGCGTGGGGGGTCGCCCACGCGACCACGAGCGGACCAGCACGTGCGTGAGTACCTTCTGGTCCTGCTGATCGGGGCGGCGACGACCTTCCTGGTCAGCGGGGTGTGCCGGCGGGTCGCGTTGCGGATGGGGGCGCTGGCCAAGGTCCGCGACCGCGACGTGCACACCATCGAGATGCCGTACTTCGGCGGCGTGGCCATGCTCGCCGGGGTGGCGGCGGCCTTCCTGGTCGCCTGGCAGCTGCCGTTCCTGGGCAACCAGGCGATCGTCCAGCACGATTCGCGCGGGGTGCTGATCGCCGCGGCGGTGATCTGCCTGGTCGGCGTGCTCGACGACCTCTACGAGTTGTCGCCGCTGACCAAGTTCGCCGGGCAGATTCTCGCCGCCGGCATCGCGGTCGCGCTCGGCGTCAAGATGCTGTGGATCCCGTTGCCGGGCCGGCCCATCTCGCTCGACGCGGCCAGTTCGGTGGCCATCACCGTCTTCTTCATCGTGCTCTGCTCGAACGCGGTCAACTTCGTCGACGGACTGGACGGTCTGGCCACCGGGGTGGTCGGGATCGGCGCGGCCGCGTTCTTCGCGTACTCCTACCTGCTCACCGTCACCGAGGACCTGACCCGGGCGACCACGTCGAGCCTGATCACCGTGGCCATCGTCGGCGCCTGTCTCGGCTTCCTGCCGCACAACTTCTTCCCGGCCCGGATGTTCATGGGCGACTCCGGCGCGATGCTGCTCGGCCTGCTGCTGGCCACCTCGACGATCAGCCTGACCGGGCAGATCGACAGCTCGCAGCTGGCCGGTCGCGGCATCGTGCCCACCGTCCTCCCGCTGGTGCTGCCGCTGGCCATCCTGGCGTTGCCGTTCCTCGACCTGGTGCTGGCCTTCGTCCGGCGTACGTACGCGGGGCGGTGGTGGTTCGTCGCCGACAAGCAGCACCTGCACCACCGGCTGCTCGAGCGGGGTCACAGCCAGCGGCGCGCGGTGTTGCTGATGTACATCTGGTCCGCGCTGGTCTCCTTCGGGGTGATCGTGCTCGGTCTGGTGCAGACCGATCGGCAGTGGGCGGTGGTCGCCGTGGTGGCGGTCTGCGCGCTCGTCCTGATGCTCATCACCCTCGGTCGCCCGGTGCGCGACCGGGCCGTCGCACGGAGCACCACCTCATTGTCATGACACGCGTCCGCGAGCCAGACCGGTGATCAGCCGGCCCTACTACTTGTGGTAGTTTTCACGAACTCGTCCAGCGCCGGCCAATCCGGTGGGCGCGCACGACCTGGCCTCTCCCTGACCGATCGAGACACGAGGATCACCGTTGATGACCGTAGACCGCCCCTCGGAGCGTGCCTCCGATCGCGGCGCCGGCCCCAGCGTCCACGTCGTCCGGGCCCGCAAGCTGTTGATCGGCGGAGCGGTGGGGGGAGTGGCGGCGACGCTGCTCTGCCTGGTCGTCTTCGGCTTCGTCTACGGCACCGCCGGGGTCGGCTCGGCTGCCCTGGCCGCCGGGATGGTGCTGTTCTTCTACGGCGTCGGTCAGTACGTCATGGTGCGGTTCGCCGACGCCGGCGCGCGGACGTTGCTGGTGGTGTCGATGGCCAGCTACACCGCGCGCATCGTGCTGCTCGGCATCGTGCTGCTGATCTACAACCGGTACGCCGACACGTGGCCCAGCCTGGCCCCGATGGCCCTGTTCATCACCACGATGGCGGTCGTCGCCGGGTGGCTGATCGTCGAGGTGTTCGTGTTCTCACGGCTGCGGATCGGTGCCTACGACACCGAATATCAGGCCCCGGCACACGGCGGGTCCGATCAGTGACCTACGACACGAACACTGCTAGCGTGGGGCGCGCCATGGAGGACAAGAGCCGAACCGACGACGATCTGGCTGCCCGCAAGCGCGATGCGTCGACGGGCATGGATCAAGGGATTCGTGTGCTCTCCTACCTGATCGGCGGCGTGCTGGTCTACGGATTCGCCGGCTGGCTCGGTGACCATTTCCTCGGAACCGGATTTCTCCTCCCGATCGGGATCGTGCTCGGCGCGGGCCTGGGGGTCTTCGTGATCGTCAAGCGGTTCGGAGAACTGTCGGAACCGACTGACAAGAAGAAGGTGTCGTCCATGTCGAAAGGGGAGCAGTGAGTAGCCTGCTGAGCCTGGTGCCGCTCGAAGGGTTCGAGGCCCCAGGAGTCTCGAGCTTCGATCACGCGGCGCATCCGCTCTTCCCCGGAGTGCCCGCGCTGGAGTGGTTCGACAAGTACATGCTGCAGGCGATCCTGTCGGTCGTGGTGATCCTGGCCTTCTGGCTGATCATGGCGCGCAAGAACGCGATGGTCCCGAGCAAGTGCGCAGTTCATCGGCGAGACGGCGTACTTCTTCGTCCGCAACTCGATCGCCCGCGACATCGATCGGCCACGACTTCCGCAAGTACGTGCCGCTGCTGATCGCGCTGTTCTCCTTCGTGCTGGTCAACAACCTGTTCGGCGTCTTCCCGCTGACCCTGATGCCGACCGCCGCGCACGTCAGCTGGGCCTACGGGCTCGCCGCGCTCGTCTGGGTCATCTACAACGGCGTCGGCATCGCCAAGCACGGGGCCTT
Source organism: uncultured Actinomycetota bacterium (assembly GCA_963704665.1). Classification (GTDB taxonomy): domain Bacteria; phylum Actinomycetota; class Actinomycetes; order Propionibacteriales; family Propionibacteriaceae; genus Microlunatus. Next base: position 2,431,823 of record OY969929.1, on the reverse strand, counting down.
CGGCTACCTCAAGCACAGCGTGCTGCCCTCGGGTGTCCCGTGGTACATGTGGCCGCTGATCATCCCGCTGGAGTTCGCCTCCAACATCATCGTCCGGCCGGTCACCCTGGCCCTGCGACTCTTCGCCAACATGTTCGCCGGTCACCTGCTGGTGCTGGTGTTCGTGCTCGGCGGTGAATACCTGCTGCTGCACAGCGAGCCGATCGTCAACAAGGTCGCCGGTGTGTTCTCGCTGATCTTCAGCATGGCCATCTTCGGCCTGGAGATCTTCGTCCAGTGCCTGCAGGCGTTCATCTTCACCGTTCTGACCGCTGTCTACATCTCCTCAGCGGCCGCCGAGGAGCACTGATCCATCCCATTCTCCTTCGTTGATCCCCAGCGAAGGACCCTGAAAGGAAGACCTGAATGAACCCCTTGGAGCTCACTGGCTCGCTCGCCATCGTCGGCTACGGCCTCGGCGCCATCGGTCCCGGCATCGGCGTGGGTTTGATCTTCGCCTCCGTCATCCAGGGCACCGCCCGGCAGCCCGAGGCTCGCGGCGCCATGATGGGCACCGCCTGGATCGGCTTCGCGGTGTGCGAGGCGCTCGCCATCATCGGCATCGCCCTGGCCTTCGTCTTCTCCGGCCAGTAAGAGGCGTCGTACTGATGATCACGCTTCTCCTCCCGTTGGAGACCGAGGGCGGTGGCAACCCCCTGGCCCTCGAACTGCCGGAGATCATCGCGGCGATCGTCTTCGCCATCCTGCTGACCGTCGTCATCGCCAAGGCCGTGGTGCCTCGCTTCGAGGCCACCTACGCCGAACGCACCGCGGCGATCCAGGGCGGCATCGAGAAGGCCGAGAAGGCTCAGGAAGCTGCGGAGGCGGCGCTGGCGGAGTACAACGCCCAGCTCGCCGAGGCACGTTCCGAGGCCGCCCGGATCCGCGAGGACGCCAAGACCCAGGGCACCCAGATCCTGGCCGAGTTGCGCGAGCAGGCCCAGGCCGAGGCGAACCGCATCAAGGTCGCCGGTGAGGCTCAGCTGGACGCCGAGCGCACCCAGGTGATGACTCAGCTGCGCAACGAGATCGGTGGCCTGGCCACCACCCTGGCCAGTCGGATCGTCGGCGAGTCGCTGACCGACGACGAGCGGGCCCGCCGTACGGTCGACCGGTTCATCGCCGACCTCGAGGCCGACTCGAGCGAGCCGCAGACCGCGGATCGGTCGTGACCCGATGACCCACACGAACGCGTCCCGATCCAGGGTCGGTCGCCCATGACGGTCGCAACCGAAAGCCGTCTGCGCGCGCTCGACGGTGTGCTGGACGACGCCGTGTCCCGGGCCAGGAGCAGCGACGACGGTCTGCTGACCCGGATCGTCGGGGCGGTGCAGGGTGCGCCGAGCGAGGCCGACCTCGACGCGCTGGCCGACGAGCTGTTCGCGGTGGTCGACGCTCTCGAGTCGTCGGTCCCGCTGCGACGGGCCATCACCGACCCGTCGACGCCCGAGGCCGGGCGTCAACGGCTCGCGCACAACCTGCTCGACGGCAAGGTGTCGACGGTGACGTGCTGATCTGGTCGCCGAGGGCGCCGGCATGCGCTGGGCCGGGGGCCGTACGTTCGCCGCCGCGATCGAGCGCCAGGCCGTCCGGGCCACCTTGATGAAGGCCGATCGGGCCGGCACGCTCGACGAGACCGAGGACGAGTTGTTCCGGTTCGCCCGGCTGGTCGAGGGCGATCCGGCGCTGCGCGATGCGCTGGGTGGTCGGGGTGTGCCGCTGGCCAATCGCCAGGTCCTGGTCAGCGAGTTGCTGACCGGCCGGGCGACCGAGGCCACGGTGACGTTGGCCAAGCGGGCCGTGCTGGCCCGCGAGCGGACCTTCGGTCACACCATCGAGGGCTTCGTGACCTTGGCGGCCGACCACAAGAACCGCGTGGTCGCCACCGTCCGGGTGGCACGGGCGCTGCTCGGACGAGCAGCGCGAGCGGTTGCGGGGTGCGCTCAGCCGACAGGTCGGGCGCGAGGTCGCGATCCAGGAGATCGTCGAACCCGAGTTGCTGGGCGGGATCCGGGTCGAACTCGGTGGCGAAGTCATCGAGGGCACGGTGGCCGACCGGCTCGAGCAGGCACGCAGGCTGTTCGGATGAGCGGCGTAGCGGTCTTGACAGAACTCAATTCACAGAACTGATACGAGAGCAGGAACGACAACGATGGCAGAACTGACGATCCGCCCCGAGGAGATCCGGGACGCCCTGGACCGGTTCGTCCAGAACTACACGCCGGACACGTCCAGCCGCGAAGAGATCGGCACCGTCGTCACCTCCGGTGACGGCATCGCCCGGGTCGAGGGACTGCCGTCGGCGATGGCCAACGAGCTGCTCGAGTTCGAGAACGGCACCCTCGGGCATCGCCCTCAACCTCGACGTGCGTGAGATCGGCGTCGTGGTGATGGGCGACTCCGAGGGCATCGAGGAGGGGCAGATCGTCAAGCGGACCGGCGACATCCTCTCGGTCCCGGTCGGCGACGGCTACCTCGGTCGCACGGTCGACGCGCTCGGCAACCCGATCGACGGTCTCGGTGAGATCACCGACATCGACGAGCGGCGTGCCCTCGAGCTGCAGGCCGCCGGCGTGATGGACCGCCAGGAGGTGCGCCAGCCGCTGCAGACCGGCATCAAGGCGATCGACGCCATGATCCCGATCGGCCGTGGCCAGCGCCAGCTGATCATCGGTGACCGCAAGACCGGCAAGACCGCCATCGCGGTCGACACGATCATCAACCAGAAGCAGTTCTGGGCGACCGGTGACCCGGAGCAGCAGGTGCGCTGCATCTACGTCGCCATCGGCCAGAAGGCCTCGACGATCGCCTCGGTCCGCGGCACGCTCGAAGAGGCCGGCGCGCTCGAGTACACGACGATCGTCGCGGCGCCCGCCTCCGACCCGGCCGGCTACAAGTACGTCGCCCCGTACACCGGCTCGGCCATCGGCCAGCACTGGATGTACCAGGGCAAGCACGTCCTGATCGTCTTCGACGACCTGACCAAGCAGGCCGAGGCCTACCGCGCCATGTCGCTGCTGCTGCGTCGTCCGCCGGGCCGCGAGGCCTACCCCGGCGACGTCTTCTACCTCCACAGCCGGCTGCTCGAGCGTTGCGCCAAGCTCTCCAACGAGCTCGGCGGCGGATCGATGACCGGTCTGCCGATCATCGAGACCAAGGCCAACGACGTGTCGGCCTTCATCCCGACCAACGTCATCTCGATCACCGACGGCCAGATCTTCCTGCAGTCGGACCTGTTCAACGCCAACCAGCGCCCGGCCATCGACGTCGGTGTGTCGGTGTCGCGGGTCGGTGGTGCCGCGCAGATCAAGGCCATGAAGACGGTCTCCGGGTCGCTGAAGCTCGAGCTGGCCCAGTTCCGCGACATGCAGGCGTTCGCGATGTTCGCCTCCGACCTGGACGCGACCACCCGTCGTCAGCTCGATCGCGGCAGCCGACTGGTCGAGTTGCTGCGCCAGCCGCAGTACTCGCCCTACCCGGTCGAGGAGCAGGTCGTCTCGGTGTGGGCCGGTCTGCAGGGCCTGATGGACGAGGTGCCGGTCGACGACGTGCTGCGGTTCGAGCGCGAGCTGCTCGACTACCTGCGTCACAACGGCAGCGCGCTGCAGAACATCCGCGAGACCAAGACCTTCGACGACGACACCGCCGAGGCCCTGCGCGGACAGATCGCGGAGTTCAAGCGCGGGCTTCCAGACCGTCGGAGGGCAAGCTGCTCGCCGGTCGCGAGGAGCACGAGGCGACCGATCCGGACGAGGTCAACCAGGAGCAGATCGTCAAGCAGAAGCGCGGCTGAGCCGCGTGAGCAAGGCTCGAGATGCCGAGTCGAGGAGGGAGCACATGCCAGCGAGCCTGAGGGAACTGCGCCAGCGCCGGCGTCGGTGTCGACCATCAAGAAGGTCACCCGGGCGATGGAGCTGATCGCGGCGTCGCGGATCATCAAGGCGCAGCAGCGGGCGCAGTCGGCCGCCCCGTACGCCCGCGAACTGACCCGGCGGTGTCGGCGGTGGCCACGTTCTCCAACGTCGACCACCCGCTGACCACCGAGTCGGAGAACCCGACGCGGGCGGCGGTGCTGCTCATCACCTCCGACCGCGGTCTGGCCGGCGCGTACTCCTCGTCGGTGATCAAGGAGGGCGAGCAGCTCACCCAGCTGTTGCGTGACAACGGCAAGACCGCGGTGCCGTTCCTGACCGGTCGCAAGGCGAACGCGTTCTACAACTTCCGCAAGCGCGAGGTCGCAGCCAGGTGGGAAGGCTTCTCCGACGCCCCGACGTACGCCCATGCCCGCGAGATCGCCGACGCGCTGATCGAGGCGTTCCTGACGCCGACCGAAGAGGGTGGCGTCGACGAGATCCACGTCGTCTACACCCGCTTCGTCTCGATGCTGACCCAGAAGGCCGAGGTCATCCGACTGCTGCCGCTCGAGGTCGTCGAGGGTGACGAGCCGCCGGCCGACAACGAGCTGCTGCCGCTGTACGAGTTCGAGCCGGACGCCGAAACCGTGCTGGACGACGTTGCTGCCGCTCTACGTGGCCAGCCGGATCCAGTACTGCCTGCTGCAGGCGGCCGCCTCCGAGCTGGCCGCTCGACAGCGGGCGATGAAGTCGGCGACCGACAACGCCGAGCAACTGATCGAGCGGCTGACCCGCGAGGCCAACCAGGCGCGCCAGGCCGAGATCACCCAGGAGATCTCCGAGATCGTCGGTGGCGCTTCGGCGCTCGCCGAGGCCTCCGGAGCCGCCGAGTAGACACCCGAACACTTGCCACCACGCAGATCGATGACGAACGAGGGAACCAGATGACCGCCACCATTGAAGAGCAGAACACCGAAGCCCCCGCCGGCGGCGTCGGTCGCGTGTCCCGGGTCATCGGCCCGGTCGTCGACGTCGAGTTCCCGGCCGACCAGATGCCCGACATCTACAACGCCCTGCGGTCGACACCACGGTCGATGGCGAGACGCGCACGCATGACCATGGAGGTCGCGCTGCACATCGGCGACAACCTGGTCCGGGCCATCGCACTCAAGCCGACCGACGGCATGCAGCGCGGTGCACTGGTGCGCGACACCGGCGCAGCCGATCTCGGTGCCGGTCGGTGACGTCACCAAGGGTCACGTCTGGAACGTGACCGGCGACGTGCTGGACGTCGACCCGTCGACCCTGGAGATCACCGAGCGCTGGCCGATCCACCGGTCCGCGCCGAAGTTCGACCAGCTCGAGTCGAAGACCGAGATGCTCGAGACCGGCATCAAGGTCCTCGACCTGCTGACCCCGTACGTGACCGGCGGCAAGATCGGTCTGTTCGGCGGCGCCGGCGTCGGCAAGACCGTGCTGATCCAGGAGATGATCTACCGGATCGCCCACAACTTCGGTGGCACCTCGGTGTTCGCCGGCGTGGGGGAGCGGACCCGTGAGGGCAACGACCTGATCAACGAGATGGAAGAGGCCGGGCGTCTCTCAAGGACACCGCGCTGGTCTTCGGTCAGATGGACGAGCCGCCGGGCACCCGGCTGCGGGTGGCCCTGTCGGCGCTGACGATGGCGGAGTACTTCCGTGACGTCCAGAACCAGGACGTGCTGCTGTTCATCGACAACATCTTCCGGTTCACCCAGGCCGGTTCGGAGGTCTCGACCCTGCTCGGCCGGATGCCGTCCGCGGTGGGCTACCAGCCCAACCTGGCCGACGAGATGGGTCAGCTGCAGGAGCGGATCACCTCGACCCGTGGCCACTCGATCACCTCGATGCAGGCGATCTACGTGCCCGCCGACGACTACACCGACCCGGCGCCGGCGACCACCTTCGCCCACCTCGACGCGACCACCGAGCTCTCGCGGGCCATCGCCTCGCGTGGTCTGTACCCCGCGGTGGACCCGCTGACCTCGACGTCGCGGATCCTCGACCCGCAGTACGTGGGCCAGACCCACTACGACGTGGCCGTGCAGGTCAAGCAGATCCTGCAGCGCAACAAGGAACTGCAGGACATCATCGCCATCCTCGGTGTCGACGAGCTGTCCGAAGAGGACAAGATCGCCGTCAACCGGGCCCGACGGATCCAGCAGTTCCTGTCGCAGAACACCTACATGGCGACCAAGTTCACCAACATCCCCGGGCTCGTCGGTGCCGCTGGCCGAGACGATCGAGTCGTTCCAGATGATCGTCGACCGGCAAGGTCGACCACATCGCCGAGCAGGCGTTCTTCAACGTCGGCAGCATGGACGACGTCGAGCGGCGCTGGTCTGAGCTGCAGAAGAGCTGAGCATCCGGTGTTCGCACGCCCGCGGGATCGAAGGAAGGTAGTGACCCATGGCTGAGCCCATGCAGGTCGAGGTCGTCTCGGCCGACCGAGTGGTCTGGTCGGGCCGGTCGTCCAACATCATCGCCAAGACCGTCGACGGTGACATCGGCATCCTGCCCGGCCACTCGCCGGTGCTCGCCGTGCTGCGAGCCGAGCGGCGTGGTGATCTTCAGCGACGATGGCAACCGCGAGGTCGTCGCGGTCGACGGCGGCTTCATCTCGGTGTCGCAGGGACGGGTGTCGATCCTCAGCGAGTACGCGCGGATGGCCGACGAGATCTCGGTCTCCGAGGCCGAGCGCGAGCTGGCCGAGGCGCAGCGCAGGCTCGACACCGGCGACGGCGACGACGAGGACCGCAAGCACCTGTTGCGGGCCACGGCGCAGCTACGCGCGGCCCAGCGGGTCTGACGTCCGCCGCCGCAACCGACGGAATTGGTCGCACTGCCCTGAACCGCGTACGGTTCAGGGCAGTGCGGCGTGTCCGCACACGCGAGATCGAGGACGGTGGATGCACGGCGGCTGGCTGGGGATCGTCGAGCTCTTCGGCCTGATCCTGCTCCTGGGCCTGATCGCGCTGGTCATCCTGGCGCTGCGTCGTCGCTGGCTCGACCGCCAGGGCGGCACCTTCGAATGCAGCCTGAGGCTCAACGTGGACACCCCCGGTGCGGGATGGGCGTTGGGCGTCGGCCGCTATAACGAGGGCATCCTCGAGTGGTTCCGCTTCTTCTCCTACTCCCCACGGCCCCGGGTGGTGTTCGAGCGGTGCACCGTGCAGGTGCGTCGAGACGCGTGACCCGGACCCGATCGAGGCGGTCGCGCTCAACTCCGACAACCGCGTCCTGCGGCTCGAGGTCCCGCTCGGCCAGGAGCGCCGGGAATGGGAGTTGGCCATGAACGCCGACTCGCTGACCGGGCTGCTCAGCTGGCTCGAGGCGGCCCCGCCCGGAGGCGGCCAGACCGACTGACCGGACCCGCGCTTCGGGTGGTAGCTCCGGCCGCCACCGCGTCGCTGCTCAGAAGTCGAACAGATCGCCCAGGAACGAGTCCTTACGCTTGCGGCGCTGCTGCCGCGGATCGCCGTAGCGGGGATCGCCGTAACGCCCCTCACCGTAGCGACGCGGGCTGTCCGGACTCCCCGGGCTGCCGTAGCTGCGGGCGTACCCCGACGGCGGGTAGACCGTGCCGGGTGGCGGCTGCTGATGCGGCGTCGCACCGGGCGGTGGGGTACCCGCCCGCCCGGACGCCTGGTCGATGATCTTGTCCAGTTCGCCGCGGTCGAGCCAGACGCCGCGGCAGTTCGGGCAGTAGTCGATCTCGATGCCGTGCCGCTCGGTCATCTGCAGCATGGTCTCGTCGTGGGGGCAGCGCATAGCCCGAGCCTAACCGCCCCGATCCTCACCAGTCCTGACGCGACTCGACCCCGGGTCACGAGGACCCGGGGTCGATCAGGATTCAGAGCACCCGGCTGACCCGGAACGGTCGTCCCTGCTGGCAGGTGGTGACCGTTTCGGGATCGGGCCGGCCCTCGACCGTGGCGCGTCGGCCCGGCTCGAGCCCGGTGGTGTCACCCAGCAGCAACCAGTCCTGGTCGCCACCGCTGTCCAGCAGCAGACAGCCCGCCTCCACACCGGCAGCGACCGTCCCGCTGATCTGCTGCACCGGTCGACCGGATGAGGGCCGGACGGTGGGCGACAGGTCGGGTGACGGGCTCTCGGTCGCGGCGGTGGTGGAGGACGCGGCGGTCGGCGACGGTGCGGCGGTGGGACCGGGGGCGTCGCCCGGGGTGCACCCGGCGATCATCACGATCACCGGGAGCAGCCCGAGCGTACGACCCCAACGCCGGGTGTGAGCGCTCACGGGTTGAGCTGGGTCAGCTGCACGGTGCCCGTGCCGAGCACGGCTTCTTCCTCGGAGAGGATCCGCAACTCGCCGATCAGGTATCGGTCACCGGTCGGAGCCTGCTCCGGGGTGATGGTCCCGCTCAGTTCGGCGGTTCCGCCCGAGGCCAGGGCCACGTCGCCGGAGTCCACGGACAGTTCGCCGAGGGCAGAGGCGTAGAACACGTCGAGGTAGTCGTACGCCGTAGTTCCGGCGGGGACGGCGTAGCCGATGACCCGGATCGTGTAGTCACCGGCGTCCGGCTCGGTCAGCGTGACCGACTCCTCCGAGTCGCCGTCGGCGTCCGATCCGACCTCGTTGCCCTCGGCGTCGAAGACGACCAGGTCCAGATCGGCGCCCAGGTCCGCGGGGTTGCCGATCGACGTGGTGAACGACGCAGCACCGGCCGGGACGGTGACCTCGAAGTCCTGGGCCGTGCGGTTCTTGATCGACGGGCGCTCGGTGCGGGCGCTACCGAGCGGACCACCCTGCGGGGTGACCGTCAGCGGTCCGTACGTGTTCTTCAGCGTCCACGCCACCGGGGCCGGTTCGCCGATCGTCGCCTCGGCCACGGTCTGCGTCGGCGGGGTCACCTCGACGCCCTGGATCGCCGCGCTCACCGTGTACGGGTTGTCCAGGAACGGCGAGGTGCGTCGCGCCTCGACCTCGATCTCCCAGATGCCCGGCAGCGGATTCGTGTACGCCCGAGAGGTCGGCTTGCACGCTGCGATGTCGCTGTAGTTCGTGTAGCAGGCCGTGGAGGCGGTGCTCTCGACCGGCACACCGTAAGGGTTGATGGCGATGAACCGGGTCTGGCTCTTGGTGGCGATTCCGGTCAGGTTGACCTGCAACGCCACCGCACCCTCGGGGACGGTGACGAAGTAGGACGTGCTCAGGTTGCGCTCGACCGAACTCGACGCGGCCCGGGCGAAGCTGGGGGCGTACGCGGTCCGGCTCTGCACCACGGTCAGCGGGATCCGCAGATCGACCACGGCGGTCGCCGGATCGTCGACCTCCAGGATCGCCGCCTTGACACCCTGCGAGCGGGCTTTGCCCATGACCTTGACGCTGCCCTTCCTGCCCTTGGTCAGCGTGGCCGACTTGGCCACCGAGAAGGTGCCGTCGCTGCCGACCAGTCGCATCCGATGCTTGACCGCGCCGGCCTTGCCGGTGGTGCGGGTGACGTCGATCGAGTAGTTCTTGGCGACCTTGCCCGTGTGACCGCCCGCGTTGGCGGCGCACCGGTTGTACAGGCCGGTGCCCCGGTCGGGCGTGGACAGGAAGTCCGAGATCGTCGTGCAGACGGGTGCGGACACGATGTAGTTGCGACCGCTGGACTTCTTCTGCAGCAGCTTCCAGGTGGCCGGGACATCGAGCAGCCCGGTGCCCTGGCCGATCACCGAGACGTTCTTGATCGGGTCGGCGGTGGTGTACATCGCGTCGCGCAGCCGGCGCGGCGTGACGTCGAGGCCCTCGGCGAGCGAAGCGGACAGCAGCAGCGCTGCGGCACCCGCGGCCTGCGGGGAGGCCATCGAGGTGCCGTTGAACATCGCGTAGCCGTAGGGCAGCGTGTAACCGGTCTCGGCGACATCGGCCTGCTTGAGCCACTGCGGCACGGTCGAGATGGCCGAACCCGGGGCCGAGATGTTCGGCTTCATCCCGCCGTCCTCACGGGGACCACGGGAGGAGTAGTTGTGCAGGTTCTGGCGCGACGAGACCTTCGAGCCGTAGTTGGCCAGCCAGGTCTCCTTGGAGATCGACGAGGCCACGCTGACCACGTCGGTGGCCACCGAGGGATCGCCGATGGTGTTGACCCCGGGACCGCTGTTGCCGGCCGAGATGAACAGCTGGACGCCGAAGTCGGAGACCAGCCGGTCGTAGAGCCGGGCGCGGGCGTTGTTGGCGTCGTTGAGCGCCGGGAGGCCGCCGATCGACATGTTGACCACGTCGACACCGCGGTTGGTCACCAGATCGATCATGCCGTCCAGAAGGGCGGCTGCGGTGCAGCCCCCGCCCCAGGTGCAGGCACGGGAGGAGACCAGCTTGGCCCCGGGGGCCTGGCCGTTCATGGTGCCGCCGAACAGCTTGTTGGCCGCGGTGATTCCGGCCACGTGGCTGCCGTGTGCGTCCTCGACGATGCCGATGTTGACGAAGTCGGCCATCCCCTCGATGCCGGCCGGCAGCAGGCTGACGTCCTCGCGGTACTCGACCACGAAGGGCATCGTCTCGACCACGTCGGTGGCCGGGTCATCGGTGCCGAAGTGGCCGACCTGGTGGTCCTCGTTGTAGGGACGCATCAACTCGTCGGCGCTGAACGCGCGGTCCTGGTCGGCGTCAACCCAGATGTCGTGGCTGTCGGCGTCGTAGAGCACGCCGAACAGGTCGCCGGTGTCGCCGTCGCGGTTGACGTCGCCGCCGGGCTCGCTGGCCGCGGTGATCGACTCGGCGAACCGGTTGACCAGGTAGGTCCCGTCACCGGGTGCGGTCCAGGTCTGGTCGAGGAAGCTGAAGCTCGGACCTTCGACCTCGGTGCGCATGGCCCGCCACGTCGCGTCGGAGTCGAGCAGCGGGTCGGTGGCGGTGACCCAGTCGATGATCTTGCGGTCGCCGGTGCTGGTGGTCTGCAGTGCGGGGTGGTCGAGGTCGACGCCCGAGTCGAGGATGCCGATGGTGACCCCACGGCCGTCCCAGCCCGGGTGGGCCTTCTTGAACGCGACCGAGCCGGTGTCCTGGGTCGGCAGGTACGGGTTGGCGTCGGGGGTGCCGGCACCGGGCGCGTCGACGGCGGCGGCCTTCGCCCCCTGGTCGGAGGCCGGGGAGGGATCGTCGAGCGGTACCGACTCGTCGAGATCGACGGCCAGCACCTTGCGCAGCTTCGACACCTGCTCGACCGATCCGGTGGGCACGCTGGCGCGGACGTAGCCGACCTTGTCGTTCACCATGCCGGTCCAGCCGCCGGCGGCGCGGACCTGGTCGGCGACCGCTGAGGCGCCCTTCTTGTCGGTCGCCAGCATCACGGTCACCCGCTTGGCGCCGCTGCGGCGGGCCTGGGCCAGCAGCGCGCGGTCGTGGCCACCGAGGCGGTCATCGCGGCTGGCCGCGGCCTTGACCGGGCCCTCCTGTGGGGTCTGGCGGGGGGCCTTGAGCCCCGAGGTCGGATCGTCGGGGGCGGCGTACGCGGCCGGTATCCCGAAGGGTGCGGCCAGGGCGCCGAGCGCCAGGCCGGCGATGAGGAGTGAGCGATGTCGAGCAGCTCGAGGCATACCGGGGGAGTTCCTCTCGATGGATGGTCATCCGTCGTGGCCACCGTCGTCGGTCATCCCGCGCGGCCCCACAGCGCCATCGAACACAAACACACCGAAGCTCTTGCTGTCTAGGGGCCAGCTGTCAGTGAATTCTCTGACGAATCAGTCCCGGCTCGCGAACGGGGCCGCGAACGACGCAGCGGCCGGGCTGAGCCGGTCGAGTCCGCGGATGATGCCGAGGCCTCCGGGGTCAGGACTGCTGGGGGTCACGGTCGCGGCCCGGCACCCACAGCACGTCACCCTCGGCGCCGTTGACCACGCGGGTCAGGATGAACAACAGGTCGGACAGCCGGTTCAGGTAGGTGATCGCGGTCAACCGGACGCCACCCGGCTCGGGCTCGGCCACCGCGTCGGTCCCGTACGCCGCGACGGCGGCCCAGGCCGCACGCTCGGCCCGTCGGACGACGGTGCGGGCGACGTGCAACTGCGCAGCGGCCGGCGAACCGCCCGGCAGGATGAACGAGGTCAACGCGGGCAGCGGATCCCCGAACTCGTCGCACCAGCGCTCGAGCCGGTCGACCGAGGGCTGCTCGATCCGCAGCTCAGGCGGGTCGTCGTCGGCGCGGGGGCGCCACGGCTTCGACAGGTCGGCGCCCAGATCGAACAGCTCGTTCTGGATGATTCCGAGCGCCCGGGTCACCTCCGGCGGCAGCCCACCGGTGGCCAGGGCCACGCCGATCACCGAGTTGGCCTCGTCGACGTCGCCGTAGGCCTCGACCCGCGGATCGGTCTTGTCGGCCAGCGACATGTCCGACAACCGGGTCTGCCCGCCGTCCCCGGTCCTGGTGTAGATGCGTGTCAGACGGACCATGTCGACCCCGATGCCATGCCGTCACCCTAATCGAGCGGCGGGGGGACGGGTGACCGTCGGCCATGGGCTCGTCGGTCCCCGGAACCGCCGCTGCGGTGTGGCACGCTGGGTCGGTGAGTGCCCCCCGACTCCTGGTCCCCTTCGCCGCCGCCCTACTGGCCCTGGCCGGCTGCGGCACCGTCCCCGCCGCTCCGAGCTCGTCGGCCGTGCCCAGCGCAGCGGACACCTCGGCCCCGGTCGATGTGCCCAGCGCCACCCCGTCGGGCCGTCCGTCGGCCTCGGGCAGCGCCGGCGCCGGGACCTGCACCTACAGCCCCGACGGCCAGCCGTCGAAGCCGGTCGAGCCGCCGCCGACCAGCGGGGTGCCGACCCGCGGCACCGTCGCGTACACGCTCAAGCTGCCCAACGGCTCGGTCAAGATCACCATGGACCGCGCCAAGACGCCGTGCACGGTCAACTCGTTCGTCTCGCTCGCCGAGCAGGGCTACTTCGACGGCACCCAGTGCCACCGGCTGGCCGACTCGGGCCTCTTCATCCTGCAGTGCGGTGACCCGACGGCCACCGGTACCGGCGGGCCGGGGTACTCGTTCCCGGATGAGCTGACCGGGCAGGAGAAGTACGGTCGCGGCGCCGTCGCCATGGCCAACGCCGGGCCGGACACGAACGGCTCGCAGTTCTTCCTGGTCTGGGACACCACCGAGCTCCAGCCCAACTACACCGTTTTCGGCCAGATGGACTCGGCCGGCCGCGACGTGGTCGCCGCGATCGCCAGCCAGGGTCAGGACGGCTCCGGTCGGTGACGGCACCGGCAAGCCCAACGCCCCGGCCACCATCGAGTCGGTCAAGGCCAGCTGACTTTTCGTTTCAAGCCCGCTCGCGCACGCGCGGACCCGAAGATCCTGAGTCGCTCCCTCGCTCGTCGACGGAAAAGCGTGTCGACTCACTCAGTCGCGACCCACGATCGGTCCGCGCTAACGACGCTCGCGGACGTCGGCCCGCTCGCGGACGGACCCCGACAGGGTGAGCGGGGACAGCAGGAGAGCCAGCAGGACCGGGAACTCCAGGTAGGCGTGGTAGGTGGCCAGCGCGCCGTAGAGCGCCCGGCCCTGGAAGTAGTCGCTGACGAAGAGCACGGCCAGGAACCCCCCGCGACGATGCCGACCACCCAGGCGCGGCGGCCGCGCAGCCACGGCACGCGGGCGTCGAAGGCCGCGGCGGCGTCGGGGGCGAAGCGCGGCAGGAAGCCGACCCAGACCACGTAGTGCATGTCTGCATGAAGGCGAACGTCACCAGGAACCGCAGCCCACCTGGCCGCGGCCGGCGGAGCCTGCCCGGATCGCCGAGCCGTCGCCGACGAAGCGGGCGACGACGCCGGGAGGCGCGGGTCCAGCGGTCGGCCGCGCCGGCCAGCATGGCAGCGGGACCACGAGTCCACAGCACCTGGGTGGCCCGGAAGCCGACCGGGCGCGCGGGCAGGCGCGCGCCCAGTCCCACAGGAAGACCAGGGGACCAGGTTGTGCAGGTGGGTGAGCACCACGAAGTGGTACGCGGGGTAGCTGAGCGAGGCGTACGCGGCCACCGCCAGCGTGACGGTCCCGGCGACCAGGCGAAGCCCGCGGAGTCCCAGGGCACAGCCGGCCAGCAGGATCAGGTAGCCGATGACCACCTCGGCGTAGCGCGACCCCTGGGGCCAGGCGGGCGCGAGCACTCGGCAGGCGGCGATCCCGGAACACAGCAGCAGCAGGAGCAGCAGGAAGCGCCCGGTCAGCACGGTGGCGAATCGGCCGGCCACGTAGCGGATCTCGAGGACGTTGTGCAGCACCCCGAAGGCGATCAGCCCGAGCACGGTGACGGTGAGCGGAGCCCGGGTGGCCAGGACCAGGGCGACGACCGCGGCGGCGAGCATGGCGGTGACCAGCCACCGCGTACGCGGCAGACTGACGGCCATGGATCCGGGTGCTGCGTGGACGTCGAGCTTTCCGATCGCTCTGCTGCTGACCTGTGTCATCGAGGTTCCCGCCTACATGACGGCGTTCGCGGCGCTCGGGTGGATCCGGCGTCCCGGCGCCGGGGACCGGCCCCTGAGCCGGGCGTCGGCGTTCGGCATCGCCCTCGCCGTCAACCTGATCACGCATCCGGTGTTCTGGTCCGTGGCGCTGCGGATGACCAGCCGCTCAGCGATGCTGCTCGGCGAGACCGTGGTGGTCGTGGTCGAGGGTCTGATCGTGTTCTCGGTCGTCGTCGTCAGGCGGGGCGCCGACTCGATCGGCCGCCGGCTCGGCTGGTCGATGCTGTGTGCCCTGGCGGCCAACGCGTTGTCGCTGGCGGTCGGCGTGCTCATGGCCGCTGGATAGGGGGTCTCCGCTTGGGCTTCGGCCTCCAGCAACACGGTGACCAGGATGATCATTCCGAGCGCGAACACCCCGCCGAACAGGTAGACGGCGATGCCGCTGCTGCTCGGCGGGTTCACCTCGCTCGAGGGGGTGAAGGAGGCGGGCGGCGGGACGTCGAGCGGGACCAGCGCGAAGATCAGGTCGAGCACGTTCAACGCCCCCGACGCAGGCGCCGCAGAACGACCAGGACGATCACCGCGGCGACCACCGCCAGCGCGATGACGATGACGACGGGACCGAGCGGCGACGGCTCGGGCGCGATGTCGAGCAGGGCGGGGGAGACGAACACCATCAACAGGGCTCCTTGGACCGGGTTGTCGTTCAGCCTGTCACACGGGTGGTCAGACGCCGAGGAACCGGCGAACCGTGGCAGCGAAGACCTCGGGCTGGTCGCTGTGCACCCAGTGCCGGGCCCCTTTGATCCGGACCAGTTGGACGCGCGGGAACAGCGCCCGCATGGTCGGCGCCGACGACGGCTGGACGTAGGGGGACTCGGCACCGGCGATCCACAGCACCGGCCCGGTGTAGGGCGGTGCGCCGAGCTGTGGCCAACCGCCCATCGCGGTCAACGAGTCTCCGAGCAGGGCGAGGTTCATCTGCCAGCGCCAGCCCTGGCCGTCGCGGCGCAGGTTCTGCAGCAGGAAGCTGCGGACGGTCGGGTCGGGGACGAAGGGGGTGAGCTGGGCATCGGCCTGGTCGCGTCCGGTGAGCGTGGCCAGGTCGATGGCCTGCATCCCGGCGACGTAGGCCGCGAAGCTGCTGATCTCGTCGGTCACGGTGGGGGCGATGTCGACCACGCCGAGCCGGCTCACCGCGTGCGGATGGCGCAGGGCGAGAGCCATGGCCACCTTGCCGCCCATCGAGTGCCCGATCACCGCGACCGGCTCGCCCGCGCCCGAGCGGTCGGCCAGCCGTTCGGCGATGGCGTCGGCCATGTCGGGATAGGAGAAGCGTGCGCTCCAGCCCGACCGGCCGTGATCGGGCAGGTCGACCAGGGTGACCCGGGCCTCGACGCTGAGCTGGCGGGCCAGCGTGGTCCAGTTCTTGCCCTGGCCGAACAGCCCGTGCAGGAAGACCACCGGCGGGCCGGTGGTCCCCAGGGTCGTGGTGAACAGCTCGGTCATCGGCGGCGCTGCCAGCACCCGGTGTGCCAGTGCCGGCGCTCCTCGAGCCCCGAGCTCGACAGCAGACCGGGCTGATCGGGCCAGGCGACCAGGTGCGGGGTTCCGGGCGGGATCAGCTGGTGACAACCGGGGCAGCGGTAGTCCTTGACCGCCGCGGCGCCGGAGATGCTGCGCACGATCCACCGGCCGTCGGCCTTGATGGCCGCGCTGGCGTGCCCCGAGCCCAGCGGGCGGGCCGGGCGCAGGTGCTTGCTCGGACGCCGGGCCATCAGACGGGGTCCAGATCGAGGGTCCAGCAGTCGATGGTGTGCTGGACCTCCATCCCGAGCCGCTGGTAGAGCCCGAGCGCCCCGGTCCGGGTGTCGGTGCTCAGACCGCCCTCGGTCAACCCGCGGTCACGGGCGGCCGGGAACGTCTCGGCCAGCAGCTCGCTGAGCATGTCCTCGACGTCGATCATCGGTTCGCCGAGCCACATCAGATCGGCGCGGTGCGCGAGGTCGACGATCGCCGGGGCGTCCTCCACCCGCAGCGGCGTCCGGTCCCAGGCGATCACGTCGCTCAGATTAGTCGGGTCCGACCCGGAGCCATCGTCTCGGTCACCGCGTGGGTGCGGAACCGGCGGGGCGGGTGGTCGCAGCGAGATACCGTGTCCGGCGTGCGTTTGGTGATCGCGGAGTGCCAGGTCGACTACGCGGGTCGGTTGACCGCGCATCTGCCGATGGCCAAGCGGCTGATCCTGGTCAAGTCCGACGGGTCGGTGTCGATTCACGCCGACGACCGGGCCTACAAGCCGCTCAATTGGATGAGCCCGCCGTGCTCGCTGACCGAGAACGGACCGAGCGGCGAGCTGACCGCGGTGTGGGAGGTGCGCGGGCGCGACGGCGACACGCTGCAGATCTCGCTGGGCACGGTCTTCCACGACTCGAGCCACGATCTGGGGATCGACCCGGGCCTGCAGAAGGACGGGGTCGAGGCCCACCTGCAGGCGCTGCTGGCCGAACACCCGGAGACGCTCGGCGCGGGACTCACCCTGGTCCGCCGCGAGCACCTGACCGCCGATCGGTCCGGTCGACCTGCTCTGCCGCGACGCGACCGGCGCGTACGTGGCCGTCGAGGTCAAGCGCCGCGGCGACATCGACGGGGTCGAGCAGCTGACCCGCTATCTCGAGCTGCTCCGCCGCGACACCTTGATGGGCACCGTGCACGGGATCTTCGCGGCCCAGCAGATCAAGCCGCAGGCCCGGGTGCTGGCCGCCGACCGCGGCATCGCCTGCGTCACCGTCGACTACGACGTGCTCCGCGGCATGGACAACGCCGACGAGCGCCTGTTCTGAGCTCCCCCGGAGCTCAGGACGCGTCGGCGTACTGCCGCTGCTCGGACTCCTCGGTCTCGTCGTCGTCGTCGAAGGTGAGCTCGGGAAGCTCGGGCAGGTTCTCCGCGGTCTCCACCGCGAGGGCGGACAGCGACGTCAGCTGGCTCAGCATCTCCTGCTTGCGACGGGCCAGCAGCTCCTGCTCCTGACGCATCTGCCGCCGACGCCAGCCGAACTCCTGGCGGGACCGCTCGTCGATGGTCGCGGCCTGGTGCTGAGCCCGGGCGATGATCTCGGCCGCGTCGTCGGCCGCCGCGATCCGGACCCGTTCGGCCTCGGCCAGGCCGGCGGTCCGCAGCTCGGCGAGCTGGGCCTGCTCGGCCTCGACGTGCGCGGTCGACGCCTGCTGCAGCTCGACCGCCTCGGCCAGCAGGGTCCGGTTCTGCGCCTCGGCCTCGGCCCGCGCGGTCTGCAGCTCGGTCAACACCCGGTCGCGTTCGGCCGCGGTCCGGTTGGTCAGCTCGGCGGCCTCCTTCTCGGCGGCACCGATGATCGACGCGGCGTCGGCCCGGGCCGAGGCGAGCAGCCCACGGACGTTGGCCTCGGCCTGGGCCCGCAGCGCGTCGGCCTCGAGGCGGACAGCGGTCAGCAGTTGCTCGGCCTCCTCCTGGGCCCGACGGGTCAACTCGGCGGCGTCGTGCGCGCTGTGCGTGCGCAGCGCCTCGAGCTCGGCCAGCCGGGTCCGACGGATCTCGGCCAGCTCGGTGGTGGTCTCCTCGCGCAGCGTGTCCAGCTCGATCGTGGTGCGCTCGCGGAGCTCGTCGGCCTCGCGCTCGGCGCTGGTCGTGACGTCGCGGGCCTGCTCCTCGGCCACCCGCAGCAATTCGCGGGCACGACTGCCGAGACCGGTGTAGTCGAGCCGCGCCGAGGCGGCCTGGGCGTGGTCGAGCGCCGCCTTCAGCCGTCCATTCTCCTGGCTCAGCGTCTCGCGGTCGGCGTACAGGCCGCTGAGCTCGCCGTGTACGGACCGGGCGAACTGGTCGACGACCGCTCGCTCATAGCCCTTGCGGACGACGGGGAACGAGTCCGGCCGAACGGTTTCGGGCGCGTGGGTATCAGTCATGGTCACTCCAGTGAAACGTCGCAGGCCGCTCCCCCGAGCGTTGTCAGGTTATCGGCATCGGCCCTGACGATGACGGCAGGTGGGCCGTCGACCCGCCGCGTCGTCGGCGGGTCGCGATCACTACTCGGGCTTCTTGGCCAGGTGTTGGGTGCCGGCCGGCAGTGGGGTCGGGGCGACCAGCACGGTGGCGTCGCCGTCGACCGGGATGTCGTCCTCCGACGGCGCCGCGGGTGACGAGGAGCCCGAGCCGGGCCCGGATGACGACGCGTCGTCCTGCGGGCCGGCGGGTGGGAGGCCGGCCGGACGCAGGATCGTGTGGTCGGAACCGTCCTGCTCGACCTCGTTCGGGTCGTCGAGATCGGGAAACGAGCTCGCCGTCTGCTGGGCCAGCGCGGACAGGCTTGCCAGCTGGTCGAGCACGGCCTGCTTGCGCTCGTGCAGCCGGTCGGTCTCGCGCTTGAGCTGCTGCTTGCGCCAGGCGAACTCCTGTTGGGTCCGCTCGCCGATCGCCTGCGCCTGCTTCTTGGCGGTGGCCAGCCGAGCCTCGGCCTCCTCGGCCGCCTGGTGGGTGACCCGCTCGGCCTCGGCCGCCGCCTCGGCGCGGATCCGTGCCGCCTCGGCGATGTCGGTCTCGAGCCGGGCGGTCGACGCGGAGTGATGCTGGGTCGCCTCGGCCAGCAGCGCGGCGGTGCGCTGCTGCGCATCGTCGTGGACGCGCTTGAGCTCGGCGAGCGCGGTCTCGCGCTCGGCGGCGACCTTCTGGCGCTCCTCGGCGATCTCGCGCTCCGCCGTACGCCGCAGCCCCTCGACATCGAGGTGCGCCTGCTGCCGGGTGCCGTCGGCCTCGTGCTGGGCCTCGCGGACCAGTGACTCCGACTGACGGCGAGCCGCGGCCAGCAGGGCATCGGCGTCCGACTGCGACTTGGCGACCTGATGCTCGACGTCACCGGTCGCCTTGACCCGCAGCTCGTCGATCTCGGCGGTGCCGCCGGTGGTGATCGCCTCACGTTCGCGGGCGGCGGCCTGACGCAGACCGTCCGCCTCGCGCCGGGCCTGCTCCTTGACCTGCTCGGCCTCGACGGTCGCGGTGGTCACCAGCTCGCGGGCCTGCTCCTGCGCCGAGCGCAGGATGTCGGCGGCGCGGTCACCGAGCTTGCTGTAATCGGGTTCGTCGTCGGCGGCGGCGGGCTTGGCCTCGGCCGGTTTCTGCGCCTGCAACTGGGCGACATGCTGCTGGAGCTGGGCGGCGTGCTGCCGCGACTGCACGACATTCGACTCGAGGGCGCGGACGTACTCGTCCACCGCCGCTCGGTCGTAGCCGCGCAGTGCGCTGGGGAAGTTCCCCGCCGCGCTGGCCGTGTCGTCGAACAGTCCGAGACCGTTGTTGTCGGTGGAATTCACACCTGTCGCCTTCCCCTGTGCCCGCAGCAGTGTCCGGCCGGGGCGACTGCTTTTCGCTCAGCGGTGTCCGCGCTCGCTTCCGGCGGCGGACTCGACCAGTTCGATCAGGGTGCCGCCGGTGTCCTTGGGGTGGACGAAGTTGATGCGTGAGCCCCGCGTCCCGGCTCTGGGGACAGCATAGAGCAGCCGCAAGCCCCCGTCGCCGAGTCGATCCGAGGCCGCGGCGAGGTCGGTGGTGCGGTAGGCGACGTGGTGCAGACCCGGGCCCCGGCGGCTGAGGAAGACCCCGACCGGCGAGTCGGGGGTGAGCGCGCCCAGCAGCTGGATCTGGGTGTCGCCGCTTCCCTCGGCCGGCTGCAGCATCACCTCCTCCACCCCCTGCTCGACGTTGGTCTCGCGATGGTCGACCCGCCACCCGAGGGTCTCGGTGTAGAGGGTGAGGGCGGCGTCGAGGTCGGACACGGCGATCCCGATGTGGTCGATCGGTCCCAGGGCAGCGGTGGCGGGCAGTGGGGTCACGGTGCTCACCCTGCCAGCCCCGCGGTGCCCGGGTCCTCACCGGGCCGGCGACTGCCAGACTGGGCGGGTGTCCGATCTCGACGAGCTGATCGCGGCGGCCCGGGACGGCGTCCCGCGGGCCCTCGGCCGGTTGATCAGTGCGGTCGAGAACCGCTCGTCCGCACTGCCCGAGATCATCCGCGGCCTCGCTCCGGACACCGGACGGGCCTACGTGATCGGGCTGACCGGGTCGCCCGGGGTGGGCAAGTCGACGACCACCTCGATGCTGATCCGCGGGTTCCGTGCCGCTGGTCGCCGCGTCGGGGTGCTGGCCGTCGACCCGAGCTCGCCGTTCTCCGGCGGGGCGCTGCTCGGCGACCGCGTCCGGATGCAGTCGCACGCCCTCGACCGCGACACCTACGTGCGCTCGATGGCGTCGCGCGGCCACCTCGGCGGGCTCTCGGTGGCGGTGCCCCAGGCGCTGCGGGTCTACGACACCGGTGGTTTCGACATCGTGCTGCTCGAGACCGTCGGTGTCGGTCAGTCCGAGATCGAGATCGCCGGGATCGCCGACGCGACCCTGGTGCTGCTCGCCCCCGGCGCCGGCGACGGGGTCCAGGCGGCCAAGGCCGGCATCCTCGAGATCGGCGACGTGTTCGTGGTCAACAAGAGCGATCGCGACGGCGCCCCGGCGCTGACCCGCGAACTGCGTTCGATGATCGCCCTGACCCCGCGGGCCCCGGGCGCCTGGCGGCCGCCGATCATGGCCACGGTCGCGGCGCAGGACCAGGGCGGCACCGAGTTGATCGCGGCGATCGAGCAGTTCCGCGACCACCAGACCGGATCGGGGGCCGGGGCGGTGCGTCGGGCCGGCCGCGCGGCCCGCGAGGTCGAGATTCTCGCCTACGCGCGGCTGCGCGAGCGGTTGCCGCACCCGGTGCTCACCGCGCTGGCCGGGGCGGTCAGCCGGGGCGAGACCGACCCGTACGCGGCCGCTGATCGACTGCTCGCGGCGTGGCAGCCCGAGCCGGACACCTCGATGGGATAGAACAGTCACGGTCCAGGCCTGTCGGCGGACGACGATCGGAATGCGAAGGGTGGAACCCAACAGATGAAGTGGATCAAGAGGATCCTGCTGGTCCTCGCCGTCGGCTTCTGTCTGTACTACCTGGTGCAGCAGCCCGAAGGCGCAGCGGCTGCGGTCAAGCAGGTGTTCAACGCCGTGGTCAAGGCGTTCACCGCGATCGGGACGTTCTTCAACTCACTGGCTTCCTGAGCCGTGCCCGGTCTGTTCGGCCTGGTCGACCCCGGTGTCGACCGCTATGTCCTCGACGAGGCCGGCGAGCGACTGGTGCGCGAGGTCCGCAAGCACCCGGTCGTGCTGATCTGGCCGGGGTTGCGGCTGTTGGCCGGGCTGGTGATCCTCACCCTGGCCCTGGGCACCTCGGGCGTGGCCGCATACGTGCTGGTGCTGGGCGGTCTGGCCCTCGGCGGTCAGGCGGCCTGGCGGATGGTCGACGAGTTCCGCGACCGGTTCGTCATCACCAACCAGCGGGTCTTCCGGGTGCACGGCACCTTCTCGACCTCGCGGGCCAGCGTCCCGCTCAGCCGGATCCTCGACATCACCGTGCACAAGCCGCTGATCGGGCACCTGTTCAACTACGGCCACTTCGTCTTCGAGTCCGCAGCCCAGGTGCAGGGGCTGAACGAGATCCGCTACGTCGGCAACATCGACGACTGCGAGGACGAGTTGCGCCGCACGATGCAGGGCGATGTGCCGCACGTCAAGGTCGAGAACGAGGATGACGGGACCTGAAGGTGCGCCAGGAGGGGTCACGATGAGCTATCAGAGGCAGCGGTTGCCCTTCGATCCGATCGAGGAGGCGGCCAAGCAGTGGGGGTCGCAGTGGGGTGAGATGCCGCGGATGCGCGCCGTCACCTCGTTGATGCGGATGCACCAGCTGGTGGTCACCGAGCTCGACGAGCTGCTGCGTCCGCTCGGGCTGACCTTCGCCCGCTACGAGGTGCTGGTGCTGCTGTCGTTCTCCCGGCGGGGGGCGTTGCCGCTGGGCAAGATCGGCGAGCGGCTGCAGGTGCACGCGACGTCGGTGACCCCGCTGGTGAAGCGGCTCGAGGCGGCCGGCTTGATCCGCCGCGCGCCCCACCCGGAGGACGGCCGCGCGGTGCTGGCCTCGATCACTCCCGAAGGGCGCGACGTGATGGAGCAGGCCACCCAGGCCATCATCGGAGCCAAGTTCGCCCTGCGGGCGATGTCGGACGAGGAGTGCGACACGCTGACCGCGCTGCTCACCCCGTCGCGACAGGCGGCCGGCGACTTCTGACCGTGTCCTCGCGCGGACGGCGCGGTAGTAGGACGTCCTGAGGATCGGGCCATGACGAAGAAGTCGTGGGCCGAGGCGTACGCCCGGCGCCGGGTTGCGCAACGCCGACTTCACCACCCTGTCCGGGCTCGAGGTCGAGCCGGTCTACGGACCGGACGACGCGTCGGGCGACGACCGGATGGACCGGATCGGCTGGCCGGGGGAATACCCGTTCACCCGCGGCATCCACCCGACCGGTTACCGCGGCAAGGAGTGGACCATCCGGCAGTTCGCCGGGTTCGGCAGCGCCGCCCAGACCAACGAGCGCTACCGGATGATCCTGGCCAACGGTGGCGGGGGACTGAGCGTGGCCTTCGACCTGCCCACCCTGATGGGGCGCGACTCCGATGAGGCGGCCTCGCTCGGCGAGGTCGGGCACTGCGGCGTGGCGGTCGATTCGGCCGCCGACCTCGAGATCCTGTTCGACGGGATCGATCTCGGTGCGGTGACCACCTCGATGACCATCTCGGGGCCGGCGCTGCCGGTGTTCTGCATGTACGTGGTCGCCGCCGAGCGGCAGGGAGTGCCGGTCGAGCGGCTCAACGGGACCTGTCAGACCGACATCTACAAGGAGTACATCGCCCAGAAGGAGTGGCTGTTCCCACCCGGGCCGCACCTGCGGTTGATCGGCGACCTGCTCGAGTACTGCGATGCCGAGATGCCGGCCTACAAGCCACTCAGCGTCTCCGGCTACCACATCCGCGAGGCCGGGTCGACGGCGGCGCAGGAGCTCGCGTTCACCCTGGCCGACGGCTTCGGCTACGTCGAGCTCGGACTGTCGCGCGGGCTCGACGTCGACCGGTTCGCGCCCGGGCTGAGTTTCTTCTTCGACGCCCACCTGGACTTCTTCGAGGAGATCGCCAAGTTCCGGGCCGCCCGCCGGATCTGGGCCCGGTGGCTGCGCGACCGCTACGGCGCGCGGACGGCGCGGGCCCAGTCGCTGCGCTTCCACACCCAGACCGCAGGGGTGTCGTTGACCGCCCAGCAGCCCTACAACAACGTGGTGCGCACCGCGGTCGAGGCGCTGTCGGCCGTGCTCGGCGGCACCAACTCGTTGCACACCAACGCGCTCGACGAGACGCTGGCCCTGCCCACCGCCGAGGCGGCCGAGATCGCGCTGCGCACCCAGCAGGTGCTGGCCGAGGAGACCGGGGTGGCCAACGTCATCGACCCGCTCGGCGGCTCCTGGTACGTCGAGGCGTTGACCGACCGGATGGAGAGCGAGGCCGAGGCGCTGTTCGCCGCCATCGAGGAGCTCGGGGCCGGCCACCGGCACCCGATCGGGCCGATGACCAGCGGATTGTTGCGCGGGATCGAGGAGGGCTGGTTCACCGGCCAGATCGCCGAGGCGGCGTACGCGTACCAGACCCAGCTCGAGGACGGCACCAAGAAGATCGTCGGGGTCACCGACCACACCGAGACCCTGACCGGATCGCTGGAGATCCTGCGCGTCTCGGCCGACGTCGAGCGCGACCAGGTCGCAAGCCGTGCGGGCCCGGCGCGCGGCCCGCGACCGGAGCGCGGTCGACCGGGCGCTGGGCGCGATGCTCGAGGCGGCGCGCAGCGAGACCAACCTGGTCGAGCCGATGCTGGCCGCGGCGCGAGCCGAAGCCACGCTGGGTGAGATCTGCGGGGCGCTGCGCGACGAATGGGGCGACTACACCGAGGCGCCCGCGTTCTGACCCTACGATGACGCCATGTCCGGACTGGCCGCGAGCGTCCCGGCGACGAACCACCCGCCCGTCCTGGTGATCGGCGCCGACACCACGGCCGTCCGGCTCACCGAGGAACTGGTCCGGGCCGGCGAACAGCTCGTGGTGCTGGCCCACGGCCGACCCGATCCCGACGTGGTGGTCGAGCTCGAGGCGCTGGGGGCCACGGTGATCCCGGCCGCCTCGGTCCGCGAACGCGATCTGGTCCGGGCCGGCATCGCCTCGGCCCGCTCGGTGGTCATCCTCGGCGACGACGACGTCCGCGCGGTGCGGATCGCGCTGATGGTCGAGGACGTGGCGCCCGGCGTACGCCAGGTGATCGAGATGACCAACCCGCGGCTGGCCGACACCCTGGCCGCGCTGATCGGCGACTGCACCCTGCTGTCCCCGGCCGACCTGGCCGCCCCGGCCTTCGTCGCCGCCGCGCTGGCCACCGCCGACACCTCGGCCTTCGAGATCGGCGGCCGGTCGGTGGTCGCCGGCCCGCGCAGTCGGGTCGGCGGCGAGGTCCTGGCCGTGATCGCCGACTCACGCCGCTCGGGCATCGAGGCCGTACTGCCCAGCGGCGAGGGCGACATCGTGCTCGGCACCACGCTGATCGGGTCGGCGGCCAACACCGCCCGGACCAGCGGGATCGTCGGCGCGTTCGGCCGGGTCTTCGACCGGCGGGCCCGCGCGGTGGTGATCGGGCTGCTCGTGCTGATCGCGCTGAGCACGGTCTATTTCCACGTCGGCGGCAGCGGCTGGCTCAACTCGCTCTACCTGGCGCTCACCGCGTCGACCTCGACCGGCGACGGCGATCTGACCGGGATGCCGACCGCGTTCCGGTTCGGCGCCGTGGTCATCCAGCTGTTCGGCCTGGTCCTGTCGGCCGGTATCACCGCGGTCATCGTCGACGCCCTGATCAGCGCCCGCCTGGCCGCGATCACCGGCGGCGTCCGTGGCAAACCACGCCACCACGTGGTGGTCTGCGGGCTCGGCCGGCTGGGGACCGCGGTCGCCGCCCGGCTGCACGCCCGGGGCATCCCGGTGGTGGCCATCGAGCAACGCGAGGAAGCCGCCGGGGTGTTGCGGTGCCGCCAGCTGAAGATCCCGGTCGTGGTGGCCGCAGCGAGCGACGCCGCGGCCCAGGAGATCGCCGGGATAGGCCGGGCCGACGCGGTGCTCGCGGTGACCGACGACGAGGCGGTCAACCTGGAGATCGCGCTGGTCGCCCGCAACGCCAACCCGTCGGTCCGGGTGGTGGCGCGGCTGTTCGACCACGACCTGGCCGCCCGGGTCGAACGCCGGCTGCAGATCGGTGCCACCCGGAGCGTGTCGATGCTCGCCGCCCCGGCCTTCGCCGCCGCCGCGGTCGGCCGTCGCAGCGAGGTGATCTTCCCGGTCGGACGCCGGGTGCTGCTGTTCACCGAGATCGCGGTCAGCCCGGCGTCGACCGCGCCGGGCCGGGCCGTACGCGAGCTCAACCAGCCGGGCTCCTGCCTCATCCTCGCCGTGGCCCGGACCGGCGGCGGGCCCTGGGAGTGGGGTCACGACGACCACGAGCTGGCCGGCGGCGAACGGCTGGCCGTGGTGGCCAGCCGGGCCGGTCTGGCCCGGCTACTGATGGTCACCAAGGCCGGCGTCCGCAGCTGACCCCGTGGGCTCGACCGTCCAGGTGAGCCCTCGAAACCCCTTCGTCGGAGCAGACCCCCGTGGTCGGGCGTGGATCAGGCGACGCGGGGGTCGGCCAGCGGCCAGCCGCCCTGGGCCAGGCGGGCGCGGACGCGGCGTACGTCGTCCTCGGTCGGGAGCTCGTTGGTGATCTTGGTGATCTCCATGCCGATGTCGATGTTGTCGATCGTCGACGCGGCCGGCGGCAGATCACCCGAGCGGGTGAGCTCGGTGACCACGTCGTGGATCTCGTCGGTGCTGAGGCGGCGGCTGAGCACCACCATCAGCGGCACGTAGTCGGTGGACGGGATGCCGTCGGGATAGCCGGCCCGCAACCAGCCCAGGATCGAGCCGAGGAAACCAGGGAGCACGGCCATGTCAGCTGAAGAGTTGCTTGCCGAACACGATGACGACGATACCGAAGACCACGGCGAGGATGCAGATGCCGAAGCACACCGCGGCGCCGGCCTTGCCGGCCGCGCTGGCCTGGGTGGCGAGGTCCGAACCGTTGGCCGAGACCGGCACCCGGCTCGACTCGAGCGAGCGGACGCCGAGGGCGAAGAGGGCGGGCAGGCCGGCGCCGAGCAGCAGCCCGACCGCGGCGACCTGCCAGAGGGCGCCGAGCGCCTTGGTGAGGATGTCCATGTCGATGTCCTTCGAGACTCAGGCGTTGACGGTGGCCCGGGCGGGGGTGTCGGCCGGAACCAGGCCGCCCTGCCACTCGGCGTTGACGTTGGACGAGCTGATCGCCGACTTCTGCGAGCGGCGGAACATCAGCGCGGCGGCGGCGACCAGGATGAGGAAGACCACCCCGATGCCGATGCCGCCACCGATGGCGTGGGCCAGGGCCCAGCACGCGGCACCGACCAGGCCGGCGGCGGGCAGGGTGATGACCCAGGCGACGACCATCCGGCCGGCGACGCCCCAGCGGACCGCAGCACCTTTCTTGCCCAGCCCGGTGCCGAGGATCGACCCGGTGGCCACGTGGGTGGTGGACAGCGCCATCCCGAGGTGGCTCGAGGTGAGGATGATCGCGGCGGACGAGGTCTCCGCGGCCATGCCCTGCGGCGAGGAGATCTCGACCAGGCCCTTGCCCAGGGTGCGGATGACCCGCCAGCCACCGAGGTAGGTGCCGGCGGCGATGGCCAGCGCGCAGACGGCCTTGACCCAGAACGGGATCGAGCTGACGTCGGTCCAGCTGCCGTAGGCGATCAGCGCCAGGGTGATGACGCCCATCGTCTTCTGCGCGTCGTTGGTGCCGTGGGCCAGCGAGACGAGCGAGGCCGAACCGATCTGGCCCCAGCGGAAGCCGGAGTCGCGGCGGCCCTCGGGGACCTTGGCGACGATCGAGAAGATGGCGCGGGTGCCGACGGCGGCGACCAGCGCGGCGACCACCGGGGCGGCCAGGGCGGGGATGACGATCGAGGAGACGACGCCGTCCCACTTGACGCCGGCCGGGCCGAGGGCGGCGATGGCCGCACCGATCAGGCCGCCGAACAGCGCGTGCGAGGAGGAGGAGGGGAGCCCGAACAGCCAGGTGGCCAGGTTCCACAAGATGCCGCCGACCAGACCGGCGAAGACGATGGTCAGGATAGGTGTGCCCATCAGAGCGGCGATCGGAGAGCCGTCACCACCCTGGATGTTCACCACCTTGTTGCTCACGGTGAGCGCGACCTCGATCGAGAGGAACGCCCCGACGAGGTTGAGGACGGCGGACAGACCCACCGCCACCTTCGGCTTCAGGGCCCCGGTGGCGATGGACGTGGCCATCGCGTTGCCGGTGTCGTGGAAGCCGTTGGTGAAGTCGAATGCCAGCGCCGTCACGACGACGACGAGCAGGATGAAGAACGCTTCGGTCACCCTGAAATCGTCCGGCCTCCGAGCCGCCCGACGCCAATCCAGATAGCCATCCTCAGCAGGATTCACGCACTGTTCATCTGGCGGCCACGGTCGCGTCGCCTGGGTCAGGTTCCCGTTGCCGGGCACCCGTTGGTCGGCCGGTACCACGGTCCGCTCGACCAGCAGGCCGGGCACGGCGACGCCGGCCGACGACCTGATCCGGCGTACGCGGCGCCGCCGGGTCGCGCCGCGGGATCCGGCGTTGACGAGCCCGGGGTCAGCAGGAACGCCCGGATCGGGGAAACGCGTGCACCGTCGTCGGTGGAGCGGTTTCCCCGATCTCCGGCATCAGGGGTTGAGGGCGGTGTCGGCGTCGTGACTGCCGTTGGCGATGTCGAGCGCCTCGGCCGTGTCGAGCAACAAGCGGTCGCGGGTCTGCGCCGTCGTCCGGAGTCGGCTGTCGAGCCGGATCGTCATGCCCTGACCGTTGGCGTCGAAGACGATGCCCTCGTCGGTCTGCACCGCCTCGCGCCCGTTCACCGTCGTCGGCGTGCCGGTGCGATCGCCACCCAGCCGCAGCGAGGAGGCGGTGACCGTCAGGTCGGGGCTCCCCGACGCGCTGCTCAGGGTGACCGTGGAGGTCGTCTGGTCGTCGGCGTACTCGACGGCCAGCGACGCCGGGCGGTAGCCGTCGGGGAACGCGGTGAAGCGGTAGGGCAGCGTGACCGTCTGCGGCTGGTCGTTCACCGCACGAGCCAGCAGCAATGCCGATTCGGTGTCGGCGCAGCTCAGGCTGGCCTGCGCGCCGTCGGCCAGCATCCAGTGCACGGTGACCATGCCGTCGGCCGCGTCCGCGGTGCCCGGCCGGCCGTTGACGTCGACGGTCGGTCCGCTCGGCGGGGTGCGGGCGCCCATCCGGTAGACGGTGAAGCGGCACTGGCGGGTCATCGGGCCGACCGCCGGGGTGGCCAGGATGGTCACCTCCGAGGTGGCGGTGATCCGCCGGATCCGGATCCGCCAGTCGGCGGGCAGGTCGAACGCATGGCTGAACGTCCACGCCAGCGGAGCTCCCTCCGGGGCGCCGGCGGCGCTGGTCGCGGAGTTCCCGCCCCCGCCCCCACGTCCGAGCATCAGCGGGACGGCGACGGCGGCCGCCACGACCAGCGTGGCGGCGACGACGAGGAATCCGGCCACCCGCGGTGCGGCCCGGCGGCGGCTGCGGGCGGCGATCCGGGTCTGGACCGCGGCGGGCGTCCGGGCGGTGTCGGCCAGAGCGGTCATCGCCTGCCGGAGGTCGTCCTCGGTGCGGCCGTCTCCGGCGTGGGAGTGGTCAGTGCGCATGGTGGTCTCCGCTCGTTGCGGACAGTGGGGAGGTGTCGGTCAGCTCGATCCGCAGCGCGGCCAGACCGCGGGCGGCGTGGGTGCGCACGGTGGCCCGGGCACAGCCCAGCAGCGCGGCGATCTCCTCGTCGGGAAGCCCTTCGAAGTAGCGCAGCACCAGGACGGCCTTCTGTCGGCGCGGCAGCTTGTTGAGTTCGTCGACCAGAGCGGCGCGCTCGGCGTGCCGGTCGGCGAACCCGGACTCGGGGGCCGGGCGGTCGGTGAGCTCGGCGTACGGGATCAGCCGGCTCCACTTGCGGCGCCACGACAGGTGCTCGTTGACGATCATCCGACGCAGGTACGCCTCGGGATGGTCGAGCGTGCGCAGCATGTCCCAGCGCTTGTGGGCCTTGACGGCGACGTCCTGCAGCACCTCTTCGCCCGGATCGGGTCCGCCGCAGAGCACCGTGCTGAAGCGGACCAGTGCCGGCAGTCGGGCACCGAACCACTCATCGAAAGTCATCGCGCCGCCTGGAGGTGAGTGTGTCGACACCCATCAAACGCCGCGCGAGGGCCGAAGTGTTTACCCGACCCGCGACGAGATCGGAACTCCCGGACCGCCCGACCGCAGGGGTCGGGTGCCGTCCGGGATCCGGATCGACGTACAGCTCGGATCAGGCCAGCGCGGCCGAGACGACCTCCTTGGCCGCCGCCTGGACCTCGGCCAGGTGCTCGGGCCCGCGGAACGACTCGGCGTAGATCTTGTAGACGTCCTCGGTGCCCGACGGGCGCGCGGCGAACCAGGCCGACTCGGTGGTCACCTTGAGCCCGCCGATGGCCGCCCCGTTGCCCGGAGCGGTGGTCAGCTTGCCGGTGATCGGCTCACCGGCCAGTTCGGTCGCCGACACCGCCGAGGGGTCGAGCTTGGCCAGCTTGGCCTTCTGCTCGCGGTTGGCCGGGGCGTCGACCCGGGCGTAGGCCGGGGCGCCGTGCTCGGCGGTGAGTTCGGCGTACAGCTCGCTCGGCGACTTGCCGGTGACCGCCTTGATCTCGCTGGCCAGCAGGGCGAGCAGGATGCCGTCCTTGTCGGTGGTCCAGGTCGAGCCGTCGAGGGCCAGGAACGAAGCTCCGGCCGACTCCTCGCCGCCGAAGCCGATCTCGCCGGTCCGCAACCCGGGCACGAACCACTTGAAGCCGACCGGGACCTCGACCAGCGTGCGGCCGAGCGAGTCGGCGACCCGGTTGATCATCGAGGAGGAGACCAGGGTCTTGCCGATCCCCGCGTCGGGTCGCCAGCCGGGGCGGTGGGCGTAGAGGTACTGGATGGCCACGGCCAGGTAGGCGTTCGGGTTGAGCAGTCCGAAGTCCGGGGTGACGATGCCGTGGCGGTCGGAGTCGGCGTCGTTGCCGGTCGAGATGTCGTACGCGTCCTTGTTCTTGATCAGCGATGCCATGGCGTTCGGCGAGCTGCAGTCCATCCGGATCTTGCCGTCGGTGTCGAGGGTCATGAACCGCCAGGTCGGGTCGACCTCGGGGTTGATCACCGTCAGATCGATGCCCAGGTAGTCGGCGATGTAGCCCCAGTACTGCACCGACGCTCCGCCCATCGGGTCGGCGCCGATGTGCACGCCGGCCTCGCGGACCGCCTTGAGGTTGAGCGCGTTGACCAGGTCCTCGCAGTAGGCACCGAGGTAGTCGAAGCGGTTGACCTCGCTCGACACCGCCGCGTACGACTTGCGCCGGATCGCCGACGGGTCGCCCATCAGCGCGTTGGCCCGCGCGGCGATGACGCTGGTGGCGTCGCTGTCGGCCGGGCCACCGTGCGGCGGGTTGTACTTGAAGCCGCCGTCGCGCGGCGGGTTGTGCGACGGGGTGACGACGATGCCGTCGGCCTGGTGCGCGGCGTCGGCGGTCTTGTTGTGGACCACGATGGCCCGTGAGACCGCCGGGGTCGGGGTGTAGTCCTCGTCGAGTTCGGCGCACACGGTGACCCCGTTGGCGATCAGCACCTCGATCGCGGTGGTCCACGCGGGCAGCGACAACGCGTGGGTGTCCTTGCCGAGATAGAGCGGCCCGGTGATGCCCTGGCTCGCGCGGTATTCGACGATCGCCTGGGTGGTTGCGGCGATGTGCAGGTCGTTGAACGCGGTGTCCAAGCTCGACCCGCGGTGGCCGGACGTGCCGAACACCACCTGTTGGTCGGGGTTGCTCGGATCAGGTGTGCGGTCGTAGTACGCGGCGATGACCTCGTCGACGTCGATCAGGTCTTCTGGTTGTGCCGGTTGACCGGCGCGAGCATGAGCCATGGGGGACATTCTGCCGACGACCGCCCCGGACCGGCAGTCGGGTCGTCCCCGGGCGTTCGCCGAACGCGGATCGGGCACCGCCCCGCCCGGGAACCCTGACAAGATGGGCGGGTGAGTTCGTCGAGTTTCAGTCGTCCCGGTGCCATCGACCTGTCCGCCCTCAAGGCCAAGGCCCAGCAGCCACCGGCCAGCCCGGGTCGGCCCGCACCCTCGGGAGCGTCGTACGTCATCCAGGTCACCGAGGCCAACTTCGAGGCCGAGACCATCCGCAGGTCGGTCAAGCACCCGGTGGTGCTCGAGCTGTACTCGCCGCGGGTCGCCACCGGGCAGCAGTTGTCCGATGTGCTGATCGAGATCGCCAACGCGTCGGCGGGCAAGTTCCTGCTGGCCCGGATCAACGTCGACGCGTCGCCGGGGATCGTGCAGGCCCTGCAGTTGCAGGCCGTCCCCACGGTGATCGCGTTGATCGGCGGTCAGGCCGCGCCGCTGTTCCAGGGCGTGGTGCCGCGTGAGCAGGTGCAGGCGGCCATCGACCAGCTGCTCCAGGCCGCGGTGGTCAACGGCATCGTCGGGCGTGCCGACCCGGTTGGTGGTGCTCCGGTGGAGGACGACCCCGAAGCCGAGCCGGAGCCCGATCCGCGGTTCGCCGCCGCCGACGAGGCGCTGGCCCGCGGCGACTTCGAGGCCGCGGTGGCCGAGTTCGACGTGCTGCTGGCCGCCAACCCGGCCGACAGCGAGGCAGCGATCGGCAAGGCCCAGGCCGGTCTGTACGCGCGGACGTCCAAGGTCGACCCGCGGGTGGTGTTGGCCGCCGCCGAGACCAGCGACGCCGTCGAGGTGCAGCTCGACGCCGCCGACGTCGAACTGGTCAACGGGGATGCCGAGGGCGCCTTCCGCCGGCTGATCACCCTGATCAAGAAGACCGCCGGCGACGACCGCAACCGGGTCCGGGTCCGGCTGCTCGAGCTGTTCGAGACGCTCGGCAACCAGGATCCGCGTGTGCTGCAGGCCCGTCGCGACCTGATGACCGCGCTGTTCTGAGGGCCCCGTTGTTCTGAGGGCCCGTTGTTCTGAGGGCCCGTTGTTCTGAGGGCCCGTGTTCGGCCGCACTGCGGCCGGGGTGGTGGCCGTCGGCCACTCCACTCCTCGTCGGTTCATGCGTGCTCGCGTGATCGTGGCCCGCAAGACCTGCGGACCCGACCGCCCGCTCCGGGTCGATCTCCTCGGTCCGGGGCGGTGGCTCGCCTATGCTGGCGCGGCTGTCGCACGGACCGGAACGACGCAGGCGTAGGAGACGAGCATGATCAAGCGGATGGGGGCGGCGGTCCTGACCGTCGCCGTGCTGGTGGGCGG
Source organism: uncultured Actinomycetota bacterium (assembly GCA_963704665.1). Classification (GTDB taxonomy): domain Bacteria; phylum Actinomycetota; class Actinomycetes; order Propionibacteriales; family Propionibacteriaceae; genus Microlunatus. Next base: position 2,399,080 of record OY969929.1, on the reverse strand, counting down.
AGCCGGCTGTTCCGGTTCGGACGCGGACGAGTCGACGGAGCCGGTCGCCTCGACTCCGGCCGAGGCCCCGACTGTCGCCACCCCCTCGGCGTCGGCCTCGGCCTCGGCCGACGCCACCGCCGCGCCGAGCGACGCCCCGCCCGAGTCGACCGTCGGACTGGTCGAATGCATGAGCGGCAGCTATGAGCTCGCCCGGTTCGTCAGCCTGGGCGGCGACTCCACCTACGGCACCGGCGAGGGCGGCGACGTCACCTTCACCACCGACGGTGCGACCTGGGCCATCCAGGGCGAGGGCACGGACCCGATGGCCCTGACCCTGGCCGGCCAGAAGGGCACCCTGGCCGTCGACGGTGCCGCCCTGGGCACCCTCACCACCTCGGGTTACGTAGGCACCTTCACGCTCACCGACGCCACCGGCTCGGCCATCCTGCAGTCCGGCCCGCAGAAGCAGACCGTGCCGATGAAGCAGGTCGCCGCCGTGGTCGCCCCCAACGGCAAGGCCCAGCTCACCTGCACCGAGGGCAAGCTCACCATGCTGTTCCCGCAGATCCGCCTCGAATTCGAGCGCCCCTGATCCTGCGGTGTCGGGAAGTGGCGTTGACGCCACTTCCTGTCACTTCGCGCCCGAAGTATCCGGCGGTCGGTGAGAGGAAGTGACGTAAACGCCACTTCCTGCGGCGGGGTCGGCGCCTCAGGCGTCGGGGCGGCGGCCGTTCTCCAGATAGGCGAACTCGCCGGGCCCGAGACCGGCGGCGATGGTGAGCCGACGGTGGGAGAGCGGGGTGACCCGGTCGGCCACCTCGGCCGGCGTGCAGAGGCGCACGGACAGGATCTCCGACGGCTGCAGGACCAGGTCGCCCAGTTCGGCCTCGGTGATCCGGCCGCCGTCGAAGATCAGCTCGACGGCGTCCTCCCAGCCGAGGTAGGGCGGCATCCAGTCGGCGACCAGCAGCGGTCCGATCGGACGGACCACGCCGAGCTCCTCGAGCACCTCGCGGGCAGCGCCGATCCGCGGTGGCTCGAGAGGTTCGACGATCCCGCCGGGCAGTTCCCAGTCGGACTTGAACCGGGTGTCGCAGAGCAGGATCCGGTCCTGGTCGTCGCGGATCAGCACGTGGGCGATCAGCCGCTTGCGCGGCAGCGCCGAGTTCATCACCCCGGAGAAGCCGTCGGGTCCGTGGACCTGGTCGGCGGCCAGCCGGGCGTAGAGGCAGACGTCGACGAAGCTGCCGTCGGCCTGGGGGAGCACTTCTCGGCGTACGCCCTCGAGCCGGAACCCGGCCCGGAGCACCGCTCGTCGGGCACCGCGATCGGTCACTGGTAGCGCGACCTCGAGACGCCGCAGGCCGTGGCCGAGCAGCGAGTCGTCGGCCACCGTGCTCACCGCGCGCTCGAGGGTCTCACCGTCGATCACACCGTCCCAGTCGAGGGTGGCGATGCCACCCTCGACCACGTGGACCTTGATCTCGAAGTCGGCCAATCCGGTCAGCCAGCCGGTGTCCCGGACGCGTCCGCGTCGGTGGCGCCGTTGTTGGACGCGTCCGCGGCGGGGGCGCTCTTCCTGGCCGCCTTCTTCGCGGTCTTCCGCGGTGCCGCCTTCTTGACCGCCTTCTTGACCGCCTCGACGGTCTCGCCGACGTTCTCGGCCACCACCTCGCTGACCGTCTCGACGACGGCCTCGGCCTTTTCGGCGACCGACTTCGCGGCCGCCTTCTTGCCCGGGGCCTTCTTGGTCGCCTTCTTGGCCGGCGCCGGCGCCGCAGCCGGTGCCGCAGCCGGCGTCGCCGCGTCAGCCGCGGGCACCGCCTTCTTGGTGGCGGCCTTCCTGGCCGGAGCTTTCTTGGCGGGAGCGCCCTCGGCCGGCGCCTTCTTGGCCGTCCGAGCGCGGGACGCCGGTTGGGGCTCCGCCGACGAGGCGGGGGAGGCCTGCTTGGCCGCCGCCCGGGCGCCCCTGCTGACCTTCTCCGGCTCGGCCTGCTCGAGTTCCGGGGTGGTCTCGAGCCGCAGCCACACCGCACCGAGCGGCGGAATGGTGACCGAGGCCGACGCCACGTAGCCGTGCGAGGGGACCGGGTGGGCGATGACCTGACCGAGGTTCCCGATCAGCCCGGTGCCGTCGTAGACCTCGGCGTCGGAGTTGAGGATCTCGGCCCACACCCCTTCGGCCGGCAGCCCGATCCGGTAGTCCGGCCGCGGTTCGGAGGAGAAGTTGGTGATGCAGGCGATCATCTGGCCCTCGCCGTCGTAGCGCAGCCACGAGAAGATGTTGCCGCCCTGGTCGTCGGCGTCGATCCAGGAGAAGCCCGACGGATCGGTGTCGCGCTTCCACAGGGCCGGATGCGCCTTGTAGATCTCGTTGAGGTCCTTGACCAACCGCTGCACGCCGCGATGACCGAACTCGGCGCTCTGCCACCAGTCGAGGCTGCGTTCCTCGGAGAACTCGCGACGCTGGCCGAACTCGGTGCCCATGAACAGCAGCTTCTTGCCCGGGTGCGCCCACATGAACGCGTAGTACGCGCGCAGGGTGGCGAACTTGCGCCACTCGTCCTGCGGAGCCCGCTCGAACATCGAGCCCTTGCCGTGCACGACCTCGTCGTGGCTGATCGGCAGGATGAAGTTCTCGGAGTACGCGTACGCCATGGCGAACGTCATCTCGTGGTGGTGGTACTGGCGGTGCAGCGGCTCGCGGCCGTAATAGCGCAGCGAGTCGTTCATCCAGCCCATGTTCCACTTGAAGCCGAAGCCCAGACCGCCGTCCCCGACCGGCCGGGTGACACCCGGGCAACGAGGTCGATTCCTCGGCGATCATCATCGTGCCGGGCTCGCGGGCGTACGCGTGCTCGTTGGTCCGCTGCAGCATCTCGATGGCCTCGAGGTTCTCGTTGCCGCCGTACTTGTTCGGCACCCACTGCCCGGCTTCGCGGGAGTAGTCGAGGTAGAGCATCGAGGCGACGGCGTCGACCCGCAGACCGTCGATGTGGTACTCGTGCAGCCAGTAGTAGGCGTTGGAGACCAGGAAGCTCTTCACCTCGTTGCGGCCGAAATTGAAGATGTAGCTGCCCCAGTCGGGGTGCCAGCCCAGCCGCGGGTCCTCGTGCTCGTAGAGCGCGGTGCCGTCGAAGCGCTGCAGCGCCCACGGGTCGGTGGCGAAGTGGCCCGGGACCCAGTCGACGATGACGCCGATGCCGGCCTGGTGCAGCTTGTCGACCAGGTGACGGAACTCGTCGGGGGAGCCGAACTTGCTCATCGGGGCGTAGTAGCCGGTGACGTGGTAACCCCACGAGCCCTCGAACGGGTGCTGCGCGACCGGCAGGAACTCGACGTGGGTGTAGCCCTGCCAGACGCAGTACTCGACCAGCTCGGTGGCCAGCTCGAGGTAGGTCAGACCCTTGCGCCACGAACCGATGTGCACCTCGTAGACACTCATCGGCTCCTGCGTCATCTGCTTCTTCTCGCCGCGGTACCACATCCACTGGTCGTCGCCCCAGGCGTACTGGCTCTCGTAGACGATCGACGCGGTGTGCGGGGCGGCCTCGGTGAACGCCGCCATCGGGTCGGCCTTGAGCCGCCAGATGCCGTCGGAGCCGAGCACCTCGTACTTGTACAGGTTGCCGGTGCTCACGCCCTCGACGAACATCGCCCAGACCCCGGAACCGGGGACCAGGTTCATGTACGAATGCTCGCCGTTCCAGTAGTTGAAGTCACCGACCAGCCGAACGGCCTGGGCGTTGGGGGCCCACACCGAGAAGCGGGTGCCGTGCAGCTCGCCGCGCTCGTCGTCGGTCGACCGTGATCTCGTGGGCGCCGAGGCGCTTGTAGGCACTCCGTGTCGTGACCTTCGTGGAAGCCGGTCAGATCCCAGCCCGTCAGTCCACCGGTCGAATCGTGTGCCACGTCTTACTCCTTCACCATGCGTGCGGGGTCGTGATCAGTACCGCTGATCCGCGGTTCGTCGGCGATCCGGGCGACCGCGCCCAGCGGGATCGCCAACCAGTCGGGGCGGTTGCGGATTTCGTAGACGACTTCGTAGATCGCCTTGTCGGCTTCGTACGCGCGCAGCAGTGCGGCCTGCTCGGCCGACGGCTCGCCGCCGAGGTAGCCGCGCAGGAACGCGGCCCGGCAGCTCGGCGCTCCAGCGGGATCCGTCGACCTCGGGCACGCTGGCCGCCGCGTAGTCGAACGAGCGCAGCATGCCGGCGATGTCGCGCCAGATGCTGTCGGGGACCAGCCGCTCGGCCATCGTCTTGGCCGGCTCGCCCTCGAAGTCGATGATCTTCCAGCCACTCGGGGTGTGCAGCGTCTGGCCGAGGTGGAAGTCTCCGTGCACCCGTTGCGTGTCCAGGGTCAGGTCGTCGCAGCGCGGCGAAGCGAGCGGCGCAGTCCGTCGACGTGGGGGACCAGGGCCGGCGCGATCGCGGCCGCCCGGTCGAGCCGCTCGGACATGGTCGCCGACACCGTGGCCCCGAGCACCCGGACCGTGGGGAACGCCGCCTGCAGCGCGCCGTGGATCTCGGCCAGCGCCCGCCCCAGCGCTTCGGCCTCGGCGGCGAAGCCGTGGCCCCCGCGCAGCTGGTCGAGCGCCAGATCCCAGCCGTCGGTGGCCTCGGGACAGCTTCTCCACGGCCATGGCCAGGTCGGCGGCCAGCAGCGCGCCGCCCCCGACCCAGGTCGCCTCGATCCAGCCGTACAGACCGGCGACGCTGTCGATGCCGGCCCGCGTTGAGCGCGTCGTGCACCTGGATGTCGAGATTGCGCCCCAGTTCGAGCCGGCGGAAGAGCTTCATCATCGCGACGTCGCCGAACATCACCGAGGTGTTGCTCTGCTGGCCGCCGAAGATCGTGCGGCTCGAGGTCGGAGCTCAGTCCCTCACCGTCGGCGAGATGGAAGCTCACCGGTTTCCTCGGGCCCGCGCACCTGGCGTCCGGCCAGCAGCGCGTTCAGCAACACCCGACAGGCCTGCGGGTCCTGGGCGGCGTCGTAGGCCGACCACCGGGCCCAGGTCGGGATCGTCGAACCGGCCGATCTCGGCCGCGGCCAGTCGCCTCGACCGGCTCGCGACGGTAGGCCACGGTGAGCTGGTAGTACTCGCCGATGCCGACTCGCCGCGCGTAACCGATCTCGGCGATCTCGAGTCGTACGGCCGGCGCTCCGGGCGTGCCCGAGAACTCGGTCGACGAGGTCAGCCACGGCAGCGGGGTGACCCCCACGAGCTCGGCCTGTCGGCCCTTGCCCGCGAACCAGCGGGCACCGGTCATGTGCCGGAGGATCAGCTCAGCCGCCTCCGGTGTCGTGGGTCCGCTCACTACGCGGTCCCGCGTGCCGCGCCACGCGCGCCGTAGCGGATGACGCTGAGGACGTGGGCCGGGTCGTCGTGGGTCAGTCGGACGAAGGCCCGCTGACCCCAGCGCCAGGTCTGGCCGGTGATCTCGTCGTGCACCAGGAAGATGTCGCGAGGCGGTCAGCCCGAGCGCTTCCATGTCGAGGAAGATCTCGGTCTCGACGACGTTGTGCGGGTCGAGGCTGGAGATCGACGATGACCACGTCGTCGCCGGACTTCTTGGAGAACACCAGGGCGCTGCTGTGTGGCGCGGTGTGGAAGTGCAGGTCGCGCAACTGCTGCAGGGCCGGGTGTTCCTTGCGGATCTGGTTGAGCCGACCGATCAGCAGGTTGAGGTTCTCCCCGCTCTCGGCCGCCGCCTGCCAGTCACGCGGGCGGTACTGGAACTTCTCCGAGTCGAGGTACTCCTCGCGTCCCGGGGCCAGGACGGCGTTCTCGAACAGTTCGTAGCCGGCGTACATCGCCCACAGCGGCGACAGTGTCGCGGCCAGCACGGCGCGGATGGTGAAGGCCGGCTTGCCGCCCCGTCTGCAGGTAGGTGGGCAGGATGTCGGGGGTGTTGACCCAGAAGTTGCGGCCGGAAGAAGCTGTCCGTCTCGGTGGTCAGCTCCGTCATGTACTCCTCGATCTCCCACTTCTCGTTGCGCCAGGTGAAGTAGGTGTACGACTGCTGGAAACCGCCTTGCCCAGGGCGTGCATCATCGCCGGCTTGGTGAACGCCTCGGCCAGGAAGAGCACGTCCGGGTCGGTCTCGCGGATCTCGGCGAACAGCCAGGCCCAGAAGTTGACCGGCTTGGTGTGCGGGTTGTCGACCCGGAAGATCCGCACCCCGTGGCTCATCCACAGCTTGACGACGTCGCAGCCAGGCCACGTAGATGCCCTCGGGGTCGTTGTCGAAGTTGAAGTTGTAGATGTCCTGGTACTTCTTCGGCGGGTTCTCCGCGTACGCGATCGAACCGTCGGCCCGCTTGGAGAACCACTCCGGGTGCTCGGTCACCCACGGGTGGTCGGGCGAGGCGTTGAGCGCCAGGTCGAGCGCGATCTCCAGGTCGAGCGAGCGGGCCTTGGCCACGAAGCGGTCGAACGCGTCGAAGTCGCCGAGGTCGGGGTGGATCGCATCATGGCCACCCTCGTCGGCACCGATGGCCCACGGCGATCCGGGGTCGGTCGGGCCCGGGGTCAGGGTGTTGTTGGCGCCCTTGCGGAAGGACCGGCCGATCGGGTGGATCGGCGGCAGGTAGATCACGTCGAAGCCCATCGCGGCGGCCGCCTCGAGCCGCTCGTGCGAGGTGTCGAAGGTGCCGGAGGTCCAGGTGTCGGTCTCGGCGTCGTACGTCGCGCCCTCGGAGCGCGGGAAGAACTCGTACCACGAGGCGAACAGCGCCGCCCGACGGTCGACGAAGATCGGGTACTCGGGTGACGGGGTGACCAGCTCGCGCGGTCCGTAGGTCAGCATCGCGGCGCGGACGTCGTCGGCCAGCACGACCTCGAGCCGGTCCTCGACCTGCTGGCCCGAGTCCAGGCTCTTCGCCGCGCCCCGGAGCAGCGCAGCGATGCCGTGGTCACCGGCGGCGTCGGCCCGCTCGGCCGCGCCGCCGAACAGGTCCTTGCCCTCGGTGCAGACCAGGGCGACGTCGATGCCGGCCGGGATCTTGATCTCGGCGTTGTGCACCCAGGTCTCCCACGGGTCGCTCCAGCCCTCGACCCGGAAGGTCCACAGCGCCTTCGGTGTCGAGGGTGACCGAGGTGGTCCACCAGTCGAAGCCGAGCGGGGTCGTCGGATGCATCGTGCTCGATCCGGCTCGTGCCCGGACGGGTCGGTCAGCACCACCGAGGCGTTGCACGGCGTCGTGCCCCTCGCGGAAGACCGTGGCCCGGATCGGGATCGACTCGCCGACCGCGGCCTTGGCCGGGTAGGCGCCGCCCTCGATGACCGGGGAGACCTTGGTGACCGGAATCCGGCCGAACGGAGAGCCGAGCCCGGCCCCGGGGGAGGCTGCGGACGCTGAGTCAGGGGTCGGCACGTCGGTGCCCGATGTGGTTGCCGTCACGTCAGCCAACCTATCGGCCGGGGACCGGTACGTGCACGGGGAGTGTTCGTTCCCTGGGAAACGGTTTCTTCGGTGGTGCTCGATCCGCGACCGGACCGCTAGGTTGTCCGGGTGCGTGCTATCCGACGATTCACCGTCCGTCCTGTGCTCCCCGAGGTTCTGAAGCCGCTCGGCGATCTGGCTCGAAACCTCCGCTGGGCCTGGCACAGCGACACCCAAGATCTCTTCCGATCGGTCGACCCCCAGTTGTGGGAGACCTCGGGCGGCGATCCCATCCAGTTGCTGGCCGACGTCTCCGTCGAGCGGCTGCAGACAGCTGGCCTCCGACAAGAAGTTCCTCAAGAACCTCCGGGTGGTCGAGGCCGACCTGGCCGACTACCTCACCGGCGACCTCTGGTACCAGGGGTACGCCGCGGAGAACCCGGCCGCACCCAAGGGCATCGGCTACTTCTCGCCCGAGTTCGGCATCACCGAGGTGCTGCCGCAGTACTCCGGCGGGCTGGGCATCCTGGCCGGCGACCACCTCAAGGCGGCCAGCGACATCGGTGTCCCCATCATCGGTGTCGGTCTGCTCTACCGCCAGGGTTACTTCAAGCAGTCGCTCGACAGCGCCGGCTGGCAGCAGGAGCGCTACCCGCTGATCGACCCCCATGCGCTGCCGCTCACCCTGCTGCACGGCGACGACGGCCCGATCCGGGTCGAGGTCCCGCTCGGTGACCGCACCCTGCACGCTCAGGTCTGGATCGCCCAGGTCGGTCGCGTCCCGCTGCTGCTGCTCGACTCCGACGTCGAGCAGAACGGCGGCTACGAGCGCGAGCGTCACCGACCGGCTGTACGGCGGCGGCACCGACCACCGCCTGGCCCAGGAGGTGCTGCTCGGCATCGGTGGCGTGCGGGCCATCCGCGCCTACTGCGCGATCACCGGCGCCCCGGCCCCCGAGGTCTTCCACACCAACGAGGGCCACGCCGGCTTCCTCGGCCTCGAGCGCATCCGCGAGTACATGAACGCCGGGCATGGACTTCGAGACCGCGACCGAGCGGACCCGCGCGGGCACCGTGTTCACCACCCACACCCCGGTCCCGGCCGGCATCGACCGGTTCGACCGCGGTCTGATCTCGCACCAGTTCGGCGGCTTCTCCGGCGCTCCCGCTCGACCGCGTGCTCGACCTCGGCGCCGAGGACCTACGAGGGCGGCGACCCGGCCAAGTTCAACATGGCCGTGATGGGCTTCCGGCTCGGTCAGCGGGCCAACGGCGTCTCGGTGCTGCACGGCTGCGGTGTCGCGGGGCATGTTCCAGGGACTGTGGTCGTCCTTCGACACCACCGAGGTGCCCGATCACCTCGATCACCAACGGCGTCCACCACCCGACCTGGGTGCACCGCGACCTGCTCGCGCTGCTCGAGGCGCCCGGTGGCAGCTCGAGCGACACGGTCATCGACGGCTACGACTGGAACGCGCTGGATCGACGTGCCCAGCGCCGACCATCTGGGCGCTCAAGCGCCGGATGCGCGACCGACCTGGTCTCGATGACCCGCGAGCGGCTGGCCGAGAGCTGCGCCAACCGCGGGATCTCGGCCGACTGGGTCGCGGGCGTCCTCGACCCGGACGTGATCACCTTCGGCTTCGCCCGGCGGGTGCCCTCGTACAAGCGGCTCACCCTGATGCTGCGCGACCCGGCCCGGCTCAAGGCCCTGCTCACCGACAAGAAGCGGCCGATCCAGATCGTCATCGCCGGCAAGTCGCACCCGGCCGACGAGGGCGGCAAGGCGCTGATCCAGCAGATGGTGCAGTTCGCCGACGACCCCGCGGTCCGCGAGCGGATCGTCTTCCTGCCCGACTACGACATCTCGATGGCCAAGCCGCTCTACCCGGGCACCGACGTGTGGATGAACAACCCGCTGCGCCCGTACGAGGCCTGCGGCACCTCCGGCATGAAGGCGGCGCTGAACGGTGCGGCCAACCTGTCGATCCGCGACGGCTGGTGGGACGAGTGGTACGAGCCCGGCGTTCGGCTGGGAGATCCCCTCGGCCGAGGGCGTCGACAACGCCGACCAGCGTGACGATCTCGAGGCCAAGGCGCTCTACGACATCATCGAGAACGAGATCGTGCCGCGGTTCTACGACGTGGACGCGAAGGGTCTGCCCGAGCGCTGGATCCAGATGATCCGCGAGACGGTGGCCGGGCTCGGGCCGAAGGTGCTGGCCTCGCGGATGGTCCGTGACTACGTGACCAAGCTGTACGCGCCGGCCGCCGCGTCGGCTCTGGCCCTCGACGGCTCCGACGGCGGCCCGAAGGCGCTGGCCGAGTGGAAGCGCCGGGTGCGCCAGGCCTGGTCGGAGGTCCGGCGTCGAGCACGTCGAGTCGCTCGGCGTCGACCAGGTCGAGGTCGGCACGCCGATCCACGTCAGCGCGCTGGTCCGGCTCGGTGAGCTGACCCCCGACGACATCGAGGTCCAGCTGGTCACCGGCCGGGTCGGCGACGACGACCAGCTCTACGAGCCGCGGGTCAGCCCGTTCCCCGCCGGCGTCGACGGCGAGAACGGCGTACGTCGCTACGAGAGCCTGGTCCAGGCCAAGCGCTCGGGTTCGATCGGCTACACGGTCCGGGTCGTCCCGCACCACCCGCTGCTGGCCACCCAGGCCGAGATGGGTCTGGCCACCCTGCCGGCCGAGATCGCCGCGCCGCCGTCGGCCTGACCGACCACCGCCCGACGCACCGACGGCCGGGCACCGCGGATCTCACCGATCCGTGGTGCCCGGCCGTCGGCCGTTGTACGGGTCGTCCCGCGCAGAGATGCAGGTGGTCAGCCCGAGCGTCAGGATTCAGTCGTTGGAGTGTTCGCCCGCGACGAGCGCTAGCGAGGACCGGGTAGGCGGGGGCGTGGGGGGTCGTCCCCCCACATAGACAGAGTTCAGTCGACCTGGAGCACGACCACGGTGCGGCCGGGGATGGACAGGCTGGTGCCGGCCGGGAGCTTCTCGTCCGGGAGCTCGCCGGGTGTCCCGGTGTGCGCGACGACGGTGTAGACGTCGGCCCAGGGACCGTCGGGCAGCTCGACCGAGATCGGGTCGGAGCCACCGTGGAACCAGACCAGGAACGCCGAGTCGGTCTCGCGTTCGGGGTCGTCGTCGGCCAGGTAGATGCCGAGGGTGCGGCGGGTCCCGTCGTGCCAGTCGCCCTCGCTCATCTCGGCGTTCCGACCGCCGAACCAGGCCAGGTTCTTGCGCCCGGTCGGGCGGCCCTCGGCGTCGAGCAGCGAGTGCCCGTGGCGGTAGACCTCGCGGCTGAGCACCGGGTTGTCGGCGCGCAGCTGGAGTAGCCGCCGGGTGAGGTCCGTCCTGGTCCGACCACTCGGCCACGGTGTCCCAGTGGATCCACGAGATCGGCGAGTCCTGGCAGTAGGCGTTGTTGTTGCCCTGCTGGGTCCGGCCGATCTCGTCGCCCGCGGTGATCATCGGGGCACCGTTGGACAGCAGCAGGGTGGCCATCAGGTTGCCCGCCTGCCGGTGTCGCAGTGTGTTGACGTGGGCGTGTTCGGTCTCGCCCTCCACGCCGCAGTTCCATGACCGGTTGTCGTCGGTCCCGTCGCGGTTGGACTCCCCGTTGGCGCCGTTGTGCTTGACGTCGTAGGTGACCAGGTCCCGCATGGTGAATCCGTCGTGCGCGGTGACGAAGTTGATCGAGGCCGACGCGTCGCGTCCTTCGCGGTCGAACAGGTCGGGCGAGCCGATCAGCCGCTGGGCCAGTTCGGCGACCCCGTGGGTGTTGCCGCGCCAGAAGTCGCGGACGTAGTTGCGGAACCGGTCGTTCCACTCGCTCCAGCCGGGGCCGAAGCTGCCGACCTGGTAGCCGTACGGGCCCATGTCCCAGGGCTCGGCGATCAGCTTCACCCGGCTCAGCACCGGGTCGGCGGCGATGGCGGTCTTGAACGGGTGGGCCTGGTCGACGTGGTGCTGTTCGTCGCGGATCAGCGTGGTGACCAGGTCGAACCGGAATCCGTCGACGCCCATCTCGGTGACCCAGTAGCGCAGCGAGTCGAGCACCATCCGCAGCACGCCCGGCTCGGAGGTGTCGACCGAGTTGCCGCAGCCGGTGACGTCGTAGTCGTTGCGCTGGTCGTCGGTCAGTCGGTAGTAGCCGAGGTGGTCGAGCCCGCGGAACGACAGCGTCGGCCCCTCGTGACCGCCCTCGCCGGTGTGGTTGTAGACCACGTCGAGGATGACCTCGATGCCCGCGTCGTGCAGCGCGCTGACCATCTCCTTGAACTCGCGGACCTGCTGGCCGAGCGTGCCGACCGACCCGTACGCGGAGTGCGGAGCGAAGAAGGCCAGCGAGTTGTAGCCCCAGTAGTTCGACAACCCGCGGCTGATCAGGAACGGCTCGGACACGTACTGGTGCACCGGCAGCAGTTCGACCGCGGTCACGCCGAGGTCGACCAGGTGCTGGACCACCGCCGGGTAGGCCAGTCCGGCGTACGTGCCGCGCAGGTGCTCGGGCACCGCCGGGTGCAGGCGGGTGAAGCCCTTGACGTGGAGTTCGTAGAACACGCTCTCGGCGATCGAGCGCGGGCGGGCGATCGGGCGCGGCGGCGGCGTGTCGGCCACCACCACGCGCGAGCGGGACCGCGGCCGAGGAGTCGAGCGGATCGGGCAGGTAGTTCGATTCCGGCGTGTGGTCGAGGATCGGACCGGAGTAGTCGACCCCGCCGGTCACCGCACGCGCGTACGGGTCGAGCAGCAGCTTGGCCGGGTTGAACCGCGCCCCCGCGGCGGGATCCCACTCGCCGTGCACCCGGTACCCGTAGCGCTGGGCCGCCCCGACCCCGGGGACGTGCACGCTCCAGACACCGTTGTCACCGACAGTCATGTCGTAGTTCTTCTGCGTGTGGTCATCGGCGACCAGGGCCAGCTCGACCCGGGTGGCGCGCGGTGCCCAGAGACCGAAGAGCGTTCCACCGTCGCGGATGTGCGCACCCAGGATCGAGGTGTCCGCCGGAACCGGCAGCGTCGTCTTCGTGGGCATCAAAGGTGCGCCTTCGCTGGGTGTTGCTGGGATGACCACCCCGCTGGCCGCGAGGTGGGGCTCATTCTGCATCGAGTCCAGGACCCATTGCAGAGGAGACCGAGCACTTCTGGAGCAGCTGGGGAAACTCGTTACCCGGAAGTAATGCCCGACCCTATCGCCAAAACGGCGGCGTACAGTCCCGCCATGGAGACGGTTCGCCTCGAGGTCGAAGACGGTGTCGCGACGATGCGGGTCGACCGGCCCACGCTCAACGCGCTCGATCTGTCCATCCAGGTCCGGCTGGCCGAGCTCGCCGCCGAGTGCGCCGGCCGCAGCGACATCGCCGCCGTGGTGGTGACCGGGGGTGACCAGGTCTTCGCCGCCGGGGCCGACATCAAACAGCTGCTGGCCATGTCGGCCGCCGAGATGCGGGAACACTCCGCGGTGTTGCAGGGCGCTTTCGCCGCCGTAGCCCGGATCCCGCAGCCGGTGGTCGCGGCGATCAACGGCTACGCGCTCGGCGGGGGCTGCGAGCTGGCCCTGTGCGCCGACGTGCGGTTCGCCGCCACCGATGCCCAGCTCGGGCAACCCGAGATCAAGCTCGGCATCATTCCCGGCGCCGGGGGCACCCAGCGGCTGACCCGACTGGTCGGTCCGAGCCGGGCCAAGGACCTGATCCTCACCGGTCGGGTGATCGAGGCCGACGAGGCCCTGGCCATCGGGCTGGTCGACCGGGTGCTGCCGCCGGACCAGGTGCAGTCGGCCGCGTACGCCTGGGCCCGGCAGTTCGTCGGGGGACCGGCGGTCGCGCTGCGGGCGACCAAGCGGTGCATCGACGACGGCATCGGACTCGAGCTGGACGCCGGGCTCGAGCTCGAGCGGGCCGCCTTCGCCGAGCTGTTCGACACCGAGGACCGGCTGATCGGGATGCAGGCCTTTGTCGAGAAGCGGCTTCCCGACTTCACTGGGCGCTAGCCGCGCCGATCGTCCACAGTGGGCGGGATCTTCACGCGACTTCCCTCCACGATCGCTCCCATTCCGAGTCGCTCAAGTGGCGGCACCGCGGACAGCGCGTGGGAAGGCCGGACCACCCCCGCTGAGCGAGCCACACCGCGACCTGAGCGGCGATCCGGCATGGCCGGTGCGCGGTGTCGTACCAGCCGTAGCGCAACGTGAGCTTCCCGGTGAGCGTGGCCACGTTGTCCCGGTAGAGGTCGCGAAAGCGGGCGACACCGTCGTGGAAGATGCGCCCGTCCAGCTCGACGACCAGGGCGTACTCGTCGTGCGCGACATCCGTGCGCTGACCACCGGGCACCAGTCGTCGCTGGCGGCGCCCGCGCGGCAGACCGTGAGCGCGCTCGACATCACGCAGGTACCGCACCTCGAGCAGCGACTCGGCGCCGAGGCCGATGTCGCCCAACGCCGCCCGGAGCAGCGCCCGGTGCGGGTGGCGGTGGCGTGACTCGAGCGTCTCGAGCAACCGCTGCGGGGTCGTCAGTCGTCGCTGGGCGGCCGTGGCCAGCAGCGCGATCAGCTCGCCTTCGTCGTGCGAGACGGCGGTGACGTCGATGACCGTGTCGGCGATCGGCAGGCGGGGCGGCGTGCCGACGCTGCGCGGTGAGCGGACGCCGGCGCGCTCGCGGACGAAGCGCCACGGACCGCTCGACGTGCCGCCGCGCTGGTGCGGGACCAGCACATCGATCGGCATCGGGGGCACGCTGGTCAGCCGGTGCAGCCAGGCCGACGCGTGCGGGCCGAGACGGGCCTGGTCGCCGCCGGCCAGGACACCGCCCCAGGCCAGCGCATCCCAGGGCGGGTCGACGTCGGCGGTGAAGTAGACGCCGGGGGCGATGCGACGCCAGCGGTCGTGGTTCAGCCGGGTCAGCACCGGACCGGTGAGGCCCAGGGCGAGGGTCTGCTCGCGGGTCACCACGCCGGCCTGCAGTCGGGCCAGGTCGCGGAGCGCAGGCGGGATCGGTCGGCGAGGATGCACGTGGGGAGTGTGCGGACGTGACCGGCGAATCGTCCGCGTCAGCCGAGATCTGTGGATGAGCACGGCCGATTCGTGACCTGTGGATGGCGCCGATGCTCGGCGGCAGCTGCGGCCGGGGCCCGGAGTGGGCGGGATCTTGGCGTGACTATGTGAACATCCCTCCCGATCCACCGGGTCGGTCGTCACCGGCCGGCGGGGAGCGCGAGACTGAGCCGGTGAGCATCACCGATGTGCGTGCGCTGGGGACGATCGTGGGGGTGTTCGCCCATCCCGACGACGAGGCCTACCTGTGCGGCGGGATCATGGCGATGGCGGTGGACGCCGGAGCCCGAGTGGTCTGCGTGACCGCGACCCGCGGCGAGCTGGGGGTCACCGATCCGGTGCGCTGGCCGCCGGAGCAGCTGAGTGCCATCCGGGAAGCGGAGCTGTCGGCGTGCCTGGAGATCCTCGGGGTGTCGGAGCACCGGTGGCTCGACTACCCCGACGGTGGCTGCGACGCGGTGGACCTGGCCGAGGGGGCCGCCCGGATCGCCGAGGTGCTGCGCGAGGTCCGGCCCGACACCGTGCTGACCTTCCCGCCTGACGGACAGACCGGGCACCCCGACCACATCGCCGTGCACCAGTGGACCGACGCCGCCGTCCGCGAGACCGGGATCGGCACCCTGCACGTGGTGGCCAACACCCAGGACTGGCTCGAGGAGTTCCTGGCCCAGATGGCCGAGCTCAACATCTTGATGGGGGCCCCGCCCATCCCGTGGTCGTGGCCGCTCAGCATCGACCTGCCGCTGCCGCCGGACGTCGCCGAGCGCAAGGATCGCGCCCTCGCCGCCCAGGTCAGCCAGACCGAATGGCTGCGGGAGGCGATGGGGACAAAGAACTACCAGCGGGTGTTCTCGAGCGAGCGATTCGGCCGTTACCCGCCGGATCTGACCGTTGTTACTCACGAGTAATATCGAGCCGCCATCGACCAGAGAGCGAGACCAGTGAAGATCGTCGTCCCAGTCAAGTACGTCCCCGATGCGACGGGGGACCGCTCGTTCGCCGACGACCTGACCGTCGATCGCGAGGCCACCGACGGGCTGTTGAGCGAACTCGACGAGTATGCGGTCGAGCAGGCGTTGCTGATCGCCGACGCCGGTGACGACGTCGAGGTGATCGCGCTGACCATCGGCCCGGACGACGCCGCCGCCGCGATCAAGCGGGCGCTGCAGATGGGCGCGTCGGGTGGCATCCACGTCCTCGACGACGACCTGCACGGCTCCGACGCGGTGGCCACCGCCACCGTGCTGGCCGCCGCCATCAGCCGGGCCGAGCCGGATCTGGTGATCTGCGGGATGGCCTCGACCGACGGAGCGATGGGCGTCGTCCCGGTCATGGTGGCCGAGCGGCTCGGCTGGCCGGCGGCCACGCTGGGCAGCAGCCTCGAGCTCTCCGACGGCACGGCCACGATCCGCCGCGACACCGACACCGCGACGATCACCGTCGAGGCCTCGTTGCCGGCCATCGTCAGCGTCACCGACCAGTCCGGCGAAGCGCGGTATCCCTCGATGAAGGGCATCCTCGCGGCCAAGAAGAAGCCGGTCGAGGAGTTGAGCCTGGCCGACCTCGGTATCGACGGCAGCTCGGTCGGGCTCGCTGCGGCCCGGACCCAGGTGGTGGCGGCCACGCCGCGTCCGCCCAAGCAGGCCGGGTCCGTGGTCGTCGACGATTCCGGTTCGGGAGCCGCGGCGCTGGCCGACTTCCTGACCGCCGGCAAGTACATCTGAGGAGCGAGCAGCATGAGTGAGGTTCTGGTCCTGGCCGACACGGCCGACGGCGTCGTCACCAAGCCGACCCTGGAGTTGTTGACCCTGGCCCGGCGGCTCGGTGATCCGGTGGCCGTGGTCTTCGCGACTTCGGCCGACGACGTGGCCCCACGGCTGGCCGAGTACGGCGCCGTCCGGGTGATCGTGGTCGACGACCCCGCGTACGAGGAGTTCCTGGTCGCACCCAAGGCCGAGGCCCTGGCCCAGTTGGCGGCGTCGGGTCCGGCCGCGGTGCTGATCACGTCGAGCGCCGAGGGCAAGGAGATCGCCGGGCGGCTCGCGGTCAAGCTCGACTCGGGACTGATCACCGACGCCACCGACGTGACCGCCGACGGGACGACCACCCAGTCGGTGTTCGCGGGCAACTACACCGTGCAGGCCAAGGTGACCCGGGGTGTCCCGGTGATCACGGTCAAGCCGAACGCGATCGCGCCCGAGGCGGTGGCCGGGGCCGGCACCGTCGAGCGGGCCGACATCACCCTGTCCGACGCGGCGCGCGGCGCACGGATCGTGGCCCGCGAACCCAAGCGGGCCAGCGGTCGACCCGGGCTGAACGAGGCGGCCGTCGTCGTCTCGGGTGGCCGGGGGACCGGGGGCGACTTCGGGCCGGTCGAGCAACTGGCCGATGCGCTGGGGGCCGCCGTCGGCGCCTCGCGCGCCGCGGTGGACTCGGGCTGGTATCCGCACGCCTACCAGGTCGGTCAGACCGGCAAGACGGTCTCACCCCAGCTCTACGTGGCCGCCGGGATCTCCGGCGCCATCCAGCACCGCGCCGGGATGCAGACCTCGAAGGCCGTGGTCGCGATCAACAAGGACGGCGAGGCGCCGATCTTCGCGCTGGCCGATCTCGGCGTGGTCGGCGACCTGCACGCCGTGCTGCCTGCGGTGGCCGAGGAGATCGCCAAGCGCAAAAACTGAGCCCTGGCCGAGCGAGACATCGGCCTGGACCTCGACGGCCTCGGGTGCCGCCCCGCTGGGCGATCTCGGCCGAGAACTGCACGGCGTGGCACGAGGTGTGTGCGGCGGCGATCAGTCCCTCGGGGCTGGTGATGCCGTCGGCGTCCTCGGCGGCGCGCTTGGGGAACGAGACGGCGTACGTGCCGGCCGGCGATCTGCTGAGCTCGACCTGGCCGGAGCCGGTCTCCAGGGTGCCGTTCGGGGCGGTGCGGGCGATACGTGGAGGCAGGTGGTCCTTCAGTAGATGTCTTGTGAACAAGATGCTTGTGCACAAGGTAACGTTCTGTCCGCCTGGCCCGAATCCTGCTGCGGTCGTGGCACGAAAGGAGCGGTGATGAGTATCGAGACCCGGGAACCGGTCGAGCGGGTGCTCGGCGACCTGCTCTGTTTCGACCTCTATTCGCTCTCGCGCACCGTCACCGCGCTCTACCGCCCGGTGCTCGAGCCGCACGGTCTGACCTACCCGCAGTACCTCGTCCTGGTCGTGTTGACCCGACGGGGTCCGAGCACGATCAAGCAGATCGGGCACGCCGCGCGGCTGGATCACGGCACGCTGACCCCGCTGCTGCGCCGGATGGCCGACCGCGACCTGGTCCGGCTCGAGCGGGCGCCGCGCGACGGACGCTCGGTGACCGTGTCGCTGACCGAGCAGGGCCGCGCACTCGAGCCCGTGCTCCACGAGGCGCAAAGCCGGCTCGGGGCCGCGCTCGGCCTGGACGAACCCGCGCTGCACGAGCTGCAGCGCTCGCTGCACGCGCTGGCCGACCACCTCGACGACGTTGCGGCAGACTGAGCGCGTGACCACCCGCAGCTATCTCGACCACGCGGCGACCACGCCCATGGTCGACGAGGCCGTGGCGGCCATGACCCGCGAACTCAGCCGGGTCGGTAACGCGTCGTCGTTGCACGGCTCGGGGCGCGCGGCCCGGCGGGTGGTGGAGGAGTCCCGCGAGGCGATCGCCGCCCGGCTCGGCGCCCGGCCGGCCGAGGTCATCTTCACCTCGGGCGGGACCGAGGCGGACAACCTCGCGGTCAAGGGCGGCTTCTGGAGTCAGACCGGCCACGGGCGCGACGGTCTCGTCACCTCGTCGATCGAGCACCCGGCCGTCCACGACTCCGCCTCGTGGCTGGCCCACCACGCCGCGGCCAAGCTCGACCTGGTCGGCGTCGACCGCAGTGGTCTGGTCGATCTCGACGAATTGGACCAGCTGATCGGCACCACCACCGCGCTCGTCTCGGTGATGTGGGCCAACAACGAGGTGGGGACCGTCCAGCCGGTGGCCCGCATCGCCGAGCTGGCCCGCAGCCGCGGGGCGCTGGTCCACAGCGACGCGGTCCAGGCCGTAGCCCACCTGCCCGTCGACTTCGCCGCCAGCGGGCTCGACCTGCTCAGCTTCACCGCGCACAAGCTCGGCGGCCCGTACGGGGTGGGCGCGCTGCTGGCCCGGCGCGAGGTCGCGCTGACCTCGGTCCAGCACGGCGGTGGTCAGGAACGCGATGTCCGCTCCGGGACTCTCGACGTGGCCGCCATCGCCGGCTTCGCCGCGGCCGTCGAGTTCGCCTCCGGCCGCCAGGAGGCCGAGGCCGAGCGGCTCCGCGCTCTCCGCGAGCAACTGGTCGACGGGGTCCGGGCCGCGGTGCCCGACGCGGTGCGGCACGGAGCCGCGGCCGACGTCGGTGCCGGGCTGCCCGGCGTGGCCAATCTCGGCCTGCCCGGTGCGCCGGCCGACGCGGTGATCATGTTGCTCGACGCCGCCGGGATCGACATCTCGGCCGGTTCGGCCTGCTCGGCGGGGGTGTCGCAGCCCAGCCATGTGCTGCTGGCCATGGGCTACGACGAAGCGGAGGCCCGGACGTCGGTCCGGTTCTCGCTCGGCCACACGACCACCGCGGCCGACGTCGACCGGGCTTTGGCCGCGCTGCCCGACGCCGTCGGACGGGCCCGGGCCGCGGCCCGCTTCGCCTAAGCTGGTCGGTCGACACCACCGCAGGGAAAGGAACCGCGATGCGCGTACTCGCCGCCATGTCCGGGGGAGTGGACTCCGCTGTCGCGGCCGCACGTGCGGTCGACGCCGGCCACGAAGTGACCGGGGTGCATCTCGCTTTGTCGAAGAACCCGCAGTCGTTCCGCACCGGCGCCCGCGGCTGCTGCTCGAAGGAGGACGCCCACGACGCGCGGCGGGCCGCCGACGTGCTGGGCATCCCGTTCTACGTCTGGGATCTGTCCGACCGGTTCGCGGCCGACGTGGTCGAGGACTTCGTCGCCGAGTACGCCGCGGGTCGCACCCCCAACCCGTGCGTGCGGTGCAACGAGAAGATCAAGTTCACCGCCGTCCTCGAGCGCGGGGTGGCGTTGGGCTTCGACGCGGTCTGCACCGGCCACTACGCCCGGCTGGTCCGCGACGACAGCGGGGTCCAGTTGCACCGTTCGGTCGACCCGGCCAAGGACCAGTCCTACGTCCTCGGCGTGCTCGACCAGCACCAACTGCAGCGCTCGTTCTTCCCGCTCGGTGGTTCGCTCAAGGCCGACGTCCGCTCCGAGGCGACCCAGCGCGGACTGGCGGTGGCCGACAAGCCGGACAGCCATGACATCTGCTTCATCGCCGACGGCGACACCGCCGCTTTCCTCAGCGGTCGGTTGGGGGAGCGACCGGGTGACATCGTCGACCGCGAGGGCGTCAAGGTCGGTGAGCACGCGGGCAGCCACCGCTTCACCATCGGTCAGCGTCGCGGGCTCAAGCTCGGTGTCCCGGCGGCCGACGGGCAGCCGCGCTACGTCCTCGACATCACCCCGGTCACCAACACGGTGACCGTGGGCAGCCTCGACGACCTCCGGGTGGACAGCCTCGCCGGGATCCGGCCGACCTGGACCGATGTGCCGATCGACACCGGCTGGCGCGGGGCCGTGCAGGTCCGCGCCCATGCCGCGCCGGTCGGCGCTTCGGTGCAGCGCACCGCCGAAGGGCTGCAGGTCAGGCTCGACGAACCGCTCACCGGCATCGCTGCGGGGCAGGCCGTCGTGCTCTACGACGGCACCCGGGTGGTGGGGAGCGCGACCATCGCGTCCGCCGCGTGAGTGACGTGACCACGGTGCGGAGCACCGGCATCGGGTCGTTCCCGGGCACCGACATCGGCGACGCGCTCAAGATCGCCTTCGCCGAGTGTCCCGAGCTGCCCTATCTCCCCGAGCTGCCGAGCCGCGGCGCGTACGGACAGCTGATCGGTCGTTCGACGGCCTTCCTGGCCGATCTGACCCTCGACCTGCAACCGAGCGGATGGCGGCTGGCCGGCGGGTCCGGTCGCGACCACCGCCTGGCCAAGGCCACCCTGCGGTCCGATCTCGACCAGCTCGAGGAACAGGCGCAGGGGTACGCGGGGCCGTTCAAGCTCGCGGTCGCCGGTCCGTGGACGCTGGCGGCCAGTGTCGAGCGCACCCGTGGCGACCGGCTGCTCGCCGACCACGGCGCCCGGCGCTTCCTCGCCGAGTCGCTGGCCGAGGGAACCGGTCAGCTGCTCGACGAGCTGCAGCGCCGATTGCCCGCGCTCGAGCTGGTCCTCCAGCTCGACGAACCCTCGCTCCCGGCCGTGCTGGCCGGTCGGGTCCCGACGGCCAGCGGATTCTCGCGGCACCGGGTGGTCGACCTGCCCGAGGCCTCGGCCGCCGTCCGCGGCGTGGCCGAGGCGGCGGGGCGGCGCGACGTCGCGACCTGGGTGCACTGCTGTGCGGCCGAACCGCCGATCGATCTGTTGCGGCGCAGCGCGGTCGGGGGGCTGCTGCTCGACCTCGACCAGCTGACCAGCCGCGACTGGGATCTGATCGGCCCGGCCCTCGAGGAGGGCCTGATCCTCGGACTCGGCGCGGTGGCGACCGGCGGATCACCGACCGCCGACCAGATCGCCCGACGGGCTCTGGCGCCGTTGCGGGCGCTCCCGGTCGACCCGGCGCGCTCCGGTCAGCTGGTGGTCAGCCCGGCCTGCGGGCTCGGGTCGCGGACCCGGATCGAGGCGGTCGAGCTGCTCCGCCGGCTGCGTACGGCGGCCGACATCGTGACCGACCAGCTCGCCGACTGAGCCGATTGGGCACAATGTCGGGCATGACCCCGCGCCAGCACCTGATGAACCCCACCCGGTCGGAGGCACGACGATGATCAAGCAACTCCGCATACTGTCGACGGTGCTGCTGGCCTTCGCCATCGGTCAGGCGGGACTCGGGTCGGGCTACCTCGACGGCATCAGGCCCCTGCTGATCGCTCACGCCACCAACGCGTTCGCCGTCCTGGTCCTGACCATCCTGTCGGCCGTGCTCGGGTTCTACTACCGGCGGGCCGGCGGACCGGCGTGGACGTTCTTCCTGCCGTTGGGCCTGGTGCTGATGGTCGGGGTCCAGATCACCCTGGGGTTCGCCGAGATCAAGGGCGCCCACATCTTCTGGGGCGTGCTCTACCTCTGCACGGTGACGATGTTCTGCTCCTACTGCTGGCGGCTGAAGCCGATCAGCGCCTCGGGCACGCCGACACAGGTGTGAGCGCCACCTCCCGCGCCGGCTCGTCGATCCGTCTCGGGGACTCGCCTCACCGGCCCGGACGGCCGGACCGCACGTCGAGCCTGGATCCGCACCTGGGGTGGACCCGCCGGCCCCCGGTCAGGGTGTCGGCGGCTTGGCGGCGGTGTAGAGCCAGTCGGTGAAGAAGCCGTCGAGGTCCTCGCCGCTGACCTGCTCGGCGTAGCCCTGGAACTGGGCGGTGGTCACCGACCGGCCGCGGTATCTGGTCGCCCAGCCGCGCATGATCGTCTCGAAGTCGCGGTTGCCGATGGTCTGGCGCAGCGCCTCGAGGGTCAGACCGCCGCGGACGTAGACCGGCTCGGAGAACAGGTTCGCCGGATCGCCGAGATCGGCCGGAGCCGGTGACCACAGCGTGGAGGTCTCCGGGTTGGCCTTCATCACCCGGTCGAAGTAAGCCGGCCGGCTCTCGTCGCCCTGCGCGGCGGCCCACCAGTGCTCGGAGTAGTCGGCGAAGCCCTCGTTGAGCCAGATGTCGCTCCAGTACTTCGGCGTGACCGAATTGCCGTACCACTGGTGAGCGAACTCGTGGATCACCGTCGAGGTGTCCGGCTTTCCGTCGAACACCGGTCGATTCTGGGTCTCGAGCGCGTAGCCGACATCGAGATCGGCGACGACGATCCCGGCGCTGTCGAACGGGTAGGCCCCGAACCGCTTCTCACCGAAGCGGATCGAGCGGGGGATGAGCTTGCGGTAAGTCGTCAGCTTGCCGTACTTCGGCTCGATGAAGGTCCAGATCGGCAGTCGCTTGCCGGTGGTCGACCGCATCGAGGAGCGGTAGACGTCGTACTGACCGATCGAGATCATGGCCAGATACGTGGCCACGGGTTCGCTCTGGCGCCAGATCCAGGTACGCGTTGCGCCGTGCCGCTTGTTGCTGGCCAGATCGCCGCTCCCCGCCACCTCGAGGGTGTGCGGCACGGTCACCGAGATCGAGAACTTCGCCTTGTCGCGGGGCACGTTGTTGTTGGGGAACCAGGTCATGGCGCCCACCGGCTCGGACAGCACGGTGGCGCCGTGGGCGGTGGGGATCCAGCCGTCCTGGGCGCCGTCGGGATCGATGTGGGTGACCGGGGTGCCGCTGTAGTGCACGGTGGTGCTGAATCGTCCGCTCACCGCACGGGCCGGGGTCACGACCAGCTTGGTCGTGTCGGCCGGTCGGGTGAAGCTCGCCGCGCGACCGTCGACGATGACCTTGCTGACGTCCAGACCTTCGAGGTCGAGCGAGAAGCGGGTGAGCCGGCGATCCGCGACTGCAGCGATCGTGGTCCGCGCGGAGATCGACCCGGCCTCGGCGTAGTTCAACCGGATCGCGTACGTGGTCACGTTGTAACCGGGATTGCCGACGGTGGGGAACAGCGGGTCGCTCGATGCCTGGGCGCTGACCGGACGCCCGCTGGTGGGCACGGTCGGGGCGGAGCGAGGCGCGGCATCGGCCGGTGCCGCGGTGACCAGTGAGGACACCAGCAGTGCGCCGGCGACCGCGACCCCGGTCCGGCTCAGCGGTGTTGACGGACGAACGGACATGTTGGCCTCCCAGCCACGACGACGCGCTGACGCTAACACCGGGGTCGGACAGTTTCCCGGCCGGTCAGCACCCCCCCGAACGACGCCGCAGAACTGTCGGTGGCGAGCGTTAGTGTCGTCGTCGTGGTAGACGAGAACGACAGCACGTCCAGCGCCCCGCTCGAGCAGCCCGAGGCGCGGGCCGAGGCCGCCCAGCGCCATGCCCAGCTCAGCGAGCAGCTCGACGAGGCGCGATGGCGCTATCACGTGCTCGATGCACCCACCATCTCCGACGGCGAGTTCGACGCGATGATGCGCGAGCTCACCCTTCTGGAGGAGCAGTTCTCCGAGCTGCGGACCCCGGACTCCCCGACCCAGCAGGTCGGTGGCCCACCGTCCACCAGCTTCGCGCCGGTCGAGCACCTGCAACGGCTGCTCAGCCTGGACAACGCGTTCAGCCGCGAGGAGCTCGACCGCTGGGCGGCACGCGCGGTCCGCGAGCTCGGCGAAGCCCAGATCGCCGAGTCCGGCTATCTGTGCGAGCTCAAGGTCGACGGGCTGGCCATCGACCTCGTCTACACCGACGGCCGGTTGGTGCGCGCCGCCACCCGCGGGGACGGGCGGTTCGGCGAGGACGTCACTGCCAACGTGAAGACCATCGCGTCGGTGCCGAAGCGTCTGACCGGGTCGGACGTGCCGACGACGCTCGAGGTCCGGGGGGAGATCTTCTTCCCCGTCGCCGCCTTCACCAGGCTCAACGAGTCGTTGGTCGCCGAGGGCAAGGCCCCGTTCGCCAACCCCCGCAACGCCGCCGCCGGATCGCTGCGGCAGAAGGACCCACGGATCACCGCCACCCGGCAACTCGGCTTCGTCAGCCACGGCATCGGAATCCTCGACGGCGCCGACCTCGAGCGGCTGTCGCAGGGGTACGAGGCGCTGGCCGCCTGGGGGCTGCCGGTCAGCGCGCACCGCAAGCTGGTCGGCAGCCTCGACGAGGTGTGGAACTACATCACCCACTTCGGCGAGCACCGGCACGCGGTCGAGCACGAGATCGACGGCGTGGTCGTCAAGCTCGACGGACGGACCGTGCAGGACCAGCTCGGCTCGACCTCGCGGGCGCCGCGGTGGGCGATCGCCTACAAGTACCCGCCGGAGGAGGTGACGACCCGGCTGCTCGACATCCAGGTCAACGTCGGCCGGACCGGTCGGGTGACCCCGTTCGGGTTGATGGAGCCGGTGCTGGTCGCCGGGTCCACGGTCGGGATGGCCACCCTGCACAATGCCAGCGAGGTGGTGCGCAAGGGCGTGCTGATCGGCGACACCGTGGTCCTCCGCAAGGCCGGCGACGTCATCCCGGAGATCGTCGGACCGGTGGTCGATCTGCGCGACGGCAGCGAGCGGGCGTTCGTGATGCCGACGCACTGCCCGGCGTGCGGCGTCGAGCTGCGTCCGGAGAAGGAGGGTGACGCGGACCTGCGCTGCCCGAACACCCGGTCGTGCCCGGCCCAGCTGCGCGAGCGGCTGTTCCATGTGGCCAGCCGGCAGGCGCTCGACATCGAGGTGCTCGGCTACCAGTCGGGTCAGGCGCTGCTCGACGCGGGTCTGCTGGGTGACGAGGGTGACCTGTTCACCCTCACCGCCGAGAAGCTGGCCACCGTGCCGTTCTTCACCACCAAGGACGGACGGCTGTCGGCCAACGGAACCAAGCTGTTGGCCAACCTGGAGGCGGCCAAGACCCGACCGCTCGACAAGTTCCTGGTCGCGCTGTCGATCCGCCACATCGGCAAGGGCGTCGCGCCCGACGTCGCCGCAGCGTTCGGCGACATCGACCGATTGGCCGGCGCCTCGGCCGAGGAGCTGGCCGCGGTCGACGGGATCGGGCCGACCCTGGCGACCGCGATCGCCGACTGGTTCAGCGTCGACTGGCACCGGGCCATCGTCGAGAAGTGGCAGGCCGCCGGCTGTGTGATGCGCGACGAGCCGAAGGAACTGCGCGACCAGACCCTGGCCGGTCTGTCGGTCGTGGTCACCGGCTCGCTCGAGGGCTACACCCGTGACAGCGCCGCCGAGGCCATCACCTCACGAGGTGGCAAGGTGGCGGGCTCGGTGTCGAAGAAGACGTCGTTCGTCGTGGTCGGACAGGCCCCGGGCTCGAAGGCCGACAAGGCGGTTCAACTCAAGGTGCCGGTGCTCGGCGGGGTCGAGGCCTTCGAGGTGCTGCTCGACGCCGGGCCCGAGGCGGCGGAGGCGATCGCCACCCGGGGGGAGTGACCCGGGTGGCGCCCACCAGGACGTCAGCGGGAACGGGCGGCGCCGCCGTCGAGACCGATCACTCGTCCGAGTCGGATGAACTGCTCGTCCTCGCCGATTCCGAAGCCCCAGCTTCCGGTCATCGCGTGGTAGACGTACCAGCCGAGCAGGAAGATCGCGATCATGGTGCCGAGCAGAGCCAGGCCGACCCAGATCCGCATCCGGCGCTTCTGCTTGGTGCTCGGGACCTGGTCCGGTCCCCACTCGCCGATCTTCGGCTGCACCCGCGGAGGCGTGGCCCCGTTGAGGTTCAGGTTCGAGAAGATCTTCGGCACAGCCGCCACTGTAGTCGGCGGTGCGGTCGCTCCGGGGTGCGTGCAGTCACCACAGTGTGAGGGTGTGCCCGCCCACCGCGATCAGCACGAAGCGGACGATCCGACCGCCGAGCACGACCAGACCGAACCAGTGGATGCGCATCCGGGTCGCGCCGGCGAGCAGGGCCACGGCGTAGAGCGGCGGGAAGCCGAGCACGGCGGACAGCGCGACGATGGGCAGCCCCCAGCGCTTCTGTCCGATCAACCCGAGCAGCGTCGCGACCCAGGCCCGGACCTTGGTACGCAGCGGACCGACCGCGACCGCCTTCGCCGCCGCCCGCCGCTCGCGGAAGAGCCGGGACTCGCGCCCCCGGCGTACGCCGACGAAGAGCAGCAGTTTGCCGACGGTCTGACCGATCGAGACCCCGACGGCGACCGGGACCGTGCCCGCCAACGCGGCGACCTGGGAGGCCACCACGTACGCCTCGGCATTGGCCGGCGGGAAGATCGCCGACATCACGCCGTAGCCGATCGAGGTGAGCAGGGCGAGCACCTCGGCCCATCCGATCACCGGCATGGCCCGACGGTACCCCGCGGGCGGCGGCGCCCGCGGACGCT
Source organism: uncultured Actinomycetota bacterium (assembly GCA_963704665.1). Classification (GTDB taxonomy): domain Bacteria; phylum Actinomycetota; class Actinomycetes; order Propionibacteriales; family Propionibacteriaceae; genus Microlunatus. The sequence continues at coordinate 2,372,678 of OY969929.1, read as the reverse complement.
ACTTGACCAGCGCGGCCAGGTGGTGGAGCCGGGCGATCTCGGAGTCCATGAAGGCCGGTCCGCCGAGCCGACCGATGACGATGGTCCGATCCTGGGTCACCGGGGTGACCACGACGGTGGTGTCGCCCCAGCCGCGGATCCAGCCCGACGACAGTTCGACGCGGTGGGTGCTGTCGAACGGGGCGAACTGGCCGGCCGACTCGGGGGTGAGATCGGGAGCCAGGGTGGTGGAGAAGGTGGGTTCGGGTCCCTGCGGTCCGTTGTGGATCAGCGCGGCCCAGTGTGACCGGAACACCACCGGGCAGAGTGAGACCAGGGTCTCGGCCGCGTGCTCTGGCTCCGCGGTCATCCGCTCGAGCGCTTCGAGGTCGGACTGCAGACCGCCGCCCTCCGGATAGCGCGAGATCCACTCGACGGTGACGTGGCTCAGATTCTGGCAGGCCGCGACCAGCGTCTCGGGCAACTGGTTGGGCGGCAGGTCGACGATGAAGTCGTCGACCACCCAGCCGTCGCGCTTCTCGACGATCTCCACGGCATTGATGTCACCACCCACTCCGCCCATGGCGGTGGCGACCGAGCCCAGGGATCCGGGGCGGTCGGGCAGGGTGACACGCATCAAGAACACCTGGGCCATCTTCCTCTCGGGGCGTTTCCACCGTGTTTCGGCTCGGTCTCACACCTGATACTCCTCGTCCTACCCGTGGGGGTGAGGTGGAAACCTGTAGGTGTGCCCCGATTCGAGCCGTTCCGAGCCCTACGTTATGCGACCACCGAGCTGGCCGAGGTGATCGCACCGCCCTACGACGTGCTCGACGATGCCGAGGTGGCGTTCTACGGGCAACGCTCCGAACACAACATCGTCCACGTCGACGTGCCCCGCGGCACCGACCGGTATGCCCGGGCGGCGGTGATCCTCACCCACTGGATTCGCGACGGGGTGCTCGTCCGCGACGAGGCGCCGAGCTTCACCGTCTACCGGATGCGGTTCACCGACGACACCGGCCAGTCCCGCGACATCGCCGGGGTGCTCGGCGGGCTCGAGGTGGTCGACGAGGCGGCCGGCGGGGTGCTGCCCCACGAGCGGACGACGCCGAAAGCCTCGACCGACCGGCTCGACCTGACACGCGCGACCGCGGCAAACCTGTCGCCGGTGTGGGGGTTGTCGCTGGCCACCGGGCTGACCGCGCTGCTGGCCGAGCCCGGCGAACCGGTCGGGTCGGTCACCGTGGACGGAGTCGAGCACCGGGTGGAACGGGTCGGCGACCCGGAGCGGATCGCCGCGATCCAGGCGGCGCTGGCCACCGACGACGTGCTGATCGCCGACGGTCATCACCGCTACGCGATCAGCCGGGTCTACCGCGACGAGATCCGCGAGGACACCGGCCGTCGTGACACCTCGGCCGAGCTCACCCTGGCCTTCGTCAACGAACTGGTCGCCGACCAGCTCAGCGTCGCCGCCATCCACCGCCTCTACACCGGGGTGACCCTGGCCGAGCTGACCGCCGCCCTCGACCGGTCGTTCACGCTCGTGCCCTACGACCGGCCCGATGACCAGACCCTCAGCGCCATGGAGGCCGAAGGGTTCCTGGTCCTGGTCGGACCGGGTGCCTCGTTCCGGCTCGAGCCGCGCTCCGGGGCGTTCGACGGTGTCCGGGCGCTCGACGGGGCCTGGCTGGAGACCGCGCTGGCTGACGTCGCGGCCACGGTGACCTACCAGCACGGGCTGGCCGAGACGCTGGCCGCGGTCGACGAGGAACGCGCGTCCGCCGCCGTGTTGATCCGCCCGGTCGGGGTCGACGAGATCGAACGAACGGCCCGGGAGGGTCTGCTGATGCCGCCCAAGTCGACGTTCTTCACCCCGAAGCTCAAGACCGGATTCGTCATCCGCCCGCTCGACTGACCTCGCTCAGCGGTCGAGGAACGCGAGCAGCCGCTCGGTGAAGGCGACCGGCTCGTGGGTGTGGACGAGGTGACCGACGTCGATGGTCTCGACCCGGCCGTCGGGAAGCAGGTCGGCGAGTGCACGCAGCCAGTGCTGCGGCACCGGGCTGGCGTCGCCGCCCCCGATGATCAGGGTCGGAACTATGATCGCCCGCACCACCTCCGGCCAACCAGGGTCGGGGGAGTCGATCTCGGGTCGGACCTGCTCGACCATGGCCCAGTCGTAGTCCAGGGTGCCGGATGGGCGGTCGGGCATCGACGGCGTACGCGGTTGCAGCAGCCCGACGTCTTCCAGCACCAACCGGCGCACCCGGTCGGGCCGCGCGGCGGCCACCCGGCAGGCCACCAGCCCCCCGAGCGAATGACCGACCAGGTCAACCGGCCCGGCCGGCAGCGTGTCGAGCAACGCCTCCACGTCGTCGGCCAACAGGGCCACCGCGTAACGGCCCGGCCAGTCGCTGCCGCCGTGCCCGCGCAGGTTCACCGCCATCGCCGTCCGGGTCGTCGACAAGGCCTCGGCCACGGCGTCCCAGTCCTCGGCGGTGGCGGCGGTACCGGGCAGCAGCAGCACCGGTGGGGCGACGGACTCCTCGCACGGATGGGTCCGCAGCACGAGGGTCACCTCGCCGACGGCGACCCGGAAGGTGACGATCACGGCCTCAGTGTGCCCGGTCTCTGTGTGGGGGACGACCCCCACACCCCCGCCTACCCGGTCGTCGCTGGCGCTCCTCGCGGGTGGACACTCCAAGGCCGAACTCGTGGGGCTCGGGGTGACGGGCTGTGTCTGTGTGGGGGACGACCCCCACACCCCCGCCTACCCGGTCGTCGCTGGCGCTCCTCGCGGGTGGACACTCCAAGGCCGAACTCGTGGGGCTCGGGGTGACGGGCTGTGTCTGTGTGGGGGACGATCCCCACACCCCCGCCTACCCGGTCGTCGCTGGCGCTCCTCGCGGGTGGACACGTGTCTGTGAGGGGGGACGACCCCCCAGGCCCCCCGCCTGGCCGGTCCTCGCTGGCGCTCGTCGCGGCCGGACACTCCGACGCTGACACGGGACGCTCGGAGTGACGGGCCATGTTCTGGGTCGGGGGAAGATGACCCCCCACACCCTTCGCCTACCCGGTCGTCGAGGCGCTCCTCGCGGGTGGACACTCCAACGATGAAGCCTGGAGGCCCGGGGTCAGCGGTGTGAAGGTGTCGGAAGCATGTGCGGCCCGACCAAGCCGTTCATCGGATCGTTCCCGGGCGTCCGACGGGCCCGAAACTCGATGGGTGGCGCCGGGCTGCGCCACTAGGATGACCGGGTGCCTCTGACCCCTGAAGACGTCGCCCGATTGGCGCGGCTGGCCCGGATCGAGCTGACCGACGAGGAGATCGCCCACCTCGCGCCGCAGCTGGACGTGATCTTGGAATCAGTCGCTCAGGTCGCCGACGTCGCCGCGACCGACATCGCCCCGACGTCGCATCCGCTGCCGCTGACCAACGTCTTCCGGGCCGATGTGGTCCGTCCGTCGCTCGACCGCGACGCCGTGCTGGCCGGGGCGCCGGCCGCCGAGCAGGACCGCTTCCGGGTGCCGCAGATCCTCGGGGAGGAAGCGTGATCACCGAGACCGCCGCCACGCTGGCCGCCCGGATCGCCTCGGGGGAGACCACCTCGGTCGCCGTGACCCAGGCCCATCTCGACCGGATCACCGCCGTCGAGCCGCAGGTGCACGCGTTCCTGTACGTCGACACCGACCGCGCCCTGGCGCAGGCCGCCGCGGTCGACGCCAAGATCGCCGCCGGCCGGCCCGTCGGTCCGCTGGCCGGGGTGCCGCTGGCGCTCAAGGACGTGCTGACCTACGCCGGTGCGCCGACCACCTGCGGGTCGAAGATCCTCGAGAACTGGATCCCGCCGTACGACTCGACCACCACGCGCCGGCTGCTCGAAGCCGACATCGTCATCCTCGGCAAGACCAACATGGACGAGTTCGCCATGGGGTCGTCGACCGAGAACTCCGCGTACGGGCCGACCCACAACCCGTGGGATCTGACCCGTATCCCCGGCGGATCGGGCGGCGGCTCGAGCGCGGCACTGGCCGCCTTCGAGGCCCCGCTGGCCATCGGCACCGACACCGGCGGCTCGATCCGCCAGCCCGCCTCGGTCACCGGGACCGTCGGGGTCAAGCCGACCTACGGCGCCACTTCGCGCTACGGGCTGGTGGCCATGGCCTCGAGCCTGGACCAGGTCGGGCCGTGTGCGCGTACGGTGCTCGACGCGGCGCTGCTGCACCAGGTCATCGCCGGACACGACCCGCTCGACTCGACCTCGGTGGACGCGCCGGTGCCCGACATCGTCGGCGCGGCCCGCTCCGGCGACGTCCGCGGGATGAAGATCGGCGTGGTCCGCGAGCTGTCCGGCGAAGGGTATGCGCCCGGGGTCGAGCAGCGGTTCCACGAGGCGGTCGAGATCCTGAGCGGACTCGGCGCCGAGGTGGTCGAGGTCTCGTGCCCGCACTTCGTCCACGCGCTGGCCACCTACTACCTGATCATGCCGAGCGAGGTCTCCTCCAACCTGGCCAAGTTCGACGCGATGCGGTTCGGCCTGCGGGTCGACGCCGGCGGGACCAGCGCCGAGCAGGTGATGGCCGCGACCCGCGAGGCCGGCTTCGGGGACGAGGTCAAGCGCCGGATCATCATCGGCACCTACGCATTGTCGAGCGGCTATTACGACGCCTACTACGGTCAGGCCCAGAAGGTCCGCACCCTGATCACCCAGGACTTCGACCGCGCGTTCGGCACGGTCGACGTGCTGGTGTCGCCGTCCACGCCGAGCACCGCGTTCCCGATCGGGGAGAAGGTCGACGACCCGCTGGCCATGTACCTCAACGACCTGTGCACCATCCCGTCCAACCTGGCCGGTAACGCCAGCGCCTCGTTCCCCGCCGGGCTCTCACCCGACGACGGCCTGCCGGTCGGCTTCCAGGTGATGGCCCCGCCGCTGGCCGACGACCGGCTCTACCGGGTCGGCGCCGCGCTCGAGCGCGAACTGCAGTCCCGCTGGGGCGGTTCGTTGCTCGACAAGATCCCGAGCCTGGAGGTGTCGGCATGACCCCCACCACTGCCGCTGTGCTGTCCTACGAGGACGCGCTGGCGTCGTTCGACCCGGTCCTCGGCCTCGAGGTGCACGTCGAGCTCAACACCGCCTCGAAGATGTTCTGCGGGTGCTCGACCGAGTTCGGCGCTGAACCGAACACCCAGACCTGCCCGGTCTGCCTCGGACTGCCCGGCGCGCTGCCGGTGGTCAACGCCAAGGCCATCGAGTCGGCCATCCGGATCGGTCTGGCCCTGAACTGCTCGATCGCCGAGTGGTGCCGGTTCGCCCGGAAGAACTACTTCTATCCCGACATGCCGAAGAACTACCAGATCAGCCAGTACGACGAGCCGATCGCCTACGACGGCTGGGCCGAGGTCGAGGTCGACGGTCAGACCTACCGGATCGGCATCGAGCGGGCCCACATGGAGGAGGACACCGGCAAGTCGCTGCACGTCGGCGGCGCGACCGGGCGCATCCACGGGGCCGACTACTCGCTGCTCGACTACAACCGCTCCGGCGTGCCGTTGATCGAGATCGTCACCAAGCCGATCGAGGGCGCCGGCCACAAGGCCCCCGAGGTGGCGCGCGCGTACGTGTCGATGCTCCGCGACCTGCTGCGGGCGCTCGGCGTCTCCGACGTCCGGATGGAGCAGGGCTCGCTGCGCTGCGACGCCAACGTGTCGCTGCGACCGGGAGCCGACGCGCCGTTCGGGACCCGCACCGAGACCAAGAACGTCAACTCGTTGCGCAGCGTCGAGCGGGCCGTCCGCTACGAGATCACCCGCCAGGCGGCGGTGCTGACCGACGGCGGGACGATCAAGCAGGAGACCCGGCACTGGCAGGAGACCAGCGGGACCACCTCGCCCGGCCGGAGCAAGGAACAGGCCGAGGAGTACCGCTACTTCCCCGATCCCGACCTCGTCCCGGTGGCCCCGGCCCGGGCGTGGGTGGAGGAGTTGCGCGCGACGTTGCCCGAGCCACCCGCCGACCGGCTCAAGCGGCTCAGCGCCGAGTGGGGCTTCTCCGAGATGGAGTTGCGCGACGTGGTCAGCGCCGGCGCGGTCGACGTGATCGAAGCGACCGTGGCGGCCGGAGCGTCGGCCCAGTCGGCGCGCAAGTGGTGGCTGACCGAGGTCACCCGCTCGGCCAACGAGCAGGGCGTCGAACTGGCCGACGCCGGGATCACCCCGGCCCAGGTCGCCGAGGTCCAGGCCCTGGTCGAGAACAAGACGGTCAACGACAAGCTGGCCCGCCAGGTCATCGAAGGCGTGCTCGCCGGTGAGGGTTCACCGGCCGAGGTGGTCGAACGTCGTGGGCTGGCGGTGGTCTCCGACGACGGCGCTCTCGGTACGGCGGTCGACGAGGTGCTGGCCGCCAACCCCGACATCGCCGCCAAGATCGCCGACGGCAAGGTGCAGGCCGCCGGTGCGCTGATCGGTCAGGTCATGAAGGCCATGCGTGGTCAGGCCGACGCCGCCCGCGTACGCGAGCTGATCATGGAGAAGGTCGCCGGCTGACCGCGCGCCGGGTGGTGGCGACATCGACCAGGCTCTTGATCACCACGAGCAGGACGATCACCGCCACCCCGGTGCCGGCCTGACCGGCCAGCCGGTCGAGCAGGTCGAGCACGGGGTTGTCGACATCCCCGATCGCACCGGAGGTGCGGCTGCGCAGGACCAGGGAGAACGCGGCCAGCACACTCAGGTGGAGCACATGGTCCGTGGGTAGGGCGCGGCCATCGCCCGCTTCGGTGAGGTCGTGTCCGCCGGCCACCGCGGCCGAACCAGGTGACCACGGTCTTGACGGGGTCGTGGACCGCGATCAGCACCGCGGGGATGCCGAAGGTCGTCAAGGTGAGGTGGAGACCGATCTGACCGGCGACCAGCCCGGTGAAGACGCCGTGGACGACACCGGAGATGCCGTAGTGCACACAGAAGAACAGCGCAACGAGCCCGGCGCCAGCCGCCCCGGCCCCCGGCGCGGTGCCCAGGCGCGGTGCCGCCGCGGGCGGTAGCTTCCTTGACAGGCTGCACAGACCGATCACCAGGTTCTCGACCCAGAACAGCACCATCACGTGGCCCGGCGGCCAACCCAGCGCGTCATCCCGATCAGGGTCAGCACGTTCAGCCCGACGGCGAGCAGCACCGGCAGCCAGTGGTCGGTCCGTGCCGCGGTGTCGACCTCCACGCCGACCACCGAACCCGATGACTGGGTCTCGACACACCGTTCAGCCGCGGACGCCGCCCGGTCGCCGCAGCGCGAGCCACAGTAGGAAGATGCCCAGGACCAGACTGCCCAGGCCGATCGCCAGCCAGGTCGAGCTACCGGTCATGAAGCTGCCGCCGATCAGCCCGGCGCCCTGACCGGTCCACAGCGCGCCGATCAGCAGCGCGACCACTCCCAGCGCGATCAGCACGATCCGCGGTGCCTTCGATGTCATCCCGCCTCCTTCGTCTCGCTGCGAGCTTGGCACAAACCCCAAGAATTGCCGCGGGTGCGCGCCGACGCGGCTCGCACCGGTGAGATCTCGACCCACCCGCCGACGGGACTGCGTGACGTCGGCTAACGCCGGGGGAGTGGCACGACCGTGAGGTCGAGGGTGCGGCTCAGGAAGTCGAGCAAACGGGTGATCAGCTCCAGTCGGGAATCGGCTCTACGGTATTCGTGGCCTTCTCCGGCGAGCTCGAGGTATTCGACCGGGCGACCGAGCGCCGCGAGCGCGGCGACCAGTTGCGTCGCCTCGCCGAGCGGCACGTTGGTGTCCAACTCGCCGTGCACGACCAGCAGCGGAACCTCGATGTTCGCGGCCAGCCGCAACGGGGACAGCGCCTCGAGCAGGACGCGGTCGTGCTCGGGATGGCCGTACTTGGAGTACGCGGCCTCGCCGATCCACGGCTCGGTGTCGCGGTAGAAGGTCAGCAGGTCCGACATCCCGCAGATGTCGACCCCGCAGGCGAACTCGCCCGGCGTGAAGGCGAGCATGGCCAGCGTGACGTAGCCGCCGTACGAGCGCCCGGTGACCGCGATCCGCCTCGGGTCGGCGAGACCGAGATCGAGCAGGAAGTCACGGGCGGCGAGCACGTCGTCGAACGCACCGCGCCGGCCGTGGACGTCGTCGGCGTGCACGAAGGTCCGGCCGAAGCCCGACGAGCCGCGGATGTTGGGGGCGAACACGGTGATGCCGGCGGCGACCATGGCCTGGTGCTGCGGGCTGAACACCGGACGCTCCTGGGCCTCGGGCCCGCCGTGCAGGCTGAGCATGGCCGGACCGGGACCGAACATCGCCTTCGGACGGTAGAGCCAGCCGGTGAGCGGCAGACCGTCGCGTCCGGTGAAGAACTGCAGGCTGGGTGTGACCAGGTCGAGTTCGGGCAGCGGTGGGGCGGCGGTGGCCCGCGACCAGACCATCGATGCGACCTCGAGAGTCCAGAGTTCACGGGGTCGCAGCGGACCCTCGACGCAGATCAGCACCGTCGATCCGTCCCGCGAGAGCAGAGCGCCGTTGACCACCAGGCCGTCGAGCTCGGGAAGCACCCGACCGCGCCCGGCGAGCACGTCGTACAGCTCGATCTCGCTGCCCCCGCCCGCGGTGTTCCAGACCAGCAGAAGCGTGTGGCCCGCGTCGTCGGCGTCGAGCCATTCGAGTTCGCCGTCGTCGCGCGGGGCGAGCACCCCGGAGCCGGTACGGCGGCCCTGGGGTCCCAGCGGGGTGGCCACCAGTTGGCGGCGCGGCAGTCCGGCGTCGGTGACCAGGTAGGCGACCTGGGTGCCGGGATCGTCGATCTCCGGGCGGATGATCGCGCGCTCGGTCGACCCACGACCGGGATGGGACAGCAGGGGGTGGTCGGCGTCGCGGATCCGGTCGACGACGACGCAGAACTGCTCGCCGCGCCGGCCGTCCTTGACGATGACGAACTCCTCGTCGGCCGACAGGTCGAGCACGGTGATCAGCTCACCGGTGGCCAGATCGGTGAGCGCGCCGGTCGCCGGGTCGGCCAGCCGGCTGACCGTCGGTTCGCCCTCGGCACCGGGGACGGTGACGACCACCCGGTGTCCGCTGCGGGTCCACGGGCCCAGCTCGGCGTGCTCGTCCGGTCCGCCGGCGATCCGCCGGGCGTCGCGCCCGTCGGGTCGGACGACCCAGACCTGGGTGCGGACGCCACCGTCGGTGGCCAGGCGACAGGCCAGCCAGGCGCCGTCGGCCGACCAGCTGACCTCGACCGCCGGGTCGTCGGCCACCGGGACCAGCCGGGGCTCGGGATCGGGCTGCTCGGCGGTCGGGAGGTCCTGGACCCAGACGGCCGGGACCCCGCTGCGGTCGCTGAGGAAGGCGATCCGATCGCATTCGGGGGACAGGGTCGGTCCCCAGCTGCCCCAGGCCGCGACCAGCAGGGCAGCGAGCTGCGCCGGATCCCGCGGATCGAGGTGCGGCTCCGGCAGGCGGTCAGCCGACATGGTGGTGCTGCAGCCACATCTCGAGCAGGGCCAACTGCCACAGCGCGTTCGAGCCGAGGGTGGTCCGGGTGGTGTTGGGGTCAGCCAGCATCGCGTCGACCGCGGCCGGGTTGAACAGCCCGCGGCGTCGGGCCGCCGGATCGGTCAGCGCCTCGCGGACCCGGTCCAGGTAGGGCCCGTCGAGCTGGCGGATGGCCGGCACCGGGAAGTAGCCCTTGGTCCGGTCGATGACCTCGTCGGGGACCACGCCGCGGCTGGCCCGCTTGAGCACGCCCTTGCCGCCGTCGGCGAGCTTGAGCGTCGGGCGGGATCCGGCCGGCCAGCTCGACGAACTCGTGGTCGAGGAACGGCACTCGGGCCTCCAGCCCCCAGGCCATGGTCATGTTGTCGACCCGCTTGACCGGGTCGTCGACCAGCATCACCGTGGTGTCGTTGCGCAGCGCGGCGTCGACCGCGGTGGCCGCGCCCGGCCGACCGAACTGGTCGGCGATGAAGGCCGTCGGGGCGTCGTGGTCGATCAGCCAGTCGGGCTCGAGCAACGCCCCCATGGCCGGCCAGCGACGGTCGAAGAAGACGCTCGCGTACGCCTCGACCGCCTGGTCGCGGGGCACGCCGGCCAGCGGGGGATACCAGTCGTAGCCGCCGAGCACCTCGTCGGCGCCCTGACCGGACTGGACGACCTTGACGCTGGCCGACACGTCCTGGCTGAGCAGGTAGAAGGCCACGCAGTCGTGGCTGACCATCGGCTCGCTCATCGCGGCGACGGTGGCGTCGATCCCGGGGAGCAGCCGCGCGCTGTCGATGCGGATCCGGTGGTGGTCGGTGCCGAAGCGCTTGGCGACCAGGGTCGAATACTCGAACTCGTCGCCCGACTCACCGCCGGCCGAGTCGAAGCCGATGCTGAACGTCTGCAGATCGCGCTGGCCGGCCTCGGCCAGCAGGGCCACGACCAGCGAGGAGTCGATGCCGCCGGACAGCAGCACCCCGACCGGGACATCGGCGACCATCCGCCGGTCGACCGCGGTGCGCAGCGCATCGAGCAGCGCCTCCTCCCAGTCCCGGGCCGACCAGTCGGCCCGATCGGGGTCGGGGGCGAACTCGGGAGTCCAGTAGCAGTGGTCGGTGAAGTCCCCGGTCGGTTCGATCACCCGCACGGTGGCCGGTGGCAGTTTGCGGATGCCGCTGAGGATGGTCCGCGGCGCCGGCACCACCGAGTGGAACGACATGTAGCAGGCCAGCGCGGTGCGGTCGATCGAGGTGTCGGTGCCGCCGCCGGTGAGCAGCGCGGGCAGCGACGAGGCGAAGCGCAACCGGTCGGCGGTCTGGTCGAGATAGAGCGGCTTGATGCCCAGCCGGTCGCGGCCGAGCACCAGCCGCCCGGTGGCGTGCTCGACGATGGCGAAGGCGAACATGCCGAGGAACCGGTCGACGCAATCGGTGCCCCAGTGCGCGTACGCCTTGAGGATCACCTCGGTGTCGGAGTGCGAGAAGAAGCGGTGCCCGGCGGTGATCAGCTCGGCCCGGAGCGCCTCGTAGTTGTAGATGCAGCCGTTGAAGACCAGCGACAGCCCGAGATCGGGGTCGATCATCGGCTGCGCGCCGCACTCGGACAGATCGATGATCGAGAGCCGCCGGTGGCCGAGCGCGACCGGCCCGCGGGCCCAGACCCCACTGCCGTCCGGCCCGCGCGGCGCCAGGGCGTCGGTGATCCGGCTGACCGCGGCGACGTCGGCGAAGTGCCCGTCGAACCGGATCTCCCCGCTCAGCCCGCACATGCTGTGTTCTCCCGCTCGCGCCCGGTCGGACCTGAAGGTGCTGTCTTCCTCGTCGCTGCGGACGGACGCATGACCGTGACGGAGCCCCGGCTCGGTGGGGAGGCGTCCGTTCCTCGCTCCTCGTCCAGACAGCACCGGGTCCGACCTACCCGACGCTCGCGGGAAGTCCCCCGCTCGCGCCCGGTCGGACCTGAAGGTGCTGTCGTCCTCGTCGCTGCGGACGGACGCAGGACCGTGACGGAGCCCCGGCTCGGTGGGGAGGCGTCCGTTCCTCGCTCCTCGTCCAGACAGCACCGGGTCCGACCTACCCGACGCTCGCAGGAAGTCACCCGCTCGCGCCCGGTCGGACCTGAAGGTGCTGTCGTCCTCGTCGCTGCGGACGGACGCAGGACCGTGACGGAGCCCCGGCTCGGTGGGGAGGCGTCCGTTCCTCGCTCCTCGTCCAGACAGCACCGGGTCCGACCTACCCGACGCTCGCGGGAAGTCCCCCGCTCGCCAGAGATGCTCACGCCTCATCCTCTCCGATGATCCAGGTGTCCTTGGCGCCGCCGCCGCGTGAGGAGTTGACGACGAGACTGCCGGCCGGAGCGACCCGGGTCAGGGCCAGCGGGGCCAGTTCGCTCTGGCCGGGCGCGGTACCGGTCAGATAGACGAAGGCCCGCAGGTCGACGTGGCGGGGCTGCAGCCGGGTGCCCGACAGGGTGGGGTGGGAGGACAGCGCGACCACCTCCTGGGCCACCCAGCCGGCCGGGTTGGCGGCGATCTCGATCCGGCGAGCGGCCACGTCGGCGGCCGACGCATCGGGTCCGATCATCACGCCGGCGCCGCCGTGTCCGTCGACCGGCTTGGTCACCAGTTCGCCGACCCGGTCGAGGACGATCCGAGCCTCGGCCTCGTCGCCGGTGCGGTACGTCGGCACCGACTCCAGGCTCGGGCGCTCGTCCAGGTAGTAGTTGATCAGCTCGGGCAGGTAGCAGTACATCGCCTTGTCGTCGGCGACTCCGTTGCCCGGGGCGTTGGCCAGCCGGACCCCGCCGGCCACCGCGACCTCGAAGATCTCCGCACCGATCGGGCGCCGGCCGTCGGTGAGGTCGACCAGCTCGCCGTCGAGGCGTAGATAGAGGGCATCGAGGCGACCGGTCCGGTCGTGCACCTCGTCGCCGACCACGCTCAGGTCGCCAGGGACGACGAGCTCCAGACCGCCGCGTTCAGCGAGCAGCCGGTGCTCGTACCAGGCCGCCGTGTGCGACCCCGGACTGAGCAGCGCGGCCCGACCGTCGGGAGCGTGCGCGAGCAGGCACCGGCGCAGGGCGGGCAGGGCGGCCTGCGGATCGAGCAGCCCGTCGGGTCGCGGCAGGTCGGGCAGCACGTCGTCCATCAGGTCGCGGATGGTGATGGCGTACGCGGCCCCGCTGGGGTTGCGGACGTTGTCCTCGAGCACCCGCCAGCCGCCGAACTCGTTGCGGACCAGGTCGAAGCCCATGATCGGCGCGCGGACCACGCCGGTCGGCAGCCGCATCGACTCGGGTCGCCACCCCGGGACGCCCTCGAGCAACTCGCGGGTGAGCACCCCCTCGCGGACGATCCGCTGCTCGCCGTAGACGTCGGCCAGGAACGACTCGATGGCCCGGGCTCGCTGGGTCAGCCCGACCGCCAGGGTGCGCCAGTCGTGGGCGCTGATGATCCGCGGCACCAGATCGACCGAGAACCGCCGCTTCTCGCCGCTGACCCCGAAGGTCAAGCCGGCCGACTCGGTCCAGTCGCGCCGGGCCTGCACCCGGCCGGCGATCGTCGCGGCGTCGGCCTGGCGGTAGTAGTCGATGACCTCGCGGTACACCGGCCGGGGGCGCCGACCCGGACCCAGGGCCTCGTCGCCGGCCCGCACCCGGTAGTGCCGCAGCGGCGGTGCGTCGTTGGTCCCGAGCCCGGTGGACGCGCCCTCGGTCTCGGCGACCACCGACCGCACGACGTCGCTCAGGTTGCCGTGCTCGGCGTACGCGGCCCGCTGTCGGTCGGCCGAGTTGCCGCGGGCCAGGGCCGTCCGGGTCAGCTCGGACACCTCGGTCCAGTCCCCGAGCTCCTCGAGCGCCGGACGCAGCCGCTTGAGCAGCCGGCGGACGGCGGCGTCGGCCCGTAGTGGTCGCGGATGCCGGGTGTCGTCGAGCAGGTTCCCACTCAGCCCGCCCCGGGCGGCCTGCCAGATCGCCGCGCGGTGCAGGGGCGGCGGCACCGGGTCGAACGGCCGGCCGTTGCCGATCTCGATCTCGGCGGCGCGGACCGAGGCCCGGAACAGCCCGGCGATCAGGATGGCGTCGTCGATCACCGGGCACGCGTCGCAGACCCGCAGCTCGAGGGTCGGGGCGTGGGAGGACGGGCGGACGTCGAAGTAGGCCATCTTCGCGTCGGCGATGACGCCGGAGTTGATCAGATCGGCCAGCATCCGGTCGTACGCGGCCGCCGAGCGCAACCGGCCGGTGGCGCCGGCGGTCGGCCAGCGCTGCCAGATGATCGAGCGGATGCTGGCGTACCCGGTGTCCTGCTCGTTCCAGTACGGCGAGCTGGCCGAGAGCGCGAGCAGGACCGGCAGGTCGCGGGCCACCCGCTGCATGATCTGCACGGCGAGGTCGCGGTCGCTGACCCCGACGTGGATCTGCAGCCCGCAGATCAGCTGCTCGTCGACCAGCAGCCGATACTGCTCCTGCATCCGCCGGTAGCGGCCGGTCGTGGTCAGCTCGAAGTCGGCGAACTGCGACGTCGGGGCGGTACCGACCGCGGCGATCCCCAGGTTGTCCTCGCGGGCGACCCGGGTCAGATCGCCGCGCAGCCGGAGCAGCTCGGCGCGCAGTCCGCCCAGCGAGTCGACCACCTCGGTGTTGGTCTCCACCGTGGTCCGCTGGATCTCGGCCGAGTAGTTCGACGACGGGAGCCGCGACAGCAACTGGGGTGCGCGCGCGGTCAGGGTCCAGCTGTCCCGGTCGATCAGGTGCAGCTCTTCCTCGGCACCCAGCGTCAGTTCGGCAGTCATCACCGGTCACCCTAGATCCGGGTTGTTACATCCCTGTGACCGCCGTCACCCGCGTCCGCCGGCCCGTGAACCGACGGAATCTGCGGTCCGGCGGGGCTGTCAGCGCGCCGCCGTGGCGTGGGGCCATGGACAGGGAATGCGAACTGGTGGCCGTCCCGGTCACCGACATCGACCGGGCCAAGACCTTCTCCGTCGACCGGGTCAGGACCGATCCACCGGCGCCGGCCGGCTCAGACCGAGCGGTCGACGGCGTTGAGGATGTCGATGGCCTCGGGGGAGCCGACCATCTCGATCTCGGCGTTCGGGCGGCCGTTGGCGTAGAACATCAGCTCGCTCGGACGGCCGACCACGGTGACGATCGGGGTTCCGGCCATCGCCCGGAGGGTGTCCGGGGTGCCGTCGGCGGTCACCGAGCCGGCCCGTTCGAGGACCACGCCGACGTGGGCGCGGCGGAACCAGGCGCGGGCCAACAGCTTGAGCCGACGCCACATCCATTCCTCGACGTCGTCGGGCAGGTCGCGGGCCGGTCGCGGTGTCTCGCCGGCCCGGCGGACGTCCTCGTGGTGGACGAAGTACTCGGTGGTGTTGGCACCCTCGTCGACCCCGGGGAGCGCGAACAGCGACAGCCTCGCCGGACCGCGGCGGATCCGGTCGACCAGCTCGGTGTAGGTCCAGCGCAGCTGGATGTCGGCCACCCGTCGCTCGTAGAGCCCGGCCAGCGGCTTGGCCACGATGCCGGTCGCCCCGAGCGGATCGTTCTCCCGGATCCACAGGTGGGCGGCGAGGTCGTGGGCGTCCCACCCGGCACACAGGGTGGGCGCC
The DNA here is from genome assembly GCA_963704665.1 of uncultured Actinomycetota bacterium. Lineage (GTDB taxonomy): Bacteria > Actinomycetota > Actinomycetes > Propionibacteriales > Propionibacteriaceae > Microlunatus. Next base: position 2,357,586 of record OY969929.1, on the reverse strand, counting down.
TCGGGCCCCACCTCGTCGAACAGGTCGGCGAGCGCGGCTCGTTCGGACTTCGCGAAGGTCACAATCGCCGATGGTAGCCCCGGGGTCGCCGCCACGGACCGGGAAATCGTTCGAGCGGTCGTGGCCGGGGGACGACAATGGTGCGGTGATCGACACCGCGCGTACGCCGACCGCCGACCCGGCCGCCGAGGCCGGCCCGACTCCCGACCCGGGAGCGGGCGAGAGGCTCGATCCGGCGATCGCCGCGCGGCTCAAGCGCGACGCGGGCGGCCTGATCGCCGCCGTGGTCCAGGAGGAGCAGACCGGTGACGTGCTGATGGTGGGTTGGATGGACGATCTGGCGCTGCACCGCACGCTGACCACCGGTCGCTCGACGTTCTTCTCCCGCAGTCGCAACGAATACTGGGTCAAGGGGGAGACCAGCGGTCACCGCCAGTGGGTCCGCGAGGTCCGGCTGGACTGCGACGGCGACACCGTGCTCGTTCGCGTCCGCCAGGACGGCGGGGCCTGCCACACCGGCGACCACAGCTGCTTCGACGCCCGCATCCTGCCGGCCGTCGTGGTCGCCGCGGAGGATGAGGCCCGGTGACCACCCCGTCGCTCGAGGACTTCCGCACCCAGGCCGTCGACCGTCGGGTCGTCCCGGTCTACCGGCGCCTGCTGGCCGACACCGAGACTGCGGTCGGTCTGTACGCCAAGCTGGCCGGCAACCGTCCCGGCACCTATCTCCTCGAGTCGGCCGAGCAGGGCGTGTGGGCGCGTTACTCCTTCATCGGGGTCAACGCGGCCGCCACGCTGACCGCTCGCGACGGCCAGGCGACCTGGACCGGCCAGGCCCCGGCCGGTCTGCCGACCGGGGGCGACCCGCTCGAGGCCGTCCGCGAGACGTTGCGGCTGCTGCACACGCCCCGGATCGAGGGTCTGCCGCCGTTCACCTCGGGTCTGGTCGGCTTCCTCAGCTACGACGTGGTCCGACGGATCGAACGGCTGCCCGACGGTAACGTCGACGACCTGCAGGTTCCCGAGCTCGGTCTGCTGCTGGCCGGCGACCTGGCCGTCCTCGACCACCACCGCGGCGAGGTCTGGCTCGTGGCCAACGCCATCAACTTCGACGGCAGCGACGAGCGGGTCGACGAGGCGTACGCCGACGCCGTGTCCCGGATCGACGCCATGGTCGAGCGGTTGGCCCGGCCGACCCCGTCGGCTGTGGTCGCGGTCGACCTCGACCACCGGCTGCCGGTGCGCCGGCAGCGCACCCCGGAGGAGTTCCAGACCGCGGTCCGGGCGGCGGTCGAGGAGATCAAGGCCGGCGAGGCCTTCCAGATCGTGGTCAGCCAGCGCTTCGAGGTGGACACCACCGCCGACGCGCTGGAGATCTACCGGGTGCTCCGGCTCAACAACCCGAGCCCCTACATGTACCTGCTGCGGATGACCGACGACCAGGACCGGCCGTTCGACATCGTCGGGTCGTCGCCCGAGGCGCTCGTCACGGTCAACGACCGTCGGGCGGTCACCCACCCGATCGCCGGGTCGAAGCCCCGCGGCGCCGATCCGCAGGCCGACGCAGCGCTCGAGGCCGAACTCCTGGCCGACCCCAAGGAGCGGGCCGAGCACGTGATGCTGGTCGACCTGGGGCGCAACGACCTGGGCCGGGTGTGCGAACCCGGGACGGTCGAGGTGATCGAGTTCATGGACGTCCGGCGTTACAGCCACATCATGCATCTGGAGTCCACGGTCACCGGCCGGATCGCCGACGGACGCTCGGCCCTCGACGTCGTGCTGGCCGCGTTCCCGGCCGGAACCCTGTCCGGAGCACCCAAGGTGCGGGCCATGGAGATCATCGACGGGCTCGAGGTGTCGCGGCGCGGGCTGTACGGCGGGGTGGTCGGCTACTTCGACTTCGCCGGTGACGCCGACGCGGCCATCGCCATCCGCACCGCGCTGCTGCGCGACGGGGTGGCGTACGTCCAGGCCGGTGGCGGGATCGTCGCCGACTCGGACCCGCCCACCGAGGACCAGGAGACGCAGAACAAGGCCGCCGCCGTGCTCACCGCCGTCTCGGTCGCCCAGACCTTCCGAGCGGTGTGAGCACCGAACGACCCGGGCGCGGCGACGCCGGAAGCCGGCTGGTCCGGCGCGGGCCGGCGCTGGCCGCGCTGCTGCTGGCCGGACTGGGCGGTCTGGTCGCCACCGCCCAGCCGTGGTGGCGGGCCGTCGGCGACGGCGTGGCGGCCCGGTTCACCGGGACGGCGACCACGGCCGGGCTGACCCAGGCGCTACCGGTCGTGCTGCTCGCCGGGGCGTTGCTGTTGCTGGTCCTGCGGGCCCGCGGCCGTCAGGTGCTCGGGGGACTGCTGGCCGTGGCCGCCGCCGGGATGGTGGTGGCCGGCGCGCTGCGGGTCCGGCCCAGCGACGAGGCGGTCCGCTCCGGGGTCCGCGAGGTCAGCCTGGCCGACCAGTTCGCGCTGGTCGCCACGTCGTGGCCGGTCGTCTACGCGGTGGCCGGCGCCCTCGGGGTCCTCGGCGGGATGCTGATCGCGGTGTTCGCTCCGCGGTGGAGCAGCGGGGGCCGGCGCTTCGAACGTCCCGATCTGGCGGTGACCACGGCGAGCAGCGATCCGGCCGATGTCTGGCGGGCCTTCGACGCCGGTCTCGACCCGACCCGGACGACCGCTCCCGACCCCGATGTGCGCGAAACCGGATCGCAAGCCACAATTGAGCAACGAATGGACGAGGATCGGTGACCAGCGTCCCCGACGTCGTTCAATCTGATCGCCGACACGACTCGGCCTCGACCCCCTCGGGTGGCGAATCCGTCGGCCCGGCAAGTGAGGACAGACTCATGGCAGAAACCCACCAGGCTTCGACGCAGGCCGGGCAGCGGGCTCCCAAGCACGTGCACCACGGCCGCACCGCGGCCGCCTGGGCCGGCACGACCATCGCGCTGCTCGCGGTGGTCCTGGGCGGCATCGCCCTCATCCTGCAGAACTGGCCGATGTTCTGGATCGCGGTCGGTCTGCTCGTCGCGTCTCTGATCGTCACCAAGGTCCTGCAGTCCATGGGCCACGGCGCGTATTGATCCCGGAGGGCATCTGATGGGCGTACTGGACGACATCGTCGCGGGCGTGCGGGAAGATCTCGCCGACCGCCAGGAGCGAATACCGCTCCACCGGCTGAAGGAACGCTGCCACCACGTCGATCCGGCGCTCGACCCGCGGCCGCGGTTCCGCGGGCCCGGGGTGTCGGTGATCGCGGAGGTCAAGCGGTCCAGCCCGAGCAAGGGCTCGCTGGCCACCATCACCGACCCGGCCGCGCTGGCCACCGCGTACGAGGACGGCGGCGCCGCCGCCATCTCGGTGCTGACCGAGGAGCGCCGGTTCTCGGGCAAGCTCGACGACCTGGTCGCGGTCCGCTGCGCGGTCAAGATCCCGGTGCTCCGCAAGGACTTCATCGTCACCCCGTACCAGTTGTTCGAGGCCCGGGCCGCCGGCGCCGACCTGGTGCTGCTGATCGTCGCCGCGCTGAGCGACCCCGAACTGGTGTCGCTGATCGAGCGCGCCCGCTCGATCGGTCTGACGCCGCTGGTCGAGGTGCACGACGCGACCGAGGTGGCCCGGGCGGTCGACGCCGGAGCCGACATCATCGGGGTCAACGCCCGCAACCTGCAGACCCTCGAGGTCGACTCCACGACCTTCGCCCGACTGGCTCCGCTGATCCCCGACGGCATCGTCCGGATCGCGGAGTCCGGTGTCCGCGGGCCGCACGACGTGATCGACTTGGCCCGCGCGGGCGCCGACGTTGTCCTGGTCGGCGAAGCGCTGGTGACCGGACGTGATCCCCGCAGTGGGGTGGCCGACCTGGTCGCCGCCGGGGCCCACCCGGCGGTGCACAAGCCGTGATCTGAGATGGCTCGGATCTGACACAGCTTCGATCGGTAAAGGATTACGCGTGGTCGACCTCCTGCCGGACCGAACCGGCCACTTCGAGCAGTTCGGTGGCAAGTTCGTCCCGGAGGCGCTGTACGCGGCGCTGGCCCAACTCGAGGACGAGTTCCGCGCGGCGATCGCCGATCCGGCGTTCCGCTCCGAGCTGGCCGGACTGCTGGCCGACTACACCGGTCGACCGTCGCCGATCACCGAGGCGCGCCGGTTCGCCGAGCACGCCGGGGGCGCGACCATCCTGCTCAAGCGCGAGGACCTCAACCACACCGGCTCGCACAAGATCAACAACGTCCTCGGGCCAGGCCCTGCTGACCCGCCGGATGGGCAAGACAGCGGGTCATCGCCGAGACCGGCGCCGGTCAGCACGGGGTGGCCACCGCCACCGCGGCCGCCCTGTTCGGACTCGACTGCACGGTCTACATGGGCAAGGTCGACACCGAGCGGCAGGCGCTCAACGTGGCCCGGATGCGGCTGCTGGGCGCCGAGGTGATCGCCGTCGAGTCGGGCACCCAGACGCTCAAGGACGCGATGAACGACGCCATGCGCGACTGGGTCGCCAGCGTCGACGACACCCACTACCTGATCGGCATCGGTCGCCGGTCCGCACCCGTTCCCGATGATGGTCCGCGAGTTCCAGCGCATCATCAGCACCGAGGCCCGGGCCCAGGTGCTCGACCGCTACGGCCGGCTGCCCGACGCCGTGGTCGCCTGCGTCGGCGGCGGCTCGAACGCGCTCGGCATCTTCGCCGACTTCATCCCCGACACCGAGGTCGGCCTCTACGGCTACGAGGCCGGCGGTGACGGGGTCGAGACGGGACGCCACGCGGCCACCATCTCGGCCGGCGAGGTCGGTGTGCTGCACGGCATGCGGACCTTCGTGCTGCAGGACGAGGACGGCCAGACCCGGGAGTCGCACTCGATCTCCGCCGGACTGGACTATCCGGGCGTCGGCCCGGAGCACTCCTGGCTGGCCGCGACCGGACGGGCGCACTACTCCCCGATCACCGACGCCGAGGCGATGGACGCCTTCCGGCTGCTGTCGCAGACCGAGGGCATCGTGCCGGCCATCGAGTCGGCCCACGCGCTGGCCGGGGCGATCAAGCTCGGCCCCACGCTGCCGGGCGCGACGGCGGGAAGCCGATCATCCTGGTCAACCTGTCCGGCCGCGGCGACAAGGACGTCGACACCGCCATCACCTACTTCGGGCTCGACACCAAGGGCACCGGGTCGGAGTCGGGCAAGAAGATCGGCACCGAGGCCGGCGAGACCGTCGGTCAGGACCTGCAGATGGGTGGCGCGTCCTCGGGAGCCGGAGCCCAGCTGTGAGCGGATCCGGGGCCGGAGCCGCGTTCGATCCCGGCCACTCGGGCCGGGCCTTCGCCGCGGCCCGCGCCGAGGGGCGCGGGGCGCTGGTCGGTTTCCTGCACGTCGGCTATCCCGACGTCGACACCTCGCTGGCCGCGCTGCGCGCACTGACCGGCGACGGTGACTCACCCGGCGTCGACCTGGTCGAGGTCGGACTGCCGTACAGCGATCCGATGATGGACGGCATCACCATCCAGCGGGCCGGGACCCGGGCGCTGGAGCGCGGCGTACGCACCCGCGACGCCTTCGCCGCCGTGGAGGCGGTGGCCACGGCCGGCAAGCCGGCGGTGGTGATGACCTACTGGAACCTGGTCGAGCGCTACGGCGCCGACCGTTTCGCCCGCGACCTCGCCTCGGCCGGCGGCGCCGGGATGATCACCCCCGACCTGACCCCGGACGAGGCGGCCGAGTGGATCGCGGTGTCCGACGACCACGGTCTGGACCGGATCTTCCTGGTCTCGCCGTCGTCGACCGACGACCGACTCGAAGCGACCGTCCGCGCCTGCCGCGGCTGGGTGTACGCGACCGCGGTGATGGGGGTGACCGGGGCACGGACCTCGACGTCGTCGCTGGCGCCCGCCCTGGTCGCGCGGATCCGTGCCGCCGTCCCCGATGCGCTGGTCGGCGTCGGGCTCGGGGTGTCGAACGGTGCACAGGCCCGCGAGGTGACCGGGTTCGCCGACGCGGTGATCGTCGGGTCGGCGCTGGTCAAGACGTTGCTCGAGGCCGAGGACGCCGGGGACCCCGGTGATCTGCGGGAGCTGCGCGCCGTCGTCGCCGATCTCGCCGCGGGCGTCCGCGAGGGTCAACCGTTGGATCCGGGAACTCAGGAGCCGGTCGCCGGGTTGAGCACGTTGTGATCTCGAGCGTTGGCCGCGTCAGCCGGCTGCTGATGGCGGTCGGCGTGCTGCTGGCCGTCACCGGCTGCACCACCGCCGATCCCGCAGCGCGGGCCGCGGTGGACCATGACGGGTTCGTCGGCGGCACGGCCTTCCTCGCCCCCTACCCGATGCCCGACCTGGTGCTGCGCGACACGGCCGGCCAGGACTACAACCTGGCCGACACCCCGTCCAAGCCGGTGACCCTGATGTTCTTCGGCTACACCCACTGCCCCGACGTCTGCCTCGCCCAGCTGTCCGACGTCGCGCTGGCGTTGCGCCGGCTCGACGGCGCTGAGCGGGATCAGATCCAGCTGCTGTTCGTCACCACCGATCCGCAGCGCGACACCGCGGCCGTCATCGAGCGCTACCTCGCTCGCTTCGACGACTCGTTCGTCGGACTCACCGGCACCCCGAGCGAGATCAAGCGGGTGGCCGATCGGGTCGGGGTGGTGATCGGCGACCGCGAGCGGTTGCCCGGCGGCGGCTACGACGTGGCCCACTCGGCGCCGGTGCTCGGCTTCAGCCGTGACCAGGCGGTGGTGGCCTGGAACCCGGGCACCCCGATCGGGTCGCTGACCCGAGATCTCGGACTCCTGGTCGAACGGACCCGCTGATGGAACGCAACCAGAAACTGGTCCTGTTCGGGGTCGGCGCGCTCTTCGTGGTGCTGATTGCTGCGCTGTTCGTGGTGCCGTTCGTCCGCAGCAACGCCACCCCGGTGCCCCCCGGGGACGCGTCCGCGGTGGGCGTCCGCCCGAGCAGCGTCCAGCCCGTCACCGCGGGACAGCCGATCGTGTGGGGCGGTGGTGAGCGCACCGCCCGGCTCTACATCGACTTCCACTGCCCGCACTGCGCCGACTTCGAGGCCAGTCACGGCGACGTCATCGCCCGGGCTGCGCAGGACAACGCGATCCGGCTCCAGGTCTATCCGATGGCCTTCATCGACAGCGGGTCCCGGTCGGCGGCCAACGCCTTCGGCTGCGCCGCCGAGGCGGGATCGGCCCAGGAATACTTCGCCGGGCTGTTCGCGAACGTCGACCTGCGTTGGTCGGCCACCCAGCTCACCCAGCTCGGGGCGCTGACCGGGGTCTCCGCTCCCGGTTTCGAGGCCTGCGTCACCGATCAGACCCACGCCGGCTGGGTCGACTCGATCAACGCCGCCGCCGCCGCCGACCAGGTCACCCAGACCCCGTCGATGTTCGTCGGCGACCAGAGCGTCGACATCGCCACGGTGACACCGGAGCAGCTGGACCAGCTGCTTCGGGGATGATGGCGGCGATGACTTCGCCGCTGCTGTCCATACCGAGCCCGGCCACCGGCGTCTGGTACCTCGGCCCGTTCCCGCTGCGCGCGTACGCGCTGTGCATCATCGCCGGCATCGTCGTCGGCATGATCATCGCCACCCGCCGCTGGCGGGCCCGCGGCGGCACCTCGGACAGCCTGGAAACGGTGGTCGTGGTCGGCGATCCCGCTCGGCATCATCGGGGCCCGGATCTACCACGTGATCACCGACTACGAGCTCTACTTCGGCCCCGGTCGCAACCCGGTCGACGCGCTGAAGATCTGGCAGGGCGGGCTGGGCATCTGGGGCGCCGTCGCCCTGGCGCGGTCGGCGCGTACGCTGGTGGCCCGGCGCCGCGGCATCCGCTTCCCGGCCCTGCTCGACGCGGTTGCCCCGGGCATCGCTGGTCGCCCAGGCGATCGGCCGACTCGGCAACTGGTTCAACTCCGAGCTGTTCGGGCGACCGACCACGCTGCCGTGGGCGCTGGAGATCGCGCCGCAGTACCGCCCGGCCGGTTTCGCCCAGTACGCCACCTTCCACCCCACCTTCCTCTACGAGATGCTCTGGAACCTGGCCATCGCCGTGGTGATCATCGTGCTCGACCGACGGCTGCGGCTCGGCCACGGCAAGGTGTTCACCCTCTACGTGATGCTCTACTGCGCCGGACGGTTCTGGATCGAGGCGCTGCGGATCGACACGGTGAACGAGATCGGTGGCTTCCGGCTCAACAACTACACCTCGCTGATCGTCTTCCTGGCCGCCGCGCTGGTCTTGGTCTGGCTGGTCCGTCACCGTCCCGGACGCGAGGAAGTGGTGGAAACCGCGCCCGCGTCGATCAATAGCCCGGCCGCGGACTCCGAGCCGGCCGAAGTTGACGGTTCAGCGCCCGAAACCCCAGGTCACGACCGGTCCGACTGAGGAAATTTCGCGTGCGTGTCCATGAGGATGCATGCGTTAATCTTTCGACAACTTATGGGCCAGAGTCGTCCCTGTGAGATCGCTAGACGACCGGAGCTATGCCATGACCCCAGTTCTGCCTGGCCGTCCCTCGGCCCAGGGCCTCTACGATCCGGCGTTCGAGCACGACGCGTGCGGGGTCGCCTTCGTGGCCACGCTGTCCGGCGTGCCGAGCCACGACATCGTGGCCAAGGGCCTCGAGGCGCTGCGCAACCTGGATCACCGCGGAGCCACCGGATCGCCGACCCCCGCACCGGTGACGGCGCCGGCATCCTGATGCAGATCCCGGACGCCTTCTTGCGCGCCGATGGCCGACTTCGACCTGCCCGCGTCAGGGCGCGTACGCGGTCGGCAACGCCTTTCTGCCCACCGATCCCGAGCAGCGGGCGACGGCCAAGGCGACCATCGAGCAGATCGCGGTCGAGGAGAACCTCCGGGTCCTCGGCTGGCGCACGGTGCTCGACCGACGATGCCTCGCTGAGCGACCTGACCCGGTCGAACATGCCGCACTTCGAGCAGCTCTCGTCAGCGCCCACGGGGCGCCGGTGATGGGGATCGCGCTCGACCGGCTGGCCTACTGCCTGCGCCGCCGCGCCCAGCACGAGTCCGGGGTCTACTTCGCCTCGCTGTCGGCCCGCACCCTGGTCTACAAGGGGATGCTGACCACCGAGCAGCTCGAGCTGGTCTTCCCCGAGCTGGGCGACGAGCGGATGGCCAGCGCCCTCGCGGTCGTCCACTCGCGCTTCTCGACCAACACCTTCCCGGCCTGGGAGCTCGCCCACCCGTTCCGGATGATCGCCCACAACGGCGAGATCAACACCGTCAAGGGCAACCGCAACTGGATGCGCGCCCGCGAGGCGCTGCTGCGCCAGCGACGTCATGCCCGGCGACCTCGAGCGGCTGTTCCCGATCTGCACCCCGGACGCCTCGGACTCGGCCTCGCTTCGACGAGGTCGTCGAGCTGCTGCACCTGGGCGGCCGGTCGCTGCCGCACGCGATGCTGATGATGATCCCCGAGGCGTGGGAGAACAACCCCACGATGGATCAGAAGCGCAAGGACTTCTACGCCTTCCACTCCTGCCTGATGGAGCCCTGGGACGGTCCGGCCGGTGTGGTCTTCACCGACGGCACCCAGATCGGCGCGGTGCTCGACCGCAACGGACTGCGTCCGGGTCGCTACTGGGTGACCGACGACGGCCTGGTCGTGCTGGCCTCCGAGGCCGGCGTGCTCGACATCGCCGCGGAGAAGGTGGTCCAGAAGGGCCGGCTGCAGCCCGGCCGGATGTTCCTGGCCGACCTCAGCGAGCACCGGATCGATCTCCGACGAGGAGGTCAAGAGCTCCCTGGCCGCGGCCGCGCCGTACGGCGAGTGGCTGCTCGGCGGCCGGATGCTGCTCGGCGACCTGCCCGAGCGCGAGCACATCGTGCACACCCACGCCTCGGTCACCCGGCGGCAGCAGGTCTTCGGCTACACCGAGGAGGAGCTGCGGCTGATCCTGGCCCCGATGGCGCAGCGGCGGCGCCGAGCCGATCGGCTCGATGGGCACCGACACCCCGATCGCCGCGCTCAGCGACGAAGTCGCGGCTGCTGTTCGACTACTTCTCCCAGCTGTTCGCCCAGGTGACCAACCCGCCGCTGGACGCGATCCGCGAAGAGCTGGTCACCTCGCTCTACAACACCATCGGCCCGGAGCAGAACCTGCTCGACCCCGGTCCCGCCTCGTGCCGCCGCCTGGTGCTGCCGTTCCCGGTGCTCGACAACGACGCGCTGGCCAAGATCGTCCGGATCAACCGCGAGGGCGACCTGCCCGGCTACGCCGACGTACGTGGCCCGTGGTCTGTACGAGGTCAGCGGGGGAGCCGAGGCGCTCGAGGCCAAGCTCGACGAGCTGTGCGCCGAGATCTCGACCGCGATCGCCGGCGGTGCGCGGATCATCCTGCTCTCGGACCGGCACTCCAACGCCGAGCTGGCGCCGATCCCGTCGCTGCTGTTCACCGCCGCCGTGCACCACCACCTGGTCCGGGAGAAGTCCCGCACCCAGGTCGGCCTGGTCGTCGAGGCCGGTGACGTCCGCGAGGTGCACCACGTCGCGCTGCTGATCGGCTACGGCGCCGCGGCGGTCAACCCGTACCTGGCCATCGAGTCGGTCGAGGACCTGGCCCGGCACGGCGTCTACACCTCGGTCGAGCCGGAGAAGGCCGTCGCCAACGTGGTCAAGGCGCTCGGCAAGGGCGTGCTCAAGGTGATGAGCAAGATGGGCGTCTCCACCGTCGCCTCGTACACCGGTGCGCAGATCTTCGAGGCGCTCGGGCTGTCGCGCGAGCTGGTCGACCGCTACTTCACCGGCACCACCAGCAAGCTCGGCGGGATCACCCTGAGCCAGGTCGCCGACGAGATCCGCGACCGGCACCTGCGGGCCTACCCGGCCGACGGCATCCCGCTGGCCCACCGGCTGCTCCCGGTCGGCGGTGAGTACCAGTGGCGTCGCGAGGGCGAGCCGCACCTGTTCGACCCGGAGACGGTGTTCCGGCTGCAGCACTCGACCCGGTCGGGGCGCTACGACATCTTCAAGCAGTACACCCGCCACATCGACGAGCAGTCCGAGCGGCTGATGACGCTGCGCGGCCTGCTGAAGTTCGCCTCGGACCGCCAGCCGGTGCCGATCGAGGAGGTCGAGCCGGTCAGCTCGATCGTCAAGCGGTTCTCCACCGGTGCGATGTCGTACGGGTCGATCAGCCTCGAGGCGCACCAGACCCTGGCCATCGCCATGAACCGGCTGGGCGGCAAGTCCAACACCGGCGAGGGCGGCGAGGACAAGGACCGGCTCTACGACCCCGAGCGGCGCAGCGCGATCAAGCAGGTCGCCTCGGGCCGGTTCGGCGTGACCAGCGACTACCTGACCAACGCCACCGACATCCAGATCAAGATGGCCCAGGGCGCCAAGCCCGGCGAGGGCGGCCAGCTGCCCGGTCAGAAGGTCTACCCGTGGGTGGCCAAGACCCGGCACTCGACCCCGGGCGTCGGGCTGATCTCCCCGCCGCCGCACCACGACATCTACTCGATCGAGGATCTCAAGCAGCTGATCCACGACCTCAAGTGCGCCAACCCGGCCGCCCGGGTCCACGTCAAGCTGGTCGCCGAGGTCGGCGTGGGTACGGTCGCCGCCGGCGTCTCCAAGGCCAAGGCCGACGTGGTGCTGATCTCCGGCCACGACGGTGGCACCGGTGCGGCGCCGCTGACCTCGCTCAAGCACGCCGGTGGTCCCTGGGAGCTCGGTCTGGCCGAGACCCAGCAGACCCTGCTGCTCAACGGGCTGCGTGACCGGATCGTGGTCCAGGTCGACGGCCAGCTCAAGACCGGCCGCGACGTCATCATCGGCGCCCTGCTCGGCGCCGAGGAGTTCGGTTTCGCGACCGCGCCGCTGGTGTGTCAGCGGCTGCATCATGATGCGGGTCTGCCACCTCGACACCTGCCCGGTCGGCGTGGCGACCCAGAACGCCGAGCTGCGGTCCAAGTTCTCCGGCAAGCCGGAGTTCGTGGTCAACTTCTTCGAGTTCATCGCCGAGGAGGTGCGCGAGCACCTGGCCGCGTTGGGCTTCCGGACGCTCGAGGAGGCCATCGGCCACGTCGAGGTGCTCGACACCACCACCGCCGAGACCGCACTGGAAGGCGCACGGGCTCGACCTGCGGCCGATGCTGCACCGACCCGGAGCTGCCCGAGGGCGCCTCGCTGCACAACATCACCGCCCAGGACCACGGACTCGGCGACAAGCTCGACCAGAAGCTGATCGAGCTCTGCCGGCCAGCCCTGGACCACGGCGAGGCGGTCCGCGCCTCGCTGCCGATCCGCAACGTCGACCGGACCGTCGGGACCATCCTCGGTCACGAGGTGACCAAGGCGACCCGCGGCGAGGGGCTGCCCGACGGCACCATCGACATCACCTTCACCGGCTCGGCCGGACAGAGCTTCGGCGCGTTCCTGCCCGCCGGGATCACCCTGCGGCTCGAGGGCGACAGCAACGACTACCTGGGCAAGGGCCTGTCCGGTGGTCGGCTGGTCGCTGCGGCCCGCCCGCGACGCCGACCTTCGTGGCCGCGGAGAACATCATCGCCGGCAACGTCATCGGCTACGGCGCGACCTCGGGGGAGATCTTCATCCGCGGCATGGTCGGCGAGCGGTTCTGCGTCCGCAACTCCGGCGCCACCGCGGTCGTCGAGGGTCTCGGTGACCACGGCTGCGAGTACATGACCGGTGGCATCGCCGTCGTGCTCGGCTCGACCGGCCGCAACGTCGCCGCGGGCATGTCCGGCGGGATCGCGCTACGTCCTCGATCTCGACCCGGGCACTGCTCAACACCGAGATGGTCGACGCGCTCGACCCGTCCGAGGCCGATCTCGAACTGCTCCGTGGGCTCGTCGTGCGGCACGACGAGGAGACCGGCTCCGACGTGGCCGCCGCGCTGCTGGCCGACTGGGAGGCCTCGGCGCTGCGCTTCACCAAGGTGCTGCCGCGCGACTACGCCAAGGTCATCGCCGCCCAGGACCAGGCCGCGGCCGACGGCCTCGACGAGGCCGCCACCACGCTCCGCATGATGGATGCCGCACGTGGCTAGCACCCTCGCGACCGCGCTCGGGCGGATGGGCTCCTCGCAACCATCCGCGCTCGCACGCTCGCGCTCCCGCCAGACCCATCCACGCTCGGAGCCCTTCCGCCCTAGCCCGGCCGCTCAACTGGCTCCCGCGCGTCTGGAAAGAAACGAGAATCGACATGGCTGACCCACGGGGATTCATCACCACCGCCGCGGAAGGTCGCCGAGCGGCGGCCGGTCGCCGAGCGGGTGCACGACTGGAACGAGGTCTACCCCGGTACGCCGGGGCGGGCGCTGCTGCCGATCATCTCCGAGCAGGCCGGGCGCTGCATGGACTGCGGCATCCCGTTCTGCCACACCGGCTGCCCGCTGGGCAACCTCATCCCGGAGTGGAACGACCTGGTCTGGCGGCGCGACTGGGACGAGGCGCTCGAGCGGCTGCACGCGACCAACAACTTCCCGGAGTTCACCGGGCGGCTGTGCCCGGCACCGTGCGAGACCGCCTGCGTGGTCGGGATCAACCGCGACCCGGTGACCATCAAGAACGTCGAGGTCGCGATCATCGACAAGGCCTGGGACGAGCGGCGGGTCAAGCCGCAGCCGCCGGACTGGCTGACCGGCAAGACCGTCGCCGTGATCGGCTCCGGACCGGCCGGCCTGGCCGTGGCCCAGCAGCTGACCCGGGCCGGGCACACCGTCGCCGTGTACGAGCGGGCCGACAAGCCGGGCGGTCTGATGCGCTACGGCATCCCCGAGTTCAAGATGGAGAAGAAGGTCCTCGACCGCCGGATCCGGCAGATGAAGGACGAGGGCACCAACTTCCGCTGCGGGGTCGACGTCGGCAAGCAGATCACCGGCAAGCAGCTCAAGGAGCGCTACGACGCCGTCGTGCTGGCCATCGGGTCGACGATCGGCCGTGACCTGCCGGTGCCCGGGCGCGAGCTCGACGGGATCCACCAGGCCATGGAGTTCCTGCCGCAGGCCAACCGGGTCGCGCTCGGTGAGACCGTCGAGGGCCAGATCAGCGCCAAGGACAAGCACGTCGTCATCATCGGCGGCGGCGACACCGGCGCCGACTGCCTCGGCACCTCGATCCGCCAGGGCGCGGCGTCGATCACCCAGCTCGAGATCATGCCGACCCCGCCCGACGAGCGTCCCGAGCCACCAGCCGTGGCCGACCTACCCGATGATCTACCGGGTGTCCTCGGCGCACGAGGAGGCGGGCGAGCGGGTCTACTCGGTCTCCACCTCGGAGTTCACCGGCGACGGACGGCCAGGTCACCGCGCTCAAGCTGTCCGAGGTGGTGTTCGAGGGCGGCAAGCTGACCGCCGTCGAGGGCACCGACAAGGAGATCCCGGCCGATCTGGTCCTGCTGGCCATGGGCTTCACCGGCCCGGAGACGGCCAGCGTGGTCGATCAGCTCGGGGTCTCGCTCGACGAGCGGAAGAACATCGCCCGCAACGAGGACTACGCCACCGACGTCGAGGGCGTCTTCGCCTGCGGTGACGCCGGTCGCGGTCAGTCGCTGATCGTCTGGGCCATCGCCGAGGGCCGGGCCTGTGCCAACGGGGTGGACAAGTTCCTCTCCGGCTCGACCAAGCTGCCCGCGGCCGATCCCGCCGACCGCCCGGCAGATGATGGTCTAGCTGCTCGCCCGGTCCGACCGGTCACGTCTGCGGACGTTGCTCGGATCCGCACCTCCAGCAGGGGGCGCCGATCCGAGGAACGTCCGCAGAGGCGTTTCCGGGGGCGGGTGGGAGCCGTCGGCTCAGCGCTCGCCGTGCTTGTCGAGGTAGTCGTCGAGGGTGTCGGAGGCGAGTGCCTCGGACAGGTCGGCCATGGCCGGCTGGTCGACGATGTCGATGCTGGCCCCGTTGACCGAGCCGAAGCCGGCGATCGGCGCCTGGAGCAGGACGAGCTCATTCGGGCTGAGCCGCAACGACACGGCGGTCTTGCGGATCTCGGTGTCGCTGAGCTCGTCGTCGACGGTCAGATGGCGGCCGAGCTCGCCGACGAACTCGGTGAACCGGGTCGGGTTGGCCATCACCTCAGGACTCAGGCCCTTGCGCAGGATCGCCTTGACCACGGATCGCTGCCGCTCGGCCCGGTCGAGATCGCCGTTCGGGAGGTCGTAGCGCTCGCGGACGAAGGCCAGCGCCTCGTCACCGGAGATGGTGATCTCACCGCGCTTGAACGTGTAGCCGCGGGACTTCGTGGCGTGGCGGTTGTGGACCGTCACCCCGCCCAATTCCTCGGTCAGCGCGATGAAGCCCTCGAAGTCGATCATGGCGACGTGGTCGATCCGCGTGTCCAGGAGCTGTTCCAGGGTCTGCACGGTCAGCTTCGGCCCGCCGAACGAGTACGCGGCGTTGATCTTGTTGCGCCCGTAGCCGGGGATGGGCACATACATGTCGCGAGGAAAGGAGATCAGGTACGCGCTACGCCGGTCCTCGCTGAGGTGCAGCACCATCAACGAATCACTGCGCCCCTGCTCGGCCTGGGGGTCACGGGTGTCGGAGCCCATCAACACGTAGTTCCGGGCTCCGGTGACCCGCTTCTCCGGCCGTTGCGGGCGCGACTCGGAGTCCTCGCCGTCGGCCGCGGTGTCGGCCGCGGGCACGTCATCGGGCAGCAGCGACTCACGCTGCACCGTGTTCTCGAACGCCGAGCTGACGACGCCGGCGTAGATCGCCGTGCCGGCCACGACCACGACGAGTAGAGCGGCGATCACGGCCAGGATCCGGCGCAGCCCGCGGCGCCGTCGGAGCGGCGGGGGAGGCGGCGGCTCGGAGAGATCCACCTCGACGCGGGGCGGGAAGAAGATCGACACGGGGGAGTCCCATCACTGTCACGTTCGCCCCGAGTGCATCTCGATCCTAACAGCCGAGCCGGGTCCAACAGCTTGATCACGTTCGGGACCGGATCACCAACGTGGCTTGATGTGTGGGGAAGGGGTCGTTACTCTGATCAAACTCAGTCACGGCTACCCGCCTCCCGGCGGGTAGTAACCATCGACACCCCTGATCAGACGAGATTTGTGCCCGCGTTCCGGGGCAGTCGGACCGAGTGACGCATGGCTCAGCTATCGACATCAACCGGCGTCGGCCGGCCTCGGGGGAGAAAGGCGAGTGCCCCTGTGGCCACCACACAGTCGGTTCGCCCACCCCATCACCTGGCCGAACTGACGGTGCCCCGGGTCGCTCCGGACGTGGCGGTCCCCGGCCACGTCGTGCCGGCGCACTGGAGCATCCGCTACGTCCGTCGGTTGCTGGTCACCGACATCGCGGCGATCATGATCGCGGTCTGCGTGGCCCAGAGCGCCCGCTTCGGTCTGGGGTCGGCGGCGACCGTGGCCGCGGTCTCGTTCGTCAGCTACACCGCGATCTCGGTCGTCCTCGCGCTGCTGTGGTTCGCCGCGCTGACGCTGTTCCGGGCGCGCGATCCGCGGATGATCGGCGAGGGCGCGGAGGAATACCGTCGGGTCGCCCACGCATCGCTGGCCCTGTTCGGCTCGGTGGCCATCGTCGCGTTCCTGATCAAGATCGACCTGGCCCGTGGCTACCTGGCCGTCGCGCTGCCGCTCGGCGTCTTCCTGCTGCTCACCGGTCGGTGGGCCTGGCGGGTCTGGCTGCGCCGACGCCGCCGTCGGGGCGAGTGCTGTTCCGACGTGATCGTGGTGGGATCGCGGCAATCGGCGATCGCGATGGCCGAGATCTTCGAACGCGAACGCGACGCCGGCTACCGCGTCGTCGGGGTGTGCGAGCCCGGGTGGGACGCCATCGGCCGTCGGGTCGACATCGACGGCCACCTGGTCCCCGTGCTCGGCGACGAGACCGCGGTGATGACCGCGGTGACCGCGACCCGCGCCGACATCGTGGCGGTGAGCAACACCGAATCGATCGGGACCGAGGGGATGCGCAGCCTGGCCTGGCAGCTCGAGGCGAGTCAGGTCGCGCTCGTCGTCGCGCCCGGGGTGATCGACGTGGCCGGTCCGCGGCTCCAGGTCCGGCCGGTGGCCGGACTGCCGCTGCTGCACGTGGACAAGCCGCAGTACGAGGGGGCGACCAAGTTCCGCAAGTCCGCGGTCGATCTGGTCGGCGCCGCCGCGGCGGTGGTGGTGCTGTCCCCGGTGATCGCGCTGCTCGCGGTGGCGGTCAAGCTGACCAGCGTCGGCCCGGTGCTCTACCGCTCGGAGCGGATCGGGCTCAACGGGCAGCCGTTCTCGATGCTCAAGTTCCGCACCATGACCGTCGACGCCGACCGTCGGCGCGACGACCTGCTCGGGGCCAACCAGGCCGCCGGACCGTTGTTCAAGATCCGCGACGATCCTCGGGTCACCCGGCTCGGCCGGTGGCTGCGCCGGTTCAGCCTCGACGAACTGCCCCAGCTGTTCAACGTGCTCTCCGGACGGATGAGCATCGTCGGACCGCGGCCGCCGCTGCGCCAGGAGGTGATGACCTATTCGGACATGGTCCATCGCCGGCTGCTGGTCAAGCCCGGTCTGACCGGACTCTGGCAGGTCAGCGGACGCTCCGACCTGTCGTGGGAGGAGTCGGTGCGACTCGATCTCTACTACGTCGAGAACTGGTCGCTGATGCAGGACCTGATGATCGTCGCGCGTACGGTGCGGGCCGTGCTCCGGGGCAGCGGAGCGTACTGAGGCAGCGGGACGGCAGTGCGCCCGTCGACCCTGACCAGCACGGGAGCCGAGCGGTGTGCTCAGGGTGAGGTGGGCGCCACCGTCAGCCGGACCAGGTCGATGGTCAACCGGTCACGGATGCGCTGGTGTCCGGCGTTGCTGGGGTGGCCGTCGTTCGGATTCACCATGGTCCTCACCTCGCTGGTCGCGAACCATGACTCGGCGACGGCGTCGATGTAGGTCACCTGATGGGCCTGCGCGTAGGCCTTCAGCGTCTCGTTGACCGCTGCCTTGGGCTCGGACACCACCCCCCTCAGCGCGATCGGGCCGAGCATGATGATCCGGGCTCCGGGGTATCGGTCGCGGAACGCCGTGACGGTCTGGTCGACGGCGGGGGCGAGCCCGGCGACGGGCTGGCGTTCGTCGTTGGTGCTGCCCTGCAGCAGGACCAGGTCGAACGGCCCGGCCGGTGCCTCGGCCAGCCGTTTCCGGTACGGCCCCCGGTTCGTCGGTGCCGGTGCGAGGTAGCCGGTGCCACCCGCCCCGTCGACCGTCACCGACCACCCCAGGGCGGCACCCAGCAGATAGGCGTAGCCGCGATGGGCCGGCTCGGCTCCGACCCCCTCGGTGTAGCTGTCGCCGAAGACCAGGACCCGAGCCTGGGCCGGGAGCGGAGTCGGCCGGGGCCGGGGATCGGTGGCCCCACCGCAGCCGGCGGTCATGCTCACGACGAGGGCGGAGAGGGCGGCGACCAGGGCGGTACCGATGCGATGCCGGGTCACAGCGCAGGCCGGAAGGTCTCGGTCACCTCGCGATCGACGGACCACCCGGTCCGGATCCGGGCGGCGAGGTCGTCGAAGTGCCCGAGGACCCGGGCCGGGTTACCACCGACCACCGAACCGTCCGGGACCGAGCGGGCCACGACCGCCCCGGCGGCCACCACACACCGGTCACCGATCCTGACCCCGGGCAGCAGGGTGGCCCGGGCCCCGATGAAGACGTCGTTGCCGATCACGATCCTCGCGTACGAGTAGTGCCGGCGACCCTTCTCGTCCCGGATCAGCCAGCCGGTGCCGTCATGGGTGATGAACAGCACCTCACTGCTCACGGTCACCCGATCGCCGATGCTGACCAGCTCGTACTCCGAGCTGACGTTCATCGAGAGGATGCGGCAGCCGTCGCCCACGGTCACCCCGAGGGCGCGACTGGCGGCCACCGGCCCGCGCAGTCGGGCCAACAAGCGCCATCGCCAGCGGTCGGGAAGCCTGAGCAGGCCGGGCATGCGTGTCTCCTGATCGACTCGACGCGGCGGCCCCGACCCCGCAGATCCTGATGATCCCGACTCCACGTGAGGAGTCGGCTCGGAGTCTAACGGCCGCGCCCACTAAGCTCCGGCAACCGTGAGCACTCTTCCGCCCGGGCCCCTCAGGGTTCTGACCGTCTGCACCGGGAATCTCTGCCGGTCACCGACGGCCGAGCAACTGCTCCGGGCCCGGCTGGCTCCGGTGGGTGCAGCGGTCGAGGTGCGCAGCGCCGGTACCCACGCCGAGACCGGCGCGGCGATGCACCCGCTCTCAGCCGGCTGGAGTCGGGAACTGGGTGGCGATCCGAGCCGGCACCGGGCGCAGTATCTGACCCTGTCGTCACTGCGATCGGTCGATCTCGTGCTGGGGATGGCCCGTGAGCATCGGCGAGCGGTGGTGGACCTGCGGCCGGCACTGGTCCGGTCGAGTTTCACCCTCAGGGAGTTCGCTCGACTCTCGGGTGAACTCGATGTCGAGGAGCTGGCCGAGGGCGCTGCGGCGCCCGGCCCGGACGCGACGGCCTCGGATCGGCTCCGTGGCGTGCTGGGTGTGCTGGCCGGGGCTCGAACCCGTCATCCGGTGTCGATCGACTGGTCGATCGACGACCTGCCGGACCCGATCGGTCGTTCAGCCATGGACTACGAACACTCGGCCCGGATGATCGATGCGGCGATCGCCGAGGTCGCCCGGGTGCTGGCCGTGGTCGTGTCCACCACCGACGATCAGGCATCCGGCCGCGCCTCCTCCACTCGTTGACACCGCCGACTTCTCGCGGGTTGTCGTTCACCCGCCTTCCGGCTGTAGGCTGAATGCGCTATTAGTCGTTCATTTCTCGGGGGGTTGAGGAGTGCGACACATCCATGGAGCTTCGCGAGTATCTCCGCCTGCTGCGGAAGAACTTCCTCCTTCTCCTGGCGACCGCCCTGGTCGGAGTCGGGGTGGCGACCGCCTATTCGCTGACCCGCACGCCACAATTCGAGGCGGCGAGTACGGTTTTCGTCTCTACGCAAACCGCCGAATCGGCGCAGGAACTCAATCAGGGAAGTAATTTCACCCAGGCCCGGGTGAAGAGCTACGTGAGCCTGGTGTCGACGCCGATCGTCCTCAGCCCGGTGATCGCCCAGTTGCGGTTGCCGCTCACCGAGGCCGCGCTCATCCAGCAGGTGACCGCCAGTTCGCCGCTGGGCACGACGTTGATCCAGATCGCGGTGCGCAATCCGGATCCGGCGCAGGCCGCCGCCATCTCCGATGCCGTGGCCAGCAGCTTGACTGCCGCGGTCGAGCAGATCGAGACGCCGACCGGGCAGACCAACTCGCCGGTCAAACTCGCCCTGGTACGACCGGCCTCGGTGCCGATAGCTCCCGTCACCCCGCGCGTCACCCTCAACATCGCTGTCGGGCTGCTGATCGGACTGGTGATCGGTCTGGGCGTCGCCGTGGTCCGGAGGCTGCTCGACAATCGGGTCCGCAACGACCGTGACGTCGCTGCCCTCACCGATGTACCGGTGATCAGCGCCGTGTCCTACGACGCCAAGGCCAAAGAGCGGCCGTTGATCGTGCACATGGATCCGCGCAGCCCCCGGGCCGAGGCCTTCCGCACCTTGCGCACCAATCTGCAGTTCCTGGACATCGACGCCTCACCCAGCTTCCTGGTCACGTCGAGCATCCCCGGCGAAGGAAAGTCCACGACGGCGATCAACGTCGCCATCGCCCTGGCCGACGCCGGGAGTCGCGTGATGCTGATCGATGCGGACCTGCGACGTTCGAAGGTCGCCGCCTACATGGGCATCGAGGGCGGAGCCGGTCTGACCGACGTCTTGATCGGTCGCGCCGTCCTCGACGACGTCGTCCAGCGCTGGGGGTCGGAAGAGCTGTACGTGCTTCCGGCCGGCAAGGTGCCCCCGAACCCCAGTGAACTGCTCGGCTCACGCGCGATGACCGAACTGATCGACGGGCTGGAGAAGGAGTTCGATGCGGTCATCTTCGACGCGCCTCCGCTGCTCCCGGTGACCGACGCGGCGATCCTGGCCAAGCGGGCCGGTGCAGTGATCATGGTCGCGGCTTCGGGACGGACCACGAAGCACCAGTTCGCCGGCGCGCTGGCCGCACTCGAGCACGTCGGCGCGCACGTCGGCGGCGTCGTGTTGTCGATGGTGCCGTTGAAGGGTCCGGACGCCTACGGCTACCAGGGTTACGGGTATGGCTACGGATATGGACCGGACGAGCCGAAGAGGGGTAAGGCGAAGCGCGACAAGAAGTCCGACGACGGTCCCGCATCGCCGGTGTCGGTGATCGGGAACGGTGGCGAGGGTCCGCTCCGCCCGGCGACCGGTGCGGCGGCCCGCGCGACGCAGCCGCCGGATCAACCGAGGAGCACGCCGAAGATCGCCACGCGTTGAGCGAGCGATGACTGCCCTCTCCGTCGTCGCCACGCGCGCCGGCGCCGTGGTGTCCAGCTGTGTGCTGGCCGCGTTGTCGGTCGTCGGCGCGCTCTCGCTGATGACCTCGCGCACCCCCGGGGTGCTGGTGGTGCTGGTCGGCGGCGCGGTGGCGCTGGTCGTCCTGCTGGTCGTCCCCGTGCACGTGCTGCCGGTCCTCGCCCTGGTCATCATCACGGTCGTTCCCGACCGGCTGACCGACTTCACCACAGCACCGTTGGTCACCCCTGCCACGGTCGTGCTCGCGGTATGGGTGGTGCGTCGGCTCCTGCTCCGGGTGATGGTCGACCCTGGTCAGCTGTCATCACCGCCCGATCAGCCGGGGCTGACCGGATTGCGTCGGATCACCGTGGTGCTAGGGGTGATCATGGTGCCGCTCGTCGTCGTCGCCCCGGTGCACCAGTTCGCGATCAGCTGGACCCTCACGTACACGGTGGCCATCCTCGCCATCCTGCAGGTCGGGCCGATCGATCGCGAGGCGTCGAATCTGCGGACCGCGTTGCCCTGGGCAGGAACCGCCGCAGCGGTGTACGCGGTCCTGCAAACGGTGTGGGAGGACAACGTCATCTACACGCCGCTGTACGAGACCCTCGGCAAGGTCGACGTCCAGCACTGGGCGGTCTACCGGGCCGACGGCAGCTTGGGCCACCCGCTGCTGGCCGGTCTCTTCTTCGCCATCGTGTTGACGTTCTGCCTGGGCCGCTGGTTCGAGACCGGGCAGCGCCGCTTCATCATCCCCGCCCTGGTCAACGGGATCGGGATCGTCTGCACGGTGTCGCGGGGGTCGTACGTCGCCGCGGCCTTGGGCGTCGTGGCGTTGCTGGTCGTCGCCATGCTGACCGGTCGGCTGGGGTCCGTCCGACTGGCGGTCATCCTGACCGGTCTGACCCTGGCGGGGTATCTGGCCCTCAACAGCGACTCCTTCGTGCAGCGGGCCGTCAGCGTCGAAGGCCTGGCTTCGCTGAACTCGCGCGATGCGCTCCCCGACATCACCCTCGCCACGGCCGCTGCCCACTACTGGCTCGGCGGCGGTCCGGCGAACTCGATGTCCATCGCGGCACCCTTCAACTACCAGGGCCTGCCGATCGAGAACTCCTGGTTCCAACTGGTCATCAGCATCGGGGTGCCGGGGACGATCGCCTTCGCGGGCATCCTCGTCCTCTCGGCTGTCCTGGCCTACCGCGCGAGGAACCTGGCGGCGCTCGGTGCCCTGGTCGCGTACGCGGTGGCCATCACCGGGTTCGCGGCGCTCGACACCCGGCGCAACCTGCTGGTGCTGCTCGGCATTTTGATGATGCTCTGCCTGGCCCGACGATCAGAGGAATCCGAGGAGTCGGCGCCGACCCCCGTGCGTTCGTCCCGACCGGCCGACGCGGCCGCTCGGGCCGCCCGGTGAACCGTCCCGTGGAGCAGGTCGCGGTCGATTGTGTGATCCCGACGCACGGCCGTCCGCAGTACCTGGCCGAGGCGCTGGCCGCGGTGGCCGCCCAGACCCTGGCGCCGGCCGAGGTGGTGGTGGTCAGCGATGACGCCGACCCGAGGTCCCGAGCGGTGGTCGAGCAGGCCCGGCTGGACCATCCGGACCTGCGGTTGACCTTCGTCGAGCGACAGTCCGGTCCGCCCGGGGCTTCGGCCTCGCGCAACGCCGGTGCCGACCACGGGTCGGCTCCGCTCGTCGCCTTCCTCGACGACGACGACCGGTGGGCGCCCACCTATCTGGAGAGAGCCGTGGCGCTGCTGGACCGGGAACCCCCCGGTGCACGACGACCCGGTCGGGCCGGACCCGGGGCGGACGACGTCGCCATGGTGGTCACCGCGATCCAACGCTTCTCCGACTCCGGGCCGGGGGTGGTGATCACCCCGAGATCCGATCTGGACCCCCGTGGCGTGTTCCGCTCCAGCGCCGGGGTGACCGGCAGCAGCGTCCTGGTCCGGCGCACGGTGTTCGACCAGGTCGGGGCCTTCGATCCACACCTGCCGGTGCAGAACGACCGTGACTTCGTCCTCCGGGTGCTCGACGGCGGTCACCGCTACGTCGTACAGCCGCAACCCCTGGTGGAGATGCGCGACCACGGTCACGGTCGGCTGACCGACGCCTCGGCCCGCCGGGCCGACGGCGTGCTGCTCTTCCTGGCCAAGCACGGATCGCGCTTCTCCTGGTGGGACCGACGGATCTTGCGCTACACCTCGCACTACACCCGGATGGCGTGCGCCCGGTCGCGCAAGGACTTCATCGGCAGCGCGTGCGGTGCGTTGGTCAACTGGTCACCCACCGTGGCGCGCAACCTCCCGCTGCGGCTGTTCCGGGTCGAGCGCCTGCGTTCGCTGGGCCGGAAGTTGAGCGGTCGGGCATGGTGATCGATGCGCCGCCGGCGCCGTCGTTGGCCGGTTCGGCGGCACGGGGGACACTGATCACCCTCATCGGCCAGATCCTGCGCATCGGCACCCAGTTCGGCTCGATCGCCATCCTGGCCCGTCTGCTCGACCCGGTCGACTACGGCTACCTGGCGATGGTGCTGGCGATCATCGGGGTTGCTGAACTGCTGCGCGACTTCGGTCTGTCCGCAGCGGCGGTGCAGTCGCGCGACCTGAGTCCCGCTCAGCAATCCAACCTCTTCTGGCTGAATTCGCTGATCGGGCTGCTGGCTTCGCTGATCGTGCTGGCCGGCGCGCCGTTGATCGCGCGCCTGTACGGTCAACCCGAGTTGACCGCCATCACCATGGCGCTGGCTCCGCTGTTCCTGCTGAACGGCGTGGCCACCCAGTTCCGGGCCCACCTCAACCGGCAGATGCGCTTCGTCGCACTGGCCGTCACCGACGTCGTGCCCCAGCTGGTCGCTTTCGGGGTGGCGATCGTGGCCGCGATCATGCTGCGCAGCTACTGGGCCCTGGTCGCCCAGCAGGCCACGGTGGCCGTCGTCGGTCTGATCCTCGCGGTGGCGCTGGCCCGCTGGCGTCCGAGTCGGCCCCAGCGTCGCGCCAGCCTGCGCAGCCAGCTCCGATTCGGGTCCACCCTGTTCGGCACCCACCTGATGACCTACGGGGTCAACAACTCCCAGACCGTGATGATCGGCGCCGTCTGGGGTGCCGATGTCGTCGGGCTGTTCAGTCGGGCCTATCAGCTGATGGCGTTGCCGCTGACCCAGGTCGTGGCGCCGCTGACCAAGGTGGCGTTGCCCATCCTGTCGCGGGTCGCCGACGATCCACCGCGCTACGCCCGCATCGTCGGCCGCGCTCAGCTCGTCGGGTTGTATCTGACCGCGCCCCTGTTCCTTCTCTGCTTCACGCTGTCCGAGGCGATGATCGCCGTGGCGCTGGGCCCGCAGTGGTCGGCCTCGGCGCCGATCTTCGCCATCTTGGCACTGGGCGGGGCGTTCCGCGCCATGGCCCAGCTGTCGTTCTGGATCTTCCTGTCCTCGGGCCGGACCAGGACGCAGATGCGCTTCAACCTCGCCGCCTACCCGGTCCTGGTGGTGCTGATGATCGCCGGCCTGCCCTACCAGGGCCTCGGCGTGGCGCTCGGTCACACGGTGGGGTACGCCCTCTACTGGCCGGTGTCGCTGTTGGTCGCCGCACGGGCCGGTGGCCTGGCCTTCCGGCCGCTCGCGCTCACGGCGCTGCGGGTGCTGCTGGTCGTCGGCGGCGGGGTGCTGATGGCCTCGTACGCGATCACCTTGATCGGACTGCCCGACCCGGTCACCGTCGTGCTCGGCGTGCTCGCCGCGGCCATCTGGTGCGCGGCGGTGACGGCGGTCATCCCGGCCCACCGGCGCGACCTGCGGGTGCTGGTCGAGTTCGCCCGGGGAGTCAAGCGGTGACCGCCACGCTGGCGGCCTCCGCCGCGACCGTTCCGCCGGGCGGTGCCCCGTCCACCGGAGGCCGGTTCCGACCCGACATCGAGGGTCTCCGCGCGTTCGCCGTGCTGGCGGTGCTGATCTACCACCTCGATCCGGCCTGGTTGCCCGGGGGGTTCGCCGGTGTCGACGTGTTCTTCGTCATTTCGGGTTTCCTGATCAGCACCCACCTGCGGACCGAGCTGGTCCGGACCGGCTCGTTGTCGCTCAGCCGCTTCTGGGGCCGCCGGATCACCCGGCTGTTGCCCGCCTCGACCCTGGTCCTGCTGGTCACGACCGTGGCGACGGTACTCGTCGCTCCCCGATTCGTCTGGTCGCAGTTCGGCCACGACACCGCGTACGCGGGCAGTTACAGCCTGAACTGGTCGCTGGCGGCGCGCTCGGTGGACTACCTGGCCGAGGACACCGTGCCGTCGACCGTTCAGCATTACTGGTCACTGGCGGTCGAGGAGCAGTTCTACCTGGTCTGGCCGCTGGTTCTCGTCGGCCTGGCGCTGTACGCCCGACGCCGGGGGCACGCCCTGGTCCCGGTGTTGACGGTCGCGGCGAGCGCCATCGTCGTGCTCTCCTTCCTCACCGCCGTGCTGGCGGTGCGTGGACAGCACCCCTCGGCGTACTTCACCACGACCACCCGGCTGTGGGAACTGGGCGTCGGTGCTCTCGTCGCCCTGGCGCTGCCCGCGCTCGCGGACCGTCTGACCCCGAAGGTGCGCAACGCCCTCCTCGGGCTCGGGGCGCTCGGGCTGATCGCTTCGGTGCTGCTGCTGACCGGGAGTGGCTGGCCGGCCTGGCCGGCGCTGCTCCCGACCCTGTCCACGGCAGCTCTCATCCTCGCCGGTGGTCGGGGCGGGGCGGTCTCCCGCCTGCTCGGACTGCCCCCGCTCGTGTGGGTCGGCGGCATCTCGTACGGCATCTATCTGTGGCACTGGCCGCTGATCACACTCGCTCGGCTGCGCTGGGACGACTTCACCCTGCTGCAGACGCTGGCGGTGGCAATCACCTCACTCGTTCTGGCCTGGGCCAGTCGACGGTTCGTCGAGGACCCGGTCAGATTCTCGGCGTGGTTCCGTGCGCAGATCTGGCGTCCGTTCGCCCTGGCCGCGCTGTGTCTGGTCCTCAGTGTGGCGTCCGGACTGTCCTTGGCCCTGGCGGGGCCGGGCGCCGGCCTGATCGCGCCACCAGGTGCCCGACCCGAGGGCGCGGCCGTGTTGCCGGCCCGGATCGATCTGACGCGGCACCCGGAGTGGTCCATCGGGGTGGACTGGGTGCTCCCGTCACCGGCCACCGCACTGCGCGACGTGCCGGTCGCGTACGCCGACGGCTGTCAGCAGGGCTCGACCGACGATGATCCGCTGACCTGCACCTACGGCGACCGCGCCGGGGCCAAGACCGTGGCTCTGGTCGGGGACTCCAAGGCCTTGCAGTGGTTGCCCGCGCTCGACACCTGGGCGCTCGGTCACGGCTACCGGCTCGTGACCTACGTGAAGTCGTCCTGCCCGCTCGCCGATGTCGATGTCGAGTTGGCCGGCTCGGCCTACCCGAGCTGCCGGGCCTGGTCGGGCGCGGTCACCCGTGCCCTGCTCGAGCAGCAGCCCGACCTCGTCGTCACGTCGCAGGTGCGCGGCGTCGCCAGCCCGGCCCCGGCCACCGCCGATCCACGGCAGCAGATGGTCGACGGATTGACCCGGACATGGAGCCGGCTGCTCGACGCCGGTATCGCCGTCACCGTCCTCGCCGACACTCCGCAGACCGGGATGGCGGTGTACGCGTGCGTGGCCGAGCATCCCGACGCACTCGACGTCTGCGGCTACGACCGGGCGACGGCGGTGGCCGCCAGTGCTTCCGGCGTCCAGAGCGTCGCGGTGACCGCACTGGGCGGGACCGTTCTCGACGCCTCGGGTGCGGTGCGCCACCCCGGCCGGAACGATCGCCTGAGCATGATCGATCTCGACGATGCCGTGTGTCCGGACCAGGTGCGATGCCCGCCCGTCGTCGGCAACGTCTTGATCTACCGGTCCGGATCGCACCTGACCAAGACCTATGTCGACACGCTCGCCCCTCGGCTCACCCGGCTGCTCGATCGCACCGGCTGACGACGATGACACCCGCCGGGAGGGTTCGCCCGAGGTGAGGAGCCGACCGAGGCGAGGAGCCGACCGTTACCGTGCCGCCCGACCGCCCGACCGCCCGACCGCCCGACCGACTTCCGCCTCAGCGCTGGCAGACCAGGTTGGTGACCCGGATCCCGTTCGGCGTGGTGTTGTCGCAGCCGACGATGTTGCCGATGCCCTTCTGCAGCCAGACTCCGTAGCCGGTGGCGTTGGAGACCGTGGCCCGGTTGCGCACGAAGACGTTGTCGCGGCCCCAGTCGGCGGCCTTGGAGTAGGTGGCGGTGAAACCGTTCTCCGGTGCCGACGCCCCGGTGTTGCCCTCGACCAGGAATCCGTTGCCCTTGATGACGATCCATCCCCCCGAGAGATCGCCGGTCATGGCCGCCCCGTTGACCGTGTTGCCGCGGACGGTGCCCTCGGAAGTCCCTGCTTTGACGTCGATGGCCTCGGCGGTGGTCCCCGAGATGACGTTGTCCTGGACCAGGACGCGGTCACTGCGATCGGGCTGGCAGTCGGAGTAGGTGCACCAGGCATCCGGATCGGAGCCGATGTAGATCCCCTCGCCGTACTGCGGGAAACGGAGCCCGGCACGCTCGATGGTGTTGTTGACCACCGCATTGTCGGTGGAGTTCCCGCGAACGTGAATGGCCTCCTCACCGATGTCGGACAGGCTGAGATCGGAGAGCGTGTTGAACGAGCCGCCGTTGACCATGACTCCCTTCTGCACGTTCCGCAGCGAGAATCCGGTGACGATCACGTGCGACGCCTTGGACAAGGTGATGCCGGCGCCCCCGCTCATCGGGTCCCCGTAGTCGATCACCGCCGTACGCGGACCGCAGATCCACACCGGGTTGGCGGTGGTGGCCACCACCGAGGTGGTGAACGGCCCTCGGTAGACACCGGGGGCCAAGGTGATGACGTCCCCGGCCACGGCGGTCTTGAGCGCGTACTGCAGCGCGCCGGCGGTGGCCACCGGGCGGGTGGCGGCCGGACATCCGGCGAACCGCTCGTCCACCGGGGCCGGGGCGGACGGCGACGTGATCAGGGCGATCGGCGAGGACGGTGACTCGTTCCCACTGGTGTCCAGAGCGGTCAGCCGGTAGGAGTAGGAGACGCCACTGCTCAACCCCACGTCGAGGAAGCTGAGCTGCGTGGGCGGGAGCCGGTCGAGAAGCACCTCGATGTTGTCGTTGGAGGCGGTGCGGAACAGCCGGTATGCGGCGACATCGGTGGCGCTGACGGGTTGCCATTCGACATTGATCCCGGTGCGGGTGTTCTTCAGCACCGGGGACGCCGGCGCGGGCGGAGCGGAGCTGTCGGTGACCACGAAGGCGTCGAGGGAGATCCCTCGTCCGGTCGAGGCCGGGTTCAGCGTCCCGGTGCGCTCGATCCGGATCGTGTGCGTGCCGTCCCGCAGACCCGACCGGGTGTAGACCGTCTGCTGGTGGGCCGTGGTGGCCGAGTAGAGGTCGACCTTGGTGGCGGCCACCCCGTCGATGTACACCTGCGCGATCCCGGAGAAGTTGTTCGTGCGGGTGATCCACTTGATGCCGGTGCCCGAGAAGGTGAATCGCGCATCCCCCACGGTGGTCAGGGTCGCGTAGCTCCCGCCACTGTCGCGGGTCGAGGACGCGGTCGTCCAGCTGGTGCCGGTGTAGACGATCGCTCCCGAGGTGTTCTCGTGGGTCCCGGTGCTGACCGCGGTGGTGGCCGACGCTGTCGTCGAGGGGGCTGATTCGTTCCCGCTCGAGTCGACCGCCGTGACGCGGTAGCGGTACATCAGCCCGGGGGTCAGCCCTTCGTCCAGCCGGCTCGTCTCGCTGAGCGGACCGTCGTCGATCGGGGTGAACGTGGTGTCGGACCCCGAGCTGCGATAGATCCGGTAGCCGGAGGCGTCTTCGTCGAGCGATTCGGACCACTCGAGCTGGATGTTGGCCGCCGAAGGCATCGCCCAGATGGATCTCGGTGGCTCCGGTGCCGTCGTGTCGGGGACCACGAAGCTGGTCAGCGACGTGCTGGCCGGATCGACGGCGGCGTCGTTGCGCTCCCCGGTCCAGACGACCTTGATCACGTGCGACCCGGCGCCGAGGCCCTTCTTCTCGAACAGTTTGACGTTGCGCACCGTGGTGGGGGCGTACTGATCGACCGTGGCGGCCCAGTCGCCGTCGATGTAGACCTTGGCGATACCGCCGGCAGCGGACCGTGACCCCATCCAACGCACCCCGCTCTCGACGAAGGTCAGTCCGGCGTAGCCCGCCCCGGCGGTCTGCTGTCCGACCGTGGTGCCGCTGCCGTCGACGTCTGGCGTCCAGTCACCCTCCAGCCGTACCCCGGCGTCGTCGGCTCGGTAGGTGCCCGCGCCGACGGCCGTCCGGACCGGTTCACCCACGTGGTCGGACTCGTTGCCCGAGCTGTCCACAGCCGTGACCCGGTACTTGTAGACCGCGTTCCGGGCGAGTCCGGGATCGACGAAGGTGGTGGCGTCGAGGGGGAAGTCGGTCAACAGCTCGTAGGTGGTCGATCCGTTCGGCGCTCGGTAGACCTGGTAACCGGACAGGTCGGACTCGCCGCTGGCGTCCCAGCCCAACCGGATCCCCGCACCCTCGGGTCGGGCGGTCAGGTTCGTCGGCGTACGCGGAGCTCGGGTGTCGGGCACGATGAAGTGGTCGAGATTGATCGTACGGCCGGTCGACGCGTCGTTCTTGTTGCCGGAGCGTTCGATGCGCAGCGTGTGGACGCCGTACTCGAGGACCGGCGAGCTGTAGACGACGGTCTTGTAGGTGGTCGCGGCCGAGTAGAGATCGACGGTGGTCACCAAGGTGCCGTCGAGGTAGACGTTGGCGACGCCGAAGTAAGGCCCCGTACGCGCGACCCACTTGATCGAGGTCTCGGTGAAGGCGACCTGGGCGAAGCCCGCCGTGGCCAGGCTGGCCGAAGAACCGCCGGAATCCGACGACGACGTGGCCGCTGCCCAGCTACCGCTGTAGATGATCTGGTCGTCGGTGTTCTCGACGGTCCCCGCTCCGGCCGAGCTGTCGTCGGAGGTCACCCTCACGTCGTCGGACCGGGTCGAGACGTTACCCGAGGTGTCGACCGCGGCGATCTGATAGCGGTATCCGGTGTTCGGGGTCAGCGCCGGGTCGGTGTAGCTCGTCGCGGTGATCGGGACCTCGTTCACCACGTCGTACACCCCCGAGTCGCCCACGGCCCGGTAGAGGACGTAGCCGGCGAGATCGTCACCGGGGTTGGCGTTCCAGGTCAGGGTGGCCCCAGCCCTGGTCGCGGTCGCGGCCAACCCGGTCGGGGTGGCCGGGGCGCGGGTATCGGCGACCACGAAGCTGTCGACGTTCACGGTCCGCCCACTGGAGGCGTCGTTCTTGTTGCCCGACCGCTCGATCCGCAGGGTGTGGGTGGCGTAATCGAGTGTCGGTGAGGTGTAGGACACGACCTTGTACCCCGCGGTGGCCGCGTAGAGGTCGACCGTGGCGACCAGAGTCCCGTCGAGGTAGACATGGGCGATGCCGAAGTAGTTGCCGGTGCGGGCCAACCAACGGATCGAGGTCTCCTTGAAGGCGATCTGGGCGAAACCGGTTCCGGCCAGGGTCGCGACCGACCCACCGGAGTC
Source organism: uncultured Actinomycetota bacterium (assembly GCA_963704665.1). GTDB lineage: Bacteria > Actinomycetota > Actinomycetes > Propionibacteriales > Propionibacteriaceae > Microlunatus. The sequence continues at coordinate 2,326,597 of OY969929.1, read as the reverse complement.
GGACGCGGAGGTTGCGGTGGCCCAGGTCCCCGAATAGGTGACGTCGGACGACGTGTTCTCGTAGGTGCCGCCCGGGACGGCGGTCGCCTCGCCGGTCACGGTCACCTCGGCCGTGCGGCCCGAGACGTTCCCGGCGGTGTCGACGGCGGCGATCCGATAGCGGTACTCGGTCCCGGGCGTCAACGCGGGGTCGATGAAGCCGGTGTCGGTCACCGGGCTGTCGCTCACCGTCTCGAAGGTGGTCGAGGCGCCGACCGCCCGGTAGACCAGGTAACCGGCCAGATCGGCTTCGGGGTTGGCCGCCCAGCTCAGCTGTGCCCCGGCGTTCTTGGCCACCGCCGCGAGCCCGGTCGGAGCGAACGGGGCCCGGGTGTCGGCGACGACGAAGCTGTCGACGTCGATGGACCGACCGGTCGAGGCGTCGTTCTTGTTGCCGGATCGCTCGATCCGCAGCGTGTGAGTGCCGTACGCGAGTGTCGGCGAGGTGTAGGCGAGCACTTTGTAGGCGGTGCCGGGTGAGTAGAGATCGACGGTGGTGACCAGTGACCCGTCGAGGTAGACGTTGGCGATGCCGAAGTAGTTGCCGGTGCGAGCGGTCCAGCGGATCGAGGTCTCCTTGAAAGCGATCTGCGCGTACCCGGCACCGGCCAGGGTGGCGATCGAGCCGCCGGAATCCGAAGCCGACGTCGCCGTGGCCCAGGAACCGGAGTAGGTGATGTCGGGGGAGCTGTTGTCGTAGGTTCCGGCGCTGACTGCGGAGGAGTTGGCGGTGACGGTCGCGTCCGCGGTCCGGGGCGAGGTGTTTCCCGAGCTGTCGACGGCAGCGATCCGGTAGCGGTAGTCGGCTCCCGGGGTGAGGGCGGGGTCGGTGTAGCCGGTGTCGACGACCGGGCTCTCGGTGAGGGTGTCGTAGACGTTGGACGTCCCCGTGGCGCGGTAGACCAGATAGCCGGTGACGTCGTCCTCGGCGTTGGCGGCCCAGCTGAGCTGGGCACCGGCATTCTTGGCCACCGCGGACAGGCCGGTCGGACTGGCAGGCGCTCGCGTGTCGGCGACGACGAAGCTGTCCAGGTTGACCGAGCGTCCGCTCGAGGCGTCGTTCTTGGTGCCCGATCGCTCGATCCGCAGGGTATGGGTCCCGTAGGCGAGCGTCGGCGAGGTGTACACCACGGCCTTGTAGACGTTGGTGGCGGAGTACAGGTCGACCACGGCCACCAGGGACCCGTCGAGATAGACGTTGGCGATACCGAAGTAGTTGGCCGTGCGGGCGACCCACTGCACCGAGGTCTCGGTGAACGACAGCGACGCCGACCCGGCAGCGGCCAGCGTGGAGATCGACCCACCCGAGTCCGCGGTCGAGGTTGCCGTCGCCCACGTGCCGGTGTAGGCGACGGCGGCGGAGGTGTTCTCCTGGCGTCCGGCGCCGACGGTGGTCGCGGCATGGGCCGGCGTGGTGGGGAACGAGGCCACGATGATCAACCCAGCCAGGACGGTGGCGATCAAGCGGTGGACTCGGACCAGGCGGCGTTCGGGGACGCTCATGTGGATTCCTCGGAAGAGTCGCGGCAGTTTCCCCGAGAAACGTCTGGTCTCGCGTTGTTCACAGCGACCAGTACCTTGACCGCCATCTAACGCCATCGTTGTCATCGGGACCAACTCCACCCGGGGCTCGTGATGAAAACGTCACTCCACCCCGATCACCACCGCTCGGGAGCGGTGGGATGAGCCGACGATGACCGCGGGTCACCGCAGCGGAGCCGCCGGGCTCAACCATCGCGAGAGGCATCGTTCCGGCTCGACCCGTATCACGTGGACCACTGATCGGTGGGGCTCGCGCCCCGGACAGCCGGCCCATGGTGAGAGGGGGATCGGCCCCGGGCGGGATCCAGGTCCTCGACCGGCCGGCCGGTGACCGCGCTGATCACGTCGATCAACTTGGCGCCACTGTGCTCGGGCGAGAAACGGCCGAACCAGGCGCCGGCGTCCGCCGGAGTGAGGTGCCGGGCCCGATCGACGGCCGCGGCCAGGGATTCGGGTCGGGTGTCCATGGCGAAGATCCCGGTGACCTCGGGAACGATCGCGTCGGCGACGCCGAGAGCACGCGAGGAGGTCACACTGGGAATACCGGCTGCGGCCGCCTCGACCAGCACGTTCGCGAAACCCTCGGCCACCGACGGCAGCAGGACCACGGCATCCGGCGCGGCTTCCTCGAACCAGGCGGTCACCCAGCCGCGGAAGCGGACGCGGACATCGAGTCGGACCGCAGTGGCCCGGATGACATCCGCCTCGGGCCCGGTGCCGAAGTAGTCCACGCCGGCATCGATGCCGTACGCCGATCGCAGGAGTGCGGCCGTCTCGACAGCGACCTCGGGCTGCTTCTGCCGGACCAACCGAGCGGGCACGGTGAGGGTGACGGTGGGCGGGCCTTGACCGGTCTCCTGCGCCGTCGGACGGCGACGCGGGTCACCGAGCTTCGCCGTGGCGGGATTCGGCACGACCCAGATGCGGTCCATCGGCAGCCGATATCGGCTCGTGGCCTCGGCTGCGACCGGATGGGAGATGGCGATGTAGCCGTCGGCGCGACGGTAGAGCAGCCGCGACAACGCCAGTTCGACCCGGAAGCTCGAACCCTGACTCGCCAGCAACGTGGTCTCGATGTTGCGACCACTGATCAGGACCGCGGGCCGGTCGCGCAGACCCGCCGAGGCCAGAAGGGCCAGCACGTTCCAGTGGGGCATCAGGGCCAGCAGGACGTCGTAGCGGCGGTCGGCCAGCAGGGCCCGCAACGCGCGTACGCGGCCGGCGAAAGACGAGGCCGACAGCGCGACGACGCCGGGTTCGGTGATGCCCGGGGGCTCGTGGGTCGTGATGACCTCGACCTGATGACCGAGACCGCGCAGGTGATCGGTCCACTGCATGGCGACGAACTCGGCCCCACCCCCGCTGCGACGGGGCAGCAGCACCGCGATGGTGAGCATGGTCATCGTTGCGCCGCCGAGGGGAACCACGGGGGCAACGAGCCGGCGGACCCGCGATGGGCGACGATGCGAGCCGGGACACCGGCGACCGTGACCCCGGGCGGAACGTCGTCGCCGAGAACGCAATTGGCCCCGACGGCCACGTCGTCACCGACGGTGATCCCGCCGAAGATCACCGCGCCGGGCGCGATGTAGACCCGATCGCCGAGGGTGGGCACCCCACCGGCGTGCACTCCGAGGTTGGTCCCGGAATGGATACGGCAGAACGCACCGACCCGGACGCGATCGTTGACCACGATGCTGCCGACATGGGCCACCGACAGGCCAGGGCCGAACGTGCCGGGAGGTATCGAGATCCCGGTGTGCACGGAGAGCCGAGCCAGACGGATCCGTCCGGCCAGATAGCGCAGTCGACCGACCCGGGTGGTCAGGGTCTGCAGGTACTCCACTCGGCGGAGGAGTCGCTGGTAGTGCAGTTCGGGGTACTGCGGCCGCAGGTAGAACCGCCAGCGGGGAACGTCGTGGGCCTGCAGGTCGGCAGCCAGGAATTCGGCGTAGTCCGCTCGGTTCCCGATCCGGCGGTGGCCGTCGGTCGCCGTCGCGACGCTCGACTGCTCGAGCGTCATCCGTCCCACCCGAAGGTCTGCCGACCCCAGCACAGTTGCCGGGCCAGCCCCTCCTCGATCGAGACCTCGGGCTTCCAGCCCAGGGCGGCGGTGATCCGGCTGGTGTCGCCGCCGGTGCGGAAGACGTCGCCGGCCACCGTGTCGGTGTAGTTGATCTTGAGCGAGCGGCCGTTGAGCCCCTCGATCAGCGCCAGTGTCTGGTTCACCGAGACGTTGGACCCGCCGGCCACGTTGAACACCGAGCCCGGGGTCACCGGGGTCCGCGCCGCCGCCAGGTTGGCCGCGACCACGTCGTCGACGTAGGTGAAATCGCGCAACTGCTCTCCGGTGCCGTAGATGTGGACGACCTCGTCGAGCACCGCCGCCCGGACGAAGCGGGTGAAGGCCATGTCGGTGCGCTGTCCCGGGCCGTAGACGGTGAAGTAGCGCAGCGAGGTCGTCGGGACGCCGAAGTTGGCGCCGTACAGCCCGCACAGGTGTTCGGCGGCCAGCTTGCTCACCCCGTACGGGCTGACCGGCTGGGGCCGGTCGTCCTCGCTGGTGGGATAGCTCTCGGCGTTGCCGTAGACCGACGAGCTGGACGCGTAGACCAGCCGCTGCAGGGTGGGGGAGTTGCGCGCCGCCTCGAGCAGTCGCTGGGTGGCCGAGATGTTGGCGCGCAGATAGATCGCGAAGTCCTCACCCCACGACTTGCGGACGCCGGGCTGCCCGGCCTGGTGGAAGACCCAGTCGACGCCGGTCAGCAGTTCGCGCAGTGGGACGTCGTTCAGATCGCCGTGCACGAACCGGAAGTCCGGTCCGGTCAGGGTGGACAGGTTGCGCCGCTTGATGGCCACGTCGTAGTAGTCGGTGAGCGCATCCAGCCCGATCACCTGGTGACCTTCGGCGAGCAGCCGTCGGGCGATCGCGCTCCCGATGAATCCGGCGGCACCGGTGACCAGAGCTCTCATCGTTCGTCCTTCGTCGGGGTCGGCTCGTCGTTGAGGATGCGCCCGATCAGGCTGGGCGCGTTCAGTCCGGCGACGGCGTCGCGGACGGTGTTGCGGTCGAGTTCGAGCGCACGGGTCAACGCTCCGGCCAGGTCGGTCGGGTTGCGCCCGCAGGTGTAGCCGGTCCGTCCGTCGATCACCAGGCCTCCGGTGTCGGAACCGTGGGTGACCACGGCGGGCAGCCCCGAGGCCATCGACTCGACCAGCACCCGGGCGTACCCCTCGTAGCCGGGATGGGAGGTCATCAAGAAGGTGCCGGCCCCGGCCATGGCCGTGGCCACGTCCTCGGGCTCGACCCGCCCGCGGAGTCGGATCCGATCGGCGATCGGTGACGGGAGCCGGGCGACCTGGGCCTTGACCTCGGGCAGCAACGTGCCCGAGCCGAGCACGTCGAGTTTCCACGGACGGCGGGGGTCGAGACGCACCAACGCGGCCATCGCCTCGACGGCCAGACCCGGGTCCTTCGGCACCTCGAGCCGGCCGACCCAGACGATCCGGTACGGGTCGCGGGGTCGGTCGGCCGCGATCAGGTCGGGGTCGAACCAGGTGGGGGAGAACATCGTCGAGGCGTTCCACTGCCGGACGATGTCGCTGTACGACTCGTTGAACACCACGACCCGGCGGGCCCCTCGCACCACCGAACGTTCGAGTCGACGGTGGGTCGACCCGGCGAACCGCCAGAACGAGTCGGAGGTGGTGCCGGTGAGCCCGTTCTCCTGGGTGTGGATGAAATAGTCCTGCGGGATCCGCAGCAGCCGGCGAAGCGCCAGGGCGGTGTCCATCCGGTGCACCTGGACGATCCGCGGCCGGGGAAGTCGATGGCGGAACCGGGCGACCGCGGCGGCCAGACGCAGCGCGTGCGGGATCCGCCGACGCTGGTCGGCCGGGTCGAGCCCGACCACCGGCAGGAACCAGAAGCGCCGCCCGTCGGGCCACTCGTAGCGCTCCCAGTGACCGATCACCCGATCGGGTCCGCCACCCCCGGTGTCGACCCCGACGACGGCGACGTCGACGCCGTCCGGGAGGTAGCGGCAGATGCCTCGCAGGCAGGTGTCGATGCCGCCGGGCGAGGGCCGGGCGGGATCGAACTGGTGCACGATCAGCCGGTCCACCCGGGCCGGGGGATCGTCGCGGCTGACCGTGCGGACGGGCGGTGCCGTGGTGTCACTCATGCCACGCGATCCGCCCTGAGGCGCTGGTGGCGTTGGGTCACCGTACGACCCGCCGCCGCCTCGAGCGTCCGCCGGCACGGGTTGTCCAGGTCCAGGATCGAGGTCAGCCCGCCGGCCGCCATGGTCGTGGCGATGCCTAGTTGATGATCGTCGACGTGCTCGCCGAACTCATGACGGCGGACGGCCAGCACCGGCGAGTGACCCAGCTCGAACTGGTGCAGGATCGAGCCGACGCCGGCGTGGGCGACGACCACATCGCACGCACGCGACATGGCCGCCAGTTCACGGGGGGCGACCTGGTCGAAGACCCGGCCGGGCAGACCGTCGCCGCGATGCGTGGCGCCCAGTTGCCAGGTCACTTCGTCGCCCTCGCGGAGCAGGCTGAGCACGGCGTCGACGGCCCGATCGAAGCGATAGGGAGCGATGGTGCCCAGCGTGACCAGGATCTTGAGCGGTCCGGGCTGGCGGGGCGTCCCGGTGATCTCCCAATCGCCCAGGGTGCTGCCGCAGTAGCGCCAGGTGTTGTTGGCCCACTCCGGGTACTGGGTGAGGGTGTGGACCTTCGGCGCGCGCTGCAGGATCCGACCGGTGAACGACGGACCGGTCGGCCGAGCCAGGCTCTCGACGTAGTAGGTCGGCACCCCGGCCAGGGCGGCCATCGGCAGGATCGTCGCCGCGATCGCTGCGCCGGTGCTGATGCAGGCGTCGAACGTCTCGGCCCGCAGCAGCGGCCGGGCTTGGCGGGCGGCGCGGAGCGCCCCCTTGAGGTCGCGCGGGGCGACATAGTCGACGAAGACGTGGCGTCGGTCGGCCAGGAAGCCGGTGCTCTGGTCGGTGTCGAAGGTGACCCAGAGCGAGTCCGGAGACGCCTCGAGGTGATGACAGATCATGTTCAACTCGGCGAGGTGGCCGCCGGTCGAGCTGACCCAGAGCACCTTGGCGCCACGGGGGATGCGGTCGAGTTCCGATCCACCGATCGCCGAGCCCACGGTGGCCGTCATGCCGAGGCCCGGGCGCCGCGGGAACTCGAACCGGCCGATGCCGGTGCGGTGGCTGATTGATCAGGTCGATCGATGGGAATCAACGGGGCGACATGCGTCCAACGCTCGCCCGAGATGTTGGTGAATGCGGACACCGGATACCGATGAAGGCTTGGGGGCAGGGCCTGCATGGCCTTGGCCTTTCGCGACAGGCCGCCCCCGCGGCAAACGACCGACTACGGCCCCCGAGAAGTGTCGTGAACCGCTGCCTTCTGATCGAAGTCGCGCCCTCAAGCCACTGCGTCACATACTAACCGCAGACGGCGGTCCTGAAGCAACGGTCCGCTATGGACGCCTACACCGGGGCGGTGTCACTCCAGGCAGTCGACGTTGCTGACGTGGCGCGGCCCGATCGACCCGTTGTCGCAGCCGACCACGTTGCCGATGCCCGGCTGCACCCAGACGCCGTAGCCCCGCACGTTGTCGAGCCGGGCGTCGTTGCCCAGGAACACGTTGTCGCGGCCCCAGCCGGCCGCCTTGGAGTAGGTCGCGGTGAACCCGTGCCCGGGAGCCCGGGTGCCGGAGTTGCCGGCCACCGACCATCGGTTCCCCTTGATCACCACCCACCCCCCGGAACGCGCCGTCGTCATCTCGGCGCCGTCGATGGTGTTGCCCTGGACGATGCCCGCCGAGGTCCCCGCCTTGGCCTCGATGCCCTCGGCCGTCACGCCGGTGAGGGTGTTGTCGACCACGGCGTTGCGGTCGCTGCGGTCCGGTCGGCACGCAGAGAACGAGCACCAGGAACCCGGATCGGAGCCGATGTAGACGCCCTCCCCGTACCCCGGGGTGCGGAGACCGGTCCGGCGGATCGTGTTCCCCACCACCACGTTGTCGGTCGAGTTCGCCCGGAGGTGGATCGCTTCCTCACCGATGTCGGTGATCGCGAGGTCGGACAGGGTGACGAACGAGCTACGGCTGACGAGCACGGCCTTGGACATGGTGCGCAGACTCAGGCCGGTGACGACGACGTGCGCCGCGTCCTCGATGGTCAGGCCCGTGCCGAGCGTGGTGGGGGCCCAGCGGTCGATCACCGCATCGCGCGGGCCGCAGATCCACAACGGTTGCCTCGCGGTCGCTCGGACCGAGACGACGAAGGCCCCGTGGTAGACGCCGGGCGCCAGGGTGATCACCTGACCCGGTCGAGCGTCCGCGAGAGCCCGGCTCAGTCCCGCCGCGTCGGTGACCGGGTGGGTGGCCGCCGGGCACCGCGAGTACCGCTCGGCCACGGGTGCGGCAGCGGCCGGACCCGTGGCGGCGGTGCCCCGCGACGGCGTCGAGGTGTTCCCGCTGAGATCGACGGCGACGACCCGGTAGACGTAGCTCTGTCCGGGATCGACGTCGCTGTCGTGGAAGACACGCTGGGTGGTGGGCAGGCGGGCCAGGACGGTCGAGCGACCGTCGGCGGTCGTCCGGCGCAACCGGTAGCCGACGACGTCGGCCGACGGGGAGGACGGCCAGGTGACCTTGAGACCGGTCCGCGTCGCGATGGCCCGCGGCGCGGCGGTCGGGCGGGGCCGGGTCAGGTCGTAGACGTTGAGCGCGTCGAGCATCACGTTGCCACCACGCGCGGCGGGGTTGCGGGTAGCGCTGCGCACCAGGCGGAGTCGGTGATGACCGGTGGACAGGCCGCGGACCTCGAAGACCAGCTGGCCGAACCGGGTCTCCGGGGCGTACAGATCGACCGTCTTGAGGCGCTTGCCGTCCAGGTAGACCGTCGCCCGACCGCCGTAAGGCGACCGGGGGGCCACCCAGCCGACTCCGGGGCCGGTGAAGCTGAGCGTGGCCTCGCCGCTGCTGTTCAGGCTGGCGTAGGTCCCCCCGAGCGCGTTCGCCGACCGCACGGTGCCCCAGGCCCCACGGGTCCGAATCGCTCGGGATCCGTCGTCCTGGGTGCCGGGTCGGGCCACCACGGCGGCATCGACCCTGACCGGTGCCACAACCAGCAGACCGGTCAGCAACGACAGCCCGAGCAGTGCCACGACCAGACACCGACGAACCTCCGGGCGCGCCCCCGCGCGTCGTACCGCCATGAATCGTTCCCTCGAGTCAACCCCGTCGGTGGCCCCCCGGCCCGACGGTGATCATCGTGATGGCGGCAGTGCTGGCTCGGCGTCGACCACCCTCAGGATCAACTCAGGATCGGTCGAGGAGTCGTCACGGGTTCGTGACGTGGCCGTTGGTCCGTGCGGTCCCTCCCGGGGTACGCTGACCACACCATTCGGGGGCTATGGGGTATCTGTGTCGACTCACCTAGCCGAGGTATCCATGGCTGATCACCACCTTCATCCGGTCCAGACCCGTTCCGCCCACGACGAGTACGCCACCCGTGCGTCGGTCGCGATCGATCCTCAGGACTACGTCCCGCCGCAGCTCGCTCGGTTGGGCACCCTGTCCGAGCTGACCCTCGGTGGCGGCAACGGTCTTGATGACGGCCTCGGTGCCGCCGGTGACGAAGGGTCCGTCTGATCCCCTCCTGGCGGCCCACCCCGCTCGAGCTGGCCTCTGGCGTCCTCGTCGGAGCCGGCTCGTTGCCGGCTGCCCCCACCGTTGCTTCGCCGAGCGGACCGATGGATCCGCTCGGTGCGCTGGAGCGGGCCATCCGTCCGGCGCTGCTCCGGACGCCCTGTCTGGTCAGCTTCTCCGGCGGTGTCGACTCCACCCTCGTCCTCGCCGTCGCCGTGCGGGTGGCCCGACGTGAGGGCCTGCCCGATCCGGTGCCCGTGAGCTGGCGGTTCACCGACGCCCCCGGAGCTGACGAGAGCGGCGCGCAGGACGAGATCATCCGTGCGCTGCTGCTGCAGGACCGGGTCCTGATGACCGCGTACGACGAGCTCGACCTGATCGGCCCGATCGCGCTGGCCGCGCTGGACGAGGGCCCGGTCAATCCACCCAACCGGCATCTGCTGCAGCCGATGCTGGACCTCGCTCCCGGTGGCTCGCTGCTGACCGGGTTCGGCGGTGACCAGATCCTGTCCGGCTGGCTCCGGCCGCCGCACCGCACGCCGTGGCGCCGGCTGAAGAACCGGGTGCCGGCCGATCTCCGGGCCCGGATCGCCGAACACCGCACCGCTCCGCTGGCCTGGCTGCACGCCCCGGTGGCCCGGCGGGTCTGGGCGGCCCGGCTGCGCGACCTCGCCGCCGAACCGGTCAGCCTGAGCCCGCGGATCCGCTGGCACGCCGAGCGGCGCGGGCTGACCTCCGCCGTCGCCGCGCTGCGGCGGCTGGCGGACCGCTCCGGGGTCGCCCTCGACGTACCGCTGGTCGACCCCGTCTTCGTCGACCGGCTGGCCCGCTTCGGCGGCGACCGGCCCGCACCGACCCGGGCCGAGCTGATCGCGGCCTTCGCCGGCGACGCGCTCCCCGAGGTGGTGCTGCGTGCCCGACCCAAGGCCCGGTTCGGCGACGTGTTCTTCCGTGGTCCGACCCGCAGCTTCGTGTCCGGCTGGGACGGCAGCGGGGTCGACCGCTCGTTGGTCGACGTCGACCGGTTGCGCGACCTCTGGTCGCGTTGGCCGGTGCCGCCGCTGACCGCCGGGCTGATCCAGCAGGCCTACCTCAACTCCGACCAGCGGGTGGCGGCATGACCATGACCTATCGCACCGGCGGAGCCGGCGTGGCCTGGCGCGAGACCGGGGGGGAGGTCGTGGTGCTCGATCTGTCCCGGTCGGTCTACTTCGGGCTCAACCCGACCGCGGCCGTGCTCTGGAAGCTCCTGGTCGCCGGCGCCACCCGCGACCAACTGGTCGAGGCCCTGGTCGCCGGCGGTGCCGACGACCGGTCACGCGCGTCCGGTGACGCCGACGCGTTCCTGGCCCAACTCCGCTCGGCCGAGCTGCTGGCCATTGCCGGCTGATCCCGGTCCAGCGGCCCCGGTGGGATCGGCTCAGGGTCGGCGGCGCAACCACTCCGGTCGGGTCGGCACCCGCACGATCTCGTCCATCCGATCGTGCTGGCGAGCGGCATCGGGATCGCTCTCCAACCAGGCGTGGGCGTGGAAGCCCTGACCGGGCGCGGTGACCGCGACGACCAGATCGACGGCCACGCCCTGGCCGGACCACCACCGCTGCACGACGAGCGAGCGCTCCAGACAGGTGGCGTGCCGGGTCCGCAGCACCGACTCGACCGCCCGCCGGGTCCGCGGGTCACCGGCCGGGGCCGGGGGCACCTCGACCTGCTCGAGCGGCCGGGTCGGGAGATGGCGGCGGACGCCACGCAGCGCCCGCCACGCCCACCCGGCGGCGCGCAGGTCGGCCGGTCGCCAACGACGGAGCACCGACCAGCGGTGGACCAGGGTGCGCCACTCGAGGCCGGTTGACCCGCCGACCGCGCCGACCCCACGCCGGGCCGCCGGCAGCAGCAGCCGAGCCGGGCGGACCAGATAGGCCAACGTCAGTCCGGCCGGCCCCCGGCGGGCCAACGGGCTGGCCCGGCGCAGGAAGTCGGGGGTGGGCAGCAGCCGGCGCCCGACGTAGCGCAGCTTCCCGGTGGCTCCGGGCACGGCGCGGACCGCATCGACCGATCGGGCCAGCAACACCAGGTCGAACCGTTCGGCCAGCCGGGTCAGCCAGGACCGCGGGCGGTCGAGGTCGAGGCGGCTGACCAGGTCGACGCCCTCGGGCAGCCGACGCAGCCCGGCGGCGAAGGCGTCGGTGCTCCCGGTCCGGGCGGCGGCGGCCGCGGCCTGCGACCAGGTCAGCTCGGGGAACTGCGTCAGGGCCTGCTGGAGGTCGGCCAGCGCCTTGCGGCCGCGGCCCGGTGAGGCGGCGTGCAGCCCCACGAGCAGCGCGCAGCCGACGGCATCGGGCACCAGCACCGTCGTCCCGCTCAGGGTGAGCGGTTCGGCGGGTTCGCGGAGCTGACGCCACAGGGCGTCGAAGTCGGTGACGCCGGCGAACCCGCGGTGCAGGTCGACGGTCAGCGGCACCGGGTGCTCGTGCAACCAGGACTGTTCGTAGCTCAACCACGCGTCGTCGGGGAAGGCCCCGGCCACGTCGGTGTGACCGGTGGCGGCCAGCACCCGACCGGCCGCGGCGTAGTCGGCCGGGGCGACGAGCACGTCGACGTCGGAGTAGCGGCGCCGGCCCGGATCGTCGGCGTACAGCCGGCGGGCCAGTCCGGGACCCTTGAGGATCATCGAGTCGACGCCGTGCTCGGCCAAGGACCGGGTGACCACCGCGGCATGCTGGTCGAGCGCCAGGCAGCGGGCGGCCGCGGCCAGGGCGCCGGTCACCGGGGTCATCGCGGCCTCCCGACCGACGCCGGGGTCGGGGCGGCGGGCGAGAGAGCCTCCGGCCACGGGGCGTCGGTCACCGTGTCCTCGAGCAGGGTGAGGCCGGCGTCCAGCGCCGACCACCGGGCCGGGCGGGTCAGGGTCCAGGCCGGCAGCGTGGTCAGGGCGAGCACCAACTCGGGGTCCGAGGCCAGGAATCGGTAGGACCGCCTAACGGCCAGGTCGGCCAGCAGCGCCGCCGGGCTGCGCGGGGTACAGCTGAGCTCGTCGCCCCACGCCAGGAAGACCCAGCCGCCGAGCACGACCGGCGCGGGGTCGTCGCCGAGCAGCATCCGCTGGCGGGTGTCGCGGCGGGCGAGCCGGAGGTCGAGGCCGGGGATCGGTGGCGGTTCGCGGAGATCGATACACCGCGGACCGGGGAAGGCCACCCGTCCGTCGCTGACCACGATGTCGTCGCTCAGCACCGTGGAGCCCCGCGCGGCCAGCGACGCCATCAGCGTGCTCTTGCCCGCCGTACGCGGTCCGAGCACCGCCCAGGCGCGTCCCCCGGCGACGAAGGCCCCGGCGTGGAACGCCTCCCGGCCGGCCCATCGGTTGAACGTGGTGGCCACCGGGGCCAGGTACGGGTGGGCGATCAGGTCGGGGGCGAGCGGCGGACCGTAGAACGTCGCCGAACCCTCGGCCCGGTCGAGGGCCAGCGTGCGGCCGTCAGCCAGCAGCCGGATGCCCGTCTCGTCGTCGAGCGGGCGCGGTGCGGGAGGCGGACGGTCGGCGTCGATCCGGATCGCCACCGTGGGTCCGTCGCTGGTGGCGGGGACCAGCTCGGCCAGTCGGGGGAGACCGGTGATGTTCATGCCGTACGCCGACTGGGGGGAGCCGGGGCTCATGGGGCCGATTCTGACACAACCGGGCGTCCCGCCCACCGCTCAGCGGCCGAGGGGAACGTTCTGGTCGGCGGTCGGGTGCGGGTCGCCGTCGATCTCCACCACGAGCAGGTACGCCATGGTCCGCACCGTGGCGGCGCTCAGCGCAGCACCGACGCCCACAACCGGTGACGGCGGTACAGCTGCTCGACCTCGTCGAGCTCGACCGCGGCGGGACCGAACCACGGCCGGACCGGCCACCCACCACTCGGCGTCGGGAACCCGGCGGACAGGTAAGCCCTGGTGCCGGGCGTGACGTCCTGGTCGTGAGGGCGAGGCCGGGCGAGGACCTCGCCCGATGACCGTCGCCCTACGACCGTCGCCTCACCTGTGGTCGACGAGACCGGCGAGATCGTTGCCTCCTTGTCGACTGCCGCTCGGTGAGGCGTCGCCAGGCCGGGAGGCGGGGGGTGACACCAGTGTCAGCACCGCCGGACGAGGTTGGTCACTGATTCGGTCACTGTGCTAATTTCGGCGCAGACGGCTCGGCGCGCCTGCGACGACGGCGTTCGATTCTCGGGGAATCCTGTGCGTCGCTATGCCCCGAGAGGCTCGCATCCGATGAGTCCGTCCGTCGCCCGTCGAGGTCTTCCCGCCTCGCTCCGCGGCAGTGCGACCACCCTGATCCTGTCCCTGCTGCTGGTCCTCGGTGCCGCACTCGCCAGCCCCGGGGCGGCGTACGCGGCCACCACCACGCAGCTGTCCAACCAGCCGTTCCACCGGGCCACCGCCGACGGTGACGGTGCGGTCGTGCTGCCGACCACGTCCTCGAGCACGACGAACATGGCCTGTCTGACCGCGTCGGGCAACAGCACGGTGTCCCCGGTCAGCTGTGCCGGGTCCCATGACGCCGTCGGCTCGGGCCAGGTGGCGGTGGCGGACGGTGGCGTGGTCATCGTGCGCCATCTCTTCGTCGACGCCCCGATCACCAGCGCGGCCGGCGGTGGGCTGAACAGCACTCTGACCGTTCCGCTGCCCAGCGGCGGGCTGGCCCCGGGGGCGTCGGTCGACGTCGCGTTCACCTTCCAGGTCGACGTCCGCGGCACCTTCTGGTTCGGTGACGACGTGGATGCCCGGACCAGCGACTCGGCCGGCCGCCGGGCCGCGGCCTCGACCGAAGCCTTCGGCACGAAGCTGAGTGACACCCAGGTGAAGAAGCGGCCGGCCCGGGCCGGCCTGACCCGGGCGCACGCGCTGACCGGTCCGGACACCGGCCGACTGTGAGCTCCGGCGGCCCGGCGGGGACGGGTCACCGGATCTGGCGCGCGGTCAGCCGGCACCGGGCCCGGCTGGTGCTGCTGGTGGTCACCGTGGTCGTCGCCGCGGCCACCGGGGTGGTACCCGCTCTGCTGCTGCACCGATTGATCGACCACGGGGTCGTGGCCGGCGACCGCTCGGTGGTGGTGCAGATGGCGGTGCTGCTCGGCCTCGTCGCCGTCGTCCGGGTCGTGCTCGGGCTGGTCTCGCGGTGGTGCTCAGCTGGCATCGGCGAGGGGCTGGCCGCCGAGTGGCGGATCGAGGCGTACGACCGGCTGCTGGTCCAGCCGCTGTCCTACTTCGCCACCACCCCGACCGGTGGGCTGGTGGCCCGGTTGACCACCGACATCGCGGTAGCTGCGCAGCAGCTGACCACCACGGTGACGGTGCTGCTGGCCAACCTGGCCGCGCTGGTCTTCGCCCTCATCGCCATGGCCCTGATCAGCTGGCCGATCACCGTGGCCCTCGTCGTCCTGCTCCCGCTGTTCGTGCTGCCGGCCCGGCTGCTGCAGCGACGGCTGGCCCCGCTGACCCGGCGGCAGGCCGCGCTGTCGGCCGAATTGAGCGACGCCATGGTCGAGCGGTTCGGGGCGTCGGGAGCGCTGCTGGCCGCGCTCTACGGCACCCCGGACACCGATCGCCGACGCCTGGCCGCACCGACGGCCGGGTTGCGCGAGGTGGCGGTGCGGATCGCCGTCCAGGGTCGCTCGTTCGCGACCGCGCTGGCCCTCGGCTCGGCGCTGGGGCTCGCGCTGATCTACGGGGTCGGCGGCGTGGCCGTGGTCGAGGGCCGGCTGAGCCTGGGGGCGCTGATCGCCCTGGCCGCCCTGCTCGCCCAGCTGTACGCACCGCTCAGCCAGCTGACCTCGCTGCCCGGCGGGATCGCCCGATTGCTGGTCGGCTTCGGACGAGTGATCGAGCTGATCGACCGGCCGGCCGAACCCGGGGTCGGTGTCCCCGGTCGATCGTTGCCGCCGGGCGGCGGGATCAGCTTCCGCGGGGTCGGCTTCGGCTACACCACCGATCGGCGCGTGCTGCACGGCATCGACCTCGACATCCCCGACGGCCAGACCGTCGCGCTGGTCGGCCGGTCGGGAGCCGGGAAGTCGACCCTGGCCCACCTGGTCGCCCGGCTGCACGACGTCGACGAGGGAGCGGTGCTGGTCAACGGCGTCGACGTGCGCACACTCGACCTGGCCGCGCTGCGCGGCGGGATCGGCTACCTGACCCAGGACGTGCACCTGTTCCACGACTCGATCCGGGCCAATCTGACCTACGCCGACCCGGCGGCGACCGTGGCGCGCCTGTGGTCGGTGCTGGCCGCGGCCCGACTCGACGAGCTGGTCGCCTCGCTGCCCGACGGGCTCGACACGCTGGTCGGCGACGGAGGCTTCCAGCTGTCCGGCGGGGAGCGGCAGCGGCTCGCGCTGGCTCGGGTGCTGCTCAAGGACCCGGCCATCGTCGTCCTCGACGAGCCCACCGCCCACCTCGACGGCGAGACCGAGGCGGCGCTGCGCGAGGCGTTCGACGTCGCGCAGGCCGGGCGCACCACCCTGGTCATCGCGCACCGGCTGGCCACCGTGGCCCACGCCGACCGGATCGTGGTCCTCGAGGCGGGTCGGATCGTCGAGCAGGGCCGACCCGAGGCGCTCGCCGCCGCCGGTGGGGCGTACGCGGCCCTGCTAGGACACCGGACGCCCGCGAACGTGGCCGAGGATGGCGCGACGCCGAGCTGATCCCGGACTGCGATCCGACCCGGCTCGGACGGCGACGTGCATGACTATTCGAGCTGTGGCATGATCATGCACATGACATTTCGGGTCGCCGTCGCCGGGGCCACCGGGTACGCCGGGGGAGAGCTGCTCCGGCTGCTGCTCGGCCATCCGCGCGTGGAGATCGGCGCGCTGACCGCCGGATCGAGCGCGGGATCGCTGCTCGGCGAGCACCAACCACACCTGATCCCGCTGGCCGACCGGGTGGTCGAGGCCACCGCCGCAGAGACCCTGGCCGGCCACGACGTCGTCTTCCTGGCCCTGCCGCACGGCGCCTCGGCCGAGGTCGCCGAACAGCTCGGCCCCGAGGTGCTCGTCGTCGACTGCGGTGCCGATTTCCGGCTGCGCGATCCCGCCGCCTGGCAGCAGTTCTACGGGTCGCCGCACGCCGGCACCTGGCCGTACGGACTGCCCGAGCTGCCCGGGGCCCGCGCCGCCCTGTCCGGCAGCCGGCGGATCGCCGTGCCCGGGTGCTATCCGACCACCGGGACCCTGGCCCTGCTGCCCGCGCTGACCGCGGGGCTGGTCGACGGCCACGACGTGGTCATCGTCGCGGCCAGCGGGCCGTCGGGCGCCGGCCGATCGCTCAAGCCGCACCTGCTCGGCGCCGAACTGATGGGCTCGGCCAGCGCGTACGGGGTCGGTGGCGGACACCGGCACGTGCCCGAACTGCTGCAGAACTTCGCCGTCTGCGGGGCGGCCACGCCCACTGTGTCGTTCACCCCGGTCCTGGTCCCGATGTCGCGCGGCATCCTGGCCACGGTGACCGCGCCGCTGGCCGATCCGCTGACCGGGATCGATGAGGTCCGGGCCGCGTACGAAGCCGCCTACGCCGCCGAACCGTTCGTCCACCTGCTGCCCGCCGGTCGCTGGCCGATGACCCAGTCGGTGCTCGGCTCGAACGCCGTCCACGTCCAGGTCGCCGTCGATGCGGCGGCCGGCCGGCTGGTCGCGGTGGCTGCGCTCGACAACCTGACCAAGGGCACAGCCGGCGGTGCCCTGCAGTGCATGAATCTGGCCCTCGGACTGCCCGAGACCACCGGGCTGTCGACGGTGGGGGTGGCGCCGTGAGCACCGACTCGACCTCGGACAGCACCCCGTGGGAGCTGACCCGGCACGAGGTCGAGGTGGGCCTGGCCCAACTGCCCGCGCACGCCGCGGTGCCGCGCTGGGCCCTGCACCCCGACTTCGACCCGCCGATCGCCGCGGTGACCCGGACCGGCGACGAGCTGTGCGTGCTGGGCGCGTACGAGGCGATGCCCGGCTCGGTCCGCGGCGTCGGTCCGTTCACCGCGTTCAGCATCGACGGACCGCTCGACCACGCGCTGATCGGCGTGCTGGCCGGGCTGCTCGACCCGTTGGCCACGGCCGGCATCTCGATCCTGGCCGAATCGACCTTCGACACCGACTGGATCCTCATCCCCAGCGACCAGGCCGACCAGGCCATCGCCGTGTGGACGGCGGCCGGTCATCTCATCAGTGAGGAAGAACAGTGAGCGTCACCACCCCCGCCGGATTCGTCGCCGCCGGGACCACCGCCGGGTTGAAGCCGAGCGGCCGGCCCGATCTCGCCCTGGTCGTCAACACCGGGCCGACGTACGCGGCCGCGGCCGTGTTCACCGGCAACCGGGTCAAGGCCGCGCCCGTGCTGTGGTCGCAGCAGGCGGTCGCCGACGGCGTGCTGCGCGCGGTGATCCTCAACTCGGGCGGGGCCAACGCCTGCACCGGACCGGCCGGCTTCGCCGACACCCACCGGACCGCCGAACTGGTCGCCGCCTCGCTCAACCGGGTTGCGGCGGGATCCGCCGGCGGATCGGCCGCGACCGAGCAGTACGGCGCCGGCGACACCGCGGTGTGCTCGACCGGCTTGATCGGGCTGCGGCTGCCGATGGACAAGCTCGAGGCCGGGATCGCGGCGGTGACGCCGGCGCTGTCGACCAGCGGGGGAGCGGCGGCCGCCGAGGCGATCATGACCACCGACACCCACGCCAAACAGGCGGCCCGCCACGACGAGGGCTGGGCGGTCGGCGGGATGGCCAAGGGTGCCGGGATGCTCGCGCCCGGGCTGGCCACCATGCTCGTCGTGCTGACCACCGATGCGGCGGTCGAGGCCGAGGCGCTCCAGCGGCACCTCGCCCACGCCTGCCGGCTGAGCTTCGACCGGGTCGACAGCGACGGCTGCATGTCGACCAACGACACGGTGATCCTGATGAGCAGCGGCGCCTCCGGAGTCAGCCCACAGCCCGCCGACTTCCAGGCCGCGCTCGACGAGACCTGTCACGACCTGGCCATGCAGTTGCTGCACGACGCCGAGGGCGCGGCGCACGACATCGCCATCACCGTGGAGCACGCGGCCAGCGAGGACGACGCGGTCGAGGTCGGCCGGGCCATCGCCCGGAGCAATTTGTTCAAGTGCGCGGTGTTCGGGCAGGACCCGAACTGGGGCCGGGTGCTGGCCGCGCTCGGCACCACCGGCGCCGACTTCGAGCCGGACCGGATCGACGTGTCGTTCAACGGCGTCGAGGTGTGCCGCGACGGCGGGATCGGCGACCCGCGCGAACTGGTCGACCTGTCCGGCCGTGAGGTCGACGTGGTGGTCAACCTGCGCAACGGCTCGGCCAAGGCGACGATCTGGACCAACGACCTGACCTACGACTACGTCAAAGAGAACGCGGAGTACTCGACATGAGCACCTCCCTCGAGCAGCCGACCGGCGCCGACGGCGCGCGGGGGGTCTCAGGGGGGTCGTCCTCCCTGGATCTGATCGAGAAGGCGTCGATCCTGACGGAGACGCTGCCGTGGCTGGAGACCTACGCCGGCAAGATCGTGGTCATCAAGTACGGCGGCAACGCCATGATCGACGATGAGCTCAAGCAGGCGTTCGCGCAGGACATCGTGTTCATGAAGCGGTGCGGCGTGCACCCGGTCGTCGTGCACGGCGGGGGGCCGCAGATCTCGTCGATGCTCAACCGACTCGGCATCACCTCGGAGTTCCGCGGCGGGCTGCGGGTGACCAGCCCGGAAGCGATGGAGATCGTCCGGATGGTGCTGGTCGGCCAGGTCAGCCGCGACCTGGTCAACCTGATCAACCGGCACTCGACCCTGGCCGTCGGGCTGTCCGGCGAGGACGGTGGCCTGTTCACCGCCGAACGGCGCGGCACGGTGATCGACGGCGAACCGGTCGACCTCGGGCTGGTCGGCGACGTCATCGCGGTCCGGACCGAGGCCATCTCGGGTCTGATCAACGCGGGCAGCGTCCCGGTGGTCGCCACCATCGCGCCCGACGTCCACGGCGTGGTCCACAACGTCAACGCCGACACCGCGGCCGCCGCGCTGGCCGTGGCCCTGGGCGCCGAACGCCTGGTCGTGCTGACCGATGTCGAGGGCCTCTACCGGGAGTGGCCACCGCCGCCCGGCCAGGCGGCCGAGATCGTCCGCGAGCTGTCGGCCAGCGAGTTGCGGGCCGTGATGCCCGAGCTCGAATCGGGGATGGTGCCCAAGATGGAGGCCTGTCTGCGGGCCGTCGAGGGGGGCCTGACCCGGGCCACGGTGACCGACGGCCGGGTGCCGCACGCACTGCTGCTCGAGATCTTCACCAACGCGGGGATCGGGACCATGGTCACCCAGGACGGTCTGATCCGCTTGGGCAGCCGGGTCTTCCCGGCGTCGGAACCCATCCCGCCGCACGAGTACGCCAACGGCCACTTCGGACCCGATCCGCTGGCCCCGCACCCGTCGAGCCCGCCACCCCCGCTGACCGACACGGAGGTGTCCGCATGACGGTGGCGGACGGTCGCGTCCTGCGCTCCGGGGATATGAGATGCGCCGGATCTCGGTCCTTCGTCGGGGTGACGGACGACGACAGGCGTGTCGCCCGTCACCCCTCCTGCACTCCCGAGAGGCTCCGAGCATGACCGAACTCTCCAACGCCACCCGGGACCGCACCCCCGGGTCCGCACCGACGCTGGTCGGACCGAGCAGCAGCGCCGCCGTGCTCGAGGGCTACCAGCATGCGGTGATGAACACCTTCGGGTTACCGAAGCGGGTCTTCGTCCGCGGCGAGGGTGTTCGGCTGTGGGACGCCGAGGGCCGGCGCTACCTCGACCTGCTGTCCGGGCTCGCGGTCAACGCGCTGGGTCACGCCCACCCGACCGTGCTGTCGGCCATCACCGGCCAGATCGCCACGCTCGGCCACGTGTCCAACTTCTTCGCCACGCCGGCCCAGGTCGCGCTGGCCGGTCGGCTGGCCGCGCTGAGCGGGGCCGACGACGCCAAGGTGTTCTTCACCAATTCGGGCACCGAGGCCAACGAGGCCGGGTTCAAGATCACCCGGGCCACCGGGCGCACCCGGATCATCTCCACCGAGGGCGCCTTCCACGGCCGGTCCCTCGGCGCGCTCGCGCTGACCCACAACCCGAAGTACCGCGAGCCGTTCGCCCCATTGCCCGGCGACGTGGTTTTCGTGCCGTACGGCGACGCCGAGGCGCTGGCCGCCGCGATCGACGACCGGACCGCTGCCGTGGTCCTCGAACCGATCCAGGGCGAGAACGGGATCATCGTCCCGCCGGACGGCTACCTGGCCTCGGCCCGGCGGCTGTGCGACGAGCACGGCGCGCTGTTGTGGCTCGACGAGGTGCAGACCGGAATGGGCCGGACCGGGACCTGGCTGGCCTCGCAGGCCGACGGGGTGGTCGGCGACATCGTCACCCTGGCCAAGGGCCTGGGCAACGGCTTCCCGATCGGGGCCTGTGTGGCCACCGGCCGGGCCGCATCGCTGCTCGGTCCGGGCAGTCACGGCAGCACCTTCGGCGGCAACCCGGTGGCGGCGATCGCCGGGCTCGCGGTGATCGCGGTGATCGAACGCGACGGTCTGCTCGACCACGCGACGGCGATGGGGGAGCACCTGGTCGACGCGGTCACCGCACTGCACCACCCGCTGATCACCGGCGTACGCGGTCGCGGTCTGCTCCGCGGCATCACGCTGACCGAGCCGGTCGCGCCGGCCGTCGCCGACGCCGCTCTCGACGCCGGGTTCGTGATCAACGCGCCGCGACCGGACGTGCTCCGGCTGGCGCCGCCGCTGATCGTCACCGCGGCCGAGCTCGACCAGTTCGTCGACGCGCTGCCCGCGATCATCGCGCAGGCGGGAGTGACGGCGTGACGCTCCGCCACTTCCTGGCCGACGACGACCTGACCCCGGCCGAACAACTCGCCGTCCTCGATCTGGCCGACGCGCTCAAGGCCGCGCCGAACAGCCGGCCGGTGTTCGCCGGGCCCCGTCCGGTGGCGGTGTTGTTCGACAAGCCGACGCTGCGCACGCAGGCATCGTTCGCGGGCGGCATCGCCGAGCTCGGCGGATACCCGATGATCATCGACACCCGGCTGGCCGGGATCGGCAACCGCGAGTCGGTGACCGACACCGCGCGGGTCCTCGGGCGCCAGTCGGCCGCCATCATCTGGCGGACCTACGCCCAGGCCGATCTGGAGACGATGGCCGCGTACGCCGGCGTCCCGGTGATCAACGCGCTGACCGACGACTTCCACCCGTGCCAGATCCTCGCCGACCTGCTCACGGTGCGCGAGCGGCGCGGCCGACTGGCCGGGTTGACCCTGGCCTACGTCGGCGACGGGGCCAACAACATGGCCAACTCCTACCTGGTCGGTGGGGTGCTGGCCGGAGTGCACGTCCGGATCGGCGCACCGCTCGGCTTCCAGCCCGATCCAGCGATCGTCGCCCGGGCCGAGCGGATCGGCACCCGGACCGGGGGCAGCGTGACGATCACCGACTCGGCGATCGACGCGGTGACCGGAGCCGACGCGGTGGCCACCGACACCTGGGTCTCGATGGGTCAGGAGAACGACGGTCTCGACCGGCTCGGCACCTTCCAGCCCTACAGCCTCGACGCTGCCCTGCTGGCCCACGCCGATCCCGCCGCGGTGGTGCTGCACTGCCTGCCCGCCTACCGCGGCAAGGAGATCTCGGCCGAGGTGCTCGACGGTCCGCAGTCGGTGGTCTGGGACGAGGCCGAGAACCGCCGTCATGTGCAGAAGGCCGTGCTGGTCTTCCTCGACGACGCGGCGCGGGCCGCCGCCACCGGGCCATGAGCAGGACGCAGTTGACCCGCACCGCCCGGCTGGCCCGGATCATCGCGCTGCTCGAGCAGCGCGAGGTGCGCTCGCAGACCGAGCTCGGCGAGTTCCTGGCCGCCGAGGGCACCCCGGTCACCCAGGCCACGCTGTCGCGCGACCTGCTCGAGATCGGGGCACTGCGGGTCCGCGGATCCAATGGTCACCTGGTGTACGCGGTGCCCGGCGACGGTGGCGACCGCACCCCGCACGTGGGGGAGTTCGCCTCGTTCGAGAACCGGCTGGCCCGGATCTGCACCGAGGCCCTGGTCTCGGCCGAGGCGTCGGCCAACCTGATCGTGCTGCGCACCCCGCCGGGAGCCGCGCAGTATCTGGCCTCGGCCATCGACCGGGTGGGCGCGGCTGACATCCTGGGCACCATCGCCGGCGACGACACGATCCTGCTGATCGCCCGCCACCCCGACGGCGGCCCGGCGATCGCCGAACGCTTCACCACCATGAGCCGGACCGGCAAGCCCCAGCACGAGGCGCCGGCGACGACGACGACGACGAAGGACGACTGAATGACCGAGGCCGACGCCGCGAGCTCCGCGCCGCAGGCGCACTCCGGCAAGCTCTGGGGCGGCCGGTTCGCCGGTGGCCCGGCCGAAGCCATGGCCGCGCTGAGCCGTTCCACCCACTTCGACTGGCGGCTGGCGCCCTACGACCTGGCCGGTTCGCGGGCCCACGCCCGGGCGTTGCACCGGGCCGGATTGCTGACCGAGGACGAGCTGGCCGGGATGCTGGCCGGACTCGACCAGCTCGGTGGCGAGGTCGCAGCCGGGAGTTTCGGACCGGCCCCGGGTGACGAGGACGTGCACGGGGCCCTCGAGCGGCGGCTGGTCGAGATCGTCGGGCCCGAGCTCGGCGGCCGACTGCGCGCGGGCCGCTCGCGCAACGATCAGATCGCCACCTTGATCCGGCTCTACCTGCGCGACCACCTCCGCCTGGTCGGGCTCGAGCTCGGCGGGGTGATCGATGCGCTCCGGACCCAGGCCGGGGATCACCTCGGCGTGGCCATGCCCGGCCGGACCCACCTGCAGCACGCCCAGCCGATCCTGCTCGCCCACCACCTGCTGGCCCACGCCTGGCCGCTGGTCCGCGACCTCGAGCGGATCGCCGACCTGGACCGGCGGCTGGCCGACAGTCCGTACGGCTCGGCGGCGTTGGCCGGCACCTCGCTCGGTCTCGACCCGGCCTACGTGGCCGAGCAGTTGGGCTTCGCCTCGAGCGTGGCCAACTCGATCGACGGCACGGCGGCGCGCGACCTGGCCGCCGAGGCCGCGTACGTGCTGGCCCAGATCGGGGTGGACCTGTCCCGGCTCAGCGAGGACGTCATCCTGTGGGTCACCCACGAGTTCGGGTTCGCCCGGCTCGACGACGCCTGGTCGACCGGGTCCAGCATCATGCCGCAGAAGAAGAACCCCGACGTCGCCGAACTGGCCCGCGGCAAGGCCGGCCGGCTGATCGGCAACCTGACCGGGCTGCTGGCCACGCTCAAGGGGCTTCCGCTCGCCTACAACCGGGACCTGCAGGAGGACAAGGAGCCGGTCTTCGACTCGATCGACCAGTTGCTGCTGCTGACGCCGGCCGTGGCCGGGATGGTGGCGACATTGACCTTCGATCGCGACCGGCTCGAGTCGCTGGCCCCGCGCGGATTCTCGCTGGCCACCGACATCGCCGACTGGCTGGTCCGGCGCCGGGTGCCGTTCGCGGACGCGCACGACATCGCCGGTGCCTGCGTGCGGCACTGCGAGGCGGCGGGGATCGAGCTCGGTGACCTGACCGCCGACCAGCTGGCGACCATCGATCCCCGGCTCGACGCCGACGTGCTCGGGGTCCTCACCGTGGCCGGCTCGATCGCCAGCCGGAACGGGCGCGGCGGCACGGCCCCCGACCGGGTCCGCGACCAGCTGGCCGAGCTCGAGGCCCGGGTCGGGGCGCTGCTCGCCCGATGAGTCGGAGATATCCACAGGTTCGGGTCTCGATCACCGTCGTCCACAGATTTCGTCCGACGCGAACGATCGACGCCCGACGTACGCATCCTTCACGCGAACAGATTCCGCGAAGGAGCAGCGTATGGGTGAGAACACCGACTACCTCGGACACGTCGAGATCGTTCCCGGCCTGAACAGGGCCGAATACGACTATCTGCAGGCGTTCTCGGACAGTCGTCGCACGGTGCGACCCGGCGGTGCCTACGCCATCGAGCCCAAGGACCCTGATGATGTCGACACCGATCGCTACAACGAGATCTGCGAGGGCCAACCGAGCTACTGGTGTGGTTGGGCGCCGTGTCCTCACGGGTGCTGTCTGGGGTGGAACGGTGAGGAGAAGTTCTACGGCGGACCGGCGTGGCTGCAGTACCTGATCGATCACTTCCTGCGACCAGGGGCTCTCGCCCAGCGATGCGGTGACGATCGGTTCGCGGAATTCCGCTTCGACCACACCCTGAACGGGATCATCGCCGGCGAGAACACGACGCTGCGCGAGCTGTTCCTCATCCAGGTGAACGACAACGAGGTGGGCACGCTCGTCCTGCGGCCGCGGGACCCGGGTTACGGCGAGCCCGGGTATCGCGGCCTCGAGGACCGCCCCTGGCTGCCCGCCGAGCGGCCGGTGTCGAACGAGGAATGGAATGCGATGACCCTGGCCGGGCTGGATCCCACCGATCCCGCGTCGCGTTCGGCCCTCGCTGCGGTCGCCGCCGAAGACGCCGCGACCTCGCGACCGGGACGGGCCGCCGGGTCGAGGCGCGGCGCCCGTCGACGCTGAGCGCGGCGGTGACCCACCCTTGCGATTCGTGGGTGGGGTCACGAGACTGAGGGCGGCTCCCCCGCCACACCCGTTTTCGAGAGGATCTCCATCGATGAGCCCGAGCACGGCACCCGCGTACGCGTCGACCAATCCGGCGACCGGCGAGGTGGTCAACCGATTCGACGTCGCCACCGACGCCGAGGTGGAGCAGAAGCTGGCCGACGGGGCCCGGGCGCAGATCGCCTGGCGGGCGCGGCCCATCGAGGAGCGGGCGGCCGTCGTGCGACGGGCGGCCGACCTGCTCGGCGAACGGGCCGACGAGCTCGGCCGGCTGGCCACCGAGGAGATGGGCAAGCCGCTCGGTGAAGGCGTCGAGGAGGTCCAGTTCTGCCAGGCCATCCTCGGCTACTACGCCGACCACGGGCCGAAGCTCGCCGCCGACCAGCCGATCGAGAACTTCTCCGGTGACCGCGCCGTGGTCCAGAAGCGTCCGATCGGGCTGCTGCTCGGCATCATGCCGTGGAACTTCCCCTTCTACCAGATCGCCCGGTTCGTGGCGCCGAACCTGGTTTTGGGCAACACCATCCTGCTCAAGCACGCCGAGTCGGTGCCCCGGTGCGCGCTGGCCGTCGAGCAGTTGTTCAGCGACGCCGGTCTGCCGGCCGGGGTCTACCAGAACGTCTTCGCCACCCACGACCAGATCGAGACGATCATCGCCGACCCGCGCGTCCAGGGGGTGTCGCTGACCGGCTCCGAACGCGCCGGCTCGGTGGTCGCCTCGCTGGCCGGTCGGCACCTCAAGAAGTGTGTCCTCGAGCTGGGTGGGTCGGACGCGTACGTGGTGCTCGACACCGACGATGTCGACGCCGCGGCGACCCAGGCGTTCGAGACCCGGCTCTACAACACCGGCCAGGCCTGCAACTCCAACAAGCGGATGATCGTGCGCGAGGAGATCTTCGAACCGTTCGTGGCCCGGCTGACCGAGCTCGCCCGGGGCATGACGCCGGGTGACCCGAGCGCACTGGCCGACCGCGGCTACGCGCCGATGTCGTCCCAGGCGGCCGTCGACCGGCTCAAGGAGGTCGTCGACGACGCGGTGGCGGCCGGCGCCCGGGTCCACGCGGGTGGTGAGGTGGCCGAGGGTCCAGGGTCTTACTACCCGCCGACCGTGCTGACCGGGGTCACGCCCGAGATGCGGGCGTACCGCGAGGAGCTGTTCGGACCGGTCGCCGTGGTCTACGCGGTGCCCTCCGACGAGGCGGCGCTCGACCTGGCCAACGACAGCGACTACGGCCTCGGCGGCGCGGTGTTCAGCCGCGACCCGCAGCGCGCACTCCAGGTGGCCGGTGGGCTGGAGGTCGGGATGGCCAACGTCAACACCCCGGCCGGTGAGGGAGCCGAGGTGCCGTTCGGCGGGGTCAAGCGCAGCGGCTTCGGCCGCGAACTCGGACCACTGGGCATGGACGAGTTCGTCAACAAGCGGTTGCTCTACATCAAGGACCCGGAGTCGGCGTCGACCGAGTGAGACGGTGCCGGCGGCCGGGGGCGGGTGAAATCCACCCGTCCCCACCGGCGCTCGGCGGCTAGGGTGACTGCCCGTGAGCGATGTCCTGGACGAACTGAAGTGGCGCGGCCTGCTGGCCAACTCGACCGACGAGCAGGCCCTGGCCGAACATCTCGACGCCGGCCCGGTGACCTTCTACGTCGGTTTCGACCCGACGGCGCCGAGCATCCACTTCGGCAACCTGGTCCAGCTGATGGTGGCCCGGGTGCTGCAACGGGCCGGTCACCGGCCGCTGATCCTGGTCGGTGGCTCGACCGGACTGATCGGCGATCCCAAGGACGCGGGGGAGCGCAGCCTCAACCCGCGTGAGGTGGTCGAGGGCTGGGTGGAGCGGATCCGGGAACAGGTGTCGCGGTTCCTCGAGTTCGACGGGCCGAACGCCGCCCGGTTGGTCAACAACCTCGACTGGACCGGCCCCATGTCGGTGCTCGACTTCCTGCGTGATGTCGGCAAGCACTTTCCGGTCAACCGGATGCTGGCCCGCGACGTGGTCCGCAACCGCCTCGAGGACGGCATCTCCTACACCGAGTTCTCCTACGTGCTGCTGCAGTCGATGGACTACCTCGAGCTGTACCGCAGTCTCGGGTGCACGTTGCAGTTCGGTGGCAGCGATCAGTGGGGCAACATCACCGCCGGCGTCGAGTTGGTGCGGCGCGCCGAAGGGGCACGCGTCCACGCGCTGGCCACCCCGCTGCTGACCAAGGCGGACGGGACCAAGTTCGGCAAGACCGAGGGTGGAACCGTGTGGCTGGACGCCGAGATGACGTCGCCGTACGCGTTCCACCAGTTCTTCCTCCATGCCGAGGACGCCAAGGTGATCGACTACCTCAAGGTGTTCAGCGAGCGATCGCGTTCGGAGATCGAGGAGCTGGAGCGGTTGACCGAGGCCGAGCCGCACCGGCGCGCCGCCCAGCGGGCCCTGGCCGACGACGTGACCGCGCTCGTCCACTCCCCGGCCCAGCGCGACGCGGCGATCGCCGCGGCCTCCGCCGTGTTCGGCCGCTCGGCTCTGGCCGAGCTCGACGAGCCGACCCTGCGCGCTCTGGTCGCCGAGCTGGGCGGCACGAGCATCGACGCGGTCGATGGACTGCCCGCAGTGATCGATGTGCTGGAAGCCAGTGGAGTGGTGGCCAGTCGGGGGGCGGCGCGCCGAGCCATCGCCGAGGGCGGCGCCTACCTCAACAACGAACGCGTGAGCGATGCCGACGCCACGCTGAGCGAGGCCGACCTGCTGCACGGCCACTACGTCGTCGTCCGGCGCGGCAAGCGCACCGTGGGTGCGGTTACCGTGGACCGGGTCCCGGCTCAAGCCAACGACCGGCGTGTCGAGGCGTGACGACGAACACCCTGTACGCGTTTGACCCGGACCACCACGGGGCGTAATGTTCATCAAGGCCCGAACGGGGTGCAGGACGAGCGAGATCGACGATGTCGATCGGAATCGGCCGACCCGGGGTCACCAACTGGAGACAACCTCACCGGATGGTCATGTGCACGCACGTGCATGTGGATCACGCCGGGGATGGTGCGTCGAAAGAGCGGATCGAGCAAGACCGAGTGAAATGCCAATTTGACTCGGTGGAGTGAAATCCGTAAGCTTTATCGAGTTGCCCCAATTGCGGATGTGAAAGTCCACAAGCGGTGTGCGCCCGAAACTTGAGAACTCAACAGCGTGCTAAAAGTCAATGCCAAATATGCACTATTGAAACCCGTGCCTGGTGTTGTTCGTCGGTGTCTGCCTTTTTTTGGGGTGGGTGTTGGTGGATGATGTTGGGTGGGGTTCCTTTGAGATTGATTGATGATTGACCCAGTTAGGGTCCATGTCGGATGTCGAGCTTGAGGTTGTTTTTGACGATTCCGCGGATGCGGGCTTTGGCCTGTGTTTGTGTTTTCGATATTTTTCAACGGAGAGTTTGATCCTGGCTCAGGACGAACGCTGGCGGCGTGCTTAACACATGCAAGTCGAACGGTAAGGCCCCTTCGGGGGTACACGAGTGGCGAACGGGTGAGTAACACGTGAGCAACCTGCCCTTGACTCTGGAATAACAGTTGGAAACAGCTGCTAATACCGGATATGACACATTCACTCATGTGGGTGTGTGGAAAGTTTTTCGGTCAAGGATGGGCTCGCGGCCTATCAGCTAGTTGGTGAGGTAATGGCTCACCAAGGCTTCGACGGGTAGCCGGCCTGAGAGGGCGACCGGCCACACTGGGACTGAGATACGGCCCAGACTCCTACGGGAGGCAGCAGTGGGGAATATTGCACAATGGGCGGAAGCCTGATGCAGCAACGCCGCGTGCGGGATGACGGCCTTCGGGTTGTAAACCGCTTTCAGTTCCGACGAAGCGAAAGTGACGGTAGGAACAGAAGAAGGACCGGCCAACTACGTGCCAGCAGCCGCGGTGATACGTAGGGTCCGAGCGTTGTCCGGAATTATTGGGCGTAAAGGGCTTGTAGGCGGTCTGTCGCGTCGGAAGTGAAAACTCAGGGCTTAACTCTGAGCGTGCTTTTGATACGGGCAGACTAGAGGGATGCAGGGGAGAACGGAATTCCTGGTGGAGCGGTGGAATGCGCAGATATCAGGAGGAACACCGGTGGCGAAGGCGGTTCTCTGGGCATTACCTGACGCTGAGAAGCGAAAGCGTGGGGAGCAAACAGGCTTAGATACCCTGGTAGTCCACGCCGTAAACGGTGGGCACTAGGTGTGGGGGACATTCCACGTTCTCCGTGCCGAAGCTAACGCATTAAGTGCCCCGCCTGGGGAGTACGGCCGCAAGGCTAAAACTCAAAGGAATTGACGGGGGCCCGCACAAGCGGCGGAGCATGCGGATTAATTCGATGCAACGCGAAGAACCTTACCTGGGTTTGACATATGCCGGAAAGCTGCAGAGATGTAGCCCCCGCAAGGTCGGTATACAGGTGGTGCATGGCTGTCGTCAGCTCGTGTCGTGAGATGTTGGGTTAAGTCCCGCAACGAGCGCAACCCTCGTTCTATGTTGCCAGCACGTTATGGTGGGGACTCATAGGAGACTGCCGGGGTCAACTCGGAGGAAGGTGGGGATGACGTCAAGTCATCATGCCCCTTAAGTCCAGGGCTTCACGCATGCTACAATGGCTGGTACAAAGGGCTGCGATACCGCAAGGTTGAGCGAATCCCAAAAAGCCAGTCTCAGTTCGGATTGGGGTCTGCAACTCGACCCCATGAAGTCGGAGTCGCTAGTAATCGCAGATCAGCAACGCTGCGGTGAATACGTTCCCGGGCCTTGTACACACCGCCCGTCAAGTCATGAAAGTCGGTAACACCCGAAGCCGGTGGCCCAACCTCTTGAGGGGGGAGCCGTCGAAGGTGGGACTGGCGATTAGGACTAAGTCGTAACAAGGTAGCCGTACCGGAAGGTGCGGCTGGATCACCTCCTTTCTAAGGAGCATTGCAGCCACACACGTCCTTTGGGGGTGTGTGGTTCATCTGTTCGGTTCCACGGCGTTCGTTCGTGGCCGGCAGGCTCTGGAATGTGGAACATTGACTATTAAGTTGTTGTCGTCGTCTGTGGGTTAGTACAACTCCTGTCTCTTCGTTTGGGGGGTGGGGGAGTGGAACGCGGTTCGGGTGGCGGTGATGACCTAGGCACGCTGTTGGGTCCTGAGGGGTCGGTCGTCGGCATCATCGCACCGGGAGGTTTCTTCTGGTGGGTGGTGTGGTGGCTTGTCTTCTCCAGCGGATCAGCGCTCTAATCACCTTTGGGTGTGCGGGGGTTGTTTTTCGCCCGTGTGTTGAGAACTTCACAGTGGACGCGAGCATCTTTGTAGTAACAACAAGCTACTAAGGGCAATCGGTGGATGCCTAGGCACCAAGAGCCGATGAAGGACGTTGTAACCTGCGATAAGCCCCGGGGAGCTGGTAAACGAGCTTTGATCCGGGGATCTCCGAATAGGGAAACCTCGAAAGAAACCGGAGTAATGTCCGGCGACCTCTACCTGAATATATAGGGTAGTTGGAGGGAACGTGGGGAAGTGAAACATCTCAGTACCCACAGGAAAAGAAAACAACCGTGATTCCGTAAGTAGTGGCGAGCGAACGCGGATGAGGCCAAACCGTACATGTGTGATAGCTGACAGGCGTTGCATGTGCGGTGTTGTGGGGCCATTGGGACCGGGCTGTCGACTGGTCACACAGTAAGAAATGATCTCAGAAGTCGAAGTACTTTGGGAAAGTACGGCATAGAAGGTAATACCCCTGTAGACGTAATGTGATCACTGTGCAGTGTAACCCCAAGTAGCACCCAACCCCTGAAATTGGGTGTGAATCTGGCGGGACCACCCGTTAAGCCTAAATACTCCTTGGTGACCGATAGCGGACTAGTACCGTGAGGGAAAGGTGAAAAGTACCCCGGGAGGGGAGTGAAATAGTACCTGAAACCGATTGCCTACAATCCGTCGGAGCGATGATCGTTTACGATTGTTGTGACGGCGTGCCTTTTGAAGAATGAGCCTGCGAGTTAGTGGTACGTGGCGAGGTTAACCCGTGTGGGGAAGCCGTAGCGAAAGCGAGTCCGAATAGGGCGATTGAGTCGCGTGCTCTAGACCCGAAGCGGAGTGATCTATCCATGGCCAGGGTGAAGCGACGGTAAGACGTCGTGGAGGCCCGAACCCACCAGGGTTGAAAACCTGGGGGATGAGCTGTGGATAGGGGTGAAAGGCCAATCAAACTCCGTGATAGCTGGTTCTCCCCGAAATGCATATAGGTGCAGCGTCGCGTGTTTCTTGCCGGAGGTAGAGCACTGGATAGTCTAGGGGGCCCACAAGCTTACCGAAATTAGCCAAACTCCGAATGCCGGTAAGTTTAAGCGCGGCAGTGAGACTGCGGGCGATAAGGTTCGTAGTCGAGAGGGAAACAGCCCAGAACACCAGCTAAGGCCCCTAAGCGATTGCTAAGTGGAAAAGGATGTGGAGTTGCGGAGACAACCAGGAGGTTGGCTTGGAAGCAGCCACCCTTGAAAGAGTGCGTAATAGCTCACTGGTCAAGTGATTCTGCGCCGACAATTTAGCGGGGCTCAAGCAATCCGCCGAAGCTGTGTCATTCACATATTAGCCCGATTGCATCTTTGTGGTGTGGTCCAGGTGTGTGGATGGGTAGGGGAGCGTCGTGTGCGCGAGGAAGCGGCGGGGTGACCCAGCCGTGGAGAGCACACGAGTGAGAATGCAGGCATGAGTAGCGAATGAGGAGTGAGAAACTCCTCCACCGAAAGACCAAGGGTTCCAGGGTCAAGCTAATCTGCCCTGGGTAAGTCGGGACCTAAGGCGAGGCCGACAGGCGTAGTCGATGGACAACGGGTTGATATTCCCGTACCGGCGTATGAACGATCATGCCGAGGCGAACGATGCTGAGCTCGCAAGTCGCGTGGCGACCTTCGGGTCAATACGTGATGAGCCTGCGACCCAGATTCGTATTAGGCAAGCTGCGGAGTGACGCAGGAAGGTAGCCCATCCCGGGCGATGGTAGTCCCGGGCTAAATGTGTAGGGTCAGGTGTAGGCAAATCCGCATCTGGTGTGCCTGAGACATGATGGCTGGACGATCTACGGATCGTCGAGTGGGTGATCCTATGCTGCCTAGAAAACCTTCGTGAGCGAGTTCATGAGCCGCCCGTACCCTAAACCGACACAGGTGGTCAGGTAGAGAATACCAAGGTGATCGAGATAACCGTGGTTAAGGAACTCGGCAAAATGCCCCCGTAACTTCGGGATAAGGGGGGCCGGACACGTCACTTGTCTTCGCGACAGGTTGGCGTTGAAGGCCGCAGAGACCAGGCCCAAGCGACTGTTTACTAAAAACACAGGTCCGTGCTAAGTCGTAAGACGATGTATACGGACTGACGCCTGCCCGGTGCTGGAACGTTAAGGGGAAGTGTTAGCTGCAAGGCGAAGCACTGAACTTAAGCGCCAGTAAACGGCGGTGGTAACTATAACCATCCTAAGGTAGCGAAATTCCTTGTCGGGTAAGTTCCGACCTGCACGAATGGCGTAACGACTTGGGCGCTGTCTCGACCACGGACTCGGCGAAATTGCACTACGAGTAAAGATGCTCGTTACGCGCAGCAGGACGGAAAGACCCCGGGACCTTTACTATAGTTTGGTATTGGTGTTCGGTACAGCTTGTGTAGGATAGGTGGGAGACTGTGAAGCAGCCACGCCAGTGGTTGTGGAGTCAACGTTGAAATACCACTCTGGCTGTTCTGGATATCTAACCTAGGTCCATTATCTGGATCAGGGACAGTGCCTGATGGGTAGTTTGACTGGGGCGGTCGCCTCCCAAAAGGTAACGGAGGCGCCCAAAGGTTCCCTCAGCCTGGTTGGCAATCAGGTTTCGAGTGTAAGTGCACAAGGGAGCTTGACTGTGAGAGGGACACCTCGAGCAGGGACGAAAGTCGGGACTAGTGATCTGACGGTGGCATGTGGAAGCGCCGTCACTCAACGGATAAAAGGTACCCCGGGGATAACAGGCTGATCTTGCCCGAGCGTCCATAGCGACGGCATGGTTTGGCACCTCGATGTCGGCTCGTCGCATCCTGGGGCTGGAGTCGGTCCCAAGGGTTGGGCTGTTCGCCCATTAAAGCGGCACGCGAGCTGGGTTTAGAACGTCGTGAGACAGTTCGGTCCCTATCCGCTGCGCGCGTAGGAGTCTTGAGGAGAGCTGTCCTTAGTACGAGAGGACCGGGACGGACGAACCTCTGGTGTGCCAGTTGTTCTGCCAAGAGCACGGCTGGTTGGCTACGTTCGGAAGTGATAACCGCTGAAAGCATCTAAGCGGGAAGCACGCTCCAAGATGATGGCTCCCACAGGGTAACCTGGTAAGGCCCCCAGCAGATCACTGGGTGATAGGTCGGATGTGGAAGCACAGCAATGTGTGGAGCTGACCGATACTAATAGGCCGAGGGCTTGTTGACTACATTGATGTACGCGTCCACTGTGAAGTCTCTCGAGACACGGTCGAGAGCAAGAACACTTGCTTGATTCGACTGACATCTCCATAGAGTTTCGGTGATCATGGCGAGAGGGAAACACCCGGTCCCATTCCGAACCCGGAAGTTAAGCTTCTCAGCGCCGATGGTACTGCACGGGGAACCGTGTGGGAGACTAGGACGTCGCCGGACATACAAATCCCCCGTAGGGAACTGAGCAATCAGTCACCTACGGGGGATTTGTGCATTCTCAGACACTTCTTCGCGCCAAACAGACGGCCGATCTCGCGGGCTGCTTCGAAGGATCTGCCGGCCACGGACATTCGCTTCGGTGAAGCCCTTCCCACCGGCCCAATCAGGCCGGCCCATTCACACCGGCGAGTCAACGGAACGCGGACCATCGCTGTGTTGGCACGACGGTCAGCGACGTGGCGGCCGAATAACCGCAACGGATCAGACGCCGAAATGGTCGTCGAGGGCCCCGCGATAACGCTGGCTGATCTCCGCGGCGGCGCCGAGATCGGCCTCGCTGGGATCGTGGCGACTGAGTATCGGTACCTTCCATTCCGGTAGTTCACCGGTCAGCGCCCAGGCGGCCTGGCGGGCGGCACCGACGGCCACACTCTCGAAGGTGTCGGTGACGACGATGGGAATGCCGAACACCGCGCTGGCGATCCCGCGTACGGCCGCCGACTGCGAGGCGCCACCGGTCAGGGTGATCGAGGAGATCACCCCGGTCTGTTCGCGCAGCACGTCGACCCCGTAGGCCAGACTCCACAGGACACCCTCGATGGTCGCCCGGGCCACGTTGGCCGGGGTCAGGTTGCGCAGGGTCATCCCCAGCAGTTGACCGCGGGCGTCGGGCAGGGGTGGCGTACGTTCGCCCTCGAGGTACGGCAGATAGGTCAAGCCGCCGGCTCCGGGGTCGGCGGACAGCGCCAGCCGGCTGAGCTCGTCGAAGTCGACCCCGAGCAGGTGAGCGGTGGCCACCAGGTTGCGCGCGCCGTTGAGCGTGCAGACCAGCGGCATGAACGACCCGGTGGCGTCGGCGAATCCGGCGACCGTACCGGTCGGCTCGTGGGTTTGTTCGCCGCTGCGGGTGAAGGCGGTGCCGCTCGTGCCCAACGAGACCACGGCGTTGCCGGTGGTCAGCCCGAGCCCGAGGCCGGCGGCCATGTTGTCCCCGGTACCCGGGGCGATGGCGATGCCCTCCGGCGTGTGCCCGATGATCTCCGACGGATCAGCCACCCGGGGCAGCGCGAGCCGGTGGCCCAGTGCGCGTTCGACCAGATCGTCCCGGTAGGTGTTGGTGGTCGCGTCGAAGTAACAGGTCCCGGAGGCATCGCCGCGGTCGGTGACCGGGTCGAACGTCCGCCCGCCGATCCGCCAGCTCAACCAGTCGTGGGGCAGTACCACGGACGCGGTGCGGGCGGCATTCTCGGGTTCGGCCCGGGCCAGCCAGCGCACCTTCGACACGGTCATCGAGGCGACCGGGACGGTGCCCACGGCGTCGGCCCAGGCCTGCCCGCCGCCGAGTTCACTGATCAGATCGGTGGCGTCCGACGCCGACCGGTTGTCGTTCCACAGCAGGGCGTCGCGGACCAGGTCGCCCTGCTCGTCGAGGGTGACCATCCCGTGCTGCTGGCCGCCCACGGCGATGGCCTGGACGTCCTCGAGCAGCCCGGGGTCGGCGGTCGCCTCGCGGTAGGCGTCCCACCAGGCCTGAGCGGACACCTCGGTCCCGTCCGGATGCGCGGCCCGGGCCGTACGGACGACAGCGCCCGTCTCGGCGTCGCAGACCACGATCTTGACCGACTGGGTGGAGGAATCGACACCGGCAACGAGGGTCACGGTGGTCACGATAGCGACCGGGCCGAGCTGACCGAGACGCCCCGGTCGACGAACGGTTGCAGAGCACCCGGATTGATCGAGCCGGCGACGGCGATCTGGTCGACCTGGTCGATCCGGGCGAACTGCACCAGGGCCGCCGTCCCCAGCGTGGCCGACGAGGCCAGAGCGATCACCCGGTCGGCGCAGGTGACCTCGACCTGCGACACCGCGGCGGCCGCCGGCGTCGACTGGGTCAGCCCCTGCTCGAGCGTGATGCCGGCCGGACAGACCACGCTGACGTCGACGTGCAACCGCTGCATCTCGGTGACCGCCCAGTCGCCCTCCTGGGCCCGGGTGACCGGCGAGACCGACCCGCCGATGTTGTAGACGTCGAGCCGGCTGGCCCGTGACAACACGATGGCCGCGTCGAGCGAGTTGGTCACCACAGTGAGCCCGGTCGTCTCCGGCGGGGTGGTCACGATGGTGTGGGCCAGAGCCAGACCGAGCGCCCCGGTGCCGAGCAGGATCGAGCCGGAGCGCGGCAGGTCGCGCCACACCCGCTGCGCGAGTTCGAGATGGTCGCCGTCCGGCGACCGCGGTCCTGGCCGGGTAGCCAACGGGGGCGCGTCCACCCGGATCGCCCCACCGTGGACGCGTTGCAACGTGCCGGCCGCCTCCATCGCCTTGAGATCGCGCCGCACCGTCTCCTGGGCCACCCCCAGCCGGGTCGCCAGGTCGACGACATCGACCCGGCCCTGCTCGGTCAGCCATCCGGTGATGGCCTGGTGGCGCGCACTGGACTGGGGTTGCGCGACGGACATCGACGCTCCGATCCGATCGGACAGCGGGTGGGTGGCCGAATGCGTGCGATTCGGCTACCGATTGTGTGGGCTTGAGGAGCGTAACGGCTGGCTCTGGCGCCCGGTCCAGCGGTCCGGTGCCCGGATCGGGTCGACCGAACCTGCCCGATCATGTCCGAACCGGTCAAGCGGCGGGTCGACGCGTGGCAGGATGACCCTGGCGTGACGGCGTCGCGAAAGGCTGTGATCGATGACGATGTATCCGCCCGAGCGGCAGCGGGCCATCACGAGCTTGTTGATGGTCCAGGACGGTCGTCGGGCCAGTGTGGCGCTGATCAGCGAGCAGCTCAAGGTCACCACCGAGACGGTCCGCCGCGATCTCGACGTGCTCGAGCGCCGCGGGGTGCTCCGCCGTGTCCGCGGCGGAGCCGAGCTGATGGACTCGACACCCTTCGAGCAGGCACTCGCCGCGCGGCACGCCGAACAGTTCGACGACAAGGTGTTGATCGCCCGCCGGCTGGTCGCTGAGCTGCCGCCCGACGGGGTCGTGGTGCTGGACTCGGGGTCACTGACCTTCGTCTGCGCCCAGGCCATGCCGCGGGACCGGCCGCTCGTCGTGGTGACCAACAATCTGCCCGCCGCGCAGTACCTGGCCGATTACGAGAATCTGCGGGTGTTCACCCTGCCCGGCACGATCCGCGGTCTGACCTCGGCGGCGGTGGACTCGTGGACGACCCGGCGGCTGGGCACTCTGACCGCCGACGTCGCCATCATCGGGGTCAACGGCCTCACCCCGTCGCACGGGCTCACCACGACCAACCCCGAGGAGGCGGCGACCAAACGGGCGATCCTGCTGGCTGCGCGCCGTCGGGTGGTCCCGGTGATCTCGGGCAAGCTCGGCCGCAACTCGTTCTGCTCGTTCGCGGCGGTCAACGAGATCGACCTGGTCATCACCGACCGGGCGGCGAACAGCGAACTGGTCCGCGAGCTGGCCGCGGCCGGACCCGAGGTGGCGATCGCCGAGTGACCGGCGGGTCTGGCGGGCGCGGGCCGGACGGCCCCGAACCACTAGAGTGGTCCGAATGAGTGAGCGACCCCCGGCTGGTGCCGGGCGACCGCCGCGTGACCCCCGTGGCGGAGGTCGGCGGAACGATCAACCCTCGGGCGGTGACCGATTCGGTGACCGTGGCCGCGGTGGACCGCGCCGTGACGACGATCCCCGACGCGGAGGTGCAGCCGGACGCGGGGAGGACCCTCGTCGAGGCGGCGGGCCCAGCGCGTCCGGGCGCGGTGACGATCCCCGTCGAGGCGGTGGCTCCGGCCGCGAAGACGATCCGCGTCGAGGCTCGGATCCCCGTCGCAGTGACGACTCCCGGCGTGGGGGCGACAGTCGACGATCGGAGGATCCTCGCCGCGATGGGGACGCCCGACGCTCGGATCCGACCGCCCGTGGCGGAGACGCCCGCCGATCCGACCCCCGTGGTGGCGACGCCCGCCGCTCCGACCCGAGCGCCCGTGGCGGCGACCCGAGTCGGCGTCCTGAGCGTGGCCGCGGTGGACCCGATGACCGACCGCGCGAACCACCCCGACCCGGCCTGGCCCGCAA
Source organism: uncultured Actinomycetota bacterium (assembly GCA_963704665.1). Classification (GTDB taxonomy): domain Bacteria; phylum Actinomycetota; class Actinomycetes; order Propionibacteriales; family Propionibacteriaceae; genus Microlunatus. Next base: position 2,288,969 of record OY969929.1, on the reverse strand, counting down.
GGCCAACGAGCCGCCGGTTCCCGAGGACGCCGACCCACGTCTGCTGCCCCGCGCGGTCCGGGCCGAGCTGCGCGGTCTTCCCTCTGACCTGGCCGACATCGTCGCCGCCCACCTGGTCGCCGCCGGGCAGTTGATCGACACCGAGCCGGAGTTGGCGTACGCCCACGCCGAGGCGGCCCGCCGTCGCGCGGCCCGGCTGCCCATCGTCCGCGAGGCGGCGGCCGAGACCGCGTACGCGGCCGGGCACTTCGACGTGGCCCTGAGCGAGTTCCGCGCGCTACGGCGGATGACCGGCACCCACGACTACCTGCCGGTGATGGCCGACTGCGAACGCGCCCTGGGTCGGCCGCAGAACGCGCTGAAGCTCGCCCGCGAGGCCGACTCGCTGGGTCTGGACCCGGCCCTGCGGATCGAGATGATCATCGTCGAGGCCGGTGCCCGGCGTGATCTCGGGCAGACGCCCGAGGCGCGACGGATCCTCAATCGGGCCGTCGAGTCGATCAAGCCGAGCGAGGCGGTGCGTACGGCGCTGGCCCGGCTGCGCTATGCGCTGGCCGAGGTGCACCTGTCCACCGGCGACCAGGACCGGGCCCGCCAGTGGTTCGCCGCTGCCGCCGAGATCGACCGCGACGGCGAGACCGACGCCGGTGAACGCGTCGACCAGCTCGACGGTCTGGACATCGAGTTCGACGACTCCGAAACCGAGGACGAGTCGGTGGGCGAGACGGGTGACGACACGGACGGCACCGCCGAGGACACGGGCGAGGACCGGGGCCCGTCGCGGGAGCGCCGGTGACCCCGTCGGATCCGGCGCCGGTGCTGGCCGACGGCTACGACGGTGTGCTGTTCGACCTCGACGGCGTGGTCTACCTGGGACCGGTCGCGGTCGTCGGTGCCCCGGAGGGCATCGCGGCGCTGCGGGACCGCGGGGTCAAGGTCGGCTTCGTGACCAACAACGCGGCCCGGCCGCCGGCGGTGGTCGCCGAGCATCTGAGCGAACTCGGGATCGCCACCACCGCAGCCGATGTCGTCACCTCGGCCCAGGCCGCGGCCGATCTGCTGCGTGAGCGGTTCGGGTCGGGTGCCCGGGTGCTCCTGGTCGGCGGAGAGGGTGTGGCCGATGCGGTGGCCGAGGCCGGTCTGGTCGGGGTGCACAGTGCCGACGACGACCCGGTGGCGGTGATCCAGGGTTACGGCTTCGGTCTGGCCTGGCAGGAACTGAACGAGGCGGCGGTCGCGATCAACCGCGGGGCGCACTGGGTGGCCACGAACACCGATCCGACCCGCCCGACCGACCGCGGACTGGTACCCGGCAACGGTGCTGCCGTGGCGGCGGTCCGACTGGCGGTCCAGGTCGAGCCCGAGGTGGCCGGCAAGCCCTACCGCCCCCTGCTCGACGACACCATCGCGCGGCTACAGCTCGGCCGCCCGTTGTTCGTCGGGGACCGACTCGACACCGACATCGCCGGAGCGGTCAACGCCGGGCTGGACAGCATGCTCGTGCTGAGCGGCTCGCACGGCGCGGCCGAACTGCTGGCCGCGGTGCCGGGGGAGCGACCGTCTCATCTCGGCGTCGATCTCCGCGCCCTGCTCGACCCGGCGCTGGTCACCGAGCCGGTGCCCGACGGGGTGCGGTGCGGTGGGGCCGTGGCCCGGGCCGACGGGGTCCGGTTGGTCGTCGACGGGGGCGATCACACGGTGGAAGCCCTGTGGGCGGCCGCGCAGGTCTGCTGGGCCGCCGCCGACCGCGGCCGGCCGTTGACGACCGATGCCGCACTGCCGCGGCTGATCGTTGCGCCCGGGTAGCGTGAGGCCCGTGGTCGACACGACGAGGTACAGCGATTACGTCCGGCTGGTCCGGGAGCGGGTCGGTCATCTGGCCGACGAGGTCTGGAACGCCGGCCGGGCGAACCGCGAGATGTTCGAGACGCTGCTGTCGGCCGAGGTGGAGAAGGCGACGCATCTGCTCGGTTTCGCCAAGGCCGCCGAGATCGACCAGCTGCGGACCGAGTCCGAGGAACTGCTGTCCGATCTGACCGCGGTCCGTGCCGAACTGATCATCCTCCGCGCCGAGATCGCCGACCTGCGGGCCGAGGTCGCCGCCGCCGCGCCGCCGGCTCCCGAGGTCGCTGCCCGGACGACCACGACCGGGAAAACTGCGGCCAAGAAGGTGCCGGCCCGAAGGGCTTCGACCACTAAGGCCCCGGCCACGACAGGCCCCGGCCACGACGGCGGCCGCCAAGAAGGCTCCGGCCCGGAAGACCTCGGCCACTCGGGCACCGGGCGCTCAGCCGACCGGCCCCACCCTGGCACCGGCGACACCGACCCCGGTGGAGCAGGCGGTGGCCGACGGCCCGCCCACCGACCTGGCGCCCGATCCCGCGCCCAGCGACGCGGCCGAACCGGGAACCGTCGTTGACTGAGCCCACCCCGGCAGCGGCGACGACTCCGGCGACCCGGCCGCCCGCGTCCGGCGACGCGTCGATCGACGCCGTGCTGGCCGAGCTCGACGACTTGCCCGGGCGCCCGCTGGCCGAGCACCACGACCGGCTGGTCCAGGCCCACGAAGCCCTGCACGCCGCGCTCGAGCGGCGCGATGACGGCCCCACCGGTGTCCGACCGGCTTGACCAGGTGTTGGCCGCGCGCGGTCTGGCCCGCTCGCGGACCCAGGCGCACCGGCTGATCCGCAGCGGGGCGGTCCGGGTCGACGGTGCCGTGGTCACCCGGCCCTCGACCGTGGTCGGACCCGACGCGCTCGTCGAGGCCGAGAGCGACCGCTACGTCTCGCGCGCCGCGTACAAGCTGACCGGCGCGCTCGACGCGCTGGACCTGACGCCGCGGGGCCGGGCGCTCGACGCCGGCTCCTCGACCGGAGGTTTCACCCAGGTGCTGCTCGAACGTGGTTGCGACGCCGTCGTCGCGGTCGACGTGGGCACCGACCAGCTGCATCCGAGCCTGCGGGGCGACGGCCGGATCACCCTGCACGAGCAGACACATCTGCGCGACCTGACCCTCGACCACGTCGGCGGCCGGCCGGTCGACCTGGCCGTGGCCGACGTCTCGTTCATCTCGTTGGTGCCGTTGATCGCGCCGATCACCGCGGTGGTCGACCCGCAGGGCTGGTTGTTGCTGCTGGTCAAGCCGCAGTTCGAGGTCGGGCGCGAGCGGTTGGGCCGGGGCGGGGTGGTGACCGATCCGGCGCTGCACCGGGCGGCGGTCGACCGGGTCGCCGCGGCCCTGGCCGAGCACGGCTGGCGGGTGGTCGCCGAGGTGCCCAGCGCGTTGCCCGGAGCGAACGGCAACCAGGAGTACTTCGTAAGATGTGCCAGGTGATCGCGCGAGGGGCCCTGTGACCCGGACGGTCGGCGTGCTGACCCACATGGGTCGCCCGGCCGCCATCGCCGCCGCGACCCGGCTGATCGACGGTCTGAACGCCGCGGGCATCGTCGCCGCGCTGCCCGAGGAGGACCTCACCGAGCTCGAGCCCCGGTTCGGCGATGCGGTGCGGGCGCTGCCCAAGCCGATCACCGCCGCTCACGGCATCGAGTTGCTGATCGTGCTCGGTGGAGACGGCACCATCCTGCGCGGCGCCGAGTGGGTGCTCGAAGCCGAGATCCCGCTGCTCGGGGTCAACCTCGGTCACATCGGCTTCCTGGCCGAGGCGGAGTCGTCGGAGATCGACAGCATCGTCGCCCGAGTGGTCGACTGCTCGTACGCCGTCGAGGAACGCTTCACCATCGAGGTCCAGCTGCGCCGCTGCGACGACCCGACCAACCCCATCTGGAGCTCGTCGGCGATCAACGAGGTGACGATCGAGAAGGCGTCGCGCGAGCGGATGCTCGAGGTGCTGGTCGAGGTCGACGGCCGGCCGCTGTCGCGGTGGGCCTGCGACGGGATGCTGGTGGCCACCCCGACCGGGTCGACCGCGTACGCGTTCTCGGCCGGCGGCCCGGTGATCTGGCCCGGGGTCGACGCCTTGTTGGTCGTGCCGCTGAGCGCGCACGCGCTGTTCGCCCGACCGCTGGTCCTCGGTCCGACCTCGACCGTGGTCACCGAGGTGGTCAGCAGTTCGCCGACCCATGGTGTGGTGTGGTGCGACGGCCGCCGCTCGGTCGAGTTGATGACCGGGATGGAGATCGAGGTCAAGGCCGGACCGCACCGGCTGCGGCTGGCCCGGCTGTCCGAGGCGCCGTTCACCGACCGACTGGTCAACAAGTTCGGGTTGCGGGTCGAGGGCTGGCGCGGCGCGGCCGAGAACCGCCTGCAGTTGTGATCGTCTGGAACGGTGCAGGGCAACGACCGGAACGGGTGGGTCGACGGGTCGCGGACCACGTCGGATGAGCGGGCGACGATGAGCGGGTGGACCCGGTGATCGAGGAACTGCGGATCGCCGACCTGGGGGTGATCAGCTCGGCCGCCGTCCAGTTGCATCCGGGGCTGACCGTGGTGACCGGTGAGACCGGCGCCGGCAAGACCATGGTGGTCACCGGGCTCGGACTGCTGCTCGGTGGCAAGACCGACGCCACCACCGTCCGGACCGGGGCCGAGCGGGCCCGGGTCGACGGCGTGTTCCGGATCGACGACCCCGAGGTGGGCGAGCGGGTTCGCCAGGCCGGCGGCGAACTCGACGAGGACGAACTGATCATCACCCGTCGGCTGAGCGCCAACGGCCGCTCGCGGGCCTACGTGGGCGGCGTCCCGGTGCCGGCCGCGGTGTGCGCCGGGGTGGCCGAACGGCTGATCGCCATCCACGGCCAGTCCGAACAGCTCCGGCTGACCGGGACCGACCGGCCGCGCGAACTGCTCGACCGGTTCGCCGGGGCCGAGCACCAGACGACGCTCGAGCGCTACCGGGCGGCGTACGCGGCCCGCCGGAGCGCGGCGACCGAGCTGACCCAGCTGCGCAGCGACGTCCAGGCCCGGGCCCGCGAGATCGACCTGCTGAGCTTCGGGCTGGCCGAGATCGAGAAGATCGACCCGCAGCCGGGCGAGGACGTGGCGCTGGGCGAGGAGGCCCGGCGGCTGCAGTCGGCCGACGATCTCCGCCTGGCCGCGCAGACCGCGCTGTATGCGGTGGCCGGCGGCGACGACGAGGCCGGTGGCGCGCTGGTCGACGTCACCCGCGCCCGGCGGACGGTGGAAGCGGTGGGTGAGGATCCCGAGCTGGCCGAGCTCGGTCGGCGCCTGGCCGAGAGCAGCTATCTGCTGGCCGACGTGGCCGCCGACCTGGCCCGCTACATCGAGGACCTGGAAGCCGACCCCGCCCGGCTCGAGCAGATCGCCGAACGCCGGGCCGCGCTGGCCGCACTGACCCGCAAGTACGGCACGACCATCGACGAGGTGCTGGCCTGGGGCCAGACGTCGGCGGCCCGGCTCGACACGCTGCAGACCGGGGATGAGCGGATCGAGGCCCTGGCCGGCGAGGTGCGCCGACTCGACGAGCGAATCGCCACGCTGGCCGACGAGGTGTCCACCCGCCGGCAGCAAGCGGCCGAGCAGTTCGCCGCCCGGGCCGTCGCCGAGCTGACCCCGTTGGCCATGCCGCACGCGCGGCTGGTCTTCGACTGCACCGCCATCGACCCCGGCCCGCACGGGGCCGACCACGTCGAGCTGTTGTTCGCCGCCAACCCGGGCAGCCCGCCGCGGCCCCTGGGCAAGGCCGCCTCGGGTGGCGAGCTGTCGCGGGTCCGGCTGGCCCTCGAGGTCGCGCTGGCCGCCGGGCACACCCCGGGGACGCTGGTCTTCGACGAGGTCGACGCGGGCATCGGCGGCAAGGTGGCGGTCGAGATCGGCCGCCGGCTGGCCGCGCTGTCGCAGCACACCCAGGTGGTCGTGGTCACCCACCTCGCCCAGGTGGCCGCATTCGCCGACCGGCACTACGTGGTGGTCAAGGCCAGCGACGGCCAGGTGTCGACCAGCGGGATCCAGCAGGTCGCCGAACACGACCGGGCCGCCGAGCTGGCCCGGATGATGGCCGGACTCGAGACCAGCGACTCGGCCCTGGCCCACGCCGGCGAGCTGGTCGAGCTGGCCGCCGCGGCCCGGGCGGTGGGCTGATGAGTGCCGAGCGCACCGACTCCGACGGGGCAGCGGCGCTGGACCCGAGCACCCTGGAGATGGGCGGCTTCGCCGGGCTGATCGGACTGCGACTCGACGCGGCCTCGCCGGACGAGGTGGCGGCGAGCTGGACGGTGACCGAGGCGTTGCTGCAACCCTTCGGGCTGCTGCACGGCGGGGTGCACTGCGCGGTGGTCGAGACCCTGGGCAGCATCGGTGGCGCGCTGTGGTGGGGCGAGCGCGGCAGCGCCGTCGGTGTGCACAACGGCACCGACTTCTTCCGCTCGGCCCGGGTCGGCGACGCGTTGACCTCGGTGGCCCGCCCGGTGCACCGGGGCCGGTCCCAGCAGCTGTGGCGGATCGAGACCCACGACGAGCAGGGCCGGCTGGTCAGTGCCGGCGAGGTACGGATCCAGAACCTCCCGGCGTGAGCGATAGGGCCGGGCCCGGAAGTGCGGCAGGATGGGTGCCGCGATGAGACTTCCGGCCCTGCTTCGGCGACGGACCACTCCGACCGAGATCGGCGGCGTGGTCCGGGTGGATCGGCGTACCAAAAACTTGACCAAACGGCTCCGGCCGGGTGAGATCGCGGTCATCCACCACTCCGACCTCGACCGGGTCAGCGCCGAGGCGCTGGTCCTCACCGGGGTCGCGGCCGTGGTCAACGCGGTGCCGTCGGTGTCCGGACGCTATCCCAATCTGGGCCCGGGCATCCTGCTCGAGGCCGGGATCGTGCTGATCGACGCGATCGGTGAGGACACCTTCACCACCCTGCGCGAGGGCGACCGGCTGACCGTCGATGGCGCGCGGCTGCTCGACGCCGACGGGAACGTGGTCGCCGAGGGCACGCTCTACACCACCGAGATCCTCGAAGAGCAGTTGCAGTACGCCCGCGAAGGACTGTCCGACCAGATCGAGGCCTTCGCCGACAACACCATGACCTACCTCCGTGAGGAGAAGGAACTGCTGCTCGAGGGCGTCGGGGTGCCCGAGATCCGTACGGTGATCGACGGCCGCCACGTCCTCATCGTGGTCCGTGGCTACGACTACCGCAGCGACCTCGACGCCCTGCGTCCCTACATCAGCGAGTACAAGCCGCTGCTGATGGGCGTCGACGGCGGCGCCGACGCGCTGATCGAGGCGGGCTACCGACCGGATCTGATCATCGGTGACATGGATTCGTGCTCCGACGCCACGCTGAAGAGCGGGGCCGAGCTGGTGGTGCACGCGTATCACGACGGGCGGGCCCCCGGGCTGGAGCGGATCAGCGCGCTCGGTCTCGAGGCGGTGGTCTTCCCGGCCCTCGGCACCTCCGAGGACGCCGCCATGCTGCTGGCCGACTCCAAGGGCGCCCGGCTGCTGGTCGCCGTGGGCACCCACGCCTCGCTGGTCGAGTTCCTCGACAAGGGCCGGGCCGGGATGGCGTCGACCTTTCTGACCCGGTTGCGGGTCGGCCCCAAGCTGGTCGACGCCAAGGGCGTCTCGCGGATCTACCGCAGCCAGATCAAGACCTGGCACCTGGTCCTGCTGGTGCTGTCGGGGCTGCTCGCCCTGTCCACCGCGCTGCTGTTCACCGACGTCGGATCCGCGCTGGGCAGCGTCATCGTCGCCCGGGTCGGCGACGTCCTCTACTGGATCAAGGAGCTGTTCACATGACGTCCGGGGGAGCTGGGTTCATCTTGTGGAGGCAGCGAAGCGACCTCCGGCCCGTGCGGCGAGCACTGTCGTGTTCTGCTGCGGGAGCGCAGCGATCTCCGGCCCGTGCGGCGAGCACTGTCGTGTTTGCTGCGGGAGCGCAGCGACCTCCGGCCCGTGCGGCGAGCACTGTCGTGTTCTCTGCGGGAGCGCAGCGACCTCCGGCCCGTGCGGCGAGCACTGTCGTGTTCTCTGCGGGAGCGCAGCGACCTCCGGCCCGTGCGGCGAGCACTGGGTCCTCCGTGGGCACTGTCGTGTTTGCTGCGGGAGCGCAGCGACCTCCGGCCCGTGCGGCGAGCACTGTGATCAACTTCCGGTACCACATCGTGTCGTTGATGGCGGTCTTCATCGCCTTGTCGGTGGGGATTGCCGTCGGCGTCTCGCTCAGCCCGTCGGTCGACCAGGGCATCCTGGCCGAGGCCGCGCAGGACCGTCAGCAGGTCACCGAATTGCGGGCCGAGCTCGACCGGGTCCAGGCGCTCGACACCTACCGCGACGAGTACGCCCGGCAGTTGGGTGACCAGGTGATCGACGGGGTGCTCAGCGGGGTGCGGGTGACCCTGGTCGCCATGCCCGATGCGCCGAACGCGGTGACCGAGGCGGTCAGCACCCAGGTGGTCGCCGCCGGCGGCGTCGTCGTCCGCGAGGCCACGGTCAGCGCCGAGGCGTTCGACCCCACCCAGGCCGAGACGCTGACCGCGGCGGTCGAGCCGTTCATGAACGAACTCGGTCCGGACGCCAACACGAGCCAGGCCACGCTGTTCGGTCGCGCCCTGTCGCGTTCGATCGCTGACCGCGGCGTGGTCGACCGCGACGAGACCGCGGTGGCCATCGGCGACGCGCTCGGCCGGGGCGGCTGGGTCAACCTGACCGGTGACGCCACGACCCAGGGCGAACTGGTCATCGTGGTGACCGCCGAGGCCTCCGACCCGCGCCCACTGGCCGACGTCCTCACCGCGCACGTGCAGTTCGCCGTGGCGCTCAAGGACGGCGCGGCGGTCGTGCTGGCCGGACCGAACAGCGAGGACCTCGAGGGCACCGACGTGCTGGCCGCGCGCTCGGACGCGGTGGCGGTGGACAAGCTCTCGACCGTCGACGTCGCCGACCTGCCCAGCGGGGTGACCACGGTCGTGCTGGCCGGCAAGGAGCAGCTCAACGGCACCATCGGCAAGCAGTACGGCGCGCTGGCCAAGACCGACGCGCCGCTGCCGACCCTGCCGGTGCGCTGACGTGGGCCGACTCGGTCAGGCCCTCCGCGCGACCGCCGTCGCTGCAGCGGTCAGCTACCTCGGCAACCGGGCGACCCGGCCCGACCCCCGGGTCTCGGCCCGGTCGCGGTGGATCCGGGTCAACCACGCCGGGCATCCGGTGACCCTGGCCGAGGGTCCGGTCGCCGTCGTCGGGGTGCTGGCCGGCAGCCTGCTGGCCGGCGATGGTCGTGCCACCCTGGCCGGCGCGGTGGCCGCGATCGGCTCCGGGGTGGTCGGGGCGTACGACGACCTGGCCGGCTCGGCCCAGGCCCGCGGCTTCCGCGGCCACCTGCACGCGCTGCGTCGCGGCACGGTGACCACCGGGATGGTCAAGATCATCGGCATCGGGCTGAGCGGCGCGCTGGCCGCCGTGCTGGTGCCGCGGCCGGGAGCGGCGCTGGTCGACCGGGCCGTCGACGCCGCCCTGATCGCCGGCACCGCCAACCTGGTCAACCTGTTCGACCTGCGGCCGGGCCGGGCGGCCAAGGTCGTGTTGCTGCTCGCCGCCCCGCTGGCCGGGGTCGGAGCGGCCCCGGCCCTCGGGACCGCGGTCGGCTGTCTGCCCGGCGACCTGGCCGCGCGGTCGATGCTCGGCGACTGCGGCGCCAACGCGCTGGGGGCGTCGGTGGCCACGGCGGCCGCGGCCGCCCTGCCGCGGCCGGCCCGGCTGATCGCCCTGATCACCGTGGTCGCGCTGACGCTGGCCAGTGAGAAGGTCAGCTTCACCGCCGTCATCGCCGAGCACCCGCTGCTCGACCGGCTCGACCGGTTGGGCCGGGCCTAGCCCGTGCCCGTGGGCGGCGTCCACCCCCGAGCCCTCGGCTCGCTGGCCCTCAGCCTGGCCGGACTGACCCTGCTGGCCCGCGCCGTCGGCTTCGGACGCTGGCTGGTCTTCTCCAAGACGGTCGGCGACACCTGCCTGGGTGATGCGTACAACGTGGCCAACTCGCTGCCCAACGTGCTGTTCGAGATCGTCGCCGGCGGGGTGCTGGCCGGGGTGGTGGTCCCCGCGGTCGCCCGCCACGTCGGCGCCGGCCGCCGCGACGAGGCGGCCCGGACGGTGTCGGCGCTGATCACCTGGACCCTGCTCATCCTCACCCCGGCCGGTCTGGTCGCGCTGCTCGGCGCGGCCGCGTACGGTCGGCTCTTCGCGACCAGCTGCGGCGGAGGCGCGGAGACCGTGCGGGTGCTGCTGGTGATGTTCGTGCCGCAGATCTGGCTCTACGGGCTCGCCGTGGTCAGCGCCGGCATCCTCCAGGCCCACCAGCGGTTCCTGGCCGCGGCACTGGCGCCGCTGCTGTCCAGCCTGGTGGTGATCGCCGCCTACCTGGTCTTCGCCGCGACCACGGCCCAGCCGCTGGCCGTGCTCGGCTGGGGGACCACGGCGGGTGTGCTGGTCCTGGCCCTGACCACGGTCATCCCGCTGGCCCGGCTCGGGCTGCGGTTGCGGCCCCGGCTCCGGTTCGCGGCGGGGGACCGCTCGGTGGTGGCCCGGATCGCCGGCGCCGGGATCGCCGGACTCGTCGCCCAGCAGCTCAGTGTGCTGGTCATCGCCTACACCGCGCGCGACCTGGGCGAGGGCGCGGTGACCCGCTACACCTGGGCCAATGCGATCTACCTGCTGCCGTACGCGGTGCTCGCCGCCCCGCTGCTCCAGCTGGCCTTCCCACGATTGGCCGCGGTCGGTGACCGGCCCGATGCGCTCCGCCGCGAGGTCGACCGGTTCCTGCCGCTGGTCGTGGTCGGCGCCTGGCTGGGCGCGGCGCTGCTGGTGGCCACCGCGGTGCCGGTGGCCCGCGTCTTCGTCCTCGGCCCCGGCTCGGGCGACACCGCGGCGTTGGCCGGCCCGATCACCGCGCTCGCGCCGGCAGTCGTCGGGTTCACCCTGCTGGGCCTGGCCAGCCGGGTGCTGCTGGCCCAGCACCGGGCCCGCGACGCCGGGCTGACCACCCTGGTCGGCTGGGTGGCGGTGATCGCCGGGGTGGCGCTGTTCGGCCGCTCGGTCCCGGCCATCGCCGTCGCCGTCTCGGTCGGCATGGCCGTGGGCGCGCTGGTCGGGTGGCTGCTGGTCGCCCGCTCGCTGCGCTCGGGAGGAGCGGGCTGGTCACCACGGCTGCTGGTCGGACCCGCAGTGGGCGGTGCGCTCGCTGCCGCGGTGGCCGCGGCCCTCGCCCGCTGGCCGACCCGCGGGCTGGCCGACGCCGGTCTGGTCGCTGCGGCCGCCGGGGCTCTCGGGGTCGCCGTACTGTGTGGCCTCGTGTTCGTCGGCGTCCTGCGGCTGGTCCAGCCGCGGGTGTTCGCCTCGTTGCTCGCCCTGCGGAGGAACCGATGAAGATCGCGCAGATCCTGACCGCCAGCACCGGGGGGATCGGCCGGCACGTGGCCAGCGTCGCCGTCCGGCTCCGCGACCGCGGACACGAGGTGCGGATCTTCTGTCCCGCCCTCACCGACCGGGCCCAGGGGTTCACCGCCCTGGGGCTCGATGTCGCACCGCTGACCGCGCTGACCGGCCTGGCCCGCGGCGCCGACGTGCTGCACGCCCACGGCTACAAGGCGGGCGGGCTGGCCCTGCCGGTCAAGGCCGTCACCCGGCGGCCACTGGTGGTCACCTGGCACAACGCGTTGCTCGGCATGCCGCGCACCCTGGGGGCCGCCCCGCCGTTCGTCCTCCGCCGGGCGGTGGCCCGGGCCGCCGACCTGACCCTGGGAGCCAGCGGAGATCTGGTCGACCAGGCCCGGCTCCTCGGGGCCCGACGGGCCCGACTGGCCCCGGTGGCCGCACCCAGCCTGCGACTCGACCCCGCGCGCCGCGAACCGGTCCGGGCCCAGCTCGGACTGGCCGCTGCCGACGTCGCCGTGCTCACCGTGAGTCGGCTGGCCCCGCAGAAGAACCTGATGATGCTGGCCGAGGTGGCCCAGCGGCTGCGCACGACGCCGTCGATCCGCTTCCTGGTCGTCGGCGAGGGTCCGGAGCGAGCACGGCTCGCCGACCGGATCGCTGCCGACGGTTCGCGGGTCGCCCTGCTCGGCGCGCGCGACGATCTCACCGAGCTGATGGTGGCCGCCGATCTGGCGCTGCTCACCTCGACCTGGGAGGCCCGGGCGCTGGTCGCCCAGGAGGCCATGCTGGCCGGGCTCCCGCTGGTCAGCACCGCGGTCGGCGGCATCCCCGAGCTGGTCGGTCCGGCGGCCTGGCTGGTCGACTCGGGCGACGCCGCCGCGGCGGCCGGGGCCGTGGCGACGCTGGCCGGCGATCCGGTGGCGCGGGCCGAGTGGGCCCGTTCGGGACGCGCCCAGGCCGCCACCTGGCCCGACGAGGACGACGTGGTCGACGACCTGCTGGCCGCGTACGCCGGGTTGATCGGGAAGCACTGACGCGCCCGTGGGGGTCGGCGGCAGGCGAACCGGCCAACGTCGACTAGGCTGGAGGCCCGTGGGCTCCCGCGCGAAATTCACCAAGCATCTGTTCGTCACCGGCGGCGTCGCGTCGTCGCTCGGCAAGGGGCTGACCGCCTCCAGCCTCGGGAGCCTGTTGGTGGCCCGCGGTCTGAGTGTGTCGATGCAGAAACTCGACCCCTATCTCAACGTCGATCCCGGCACGATGAACCCGTTCCAGCACGGCGAGGTCTTCGTGACCGAGGACGGCGCCGAGACCGACCTGGATGTCGGCCACTACGAGCGCTTCCTCGACGTCAACCTGTCGGCCGAGGCCAACGTGACCACCGGCAAGGTCTATTCGTCGGTGATCGCCAAGGAACGCCGCGGCGACTATCTCGGTGACACGGTGCAGGTCATCCCGCACATCACCAACGAGATCAAGGACTCGATGCTCGCCATGGGGGGCGACGACATCGACGTGGTCATCCACGAGATCGGCGGGACGGTGGGCGACATCGAGTCGCTGCCCTTCCTCGAGGCCGCCCGCCAGGTCCGCCACGACGTCGGTCGGGAGAACGTGTTCTTCCTGCACGTGTCGCTGGTGCCCTACATCGGGCCGAGCGGCGAGCTCAAGACCAAGCCGACCCAGCACTCGGTGGCCGCGCTGCGCCAGGTCGGCATCCAGCCCGACGCCGTGGTCTGCCGCTCCGACCGCGACATCCCCGACTCGGTCAAGCGCAAGATCTCGCTGATGTGCGACGTCGACGAGCAGGCCGTGGTGGCCTGCGTCGACGCGCCGAGCATCTACGACATCCCCAAGGTGCTGCACAGCGAGGGCCTCGACGCGTACGTGGTGCGCCGGCTCGACCTGCGGTTCCGCGACGTCGACTGGACGATCTGGAACGACCTGCTCGACCGGGTGCACCACCCCAAGGAGGAGGTGACGATCGGGCTGGTCGGCAAGTACATCGACCTTCCCGACGCGTACCTCTCGGTCAGCGAGGCGCTGCGGGCCGGAAGCTTCGCCAACCACGCCAAGGTCAACATCCGCTGGGTGCAGTCCGACGAGTGCTCGACCCCCGAAGGGGCGGCCCGGCTGCTGTCCGAGCTCGACGGGATCGTCATCCCGGGCGGCTTCGGCATCCGCGGCGTCGAGGGCAAGGTCGGCGCGATCCGCTTCGCCCGCGAGAACAAGATCCCCATCCTCGGGCTGTGCCTGGGCCTGCAGTGCATGGTCATCGAGGTGGCCCGGAACCTGGCCGGGCTCGAGGGCGCGGACAGCAGCGAGTTCAGCCCGGACGCGCCGCACAAGGTGATCGCCACCATGGCCGAGCAGGTGGCCATCCTCGACGGTGGCGACCTGGGCGGGTCGATGCGGCTCGGTGCCTACACCGCCGAACTGGCCCCCGGCTCGATCGTGGCCAAGCGCTACGGCCAGTCCGAGGTGTCCGAACGCCACCGCCACCGCTACGAGGTCAACAACGCCTACCGCGAGCAACTCGAACAGGCGGGCCTGGTCATCAGCGGCACCTCACCGGACTCGAAGCTGGTCGAGTTCATCGAGCTGCCCGCCGACGTGCACCCCTACTTCGTGGCCACTCAGGCCCACCCCGAGCTGAAGTCGCGCCCGACCCGGCCGCACCCGCTGTTCGTCGGACTGATCGAGGCCGCGCTCGATCGCAAGATCGCCACCCGGCTGCCCGTCGACGCGCGGGTGCGATGAGCGCCGTCGTGGAGGTCGGGGTCGGCGAACTCGCCGACACCCCGGAATCCTGGCCGGTCACCGGCAGTGAGGTCCTCGGTCACGGCGCGATCGTCGACCTGGTCCAGGACGAGGTCCGGACCCCCGACGGTGAATCGATCAAGCGCGAATACCTCCAGCACCCCGGTGCGGTCGGGATCATCGCCCTCGACGACCAGGAGCGGGTGGTGCTGGTCCGTCAGTACCGCCACCCGGTGCGGCACCGGCTGATCGAGCCACCGGCCGGGCTGCTCGACGTAGCCGACGAGGACCCGTTGCTGGCCGCGCAGCGCGAGCTCGCCGAGGAGGTGGGGCTGGCCGCCGGGACCTGGCACGTGCTGGTCGACCTGTTCACCACCCCCGGGATCATCGGCGAGTCGCTGCGGATCTTCCTGGCCCGCGACCTCTCCGACACCGACGCCCCGGCGGGGTTCGTGCGCGGTGGAGAGGAGGCCCACATGGACACCGTCCGGGCCCCGCTCGACCTCTGCGTGTCGGCCGTGCTGGCCGGGCGGCTGCACAACCCGACCACCGTGGCCGGAGTGCTCGCGACCTTCGCCGCCCGGGAACGCGACGGGTTCGCCTCGTTGCGCCCGGCCGACGTCGCCTGGCCGGGCCGGGTGACCGGGCGCGCGGCCTCCTGAGCCGTCGGGCGACGTAAGCTCGACGGGCACGCGGACGGTCGAGGTCGGCGTGTCGACAGGAGAACCACGATGTCCTCGCAGCCGGAACCGACGGTTCCGCTCGGTCCCACCGGTCGATCCGACCCGTACAGCCGGCCGACCGCGTACGAGCAGCCCACCCCGTCCAGCCAGCCCACCGCGTACGACCAGCCGAGCGGGGACGAGCAGCTGGGCGGGTACGAGCAGCTGGGCGGGTACGAGCAGTCGGCGGGGTACGGGCGGACCGGGTACGGCAGTCGACTCCGTACGGGCAGCCGACTCCGTACGAGCAGCCGACCTGGGACCCCTACCGGCCGACCCGTGACCCCTACCCGCAGCAGCCGTACGACGCGGACCGCTACACGCCGCGGGCGCCCGCCGCTGAGCCTTTCTCGAGCGATCCCTACCCGAGCGATCCGTACGCGGCCGATCGGTACGCGGCTGATCGGTACGCGGCCGATCGGTACGCCCCCAGTGCGTACGCCTCCAGCCCCTACGCCGCTGATCCGTACGCGCAGGACCGCTACACGCAGGACGCGCGCAACCAGCTGGCCCACCAGCAGTACCTGCAGTACCAGGCCGGGCTCTACCAGGCCCAGAAGTCGCGGATGGTCGGCGGTCTGCTCGGGATCTTCCTGGGGACCCTGGGGATCCACAACTTCTACCTCGGTCGCACCGGGGTCGGAGTCACCCAGTTGCTGCTGACCGTTCTGTCGCTCGGAATGCTGTCACCGTTGGTCTTCATCTGGTCGTTGATCGAGGCTATTCTGATCCTGGTCGGTTCGCCGAGCTTCGCCGCGGACCGCCGCGGCATCCCGTTGCGGGACTGAGTCCAGCTCCGGTCGACGTTCCCGCGGGAACGTCGGGGGACTGCGAAAAACGTTCCCGCGGGAACGTCGGAGAAGCCGCGAGGCCCTCGCAGGACCGTGTCGGAACAGATGGAGAACGTTCCCGCGGGAACGCACCCGGCGCTCAACCCCCGCCGATCTCCGTCGGCTAGGTTGCTGGCATGCGAGTCGGCGTTCCCTCCGAGGTCAAGAACCACGAGTACCGGGTGGCCATCACCCCGTCCGGGGTGCACGAGTTCGTCCGGCACGGTCATCAGGTCCACGTCCAAGCCGGCGCCGGGACCGGGTCGTCGATCACCGACGAGGAGTTCGCGGCGGCCGGTGCGACGATCGTCGACGGGGCCGACGCGGTGTGGTCCGAGGCCGAGCTGATCCTCAAGGTCAAGGAGCCGGTCGCGGTCGAGTACGACCGGATGCAGCCCGGCCAGACCCTGTTCACCTACCTCCACCTGGCCGCCAGCCGCGACTGCACCCGCGCCCTGCTCGACCGCAAGGTCACCGGGATCGCGTACGAGACGGTCCAGCTGAGCACCGGCGCGCTGCCACTGCTCGCCCCGATGAGCGAGGTGGCCGGACGGCTGGCGCCTCAGGTCGGCGCGTACCACCTGATGCGCCAGGACGGCGGCCGCGGGACCCTGATGGGCGGCGTCTCCGGGGTGTACGCGGCCAAGGTCGTGGTCATCGGCGCCGGCGTCTCCGGGATGAACGCGGCGGCGATCGCCCTCGGCATGCAGGCCGAGGTGCTGTTGCTCGACAAGAACATCGACAAGCTGCGCGAGGCCGACCGGATCTATCAGGGGCACCTGCAGACCGTCGCCTCCAACTCGTTCGAGATCGAACGCGCGGTGCTGGACGCCGATCTGGTCATCGGGGCGGTGCTGGTGCCCGGGGCCAAGGCGCCGACCCTGGTCAGCAACGATCTGGTCGCGCGGATGCGACCGGGCAGCGTGCTGGTCGACATCGCCATCGACCAGGGCGGATGCTTCGAGGACAGCCGGCCGACCACGCACGCCGAGCCGATCTACCGGGTCCACGAGTCGGTGTTCTACTGCGTGGCCAACATGCCCGGCGCGGTGCCGCACACCTCGACCTACGCCCTGACCAACGTCACCCTGCCGTACGCGCTGAGCCTGGCCGACCACGGTTGGCGCGACGCGCTGCGCGCCGACCCGGCCCTGGCCCTGGGGCTCAACACCTACGACGGCGAGCTGACCAACGGCCCGGTCGCCCGTGCCCACGAGGTCGAGCACCGCGACGTCGCCGGGATCCTCAGCTGACTTCGGACGACGCACTCGCCCGACTGGTCGGCGCCTACCTCGACCACCTCACCGTCGAGCGCGGTCTGTCGGCGCACACCCTCTCGGCCTACCGCCGCGACCTCCAGCGCTACGCCGACTTCCTGGCCGATCGGGGCGTCACGTCCCCGGACGCGGTCACCGCTGACCTGATCAGCGACCACACCGCCGGGCTGCGGACCGCAGGTCTCGCTCCGGCCAGCATCGCCCGGGCGGTGGTGGCCATCCGCAACCTGCACCGGTTCGCGGTCGCCGAGGGGGTGACCGCCGACGACGTGGCCCGTGACGTCGCCCCGCCCCGACCGCCGACCCGGCTGCCCAAGGCGCTGGCGCTGGACCAGGTCCAGGCCCTGCTCGCCACCCCCGACCCCACCAGCCCGCTCGGGCTGCGCGACGCCGCCCTGCTCGAACTGCTCTACGGCACCGGGGCCCGCGTCTCCGAGGCGGTCGGGCTCGACGTGGACGACGTCAGCCGGCAGGTGCAGGTCCCGGCCGGTGAGCCGAGCCCGGCGCTGCGGCTGTTCGGCAAGGGCAGCAAGGAACGCCTCGTCCCGCTCGGGTCGTACGCCCGCGCCGCGCTGTCGGCCTACCTCGTCCGAGCCCGTCCGGGGCTGGCCGGTCGGACGGCGTCGCGATCCGGGGCCGGGGTGCCGGCGCTGTTCCTCAATGCCCGCGGTGGACGGTTGTCGCGGCAGAGCGCGTGGACGATCATCGCCAGCGCGGCCGAACGGGCCGGGATCCGGACCGAGGTGTCGCCGCACACCCTGCGCCACTCGTTCGCCACCCACCTGCTCGATGGTGGCGCCGATGTGCGGGTCGTGCAGGAACTGCTGGGCCACGCCTCGGTGACCACGACCCAGATCTACACCCTGGTCACCGTCGATCATCTCCGCGAGGTCTATCTGACCGCCCACCCGCGGGCGCGTTGACGCCGGTGGCGGCGCGCTAGAGTCCTCCGGAACACCACCAGCGGCAGGACAAGGGGTTGAACGTGGCCGACGACGGGACCGAACGCGAGGACGCGCTCGACGACGGGTCCGACGATGTGCTCGACGGCCTGTTCCCGGAACTCCCGGCGGCCGTGACGCCGACCCCGCCGCCGCTCGACCTCGGACCGGTGCTCGGACCGACGGGCCGGCCCCTGCCCGAGCTGCCGACCCCGGAGCCGCCGACCCCGGGCGGCCGCGCGGTGGTCATCGCCATGTGCAACCAGAAGGGCGGCGTCGGCAAGACGACGACGACGATCAACCTGGGCGCGGCGCTGACCGAGCACGGTCGTTCGGTGCTGCTGGTCGACTTCGACCCGCAGGGCTCGCTGTCGGTGGGCCTGGGCGTCAACCCGCACACCCTCGACCGCAGCATCTACAACCTGCTGCTGAGCCGCGACGTCGGGATCGACGAGGTGATCACCGACACCGGTGTCGACGGTATGGACATCCTGCCCAGCAACATCGATCTGTCCGCCGCCGAGGTCCAACTGGTCTCCGAGGTCGCCCGCGAGCAGACCCTGCTGCGCGTCCTCGAACCGATCAAGGACCGCTACGACTTCATCCTGATCGACTGCGCCCCGTCGCTCGGCCTGCTGACCATCAACGCGCTGACCGCGGCGGACAAGGTGCTGATGCCGTTGGAGTGCGAGTTCTTCGCGCTCCGCGGGATCGCGCTGCTGACCGACACCATCACCAAGGTCCAGGACCGGCTCAACCCCAAGCTGGAGATTCTCGGCATCCTCGGCACCATGTTCGACCCGCGCACGCTGCACAGCCGCGAGGTGCTCGACCGGGTGGTCCAGGCGTTCGGCGAAACGGTCTTCCACACGGTCATCCGACGCACGGTGAAGTTCCCCGAGACCACGGTGGCCGGTGAGCCGATCACCACGTACGCCACCTCGTCGCCGGGCGCCGAGGCGTACCGGCAGCTGGCCCTGGAGGTCCTGGCCCGATGCCGCGCCGTGTGAGCCTGCCCGGCGCCTCGGAGCTGTTTCGTCCCACGACCGCACCGGAGGCCGACGACGGCTCAGCGGCCGGAACCGCTCGGCCGGCGCCGTCGGATCACCCGGGGCCATCGAAGGCACGAGGCACCGGCCGGGTCCGGCACGAGGAGAAGATCACCGTCTACGTGACCGCCGACGAGTTGCTCGCGCTCGAGCAGGCGCGGCTCGAGCTCCGGGCCGGTCACGACCTGGCCGTCGACCGCGGCCGGATCGTCCGCGAGGCGATCGCGGTGGTGCTCGCCGATCTGCGGACGCGCGGCGGGGACTCCGAGTTGGTCCGCCGGCTCACCGGGCCGTGACCGCCACCATGACCAGGCCGAGCGACCGGACCGGGCCCATCGAGACGTCCGCGATCGGTGACCGAGCGGTCGCGTTCTCGCTGCACCTGGACAACTTCGAGGGCCCGTTCGACCTGCTGCTCCAGCTGATCTCGCGGCACAAGCTCGACATCACCGAGGTCGCCCTGTCGCGGGTGACCGACGAGTTCATCGCCCACATCAAGGCGGCCGGGAGTAGCTGGGACCTCGACCAGACCAGCCAGTTCGTCGTCGTCGCCGCCACCCTGCTCGATCTGAAGGCGGCCCGGCTGCTGCCCTCGGGGGAGGTCGAGGACCCCGAGGACCTGGCCATGCTCGAGGCCCGCGACCTGCTGTTCGCCCGGCTGCTGCAGTACCGCGCGTTCAAACAGGTCTCGGTCTGGCTGGCCCGGAGCCTCGACCAGGAGAGTCGCCGGTACCCGCGTGACGTCGGGCTGGAGGCGCGCTTCGCCGCGCTGCTGCCCGAGGTCCAGCTCCGGCTGACCCCGGACGAGTTCGCCGCCCTGGCCGCCAAGGCGATGACGCCGAAGCCCGCCGACCTGGTCTCGCTGACCCACCTGCACGCCCCGACGGTGAGTGTGCGCGAACAGGCGGGCCTGGTCGTCGACCGGTTGCGACGGCAGCGCACCCTGACTTTCCGGGCACTGACCGGCGACGCTCCCGACCGACTGACGGTGATCGCCCGGTTCCTGGCCCTGCTCGAGTTGTTCCGCGAGCAGGCGGTCGCCTTCGAGCAGCTGTCCCCGCTCGGTGAGCTGACCATCCGCTGGACCGGGACCGACGCCGGCGACCTGGACATCTCCGACGAGTTCGACGGACAACCGGCGCCCGTCGCCGCACCGGACGGGCCCACGCCATGACCGAGCCGATGTTCGCCGAGGACCCGGAGCACGAACGCGACGACGCGGCGGTGTCCGGCGCGGTCGAGGCGCTGCTGATGATCGCCGCCGAACCGATCGGCACCACCGAGCTGGCCCAGGCGGTCCGCGTCCCGGAGGGCCGGATCATCGACACGCTGGCCCGGCTGGTGGCGTTCTACGACGAGACCGGTCGCGGGTTCGAGCTCCGCGAGGTCGGCGGCGGCTGGCGCTACTACACCCGCGAGGAGCACGCCGAGCTGATCGGCGCGTACGTGCTCGAGGGTCAGCAGGCCCGGCTGTCGCAGGCCGCCCTCGAAACCCTGGCCGTGATCGCCTACCACCAGCCGATCTCGCGCGGCCGGATCGCCGCCGTCCGCGGGGTCAACGTCGACGGGGTCGTCCGGACCCTGCTGGCCCGCGGCCTGATCGCCGAATCCGGCCACGACCACGAGTCGGGTGCGGTGGTGTTCGCCACCACGACGTACTTCCTCGAGCGGATGGGGCTGTCCGGGCTCGACGAGTTGCCCCCGCTGGCGCCGCACCTGCCCGAGGTCTCCGAGCTCGAAGCCGAGCTCAGTCAGCTCTCCGACGTCTCCGCGGGAACGTTCGGCGACGGTGTCGAGCCGGTCGCCCACCCGTCGGACGATCCCGCGGGAACGCCTCCGGAGGTCGACGACAGCAACGATCGCGTCCCGATGGACGAGGATGGCTGATGCACGACCATGACCGACGAGCAGGGACGACGACACGATGAGTGAAGAAGAAGGCATCCGGCTGCAGAAGGTGCTGGCCGCCGCCGGCCTGGCCTCGCGCCGGACCGCGGAGAACATGATCAGCGAGGGCCGGGTCGAGGTGAACGGCCGGATCGTCACCGAACTCGGCACCCGGGTCACCCCGGACACCGACGTCATCCGGGTCGACGGGTCGCGGATCCCGCCGCCACGGCGCCATCTGTACATCGTGCTCAACAAGCCGCGCGGCGTGGTCTCGACCATGGACGACCCGGAGGGGCGGCGTACGCTCAGCGACCTGCTGGTCGGGAAGGTGCCGGGCCGGCGCTCCGAGCACGACCGGCTGTTCCACGTCGGTCGGCTCGACACCGACACCGAGGGCCTGCTGATCCTGACCAACGACGGCGACTTCGCCCAGCGGCTCGCCCATCCGCGCTACGAGGTGCCCAAGACCTATCTGGCCGAGGTCGCCGGTGTGGTCACCACCCACGAGATCAAGCGGCTCCGGCAAGGGGTGACGCTCGAGGACGGCCCGGTCCGCCCGAGTGCGGTCAAGATCGTGTCGACCGCACCCGACAGGACACTGGTGCGGATCACCCTCACCGAAGGTCGGAACCGGATCGTCCGCCGTACGATGGACACCGTCGGCCACCCCGTGCGCCGGCTCTCACGGACCGGTATCGGCCCCGTACGACTGGGTAATCTCAAGGTCGGCGAGTTCCGGGAACTGACCCGCGAGGAGCTGGGCGAGTTGCTCGACCTGACCGGCGGCTGATCGCCCAGCACGAAGACCAGGCGCCGCGGGCGCGGAGGTGACCATGGACCGTCGGATCTACGGACTCGAGACCGAGTACGGCGTCGCCTGTACGTCCGGCGGCGCCCGACGGCTCACGCCCGACGAGGTGGCCCGCTACCTGTTCCGGCGGGTGGTGACCTGGGGCCGCAGCAGCAATGTCTTCCTGCGCAACGGGTCGCGGATCTACCTCGACGTCGGCTCGCACCCCGAGTACGCGACCGCCGAGTGCGACGACCTGGTCCAGCTGATCAACCACGACCGGGCCGGCGAGCGGATCCTCGAGGACCTGATCATCGACGCCGAGCAGCGGCTGGCCAGCGAGGGGATCAGCGGCGACATCTACCTGTTCAAGAACAACACCGACAGCCACGGCAACTCCTACGGCTGCCACGAGAACTACCTGATCTCGCGGATCGGGGACTTCTCCAAGATCACCGACGTGCTGGTCCCGTTCCTGGTCAGCCGGCAGTTGATCTGCGGCGCCGGCAAGGTGCTGCACACCGCGCGCGGCGCCGAGTACAGCCTGAGCCAACGCGCCGAGCACATCTGGGAGTCGGTGTCCTCGGCGACGACCCGGTCGCGCCCGATCATCAACACCCGCGACGAGCCACACGCCGACCCCGAGCGCTACCGCCGGCTGCACGTCATCGTCGGCGACTCGAACATGAGCGAGACGACCACCCTGCTCAAGGTCGGGACGGCCGAGCTGGTGCTGCGGCTGATCGAGGCCGGGGTGCCGATGCGCGACTTCACCCTGGAGAACCCGATCCGGGCCATCCGCGACATGAGCCGTGACCGGACCGGGCAGGTCAAGGTGGCGCTGTCCAACGGCCGGCGGGTCTCGGCGCTGGAACTGCAGACCGAGTACTACGAGAAGGTCAGCGAGTTCGTCCGCCGCGAGGGGCTCAACACCGCGGTCATCGACCGGGTGCTCGACCTGTGGGAGCGGACGCTGCGCGCGGTGTCGGAGGACAAGCTCGGGCTGATCGACACCGAGATCGACTGGGCGATCAAGCTGCGGCTGCTGGACCGCTACTCGGCCAAGCACCAGATGACCCTGGCCGACCCGCGGATCGCCCAGCTCGACTTGGCCTACCACGACATCCGCCGCGGTCGCGGGATCTTCTCGCTGCTCGAGGGCCGCGGGCAGGCGGCCCGGGTGACCCGGGATCCGGCGATCTTCCGGGCCAAGTCGGTGCCACCGCAGACCACCCGGGCCAAGCTGCGCGGCGACTTCATCCGCGCCGCCCAGGAGGGTCGCCACGACTACACGGTCGACTGGGTGCATCTCAAGCTCAACGACCAGGCCCAGCGGACCGTGCTGTGCAAGGACCCGTTCGCCCACGTCGACGAGCGGGTCGACCGGCTGATCGCCGGGATGCGCACCGCCTGACCGGCCGTGGAAGATCACAGCTCCCACCCAGCCGAGCCGGGTAAGGTGCGACGGTGCGTTTCTCTCCCCTCAAGGCCGCGGTCGTCGCGGGTGTCAGCGTTTCGCTGTTCCTGACCGCCTGCGGCAGCGACGATCCCGGCACCTCCGCGACCGCCTCACCGTCGCCCGCGACCAGCAGCGACGCCCCCTCGGCGTCGGCGTCGGACTCGCCGAGTGCGTCACCGAGCGCCAGCGCGAAGCCGATCAAGAAGTCGGACAACTTCGACGCGGTCACGGTCACCGGGGGATACGGCAAGGAGCCGAAGGTCAAGATCGACGGCCCGTACGCGATCGACAAGACCCGGACCAAGGTGCTCGAGAAGAGCACGGGTCCCGTCGTCCAGCCCGGGTCGACCGTCGAGGTCGACTACTACGGCGTCGACGGCCGCACCGGCAAGAAGTTCGACGACTCGTTCAGCCGTGGTGCTCCGGTGTCGTTCCCGCTCGACGGGGTGGTCGCCGGATTCCGCAAAGGCCTGGAGGGTCAGCGGCAGGGGAGCCGTGTGGTCATCGCCATGCCCGGCGAGGACGGTTACGACGCCTCCGGCGGCAACCCGCAGGCCGGCATCGAGGTCGGCGACACGCTGGTCTTCGTGGTCGACATCGTCTCCGTCCCGCTGACCGGCCCCGAGGGGTCGACGGTCAAGCCCAAGGACGGGCTGCCCACGGTGACCGACAAGAACGGCACCCCCGAGATCACCGTGCCCAAGACCGACCCGCCGAACGAGCTGGTGGTCCAGCCGCTGATCAAGGGCAAGGGCAAGAAGGTCGCCGGGACCGACACCCTCACCTTCAACTACCGCTACGTCACCTGGTCCGACGGCAAGCTCGTCGAGGAGTCGTACGGCGCCAAGCCCGGCAACGCGGCCCTCTCCGGGCTGCTGCCCGGCATGGTCAAGGGCCTCGAGGGCCAGACCGTCGGCAGCCGCGTGCTGCTGGTCATCCCGCCGGCCGAGGGCTATCCGGACGGTAACCCGACCCCCTCGGTGGCGCCCGACCAGACCCTGGTCATGGTCGTCGACCTGCTGTTCACCGCCGCGTCCTGAACGCCTGACGTTCCCGCGGAGCCGTCCGTAGGCGTTCCCGCGGGAACGCACCGCGGGCGGCTCGGCGGCCGGTCGGGCTCCGGGGGTCGCGGGTCAGTCGACCCGGGGCTCGGTGAGGGACGTCGCGGCCAGCCGGCCGGCGGCCGCCGCGGCGAGGAAGTAGCCGGGGTCGGCGTCCAGGCCCCGACCCATGCTCGACAGCCGCAGCGGCGACGTCGCCAGGGCCGCGCGCAGCCCGGCGAGGTCGACGTCGACCAAGGCGTGTCGGGCCAATTCGTCCCGCGCGGCGCGGACCGGGGCGACGAGATCGGCCACATCGGCACCGCCGTCGCCCGCGAAGTCGGGGACGGCCAGCCGGCACGGACGCAACGCCACCCGCCCGTACGCGGTGAGACTGTGATGCGACACCCCGCGGTGTCGGTCGCGGGCGTCGGCGCCGGAGATCCGCAGTGAGCCGATGGGGTCGCCGCCGAGGATCGACACCGCGTTGACCGCCTCGCCGACCCCGACGCCGGAGAAGCCCCACCGGGTCCCGGTGCCCAGATTGCCCGGCCCCTGGGCGACCACGGCCACCTCGGCGCCCAGCGCGATCCGGGCGGCCAGCAGGCCGGAGTGCACGGTCACCGCCTCGAGGTCGCCGCCGAAGGCCTGACCCACGGTCACCGTCCCGGCCAACAGCCCGGCGTCGCGCAGCGTGGCCACCGACCGGGAAAAGGCCAGCGGGAGCGCGCCCTGGTCGCTCATCACGTAGACCACCCGGGTCCCCGGCCGGTCCTGGGCGATGGCCAGCAGGATCGGCGCCAGGGCCGAGTGCAGATCGGCCACCACCACCGGCATCCCGGCCAGGTCGTCGGCGTCGGCCAGCTGGTCGTGGAAGGCCGAGCCCTGTTCGTCGGCACCGGCGACCATGGCCTGCAGCGGGAGATACCGCGCCTTGACCAGGTGGCCGGCCGGTTGCGGCGGTTGGGCCGAGACGCGGCCCTCGGCGTCGAGCACGGCGACGACCAGCGCGTACCCGCCGGTCCCCAGCCCGCGGTCGAGCGCGGCCACGTTGAGCAGCACCCGGTCACCGGGCACGGGTGCGGCCATCAGATCGGTGTAGACGAGCGCTCGCACCTCGGCGCCGGTGTCGTCGCGCCGCGCGGTGACCTCGACCGCACCGCGCCACCGCGCGCGCTCGGCCACCACCACGCCGTCGGCCCAGATGATCATCGGGCCGGCCCGACGCCGCTGCGGGGTGGTCGGCCGGATCGGGTCGCGGGCTCAGGAGTCACGGGTCGACCCTATTTCGCCGTCGACCACCCACGGCGTACGCGGTAGTCGGGCCGGGTCGAAGACGTCGACCAGCGCGGGCAGCGGCAACGTCGGAAGTCCGAGCGAGTCGGTGATCCGGGCCAGCACCTCGGTCACGCCGATGCCATGGGCGGCCAGATCGGTGAGGGTGACCGCCCCGTCGCGCTTGGCCAGCCGGCGGCCGTGGACGTTCACAGCCAGGGCGACGTGGGCGTAGCTCGGCGGCCGGTGCCCGAGCAGCCCGGCCAACTGGGCCTGGGCCAGCGCGGCGGGCAGCAGGTCATCGCCGCGGACCACCTGACCGATGCCCTGCGCGGCGTCGTCGACCACCACGGCCAACGGGTAGGCGACCACCCCGTCGTTGCGCCGCAGCACCACGTCGTCGACCACGCCGCTCACCTCGCCGTGCAGCGCGTCGACGACGGTCTGGCGGGCGCCGTCGGCCCGCAGCCGCAGGGCCGGCGGCCGGGTCCGGCGCAACCGGTCGCGCTCGTCGGCGCTCAGGGTGCGGCAGGTCCCGGGGTAGCGACCGGGGTCGCCGTGCGGCGCCGAGGCCGCCTCGGCGATCTCGCGACGGGTGCAGTAGCACTCGTAGGTCCGCGGCGCGAGGACCCGGAGCGCCGCGGCGTACGCCTCGGTCCGTTCCGACTGGACCATCACCGGCCCGTCGAAGGTGACACCGAGCGCGGCCAGATCGGCCCGCTGCCGCTCGGCCATGCCCGGCCGGACCCGCCCGGCGTCGAGGTCCTCGATCCGCAGCCGGAACGGTGCCCCGGCCGACCGCGCGAACAGCCAGGCGACGACGGCGGTGCGCAGGTTGCCCAGGTGCAGGTCACCGGTCGGGCTGGGCGCAAACCGGCCGGTCGCCGCGGTGCCATCCGTGTCTCGTTCCACGCAGCCTCTCCTCGTGCTCGACCCGTCGCGGGCTCCCGGTCGCGGGTCCGCCGAACGTGCGGGCGGCGGGTGTAGCGTGCACGACCGTGGCACCACGCAAGACCGAGAGGATCCTCAACCTCACCATCTGCCTTCTGGTGTCGGGCCGCTATCTTTCCAAGGGCCGGATCCGCGACGCGGTCGAGGGCTACCACGGTCTCACCGACGCCGCCTTCGAGCGCACCTTCGAACGCGACAAGGACGAATTGCGCGCCCTCGGGGTGCCCATCGAGGTCGGCAGCTACGACCCGCTGTTCGACGACGAGCCGGGCTACCGGATCCGCTCGAGCGAGTTCGCGCTGCCGCCGATCGAGTTGGACGCCGACGAGGCCGCGGTGATCGGCGTCGCCGCGCGGGTCTGGCAGCACGCCGGGATGGCCGAGTCGACCATGAGCGCGATGGCCAAGCTCCGCGCGGCCGGGATCGAGCCCGACACCTCCCAGCTCAACGCGCTGCAGCCGTCGGTGCAGGCCAGCGAACCGGCGTTCGAACCGCTGTGGACCGCGGTGCTCGACCGGGCCCGGGTCGCCTTCACCTACCGGGACGGGGCGAAACGCAGTCTCGAGCCCTGGGGGCTGACCTCGTGGAAGGGCCGCTGGTACGTCATCGGCCGCGACACCGACCGCGACGCCACCCGGATGTTCAAGCTGTCGCGGATCTCCGACCTGCCCCGGCGCACCTCCAAGCCCGCCGCGTACGCGGTGCCCACCGACCTCGATCTGCGCTCGCTGGCCCGGTCGCTGGCCCCGCGGCAGCCGACCGCTTCGGCCCTCCTCGGGGTCCGCGCCGGCCGCGCGCCCAGTCTGCGCCGCCGGGGTGAACGGGTCGACCCGATCCGCGCGCTGCCGGAGAACTTCGAGACCGTCGCCGTCGGCTACAGCGAGCTGCACCCGATCGCCGAGGAGATCGGCCAGTACGGTCCGGACGTCATCGTCCTCGAACCGGTCGAGCTGCGCGATCTGGTCATCGCCGGCCTCCGGGCCGTCGCGGGAGCCGCATGACCTCCCAGGCCCAACTGCGCCGGCTGCTCAGTCTGGTGCCCTACCTCCGCGAGCACGACGGCGCGGCGATGACCGACGTCGCCGCCGCGTTCGGGATCAGCGTGGCCACGCTGCGGGCCGATCTCAGCGTGCTGTGGATGTGCGGGATGCCCGGCCTGACCCCGGGGGACCTGATCGACATCGACATGGACGCGGTCGACGGCGAGGGGGTCATCCACCTCAGCAACGCCGACTACCTGACCCGTCCGCTCCGGCTCACCGCCGACGAGGCGCTCGCCCTGGTGCTGGCGCTGCGGACGCTGCGCGAGATCGCCGGACCGCACCGCCGCGACGCGGTCGACCGCGCGCTGGCCAAGCTCGAGGCGGCGGCCGGGGACCTGGCCCACGGGGCACAGGCCAGCGTCGCCGTCTCCGCCGGTCGGGACGACATCCAGGCCACCGTCCAGGACGCGTTGCAGCGTGGCAAGCGGCTCGACCTGACCTACGACTCGGCGACCCGGGCCCGCACGACGCGGCGGATGGTCGACCCGCTGCGGGTGTTCGTGCTCGACGGGTTCGGCTACCTCGAGGCGTGGTGCTACTCGGCCGAGGGGCTGCGGACGTTCCGGCTCGACCGGATCGCCGCGCTCGAGGTGACCGAGACCGACGTGGCCCCGCACCGCGGCGTACGGCTGAAGAACATCGCCGCCGGCTGGTCGGAGGCGCTGCACGGGTCGCCGGTGGTGCGGCTCGAGCTGAGCCCGTGGGCGGCGTGGATCGCCGAGTACTACCCGACCGAGTCGATCGTGCGCCGCGACGACGACCGGATCGAGGTCGAGCTCCGGGTGACCGACCCGGCCTGGCTGCGACAGCTGCTGCTCCGCCTGCGTGGCGGCGCGCGGGTCCTCGCCCCCGAGGGCGCGGGCGGCCCGGCGGCCGAAGCCGCGCGGGAAGCGCTCGATCAGTACGCCGCTCTCGGGTAGCGTGGCGTTGTGACCTGGGTGTGGGTGTTCGTCGGCATCGCGGTCGTGGGGCTGATCATGGTGGTGGCCTACGTCATCTGGCTCGCGCACAAGGCCTCCGACGTGATGAGCGAACTGACCGTGCTCGGTGACCGCGCCGGGCAGATCGCCGAGTTGCTCACCCAGATCGAACTGCCCGACCCGGCCCGCGACTCCGCTGGTCGACCCACCGTCGAGGTCGAGGTCTCCGAATCAGTGGCGACCTAGACTGTCACGCGACTGAAAAGAGGCATCGTGAATCCGCTCATCTTCAATCTCGGACCCACCGAGTTGCTCATCATCTTGGCCATCGTCCTGCTGCTGTTCGGCGGCGCGCGTCTGGCCGGGCTGGGCAAGAGCACCGGCCGGGCCATCCGGGAGTTCAAGGAAGAGACCAAAGGTCTCGACGGTGCGAAGAGCACGCCCGACCAGACCGTGAACACCGAATACTCGCAGCCGCCGGTGCAGCCGGTCCGTGACCCCGCCGAGCCGGACAACCCGTCTCGCCCCCAGGTCTGATCGCTGACGGTGGCCCTGACTCTGAAAGGGCGCAAGCTCAGCCTGGCGTGGCTCAAGCCCCCGCCCGCGTCGCCGGACGGCTCGATGACGCTGTTCGAGCATCTGCGCGAACTGCGCTACCGCCTGGTCGTCGTCGCCGTGGCCGTGATCGTCGGCACCATCGTCGCCTGGTTCTTCCAGGAGCAGCTGATCGGGCTGATCCGGGCGCCGTTCGACCAGGCCAAGGATGCGCTGCTGCAGCGTGACCCCGACGCCGACATCTCGCTCGTCAACACCACGGTCACCCAGCCGCTGGCCCTGGCCATCAAGGTCTCCGCGCTGGCGGGGGCGATCGGCACGGCGCCGGTCTGGCTCTATCAGCTGTGGGCGTTCATCGTCCCGGGGCTGCTGGCCAAGGAGAAGCGCTGGGCGCTGATCTTCATCGGCGCGGCCACGCCGATGTTCTTCGGCGGCGTCGCCGTCGCCTACTTCGTGATGCCCAAAGGCATCATGGTGCTGCTCAGCTTCACCCAGTTCGACGTGCAGAACCTGTTGAACATCAACGACTACCTGTCGTTCCTGATGCGCATGATGATCGTGTTCGGGATCGCGTTCCTGCTCCCGCTGGTGGTGGTCGTGCTCAACCTGGTCGGCGTGGTCAAGGCCTCGCAGCTGGCCAAGGCGCGGACCATCGTGATCTTCGCGACCTTCGTCTTCGGTGCGGTGGCCACCCCGTCGACCGACCCGTTCTCGATGCTCGCGCTCGCGGTGCCGATGGCGCTGCTCTTCCTCGGCGCCGAGGTCATCACCCACATCCTCGACCGCCGTAAGTCGCGGCGGGTCGGCAAGGAACTGGTCTCGGCCCACAGCGTCGACCAGGACCAGGCGCTGCGCGAACTGGGCGGGAGCGGCGGGACCGCGTGACCCACCGACGGATCCGGCTGGTCGTCAATCCGTCGTCGGGCCGGGGCCGGGCGCTGGAACTGCTGCCGCAGGTCGCGGGCACGCTGCGCGACTCGGGCAACCACCTGGACATCCTGCTCAGCCGGACGTTCACCGAAGCCCAGGAGATGACCGAGATCGCGGTCGCCGAAGGTGTGGACGTGCTCGCGGTGATGGGCGGTGACGGGATGATGCATCTCGGCGTCAACACCTGCGCGACGGCCCACCTCGGTCCGGGCAGCCGAACCACGCTGGGTCTCATCCCGGCCGGGACCGGGAACGACCTGTGCCGGGGGATCGGCCTGGCCCCGGCTGACGCCGTCGCTGCTGCCCGGGTCATCGCCGCCGGCTACACCCGCTCGATCGACCTGGCCCGGATCGGGGCCGAGTACGTGGCCGCGGTGCTGGCCACCGGATTCGACGCGCTGGTCAACCGCCGGGCCAACGAGATGACCTGGCCGCGGGGGTCGGCCCGCTACACCTTCGCCGCCCTGGCCGAATTGCGGGTCTTCGCGCCGTTGAGCTACCGGCTCAGCCTCGACGGGGTGGTCCGCGACCTCGAGGCGATGATCGTCGCGGTCGGCAACACCGCCTCGTACGGTGGGGGTATGCAGATCTGTCTGGGCGCCGATCCGTACGACGGGCTCCTCGACGTCACCATCATCCATCCGGTCGGCCGGTCCAAGCTGTTGCGGCTGCTGCCGATGATGTATTCCGGCAAGTTCGCCACCGATGCGTGCGTCGAGCAGTTGCGAGTGCGCGAGGTGACCGTCGAGGGTCCCGGCCTGGTCGGGTTCGGTGACGGCGAGATGCTCAGCGCACTGCCGCTCACCGCGACCGCGGTGGCGCGGGCGTTGCCGGTGTTCGTCCCTCGATCTCTCGTCGCGGCATCGTGAGCGAAAGTCCGGCCGAGGCGTACCAGCGATTCCGCGGGCGCCAGACCTCACCGATGCTGGCCGCATTCGCCGACGGGTACGGCTTCAGTTTCGACGACTATCAGCGCGAGGCCTGCGAACACGTCGAGGCCGGGTCCGGTGTCCTGGTCGCGGCGCCGACCGGGGCCGGCAAGACCATCGTCGGTGAGTTCGCCGTCTTCCTGGCCCTGCAGCAGGGGCGCAAATGCTTCTACACCACCCCGATCAAGGCGTTGTCGAACCAGAAGTACGCCGACCTGGTCCGCCGGCACGGCCCCGACCAGGTCGGTCTGCTCACCGGTGACACCTCGATCAACTCCGAGGCGCCGGTGGTGGTGATGACCACCGAGGTGCTGCGGAACATGATCTACGCACGCTCCGACACCCTGGTCGACCTCGGTTTCGTGGTCATGGACGAGGTGCACTACCTGGCCGACCGGTTCCGGGGCGCGGTCTGGGAAGAAGTCATCATCGGCTTGGCCGAGTCGATCCAGGTGATCGCGCTGTCGGCCACGGTGAGCAACGCCGAGGAATTCGGCGAATGGCTGTCCGAGGTCCGCGGCGAGGTCGCCGTGGTGCTGTCGGAGAAGCGGCCGGTCCCGCTCTACCAGCACGTCCTGGTCGGCAAGCGGCTCTACGACCTGTTCGACGACCCCGACGCCAGCGGCAAGACCGAGGTCAATCCCGCTCTGGTTCGGGTGGCCCGCGAAGAGTCGCGTTTCGTCCGCGACGATTCGCGCCGGCCTCGGGGCCGCTCGGGTAAGGGCAAGCGCACGGTCGGCTACGGCAGCGGCGCGTACGGGGGAGCGGCGCACAGCTCGGCGCAGTCGCGGGCCCCGCGAGGACCCAGCCGACCCGACATGGTCGTCGAGCTCGACCGCGCCGGGCTGCTGCCGGCCATCGTCTTCATCTTCTCCCGGGTCGGCTGCGACGCGGCGGTCCGCCAGCTGCTCGCCTCCGGGATCCGGCTGACCCGGAGCGCCGAGCAGCAGGAGATCGCCACCATCCTGGCCCGCCACGTCGCCGGGCTCTCCGAGGCCGATCTGCGTGCCCTCGAGTACGACCGGTTCTCCGACGCGCTGATCCGCGGGATCGCCGCGCACCACGCCGGCATGCTGCCGGCGTTCAAGGAGTGCGTCGAGGAAGCGTTCGTCCGCGGCCTGATCAAAGTCGTCTTCGCCACCGAGACCTTGGCCCTGGGCATCAACATGCCGGCCCGGTCGGTGGTGCTGGAGAAGCTGGTCAAGTTCAACGGCGAGACGCACGCCGACATCACCCCGGGCGAGTTCACCCAGCTGACCGGTCGGGCCGGCCGGCGGGGGATCGACGTCGAGGGTCACGCCGTGGTGCTGTGGCAGCCCGGGCTGGATCCACGCGCCGTGGCCGGACTGGCCTCGCGACGGACCTATCCGCTGCGGTCGTCGTTCGCGCCGACCTACAACATGGCGGTCAACCTGGTCGCCGCGGTCGGTCGGGAGCGGGCCCGCGGTTTGCTCGAGCAGTCGTTCGCCCAGTTCCAGTCCGACCGCTCGGTGGTCGGCGTGGCGCGGACCGTTGCCCGCAACTCCCAGGGTGTGGCCGACTACTGGAAGGCCGCGGCCTGCGATCGCGGCGACTTTCAGGCCTACGCCCGGCTGCGCGGCCAGGTCTCGTCGCTCGAGGCCGAGCTGGCCCGGGAACGGCGCTCGGACCGACGCGCCGAAGCCCTGCAACTGCTGCTCGAACTCAAGCCCGGCGACATCGTCCGGGTCCCCTCGGGCAAGAACCAGGGCTGGATCGTGGTCATCGACCCGGGCAACCGCGACGATCGCGATGCCCCGCGACCACTGGTGCTGACCGAGGATCGCCAGGTCAAGCGGCTGGCCCTGCTCGACTTCCCGACTCCGCCGGTCGTGGCCGGTCGGATGAAGATCGGCAAGCACTTCAACCCGCGGGAGGCGGCGTCCCGACGCAACCTGGGCGCCGCCTTCCGGACGCGGTTGGCCGAGTTGGACCTCAGCGCGCCCCGGTATCGCCGACCGGCGGGGGACTCGGTCACCGGTGAGCAGATCGAGGACCTGCGCGCGGAGATCCGACGCCACCCCTGCCACGCCTGCCCCGACCGGGACACCCACGCCCGCTGGGCGGAGCGCGCCCTGAAGACCGAGGCCGAGACCGAACGGCTGCAGGAACGGATGGCGCACCGCCGTAACACCATCGCGACCCATTTCGACAAGATCTGCCACGTCCTGCAGTCCTTGGGGTACCTCGACGGCGATACGGTCACCGACTCGGGCCGGATGCTGGCCCGAATCTACGCCGAACTCGACCTGGTCGCCGCAGAGTGCATCCGCGCCGGCGTGCTCGACGGGCTCACGCCGCCACAGCTCACCGCGGTGCTGTCCACATTCGTGTATGAAGCGCGTCGCAGCGACGACGGACCGCGCCGACCGCAGGCTCCGGACGAGCCCAGCGAGTACGCGATCACCCAGGTGCGACGGATCTGGCGCGAGGTGTCCCTGGTCGAGCGCGACGCCCGCCTCGAGCGCGGCCCCGACCCCGACATCGGGTTCAGCGAGGTCGCGTACGGGTGGGCCTCCGGCCGGACGCTGACTTCCGTGCTGAGTAACACCGATCTCACGGCCGGCGACTTCGTGCGCTGGGTCCGGCAGGTGGCCGACTTCGCCGGCCAAATCGCCGATGCGGCGGGTCCGGGACCGATCCGCGACACGGCGCGGGCCGCCGTCCGCTCGCTACGCCGCGGCGTTGTCGTTTATTCACCCGACGAGGAATGACCTAGGCGGCTTCGTGGTTTGCCGACGACGGCTCCCGGGTCGGGGCCGGATCGACCACCGGGGTCGGCGTCGAGTCGGTCGTCTCGCCGGCGTTCGTCGCGCCATAGAGGGCGCGAGTGCAGGCCGCGATGTCGAACGGGTGAGTACCGTCACGCCCCCGGATCGTCCTGGCATTCGGGTGTTGGAGGCTGTCGACCGCGGTGAGACGGAGCTGGCGTCTGCGGTTCAACTCCGTCAACCACTGGACCAGGCCGGGGTCGGACTCCCAATCCACGGTGGATTGACCATCCGGATAGCGGAAGTTCCACCCCGGATTCTCACCACCGCTGCGGTCGATGGCGATCGCGCCGTCGTGGACGATCGTGTGGTGGAAACGGCAGAGCAATACAAGATTGTCGAGGTCAGTCGGACCACCGGCTGCCCAGTGCACCACGTGATGGGCGTCGAGGTGACGCGTCTGGTGACATCCGGGGTAGCGACACATCTGGTCGCGGATCCGCAGAGCGCGCCGCAGAGCGCGGGTGACCAGGCGTCGCGTACGGCCCAGCGCGAGCGGCTCGCCGTCGCGCACCACCACGGGGAGCAGCGGGCTGTCGCAGGCCAAGCGCTGAGCGGTGGTCGGATCAATCGCACCCTGTCCTTCGATCGAGCAGATGTTCGCGTCCACCGACGTTCCCGCGGGAACGTCCTCGTCGGCTCGCTCATCGAGCAGGTTGGCCGCCACGTGGACGACGACCAGGGTGCGATCCTCACCTGATTCGTCGGGTGGCACCGACTGCAGGTACGTGCGTCCGAGCTGTACGAAAGCATCGGCCAGCGTCACTTGTCCGACCGCCCGCTGGGTGAGCGGCTCGGTCGAGTCCTCGCTCGGCTTGGACAGGGGGCTGGCTGCATCACGCGCCTCGCGGAGCGCGGTAGTGACGATGGCCGCGTCCTCTCTGGTCAATCTGGCATTCAGGTGGACCATGCCGTCGTCGGTTTCCCACCAGCTGACTCGGCGCTTGGCGAGCTGCGCGATGGGCACGTCGCCGGTCGAGCGATACGCCGAGACGACCTGGGCCAACTGAGCCGCCGTCATCAAACGCGCCCACTCGAGCATGCGGGTTTCGTCGAGGACGTCCGCGACTCGACTGAGCTCACGCACCTTCGAGTACGACAGGCGGCCGGCACGATGCTCCTCCTTGACGGCGGGCATCGAGGTCAAGGCGCGGGCGACGCGGACGTGTTCGCGGGCGACCCCTGGGGTCATGTCGCACAGCAACGTCAGCAGGTGGGCGACCGACTTGGCGTCCCCCCAGTAGGTGACCGCTCCGCCGGCGTCGAACTCGGCGATCAGCTCCAGCAGGGTGCTACTCGCCTGAGCCGCCGATGCCGCGGCGGCGCAGATCCGTCCGGCCAGTCGATCGGCGGCGGCCTTGGTGAGAGGCAGAGGGGCCGGTGGCCCGGCCGGCTCGACGGAGTCAGCCGCCGGTGACGGCTGTGAACCTGTGGTCATTCGTTCCCCCGCCTTCGTTTCGCCAGCGGTCAACTCGTCTGGCCAGGCCGACGTTAGGGGCTGAAAGCTGTGATGACGAGGGCCTCGCGGAAACGGACAACACCAGCTCGAAACCGACAACACCGACGGTGTGTCGGACAACACCGTGACGTCTGCGGACAACACCTGGGACAACACCCGCGGACCAGATTCGGCTCATGAGCACGAGAACCCTGATCCCGTCGGATCCCATTGCGAATGGGCCCGGTATGGCCCCTCGGCCGAGCCGTGAACCCATGCGCCTGTGCTGCGTGATGGAGAAGCTCGTGTCCGAGTCCATGTCACCCCTCGGCGCCGGTGTGACCGGAGGGTTCGTTCATCCCCACGCCGGCCGGCGACCGAACCCCACTCCGGTGCCGGGGTCGATCAGCGATGAGTCTGCCGGACCGGTGTCGATAAGCGTTTGCCTACCGCCGCAACGTTCCCGCGGGAACGTTGTGGAGGGTGAGTTGACGTGAGAATTCCGGACACAGCAAAGCGGAGGCGTTCCCGCGGGAACGCCTCCGCTTGCGTGGTCACCTCGTGCGACGAGAGGAGTCAGCCCGGTAGGCCGCTGATCTTGTCGGCGCCACTGCCGCCGCTGAGCTCGTCCCTGCCGCTGCCGCCGCGGATGCGGTCGGCGTCGGCCTCGCCGTCGATCTCGTCATGACCGCTGCCGCCGTCGATCTCGTCGTTGCCCGAGCCGCCGCAGGTGATGTCGTTGCCGCTGCGGCCGTCAATATCGTCGTGTCTGCCGAGGCCGACGACGGTGGCCGCCTTGCCGTTGCAGCTGTACGCCTCTGCGCTGGCGGGGCTGACGAGGCGGGCCGGCCGATCTGCGGACCGGGTGACGTGCTCTAAGTGGCCATCAAAGCCACCGGGTCGGATCCGGACGAGGCCACCCTCGGCGTCGTCGAGGGCAAAGTCACCTGGGTGCCCCAGTCCGACGACCGGTTTCAGCAGTCGGTCGTTGCGACCCGTGGTCCCGGCCGCGACGACGATGCCGCTGCCGGCCCCCGGCTCGTTGAACAGGGAGGGCCCGGCTACGGCGGCCAGCGGGGCGAGGGCGATGGCGGACACGGTGCCACCGACGATCATCCAAGAACGTTTGTTCATGACCCTTACTCAACCCGGCGGGGGTGAGAGGTTTAGGAGACGCAAATGAGAGCTCTCTCATCCATGCCACCCCGCTACCCGATGATCAGCTCGCCTGCGACACCGTCGACATGTTGAAGTCGGGCACCCGGATGGCCGGCATCGAGGTCCGGCTGAAGAAGTCGTTCCACTCGCGGCACAGGGTGATCTCGGCGGCACTGGTCTCGGTGATCCGGCCGAGCAACTCCACCGGCGACTCGTTGAAGCGGAAGTTGTTGACCGCGCCGACCACCTGCCCGTTCTCGATCAGATAGACGCCGTCACGGGTCAGACCGGTCAGCAGCAGGCGTTCGGGATCGACCTCGCGGATGTACCACAAGCAGGTCAACAGCAGTCCGCGCTCGGTCGAGGCGACCATCTGCTCGAGCGAGGCGGTCCCGCCCGCGTCCATCAGCAGGTTGTCCGGCGGCGGGGTCGGCTGCAGCCCGGTGCGGGCCGCCTGAGCCCGGTTGCGGGTCAGGTCGACGGAGCACACCGTCGCTGATCCAGTCGGTCGCGCTGATCGGCTGGCCCAGGTCGAAGGTCAGTGCGGGCCCGTCCTCCCCGGCCGGGGAGGTGACGAACGGCACCGTCTCCAGCCCGGGATGAGTCGGGTCGGACCACAGCCGCAGCGGCCGCGGCGAGAGCTGCTCGCCGATCCGCGTCTTCCCCTCACCGGCCGAGAAGACGTTGCGCCCCTCCTCGGCGTCGCGCGCGCCGGCCGTCCAGTACAGGTAGATCATCAGATCGGCCACCGCACCGGGCGGCAGCAGCGTCTCGTAGCGACCCGGTGGCAGATCGACGCGCGTACGGGCCCAACCCAGCCGGGTGGTCAGCTCGGCGTGCAGCGCGGTCACGTCGATGTCGGTGAAGTCGCGGCTCGGTCGACCGACCCACGCCGACGCCGAGCCGTCCGCCGCCTTGCCGTTGAATTCGAATCGGCCCGAGCGCTGCACCCCGCGCCGTCGCAACCCGGTGCTGCTGCCCAGGTAGTCGGTGGTCACCACCAGTTCGGCGAAGCCGAACAGCAGTTCCCCGGCCTCGGCCGCCCGGGTGAAGGCGCGGCCCAGATCGGTGGCCACCGTCGCCAGCTCCTCGATCCGGGTCGTCTCCGGCTCGGCCGACCAGTCGGCGTCGGCCGGCTGTCCGCCGACCGGTTCGGCGGCGTCCTCAGCGGCCGGGCTCGACCGGGCGATCCGTTCGGCCGCGGCGATCAGCGCGGCCACTTCGGACTCGTCGGCCAGTTCGCGACTGACCGTGCCGGCCGCGGTGCCGCCCTCGACCGGAGCGGTCACGGTGACCATCAGGGTGAGGCTGCGCATCTCACCGTTGGTGGTCAGCGCGTTGGCCGCCCACCGCAGGTTGGCCTCGGTGCGTTCGGTGGCCACGGCGACGCAGGGCAGCGTGGCCAGGTCGAGCGCGGTGTCGACCAGGCGTTGCGGTGTGGTCATGAAGCCCCCTCGGCCTGGGTGTTGAGCACGTTGATGTCGCGGAACAGCGCCACCGGGGCGCCGTGCGAGACCGGAGCCACCTGTCCCGGCTGGCCCTTGCCGCAGTTGAAGGCGCCGCCGAGGTAGTAGGTCTCCGGTCCGCCGACCGCCTCCATCGAGCGCCAGAAGTCCGTCGTCGTCGCCTGGTAGGCCACGTCCTTGACCTGACCGGCGAGCTTGCCGTCACGGATCCGGTGGAACCGTTGGCCGGTGAACTGGAAGTTATAGCGCTGCATGTCGATGGACCAGGACTTGTCGCCGACGATGTAGATGCCATCGTCGACGCCGGAGATCAGCTCGTCGAGACCCGGTCCGTCGGCGGCCGGTGCGAGCGAGACGTTGGGCATGCGCTGCATCGGGATGTGGCCGGGCGAGTCGGCGAACGCGCACCCGTTCGACCGGCCGAGCCCCTTCTCGGCGGCCATCTGCCGGTTGAGCTGGTAGCCGACCAGCCGTCCGCCGGAGATGATGTCGAACTCCTGCTGGGCCACGCCCTCGTCGTCGTAGCCGATGGTGGCCAGGCCGTGCTCGACCGTGCGGTCGCCGGTGACGTTCATCACCGCCGAGCCGTAGTGCAGGGTGCCGAGCTGGTCGAACGTCGCGAACGAGGTGCCCGCGTACGCCGCCTCGTAGCCGAGCGCACGGTCGAGTTCGGTGGCGTGGCCGATCGACTCGTGGATGGTCAGGAACAGATTGCTGGGATGGATGACCAGGTCGTAGCGCCCGGCCTCGACCGAGGGTGCCGCGGCGTGCTCGGCCAGCAGGCCGGGCAGTTCGGCGATCTCGGCGTCGAAGTCCCAGCCGGTCCCGGTGAGGTACTCCCAACCCCGCCCGGTCGGCGGGGCGATGGTCCGCATGGTCGCGAAGCCGTGGTCGCCGACGTGAACGGCGGTGAGCTGGGCCTGCAGCCGCACCCGCTGCTGGGTCGTCGTCGTGCCGGCCAGCGTGGCCAGGAACTTGTTCTCCTGGACCCAGGCCAGGCCGGCGTTGGCATGGTCGACACCGGGGGCGGCGAGCAGCGCATCGTTGAGCTGCAATACGCGTCCGGTGATCGTCTGCTCGTCGACCTCGAACGGGTTCACCGCGTACGCCGACACCCAGGTCGCGTCCGGATAGGTCGGCTCGTCGGCCAGCTCGACCGAGGCCGGGGTGAGCGGCCGCGAGACACGAGCGGTGGCGACGGCGCGTTCGGCCAGCCGGGCGGCCGAGTCGGTGGTCAGGACGATGTCGGAGGCGAAGCCCCAGACACCGTCGTGGACGACCCGGACCGACAGGCCGAGGATCTGGTGGTCGACGCTGGCCTCGAGGCCGTGGTCGCGGAAGCTGCGGTGCGCCTCGCGGAGACGCTCGACCCGCAGCTCGGCGTGCGAGCAGCCGAGGTCGCGGGCCCGACTGAGGGCCGCGTCGCTCAGCGCGGACAGCGGCAAGGCGGTGAACTCCGGGTCGACGGCACTCGCCGGCGGGGTCGCGGTCGGGGCAGGTGGCACGAGGCCCACCCTAATCAGGACCACCGACGAAACCGCGGGGGCCGATACGCTGAGCAGCGTGAGCGTCGCTGTCCGTGTCATCCCCTGCCTGGACGTCCATGCCGGGCGGGTGGTCAAGGGCGTCAATTTCGTCGATCTGCGCGACGCCGGCGACCCGGTCGCCCTCGGGGCGGTCTACGACGCCGAGGGCGCCGACGAGCTGACCTTCCTCGACATCTCCGCGTCGTCCGAGGGCCGCGAAACCACCCTCGAGGTGGTGCGCCGCACCGCTGAGACCGTGTTCATCCCGCTCACCGTCGGCGGTGGGGTCGGGTCGGTCGACGACGTCGACACCCTGCTGCGGGCCGGGGCGGACAAGGTGGCCATCAACACCGGAGCGCTCCGTCGGCCCGCGGTGATCGCCGAGATCACCCGGCGATTCGGCAACCAGGTGCTCGTACTCTCGGTCGACGCCCGCCGGGCCCCGGGCCTGCCGTCCGGGTTCGAGGTGACGACCCACGGCGGTCGCCGAGCCGCCGGCCGCGATGCGGTCGAGTGGGCGCGCCAGGGCGTCGAGCTCGGCGTGGGGGAGATCCTGCTCAATTCGATGGACGCCGACGGCACCACCGGCGGCTTCGACCTCGAGCTGATCAGCGCCGTACGCGCGGTCGTCGACGTCCCGCTGATCGCCTCGGGGGGCGCCGGTCGGCTCGAGGACTTCCCGCCCGCGGTCACGGCCGGGGCCGACGCCGTGCTGGCCGCCACCGTCTTCCACTTCGGCACCCTGCGCATCGCCGACGTCAAGGACACGCTGGCCGCCGCCGGCCACCCGGTTCGGGGCCGGGCCACGACGCCCGACCGAGCCGCACCCGCGACCGTGGGGGCGGTGGCCTGATGCTCGTGTGGCTGCCGTACGCCGACCGCGCCGAGGCCGAACGCCGGCTCGGCGAGATCCCCGACGGGCTCGAGGTCGACTGCTTCGACGACGACCCGAAGGGGTCGCCGTTGCCGGACTCGATCGCCGACGTCGAGATGTTCGTCATCCCCTACATGCGCGGTCCCGAACTGCTCGAACGGGTCGACGAGATGAGCTCGCTCAAGGTCATCCAGACCCAGACCGCCGGGGTGGAGAACTTCGTCCCGCACGTGCCGCGGGGCGTCACCCTGTGCAACGCCGCCGGGGTCCACGACGCCAGCACGGCCGAGATCGCGGTCGCCCTGGCCCTGGCCAGCGGCCGCCACCTCGACACCTTCGCCCGCAACATGCCCCGGGGCGAGTGGGGCTTCGTCTTCGGCCGATCGCTGGCCGACCAGCGGGTGCTGATCGTCGGCTACGGCAACATCGGCAGCGCCATCGAACAACGGCTGGCCGGCTTCGAGGTCGCCTCCATCACCCGGGTCGCCCGGCGGGCGCGCAGCGGCGAGGTCGTCGTGCACGCCATCGACGAACTCGACGCCCTGCTGCCCGAAGCCGACGTGGTCTTCGTCATCGCCCCGCAGACCCCGCAGACCGAGGGGCTGTTCGACGCCCGCCGGCTGGCCCTGCTGCCCGACGACGCGCTGGTCGTCAACGTGGCCCGCGGCCCGTTGGTGGTCACCGACGCGCTGTTGGCCGAAACCTCCTCCGGACGGTTGCGGGCCGCACTCGACGTCGTCGATCCCGAACCGCTGCCGGCCGACCACCCGCTGTGGCAGGTCCCCAACGTCTTGATCTCGCCGCACATCGGCGGCGCCAGCACCGCGTTCCATCCCCGGTCCGACAAGCTGATCGCCGCCCAGCTGCGGCGCTTCGCCCAGGGTGAGCCGCTGACCAACATCATCGAACGGGAAGACGACCAAACATGAGTCCCAAGTCCGAGAGCCCGGACTGCGTGTTCTGTCAGATCGTCGCCGGGTCTCTACCCGCCCGGGTGATCTACGAGGACGAGACCTCGTTGGCCTTCCTCGACGTCGCGCCCTGGCACCGTGGTCATTCGGTGGTGATCAGCAAAAAGCACGTCGAGCGACGTGGTCAGCGGCAAGGCCACGATGACCGCGGTGGCCCCAGCCGTCGACGTGGTCGCCCGGATGCTCAAGCACCGGCTGGCCGCCGACGGCATCAACGTCTTGTCCTCGGCCGGTGAGACCGCCGGTCAGACCGTCTTCCACGTCCATGTCCACGTCGTGCCGCGGTACGCCGACGAGCCCGGGCTCGAGCGCCTGATCAACCCGGGCAAGGCCCCCAAGGGCGAGCTCAAGTCGGTGTTCGCGCAGATCCAGGCGAACGCGTGAGCCTGCCCGACGACTCCAGCGAACGCGTGAGCCTGCCCGACGACTCCAGCGAACGCGTGAGCCTGCCCGACGACTCCAGCGAACCGGCGCGACGACTCCAGCGAACGCGTGAGCCGGCGCGAGCGAGCACGCGGTCCGGCGGCGCGGGTGGGGCGAGTGGCCATCGAGTTGCTGCCGCCGCTGATCGCGGCGCTGGTGATCCTGCCGTTCGTCATCCAGTACGGCAAGGTGTCGCCGTACCAGCCCTCGACCATCGACCTGCAGGTGTATGTCGCCGCGGTCAAGGACATGTTCGCCGGCCGGGACATCTTCGCCACGACGACCCCGTTCTGGAACCTGTACTTCATCTACCCGCCGATCGCGGCGATCCTGATGAGCCCGCTGGCCGTCGGACCGTACGTGTTCTGGCAGGTGATGTGGACCGCCGCCCTGGTCCTGGCCCAGCAGTCGGTGCTCCGCCGGTGCGGGGTCCGGCGCGGGTGGGTGCTCGCCCTGGTCGGGGTGGCCGTGGTGCTGGCCGTCGAACCGATCCGCACCACGCTCGGCTACGGCCAGGTCAACACGATGCTGATGGCCCTGGTCGTCGCCGACCTGCTGCCCGGACCGACCGGGGGAGCGGCGCCGGATCCCGCAGGGCACCCTGATCGGGCTGGCCGCGGCGATCAAGCTGACGCCGATGCTGTTCGTCGTCTTCGCCTTCTTGATCGGGCGGCGTCGGATGTCGATCACCGCGGTGGCCAGCTTCGCGATCTTCACCGGGATCGGGGCGATCCTGCTGTTCTCCGAGACCGTGGCCTTCTTCGGCGGGCTCTCCGGCGGCAACACGAGGACGGCCTCGCCGCTCTACGCCGGCAACCAGTCGCTGCTCGGGGTGTTCTTCCGCCTCGGCGACTCGTCGACGGTGACCACGCTGATCGGGCTGGGCGTGGCCGGGATCGTCGCGCTGCTGGGGTGCCTGGTGGCCGCGTACTGGTGGCGGGCGGGGGAGAAGGTCTTCGCCGTCGCGCTGGTCGGGTTGTGCACCTGCCTCGCCTCGCCGCTGTCGTGGACCCATCACTACGTCTGGATCCTGCCGATGGGGGTGGCCGTGCTGCTGTCCCGGCGGCTGCCGCCCTGGGCTCGCGCCGTGGCGGGATTCTGGGTGGTCTGGGTGAGCATCTGTCTGCCGCTGGCCACGTTGCCCTACGGCGGCGGTCGGGAACGCTCGTTCGACGCGCTGCAGCAACTCATCGCCAACCTGGGTCCGGTCCTCGGCGTGTTACTGATCGCCGGTTTGGCCTGGCACCTGATCGTGCGTTCCCGCGGAGCCGTCGATCAGCGGTCCCGCGGGAACGTCGCCACCCCGCGGCGCGGCCGCTGAGGGGCTGCCGGCTGCGACGAGGCGCCGGTTTCTCGCTCGGGCGACCGTCGACCGGTCACGGTGATGATCGGCGGTAGGTTGACCCGGTGAGCACCGGTACGCCTGACATCAAGCCCCGTTCCCGTGTCGTCACCGACGGCCTCGAAGCCACCGCCTCGCGCGGCATGCTCCGGGCCGTGGGGATGGGCGACGACGACTGGGTCAAGCCGCAGGTCGGGGTCGCCTCGAGCTGGAACGAGATCACCCCGTGCAACCTGAGCCTCGACCGGCTGGCCAAGGCGGTCAAGGACGGCGTCCATGCCGCGGGTGGTTACCCGCTCGAGTTCGGGACCATCTCGGTGTCCGACGGCATCTCGATGGGCCACGAGGGGATGCACTTCTCGCTGGTCAGCCGCGAGATCATCGCCGACTCGGTCGAGACGGTGATGAGCGCCGAACGGCTCGACGGAAGCGTGCTGCTGGCCGGCTGCGACAAGAGTCTCCCCGGCATGCTGATGGCTGCGGCCCGGCTCGACCTGTCCTCGGTGTTCCTCTACGCCGGCTCGATCATGCCCGGCCGCGTCGGCGACCGGGACGTCACCATCATCGACGCCTTCGAGGCGGTCGGCGCCTGTCTGCGCGGTCTGATCACCCGCGAAGAGGTCACCGAGATCGAAAAGGCCATCTGCCCTGGCGAGGGTGCCTGCGGCGGCATGTACACGGCCAACACGATGGCCAGCGCGGCCGAGGCCCTGGGCATGAGCCTGCCCGGCTCGGCCGCCCCGCCCGCGGTCGACCGGCGTCGCGACGGGTACGCCCGCCGTAGCGGCATGGCCGTCGTCGAACTGCTGCGCAAGGGCATCACCGCCCGCCAGATCCTCACCAAGGAGGCGTTCGAGAACGCCATCGCGGTGACCATGGCCTTCGGCGGGTCGACCAACGCCGTGCTGCACCTGCTGGCCATCGCCAACGAGGCCGAGGTCGACCTCACCCTCGACGACTTCGTCCGGGTCGGTCGCCGGGTCCCGCACCTCGGCGACCTGAAGCCGTTCGGCCGCTACGTGATGAACGACGTCGACCGGGTCGGCGGCGTCCCGGTGGTGATGCGCGCGCTGCTCGACGCCGGGCTGCTGCACGGCGACTGCATGACGGTGACCGGCAAGACGATGGCCGAGAACCTGGCCGACATCGCGCCGCCCGACGTCGACGGCACCATCGTCCGCAACCTCAGCAACCCGATCCACCCGACCGGTGGGATCACCATCCTGCACGGCTCGCTGGCCCCCGAAGGTGCCGTAGTCAAGAGTGCCGGTTTCGACACCGACGTCTGGCGTGGCACCGCCCGGGTGTTCAACGGCGAACGCGTCGC
Organism: uncultured Actinomycetota bacterium; assembly: GCA_963704665.1. Lineage (GTDB taxonomy): Bacteria > Actinomycetota > Actinomycetes > Propionibacteriales > Propionibacteriaceae > Microlunatus. Next base: position 2,244,950 of record OY969929.1, on the reverse strand, counting down.
GATGGACGCGCTCGAGGACGGCACCATCGTGGCCGGCGACGTCGTCGTCATCCGCTACGAGGGCCCCAAGGGCGGTCCGGGGATGCGCGAGATGCTGGCCATCACCGGCGCCATCAAGGGCGCCGGGCTCGGCAAGGACGTCATGCTCATCACCGACGGCCGCTTCTCCGGAGGCACCACCGGGCTCTGCGTCGGCCACATCGCCCCCGAGGCGACCGAGGGCGGGCCGATCGCGCTGGTGCAGGACGGCGACCCGATCACCCTCGACGTCGCCAACGGCACGCTCGAGCTCGGCGTCGATCCGGCGGAACTCGACCGGCGTCGGGCCGCCTGGACCCCGGAGTCCCGTCCGGCCCGCCGTGGCGTGCTGGCCAAGTACGCCAAGCTGGTCAAGTCGGCCAACGTCGGCGCGGTCTGCAGCTGAGCCAACGCCCGGCGGTCCGGCTCCAACCGCTGACCCGGGCCCGGGTGGCCCGGCTCGGCGAGGCCGGTGAACGCTGGCTCGACGGGCTGCCCGCCACCGTGGCCGACCTGGCCACGCGCTGGTCGCTCGAGCTGGGCCGCAGCTTGCCGGGCGGCAGTGCCTCGTACGTGGTCGCCGCCCGGACTGCCGACGGCGTCGAGGTGGTGGTCAAGGTCGCATTGCCCGAATTCGGGTTCGCCGACCAGGTCGCGATGTTGCGTCGGGCGGACGGACGCGGTTACGTCCGGCTGCTGGCCGAGGACAGCACCGGGAACGCGGTGCTGCTCGAGCGGCTGTACGGCAGCCTGGACCGTTCGGGACGCCCGGTCGAGGACCAGTTGCGGATCCTGGCCGACACGCTGGCACTGGCCTGGCGGCCGGCGACCGGCCCGGTGGTCGACAAGGCGGCCGGGCTCACCGCGCTGATCCTCGATGCCTGGGAACGGACCGGACGACCGTGCCCCGAGTCGGTGATCGATCAGGCCGTCGCGTACGCCGAGCGACGGTCGGGCGATCCCGGGGAGCCGATGCTGGTCCACGGTGACCCGCACCCGGCGAATCTGCTCGCCGTGGCGGCTCCCCGACCGGGGGCGGAGACCGGCTTCTGCTTCGTCGACCCCGACGGCTTCGTGGCCGACCGCGCGTACGACCTCGGCGTGGTGCTGCGCGACTGGAGCAGCCGACTCACCGGCGACGACGCCCGCTCGGTGGCCGAGCGCTACTGCCGACTGCTGGCCGACCACACCGGGGTCGACGCCACCCGGATCTGGGAGTGGGGGTTCGTCGAACGGGTGTCGACCGGGCTGTACGTGCTCGACCGGGTCGGCTCCCCGGCCATGGCCCGGCCTTTCCTGGAATCTGCCGAACGCCTGCTCGACCGGGGATGACTGTCAGTGGTCGGGCTTAGGCTCCCGCGCTATGGACGACGATCGACGGCGCGCCCGGCTGGCCGTACGCCACCACCTGATCCCGGCCGCCCGCAGCGACGACCTGCCCGGGCTGGCCGACGACCTCGTCGCGTTCCACTCCACCGACCCGGTCACCGCATACCTGTCGGCCTGCGTCCGGATGGCCCACCCGTCGCTGGAGGCGGTGCGCCGGACCATCTACGACGAACGCCGACTGATCCGGCACCACGCCATGCGCCGCACCCTGTGGCTGGCCACGCCCGAGGTGACGCGGCAGATGCACGCCGCGGCCACCCGCAAGCTGATCGCGCCCGAGCGCAAGCGGCTGCTCGACCTGCTGACCAGCGCCGACGTGGCCGACCCCGAGCAGTGGCTCGACCAGGCCCGAGCCCAGACCCTCGACCACCTGCACACCCACGGCCCGACCTCGGCCCGCGACCTCGGCCGTGAGGTGCCGGCGCTGCAGCAGCCGCTGATGGTGGCGGCCGGCACCCGGTGGGAGCAGCGGGTGTCCGCGCACACCCGGGTGCTGCTGCTGCTCGGCTTCGAGGGCGCGATCGTGCGGGTGCAGCCGCTGGGCACCTGGATCAGCGGGGCGTACCGCTACGCGGCGACCGACGACTGGTTGCCCGGCGGGATGGGGGAGTACGAGATCCGGCCGGCCGCGGAGGCGCTGACCCGGCGCTGGTTGCGGACCTTCGGACCGGCGACCACCGACGACCTGCGCTGGTGGATGGGCTGGACGCTGACCCTGACCCGGCAGGCACTGGCCGACGCCGGGGCCCGCGCGGTGCCGCTCGGCGAAGGCACCGGGTGGCTGGCCGAGGACGACACGGGCGACGTCGCCGAGGTGACCCCGTGGGTGGCCCTGCTGCCCAGCCTCGATCCGGCGACCATGGGCTGGAAGCAGCGGTCATGGTACTTGCCGGAGACTGCGGCCGAGGCGTTCGACAGCGTCGGCAACGCCGGCCCGACGATCTGGGTCGACGGTCGGGTGGTCGGGGCCTGGGCGCAGACCAAGGACGGCCGACTCCATCAGCACTACTTCGAGCGGGTCGCCGCGTCGCGCCGCCGCGAGGTCGACGACCGCGCCGCCGAGCTGCTCGGCTGGGTCGGCGACACCCGCTACACCGTGCGGTTCCCCGGCGACGTCCACGCCCGGTTGATCGGCTGATGACCGTGTCGGGGCCCGGGAGACGTTCCCGCGGGAACGCCGGACGTTCCCGCAGGAACTCCGGAGACGTTCCCGCGGGAACGTGTCACTGCTTGACGTACTCCTCCATGGTGTCGGTCCGCAGCGAGGTGCCGAGGGCGCCGAGCTTGCCCTCGTCGGGCAGTCGGACCCAGCGGCCGTCGATCCGCTCGGCACGTCCCAGCGGCGCGGACATCAGCTGGATGGCTGACGGCCGGAGCCGCAACGAGATCATCGTCGAGCGGATCTCGGCGTTGGTCAGGGCGTTGTCGACCCGGATCCGCTTGGCCGCGTTGGCCACGAAGGTGGTGAAGCGGACCGGATCGGTGATCACCTCGGTCGAGACCCCCTTGGCCAGGATCGCCTTGAGCATCTGCCGCTGGTGCTCGGTGCGCTGCGACTCACTGGGCAGGCTGTTGCGCTCGCGGACGAACCACAGCGCCTCCTCGCCGCGCAGGGTGATCTGACCGCGCGGGAAGTCGAAGCCGTGCGATCGGAACGCGACCCGGTTGTTCACCGTCACCCCGCCCAGATCCTCGGTCAGGCTGATGAAGCCCTCGAAGTCGATCATGGCGACGTGGTCCATCCGGGTTCCGGTCAACCCCTCGACCGTCTCCACGACCAGCGAGGCACCGCCCAGCGCGAAGGCGGCGTTGATGGTGTTCTTGCCGTAGCCGGGGATGCTCACCCACAGGTCGCGCGGGAACGACAGGATGTACGCCCGGTCGCGGGCCCCGTTGAGATGCAGCACCATGATCGAGTCGCTGCGGCCGTGGCGATCCTCCGACGGGTCCCCCTGGTCGGTGCCGATCAGCACGTAGTTGAGCGCAGCGGTGGCCGCGGGGTCCTTGGCCGGGCGGCCGGTGGTCGTCCCGGGCGGCAGTTCGAGCTCGCGGGTGATGTTGCTGGTCAGGCTGCGGTCGATCTGGTACGCGTAGAGCGCTCCGCCGCCGAGGCCGATGAGCACGATCGCGGCCAGCACGCTGGCCAGGACGGCGAGCACCCGGCGCCGGGTCCGACCCGGTCGGGCCGCGGCCGCTGTCCCGAGCGGTAGCGCGGCCAGCCGGTCGGCGAACTCCGCGGCGGTCGGGCGCGCGGCCGGATCGGGGTCGAGCCCGGCCATGATCACCTGCATCAGCGCGGGGTCGACCTCGGGCAGCGGGCGGACCGGCTCGTCGTGCAGCCGTTCCAGCTGTTCGTACGACGGGGTCGCGGTGTCCACCGGCCGCGGCGGCTCGCCGGCCAGGAGCGCGTAGAGGGTGGCCGCGAGTTGGTAGACGTCGCCGGCGGCGCTCGGCGGGCGGCGGCGGATGACCTCGAGCGGCGCGTACGCCGGGGTCATCGGCGCGGAGCCGCCCTCGACCTCGGGGTCGAGCGCGGTCAGGCCGAAGTCGGCCAACCCGAACCGTCCGTAGCTGTCGAGCAGGATGTTGGCCGGTTTGACGTCGCGGTGCAGCAGGCCTTGCGCGTGTGCGGCGGCCAGCGCCTGGCCGATCTGCACCCCGACCTCGCGCACCTGCTCGACCGACGGTCGCTGGTCGGCCTCGACCCAGGTGGTCAGCGAGCCGGCCGGGAACAACTCCATGATCAGGTAGGGCCGGCCGTCGGGGAGGATGCCGCTGTCGTGCACCGAGACGATCCCGGGGTGACCGGACAGCCGGCCGGCCGCCTCGGCCTCGCCGACGAAACGGCGGCGCTCTCCGGGAGTGTCCAGGTGCCGGTCGTCGATCTTGACCGCCACCGAGCGGCCGAGCATCTCCTGGTGGGCCTGCCACACCGTCGCGAAGCCACCCCTGGCCAGTGGAACCCACCCACTCAGACCCGGGATGTCAGGTGGTCGCGCAGCCACGCCCTCACTCTAGGCGTCGCCCGGCCCAGGGTCACGCGCTCGCGCAGGCGCGAGAATCCATAGGGCCCCCTAGTGTCCTTCCGGATGTCAAGACGCGGCGCGTCGCGGATGGCCCGCCGCGTTCACCAGGGGTTACAGTTCCCAGGTGCAGCACACCCTCCTCGTCGTCAGTCGGCGCGTCGGCTGAGTCCCACTCCCCTCGACGCGCTTCCCTCGTCTGCCTTCGGGCGGCGGGGGTTTTTGTTTGAGCACTTCTCGACGACGGAGAGGTGTCGTTGCCCAGGCGTAACATCCACCCCGGATCCCGCGTACGGACCGATCGCAAGGAGCACACCATGGCCGACCCCGCAGCCAACCAGGAGATGACCGGCGCCCAGTCCCTGGTCGCCTCGCTCGAGCAGGTCGGTGCTGACGTCGTCTTCGGTATTCCCGGCGGCGCCATCCTTCCCGCGTACGACCCGCTCTACGACTCCGAGAAGGTCCGTCACATCCTCGTGCGGCACGAGCAGGGCGCCGGTCACGCGGCCGAGGGCTACGCGATGGTCACCGGCAAGGTGGGGGTCTGCATGGCCACCTCCGGCCCCGGCGCGACCAACCTGGTCACCCCGATCGCCGACGCCCACATGGACTCGGTCCCGATGGTGGCCATCACCGGCCAGGTCGCCAGCGCGGCCATCGGCACCGATGCGTTCCAGGAAGCCGACATCCGCGGCATCACCATGCCGATCACCAAGCACAGCTTCCTGGTCACCAAGCCCGGCGACATCCCCGAGGCGATCGCCGCCGCCTTCCACATCGCCGGCACCGGGCGGCCCGGTCCGGTGCTGGTCGACATCACCAAGGACGCGCTGCAGGGCCGTGCCCTGCACACCTGGCCCGACGAGATCGTGCTGCCCGGCTACCGGCCGGTGACCAAGCCCCACGGCAAGCAGGTCCGCGAGGCGGCCAAGCTGATCACCGAGTCCCGCCGTCCGGTGCTCTACGTGGGCGGCGGTGTGCTCAAGGCCCACGCGTCGGCCGAGCTCAAGGAACTGGCCGAGCTGACCGGCATCCCGGTGGTCACCACGCTGATGGCCCTGGGCGTGTTCCCGGACAGCCACGTGCAGAACATGGGCATGCCCGGCATGCACGGCACGGTGGCCGCGGTCGGCGCGCTGCAGCGCAGCGATCTGCTGATCGCCCTCGGCACCCGCTTCGACGACCGGGTGACCGGTCAGCTGTCGAGCTTCGCGCCGGGGGCCAAGGTCATCCACGCCGACATCGACCCGGCCGAGATCTCCAAGAACCGGCACGCCGACGTGCCGATCGTCGGCGACGCCCGCGAGGTGATCAGCGAGCTGATCTCGCTGCTCAAGGCCGACGCCCACACCCTCGACATCAACGACTGGGTGCGCTACCTGATCGATCTCAAGAAGCGCTACCCCCGGGGCTACGACCTGCCCGACGACGGCAGCCTGTCGCCGCAGCACGTGATCCAGCGGATCGGCGAGATCACCGGCCCGGACGCCTACTACGCGGCCGGAGTAGGACAGCACCAGATGTGGTCGGCAGCCTTTTTGCCCTGGGAACTCCCCGGACGCTGGCTCAACTCCGGCGGACTGGGGACGATGGGATACTGCGTGCCCGCGGCCATGGGGGCGAAGGTCGGCAAGCCCGACGCCATCGTGTGGGGCATCGACGGCGACGGCTGCTTCCAGATGACCAACCAGGAACTGGTCACCTGCGCGCTCGAGGGCATCCCGGTGAAGATCGCGGTGATCAACAACCAGAGCCTGGGCATGGTCCGGCAGTGGCAGACGCTGTTCTACGAGAGCCGATATTCCAACACCGACCTCAAGACCAACCGGGTGCCGGACTTCCAGAAGCTGGCCGAGGCGATGGGCTGCGTGGGTCTGCGGGCCGAGGAGCCGGACGACGTCGACGCGGTCATCGACAAGGCCCTGTCGATCAACGACGTGCCGGTGGTCGTCGAGTTCGTGGTCCACAAGGACGCGATGATCTGGCCGATGGTCGCGGCGGGCGCGAGCAACGACGACATCAAGGTGGCCCGGGACATGGCCCCGAAGTGGGATGGAGAGACCCTGTGAGCACCCACACCCTGTCGGTCCTGGTCGAGAACAAGCCGGGCGTGCTCGCTCGGGTCTCCAGCCTGATCTCGCGCCGCGGGTACAACATCGAGTCGCTGGCCGTCGGGCCGACCGAGTCCGAGGAGATGTCGCGGATCACCCTCCAGGTCGACGTCGAGGACGACGTCCTCGAGCAGATCACCAAGCAGCTCAACAAGCTGATCGAGGTGCTCAAGATCGTCGAACTCGAGAGCAGCGCCGTGCGCCGCGAACTCGTGCTGGTCAAGGTCAAGGCCACCGCCGAGACCCGCGGTCAGCTGATCGAGATCATCGGGCTGTTCGGGGCCAAGGCGGTCGACCTGACCAGCGAGGTCATCACCGTCGAGGCGACCGGCAGCCCGGCCAAGCTCGACGCCCTGCTCGACCTGCTCGCCCCGTACGGGATCCGCGAGTTGGTCCAGTCCGGTCTGGTCGCCATGGGCCGGGGCAACCGCTCGCTGACCGATCGCGCCCAGCGCTCCGAGCGACTCAAGACCGTCCGGGTCTCCTGAGCCTCATCCACTACGTTTAGCCCGCAATCGCCATCTAACGAAGGAAGTACCGCCCGTGCCTGCAGAGATGTTCTACGACTCCGACGCCGACCTGTCGATCATCGCCGGTCGCAGCGTGGCGATCCTCGGCTTCGGCAGCCAGGGTCACGCCCATGCGCTGTCGCTGCGTGACTCCGGTGTCGACGTCCGCGTCGGTCTGCCCGAGGGCAGCAAGAGCCGGGCCAAGGCCGAGGCCCAGGGCCTGCGCGTGCTCACCCCGTACGAGGCCTGCGAAGAGGCCGACGTGATCATGGTCCTCACCCCGGACCCTTCGCAGCGCAAGCTCTACACCGAGGCCATCGAGCCGAACCTGGTCGCCGGCGACGCGCTGTTCTTCGCCCACGGCTTCAACATCCGCTACGGCTACATCACCCCTCCGGAGGGCGTCGACGTCGCCCTCGTCGCGCCGAAGGGCCCGGGTCACCTGGTCCGTCGTGAGTACGCCGAGGGTCGTGGCGTGCCGGTGCTGGTCGCGGTCGAGCAGGATGCGACCGGCAAGGCCTGGGACCTGGCCCTGTCGTACGCCAAGGCGATCGGCGGTCTGCGGGCCGGCGGGATCAAGACCACCTTCACCGAGGAGACCGAGACCGACCTGTTCGGCGAGCAGGCCGTCCTGTGCGGTGGCGCGTCGGCGCTGGTCCAGGCCGGGTTCGAGACGCTGACCGAGGCCGGCTACCAGCCCGAAGTCGCCTACTTCGAGTGCCTGCACGAGCTCAAGCTGATCGTCGACCTGATGTACGAGGGCGGCATCGCGAAGCAGCGCTGGAGCGTGTCCGACACCGCGGAGTACGGCGATTACGTCTCCGGCCCGCGGGTCATCGACGCCCGGGTGAAGGAGAACATGCAGGCCGTGCTCGCCGACATCCAGAACGGCGCGTTCGCCCAGCGGTTCATCGACGACCAGGACGCCGGCGCGCCCGAGTTCGCCGCGCTCCGCAAGAAGGGCGAAGAGCACCCGATCGAGGCCACCGGCCACCAGCTCCGCGGCCTGATGGCGTGGGTCAAGAGTCACGACGACGACTACGTCGAGGGCACGGCCAGCCGCTGATCCCGGACCTTCGGGTCCGTCTCACCTCCGAGCCGACTCCCACCCGCTGCCGCGGGCGGGGGTCGGCTCGTCGGGGTTTCCGGCCGTGTCGTCGGCGACCGACGGGAAGGGCGAACGCAGACCGCCGGCTGGCCGGTCAACCGACGTAGTGGCGTCAGCGATGACAGCTACTCACACGGTCGCGCCCCACTATTCAGTGACTGACATCACGAGGATGACCCCCATGGTCAGGTGGGAGGCGGACACGCCGGGTGGTTGCGGCGCGCTGCCCTCGAGCTGTACGCGATGCGTGGTTTCGAGCACGTGACGGTGGCCGAGATCGCCCAGCGCGCCGGTTGACCGAGCGCACCTACTTCCGGCACGTCGTCGACAAGCGCGAGGTGCTGTTCGCCGGCTCCGACGCGTTGCGCGCCCGGTTTGGCCGAGCGGTCGGCGAGACGCCCGGCTCGACCGGGCCGCTGGCTGCGGTGGGCCGCCGGTCTGACCGCCTTCGCCGAGTTCCTCCGCGACCCACCGGATCTGCAGCTGCGCCAGCGGGTGATCGCCGCCAACCCGAGCTGCGGGAACGCGAGCAGCGCAAGCTCGACGACCTGGCCGACGCCCTGACCGGGCGCGGCGTGCCGGCGGCGACCGCCCGGCTGAGCGCCGAGACCGGGCTGGCCGCGTTCCGCCGCGCGCTGGCCGGATGGCTGGCCGGGCCGAGGGAGGACGACCTGGTCGACCGGGTGCACGACACGGTGGCCGCGCTGATCGACGTGGTGGGATCACCGCGCTCGTGCTGACCCGGCAGCGGGCGCAAAATCGCCCGGGAACTGTCAGCACGGTTGGTTAGGCTGTCGGTGACGAACGAAGGAGCAGTCATGGCGGAGTCAGAACACAGCCAGCGCAAGTCGCGGCGCAGCGAGGACGCCGAGATCACCGATCTCGCGCCGACCGACAGCAGCCACAAGGCCGAGCTGGATTCCGAGGTCGATTCGCTGCTCGACGAGATCGACGACGTCCTCGAGGTCAACGCCGAGGAATTCGTCCGCTCGTTCGTCCAGAAGGGTGGCCAGTGATCGACCGAGCCGACGTCGGCGACCTGACCCAGGGACTGATCCACGCGGGGGCCACGTCGTTCACCGAGTACGTCCGTCGGGTGGCGCCGCACGCGCTGCCGTCCGGCCGGGCCCTGGGCAGCGGTACGGGTGCCGGTGACCTGGCGCCGCACGGCACCACGATCGTCGCCGCGACCTTCCCCGGCGGCGTGGTGATGGCCGGTGACCGGCGGGCGACGATGGGCAACGTCATCGCCCAGCGCGACATCGAGAAGGTCTATCCCGCAGACGAGTTCTCCATCGTGGGGATCGCCGGCGCGGCCGGTCTGGCCGTGGAGATGGTCGGGTTGTTCCAGGTCGAGCTCGAGCACTACGAGAAGATCGAGGGCGCACCGCTCTCGCTGATGGGCAAGGCCAACCGACTGGCCACGATGATCCGGGGCAACCTGGGCATGGCCATGCAGGGCCTGGTCGTCATCCCGCTGTTCGCCGGCTGGGACGAGTCGAGCGAGCAGGGGCGGATCTTCTCCTACGACGCCACGGGCGGTCGCTACGAGGAGCACTCCTTCTTCTCGGTCGGTTCGGGGTCGGTGTTCGCCCGCGGGTCGCTCAAGAAGCTCTACCGCCCCGACCTGACCGCCGCCGAGGCGAGCATGGCCGTGATCCAGGCGCTGTACGACGCGGCCGACGACGACTCGGCCACCGGGGGACCGGACCTGACCCGGCGCATCTTCCCGGTGGTGCTCGTCGCCACCGCCGACGGTGTGGCCCGGGTCGCCGACCCGGAGATCGTCGCCATGGTCACCGAGATGATGGCGGGCCGCAACGCCCGCCCTGACGGCCCCCAGGCAGGTCTGTCATGAGCATGCCGTTCTACGTCGCGCCCGAGCAGCAGATGAAGGACCGGGCCGATTTCGCGCGCAAGGGCATCGCCCGCGGCCGCTCGGTCATCGTCCTGCACTACGCCGAAGGCATCGTCTTCGTGGCCGAGAACCGGTCGGCCGCACTGCACAAGGTGAGCGAGATCTACGACCGGATCGGGTTCGCCGCAGTCGGGCGGTACAACGAGTTCGAGCGGCTGCGGACCGCGGGGATCCAGTACGCCGACCTGCGCGGATACAGCTACGACCGCACCGACGTCACCGGTCGCGGCCTGGCCAACGCGTACGCACAACTGCTCGGCACCATCTTCTCCTCGGGCGGGGAGAAGCCGTACGAGGTGGAGATCGTGGTGGCCGAACTCGGCCTCACCCACGACCTCGATCAGATCTACCGGCTGACCTACGACGGATCGGTGGCCGACGAGGACGGGTTCGCGGTGATGGGCGGCTCGGCCGACACCATCGCCGAGGTCGTCGGGCGCGGTTACTCGGCCGATCTGTCACTGGCCGCGGCCGTGTCGCTGGCCGTCGCTGCGCTCAGCTCCGACGGTGGGCCGCAGGCTGCGCGCCGCGAGCTCGGGGTCGACGCGCTCGAGGTCGCGGTGCTCGACCGCACCCGCGCCTTGCCGCGCAAGTTCCGCCGGATCCGCGGGGCGCGGTTGGCCGAGCTCATGGTCGATGCGGCCCCGGCCGCGCCGGAGCCCGCACCGTCGTGACCTCGTCCCCGACGCCGGTCGCCGTCATCGTCGGCACCGGTCTGATCGGCGCGTCCATCGGCTGCGCGCTGACCGCGGCCGGTCACCGGGTCCACCTGCGCGACCGCCGGGTCAGTCATGCCCAGGTCGCGGCGGGACTCGGCGCGGGGACGATCGACGTGCCGATGGCCGACGAGGTCGACCTGGTCATCGTCGCCGTACCGCCCCGCTCGATCGCCGACGTCGTCGTGCACAGTCTCGACAGCTACCCGAACGCCACGGTGACCGATGTGGGTTCGGTGAAGGCCGGGGTGCTGCACGCGCTGTGGGAGCGCGACGTCGACCTGACCCGCTACGTCGGGTCGCACCCGATGGCCGGTTCGCAGCACTCGGGTCCGATGACCGCCCGCGCCGACCTGTTCGCCGACCGGACCTGGGTGGTCACGCCGCACCGGCGCTCCGATCGGGCCGCGGTCAAGCGGGTCAGCGAGGTGGTGGCGGTGTGTAGGGCGCGCGAGATCACCATGGACGTCGAGGCCCACGACGCGGCCGTTGCCCGGGTGTCGCACCTGCCGCACCTGTTGTCGGTGCTGATGGCCGGTCACCTGGCCGAGCTGTCGGAGTCGGATCTGGTGCTGGCCGGGCAGGGGCTGCGTGACGTCACCCGGATCGCCGGCAGCGATCCCGCCCTGTGGGAGCAGATCGTCGGGGCCAACGCCACCGCGGTGGTCGGTGAGCTGCGCGGCGTACGCGATCGGCTCGCCGCGTTGATCGACGCCATCGAGACGGTGCCGCCGACCGATGGCCTGCGCAGCCATCTCGAGCGCGGCGTCGAGGGCACCCGACGGATCCCCGGCAAGCACGGTGCGGCGGCGATCGACTACCAGCAGGTCGTCGTGGCCATCCCCGACGAGCCCGGAGCCCTGGCCCGGTTGTTCGCCGAGGTCGGTGAGGCCGGGGTGAACGTCGAGGACATCGCCATCGAGCACGATCCGGACCGCGAGGTCGGCTATCTGTCGCTGTCGGTGCGCCCGGGACAGGCCGAACCGCTGCTCGATCGGATGCGTGCGCTCGGCTGGTCGATAGGGTGAGCCCCGTGTCTTCGGGTAGCGGATTGGTCATAGCCATCGACGGACCCAGCGGATCGGGGAAATCGAGTACGTCGCGCGGGGTCGCGCAACGCCTCGGTCTGGCCTACCTGGATACCGGCGCGATGTATCGCGCCGTGACCTGGCTGGCCCTCGAGCGCGGGGTCGACCGCACCGATCAGGCTGCGGTCACCGCGCTGATCACCGGTGCCGACCTCGGGGTCGTGCTCGACCCGCAGCAGCCCAGCTTCGTGATCGAGGGCGTCGACGTCACCGAGGCCATCCGCGACCCGCAGGTGTCGGCGGCCGTGAGCTCGGTCGCCACCAACCTCGACGTCCGGGCCGACCTGATCGCCCGCCAGCGGGCGCTGATCGACGGCGCCACCGGCGGGATCGTGGCCGAGGGCCGCGACATCACCACGGTGGTCGCGCCCGATGCCGACGTCCGCGTCCTGCTCGTCGCCGATCCGGCCGCTCGGATCGCCCGCCGGCAGGCCGAGCTGGGGGAGCGGGTCGACCAGGCGGCAGTCACCGATCAGGTGATCCGCCGCGATCGCGACGACTCGACCGTCGCGCAGTTCGAGTCGGCCGGCCCGGGGGTGACGGTGATCGACTCGACCTTCCTCACCCTCGAGCAGGTCATCGACGAGATCTGCGCACTGGTCCCGGTCGGCTGACCTCGACCGGGTCCCGCGTGGACCAGGGCCGGTCAGATCGATCAGGGCGATGAGCCCGTGGCCTCGCCACACCCGACCAACCGTCGCGTGCGGTGATCGGCCGTCGCCACCTCCAGCCGCACAGCGGGAATCGATGGCGTCCTGGACCACGAAGCCCCAGAGCCAGCGACGGTCCTGACGCCACGGGAACACCAGCGCCACCACGAGCTCGCGCACTCCGATGACCCGCAGCGCCCGGAGCATCGACCGGTCACGCGACAGACCGAGCGCGGCCGCACAGCGACGGGTCATCAGAAGGAGCCCAGACCCATGGCCAGGCTCGGCAGCCCGAACGCCAGCCACTCGGCGTCTGTCAGCCGATGCCGACCGCGCCCCGATGGGCCGAGCGGTGGAGTCGTCGATGACCGGCAGGTACCCCGCCCGTCAACCCGGTGATCGTGGACCGGACGAAACGCTCTGCATCAGCGGCAGCTACATCACCGCCAGGGGCAACCTGCTGGCCGACTTCAGCGCCAACGCCAACGCCGAGATGCAGGGCCGCATCCAGATCGCTCGGCTCTACCTCATGACCGACGACCACGGCGTACGCGATCTGCTGTCGTTCCTGCTGGCCGCAACTCCGTGCATCAGAACCAGTGGAGTGCCGCGGCGGCCGAACTGAGGTGAGGGCCGCGAGGACCTGCCGGTTCCGAGCAACGTCCCGCTCAAGAACCAGGAGCACGAGGTGTCCTTCCAGTACCTCAACTTCTCCGACGGCGCGGCGGCGTCAGCGGGCTCCTGGGCGTCCGGACCCACGCCGGACGGCAAGGGCGAGTTCAGCCACCACGACGGGCCCACGACCAGCGCACCGATGGCGCCGCCCATCAAGCCCGACCCGCGGCCGTACGGCGCGACGGAGACGCCGGACCTGGTCGAGGAGGCGACGGCGGCGATCATGGACGTCACCGGTAACTGAGCAGGGCCTGGTCGTCCAGCGGGCGCGAGATCGCCTGAATCGCTGCATCGTGGCTGGCCGGGCTACCCTTGCCGGGGTCGTCGGTGACGGCCGTAACCGATCGACGTAAGTGATGACATGAGTGATCTCGCGCCCGAGCTGGCGCACGAACCAGTGACGATCCGGCCTGTGGTGGCGGTGGTCGGGCGACCCAACGTCGGTAAGTCGACGCTGGTCAACCGCATCATCGGCCGCCGAGAGGCGGTCGTCCAGGACGTTCCCGGGGTGACCCGCGACCGGGTCAGCTACGACGCCGACTGGAACGGCCGAGCTTTCGTGCTGGTCGACACCGGCGGGTGGGCCCCCGATGCGCAGGGTCTGGCGGCCCAGATCGCCGAGCAGGCCGAACTGGCCATCGCCTCCGCGGACGCCGTGATCTTCGTGGTCGACGCCACGGTCGGCACCCAGGACATCGACCATGCCGTGGTCCAGGTGCTGCGGCGGAGCCAGAAGCCCGTCGTGCTCGCGGCCAACAAGGTGGACGACCAGCGATCGGAGTCCGAGGCCGCGCTGATGTGGAACCTCGGCCTGGGCGAGCCGTTCCCGGTGTCGGCGTTGCATGGGCGGGGGAGCGGCGACCTGCTGGACGCGGTGCTCGACGCCCTACCCGCCACTCCGAAGATTCCCGAGACCGTCGAGGCGGGCCCGCGACGGGTGGCCATCGTCGGTAAGCCGAACGTCGGCAAGTCGAGCCTGCTCAACAAGGTGGCCAAGCAGCAGCGGGTGGTGGTCGACAACGCCGCCGGGACCACGGTCGACCCGGTCGACGAGCTGGTCGAGGTGGACGGCGAGGTCTATCGCTTCATCGACACCGCGGGTATCCGCCGCCGGGTCAAGGAGGCGTCGGGTCACGAGTACTACGCCAGCCTGCGGACCCACGGCGCGATCGAGCGGGCCGAGGTCTGCGTCGTGGTCATCGACGCCAGCGAGCCGGTCACCGAGCAGGATCTGCGGATCATGACCTCGGTCGAGGAGGCCGGCCGCGCGCTGGTCATCGCGTTCAACAAGTGGGACCTGACCGACGAGGAACGCCGCCGCTACCTGGACCGCGAGATCGAACGGGACCTGGTCCAGTTCGGCTGGGCGTCCCACATCAACATCTCGGCGACCAGTGGCCGCCACGTCGATCGGCTGGGCCCGGCCCTGCGCGAGGCGCTGGGCAACTGGGAGAAGCGCGTCTCCACCGGGAAGCTCAACGCCTTCCTGGGCCGGATCGTGGCCGCGCACCCGCACCCGGTGCGCGGCGGCAAGCAGCCGCGCATCCTGTTCGGCACCCAGGCCCAAGCCGGTCCGCCGACCTTCGTGCTCTTCACCTCGGGCCAGATCGAGCCGGGCTACCTGCGCTTCGTCGAACGCCGGCTGCGCGAGGAGTTCGACTTCACCGGCACCCCGGTCCACGTCGAGGTCCGGGCCCGCGAGAAGCGCCGCGACCGCTGATCGGTATGTCGATCGGCATCGCGTTCGGGTCGTAGTAGAGTTCCCCCTCGTGGCTGACGCTCTTCGGAGCCGACGCCAGGCGGGCTGTGGCGCAGCTTGGTAGCGCACTTGACTGGGGGTCAAGGGGTCGCAGGTTCAAATCCTGTCAGCCCGACCGCTGAGGCTCCGACCAGAACACCTGGTCGGAGCCTTACTCATCTCGCCTCACGACCGCCCTCGACCACGGTCAGAGTCGGGGACCTTGAACCAGTCTTGGACCACTTGGCCGAAAAGACCCCCAGCCTGCAGCATCACCTGCACATCCGGGTGCAGGTAACGCGCGGTGACCGCCGGATCCTGGTGCCCCAGCCACCGATCGCGCCCCGCTGCACGATGTGCAGATCCCCCCGGCATCGGCCATCCAAGTCAGCGCCGTAGGACGGAGACCGCGCCGCACCAGCCCCCGGCTGCGCCAGCTCGATCACCAGCTCATCCCACCGTGTCGCGTCACGCAGCGTGGCCTTGGTGGTCATGTCACCCCGAGGGGCGAGCAGCGGCCGGTCCTTCGGCTGCCTCCCCCGCCGGACCAGCTCATCGTCGGTACCAGCGGCTCGATGATCGAAACGGCCCTCCGTCTCCGGCCTTTCGTCTCCTTGGTCACCAGACCACCGCGCCCGGGATAGATCTGTCGAAGTAGCGCGTTCCGCGACCGGAGCTTGGGCAACACCACCAGCTCCTGGACGCGACCTCAACAGTCGCTCTCATTCGGCCGGCCCGGTCTGTCATCCCATCCACTCGTCGTACGGCTGACTCTCAGTGTGGGTAGCGGGCTGTCACTGCGCTGCTAGGTGTCGCAGTACACCCGCTGGCTCACGATGACGTTCGGATATCCCTCGGCGGCGTAGGTGACCCACTGCCACGACCGACCGTCCCAGTACATCCCCTGGTAGAGGCGGCTGTAGTAGTCGAACCAGAACCGCCGCACGACTTTCTGATTCTCCATCAGCGCCCAATAGATATAGCCGGAGTTCGTCGCCTTGATGTAGGTGGCGCGGCACCAGACGCTGCTTTTCGGCGTCAGGTCGGGGCGTCCGCCGGGCAACGACGGACGCGTAGGGCGAGACATCTCGCAGAGCGGCCATGTCCAATTCGACATGTTGCAGCCGCTGTATTGGTCCGCCGTCACGCTGGGCGGGCCTCCGGGCGTCGCGTTCGTCGATTCAGTGGGCGGCGCGGTCGGCGGTTCGGGTGGTCGTTCGGTCGGTCCAGGAATAGGTGTCGCAACGCTCGTCGGGGTAGGAGGGAGCGTGTCCGACGCTGCCGTGTCACAAGCGGCGAGCAGCGGGATGACCAGGATCAAGGCGGCCGCCCGAATGAGACTGCGGTGGGATTTCATCAGTTCCCTTGCGAGTGCGTGATTCTGCTTCCGCGACCGTATCCCGGATGGAGGTCTGGCGCCGCCCAATCGGAAAGTCCGGAGAATCGCCTCTACACCGGTTCGAAGGTGGCAGATCCAGGTGCTCGCCGCAGCCGGGTCGTGCGTCGGACAGGCGCAAACGGGCTGCCGGTGTATCCGGTGCGATCGATGCGGTGCACAGACCGGACGCGATTGGTCGGTCCGCCGGGGTACACCGCGCCTCGGCCGCCGGTTCGTACCTGGTGCGCACCGTTGGCCACGACGAGACCCTGTGGAAGTGATCGACGCACCCGGCCGGTGGGCGGGCGGCTTCCGCGCCTGGGCTGAGCACGGGTTCGGCGCCCATCGCATCGAGGGGTGTTCCGCACTGCGCAAACGTTCGAGTCCGCGGCTCGGCAGCATGACGCCCTCGTGGCGCTCGGGACGCTCGCCGCCGGGCTGATGCTGCCAGGGGGCTCGTCCGCCTTCGCGACCTTCAGACTCTTCGGTCCCGCGGCTCGACCGTGCCATGCTGCTCCCGAACATCGCCAAGTTCGGTGTCCACCGCGGTCTCGCACCGGGGGGCCGGCTATCGAGGGCCGCTCGCACAGCGTTCGGCTCCTGCATGCGTCCCCGCACATCAAGGCTCGACTGGTCGCGACGCCCTTCGCCCGAGTAGGCCGTCCAAGGACAGAGCGAAGCGGCGACCAGATGCTCGGGGGTTCATCTGATCGCCGCTCCGGTCCTTACTCTGCCCGACGGATGTGACCGTCAGGTGACAAAGCCCTGTCCACTCTTGGACATGTCCGACAGTGGACAACCTGGTTCCCGCATCGACGGTTCGAGCGCACGCTTCGATCGTCTTGAGTGGTCAGGCGAACGGTCGGGGGATCGTTGATGTTCAAGACCGCGGCGCCCCGACTTCATCCTTGGTGAGGTCGGGGTGGCCGCCGCTGGCGCATGGCCAGGGGCCCGATCGAGGACGACCAGTGGAGCGGTGTCGAGCGTCCATGCGCCCGAAGTGGCCGCGGATCTGTCCGGGAGGCGCAATTTCCCCTTCTTCAGGTTGGCAGGCGGCGACGTTTGATCCTGGGCGGCTCGGGTGGCAGCCGGCATGGGGACGATTCCCGGGTGCTGAGTCGCGCCGCCTGACTACGGCGGCGGCCCTGGGTGGCCAAGCCTGGTTCACAACCACCAGCGCAGGAGCGCGACCGTACCGCCGATCATCAGCGCGACGAGGCAGAGCACGGCGACAGTCCCCAGCGTTCGGCCGGCCAACTTCTCCAGGAAGGTGCTCTCGGGAATCTCCTCTGCCGAGCCGCCGCAGTGCATCCGAGGCCCTGATCACACCTGCTGCGGCGTACGACCGGTCTCACTCACGGAGGCCGGCGGCCAGGGTCGCCGAAGATGCGTTGTGGCGTGTCCAGGTCCAGGCGGAGCGCAGGATGAAGGCCAGGAGCAGCAGCTCGAGTCCGATGGAGAAACCGTAGAAGTAGGAGTAGACCCAGGACTCGCCGGCCGCGTTGAAGATCGTGACGGGGATGTAGAGCGTCGCGACGACGAGGTTGACGGTGCGGTTGGCCCGAGCAGGCAGCGTCGTGCAGAGCATGATCATCAGGATCGGTACGGCCACGAGGGTGAGGGCGATGGCGACGAAGCTCGGGCCGGTGTCGAACTCGTGGACGACGCCGGCCAGGATGTCGTCGACGACACCGGGCTTGTACAGGGCGAGGTAGTCGACGTAGATGTACAAGAACATGAAGCTGGTCCATGCGGCGGCGAGTCTGGCCTGCACGGGCAGCCGCTGATCATTCAGCGGGCCCGGGAACGGCTGAGTCACCGGTGCGGTGCGAGATTGAGGCGTTGTCGTCATCATGCTCCTTGGCTTGATCGGGTGGGTGCGTCCACCTTCCCGAAACCCGGTGGCGGGCACACCAGCCCCGAAGCCCGATTCGACCTGGCCGATGGGCCAGCTGCGAGCCTTGCCGCCGGGCAGACACGCCGAGCACGGCGCGTGCGTGGCCCCAAAGCAATCGTTCCAGCTGCGGGACCCGCCGCGTCTCAGTCCTGCAGGAGGCCGCGTCGCATCAGGGTCACGACGCGGTCGCTCACCTGATTGGCGGCGGCGAGGTCGGCGATGAGCTCGGCGACCCGGCTGCCGCGGATACCCGCCGTGGTCAGGGCCTCGTTTCGGACGAAGGTGAAAACGCCGGAGACCGGGAACGCCGTGATGTGCCGGGCCAGGCGTTCTTGCTCGTCCAGCGTCGCCCGGAATGCCGCTGAGGCGAAGAAACGACGACGAGCCAAGGCATCGGCGAAGGCGATCTCGATGATGACGAGGTCGATGCGTTCGTCCCCGACCGTATGTTCCACCCTCGGAGCCGGCGGATTCGGCGTGCTGTTGTCATGGGGCTCCGGAGCATGAATCCGAACTTTCACCACGTCGTCGCTGGCCGCGGCCAGAGCTGCGAATTCACTGTTCAGAAAATGGCTGAGCGCGTCGCGCTGTCCGGGATGCGGCGTGAAATGTACGTGTTCTCGGTCATAGCGGTCCGTGCCGTTCGGAGTGGCGTCGGGATCTCGGTCCACGACCGTCCTCGAGCCCTCGGGGAGTGCGTACGCGACAGTCTCCTCGAAGACGTTCTGCTCGTCGGAGAAGAGGATGCTCGACGCGTCCTGGAACCGCGTACGCGCAGCTTCGGAGAGCCACCCGATCTCCACAGCACCATCGAGCTCGTACCCGGGAACCGGGGTGACGCTCTCCGGCCCCTCCCACAGATGGGCATCCCGGCGGCGCGCGAAATGATGTTGTACGTACCAGCCGAGCCCCGGCACGCGAGAGCACAGGGGACCGTGGACGTCGCGCCAGTACGCACGGAACTGCTCCTCGGTGACCGATGATCGGCCGACGACCGTGGTGTAGGAGTTGGAGCGAAGAGCGGCGTCTCGCGCACCGTGATCGGGAAGGGCCGGTGCAGGTGACATGGGTTCGACCCTAGACCGTGCCCCGCGAGGGCCGTCTCCATCGCGTCGGATGCGCCACCCGGAGACCGGACGGGCGTACCGCGATGACCGGGCCACCCGGCACAGGCCCACATTTCTGTCAGTGCCAGCCTCACCTGGATGCGAGCCCCGTGTCCGGGGTGAATCACGTCACATTCGTGGGCAATTTCCGACCGAAGCGCTCATGAAGACGTCGAGTGGTCGGTGAATGACGACTGATTGCGCCGAACTGATGGGAAAGCGGTCGGTCTGCCGTCGGGTCCTACCGCTTCATCCCGTTATAGAGTCGAAATCGTCAGGTTCAATGATCACATAGCAGGAGGACGTCGCGCATGGCTCAGCGCACCATCATCAAACTCGTCGATGACTTGGACGAGAAGGACATCGATGAGGGAGGTCAGACAGTCAGTTTCAGCTACAACGGCACGCAGTATGAGATCGACCTCTCGGAGAAGAACGCCAAGCAGTTCGACGCTGTTCTCGCCCCGTTCGTGTCAGCAGCACGACGCGTGGGCGGTCGACAGGACCGTGGGATGAAGGCGGCCGGTGCAGTCGACACCAAGGCCGTTCGCGCCTGGGCGAAGAGCAATGGCATCGAGCTCTCGTCGCGAGGTCGCGTCCCCGCCGACGTCGTCGAGAAGTACAAGGCCGCGGGTAACTGAACAGCTGTCGCGTAAGGGCCGGTGGTTCCCCTGGGGACCTCCGGCCCTTACGCGTGCCCGCTGATGGGGGACCGGCGAGGCGGCCGGGCCGCGAGCCCACGCCGACGGATGCGGTGACCGAGGCGGGAGCACCGCGGGTCCAGACCGGCCGATAGGTCGGCAGCAGATTGCCACCCGAAGTCGATCGAGAGTCCCGCAGACGGAGCCGACGCGGAGCGTCGGATGCAGCGAAGCGTCGACGTCCGGCGCCGGCCACGGCCGGTGCCACCACCAACCGCAGCTCGTCGACCAGATCGGCCCGCGCCAGGGTCTGAGCCGAGGTGATGCTGCCATGCACCGCGATGTGGCCACCGGGTTGCTGCTTCGAGGGGTGAAGACGTGTTTCACCGTGTCGTTGATGAACGACGCGAACGGTTCCACGTGCGACGTGGGCCAGTAGTCCACCCAGGAGTCCTAGGTGGCCCGGCCTGGGAGCACCGAGTCCTGCGAGCTGACGACGTCGGCGAGGTTGTCGAGAACCTCCGCGTCAGCGTCGACCATCCAGTCGCCCGGCTCCTCGGCGACGCCGTCGAGTGACGGCAGGGTGTAGAGCACCAGCGTGCGCGTCTGACTCCTCAGGGTGGTGGTGACGGTCCGCAGGGGCCGGTGCAGTCGGGTCGGATCCGATCGCTCGTCCCGCACCACAGACCTGGCCACCGGCCCGGAATCATCCTGCTGGGCTGTCGCGTGAACTCGACCTCCGGATCGGTCGCGAGATCGAGGTGCGGTCTGCGAGGATGGCAGCGGCAGAACGCGGTGGAGGCCAGGGGGAACGCTCGGGGACCATGTCGATCTGTGAGGTTCTAGATGGAGATGCTGTCTCTGGGGTTGCACCGACTCCTGCCGGCGCCCAAGCCGGTGCGCGTCATGGCCCTGGCGATCGCCCTGGTCTTCCTCGGGTGTCTGGCGATGATCCTGCTGCCCGCTTCCTGGTCCACGCATCCGGTCATCGACTGGGTCACCTCGGCCATCAGTCCGGACGTCGGAACAGTGGTGGTTCCCGGCCGACCCGACATCTGGCTGATCCCGGGGTTGGAGTTCGGTGCGGTGGTGCTGTTGGCGTGGCGGGCCGTGGCGATTCCCGAGGAGCGTCGGGTCTGGTGGTTGGCGGCCTCCGCGGCGTTCATCATGGCCGTGGCTCATCTGCTCTACCGGCTGCTGCTGCCGCTGACCTGGGTCGAACGGATCCCGCTCTCGAGTGAGGCCCTCGGCCTGTCGGTGCACGTGGCCAAAGTGCTGTTCTTCACCATGACCTTCCTCGCCCTCAGCCTGATGGCGGCCCGACGGGTGGGTCTGCCCACGCCCGGTCTGCGTCTGGACGGGTTGATCGGCGGCTGCGCGGTGCTCACGGTGGGCGCGGCCCTGCTGGTGCCGGACGCCTTGGTGTATTCGCTCACCGGCTGGCCAGAGCTGACCACGATCCTCGTCGCGATCACCGCGATCGGCCCGATCGCGCTGCTCGTGGGGGTGATGCCGTTGCTCGGGCCGAGCCGGGTGTGGTGGCGGATGTTCATCGCTGCGGGTCTGGCGGCCGGTGCGGCAGTGTTCACCCTGTTGCCGATGGCGCAAGGGGTCGACGCTCGGAGCCTGCCCAGTTGGCTGCTGTGGCCGGCCGCCCTGCAGGCTTTGGCCTGGACGGCGTGGGACCGTTGGCCCCCTCATCGCCATGTCGCCCCGGCGGCGGCGAGTGTCGCTGCCCCGACCGGGTTCGCCCTCTCCGCCGTCGTCGTCCTGGGCGTGCATCTGCTCTTCCCGCAGCCGCCGATCGTGCTGGGCTTGGCGTTCCTCACCATCTTGATGTCGGTTCTGCGGATGGCCTTCGCTCTCCGGTCGGCACGACGGTTGAACGACCTCCATCGGGTACAGCGGCAGCGGTTGCGCGAGGCGCGGGACGAGGCATTGGCGGCCACCCGCGCTCGCTCCGACGTCATCGCCACCTTGAGTCACGAGATCCGGACGCCGCTCACGTCGGTGATCGGGATCAACGAGTTGCTGTTGGGGAGCGATCTGGATGCCAGCCAGCGCGAGCACATCGAGCACGTCCGGCGTACCGGCAGTCTGATCCTCGACCTCGTCAACGACGTGCTCGACCTCGCGTCCATCGACGAGGAACAGCTCACCCTGCGCTACGAGCCGTTGGAGATGGCCGAGGTGTTGGGTGACGTGATCGAGTTGCTCCGGGTGAACGCCGACGCCAAAAGCATCCAGTTGCGCGCCGACCTCGACCCCGCCTGTCCGGAATGGGTTCGCGGCGATGCGACTCGACTCCGCCAGGTCCTGATCAACCTGGTGGGTAACGCGGTGAAGTTCACCGACAGCGGGGAAGTCACCGTCGAGGTCGTTCCGGCGGCCCGGATCGAGGAACCGGAAGCGGTGTATTTCCAGGTGACCGACACCGGCATCGGTATGCCGGCCGCTCAGCTCAACGGGCTGTTCAGGCCCTACAGCCGATTGGAGGAATCCGGCAGCCGGCGACGCGCCGGCACCGGTCTCGGTCTGTCGATCAGTCAGGCACTGGTCCGCCGGATGGGCGGTGAGATCGCCGTGACCACCCAGGAAGGTGTCGGATCGGTCTTCGGCTTCGAGCTCGTGCTGCCGGCTGAGCCGATTCCGCAGGCGGTCGCTCGCGCGCTCAGCGGCCATCGGTTCACGGTGATGGACGCTCAGCCGGCTCGCGGCGACCTCTTCGTCGGCCAGCTCCGGCGTTGGGGCGCCGAGGTGTCGCTGGGTCCACGGGACCCGGCGTGGATGCTGTCGTCGGTCGACGTCGTGGTGATCCGCGAGGACCACCCCGATGCCCTGAGCAGTCTGGGTGCGGATCTGATGCGGCACGCGGACCGTCCGCGGCCGAAGGTGCTGATCGTGACGACCGCCGGTCATGCCGTCCCGAACGCGGCGTTGAGGTCGTCGGATGTCGTGCTGGCCGCGACGACGGCCGGTGGCCGGCTACGGTCCAAGCTGATGTCGATGGCCGGGATACCGGAAGGAGTCCGGCTCGAGCCGGCGGCGGACCAACCACCGCTGCGGATCCTGCTGGCCGAGGACGACGCGGCCAGCCGCCGCGTCTGCCAGCTGCTGGTGCAGCAGCTGGGTCACGAGATCGATGTCGTACCCGACGGGGCCGAGGCCGTCACCGCCGCGTCGAGCACCGCCTATGACCTCATCCTGATGGACTCCCAGATGCCGAAACTCGACGGGATCGAAGCCGCCCGCGCGATCCGTCAGGACGAAGGCCCCGGCGAGCACGTCCCGATGATCGCGCTCACCGGAGCGATCACCGACACCGACCAGAGGGCGTACGCCGTGGCCGGGATGAACGGCATGTTGGCCAAGCCGATCAGCCGGGCGGATCTCGCCGCGCTACTCCAGGGCGTCCCGCGCCGCACCCGATCGACGACCTTTGCCGATTCCTTGGGGCCCACCTGACCCCCCGGTGGCGGGCGTGGGCAGTCCCCGAGCGACCGGTACGCGAATGCAACGTCCAACGCAACTGCTCCTCTCGATGGGCGACCACGAGCAATGGGGCCTGTTCGAGAAGTGCCGCTCCGGCAACGGTCAGGCGTTCCGCACCACCTACACCTGGTCCGGCAACCTCTACCCGGGGCAGGCGCCGACCTGGTTCTCGACCGATGACCAGGGTGTCCGCTTCGTCGTTCTCGACACCTTCGGTGGGGCGTTGGCTCGGCAGTCGGCCCTTCCTCGACCGGGCGATGCGCACCACCAGGCAGAAGCGGACCGTCGTGCTGATGCACTCGGGGACCGTTCGCTGGGCGCGCCGATCGCAGCAAAACCCGGTCATGCGCCGGTACTTCCTGCCGATGTTCACCACGTACGACGTCGACCTGGTCCTGTCCGGCCACGACCACCCGGACGACCGCGGCTACCCGGGGGCGGTCGAAGCACTCCACCGTCTACGCGGTCTCGGTGTCGGGCAAGACGTTCTATCCCGATTCGGGTCGGGACGGGCGGCGGGGGCACGCCACCCGGGTGCGATCGGCGTCTCAGACCGCGGCCTACCAGGCGGTGACGGTCCGCGGCGACACCCTGACCTACCAGGCGGTCGTCGCGTACCAGGGCCGAAGTCGACGACGAGCCGCAAAGTCGGTGAGCGGCCCGATCGGGTGGTCGTCACCAAAAGAGCCGGGGCAAGCGCGTTCGGTCGTGCCTGACCTTGACGATCGCGTCCCACGGCTTCCGCCCCTCCGGCACCGGCAGTCGGCCGAGGACACCCGACCTCGATCCGCGACGTCGTCCGCGGGATCGATCCGGATACCGGATACCTGGCCGAGTGAGCTGATCGTCCGGTCACGCACCCGTGGGCTCAACGCCTGGTCGCGTACCGGGTCAACAGCACTCCTCCGGGAAACGGTCGCGTCTCCACCAGATCGAGATCCACCCAGGTGTCCACGGCGGTGAAGTAGGGCCGGCCGGCGCCCAGCAGGACGGGGTGGGTGACGAGCGCGTACTCGTCGATCAGCCCGGCCCGCATGATCGACGCGGCCAGCGTGGCGCCGCCCACGTCCATCGGACCGCCCTCACCAGCCTTGAGCCGGGTGACCTCGGTGACCGCATCGCCGGTGACCAGGCGGGTGTTCGCGCCGACCACCGAGGTGGTCGAGGAGAACACCACCTTGGGCAGGTCGCGCCAGCGTCGGGCGTAGTGGATCTGCGCCGGAGCGGCATCAGGCTGCTGGTCGGCGGTCGGCCAGTGCGCGCTCATCGTCTCCCAGAGCCTGCGGCCGTAGAGCGCCAGGCCCGTCGAAGCCACCCGGTCGGACCACCACTGGAACAACTCGTCACTCGGCACGCCCCAGGTGAGGTCGTCGCCCGGCGCCGCGACGTAGCCGTCCAGGCTCACGTTCATCCCCATCGTCACTGTCCGCATGGCATCAGCCTCCTGTGAGTCGGTCCGCGACGACAGACCGGCCCGGTGTGCCGGACTCATCGCGCTGCTCGCTCAGGTGGGATCCGGCTCGCAGGCTCGCAGGCTCGCGGGCGCGCGTCGGACGTCGTCGACGATGCGTTCGGCGGTGCGGAGCGAGGCCTCGAGTTCGCGGGGCCGGGTACCCAGAGCGGCCAGGAGGGCGTGGCAACGGGTGGCGACATCGCGCGGCGCGACCCGGGGGCGGCCAGCGCCGGCGACGGCGTCCTGCGGTCGACGCGGCCGTCAAGGCCGGCGGGCAGTCAGTGGCCGCGGTGGGCAGGGCAAGGACGGCACCGGTACGGTCCGCCAGCACGACACCGAGGGCGACCTCGCCGGCGTACGCGGAGTCCGGCTGGTGCCGAGCACGACATCGCTGCTCACGGTGCAGTCGATCGGCTCCGCGGGGACCGCCGCAGCTACCGGGCATCACTCGACGGCGAGCCACACCGCCTGATCGGTCGACACCCGGTCCGCCTCGTCTCCGCTGGCCACCAGCACCCGGACGCCCGCGGGAAGGGGCCAGTCCCGGGCGCCGAGATTGACCACGAGCCTGGTCGTACCGACGGGCGTGGTGAGGTCGGCGGCGACGACGTCATCGCCCGCGTCGAGCAGGGTCAGCTCACCGGCGCCGAGGGCGCGGTCGCGTCGGATCCGCAGCAGAGACCGGTAGAGCTCCAAGGACGAGTCGGGCTGACCGGTCTGCTGGTCGACGGCCAGCTCGCCGAACCCGGGAGGCTGCGGGAGCCACGGTGTGCCCGTGCTGAAGCCGTACGCGGGGTCGTCCCTGGACCAGGGGATCGGCACCCGGCAGCCGTCGCGGCCGAGCAGCTCCCCCTCGGTGCGGCGGAAGGTCGGGTCCTGCCGGGCCCGGCTCGGCAGGTCGATCACCTCGGGCAGACCGAGCTCCTCACCCTGATACACGTACGCGCTGCCGGGCAGGGCGAGCATCAGCATCGTGGCGGCCCGGGCCCTCCGGGCACCGACGACTGCGTCGGACTCCGCCTGATCGGCCCGCAGCCACGGGTTGACCGCCACCTCGGGCGGGAAGCCGAGCCGTGTGGCGTGGCGGACGACGTCGTGGTTGGACAGCACCCAGGTGGCCGGTGCCCCGACCGCGTCGCAGGACCGCAGCGATGCGGTGATCGATCGTCGCAGCGCGGTCGCGTCCCAGGCGGTCAGCAGGAAGGTGAAGTTGAACGCCTGATGGAACTCGTCGGGCCGGACGTAGCGGGCCAACCGTTCCAGAGGGCTGACCCACGCCTCGGCGACCATCGCCCGCTCGCCCGGATAGCTGTCCAGCAACGCCCGCCATTCCCTGTAGATGGGGTGGACACCGTCCTGGTCGTAGAACGGAGCGACGTTGGTCGGGATCCGACCGCCGGCCAGGTCGAGGAAGTCACCGGGGAAGTCGGGCAGCCCGTCGGCCTTGACCAGGGCGTGCGCCACATCGACCCGGAACCCGTCCACCCCGCGGTCGAGCCAGAACCGGAGGACGTCGAGGAACATGGCGCGCACCTCGGGGTTCTCCCAGTTGAGGTCCGGTTGCCGGGTGTCGAACAGGTGCAGGTACCACTGACCGTCCGCGACCTGGGTCCAGGCCGGTCCGCCGAAGTCGGAGGGCCAGTTGTTGGGTAGCTCGTCGGAGTCCACGAACCAGTAGCGGGCCCGTTCCGGCGACCCGGGTCCGGCCGCCAGTGCCTGCTGGAACCAGGTGTGCTCGTCGCTGGTGTGGTTGGGCACCAGGTCGACGATGACCCGCAGACCGAGTCCGTGAGCCGCGGCGATGAGCCGATCGGCATCGTCGAGGGTGCCGAACAGCGGGTCGACGTCGAGGTAGTCGGCGACGTCGTAACCCCCGTCGGCCTGCGGCGAGGGATAGAACGGTGAGATCCACACCGCGTCCACGCCGAGCTCGCGCAGGTGCGGGAGCCGCTCGATGATCCCGCCCAGATCACCGACACCGTCACCGTTGCCGTCGGCGAACGAGCGGGGATAGATCTGGTAGATCACCGCGGTCCGCCACCACGCGTGAGTCGACGCGGCTGGGTGGATGCGGTTGCCACCCGGGTGGGGGATGTCCATGCGTGCACTCCCATCGTCGGTAGGACCCGTCCGGGTCCTCAGCACCTCACCCGCAGACTGCCATCCTCCCGGGAGCCGTCGGGTCAGGGTCCCCGCTCGTCGGGCGGACCCCCGGACACCGGATTCGAGAGGTCAGGTGCCGCAGAAGGTGCGGTACCGACCGAAGTCCTCGGGAGCGGGCTCGGCGTATCGCTCGAGCCCGGGCCGGTCCTCGTAGGGGCGGGTCACCGCGTCCAGCAAGCGTTCGAGAGGATCCAGGTCACCGGACGTCGCGGCGGTCAGCGCCTCCTCGACCAGGTGGTTGCGCGGGAGGTAGACCGGATTCGTCCGGGTCAGCAGTGCAACATCCGGGCCGAGGCCACGCCAGCGGTGCACCCAGGTGTCGACCGGTGTGAGCGCGACGAACTGAGGGGGAGCGTCGGCGAGCCGGACGAGGTCGCGGAAGAACGACGTGTAGTCGAGTTGCTCGGTCTCGAGCAGGGCGAGAAGGTCCTCGACCAGCGGCGTCACCTCGTCGTCGGCCCGGTCGCCCAGACCGAGCTTGGCCCGCATCCCCGCCGACCACGCGGCGCTGTACTGCGGACGGAAGCCCTCCAGCGAGGTCACCGCGAGCGCCACCGCCTCCTGTTCCTCGCTGTGGAACAGCGGAAGCAGGGCCTCGGCCAGCCGGGCCAGGTTCCATTCGGCGGCGAGCGGCTGGTTGGCGTAGGCGTACCGGCCATCGTGGTCGATCGAGCTGTACACGGTGGCCGGGTCGAAGGCCTCCATGAAGGCGCAGGGCCCGTAGTCGATGGTCTCGCCCGAGATCGTCATGTTGTCGGTGTTCATCACGCCGTGGATGAATCCGACCAGCATCCAGTCGGCGACCAGCCGCGCCTGCGCCGCGACCACGGCGTCGAACAGAGCACGGTACGGGTGCTCGCGCTCGGCGGCGTCCGGGTGGTGACGCTGGATGGCGTGGTCGGCGAGGCGGCGCAGGAGGTCGAGGTCGCCGGTCGCGGCGGCGTACTGGAAGCTGCCGACCCGGAGGTGGCTGCTGGCGACCCGGGCCAGCACGGCACCGGGCAGCGGGGTCTCGCGTCGCACCGTGGCCCCGGTCGCCGACACGGCCAGCGAGCGGGTGGTGGGGATGCCCAGGGCGTGCATCGACTCGCTGATCACGTATTCGCGCAGCATCGGTCCGACCGCGGCCAGACCGTCACCGCCCCGCGCGAACGGTGTCCGTCCGGACCCCTTCAGGTGCAGGTCGACCACGGGACCGTCCGGGGTGGCGATCTCGCCCAGCAGCAGGGCGCGTCCGTCGCCCAGCCGCGGGGAGTAGCCGCCGAACTGATGGCCGGCGTACGCCTGCGCGACCGGCGCCGCACCCGCCGGGACGTGGTTGCCGACCAGCAGCTTGCGTCCGTCCACACTCCGGAGCCAGGTGGGATCGAAGCCGAGCTCGCGCGCGAACGACTCGTTCAGCACCAGCGGCTGCGGATCGGCCACCTCCTGGGCCTGCCACGGCAAGGCGAGTTCGGGCAGGTCGCGGGCGAATCGGTGATCGAGGACGACAGCGGGTGAAGGAGCGACACTCACGCGTCAACGATAGGTGGGCCAAGGTGGGCGACCGCGGCACCGGCACATCGCAGCATCCGGGCGGTACGAGTGGCTCGGGGTGGGGAGGGGTGTGCGGCAGGTGAGCAGAATCGCCCGATCCACACCGACCGCCAGGGGCACGGGACCTACGTCAACCAGAACCAGCGCACGGTCGGGCTCGAGGTCCCGGGACGCCGGGGACCCACCACTTCCTGGAGAAGAGCAGGGTTCTCCGAAGGCGTGAGGAGCCTGACGGCGGCGGACGCGGCCAACCTCCGAGCTGGACTTGGGCCCGCTGGACGACACCAGGGTGCGCCCGGAGAACGAGTTCGAGCCGAGGGTGGTCGCGACGATGACGCTCCACGGCAACGTCGCCGATCACCACGACGAGAACGAGCAGATGGTCTCCGGCGCCGGCATCATCCACTCGGTACACGACGAACCCGTCATCGTCGAGCGCTGACCGGACCGGTCGGGGCCGACTCCCGTGCCGGCCCCAGTCGTATCGACCGATCAGCGGTGGAACCCGTGTGCACGGGGATCAGGGACGGCAGCTCCACGGGCTGAAGCCACGCTTCGCGTACAACCGGTTGGCCACGTGGATCTGCTCGCGCTTGGTGGCGCGGTGGGGGTAGGAGGCGAACCGGCCGCCACCGGCCGACCGCCAGGTGGCCCGGTTGAACTGCAGGCCGCCGTAGTAGCCGTTGCCGGTGTTGATGTGCCAGCGGCCGCCCGACTCGCAGCGGGCGATCTTGTTCCACTTCTTCCACCGGGCCAGGTTGAGCCGGCTGGTCCCGACCTTGACGATCTTGGATCGCGCGTGGCGATTGACCTTGGTGGTCACCTTCTTGGTCGCGTCGCCGTTGACCGTCGTGGTCACGGTGGTCCGGGTGATCTTGCCGGTGCGGCCGTGCCGGACCAGCTTCGTGTGGCCCTTCATCATCGACTTGGTCTTCTTGCGGATGGTCCGGTACTTGACCGTCGACTTCTTGCTGGTCTTGGACACGCTGACCACATCGATGACCAGCGACATCCCGTCGACCACCGCGGTGTCCGGTCCGGGTGAGACGCGGTCGTCGCGGTCGACCACGAGGGCGAGCTCGGTGATGGCCTGGCCGACGGTGGTCGCAGCACTGACCGTGACCGTCGAATCCACGGCGGCGTAGCGCAGGTGGATGGCGGTCGCGGTCGGCGTCGGTGGGACGTCGTCCGCGTACGCCGGTGAACCGCTGAGGCCCCCCGCCAGCAGTGCCGCTGTTGAAGCAGCAGCGATCCAGGTCGCGACTTTGCGCATGATCCAGCCCCCGATGGGTCGTGTCCGACGGGCTGTCGCCTCTGCCCGACTCACCGTCGGCCGACACCCCAGAAGGGCCTGAGCCTGCCGCTCTTGGTAACGGTTTGGCAACTTCAGGCGGGGTCAGGGCGCTGGATCAGCCCGCTCGCGCCTCCGTCACGACGGCGCGCGGGACCGTACGCATCGGGACCGCGACCGCCACCGGCGCCCGGGTCACGGCCAGAGCGACTGGCGTCGGGGCCTCGGCGACCAACCGTTCGACCGAGATCAATAGCGCCCGCGCATCGCTCCACACCTCGTCGCGGCTGCCCTCGCCCCGGTCCAACCGGTCTCGGATCTGGTGCCGGTCGATCTGCCGGGTCTCGTGATCGCTGGAACAGGGCAGCTCGGCGCCGCAGATCGAACAGGCGTAGCCGCAGTCGCAGGCGGCGTGCTCGACCAGATGGGCGCAGGTACCGGAGTGCATGTCTCAGACCTCGGGGATGTCGGACGACGAAACATGG
Source organism: uncultured Actinomycetota bacterium (assembly GCA_963704665.1). Lineage (GTDB taxonomy): Bacteria > Actinomycetota > Actinomycetes > Propionibacteriales > Propionibacteriaceae > Microlunatus. Next base: position 2,214,565 of record OY969929.1, on the reverse strand, counting down.
ACGTCCGTCGCCTGACCCGATGGGCGGCGACGTCACCGTTCGGCCGTGTGACGTCGCGATATCGATGTGGTGAGGGCTGGTGCAACGCCACTACCTAGTGTTACTGTCTACCAGTACCAAGCGTCACTGAGTACCAACCGGAGCGGGAGTCGCCTGATGGCCAAACAGCTGACCGAGATGCTCAAGGGCACGCTGGAGGGCATCGTCCTGGCCGTGCTGGCCGACCGGCCGGCGTACGGCTACGAGATCACCGCCTGGCTGCGTGACCAGGGGTTCTCCGACATCGCCGAGGGCACGGTCTACGCGCTGCTCGTCCGCGTCGAGCAACGCGGATTGGTCGATGTCGAGAAGGTCACCTCCGAGAAGGGCCCACCACGGAAGGTCTACTCGCTCAACGCCGAGGGACGCGAACAACTCGAAGAGTTCTGGAGGACGTGGAGCTTCCTCTCCGAACGACTGGATCAGCTCCACCGAGGACGGGGATGACATGGATGTGAAGAAGCTCACCACGAAGCTGGTCGGCGACAAGCGACGCTGGCGGGCCTACCAGGCGCGTACGCGGCGCCTGCCCGAGCCCTATCGGATCGCCATCGACGCGCTCGAGCGCTACCTGCTGGTCTTCGGGCCCAGCGACGGCGAAGGCGTGCTGACCATGGTCGACGACCTCGCCGACCTGTTCGAGCAGAGCGCGGCGGCCGGCACCCCGGTCCGCGCCGTCGTCGGCGACGACCCGCTCGAATTCGCCGAGGCGTTCCTGAAGAACTACCCCGAGGGGTGGACCGGCCAGGAGCGCCGGCGACTCATCGCCGCGATCGACCACGCCGCCGGCGACCGGGCATGACCACCGGTCGCCATCACGGCTCCACCCTGGAGCGGCCGGCCATCCGGGTCCGCGGCGTGCACCGGGCGTTCGGCGACACCGAGGTGCTCCGCGGGGTCGATCTGGACGTGGAACGCGGATCGATCTACGCCCTGCTCGGCGCCAACGGTGCCGGGAAGACGACCCTGGTCAAGATCGCGGCCACCCTGCTCGCCCCGGATGCCGGATCGATCAGCGTGAACGATCTCGACGTGGTTGCGCAGTCGGTGCAGGTCCGCGCGTCGATCAGCCTCACCGGGCAGTTCGCTGCGGTCGACGACCTGCTGAGCGGTCGGGAGAACCTCGTCCTGATCGCCCGGCTGCGCCACCACAAGCATCCGGCCCGGGTCGCCGGCGACCTGCTCGCCCGGTTTTCGCTGACCGAGGCGGCCGAGCGCCGGGTGGCGACCTACTCCGGTGGGATGCGGCGCCGGCTCGACATCGCCATGAGCCTGATCGGCGATCCGCCGATCGTCTTCCTCGACGAGCCGACCACCGGGCTCGATCCGCAGGCCCGGCTCGAGGTGTGGCGATCGGTCCGCGACCTGGCCGCCCACGGCACGACCGTGCTGCTCACCACCCAGTACCTGGACGAGGCCGAGCAGCTCGCCGACCGGATCGGCATCCTGCACCAGGGCCGGATCATCGTGACCGGCACCCTCGCCGAGCTCAAGCGGCTGCTGCCGCCCGCCCGGGTCGAGTACGTCGAACGCCAGCCGTCGCTGGAGGACGTCTTCCTCGCCGTCGTCGGCGAACCCACCACTCCCTCGGCCGCCGACCACGAGCGGCCCGATCATCCGGAGCCGTCATGACCACCCACCTGATCGGCGACACGATCACCCTGACCGGACGCTCGCTGCGCCACATCGCCCGGAGCCCGGACACGGTGATCACCACCGCGGTCATGCCGATCGCCGTCATGGCGCTGTTCGTGTACGTGTTCGGCGGCGCCATCGACACCGGGACGCAGTCCTACGTCGCGTACCTGGTCCCCGGGATCGCGCTGATGACCATCGCCTCCGGGATCGCCTACACCGCGCTGCGGCTGTTCACCGATCGGCAGAGCGGGATCTTCGAACGGCTCCAGTCGATGCCGATCAACCGGTCGGCCGTGCTGTGGGCCCACGTGCTGACGTCGTTGGTCGCCAACCTGGTCTCGATCGTGCTGGTCGGCATGGTCGCGCTGCTGATGGGCTTGCGGCCCGTCGCCGGCGCGGGGGAGTGGCTCGCCGTCGCGGCCCTGCTCAGCGTGTTCACGCTGGCCTTGACCTGGCTCGCCGTGATCTCCGGACTGCTGGCCACCTCCGCCGAGGGCGCCGCCGCGTTCTCCTACCCGCTCGTCCTACTGCCCTTCGTCAGCTCGGCCTTCGTCCCCACCGCATCCATGCCCGGCCCGGTGCGGGCGTTCGCCGAGCACCAGCCGATGACCGCGATCGCCGACGCCCTGCGCGGACTGCTGGCCGGTCAGCCGGTCGGGGCCGAGCTGTGGCTCGCGCTGGGGTGGTGCGTGGCGATCCTGGTCGTCGCCCGGCTGCTGGCCGGGCTGACCTTCCGCCGGATCCGCCGCGGGGCCGCCGCCTCCCCGGGGCGGGTCGGGGGACCGGTGACGACCTGAGGTGTGGCCGCCGAGCCGACACCGAAAGGATCGACAACGAGGGAAGCACCGCTGACCCGGACGCGCTGGATCTCGCTCAGTCCTGCCGAGATCGGCTCAGTGCCCGCCACGCACTCCGCCTGGCGATGCTCCCGCTGCTCCTGATCCCGCTGCTGACCGTATTCGGGGTGACGGACCGGAAACCACGCGACCCCCGCCTTCGCCCAGGCGACGGGCTCAGTAGTCGCAGTAGTCGCAGCTGCCGTTGACCAGCTGGACGAAGTGGACCGGGCAGACCGCCGGCTTGGCGGCCGGCGGGGGAGGTGGTTCGGCCACCTTGCGAGCTCGGGGAGACCGCGAGGCCGCCGGCGTCCGAGCGGTCCCGCCGGCGGATCGGCTGGTCCGAGGCGCTCGGGCGGACGGCACCGGTTCGGATGCGGCGACGGCCTGGACCAGAGCGGCGCGCAGCAGCCGGGCGACGACGATCGGGTGCTGCTGCAACGCCCAGGGTTCGATCACCAGCCGGGCCGGTCGGCCCGGCGCCCCCGGATCGTCGAGGCGGCAGAACTCGTGCTCGGTGGCGGTTCGGGCGGCGAGTCGACGCTCCATGGCCACCGCGACCGAGTCGGCCCGGACGGTCACCGCGACGCTGCCGCCCTCGGGGCCGAGCTGCACTTCGCGGAACGAGTCGGTGTCGGCCAGCACGGTGAGACCGTCACCGCGAGTGGCAACCACCGCTTCGAGGATGGTCGCGCGCGACCCGGGGGGGACGTCGGCCCCGGCGAGCAACTCGTTGATCGCGGCCGGGTCGCTCAGACCGTTCAGCATCGTGCTCATCGTCCACCTCCGCGGGTCGACCCCGAAATCCCACCCTATGCGGTGGGCACATCCCGACCGGGGGCCGGGATGCTTGCAGGAGGGTGGCTCGAGCGCCATGCTGCCACCATGGCGAACACGAGCAAGCGTTCCGGTGGTCGGGTCGGCGGACAGATGTCGAGCCGCACGGCCCAGGTGCGCTCGACCCCGATCGGCGACTACGGCTTCCTCAGCGACGGCGAGGTGACCGCTCTGCTGGCCCCGGGCGGATCGATCGAGTGGATGTGTGTGCCGCGGTTCGACTCGGCCAGCGTCTTCGGCTCGATGCTCGGTCGGCACGCCGGATCGTTCCGCATCGCCCCGGGCGAGACGACCGTGCCCGCCGAGGTCCGCTACCTGCCGGGGACGATGATCATCGAGACCAGTTGGGGGACCCCGACCGGATGGATCATCGTGCGCGACGCGCTGATCATCGGTCCGTGGCACCACGACGAGGACCGCTCGAAGACCTACCGGCGCACGCCCACCGACTACGAGGCCGAGCACATCCTGCTGCGCACCATCCGGTGCGCGTCCGGCGAGGTGCAGACGATCGTCGACTGCGAGCCGGTGCTCGACTACGGCCGGTCGCCGGTCACCTGGGACTACACCGACGAGGACTACTACCAGGGTGTCGCCTCGGCCGATGGCCAGGACGTCACGTTGACCCTGACCAGTGATCTGCGGCTCGGCTTCGAGGGCGGCCGCGCGGGGGCCCGGACGCTGCTCAAGCAGGGCGACGTCCGCTTCGTCGCGCTGTCGTGGGGCGGGGCGGTGCCGCCGCGGACCTATGAGGACGCGTACGCGAAGCAGGTCTGGACCGCCCACCACTGGCAGCACTGGCTGGCTCGCGGGACGTTTCCCGACCACCCGTGGCGGGGGGCGCTGCAGCGCAGCGCGCTGACCCTCAAGGGTCTGACCTACGCGCCCACCGGCGCCCTGACCGCGGCCGGCACCACCTCGCTGCCCGAGACCCCGGGTGGCAGCCGCAACTACGACTACCGCTTCACCTGGATCCGCGACGCCACCTTCGCGCTGTGGGGCCTGTACTCGCTCGGCTTCGACTGGGAGGCGGTCGACTTCTTCTCCTTCATCGCCGACCTGGTCGACGGCGAGGACGACATCCAGATCATGTACGGGATCGGGGGTGAGAAGACCCTGACCGAGTACGAGCTCGACCACCTGCCCGGCTACGCGAACTCGCGCCCGGTGCGGATCGGCAACGCCGCGTACGCGCAGGAGCAGCACGATGTCTGGGGGGCGTTGCTCGACTCGGTCTACCTGCACTTCAAGGCCACCGACCACGTCGACGGCCGGATCTGGCCGATCCTGGACCGCCAGGTCAACGAGGCGCTCAAACACTGGCGCGAGCCCGACGCCGGGATCTGGGAGGTGCGCGGTCGAGCTCCAGCACTTCACCTCCTCCAAGATCATGTGCTGGGTGGCGGTCGATCGCGGAGCCAAGATCGCCCAGCTCAGCGGTGAGTTCGACAAGGCCGCGGAGTGGCAGAAGGCTGCGCTGGAGATCAAGGACGACATCCTGACCAACGGGGTGGACGACCGCGGCGTGCTGACCCAGTACTACGGCACCAAGGCACTCGACGCATCGCTGCTGCTCGCTCCGCTGGTCCGCTTCCTGCCGGCCGACGACCCGATCGTCCGCAACACCGTGCTGGCCATCGCCGACGAGCTCACCGTCCACGGGCTGGTGCTGCGTTACAAGGTCGAGGAGACCGACGACGGATTCAGCGGCGAGGAGGGCAGCTTCACCATCTGCTCGTTCTGGCTGGTGTCGGCCCTGTGCGAGATCGGCGAATACGACCGGGCCCGCAAGCTGTGCGCCAAACTGCTCTCGTTCGCCGGACCTCTCGATCTCTACGGCGAGGAGATCGATCCGCACACCGGTCAGCACCTCGGCAACTTTCCGCAGGCCTTCACCCACTTGGCCCTGATCAACGCGGTGCTGCACGTGATCAAGCTCGAGGGGCGCCAGCACGGCGACCCGGGCTCCTGGGCCGGCTCGATGGAACGCGACAGCGGCACCTGACACCGGGGAGCGGGCTGAGCGATTCGGAGCGATTCGGAGCGATCAGCGAACCAACCGAGCCCGTTGTTCGTCTAGACGCGTGACGACTCGTTCAACGCTCAATCGTTCGGGGCGCAGCCGTGGTGGTCTCGGCCCCGCGGCGGCCCCACCGCCCAGGAGGAAACACCGTGTTCGACTACGTCGGCAACATGCCGTTGCACCCGCTCGTCCTGCACGCCGCCGTCGTGGGCATCCCGCTGACCACGTTGCTGTGCCTGCTGTTCGCGCTGCCACGGTTCCGGAACTGGGCGCGCTGGCCGATGGTGCTCACCGCCGTGGGGTCGTTGGTGGTGACCTTCGTGACCCGGGCCAGCGGCTCGGAGCTGGCCGAGATCCTCGACCTCGACGCCACCAGCCAGGCCGGGGCGCTGATCCAGCAGCACGCCAAGCTGGCCAACCAGCTGCTGTTGATCATGGTCGGAGTCAGCGTCCTCGGCGTGGCCAACGCGTTCCTGGTCCGGCGGCCCGGTGAGGGCACCGGCGAGCGGTCCGTCCTGCGTTCCGTGATCCTGCCGTTACTGCTCGTCGTCGCCTCGGTGATCGCCACCATCTGGGTCATCCGGGTCGGTGATCTGGGCTCGCGGGCGGTCTGGAACCCCTCCGACGCGCCGGTCGCCGGGAACTGAAAAGGGGCTGACCAGACCGGATGGTTCCTCAGATCCGTTGTCCGAACGAGATTTTTGTTGTGATGTCAGTCACTTAGACATCGATATCATAACGGCTTGATTACGCTCAGCTGACTTAATACGGCTGCCATCCGAACACTGGAACGACCGTTCTCCACGGTGCAGAGCGTTTTCGGAGGGTTGCTGCGTGAAGAGTGGACTCCTTAGGATCACCGCCAAGAGATAGCGCGGGATGTTTCGGGGTCGCGATCTTGGAGATGCAGCCCCCATCGTGCGGGCGTCTCGGGGGCTACACCCACCACTCACAAGGAGTCAAACCCTCATGCGAGCCATTTCTGTGGTAGCTCTCGCCGTCAGCACGGCAGCCCTGGCCACCAGCCTCCCCTTCGCCGCCCACGCCGCGCCGACCGCTTCGGCGCCCGAGGGATCCTCGGTCGCGGTGGCCGCCCAGAAGCGGGCCGCGGAGCAGATCCGCTTCGCCACCTTCAACGTCCGTACGTCGCGCGCCGACATCGGCACCTCGCGGCACTGGCTGCGCCGCGCCGCCACGGTGGCCCGCGAGATCAAGGCCGAGAATCCCGACGTCGTCGCTCTCCAGGAGCTCGGTCCCGGGCGGGCCGACGGCAAGGCGACGAAGATCGGCACCTCGGCACGGCAGACCACCAGCCTGCTCAGCGCGCTGCGCAGCGTCGGCGCCGGTCAGTACAAGATGGTCCGGGTGACGTCGTACGTCGCCCCGGGTACCAAGCACAGCACCCAGGGCACGCGGCTCCTCTACAACGCCAACCGGGTCCGGCTGATCAGCAAGTGCCCGGAGACCACCGGCAAGTCCAACTACAACAAGTCCTGCAGCATGGACATGCCGGCGTTCAGCAAGGCCACCGCCCGCAGCGCGGCGTTCGCCGAGTTCGAGGACAAGAAGACCGGCCGCAACTTCTTCGCCGCGTCGGTACACCTGATCAACACCCACAGCGGCAGCCTCGCCAAGGAGCGCAAGCTCGACGCGCTGCGCCGCTCGCAGGTCGCGGCGGTCTATGGCAAGGTGAGCAAGCTGGCCGGCGGCAAGCCGATCATCTTCGGCGGCGACATCAACTCGTGGAAGACCAAGAAGGGCAGCCACGCGCCGTTCAACTACCTCGCCGCCCAGGGCTTCAGGGACTCCACCACCGCCCGCTACCAGCTCAACTCGCGCTACCCGACCGTGAACCACTGGCACCGCACGCTCAAGGCCAACGCCGTCGGCCGACAGGTTGCGCTCGACGTGATCATGGTCAAGGGCGGCAAGGGATTCAACCGCTACGAGAACGTCATGAAGGTGGTCGACACCTTCCGGGCTTCCGATCACAACATGGTGGTCACCGATCTGAACCTGTGAGCCTCGGTCACGACGGTGTGACCCAGGACATAGCAAGGGGACTTGCGCGAGCCGAATCGGATCTGGCACGATGTGTCTACCGAACTTCGGGGGCGGCTTTCCGCAGGAGTTCGTGAGTTCTCGGCTCGAGTGTCCATCACCTCGACGCCAACTCCAAGAGGCCGGCCACAGCTTCGTCATGGGCCAGGTCAGAGCACAAGCCAGATCAGCGCACGCGCTGATCTTCGGCGTGCTCGGGTCGACGCATTCGCCGGGTCCACGGGACCGCGCCGTCGTCGACCGGATCTCAGGTGAAGACGTTCGGGGACCTTCACCGCCCAGCCCGTCTCGCTCGCGGCGCGCTGCCATCCCCTCCGAGAGGTCTCCCTCATCATGCGTCTCACTTCCGTTCTCGCCCCCGTCCTCGGCGCCGGCGTCCTGTTCGCCGCACTCCCGGCCACCGCTCACGCGGACTCGACCACCAGCGGCACCGCCGCCGTCCGGGCCGCCGCCGCCGACACCACCGTGCGCTTCGCCACCTTCAACGTCCGCACCTCGCGCGCCGACATCGGCACCGCCCGGCACTGGCTCAAGCGGGCCAGCTCGGTCGCCGGCCAGATCGCCACCGAACGGCCCGACGTGGTCGCCATCCAGGAACTCGGTCCGGGTCGCGCCGACGGCAAGAAGATCAAGCTCGGCGGAGCACCGCGCCAGACCGAGACCCTGCTGAGCGCACTCAAGGGCGCCGGCGCCGGCGAGTACGACCTGGTCCGGACCACCGCCTACGTCAAGCCCGGGACCAAGCACGGCACCCAGGGCACCCGGATCCTCTACAACACCGACAAGGTCAAGCTGATCAGCGACTGCCCCGAGACCACGGGGAAGAAGAACTACAACGGTTCCTGCAGCCTGGACATGCCCCGCCTCGCCGGGGAGAGCGCCAAGGAGACCCGCAGCGCCGCGTACGCGCAGTTCCAGGATCTCCGGACCGGGCAGAAGTTCTTCGCGGTCTCGGTGCACCTGGACGACCGGCACAGCGGCAGCGCTGCCAAGGAGGCCAAGCTCGACGACCTGCGCGAGGCCCAGACCCGCGCGGTGTACGCCGAGGTGGCCGACCTCGCCGGTGACGATCCGGTGGTCTGGGGCGGCGACCTGAACTCCTGGAAGACCAAGGCCGGGCGCAACGCTCCGTACGACGTGCTCACCGCCAAGGGCTTCCGCGACGCGGTCACCGCGGGCACCACGGTCAACGACCGCTACCCGACGGTCAACCACTGGCGCAGCGTGCTCAAGCCCAACGCCGTCGGTCGTCAGGTCGCCCTCGACGTGGTGATGGTCAAGGACGGCGCCGGCTTCGAGCGCTACGAGAACGTCATGAAGGTGGCCGACTCGAGCCGTCCGTCGGACCACAACATGGTGATCAGCGATCTGATCCTCTGACCTGCCCCTGACCCGGCAGGCCTCAGGCCCCTGCGCAACGGACAGCCCCCTTGGGGGAGCTGCACCGGGCCGGGGGCCTGAGGTTTTTCCGCGTCCGGGCGCGCCGCGCGAGCGCGGAGCGCGACGGGTCAGCCGTTGGCGATGGCCGCCGGGCCGTCCTCGCGCCGGATGTCGATGATGTGGCCGGTCTGACCGGACAACAGCACGTCGAGCGACTGGCGGGCGACCTCCTCGGAGGAGAGCAGGGTGCCGGGCGGCTCCTCGCCGAACGCCTTGGTCCGCATCGGGGTGCCGGTCCGCTCCGGGTTGACGCAGTTGACCCGGACGCCGCTGCCGGCCCATTCGTCGGCCAGCGCCTGGGTCAGGTTGACCGTCGCCGCCTTGGCCGAGGAGTAGAGCGAGTAACCCGACCGGCCCCGGGTGTAGGAGGAGGAGGTGAACAGCAGCAGCGAGCCGCGCGAGGCCTGGAGGTAGGGGTAGAACTGCTGCGCGATGAAGATCGGCGCCAGGTAGTTGACGTCGGTGGAGGAGTAGATCGTCTCCTCCGAGGTCTCACCCAGTTCGCCGCGCACCAGCACTCCGGCGGTGTTGACCACGAAGTCGATCCGGCCGGTCTCGGCGAGCACCTGCTCGGCGACGGCGGCGACATCGGAGCGGCGCTCGACGTGGGTGCCCGTGCTCGACCGCGAGAACGACCGGACGGTCGCGCCGTGGGCCGCGGCCAGCTCGGCCAGATCGCCGCCGATGCCGTAGGACCCGCCGAAGATGACCATCGTCTTGCCGGTCAGCAGGGTGCGGTAGTCCTCGTCGGTCAGCGCGGCCGGCTGGTCGGCCGAGGTCAGCTGGAACAACTTGTCGGCGATGTAGACATCGATCGGCTCGGTCACCTTCATGTTCCGCTCGTGCCCGGGCACGACGGCGATCGGCACCTCGGGGGAGTAGCGCAGCACCACGGTGCAGTCGTCGGTCGCGGTGAACTGCGGGTCCTGTGCGGCCTTCGCGTACGCGGCCCGGATCGTCGACAGCCGGAACGACTGCGGGGTCTGACCGCGACGCAGCAGGTGGCGGGGCAGGACGTCGGCGATCGAGCCGTTGTCCGGGTGGACGGCGATCACGGTGTCGGCCGAGGGGATGGCGGTGTCGACCGCCTCGTAGGTCTGCAGGGCTCGGACGTTGGCCGAGATGATGGTCTGCGAGACCAGGGGTCGGACCGCGTCGTGCAACAACACGTTGCACTCCTGGTCGCCGAGGGCGGCCAACGCGGTCGCCGTCGTGTCGTTGCGGGTGCCCGCACCCTCGAGGATCTGGGTGACCTTGTCGTAGTCACCCTTCTTGACGATGGCCCGGATGTCGTCGAGGTAGCCCGGCGCCATCATCACGATGATCTCGTCGATCAGCGGGGACGCCTGCATGGTGGCGATGGTGTGCTCGATGATCGGCTTGCCCGCGATCTTGATCAGCTGCTTGGGGATGCTGAGTCCGACCCGGGTCCCGGTCCCACCGGCGAGTACCACGGCGATGTTGCGCAATCTGTCCACCGCGCGACTCTATCGGCTCGGCCACCCCGAAACCGTCGTTCGCGGTCCGGTCAGGCGTGCCACCGGTCACGTTCGGGGACCAGCTCGGCCGACCACGGTTTGATCGGTCCGCTCCAGTGGACCAGCGCGGGATCGCTGATCAGGCTGCGCCCGGGCACCTGGTGCCAGCGGCCGGGCAGCTCGGCGCGGTCCGCTCCGACCAGGAAGTGCAGCAGTTCGTGGTAGGTCAGCCCGAACTCCTCGATCAGGGCCAGTCCTTGCTCGGTCAGCCTCTCGGCGCGCCACCGTGCGGTGTCGAGGACGAGCACGTCGGCGTCGAAGGCGTCGAAGTCGAAGCGGTGCCGGGCGTAACGCCGGCGCAGTTCCGCCGCCGCCGTCGTCGCTCCGGCCAGCCGGTTGGCGGCGGCGTTGAGCACGCCGTAGCCACTGGCCTGTCGACGCCCGGCCACCGGCGGTGCGGCCAGCAGCCGTCCGCCGAGGTCGAAGCCGGTCAGTTCGGCCAGGTCGGCGCTGGCCACGGCGTCCACCGGCAGGATCACGACCCGGTCGACCTCGAGCAGTTCGGGGATGGCCAACCGGGCGACGTCCTCGTCGGAGACCTCGCGGCCGGCGGCCCGCAGGTCGCGTCCGAGCCCGCTCAGACTGACCGCCTGCACCGCTGACCCTCCGGCCGCAGCGGCCAGCGCGGCCGTGTCCAGCGACGCGGGGTCGCGGCTGAGCAGGACGAACTGCAGCGCAACCGTGGTGCCGGCGGTCACCGAGGTCAGCAGCCGGTGGGCGGCGGCGGCGCCGTGCTGGGGCACCACGACGGCGACGACCGGGGTGTGCGGATCGAGCGGGGTGACCAGCCCGCGCAGCGTCGCCGCGTCACCGAGCAGTCCGCTGCGCACGGCCGGCAGCGGATGGTCGGCGGCTCGGCGCGCCTCGGCCAGGGCCACGTCGTCGGCATTGAGGTCGCGCCACAGCGCGTAGACCTGGTCGGGCGTGTCGCCGGCGGCGATCGCGGTGATCGCCGCCTCGAGTCGGCTGTCGATCCGGTTCTGGATGGCCGCGAATTCGGCGTCGGTGATGTCGATCAGTCCGGCGAACCGGGGGTCGGACCGGTTGCCGGGCTGGAAGTCGGCCGGCACGCCGAGCGAGCGGACCGGGAGATAGCAGTGCAGCCGGCTGGTCACCACGCCGTGGTGGTCGCGTCGGTAGGTCTCCAGCAGCTCGAGCGCGTCGCCCATGTTGTGCGCGAAGCTGCGGAACCGGATCGCGTCGCTGCTGTGCGCGTACGTCGGGGCGCCCTTGGGCACGGTGGCCTTGGGCATGTCGACGTAGGCGACCGGGCCGTCGGAGAGCCCGTCGGGACGTTCGGGGAACACGGTGCGCACCGTGGTGGTCATGCACCCGGAGAAGAAGGCGGGCACGCCGACCGACAGCAGGATGTCGACCGTGGTCCAGTCGCGGCAGCCGATGGGGGCGTGGCGGCGGAGGTAGTCGATGGCCTCGTCGGTCAGCAGATCGCGCTTGCTGCAGTGGAACGAGACGAACAGCGGCAGCAGGTTGGGGTGGAACGGGAAGCCGTAGCGGGTCTCGAAGATGGCGTGCATGTACCAGCCGAAGGCCAGCGTCCAGGTCTGCGGCGGGATCTTCGCGTACGCCGAGGCGTCCCGGTCGATCTGCAGCAACTGGATCCGCGCGGTCGCGTCGGTGCGGGCGAGCTCGGGGCGGACCCGGCCGCGCAGCAGGGTCAGCAGATCGACCAGGTCCTGCGGTCCGTCGTAGTCGAACCCCTGGTGGCGGGCGAGGTGGCCGAGCGAGGCGATGCTCTGCACGTGGTCGCCGATGTTGGCCGAGGCCCGCGCACGCCCGGGGTGGCCGTAGGCCATCACCGCGAACGACACCGCACCCTCGGGGACGGGCGGGGCGGAGGCACCGTCGGGCGTGGTGGCCACCCAGGGCCGCAACCAGTCGCGCTGGATGACCAACGATTCCGCGACGGCCGACCCGTCACCGACCGCGGCGTCGAAGCGAGCGAACAGCCGGACCACCAGGTCGTGGTCGCCGTACCCGAACACCGGTCCGAGCAGGTCGGACCAGGTGTGGGCCGGGAGGTCGTCCGGCGCGCGGTCGACCAGGTCGGTGATCCGGCGCAGCGTGTCCTCGGGCTCGACGGCCAGGCCGGACCGGGCGAACTCGCGGGCCGCGTAGCGGGCCCACAGCGGCTCCGGGACCTCGCGCAGGGCTGACCAGGCCAGAGCGTGGTGCTCGTCGGTGTAGGCGACGACCCCTTCGAGCAACCGGCCCAAATCGACGGTGTCGGGGTCCTCGCGCAGCGCGACCGCCACGGCCAGCGCGGTCTCGGGGCGTTCCTTGAGCAGTCGGCGGACCTCGGCCAGCAACGCGGCCGGCAGGGTCCCGCCGGTCGACAACACCTTCACCGCCGGCGACGGGGTCCAGACCGACGGGCGAACCGGACGAGCGGCCCGGGCCCCGGCGGCGCGTTTCTTCGCCTTGGTCGCCTTGGTCGCCTTGGTCGTGTTCTTCGTCGGCTTCGTTTGGGCCGAGGCCTTCGTGGCCGGCTTCGCCGGCGCTTTCTTGGCCGGCTTGGCCGGCTTCGGCCGGGGGCGGCGGGGGATCCAGCAGGGCCAGTCCGGCGGCGCGGACCCGGTGCGGAAGGACACGCCGGGCTACGCGTCGGGGCAGGCTCGTCATGGGTCTCCTCCGAGGCTGAACGGAACACGCCGGGGCAGGCGCCGTCACACTCTAATGGAGCAGCGACGGCTGACTTATACACTCACCAGCCATGCCCGACTTCGATCTGCCACCGGCGGTGTACCTGTCGATCTCCGGCCCGGTGCGCACCTGGCTCGGCGGGCGGACCCGGGCGTTGCTGCTGCGCAACCGCCTGTTCACCACGTACGCGGGCGTCGAGACGACCATCGTCACCTTCGACGACGACCCGGTCTATCCCGAACAGCGGGCGCAGCTGACCGAGCGCGGCGAGCTCGTTGCGGGGATGCGGTTGCTCAACATCTTCGAGGCCTACCGCGACGAAGCGCTGGTCGTCGGACCGCCCTCGCCGGAGTCACGCGCCGACGGCCTGCCCGAGGTCCTGCCCGAGGTTCTGTCCACGCCGGCCGGGCTCGAGGCGGTCGACGTGCCGCACCCGGACGGCACCGTCTACTACACCGCGTACCGCGACGACACCGGTGCGGATCAGCTGCGTGACTACCGGCGGCCGGACGGCAGCGTGTTCCTGCGGTCGCCCGGTCCGGAGTTGTTGCGCGACGGCCCGTTCATCCTGACCGACGCCGCCGGTCGCCCGGTGCACAGCTGGCCGACCCGGGCGGGCTGGCGCCAGCACTGGTTCCGCCATCTGGCCGGCGACGCCGACCGGGTCATCGCCATCTCCGACAGCCGGCCGGTGCTCCGGGCCATCTGGCCGATGCCCGACGAGCGGTTCCACGTCTTCCTGGTCCTGCACAACAACCACATGCTGGCCAACGTGCCCTGGAACGGTGCCGCGGATCCCGCGTACCGCTGGGCGTTCGAGCACCTGGCCGACTTCGACGGGCTGGTCACCCTGACCGAACGGCAGCGCCGCGATCTGGCCCAGCTGCTCGGCCGCCGGAGCACGATGTTCGTGGCCGGCAACCCGGTGGCGCTGCCCGCCCGTCCCGATCCGCTCCCGGCCCGAGCACCGGCCCGGTTCACCATGGTGTCCCGGTTCGAGCCGCAGAAGCGCATCCAGGAGGCGATCCGGGCCTTCGCCGGGGTGGTGGCCGAGCGACCCCAGGCTCGACTCGACATCTACGGTGGAGGTGACCATCAACCTCAGGTCGAACGTTTGATCGCCAAGCTCCGGCTGACCGAGCAGGTGACGTTGAAGGGGTGGGATCCCGACGCCCGCGAGACGCTGTGGACCTCCACCGGCTTCCTGCTGTCCAGCCGCTACGAGGGCTACCCGCTGGCCACCCTGGAGAGCATGGCCCGCGGCTGCCCGGTGATCAGCTACGACATCAAGTACGGCCCGCAGGAGCAGATCGCCGACGGGGTCGACGGCTTCCTCGTCCCCGATGGCGACCGGGCGGCCATGGCGGCCCGCATCGTCGAACTGATCGACGATCCGCATCGGGTGCGAGCCATGAGCGCGGCCGCGCTCGAGCGGGCGGCCGATTTCGACCACCGGGCTTTCCTCGAGCAGTGGCGGGTGGCGCTGACCAGCGGCCTGGACCGCCGCCGGAACCGCGTCCATCTCGACCGCGTCCGGTTGCGCATCGACCGGTTCGACGACGCCGCCGGGTCACTGCCCGGTCGCGTGGTCGACCGGTTGCCGCTGGTCAGCCGCATCGTCGGTCGTGGTCCCCGTCCGCTGACCTTCGCCGCCGAGCTGACCGTGCGCGGCAGCTGGCCGTCCGGAGCGCTCGAGCGGGTGAAGATCCGGCTCGACCTGGTCCGCTCCGACGGCAGGGTGACCGGCGTGCCGGTGCAGGTGACCCGGGCCGGTCGTCGGTTCCAGGTGTCCGCTCGATTCCCGCGACCCGCCGGATCGGACCGCGGATCGCCGGTGCTGCGGGTGCGGCTGCTGTGGCGCAACGCCGCCTGGGAGAAGTCGCTGCCGATCCCCGGGTGAGAGTGGCCGGTGGTCTCAGACCTTCGGGAGCCGATCGATGACGGCGACGTGGCGCCCCTCGAACCAGCCGGCGATGGTCGAGGCCTTGGTACTGCCCGACTTGGCCGAGGTGTGGGCCTTGCCGCTCTTGCCGCCGTGGTGGACCACGACCTCGGCGTAGTCGGCGACGGCCTGGACGCTGTGGCCCTGCCGCAGCAGGCGGGCCTCGAACCGGGTGACCGACCAGTACCACTGGTAGGTCTCGCTCAGCCCGCGACCCCAGGCCTCCTTGTCGACCAGCAGGCAGAAGCCGTCGGCCCGCGGCCACGGCCCCGAGGTGACGTGCCGCAGCCCGGTGGCGCCGAACCGGTGCACGGCGAGCATCCGGGACAGCCAGGTCGGGTCGAGCACCTCGCAGTCGGTGTTGAGCAGCAGCACGTGGGTGGCGTCGCGCGGGGCCATGGCCACGCCGATGTTGCAACCCTCGGCGAAGAAGGTGTTGCGGTCGAGCAGGGCCAGCCGGTTGATCCGGCCGAGGAACCGCTGGACCGTCCAGAACAGCCGGGTGGCCAGCGTGCTGTTGTTGTCGACCACGACGATCTCGTAGGCGACGCCCTTCGTCGCGCGCACCGAGCGCAGCATCCGCCGGGCGTACGCGAGAGCGTTGTAGCTGACGACGACGATGCTGACCAGCGGGGTCACCGAGGTCGGGTTGGCGTCCTGCGGGGCAAGCTGGTCGGGCACCGCTGCACCCTAACAGCGATCAGCGCCGAGCCGCCCGCACTGGCAGGATGACCGCATGGCCGCACCGATCACCGTCGTTGTCCAGACCACGGGGGACCTCGCCGTCGCCGAACTGATGGCGTCGCTCGACGCCCAGAGCCTGGCGTACGCCGACTTCCGCGTCGTCTTCGTGGTCGATCCGACCGCGGCGCCGCTGCTCGAACGGCTGGACGCGGTGGCCCGGCGCCGGCCCCACGTCGAGGTGACGCGGGCCGAGGGCAACCTGGATCGCGCTTTCGACGACGCGGTGTCGGCGGTGGCCGAGGGCTGGGTGCTGCCGATCGGTGCCGGCCTCGGACCCACCCCGCGGCTGCTGCCCCGGGCGTTGGAGGAGCTGGTCGCGTACGGGGAGGAACACGATCTCGACGTCGTCGTCGCCCGCCACCGGCCCGCCTCGGACTCCGAGCCGGTACCGGCGATCCTGCGCACCGATCAGCCGCACGTGGCGACCGCGCCGGACCGGGTCACCGCTCCGGTCCGACTGGTCCGCGCCGGGGGCGGCGACCGCACCGGCATCCTCGCCGCCGGCTGCGCCGTCGCCGGAGTCCGTACGCCGCACGCCGCCGGACCCCAGGCGGACGCGGCGCCGCGACCGGTGGGCACCGCGACCTGGGTGGGGGGTCGGCTCCGCCTGGTCGTGGCCCGGGCCGAGGGGGAGGAGCTCACGCTGTCGCTGGCCCACGAGGGCGGCGACGACCTGTGGCTGCCCACCCGATCCGACGGCGATCAGGCGACCGCCGAGCTGGACCTGGCCACCGTGGCCGACGGTCGGCCGCTCGCCCCCGGGCTGTGGCGGGTGATGATCCACGGCTACGCCGCCGACGGCACGGCGACCCGACGTCAGCCGTTTCCCGCCGTGCGACTGGCCCCGGCGGCCGTGCACCGGACCCTGGTGGCACCGGTGCGCAGGGGTGGGCTGGCCCTGGACATCGGCGCCACCCGGACCCCGATCATCCGACGGTTGGTGCCGCGCAAGACCACCATCGTGGAGAGCGCCCGAGGCCACCTGTTCACCGCCCGGCTGTCGCGGCTGCACAGCGTCGAGCCGGCCGAATTCGCCGGGTCGCTGCTGCTCGGCCGGTTCGAGCTCCCGGCCCGGCTCGTCGTCGCGCCGGGCGACACCCGGGTCGAGTGCTGGGTCAGCGGACCGCCCGGGCGGAGTGTCGTCGCGCTGAGGTTCGGGGCCACATCGACGGCGACGCCGGTCGGTCTCACCCTGCGGATCGCCAACGGTGGTCCGATGAAGGTGGTGGCCACTCCGGCAGCCCCCGCACCCACCCGCCCGGCCGTCACCGACCAGCCGAAGCGACCGACCCAGCGCCCGGCGACGCCGGCCACGCCGGCGGCTCGGGTGCGACGGCGCCTGGGACAGCTGCGCCGTCGGCTCGGTCAGCTGCGCCGGCGGTTTCCCGCGCTCGGTCGCTGAATCACGGTCGCCGGGCCGGCGAAGCGCCGGGCCGCCGAGGGCCGGGTCGTCGAGGGCGGTGCCGAGCTTGGCCGCCGAGTGCGGCCCCGACTCAGCGGGTCGTGGCGGCGAACGCCGGACCGAACTCGGCCAGGCTGGACGCCGTGCGCTCGCGGACCTCGTCCGGAGCCAGTCCGGTGGCGTGGGCCAGGATCGACCAGACGCCCGAGTCGAGCACCCGCTGAGGGTGCAGCATCGAGATCCGGTCGAGCAGTTGCGCGGGCACGGGCTGCGGATCGGGATGGCGGTAGGTGGCGACGATCTCGTCGTAGTGATCGGTCAGCGTCGTGTCGTCCGGGTCGAGACCGATGACGATCAGCAGGCCGGTCGGCCGGGTGTTGACCGGGAGCACGGTCAGCTCGGGGCGGTAGCGAGCCAGCACCTCGATGATCGGGTAGACGTCCCCGGTCCACGACGGGGTGGTGCGACGCCGGTTGGCCTCGACGATCGAGCGGGGCAGGACGTCGTCGATCACCATCACCCCGCGGGGCGAGCTGTGCTGCTCGGTGTGGATCACGTCGCGCAGGGCGTACTCGAACAGGTGCAGCCCGTCGACGAAGGCCAGGTCGAAGGGCACGCCCCCGGTCGCGGCGAGCGGATCGGGCCGGTCGAAGTACTCGTCGCTGGTGGTCCGGAAGAGCGCGTAGTCACCGTCGAGTTCGGCGGTGATGGCGAAGGCCGGGTCGATCGCCACCGACCGGCACCGGGACAGGGCGAGGCTGAGCCCGGTGCGGACGCCGATCTCCAGGTACGCCGCGGGGGCCAGCTTCTGGTGCAGCTCGGCCAGGAACGACTGGTAGAACATGGCACGACCTTAGGGGCATGCGTCCGGCCGCGTGGGCAACGTGCTCGTGACCGGCCGTGCCGACCGGTGACACGCGGCGTCTTCGGTGGGGATCGGCCCCGGTTGCGTCGATATACTTCCCGGCGTCGGTGCCGCGCCACCCCCCACGTGCTCCGGCGCTCCGACCGCCCCGAGATCGCCCGCCGTTAGGAGCTCCTGTGACCCGCGTGTCGGCCGATACGACGGCGCGACTACGCAAGTTCGGAGCCGATCAGGGCAACACTGCGCTGGCCGGGATCGGCGCCGGACTGGCCGGGATCGGCTCGCCCTGGGCGGTCCCCGTCCTCGCGCTGGCCATCATCGGGGTGGCGGCCCGGCTGTGGTTCATGCGGCGACTCAACCCGACCCGCAACCTGCTGGGCAACCAACCGGTGCAACGTGCGGTGATCGGGTCGGCCGTGGGCGTCGCGCTGGCCGAGCTGACCACCGGCACCGGGGCCGCAGTGGCCGCAGGCCTCGGGGTGCTCGCCCTGGTCGGAGCGGTGATGTACGAGCCCTACCTGCGCAAAGGTGCGGCGGTCGAGGTCCCGGTCGTCGCCAACCTGCCCGGCGTGGCCCCCGGTCCGCGGGCCCGCGACGTCACCCTGCCGCTCGTCGTCGGCGACCTGTCGGTGGCGGCGGTCGGCCTGCTGATCGCCGCCACCGGCTCCTCGCCGTGGTGGTGGTTGCTGGTCGTCCCGGTGCCGCTGCTCGCCCGCCTCCAGGTGCTGCTCGACAGCCGTCGACGGGCCATCGCCGCCGCCCGGATCGCCCGGCAACTGCCCAAGGCGGTGGCCGCGTACGCACCGGAGTTCGCGATCTACACCTCGTGGCCGGCCGACGCCTCGCACCACGTGACCATGTGGCTGCCCTACCTGCAGCGGACCGGCCGGCGCTGCATGATCGTCACCCGGCACCCGATCCCGGCCGCGGCACTGGCCAAGCTGGTCGACGTCCCGGTGATCGAGGCCCGGGTCCCTGAGGACCTCGACCCGTTGATCGTGCCCACGCTGCGGGCGGCCTTCTATCCCAACGCGTCGTCGGGCAACGGCCTGTTCGTCCGCTACAAGCGGCTGACCCACGTCTTCCTCGGCCACGGTGACTCGGACAAGCCGACCTCGTACAACCCGACCCACGCCATGTACGACGTGATCTTCTCGGCCGGTCCGGCGGCGATCCGGCGCTACGCCGAGCACGGTGTGGCCATCTCGCCGGACAAGTTCCGCGTGGTCGGCCGCCCGCAGGTCGAGGACATCACCCCGGCCACCGGTCCGATCGCCGGGCGGACCGCACCGGTGGTGCTGTTCGCGCCGACCTGGCGGGGCCACGTCGAGGAGACCGCCCTGTCGTCGCTGCCGATGGGGGAGCGGATCATCGGCGCGCTGCTCGACCGCGGAGCCACGGTGATCTTCCGGCCGCACCCGTACAGCTACGACTATCCCGAGGACGCCGCGCTGATCCGGCGGATCCACGCCCAGCTCGCGGCGGACCGGTCGAAGACCGGCCGGGCCCACCTGTTCGGGGCGGCGGCCGAGACCGAGCGCAGCGTCGTCGCCTGCGCCAATGCGGCCGACGCCCTGATCTCCGACGTCTCCAGCGTGGTGTCGGACTTCCTGTTCTCGGGCAAGCCCATCGGCCTGGTCGCGGTGGCCACCGACCCCGACGGGTTCCGTGCCAACTACCCGATCGCCAGTGCCGCGTACGTCATCGACGGCGCGCTCAGCGATCTGGACGCTGCACTCGACCAACTGCTCGGTGCCGACCCGCTGGTCGCCGAACGCGCCCACCGCCGCGCCGACTATCTCGGACCGTTCCCGAGCGCCGGGTACGCCTCGGCGTTCACCGACGCGGCCACCGCCGTGCTCGACGCGCCGCCGCCCGACCGTGACTCGGAGGACTCGGCCGAGGACGCTCCGAGCATCCCGGTGGCCCGACCGGCCCGCGGCCCGGCCCGGAAGCCGGCGGGACCGGCCCGGCACGACGACGGTGACGCCGACGAGGAGACCGAGGTCGAGGAGACCGGCGTCATCCCGCGACCGACCCGGCGTGGCCGGCTGGCTGCCGCGTACCGGACCCGCTGGGCCCGTTACCGCCGCCTGCTGGCCAAGGACCGTCGGTTCAGCCAGGCCGGATCGCTGCTCGCCCTGCTCGCGCTGTTCACGGCCATGCTCGAACTGCCGGCTGCCGTCCCGGCCGTGCTGGCCCTGTTGGCCGTGGTCTCGGTGTACTGGTCGGTGCAGCGGCTGTTCGCCCGCTCGACCCGGTGGTCCCGCCTGCTCGGCGAGTCGTCGGCCGCCCGGGCGGTGGTCGCCGTCACCGCCGGCGAGGTCGCCGGTCTGGGTGCGGCGTTCTCGGCCCTGCTGGTCGTGCTCGTGGTCGTCGTCCCGGCCGGCGAACCGCACATCCGCAAGTGCTGGGGCCGGGTCGGCGCCGAGGTGCGCAACTTCCCGGCCGCCCACGTCGAGCTGACCGAGCCGATCCGCCGCGGGCTGGTCCCGGTGGCCAGTTTCGCGGTCACCGCGGTGTTGGTCCCGCTGGCCGCGCTCGGCGCCGGTCTGGTCGCCCTGGTCCTGGTCCTCGCGCTGGTCGTGCTCTACGTCGCCGTGGTCGTGCGGGCGTTCCAACGGGCCGAGGGCCTGGTCGCGACCGAGGGTCGGCTGGTGTCCGAGATCACCCGGCTGGCTCCCGAATTCGCCGTCTACTTCGCCTCGTCGGTCGGCGCGGGCTATCAGATCGGCATGTGGCTGCCCTACTTCGCCCGGATCGGGCGCCCGTTCATCGTCGTCACGCGGGTGCACTCGACGCTCCGCGAGATCGCCGAGGTGATGCGCCGGGTCGGTGTCGAGGCGCCGATCATCTACCGCCCGACCCTGACCAGCCTCGAGGACGTCATCGTGCCGTCGATGCGGGCGGCCTTCTACGTCAACAACGCGGTCCGCAACACCCACTTCATCGAACGCCGCGAGCTGGTCCACGTCTGGCTCAACCACGGCGACTCGGAGAAGCCGGCCTGCTACAACCCGGTGCACGCCATCTACGACCTGATCTTCGTGGCCGGCCAGGCCGGGATCGACCGCTACGCGCGACACGGCGTGCACATCCCGATCGAGAAGTTCCGGGTCGTCGGTCGGCCCCAGGTCGAGACGATCACCACCACCGGGACCGGCGGTCCGCAGCCCACCGTGCTCTACGCCCCGACCTGGCAGGGCCCGTACGCGGACACCCGCTTCTTCTCGCTGCCGCAGGGTCTGGCCATCGTCGAGCGGCTGCTCGCCGACGGCGCCCGGGTGCTGTTCCGGCCGCACCCGCTCAACTGACAACTACCCCGACTGCGTGGGACTGATCCGCAAGATCAACCGGCGGCTGGCCGAGGACCGCGAACAGACCGGACGCGAGCACCTGTGGGGTGCGGCCGCGGAGACCGAACTGACGATCGAGCAGTGCTTCAACGCCTCGGATGCGATGATCGCGGACGTGTCGGCCGTCGTCTCGGATTACCTCCAGTCCACCAAACCGTTCGCCATCGCCGCGATCGGGCGCACCCCCGAGCAACTGGTGGTCGACGTGCCGGCGGCCCGGGCGGCGTACGTGCTGCGCGAGGACCTGGCCAACCTGGACGACGTGGTCACCGACCTGCTGCACCGCGATCCGCTGGCCGCGGTCCGCGCGCAGACCCGCACCTACTACCTGTCCGACCTGCCGGTCGACGGCTACGCCGAGGGGTTCCTGGGCGCGGCCCGCCGGGTCATCGACGGCCGCGACCGCGTCGGTGCGCGGTCGAACGACGACCTCGTGGTGGGGGACCGCGGATGACGACCGCGGCCAGTCGGCTGCGGCTGATCGACATCGTCGGCGACACGCTGATCGCGGCCGGCCTGGTCACCGGGGCCCTGCTCGCCCTGCAGGGTCGGGTGTGGGGCGTCGCCCTGGTCGTGCTGGCCGTGGCCGGGATGGTCGTGCAGTTGGTGCTGGCCTGGCGTGCGCGGACCGGGGCCTGGTCGCCGCTCGGCCGTGACCTGGTCCTGCGCAGCGTGGCCGTCACCGCCGTCGCCGTCGCCGGAGTGGCCGGGGAGTCGTCGGCCGTGATCGCCGGGCTGTCGGCGCTCGTGCTGCTGGCCGGCATCGCCGCCGAACCCATCGTCGCCCGCGCCGTCCGGTTCACCGTCCCGGTGGTGGTCGGGATCGACGGCTTGCCGACCCGTCACGACCGCCCCGATCTGGCCTGGCCGACCGTCGTCACCAGCCTCGCGGTCACCGTCGCCGGTGCGGTCGTCGCGCTGTTCGGGCTGCCGGCGTGGATCTGGCTGCTCCTCGTGCTGCTGTCGGGGGCGCCGCTGGCGGCGGCCGCTCTCGACGGCCGGGCCAAGGTGCTGTTCGCCCGGCGTCAGCGCCGGCTGCTCCCGCAGGCCCTGGCCGCGTACGCCCCCGAGTTCGTGCTCTACACCTCGCGCCCCGACGACGCGTCGTACCAGATCACCATGTGGCTGCCCTATCTCAAGCAGTCCGGCCGGCGCTTCGTCATCATCACCCGCAACCGCGTCCCGGCCCTGGCCCTGACTGGGGCCACCGACGTGCCGGTGATCGAGGCCCGCGGGATCGGCGACCTGGACTCACTGGTCGTCGACTCGCTGCGGGCCGCGTTCTACGTCAACGCCTCGTCGGGCAACGGCGCCCTGGTCCGATTCCAGCACCTGACCCACGTCTACCTGGGCCACGGCGACTCCGACAAGCCCCCGTCGTACAACCCGACCCACGCCATGTACGACCAGGTGTTCGCCGCCGGCCCGGCCGCGGCCCGCCGCTACGCCGCGCACGGGGTGTCGATCCCGCCCGAGAAGTTCCGGATCGTCGGTCGGCCGCAGGTCGAGTCGGTCAAGCAGGTCGACACCCCGATCGCCGCGGTCACCGAACCGGTGGTGCTCTACGCGCCGACCTGGCGCGGGCACGTCGAGGAGACCGCGCTGTCGTCGCTGAGCGTCGGCGAGGGCATCGTCGCCGCGCTGCTGGTCCGTCGGGCCCGGGTCATCTTCCGGCCGCACCCGTTCAGCTACGAGTTCCCCGAGGACGCCGCGGCCATCGCCCGGATCCAGGCGCTGCTCACCGCGGACACGGCCAAGACCGGTCGTCAGCACCGCTGGGGCGCGGCGGCCGAGAAGGATCTCGGCATCCTCGACTGCATCAACGCCTCCGACGCCATGGTCACCGACGTCTCCAGCGTGGTCTCGGACTACCTGTTCTCGGGGAAGCCGTTCGCGATGATCGCGGTGCCGGCCGAGCCGAGCGCCTTCCTCGCCGAATTCCCGGTCGCCCGGGCCGCGTACGTGGTCCGGGGCGACCTGGCCGATCTGGGTGAGCGGCTCGACGCCATGCTCGACGCCGACCCGCTGGCCGCCGAACGTCGCGCCACCCGCGCCGACTACCTCGGCGACTTCCCGGCCGACCGCTACGCCGCGACCTTCGTCGGCGCTGTCCGCGACCTGGCCGGCAAGGCCACGGGCAACGACGTCGATGACGACGACGAGGTCGACGAGGTCGACGGGCCCGATCCGGGCGGTGAGCAGGACGCGGCTGACGGTGCCACCGGCGAGGAGGGCCCCGACGGCGGGTCCGCCGAGCCGGCCCGCGGCAGTCTGGCCGGATACGCCCGGATCATCATCGGGGCCGGGACGACGCTGCTGGCCACGGCTCTGGCCGGTGCCGCCTTCGTGGTCGCGCTGGCCGGGGGAGCCGGCCAGTGGGTGCTCGTGCTGGTCGCGCTGGCGCTGGTCGCCGGATTCCAGCCGAGCTGGTCGGCGGTCTTCCAGGCGGGCCAGTGGCGGTCGCTGATCACCGTGGCCGACGAGGCGCGCGCGGTGGCCGCGATGGCGCTGCTGGTGCTGATCGGACGCGACGGCAACGCCGCGGACGTGATCGTGGTGACCGTGCTGGTCGCGGTGATCTCGCTCGAGCGGCTGGTCCGGTCGTGGTGGTCCGAGGCGGCGACCATCCGTCACCTGCCGGTCGCCTACACCGAGATCGCCGATGTGCTCCCGTACGGACTGCTGGCCCCGCTCAGCGCGGTCCTGGTGGTGTTCGGGCTGATCGTCGAGGTCGCCGGCGGTCCACGGATCATGAACCTGATCGCGGTCCTGATCTTCACCGTGATCGCGGTGCAGATCATCGAGCGGGCGCTGCGGGTGGTGGCCGAGGCCGAGCGGGCGGCGGAACGGTTACGGCCGGCGCTGGACGCGTACGCGCCCAAATTCGTCGTGTACTTCGCCTCCACCGTGGGCGCCTCGTACCAGGTGGGGATGTGGCTGCCGTACTTCCTGCGGATCGGCCGGCCGTTCGTGATCATCACCCGGACCCCGGCGATGCTGCGCCAGATCGAGGACCTGTGCCGCGAGCGCGGCGTCACCGTACCGTTGATCTACCGCCGGACGCTGCGCGACGTCGAGGAGTCGATCGTCTCCTCGATGGCCGCTGCGTTCTACGTCAACAACGCGGCCCGCAACACCCATTTCGTCGAACGCCGCGAGATCACCCACGTCTGGCTCAACCACGGTGACTCGGAGAAGCCGGCCTGCTTCAACCCGGTGCACGCCATCTACGACCTGATCTTCGCCGCCGGTCAGGCGGGCGTCGACCGCTACGCCCGGCACGGGGTGTCGATCCCGGCCGAGAAGTTCCGGATCGTCGGCCGCCCTCAGGTCGAGCAGATCACGCCGGCCCGGGGGCGGATCGCCGATCTGAGCGAGCGCACCGTGCTCTATGCGCCCACCTGGCAGGGGCCGTTCGCCGACTCGCGGGTCTACTCGTTGCCGGCCGGCGCGCGGATCGTCCGGGCGCTGCTCGACCGGGGCGCCCGGGTGATCTTCCGGGCCCACCCGTTCAACTACCGCTATCCCGACGCCGTGGCCATGATCCAGGCCATCGGTGCGATGCTCGACGCCGACCGGGCCCGGAGCGGCCGCAAGCACCTGTGGGGCGCGGACGCCGAGCAGGCGATGACCATCGAGGACTGCTTCAACGCCTCCGACGCCATGATCAGCGACGTGTCGGCGGTGGTCTCGGACTACCTGCGCGCCGACAAGCCCTTCGCCATCGTCTCGGTCGGCCGCACCCCGGAGCAGTTGCTGCACGACGTGCCCGCGGCCCGCGCCGCGTACGTGCTCCGTGACGACCTGAGCAATCTCGAGCCGGCCCTCGAGGACCTGCTGAACACCGATTCCCTGTCTCAGGTGCGGCAGGAGACGAAGGTCTACTACCTGGGTGACTTCCCCGACGGCAACTACGCCAGCGGGTTCCTCGACGCCGCCCGTGAAGTCATCGATCGACCCCGCAACCCCGCCGTCACCGGCGCCGTCGGGAGTGACACCGCGCAGTGATCGGCGCGGTGTCGTGGCGGAGTCCATCACCGGTGAGCCGAACGAGCGCCGGTAACCCGGCTGACCGCGACTGCTGGTCGATCTGGGGCGTGTCTCTAAAGGTGCTTGAGCCAGATGGTGACCGCTCGTAGGACTGCTGCGCCGCGGTAAACGATGGCGAGTTTGTCGTAGCGGGTGGCCAAGCCTCGCCATTGCTTGACGGTATTGAAGGATCGCTCGATGACGTTGCGACCTCGGTAGGTTTCTGCGTCGAAGGCTGGCGCGGTCGCCCGCCACGGGCTCCGCGTCGGCGCCGGTTGCGGATCTGGTCCGACGGTTCGGGGATCACGGCCTTGACCCCGCGCGATCGCAGGAGCGTTCGGTGTGCCCGGGCGGAGTAGGCCTTATCGCCCAGGACGGCGTCGGGCGTCGTGCGGCCGCCCGGGGCCGGGCCGTTTCACGCGGAGGTGGTCCAGCAGTACCGGCAGCGTCGGGGAATCGTTGGCCTGTCCGGGCCCGATCAGCACGACCAGGGGCCGGCCGCGGGTGTCGACGAGCTGGTGGATTTTCGATGACAGACCGCCCCGGGACCGGCCGATAGCGTGGTGGACGGGCTCGTCGTACAGACCCGGACCGAGCTCGACAGCCTCCTGATCAGCCACAACCGCGGAATCCTTGTCATTCGATTCAGCCCCCGTGGCCGAGTCGGGAACCTCGACCGCCGCGTCCGCGCCGGACTCAACATGGAGTGTGGCCTGCCGCTGCCCACGAGGCAGGTTGGTCGCATGCTGATGAGCCCGATTGATCGTGAAGTCGACGCTGACGCTCCACCCGATCTCGCCCCGGGCGTCGGCCTGGGTGAGGAGCGCGGCGAGGATCTTGTCCCAGGTCCCGGCATCACCACTGAACCGGCGATGCCGCTTCCACACCGTCTGCCAAGGCCCGAACGACGCCGGTAGGTCACGCCAAGCAATACCGCAGCGGTACCGGTAGATCACCCCCTCGACCACCTGACGGTGATCACACATCGGCCGGCCCTTACCGGAACGCTGCGGCGGCAACAACGGCTCGATCAGGTCCCACTGAACGTCGTCGAGCAAGGCTCCGCGATCCACACCGCCACCCTGCCCAACGAACACCTCAACCCTTGAGAGACACCCCTAGCCGCGACGCGGCGCGGCGCGCGACCGTGATCATGCGGCGGTGATCATCTTCCCCCGCCCACCGCCGTGGGCCGCCCGTATTCGTCCGTTGATCAACGGTTTCTGGTCGGGGTCCACCCATGCCGGCGGTCGCCACTCCGGAAGTCCCTGGTCATTCATCCGCACCGTCCAACCACGTTGCTCGAAGTTACGGTGGTGATAGACGCAGAGCAGCGTCAGATTGTCGAGATCGGTCGGACCTCCGTCGATCCAGGGAACGATGTGATGTCGTTCGCAGTAATCAGCCGGGTGGGCGCAGCCCGGGAATGAGCAACCGACATCCCGAGCGATCAACGCCATGGTCTGGTGTCGGGTCGCGCACCGTTTCGTCCGCTCGAGGGTGAGTGGAACTCCGTGGGCATTCAGCACGGCGGGATAGATCTCGGCCTGATCGGCCATGGTCAGCAGGGTCGGGGTGGCGATGAGGTCGCCGGACGTGGTCGTGGCGTGACCGGTGCGTCGGACGAGGTCGGTCTCGTCGATGGTGACGATGACGGTGACGGGTGCGTTGTTCTCGTGAACCGTGCCTTCGCGGAGCAGCCGGTTGCAGCACTCCTCGAGGGCGTCGTGTTGGCGCTGGCCGAACGACCGCTCGTCGATCAGCTTCGCCCGCCCCGCGGCCACGTCGTCTCCGCGGTCGGCGTGGGGATCGTCGACGCGTCGGGCGGACAACGGACGCAGCAGGGTGTCCAGTTTGATGCCGCATTCGGCGGTCAGCCGGAACTGTCCCGCGAACCCACCGTCGCTGGTGCGATGCATCTCGAACGACCGCCGGTCCTTCTGCAGACTCTCGTCCGGCCTTGTCCCATCCGGATCGATGGCATCGACCACCCGCTGGGTGAGAAGCCGCAGCTCCTCCGGACTGAACAATCGGGCATCGTCCACCAGGATCTCCTCGGCGGCGGCGATGTCGGCCGGGTCGAATCCCGCTCGGTCGACCGTCCGCAATCCCCGGGTGATGATCGCTGCCTTCTCCATCGAGACCTCACCGGCAGTCACCGCTGCGGCGAGCACCGGCCGGACCGCGCCGAGTTCCTCGCCGAGCATCGAGCGGCGCGACCCGAGCTGTTCGTAAGCATGCACACGCCGGGACGCCTCCGCCTTGGAGATTCCCAGCGCCGAAGAGAGCACCCGACGCAGATTCCCTTGGCATAGCGTTTCGGCAACACCGGATCGATCGAGCGCCGCGAGGATGGCCAGATCGACCGCTGCCCACTGGTTCCGTGCTGTCTCCAAACCGCGAGCCAACGCCAGCTGCTCCTCGACCGGGCGAATGTCCAGATCCACGATGGCCGACGCGAATTGGCGACAAGCAGTGTTCAGGGCGTCGAGCGCCTCGAACGCTTGGTCCATCTCCACGTTGGTCATGCGTTGATTCTACTCGAACAGATGTTCGAATACTAGTGAACTGGGCCGTTTTGCCGGCATCGTGTCGAGATTTACCGAAGCATGCTCGATGAAACTGACGCCCGCTGGAGGCCAGGACACCGCCGGTCGACATCCGGACGGCAGTGGAGGACGGGACTCCGGCCAGGGTGCTGATCGAGCGGTCGAAGGAGGCGGATCTGCTGGTCGTCGGGTCGCAGGGCCACGGGGATTCGCCGGGATGCTGCTCGGATCGCTCAGCCAGCGCCTGGTCGCCACGCCGAGTGCCCGGTGGTCGTCGTCCGCTGAACGAGGCCCATGCCGGCCCCGGGACGGGCGCGGCGGTTCAGGACGTCCCGAGCGCCTCGTTGAGCGCCGTCACCACGGCGTCGACCGGGGTCACGGGGCGACCGTCCCAGTGCGTCACCGCGACCGCACCGCTGAGGCTGCTGGTCCAGAAGGCGGCCCGGACGGACGCGGGGAGAACCCGTTCGACCCGGACCTCGATCCCGAGCTCCGGGGCCAGGTCGAGCACGGCCCGGCGGGTCACACCGGGGAGCAGTTGCTCGTCGAGCGGCGGCGTACGCCAGACCCCGTCAGACCCGAGCAGGAACAGGTTCCCGCGCGAGGTCTCGGTCACCCCGGCGTCACCGACGAAGTAGGGCAAGGCCGGTGCGCTCGCCGCCTCCGCCGCGGTCAGATCGTCCCGGTCGAGCCACTTGTGCCGCCAGGCGTACGCGTTCCGGTCGGCCCGGGCCAGTGCGCACGTCGTCAGTCGAGGGCCCAGGTCGCGTACGGACAGCGTGATGGCCAGCCCGGAGTCCGCCGGCCGGGCCTCGACGCGGAGCGCTCGGCGGGGGAGGGGCGCCATCGTCGCCAGCCGGGTGGCGATCGAGGCGGCCAGGTCGTCGGGCAGACCGGCGCCGAACAACTCGCGGCACGACCGGTCCAGCCGGGCCAGGTGAGCGGCCAGCCGTAGCGGCCGCCCGGAGGCGATCAGCACCGACTCGAACACCCCGTGCGCGACCAGCGCGGCCGGTGGCGGCCCCGGCTCGTCGCGCAGCCCGGCGTCGAGGGTGGACCCGGCCGCGGCGACCAGCGGGGCCGCCTTGTGCAGGCACTCGTACCACTCGCGGATCGGCACGCTGTCCACGGTGATCCCGCCGCCGACGCCGAGCTCGACCCGGCCGTCGCCGGAGAGCTCGAGACTCCGGATGATGACGTTCCACTCGGCCCCGGCGTACGGACTGACGAAACCGACGGCACCGGTGTACGCCCCGCGCGGCTCGGGTTCGAGCTCGCCGATGGCCCGCACGGCGGCGTGCTTGGGGGCGCCGGTCACCGATCCGGGCGGGAAGGTCGCGGCCAGCAGCGCGGCGGCGCCGATCCCCGGTCGGAGCAGCCCGGTCACCGTCGACACCAGGTGCCAGACCCCCGGGTGCGGCTCGACCCCGAGCAGGTCGGGCACCGCGACCGTCCCGGGCCGGCAGACCCGCGACAGGTCGTTGCGCATCAGGTCGACGATCATCACGTTCTCCGCGGCGTCCTTGGCCGAGACCCGCAGCTGCGGCGAGTCGGTGGCCGCGTCGAGCCGCGGCGCGGTGCCCTTGATCGGCGCGGTGGTCACCCGGTCGCCGCGCACCCGCAGGAACAGTTCCGGGCTGAAGCCGGCCACGCTGCGTCCGGAGCCGCAGACCAGGGCCCCGTACGCGGGCCGCAGCCGGTCGGCCATGACCGCGAAGATCTCCGCTGGGCGGCTGGTCGTCACCGCGTGCAGCCGGGTGCAGAGGTTGACCTGGTAGAAGTCGCCCCGCCCGATCCGGCCGATGGCGTCCTCGACCGCGGCCAGGTGTCCGTCGCGGGTCGCGACCGCGCCCCGCCGGGTCGTGAACGGACCGAGGTCGACCGGTGGCGCGTCGCCGGTGCCGGCCAGCAGGGCCGTCCAGTGGGCCAGCGCGACCCGGTCGTGGGTCTGCCGTCCGGCCAGCCCGAGCGACTCGAACACCCAGCCGGCGTCCTCGGTCCAGCGCAGCAGCGAGTCGTGGAAGGCGAAGACCGAGCTGTCCGGGTCGTAGCCGGCGCAGACCAGCCAGCCGCCGCCCACCCCTGTGAAGTCGTCGGCCGCCGCCGGCGGCGGTGCGTCGAGCGCAGCGAACCCGTCGGCCGCCGTCGCCGGCTCGACCAGCGTCATCGGCTCCCGGACCAGGACCAGCCCGCCGCCGAACCAGGTTCCCCACAGCGCCCCGTGGCCGGGGGCGTGGTCGAGCCGGGCGACGATCGCCCGGGGGTCGGCGTCGCCGGCCAGCGGCACCCGGTAGGGCGACCCGGTCACGCTCGCCCGGTACCGGCCAGACTCGCCAGCACCCGGTCGGCGCTGCCGCCGAGCCCGAGCAGCTCGGTCAGCTCGGCGAACAGTTCGGGCTTGGCCGGGGCGGCCGGCAGCACCAGCGCGTCCTCGGCGACCCCGAGGTCGATCTCGCGGGCCACGGCGACCACGGTCGGCGCCACGGCCAGGTAGTCGATGGCCGCACCGAGCTTGGCCCGCAGGCCGGCGCTGATCTTGCTGGGGGAGGCGCTGGCCTCGGTCAGGATCCCCTCGAGGTCGTGATGCTCGTGGAGCAGGGTGGCCGCGGTCTTCTCGCCGATCCCCGACACCCCGGGGAGACCGTCGGAGGCGTCCCCGCGCAGCGTCGCGTAGTCCACGTACGCCGCGGCGGGCACGCCGTATTTGGCCCGCACCCAGGCGTCGTCGACCACCTCGTGCTTGCCGACGCCGCGGGCGATGTAGAGCACCCGGACGCCGCGATCGTCGTCGACCAGCTGGAACAGATCGCGGTCCCCGGTGACCACGTCGACCGGCATCGACGACGTGGTGGCCAGGGTGCCGATGACGTCGTCGGCCTCGTAGCCGTCGTGGCCGACGACCGCGATGCCCAGGGCGTCGAGCACGGCCTGGATCAGTGGCACCTGGACGGCCAGCGCGTCGGGCGCCGCCTCACCGGTGGTGCCGGGCGAGGACGACATCTGGGTCACCACGGTGTCGCCCGAGCCGGCCACCCGGTGCGCCTTGTACGAGGGGATCAGCTCGACCCGCCAGGCCGGCCGCCAGTCGTTGTCCCAGCAGCAGACCAGGTGCGTGGGGGAATAGGTGTCGACCAGACGGGCGATGAAGTCGAGCAAACCGCGGACCGCATTGACCGGGGTGCCGTCCGGACCACGAAAAGAGTCGGGAACGCCGTAGAACGCACGAAAGTACAAAGAAGCGGTGTCCAAAAGCATCATTTTCTGGGTGCGCACCCGATGAATACTGGCACGATACCGCCATGGAAAAGCTGGACCAGCGCATCCTGGCGCTGCTGGCCCGGGACGGGCGGATGTCGTACACCGACATCGGCAAGGAGACCGGGCTGTCGACCTCGGCGGCGCAGCAGCGGGTCCGCCGGCTCGAGCAGCGGGGCGTGGTCAAGGGCTACACGGCGGTCATCGACGCGGCCGAGCTGGGATTGATGGTCACCGCCTTCGTCGCGATCAAGCCGTTCGACGCCAGCCAGGCCGATGACGCGCCCGACCGGCTCCAGCACATCAGCGAGATCATCTCCTGCTATTCGGTCGCGGGTGAGCCCAGCTATCTGCTCAAGGTCCAGGTCCCGACCATGCACGACCTCGAATCGCTGCTGGCCCGGATCCGCGCCGACGGCAAGGTGTCGACCCACACCACCACGGTGCTGTCCATCCCCTACGAGAACCGCCCGTCCGTCTCGTGATCCTGAGCGGCGGCCGGCTGGCCCCGGCCGCTTCCCGGTCCTCCGCCGAGCGACCGACGGCGATCGCCGTCCGCGACGGGATCATCGTCCACCTCGGTGACGAGGCGAGCGCCCGTGCCGCCGCCCCCGGGGAGCCGGTGATCGACTGCGGCGATGCGCTGATCACCCCGTCGTTCGTCGACGCCCACGTCCACCTGATCCAGACCGGGCTGGTGATGGACGGGCTCGACCTGCACGGCGTCGCGTCGCGAACCGCTCTGCTCGACGCGGTGGCCGACCACGTACGCCGCCGTCCCACCGCCGCCATCGTCTTCGGCCAGGGCTGGGACGAACGCGACTGGCCCGAACCCGTGCCGCCGACCCGCGCCGAACTCGACCGCGCCGCCGGCGCGGTGCCGGTCTATCTGGCCCGGGTCGACGTGCACTCGGCGGTGATCAGCACCGCGCTGCTCGACCGGCTTCCGGACCTGACCGGTCGCGAGGGGTACCGCCCAGACGGCTGGCTGACCCGCGACGCCCACCACCGCGTCCGGGCCGGCCTGGACATCCTGATCCCCGACGGACAGCGCCGTGCGGCGGCCACGGCGGCGTTGCGGGTGGCGGCCGGGCTCGGCGTCGGCGCGGTGCACGAGTTGGGCGGACCGCACCTCGGACCGCTGGCCGACCTGACCCGGGCTGCCGATGCCGGTCGGGTCACCGGGGTCCGGGTCATCGGCTACTGGGGCGAGCTCGCCGGAGCCGACGCCTTCGCCCGAGCCCACGAGGTCGGTGCCCGGGGTCTGGCCGGCGACCTGTGCATCGACGGTGCCCTCGGATCGCGCACCGCCGCGCTGCACCACCCGTACGCCGACGCCGACACCTGCGGCACCCGCTATCTCGACCTCGATGCCGTCACCGAGCATCTGGTCGCCTGCACCCGGGCCGGCGTCCAGGCCGGGTTCCACTGCATCGGTGACGACGCGGTCGCCGTGGCCGTCGAGGGATTGCGTCGGGCCGCGGCCCGGGTCGGCGCGGACGCGGTCCGCCGCTGCCGCCACCGCCTCGAACACCTCGAGTTGGTGGCCTCGTCCGACCTGGCCACGCTGGCCGACCTGGGGGTGGTGGCCAGCGTCCAGCCCGGTTTCGACGCAGCCTGGGGCCATCCGGGCGGCCTCTACGACCAGCGGGTGGGTCACGACCGGGCCGCCACCATGAACCCGTTCGGCGACCTGCAACGGGCCGGGGTGACGTTGGCCTTCGGGACCGACGCCCCGGTGACCCCGCTGGCCGGCTGGCAGCAGGTCGCCGACGCGGTCCGGCACGCCCGACCCGACCAGCGGATCAGCGTCGGCGACGCGTTCGCCGCCGCGACGATCGGCGGCCATCGGGCGGCCGGCGACGACCGGAGCGGGATCCTCGCCGTGGGCCACCCGGCCGACCTGGCGATCTGGGACGAGGCCGGCGACCGCTGGGACCCCGAGACCGGACTGCCGCTGCTCGACGACGGCGAGCCCCTGCCGACCTGCCGCGCGACCGTGGTCGGCGGGCGCGTGATCAGCGGAGAGCTCGCCCGCACTCGGTAGGATCTGCTGGTGTCCGAGCCCTCCCGCGCGATCCGCGATGCCTGGTGGCCGCGGGCCGCGCTCGCCCTGGCCGCCGGAGCCGTTCTCGGCCTGGCCTGGGAGCCCTACGGGTGGTGGCCGCTGCTGCTGGTCGGGATCCCCGCGTTCACCCTGATCACCCGGGGCCGGCGGCCGCGTCGGGCGTTCGGGCTCGGCTACCTCTTCGGGCTCACCCTGCTCGGCGTCTCGGTCAACTGGCTGTCGGTGCTCGGCGTCTGGGTCGCCGCGCTGCTGGTGCTGTTCGAGGCGCTGTTCTTCGGGCTGCTCGCGGTCGCGCTCACCCTGGTGACCCGGGTCCGCGGCTGGCCGGTGTGGGCGGCGGCGTGCTGGGTGGCGATCGAGTTCGCGTACGCGCGGGTGCCGTTCGGCGGCTTCGGCTGGACCCGGCTGGCCTACGCCGCGGTCGACACACCCGCTGTCCGGCTTCTTCCCGCTGATCGGCGTCACCGGTGTCTCGTTCCTGGTCGCGCTGCTCGGCCAGCTGGTGGCCTGGCTGGTCCTGCGGGTCCGGCTCCGACAGGCGGTGCGTCCGTCGATCGCGGTGGCCGCGGTCGTCGCTGTCCTGGTCGGAGGCGGTGTCGGGTTGCAGCGCTTCCAGATCGAGCCGGCGACCACCGGCGCCAGCCTCAACGTCGGCGTCGTCCAGGGCAACGTCCCCGGACTGGGGATCGCGGCCCTGGGCCGGGCCCGCTCGGTCACCGCCAATCACCTGTCGGAGACGGTCGACCTGATGACCCGGGCCCGGCTCGGTCAGGTGCCGACCCCCGACCTGATCCTGTGGCCGGAGAACTCGACCGACATCGACCCGCGGCTCGACGCCACCACCCGCGCGCTGGTCCAGGGGGCGGTCGACGTGGCCGGTCGGCCGATCCTGGTCGGCGCGGTGCTGTCCGGACCGGGGGAGGACGAACGGCAGACCGCCGGGCTGTGGTGGGACCCGGTCAAGGGCATCACCGCCACGTACGCCAAGCGCAACCTGGTCCCGTTCGGCGAGTGGATCCCGTTCCGGCGCCAACTGCTGCCGCTGGTGCCGATCCTCGAGGAGACCGGCGCGCAGTCGGTCCCGGGCACCGCGCCCGGTGTGCTCGACGTCGAGGTCGGTGGCCGACCGGTCGCGGTCGGCGACATCATCTGCTTCGAGCTGGCCTACGACCAGACCGTCTACGACGTGGTCCGCGGCGGCGCCCAGGTGATCATGGTGCAGAGCAACAACGCCACCTACGGCGGCACCGGCCAGATCGACCAGCAGTTCGCCATCACCCGGGCCCGGGCCATGGAGGCACGCCGCGAGATCGCGGTGGCCACCACCAACAGCGTGTCGGGCTTCATCGATCGCAACGGCCGGGTCGTGCAGAGCACCGACGAGTTCACCGCGGCCGCCATGGTCGCCGCGATGCCGCTGCGGACCGGGATCACCCCGGCCGTCCGGCTGGGCGGCTGGCTGGACTGGCTGGCGGTGGCCGGAGCCCTGCTCGGCTGTGTCGCGGGAGTCAGCGCCCGTCGCCGCCGTCGGGTTGCCCGGGTAGGCGATGATGGGCAGATTCAGGACGCGGTGCACCCACCGGGTCCGACGAGCGATGAAGGAGTGATGGCGCGGTGAGCGACCCGACGACGGGGCAGCCGGTGGCGCTTGCCGAGCTGGGCCGGATCCTGGTGATCATCCCGACCTACAACGAGGCCGAGAACATCGAGCCGATCACGGCTCGCGTCCGGGCCGCGGTGCCCGACGCGCACATCCTGGTCGCCGACGACAACTCACCCGACGGCACCGGCTCCATCGCCGATCGACTTGCTGCGGGCGACGACCACGTGCACGTGCTGCACCGCCGCGGCAAGGAAGGGCTCGGCGCGGCGTACCTGGCCGGCTTCGGCTGGGGTCTCGACGAGGGTTACGGCGTCCTGGTCGAGCTCGACGCCGACGGCTCGCACCAGCCCGAGCAACTGCCCACGCTGCTCGACGCGCTGCGCAGCGCGGACATGGTCAAGGGATCGCGCTGGGTCAAGGGCGGTCGGGTGGTCAACTGGCCGAAGTCGCGCGAGGTGCTGTCGAAGGGCGGCAACCTGTGGACCCAGCTGATGCTCGGCGTCCCGCTCAAGGACGCCACCGGCGGGTTCAACCTGTTCCGCGCCGCCACGCTGCGCGGGATCGGGCTCGACGACATCGCCTCGGCCGGCTACTGCTTCCAGGTCGACCTGTCCTGGCGGGCGCTCAAGGCCGGCTTCCACGTCGTCGAGGTGCCGATCACCTTCATCGAGCGCGAGCGCGGTGACTCGAAGATGAGTCAGAAGATCGTCGTCGAGGCGCTGATCCGGACCACGTTGTGGGGGATCGCCCATCGGGCCCGGCAGCTCCGCGGTCTCGCCGACCGCCGTCGCGCGGTGGCCCCGTGAGGTTGCGGAGCGGCTGGCCGCTCGCCGTCCTGATCCTGCTGCTGGTCCTCATCCCGATCGGCGAGGTCTACCTGCTGATCCAGGTCGGGCAAGAGATCGGCCCATGGCCGACCGTCGGCATCCTGATCGCCGAGGCGGTGCTGGGTGGCTGGTTGATGCGGCGCGAGGGAGCGCGGGCGTGGAAGGCGCTCAACGACACCTTCACCGGGGGCAAGGTGCCGACCGGCGAGCTGGCCAACGCCGCGCTGATCCTGGTCGGCGGCATCCTGCTGATGGTGCCCGGCTTCCTGACCGACGTGCTCGGGTTGATCTTCCTGATCCCGTGGACCCGTCCGCTGGCCCGCAAGGCGATCGCGTTCTTCCTGGCCCGGCGGATGAGCCGGATGGGGCTCGACACCGTGCGGGCCCGGATGGACCCTGGCAACGTGGTGCCCGGTGAGGTCGTCGACCCGCCGCCGTCACCGCGTTCGGGTCCGATCGTCATCGCCGGTGAGATCGAGGATCCGCCCCATCGTCCGTGAGCCTGTGATGCGTCGTTGGGTCGTCGTCGGGGTGGTGGCGCTCGCCCTGATCGGACTGCCCATGCTCGTCGCGGCCCGGCCGGCCGTCCGCAGCGCGCTGACCGCGCCCGAACTCGCCGCCCGGATCGTCGCCTCGTACGCGGTGGGCTGGTCGGGAGTCGTCGAGACCCGCGGGACCCTCCAGGTGCCCGACACCGACACCTTCGCCACCTTGTCGACCCTGCTCGGCGAGGACTCCACGTTGCGGGTCTGGTGGCGCGACCCGCAGCTCTGGCGGGTCGACCGGCTGCGGACTTCGGGCGAGACCGCGACCTTCCATTCGGCCGGGTCGCAGATCCGCTGGGTGTTCGAGTCGCGGACCGCGACCATCTCACCGGTGTCGTCGGTGCGGCTGCCCGATGCGGTGGATCTGCTGCCGCCGACGCTGGCCCGATCGTTGCTGCGCGGTGCGGCCGAGGCCGAACTGACCCGGCTGCCCGCACGGCGGATCGCCGGCACCGACGCGGTCGGGCTGCGACTCGCCCCGGCCGCGGCCGAGTCCACGCTCGCCGCGATCGACGTCTGGGCCGACCCGCAGACCGGACTGCCCCTGCGGATCGAGCTGTCCGGCGAGACCGATCAGCGTCCGGTGCTGACCAGCACGGTGGTGGAGTGGCGCCTCGGCGACCCGGGCAACGCCGACACCGTGTTCCGCCCGGCCGACGGCATCCGGATCGACTACGCCGATTCCGTCGACGTGGCCGGGGCGGCCAACGCGTTCAGCGAGGTCCGGCTGCCCGACCGCCTGGCCGGGCTGGACAGCCGGGTCAGCGACACCGGCGCGGTGCGGGTCTACGGCACCGGGCCGAGCACGATGCTGGCGGTGCCGTTGCGCGGCCAGGTGGCCCGGCCGCTGCGTGACCGGCTGCGGAGCGGCGGTACGGCGACTGAGACCAGCACCGGAGTCCTGGCCGCCGTCGGCCCGGTGGGCGTGCTGGTCACCCCGTTCCGAGGCCCGGGCAGCAGCTTCCTGCTCACCGGTACGGTGACCGGCGAGACCCTGCGCCGGGCGGCCGTCGAGCTGGGTGCCTCGTGACCGCGGTGATCGAGACGCACGCGCTGACCAAGCGCTACGGCGAGCTGCGCGCGGTCGACGCCGTCGACCTGCGGGTCGAGCAGGGGGAGATCTACGGCTTCCTCGGTGCGAACGGATCGGGCAAGACGACCACCGTACGGATGCTGCTCGGCCTGGTCCTGCCGACCTCGGGTGACATCGAGGTGCTCGGGACGCCGATGCCGGCCGGGCGGCGGGCGGTGCTGCCCCGGGTCGGCGCGCTGGTCGAGGGACCCGGCGCCTATCCCCACCTGTCCGGCCGGGCCAATCTCGACCTGCTCGACGCCGCCGGAGCCGATCGTCGAGCCCGGACGGCGCGGGGCGGTCGGATCGCCGAGGTCCTCGACCAGGTCGGTCTCGACCCCACCGATCGCCGGCCGGTGCGCGCGTACTCGCTGGGCATGCGCCAACGGCTCGGCCTGGCCGCTGCGCTGTTCCGCCGCCCGGAGCTGCTGATCCTCGACGAGCCGACCAACGGGCTGGACCCGCAGGGGAGTGCGGAGATCCGTGCGCTGCTGGCCGCGCTGCACCGCGACGGGACGACCATCCTGCTGTCGTCGCACCTGCTGGCCGAGATCGAGGAGCTGTGCACCCGGGTCGGGGTGCTCGACCGCGGTCGGCTGGTGATCCAGGACCGCCTCGACACCCTGCTCGGCGACGCCGGTCTGACCGCGGTCCGGACTCCCGACGCCGCCCGGGCCGCCGACCTGCTGGGCGCGACCGTGGTGGAACGCGCGGGGGAGCGGATCCTGGTCCGCGCCGACGACCCGGCCGCGCTCAACGCCCACCTGGTCGGGTCGGGAGTCCGGGTGGCCGAGATCGGCCCCTATCGTCGGGCGCTGGAGGACATCGTGCTCGAGGCGGCGAGACCACGATGATCGGCGTCGAACTCGTCAAGCTGGTCCGGCGGCCGCGCACCTGGGTGATGATCGCCATGCTGGTCGCGCTGCCCACCCTGGTCGCCGTCCTGCTGGCCGTCACCGACCTCGGACCCCGGCCGGGCACCGGGCCGCCGTTCCTGTCCGCGGTGCTGACCGACGGCACGCTCTTCCCGCTGGCCGCGCTGGGCGTGGTGCTGCCGTTGCTGCTCCCGGTGGCCGTCGCCGTGCTCGGCGGCGACGCGGTGGCCGGCGAGGCGCAGACCGGCACGCTGCGCTACCTGCTGATCCGTCCGGTCGGCCGGGCGCGGCTGCTGGTGGCCAAGCTGGTCACCGTGGTCGTCTTCGTGGTCATGGCCGTGGTCATCGTGGCCGGTGTGTCCTTCGTCGAGGGCGTGCTGCTGCTCGGCCGATCGCCGGCTCCCGGGACGGTGAGCGTCAGCGGGACCAGCCTGAGCTCGGCCGAGCTGGGCTGGCGGACCGCGCTGGCCCTGGTCTACGTCGTCGTCTGCATGCTCGGGGTGGCCGCGGTCGCGGTGTTCTTCTCGACGTTGAGCACCTCCTCGATCGGCGCCGCGCTCGGCACCATCGCCGTGCTCGTCGCCTCGACGGTGCTGCTCGGGCTGGACGCGGCCGAGGCCCTGCACCCCTATCTGCTCACCCGCCACTGGCTGGCCTTCGTCGACCTCTATCGAGACCCGGTGCTGTGGCGCGATCTGATCCGCGGCACCGTGGTCCAGCTCGGCTACCTGGTCGTCTTCACCCTGGCGGCGTGGGCCAACTTCGCCACCAAGGACGTCACCGACTGACGTTCCCCGGGTCGCGCATCGGCGATGCCCGGCCGTCAGCAGGCGAGAGCCGGCGGACGCGGGAGGCCGGTGCCGAGGGCGGCGTCGAGCGTGGCGTAGGTGTAGGGGTGGGTCGCCAGGGCGGCGTGGTCGACCGGGCCGGCGCAGGCGTCCTGGAGCAGCAGGTTGAG
The DNA here is from genome assembly GCA_963704665.1 of uncultured Actinomycetota bacterium. Lineage (GTDB taxonomy): Bacteria > Actinomycetota > Actinomycetes > Propionibacteriales > Propionibacteriaceae > Microlunatus. The sequence goes on along the minus strand of OY969929.1, from coordinate 2,175,402 downwards.
CGTCGCGCCGTCGAGGGTGGCCGAGTCGGACGGGGTGACCACCTGGTCGGTGGCGGAGCGCAACGTGACCCATTGCGGGCCGGAGGGGGTCTCGTCATCGGCGTTCAGCCGCCGGAGCAGGTCGCTGTCCGGGACCAGCTGTTCGCAGGCCGGGGGACAGCCACCGGCGAAGTCGCGACCGAGCGCCGCCTGACCGGTGCCGTGCTGGGGCGCGCCCAGGCTGACCACTCGACGGGCCATCCCCGCGCCGCCGTGCTCAGCGACCCAGAGCCGGGCGACCACACCGCCGGCCGAGTAGCCGACGACGTCGACCGACGCGGCGCCGGCCTGGTCGCGGACCTGTTCGGCCACCTCGGCCAGACGTTCGGCCTGATCGTCGAGGTCGCCGGTGCCGTCACCGGTCGGCGCGACGATGCTGACCGTACGCCCGGCCGCGCGGAGCCGCTCGGCCATCGGTTCGAGCGAGGCGCCGGTGCCGCCGTAGCCGGGGACGAGCAGCACCGGTCCCGGCTCGGACTGCGGGACCGGGGCCGGGTCGACCGCCCGCAGCGCGAGCGAGGCGGCGACGGCGAGCAGGATGCCGATCGACAGACCGGCCAGCACCAGGACCAGTCGGCGCCGTTGCGGGGAGAGGTGGTCGAGCACGGCTCAGCCGATCCGCAGCGTGACGGCGACGCCCGCGTGGTCGGAGGGCCAGAGTCCGGTGGAGGGGTCGCGGCGAGCCGGATCGGCGCCGGTGCGGCTGGCCGGCTCGGCGCGTACGGGGTGGAGCAGGGTCGACCGGGTCAGCACCAGATCCAGTGTGGCGGTGAAGTCCGGCGTCGCGTCGTCGACACGCTCGCCCAGCGTGCCGGTCGGCGCGGTCGAGCCGACGTCGCGGAGCCGGCCGCGGTCGGTGAGCAGCGTGTACGCGGCCGACCCGGGCGGGGCGTTGCAATCGCAGACCAGCACGACCGGACGGCGGCTGCGTCCGGCCGGACCGCTGAGCAGTTCGGCGGCCTGACCGCGGGCCAGGTCGGCGTTCTGCGACTCCAGGTGGGTGGTGACGAAGCGGAACCGCGAGCGGCCGGCGGCCAGGTCGGCCCAGACGAAGCCGCGGACGAAGGCGTACGGTGCGCCGGCCAGGTCGACCGAGAACGAGCGGCGGTAGAGCCCCGAGCCGTGGTCGAGCACCCGGATCCCGGCGTTGCGGCGGACCAGCAGCGCGTCGCGCATGGTCAGCCGGACGTCGCGGCCGTCCGCCAGCGCGGCCGGGGTGTCGGCGGCGAAGGCGGGGGCCTCGACATCGGAGGCGGTCTGCACCCCGACCACCTCGTACGTCAGCCCGCGGGCGGCCAGGTCGTCGACCAGCAGGGCGAGGTAATCGAGATCGACCTCGGCGGCGTCGAGCCGTCCGGGTGCGTCGAGCTCGAGCGGGCCGTGACGCCACAGCGCCACTTCCTGCAGCCCGACCACCTCCGGGGCGACCGCGGCGATCTCCTCGGCCAGCAGCCGGCTGCGGACCGGGAAGTTCGTCGCGTCGACCACCGCGCGGAGTTCGGCGTTGGCCCGGCCCAGCGCAACCAGGGCGGCTCGGCCCGTGCGTCCCTCGACCGCTCGCAGCGGGCGGGTGATGTCGGCGCCGAGATAGAGGTTGCGGGTCATCACGGTCACGCCGACCGTCTGGTTGACGACGACCAGCGCGGCCGTGGCGATCAACGCGGCCACGACGGCGCCGGCGAGCGTGATCGTGGTCGTTCGGGTCACCGGCTCATTCTGGCCAGCCCGACCAAAACCGGACCCCGGGAAACGCACCGCTCCCCTCCGCGCGGTCCGATCTCGCAGAGATCGAAGCGGCGAAGGGGAGCGGGTGGATCCGGGTCCGGTGGTCATCGACCACCGGCGACTCGGTCGGTCAGGCGGTCTTCTTCGGTGCACTGCTGCGCGTGAACGCGGTCGAGCCCAGCTCGCCGGCCCGGAGCAGGGTCAGCCGCTCGGCCAGCAGGTCCTCGAGCTCGGCGATCGAGCGACGCTCACGCAGCATGTCCCAGTGGGTGCGCACGGGCTTCTCTTCCTTGACCTCCGGCCGCTGGCCGTCGGCGCGCAGTGACTCGGCGCCACAGCGCGGGCACTCCCACAGCGAGGGGATCTCGGCCTCGGCCGAGAAGACGAGCGAGAAGTGGTGCTCGCGCGGGCAGTTGTAAGCGACTTCCTGGCGAGCGGCGAATTCGACACCGGCCTCGTCCTCGAAGCTCTTGGCACCCAGTCCGGTGCCCTTCAATGATCGGTCGGCCATTGACGTGTCCTTCCCTGCCTGGTCGTTTCAGACGGCGTGTTGAACGGTCCCCGGTTGACTTAACTCCCCGACGTGGCTGGATGTTCCAACACACTACGCCGCAGCCCGTCATCCGAGGCCGACGGGCTGACGTCGCGGCGGGGGCTGGACCCGCCAGAGCGCCACCAGTCCGGCCAGCAGCACCAACGCGATTCCGACGATACCCAGCCGCACCGAATCGAACACCCCGGAGAACAGCGCGAACAGTCCCGGGGCCAGGAACGACACCGCACGACCGGTGGTCGCGTACAGCCCGAACATCTGCCCCTCGCGCCCCACCGGGGCCAACCGGGCCAAGTAGCTGCGCGACGCCGCCTGGGCCGGTCCGACCCACAGGCAGAGCATCAGCCCGAGCACCCAGAACTGGGTCGGACCCTGGGCGAAGAGCAAAGCGACACACACCGTGACGAGCGCGATCAGCGACACCACGACCACCGGCTTGGCCCCGGTGCGGTCTTCGATCACCCCTGCCGCGAAGGCGCCGACGGCGGCGACCACATTGGCCGCGACGCCGAAGAAGATCACCCCCGATGGAGTCAGGCCGTAGACCGCCACCGCGATCACACCGCCGATCGAGAAGATGGTGGCCAACCCGTCGCGGTAGAGCGCGCTGGCGAGCAGGAAGCGGACGGCGTGCGGATCGCTGCGATACAGCGCCTTGACCTCGTTGATCAACACCTTGTAGGACTCGAGGCGGCCGACCTTCGGTAGTGACGACGTCGGCGCGATCTCCGGGACGGCGAGGAAGGTGGGGATGCAGAACAGGCACCACAGGGCGACGACGATCGTCAGGGCCCGGAATTTGAGCCCGTCCTCGCCGGTCACCCCGAACAGTCCGACCTCGGGCTGGACGAACAGCAGCACCGCGATCAGCAGCACCACGATGCCGCCGAGATAACCCGACCCCCAGCCGATCCCGGAGATCTTGCCGATGGTGCCCGGGGTGGAGATCTGCGGCAGCATCGCGTTGTACGAGACGTAGGCCAGCTCCTGGCACACCCCGCCGGCCGCGAGCAGCACCAGGCCCAGCCAGAACGAGGATTCGGTGTCGCGGACGAAGAACAGCCCCAGCGTGGTGACCACCATCAGCGCGGTCCAGATCACGAGCGACCGTCGCCGGTGCCCGCCGGCGTCGGCCCGCTGACCGCCCACCGGGGCGAAGGCGATGATGAACAGCGCGCCGACGAAGGTCGCGATGCTCAGCCAGGTCGCCGGGGGGAGTGAGCCCTCGGGGAGGTTCCTGCCGACCACGTCGGTCAGATACACCGAGAAGACGAAGGACACGATGATCGTGTTGTAGGCCGACGATCCCCAGTCGTACATCGCCCAGGCGGCCACCGTCGTGCGCCGACCGCGCGCGATCGTCGTCGAGTCGGGATCCACGGACGCCGGACCCGCCGATCCTGGTGCGGTCGAGCTCACGGTGTCGGCTCCTCGTTGTCGGTCCACAGCCCGCGCCCGGTCAGCACGGTCTTCAGGGTGTCGATCCGGTCGGTGAAGATGCCGTCGACGCCGGCGTCGATCAGTTCCGCCATCAGTTCGGAGTCGTCGACGGTCCAGATGTGCACGGCCTTGCCGGACCGGTGGACCGCGCGGATCAGGGCCGGGGTGACCAGCCGCACCTCGCGGCCGAGCAGGTGAGCGCTGACCGGGATCTGCAGCACGGCCGCCGGGGTCTCGAGCGCCCGGGTCAACCAGGGCAGGAACCGGTGGTACGCGACCCCGAGCGAGCTGGCCGCCGAGGGGACCCGGGTGCCGACCCGACGGCGCAGGGCGTGGAGCCGGCGGATGCCGAACGACCCGACGCAGACCCGGTCGTACGCCTCGTACTCGGCGATGGTGTCGGCCAGCAGGGCGACCGCCGCCGCCGACTTGGCGTCGATGTTGAACCGGGCCTGCGGGAACGCCTCGAACAGCTCGGCCAGCCGGGGGATCGGGTCGATGCCGTGGATCCGGGCCCGGGCGACCTCGGCGTACGGCAGGGCGCCGATCGCGCCGACCCGGTCGGTCACCCGGTCGAGCACGGTGTCGTGGAAGGCGAGCAGCACCCCGTCGGCGGTGGCGTGGACATCGGTCTCGAGGTAGCGGTAGCCGAGGGCGACGGCCTGCTCGAAGGCGTGCCGGCTGTTCTCCCGGTGACGGTTGGGCGCGTACGTCGCCCCGCCGCGATGCGCGAACGCCGCGAACGGCGTGTCGAAGTATCCGTAGTCGGCGGCGCGCATGCCGTCATTGTGCCGGTCGGGTCCGACAGACCCGGTCGCACCGGGCCGATATGGGGGGACGACCCCCCACACCCCCCGCACCGTCGGTCGTCGCTGGCGCTCCTCGCTCCGCGTCGATGTGGGGGGACGACCCCCCACACCCCCCGCACCGTCGGTCGTCGCTGGCGCTCCTCGCTCCGCGTCGACTCGGCGTCAGACCCCGGGGAGCAGGGCGGCGACCTCGTGGACGACGTCGGGCATCCACGACGGCGGGCCGATCAGCAGCAGGTAGGTGTAGCCGAACGACGCGCAGACCACGAAGAAGATCAGCCAGAAGGTGATCTTGCGGCGTCGCGGCCACCCGCGGTAGCGGACCAGTTGCGCCCTGAACCACATCATCACCTTGTGGGCCCACTCGAACTCGCTCGACCAGATGGCCAGTCCGAGCAGCACCAGCGGGATCCCGCCCGGACCGGGCAGCGGCCCGGTGACCAGCCCGAGGCAGATGAAGAACAGCCCGGCCACGCCCACCGCGAAGCGGTAGACCGCGAGCTGGCGGGGGTTCTGCCGGATCTTGCGGCGCCATGGCCAACGGTCCTCCTGCGGCTCGATCAACACGTGGTGGTGATGATCGTGGGAGCCGTCGACCGAGCGGGCAGCGCCGCGCGGATCGGTGTGCCGGGGGAGGTCGGGGTCGGTGGCGTCGAGGCCTCTCGTGCCTTCGACGCCGGATGACATGGGGACACTCTAGGGGTCTGCGCCAACTGCGGTGAGAATGACGGGGTGCCGACCATTCTCTCGATCCAGTCCTCGGTGGCCTACGGCCACGTGGGCAACAGTGCCGCGACCTTCCCGCTGATGCGGATGGGGGTGGAGGTGTGGCCGGTGCTGACCGTGCACTTCTCCAACCACACCGGGTACGGGTCGTGGCGCGGTCCGCTGCTGGCCGCATCCGACATCGCCGAGGTGGTCCGCGGCATCGACGACCGCGGGATGCTCGGTCAGGTCGACGCGGTGCTGTCGGGCTACCAGGGCGGCTCCGACGTCGGCGAGGTCATCCTCGAGGCGGTGGCGCTGGTCCAGGAGCGCAACCCGGCCGCGTTCTACTGCTGCGACCCGGTCCAGGGCGATGTCGGGCGCGGGTTCTACGTGCGCCCCGGGATCCCGGAGTTGATGCGCGACCGGGTGGTGCCGCGGGCCCGGGTCATCACTCCCAACCAGTTCGAGCTCGAGGCCCTCACCGGGATGGCCTGCACGACGATGCCGGAGGTGCTCGCCGCGGCCGCCGCCGTTCGGGCGCTCGGGCCCTCGCTCGTCCTGGTCACCAGCGTGGTCCACGACGACGCCCCGCCCGGGGTGATCGACATGGTGGCGGCGAGCGAGGACGACGCCTGGCTGGTCCGGACCCCGCTGCTACCGCGGACGTTCACCGGCGCCGGCGATGTCACCGCCGCGACCTTCCTGGCCCAGTTGCTGGGCGGGGCCACGGTGCCCGATGCGTTGGCCCGAACCGCCTCGGTGGTCTACGGCGTGCTCGACCGGACGATCGCCGAGGGCCGCGACGAGCTGGCCCTGGTCGCGGCGCAGGACGAATTCGTCTCGCCGTCGCAGACCTTCACCGCCACCCGGCTCGGCTGAAGCCGGCAGCCGGGCAGATCGGCGGCGTACGCGGGGAGATGGCGTTCCGCTTCGCGCTCAACCCGATCCCGGCGCAGGACCGGGAATCGCTGTCGGCCGCCGGGCGGCTCCCGGAGGGGGTGACGTCGGCGCCCTACCGGCGGCCCGACGGGGTGTTCGGGTACGCGAAGGAGTCCGAGGCGGACTTCTGGATGCTGATGGTCCGGAGCGACGGGTCCATCCGGCGGGTGGGACGATCTCGACGAGTGGGACCCGGTGCGGGTCACCGTGGTCACCGAACAGGTGACCGAGAAGAGACCTACGGGCTCGGATCCAGCACCGTGACCATGGGCAACCAGATCAGCCACGGCTGCTGGTCCGGCCGGACGTGGTCGCCGACGATGCTCCGACTCCCCAGCTCACCTCCCCTCCGTCACGCGGAGCAGGGGTGCGCTGGGGTGAACGATCGGACCGTCAGTCGCGGAAGACCTCGATGTTGGCGCCGAGCGCGTTGAGCCGGTTGGCCAGATCCTCGTAGCCGCGGTTGATCACGTAGACGTCGCGGAGCACCGATTCGCCGCGGGCGGCGAGCATCCCGAGCAGGATGCAGACCGCCGGCCGCAGGGCCGGCGGGCAGACGACCTGCTGGCCCCGCCAGCGGGTCGGACCCTCGACGATGACCCGGTGCGGGTCGAGCAGCTGGACCCGTGCGCCGAGGCGGTTGAGCTCGGTCAGATAGATCGCCCGGTTCTCGTAGACCCAGTCGTGGATGATCGTCTTGCCCTCGGCGGTCGCCGCGATGACCGCGAAGAACGGCAGGTTGTCGATGTTCAGCCCGGGGAACGGCATCGGGTGGATCTTGTCGATCGGCGACTTGAGGTGCGAGGCCTTGACCGTGAGATCGACCAGCCGGGTGTGCCCGTTGGCGGCGACGTACTCCTCGCCGAGGTGGAAGTTGAGGCCCATCTCCTCGAGGATGGCCAGCTCGATCTCGAGGAACTCGATCGGTGCCCGGGTGATGGTCAGCTCCGACTGGGTGACGATGGCCGCGGTCAGCAGGCTCATCGCCTCGATCGGGTCCTCCGACGGGGCGAACTCGACGTCGCGGTTGATGCTCTCGACGCCGTGCACCCGCAGCGTGGTCGTCCCGATGCCGTCGATCCGGACCCCGAGCTCGACGAGGAACACGCACAGGTCCTGGACCATGTAGTTCGGGCTGGCGTTGCGCAGCGTGGTCACCCCGGGTGACAGCGCCGCGGCGAGCAGCGCGTTCTCGGTCACCGTGTCGCCCCGTTCGGTCAGGGTGATCGGGCGCTCCGGCTCGACCGACTCGTCGACCGTGCAGTGGTAGAAGCCGTCGGTCGGGACCACGTCGAGCCCGAAGCGGCGCAGCACCTGCAGGTGGGGCTCGATGGTCCGCGCGCCCAGGTCGCAGCCGCCGGCGTACGGGAGGTTGAACAGCGGGTAGGAGTGCAGCAGCGGTCCCAGGAACATGATCACCGAGCGGGTCCGCCGGGCAGCGGCCAGATCCATCTCGTCCAGGTGCAGCTCGTCGGGGCGGATCAGTTCGAGATCATTGCCGTCGCCGATCCAGGTGGCGCGGACGCCGATGCTGGTCAGCACCTCGAGGATTCGGTTGACCTCCTCGATCTTGGCGATGCCGCGCAGGACGGTGCGGCCGTGGTTGAGCAGGCTGGCGCAGAGCAGGGCGACGGCGGCGTTCTTGGAGGATCGGACGGCGATTGAACCCTTGAGCTTCGTCCCGCCGCGGACCCGGAGGTGCTGCGGGGCGCCCGAGCCGACCGAGATCAGCGGGGAGTCGAGGGCCTCGGCGATCCGGTTGACCATCTCGAGGCTGAGGTTCTGACCGCCGGCTTCGATCCGGTGGACGGCACTCTGACTGGTGCCCAGGACGTCGGCCAGCTGGGTCTGCGTGAGCCCCCGGTGCTTGCGCGCGTCGCGGATCAATCCACCGATACGGTCCAGGTAGGTGTCGGTCGTCATGGGCCCACGCTAACTCATATGTGAGATACTTTGCGAACTCTCGCGCGTGTTGGGGTTGAGCCGAACCGCGCGGCGGCGCCGAGGGCCGGACCCCTAGAGTTGGCGCCATGTCCTCACACTTTGACGTCGTCGTACTGGGTGCCGGGCCGGGTGGGTACGTGGCCGCCGTACGGGCCGGGCAGCTCGGTCTGAAGACCGCGATCATCGAGCTCAAGTACTGGGGCGGGGTGTGTAACAACGTCGGCTGCATCCCGACCAAGTCGCTGCTCCGCAACGCCGAGATCGCGCACCTCTACACGCGTGAAGCCAAGACCTTCGGCATCAGCGGTGACGTCAGCTTCGACTTCGGGGTGGCCCACAAGCGCAGCCGCGACGTGGCCGACCGGATGGCCAAGGGCGTGCACTACCTGATGAAGAAGAACAAGGTCACCGAGATCGACGGGTGGGCGACCTTCACCGACGACCACACCTTCTCGGTCGAGCTCAACAAGGGCGGCACCGAGACGGTCACCTTCGACCAGTGCATCATCGCCACCGGTGCGACGACCCGACTGCTGCCGGGGACCGCGCTCAGCGACCGCGTGGTCACCTACGAGGAGCAGATCCTCACCTCCGACCTGCCTGAGTCGATCGTCATCGCCGGTTCCGGCGCGATCGGGGTCGAGTTCGGCTACGTGATGGCCAACTACGGCGTCGACGTGACCATCGTCGAGTTCCTGGACCGGATGGTGCCGCTCGAGGAGCCGGAGGTCTCGGCCGAGCTGGCCAAGGCGTACAAGAAGCTCGGCGTCAAGGTCATGCTCAGCACCAAGGTCGAGTCGATCGACGACTCCGGTGACAAGGTCAAGGTCACCGTGTCCCCGGCCAAGGGCGGCGACCCGCAGGTGCTGGAGACCGACAAGGTGCTGCAGGCCATCGGCTTCGCGCCCCGGACCCAGGGCTACGGCCTGGAGAACACCGGCATCACGCTCACCGAGCGGGGCGCGATCGACATCGACGACCGGATGCACACCTCGGTCCCGCACATCTACGCGATCGGCGACGTCACCGCGAAGCTGATGCTGGCCCACACCGCCGAGGCCCAGGCCATCGTGGCGGCCGAGACCATCGCCGGCGTCGAGACCATGGACGTCAACTACGACATGATCCCGCGGGCCACCTACTGCCAGCCGCAGATCGGCTCGTTCGGCTACACCGAGCAGCAGGCCAAGGACCGCGGTTACGACGTCAAGGTCGCCAAGTTCCCGTTCTCGGCCAACGGTAAGGCGCACGGGCTGGGGGAGTCGGGCGGCTTCGCCAAGCTCGTCGCCGACGCCAAGTACGGCGAGATCCTCGGCCTGCACATGATCGGCCCCGAGGTCACCGAGCTGCTGCCCGAGCTCGTCCTGGCCCAGCAGTGGGACCTGACCGCGGAAGAGGTCGCGCGGACGGTCCACGCCCACCCGACGCTGTCCGAGGTGCTCAAGGAAGTGGCCCACGGCGTGTCCGGCCACATGATCAACTTCTAGTCGGTCGCCGGGTCCCATCGATGCGCCGGCAGCGACTGATCGAGGTCGGTGGCGGTGCGCACCTGCTGACCGAGCGCTGGGGCACGGAGTCCGCGGAGACGGTGCTGCTGATCGGCGCCGCGACCTGGTCGATGGACTGGTGGCGCGACGGGTGGTGCGCGGAGTTGGTCGAGCGTGGGTTCGGCGTGCTCCGCTACGACCAACGCGACACCGGGGCGTCGACCACCTACCCCCGGGGCGAGCCGGGCTACACCGGCGCCGATCTGGTCGCCGATGCGGTGGGCGTGCTCGACGCGTACGCGATCGGTCGGGCGCACGTCATCGGGATCTCGATGGGTGGTGGGCTGGCCCAGCAACTCGCGCTGCAGCACCGCGACCGGCTGGCCACCCTCACGCTGATCTCGACCACGCCGGCCGACGGAGTGGCGTGGGACCTGCCCGATCCGTCGCCCGAGCTGATGTCCAGCGACGGCCCGGCCGAGCCCGACTGGACCGATCCGGCCGCCGTGGTCGGATACCTGGTCGAGACCGAGCGGCCGTACGCCGGGCCGGGCCACTTCGACGAGTCCGACCTGCGGGCGCTGGTCACCCGGGTCGTCGCCCGGACCTCAGATCCGTCCGCGGCGTCGACCAACCACTTCCTGGTCGCCGGCGACGACGACGCGCCCGCGGCCGACCTGACCACGCTGGCCGGGTTGCCCACCCTGGTGGTCCACGGGTCGGCCGACCCGTTGTTCCCGCCGGCCCACGGGGCGGCGCTGGCCGAGGCCATCCCGGGCGCCCGGCTGCTCGTCCTCGACGACGTCGGTCACCAGCTCCCGCCGCCGACGACCTGGTCGACGGTGATCGCGGCCGTCGTCGAACTGTCCGGACGACGTCAATCCGGCGCCCGGTGAACCGTCGGTAGCGTTCGCCTCGCTCAGCGCGGACCCGTTCGGGACCATGGGCGCCAGATTTTCGGCGGATCAGTCCGAGCTGATCGCCGGGGCGACCCAGCGTTCGAGCGTCTCGCGCAGCCGTCCCGCCTCGACCGGCTTGGCCAGGTAGTCGTCCATCCCGGCGGCCAGGCACTGGTCACGGTCGACCACCGTGCCGCCCGCGGTCATGGCCACGATCGGCGTACGCCGGTCGGTGCCCTCGATCCGGCGGATCTCACCGGTGGCCTGGTAGCCGTCCATCTCGGGCATGTGGCAGTCCATCAGGATCAGGTCGAAGCGCTGCCTCCGCACGGCCTCCACGGCGCGGAGCCCGTTGTCGGCCACGACCACCGCCCACCCGAGATGGCGCAGCATCCCCTCGGCGACGATCTGGTTGAGCTCGTTGTCCTCGACCACCAGCACGGTGCCGCGGACCGCGCGGCCGGGGTCGGGGTCGGCGTCGTCGACCGGTCGCACCGAGGTCCTGACCGCGGCACCATCGGATCGCCGGTCGGCCGCGGTGAGCAGCGCCGCGCCCAGCGGACCGAGTGCGGCCGGTTTGGGCAGCCGGGCCGCGACGCCGGCCGCTGCGGCTTCGCCGGCGCTGATGTCGGGTCCGGAGGTGAGCAGGACGATGCCGGGGGAGCCGTGGCGGGCCGCCTGTCGGGCGACTTCGAGACCGTCCATGTCGGGCATGCACAGGTCGATCACCACGAGCCAGAACTGCTCCTCGGCCAGCCGCCGCAGGGCGTCCGGACCGTCGACCGCGGTCTCCACGTCGAGCCGCCACCCCCGCAGCTGCTCGGACAGGATCTGGCGGTTGGTGGTGTTGTCGTCGACCACCAGCACCCGGGCACCGACCAGCTGGGTGACGTCGGGACGCCGGGTCGGCAGCGGGCGGGCCGCCAGGCGTAGCGGCACCACGGCCCAGAAGGTGCTGCCCGCCCCCGGCTCGCTGGCCAGGCCGATCTTCCCACCCATCGCCTCGACCAGCCGGCTCGAGATGGCCAGGCCGAGCCCGGTCCCGCCGTAGCGCCGGGTGGTCGAGGAGTCGGCCTGCTGGAAGGGGTCGAAGAGCCGCTGCCGCTGGTCGTGCGGGATGCCCGCGCCGGTGTCGTTGACCTCGAGCCGGATGACCACGCCGTCGGCGTCGCGCTCGACCAGGGTGACGCGGAGGGTGACCTCGCCGGTGGCGGTGAACTTGACCGCGTTGCTGGCCAGGTTGAGCAGCACCTGACGCAGCCGGTGCGGGTCGCCGCGGACTGCGGTCGGCACGTCCGGGGCGCACGACGCCACCAGTTCGAGATCCTTGGCGTGCGCCGGCTCGGCCATCAGCTCGGCCACGTCCTCGACCATCACGGCGAGGTCGAAGTCGATCTCCTCGAGGTCGATCCGCCCCGACTCGACCTTCGAGAAGTCGAGGATGTCGTTGATGATCACCAGCAGTGACTCACCGGCCGTGCGCACCCCGTCGGCGTACTGCCGCTGCCGGTCGTCGAGGTCGGTGTGCAGAAGCAACCCGGTCAGACCGATCACTCCGTTCATCGGGGTGCGGATCTCGTGGCTCATGGTGGCCAGGAACGCCGACTTGGCCAGCGACGCCTCGACTGCGGCATCGCGGGCCACCTGCACCTCGTCACGCGCCCGGGCCTCCGAACGCAGCAGCCGTGCGGTGCGGAGCACGGCCAGCAGCAGCAGGGCGAGCAGTCCGAACAGGGTGGCCAGCGGTTCCGGTTCGCGGCCCCGCCAGACGTCGACGAGCTCGAGCAGCGGGGGGACCAACAGCGGCAGGGTGGCGATGGCCAGCCGCCGGACGATGACCGCCGACGTCGACGGGCGCTCGAGCGCCTCGACCCGGTCGGTGGTGCGCTGACCGCGCCACGCCGCCCCGGCCATCAGCAGCGCGCCGACCATCCAGCCCACGTCGAGGACCGCTTCGTTGGCCTCGGTGATACCCAGGGTCAGGTAGCCGATGTCGGAGGCCAGCCAGGCCAGCAGCCCACTGGCGAACAGCAGCGTGAACGGGGTCCTGGCCCGGGGGTCGCCGAGCACCCGGACGGTCAGGGCCAGCAGCACCGCGTCGGCCGTCGGGTAGACCGCGGTCAGCATCCGGGCCATCGGCGTACGCGTCGCGTCGTCGATGATCGAGGCGATCGACAGGTTCCAGAAGATCAGCAGGCTGACCAGGACGACGGTGACGACATCGATCACCGCATCCGGATCCAGCGGTCCGGTCAGGGTGTTCCGGGCCAGCACCACCCAGACCGCGGCGCCGAGACCGACGTAGGACAGCAGATAGCCGATGCCGGCCGGCGAGGTCCCGGCGTCGAGCCCGGCCTGGGCGTACCCGGTCCAGATGATCTCGCCGACGGCCGACGCGGCCAGTCCGGCGGTGATCAGCCCGGGCACCCGCCGGTGCCCGGCGGGAGCGCGGATCGTGCCGGCCAGCGCGAACACGGCGGCGCCGCCGATCACGACCAGGTAGGTCCAGTCGGCGACCGGTCCCACCGCGGCGACGACGTGCAGCACGATGAAAGGAGCGCACAGCGCAGCGAATGCGTAACCCCACGCCCGACCCCCGAGGATCGCTCGCTGCACCAGGACATTGTGGCCCATCGGGCGGGGCCGCTGTCGCCCGACGCGGTGCGGCGAACGGGCCCGACCGGGGCGCGGTCAGCCCGACACGTAGTCCTGGAGCTGGTCGCGTTCGAACTCGACCTCGGTGATGTAGGACTTGACCAGGTCACCGATGCTGACGATCCCGATCAACTCGTCCCGGTCACCGACCACCGGGAGGTGGCGGATCCGGCGCTCGGTCATGGTGCTCATCAGCGCCTGCACCGACGAGTCGGCCCGGCAGGTCACCACGTCCCCGGTCATCACCGCGGCCACCTCGCCGTCGAGGAAGTCGGCACCCGAACGCAGCCGGCGGATGATGTCGCGCTCGCTCACGATCCCGACGATCCGCCCGTCCTCCCCGGTCACCACCAGCGAGCCGAGATTGTGCTGGTCGAGCAGCGACACCGCCTCGGCGACCGAGGCGGACGCCGTGATGGTGATGACCTCGAAGCCCTTGGCGCGGAGCAGTTCCTGGATGCGCATCACGTTGCCTCCTGGGCCGACCCTAGCCCTCGTGCCCCTCGGTGGATAGAGCTGCGGATGGGCAGAATGACCTCCATGACCAACCCGCCGATCTGGCTGACCGGGAACGCCGACGCCGACCGCCTGCTGTCCGAGGACGACAACGCGCTGCTGCTCGGGATGGTGCTCGACCAGCAGGTGCCGATGGAGAAGGCGTTCACCGGACCCTGGGTGATCGCCGAACGGATGGGCGGGACGCTCGACGTCGCCGCGATCGCCGAGATGGCCGAGGACGACTTCGTCGCGCTGTGCTCGCAGCGGCCGGCGGTGCACCGGTTCCCGGGGTCGATGGGCAAGCGGGTGCGACAGGCCTGCCGACTGCTGGTCGATCGCTACGACGGCGACGCGGGCCGGCTGTGGGCGTCGGCGTCGACCGGTGCCGAACTGCGGACGGCGCTGCTCGACGTCCCCGGTTTCGGGCCTGACAAGGTGGCCATCTTCATCGCGGTCCTGGGCAAGCTGCGTGGGGTCCGCCCGCCGGGCTGGCAGGAGGCGGCCGGAAAGTTCGGTGAGCTGGGCGCGTTCGTGTCGGTCGCCGACGTGTCCGATCCCGAGTCGCTGGCCAAGGTCCGCGAGGCCAAGAAGGCGGCCAAGGCGGCGATCAAGCAGGCCCGCTCCTCAGCACCCACCGGCTGATCCAGACGGTGGGCGTCGACGGGCTGGAGACCGCGACGCACCAGGGGAGAGGCTCTCTCGGCCGGACCCACTCAGGCGATCAGGTCGAGGCGTACGCCGCCGTCGGCCGCGGTGGGATCGAGGCGGTCCCAGGCCCGCCGCAGCCGGGTCACCGCTTCGGTCAACAACTCCACCGGTGCGGTGAACGGCAATCGGAGGTGGCGCTCGCCGCCGCCGGTCGGGAAGAAGCGGTGCCCGGGAAGCAGGGTGACGCCCTCGGCGGCCGCCGCCACGACCAGGGGGGTGCCGACGGCCTCCGGCAGCTCGATCCACACCGACTGGCCGCCGCCCGGTCGGCTCACCCGCCATTCGGGCAGCTGGTCGCAGAGCACGGCGAGCAGGGTGTCGCGCTGGACCCGGAGCTTGGCCCGCTGGTCGGCGGTCCCGCTCTCGGCGTGGCGCAGCAGATGGGCGACGACGAGTTGCTCGAGCGGTGCCACCCCCAGGTCGAGGCTGGCCCGGCCGGCCAGCAACGACCGGACCAGCGCCCGCGGACTGCGGATCCAGCCGATCCGCAGCCCACCCCAGAACGCCTTGCTGGCCGACCCGACCAGCACGGTGTCGGGGTGGCCGGCCGCGAAGGACGGTTCGGGAGGCTGCCCGTCCAGCGCCAGCTCGACCAGCGTCTCGTCGACCAGCGGACGGCAACGGGCCCGTCGCAGCCCGGACGCGATCTGCTGGCGCTGCTCGGCCGGCATGGTGAAGCCGGTCGGGTTGTGGAAGTCCGGCATCAGCAGTGCGAAGGTCGGAGCCGACTGCTGAGCGGTGGCCACGAGGTGGTCGACATCCCAGCCGGTCTCGGTCATCGGTGCCGCGACCAGCCGCGCCCCCTGCCGTCGCAACGCGTCGAGGGCGTTGGCGTAGCTCGGTGACTCGACCAGCACCCGGTCGCCGGCTCCGAGCAGCGTCCGGGTGACCAGGTTGATCGCGGCCAGCGCGCCGCCGGTGACCACGATCTGCGCCGGGTCGGTGGGCAGCCCGCGCCGGCTGTACCAGTCGGCCAACGCCTCGCGGAGCGCCGGCACCCCGTCGGCCGCATACCCGTGGCCGGCCAGCAGCGGGGGGAGGTGGTCGAGGGCGGCGGCGTACGCCTCGGCCACGCCGGGAGCGGCCGGGGCCGAGGTGAAGGTCATCAGCAGCGAGCCGGCCGATTCGCGCTGATCGGCCCGCCCGGGCGCGTCGAGGGGGGCGACGAAGTGACCGGCTCCGGGACGTGAGCGGAGATGTCCGGAGGCGTGCAGGTCGGCGTACGCGGCGGTCACCGTCGACCGGCTGAGCTGGATCCGCGTGGCCAGTTCGCGTTCGCTCGGCAGCCGGACACCCTCGGGCAGCCGACCGTTGAGCACGAGCATCCGCAGCCGGGCGACCAACCGCTGCCGGTAGGGCCGGGCCAGCGGCTCCCGGCCGACCAGGTCGGCCAGGACGGCAGCGGAGACGGTGCGCAGGGCCATACGCTCAGTATCAGGCCAGATCGGCCGCCGGAACAGGCCAGTCAGCCTCGATCAGGCCAGTGGTCGGCGATTGGACCTACGGCGCGGGCGGGCCGAGGACGCAGGATCGAGTCATGGCCCGCTCGCCCCGCTACCACCTGCCCCGGCTCACCCCGCGTGAGCAGCTCACCGCCGGTCGGCTGCCGCGACGCCTGGTCCAGCTCGTCATCGGCCTGGCCGCGTACGGATTCTCGATGTCGATGATGCTCCGGTCGCACCTGGGCACTCCGCCGTGGGACGTGCTGCACCAGGGGCTGACGCGGTTCGTGCCGTTCAGCTTCGGCACCGTGACCATCATCGTCGGCGCCGTCGTGCTGCTGGCCTGGATCCCGCTGCGGCAGTGGCCCGGTCTGGGCACGGTGGCCAACGTCTTCGTGGTCGGGGTGGCCGCCGACGTCGGGCTGGCGCTGATCCCCGAGGTCGACGGCTGGCCGACACGGATCGCCCTGCTGGTCGGTGGCCTGCTGCTGAACGGGGCGGCCGGCGCGGCGTACATCGGGGCCCACCTCGGCCCGGGCCCGCGCGACGGACTGATGACCGGACTGGTCAGCATGACCGGACGCAGCGTACGGCTGGTCCGGACCTCGATCGAGGTCGGCCTGGTCGTCGCCGGCTACCTGCTCGGCGGTGTGGTCGGGGTCGGGACCATCGCGTACGCGCTGGGCATCGGTCCGCTGGTCCAGCTGTTCCTGCCGTGGTTGGCGGTTCGGCTGCCGGTCTCCGCTTCTTCGCCCCGCGAGCCCAGCGTCGTGCCAGGATGACCGCGTGGAGCTCGATGACGTCCGTGAACACCGCGGCTACCGGATCGCCATCGGCGTCGGTCTGGTCAGCTACGGGCTGATCCACCTCGTCATCGCCTGGCTGGCCGCCCAGATCGCCCTCGGCGGCAAGGGCGACGCCTCGCAGACCGGGGCCCTGGCCGAGCTGGCCGGCAACCCGCTCGGGGTCGGGCTGCTGTGGGTGATGGCCGTCGGACTGTTCGTGCTCGCCGTCTGGCAGGGCCTGGAGGCGAGCATCGGGCCGGCCGACGCACCGCCCGACCGTCGGTTGAAGCGTCGGGTGGCGTCCGCCGGACGCAGCGTGGTCTATCTGGCGCTCGGCGTGGCGACCGTCGGGGTCGCGCTGGGCTCGCGCAGCCGGTCGGGTCAGAGCGAGGAGACTCTGTCGGCCCGGCTCCTCGACCTGCCGTTCGGGGTGGTCCTGGTGGTGGCCGTCGGTCTCGCGGTGGCCGGCGTCGGCGTTGCGCAGGTGGTCAAGGGGGTCAAGCGCAACTTCCTCGAGGACCTCGACTCCGGGGTCTCGACCGGCGTCCAGCGGATGGCCGTCGCCGGCTACTGCGCCAAGGGCGTCGCCTTCGTCATCATCGGCGCCCTGTTCGGCTGGGCGGCGGTCACCTACGATCCGGACAAGGCCGGCGGGCTCGACGCCGCGCTGACCACGATCAGCAAGCAGCCGTTCGGCACCGGGCTGCTGCTGGTGATGGCCGCCGGGATCGCCTGTTTCGGGATCTACTGCTTCGTCTGGGCCCGCAAGGCCCGCAACTGATGGCCGGCGCGACCGTACCGAGCGTGACCATCGTCCAACTCGAGCCCGAGGTCATCCACGCGCTCGCCGCGGGCAACCTCGAACGGGCCCGCGCGGCCAGCGGGCTGGCCATGAGCGAGCACTTCACCGACGAGGACAATCTCGGCACGTGGCGGATGCGCAGCACCCAGCTCACCGCGCACCCGGACGACGCGGGGTGGATCACCGGTGCGGTGGTCGACACCACCACCGGAGCCCCGGTCGGCCGAGCCGGGTTCCACGGACCACCCGACGAGCACGGGATGGTCGAGGTCGGGTACGCGATCGACCCGCCGCTGCGTCGTCGCGGCTACGCCCGGGCCACGCTCGGGTTCCTGCTCGACCGTGCCCGCCGCGAGCCCGGCGTACGCGTGCTCCGCGCCACGATCAGCCCGGGCAACATCGCCTCCGAGCGGCTGGTCGCCGACTTCGGCCTGGTCGAGGTGGGGGAGCAGTGGGACGACGAGGACGGACTGGAGATCATCTACGAGCTCCGGCTCGCCGGACCCGCCGAGCCGGTCTAGGCGGACCACCGTGCCTGGGCGGATCAGCGTCGGCCGGGGCCCTGCGAGGGTCGTTCGCCGGGCTGTCCGGGGGTCGGCTGCTGGCCGTTCGGGTCGTCCCACGGGTTGGCCTGATCGGGGCGACCGGTGACCAACGATGGCGGCGCCGGCTCGAAGGCGGTCCGGGGCTTGTCGGCCAGGTACTCCTCCATCACCGGCTTCCAGATCTGCTGGCCGGCGTCGCCGCTGCCGGTGCCGGACAGGTAGACCCCGGTCGAGGGGACGGTGTAGTTCTTCACGCCGCTCGACTTGTACCCGGCCCGACCGCGGACGAACGGGGCCCGCGTGTTGTCGATCGAGATCATCGCGGCCCCGGCCACCTCGGGGGTGTAGCCGACGAACCAGACAGCCTGGTTGCTGTCGATGGTGCCGGTCTTGCCGGCCTGCGGTCGACGGTCGGCGGTGGCGGCCCGCTGTCCGGTCCCGCGGGTCATCACCCCGCCGAGCAGGTCGTTCACCGCATTGGCCGCGTCGGCGGTCATCACCCGTTGACAATCCGCGCTCGGCGAGTCGTACTGCGTCCCGTCACCGCCGGTGATGCTGTCGACGATGATCGGCTTGCAGTGGATCCCGCCGGAGGCGAAGGTCGCGTACGCCTCGGCCATCGACAGCGGGTTGACCTCGACGGTGCCCAGGGTGAACGACGGCTTGTCGGCGTACGAGCTGATCGGGGCGCCCTCGGTGCTGCTCTCGACCCCGAGCTTCTGCGCCATCTCGGTGACCGGGCACATCCCGGTCTGCAGTTCGAGCTCGACGAAGTAGGTGTTCACCGACCGCTGCGCGGCCAGTCGCATGTCCATCCGCCCGTTGGTCCCGGTCGAGTTGCTGACCTCGAAGTCACCGACCCGGCTGGTGCCGTCGCAGGTCTCGAAGCTCCGCCCGGTGAAGTCGATGGTCCGTCGGGCGTCGATCCGCTCGGACAACGGGATCCCCGCCTCGAGCGCAGCCGCCGCGGTGAACGCCTTGAACGTCGAGCCGGCCTGGAAGCCCTGCGCACCGCCCATGGCCGGGGAGACCGAGTAGTTGTAGTAGGTCTCGCCGTCCTTGCTGTCGTCGCCCTTGTCGGGCCGGCTCTGGGCCATGGCCACGATCAGCCCGGTGCCGGGCTGCACCATGTTCATGGTCGAGATCAGCGGATCCGTCGCGCCGACGACCCGGTTGACCGCCTTCTGGGCGATCTTCTGGGTGGCCGGGTCGATCGCGGTGGTGATGGTCAGACCGCCGCGGTTGATCATGTTGACCCGCGCGGCCTCGTCGCCACCGAGGCTGGGGGCCTGGGCCAGGGTCCGGTACACGTAGTCGCACATGAACGGATAGCGCGAGCCGATGCAGCCGTTGCGCTTCTCGGTGACCGCGTCCTGGTCGAACTCGACCTGCTTGGCCTTGGCCGCCTTGGCCGCGGACACCACCCCGACCTCGACCATCCGGGTCAGCACCTGGTTGCGACGGGCGATCGCCGCGTCCGGGGCGACCGTCGGGCTCAGCGCGGTCGGGTTCTGCACCAGCCCGGCCAGCATCGCGGCCTGAGTCAGGGTCAGCTTCTTGGCGGTGGTGTCGAAGTAGTGCTCGGCGGCCGCCTCGACGCCGTAGACACCGTCACCGTAGTAGGCGATGTTCAGGTAGCGCTCGAGGATCTGGTCCTTGGTCAGCGACCGCTCGAGCGAGATGGCGAAGCGCAGCTCGGCGATCTTGCGCTCGTACGTCCCGGCCTGCGCCGCCTTGACCCCGGCCTCGTCGCCGCGTTGCTTGGCGTCCTCGATCTGGACCATCTTCACGTACTGCTGGGTGATGCTCGACCCGCCCTGGGTGACCCCGCCGGCCGCCTGGTTGCGCAGGAACGCCCGCAGCGTGCCGGTCAGATCGAGCGGCCCGTGCTCGTAGAAGCGGTGGTCCTCGATCGCCACCTGGGCCTGCCGCATCACCGGCGCGATGTCGTCGAGCGTCTTGTAGACCCGGTTCTCGTCCCACAGGTAGGCGACGACCTTGCCGTTGGCGTCGAGGATCCGCGAGCGCTGCGACTGGGCGGGCGGATCGAACGAGACCGGCAGGTTGTCGAGTTGCTCGACCGCGACCTCGCCGCCCCGGTTGGCCACGCCGATGACCGGCACGAACAGGGCGGCGATCAGCAGCCCGGAGAGCGCGCTGACCACGATGAACAGGCCGAACGCGTACGCGGTCTTGGCAGGATGTCGTCGGGGAGCCACCCTGTAGAGGGTATGCAGCCAACCTGTCAGACCAAGGGAGCGCACCGGGCCGTGTCCTTCCCGACGGTTTTCCCGATCCCCAGCACCCCAGGGGAGTGTGGCTTCGATCTCGACACCCGGGGGTCCGGGGCCGCTCGACCGTCGATGGCCGCCTCGGCTCCGCGCTGAGCGATTCGAATCCGTACTCCTACCGCTGAACGGAGTACACGTGGGGCGGACCTCGACTCTATGTCGTACGGTGTACGCGATTGCTTCTCCGGCAATGCCGGAGGCAAGGTGATCCGCAGCGAACGCCGAGCCCGACCGAGGAGACCATTCGCATGTCCCTGACCACGGACGACCTGGCCACCACAGCGCACGTCGCCGACAGCCACGACACCCTCCGGGTGCTCGGCGCCCGCGAGAACAACCTCAAGGACATCGACGTCGAGATCCCCAAGCGACGGCTGACCGTGTTCACCGGGGTGTCCGGATCGGGGAAGAGCTCGCTGGTGTTCGCCACCATCGCCGCCGAGTCGCAGCGGATGATCAACGAGACCTACAGCGCGTTCCTCCAGGGCTTCATGCCCAACCAGGCCCGGCCCGACGTCGACCGGCTCGAGGGGCTGACCACCGCGATCATCGTCGACCAGGAGCGGATGGGGGCGAATCCGCGCTCCACGGTGGGCACGGCGACCGACGCCAACGCCATGCTGCGGATCCTGTTCAGCCGCCTGGGTCAACCGCACGTCGGTTCGGCCCAGGCGTTCTCGTTCAACGTCGCCTCGATCAGCGGCGCGGGCGCGGTGACCATGGAGCGCGGCGGGACGACGACCAAGGAACGCCGCGAGTTCAGCATCACCGGGGGGATGTGCCCGCGGTGCGAGGGCATGGGCTCGATCAACGACATCGACCTGACCGCGCTCTACGACGACACCTTGTCGCTCAACGAGGGTGCGCTGACCATCCCCGGCTACAGCATGGAGGGCTGGTACGGCCGGATCTACCGGCAGTGCGGGTACTTCGACCCGGACAAGCCGATCGGGAAGTACACGAAGAAGGAACTGAACGACCTGCTGCACCGCGAGCCGACCAAGATCAAGGTCGAGGGCATCAACCTGACCTACTCGGGGTTGATCCCGCAGATCCGCAAGTCGTACCTGTCCAAGGACGTCGACGCGCTGCAGCCGCACATCCGCGCCTTCGTCGAGCGGGCCGTCACCTTCACGACGTGTCCGGACTGCGGCGGCACCCGGCTGAGCGCGCTGGCCCGGTCGTCGAAGATCGAGGGTCTGAACATCGCCGAGCTGTGCAGCATGCAGATCAGCGACCTGGCCGCCTGGGTCCGCAAGCTCGACGAGCCCTCGGTCGCCCCGCTGCTCACCGGGCTGCGCCACCTGCTCGACTCGTTCACCGACATCGGGCTCGGCTACCTGTCGCTGGACCGGCCGGCCGGGACGCTGTCCGGCGGTGAGGCGCAACGGACCAAGATGATCCGACACCTGGGGTCCTCGCTGACCGACGTGACCTACGTGTTCGACGAACCGACCATCGGGCTGCACCCGCACGACATCGAGCGGATGAACCAGCTGCTCCGACGGCTCCGGGACAAGGGCAACACCGTGCTGGTGGTCGAGCACAAGCCCGAGACCATCGCCATCGCCGATCACATCGTCGACCTCGGACCGGGTGCCGGCACCGGCGGCGGGTCGATCTGCTTCGAGGGCACGGTCGAGGGGCTGCGGGGGAGTGACACCATCACCGGTCGTCACCTCGACGACCGCGCGACGATCAAGCCGGCGGTCCGGACCTCGACCTCGGCCCTGGAGATCCGGGGAGCATCGACCCACAACCTGACCGGGGTCGACGTCGACCTCCCGCTCGGCGTGCTCTGCGCGGTGACCGGGGTGGCCGGATCGGGCAAGAGCTCGCTGATCCACGGGTCGGTGGCCGGTCGTGACGGTGTGGTGGTCATCGACCAGGGAGCCATCCGCGGGTCACGGCGCAGCAACCCGGCGACCTACACCGGTCTGCTCGATCCGATCCGCAAGGCGTTCGCCAAGGCCAACGGGGTCAAGCCGGCGCTGTTCAGCTCGAACTCCGAGGGTGCCTGCCCGACCTGCAACGGGGCCGGCGTCATCTACACCGATCTCGGGGTGATGGCCACGGTCGAGTCGCCGTGCGAGGACTGCGAGGGCAAGCGCTTCCAGGCCTCGGTGCTCGAATACACCTTCGGCGGCCGCAACATCAGCGAGGTGCTGAGCATGCCCGTGGCCGAAGCCAAGGAGTTCTTCGAGGCGGGGGAGGGCAAGGACCCGGCCGCCTCCCGGATCCTGGTCCGGCTGGCCGACGTCGGCCTGGGCTACCTGACCCTCGGGCAGCCGCTGACCACGCTGTCCGGTGGGGAGCGGCAGCGGCTCAAGCTGGCCACCCGGATGGGGGACAAGGGCGGGATCTACATCCTCGATGAGCCGACCACCGGTCTGCACCTGGCCGATGTCGAGCAACTGCTCGCACTGCTCGACCGGCTGGTCGACTCGGGCAAATCGGTCATCGTGATCGAGCACCACCAGGCGGTGATGGCGCACGCCGACTGGATCATCGACCTCGGGCCGGGTGCCGGTCACGACGGCGGACGCGTGGTCTTCGAGGGCACCCCGGCCGATCTGGTCGCGGACCGCTCGACGCTGACCGGGCAGCACCTGGCGGCCTACGTCGGCGCATGATCATCCGGCCGGCCCGCGACGCCGACGCCGAGCACCTCGCCCCACTGCACGTCCAGGTCTGGAACGAGTCGTACGCCGGACTGATGCCCGCCGAGGTGCTCGCGGCCTGGAGCACCTCACCGATGAACGCCCGCGTGGCCCGGTGGCAGGACTGGATCGCCGGCGGCTCGATACTGGTCGCCGAGGACGAGCACGGGCGGATCGTCGGCTTCGTGGGCGCGGCGAGCGACCCGGACGACCCGGCGGCGGGTCTCGAGGTGCGGATCCTCTACGTCGTCGCCGAGCTGTACGGGACCGGTCTCGGGCATCGCCTGCTCGTCGCCGCCATCGGCGACCGACCGGCCCACCTGTGGGTGTTCGAGGGCAACGACCGGGCCGTGACGTTCTACCAGCGACACGGCTTCGTGCTCGACGGCGGCGTACGCGAGGACCCCCCGTACGGTCGCGACTTCCACATGATCCGACCCTGAGCAGCTCCGGTCACCGGGATCCTTGGATCAAGCCGCACTCGGGGCGACCGCGGCGGTGGCGATGACCCAGCCCACCCGCCACTGCCGCCAGTTTGGCCGTTTGCGCGCACAAGTGCGGAGACGGCCCGTCAGCCGGCGTATCCAGGGTCGTTTGCGCACACAAGTGCGGAGACGGCCCGTCGCCGGCGTTTCCAGGGTCGTTTGCGCACACAAGTGCCGAAACGGCTCACCTCGTCGGCGCTGCTGCAGGTGTTCGCCCGCGAGGAGGGTCAGGCGACCTGGAGCCACCCTCTCGCAGCGTTCATCAGTTGTCCGATAAGCAGCATTATGTCAAGTAACCGGTGTTCGGAAGGGGTCGCCGCCCTCCCCACCTGCGCGCGAGACCGGCTGCCTCGAGCGGTACTGGTCAGAGGTCCAGCCCGACCCGATTGCGGATGGCCCACTGCGCGAGCGCGTCGCGGAGTGCCTCCACCGCTTGCGCATTGTTCTCGCCGAGCAGACCGGGTACGCCTTGAGCGGTCAGCCGTTCGCGAATGTCCTTCAACACATTGCGCACGTAATTCGGCTGCAAATCCACTGCGGCGGCGATTTCGCGGGTGGTCGCCGATCGTGATTCGCCGGCAACCAGCGGTGCGACCAAGGCGGTGAGGACTTTACGTTGTCCCGGAGTCAGATCATAAAGGGTGAACAAGACGGTTCCCGGTCCGCGATGCTGGCGGTGGTCCGACCCGGCATCGGGAATGGCGGACGCGTCGACATCGACATCGTAGGTCGCTCCGTATTCGCCGATCACGCAGACCCGGAATATCTGATGCGGATCGCAGGTGATCGCCTCGCGGGGTCCGATTTCACGGGTGACCGCGCCCTCGGCCGCCAAGGTCAACAGCCCGTGCGACGACGCGTTGACCACGAGGACGGTGTCGATCAGATGCCGCAACGTCCCGGTGTGTCGGGAGACCCGGAGATCCGGCGGGTGGGACGCCAGTCGGATGTCGACGTCGAGGCCGCGACCGAAGGTCAGCGCCTGACCGCCGAGCAGGCGCCACGCGCGGCCACCGTGCCTCACCAGCACGGGAAGTGCCGGGTCGGTACCGCTGCTCGAGGGCTGACTGGTCATGGCTGACTCGATGATCCCACCCCGGGCGAGGCGACGCCAGTAGGACATGCAGTCGTCGCCGCACACCAGCGCGAGGCCGCGACGTCGAGGCCGGCCGGTGTCCGGTGAGGACGCGTGGCCGCCCCCGATCATTCGTCGAATCCCGATTCGATGGCATAACTCGTCGTTCGCAATGAATCCCTTCATCTGAGCGGGGGTTGAGGCCTCAACGGGTTGAGGTATTCACCGGTTGAGGTGGGCACGGGTTGACATCTTCATGCATTCAGATCTCCACTATTTCCGGCCCGTTTATCTTCCTAGCCTCTGAGAAAGAAGCACTGATCCGCAGTGTTTGTTTGAGCAGAGGAATACACGATGTCGATCTCGGGCCTGTTCATCGCTTTGTTCTCCACCTTGTTCATCGGGCTGAATTTCGGTATGCCCGCGGCGCCGAGCGGCCCGGCCGCCAGCACGCCCACTCAGGTGCCCACGGTCACGCAGGCAGACGCATCGCGCGTTGCTCCCGTCGTCACCCCGGCGGTCGCCGAAGCGGCCGCCGAAGCGGTCGAGCCGGCTGCGGCACCGCAGGCGAACTGTCCGTTCCGCGTCGTCGGCCACCGGGGCACCGAGGCCGGAGTGGCGCACAACAACACCGTCGCCGCCTTCCGTCGGGCGGTCGCCGGCGGCGCCGACGTCGTCGAGATGGACGTGCACCGGACGGCACCCGACCGCGACGGCCGCCGCACCTGGGTGGTCCACCACGATCCGATCGTCGGCGATCGCTCGATCAGCGACACCACGCTGTCGGCCCTGCGGGCCTTGCACCCCGACCTGGCCACGTTCGACGAAGCCGCTCGGGTCGTGGCCCGGGCCGGTGTCGACATCGAGGTCGAGATCAAGCCCGATCAGGTGTCCTCGGCCGCGTTGCGCGAAGCGCTCGGCATCCTGACCACCCACGGACTCCGACACACCGCGGTGCTGACCTCGGCCCATCCCCCGGTGCTGGCTCGTCTCGAATCCCTGGCCGGCCCGACCGACCTCGGACTCATCATCCGTAAGTCGACCGACCCGGAGTGGCTGGCCGCTCGCGCCGACCGGGTCCTGATCCGGCACAACCTGGTCTCCGCCGACTTCGTCGCCGCTGCCCACGCCCGCGGTCTCCTGGTCGAGGTGTGGACGGTCGACACCGCGGACGGGTGGCGAGCCGCGAGCCGCTACGGGGTGGACGGGGTCATCACCGACCGGACGGCGGATCTGATCGCCTGGTGCGCCGACCACGACGACGTCTCCTCCAGCCCCGCCGACGGTCGATGACCGTCACCGCCGCCGACCCGGCCGCCGACACCCGTCCCGCTTCGGCCCGCGCATCGTCGTCCCGCGAATCGCTGACCGGTGTACGCGATGGCCTCGACTGGTGTTGGGTGGGTCCTGTGATCCCGGTCACCTCGGCGCCGCGTACGCGATGGTCGCTGCCCGCCGCCCGGACCAGGGGGCCGCGGTGAAGCTCTTCGGTCGCCGATCCGGCGACGACCACTCCGCGGACGAGGAGCGACCCGCGACCACGATCTTCGGCAGCCTCCCCCCGAGCCCTCCCCCGACCGGCTCCCGCACCATCAGGGTGCTGCCGATCGCGGTCCTGGTGGGGGCGCTGGGCCTCGGCACCGTCGCCGGGGTGGTGTTCCACCGGGCCGGCGATGTCACCGCCTCTCCCCCCTCGGGCACGGCCACGACCACGAACCCGGCGTCGTCGTCCACGCCGTCGGCCCGGCCGAGTGGCGAGTCGGCCACCCCCGCGCGGCCGACCGGCACCCCGTCGAGCACCACGCCATCGACGCTGCCGCGCAGCGCACCCGTGGACGGCGGCCAATTCGTCGTCCCCCGCGGTCCGGCCGAAGCGCAGCAACTCGACGTCGCCTGGGTGAACGGTCCCACCGTGACGACCCGGTTGAAGACTCCGAAGGGACATCGGGTCAACAGCCCGACGCTGTCGGTGGACCGCCGGACCATCATCTACATCGATCGAACCGCCGGCCGGTTGCGCACCATGGCCGCCGACGGCTCGGGCGATCGGGTCCTGTTCCGCGACCATCCGAGCGGGTGCGACACCCTCGGGCACGTCTCGTGGAACCGCGCCGACCAGAACCAACTGGTCCTGCGCTGCACCGACGTGGCCGGCCGGCCCGCCCTCTTCGTCGTCACGGTGGCCGGTGACCTCGTCCGCCGACTCGATCTGGGCGACGTGCGCCTCGATGATCCGGCCATCTCCCCCGACGGCACGCGGGTCGCGTTCTGGATGGCCACCACGACCCGGCGGGCCAACGGTGGCGGTATCGTTTCGATGCCGCTCGACGGCTCGGCCGCGCCGACCTGGCTGACCCCCGACCGCATCGGTCGCGATGCCGATCCGGCCTGGTCACCCGACGGCACCCGGATCGCCTTCCGGCGGTCGACGGTCAACAGTGGGTTCGACGTCTATGTGATGGCGGCTGACGGGTCGGGCGTACGGCGGGTGCTCGGCGGACCGGCCACCGAGGAGAAGCCGGCCTGGTCGCCCGACAGTTCGCGCCTGCTGGCCGTCTCCGATCGCGATGACCCGGGCAAGGTGCAGACCCTCTATCTGGTCACCGCGACCGGGGACAAGCCCAAGCCCGTCGGGCTCGGTGCCGAGGTGGTGACCACGCCGGTCTGGGCCAGTCGCTGAGCCGGAACGACCGCACCGGCGGCCACGTACCCTCCCCCGCCACGCTCGCCGCCTCCGGTCGATGTGGAATCGTTCGCACCATGGCGAATCGCAGCGATCGTGGGCCGCTCCAACGGGTCGGGCAGGTCATCCAGCTCGATGCCGACGGGATCGTCCGCTACAAGGAGTTGCACGCCTCGGTGTGGCCCGAGGTGCTGGCGATGATCTCCGCGTGCCATCTGACCAACTACTCGATCTTCCTGCGCGAGCCGGAGAACCTGCTGTTCGCGTACTTCGAGTACGTCGGCGACGACTACGCGGCCGATATGGCCCGGATGGCGGCGGATCCGGTCACGCAGCAGTGGTGGGAGGTCACCATGCCGTTGCAGCGGCCGCTGGAGAGCCGCAGCGACGACGAGTGGTGGGCCGGCACCGAGGAGGTCTTCCACCTCGACTGACCCGGCCCGTCACCCCTGGTCGGAGCGGTAGGTCGGCGCGATGCCCTCGCGCTCGGTCGACGCGTACGCGGCGTCGACCAGGGCCATGGTCTTGTAGACGTCCTCGACGCTGGTCGGCAGCGTGTCGATGCTTCCCTCCAGGAAGCGGTGCACCACGCCCATCGAGCCGATGAAGGCGTCCGGGAACCACGAACCCTCGAAGGCCAGCGGCCGCCACTGACGCTCGGCGGCCACCTCACCCGCCTCGGCGTCGAGCTGGTATTCGAGCCGATCGGGCGCCCCGGTCGGGTAGTTCATGTTGAGCCCCATCTGGGCCCGCACCGCCCCCTTCGTGCCCTCCCACTTGACGTAACTGTCCTGGTACGCGGGCCCGAAGCGGTGGTCGTGGTTGGTCGAGACCACCACCCGCAGCGGCCGGTCCCGGTAGCGCAGCAGGATGACCGACCGCGAGTTGGCGTGGGTCTTGCCGGGGTGCCGCTCGCTGACCGCCGACACCGCGTCCGGGTCGCCCAGGAACGACCGGATGAGGTCGAGGTAGTGGACGCTGTGCATGTTGATCTCGAGCCGGTCCAGGGTCAGCACCTGCGGGAAGAGCTCCCACGGGGTCTGCACGTTGACGTGCACCTCGAGGTCGTAGAGCTCGCCGACGGCCCCGGAGGCGATCAACGTCCGCGCCGCCGCGATGTACGGGGCGAACCGCAGCTGGGTGTTCACCGCGGCGACCAGCTGCTTGCGACGACAGATCTCGAGCAGGGCCCGCGCCTCGGCCAGGTTCTGCCCGAACGGCTTCTGGATCAGCACGCCCGACCCGTCCGGGACGGCCTCGAGCGTGGCCGCGAACTGGTCGGGCATCAAGGCGATGTCGAACACCGCCCCGGCCGGAGCCGCGGCCACGGCCTCGGCCAGATCGGTGTGCACCGCGTCGATCCCGTACGCCTCGGCCAGTTCCTCGGCCCGGGCCCGGTGCGGAGCCCAGGTGTAGAGCGAGGCGACCTCGAAGCCGGCCTTGGTGTACGCGGGCAGGTGGGCGTCGCGGACGATGCCGCCGGCCCCGAGGATGACGATCGGGCGCGGCTGCTCGGGCAGACCCGGGGTGTAGCCGGCCTGCGGGTGGAGCTCCGGGAAGGACGTCTCGGTCACGGGACCATCTTCATCCCTTGACCGCGCCCACCGTCTGACCCCGCATCAGGAATCGTTGCGCGCCCAGGAAGACGATCAGCAGCGGCAGCATCGAGATGAACGTGGCCAGCGCCAACTGCGGCATGTAGAGCTTGACGTTCAGACCGGCGGCCACGGTCGGGTTGAACAGCGGGCTCGCGCCGATGAGTTCCTGCAGCCCGATCGAGACGGTCTTGGTCGCCTGGTTCGAGCTGAGCAGGGCCAGCGGCAGGAAGAAGTTGGTCCAGTTGGCCACGAAGGAGAAGAAGGCGACCAGGGCGACGGCCTGCTTGGAGATCGGCGTGGCCACCCGGAAGAAGATCGCCACCTCCCCCAGCCCGTCGATCCGTGCCGCCTCGACCAGTTCCTTGGGCATCGTGGTCATGAAGTGGATGTAGGCCAGATAGGTCCCGAACGGGAAGAAGCCCATGATGACCACGACCGGCCACAGCTCCCCCACCGCGCCGATGGCCGTCACCTCGAGGAACAGCGGGATGACCAGCACCGTATTGGGCATGACCATGGCCAGCAAGGTGATGAACAGCACGGTCCGGCGGAACCGGAAACGCAGCCGGGCCATGGCGTAGCCGGCCGGCAGGGCGGCGACCACGGCCAGCAGTCGCCCCGCCGACGGCCAGGATCAGCGAGTTGATCATCCAGCGGGTGAACAACCCGCCGCTGCCCGGGCCGAAGCCGTTGACCTGGGTCCAGCGAGAACGCCACGTTGGTCCCAGCGACATCCCGCCCAGGCCGAGGAATCCGCCCTGGCCCGCGGCCACCTCGTCGGCGTCGCGGAACGACATGGCGATGAAGCCGATGATCGGGAAGATGAAGATCGCGGCGACGAACAGCATGGTGGCGATCCGGGCGAGCCGGCCGACGCTCAGTGGTTTGCGGCCGACCCGGGTCAGGTTCGGGGTCTCGGCGGTGGCGACAGCCATCAGTCTTCCTCTCCGAACAGTCCACTGCGGAACACGATCAGCAGCCCGATCCCCAACGTGATCGCCAGCAGGATCAGCGACATCGCCGCCGCCGCCGGGAAGTTGTAGTTGGAGAACGCAAAGGCGTACCCCAGTTGGCTGGGTGAGTACTGGTCGGGCAAGGCGTTGGAGGCGACCTGGTCGAGCAGTTGCGGCTCGAGGAACAGCTGGAACCCGTACGCCAGGTTCATCAGCGCCGCGTAGCCGATCCACGGCCGGATGATCGGCAGCTTGATGTTCCAGGCCACCTGCCAGGCGTTGGCGCCGTCGATCTCGGCGGCCTCGATCACCTCGTCGGGGATCCCGTTCAGACCGCCGTTGACGATGACGATCCAGGTTCCGACACCCTGGAAGAACAGCATCGCCGGCCAGGATCACCGGCAGGTTGGAGTCGGAGGCCACGACCGCCTTGATCGTGGTCAGATCCATCGCGTTGCAGCAGCGCACCGATCGGCGACTGCGCCGGGTTGAGCAGATAGACCCACAGCACGAAGTTCGCGACCCCGGCCAGCGCCCCGGGCAGGTAGTAGACGAAGCGCATCGCCGAGCCGAAGCGGCCCGGGCTGGCGTGGATCAGCAGCGCCAGGCCGACGATGCCGAGCATCATCATCGGCAGCCAGACCAGCAGCACCGCGAAGATGTTGCCGAACGTGCCGCAGGAAGCGGAAGTCGCTGATCGACCGTGACGAAGCTCTTGACCCCGCCGAAGCCGACGGCCGGGTTGAGCGGGGTCGGCGGGGTCTGCAGCGCGGTCACCACCGCGTAGCCGATCGGGATGATCCCGGCCGACCAGCAGCAGGACGACGTACGGGGTCATCAGGACCCAGGCGCCCCGGGCCTCGGCCCGTTGCAGCGCGGCGGGACCGGCCGCGACTCCGCACCGGGAGCCGGGCCGGTCGACCTCCGTCCGGCGTGGTCCGTCGATCGATCGTGGCACGGTCACTGACGTGGTCTTGACCTCGTAGCCCTGCGACTTGGCCTGGTTGGTCAGTTCGCTGCTGAACGTGCGTCCACGCGTTGTCGAAGCTCTTGCCGGCGACCAGGTCCTTGGTCACCGTCTCGGTCCAGATGCCACCGGTGTTGTACAGCATGTACGCGTGGTCACCGGGCACGTACTGTCGCGGCCTCCTTGAAGGCGGCGAAGGTCGCGTCGTTGTCGGCGAAGTAGTTGGCCGACTTCTGCTTGGCGATCCACTGGTCCTGGACCGGGCCGTAGGCCGGCAGACCGGTCGACAGCTCGACCTGCCAGGCCGGGTCGGTGGCCACGAAGCGTCGCGAACTTCAGCGTGTTCTCGAGCTGCTTGCCGGTGATGTGGCTGGAGACGCCCCACAGGCCGCCGCCCTCGTTGCCGGTGGACGGCTGGGATCTCGCCCGTCCCAGGTCAGCGGCTCGATCGCGGTCATCTGTGCCGGCGGCGATCTTCCACGTCTGGTTGAACAGGTAGTCGCCCCACCACAGCGCGCCCGGGCTCATCACCAGGTCCTTGCCGACCTTGGCGGCGTCGGCGTCGAAGATGCCCAGGGTGGACACGGCCTTGCCGGTGACCATCTGCGCGATGAGCGTCTTGGCCCGCTGGCACTTCGGGTCGTCGAGGTCGATTAGCACCGACGACTCGGACAGCCGCTGGTTGGTCGGGCAGCCGCTGGCCCACAGGTAGCGGTCCGGGGCGTACGCGTCGCCGAGGAAGCCGCTGATCTTGTCGGGGTGCTCGTGAGGCGATCTTGACCGCCAGCGTCCCGTACTCCTCCCACGTCGTGGGCGGGGTGTAGCCGTTGGCCGTCGAAGAACTTCTCGTCGTACCAGAACACGTCCGGCGCCGCGTCGTTGCGCAGGCAGCGGATCTTGCCGTCGATGTTGCATGGAGCGAGCACGGCCGGGTCGTAGCCCTTGATGACGTCGGGCAGCTGCTCGGTCAGGTCGGCCGCGTAGTTGATCTGCGCGCCGGCCGCCCAGGCGATGTCGTCGTTGGACGGGAAGAAGATCGCGTCCGGCCAGCCCTGCTTGGCCTGGTTGAACTGGGCGAACTGCTGCGAGCAGGGCCTTGCTGCCGACCGTGCCGTCGATCTGGTTGATCGTGGTCGTCGATGTCCGGGTTGGCCTTCTTCAAGGCCTCCGCCGCCGGCACGCGGGGCGGGTCCACCCAGACGGTGATGGCGCCGCCGGAGTCGGTCTGCTCCGATGCTGCGCCGCCGGGGGCGGGGGTGCCACCGCCGCCGCCGCCACAGGCCGAAACCAGGACCAGGGTGAGCGCAGCGCCGGCGAGCGCCAGGACCCGTGGGCGCCGGAAAAATTCTGTCCTCATTGACACTCCTTGTGATGATCCCCCAGCGCGATCCGCCGTCGGGTCGACCTCTTGCGCAAACGTTAGCCCACGTTCGGCCCGAAGATCAATCGTTTGCGCACAATTCGTTGAAACCGCGGGTGCCGGGCGGCCGGGAGGTGGCTCGGACCTGCGGAGCTGCCCGTCGGAATGCCTCGAACCAGGCTCAGCGCAGCGCGGCCAGCCGGGCGGCCGGGATCTGGTAGAACTCGATCGCCGTGCCCGAGAGCAGCGCGGTCCGCTCGGCCTCGCCGAGCTCGTCGAACAGCGGCCGCAGGCCCCGCCAGACCACGTCGTAGTCACCGGCCAGCACCGAGATCGGCCAATCGCCGCCGTACATCAGCCGTCTCGCCCCGAAGCACTCGAGGGCGTGATGCAGGTAGGGCCGCACCGTCTCGGTCGACCAGTCGGTCATGTCGTCGCCGGGATAGAGGCCGGACACCTTGGCGTAGACGTTGGGGTACGCGGCCGCCCGGGCGATCAGACTCCACCAGGGCTCGCGGTCGTCCCGACCGATGGGGGGCTTGGACAGGTGGTCGATGACCAGGCGCAGCTCAGGATGCCGCTCGGCGAGCACCGGCACGTGCTCGAGGTGGCGCGGCAGTACCGAGACCACGTCGAAGGTCAGACCCGCCTCGGCGATCAGCCCCAGACTCGCGTCGACGTCGCCACGGAGCAGGAAGTCGGGATCGGGACGGTCGTGGATGAGGTTGCGGATCCCGACGATGAGCGGTTGCCCCGACCGTTCGGCCAACTGGTCGGCGGTGGCGGCCGGGTCCTCCAGCGGGACATGACCGACCACCGCGACCACCTCCGCGTGCCGCTCGGCCGTGGCCAGCATGTAGTCGGTGTCCTCGCGGTTGTCGGCCGACTGCACGAGCACGACCCCGTCGACCCCGGCCCGGCGCAGATGCGGCAGCGCCTCCTCCTGGGTGATCGTCCGGTTGATCGGCCCGAGCGCGGGCCCGAGCCAGTCGTAGCGGGCCCGGGTCAGGTCCCAGACGTGCTGATGCGCGTCGATGATCATCAGTTCTCCTTCGGTCGGGGCCCGTTCGATCGGGGGCCTATCCGGTCGGGGGCCTGCTCGGTCGGGGCCTGGTCAGTCGGTGACCTGGTCAGTCAGCGGTCTGGGGCGCCTGCGTGGAGAGACGGAGCACCAGGCGGGGCGCCGGCTCGCGGACGACGTGGTCGAAGCCCGAATCGCCTCGCAACCGGGCGGCCAGCCCGGCCACCGCGGCGCGACCGAGCTGGTACATCGGCATCTTGACCGTGGTCAGTGGCGGCCAGGTGTTCTCCGCCGTCCAGGCGTCGTGGACCGAGATCAGCGACAGGTCCTCGGGCACCCGCAACCCGAGTTCGCGGGCCTCGCTGAGCGCGCCGATCGCGGCATTGATGTTGGCCACGACCACCGCGGTCGGCGGCTCCGGCCGGCTCATCAGCTGGCGGAGCGCGATCCGACCCTGTTCGGGGTAGTAGCCGAGCCGGGTCACCCGCTCGGGGGGTACGGGCAGGCCGGCGGCCGCCATGGCCGCCGAGAAGCCGGTCACCCGACGTTGGGCGGTGTAGGACTGCGGCAACCCGCCGACCATGGCGATCCGCCGGTGGCCGAGGTCGATCAGGTGCCGGGTGGCCAGCCGGGCCCCGTCCTCGTCCTGCAGCACCACGCCGGCACTGCTGCCGGCCCGCACCGAGTTGATGAAGACGATCGGATAGTTCGCCTCGATCAGCTCCTCGATGTCGGACTCGCTGCTCTGGTCCGCGGCCTGGACCAGCATTCCGTCGACCCGACCCTCGCCGATCAGCCGGCTGATCATGTCGCCGCCCGGCTTCAGGTCCTCGGTCCGGCCCAGCAGCACCATGTAGTCGCGCTCGCGGGCCTCGTCCTCGACGCCCATCATCAGCTCGGTGACGAACGCGTTGGTCAGATCGGGCACGACCAGCGCGATCACGTTGGTGCGGGAGAACTTGAGCGCCCGACCGGCGAAGTTGGGCCGGTAGTTGAGCTCGGTGGCGGCCTGCTTGATCCGGTCGCGGGTCTGCTGGCTGACCCGGGCGCCCGGCGCATCGCTGAGCACCCGCGACACGGCCGAGATCGACACCCCTGCACGCTTGGCCACATCGCTCAGGGTTGCCACCGCAGCACCCTAGTGGCTCGGGCGCTTGTTGGTCAGATACAGATGGGTCAGCACCAGCACGACCTCGCCGCGCTGATTGGTCACCGTCACCAGCTCGTGCACGTAGCCGAGCTCGGCCGGTCGCTTGCGGTGCTCGGAGATCTCGGTGATCTCAGCCGCCACCGTGATGGTGTCGTCGATGAACACCGGCTTGATGAAGCGGATCTTGTCGTAGCCGTAGCTCATGGCCTGGGGGTTGATGTCCCCCGCCGTCATCCCGACGGCCACCGAGAGGACGAGCGTGCCGTGCGCGATCCGCTGGCCGAACGGCTGGGTCGCGCACCACTCGGCGTCCATGTGATGGGGGAAGAAGTCGCCGGTCTGACCGGCGTGCATGACGATGTCGGTCTCGGTGATGGTGCGGCCGGTGCTGACCCGGCGCTCGCCGATCGCGTAGTCCTCCAGCCAGCGGTCAACGGTCTGCATGGCACTCCTGTCGGTTCGGCGGGTGAATCGTCACGGGGTCGGATGGACGAGGAGGCGCTCGGCCAGTTCGGCGAGCCGACGGACCAGGGTCGCGTCGTCGACCTCCCCGCGCAGGGTCGCGGTGACCAGCGGCGCCGCGGTGTCCTGGAACTCGATGAAGCCCGGCAGCCGGGGCCGCACGTATGCGCCCTCGAAGGTGGCCCGGGTCCCGGTGAAGAAGTCGAGGGTCTCGGTCGTTCAGTCGCTCGTCGGTCCAGGCCACCGCGTTGCCCGGCTGCCCCCGGAGTCGAAGTAGACGCCGCGCTGGACCTCGGCCGAGGCCAGCCACAACGCGAAGGCCCGGGCCGCGTCGAGGTCGACCGCGGTGGCCGACACGGCGATCCCGGCGCCGGCCAGGATCGACCCGGTCAGCGCGCCGGAGCGGGTCGGCATGTCGGTGTACTTCAACCGGCCGGGGCGGAAGCCCGCGCGGGCGTAGTTGGTGTAGCCGAACACCAGCGGCGCGTACCACCAGTCGTCGCCGGTGCTGAGCTGTTCGGACACCTGGATCGGGTTGTCGCCGAGATTCCGCTCGGGCACGTACGCGGTGAGCCGGTGCAGCAGGTCGAGCGCGGACAAGGCATCGTCCTCGGGCAGGAACACCCCGGACTCGGCATTGGCCGGAGCTCCGCCGTTGGCGGCCACGGTGATCAGGCTGGACAGGGCGTCGATCGGCTTGGCCGGCCACACCACCCGGCCGGTGGCGGCCAACTCGAGCACCTCGTCCCAGGTCCGCGGCGGCTCGGGCAGCAGGTCGGGTCGGTACACCGCGACGTGGGCGGCGGCGTCGCTGGCCAATCCGTACTGGTGACCCCGGTAGGCGTAACTGGCGTGCGACGCGCCGACGCTCTGCTCGGCCAGCAGTGGCCAGCTCGTCGTCGAAACCGGCGTCGTCGAGCGGGGCCAGCAGTCCGGCCTCGGCGGCCAGCGGGACGTGCGGGTGATCGATCACCATCAGGTCGTACGCGGCCGACAGCTGGGCGATCGGCGCATCGGCGAAGGCCTGCAGCGACCGGTACTCCCAGGTCACCTCGACCTCGGGCACGACCTCGGCGTACGCCCGGGCCGCCCCGACGACCGAGCCGTGGCCGCGGGGATGCTCCCAGGTGATCCCCCGCAGCGTGATCATCGGGCCGCCACCGCGACGAACTCCGGCCACACGCTCGCGTTGTGCTGACCGAGCTTGGGTGCGGCGCGTTCGCTGGTCAGCCGTTCGCCGTCGATCCGGATCGGGCTCCGGGTGGTCTGCAGTTCGAGGGTCGACCCGTCGTCGGTCACCTCGGGGGCGCGGCCGATCGGCTGGGTCATGGCCACGGCGGCGAATCCGTCGTGACCGACGAGTTCTTCCAGCGTCAGCACCGGGGCGCACCACACGTCGGCGGCGTCGAGCAGTGCCAGCCACTCGTCGGTGGTCCGGGTGGCGAACCGGGCGGCGAGCAGTTCCTCGATCTCGGCCTGCGCGTCCCACCAGGCCTGCGGGTCGGTGAGGCCGCTCAGGTAGGGGTCCTCGAGCAGGGTGCCGATCTTGTCGATCGGGTTCATGGCCAGGGCCAGGTAGCCGTCGCTGGTCGGATAGGTGCCGTACGGGGCCGGCAGGAATGCGTGCGCCGAATGCTGACCACCGCGGGCGACCGTCACCGTCGCGTCGTTCAGATGGGTCGACAACAGCTCGAACTGCAGGTCGAGCATCGCCTCGAGCAGGCTGGTCTGGACCAAGCCGCCGAGCCCGGTGCGGGCCTTGCGGACCAGCAGCGCGGTGATGCCCTGGGCCAGGTGACAGCTGGTCAGGTGGTCGGCGATCGACAGACCGACCGGGACGGGTCCGGCGTCGCGGCCGCCGCTCAGCCACGGTAGTCCGGAGACCGACTGGGCCAGCAGGTCCTGACCCGGGCGGTCGCGCCACGGACCGGAGTCGCCGTAGCCGCTGGCGCTGCCGTAGATCAGGCCGGGGTTGATCGCCTTGACCGACGCGTAGTCCAGCCCGATCCGCTCCAT
Organism: uncultured Actinomycetota bacterium; assembly: GCA_963704665.1. GTDB lineage: Bacteria > Actinomycetota > Actinomycetes > Propionibacteriales > Propionibacteriaceae > Microlunatus. The sequence continues at coordinate 2,138,703 of OY969929.1, read as the reverse complement.
CACGCCGGGTCGGAAGTTCTGGATCAGGACGTCGGCGTGGGTGATCAGCTCCTTGACCCGGGCCAGGTCGTCGGGGTTCTTCAGGTCGGCGGTGACGCCTTCCTTGTTGCGGTTCATCGCGTGGAACGAGATCGTGTCACCGTCGGCCACCCGGCCGGCGAAGGCCAGTTGCCGACCGATGTCGCCGCCCTGCGGGCGCTCGATCTTGATCACCCGGGCGCCGAGATCGGCCAGTCGCATCGCCGCCACCGGACCGGCCAGGAACTGGCTGAAGTCCAGCACGAGAACGCCGTCCAGCGGCTTCACGTGTTCGTCCACGTCGTCTGCTCCTGTCGATCCAGCTGCGTCGGTGATCGTCGTCGGCTCAGGGTAACGACATGAGACGCCATTGCGCAATCGTTTGTTCACGTCATAGGGTGACGACGTCGCCGGCACCGACCGGCCAGGACCAAGGGAGGTCGCCGATGCCCGTCATCAGCGCGGTGAACGTCGTGGATGTCCGGTTTCCGACCTCGCTGCAGGCCGACGGTTCGGACGCCATGAACAAGGACGGCGACTACTCGGCGGCCTACGTGGTGCTGACCACCGACGATCCGATGCTCTCGGGCTTCGGGCTGACCTTCACCATCGGCCGGGGTAACGACCTGTGCGCGGTGGCCGCGTTGCAGCGGGCCGAGCACCTGATCGGCTGCGACGTCGACGAACTCGCGGCCGATCTCGGCGGGACCTACCGGCGGTTGCAGGCGGACTCTCAGCTGCGCTGGCTCGGTCCGGAGAAGGGGGTCGTGCACCTGGCCCTGGCCGCGGTGATGAACGCGGCCTGGGATCTGGCCGCCCGCCGGGCGGGCCGGCCACTGTGGCAGTTCGTCGCCGAGATGCCGGTCGAGGACCTGGTCGACACCCTCGACCTCAGCTATCTCAGCGACGTGCTGCCCCGCGACGAGGCGGTGCGGATGCTCAGCGAGCTGAGCGCCACCCGGCATGAGCGGCTGGCCGTCCTCGAGCAGAGCGGCTACCCGTGCTACACCACCTCGGCCGGCTGGCTCGGGTACTCCGACGAGAAGCTGCGGCGGCTGTGCCAGGAGGCGGTCGACGCCGGCTACACCTACGTCAAGCTCAAGGTCGGGGCGGACCTGGCCGACGACCGCCGACGCTGCGCCATCGCCCGCGAGGTGATCGGCCCGGAGCGGCATCTGATGATCGACGCCAACCAGGTGTGGGACGTCGGGACGGCGATCGACTGGGTCGGTGAGCTGGCCGAGTTCGACCCGCTGTGGATCGAGGAGCCGACAAGCCCCGACGACGTCCTCGGCCACGCCACCATCCGCCGGGCGGTCGCCCCGATCGGGGTGGCCACCGGCGAGCACGGGATGAACCGGGTGCTGTTCAAGCAGTTGTTCCAGGCCGAGGCCATCGACTTCTGCCAGATCGACTCGTGCCGGCTGGGCAGCGTGAACGAGATCCTGCCGGTGATGTTGATGGCGGCGAAGTACGGCATCCCGGTCTGTCCGCACGCGGGTGGGGTCGGCCTGTGCGAACTGGTCCAGCACCTGTCGATCATCGACTACCTGATCGTCTCGGGCAGCACCGAGGGACGCGTCGCCGAATACGTCGACCACCTGCACGAGCACTTCGTCGACCCGTGCATCGTCGAGCGGGCGGCGTACGTGGTCCCTCGGCAACCCGGCTACAGCGCCGAGATGTACACGTCGTCGCTGGCCGCGTACCGCTTCCCCGACGGCACCTACTGGCAGACCGGTCTCGTACCGGCGATCGACGAAGGAGTGGTGGCTCGATGAAGTTGGCGCGCGTGGGCGAACGGGGTCAGGAACGACCGGTGGTCGTCACCGACCGGGCGACGTACGACCTGAGCGGGGTGACCGCCGATCTGACCGGGGAGTTCCTGGCCGCGGACGGGATCGAACGGATCGCCGCCGCCCTGGCCGCCGGTGAGCTGCCGGAGATCGACGTCACCGGTCTGCGGGTCGGAGCCCCGATCCCCCGGCCGAGCTCGGTGATCTGCATCGGGATGAACTACGCAGCACACGCCGCCGAGTCGGGCTCGGCGCCGCCGACCGTGCCGGTGATGTTCCTCAAGACGGCCAATACGGTCAGCGGTCCCGACGACCCGGTGGCCATCCCCCGCGGGAGCACCAAGACCGACTGGGAGGTCGAGCTGGCCGTGGTCATCGGCAAGCGGACCGCCTATCTCGACTCCCCCGCCGACAGCATCGACCACATCGCCGGATTCACGGTCTGCGACGACCTGTCCGAGCGGGCGTTCCAGCTCGAGGTGTCGGGCGGGCAGTGGAGCAAGGGCAAGTCGTGTGCCGGCTTCACCCCGACCGGGCCCTGGCTGGTCACCCCGGACGAGGTCGACCACCGCAACGTCCGACTCCGCAGCTGGGTCAACGGCGAGCCCCGGCAGGACTCGATGACCGCCGACCTGATCTTCGGCGTCGACGAGATCATCCATCACCTGAGCCAGTACCTGGTGCTCGAGCCGGGTGACCTGGTGCTGACCGGGACGCCCGAAGGCGTGGCGCTGTCCGGCCGCTTCCCCTACCTGGCCGAGGGCGACGTGGTCGAGATCGAAATCGACGGGCTGGGCCGGCAACGACACGGTTTCGTGGGTTGGTCCCACGCGGAGGGAGCAGCATGAGCGCGGAGTTCGACGGACTGGTCGCCATCGTCACCGGCGGGGCTTCGGGGATCGGGGCGGCCATCGCCGCCGCCCTGACCGAAGCCGGAGCCCGGGTCGCCGTGCTCGACCTGAACACCGACGGGGTGCCGGAGGGCACCCTGGCCCTGCGCACCGACGTCGCCTCCGACGAGTCGGTGCGCAACGCGGTGACCGAGGTCGCCGAGCGGCTGGGCGGCATCGACATCGTCATCAACAACGCCGGGATCGGGGCCGCCGGCACGATCGCCGACCACACCGACGACGAGTGGCGCCGGGTCTTCGAGATCAACGTCCTCGGGCTGGTCCGGGTCACCCGGGCCGCCCTCCCCTGGCTGATCGAGTCGTCGGCGGCCGCGGTGGTCAACACCGCCTCGATCGCCGCCAGCGCGGGCCTGCCGCAACGGGCGATCTACAGCGCCTCGAAGGGCGCCGTGGTCGCCCTGACCAAGGCCATGGCCGCCGACCACCTCCCCGACGGGATCCGGGTCAACTGCGTCAATCCCGGCACCGCCGACACACCCTGGGTCCAGCGACTGCTCGCCGCGGCCGACGATCCGGCCGCCGAACGCGCCGCCCTGGAGGCGCGGCAACCGCACGGCCGTCTGGTCTCCGCCGACGAGGTCGCCGGTGCGGTGCTCTATCTGGCCTCACCCCGGTCCCGATCGACGACCGGGATCGCGCTCGCCGTCGACGGCGGGATGCAGGAACTGCGACTGCGGCCCCGCCCGGCGACGACCTAGTCCGGCCTCAGCTCGACGTGGGCCAGACCGTCGACGCCTCGATGCGCTCGACCCCGGCCGGGGCGGAGGCCAGGGCCACGTGACCGTCGTGGCCCTGCTCGTCGAACGACTCCGGGTCGATCGGGTTGTCCGAGACGGCAGTGATGGTGCATCTCGTCTGCCGGCGAGACGGGTGATCACGGCTGGTGGTTGCCGGCCTGGTGATTGAGCCAGGCCAACAGCTCCTCGAGATCGGGACCGTCGGGGAACTCGGTATCGGTCCGGACCCGGGCGGCGCGCGTGGTCGCTTCGACGACCAGCGAGGCGATGTGGCGGAGCTTGGCGTTGCTGCAGGAGGACCAACGCCGCAGCAGCGCGAACGCTCCCTCAGCGTCGAGCTGGTAGCGCACCATCAGGATCCCCTTGGCCTGATCGATGACCGGCTGCGTCTCGAGCTTGGACCGGAGGCCACGCAGCTCCTCGAGCAGTCCGACGACGTCGACAGCCTCGCCGGCACAGGCCGGGATCGGGCGGACGTCCTCGGGTCGGGTCAGGGCGAGATCATCGGTCTGCCGGTCCCGAAGCGCTTGTTCTTCTCCGGCGCCCGCAGCAGGAGGCCGGCGACCTGCGGGGCTCGGGCAAGGGGGTCGTGGTGAGGACGGGTGGTCGGGGGTCAACCTCGGCTCCTGGAAAAACGATGACTCAGCGCAGGCTCGAGCGCCGGCTGTGTCCTCAACCGCCGGTGAGCCTACGGGAATCCCGGCCTCAGACCGAGACGGTGGGACTCGCCAGTCGTTTCGCCGACCAGGCTCGGTGGCGGGTCGCCCAGCAGGTTCAGACCCGGTCGACGCGGTGTCCGGATCGGGCCGCGGGCCGTCGGCCGCTGGCCGCTGACGCCGACCGGGTGATCAGATCCCTGGCCACCGCGCGCAGGTTGGCCTGGCGTCTCGCTCACCTGGGTCGCCGCTTCAGTGGGGTCCAGGAAAGGCGCAACGGCCGTCGTCGCCCTGGTCACGCTTCCGGTTCCCTTGGTCGACGATTGCCGCGGTGAAGCTCTCGTCGGCACCCGCTGTCGACAACCGCGTGGTACCGGTTTGAGCCACCTACGACGGGGAATCACCTCCATCAGGTGTGGGTCTCGAGCCGGCTCGAGACCATCACCAGGTTCGACGACTGCAAGAGCGGGATCGGGGAACCCCTCAGCGATCCGCGCGCGAGCGCTGCGCCATCACCCCGCCCACCCAGCGAGGGTCGGGCGTGCACGAATTCCGGTCCAGGGGCATGATCGGACCATGGACCAGCCATGACTCACGCCGAGGGCGCGTTGGCCCGACTGGCGCGAGCCATCGCCGCCCAACCGGTCGAAGCGCCGTTGTCGCTGCGGATGTGCCAGGCCTGCGTCGACATTCTCGGGATGACCGGCGGGACCTTGACCCTGGCCTACGGCGAGGTCCATCACGTCACCCTGTGCGCCACCGACGAGTGGTCGGCCCAACTCGACGATCTGCAGGAGGTCATCGGCTCCGGACCCAGTTACGACGCGTACAGCGAGCGGTCGATCCAGACCCTGGTGGTCGACGGAGTCGTGGACCAGCGGTGGCCGCTGCTGTCGAGCGGCATCAAGCAGGATCTCGGCCCCTGCGTGGTCTACGCGATCCCGATCAAGCCGGGGCCGCAGACCATGGGCGTGGCGACCTTCTACCAGCGCGAGCGGTCGCCGATGCTGATCGACCCTCGGGAGGCCCAGGTGCTGATCGACGCGGTCGGAGTCGCCCTGGTCAAGGATCCGGACCTCCTCGACGACGACCGGTACGCGCGGGCCGAGTCGTGGAACAGCCGGGCCCGGGTCCACCAGGCCACCGGCATGGTCATGGCCCAGTTGCGGATCGGTCCCGAAGACGGCCTCGCGCTGATCCGCGCGCACGCCTTCGCGCACCAGCTGACGATGGGCGGGATCAGCGATGCCATCATCGAGCGCCGGCTCGACTTCCGCGCCGCCGACCCCGATCCCTACCCCGAGGACGGCCCGTCATGAGTGCGCACACCGTGGCCGAAGCGTTCGCCGACGCGGCCGCCCGGCTCACCGACGGCGGCTCCGATACCGCCGGCGACCTGGTTGCGCTACTGATCGATTGCACCGCGCTGATGAGGGTGGAGTCCGCCGGGGTGCTGATCGAGGTCCCGGGCGAGGGTCTCGCCCTGGTCAGCACCACCTCGCACACCGCCGAGGTGCTCGAACTCTACGAGCTGCAGAACGGCGACGGACCCTGCATCCACAGCATCCGCCACGACACCACAGTGACCGCCGTCGGCCCCGAGTTGGAGCGGGACTGGGGGCCGGTCGGTGCCGCGATGCTGGCGGCCGGCTACCACGGTCTGTACGCCTTCCCGTTGCGCTGGCACGACCAGGCCATCGGTGCGCTGAACCTGTTCGTCACCCACCGGGACCCGCTCGACGACGACGAGCGTCGGCTCGGTCAGGCCTTCGCCAACATGGCGGCGGCGATCCTGACCACGATTCACCCGACCCGCTGGAGCGACATCGCCGCCGACATCGACACGCTGCTCACCGGTCGGATCGCCATCGAACAGGCCAAGGGCATCCTGGCCGTGCAGCACGGCCTCAGTCTGGCCGATGCCTACGCCCTGCTCCTACGCACCGCGGAGGAGAGCCGGGTTCCCCTCACCGAACACGTCCGGCGGGTCGTCGCCAGCACCACCCGGGGCTGACCTCGAGGTCACCGGCGGCGTCGGCGCGATCCGACCACGAACACCGCCACCACGGCGACCAGAACCGTGGCCATCAGCGCGGTGACCCATGGCAACGCCCGATCGGTGCCGAAGCGCTCGGCGGTGATCGCCCGTCCGGACGTGTCCCCGCCACCGGGGGTGGCCGAGGCCGAGTCCGCCGAGATGCCGGACTGCGGCCAGGGCGCAGCGCGCGAGACCCCTTCGGCGCTGACCTCGAACTCCACGACTCCGGTCGCCGGATGACCGTCGTCGGCGAGCACGACCTGGTAGCCCAGGCGGTAGCGGCCGTCGGTCAGCGGCCAGGCCGGCCTGGCCTCGATCGAGGTCGCGGCCGCGTTGACGTCGAGCTCGACGGGGGTGAGGCTGCCGTCGGGTCTAGCGAGGCTGAAACTGCTGGTCGACGGGTCGATCGGGCCGCTGAGCTCGACGGTGATGACCTCGACTGCGGTGACCACCGTCCCGGCCGCCGGGTCGGAGCGGGTGATCGCCGCCCCGTGGGCCGCCGCCGTCGGCGCCGTGGCCAGTGCCGACCCGAAGATCAGCGCGGTCGCGGTCAGCCACTGAGCCAGCCGATGCGCGAGGCGCGATGGACGACGCGGTGGTGCGGTCATGTCAGCAGATCCTGTCCGACGTATCCCCCGGGCGGGCACCCGGGCGGCAGGGCGAAGACGGCCGATCCGACCGGCGTGGTCCAGGTGTTCATCGCGTCGTTGTCGGCCAGCCGCTGCTGGACCGGCAGATACTGCGTCGCGATGTCGGCCTGGTAGGCGGTGAACATCAGTCCCGCATCGGAGCGGCCACCCACGACGTCGTCGTCGTTGTAGGGACGGCGAAGGAATCGCTCCCGGTCGCTGCGGGCCGCCGCCCGGGCGATGTGGGCGAAGGGCGGGATCACCGGCAACCCCGTGCTGTCGGTGGCGTCGAGGTCGGGTCGGTCGCTCTCGCTCCCTCCCCCGATCGGTGCCCCGTCGGCGAGCCGTCGACCGAGCGCGAGTTCCTTGCCGGTCGTGTCGAGCCGATCCCAGCTGTCCAGACCCATCGAGATCCGACGGACGACCAGCATGATGCCGCCATGGAACCAGGCCGGTCCGTCGCCGGACCAGACGATCCCGTCGAAGTCGAGCGACCCCGGTGCCGGATTGACCGTGCCGTCGATCTGACTCGGCCAGCATGGCCCCGGGCATGTTGGTGCCCGGATGGCTCATCGAGGCGGCCGACGCCGATCCACAAGCCATCGCGCTGCCATGGTGAGCGAGCTCGACGCAGCCGGCGGCCGCGGTCGTGAGGGCGCCGAAGACCAGATGGAGGACCCGTTGCTCGACGACCAACGCGCCCAGCACCAGCGGGAATCGGCAGCGACGCTCGGTCAGCACCACCGCGATGAGTCCGACCACCAGGGCCACCACACCCATCGGCCATATCGGTGGTGAGCCTAGCCGTCGGGTCTCCCTCGGTCACGACGGACGAGGAGTGCCACGATGGCGTTTGCCCTTCGACTTCTCCGGGTACGGTGTGGCACGTACCGGTCGGGGTCTGACCGGTGTCCCTACGAACGAGAGTGGTCAAGATACGGCCATGACAATCGTCATACAGCTTTCTCCATCGGGCGCCCGATGAGTCGCGGCCCCCGCGTCGCCACCGATCAGATCAGCCTGTTCCGCGAGCTCACCGAGCAGGTGACCGCGGCCGGATTGATGGAGCGCCGCTACGGCTTCTACTGGACCGCGATCGGCGTCGCGCTGGTGGCCTTGGGCGGTGTGTGGACGGCCGTCGTCCTGCTCGACCACAGCTGGCTCAAGCTGCTGCTCGCCGTCGCACTCGGGGTGATCTACGCCCAGCTCGGTTTCCTCGGGCACGAGGCGTGCCACCGCCAGATCTTCCGGTCGGCCCGCTGGAACGAGTGGGCCGGCCGTGTGCTGTCCGGGTTGCTGGTCGGGATCAGCTACGGCTGGTGGATGAGCAAGCACTCCCGGCACCACGCCGCGCCCAATCAGCTCGGCAAGGATCCCGACATGGACAGCGGTGCTGTCGCGTTCAGCGCGGAGGCGGCGCAACAGCGGCGTGGCCTCGGCGCCTGGCTGGCCGGGCGGCAGGGGTGGTTCTTCCTGCCGTTGCTGTTGCTCGAAGGCTTGAGCCTGCACGTCTCGTCGATCACCCGGGTGGTCGCCAAGCAACCGATGAAGCACCGGGCCACCGAGATGGCCTTTCTGGTCGTGCGGATCGGCGGACAGCTCGCCCTCGTCTTCTGGTTGCTGCCTCCCGGCCTGGCCGCCGCCTTCATCGGGGTCCAGGTGGCCGTTTTCGGCTTCCTGCTCGGTGGTGCCTTCGCGCCCAACCACATCGGCATGCCGCTGGTCGCCCGCGGTGTCTCGATCGACTTCCTGCGGCGCCAGGTGCTGATGTCACGCAACATCAGTGGCGGACCGGTGACCCGGTTCTTGATGGGCGGTCTCGACACCCAGGTCGAACACCACCTGTTCCCCGGTATGCCGCGTCCGAACCTGCGACGGGCTCAGGCCTACGTACAGCGCTTCTGCGCCGAACACGACATCGCCTACACCGAGACCTCGATCGTCGCCGCGTACGCCAACATCCTGACCTATCTCAACCGGGTCGGGCTCGGCGGCCGCGACAGCTTCGCCTGTCCCCTGGCCCAGCAGTACCGCGTCTGACCGGCGGCGGTGCCGCCACGTGACGGGCGTCACCCGGCCGGACGATCGCGGCATGGAACAGTGGAGGGTATGACCTCCAGCAGCCCGCGTGGCCTCGACCGAGCGACGATCGTTCGCGCCGCCCTGGCCTACATCGACCGGCACGGAGCCCAGGGACTGACCATGCGCGGTGTCGGTCAGGAGGTCGGGGCCGAAGCGATGTCGCTCTACCGCTATGTCTCCGGGCGGGAGGACCTGCTCGAGGCGGTGGTCAGCACGCTGCTCGAAGGCCTGCACAACGAGCTCGACGACCAGCTCTCCGAGACCTGGCAGGGCTACCTGCAGACGATGGCCCACGCCGTACGACGGCTCGCGGTCGACCATCCCGCAGCGTTCCCCCTGGTGGCCACGCGGCATCCGGCCGCTCCGTGGTTGCGCCCGCCGCTGCGCAGCCTCGAACTGGTCGAGCACTTCCTGCAGACCCTGCGCGGGCACGGCTTCACCGACCACCAGGTCGTCGACACCTATCGGTCGTTCACCAGTTTCCTGCTCGGTCATCTGCTGCTCGAGTCGGCACTGCGGGGCAGCGAGACCTCACCGGTGGAGGTCCCCCTCGACGAGGGCAACGCCCAGATCCCCAACGCCGACGGTCAGGTCGACCTGGGCGGCAGCCCGACCGTGTCGCAGCTGCGCGGACTGCTCAGCGAGGACCGCAGCCAGGAGGAGTTCGAGGTGTCCCTGGAAACCCTGCTCGACCGGCTGGACATGGAACTGTCCCAGTGACCGGGGTTCACCCCGGTCGCTGGGACAGTGTTCTCGTGAGCGGTGGGGCGAGTCCGGTCAGGCAACTCGACCCACCGCACGCGCTCAGGTGACCTGCTGCTGAACCGTCGACTTCGACTCGTCGACCTGGCCCTGGACCTGGTCCTTGGCAGCCACACCCTCGTCCTTGACGTTGGCCGCACCCTCGGTGGCGGTCGACTTGACCGACTCGACGGCGTCGAGGGCCGGCTCCTTGAGATTCTCGGCGATCTCCTTGGCCGCGTCCGTGGCCTTGGCCTTGAGCGGCTCGAGGTTCTCCTGGAGCCCGGACACCGCGTCCTGCTCCTTCTGCGACGACGGGATCAGCGACGACACCAGCATCCCGGCGCCGAAGGCGATCAGTCCGGCGGCCAGCGGGTTGCCCCGGGTCTTGGCCTTGGCGGTGTCGGGCGCACCGGCGACGGCGTCCCCGACGGCCCCGGCCCGATCCTTGACCGAGCCGGCCGCGTCGCGGACCGATCCGGCCGAACCGGTAACAGCGTCGGCAGCGTCAGAGCCCATGATGCGATCCTTCAATCCCACGACGGCGTCCTTGGCGTTGTCGACCTGACGCTTGGCGATGTTCTTCGGGTTGGCCGTGTCGGCCAGGGTGTCCACGTCGTTGCTGAGCGCGGCTCGCGTACGTTCGATCTCGGCCCGGATCTCGTCCGGGTCATTGGTGGTCGTCATCGGTTGTCCTCCTCGTGGCCCTTGAGGGCGTTCGGCACCTTGCCCAGAGTTTCGGTGGTCTTCTGCATGCCGCGTACGCGCTGCAGTTCCTTCTTGCCCGCCAAGGCGAGGACGATCGCGACGATCACCCAGATGGCGGCGATGATCAGCCCGGACCAGTCGTTGCCGATGTACTCGCCGATGCCCCACCAGGCGCTGATCGACAAGAACACCAGGAACAGCAGGCCGGCGACCGCGGCACCGGCCAACATGCCGATGCCCTTACCCGCCTGGCTGCCGGATTCGCGGAGCTCGGCCTTGGCCAGCGCCACCTCCTGCTGGAGCAGGGTGGAGACGTTGCGGGTCAGGTCGCCCATCACCTCGCCGATGCTGCGACCGTCCTCGGCCTCGAGTGCCCCGCGCTTGTGCGAGCCCTCGTGCCCGATCGACTCACTCATCGGATGGCGCCGCCCGGCCCGGTCTGCGGCTGACCCGCACCGGTCGGGTCGTTCCAGGTGGTGCCGGCGGTCAAACCGGTCTCGACGGGCGCAACCGGCTCGGCGTACCCGGTGGTCGAGTAGTCGGTGGCCGGGGCATAGGCGTGCGCCGGCTGGTAGGTGGCCGGCTCGTAGGACGGGCCACTGGACAGCGCCGCGGTGTTCGCGCCGGTCTTCTGGGGCGAGTCCAGCTCGGTGTTCGCGGCCACCGCACCGCGGGTGACCCGACCGGCGGCGATCCCGGCCAGGGCGCACAGACCGAGGAAGGCCAGCGGGCGGCGGCGGGCGAAGCGACGGACCTCGTCGAGGACGTCGGCCGGCTCCTTGTTCTCGAGCCAGGACGAGATCTCAGAGGACTTCTGCGCGGCCTGCTGCACCAGGTCGGTCAGCGGACCGCCCTGCCCGTTGCCCGAGACCAGCCCGTGCAACTCGTCGGAGTAGCCGGACAGCGTCGAGGCGAACCGTCCCTGCTGGGTGCTCGCCTGGGACTTGAGCTCCGAGGTCGCGCTGCTCAGCAGGCTCTTGGCCTGGGCACCGGCCTCGGCGGTGACGTTCTGAGCTTCCTGCTTCACCGTTCCGGCGACGTTCTTGCCGGCGTCGACGGCGGTGTCCTTGACCTCGGCGGCCTGGTCCTTCGCCACGTCCTTGGTCGACGTGGTCCCACCGGCCGACTGGTCGAGCGAGGTGGCGGACGACTCGGTGGTCGCGTAGTAGCCGGAGGCCGGGTAGGCATCGGTGGCCGAGTAGGTCGAACCCACCGGCTCGCTCGACTGGGTCGCAGACGGATCGGTGACGTACGGATCGGACACGTACGGATCGGCTTGGGACGGATCTGGACGATACGGAGAATTACTCATCAGCACCCCACTCTTCAGACTTCGCGGCACCTCGGAACGGTGCCAGCGATGGCTTACGACGTAAACTTACACCGTAAATCCGGGGTGCGTGAAGGCGCCCCCACTGCCGAAAAACCGTTTGACATCGGCAAACACGGGTAGGCCGCCGAACCCCGGGCAGGGTGCCGTCGTTGCGGCTGTGGCCGGTGGAAACGATCAGCCGTCGATGATGGCCGGCACGCTGACGCTGACGGCGTACCGACGTGATCTCGTCCGACGACGCGGCTCGCTCGTGTCCTCGGGCCGGGGGACGTCATCGGCCGAGCAGTCGAGCGGTCCGCTTGGACGCGCGGCGGATGCCGCCCCGCTCGTCGAGCCACCCCCCGATCAGGCCGACCACCGGGACCTTGCCGACGGCACGGAACACGAGCAGCCCGCGGGGCCGCTCGTCGAGCACGGAACGGAGTTCGCCGAAGGTCCGGGCCAGCCGCCAGACCGTCGCCGCCGCGCGACGGACGCCGGACGGCGCCGGTTCGTCGTCGGGGTCGATGTGGGGGGACGACCCCCCACCGGCCGGTCGTCGCTCGCGCTCATCGCGGCCGGTGCTCAACTGCCGGCCGAGGATGACGGCGCTCAGCAGCGGGACCCAGTCCTCCGCCTCGGTGATCCCGTGCTCACGGGCCGTGGCACAGACCGCGAGGCCGGCGGCCGCCGCGCCAAGCGCATCCTGCAGCGGCAGGCGGTCTGCCAGCGCACCGGCCAACCGCGGCGCCGCCGCGGCCAGACCGGCGCTGATCGCGATGCGGCGCAGCCACCAGTCCACACGTTTGCGTAGCGGGACCGCGGCCCACGCCGCCGAGGCCGGGTTGGTCTCGCCGAAGGCGCGGTCGCGCACGGCATCCAGCACCCGGACCGGGAACCGGGCCGAGGGCGGCGGATCCTCGTCCAGGCCGAGCCACCGCTCGGGGTCGGACAACACGCGCTGGACGAGATCGGCGTAGCCGCCGAGCGCGGCGGCTACCGACGCGTCGGACAGAGCGGCCGGTCGCCCGGCGGCCGCGCGATGACGGCGAGGATGAAGTGCAGACACGGAGATGGTTGTACTCGTTCCGGTTCGTGACCCTTCGGGGTGGTCAGAGATCGAGGGATAAGCCGATCGGTCGTCGACGATTCGCGGGCGGGTTGCGGGGATCTGGACAAGCAGCCAACCGAGCCCGAGCGGGGCGATGGCCACCCCGGCCGCGATGATCGTGGTCGATCCCCGGGAACGAGACGGCTGATCGATCGACAAGCAGGCACCGTTGCCGATGATGTGCCACCCGGTCGGTGCCGCTTGCATCGCCGGGATGGTGTTCCTCCACGGGTCCCCGCGGATGGGCTCACACCGTCGGTGGCGTAGGTCACCACATGTCGACCCCGGTCCGGCCGGTCCCTGGCATCGGTGTCGGCATCGCTATCGGTAGAGTTCCGTCAGGTGCAGACGGCGATGTCACGATGACCGGAATCGAACTCGGCACCGGGATCCGGGCGTACGGCAGGCTGCTGGCCCACGGGCCGGTGTCCCGCCCCTTCGCCGGAGCGGCACTCGCCCGGTTGACCCTGGCCATGGTCCCGCTCGGCATCGTCATCCTGGTCGAGCAGGAGCGGCACTCGTACGCGCTGGCCGGCCTGATCAGCGGCGCCTTCGCCCTCGGCGCAGCCATCGGCACGCCGTTCTGGGGCCGGACGATGGACCGCTCCGGGCAGGTACGCGTCCTGCTGCCCACGGCCCTGACCAGCGCCGCCCTGCTCGTCGCCCTGACCTTCGCGGTCACCGGCGGCGGTGACCCGCCGGTCCTGGTGGCTTTGGCGATCGGGGTCGGTCTCAGCTACCCGGCGGTCAGTCCGGCGCTGCGCTCGAGCTTCCGCATCGCCCTGCCCGATCCCAACTCCCGCCGGGTCGCCTTCGCGCTCGATGCCACCTCGGTCGAACTCGCCTTCGTCCTCGGGCCGCTGCTGCTGTCCGGTCTGCTGCTGCCCGGCATCCACGGCCTCCCACTGTGGGTGACCGCCGCGCTGCTGGCCGGTGGCGGCTCGCTCTACTGCGCCACCCGGCTGGCCCGCTCGGCCACCCCCGACCGGCAACGGGCGGCGTCGGCCGCCGGGCACCCGGTGAGCGGGTCGACGACCCGGACGCCGCTGATCTCGCTCCGGGTGGTCGCGGTGCTGGCGGTCATGGTGATGCTCAGCGTCGGGTTCGGGCAGTTGGACACCTCGATCGCCGCCACCGCCGACCGGGCCCTCGGCGGCACCGAGCAGGTCGGCGTGCTGTTCGCCGCGATCGCCGGTGGCAGCGTGCTCGGCGGGCTGGCGTACGGGTCCCGGACCTGGCCGTTCGAGGAGAGCCGGGCGGTCCCGGTCCTGCTCGCGCTGTTCGGGCTGTTCCTCGCGGTCATCGCCTGGCTGCTCAGCTTCGACGCGGTGTCGCTGCTCGTGCTGCTCCCGGTGCTGCTGCTCACCGGGATCACCATCGCGCCGACGCTGATCATGCAGCAGGCGCTGCTCGATCGCTTCGCCCCGTCGGACCGGTTGAACGAGGCCCAGGCCCTGCTCTCCGCCTCCAACACCACGGGGGCCGCGGTCGGCACCGCCCTGGCCGGGGTGCTCATCGACGCCGCCGGTCTGTCCTGGTCGTACGCGGGTGCGGCGATGGGCGTGGTGCTCGCCGCCGGGATCGCCGCCTTCAACCGTCCGGTCCGACCGCAGGTCGAGGCCTCCTCGGCGGTGTCCTGACCGGTCGCGATGATTCGCGGTCGTCGAGGCGGTCTACTCCCCCGAAGCCCGACGTGTCGTGCCAGGAGGAGATCCGGATGACCGCTCCAACGAACGTGCTGTCCACCACCCCGTCGCGGGGTCTGGTTTTGGCGACCTGGCTGCCCAGGATCGTCCTGGCGGTGGTCTTCCTCGGCGCCGGCATGGCCAAGGTGAGCGGTGACCCGGCGATGATCGCGATGTTCGACCAGATCGGCGCCGGGCAGGGTCTGCGCTACCTGGTCGGTGGTCTCGAACTCGCCGGCGCGATCGGCGTGCTCATCCCCCGGCTGTGCGGTCTGGCGGCGATCGGGCTGGTCCTGCTGATGGTCGGGGCGACGGTCACCAATCTCGCCGTGCTCGACGCCACCGTGCTGCCGAGCGTGGCGCTGGCCCTGCTCGCCGGTGCAGCCGTCTACCTGCGGCGTCACCACCTCGATCCGCGCCGCCGCTGAGCTCGTCGGGGCCAGCGGCCTTCGGCACCTACGGTCGGCTCGGGTGTGGACGCGTGCGGTCAGGCCTCGGCGGGCGCCTCGGCCGCAGCTGCCTCCTGACTCCGGCGTCCGAAGGCGCCGGCCAGGGCGATCATCGTCACGCCGAGCACCGCGTGCAGCACGTCGTCGGCCGTGTTCAGCGGGACGACGTTGGCCGGCGACTCGGTCCCGACGATCAGGCCGTAGAAGAACAGCAGCAGGTACGCCGCTCCGCCGCAGACCAGATAGGTGGCCGCCGCCGACGGGCTCCGGGAAGCGAGATAGCCGACGACACCGAAGCTGAGGTGCACCAGATTGTGCAGGACCGACGTCTGGAACACCCCGAACAGCAGGGCCGGCGAATGGTGCGACCAGAACGTCATCGCCTCGACGGCGGTGGTCGGTCCTGGGACGAACCCCAGCACGCCCATGGTCACGAAGACGATGCCGACCACACGGGCGGCCCGCTGGACCGGGGTCAGGACGGTCCGCGTCCAGGTGTACGGACTGGTCATCGCGCATCCTCCTTGTCGGTCGGCTCCCGGATACCCCGTCCGAGCCGATTCACACCATCGGGCGGCCACACCCGGTCCGCGCGTACGCGAGCCCCAGGAGCCGGCCGATGACCGATCAGAGGATGGGGCGACCGCCGGTGACGGCGATGCGCGCGCCGGAGATGTAGCTCCCGGCGTCGCTGGCCAGCAGCACGTAGACCGGGGCGAGCTCGACCGGCTGTCCGGCCCGTCCCAGCGGGGTGTCGGACCCGAACGACGCGACCTTCTCCGGCGGCATGGTCGCCGGGATCAGCGGCGTCCAGATCGGCCCCGGCGCCACGCTGTTGACCCGGATGCCCTTCTCGCCGAGCATCTGGGCCAGGCTGGCGCAGAAGTTGGCGATGGCCGCCTTGGTCGCCGCGTAGGGCGCCAGCGTCGGCGACGGCATGTCGGAGTTCACCGACGAGCTGCCGATGATCGCCGATCCCGGCTTCATGTGCGGCACGGCCGCCTTGCACAGGTGGAACATCGCGCGCACGTTGGTGTCGAACGTGCGATCCCACTCGTCGTCGGGGATCTCCTCGAGTGACTCCCGGGTCATCTGGTAGGCCGCGTTGCTGACCAGGATGTCGATGCCACCGAGCTGCTCGACCGCGGTGGCGATGATGTCGCGGCAGTGCTGGGCGTCGGCCAGGTCACCGCGGACCAGGATCGCGCGCTGGCCGGCCTCTTCGACGTAGCGCGCCACGTCCTGGGCGTCGGAGTCCTCGCTGAGGTAGCTGATGACGACATCGGCCCCCTCGCGGGCGTACGCGATGGCTGCGGCCCGGCCGATACCCGAATCGGCACCGGTGATGACCGCGACCTTGCCGCTCAACTGGCCGGTGCCGACGTAGCTGGTCTCACCGCAGTCGGGGACCGGCGTCATCTCCGACTGGGTGCCGGGGACGGGCTGCTGCTGCTCGGGTTGATTCATGGGTGATTCCTTCTTCCGCGATGGTCGGTGTCGAGAGGGGAACGCAGAATCCCGGACCCGTACGGGGCCCGGGACTGCGCGATCAGCGGGCTCAGCCGGCGCGGGAGAACGCCCGCTTGGCCGCGGAGGCGAGATCGCCGGCACTGAGGTCGGCGAGACCGCCGACGCTGCGCTGCTGCTCGCCCTGCACGGCACCCAGGACCAGGGCGATGCCGGTCAGGGCCGGGATCGCCCACTGGACGATCCGTAGCTGCTTCTGGCTGGCCTGGAGTTCGTCGCTGGTTCCGCTGGCCGGGGTGGTCGTCCCGTCGGTGCCCTCGTCCTGGTGCTCGGCCAGCTTGGCGCCGAGGACGCCGGCGTAGGTCGACGCCGCTGCGGCCGCCACGGTGACGACGAGCTTGACCGTGGTCGCCGAGCCGGCACCGGGCTGGACGGCCAGGCGCTTGCGGTTGGCGACGATCAGGCCCACGCCACCGACGGCATGCGCGCCGATGGCCGCGATCTGCCACGGCGTCCACAGTGCCCACCCGGCACTCGACAACCGGAGTCGCTCGGCCGGGTCCTTGGCCTGGGAGGCTGCTCGGTTCAGGCCGGCGGCGCCCATCAGGGTGCCGCCGAACCAGGCGGCCAGACCCACGTCGTGCAGTGACCGGACCAGCGTGTTGCGTTCGCTCATGAAGCTCCTCGGTAGTGGGTTCTCGCCGGAGATGTAGCCCCGCGGCACCGGCTCTAAACCGGATGGCGCCGAGTCCCGCGCGGCGGCCCCGGACCCCACCCTTGTGCGACGACGGCATTGGGCCTACGTTGAGGAGCAGCCGGTGCTCGCCGGTGACAGGTTCGTGGTCCGGCAGTGCGCCACATCTTCACTCCCATGTGAGGTGGCGCCGACGTGACCAACCGTTCCTCCCAATCACATGCTCTGTACGACCATGCCGACAGCGAGATGCGGCGTGAGCTGCGCGAGGCCCGCGCCGGGGATCCCCAGGAACTGCGGCGGGTCGAGCACGCGATCGTCGCCGAGTACCTCTGGCTGGCCGACCGCATCGCCCGGCATTTCGCCCGCCGCGGCGAGGACCTCGACGATCTGACCCAGGTCGCCCGGACGGCTCTGGTCGAGGCCGTCCAGCGCTACGACCCCGACCAGGGGCCGCTGCTGGCCTACGCGCACCCGTCGATCTCCGGCGTGATCAAGCGTCACTTCCGCGATCTCGGCTGGCTGGTCCGGCCGCCGCGCAGCACCCAGCAGCTCTCGGTCCGGATCAACCAGCAGTGGTCACGCATGGCCCAGGAGCGGGGTCACTGTCCCACCGACGCCGAGATCGCCGCCGACCTGACCGAACCGGTCGACCGCGTACGCGAAGCCCGGTCCGCCGGGCTCGGTTACCGGGCCGTCTCCTGGGACACCCCGGCCGGGCAGTTCGACCCGCCCGGTCCGGACGACGACCTGAACCGGTGCGAGGCCGGTCTGGTGGCCGACCAGGTCTGGGAACTGCTGACTGCGTCGGAACGTCAGCTGTTGCGGCTGCGCTACTGGGAGGGCCGGTCGCAGGCCGACATCGCCTCGACCATCGGCACCTCGCAGATGCAGGTGTCGCGGCTGCTGACCCGGACCATCAACCGCATCCGCACCGAGTTGTCCATCGACTACGCCACCGGAGCCTGATTGACCCGGTCGCGCGGCACTGTGCCCAGGTCGGTCACCGTCTCGACACGGGGGCCGGCCGGCTCAGCGCTGCGTCGCCCGGCGGTAGGACGCGACGCTCAATTCGGCCGTTCGGGTCCAGGAGTGCCGTCGTTCGGCGCGGATCCGCGCCGCCAGCCCGTAGGCCCGGCGCCGAGCCGGCTCGTCGAGCAGCGAGCGGACCGCTGCGGCCAGCCGGGCCGGGTCGCGGCCGGCGACGAGGGTGCCGGTGACGCCGTTGACGACCACGTCCCACAGTCCGCTGACCGCGGTGGCCACGACCGGGACGCCGCAGGCCATGGCCTCGACGGCGACCGTGCAGTACGGCTCGTAGACCGGACAGCACACGACGACGTCGGCCGAGCGCAGCAGTCCCGGCATCCGCGCCTGTTCGACCTGGCCGATCAACCGCACCCGGTCCTGAACGCCGAGGTCGACCGCGAGGCGCCGGAGCCGGATGGCTTCGGGGTCGAGGGGGATCCGGGCGGGCGGTCCGCCGCCGGCGATCACCAGTTCGGTGTCGGGTATCCGGGCCAGCGCGGACACGAGCAGGTCGAAGCCCTTCTCCCAGCTCAGCCGACCGACGCTGACGATGCGGAAGCGCTCGCGGCGACCGACGGGCCCATTCGCTGTGTCCGAGCGACCACGGGGGCTGAACGTCTGCAGGTCGACTCCGTACGGAACCAGCGCGATCGACGGGCGCTCGAGCCCGAGCGCCAGCAGTCCCGACACCTCCTCCCGACAGGTGGCGATGATCCGGCCGGCCCGTCGAGCCAGCTGGCGTTCGACGAGCGACCGGTCGCGCGGACTGGTGTCGACCAGGTCCGGATGCCGGCGGCGTACCGAGTCGAGCGCGTGGAAGGTCACCGTCCAGGGGATGTGTCGCGGGACGGCGGCGAACCGGGTGGCCCAGGCCGACATCCAGTAGTGACCGTGCAGGACGTCGGGACGCCGGGCGTCGAGGGTGGCTCCGAGGGCGTGCGAGAACTCGACCATGTGCGGCCACACCGCGTCGCGGCCCAGTGGCTCAGGCGGGCCGGCCGGCAGGTGGACCACCACGTAGCCCTGGGCCGTGGGCATCACCTGGGGCTGGTCGCGGGCCGTACGCCGGGTGTACACCGTGACGTCGTGCCCGATCCGACTCAGCCCGCGGGCCAATTTGTCGACGTGCACACTCTGGCCGCCGGCCGCGGAACCGGTCCGGGCCGCGAGTGGGCTGGCGTGATCGGAGACCAGCCCGATCTTGAGGGTCCGGTCCGACGACCGCTTCTGCACGCGGGGTACCTATCCGGCCCGACCGGCGGTCAAACGTTCCGACAGCACCCGCTCGCCCCCGCCCATCGCCATGCGGTGGTCCGGTGACCAGCGTTTCTCCGGCCACCGGCGGGGTACAAGGTGGGCAGGAGCGTACCGGCCATCCGGGTGCGGCCGGCCCGGGATCGACCCGGCGCCCGGGCGGACCGGGGAGCGTCGAACGGGGGTGCGGCGGATGGGGCGATGTGACGGCGTCGTTCGTCTCCGGCGACCGCTCGGCACTCGAGCAGCTCTACCGCCGCTCCGGCTCGCTGGTCCACACCCTGGCACTGCGGGCTCTCGGCGATCCGAATCGGGCCGACGACGTCACCCGCCGCACCTTCGTCGCGGCCTGGGTCGAACGGCAGGACTTCCAGCCCGACCGGATCAGCCTGCTGGCCTGGCTGATGAGTCTCGCCCGCGACCAGATCACCACCACCGAACCGTCTCCCGGCGCCGCCGATCCGGCACCGGAACCGACTCACCATCCACGCAACAACCACCCCTGTTGAAGGAGCACCCATGCTGACCGATCACTCCTGGTCGCACACCGCACCGTTCCCCGCCGCCACCGATCACCCGGGGTGGCTGCCGGGGTCACCACGATCCGCTCCGCTCCCGGCCGAGACCCTCGATCTGCTGACCGAAGCCGTGGCCTGCCCGGGCGACGCCTCGCAGCGGGCCGCCATGATCAGCCGGGTGGTCGAGGAGATCCTCGACTCCATCACCTGGCTGCACGGCTCGCACCCGCAGCTCGCGGAGATGGACAGCCTGCTGCGGTTGCGGCAGGCTGCCTTCGACCACCAGGAGGCGATGGCCCGGCTCGAGTCCCGCGGGGTCTAGGGGGCCGCTGGTAGGAGTGGGGGGTGGATCAACACGCCTTCGGTGACACCGGCCTGCACGTCTCCCGGATCGGATTGGGGGCGGGGCAGATCGGGGCCACCGACGTCACCGAGACCCAGGCCGCCGAGGTGCTCAACGGCGCGCTCGACCTCGGGGTGACGCTGATCGACACCGCCGCCGGCTACGGGCTGAGCGAAGAACGGATCGGCCGTCACCTGGCCCACCGCCGCGACGAGTTCGTGCTGTGCACCAAGGGCGGAGCGGCCGTCGACGACGACACCCCCGACTGGACCCCGGCCAGCCTCACCGCGAGCATCGAACGGTCGCTGCGGCGGCTGGACACCGAGCGGATCGACGTCTTCCTGCTGCACTCCTGCCCGACCGAGATCCTGCGACGCGGGGACCTGCAGGATCGGCTCGATGCCGCGGTGGCCGCGGGCACGATCGGGGTGGCCGGATACAGCGGGGACAACGAGCACCTGCAGTACGCCGTCGACTCGGAGCGCTTCGGCGCCATCGAGACCAGCGTCAACCTGGTCGACCAGTGGAACCTGCGTCACGTGGTCGGTCGCCATCCCCAGCTCGGCGTCATCGCCAAGCGGCCGATCGCCAACGCACCCTGGCGGTTCCGCGAGCGTCCGGTCGGTGACTACGCCGAGCTCTACTGGACCCGCTTCCAGACACTGGGCCTCGATCCCGCCGGGCTCGACTGGGCCGAACTCGCCCTGCGGTTCACCGCGTACGCGCCCGGCGTGCACGCGGCCATCGTCGGGACGGCCAAGATCGACCATCTCCGTCACAACCTCGACGCGGCGGCAAGAGGTCCGCTGCCGCCGAGCGTGCTCGCCGACCTCGAGGACGCGTGGCAGCGGGAGGGGGCGGCGTGGCCGAGCTCCACCTAGATTTCTCCGACCCCGAGTCAGGCGAACGGGCGTCCGATCGAGTCCGGCGCAGCTTTCGGTCGCGGGCGGCGTCGATGCTCGAGGTCACCCGGATCTACGCCGAGCCGGCCGCCGCCGCCTCGCCGCGCGGCCGCCAGATCATCGAGCGATGGCCCGACGCGGACCTGGTCGAGGTGGCCAGCCACTGGCAGATCCCGGAACTGCACGGCGACCAGACCAACGTCTCGCGCTGGGTGCGGATCAAGCGCGAAGCGCTGGTCCTCGGCGAGAAGAAGTCGTTGTCGGCTCGCCCGAACGGACGCTCGGCCGACTTCATCGCCCCGTCGACGGCCAACGGCTGCGCGATGGCCTGCGCCTACTGCTACGTGCCCCGACGCAAGGGCTACAGCAACCCCATCACCGTGTTCACCAACATCGACCAGATCACCGGCTATCTGGCCCGGCACGCCCGTCGGCAGGGACCCAAGACCGAGCCCAACCAGTGTGACCCGGTCGACTGGGTCTACGACATCGGTGAGAACAGCGACTGCAGCGTCGACGCGTTGGTCAGCGACAACGTCGCCGACCTGATCGACACCTTCGCCCAGCTGCCCAATGCCAAGGCGTCGTTCGCGACGAAGTACGTCAATCCCGACCTGCTCGACCTCGACCCTCGCGGCGGCGCCCGGATCCGTTTCTCGCTGATGCCGGCGGCCACGGCCAAGCTGCTCGACCTGCGCACCTCGACGATCCCGGAGCGGCTCGCGGCGATCGACGACTTCGTCGCCGCCGGCTACGAGGTGCACCTCAATTTCTCACCGGTCGTGGTCTTCGACGGGTGGTTGGACCGGTGGGCCGAGCTGCTCGACCAGATCGCCGACGCCACGACCGAGCAGACCCGTCGCCAGCTGGCCTGCGAGATCATCTTCCTGACCCACAACGAGCAACTGCACGAGGTCAACCTCGGATGGCACCCGCAGGCCGAGGAGCTGCTGTGGCGACCCGAGCTCCACGAGACCAAGCGCTCGCAGAACGGTGCCCTCAACACCCGCTACCGCTGGCCGGACAAGCAGCGTTACCTGGCCGAGCTGCTCGCGCTGATCGAGGCGCGGGCGCCGTGGTGCCGGGTCCGCTACGCCTTCTGAGCGACCCGATCCGGCCGGGCGGGTCGCCCGAACGGCATCCAGCGGAGGGCCCGGGACCGAAGTAAGGGTGATGACCCAGACGCTGCCCTCCCCCACGTCCGCCGGAGCCGACGAGCTCGTCACCAAGGTCCGTCGCTGGACCCCCCGCCGGGTGCTGGTCACCCGGTCGGCGGCCGAGCACCCGCACGCGCAGCGGATCATCGAACGCTGCCAGGCCGCCGGGGTCTACGACATCGACCTGCTCCCCAACGACCGGTTGACCGGACTGCGCCGCGAGACCGAGCGCGAGGAGTACGCGGCGGCCAAGTCGACGATGGCCGTGGTGGTGGCGCCGCCGAGCGCGCTGAAGCCGCAGCCGATCCCGCCGAGCGCGGACTGGCGGATCGACCTGGCGCGCGGCTGCCCGGCGCACTGCCAGTACTGCTACCTGGCCGGGTCGCTGAGCGGCCCGCCGATCACCCGGGTGTACGCCAACCTGGATGCCGTGCTGGCCGGCATCGGCACCCACGCCGGCCGCGGCACCGTGACCAGCAACACCGCCGAGCGGGGCCACGAGGGGACGACCTTCGAGCTCTCCTGCTACACCGATCCGCTGGGCATCGAGCACGTCACCGGGAGCGTCGCCGAGGCGGTGCGCCGGGTCGGGTCGGGCGCGTACGGCGACGGCGTCCAGTTGCGATTCACCACCAAGTTCGACGACGTCGCCGATCTGTTGACCATCGACCACCAGCGGCGTACGCGGGTGCGACTCTCGGTCAACGCCGCGGCGGTCGCCGGTCGGTTCGACGGCGGCACCGCGCCGATGGCCGGCCGGTTGACCGCGCTCCGACGGCTGGCGTCGGCCGGATACCGGGTCGGGCTGACCATCGCCCCGGTGATGCCGGTCCCCGACTGGCAGCAGGGCTACGGTGCGCTGCTCGACGACGTGGCCGACGCGCTGCGCGGCATCGACGACCTGGATCTGACCGCCGAGATCATCACCCACCGGTTCACCCCGAACAGCAAGGACGTCCTGCTCAGCTGGTACCCCCACACCAAGCTCGAGATGGAGGAGGACCTCCGCAGCCAGAAGCGCTCCAAGTTCGGCGGGGTGAAGTACGTGTACCCACGCGAGACCATGACCGCGATGCGCAGCTGGTTCGCCGCCGAGCTGCCGCGCCGGCTCCCCGAGGCGTCGCTGCTCTACTGGACCTGACCTGACCTGACCTGACCCGCCGCGGTTGGCGTCTGCGGACCCTTCCTCGGCTTCGCGGAGGCGGCAACCGCCACCGACCCGAGCAAGGTCCGCGAACGCCATGGGAGGTCAGTCCGCCTGCTCGCGCTGCTGGCGACGGTAGTCGCGGGGGGTCACCGCGTACGCGGCCCGGAACTGCCGGTTGAAGTTGGACAGGTTGCGGTAGCCGACCCGTCGGCAGACGGTGGCGATCGTCGCCTCGGACTGCTCGAGCAGCTGAGCGGCATGGGCCAGCCGCAGCTTGCGGACCGTGTCGGAGAAGTTCTGCCCACTGGCCCGTCGGAAGTAGCGGCTGAACCCCGACTCCGACATCCCGGCCCGGGCCGCCGCCTCGCCCAGCGACACGTCGGTCTCGATGTGGGTGAACACCCAGCCCAGGATGTCGTCGATCACGTCGGCACCCCCGCCGTGCAGCGGCGGGGTCCACGGGCTGGCCAGCAGGGTGCACTCGTCGGCCGGGGCCTCGTCGAGCACGGCGAGCAGGGTGAGGATGTGGTGCAGCCGGGCCACCCCGGTCGCCGGGCCGATGGCGATGAGTTCTGCGGCGGCCCGGATCGCGGTGGTGCCGAAGAACTCGATCCCCCGGCCGGCCCGGGCCAGCAACAGATCCAGGGCAGCAAGCTCGGGCATCAGCCGCCGGCAGTCCGCGAACCACTGAGGATGGAACTGGAAGACCACGTCGCGACCGATGATCTGTTCACCGGGTTCGAGGTCGCTGATCCAGTGGTGCGGGAGCTGCGATCCAACCAGCACGAGATGTCCGGGCCGGAAGCGGCCGATGTGGTCGCCGACGATCGAGCGGCCGGTGCCGTGACGGATCAGGTGCACCTCGTACTCCGGGTGGTGGTGCCAGCGGCAGTACGGTCCCGGGTAATCGTGGGTGTGCCACCGGGCCGAGGCACCCGGTGTGGTCGGCACCAGCTCGCGGGCCGGCGCCCGACCGACCAACTGACGCGCCCGGTCGACCGCTCCGTCCCGCACCGACGTGGTGGCCATCACGCTCCTCTCGCGCGATCCGGATGACCGAATCTCCGGCGATACGGTCAAGAAAGTATCAGTACGTGCCGTTCGAGGCGCTAGATGGCACCGGCCGCCGTTCGTAGGCTGAGGCCACTCGATCGGATCCCGCGCGGTCGAGACCGAGCGAGGGAGACCCCATGCAGAACGCCAGCGCCGTGCTCCACGGACCGCACGACGTCCGGATCGAGGATCGGCCGGTCCCGCAGGCCGGGCCCGGTCAGGTGCTGGTCGAGGTGGCCGCGGTCGGCATCTGCGGGTCCGACGTCCACTACTTCGAACACGGCCGGATCGGCGACTACGTGGTCGAAGCCCCCATGGTCATCGGCCACGAGTCCGCCGGCACCGTCGTCGCGGTCGGAACCGGGATCGACCCGACCCGGATCGGCCAGCTGGTGGCCCTCGAGCCCGGTGTCCCCTGCCGTTCCTGCACCCAGTGCCTGCGCGGGCGCTACAACCTGTGCCCGTCGGTCGTCTTCTTCGCCACCCCACCGGTCGACGGATCGATCGCCCGGTTCGTCGCCTTCGATGCGGACTTCGCCCACCCCGTCCCGACCGGCCTGACCGCCGAGCAGGCGGCCATGGCCGAGCCGGTCTCGGTCGGGATCTGGGCCGCGCGCAAGTGCGGCATCACCGCCGGCGACCGGGTGCTGGTCACCGGCGCCGGTCCGATCGGTCTGTTGGCCGCCCAGGTCGCCCGGGCGCTCGGCGCCGACGTACCGGTCATCACCGACATGAGCGAGTTCCGGCTCGAACGCGCGGCGGAGCTCGGCCTGCGGACGGCTCGGGCCGATGCCCCGATCACCGAGGAGTTCGACGTGCTGCTCGAGTGCTCGGGCGCATCGGCCGCCCTGGCCGCCGGGATGCGCGCGTTGGCTCCGGCCGGCCGGGTGGCGCTGGTCGGGATGGGCGCGGACTCGGTGCCGATCGACGTCCCGCTCGTCCAGGGCCGTGAGCTCTCGATCACCGGGGTCTTCCGCTACGCCAACACCTACCCACTGGCGCTCCGGCTGATCGCCGGCGGGGCGGTCGACGTCGACCGCGTCATCACCCACCGGTTTGACCTCGAGGAGACCGAACAGGCGCTCACCGTGGGCCGGACCGATCCCCAGTCGCTCAAGGCGATCGTGCGGACCGGCCCGGTCACCCACCCCGCCGCTCGCCGATGAGCGACCACCGCGATCCGGGGTCCCGGTCCGGGCCGGGCGCCGCCCTCCCCCCGTCGCGGTCGTTCTCGGTCCGTGCCGAGTTCGACGGCCGGGTCACCGACGCCGACTTGCTGCTGGACCTGACCGGTCAGCCCCGTCACGGCCTGGTCGACTTCCACCCCGCAGTCACGGTCAACGACTCCGGCCGTACCGAGATCGAGCTCACTGTCCCCGCCGCCGACGTCTGGACCTCGGTCCTGATGGCCATGGCGCTGATCCGGCAGTCGGGCTACGACCCGGCCGCCGTCCACGTGGCCGCACATCCCGTCGCCGGTCCGGGCCTCGCCGCCTGAGCCGGAGGGTGTCTGCGGCCCTTGCTCGGCTTCGCGGTGGTGGCCGCAGCCGCGGATCTGAGCACGGTCCGCGAACGCGGGGGTCAGGCGTCGGCGGGTGGGCCGGTGACCACGCAGGTCCGCGCGGGTCAACGCGTGGGCGAGGGGTCGAGCGCGGCGAGCAGACAGGCCGACACGGCCCGCGAGTCCACGGGCTTGGTCAAGGTGGCCGCCACCGTCGGCTGCTGCCCGGTGGGATCCGCGCCCGGTGTGCTGCGCGATTCCTCGATCTCGACGACCCCGGTGACCAGGACGAACGGCATGGTCAGACCGGCCTCCCGGATCCCGCGGAGCAGATCGTCCCCGGTGCCGTCGGGCAGTTCGAAGTCGGAGAAGACCAGCTCGGGAACCTCGGCGACCGCCGTGGCCAGACCGGCCCCCACGTCGGCGGCCACGTACACCTCGTGACCCAGTCGGGACAGGATGCGCGAGAGGACCAGGCGCGCCACCGGATCGTCGTCGACGACCAGCAGCCGTCGGGCCGGCCCGGTCACGGTGCCTGCGGGTCCAGCATGACGAAGACCTCGTCGAACTGGGTCAGCCGGAAGATCCGGAGTGCGTCGGTGTGCCGGGGTTTGACGAACTTGAGGTCGAGATGGGCGTCGACGCACTGGCGTCGCAATCGGACCAACGCGGCCAGAGCGGCACTGTCGACGAAGACCACGTCGGACAGATCGACCACCACCCCCTGAGCCCCACCGGCGGCGGCCACCACGAGGTCGTCGAGCTCGGACCGTAGTGGAAGAGCTCGCAGGGCGTCGAGCCGTCCGGACAGCGCGATGGTGACGATCCCCTCGGCGTCGGGACTCAGCGACGCGTGCGGAGCAGCCATACGTTCGTTCCTTCCTCGCGGGTGTAGCGGACCTCGTCGACCAGCTGGCGCACGATCATCAGGCCGTAGCCGTGGATCTGGGGCTCCCCCGGCACCGGTTCGACCGTTTCCGCCGGGTCGAACGCCGCGGCCCCTTCGTCGCGGATCTCGAACTCGACCACGTCGCGGTCGACCCGCGACCGGATCCGGATCCGGCCGGGAGAGTGGGCGTACGCGTGGGTCACCACGTTGACGCAGACCTCGTGCAGCGCCAGCTCCCACGAGCCCTGCAGCGACCCGAGTCCGGCGGCGCCCAGGGTCACGCTCAACCACGGGCCCAACCCCCGGAGCTCGCCGAGGTCGGCAACGAGGTCGAGGCTGTCGGTCAGCACCTCAGTCATCGTGCTGATCACCGGCCCGCAGCACGACGAGCGTGCGGTCGTCGGCCGCGGGCGTCCCGGCTCCGTGCTCGTCGACCAGCGCGAAGAGCATCTCGCCGAGCACGCTGGCCTGGTCCACCGTCGTGTTGCAGGTCCGCAGGAAGGTGTCGTAGCCGAGCATCTCGCCGCCCGGATCGGGCTGCTCGACCAGTCCGTCGGTGCCGATGATCAGCGCGGCCCCCGGTGGCAGCGGCAGCGTCACCGTCTGCGGTCGACGCGGCACCACCACCCCGATCGGCGGTGAGCTGGGACCGATGCTCCGGGGCGGCTCGCCCGATCCCGGCACGTAGACCACCGGCGAGTGTCCGGCATTGCTCAGGGTCACCACGCCGCTGCCCGGCCGGTGGGCGGCGACGGCGAGGGTGATGAAGGATTCGACCGAACACAGGTACCCGGCCAGATCTGCGCCGATCTCGACCAGGGCCCCGGCGGGGTCGTCCGGATCGCCGTCGCGCAGCGCCACCCGGACCGCGGCCACCGCCTGGGTCATGATCATCGCCGCGGGTAGCCCCTTGCCGGCCACGTCCCCGACGGCGGCCCACAGCACGCCGTCGATCTCGGCGAACACCATGAAGTCACCGCCGGTCAGCGAGGCCGGCGAACAGCGGGCGAAGAAGTCGACCCCGGGCAACCGGGGGTGCGCGCTGGGCAGCACCGCCTGGGCCAGCCGGGACGCGATCTGGTGCTCCTTGGCCACAGCCGCCTGCTCGACCACGCTGAGGTGCAGCTGCGACAGCTTCCGCAGTTGCTCGGTGGCCAACGCCATGGTGTGCAGCATCCGCACGTCTCCGGTGGTGTAGGCCGGGCCGCGCAGCCGGCCGACGGCGATGCCGTACTGCGGGAACGACGGGAACCGGACCACCACCCAGGACATGCCGTCGACCGATCCCAGGCCGAGCCGCATCGCGGCCAACTCCTCGGTCAGTACCTGGTCGAGGGCCTCGATGCCTGGCAGTGGATGGTGTGCCCCGACGTTGGGCCGACCGGCGTCCCGGCTGAGCACCACGGCATCGGAGTCGGTCAGCTCGAGCGCGGCATCGAGCACCTTCGGCGTGATCGCCACGAGGTCGAGCGTGTCACTCGACATCCTCATGATCGCGATCAGGGCGCTGAGCTGGTCCTGCGCGGCGACCAGGGCGTCGACCAGCGCGTCCCGCTCCTCGAGCAGGGACGGCTCGTCGGCGTGGGTCAGGGTCACGGCTCAGCCGTGGTTCGAACCGGTGGGCGTCGAGACCGCGAACACCGAGTCGAGCCCGGTCAGCTCGAGGATCACCCGCACCGGATCGGAGACCGGGTCGAGGATCAGCTGACCGTCGACCTGCTGCAGGGCGGACCGGGCCCGGAGCAGTTCGGCCAGCGCGGTCGAGTCGATGAAGCGGACCGCAGCGAGGTCCAGCCGGACCTCGGCGCCGGGCTTCACCACGGGGTCCACAGCGGCGCGGAAGGCACCGACCTCGTGGGCGTCGAACCGATCGTCCAGGGCGAGGGTGGCGTTGCCCTCCACGGTTCGGGTGCTGATGTTCATCTGGCTCCTCGCGGATCGATGGTGATGTGCGTCAACACCGAACGTGGTCCGGCTGGCTGACGGGTTCGGTGGAGTGGGTGACGGTGTACCCACCGCGCAGGTCGTGCGCTCTGATGGTGACCAACTCGGCGACGAACGGGGTGCTCACCCTGCCCGCGTCCACCGTCGATCCTGGCACGTCGATCCCTGCGATCGGAACCTCGGCGGTACGCCCCGAGCCGTTCGGCCAGGTGGAGCACCTCGAGATCGAGCGGCAAGCTGTTGATCACCCGGAGGTCGAACAGCCGGTGGGCAGCCGCCGTGGTGAACAGCTGGAGGCCGCACTGGGTGTCGGCGGTGCTCAGCCCGAAACCGACCCGGACGGCGGTGTGCGGTCCCCGGCTCGTCTCCCGGCGCACCAGACTCTTGTTGCTGACGACGGTTCCGACGGCGGCACGCGACCCGATGGCCACGTGGTAGCCGTTGAGCACGACCTGCGCGAGCAGCGGGTCGAACTGCTTGATCGGCGTCGACTGGTCGGCCTCGGCGAACAAGATGTAGTCCCCGCGGGCTGCCAGCATCCCCCGGCGTACCGCACTACCCTCGCCACCGTTGCGTTCGGCCACCCGCACCCGAAGGTTGGCCCAGTCGAGCTTCTCGAGCAGAGCGACCGTGCCGTCGGCGGAGCCGTCGTCAGCAACGATCAGTTCCCACGGCTCGCCGCGTTGCGACAGGTGCAGCGCGATCGCCCCGACCGTGGGCAGAATCCGGATCTCCTCGTTGTAGGTCGGAATCACCATCGAGATGCGTGGCTTCTCGATGGGCGCGTTCCGCGCCCAGGTGTTGTAGGCCGCGTACGGCGTAGCGGTCATGCCCGAACCCCCGTCGTGGTCATGCTGGTCGTGCGCGATCCACGGCAAGCCGAAGCGCCCGACCGGCCGAGTGCGGCGCGGCGGTGGTGGGACGGGAGGTCACGGTCATGAGGGGGAAGCCTGTCCTCTCGGCGTACTGGGTTCGATCGTGTCGGTCCAACCAGAAGTTGCCGTGTGCCCCGGATCAAGAAACGGTCAAGAAGAATCGGCCGCGGATGATGCCGACGCGGTGGATCCAGGGCAGAATGATCGTCGTCGGGGCGTGGACTCGTCGGCTTCTTGTCAGTCGATGGGGTCCCTCGGGGACCATGACGTGATCGCTCGGGGACTGAGTAGATCCGTAGGGGTTCTATGTTCCAGCCCGCGACGAGCCGTGCCGACCCGATACCGGTGTCGGTCCGGATCCTCGCGCCGGTGATCACCATCGTGGTCATCGGCTGTGCGGTGCTCGGACTGCTGGTGCCGCCACTGCCGGGGCCGGGCCCGCTCGCGGTCTGGCTGGGCCACGCCGTCCGGCCGCTCCCCGGGGAGATGCCGGTCGCCGGTCGTCCCGACATCTGGCTGCTCCCGCTGCTCCAACTGGTGGCACTGTCCGTCCTGGTGTGGCGGGTGGTCGCGGTGTCCAGCGAACGGCGGCTGTGGCTGCTGATCGCCCTGGGCGGGCTGGTCACCACGCTGGCCCACCTGACCTACCGCTGGCTGTTGCCCTCGGCAACGGCCGGTGAGCTGGGCCTGAGCGCCCCCCAGCTCGGCTTGATCATGTACTCCGGCGAGATCGCCTTTTTCGCCTTGACGTTCCTGGCCCAGAGCTTCATGACGACCCGTCGGGTCGGGCTACCCTCCCCCGGGCTGCGCCTCGACGGGCTGGTCGGCGCCTGCGGTGTCCTCACCGTCGGTACCGCGCTGCTCGTGCCCGATGCGATCGTCTACTCGATGAGCGGCTGGGCCGAACTCGGGGCGGTGGTCGTATCGATCACCGCGCTGGCCCCGCTGGCCCTGCTGATCGGCGTGGTGCCGGTCCTCGGGCGCAATCCGAGCCGGGCCTGGTGGAGCATGCTGGCCGGGATCCTCCCCGCCACCGTCGCCGCCGGCCTGACCATGCACCCCCTGGCGCTCGGCGTCGATGCCCGCACCTCCCCCGGCTGGCTGTTGTGGCCGACCGCCTTTCTGGCCCTGGCCTGGACGGCGTGGCACATGGGTCCGCCGCCGCCGCGGCTCACCGCCCAGTTCCCGCGCAGTGTCGTCACCCCGACCGTGCTGTCACTGGCCGCGCTGATCGTGCTCGGGGTGGACCGGGTCACCCCGCAACCGCCGGTGGTGATGGTGCTGGCCTTCCTGACCGTGCTGACCTCGCTCGTCCGGCTGGTGTTCGCACTGCGTTCGGCCAAGCGTCTCAACGCCCAGCACGTTGTGCAGCAGGAGCACCTGCGGGTGGCCCGCGACGAGGCGCTGGCTGCCGGTCGGGCCCGGGCGGACTTCGCCGCCACGCTCAGCCACGAGATCCGCACGCCGCTCAGCGCGGTCATCGGGATGAGCGAGTTGCTGCTGAGCGGCCGACTCGAGCCCGGGCAGCGCGAGCAGGCCGATCATGTCCGACGCAGCGCCACCCTCATCCTCGGCCTGGTCAACGAGGTCCTCGACCGGGCCAGCATCGATGCCGACCAGCTGTCCCTGGACTACCAGCCGCTCGAGCTGGCTGAGGTGCTCGGCGATGTGGTCGAGTTGCTCCAGGTCAACGCCAACGCCAAGGGGATCCGGCTGCAGGCCGACCTCGACCCCGCTTGCCCCGAATGGGTCCGCGGCGACGCCACCCGGCTCCGCCAGGTCCTGATCAACCTGCTCGGCAACGCGATCAAGTTCACCGACTCCGGCGAGGTCACCGTCGAGATCTGCCCGGCCGCCCGGCTCGAGGTGTCCGAGGCGGTCTACTTCCAGGTCACCGACACCGGCGCGGGGATCCCGGCCGGTCAGCTCAACCGGCTGTTCCAGCCCTACGGCCGGGTGCCGCAGAAGGGGGCCCGCAAGGCCGGCGGCACCGGCCTCGGCTTGTCGATCAGCCAGGCCCTGGTCCATCGGATGGGCGGCGTGATCACCGTGACCAGCCAGGAAGGGGTCGGCTCGGTCTTCGGGTTCGAGCTGGCGTTGCCCCCCGAGCCGATGCCCGAATCCGTGGCCACCTCGCTCGAGGGCCGTACGATCGCCGTCCTCGACCCGCAGCCCTCGCGGGCCGAACCGCTGGCCGACCGGCTGCGCCGCTGGGGGGCCACGGTCAGCGTGGGCACCGAGACCGAGGGGTGGGTCGACGCCCTGGCCGACACCGTGGTGATCCGCGAGGACCACCCCGACGATCTGGCCGTGATCGGCGAACAGCTCGAGCGCCGGGCCGACCAGACCCGACCGCGGTTGGTCATCATCACCGCGAGCGGGCACGCAGTGCCCACCGAGCACGTCCGCGACAACGACCTGGTCCTCGGCGCGACCGTCAGCTCGGGACGGCTTCGGGCCGCGCTGGTCGCCCTGGTCGCCGCACCCGAGGCGACCGTCGACGAGCCCGAGGATCGTCCCATGCGGATCCTGCTGGCCGAGGACGATCCGGCCGCCCGACGGGTCGGTCAGCTGATGATCCAGCTGCTCGGCCACGAGGTCGAGATGGTCGCCGACGGCGCAGCGGCGGTCGAGGCCGCCGCGGCCACCGCGTACGACCTGGTGCTGATGGACGCGCAGATGCCCGAACTCGACGGGGTCGACGCCGCCCGGGCCATCCGCGACCAGGAGTCGCCGGGCGACCGCGTTCCGATCATCGCGCTCACCGGGTCGGCGTCGGCCGCCGACCGCGAGCGCTACACCGAGGCCGGGATGGACGCGACGTTGGTCAAGCCGATGAGCCGCGCCGCGCTCCAGCAGGTGCTGGCCGATTTCCCCCGCCGACCGGCGGCCAAGATCTACATCCGGAAGATGGTGGCCTGATGCGCCGTTCCTACGCCCTGGTCGTGGACGACACCGCAGAGTGCACGGTGGTCGG
The DNA here is from genome assembly GCA_963704665.1 of uncultured Actinomycetota bacterium. Lineage (GTDB taxonomy): Bacteria > Actinomycetota > Actinomycetes > Propionibacteriales > Propionibacteriaceae > Microlunatus. The sequence continues at coordinate 2,106,080 of OY969929.1, read as the reverse complement.
CCGTCGGCTGTTGCAGGGTGAAGGATGCGAGGTGCTGGTCGCCTCGGACGGGTCGACCGCGCTCGAGATGGCCCGCTCGTACCGGCCCGAGCTGGTGCTGCTCGACGTCGGGCTGCCCGACATCGACGGTCTGGAGGTGTGCCGCCGGTTACGCGAGTTCACCGACGCGTACGTGGTCATGCTGACCTCGCGGGACAGCGAGACCGACCGGATCCTCGGGCTGGGGTCAGGCGCCGACGACTACGTGACCAAGCCGTTCTCGGTCCCCGAGCTGACCCTGCGGATCCGGGCCATGCGCCGACGGCCGCGACCGCGGACCGACTGCGTCCGGGTCTTCGGCGAGCTCCAGATCGATCCGGTGGCTCGGGAGACCCAGGTCGACGGCGAGCACGTCGAGCTGACCCGGATCGAGTTCGACCTGCTCGAGACGCTGAGCGGGAGTCCGCGGCGGCCGTTCACCCGGCACGCACTGATGCAGGCGATCTGGGGCAGCAGCGCGTACGGCGACGATCATCTGGTCGACGTACACATGGGCAACCTGCGACGCAAGCTCGGCGAGTGCGCCTCCGATCCGCGTCACCTGCGGACCATGCGCGGGGTCGGCTACCGGTTCGACCCGTGATCGGTCAGGCGGCGGCGAGCCAATCGGTCAGGGCGAGCTCGGTCTCGGTGCACGAGCGGGACCAGGTGACGAGCAACGGCGCCGCGGCCAGCGCGGGCCCGCTGAGCTGGCAGGCCTCGAGCTCGCGGCACAGCCCGAGCAGCTCGACCGCCCCGACCATGGCGCTGGCCGAGCCGAGGGTGTGAGCGGCGCGCCGGACCCCGATCAGGTCACCGGCGGCAGCGGCATCCAGCACGGCGGGCCGCCGATTGCTCAACTGCTCGAGGAACAGCTCGACGACCTCGCGGACGACCTCCCGGTCGCCGAGGTCCCGCTCGAGCCCGGCCAGGGCCTCGCGATCAACCACCTGGGCGAACGGCTCCCCGACCGGACTGTGCACGAGCACATCCTGACCCATCCCGACCCCAACTGCGCGCATTCGACCCGTCACGGATGAATCCGTGATCACGCGCGCCGCGATCACGGTCGACGCCAGTCGTCTCCGGTCAGGTGCGATCCCGCCTGCGGACCCATCTGGAGCATGCCTCCGTCGACCGCCCACGACGCGCCGGTCACGTACGCCGAGGCCGGCGAGGCCAGGAACGCGATCACCGCGGCCACCTCGCGGGCATCGCCCGGCCGGCCGAGCGGCACCCCCGGCCGGGCGGTGCCGCGCGGGTCCTCGTCGGTCTGCCCGGTCATCGGGGTGGCGATCTCGCCGGGTGCGACGCAGTTGGCGGTGATGGCGTGTTCGCCGAGCTCGAGGGCGAAGGTCTTCATCAGCCCGCCCAGCCCGTGCTTGGCCGCGTCGTACGGACCGGCGCCGACCCGTGGCTGGTGTTCGTGAACGCTCGTCACCGCGATGAGCCGGCCACCGTTGCCCGCCTCGACCATCGTCCGGGCGGCCCGCTGCAGACAGACGAACGCCCCGTCGAGGTCGGCGGCGACCACGTGCCGCCACTCCTCCCACGAGATGTCGACCAGCAGCCGCGAACTGCCGGTGCCGGCGTTGTTGACGAACACGTCGAGCCCGCCGAGCTGCTCGCTGAGCTCGTCGACCACCCGGCCGCAGTCGGGGGCGTGTGTGGTGTCGAGCTGGGCGACGTAGGCCCGGCGACCGAGCGAGCGCACCTCGTCGGCGGTGGCCTGGGCGCCCTTCTCGTCGGTGTGCCAGGTGATGCCGATGTCGAGTCCGTCGCCGGCCAGCGCGACCGCGGTCGCGCGGCCGATGCCGGAGTCGGAGGCGGTGACGATGGCGTGACGCGGGAAGAAGGTCATGTCGGCTGGCTACCCCGCATCGACCGACTCGAACCACCCCTGGCCGGAGACCTCACCGTGGTCGAGTCGGTCGGCGTCGTAGACCCGGTTTGTGCGGAGGCCACCATGCCCACGGAGAACACCACGAACCGACCGGCGTCGACCACCAGCAGCCCGTGCTGACACAACCACGTCCTCAGGTGCGGTCAGTGTGTGCCGGCCGGCGTCGTGCGCCGACGCGGAGGTCGCCGGCTTCGGATCGAGCGTGGCGGGGTATCGCCACCCCATGAGCGACGATCTCGGCGGCGGGACGACGGCAGGCGGACGGCACCCCGGGTGATCAACTGACCCGGTGACGAGTGAGGCGGACCGGACTGACCGGCGGGCCGTGCGGTGACCGGTCTGGACCTGCTGGTGGTCGCGCTCGCCGGTCTCGGTGCAGGATTCGTCAACGCCGCGGTCGGCAGCGGAACCCTGGTCACCTTCCCGGTGCTGGTCGCCCTGGGCCTGCCACCGGTGCTGGCCAACGTGACCAACAGCATCGGCCTGGCCCCGGGATCGCTGTCCGGCGCATGGGCCAGCCGACCGGAGCTGATCGGTCAGCGGGACCGGATCGTCCGCTTCGCCGTGGCCACGGCGCTCGGGGCGATCGGCGGGGCCGTGCTGTTGCTCAGCCTGCCGTCGAGCGTGTTCGACACCATCGTCCCGGTGCTGATCGGCGCCGGATGTCTGCTCGTCGCGCTCGGGCCGGTCATCTCCCGACGAGCGGCCGCCCGTCGCGAACGGCTGGGGATCACCGATCCGACCGGAGCTGGGCCGTGGTGGCTGTCCCTGCTGGTCGTCGGGACCGGACTGTACGGCGGCTACTTCGGGGCGGCCCAGGGCGTCATCCTGATCGGCATCCTCGGCGCGGCACTCGGCGAGACCCTGATCCGGCTGAATGCGCTGAAGAACCTGTTGGTCGGGCTGTCCAACAGCGTTGCCGGCGTCGTCTTCGTCCTGGTCTCGCGGGTCGACTGGACGGTGGCCGGGATCTTGGCCGTCGGCTCGATCATCGGTGCGCAGCTCGGGGTCCGCGTCGGACGGCTGCTGCCGCCGCTGGTCTACCGGGTGGCCATCGTGGTGGTCGGCACCATCGCCATCATCAGCTTCGCGTAGGTGGGTCAGCCCGTGGGCGCCGCGATCAGCTGCCGCCGGACCCGGAGCTCGGGGCTGAAATGGCGCAACTGCTCGATCAGCTCGTCGGCGGCGGCGGCGAGGGCGTCGTCGGTCAGCGGGTCGAGCGCGTCCAGGATGAAGATCGCCGCCGTGGTGTCGTCACGCAACTGCGTTCGGCGGGCCTGCCGCCAGTTCCAGCGGCGGCAGGTCACCCCGTCGTCGTCGCACCAGACGACCTCGCCGGGCTCGGGATTCTCGGTCAGCGGCTCGCCCTGGGCGGCGGTGTCGAACACCTCGCTGCCGGTGGCCCGTCGCAGCCGGGGTGAACCGACGTAGCGGTCCAGGTCCTCACCGCCCAGGGGGATCTGATGGGCCACCGACACCGCGTTGTAGAGGTCGGTGAGCCGGTTGACCCGCGGGAGTCCGGCCGGGGCCCGGCGGGTCAGCGCCTCCAAGCTGTTGCGGGTGCGCTGCGGTTTGGCCCCGAACGCTCGGTACGCCTCCCGCCAGGCCGCGACGTGCGGCAGATCCTCGACCGCGGTGTGGCGGAGCAAGGACTCGGCCACCGCCTCGGCCGACCGGAGTCGGGCGTCGCTCGACGCGTCCGACGCTGCGACGACGAGATGGTCGACCGCGACGAGCAGCACCCGGTAGTCGGGGCGCAAGGCGAACACCTCCTCGTCGACCCGGGCGCCGGCCAGAAAGGCCTCCAGTCGCTCAGCCATGTCGCTTCTCCTTGTGCACTGCGGCCCCGATCGCGGGCTCGAAGACGGTCATCGTGAAGGTCACCGGCGCGTCGCCCGCGTTGGTGTACGTGTGGGCGACGTCGGCCGCGAAGGTCAGCGCATCGCCGGCAGCCAGCAGCACGGACTCCTCGGCGATCTCCACGGTCAGGTGACCGTCGCGGACCTGGAGCAACTCGCGGGTACCGGCCGCGTGCGGCTCGCTGGGGTGCCGATCGCCCGGTCCGAGCACCCAGTCCCACAGCTCGACGACATCGGGGGCCTCGGTGGCGGAGACCAGCACGCCTCGGCCGCCCGCCGGTCCGGTCCACAGCACCGCACCCTCGCCGCTACGGGTGATCCGCACCGGGCGCGGCGCCGGTCGTTCGACCAGGGCCGGCAGCCCCACGCCGAGCGCGTCGCCGAGACGCAGCAGCGTCGCGATGCTCGGATTGGCTGCTCCCTGCTCCACGTTGACGACCAGCCGCCGGCTCACCCCGGCCAGCTCGGCCAACCGATCGAGGGTCCAGCCGCGGGCCCGGCGTTCACGGCGGACGCGCGCTCCGATGGCGCGAGCCAGCGCCTCGGTGTGCGGATCCATCAGTGCAGCATAATGCGCTCCTCGCGCAGTCGGTCTCGCCAACCCCCCGGTTCACGGGAATCGTCCGGGCGGAGAATCCAGACGACGAAGCGGAGAGGAAGACAGCACATGGCCGAGGAGAAGGACGACGTCTACGCCGGGATCCAGCGCGAGCGGGTGCAGGTGCTCAGCGAGGGCAGGCACGGGGAGGGTGACGGTGAGTACGTCCTCTACTGGATGCAACAGGCCCAGCGCACCGAGTTGAACCACGCCCTGGAGTACGCGGTCCACCGGGCCAACGAGCTCGAGTTGCCGCTGCTCGTCGCGTTCGGCCTGATGGACGACTACCCGGAGGCCAACCGGCGGCACTACCACTTCATGCTGCACGGTCTCCGTGATGTGGAGTCGGCGCTGGCCGAGCGCCAGATCGCCTTCGTCGTCCAACGCGGCGCGCCGGACGAGGTGGCGCTCCGGCTGAGCGAACGGGCCGCGCTCCTGGTCTGCGACCGCGGGTATCTGCGGCACCAACGGCAGTGGCGCGAGCACGTCGCCGACACGGCGATCTGCCCGGTCGTCCAGGTGGAGAGCGACGTCGTCGTGCCGGTCGAACTGGTGTCCGACAAGGTGGAAACCGCGGCGCGGACCATTCGCCCCAAGATCAACCGACACCTCGCGCGCTTCCTGGTCCCGCTGCGCCGCACCTCGCCGAAGGTCACGGCACTGACGACGGCCGTCGAGGGCGAGGACCTGAGCGACGTGGACGCGCTGCTCGACGCACTTCGTCTCGATCAGCAGGTCGACCCGGTGCCGTTGTTCGAGGGCGGGACGACAGCGGCCAAGAAGATGCTGGCGGCCTTTTTCGCCGACAGCTTCCCGACCTACGCCGAGCACCGGATGCATCCGGAGACCAACGACGTCTCACACATGAGCAAGTACCTGCACTTCGGGCAGATCTCCCCCGTCCACATCGCGCTCGAGGCGCACAAGCAGCCCGCCGGCGAGAACATCGACTCGTTCCTCGACGAGCTGATCGTCCGCCGCGAACTCCCGATGAACTACGTCTTCTACGAGCCCGACTACGACCGCTACCGGGCCCTGCCTGCCTGGGCCAAGGACACGCTGGCCGACCACCAGGGTGACGAGCGCGAACACGTCTACACCCGCGACCAGCTCGAGCAGGGTCAGACCCATGACGAGTACTGGAACGCGGCGATGGCCGAGATGCGGTCGACCGGCTACATGCACAACTACATGCGGATGTACTGGGGCAAGAAGATCATCGAGTGGTCGCAGGACCCGCAGACCGCGTACGCGACCACGCTGTACCTGAACAACAAGTACTTCCTCGACGGCCGGGACGCGAACTCCTACGCCAACGTCGCGTGGGTGTTCGGCCGGCACGACCGCGGTTGGACCGAACGCGACGTGTTCGGCAAGGTCCGCTACATGAACGCCGCCGGTCTGGAACGCAAAGCCGATCCGAAGGCGTACGTGGCCAAGGTCGCCGAACTGGTCCGCGCGGTCGAGCAGGACTGAGCCGGATCAGCGTCGGCGGGTGCGTCGGCGCTCGTACGCCAGCAGCGGGATGCCCAGCGCGGCCAGCGTGATCAGGAACGCGATCACCCCGGGCCCGACGGTGCCGGTCCGCCAGACCACGAAGGCGCCGACGGCGGCGCAGGCCAGCGACAGCAGCCAGAGCCGCGACTGCTGGCCCAGCTGTCGGCTGATCTCAGGGTCGAGCGCCACGTCTACTCCTTCGGTCGTCGGTGCCCCAGTCTGCCCGGCCAGGGCAACGGGTCGGTGATCCTGGCGCCCGATGACGACGGAACGCACCGGACGGCGGGCTATCCGGGCGTCATACTGACGCGGTGACCGTAGCTGCTCCCGAGCAACGGCCCGCGGGTGCCTGGCGCGGACTCATCCTCGTCACGCTGGCCGGCGTGGTCTGGGGCACCATCGGGCCCGGGGTCCACCTGGTGCACCAGCGCTCCGGACTGTCCCCGCTCACCATCAGCGCCTACCGGGCGGTCGCCGGCGCCGGCGTGCTGCTGCTGGCCGCCCTGCTGACCGGGCGGATGCGGTCGACCTGGTCGCTGGCCCGCAGTCAGTGGCGCCGGGTGCTCGCCGTCGGCGTGCTGACCGCCACGTTCCAGTTGCTCTACTTCGTCGCGGTGATCGCCACCGGCGTCAGCGTGGCCACGGTCGTGTGTCTCGGCTTCGCTCCGGTGCTGCTGCTGGTTCTCGGCAGTGTCCAGCGTCGAAGGTGGCCGCCGGTCGCCCGGATCGGCACCGTGACCATCGCCGTGGCCGGGCTGCTGCTGGTCAGCCTGATCGGCGGCGGCACCGAACAGGCCGCCCACCCGATGCTCGGCGTGCTGCTGGCCCTGGGCTCGGGTGGCGCGTACGCGCTGTCGGCCGACATCGCCGCTCCGCTGACCCAGCGACTGGACACGCTGACCGTCACCGTGGCCACGATCAGCGTGGCCGCGGTCGTCCTGGTGCCGGTCGGACTCGTGACCACCTGGGTCCGTGGTGACCGGTTCGCGGTGTACGACGGCGCGTCCTGGGCGATGATCGGCTACCTCGGGGTGGTGACCATGGCCGTCGCGTACGCGCTGATGTACACCGGACTCCGGACGACGCCGAGCGGCACCGCGGTGCTGGCCACGTTGATCGAGCCGGTCACCGCCGTGCTGATCGCCGTGGCCTTCCTCGGCGAGCAGCTCAGCGGCGCGGGGATCGTCGGGTCGCTGTTGGTCGTCACCGCGATCGCCAGCCTGGGGCGGCAGAGCGGCGAGCCCGCACCTCAGTAGGCCATGGCGATCAGACCGCCGGGACGTCGTCCCAGCGACCGCGCACGTAGCTGGCCGGGTAGGGCGCCTCGCGCCAGCCCAGCCCGAGCTCGGCGGCCGCCCGCTGCGGCCACGACGGGTCACGCAGTGCGGCGCGGGCCAGCAGCACCACGTCGGCGTCGCCCCCGGCGACCACCTTCTCGGCCTGCTGGACGTCGAAGATCAGACCGACCGCACCGGCCGGGAGCTCGGCCTCCTGCTTGACCCGGCGCGCGAACGGCACCTGGTAGCCCGGCTCGACCGGGATGTCGGCCAGCACGTTGCCGCCGGTCGAGACGTCGATCAGATCGACGCCGCGCTCGCCGAGCTCGGCCGACAGCCGCACGGTCTGGTCGCCGTCCCAGCCGCCCTCGGTCCAGTCGGTGGCCGACAGCCGCACGAACACCGGCTTGTCGTGCGGCCAGACCGCGCGCACCGCGTCGGTGATCTCGAGGATCAGCCGGGTCCGGCCGGCGAAGTCGCCGCCGTAGCCGTCGGTCCGGTGGTTCGACAGCGGGCTGAGGAACTGGTGGATCAGGTAGCCGTGCGCGGCGTGGATCTCGACGACGTCGAAGCCGGCGGCGTCGGCGCGGCGGGCGGAGCCGGCGAACGCGGTCACCACGCCGGCGATGTCCTCGGCGCTGAGCTCGGCGGGCCCGGCGTAGCCCGGGAAGGCCTCGGCCGAGGCCGACACGGTCGGCCACCCGCCGTCGGCTTCCGCCACGGTGCCGGTCGGCTCACCGGGGAAGCCGCGGTAGGTCGAGGCCTTGCGTCCGGCGTGGGCCAACTGGACACCGATGGCCGCGTCCTGGGTGTGGACGAAGTCGACGATCCGGGCCCAGGCGGCCTGCTGATCGTCATTCCAGAGGCCGGTGTCCTGCGGGCTGATCCGGCCTTCCGGCACCACGGCCGTGGCCTCGGTCAGCAGCAGCCCGAATCCGCCCTGGGCGCGGGCACCCAGGTGGACCAGGTGCCAGTCGGTCGGCACCCCGTCCTGGCGATCCACCGCGTACTGACACATGGGGGCCAGCCAGATCCGGTTCTTGGTGGTCAACCGACGCAGGGTCATGGGCTCGAAGAGTGCGGTCACGTTGGCACAACCGTCGACCCTCTCCCAGCCTTCCCCGCCGGGTACGTCGCCTCCGTCACACGTCTTCCGTGTGGAGGGACGACCCCCCACACCCCCCGCACCGCCGGTCGTCGCTGGCGCTCCTCGCGGCGCGTTTCCTGCGCGGGGGGACGACCCCCCACACCCCCCGCACCGCCGGTCGTCGCTGGCGCTCCTCGCGGCGGGATCCTGTGCGGGTGACGGACCGATGTGGATGGCAATGGCATGATTCCCAGTTCGAGGAGGCACCGATGTCTGATTTCCTGTCCCGGCTGCGCAAAGAGACGACCACCGAGCGACTATCCCGGTTCCGGCTGCGCGAGGACACGGTGGCCGCCGCCCAGGCCATGGTCTCCGACCGACGCTCCGACCCCCAGATCGTGGCGCTGGAGCAGTCGCTGACCGCCGATGAGACCGTGCTGCGGATGGCCGATGGAAGGCACAGCCGTCAGCGTGGCCTGGTCGTGCTCACCGACCGACGAATCCTGTTCCGGGCCAAGCGCAAGCCCGGTCTGGTCATGTTCAGCGTGCCGCTCGACGACGTCACGGAGATCGTGGGGTCGACCCGGCACTCCGTCGGGACGGTGCGGATCACCGCCGCCGACGGCGAGTTCGTGGTCGACGACATCCTCGGGCTTCAGGGCGAGTGGATCGCCACGCGGGCCCGCCAGGTGATCGACGGCGAGGCGGTCGAGCCGAAGCGCGATCCGATCGCGGTGCTGGGCGAGCTGCGGGAGTTGCGGGCCCGGGGCGCGATCACCCAGGCCGAGTTCGAGGCGCGGAAGTCCGCGCTGTGGGGCGAGGTCTGACCGCGCCGGGGCGTTCAGGGCTGACACCGACGCCCGTGGTGGCCGGAGCCGCCACGGGCGTCGGTCGTTCACGTCCGGATCAGGTGCGATCCACGCGACGAGCGTCAGCCGACGACCGGACGTGCGGGGGTGTGGGGGGTCGCCCCACCACACGAACTATCAGCCGGCCGCTTCGTCGCTCAGCACGTCGTCGAGCGCCTCGCGGACGGCCTGCCGGGTGGCCAGGCGCACCGAGGCGGCCTGCTGCAGGTCGGCGTTGTCCGCGGCCTCGAGCCGGTCGCGTTCCTCGTGTTCGGCGGCCAGTGCCCGGTCACGGGCGTACCCGAGCCGGTTCATGATGTCCGACGACTCGGCCATGGTGGTCAGTCTTCCTCGAGCTTGAGGGCCACACCGAGGGCGAAGAAGGTCGGGGCCCAGTGACCGACGAAGATGCCCCAGCGGTCGGACTGCGCCTTGTCGTCGCCCTTCTTGGCCCGGCTGATGAAGTACGAGACGAACGACATGCCGATGGAGGCGAATCCGCCGATGTAGGCGTACTCGCTGCGGAACCCGAGTTCGTTCAGTTGCTTGATCATGCCGTCTCCTCGTGGTTGATGGTGGGCGAACACGGTCACGTCCGTCGCCCGGGGGTGGACGGAGCTCGTTCGACCCGATGAGTCCGACCCTACCGTTTACGAAGTAAAGGCAGCCGAGTGGTAGAGCCAGCGGCCATCGGTCCGCACGAACCGGCTCCGCTCCCGCTGCTCACCCGGCTCGCCGTCGCGCAGATAGTGGGCGCAGAACTCGACGGTCCCGTCGACGTGGAACGGTCCGCCGCCGCTGGTCGCCGACACCTCGAGCCCCACCCACCGCACGTGCGCGATCCAGGGCCAGGGTCCGCGGCCGCTGGTCGGGCGACCAGGTGCGCAGCAGGTAGCCGGAGTCGCCGACCGCGAACGCCGTGTAGCGCGACCGCATCAACTCCTCGGGCGTCGCCGCGACCCGCTCGCCGCGGTGCAGCGCCCCGCAGCACTCCGCGTACGTCGCCGCGAGCCCGCACGGGCAGGGCGCAGAGCGTCGGACCATCACGTGTCCTTCGTCGCCTGCGCGCTGGTCAGGCCCACAGCAGGGCCGTGATGGCCCGCCGCCCGTCGATGGCCGCGTACGCGTCGAGGGCCTGTTCGAGCGGCAGCTCGAGGGCGAAGACCAGACCGGATTCGATCTGGCGGCCGAGGACCACGGCGAGCAGCTGGGGCAGAGAGGTGGGGATCGAGGCGGGACCGCCGTTGATCCCGACGTTGCCGCGGAAGATCAGCGGCGCCGGGATCTCGACGTCGTGCGGGACGCCGAGCACTCGGACCAACCCGCTCGGGCGGACCGAGCGGATCGCCTGGGTCATCGACTCGGACGGGTTCGTGAAGAGCGTCGCGGTGATGATCGGGCCGGCTCACCGCCAGGACCGAGCCGATCGAGCCGCCCAGTACGCCTCGGCCGGCTCGGCATGACTCAGCAGCCCGGCCACCAGGTCGGCGGGCAGGTCGACCGCGGTGGCGGCCACGTTGCTGGTGATCTGGGTCGGGGTGACGGCTCCGGACAGCACCCGGCTCGCCCACGGCTGGTCGAGTGCTGCGGCCAGGGCGATCTGGTCGAGCGACACCCCGAGTTCGTCGGCCGCGGCGACCGCGGCGCGGACCGCCGGCGCCGGGTCGTCGCTGCCCGGGGCCAGCCGGCCGTTCGCCAGGGCCTCCTTGACCACGACGGCGAGCCCGGCCTCGGCGGCCTCGGCCAGCGCCGGCCCGGCCGAGGGCTCGAGCACGTTCCAGGTCGACTGGACCACGCTGAACAGCGGGGTTCCCCCGACCTGTACCGCCAGGGCGGTGGCGATGACCGAGGCCTGCTGCGGCCCCGAGGTCGAGAAGCCGATCCGTACCCCGGCATCACGCCGGTCGGCGAGCCTGCGGTGCAGGGCGTCATCGGTCAACGCCGGGCTGTCCGGGGTCAGCGAGTGGATCTGGTAGATCGCCAGCCGGTCACCGAGTTCCGACCGGGTCGCTGCCCACTGCTCGTCGAACGCGGCGAGACTGTGGTCCTTGACCTCGTGGACGGCGGCGGCGCGCTGCCACGCGCCGACGTAGCGATAGCCCCACTTCGAGGCGATGGTGACGTCGGTGATCTCGGGATGGGTGTGCAACCAGTGGGCCAGGAACTCCTCCGACCGGCCGTACGACCGGGCGCAGTCCAGGTAGCGCACCCCGCTCGCGTACGCGGCGTCGAGCACCCGCGCGGTCTGGTCCTGCAGGTCGGCGACGCTGCGCTCCGGTCCGAGGTCTTCATCCCGCCCGACGGTGATGTACGCCGGGCGGCCGAGCGCGGCCAGGCCCAGCCCGACGCGTTCCGCTGAGCTCACCGAGTCACCCGTCGGAGTGTCCGGGCGCGAGGAGCGCCAGCGACGACCGACCAGGCGAGGGGTGTGGGGGTCGTTCCCGATATAGACACCGATCAATCCGATTCATGTGATTTCTCCGCAGACGCCTCATCACCTCATCACGCTATCGGCCGCGCGCCCGAGACCGGTCCGGGAGGGTGACCGGTGGATCGGAGAATGCAGCGGTGGATGTCCTGCAACTCGACGGTGTGGCTGCCCTGCTGATCGACATGGACGGCACGCTGGTCGACTCCGAGCACGTGTCGGACCGCTGCTGGGCGCAGTGGTGTGCCCGGCGCGGGCACGACCTGGCCACCGTGCTCCCGCTGTCGCGCGGGCGTCAGGGCATCGAGGTGATGGCCCAGGTGGCCCCCGGGTTGAGCGCGGCGGAGATCCGGGCCGACGCCGACGCGTTCACCGCGGCCGAGATCGCCGACACCGACGAGGTGGTGCCCACCCCGGGCGCCGAGCGGCTGCTGGCCGCGTTGCGTGCGCTCGACGTCCCGTTCGCGCTGGTCACCTCGGCCATCCGGCCGCTGGCCACGGCGCGGATGACCGCCTCCGGTCTCGGCATGCCGCCGGTGGCGGTCTGCGGCGACGAGGTGCACACCGGCAAACCCGATCCCGACGGCTATCTCCGGGCGGCCGCACTGCTCGGCGTCGACCCTGCCCGCTGTCTGGTCCTCGAGGACGCCGCATCGGGCATCACCGCCGGTCGGGCCGCCGGGGCCCGCGTCGTCGGGGTCGGTCCGCGCCGGCATCCAGGCGTCGTCGCCTGGGCCCGGACGCCCGGCGACGTGAGCGTCGAGGGCACCCCGGCCGGTCCCGTGGTGGCGGTCCGGCTCACCGCCCCTGAGTGATCCACGAGGCCGCGTCCGCCGGGGTGGCCGAAGGGCTCACCCACTGCGCAGGGCGCCCCAGTCGCCGAGCCCACCCTCGAGCGCGCCGAGCGCCGCCTCGACCAGCGGGCCGCGGTCTTCGGCCGGGCAGCCGTGCTGCACCCAGTCCTCGGCCGCGGCCCCGAGGTGGCCGAGGAAGCCGACCACGGCCCACCGGTTCCGCCGGTCTCCCGGGTCACGGAGTCGCTCGGTCAGCCGGGCGACCAGAGCCGACCGTGACCGGAGCCGCAGGTGCTGGACCACGTCCGGTTCGTCGGGCCCGGAGAAGAACGGTGACGCCCAGCCGACCCGACGGCCCTCGACGTGGTCGAGCAGGGCCTCGATGGTCCCGCGCACCTCGTCGCGGGCCGGGCTGTGCGGCGGCAGCGCGTCGGTGGTCGCAGTGATCCGCCCGGCCAACTCCTCGAGGTCGTGACCGACGACGGCGGCGTACAACCCGGCTTTGCTGTCGAAGTACTTGTAGACCAGCGCCTCCGACGCCCCGCAGGCCGCACCGACGGCGGCCAGGGTGACCCGGTCGTAGCTGGTCGAGGTGAAGGCGGTGGTGGCCGCGGTGAGGATGGCCTCGCGCCGGGCCTGCGGCGTCAGCCGTCGGCGCACCCGATCTTCGTTGTCCACGGTGGCCATCCTACGTCTAGTGAGCTAGCCTCACTAGTGAACCGATCGAGGAGACGTCGTATGAGCTGGACCGACACCGTCATCTGGTGGCACTGCTATCCGTTGCGCTTCGTGGGCGCCGAACGCGAAGGCACCGACCGGGTCGAACACCGGTTGCCGCGGCTGATCCCCTGGCTCGACCACATCGTCGACCTCGGCGCCAACGGCCTGCTGCTCGCCCCGATCTTCGCCTCGAGCACCCATGGCTACGACACGCTCGACCACTTCCGCATCGACCCTCGCCTGGGTGACGACGCCGATGCCGACGCGCTGATCGCCGCAGCCCACGACCGCGGTGTCCGGGTCGCCTTCGACGGCGTGTTCAACCACGTCGCCCGCGACCACGAACTGGTCCAGCGGGCGCTGGCCGGCGGACCCGATTCCGACGCCGGTCGGTGGCTGCGCTGGGAGGGCGAATACCCGCTGGTCTTCGAGGGGGTCTTCGACCTGATCGAGATCGAGCTCAACCATCCGCCGGTCCAGGACTACGTGGTCGAGGTGATGAACCACTGGCTCGACCGCGGCATCGACGGCTGGCGGCTCGACGCCGCGTACGCGGTGGGCGCCGAGGCCTGGCGCCCGATCATCGACCGGGTCAAGCAGGCCCATCCGGACTGCTGGATCGTCGGCGAGGTCATCCACGGTGACTACGCCGAGTTCGCCGCCACGTCGGGGGTCGACTCGGTCACCGAGTACGAGCTGTGGAAGGCGACCTGGAGCTCGATCAACGACCGCAACTTCCACGAGCTGGCCTGGACGCTGCAGCGGCACGCCGAGTTCACCCGCACGTTCGCGCCGCAGAACTTCGTCGGCAATCACGACGTCACCCGGATCGCCACCCGGATCACCGACCAACGCGACCTGGGTCTCGCGGTGGCCCTGCTCCTGCTGCTGCCCGGCATCCCGACCATCTACGCCGGCGACGAGCACGGCTTCACCGGTGAGAAGACCGACGGGACCACCGGTGACGACGCGGTCCGACCCGCGTTCCCGGCCACCCCGGCCGAGCTCTCCCCCATCGGGTTGCCGACCTACCACCTGCACCAGCAGCTGATCCACCTGCGCCGGACCCACCCGTGGCTGGCCACGGCCGAGCTCATCGTCGGCGACACCACCGAACAGACCATCGCCATCCACCTGGCCGGTCCCGAGGACCGGCTGACCCTGGCCCTCAACGTGTCCGACGAGGAGGACGAGGTGGCCGGCACCGCCGGGCCGATCACCGTCCCGCCGCACAGCTGGGTGCTCGGCTGAGGGGTGCGGCGCTGATCTGACACGCTGGTCCGATGGCGGAGACGAGCTGGACCGGACACCCGGTGATCGCGGGGGCGGCGGCCGGCCCCGTGCTGCACGCCGACGTCGGACTGAGCTTCTGGGGCGGGGTCGACCCGGTCAGCGGGCTGGTCATCGACACCCATCACCCGCTGCACGGCCGGAGTGTGGCCGGGACGGTGCTCGCGCTGCCCAGCGGCCGCGGGTCGTGCTCGGGCAGCGGCGTGCTCTTCGAGCTGCTGCTCAACGGCCGGGCCCCGGCGGCGCTGGTGTTCAGCCACCACGAGGCGATCCTCACCCTGGCGGTCAGCCTGGCCGCCGAGCTGTTCGGCATCGCCATCCCGGTGGTCCAGCTCGACCCGGCCGACTTCGCCGCCCTGGGGACACAGGCGTACGCACGGGTCGAGGGCGGCACGGTCGAGGTGGCCGCGCCCGGTGCGCCGGCGCGACCGCTGCCCCTGGCCCCCGCGCCGGCCGATCCGGTCGCGTTCGAGCTGAGCGCCGACGACCGGGCGGTGCTGGCCGGCGTACGCGGTGAGGCGGCCCGGCTGGCCCTGCGGGTGGTGGTCACCGCGGCCCGGCTCGAAGGCGCGACCCGGCTGCTCGACGTCGAGCGGGCTCATCTCGACGGCGTGTTCTACCAGGGCCCGGCCAGTGTCCGCTTCGTCGAGCGGCTGGTGGAACTCGACGGCCGGGTGGCCGTCCCGACCACGATGAACGCGCTGGGCGTCGACCGGCGACGCTGGCGCGACCAGGGCGTGTCCCCCACCGTCGGCGAGCCGTCGGACCGGATCGCCGACGCGTACGTGGCCCTCGGGGTGGAGCCCACCTACACCTGCGCCCCCTACCAGCTGGCCGGGCCGCCGGTCCGCGGTCAGCAGATCGCCTGGGCCGAGTCGAACGCGGTGGTCTACGCCAACTCGGTGATCGGGGCGCGGACGCTGAAATACCCCGACTACCTCGACGTGCTCGTCGCCCTGGTCGGCCGCGGCCCGGACGCCGGACCACACACCGACGCCGGCCGACGGGCCACGGTGGAGATCGGGCTCGACCTGGCCCTGGAGCACCTCGACGACGCGTTCTTCGCCACCCTGGGTTACGCGGTCGGCGCTCTGGCCCCGAACGACATCCCGGTGGTCACCGGGCTGGCCGGGTGCGGTGCCACTCTCGACGACCTCCGGGCGTTCGGGGCGGCGTTCGCCACGACCTCGGCGGCGCCGATGTTCCACCTGGTCGGGCTGACCCCCGAGGCGACCGACCGGGACGCGGTGATCGACCCCGGCGACCCGCCGCCGGTGCTGACCCTGGGGCGGGCCGAGCTGTCCGCGGCCTGGTCCGAGCTCGACAGCGCCGACACCACGACGACCGAACTGATCGCGCTCGGCAACCCGCACTTCTCGCTCGACGAGTACGCCCGGCTGGCCGCCCTGTGCGCGGGCCGGACCAAGGCGCCCACGGTCGACGTCGTGGTCACCGCGAGCCGCGCCGTCCACGCGCAGGCCGAACGGGCCGGGCACGTGGCCCCGCTGGCCGCGTTCGGCGTCCGTTTCGTCCAGGACACCTGCTGGTGCCTGTTCGGCGAGCCGGTGATCGCGCCCCGGACCCGGACCATCGCCACCACGTCGGCCAAGTACGCCCACTACGGCCCGGCCGGCGTCGGTCGCGGCTTCCACCTGCGCGGCCTGGCGGCGTGCGTCGACACGGCGTGCACCGGCGTGACCACCCCGATCCGACCGAACTGGCTCGACTGAGCCCCGCGCGCGGCGTCGCCGGTGCCGGCGGTCACAGACTGCGGAGGATGTCCTCGACCCGGTCCTTGGCGTCGCCGAACAGCATCGCGGTGTTCTCACGGAAGAACAGCGGGTTCTGCACCCCGGCGTAGCCCGACGCCATCGAGCGCTTGAACACCACGACGTTCTCCGCCTCCCACACCGACAGCACCGGCATACCGGCGATCGGGCTGGTCGGGTCCTCGGCGGCGGCCGGGTTGACCGTGTCGTTGGCCCCGATGACCAGCACGACCGAGGTGTGGGCGAAGTCGTCGTTGATCTCGTCGAGTTCGAGGACGATGTCGTACGGCACCTTGGCCTCGGCCAGCAGCACGTTCATGTGCCCGGGCAGCCGTCCGGCCACCGGGTGGATGCCGAACCGGACGGTGATGCCGCGCTCGCGCAGCCGACGGGTCAACTCGGCCACCCCGTGCTGGGCTTGGGCCACCGCCATCCCGTAGCCGGGGGTGATGACCACCGACTCGGCGGCGGTGAGCAACTCGGCCACCCCGTCGGGGGTGATCTCGCGGTGCTCGCCGTAGTCGGTGTCGGTGACCGGGCCGGCCTCGATCCCGAAACCGCCGGCGATCACCGACAGGAACGAGCGGTTCATCGCCTTGCACATGATGTAGGACAGGTACGCACCCGACGAGCCGACCAGCGCGCCGGTGATGATCAGCAGGTCGTTGCCGAGCAGGAAGCCCGAGGCGGCGGCCGCCCAGCCCGAGTAACTGTTGAGCATCGAGATGACGACCGGCATGTCGCCGCCGCCGATCGAGGCGACCAGGTGCAGGCCGAGCAGCAGGGCCAGCAGGGTGACCACGACGAGCAGCCAGAGCTGCGGGTCGACGACGAACCACACCGTGAAGGCGACGAAGGCGACCAGCGCGCCGACGTTGAGCAGGTTCTTGCCGGGCAGCATCAGCGGGCGGGCGTCGATCCGCGCCGAGAGCTTGAGGAAGGCGATCACCGAGCCGGACAGGGTGACCGCGCCGATGAAGACACCGATGAACACCTCGGCCGAGTGCACGCCGAGCAGGCCCTCGCTGCTCAGCCGGGCCGCCTCGGCCCCGGTCGGGTCGTGCTCGACGTGCAGGTAACCGTTCCAGCCGACCAGCACCGCGGCGGCGCCGACGAAGCTGTGCAGCAGCGCGATCAGCTCGGGCATCCCGGTCATCTCGACCACCCGGGCCCGCCACAGCCCGATCACCGCGCCGATCGCCGTGGCGGCGAGCAGCAGCACCAGACCGACCGGTTCGACGTCCGACCCGATGGCCTTGACGATGGTGGCCACCAACGCGAGGGCCATCCCGGCGATGCCCAGCGTGGTACCGGTGGCCGCGCTGTCGTGACGGCTCAAGCCGGCCAGGGCCAGGATGAACAGCAGGGCGGCGACCAGGAAGGCGGCGTCGGCCGCACCGTCGACGGTCACGAGATCGGGGATCATCGGCGCTCAGCTCCGCGAGAACATGGCGAGCATCCGACGGGTCACCGCGAAGCCGCCGAAGATGTTGATGCTGGCCAGCAGGATGGCCACGAAGGCCAGGCCGGTGATCAGGGCGTCGCCGTGGCCGATCTGCAGCAGCGCGCCGACCACGATGATTCCGGAGATCGCGTTGGTCACCGACATGAGCGGCGTGTGGAGGGCGTGGTGGACGTGGCCGATGACGTAGTAGCCGATGACGATGGCCAGCACGAACACGGTCAGGTGGACCTGGAGCCCGGGCGGGGACAGCGCGACCAGGCCGAGCAGGACGGCGGCCGCGACCAGCACCACAGCGACCCGGCGCCGGCCCGACATCGGCTGTCTGGCCGGGGCGATCTCGGTGGGCGCCGCGGCCACGACGGCGGGGACGGCGGACACGGCGACCGGGGGTGGCGGCCAGGTGACCTCGCCGTCGCGGACCACGGTGATCGAGCGCTGGACGACGTCGTCGAAGTCGAGCACCAAGCGCCCGTCCTCGGCCGGGGTCAGCAGCGTCATCAGATTGACCAGGTTGGTCCCGTAGAGCTGCGACGCCTGGGTCGGCAGCCGCCCGGCCAGGTCGGTGTAGCCGATGATGGTGACGCCGTTGTCGGTGACCACCTTCTCCCCGGCCACCGTGCCCTCGACGTTGCCGCCGTTCACCGCGGCCATGTCGACGATCACCGACCCCGGTCGCATGGCGGCGACCACGGCCGCGGTCAGCAGCCGCGGCGCCGGCCGGCCCGGGATCAGCGCGGTGGTGATGACGATGTCGGAGTCGACGGCCTGCGCGGCGTACAGCTCGGCCTCGCGGCGTCGGTAGTCCTCATCCATCTCCTTGGCGTAGCCGGTCGCCGACACCTCCACATCGGCCGAGGCGATGGCCAGGTACTCCCCGCCCAGCGAGCGGACCTGGTCGGCCACCTCGGGTCGCGGATCGGTGGCCCGGACCACCGCGCCCATCGACCCGGCCGCCCCGATCGCGGCCAGCCCGGCCACCCCGGCCCCGGCGACCAGCACCCGGGCCGGCGGGACCTTGCCCGCGGCGGTGACCTGTCCGGTGAAGAAGCGCCCGAACGCGTGCGCGGCCTCGACCACCGCGCGGTAGCCGGCGATGTTGGCCATCGACGACAACACGTCGAGCGACTGGGCCCGGGAGATCCGCGGCACGGCGTCCATGGCCAGAGCCGTGATCGGCAGCCGGCCGAGTTGGTCGACCAGGTCCGGGTCGAGCCGCGGGTTGAGCAGGCTGATCAGCACGGCCCCGGCCCGCAGGCCGTGCAGTTGTTCGGTCGACGGTGCGTTGACCCCGAGGACCACGTCGGCGGCCAGCGGGTCACCGAGGGTGGCGCCGGCGGCCGCGTACGCCTCGTCGGTGAAGCTCGACGCCGCACCCGCCCCCGGCTCGACGACCACCTGGTAGCCGAGCCCGAGCAGTGGCCGCACCGTCGCCGGGGTCGCGGCCACCCGCGTCTCACCCGGCCGGGCCTCCCGCAGCACACCGATGATCACGACGCGTCGACCTCCTCCGACTCCCGCAGGACGTTACGCGAGCGCTCAGCTGTGTGCGGCGGCGGCACGCTGGACCGGCAGCGCGGCCACGTAGCGCTCCATGAAGGCGTCGAAGCCGGCGACGTCGTCGCGGTCGGGCTCGACGGTGAGCAACGCGGCATCGACGAAGACCTCGCCGTCGAGGTATTCGGCCAGGCTCAGCCCGCGCCCGGGATCGGCGGCGAAGGCGGCCAGCACGGCCATCCCCCACGCCCCACCCTCGGCGGCGACGTCGCCCACCGACACCGGGGTGTCGATCGCCGCGGCGAGCAGGTTCTGGGCGACACCCTTGGTCTTGAACAGCCCGCCGTGGGCGAACATCTGGTCGAGCCGGACGCCCTCGTCCGGACAGCACGTCCATGCCCAGCCGCAGGGTGGCCAGCGCGGCGAAGAGCTGGGCCCGGAAGAAGTTGGCCAGGGTGAAGGTGCTGTCCGGCGTACGCAGGAACAACGGCCGACCCTCGTGGGTGTCGGTGATCGGCTCGCCGGACAGGTAGTTGAAGGCCATCAGGCCACCGCAGTCCGGGTCGCCGGACAGCGCGGCGGTGAACAGCGCCTCGAACACCCGGGTCGAGTCGGCGTCGCTGCCGAGCAGCGCGGCGAACTCGCCGAACATCCCGGCCCAGGCGTTGAGCTCGCTGGCGCCGTTGTTGCAGTGGACCATCGCGACCAGGTCACCGGCCGGGGTGGTGACCAGGTCGAGCTCGCGGTGGACGCGGCTGAGCTCGCGTTCGAGCACGACCATGGCGAAGATGCTGGTGCCGGCGCTGACGTTGCCGGTCCGCGGCGCGATCGAGTGGGTGGCGACCATCCCGGTCCCCGCATCGCCCTCGGGCGGCGCCATCGGTACGCCGGGCTGCAGTCGCCCGCTCGGGTCCAGCCGTCGGGCGCCGTCGGCGGTCAGCGACCCGGCCGCCTCGCCGGCCCGCCGCACCGTGGGCAGCACGGCGACCACATCGAGCTCGACTCCGGCCGCGGTGGTCAGCTCGGCGAAACGGTTCAGCATGGTCTCGTCGTAGTCGCGGGTGGCTCACATCGATCGGGAACATCCCCGAGGCGTCGCCGACCCCGAGCACCCGCTCGCCACTCAGCTGCCAGTGGACGTAGCCGGCCAGGGTGGTCAGCTGGGCGAGCGAACCGACGTGGTCCTCGCCGTTGAGCACGGCCTGGTACAGATGGGCGATGCTCCAGCGGTGCGGGATGTTGTACCCGAACTCGGTGCTCAGCTGCTCCGACGCCGGACCCGTGCTGGTGTTGCGCCAGGTCCGGAACGGGGTCAGCAACGCGTCGTCGGCGTCGAAGGCCAGGTAGCCGTGCATCATCGCCGAGATGCCGAGGGCACCGACCGTGGTCAGCTCGATGCCGTAGCGGCTCTGCACGTCGGCGGCCAGCCCGGCGTAGCAGTCCTGCAGTCCGGCCCAGACGGCGTCGAGCGAGTAGGTCCAGGAGCGATCGACGAACTGGTTCTCCCACGCGTGACCGCCGACGGCGATCGGCTGGTGGTCGGGCCCGGTCAGCACGGCCTTGATCCGGGTCGAACCCAGCTCGATGCCCAGGGCGGTCCGGCCGGCGGCGATCGCGTCCCGGGCGGCGGTCGTGGTGTCAGCGTCGCTCATGGCACGACCCTAGTGGGGTCGCGGCGACATCGGTCACGCCGACGCAACGGCCGGTGGCACGGCCCCGCCGTCATCCGGTTCGGTCCGGGCGATCACGTCGGTGAGCTGCGCGTGCAGCACGCCGAGCTGCGCCACGTCGAGGCCCAGACGGGCCATGATCGCCGGCGGGATGGCCAGCGCGTGGTCGCGCAGCGTCCGGCCCTCGGCGGTCAGGGTCAGCCGCAGACTGCGCTCGTCCTCGGGATCGCGGGCCCGACTCAACAGCCCGGCGCTCTCGAGGCGCTTCAGCAGCGGCGACAGGGTGGCCGGCTCGAGAGCCAACCGGACGCCGAGCTCACGGACGCTGAGCGGCTCGTACTGCCACAGCGCCAGCATCACCAGATACTGCGGATGAGTCAGTCCGAGCGGCTCGAGCAGCGGCCGGTACAGCCCGATCACCCGCCGGGCGGCGACGGCGAGCGCGAAGCACACCTGGTTCTCCAGCTCGAGGAGCTGGTCGCCGGCGGTGTCGTCAACGGGGTCGGCCGGACGCGGTGAGTCGATCGTCACGTTGGAGGCAGGCACCTCGCCATACTAGTATGCGGACTAATTCTTAGTGCACGAAGCGATCTGATCCTTCGTCGAACCGAAACGACACCCGTGAGAGTTGTAACCCCGTTGATGACCAGCCCGAGACCGGACACCCGCGACGATGCCGAGGAGAACAGCCTCGATCTCGTGCAGCGGCTGATCATGTCGACGCTGATCGGCGTCGTGCTCGGCACCTTCTCGGCCGTGTTGGCCGTCTATCTCGCCCTCCGCGGCGCCGAGGACCTGGAGCGAGTCGCTGTGCTCGGACTCTGGGTGATGACCGGGGCGATCGGCCTGGTCACCGCAGGCACGATTCTGATGGTCAACCGCCGCCGGCCCTACAGCCCGTGGATCGTGGCCGGGCTAGCGCCGATGGCCGTCTCCGCGCTGTGGGTGCTCGGCTGAGGCGGACGCCGATCAGCGGATGCCGCTGCGCGCGAAGCCCTGGACGAAGTAGCGCTGGAAGACCAGGAAGATGACCACCATCGGCGCCACGTTGAGCAGCGCGAAGGCCATCGTGCCGCCGTAGTCGGAGCCGAACTGGCCCTGCAGGTAGAGCAGGCCGATCGGCAGCGTGAACAGCTCGTTGTCGCTTGCAGCGCGATCAGCGGCCAGGCGAAGTCGTTCCACGACTGCAGCAGGCTCATGAAGAACAGCACGGCGATCAGCGGCTTGGACAGCGGCAGCACGATCCGGGTGAACACCCGCCAGTTGCCGGCGCCGTCGATCCGCGCCGCCTCGATCAGGTCGCGCGGGATGGCGAGGATGAACTGCCGGGCCAGGAACATGCCCGAACGCCGAGGCCGCGGTCGGCAGGATGACCGCCCAGTAGCTGCCGTAGAGGCCGAGCCCGGTGACCAGCCGGAACAGCGCGACCATGATCACCTGGACCGGCAGCATCAGGTGGCCAGCGCGATCAGGAAGAGCGCGTTCGAGCCGCGGAACCGCAGCTGCGCGAAGGCGTACCCCGCCAGCAGGTTGACCGACACGGTGAGGATCGCCACGGTCAGCGAGATGGCGACCGAGTTGCCGAACCACGTCGACGACCGGGAACGAGCCGACCAGCCCGCTCGACAGTTGTCCAGGGTGAGCTCGCGCGGCCACAGCCGGAGCGTCGCCGCCGAGCAGCTCGGCGCCGGCTGGAGAAGCGCGACGACGACCATCCAGTAGAGCGGGAAGATCATCACCGCGCTCAGCGCACGGCGAGGGCACCCGTAGCACCGGCGCGCGACGCGAGCGCGGGACGCGTACGCGGGCGGGCCCGGGACCGCGTCGCGGGCGGGCCTGGGTGGTCATCCGACCTCGTCCCGGCGTGCGGCTGGTCCGCCACTGGACCGCGGTGAAGACCATGCGTGAGCACGAGCAGGACCATGCCGATCGCCGCGCGCGTAGCCCTGGTCGCGGGTGACGAAGCCGGTGTCGTAGGCGTAGGTGACCAGCACCGAGGTGGCGTTCTGCGGGCCGCCGCCGGTCAGCACGAAGACGATGTCGAACACCTGGAACGAGTAGATGACGTTGATGATCAGCAGGAAGAACGACGACGGGCCGACCAGCGGCACGGTGAGGTGGCGGAACTGCTGCCAGCCGTTGGCGCCGTCGAGCCGGCCGGCCTCGTAGAGCTCCGGGCTGATGCCCTGCAGACCGGCGAGGTAGATCAGCATGTTGAAGCCGACCCGCCACCACAGGGTGACCAGCACGACCGAGGCGAACGCGGCCGCACCGCCGGACTGCCAGCGGACGGCGGGCAGCCCGACGTAGCGGAACAGCAGCTGTGACCAGCGCCGCTGTTCTCGTCGAAGACCAGCAGCCCGATCAGCGCGGTCGCCACCCCGGAGATCGCCATCGGCAGGATCAGGATCGAGCGGAAGACCGCCCGGGCCGGCAGCACCGAGTTGAGCAGCACGGCGATCCGCAGCCCGAGAGCCATCGACAGCGGGGTGACGATCGCGGTGAACAGCACCGTGTTCGCCGGTGGCCCGCCAGAACAGCGGATCGGAGAGCAGCCGGGTGTAGTTGGCCAGCCCGACGAAGTCGCCCGACGCCGAACCCGTCGGTCCGCTGCAGGCTGATCGACGATCGCCCAGGCCAGCGGGACGAAGACGAAGAGCAGCAGCAGCACGAGGTTCGGGGTCAGGAACCCGTACGCGGCCAGTGTCTCGGCCGTCCGCGTCCGGTTGCGGCGCCGGACCGGCGCCGGGCGGCGCGACGCGGTCCGCTGCTCGCGGTGAGCTGCCCGGGCGCGATCTGACCGGCCGTCATGCGGCGGACGTCATCCGGCGGTCGCGGCGGCGATGCCCGAGCTCAGACCGGCCAGCGTCGTCTCGGTGCTCTGACCGCCGACGAAGGCCTCCTCGAGCTGATCCTTGAGCACGGTGATGATCTTGCGACATCGACGGCGAGGCGACCTGGCCCGAGTCCTGCGCCTGGACCGCTCCGGCCTGGCCGACGAACACCGGCGAGAGCTCGGGGCGGACGGCGAAGTCGATGCCCCTGCTCGACCAGGTCGGCCCGGGTCGGCAGCAGCGAGGCGGCGGCGCAGAAGTCGCGCATCGGCTCGGCGGTCGGTGACGAAGTCGAGGAACGTGGCCGCCAGCTCGGGCTTCGTGGTCGCGGCGGTGGCGACCAGGGCGTTGCCGCCGAAGTCGCTGCCCGAGCGGACCTTGCGCGGGGCGAAGGTGGCCCCCCACTCGAAGTCGAGCGTGCTGGTCGGCGTCGGGGATGAGGAAGGCGCCGCCGAAGGTCATCGCCGCGGTCTGGGAGTACCAGATGTCGGCGGCGTAGGTGGTCGACTTGACCGAGCTGTTGGGCGGGACCAGCTTGTCGGCGAAGAAGCTCTTGGTGAAGTCGACGGCCTGCCGCCCGGCGTCGGAGTCGATCGCCGGGGTGATCGAGGTCGTCGGCCAGGAAGCGGCCGTCGGCCTGGAACAGCAAGCTGAGCCAGCGGGTGACGCCGTTGCCCTGCCAGTTGTAGACGAACGGGTACTTGCTCGCCCGGCAGCGTGCCGCCGCAGGGCCTGGGCCAGCTCGCGGAACTCGTCCCAGGTCCAGGCGTCCTCGAGCTCCGTCGGGACGTCCGTGATCCCGGCCGCGCCGAGCAGGTCGGCGTTGTAGAGGATCACCGAGGTGTCGGTGTGGTGCGGGACGCCGAACGGCTTGTCCTGGTTCTGCACCGCGGCCCACGCCTGCGGGGTGAACCGGTCGGCGAAGTCGCCGGGTAGCTGGCCCGACAGGTCGAGCAGCTGGCCGCGGGCCGGCGTACGCGCCGAAGGTGTAGTACGGCACCCGGAAGACGTCCGGCGGGTTGCCGGCCTGGAGCTGGGCGTCGATGTTGGTGAACATCTGCTCGTACGGCACGGCGTTGAGCTCGACCGTCGAGCCGGGGTTGGCCTGCTGGAACCCGTCGATGGCCTTGCGGAAGCCGGCCAGCTCGGCGTCGGTGCCCCAGGTGGTGAAGGTCAGGGCATCGGTCGACGCCGAGGCGTCCGAGCCGGAGGTCGAGAAGCCGGCGCAGCCGGCGACCGCCGGGATCGCGGCGGCGGCCACCGAGGTGGCCAGGAAGCGTCGTCGGGTGAAGGTCATGGCTCGGCCCCTGGTGGTCTGAGTGGAATCAGTGCTCAACGGGGTTGTTCTCAGGTGACCGGGCCTACGGATGCATCGACGACCGGTGGTCCGGGCGGCAGCGGGCACGCGGCAACGCCCGCCACCTCGGTGATGGTGGCGGGCGTTGGCTCGGTGTGGTCCGGCGGTGCGCGGCCGGGCGGCTCCCCTGACTGGACGCCCTGGCTGCGCTCCTGCGGTCCCACAGCGGATTGATGACGAGGACCGCGACGCCGGCTCCCCCTGATCGGACGGCGCCTCCGGTGTCTCGTCATCACGAGACGGGTGGGCGGATCCCGTGTGTCCGGCTCCCCCTGATTGGACGCACACGCTGGATTCGCCGACCTGCTGGTGCTGCGAACTGCTCCCCCCGGGCAGTTCCCCAGCCGGTTCGTGTCACCGATCCGGGCTGGTGAGAACAACAATGCCGAGCCGACCTCGGCGCCGGCTCAGCGTCGACGCTCACCTCGGTCCAGCATCGGCGAAAGATCGACGCGTCAATCAACGCGGTGCAGCAATGCCGCGGGAATGAATCTGGATCGAGGGTGCGGGCGCCCTGAGTGGCGAATTCCACCACCAGTGAGTGCCGGGGACCCCGTTCGACCCGAATTGCGCGACTGGTCATGGATTTCGCCCTAGACACAGCTCGACACCCTGAGCCTCACGATTCAGCCGTTGGAGTGTCCGCCCGCGAGGAGCGCCAGCCACGACCGGGTCAGCGCGGTGTGTGGGGGGTCGTCCCCCCACACAGACACAGCACCGGCTCAGGCGGGCGGGGTCTCGCTGGCGATCAGTTCCTCGGCGCTGCCCAGGGTGTGGACAGCCAGGGCAGCGCGGACGCGGTCGAGGTCGCCGCCGACCAAGGCGGCGACGATCTGCTCGTGCATGGCGTGGTTGCGGCGCGGATCGTCGTGGACCACGCGGTCCTGAGCCAGCGCGATGGTCAGGTGGGCCTCGGTGACCGGCCAGACGCGGATCAGCACCGTGTTCTCCGACGCCTCCCAGATCCGGCGATGAAAGGTGATGTGCGCGGTGTGGGCGTCGTCCGGGTCGGCGTCGAACGGCAGCCGGTCGAACTCCCGCCAGGCCGTCTGCACGGCCTCGAGGCGGCGTCCGGACCGGTCGGCCAGGATGTCCTCGGCGGCGAGCAGGTCGAGGGCCATCCGCGTCCGGGCCAGGTGCATCAGGGCGGCGGCGTCGAGCTGGGCGACCCGCAGGCTGCGATACGGCTCCTGCACCAGGAGTCCCTCCTGGGCCAGCTGGGCCAGCGCCTCACGCAGGGTCGGCCGGCTGACGTCGAGCGAGGCGACCAGACGGCTCTCGGTGAGCTTCTCCCCCGGCTTCAGGTGGCCGAGGACGATGGCCCGACGGATCTCGCGGATGGCGCCGTCGCGCCGGCTGACCGATTCGACCCGGGTCGGGCCGCTCGCGATGCCTTCGGCGCGCGGCTGGACGTCCCGGTCGGGTGCAGTGGTGAAGGACATATTCAGCTCCCGGCAGTCGTCTGACAATCAGACGTCAAGGTTACCGCCTCAGCCGGCATCCTCGATGGAACGTTGCCGGCCGATCGGACGGCGTTCCCTCAGCTCGGGTGGGAGCCGCGTTCCGACCCAGCCAACCACCGCGGCACCGGATCGATTGCGACTCAGAACCTCAATCGGTCGATGGTGCGGTAGCCGTCCAGCTCCGACGACTCCAGCCCCCGCTCGGACAGCACGTACACCTCATCGCCGATGACCAGCGACCGGACCGCCTGGCCGGCCGCCCGCAGCGAACCGATCCGGGCCTCTTCTTTCAGGCCGCGCGCGTCGGCCCGCAGCACGACCAACCCGCTGAAGTCCGCCCGGCCGCGGCCGTACGAGGTGACCGGCGCCATCACCAGGTCGCGCGGCTCCCAGAAGAGGAACGCCTTCGGATCGAACTCGGCGGCGGCGTTCCCCCACCCGTACGCCTGCGTGTCGATCCGGCGCGGCGACGTCGGGTCGCCGACGTCGAAGAGCGAGAACTGGACCTTGTTGTTCCCGCTCTGGCCGACCCCGAGCAGCAGATCCTCACCCACCGGATGCAGATACCCCGAGTATCCGGGGATCTTCAGCTCCCCGGTGACCTTCGGGTTCGCCGGGTCACGCAGGTCGATCACGTAGAGCGGGTCGGTCTGACGGAAGGTCACCACGTACGCGGAGTGGCCGATGAAGCGCACGGCGTGGATCGACTCGTTGTCCTCGCGGCCGAGTCCGTCGACCCGCCCGATCGGCCGCAGCGCGCCGTCCTGCTCGCGCAACGTGGTGACCACCCCCTCGCGGATCCACTGCGGGCTGACCCAGCCGCGGCGCCCGGACACCGTGGTGGCGACCCGGAGCACGCCGTCGACCTCCGACATCGCGTACTGGTTCAGCAGGCTCCCCGGCACCGCGCCGGATCCGCGGTAGACGGTGGCGCCGGACTCACCGGTGACGAACTTGTGCAGACCGGTCGTCGGCGTCGACTCGTCCTCCCCCCACTCGGTGCTGGTCACGTAGGTCGAGGTGTCGGTGGCGTAGAGCTGCTGGCCGCCGGCGACCACGCCCACGGTGCGGCGGTCGCGCAGGTCCGCGGCGAGGTCGAACGACGAGACGGCCACCGTGTCGATGCCGGAGAAGGTGTCGGGACGGGCCAGATCGGGGCAGTCGACCAGTCGACCGCTGCTCACCTCGGCGCCGGAGCCGTCGGTCAGCGTGTAGCCGGGGAGCCAGTCGTCCACGGTCGAGGCGGCGACCGCAGCCCGCATCTGCCGCTCCGATCGGTCGACCACATCGCCCCCGCGCCCGAAGACCGGGGAGGCGATGTCGAGATCGGGCGAGAACGCGGTGGCCACCCGCACCCGGGTGCCCACCATCCGGGCGTCGACCACGTCACCGTCGACCGCGAGCGTGGCGACCCGGGTCGGGCTGCGGAGCGTCGAGATGTCGTACGTGGTCAGCAGTTGCCGCTGCGCCGACCGGGGTCCGGAGCGGAACTGCTCCGGTCGCTCGCCGCTGAACACCAGCACGCGGGTGCCGGACAGGAAGACGTCGCGGACCGCCCGGTCGGGCAGGGTCGCCACCGTGGACATCCGGCCCGCGTCCGCGGTGATCAGGTGCACCCGACCGCGGGCCACCGCGACGATGATCTTGCCGTCGGTCTTGACCAGGTCGGGTTCGTCGACGCCGGCCTCGGCGACGTTGGTCTCCGAGTGCTCCGTCGACACCTCCTTGGCGGCGGGCGGCGGCGGCCGAGTCGGCCGCGCTCGCGGACGCCGGCCAGGATCGCTCGGCACCCCCGCCGGCGCCGTGCCCGCCGCGGTTCGCCCGCTCGATCAGGTAGTCCGCCGCGTGTTCGGTGAAGTAGCCGAGCGCGGCGTCGCAGTCCGCGAACTCGGTCAGCGGCCCGGCCGCGTACGCCACCCCGCCGCGTCCGCCGCCGACCAGCCCGGGTGCCAGGACGGCGGTCCCGGCGACCAGGACGGCCGCGGCCGCGACCCGCGGCAGGACCCTCCGGCGAACGCGACGACGCGCTGACCCAGCGGAGCGGCCGCCTATCGGATCCCCGGGCGTCCGGTGCTCGGTCTCGGCCTGGCTGGTCGGGTCGTCCATGTCGTCCTCCGTGCGCTCGGGGCACAGCCGAGGCGCGGCCGCGCGTCCATCCGTGGTTGACACGCAGCGGGAGCCCTCCGCTGTTGACCTGAGGACGAAGAAGATCCGAGCCGACCCGCCGCTGCTGCCCGAACGCGCTGCGCCCCGGCGACCCGATCCGGTCCGCCGCATCCGAGAAGGGGTCGGATGGGTAAGAACCAGGTATGACCCCCACCATCGGAGATGCCGAGGCCGCGCGAGCCGCCGAGGCCGAGACGCACGGCCTGTTCGGGCCCGACTCGGTCACCTGGCGGATCCACGGCGATCCTTCGATGGTGGTGGCCGGGTTCCGGGCCCTGCTGATCCAGGCGGTGCACCCGCTGGTGATGGCCGGGTTCGACGACAACTCGTTCTTCCGGGCCGACCCGTGGGGCCGCCTGCAGCGGACCAGCGAATGGGTCAACACCGTCACGTTCGGCACGGTGTCCGAGGCCGAACGGGTCGGAGCGATCCTGCGTAAGGTGCACGCTCGCCTCGAACCGGGCTACGAGCCCGAGACCGGCTTGACCTACCGGGTCGACGACCCCGAGCTGTTGCTCTGGGTGCACTGCACCGAGGTCGAGTCGTTCCTGACCACCTACCGCCGCTGCGGCGGGGTGCTGGCTCCGGGCGAGGGCGATCGCTACGTCGACGAGATGCGGCAGAGCGCGCGGCTGGTCGGTCTCGACATCGAGCAGGTGCCGGCCACCGAGGCCGAGCTGCACGGCTACTACCGGCGGGTGCGCCCGCAGCTCAAGGTGACCGCGGTCGCCCGCCGCAACGTGGCCTGGGCGTTCCTCCCGCCGATGCCGCGCTGGGTGCAGTTGGCCACGCCGGCCCGACCGGCGTGGGCCGGTCTGGTCACCCTGGCCGCAGCGATGCTGCCGCCCTGGGTCCGCCGGCTCTACGGGCTGCCCGGCCTGCCGACCACCGACCTCAGTGCGACGATCACCGGTCGGCTGCTGCGGTCGGCGGTCAAGCGGCTGCCCGACGGGTGGCGGACGAGTCCGGCCCAGCGGGCGGCCGAGGCGCGCGCGGCCTGACCGCACCGTCGAGCAACTTCAGCCCGACCACGGCGCCGACGATCCCGGCCAGGAACATCAGGCGGAGGGCCGTCGCCGTCTCCTCGCCGGTCAGCAACGCCCAGCTCACGGTCAGCGCGGCTCCGGTGCCGGTCCACACCGCGTACGCGGTGCCGATGGCGATGTGGCGGGCGGCGTAACCCAGTCCGAGCATGCTGGCCACCAGACCGCCGGCGAAGACGGCCGCCGGCAGCGGGCGGGTCAGCCCGTCACTGGCCCCGAGCGCCGTCGCCCACACCGCCTCGAGCACGGCACTGATCAGCAACACGATCCAGGGCATCAACTCACCGCCTTGAGCCCGACGACGCAGCCGACCAGCAGCACCAAGAGCCCGATCCGAGCGACGGTGAGCGTCTCCTGACCGCGGGCGACGGCCAGCAGCACGGTCAGCACCGCGCCGATCCCGACCCAGACCGCGTACGCGGTCCCGGTGGGCAGGCTGGTCATCGCGTACGCGAGTCCGGCCATGCTGGCGGCGAGCGCGAGCACGAAGACCACCGTCGGCCCGGTGCGGCGGAAGCCCCGCGAGGCGCCGAGCGCGGTCGCCCACACCGCCTCGAGCACTCCCGATCCGATCAACACCAGCCAGGCCACGATCGCCACCCCACTCCGCGTTCGGTCCTTGATTCCGTACATCTGTACGACCACAGGTATAGCACATTTCCGTACAGTTGTGCCAAAATGACGTCATGCCCCGACTCCTCGACCACGACGACCGAGAGCGGCGGGTCGTCGAGGCCGCCTGGCGGGTCATCGCCCGTGATGGGCTGGCCGCTCTCAGTGTGCGCAACGTGGCCGCCGAGGCCGACCTGGCGCCGAGCTCGTTGCGCTACCGCTTCCCGACCCAGGCCCGGCTGCGGATCGGCGCGATCGCCGCGGTCCGGGACCGGCTCCGCGAGCGCATCGACCGGCTCCCGCGCTCGCCGGACGGCCGGGAACACGCCCGTGCCCTGCTGCTCGAGCTGCTCCCTCTCGACGACCAGCGCCGCCTCGAGCTCGAGGTCTACCTGGCCCTCGGCGTGGCCGCGCTGACCGACGCGGAACTGCAGCCACTGCGCACCGAGCTCTACGCGGTGGTCCGCCAGGTCTGCGCCGAAGCGGCGGCGATGAGCCTCGATCGCCCGGACGAGGGGAACACCGACCTGCTCCACGCGCTGGTCGACGGACTGGCCGTGCACCTGCTGTTCCGGTCCGACGACGACCCGGCGTGGGCGGTCGCCGCGGTGGAGCGGCAGCTCGGGCTCATGGCGCCGACCGGCCCCGCCGGGACCGCCGGCGGAGCGTGGTGATGTGCTCGGCGGCCAGCGTCATGAACGCCCGGGTGGCCGGAGACAGGGCCGCGTTCTGCCGGGTGATGAAGGCGAAGTGCTCCTCGGCCTTGGGTTCGAGCGGCACCCAGCCGAGCTGGAGGCGCTCGAACACGGCCCGCCCGACCAGGTAGGACACCAGCGAGTCGCCCACTCCCTGCGCGGCCAGTTCGACGGCGTGGGTCTGGAACTCGACTTCGGCGATCGGGGTGATCGACACCCCGGCCTGCTGGGCCCGGGCGGTGATCGACATCCGCAGCGGGTCGGAGTTCGACCACCGCGCCTCGGACAGGATCAACGGCCGCTCGGCCAGCATCTCGACGGTCACCGGCTCGGTGAGCCGCGACGGATCGGCGCTGACGTAGACCACCTCGTCGCTCAGGACCGGCCGGCTGACCGCCAGCCCGCGGTCGTCGACCGGCAACTGGACGATGCCGGCCTCGAGCTCGCCGGCCCGGACCGAGTCGGCGACCTCGGAGGAGTTGAGGCCGACCACCCGGATCCGGACCCGCGGGTGCGCTGCGTGGAAGTCGCGGATCAGTTCGGTCAGCAGATAGAGGTGGGCGCTGTTGAACGTGCCGAACGAGACCACCCCGCCCTCGAGGTCGCGCGCCTCGCGGACCACGTCGGCCAGCTGGTCCATCTCGGCGACCACCCGTTCGGCGTGCGGGCGGAGCAGCCGCCCGGCCTCGGTGAGCTGGAGCCGCCGGTTCGTCCGGGTGAACACCGGGACGCCGAGCCCGGACTCGAGCCGACGGATCTGCTCGGACAGGCTGGGCTGGGCGATGTGCTCGGCCAGGGCGGCCGCCGACAGGGTGCCCAGCCGCGCGGCCGACAGGAAGTAGCGCAACTGCTGCACGGTCGGCGTGGTGGCCATAGGTGGAGCCTAGAGCAGCCATCACCAAGTGAGCCTTCACCTTGTGGCTCGGAGTTCGTAGCGTGAGCGGTGATCAGCCCGACCGCCGAGGAGTCCGATGACCACGCCGTCCCCCACCACGTTGCGCACCGCCGTCGTCACCGGCGCGGCCAGCGGGATGGGCCGCTCGACCTCGGTCGCCCTGATCGAGGACGGCTGGCGGGTCATCGCCCTCGACCGGGTGGAGGCGACCTTCGAGGCGGCCGGCCGGCCGGTCACCACGATCCCGGTCGACGTCAGCCGCCGCGACGAGGTCGGGCGGGCAATCCGGGCCGGACTCGGCGGCGGGTCGCTGCAGCTGGTGGCCAACATCGCCGGCATCTACCCGCCGACCACGCTGGACGACTTCACCGAGGACACCTACCGGCGGATCTTCGACGTCAACGTGCTCGGTGTGCTCAACGTGGCCGCCGAGGCGGTCCCGTTCATGGGCGACGGTGGCGCGATCGTCAACTTCGCCTCGGTCGACGCCTTCACCGTCTCCCCCGGCCAGTTGCTCTACGGCGCCTCCAAGGCGGCCGTGGTCATGCTGACCAAGGCGCTGGCGCTCGAACTGGCGCCACAGCGCATCCGGGTCAACGCCATCGCCCCCGGCTGGGTCGCCACCCCCGGCAACGCGGCCACCGGCCGGATGGAGGCGGCCGCGGCCGGGATCCCGCTCGGCCGGGTCGCCCAGCCCGAGGAGATCGCCCGCTGGGTCGCGCTGCTGGCCGGCCCGGAGGCCTCGTTCATGACCGGCGAGACCATCGTCTTGTCCGGTGGCGACGTCCTCCGCTGACCATCCGATCCCTCGTCAACACCTCGTCAACACCCCGTCAAGGAGATCCATGTCCAGGTACGCCGTGATCGGCGCCGGGGCCGCCGGCCTGTCCGCCCTCGACGTCTTGACCCGCCGCGGCCACGACGTCGACTGCTTCGAGAAGAGCGACCGCGTCGGCGGCCACTGGAACACCGACTACGAGGCGTTGCACCTCATCACCGCGCGCGACATGACGCACTTCGAGGACTTCCCGATGCCGTCGCACTACCCGCACTTCCCGCGGCGCGACCAGATCCGCGACTACATCCACGCCTACGCCGCCGACCGCGGCCACGACGCGCGGATCCAATTCCGCACCGAGGTGGTCTCGGTCGCCCCGCTCGACACCGACGGCCCGGCGGGCAGCGCCGGCTGGACCGTGACCACCTCGGCCGGCTCGAACCGCTATGACGGCGTCCTGATCGCCAACGGTCACCTCTGGGACCCGAAGCTGCCCGAGGTGCCCGGCACCTTCGCCGGACCGCAGCTCCATTCGAGCGCCTACACGAACACCGACGACCTGGCCGGGCCGCGGGTGCTGGTCGTCGGGGCCGGCAACTCCGGGTGCGACCTGGCCGTCGACGCCGCCCAGCACCGCTTCGAGGTCGACATCGTCGTCCGGCACGGGATGTACTTCCAGCCCAAGATGTACTTCGGCCGGCCCCGGCAGCAGCTCGACTTCATGGCCGAGTTCTCCCCGACCGACCAGGACCTGATCGCGCGGCTGCTGGCCCGGGTCTCGATCGGGCAGAACTCCGACTACCCGGGGCTCCCGGTCCCGCAACACGACCGGTTGGCCGAGGGCCCGGTCGTGGTCAACGACCTGCTGCTCTACTGGATCCACCACGGCCGGGTGAACGTGGTCGGCCACGGTCTCGCCCGGTTCGACGGCCACACCGTGCACTTCACCGACGGGTCGGCGCGCGACTACGACACGATCCTCTACGCCACCGGCTTCCGCAGCTCGGTGCCGTTCCTCGACGACGCGCTGGTCGCCCGCGGGCACGGCCATCCGCTCCGGCACGCCGCCGGGATCATCCCCGAGGGGCTCGAGAAGCTCTACTACATCGGCATGGCCGCGCCCCGCGGCCCGCAGATCCCCGTGTACGGGGTGCAGGCCACGGTGGCCGAGCGGATGATCCGGCTGCACGAGCAAGCCGGTCCGCACGGTGCCGGGCTGGCCGGATACTTCGCCCGGCTCCAGGACGCCGAGCACCGGATCGACATCCCGCGCGACGTGTGGAACGCCCAGCTCGCCGACACCGAACGGCTGCTCGACGCGTACGAGGCCAGCCGGTCCGGAGCCCACGTCACTCCCGACCCCGACCACGTGGTCATCGCCGAGAGCTGAGGCCCACCGATGCCCGAACAGCACCTGTCCACCCGCCTGGCCGGCCGGATCGCCCTGATCACCGGCGGGTCGCGCGGCCAGGGCGCGGCCCACGCCCGCCGTCTCGGCTCGGAGGGCGCCATCGTCGTCATCGCCGACGTCCTCGACGACGAAGGCCGGGCCATGGCCGCCGAGCTCGGCGACGAGGGCCTCGACGTCACCTACCTGCACCTCGACGTGTCGTCCCCGACCGACTGGGAGTCGGTCCGCGAGGTCATCGCCGAGCGACACGGCCGACTCGACATCCTGGTCAACAACGCCGGGATCGTCCGGGTGACCGAGATCGTCGACGAATCGCTCGAGGCCTGGAACACCGTCCTCGCGGTCAACCTGACCGGAGCCTTCCTCGGTCTGCGGACCTTCATCCCGCTGCTGCGGCGGGGGATCAACCCCGCCGTGGTCAACACCTCGTCGGTGTTCGGACCGTCCGGAGCCATCGGCTACGCGGCGTACGCGACGACCAAGGCCGGATTGCTCGGCCTGACCCGGACGGCGGCGCTCGAGCTGGCCGGCGACGGCATCCGGGTCAACGCGCTGGTCCCCGGTGGGGTGAACACGCCGCTCAACGCGGCCGAGCCCGAGGGCGGCGTCGTTCCCGAGACCCCGATGCGACGTCGCGCCGACCCGCCCGAGCTGGCCGCCGCGGTGGCCTACCTGGTCAGCGACGACGCCAGCTTCGTCACCGGCACCGAGCTCGTCGTCGACGGCGGCTTCTCGGCCCGCTGACGTCGACCGCCGGAGCCTCGAGCCGGCGCGATCGGTGCCCGGTGCATCGCTGGGCGGCGTGGCGTGCGAACCCTCCTGTGGACGGGCGTACGCGCTCGAGGAGGGTGGACCCCGTGATACACGGTTCAACGCGCAAGCGCTTCCACGACGTCGTGATCATCGGCGGCGGCAACGCGGGCATCTCGCTGGCCGCGCGACTGCGACGCGACGGCTGCACCGACATCGCGGTGATCGATCCGCGGTCGGTCCACCGCTACGCCCCGCTGCTGTCCTACGTGGCCGGCGGCGAGGCCTCACTGGCCGACACCGAGCGACCGCAGTACAGCGTGATCCCCGACGGCGTGCGCTGGTATCGCCACCAGGTGGTCGACGTCGATCCGACGACCCGGACGGTGATCACCGACGACGGGCTCGAGGTGACCGCCGGCGACCTCGTGCTCTGCCCCGGGGTCGGGGCCGACTGGGGCCATGTCCCGGGAAGTCGCGACGCCGTCTACTCCGACCGCGGCGGGTCCAACTACATCGACGAACGGACCCCGCACACCTGGGAGCTGCTCAGCCAGTTCCGCAGCGGCCGCGCGGTCTTCGTGGTCGCCGACGGACCGGTGCCGTGCGCCGGGGCCGGACTCAAACCGCTGTTCCTGGCCGCCGACCACTGGCGGCGCCAGGGCCTGCTCGCCGACATGACGATCACCGCCATCGTCGCGTGGCCGACCATCTTCGGCATCCCGACCGTGGACGCCGAGTTGATGGCCGCCATCCGCCGCTTCGGCATCCGACTACGGACGGCGACCCGCGTGACCCGCATCGACGTGGCCACCCGCACCCTCGCACTCTCCGAGGCGGGCACCCCGGCCTCGCTCACCTACGACCTGCTCCACTACGTCCCCCGGCACCGGGCTCCGGACTGGCTGGCCGACGTCGACCTGGCCCGTCCGGTCGAGGGCGCGACGGGCGACGGCACCTCGGCGACCGATTCGGTGGCCGGCATGATCGACGTCGACCCGTGGACCCTGGCCCACCGCCGCTACCCGGCGATCTGGGGTCTGGGCGATGCCGCCGACGTGGCCGCCTCGCGCTCGGGCGGCGCCCTGCGCAAGCAGGTGCCGGTGGTCGCCGACAACATCGCCCGGCGGCGGCGCGGTCAGCCGTACGTGCACTACGACGGTTACTCGACCGCACCCATCACCGTGTCCCGCGATCGGCTGGTGCTCGCCGAGTTCGACCGGACCGGGACGATCACGCCCAGCGTTCCGGTGATCGACCTGACCCGGACCCGGCGCAGCACCTGGGCGTACGACCGCTACCTGCAGCCCCAGCTCTACTGGCAGAGCATCCTGAAGGGCCGGGTCAAGCGGTGATGACCTGCCACCGGAGAGGCCGCGTTCCGGTCGTCTAGGGTCGGCGCGTGACGACCGAGATCCCCGACTTCGACGCGCTCTACCGCGCCGACCCCGACCCGTGGGCCGTCCGGTCCAGCGCGTACGAGCAACGCAAGCTGGGCATCGTGCTCGCCTGTCTGGGCCGGCCGCGCTATGCGCAGGTGTGGGACCCGAGCTGCGGCGTCGGCGCCCTGGCCGCGGCGCTGGCCGACCGGGCCGACGCGGTCCTGGCCAGCGACGCGTCGGCGGAAGCGGTCGCGCTGACCCGGGAGCTGTGCGCCGACCGGCCTGAGGTCGAGGTGCGCCGGATCCCGCTCCCCGACCCGCCGGCCCGGAGCGGGTTCGACCTGGTCGTGCTGGCCGAGTTCTGGTATTACCTGGACGCCGCCGACCGTCGCGCGACCCTGGCCATGCTCGACCGGCACGTCGCCCCGGACGCGGAGATCGTCTCGCTGCACTGGCGGGCCAAGCCGCACGACGGGTGGTTCAGCGGCGACGACGCCGAGCGCGAGATCGCCACCGACCTGGGCGGACGCGGCTACACCCGGACCACCCACCTGGTCGACGAGAGATTCACCCTCGCCGTGCACCGTCGGAGCCGCTCGTGACCACCCCGCCGCTCTCGACCGGTTCGGCTCCGCTGCTGGTCACCGCGCCGATCCCGGCCGCTCTGGCCGCTCCGGCGTACGACGGGACCGACGACGCCCAACTCCGCGAGCGGGTGCTGGCGCTGGCCGTCGACCAGGACTGGGCCGCGCTCGACTGGAGCACACTGATCAGCCGGCTGATCGCCCTGGGGCGCACCAACGTCCCGCTGTCGCGGCTGACCGAGGGCCACATCGACGCCGTCCGGATCCTCGACCAGGCCGGCCGGTCCCCCGAGCCCGGCGCGCTCTACGGGGTGTGGGCCTCGAAGTCGGGGGCCACCGGCACCCGGCTGACCCGGACGACGACCGGCTGGTGGCTCGACGGGACGCTGCGGTTCGCCTCGGGGTCCGGGGTGCTCGACCGCGCGCTGGTCCCGGCCGCGCTCGACGACGGCGAGCAGGTGCTCATCGACCTGCCGGTGGCCGAGCTCCCGGTCGACCGGACCGGCTGGCGGACCGGGGCGATGGCCCAGAGCCGCAGCCACACGGTCACCGCGACGGCGGTGGCGGTCGAGGCGCACCAGTGGGTCGGACCGCTCGACTTCTACCTCGACCGTCCCGGCTTCTGGCCGGGCGGGATCGGGGTCGCCGCGGTGTGGACCGGCGGGCTGGCCCGGCTGACCGATCTGGTGCTGGACTGGCTCGGCGACCGCCGGTCCCCGACGGTCGAGACCCGGCTCGGTCTGCTCCGGCTGCGGCTGACCGCCGCCTCCGCCGCGGTCGCGTACGCCGGACTCGAGCTCGACCGACGGTTGACCCCGGACGCCCGACCGCGGGGCGACCTGGCCCACGGCGAACTGTTCGCGATGGCCACCGAGATCCGGGCCGTGGTCGGGTCGGCGGTCCGCGACGGGATCGAGCAGGTCCGTGCCCTGGCCGGCCCGGCCGGCCTGGCCTTCGCCGCCGACCTCACCCAGGCCGTCGACGACCTCGGTCTCTACGTCCTGCAGCAGAACGCCGACGCCGACGCCATCACCCTGGGCCAGACTTTCGGAGCGTGAGCGTCCCGGTTCCTGCTGAGAGTCGTCGCCCAGTCGACCGGTCGGGCGACGACACGCGGCTCATGCTCGAGTAGTGGGTGCCACACCTCGACGGTGGGTGTAGGAGTGACGATCGTTTCTGGACTTCGTTCTCGCTCATACGGCGATGAGCCATCCAGAACAGTGCGTTGGCGATGACCGGTCGCTGCCAGTAGCGGCGCATCCCGAGGCGGTGGGTACGCTTCCTCAGGTGGCTACCCGTGCACAGGGGTACACAGGCCCCGTCCCCACATCCGTACCGTCGAGCCGGGCGGCCACGGCCTACCTCCTCGTCACCATCGTGTCGATGTGCTTTCTTCTCCTCGGCTGTTCGAGTCAGGGCAGTTCCCTACCTGCACCGAGCGACGGAGTCACCACCGCCGTCGCCCCGAGCCCCAGTCCGACCACCGCGACCGAGGGCGACTTCTGCTCGAGGTTCCTGGCCGATCAGAAGGCGGCCGCCGACGCTATCGGCCGCGCGTTGCGTGATCCGACTGCGGCGCGAATCACCGTGCAGGACCTGCAAGCTGCGAGCGCCAAGCTACAGGCGGACGCTCTCAACGCTCCCCCGGATCTGAGGGACGACGTCCAGGTTCAGATTGACACGCTGAACACTCTGATCCGGCAACTCAGCACCGGCAGATTCAGGGGACTGGATCTGAACGCCTTCGAGAACGCTCAGAAAGCTCTGATTCTGCACTGCCGCAGCGGCGCCTAGTGCTCGGGTCAAGTGATCTGCTCATCAACCCTGGTGAGGTGCTGCGGTGACCTGGCATCTCTCAGCTCCCGTCATGCGGGTTGGCCAACGTGCACGTGGCGAAACACTGGCTCTTCACTGGCTGCCTATCCGCAGCGATAGTTGTAGTCGAGATCATCGGCGATGTACTGGTTCATCATCACCGGGCCGTCGGTCAAACCGATAGCCGTGGCACAGCGGGCTTCGGCGTCGTTCGCGTCGCGTGCACCCGCCAGCCAGCTCGGCAAACCGGTCAGGTGGGCACCCACGGTGGGGGCCTGCCGGTTGGGCGTATCGAGGGTCCGCCCGACTATGAGATTCCACTGGTAGTGCGTCGAGTACAGTCCGACGGCCGCCCCTTCGGAGGCGAGGAATTGTGCCATGCCCTCGATCGACGCCGTGTTCTTCGACAGGGCGGCGGCACTTCCGTCCTGCCAGGAGTTCATCGTCTCCACGTCCAGCCACCACAGGTAGTCGTCGGCCCGATCACTGATTCCCGCTTGTCGGGCCGCCGGTCCGAATCGGTCGTCCACGGCCTCGACCGCACGGTTCCAGCCGTACTGCCACGAACACGCCAGGTCATTGGTGGACGAGCGATAGTTGCCGGGCGTCGGCGCGCAGCGGCCGTACGGGTTCCGCTGTCGCGAGTCGGAGGTGCCCCAGGAATCCCCCGTTCGGCCGTCGATGTTGTCGGTCGGCCACGACACGACGCCGTACTCCTGGAGAACATCTCCAGGATTGGCTGTGTTGACATACAGCTGTACCGAATCCGGGCCCGTAGTTGCCGGAGGTGTCGCCGCTGCTGCCCAGGACAGCTGTTCGGTCAGGCAGAGGTTGGTGCTCGCCGCCGTCCCGCCGTTCACGCCGATCACGGCGTATGCGGTCTGAGGAGGTAGGGAACGACCGCACTGTGGCCACGACACGTCGACCCCCGTGCGTCGGTCGACCGGCTCGGCGGCCGCGGCGGACACCGCCGTACCGGCGATCCATATCGGCGCCGCGGCCAGGGCGGCACACACGACGTGTCCGAGCCGGCGCCATCTCATCTCTCGACCGTACGCCGGCCGCCGAAACCACGACGTGGCTGCGCCCTGGCCGACCCACCTCTGAATGACCCGTGGCGCCTGTCTGGCGTCAGCGGGTGGCCGTCGGTGTGGGCTGGGGAGGGTTTGACGTGGGTTGAGCCTCGGAGGGCGCGTCGGTCGGTTCGGATCCGGCAGTGGTGACCTGACAGTTTCCGAGATCCTGCCCGAGCCGGGTCTCGATCGGCTGGAGACGACGGACGATGTCGTCGAGTCGTTGAAGGTCCACCTCTTCGGCCGCGGGTCCGACGTCGGTGAGCACGAGGTAGACGTCCTGCGCCGAGTTGATGACGGCGAGGCACGCGGCGTTGACCCGCGCATCGGTGAGGACGGGGATGCTGCTGCCCGGGTTGGGGGCTTGCGCCGATGGACCTCCATCGCCGGACCGGGCGGCGAAGTCGGAGTTACCGCCCGCCAACAGACCGGCCACGATGACACCGACGACGATGCCGGCGATGAAACCCGCGGCTACGGCCCACCACCGGGCTCTTCGCTTGGTCGGTTCGGCGATCGGCCGCGGGTCCGTTGATGGCTCGTGCCTGGCTCCGGCCTTGTCCGCACCGCTCGAACCCGCCACGACACCCACCCCGTTCCCAGTCGGCCTTCTCCTGGGGCGAGGATAGTGCTCGCTTCTGTCGTCACTCGGCGGTGAATCTGGTTGAACGGGGTCTGATGGGTCGAGCACGGACCGACGGTTCGCCCGGTCCAGGCGCCGCGCTCGGGCGGACGTACCGGTCGCTGGTCGTCCGGGGACGCTGGTTGATCGTCACCGCCTGGGTTGTCGCGGCGACCCTGGTGACCTTGCTGGCGCCGGCATCCGCTGGCGGCGGCGGCGGGTTCGGCAACCTGCTGCCCGAGGACAGTGAGGTACTCCAGGTCGAGCAGCGGGCGCTGGCACAATTTCGTGTGCCGGTCCTGTCGGGTACGACGGTGGTGGTCCATCAGCCGGGTGGCCTCAGTCTGCTGACTCAGGCCGATTCGCTGCTGTGGGCGTTGGCCACGACACAGAACGTGTTGGAAGCGCCCACTCCACCGCCCCCCGGCAGCTTGGCCGCAGCCATCCCCGTTCCGACGGGTCGCTCGGACACCACGGTGACCTACCTGTTCACGACCAACCGGACCGGGTTGCACAACACGGTGCGGCTCGCCAACGCGTACGCCGCGCACTTCAACAACCAGTCGGCGGTCCGCTCCTATGTCACCGGATTTGTTCCGGCGCAGGTCGCGCAGGGCGATTACCTTCGTTCCCGTCTGCCGCTGTTCGAGCTTGCCAGCGTGCTGCTGATCTTGATCGTCGTGGCGTTGGCCTTCCGCTCGGTCCTCGCCCCCGTGACCGTTCTGCTCATCGCTGCAGTCGGGTATCTGGTGTACTTCCCGCTCCTGGATCAACTGGCTCGCGTGCTGAATTTTGAGGTGCCCAGTCAGCTCGAGCCGGTGCTCCTGGCCTTGCTGCTCGGGGTGGTGACCGACTACTGCGTGTTGTTCTTCTCCGGACTGCGCGATGAGTTGGACAAGGGGGCCGGGGCCGCTGATGCGGCCAGGGCGGCGCTCCGCAGCAACGGCTCGGTCGTCGCGGTCGCCGGCCTGACCGTGGCCGGTGGGACGATTGCTCTCCTCGCCGCCCCGTTCGAGATCTTCCGCGCTCTCGGACCGGCTCTGGCCCTCACCGTGATCGTCGGGCTGGCACTGTGCTTGACCCTGACACCGGCTCTGATGACCATCCTCAGCTGGCGGTTGTTCACGGTGCTGCCGGTCCGGGGCTCGCAGCGCAGCGAAGCGGGCGTGAACCCGAAGCGGCAAGCCGGCCGACAGCAACTACTGGTGCGTGGCATCACCTTGTTGACCCGACGGGTGCCCGCCCTCATAGCGACCGCCGTCGTGGCCGCCGTCCTCGGGCTGGCGAGTGTTCCTCTGGCTCAGGCTCATCTCGATCTGTCGTTCACCGCCGGTCTGCCTCGCGCCGACAGTGTCTCCGAAGGTGCCCGCCTGCTCGACGACGCCGGCATCCGCGGAATCACCGCACCGACCGAGCTGCTGATCGAACGTCAGGGCGTCACCGCCGACCGGGCCGCGTTGCTCCGGTTGGAGAACCTGGTGTCGGCTCAGCCCGGCGTGGTTCGC
Source organism: uncultured Actinomycetota bacterium (assembly GCA_963704665.1). Lineage (GTDB taxonomy): Bacteria > Actinomycetota > Actinomycetes > Propionibacteriales > Propionibacteriaceae > Microlunatus. Next base: position 2,064,378 of record OY969929.1, on the reverse strand, counting down.
GTGCTCGGGGTCGATGACCTCCCCGATGAGCAAGCTCGCGGTCTGGTGCTGGCCGAAAACGGGAATGCGGCACGGTTGATCGTCGTGTACGACAGCGACCCACTCGCCGCCCGGGCCATCGAGAACGTGCGGCTGCTGCAGCAACGGCTGCCCGACCTGGCCAGGACGGCCGGCCTGGGCGACGCCGCGGTGGCCCTCACCGGACAAACCCTGATCGCTTCCGAGGTGGCCCAACTCACGCGCCAGAGTCTGGAGGCGACCCTGATCGTGGCCCTGCTGATCGAGCTCATTCTCCTCGGGCTGTATCTCCGAGCCGCCATCACCCCGATCGTCCTGCTCGCCTGCAGCGCGCTCAGCGTCTCTGCCGCACTCGGTCTCACCACGTTGGTCTTCCAGAATCTCCTCGGCGAGCAGGGGTTGACCTTCTACGCGCCGTTCTCCGCGGCCGTCCTGCTGATCGCGCTCGGGTCTGACTACAACGTCTTCTCCATCGGCTCCGTGTGGGAGGAGGCTCGACGACAACCCTTGGCCGACGCTCTCATCACCGCGATCCCCCGCGCTTCCCACGCCATCACCACCGCCGGGTTGATCCTCGCCGCCACCTTCGCCCTGGTCGCGGTGATCCCGCTGTCGACGTTCCGGCAGATTGCGTTCGCCATGACCGTTGGACTGTTGATCGACACGCTCGTCATCAGGCCGGTGTTGACCCCGGCCGTGCTCACCTTGCTCGGCCGCTGGTCGAGTTGGCCCTCTCAACGTGTTCGCGTCGGGGCCGGGCCGGCCGGTCAACCCGCTGCCCGAGCGGCTCGGCCGCAAGCGGAAGCCGCCGAGCATGGCTGAGCAAGCAGCTGGGCGAGGCGTCGGTCGATCACGCCGAAGGCGGCTGGCGATAGAGGTTCCCCTCTTCGTGATCGTGCTGTTCCTCCTCGGGTGGGGTGCAGACTCCCTGAGCCGGTTCGGCGCCGAGTCGCTGTTATCCCGCAACATCCAATACGCCACCGGCGTGACGGAGCGGCCGCAGGTCACCGTCCGGGGGTTCGCCTTTTTGCCCCAGGTCATTTCCGGCGCCTACCGTGAGGTCGACGTCACCATTCGGGGCGTGACCAGCGGACCGCTGCGGGTCGAACGGGTCGAGTCCCGACTGCTCGACGTTCGGGTTCCCTTCCACGATGTGCTCGTACAGGACGTCCGACGGGTTGGCATCGGTCGTTCCATCGAGGACGTGACGCTCACCTACGCTGATCTGAACGCCTATTTCGACAAGACCGGCCGGTCGCTGCAGCTGATGTATGGCCCGGACGACACGGTGCTGATCGATGGAGCGGTCGACGTTCTCGGCCGTGAGGTGACCGTGCAGGCGACGGTTGACGTGTACGCCTCCGGTGAGACTCTACGAATCAGTCCCCGCGCCTTCACCACCGGGGAATCTGGTCTCGACCGGGCAAGTCGACTGCTACTCGGCCAACGGCTGACTCTGACCGTGCCTTTGGGAACGTTGCCGTTCGGGCACCAGTTGACCGGTATCGAGCCTGGTCCGGACGGCCTTCGCGTCACCGCCGAAGGCACCGCCATCGTCATCGAACCCTGACCCTTGCGTACCTCGAGGCCCAGATCAGTCGCCCGGTCGGGCGGGCCGCTCCCATGACTCCGGGCCGGACGAGCCGGCGGGGTACTCATCGATCGGGGCGAGATGCTGACGCCAGCCCTGGAGCACCGGGTCGACGATCCGCCAGCACTCCACCGCCGTGTCACCCCGGACAGACAGCAACGAGTTGCCGTCGAGAACGCCGGCCAGCACCTCGCCGTAGGGCATCAGCCGGCCAGGACTGAGATCGGTGGTCAGAGTGATCGACTCGAGGTCGAGAGGGTCGCCCGGCCCGTTGACCGTCATCCCGAGAGCCAGGGCGTCGGGCCCCATCGAGAGCCGGAGTCGGTTCGGTTCCGCCCGGCCGTGCAATCCGCTCGGCAGGTGCGGGACGGGCTTGAAGGTGACCAGCACATCCTTGCGCCGATCCCGCAACGCCTTGCCCGATCGCAGCCGGAAGGGAACGCCGGCCCAGCGCCAGTTGTCGATCTCGACGGTCAGCTCGGCCAGCGTCTCGGTGCCGCGCGCCGGATCGACTCCGGGCTCAGCGGTGTAGTCCGGAACCTCGCGGCCATCGATCGTGCCGTGGGTGTAGCGGGCCCGTTTGGCGGCGGTCGTCGGATCGTCGTTCCATAATCGGCAGGCCCGCAGCACCGAAGCCTTGGCCGTACGGAAGTCGCGGGAATCGACGCCGGCGATGGGCTCCATCGCCACCAGCGCCAGGATCTGCAGCAGATGGCTCTGGATCATGTCCATCAGAGCGCCGGCCGAGTCGTAGTACCGCGCACGGTTCTCGAGCGTGAGTTGCTCGTCGAACACGATCTCCACTTCCTCGATGTGCTCACGGTTCCACACCGGCTCGAGCAGGCGATTCGCGAAGCGGATGCCGAGCAGGTTCAGCACCGTCGCCCGACCCAGGAAGTGGTCGACCCGATGGATCCGGTCCTCGGGTACCAGATCGGTCAACAGGTCGTTGAGGCTCGCCGCGCTCTCCGCATTGGTGCCGAACGGCTTCTCGAGGACGAGCGTGGTGCCGGCCGGCAGCGTCAACTCCTTCAGGGCGGTGCAGGCTCCGACGGTGACGGCCGGTGGGAGGGCGAAGTAGAGCGCGGGCGCCGGTGGCCCGGCGTGGAGCAACCGGTCGAGGTCCTCGGCCCGGGTGAGCTCGGCCGGGTGATACTCGGTCCTCGTCAGCACCGCCTCGATGGTCTCCGCCGACACGTGCGCGGATTCCAGTGACCCTCGCACCCGGGCCAGCCACGTCGGCTGGTCCCACGCTTCGATCCCGGCCCCGACGAGAGTGATGTCTCGGCGTCCCGGCTCGGCGTCGAGAAGCTGACCCAGAGCCGGCAGGAGGAGACGACTGGCGAGATCACCGCTGGCGCCGAGCAACAGCAACGTCTTGATCGGAGTGGCCACCGTCTCTTTGTACCGCTCGGCAGTCGCGGCGGCGCCACCGGCTGCCCCGCCCCGCTGGGTGCAGACGGCGGCATGCTGCCCCGCCCGGGCTGTGCCGACGGCCGCGTCCGGGCTTCATAGGAGGACCCCCCTGCGTCGTGCGCGACTGGGAGCGCCGTTCAACTGCTGCCGTAGAGTCTCGCCCGGCGGCCGATCGGCAGCCTTGAGCATGGGGGACATGGTGGCCGACACGCCACACGACACAGCTGCGGCCGTTGACGAAGCAGAGGACGGTCTGCTCGAGCGCACGCTCGATCGGGTCGTGTCGATGAACGCCGACCTGGCTCGCGCCCACGTCCAGCGGTTCGGCGCCGGCAAGACCGGCGAGGCACTGTTGAAGCGGTTGGACCGGCAGTATCGGCTCATGATCGCGGGGTCAGGGGCCGCGGTGGGCGCCAGCGCCATCGTCCCGGGTGTGGGGACCGCGGCCGGCGTCGCGCTATCGGCGGCGCAGGCGGTGGCGACGTTGGAGGCCACGATGCTGTACGTGCTGTCCTACGCCGAGGCGACCGGCGCTGCGGTCGACGACGTCAACCAGCGTCGCGTCCTGTTGATGGGGGTGCTGCTCGGCGAGAGCGGAGCCCGGTTGGTGGAGAAGGTCCTCGGCGAGAGCGGCGAGAGCTGGGGCGCCCTCGTCGTGCACGGCCTGCCCGCCGAGGTCGTGCGCCAGGTCAACGCGCAGCTGCGGGGAAAGTTCCTCGCCAGCTATGGCGTCGCGCAGGCGGCGACCGCCTTGGCCCGGCTGCTGCCCTTCGGTGCTGGTGTCGCCGTCGGCGCGATCGCCGGAGCTGCGAGCAGCGGTGCGGTCGTCAAGGCCACCCGCAGAGCTTTCGATGTCTGAGCGCGAACTCCGCCTCCTCAGCGGCCGGGGGGCAACGTTGTGCGAGGAGCAAGCAGGATGGGGAAGGGCGCGACGTGATCGACCGTCTCCTGGCCCGGCTTGAGTCGATGGCCCGGTCAGCGCTGCTCGCGCTGCCGAACCTGGCCGTCGGCGTCGTGGTCCTGCTCTTCTTCTGGCTGGTCTCGCGCGTCCTCACGCGTCTGGTCCGTTCGGTCGTGGCTCGGGCTGCGCGGCCGTCCGGAGTCCAGATCGTCCTGGGCCGGCTCACCGGCTGGACCGTCCTGGCCTTCGGTCTTCTCGTGGCCCTCGCCGTCGTGTTTCCCACCGTCACCGCGGCCTCGGTGTTCAGCGCGCTGGGGATCGGCAGCGTGGCGATCGGGTTCGCGTTCAAGGACATCCTGCAGAACCTGCTCGCCGGCATCTTGATCCTGCTGACACGACCCTTTCGGATGGGTGACCAGATCATCTCCGGCGACCATGAGGGCACCGTCGAGGACATCGCCGTGCGCTCCACCAGCCTGCGGACCTACGACAACCGCCGCGTCGTGATCCCCAACAGCGAGCTCTACACCAATCGCGTCACCGTCAACACCGCATACCCGCACCGCCGGCTCGCCGTCGACGTCGGGATCGGCTACGGCGACGACATCGACACCGCGAAGAAGGTGGTGCTGCGCACGATCGCCGACCTGGACGGTGTTGTGGCCGATCCTGCGCCGACGGTCCTGGTCACCGCGCTCGGCGACTTCGCCGTCAACCTGCAGGTCCGGTTCTGGATCGACCCGCCCGCCCGTAAGGAAGCCGTCGAGGTTGCCGACCAGGTCCTCACCGCGCTCAAACCCGCCTTGATGGCCGCCGGCATCGACCTGCCCCTGCCCACCTCGCAGGTTCTGCTGCGCGATCACACCGAACCGGGCGACGGTGACGGGACCCGCCGGCGCGAAGGCTGGCCTCCCGGCACCGGCTCCGGCACCGATCTCCGCGACCAACCCGACCGAAAGGCCTCCACGTCGTGAACCCCTCCCTCAAAGGTGCTGTTCAGACCGTGCAGGACGGGGTCCGCACCTCACTGTGGCCGCTACCCGTCCTCGGCGTGATCCTCGCGGTCGCCGCCGGGATCTTGGTACCGCTGCTCGACGTTCGCGTCGACGCGCACCTCGCCGGGCTGCTCAACACCCTGATCTTCAACGGCGACCCCGGCGCCGCGAGGACGGTGTTGAGCGCGGTGGCGAGCTCGCTGATCACGGTGACGTCGTTGACGTTCTCCCTCACTGTGGTCACGCTGCAGCTGGCGAGCAGCCAGTTCTCGCCCCGGTTGCTGCGTACCTTCACCCAGGACCTCTTCGTCCAGGTCACCCTGACGATCTTCCTGGCCACCTTCACGTTCTCACTGACCGTGTTGCGCTCGGTACGCTCCGCCTCGGAGGGGGGCGCGATCTTCGTCCCGCGACTCGCGGTCACCGTCGCGTTCCTGCTCGCCCTGGCCAGCGTCGTCGCGCTCGTGTTGTTCCTGGCCCACCTCACCCGCCAGATCCGGGTCGAGACGATGCTGCAGCGAGTCCACGACGACGCCGTCGCCACCATGGCCACCAACCTCATCCGCTACGACGACCCCGCCGCGAACCGGTCGGCGCCACAGCGCCCGGCCGACGGAGCGCGGGTGTTGCGTGCGGCCTCGTCGGGGTTCCTGACCAGCATCGATCAGGGTGACCTCCTCGAAGCCGCCAGCGCGGCCGGCGCGGTCGTCGTCATCGAGCGGCACCCTGGCAGCTTCGTGGTTCAGGGCACCCCGCTCGGGCACGTCTGGTCCGGCGCCGGTGCCCCGGCGGGCGCGGACGACCTCGAACGTCTCCGGGAGAAGATCGCCGCCGCGGTGAACCTCGGCCCGGAACGGACCGCCGCTCAGGACGTGGGCTACGGCCTGCGTCAGATCACCGACATCGTCAACAAGGCCCTCTCCCCCGGCATCAACGACCCGACGACGGCGATCCACGGCCTCGGCCAGACCTCGGCCCTCCTGGCCGAGCTGACCGTCTACGACCTCGGTCCGCTCGTCCTGACCGACGACGACGACCGGCCCCGGGTCGTGCTGAGACGGCCCGGCTTCGCCGAGCTCCTCGAGCTCGCGGTCGCCCAGCCCCGCTCCTACGGCGAGTCCGACCCTCAGGTCCTCGGCCGCCTCTTCCAGCTCCTCGCCGACCTCGCGTGGCACGCGCGGCCCGAGCACCACCAACCGGTACTCGACCAGCTCCGCCGCCTCGAGAACACCGTTGGCGAGCAGGATCTCGACCCCTCCGAGAGCGACCGGCTCGACGGGCTCAGCCAGGAAGTCCGCCGGACCCTGGGCCACGACACCGGAGCGCCCTCGTGACGACGACGCGGCGCATCTCGTCCACCGCGAACCCAGCGGCAAGACGAACGCTGCTCGCACTCCGCCTATCGGCCGTCTCACCTCATTTCGCGAAGGAGGTTCATCGATGTTCTACACCGGCTGGCAGGCGCTGGTCCGCGTCGTCGTGCTGGGCGTGATCAGCTACGCCGGCCTGCTCGTGCTGCTGCGGGTCTCCGGGAAGCGAACGTTGTCGAAGCTGAACGCGTTCGACTTCGTCGTCACCGTCGCCCTCGGCTCGACCCTGGCCACGGTACTGCTGTCCTCGACGGTTTCCCTGGCCTCGGGAATGACCGCCCTGGCCCTGCTCGTCGGGCTGCAGTGGGTGGTCGCCTACGCCTCATCGCGATCGCACCGTATCGAGCGGCTCGTCAAGGCCGAACCGACCCTGCTGTACCGGCGCGGTTTCCTCGACGCGGCGCTCCGGCACGAAAGGGTCACCCGCGACGAGCTCCATCAAGCAGCGCGCGGACAGGGCCACGCGGACATGACTGACGTCGCGGCCATCGTCCTCGAGACGGACGGCACCTTGAGCGTCTTGACCGCCGTCCCCGGGAGCACAGTGGCCGATCACACGGACGACACCGGCCACCCATGACGCCGGCGCCATGTCGCCGACCCAACCTCGCGACGGCCTGGGCCCACGCGAGACCAAGGATCCACCAGAGCGAGGACGAGGACGTGCTCGTCGACCTGCCCCAGCCCATGGCCGCGGTCAAGCTCGTCCTTCACCCCACGACCCGGAGCAAACCCGCATGACCGACGAACCAAGCCGACGCTGGGATGTCGTCGACGGGCTGAAGATGTTCAGCCAGGTCTCAGGCCCGCGCCAACGGTACGGACAACAGCCCGAGCCGACGGTGGTGCTGGTCCATGGACTAGGAATGTCGAGCCGCTACATGGAGCCACTGCTGCGCCAGCTGTCCGAGCAGTACCGCACCTGGGCGCCGGACCTGCCCGGTATCGGGCGCAGCGAGGCCCCACCCCACCTGCTCGGCACTGCTGAACGGGCCACGATGCTCCGGTCGTGGATGTCTGCCGTCGGCATCGAGAGTGCTGCCCTGGTCGGACACTCCGCCGGCTGCGAGGTGGCCCGCATGGTTGCCGAGCAGGACCCTGACCGCGTCACGTGCCTCATCCTGACCAGCCCTGCCCCCGACCCGAGCCGCCCTCAGACCTACCGGCAGGTATTTCGGCTGTTGTGCGACTCCACCCGAGAGGTGCCGTCGCTGCTGATGCTCGCCGCCCGCGACTACCTGACCGCCGGCCCGCGCCGCGTCCTGAACACGGTCCGCACCGCGCTTCGCCACAACCGTCACCTTCGTCGCACACACCTGGACGGCAGCACCGCTGAGCACCGCATCTCTACGCCCACCCTGGTCATCCGTGGCCAACGCGACCCGGTGGTCTCTGAGCGCTGGGCACGGACGGTCAGCGGCCTCGCCGAGCACGGAACTCTACTCACGCTGCCAGACGCCCCACACGCTCTCAACTACACGACCGTGTCAGCGCTATCGTCGGTGATCCGACCGTTCCTCACCCACCATCTGCCGCCAGCAGGTAGCGGAGCGCAGAAGACGTGAGGGAGCTCGACCCGGTCTCCGGACATGGTCGCTGAGTTGATCATGCCGCGAGATCGGCGGTGTTGTGAAGGGCTTCGAACTCGACGGGCTGAGGTAGCCGAGGGCTGCGTGTCGGCGGTGCGGATTGCACCAGCCCTTGATCCGCTCGAAGATCGCTGTGGCCAGCTCGGTGCGCAGCAGGAGACCCAGCCGTCGGCGGCTCGGCGCCGGGTCGATGTCGGCGCACCACACCCGGTTCGGCGCGTCGGTCCGGGACTGGCGTCGCACCAGGGGACTCAGACGCTGAAGGTCATCATGAGTGGCCGGGCGAGCTGAGAAAGTCCCATCGTCAAGCATCAGACTGACCGTTGAGTCGGCCGCTTTCCGGGGACCGGGTCCGGCGGCCCAGTCTGACCGCTGCGATCGCCACCGCAGCCGCACCGATCAGGACGGCGAGGTTGACCCGGTAGTCCTGGTCCAGCAGCGCTTTCTGGGCCGGGAACGAGCCCTGCAGGTGAATCATCGGCACGGCGATCACGGTGATCAGGCCGGAGATGATCAGCCACACCTGGAGGTAGCGGCGATCCCGATCGGGGACCCAGCGACGCAGGACCCAGCCGAGCCCGACCATCCCCGGCGCGATCACGCCGTCGTGGACGACGACGGCGGCGACCAGCCACACCGCCAGCAGCACCAGGCTCCCGAACGGGATCTCCACGAGCAGCCGGATCACGCCGTAGCCGAGCCCAGCCGCACCCAGCACCGCGCAACCGATCCGGCCCTGCCGCATCGTCGGCCTCGGCATCACGAGATCTCGATCCGGGAGAGCCACTTGGTGTTGAGGACGCCGGCACGGTTGGGGGCGATCAGCCGGACCGGGTAGCCATGGTCCAGGTCGAGCCGTGCGCCGTTCAGGTGGGTGGCCAGCAAGGCCCGGCCGAGCTGAGGACCGGCGATGCTCGACCGGGCGAAGGGCCAGTCCTGCTCGAGCGAGCTCACCTCGACGATCGACCGCTCGTCGCCGCCGGCCCGCCGGACCACCTCGATCAACCTCACCCCTTGCCAGCGGGCCCCGACGCTCCAGCCCTCGACGCAGCTGATCGGGAAGCGGTCCTCGGCTCCGGTCAGGCGGTCCAGATCGGCGAGAGTGAGCGCGTACGGGCGAGGGCCCACGACGATCAGCTGCCAGTCCGGGGCCAGCGCGCTGGTCACCACCCGGGCCTGTTCGGCGGTGCGATTGACCGGGACGCCCTGCGGGCCCTGTTTCCAGTCCCGGATGGCCAGCAGCCCGACCGGCTGGAGCGGGGTGACGGTCTGCCCGAGCGAGGTCACGACCACGACCCCCACCCCGGCGCCGGTCGCGGCCAGCACGCCGCGGCGGCTGAGGCCCGGGGTCGGCGGTGCCGGCAGGTCGCCGGCCACGCTGTGCGACTCCGGGTTCTGGTCCCAGGGGATCTCGGTGAGGACATCGGCCTCGGTCACGTCGGCGGAGAGCCCGTAGACGATGTCGGGCAGCTTGATCGCCACGTGCAGGAGCACCGAGCCGAACACCACCCAGGCCAGCCAGTGGTGGACGGAGACGAAGTCCCAGCGGAACGGATACCAGTTCAGGGCGTTGAACAGGCCGGTGACCAGTTGCACCAGGGTGCTGGCGACCAGGACGAACACCGACGACCGCTCGAGGGCGTGGCGGGCCGAACGGACGGGCGGCCAGCGGAACAGATTCGGGTAGACCGACCACAGTTTGACCAGCAGCAGCGGGATGGCCGCGGTGCCGGTGGCGATGTGGATCCCCTGGGTGACGCGATAGATCCCCACCGGTGCGGCCGGCCACGGTAACCAGGGCAGCGGGTCGTACTGCAGGGTGGCGATCAGCCCGGTGACGAAACAGATCCCGAGGGCGATCCCCAGCACCCGACCCAGCCGTGCGGTCACCGCCGTCGAGCGCAGGGTCGAGGAGAAGTGCGGCCACCAGTGCGGCCGGGCGAGCACGGAGGGGGTGGGCATGGGTCCAGCCTGACGGCGTTCGCCGGTAGCGGACCTTACCGATCGCTCACACCGGTGGACCCGGTCCGAACCGACCGGGCTCGCCGACCCGACGCGTCACTCAGACCCAGAGGTCGGCGAGTCCGTCGGCCAGATCGATCCGAGCCCGCCAGCCGAGCAGGTTCGCGGCGGCCGAGCAGTCGGCGGTGATGTGGCGGACGTCGCCGAGGCGGTAGTCGCCGGTGACGACCGGGTTGGGACCGTGGACCGCGTTCGACAGTTGGGTGGCCATCGCGCCGACTGTGGTCACGTCGGGCGAGCCGATGTTCAGCGCGGTGACCCCCTCGGGCAGGTCGACGGTGGCCGCGGCGACGACCGCATCGGCCACGTCGTGCACATGGACGAAGTTGCGCCGCTGGGCGCCGTCCTCGAAGACCAGCGGCGCCTCTCCGCGCGACAGCCGGTCGGCGAAGAGCGCCGCGACCCCGGCGTACGGAGTGTCGCGCGGCATCCCGGGCCCGTAGACGTTGTGGAACCGCAGCGCGGCCACCGGGCCGCCGGTCTCGCGACTCCAGACCGCGGCGAGGTGTTCGCCGTGCAGCTTGGTGGCGGCGTAGGCGTTGCGCGGGTCGGGCGCCGCCGACTCGGGAACCAGCTGCGGCTCGAGGTCGGCGCCGCAGCGCGGGCAGTGGACCTCGAAGCGTCCGGCGGCCAGATCGCCTTCCCGACGCGGTGGCGGGTGGGTGGGTCCGTGGTCGGGGCAGGCGTACGCGCCTTCGCCGTAGACGACCATCGACGAGGCGTAGACCACCCGGGTCACGCCGGCCTGGGCGGCGGCCCGGAGCACCACCGCGGTGCCGTAGCCGTTGTCGAGCGCGTACGCGTCGAGGTCGGCGATGTCGACGCCGAGTCCGACCTTGGCGGCGAGATGGATGACGGTGGTGCAGCCGTCCATGGCCGCCATGACCCGCTCCGGGTCCGTCAGGTCGTCGCGCGGGTCGATCGCCCGGTCGAACACCCGGGCGCCGTCGAGGCGGTCGTCGACGGCCCGCCCGATGAACCCGGCCGCGCCGGTGAGCAGCACCCGATCGTCGGTCATGGGGCGTCCGTCGGGGCGGGCAGGGTGACCTCGAAGCGGCAGCCGCCGTCGACGTTGCGGACGCTGATCGCCCCGGCGTGCGCCTCGACCACGCCACGGGCGATGGCCAACCCCAGACCGGCACCGCCGTCGTCCCCGCGGGCCGGCGTACCCCGCCAGCCGGTGTCGAAGACTCGGGGAAGGTGGTCGTCGGGGATACCGCCGCACCCGTCGACCACGGCGATCCGGACGTGGCCGTCCTCGGCGCGTGCCGCCTCGAGCCGGACGCTGCCGGAGTCGGTGTGCCGGATCGCATTCGCGGCCAGATTGGTCAGCGCCCGGGCCAGGTCGTCGCCGGATCCGAAGACGGCCAACCGGTCGGCCTGCGGCAGTGTCGCAGTCACGGTGACCCCCCGGGCGGCGGCCGTGACCTCGGCCGACACCACGACGTCGGACAGCAGTTCGGTGAGCGAGACCAGGGCGCGCGGGCGGGCGATCTGCGGCTCGCTCACCCGCGACAGCGCGAAGAGGTCGTCGACCAGCACGGTCATCCGGGCCACGGTCTGGCGGACGTGGGCCAGCGCCTGCGGGACGTCGTCGATCACGCCGTCCTCGAGTCCCTCGGCCACGGCACGCAGCCCGGCGAGCGGGGTCCGCAGATCGTGGGACATGAAGCTGATCAGTTCGCGTCGCGCTTGGTCCGAGGCGTGCTGGCGGGTGCGGGCGTCAGCCAGCTTCGATCGGGTCAGGTCGAGTTCGTGCAGCACGGCGGCGAACTCGCGGGGCGCCTCGGCCGGTGACGCCGCTTCGGTGGCGCGCCCCGCGGGTCGGGCGCTGTCGGCGACCAACCGGTCGAGGCCTTCGCCGAGCAGCCGGCTCGTCCGGGTCAGCCGACGCCGGATCAGCAGCGAGGCGACGCCGGCCAGCAGCAGCGAGACGACCAGGGCCACGCTGATCACGATGGAGTCGTGCTCGGAGATGAACATGAGCCGCACGTTGATGATGACCGCGGCGACGACGGTGAGCACCGGGAGCAGTGTGGCGATGGCCAGCTGATCGGCCAGTCGGCGGCGCCGGATGAGGTGCAGGGCGCCCAGGCCCAGGCCGCCGACCACGGCACAACTGGCCACGGTGAGGGCGACGATGATCACCAGGTCGCTCATCGGCGGACCGGGTCGTCCTGCTCGTCGCGACGAGCCGCGCGGTATCCGGCCCGGCCGACGGTGAGCACGAGGTGCGGGTCGCTGGGGTCGCGCTCGATCTTCTCGCGGAGCCGCCGGACGTGGACGGTCACCGTCGACGTGTCGCCGAAGTCCCAGCCCCAGACGCGACGCAGCAACTCCTCCTTGCTGAAGGTCTGGCCGGGGTGTGCGACCAGGAACGTCAACAGGTCGAACTCTCGCGTCGTCAGAGCGAGTGGCTGGTCCCCGACCCGGGCTTCGCGCGCGGCGGCATCGATGGTGACCGGACCGAGTCGGAGGGTCTCGGCCGGCATCGCCACGCCGGCCAATCGCTCGGCCCGCCGGAGCAGGGCCTCGACCCGCAGCACCACCTCGCGCGGCGAGAACGGCTTGACCACGTAGTCGTCGGCCCCGGTCTCGAGTCCGATCAGCCGGTCCTCCTCCTCGCCCCGCGCGGACACGATGATCACCGCGGCCGGGTCGTCGGTCCGCCGACGGCGGCGCAGCACCTCCAGCCCGGACAGCCCCGGCAGCATCACGTCGAGGATGACCACGTCGGGAGCCAGCCGCGGCCAGCGTTCGACGGCATCGAGCCCATCGGGGCTCCACTCGACCTGGTGCCCGGCCCGGGTCAGGTACGCGATCAGCACCTTGGCCATCGTCGGGTCATCCTCGACGACCAGCACCCGTGCCATGCCGGTCAGCCTAGAGACCGGCACCGCCGCGCCAGCGTCGCCCGGCGGTGTCGTAACCGATCCGAAAGCGGCACCGGCCGGGTGCGGTGGGCGCGGCGCTCATAGGTTCTACAGATGGCCGACGTCGACGTGATCCTGCCCTGTCTCGACGAGGTCGAGGCGCTGGGCTGGGTGCTCGAGCGGATGCCCGCCGGTTATCGGCCCATCGTCGTCGACAACGGGTCGACCGACGGGTCACCCGATGCTCGCCCGACGGCTCGGTGCCGAGGTGGTGGTCGCCGAGCAGCGCGGCTACGGCGCTGCCTGCCACGCGGGCCTGGCAGCGGCCACCGCCACCTGGGTCGCGGTGCTCGACGCCGACGCCACCCTCGATCCTGCCCAGCTCCCCCGACTGGTCACCCTCCTCGAGGACGGATCCGCCGATCTGGTGGTCGGCCGCCGGCGACCGGTCAGCCGCGCCGCCGCGCCCTGGCACCTGCGGCTGGCCAACCGTGAGCTGGCCCGACGGATCCGGCGCCGGACCGGCGTACGGCTGCACGATCTCGGGCCGATGCGCGCGGCGCGACGCACCGCGCTGGTCGGGCTCGACCTCCGCGACCGCCGCTCGGGCTACCCGGCCGAGACCGTGGTCAAGGCAGCGGACGCAGGCTGGCGGATCGCCGAGGTCGACGTCGACTACCGGCCGCGGCTCGGTCGGTCGAAGGTCACCGGCACCCCGCTGGGCGCCTGGCGGGCTGTGCGCGATCTCGGCGCAGCGATCGACGTGCGGCGCTGATGGCTGACGCCGTGACGCTGATCGTGCTGGCGAAGCAGCCCCGGCCGGGTCAGGTCAAGACGCGCCTGCAGTCCGCCTTCACCCCCGAGCAGGCCGCAGACCTGGCCGCCGCTGCGCTCACCGACACCCTGCGTGTCGTCCGCTGCGCTGGCGCGCCGCACCGACTGCTGGCCTGGGACGGCTGCGCGGCCGGCTGGGACGACGGGTTCGAGGTGGTGGACCAGCCCGCGGGAACGCTCAACGACCGGTTGTCGGCCGCCTTCGCCGCCGCGTTCGCCCGGCATCCGGAACCGGCACTGCTGATCGGGATGGACACGCCGCAGGTCACCCCGGAACTGCTCGACACCGGCTGGGGCGGCGCCGACGCGGTCCTGGGCCTCAGCGAGGACGGTGGCTTCTGGGCGATCGGGTTGCGGCCCGGCCATCCGCCCGGGATCTTCGACGGCGTACCGATGTCCACCGACCGCACCGGCGCCGCCCAGCTGGCCCGACTGACCCGTCTCGGGCTACGGGTCGGACTCCTGCCACCCCTGGTCGACGTCGACGAACCGGCCGACGTCGAGCGGGTGGCCGCCGAGCACCCCGAGCTCTGCCTGGCCCGGACCCACCGGGCGATCGTCGGCGCTCGGACCGCCGGCCCCGACCGCTGGTTCGACCGACTGCACGCGGGCGCCGCGGTCCCGTCCGGCGTCGAGTGGGACGTCGGCCGATGGCGGGCTGACGCCGACCCCGTCGACCAGCTGGTGGTCACTCGCTGCGAACCACCGGTCATCGATCTCGGCTGCGGACCCGGGCGGATGGTGGTGGCCCTGACCGAGTCGGGGATGCCGGCCGTCGGCGTGGATGCCTCGCGGGTGGCCGTCGAGCTGAGCCGGGCCCGGGGCGGACCGACCCTGCTGCGCTCGCTGGCCGATCCGCTGCCGGCCGAGGGTCGGTGGGGGACCGTGTTGCTGATGGACGGGAACATCGGACTCGGTGGCGACGTCCGCACGTTGCTCGCCCGGTGCGCGGAGTTACTCGTGCCCGGTGGGTTGATCGTCGCCGAGGTCGACCCGGACCGCGCCCGCGACCAGCTGATCGGCCTCGGCGGCTCCGAGGGTGGGCGTGCGTTGGACTGGGTCCGGATCGGGATCGACGGGGTGGTCCACCGCGCGGCCGACCTCGGACTGCTCGTCGTCGAGGAGTGGAGCAGCAGCGGCCGGAGCTTCGTGGCCCTGAGGTCGGCGCGATGATCACCCTCCCGCCGAGGCTGGTCGTCGCCGCCGCGATCCTGCTGGTCACCCAGATCGGCCTGATCGTGTCGCTGATCCGCTTCCCGCACGACGGTGGGAACGTCTTCGCCGCGCTCGCGGTGTTCGCCGCCCTGGCCTGGTGGGTCCGCGACAGCGCCGCCCGGGCGCCGATCTGGTTCGTCGTGGTGCTGGCGGCACTCGTCCAGCTGCCCGGACTGTTCACCTATCCGCTGACCAGCGACGACGCCTATCGCTACGTCTGGGACGCTCGGGTGCAGCTGGCCGGGATCGATCCCTACCACTTCGCTCCGCTGGACCCGGCCCTCGCGCCGCTCCACGTCCCCGAGCTCTTCCCGCCCGACGCGGCCCCGCTGATCAATCGACCGACCGTGCCGACCATCTATCCCCCGGTCGCCCAGCTGTGGTTCGTGGTCATCGGCGTGCTGACCCCGATCTCCGCCGGGACGCTGGGGGTGCAGATCGGTGCCGCCGTCGCCGCGGTGACCGTGGCCGGTCTGTTGGCGCGGGCCCCGCGATCAGGCGCGGCGGGGGCGCTGCTCTTCGGGTGTTGTCCGCTGGTCGGGCTGGAGGCCGGCAACGGTGGCCACCTCGACGTGCTCGCCGCGCTGGCCGTGCTGGGGTTCGTGCTCGCCCGGCGGCCGGGTTCGGCCGGTCTGGCCTGGGGTGCGGCGATCGGGATCAAGCTGGTTCCGCTGCTGCTCATCCCGCTGCTGCTGCGCCGCGGGCGCTGGCGGATCGCGGCGGTGGGCATCGGGCTGGTCGCCCTCGCGTACGCCCCGCACCTGGTGGCCGTCGGGACGCGGGTGGTCGGGTTCCTGCCCGGCTACTGGGCCGAGGAGGGATACCAGGCCGGTCGCCGGTTCGCGCTGCTGGTGCTGCTGCCCGAGGGGGCGCGGACGCCGGTCGCGCTGACGCTGGCCGCGGGGTGTGCGCTCTTCGCGCTGCACCGCTCGGCGCGCGAACCGGTGGTGGTGACGGCCTGCTGGCTCTACGGCTGCTCGCTACTCATCGCCAGCCCGATCTACCCCTGGTACCTGCTGCCCTTCGTGGTGCTGGTCGTGGTCGCTCGCCGGTTCGAGTGGCTGGCGCTGTGGCCGGCGGCGTACCTCGCCTTCTTCTTCGACCACTCCGTCACCGTCCAGGCCCTCGGCTACGGTGCGGCGGCGACCGTTATAGCGGCGGTGACCGCGGCCCGACGACAACGAGGGCACAGTGACGACGGTCACGCGTTGAGCGAACCTCGAGCGACGAGCTGAGGCCCGCTGAACGTCATCGCCGCCGACCCGCTCGGGGCCTCGTCCTGACCAGTTCCCGAGCTCTGGGCGGCCTCTTCGGCGGCCTCCGTCGGTGCGCCCGCTCTCAGTGGCGCGGTCCCAGGTGCTCTGTCCACACCAAGGCGCTGCATGGTGCGCAGCGTCACCGTCCTTTCAGGATGAGTGCCCACCACGTCGAGCGGCTGTTCGACAACGCGGCTGATCGGCACCCCGCCGCGGCCCAAGGCCGGACACGGCGCCGAGATCATCCTGCGGCTCGGTGGACACCGCTCGATGACCACAGGACGACCGTCGAGCGACGTCAACTGCCGAGATCACGTCGCATGAACCCGATGAGGCCCACGACGGTCAGAGCCGCGGCGACCCCGGTCATCGTGGCGCTGGCCACCCCATCCACCTCCTCGAAAGGAACGGCGGCGAGGTGCCGGAAGGGCGAGACGCCGACGACCCACTCCGGCCAACGCAGCGTCTCGCCGACCGTCTGCAGGGCGAAGCCGCCCACGGTGGGGATCGTGCCGACAGCGAAGCTCAGCTGGGGCCACCAACCGAAGGCCAGCAGCGCCGCACCGAGTCCGAGCCAGGCGACGGGCATGACGTTGAAGACGCCGGCGAGCGCCGCCCCGAGTGACACGTCGGTGCCTGCGGCCGCAGCCCCGACCCAGCTGGCCAGACCCGCCCCGGCCGAGAGAACCGCGACGCCGCTCACACCGGCGATGACCTGGTGCAGGAATGCACGCTCGCGCGTCACGGGAGTGGCGTACATCAGCGTCAGCACCCGGGACTCCTCGTCAACCCACTCCGCGCCGACACGGCTGGCCGCGTACAGACCGAGCGGTATGGCCAGGATCGTGAACAGGGACGCCAGGTAACCCGGCACCGTGGTCAGGGATCCGAAGCCGGCCCGTGCGGCGAGATCGGCGAAAGCCGGATTGTCGACGAGGAAGGTCGTCAACGAGGAAGCGAGCAGCCCGATCAGCAGGAAGTACAGCCAGATCCCCGTGCTCCAGGCCAGTAACGCACCACCACCACGGCGGGCAGTGAACCGAGGTAGCGACCTGAACCAGCCGAGCCGGGAATGCAGACGCCCCGGCGTCGAGAGCGAACCGGCGCCGAGATCACGGTGCGCACTGGCGACCCAGACCGCAACGGCCAAGAGGGCATTCGCGAACAGCAGCACGACCAACGGCATGACCCGCGCTGCGCCGAACGGCTCCGCGAGTCCGATCAGACCGAACGGAGTCAACCAGTGCAACCGATGGAGCGAATCGGAACCGTCGGCAATCATCCGAAGCAACAAGCCGGCGCCCACGGCAGCCGCGGCTGCGGTGGCCGCTCGTCGCCCGTCGGCGATCAGCTGAGCGGCCAGTCCGCCGGTCAGGGCCCCGGTGGTGCCGACCAGGGCCAACGCGGCGCCGTGGAGCGCTGACCCACCGAGTCGCGCACCAGCCAGCCCCATGGCCACCGTGACCGCCGAACCGGCTGCGACGGCCCCGGTGAGGACGGCGGCGAGTTGCAGACCCACCACACGGGGCAGCCGGTACGGACCGGTGAGCAGCGGGTCCCAGCGCCTCGCCTCCTCCTCACCCCGGGTCATCCGCACGGCGGTCAGCAGCGCCCACACCGCCAGCAGGACGGCCAGGGGCGTGCCGAGCCGCCAGACGGTGAACCCACCCGGGTCACCGAGCCCGATCGGCGGACCGAAGAGGACCCGGATGGCCGGGTTCGCCGCCAACGCCGTCATCGACGCGACGTCGAAGCCGGCCCCGGTCAGGCCGTGGTACTGACCCACGACCAGCGCCGACATGCCGGCCGTCACGATGATCACCACCACGGCGCTGCGGCCGACCAGCCTGACGGCATGACCCACCAGTGCCACATGACCCTTGAAGCCCCCAGCAGCTTTCCTAGCCGGTGGTCCTGGCATCAACGCCCTGGCCGACGGGTTCATGACGGATCGCCGTAGTACCCGAGGAAGATCTCTTCGAGCGATGGTTCCCGCACGGCCAGCGCCGTGGGCTGAGCGTCCGCGACCCGTCGCATGACGTCGGCCAGTGCCTGGTTTCCGGCGAGGTGGATGACGACGTGCCCGCGCTCGACCTGTCGAACGTCCACGACGCCGGGAAGCGATCGCAGATCGGCCGTCCTCAGACCCTCGCCGGAGTGCCGGACATCGATCTCCACGCGTCGCAGCTGCCGCAACTGCTGCAGCCCGGCGACCTCGACCAGTTCCCCGGACCGGAGGATGCCCACCCGGTCGCAGATCGCCTCGACCTCGGCGAGCTGATGAGAACTGACGAGAACGGCCTGCCCCGCCGTCCGGGCCTCGCCGACGGCCGCCCGGAACGCCTGTTCCATCAGCGGGTCCAGACCGCTGGTCGGCTCGTCCAGGATCAGCACCGGCGCCCGGGTGGCGAACGCAGCCACCAAGGCCACCTTCTGACGATTACCCGAGGAGTACGCCCGGGTGCGCTTGTCGAGATCCAGATCGAAGCTGTCGACCAGCCGGTCGCGATACGCCAGATCTGGCGCCGGCCCGAGGTGGGCGATCAGCTCCAGGACCTGTCGCCCGGTGTAGCGCGGCCACAGGGCCACGTCCGCGGGAACGTACGCCACATACTGATGCGCTCGGCGAACGTCATCGGCGCGGTGTCCGGCGAGCCACGCCCGACCGGCGGTGGGTCGGGCCATCCCCAGCAGCATCCGGATCGTGGTCGACTTCCCGGCGCCGTTGGGTCCGAGGAAACCGAAGACCTCCCCCGCGGACACCGTGAGATCGAGGTGGCGCACCGCCCACGCACGGCCGTACCGTTTGCTGAGTCCTTCGGTGCGGATCCGTTCACCATCCGGCGCGCCGTTCCGCCTCGCACGTCGGCCGGGTACTGATGAGCCGATGGAGGACGCAGATCTGGGGGCGCCACTGACTGGGGCCATGCGGTGTGCCTTCCTCGAACGCCGATATGACGCCGACCAGGCTTCCCGGCACACCGACAGCCACAGTAGTCCTCAGCGCCTTCACGCGCGAGGTGTCGGCAACGACATTCGTCGAGCAAGCGCGGACCCCCACCGTGACGTCGTCAGGGTTGACGGCCATCCGTGCTGGTCGAGGTTCCTTGGTAGACGTCCGGGACGCCGTCGGCGTCGACATCGGCCTGCTCGGCGGCGCACATCCGCCGGTACGCCCGATTGCGCAGCCGCAGGATGACCGAGGCGATCACGGCGGCCAGCAGCGATCCGACGAGTACTCCGACCTTGACGTGCTCGTCGCGGGTGCTGCCGGCGCCGTAGGCGAGATCACCGATGAGCAGGGACACGGTGAAGCCGATGCCGGCGAGGACGGCCAGACCGGCGACGTCGACCCATCGGAGATCCTCATCGAGGGTGGCCTTGGTGAAGCGGGCCATCAGATAGGTGGCACCGAAGACGCCGACGGTCTTGCCGAGGACCAGCCCGGCCACGATGCCCAGCGCAACGGTGTCGGTCAGCGACTCGGTCAGACCGCTGAATCCCCCCACGGTCACACCGGCGGCGAAGAAGGCGAACACCGGGACCGCGAAGCCGGCCGACAGCGGTCGGATCCGGTGCTCGAAGTGCTCAGCCATCCCGGGCCCGGCCTCCGGCCCACCCGCCGCCTGGCTGCGCACGACCGGAACGGTGAAGGCGAGCAGGACGCCGGCCACGGTGGCGTGGACACCGGAAGCATGCATCAACGCCCAGGTGAGGGCAGCCAGAGGGATCAGCAGCCACCAGGAACGGATGCGCCGCTGCACCAACAGCCCGAAGACGAGCAAGGGCAGGAGCGCAAGCCCCAGATAGGCCAGGTGCAGCTCGCGGGTGTAGAAGATCGCGATGATGGTGATGGCCAGCAGGTCGTCGACCACCGCCAGGGTGAGGAGGAAGGTCCGCAGACCCGATGGGAGGTGGGTCGAGACGACGGCCAGGACGGCGAGCGCGAACGCGATGTCGGTCGCCGTCGGAATCGCCCAACCAGCGAGGGCACCGTCACCCGCTCTCAGATTGACCAACACGAACACCAGCGCCGGAACAACCATTCCGCCGACCGCCGCCACCACGGGCAACGCGGCCCGTCGCGGATCGCGGAGATCACCGGCCACGAACTCACGCTTCAGTTCGAGACCGGCGACGAAGAAGAAGATGGCGAGCAGACCATCGGCCGCCCAGCTGCCGAGGCTGAGGTCCAGATGCAACGACTCCGGTCCGATCGTGAAGTCACGTAGTCCGTTGTAGGCCCCGGACCAGGGACTGTTGGCCCAGACCAGGGCGATGACGGTGGCGATCAACAACAGCGCGCCACCGATCGTCTCACCGCGCAGCAGCTCGGCGATCCTGGCGGCTTCGGGCCACGATCCGCGGGGGAAGACGGAACGGGGTGGGGTCGCAGTGGACATATCAGGACTCACTTTCGGGGTCGATCGCATCATCGCCGACCAGACTTCCCGGCACACCAACGGTCACGATACGCAAACTGCCACGCGTTAGACAGCTGAACCCAAGCATGAGGGGTAAGGCGCCCACAGGTTGAGGCTTCTCGCCACGACGGCGCCGCGCCCGCGGATCGTGCCTCAGCGCCCCGGCCCAGGGAAGATCACCTTCAGTTGTCCTCGGCGCCCTCGACCACGATGACCCGGTCGCCATCGAGCACGGACGAGACGGCAGGATCATAGAAGCGGCGCAGGGCATTTCCGCGCACCACGGCGACCACCGGCGTCGCGAACTCGTCGAACCGCCGACCGACCTCGTCCGCGCTCACCGGTCGCTCATGGAGGTCCAGCCCCTCACGGAGGGAAATCAATTCGTGGATGGCGACTCCAAGATCGGGACTGACCGCTGACAACCCGAGCAGCCGCCCGACCGCCTCAGAAGACGTGATCACCGCATCCGCGCCCGCAGGCCGCATCAACGACGCGTTGATGTCTTCCCTCACCGAGACGACGAGATGCGCTTGTCGATTCAACTGTCGTGTCGTCAAGACCGCAAGGACTGCTGAGTCGTCACGGTCCAGAGCGACGATGACGTGACTGGCCCGACTGATCTCCGCTCGACGCAGAACCTCGCGTCGCGAGCCGTCTCCGACGACTGCGGCGTACCCGTCCCCGTTGGCATCGGCAACCGCACTCGGTGCAATGTCGACGACAACGACCTCGCTGCGGCCCGGATCCGACTTCATCAGAGTGCGCACAGCGCTCTTACCAGCGGTGCCATAACCGATCACGACGGTGTGGTCGCGGAGCCTCCTCCGCCACCGGCGGTCCTGAATGACCTGTCGACCTTGACTGGCGAGCACTTCCAACGTGGTGCCGACCAGTAAGACGAGGAAGGTCACGCGCAGCGGTGTGACCACCACGGCGTTGATCACCCGGGAGTGCGGAGCCACGGGGGTGATGTCGCCGTAGCCCGTGGTGGTGATGGTCACCGTGGCGTAGTAGATGGCGTCGACGAGAGTGACCGTCCCGTCGTAGCTGTCGGTGTAGGCGTCCCTGTCGAAGTAGACGATCAACACCACCGACGTGACCAGGAACAAGGCCAGACCCAGGCGAAAGATCAGTTGGTGCGCCGGACTCAACTTCCACGCCGGTAGGGACACCAGGGCGATGTGGCTACGGATCGGCGTGTGATTCCGATGCTTCATTCCCCACTCATTTCCTCTACCTGTTGGCGGTCGGATGGAGCAGTTGAGTCTTATTCGGTCAGTGAGAGCCCGTGGTCCAACGGACGACTCGGGCGCAGCATGTCAGCTGTACCCGAGAACGCGGAAATCGTCGTCGTAGAAGTCGTGGATCATGTCGTTCAGTCGATCCGAGATGGGTACGTCGGCGCTGCGGTGGCCGGCCGATAGGTCATTCGACTCCTTGGCCCGTTCGAGGGGAAAGGTGAGGTCCAGGCCATGATCGCGTGACAGTTCGGCCAATTGCGTGTCGACACCGTCCTCGACCCGGAATCGACGGGCGTGAGGCAGCAGGAATTCGACCTGCGGGCGGATGTGGTTGTCGTAGACGTAGGTGTGCCCTCGCCGCCATCGGGCGAACGCTTTCACGGCCCACGCTTCGACGACGTCAGGGCTGAGGTGCAGGTCGGGCCGGTCACGATGTTTCCAGAGGTACTCCGATTGCAGTCGGGTCACCGGGTGACGCACGAACGTGAAGGTGGCGGTGATGCGCTCCAGTTTGAGGATGGAGGCGAGTACGTCGGCGTGCCAGTGCTGAGGTGTGCAGTGATGGAAGTAGTTCAACGTCTCCCTACCGACCCGTCCGTCGAAGTAGTCGACGGCGAACCCGCGTTGGCGGAACGCACGGGTGATCGACGTTCCGCCACACTTCGGAACATGGACGAACAAGACGCTCGTCCGGTCCTTGCGAAACAGCGGCATGTCACTTCCGACCTCGTCCACGTGACGAACTAGGCGATCAGGTCGAGCAAACCTACCGTCCTCATCTGTGCGCGCGCCAAGGGCGGCGGCATCGATCGACACCGAGAGCTCTCCTTCTGCTGGGCAGCGCACCTGTTGCCGTCGGTTTCGCGGTAGGCCAGCTCAACTGGCTTGACCGGCGATGGTTCGTCGGAACGGCCGCGGCTGACGTGCCGCGGGCCTCGATCACTCCTCACCGTCGCATCAGCGACCGGTCACCAGCAGAGGAAGCACGAGCTGAAAGACCGCTCCGCCGTCGGCGTGGGTCACCTCGAGACACGTCAGATCACCGCCGTGCGCGCGGGCGGTCTCGCGAGAGATGGCGAGACCGAGGCCGGTGCCTCCCGAATCGGCGTCGCGAGCAGGATCCAGTCGGACAAACCGGTCGAAGACCCGTTCGCGATCACGGATCGGTACGCCAGGACCGTTGTCGAGAACCTGTACCACGGCCCAGGGCCCGTGCGGCGCAGCCGTGACCTGGACCGTGCCGGCCGCGCCCTTCGTCCCGGCTGCGCGCCGGGCGTTGTCGAGCAGATTGCGGAGCACTCCGCGGAGCGCGGGGCCGTCACCGTTGACGGCCGAGACCGACCCCAGGACGGTGACGCTCAGCTGAGGAGACAGCAGCCGGGCTCGGGCGACCTCGTCGTCGATCACCTGGCTCACGTCCACCGGTGATCTCACCGCAGTGGCGCCGGTGTCGAATCGGGCCAGAGTCAGCATGTCGCCGACCAGTCGGCCACTGCGTTCAGCCTCGGCGACCAGCAACACCTCCAGCCGTTCCTGATCGTCGTGGCCGAGGGTCTCGCGATGCTGGAGTAGCGTTTCGGCGGCGGCTCGGATCCCGGCCAACGGTGTTCGTAGCTCGTGAGCGGCGTCGGCGAGGAACGACCGCGTCCGTTCCTCGGCGTGCCGGGCCCGGCGCTCCGCACCCTCCAGTTCGTCCAGCATCTTGTCCAGGGCGTACGCGGTGCGCCCGATCTCGGTGTCGGTGCGACTGGGGGAAAGACGTCCGCCGCGGGAGCCCGTCGCGATGTCCTGAGCGAGGGCGGCGACTCGGTTGAGCGGACGGAGCGCCAGGTGCACGACCAGCCCCACCAGCACCGAACTGGAGATCAGCGCGACCAGTCCACCGACCACGAGGATCTGCTGCAGCGACGTCCGGGCCCCCGCGACCAGTGAGGAGTTCACACTCAGGGTCAACGCGGCGTCGTCGACCCGTCCGGTGCCGACCAGGCGGGTGGTCACGGTCTGGACGCCGGTTCCGGTGGGAAGGGTGTCCCCGAGGACGGTGCCGTCACGGAGTCGGAGCGACACCAGGACCCCGTCGACTCCCACCCGGTTCACGATCTGCTGCGGGCGCGCACCCGACCGGGCGAGCTGGCGGGCCAGCTGAGCCCGTCCGGTCAGCAGCGCTTCGAGGTTGCGCTCGGACTGGGCCGCGAACACCGACTGCACGGTGAACGAGAGCCCGAGAAGCACGAGAGCCAGAGCGGCCATCACTCCGGCGATCACCCGGACCCGGATCGACACGGTGCGCAACGGCCGCGGGAAGGTGTCGGCGGTGGGAGCGCAGGAGTGCGGTCGCGACCCGCTCACGCCGCCGACGCCAATCGATAGCCCCGCCCACGGACCGTGTGGACCAGCCGGGGCTCACCCCCGCGTTCGAGCTTGCGTCGCAGAGCCGAGACGTGCACCTCCACGAGATTCGGGTCGAACCCCTCGTACCCCCAGACCGCGGTGAGAATCTGAGTCTTGGTCACGACCTGCTCGCGGTGACTGACGAGATAGCCGAGCAGGCGCCGCTCGGTGTCGGTGAGGTCGAGCGGACGCCCGCCCGGACCACGCTGGTGGCGTCATGGTTGACGGTCAGGTCTGCGATACTGGTGGCGCCGCCGTCGGGCTGCGTACGACGCAGGACGGCGTGGATCCGGGCGATCAACTCGACCATCGCGAACGGCTTGATCAGATAGTCGTCAGCGCCCGCCGCCAGCCCTTCGATGCGATCGCCCAGGCCGTCTCGTGCGGACACAACGATCACCGCGGCCCGGGTGCTACGTCGCACGATCGGTAGCAGGACGACCCCGTCTCGACCCGGCAGCATCAGGTCGAGGAGAACGAGGTCAGGCCGGAGAACGCTGAGACGTTCCTCCAAACCCTCACCGTCGGGTCGCGTCTCGACGAGGAAGCCTTCCGCCCGCAGCGCCGTGGACACGGCAAGACGGATGGTCTCGCTGTCCTCGACCACCAGAATCCTCGTCGCATCCATGGCCTCATCATGCCCAGCCGTCGCCGGCGGGGAGGTCTGGGCGGGCCGTCGACAGCTGAAGGGTCCCTGAAGGTGTCGCCGTTGAGCTCGCGCCCGGGCCGACTCGTTGCCGACAATGGCCGAAGCCCGTCGACCGACGGTCCCCGGACGGAAGAGAAGGATCTCGCATGACGAAGAAGTCGATATTTCTTGCTGCCGCCGCGCTGTCGACCGTTGCCCTCGTCGGCGCGGTCGGTGTGAACGCTGCCGTGGCCGAGCCCAGCCCCAGTCCGTCGGTGGGTGCTTCACCGACCCCAGCAGCTGAACCGTCCACCGCGAAGTCCTCGCCCGGCCCGCGCGCCCAGGGAAAGCGGCATGACCTGACCCGCCGGGCCATCCACGGCGAGGTCACCCTCAGCGGCAAGAAGCACCGGGTGATCTCCTTCCAGCGAGGAACGGTCACTGCGGTGAGCCCGCGCGCCATGACGGTCCGTAGCGTCGATGGCTTCGTCGGTACCTTCGCCATCACCGCCACCACCCGGGTGCGGGTGGCCAAGAAGTCGGCCTCGCTCGACGACATCGCGGTCGGCGACCGCGTCCGCGTGACGGGAGTCAAGACTGGAGAGGCCGTCACCGCCCGACGCGTCAACGAGCGCCGACGCTGACCGGCCCGACAGAACCCATCCGAGGCCGCCCGTCTGGCGCGACTGAAGCGCGCGCTTCGGCGTTGAACCCCCTCTGCACTGGCAAGGTGTCGTCGGTCGTGGCGTCGTCGGTGCCCGGGCTCCGAGCGGGCCACGTAACGTATGTGCGTGCTTCCCCCGGTCCGCCCGCTGCTGTTCGGCGTCGCGTGTGCGGCCGGAGCGGCGGCGACCTGGGCGACGTTCTCGTCGACGTCGCAGCTGTTCGGGCGCTTCCCGTACCGCGCCACCCCGGCCGGTGCGTCCCGACACGTGGCGCTGACCTTCGACGACGGACCCAACGAGCCGTGGACCTCGCGGCTGCTCGACACCCTCGGTGAGCGCGGCGTCCGGGCCACCTTCTTCCAGGTCGGCCGGTGCGCCGAGCGGTTCCCCGAGCTGACCCGGCGGGTGGTCGCCGAGGGTCACGTCCTCGGCAACCACAGCTACAGCCACGCGTTCCGCCGCTACCTGACCGATCCGCGCCAGACCGCCGAGATCGGTCGCGGCCGCCGGGTGCTGAGCGACATCGCCGGGGTCGAGCCGCTGCTCTACCGGCCGCCCTGGCTCTGTCACACCCCGGCGATCCTGCACACCCTGGCCGATTCCGGCGCCACCGCGGTGTCGGGGACCTTCGGCAGCTCGCTCGAGGTGTTTCAGCCGGCGGCGGCACGGATGACCGCCTCGACCGTGGCCCGCACCCGACCCGGGTCGATCATGATCATGCACGACGGACGCGAGGCCCGCGGCGGCCCGCGCCGCCAGACCGTCGACTCGGTCGGCCCGACCATCGACCGGCTCCGCGACCGCGGTTTCGCGTTCGTCACGGTCGACCAGTTGCTCCAGGTGCCGGCGTACGCGTGAACGCACGACCACACCCGTCCCGAGCCCTGGCCAGGATCCCGCCGGAGTTCCGCGATCGACCCACCGCGCTGGTCTTCACCGCGCTCGCCCTCGGGCTGCTGCTGACCGAGCTCGACCAGTCGGTGTTCGCCGCCGCGTTGCCCACCGTGGTCGGCGAACTCGGCGGGGTGGGGCTGCAGCTGTGGGTCGGCACCGCCTTCGTGTTGGCCGGTGCGCTGACCATGCCGGTGGTCGGCCGGCTCGGCGACCTGGCCGGGCGGCGCCGGGTCTTCGGCACCGCCATGGTGGTGTTCGTCCTCGGCTCGATCATCGGCGGCCTCGCCCCGTCGATGGAGGTGCTGATCGTGGCCCGGGTGCTGCAGGGTCTCGGTGGGGGCGGTCTGCTGATCCTGGTCGAGGCGGTGGTCGCCGACCTGGTCGCCCCCCACCGGCGGGCCTACATCCTCAGCCTGGTCGGCGCGGTGTTCGCCATCGCCGCGGTGTCCGGTCCGGCGCTCGGCGGTGGGCTGACCGCGACCGTCGGTTGGCGCTGGGTGTTCTGGATCAACGTGCCGCTCGGTCTGGCCGCCGCCGTCGTCGCCTGGCGCTGGCTCCCGCCCTCGGCCGGGCAACGGCGGCCGGTCCGCGTCGACGCCACCGGGACCCTGTGCCTCGCAGTGGCCGTGGTCGCCGGCGTCCTGGTCCTGGTCTGGGGCGGAACGATGTTCGCCTGGACCTCACCGGTGATCCTCGGACTCATCGGGCTCACCGTGCTCGCCACCGTCGCCCTGGTCGCCGCCGAGCGCCGCGCGGCGGAGCCGGTGCTCCCGCCCCGGCTGTTCGGCGACCGCGCCTTCGTGGCCACCATCGCCGCCGGCGCCGCGCTGGCCGTGGCCATGTTCGGCACGGTGAACTACCTGCCGACCTACCTGCAGATGGTTCACGGGCTCACCCCCACCCGGGCCGGGTTGTTCATGTTGACCCTGGTCGCCGGTCTCGGCGGAGCCACCGTCGTCTCCGGACGGATCGTCCAGCGGACCCGCCGCCCCAAGTCGCTGCCGGTGATCGGCGCCGCCGCGGTGTGCGTCGCGCTGCTGATCGGCTCGCAACTCGAGCCGCGCACGCCGTTGCCGGTGGTGGCCGGCTGCCTGCTGCTGCTCGGCGCCGGCATCGGGTGCGCCTGGGAGGTGCTGGTCGTGGTCGCCCAGGACCTGGCCCCGGCCGACGACCTCGGCGTCGCCACCGCGGCCAACGGCTTCGTCCGCGAGGTGGGGGTGCTGATCGGCACGGCCTGGGTCGGGCGGATGTTCACCACCGGTCTGCTCGACCGGCTCGGACCGGCGGCGGTCGAACCGGGCCGGCTGACCCCGGAGGCGGTCCGCACCCTCGATCCGGACGCACGGGCCGGGATCGCCCAGGCGTACGCCGACGCGTTCACCCCGGTCTTCGGCTGGCTGCTGCCGGTGCTGGTCCTGGCCACCGTGGCCTTGCTGATCGTCCCGTCGCGCACCCTCGGCACCCGTCGCCGGCGCAGCACCCGCTCCGACGACGCGGCGGTGTCGGCATGAGGTTCTCGGTCGTCGTCCCGGCCCACAACGAGGCCGACACCCTGCCGGCCACGTTGGCGTCGCTGGCCGGGCAGCGCGGCGCACCCGACTACGAGGTGATCGTGGTCGACAACGCCAGCACCGACGCCACGTCGCGGGTCGCCGCGGCAGCCGGCGTCCGGGTGGTCGACGAGCCCCGGCTCGGCGTCTGCCGGGCGCGGCAGACCGGGGTCGACACCGCGCGGGGCGCGATCGTCGTCTCGACCGACGCCGACACCACCCATCCGCCCGACTGGTTGGCCCGGATCGACGCCCACTTCCGGGCCGCCGAGCGGGCCGGCGATCCGCTGGTCGCCGTCGCCGGTCCGTGCCGCTACGTCGACGCGCCGTGGTGGGCCCGGGTGTTCCCGCCCCTGTACTTCGCCGTGCTGGACCGGCTGTCCCGGCTCGGTCTGGGAGTCCGATACCTGACCGCGACCAACGTCGCCTTCCGCCGTGCGGGCTTCCCGGGCTACGACGTGACGCTGCACCAGGGCGGTGACGAGGTCCACCTGCTCCGGACGCTGCGCCGGCTCGGCCCGGTGGCCTGGGACGGCGACCTGGTCGTCGACACCTCGTCGCGGCGGATGAAGGAGGGGCTGCCGTACACGATCCTGGTCTCGTACGGCTACTACTACCTGGGTCAGCGGCTGCGTCTGGCCCCGGCCGGTCGCCGCAGGCCCCGGCCCGCGCCGGCCATCCGGACCGCCGACCAGGAACGATCGCTGCGCCGGCGCCGACGCTGGCGGCGGGCCAGTCTGGGCCTGGTCGGACTGGCCGCGCTGGTCCGGGTCGTCGCCGGTCGGCGGCGGAGGCGTCGCTGATGGCACGGATCCTGCTGCCCTGCCCGCCGTTGCTCGGCCACCTCCAGCCGGTCCTGGTCGTGGCCCGGGCCCTGCGCCGCCGCGGCCACCAGGTCGACGTGCTGACCGGACCCGGGTACGCCGACCTGGTCCGGGCGTACGGGGTGACCATGCGGGCGCTGCCGCCCGCGGCGATGTCGCGACCGTTGCCGGCGTCCTCGCCGACCGTCCTCGCCCCACGCTGGGTGCAGGCGCGGCGCGATGTGCTGGCCCGGTTCATCGTGCCGCTGGCCGCGCAGAGCACGGCGCTCGGGATGGCGCTCGAGTCGGCCGACTACGACGTCGTGGTCGCCGACACGGCCTACCTCGGGGCGCTGCCGCTGCTGCTCGGATCGGGGCCGCCGGACCGCCCGCCCGTGGTGGGGATCTCGGCGACCCCGATCTCGGCGGTCAGTGTGGACGCGGCCCCGTTCGGATCCGGGCTGCGCAACGCCGACACCCGCTTCGCCCACAGCCGCAACCGGCAGGTCAACTGGCTGCTCCGGCACGGTCCGATGCGGCCGGTCCACGAGGCCCTCGACCGGGCGTTGGCCGCGTACGGGGTCGCTCCGGGCACGGCCAGCTACTTCGACCTGCTCGGTCACTTCGACGTCACCTACCAGCTCAGCCTGCCCGAGCTCGAGTACCCACGGCGCGAGCTGCCGTCGACGGTCCGCTGTGTCGGGCCGCTCCCGATCGAGGCCGCGGACTGGACCCCGCCCGAGTGGTGGGGCGAGCTCGACCGGACCCGTCCGTTGGTGCACGTCACCCAGGGCACCCTGGACAACACCGACCTGGACCGGCTGGTCGTGCCCGCGGTGCGGGCGCTGCGCGACCGCGACGTGACGGTGGTGGTGACCACGGGCCGGGCCCTGCACCCGGAAGACCGGGCGGCGCTGACCGCGGCGGCGCCGGGCCGGGTCCAGGTGGCCGACTTCATCCCCTACGACGTGCTCCTGCCCCGCACCGACCTGATCATCACCAACGGGGGGTGGGGCGGGGTGCAACAGGCGGCCCGCCACGGGGTCCCGGTGATCGTGGCCGGAGCGACCGAGGAGAAGCCCGAGGTGGCCGCCCGCGTCGCCTGGTCGGGCCTGGGGATCAATCTGCGCACCGGTCGGCCGCGTCCGGCGCGGATCCGGTCGGCGGTCGACACCGTGCTCGGCGCGCACCGCTACCGGGACCGGGCCCGCCAGATCGCCGACGCGGCGGCGGCCCGACCGGATCCCCTGCGGCTGATCGTCACCGAGGTCGAGGCGCTGACCGCGCGGTCGACCGGTCGGCAGAACGCGGGTCGGGCCGATCCCGACCGGCACCCGCACCGCCGCTGAGCCGCCGCGGTCCCGACGCGCTACAGCGAAGATCCGACCGCGTACCCGAGCCCGGCCAGGATGACCCCGGCCACCAGCATCCCCAGGCCGTTCATCACCGCGGCCCGGGTCCGGCCCTCCTGGACCAGCCGCACGGTGTCGACCGACGCGGTGCTGAAGGTGGTGTAGCCGCCGAGGAACCCGGTGCCGAGGACCAGTCGCCATGCGTCCGGGACCACCGATCCGACCGCCAGCCCGGTGAGCAGGCCGAGCAGCAACGACCCGGTCAGGTTGATGACCAGAATGCCGAGCGGGTACGCCGACCCGACGCGGACCCGGATCACCGCATCGAGCACGAAGCGGAGGGCGGCCCCGAGTCCGCCGGCCGCGGCCGTCGCGAGGAACAGTCCGGCGGTCATCGTCGGTTCCCCGTCCGGCGACCGACGGCGAGGCCGGCCGCAGCGGCCAGCCACCCCAGGGCCACGGTGCCCACCGCGTAGCCGAGTCCGAGGAGCGGGCGTGGGCCGGCCAGCAGCACCGTGTCGGCGGCCAGCGCGCTGTAGGTGGTGAACCCGCCCAGCACCCCGGCACCGGCGAAGGTCCGCCAGGCCCGACGGCGTCCGGTGTCCGGCCCGGCCGCGGTCAGGGCCGCGAGCAGCCAGCCCAGGGCGAAGGCGCCGACCACGTTGATCGCGGCCGTGGTCACCGGCACTCCGTCGATCGGTGGCCGGATCAGCGACAGGGCCTCACGCAGGGCGGTGCCGAGCGCGCCGCCGGCCGCGACCAGGGCGAGGGCCGACCAGGAGACGGGGACGGCGCGGAATCGGCCCGGCGAGGACGAGGTGGGCATGCTGCGGGTCAGTCTTCCAGCCGCCCCGACACCGAGCCGACGACGATGAACACTCGGGGTGTCATCATCCGAACCAGCCACGCGTACCGATCGGTCTCCCTACGATGATCACGCCGGACAGCACGACGCTGCCGCGGACGGAGGGATACCGAGATGCGGCCGATCACCCGACGAACGGCCCTGATGGGGGTCGTCGCCGCCGGTCTGGCCGCCTGCTCGAAGGACGAGCCGGCGCCGAGCACCCCGACGGTGTCCGCACCGCCGGTCGAGCCGTCGACCACCCCCACCCCGTCGAGCAGCCCGACCCCGGTCGACTCCCGGCCACGGTGGCCGCTGACCGGCAAGCTGAAGAAGAACACCGAGGACGGTCGGCACGCCGCGGTGGCGGTCAAGGTGCCGGACAACAAGTTCGAGCACCCGCAGCGCGGGATCAACGAGGCCGACATCGTCTTCGTCGAGCTCGAGGGCTACAAGGACGCCTCCGGCTACAGCGCGACCCGGTTGGTCCCGGTGTTCCACTCCGAGTTCGCCGAGTCGGTCGAGCCGGTGCGCTCGATCCGCCCGGTCGACATCCCGCTGCTCAGCCCGATGAACGCGATCATCGGCAACACCGGGGCGGCCAAGTGGGTGGTCAACTACGTCAAGCACTACCGGCGTTACCTGGAGGGGATGCTCTCCTACATGAACACCCGCGGGACCGGGTCGTACGGGACCGATCCTTCGCGGGTCTACACCTACCAGGGTCAGACCTACTACGACCGCGCCACGGTGTGCCACCCCGAGGTGCTCGGCCGGCAGACGAAGCGGTTCCGCGACGGGCCGCAGGGGCTGTACTTCCCGTTCGCCACCAGGTACGACTCGGTCAGCACCGAGCAGGGCAAGCGCGGTCGCTCGGTCACCATCCCCTACAAGGGCGACGACTACTTCATGGGCTACACCTACGACAAGGCGTCGAAGCGCTACCTGCGCAGCGAGCCGTGGGGTCCGCACGTGCTGGCCGACGGCAAGCGGGTGACCATCGACAACGTGCTGATCATCAAGGCCAAGCAGTCGTACGGGAAGGTCTACCGCGGCGGCGGCCACGACGAGCCGCTGCACGACATCATCGACGCCAAGGGCACCTTCTACTACTTCAACCGCGGCCGGTACGTGAAGGGCACCTGGAGCAAGGGCCGGGTCAACCACCCGTTCACCTTCACCCTGGCCGACGGATCGCCGCTGCACATGCGCCCCGGCCGCACCTTTGTCGAGTTGCCCGACGACGGCGCCAAGATCCGGGTCAAGCCCTGACCCACCGGTGAGCGGGCGACCGGCTGAGACCGCGGCGCCCTGCGGGTGCAGGGCTCACCCCGCTGGTGGTCGGTGCCGTCGATCGTGCGGGTCGTGGCCTCGACGTGGACCGGGAGACGTTCACCCGGGCGTTGATGGCCACCACGACGCGGCGTGACCGCGGGCCTGCTCGACGACCGCGGACCGCAGACCCGCGCCCTCTGGTGCGCGCCGGCGGTGCCCCGCGGGCCGACGGCGGTCAGGTGGACGCGATCGTGCCCTGAGCAGGCCAGCCGGCCCCGCGTACGTGCTCGAAGATCAGTTGGGTGTGGGTGGCGGCGACCTCGATGTTGGCCGACAGGTGATCCTCGACGAAGTCGCGCAGCCGCCCGGCGTCGGGCATGGCCACGTGGATCAGGAAGTCGTCGGTGCCGGCGACGAAGAAGACGTTCAGCACCTCGGGTCGACCGCGGGTCTGTTCGGTGAACGCCCGCAACCGGTGCCGGGCGCCGGCCCGCAGCCGAACCGAGATCATGGCCTGCAGCGGGGTGGCCAACGCGTGCAGGTCGACGTCGGCGTGGTAGCCGCGGATGGCCCCGATCCGCTCGAGCCGACGGATCCGGGTCAGGCAGGTCGACGGGGCGATCCCGACCTCGGCGGCGATGGCGTTGTTCGGCGTACGGGCGTCGCGGCGCAGCACGTCGACGATGGCCCGGTCGATGGGGGCGAGCGGCTCGAGGGTGGGCTGAAGATCCTTCGTCCGCGCCGCCGCCGCGTCGTCGTCCCGTGAAGATCTGCTCATCATGGCGCCTTGATCCTGCCGATCATTCGACGAACACCACGCTGCCCGCCGCTTTGTCTAGATTCAGCGATGTTACCGAACATTCGTCGTCGGCACCGTTGCCGCGAACACACGAGAGGGGCCAGGCCATGGCGCTGGTTGTCGGAGTTCCCACCGAGATCAAGGACAACGAGAACCGGGTGGCCATCCAGCCCGACGGCGTCGCCGAACTCGTACACCACGGTCACCAGGTCATCGTCCAGGCGGGCGCCGGAACCGGTTCGCGGTTCAGCGACGCCGAGTACGCCGACGCGGGCGCGGTCATCGCCGCCGACGCCGACGAGGTGTTCGCGGCCGCCGACCTGATCGTCAAGGTCAAGGAGCCGATCCCGGCGGAGTACCACCGCTTCCGTGAAGGCCACCAGCTCTTCACCTACCTCCACCTGGCCGCCGACAAGGAACTGACCGAGTTCCTGATGGCCAAGAAGATCGACTCGATCGCGTACGAGACGGTCCAGACCGCCGACCGCAAGCTGCCGCTGCTCACCCCGATGAGCGAAGTCGCCGGCCGGATGTCGGTCCAGGCTGCGGCGCGGGCCCTCGAGAGCCCGGCCGGCGGTGCCGGTCTGCTGCTCGGCGGCGTCCCCGGCACCCCGGCGGCCAAGGTGACCATCATCGGCGGCGGCGTCTCGGGCACCGAGGCGGCCAAGATCGCCCTGGGCATGCGGGCCATCGTCCGCGTCTTCGACACCAACCCCTCGCGGCTGGCCTACCTGTCCGACATCTTCGGCGGCCGCCTCGATCTCGTGGTCCCCAACCGGGCCCGGCTGGCCGCGTACGTGGCCGACTCCGACGTCGTCATCGGTGCCGTCCTGGTGCCCGGCACCAAGGCGCCGAAGCTGGTGTCGCGCGAGATGATCGCCAGCATGCGGCCGGGCAGTGTCGCCGTCGACATCGCGATCGACCAGGGCGGCTGCTTCGAGACCAGCCACGCCACCACCCACTCGGACCCGACCTACATCGAGGAGGGCGTCGTGCACTACTGCGTCGCCAACATCCCCGGAGCGGTCGCCCGGACCTCGACCCTGGCCCTGACCTCGGCGACGCTGCCCTACCTGACCACGGTGGCCCAGCACGGTGTCGCCGGCGCGGCCCGGGCCAGTTCTCCGCTCGCCGCCGGCCTCAGCACCCTCCAGGGCCGGCTGACCAGCGCCCCGGTCGCCGAGGCGCACGGCCTGGACTTCACCGATCCAGCCGGCCTGCTCGCCTGATCGCGCCTCAGCTCACCACACACCCCGACCTGCGCTTCGCGTTGGCCGGGGGTGTGGCCTCCGGTCGAGGTCAGCGGGCGCCGGTCTCCTCGGCCTTGGCCAGCTCGGACTTCCAGATCCGGAAGTCCTCCTCGGTCCGACCGCGGCGCCAGTAGCCGGAGATCGACACCTGGTCGCGGCTGAGACCGCGTTCGCGCAACAGGTACGGGCGGAGACCGTGCATGACCTCCTGGGCCTCGCCGTGGACGAAGGCCTGGACCCGCCCGGGCAGCCAGTCGAGCGTGCGGACGGCCTGTTCGAGCGCCCGCTCGCCCGCGGTCCCACGGTGCAGGAAGCGCAGCTCGGCGCCGGCCGGGCGGGCCAGGTCGATCTCGTGGTCGGCGGAGTCGACCAGCACCACGACCCGGGCCACCGCGTCGGCCGGCAGGTCCCCGAGCGCGGCGGTGATGGCCGGGAGTGCCGACTCGTCGCCGACCAGCAGGTGCCAGTCGGCCGCGGGGTCCGGTCGGAAGCCGCCGCCGGGTCCGTTGGCCAGCAGCACGTCACCGGCCCGGGCGGCGGCGGCCCACCGTCCGGCCACCCCCTCGTCGCCGTGGGTGACGAAGTCGATGGCCAGGGTGGCCGCGACCGGGTCGGGGAACAGGGCGGTGTAGGTCCGGATCACCGGCATGTCCTCCGGGGGGAGGGCCCCGCGCAGCGCGGGCAGGTCGAGCGGCTCGGGATAGCTCACCCCGGGCTTGAGGAAGATCAGCTTCACGTAGCGGTCGGTGTGCTCGCTGCCGGAGAACGCCGACAGATCAGCGCTGCGGAACCAGACCCGGCGCATCGCCGGGGTCAGCTGCTCGGTACGGGTGACTTCAAGACGGGTCGGCACCGAGCTAGCTTAGCCTCACCTAACCAAGCACCGGGCTGCGAAGTGATCCCGGCGCGTAGCCGCGTTCGGCAACAGGGTGCGGACAGGTTTCTCTGCCACGATTCTCCCTGTGACCGCCGAGACCCTCGCCGACCCGGCCGTCGGGCTCAGCCATGCCGAGGCGGCCGAGCGGCTGCGGCGGGGCGAGGGGAACACCGCGGTCAGCGCGACGTCACGGACCTACGCGAGCATCCTGCGCACCAACGTCTTCTCGTTCTTCAACATGGTGCTGTTCGTCATCGGCGCCGCGCTGCTCGCTCTCGGCCGCTACAGCGACGCGTTCATCAGCGTCGGGCTCGGCCTGGTCAACGCGCTGATCGGCGCGGTGCAGGAGATGCGGGCCAAGCGGAAGCTCGACGCGCTGCAACTCCTCGATGAGCACGCGGTCACCGTGGTCCGCGGCGGAGCCGCCGACCGGATCGCGCCGGACCAGGTGGTCCGCGGCGACGTGCTGCTGGTCCGGGCCGGCGAACAGATCGTCGTCGACGGCCCGCTGCTCGACGGCGGCCCGCTCGAGGCCGACGAGTCGCTGCTCACCGGGGAATCCGACGCGATCGTCAAGCACACCGGCGACGACCTGCGCTCGGGCAGCCTGTGCCTGAGCGGACAGGGCCATCAGCTCGCCCGCGAGGTCGGTGCGCACAGCTACGCCGGCCGGCTGACCCAGGACGCGCGGCGCCACACCACCGACCAGACGCCGTTGCAGCGCCGGATCGGCTTCGTCGTCCGGCTGGTGATCGCGCTGACCGTGCTGATGAGCGGGGCGATCCTGGCCCAGGCCCTGCTCGAGGGCTTCACGCTGCTGCGCACCGTGCAGATCACCGCGGTGCTGTCCGGGCTGGTGCCCTACGGCCTGTTCACCCTGATCGCGGTGGCCTACACCGTCGGCGCCGCCCGCATCTCGACCCGCGGCGCGCTGGTTCAGCAGGTCAACGCGGTCGAGTCGGTCAGCAACGTCGACGTGGTGTGCACCGACAAGACCGGGACCCTGACCACCGGCCGGCTGGGCGTCGAGGAGGTCGTCGCACTCGGCGGTCGTCACGATGCCGAGGCACGCGAGGCGTTGGGCGCGTACGCCCACAGCGTCGCCGTCGGCAACCTGACCAGCGCGGCGATCGGCGAGGCCCTGCCCGGCAACGGCGTGGCCGGTGCACGACGAGGTGGCCTTCAGCTCGGCGCTGCGCTGGTCGGGTCTGAGCACCGGTTCCGCGTCGTGGGTGCTGGGCGCGCCCGACGCCCTGGCTGAACGCCTGGGCCTGCCCGATCTCGACGCGCTGGTCGAGCCGCGGGCGTCGCGCGGTCTGCGGGTGCTGGTCCTCGCGTACGCCGAGGGTGGGTTGCGCGGGCCGGACGGCCAGGTCACACTGCCCGACCGGCTCGTCCCCGTCGCGCTGGTGGCGCTGGCCGACGAACTCCGCGGCGACGTCGTCGAGACGGTGGCCCGCTTCCAGGCCGAGGGCGTCGCCCTCAAGGTGCTGTCCGGGGACGACCCGCGGACGGTCGCCGCGCTGGCCGCCCGGGCCGGCCTGCCGACCGCCGCCCCCGTCCGCGGGTCCGATCTCGACCCGCTGGACGACGCCGAGCTCGACGAGCTGGTCGAGCGCACCACGGTGTTCGGCCGGGTCGTCCCCGAGCAGAAGGAGCGGGTGGTCGGCGCGCTCCGCCGCCGTGGGCACTACGTGGCGATGATCGGCGACGGGGTCAACGACGCCCGGGCTCTCAAGGCCGCCCAGGTCGGGGTGGCCATGCGCAGCGGCAGTGCGGTGACCCGCGACGTCGCCGACATCGTGCTGACCGATGACGCGTTCAGCGCGCTGCTGCCCGCGCAGCAGGAGGGCCGCAAGATCGTCAACGGCATCGCGTCGTCGATGTACGTCTTCCTCACCCGGGTGGCCACCCAGGGCATCATCATCATCGCCGTCACCATGCTCGGACTGGGGTTTCCCTACTCCCCCACCCAGGTCGGGCTGACCCTGTTCACCGTCGGCGTCCCCACCCTGTTCCTGACCTGGTGGGCCCGCCCGGACCGGCCCGACCCGCACCTTCTCGGCTCGATCGGCCGGTTCGTGCTGCCCGCTTCGGTGATCACCGCCGGCTTCGCCACCGCCATCTACACGCTGCTCTACACGCGCATCTTGGGGTTCTTCGCCTCCGGCCGGATCCCGGGTCGGGTGATCGCCGAATTCGAGGCCTACACCGGGCTGGCGGCCGGTGATGCCGGCTTCGACACCGCGGCCGCGACGATCGGCGCCCAGACCGGGCTGACCACGTTCGTCAGCTTCGCCTCGGTGCTGCTGATCGTGTTCATCGCCCCGCCACATCCCCGACTCGGCGCGTGGACCGCACCGACCGGCGATCGGCGTCCCCTGGTGCTGGTCGCGGCGCTGACCGGGATGCTGATCGCGGTGTTCTTCGTGCCCGCGCTGTACACCTACTTCGGGCTGACCCAGGCGGCGGAACCGGTGTTCGAGATCGTGCTGCCCGGTCTGGCCCTGTGGTTCGTCGTGCTCTACGCGACCTACCGGTTCGCCCTTCTCGACAAGATCCTCGGTCTGGACCGGCTCCCCCGCGACTGACCGCCGATCCGCGCTCGCGGGTCACCGGGAGGACCCAACGGGCGCGGCTGACGGCCGCCCACGCCCGACGCTGCTGCGCCGGGCCCCGCGAACGCCGTGGCAGGATCGCGGGATGACGTCGAGCACCCCTCGGGCCGATCCCGGCGTGGTCCTCGGACCCTACTCGGCCGCCGGGCTGGTGTTCTTCGCCTCGGCCGGAGTCCTCGTCGTGGAGATCGTCGCGCTGCGGCTGCTCGCTCCGCACTTCGGGCTCACCCTCGAGACCAGCACCATGGTGATCGCGGTCGCCCTGGCCGCCATCGCGGCCGGCTCATGGACCGGCGGACGGCTCGCCGACCGGGTACCGCCGCTGAGCTTGGTCGGACCGCTGCTGGCGGTGTCCGGAGCTGTGGTGGCGCTGACCCCGGCCCTGATCCGGGCGGCGGCGGCGAGCCGCTCCGGCATGCTGCTCACGTTGCTGGCCATCGCGGTGATCTTCGTCCCCGGCGCCCTGCTGGCGGCGGTGACGCCGCTGATCACCAAGCTCTCGCTGCACAGCCTCGAACTGACCGGAACGGTGGTCGGCCGCCTGTCGGGGATCTCCACCGCGGGCTCGATCGTCGGCACGGTGGTCACCGGGTTCGTGCTGATCACCCGGGTCCCGGTCAGCGGGATCATGATCGGCCTCGGCATCGCCCTCGTCGCGGTCGCCGTCGTCCTGATGGGGCTCAGCCGTCGACGGCTGGTGGTGCTGCCCGCCGCCGCCATCGTCCTGGGCGGGGTCGGCGTGGCCGCCGTGCCGAGCGGCTGCGACCTGGAGACCGCCTACCACTGCGCGTCGGTCCGCACCGACCCCGAGCGGAGCACCGGCCGGACGCTGGTGCTCGACGGCGCCTCACACTCCTACGTCGATCTCGACGACCCGACCCACCTGGAGTTCGCCTACGTCCATGCGGTGGTGGGAACGATCGACACTGCTTTCCCCCCGGGCGCACCGCTGCGCGCGCACCACCTGGGTGGCGGCGGGCTGACCGTTCCGCACTACCTGGCCGCGACCCGGCCAGGCACCCGCAGCACGGTCAGCGAGATCGACCCGGGCGTGCTCCGGCTCGACCGCGAGCGCCTCGGTCTCGACGCCGACAGCGGGATCGACCTCACCGTCGAGGACGGACGGTTGGGCCTGGGCCGACTGGAGGACGCCAGCGTCGATCTGGTGGTCGGCGACGCGTTCGGCGGGGTGAGCGTCCCCTGGCACCTGACGACCCGCGAGACCGTGGTCGAGATCGACCGGGTCCTCGCCGACGACGGCGTCTACGTGCTCAACGTGATCGACTCCGGCTCGATGGACTTCGCGCGGGCCGAGGCGGCCACCTTGGCCGACGTCTTCGACCACGTCGCCGTGGCCTCGGAGCCGGCGGTGCTCGACCGGACCAACGGCGAGGACGGTGCCAACATCGTCCTGGCCGCATCGAACCGCCCGTTCGACGCCGAGGACATCACGGTCCGGACCCGCGAGCTCGGGACCGAGTGGTCGATGGTCACCGACCAGCGTGCCGCCGCGTGGTGGGGCGACGCCGTCACCCTGACCGACGACTACGCGCCGGTCGACCAACTGCTGGACCCCTACGGCACCTGAGGCGCGAGAACTCGGCCCGCTCGTCGGGCTCGGGCACGGGCCGCCTGGTCCACGACGGCCTCCGCCGCAGGCTGACCCTTGATACCTGAGCTCTGGCGCAGTTCTGGCTCTACAACACGTGCGTCGTAGAGCTGTTCGGCCTGCCCACCGTCGACCATGGACCGTTCGACGTCGCAGGGTCGGCCGACCGGCTCAGTCGCTCGGTGGCTGCCGCCGCCGACGGACGTTGCCGAAGATGACCACGGCGGCACCGGCGACCACGAGCAGCGCGGTCAACCCGAGCAATGGCGAGGTGGTCGCCCCGGCCGGGTCGGCGGGTGCGACCGGCAGCGCCGATGCGGTCGGTAGGGTCCCCGGCGCGGCCGCCGCGGAGGTGAAGGCGAACTGACCGGTGATCGGGTGGCCGTCGGCCGACGTCACCCGCCAGTCCACCGTGTAGCGACCCTCCGGTGCTCCGGGCAGCAATGGCTGGCGGACCGTGGAGTCGACCAGGGCCGGCGCCCCGGCCGACACCACACCGGCCGGACCGGTGACCACGATCCGGGTGCCCAGCGCGATGGCCGGCTCGTCGAAGGTGAGCACGATCGCGTCCGGAGTCCGGGCGAGTTCGGCGTCGGCCGCCGGCGCGGTGGAGACCAGGCTGTTGTGCGCCGACGCCGCCGGCGCACCCGCGACGACGACCACCAGGGCCAGGGTGACGGCGGCCAACAGCCGCCACCACCCCGACCCATGGCGCAGGCTCACGCGGACCGCCGGCGCCGCGTCGTCATCACCGCGACGACGAGCGCGGCCAGCCCGGCCGCGAGCCCGACCCCACCCAGGGCCCGGGCCACCGGATCAGCGGCACCGGTGGCCACCGCCGCCTTCGGCTCGGACGGCGCCGCACTCGCGTTCGGTCCCGGTTCGGCCGCCGCCGCGGTCACCACCAGCACCGGCGCCGGGTTCTCGGGCTCCTCACCCGAGGCCGGGGTGGCCTCGCTCCAGTTCGCGACCTCACCGTCGGAGTAGGTCTGGACGGTGGGCAGCAGGATCTCCGCCGCGGCCGGGAGCGGACCGACGGAGATCGAGAACTCCTGGTACTGCCCCGGTTGGACGCCGTTGGCGTCGCCGTCCGCGGTCCAGGTCACCGTGCGCGCCGCCTTGGTGATCTCAGTCCCCGACACCGTGACCGGGGTCGGCAGCGGCGCCTCGGCGATGGCGGCGCTCCAGCCGGGAACCGGCTTGCTGCTCACGTAGAGGAACGGGGTGTCCTGCGGGAGCTGGACCTGCACCTTGATGGTGCTGGCCGTGTCGGACTCGTTCGGGACCCGGAAGGTCAGAGCGCTGAACGACCCGGCGGCGGTCGAATCGCCCTTCACCCGCACGTGGGCGGAGGCTCCGACCGGGACGAGCAGGAGCCCGGCGGCGAGGACTCCGGCGGCCACCGTCCGCAGCACCCCGGCGCCCGGGGCCCCCGAACGGGTGGAGCGGCCGCCCGGGGCCGACGGGTGGGAAGAACGGGCAGAGACATCGAAAGTGGTCATGGAGAAAATCCCATCGAAGAAGGAACGGAAGGGCCGTCGTACGCGACGACCTCGGTTGCGCTCGGTTCAGCGAGGGTTCGGGGGTCCGCGGGGCGGCAGCGGACCGTCGGGACGGACCGCGACGACGAGCAGGGCCGGTGCCGGGCTCGGGCGGTTGCGGCTGATCGCCGACCAGGTCAATCCGGCGTGGGCGGCGCGGACGGCCTCGTCCACCGTGCGCCAGAGCCACGCCTCACCGCGGGCCAGTACCCAGGCGGTGATGAGGACGGCGAGCACGTGACCGACGAGCATCACCGCGTCGGCCCGCCCGGCGTCCACGGCAGCCGTCGGTGTGCAGCCGAGGACCTGGGCGTGGTGGGCGCCGGCCGCGACGCAGCCGGACATCCCGGCGGCGGCGCCGAAGACCAGGTGGAGGGCGAGTTGCTCGGCGCCCAGCGCAGCGATCAGCAGCGGCATCCGGCAGCGGCGCCGGGTCAGCGGCACGGCGATCAACCCGAGGACGACGGCGAGCACGGTGAGCAGGCCCGGCCCGGGCAGCGCACCGCCACCGACCAGGTGGGCGCCGGTGGCCAGCGCCAGCGAGGTGCCCCCGAGGACGGTGACTCGCAGCGCCCGGGCCCGCGGCGCCAGGGCCGGCGCCGCGGCCGGATCGCCGGTCATCGTCCTCGGTCCATCCGCGCCAGTTCGGCGAGCCGCTCGTTGTGCCGGCGGAGCTCGGCGTCGCCGTCGCGGTCGGCCTGCCGGTCGTGCTGACGCGCTTTGCGCGAGTCGTCGGTGACCCAACTGACGATCAACGCCAGTCCGAGCAGCAGCGACGGCAGGTCCCCGGCCGCCCAGGCGATCGATCCGCCGCGGAGCTGATCGGCGAGCAGCGCGGCGTCGTCGCG
This sequence comes from uncultured Actinomycetota bacterium, assembly GCA_963704665.1. Lineage (GTDB taxonomy): Bacteria > Actinomycetota > Actinomycetes > Propionibacteriales > Propionibacteriaceae > Microlunatus. The sequence goes on along the minus strand of OY969929.1, from coordinate 2,022,686 downwards.
CATCCCGAGCGCATGCCACCAGTCGGCGGCCAGCACCGTGGTCGTGGACATCATCGAGATGCCGAAGAAGGCGTGGAAGCCCAGCGACGCGAGCAGGATGATCACCCGGAACGGGTACCCCGGGCGCTGCGGTCCGGGATCGATGCCGACCAGCGACCAGACGAACAGGTAACCGGCACCGAGGAAGTGGGCGGTCATCAGGACGTGACCGGTGTGGGTGGCCAGCCCGAGCTCGAACAACCCGGTGTAGTAGAAGACGACGAGCCCGCCGGTGAACAGCGCCGCTGCGACGATCGGATGGCCGAGAAAGGCCAGGAACCGGGCGTGCACCAGCCGCAGCAGCAGCTCGCGGGGACCGAAGCTGCCATCGGTCCGGGCCCGCAACGCCCGCATGGCCAAGGTGATCGGCGCGCCGAGCACCCACAGCAGCGGGACCCCGAGCATCAGCACCATGTGCTGGATCATGTGGTCGGAGAACGACAGCCGCGCGTAGACGCCCGGCCCGCCGCTGGTCACGTAGACCAGCACCAGGCACCCGGCCAGCCACGGCACCGTCCGTCGGATCGGCCAGCGGTCTCCCCGCCGCTTCAGCCGGACCACGCCGGCCAGATAGAGGCCGATTCCGGCGGCTGCCACCCCCAGCCAGAGCACATCGGCGTAGAAGGCGCCGAAGTACGCGGCGGTCGTGCGTGGGGCCGGCACCGGGAAGCCGAGCAGCGCGGTGACCGGGTCGATGATGACCTGGGCGGCCGGCGTGGCCGAGCGGGCCAGGGCCACGGCCAGACCCATGGTCGCGCCCATCACCACCAACTCGACCGCGGCGAGCCGCAGGAACAACCGCGGCCGCTCGCGCAGACCGGCGATGGTGATCCGGCGATGGATGAGGCCGGCGACGCCGAGTGCGACCAGGGCCACGGTCTTGCCGATGACCAGAATTCCGTACTGGCTGGCCAGCTCGGTGAGTGACCCCAACCGGAGCCAGGCGTTGAGGATGCCCGAGGCGGCGACCAGCAGGAAGCACCACAGGGCGAGGGTCGAATAGCGCGCGACCACCGGGGCCAGCACGTCCTGCCGGATCAGGCGACCGGCCAGCAGCAGGATCGCCCCGAGACCGCCGACCCACAGGCAGGCGCTGACCAGGTGCACAGCCAGGCTGTCCACTGAGTTCATGTGGTCGGCCGCGCTCGCGGCGTGGCCGGCCAGGGCCAGCGGCAGCAGCGCGACCAGGGCCAGGACCGCCGACCAGGCCAAGGTGGCGATCCGGGTCGCCGAGTGGGCGATCACCGTGGCCGTGGCGATCAGGAGCGCGCTGACGCCGAGGGCCCGGCCCAGGTCGATCTGGGTGAAGAAGGAGATCAGCACGGGTCCGTAGTTGGCCGAGCCCACCGGGACCCCCGAGACCTGCGCGGCGGTCAGCACCAGCACGACCAGCGCGGTGATCAGCCAGACCAACCCCGCGGTCGCGCCCAGCCGGGCGGCGGTGCGGCGTACGCCCCCCAGCTCACGGGCGTCGCGGCCGCGGGTCGGCGGGATCAGGAATGCGCCGGCGAACAGCAGGCCGACGGTGAGAGCGGCGGCCAGGTCGTGCGCGGCCCGGGCGATCGGCAGGCCGAAGCGGACGGCGGCGCCGGCGTCGAAAGCGTCCAGCGCGACGAGTTGGCCGGTCAGGCCGAGGACGACCAGCGCGACGGCCACGGCCCCGGCTCCGGCCAGCGCGATCGGCATCGCCGGACCGGGGTGACCCGGCTGCACCCGCGACTGTTGACTCGACACAGCCGACAGTCTAGGAACCACCACCGACAATCGCCCGTCGTGCGTCGGTGATGTTGCGGACACCGTCGTCGAATCAGCCCGCGGCCGACCGGACCCTGGTGCCGCGGAGCCCGGACCCGTCGACCGCGTCGCAACGGCCGGAGTGGGCGGACTCCCCCGCTGCGGTCACTGGGGCGGTGACCCCCCACCGCGTCGGGGGTCGGATCTACGTCGCCGCGTCGCTGCTGGCCGGGGTGGGTGGGCTGGGCTTCATCGCGGTCAAGGGCACCATCGGCGGGACGGTGATGGACCTCGACTTCGCCGGCTACGGGGTGGGCGATGATGGCCTGCGCCGTCCAGGCCCACCGGTACGCCCGGGTCCGGCGGATCGACGAGCACCGGGCCTGGGCGCTGCGGCTGTCGCCCTGGCCATCGGATCGTGGTGGTGGTCGAGGCGTTCCTCCGCGGGCGGGCCCGGACCTCGTCGACCGCGGCCCGCTGGGGCGGCACGGCGGTCCTGCTCGTGGCCACCGCGTTCCTGGTCCTCGGCACCTACTTCTTCACCGCCGAGATCTGGCTGCCCGCGGTCGTCGGACGCTTCGGTTAGCCCAGGGACGAGCGGACGGCACCGATCAACGCGGCCCACCGCGGGTCGCCGGACGGACCGATGTCGGTCATCCGGCTGCAGATCCAGCCGAAGCCGATCTCCGCGTCCTCGTCGGCCAGGCCCAGCCGCCCACCCGCGCCGGTGTGCCCGAACGACCGCGGTCCGAAGCCCGGCATGCTCGGTGACGCCAGTTGGTAGCCCAGACCGAACCGGATGTCCGGGCCCGCGGTGCCGCTCTCGATCAGCGTCTCGATCCCGTCGGTGCGGGGCCGGGTGACCAGGTCCCGGGTTCTCGGCCGGATCAGCGCGGGCCGGCCGTCGACCGGCCCGAGCAGCGACGCGTACATCGTGGCCAGGGCCCGGGCGTTGGTGACGACGCCGACGCCCGGACGCTCGGCCGCGTAGTGCTCGGCCACCTCGGCCCGGTCGTCGAAGTCGGGATCCATCGGCGGGTTCTCGGCCAGAAAGGCCTGACGCCGGGCCGCGTAGCTTCCCGGCGCGAAGGTCTGCGGGGTCGGCGTCATCGGGCTGACCCCGTCCCAGTGTCCGGGGACGACCCGGTCGATGAGCTCCTCGGGCAGCCCGACCCAGGCATCGACACCGAGCGGCTCGGCGATCAGCGTGCGCACGTGATGGCTGATCGGGTGCCCACTGGCCCGCCGGACGATCTCGTCGAGCAGGGTGCCGTAGGTGACCGGGTGGTAGGCCATGGCGGTGCCCGGCTCCCACAACGGCTCGGCCGCGGCCAGTGCCGCGGTCACCGCCGGGCCGCGGTGCAGGTCGAGCCCGGTCAACCCGGTCGCCAGTGGCGGATAGGGCAGGCCGGCGGTGTGCGAGGCGACCATGCCCACGGTGGTCGCCGCCTTGCCGGCCACGGCGTACTCCGGCCAGTAGTCCGAGACCAGTGCCTCGGGGTCGAGGACCTCGCGCTCGATGAGCAGGGCGACCACGGTCGCGGTGACGCCCTTGCTGCACGAGGCCACGACCATCAGATCGTCGCGCCCCATCCCCGACCACAGGTCCACCACCTTGCGGCCCCGGTGATAGACGGTCAGCGCGGCGGCGTCGTCGGGCGCTCCGGTCAGTTGGGCCGCGAACGCGTCCGCGACGGCTCCGAATCCTTCGTCGACCCCGGCGTCATCCACCCCAGGAGGATGTCACGGGTGTGCCAGGCCAGGCAGCAGCCGATGACCGCCGCGCCGCCGGACCCCATCGCGGTCGTGACCACGTGGTCGGCGATGGTCTCGAGCCTGAGCGGCCCTGGGTGGACGTGTCTCCGACCAGGTGGGTCACCGCGCCGATGACCACCGAGGCGACGATCCACGGCGCCCGTCGCCACTCGAGTCCGCCGGGCTCGGGCAGCCGGGGCGCGGGGCCGAGAGGTGTGGCGCAGCTCATCCCCGTCCGGTGTCAGGCGTACGGGTCGGTGATCTCGCGCAGTCGGAGCAGCGTGGTGTGCAACTCGGCCATGGCGTCAGCGCCGAGGTGCGCGCGCCACTCGGCCTCGATCTCGAGCTCGAGCGCCCGTCCGGCCGCCTGCGCGGTGTGGCCGCGCTCGGTGATGGTGATCAGCCGCGCGCGGGCGTCGACCGGATCGGGCCGGCGCTCGACGTAGCCGATCGCCTCGAGCTGGTCGACCAGGAAGCCGGCCGTCTGCTTGGTGACCTGGGCGCTCTCGGCCAGCTCGGTGAGCCGGGTGCCCTCCGGACCGATCCGCGCGAAGATCCGGCCCTGCGCCAGACTGCCCGGGAACCCGGCTGCGCGTACGCCGGCGAAGATCCGGCTCTCCATGGCCCGGTAGGCCACCAGCATGAGCACGCCGACGCCGGGCACCTCGGATCGTTCAGGGGTTGACACTCGGTCAGCTTATCTGACTAAATTGGTCAGAGAAACTGATCATCGCGTGGCTTCACCCGAGCCGGTGGAGCGGTGGTCATCGGCGCGACCAGGAGGCGTGATGGATCAGGACACCGGCTGGCGGGTCATCGACGAGCAGCGAGCCCGGGTCGCCGACGTCCTGACCGGGCTCGCGCCCGAGGACTGGGCGACCGCGTCGTGGTGCTCGGGATGGACGGTCCGCGAGGTGGCCTCGCACCTCAGCCTGGCCGCCCGGACGCCGGGCCCGGTCACGATGGTCAGGACCCTGATCGAGGCCCGCGGCGACTTCGACCGCTTCATCGACCTGTCGACCCGTCGGCGCGCCGCCGGCAAGTCGGAGACCGAGATCATCGACGACCTGCGCAGCATCGTCGGCTCGCGCAAGCTCGCCCCGACGACGAAGTGGCGCGATCCGCTGCTCGACATCCTCGTCCACACCCAGGACCTGGCCCGGCCACTCGGGCTGGTGCTTCCGGCCCCGACCGAGGCCGCGGCCGAGGCGGCCGACTGGGCCTGGTCACGCGGGGCCCCGTTCTGGCCGACGCGCCGGCTGGCCGGAGTCCGGTTGAACGCCACGGACGTCGACTGGTCACGCGGGTCGGGCGCCGAGGTCCGTGGCCCGGTGGAAGCGCTGCTCCTGCTCAGCACCGGACGCCGGGGCGTCCTGACCGAGCTCACCGGTGACGGTGTCGAGCGATTGCGCTCGGCTCCGCCTACGACCGGGTGAGCAGGTCGACCAGTTCGGGTCGACCCAGGTGGTGGGCCCAGTCCAGCGGCGTACCGCTGAAGCGCCGGTCGCGCAGCGTCGGGTCGGCGCCGAGTTCGAGCAGCGTGCGGGCCACGCCCAGCTTCCCCTCCCCGGCGGCGTGGTGCAGCGCGGTCTCCCAGGGCTGCTCGAGCGGCAGGTCCTGCCGGCCGTATGCGTTCACGTCGAACCCGACGTCGGCCAGGAGGCGGATCGCGTCAGCCCGATCGAGCACGGCGGCCCACAGGATCAGTGACCGGTGGCGTTGGACCAGGTGAGGCAGCAGGTCCGGGCTGCGTTCGAGCGATCGGGTCACCGTCGCGCGGTCGCCGGCCAGCAACGCCGACACCGCCGCCCATTCCGGGTCGGGGTCCGGCGCGGCACCGAGGTCGACCAGCAACGCCGCCGTGGCCCGGTGACCCGATCGATGCGCCAGGTGGACCGGGGTCAACGCGGTCGCACCTGGTCCGGGCCCGACGGTCAGCGGTGACTCCAGATCGACCCCGTGCTCGGCGAGCAATCGGATCCGGGCATCGAAGCCGTGGCTGACCGCCCAGCCGAGCTGGGCGCGGACCAGCTCGGGCGGCTCCGGCACCCGCTCGCCCAGCCGGCTCCGCCACACACTCTCCGTCCGGCCCAGCCCGTGGGCGAACAGCAGTCGCAGATGGTCGTCGGACGGGGGGAACATCCGGTTGTAGAGGGCCTGCCCGTCGTTGGGGTCGGCCCCGGCACAGAGCAGTTGCTCGGCCAGCGCGGCAGAGTACGGGTGGGCGGGCTGTGCGGTCTCCCCCTGCTCGCCGCCGCCGAACAGCCCGGTCAGCGCGGTGAACGGCGGCGCCTCGCCACCGAGCAGCACTCCGGCGTCCGGATCGGCGCCGTGTTCGAGGAGCAGGGCCAGGGCCTCGACCCACTGCTGCGGCGGGGCGGGGTCGGGCACGCGGGCGTAGGTCAGATACATCAGCGGTGGCCACTCGAGCGGTCCCCCGGCGGAGTCGGCCCGGGTCGGGTGCTCGCTCAGGTGGCGGCGCAGGGCGGCGACGTCGGCGACGGCGGCGGCCACGTGGACGCTGCTCGCCGCCAGATCGTCGTGCTCGGCCAACACGGTTGCGGCCCGGGCCCACCGCTCGGGCCCGTCGCTCCCGTCGTAGCGCAGCACCGCGTACGCCAGGAAGGTGTCCACGGGGTCGGCGGTCACGACCGTGAGCCTACGCCGATGAACGGTGCCGACGCCGGTCGCCGAGACGACGGGATCGGCGCCCGGTCACGCGTTTCCGCTAGATTGCTGCGCATGGTCAACAAGGTCGCACTGCTCACCGCCGGCGGATTCGCGCCGTGCCTGTCCTCCGCCGTCGGCGGGCTCATCGAGCGTTACACCGAGGTCGCTCCCGACGTCGAGATCATCGCCTACCGCTACGGCTATCAAGGGCTGCTGCAGGGCGATTCGATCACCGTCACCCCCGAGGTGCGCGAGAAGGCCGGGCTGCTGCACCTGTTCGGCGGATCGCCGATCGGCAACTCGCGGGTCAAGCTGACCAACGCGGCCGACCTGGTCAAGCGCGGTCTGGTCGCCGAGGGCGTCGACCCGCTGCAGGCCGCGGCCGATCAGCTGACCGCCGACGGGGTCGACGTGCTGCACACCATCGGCGGCGACGACACCAACACCACCGCGGCCGACCTGGCCGCGTTCCTGGCCCGCAACGACTACGCGCTGACCGTGGTCGGGCTGCCCAAGACCATCGACAACGACGTGATCCCGATCCGTCAGTCGCTCGGCGCGTGGACCGCGGCCGAGCAGGGCGCGCAAGTTCGCCAAGAACATCATCGGCGAACACAACTCCGGCTCGCGGATGCTGATCGTGCACGAGGTGATGGGCCGGCACTGCGGCTGGCTGACCGCCGCCACCGCCCAGTCGTACCGCGACTGGCTGGACAGCCAGGAGTGGCTGCCGGAGATCGGCCTCAGCCGTGAGGCGTGGGAGGTGCACGCGGTCTACGTGCCCGAGGCGGTCTTCGATCTCGAGGCCGAGGCGGAGCGGCTCAAGAAGGTGATGGACGAGGTGGGCTCGGTCAACATCTTCCTGTCCGAGGGCGCCGGTCTCGACACCATCGTCGCCGAGCTCGAACGCTCCGGTGCCGAGGTCCCGCGCGACCCGTTCGGCCACGTCAAGATCGACAAGGTCAACCCGGGCGCCTGGTTCGCCAGCAAGTTCGCCGAGCGCCTCGACGCCCAGAAGGTCATGGTCCAGAAGTCCGGCTACTTCTCGCGGTCGGCCGCGGCCAACTACGCAGGACCTCCACCTGATCAAGTCGATGACCGATCTGGCCGTCGACTCGGCGCTGCGCGGCGAGCCCGGTGTGATCGGCCACGACGAGGAGCGCGGCGACGAACTCCGCGCCATCGAGTTCGAGCGGATCAAGGGCGGCAAGCCCTTCGACATCACCACCGATTGGTTCGGCGACATGCTCGCCGGCATCGGCCAGCCCAGCCCGCAGGCCGCCGCCGCGCACTGATTCTGTTCGCTCGCGCCCGGTCGCGACCGGATGGATCCGCACTTCCCTCCTCGACTCGCACGACCGGAAAAGCGTTGGCCGCGCTCGCTCGACGCTCCTATGGATGTCAAGCGGCGGTGGCGACCTGGGGTGGCGCCTCGAGCTGGCGGTGTAGCTGGCGGGCGATGTAGCGCTTGAGGCATCTTTTGATTTCTCGGTCAGTCTTGCCCTGCGCTCGGCGGCGTTCGGCGTAGGCGCGGGTGTCGGGGTCGTAGCGCAGCCGGGACAACACGATGGTGTGCAGGGCCCGGTTCAGCTGGCGGTCACCGGAACGGTTGAGCCGGTAGCGGGTGGTCTTACCCGAGGAGGCGGGGATCGGGGCGACGCCGGCGAGCATGGCGAAGGCGGCCTCGTCACGGACCCGGCCCGGGTGGGACCACGCCGCCAGCACGGTGCCGGCCACGATCGGGCCGACGCCGCTCACCTCGAGTAGGTCTGGACGCCATGAGCGGACCAGCGCTCGAATGGTCTTCTCGTGCTCGTCGGCCTCCTCAGTCAAGAAGGTGATCCGCCGGGCCAGGGTGCGCAGCACCGACAGCGCCTCGCGCACCTCCACATCACCGCTGGTGGTGCCCGGGCGGAGCCGGGTGGCGGTGGTGACCATGACGGTTGTGGACTGGCCGCGGAAGCGGGCCCGCACCACTTCGGGAGCAGTGATGACCAGGGCGCGCAGCTGGCGTTGAGCGGCGGTCGCGGCCTCGACCGCAGCGCGTCGAGCGGTCAGGTGCATGGCCACCGCGGCCCGCGCCGGGCCGGTCTTGGGCTGCGCCAGGTGGGTCCGACCGAGCGCTTCACGGGCGGCCCGCTCGGCGTCGATCAGGTCGGACTTCGCTCCACCACGCCGGCGGGCGCGGACCGGGCGGTCGAGCTCGACCACCAGCTCCTCGGCATCGCCGAGGTACCGGGCGAGCCCGGCACCGTAACCGCCGGCGCCCTCCAAAGCCCACGCCCGCAGCCCGGAGTGGCCATCGGCCAGCGTGATCAGCTCGGCGTAGCCGTCGGGGTCGGTCGTGACCGTGGCGCGAGCCAGTACTCCGCCGGTGCGGGCATCCATCACCGCCGCGGTGTGGGTGTCTGCGTGGGTGTCGACGCCGATGACGACCTCGACCAGTTCTGCCAACATGGGCATTGCGTTCTCTCCTTCGACCGGGTGGACGTGAGGTCCGGTCCGGTGCGGAGATGGCAAGACTGTGATGAGACACGTCGGCGGCTACCGGCGGTCAAGCTCCTGATCAGGCCAACGTCTCCGGCCGGGCCGGGCCGGTGCCGGTAGCAGCGGATCGACATGTCGATTCGAAGGCATCGCGCCAGTCAGGCCAAGGGTCACACCCGCTGCTACCAGCCCCAGCCCACCACCAGCGAGCCGGTACGTCGATCCTCACAGTCAGTCCAGAGCGGATCAGGCCGCGACCTACCCGACGCTCGCGAACGGGTCTGTTCGCTCGCGCCCGGTCGCGACCGGATGGATCCGCACTTGTCGACGCTCGCGAAGGGGTCTGTTCGCTCGCGCTCGGTCGCGACCGGGTCTGTTCGCCCGCGACTGGCCGTCGGTTTTCAGCGCGCCCGGTGAGCGGTGCTGGCGATCAGCTGAACGGGGCGGGGTCGCCGGCGCCGATCCGGACGACCTCGGGCTCGCCGGAGGAGAAGTCGATGACCGTGGTGGGCTCCTCGCCGCAGTCACCCGAGTCGAGGACGGCGTCGAGGACGTGGTCGAGCTCCTCCTTGATCTCCCAGCCCTGGGTCATCGGCGCGGCCTGACCCGGAAGCAGCAGGGTGCTCGAGACCAGCGGCTCACCGAGCGCGGTGAGCAGCGCCTGAGCGACGCGGTGGTCGGGAATGCGTACGCCGACGGTGCGCTTCTTCGGGTGCAGCATCCGGCGCGGCACTTCCTTGGTCGCCGGCAGGATGAAGGTGTACTGCCCGGGGGTAGCGGCCTTGACGGCGCGGAAGACCGTGTTGTCCAGGTGGACGAACTGGCCGAGCTGGGCGAAGTCGTGGCAGACCAGGGTGAAGTGGTGCTTGTCGTCGAGCTGCCGGATGGTGCGGATCCGATCGAGCCCGGCCTTGTTGTCGAGCTGGCAGCCGAGGGCGAAGCACGAATCGGTGGGATAGGCGATCAGACCACCGTCGCGCAGCAGGTCGATGACCTGGTTGATGCTGCGCGGCTGCGGGTTGTCCGGGTGCACGTCGAAATACCGGGCCATGCCCGCAGCCTACGGTCCGTCACTCGAAGATCAGGACTCCTCGCCCGCCGACTCCATCTCGACGTCGTGCTCGGCGGCCGACAGGTGGAGCCGCGCGATGATCGACCCGGCGATCTCCTTGGGCGTCTGCTCGATGTCGACCAGCAGACCGGCCTCGTCGTCGCCCAGCGGTTCGAGGGTGGCCAACTGCGAGTCGAGCAGCGACGACGGCATGAAGTGGTCGCGCGAGGTCATCCGGTCGTGCAGTTCCTCGTACGTCCCGGTCAGGTGGACGAAGACCACACCCGGTCGGCGCAGGATGTCGCGGTAGACCTTCTTGAGCGCCGAGCAGGTCAGCACCCCGGGGCGACCGGCCAGCTGCTGCTGGTCGATCCAGTCGGCGCACTTGCCCAGCCACGGCCAGCGGTCGTCGTCGGTGAGCGGGGTTCCGGCGGCCATCTTGGCCACGTTGGCCGCCGGGTGCAGGTCGTCCCCCTCGGCGATGTCCCAGCCGAGGCGGCCGGCCAACAGGCCGGCCACCGTCGATTTCCCACATCCGGACACACCCATGATCACCAGCACGGGGGGTAGCAGAGACATCGTTTCTCCTCGTCGAGTAGCGGTGGGCGGGTCGAGGGCGAGAGGGGCGAGACTGGATCGTCCTAGGAGGACCGGCGGCGTCCGCGTACGGTCTTCGACACCACCCAGGCCAGCACTGCCCCCAGCCCGACCCCGGTCGCCGCGCCGGTCACGTAACCGGCGCCGAGTCCGACCTGGACCGAGCGCGCCGCGACCTGCTGGGGCACCAGCACCGGCGCGGTGGCCGACTCCGCGGTCTCGCGCTCCTCGGCGGGGGTGAGGGCGAAGCGCACCTTCTCGTCACCGGTCGAGATCGCGGCGTGTTCGGCGGTGGCGATCCAGGCGGCGACGAACAAGATGAGCTGCGCGAACAGGTTGAAGAACAGCATCAGCACGATGACCGGTCCGAACAGCTGAGCGGCCTTGTTGCTCTGGAACGCACCGAACAGCAGACCCGTACCGTATTGGAGCACGGCCAGGCCGATCGCCCCGATCAGCGCTCCCCGACGCACCACCGGCCACGGCTCGCGGTGCTCGGGCAGAGCGGTGTACAAGAACATGAACAGCAACCAGCCGGCCCCGATCGAGAACACGATCGGCACGAAGGTCAGCACCGGCTTCAGCCAGCCGATGTCGGACAGACCGAGCCACTCGATGACCGTGCCGCTGAGGGCCGTCGACACCGAGGCCAGCGCGAAGGTGACGACGACGAGCGCGAGCATCGCGAGCAGGGTGAGCAGGTTGACCAGGGTCTTGACCACGATGTTGCCCTGGGTCTCCTGCAGGTCGAAGTCGGGCCGCCATTGGGCTCGCACCGCGTTCTTCAGGTTGCCCATCCACCCGGCGCCGGAGTAGAGCGCCGACAGCAGCGCCACCACGCCGACCCCGCGCCAGTTGTTGAGGTACTCCACCACCAGTCCGCTGATGTTGGCCTGGGTGTCCGGATCGGTGCTGCCCAGGGCGTCGGTGACCGCGGTGCTCACGGTGGGGATCAGGTCGGGACGCAACACGGTCAGCACGAAGCCGAGGATCGCGAAGGCGAGGAGCAGGATCGGCACCAGGGCGAGGATCGAGAAGTAGGTGACGGCCGCGGCGAACTGGGTGCCCAGCCGGTTGAAGTACCGCTCGACCGCCCGGAGGAGGTGGGCGACCCACGGCTTGTCCTTGAGGCCGGCCAACCATTGCTTCATGGTCTCGACGCTATCCGACCGGACAGCATCAACCCCGTAACCCCTTCGCCAGCGTGGACAGCCCGACGACCAGCGGCACCAGGACGGCCGCCCGGAGCGCGAACCGGCCCCACGACACCGACACGCCCGCCGAGCGGCAGCGGCCCGCCCACAGCAGCGGGGCCAGGCTGGCCCACGGGGTGAGCAGGGGGCCGGCGTTGACCCCCGATGAGCAGGGCGGCCAGCCGGACCGGATCGTCGGCGGCGGCGGCCCCGAGAGCCGGGTACGCGGGGAGGTTGTCCATCACCTTGGCCCCGCCGGTGGCCAGGCTGCTGAGCCGGAGCAGATCGACCAGCCCGGTGCCGTGGCCGGCAGCCAGCCGGACCATGCGCACTGGACGACCACGGGCAGCACCGACACCCGGAGCACCAGCGGCCAGGGCAGCAACGTCCGGCTCAGGTCAACCGGCTCTGCTCACTGCATCGAGTCGGCCGGTCGCTCGAGCACCGGCACACCCCCAACGGGCCGTCCACTCGTGACACGAGCGTCGACGCGCGGGCGTCACGATTCATACGCCTCGGGAGGCGGGCAGGTGCAGACCAGGTTGCGATCACCGAAGCCCTGGTCGATCCGACCGACCGGCGGCCAGTACTTGTCGAAGCCGTCGGCGTAGAGCGGTCCGGTGTGCAGACCGGCCGGAAAGGCGGCGATCCGACGCGAGTACGGGTGGGCCCACTCGTCCGCGGTGACCTGGGTCTGGGTGTGCGGAGCGTTGACCAGCGGGTTGTCGTCGCGCGACCACTCCCCCGACTCGACCCGGGCGATCTCGGCCCGGATGGCGATCATCGCGTCGCAGAACCGGTCGATCTCCTCACGGTTCTCCGACTCGGTGGGCTCGACCATCAGGGTTCCGGCCACCGGGAAGCTCATCGTCGGCGCGTGGAACCCGTAGTCGACCAGCCGCTTGGCGACGTCGTCGACGGTCACGCCGCTGGCCTTGGTCAGCGGGCGCAGGTCGAGGATGCACTCGTGCGCGACCCGCTGGGCCGAGCCCGATCCGGTCCCGGACTGGTCCCGGCCGGCGTAGAGCACCGGGAAGTGGTCAGCCAGCCGGGTGGCCACGTAGTTGGCGGCCAGCAGCGCGTGCTCGGTGGCCGAGCGCAGCCCGTCGCCGCCCATCAGCGCGATGTAGGCGTAGCTGATCGGCAAAATGCCGGCCGAACCGTAGGGCGCGGCCGAGATCGAGCGCGGGATGTGCGGCTCGAGGTGGGCCTTGACCGCGACCGGACCGACGCCGGGGCCGCCGCCGCCGTGCGGGATGCAGAAGGTCTTGTGCAGGTTGAGGTGGCTGACGTCGGCGCCGAACTTGCCCGGTCGGGCCAGCCCGAGCAGAGCATTGAGGTTGGCGCCGTCGACGTAGACCTGGCCGCCCGCGTCGTGGACCTGACCGCACAGGTCGGTGATGGTCTCCTCGAAGACGCCGTGGGTCGACGGATAGGTGACCATGATCGCGGCCAGCCGGTCGCGGTGGGTGGCGATCTTGGCGGCCAGGTCGTCGAGGTCGACCGCACCGTCGGCTGCCGCCTTGATCACCACCACCTGCATCCCGGCCATCACCGCCGAGGCGGCGTTGGTGCCGTGGGCCGAGGACGGGATCAGGCAGACCCGTCGGTCGTGGTCGCCGTTGGCGTCGTGGTACCCGCGGATGGCCAGCAGACCGGCGAGCTCGCCCTGGCTGCCCGCGTTGGGCTGGACCGACACCGCGTCGTAGCCGGTGACCTCGGCCAGCCAGTCCTCGAGGGTGCTGATCAGCTCGGCGTACCCGGTCGCGTCCTCGGCCGGGGCCAGCGGATGGAGGTCGGCGAACCCCGGGTAGGAGATCGGCTCCATCTCGGTGGCCGCGTTGAGCTTCATCGTGCACGAGCCGAGCGGGATCATCCCGCGGTCGAGGGCGAAGTCGCGATCCGAGAGCGCGCGGAGGTAACGCAGCATCGCCGTCTCGCTGTGGTGGGTGTTGAACACCGGGTGGGTCAGGTAGTCGCTGGTCCGCTCGCTTCCGGCCAGGCCCCCGTACGCGGCGGAGCCGATGCCGACGCCGAACGCCTTGCGGACCGCGTCGAGATCGGCCGCGGTGACGTCCTCGCCGATCGACACCCCGACGTGGTCGTCATCGATCAACCGCAGGTGCAGACCGGTGTCGTGGGCCTGGCGGACCACGTCGGTGGCCCGTCCGGGGACCTCGGCCACCACGGTGTCGAAGAAACCGTCGTGGACCACGCGTACGCCGCCCGCGACCAGGTCGCCGGCCAGCGCAGTCGCCTGGTCGTGCAGGCGTTGCGCGATCGCCCGGATCCCTGCGGGCCCGTGGTAGACCGCGTACATCGCGGCGACCACGGCGAGCAGCACCTGCGCGGTGCAGATGTTGGAGGTGGCCTTCTCACGGCGGATGTGCTGCTCGCGGGTCTGCAGGGCCAGCCGGAAGGCGGGCACGCCGTCGATGTCGCGCGACAGCCCGACCAGGCGGCCGGGCATCGAGCGGGTCAGGCCCTCACGGACGGCCAGGAAGGCGGCGTGCGGGCCGCCGTAGAACAGCGGCACGCCGAAGCGCTGGCTGGAGCCCACGGCGATGTCGGCGCCCCACTCACCGGGCGGGGTGGTCAGGGCGAGTGCCAGCGGGTCGACGGCGGCGATGACCAGCGCACCGCGCTCGTGGGCGGCGTCGGCGACGGCTCGCAGTTCCTCGGTCGGCAGCAACCGGCCGTCGGCCGCCGGGGTCTGGACGAGCACGGCGAACGGGTCCGTTCCGGCGATCGCGTCGAGCAGCGAACCCTCGGCGACGACGATCTCGAGACCGAGCGCGTCGGCCCGGGTCCGGATGACGTCGACGGTCTGCGGCAGGGTCTGCTCGTCGAGCACCAGCGCGGCGCCGGTCTTGGTCGCGCGCCGGGCCAGGGTCATGGCCTCGGCGGCCGCGGTGGCCTCGTCGAGCAGGCTGGCGCCGGCGACGTCGAGCCCGGTGAGGTCGCAGACCATCGTCTGGAAGTTGAGCAGGGCCTCGAGCCGGCCCTGGCTGATCTCGGGCTGGTACGGGGTGTAGGCGGTGTACCAGGCCGGGGACTCGAGCACCCGACGCCGGATCACCGGCGGGGTGATCGTGCCGTGGTAGCCGAGTCCGATCATCGCCCGCAACGGACGGTTGCGAGCGGCCAGGTCGCGCAGCAGCTCAAGGGTCTCCGACTCGGTCCGAGCCGGGGGAAGCTCGAGGTCGGTGCGTAGCCGGATGGCCGCGGGCATGGCCTGGTCGACCAGTTCCTCGAGGGTTTCGAGGCCGAGGGTGGCGAGCATCGCATCGCGCTCGGCGGCGCGCGGACCGATGTGCCGGTCGGCGAAGGTGGTGGCGGGAGCAGTGTTCATCGGGAGTCCTTCGGATGACGCGAGTGACGGCCGCCGCCGACCGCGGTGTCGACGACACTCCCCCTCTGTCGTCGGTCGGTGACCGGCTCCAGAGTCGAGGGCATTCCTGCCCGCCCGGTCGCGCGGTTCGGGTGCCTGAGAGGTTCCGGGGAGGTTGCCCCTTCGGCGCCGCACCACGAGGATGTCGGTCTCTCCCGCGCTGCCGGTTCCAGCAGCGCCCACCTTACTGCCCCGTCGACACCGTCTCTCGAACCCTGAAAACAGCTCAGACCCGGCGAGGCCGGGTCTGACGGGTGCTGGAGTGGCGCCGGAGGATCAGCCGGCGGCGCGCCGCCGGCGCCGGATCGACAGGTCGTCGTCGGACAGCGCCGCCGTGGGCTCCTCGACCTCGGCCCGCTCGGCCGGCAATTCGAGCAATGTGCCGGCCAGATCGCGCCACACCCCGCCGAGGGCGATCCCGAAGACGCCCTGTCCGCCGTGGATCAGGTCGATCACGTCGTCGCTGGAGGTGAACTCGTAGACCGAGACGCCGTCGCTCATCAACGTGACCTCGGTCAGGTCCTCGACGCCGCGAGCGCGCAGGTGGTCGATCGCCGTCCGCACCTGCTGCAGCGAGATCCCGACGTCGAGCAGCCGCTTGATGACCCGCAGCAGCAGGATGTCGCGGAAGCTGTAGAGCCGCTGCGAGCCCGAGCCGGCCGCACCGCGGATCTCCGGTGCCACCAGGCCGGTGCGGGCCCAGTAGTCGAGCTGACGGTAGGTGATGCCGACCGCGCTGCAGGCCACCGGACCGCGGAAGCCGAGATTGCTGGGGAGCGGCGAGAAGTCACCGTCGAACAGCAGGTCCTGTGCGACCTCGGTCGCCTCGGTCCGGTCGTCCTCAGGTGCGGGAACCTCGCTGCTCACGATCTGCCTCCAACTTGTTCACCCCGGTGTAATTCCACAGTCGGCATTACCCGGGGAACGCTACGACCCGTCGCCGTCGAGGGTCAACGACACGCCGATACCCGGGGTGAGATCGGCTCAACTCTCGACAAGAGCTTGACACCCGGATCAGGAGGAGCCGAGCCGCGCTTGGTCTCACCCTCGACTCGAGATGTGGTGTTCCTGCTGACTAGGCTTTCGGCTCTTCGCCGGTGACGAAATCGTCGGGATTGACCTGGTCGAGGAACTCCCGGAACTTCTCCACCTCGTCCTCTTCGGCCTCGGGGATCTCGATCCCGGCCTCGTCGAGCACACCTTCGGCGCAGTAGATGTCGGATCCGACCCGCAGGGCGAGGGCGATGGCGTCCGAGGGGCGGGCGCTGACCTCGATTCCGTCGACCAGCAGCACGGCGTAGAAGGTCCCGCCCTCGAGCTCGGTGATGTGCACCTCGGTCAGCCGATGACCGAGCGAGGCCAGGGTGTCGACCATCAGGTCGTGGGTCAGCGGGCGGGGCGGGACCACGCCCTCCTGGGCGTTGGCGATGGCCGACGCCTCATTCGCCCCGATCCAGATCGGCAGGTAGCGGCTGCCGCCCACCTCACGCAACAGCACCATGGGAGCGTTCGACGGCATCTCCACCCGCACTCCCACCACATCCAGCTCACGCATGGCTTCAATCTACTTGCCGTGCGGGCGGGAACCGAGGGGCCCGGCGTCCGCGGATGTGCGGTCAGCGCTCCATGGCCGAACGGACCAGCGCGGCATGCAGACTGATGACCAGCTGGGTGACCTCGCCGGCCACGTCCTTGCCGGCCCCGGCCCGGCGGGCGTGCGGCGCGATCGCCTGCTCGACCAGCCCGACCTCACGGTCGGCCGACATCTTGAACGCCCGCAGGTGGCGCTCGTCGAGGCCGAACTCCGACAGCCGACGAGCGGCGATGGCGATGGTCAGCGCGTCGCGCCCGTAGTGGCTCGTGCCCGGACGGCCGGGCAGGATCTGGGTGCGTTCGAGCTCGGCCAGCGCGGTCTCGGACAGCCCGCTGGCGTCGAGCAGTTCGGTCCGCGACAACCGGACCGGACGTTTGGCCGCCGGGGGTGGCGGAGTGGGCGGGGCGACGGTGGGCGCCGGGGTCGACGGGCCGTCCGCGGTGTCCGGCTCGGCGTTGCCCTCACCGCGGCGGCCGTCGAGCGGCGGCGGCGTCAGCCCCCGGTCGATCTGGTCGAGATGGTCGCGGATGACCTTCAGCGGCAGGTAGTGGTCGCGCTGGGCGGTGAGCACGAAGCGCAGCCGCTCGACATCGCTGTCGGCGTAGCGGCGGTAGCCCGAGGGCGCTCGCACCGGGGTGATCAGCCCCTCGGACTCGAGGAAGCGGATCTTGGAGATCGAGATGTCCGGGAAGTCCGGGCGAACGACAGCCAGCACCTGTCCGATGCTCCGCGTGGTCGACGGCACGTGAGTGGTCCCGCTCGCCTAGGCCTGCGCGCTCCCGAAATACACCAACCGGAACTTGCCGATCTGGACCTCGTCGCCGTGCCGGAGGACGTGCGAATCGACCAGGTCACGGTTGACGTAGGTCCCGTTGAGGCTGCCCAGGTCCTTGACCACCGTGCCTTCCTCGGTCCGGCTGAAGCTGGCGTGCCGGCGCGACACCGAGATGTCGTCGAGGAAGATGTCGGAGTCCTGATGCCGGCCCGCGGTCACCAGATCGGTGTTGAGCAGGAAGCGGCTCCCGGCGTTGGCGCCGCGCTGGACGATCAGCAGCGCCGAGCCCTGGGGCAGCGCGCTCACCGCCGCCTCGTCCTCGGCGGTCAGCAGCTCGGCGTCCCGCTCGTCGACCACCGCCGGGATGGTCTTGGTGGTGTCACCGGTCGGCACCCGGTCGGGGCTCTCGGAGCTGCGTGGCAGCGTGCCGGTCAACGAGGTCCCGCACTGGGCGCAGAAGTTGCTGCCCCCGGGGTTGTCGTGACCGCAGTTCGTGCAGAACGGCACCGGTCTCTCCTTCGATTCGCGCGTCTGTCCCGCAGTCAAGACGCAGTAGAGAGTTTAGACTGCCGGGCCGCGCCGCTGATCACCTGCTCAGTGGTCGAGCTGTTCGGCGTACGCGTCGGCGTCGAGCAGGTCGTCGAGGTCGGCGTCGTCGGCCAGTTCGAGCTCGAACAGCCACCCGTCGCCGTAGGGATCGGCATTGATGACCTCGGGGCTCGATTCGAGCGCCGGGTTGACCGCACCGACCACGCCGGCCACCGGAGAGAAGATGTCGGAGACGCTCTTGGTCGACTCGAGCTCGCCGCAGGCGTCGCCGGCGGCAACGGTCTCGCCGACGCTGGGCAGCGAGGCGAAGACGATGTCACCGAGCTGGTCGGCGGCGTACTCCGTGATCCCGATCCGCACGGTCGAGGTGTTGCCGGCCCGCACCCATTCGTGCTCGACCGAATACTTCAGGTCCTCGGGAAAGTCCGTCATGTCGGGCTCCTGGCGATCGAAGTGCGGAGTGGGGAAGGTCACCGCTCAGCGCGGTGTCGGTGGCGACGCTGGCCGAGCGTACTGATTGTCCGGCGCCACATGCAAGGACTCGACGACGAGACGGTCGACCTGGTCGATCTGGACCTGACCACCGATCTTCGGACCGGTGATCTCGGACACGATACCGCCGCGGAACCGCGCCGCCTCTTCCAGGCTGTGCGGGTCGCCGATGACCTCGAGCACGATCGGGGTGGCGACCGGCTTGCCGTCGATCAGCAGCCCCGACGCGTCGGCGCCGAACCACGAGGACCCGACCACCCGGATGGTGTCGTTGACCTCGATCACCTCGGCCCCCGCGTCGCGCATCTCCTCGACGGCGTCGAGCAGCACACTCGCGTCCACCTTCCCGGTCGGGTCGTAGACCCGCATGGTGATGCCCGGTCCCTCGGCGGGCGCGGTGCCGGCCAGGATGGACAACTCGCTGATCCGCTTCTCCGCCTCGGCCCGGGCCACCCGCTGGGTGTCGGCGCCGGAGCGCAGCTCGGCCCGGGTCCGCTGCAGGTCGGCGATCTCGCTCTCCAGCCGCCGTGACTCGGCGCCGAGGCCGTCGAGCAACTGGATCAGGTCTTCGCGGCGCGCGGTGGTGTAGGTGTCGTCGGCCGTGTTGATCCGGATCTGCATCACCCCGGCCATCCCGACGATGAAGAAGATGACGGCCGCGATGATCTGACCCCGGCCGGGGTTGCTGAGCGAGGCCTTGAGCTTCGGCCACCCGGTGGCCGCCCAGCCCCGGCCCGGTGTACGCGTCGCCTCGGCGGCCCCGGAGATGTCCTCCCCCGGCGTCGACTCCCCCAGGTCGGCGGCCAGCTTCTGCTGGCTGCGGCGCAGGGAGCCGATCCGACGCGACCGCGCCGCGCTCCCCCGGATCCGACGCTCAGGCATGGATCAGCGACCGTCGGATAGCAGCGGCGTTGGTGAAGATCCGGATCCCGAGCACCACGACCACGCCGGTGGACAGCTGGGACCCGACCCCGATCTGGTCGCCCACGTAGACGATCGCCGCGGCGATCAGCACGTTGGACACGAACGACACCACGAACACCCGGTCGGTGAAGATGCCCTCGAGGTAGGCGCGGAAGGCGCCGAACAACGCATCCATCGCGGCGACGATGGCGATCGGCAGGTAGGGCTGCAGGAACAGCGGCACGGTCGGCTCGAGCACGAGACCGAGGATGATGCCGGCCAGCAGGCCGATCAACGGAATCATCAGCAGCTCCGGTGCGGGGTCGGATCGGGGATCATCGGGGTCGGCCGCTCAGCTCGCGGGGCGGGCGTGTCGCAGGGTGATGCCCGGATCGGCGGCCAGCTCGAGGGTCTTGTCGTCGCTCATGGAGAACCCCATTCTCCGGCTCCGCGACAGCTCGGTCCACCACGACCCGGCGCTGGTCTCGGCGAACCGGGCCGGCAGCGTACGCGGGTCGCCGATCGCCTCGACCCGGTAGGGCCGGGTCAGCGACCGGTAGTCGACGGTGATCGCGTCGCCCGCACTGCGGATCGCGGTCAGGGTGGACAGCCGGTGGCCGTTGATGGCCACCGCCTCGGCCCCGGCCTCCCACAGCCCGTTGGCCAGGATCTGCAGGTCGAGGTCGAGCACCCGGTCGGATTCGGTGCCCTCGGTGGCCGGCGCGTCGTCGACCACGACCACCACCCCGGGTCCGGTGACCGGCACGTCGCCCACCGCCGGGGCGAGGGCACCGATCCGGGCTTCGAGCTGCTGGGCGGTGCCGTCGTTGCCCAGGGCGGACGTCCGCAGCCGGGCGATCTCGTCGCTGAGGGTGGTCACCTGCTCGCGCAGCTCGTCGGATTCGGTCTCGGCCGCCTGGACCCGGCTGATCAGCTCGGTCCGCTCGGTCTCCAGCGCCGGCGCGGTCCGGTTGGTCTGGACCGCGGCGATGGCGAACAACGCCCCGATGATGACCGCGACCACCCCGATCCGGACCCGGGCCCGGGTCGGCGCCCCCTCGGCGGCGACGCGGGCGTAATCGGGGTCGATGGGCTGCCGGATGATCTGGTTGAGCAGATCCATGCTGGCGTCGGCCGCCGGACGCGGACGCCCCGGCGGAGCGGGTCGCGTCTGCTGGTCCGGGCCGGTCACGGCCGACAGCCTATGTTCGGTGGTCGGCCATCTCGAACGGCTGCGCGTCCGCGTGTCGGTGCGGAGCCCACGCCCCGGCGGGACGACCGGTGCGCACGGCGCTGACCGCGTCGTTGTGCAGCCGCCGGGCCAGCAGCACCTGCTCGGCGCCCAGATCCGGGTGGACCTCGACCCCCGAGCGCCGTAACACCAGGCTGAGCGCGCTCTCGGCCCGCTCGCGCTCCGCCCGGCTGAGCCCGGGCCGCAGCGCGATTCTCGCTGCGCGGTCGAGCTCGCCGGCGGTCCGGACGTCGACCCCGGCACCCCGGGCCCAGGTGACCGCCCGCCGGGCCCGGCGGATCAGGGCAGCGTCGAGCGCGGCCCAGGTCGCCTCGGTCCGCGGCGCGGTGTCGTGGTGGCGCGACCAGCTGGCCTGGGCCGCGGCGTAGACCTCGACGATGCGGGGGCCGACCCGCGTCCAGTCGTACGCGGCCGCCGCCTCGGCGGCAGCCGCGACCCGCGCCGGGTCGGGCGACTGCACCGTCCGCACCACGGCCCGGGTCAGCGCCTCGGCGTCGCCGGCCGGGAAAACCCGGCCGAGCGGGCGCGGCGAACCCGAGCGGAGGACGTCACGGAAGGCGGGGATGTCGGAGGCGACGACCGGTACACCGCTGGCCATGGCCTCGAGCAGCACGATGCCGAAGCTCTCGCGGGCCCGGTGCGGGGCGACGAAGACGTCGGCCGAGGCCAGCAGTTCCGCGCGTTCGGCGTCGCTGACCGCACCGACCGCCCGGACGCCGGCCGGCACGGCGCGCTGTCCGCCACCGGCGACGATGATGTCCACCGCCGGCAGGGCGGCCCGGATGGCCGGTGCGGCGGCCAGCAGCACGTCGAGGCCCTTGCGCGGTTCGTCGAGCCGCCCGAGGAACACCACCCGCGGTGACCCAATCGCGCCGACCGGTCCGGCCGAGTCGAAGTCACCCAGCCGGATGCCGTTGGGCACGACCAGCGCATCCCGTCCGAGATGGCGCACGACCACGTCGCGCGCCGACTCCGAGACGGCGATCCCGGCGTCGATCCGGCCGATCAGCGGGTGCAGGACCTTCCCGGCCAGGTGCATGGTCCGCGACCGCGGGGTGGCGGTGTGGAAGGTGGCCACCACCGGCACCGCGGCGGCGTGCAGGGCGAGCACCGAGATGCTCGGGGTGATCGGTTCGTGCAGGTGGACGACGTCGAGGTCGAGCGCGTCGCAGCCAACGCCGGACCCGCCGCGCACTGACCGGACCGAAGTTCACCCGCGCGATCGACCCGTTGTAGGCCACCGGGACGGCTCGGCCGGCGGAGATGAACCGGTCGGCCGGGATGATCTCGGCCGCCGCTGCGCTCAACGAGCCGGGCGCGAGCACGAACGGGTCGTGACCCTGGGTGAGCAGGTAGCGGGCCAGGCCGAGGACGTGGTTCTGCACGCCGCCCGGTGCGTCGAGGAGTACGGGCAGACCAGCCCGACCCGGAGTCGGCCGATCACACCCGTTCCGGGCCGAAGAACGGCTGCATCATGTGCCAGTCCTGCGGGGCCTGCCGGAGCAGGATCGGGAAGAAGTCGGCCAGCTGCTGGGTCATCGCGACCAGACCGGCCCGACCGGGCTGCGGCGGGACCGGCTGGCCGAACACGATGGTCATCCGCGAGCCGGTGTAGTGGCACACGGCCGGGATCAAGGCCGCCCCGCTGCGCCGGGCGATCAGCGCCGGGCCGGCGGGCATGGTGATCGGTCTGTCCGGACCAGGTCGCCGGGACGCCGGTGCCGGTGAGGTCGCGGTCGGCGAGCAGACAGACCAACCGCCCCCGGCGTACGGCGGCGATCAGGTCGGCGACCGCGTGCGGGTCGCCGGTGCGAGATCACCTCCATACCCAGCCGCTCGCGGAAGGACACGAAGTCGGCGAACTCGGCGTCGGCCAGTTGCTCGGCCACCGTGGTCACCGGCATGCCGGTGACAGCAGGCCCACGCCCCGGCCAGGTCCCAGTTGCCGCTGTGCGGCAGGGCGACGACGGCCCCGCGGTCGGCGTACGCGGTCCGCAGCACGCCCTCGTTGACGGTGGTCACCTTGCCGACGATCTTCTCGGTCGACCAGCCGGGCAGCGCGAGCACCTCGGTGAAGCAGCGCAGGTAGGACTCGACCGCGCGCCGCATCAGCGCCTCGTCGGGTTCGACCCCGATCAGCACCTCGAGGTTGGCCCGCAGCGTGGCCAGGTGCGAACCGCTCAGCCGGGCGCCGACCCGGCTGCGCCGCCGCGATCAGCGACGCAGTGGCCCGATCCGGCAGCAGCGACGCGGTCCGCCAGCCGGTCCGGTAGAGCTGTCGGACGACGACGTCGCGGACGCGGTCACGCCGGCTGGACATCGACGGCCTTGGCCTGGCGGCGGACCTGGGCGATCCGCTGCAGGACGGTGATCATGCTGGTCACGGCGAGCAGCGGCGACGGCGATCTGCAGCACGTACGGCACGCCCAGGCCGGCGAGCAGCGCCCCGAGCCAGGATGATGACCAGCCGGTCGGCCCGGGCGGCGAGCCCACCGTCGCAGGTCGAAGCCCGAGGCTCTCGGCCCGCGCCTTGACGTAGGACGTCCACTGGCCGAAGACGAGTCCGGCCAGCGCGATCCCGGCCCACAGGGTCGAGTCCTCGCGGTAGACGAAGATAGAGCAGGATGCCGCCGAACACCGCCGCGTCGCCGAGGCGGTCCGAGGTCGAGTCGAGGAACGCGCCCCAGGCGCTCGCCGTCCCGGTGATCTTGGCCATCAGCCCGTCGACCATGTCCGACACGACGAAGAAGGTGACGACCAGCGACGCCCTGCCACAGCCACCCCTGCGGGAAGCAGACCAGGGCGCCGAGCACCACCCCGAGGGTGCCGATGACGGTCACCACGTCGGGTGAGACGCCGAGCCGGATCAGCCCGCGGGCGATCGGCGCGAGGACGAGGTGGGAGAGGGCGCGGAAGCGTTCGAGCATCAGGCGGACTCCGCGTCCCGGTCGTCCCAGGCGGCGCTGAGCAGTTGCCAGGTCTGGTCGAGCAGTTGCGGCAGCGCCTTGGTCTGACCGATCACCGGGAGGAAGTTGGCGTCCCCGGACCACCGCGGGCACGACGTGCTGGTGGAGGTGGGCGGCGATACCGGCGCCGGCGACCGCGCCCTGGTTCATCCCGAGGTTGAAGCCGTGAGGTGCGCTGGCCGCGACGGATCGCCCGCATGGCCTGCTGGGTCAGCGCGGCGACCTCCGCGGTCTCCTCCGCGCTCAGATCGGTGTAGTCGGCGACGTGCCGGTAGGGGCAGATGAGCAGGTGCCCCGGCGAGTACGGATAGAGATTGAGCACCGCGTACGCCAGCTCACCGCGGTGCACGATCAACCCGGCGCGATCCTCACCCGCCTGGATCGGGCAGAACGGGCAGTCGCCGGCATCGGTGCTGGTCGGCTTGTTCTCGCCGCCGATGTAGACCATCCGGTGCGGGGTCCACAGCCGCTCGAAGCCGTCCGGGGTGCCCGGGAGCTCGCCCGGCACCTCGTACTCGCTCACCCGGCCAGCCTAGTGCCCCGGCTCCGCCCGGCTCGTCGCCGCGCGGGCCGGGACCGGCGTCGACCACTCAGACCTGGATCCGCCGCGCGATCGCGTCGATGATCTCGGCCAGCGCCTCGTCGACCGGGACGCCGTTCTTCTGCGTCCCGTCGCGGTAGCGGAACGACACCGCACCGGCCTCGGCGTCCTGACCACCGGCGATCAGCATGAACGGCACCTTCTGCTGCTGGGCGGTGCGGATCTTCTTCTGCATCCGGTCGTCGCTGGCGTCGACCTCGACCCGCACGCCGGCCCGACGCAGCCGGTCGGCGACGTCGTACAGATAGCTGACGTACTCCCCCGCCACCGGGATGCCGACGACCTGGACCGGAGCCAGCCAGGGCGGGAAGGCACCGGCGTAGTGCTCGACCAGGACGCCGATGAACCGCTCGATCGAGCCGAACTTGGCCGAGTGGATCATCACCGGCTGCTGCCGGCTGCCGTCGGCGGCCTGGTACTGCAGCTCGAACCCGGCCGGCTGGTTGAAGTCGTACTGGATGGTCGAGAGCTGCCAGGTCCGGCCGATCGCGTCACGCGCCTGGACCGAGATCTTCGGTCCGTAGAACGCGGCGCCACCCGGATCGGGGACCAGGGTCAGCCCGGTCTCCTGGGCCGCGGTCTCGAGGACCTCGGTGGCGACCGCCCACTGCTCCTCGGTGCCGACGAACTTGTCCTTCTTCGAGTCGTCGCGGGTCGACAGCTCGAGGTAGTAGTCGTCGAGCCCGAAGTCACGCAGCAGCCCGAGCACGAACGTGAGCAGGTGCTTGATCTCCCCCGCGGCCTGGTCGGCGGTGACGTAGGAATGCGAGTCGTCCTGGGTCATCCCCCGGACCCGGGTCAGCCCGTGCACCACGCCGGACTTCTCGTAGCGGTAGACCGAGCCGAACTCGAACAGCCGCAGCGGCAGCTCGCGGTAGGACCGGCCTCGGGACCGGAAGATCAGGTTGTGCATCGGGCAATTCATGGCCTTGAGGTAGTAGTCCGATCCCTCGAACTCCATCGGCGGCCACATCGTGTCCTTGTAGTACGGCAGGTGCCCGGAGGTGTGGAACAGCCCCTCCTTGGACAGGTGCGGCGTCCCGACGTACTGGAAGCCCTCCTCGAGGTGACGACGGCGGACGTAGTCCTCCATCTCGCGCTTGATCACCCCGCCCTTGGGGTGGAACACGGCCAGACCCGAGCCGAGCTCGTCGGGGAAGCTGAACAGGTCGAGCTCGACCCCGAGCTTGCGGTGGTCGCGCTTGGCCGCCTCGGCCATCCGGAACTGGTAGTCCTTGAGCGCCTCGCGGCTCGGCCACGCGGTGCCGTACAGCCGCTGCAGCTGGGCGTTGGCCTGGTCGCCGCGCCAGTAGGCCGCGGAGTTGCGGGTCAGCGCGAAGGCCGGGATGTAGCCGGTGTGCGGGACGTGCGGGCCGCGGCACAGGTCCTTCCAGGCCACCGTGTCGTCGCGGCGCAGGTTGTCGTAGATGGTCAGCCCGCCCGCGCCCACCTCGGCGCCGGCACCGCTGTCGTCGGACGCGTCGATCGAGCTCTTGGCGCTGATCAGCTCGAGCTTGTACGGCTCGTCGGCCAATTCCTCGCGGGCCTGGTCGTCGCTGACCTCACGCCGCCGGAAGCGCTGCCGCTCCTTGACGATCCGGGTCATCGACTTCTCGAGGGTCTTGAGGTCGTCGGGCGTGAACGGCTCGGCCAGGTCGAAGTCGTAGTAGAAGCCGTCGACGATGGGCGGGCCGATGCCGAGCTTGGCCTCGGGGTGCAGCGCCTGGACGGCCTGCGCGGCCACGTGGGCGGCCGAGTGCCGCAGGATGTTCAGCCCGTCGGCCGAGTCGATCGACACGGGCTCGACCGTCGCCCCGTCCGGCAACTCACGCTGCAGGTCGCGGAGCTCGCCGTCGACCCGCACGGCGACGACGGTGCGGTCCTCGCCGAACAGCTCCAGCCCGGTGGTGGTGCTCTCGGTCACCCGCGGCTCGCTGACGCCGTCGCGTACGAGGGTGATCGATTGGCTGGACACAGGGAATCCTCCGGAACTCGACGAACTGAACCCGCTCAGACTAGTGCTGCCCGCGGCCGGGGACCGCAGCGATTTCGCCGGGTCCGAGTGTCGGTGCGGCCGGATCGATCAGCCCAGGGCGGCGACCAGCCGGTCGATCTCGGCCTCGGCGGCGGCCTGGGCGGCGGCCCCCTCGGCCGCGAGCGGCGCCAGGTCGGCGACGCGGTCGGTCAGGGTGAGGTCGGCGAGCACCGGATGGACGGTCATCTGCATCGACCCGGTGAACAGCTGGGTCAGCGCGGCCAGCTGGTGGTCGACGTTGCCGGTGTCACCGCCGTACGCGCCACCGCGGGCCGAGACCAGCACGACCGGCTTCCCGCCGAGCGGCGGCGTGTCGGTGCCGCTGGCCGGAGCGGTCATCCCGGGCACGTGGATCCAGTCGATCCACGCCTTGAGCGTCGACGGCACCGACCAGTTGTACATCGGTGCCCCGATCAGCACGACGTCAGCGGCGAGCAGTTCGTCGACCAACTCCTGCTGGTAGCGCTCGTCGGCCTCGGAGACCGACTCGTCCGCGGTGCGCAGCGACCGGGCCCAGTGCAGCGCCTGACTCGGCAGGTGGCGCGGCTGGTCGGCGAACAGGTCGCGGCGGACGATGTCGTGGCCGAGCGCGGCCCAGCCGTCGGCGAAGCGAGCGGTCAGCCGCCGGCTCACCGAGCCGGTCAGATCGGCCGAGGAGTCCAGACGCAGCAAGGAGGTCACGGGCTGACGCTAACGTCCGCCGGGAACCGGAAGGCGTGGGGTCGCCTGTTGGCCCTCAGGACCGGAGCGCACGGCGGCACCCGAATGCCGATGGTCGCGTGACGTCACGCATCGGACATCCTTCGGGTGGGCTGGCCACCCCACGCGAAGGCCGACGAGCCCGACCCGCCCGGTCCGAAGCGGACCAGCCGGGGACGTCACGATCGAAACCCATCCGCCCAGCCGCGTCCGGCGATCTGCTGACGACCTCGGTCCGGACCCGGCCACGTGCGGAGATCCGCGCCGCCACCGGTCAACTCGTGGCAGTGGTGGTGATCATCTTGCCGTCGGGACCGACGACGTACCAGACCTTGCCGACGCCCTGTCCGGTCACGTCGCCGGGGGCCTTGTCCTTCTGCCAGAGGTAGACCGGCATCCCCGCCACGGTGACCTGCTTGCTGCCGTCATCGCGGGTGATGGTCCCGAGCTTCGCGGTGATGCCCTCGCCGGTGGGGGTATCGGAGCTGGCCTCGACCGACGGCCAAGCCGCGAGGCAGTCGCCGGAGCAGGCGCTCTTACCCGAGTCGGCCTTGTCCTTGGTGAAGTAGTAGACGGTCATCCCGTTGCTGTCGACGAGGATCTTGCCCAGCGAGGTCTCGGCGACAGCGAGGTCGCCCGAAGCCGAGGCGGAACTGGCTGCGGAGGAGGGGGCGGCGGCGCTGGACGCCGGGGCGGAAGCCGACGTCGGCGCCGCTGCAGGGGTGGTCGTGTCGGAGCCGCAGCCCGCGGCGGCGATCAGGACGAGTGTCGCGGTTGCGGCGTGGACGAACTTGATCTTGAGAAACATCGTTCCCCTCCCCGAGTAGTGGTGCCTTTGGATACGTCAGAGCGGCCGGGAAGGTTCAATCCGCATGTCCGGGCTATCCATGGGTTCGGTCGCGCCGGGTGCGTACCGTCCAGGCACCGCTGGCCGGGGACCGCGATCCGCAGTGGAGGCGGGCACGGGGGCGGCACGGGAGCCTCATCCCCGGCCGCTTTTGATTTCCGGCCATGGGTCTACGGTGGGCGATACTGGGTTCGAACCAGTGACCTCTTCGGTGTGAACGAAGCGCGCTACCACTGCGCCAATCGCCCGTGCGAGGCATAACTGTAGCCCATCGGCGGAGTCCGTCGAACCGTCGCCCGCGCTGCGGAACTCAGGGGTCCAGGTCGTCAGCCGAGCGGCGGGCGAACAGACTCATCAGCCGCTCGGTCACCCGGCCGGGAGCCGGATAGTCGTGCTCGTCCCAGCGGTCGACGGGCTGGAGGTCGCGGAGCGACGAGGTGATGAACACCTCGTCGGCGGCCTGGGCCTCGGCCAGGGTGAGGTCGCGCTCGGTGATCGGGGCCCAGTCGAGCAGCAGCGCTCGGGTGACGCCGGCCAGCGGTCCGGCGCTGAGCGGCGGCGTCACCACCTCGTCGCCGAAGACGAAGAAGACGTTGGTACCGGTGCCCTCGCAGACGTGACCGACGGTGTTGAGGAAGAGCGCCTCGGTGGCACCGCGCCCGGTCGCCCAGGCCAGCGCGCGGACGTTCTCGGCGTACGAGGTCGTCTTCACCCCGGCCATCGCGCCCCGCTCGTTGCGAGTCCACGGTGTAGTGGCCAGCGCGCCGACCGCGGGCGGCGGCACGGTCGGGTCGGCGGCGACGACCACGGTGGCCGGTCCGTACGCGGACTGCGAGCCCAGCGGTCCGGCGCCGCCGGTGTAGGTGATGCGGAGCTTGCCGTTCTCGAAGTCGCGGGCCGCGACCACGGCGTCGATCCCGGCCCGGATCCGGTCGTGGTCCGGTGCGGGCAGCCCGAGGGCCGCGGCCGAGCGGCTCAGCCGGTCGAGATGGCGGGTGACCGCGTACGCGCCGGATGCAGTGATCTTGGTGGCCTCGAAGACCCCGTTGCCCACGACCAGCCCGTGGTCGGTGGCCGAGACGGTGGCCGTCGCCGGATCGTGGAGTTGTCCGTCGATCCAGACCAGGCGTCCGACAGGTGGCGAGACGAGGGATGAGGCGGCATGGTCGAGCACGCGATCAGGGTAGTCAGCGGGTCTCGGACCCGGTCGGCGGACGCCGCCGCGACACGTCCAACGCGTGGTCGGTTTGGACTACGCCGCCCGGCTCGGCTAATGTTCCTGTTCGCGCCTGAAGCCGGAAACGGCAACGGAACGCACGCGGACGTGGCTCAGTTGGTAGAGCATCACCTTGCCAAGGTGAGGGTCGCGGGTTCGAATCCCGTCGTCCGCTCGGAGGGTCTCGACCACTTTCCATGGGAGGGGTTCCCACCCTGGTGGAGTGGCCGAGAGGCGAGGCAACGGACTGCAAATCCGTGTACACGGGTTCAAATCCCGTCTCCACCTCGGGCGATTGGCGCAGCGGTAGCGCGCTTCCCTGACACGGAAGAGGTCACTGGTTCGATCCCAGTATCGCCCACCAGCAACACCCCTCGTCAGAGGGCTAACGCCAGGCCCGCTCCCCCGCGAGGCCTTGAGCCACTTCGACACTGACAGCCAGACTGACAGCCAAACTCGTCGCGCTTCGTCTCGGAAGATGCCGTCCATGGCACGTGCGCCCTTAGTCAAGACCGGCCGCAACTCGTTGCGATAGACCTGCTCGGTCGTCTTCGTGTTCGCGTGCCCGACCACATGGGCGATGTCCTCGATGGGCATGCCCGAGTTGGACAGCAGGCGAGACGAAGTTGTGCCGCAGCTCGCGCGGCGTCCAGCTTTCCGAGTCGAGGCCGGCACTCCTCGCCACGGCCCGGAACGAGCGGCGGACGTTCGCCGCATCAAGTGCGGTGCCATGCGCGGTGCAGAAGACCAACCCCTGATCAACCCAAGCCGAGCCCGCCTTCAACCTCGCCTCGCGCTGCAACTGACGATGCGCCCGCAGGGCGTCCCGAGCGCGGTCCGACAGCTCCAGCGTGCGGCGGGACCGCGGCGTCTTGATTTCTCCCCCGCGGCGGACCGAGCGCGAGACCTCGATCGAGGGCGGGTCGCCGTCAAGGTCGAGGTGGACCCACGTCAGAGCGCGCAGCTCCTCTGTCCGGGCGCCGGTCAGCATCGAGACGACTACGTAGGCGTGCATCGACGTGCCCTCAGCGGCAGCCAGGACGGCGCGCGCCTGGTCGAGCGTCTGGCCGCGGTCCCTCGGGGCGGCTGACAAAGCAGGGCTACCTTGCGACGCACCAGCTCGCGGGCCTGTGCCCGGTGGATGGAACTCCGCAGGATCGACAGGAGCCGCACGACGCTGTCCGTCGACAGCGTGAGCGCGTTCGCGGCCAGCCAGGCGTCGACCTCCTCAGCTGTCAGCTCCACCAGTTTTCGGGCACCCAACGCCGGGATGACGTGCTTCTCGGCCATGGTCCGACAGGTTCTGCACCGTGCTCGACTCTCGTGTCGACCAGGCCGTACTACGGTGCGGGAAGCCGTCGAGTCGTGGCTGCTAGCCGAGCCGGGGCCGACCCAGAACCCACGCTGCCCTGGCCGTACGCCCGGTGGGTCAAGCAGGGTGCTAGGGCTGCTGGGTCGAGCGTGGCGTTCCTGTGAGCTGGTTAGCCCCGGTCAGATGGCCGGTATTGCCGGCTCGGGGGGCCTAGGCTGGCGCCGTGTTGCACGGCCGCGACCTGGAGCGAGCTCGGCTCGCGCAGCTGCTCGAGGCCGCGCAGGCTGGGCGGGCCTGCACCGTGCTGGTGCGGGGTGGGGCCGGGATCGGCAAGTCGGCACTGCTCGAGGACACCGCGGCGGGCGCGTACGGGTTCCGCATGCTTCGGACGGCTGGGCTGGAGGCGGAGTCCGCCCTGGCGTTCGCGGCCCTGCACCGGCTGCTGCGTCCCGCGTTCGACCGTCTGGACGCCTTGCCCGCTCCGCAGCGGCGGGCGCTGCGGGTGGCGTTCGGCGAGGAGGAAGGTGACCGCCGCGAACCGTTCCTGGTGGCGCTGGGGACGCTGGCGCTGCTGACCGAGCTGAGTGAAACAGGACCGTTGCTCTGTCTGGTCGATGACCTCCAGTGGCTCGACGCCGCTTCCCGTGATGCGCTGCTGTTCGTAGCGCGTCGACTGCTCGCCGAACGGGTCGCGCTCGTGTTCGCAGCCCGCGACGACGACACGCAGCCGTTCCTGAGCTTCCTGGACATCGCCGAGTTGCCGCTGCCGCCGTTGGCGCCGGCAGCCGTGCGGTCTTTGCTCGAGGAGCACGCCGGCGGGGCCGTCGCTGACCAGGTGGTGGAGGCGCTGGCGACCCGCACCGGCGGGAACCCGCTGGCCCTGGTCGAGGCTCCGAGCCAGCTGAGCGCAGGCCAACTGTCAGGGACCGACCTGCTGCCGGACGCACTGCCGCTCACCTCCCGGATGGAGCGGGCCTTCCTCGACCGTTGCCGTCAGCTGTCGAACCACGCGCAGACGTTGATGCTGCTGGCGGCCGCGGACGACTCGCTCCGCCTCGTCGAACTACGCCACGCCGGCCGGTCGATGAGGGTGGGTGAGGACGCTTTCGTCGAGGTGGAGCGCTCCGGCCTCCTGCGGGTTGACGGCGACCTCGTCCGGGTGCGTCACCCACTGGTCCGCTCGGCGATCTACCAGGCAGCCACCGCCTCCGAGCGCCGGGTCGCCCACTCCGCACTCGCCCGGGCTCTCGATACCGGCGCCGAGGCCGGGGCCGGTGCCAGCTCGGACC
Organism: uncultured Actinomycetota bacterium; assembly: GCA_963704665.1. Classification (GTDB taxonomy): domain Bacteria; phylum Actinomycetota; class Actinomycetes; order Propionibacteriales; family Propionibacteriaceae; genus Microlunatus. The sequence continues at coordinate 1,991,239 of OY969929.1, read as the reverse complement.
GGCGGACGTGGCATCGTGCGGCGGCAGCCGAGGGAGCCGACGGCGCTGTCGCAGAGGAGCTGGCCACAACCGCTGCTCGGGCGGAGAGTCGTGGAGGCCACGAATCCGCCTCGCTGACTTATGCCCGGGCGGCCGAGCTGAGCACCTGCGACGAGCTGCGCGCGCGCCGGCTGCTTGCCGCCGCCCGCAACGCCTACGCCGCAGGTCGGACCGAGAAGGCAGCGGCACTACTCACGTCGGCTCGGGCCGTCGCCGACGAGCGGTCGCTGCGGGCCGCGATCGACCGGCTCCGCGGCCGGGTCGAGGTGGCCGCCGGCTCGGCGGTCGACGCGCACCGGATCTTTCTCACGGCAGCCCGCGACGTCGCCGCGCAGAGCCCGGTTCAGGCTTTGGAGATGGCGGCGTACGCCGGGGTGCTGCGCAGCCACGGCATCGACAGCGGCGCTGCCCTGCCGCCGGGCACGCTGTCCACCCAGGTGGGGGCGGACGACCCTCCGCAGGTGCGGTGCCTCAAGCTGCTGCTGAAAGCGACCGACCTTGAAGCAGAGCAGGACTGGGCCGGGGCCATCGGCACCCTGCGAACGGCGCTGAGCAGCGGCATGGCGGCGGAGGATCGCGATGTGTGGGCAAACCTCGGGAACCTGGCGCTGCACCTGGGCGATGACGCGGCGCACCGTTCCTTCTTCACCCGGATGCTGGCCGCGGCCAGGACTGACGGGGCGGTGATGGAGGTGCTCTACGCGCTGCACCGGCTGTGCTTCAGCCAGTACGCGGCCGGGGACTGGTCGGCCGTGCGTCGTTGCGCCGAGGAGGCGTTGTCGCTGGCCCGCGGCATCGGTCAGCCGGCGCAGACCGGAACGCCACTGGCCTGGCTGACGCTGCTGGCGGCGTTGCAGGGCCGGGACGACTACGACGACCTCCTCGACCGGGCCACCAGGCTCCTGGCCGACCACCGGCTGGGGGTGATGGACGGCTTCGTCGTTGATGTGCTGCGGTGGGCCCGCGGGGTGCGCGCTGAGCAGGCCGGCGACGCAGCAGAGTCCCTGCACCACTTCACCCAGATGCGCGACGGGGTGCTGGCCCGGCTGGCGGCCACGCCTCGCATCGCCGCCGCCGTCCAGGGCGCTGACTTTGTCCGCGCGCGATCGTGGACCGACGATATGGTCCGCTTCGCTGCGGTGAGCGAGCTGCCCTGGGCGCAGGCGGTGGCCTGCTACGGGCGGGCACTCCTGGCCGAGACGGGGGAGGAGGCCACCTCGCTGTTCGAGAGCTCGCTGCGGTATCACAAGCCAGGCGACCGTCCCTACGACGCCGCTCGCGCCGAGCTTGCCTACGGCGAACATCTGCGCCGCGCTGGTCGTCGCGTCGACGCCCGAGAGCACCTGAAGAGGGCCCTCGATACCTTCCGCGATCTGGCCGCTGACGCGCTCGCTGAGCGAGCGGCTGCCGAGCTGCGCGCCTCTGGGGAGACGGCCCGTCGACGCAACCCGTCCACTCTGGTCCAGCTCACTCCTACCGAGCTGCGCGTCGCCCAGCTCGTCAGTGAGGGGATGAGCAACAAGGACGTCGCCGCGCTGTGCTGGATCTCACCGCGCACGGTCGCGTTCCACCTCCGCAACGTCTTCACCAAAACCGGCGTCACCTCCCGCGGCGAGCTGGCTCGCCTCAGCCTCAGCTGACCCGGGACGCCGATTGGCCATCCCGGCCATTTGACCGGTGTCATGCCGCCGTGCTGCCGTCAAGGTCGGAGGTGCCGGCCAAGCGTGCCGGACGGACGCCGCCCCGGAGACGGCCGCTCGGGCAGGAGCCGCGATGAACCAGAACAAGGGCGTGCACGGCGTGGGTACCGCGAGCTGGGTGCACCGCACGTCGGGCCGGCTCACTACCGCTGAACGCCGAACGCTGCTGCGTCCCCTGGTCCGCACTCACGTCCAGAACGCGGTCGGACGGCTCCGGCTCGCTCTCGGTGTTCACCCGGGCCGCTACGCCTACGTGGCTGCGGACCGGCTGAGTCCACCCACCAGTGCGCTGACCCGGGCGGCGGAGCAGCGAGCCCGCCGCATCCTGCCCGTCCCGTTGCTGAACCACAGCTACCGCACCTACGTCTACGGTCGTGCCGTCGGTGAGCTCGAGGCCCTCGAGGTGGACACCGAGCTGCTGTTCGCGGCTGCCCTGCTGCACGACACCGGCCTGGTGAACCCGACCGGCGACGCAGACTTCACCCTCGCCTCGTCGCGGTTGGCGCGCGTTGTGGCCGAAGATGTCGGGCTCTCGACCGCGGCCACCGACACCCTGCTGACCGCCATCACGATGCACTACACCCCCGGCGTCACCGTGGACGCCGGCCCGGTGGCCTACCTGCTCGCGGCCGGCGCCGCCGTGGACGTCGTCGGGCTGCGCAGCTGGGAGCTGCCTGCGGACACGCTCGCCAGTGCCGCGCGTGAGCATCCGCGCGACGGCTTCAAGGACGTGTTCATCGAAGCGTTCCGCCAAGAAGCTGCGCGCGTCCCTGAGGGCCGCGCCCGTCTGCTGCTCCGCTACGGCGCCTTCGGTGCCGCCGTCCGACTCGCCCCGTTCGCCGCCTGAGCCGAACGAAGCCACTACCGGCAGGCAGGTCCAGCCGGCAGCCCTGCCTCAACGTCAACGCCGACCCACCATTCTTGCGAAAGGCTTCACCCATGGACGCCGTCCAGCGCCAACCACGCACCGCCTCCGTCCCTCCCGGTGCTTGCGGCGGCCGTCTCGACACCAGGGGCACGAGCGGGCAGCGGCGGAACAGGCCCGGGCAAGACCTCCGGCAGAACGTGGAGGGCTCGGCAGCGGTCCCGGAACCTTCCGACGCGCAAGGCGGAAGAGCAGAGGAGGTGTTTAAGGTGGCCGCTTCACGGTTCCGCGGTTCGGTCGCCGGGGCGTACGTGATCGTCCTGCTCGCGGTACTGCTGGTGGCTGCGGCACCGATGCTCCCAGCCCAGGCCACCCCGCATCGGCCGGACGCGGTGGTCGCGGAGATCGATCGGTTCATGAGCACGCAGCTAGCGGAGTCGGCCATCCCCGGTGCTGCGGTGGCCGTCACCCGCGGCGACCGCGTGCTGATGGTTCGCGGCTATGGGCGCGATTCCACCGGGGAGGCGGTGACCGGGGACTCGCTGTTCCGCACCGCCTCGCTGAGTAAGTCGTTCACCGCGCTGGCGGTGATGCAGCTCGTCGAGGCCGGGCGTCTGCACCTGGACGACCCGGTTCAGCAGCATCTGCCGGAGTTCCAGCTGGCCGACCCGCGCGCCGCCCAGGCCACCGTCCGCCAGCTGCTCGACCACACCTCGGGGCTCAGTGACGCGGTGGTGCCCGAGCGCAGCCGACCCCAGCCGAGAACCACGACCGAGGCGACGACCAGCCTGCGGTCCGCCCGGCTGGCCTCGACGCCGGGGACGTCGTTTAGTTACCACAACCCGAACTACCAGGTCGCGGCGCGCCTGGTGGAGGTGGTCAGCGGTGAGCCGTTCGACCACTACCTGCGCCACCACATCTTCCAACCGGCCGGGATGGCCGCCACCAGCTCCACCGTGACCGACGACCAACCCGTCCCTGGTCTGACCGGGGGTCACCTGATCGCCTTCGGGCACGCGGTTCCCGCGCCTGGGCTGGGCACCTTCTCGGCCGGCGACGGCGGCGTCGTCAGTTCCGCAGCCGACATGGCGCGCTGGCTGATCGTGCACGCCAACGGGGGCCAGGCCGCCGACGGCACCCGGATCGTCTCCGGTCAGGGCCTGCGCGTGCTGCACACCCCGAGCGCCCCGGACGCCGGCTACGCCCTGGGGTGGGGGACCCACGGTCCCAGGGCCGCCCCAACCCGGCTTGAGCACAGCGGCAGCCTCTTCACCTTCACCGCCGAGGAGGCGCTGTGGCCGGCGTCGGGATACGGAGTGGTGCTGCTGTTCAACGCCGGCTCGCCGATGATGCTCGACGAGATCGCCATCGTGCACGGCGTCTTCGACATCGTCGAAGGCACCGCCCCGCCCTCCGACGGTCCCCGGCTGGCCGCGACCCTGGACACCGTCCTGGCTGTGGTGACGTTGGCGGCGCTCACGGTGGGTGCCCTGGGCGTGGTCCGTGCCGCCCGCTGGGCTCTACGCCGCCGGGGTACCCGGCTGCGCGCGGCGCTGGCGCTGATGCCCGCGGTGGCGGTGCTCGCTGCGGGCACGGCCTTCCCGCATCTGACCGAGGCCTGGATCGAGCGGGACGTGACCTGGCGGGCGGCGGCCTACCAATGGCCGGCCCTAGTCGTGTTCGTGCTCGCCGCCATGCTCGCGGCCACGGCGACCCTGATCGCCCGCGCCTGGCAGTGGCGACGCACCAACGGCGCCTACCCTCACCCCGACCACCGGGCAGCAGACGTCCCAACCGGCTCCGCCGGCGGCGATCCCGGCCATCTGACCGGGTCGAGTAACCCCGTTCCCGTCCAGGCTCGACAGCAGTGATCTACTCACCCAGGACGGAGACCACCATGAGTGTCCAGACCCCCCCCACCAGTCGGTCCCACCGCACACCGGAGCCGACTACGAACGTCGCCGAGCGCCGCCCCGCTGGCCGCATCATCGTGGCCTCCACGGTCGCCGGCGCAGTCGCTGCGCTGGTGCTCGCCTTGGTCGTGTTCGGCGGCGGCACCGAGGCCACCATCACCGGAGCCATGCTGCTCGGGTTCGGCTTCGGCTGGGCGCTGATGGCCACGCTGACCGTGCGCCGCACCCGGCAGCCGCAGCGGTGGGCGGTTGTGCCGGCGGTCGCCAAGGGTGCTGCCGGCGCAGCCCTGCTGCTCTTCAACCCCGCAAACCAGGCGATGACCGCGCTGACCTGGGTGTGGCCGCCGCTGATGGTGGCGCTCGCTGGATGGATGTTCGTCCAGATGCGCCGCTCGGTGACCGGGAAGGCGCGCTGGGTGCTCACCTCGGTGATCGCGGTACTGGTCCTCTCCTCGATCGGCGCCCTCTACGGCAATGTCGCGGGTCTCCGCGACCGGGCCGCCTTCCCTGCCTCGGGGAAGCTGTACGACGTCGCCGGCCACCGGCTCCATCTGGACTGCCGCGGCGAGGACAGCCCCACCGTGGTGCTCGTCAACGGACTCGGCGGACTCTCGGACGGGTGGGCGCGGATCATCGGGCCCGTCGCCGAGACGTCCCGGGTGTGCGCGTACGACCGCGCCGGACAGGGCTGGAGCGACGAACCCGACCGCCCCCAGGACGGCATCGAGTCGGCCGAGGACCTGCACACGCTCCTCGCCGAGGCCGGCGAGCCCGGCCCCTACGTGCTGGTCGGGCACTCGACGGGCGGCACCTTCGCGACGACCTATGCCGCCCGCTACCCCGAGCAGGTCGCCGGTCTGGTGCTGCTGGACAGCTCCAGCCCGGAGCAGTTCACCCGGATGCCCGCCTACGCCAGCCAGTACGAGCTGTTCATGCGCCGCTGGTTCTCCCTGCTGCCCACTCTGAGCCGCCTCGGGCTGGGCTATCTGGTCCCCGGATCCTCCCACCTGCCGGCCCCGGACGCCGCGAAAGTCAACGCCATCGCTTCCGCCCCGCAGGCCTACCGGAGCCAGCGAGACGAGATCTCGGTCCTCCCTGAGGTCTTCGCCCAGGCCCAGGCGCTCACCACGCTCGGTAACCGACCGCTCGCCGTGCTGACCGCTTCCGCGACCAGCGCAGGGACCGACGGGTGGATCGGCGCGCAGAACCAGCTCGCCGCGCTATCCACCCGCTCCGTCCAGCGCACCGTCGACTCCACACACGAGGGCCTGCTCGAGGACGCCAGCCCCGCAGCGGAGTCGGTCCGCGCCATCACCGAGGTCGTCTCCTCCGCCCGCACCGGCACCCCGCTTACCCGCTGACCTGCTCAGCGGCACCGGTCGACCACAACCCGGCGGTGCCCCTCCGGACAGCTGCGAGGGTTGTGATCAGGGTCCTCACTACCGCCTTGCTTCGATGCGATCGCACCGGTCCGGTCCGGCCCTGCCGGCCTCGTTCTCCGCCACCACCAGCGCGGCGCCACCGGACGCCACCGGCGAACACACCACTACCGCCTACCCGAGAGGACGCGCCATGACCGGCAGTGCTCGTCCCTCGCCTCACCGGTAGCCGGTGTCGACTTCACGGTGGCTAGCGCCCTCGTCGCCCGTGAAGTCGCGGGGCGGTCGGTCTGTCCAGCGCCGCGACTGAGGTCGTGAGGACGGCCATCAACGCTGCACCACAGCCCGGAAGTCACGCTCGCCGACGGGCCGGTCGCGCACCTGCTAAGCGCCGGCGCCGCTGTGGACGTTCTCGGGCTACGGTCGTGGCGGCTTCCGCCGGAGATCCTGCGGTCGGCAGTCGCCGAGCATCCGCGCTGCGGCTTCAAACGCGAATTCCGCAACGCCTGGGCTCGGAGGCCGCGGCAGTGCCGCGCGGTCGAGCCCAACTCCTGCGTCGCTTCGGCGCGTTCGACCTCGCGATTTGATGTGCACCATTCGCCGAGTGAGTCGACGGGCCGTCGCTGCGCGGTCACGGTACTGCCATCCATCCTGGGAACAGAGAGATCTGCCGCCATGAAGAGAACCGGGCTCGCACGTGACGCCTCTCGGCAGCCGATACGTACTGCCATATCGCCGGACTGCACCGGCATCAGCTCATGACCACTGCCCGACCAGACAAGGAGCTCGAAATGACTGACGAACGAAGCCCTACGGGTCCTGCCCATGAGTCCGTGGACGCTGGCGCGCTCAATGCGGCCGTCGAAGGCATCTGTGCCCGGTACGGCAAGCGGCATGTTGGGCTAGTGGTCGGAGCCGTCACGTCCGCCGGCGCACGGTCCGTCGTGCCGGTCGGACGCCTCCGCTCCCCTGACGGCCCTGCAACTCGCGCGGACAGCATTTTCGAGATCGGCTCTGTCACCAAGGTCTTCACCGCGTTACTGCTAGCCGAGGCCGTAAGCCGCGGCGAGATGTCACTCGACACACCGGTCGGCGACCTGCTGCCTGAGGTAAGCGTCCCTACCCGAGACGGCGTCGCGATCACCGTCGAACATCTGGCGACCCACACGGCGGGTCTGCCCAACAACCCGATGCAGCACCGCGTCGGCCACCGCGGTTGGTTCGACCTATCCGCCGGCGGGCCCCATCCGCTGGACGAGATCGCCGGCCTCCTGGGCATAGGCAGCCGCCCTCGCGTACTCCTCCTCGACAGTGGCTGGGTCCCCGTTCAGGCTCACCGCCAGGGCCATGGCGACGTGGGCGGCTGCTCGCACCTCCGGATCGCCGGCGATAGTGGCACGGGCACCGGCCGCTCGGGCGAAGGCCAGCGCCTCGTCGGCGTCGCCCAGCAGCCAGTGAGCAGTGCTCTTCCCGACGAACAGCCACGCCTGGTCGAGAGGACTTGCATGCGGATCTGCAGCCTCGTACACCTCGAGGGCGCGGCAAGGTTCCCCCTGCAGGTAATGGACCTGCCCGATGCCGAAGGCGACGGCGGCGTCCTTCAAGCGGTCGCCGGGCTGGTCCAGCTGACGGTAGGTGGCCAGTGCCGCGTCCAGGTCGCCTCCGGCGCGCTGAGCGTCGCCGAGTAGGAGACGCAGCCGACGCTCGAACGGCAGCCCCGGTTGGCCGCGCAGGAACTCGACGGCCTCCGCGGCACGCCCGCCCAAGATCAGCTGCCGGCAGACGGTGGCCATGTCCGTCGTTTCGCTTCCGTCGGGCATCGCCCACCTCTCACTGCGCGGTTGCAGAGATGGAGAGGAGGACTTCGGCCCCGATACCTGAACCCCATCCCGAAGCACGTGGTCTGGACCGTTCATGATCGTGGTTCTCTCTGGGGTTCTTGGGCGTGGTGGGCTGGATTACGGCGTTTCGGTGTGAAACGGGTTGGTGGCGGGGTCGGCGATCACGAGTTGGAGTTTGCCGGCGGCGGATCGGGCCAGTTCGTGGCGGCGCTCGACGGTGACCTGCGGGTCTCGTGCGCCGAGTTGTCCGAGTTGTCGCGCAACGGCTTGGCCGAGCCGGGTCTCCAGGTCGTCGTCGGCAGCTGTCGTCGGGCCGGCTGAGTCTCTGGGAACGATGAGAATCCGAATGACCGGGCCCTGCTGACGGATTTGAAATTCACGGACGTCCGGGTCGCCGGTGAGCAGGGCGAAGTGCAAGGGGTGGACGGCCACCTGACCGCCGCCGCGGGCGGGAAGGTAGAGCACGTCATCGGTTCGACCATGGATTGCCTTGGCGCGGATCAGGGTGCGCCCGCATGGGCACGGGTCTGGGTCGACGGTGACCATGTCGGTGACCTCTACCCGGATCAACGGCTGGACGAGGTTGTACAGGTTGGTCACCAGCAGTCGGGCGCCCGGCCGCCCGGCCGGTACCGGTCGGCCGTCGGCGTCGACGTTCTCGACGAGAGTGGTGTCCTCGAAGAAGTGGATGCCTTGGTGATACTCGCACTCGGAGCCGAAGAGCCCCTCGGTACAGCCGTAGAGGTCGAAGGGCCGCACCTCGAACGCGTTCACCAGTTGCTCGGTCATCGCTGGGGTGCGCAGCTCCGCGGCGGTCGCCAGGATCCTGGGTGAGATGTGCAGGCGACCGGCCTGCTGCTCGTCGGCCAGCCAAACAGCGACCGAGGGGTAGACGTTCAGGTAGGTGGGTTGGAACTGGTTGAGCGCCTCGACCAGCTTCGGGAGCGGCAGGGTGACCGGCAGGGACAGGATCTGGTGCAGGCCGATCGCCATCGTGGCGGCTCCCTGACAGGTGATGTGAGACGGCCGAGCACCGCCGATCCAGGCCATCCGCTGGCGGGGCATGGTGGGCCGCAGGTGGCACCAGTCAGCGCTGCGCACGAACCCGGCCGCGATCGATCGCCAGCCGCCGGCGTCGTAGACGAACAGACCTGGCCGTCCCGAGGATCCGCTGGTCAGCAGCACTCGGTAGCGGCCCAGGTAGAGCTGGTCCTGGGTCATCTTGCCGACCCAGTCCACCAGCTCGTCGCGGTGCAGACGAGGGTCACAGACCAGCTCGTCGAAGTGCTCCATCAGCAGGGGCCTGGTCATTATTGGCAGGTGGGCAAGGTCGAGGGGCTGCTTGCCCAGCGCGCCGGTCTCGGCGAGCCACGTTCGGTAGAACAGCGAGTACGCAGCGGCGTGGCGGACGATGGTCTCCAAGCGCCACTGTTGGTGCTGAGCAAGCCGGGCACGTGGCTGCTGCTCCCGGCTGACCTGCGTCCGTGCCAGCCGCATGGCCTGGGCCACGTCGGCAAGGCGCCGCCGATGATACCGAACCTCGGTGCTGTTCACCGGGTCCTCCGATCCTGGGTTCCGTCGCTGCCCGCGGACAATTGGGTCGCGCCCAAGGCCGCGTCCAGCAGCAACCGCCCCATGCGCCGGGCGAGCACCACGTCCACGGTGTGCGGCTGGGTCAGCCGCTCGAGGCCCAGCCCGACCTCCATCGCGTTCCAGGCCAAGGCCACCTGAGTAGCCGTCACATCACTGGGCAGGACGAGCCCACGGTCGTCGGCCAGCTGCCGCACTGCGTCTGTCAGCGGCTCGAGGAAGCTGGCATGGATCGCCGCGAAGCGGTCCCGCAGCTCGGTATGGCGCAACACGTGCGCCCAGAACTCGAAGAAGACCGCCAGCCATCCATCGTCGCTGTCGCGGCGCTGGATCGTCACCGTGGCCAACCAGTCGAATGCCCGCTCCGCTCCGGCTTCGCGAAGGCCCGGAACCACGTCCGTCAGCACATGCTCGACGCGCCGCTGGTAGACAGCGAAGAACAGATCCTCCTTGGAGGCGAAGTTGGAATAGACCGCACCCTTGGTGTAACCCGCCCTCTCGGCGACCTCGTCCACCGAAGTGGCATGGAACCCGCGACGGACGAAGCATGCCTCGGCCGCCGTGACCAGCTCCCCATGGGTCTGCTGACGCCGCTCAGCCCGCGACAACCGCATTCCGATACCCCATCCCGCATAGAGTCATCTGCATACCGATAGTATTCTAGTACCAGCAGTATCAGTTAGCTAGTAGTTGCGCGCTTCAGCCACCGGGCGGTGCGGCGACGGGTTCGCCACGGCGGTCATGGCGGCCACGGCCGGGGCCGCGGCCAGCCGGGGCATGCGGGGCGAACCGCCGGCCTGAACGTCGGACGCCGGCGGTGGTCCGCGATACGGGGCGAGGCCGGGCCACGGGTACCTCGTCAGCGAGGTATGATTGAAATGTAAATCATTTGGCGTCTTTCCTCGAAGCCGTCACCCACTCACGTGAGGACCCGCCATGCCCGACCTGGAGTTCGGACTCGACACCTTCGGCGATCTCCCGGAGCACGACGACGGCTCGATGGCGACGCACGCCGAAGCCATCCGTCAGGTGGTGGCCGAGGGGGTGCTGGCCGATCAGGTCGGCGTCGACGTGATCGCCCTGGGCGAGCACCACCGGCCGGAGTACTCGATCTCCACCCCGGAAGTGGTGCTGGCCGGGATCGCCACGGCCACGTCGCGGATCCGACTGGGCTCGGGGGTCACCGTGCTCAGCTCCGACGACCCGGTGCGGGTGTTCCAGCGTTTCGCCACGGTCGATGCGCTGTCCAACGGTCGTGCCGAGGTCATCCTCGGTCGCGGCTCCTTCACCGAGTCCTTCCCGCTGTTCGGCTACGACCTGAGCGACTACGACGTCCTGTTCGAGGAGAAGCTCGACCTGTTCGTCCGCCTGCTCGACGAGCGGCCGGTGACCTGGAGCGGGACGACCCGGGCCGCGCTGACCGACGCCGACGTCTTCCCCAAGACCGAGAGCGGCCGGCTGCCCACCTGGGTCGGCGTCGGCGGTTCGCCGCAGTCGGTGATCCGCACCGCGAAGTACGGCCTGCCCATGATGCTGGCCATCATCGGCGGCGATCCGGCCCGCTTCGCCCCCTACGTCGAGCTCTACCGGCGCGCGGCCGACCAGTTCGGCACCGTCGCGCACCCGGTCGGGATGCACTCCCCCGGGTTCATCGCCGACACCGACGAGGCGGCCCTGGAGATCTTCTACCCGCGCTACAAGGTGATGCGCGACCGGATCGGCCGCGATCGCGGGTGGCCGCCGCTGACCCGCCTCGAGTTCGACCGCGAGGTCAGCCACGGGTCGCTCTACGTCGGCTCGCCGACCACGGTGGCCCGTCGGATCGCCGATGCCGTCCGAGCGCTCGGCGTCAGCCGGTTCGACCTGATCTTCACCCCCGGGTCGATGCCGATGAGCGCCCGCCTGCGCACGGTCGAGCTGTACGGCTCGACGGTCGCCCCGATGGTCCAGGACATGTTGTCCGAGTCCGTGGTCGCGCGATGACCGGACGCGGCACGCTCGGCATCCTCGGGGCCGGCAAGGTCGGCACCGTGCTGGCCCGGCTGGCGGTCACCGCGGGCTACCGCGTCCTGATCGCCGGGTCCGGCGATCCCCAGCGGATCGCCCTGACCATCGAGGTGCTGGCCCCCGGCGCCGAGGCCACCACCGCCGACCGGGTGATCGACGGATCCGACCTGGTCGTGCTGGCTCTCCCGCTCGGCCGCTTCCGCGAACTGCCGGCGGCGGCGTTGTCCGGCCGGCTGGTCGTGGACGCGATGAACTACTGGTGGGAGGTCGACGGCGTACGCGACGACCTGAACGATCCGCGGACGACGTCGAGCGAGACCGTGCAGGAGTACCTGACCGGCGCCTCGGTGGTCAAGGGGTTCAACCACATGGGCTACCACGATCTCGAGGCCGAATCGGTCCTCGCCGGTGGCCGGCAGCGCAAGGGCATCGCCCTGGCCGGTGACGACCCCGCCGCCCGCGACCGGGTCGCGCAGCTGATCGACGACCTGGGCTTCGACCCGGTCGACCTCGGTCCGCTGGCCGAGGGCGTACGTCTGGAGCCGGGCAGCGAACTGTTCGGAGCAAACCTCCCCGCGGACGCGGTACGCGCGCTCGCGGACCGGTTCGCGTCCAGCGAGCGCGGCCGGCTGGTCGCTCGCGCCCGGTCCTGATGACCGCTTGACCGACCCGTCCGGCCCGCCGATGATCGCGTTTGCGGACCCTGCTCGGGTCTGCACCGCCTGCCGGGGCCGCAGACCCGAGCAGAGTCCGCAGACGGGCTCGGCTCGATGCGGCGACCTCCGATCAGTAGCCGGTGCGCCCGTCGATGGCCTCGCGGAGCAGGTCCAAATGGCCGAGGTGGCGGGCGTACTCCTCGACCAGGTGGCTGAGGATCCACCGCAGGTTCACCGGTCGGCCGTGGCGGAGTCCGCGCACCGGCCCGTCCAGGTCGACCCAGCCGGCCGCGTTGCTCCGGGTGCGGACCAGTTCGTCGCGGTACGCGACCACGTCGGCCGCGGCGGTGGCCGCCTCGGCGTCGTCGAAGTCACCGTCGGGGCTGGCCTCGGTGCAGTAGTAGTCAGGAACGTCCTGCTCGTCGAGCAGCACCACCCGCAGCCAGTACGCCTCGACCTCGGTGAGGTGCCGGACGATGCCGAGCGGGCTCATCGTCGAGGGCGGGATCGACCGCATCGCCAGCTGATCGGCATCGAGTCCGGCGATCTTGACGATCAGCGTGGCGCGGTAGAACTCGAGCCAGTAGTCGAGCACCGCCCGTTCGTCACCGGTCTTCGGTCCGCCGTCGCGGAGGTCGTCGTGGTCGGCCACCACTGCTGTGCCGCGGGGTTCGTCCATGACGCGACCCTGCCACCGACCACCGTGCCGCGGCAACGGGGCCGATCCCGAAGGCAGGAAGCGGGCGTCGTCCGAACCTGTCTGGGCAAGCGGGGGCCGAAGGTTTAGGGTTGGGCCCACTGCCAGGCCGGGACCACCCCGACTGGCTCCGGCGCGAAGGCTCTCCCACCATGGATCAGTTGGCACCCGATGTCGATCCGATCCTGCTTGTCGAGGACAACCAGCTCAACCAGATGGTCGCGCAGGGCATGCTGCGGTTGCTCGGCTACACCGCCGATCTCGCCGAGAACGGGTTGCAGGCGCTTGACGCCCTCCGAACCCGCGAGTACGCGACGGTGCTGATGGACGTGCAAATGCCTGAGCTGGACGGTCTCGACGCCACCCGCCACATCCGCGCCGAGTTCCCGGCAGAGCGTCAGCCCTACATCATCGCCCTGACCGCGAACGCGATGGCCGGCGATCGGCAACGGTGTCTCGACTCGGGCATGGACGACTACGTCGCCAAGCCCCTGTCGAAGGAGGCGCTCGCGAGCGCCCTGGATCGAGCACGTGCGGCACAGCGTTGACAACGGGCGTGAATCGCCAGCCCCCGCGCCGGCTTGGCGTATCCTGATCGGGTCGAAACCACTCGGGGGTCGAGAACAGCGTTCCGACATCGGATGACTGACCCCTGGGAGTGAGCTTGCGCCACGTGCAACATGTACCCGCGGAGTTGCGGTCCTGGCCGGCTCTGGGTGGTCGTAGTCGTCGTGGTGATCACGGTGATGATCACGGAAGGCCGCACAGCGATCGTTGCTAGATCAGCGGTAACGTCACGTTCCTGGTCGCGATCCTCTTCTGCGTCATTGCCGCGTCCGGGCGGCCGGCGGTCAAACGTCGTCACGCCCGCCTCGCTTGGTGTCTGATGCGCTGGTCGGTTCTCGGATGGATCCATCGGTCAGGCCGATTTCGTGGTGAGCGCCCTCACCCGCAACACCGACCCAACCCAGCGACGCCACCAATCTGATCGCGTTCATCGGCTACTGCTCCCAGTGATGGCCGCGCTCCTCGCATTCCCCCGGCCTGGAGACCGCGCGATCTCCCGGTTCCGCGAACTCATCGATGTCTTGGTCATCACGGTCAGCGTCGATCCTGATCAGCGAGGCGACGGTCCTGCGATCGGTGACGCACGGCCGAATTCGCTGAACCGTCGACACCTTCCTACAGTTCGGCTACCCCATAGCAGACATCGCCATCTGCGCGATGGTCCTCTGCATCGGCATCCGGCAGCTCGCCGGCGACCGGCTGGCCTGGCTGTTCCTCGGTGGCGGGATGATCTCGCTCGCCGTCACCGACAGCATCTACGTACGGCTACAGCAGCCGGATACCGCAGTCGGAGCTGACGGCCTCCCCACTGATCGATCGGCTGGATGGCCGCCCCGTTGCTCACCGGTCTGGCCACGCTGATCCCGATGAACAGCCAGCGCGAGGTCGATGAGGACCACACCGGCGTCACCCTCGCCGTCCGTCTCATCCCCAACGTCCCGGTGACTCGGGGCGATGATCGTCTTCGGTCTGGGCGGCGTCACGCGAGTGACCGCTCCTGCTCGTCGGCGGCATCATCCTGCTCATCATCGTCACCGTTCGTCAGGTCACGATCATCTACGAGAACGTCCTGCTCACCCGCGCGCTCGAGGCACAAGGTCGCGGCTCGTACGGCCGAGTTGGCCACGCTGGGGTCGATCATCACCTCGGCCACCGACGCGATCGTCGGCCTGTCGTTGGACAACCGGATCCTCACGTGGAACGCGGCTGCGGAACGGCTCTACGGACTGCCCGCGGCCGAGATGATCGGCCGCACGCTCGACTTCATGCCGGCCTCGGACCACGGGCCACTCGCCGAGCTGATCGACCAGGCGCGGCGAACGGCCAACGAGCTGCCGAGCCTTCGAGGTCGAGTGGACGCGGCCGGATGGAACCGTCGATCCCGTCGCCATGATCCTCTCGCCGATCGTCGACGGCGAAGGCGTCGAGGGCATCTCGATCTACGCCCAGGACATCACCGAGCGGCGCCGCAACGCCGCAGGCCCTCGAGCAGGCCCGCGAGGAGGCGCTGGAGTCGTCTCGGCTCAAGTCGGAGTTCCTGGCCACCATGAGCCACGAGATCCGGACCCCGATGAACGGAGTGATCGGGCTGACCGCCTGCTGCTCGAGACCGACCTCGACGTCCGAGCAGCGGCAGTACGCCGAGGGCGTCCGCGACGCCGGCGAGGCGCTGCTCGGCGTGATCAACGACATCCTCGACTTCTCCAAGCTCGAGGCCGGCAAGGTCGTCCTCGACCCCACCGACTTCGACCCGCGGCAGCTGGTCGACGAGGTCGGTGCCCTGCTCGCCCCGGCCGCATCGGCCAAGCGGCTGGAGCTGATCGCCTACTGCCTGCCCGACGTCCCGACCGCACGTGCTCGGTGATCCGGGCCGCGATCCGGCAGATCCTGCTCAACCTGGCCTCGAACGCGGTGAAGTTCACCGCGGCGGGCGAGGTGTCGGTCAAGGTCCGCGCGACCGCCGGATCGCCCGCGACAGGGTCGCGCTGCGCTTCGAGGTCACCGACACCGGGATCGGCATCGCCGAGCAGGACCAGGCACCGGCTGTTCGAGTCGTTCTCGCAGGCCGACGCCTCGACGACCCGCCGGTTCGGCGGCACTGGTCTCGGGCTGGCCATCTCGCGGCGCCTGGTCGAGGTGATGGGGGGCGCGATCGGCGTGCGACAGCGAGCCGGAGCGGGGCAGCACCTTCTGGTTCGAGATCCCGCTGCCGGTCGGCGAGCGCACCGTCCCGGTCGAGCCGCCGACCCTCGCCACGACCTGCTGAACGGACCTCCGCGTGCTGGTCGTCGACGACAACGCCACCAACCGGACCATCCTCGAGCGCGCAGCTCCCCTCCTGGCACCTGCAGCGCCGACGCTCGTCGACAGCGCCGACCGCGTTCGAGCGACTGCGCGCCGCGGCCAGCGACGGCCGTCCCTACGACGTCGCCATCCTCGACCTGATGATGCCGGACGTCGACGGTCTGGAACTGGCGCGCCAGATCACCGCCGACCCGCTGCTCACCGGAATGCCGATGATCATGCTGACCTCGGAGCTGACCGTCGACCCGCAGGTGCTCGCGGCGGCCGGAATCGGGCAATGGCTGTCCAAGCCGGTACGCAGTTCGCGAGCTCTACGACCGGCTGGTGCGGCTGATGGCGCCGAAGGAGTCCGAGTTGATCGGCCCGGCGTCGCCCCGGGCCGACCGCGCCGCGCGCGACGCCCGGGTCGCGTGGCCAGATCCTGGTGGTCGAGGACAACGCGCTCAACCAGATGGTCGCCGAGGGCGTGGTCGCCCGACTGGGCTTCGACGTGCACAGTCGTCGAGGACGGCGTCGAGGCGCTGCGTGCCCTCGAGCAGCGCAGCTACCACGCGGTCCTGATGGACTGCCACATGCCGCGTGATGGACGGCTTCGCCGCCACCCGGGAGATCCGCCAGCGCGAGCGGGCCGAGCAGTCGCATCCCGATCATCGCCATGACCGCCGGTGCGCTGTCGGAGGATCGCGACCGCTGTCTGCGGGTCGGGATGGACGCCTACATCTCCAAGCCGGTCGACCTGGACGCACTCGAGACCCTTCTCGATTCCTGGGCTCGGGTGCCGGTCGGACCGCTACCCGCTGTCGGAGGACGTCAGCGAGGACGCTCGGAACGGCTCGCCGATCGACGAGACCCGGTTAACGGACCTGCGCGAACTCAGTTCACCCGACGGCATCAGCCTGTTGGAGCTGATGATCACCTCGTTCGTCGAGCGGGGCCGCAACCGGGTGGAGGCCCTAAGGACGGCGGCGGCGTCCGACGACCACGAGGCAATGGTCGGCATTGCTCATGAACTCAGAGGTGCGGCCGGTACGATCGGGGCGATCCGCGTGGCTGCTGTGTGCCGCACAGTGGAGACCGAGGCCCGTCATGGCCGTGCCCTCGACCGGACCGTCCTCGACGACCTGGTCCGTGAGCTCGATCGGGCCAACACGGCCCTACAGCGTGTCGACGTTCAGCTGACCTGACAGCCGGGTCTCTCCCCGACGTCATCGGCGTCGGTCCACGTGGTAGAGAAGCTGGCGACAGCGTGGTGGACCCAGATGTGGGGTTCGCACATAGGTGACCCGGTCGGCCTCCCGATCGACCGTGACCGGGTTGAGTCCGGAAGGAACGACGTAGGACCCGCTTGCGGGCAGTCGAACCCCAGCCACCCCTCCCACCGGTCGACGCTGTCGCTCAGCACGGTCGATCGAGGCGCCACGCCGAGCAGGGCTTCCCCCGTGCCGCAGGTGCTCCCGCAGCGTGGTGTCGAACGGCTCCCCGGACGGCGTCGACCACGTCAGGTAATCCTCGATCGACGTCAGCGGATAACGCGCCTTGTCCTGGGGACGCACGGGAACACGGAAGCTCGGCACCCCGACCTCGTAGGCGACATCCTCCATCGCGCCGACCACCCGACCGGTCAGACCCAAGCCGGTGGCGTCCGAGGCGATGGTCACCGTCAACATACAGAGTGTGTTGGGCCTCCGTTCCTCGTCGACCAACTGGTAGCTGCTGTCGGATGGCCTCGTCGCGACCGGCCGGGAGTCCGTCGGCGGTACCGTCCCACCCAACGGCAGCGAGAACCCGACCCCGCAAGCGCGTCGTAAGCGTCGAGCAGCACCACCTGCTGGTCGGCCGTTCGCATCAACAACTTCTCCACGTCGATTCCGTGGGCGGAGGTGCCGGAGGTGATGAAGCGGGCCAGCGCACGGTCATCAGGCGCCAGATTTCCTCGATCATGTCCGGGCGATCGGACAGCCTCACCACGGTGTAGGCATCGGACAGCGTCGTCGTCGGCACGGAGGCCGAGCCTCCGGCGGTAGTCGGCGGCGTAGTAGGTCTGGGTGTCGAGGGAGTCGATCCGGTCGGTCGCCCTGAGCAGGCTGGTCACCGTCGCCCGAGGCCGTGCTCGATGTTGAACGAGCAGATGTCGAAGCCGACCACGGCGCACCGACTCCGGACAGCCGCTCGTCGATCGCCGGGCCATCAACTTGACAGGTTCCGGTGCCGGTGGGCCGGTCGATGAACATGTACCCCAGGTAGAAGAGCGCGTTCCGGCCGGCCGCGTCCGGGTAGCGGAACGCGTAGTGGTGGGCGTTCACCCACGGGATGGCCGACATGTCATTAGTCAACGTCGTCAATCCGGCGATGGCCCCGTCGTCATCCGCACGAGATCTTTTCGATCCGGGCGTCGAGCATTTCCTCGCGGAACTCGTCCTCGGTCAGCACGTGGCGAGCCGCGGCGTGGACAGGAACTTGCCCCAAGCGTCGGCATAGATCGGGTACAGCTCGGCGAGTTCCTCGGCGGAAAGGACGTATTCGACGCTCACGTGCATGCTCACCTCGGGCGAAGTTACGGGGATGCCCGTCACTTCCCGGCCCGTCGTCCACGTCGGCGAATCCCCCGAACGGCATCCCCGACGGCGGAACGAAGGAGTACTCTGCTCTCGCTACCCGACCGTAGTTAATCGCGATTCCTCCGCGCTCACCGGGCGCTACTTGCTCGAACCCTGCGACACCGATCCCTGCAGTTGCCGCTGGAAGATCAGGTAGACCACCAGCACCGGCACCACGGTGATGACGACGGCCGCGAACAGGGCGCCGAAATCGACCGAGTAGCCCGCCTGCGAGGCGAACGAGGCCATGCCCTGGGTCAGCACGTAGTTGTCCGGGTTGGTGTTGAGCGCGACGGGCAACAGGAACTGGTTCCACAGGCCGACGAAGTTCAGGATCGCCACCGTGGCCAGACCCGGCCGCGCCATCGGCAGCATGATCTGGAAGAAGATCCGCCACTCCCCCGCCCCGTCCATCGCCGCTGCCTCGGCGATCGACTTCGACAGCGAGCGGAAGAACGCGTACAGGAAGAACACGGTGAACGGGTACGCGAACATCGCGTAGGTGAGGATCAGCCCGGGCAGCGTGTTGAGCAGCCCGACGCCGCGCAGCACGAAGAACAGCGGCACGATGGCCAGGAAGATCGGGAAGGTCAGTCCGGCCAGCATCAGGTAGTAGATGACCCGGTTGCCCGGAAAGCTGAACCGGGCCAGCACGTACGCGGTCATCGACCCGAGCAGCATGGTCAGGATCAGCGCGCCGACGACCACGATCACCGAGTTGACGAAGAAGCTGCCGATACCGGCCGTCGTCCAGGCGTTCGCGTAGTTGGTCGAAGCTCAGCGCTGGACGGCAGCGCGAACGGCGAGGCGAAGATCTCCGAGCTGGTCTTGAACGACGACATCACCACCCAGAGCAACGGGACGATGACCAGCAGCGACCAGATCGATCAGCACCCCGTGCGCGACGCCGCTGACCACCTTGTCGGCCGTCCCGGTCGGTCGGGTCGACGTGGTCCGGCCGGCCCGGGGTCGCGACGGGACTCGACCCGGTGACCGCGGGCGGTGCGTGGGCGGCGCGCTCATTCCGCCACCTCGCTCTCGGCCGCCGGTCAGCCGGTTGATCGCGAACACCAGCCCGGCGTACACCAGGGTGATCACGGCCAGCACGACGCCCATCGCGCAGGCGTAGCCGAACTGGCCCTTGGTGAAGGCCGTGGTGAACAGCTGCTGCGACATCACCAGCGTGGTGTTGTTGGGTCCGCCGCCCGGCTCGAGCGCGGCCATGTAGACGAAGGCGTCGAGAGCGAGGATGCCCATGTAGATGAACGCGGTCTGCACGTTGTCGCGGATCAGCGGGATCGTGATCGAACAGCGCGGTGCGGAAGCGCCCGGCGCCGTCGATCCGGGCCGCCTCGTAGATCTCCGCCGGGATGCCCTTGATCGCCGCGATGAACAGCACCATGTAGAAGCCGACGAGGCCCCAGACGATGACGAACATCACCGCCGCCCGGGCGGTGGCCGGACTCGCCGAGCCAGGCGAACGAGGTGAAGCGGTCGAGGCCGAGCCCGGTCAGCACCCCGTTGAGGATGCCGGTGTTCGGGTCGTAGACCTGCGACCAGATCAGCCCGATGACGATGGCCGGGATGACGTACGGGAAGAACGACACCACCCGGTAGAAGCTCGAGTCGCCGCAGCCCGCGGATGGTGCCGTGGCTGGAGCCACCCGACGGTGACCAGCGACGCGAAGACCAGCGCGATGCACCAGCGTGACGACCGGCAGCACCAGGGCCAGCAGCACGCTGTTGCGCATCGACTTGAGGAAGATCGTCGTCGTTGAACAGCTTGGCGTAGTTGGCCAGCCCGACGAAGGTCATGTCCGGGGACTGAAGCCGGTCCAGCTGGTCAGCGAGAAGTACGTCGCCTGGGCGAACGGGCGAGACGACGAAGGCGATGTACACCGACGACCGGCACGATCAGGAAGACCAGGAAGAAACTGATCCGGTCGAACGTGAGGTTGCGCCGGCGCCAGTGGCGCGAGCCGAAGCGAGGACCCCCGGCTCGCGACCACGGGCGCATCGAGCGGACCGGCCGAACCGATCGAGGTCACTGCACCTCGACCTTCTTGATCGAGTCGTCACTGGCGATCTTGTCGGTGATCGTCCTGCAGACCCTTGGTCAGCGTCGGCCACGTCGGATCCGCCCTGCAGGAAGGCGTTCCACAGCACGAGCTGGTCGGTGTTGGTGCCGTAGAGGTCGACGAAGTTCCACGATGAAGACGTTCGTCGCCGGCGGCGTCGAGCATCTTGACCTGCGACACCAGCGCGGTCGAGCCGAAGCCGTCCTCGGGGATGGTGCCCTTGACGATGGTCGAGGAGAACGTGGTCTTGGCGAAGTTGACCGCGGCCTCCTTCGACAGCATGGCCCGCAGGAACTCCTTGCCGCCGGCCACGTTCTTGCCCTGGGCCGGGACGATGTAGCCCTCGCCGGCGGTGGAGTGCAGCGCCTCCCACGGCAGGCTGGCCGACGCGGTGTCGACCATCGGCTCGGGCGCCCCGGTCATCTTGAAGCCGTCCTTGGTCTGGGTCTTCATCTCGTTCTCGATCCAGCCGCCCGACGGGTAGAGGATGAAGTCCTCGGTCGTTGCTCCACTGCGCCTGGGCCGCGGTGAACTGGGTGCCGGCGCCACCGGGCTTGACGTAGCTCGGCGTCGATGATCTTCTTCAGGCCGGTGAAGCACGTCCTGCACCGGCTGCAGCGACCAGCAGTCGGGCTTGAGGTTCTCCAGCGCCAGCCGCACCTCGTCGCCGCCCTGCTTGATCGCCGAGGCGATGGCCATCGTCTGGTAGTAGGTCGCCGCCTCCTTGCCCCAGCCGAGCAGGTACTTGCCCTTCGCCTTGGCCTCGCCGCCGAGCGCGTACATCTCCTCGTAGGTCTTCGGGCACGGTCCAGCCGTTCTCCTCGAACAGCGACTGCCGAGTACCACAGGGCGTAGACGGTGAGCACGTAGTTGAGCTGCACGAACTTGCCGTCGAACGTGCCCGGCTCGGTCACCCCGGCGTACAGGGTGTCCTTGATGACCTGGTGCCCTCGTAGTTCTTGGCCTCGATCACGTCGGTCAGGTCGGCCAGCTGGTCGCGGATCGTGTTGATGCCGATCAGGCCGGCGCCGGAGTTGTCGATGACGTCCGGCGGGTTGCCGCGCGACGAAGCGCGGCTGCAGGGTCTGGGCGATGTTGGTCGCCGGGCTGACCTTGACCGTCGAGCCGGCTCTGGATCTGCATCGACCTGCTTGCCGGCGAACTCGGCGTACTCGATGCCGTAGCCGCCCTTGAAGATCACGGCGTCGACGGCGGAGTTCGGCGCCATGCCGAACGGGTTGTCGGCGCTGGTCGGGCCGGCCGCGGACGCTCGACCCCGGGGTGGTCGGTGCCGGTGCCCGAGGTGGCGCACGACGGCCAGAGGCGCGCCCGGGGTCGCGAGGGCGGCCGACGGCGAGCGCGCCGCGGAGGAAGTCGCGCCGTGCAGCGACGAGAGCGGCTGTCGTCGTCATGGGTGGTCCTCCGTGCGTTCCGGGTGGGCTCCAGATGCTGTGGGTTGAGCGGTGGTCCGAGGGTGCAGCGGTCAGGTGCCGCGGTGGATGCGGCCGGCGTAGCGGCTGCTCGAGCGCGTGGTTGTGCTCGTCGCCGCCCGGGATGTTGGCCGACAGGTAGAGCGGCGGGCGTCTCGCCGTCGGCGGCGATCCGCTCGGCGACGCCGATGGTGAGCAGCTGGGCGATGTAGGCGGCGGTGATCGAGGAGACCGCGCCGACCGGCACGCCACCCGGCAGCTCGAGGGTGGCGTCGCCGTACGGGGCGAGGTTGTCGATGACCACGTCGGCGACGTCGGAGCAGCCGCTTGCCCGCTCGGGTGCTTGGTCGCGACGGCCATCGTGTGCTCGCAGCGAGGTCACCGCGATCGAGCGGGATGCCGTGCTCCTTGGCCTGCTCAGGCGAAGCCGACGATCGAGCCGTTGACGCCCGAGTTGGAGGCGATCATGAACACGTCGCCGGCCTGGACGCCGGCACCAGCTCCCACAGCTCGGCTCCCGACGTCGGGGTTGCGCTCCAGGCTCGACCCGCCGAGCTCGTCGGTCGCTCCAGGCCGCCGCGCAGCACCAGGTCGCGCAGCGCGATCTTGTTGGTCGGGATCAGGCCGCCGGCGCGGCCGGCGATCTCCATGGCGAACGCCTCGGAGTGACCGGTGCCGAAGGCGTGCAGCACGCCGCCGGCTCGCATCGTGGTCGGTCAGCAGCTCGACGGCGGCGTCGAGGCCGCCCTCGGCGGCGAGCGCGGTGATCGGTCGAGCCGCGGCCACCTGCTCGGTGAAGCCTGCACGGCTGGCGAAGTCCATCGGTTCCCTGCGTCGGTACGCTGGACGGTGCTGGTCATCGGTGGTTCTGCCCGGTCCGCCGCGGGTCGGCGTGCGCGCGGGCGGCGGTGCGCGGCGACGGCCGAGCGCCGAGGCGGCCAGCTTGTCGCTGGAGCGGTCGAAGTCCTCCTGCGCGACGAGCAGGTAGAGCAGGTCGAGCACGAGCAGCTGGCCGTGCTTGGCCGACAGGTCGTCGGGCTGCAGGTACTGCTCGTAGACCGAGGTGACGACGCTGTGCTGGGCCAGTTCGGCCAGCGGTGAGGTCGGGTTGTTCGTGATCGGCACGGTGGTGGCACCGGCCCGGCCGCCTCGGCCAGCATCTGGATCGTCTCCTCGGTGCGACCGGTGGTCGAGATGCCGATCGCGACCGTGCCCGGCGCCCTGGATGGCGGCGCTGGTCAGCCCGGTGTGCGACCTCGGCCCAGGCGTACGCGGTGACGCCGATCCGGTAGAGCCGGCCCTGCAACTCCTCGGCCAGCATCGCGCTGCCGCCGACGCCGTAGATGTCGACGTGGTCGGCTGCAGGCGATCCGCCGCGACGACCTCGGTGATCACCCGCGAGGTCGATGGCCGCGGTCGCCTCGCGCAGCGTCCGGGTGTGGCTGCCGATCAGCATCCGCAGCAACTCCTCGGGCGAGTCGTCCGGACCGAACGAGCGGCCGATCTCGGTGGACCAGGAGTCGGAGCGCGCTGCGGCCGACGTCGGTGGCGATGCTGACCCGCATGCCGACGTAGCCGGCGTAGCCGAGCAGCCGGCAGAACCGGGTGACGGTGGCCGGCGACGTCCCGGCCCGCTCGGCGAGCTCGCCGATCGACAGCGTCATCGGCGCATTGGGGTGCGTCGAGGAGATAGTCGGCGACCCGGGCCATGGCGGTGGGCATGTCGGGGAGCATCGACCGGATCCGGTCCCGGACCGCGGGAAGCTGCTCGCTGGTCATGGCCGCGCGCTCCGAGGTGAGAATCACTATCTCCTGCCAGCACCGTTGCTGAAAATTTCTCTTACGGTACTGTAAGCCCGCCCCCGCAGCAATGCCCACTTTCCGGACAGGTGAGTTCCATGTTCCTCGCCCTCGACGCCGGTGGGACGTCGACACGGGCAGTCGCCCTCGACGAGTTCGGCCGGATCCACGGTTACGGCCGCGCCGGGGGTGGAAACCCGACCGCGCGCGGCATCGACGCCGCCTCGGCCGCGGTGGCCCTGGCCGCGCGACGCGCCCTGGGCGGCGCTTCGGCCGAGGTCGCCGTGCTGGCCATGGCCGGTGAGCAGACCACCGCGTACGCCGACCTGGTCGCCGCCCGACTGGCCGCCGTCGGCGTGGCGACGGTGGCCCTCGACCACGACCTGCTGGCCGTCTTCTGCTCGGGAACCCACCTGACCGGGGGCTACGCGCTGATCGCCGGCACCGGGACGGTGTCGGCCCGGGTCCGCGACGGGCTGCTCGACCGGGTGGTCGGGGGCCGCGGCTGGCTGCTCGGCGACACCGGTTCGGGCTTTTGGCTCGGTCATCGGATCGCCCGCGCGGTCATCTCCACCCTGGACGGTCAGGCCCCGCCCACTGCGCTGACCACGCCGGTGTTGGCCGCGTACG
Organism: uncultured Actinomycetota bacterium; assembly: GCA_963704665.1. Lineage (GTDB taxonomy): Bacteria > Actinomycetota > Actinomycetes > Propionibacteriales > Propionibacteriaceae > Microlunatus. The sequence goes on along the minus strand of OY969929.1, from coordinate 1,967,146 downwards.
GGATCGAGTCCGCGCCGAACCCACTGCGGGCGCTGGTCTCGGCGGTCTACGCCCGGCCGCCGGTCGATCTGGCCGGCTTGGCCCCGCTGGCGTTCACCGCCGACGACGACGCCGTGGCCCGCACGATCCGGCTCGAGGCGGTCGACGCGCTGATCGACCTGCTCGACACCGTCCGGTCACCCGGGCTGCGCGGGCCGGTGGTCGTCGGCGGCAGCGTCGTCGTCCACGGCGTCCTCGGCGACCCCGACCTGGCCACCCGGCTCGCCACCGCGAGCGGGGCCGACCTGATCCCGGTGCCCGACGGCGTGGTCGGTGCCGCCGTCCTGACCCTGCGCCGGGCCGGCGTGGAGGTCGATGCGGCGCTGTTCACCCGGGTGCGTGACGCGATCACCGCGGCCCAGCAGCGCTGACGGTGCGACCGAGCCCCGCGCCGGTCGGGTTCAGAAGCGCTGCCAGTCGGGTTTGTGCGCGTAGGTGTGCCGGTAGTAGTCGGTCAGGGTGAGGTCGCCGGCGGCGGCCTCGTCGATGATCACCACCGCCGTGGGGTGGAACTGCAGCACCGAACCCGGCCAGCGGCTGGTCACCGGACCCTCGACCATGGCCGCCACCGCCTCGGCCTTGGCCGCACCCTGGGCGACCAGCACCACCTGCCGGGCGTCCATGATCGTGCCCAGGCCCTGGGTCAGGCAGTGCGTCGGCACCTGGTCGGGGTCGTCGAAGAACCGCGCGTTGTCGGCCCGGGTCTGCAGAGCCAGGGTTTTCAGCCGGGTACGCGAGCGCAGCGACGAGGTGGGCTCGTTGAAGCCGATGTGCCCGTTGGCCCCGAGCCCGAGGATCTGCAGGTCGACCCCACCCGCGGCGGCGATGTCGGCCTCGTAGCGTGCGCACGCCGCGGCCAGGTCGCCGGCGGTGCCGTCGGGGACGTGGACCGCGGCCGGGTCGAGCCGCAACGGCACGACCACCTCGCGGGCGATGACCGAGGCGTACGACTCCGGGTGCTCGCGCGGCAGTCCGACGTACTCGTCGAGCGCGAACCCGCGGACCCGGCGGGTGTCGAGATCACCGCGCGCGACCCGCGCGGCCAGGGCGGCGTAGATGGCCAGCGGTGACGAGCCGGTGGCCAGGCCGATCACCGCGTCGGGTTTGTCCCGGATGACCCGGGCGACGGCGCGGGCGGCCAACTCGCCGACCGCCGCCGGATCCGGCTGGATGATGATCTCCATGGGCTCGCCGATCTAACCGCTGAGGTAGTGCCGCAGCGCCCGCCGGATGACCGCGGACGAACCGAAGGTGGCCAGGTCGGCGTAGCGTCGGTCGGCCGACGGCCAGCCGAGGTCGACGACCAGGACGTGGTGGTGATCGGCCCGCAACCGGTCGATCCGATCCCGGGCCTCGGGATGCCGGTGCAGGTCGCGTCCGAGCACGACGACCGCCTCGTCCGGACCCGGCACGCGCTCGGCGACGTCGGGGAACGGGTCCCACGGCGTCGGACCGGCGGCGATCGTCGCCTCGGTCGCCAACCGCACCACCGCGTACGCGGTGCCGACGTCCACTCTCCAGCGCGCGGCGATCGGCCCGATGTCGAAGCCGGCGATGATCTGCTCGTCCGACCAGTCCGGCTCCGACGCACCGACCGGCTCGGAAGCGTCGGTCGGACGTGCGGCCAGGGCGCGGACCCGTGCGGCCGCGTCGTCGACCCGTCGGGGGTCGAGCTCACCCGAGGCCAGCGCGGCCGCCACCGCCTCTTCGATCTCGGTCACCTCGGCGTCGGTCGTCCGGGTGCCCAGGCAGAGCAGGTCACAACCCCCGGCCAGTGCCCGGACGGCGGTCGGTCCCGCTCCCCCGCCCCGGCGGGCCCCGGCCATGTCGAGGGCGTCGCTGACGATCACCCCGGTGAAGCCCAGCTCGCCGCGCAGCAGGTCGAGCAGGATCGACGGGCTCATCGTCGCGGGGCGGTCCGGATCGAGCTGCGGCACCATCAGGTGCGAAGTCATCACGACCTCGACACCGGCCTCGACGGCGGCGACGAACGGCACCAGTTCGCGGTCGGCCAGCTCGGCGGGCGACCGGTCGACCACCGGCAGGGTGAGGTGCGAGTCGGTCCGGGTGTCTCCGTGGCCGGGGAAGTGTTTGGCGGTGGCGGCGACACCGGTGGCCTGCAGCCCGGCGATGAAGGCGGCGCCGTGCCGGCCCACCGCGTCCGGATCGCCGCCGAAGCTGCGGACCCCGATGATCGGGTTCTCCTCGCAGGAGTTGATGTCCACGCTCGGCGCGAGGTCGAGATCGATCCCGACCGCCCGCAGCCGCCACCCGATCTGTTCGGCCGAGCGGCGGGTCAGGGCGAGGTCGTCGAGTCGACCGAGCAGCGCGTTGCCGGGATCGGGTGAGCCGACCGCGGCGTGCAGCCGGGTGACCTCACCGCCCTCCTCGTCGACCGCGATCAGGGCGCGTGGATGGGCGGCCCGGATCGCCCCGGTGAGCGTGCGCAGCTGGTCCTCGTCGACGATGTTCGGCCCGAACAGGCAGACCCCGGCCAGCCCGGCCCGCAACCGGTCCGCCAGCCACGGCGGTAGTTCGGTGCCGTCGAATCCTGGCAACAACGTGGCCAGCGTGTTCACCACGGCAGATACCCGTCGCACAGGTTCCAGCTGCGGCCCTGGCGCAGCAGGTCCACCGTGGCCCGCTCGAGCCGGGTCGTGGTCGGCAGGGCGTCGACATCGATGGTTCCACGGCGTTGGAAGACGAAGAACAAGGTGTCGACCTCGCCGGGCCACCGGTCCTCGGTCAGCGTCCACCGGCGCTGGAAGACGGCCAGATTGGTGTCGGGAAGGCGTTCGGCGAGCTCGGGATCGAGCAGCCAGCTGCGGCAGAAGAAGCCGGTGACGCGGTGGCCCGGGAAGTGGCGGGGGAAGAACGCACGGGCCCGGGTCAGCGACGCGTCGACCGCCGTCGGGGTGAGCGCTCCGGTGGCCGGGATGTGGACCGACAACACGAACTCGTCGGGCTGCTGGGGATGTGGGACCAGCTCGAGCTGCAGTCGACCGAGCGCGAAGAGCCGGCCGGACCACACCGTGGTCAGCCACTCCTGGGTGTGCAGACCGAAGGCGCCGAAGGTGCGGCGGTGCACCCGGACCTGCTCGCCCAGATCGGCGAGGGTGTCCGTGGAGACGTCGATCGGCACCTCGAGCGCGGCGTGCCGCGCGGCCACCTCCGACGCGGTCGCGACGAAGGTCAGGACCGGGATCAGACCACGCGGTCGGGCGGGGCGGTCGGGTTCCGACCAGAACCGCTCCGTCGGCGAAGGCTGGTCCATCCGTTCGATCAGGGCTGCGGCCGCCCGCTCGACCGCCTGGAACTCCTCGGCGGTCAAGGTGTCGACCGCTGCCCGCAGGTCGACCAGGTCGGCCTCGTCGAAGCCCAGTCCGTCGACGCGGGCCGCGAACTCGGGATCGTCGAAGCTGATCATGCCGGGGCCTCGAGCCACTGGCCGCCCTGCATCACCCGGCGGAGACGCCCGTGGTCGTCGACCAGGCAGAAGTCGGCGCGGCAGCCGGTCTCGATCCGACCGATGTCGTCGAGCCCGTAGGCGTGCGCGGGATTGGTCGAGGCCATCGCGGCGACGGCGGGCAGGTCGCCGACGATCTCGGTCATCATCCGGAACGCGCCGGCCATGGTCAGCGTCGAGCCGGCGATCGACCCGGGCTCGCCGGACTCCTCGACGAGCCGGGCGACGCCGTCGCTGACCTCGACCGACAGCCCGCCGAGTCCGAAGCGGCCGTCGGGCATGCCGGCCGCGACCATGGCGTCGGTGACCAGCAGCACCCGTTCGGTGGTGGCCGCCCGCGTCGCCAGCCCGAGGATCTCCGGGTGCAGGTGGATCCCGTCGGCGATGAGTTCGACGAAGACCCGTCGGTCGTTGAGCAACGCGGTCACCGGGCCGGGCTCGCGGTGGTGCAGGCTGCGCATGGCGTTGAACAGGTGGGTGGCCACGTCGGCGCCACTCTCGATGGCCGCCTGGACGGTGAGCAGGTCGGCGTCGGTGTGCCCGACGGCGACCCGGACGCCGGACGCCCGGAAGTCGGCGATCGCGGCCATGGCATCGGGCAACTCGGGGGCCAGGGTGACCACCCGCAACGCGCCCCGTCCGGCGTCGATGAGCCGGGCGACGGTGACCGGGTCCGGCTCGATCAACCGGGTCGGGTCGTGCGCTCCGCGTTGGGCGGGTGACAGGAACGGGCCCTCGAGGTGGATCCCGGCGAACACGCCGTGTTCGGTGAGCCCGGCCAGCGTGTCGAGCTGGCGGCACAAGACGTCGACCGGCGCGGTGACCAAGCTGGCGAAGGACGTCGTCGTGCCCTGCCGGGCGTGGAAAGCGCGGGCACCGAGCGCAGCCTGCGGATCCTCGGTCGCGTAGTCGAAGCCCCCACCGCCGTGGACGTGGGTGTCGACGAAGCCGGGCACCAGCCACCCGTCGGTCGGTTCGCCGTGCGGGTCCTCCACCGCGTCGACGGCGACGATCCGCCCGTTCTCGATCTCCACGACGGCGTCGTCGATCACCCGCGACGGCGTGACCACATGGGCGATCCGCATCAGCTCGCTCATGCTGCGGGTGTCCAGGACAGGGCCGGACCGAGCCGGGTGGCGATGTCGGTGAGGATCTGGACGTAGTCGTCGTGGTCGAAGCTGAACGGCAGCGCGAACGCCACCTCGTCGACGGCCTGGAAGCCGGCGTGGGCGTACAACTGCTCGGCGATCTGGTCGGAGCTGCCCACCAGATCGGGGGCGAACAGCAGTCCGGCCGGACCCTGCGGTGAGCGCGTACGCGGGAAGCGGGCCTCGGCGTACTCGGTGTACTTGACGCGCTGTTCGGGGGTGGCCGAATCGGTGGGGATGACGACCAGGCCCTGGGAGACCCGGGCGGCGCCGCCGTCGGGGTGGGCGGCCCGGAACGCGTCGATCTGGGCACGCTGCAGGGCAGCGAAGTCGATCGAGTCGCCCTCGGCCCGGACCACGCTGCTGGTCAGCAGGTTCATCGCGTGCTCGCCGGCCCACTGCGCCGACCGGACCCCGGCCGCGCCGTACCACATCCGCGCGGCCAGCCCGGGCGAGTGCGGCTCGACCCGGTCCGAGAAGTCCTCGATGCCGACGCGCCCGCGGAAGTCGGTGGCCGGCTCACCGCGCAGGAAGCCCAGCAGCCGTTCGACCCGGCCGTAGCTGAAGTCCTCGAGCTCGGCGGTCGCCGGGTAGAGCGCCTGTTTGACGTCGTCGAAGCGCATCGGCGGGCCGATGCTGATCCCGGGATGGAGGCGGCCACCGGACAGCAGATCGACCGTGGCCAGGTCCTCGGCCAACCGCAGCGGGTTCTCCCAGCCGAGCGGGGTGACCGCGGTGCCCAGCGCGATCCGGCTGGTCCGTTGGCTGGCCGCGGCGAGCACGGCGATCGGTGAGGAGATGCCGTACTGGAGGTGACGGTGGCGCAGCCAGGCGCTGTCGAAGCGGAGCTGTTCGCCGAGCTCGATGATCTCCAGGGTCGACCGGTGACCGGCGGCGGGATCGGCCGGGTCGAACAGGCCGATGGTCAGAAATCCGAGTGAGCGCAGGGGGCGGCCGGGGAGCGGCATGCCAGGCATTCTGCCCCACCGGTCCGCGTCCTGGTCATCGGCTGATCGCCCGACCTCGGACTCCCGCCCCTCGCCCAAATCTGTCGGCGGCGTCGGTTACCGTGAAAGCGCTGTGACCCGCCTGTGGGATACCTGGGGAGAATCCATGCGCCTTCGCCGCCTCACCGCCGTAGCCGCCGCCGTCGTGCTGGGCCTGACCACCGTCAGTGGTCTGCCCGCCGAGGCGAAGCCGAAGCACAAGCCGAAGCCCGATCCGTACGTGCAGGTGCAGATCCTGTCGTTCAACGACTTCCACGGGAACCTGCAGCCGCCCTCCGGCTCGAGCAGCACGCTCGGCACCACGCTCGACCCTTCGGCGACGCCGGTCGGCGGGGTGGAGTACCTCTCCTCCACCCTGTCCACGCTGCGCAAGCAGGCCCGTTACTCCCAGACCGTGGCCGCCGGCGACCTGATCGGCGGCAGCCCCTTCGTCTCCGGTGTGTTCCACGACGAACCGGCCGTCGAGTCGCTCAACGCCCTCGGCCTCAACGTGTCGAGCGTGGGCAACCACGAGTTCGACGAGGGTGTGACCGAGCTGAAGCGCATGCAGAAGGGCGGCTGCCGCACGGATGACGGCTGCTATGCGCCGTGGGGACCTCAGGGCTATCCGGGTGCCGACTTCCGGTGGCTGGCCGCGAACGTGGTCAAGGAGAAGACCGGCAAGACGGTGCTGCCGGGAACGGCCATCCGCAAGGTCGGCGGGGTCAAGATCGGCTACATCGGCATGACCCTCGAGGGCACGCCCAGTCTGGTCGCCGCCGAGGGGATCAAGGGCGTGCAGTTCAAGGACGAGGTCAAGACGGCGAACAAGGCGGCCAGGCAGCTGCGGCGGCAGGGCGTGAAGGCCATCGTGGTCCTGTTGCACGAGGGCGGACTCCAGACCGGCACCTACAAGCAGTGCGTCGCAATGTCGGGCCCCGTGGTCGACATCTCCGAAAACCTCGACCCGGAGATCGACCTCGTCGTCACCGGGCACACCCATCAGCCCTACATCTGCAACATCCCCGATCCGGCGGGCAAGCCCCGGATGGTCACCTCGGCCTCGGCGTTCGGTCGGGTGGTCACCGAGACCACGCTGAACATCCACCGCAAGACCGGGCAGGTGGCGAGGTACCGGATGCTGGCCACCAATCATCTGGTGCCGCGGACCCAGGCCGATCCCATCCAGACCGAGATCGTCAAGCGCTGGGAGGCCGCCGCGGCGCCGGTCGGCAACCGGGTCATCGGTTCGATCACCGCCGACATCAACCGGTCCGCCGGTCGCAACACCGAGGGCCCGCTGGCCAACGTCATCGCCGACGCCCAACTGGCCGCGACCGCGGCGCCGGAGAACGGCGGAGCCCAGATCGCCTTCATGAATCCTGGCGGGGTCCGGGCCGACCTGACCTACAACCAGAGTTCCGGCGGCGAGGCCCCAGGGCAGGTGACCTACGGCGAGGCGTACGTGGTCCAGCCGTTCGGCAACCTGCTGGTGACCATGAAACTCACCGGGGCCCAGATCGAGGCGCTGCTCGAGCAGCAGTACATCCCGGGCCGCGCCGGCGGTGAGCAGCTGATCTTCGGGGTCTCGAAGGGCTTCACCTTCACCTACGATCCCTCCGCTGCGGTGGGAAGTCGGGTGCCGGCGTCGTCGATCAAGCTCAACGGCGTGACGCTCGACCCCACTGCGAGCTACTCGATCGTCACCAACAGCTTCCTGTCCGACGGCGGTGACAGCTTCTCCACCTTCACCCTGGGCACCGACAAGGTGAACCGCGGCGACGACCTCACCGCCTTCGCCGCCTACCTGAGCGCCGCCCCGGTCTCACCGCCGGAGGATCGAATCAACGGAATCTGAGTGCCCGAGTTTCCGGAGCGCCAGCGACGGGAACTCCCGCGGGGTGTGGGGGTCGTCCCCCACGCAGAAGGCAGCCGCCTGCCGTCGCCCGAGTTTCCGGAGCGCCAGCGACGGGAACTCCCGCGGGGGTGTGGGGGTCGTCCCCCCACGCAGAAGGGCAGCCGTCTGCCGCTATCTGGGCAGGCGGCTAGGTGCGGGCCCGCTCGAAATACGGCGGCGAGAACGGGGCCAGCGGCTCGACGCCGAGGATGAGGTCGGCGGCGCGTTCGGCCAGCATCATCACCGGGGCGTAGATGTTGCCGTTGGTGACGTAGGGCATGACCGAGGCGTCGACGACCCGGAGGCCCTCGGTGCCGTGGACCCGCATGGTCAGCGGGTCGACCACCGCCATCGGGTCGGAGGCCGGGCCCATCTTGGCGGTGCACGACGGGTGCAACGCGGTCTCGGCGTCCTCGGCAACCCAGTCGAGGATCTCGGCGTCGGTCCGGACACCGCTCCCCGGTGAGGTCTCCCCCGCGTCGAACGGGGCCAGCGCCGGCTGGCGGAGGATCTCGCGGGTCACCCGGATCGCCTCCACCCACTCGCGGCGGTCCTGGTCGGTCGACAAGTAGTTGAACCGCAACTCCGGATGCCGGCGCGGATCGGTCGAGGTGATCGTGAGCGTGCCCCGGGCGTCGGAGTACATCGGGCCCACGTGGACCTGGTAGCCATGACCGGTGCGGGCCACGCCCTCGGTCACCGTCCCGTCGTAGCGCACGGCGATGGGCAGGAAGTGGAACATCAGATTCGGATAGGCCACGTCGTCGTTCGAGCGGAGGAAACCACCGCCCTCGAAGTGGTTGCTGGCCGCCGGTCCGCGCCGCGTGGCCAGCCATTCGAGGCCGACCAGCGGCATCCGCCACTTGTCGAGGAACGGCTGCATCGACACCGGCTGGCTGCAGGCGTGTTGGACGTAGACCTCGAGGTGGTCCTGGAGATTGGCCCCCACCCCGGGCAGGTCGACCACCGTCGCGATGCCCAGTGGCGCCAGCACCTCGCTCGGGCCGATCCCGGCCAGTTGGAGGAGCTGGGGTGAATTGATCGCCCCGCCGCACAGGATGACCTCGCCGGCGCTGACCCGGTGGGCGCGACCGTTGCGCTGATAGGTGACCCCGGTCGCCCGGGTGCCGCTCATGGTCACGCCGGTGACGAGCGCGCGAGTCATCACGGTGAGGTTGCGGCGGCGGAGCACCGGCCGCAGGTAGGCGCGCGAGGCCGAGAGCCGTTGGCCGGCGTGCACGTTGCGGTCGAACGCCGCGAACCCCTCCTGCTGGTAGCCGTTGACGTCGGAGGTCAGCGGGTAGCCGGCCTGGGTGGTCGCCTCGAAGAACGCACCGAACAGCGGATTGGTGGCCGGACCGCGTTCGAGCACCAGGGGTCCGGAGCGCCCGCGCCACGGGTCGTCCGGTGCGGCAGCCAGACAGTTCTCCATCCGCTTGAAGTAGGGCAGGCAGTGTTCCCAGTCCCAGCTCTCCATCCCGGCGTCGGCGCCCCAGCGCTGGTAGTCGAGCGGGTTGCCGCGCTGGAAGATCATCCCGTTGATCGAGCTCGATCCGCCGAGCACCTTGCCCCGGGCGTGGGCGATCCGTCGGTGGTGCAGGTGCGGCTCGGGCTCGGAGGTGTAGCACCAGTCGTAGAGCGCGTGCCCGCTCGGGAAGGTGAGTGCCCCGGGCATCTGGATGAACAGGTCCCAGGGGTAGTCGCTGCGACCGGCCTCGAGGACCAGGACGCTGCGTGAACCGTCGGCACTGAGCCGGTTGGCGAGCGCGCTGCCGGCGCTGCCGCCGCCGACGATGACGATGTCGTAGCTGCTTCCCCTCACGTCACCAGATCCTCTCGCTGCGGGGAACGCCGATCAACCACGATCCGCGTCGGCCCGAGCCGACTCGTACAGTTGCAGTGTGAGCAACGAGGGTGTGTCGAGTTTCCAGTCGCTCGACCGGGCGGTCACCGCGCTCGAGTATCTGGCCCGCAGCGGTGATGCCGGGGTCACCGAGGTGGCTGACGCCATCGGTGTGCACAAGTCGACCGCGTCGCGGCTGATGACCGCGCTGCAGACCCGCGAACTGGTGGAGAGCACCGGCGAACGCGGGCGTTACCGGCTCGGAGTCGGCATCCTGCGGCTGGCCGCCGCCGTCGGAGGGCGACTCGACCTGGCCGGGCAGGGCGCGGAGATCTGCGACGCCCTGTGCACCGTGCTCGGCGAGACGGTCAACCTCGCCGTCCGCCAGGGCGACGTCGTGGTCAACGTGCACCAGAGCGAGGGCGGCGGGGCGGTCAGCGTCGACAGCTGGGTCGGCCGGCCCACCCCGCTGCACGCGACCTCGTCGGGGAAGGTGCTGCTGGCGTACGCGCCGGACGACATCGTCGACCAGGTCTGCGCCGAACTCACCCGCTTCACCGACCAGACGCTGATCGACCCTGCGGCGTTGCGCCGCCAACTGGCCGACACGCGGGAACGCGGGTACGCGACCACCGAGGGTGAGCTCGAGATCGGGCTCACCGCCGTGGCCGCGCCGGTCCGCGGGGCGGACGGCCAGGTCGTCGCGGCCCTGTCGGTGTCCGGCCCGGTCTACCGGATGCCGTCGGACCGGCTGGCCGACATCGCCGACCAGGCCCGGCGGGCGGCCGACCAGGTCTCGCGCCGGCTCGGCCACCACCGCTGAGCCCGCGAGGTGTGCGCAGGTTGTTCCAGCTGGACCGGGCGCGGCGGCGGTCACGCCAGTCGGTCGAGCAGCCACTCGTGGAAGATCCCGATGTGGTGCTCGCTCGGCACCAGCACGCCGCCGTCGGCGTAGAGCCGCGACGACATCGACGGCTGGGTCCGCTCGCAGGCGTCGAAGTCCTGCTGGTTGACCCGGTGGAAGAGCTCGACCGACTTCGACGTGTCGCGGCCCGACTCGACCACCGAGGGCAGGAACAGCCAGTCGCACTCGACGACGGTGCGGTCCGGACCCATCGGATACATCCGGTGGAAGATGATGTGGTCGGGCACCAGGTTGACGAAGACCTGCGGCTTGATGGTGATCGCGTAGTACTTGCGGTCCTGGTCGGGGTCGATCCCCGGGATGGCCTCGAAGCCCTCGGAGCCGTCGACGGTGAAGCCCTTGACGTCCTCGCCGAACTCGGCGCCGTGGTTCACGAAGTACTGCGCGGCGTAGCCGTCGGCGAACTCGGGCAGCACCTCGGTGAGCTCGGGGTGGATCGTCGCGCAGTGGTAGCACTCCATGAAGTTCTCGACGATGAGCTTCCAGTTGGCCGCCACGTCGTAGACGATCCGGCGGCCCACGGCGAGGTCGTCGACGCCGTAGTGGTCGAGGTTCTCGACCTCGCCGAGCCGTCCGACCACCTCGGCGAGCACGGTGTCGTCGAACGAGGGCGGCTCGTCGGCCAGGCAGACCCAGACGTAGCCGAGCCATTCGCGCAGCGCGACCCGGCGCAGGCCGTAGTCGACCCGGTCGATGTCGGGCATCTTGGTCAGGTTGGGTGCGGCGATCAGCTTGCCGTCGAGGTCGTAGGTCCACGCGTGGTACGAGCACTGGAACGCCCGCGCCACCGTGCCCGACTCCTCGGTGCAGATCCGTGCGCCGCGGTGTCGGCAGACGTTGATGAACGCGCGCAGTTCGCCTCGGCGTGACCTGGAGATGATCAGCGACTCGGTGCCGACCTGGACGGTCTTGAACGCGCCCGGCCCGTCGAGATCGCTGCTCCGCACCGCGCAGAACCACATCTGCTCGAAGATCTTGGCCTGCTCTTCGGCGAAGATCACCGGGTCGGTGTAGTACCGCCCGGGCAGCGTCTTGATCAGCGAGCTCTCGACGGCGGGGGTGTCGGTGGTGATCATGTCAGGCTCCTCGTCAGCGGCGCCGGGGTGGCGTTCGAGTTCAGGGTCTTGCGGATGCGCATGAACTGCCGCGGCTGATTCATCCCCAGCACGGCCCGCGGCCGACCGTCGGCGTCGCGGTAGACGGCCAGCAGATCGTCGGTCTCGGCGCTGCCCGCCTCGATGGTGATCTGCTCGTCGCCCAGCCGGTAGCCGGCGAACTGCAGCCGTACGCCGTACTGGTCGGACCAGAAGTAGGGCGCCTTGACCGCACCCGGCTCGAGTCCGAGGAGGTCGCGGGCCACGACGGTCGGCCGGTCCCGCGCGTCGGTCCAGTGCTCGATGCGGTGCGGTCCGCCGCGTCGGACGTCGTGCCAGGCCGCGCAGTCGCCGACCGCCCAGATCCCCGGGGCGGCCACGCCGGTGGGCGAGCAGACGATGCCGTTGGCCACCTCGAGACCGGAGCCGGCCAGCCAGCCGACCGCCGGCACCGCGCCGATCCCGACCACGACCACATCGGCGGGCAGCAGCCGCCCGTCGGCCAACGCCACCCCGCTCACCCGCTCGTCACCGACCAGTTCGAGGACGCCGACGCCGGTGATCAGCCGTACGCCGTGACGCCCGTGCAGACCGCCGACGGCCGCCCCGAGCTCGGGACCGAGCGGCAGGATCAGCGGGGTGGGTGCGGCTTCGACCACGGTGACGTCGAGACCGAGCGCGCGGGCGGTCGAGGCGACCTCGGCGCCGATGAATCCGGCGCCGACCACGACCAGCCGGGACCCGGCGGTGAGTTCGGCCCGGAGCGCTCGGGCATCGTCGAGGGTGCGCAGGCTGTGCACCCCGGCCCGCGCCGGGCCGAGCGTCCGGGCCGCGGCGCCGGTGGCGATGATCACCGCATCGGCCCGCAACGGCGGTCCGGAGTCGAGGGTGAGGGTCCTGGTCGTCGCGTCGAGCGAGGTGGCCCGGCAGCCGAGCCGCCACTCGGCGGCCAGGTCCTCGTCGGGCATCTCCAGGCTGAGGTCGGCCTCGCCCACACTGCCGGCCAGGAACTCCTTGGACAGCGGCGGGCGGTCGTACGGCCGGTGCGGTTCGTCGCCGATCAACGTCAGGGTCCCGTCGAAGCCGAGCTGACGCAGTGCGCGGGCCGTCGACGATCCGGCCAGACTCGCGCCGACGATGGCGACCGACCGCACGGGATGGCTCGGCTCGGGGGTCATGACAACGTGACGCCGGGTGGCAGCCGGGGGGTCGCCGACGACGGCGTCACCCAGATCTCGTCTCCACGCACCTCGACGCCGTGCGCCCGGACCCCGACCTTGGCCGGCGGTGCGTCGACCGCGCCGGTGCGCAGGTCGAACTTCGACGCGTGCAACGGGCACTCGACCTCGCACCCCTCGAGCCACCCGTCGGCCAGCGAGGCGTCCTGGTGGGTGCAGGTGTCGTCGATGGCGAAGATCTCGCCGTCCTCGGTGTGGAACACCGCGATCGGCGGGCTGAGGGTGTCGACCCGCAGGCCCTCGCCTTCGGGGATGTCGCTGACTCGGGCGACCAGGACGGGTTCGCTCACCGGAACACCACCGTCCGTACGCCGTTGAGCATGACCCGGCGTTCGCTGTGCCACTGGACCGCGCGGGCCAGCACCTGGGTCTCGACGTCGCGACCGGCGGCGACCATGTCGTCGGGACCGTCGTCGTGGGCCACCCGGACCACGTCCTGCTCGATGATCGGGCCCTCGTCGAGCTGGTCGTTCACGTAGTGCGCGGTCGCCCCGATCAGCTTGACCCCGCGCTGGTGCGCCTGGTGATAGGGCTTCGCACCCTGGAAGCTGGGCAGGAACGAGTGGTGGATGTTGATGGCCCGGCCGGCCAGCGCCTGACAGGTCTGCTCGCTGAGCACCTGCATGTAGCGCGCCAGCACGACGAGTTCGATGTCGTGCTCGGCGACCAGGCGGAGCAGCTCGGCCTCGGCCTCCGGCTTGGTGTCGCGGGTCACCGGGATGTGCACATACGGGATCCGGTAGCTCGCAGCCAGCGCCTCGTACTCGCGGTGGTTGGACACGATGACCGGGATGTCGATGTTCAGCGTGCCGATCCGGCTGCGATAGAGCAGGTCGTTGAGACAGTGGCCGAACTTCGACACCATGATCAGCGTCCGGGTCGGCGTGGCCACGTCGATCAGCTCGAACTCCATCTCCGACGCGTCGGCGACCGGGGCGAAGGCCGACCGGATCACCTCGAGCGGCGGAGCGCCGGCATCGAAGCCGATGTGGATCCGCATGAAGAAGCGCGCGGTGTCGCGATCGCCGAACTGGTGGCTGGCGATGATGTTGCCGCCGTGGTCGAGGATCACCCCGGTGAGGGCGTGGACCAGACCGGGACGGTCGGGACACGACAAGGTCAAGACGTATTCCCTGCCGAGGGCGGGACGCGGTGCCATATCGACAGTATGCATTTCGCGCCCTCCGCAACGCAATGCACACTCTGCAACGCCGCGTGACGTTCTCATGACAGCTCATCCGGACCGGTCAGCGGACCCGACGCCGTGACCGCCGTTAGGCTCACCATCCATGACCGCGCCGGAGTCCAGCGGGTCGGTCCAGTCGGTGGACCGGGCGCTGACCATGCTCGAACTGCTGGCCGCCGACGGCCGCCTCGGGGTCACCGAACTGGCCGGACTGATCGGGGTGCACAAGTCGACGGCGTCGCGTCTGCTCGGCACTCTGGAGGCGCACGGGCTGGTCGAGCAACTCCCCGACCGGGGCCGCTACCAACTCGGGGTCGGCGTGTTGCGCCTGGCCGGGGCCACGCGTGGTCGCCTCGATCTGGTCCGCGAGAGCCGGCCGATCACCACCGCCCTGGCCGCCGAACTCGACGAGACGATCAACGTCGTCATCCTGTCGGGCCGCGAGGCGCTCTATCTCGACCAGGTCGCCGGCTCGTCGGCCATCCAGATCCACAACTGGGTCGGGCGGCGCAACCCGATGCACGCGACCGCCAACGGCCGCGTCCTGCTCGCCCACCTGTCGATCGCCGAGACCCGGACGATCCTCGACGCGGCGATCGACGGCGACGGCCGGCTCCCTCGGCTCACCCCGACCACCACGGTCGCGCTGCCGGCCCTGCGCGCCGAGCTCGACCGGATCGGCGAGCAGGGTTACGCCGTGGTCAGCGACGAACTCGAAGTGGGACTGACCGCGGTCGCCGCCCCGATCCGCGGCGCGAGTGGCGACGTCATCGCCTCGCTCTCGGCCTCCGGCCCGACCTTCCGGGTCGCCGACCGCGTGCCGCAGTTGGTCGACGCGGTGGTCGGGGCGGCCGGGCAGGTCTCGAAGCGGATGGGCTGGCTCAGATCCTGACCACGTACGCCGCAGAATGTCGGATGTCGACCCAGGATGACCGGCAGATCGCGTCGATATCCGACACCGCGCCGACCGGCGGCGACCGACCCGGTGTGAATGCCGCGTAACAGCGTCCGGCGGTGCTTGACATGCTCGGTGGGCAGGCAGATTCTGTGGCAATCCGAGCGGTCGATCGCGTGATACGCAACACTCGGCGGATGGTGGACATGAGCTCAGGGGGCCGACGCGGTGAGCAGGCAGCAGGGGTGAGCGCGAGGACGCGCGGTCTCCACATCGACGGCGACTGGGCCACCTCCGACGCCCGCCGGGTCCGCGAGATCCGCTGTCCGGCCGACCAGTCGCTGGTCGCCACCGTGGTCGAGGCTGACGCCGGTGACGCCGAGCGGGCCGTGGCCAGTGCCCGCCGGGCCTTCGACTCCGGGGTCTGGGAGGCGGTGCCCGAACGCGAACGCGGCGCGCTGCTGCTCCGGGTCGCCGATCTGCTCGACCGCGACGTCGACGCCTACGCCCGGGCCGAGTCGCTCGACACCGGCAAACGCGAGGTCGAGGCCCGCTACGACCTGGCCGACATCGCCGCCTGCTTTCGCTATTACGGCGGGATCGCCGGCACCGACGCGGGCCGGGTGGTCGACACCGGGCGGCTCGACGCCATCAGCCGAGTCGAATACGCGCCGGTCGGGGTGTGCACACTGATCACCCCGTGGAACTACCCGCTGCTCCAGGTGTCGTGGAAGGTCGCCCCGGCCCTGCTGGCCGGCAACACCTTCGTGCTCAAGCCGTCCGAGCTCACCCCGTCGACGGCGATCCTGCTGATGGACACCCTGGCCGAGGCCGGTCTGCCCGCCGGGGTGGCCAACCTCGTCACCGGGACCGGGGCCGACGTCGGCCCGGTGCTGACCGGCGACCCCCGGGTCGACCTGGTCAGCTTCACCGGCGGGCTGACCACCGGCCGGGCGATCATGGCCGCGGCCGCCCCCACCGTGAAGCGGGTGGCCCTCGAGCTGGGCGGCAAGAACCCCAACATCGTCTTCGCCGACGCCGATCGCGAGGCCGCGCTCGACATGGCGCTGACCGCGGTGTTCCTGCACTCCGGCCAGGTCTGCTCGGCCGGCGCGCGGCTGCTCGTCGAGGCCCCGATCCACGACAGCTTCGTCGACGAACTGGTCGAGCGGGCCGGCCGGATCCGGCTCGGCGGTCCGGACGACGAGGCCACCGAGACCGGACCGCTGATCTCGCAGGCCCACCGGGCCAAGGTCCACGCGTACGTCGAGGCGGCGGTCACCGAGGGCGCGGTGCTGCGCTGTGGCGGGGAGATCCCGACCGACGCACGGCTGGCCGACGGGTGGTACTACCCGCCCACCGTGCTCGACGGCGCCCGGGTCGGGATGGCCTGCGTCCGCGACGAGTCGTTCGGCCCGGTGCTCACCGTCGAGACCTTCGACACCGAGGACGAGGCGATCGCGCTGGCCAACGACACCGACTACGGACTGGCCGGTGCGGTGTGGACGGCCGACTCGGGCCGCGGGCAGCGGGTGGCTCGCCGGCTCCGGGCCGGGACGATCTGGATCAACGACTACCACCCGTACGTGCCCCAGGCCGAGTGGGGCGGATTCGGTCAGTCGGGCAACGGCCGCGAGCTCGGACCCACCGGGCTGGCCGAGTACCGCGAGAGCAAGCACATCTGGCACAACATCGCCCCGGCCGCCCAGGGCTGGTTCGGGAGCCCACCGCCGAAGGAGCTGCCATGACGGACGCCGCCGGTCGCGCACCGCGCTCCGGGGTCACCCCCACCACCGACTTCTCGGTCCGTGACCTGTGGAAGGTGTTCGGCGGCCGGTCGGCCGCCGGCATCCCGACCGACCCGGCGATGCGCGAGCTCACCGGGCCGGAGATCTTCGACCGCACCGGCTGCGTCGCCGCGGTCCGCAACATGAGCTTCGACGTCGCCCGCGGCGAGGTGTTCGTGGTGATGGGGCTGTCCGGGTCGGGTAAGTCGACGCTGGTCCGGTGCATGACCCGGCTGATCGAGCCGACCGCCGGACAGGTGCTGCTCGAGGGCGAGGACATCACCCGCGCCTCGGACACGGCCCTGCGCGAGCTGCGCCGCCGGCGGATGTCGATGGTCTTCCAGCACTTCGGGCTGCTCCCCCACCGCACCGTGGTCGGCAACGTCTCCTACGGCCTCGAGGTCCGCGGGGTCGGCCGGACCGAGCGGGTCGCCCGGGCTCAGGAGGTGATCGACCTGGTCGGGCTCAAGGGCTTCGAGAACCGGTTCCCCGACCAGTTGTCCGGCGGGATGCAGCAGCGGGTCGGTCTGGCCCGGGCGCTGGCCGGCGATCCCGACGTGATGATCTTCGACGAACCCTTCTCCGCGCTCGATCCGCTGATCCGCCGCGACATGCAGTCCGAGGTGATCCGGCTGCACAAGGAGATGGGGAAGACGATGATCTTCATCACCCACGACCTGTCCGAGGCACTCAAGCTCGGCGACCGGATCCTGATCATGCGCAACGGCGAGCAGGTCCAGATCGGCACCGGTGACGAGCTGGTCGGTGCCCCGGCCGACGACTACGTCGCCGATTTCGTCTCCGAGGTCCCGCGGGCCGACGTGCTGACCCTGAAGTGGGTGGCCCGACCGGCCGCGGACGACGTGGTCACCGGCGCCACGCTGCCGGCCCACACCGTGATCCGCGACGCCATCGCCACCGTGCTGTCGACCCCGGACCCGGTCCGGGTGGTCGACGGCGACCGCACCGTCGGGGTGGTCGGCCGCGACGACATCCTGCACCTGATCGACGTCTCCGGCCGCTCGATCGTCGAGGTCGGACCGGCCCCGGAAGTCGCGGCCTGATGACCGCACCGGCGACGTCGCTGGCCGGTGACCGCGTCGAGGTCGCCCCGACCGCCGTGACCACCCGGCGCCGGACCCGGCTGGGTCGGACCACCCTCGTGGTGGCCGGTCTGATCGTCGTCTGGCTGCTGCTGCGGATGGCGCTGGCCGGCCGCTGGACGCTGGCCATCGGCCGCTCGGAGCTGACCCCGTTGCACGGCCTGCTCAACGACCTCAACGACTGGGTCGGCGCCAACCGGAACAGCTCGCCGATCTTCTTGTACTTCGTCAACTACATCCAGCTCGCGGTCGAGGCGATCGGGTCGCTGTTCACCCAGCTGTTCGCCCGCACCGAGGTCGGTCTCGAGCTCCCGCTGATCGGCTGGCTCGGGACCACCGCGTTGCTGACCTTCGTCGCGTACGCGATCGGCAACGTCCGCGTCGCGCTGCTGACCCTGGTCGGGCTGACCGTGATCGTCAGCCAGGGACTCTGGGCCGAGACGATGGACACCTTCGCGCTGGTGCTCGCCGCGGTGCTGCTGGCCCTGCTGATCGGGCTGCCGCTCGGACTGTGGGCCGGGGTCAACGACCGGGTCAACAAGATCGTCACCCCGGTGCTCGACTTCATGCAGATCATGCCGTCGTTCGCCTACCTGGCGCCGCTGGTCCTGTTGTTCCTGATCGGGCCGGCCCCGGCCATCGTGTCGACCTGGATCTTCGCCATCCCGCCGGTGATCCGGCTGACCGCTCACGGCATCCGGCAGGTCCCTGCGACCACCCGGGAAGCCGTGGACTCGCTCGGGGCCACCGGGATCCAACGGCTGCGGCACGTGCTGCTGCCGATGGCCAAGCGCACCGTGGTGATCGGGATCAACCAGACCATCATGGCCGCGCTGTCGATGGTCACCATCGCCGCGCTGATCGGCGCGCCCGGCCTCGGGCTGGTCGTCACCCAGGCCCTGCAGTCGCTCGACGTCGGGACGGCGTTCAACGGCGGTGTGGCCATCGTCATCCTGGCCATCATCTTCGACCGGGTGACCACGGCGGCCAGCATGCGCTCCGAGCTGGCGCTGCGGGCCGCGTCGTCGTCCCGGCGACTCCGGCGGATCGCGCTGCTGGTCGGGGCGGTGCTCACGGCTGCCGCGATCTACGCCTCGAAGTACCAGGCCTGGGCCGCGCTGGCCCCGACCACCGACGGTGAGGGCGACGTCGCCGGTCAGCTGACCGGCTGGCCCGATCTCGGCGCCGGCATCAACCTGGTCGGCACGGCGGTCTCCGGCTGGGCGCAGGGCAACATGGCGCCGCTGACCCAGGCGCTGCGCGACGTCGTGACCTACGGCGTCCTCAACCCGCTCGAGTCATTGCTCGCCGGCTCGCCGTGGTTCGTCGTCGGGGCCGTGCTGGTCACCCTCGGTTGGCTGGTCGGCCGCTGGCGGATCGCCGCACTGGCCGCGGTCTGCGTCGGTCTGCTGGTCGGCCTCGGGGTCTGGAACGACACCATGTTCACCCTGGCCGCGACGCTGGTCGCCACCGTGCTGGTGATGGTGCTCGGACTCGTGGTCGGGGTGTGGATGGGCCGCTCGACCGCCGTCGACCGGGTCATCCGACCGTTCCTCGACGCCTGCCAGACCATGCCGGCCTTCGTCTACCTGGTGCCGTTCCTGGCCCTGTTCGGACCGACCCGGTTCACCGCCATCGTCGCCGCCGTGGTCTACGCCGCGCCCGCGTCGATCAAGATCATCGCCGACGGCATCGCCCAGGTCTCGGCGACGACGGTCGAGGCGGCGACCGCAGCCGGGTCGACCCGGCTGCAGATGATCACCAAGGTGCAGATCCCGATGGCCGCCACGTCGATCGGCATCGGCGCCAACCAGGGGCTGATCTACGCCCTGTCGATGGTGGTGATCGGCGGCATGGTCGGCGCCGGCGCCCTCGGCTACGACGTGATCGCCGGTCTGAACCAACTCGATCTGTTCGGCAAGGGCCTCGCGGCCGGGCTCAGCCTGGTCGTGCTCGGCATCCTGCTCGACCGGATCACCCAGTCCGCCGCCGATGCGTCGCGTCGGCGGTCCCCGTTCGCAGCCGAGCCGGCCAAGACGGCCGGCTGAGCCGCATCCGCGCACCACCTCGCACCCAGGAGACTGCATGACCGTTCCGTCCCGGCTGACCCGCCGGTTGGCCACCGGTGTGGCCGCCCTCGCCCTGCTCACCACCGCGGCCTGCGGCGGCGCCACCGTCAACGCCGGAGGGGGAGCCCCATCCGGCGCGGCTTCGGGCGACGCGTCGACCGCAGCCTGCGGCACGGTCAACCTGGCCATGAACGACTGGGTCGGTTACACCGCCGACGCCGCCGTGGTCACCTACGTCGCCGAGACCGAGCTCGGCTGCAAGGTCAGCCAGAAGGCGCTCAAGGAGGAGATCGCCTGGCAGGGCTTCGCCTCCGGCCAGGTCGACGTGATCATCGAGAACTGGGGCCACCCCGATCTGACCAAGAAGTACATCGAGGACCAGAAGGTCGCCATCGACGGCGGCCCGACCGGTAACGTCGGGACGATCGGCTGGTACGTGCCGCCGTGGCTGGCCGCCGAGCACCCCGACATCCTCGACTGGAACAACCTCAACAAGTACGCGGCGAACTTCAAGACCTCCGAGTCCGGTGACCAGGGCCAACTACTCGACGGCGACCCGTCGTTCGTCACCAACGACGAGGCGCTGGTCGCCAACCTGAAGCTCGACTACAAGGTGGTGTACGCGGGCTCCGAGGCCGCGCTGATCCAGGCGTTCAAGGACGCCGAGGAGAACAAGAAGTGGGTGCTCGGCTACTTCTACGCCCCGCAGTGGTTCCTGTCCGAGGTGCCGCTCAAGAAGGTCGCGCTGCCGCCCTACACCGACGGCTGCGACGCTGACGCGGAGAAGGTCGCCTGCGACTACCCGGAGTACACGCTGAACAAGATCGTCGCGACCACGTTCGCCGAGTCGGGCTCCCCCGCCGCGACGCTGATCAAGAACTTCAGCTGGACCAACGACGACCAGAACCTGGTGGCGAAGTACATCACCGCCGACAAGCTGTCGCCGGAGGACGCGGCCAAGAAGTGGGTCGACGCCAACCCCGAGAAGGTCGAGGCCTGGCTGCCCAAGTAGCCCGCGGTCGCCGGTCCGCAGGGCTGGTCGACAGCCCTGCGGACCGGCCCTAGACTGAGTTGCGTAGGACGCGTGTCGTTGCAGTATCAGCAACTGGACGGAGATTGAGATGACCGGACCCCGGGTCGTGATCATCGGAGCGGGCATCGTCGGCGCGTCACTGGCCGACGAACTCACCGCTCGCGGCTGGACCGAGGTCACGGTGCTCGACGCCGGCCCGTTGCCGGCCGCCGGCGGGTCGACGTCACACGCGCCCGGCGTGGTCTTCCAGGTCAACGGGGCCAAGGTGATGAGCGACTTCGCCCGCTACACGGTGGCCAAGTTCTCCTCGCTGAGCTGGCAGGGCGACCCGTGCTACCTGCCGGTCGGCGGCCTCGAGGTCGCCACCACTCCCGAGCGGGCCCGCGAGCTGCACCGCCGGTTCGGGTTGGCCCAGTCCTGGGGGGTGGCGGGCGCCGAGTTGCTCGACCCGGCCGAAGCCGTCGCCCGCTTCGACCTGCTCGACCCCGCGTACGTGCTCGGCGGGTTGTTCGTCCCCGACGACGGCATCGCGAAGGCGGTCCGCGCGGTGGCCGCCCAGCTCGACCGGGCCACCGAGCGCGGGGCCACGGTCCGCGACCGGACCGAGGTCCTCGACATCCTCACCGCCGGCAACCGGGTCACCGGGGTGCTCACCGACCAGGGCGAGCTGCCGGCCGACCTCGTCGTCTGCTGCGCGGGCATCTGGGGCCAGAAGGTCGCCGGTCTGGTCGGTCAGCGGCTGGCCCTGACCCCGTTGGCCCATCAGTTCGCCTGGACCGGGCCGGTCGGGCCGCTGCGGGGCCGGACCACCGAGGCCGTCCGCCCGGTGCTGCGTCACCAGGACGCCGACCTCTACTTCCGCGAGAACGGCGAGACCGTCGGCATCGGCTCCTACCGCCACCGGCCGATCCCGGTCCGGGTCGAGGACCTGGCCCCGTGGGCCGACTACGACGAGATGAACAGCCTGCACGGCCAGCCGTCGGTGCTCGACTTCACCCCGGACGACTTCGCCTTCCCGCTGGCCGAGACGCAGCGGATGCTGCCCGGCCTGTTCGCCGACGGCCGGTTCGAGCTCGCCGACCCGTTCAACGGGGTGTTCTCGTTCACCACCGACAACCTCCCGCTGCTCGGCCCGCACGCCGAGCTCGACGGCTTCTGGACCGCCGAGGCGGTCTGGGTCACCCACTCGGCCGGCGTGGCCAAGGCGATGGCCGAGTGGATGGTCGACGGCCACTCGAGCGTCGACCTGCACGCCTGCGACCTGAACCGGTTCGAGACCCACCAGCTCGCTCCGGCCTACGTCGAGGCCAAGAACCAGCAGAACTTCGTCGAGGTCTACGACATCCTCCATCCGCTGCAGCCGATGGAGTCGCGCGACTCCGGTGCCGCGACCGCGTTGCGCCCGTTGCGCACCTCGCCGTTCCACCCCCGCCAGCAGGCGCTCGGCGCGGAGTTCCTCGAAGCCTCCGGCTGGGAACGTCCGCACTGGTACGCGGCCAACGCCGCACTGCTCGACGACCCGCGCGCCGGTGAATGGCATCAGCCCGCCCCCGACGCCTGGGCCGCTCAGTTCTGGTCGCCGATCGTCGCCGCCGAGGCGGCGATCACCCGGACCGACGTCGCCCTCTACGACATGACCGCGCTCAAGCGGCTCGAGGTCACCGGGGCCGGGTCGACGGCGTTCCTGCAGTCGCTGCTCACCGGCAAGGTCGACAAGTCGATCGGGGCGGTCACCTACTGCCTGCTGCTCGAGTCCGACGGAGGGGTCCGCTCCGATGTCACCGTGGCCCGGCTCGGGCCCGAGCGCTACCAGATCGGGGCCAACGGCGCCCTCGACCTCGACTGGCTGCGGCGCCACCTCCGGAACTCGGCGTACGCGCCGACCGTCCAAGCTCCGCGACATCACCGCCGGGACCTGCTGCATCGGCATCTGGGGCCCGAACGCCCGCGACGTCGTCCAGCCGCTGACCGACGCCGACTTCTCGCACGCCGGATTCAAGTACTTCCGGGCCCAGGAGTGCTACCTGGGGCCGGTCGCGGTCACCGCCATGCGGTTGTCCTACGTCGGCGAACTCGGCTACGAGCTCTACACCACCGCCGACCAGGGTCTCGCCCTGTGGGACCTGCTGATGACCGCCGGCCGGTCACACGGCATCATCGCCGCCGGTCGCAGCGCGTTCAACGCCCTGCGGATCGAAAAGGGCTACCGCTCGTTCGGCACCGACATGACTCCCGAGCACACCCCCGAGGAGGCCGGGCTGTCGTTCGCGGTCCGCCCCGAACTCGACTTCCACGGCCGCGACGGGCTGCTGGCCCGCGGCGGGCCGACGAAGAAACTCTGCCTGCTCACCCTGGACACCGACGGCTTCGTCCTCGGCTCCGAGCCGGTCTACGCCGGCGAGCAGTCGATCGGCTATGTGACTTCGGCGGCGTACGGCTACACCCTCGGTCTGTCGCTGGCCTACGCCTGGCTGCCGCTCGAGCACGCCGAGCCGGGGACCACCGTCGAGGTCGGCTGGTTCGACCAGCGCATCCAGGCCACCGTCACCGCCGAACCTGCTTTCGATCCCGAGATGAAGAAACTCCGTGTTTGAGCCTCCGCTCCGCTCCGGCGCGCCCGGGCGCTCTTGGCCGCCGACTTCGTCGTCGCTCGCGAACGGAGAAACGTGTTCGCTCGCTCCTCCTCAGTTCAGCGGCGCGCCCGGGCGGATGCGACAGCCGGCTGAAAGGAAAGCCCGATGACAACCCTTGACGTGGTGGGGCCCCCCGGGGCTCATCTGCCGACCCACCCGGACTTCCTGTGGCGCAACCCGACGCCCAAGAAGCACTACTCGGTGATCATCATCGGCGGCGGCGGGCACGGGCTGGCCACGGCGCACTACCTGGCCAAGCGCGGGGTGACCGACGTCGCCGTGCTCGAGAAGGGGTGGCTGGCCGGGGGCAACATGGCCCGCAACACCACGATCATCCGGTCCAACTATCTGTGGGACGCCTCGGCCGGGATCTACGAGCACGCCCTCAAGCTGTGGGAGACGCTCGAGGACGATCTCGACTACCCGATCCTGTTCTCCCAGCGCGGGGTGCTCAACCTCGATCACAACCTGACCGACGTCCGCGATTCGCGGCGGCGGGTCGAGGCCAACAAGCTCAACGGGGTCGACGCCGAGTGGGTGGACGCGGCCGGGGCCAAGGAACTGTGCCCGATCCTCAACATCGCCGACGACATCCGCTATCCCGTGCTCGGCGGGACCTATCAGCCCCGCGCCGGGATCGCCAAGCACGACTACGTGGCCTGGGGCTTCGCCCGCTCGGCCGACGCGGCCGGGATCGACCTGATCCAGGGCTGCGAGGTCACCGGGATCGACGTCGAGCACGGCACCGTCCGCGGAGTCCAGACCTCACTCGGACCGATCACCGCCGACCGGGTGGCCATGGTCGGCGCCGGCCACTCCGCGGTCCTGGCCGCGATGGCCGGCTTCCGGATGCCGGTCACCTCGCACCCGCTGCAGGCTCTGGTCTCGGAGTTGCTCGAGCCGGTGCACCCCACCGTGGTCATGTCGAACGCGGTCCACGTCTACGTCTCGCAGGCCCACAAGGGTGAGCTGGTGATGGGTGCGGGCGTCGACAGCTACAACGGCTACGGCCAGCGTGGCGCGTTCCACGTCATCGAGCGGCAGATGTCGGCCGCGGTCGAGCTGTTCCCGATCTTCGCCCGCGCCCACGTGCTGCGGACCTGGGGCGGGATCGTCGACACCACCCCCGACGCCTCGGCGATCGTCGGGCTGACCCCGGTCGAGAACCTCTACGTCAACTGCGGATGGGGCACCGGCGGGTTCAAGGCCACCCCGGGCATCGGCCACGTGATGGCCGAACTGCTCGACACCGGCGAGGTCCCCGCGCTGGCCCGTGACTTCGCCCTCGACCGCTTCACCACCGGCCGGCTGGTCGACGAGCACGGCGCCGCCGCCGTGGCCCACTGACGCCGCCCATCCTGGACAAGGAGCACGACCCCTCATGATGTTGATCAGCTGTCCCGAATGCGGTCCCCGGGACGAGGTCGAGTTCTCCTACGGCGGGCAGGCCCACATCGGCTACCCGGCCGACGGTGGCGCCTCGCTCGACGACCAGCAGTGGGCCGAGTACCTGTTCTTCCGCGACAATCCCAAGGGCCGCTTCGCCGAACGCTGGCTGCACAGCGCCGGCTGTCGACGCTGGTTCAACGCGATCCGCGACACGATGACGTATGAGTTCCTGGCCGTCTACCGGGCCGGCGAGCCGCAACCCGAGATCCCCGGAGGGGTGCAGCGATGACCGGTTTCCGACTCGAGGCCGGTGGCCGGATCGACCGGTCGAAGCCGTTGCGGGCGACGTTCGACGGGAAGCCGCTCCAGGCGTACGCCGGTGACACCCTGGCCTCGGCGCTGCTGGCCTCCGGGATCCGGATCGCCGCGCACTCGGTGATGCTCGGCCGACCCCGTGGCGTGTACGCGGCCGGCGTCGAGGAACCCAACGCGCTGATCCAGGTCGACGAGCCCTGGTCCGAGCCGATGCTCACCGCTCCCACGGTCACCGTGGTCGACGGGCTGGCCGCCAGCAGCCTGTGGGGTCAGGGCCGGCTGAGCCACGATCCCGATCCGGCCGCGTACGACGCGGTCCACCACTTCTGCGAGGTGCTCGTCGTCGGCGCCGGTCCGGCCGGGCTGGCCGCCGCAGCCGAGGCCGCCGCACGCAACGTCCGGGTGCTGCTGGTCGATGACCGTCCGGCCGCCGGCGGGGCGCTGCTCACCGATGCCGAACTGGCCTGGGCCGAGGCGTTGACCGACCGGCTGTCCGAGCTCGGGGTCGTGCACCTTCAGTCGACCACGGCCATCGGCTACTACGACGACAACTACGTGGTCGCCGTCCAGCGCTTCGGGGCCGGGGCCCCGGTCCGCGAGCGGGTCTGGCGGATCCGGGCCGGCGAGGTCGTGCTGGCCACCGGGGCGCACGAACGGCCCATCGTGTTCGCCGGCAACGACGTCCCCGGCGTGATGCTGGCCGAGTCGGTGCGCAGCTATCTGCTGCGCCACGGCGTCGCCGCCGGCCAGCGGGTCGTGCTGTTCACCGCCCACGACGACACCGTCCGCGTCGAACGCGACCTGCGCGCCGCCGGAGTCGAGGTCGACGTGGTCGACGCCCGCACCGGCTCGGTGGTCACCGCGACCACCGTCGACCACGACGCCTGTCTGGCCGCGGTGATCGTCCGCGACGCGGACGGCACCGAGCGCTCGCTGCCCGCCGACGTGCTGGCCGTCTCCGGCGGCTGGAACCCGGCCGTCCATCTCTACTCCCACGCCGGCGGCCGGCTGGCCTTCGACGACACCGTCGGCGCCTTCGTCCCGGCCGGCTGCCGGCAACGGGTCACGGTCATCGGCGCCGCCCGTGGGCTGCGCACCACCGCGGCCTGCGTGGCCGACGGCTCGTCCACCGTCCCCGCACCGCCGGCCGACGGGCTGGCCGACCAGCCGGCTCCGGCCGCCCGGCTCTACCTCGTCGCGCCCGCCGGCGCCGAGCCGCGGTCGCTGGAGACCCACTTCGTCGACCTGCAGCGCGACGTCAGCGTGGCCGATCTGGCCCGGGCCACCGGGGCCGGGCTCGCCGGGGTCGAGCACGTCAAGCGCTACACCACCGCGGGCACCGCGCATGACCAGGGCAAGACCTCGGGGCTGCTGGCCACCGCGGTGATCGCCGAGCTGCTCGGCGTCGAGCCGTCCGCGCTCGGCACCACCACCTACCGCCCGCCCTACACCCCGGTCGCCTTCGCCACCCTGGCCGGACGCGAACGCGGTCAGCTGTTCGACCCGGTCCGGCTCACCGGGGCCCACGACTGGCACGTCGCCCACGGCGCCGCGTGGGAGAACGTCGGCCAGTGGAAGCGGCCGTGGTTCTATCCGCAGACCCGGGCCGACGGCTCGGTCGAGCACCTGCACGAGGCGGTGGCCCGTGAGTGCGCCGCCGCCCGCACCGGCGTGGCGTTCATGGACGGCAGCACCCTGGGCAAGATCGAGGTCCAGGGTCCGGACGCCGGGGCGTTCCTCGACCGGATGTACACCAACCTGATGTCCAGCCTCAAGGTCGGCTCGATCCGCTACGGCGTGATGTGTGGGGTCGACGGCATGGTCATCGACGACGGCACGGTGTTCCGGCTGGCCGAGGATCGGTTCCTGCTCACCACGACCACGGGCAACGCGGCCAAGATCATGGACTGGCTCGAGGAATGGCTGCAGACCGAGTGGCCCGAGCTGCGCGCCTGGTGCACCTCGGTGACCGAGCAGTGGGCGACCATGGCCGTCGTGGGTCCGCAGTCCCGCGCGCTGGTCGGGGCGCTGGCCCCGGAGCTCGACGTCAGCCAGGACGCGTTCGGGTTCATGACCTGGCGCGACACCACGCTGGCCGGGTTGCCGGCCCGGGTGGCCCGCGTGTCGTTCTCCGGCGAGCTGGCGTACGAGATCAACGTCGCCTGGCCCGACGCCGCCGCCCTGTGGGACGCGGTCTGGACGGCCGGTGAACCGATCGGGCTGACCCCGTACGGCACCGAGACGATGCACGTGCTCCGCGCCGAGAAGGGCTACCCGATCGTCGGTCAGGACACCGACGGCACCATCACGCCGCAGGATCTCGGGATGGGCTGGGTGGTCAGCAAGAAGAAGCCCGACTACCTGGGCAAGCGCTCGCACGCCCGCCCCGACAACGCCCGCCCCGACCGGCGGCACCTGATCGGGCTGCTCCCGGTCGACCAGGCGCTGGTCGTGCCCGAGGGGTCTCAGCTGGTCGAGGGGGCTGACCTCGGCGCTCCCCCGGTGCCGATGCACGGCTTCGTCACCTCGTCGTACTTCTCGGCCGCGCTCGGCCGACCGTTCGCGCTGGCCCTGCTGACCGCAGGCCGGGACCGGATCGGCGACACCGTGTACGCGGTGGTCGACGGTGTGGCCCACCCGGTCGTGGTCACCGGGCCGGTGCTGGTCGATCCCGAGGGTGCCCGCCG
This sequence comes from uncultured Actinomycetota bacterium, assembly GCA_963704665.1. Taxonomy (GTDB): domain Bacteria; phylum Actinomycetota; class Actinomycetes; order Propionibacteriales; family Propionibacteriaceae; genus Microlunatus. Next base: position 1,939,413 of record OY969929.1, on the reverse strand, counting down.
CGACGGCGACCCCGACGTGCCGACGGTCGAGGTCGGCGCCGTCGCGCCGGGCCGGCCGGTGGTCCCCGCGCTGGCCCAGGTCAACCTGCGGGTCGCAGGCGGCGTCGACACCGGACTCGCGCTGCCCGCGCGCACCGGTGAGGTGACCCGCTCCGGCGGTCTGCGGATCCTCGGTCTCGGACCCGATGAGTACCTGGTCCTCGACGCCGCCGATCCGGAGGCGTTGTCCGCGCAGCTGCGGACCGCGGTGGCCGGTCACGGTTCGGCCGTCGACCTCAGCGCGACCCGCATCCCCATCGTGCTGACGGACGCCGACGCCCGTCGGTTGCTGCGGCACGGGGTGCCGATCGACCTGGACCGCTACGGCCCCGGGACCTGTGCCCAGACCGTGCTCGCCCAGTGCGCGGTGACCCTGCTGTTCGAGACCGACACGATCACCCTGCTGGTCCGGACCTCGTTCGCCACCCACCTGCAGTCCTGGCTCGACCTGACCGCCACCGCGTACGGCTGACCGTTGCCGTGAGAGGCATCACGTCGATACCGGGACGTCGCCAGTGGATTCCGGTGTGAGGCTCCGCCGTTCGGGGTAGACATGTTCGCGTAGCGGACCGGCTGAGGCGCCCGACGGTTCGCTTAGGCCCGCCGGTTCAGTCACGAGCCGGCGGGCCGTCTCCTGTCCACTCCCAGGACGAGGACGCCGGCGGCGCACCCGCCCAGCGCCAGGGCGGCGCCTTGATGGTTTCGTAGACTGGCGTCGTCCACGTCTGGACCGGTTGACTGAGGGAAGGGCTCGCGGGTGGCGAGCTCGGAGGGAAAGGACGTCGAGCGTGAGCGAACCCGCGCTCCCACCGCCGCTGGCGGGACAACGCGAGGGACTCCAGGCACTGCTGGCCCAGTTGGGCACGGTGCTGCTGTCGTCGGAGACCATCGAATCCACCGTCGAGCTGGTCACCGTGCTGGCCGGCGAATCGATCCCCGGCACGGCGGGCGCCGGGGTGACCGTGGTCGACAACCGTGGCAAGCGCAGCCTGGCCGCTTCGCACCCGTTGGTCGAGCAGGCCGATCTCCTGCAGTACCGGCTCGATGCCGGCCCGTGTCTGACCGCCGCGGTCGAGCGGACGCCGGTGCGGATCGACGACGTCGGCACCGACGACCGGTGGCCCGAGTGGTGCGCCGAGGTGGCCGATCTCGGAGTCCACTCCGTCCTCAGCGTGCCGCTGGTCGCGGGCGGGACCGGCCTGGGAGCGATCAAGGTCTACTCGGCGGAGCGCGCGGCGTTCGACAGCCGGGCCGAACGGATCCTCGAGCTGTTCGCGCGGCAGGCCGCCGTGTTGCTGGCCAACACCCTGACCCTGGCCGATGCCCATCGCACCAACTCCCAGCTCACCGACGCGCTGCAGCGCCGCGACGTGATCGGTCAGGCCAAGGGCATCCTGCTGGCCCGCGGTGCGGCCGACGACAGCGAGGCGTTCGCCATGCTGATCACTGCGTCGCAGCGGTCCAACACCAAGCTGCACGAGGTGGCGCGCCGTCTGGTGGCCACGACGATCGAGGCGACCGGACACGACACGACGTCCGCCGTCGACTGATGACGGTCCCCGCATCGGAACCGGACGCTCGCCCCGAGCTCCTGGTCGCGGCGCTCGAGCAGACCGGGTGGAGCCTCGAGCAGTTGTGGATCCACTACGTCGGGCTGGGCGGCACCGCGGTCATCCTCGACGTCGAGGCGCACCTGGCCGATCTCAACGCCCTCCCTCCGGGTCAGCACGATGTGCTGGTGCATGCGCTCAACGAGCGGCTGGCCGACCTCGATCACCCGTTGCGGGTGCCATACGCGCTGCCGCCACTCAGCGACACCGACGGGGCGAGTCCCCTCGACATCCTCGACGCGCTCCTGGCCGACAGCCGGGGTGCGGCGAGGGCGAACGGGCACCGCTCGGATTGCTGGCACCGCCCGGGCTGTGACTGCACGAAACCGGGCCGCTGATCCGGGTCAGCCGGTGGTGACGAAGTCGGGCAGCTCGGCCACCAGCACGATGACGACGTCGCTGAGCCGCCAGTCGAGCTCGGTGCACGCGCGCTGAGCGGCCTCGACCGCCGCCACCTCGACGGTGGCGTCCGCCGGGACCACGAACACCTCGGCGTGGAAGACATGACCCTCGTCGCGGACCCGGGCACCCGCCGCAGCCACCCAGTCGAGGCCCTCGATCTCGGCGACGATCCGGCCGACGACCGGGTGCGGTCGCTTGTCGTCGAAGGTCACCGCCCGGGTGTCCATCAGGTCGGTGATCGACGCCCGCAGGTTGCGGACGCCATCCGCGGCGATGGTGGCGGCGATGAACAGCGCAGCGACGGCGTCCAGCCACCACCAGCCCAGACCGATCCCGGTGACGCCGACGATCGAGCCGAGGGCGGTCATCCAGTCCGCCTTGTTCATGTCGGCGTCGGCGTACAGCACCTTGTCGTGCAGGTCGCGGGCCAGCGTCATCTTGAGGTGGCCGAGGATCACTGGCGGCACGCCGGTGACCACCATCGCGGCGATCATCAGCCACCCCAGCCAGAACACCTGGCCGAACAGCTCGACCGTGCCGATGGTGGGGTGGTCGGCCGAGAGCAGACCGGTGGCCGAGTCGATGATCAGGAACGTCCCCATGGCCAGCAACGCCACCGCGGCGACGAGGTGGGCCACCCCGGTCGAGCGGTGCAGGCCGTAGGGCCACCGCCGACTACCCGGCCGACGCACCACGCGGACGGCGATCAAAAAGGCGATCGGCGGGGCCAGCGACAGCAGGTCCTCGATCCAGGCCGCCTTCATGGCCTGCGAGTTGCCCAGCACCAGTCCGACGATGGTGATCGCTACGGCCAGGAAGCCGATGCTGATCCACTCCAGCCGGATTGCTCGGCGCAGGGCCCGCTGCTGCTGGGCCGGCAGCTCGCGACGGCCGAAGGTGACGGTCATCGGCCCGGCCCGCCGGCGGCCCGCAGGAAGCGTTCGAGACGGACCAGGAATGCGTTCTCGCCGAGCGGGACGGCCAGCACGTAGTCGACCGCCGTTCCGTCCGGCCCCGGCCCGCTGCTGTGCGGCGTGGTCAGGGCGGCGTGATCGACCCAGGGGGTGTTTGCGGTCAGACCGGCGGCCACGAGGTCGAGCTCGCCGCGTTCCATCCGTGCGATCAGGTCGGCCTCGGTCCCCCGCGACCACTCCACCCGCGCCGGCAGCGTGGCTGCGAACCCGCGGATCAGCTCGATCTCCCGTCCGGTCGGTTCGGGCTCGTCGGCCCAGACGGTCCATGGTTCGTGCGGCGAGACGCCGACCCGCAGCACCCCGCCGCGTACGCGCTCGAGTGTGTCGTCGGGGTCGGCCGGGATCGACAGGCCGCACCCGGTCAGCAGGGCGAGCACCCCGGCCAGCACGACGACCACCGGCCACCGCGCCCGCCGGCCGACCACCGACCGATTCTCGTCGTTCCCGCGCATCGTCCCTCCTCAACCGGTGACTACCCGCTCGCGCCGATCTCAGGCAGGGTCCGGGCGTTCCGGCTGGTGGGTACCGTGGCCGCGTGTATGCGATCTGTGCGCTCGGCCACCGGCACTGGGGTCTCAACGGGGCCGCCGGTGGGCTGGTCACCACCCCAGGTCCGAGCGGCCCCCGGGCGCTGCTGACGCTGCGCAGCGCCGCGGTGCACCACGGCAACTGCTGGTCGATCCCCGGCGGGGCCATCGACCCGGACGACCGACATGCGTACGCGGCGGCCTGCCGCGAGATCGCCGAGGAGCTCGACGTCGACGTCAGCGTCTACCCCGAGCTCGGCCGGCACGAGTTCGACTGCGGCGGCTGGACCTATTCGACCGTGGTGCTGGCCGCACCGACGGCGTTCCCGGTGACCGGGACCGGCTGGGAGACCGACGCGGTGGCCTGGTTCGATCTCGACGAGATCGACGCGCTGCGGGCCCGCGGTCAGCTGCACGGCGGATTCGCGCACAGCTGGTCGGCGTTGCGGACCCTGCTGAGCGCCGCCGAGTGGCCCGCGGCGGATCCTTCGATCAGGCGAGCCGGCTGAGCAGGACTTCCAGTCGGTTGTAGCCGATGTTCATCCCCCATTCCAGGGCGGAATCGACGTGGCTGTCGCGCATCTTGCGGACCGGGTAGGCCAGCAGGTTGCGCACGGTGGTCATCCGTCGATTTCGGTCAGGGTGATCCGGGCGACGTAGCCGGCCCCGGGGATGTTGTCGAAGCTCTCGGTCGAGGTGAATCCCTCGTCGTCGATGGCCACGTACTCGCCGGAGAACGAGAGGTCTTCGGGGGTCGCCGCGGCACGCCCGAGCCGCGCTGTCAAGGGCTCGGAGGAGGTCCGCGCCACTACGCTGAGCGCGTGACCGAGCGCAGTGCCAACCCATCATCGGGCCGGCGGTCGCTTCGGATGGCGTGGTTGCGCAAGACCGGTGGCAACACCTGGAAGGCCTTCGCCCAGACCGTCGGTGCGCTCATCCGCTACCGGGTGACCGGGTTGGCCGCCGAAGCCGCCTTCTTCGCCATCCTGTCGCTGCCGCCCCTGGTCTTCGGACTGGCCGGCGCGATCGGCTTCGTGGCCGGTCGACTCGACGTGCAGACGATCGCCAACTTCCGCGGCCAGGTGCTCACGCTCGCCGCCCGGGCGCTGACCCCGGACGCCGTCGACAGCGTCATCGCCCCGACCCTGGACGACGTTCTGTCGGGCGGGCGGTTCGAGGTCATCTCGATCGGCTTCGTGATCGCCCTGTGGTCAGGATCACGGGCGCTCAACGTGTTCATCGACACCATCACGATCATGTACGGGCTGGCCGGCCAGCGGGGCATCGTCCGGACCCGGCTGTTGTCGTTCGGGCTCTATCTGATCTTCCTGGTCGTGGCCGTCGTCGTCCTGCCACTGGTGCTGGCCGGGCCGTCGTTCGTCGAGCGGATCATGCCGCCCCAACTCGACGTCGTGGCGCGCCTCTACTGGCCGGTGGTGCTGCTCGGCTCGGTGTGCTTCCTGTCCACGCTCTACCACGTGTCCGTGCCGGTCCGGACGCGGTGGCGCTCGAATCTGCCCGGCGCGGCCCTGACCCTGGGGATGTGGATCGGCGGCAGCGCGCTCCTCCGGTTGGTCCTCGGACTGACCACCGGGTCGACCTCGATCTACGGACCGCTCGCCGCCCCCATCGCGCTGCTGATCTGGCTCTACATCTCCTCGCTCGCCGTGCTCATCGGAGCCGCCTTCAACGCCGCCGCCGACGCCGTGTGGCCCCGTCTGTCCGGTCTCGGTCACGACTCGGTCGAGGTCCCGGCGCGCTCAGCGTCTCAATAAATGGACACCGTTCTCATTAATTGAGAATCCAATTTGATCGGACGGGCCGAACGAATCAGGCTGGGCAGGTGCTCACCTCTTCAGCGTCCGCGCCCAACCGGCGTTGGCACGGCTCGGGGCTCACGGCACGTCGCTTCATCGACCTCGGTCGGATGAAGTCGATGATGTGTCACCGGCCTGCCCGCTGACCCGGTACGCCCGCACCCGGTGCGCGGCCACCCGCCCAGCGCACGCGAACCCGTGTGCAGCACCCCCCGACCGAGGACACGCCGATGACCACTGAGACCAGCACCGAGCCCGTCACCGCAGGACCGGCCCGAGTGGTCGCCGCCCGACCGGCTCCGCGGGCCCGTCGCAAGAAGGGCGAAGGTCAGTGGGCGCTCGGCTATCGCGAGCCGCTGAACCCGAACGAGCAGTCCAAGAAGGACGACAACCCGCTCAACGTCCGGGCCCGGATCGAGAACATCTACTCCAAGCGCGGTTTCGCCTCGATCGACCCGGGTGACCTGCGCGGACGGTTCCGCTGGTACGGCCTCTACACCCAGCGCAAGCCGGGCATCGACGGCGGGAAGACCGCCACCCTCGAGCCGCACGAGCTCGACGACGAGTACTTCATGCTCCGGATCCGCATCGACGGCGGGGCGCTGACCACCGAGCAGCTCCGGGTGATCGGTCAGATCAGCGTCGACTTCGGCCGCGACACCGCCGACATCACCGACCGGCAGAACGTCCAGCTGCACTGGATCCGGGTGGAGGACGTCCCCGAGATCTGGCGTCGGCTCGAGTCGGTCGGCCTGCACACCACCGAGGCGTGCGGCGACTGCCCGCGGGTCATCCTCGGTTCTCCGGTGGCCGGCATCGCCGCCGACGAGATCATCGACCCGACGCGGGCGATCAAGGCCATCGCCGACCTCTACGTCGGCGACCCGGCGTACTCGAACCTGCCGCGCAAGTTCAAGTCCGCGATCACCGGACACCCGAGCCAGGACGTGGTTCCCGAGATCAACGACATCGCGTTCGTCGGTGTCGTGCACCCCGATCACGGCCCGGGCTTCGACCTGTGGGTCGGCGGCGGGTTGTCGACCAACCCGATGCTGGCCCAGCGACTCGGCGCCTTCATCCCCGAGGACGAGGTGGCCGAGGTGTGGGGCGCCGTGTGCGGGGTGTTCCGCGACTACGGCTACCGCCGGCTGCGGACCCGGGCCCGGATCAAGTTCCTGGTCGCCGACTGGGGACCCGAGAAGTTCCGTGAGGTCATGGAGACCGAGTACCTCCAGCGGAAGATGATCGACGGTCCCGCGCCGGAAACCCCGGCCACCAGCGGTGACCACATCGGCGTCAGCCTGCAGAAGGACGGCAAGTTCTTCGTCGGTCTCGCCGCCATCGCGGGCCGGACCAGCGGCACCGACCTGGTCGCACTGGCCGACCTGGCCGAGGCCCACGGCTCGTACCGGCTGCGGACCACCCCGATGCAGAAGATCCTGGTCCTCGACGTCGAGGAGTCGCAGGTCGACTCGCTGGTCGCCGGAGCCGAGAAGCTCGGCCTGTCGGCCCGGCCCGACGCCTGGCGGCGTTCGGTGATGGCGTGCACCGGGATCGAGTTCTGCAAGCTGGCCATCGTCGAGACCAAGGCGCGGGCCGCGCACGTGGTCGAGGAACTCGAGCAGCGGCTCGGCGCGATGGACACCCCGATCACGGTCAACATCAACGGCTGCCCGAACTCGTGCGCCCGGATCCAGGTCGCCGACATCGGCCTCAAGGGCCAGTTGGTCGTCGGTCCGAACGGCGAGCAGGTCGAGGGCTTCCAGGTCCACCTGGGCGGCGGTCTCGGGCTCGACGCCGGCTTCGGCCGCAAGCTGCGCGGTCACAAGGTCACCGCCGACGAGGTCCCCGACTACGTCGAGCGGCTGGCCAAGGCCTACGTGGCCGAGCGCACCGAGGGCGAGCGGTTCGCCCAGTGGGTCGCGCGCGCCGATGAAGCCGTCCTCGGATGAGCGCCGACGACCGGACCGCCGAGCAGGACGGCCCCGAGCCCACCGCGGCCCGGCCGACCCACGCCAACCGGCAGGCGGTCATGCACTGCCCGTACTGCGCCGAGGAGACGATCTTCCCGCTCGAGAAGGGCTGGGAATGCCGCAGTTGCCTGCGAGCGTTCTCCGTGACGTTCCTCGGTCTCCGTTCTCGGGACCGCGATCGTCAGGAGAAGCTGTGAGCGCCATCAACGTGTCCGCGGGAGCGAAGCGACCACCAGCCGCTGCGGCGAGCAGGGCACTCGATCATGCCGATCTCGCCGTCGAGGCGAACCACCAGCTCGAAGGCGCCACGGCGCTGGAGATCATGGGCTGGGCGTACGAGCGGTTCGGCTCCGGCCTGGTCGTCACCTCCTCGATGGCCGACACGGTGATGATCCACCTGGCCGAGCAGGTCGCCCCGGGCATCGACGTGGTCTTCCTCGACACCGGCTACCACTTCGTCGAGACCATCGGCACCCGCGACGCGGTGCAACTGGTCCACAACGTCAACGTGATCAACGTGACGCCCGAGCACACGGTGGCCGAGCAGGACGCGCAATGGGGCAAGGACCTGTTCGCCCGCAACCCTGACCAGTGCTGCGCCATGCGCAAGGTCGCCCCGCTCGGTCGTGCGCTGGCCCCGTACGCGGCCTGGGCCACCGGACTGCGCCGCACGGACTCCACGGCCCGGGCCACCACCCCGACCGTGTCGTGGGACGCCAAGCGCAAGCTGATCAAGGTCGCCCCGATCGCCGCGTGGACCGACGCCGACGTGGACGCCTACATCGAGGAGAACTCCTTGATGATCAACCCGCTGCTCGAGGACGGCTACGCCTCGATCGGCTGCGAGCCCTGCACGCTGCGCCCCAACGGCGACGACCCCCGGTCGGGCCGCTGGGCCGGGCTGGGCAAGTCCGAATGCGGGATCCACCTATGAGCCGCGACCGGACGGAAATCCGGAGCGCCAGCGACGGGCTTCCCTCGGGGGGTGCGGGGGGTCGTCCCCCCTCACCGACACAGAGCGCCAGCGACGGGCTTCCCTCGGGGGGCGTGGGGGGTCGTCCCCCCACACGACAGGGCGCGACGCTGTGGTTCACCGGGTTGCCGTCGGCCGGGAAGTCGACCATCGCGCATGCGCTGGCCGACCTGCTGCGCGCCGAGGGCCGACCGGTCCAGGTGCTCGACGGTGATGAGGTGCGTCCGCACCTGTCGGCCGGACTCGGGTTCACCCGGGCCGACCGCGACATCAACGTCACCCGCATCGGCTGGGTGGCCCGGCTGCTGGCCGGCCACGGGGTCACCGTGCTGGTCCCGGTCATCGCGCCGTACGCCGCCGCCCGCCAGGCGGTGCGCGACGACCACGCGGCCGCCGGCGTGCCGTTCGGTGAGGTGTTCGTCGCCACCTCGCTCGAACTCGCCGAGTCCCGCGACGTCAAGGGGCTGTACGCCAAGGCCCGCCGGGGTGAGCTGACCGGGATGACCGGCGTCGACGATCCCTACGAGCAGCCGACCAGTGCCGATCTGGTGCTCGACACCGCGGAAACCGATCTCGAAACCTCCGTCGGACGCACCAACGCACTGTTGGTCTCGATCTTGGAGAAGGACCTGCCATGACCCTCACCACCCCGCTGCGGCCGCTGACCGAGCTGCAGGCCCTCGAGTCGGAGTCGATCCACATCTTCCGCGAGGTCGCGGCCACCTTCCGCAAACCGGTGATGCTGTTCTCCGGGGGCAAGGACTCGGTGGTCATGCTGCACCTGGCCGCGAAGGCGTTCTGGCCGGCCCCGATCCCGTTCGAGCTGTTGCACGTCGACACCGGGCACAACTTCCCCGAGGTGCTGACCTATCGCGACGAGGCGGTGGCGTTCTACGGCGCCACGCTCAAGGTCGCCTCGGTCCAGGACTACATCGACGACGGCCGGTTGCGCGAGCGACCGGACGGCACCCGCAACCCGCTGCAGACCGTCCCGCTGCTCGACGGCATCACCGAGGGCAAGCACGATGCCGTCTTCGGTGGCGGTCGACGCGACGAGGAGCGAGCCCGGGCCAAGGAGCGGGTGTTCAGCATGCGCGACGAGTTCGGGCAGTGGGACCCGCGCAACCAGCGCCCCGAGCTGTGGTCGCTCTACAACGGTCGCCACCTGCCCGGTGAGCACGTCCGGGTCTTCCCGCTGTCCAACTGGACCGAGATCGACATCTGGGACTACATCGAGGCCGAGAAGATCGAGCTGCCCTCGATCTACTACGCGCACGAGCGTCCGGTCGCGCTGCGCGACGGTATGTGGATCGCCATCACGCCAGTGACCCCCGAACGGTCGACCGACACGGTCGAGATGCGCTCGGTGCGCTATCGCACGGTCGGCGACATGTCGTGCACGGCCGCGGTGCTGTCGACGGCCAGCACGGTGCACGACGTGATCACCGAGGTCGGGGTGAGCCAGCTGACCGAGCGCGGGGCGACCCGGGCCGACGACCGGCTGAGCGAAGCCGCCATGGAAGACCGCAAGCGAGAGGGATACTTCTGATGAGCCCGACCTCCACCGTGCGGCCCTCGGCCGCCGGCACGCAGGCCGCGGGACGGCGTACGCTGCTCCGCCTGGCCACGGCCGGCTCGGTCGACGACGGAAAGTCCACTCTGGTCGGCCGCCTGCTGTTCGACACCAACTCGGTGCTCACCGACACCCTCGACCACGTCGAGAACGTCAGCCGCCGCAAGGGGCTCGACCGCGCCGACCTGGCACTGCTGACCGACGGCCTGCGCGCCGAGCGTGAGCAGGGCATCACCATCGACGTGGCCTACCGCTACTTCGCCACCCCGGCGCGCAAGTTCATCCTGGCCGACTGCCCGGGACACGTGCAGTACACCCGCAACACGGTCACCGGGTCCTCGACCGCCGACGTCATCGTGCTGCTGGTCGACGCCCGCAACGGCGTGGTCGAGCAGACCCGCCGGCACCTGGCCGTGGCCTCGCTGCTGCGGGTGCCGCACGTGATCCTGGTGGTCAACAAGATCGACCTCGTCGACTACTCCGAGGACGTGTTCTGCCGGATCGCCACCGACTTCGCGCTGTTGGCCCGGAGTCTCGGCGTGCTCGACACCCACTGCATCCCGGTCTCGGCCACCGAGGGCGACAACGTCGTGACCCGCTCGCACCGCACGCCCTGGTACGACGGGCCGACCGTGCTCGGCTACCTGGAGAACGTCGACGACACCCGTCGTGCGGTGGGCTCGGAGCTGCGCTTCCCGGTGCAGAGCGTGATCCGTCCGCAGTCGGCCCCGCCGGCGCCCTGGGCCGCTCGAGCGCCCCAGATCGACGGCGACTACCGCGGTTACGCGGGCAAGATCGAGTCGGGCCGGGTCAAGGTCGGTGAGGAGATCGTCGTCCTGCCGCGCACCCAGCATGCGGTGGTCACCGGGATCGACACCCCGGACGGGCCGCTCGAGCTCGCCGTCGCCGGACAGTCGGTGGTGATCCGCCTGGACACCGACATCGACGTCTCGCGCGGCGACATCCTCGCCTCGACCGACGCCCCGCCGGCACCGGTCCGCGAGCTGAGCGGCACGGTGTGCTGGCTGGCCGAGCGCGAGCTGACCCTCGGGTCACGGGTCCTGGTCCAGCACGGCACCTCGATCACCAAGGCCATCGTCCGCTCGATCGACGGGGTCCTCGACCTCGACTTCGAGCACGGTGAGGTGCCGACGTGGCAGCCGACGGCGACGTTGGGCCTCAACGACATCGGCAAGGTCCGACTGGCGCTGGCCTCACCGCTGCCGGTCGATCCCTACCGCGAGCATCGCACCACCGGCGCCTTCATCATCGTCGACGAGGCGGACGGGTGGACCCTGGGCGCCGGCATGGCCGGATCCACCGCCTTCCGCCAGACCGCCGTTCCCGGAACGTCCCCCACCGAGCAGCACCCGGAGTCCTGACATGACCGCACCGTCCCTCATCCTGCTCGGCCACGGCAGCAACGATCCGCGGGTGGCTCAGGTCAGCCAGCAGATCCGCCGCGAGCTGCTGACCATCCGCCCCGAGCTCGACATCCACGTCGCCTTCCTCGACAACGCCGCCCCGAGCGGGCTGCAGATCGCCGAGCGGCTGGCCGGCGAGGGCGTGACCGAGATCGTCTTCGTTCCGCTGCTGCTCTCCGACGCCTTCCAGGTCCACTGCGACGTCCCGGCCCTGGTCGCCCAGGTCACCGCCGCGCACCCGGACCTCCGGGTCGCTGCGTCGCGGCCCATCGGTCCGGAGGCCCAGCTGCTGGCCATCGTCGACCGCCGGCTGCGCGACGCTCTGCGGGTCAACCGGGTCAGCGAGCTCGACGGTCTGATCTTCGCCGCCGAGGGCAGCTCGGACGTCCGTAGCAATGCGCTGGTCGCCCGGCGTGCCCGGCAGTGGTCCACCCACCACCGGCTGCCGTGCGTCACCGCGTACGCCAGCGGCTCGGGCCCGAGCACGGCCGAGGCCATCCGCAGCCTGCGCGCCCAGGGTCGTCGTCACATCGCCATGGGCAGCTGGTTCCTGGCGCCCGGCCTGCAGTACACCCACCAGGCCGAGCTGGCCCTCGACGCCGGAGCGATCGCCATCGCCGCCCCCCTGGGCGGCGAGCCCGAGGTCGCGGAGGTGGCGCTCATCCGCTACGTGGTGTCCGCACTCGAGCTGGTCGACGTCGACGCCCCGGTCGAGCACGAGCCGGTGTTCGAGGACGAGGACTTCTTCCCGATCCCCCACCTGTCGGTCGTCTCGGCCTGAGTCAGGCGTCTCCTCGTCCTCGGCGGCACCCACGTCGTGGGCGGTCGGTGGTCGAGGAGGCGGCAGCGCTCGGCCACCGGGTCACCCCGCCGACCTCGGGAGTCGCGCTCGGTGCATCGCTGGCCGATCCCGCTCGACGCCGACGCGTCGGGACCGAGCTGCCGATCTGGACGCAACCGCTGGATCTCGCCGCCGAGCGGCGGTTGCTGGCCGCCGCCGGCGTCTGCGCAGTCACCGGTTGACGATGAACAACACGAGTATCAGCACGCCGAAAGCGATCCACAACCCCAGCTGGTAGACCACCCCGACCAGCCCGATCCGGCGCGCGTAGAACACCAGGTCACGGTTGGCGTAGACGATCCCCGACGCCTCGATGGCCCGCAGCTTGCGCCGGGCGATCAGCCACACCGGCACGCTGACCACCGGGACGGGTGCGGTGAGCAGACCGATGATGCTCGCCACGATGAGCAGCGTCGCATGCGGGTAGTTCGGCGGGTCGGTGCGGAGGTGGAGAGCGGTCTCCATCGGCTCGGTCGGCGCAGGCGGTAGGGGGTCGGGCAAGGGCGGCGCAGTGGGCCGGTGGGTCACCGCGACCGCGAGCGCGATTCCCGCCTGCACGGTCCGCTCGCGGTAGTCGACGGCCTGGGTCCGGGCCAGGGCGTCGGGCAGCAACTCGAGCGGAAGGTCGTCGATCAGCACCGGGAGCAGCGGGCGTCCGAGCGCCGTCGCATACCCCATCAGCGCGTGGAAGCGTGGCGAGGCGAGCCCTTCGCGTGTCAGGAGGGCGACGAAGAGATCGCAGTGGCGCACCGTGGCCAGCGCGTCGATCCAGTGCTCGACGGGCGGCGGGACCACTGCTCCCGCCCTGATCAGATCGGCGACCACCGCCGCACCGGCCGGGGTCACCGGTGGCGGGCAGATCGCGACGGTGAGGGGCTCGGTCATCGGATCATCCACCAGGTGAAGGGCACGACAGCGGCGACGCCGAGGATGCAGAGCACCCGTAGGCCGAGCAGGAGGTTGCGCCCGCGGTACCGGTCCGGCTGGTTGCTCACCTCGTGCAGCGCCCGGTTCACCATGAACAGGCCGAGGAGACCCGGGACCCCGAGCACGAAGGGTGAGATCAGAGCCAGGATCACGATGGGCACCGCGCTGGGGTGGAGACGGCCGGCGACGGCCGGCTCGACGCGGCCGTGGCGCGTTCCGAGCCGACGCAGCGCGGCCCGGGTCTCGCTGGTCAGGTCGTCCCGGGCGGCGAGTCGCCGGAGGATCTCGCGTCCGGCGTCACGCTCGTCCACGTCGGCCAGCGCACCCTCGATCTCCGCGATCATCGCCGCCTGTTCGTCCGGTCCGAGCTCGACCGCCGCAACGCGCTGGCCCAGGCTGGACAGATAGCTCACCGGAATCCCCGGTCGGACCGGCATCGGATCCGGCAACGCCGGGGGCAGCGGCAGCGCGGCGAGCGTGGTGATCAGGCCGATCACCGAGTCGACGGTGCGTTCGCGGAGGTCGACGCGCCGGGCCGCCCCCGGCACCGGGCCGCCATCCACCGTGTCGGCCAACTCCACGAGCAGGGTGGGCCGACCGAGTGCGGTGGCCCACTCGGCCTCAGCTCGGCAGGCGGACGACGCGGCGCTGGCCGGGCTGAGCACGAACACGTACGCCGCGCACCGCTCGATCTCGTCGAGGATCGTGGTCCACCACAGCTGGCCGCCGCGGAGTGAGCGGTCCATCCACACCGTGTGCTCGGCCTGGGTGAGATCCTCGACCAGCCGGCCGACCGCCACCCGGTCCTCGCGGGCGTAGCTGACGAAGATCTGCATGGCCAGACCCGGACGGGAGCGACGCTCGACCGGGGTCAGGAGGCCGCCACCCGGGCCTTCTCGACCTCGATGTCGAAGTCGGCGGCCGGCCAGTGCAGCTCCATCGCCCGCAGGTGCTCGACCAGCAGCTGGGCCACCGCCCAGTTGCGATACCACTTGCGGTCGGCCGGGACGACGAACCACGGGGCCTGCTGGGTGCTGCAGCGCTCGAGCGCAGCCTCGTACGCCTGCTGGTAGGCCGGCCACTTGGACCGCTCGTCGACGTCACCCGGGTTGTACTTCCAGAACTTGGTCGGGTCGTCGAGCCGGGCCAGCAGCCGGGCCTTCTGCTCGTCGGCCGACAGATGCAGGAAGCACTTGATGACCAGGGTGCCGTCGGCCACCTGCTGCTGCTCCCAGGCGTTGATCTCGTCGTAGCGGTCGCTCCACACCGCCTCCTCGACCAGCTGGTTGACCCGTACGACGAGCACGTCCTCGTAGTGCGAGCGGTCGAAGATGCCGATCATCCCGGGCTGCGGGAGCTCGCGCTCGATCCGCCACAGGTAGTGGTGGCTGCGCTCCTCCGCGTCGGGGGCCTTGAACGCCTTGATGCTGACGCCCTGCGGGTCGATCATGCCGATGGCGTGCCGGATGACCCCGCCCTTGCCCGAGGTGTCCATGCCCTGGAGCACGAGCAGCACCTTGCGGGCGTCGGCCTCCCCGGCCCGGCCCTGGGCGAACAGCCGCTCCTGCAGGTCGCTGAGCTCGGGCCCGAGCGCCTCGGTCAAGGCCGGGGCGGCGCTCTTGTCGGCGCCCGGGAAGCCCGGGGTGGCCCGCGGGTCGAATCCGCTCAGGTCGACCGGGCCGGCCGGCAACCGCAACAGCTCGGTCAACGACGTCGAGGTCGCGGCCGTCGGTGCAGCGGACTTGCTCTTCTTCGCCATGGCGGCGATTCTGCCAGGATTGCGCCCATGAGGCTGATCTTCGACGCAGATGGTGGGGCGTCGCGCGAGCTGGACGCGACGGAGCTGGCGGAGCTCTACCGCTTCCCGGTGCCGCCGGACCGGGCGTACGTGCGCAGCAACTTCGTCATGTCGCTCGACGGTTCGGTGCAGGGACCGGACGGGCGGTCGGGGGGCATCAACACCGAGAGCGACCACGAGGTCTTCGCGCTGCAACGGGCGTTGTGCGACGCGGTGGTGGTCGGCGCCGGCACCGTCCGCGCCGAGGGCTACCGGGCCATCGACCTGTCCCCCTGGCAACGCGACCTCCGCGAGCGCGAGAACCTGGCCCCGTTCCCCACGCTCGTCGTGCTGTCGCGTTCGGGCGATGTCGATGACAGCATCCACGAGCCGGCCGACGGCGCGGAGGGCGGCCCGGTGATGATCACCGACGCCGCCGACCTGGGCCAGCTGCTCGACCAGCTGGCCGGGACCGGGCTGGTCCGGCTGCTCTGCGAGGGCGGCCCGGGTCTGCACGGTCAGCTGATCGCCGCCGGGCTGCTCGACGAACTGCTGCTGACCCTGGCCCCGATGGCCGTCGGCGGCAGCGGCATGCGCTCGACCAGCGGTCCGGGGATCGACCCGGTGGCGGACTTCGCGCTCCGCTTCGCCCTGCACGCCGACGACGGCACGTTGTTCACCGCCTACCGCCGCCTCGAGGACCCCACTCCCCCGGCGCCCCGGCTGTCCTGAGCCGCCCCGGCCCTAGGTCGCCGAATCTTCACTGAGAATCGACGGCCAGTGGCCGCGTCGACGTCGACACGCGGCGTGTCGCAGGAGTCACCGGCCACGGGATGTCGATTATCGGCGTCATCGACTCCGACGCGGCCTCAGGCGAAGTCGGGGTTGTCCGAGCGGGCGCGGCTCGGCTGGACGCGGGACGGCTCCCCGGGCATCTTCGGGTAGTCGGGCGGGTAGGGCATCTCGGCCCCGCCGTACTTGCCGGTGCCGAGATCGCGCTCGTCACGGGCGTACCACTCCAGGGCACCGTCCAGGCTGCGCGGCGGCTCGGCGTAGAACGGGGCCCAGGCGTCGCCGACCTCGGCGAAGCGGGCGGGCATCGAGGTCACGGTGAAGTCGCCGGGCTCGGCGTCGGCCAACTCGTCCCAGGTCAGCGGGGCCGAGACGACCGCGGTCGGCGTCGGGCGGATCGAGTACGCGGCAGCGATGGTGCGGTCGCGGGCCATCTGGTTGAAATCGACGAAGATCCGCTCACCGCGCTCCTCCTTCCACCAGCTGATCGTCGCCTGGTCGGGCATCCGGCGGGCCAGCTCCCGGCCGATCGCGATCACCGCGTGCCGGGCCTCGATGAACCCGTACGTCGGCTCGACCGGGACGAAGACGTGCACGCCACGACCACCGCTGGTTTTGGGATAGCCGACCAGCCCGGCGTCTTCGAGCACCGACCGCAGCTCGTAGGCCACGGTGACCGCATCGCGGAAGTCGGTCCCCGGCTGCGGGTCGAGGTCGATCCGCAACTGGTCGACCTGGTCCGGGGCGGTGCGCGTGCTCGGCCACGGGTGGTAGCGCAGCGTCCCCAGGTTGGCCATCCAGACGATGGTGGCCAACTCGGTGGCACACACCTCGTCGGCGGTCCGCCCCGACGGGAAGGTCACCGTCACGGTCTCCACCCAGTCCGGCATGCCGCGGCTCGGCGCGCGCTTCTGGTAGAACGCGTCATGGTGCGAATCCGTCCGGGTGCTCAGGGTGACGTCGGGTCGGTAGCCGCCGGGCCAGCGTTCCATGGTCACCGGACGGTCCTGCAGCGCGGCGAAAATGCCCGCACCCACCGCCACCACGTACTCGACCATGGCCAGCTTGGTGATCCCGACGTCGGGGAAGTAGAGCTTGTCGGGACTGGTGACCCGCACGGTGCGCTCTCCGATGGACAGTTCGACCGCTGGTGTCGGCATGGAACACAACCTAATGACTACGGTGTTAGAGGAGTCGAGGAGGCAACACCCATGACCGATACCCAGAACGATCCCGCCGCTCAGGTGGGCAAGATCATCAAGTCCGAGGACGAGTGGCGCGCCCAGCTGTCGCGCCAGGAGTACCACGTGCTCCGCGAGGCGGGCACCGAGCGCGCCTTCACCGGGGAGTACACCGACACCAAGACCGAGGGCGTCTACCGTTGTCGGGCCTGTCAGACCGAGCTGTTCCGCAGTGAGACCAAGTTCGACTCACACTGCGGGTGGCCCTCGTTCTACGCCCCGCTGGCCGGTGACACCGTCCGCTACATCGAGGACACCAGCCTGTTCATGAAGCGGGTCGAGGTCCGGTGCGCGACCTGCGACTCGCACCTCGGGCACGTCTTCGACGACGGTTACGGCACCCCGACCGGCAAGCGGTTCTGCATCAACTCGATCTCGCTGACCCTGGAGCCGGCGACCGACTGACCGACCCGTGGCTACACCCGTGACCGGCCGGCATGCTCAGCGAGCAGCCGGCCGGTCTCGGTCAACGACCCGGCCGGGTGCAGATCGAGCTCCCGGAGGGGTCGGGCGGTGGCCGGCCATCGCACCGCCAGGGTTCACCAGAGGGTGAGGATCGCGTCCAGTTCGAGGCGGCGCCCGGTGTAGAAGGGCACCTCTTCGCGGGTGTGACGACGGGCGGCGGCGGCCCGCAGCGCGCGCATCAGATCGACGATCCGGTGCAGCACGTCGGCCTCGAAGGCCAGCATCCACTCGTAGTCGCCGAGCGCGAACGACGACACCGTGTTGGCCCGGACGTCGGGATAGGGGCGGGCCATCATCCCGTGCTCGGCCAGCATGGCCCGCCGCTCCTCGTCGGGCAGCAGGTACCACTCGTACGAGCGGACGAAGGGGTAGACGCACAGGTAGCCCTTGGGCTCCTCGTCCTGCATGAACGCCGGGACGTGACCCTTGTTGAACTCGGCCGGCCGGTGCAGCGCGAGCTGGGACCAGACCGGTTCGAGCTGCCGGCCGAGATCGGAACGTCGCAGTGCGTGGTACGCGTTCTGCAGGGTGTCTGAGTCCTCGGCGTGCCACCAGACCATCAGGTCGGCGTCGGCCCGCAGCCCGGACACGTCGTACCAGCCGCGCAGGACGAAGTCGGTGTCCGCGGTGGCCTCCTCGATGGCCTTGACCGCGGCTTGCGCCGTCTCCGTGGCCGAGCCCTCGAGCCCGCTGGTCCGCTTGAACACCGACCACATGGTGTAGCGGATGGTGTCGTTGATCTCCCGCGCCTTCACCCGTCGATCATGTCACGCAGGTCCGCCCAGATCCGTGGTGATCTTGGCCACGGCGGCGGTCGCCGACCCCAGGCAGGCGGCGATCCCGACCCCGTCGAGCGCTGCGCCGGCCACCGCGATCCCGGTCCGCGGCTCGAGCGCGCGCCGCAGCGCCGCCACCCGGTCACGGTGCCCGACCGCGTACTGCGGCAGCGCTCCACCCCACCGGGTGACCCGGCCGGTGACCAGTTCCGCGCTCCCCCAGCCGGGCAGCCGTCCGGTCGCCTCGGACCAGGTGCGGGCCAGCAGGGCCTCGTCGTCGAGCTGGAGCACGGCGGCCTCGCCGATCCGGCCAACACTGGCCCGGATCACGTGGGTGCCCTCGCCCCATACGTCCTCGGCGCGCCGGGCCGCCCAGTCCCACTTGCGGGTGGAGTGGGTCAGCGCCTTGATCGTCGGCAGCCCGCCGCGCGGCACCAGCAGCCCGGATCCGTCGGGCTCGATGCCGCGGACGACCAGCGTGACCACGGCGACCGAGGCGTAGGCCACCTCACCGAGTGCGTCGGCCCCGAGCAGCGGGGCGATGGTCCGGGCCGGCGCGGCGACCAGCAGACCGTCGACGGCGAGCGACTCGCCGCCGACCAGCCTGAGCCGGCCGTCGCGGAACTGCTCGACCGGCGCGTCCAGCCGGACCTCGACCCCGGCCGCGTCGAGCTCGGCGACCAGTGCGTCGACCAGCCGGTGCACCCCACCGGCGACGCCGGCGAACACCGGCCCGGCTCCGGGCGCCCCCGTCGACGACCGGGCGTGGTCGAGCAACGAGCCCCCGGCCCGGGCCCGGCTGAACAGTGCCTGGGCCACCGCCTCGAACGACAGCTCGCGGGCGTTCCCGGCGTAGACCCCACCGAGCAGCGGCTCGACCAGCCGGTCGGTCACCTCCGCGCCGAACCGTCGGTCGACGTACGCCCCGAAGGCCACGTCTGCGGACAGCGGCGGTGCCGCGAGCTTTGGCTCGGCGCCGGCCCGCTCGAGCCCGGCCGGGCTGAGCACGTCGCGCAGGGCGTCGACGTCGGTCGGCACCCCCATCAGCGACGGCGGCAGCGCGACCGGCCGGCCGTCGATCAGCAGCCGGGCCTTGGCCGCGGTCGGATGGACCCGGTCGGCGCCCAGCCCGAGATCGTCGATCAGCGCCACCGCCTCCGGGCGCCGGGCCAGCACCGATTCGGCACCGGAGTCGAACGCGGCCCCGTCGAGGATCACCGGCGCCAGCTTGCCGCCCAGCCGGCCGCTCGCCTCGAGCAGCGTCACCGAGCACCCGGCCCGGGCCAGCAACCGGGCGGACTGCAGGCCGGTGATCCCGCCGCCGACGACGGCGACCCGGGTCACGCGGCGCGGACCGTGGAGCGCAGCTCGGCCGCCTCGGAGTGCACCAGCTCGACGATCCGGGTCAGCACGCCGGGATCGGTGTCAGGGGGTACGCCGTGACCCAGGTTGAACACGTGACCCGGGGTCGCGGCTCCGGAGCGCAGCACCTCGCGCACCCGGTCGGCGATCACCGGCCAGGGTGCCTTGAGCAGCGCCGGGTCGAGGTTGCCCTGGACCGCGTACGCCGGACCGATCCGCCGGCTGGCCTCGGCCAGTGGGACCCGCCAGTCGACCCCGACGACCTCGGCGCCCGCGGCCCCCATGGCCGGCAGCAGCTCACCGGTGCCGACCCCGAAGTGGATCCGCGGCACCCCGCGGTCGGCCACCGCGTCCAGCACGGCGGCTGAGTGCGGCTGCGCGTACGCGGTGTAGTCGACCGGCGCCAGGCTGCCGGCCCACGAGTCGAACAGCTGGACCGCCGCGGCCCCGGCGTCGGCCTGGACCTGGAGGAAGGTCGCCGACATCTGCGCCAGCCGACGGCACAGCTCGTGCCACAGCTCGGGATCGCCGACCATCAGCGACTTGGTCGCGGCGTAGTCCTTGCTCGGGCCGCCCTCGACCAGATAGCTGGCCAGGGTGAACGGGGCGCCGGCGAAGCCGATCAGCGGCGTCGCCCCGAGCTCGGCGACCAGCAGCCGGACGGCCTCGCTGACGTAGGAGAGCTGCTCGGGGTGCAGCGGACGGAGCTGGTCGAGGTCGGCGGCGGTGCGCACCGGGTGGGCGATCACCGGTCCCCGGCCGGCGACGATGTCCAGGTCGACCCCGGCGGCGAGCAGCGGCACCATGATGTCGGAGTAGAAGATCGCCGCATCGACGCCGTGGCGCCGGACCGGCTGCAGGGTGATCTCGGCGACCAGGTCGGGTCGGCGGCAGCTGTCGAGCATGCTGATCCCGGTCCGCACCTGCTTGTACTCCGGCAGCGACCGGCCGGCCTGGCGCATGAACCACACCGGCACCCGGTCGTCGGGCTGCCGCCGTCGGCAGGCGGCGATCAGCAGCGGTTCGTCCGAGTGCGGCATCACCGAATCCTGCCACGCCGCGACCGCCCGGCGCGTCGGTCCGTCGAGCGCTGGGACCGCGACCGTACGCTCATCGAGTGGCAGCCAAGATCGACGCGTCGGTGGGTCCGGACGCGTTCCGTCGCGCGGTGGCCGACCTGATGTCGGCGAGCTGGCGCCCCGAGCTGCAGGTCGAGGAGATGCCCGCCCCGCAGCGGATCGCGCCGCACGCCGCCGCCATCACCGCCGACGTGGTCGTCGGCGGCAACGATCTGGGCAGCGGCCGTCTGGTTCTGCTGCACGACCCGGCCGGGAACGCCGCCTGGGACGGGACCTTCCGCTGCGTGACCTTCGCCCGGGCCGAGGTCGACCCGGAGATGGTCACCGATCCGATGCTCGCCGGGGTGGGCTGGTCCTGGCTGATCGAGGGCCTGACCAACCACGGGGCCGCGTACGGCTCGCCGAGCGGGACGGTCACCTCGGTGGCCAGCGAGTCGTTCGGGGCCATGTCCGACGAGGCGCCGCGGGCCGAGGTCGAGATCCGGGCGTCGTGGACCCCACTGCTCGAGGACGGAATCGGTCTGACTCCGCACCTGGCGGCCTGGGCTGAACTACTGTGTACGACGGCGGGTCTGCCCCCGCTCCCGGCCGGTGTGGTGATGATGCCGTCGCGTCGGGGACTCTCGACCCGAAACCCGCGGAGACGTTGACCGAAGAAGCCGCTCCGACGGAGCCCGCACCCGAGATTCCGCTGCTGGTCGAACCCGCGGAGGGTGTGCCCCCGGTCATCGAGACCCCGGAAGCGCTGTCCGCCGCCATCGAGGCGTTGCGCGGCGGCTCCGGGCCGGTCGCCGTCGACGCCGAGCGGGCCCACGGGTTCCGCTACAGCCAGCGCGCCTACCTGATCCAGCTGCGTCGCGCCGGCGCCGGCACCCACCTGATCGACCCGATCGCCTTCCGACCCGACGAGTCGTCGCCGGCCGACCTGTCCGCGCTGCGCGACGCCATCATCGACGCCGAATGGATCATCCACGCGGCCAGCCAGGACCTGCCCTGTCTGAGCGAGATCCAGATGACGCCGGCCACGCTGTTCGACACCGAGCTGGCCGGCCGCCTGCTCGGCTACCCGCGGGTCGCGCTCGGGACGATGCTCGAGGAGCTCTTCGCCGTCCGGTTGCTCAAGGAGCACTCGGCCTCCGACTGGTCGACCCGACCGCTGCCGGCCGAGTGGCTGACCTACGCCACCCTCGACGTCGAACTGCTGATCGAGCTGCGGGACACGCTCGCCGACCAGCTGGTCGAGGCGGGCAAGTGGGAATGGGCCCGACAGGAATTCGCCGCGCTGGCCGCGGGGGCCGGGACCGCGCCGCCGCCGCGCAAGGACCCGTGGCGCCGCACCTCGGGCATTCACAAGATCCGCAACCGCCGGGCCCTCGGCCTGATCGCCCACCTCTGGTACGCCCGGGACGACCTGGCCCGCGAGCTCGACCGCGCCCCGGGCCGGATCCTGCCCGACCTGGCCATCAGCGAGCTGGCGGCGCTGCCCGCCCCGACCCGGGCGTCGTTCCGGCAGATCCCCGGGTTCTCCCGGCGCCAGGCCCGCCGCTACGAGCAGACCTGGGCCGGCGCGGTGGAGACCGCGGCGGCGACGCCCGACACCCAGCTCCCGCCGCTGCACATCCCCAGCGAGGGGCCGCCGCAGGCCCGGTTGTGGGCGGCCAAGGATCCGGCGGCCGCCGCCCGGCTCGCCCGGGTCCGGGAGACGCTGATCGCCCTGGCCGCCGAGCACCAGCTCCCGGTGGAGAACCTGCTCACCCCCGAGTTCGTCCGCCGGCTGGCCTGGCGTCCGCCGGAGCCGCTGACCGAGGACGCCGTCGACGCCGCGCTGGCCGAATCCGGGGCGCGACCCTGGCAGCGCGAGCTCACGGTCGGCGTGATCACCCCGCTGCTGGCCGACTGACACGCCGCTTCTCCGGGTCGATCCCGGACTAAGTTACCGGTGAGTAATATCGGGGCCATGTTCTCCGAGATCCGCGACGTCGTCTTCGTCGACGGCGTGCGTACGCCCTTCGGCAAGGCCGGTTCGCTCTACGCCGAGACCCGCGCCGACGACCTCGTCGTGCTCTGTCTGCGCGACCTGCTCCGTCGCCACCCCGAGCTGCCGCCCGAGCGGGTCGACGAGGTGGCGATCGCCGCCACCAACCAGACCGGCGACCAGGGCCTGACCCTGGGCCGGTCGACCTCGTTGCTGGCCGGGCTGCCGCAGAGCGTGCCCGGGTTCGCCCTCGACCGGATGTGCGCCGGGGCGATGACCGCGGTGACCACGGTCGCCTCGGGGATCGCGGTGGGCGCCTACGACGTGGCCATCGCCGGCGGTGTCGAGCACATGGGTCATCATCCGATCGGCACCGGGATGGACCCCAACCCCCGCTTCGTGGCCGAACGGCTGGTCGACCCCACGGCGCTCAACATGGGCGCAACCGCAGAGAACATCCACGACCGGTTCCCCGAGATCACCCGCGAGCGCGCCGACGCGTACGCGGTGGCCAGCCAGAATCGCGTCCAGCAGGCGTACGCGGACGGCGTCATCCAGGAGTCGTTGGTCACCGTGGCGACCCGCAGCAGCGAGGCCGGCTGGGGGCTGGCCACCGCGGACGAGCCACCCCGCCCGGGGACGACCCTGGAGGCACTGGCCGGCCTGCGCACCCCGTTCCGCCCCCACGGCCGGGTCACCGCGGGTAACGCCGCCGGACTCAACGACGGCGCCACCGCGGCCCTGCTGGCCGCCGGCGACGTGGCCGAGGAGCTCGGACTCCCGGTGGCCATGCGGATGGTCGGCTTCGCCTTCGCCGGCGTCGAGCCGGAGGTGATGGGCATCGGCCCGATCCCCTCGACCGAGAAGGCGCTGGCCCGCACCGGGCTCACCATCGACGACATCGGCGCCTTCGAGATCAACGAGGCCTTCGCCGTCCAGGTGCTGGCCTTTCTCGACCACTTCGGTCTCGACGCCGACGACCCGCGGATCAACCCCTACGGCGGCGCGATCGCGCTCGGCCACCCGCTGGCCAGCTCCGGGGTGCGGCTGATGATCCAGCTGGCCCGCAGCTTCCGCGACCACCCCGAGGTCCGTTACGGCATCACCACGATGTGCATCGGCCTCGGCATGGGCGGCACGGTCATCTGGGAGAACCCCGGATTCGAGGACGGGGGACGACCCCCCTCGGACCCCCCGAGCTCCGCCGATCACGAGGGGGGCCACCAGTGAACGCGACCGAACTCGCCGCACTCGTCGAGTCGGCCGCCGCCGTGGCCGACGGTGAGGTGGTGACCCACGCGCTCAGCCGCGACGTCACCCTCCCCCACGGCGCCGGCACCGCGGTGCTGATCACCCTCGACAACGGGCAGGACCACACCCGCCCCAACACGCTGGGACCGCGCGGTCTCGGCGAGCTCGGGGCGGCGGTCGACGCGGCGGCGGGCCGCGACGACATCGCGGCCATCGCGGTCACCGGCAAGCCGTACATCCTGGCCGCCGGGGCCGACCTGTCCGGGCTGCCCAAGATCACCCAGCGCGACCAGGCCCTGGCCATCGCCCGGATCGGGCACGCGGTGTTCGACACGCTGCACACCTCACCGGTGCCGACCTTCGCGCTGATCAACGGGATGGCGCTCGGCGGCGGGCTCGAACTCGCGCTGCACTGCCACTACCGGTCGGTCTCCGCGGCGGCCGCCGGGATCGCGCTCCCCGAGTGCTTCCTCGGCATGTTCCCGGCCTGGGGTGGTGCGTTCCTGCTGCCCAACCTGATCGGACCCGACCGGGCGGTCACGGTGATCATCGAGAACGCCCTGTCGCAGAACGCCATGCTCACCGGGCCGCAGGCGCACGCGCTCGGGATCGCCGACGTGCTGTTCGACGGCGCCGACTTCCTCGAGCGCTCGCTCGACTGGGTGGCCGGGGTGGTCACCGGAGCCGAGCGGGTCGAGCGGCCCGAGGTCGACCGCGGCCCGGGCTGGGACGCGGCGGTCGCCCGCGGTCGCGCCTTCGCCGACAGCAAGGTGTTCCGCGCCTCTCCCGGTCCCTACCGGGGCCTCGACCTGATCGCCGCCGCCCGGACGGCCGAGCGCGATGCGGCGTACGCGGCCGAGGACGAGGGCCTCGCCGACCTGATCATGGGCCCGGAGCTGCGGGCCAGCCTCTACGCCTTCGAACTGGTCCGCAAGCGCGCGCGCAAGCCCGCCGGGGCACCCGACCGGGCCCTGGCCCGGCCGGTGACCAAGATCGGCGTGGTCGGCGCCGGACTGATGGCCAGCCAGCTCGCGCTGCTCTTCCTGCGCCGGGCCAAGGTGCCGGTGGTGATCAGCGACCTCGACCAGGGCCGCGTCGACGCCGGCATCGCGCGGATCCACGGCGAGATCGACAAGCTGGCGGCCAAGCGCCGGCTGTCGGTGGGCGCGGCCAACCGGATGCGCGCCTCGGTCAGCGGGACGACCGACCTGGCCGCGTACGCCGACTGCGACGTCGTCGTCGAGGCGGTGTTCGAGGAGATCGCGGTCAAGAAGGCCGTGTTCGCCGAGCTCGAGCGCCACGTCGCCCCGACCTGTGTGTTGGCCACCAACACCTCGTCGCTGTCGGTGACCGCGATGGCCGCCGACCTGCAGCACCCGGAACGGGTGATCGGCTTCCACTTCTTCAACCCGGTGGCGGTGATGCCGCTGCTCGAGGTGGCCCGCGGTGAGCGGACCGACGACGCCACTGTGGCGACCGCGCTGGCCCTGGGTCAGCAGGTCAAGAAGAACGCGGTGCTGGTCTCCGACGCCACCGGTTTCGTGGTCAACCGGCTGCTGCTCCGGCTGATGGCCGAGATCTTCGCCGCGGTCGACGAGGGCACCCCGATCCCGGTCGCCGATGCGGCGATGCGGCCGCTCGGGATGCCGATGCCGCCGTACGTGCTGCTCCAGTTGGTCGGTCCGGCGGTCGCGCTGCACGTGGGCGAGAGCCTGCACGCGTCGTTCGGCGACCGGTTCCCGGTGTCACCGAGCCTGCGGGCCATCGTCGAGGCGGGTAAACCCGGGGTCTACGACTGGACCGCGGAGGGCAAGCCGTACGTCTCCGACGAGACCCAGGCGCTGTTCAGCCCGGGCGACCGGCCGAGCACGGCCGCTCAGGTCCGCGAGCGGGCGCTGCGCGCGCTGGCCGAGGAGGTCGGCCTGATGCTGGCCGAGGGTGTGGTCGCCGCCCCGATGGACATCGACCTGTGCCTGATCCTCGGCGCGGGCTTTCCGTTCCACCTGGGCGGCCTGACGCCGTACCTGGATCGGGTCGGCGTGGCCGAGGCGACCCTCGGACGGCGGTTCCTGCCGCCCGGGGTCGCCTCGGTGGCCGGCTGAGCGTTCACTCGCGGGCGCCCCGCATTCGCGGAGCGCCAGCGACGTGAATGCATGCGGGGGTGTGGGGGTCGCCCCCCACACGACAGTGCATTCGCGGAGCGCCAGCGACGTGAATGCATGCGGGGGTGTGGGGGTCGCCCCCCACACGACAGTGCATTCGCGGAGCGCCAGCGACGTGAATGCATGCGTGTCGTGTGGGGGGCGACCCCCACACGTCACAGACTCACCTCATGCTGTCGTGCATCTCCGTCAGGGTCTGGCCGGTCCCGACGCGCGACTTCCGGTAGCCGTACAGCCCGTAGATCGCGAAGCCGATGGCCATCCAGATCACGAAGCGGATCCAGGTCTCGACCGACAGGTTGAGGGTCAGGTAGAAGCAGATCAACGCCGAAGCGATCGGCAGCACCGGCGATAACGGCACCTTGAACGCCCGCTTCAGCTCCGGCCGGGTCCGCCGCAACACGACGACTCCGATCGAGACCAGGATGAAGGCGGTCAGCGTGCCGATGTTGACCATCTCCTCGAGCTTGCCGATCGGGGTCAGACCGGCGACCAGCATGGTGAGCACGCCGATGAGGATGGTGATCACGTACGGGGTGCCGAACTTCGGGTGCACCTTGCTCAGCACCGGCGGCATCAGGTGGTCGCGCGACATGGCGAAGACGACGCGCGAGGCGCCGATCATCAGGGTCAGCACCACGGTGGTCAGACCGGCGACGGCGCCGGCGGCGATCAGGGTGGCGAAGCCCGGCTTGCCCAGACTGGTGAACGCGGTGGCCAGCGCCGCCTCGGTCGAGATCTGGTCGTACTTCAGCATGCCGGTGATGACCAGCGACACGGCGGCGTAGAGGATCGTGCAGATGACCAGCGAGGCGATGATGCCGATGGGCAGATCGCGCTGCGGGTTGCGGGCCTCCTCGGCCGTGGTCGCGACCACGTCGAAGCCGATGTAGGCGAAGAAGACCAGCGCGGCCGCGCTGAAGATGCCGGCCACGCCGAACGCCGACGGCTCCATGCCGAAGAGGACCTGGATCAGCGGCTGATGGATGCCGCTGCTCCCCTCGGTGGCCTGCGACGGCGGGATGAACGGGGTGTAGTTCTCGGCCTTGATCAGACCGATGCCGGCGAAGATGACGAACAGGACGACGAAGAGCTTGACCGCGACCAGCACCAGGTTGACCCGCATCGACTCCTTGATGCCGATGGTCACCAGAGTGGCCAGCACCGCGACCAACAGCATGGCCAGCACGTCGACCGACCCACCCGGGCCTATTGCTTCGGGCCAGGTGATGCCGAACTGCGACATCAGCAGTTCCGCGTACGCGCTCCAGCCCTGGGCGACGACGCTGGCACCGAGCATCAGCTCGAGCAGCAGGTCCCAGCCGATGATCCAGGCGATGATCTCGCCCAGGCTGGCGTAGGAGAACGTGTACGCCGAGCCCGACACCGGCACGGTCGAGGCGAACTCGGCGTAGCAGAGCGCCGCCAGACCGCAGCAGACGGCGGAGATGGCGAAGCTGAGGACGACCGACGGACCGGCGACGGTCGCCGCTGCCCGTCCGGTCAGGGTGAAGATGCCGGCTCCGATGATGACGCCGATGCCGAACACCGTCAGGTCGAGGGCCGACAGGTTCTTCTTGAGCTTGTAGTCCGGCTCGTCCGTGTCGGCGATCGATTGTTCGATGCTCTTCGTCCGGAAGACTCCCATGATCATCTCCTTGGTGCTCCGTGGCTCGTCAGCGAGCCGATCGGCAACACACTAGGAGATGTTGATCAGTGCAGGTCGGAGGCGTCCCGGCTCAGACTCGAATCGGCCCCGGCGATCGCCTCGACCGCATAGCGGGCGATCTCCTGCGGGGTGAGTCCGATCTCGGCGAGCAACTCGGCCCGGCTGCCGTGATCGAGGAACTCCTGCGGGATGCCGAAGGCGCGCAGCGGCGTGGCCACGCCGGCCTGTCGGAGCTCGAGATCGAGGCGGGCACCGCAGCCGCCGACCACCCCGTTGTCCTCGATGCTGATCACCAGTTCGTGCTCACCGGCCAGGCCGACCAGGTCGGTGCTGACCGGCAGGGCCCACACCGGATCGACCACCGTCACGCCGATGCCCTGGTCGGACAGCCGTTCGCCGACGACCAGACCCAGGGCGGCGAACTGCCCGTACGCGACGACCAGCACACGGGGCTGATCGGTCCGCGACAGGACGTCGACCCGGCCGCGCTGGTCGATCGCGTCGATGTCGTCGGGGACGGCGTCCTTGGAGAACCGGATCACGCTCGGGGCGTCGTCGATCGTGACCGCCCGCCGCAGCGCCTCGCGGAGCCGGGTGGCGTCGCGCGGGGCGGCCAGGTGCAGGCCGGGGACCAACTGGGTCAGCGACATGTCCCACATGCCGTGGTGGCTGGGCCCGTCCGGACCGGTGACGCCGGCCCGGTCGAGGACCAGGGTCACCCCGCAGGTGTGCAGGGCCACGTCCATCAGCAGCTGGTCGAAGGCGCGGTTGAGGAAGGTGGCGTAGATGGCCACGACCGGGTGCAATCCGGACATGGCCAGCCCGGCCGCCGAAGTCAGCGCGTGCTGCTCGGCGATGCCCACGTCGAAGACCCGGTCGGGATGGGCGGCGGCGAAGCGGTGCAGGCCGGTCGGATAGAGCATGGCCGCGGTGACCGCCACCACCCGGTCGTCGGTGTCGCCGATCGCCTCGAGCTCGGTGGAGAACGTGTCGGTCCAGGTGCGCTGCGGGTTCGAGCTCAGCGGCAGACCGGTCGCGGCGTCGATCTTGCCGACCGCGTGGAACCGGTCCTCCTCGTGCTCCTCGGCCGCCTTGTAGCCGTTGCCCTTGCGGGTCAGGCAGTGCACGAGCACCGGCCCGCGGAACTGCTTGGCCTGGTCGAGCGCGCGTTCCAGGGCTTCGATGTCGTGGCCGTCGATCGGACCGACGTACTTGATCCCGAGGTCGGAGAACAGCCCCTGCGGGGCCAGGATGTCCTTGAGCCCGCTCTTCATCCCGTGCAGCAGGTCGTACGCGGTGGTCCCGATCAGTGGGGCCCGACTCACGTTGCGCTTGACCAGGTCGAGCACCTGCTCGTACTTCGGGTTGGTGCGCAGCCCGGTCAGGTGGCGGGCCAGGCCGCCGACGGTCGGGGTGTACGAGCGACCGTTGTCGTTGATCACCACGACCAGCGGCAGGTCGGTGCTGCCGGCGATGTTGTTGAGCGCCTCCCAGGCCATGCCCCCGGTCAGCGAGCCGTCGCCGACGAAGGCGACCACGCAGTTGTCGCGACGCTGCAACCGGAACGCCTTGGCCATCCCGTCGGCGTAGGAGAGTGCGGTCGAGGCGTGCGAGTTCTCGACCCAGTCGTGCTCGGACTCGGCCCGGCTCGGGTAACCGGCCAGACCCTTGCGCTGACGCAGGGTGACGAAGTCGTCCTGCCGACCGGTGAGGATCTTGTGGACGTAGCTCTGGTGCCCGGTGTCGAAGATGATCGGGTCGGCGGGCGAGTCGAAGACCCGGTGGATGGCCAGCGTCAGTTCGACCACGCCGAGGTTGGGTCCGAGGTGCCCGCCGGTCTTGCTGACCTGGTCGACCAGGAAGGTCCGGATCTCGGCGGCCAGCTGGTCGAGCTGCGGGTAGGAGAGTCCGCGCAGATCGTCCGGCCCGGCGATCGATCGGAGCAGCCCGGGCGGAGGTAGCGACATGCTGCCGAGTCTACGGGGCGGTCAGCGAGGTTCCACGGGTCCGAAACGGGGTGCTGATCACAACGTGGCCGTGAAGGTGGCGCCGCGCAGAGCGGACTCGACCAGCCCGACGGCCCGCTGCGTCCGGGCCAGCCGGGCCGACTGCTCGAGCCAGACGTCGGTGGCCGCCTCGATCACCGGCGGATCGGCGCAGTCGGCCAGGCTGGTCCGGAGCTCGGCCACGCCTTCGGTCGCCGTGCGGCACTGTCCGGCGACGTAGCGGGCGGCGAATCGGGCCAGCACGACCGGATGGTTGCGCAGCACCCGGTAACCGCGGAAATCCGGCGGTGAGCAGTCGAGCAGAAAGGCGATCGCCGTCGCCTCCCACCCCGGCGCTCCGGGCGGTCGAACCTGGGTGGGCCAGCCGGGCGGGGTGTAGACCATGACTCCACAGTAGTACGCATGTTCGATTATGGCGAGAGCGGAGCAGGCGCCGTGGGAGACGCCACGACCAGCCTGCCGACCAGCTCACCCCCGCCCAGCAGCCGACCCATGATCGCCGACTGGGCCTGCGCGGTCCGCCAGCCCGGGTCGTCGCCGTGCCGAGCCTCGAGCGCGGCCTCGACCTCGTCGGTCTGCTCGCGCCAGCGCGTCGGCATGGCGGCGAACTGGGCCAGGTCGGCGGAGGCCATCACGTGCAGGTCGGCGGCCTGCAGCAGCTCGACCAGGGTGCGGTCGTCGGGGAAGTGGTTGCCCTCGGGGTGTTCGGAGAGGTGGGTGACCTGACGGGTGAAGACGAGCAGTCCCACCCGCCCTTCGGGTCGCACGACCCGGGCCAGTTCGGCGACCAGTCCCGGTTGGTCGGCCACCGTACAGACCACGCCGAGGCACCAGACCGCGTCGAACGCCGCGGTGGCGAACGGCAGCCTCTCGTCGGCCTGGACGACCGGCAACCCGAACAGCCGGGCCGCGGCCCGACAGGCCTGGGGTTCGGGCTCGGACAGGAACGGGCGTACGCCGGCCTCCTCGGCGGCGAAGGCGGCCGGACCGCCGACCCCGGCGCCGCAGTCGAGGAACCGGTCCCCCGGACGGAGGGCGAGGCGGTCGATCAGCCAGCGAAGCGCCCCGGGGCTGGCACTGCCGCGGCACCCGGCCGGGATCCGGTAGTCCGGTCCGAGGTCGGCGGCGACCTCGGCCGTCCAGCCGGCCACCGTGTCGAATTCCGCGGTCATGGCGTCGTTCATCTCGTCTCCTCCTGGATGCGTCGGCCGACCTCGGCCTGGATCTCCGCCGCGTACGCGACCCCGGCGGACGATGCCGACCCGGACAGATTGACACCCTCCACCCCGTCGATCGCCAGCAGCGCGACCGCCTCGGCCACGGCGCGGTCGATCCCGGCCGACACCGGATCGGCGGCGTCGAGGACGGCGGCGACGTCGTCGCCGTCCAGCTCGAGTCCGGGCAGCCCGTCGAGCACCGCAGCGGAGCGGTGGTCGGTGAAGACCACCGCCGAGGCGACCACCGGGATCGTGAGCCCGGCCGCCCGCGCCGCGGTGACGAAGGCGGCGACCGCGGCCGGCGAACCCACGTGGTTGAGCACGGCGACGCCGGCGCCGGCCCGCTGCTTCTGCACCAGCCGTGCCGGTCGGAGTGCGCGCGGGGGCGCCGTCGGCGTCTCGGGCACCGCGACGGGCAGTCCGAGTCCGGCGGCCAGCGCGGCCAGCCGGGTCCCGTCGAGGTCGAAGACCTGGGTGACGTCGGGGCGGACGTCGTAGGCCCGGCCGTCCCCGGTCACGCACAAGGCGGTGACTCCACCCTGCAGGGCCAGGGCGCGGAGTTCCTGCTCGAGCCCGATCCGGTTGCGGTCACGGCAGGCCAGCGTCACCCAGGGCCGGAGCCCGGCCGCCGCGATCAACCGGGCCAGCACCGACGGCGGAAAATCCGGCCGGTCCTGGTGCTCACCGACGAGCACGGCGTCGCAACTCCCGGTCAGGATGGCCACGGTGTCGCGCAGGGTGGCCGCGTCACCGGGTGGCGTGCTCAGATCGGTCAGCACCCGGGGCACCGCGACCGGCGCCGGCGGCAGCGGCCACTCCGCCGGTTCGGGCTCGACCAGCGTGGTGAAGACGCACGGTTCGGGGAGCATCTCGCACCCACCGTCGGGTCGGACCCCGCCGCACGGACCGAAGACCATGCGCTTCGGGCAACCCCGCTCCATGGGCC
This sequence comes from uncultured Actinomycetota bacterium, assembly GCA_963704665.1. Lineage (GTDB taxonomy): Bacteria > Actinomycetota > Actinomycetes > Propionibacteriales > Propionibacteriaceae > Microlunatus. Next base: position 1,907,615 of record OY969929.1, on the reverse strand, counting down.
GACTCTCGCACGCGCGCGTCGACGGGCCGCCCGTAGGGTCGGGCCATGAGCGACATCGTCTGCCAGATCGTCCGCGGCGAGATCGGGGCGGCGGTCGTCGCCCGGACCGACACGGTGATCGCCTTTCTCGATCACCGACCGGTGTTCAAGGGGCACGTGCTGGTCTCGCCGGTCGAGCATGTCGACACCCTGCTCGAACTGCCGACGGCGCTGATGGTCCCGTTGCTGACCACCGTGCAGCAGGTGGCCGCCGCGGTGGGGATCGCGCTGGGTGCGCAGGGGACGTTCGTGGCCAACAACAACGTGGTCAGCCAGTCGGTCCCCCATCTCCACGTGCACGTGGTCCCGCGGACCAAGGGCGACGGCCTGCGCGGATTCTTCTGGCCGCGGACGACCTACGCCGAGGGTGAGCTGGAGGACTACCGCGGCCGGATCGCCGACGCCTGGGCCGGGTTGGCGTAGGATCGGTGGTGTTTCTATGACGAGTGTCATGGAGGACGCGGCGATCGACAGCTGGAGGTGGGGGCGATGACACCGGTCGGATTCCTGGGTCTGGGCTTGATGGGCGACCCGATCGCGCGACGCCTGCTCGCGGCCGGCCACGACCTGGTCGTGTGGAACCGGACCGCCGACCGGGCGAGCGCGCTGGCCCGAGCCGGGGCCGCGGTGGCCGACGACCCGGCCTCGGTGTTCCGCCGCTGCTCCATCGTGCTGGTCATGCTGGCCGGTCGGCCGGCCCTCGACGCAGTGTTCGGACCCCTGCTCGGTGCGGTCGACGCTCCGCTGCGCGGCACCGTCGTGGTCAACCTGGGCACGGTCTCCCCGGCCTACTCGGCCGAGTTGGCCGCTGCGGTCGCCGAGGCGGGCGGTGACTACGTCGAAGCACCGGTGTCGGGGTCACGGGTGCCGGCCGAGCGTGGCGAACTGGTGGGCATGATCGCCGGTCCCCCGGCCGCGGTGGCCCGGGTCGCACCGCTGCTGGACCCGCTGTGCCGCCGGGTCGTCGCGTGCGGCGCGGTCCCCGACGCGCTGCGGACCAAGCTGGCGGTCAACCACTATCTGGTCACCACGGTGGCCGCGCTGGCCGAGACGGTCGGGCTGGCCCGCCGGACCGGGCTCGATCTGGCCGCCGTGGTCGAGGTGCTCGATGCCGGACCGATGGCCAGCGCGGTGTCGACGATGAAGCTGGCCAAGGTGCTCGCCGACGACTTCACCCCGCAGGCCGCCCTCGGGGACGTGTCCACCAACTGCGACCTGATCGCCGCTCAGGCCGCCACCGCCGGAGCGCGTACGCCGATCCTCGACGTGGTCGGCGGGCTCTACCGCGACGCCCTGCGCGACGGGCACGGAGCCGACGACATGATCGCCGTCCTCCACGCCCTCAGCTGAGCGTGTCGTCGAGCAGCGGGCCGAGCTCGCCGACCACGGTGGTCAGCGGCTTGGTCGACCTCTGGACCCGGGCCATCATGATCGCGCCTTCGAGCGCGCTGAGCATCAGCACGGCCAGCCGGCGGGCGCGACGCAGCGGCACCTTGAGCTCGACCAGGGTCGCCACGATCGCCTGCTCCCACTGCCCGAGCGCCTCGAGCAGCGGGTCGGTCAGCGGGTTGTCCTCGGCGGCGACGTCGGCGGCCGTGGCCATCACCGGGCAGCCGCGCTCGAAGCCGCGTCGGGTGAACTCCTGGATCCAGGGGGCGGCCAGGTGCTCGAACAGCCCGGACGGCGACGGCCGCCGGGCCGACGGCAGATACTCACCGACCCAGGCGGCGGCGTACGCGGCTGACCAGCCCAGCGCTTCGGTGACCAACTGGTCCTTACCACCCGGGAAGTAGTGCTGGAACGACCCGCGTGGGGCGGCTGCGGCGGCGACGACGTCGCGGATCCCGGTACCGGTCACCCCGCGTTGTCGGATCAGCTGGGCCGCGCTGTAGACCATCCGCTCGCGGGGCGGCCGTGGGTCTCCGGTGGCCATGACGTCTCCGATCTCCGCATCCATGACGTTCGTCATCAGGCTACCGGAGCCGCACTAGGGTGGCCGGGTGCCGGAGCTGCCCGAGGTCGAGACCGCCCGAAGCGCGCTGGAACGCGCCGCCCTGCGTCGGCGGATCGCCGAGGTCGACGACTCCGACCGCTACGTGTGCCGACCACATCCTGCCGGCGAGATCCGTGCGGCCCTGGTCGGGCGGAGGTTCACCGGTGCCTTCCGACGCGGCAAGACGCTGTGGTGCACCACCTCCGGGGTCGGCCGCTCGCGGACGCCGGGACCGGTCCTCGGCCTGCACCTGGGGATGAGCGGGCACGTGCTGATCAGCGATCCCGCCGGGGCGGTCACCGAGGGCGGCGACTGGATGAACGGCCGCTACGCCCAAGCCGAGGCGTCGGGCAAGGACCTGACCGTCTGGGACCGCTTCGGACTGACCTTCTCCGACGGCGGGACGCTGCGGCTGTTCGACCCGCGGCGGCTGGGTCGGGTCCGGCTCGACCCCGACGTCGACGCCCTCGGGCCCGACGCGGCGACCGTGCCGGTCGAGGAGTTCGCCGCGCGGATCGCCCGCAGCAAAGCGCCGGTCAAGGCGCGGCTGCTCGACCAGAGCGTGATCGCCGGGGTGGGCAACCTGCTCGCCGACGAGATCTTCTGGCAGGCCCGGATCGCCCCGACCCGCCCGGCCGACGAGCTCGACGCCACCGAGCTGTCCGCCCTGCACCGAGCCGTCCACGCCAGCGTGGCCGCGGCCATCGCCCGCGGTGGTTCGCACACCGGGTCGATCATCGAGTTCCGCGGCGCCGGCCGGCACTGCCCGCGCTGTGGGGCCGAGCTGATCCGCGCCACCGTCGGCGGCCGCACCACCTGGTGGTGTCCGATCGACCAGCACTGAAACGAACGATGGAGGTACTTCTGCCGGGCACTCACGGCGTAGGTACCTCCGATGTCGGCGGCCCGGCCCGCTGGACGACCCCGCTGCCGGTTTCCCACGTGACATGGGAAACCTGCGGGTCCCACGCGAAGTTTCGCGTGGCACCCGCAGGTTGTCCGAGGTCTCGACAGCGCTCGGTGTCCGACTTACGCCGGCGAACGCCTCAGCCGGGCGACGAGCGCTCCCACGTTGAGGGTCCAGCCGACCCCCACCGGGTGCCCGACGAGCAAGGACCCGTCGGGATCCCAGTACGCCGCCTTGAGCCGGGCGAGCGTCGGGACCCGCAGGTCGTAGGGCATGAAGCCGAGGACCCGGCCGTGCCAGGTCCGCTCGGCGGCCGGCTTGCTCAGCTCGGTCGCCACCGCCGCCACCACCGCGGCGCCGGAGACGACCAGAGCAACGCGATCACCGCGATCCATCGTCGACCCGACCCTTACTTGAGCAGGCTCCGCAGCACGTACTGCATGATCCCGCCGTTGCGGTAGTAGTCGGCCTCTCCGGGGGTGTCGATCCGGACCACCGCGTCGAAGCTGATGTCCCCCGCGGTGACCTTGACCGTCTTCGGCGTGCGACCCTCGTTGAGCGCCGTGACCCCGGTGATCTCGAAGGTCTCCTCGCCGGTCAGCCCGAGCGACTCGGCGTCCTGGCCCTCCGGGTACTGCAGCGGGAGGACGCCCATGCCGATCAGGTTCGAGCGGTGGATCCGCTCGTACGACTCGGCGATGACCGCCTTGACCCCGAGCAGCGCGGTGCCCTTGGCCGCCCAGTCGCGCGACGAGCCCGAGCCGTACTCCTTGCCCGACAGGATGACCAGCGGGATGCCGGCGGCGATGTACTTCTCCGAGGCGTCGTAGATGGTCGAGACCGGACCGTCGGGCTCGTTGAAGTCACGGGTGAACCCGCCCTCGGTGCCCGGCGCCAGCTGGTTGCGCAGCCGGATGTTGGCGAAGGTGCCGCGGATCATCACCTCGTGGTTGCCGCGCCGCGAGCCGTAGGAGTTGAAGTCCCGCCGCTCGACGCCGTGCTCGGACAGGTACGACCCCGCCGGCGAGTCGGCCTTGATCGCCCCGGCCGGGGAGATGTGGTCGGTGGTGATCGAGTCGCCGAGCTTGAGCAGCACCCGGGCGCCGGCGATGTCGGTGACCGGCACCGGGTCGGCCGGCATGTTGTCGAAGTACGGGGGCTTGCGGACGTAGGTCGACTCCGCGTCCCACTCGAAGATGTCGCCCTCCGGGGTGGGCAGCGACTGCCACTGCTGGTCACCGGCGAACACGTCGGCGTACGAGTCGGCGAACATCTCCGCCCCGATCGAGGAGGCGACGATCTCGTCGATCTCCGCCTCGGTCGGCCAGACGTCGCGCAGGTAGACCGGCTTGCCCTTCTCGTCGGTGCCCAGCGAGTCGTTGACCAGGTCGATGTCCATCGTCCCGGCCAGCGCGTACGCGACGACCAGCGGTGGCGAGGCCAGGTAGTTCATCTTGATGTCGGGATTGATCCGACCCTCGAAGTTGCGGTTGCCCGACAACACCGAGACGACGGCGAGGTCGCTCTCGTTGACCGCGGCGCTCACCTCGGGGATCAGCGGCCCGGAGTTGCCGATGCAGGTGGTGCAGCCGTAGCCGACCAGGTTGAAGCCGATCTTGTCGAGATACGGCGTCAGACCCGAGCGGTCGTAGTAGTCGGTGACGACCTTCGACCCGGGAGCCAGCGTGGTCTTGACCCAGGGCTTGCGGGTCAGACCGCGCTCGACGGCCTTCTTGGCCACCAGGGCCGCGCCGATCATCACGCTCGGGTTCGAGGTGTTGGTGCACGAGGTGATCGAGGCGATGGTCACCGCGCCGTGGTCGAGCTCGAACGTGGTGCCGTCGCTCGAGGGTCACCGGCGTCTTCTTGAACGGCCGGCCGATGTCGTCGGCCACGCCCTCGCCGGCTCCTCCGGATCCTTCGAGTCCTCGCCCGAGTGGCTGGGGGCGTCGGAGGCCGGGAAGGTCTCGGCGACCGACTCGTCGTAGCCGTTGAGCTCCGGCGCGGCGTCGACCGGGGACTCGGGGGTGTCGAAGTCGACGTAGGCCTTGAGCGCCTCGCGGAAGCCCTGCTTGGCGTGGGCCAGGATGACCCGGTCCTGCGGGCGCTTCGGTCCGGCCAGGCTCGGGACCACGGTGCTGAGGTCGAGCTCGAGGTATTCGGAGAACCGCGGCTCGCGGTCGTCGTCGTGCCACAGGCCCTGTTCCTTGGCGTACGCCTCGACCAGGGCGATCTGGGCCTCGCTGCGGCCGGTCAGCCGCAGGTAGTCGGTGGTCTTGGAGTCGATCGGGAACACGGCGATGGTCGAGCCGTACTCCGGGCTCATGTTGCCGATGGTGGCCCGGTTGGCCAGCGGGACCTGCGAGACGCCCGGCCCGTAGAACTCGACGAACTTGCCGACCACCTTGTGCTGACGCAGCATCTCGGTGATGGTCAGCACCAGGTCGGTGGCGGTGGTGCCCTCGGTCAGCGCGCCGCTCAGCTTGAAGCCGACGACCCGCGGGATGAGCATCGAGACGGGCTGGCCGAGCATGGCCGCCTCGGCCTCGATGCCACCGACACCCCAGCCGACGACGCCGAGGCCGTTGACCATGGTGGTGTGCGAATCGGTGCCGACGCAGGTGTCGGGGTAGGCCAGCATCTCGCCGTTGACCTCGCGCGGGAAGATCACCCGGGCCAGGTGCTCGATGTTGACCTGGTGGACGATGCCGGTGCCGGGCGGGACGACCTTGAAGTCGTCGAACGCGGTCTGGCCCCAGCGCAGGAACTGGTAGCGCTCGCGGTTGCGGCCGTACTCGATCTCGACGTTGCGGGTGAACGCGTCGGCGGTGCCGAAGACGTCGGCGATGACCGAGTGGTCGATGACCATCTCGGCGGGCGCCAGCGGGTTGATCTTGGCCGGGTCGCCGCCCATGTCGGCCATGGCCTCGCGCATGGTGGCCAGGTCGACGACACAGGGCACGCCGGTGAAGTCCTGCATGATCACCCGGGCCGGGGTGAACTGGATCTCCTTGCTCGGGTCGGCGTCGGCCTCCCAGCCGGCCAGCGCGCGGATGTCGTCGGCGGTGATGTTGGCGCCGTCCTCGGTGCGCAGCAGGTTCTCCAGCAGGACCTTCAAGCTGTACGGCAACGTCTCCGACCCTTCGACGGCATCGAGCCGGAAGATCTCGTACGACGCGTCGCCCACCGACAAGGTGGTCTTGGCTCCAAAGCTGTTGACACTCATGCGCACTCCTCTGGTCGTCCAACTGTCTTGACGTCAAGATACCACAGATATCTTGACATCGAGATATCTGCGACCGAGCACCGTGATGCTCGGCACCTAGCCTGTCCCATCGCCCGGTTCCGTCCCAGGGAAGGGTTACCTCACTCGGCCGGGACCAGCAGCGCGACGCACTCGACGTGGTGGGTCATCGGAAACAGGTCGAAGGCCCGGATGCCGGTGGTGACGTAGCCGGCGTTCCCGGCGATGGCCAGGTCGCGGGCCAGCGCCGCCGGGTCGCAGGCCACGTACGCGATCGTCCGCGGCCGCCGGGCCACGGCCTCGGTCATCACCGCGCGACCGGCCCCGGACCGCGGCGGGTCGAGGACGATCAGATCGGTGCGCGCGGGCAGCGTGCGCAGCACCTTCTCGACCCGGCCGGCGGTGAACCGGGCGCGGCCGGGTGCCGGGGCCAGGTTCTGCCGGGCGTGGTTGATCGCCGTCCGGCTCGTCTCCACGCCCCAGACCTGGCAGCCGGCGTCGGCCAGCGCCCCGGCGAACAGGCCGACCCCGCAGTAGAGATCGAAGGCGCGCTCCCCCGGCTCGGGACGCAGACCGTCGATCACCGCGCCGACCAGGGTGGTCGCGGCGCCCGGGTGCACCTGCCAGAAACCGTCGGCGTCGAGGGTGTAGCGCCGGTTGCCGACCTGCTCGTGTACGCGGCCGGCCGGACGCTCGACGATCAGCGACTCCCCGGTCGAGCTGTGGACGGCCACCACCTCGGAGTCGGCCGGCCAGGACCGGTCGGTGACCACGGGCAGCGCGGGATGGGCGATCAGGCAGCCTTCGAGCGGGAGCGGAACGACGCGGCGCTCGTGGTGGGCCCGCATGCCGATCCGGCCCTGGTCGTCGACCGGATAGCGCATCCGGGTCCGCCACCCCAGACCCTCGGGCCCGGTGGCCGCGTCCACCGCCTCGACCTCGCCGTCCCAGCTGATCCCGGCCAGTCGCTGCAATTGCTCGGCGACCACGTGCCGCTTGAGCTCGCGTTGGGCGGCCGGGGTGAGGTGCTGGAAGTCGCAGCCGCCGCACAGCCCCGGTCGGGCGATCGGGCACGGCGGCTCGACCCGATCCGGACTCGGTTCGAGCACCTCCACCGCATCGGCCAGCCAGTAGCGGGCGTGGCTGTCGTCGGTGACCGCGACCATCACCTGCTCCCCCGGCGCGGTGTGCCGCACGAACAGCACCCGGCCGTCGTGCCGCGCCACGCAGTGACCGCCGTGGGCGATCGGGCCCACCGTGACCGGCCCCAGAAGATTCACGCCGAGCAGCGTATGTCCCGGACGTCCCCGGCCTGCGGACTGTGCTCGAATGTGCTGGTCGATCGGAGAGCCCGGTGAGCAGTTCCGGCTCGTTGCCACGAGCACATCCGCGGTTTCGCGCGCACTTCACCCACCCGATGTACGACACCGACGACCCAGCCAACGACGATCAGCTGCCGTTCGGCACCGACGACGGGGCTGACACGGTGTGGGATTGGGTCGAACACCGCGACGAGCTCCTTGCCGATCCTCGCCTGGACACTGTGCTCGGTGGTGAGCTCGTGATCTGGGCCGCCGATGCGGACTTCGCCGAGGAGGCCGCCCTCCACCTCGTCGCTGCCGGATTCACCCTGCTCCGCTACACCGGGACGATCGACCTCGACGGCCGCCGAGTCCTCCTCCGGGCCCTTCAATCCCTGATCGACACCACGATGGATGCCGTCTTCGAGCAGATGTACGACGATGTCATCACCCTGCCCGCAGCAGGTTGCCGAGCGCGGCCGGCCGAGCCAACGGGACCGCGGCCGCCTGTGAGGCGCCCGGGTCCCTGGCTGACCATCAACGGCGGTAATGATCCCGCGTTCGGGGAGTGGCTGCGACAGATCGCCCAGGCGGTCATCGCCGACCCCGACTGGAGCGCCTGGTGGCTGCACGCTCCCGTACCGCGTCTCGAACTCCTCCCGGCCGCAGTCGGGCCGCCCGGCGGTTTCCTCGACGTCGAGCGACGAAGATCCGGGATCAGGGTGATCGGAGCGTCGGCGGAGTTGGCCCTCCTGATGCAGCCCTACTACGACGGTGAGGAAGAGCTACGCGACGACACGGGCATCCACCGCAGTAAGCCCGAGGCCGCTCGCCTGTTCCGCCGGCTGATCCACACGATGGTGCGGAGGGTCGCAGATGAACTCGGGATGCCGTCGCCTCCGCCAACGCTGCCCGGGCCACACTGACGCCCCGAGCGGACACGGGCCATGTCGGCACATGTGTGCGCAAACAGCCCGCCGACATCGTGATCAGGGGGCCGTTTGGGCACTTGTGTGCGGAAACGGCCCGCCCCGCCCCGCCCCGCCCCGCCCCGCACCGAGCCCGAGCCCGGCTCCCGAGCCCAGCCCCCGTCGGTGGTCAGTCGTTGAGGAAGCCGCGCCGGGCGTTCTCGAGGGCGGTCTCGCGCTCGAGGCGTTCCTTGGCGATGCCCGAGGAGGCCAGGTGGTAGGGCACCGAGGTGACCATCACGCCGGGGGTGAACAGCAGCCGGCCCTTGATCCGCAGTGCGCTCTGGTTGTGCAGGATCTGCTCCCACCAGTGGCCGACGACGTATTCGGGGATGAACACGGTGACCACGTCGCGCGGCGACTCGTTGCGGATGTTGCGGACGTAGTCGACGATCGGGTTGGTCACCTCGCGGTACGGCGAGGCGACGACCTTGAGCGGGACGCTGATGCCCGACTCGTCCCAGGTGTGGACCAGGCGGGCCGTCTCCTCCGGGTCGACGTCGACGGTCAACGCCTCGAGCCGGGACGGCTTCGCCGCCTTGGCGTACGCGAGTGCCCGCAGCGTCGGCTTGTGCAGCTTGCTGACCAGGACGATGGCGTGCACCCGGCTGGGCAGGGTCCGGTCCTCACCCTCGACCAGCGCGGTCTCGCGGGACGACCCGCTCGTAGTGCCGGCTGATCGCCTTCATCAGCGCGAAGATCGCCGCCATGGCGATGATGGCGATGTAGGCGCCCTGGGCGAACTTGGACAGCAGGACGATGATCAGCACCGTCCCGGTCATGGTCAGCCCGATGCCGTTGATCACCCGCGAGCGCTTCATCTTCGAGCGGGTGGCCGGGTTGGTCTTCGACCTTGAGCAGCCGGGTCCAGTGCCGCAGCATGCCGAGCTGGCTGACCGTGAACGAGACGAACACCCCGACCACGTAGAGCTGGATCAGGGCGGTGACGTCGGCGTCGAAGGCGACGATGAGCACGATGGCCAGAAAGGCCAGCACCAGGATCCCGTTGCTGAACGCCAACCGGTCGCCGCGGGTGTGCAGCTGGCGGGGCAGGTAGCCGTCGCGGGCCAGGATCGAGCCGAGCACCGGGAACCCGTTGAACGCGGTGTTGGCGGCCAGGAACAAGATGATCATGGTGGCGAAGATGACGAAGTAGGTACCGGGCCGGAAGTCGGCGAACACCGCCTGGGCCAACTGGCCGATGGCCGTCTGCTCGACCACCTCGACCCGCTGCCCGTTGAGCGTGTAGTGCGAGCGGCCCGCGTCGATCAGCTTGAGCCCGGTCAGGTTGGCCAGCACGATGACACCGATCAACATGGTCACCGAGATCGTCCCGAGCAGGAGCAGCGTGGTCGCCGCGTTCTTGGACTTGGGCTTCTTGAACGCGGGGACGCCGTTGGAGATGGCCTCGACCCCGGTCAGCGCGGCACAGCCCGAGGAGAAGGTGCGGGCCAGCAGCGCGACCATGGCGAAGCCGGTGAACGCGGCGTACTGCGGGTCCGGCTCGATCCCGTACTGGGCGCTGTGCACCTCGATCGGCTGCCCGGCGACCAGGATCGTGAACAGGCCGTAGCCGACCATGGCCAGGATGCCGAACATGAAGCAGTAGGTCGGGATGGCGAAGAAGGTGCCCGATTCGCGGACGCCGCGCAGGTTGAGCGCCATCAGCACGATGGCGGCGACCGCCGCGGCCAGCGCCTCGTGGCCGTCGAGGAAGGGAAACAGCGACTTGGCGTTGGCGATCCCCGAGGAGATCGAGACCGCCACGGTGAGGACGTAGTCGACCAGCAGCGCCGACGCCACGGTCAGTCCGGCGTTGGGTCCGAGGTTGGCGGTCGCCACCTCGTAGTCGCCGCCGCCGGAGGGGTAGGCGTGGACGTTCTGCCGGTACGAGGCGACCACGACGAGCATCACCACCGCGACCAGGATCGCGATCTTCCAGGAGAACGAGTACGCGACCAGCCCGGCCAGCGACAGGGTCAGCAGGATCTCGTCCGGCGCGTACGCGACCGAGCTCAGGGCGTCCGACGCGAAGACCGGGAGGGCGATGCGTTTGGGGAGCAGGGTCTCGCCGAGCTGGGTGCTGCGCAACTTGCGGCCGAGCAGCAAGCGCTTACCCACGTCGGAAACATTCACCACGTACCGAGACACTACTGCGCGGTGGGCGTTCCTGAAATCGCTCAGACTCCGCCCGGGCCACGAGGGTCGCAAACGTTACACTCGGCCGCGTGCACATCGTGATCATGGGTTGTGGGCGGGTGGGATCGAGTCTCGCCCGCAGCCTGGAGAAGCGCGGGCACACGGTGGCCGTGATCGACATCGACGTCAACTCGTTCCGTCGTCTCGGCCCCGACTTCGCCGGCAAGACGGTCAAGGGGGTCGGCTTCGACCGCGAGGTCCTGCTCGAGGCCGACATCGAGGACGCCGACGGCTTCGCGGCCGTCTCCAACGGCGACAACTCCAACATCCTGGCCGCCCGGGTGGTTCGCGAGACCTTCGGCGTGCAGACACGTGGTCGCCCGCATCTACGATCCCGGCCGCGCCGAGGTGTACGAGCGTCTCGGCATCCCCACCGTCGCCACCGTGCGCTGGACCGCCGACCAGGTGCTGCGTCGGCTGCTGCCGGCGGGCTCGGAGCCACAGTGGCGCGACCCCTCCGGCGCGGTGCGGCTGCTCGAGGTGCACGTCGACCGGTCGTGGGTCGGTCGGACCATCGCCCAGATCGAGGCGGCGACCGACGCCCGGATCCCGTTCCTGTTCCGGATGGGCGTCGGGCACCGTCCCGAAGCACAACACCGTCTTCCAGGACGGCGACCTGGTCTACGCCGCCGTCGCCGACGCCCGGCTCGCCGAGGTCGAGTCGATCCTCGGCGCAGCACCGAAGGGAGAGTGACGTGAGGGTCGCCATCGCCGGAGCCGGCAACGTCGGCCGGTCGATCGCCGCCGAACTGGTCGAGAACGGCCACGAGGTCCTGCTGATCGACAAGGAACCGCGCGCGATCAAGTCCGAGAGCCTGCCCGAGGCGGAGTGGCTGCTGGCCGACGCCTGCGAGCTGTCGTCGCTCGAGGAGGCCGGTCTCGACACCTGCGACGTGGCCATCGCCGCGACCGGTGACGACAAGGCCAACCTGGTGATGTCGCTGCTGGCCAAGACCGAGTTCGGCGTGCCGCGTACGGTCGGCCGGGTCAACCACCCGAAGAACGAGTGGCTGTTCACCGAGGTCTGGGGCGTCGACGTCTCGGTCTCCACCCCGCGGCTGATGTCGGCCCTGGTCGAGGAGGCGGTGACGGTCGGCGACCTGGTCCGGCTGCTGACGTTCCACGAGGGCGCCACCAACCTGGTCGAGATGACGCTCCCCACGTCGAGCCCGTGCGTCGGGTCTGCGGATCGGCGATCAGCACTGGCCCGGCGACGTCGTGCTGGTCGCGGTGATCCGGGACGGCCACGCCCGGGCCCCTGACCCCGACGGGTCGCTCGAGGCCGGCGACGAACTGCTGTTCGTCACCGCCCAGGACTACGAGAAGGAACTGGCCCAGATGCTCTCGCCACGGGCCGGGACCATCGCGGTGGCCAAGCTGGCCACCCCGGCGACGCTCTGACCGCGTCGCCGACCGGGCGCCGGGCGAGCGGTCCACGATCAGGCCGGTTCGGGGTCGGCCTCGGGCGCGGCCAGTGCGGAGCCGGCGATCGGGGTGCGTCCCTTGGACAGCATCACCCCGATGACCGCGATCGCCGCCAACAGCAGCGGCCAGCCGAGCACGACCTTGGCGACGGCCAGCCAGACCACCTGACCGGACAGGAACAGCGGCAGCTGGATCAGGACCGGGCGATGTACGGCACGGCCAGCACCAGCGTCAGCCGTGAGGTCATCCGCCACCAGCCCGCGGTCCTCGGCCCAGCCGGTCGGACGACCCACCGCCGCGCCGATCAGGAACCCGACCAGCGGTCGGCGTATGGCCACCGAGATCAGCGAGACCGCGGCGAGCGCGCCGTTGTAGAGGATGCCGGGCAGGAAGACGTCTTCGGCCCGCCCGGTCCGGCTGGCCACAGGGCGGCGATCGCGGTCGGGACGACCGCCTGGGCGACGTACCGCAGCGACTGTCGTTGGATCAACCGGACGACGGCGAGCACTGCGGCCGCGGCCAGTGCGGCGACCAGCGACCAGGTCAGGTCACGGGTGGCGACCCAGACCACGGTGAAGACGACGAACGGCACCGCCGCCTCGACGCATCCCGCGTACGCCGCCCAGCGACGCGGACAACTCGTAGCGGACGAACTCCTCGACGTAGCGGAACTGCGGCGGCTCTGCGCAGTCGGCGGGCGCGCTCACGAACCGGCCGGTGTCTGCAGCAACTCGTAGCGCGGGTTGTAGAGCAGTCGTTGGCCCTCGTGACAGCTGATCCGGCCCGACACCTTGAGGGTGCGGCCCGGGTCGATGCCCGGGATCTGACGCCGGCCCAGCCAGACCAGGGTGACCGCCCCCGAACCGTCGCGCAGCTCGACCTCGAGCGCCGGGTGACCCGCCCGCGGCGCGATGGTCACGGTGGCGATCGTGCCGGTCAGACTCACCTGCTGACGGTCCTCGCAGGTGCGGATCGGGACCGCGCCCTCGTCCCGGACGTTGCGCTGCAACTCCGCCGACTCCAGATCGGCGTTCGACGACGCGAGCCGTCGCAGCGCCCGCTGCGACCAGACCTTCCTTACCCATGGCTCGACCTTCCGCGGCGTCGACGCTCCGGATCGCACCGGCTCAACGTCCTCGCGCGACGTCGTCGGCAGCACTGCAGCGTCGGCTCGGCCGCATGCAGTTCGGCGGCATGGTCAGCGGCAGCAGGTCGCCCGGCGCCATCGGCCTCGTCACCGCGGCGGACCACGACCTGGCGGAAGGCGGCGGCGAGCATCGTCGACGACCGGCGATTCGAGGTCGTCCTCGATGGCGGCCTGACCGTAGACGATGCCGCGGAGCAGCCAGCGCGGTCCCTCGGCCACCCACATCCGCGACGGCTGGTAGCCCTCGCTCGCCGTCCGGGGTGCGCACCGGGACCAGGCGGCGCAGCTCGACGCCGAACGGGCCCTCGGCCAGCGACGCGGAGCCGCCCGCGTCGGTGGCGTGCGTCGGAGATCTCGTCGCGCAGCTCGGCCCACAGGCCACCGCTGCGCGGGGCGGCGTACGCGCCCAGTTCGAGGGCGGACGACACGGTCTGCACGCGCGGCGCCCCGCCGGAGGCCGCGTCGGCCGGAGCCTCGAGGGTGATCTCCAGGACCAGCATCGCCGAGACGACCTGCTGGGTCTCCTCGGAGATCTGCAGCCGCAGCTCGGAGCCGGGGACGCCGGTGAGGATCATGCCGCCCAGGTCGATCCGCGGCCCGTCGTCGGTGTTCTCGAGATCGTCGACCTCGGTGATGTCCCATGGCCCGTCGGCGCGCCAGTCCAGGTCGTCGAGAGCGACCAGCGCGGCCTCCGGGTTCATCGACACGGGCTCGCCGGCATCGACGGCGGGGTCCGGATCGGTCGCCTCGACCTCGGTCGTCTCGTCGAGTTCGACGGCCTCGGGCTCGGCGTCGCGCTTCTTGCCACGCTTGAAGATCATCGGTTCTCACCTTCTGCTGGGCCCGGCCAGTATTCCGCCGGTCGAGCCATGTCCGCCAATTCCGCGTGCCGTCTCCTGGAGGACGGACCGGGACGAATCGTGCCGTACTGACCGGCTGGACGACCAGCTGGGCGATCCGGTCGCCGCGTCGGAAGCCGCACCGCGGCGCTGCGGTCGGTGTTGAGCAGACAGACCAAGATCTCGCCGCGGTAGCCCGCGTCGACCGTGCCCGGGGTGTTGACGATGGTGATGCCGTGTCGGGCCGCCAGCCCGGAACGCGGATGCACGAAGCGCGGCGTACCCGTCGGGCAGCGCGATCGCGACCCCGGTCCCGACCAGTCGACGCTCCCCCGGACCCAGAACGAAGTCCTCGGCGCAGCTGCAGGTCGGCACCCGCGTCGCCGGGGTGGGCGTACGCCGGTAGGCTCGAGCTCCGGATCGAGCCGGAGCAGCTCGACGCGGATCGTCCGAGCCTCGGGCACCCGGCGAGCCTAGATCATCGACCGGGCGGCGGGCGGCCTGCGAGCGGCTGCGGCCAACGCGGCCGGTCGGCGGGTCGAGACCAGCCAGTACGGGCACCGGATCGTCCGGATCGACCAGGGTCAGCTCGACCGCGGTGGTGACGTACGGCCGCAGCACCAGGTGGGCGCGGGCGTCGGCGTCCGGTCCGGCCCGGCGTCCGGCCGCCTCGGCGGTCAGCGCCTTCACCTCGCCGACGAAGGGCAGGTCGATCTCAGCGCGCCCGATCCGGATCACCCCGCGCCTCGACCGTGATCACGATGGCCGAGGACACGAACAGCGCGGCGGCGACGATCATGGTCAGCACCGCTCCGGCCAGCCCGAAGACCCAGCCCACAGAGAAGCCGAAGGCCAGCAGGATGGACAGCGCGAATCCGAGGGCGAGCACCCACCACATCAGCGGAACCGTGAGCCGTTCGCGGAAGAACATGCCAGCCAACCTACGCGCCGATCCGTCCGTGGCGGCGCTGCGAGCATCCCGGGCCCGGGACGGACCACCGCCTCGCGTCTCCCGTCGGACACGCGAGGCGGTGTTTCGTCCGGCTCCGACTGCCCCCAATCAGATCCGGCACAACCAGGTGTGCGTCTTCCACGCAATCACGGATGCCCACCCGTTTCCAGCACGTTTTGATATCGGTCTGATCTCGACCCAGCCGTCCCGACCTTTGCGTGACGGTCGAAGGCCCGGGTGCTGATCGATGGTGGGCGCGACGGCCGCTGACAGTCACCCGTTGCTCTCCGCCTGCGCTCACGGAGCGGGAGGTGAGGTGACACCTCGCCCATAGGTCGCCTGGTGTCGGCGGGCGAGCGTCGGTAAGCGAGGGCGGATGGTCCTTCCTGGACGACTGAGCGAGCACGATCCCCGACCGCCCCGCTCCCGCCCGATCACCGAAGTGATCGTGCGAGCGCGGGAGGAAGGAAGGATCCACCGGAGCCCGAGCGGGCGCGAGCCCGCAAGCCCGGATGACTCAGCCGGCGCAGTCGAAGCAGTAGGCGTCGCCGTTGGACCGCTCTTCGGCGATCTGGCTGCGGTGGCGGACCAGGAAACAGCCCGCGCAGGTGAACTCGTCGGACTGCCGCGGGAGCACCCGGACGGTCAGTTCCTCGTGCGAGAGATCGGCTCCGGGGAGCTCGAACGACTCGGCCGCCTCGGTCTCGTCCTCGTCGACCTTGCCCGAGTTCTTGTCGTTGCGTCGAGTCTTGAGCTCCTCGATGCTGTCTTCGTTGAGTTCTTCGTCGGTCTTGCGAGGGGCGTCGTAGTCGGTCGCCATCTTTCCCTTCCCAGGCTGATCACCCAGATGTGTACTTCGCTGAGTCGTGCGCAGTCATATCACACGTCCCAACCCAGGACCGGTGGGTCCGCGGGGCGCTCGCATCAACGTGGGCGGCCCGCAGAAATTCCCCGAGCGGATGAGGACGCGATTCTTACCAGAAGTCGCCTTGTCTCGCCGGCCGCGACGCGAGACATTGCGGTCGGTTCACGACGACTCGGCGGTGAGCAGCGTCGGCCGCCCGGGCTGACGCTGGTTGGGACAGCACTCGGGCTGACAGGCCACCCAGCCCTTCGGCAGCCCGGCCACCACCGGGGGCGTCGTCGGTTCGGACCGGGCGATCGCCGCCCGCTCGGCCATCAGATCGACCAGACCGGAGACGAACGCCGGGTGGTCGCCGGCCGTGGCCGCGCGGGCCCAGCCGAGGCCGAGCTCGGCGGCGGTGGCCGATGCCTCGGTGTCGAGGTCGAAGATGACCTCCATGTGATCGGAGATGAAGCCGATCGGGATGGCCACCACGGACTCGACCCCCTCGGCCGACAGCTCGGCCAGCCGGTCGTTGATGTCCGGTTCGAGCCAGGGCTGGCTCGGCGGGCCCGAGCGTGAGCAGTAGGCCAGCTCGCCGACCAGTTCGGTGCCCCGTCGCCGCGACACCTCGCGGGTCACTGCGTCGGCCACCCCGACGTGCCAGTCCACGTACGCCCCCTGCGGGCTCCGCGGTTCGGGCCCCGACGTGCGGGCCATGCCGTCGGGGATCGAGTGGGTGACGTAGACCAGCCGGGGCGCCGCCCCCTCGGGCAGGGTCTCGAGCGCGGCCAGCGTGGCGTCGACCGAGGCCTCGACGAAGCCCGGGTGGGTGGCGTAGTGCCGGATCCGCTCGACGGTCAGATCGAGCTCGGACGCCGCGTCGAACAGGTTCTCGCGATACTGCCGGCACGAGGAGTACGAGGGGTAGGCGCTGGTCACCACGGTGAGGACGCGCGGTGACCGGCTGCGGCGATCTCGGCGAACGTGGCGTCGAGGAACGGGTACCAGTTGCGGTTGCCCCAGTAGAGCGGCAGGTCCTGGCCGCGGCGGCCCATCTCGGCGCCCAGCGCCGCCAGCAGCGTGCGACACTGCTCGTTGATCGGGCTGCGGCCCCCGAACGAGTAGTAGTGCTGGCCCACCTCGACCAGCCGTTCGCGCGGAATGCCCCGACCCCGGGTGACGTTCTCGAGGAACGGCACCACGTCGTCCGGCTGCTCCGGTCCACCGAAGGACACCAGCAGGACGGCGTCGTACGGCGTCAGGTCGGCGGCCGGGTCAGCGGTCGGTGCATCGGCAGTCGAAACAGAAGTGGTCACGGCGAATCTTCGCACCGACCCGGGAAAGGGGATGCAGTGTCCGCGGGTCTTCGCGCGTACCGGGCGGTTCTGTCGGACCGGACCGCGATCGGTTTCAGCCTGGCCGGCTTCGTCGCCCGGATGCCGATGGCCATGACCGCCATCGGGATCGTGCTCCTGGTGTCGCTGACCACGCGGCTCGTTCGGCCTGGCCGGGTTGATCACCGGCGGTCGGCACGCTGACCGGGGCGGTGGCCGCCCCGCTGTGGGGCCGGGTGATCGACCGATGGGGCCAGGCGCGGGTGCTGGTCACCGCGGCCGTCACCAACACGGTGTGCTCGTTCGTGGTCATCGCGTCGGTGCAGCGCGGCTGGCCGCTGGCGGTCAGCCTGGCCGGCGCCGTCGGGGTCGGTCTGGGCTACAGCTCGGCCGGCTCAGCGGTCCGGGCCCGCTGGAGCCACCGGCTCGGTGGCTCGCCCCTGCTCAACACCGCCTTCGCCCTCGAAGCCGTCCTCGACGAGGTCGTCTTCATCGTCGGCCCCGTGCTGGTGACCTTCCTGGCCACCGCCATCCACCCGGCGCTGGGGATCGCCACCGTGCCACGGTCGGGCTGATCGGTGCGGTGGCGCTGGCCGTCCAGCGGCGCAGCCAGCCCCCGGTCCACACCGATCACGGTGACCGGGTCCGCGCGCCGCTGCCGCTGGGCATCCTGGGGCCGGTCGCGGTGGCCAGCATCGCGCTGGGGATGATCTTCGGCGGGATGGAGGTGGTGGTCGTCGCCTTCGCCGAGGGCACCGGCGTGCTGCGCTACACCGGAGTCATCCTGATGGTCTGGGCGGTCGGGTCACTGGTCGCCGGCGTGGTCACCGGCGCCGTCGCCTGGCGCTCGGGACCGGCCCGCCGGTTCCGGATCGGCGCGGTCGCGCTGGCCGTGTCCACCGTGCCGTTGCTCTTCCTCGACCGGCCGGTGCTGGTCGCCGGGGTGCTGATGCTCAGCGGGATGGCCATCGCCCCGACGCTGATCGCCTCGGTCGGGGTGATCCAGGGCGCGGTGCCGACGACCCGGCTGACCGAGTCGCTGGCCTGGAGCTCGACCGGATTGGCCACCGGTCTGGCCGCGGGCGCGGCGGTCCTCGGCCAGCTGATCGACCTCTACAGCTGGCGGGCCGGATTCGTCGGTATCACCGTGGCCGGCGCGCTGCTCATCGTCGCCGCCCTGTTCGTCCGCGACCGGGTGCCGGTCAGTCCCGACTCGTGCGCGCCAGATGACGAGCCAGCTCGACCAGCGCCTCGCGCGGCTGAAATCCCGTAGCGCTGATCTTGTCCAGCGCCAAGGTGCTGTGCCGCGGTCGCGGAGCGAGTTGCCTGCTGGCCCCGTACGCCTCGGTGGTGGTGTCGGTGACGTCGGCGGCCGACCGGCCACGGGCGGCGAACACGGCCCGGGCGATGTCGGCCCACGACATGGTCGGCCCGGCGTTGGTCAGGTTGTAGACCCCGTAGGGCGGTCGCGTCTCGAGCAGGTGGCGGATCGCCCGGGTCAACTCGGTGGTGAAGGTCAGCCGGCCGAACTGGTCGGCGACGACCGAGGGCGAGACGCCGCGGTCGGCCAGCCCGGCCATGGTGGCGACGAAGTTGGTTCCGTCGCCGATCACCCAACTCGTCCGGAGCACGTAGTGCGGTCCGCCCGCGGTGACCACGGCGTCGGCCGCCGCCTTGGTCTGGCCGTAGACGCCGAGCGGCGAGAACGCCTCGTCCTCGTCGTGCACCTCCACCGCACCGTCGAACACGTAGTCCGAGGACACGTGGACCAGGGTGAAGCGGTGCTCGCGGGCCGCGGCGGCCAGGGCCGCCACCCCGACCACGTTGGTCGCCCAGGCCGCCCGCCGCCCCTGCTCGGTCTCGGCCTGATCCACCTGGGTGTGCGCGGCGGCGTTGACGACCACGCCGTACCGCGCGAAGTCGAAGCCGGCCACCGACGCCGGGTCGGACAGGTCGAGTTCGGGCCGCCCGACCACGGTCGCGTCGGGGAACTCGGCGGCCAGCGCGCGACCCAGCTGGCCCGATCGGCCGATGACCAGCATCGGTGCGGCGGCCATCGGGGTGACCGCAGCCAGCCGCGGGTGGTTGCGGTCGGCGTCGGACAGCTCGGCCCGGTCGAGCGGGATCGGCCAGTCGATGGCCAACGTCTCGTCGGCCAGGTTGACGAAGGTGTAGGAGTCCCGGGCCGCCGGCGACCAGTGGTCGTTGACCAGGTAGGAGTACGCCGTCCGGTCCTCGAGGGTCTGGAAGGCGTTACCGACCCCGCGCGGGACGAAGACGGCGGTGTCCGGTCCCAGCTCGAGGGTGACGACGACGCCGAAGCCCGGCCCGGGACGCAGGTCGACCCAGGCTCCGAAGATCCGCCCGGTGGCCAGCGACACCAGCTTGTCCCACGGCTCGGCGTGGATCCCGCGGGTCGCCCCGGCCGTGGTGTTGAACGACACGTTGTTCTGCACCGGGGCGAAGTCGGGCAGCCCGAGGTCGACCATCTTGCGGCGCTGCCAGTTCTCCTTGAACCAGCCGCGGTTGTCACCGCGGACGTCGAGATCGATGATCGACAGACCGGGGATGGCGGTGGGTCGGACGCTCAGCCCGGCCACCGTCACTGCCCCGCCGCCGCGTACGTGGCTTCGGTCCCGGCCTTCTGCGGCTGCCACCAGTCCCGGTGGTCGGCGTACCAGGCGATGGTGTCGGCCAGTCCGGCCCGGAAGTCGGAGTAGCGCGGCCGCCAGTCGAGCTCGGTCCGCAGCTTGGTCGAGTCGATCGCGTAGCGCAGATCGTGGCCGGCCCGGTCGGTGACGTGGTCGTACGCGTCGCGCGGCTGACCGAGCAGTTCCAGGATCAGCTCGACGACGTCGCGGTTGTTCTGCTCCCCGTCGGCACCGATCAGGTAGGTCTCGCCGATCCGGCCCCGCTCGATGATCCGCAGCACGGCCGCGCTGTGGTCGTCGGCATGGATCCAGTCGCGCACGTTGGCGCCGGCCCCGTAGAGCTTCGGCCGCCCACCGTCGAGGACGTTGGTGATCTGCCGCGGGATGAACTTCTCCACGTGCTGGTAGGGCCCGTAGTTGTTCGAGCAGTTGCTGATCGTCGCCGCCACGCCGAACGAGCGGACCCAGGCCCGGACCAGCAGGTCCGACCCGGCCTTGGTCGAGGAGTAGGGGCTGGACGGGTTGTACGGCGTCGCCTCGGTGAACCGGGCCGGGTCGTCGAGCTCGAGGTCGCCGTAGACCTCGTCGGTGGAGATGTGGTGGTACCGCGTGCCGGTCCGGCGGACCGCTTCGAGCAGGGTGAAGGTGCCGATCAGGTTGGTCTCGACGAACGGCGACGGGTCGCGCAGCGAGTTGTCGTTGTGCGACTCGGCGGCGAAGTGGACCACCACGTCGTGCTCGCCGACCAGCCGGCCGACCAGGTCGGCGTCGACGATGTCGCCGACCACCAGTGAGCACCGCTCGGGCGGTAGTCCGTCGAGCGAGGCCCGGTTACCCGCATAGGTCAACTTGTCGAGCACGGTCACCCGCGCGTCGGTGTGCGCGAGGACGTGCCGGACGAAGTTCGAGCCGATGAAGCCCGCTCCACCGGTCACCAGGTACGACGTCATGCCGCTGATCCTAAATTCTCCCGGACCGCGTACGCCGCCGATTCCTGATCCGGGTGGCGGGTCGGTCGCGCCGTGGGAGACTTCTGGCCATGCGTGGGATCATCCTGGCCGGCGGCTCCGGCACCCGGCTGCACCCGGTGACGCTCGGGGTGAGCAAGCAACTGGTCCCGGTCTACGACAAGCCGATGATCTACTACCCGCTGTCCACGCTGATCTTCGCCGGGATCCGCGACGTCCTGGTCATCACCACCCCGCAGGATGCCCCCGGGTTCGAGCGGCTGCTGGGTGACGGCAGCCAGTTCGGCATCGACATCACCTACGCCCAGCAGCCGACCCCGAACGGGCTGGCCCAGGCGTTCGTCATCGGCGCCGACTTCATCGGTGACGACAAGGTCGCGCTGGTGCTCGGCGACAACATCTTCTACGGCCAGGGCCTGGGCGGTCAGCTGCGCCGCTTCGCCGACGTCGACGGCGGGGCGGTCTTCGCCTACTGGGTGGCCGAGCCGAGCGCGTACGGGGTGGTCGAGTTCGACGCGGCCGGCACGGCGGTCTCGCTGGAGGAGAAACCGACCTCGCCGAGGTCCAACTACGCGGTGCCCGGGCTGTACTTCTACGACAACGACGTCATCGCGATCGCGCGTGACCTGAAGCCGTCGGCGCGCGGGGAGTACGAGATCACCGACATCAACCGGCACTACCTGGCCGCCGGGAAGCTCCAGGTCGGCGTGCTGCCGCGCGGCACGGCGTGGCTCGACACCGGGACCTTCGAGTCGCTCAACGACGCCAACAACTTCGTCCGCACGCTCGAGGCCCGGCAGGGGCTCAAGGTCGGGGCGCCCGAGGAGGCGGCGTGGCGGCAGGGCTTCCTGACCGACGACGAACTGCGTAACCGGGCCACCGGGCTGGCCAAGTCGGGATACGGGACCTACCTGCTCACCCTGCTGCAACGTGGCCTCGGCGCCCCCGACTGAGTCGGCGGTGACGGCCACGGCCGACCGGCATCGGCTGCAGGCGGTGCTCGCCGGGTTGGTGACGGCCGTCGTCGGCTTCTCCTCGTCGTTCGCCGTGGTGCTCACCGGGCTGACCGCCCAGGGAGCCACCACCGCACAGGCCGCCTCCGGGCTGCTCGTGCTCTGTCTGGCCATGGCCGTCGGGGTGGTCGTGCTGTCGACCCGGTACCGCTTGCCGATCATCCTCGCCTGGTCGACCCCGGGCGCCGCCCTGCTGGCCGGGACCACGCTGCCGACCCGCAACTGGTCGGCCGCCATCGGCTGCTTCCTGGTCGTCGCAGCGCTCACCGCGCTGGCCGGACTGTGGCCGTGGCTGGCCCGCCAGCTCAGCCGCATCCCGACGGTGATCGCCAACGCGATGCTGGCCGGGGTGCTCATCCCGATCTGTGCCACCGCGTTCACCGCGCTGGCCCGGACCCCGCTCTACGTGGCCCCGATCCTGCTCACCTGGCTGGTCGCGTACGCGGTGGCCCGCCGCTGGGCCGTCCCGTTGGCCCTGCTCGTCGCGCTGGTCGTGGTCGCGCTGACCGTGGACCACGCCCCCACCACCGCCGAGTTGCTGCCCCAGCTCGCCTGGACCACCCCGACTTTCGACCTACGTTTCCTGCTCGGACTGGCACTGCCGCTCTTCGTGGTCAACATCGCCTCGCAGTACGCACCGGGCATCGCGGTGATGAAGACCTTCGGCTACGACGTCCCCTGGCGCCCGACCATGCTGATCACCGCAGGCGTCTCGGCCGCCGCGGCCCCGTTCGGCGGTCACGCCGTCAACCTGGCCGCCATCTCCGCCGCGCTGGCCGCCTCCCCCGAGGCCCATCCCGATCCGCGTCGCCGCTGGCAGGCCGCCCTGGCGGCGTCCGGGTTCAACGTCGCGCTCGGCCTGCTGTCGGCGGCGGCCGCGTACGCCCTGACCAGCTCGCCGCCCGGCCTGATCATCACTGTCGGCGCGCTGGCCCTGCTCGGCACGCTGGGCAACGCCGCGCACCAGGCCCTGGCCGACCCGCAGGACCGCGAGGCGGCGGTGATCACCCTGGTCACCACGGCATCGGGCATCACCCTGCTCGGCATCGGTTCGGCGTTCTGGGGGCTGGCCTTCGGGCTGATCGTCCGCGCCGCGCTCCGTCGGGTCCGACGGACGCCGGCCTGACCCGACCGGCGTCAGCGGCCGAGAGCCGCGACAGTGTGGGATGACGACGCGATCCGAGCAGGATTCCGCGTCGACATCCGACACGTCGCGGGTGGTTCAGGTGGTGTGGCCGGGTCAGCGGCGACGGCCCCCCTTGCGCGACCGCAGGTAGTCGGCGACCACGTACTCGCCGAGCCGACCGATGTCCGGGGTGAACACCCGGCCCCCCGAACGCCGGGCGATCGCGTCGACGAATCGGCGCAGTCCCGGGTCGTCGCCGAGCATGAACGTGTTGAGCGTCGCCCCGTACCGGGCCAGCTCGTCGACCTGGTCCACCGTGGCCCGCAACGTGTCCGAGGTCGTCGGCCAGCGGAAGTACGCCTCCCCCGCCGCGGTCAGGTGGGCCGTGGGCTCGCCGTCGGTGACCACCAGCACCACCGGTTCGGCGTCGGGGTGTCGACGCAGATGCCGTGACGCGATCAGCAGCGCGTGCTGCAGGTTGGTGCCCTGGATCCACTCCGGCTCGGCCGACGCCAGCTCGACCGGGGTGAGCGTGCGGGCCAACCGGTTGAACCCGATGATCTGCAGCGCGTCCTGGCGGAACCGGGTGTCGATCAGGTGGTGCAGCGCGAGCGCGGTCTGCTTCATCGGCCCCCACCGCCCGTCGTTGACCATCGAGAACGACAGGTCGACGCACAGTGCCACCGCCGCCCCGGTCCGCCGCTCGGTCTCGGTGACCTCGAAGTCCTCGACGTCGAGCACCATGCTCTGTCGTGTGGGGGGGCTCTGTCGTGTGGGGGGGCTCTGTCGTGTGGGGGGGCGACCCCCCACTCCCCCCGCTGGCCGGTCGTCGCTGGCGCTCCTCGCGTCCGGTGTCTGTGTGGGGGGGCGACCCCCCACACCCCCCGAGGAATTCCCGTCGCTGGCGCTCCGGAAATTCGGACGCCGACACCCCCAGCGGAACCCTCTGAGGCCCTCCGACGGAGGGCGTTGCCCACGGTGCGCGGGACGTCGATCGGGAGTTCGTCACCGAAGACCCAGGGGCGGGTCAGCCCGGTGGGTTCGTCGGCCGATCCGGCCCGGTGGTCGTCGTGATCGCCCTGGCCGGAGGCGGCCAGCTGGGAGAAGACCCGCCGGAGCGCACTCTGACCGAGCCGGCGGACCGCCCGCGGTGTCAGCTGCATGCCCTCCGGACCGCGGGCCAGATAGCCCTGGCGCTCGAGTTCGCGTTCCAGGTCGCGGAGGGCCTGGAAGTCGGCCACCGCCCCACCGCCGAGTCGGCGTTCGAGCATGTCGACGTCGACGTCATCGAGGTTCGATCCGGCCTCGGCCTGCGAGAGCTGAGCCTCGAGCGCCTCGAGGTCGGCGAGTTCGGCCACCGCCTCGACCGCCTCGCTGTAGCCCAGCGACGGACCGCCGGGACGCATCCCGCTCGGCGACGAGCGGTCCAGCCCGGGCCGGAGCGCGCGCAGGTTGTCGCCGAGTTGCGCCATCTCCGAGGCCAGGTCGGCGTCGCCCAGCGCCTGGCTCATCAGCTGCCCCAGCTGTTCGCGCTGCTCGGGGCTCATCGAGTTGAGCATCCGCTGCGCCGCGGCCTGCCGCCGGGCCAGCGCGTCGATCAGTTCCTCGACGCTCTCGGGCTGCTCGGGGAAGAACTCGCCGTGCTTGGCCATGAAGTCGGCGAACCGGTCGGTGGTGTCCTCCTGCCGGGCGTGCGCGGCCAGCAGCGCGTTCAGGTCGGCCAGCATGTCCTTGACCCGCTCCATCGCCTCGGGATCGGGCGACTCGAGGGCCTGCTTCATGCCGGCGAACTGGGCATCGAGCACCTCGCGGCGCAGCATGTCCTTGATCGCCTCGTACGTGGCCCTGGCCTCGTCGGACCGCCACGGGTAGTCGTCGAGCGCACGGACTGCGCCGGCGACGTCATCCGGCAGCGTGTCGAGTTCGAGTTCGGCGAATCGCGCCTCCTCCCCCTCGGTCCCGGCGAGCGTCTCGCGCTCGGCGGCCAGCGCCTGGTCGAGCGCGGACCGGATCTGGTCGAGGGTGCCCCCCAGGTCGCCTCGGCGCCGCGCCTGGGCCCGGAGCTTGCGCAGCCGGTTGGCCAGCTTGTCGAGCCCGCCCTGACCGTCGAGCCCGCGGCGCAGCAGATCGCGCAACGAGTCGCGCAGGTTGCCGGCGGCCAGCACGTCGGCCCCGATCTGGTCGATGGCCGAGCGGACGTCGAACGGCGCAGCCAAGGGGTCGGGGCCGTCGCGCCACGGTCCGTAGCGGGACCGGCCGTGCCAGCGATCAGCGGTCATGCTGTCCTCCCCTGCGGCCCGCGGACGACGGCGAGACTCATGCCCCGCCGTACACGGTGCGGCCGTCGACGATGTCCTTCTCGATCCGACGGGTCAGGTGCAGACCCTCGAGCGCGAACTCGGCGGCCGCAGCCACCTCGGCGCGGCTCGGCGCCTCGGTGTAGCCGAGCCGGTCGAGGACCTTGGCCAGTCCGGGCACGGCGCCGAGCTGGGTGAGCAGGTCGGCGGCCGGGACCAGCTCGCCGGTCTCGATCACCGCCCCCTCGGCGAAGACTCCGGTGAACCCGGACAGGTCGAGACCGGACAGCCGATCCCGGAAGGTGGCGGCGACGGCCAGCCGGAGCAGGTGGTCGAGCAGCGCGCGTTCGCGGCCCTCCTCGCCCATCTCGAACTCGATCTTGCCGAGCAGGGTGGGCAACACCACGTCGACGTCGCAGATCCGGGCCACGGCCTCGTCCTCGCCGGTCCGGGCCGCGCGCCGCAGCGCCGATCCGGCGACGGCCTCGGCCGCGGCGATGGCGAACCGGGCCGAGACCCCGGACCGCTGGTCGATCGAGCTCGACTCGCGCAGGTTGTGGGTGAATCGCGCCAGCACCTCGAGCAGGTGGTCGTCGACCTGCGCGACCAGCTGGGCCTCCTGGCGCAGCAGCCCGACCTCGTCGGAGAGCTCGGTCAGGTAGTGGGTACGGATCTCGGCGCCGAAGCGGTCCTTGAGCGGGGTGATGATCCGGCCACGGTTGGTGTAGTCCTCCGGGTTCGCGGTGGCGATCAGGAAGATGTCCAGCGGCAACCGCAGCGAGTAGCCGCGGACCTGGATGTCGCGCTCCTCGAGCACGTTGAACAGCGCCACCTGGATCCGCTCGGCCAGGTCGGGCAGCTCGTTCAGACCGAACAGCCCGCGGTTGGCCCGCGGGACCAGGCCGTAGTGCACCGTCTCGGGGTCACCGAGGGTGCGGCCCTGGGCGACCTTGACCGGATCCACGTCACCGATCAGGTCGCCGACCGAGGTGTCCGGCGTGGCCAGCTTCTCGGTGTAGCGGTCGTCGCGGTGCCGCCAGCTGATCGGCAGATCGTCGCCGAGCTCGGCGGCCAGGCTCCGACAGCGGCTGCAGACCGGGGCGTACGGGTCGTCATGGATCTCGCAGCCGGTGACTTCGGGGCTCCACTCGTCGAGCAGCCCGGCCACCGACCGCATCAGCCGGGTCTTGCCCTGGCCGCGCTCGCCGAGCAGGACGAGATCGTGGCCGGCCAGCAACGCGGCTTCGATCTCGGGGAGGACCGAATCTCCGAAGCCGACCATGCCCGGGAAGGCCGGCTGACCCGAACGGAGTCGGTCATAGAGGTTGTCGCGAATCTCGCTCTTGAGATCTCGGGGGTGATATCCGGATTCCCGCAGCTGGCCGAGGGTGGCCGGGCCGGGGTGGGAGGCCTGCGTCATGATCTCGACATTACGTCCGCCGCCCCAAGCGGTGACCCGGGCAGAGTAGGTTGATCCCGACGAAGTCGTCACCACCACGGGACCAGGAGCTGTGCCTTTTCGATGCGCAGTGCGCGAGTTGTCGGTCTGACCGCAGACGGAACGTTCCTGGTCGTGGTGAGCGACGATGGCGAGGAACTGACGATTCTGGCTGACGAACGACTGCGCGCTGCTCTGCGCGGGGACCGGCCGCGGCTCGGACAACTGGAGATCGAGATGGAAACCTCCCTCAGCCCGCGCGACATCCAGACGCGGATCCGGGCTGGTGCGTCGGTCGACGAACTGGCCCGGGTGGCCAACATGCCGCCCGACCGGGTGGAACGGTTCGCCGCCCCGGTGCTGGCCGAGCGCGAACACATCGCCGCGCAGGCCATGTCGGGCACCGTCCGCCGTCGCGGCGAGACCTCGGCCCACCGCAGCCTGCGGATCGCGGTCACCGAGCGCCTGGTCGGACGCGGTATCGACGTCGACAGCGTCGAGTGGGACTCGTTCCGGATGGAGGACGGTCGTTGGGCCGTCACCGCGGACTACCGCTCGGGCGAGGCCAGTCGGCACGCCGAGTTCCACTACGACCTGCAGAACCGGTTTTCCGTCGCCGCCAACGACGAGGCTCGCTGGTTGCTCAGCGAGCACTCGGCGACCACCGGCCCACAGCCCGGTCGCCGGCGCCCGGAGTTCCTCGGCGTGGGTGACGGCACCGAGCCGACGCTCGATCTCAACGACGAACTCGCGCTGGTCCGGGCCACCCTGCAACCGGTGGCCGACGAGGAGTTCGCCGACCAGGCGCCCGAGGACGACACCGGCGACACCCCGACCGCGTCGGTGACCGCACTGACCGTGGTGGCCGAGACCCACGTGGTCGAGACGGTGACCGTGATCGAGTCCGAGGTCGAGGTCGAGGTCGACGACGATGCCTTCGACGACACCGACACCGACGTGGACGCCGAGCTGCCCGGGGACGACGAACTCGACGGGGACACCGAGCTCGACGGCGACACCGAGCCGCTCGACCAGGCGGCCGAACCGACTGTGGCCGTGGCCCGCACGCTGCAACCGGTGGCCGAGCCCGACGCCGCCGACGACGTGGAACCCGAGCCGACGGCCGACGCGGTCGCGCCACGGGTGGTCACCGGGACCGTCGAGACCAACGACGACGGCGACCGCGACCGCGACGCACCGCTGGGCACCCGCTACGGGACGCTCGGCGGCGACGGTTATGCCGAGGACTCGATCAACGTGTACGCCGGCCTGACCGAGGCCTCCGCGGTGCCCGACGCCCCGACGGTCTCGGGCTGGGAACCGGCCATCGTGGTCAACTACCCGGTCGAGCCCAGCCAGGTCGACGAGACCGAGCCGCCCACCGAGGGTGAGGCGGCGCTGCCGGGGACCGACGAGCCCGGACCGGTCGAGCCCCCCGTGGACTACGCCGCCCGCGTCGCCGAAGCCGAGGAACTCGACGCCGGGCACGACGCGCTGATCCCCGCGCCCGAGCAGCCGCCGCGCAAGCCCCCCGTACGCCGCAAGCGCGCCTCGGTGCCCAGCTGGGACGAGATCATGTTCGGCGGCCCCAAGAAGCCCTGATCCACCTCGGCCGGATCAGCGGTCCGGCGACTCCTCGTCGCCGCCGAACGGCAGCGGGTCGGACAGCGTCGCCCGGGCCAGCGCCCGGGTGACCCCGCGGCGGTGATGCCGACGGCAGAGCACCTCGTACGCGACCGCGTCGCTCGACCGCTCGGTGTCGCCGACGACCATCTGGTCGCCCTCGAAGACCATCTCGCCGTCGACCGTGCGGGCGTTGTGGGTGGCCCGGGCCCCGCACCAGCACAACGCCCGGACCTGCAGCACCTCGATCCGGTCGCACAGCTCGACCAGCCGCTGCGAGCCGGGGAACAACCGGCTCTGGAAGTCGGTGAGGATCCCGACCGCGAAGACGTCGATCTGCAGTTCGTCGGCGATCCGGGCCAACTGGTCGATCTGCGCAGTCGCGTAGAACTGCGTCTCGTCGCAGATCAGGTAGTCGATCCGGTTGCCGCCGGTCAGCTGGTCGACCACGTAGACCCAGAAGTCGAAGTCCGCACCCACCTCGACCGCCGCCTTGACCAGCCCGAGCCGCGACGAGATGGTCGCCTCGCCGGCCCGGTCGTGCCTGGTGAACAGCCGCCCCTTCCGCCCGCTGCTGGCGTAGGTGTAGTCGAGCTGGAGCGCCAGCGTCGACTTCCCGCAGTCCATCGGCCCGGTGAAATAGGTGAACTCGGCCACTTTATTCGGGTGCGCTCGCGCCGCGGGCTGACCCGCTGGTGTCGTCCCGCTTCGACGACCGCGGTCTCCGGGGACCGGGGCGCGGCGTGATGGGTGCCCGGGTTCGTCTCATCGCTCCTCCATCCAGCGGACGCCCGCCCGACGCTCGCGCACGCATCCTGCCATCGTTCGCGGCTGCCCGTTTCTCGACCAACCGCTCCGGACGGCATCGCCGCGAAGGCCGGTCGCGACCGAGCGCGAACGATCAGTCCAAAAAGAGCGGCACGAGCATCTCGTCCGCGGTGAGCGAGCCGTGCATGCCGACCAGGCTGAGTTCGCGCGGGAAGGCGTTGGTCATCACGGCCCAGTCGCCGCGTAGGGCCACCAGCACGTCGCCCCACCGCTCGCGGAGGCCGTCGTCGACCGGGCCGAACCAGCCGTCGTCGATGGCGTCGTCGCGGGTGCGGACCCAGGCCCGCTCCCCCAGGTGCTCCTGCCAGCGCTGAGCGACCGCCGCGGGCGGACCGTGGTCGACGTAGAGCTGACGGAACCGCCCCTCGCCGGCGAGCGCCGACACCCCGGCCATCAGGTTCGGGTGCTTCTCGACCAGCACCTGGTGCGCGGTGGGCACGTCGAGCATCCCGTGGTCGCCGGTGATCAGCAGCACCACGTCGTCGGGCAGCGCGTCGCGCAGCCGCTCGCAGTGCTCGTCGATCCGCTCGAGCTGGGCCAGCCACTCGCGCGACCCGCAACCGCGGCCGTGCCCCTCGTGGTCGAGCTGCCGCTCGTACGCGTAGACCAGGGTGCGCTCGGCCGCGGTCGCCGCGGCCACGGTCAGAGCGATCCGCTTCTCCTGCTCGTGCTCGGCGTCGAAGGCGGCGAAGTCGGCACCGCGCAGCGCGGCCTCGGTCAGCCCGGTGCCCTGGAAGCGTTCGAGGGCGACCGAGGTGACCCGGACGCCGACCGCGGCCGCCCGTTCGAACACCGTCGGCTTGGTCTGGTAGGCCCGCGGCACCAGGTCCGACTCCCAGGTCAGCGCGTTGAGGATCTCCCCGGTCGACGGCACCCGGGAGGTGTAGCCGACCACCCCGTGCTGCCCGGGGACCAGGCCGGTGCCCAGGCTGGCCAGGCTGGTGGCGGTGGTGCTCGGCACCCCGGCGGTCAGCTCCCGGGCGTCGCCGAGCAGCGACGAGAGGTAGGGAGCGTGCCGGATCGAGCGCCGGACCAGGTTCCAGCCCAGCCCGTCGATCAGGACGACGACGTACCGCGACCCCGCGGGCAGCCGGAGCACGTCCTCGGTGCCGGGCACTCCGAGGTGGGCCCCGATGCTGGGCAGCAGGTCGGCCAGGCTGGCGCTGCCGTAGCGCGGTCGGACCATCGTCGGCGGCGCCGAGGGCGCGGCCGTGCGCGGGGTCATACGACCGCGGCGCGCTGCAGGTTGGTGGAGAACCGGACGAGCCGGGCCACCCGGTCCTGCCCGTCGGCCGCGGTGCTCATCCGCACGGTCAGATCGTCGCCGACCAGCGTGCCGGTGAAGCCGTGGTCGGCGTCGCACTGCGGGTCGTTGCAGGTGGCCGGCTCGATGTCGACCCGGCGGACCGCTCCCCAGCCGACCGACAGCCAGGTCTCGTAGACGTCGCTCGATCCGGTGCGGTAGCGCTCGGGCTGGGTGACCACCCGGGTCAGCGCGACCGTGTTGATCTTGGTCAACGCGACGGACTCGGTCGACGAGGCCGCGTAGATGCCCTCGGCCGGCGGCTCGGCCGGTTGGTCGTCGGTGTGCCCGATGACCAGCCGGGTCGGGGTCAGCGCGAGCACGGTGACGTGGCGGTGGATCTCGTCGCGGTTGAAGGTCGGCTCGTGGTGGACCACGAAGTCCAGCAGGTCCTCGTCGTTGAGCGCGATCATCACCGCGTCCTCGACGAGTTCCGGGAAGTAACCGCATGCGTCGATCTCGGCGCGCAGTTCTCGTCGGGTGGAGCCAAGCCTCATGGCCGACATCCTGCCACGCGGGAGCGGACCCGGTCCCGGCATCCGCGGGGGCGGTCAGAGCCCACGGGCCAAGGGGTCGCGCTGGTCGGCGGTGGGCGCCACGCAGGCCCGGGCGCTGAGCACGGTCACACTGTGCGCCGAGGCCAGGCACGGGCTGAGGGTCAGGGTGGAGACCTGCGGGAGGTCGTCGGCGAGCTGCGCGACCCGGTGCAGCAGGTTCTCGATCTGCGGGATGTCGACCCCGGTGGCGCCGTGGCGGCCGAACAGCGTGGGGGCGGCCCGCAGGTCGCGGACCATGGCCGCGGCGTCGACGGTGGTCAGCGGGGGCACCCGGTAGACCGTGTCGCCGAGCAGTTCGGAGGCGATGCCCTCGAGCCCGAGCGAGATCACCGGTCCGAACGAGGCATCCTCCTGGCTGGTGATCATCAGCGCCACTCCGGGCGGCACCATGGCCTGCACCACCGGTCGGGCCGCACTGAGCGCGTCGTCGACCGGCAGCCCCAGGTCGCGGACCAACCGGCCGAGCGCGTTCCACGCCCAGGTCATGTCCTCGGGCACGTTGATGTTGCGGTGCACGCTGGCCAGGTCGGTCCGCCCGCGTACGGCCCTCTCGGTCGCCTTCAGCACGACGTTCCAGCCCAGCCGCTCGGCGAACTCGAGCGCCTCGTCGAGACTGTTGACCGCGAACTTGGGCTGCAGCACGATGCCGTACGCGGCCAGCAGTTCGACCGTCTCCGACTCGGACAGCTCGCGGCCCAGCGGCGCCGAGCCGAGCGCCCGGTTGATCACCCGCTTGCCGGCCTGCTCGTCGATGTCGAGCATCGGGACGGCCCCGGGATCACGGTCGCGCCAGTGCGCGTACGCGGTCAGCGCCGACAGCGCCTGGATCGCGTCGGCGTGGGCGTCGAAGCGCGGCAGCCGACCCGGCAGGTCCGGGTCGCCGCCGGACGACATCGGTTCGTGGAAGTCGAGGAACACCCCGACCAGCGGTTTGGTCGCCTCCGCGGCAACCTGTTCGAGTTCGTGGATGACCGCGTCGGTGCCCAGGCTGAACACGTTGACCGCGGCGCACACCACCGAGTCGATCTCCGGATCGGCCAGCGCCTCGCGGGCGGCGGCGGCGAAGGCGACCGGGTCGGCCACCGCGCCCAGCAGTTGCGGCTCGTCGCCCGGCAGCAGCCCGACCGCGCGCGCCGTGTGCATCATCTGGCCGGACAGCGTCTTGGAGTTGGTGATCATCCGGACCCGCTCCCCCGAGGGCAGCGGCTGGCGGGCGGCGATCTTGGCGATGTCGATCAGCGCACCCCGGCGGTGCACGACCATCACGCCGGCCTGGCGGAACAGCGCGTCGATGGCGTCGTCGGGGGCCCGGCCGAGCGCGGCCGACCCGCCGTAGCTGCTGCGGTGGGCCCGGCCCGGCGCGAAGACCACGACCGGCTTGCGGCGGGCCAGCCGGCGGGTGATCCGGGAGAACTTGCGCGGGTTGCCGATCGCGTCGAGCGACAGCAGGCAGACCCGGGTCGGTTCGTCGTCCTCCCAGAACTGCATCACGTCATTGGCGGTGACGTCGGCGTAGTCGCCGGTGCTGATGAAGGAGGAGACCCCGAGGTCCTGGCGGATCGCGTGGTTGA
This sequence comes from uncultured Actinomycetota bacterium, assembly GCA_963704665.1. Lineage (GTDB taxonomy): Bacteria > Actinomycetota > Actinomycetes > Propionibacteriales > Propionibacteriaceae > Microlunatus. Next base: position 1,875,045 of record OY969929.1, on the reverse strand, counting down.
GCAGGGCCACCCCGACGGCGGCCGACTGGCAGAACAGTCCGGCGCCGCCGATCCGCGGCATCGGGGCGGGGGTTGCGTTCATCCCGACCTCGTCGGCGGTGTTGATCACCCCGAGGGCGTCGGGACCGAGCGCGCGCACCCCGTAGGCCCGGGCCACGTTGATGATGGTCTGGTTGTCGCTCGGGGTGAAGTCGGTGCCGGTGAGCACGACGATGGCGTGCGCGCCGCGGTGGGCGACGTCGATGACCACCGACCCGAGCTCGCTGGTCGGAGCCGAGACCAGGGCCAGATCGAGCCGGCCGGTGACCTCCGACAACGTCGGGGCGGTCGGGACGCCGACCACCTCGCGGTCGTCGTTGCTCACGGCCACCACCTCGCCGCGGTAGCCGCCGCGCAACATCGCGTTGACCAGCTCCTGGACCCGGCCTCCGCGACCGTAGGCGACCACCCGGTCGGGGGTCAGCAGCCGCCGGATCGACGCGCTCTCGGCCCGGTGCTCGCGCCGCTCCATCACCCCGACCGAGGTGTCGGTCGGCAGGATCGGGAAGTGGACCGACAGCACACCGTCCTCGATCCCGCGTTTGACCCGGTAGCCCGCGTCGGCGAAGACCTGGGCCATGGCCCGGTTCTGCGGCAGCACCTCGGCGAAGAACCCGGTGATCCCGCGCTCGCGCGCCGCCTCGGCGAGGTGCTCGAGCAGCAGTTGGGCGATCCCGCGGCCCTGGTGCGCGTCCTCGATCAAAAAGGCGACCTCGGCCTCGCTGGCGTCGGTCTTGTCGTAGCGGCCGACGGCGATCATCTCGTCGCCCAGGGTGACGATGAAGGCGACGCGGTCGGTGTAGTCGACGGTGGTGAAGCGCTTGACGTCGCGGGCGCTCAGCTTGGGGTAGGGCGCGAAGAACCGCAGATATTTCGACTCCGGGGACACCCGCTCGTAGAAGGCGACCAGCCGGTCGGCGTCGCTGGGCCGGATCGGGCGCAGGTGGGCCACCCCGCCGTCGGTCAACAGCACGTCGGCTTCCCATTCGACCGGGTAGCCCGGTGGGTCGTCGACTCCGCTCGCATGCATGAGGTCACCTTATTCAGCCCGGATGGCGGTTGGGTGAACGCGTTGGTCGTGGTGCGGTCCGGCGGTCACGGCGCGCCGATAGGGTGCCGACCATGGCCGACGTCATCGCCGCTATCGACCAGGGCACGACCAGCACCCGCTGCATGATCTTCGACCACGCCGGCGCCGAGGTCGCGCGGCACCAGATCGAGCACGAGCAGATCCTGCCGCGGTCGGGCTGGGTCGAGCACGACGCCGAGGAGATCTGGACCCGCACCCAGAAGTCGGTCAAGAAGGCGCTCAAGCTGGCCAAGGTCAAGGGCCGCGACCTCGCCGCGGTCGGCATCACCAACCAGCGCGAGACCACGGTGGTCTGGAACCCGAGGACCGGCACGCCGTACGGCAACGCCATCGTCTGGCAGGACACCCGGACGGCCCGGCTGGTCGCCGACCTGGAGGCCGAGCACGGCGACACCATCCGCCGCAAGACCGGACTGCCGCCGGCCGCGTACTTCGCCGGCGGCAAGCTGGCCTGGATTCTCACCCACACCGACGGCGTACGCGAGGCCGCCGAGGCCGGTGAGGCGCTGTTCGGCACCATCGACAGCTGGTTGATCTGGAACCTGACCGGCGGGGTCGACGGTGGTCGGCACGTCACCGACGTCACCAACGCCGCCCGGACCATGCTGATGGACCTCGAGTCACTGGCCTGGGACGACGAACTGCTGGAGATCTTCGCCATCCCGCGGGCGATGCTGCCGGAGATCGTGCCCAACTCCGATCCCGAGCGGTTCGGCCGGACCCGGGCCGACGGGCCGTTCGGCGCCGAGGTGGTGATCGGCGGGTCGCTCGGCGACCAGCACGCGGCCATGGTCGGCCAGCTCTGCCTCGAGCCCGGCCAGGCCAAGAACACCTACGGCACCGGCAACTTCCTGCTGGTCAACACCGGCCCCGAGATCGTCCGCTCGCAGCACGGCCTGCTGACCACGGTGTGCTACCAACTGGCCGGCGCTCCCCCGGTCTACGCGCTCGAGGGCTCGATCGCGGTCACCGGTTCGGCGGTGCAGTGGCTCCGCGACCAGCTCAAGATCATCACCGACGCGAGCGAGATCGAGGAACTCGCCGGTCAGGTCGACGACGCCGGCGGGGCCTACTTCGTCCCGGCCTTCTCCGGGTTGTTCGCGCCGCACTGGCGGCCCGACGCCCGCGGTGCCATCGTCGGGCTGTCCCGGTTCCACACCGGCGCCCATCTGGCCCGGGCCACGCTGGAGGCGATCTGCTACCAGACCCGCGACGTGCTCGACGCGATGGAATCCGACAGCGGCGAGCATCTCGACGTGCTCCGGGTCGACGGCGGCGTCACCGCCAACGCGCTGTGCATGCAGTTGCAGGCCGACATCTGCGGGGTGGAGGTCAGCAAGCCGGTGGTCGCGGAGACGACCGCGCTCGGTGCCGCGTACGCTGCGGGTCTCGCCGTGGGTTTCTGGTCCTCGACCGACGACCTGCGCGAGAACTGGCAGGAGGACCGACGTTGGTCGCCCCAGATCGACGACCGGGCCCGCCGGACCGGCTACGCCGGATGGCAGAAGGCGATCCAACGGACGCTCGATTGGGCCGACGACGACACCGACTGAAGCGTTGCCCCGATCAGTGACACCCGATGACCGACACCCGATCAGCGACACCCGACACCGACACCCGAGCAGTGACACCCGAGCACCACGACCCCGATCCCCGAGGAGCCGATTCGATGACGTCGCCCATGCAGGTCCGCTCGGAGGAGCGGGTGCCGCCGGACCCCGATCGCAACCTGGCCCTCGAACTGGTCCGCGCCACCGAGGCGGCCGCGATCAACTGCGCCCGCTATCTCGGCTTCGGCGACAAGGAACTGGTCGACCAGGCCGCGGTCGACGCCATGCGTCCGGTGCTCGGCTCGGTGCGGATGAACGGTGTGGTGGTGATCGGCGAGGGCGAGAAGGACGAGGCGCCGATGCTGTACAACGGCGAGCAGGTGGGTGACGGCAGCGGTGGCGAGTGGGACATCGCGGTCGACCCGGTCGACGGGACCACGCTGACCGCCAAGAGCCTGCCCGATGCGGTCAGCGTCCTGGGCGTGGCCCCGCGCGGGACCATGTTCTCCCCCGGCCCGGCCGTCTACATGCAGAAGCTCGTCGTGGCCGCCGAGGTCGCCGACCAGGTCGATCTCGACGCGCCGATCGGCGACACCCTGGCCAAGATCGCCCGGGCGACCGACAAGCACGTCTCCGAGCTGACCGTGTGCGTGCTCGACCGGCCGCGGCACGCCGAGCTGGTCACCGCGATCCGGGCGGCCGGCGCCCGGATCCGGTTCATCCTCGACGGCGACGTCGCCGGCGCGATCATGGCGGTCACCCCGGGCACCGGCGTCGATCTGCTGGTCGGCACCGGCGGCACCCCGGAGGGCGTGCTGGCCGCGTGCGCGCTGCGGTGCATGGGCGGTGAGATGTTCGGACGGTTGATCGCCCGCGACGACGCCGAGCGCCGCGCGATCCTCGATGCCGGCTACGACCTCGACCGGGTGCTCAGCACCCACGATCTGGTTTCCGGCGACAACGTGTTCTTCGCGGCGACCGGCGTGACCGACGGGTCGTTGCTGCGCGGAGTCCGCTTCGAGCGGAAGCGCATCATCACCCACTCCCTGTCGATGCGGTCCCGTTCCGGGACGCTCCGGCTGATCGAGGGTCACCACGACCCCGAGCGATCGTTCCTGATCAACCACTGACCGACGAGGCGACCCATGGCGAAGAAGAAGGACCAACCCACCCTGGCCGACCTGCTCGGGGCGTACATCACCGCGCAGTGCTCGGTGCTGATCGATGCCGAGACGCCGCTGCGCTCGGGTGACGACGTGATCCACCCGACCCGGGTGGCCGTACGCCGGCTGCGCAGCACGATCCGCGTCTTCGGCGACGTGGTCGATGTGGCCCAGGCCGGCGCGCTCGAGGACGAACTGGTCTGGTGGGCCGGACTGCTCGGCGCGGTCCGGGATGCCGACGTCATGACGACCCGGCTGCTGGGCCTGATCGAGTCGCTACCGCCCCAGGACGTCCTGGGACCGGTCGCGCGCAAGATCCAGGTCGAGCTCGGCGTCCGCCGGAAGGCGGCGATGGACGAGGTGACGGCGGCGTTGAGCAACGAGCGCCACCAGGCGCTGATCACCCAGTTGCACCACTGGCGCAACGACCCGCCGTTCACCGAGGCCGCCCAGGTCCCGGCGACCAAGGCCAAGCGCTACGTCAAGCGGGCCGACGCCACGGTCGAGAAGCGCCTGACCGCCGCCGTGGCCGCGGTCCGCGACGAGGCCGGCGACGCCGCGCACACCGAGGAGCTGTTCCACCGGGCCCGAAAGGCCGGCAAACGGCACCGCTACGCGGTCGAGGCCGCCGCGCCGGTGATCGGCGCCAAGGCCGAGAAGGTGATCGAGGCCCGCAAGGAGTTGCAGGACGTGCTCGGCGACCACCAGGACGCCATGGTCAGCGCCGCCTTCCTGCGCAGCCTCGGTGGTCAGGTCGGCATCTCGGCCAACCAGAACGGCTTCACCTACGGCCTGCTCTACCAGCGCGAGCTCTCCTCGACCTCGCGGCTGGTCGCCGACCTCGAGGCCCTCGGCTGAGCCGGACGACCTGCAGAAAGAGGAGTCAACTCCACTTCCTGTTACTTCACGCCGGAAGTATCCGGCGCTCCGTGACAGGTTCGGGAGTTGACTCCTCTTTCTGCGCGGACGTGCGGTGCTCAGGTCGTCGCCCAGGCCTGTGCGGGTCAGCCGGCGATCAGGCGGCTTCGCGCTCGGACCGCACGAGTTGGACGGCCAGCGCCCGGCCGGCGGCGGACGAGGCCTTGCGGGCGTCGGCGTGCTGCTCACGCGCGAGCTCGAGGAACGGCTCCATGGCCGGGTTGCCCTCGGCCAGGGTGAGCTCGCGCTCGATCACGGTCAGGTCGGCTCCCCAGACGTCGGCCAGGATGCGGCGCAGGAAGTCGGTGTTGTGGTCCCAGCCGGCCCGCGGCGTGCCGGGCGCGTAGCCGCCACCGCGGGTGGTCAGCAGGATCACCGGGACACCGTCGAGCAGCCGGGCGCTCGGCGAGGGGGCACCGGCCAGGGTCAGGTCGATCCAGGTCTTGACGTGCTGCGAGACACCCCAGTTGTACAGCGGCAGGGCCAGCACCACGGCGTCGGCCGACTGCAGCTCGGCGGTCACCGAGGCCGCCAGGGCCAGGGCAGCGGTCTGCGCCTCGGACCGGTCGGCCTCGGGCACGTAGCCCGCGGTGGCCGCGATGGCCCAGGCGTCGGCCGGGAACGGATCCTCGACCAGGTGGCGCGTGGTGACCTCGACGCCGTCGAGCTCGGCGACGACCAGGTCGGCCAACTCGCTGCTGGCCGAGCGGGGGCCCTGGATGCTGGAATCGATGCGCAGAACGGACACGAAGACTTCTCTCTCGAGGATCGCGACCGAAGCCGCAGGTTGAATGTTCAACACCAACAGTAGAACGTTCAAGTTGAATGTTCAAGCGCGGTCTACCATGGTGGCGTGTCCGCCGAGCAGAACGACGACGTCCCGTGGCTGACGGTCGACCAGTTGGACGACTGGAAGGCCCTGATGGCCTTGCTGATGGCCCTGCCGCCGGCCCTCGACGCCCAGGTGAAACGCGACGCCGGACTCAACCTGTTCGAGTACCACGTGCTGGCCGCGCTGTCGGCGTCACCGGACCGGGCGCTGCTGCTCAGTGAGCTGGCCCGACTGGCCCAGGGGTCGATGTCGCGGATGTCGCACGCCGTGTCCCGGTTGGAGCGCGACGGCTGGGTGACCCGGTGCACGGCCGACGACCCGGCCTACCGTTCGCTGATCCGGATGACGCCGGCCGGGATGGACAAGCTGGCCGAGAGCGCGCCCGGGCACGTCCGCGAGGCCCGTCGGCTGGTGGTCGACCTGCTCGATCCCGAACAACTCCGTGCCCTCGGCGCGACCGCCCGCACCATCGCCATCGCCGCCGATCCCCACGCCGCCGCTCGGCTGGAGCGCGTCGAACCGTCGTCGGATCGATAGCCTCACGCCCATGGATTCCCTCGCGGCGCGCGTCGACGCCGCTCACGAGGCCCTGGCCGGGGTGGTCACCCGCACTCCGCTGCAGGCCTCGGCCCGACACAGCGACCGGCTCGGCAGTCGGGTCTGGCTCAAACGCGAGGACCTGCAGGCCGTCCGCAGCTACAAGCTGCGCGGCGCCTACTTCATGATGGCCTCGCTGACCAGCGACGATGCCGCGCGCGGCGTGGTCTGTGCCAGCGCCGGTAACCACGCGCAGGGAGTCGCGTACGCCGCGGCCAAGCTCGGCGTCCACGCCCGGATCGTCGTCCCCGGCACCACGCCACGACAGAAGCGGGCCCGGATCCTCGCGCTCGGCGGTGACCGGGTCGAGCTGGTCATCCAGGGCGACACCTACGACGCCGCGTACGCGCTGGCCGCGGAGATCGCCGACAGCACCGGCCGGGTCATGGTGCCGGCCTTCGACCACGCCGACGTGGTCGCCGGCCAGGGCACGGTGATGCGCGAGATCGTCGAGCAACTCGGCCGGGCCCCCGATCTGGTCGTCATCCCGGTCGGCGGCGGCGGACTCCTGGCCGGCAGCCTGGGCTGGCTGGCCGCGTACGCGCCGCAGACCCGGGTGCTGGCCGTCGAGCCGGTCGGGGCGGCCAGTCTGGCCGCCGCGCTGGCCGCGGGGGAACCGGTCCGGCTCGAGGACCTCGACACCTTCGTCGACGGCGCGGCGGTCCGCCGGATCGGCGCGCTGCCACTCGAGGTGGTCGCCCACTACCCGGGTCCGCTCGAGGTGGTCGCCGTCGACCCGGGGGTGATCTGCGAGGAGATGATCGAGCTCTTCCAGACCGAGGGGGTCATCGCCGAACCGGCCGGAGCGCTGGCCCTGGCCGCCCTGCGTCAGCTCCACTGGGTCCCCGACACCGACCTGGACATCGTCTGCGTGGTCTCCGGGGGCAACCAGGACATCAACCGCTACGCCGAGGTCGCCGAACGCGCGCTGATCTCCGAGGGCCGCAAGCACTACTTCATCGTGGAGTTCCCGCAGGAGCCCGGGGCGCTGCGCCGCTTCCTCGACGAGGTCCTCGGTCCGGACGACGACATCACCCTGTTCGAGTACGTCAAGCGGACCAGCAAGGAGTTCGGGCCGGCTCTGGTCGGGATCGAGCTCGGCGACCCGGCCGATCTCTCACGGCTGATGGCCAGCCTGGAGCGGTCGCATGTCGACGTCACCCGCGTGCCGCCGGGCGAGGCGGCGTTCCGGTACCTAGTCTGAACCCCGCCCGACCGGAGAAGGAGCGCGTACGCGTCCATGGCCAGAAAATCACCCGCACCACCCGAGGACGACTTCACCGAGCGGATCGTCGACATCGACGTGTCCTCGGAGATGCAGAACAGCTTCCTCGAGTACGCGTACTCGGTGATCTACGCCCGCGCGCTGCCCGACGCCCGCGACGGACTCAAGCCGGTGCAGCGCCGGATCCTCTACTCGATGGTCGAGATGGGGCTGCGGCCGGACCGGAGCCACGTCAAGTGTGCCCGGGTCGTCGGCGAGGTGATGGGCAAGTACCACCCGCACGGGGACACCGCCATCTACGACGCCCTGGTCCGCACCGCGCAGCCGTGGACGATGCGACTGCCGCTGATCGACGGGCACGGCAACTTCGGCTCGCTCGACGCCGGTCCGGCCGCCATGCGCTACACCGAGTGCCGGATGGCCGCCACCGCGGTGGCCATGACCGACGGGCTCGACGAGGACACCGTCGACTTCAAGCCCAACTACGACGGCAAGGACACCGAGCCGGTGGTGCTGCCGGCCGCGCTGCCCAACCTGCTGGTCAACGGCGCCTCGGGCATCGCGGTGGGGATGGCCACCAACTGCGCGCCGCACAACCTGGTCGAGGTGATCCAGGCGCTGCGCCACCTGATCAAGCATCCCGACGCCGGGATCGACGAGCTGATGCGCTTCATCCCCGGTCCGGATCTGCCGGCCGGCGGAAAGATCACCGGGCTCGACGGGATCCGCGAGGCGTACCACACCGGGAGGGGCTCGTTCCGGATCCGGGCGACCACCCGGATCGAGCAGGTCACCCCGCGGCGCAAGGGCATCGTGGTCACCGAGCTGCCGTACATGATCGGCCCGGAGCGGATCATCGACCAGATCTCCGCGCTGGTCAAGGCGCGCAAGCTGCAGGGCATCGCCGAGATCAAGGACCTGACCGACCTCTCGACCAATGGCACCCGGCTGGTCGTGGAGGTCAAGAACGGCTTCAACCCCGACGCCATCCTGGAACAGCTGTTCAAGATGACGAAGATGGAGGACAACTTCGCCATCAACGCGGTGTCGCTGGTCGACGGGCAGCCGCGGACGCTCAACCTCCGCGAGATGCTCACCGTCTATCTCGACCATCGCTACGAGGTCACCCGACGCCGGACCGAGTACGCGCGCTCACGGGCGGCCGACCGGCTGCACCTGGTCCAGGGCCTGATCATCGCCATCCTCGACATCGACGACGTGATCGCCATCATCCGCTCGTCCGACGACACCGCACAGGCCCGGACCCGGCTGATCGAGGCGTTCAACCTCAGCGAGATCCAGGCCAACTACATCCTGGAGATGCCGCTGCGCCGGCTGACCCGGTTCAGCACCCTCGAACTCGAGAACGAGCGCGACGCCCTGACCGCGACCATCGCCGAGCTGACCGAGATCCTCGACAACCCGCAGTCACTGCGCCGGCTGGTCGGTGACCAGCTGGCGGCCATGGCCAAGCAGCACGGGACGCCGCGCCGGACCATCCTGCTGGCCTCCAGCGGGGTGGCCACCACCGCGGCCGTCCCGCTCGAGGTGACCGACGATCCGTGCTGGGTGCTGCTGTCGGCCACCGGCCTGCTGGCCCGGACCGGCGACGCCGAACCGCTCGGCCACGAGGGCCCGCGCGCCAACCACGACGTGATCGCCGCCCGGATCCGGACCACGGCCCGCGGCGAATTCGGGTTGCTCACCTCGATGGGGCGGCTGGTCAAGGTCAACACGGTCGATCTGCCCACCGTCCCGATCACCGCCAACGCGCCCAACCTGCAGGGCGGCACCCACGTCAGCGAGCTGGTCGTCCTCGAGCCCGGCGAACGCGCGCTCAGCCTGACCACCCTGTCGCCGGACTCGCTCGGGCTGGCGCTGGGCACCGCGACCGGCGTGGTCAAACGGGTCAATCCCGAGGTACTGGCCCGTGACAGCTGGGAGGTGATCCGGCTCGAGCCCGGCGACCAGGTGGTCGGCGCGGTCGAGCTGACCACCACCGACACCTCGCTGGTCTTCATCACCAGCGAGGCGCAACTGCTGCACTTCCCGGCCGCCGCCGTGCGCCCGCAGGGCCGCACCGGGGGCGGGATCGCCGGGATCAAGCCGGCGGCCGGCGCCCGGGTCGTCTTCTTCGGGGTCGCGCCGCCGGACGGCCGTGGTCGTCACCGTGTCGGGCAGTTCGGCCGCCCTGCCGGGGACCGACGCCGGCGCGGTCAAGGTCACCCCGATGACCGAGTACCCGGCCAAGGGTCGCGCGACCGCCGGCGTCCGCTGCCACCGCTTCCTCAAGGGCGAGGACACCCTGCTGCTGGCCTGGGCCGGACCGGCGCCCGCGGTGGCCACCGCCGCCGCCGGCACGCCGATCGACCTGCCGGCCGCCGACGGGCGCCGCGACGGGTCCGGTCTGCCGGCCAGTCAGCCCATCGCCGCCGTCTCCAGCCGGACCGCCTGAGCCGACCGTCCGAGCCGCGCCGTCCGAGCCGCGCCGTCCGATCCTGCGGTGCGATCGGTACGGTCGGCAGCGGCCGACATCCGGCCCTCGGTCGGGACTCGCCCCGGGCACGCCGGTCGCCCTAGGGTGAGGGCGTGACCGACGCATCCTCGAGCGGCTTCGCCGATCTCCTGACCCGCAACGCCGGCTACCAGGCCCGTTTCCCGCACGCCGGGTTCGACGGCATCGCCCGAGCCGGGGTGGCCATGGTCACCTGCATGGACTCGCGGATCGAGCCGCTGGAGATGATCGGCCTCGACGTCGGCGACGCGAAGATCATCCGTACGCCGGGCGGCCGGCTCACGCCGGACGCGCTGATCGGCTGCATCCTCGGCGTCCACCTGCTCGGCGTCACCCGCATCCTGCTGGTCCCCCACACCCGCTGTGCAATGGCCAGCGGCGACGATGCCGACATCGTGGCCAAGGCACGCGAAGCCACCGGTGAGGACCTCTCCGACCTGACCATCGGCGCTTCCCCCGACCAGGCCGGCAAGCTGGCCCTGGACGTCGAGGCGCTGCGCAGCCACCCCCACGTCGCCGGCCGCGCCGAGGTCGGGGGCTTCATGTACGACGTCGACACCGGTGCCCTGACCCAGATCTACTGATCGGGTCGCCCGATACGTCAACCAAGGGTTGACGATCTCCCATCGTCAACCTAGGGTTGACGCATGAGTTCCGCCACGCCGTTCACGCCGCAGATCCGCCTCGACGACCTGATCACCGCCATCTCGCGCACCCATGTCGATCCGCTCGAGCGGCTCAGTGACGCGGTGCTGGCTTCGGATCATCTCGGCGAGGTCGCCGACCACCTCATCGGTCACTTCGTCGATCAGGCCCGCCGCAGCGGAGCGTCGTGGACCGAGATCGGCGCCAGCATGGGGGTCAGCAAGCAGGCCGTGCAGAAGCGCTTCGTCACCAAGGAGGCGACGCCGACGAACGGGGGTTTCGACAAGTTCACCCCACGGGCCCGCAACGCGATCGCCGCCGCCACCAACGCCGCGGCCGAGGCCGGACACCGCGAGGTCGGCCCGGCTCATCTGATCATCGGGCTGAGCGCCGCAGGTGGGCTGGCCGGCCAGGCGCTCCAGCAAGCGGGCGTCTCCCCCGAGCGGACGCGGGGGGCGGCGTACGCGAGCCTTCCCGATCCGCGACCCGACGGCAGCAGTGCGGTCCCGGTCTACGACGCGGGCGCCATCAAGGTGATCGAGCTGACCGTTCGCGAGGCACTCCGCCTCGGTCACCCGTACGTCGGGACCGAGCACCTGCTGCTCGCCCTGCTCGAGCACGAGGCCGGGCAGGGACCACTGGGCGGACTGGGCGTGACCAAGGAGACCGTCGAGCGGTTCGTCCTCGACCTGTTGGCTTCGGTCGGAGCCGAGGGTGGGTCACTAGCCTGACCGGATGAGGCCGCTACCGGAACCTGACCACGCTGCCGCGGACCGGCTCTGGACCGCGTACGCGAGTGCCCATCCGGACCGGGTGATGCCCGGCGAGATCCCGACCGTGCAGTACTTCGGCGACCACGTCGACCTGGCCCAGGAACTCGTCGACCTGGTCGATCGACCGGCCGCAAGCGGGCGACGGCCGGGCTGCTGGCCGACCTCCGGCACGACGGCGACCCGCTGCCGCCGATCGGCGGGCACTGGATCGTGGGCGACGGGGCGGGCGCGCCGCGGGTGGTGCTGCGCACCGTGGAACTGCGGATCGGTCCGATCGCCTCGGTCGACGACGCCTTCGCCTGGGACGAGGGCGAGGGTGACCGCAGTCGTGACTACTGGCTCGCTGCGCACCGGAGGTTCTTCGGCCGCACCTGTGCCGCCCGCGACGAGACCTTCACCGAGCAGCACGAGGTGATCTTCGAGCGGTTCACCGTCGTCGCGCCGCCCGAGCTGAGCGACGCGGGCTAGGCGTCGATCGCTGCGGAGTCGAGCGCGTACGCGCCCTGGACGATGAACTCCTTGCGCGGCCCGACCTCGTTGCCCATCAGCATCTCGAACGTGGTCTCGGCCATCAGACCGTCGTCGACGGTCATCCGCCGCAGCGTGCGGTGCCGTGGGTTCATGGTCGTCTCGGCCAGCTGGTTGGCGTCCATCTCGCCCAGGCCCTTGTAGCGCTGCGGCTCCTTGAAGTGGAGTCCGCGCTTGGTCAGCTCGGCCGCTTTGCGCTGGTATTCGGCGTCGGAATAGGTGTAGATGAACTTCTCCATGCCCTTGCGGGCGTTGGTCAGCTCGAACCGGTGCAGCGGCGGGACCGCGGTGAACACCCGGCCGGCGTCGACCAGCGGCCGCATGTAGCGGAAGAACAGCGTGGCCAGCAGGCAGCGGATGTGGGCGCCGTCCGAGTCGGCGTCGGCCATGAAGATGATCTTGCCGTAGCGGGCGGCCTCGAGGTCGAAGCTGTGACCCGACCCGGCCCCGACCACCTGGATGATCGCCGCGCACTCGGCGTTCTTCAGCATGTCGCCGATCGAGGCCTTCTGGACGTTGAGGATCTTGCCGCGGATCGGCAGCAGCGCCTGGAACTCCGAGCTGCGGGCCAGCTTGGCCGTGCCCAGCGCCGAGTCGCCCTCGACGATGAACAACTCGGTCCGGTCGGCGTCGGTGCTGCGGCAGTCGGCCAGCTTCGACGGCAGTGACGACGACTCCAGGGCGTTCTTGCGCCGGGTCGCCTCGCGATGCTGCCGGGCAGCGACCCGAGCGCGCGACGCCCCGACCACCTTGGCCAGCACGGTCTTGGCCTGCTCCTTGGCCGGACCCTTCGGCGCCGACAGGAACGCGGTCATCTCGCGGTCGACGACCTTGGCCACCAGCTTGGCCACCGCCGGGGTGCCCAGCACTTCCTTGGTCTGACCCTCGAACTGCGGCTCGGCCAGCCGCACGGTGACGATGGAGGTCATCCCCTCGAGCACGTCGTCCTTGATCACCTCTTCGCCGGCCTTGAGCGCCCGCGTGCCCTGCAGCGCGCCGGTCACCGACCGGGTCAGCGCCCGCTCGAAGCCGGCGACGTGGGTGCCCCCCTTCGGGGTGGCGATGATGTTGACGTAGGACTGGGTGCGGGTCTCGTAGCCCACGCCCCAGCGGACGGCGATGTCGACCTCGAGGTCGCGTTCGACATCGGTCGGCTCCATGTGGCCGTTGTCGTCGAGCATCGGCACCGTCTCGGTGAACCGGTCGTGGCCCTGTAGCCGGATGACGTCGGTCAGCGGCTGGTCGGTGGCCAGGTATTCGCAGAACTCGCTGATCCCGCCCTCGTGCTTGAACACCTGGTCGGTGACCTCGGCGGTGCGGGCGTCGGTCACCGCGATGGCCAGCCCCGGGACCAGGAAGCTGGTCTGCCGGGCCCGGTCCTCGAGGTCGGAGAGCGACAACTCGGCGGTGGTCAGGAAGATCTGCCGGTCGGGCCAGTAGGTCACCCGGGTGCCGGTCACGCCGCGGGGGGCCCGCTTGAGCTTGCGCAGGCTGCCACCCGGGGTGAACACGGCCGTCGGGCCGGGACCGTCGAAGGTGCCGGGCGTCCCGCGGCGGAACGACATGCCCCAGGTCGCCCCGTTCCGGTCGACCTCGACGTCGAGCCGCGACGAGAGCGCGTTGACCACCGAGGCACCGACGCCGTGCAGCCCGCCCGTCGCGTTGTACGAGCCGGCGCCGAACTTCCCGCCCGCGTGCAGCTTGGTGTAGACGACCTCGACCCCGGACAGCCCCGTACGCGGCTCGATGTCGACCGGGATGCCCCGGCCCTGGTCGGTGACCGAGATGGCACCGTCGGGGTGCAGGGTGACGGCGATGGCGCTGCCGTGTCCGCCCAACGCCTCGTCGACCGCGTTGTCGATGATCTCCCACAGGCAGTGCATCAGTCCGCGGGTGTCGGTCGAGCCGATGTACATGGCCGGCCGCTTGCGCACCGCTTCCAGACCCTCGAGGACGAGCAGGTGCCGGGCCTCGTAGTCACGGTTCTCGGCGACGGGTTTGGCGGTGGGCACGAGCGCGAGACTACCGCCCGGCCCCGGTCCGACCGTGGATCTGCCGATCGGGGCATCCGATCGGGTGTCGAGCACCGAATGAAGGGTGTCAGCAACCACGGGGTCGGATCCGAGAACACGCGTGACGTTCGTTACACAAGAGACACTGGTCCGAGACGGCAACGGGGAACAATCGGAGCCTGATTGGATGTTGACTAAGCACGAAGGGGTATTAGGTGCCCGTCACCTAGACTCCACCACCACACATCAGTGTGAACACTTCTCTCGGCAGGAAGCGAGGCCAACCGTGAGTACAACCGTCATCGAGGGTTCCGCCCTCAGCGCCGCGGACCGGTGCGACCGGTGCGGCGCCCAAGCGTACGTCCGTGTCACCCTGGCAAGTGGCTTCGATCTCCTCTTCTGCGCGCACCACAGCAAAGAGCATGCCGACAAGCTCCGCCAGGTGGCACTCAACATCCACGACGAGACCGCCCGGATCGCCTGACGATCGGGAAACGACCGACGCGAGCCCAGCACCGATCGGTGCTGGGCTTCGTTGTTTCTCAGGCGTGAATGATCGATCGAGCATCGGGCCGGCATCCTCAGCCATCGATGAGCCGATCCTGATGGTTCTCCAACCTCCCGCGATGGTTGAATCCCGTACGATCTTCGCTATGAGACGCCTCCCGGGAATGTCTCGGGGGCCACGTTGCTACGCCGCGCTGATCGCGCTGGTCATCGCCATGTCCTGGTGCCTGCCGAGTACGTCGAACGCCGCCACCACCCCGCCGGTCGGCTGGCTGCACACCTCCGGATCGAAGATCCTCACCGCGTCCAACACGACCCACACGATCAAGGCGATCAACTGGTTCGGCCTGGAGACCAGCAACTGCGCGCCGCACGGCCTGTGGCAGATCAGCCTCGACGCCGGGCTGGCCCAGATCGCTTCGTTCGGCTTCAACACCATCCGGCTGCCGTTCTCGAACGAGTGCCTGACCGCGACCGAGCCGACCTCGATCGACTACACCAAGAACCCCGACCTGGTCGGCAAGACGCCGCTGCAGGTGATGGACGCCGTCGTGGCCAAGGCCCGCCGTTACGGACTCAGCGTCATCCTCGACCGGCACCGTCCTGACTCCTCGGCCCAGTCGGAGCTCTGGTACACCGCCCAGTACTCCGAGGCCCGCTGGATCGCCGACTGGACCATGCTGGCCAAGCGCTACAAATCCGACTCCACCGTCATCGGCGTCGATCTGCACAACGAGCCCCGCGGCACCGCCTGCTGGGGCTGCGGCATCAAGGCCCGCGACTGGGCCGCCGCGGCGACCCGGGCCGGCAACGCCGTGTTGGCGGTCAACCCGAAGCTGCTGATCATCGTCGAAGGTGTGGAGAAGCAGGCCAGCAAGGGCATCACCTGGTGGGGCGGCGGTCTGGCCGACGCGGCCACCCGCCCGATCAAGCTCAAGGTGGCCCATCGCCTGGTCTACTCGACCCACGACTACCCGGCCTCGGTCTTCGCGCAGAAGTGGTTCTCGGCCAAGAACTACCCGGCCAACCTGGCCGGGGTGTGGACGACCAACTGGGGCTTCCTGCAGCAGAAGAACCTCGCGCCGGTGCTGATCGGCGAATTCGGGACCAAGCTGCAGACCAGCTCGGACCAGAAGTGGCTGACCACCCTGGTGAGCTACATCAAGCAGAACAAGCTGAGCTTCGCGTACTGGTCGTTCAACCCCAACAGCGGCGACACCGGCGGCCTGGTCCAGGACGACTGGGTCACCCCGCAGCAGGCCAAGCTGACCGCGCTGCGGCCGATCCTCGGTCCGGGCCGCACGGTCAAGCCGATCCTGCCGGCACCGGCCCCGACGCCCACGCCGACCTCGACCGGTGGCACCGGCCCGCGGCCGAGCAGCACGCCGAGTACGTCGTCGGCCGGTCCGACCCCGTCGAGCAAGCCGTCGAGCACGGCTCCGGCCAGCACCCCGCCGAGCGCCGATCCGAGCAGCACCGATCCGAGCAGCACCGCTTCGAGCAGCACCGATTCGGGCACGTCGACCGGTGGCGGGCTCGACGCCGAGTGGCAGGTGACCAGCAGTTGGCCGGGCGGCTACGTCGCCGAGGTCACCCTGACCGCTGAGACGGCCGCGACGGACTGGGCGCTGAGCTTCACCGACGGCGACGCCGACCGGGTGGTCAACGCCTGGGGCATGACCTGCTCCCCCGACGACGACGCGATCACCTGTGACGCCGCGGACTGGGCCGACGACCTCGCCGCCGGCCAGGCGATCACGGTCGGGCTGCAGGTCGCCACTGACTCCGCCCCGCCGTCCGACCCGGAGTTGACCGTCCGCTGACGCCGGCTGGCATCGGTCCGGTCTCGGTCGCGTCACTTCGCTGCGGACCTCTCCGGCCTGCGATAGACATCGAGGGACGGATGGGGGTCGGAGATGCCGGTGTCGCGCGGGTGGGTCGGTGCGTGCGTGCTGACCATGGTCGGTCTGGTCGGATGTAGCGCTCCGACCGCGGAACCGGCCGGGTCGGCGGCCGGCAGCAGTCCCCCCGCCCCGTCGCTGCAGTCCGCCACTCCGGGCGCGTGCACCGAGGACCCGTTGGGTTGCCCGGTCGACGCCCGTGGCGAACCGACCCCGGCCCAAGCCGCCCCGACCAGCGGCACCGATGTCGGCACCTCGACCTACACGGTCGCGCAGTACGTGGACTACATCGTCGCCGACGCCGACCGCTACTGGGTCAGCTGGTTCGCCGCGTACGGATTGAGCGAGCCCCGGGTCAACTACGAGGTCGTCGAGCCGAACGAGCCGGCGTACCAGAGCCGGTGCACCTCGCGGGACGGAGCGCCGCTGGTCACCGCGCACGACTACCCGAACGCCTACTACTGCGATGTCGACAGCCGCACCGTGGGCGGCACCGAGTGGCGCGGGATGATCGTGCTCCCGGCGACCACCTTCCAGAAGATGTGGACCGGCGACATCTTCGGCAGCCGGTCCAAGGTGACCGGAGACTTCGCCGCCGCCTACCTGATCGCCCATGAGTTCGGACACCACGTCACCGACGAGTTCGCCCTGCAGTCCGCCGCGCTGGGCCGTCCGATGCCGGCGCGGACCGGGGCGAACAACGAGCTGCTGGCCGACTGCTTCGCCGGGGCCTGGATCTCCAGCGCCTACACGACCGGGCTGCTGACCGACACCGACTACCAGGAGGCGATCGAGGCCGCGGTGGCCATCGGCGACAAACCCGGCGTGGTCACCGACGACCCGCACGGCTCACCTGAGGAGCGGGCGTACGCGCTCCGGGTGGGCGCCGAGTACGGCGCCAACGGCTACCCGGCCGGGACCCCCGGGGCCTGCAGCAGCACGTACTGGAAGTAGCCGACGCTCGGCGTCACCGCGCGGGCCCCGGCTCACAGACCGAGCAGGTCCAGGCGGTCGGCGAACCGTACGCGGGCGTCGGCGGCGATGTCCGGCCGGGCCGCGTACCAGGACAACTGGGCATCGAGCAGCCCGCGTTGATCCACCGCCCGCTGATCGACGACCCACGCGGATCGGATCGCGGCGTCCGGCCAGCCCAGGGCCCGGGCGACCGCGGACTCGATCGGCGCGCGTCGGGCTCCGACGAACTCGCGTTCCGGGATGGGCACCCCCGCCGTCAGGCCGAGCCGGGTCAGGATCCGTGCCGCCACCTCGGCGAGCACGGTGTTCCGCGGGTGCGACAACGTCCACATCACCGGATCGGCGAGCTGATCGGAGATGGCCACGTCGAGCGAGCTCTCCCGCCGACGCAGCTCGGCCCGGGAGCGCGCGGCGTTCCCGGTCACCGCCTCGGCCGTGGGCTCGGGCCACCAGGCGACGGCCTCGTCGGCGCTGAGACCCCGCTCGGACGCGACCAGCGTCCGCAGGTCGTGGTAGTCGGTGATCGGGGCGTCGACGCGCTCGCCGGTCCCGCGGTGGGCGTTGACCTGGTAGGGGAAGGCCGAGCTGTCGTAGATCACCGGGATGGTGATGACCCGGCCGTCGGCCGGGAGCAGCGCCGCCAGTTGGGCCGAACCGCAGCCGGGGATCCGGTACTCGTCGCGGATCGGCTGGGTGATCAGCAGCGCCGCGGTGGACAACGCCTCGCGGACCCGGTCCAGCCCCGCCACGTCGATCTCGAAGACCGGCGGGACGGTCAGCACGTTCAGACCGTGCTCGGCCAGCGGGCCCGACAACAGCGCCGCGATCGGCGCCGCCTGGCAGTTACCCCAGACGACGACCGATCGCTCGCCGCCGGCGGACGACGTGCGCCCGCCGACGGTCATCGACTGCTCAGTCGAGGTAGTCGCGGAGCACCTGCGAACGCGACGGGTGCCGCAGCTTGCTCATCGTCTTCGACTCGATCTGACGGATCCGCTCACGGGTCACGCCGTAGACCTTGCCGATCTCGTCCAGCGTCTTGGGCTGACCGTCGGTCAGACCGAAGCGCATCGAGACCACACCGGCCTCGCGCTCGCTGAGCGTGTCGAGGACGTCGTGCAACTGCTCCTGCAGAAGGGTGAAGCTCACCGCATCCGCCGGGACGACTGCTTCCGAATCCTCGATCAAATCGCCGAACTCGGAGTCGCCATCCTCGCCCAACGGAGTGTGCAACGAAATGGGCTCACGCCCGTACTTCTGCACCTCCACGACCTTCTCCGGCGTCATGTCGAGCTCTTTGGCGAGCTCCTCCGGAGTGGGTTCGCGTCCGAGGTCCTGCAGCATCTGCCGCTGGACCCGGGCGAGCTTGTTGATGACCTCGACCATGTGGACCGGGATGCGGATGGTCCGCGCCTGGTCGGCCATGGCCCGGGTGATCGCCTGGCGGATCCACCACGTCGCGTAGGTCGAGAACTTGTAGCCCTTGGTGTAGTCGAACTTCTCGACCGCACGGATCAGACCGAGGTTGCCCTCCTGGATCAGGTCCAGGAACAGCATGCCGCGCCCGGTGTAGCGCTTGGCCAGGCTGACCACCAGACGGAGGTTGGCCTCGAGCAGGTGGTTCTTCGCCCGACGACCGTCCTCGGCGATCCAGCCGAAGTCGTCGGCCTGGCTGGCCTTGACCTTGACGCCGTCGTCGTTGATCTTCTCGTCGGCGAACAGGCCGGCCTCGATCCGCTTGGCGAGCTCGACCTCCTGCTCGGCGTTGAGCAGCGCCACCTTGCCGATCTGCTTCAGGTAGTCCTTGACCGGATCGGCGGTCGCGCCGGCGGCCATGACCTGCTGCTCGGGCTCGTCGGCGTCGTCGGCCTCGGACAGGGTGAAACCCTGGTCCTCGGTCAGTTCGCCCTCGAGCTTGGCCTCGACGACCGGCTCGAAGGTCGACTCGTCGACGTCGTCGAGGGTCCGCTTCTTGCCGACGGTGACGACGACCTCTTCGGTCTCGAGATCGACGACCACGTCGGCGGTGAGGTCCTCGACCACGACCTCCTCGAGGGCCGCGACGTCGACGTCAGCGTCCTCGACGGGAACGTCGGCACCGACCGGAGCGTTCTTGGCAGCAGCAGCCTTGGCGCCCACCGCCTTGAGCGGAGCCGCCTTCTTGGCCGGGGCCTTGCGAGCCGGGGCCTTCTTGGCAGCGGCCTTGACGGGGGCGGTCACCTGCTGGGCTCGTCCGGCCGCCGCGGCAACCGAACGCGGGGCGACCCGACGTGTGGACTCATCTTGTGGGGACGGGGGTGTCACTCATACCTCTCACACAGCCGGACTACTCGTACGCAGTGTTCAACTCGGTCTTCGGGGAGTTCGACCCGATCGCCGAATGGGACCCCGGTTCTCGCGTCGAACGTGGTGTTCATCCCTGATCCGTCCGACGGGTGTCGGCCAAACCAGGGCAGGCAGCGCCCATTGGATGTCAATAAGTGCTCCAGGCGTCATTCTGGCACGACTTCCCAAAAACCTCGGCGACACGCCAGGGGGCGCGCACCATCCGGGCGTGCCCTCATCGTGTCTGCGCACAACCGGACCGCGGGTGTCAGGCCTTGACCGCCAGCACCGGACAGGACGCGTCGAGCAGGACCCGCTGCGAGTTGCTGCCCAGCAGCAACTTGCCCACCGGCGAGCGACGACGCAGCCCGATCACGATGATGTCGGCGTCGGACTCCTCGGCCGCGTTGAGCAACTCCTCGGCCGGGTCGAGCGCATCGGCTGTGGGCCAGGATCTCGTACGCCACCCCGCTCGCGGTCAGTTCGGCTTCGAGCTCCGCCGGACTGGTGTCGCCCGAGGTGTGCAGGACCAGCAACCGGGCCCCGCGCAGCCGGGCCTCGACGACGGCCCGGTCGAGCGCGGCCCGGCCCTCCGCCTTGGCCACGTAGCCGACGACGATGGTCGCGCCGGTGGACGGAACGGTGGGCGATTCACTCATCGGAGGCCTTCCACAGATGGACGGGTTCGTTGCTGTGCATCCGGTCGATGTAGGTCGAGACCATGCCGCTGAGCGCGTCGGCCCGGGACGCGCCGGCGGCCTCGCGGTGGGCGACCTCGGCGACCTGCCAGGTCGATCCGTTGGCCATCCGCAGGCAGCGCTGTTCGATGATCCCCAGCAGGCGGCTGATCTCGGACTCGTCGACCTCCCACAGCCGCAGGCCCTCCGCGGCCAGCGGGATCAGCTTGCGGACGACCAGTTCCGAGACCGGCACCAGACCGACGCGGGGCCAGTAGACCTCGGCGGCGATGCCGTTGCGGATCCCGGCGTTGAAGTTGTCGGTGGCCGCCTGGAACGACATCTGGGTCCACACCGGGCGGTCGTCGTCGGCCAGAGCCCGCACCAGTCCGGAGAAGAACGCGGCGTTGGCCATCGTGTCGACCACGGTGGGCCCGGCCGGCAGCACCCGGTTCTCGACCCGCAGGTGCGGAGTCCCGTCGCTGATGTCGTAGACCGGCCGGTTCCACCGGTAGACCGTGCCGTTGTGCAGCCGCAGCTCGTCGAGGTGCGGGGTCCCCCCGCCGTCGAGGACGGCGACCGGGTCCTCCTCGGAGGTGATGGGCAGCAGGGAGGGGAAGTAGCGCGAGTTCTCCTCGAACAGGTCGAAGATCGAGGTGATCCACCGCTCGCCGAACCAGACCCGCGGGCGTACGCCCTGGGTCTTGAGCTCCTCGGGGCGGGTGTCGGTGCTCTGCTCGAACAGCGGGATCCGGGACTCGGCGACCAGGTGGCGACCGAACAGGAACGGCGAGTTGGCCCCGACGGCGATCTGGATCCCGGCGATGGCCTGGGCGGCGTTCCAGTAGCCGGCGAAGTCGTCGGGGCTGACCTGGAGGTGCACCTGGGTCGAGGTGCAGGCCGCTTCGGGCATGATCGTGTCGCTGGTCATGACCAGCCGTTCCTGCCCGTCGATGACGATCTCCAGGTCCTCGCCGCGGGCGGCGAAGATCTGCTGGTCGAGCAACGAGTAGCGCGGGTTCTCGCTGACGCTCTGCAACGTGACGTGCTCGGGCATCAGCGTCGGCAGGATGCCGATCATCACCAGGTGGGCCCCGATCGCCTCGGCCCGCGGGTCGGCCTCGTTGAGCGCCTTGCGGACCGACTGCTCGAACGAGCTGAAGCCCTCCTCGGCCAACCGCCGCGGTGCCACGTTGATCTCGATGTTGAACCGGCCCAGCTCGGTCTGGAACGACGGGTCGGCGATGGCCGCCAGCACCTCGGCGTTGCGCATCGCGGGCTGGCTGTGTTCGTCGACCAGGTTGAGCTCGATCTCGAGCCCGGCCATCGGTCGTTCGAAGTCGAATCGCGACTCGGTGAGCATCCGGGCGAGCACGTCGAGGTCCTTGTGCACCTTCTCCCGATACCGCTTGCGGTCCTCACGGCTGAACTGTTGCGACTCGACCTCGGCTCCCATGGTCCTATCCTCACGCACTCGCTCCTCCGCGCGATAGCACCGGTCCGGCTGGGTAGCGTCTCGGCCATGCCCGACAGCTATTTCCGGCGCCTCGACGCGCAGCGCTTCGCCTCGACCCGGCACACCGAGGGCGCCTGGCAACCGGGCGAACAACACATGGCCCCGGTGGCGGGCCTGGTGGTCCACGCGATCGAGGGCTGGCTGGCCGCCCGCGGCGACGACGGGTTGCTGCTGTCGCGGATCACCTTCGAGATCCTCGGGATGATCGCCCAGGGCGAGTGCACGATCGAGGTGACCAGCCTGCGACCCGGACGCACCATCGAGTTGCTGGAGGCGACGCTGACCATCGCCGACCGGCCGGTCGTCCGGGCCCGGGCCTGGCGGCTGATCCGCGTCGACACCGCCGCGGTCGCCGGCGGACAGCCCGATCCGCTGCCCGCGCCGGACTCGGTGCCGCCGTGGGACGGCATGTCGGGATGGCCGGGCGACTACATCCGCTCGCTCGAGTTCCGCCCGGTCGGCGAACGACGGCCGGGCCGCGGCGCCTGCTGGCTGCGGACCGCGGTCGACCTGATCGCCGACGAGCCGGTCAGCGACCTGGCCCGGTTCATCGGCCTGGTCGACACCGCCAACGGCGTGGCCGTGCGCCGCGATCCACGCGAGTGGATGTTCCCCAACGTCGAGCTCACCGTCCACCTCGAGCGTCAGCCGCGCTGGGGCTGGGTGGGCCTGGACACCACCGTCGTCTTCGGGTCCGACGGCGTCGGCCGGACCAGTTCGGTGCTGCACGACGTCGACGGGCCGGTCGGCCGGGCCGAGCAGTTGCTGACCATCCGCCCGCTCGGCTGAGCGGGCCCGGCGCCCCGGACGCGTGGACCCGGGCGTCTAGGGTGGATCCTCGTGACCCTTCCTCCCCGGGCTGACCGCCGACCGCGCGACCGGGTGCACCACGGTGACATCTTCGCCGACCCGTACGAGTGGCTGCGCGACAAGGACGATCCCGAGGTCATCGCCCATCTCGAGGCCGAGAACGCCTACACCACCGAGCAGACCGCCCACCTCGACCCGCTGGTCGAGGCCGTGTTCGACGAGATCAAGACGCGCACCCAGGAGACCGATCTGAGCGTCCCCGGGTACGCCACCCACGGCGGCGGCTCGGCGTACTGGTACTACACCCGCACCCTCGAGGGCTCGGAGTATCCGATCCACTGCCGGGTCCGGGCCATTGACCGCAGCGATCCGCCCGACGCCACCCGGCCGATCCCCGGCGAGCAGGTGCTGCTCGACGGCAACGTCGAGGCCGAGGGCCACACCTTCTTCTCGCTCGGCGCGTTCAGCGTCTCCCCCAGCGGCCGGCTGCTGGCCTACTCGGTCGATCTGACCGGAGCCGAGCGATTCACCCTGCTGGTCCGCGACATCGACAGCGGGACCGACCTTCCCGACCGGATCGAGGACACCGGCTACGGCGTGGCCTGGGCCCGCGACGACTACCTCTTCTACACCCGCCACGACGAGGCCTGGCGCCCGTACGTGGTGCTGCGTCACCGCCTCGGTGACGACCCGGCCGACGACGCCACCGTGCTGGTCGAGGAGGACGAACGCTTCTGGCTCGGGGTGTCCGACAGCCGCGACGAGCGGTGGATCGTCCTCGGCGCGGGCAGCAAGATCACCTCCGAGTGCTGGCTGCTCGACGTGGACGACGCGGAGGGCACCCCGCGCAGCGTCGCGCCCCGGCGAACCGGCGTCGAGTACGACGTCGAACCGGCCGGCGACCGGCTGCTGATCGTGCACAACGACGGCGCCGAGGACTTCGTCCTGGCCGAGGCGCCGCTCGACGCCACCAGCCACCAGCAGTGGCGCACCGTGCTCCCGCACCAGCCGTCGGTACGGATCCTCGGGGTCAGCGCGTACGCCTCGCACGCCGTGGTGTCGCTGCGTCGCGACGGACTGACCGGGCTGCACGTCCTCCCGCGCGACGCCGACGGCGATCTGCGGACCGGGGCCGACCTGGCCTTCGGCGAGCCGCTCTACACCGTCGACGCCGGCGGTGAGCACGACTACCGCACCCCGACCATCCGGCTCGACTACACCTCGTTGATCACCCCGGCGTCGGTCTACTCCTACGACCTGGCGACCGGCGACCTGCAGTTGCTCAAGCGGTCCCCGGTGCTCGACCACCCGCAGTACGGCCCCTACCGTCCCGAGGACTACGTCCAGGAACGCGGTTGGGCCACCGCACCCGACGGCACCCAGGTGCCGCTGTCGATCGTCCGCCGAGCCGACGTGCCGCTCGACGGCTCGGCCCCGGCCCTGCTCTACGGCTACGGGTCGTACGAGGCGGCGATGGATCCGGCCTTCGCGCTGTCCCGGCTGTCGCTGCTCGACCGCGGCGTGGTCTACGCGATCGCCCACGTCCGCGGCGGCGGTGAGCTCGGTCGCGCCTGGTACGAGCAGGGCAAGCTGCTGGCCAAGGGCAACACCTTCACCGACTTCGTGGCCTGCGCCGACTTCCTGATCGAGCAGCGCTACACCAGCCCGGACCGACTGGCCGCCCGCGGCGCCAGCGCCGGCGGTCTGCTGATGGGGGCTGTGGCCAACCTCGCCCCCGACCGGTTCGCCGCCATCCACGCCGGGGTGCCGTTCGTCGACGCGCTGACCACGATTCTCGATCCCGACCTACCGCTGACGGTGATGGAGTGGGACGAGTGGGGCGACCCGCTGCACGACCCCGAGGTCTACGCGTACATGCGCTCCTACACCCCGTACGAGAACGTCACCGCCGTCGACTATCCCGCACATCCTGGCCACCACCAGCCTCAACGACACCCGGGTGTTCTTCGTCGAGCCGGCCAAGTGGGTCGCGGCACTGCGGCACACCGCCGGCCCGGGCACCGGTCAGGTGCTGCTCAAGACCGAGATGGTGGCCGGTCACGGTGGAGTCAGCGGCCGCTACCAGAGCTGGCGCGAGCTGGCCTTCGAATACGCCTGGATCCTCGATCGGATCACCCGCCCCGCGCACTGACGCATCCGCCGGAGGGGTCCGCCCCGAATAGATGAGTACGTACCCGGGGTAACCCCCGAGACCATCTCAGGGGATCTTCAGGGCTCGTCAGGAATCCTTATTCACGGCTGACGCGTTGAGTGTACGAAGGCAACGAAAGGGGCCACAGGTGGTAACCACAACTCGTTCGCGAGTCTCCGAAGGCATCGATGGTAAGGATGCAGTCGGTCTATATCTCGAAGGTATCGCCAAGACGGCGCTGCTGACCGCCGACGAGGAGGTCGAGCTCGCCAAGACCATCGAACTGGGCCTCTACGCGCGCAACATCCTGAACGGTGTCGTCACCAAGGCCGAGCGCGGACGTCGGGCCAAGCGGCCCACCCAGGAAGAGCTCGAGTTCCTGGCCGACGAGGGCGATCGCGCGATGCAGCGATTCGTCACCGCCAACCTCCGGCTCGTCGTCTCGGTCGCCCGCAAGTACGGACGGTCGCAGATGCCGCTGCTGGATCTGGTCCAAGAGGGAAACACCGGCCTGATCCGGGCGGTCGAGAAGTTCGACTACACCAAGGGCTTCAAGTTCTCCACCTACGGCACCTGGTGGGTGCGACAGTCGATCAGTCGCGGCATCGCCCAGCAGGGTCGGATCGTGCGGCTCCCGGTGCACGTGGCCGAGCAGGTCAACCAGGTCGGCGCGGTGCGTCGGACGCTGGAGCGCCGGCTGGGTCGTGACCCCGAGATCGCCGAGATCGCGGCCGAGATGGACCTCGAGCCCGATCGGGTCCTCGACCTGATGCGGTACGGGCGCGACCACGTCAGCCTGGACGCCCCGGTCGAGGAGGGAGGCGACACCGCCCTCGGTGACCTGATCGCCCGCGAGCCGATGCCCGGTCCGGACGAGGTGTTCCTGGACGCCGAGGAGCATGCCCGACTCGAAGAGCTGCTGTCGTCGCTCGACGACCGGTCGGCCGACGTGGTCCGTCGTCGTTACGGACTCATCGACGGTCGGCAGGCCAAGCTCGCCGACATCGGTGCCCTGTGGGGCATCACCGCCGAGCGGGTACGCCAGATCGAGCGGCACGCCATCGCCAAACTGCGGGGTAAGTCGGTCCTGGCCGCGTAGCGCCCCACGCGACTCGACCACACGCCACTCACCCGGCAGTTTCGCCCAGCCGGCTCGGAGACCCCCCTCTCCGGGCCGGTTGGTTCACGTCCGGGGCCGATGGTGCCGTTGGGGTAGGCGGTCAGCTCGTCCGCATCGGGCGGATCAGGCCCTCCTGGGCGACGTCGGAGATCAGCGCACCGTGCTGGAACAGCCGGGCGGTCGACAGGGCCAACCCGCCGGCGGCCGAGGGTGAGACCTGGTCGTAGAGCAGCCAGTCGTCGGCCCGGAACGGCCGGTGGAACCACATGGCGTGGTCGATCGAGGTGGCCAGGACGTCGTGGCCGACGAAGACTCCGTGCGGTGCCGTGCTGGCGGCGAGCAGGGTGAGATCGCTGGCGTAGGCCAGCGCGGCCTGGTGGACGCGCGGGTCGGTGGGCAGCGCGCCCTCGATCCGGACCCAGACCCGGACCCGGGCCGGATGCCGCGGGTCGGTGAGACCGCCGCCCGGGCGCGAGTCCCCCACGTAGCGGATGTCGAGGACACCCCACTCGTTCTCCCACGTGTCGGCCGGCAGTCCGGTGGCCTTCCCGAGCACCGCGCCCAGCGTCGGGCAGTCGTCGGGCGCGGGCACGCCGTCGGGGATGGGGTCCTGGTGCTCGAAGCCGGTCTCGGTGACGTGGAACGAGCTGGACAGGTAGAAGATGACCTGCCCGCCCTGGCGGGCGACCACGCGGCGGGAGGAGAACGACCCGCCGTCACGGACCTGCTCCACGTCGTAGACGATCGGGATGTCCGTCCGGCCGGGGCGCAGGAAGTAGCCGTGCAACGAGTGCAGGGTGCGGGTCTCCCCGACGGTACGGGTGGCCGCGATGATGGCCTGGGCGAGCACCTGTCCGCCGAAGACCCGCTGCAGCTGGGTGTCGGGCTGCCGGGCCCGGAACAGGCCGGTCTCGATCTCTTCCAGATCCAGCAGGTGGATCAGCTGTTCGACGGAGCGGGGCACCCCTGGAGCGTAGCGAGCGGTGCCCGTACCGGTGGCGCTGCGGTGGTCCTACAGTCATGCCCGTGGCCAAGAAGAGTTTCCTCGGGCGGCGACGCCCGGTTCGCGACGATCTGCCGCCCGGGCAGTACGACGTGGGCACCGACTGGCCGGTGTTGACCGCCGAGGTGACCCCGGTGATCGACACCGCGCGCTGGACGATGACGGTCGACGGACTGGTGTCCACCCCGACGACGTGGAGCTGGGACGAGCTGCACGCGCTCCCCGGGTCGAGCTATCGGGGACCCATCCACTGCGTGACCACGTGGTCGAAGTTCGACACCACGTTCGCCGGGGTCAGCGTCGACACCCTGCTCGATGCCGCCGGGTCGAAGCCCGAGGCGACCCACGTGCTGGCCCGGTCGACCACCGGATACACCGCGAACCTCCCGCTCGAGCACGTACGCGGCGGCAAGGCCTGGGTGGTCTGGTCGTTCGACGGGGCGCCGCTGGCCCGCGACCACGGCGGGCCGGTGCGGCTGCTGGTCCCCGAGCTCTACTTCTGGAAGTCGGCCAAGTGGATCACCCGGCTGACCCTGCTCGATCACGACGAGCGCGGCTTCTGGGAGAAGAACGGGTATCACGACCTCGGCGACCCCTGGCGCGAGCAGCGCTACTGGGGTGACTGACATGGCGGCGCCCACGGCGGCCGCCGAGCCCTGCCGGACCGGTCAGTGGTGCACCGGCACCGTCGTCGAGGTCCACCATCCACATCCGATGGCGGTGGTCCTGCGGCTCGACGTCCCCGGTCGGATGCCGCTGATCCCCGGGCAGCACTACGTGGTCCGGCTGACCGCCGACGACGGCTACTCGGCCAGCCGGTCGTACTCGGTGGCCTCGGCGCCGCACGACCCGTTGGTCGAGCTCTACGTCGAGCGGCTCGACGAGGGTGAGGTGTCGGCGTACCTGGCCGACGCCGTCGAGGTCGGCGACGAGCTCGAACTCCGCGGCCCGATCGGCGGCTGGTTCACCTGGGACGGCGAGACCCCGGCGGCCGGCGTGGGCGGCGGGACCGGCGTGGTCCCGCTGATCTCGATGCTCCGGCACGCCCGCCACCTGGGCCGGCCCGAGGCCTTCCAGCTCGCCGTGTCCGCCCGCCGACTGGCCGAGCTGCCGTACGCGGACGAGTTGATCGAGGCCGGTGCGGTGATCGTGCTGACCCGCGAGGACGGCGCCGACGGCCGCGCCGCCGGCCGCTTCACCGCCGAGGAACTCGGCGAACTGGTCGCCGGCCACGAGACCTTCTACGTCTGCGGCTCCGCCGGCTTCGCCGAAGCCGCCAGCACCCTGCTCACCGGCCTCGGCGTCCCCGCCGCCGCCATCCGCGTCGAACGCTTCGGCCCCACCGCCTGAGCTTCAGCCGGCGGCAGCCGCTCGGCTGAGGGTCGCGCGGCTGGGGGTCGTTCCGCTGAGATCGCTCCGCTGGGGGCCGCACCGCTGGGGGCCGCACCGCTTGGGCCCTCCGCTGGGGGCCGCTCCGCTGGTGGCCCCTCCGCTTGGGGGGCCGCTCCGCTGGGGGCCGCAGGAAGTGGCGTTAACGTCACTTCCTGTCACTTCACGCCTGAAGTATCCGGCGGTCGGCGAGAGGAAGTGGAGGGGAGCACGACGTCGCCAACGAGCCGGCGGCGCGTTGTCCACAGGGATGAGTGCTTGGCGACGTCATCCACAGATCTCCCAGGTGCCGAACGGTTCAGCCCCGACCTTCGCATCCTCTGGACATGGATGCTCGTTTGCAGGCACTCACCGCCAAGAACGGCGGATTCTTCACGCGGGGTCAGGCTCTCGACTCCGGCTGGCTCGATCGCGAGCTGGCCGAGGCCCGGAAATTGGGCGTCGTCCGCCGCTTGGGCCAGGGTCTCTACAGCCCGGCCGAGATCTATGACCATCTCAGCGATGAGGCTCGGCACGTCCTCCGAGCGCGCGCGATGCTCGGTCGGCAATGGGGGGACGCCGTGCTGGCGGGCCCGTCCGCCGCAGCCTTCCATGGACTGTCGATCTACGGCTACGACCTGTCACTGGTCCATCTGTTGCGGCTGGACGGAGGATCGGCCCGACACCGCGCCGGCATCTGTCACCACACCGCAGGCGACGACCTGGAGCACCATGTCGTGGTCAGGGACGGCGTCCGGGTCACCTCGGTGGCGCGTACGGTCTGGGATCTGGCGGCGAGTGGAAGTCTGGAATCGGGCGTGGTGCTCGCTGACTCAGCTTTGCGGCTGTATCGAGGCATCGAGCCGGAGTTGGACGAACTGCGCGAGGCGTTCGCGTTCCGGCCGGGATCGCGGTGCGCTCGGCACGTCCTCGCCCTGGCCGATCACCGGTCCGAAAGCGCAGGAGAATCGCTGTCGCGCGTCGGATTCCACCGCAACGATGTCCCCATGCCGGAACCCCAGCACCGGATCCACGACGCGTACGGCACCTTGATCGCGGTGACCGACTTCTTCTGGGAGCCGGACCGGCACGTCGGCGAGTTCGACGGTAAGGCGAAGTACGGCCGACTCCTGCGGCCCGGTGAGACTCCCGGCGAGGCGGTCTTCCGCGAGAAGCGTCGTGAGGATCTGGTACGACACGAGGACTTGGGGATGTCCCGTTGGATCTGGTTCGACGTCATGCCGACGCAGATCCAGGGCCTGATGACGTGCATCAACCTCGACCGTGCCCGATCACGCAAGCTCTACGCCCGCAATCGCGTGGTCATCAGCTGAGCTTCCCGCCAGTTCCTCTCACCGAACGTCGAATACTTCCGGCGCGAAGTGACAGGAAGTGACGTTAACGCCACTTCCTGCACCAGATATGACGCCAGCCGAGATGCGATTTTCATGCCGGCTGCAGCGGAGCCGCGACGGGAGGTACGCCGTCAGGGGTTACTCGTCCTTGTCCTCGCGTTCGGCCAGGAAGCGCTCGAATTCGGCGGCGATCTCGTCGGCGCTGGGGACTTGGTCGGAGGAGTCGGCCTGGAGGCTGTCGTACTGCTGCTCCAGGGTGGCGACCAGTTCCTGGACCTCCGACGATCCCTGCATCTCCTCGGCGATGTCGGCCAGGTTGCTGGCCGAGGCCTTCTCGAGCGGTTCGAGCGGGACGGCCAGCCCGGTGGCCTGGTTGAGCGACTGGGTCAGGCTCAGCGCGGCCTTGGGGAAGCTGGCCTGGGCCAGGTAGTGCGGGACGTGGGCGGCGAAGCCCATGGCCAACCGGTCGACCTGGCCGAGCCGGAATTCGAGGAGCCCGGTGAAGCTGGCCGGCACCTCGACCCGGTCGATCCAGCTGCGGTATCCGGTGACCAGGCTGGTGTCGGTGGCGTGCGCGGTCAGGGTGATCGGGCGGGTGTGCGGCACGGCCATCGGGATGCCGTGCACGCTGATGGTCAGCCGGACGCCGAGCCGCTCGATCAGCTGCATCACCGCCGCGGCGAACCGCTCCCACTGGACGTCGGGTTCCGGACCGCTGAGCAGCAGGAAGACCTCGCCGTGCTCGTCGGTGACCCGATAGAGCCGCAGGTGCAGGTCGGCGTAACTGCGCCACTGGTTGGTGTCGAAGATCATCGCCGGCCGGCGGCTGCGGTAGTCGTGCAGCTGGTCGTGGTCGAAGACCGCCACCACCTCGTGCTCCAGGTGCTCGAGCAGGTGCGCCGAGAACAGCCGGCCCGCCTGTCCGGCGTCGACGAAACCGTCGAGCTGATGGATCAGCACCGGGCGGTGGTCGGCCAGGGTCGCCACCACGGAATCGTCGAGGGTGTACAGCTGCTTCGGGTCCAACACGGATTCAATCTACCCGTCCGGCTCCGCACGGGGCGGGACGTCAGCCGTGCACGCCGATCGCCGAGATGGCGTTGCGGACCCGTTTGGCCGACACCGTCACCTTGGTCCGCAGCGACTGGGCGAACAGGCCGACCCGCAGCTCCTCGATCAACCAGCCGATCTCGGCGACCGGGGCCGCCAGCGGTCCGGGCGGCTGCGCGGCGCACAGCACCGCGTACGCGTCCTCGATCTCGACGATGGTCTCGGCCGGTTGCCGGTCTCGGGCCGGCTGGGCCAGCAGGGTGTCGATCCGCAGCGACGCCGCCCGCAGGTAGCGGGGCAGATCGATCAGGTGCGCGTACGCGGTCGCCGACAGGAACCCGGCGAAGACCAGGTTGGCCAGCTGCTCGGTCAGGTCGTCGGCCGCCGCCGGACTGACCCGGGCGACCGCCGGCAGCCGGGTCACCGCCTCGCCGTGCAGCCGGACCGACTCCGCGGCCAGGTCGACCACCCCGCGCATGAAGTCGGGGTTGTCGGCCCGGACCAGGTCGCAGAGCCGGGCGAAGGTGGCGGCGTCGCGGACCGGCGCCTCGGCGTGCCGCGCGATGAGTGCGCCGACCGAGGCCAGCCGGGCGTCGGCGAGCAGAGCGGGAACGCCCGGGTACGGACTCGCGCCCAGTCCGAGCTTGACCCGGTTGCCCAGGTGCGACACCACCCAGCGGGTCGGGTCCGGCGTGTTGAGCAGGACCAGCCGCCGCACGCCCGCGGTGTGGGCGGCGGCCTGGCGCTGAGCCGACTCGAGGACGGCGATGCCGACCGACGACCCCTCGTCGACCAGAGCGGGATACCCGGTGACCTGGTGGCCGGCGCGCTCCAGCGTCACCTCGGCGGCGAGCGGTCCGAAGTCCCAGCTCGTGGCGCCGCTGCGGGTCAGGGCACGGGCCGCGGTGGTCAGGGTGCGGCTCACCTGGGGGGCGAGTTCGCGTTGCAGCACGCCGAGGTCCTTGCCGGTGGCCAGCGGCGCCCCGCCGCGGTCCGGGATGACGTCGAAGGTCATCCGCAGATGCCGCGGCACGGCCTCGAGATTCCAGTCCCCCGGACCGAGCTGGACGCCGGTGAGCAGCCGGAGAGCCCGAGCCAGCGCGGCCGGCAACTCCTCCGACGTCGGACCGGGATGCTGCGCGAGCCAGCCCAACGCCCGGCTCGCGAACTCCGGGGCCGGGACGAGCTCGCGGCGCAGCGCCTTGGGCAGCGAGCGGACCAGCTCGGTGGCCAGTTCCGCGCGCAGTCCGGGCACCTGCCAGCTGAACGGAGCCGGATCGAGCTGGCTGAGCAGCGACAGCGGGATCGCCGCGATCACCCCGTCGCGCTCGCTGGTCGGATCGAAGACGTAGCTGAGATCCAGCGACGGACCGTCGGGATCATCCGAGCGCAGCGGCCAGCGGCCCGGGAACTGGTGCTCGGGGTCCTCGCTGAGCCCGGTGGTCAGGTCGTCGAGAGTCAGGGTGAGCAGGTCGGGCTGGTCCTGGCGGGCCTTGCGCCACCAGGCGTCGAAGTGGGCGACGGTGGTGATGTCGGCGGGCACCCGGGCGTCGTAGAACGCCAGGATCACCTCGTCGTCGACGACGAGATCGCGTCGGCGGGCCCGGTCCTGGAGCGCCTCGACCTCCTCGCGCAGCGACTGGTTGTCGCGGAAGAAGTGGTGCCGGGTCCGCCACTGGCCCTCGACCAGCGCCGACCGCAGGAAGATCGTCCGGGCCTCGGCCGGCTCGATCTTGCCGTACCCGACCGGACGCCCCGACACGATGGGGACCCCGAACAAGGTCACCGTCTCGTACGCCAGCACCGCTCCGGCGCGCGCCGACCAGTGCGGCTCGGCGTAGCTGCGCTTGAGCAGATGGCCGGCCACCTCCTCGACCTGCTCGGCGGTGATCGGGGCGACCGTGCGGGCCCAGAGTCGGGTGGTCTCGACGATCTCCGCCGCCATGACCAGCGGGGGCGGCGTCCGGGCCAGGCTCGACCCGGGGTTGATGGCGAACTTGGTCCCCCGCGCCCCGAGGTATTCCTGCTGCCCCCGGCGCGGCCGCTTCCCCGCCGTCGGCTTGGCCTCGACCCGGAGATCGGCGAGCCCGACGTTGGACAGCAGCCCGGTCAGGGCCGCGGTGTGCACCCGGTCGGCCGGGGCCGGATCGTCGTTGCGGTCGAGCCCCAGCTCCCGGGTGATCTGCTTGAGCTGGGCGTGCAGATCCTGCCACTCGCGGATCCGCAGGAAGTGCAGATACTCCTCGCGGCACATCCGGCGGAACGCGTTGCCCGATCGCTCGCGCTGCTGCTCGCGCAGGTAGTTCCACAGGTTGACCAGCGACAGGAAATCGCTGGCCGCCGACCGAGGAGACCCCCCGGTGCCCGAGGTCGCTTCCCCGGCCCCCGGCTTCAGCCGGGTCTCGGCTCGGTCGCCGCCCTCGGCCCGCTCCGCCGCTGCGACCGCCGTGGCGTCGGTCGCTCGCCGGCCGCGCGGCTCGTGGCGGGCCACCGCCGACATCCCGGCGGACGACCGGCCGGCCACCCCGCCGCTCGGCAGCGGCCGGCTCGCCGCGCCTCCCACCGTCGCCGCCGCCTCACCGCCGGGCTTCTCGGCCGCGCCGTCCGCCGACTCGTCGGCGTTCCAGAAGCGGCGGTGCAACGCGTCGGCCTTCTCCTGCTGGTCGGCCGGCCGCTCCCGCGGATCGACGATCGACAGTCCGGAGACGACGACCAGCATCTCGCGCAGACAGCCCTGCTGCGCGGCGGCCAGCAGCATCCGGGCCATCCGCGGATCGAGCGGCAGGGCCGACAGCTGACGACCGATCGGCGTCAGCCGGGCCTGCCCCCGCCGCGTACGCGCCGTCGGGCTGGCCGGGGTCGGTGAGGATTCCGGGCCGGGTGCGGCCGCAACCGGCGCCGGGGCGAGTGCGCCGAGCTCGTCGAGCAGGCGGAGCCCGTCGGTGATCTGGGTGCGGTCGGGCGGCTCGACGAACGGGAACGAGGCGATGTCACCCAGATCGGCGGCGGTCATCTGCAGGATGACCGAGGCCAGGTTGGTCCGCAGGATCTCCGGTTCGGTGAAGGCCGGGCGGGCCTCGAAGTCCTCCTCGTCGTACAACCGGATGCAGACACCCGGCGCCACCCGGCCGCAGCGGCCGGCGCGCTGGTTGGCCGAGGCCTGCGAGATGGGCTCGATCGGCAGCCGCTGCACCTTGGTCCGCGCCGAGTAGCGCGAGATCCGGGCGGTCCCGGTGTCGATCACGTAGCGGATCCCGGGCACGGTCAGCGAGGTCTCGGCCACGTTGGTGGCCAGCACGATCCGTCGACCGGCGTGGGCGCTGAAGATCTTGTGCTGCTCGGCCGCGGACAGCCGCGCGTAGAGCGGAAGCACCTCGGTGAAGCGCAGCCGGGCCCCGTTGAGCGCCTCGGTGGCGTCGCGGATCTCGCGTTCGCCGGACAGGAAGACCAGGATGTCGCCGTCGCCGAGCGCCTGGAGTTCGCGGGCGGCGTCGACGATCCCGGCGTTCTGGTCGACCTCGCCGTCGACCAGCAACGGCCGGTAGCGCACCTCGACCGGAAAGGTCCGGCCCGACACCTCGATGATCGGCGCCGGCGTCCCGTCCGGGCGGGAGAAGTGCTGGGCGAACCGCTCGGTGTCGATGGTCGCCGAGGTGATGATCACCTTGAGATCGGGCCGCCGGGCGGTCAGCTGACGCAGATAGCCGAGCAGGAAGTCGATGTTCAGACTGCGCTCGTGGGCCTCGTCGACGATGATCGTGTCGTAGCGGCGCAGGTCGCGGTCGTGGGCGATCTCGGCGAGCAGCACGCCGTCGGTCATCACCTTGAGCCGGGTGGCCCGCGAGGACTTCCGGGTGAAGCGCACCTGGTAGCCGACCAGATCACCGAGCGTCGTCTCGAGTTCCTCGGCGATCCGCTCGGCCACGGTCCGGGCGGCGATCCGCCGCGGCTGGGTGTGCCCGATCGAGCGCCGACCCAGTTCGAGGCAGAACTTGGGCAGCTGAGTGGTCTTGCCCGATCCGGTCTCGCCGGCGATCACCACCACCTGGTGGTCGCGGATGGTCTCGGAGATCTCCCGCCGCCAGGTGTTGATCGGCAACGACTCGTCGTAGCGCACGAGGATCGCCGGTTCGGACACCGCGCCAGGTTACGGCCACCGGAACAGCCCGTCGGGCGCGACCGCCCCAGCGGGCGGGACCGCCGACGGGTGAGACCGGGCCGACCCGACCGGGGAGGCCGTGAGAGGTGAGGTCCTTGTTTCTCCCTCGAGGATGCCTCGCCCATGCCCGCCCCCGACAGCCTGCTGACCGATCTGGCGTCCGCCGCCGGCATCGACCTGGCTGACCTGGACATGACCCAGAAGTTCGCCGATCTCGGTCTCGCCCCCACACCCTGCAGGTGCTGGTCGACCAGTGGCGATCGGTCGGCATCGACATCGGCCTCGCCGACCTCACCGGCTGCGCACCGTCGGTCAGGCGGTGGCGATGATCAGCGGGGCGGCCTTGTCGGTGAGCCGCCGGGACTGAGCGCCCGGCCGACGTCGCCGGTGGAAATCACTGCGGGTCGTCGTGGTCGCCGAACGTGGTCCGACCGTGGAGCTTGGCGGCCAGGTCGTCGTCGATCCCGTCGGCCACCTCGGACAGGATCCGCACCGCCTGGTGCAGGTGGGCCGGCACGAAGGGCCGGGCCAACACCGAGAAGGTGACGAAGACCCGGTCGCGGACCAACTGGAACTTCACCCACCGGGCGTCGACGTTCAGGTCGTTGAGCACCTCGGCGGCCCGCGATCGGCCGGCGACGTCGTGCACGACCGCGGCGAACAGCACGACCTCCTGCGCGTCGCCGCTGGTCCGCAGGAACAACATGGTCGACCCGACGCGGATGGCCACGTCGCCCTCGGCGTCGCGGATCGGCGGATGGCCGAACATCCGGGCCAGCTCGGCGCCGATCAGGTCGTCGAGGTGGCTCCGGTCGCGCGGCCAGATCGCGATCAGGTCGTCGCGGTCGACCTGCACCGGGACGACGGCCGAGCCGATCTGCTCGATCGGGGCCGGCTGCGGTTGCAGCAGCTCGACGAGCTGGTCGGGATGCAGGAAGACCGGGTGCTGGACGCCGTAGACCTCGCGCAGCGCCCAGACCAGCTGCTCGCTCAGCCGGTCGCTGTCCTCCTGGGCGACCTCGATCCAGAAGCTGTCGGTCGGGGGGTCGGCGTCGAGCGACGGTGGCTGCCAGCCACGTTCCTCGAGGGCGGTCAGCCGATCGGCCGGGAGCGTCAGCCCGGCTCCCGGTCCGGCGTCGCCGGTGGCCTCGCAGCGGATGGTGTCACGGCGCGGGCTGCTGAGCCGCAGATAGGGGGCCTCGTCGGCGGCGGCCTGGATGCCGATCGTCAGGTCGCCCGAGTCGTCGATCACCGAGATGATCTCGCCGAGCCGGGCCTGGAACTCGTTCCACGCCTGCTCGATGCTCCGGTCGATGTCGAACTCTTCGATGTCTGCCACGTCCATGTCACCCCCTTCCGCGGTCGAACCTAGCGCAGCAACGCGACCGTTCGACGCCGACGGGGTCAGCCCACCAGCGCGGCGATGATGATCAAGGCGGGGACCGACAGCAGGGTGCCGACGAAGATGCTGTCGCGGGCCAGGATCACCCCCTGGTCGTAGCGCACCGCGTGGGTGAAGACGTTCTGGGCGGTCGGCAGGGCCGCGATCACGGTGACGGCCAGCAGGTCGACGCCACTCAGACCGAGCACCCACGAGCCCACCGCGTACGCGACCAGCGGCTGCAGGACGAGCTTGAGTCCGACGATGACGGCGATCTGCCCGACCGGTTCCCCGGCGCCCGGCCGTGGACCGAGCCGCAGCGAGACGCCGTACGCGATCAGCATGGCCGGGACCGCCATCCCGCCGACCAGCACCAGCGGGTCGCGGACCGGCGCGGGCAGGGCGAGGTCGAACACCGACAGAGCGAGCCCGATCAGCGAGCCGATCATCAGCGGGTTGCGGAACGGGCGGCTGAGGAACGACCCGACCAGACGTGCCCGGGACCGGTCGCGGTCCCCCGAGCGCTTGATCACGTCGAGCACGGCGAGCCCGAGCGGCTGCAGGATCAACAGCTGGGTGAGGAGCATCGGTCCGATGAACGAGGCGTCGCCGAGCGCGTACGCGGCGATGGGCAGGCCCAGGTTGCCCGCGTTCACATACGACGCGGAGAACGCGATGATCACTGTGTCGCCGCCCGAGCGTTTCCAGACCAGCCGGGCCAGCACCACCGCGATGACCGCGGACACCGCGACGCCGACGATCGACGCGATCAGATTGGCCGAGAACAGCGTGGTCACGTCGGAGTCGCCGAGCACGATGATCATCAGCGCCGGGCTGGCGACGAAGAAGGCCAGCCGGGACAAGAGCCGCTGTGCCGAGGCGTCGAGGATCCTCACCTGGGCCAGCAGCATCCCGAGGATCACGACCGCGCCGATGGTGGCGAAGCCGGTCAACACTCCCTGCATGCCCGTCCCCTCACTCGTCCAGCCGCATAGAGTCTCGGTGTTCGGCGATGCCCCACCCACGACGAGACGACTGCTGAGATGACCGCACCGGTTCCGTTCCTGCCCCCTCCGGCGCCCGTGGCGCTGCTGCGCGAGCGGTGGTCCCCGATGGGCGTGGTCGCGGCCGTCGTGCTCGGCCTGGGCGCCGCCGTGATCGCGGTGCTCGTGCTGATCAGCGTCGGGCCCGGGACGACGTTGCTGATCACGCTGCTGGCCGCGGTGTCGTTCCCGCTGCTGATCGCCGTCTGCTTCTGGCTGGACCGCTACGAGCCCGAGGCGCCGCGCTACCGGCTCGCCGCGCTCGGCTGGGGTGCGGTGATCGCGGTCGGCTTCTCGCTGCTGACCGAGCAGTTCTTCTTCGCGCTGCCCGGGACGACCGACTTCATCGACACCGCTATCGGTGCCCCCGTCCTCGAGGAGCTGGCCAAGGGACTCTTCCTCGCGGTCCTGGTGCTCTTCCGTCGCGGGCAGCTGCACGGGGTGCTCGACGGGATCGTCTACGCCGCCCTGGCCGGGATCGGGTTCGCCTTCGTCGAGGACATCTTCTACTACCTGAGCGCCGGACCCGAGGTCGCCGGCGTGTTCATCCTGCGCGGGATCATGGGGCCGTTCGCCCATCCGCTGTTCACCTCGGCCATCGGCATCGGCGTCGGGATCGCCGTCACCACGACCCGACCCGCGGTGCGGGTGATCGCCCCGATCGCCGGCTACCTACTCGCTGTGACGATGCACGGCGTGTGGAACGGCAGCACGTTCTGGGGCGGAGACGGCTTCTTCTTCGCCTATCTGGTGATCATGCTGCCGCTGCTGGCCATCGTGTTCGCGTTGGGCGTCTGGGCCCGGTCGCGCGAGGGCCGGCTGCTGACCGCCGCCCTCGGCGAGGTCGCCGCGATGGGCTGGATCCGGCCCGAGGAGACCCGATGGATCGGCCGGCTCGGCGACCGGATGTCGGCCCGCGCGTACGCGAAGCGGCTGGGTGGTCGACCGGCGGCGCGCGCCCTGCGGGTCTACCAGCAGACGATGATCGAGATCGCCTTTCTGCACCACCGCTACCTGGCCGGGCAAGCGCCGCGCGACATCGGCGAGCGGATGCCCCACTTGCTGGCCCACGCCGCCGCGCTGCGCCCGTACGTGATCGTGCCGCCCCCACCCCCACCGGTGTACGGACCGGTTCCGCGGCGCTGAGCCGGGTCTGGCCCGTGCCACTAGGGTGGGTGGTATGCGGGTCGATACCAAAGAAGGTGCCGACGGCGTCCGATGCTGGAACGTCGAAGCCATCGCTGCCTATGCGCAGCGTTCGAACGAGCGCGAAGCCGAACTGACGGCCGCCAATCCCGATCTGGTGCTGCTCGAGGGCGTCTTCAAGTGCTACGGCTGTGAGATCCAGGAGTACGACTACGGGATCAAGTGCACCGCGGTGGTGACCCGAAGCCGATTCAGCATCGACGGCGAGATCGAGCCCCGTCCGGAGGACGCCAAGACCGGGCTGAGCGCTGTCCCCGGTCTGCTGACCCGGGCGCCCGACGAGATCGCGGCGACCGTGGCCGAGCCCGAGCCGGTCGAGCCCACCCCGGCCAGCCGCGGTCGGTTCCGGCTGTTCGGCGGGCGCTGACGTCAGTCGACCGGCGGCCATGACCGGCCGACCCGGTGTCCGTCGGGCCCCTGCGAGTCAGCGCTTCGCGCGAGCCGGGCGGCGGACCAACGTCGCTCTGCTCACGGTGTTGGCGGTGGCGTTCGTCACCGGGTGGCTCGGCTTCGCGACCTCCGGATCGGCGAAGGCCACGCTGGTCACCGTCGCCCACGGTGCGGCCGGACTGGCTGCCGTCGGGCTGGTCCCCTGGAAGCAGGCGGTGATCCGGCGGGCTACGCGGTGGCGGATCGCCAGCCTCGCCCTGCTGGCCGTCGTGGTCCTCTGCCTGGTCGCGGGCTTCGTCCAGGTCTTCGGCGGTTACGGGATCATCGCCGGACTCAGCCCGATCCAGGTCCACGTCGGCGCCGCCGTCGTGCTGGTCGTCCTGCTGGTGGTCCATCTGGTCCGGCACCGCGGTCAGCGACTTCGGCCCACCGATCTGACCCGACGGCGGGTGCTCGGGACGGCGGCGTTCCTCGGCGGCACGGCGGCGGCGTACGCGGCGCTCGAGGGGGTGGGCGTGCTCAGCGGTTCGCGGGCCGCCACCCGGATCAGCACCGGGTCGCACCGGCTCGACCCGTCCGCCGTCCCACCGACCATCTGGCTGTTCGACCGGACCCCGCGTCTGACCGCCGACCACCGGGTCCGGGTCGGTGGTCGGGTCTGGAGCCCGGCCGAACTCGACGCCGAAGCGGTCCCGGTGCGCGCCCGGCTCGACTGCACCAGCGGGTGGTACGCCGACGTCGAATGGACCGCGGTCCCCCTCGACCGGCTGCTCGGCCCGGCGACCGGTCGCTCGATCGTCGTCACCAGCGCCACCGGCTACCGCCGCCGCTTCGCGCTCGCCGAAGCGTCCGGGCTGTGGCTGGCCACCGGGATGGAAGGGGCCCGGCTCGGAGCCGGTCACGGTGGGCCGGCCCGGCTGGTCGCCCCCGGCTACCGCGGGTTCTGGTGGGTCAAGTGGGTGTCCTCGGTCGAGGTCGACGACACCCCGGTGCTGGCCCAGTCGCCGTTCCCGCTGCCGTGACCCGGCGGTCGGCGGATGTGATGATGGACGCCCGCCTTCCCCCCGGACGCCTCATGACCTCCCCCACCCTCGACGTCTCCTCCCGACCTGCACCCCGTCGCTCGATCGTGCTGGCCGCGATCTTCGCGATCGTGGCGCCCGTCGTCGCCGTGGTCGTCGTGCGGCACGTCGGTCCGGCCGAGCCGGCCGCCACCGACGCCGCCCCGACGCCGAGTGCCGGTCGACGCTCGGCGCAGCAGGCCGAACAGCTGCTGGCCACGGTCCCGGTACGCGGTCGGGCCCCGAAGACCGGCTACCGCCGCGACCGCTTCGGCCCGGGCTGGGCCAGCGTCGGCGGCTGCGATCTGCGGAACCGGACGCTGGCCCGCGACCTCACCGAGGTCCGGTTCCGGCCCGGTACGCGGAACTGCGTGGTCGAGTCCGGGGTGCTCGCCGACCCCTACAGCGGGGTGACGATCGCGTTCCGGCGCGGCCCGTACACCTCGACGCTCGTCGAGATCGATCACCGCTACCCGCTCGCGCTGGCCTGGCAGCAGGGCGCCCAGCAGTGGACCGACGAACGGCGTATCGCCTTCGCCAACGACCCGGACAACCTCCAGGCCGTGTCGGCCCGGGCCAACGAGTCCAAGGGTGCCTCCGGTCCCGGGTCCTGGCTGCCGCCGCAGCGCGACTACCGGTGCACGTACGTGATCACCTTCGTCGAGGTCACCGCCCGGTGGCAGCTCTCGATGAACCCGGGTGATCACGGCGCCGCGGCCCGCGTGCTCGACCGGTGTGACTAGCCCCGGCACCGCCGTCCTTCCCTCGCACT
Source organism: uncultured Actinomycetota bacterium (assembly GCA_963704665.1). GTDB lineage: Bacteria > Actinomycetota > Actinomycetes > Propionibacteriales > Propionibacteriaceae > Microlunatus. The sequence continues at coordinate 1,834,387 of OY969929.1, read as the reverse complement.
GCAGGGGGACGTCTCCCGGTACGGGGACAGGTTCATCGTCGGGTTCGCCTGTCCCGGCACCGGCCTGAGAAGCACCGGCCTGCGCGGCTAGCAGGACCGTGTCGATCGACGGCCGGGGCCCGGCGGCCGTCGCCGAGCGGCGGCGGTCATCTTCTCGACCTCCCCGACCACCGCGGCGGGTTCGTCCAACGGGTTGTCGTGCGAGCTCCCCCCGGCGATCACGAGCGTTCGGTGGGGACCGGTGCTCACGAACGCGGCGGCCGCCTCCCACCAGCGCTGGGGCCACGCAGGCTCGTCGCGTCGTTCACCGAGACCGACGAGCGAGGCCCGGTGGTCGGCGGTCAACCCGTCGGCGTCAGCGAAGCGCCGTGGATGTGCCGGGGCGGCAATCGCCCGTGGGCCACCCGGGCCACCGATCGACGGGGTCGCCCAGCGGCATCCAATGCCGTAGCGGTGTGTCGAGAAAGTCCCGAGAAGCGTGGTCGGTCCGGCCCTGTCGAAGTCGATCGATGCGACCGCCCGACCGTCACGCCCGACCACATTCCGCGGGGTCACGTCGTTGTGCGACACCAGCGCCGGCGCCGGCGCAGCGGCGGTCGCCCCGGATCGCACGCCTGACGGCATCGGGAAGGTGAACCACGAGTGCCCCGCGGTCCCGCGAACCCCCGCCCCGCGGCGTGCCCAGCAGAGGCGGCGTGCAGATCTCGAAGGAGCTCACCGACACTGACCAGCAGCCTTTCGTCGGCGGCCGACGGCTCGGGACGGTCACCGGGAACGTCATTCGCTAGTCCACGACGTCGCGACCGGACTGATCGCGACCGAGTGAGCGGGGTGCGCTCGTGCATCCGACCGACTCCAGAGGCAGCAGATGGTCCGCCACGGCCGCGCGTCTGCGGTCTGGTCCAGACGGCGCACCGTGGACCCCTCGCGGACGACGCCCTCGGTCACGTCCCCACGAGGCAGCTCGTGCTCCACGGCCCCTTCACCCGTCACTTCCTCGAATGGCATGAGGACAGCCGCCCGTCACCGCGCGGACCACACCGTGACCACGGGGCCGCTGCCCGCGTGCTCGACGGGTGTGCCGAGCCGCGGCACACCGCCGGCCGACCGGGTCGAGGCGGCGGCGACCTAGCCTGAGGTCATGAGAGTCGTCGTGATCGGTGGCAGTGGCCACATCGGATCCTTCTTGGTCCCCCGGTTGGTCCGCGCCGGCCACGAGGTGGTCAGCATCAGCCGCGGCCGGCGGGCGAGTTACGTCGACGACCCCACCTGGTCCGACGTGCAGCTGGTCGAGGCCGACCGGGCGGCCGAGGACGAGGCCGGCACCTTCCCCGACCGGGTCGCGGCGCTGCACGGCGAGGTAGTCGTCGACCTGATCTGCTTCACCCCGGCCTCGGCCACGGCACTGGTCGACCGGCTACGCGGCGAGACCGCGCACCTGCTGCACTGTGGCTCGATCTGGCGGCACGGTCCCAGCCTCCGTCTCCCGGTCACCGAGAAGAACGCCGCGCCGCCGCTCGGCGACTACGGCATCGCCAAGGCGGCCATCGCCGACCTGCTCGAGGCGGAGACCCGGTCCGGCGGACTGGTCACCACCTCGCTGCATCCCGGACACATCGTCGGCCCCGGGTGGCACCCGATCGGGCCGCTCGGCAACTTCGACCCGGCGGTGTGGCGCACGCTGTCGGCCGGTGAACCGCTGACCGTCCCCGGGATCGGGACCGAGGCGATGCACCACGTCCACGCCGACGACGTGGCGCAGGCCTTCGAGACGGCCATCGCCCATCGCGAGGCGGCGGCCGGTGAGGACTTCGACATCGTGGCCCCGTCCGCGCTGACCGTCCGCGGCTACGCCCAGTCAGCCGCTGGCTGGTTCGGCATGACGGCGGAGTTGCGCCCGGTCAGCTGGGACGACTTCCGTGGCCAGACCGACGCCGAGTCCGCCGACACCAGCTGGGAGCACCTGGTCCGCAACCACTACTGCAGCATCGACAAGGCCCGCCGGCTGATCGGCTACGCCCCGCGGTACGAGCCGGACCGAGCCGTCCTCGAATCGGTCCGCTGGTTGATCGAGCACGGTCAACTCGAGGTGGCTCGCCCGCTGGTCTGAGCCTTGGGGCGGCCTCGCCACGGACGACCAGCGGTCAGCCGATGGTCACCCGGCCGCAGTCGACCGACCAGCTCTGGTCCAGACTGACGTTGCCGAGCAGCCGCCGGTCGTGGCTGACCAGCAGCAGCGCCCCGTCGTACGAGGCGAGCGCCTGCTCCAGCTGTTCGATGGCCGGCAGGTCGAGGTGGTTCGTCGGCTCGTCCAGCACCAGCAGGTTGACCCCGCGGGCCTGCAGCACGGCCAGTGCCGCCCGCGTCCGCTCGCCGGGTGAGAGCCGGCCGACCAGCCGGGTGACCTGGTCGGCCTTGAGGCCGAACTTGGCCAGCAGGGTGCGCACCGACCCGGCGTCCATCGACGGGAGGACGGCCTCGAACGCGTCGCCGAGCGGCAGGTCCTCGGCCAGCCCGGTCCTGGCCTGGTCGATCTCGCCGACAGCGACCGACGCGCCGAGCGTCGACCGGCCCTGGTCGGGTGACAACCGGCCGAGCAACAGCTCCAGCAGGGTCGTCTTGCCCGCGCCGTTGGGTCCGGTGATGCCGATCCGGTCGCGCGCGTTGACCTGCAGCGAGACCGGACCGAGGGCGAAGTCGCCGCGACGGAGCGTGACGGCGTCGAGGACGGCGACCACGGAGCTGGAACGCGGGGCGGCGCCGACGGTGAACTGCAGCGCCCACTCCTTCCGCGGCTCCTCGACCTCCTCCAGCCGGGCGATCCGCGACTCCATCTGGCGCACCTTCTGGCCCTGCTTCTCCGATGACTCCACGCTGGCCTTGCGGCGGAACTTGTCGTTGTCGGGGTTCTTCTTGATCGCGTTGCGCACCCCCTGCGAACTCCACTCCCGCTGCGTGCGCATCCGCGACACCAGGTCGGACTTCTTGTCGGCGAACTCCTCGTAGGCCTCACGGGCGTGCCGGCGGGCGACCTCGCGCTCCTGCAGGAACGCGTCGTAGCCGCCGTCGTGGACGGCGACCTGGTGTTGGGCGAGGTCGAGCTCGACGACCCGGGTCACCACCCGGGACAGGAACTCACGGTCGTGGCTGACCAACACGACACCGCTGCGGAGCCCACGGACGAAGGTCTCCAACGTCTCCAACCCGGCGAGGTCGAGGTCGTTGGTGGGCTCGTCGAGCAGCACGAGGTCGAAGCGGCTGAGCAGCAACGCGGCCAGGGCGGCCCTCGCGGCCTGGCCGCCGGACAGGCTGGTCATCAGGGCGCCCGGAGCGGCATCGAGCCCGAGGTCGGCGAGCACCGGAGGGATACGGTCCTCGAGGTCGGGCGCCCCGCTGGCCAGCCAGCGGTCCAGCGCCGCGGCGTACGCGTCGTCCGCGCCGGGGAGGTCGGTGCCGAGCGCGGCCGCCGTGGCCTCCATCTCGGCCGTCGCCCCCGCGGCCCCGGTGCGACGGGCCAGGTAGCCGGCGATCGTCTCGCCGGGCACCCGTTCGTGCTCCTGCGGCAACCAGCCGACGAACGCGTCGCTCGGTGAGGTGCTCACCGTCCCAGCCAGCGGCTCCAGGGTCCCGGAGAGAAGGCGGAGCAACGTCGACTTGCCCGCGCCGTTCGCCCCGACCACGCCGACCACGTCCCCGGGTCCGACGCTGAGGTCGAGCTCCTCGAACAGCGTCTGGTGCGCGTAGCCACCCGCCAGGCCCTTCGCCACCAGGAATGCACTCACCGGCCCATCGTAGGCAAGTCGCGCCACCTCAGATGCCCGCGGACGCGCGTCCCGTCGACCGGCTCGCGGAGTCACTCCCACCACGGATCCCGACGGCGTGGGGCAGGACCGGCACCGGCCCGGCCCCACGAGGGGACCGGGCCGGTGTCCGTGCTCAGCGAGGCTGAGTGAGCCGACGGATCAGCTGCAGCCGCTGGTCGAGCCGCAGCCCTCGCAGACGTAGCAGCTACCGCTCGGGCGCATCTTGGTCCCGCAGGTCAGGCAGAGCGGGGCGTCGACACTGGTGCCGGTGATCCGCTCGAACAACTCCGACGTGGTCCGCGCCGAGGCCGGAGCCGGCTTGGCCGACGCGATGTCGTCCTCGAGATCGGGCGAGGTGTCGACGTCGTCGCCGGCGTCGTTCTTGAGCGACTCGGCCTCGCTGAGCTCGTCCTCGGCCTCGGCCGGCAGGTACGAGCCGGTCTCGACCTGACGGGCCCGCTCGGTCGCGGTGTAGATGCCGAGCTCGGCCCGCTCGTCGAAGGTCAGGTAGTCCAGCGCCAACCGCCGGAAGATGTAGTCCATGATCGACTGCGCCATCCGGATGTCCGGGTCGTCGGTCAGGCCGGCCGGCTCGAACTTGAGGTTGGTGAACTTCTGGACGAAGGTCTCCAGCGGCACGCCGTACTGCAGGCCGATCGAGACCGCGATCGAGAAGGCGTCCATCACCCCGGCCAGGGTCGAACCCTGCTTGCCGAGCTTGAGGAAGACCTCACCGAGACCGTCGTCGGGGTACGAGCCCGAGGTCATGTACCCCTCGGCGCCACCGACCGAGAACGAGGTGGTGAGGCTCGGGCGCGACTTGGGGAGCCGCTTGCGGGTGGGCCGGTACACGATCTGTCTTGACCTCGACCGGCGCCGCCGTGGCGGCGGGCTCCTCGTCCTTCTTCTTCTTGCCGTCGCTGAGCGGCTGACCGACCTTGCAGTTGTCGCGGTAGACCGCGAGCGCCTTGAGGCCGAACTTCCAGCCCTGCAGGTAGACGTCGGCGATCTCGGCGACGGTGGCCGACTCGGGCAGGTTGACCGTCTTGGAGATGGCGCCGGACAGGAACGGCTGTGCGGCGGCCATCATCCGGACGTGACCCATCGGACGGATCGCCCGCTGACCCATGGCCGTGTCGAAGACCTCGTAGTGCTCCGGGCGCAGACCCGGCGCGTCGACGACGTGGCCGTTCTCGGCGATGTACTCGACGATGGCCTCGATGGTCTCGTCGGCGTAGCCGAGCTTGCGCAGCGCCCGCGGGATCGTCTGGTTGACGATCTGCATCGACCCGCCGCCGACCAGCTTCTTGAACTTGACCAGCGAGAAGTCCGGCTCGATGCCGGTGGTGTCGCAGTCCATCATGAAGCCGATGGTCCCGGTCGGCGCGAGCACCGAGGCCTGCGCGTTGCGGTAACCGTTGGTCTCGCCGAGCTTGATCACGCCGTCCCACGCCTTGGTGGCCCGCTTCTGCACGTCGGAGTCGAGGCTGCCGACCGTGCGCAGCGCGTCGTTGGCGGCCTGGTGCTTGCGCATCACCCGCTTGTGGGCGTCGGCGTTGCGGGCGTACCCGGCGTACGGACCGACGATCGCGGCCAGCTCGGCCGAGCGGCGGTAGGAGGTGCCGGTCATCAGCGAGGTGATCGCGGCGGCCAGCGCCCGGCCGCCGTCGGAGTCGTAGCCGTGGCCGGTGGCCATCAGCAGCGCGCCGAGGTTGGCGTAGCCGATGCCCAGCTGCCGGTAGTCGCGGGTGGTCTGCCCGATCGCCTCGGTCGGGAAGTCGGCGAAGCAGATCGAGATGTCCATCGCGGTGATGATGATCTCGACGGCCTGCTCGAACTTCTCGCGCGTCGAAGGTGTCGTCGTCGCGCAGGAACTTGAGCAGGTTGAGGCTGGCCAGGTTGCACGAGCTGTTGTCCAGGCTCATGTACTCCGAGCACGGGTTGGACGCGGTGATCCGGCCGGTCTCGGGGTTGGTGTGCCAGTCGTTGATGGTGTCGTCGTACTGGATGCCCGGGTCGGCGCACGCCCAGGCGGCCTCGGCGATCTTGTCGAACAGCTCGCGGGCGTCGACGGTCTCGATGACCCGGTTGTCGCTGCGGGCCCGCAGCCCGAACTCGGCGCCGTCCTCGACCGCCCGCATGAACTCGTCGGTGACCCGCACCGAGTTGTTGGCGTTCTGGTACTGCACCGAGGTGATGTCCCGGCCGCCGAGGTCCATGTCGAAACCGGCGTCGCGGAGCGCGCGGATCTTGTCCTCCTCGCGCGCCTTGGTCTCGATGAACTCCTCGATGTCGGGGTGATCGACGTCGAGCACGACCATCTTCGCCGCGCGGCGGGTGGCGCCACCGGACTTGATGGTGCCGGCGCTGGCGTCGGCGCCGCGCATGAACGACACCGGGCCGGACGCGGTGCCGCCGGAGCTCAGCAGCTCCTTGCTCGACCGGATCCGCGACAGGTTGAGACCGGCGCCGGAGCCGCCCTTGAAGATGAAGCCCTCCTCGCGGTACCAGTTCAGGATCGAGTCCATCGAGTCGTCGACGACGAGGATGAAGCACGCGCTGACCTGCTGCGGCGACGAGGTGCCGACGTTGAACCACACCGGTGAGTTGAACGAGAAGTACTGGTGCAGCAGCATCCAGGTCAGCTCGTGCTCGAAGATCTCGGCCGACTCGGTGTCGGCGAAGTAGCCGTAGTCCTCCCCCGCCTTGCGGTAGGTCTTGACCACGCGGTCGATCAGCTGACGCAGACCCTGCTCGCGCGCCGGGGTGCCCAGCGCGCCGCGGAAGTACTTGGTGGTGACGATGGTCGAGGCGTTGACGCTCCAGAAGTCGGGGAACTCCACGTCCTTCTGCTCGAAGACGACCTCGCCGGTCTTCCAGTTGGTCTGCACGACGTCGCGGCGCTCCCAGGTGACCTCGTCGTACGGGTGAACGCCACTGGTGAAGACGCGCTTGACGGTCAGACCGGTCGATGCGACGGCCCTTCGACCGTCGGCCCGGCCGTTCGCCGCACGGGTGGTCTCGGTCATGGAGTCCTTCTCTCTAGCTTCTGGCTCCGCTGCCGGGCCGTGATCGGTGTGGTGAGTCCCCCGTGAGACAAGAACGTGAAATCGAGGCGATGCGATGTTCGGTCAAGCGGGTGGAGGTGGTGCGAGTGCAGGGTGCGTGGTGATCGGGATGGAACCGGGCGGGGCCCGCGCAGCCTTCCCCCGCCGCGCGGACCCTGCCCGGGGTCTGGGGAGCCTCAGGGAGGCCCGTGGCTGCCGCCGGCCGAGGCCGGTCGGCGTGCGGGGGTCCGCTTGTGCGGGGTGAAGTTGCTGACCTTGGTGGTGTCGCTGCCGATCGGGGATCAGCGGCTCGATGCCCGGTCGGCTCCTGCTCGACCCGCAGCAGCGCGATCTCGGCCTCGAAGTCCTCGACCGAGCGGAACTGCCGGTAGACGCTGGCGAAGCGCAGGTAGGCGACCTGGTCGAGGTCGCGGAGCGGGCCGAGGATGGCCACGCCGACCTCGTCGGCCGGGACCTCGGGCTGACCGGACGCGCGCAGCGAGTCCTCGACCAACTGACCGAGCCGGGCCAGCTGGTCCTCGGTCACCGGGCGACCCTTGCAGGCCTTGCGGACGCCGCTGATCGCCTTGTCGCGGTTGAACGGCTCGACCACGCCGCTGCGCTTGACCACCACGAGCTGCATCTGCTCGACCGTGGTGAACCGACGCTCGCAGGTCGGGCACTGGCGGCGGCGGCGGATGCTGCCGCCGTCCTCCGCGGTGCGCGAGTCGAGCACCTTGGAGTCGGTGTGACGGCAGTACGGGCAGTGCATGGGCCGCCTCCTCCTCGCGTCGTGACTTCGGCTCCGGCAGCGCCCCGGCGACCCGCACCGGGCCGCCCGCGAACGCCCTCCTGTGGATGGCTCTGTGGACGACCTGTGTGCCGGGCTGTGGATCAGTGTGGGTAACCGACCACAAGCTGTGGACTGAACTACAGGGGTGTAACTACTAGATATAGGTACCGTACGTCCGAAGAGCGGTCGACGCAAGAGCGAAACGCCCGTCGGTGGACAGGCGTCCGCAGCCCGGAAACGGGTGTACGGTGCCCGGCGATCGCGGTCAGAGCAGGTTGCGGACCAGCGTGTACGCGAGAGCGACGACCGAGCCCAGGACGGCCCAGACCACCGGCCGGATGACCGACGCGCGGTCGAGCACCCGCGAGGTCGACCGGCCGCCGCCCACCGCCTCGACGAACCAGCCCAGACCCAACCCGGCGAGCGCGATCAGGCCGACCAGGACGAGCGGATTGGCCACCAAGGCGGCGCTCACGTCGCCCGAGAGCAGCGCCGCCCCCATCCGGGTCGCCCCGCAGAACGGGCAGTCCCACCCGGTCACGGCCCGGAACGGGCAGGTGATGCCGACCCCGGTCAACGCGTAGGTGCTGCTCAAGCCGAGCCCGAGGGCGAAGAAGCCGCCGACGAAGCCGGCTCGGCGGGCCGCCTGCGCGCGGGGGGTGCGCGTCGTGGCGATCGGTACGGTCACCCCGCCATTCTCCCCCGCCCCGCGGGTCGTCGGTGGACGATCGATCGACCACGTCGTACCGTCCTAGACTTCCCCCGTCCCGACCCCCACGTCCGAGGATGGTCATGGCCGAGTCACCGCCCAACCCCTGGTCGCGCGCGACCGGGACGTCGAACGACCCGGCGGCCGGACGATCGGCTCGGGTGTCCGAGCCGGGCCCGCCTTCGGCGGTGCACTACGGACCGGTGACCGGGCGGTACGGCGGCGGCCACGCCACCGCCCCACCCCGGGCGATTCCGACGATCGGCACCGAACCATCGGTCCCCGGGTCGGGCGCCGCGCCACTCGGCCGCTCGACCACAGGCACCTCGACCTCGGGGATCGGGACGATCGGCGCCTGGACCGCGACGACCTCCGCTCAGGACGCCAGTGGCGATCGCGCGGTCGAGCAGGGCCCCTACGCTCCGTGGCGGGCCCGCGCCGGTGCGTGGCTGCTCGACGCCGCGCCCGGCCTGCTCGCCGCAGTGGTGCTGACCGTTGGCTACGGCGGCTGGCTGCGGCAGGTGAGCGATCCGTCGTCGATGACCGCGGTGCCCATCGGCGTGATCGCGGTGCTGCTGATCGTCGGTGGTGCGGTCGCCGCCCTGGCGCTCGGGTGGTGCGTGGTCGACCGGTGGATCGTGGCGGGGCGCACCGGCCAGTCCTTCGGGAAGCGCCGCGTCGGCCTTCGCCTCGTGGGCCAGGACACGGCGGCTCCGATCGGGCCGGCCCAGGCGTTCGTGCGCGACCTGGTCCATCTGCTCGACGGCCTCACCGTCGTCGGGTTCCTCTGGCCGCGTTGGGACGAACGACGTCAGTCCCTGGCCGACAAGTTGATGCGGACCGTCGTCGTCGCGGCCGGTCAGCCCGCCGGTTGAGCGGACCTCTGCGGGTCGCTCCATCGCGGATTCACCGGCTGATCGGGGACAGTTGCGTCTGCGAGAGCGACGACTGGCCCGGCGGCGTGTACGACTCGCCGGTCACCCGGAGCGCGGTCAGGCCGATCACCGTCAGCGCCGCGACCACGATCATCGCCATGGCCACCAGCGCCACCGCGATCCCCCGCTCGGTCAGTCGCCACGTGGACTGGGCGACGCGGGGAGCGAAAGCCGCCGCCGGCTCGGCCTCGCAGCCATGAGGGCCGACGACCGCCGGGATCCGGGCCGTGGGTGCCGGTGCGAAGCGCATCGGGCGGGCGGCCGGTCCGGTCCGGCCGTCACGACGACGACGCGGGCGGACCGGGGTCGTCCGGTCGGCACGCCGCACGGTGGTGGCGGTCGCACTCGTGGTGTCGATGGTGGCGGCTGCGGTCATGGTGCTGCTCCTCGAGATAGCATCGAACTGCTGTTCGATAGAACGTGCGTTTGATTTGTACCGCACATCGACCGGCTTGCCAAGCACATTCGCACGATTGTTCGATGTGATGTCCATGTCCCTCAGCCCATCACCCGGCACTGACAGTTTTTCCGCATGCGTACCGACGCTCCCCGATCGACCTCGTGGACCCGGCCGGGCATCGCGGTCGATCGAGCCCGTCACCGTCGTCGTCCCGGTCAGCGGATTCGAACGACACGCGACACACCTCGAACAGGTGTTTGAATGTGTCGGTGACCTTCTCTAGAGTCACTTTCATGGCAGACAAGGACACCCCTTCCACTCCCGGACCCGCCGCCGATCCGGCGGCTGCACCGCGGCGGCGCGGTCGACCGCGCGCCAGCGACGTGGCGGCCCAGCTGGCCGGCACCGGGTCGGTCAGCCCCTTCCCCGAAGGCCCGGCCGACGACCACGGCCTCACCCTGCGGCAGCGCCGCATCCTGGAGATGATCCGCGACACCGTGGAGACCCGCGGCTATCCGCCCAGCATCCGCGAGATGGGTGACGCCGTCGGACTGGCCGTCGTCCTCCTAGGTCGCCCATCAGCTCAAGGTGCTCGAGGGCAAGGGCTTCCTCCGCCGTGACCCCAACCGTCCGCGCGCCCTCGAGGTGCTGCTGCCCGGCGAGGCCGGTGCAGACCGTGCGCCCGAACCGCTCGACGCCACGCGAGATCGGCCGCGGTCGACGACACCGGTGTGGGCGACGCTTACCCGGCTCCGGTGCACGTCCCGATGCTGGGCCGGATCGCGGCCGGTGGTCCGATCCTGGCCGAGGAGCGGATCGAGGACGTCTTCGCCCTGCCACGCCAGCTGGTGGGAGACGGGCACCATCTTCATGCTCGAGGTCCGGGGCGACTCGATGATCGACGCCGCGATCTGCAGCGGCGACTGGGTCGTCGTGCGTCAGCAGCCCACGGCGATCAACGGCGACATCGTGGCGGCGCTGCTCGACAACGAGGCGACGGTCAAGACGTTCAAGCGCACCGGGGACCAGGTGTGGCTGATGCCGCACAACTCCGGTCGTACGACCCGATCGACGGCAACCACGCCACCATCCTGGGCAAGGTCGTCGCGGTTCTTCGCAAGATCTGACCGCGCCTGCTGCCACAGCAGTACGTGCCCCGAGCCTGACCGGCTCGGGGCACGTTCGCGTTGTGGGCCGGGAGTCTCGAGCTAGAGCAGGCTGGGCTCGGCGGCGTGCATCTGGTTGCTCAGCCGGGCCACCGCGCGGAGCTTGTTGGTGACGTCGAGGGCGGCGACCTTGTACGCCTCGGACAGAGTCGGGTAGTTGAGCACCGTGTCGACCAGGTAGTCCACGGTGCCGCCGCAGCCCATGATGGCCTGACCGATGTGCACCAGTTCGGTGGCGCTGGTCCCGAAGATGTGGACGCCGAGGATCTCGCGGGTGTCGGCGTGCACGATCAGCTTGAGCATCCCGTACGAGTCGCCGATGATCTGACCGCGGGCCAGCTCGCGGTAGCGGGAGATGCCGACCTCGAACGGCACCGCGCTCGCGGGTCAGCTCGCTCTCGGTCTTCCCGCAGTAGGAGATCTCGGGGATCGTGTAGATCCCGATCGGCTGCAGCGCCGTGGAGCTCGTGCGCCGGCTCGTCGAACGCGTGCGCGGCGGCCAGTCGGCCCTGGTCCATCGAGGTGGCCGCCAGCGCCGGGAAGCCGATCACGTCACCGACGGCGTAGATGTGCGGCGACCGAGGTCTGGTAGTGGTCGTTGACCACGAGCCGGCCGCGCTTGTCGGCGCGCCAGCCCGGCCCGGTCGAGGTCGAGGGCGTCGGTGTTGCCCTGCCGGCCGGCCGAGTGCATGACCACCTCGGCGGCGATCTTCTTGCCCGGAGGCCAGGGTGGTGATGGTCCCGCCGCCCGAGCTGACCGACCGAGGCCACCTCCTCGCCGAACCGGAACGACATGGTGTGGTCGCGCAGGTGGAACTTGAGGGACTCGACGATCTCCGGGTCGCAGAAGTCGAGCATCTGCTCGCGCTTCTCGACCAGGGTCACCCGAGTGCCGAGCGCGGCGAACATCGAGGCGTACTCCACGCCGATCACGCCGGCCCCGACCACGACCATCGACCCCGGGACGGTGTCCAGGGTGAGGATCTGGTCGGAGTCGAGCACCCGGATCCCGTCGAAGTCGACGTGCGGCGGGCGGGCCGGGGTGGTCCCGGTGGCGATGACGATCTTCGCCGCGGTCAACGTCCGGTGCGTCGGCTGGCCCTCGATGTCGACCGACGAGGGTGTGCGGGTCGAGGAAGCTCGCCGCCCCGGGGACCAGTTCGATGTGGTTGCGCATCAGTTGCGATCGGATCACCTCGGTCTCGCGACCGATGACGTGCTGGAGCCGGGCCAGCAGGTCGGAGATGGTGATCTCGTCCTTGACCCGGTAGCTGGCGCCGTAGAGATCGCGCATGCTGCATCCCGGTCAGGTAGAGCACGGCCTCGCGCAGCGTCTTCGACGGGATGGTGCCCGTGTTCACGCACACCCCGCCGACCATCGACTTGCTGTCGATGACGCAGACCTTGTGGCCGAGCTTGGCGGCCATGATCGCGGCCTTCTGTCCACCCGGCCCGGACCCGATGACGGCGAGGTCGAAGTCGTACGTGTGTTCCATGCGGCACAGCGTGTCAGATGCGGTTGACCGTGCCCAGAGCGCATCCCCGGCTAGGACGACTCCTGGGCCGAGGCCTCGGCGTCGAGCCGGCGCAGCGCGGCGATGGCCACCTCGCGGTCGGTGGTCGGCCACATGTCGGGCATCGAGGTCGCGCAGGAAGCGCGCCGTACCGCGCGGTGACCAGCCGGGAGTCGAGCATGGCCACCACCCCGCGGTCGCTGACCCGCCGGATCAACCGGCCGGCACCCTGGGCGAGGAGCAGTGCGGCGTGCGTGGCGGCCACGGCCATGAACCCGTTGCCGCCCGCTTCGGCGACCGCCCGCTGTCGGGCCACGGTGAGCGGCTCGTCGGGCCGCGGGAACGGGATCCGGTCGATGATGACCAGCTGACAGGTCGCCCCGGGGACGTCCACGCCCTGCCACAGCGAGAGGGTGCCGAACAGGCTGGTCTTCTCCTCGGCGACGAACCGCCGGGTCAGTTCGGTGAGCTGAGCGTCGCCCTGGCACAGCACGATCTGCTTGGGCAGCTGCCGGCGTACGTGCACCGCGGCCGTCTCGGCGGCGCGACGCGAGGAGAACAGGCCCAGGGTCCGGCCGCCGGCCGCCCAGACCAGCTCGGCGATCTCGGCGAGCACCGCCTCCGACATGCCGTCGCGACCGGGCGGCGGAAGCGACTTGGCGACGTAGAGGATGCCCTGGCGTCGGTACGTCGAACGGGGAACCGACGTCGAGGGCCCTCCAACGCACCGGCGGGTCGGCGTCGGCGTCGGTCCCGCCGGAGGCCCCGCCCGGCGTGACGGCCTCGGACGGCGACTCCACGCTGCCACCCGGTGTCGTCGATCCGGCCGGCTCCGCCCCGTCGACGATCCGTTCCGCGGGCCGGAGCCCGACGCTGCCGGCGATCCCGGTGAAGTCGCCGCCGAGCTTGAGCGTGGCCGAGGTCAGGATGGTGGTCCGCTCACCGAAGACCCGATGCCGCATCAACCCGGCCACCGACAGCGGCGCGACCCGGAGCTCGCGCCCCGATCGTTCGCGTTCGGTGACCCAGACGACGTCGTGCTCGGCCAGGGCGGCGCACCGTTCGGCGAGGTCGAACACCTCCTGGACGGCCGCCGCGACCTGGCGCTTCTCGGGGTCGGCCTTGTCGTCGCCGCCGGACATCGCACTCAGACAGGACCGCGCCGCGTCCCGGATCCGCCGGCAGGCCTGGACCACCGCCGAATCGGGATCCTCCACGCGTTCGAGCGGGGCCGCGTCGAGCGCGACGCGCAGGCCGTCGGCCGACTCGAGGAGCTCGAGGCCCAGGTCGTCGTCGAGGTGGACCAGGGCCCGCTTGGCCACCCGATCGACCAGCACGGGACCCAGCTCACCCGAGGCGGCCCCGGTCACCCGGGCCGCCAGTTCGTGGGCCTCGTCGATGACCACCGCGTCGTGCTCGGGCAGGGCGGTCTGGCCGTGCATGGCGTTGATGGCCAGCAGCGCGTGGTTGGTGACCACCAGGTCGGCCGTGCGGGCCACGTCCCGTGACCGCTCGACGAAACACTGCCGAGCCGTACGGGCAGCGCTGCGGGGTCAGGCACTCCCGGACCGGGATCGACACCTGCTGCCAGGCCCGATCGGTGTGCGAGGGTGCGTCGTCGCGGTCGGCCAGTCCGGTCGCGCCGGCCTGCTGCTCGGCCCACTCGCGCAGCGTCAGGACCTCAGCACCCAGGGCCGATTCGGGGCTGGCCAGCGGGGTCGACTTGATGGTCTCGGCCAGGTCTCCGGCCGAGATCAGCGCATCCTGGTCCCCCACCCCTCCGTCACGGACCCGCAGCAGGCAGGCGTAGTTGGTCCGACCCTTGAGGATGGCGTGCCGCGGTCGCGAGCCGATCACCTTCTCGACCGCATCGAGCGCGGCCGGGATGTCGTTGTTGGCCAGCTGACTCTGCAGGGCGAGGGTGGCGGTGGCCACGATCACCCGGTCGAGCTCGCCGTGGGCCAGCGCGATCAGCACCGGCGCCAGATAGCCGAGCGACTTCCCGGTCCCGGTGCCGGCCTGGACCAGCAGGTGCTCGTGGGTCTGGAGCGCGTGGGCGATCGCGTCGGCCATGTCGACCTGGCCGGGCCGTTCGCTGCCGTCGATGCCCGCGACGGCAGCCGCGAGCACGTCGCGGTGGTCGGCGGTCACCGGAGCACTGTAGTTGCTCGCGCCGACCGTTCCGGGCTCCGGCGATCGATCGGGCTCAGTGCTCGCTCGGGCGCGAACTCGGTCAGATCACCGGCCAGCGACGGATGGACCCGGGCGACGACGAGGGTGCCCGAGGGGGTGTGCTCGCTGGTGATGAACTCGCCACCCTGGTGGATGCGGTTGAGCAGGTCGCCCCGCTCGTACGGGATCAGGGCTTTGATCTCGACCTCGGGACGCGGCAGCCGTGCCTCGAGGACGGCGCGCAACTCGTCGATCCCGGCTCCGGTGCGGGCCGAGACGACGATCGCGCCGGGGAACTGCGTCCGCAGCGTGGCCAGCACGTCACCCGCCGCACGGTCGGCCTTGTTGAGCACGATCTGCTCGGGCCGCTCACCGGCCCCGATATCGGCGAGGACCCCACGGACGGCCGAGATCTGGCCGACCGGATCGGGATCCGAGGCGTCGACCACGTGCAGCAGCAGATCGGCCTGGGCCGACTCCTCGAGCGTCGAGGCGAAGGCCTCGACCAGGTCGTGCGGCAGGTGCCGGACGAAGCCGACCGTGTCGGTCAGGGTGAAGACCCGGCCGTCGGTGGCGGTGGTCCGCCGGGTGGTCGGGTCGAGGGTGGCGAAGAGCGCGTCCTCGACCAGCACCCCGGCATTGGTCAGCCGGTTGAGCAGGCTCGACTTGCCCGCGTTGGTGTAGCCGACGATGGCCACCGAGGGGATCTGGTGCCGGTGCCGCTCGGCCCGCTTGGTCTCGCGGGTGGTGTCGAGCTCGCGCAGCGCCGCACGCAGCTTGGCGATCCGGCTGTTGATCCGGCGCCGGTCGGTCTCGAGCTTGGTCTCGCCGGGTCCGCGACCACCGATGCCGGCGCCGCCGGCCGCGCGTCCACCGGCCTGGCGGGACAGGTTGCCGCCCCAACCACGCAGTCGCTGCTTCAGGTAGTTCAGCTGGGCCAGCTCGACCTGGGCCTTGCCCTCGGCGCTCTTGGCGTGCTGGGCGAAGATGTCGAGGATCAGCGCGGTCCGGTCGACCACCTTGACCTTGACCTGGTCCTCCAGGTTGCGCAGCTGCGCCGGAGCCAGCTCGCCGTCACAGATGACCGTGTCGGCACCGGTGGCCACGACGACCTCGCGCAGCTCGGCCACCTTGCCGCGACCGATGTAGGTCGCCGGGTCGGGTCGGCCGCGACGCTGGATCAGGCCCTCGAGGACCTCGGACCCGGCCGTCTCGGCGAGCAGCTTGAGCTCGGCCAGTGCGTTGGCGGCATCGACCTCGCTGCCGGTGGTCCAGACACTGACCAGCACCACCCGCTCGAGCAGCAGCTGTCGGTACTCGACCTCGGTGATGTCGGTGAGTTCGGTCGACATCCCGGCGACCCGGCGGAGTGAGTTCCGCTCGGCCAGGTCGAGTTGGTCGCCGTCGACGTCATCGGGCTCGTCCGGGAGCCCGGTGAGGTCCTCGACGATGAGCTCGTCGTCGACATGGTCATGAGGTTGCGCAGTCATCCCCTACAGGGTCTCACGCCGGGCAAGCGAGATACCGGTGTGCGTGGGAATCGCGGTCAGTAGATCGTGTAGCCCCCGTCGGCGACGAGCACCGATCCGGTGACGAACGACGACGCGTCGGAGGCCAGGAAGATCACGCTCGGCCCGAGCTCGCTGGGTGCGGCGTAACGCTGCATCGGGGCGTCGTCGATCCACATCCGGCGGATACTGCGGCTCGTCGACCGGGGCCATCTCGGTCTTGATGTAGCCCGGCGCCAGGGCGTTGACCCGGATGCCGTGCGGCGCCCATTCGGCGGCCAGCGACTTGGTCAGGTGGTGCACCGCCGCCTTGGAGGCGTTGTACGCCGGCTGCCACTGAGGACGGTTGACGATCTGGGCCGAGATCGACCCGATGTTGACGATGGTGCCGCGGCCGGCCGCCACCATGGCCCGGCCGAACGACTGGGCGCAGTTCCACACGCCGTTGAGGTTGACGTCGAGCACGTGTCTGCCAGTCCTCGTCGGTGACCTCGAGCGCGGGGGCGTGGATGCAGGTACCGGCGTTGTTGATCAGCACGTCGACCCGGCCGACGCCGGCCAGGACCTCGTCCACCGCCCGACGGACCCCGGCGGGGTCGGTCACGTCGGCAGCCACGGCCCGGGCCTGCACCCCGAGAGCCGTGACCTCGTCGACGACGTCGGTGGCGCGATCCGGGTCACGGACCAGCAGCACCACGTCGCTGCCGGCCTCGGCCAGGGCGACCGACAGGGCTCGCCCGATCCCCCGGTTGGCGCCGGTGACCACCGAGACCTTGCCGGCCAGGGAGAACGCATCGAGAACGGACATGGCTTACCTCTTCGGGTCGGATTCAGCTCGACGGGGCCAGGGTGACCTCGCCGTGGGCGACGACGATCGCCGGGCCGGTCAGGTAAGCCTGCTCCGCGGTCAGTTCGACCTCGACGGTGCCCCCGGCCACGTCGACCCGATAGAGGGCCGGCAGCGGCCGGTCGTCGAGGACGCGGGTCACCGCGGCGGCGGCCACCGTGCCCGTCCCGCAGGACAGGGTCTCACCGACGCCCCGCTCGAACACCCGCATGGCCACGTGGTCGCGCCCCCGGCGGCGGACGAACTCGATGTTGACCCCGTCGGGGAAGCGGTCGGCCGGTGACCAGGTGGGAGCCGCGTGCAGCGGCAGCGGTCCGAGGTCGTCGACGAAGACCACCGCGTGCGGGTTGCCGACATCGGCGGGGCGGCCACGGTGGATGCCGCCGTCGACCGTACGGATCTCGGCGTCGTCGTCGGCCACGCTGACCGGCCCCATGGCCACCCGGATCCGGCCGTCGGGCTGGACGGTGGCCATCCGGAGTCCGGCCCGGGTCGCCACCGGGACGTCGGGACCGCTGACCAGTCCGGCTTCGAGGAGGTAGCGGACGAAGACCCGGACCCCGTTGCCGCACATCTCGGCGATCGAGCCGTCCGCGTTGCGGTAGTCCATGAACCACAGCGATCCGTCGCCGGTCCACTCGGGGATGTGTCGGGCCAGCACCGCGCGGAGCACGCCGTCCGCGCCGATGCCGAAATGCCGGTCGCACAGGAATCGGGCGTCCTCGGCGGTCAGCTCGGTCAACGACTCCCGGTCGAGCAGGACGACGAAGTCGTTACCGGTGCCGTGACCCTTGCTGTAGTTCCATCTCCGCACCGGATCAGTCTTCCACCCCGGGCCGGGCGCCCGTGCCGAGCGGGCCGGCGACCGCGTACGCCGCCTCGACCAGGTCGTCGGCGTCGTGGGCCAGCCAGTGGATCCGTGGGTCCTTGCGGAACCACATGTCCTGCCGACGGGCGAACTTCCGGGTCCCGGTGACGGTCTGCTCGTACGCGGTCTCCTCGCTGATCTGGCCGTCGAGGTACGCGAGGACCTGGCGGTAGCCCAGTCCCCGCGAGGCGGTGAGGCCGTCGCGCAGCCCGCGCTCGGCCAGGGCGCGGACCTCGCCGACCAACCCGGCCCGCCACATGGCGGCGACCCGCAGCTCGATCCGGGCGTCGAGCCGCGGCCGGTCGATGGTCAGGCCCACCTGGACGATCCCGGGCCGCGCGTAGGTGTGGTCGGGGAGCTGCGCCGCGTACGGCTGCCCGGTCAGCTCGATCACCTCGAGCGCGCGGATCACCCGGCGGACGTTGCCCGGCAGCAGGACCGCGGCCGCCGCCGGATCGATGGCGGCCAGCCGCGCGTGCAGAGCCTCGGGTCCGATGGCCTCGGCCTCCGCAGTCCACCGCTCCCGGACCTCCGGGTCGGTGCCGGGGAAGTCGAAGACGTCGACCACGGCCCGGACGTAGAGGGCAGAACCACCCACCACGATGGGGACGACGCCCCGAGCCTCGCAGTCGGCGATGGCGTCCCGGGCCAGGTGCTGGAACTCGGCCACCGTGGCCGTGCGGGTGATGTCGAAGATGTCGACCAGGTGGTGCGGGATGCCGTCACGCTCGACCAGGTCGGGTTTGGCCGTCCCGATGTCCATCCCGCGGTAGACCAGCATGGCGTCGGCGTTGACGATCTCCGCGGGTCGCCCGGCGCTTCGGTAGGCCCGAGCCAGGGCGACGGCCAGCGCCGACTTGCCGACCGCGGTCGGACCCACCACCACCACCGGCATCCGACCAGTGTGCCCAATGGTCGTCGTGGTCGGGTAGACATGACCGGTACCCGACCAGAAGGAGGCCCCGATGGGCATCTTCGACAAGGCCAAGAACCTGCTCAACGAACACGCCGACAAGGTGGACGGCGCGATCGACAAAGCCGGCGACATGATCGACCGCAAGACCGGCGGCAAGTACGCGTCGCACGTCGACAAGGGTCAGGATCTCGCCAAGGACCGGCTCGCCGGACTGAACGATCCCGACGCCGTCGATCCGACGCACCCCACCGCGCCGGCGAATCCGGTTCCGCCGGTCCAGGACTCCGGCCCCCGCTGACCCCGTCCGCCCGGACCGGCGCGGCCTGCGATCACGCCGGGCTGCGTCGGTCCAGCGCGACGACCTGCTGGCGGTGTTCGCCTCCGGCGGTTGGGTGATGGGTGGCCGACGTGTCGGCCGACTGGGCGGTGGCCACCGACGAGCTGGGGGTCGTCCCCTCACGCGATCGACTCAGGCCGGGGCCGACGAGCGTCGGCGAGGACTGACCAGGGGGGTGTGGGGGTCGCCCCCGACACGTCATGGACCGCCGGCGATGGCCGGGGCGGAGGGGTCGGCGGTCTCGCCCTTGTGCTCGCGCTGGATGTAGTCCTCGATGGCCTCGATGTTGTCGCGCGAGCGGCGGACCACCGCGACCAGGTCGCTCATGGTCGAGACCTCCTCGACCTGCTCCTTGATGAACCACTGCATGAACTGGTCGGAGGCGAAGTCACTCTCCTCGCGGGCGATCTTGGTCAGCTCGTTGATCTGCGTGGTGACCCGGCGTTCCTGTCCGAGCGCGAGCTCGACCGGCGCGACGATGTCGGCGAAGTCGATCTGCGGGGCGGCGACCCCGGGGATCCGCACCGGCGCGTCCTGATCGATCAGGTACTTGACCATCATCATCGCGTGGTTGCGCTCCTCGAGCGCCTGGGCGTAGAAGAACCCGGCCATCCGCGGCATGGTCAACGCGTCGTAGTACACCGCGCAGGCCACGTACTGCTGATGGGCGGCGAATTCGTGCCCCACCTGGATGTTGAGCTGTTCGACGAACCGTTCGGCCGGCATGGTGTTCCCCTCAGGAGGCGTGGTCGGGTCCAGCGGTCGGGCACCGCACCCGGACATCGCGAAAGATACGCCCCGTCGAGTTGTCGGCGGGACCCCGCGTACGCGGTCGCGGTCAGGCGGCCTTGTTGATCTTCGCCTTCTTCAGCTCCTTGGCGTTCCGGGCGTTGGCGAAGATCTTGCGGGCGTCCTCGGAGGCCAGCTTGCCTTCGGCGAGCAGCCGGATCGGGCAGCGCTTGCACCGGGGCTTGTCGCTGCAGCACTTCTTCTTGGGGCGAACCGACACGGGCACACCCTAGTGCAGTCAGGTGAGGCTACCCAAACCTCTCCCCCGACCCGGCGCGTCAGGTCGACGCGCAGGCCGCCACCGCCGGCAGCGGCGCGGGAACGCCGATCCCGGGCAGTCCGAGACCGACGGCTGCGGTCGCGGACCCGCCGTCCCGCCGGGCCGTCCAGGCGTCGCCGCCGCGGGTCCGCGTCAGGTCGAGCAGTCCCCCGTCGGCGGTCAGGTGGTGCGGTGCGGCGTAGGTGATCTCGACGGTGGCCAGGTCGCCCGGTCGCGGCCGCAGGGTCGCGTCCTCGGGCACGGTGACGTGGACGAGCCGGTTGTCGCGGGCCCGCCCCGACATCCGGTGCGGTGGCCGCGTCCTTGCGTCCCTCGCCGTCGGCGAACATCACCTCGACCGTGCGTCCGACCTGAGCCAGGTTCTCCTGCCACGAGATCTCCCCGACCAGCGCGACCAGCCGCTCGTAGCGCTCCTGGACGACGGCCTTGGGGATCTGGTCGGGCATCGTCGCGGCCGGGGTGCCGGCCCGGATCGAGTACTGGAAGGTGAAGGCCGAGGCGAACCGCGAGGCGGCGGTCACGTCGAGGGTGGCCTGGAAGTCGGCCTCGGTCTCGCCGGGGAAGCCGACGATGATGTCGGTGGTGATGGCCGCGTCGGGCATCGCCGACCGGACCCGGTCGATGATGCCCAGGTAGCGGTCGCTGCGGTACGAGCGGCGCATGGCCTTGAGGACGGCGTCCGACCCCGACTGCAGCGGCATGTGCAACTGCGGCATCACGTTCGGGGTCTCGGCCATCGCCGCGATCACGTCGTCGGTGAAGTCCTTGGGGTGTGGCGAGGTGAACCGGACCCGCTCGAGTCCGTCGATCTCGCCGCAGGCCCGGAGCAGTTTGGCGAACGCGGCGCGGTCGCCGAATTCGACCCCGTACGCGTTGACGTTCTGCCCGAGCAGGGTGATCTCCTGGACGCCCTCGTCGACCAGGTGCGTGATCTCGGCCAGGATCTCCCCCGGCCGGCGGTCGGTCTCCTTGCCACGGAGCGCGGGGACGATGCAGAAGGTGCAGGTGTTGTTGCAGCCGACGCTGACCGAGACCCAGGCCGCGTACGCCGACTCGCGTCGGGTGGGCAGGTTGGAGGGGAAGGTCTCGAGCGCTTCCTTGATCTCGACCTGGGCGGCCTGCTCGACCCGGGCCCGTTCGAGCAGCACCGGCAGCGCGCCGATGTTGTGCGTGCCGAAGACGACGTCGACCCAGGGGGCGCGGTCGACGATGGTGTGACGGTCCATCTGGGCCAGGCAGCCACCGACGGCGATCTGCATGGCCGGGTTGGCCCGCTTGCTCGGTGCCAGCTGACCGAGGTTGCCGTAGAGCCGGTCGGCCGCGTTCTCGCGGACGGCGCAGGTGTTGAACACGACCAGATCGGGGTCGACACCGGTCGCCGCCGGCCGGTACCCGGCGCCCTCGAGCAACCCGGCCAGCCGCTCCGAGTCGTGCACGTTCATCTGACAGCCGTGCGTGCGGATCTGGAAGGTGCGGCCGGCTTCGGCCGTGATCTGGGTCGACATAGCAGACGACATGCTAAGCGCGCGGGCGAAGCGACGCCCTATTACAGTGCCGGGGTGACCCTGAACCCGACCGGCGATCAGTACGAGATCCGCTTCGGCTCGCAGTGGGCCGTGGTCACCGAAGTCGGCGCGACCCTGCGCCGCTACACCGTCGGGGACCGCGACCTGATCAACGGCTTCGAAGCCGACCAGTCGGTCAAGGGTGGACGGGGCCAGACGCTGCTGCCCTGGCCCAACCGGCTGCGCGACGGCCGCTACACCTTCGACGGCACCGAACAGCAGCTGGCGTTGTCCGAGCCGGCCCGGCACAACGCCAGTCACGGCCTGGTCCGCTACGTGGCCTGGACGGTGCAGGAGCACCTCGTCGATCGGGTCAGCCTGCGCGTCCGGGTCTACCCGCAGACGGGCTGGCCGGGCACGCTCGAGGCCATCGCGACGTACCGGCTCGATGACGACGGCCTGAGCGTTGAGCTCAGGGCGACCAACCTCGGCACCGGACCGTTGCCCTTCGGTTACGCGGCGCATCCCTACCTCAGCGTCGGCGAGTCGACGGTCGACGAGGTCCGGGTCCGGGTGCCGGCCCGCTCCTTCCTCACCGTCGACGACCGGCTGCTGCCGGTCGCGCTCGAGCCGGTCGACGGCACGGCGAACGATCTGCGCGAGGCTCCGGTGCTCGGCGACCGCGTGCTCGACGTGGCGATGACCGGACTCGAGCGCGACACCGACGGCCGGTGGCGGGTCACGGTGGAACACGGTGACCGCAGCACCGAGCTGTGGGGTGACGAGGCGATGGGCTGGGTCCAGGTCTTCACCGGCGGGCCGTATCGCACCTGGGGCGTGGCCGTCGAACCGATGAGCTGCGGACCTGACGCCTTCAATCCCGGTCCGACCCACGACGACCTGCGGGTGCTGGCTCCGGGCGACTCCTTCGTGGGTCGGTGGGGCATCCGCGGAAGATAGTGCCGCTAACTAGCGCGTTACGCGGAGGAATCCCGGCGTAACGCGATCTCAACCGGCAGATCCCCCCGATTGTCGCGGCGGTCGACTAGTGTCCGGCTATGACGGAATCCGCAGCGGGGGCCGGACTGTCGCCGGCCGACGAACCGACGGCCGACCGGGCCTCGTCCGCCCACCTCGGAGCGCCGCTGGTCGTGCTCGAGCACGTCGACAAGCATTTCGGGGCGCTGCACGTGTTGCGCGACATCAACCTCAGCGTGCGCAAAGGTGAGGTCGTCGTCGTCCTGGGACCCTCCGGCTCGGGCAAGTCCACGCTCTGCCGGGCGATCAATCGGCTCGAGTCGATCGAGTCCGGCACCATCACCATCGACGGTGCGGTGCTGCCCGAGGAGGGCAAGGAGCTGGCCCAGCTCCGCGCCGACGTCGGCATGGTGTTCCAGTCGTTCAACCTGTTCGCCCACAAGACGGTGCTCGAGAACGTCACCCTCGGACCGGTCAAGGTGCGCCGCAAGTCGGCAGCCGAGGCCCGCAAGCGCGGGATGGAGTTGCTCACCCGGGTCGGGGTCGAGTCGCAGGCCGACAAGTACCCGGCGCAGCTGTCCGGCGGCCAGCAGCAGCGCGTGGCCATCGCCCGCGCACTGGCCATGGACCCCAAGGTCATCCTGTTCGACGAGCCGACCTCGGCGCTCGATCCCGAGATGGTCAACGAAGTGCTCGACGCCATGGTCGCCCTGGCCCGCCAGGGGATGACGATGGTCGTCGTCACCCACGAGATGGGGTTCGCCCGCAAGGCGGCCAACCGGGTGGTCTTCATGGCCGACGGTCAGATCGTCGAGGAAGCCGAGCCGGACACCTTCTTCACCCGCCCACAGTCCACCCGCGCCCAGGATTTCCTGAGCAAGATCCTCGCGCACTAGTGGTCATGCCCATCCGCATGGCGACCCCGACCACCCACTGATTCCTGGGGAGGAACTCATGAAGCCCATTCGCAAGCTCATCAGCATGGCCGCCGTCGGCGGTCTCGCGCTCGTCGCCGCCTCGTGCGCCAGCGCCGACAACGCCGCTCCGGCCGGATCGTCGAGCGGCGGCTCGTCGGACTCGGTGACCATCGGCATCAAGTTCGACCAGCCCGGACTCGGCCAGAAGGTCGGCAACGAGTACCAGGGGTTCGACGTCAGTGTCGCCCAGTACGTGGCCAAGGAACTCGGCTACAGCGACGTGACGTTCAAGGAGTCGCCGTCGGCCCAGCGCGAGACGCTGCTCGAGAGCGGCCAGGTCCAGATGATCTTCGCCACGTACTCGATCACCGACGACCGCAAGCAGAAGGTCTCGTTCGCCGGGCCGTACTTCATCGCCGGCCAGGACCTGCTGGTCAAGTCCGACAACAGCGACATCACCGGTCCGGACAGCCTCAACGGCAAGAAGCTGTGCTCGGTGACCGGGTCGACCTCGGCCAAGAAGGTGCAGGAGCAGTTCGCCGACAAGGTGCAGCTCCAGGAGTACGACACCTACTCCAAGTGCGTCGAGGCGCTGAACAGCGGCCGGATCGACGCCGTCACCACCGACAACGTGATCCTGGCCGGCTTCGCCGCCCAGTCGCAGTACCAGGGCAAGCTCAAGGTCGTCGGCGAGACGTTCTCGACCGAGCGCTACGGCATCGGCATCAAGAAGGGCGACACCGAGCTCTGCGGCAAGGTCAACGCCGCCCTCGAGAAGATGGTCAGCGACGGCTCCTGGCAGAAGGCCCTCGACGACACCGTCGGCGCGTCCGGCTTCAAGCCCGACACGGCCACCAACCCGCCGAAGCCCGACGCCTGCTCCTGATCCCCTCGCCTCGTCGGGATCGCTGAGCACCGCGATCCCGACCCGGCCGGCCGACGACACGAGGTCCGATGGACGCACTGCGCAGTCTGTTCGAGAACTACGACATCCTGGGTGCCTTCTGGATGACGGTGAAATTGGCGTTCTTCTCCGCCATCGGGTCGCTGCTGATCGGCACCGTGGTCGCCGTCTGCCGGGTCTCCCCGGTGGCGGTGCTGCGCGGCTTCGGCACGAGCTACGTCAACATCATCCGCAACACCCCGCTGACGTTGATCGTCTTCTTCTGCGCCTTCGGCGTCTCCAACACCCTCGGGGTCTCGTTGGCGCCCGAGGCGTCACCGACCTTCGTGATCGACAACAACTTCCGCTTCGGAGTGGTCGGGCTGGCCGTCTACCACGCGGCGTTCGTGGCCGAGGCGCTGCGCAGCGGGGTCAACACGGTTCCCGCCGGGCAGGCCGAGGCGGCCCGGGCCATCGGCTTGTCCTTCGTCCCCAGCCTGACCAACGTGATCCTGCCCCAAGCCTTCCGCGGGGCCATCGCCCCGTTGGGCAACACCCTGATCGCACTGACCAAGAACACCACGGTGGTCGCGACCATCGGGGTGTCCGAGCTCGCGTACGTGATGCGCGGGATGATCGAATTCACCCCGTCGCTGCTGTACGCGATCTTCATCCTGATCGCGTTGAGCTTCGTTGTCCTGACCCTGCCGATCGGGCTGGTCTTCACCTGGATGTCGCGGAAGCTGGTGGTGCAGCGATGAGCACGACCGTCCTGTTCGACGCCCCCGGTCCCCGGGCCCGACGCCGTCATCGGATCCTCACCGTGATCGGGGCCGTGGCCATCCTCGGGCTGCTCTTCTTGATCTACCGCGGGCTGGCCAACCCGGACAACAATCAGTTCGCCGCCGAGAAGTGGGCGCCGTTCGCCGACCCGGTGACCTGGACGGCGTACCTGCTGCCCGGGCTGGTCAACACGCTCAAGGCCGCCGCCGTGGCCGTGGTGCTCTCGCTGGTCGTCGGTCTGCTCTTCGGGGTCGGGCGGCTGTCGTCGATCACCCCGATCCGAGTGATCTGCGGTGCGCTGGTCGAGTTCTTCCGCTCGGTCCCAGTGCTGATCATGATGCTGTTCGTCTACTACTTCTGCATCTACGTGCTCGGCGTGCTCGGCAACGCGAGCACCTTCATCGGCGTGGTCGGCGGCCTGACCCTCTACAACTCGGCGGTCATCGCCGAGCTCATCCGCTCGGGCGTGTACTCGCTGCCCAAGGGTCAGGGCGAGGCCGGCCGGGCGCTCGGGATGACCGAGGGCCAGACGCTGGCCCTGGTCCTGCTGCCTCAGGCCGTCACCGCCATGCTGCCGTCACTGATCAGCCAACTGGTGGTCATCCTCAAGGACACCGCACTCGGATACATCATCAGCTACAGCGAGTTGCTGCGCGGCGGTCAGACGATGGCCACGCTCTACGGCAACCTGATCCCGGCGCTGATGGTCATGGCGGCCATGTTCATCCTCATCAACTACTCGCTGACCCTGCTGGCCCGCACCGTCGAGCGGCGCATCCAACGCTCGGGCAAGGGTCCGGCCCCGCTCGATCCCACCGACGCCGGGACGATCGGGACCGGCACCGCGTTGGTCTCGGGTCCGGCGGCCGAGGCGCCCCCGGTCCGGTAGGCGCGGGTCGCAGCGCTCAGCCGGCCCGTCGTAGCCCGCGCAGCGTGTCGAGCAGTCGCGCGATGTCGTTGGGGCTGGTGTAGGCGGCCAACCCGACACGGACGGCGCCGGTGTCGCCCAGCCCGAGTCGACGCGAGGCCTCGAGGGCGTAGAAGTGGCCGGCCGGTGCGTTGATGTCGTGCTCGGCCAAGGTCTCGGCCACCTCGCCGCCGCTGCGCCCGGGCAGGTCGAACAGCAGGGTCGGCGTACGCTCCCCCGCCCGGCTGTAGACCGTGGCCCCGAGGTCGGTCAGACCGGTTTCCAGCTCCTGCGACAGCGCGGTCTCGTGGGCGTGGACCGCGGCGTACGCGGTCCCCAGTCGTTCGCGCCGGCTGCCGTCGCCCGGCACCAGCCCGGCCAGGTGGTCGACCGCGGCGGTCGCTCCGGCCAGCAGCTCGTACGGCAGGGTGCCGAGCTCGAACCGTTCGGGGACCGCGTCGCTCGACGGCAGCAGCTTGTCCGGACGCAAGGTCTCCAGCCAGGCCGGATCCGCGGCCAGCACCCCGTGGTGCGGCCCGAAGAACTTGTACGGCGAGCAGACCAGGGTGTCGGCACCGAGCGCGACCCGGTCCGGCAGTCGGTGGGCGGTGTAGTGCACCGCGTCGACGTGTAGCAGGGCACCGACCTCGTGCACCGCAGCGGCGATCGCGGCCAGATCGGGGATGGTCCCGATCAGGTTGCTGGCCGCGGTCACCGCCACCGACCGGGTCCGGCTGCTCAGCTGCGCGCGTACGGCCTCGAGGCCGAGCTCGCCGGTGGTCGGGTCGAAGTCGATCCACCGCAGGGTGGCGCCGGCCCGCTCGGCGGCGATCACCCACGGCCGGATGTTGCCGTCGTGATCGAGCCGGGTGACCACGACCTCGTCACCGGGGCCCCAGTCCTGGGCCAGGGTCCGGGCCAGATCGAAGGTCAGCGCGGTGGCGCTGCGACCGAACACGATGCCGCGGGGATCGCTGGCCAGCAGGTCGGCGAGCGCCTGGCGCGCGGCCTGGGTGATCGCCTCAGCGTTGCGGGCGGCCGGATAGAGGGTGCCGCGGTTGGACAGCGGGTGCCGAAGCGCGGACGCCATGGCCTCGATCACCGACGTCGGGGTCTGCGACCCGCCGGGTCCGTCAAAGTAGGCCGTGCCGCCGGCCAGCGCCGGGAAGTCGGCGCGTACGCGGTCGAGGTCGAGGGCTGGGGCCGAAGTCGTGGTCACCGGGTGAGTCTGGCACCGACCCGCCGTCGACCTAGCGGGCGGTCTCGGTGGCGCGGGACTCGCGGACCACGGTGACCCGGATCTGACCGGGGTAGGTCAGTTCCTCCTCGATCTGCTTGGCGATGTCGCGGGCCAGCACCTGGGCCTCGATGTCGTCGACCACCTCGGGCATCACCATGATGCGCAGGTCGCGACCGGCCTGCATGGCGAACACCTTGTCGACCCCTTCGCGCGAACTGGCGATCTCCTCGAGCTTCTCCAGCCGCTGCACGTACGCCTCGATGCTCTCGCGCCGCGCGCCCGGCCGGCTACCGCTGACCGCGTCGGCGGCCTGGATGAGCACGGCCTCGACCGTACGGACCTCGACCTCGTTGTGGTGCGCCTCGATGGCGTGCACCACGTCGGCGTTCTCGCCGTACCGCCGGGCCAGGTCGGCCCCGATGATCGCGTGCGAACCCTCGACCTCGTGGGTCAACGCCTTGCCGATGTCGTGCAAGAACGCCGCGCGTTTGCACTGGGCGATGTCCAGCCCGAGCTCGGCGGCCATCAGTCCGGCGATGTGCGCGCTCTCCACCAGGTGCTTCAACACGTTCTGCCCGTACGAGGTCCGGTAGCGCAGGGTGCCGAGCACGGGGATCAGGGCCGGGTGCAGATCGGAGATACCCACCTCGGTCATCGCGTCCTCAGCGGCCCGCAGGCATCGCGCCTCGATCTGCGACTTGCTCCGCTCGTGCATCTCCTCGATCCGCGCCGGATGGATGCGGCCGTCCTTGATCAGCTCGGTCAAGGTGATCCGCGCGGTCTCGCGGCGGACCGGGTCGAAGCAGGAGAGCAACACCGATTCGGGGGTGTCGTCGATCATCACGTTGACGCCGGTCACCTGCTCGAAGGCACGGATGTTGCGACCCTCGCGGCCGATGATGCGGCCCTTCATGTCGTCGCCGGGCAGGTGCACCGCGGACACCACCGACTCCGACGTCTGCTCCGACGCGATCCGCTGGATGGCACCGACCACGATCATCTGAGCACGCGACTCCGCGTCACGGACCGCCTGCCGTTCGATGTCGCGGGCCACCAGCACGGCGTGGCGTTTGGCGTCGTGCTCGACGGCGGCGACGATCTCCGCCTTGGCCTGCTCTCCGGTCAACCCGGCGATCCGTTCGAGCGTCGCCTGCTGCTGAGACTCAGTCTCGACTAGAGCTTTACGCTGCTCGCGCAGCTCGGCCCGACCGTCGTTGAGGCGCTTGACGCCTTCCTCGAGCTGACGCAACTCGGCGTCGAGACGTTCCTCGCGTTCGGCGACCCGGTGCTCGCGGCGCTCGACATCGGCGCGGTGCTCACGGAGCTCGGCACGGCGGAGTCGGGCCTCTTCGTCAGCCTGGTCACGGCCGGTCTTGGCTCGGGTCATCAGTTCCTCGGCCTGCGACCGCAGATCGTCGATCTCCTGCCGGTCCCGCTCGTCCTGGCCGTCGTCGACCGTGGATGTCACCGCGGTCGAGGCCAGCGCGGGGCGGGCGTCGGCGTCCAGAACGGCGGTACGCGGACGGCGCACCACGACCAGGGCCAGGACCAGAACGGCCACGCCGAGGACCAGCAGGCCCACCACGATCAGCGTCTGCATGGCGCCGCTCATATCGCACTCCTGTCTGCGCGCGACAGCGCGCACTCAAGAGGCTCCGAGGCATCGTTGAATCAGAAGAGCATCACAGGTCGAAGACGCTCGCTCCTCGGAGCAAGCGGGTCACGGTGTTCATAAGTCATCAGATCCGGTGCGGCGAACCGTTCCGGGCGGTGTCATAGTCAGTCAAGCGTCTCGGGGTACCTCTGGTCAGCAGGGTATGTCCGGACGTACTAGCGGTCAAGCATCTCCGAAAGCACCCGACTGATGAGACCGGAGCCGAACCCGCGCCGTCCGAGAGCACCGGCCAGCCGCCGGTACTGCACTTCGTAGGGGAGATTCGCCATGGCCGTACGTCGGCGCTCGACCAGCGCGACGGCAGACGCGTACTCGCTGTCGGCATCAACCGTCTCCAACGCCTCGGCGATGGATTCGGGATCGACGCCCTTACCCCGCAACTCCTGACGCAGGGCTCCCGCTGACAACTGCCGCCGGACCTGCCGCGACTCCACCCAGTCCGCCGCAAACTGGGCGTCGTCGATCAGCCGGAGCTCTTCCATCCGGTCGAGGACCGCCTGGGCGACCTCGGGCCCGATCTCCTTCTTGGTCAGCGCCACCGCCAGCTCCTGGCGGGTGTGCGCCCGGACCGCCAGCTTCCGCAGCACGATCGCGCGCGCCCGGGCTTCCTCGTCGGCGGTCTCCCCCGTCTCCCCCGTCGGCCGCGTCTCCCCCGTCGGCCGCGTCTCCCCCGTCGGCCGCGTCGGTCCCGGCGCCCGTCAGGGGACGGCCCGGGCCGGAGCGCTCGGCCCGGGTCCCGCCCGGGTCAGCCTCCGTCCCGGAGTCGTCACGCTCCCCCAGACCGGGTCCCGCCGATCGGGCCCCGGGTCCGGCCGGCTCAGCGGGAACCCCGTGAGCCTCCAGCCAGGCCCGGGCCTGATCGACCGAGTTCATCGAATCAGAAGTCCACTTCGCCGGTCACCGGGTCGACACCGGCCGGAAGGTCGACCTGCGGCCCGATCCCCATCTTCTCCTTGATCTTCTTCTCCAGCTCGTTGGCCAGATCGGGATTGGCGCGGAGGTAGTTACGCGCGTTCTCACGGCCCTGCCCGAGCTGGTCGGCGTCGTAGGTGAACCAGGCGCCGGCCTTGCGGACGATGCCGACGTCGACACCGAGGTCGATCAGGCTGCCCTCGCGGCTGATGCCCTGACCGTAGATGATGTCGAACTCGGCCTGCTTGAACGGCGGAGCCACCTTGTTCTTCACGACCTTGACCCGGGTGCGGTTGCCGACCATCTCGGCGCCGTCCTTGAGCGTCTCGATCCGACGCACGTCGAGTCGGATCGAGGAGTAGAACTTGAGCGCCCGACCACCGGTGGTGGTCTCGGGCGAGCCGAACATGACGCCGATCTTCTCGCGCAACTGGTTGATGAAGATGGCCGTGGTGTTGGACCCGCTGAGCGCACCGGTCATCTTGCGCAAGGCCTGGCTCATCAGTCGGGCCTGCAGACCGACGTGGCTGTCACCCATCTCGCCCTCGATCTCGGCCCGGGGTGTCAGCGCCGCCACCGAGTCGATGACGATCAGGGCCAGGGCGCCCGACCGGACCAGCATGTCGGCGATCTCGAGGGCCTGCTCGCCGTTGTCCGGCTGGCTGACCAGCAGCGAGTCGGTGTCGACCCCCAGCTTGGCCGCGTAGTCCGGGTCGAGCGCGTGCTCGGCGTCGATGAAGGCGCAGATGCCGCCGCCCGCCTGGGCGTTGGCGATCGCGTGCAGGGCCACGGTGGTCTTGCCGCTGGACTCGGGCCCGTAGATCTCGACGACGCGGCCGCGCGGCAGACCACCGATACCGAGCGCGAGGTCGAGGGCGATCGATCCGGTCGGGATGACTTCGAGCGGCGCCCGCACCTCGTCACCGAGCCGCATCACCGAACCCTTGCCGTACTGCTTGTCGATCTGAGCGAGCGCTGAGGCCAGTGCCTTTTCGCGGTCCGTCGTGGCCATGATGGTCCTTCCCCGCCCAGGGCGGTGTGTGCTGTCTGAATGTCTGCCGATGAGCCTAGGGACGGCCACTGACAATCGTTCGGGGCTGCAGAAATCTGTGGACAGCGGCGGCAGCCGCTCGACCTGTGGACAATCTACCGAACAGACGTTCGAAGATCACCCCGACACGCCGCCGTGGATCTGCCGCGCGTAGGCCGCCGGCGAGGTCCCGATCGTGGCGGTGAAGGTGCGGGTGAAATGGGCCTGATCGACGAAACCCAGCTCGTGGGCCAGACCGGCCCAGTCGAGACCGGGGTCAGCCGCGGCGCGGGCGGCGGCGTCCTGCAGCCGGCATCGTTGGATCACCCACTTCGGCCCGATCCCCACGTACTCGGCGAAGGTGCGCTGCAGGCTGCGCACCGACACCCCGGCCCGTCCAGCCAGCCGGTCGACCCGGATCAGGGCCGGGTCGGCGCCGATCGCCGCCACCAGGGCGGCGACGTCCTCGGCCACCGGGTCCGGCGCGGGGCAGCCCTCGGTCAGGAATCCGGCGAGCAGGTCGACCCGGAGGCCCCGGTCATCGGTGGCGGCAATCCGCGCGGCCGTCGGAGCGACATCGCGGCCCAGGACCTCGCCGATCGGTCGGTGCCATCCGGTCAACGCCGACACCGGCCCGCTCAGGAAGGGGCGGAAACATCCGGGGCGGAACCGCGCCCCCACCGCGTACCCGGTGCCCGTCAGGTGGCGCCGGTACAGGGTCCGGACCACGCCGGTGACGTCGTTCTCGGTGTCGGTGCAGGAGAGATTGACCGACGGGTAGGGCAGCACCTGGGCCGTGTAGGGCCGGTCGGGCGGCCGCGACCAGGTGATGGTCCAGAAGTGCTCGACGAACGGCGCCAACTCCGCCGGCGGGTGGTGCCGCTGGTAGTCGAAAGCCTCGGCCGCACTCGACGGCCGCAGGATGGCCGGTTCCCGCACCTGCTCGACCATGAGGGAGAGCCTACGGCCCGTGATCACCTGGCGCGTTTGTCCAAGACGGGCCCGTCGACGGTGGGCAGGCTCGGGTGATGATCACGATGACAGCCCTGGTGGAGGCGTGCACGGCGGTGACCGATCTGGTGGCGACGCTGCCCGATCTCGACCCCGACGCCCCGACCCCCTGCGACGGATTCACCCTGCAGGAGCTGGCGACGCACCTGACCGGGACCACCTCGGCCTTCGCGATCGCCGGGACGACCGGTGCCCTGGACCCGGCCGATCCGTGGGGTTCGGGCCTGCCCCCGCAACCCGCCTGGCGCGATCGGTTGACCGAGCACCTGCGACGCACCGCCGAGGGGTGGTCCGATCCCCAGCGCTGGGAGGGCCCCGTCGAGCACTGTCCGATGCCGGCCCGCGGACTCGGCGAGATGGCGCTGATCGAGATCGTGGTGCACGGCTGGGACCTGGCGGCGACCGCCGGCCGGCCGTGGCGGCTGTCGGCGGCGTCGGCCGCCGAAACTCTCCGTCAGGTGACGGCGACCGCCGAGCTCGGTCGTCAGATGGGGGTGTACGGCCCCGCGGTCGAGGTCGGCAGCGACGCCGACGACCTCGACCGGGCGCTGGCCCTCACCGGTCGCGACCCCCGATGGGCCCGTCCGACGGACCGGGCTTCAGCGCTCGCGAGCGGGTAGTTCGAGCGCGCTCCACACCGCGCGCCAGATCGTCTTGCTCGGTTCGCCGTCGGCCAGAGCCTGGACGACGGTGCGCTGATCCAGCGCGGGCAGCGCGAACTCGGCGGCCCAGACCCGGTAGTAACCGGCGCCCAGGTGATCCTGCAGCCGCTGCCACAGCTCGGTCTCCTTCACGCGGCCACTGTAGGTCGTATCGGCCCGATCGGGACCCGGCGAGAGCGCGCTGCGGGACCACCCCAGGCCCCCGACGGTCCATCGCGAACAGAACTGTCAGTGGCGCCGGGCAGGATGGCAGCATGCGCAAGGACCCACTCGACTCCTTCTCCCCGGCCACCGCCACGTGGTTCCGCGAGGTGTTCGCGCGGCCGACCGCGGCGCAGGCCGGGGCCTGGCAGGCGGTGTCGGCCGGTGAGAACGCGCTCGTGGTCGCACCGACGGGGTCGGGCAAGACGCTCGCCGCCTTTCTGTGGGCGCTGGACGACCTGACCCGGTCGCCGATCCCCGCGCCGAAACAGCGCTGCCGGGTGCTCTACGTCTCCCCGCTCAAGGCTCTCGCGGTCGACGTCGAGCGCAACCTGAGGGCGCCGCTGGCCGGCATCACGCAAACGGCGATCCGGCTCGGCCAGACGCCGCCCCACGTCACCGTCGGGGTGCGCTCCGGCGACACCTCGGCGTCTGATCGGCGGGCCATCAACGCCCGCCCACCGGACATCTTGATCACCACCCCGGAGTCGTTGTTCCTGATGCTGACCTCGGCGGCTCGCGACTCGCTCCGCTCGGTCCGCACCGTCATCGTCGACGAGGTGCACGCGCTGGCCGGCAGCAAACGCGGCGCGCACCTGGCTCTGTCGCTCGAGCGGCTCCAGGCCCTCGTCGCCGAGGGCGAGGACACCCGGCCGATGCAACGGATCGGTCTGTCGGCCACGGTCCGGCCGGCCGAGCGGGTGGCCGCCTTCCTCGGCGGTCCGCACCCGGTGCGGGTGGTGGCACCGCCGGCCGAGAAGACCTGGGACCTGTCGATCGTGGTGCCGGTCGAGGACATGAGCGATCTGGGGGCCTCGGCGTCGACCCCCAGTGCGGTCGAGTTGCTCGACGACGACGATCCGCCCCCGGCGCGGCCGCCGTCGATCTGGCCGCACGTGGAGAACAAGATCCTCGACCTGATCAACGCGCACCGCTCGACCATCGTCTTCGCCAACTCCCGCCGGCTCGCCGAGCGGCTGACCGCTCACCTCAACGAGTTGCAGGCCGAGCGTCTGGGCGAGTCGACCGAACCCGCCGCACCCCCGGCCGAGATCATGGCGCAGTCCGGGGCGTCGTCCGGTCACGACGGCAGCTCCGGTGTCTCGATGATCGCCCGAGCCCACCACGGCTCGGTGAGCAAGGAGCAGCGCGCGCAGATCGAGGAGGACCTCAAGTCCGGCCGGCTGCCGTGCGTGGTGGCGACGTCGTCGCTCGAGCTCGGCATCGACATGGGTGCGGTCGACATCGTCGTCCAGGTCGAGGCGCCCCCCTCGGTGGCCAGCGGCCTGCAGCGGGTCGGACGAGCGGGCCACCAGGTCGGCGCCACCTCACGCGGCGTGTTCTTCCCCAACCACCGCGGCGACCTGATCGAGTCGGCCGTGGTGGTGGAGCGGATGCGGGCCGGCGCCATCGAGGAGGTCGCCGAGCTGCGCAACCCGCTCGACGTCCTGGCCCAGCAACTCGTGGCCATGGTGTCGATGGACGAGGTCAAGGTCGACGAGGCGTACGCGTTGGTCCGCCGGGCCAGCAGCTTTCGCGACCTGCCGTACAGCGCGTACGAGGCCGTCCTCGACATGCTCAGTGGGCGCTACCCGTCGGAGGACTTCGCGGAGCTGCGTCCCCGACTGGTCTGGCAACGTGACACCGGCATCCTGACCGGCCGGCCCGGCGCCCAGCGGCTGGCCGTCACCTCGGGCGGCACCATCCCCGACCGCGGCCTGTTCGGTGTCTTCCTGGTCGGTGAGGGCAACGCCTCCGGCAAGCACGCCGCCGGCCGCCGGGTCGGCGAGCTCGACGAGGAGATGGTCTACGAGACCCGGGTGGGTGACGTCTTCACCTTGGGCACGACGAGCTGGCGGGTCGAGCAGATCACCCACGACCAGGTCCTGGTCTCCCCCGCCCCCGGCGCACCGGGTCGGCTGCCGTTCTGGAAGGGCGACGCCCCGGGCCGGCCGCTCGAGCTGGGCCGGGCGTTCGGCGGCTTCGTCCGGGAGCTGGGCGCGCTGCCCGCCGCCCGCGCGACCAGCCGGTTGCGCGAGGACGGGCTCGACGAGTTCGCCGCGCGCAACCTGGTCTCGTACCTCAGCGAGCAGCAGGCTGCCACCGGGTCGCTGCCGACCGACCAGACGATCATCTTCGAACGGTTCCGCGACGAGCTGGGCGACTGGCGCGTCTGCGTCCACAGTGCACTCGGCACCGGGGTGCTGACCCCCTGGGCGCTGGCCGTCGAACGCGCTGCCCGCGAGCGGTACGGGATGGAGGTGCAGGCGACGGCGACCAACGACGGGATGGTCCTCCGGGTGCCCGACACCGAGTCCGAACCGCCCAGCGCCGAGCTGATCATCGTCGACATCGATCAGCTCGAGGAGGTGGTGACCGAGGAGGTGTCCGGTTCGGCGCTGTTCGCCGCCCGCTTCCGCGAGAGTGCCGCCCGGGCGCTGCTGCTGCCCCGCCGCGACCCGAAGTCGCGCTCACCGTTGTGGCAGCAACGGATGCGGTCGGCCCAGTTGCTCAGCGTGGCGGCGCGCTACCCCGAGTTCCCGATCGTGCTCGAGACGATGCGCGAGTGCCTGACCGACGTGTTCGACCTCGACGGGCTGCTCGACGTCCAGCGGCAGATCGCCGCCCGCTCGATCCGGATCGTCGAGGTCGAGACCTCCGAGCCGTCGCCCTTCGCGCGCTCGCTGCTGTTCGGCTACGTCGGCGCGTTCGTCTACGAGGGCGACGTTCCGCTCGCCGAGAAGAAGGCGGCAGCGCTGTCGCTCGACGCCACCCTGCTCGCCGAGCTGCTCGGCAAGGACGGGCTCAAGCAACTGCTCGACGGGGACGTGATCGCCGCGGCCGAGGCGGACTTGCAGGGGTTGTCGGAGGAGCGTCGCGCGTCCACGACCGAGCAGCTGTTCGACCTGATCCGGACCGCGGGTCCGTTCACCCGCACCGAGCTCACTCAGCGCAGCTCCGAGGGTTTCGACCCCGAGCCGGCGCTGGAGGCGCTGGTGATGGACCGCCGGATCGTCGAGGTGCGGATCGCCGGATCACCCATGGTGGCCATCGCCGAGGACGTGCCGCGACTGCGCGACGGGCTGGGCATCCCGGTCCCGGCCGGCGTCGCGGCCAGCTTCACCGCGCCGGCCACCCACCCGATCGAGGACCTCGTGCTGCGGTGGGCCCGGACCCACGGGCCGTTCGTCGCCGGGACGATCGCGCGCCGCTACGGTCTCGGCCGATCGGTCATCGACGCGGCCTGCGACGCCCTGGTCGGGCCCGGGACCCTGGTGTCGGGGTCGTTCGTCGACCTCGACGGGCCGGACGGCGAGGAGCGTCGCCAGTTCTGCCACAGCACCGTGCTCGCCCTGATCAAGCGGCGGACGCTGGCCCGACTCCGGCACGACGTCGAGCCGGTCGAGCAGGTGGCCTTCGCCCGCTTCCTGGCCGAGTGGCAGGGCATCGGGTCGAGCGGTCGCGGGGTCGACGCCGTGCTGGCCGTGCTCGAGCAGCTGTCGGGGTACGCGTTGCCGGCCAGTGCGGTCGAGTCGGTCATCCTCCCGGCCCGGATCGACGGGTACACCCCGGCGCTGCTCGACGAGCTGACCGCCGCGGGCGAGGTGACCTGGGTCGGTGACGGCCCGATCGGTGACGCCGACGGCTGGATCCGGTTCTCGATCGGCGACCAGCCGCCGCACCCGCCGCAGGTCGAACCGGCGCACTACCGCAGTCAGGAGTTGCTCGCCGCACTCGGTGGTGGCGGTGCGTACTTCTTCGACCAGCTGCTGCCCTCCGGTGTGGCCACCGGTGACCGCACCGAGTACGTCGCGGCCCTGTGGGACCTGGTGTGGGCCGGTCTGGTCACCGGGGACACCTTCGCGCCGGTCCGCGCGCTGACCGGCAGCGGCGGGGCCCACCGGCGTCCGAGCCGGCCGTCGGCGCGGACCCACCGGGGTCGGCTGAGTGCCGCCGCGTTGAGCCGGTCCGGGCGGATGCCACGGGTCTCGTCACCGACCACGGCCGGCCGCTGGTCGCTGGTCGAGCGGGTCGACGTGTCCGCTCCGGAGCGGCTCGCGGCCGGGGTCTTCGCCCAGCTCGACCGCTACGGCGTGGTCACCCGCGGCAGCGTGCTCACCGAACACGCCGAGGGTGGGTTCGGCACGGCGTACCGGGCGCTGAGTTCGCTCGAGGAGTCGGGTCAGTGCCGCCGCGGTTACTTCATCGAGGGGCTGGGCGCCGCCCAGTTCGCCCTCACCGGTGCGGTCGACCGGTTGCGGGCCCAGCAACGCGAGCCGGAGATCCCGGTGGCCCTGGTGCTCGCCGCGTGTGACCCGGCCAACCCGTACGGCGCCGCTCTCCCCTGGCCCGAACGCGAGGGGCACCGGCCGGGTCGCAAGGCCGGTGCCCTGGTCGTGCTGGTCGACGGGGCGCCGATCTTCTACGTCGAGCGCGGCGGCAAGACCCTGCTGTCGTTCACCGAGGACAAGGCGCGGTTGGCTCCGGCGGCGGTCGCGCTGGCCGGCGCCGTTCAGCGCGGCGAACTCGGCAAGCTCACCGTCGAACGCGCCGACGGCGGTCACGTCTTCGGATCGCCCGGGGTCAGCGAAGCCCTGCAGACCGCCGGCTTCCGGATGACGCCGCAGGGACTCCGGCTCCGCCCCGGTCCGGGCTGACCCCCCGGCCTCGGCCTGGTCACGTCTGACAGGGTCGGATGATGCTGCTCCAAGCCTGCCTGAACGGCGCCCGGCGGCCTGACGAGCACCCCGGGATCCCCATCACTGCGGCCGCGCTGGCCCGTGACGTGGTGGCCGTGGTCGAGGCCGGGGCGGGGGCCGTGCATCTGCACGTGAAGGACCCGTCCGGTTCCGACACGTTCGGCGCCGCCGAACTGACCGCGGTGCTCGCGGCGGTGCGGCGTGCCGCTCCAGGTCTGCCGGTCGGGGTGACGACGGGAGCGTGGGCGTTGCCGAACGTCAGCGCCCGGATCGCGGCGGTCGGTGGCTGGCCGGCGCGGCCGGACTTCGCCTCGGTCAACTGGCACGAGGACGGCGCCGACGAGGTGGCCGGCGTGCTGCTGGCCCGCGGCATCGGTGTGGAGGCCGGCCTCTGGCACGCTGCTGGGGTGGACGCCTGGCTGGCGTCCCCGCACCGGGACCGCTGCCTCCGGATCCTGCTCGAATTGCCGGACGGGCTCGACGGGGCCCAGACGGGCGAGTTTGCCGACCGGCTGCTCCGCCGGCTCCGCACCGGAGTCGCCGATCGGTCGGCGGCGTGCCCACCGATCCTGCTGCACGGCGAGGGCAGCAGTTGCTGGCCGGCGCTGGAGGTGGCGGCACGGCTCGGATGGGACACGCGCATCGGGCTGGAGGACACGCTCGACCTCCCCGACGGGTCACCCGCTCCGGGCAACGCGGCTCTGGTCCTGGCCGCTCGGCGGATCATCGCGGCAAACGATCGGTTGGCCACCGCGGCCGATCACGAGCGCTGCTGACCAAGGGGGCCGGACCGCCTCCGAGCCGGAGCGGCGATCGACGGAGAAGGTGCAGGCGGACCGAAAGGCCCCGAAGCGTCAGGCGGCCGCGCGCGCCATCGGACGCACGGTGGGCAGCGTGGCCACGCGCTGCTGGTCGAGCAGATGCTGCTCGTGTCCGGCCATCTTGGTGCTGACGACATTGAGCACCACGGACAGCGGCAGCTCGAGGGCGGCGCAGATGGCGGCCAGCAACTCGCTCGACGCTTCCTTCTGCCCGCGCTCGACCTCGGACAGATAACCCAGGCTGACCCGGGCCCCCTTCGAGACCTCGCGCAGGGTGCGGCCCTGGGCGACCCGCTCCTCGCGCAGCGACTCACCGATCAGCTCGCGCACCAGCACAGGTCGTGGGTGCCCGGTGGTCGGGGCCGTCGCGAGGTCGGATCGCATGGGTGAACTGTACCTATCCCTTCGGACGAGACCAGAGCGTCCCGCGCTCATGTCGTCGAGGAATCAACGTCGGTCGCCCGTCGCCGCATTCCCAGAGCCTCGGCGAGCAGCTCGAGGGCCTGGTCGACCGTGCCGGACCGGATCGCCGCCCGGTCGCCGGCCAGGGCGAGTTCGCGGACTTCGACGAGCCCTCCGGCCGGCCGCGCGACGGCGACGAACACCTGGCCGACGGGGTGGTCGTCCTGCGGATCCGGTCCGGCCACGCCGGTGGTCGCGAGCCCCCAGTCGGCGCCACACCGCTGGGCGGCGCCCGTCGCCAGCTCGACCGCCGTCTCGGCAGCGACCGGCCCGTGGGCGGCCAACGTCTCCGGACGTACGCCGGCCAGCTCCGCCTTGAGCCGGGTCGCGTAGACGATCACGCCGCCGACGTAAACGCGGGAAGCGCCCGGCACCCCGACCAGGACCGAACCGAGTTCGCCGCCGGTCAGCGACTCCGCGGTGGCCAGGGACTGGCCCCGTCGCGCGAGCTCCTCGACGATCTCGGCGGGCCGGGTCATCGCCCGGCGGTCGCCCGACGACGCAGCTGGGCCGCTTCGCGGAGGTAGTCGAGCCCGGTGACCACGGTGATCAGCCAGGCCACACCCATCACGACCATGGCCACGACGTGCGCCCACCCGGGCAGCGGCAGCAGGTACATGATCACCGCGATCGCCTGGATGGTGGTTTTGATCTTGCCGCCACGGCCGGCCGCCATCACGCCGTAGCGCAGCATGACGAAGCGCAGCAGGGTGATCCCCCACTCGCGGACCAGCATGGTGATGGTCACCCACCACCAGAGCTCGCCGATGATCGACAGACCGATGAAGGCCATCCCGGTCAGCGCCTTGTCGGCGATGGGATCGGCCAGCTTGCCGAACCGGGTGATGATGTTGTGCTTGCGGGCCAGGTGCCCGTCGAGGGTGTCGGTGAGGATCGCGACCAGGAACGTACCCGCGGTGAGCAGCCGCCAACCGTCGTCGGCGGGATGGCTGAGCAGCATCCAGGCGAACAGCGGGACGAGCAGGATCCGGAACGTGGTCAGCGCGTTCGGCACGTTCCACGGGCTGGTTTCGGGCTCGGCGATCGGTCCGGTCGGGTGCTTCTCCGACGGATTGACCGCATCGCGGTCCACCTGCGGCCGGGGGTCCTCGGGGGTCACGAAACGATCTTCTCAGCGATCAGATCCGCTCCGTCGCTCGCCACCACCGCAGCGCGGATCAGGTCACCCCGGCGGACCGCCGGGTCGACGTCCTCGAAGCGGACCACGCCGTCGACCTCCGGACCCTGGTGGGCGGCGCGGCCGGTGATCTCGTCCTCGACGTCCTCGACCAGGACCTCGACGATCTCGCCGATCCGGGCCTCCGCACGCTCGCTCATCAGCACCTCGACCAGATCGGCCAGGCCGGCGCGCCGGTCCTCGATCGTGTCGGCGTCGTGCTGGCCGGTCAGCGCGGTGGCCGCCGTGCCGTCCTCGTCGGAGTAGCCGAACACCCCGACGGCGTCGAGTTCGGCGGCGATCAGGAAGTCACGCAGGATGGTCAGATCGGCCTCGGTCTCGCCCGGGAACCCGGCGATCACGTTGCTCCGGATCCCCGCGGTCGGCGCGGCGGCCCGGATCTGTCCGATCAGGGTGAGGAACGCATCGGGGCTGCCGAAGCGGCGCATCCGCCGGAGCACGGCCGGGGCCGCGTGCTGGAACGACAGGTCGAAGTAGGGCACGACCTTCGGGGTCGAGGTCATCGCCTCGATCAGACCGGGGCGCATCTCGGCCGGCTGCAGGTAGGAGACCCGGATCCAGTCGAGGCCGTCGACCGCCGACAGCTCGGTGAGCAGCGACTCGAGCGCCCGGATGTCCCCGAGGTCCTTGCCGTAGGAGGAGGAGTTTTCGCTGACCAGGAAGACCTCGCGGACCCCCTGTTCGGCCAGCCAGCGTGCCTCGGCGACGACATCGCCCGGCGTACGCGACACGTACGCGCCACGGAAGCTCGGGATCGCGCAGAAGGTGCAGCGACGGTCGCAGCCCGAAGCGATCTTGAGCGGGGCCATCGGTCCACCCTCGAGCCGCCGCCGAAACAGCCGCGGCCCGCTCGGCGGCGCGTGACCGGGCACGGCGACGTCGGCCACCGCCGCGGGGCGCTCAGCCGGCGCCAACGGCAGCAGCCGCCGGCGGTCGCGGGGCACGTGGGGCTGGTGGCGCTCTCCGGCCAGGATCGACTGGAGTCGCGCCGCGATGTCGGTGTAGTCGTCGAAACCGAGCACGGCGTCGGCTTCGGGCAGCGCCTCGGCCAGTTCGCTGCCGTAGCGCTCGGCCATGCAACCCACCGCGACCACGGCGCGGGTCCGGCCGTCGGCCTTCAGATCGGACGCGGCCAGCAGGGTGTCGACCGAGTCCTTCTTGGCCGCTTCGACGAATCCGCAGGTGTTGACCATGACGGCGTCGGCCTGCTCGGGCTCGTCGACCAGGGTGAAGCCGCCGATCTCGAGACGGGCGGCGAGCTCTTCCGAATCGACCTCGTTGCGGGCGCAGCCGAGGCTGACGAGATGGACGGCGAGCAGTTCGGGTGCGACAGGCATAACCCCCCCAGTATGACCGACTTTCGCCCCCGCCCCGGAACCAACGAGCAGGGCGCTCAGCCCGTCGGCACGTCGATCACCGTCGTATCGGCCCGCCGCTCCGTTCGTTCACGGCGCCGGGCCGGGACGTAGCAGAGCACGCCGAGCACGCTGAGCGCGCCGGCGGTGATCATGGCGGCTTGCA
Organism: uncultured Actinomycetota bacterium; assembly: GCA_963704665.1. Lineage (GTDB taxonomy): Bacteria > Actinomycetota > Actinomycetes > Propionibacteriales > Propionibacteriaceae > Microlunatus. The sequence continues at coordinate 1,792,897 of OY969929.1, read as the reverse complement.
CGCTGACCCGGTCGGCGAACACCCCGAGCAGCGGCGCCACGGCGCTGTAGGCGGCGAACATGGCCATCGAATTCATCGACAGCACGGTGGCCCGATTGCGGGCCGATGCCTCGCGGTGCAGCAGCGAATCGTGCATCGGCCCACCGGTGCCGTGCACTCCGTAGGTGAACAGGTACGCGGCGATCAGGGCGACCGGGCCGGCGACCAGACCCATCACCACCGCTCCGAGCCCGTTGAGCACCCGGGCCAGCATGGCCGTCCGGGCCACGCCGATCCGCTTGGACAGCAGCCCGGCCAGCGCCGAGCCCGCCGCGAAGACGGCCCAGCCGGCCGCGGCCACCGGGCCCATCACGGCGGCCGCACGGTCCTCCCCACCGACCAGTTGGGCCAGCCGGATCGGTTGGAAGGTCTCGAAGACGACCATGGCCAGCGCCCAGAACGCCTCGACCAGCACGAGACCGCGCAGGATCGGGTTGCGGCCGAGCAGGGCCAACCCCTCGCGGATCACCACCGGAGCGACCCGCACCGAGTCCATCGCCCGGCGAGCTGCGGTCTGGTCCAACGAGATCCCGGGTTCGCGGAGCACGGCGAACACCACGACCAGGTGCACCACGTTCAGTCCGACCACGATGGCGAACGGCAGGGTGAGTGCCGACTGGCCGGACACCGGGTGCCACCAGATGACCGCCCCGCCGACCAGCGCTCCGCCCGCGATCGCCACCCCGAGGACGGTGCCCTGGGCCGACAGCGGGCCGTCGACGTCGGCCCCCGGTCGGGTGGCGTGCACGGTGTCGACGAACCAGGCCTCGAGCGGCCCGGAGTCCAGGGCTCGGAAGATGCCGGTCAGCGCCGCGGCCAAGGCGAACGCCCAGAACGAGTGTGCGTAGAGCATGACCAGGGCAGCGGCGATGTTGACCACCGCGGCGGTCACGTAGACCGGACGACGGCCGAACGCGTCGGAGAAACCGCTGGTCGGCAGTTCGAGGACGAAGACCACCCAGCCGGTGAAGGCGAACGCGGCCAGGGCCTCGGGGACCGACAGCCCGCGCTCGAGCGGCAGCAGGGTGAACCCGCCGATCACCAGCCCGACCGGGAACCAGCGGGTGACGGTGAGGAGCAGGAACACCCGGCGGGCCGCCTCGGGGGTCAGCACGGTCGCGGTCACGACCGCTCCCCCTCGGGCTGCTGGTCGAGATCGACCGGGTGGTGCAGGTGGGCGCTGGCGATCCGGCGGGCGGCCGGGTCACCGCGACCCGCGTCGCGGTAGCGCGCCATCAGCTCGCCGAGTTCGGCGTTGAACGCCACCAGCTGATCAGGCGTCAGGGTGAGGACGTCGTCGTGGAGTCCGAGAGCGTCGCGCCAGGCCAGCGGCCAGGCGGCTTCGACGTCGAGCCAGCGTTCGAATCGGTCGGACAGGTGCCGCACGTAGTCGCGGACCAGCCAGCTCATCGCGGTCTCGGCGTCCTCGTCACCGCTGAAGTCGCTGGCCTCCCACTGGTGGCTGCGAGTCGAGGCCCGCCAGAGCCGCCGCTTGCCCTCGCCCTCCTCGGTGTCGGCCACCAGACCGACCGATTCGAGCTTGCGAAGGTGGTACGAGGTGGCCCCGGTGTTGGTGGACAGCTGCGCGGCCAGATCGGTCGCGGTCGCCGGCCCACCGAGCCGCAGCGCCGACAGGAGTCGGGAGCGCAACGGGTGGGCCAGCACCTTCAGTGCATGCGCATCGAGCCGGAACCCGTCATCGGTGCTCGCCATGCATGCACACTATCTCTGCATATCTTCTGTGCACAATAGTTGTGCAGTCACGATCCCCGGTTCGACACCGGGTGATGCCGAGCCGGGGATCGCGTGGGTTCAGCTGGTCTTGTCGTGGTGCGAGGTGACGATGTCGAAGGTCTCACCGTCGTGACGGTCGACCCCGTCGCGGATGCTCCGGTTGACCACCGAGTCGGCCAACCGGCGCCGCAGCGTGATCGGGTCGCGGTAGAGGTCCTTGGTCAGGGCCACGCACATCAACACCATGACCGCGACGAAGGGCAGCGCGGAGACGATGGTGATCCGCTGCAGACCGCCGAGCGCCTCGGACGGATCATCGCCACCAGCGACGAGCATGACCGCGGCGACCGACCCCATCAGCACGCCCCAGAAGACGATCAGCGGCTTGCGGGGCTCCTCGACGCCGTGCGAGCTGATCGAGCCCATGATGATCGAGGCCGAGTCGGCACCGGTGACGAAGAAGATCCCGACCAACACCATGATCAGGATGACCACGGCGCCGGTGATGGCGGTGGGCATGTCGAGGGCGTCGATCAGGTTGTAGAGCGCACCGTCGAACGACACACTCGGCGCACCGTCGACCGTGGTGACCAGCGGGGTGGTCGTGCCGGCCGCGGCGGCCTGCTGCTGCAGGCCGATGGCCCCGCCGCCGAAGATCGCGAACCACATCAGCGAGACCAGGCTGGGCACCAGCAGCACGCCGGTGACGAACTGCCGGATGGTCCGGCCCCGGCTGATCCGGGCGATGAACATGCCGACGAACGGCGTCCACGACACCCACCATGCCCAGTAGAAGATCGTCCACGACGACAGCCAGCTGTTCAGCTCGGCGCCGCCGATGGCCTCGGTCCGCGAGGCCATCTCGGGCAGGTCGCGGACGTAGTCGCCCAGCGCGGACGGGACGATGTTGAGGATGAACACGGTCGGCCCGACCACGAAGACGATCAGGGCCAGCAGCACGGCGAGCACCATGTTGATGTTCGACAGCCACTGGATGCCGCGCTCGATACCGGACACCGCCGAGGCGACGAAGCACACGGTGAGGATGGCGATGATGACCACGTAGACCACGCCGCTGGGCTGCGAGATCACGCCGTTGGCCTGGAGACCGCCGCCGATCTGGATGGCACCGAGTCCGAGCGAGGCCGCCGAGCCGAACAGCGTGGCGAAGATGGCCAGGATGTTGATCAGCTTGCCGCCGGCCCCGTTGACGCCCTTGCGACCGAACAGCGGGGTGAAGATGTCGGACAGCAGCTGGCGGCGGCCCATCCGGTAGGTGCCGTAGGCCATGGCCAGCCCGACCACCGCGTACATCGCCCACGGGTGCAGCGTCCAGTGGAACAGCGAGGTGGCCATCGCGGTCTGGATCGCCGCCGGGGTCTGTCCGTCGACGGTGCCAGGCGGCGGGGAGACGTAGTGGTAGAGCGGCTCGGCCACGCCGTAGAACATCAGGCCGATGCCCATGCCGGCGGCGAACATCATCGAGATCCACGACACGGTGCGGAACGCCGGCTTCTCGCCGTCCTTGCCCAGGGGGATGTTGCCGAACTTCCCGACGGCCAGCCAGAGCACGAAGACCACGAAGAACGACGCGGTCAGCACGAAGCCCCAACCGGTGGTGGTGATCACCCAGCCGAGCGCGGAGGTCGAGACGGCCGACAGGCTGTCGGTGCCGAGGAAGCCCCAGGCGACGAAGGCCAGGGCGAGGATGGCGACGACGCCGAAGACCACCCAGTCGATGCCCTTGCCGTACGCGTCGGCCTTGAAGTTGTCGGGCAGGTGGGCCCGGATCCGCTGGACCAGCGAGCGGTCCTCGTGGTCGTCACGCTGCGCGGCCGTCAGTTCGTCGAACTCGGCCGCCGCGTCCGGGTGCGGATCATCGGGTCGGGTCACGCTCGGTTGCGGTTTGACGTCGGTCATCGGGCACCTCATCGGGGTTGTGTAGCGAATAGAACAACTCAAAGCGTCATGTGCAACACAGTCGACCGATCGGTCGGCCGTGTCAAGGATCAGCGGGTTACAGCCGTGCTAAACCGGGCCGTGGGTGCGCCGACCGGGCAGAACGGGGTCGGACGGTCGCGGGATGAGACGATCGAGGTTCCATGTCACTCACCACCCTGCTGCCCGACGACCCCGGACCCGACGCGACCTACGAGGCGTTCGCCGGGTGGACCGCGAGCCGCGGGCTCGATCTCTACCCCGCCCAGAGCGAGGCGTTGATCGAGCTGGTCAGCGGGTCCAACGTCATCCTGTCCACGCCGACCGGATCGGGCAAGAGCCTGGTGGCCACCGGCGCGCAGTTCGCCGCCCTGGCCGCCCAGAGCGGACGGATCTTCTACACCGCGCCGATCAAGGCACTGGTGTCGGAGAAGTTCTTCACCGCGGTCGACATCTTCGGCACCGACCAGGTCGGCATGATGACCGGCGACGCCAGCGTCAACGCCGGAGCACCGATCATCTGCTGCACCGCCGAGATCCTGGCCAACCTGGCGCTGCGCGAGGGTGCGGCGTCCGAGGTCGGCTGCGTGATCATGGACGAGTTCCACTTCTACGCCGACCCCGACCGCGGGTGGGCCTGGCAGGTGCCGCTGCTCGAGCTGCCCGAGGCGCAGTTCCTGCTGATGTCGGCCACGCTGGGCGACGTCACCCGGTTCGAACGTGACCTGACCCGGCGGACCGGTCGGCCCACCGCGGTGGTCGCCTCGGCCGAGCGCCCGGTCCCGCTGCACTACGAATACGTCACCACCGCGATCCACGAGACGATCGAGGAGCGGCTGGCCACGCACCAGGCGCCGATCTACATCGTCCACTTCAGCCGCGCGGCGGCGATCGAGCAGGCGCAGGCGCTGAACAGCCTCAAGGTCTGCACCCGCGAGGAGAAGGACCAGATCGCCGACCTGATCGGCGGCTTCCGGTTCAGCGCCGGCTTCGGCAAGACGCTGTCGCGGCTGGTCCGCAACGGGATCGGGGTGCACCACGCCGGGATGCTGCCCAAGTACCGCCGGCTGGTCGAGCTGTTGGCCCAGGCCGGACTGCTCAAGATCATCTGCGGCACCGACACGCTCGGCGTCGGGATCAACGTGCCGATCCGCACCGTGCTGCTCACCTCGTTGAGCAAGTACGACGGGGTCAAGCCGCGGTTGCTGACCGCGCGCGAGTTCCACCAGATCGGCGGTCGGGCCGGACGCGCGGGTTACGACGCCTCGGGGACGGTGATCATCCAGGCGCCGGATCACGTCGTGGCCAACGAGAAGGCTCTGGCCAAGGCGGGCGACGACCCGAAGAAGCGGCGCAAGGTCGTCCGGAAGAAGCCGCCCGAGGGCACGGTCGGTTACGGGCTGCCCACGTACGAGCGGCTGATCTCGGCCGAGCCGGAGCCGCTGGAGTCGTCGTTCGCGGTCAGCCACTCGATGCTGCTCAACGTGATCAACCGGCCGGGTGACTGCCATGCGTCGATGCGGCACCTGCTGACCGACAACGACGAGCCCCCCGTACGCCGTCGCGCTCACGTCCACAAGGCGTTGTCGATCTATCGGGGGTTACTGAGCTCCGGGGTGGTCGAGCAGCTCGACGAGCCCGACGAGTTCGGTCGACGGGCCCGGCTGACCGTCCAGCTGCAGCCGGAGTTCGCGCTCAACCAGCCGCTCTCCCCCTTCGCGCTGGCCGCGTTCGACCTGCTCGACCCGGAGGCCGACACCTATCCGCTCGACGTGCTCTCGGTGATCGAGGCGACGCTGGAGAACCCCCGCCCGGTGCTCACCGCGCAACGGTCGAAGGCCCGCGGCGAGGCGGTCGAGGCGATGAAGCGTGAAGGGCTGGAGTACGAGGAGCGGATGGCGCTGCTCGAGGACGTCACCTACCCCAAGCCGTTGGCCGACCTGCTCGGGATCGGCTACGCCGCGTACGCCAAGACCCACCCGTGGGTGCTCGACCACGAACTGCAGCCCAAGACGGTGGCCCGCGACCTGGCCGAACGCTCGATGACCTTCACCGAGTACGTCAGCTTCTACGGGCTGGCCCGATCCGAGGGCATCGTGCTGCGCTACCTGGCCGACGCCTTCAAGGCGCTGCGGCAGACCGTCCCCGAGTCGGCCCGCACCGAGCCGGTGGCCGATCTGACCGCGTGGCTGGGTGAGCTGGTCCGCCAGGTCGACTCGAGCCTGCTCGAGGAGTGGGAGCGGCTGCGTCATCCGGAGCCGACCGACGCGGCTCAGGTCAGCGCCGCGCTCGACGACCGGACGCCGCCGGTGACCAGCAATCTGCGGGCCTTCCGGGTGCTGGTCCGCAACGCGATGTACCGCCGGGTCGAGCTGGCCGCCCGGCGGCAGTGGATCGATCTCGGCGAGCTCGACCACGAGTCGGGCTGGACGACCGACGACTGGGCCGGAGCGATCACCGACTACTTCAGCGAGCACGCCACGCTGCAGACCGGGGCCAACGCCCGCGGTCCGCAGATGCTGATCATCACCGAGCGCGGCCGGTTCTGGGACGTCCGGCAGATCCTCGACGACCCGGCCGGCGACCACGACTGGGCGATCACCGCGGTCGTCGACCTCGATCGCAGCGACGCCCTCGGTGAGGCCGCCATCACCATCACCGGGATGGCTGCGCTGTAGTCGGGGCCGCCCCTGGAGGAGTGCCGGTCGATTCGTTCCCCGACCGGCACCCGCTCCGTCAACCCAGTTTCAGGTTGTCCAGCACCACGTCGAGCTCGTCGGGCTTGACCAGGACCTCGCGCGGCTTGGACCCCTCGGACGGGCCGACGACGCCACGGGTCTCCATGATGTCCATCAGCCGCCCGGCCTTGGCGAACCCGACCCGCAGCTTGCGCTGCAGCATCGAGGTCGAGCCGAGCTGCAGGTTGACCACCAGCTCGGCGGCCTGCAGCACCAGGTCGAGGTCGTCGCCGATGTCCTCGGCGACCTTGTTCGACGCCTCGGGTGCGGCGGTGACGTCCTCGCGGTAGATCGGCTGCAACTGTTCGGTGACGTGCTTGACCACCGAACGGACCTCCTGCTCGGTGACCCAGGCACCCTGGATCCGGATCGGTTTGCTCGTCCCCATCGGCAGGAACAGTCCGTCGCCCTGACCGACCAGCTTCTCCGCACCCGGCTGGTCGAGGATGACCCGTGAGTCGGTCATCGACGAGGTCGCGAAGGCCAGCCGGCTGGGCACGTTGGCCTTGATCAGACCGGTGACCACGTCGGTGCTCGGCCGCTGCGTGGCCAGCACCAGGTGGATGCCGGCGGCCCGCGCCAGCTGGGTGATCCGGACGATCGAGTCCTCGACGTCGCGCGGCGCGACCATCATCAGGTCGGCCAGCTCGTCGACGATGACCAGCAGGTAGGGGTACGGGGCCAGCGTGCGTTCGCTGCCCTCGAGCGGCTTGACCCCACCGGCCCGGACCGCCTTGTTGAAGTCGTCGATGTGGCGGAACCCGAAGGCGGCCAGGTCGTCGTAGCGCATGTCCATCTCGCGGACCACCCACTGCAACGCCTCGGCCGCCTTCTTGGCGTTGGTGATGATCGGCGTGACCAGGTGCGGAACCCCCTCGTACGCGGTCAGCTCGACCCGCTTGGGGTCGACCATCAGCAGCCGCACCTCGTCGGGGGTCGAGCGCATCAGGATCGAGGTGATCATCGAGTTCACGAAGCTCGACTTGCCCGAGCCGGTCGCGCCGGCGACCAGCAGGTGCGGGGTCTTGGCCAGGTTGGCCACCACGAACCCGCCCTCGACGTCCTTGCCCAGACCGACGGTCATCGGGTGGTGGTCGTTGCGCGCCTTGGCCGAGCGGAGGACGTCACCGAGCGAGACGACCTCCTTGTCGAGTGTTGGGGATCTCGATGCCGATGGCCGATTTCCCGGGGATCGGCGAGAGGATCCGGACATCGGCGCTGGCCACGGCGTAGGCGATGTTCTTGCTCAGCGCGGTGACCTTCTCGACCTTGACCGCCGACCCGAGCTCGACCTCGTAGCGGGTCACCGTCGGGCCGCGGCTGTAGCCGGTGACCTGGGCGTCGATCTCGAACTGGTCGAAGCACCCCGGTCAGCCGGCCGACCACGGCGTCGCTGGCCTCGGTCCGCGCCTTGTGCACGCTGCCGGTCTTGAGCGACGCCGGGTCGGGCAGCAGGTACTGCACGTCACCGGACAGCTGGAGCTGCTCGACCCGCTGCGGGATCGGGGTGTGCGGCGGCGGCTCGAGCTGCTCGTTCTCGCCGTGCACGACCACGTCGGCCGGCAGGCCCGCGGTGACCTTGCGTCCGGGGCTCGTGACCGACGGTGGCTGCCGGCTGTGCCGGCTCGGCCTCGCCGGGCCCGTCGAAAGGCTCGTCGAACGGGTCGAAGCCGTCGAACCCGTCGGGCTCGGAGGCGGCGGAGTCGTCGGGCGCGACCGGGCCGGGCAGCGCCTTGCGACCACGACGCTTGGTCCCCTCGCCGACCACCGGGGTGATGTAGGCCTCGTCGGTGGTGCCGTACTCGAGTTCGGGGACGACCTCGCCCTCGATGATCATCGTCGGCCGCCGGACCAGGTCACGGGCGGAGCGGACGCGCTCGGGGATCTGGTGCAGCGGGATGCCGACCACGACGAGGATGCCGAAGATCATCAGCAGTACCAGCAGCGGCACGGCGACGTAGACCGACAGCAGGTCGGCCAGCATCGACGACGAGATGTAGCCGAGGATGCCGCCGGCCTCGCGCAACGCGGGCAGGTCGTTGGTCCGGGGCAGCCCGTGAGCGATGTTGATCAGACCGAGGAAGCCGAACAGCAGCGAGGTCCAGCCGACCACCTGACGGCCGCCGGGGCCGTTGCGGTCGGGGTGGCGTAGCGTCCGCCAGGCCATCAGCACCAGCAGCAGCGGCGCGCCGTGGCTCAGCCCACCGATCATCGCCGAGACGCCGATCCGCACGTAGCGGCCGAGCGCACCGGGCAGTCCGAACCAGAACTCGGCGGCGACGATGATCGCAGCGCCGAGCAGGAACAGCCCGGCCCCGTCGCGGCGCAGCGCCGGATCGATGTCGCGGGCGCCCTGGCCGATGCCGCGCGCGGCCCGGCCGACCAGATGGGCCAGACCGAGCCAGACCGTGGCCAGCCCGTGGCCGACCGCGGCCGGGAACGACCGCTGCGGCGTGCGCGCCGGGGGCCGGCGGCCACCGGAGGACCGGGAGCCTCCGGTCCGCGAGGAGCCCGACCGCGACGGGTTGGGCCGGGACTGACCCGACCGGGACGCGTGGGCACGCGACGTCGCTGGACGGGCAGGGATCTTGGAACTTCCGGACGACCGAGGTTTCGCTGGCGAGCCTGAGGGCTCACCGGTACGAGACCGCGGTGGGGAAGACGCGCGGGTCGCCATGGCGATGAGGCTACTGGACCCGATGCCCACATCGAGGTTCCGACAGGCGCCGCACCCCCGATCGCCCGGTGACGCTCCCGACTCCCCGACCGCCCGACGGGCGCGGCTCGACCGCCGATCGGACTCCCGTGCGGGTCAGGTGGCCAGCGCCGGGCGGATGGCCCAGAGGTGGTCGGTCGGTCCGATCCCGGCGCCGAGCGGGAAGCCGGCGGCGATGGCGCCGGTGACGTAGTGCTTGGCCGCCTCGGTGGCTTCGGGCACGCCGAGCCCGCCGGCCAGGCCGCAGGCCAGCGCCGAGGCCAGGGTGCAGCCGGTGCCGTGGGTGTGCGGATTGGCGTGCCGCACGGCGGTGTAGCGATAGGTCTCGCCGGTGGCCGCGAACAGCGCGTCGACCGGGTCGGTCCGCCGCCGTGGCCGCCCTTGACCAGCACCCAGGCCGGTCCGTACGCGAGCAGCGCGGCCCCCAGCTCGGCGGCCGGGGCCGACTCGGGCAACCCGGACAACCAGCCGGCCTCGTGCAGGTTCGGGGTGATCACCGTGGCCACCGGGAGCAGTTCGGCCAGCAGGGTGACCCGGGCGTCCTCGTCGACCAGCGGGTCGCCGTGCTTGCTGATCCCGACCGGGTCGACGACCACCGGGACCGTGCCGTCCAGTCCGGCGACGAGCTCCGCCACCGTCGAGACCATCTCGGCGGTGCCGAGCATCCCGATCTTGACCGCATCGACCCCGATGTCGTCGACCACGCTGCGGAACTGCTGCCGCACCGCCTCGATGGGCAGCGGCCAGATGCCCTGGACACCGACCGAGTTCTGCGCGGTGATCGCGGTGATCACGCTCATGCCGTGCCCGCCGTGAGCGAGCACCGTCTTGAGGTCGGCCTGGATCCCGGCACCGCCCCCGGAGTCGGAGCCGGCCACCGTCAGCACCCGGATCATCGGGTCATCCGAATCATCGGGTCACCCAGTCCGCGGTCATCGGCGGGCCCGGAAATGGTCGTAGCCGACCGGGGCCTCCCACACGGCGCCGTCGACCAGCACGGGGTGCTCCCCCGGCTCGGTGACCGTCCCGATCGGGTGCCAGTCCGGCGGCAGCGGCGTACCGGCCGGGAAGGTGGCGGCCAGCGCGTGGTCCTCACCGCCGGTCAGCACCAGAACGGTCGGATCGGTGCGGGTGGCGACGGCCACGACGCGCAGCGGTTCGCCGATCTCCAGTGCCGCGGAGACGACGTCGATCCCCACGCCCGAGGCCCGGGCGACGTGGCCGAGGTCGGACAGCAGCCCGTCGGACACGTCGATCATCGCGGTTGCGCCGGCCCGCGCGGCGACGGCTCCCGCCCCGTACGGCACCTGTGGTCGCCGGTGGGCCTCGACGACGGCCCGCGGTGAGCGGAAGCCCCGACGCAGCGTGGCCAGACCGGCCGCCGCCCAGCCGAGGCGGCCGCAGATGGCCACCACGTCACCGACGCGGGCCCCGCTGCGGAGCACCGGGCCACTCGGCGGGGCGACGCCGAACACGGTGACGGCGATGGTCACGTCGCGCGCCCGGGTGATGTCCCCACCGACCAGGCTGACCCCGGCGGTCGTGCACTCCTCGCGCAGGCCGGCGACGAAGTCCAGGGCCCAGCCCACGGGCAGGTCCTCCGGGGCGGAGAACCCCACGACGAGCGCGGTGGCCCGGCCACCCATCGCCTCGATGTCGGCGACGTTGACCGCGACCGCCTTGTGGCCGACGTCGGCCGCCTCGGACCAGTCACGCCGGAAGTGCACGCCTTCGACCAGCACGTCGATCGAGGTGAGGACGGTGTCACCGACCCGGACCTGGGCGGCGTCGTCGCCGGGTCCGATGACCACGTCCGCGGCGGCCGGCAGACCGGCGGTGATCGCCTCGATCAGGGCGAACTCCCCCACCTCCGACAGCGGGGCGGTGCGATCCACCCCCATCACCGATCACCGATTCCGTCCCGGGCGAACCGGGGGCGTGGGCAAGCTGTAGCGTGACGCACGTCGGCGAGCGTACGCCGTCCGATGGTTCCTGCACCCAGACCGCTCCCCGGCCGGACAGCCCGCTCGTCCGCCCGGCAGGTGTGGGGTTCCACCGCCGCACACGCACTGCTTGGAGGGATTCACACCGATGGTCGTACAGGCATACATCCTGGTCCAGACCAATGTCGGCAAGGCTGCCGAGGTCGCGAACGCGATCAGCGCGCTGTCCGGCGTGACCATGGCCGAAGATGTCACCGGGCCGTACGACGTCATCGTCCGCGCCGAGGCGTCGAGCGTCGACGAACTCGGCCAACTGGTGGTCGCGAAGGTGCAGACGGTTCCCGGGATCACCCGCACCGTGACCTGCCCCGTCGTCCACATCTGATCCTGCCGGTCCTGCGTCGGCTCGGTCCCGGCCTCGCAGCAGTGTCGGGCCTGGTCCTGCTGCTCGGTGGCTGTGCCGTGGCCGTTCCCGATCCCGCGCCCGAACCCCGGGACCGCCCGGTCTGCGCGGCCCTGCTGGCCGCACTGCCCGAGCGGGTGCTCGATCAGGCGCAGCGCAAGGTCCGCCCGGCCGGATTCAGCGCAGCCTGGGGCGATCCGCCGGTGGTGCTGCGCTGCGGGGTCCCCCAGCCGGCCGGTCTGACCGCGTCGAGCGAGTGCATCGAGGTCAACGACGTGGGCTGGTTCGACGAGCCCGGTGCCGGTGGCCGGATCTACACCACGATCGGCCGGGCGGTGTTCGTCGAGGTCACGGTGCCGTCGGCGTACGCGCCCGAGGTCAACGGGCTGGTCGACGTGGCCGCGGCCGTCTCCGCGCACGATCCGCTGATCACGCCGTGCAGCGGCTGACCGGCGAGCATCCGCCGCACCGTCTCGACCGTCGCTCCGCGTTCGACCAGGACGACCTGGGTCCACGCCTCACGCCCGGCCAGGTCGGCCGCGGCCAGCGCTGGTCGTAACTCCTGCCAGCGCGCCCAGTGGCCGTCGAAGCAATCCGCCGCGACCACCCGACCCCGGTCGCGCTGACCCCGGCGGGCGACCTCGCGGTCGACGTCGACGAAGACCAGCGCGGGTCGCCACCCACGCCACCGGGCCAGCCGGGCGAAGCCGTCGCGGCGGCGTGGCCGGGTCGCCGGGTCGTGGACCAGCAGCACCCGGCCCGGACCCGGTCCGCGCAGCAGCGCCGCCAGCGTCTGCATCGCCTGGGCGACGTGGACGACCGGTCGGTACCAGCGGTACGGGACGGACGCCGGGAACCGGGTCCGCAGGCCGGTCCGGAACCGGTCGGGGTCGAGGGCGCGGATCCCGGGTTGCTCGGCGAGCTGCGCGATCGCGGTCGACTTCCCGGCCCCGGGGACTCCCCCGACCAGGATGACGTCGGGCGGTAGGGGCGAGGGCCAGCGACCGCGAGCCGGCGACATCAGGAGAGCCATCGTTTCAGCATCCCCGTCCGGGCTGTGGGTTCGCCAGCACCGGGCTGTGAACCAGGGCGGGCTCCGGGTCAGCCCTGGACTCCGCCGGACCTCACCGCACGCTGACGTGCGATCGGGGTCCGCGCGCGGAGGGCGGTTCAGCGCAGACCGACCGGTCGTTCCGCGGCCAGGGTGATCAGCCGGTCGAGCAGCTCGGGGTAGTCGACGCCGCTGGCCGCCCACATCCGCGGGAACATCGAATGCGGGGTGAAACCGGGCATGGTGTTGATCTCGTTGATCACCACACGACCCTCGGCGGTGACGAAGACGTCGACCCGGGCCAGGCCCTCGCAGTCGATCGCCTCGAACGCCTGGACGGCCAGCGCCTGGACCCGTGCGGCCAGCTCGTCGTCGACCTCGGCGGGGACGTCGAGGGCGACCTGCTCCTCGGGGAGGTACTTGGCGTCGAAGTCGTAGAACCCGGACGCGTTGAGCATCCGGATCTCGGCCAGCCGGCTGGCCTGGGGCGGACCGCCGGCCGGATCGGCCAGCACTCCGCACTCGAGTTCGCGGGCGCCGACGAAGCCCTGCTCGACGATGACCTTGGGATCGTGGACCTGTGCGGCGACGATGGCCGCCTCCAGGCCGGCCGGGTCGTCGACCTTGGTGATGCCCACGCTCGACCCGCCGCGGGCCGGCTTGACGAACACCGGGAAGCGCAGCGCGTTGACCGCCTCCAGGGCGGCCACCCGGTCGCGGGCCCACTGGGCAGGGGGGATCGAGACGAACGGCCCGACGGGCAGCCCACTGGCGGCCAGCACGAGTTTCATGAACTGCTTGTCCATGCCCACCGCGCTGGCCAGCACGCCCGCGCCGACGTAGCGGACACCGGTCATCTCGAACAGCCCCTGAACCGTCCCGTCCTCACCGAACGGGCCGTGCAGGACCGCAATGGCCACGTCCACCCGGCCCAGCCGGGTCAGGGCGTCGCCGATCTCCCCGGCGCCGTCCTCGGCCACCGCCGGGAGCCGGCCGTCGACCACGTGAAGTGCCGCGACCTCGGCGGGGTCGACCAGCGACCACCGGCCGCTCGTGGTGATCCCCACCCCGACGACCTCGTAGCGCTGCGGGTCGAGGGCACCGACCACGCCGGCAGCGGTCAGACAGGACACCCCGTGCTCGGTGCTGGCACCGCCGAAGACGACGGCGACCCTGGTCCGCGTTGGGGTGTCGGTCACGGTCACCGACCCTATCCCGGACCCCCGGCGCCGCCGGTCGAGCGACCCGCCAGACTCGACCTTGTGACCGAACCGTCTTCGACCGCTGCCCACGACCCCGCCGAGCGGCACCCGCACACCGTCGCCGTGACCGCCGGGCGACCGCCGAAGGTGGTCGACGCACCGCTCAACCCGCCGGTGGTGTTCGCCTCGACCTACGTGGCCGGCGCCACGGTCGAGGACGGCCGCCTGGGTTACGGGCGCTACGGCAACCCGACCTGGTCGGCGCTCGAGGAGGTCATCGGCGCCCTCGAGGGCGGCCGGGCGCTGACCTTCGCCTCGGGGATGGCGGCGGCGTACGCGGTGCTCGAGTTGGTGCCGGTCGGCGCCACCGTGGTGCTGCCGCGGCACTGCTACCTCGGCGTGGCTGCGGCGATCGACCAGCGGGCCGACCGGCTCGGCTGGACGTTGCGGCGGGTCGACGTCGCCGACACCGACGAAGTCCTGGCCGCGGCGGTCGGGGCCGACCTGGTGTGGATGGAGTCTCCGACCAATCCGATGATCGAGGTGGCCGACCTGCCGGCCATCGGCGCCGGGTTGGCGGCTGCGGCGGCCTCGGGTTCGGCGGCGCCGATGTTCGTGGTCGACAACACCTTCGCCACCCCGATGCTGCAGCAGCCGCTGGCCAGCGGGGCGACCATCGTGCTGCACTCGGGGACCAAGCTGATCGCCGGCCACTCCGACGTGCTGCTCGGGGCCCTCGTCACCCGAGCCGACGACGACGCGACCTTCGCCGCGCTCGATGCACAGCGGCGCGCATCGGGGGCCACCCCCGGATCGATGGAGGCCTACCTCGCGCTCCGCGGACTCCGGACTCTGCCGTTGCGTCAGGCCGCGGCCCAGGCCAACGCCCAGCTCCTGGCCGAGCGGCTGGCCGCGCACCCGGCGGTGTCGACCGTGCGCTACCCGGGCCTGCCCGACGACCCGGGCCACGCCACCGCGGCGCGGACGATGGCCGGGTTCGGCTCGCTGATCTCGATCGAGGTCGCGGACGCCGCGACCGCCGACGCGCTGATCTCACGCTGCCGGCTGTGGGTGCACGCCACCAGCCTGGGCGGGGTCGAGTCGAGCCTGGAACGGCGGCGACGCTGGGCCGGAGAACTCCCGACGGTGGCCGAGGGCCTGATCCGGTTGTCGGTCGGGATCGAGCACGTCGAGGATCTGTGGGCGGATCTGCGTCAGGCGCTCGGCTGACGCCGCGCGGTCAGTAGCGTTCTGGCTTGGCCGAGCGCGACATCAAGGCGGTGATCATCTCCGCCGGGGTGAGTTCACCCGCCACCACCTCGGAGACCCGTTCGACGATCGGCAGTTCGATGTGGTGCCGGGCGGCCAGATCGGTGATCGAGACACACGACTTGACGCCCTCGGCGACCTGCCGGGTCGACGCCGCGATCTCGGCCACCGTGCGGCCCTTGCCCAGTTCCTCGCCGAAGGTCCGGTTCCGCGACAGCGGCGACGAGCAGGTCGCCACCAGGTCGCCGAGCCCGGCCAGGCCGGAGAACGTGTAGGGGTGGGCACCGAGCGCGGCACCCAGCCGCGAGATCTCGGCCAGACCGCGGGTGATCACCGAGGCGGTGGCGTTGGCGCCGAGCCCGAGCCCGACGGCCATCCCGACGGCGAGGGCGATGACGTTCTTGGTGGCCCCGCCGAGCTCGCAGCCGACCACGTCGGTGTTGGTGTAGGCCCGGAAGCGTGCGGTGTGGCAGGCGACCTGCAGGGCATCCGCGGTGGCGGCGGAGGTGCTGGCCACCACGCTGGCCGAGGGCTGCCGTTCGGCGATCTCGCGGGCCAGGTTGGGCCCGGTGACCACGGCGATCCGCTCGGCCGAGATGTCCGCCGCCTCGGCGATCACCTCGCTCATCCGCAGACCGGTACCGACCTCGACGCCCTTGGCCAGACTGACCACGACCGCGTCCGACGGCAGGGTCCATCCGGCCAGATTGTCGCGCAACGACTGCGACGGCACCGCGAGCACGACGAACTCGGCGTCGACCATGGCCTCGGCCGGATCACTGACCGCGCGGAGCTGGTCGGGCAGCGCGATGGTCGGGAAGTAGTCGGGGTTGCGGTGGTCGAGGTTGATCGCCGAGGCCAGCTCCGGGCGCCGGGCCCACAGGGTGACGTCGTTGCCGGCGTCGCACAACACCATGGCGAACGCGGTCCCCCACGATCCGGAACCCATCACCGCGATCCTGCTCATCGGGTTTCCTCGGCCCGGGCGCTGGTCCGGGGGTCGTAGCGGACAGCGGGCGGTTCGCCGTCGCGCAGCTGGGCGACGAGGGCGGTGATGGCGGCCATGATCCGATCGGTTGCTTCGCGCAGCGTCGCCGCGGTCACGTCGCGGTCCCGGAGGTCGTCGAGCGGGACCGGGTCGCCGGTGATGACCCGGAACGTCTTGCGCGGGAGCAACGCGGGGAAGTGGACCTCACGTCCGTACATCACGTCCTGCGCCCCCCACTGTCCCATCGGAATGACCGGGCAGCCGGTCTGCAGCGCGATCCGGGCCGCGCCGGTCTTGCCGGCCATGGGCCACAGGTCGGGGTCGCCGGTGATCGTGCCCTCGGGGTAGACGACCACGGCGCGGCCCGACGCGACGGCATCGGTCACCGCGACCAGCGCGTCGCGGGACTGGGCGGTCTGCCGCTGGACCGGGATCTGCCCGCAGCGGCGCAGGACGGCTCCGACCACCGGGACCGAGAAGATCGAGGACTTGGCCAGGAAGCGGGGCCAGCGACCCGAGTACGCGACGTACTGGCCGACCACGATCGGGTCGAAGTTCGAGATGTGGTTGACCACGATGATCACGCCGCCGGTCGCCGGCAGCAGGTGCTGCTGGCGCCAGTCGCGCCGGCTGAGCGGGGCCACGATGGCGTTGAGCAGCCGGACCACGCCGGAGATGGTCTGCCCACCCGGTTCGTGGTTGACCGAGGCGAGCGAGAGCACGCCGCGCGGGAACCGCGCCTGGGGCGTCGCTGCCATGCGTACCTCGCGCTTCTGTCGGTCGGTCAGGGGGGCGGTGCCGTGCTCTCGAACGGGTGCTGCGGACCGCGGAACGAGGTGGCCGCCCCCGCGGGACCGGCACGCCGGTCCCCACACCCTACGCCGAAGCCACCCCGGCGGCCTGCAGGCGGTGTGGCACGATCAGCCGGTGATCGAGCGCCGCGTGGGGTCCGCGGCCACGTCCGCGCTGGTGGCCTGGAAGGGCACCGGCTACGCGAAGAGCCGGCTGGCGGTAGCACCGACCTTGCGTCGGCAACTGGCCGAGGCGATGGCTCTGGACACCCTGCGCGCACTGGCCGCGGCGCTGCCCGCGGTCGTGGTGACCACCGACGATCCCCGGCTGGCGGCGGTGCTCGACGCCGCCTTGATCTCGGCCTCGCTGATCGTCGACGACGGACCCGGCGGGCTCAACGCGGCGCTGGCGCGGGCCGACCGACAGTTGCGTGCGGGCGGCGTACGCACCGTGGTCGCCTGCGTCGCCGACCTCCCGGCGCTTCGCGGCTCCTCGGTCGCTGCGGTCGTCGCGGCCGCCCGGTCCGGGACGCGGAGCTTCGTCCGCGACCACTCGGGTGTCGGCACCACCATGCTGGTGGCTGACGGCGTCGACCTGGACCCCCGGTTCGAGGGACCGTCGGCCGAGGCCCATCGCCGCAGCGGGGCCGTGGACCTGGTCGGAGGCACCGCGTCGATGCCCGCCGATGCCCGGCTCGACGTCGACACGGTCGAGGACCTCGACCTCGCCCTTGCGCTCGGACTCGGCCCCGCCACCGAGCCGCTGGTCGCCGGCGCGGCGACCAGCAGCCGGTGCGGCTGACGCCGGCTCACCGGTGCGGCTGACGCCGGCTCACCGGTGCGGCTGACGCCGGCTCACGCGGTGGGGCCGACGCCGGCGGTCGGTCAGGCCGGCGTCTCGATCCGGGCCGGCAGCGTCTTGGGCTTGAACGACGGCCGGTGCGTCTCGAAGGCGTCGATGCTGTCGACCTGACGCAGGGTCAGACCGATGTCGTCGAGCCCCTCGAGCAATCGCCAGCGGGTGTACGGATCGATCTCGAAGTCGGTCTGGAAACCGGCCGCGGTGATCTGCTGGTCGACCAGGTCGACGGTCAGCGGGCTGGCCGGGTTCTGCTCGACGAAGTCCCACAGCTCCTCGACGATCTTCTGGTCGACGACCGCGACCAGCAGACCGGCCTTGCCGGAGTTGCCGCGGAAGATGTCACCGAAGCGGGACCCGATGACGACCTTGAACCCGTAGTTCTGCAGGGCCCAGACCGCGTGTTCGCGCGACGACCCGGTGCCGAAGTCCGGACCGGGGATGATGATCGTGGCGCCGGCGTACTCCGGCCGGTTGAGCACGAAGTCCGGATCGTTGCGCCAGGCCGCGAACAGCCCGTCCTCGAAGCCGGTCTTGGTCACCCGCTTGAGGTAGACGGCCGGGATGATCTGGTCGGTGTCGACGTTGCTGCGGCGCAGCGGCAGCGCGGTGCCGGTGTGGGTGGTGAATGCGTCCATGGTGGGTCTCCTCACAGATCCGCGGGTGAGCTGAGCGTGCCGTTGACGGCGGTGGCCGCGGCGACCAGCGGAGAGACCAGGTGGGTGCGCCCGCCCTTGCCCTGCCGGCCCTCGAAGTTGCGGTTGGAGGTCGACGCGGCGCGCTCCCCCGGCTTCAGCTGATCGGGATTCATGCCCAGGCACATCGAGCAGCCCGCCGCACGCCACTCGGCGCCGGCCTCCTTGAACACGACGTCGAGGCCCTCGGCCTCGGCCTGCAGCCGGACCCGGGCCGAGCCCGGGACGACGAGCATCCGCACCGAGTCGGCGACGTGGTGACCCTTGATCACCGACGGCCGCGGCCCGCAGATCCTCGATCCGACCGTTCGTGCACGAGCCGAGGAAGACGGTGTCGACGTGCGATCTCGCGCATCGGCGTGCCGGCCTGCAGGTCCATGTACTCCAGCGCCTTGCTGGCCGCGGTCCGGTCGGCCTCCTCGGCGAACGTCTCCGGGTCGGGCACCGACGCCCCCAGCGGGACGCCCTGGCCGGGGTTGGTGCCCCAGGTGACGAACGGGGTGAGCTTGGCCGCGTCGAGGTCGACCTCGACGTCGAAGACGGCGTCGGCGTCGGACTTGCAGCGTCTTCCAGTACTCGACGGCCGCGTCCCAGTCCTCGCCCTGCGGCGCGTGCGGGCGGCCCTCGCAGGTAGGCGAAGGTCTTCTCGTCGGGGGCCATCAGCCCGGCCTTGGCACCCCACTCGATGCTCATGTTGCAGATGGTCATCCGGCCCTCCATCGACAGCGCCTCGATGGCGCTGACCCGCGGTACTCCACGATGTAGCCCTGGCCGCCGCCGGTGCCGACCTTGGCGATCAGCGCCAGCACGATGTCCTTGGCCGTCACCCCGGGCGGCAGTTCGCCGTCGACGTTGACCGCCATGGTCTTCGGCCGGCCTGCGGCAGCGTCTGGGTGGCGAGCACGTGCTCGACCTCCGAGGTGCCGATGCCGAAGGCGATCGAGCCGAACGCGCCGTGGGTCGAGGTGTGCGAGTCACCGCAGACGACCGTCATACCGGGCTGGGTCAGTCCGAGCTGCGGGCCGATGATGTGCACGATGCCCTGGTCGAGGTCGCCCAGGCTGTGGATCCGGACGCCGAACTCGCGCGGCGTTGTTTCGCAGCGTGTCGACCTGGGTCCGCGACACCGGGTCGGCGATCGGCTGGTCGATGTTGAGCGTCGGGGTGTTGTGGTCCTCGGTGGCCAACGTGAGGTCGGGCCGCCGGACCGGACGACCGGCCTGTCGGAGGCCGTCGAAGGCCTGCGGGCTGGTCACCTCGTGGACGAGGTGGAGATCGATGTAGAGCAGATCCGGCTCACCTTCGGCCGAACGGACGACATGGTCGTCCCAGACCTTCTCGCTCAGTGTTGTGCCCATCGAAAACGGCTTCTCCTCGGTTGCTGGTGGACCACCGGAACGGTTCGCCTGGAAGGCTCCGGGAGCCCGGACTCTGCCTCCGGGCCGGAACTTGCATTCCAACATCCGAGACGGCAGTATCAAGGCATGGACAACTCTAGCGGTGTCGGCGTTCTGGACAAAGCCGCCCTCGTGCTCAGCGCGCTGGAGACCGGACCCGACCACACTGGCCGGTCTGGTCACGGCGACCGGGCTGGCCCGACCGACGGCGCATCGCCTGGCTGTCGCCCTCGAGCACCACCGCATGGTGAGCCGCGATCTGCAGGGCCGCTTCGTCCTCGGACCCCGACTGGGCGAGTTGGCCTCGGCGGCCGGCGAGGACCGCCTGCTGGCCACCGCCGGCCCGGTGCTGGCCCGGTTGCGCGACATCACCGGCGAATCGGCTCAGATGTTCCGCCGGCAGGGTGACTTCCGGGTCTGCGTGGCCACCGCCGAGCGGATGTCGGGGCTGCGCGACAGCGTCCCGGTCGGCACCCAGCTGACCATGACCGCCGGGTCGGCCGCCCAGGTGCTGCTCGCCTGGGAAGAACCCGACCGGATGCAGCGCGGCCTGCGCGGGAGCCGCTACTCCGCGGTCGCGCTGGCCGCCGTACGTCGGCGCGGCTGGGCCCACTCGGTCGGCGAGCGCGAAGCGGGCGTGGCGTCGGTGTCGGCCCCGGTTCGCTCCCCCTCCGGCAAGGTGATCGCCGCGGTCAGCGTGTCCGGTCCGATCGAGCGGCTCTCGCGTCAGCCCGGGCGGCTGCACGCACCGGCCGTGATCGCCGCGGCCGAGCGGCTGAGCGATGTGCTGCGGCGCAGCGGCGGCGAGGGCTGAGCCCACCGGTCCCGCAGCGATGATCACGGTTCGACCACCGATCGCCGGTCGTTAGGGTGAGCGGATGGAATACCCCTCGATCAACCGCGCCTTCCGTGCCGATCTGGCGTTCCTGCGCTGGCGGGCCCGCCGGGCGCGGGCCGCGGGGCTGACACCGCAGATCATCGCGTACACCGGATACGGGTCGACGTCGTGGATCCGGGTGCTCGGTCGGGCCCTGCTGACCCGTCGGGACCTGCAGCGGACGCCGGAGCCGGCGGGATCGCGTGGCTGGCGCAGCTTCACCAGTGTCCCGGTCGAGAACGCGGTGGTCGAGGTGACCATCGGCGATCAGCACTTCGAGCTCCACGCCGACCACAGCGGCATCATCGACCAGGTCCTCGATGTCGAGCTCGAGCCGGGCTGGACGACGATCGGGCTGAGCTGCGAGGGCTCGGCCATCGCACCGGCGTACGTCTTCGTGGTCGATCCGTCCACCGAGTTCGGTCTGGTCTCCGACATCGACGACACGGTGATGGTCACCGCGCTGCCCCGGCCGCTGCTGGCCGCCTGGCACACCTTCGTGGTCAACGAGCACGCGCGTTCGACGACGCCCGGCATGCCGGTGCTCTACGAGCGGCTGACCAGCCAGCACAGCAACGTCCCGGTCATCTACCTGTCGACCGGCGCCTGGAACGTCGCCCCGACGCTCACCCGCTTCCTGTCGCGCAACCTCTATCCGCCCGGGACGCTGCTGCTCACCGACTGGGGGCCGACCGCCGACAGCTGGTTCCGCAGCGGGCAGGACCACAAGCGCAAGAACCTCGAGCGGCTGGCCGCCGAGTTCCCGCAGATCCGCTGGCTGCTGATCGGCGACGACGGACAGCACGACCCGGCCATCTACTCCGACTTCCTCGAACGCCATCCCGACAACGTCTCGGCGGTCTGCATCCGCCAGCTCACCCCGGGCGAGGCGGTGCTGGCCGGTAGCACTCACCGCGGCGGCGACCACGTGGTCGCCCGGTCGTCGGTGTCCTGGCTGGCCGCCCCCGACGGGGCCGGTCTCGCCGACGAGCTGGAGGCCATCGGCTTGCTGCCGGCCGCGCCGCAGCAGCCGGAGGTCGATGCCTGACCGCCGTAGTGCGCCCGCCGCGCACGCACGACGGGGCCCGGACGGTCCGGTCGGCGTGCTGCCGTCCGGTCCGTACGGGCCCCAGGTCCTGCCAGGTCCCTCGATCGCTCGGGGGCTTCGAGCTACGTGACGTCGAGGTCCTCGGCGGCCTTGATCTCGACCTCGGCGGTGGCCTGGATCAGGGCCAGCAGCTCCGGATCCAGCCCCGGTGAGAACTCCTCACGACGTTCGGGCGCGATGGTGATCGGAACACCCTCGGGCATGATCGCCGTGCTCAGCTCGGTCCCGTCGTTCGACGGTGAGGCGCCACGGTAGAGCTTCGCCGCATCGCTGGCGTTGTCGGCGCTGAACGTGTACTGGATGCTCTGCAGACCCTTGTCGAGCAGCTTCTTGACTTCGGGGAACTGCTCGGCGTTGGTCTTCGGGATCGGCAGGATCTTGCCCCAGTTGACCCCGAGGCTCTCCAGCGCCTTGGCGAACGCGTTCTCGTGGGCCTGGTCGCGGACGATCAGGTACGCGATGGTCGAGCGCGCCGCCTTGTTGTCGGTCATCTGGTAGATCCGGCACTTCTGCAGCCGACCGGTCGACTCGAGCATCAGGTTGTAGAGCAGGTCGAGCACCAGGTTGCCGCTGTTGTAGACGTAGGAGCCACTCCACGGGTTGCCGGCCGCGTCCACCGGGAGCGCACCCTGGGCGCCGACCAGGTAGTGATGGATGTTGCTGGTGTCGAGCGCGATCTTCAGCGGCGTCGCGCCCTTGGCCCCGGGCTCGTCGATCGGATCGGTCTTCTTGCCCTGGTACTGCGGCGAGCCGTCGAGCAGCCGGGCGATGGTGGTACCGATCAACTCGACATGGCTGATCTCCTCGGTGCCGACGCCCTGGAGCAGGTCCTTGTAGGGCTTGGCCGTCACGTCGCCGCGGAAGTTCATGCTCTGGAAGAGGTACTGCATCATCGTCCGCATTTCGCCGAACTGCCCGCCCAGACCCTCCTGGAGCGCGTTGGCGGCGGCGGGATCCGGCTCGTCCGCGACGATCTCGTTGATCAGTTGCTGCGTGTGTAGGTACATGGCACTCCTCAGTGAGAAGTGGCTTGCCCTACTGAACCACGTCTTCCGACTCAACCACACCGGCCGCGCAACGGAAACCCCCGGGGGGTGAGAGAACCGTGGCGATGAGCGCCTGGGTGGCTGAGAGCGCGGAGCCGTGCGACCCTAGGCCCGGATGCAGCAGCACGATCGAGAGGTGGGGATGAACACGACGGATTCGGTGGCCGAACGCGACGCGGTCACGCCGGAGGGAGGCGACGCGATGGGGTCGGCCGTGCCCCTGCTCGTCGACTACCTGGACGACATCGCCGTCCGCCTGCACCAGCAGCTCGGATCGGTCAGCGGCGTGGCGGTGACGGTCGACGTCGACCATGCCCCGCTCACCGTGGGTTCGAGCAGCCGGCTGGCCCTGGACACCGATCTGCTCCAGTACGACATCGGCATCGGGCCGTGCCTGCACGCGCTGCGCACCGGCGAGGGCATGTACGTTCCCGACCTCGGTCAGGACCACCGCTGGCGCGACTACGGCCCCCGCGCGGCTGCCCTCGGCGCGGCCTGCTGCGTCTCCGCCCCGGTGCGGATCGACGACCGGGTGCTCGCGGTGCTCAAGGTCTATTCCTCCGAGATCGACGGCATCACCGCCGGTCAGCAGCAGCGCACCGAGCTGGTGGCCCTGGAGATCGCCGGCGGGATCCGACTGGCCCGCCGCCTGGCCGAGCAGGCCGCCGAGCTGGATGACCGGACCTCGGCGATGCGGACCCGCCGGACCATCGACCTGGCGATCGGCATCCTGATGGAGCGCAACCAGGCCGACGACCGCCAGTCGTTCGATCTGGTCCGGCGTTACTCGCAGCACTACAACCTCAAGCTGCACGACGCGGCCCAGCAGATCGTCAAGAGTGTGGCTGGTCCGATCAGCGGCGACGCACCGTTCAAGCGGCGCGGAGACCGCTGAGCCCACCGGCGGCGGCGGGTCGCACGACCGAGGCTCAGCGGCGCCGGCGTGCCTCGTCGAGCAATTGGACGGCCCGGGGTCCGACCCCGTGCAGGCGGAGCAGGATTCGCAGGTCCGGGGGCAGGTCGTCGAGTCGGGCGTAGCCGGCCCCGCGGAGCGCCCCGTTGGCCGGCCGGCCGACGCGTACGCCGTCGAACTCGGGGCCGCGGTCGTCGATCTCCACGCTGTCCTCCTGTCGGACGTCAGCGGTCGGTCGGCAACCGGCCGGTGTCGAGCAGGTCGGAGGCCACATCGCCGATCCGTCGCTGGCTGGCGCGCGCGGCCCGGCGCAACCGGTTGAAGGCGGTGACCGCGTCGATCCGGTCACGCCCCATCAGAAA
The DNA here is from genome assembly GCA_963704665.1 of uncultured Actinomycetota bacterium. Classification (GTDB taxonomy): domain Bacteria; phylum Actinomycetota; class Actinomycetes; order Propionibacteriales; family Propionibacteriaceae; genus Microlunatus. Next base: position 1,768,828 of record OY969929.1, on the reverse strand, counting down.
ACCGACCCCGCGCTCGATGATCACCCGGTAGTCGAGCGCGTACTGGAGTTGACCGGCGAGCTCCTGCGCCCGGTGGGCCGACAGGGCGGTCGACAGCGTGGTCTCGACGACGTCGCTGAAGCGGAGGAGGCTGCTCTGCTCCGACTCGTCCCAGGCGTGCGGGCGGTCGCGGTAGACGTCGAGCGTGCCGACGGTCACCCCACCGAGACGGACCGGGACACCCAGGACCGCGCGGACCGGATGTTCGGCCATGATCGCGGCCAGCTCGGGCCACCGGTCGTCGGTCGAGACGTCGGTGACGGGATAGGGCAGGCCGTTGACGAAGGCCCGGATGCACGGCCCGTCGCCCGACTCGCTCTCGGCCGATTCGAGGATGCGGCCGGGCCCGTCGGAGGCCACCACGTAGCGGATGATGTTCTGCTCGTCGGCCAGCATGATCCCGCTGCCGGTGACTCCGAACATCTCGACGCATGCGGCGGTCACCTCGGTGAGCGCGGTGGTCACGTCACGGTCGCCTCCGTGCCCGTCGACCAGGCGGCGCAGACTCGCCGCGAGGGCGTCCTCATTGATCGGCATGGCCTTCTCTCATCGGGTCTCGTCGGCGCGAACGTCGCGTGCGGATGCCGGTGGTGGATCCGCACGACCGACTTCCTCCGTCGTAGTATCCCCAACCGGACCGCCCTCCCGCCACCGATCCTGAGCTGGGTCCGCACCGAACGCGACGCCGGACTGCACGCTGAGCCGCAGGGTGGTGGCGATGACCCGGCCGTACGCCTCGGCCGCGCGGACGTCGGCGTCGGTCCAGGCCCGGGGCTGGCGACGGACCAGGTTGAAGTTCCCGACCACCTGATCGGCGACGACGACCGGGCACGACAGGACCGCCCGGACCCCGGTCTCGGCCAGGGCGGCTGACAGCTCGGAGTAGGCCGGCTCGGTCCTGAGATCGGCCACCGCGACCGTGTGCCCGTGCCGGGCGGTGTCCCAACCGGGTCCTTGACGGACCCGGATCTGCGCCGCTTCCAGCTCGGCCACCGCGGGGTCGGTGGAGCCGACGGCACGCAACTCGTCGCGTTCGTCGGCGAGCATCAGGCCGACGCTGTCGACGTGGAGTACGTCGACCGCCGCGGCCATCACCCGGGCCAGCCGGCCCACGACCGTCGAGGACGGCATCGCGGCCTGCGGGGGACGCTCGATCTGCTTTCGGGTCAGCGCCACCCCGGCCCGCTCACCGCGCGTCATCGATGCCTCGCGGGTGGCGCAGCGTTCCCAGGCTCGCGTCGAGTTGCCCGTTGAGCCGCACCGCCAAGGATTGGTCGTCGGGAGCGAGGGTGCCGGCGTGGGCGGCCGAGATGACCCGGGCGACCTCGCGGAGCTTGACGTTGGTGTTCTGCGACATCAGCACCAGCAGCTGCCAGGCCTGGGCCTGGTCGAGCTGGAACCGGTTGGCCAGCAGCCCGCTCACCCACCCGATCAGCTCACGCGATCGGACCGCCTCGTGGAGTTCGGCGATCTCGCGCGAGAGCTCGGCGATGCGCCGCTCGAGCTCGTCGCGGACCGGGTCGGGTCGCCCGTCCTCGGCATCGCTGATGACGACCCGGCCGGTCAGGGGCAGCTCGCTGGTCGGGATCTCGATGATTGATCGATGGTCGACCGCGGCCGGTTCGGCCCGGGCGGTCGTGTCGAGCAACGCGCTCTTCTCGTCTGCAGGCATGCGTCCACTCCGTACATGGCGTCATGTCCGCGGGCTGCAGGGCGGAATCGTCAACTGGTCGTCGCACATCGGTGCGAGAAGCAGTGTAGCCAGGGTTCGCCGACGCACAAGGGTTCGCCCCGCGCGAGTCACCGACGGCGGGTCGTCAGGTTCGACCCGGGTGGTCCCGGTGTGGAAGAGTGAGCGCCGAAGGGGAGTAGTTCCGTACACGCCCGCGAGGGCGTCGAGGTCCGTCGACATACTGGCGCCACGTGGCGCCCGGCGTACCGCTCGGCCCAGCCGGGTGAACGAGACCTTCGGCCATCGAGATGGCCGGAGGCTGTCATCCGGTCACGGACGTGAGGAATTCATGACTCCCTGGGCTCTCATGCTGCTGGCTGTCGGCGTCTCCGCCGACGCCTTCGCCGTGGCGTTGGGCAAGGGTGTGCAGATCCGGCACCGCATCCTCCCCCACGCACTGGGCATCGGTGCGCTGTTCGGCGTCGCCCAGGGGTTGATGCCGTTCCTCGGCTACCTGCTGGGCACGACCTTCGCCCGGGCCATCGCGCCCTTCGACCACTGGGTGGCCTTCGGACTGCTCGCGCTGGTCGGCGGGAAGATGCTCTGGGAGGCGCTGCGGGCCCACGACGGCGACAAGCCCAGCGGGGTGTCGCGGCGCGAGCTGCTCGTCCTCGCGCTGGCCACCAGTATCGACGCCCTGGCGGTGGGTGTCACCCTGGCCTTTCTCGACACGGCCATCTGGGTGGCCGTGCTGGTCATCGGGCTGACCACCTTCGTGCTGTCGACGGTGGCCGTTCTCGTCGGCCACCGGCTCGGGAACCGCTACCAGAAGCCGGCCGAACTGATCGGCGGCATCCTGCTCATCCTGATCGGGGCCCAGATCGTCGTCGAACACCTGGGTCTGTTCTAGACCCGGGCCCCGGGTCGGCCGCCGCAGCGGCGGCCGACCAGGGGTCGCGACGGCCCGTGGCCGCGGATCAGACGGCGTTCGAGCTGACCGACAGGACCGGGACGTTGGCCTCGAGGATCAGGCGCTGCGGGATGCTGCCGAGCAGCGCCTTGCCGACTGGCGAGCGCTTGCGTACGCCGACGACGAGCCGGGTGATCTCGGGACGGTCGTCGAGCACCTTGAGCACCTGCTCCACCTCGTCGAGGTCGGCCGTGCCGCCGGGCACCACGAGTTCGATCGACACCTCGTCGTTGCTCGTGTCGAGCTGCGCGGCGGTCAGATTGACCACGAGCAGCGGCACGCCCAGGTGGGCGGCCTCCTCGATCGCGGCGGCGAAGGCCGCGTGGCCCTCCTTGTTGTCGGTCACGGCGACGCAGACACTCATGAACGGACTCCGATCTCGGGGGTGGCGGGCTGACGACGAGGACCGGGCACGGCCATCACCGCACCTTCTTGATCGGCAGCACGACCAGCGCACCGATCAACGCCGCGACGCCGGCGGAGTAGAGCAACAACGTGTAGTTGTCGTTCGCCGTCGTCCCCACGGCGAGCAGGGCCGCGCCGAGGGCCGGGGCCGCACTCTGGGGCAGGGCGTTGGCCATGTTGAACACGCCGAGGTCCTTGCCCGCGTCGTCGGGGTTGGGCAGTACGTCGACGACCAGGGCCAGGTCGACACCGACATAGATGCCGTACGCGATGCCGAGGATGGCCTCGACGACGTAGAAGCCGGTCAGCGTGGACACGTGGGCCAGCATCACGATGCCGACGCCGAACAGCAGGGTCGAGCCGGCGACCAGGAACTTGCGGCGCCCGGTGCGGTCGGAGATCTTCCCGGCGAACCAGCCCGAGGCGACCAGGGCGATCGTGTAGATCAGCACGCCGATGGTGACCGCGGCCGGGGCTGCGGCCTCGGACAGGCCCAACTCGTCCTGCAGGTAGAACAGCCGGAAGGCGGTGAACATGAACGTGGCCAGGGTGATCAGGAATCGGGACCACCAGGCGAGGGCGAAGTCACGGTGCTTGATCGGGTTGAGCCACAGCGTGCCGATCCACTCCTTCGCCGTCATGGCCGGCGGCTTCTCCTTGAGGCGCTGGTCGGGCAGGACGAAGGCGAAGAGCAGCATGGCACCGATCGCGAAGATCGACGGCACCACGAACAGCATGACCATCCGGGTCGCGAAGATCTGGGCGACGAAGGTGCCGCCCAGGATGCCGATGTTCTGGGCGATCCCGAGCAGAGCGGAGACGCTGCCGCGCTGGAACTTGGGGACCTGGTCGGAGATCGTGGCGACGAAGGGGGCGAGGGTCGCGTTGGCCCCGAGCTGGGCCAACGCCCAGCCGATCATCACGATCGGCACGGTCTGCCCGAGCGCGATGATGGTGAAGGCGATGGTCATCGCGATCGTGCCGCCGACGATCCACGGCCGACGCCGACCGAAGCGCGAGGTGGTCCGGTCGGAGAGTCGACCGAACAACACGTTGCCGACCACCGCGAACAGGGCACCCACGCTGAAGACCAACCCGGCGGCCGAGGTCTTCTGGTCGTCGGGGACGATCGTCTGGACCTTGACCGCGATACCGATGATCGCCGGTCCGAGCAGGGCGATGAAGAACACCAACTGCGCGAAGACCAGGGCGGCCACGTACTTGGGGCTGACCTCCTTGGTCGGGACCTGGAACCAGTGGTGCTCGCTCGGGTCCTGGACGTCGACCGACGAGTCGGTGTCGTTCCTCGGACGCTCGTCATAGGGGTCGTGGGGGGTGCTCATGTTCCTCCTCCATTGGCGGGACCACCAGCTCCGTGGCCGGTGAAGGCACCGCTCAGTATCGAGGTGCACGACACCCCTGGCAAGAGCTGACGGGATGCTGTGAGACCCATGGGAAAATCCTCGGGGACCCGGCGACCCGACCGCTGGGCCAGGTAGCACCGGGGCGGCCCGACAAGGGTCCGGCCGAGCCGTCGACGGCCACCGAGACGCGGGGATCGTGCCGTACGTTGGCGACCTTGACGCCGGCGGCGGCCGTGCCGATCCACAGCGACCCGCCCGTGGTGACGAACCACACCGGGGTGGTGTGCGGTGACCCGTCGGCGCGCAGCGTGGTCGGCCAGACCCACGGCGCCTCGAGGATCGGCGTCGCAGCACCGGACTCAGACGTGATCGACCTCGATCCACATCGCCGTGTCCGGCTCCAACCGGTCCGCTGACCCGTCGACCGAGGCGATGATGACCCGACCGACGGGCCGGTCGACCGGACTCGCTCCGAAGTTCACCCAGCACTCGACCCGGCCTCGGCGGAACGCCAGCACCTCCGGCGGCGTGCGCAGCCAGGTCAACGGCCCCGCGTCGACCATCCGGCTGCGGCGCGCGGCCAGCAGCCGGCGATAGAGCACCAGGACCGAAGTCGGGTCCTCCTGCTGGACCGATACCGCCAGCTCGTCCCATCCGGCCGGCTGCGGCAGCCACGGCTCGACGGCGAGTGCGTCGCGTTGTTCACCCGGAACTTCGGAGAAACCGGAAGACGGTGCCCCGGCCGTCCACGGCAGCGGGACCCGTGACCCGTCGCGACCCGGGTCGGCCCCCGCCGAGCGCAGGTGGATCGGATCGCGGCGCCGTTCGGCGGGCAGATCCTCGACCTCGGGCAGCCCGAGCTCCTCGCCGAAGTACACGTACGCCGCGCCCGGCAGCGCCATGGTCAACAGCACCGCAGCCCGGGCCCGTCGGCGGCCCAGCGCCACGTCGATCGGATCGACCCCGAAGCGGGCCCGCTGCTCCTCGTTCGAGGCGCGGCGCTCGGGTTGGGCGCGGCCGTAGCGGGTGACCTGACGGACCACGTCGTGGTTGGTCAGCACCCAGGCACTCGGGGCTCCCGACACCGCGGCGGCCGCGAGTCCCTGATCGATCACGGCCCGCCACGGCTCGGCGCGGAAGGTCACGTGCAGCGGCTCGAACTCGAACGCGGTGTGCAACTCGTCCGGTCGCAGGTAGAGGGGCAGACGCTCGGGCCGCGCGACCCAGGCCTCGGCGACGAAGACCCGCGGCGGGTCGTACGCGTCACCCACCCGGCGCCAGTCGCGGTAGATCTCGTGCACCTCGTCCTGGTCCCAGCCCGGATGCTGCTCGGTCCGCCGGTCGAGGCCCAGCGCGTCGACCAGATCGGCCTGCTTGACCAACCCGTGGGCGACATCGATCCGGAAGCCGTCGACCCCGCGGTCGAACCAGAACCGCAGCACGTCGACGAACTCGGCGCGGACCTCGGGGTTGCGCCAATTGAGGTCCGGCTGCTCGGGTGCGAACATGTGCAGATACCACTCACCCGGTGTGCCGTCCGGGTCGGTCGTGCGGGTCCACGCGGGTCCGCGGAAGCAGCTCTCCCAGTCGTTCGGAGGCAGTTCACCGGCCTCGCCGCGACCCGGCCGGAACAGGTAGCGATCGCGGGCCGGCCGGTCGCCGGCCAGTGCGTCGACGAACCACGGGTGGGCGTCGGACGTGTGGTTGGGCACGATGTCGAGGAGTACGCGCAAGCCCACCGCATGCGCCTCGGTGATGAGCGCCTCGGCGTCGGCCAGCCGACCGAAGGCAGGATCGATGTCGCGGTAGTCGGCCACGTCGTAGCCGACATCGACCATCGGCGAGGGGTACCAGGGGTTGATCCACAGGGCGTCCACCCCGAGCGCGACCAGATAGGGCAGCCGCGAGCGCAGGCCGGCGAGGTCGCCGACCCCGTCGCCGTTCCCGTCGGCGAAGCTGCGCAGGAAGACCTGGTAGATCACCGCGGTACGCCACCAGTCGGTGCCGCCCGGTAGCGCCGGATGGTCCACGACCTCGCCGATCGGCATCTCGATCAGCGCCGTCGCCCCGCCGGTCGACCCCCTGACCCGACCGCGACGGTGTCGTTGCACCACCGGTGAACCCTCAACCACGCCCTCGTCCTCTTCCTCGTCGTTGCCCTCCGGAGTCCTGACGTGGCCGGCGCATCCCGAGTGTCCCACCGACGTCGTGTCGAACCGGCGGAACACCGCGCGCCGACCGGCTATTCCGGTCCGTCGCGGCCACCGACCCTGTCGGTGGACCTTTCGGAGCCGGGGGCGACCGGGGATGCAGGCCGCCGGCGGTTCCGGCTCGACCGGACCCGCCCGTCGGTTCGGCGAAGGATGCGGGGTGACTCCGCAGGGCAGCCGGCTCGGACGATCCCTGCTTTACTGGGCTGGAGCCCCGGAGGGACACCATGACGGACGACGACCAGATCCGCACCCGGGCTCAGACCTCTCCGACACGAGGTGGGCCGTCGAGCGCCGACGCTGTCACCGCCGACATCAACGTGCTGGCCGAGCAGTTCGGTGAGATGGCCCGGGCTTTGCAGGCCAGCGACGACACCGATGCGATGCTCACCGAACTCGTCGCGTCGGCCGTTCGGCTGATCCCCGGCGTCGACGAGGGCTCGATCAGCGTGGTCACCGACCGGCGGACCGTCGCCTCGCTCCACCCGTCCGGCGATCTGCCACGCCAGGTCGACGCCGTGCAGGACGCGGTCGGACAGGGACCGTGCCTGTCCGCGGTCTACGACCAGAGGACCGTACGGGTCGACGACATGGCCACCGAGCGTCGCTGGCCGTTGTTCGCCCCCCGCGCGGCCGAACTCGGTGCCGGCGGGATGTTGTCGTTCCAGCTGTGGGTGGACGGTGACAATCTCGGCGCCCTCAATCTCTACAGCTATCGAGCCGGGGCGTTCGACGACGAATCCGGACAGGTGGGTCTGCTGTTCGCCAGCCACGCCGCGGTGGCGTTCGCCGAGGCCCGCCACATCGATCAACTGACCGAGGCGGTCCAGACCCGCGATCTGATCGGCCAGGCGAAGGGCATCCTGATGGAGCGCTACGCCATCACCGCCGACCAGGCGTTCCGCGTCCTCACCCGCGTCAGCCAGCAGCGCAACAGCAAGCTCCGCCTCGTCGCCGCCCAGCTGGCCGCCCGAGGCGAACTCGCCGAGCTGGCTCCCAAGCCGGTCTCCGGTCCGGTGGTTTCGCCGGAGTTGGACGTCACTCGCACCACCGTGTAGACCTGTGGGCGCCCACCGCCCACGGCCCGGGCAGACTCACGGAGGCGGCCATGAACGACACGACCACCACCTCGGGTCGCGACCCGTTGGTTCGACCCCCCAGCCTGCGGACCGGACGTGGCGGCAACGCCAGCCGGCTCGAGCTGTTCTTCGACCTGGCCTACGTGCTCGTGGTGATCGAGCTGGCTCACGGGTTCTACCTCGATCTGACCTGGCACGGCCTCGGCGTGGTGGCCGGGCTGTTCGCCGCCATCTGGCTGTCGTGGGTCGGGTTCACCCTCTACGCCAACCGCTTCGACACCGACGACGTGATCTTCCGGCTGGCCAAGCTCACCGCGACGGCCGCGGTCGGAGGCTGCGCGGCCGCGGCCAGTGACGCGGTCGGCAAGTTCGCCGTCCCGTTCGCAGCCTGTTTCCTGGTCGGGCGGATCCTGCTGCTCCTGCTCTACGTCCGCGCCTGGCGACACGTACCCGAGGGGCGCCCCACCATCGTGGTGTACCTCGTCTGCCTGAGCGCCAGCTCGGCGATCTGGGCGGCATCGCTGCTGGTCCCCGGCAACACGCGCTACGTGCTGTGGGCGGTGGCCGTCCTGGTCGACGGGGTGGGACCCCTGCTGGCCACGCTGCGCAACGACCGGCTCCCGCTGCATCTCGAGCACCTGCCGGAGCGGTTCGGACTGCTGATCATCCTGGTCCTGGGTGAGGCGCTGGGCGGTGCCGTACGCGGACTGCACGACGCCGGCTGGGCCGCGCCGTCGCTGGCCGTGGGGATCGCCGGACTGGTGGCGGCCTCGGCCATGTGGTGGGTCTACTTCGACGTCGCGTCGACGGTGAGTGCCGACCGGCTCGACGATCCCGCCGAGGACGAGCCGGACACCGGAGAGGAAGAACCGAAGGCCGATGAGCGGCACGACATGTTCGTCTACGGCCACCTGCCGTTGGCGTTCGGGACCGTGCTGGTCGGCGTCGGGCTCGAGGACCTGGTGGTGCACCGCGACACCGGGGCCGAATGGGTGTTCGCCGGCGGGCTGATCCTCTACCTGCTCGGCATCACCCTGGTCATCGCCGGGACGACCCGCCGCCTCGCCTCGGTCTGGCCGTGGCCGGTCGCCTTCATCGGCGCCCTGCCGGTGATGGTCCTGCTGCCGCTGCCGAACGCTCTGACCTTCACCTGGTCCGCAGCCGCGTTGCTGATCGTGCTGGCGGTCCACGGCACGCTGGCCAGCCGCCGGTCCACCGTGCTGGCCGGCGCTGACACCGAGGACTGAGCGCAGCACGGGACCGATGACGGGGTCGCTTACCGTCTGACCATGTCGGCTCCCGGTTTCGACTCGTACCTGATCTGCGCGACGCCGCGCTCGGGAAGCACGCTGCTGTGCGGACTGCTCGAGTCGTCCGGTGTGGCGGGTCGGCCGGCCTCCTACTTCAACCGCGTGACGGTGGTCGAGTACGCCGAGGCCTGGGGTCTGCCGCGACCGGCGGACGGTCGGATCGACGACGCCTTCGTCCGCCGCGCACGGGTGGCCGGCTCGACCCCGAACGGTGTCTTCGGTGGTCGGGTCATGGCCGAGACGTTGCCCGAGCTCATCGGTGGTCTGAGAGGCGTCGCCGGGTCGGCGGCGACCGATCTCGAGCTACTGAGGGCCCAGTTCGATCGGATCCGGTTCGTGCATCTGCGCCGCGTCGATGTCGTGGCCCAAGCGGTGTCGTGGGCCCGCTCGTTGCAGACCCACTACTGGCACCCGGGTGAGGCCGTCGTGCCGGGAGGCCGGGATCCCTCGTACGACCAGAGCCTGATCGCTCGGTTGGTCGTCACCATCGAGCGGGCCGAGCAGATGTGGCGCGAGTGGTTCGCCGCGCAGGCCATCGCACCCGGTGAGGTGACCTACGAGGAGTTGGCGGCGGACCCACGCGGCGCTGCGCACCGGGTCCTGGGTCAGCTGGGCCTCGATGTCCCGCCGGCACGACTGATCGTCGCGCACCGGCGACAGGCCGATGCGGTCAACGCGGACTGGATCAGGCGCTTCAACGCCCGCTGAACCGCCTCCGAAACGATGGCGTGGCGCGTGCCTTCATCGTGGCTGCTCAGCCGGATCTTGACTCGCTGACCCACCACGCGGCCCGACGACTCCGGGTACTGCCGGGTGAGGCGGATGCGGCCGTCGCGCACCTCGCACATGGACACCGGTCGCGAGGAGCGCCAGCGACGACCGACCACGCGGGGGTGTGGGGGTCGCCCCCACATAGACACCGGTCGCGAGGAGCGCCAGCGACGACCGACCACGCGGGGGCGTGGGGGTCGCCCCCCACGTAGACACCGGTCGCGAGGAGCGCCAGCGACGACCGACCACGCGGGGGTGTGGGGGTCGCCCCCCACATAGACACCGGTCGCGAGGAGCGCCAGCGACGACCGACCACGCGGGGATGTGGGGTCGCCCCCAGAGACCCTCCCCCTACGAAGCGTCGGTGACCGCAGCCGTCCGCCGCTGGGGTTGGAAGACCTGGGTGTCGTAGTAGGTCGAGAAGCGGGCGACCTTCCCGGCGTCGTCGAAGTCGAGCAGGCTGACGCCGTGGTAGGTGATGTCGCGGCCGGTGGGCAGCGTGGCGTCGCTGGTCCACTCGAGCACGCCGACCTCGCCGTCGTGGACGCGGCTGAAGCTCGATCGGACCGCGCTGAACTGGTTCTGGTACTCCTGCCAGAACGTCCGGGCGCCATCGTGCCCGCGCAGGTGCTGACCGGTCTCGGGGCGGAACAGGTCGACGTCGTCGGCGAAGACCGCCGAGACGAACGTGTCCACGTCCCCACTGCTCTCGAACTCGGTCAGGCGATCCGCGAAATTCTGTGCGTGACTCATCGGGGTCCTCTCGTCGATCCACTGTTGTCCTCGGCTTCTCCCCGAAGCGCACGCGGTGATGCAGCACGGCCGCGCCGTCTCGACGATGCGCCGGCTCCGAGGGGGCTCACACCGGCGACTATCGTCTTGCTGTGCTCGACAACACCGCCAAGCGAGACGGCGGGATCCAATCGGTCAACCGCGCCATCTCGGTCCTGCAGGTCCTGGCCCGCCGGGGTCCGCTGACCGTCACCGAGATCGGAGCCGAACTCGCGGTTCACAAGTCGACGGTGTTCCGACTGCTGGCCACGCTGGAATCGCGGGGGCTGATCGACCAGAACGTCAGCCGCGGCCGCTATCAGCTGGGTTACGGGGTGGTCCAACTGGCGGCGGGCGCCACCCGAGCGATGGATCTGTCGGTGACCAGCCGGCCGGTCTGCGAGGACCTCGCCGAAGCGGCCGGGGAGACGGTGAACATCGCCATCCACGACGGCAGCGCGGTGGTCAGCATCGATCAGGTGATCGGGTCGGCGACGGTCACCTCGGTCAACTGGGTGGGCCAGCGCAGCCCGGTGCACGCGACCTCGGCCGGCAAGGTCTTCCTGGCCTTCATGGACGGGGCGACCCGGGCCGCCCACCTCGCCGAACCGCTCCCCCGGTTCACCGACCGGACGATCGTCGACACGACCGAGCTCGAGCGTCAGTTGGTCACGGTGCGCGAGCGCGGCTACAGCGTGGCCGTCGAGGAGCACGAGATCGGCCTGGCCGCGGTGGCCGCACCCATCCGGGGTCTCGAGGGTGACGTGATCGCCGCGGTCACCGTGTCGGGCCCGACCTTCCGCCTGGACGACACCACCATCCCGACGATCGCCGCACAGGTACTCGCCGCCGCGGCGACCATCTCGGAGCGGAACGGCCAGCCGAAACCCGGCTGATCGTCGACCACCGCCGAACAGTCGGTCTCAGCCGTCGATCCTGAGGTCGCTCAGTGGCCGCGAGCAGCACAGCAGGATCTTGTGCTGGGCGATCTCCTTGGGCCGGATCCCGCCCTGGTGCTCCATGCTGACCTCGCCGGCCAGCATCGTCGTCTTGCAGGTCCCGCACATGCCCTGGGTGCACGACGACGGGGGGCGCATCCCCGCGGCCAGCGCCGCATCGAGCACGAACTCGTCGGCGCCACAGCTGATGGTGCGACCGGAGCGGGCGAACTCGACGTCGTAGCGGAGTGCGGTGCTCGGGGGTCGGCCGGGCTCGCTCGTCCCGGTCGGGTCGGCGACAGCTCCGCGCATCTCGCTGGCCTGCTGCTCGGCGAGCGGGAGGCTCGCGAACGTGAAGCTCTCCTCGTGGTAGTGCGCGAAGTCGTACGCGGCCTCGGCCAGCACCCGTCGGACCGCGGCCATGTACGCCGGCGGACCGCAGGTGTAGGTCACCCGCTCGACCAGGTCGGGGGCGATGGCCTGCAGCGCCGCGGTGCTCAGCCGCCCGCGCAGACCCATCCAGCGTTCGGCGGGATAGTCGGCCTCACAGAGGTGGATCACCCTGATCCCGGGCGTCACCGCAGCGATCGCCTCGAGTTCGCGACGGAAGATGATGTCGGCCGGCGTGCGGGCACTGTGGACGAACAGGACGTCGGCGTCGCTGCCCAGATCGACGAGGGTCCGGGTCATCGCCATCAGCGGGGTCACCCCGCTGCCGGCCGACAGGAACAGGTACTTCGCCGCCGGCCGGACCGGGAGGGTGAACTGGCCCAGCGGAGCGGTGACGCTGATCGCGCGACCCGGCCGGAGTTCGTCGTGCAACCAGTTGGACACCGGGCCGCCGATCACCCGCTTGACCGTGATGGCCAGCCGGTGCGGCCGCGTCGGTGGCGACGAGACGGTGTAGCAGCGGTCCACGGCCCGACCGTCGAGGTCGAGGTGAACGGTGACGAACTGGCCCGCCTCGAAGTGGAAGAGCCGGTCCTCGGGGGCAGCGAAGACGAACGTCTTGACGTCGTGGGTGATGTCGAGGACCTGACGGCAGACCAGCTCGACCCGGTCGTCCTCGCCCCAGCAGTCGGGGGCGTCAGAGTCCAGCGCCCAGCGCGGTCGCCACCGATGCCGGCGCGGGATCGGCGAGGAGGTCAGCGGAGGCGGGGTGGTTGTGGACGAGCGTCATGGCTGCCTTCGTACGGGGGTCGGACGTCGGTGGGTCGTCAGGAGTCGAGGTAGTGCTGGACGCGCTGGACGTACCAGTTGACGAAGGCCTCGACGTCGTCCTCGACGAGTGAATAGGGCCCGGGCCGGTAGCCCGGGTCGGAGACGCCGTTCTGGGTGCCGGCGACCAGCACGCTGTCCTGGTCGTTGGTCGCCCGCCACACCGCGGTCAGCGACGCCAGGTCGTAGTCGACGCCTTCCTGCGCATCGGCGTGAACCAGCCAGGTGGTGCGCAGCACGCTCTCGTTCGCCGACAGCGGGAGCACCCGGAAGACCACCGCGTGGTCGCTGAGGAAGTGGAACCAGGAGTTGGGCTGCAGGTGCAGCGAGAGGTCACCGAACCGCGGCTCGGTCAGCGTGCCCATGAGGGTGCGGCAGACCTGACCACCGTCCGGTCCGAACGAGACGCCGGCGCCGTCCAACGGCAGGTGGGCGATCTGGTAGCCGGTGGCCCGGGTGTCGAGTTCGCGGTGCTCGTCGCGCGGGAAACGCCGGGCTGCGCAGGCCCGCTCGAGCTGGTCCGCCGCGACCCGGTAGCGCTCGAACACCGGTCGGAGCCTCGGGGTGATGTCACCCTCGGAATAGCCGAACAGCGGGAAGTACGCGGTGAGCAGTTCGGGATGGGCTCCGTCGCAGTGCTGACACTCGCGGTTGTTCTCCATGATCAGTTTCCAGTTGCCCGCCTCACGGATGTCCATCTGGTGCGCGACCCTGGCCCCGGCGAGCGCGTACGGAGCCAGGAACGGCTCGATGACCTGGGCGACCTCCTCGAGGTCGGCGGGTGGCTCGGCGGCCAGGCAGACGAAGATCAGGCCGCCGACGCTCCTGACCTGGACCGATCGCAGGCCGAAGGCACTGCGGTCGAACGCCGGGGGCTGCGCCTCGGCGAAGATCAGCTCGCCGTCGCTCCGGTAGGTCCACTGGTGGTAGGGGCAGACGATGTTGCCGACCGACCCGCACCCCTGGGTCAGCAGGCGCGAACCGCGATGCCGGCAGACGTTGTGGAAGGCCCGGATCTCCTCGTCGTCGTCGCGCAGGATGACGATCGAATACCGGCCGATGTCGACGGTCACGTAGTCGCCGGCCTCCGGGATCTCCGGTTCGGTCGCGCAGAACAACCAGTGGCGGGCGAAGATCGCCGCCAGGTCGAGCTCGTACACCTCGGCCCTGGTGTAGAAGGGCGCCTCGAGGCTGTAGCCGGAGCGACGCCGCTGCACCAGCGAATCGAGCTCGAGCGCCGAAGTCTGCGTGGTCACGTGAGGGCTCCCAACGGTCGAACGAGGCGTTTCGTCCCGTCTGTGGCGATAACACCGTATTACGAGACAGTGTAGGAGCGGCGGCCGTACCCGTGTCAACAGTGCCGTCGCCGCAGCCACGCACTGATTCGGCCGCCACCGCCTCTTGACAGCAGAACCCGACGGTGATTAGTTCATTGCAACACTCGCACCAGGCGAAACGCGATGCGGTTCTTAGGGGAGAAGCCCATGACCAGCTCGGACTCCAGCACTCACGCCCGCGACCCGCACTTCGTGCACGTCGATCCGGGTGACGATCGGGCCCACGCCCGGGCTGCCGACGTCGACGCCCCGGTCGACAAGGTCGTCTTCGTGACAGCCATGGCCATCACCGTGGCCTTTGTGGCCTGGGGTGTCCTGTCCCCCACCACGTTGTCGAGTGCGGCGACGGCCGCCCTGGGCCTGGTCACCTCGGGAACCGGCTGGATCTACGTCCTGGCCACCACCGGTTTCGTCGCCCTGATGCTGCTGCTGGCCGTGTCGCGCTACGGACGCATCCGACTCGGCCGCGACGACGAGCGACCCGAGTTCAGCACCGGCTCGTGGATCTCGATGATGTTCGCCACCGGGATGGGTATCGGGCTCATCTTCTGGGGCGTCGCCGAACCGGTGTCACACCTGATGACCCCGCCGATGGAGATGGCCGAGCCGGGTAGCCCCGAGGCCGGGGCGCTGGCCATGCAGTACACGATCTTCCACTGGGGCATGCATCCCTGGGCGCTCTACGGCGTGGTCGGGCTGGCCTTGGCGTACGCGACCTTCCGCAAGGGTCGGCCCAACCTGCTGAGCTCGATCGTCTTCCCCAAGAAGGACCCGAAGCACCCGGCCCGACGCGCGGTCGACATCTTCGGGCTGTTCATCACCACCTTCGGCGCGGCCACCTCGCTGGGACTGGGCGCGCTGCAGATCAACAGCGGACTGACCACGGTGTTCGACGCCCCGAAGAGCAATGTGGTGGCCATCTTGGCCATCGCCGCCCTCACCGCCGCCTTTGTGGTGTCGGCGGTCAGCGGCACCGAACGCGGCATCAAGTGGTTGGCCAACACCAACGCCGGGCTGGCCGTCGCGCTGCTGATCTTCGTGTT
The DNA here is from genome assembly GCA_963704665.1 of uncultured Actinomycetota bacterium. Classification (GTDB taxonomy): domain Bacteria; phylum Actinomycetota; class Actinomycetes; order Propionibacteriales; family Propionibacteriaceae; genus Microlunatus. The sequence continues at coordinate 1,753,701 of OY969929.1, read as the reverse complement.
GATCTGCGGGCCGACCATCTTCCTGCTCAACAACTTCACCGAGTCGATCGGCGGCTACCTGGCCCAGTTCGTGCCGATGAGCTTCCGGACCGGCACGTTCGGCGGCGGGGCCTGGCTCGGTGGCTGGACGATTTTCTACTGGGCGTGGTGGATGTCGTGGGCGCCCTTCGTCGGTGTCTTCATGGCCCGCATCTCGCGCGGTCGGACCATCCGCGAGTTCGTCGTCTGCGTGCTCATCGTGCCGACCCTGGTCAGCACGATCTGGTTCACGGTGATGGGTGGGACCGGGATCCGGTTCCAGCTCGACGGGACCGCCGACATGGCCGCCTCGTTGGCCAGCGGGGTGGAGAACACCCTGTTCACCATGCTCGGGGCGATGCCGCTGCCCACCGTGAGTGCCGTCGTCGTCGTGGTGCTGATCGTGCTGTTCTACGTGGCCGGCGCCGACTCCGCCTCGCTGGTCCTCGGCATGCTCTCGCAGGGCGGATCGCTGCATCCGCGGACCTGGCTGATCGTCACCTGGGGCTCGATGATCGGCGCGGTGGCCATCGCGCTGCTGCTGGCCGGCGGACTGTCCGCGATCCAGACGATCGTGATCATCGTCGGGGTGCCGTTCCTGGTCGTCATGGTCGGCGTCTGCATCAGCCTGATCCGCCAACTGCGCGACGAACCGGTGGTCAGCACGGTGCCGCCGGGCGTGCGCACGGTCGTGGCCGAGAAGCTGCAGCTCGGCGCACCGTCGGCGAACGGCGCCGGCCACCACGATCGGGCCGCCGACGACGAGACGGCCGAGACGGCGACCACGACGCGCTGACCCGGTGGGTCGTGCTGACCAGACTTACGTTGTAAACGTATGCTGGTCAGCACCAATCCACCGTTGTGAGGCAATCATGAGCAGTGCAGTTCCTCCGTCCGGCGACCAGAACGCACGTTCCGGGGCCACCGACCGCGAGACCACCCGCGAGACCGATCGCACCACCGAGCGACGACCCGGCGCCGAGCACGACACCCCCGGCCGCGACGTCGGCCGGACCGACAGCAAGGCTCTGGTCCGCGACCAGAAGGAACGCTTCGGCGGGATGAAGTTCGGCGCCTGCTTCTTCGGCTGGCTGACCGCCACCGGAACCGCCGTCCTGCTGACCGCGCTGCTGACCGCGATCGGGGCCGGCGTCGGCTACGACCAGGGCTTCACGCCCGGTCAGACGACCACGAACGCACCGACGATCGGACTGGTCAGCGGGATCATCCTGCTGGTCGTCATCCTGGTCGCGTACTACTGCGGCGGCTACGTGGCCGGCCGGATGGCGCGCTTCAACGGACTGAAGCAGGGGCTCGGCGTCTGGCTGTGGGCGATCATCATCGCCGTGGTCGTGACCATCCTCGGCTTCATCGCCGGCGACCGGTTCAACGTCCTCAGCCGGCTCGACGGGTTGCCGGCACTGCCGGTCGGCGGCGGCGACCTGACCACCGGCGCGATCATCACCGCCGCCGCGGTGGCCGTCGTCGCGCTGCTCGGGGCCATCCTGGGCGGCCTGGCCGGGATGCGCTTCCATCGCCGCATCGACCACGCCACCTTCGACACCCCGACCAGCTGAGGCGTCGAGGCCCCGCCTCGACACCACCGCTGGGAACGATCCGGCGCACCCGCCCTCAGGGCGGGTGCGCCGTTGCGTTGTCCGGGCCCGATGGCTACGGGCGGGACCGACCGGCGATCAGGGTGAACGCCACGTCGGGGTTGTCGGTGAAGAAGTTGTCCATGCCGGCATCGAGGAAGGTGGTGATCTCCCCGGCCAGGTCACCCACCGCGTTCGGGTCGTCGCCGATCCGATACTCGAGCGGGAGGAACTGGTTCTCCTGGCGGAACGTCCAGCCGGTGACGCTGAGTCCCACCCGGTGCGCGTCGCCGATCACCGGGGTCGGCGCGAGCAGCCGACCATCGGTGGCGCGCGGGATCATCACGTTCTTGCACAGACCGACTCCGTCGGCGTACCGTCCGATCTGCTTCAGACCGGCCGGGGTGACCAGGTCGGCGTACGTCCGGGGGTCGCCGATGGCCCGCAGGTCGTAGGGTGCGCCCGCGCAGTCGATCAGCTGACTCAGGAAGACATCGGTCTTCTTCGACAGCCGGCGCAGGTTGCCGGTCTCGAAGCTCTGGATGATCACCGGATCCTCGGCGTCGCCGTAGCCGTTGCCGTCCAGCACCTTCAGCAGCCGGTTGTCGAGGGTCAACCCGATCGAGGCGAAGTAGGTCGGGTGCTTGGTCTCGGGAGCGACACCGACCGGGTGCCCGCTGCAGCTGCGCGACCGGCGAGCCAGATCGACCACCTCGTCGAGCGTCGGGATCGGGTAGAGACCGTCGAACGCGGTGTTGGCCGGCCGAACCGCGGGCAGCCGTTCCTTGGCTCGCAGGGTCCGCAGCTCGGCCAACGTGAAGTCCTCGGTGAACCACCCGGTCAGGGCCACGCCGTCGATGGTCTTGGTGGTCCGCCGGTCGGCGAACTCGCTGTGCGCCGCGACATCGGTGGTGCCGCCGATCTCGTTCTCGTGCCGCGCCACCAGCTGCCCGTCCTTGGTCGCCACGACGTCGGGCTCGATGTAGTCGGCGCACTGCTGGATGGCCAGCTCGTACGCGGCCAGGGTGTGTTCCGGCCGGTAGCCGCTGGCGCCGCGATGGGCGATGACCAGCGGCGCGAGCTCGGCGGCCCGGACCTTCCGCACGTCGATGATGATCATCTCGGTGTCGTCGGGCGTCCCGGGGTAGCGGGCGTCGTTGCCCGGGTAGTTGTTGTCGTTGGCGATCAACAGCTTGTTCCGACCGAGTGGGACCACGGTCTCGACCGACTGGAAGGGGAACGAGAAGAGCTCGCCCACCCCGTACGCGCCGGGCGCGGCCCGGACCCCGATCTCGTCGGGGTTGGCGATCTTGAGCAGGTCGACGACCAGCGATTTGGCCAGGGTGCCGGACGATTCGGTCTCGTCGAGGTCGATCGCGTAGACCCGCTTGGTCACGGCCTGGGCTCCGTCGAAGTCGTCGCGCTCGACCACCAGCAGCTCGGACTTCCTGGTCATGTACGCGTCGCCGACGACGTTGGCTTCCTGATCGGTCTCGTAGGCCCAGCGTCGCCCGGTGTAGGCGTTGGCGGCGATGTCGAACTCGTAGATCCAGCGACGACGCTTCACCGGGTCGTCGACCAGGGCGCCTTCGACGATCGGATAGAGGCGGCGGCCGTCGGGCGAACCGGCCAGCGCTTCGAACCCCCGGCTGCGGGGCAGGTTCGGCGTCTCGCTGCCCAGGGTCGGGTTGTCCGGCGACTTGCCGCCGGGGAACGGGACCGGAGCGGCCAGCACCTTGCCGGACCGGCTGACGTGCAGCAGGAACGGTCCGAACTCCTCGCCGATCCAGAACGAGCCGTTTCTGCCCCGCACGACCGATTCGATGTCGAAGTCGGCCCCGGTCAGCAGCCGCTGCGAGGTGTCGCCGTTCACCAGTGGCCAGCTGATCCGGCGATCCGGATCGCGCAACGAGATGAACCGCTTGATCGCGATCGTCCCTCGACCGCCGCTGGCCTTCTCCCAGCGCGGCTTCACCAGATAGAGCCGGAGCCGGAAGTCCGCGGAGTTGGCCTTGGCGCCGAACCCGTTGTCGGGCATCGCCCAGTACGTGCCGTTCGCCGTTGTCGATGACACCGGAGAAGCCGGGTATGACCTGGCCGGCGAACGGTCCGGTCCGTCCGTTGGCCGGGGTGGCGAGGGCACCCGAGGGTGGCCCGTCGGCCAGATGATCGGCCGACAACGTGGCCCGGGCCGCCAGGGTGGGCGTGGGAACGAGTCGCCGGCTCTCGGCGGCTGCCGCGGTCCGCGACGAGCCGATGGGGCCGGCGTTGAGGTGGGGCGGGGTCGCGCGGGGCGCCGCGGTGGCCGGCGTGGCTGAGAGCACCAGACCGGCGGTCAGCCCGGCGGCCGCGACGAGCACGAGTGATCGTGGGATCACAGACATCTCCTTGATCGACGTCCCCGGGCTCGGTGGTGACCCGGGGTCGATGCTAGGCAAGTCGTCGTGGGGGTCCTCCGTGTAGCCGCCACGCCACGCGCAGGCGGGTAACGGATGAACGTTCAGCGTTTCGGGAACCCCGGCGAGGGCTCCGTCGTGATACTCCGCCGCACCCGGCGGACCAGCCGCCGCAGCGTCGAGCGCCGGTTCCGGGGGCGACCGGCGCGGACGATCGGCGCCCGCACCGTGCCGAAGTCACTCCCCCGATGCAGTCCGGCGGACAGCGCGCCGACCACGGCCTCGACCGCGAGCTCGACGGGGATGTCGCGGCACGGTTCCCACACCCCCTGGTGAACGGGAACCCGGCTGAGGTCGGCGAGGTCGCCGACCACCCGGACCCCGGTCGCCGCGATCGCCGCCGCGTAGCGTTGACCGAGCTGAGCGACGCCGTCGCCGGCCCAGGGCGGCAGGGCCAGCGCAGAGTCCGTCGTCACCCGGGCCCGTTCGTTGATCACCCGGGCCAGCGCCCCCGACTGGACGATCCGGACGAGGTCGTCGCGCTCGACGGCACCCTCGGGGATCGCCCGGTTGACGGCCAGGAACAGGGACGCCTCCTCGGCCGACAGCGTGCGGTTGGTGTCGACGCCGCGCTGCGCCGGGGGATCGAGCAGCCCGGACGGCAGCCCGAGCAGGCCCTCGAAGACATCGCGGGCCACCCTCGGCCGGGTCTTGTCGACGACCACGACGGTGAGGTTCTCCGGTCCGGCCAGCGCGGCCCACCGCGAGACCACCTCGCCCTGGTCGTGGCGGCGGTAGTGGGGCGGGAGGGTGGTCGAACCGACCGGGGCCAGGACGGCGACGAGGAAATCCTGGAAGTCCTGGGTCGAGCCGGCCTTCACGTACTGCTGCCACAGCGACGGCAGCACCGATCCCACGCTGCGCACGGTGACGACCACGTGGACCTCGGGAATCAGATCGTCGAGGAATCGACGCGCGGTCGGTTCGTCGCTGCCGCAGATGAACTCGTTGCTGATCCAGATCCGTCGGCGCTGGTCGTGCGCCACCTCCTCCATCAGCTCACTCCACGAATCCCGGTGTGCAGCGCCGGTCGTCACCGGCCGGTTCATCAGCGCCAATGCGGCCTGCCGATGGTTGTACTGCTGGCCCGGATACCGCACACCATGTCGGAGCAGGTGCCCGCGGCGACGGCTGGCTGCACGCTGCAGGGCCGTCGTCCCGGTCTTCATCACCCCGATGTGCAGCAACCGGGCCCGCTCGGGCAGCGCCGCCAGCGGCGCTGCCGGATCGGTGGCGCCGAGGGCGTCGTCGTCGGTGCGCCGCGGGCGCCGAGGGTCCATGATCGGATCCTCGCCCGGCCGGGGAACGGCCAGGTGAACGGCGTACGTCGTTGGTGAGTCCCGCCCCGGACGAACGGGTGGGTCTTTCCACCGGTGAAACCGTTCACCTTGATGTGGAATGGTCCGACGAATGAAGACGGAGATCAGTCGGCTCGGATCGGCACAGGTGCGGTGGAACGACTATGTGGGCACGGCGGCGGCCGATGACGCGGACGCGGTCCTGAACTCGCGCAGCCTCTACGAGGTCGCCGGGCTGGATCGCGATCGGTGGGCGATCGTGGGGATCGATCTGTCGCTCGGGGACACCGCGGAACCGGTCGTGCTCTATGCGCGCGACCGGTCGGGCGACGACGCCGGGACTTCGTCGGACACGACGGACCCGTCGGCCGAGACCCGGGTCACCGCCTTCCACCTCGGGGCGTCCACCGAGGTCGGCGCATTCCTCCGTGAGGCGTTCCGGGCCGTCTCCGTGCGCCTGGTGACGAGCGCGATGGCCGACCGGTCGCTGGTGGTCACCGATCACCACCGGATCGACCACGGCTGACCGACGGCTGGGCCGGTCGCGGCGTGGCGGGGATGACGCCGACGGGATGGAAGAATCCGCCGGGTGTTCCCAGGCTTCGGCACCCTCGTCAACGTCACCACGGTGCTCATCGGTTCGACCATCGGCGTCCTCCTCGGTCATCGGTTGCCCCAGCGGACCCGGGACACGGTCACCGACGGGCTGGGTCTGGTCACGTTGCTGATCGGAGCCCTGGCCGCCGGCGAGGTGACCTCGGCGGTGCTGGCGGACGCGGTGGGCCCATCGGCCCCGGTGTTGATCGTGCTCGGAGCGATCCTGATCGGCGGCATCATCGGCTCCCTGGTCGACATCGAGACCCGGCTGGAGGGTCTCGGTCGACGCCTCCGGCGGCTGTTCGGCGGTGGTGCGGCTGCGGACGCCGAGTCCGACGTCGATCCCGGACGGCAGCGGTTCGTCGAGGGTTTCGTGACCGCGTCCCTGGTGTTCTGCGTCGGTCCGCTCACCATCCTCGGGGCGCTGGCCGACGGTCTGGGGCTCGGTTCTCAGCAGCTGATCCTCAAGGCGGCGCTCGACGGCTTCGCCGCCATCGCCTTCGCCGCCTCGTTGGGCATCGGCGTGATGGCCTCGGCGGTCACCCTGGCGGTGGTCCAGGGCGCGCTGACCCTGGTCGGCTTTCTGGTCGGTGACTTCCTCCCACCCGCCGAACTGGCCGCGATCACCGCGACCGGCGGCCTGCTGCTGCTCGGGGTGGGGCTCCGGCTGCTCAGGATCAAGCAGGTGCCGGTGGGCAACCTGCTGCCGGCCCTGGTGGTCGCCCCGCTGCTCGTCCTGGTCGTCGCGCCGCTCGTCTGAGGCCGGTTGCGACCAGGTCTGGGCGCCCGTTCGGTACGCCGTCGCCCGGCTCAGAGCGGCAGGTCCGGCCCGAAAACGACGTTCTCACGGAGGCGGATCAGGGCGTCGCGGACGCGGGTCTTCACCGTGCCCAGCGGGAGCACCAGCCGGTCGGCCATCTGCTGCAGCGTGCAGTCCTCGAAATAGCGCAACTGCAATGCCTGGCGCTGGATCGGGCTGAGACCGGCGAGGGCGCCGTGGACGCCGCGGGTGTCGAGTCGGGCGGCGATGGCATCGGTGAGGTCGGCCGTGCCGACCGCCTCGCGTAGTTCGGCATCGCGGTTGTCGCGCAGGCGACTGGCCTCGACGCTGCGGATCCGGTCGATGGCGCGGCGGTGGGCGATCATCGTGATCCACGCGACGACCGATCCGCGGCGCGGATCGTAGAGCCCCGCCTTCAACCACACCTCGAGATAGGTCTCCTGGACGATCTCGACGGCGTGGTCGATCGAGTGCAGGATCCGCAGCGCCACTGTGTGGACCTGCCGGTGGGTCCGCGCGTACAGGTCGGCGAAGGCCGACTCGCTGCCCGCGGCGCAGTCGAACAGGACCGATTGGAGTTCGGCGCAATCGAGACCGGACCACCCGGGTGAACGCGTACGCGACGTGTCGAGCGGTGCTGGCGCCATGTGTCCTTCTCAGCCGGGGTTGGGCCCGTCCCCCGCCGGTGCCCCCAACCTAGCCACACCGACCAACGCTGCTCCGGTCATCGACGCCAGGAGCGTCGGTGTCCTGCCGACCCGGGCGACGCGCTGGGCTAGGACGGGTCTTCGGACCGGGTGACCACTGAGTCCGCGGGGAGCAGATGGTAGGCCTGCGGTGTGCCGACGACGTGGGCGAAGGCGGCGTCCTCGATGGTCTTGTCCTCCAGCGTCAGCCGGCCGTGGTGCTGGCGCTCGTGCTCCTCCCACGACGGGACCTCGAACTGCTCGACGTAGCGGCGTGGGTCCTCCCCCACCCGGTAGAGCTGCCACCGTGACGAGCCGGAGCGCAGGCGCGACCGGCGGAGCGCGCGCATCGCCTCGACGAACGCGGCCCGGTCGGCGTCGTCGACCTCGTAGCGGATCGACACCAGCACCGGTCCGTTGCTCGGCTCGGGCTCGAACTGCAGCCGTGGGGTGTCCCAATAGGCCAACGGCGAGCGGTCGAGGCCCTGACTCTCGGGCACCCGCAGCACCCGACCCAGGCCCACACTGACCACCAGGAGCACCGCCGACGCGAGCAGGGCGGGGCGAAGACCGGCGTACTGGGTGACCAGACCCCAGATCGGCGCGGTGAACGCCTGGGTCCCCAGGAACACCATCAGATAGACGGCGAGTGCCCGGGCCCGCACCCACCCGGGCAGGAACAACTGGAGTTCGGAGATCACCGTGGCCACCGTGGTCGTCCAGCCGATCCCGCAGATGACCAACAGCGGGAAGGCCAGCCAGACCGAAGTGGTCAGCGCCAGGGCGCCGATGGCCAGGGCGAAGGCCGCGCCGGCCGCGGCGATCACCCGGTTGGACGACAGATGCTGCTTGATCCTGCCGAGGACCAGGGCCGCGGTCACCGCGCCGGCCCCGAGGGCGGCGAACAGCAGCCCGTAGCCGCCGGCCCCGAGACCGAGCTGCCGGCTGGCGATCAGCGGCAGCAGCGCCCAGATCGCTCCGGCCGGGACCACGAACGAGGCGAAGCGCAGCAGGATGGTCCGGATCACCGGCTCGTGGCGGACGTAGCGACTGCCCGACCGCAGCGCGGGCAGGAACCGTTCGGGCCGCTCGATCCGGACCGTCGGGCGGCGCCAGCTGAGCAGGATGATCAGCAGCACCGCCCCGGTGGCGGCGTTGAGCGCGAACACCGGCGCCACGCCCCAGGTGGCGATGACCAGGCCGGCGAGTGCCGGGCCGACCGCGCGCGACACGTTGACGCTGACCATGTCGAGCCGGGTCGCGGCGGCGAACTGCTCGCGGGGAACGAGCTCGGTGATCAGCGACTGCCAGGTCGGCGACAGCATGGCCTGACCGGCCCCGACGGCGAAGGTGAAGGCCAGCAACAGGGCCGGTGGCATCAGGCCGAGCGCGGTGAGCACCGTCAGCAGGACGGCGACCACGATGAAGTAGGCCTGGACGATGACGAGCATCCAGCGCCGGTCGAGCGCGTCGGCCAGCACCCCGGCCGGCAGGGCCAGCAGCATCATCGGCAGTGTGCTCGCCGTCTGCACCAGCGGCACGATGGTCGCCGCGTTCGGATCGTTGACGAACAGCCACTGTGCGCCGACCATCTGACCCCAGAAGCCGACACTGGCCACGACGACGCCCAGCCAGAGCCAGAAGAAGGCCCGGGTGCGGAACGGGGCGAACGGCGACACCGGGCCCGGTGCGGCCGGAACGTCAGCCGCAGCGGCAGCGCTCATCGGCGTACGTCTCCCGCGGTCAGATGGTCAATCGACGGAGGGTGAAGGGCTCACCGGGGGCGAGCAGCACGATCCGCTCGGGGTTGACCACGCGGTCGGTCAGCGAGGCCGGGTCGGCGTTGAACGGGGCGAAGTCCGGGGCGTCGACGCACCCCCAGTGCTGCAGGAGCAGCGGCGTACGCGGATAGGCGTTGGCCATGGTGATGGCGTTGTCGAGGCCGAAGTGCCAGTCGCTGTCGGAGAAGTCGAACAGCATCGCGTCGGCGGCCGGCATGGTCAGGTGGTGCTCGGGGATGAGCCGCGAGTCGCCCGGCGCCCAGATCGTCCCGTCCGGGGTCTCGAGCCAGAAACCGCAGCAGTCCTCGGGCTGGAACACCCGGTCGGCCGCACCGGGCAGCTCGTTCTGCCAGCTGTGGTCGGCCGGGGTCACGGTGACGGTGATCGGACCGACCGCGAACGTGTCACCGATGCCGTGCCCGGTCGACGCGAAGCCCTCGGCGGCCATCAGCGTGTCGACGTAGCCCGTCGAGTGGAAGGTCCCGGTGACCGGCGCCAGCCGACGACAGGTCGGGATGGAGAAGTGGTCGTTGTCGCTGTGGGTGACCAGCACGGCGTCGAGCCGCGGGACCGCGTCGGCGGTGATCGGGAAGTCGATCAGCACCGGCATGTCGAAGTCGCCGAGCAACGGGTCGATCATCACCGTGGTGCCGCGGGCGTTGACCAGGAACCCGGCCATCCCCAGCCAGCGGAGCTCGGTGTCCTCGCGGGGGCCGAAGGCCTCGGCGCCGAAGGGTCGAGCCTGGGGGGCGTGCGCCTGCTGCTGCATGTTCGGACCCTACCGAAGGTGCACTCCACGCGGCCATGGGTGGCCCGCAGCGACGTCGAAACAGCACACATCCTCGAGCCAGGCGTCGCCCTCGGTGCGTCCGGCACCGATCGCGAACGCGGTGGAGACGGCGGCCGGACAGATCGTGGAGACGCCGATGCCGTGCTCGCGCAGTTCCCGGTCGAGCGACCCGGCCAGACCCAGCGGAGCGTGCTTGGTCCCGGCATACACCGCTTCCCACGGGCCGCCGCGGAGTCCGGCGACCGAGCTGAGATGACGATGTCGTCGCAGCCCCCGACGCCGGCGTTGGTCATCACGCTGTCGAGCCGGCCGAACCGGTCGAGCTCGGCGGCCCGCCTCGATCCCGGCGGTCGCCCCGGGCCGGGCTGGGCTGGCTGCCCGATGTGATGTGGCGGCTGGACAAGAACGGCCGCGGGCTGCGCGACGAGGTGTCGTGGATCATCCGACTGTTTGAGCGAGTACATCGACGACCACGTGCGCTTCACCACCCAGCCGATGCCCCGAACCGCGCCGCTGCCAGCACCTGCCCGCTTGCGAGATCGTCGAGGCCGAGCGGACGCTGATGTTCAGCTCGGACTACCCGCACTGGGGTCTCGACGAGCCCGAGCACGCCCTCACCGCGCTGCCACCGGCCGTGCGGGACCGCGTACGCCGCGAACGCCGTCGACACCTACGGGCCGCGGCTCCAGCGGCACCACCCGACCGGTGGGGCTGTCTACCCTGTCGAGCAGGGAGGCGGCGACGAGCGGAGGATCGGGCGATGGCTCAGGTGCACTCGGCCGACGGAACGGCGATCGGCTACGACCGACTGAGCGACGAGGGGCCGGCTCTGGTGCTGGTCGGGGGCGGACTCGACGACGGCACCGAGAACCTGCCGCTCGGCAGGCAGTTGGCCGACCGCTGCACGGTGGTGAACTACCGGCGCCGCGGCCGCGGCGACAGCGACGACGTCCGACCGTACGCGGTCGAGCGCGAAGTCGAGGATCTCGCGGCGGTGATCGACGCCGCCGGAGGCCACGCCCACCTGTTCGGGGCATCGACCGGAGGAGCGCTCGCGCTCCAGGCGGCCGCCGCGGGACTCCCGGTCGACCGGATCGTCGTGCACGAGGTGCCGTACCAGGTGGACGAGCCGATGATCGCCGCATGGCGGGCTTACCGGCTCGACCTCGACGCCGCGCTCGACGCCGGCGACCGCGACGAGGCGCTCAGGCTGTTCATGCGGCTCGCCGGGTCCTCCGAACAGGACATCGCCGACGCCGAGACCGCCCCGGTCTGGCCGGTGCTCCGGGCACTGGCCGCGACGCTGCGCTACGACGCGGCCTGCCTCGGCGACGGCCCGCCGCCCACCGACCGGCTCGCGCGGGTCGGGCAGCCGGTGCTGCTGACCACCGGTCTCAGCCTCGACGTGCAGATGGCCGGGCTGCCCGCCGACTTCTTCGGCGCCGCGGCCGACGCGGCCGCCGCCGCGCTCCCCGACGCCCGACGGGCCACCCTCGAGGTCCGCGGCCACGTGGTCGATCCGGCCGTGCTCGCGCCGATCCTCACCACGTTCCTCGTCGACTGACCCCGGGTCAGGACGCCGAAACGCCGGCCGCATCGGACTCGATGCGACCGGCGTTCCCGACGTCGGGCTTGGGTCAGTTGACGTCGCCGCGCCAGCTGCCGGTCTCGGCGCCGCGGCTTTCGATGAACCGCTTGAACTCCTCGGCCGACTTGTCGACCTGACGCTGGTCGATGTTGAAGGCGGCCCCGGCCTTCTCCACCAGGCCCTCGGGCTCCCAGCCCAACTCGATGTCGACCCGGGTCGAGGACGCGCCGAGCGACTCGAAGCGCACCCGTCCGCTGTGGCCGCCGGTGTCGCCACCGGTGCTCTGCCAGGCGATGACCTGGTCAGGGGTCTGCTCGGTGACCTCGGTGTCGAACTCACGGGTCACGCCGCCCACCTTGACCACCCAGTGGTTGTGGGTCTCGCTGGTCTGGGTGATCGACTCGACCCCGTCCATGAACTCCGGGAACGACTCGAACTGCGTCCACTGGTTGTAGGCCGTGCTGACCGGGACGTCGACGTCGACACTCTTCTGCACCGTGCTCACGATTACCTCCTCGTCATGGCCTGCCCCCCATGGGCAGACGTCTGTTTACAACGTATACGGGAAGGCCTAGCGCGCGGCCCGGACCCCGCGGGCTGACGCCCCGCGACGCGGTGACCAGGTGGTCTGCGATGTCCGACGCAGAGCGTGTGCCCGGATCAGGAGGCGACGAGCCGAAGCACCTGACCCTCATCGGTGAGCAGCCAGATGGCCCCGTCCGGGGCCTGCTCCACCTCGCGGATCCGCAGTCCCAGGTCCCACTGGTCACCCTCGGCGGCTTCGGTGCCGTCGAGGTCGACACGGATCAGCGCCTGGCCCGACAGGGCGCCGAGGAAAGCGTCCCCCTGCCAGTCCGGGAACATCGATCCGGTGTAGATCATCAGGCTGCTCGGCGAGACGCTCGGGTTCCACGACGTCTTCGGAGCTTCGTAGCCGTCGCCGTCGGCGTGGTCGGGGATGTCCTCGCCGCTGTAGTGCGAACCGTTGGACGCGTTCGGCCAGCCGTAGTTGGCCCCTTCGCGGACGAGGTTGAGCTCGTCGCCGCCCCGCGGTCCCATCTCCGAGTTCCACAGGTTGCCGTCCTGGTCGAACGCCAGGCCGAGCGGGTTGCGGTGCCCGTAGCTCCAGACCTCGGACGCAACCTCACCACGATCGGCGAAGGGGTTGCCTTCGGCGGCCGTGCCGTCCGGTCGAAGGCGGACGATCTTGCCCAGACTCGAGTCGAGATCCTGGGCGGGCGCCATGGCCTGCCGCTCACCGGAGGAGACGAAGAGGTCTTCACCGTTGGGCGAAAAGGCCAGGCGGTGCCCGAAGTGGGCGTTGCCGCCCACCTTCGGCTGCTGCCGCCAGATGACGGCCAGATCGTCCAGGCGAGCCGATCCCGAGTCGCCGGACAGCGTCGCCCGGCCCACCGCCGCTCCCGAACCACCCGAACCGGCCTCGGCCCAGCTCAGGTAGACCGTGTTGGTCGACGCGAAGTCCGGGGCGGCGACCACGTCACCCAACCCGCCCTGGCCGGAAGCAACCACGTCCGGCACGCCGGCGACGTCGACCAGCTGACCGTCGGCGGTCCGCAGGGTCAGCTCCCCGCCTCGACCGGTGATCAGGGCCCGACCGTCCGGCAAGAAGGTCATCGCCCAGGGTTCGTCCACCTCGGCGATCTCCTCGATCGCGAACGGTCGGCCGTTGCCGGTCTGCGGCGCACCCGTCGGCGCACTCCCACCCGGCGACGGCGTCGCGGCGCAGCCGCCGAGCAGCGCCGCCACGGCCAGTCCGAGTCCCCAGGACATCTTCATCCGTCGAACGTACCCGGCCCGGAGCGCCGGGAGCCGGTGCTTCGCTCCCCCGGCTCCCCGGCCGGCACGACCCGGTTAGCGTGGGACCGCCTCGTCGGGGCCCCACCCGACCGGGATCCCCCGCCGCCATCCGAGCAGGAGCCATGAGCCATCGCGTACTCGCCCCCGGTCAGCGATCACAGGTGTGGATCGGCGGTCCGGATCGGGCCGCACCCGAGTTGGTGTTCGAGACCGACGCGCTGCTGATCGAGGCGCCGAACTGGTCGCTCGACGGCTCGGACCTGCTGGTCAACGGTGACGGCGTGTTGTGGCGCCTCGCGGTCGACGCCCCTGACCGGGGACTACGACCAATCGAGTTCCACGACCTCCCCGCGATCAACAACGACCACGTCCTGGATCCCGACGGCCGCCACCTCTACCTGTCGGCGATGGACGGGCACATCTATCGCGGTGCCCTCACCGGCGGGGCGGTCCGGCGGGTCAGCCCCGAGGACGGCAGGTGGCACTACCTGCACGGGGTGTCGCCGGACGGCACCCGGCTCGCGTACGTGGAGATCGACGATGTCGCACAGCCGGGCCGGTTGGTCGTGCTCGAAGTCGGCGGCGCCGCCACCCTCGTGGACGTCGGCGAGGGTCATCTCGACGGCCCCGAGTGGTCGCCGGACGGGGCGTGGATCTATCTCAACACCGAATGCTTCACCGAGGCCCCCGGCCACGCCCAACTCGCCCGGGTGCCCGACGGCGGCGGATCGGTCGAACGGTTGCTCGCCAGCGAGACCGTCGACTGGTTCCCGCATCTTTCCCCCGACGGCCGACTGGCGTCCTCCATCGCGTTCCCCCGCGGCACGCTCGGCCACCCGGCCGATCTCGACGTGGAGGTCCGGGTCGTGGCCACGGCAGACTGGTCCACCCCGCTGCAGACCTACCCGCTGTTCGGCGGACAGGGCACCCTCAACGTCAACAGCTGGGCGCCGGACAGCCGTCGGTTCGCCTTCGTCGCCTACCCGATCGCGGGCTGGAACGCCTGATGCGTCCCCGACGGAGCTGGTTCCGTGACCGACATGGCCGGCAACCGGTTGGATGTTCGTGATCGAAGCGGTTAGCTGATCGACATGCCCGTGCTCATCACCGTGCCTGAACTCGCCGAGACCCTGGCTGGTCCCCGCCCGCCGGTCCTGCTCGACGTGCGTTGGGTGCTCAACGGGCCACCCGGGCACGCGACCTACCTGGAGGGCCACCTGCCCGGAGCGGTGTTCGTCGACCTGGAGCACGAACTCGCCGGTCACGGTCCGGCTACCGCCGGGCGCCATCCGTTGCCGACGCCTGACGCCCTGCAGACGGCGGCTCGTCGCTGGGGTATCGACCCCGAAGACACGGTCATCGCGTACGACGGCGGCGGGAACCTCGCGGCGGCCCGGGCCTGGTGGCTGCTGCGCTGGGCCGGTCTGAGCGACGTGCGGCTGCTCGACGGCGCGCTGCCGGCCTGGGTTGATGCCGGGCACCCGCTGACCACCGACGACGTGGTGCCTGCCCCCGGCACGATCACCCTCAGCCCTGACCGACTGCCCGTTCTCGAGCTCGACCAGGTCGCCGCCTTCACCTCCGGCGGCGTACTGCTCGACGCCCGCGCCGGTGAGCGCTATCGCGGCGAGACCGAGCCCATCGATCCCAGGGCCGGTCACATTCCCGGCGCCGTCAGCGCGCCGACCGGCGACAACCTGACCGAGAAGGGCACGTTCAAGTCGGCCGACGCCTTGCGCGCCCGGTTCGCCGCGGCCGGAGTCGACGGCCGCCGACCGGTGGCCGCCTACTGCGGCTCAGGCGTGACCGCAGCGCACCAGATCGCCGCACTCGCCATCGCCGGCTTCGACGCCGCGCTGTTCGCCGGCTCCTGGTCACAGTGGAGCAATCACGAACTTCCCGTCGCGACCGGGGCCGAGCCAACAGCGATCCGATGATCGCTCTCCGCTCACGTCCGTCGGGTCTCCCTGGCCCCGCCGCTGACCTGCGGGGAGGTCCGCAAACGCGTCCACCTACCGGGTCGGCAGGGCGGCACCGAAGGCGGTGGCGCCGGCGGCCACCCCTCCCTTCCCCGGCACCCAGGCGCGGGGAGCGAAACCGCCCTGCAGACTGATCACGTTGACCATGCCACCCGGGTGGTCGGCGTCGTCGGGAACCCCGATGACCAGGGCCTTCTCGGTCGGCCCGGTGATGGCGGTGAGGCTGGACCCGAATCGATCGCCGGCCCGTACGACGCCGGGGACACCGGCGGAGTCCTGGGTCCAGGTCCGGTCGGCCGCCGGGTCCGCCACCGGGAAGACCTGGACGACGCCGCTGTCGACGGCCGCGCCGTCCTCGCCCGGCACCCCGACGGCCAGCCGGGTGACCCGGTCGCCCGCGGTCGGCGGGGAGAAGGCGAGTCGATCGCCGAACAGGTCACCCGACTCGGCTTTCCCGCCCACGCCGGCGTAGTCCTGGCTCAGGCCGGGTCCGGCGGCCAGTGAACTGACCGGGGCTCCGGTCGAGGTGAACAGCTGAGCCACCCCGGCGTTGCCGGCCGCGCCGACGTCCTCACCCGGGACGGCCACCGCGAGGTGACTGACCGCGCCGACCCGGAGGTCGGCCAGGGTGCGCCCGAACCGGTCTCCCGCCTCGGCCCGGCCGGGCACGCCCGCGGTGTCCTGGTCGTACGCGGCACCGCTGGGTGGGTCGTAGAGGTCGGTCACGATGGTCACCGAGCCGGCATCGCGGAGCGTGCCGAGGTCCTCACCCGGGCTGCCGACCGCGACGTCGATGGTCCCGGCGGCACCGCGGAACTGGCCGACCGCCACGGCCGCGCCGAAGCGGTCACCGGCTTCGGCCCGTCCGGCGACGTCCGCGGTGTCCTGGTCGATCGAGAACGAGGTGTTGTCGCCGTCCACCGGGGCCTCCACCCCGACCCACCCGGCGGCGTCACGCCCGTTCACGCGGCTCCCCGGTGCGCCGACCGCGAGCACGTAGGCGTTCGGCGCCCCGGTGGCCCCGTCGATCCAGTCCTCCTGCGTGTCGACCGCGTAGCCGAACAGGTCACCGGCTTCGACCGGCGCCCCGAACGCGGCCCGGGTCAGGTCACGGGACGCCCGGGTGGTGCCGAGACCCGTCGCCGACCCCCAGACGATCTGGGTCAGACCGGCGTCGACGACCGCCCCCGCGTCCTCGTACGGACTGCCGACGACCAGGTCGCTGAAGCCGTCGCAGTCGAGGTCGGCGATCGACAGTGCGGACCCGAACCGGTCCCCCGGCTCCGGGTCGTCGCCGACCGTGCCCGAGCCCTGGCTGATCAGCCGGCGTTCGCCCTCACCGATCCGGCCGTCGGCGTCGCCGTACAGCACCACCACCCGACCGGCCCGGCTCTGCCCGGCGACCGACGCCTCCGGATCGGCGACCGCCATATCGGCTCGCCCGTCGGCGTTGAAATCCGACGGATAGCCGGACGGACACTCATCGGTCTGGGGCGGGTCCTCCCCGGGGCCGGACAGCAGCGGAAGCAGCAGGGTGAGGGCGACCAGGCTGACACGGACCCATGACACGACCATCTCGACTCCCCGGAGATGCGCGCTCCACGAACGTGGCGGCGTACTTTCCATGGTCCTCCCGGAGCCCGGGTGACGCCAGGGTCGGCGGGCTACTTATGGGAGCCGTACATATCCCTCCCCGTGTCGCCCGTGGATGACCTCGGCGCGGCGCGCGACAGCCGGCCTCAGGGGACCAGCGCGATCTTCCCGGAGCGTCCAGCGTCGGCCAGCCGGTAGGCCTCGTCGGACTGCTCGATCGCAAAGGTGTCGGACACCACGACCTCGGGGTGCAGTTCCCAGACCGGCAGCCGATCGACCAGCTCGCGCATGTGCTCGAGGCTGGTGACCCACGACCCGATGATGGTGATCGAGGGGTGGATCAGCGTGGGGCTGACCTCGGGAACGCTCAGCCCGTTGCCCTCGCCGATCAGCACCACCCGGCCGCGCGCCCGGGTCAGGGCGATCGCGGTACCGCGTCCGGGTTCGCTGCCCGAGCAGTCGACGGCCACGTGGGCGCCGCCGCCGACCGCTTCCCGCGCGGCCTCCTCGTCCTCGGGCGCGAAGGCCGCGTCGACCGCGCCCAGCCGCAGCGCCAGTTCACGCCGCTCGGGGCTCGGATCCACCCCGACCCGCGGGACGGCGCCGAGCTTGCCACCGAGCAGTCCGGCAGCCAGTCCGACCGGCCCGAGTCCGACGACGGCGAGCGCGTCGCGGCCGCTGACCTGGGCCCGGAGCAGGCCCTCGTACGCGGTGCCGAAGCCGCAGGCCACGCACGCGCCGTCGAGGAAGGTGACGAAATCGGGGAGCACGACGCAGTCACGTTCCTCAGCCAGGATGAGGTCGGCGTGACCGCCGTCGCGCTGCCAGCCGTACGCCGCGCGCTGCGGTGAGGAACAGCTGATCTGGTAGCCGCGCACGCAGTCGTCGCACTGGCCGCAGCCGCTGATGTGGTAGACGCAGACGCGGTCACCCACCGCCAGTCGGCGGGTCCCGGGGCCGAGGGCGACGACCTCACCGGCCGGCTCGTGACCGGCCACCACACCCTGGTACATCTCCGCCGGGTCGCCCTGCAGATGCTCGCGATAGATGGCCCGGATGTCCGAGCCGCAGATCGTCGAGGCCTTCATGGCCAGCAGGACCTGGCCGGGACCGGGCTCGGGATCGGCCACGTCGCGGAGCTCGGTGGTGGAGTTGCCGGGGAGAAAGACGCCGCGCATGACGGTGCTCCAATCTGCTCATGACGGGTACGGAGAGTAGGCCCGAGGTGTTGTGCGGCCCGGGCGTGAGTACGCCATGATCATGACAGCTGAGCGCATTTCAGCATCCGTCGGACCGTCCCACTGAGGATGGAGGAGTGCCGACGTCGACCTCCACGCGGTCGCCACGACGTGGGGATGAGCATCGCTGATCGGTGGCGGTCGCCACCGCGCTGGTCGGAGGATCGAGGGTTCGGCGACGGCGCCGGGCGAGACTGCGAGGGTGGGCTTCAGCTGACGGGCGTGCCTGGAGACTGCAGGCGTACCCCCTCGGCCGCGAGTCGCTCCTCGTACGCTCCGGCGAGGTCGTGCAGAGCGCTTCCGCAATCGCCGCCGTACGACGGCCCGTGCATCAGCCCGAGCGTGGTGGGATGGAGTTCGGCGAGGGCGCGCAGGGTGGGCGCGGTGGAGGGCGTGAGGCAGGTGGCGCCGAAGGTGTCTTCGGCCGCCAGGGCTGGGCCGACGATGTCGTGCTCGGTCAGCGACGAACTGCTTCCCACCGCGGTGAAGAGGTCGCCGCACAACAGCGTCGACGTGGTCTCCTCGAAGAAGAGCCCGGCGTCCCAGCCATGCGGAACGTGCGGAGTCTCGATCCGGCGCAGCCTCCGGTCACCGGTACTGATGACCTCTCCGTCCTGCAGCGCCCGCGGTGGTCGATCAGCGAGGTCGTCGACCGAGACCATGCAGCCCAACGCGCCGTGGGCCACCTCAGCGATCGGTGCAGCGGCGAGCCAGAGGTTCATCGATCCGCATTCGTCCGATTCGACGTGGCCGAAGGTGACCCATCGCAGCGACTCGATGGGCATCAATCGTCGTACCGCATCGGAGATCAACGGGAAGAGGGCGCGTGGTCCGGTGTGGAACAGCAACGGCTCTTCGTCGAGGACGAGGAACTGGTTGAACATGAAGTCGGCCTCGGCTATGTAGGTCGACAGGCGATAGATACCCGGTGCGATCTCGGCAACCTCGGTCTTCATGGTCCCCCCGACCTGTTCGACGCGTTCGGTGCTCCACCTCAGCTTCCTCGCGCCGAGCAGCGGTGGCAAGACCCACGCCGGTTGCCGTGATGAGGTCGGATGCGGCGGGGCCAGCGCAGCCGACCAGCGGCGGGCACACACCCCGCGGTGCGGACGGTTCACTGATCGTGACCGGTTCGTCACCCCTGGGGGGGTGCAGATCTGCAGGTCCGACCCCCACACTGAGAGCGGTCCCGACAGCGATGGGGCACGCCGACTGGGAGGACCGACGATGACCGACCGACACGAGGTCACGATGCACGACGCCGACGGAGCGCTGGTCGCCGCCGCGCTGATCGGAGGGACGGACGCCGACGCGACCCTGGTCGACATCCGGGTCGGTCCGGGTCATCTGCCGGTCGGCGCACGGGCCGCCCTGGTCGACACGGTGCTCGATCAACCGGAGCTCGTCCCGGGCAGCGCCCTCAGGGCCACCACCCCCGCCGGCGACGGCGAGATCATCGGACGGCTGATCGATCGCACCGACGACCCGACCACCCGGCGGGCCGGCTCCACCTGCATCGTCGAGGCGACGATGCCGGCCGACGACTCCGCGCCCCAGTCCCCCAGCTGACCCCCCGGCCGGTCCCGAGCCGGACCCGGCCGTCGACGTTACAGGTGACCAGGCCCCCCACCGGGGCCCGACGCCGTGAACGTACGCACCGATTCCCGGGTCCGACGGTAGGAGAGGTGGACGTCCCGACCGACCTGGTGGACAGGGCGCGCCGGTCCGGACAGACTCTGACCAGTCTCATCGCCGAGACGTATGTCGGCTCGGTCCTGACGGGGCCGTCGATCGCTTCGGAGGACCACCATGGCTCGTCGGCTCGAGTCGAAGTCGGGCATCGACCCCGCAGTCTTCTGGTGCTCGGCCGTCCTGATCGCCGCGTTCGTGGCCTGGGGCCTGGTGGCCCCGACCAGCCTGGGCACGGTGATGACGGCCACCTTGGGCTGGATCACCACCAACTTCAGCTGGGGCTTCATCCTGCTCGCGTTCGGGGCGCTGGTCCTGTGCATCGTGCTGGTCGTCCACCCGTGGGGTCGGATCCGGCTCGGGCCGGACGACTCCCGGCCGGAGTTCCGCACGTTCTCCTGGGTGTCGATGATGTTCGCCGCCGGACTGGGCGCCGGGCTGCTGTTCTACGGCACCGCCGAACCCATCTCGCACTGGGCCGCACCGCCGCACGGACTGGCCGACCCGCAGAGCCAGGAAGCGGCCGAGGTGGCGCTGCGCTACACCTACTTCCACTGGGGCTTCAACGGCTGGGCGCTGTACGCGGTGATGGGCGGTGCGATGGCCTACTTCTCGTTCCGCAAGGGCACGCCGACCCTGGTCAGCGCAACCTTCACCCCCATCCTGGGACCGAACGCCCATGAGAAGCCGTTGGGTCGGGTGGTCGATGCTCTGGCCATCGTGGCCACCCTGTTCGGCACCGCCACCTCGCTCGGCCTGAACGGGCTCCAGCTCAACAGCGGCCTGCAATACCTGTTCGGCGCCCCGAAATCCAACACGGTCGCGGTGGTCATCATCCTCATCGTCGCGGCCTTGTTCCTGCTGTCGGCGACGTCGGGGGTGGAGAAGGGCATCCAGTTCCTGGCCAACCTCGGGTCGGTGGCCACCATCGTGCTGTTCGCCTTCTTCCTGTTCCTCGGCGGCGCGACCGTGCTGGTCATCTCGCAGGGCATCGAGACGATCGGGGCGTACATCCTCCAGGTCCTGCCGATGTCGCTGGACACCGGCGTCGGCGACGAGAAGTGGATGTCGGGCTGGACGATCTTCTACTGGTCGTGGTGGATCTCGTGGGCGCCGTTCGTCGGGATGTTCGTGGCCCGAATCTCGCGCGGCCGCACCATCCGCGAGTTCGTGCTCGGCGTGGTCGCGGCTCCGACCGGCTTCGGCTTCCTGTGGTTCGCCGTGGTCGGCGGCACCGGGATCAACCTCCAGCAGACCGGTCAGGCCGACCTGCTCAGCGCGGTGGCCACCCCCGAGCTGTCGCTGTTCACCGCGCTCGACGCGCTCCCGCTGCCGATGGTCACCTCGGCGCTGTGCATCTTCCTGATCGCCCTGTTCTTCATCAGCGGCGCCGACGCCGCGGCGATCACCATGGCCACCATGGCCTCGCGCGGCTCGCTCGAACCGCCGAGGTACGTGGTGCTGGTGCTCGGCGGTCTGATGGCCGGCATCGCCTGCGCGATGCTGCTGGTCGGCGGGCTCACCGCCCTCCAGCAGGCGGCCATCCTCGGGTCGGTCCCGTTCACCTTCGTGCTCATCGGGGTCGCGTACTGCTGGATCAAAGCGCTGCGCGAAGAGCGCCGACCGGGCGCCGACCCGCAGGTCGTCGACCCGCTGTCGACGGTCCCCGACCGGCCGGTGCAGGTGCCCGGATGACCGGGCTGACGCGGCTGCGCACCGCGCTCGTCGTCGTCCTGCTGATGCTGGTCCCGGTCGCCTGTGGGACCTCGACCAACGACGAGAACGGCAGCTCGCAGCCCCAGGGCGCGGCACTACGGGTCCGGTTGGGCACCCAGGCCTTCCCCGAGGCGCGGTTGCTCGGCGAGTTGTGGCGCCAGGCGCTGGCCGTCAACGGCTACACCGTCGATCTGCGCAAGGCGGTCGGGCCGGCCGAGGACCTCGACGCCCTGCTGCAACGCGGTGAGATCGACGGCTACGTCGCCTACACCGGCACGGTGCTGTCGGTGGTGGCCGGCGAGTCGGTCACCGGACTCGACCCCGAGCAGACGTACGAGAAGGCCAAGTCCTTCTACGCCGGACGCGGGATGGCCATGAGCGCCATGACCCCGTTCCAGAACAAAGACGCGATCGCGGTCACCACCGCCTTCGCCGAGACCGAGAAGCTGGTCTCGATCGGCGATCTGGCCCGGCTGGACCGCTTCACCCTGGGCGCCCGGCCGGAGTTCGAGGATCTCGACCTGGGTCTCCAAGGGCTCGAGGAGTTGTACGGGCTGTCCAACGCCACCTTCGTCGCCGTCCCGCTCGGCGAGCAGTACCGCGCGCTCGACGACGGCCGCGCCGATGCGGTCGACGCGTTCACCACCGACCCCGGACTCCTGGACGGCGACTACCGGGTGCTCGAGGACCCGAAGCTGTTGTTCGGGTCGCAGAACGTGGTGATGACCGTGGGTGAGTCGTCGCTGAAGCGCGTCGGCCGCGAGGAGTTCCTCGAGGTGGTCGACGGGGTCAATGCGGTGCTCACCGAGGACGCGATGGTCGAGATGAACACCGCGGTGACGAAGGGCCAGGACGAGGCGGCGGTGGCCAAACGTTTCCTGGAGAGCGTCGGCCTCGACCGACGATCCGGCGGCTGAGCCGCTTCACCCGTTCGATCGACGATCACCCGAGGAGAGACCATGCCCGACGGCGACAAGCCCCACCCCTTCGGTGGCGTCACCGACCTGTTCAGCGAGTTGAGCCGCTTGCGTGACGTGGGCACCCACGGCCGCGAGGTCGCCCACGAGGAGCGGCAGCGTACCCACGCCAGCGCCTGGGTGCCGACCACCGACATCGTCGCCCAGGACGGTGATCTGCTGTTCCGGGTGGAGCTGGCCGGAGTCGATCCGGAGGACGTCCGGCTGGCCTACTCCAACAACATCCTCACCGTCTCGGGCAGTCGGCGGACCGAGCTGGACGACTCGGCCACCTTCTTCGTCCGCGAACGCTTCTACGGCGAGTTCCGGCGCTCGTTCACCCTGCCTGAGGGGACCCGGGCCGATCAGATCGGCGCCGAGTTCGACGACGGCCTGGTCGAGATCGTCGTCCGCGGCGCGGCGGCCGAATCGAGCGGCACTCAGATCGCCATCCAGAACAAGTCGGCCAGCCCGACCCGCCGCTCCCTCGACTGAGCGCGGAGCGACCCGGAGGTCGGTGCGTCCACGACCACGGAGGTCGGTGCGTCGGTGACCCGCGGCGGTGACGAGCGGGGTCAGTCGCTGACCCCGTCGCGGCCGGACTGGTCCGGTGCGTCGGTGTCCTGCCCGGCGGCCAGCATCAGATAGGCCCGGGCGTTCTGCCGGACCTTCTCCACCTCCTCGTCGGTGAGCGGGCGACGGACCCGGCCCGGCACGCCGGCGACCAGCGAACCCGGCGGCACCACCGTCCCCTCGAGGACGACCGTGCCCGCGGCGACCAGCGAGCCGGTGCCGATCACCGCGCCGTTGAGCACGGTCGCGTTCATCCCGATCAGGCAGTCGGCCTCGACCGTGCAGCCGTGGACCACCGCGGAGTGACCGACACTGACGCCGGGACCGATGTGCGCCGGGAAGCCGTGATCGGTGTGCACGACCACGTTGTCCTGGAGGTTCGAGCCGGCGCCGAGGGTGACGGCGGCCATGTCGCCGCGGACGACCGCGCCGTAGAACACCGACGCGCCCGCCTCGATGGTGACCTCACCGATCAGCGCGGCGTTCGGTGCCAACCAGGCCCGTGGGTCGACCTTCGGCCGGAGCCCCCGGAAGGCGACCAGCAGCGGGGTGGGAGCGCCGGACGCGACAGGCTCGGACATCGTGCGACTCGTTTCTCGAAACGGACGGCGACGCGGCGATCGGGCCGGCGCCGACCGGGCGGTGTCGTCGCCACCCTATTTCCCGCCCGTGCGCGGCGCGGGCCCGGGCGGACCGCCGACCTCGCAGCGTCCCCACCGGTGAACCGCGCCAACCACGCGCTGCGGGTGGTGCGCCCGCGGAGCATGCTGGGCTCGACGGAGGAGCCGCCCTGGTGTCCTCCCACCCCTGCGGGCCTGCAGGTGACGCGTCCGAGCTGAAGCAGGAGAACTGCTCGTCCCAGCCGAGCCCGGATCGACCGATCGGACCGGGCGTACCCGTTAGGATGCCGTCGCGTTCAGACCACAGCGCACTGTCCCCCGCTCGCCGCCCAGGACGTCGTGTCCACCTTCGGCGGTGGCGTCTCGACCGTGGGCCCGTGACTCGAGCGCCTCCAGGCACCTGCCCGGCGGAACTCGGCGAACCGACGAGGTTCGATTGACGAAGGTGCACTCATGAAGATCGTCTACTGCTCGTTCGACGGGCGCTACAGCGACAACCCCCGCGCGCTCTACGAGCGCTTCGTGCAGCGCGGCGCGCACGAGCACGTGTGGCTCAGCCACCCCCTGCACCAGCACGGCTTCCCGGCCGGCCTGAGCACGGTGACCGCGGAGAGCAGCGACGCGGTCGCCGCCCTCGAGTCGGCCGACCTGGTCGTCGCCAACACCCATCTCGACGTGACCTGGCAGAAGAAGTCGGGCGCGACCTATCTGCAGACCTGGCACGGCACCCCGCTCAAGCGGGTTCACCACGACGTGTTGTGGGCCCCACCCGGACGCCTGCCCCGGCTCGATGAGGACGTGGCCCGCTGGGACTACCTGGTCTCGCCGAACACCGTGAGCACCCCGCGGCTGCGTGACGCCTTCCGGTTCCCCGGGCCGATGCTCGAGACCGGCTATCCGCGCAACGACGTGCTCACCTCGGCCGGAGCGGACGCAGTGCGGGCCCGGGTCCGGGCGTCACTGGGCATCGCTGCGGAGACCGTCGCGGTGCTCTACGCCCCGACCTGGCGGGACAACGAGTACTACGGCATCGACGGGGCCCGACCAGGGTTGGCGTTGGACGTCGACGCCTTCGATGCCGAGCTCGGCCGGGACCACTGCCTGTTGCTGCGCCTGCACCCGCTGATGACCGACCGGACCCCACGGGTGGACCGCGCCGGGGTGCGCGACGTGTCGCACCATCCCGACGCCCACGAGCTCTACCTGGCCGCCGATGTGCTGATCACCGACTACTCCTCGGTGATGTTCGACTTCGCGGTCACCGGCAAGCCGATGCTGTTCTTCGCCTACGACCTCGAGGCCTACCGCGACGCGCTGCGGGGTTTCTACTTCGACTTCACCCCGATCGCCCCGGGTCCGCTGCTGCGCACCAGCCCCGCGGTCATCGACCACCTGCGCACCCTGGACGAGGTGCGCGAAGCGTTCGCCGATCGGTACGCCGACTTCCGGCGGACCTTCTGCCAGCACGACGACGGTCACGCCACCGACCGCCTCGAGTGGCTGCTGCAGGACGCCGGCGCGCAGCCCGAACTGCAGGATGCCGCCGGCTGATCGGCGAACCCGGCCGGCAGCTCGCCCGAGGTCATCAACAGCCCGACGAGGGTCTCTATGTCCTTCATGCCGCAAGAGATTGCCTGGGCAGCGCGCACTCATCGGCGGCGCCTTCGCCGCCCGCGAGGACCCGGAACGGGTGGTCATGAGCGTCGCAGGACACCGGCCCAGAGCGGCAGGCCATCTGGTCGGGTCGGGTGCGGACGGGTCTCACGACGGATCAGCTGGACGTCGTCGGCCGCGGCGGACTCCATCTCCGACCGGTCGAGCAGCCGCGGCGGTCCTGCGTCGGCTGCACCGTCCGGTCGGACGAATTCGACGACCAGCGCCTGACCGTGCTGCGCGGGCAGCCGACGGATTCCGGCGACAGCGCCGGGCCGCACCGACCTCGGCAGGGCCTGGACCGTGAAGACCTCGATCACCAGGTCGAACGCTGCGGTGAGCTCGGCGGGCAGGTCGAGAAGATCGGCCACGATAGCTGACCGCGCTCAGGGTGTCGTTGTCGTGCGAGCTCAACGGCTGACCGTGCGTTGTCGAAGGCGACCGTGGAGCAACCACGCGCGGCCAGCCGCTCGGCGTCGTCGCCGGGCCCAGCACCCATGACAACCTCTCGTCGACCCCCGACCGCCTATCACCCCGTCCAGGGGCCTTGACAGGTGACTATTTGGTCACCTATTGTCGCCGACATGGACGACGATCTCGTGTTCAAGGCACTGGCGGACCCGATCCGCCGGCTGCTCCTGGACGCGCTCTTCCAGCGGGACGGCCGCTCGCTGGGTGAGCTCGAGGCCGCGGTCAACCTGCACGTCGAGATGACCCGCTTCGGGGTGGCGAAGCACCTGCGCCTGCTGGAGCAGGCCGATCTCGTCATCTCCCGCAAAGAGGGCCGGGTGAAGCTGCACCACCTCAATCCGGTTCCGATCCAGCAGATCCACCAGCGCTGGATCGGCAAGTACACCGAGCGGGCCGGCGTCGCCGCGTTCCTGCTCGGTCTCAAGCACCACGTCGAAACATCCGAGGCCCCGGACGGGCCCCCGACCACGAAGGACGACACACCATGAGCGAGAACCTGGTTCAGACCTACAGCATCTACATCAACGCCCCGGCCCAGCGGGTCTGGGACGCCATCACCCAATCCGAGCACACGAGCCGCTGGGGCTACGGCGGCGCCGTCGAGTTCGACCCCCGCCCGGGCGGGGTCTTCAACAACCTCACCACCGACGAGATGAAGCAGATGGGGATGGGCGACACCGCCATCGAGGGCACAGTCATCGAGATCGACCCGCCCCGCCTGCTGGCGATGAGCTGGAAGGCGACCTGGTACCCCGATTCGGAGCCGACCCGGGTCACCTGGGAGCTGACCGAGTACCCGGGTGGACTGACCCGGGTGCTGCTGACCCACGACGTGACGGCGGCGCCGCAGCTGGCGACCGAGATCGCCGGCGGCGGCGATCCGCAGCAGGGTGGCGGCGGCTGGCTGTGGTCACTCTCCGGGCTCAAGACCCTGGTCGAGACCGGCTCATCGATGGACGAACCCGCGGCCTGAGCTCACCGGGCGTGGGCGGCTGGTCTCCTGGCCGTGCGTACTCCGGGAGATCAGCCGAGCCGCGGGTGAGTGTCTAGTCAGCCCCAGTCGCTCAGGACGAAGCGGTCGGCGACTGGTCCGACGGAGCTCAGCTCACCGCGGTCTGAGTTGGGTCCTGACGATGTAGCTGCCCACCTGGCGACCGAGCGCCTTGCCCTGCTCGGTCGAGAATCGGAAGTGGATGCCGGCCCGCACCCGCGAATCGGCGTTCTCCTCGGCTGCCTGGGTGAACGTGGTGAACGAGCGAACGGGATCGGTCGGCAGTGCCGTCAACGACTCCATCGAGAACGGCACCCGGTCGGTGCGGAAGGACCGCTTGAGGACCTCGGCAGCCCCGGCGCCGAGCGTGCTGTGGGTCGACGGATAGTCCTGGACCGGCGGGGTCTCGAGGTGGCTCTCCCAGGTCGCGTCCTTCACCGTGCGCCGGTTACCGTCGGCGTCGCCCGCCCGGATCGCGGTGTAGGGCCGCCAGAAGTCCCAGTGGAACTTCGATTCCCATCCGGCGAGATAGCCGTCGTAGAACGTCATGCTCAGCAGCGCGAACAGGCGGGCCGTGCGCCAGAGCTCCAACCCTTCGCTGGTCGTCGTGACGCGCGCTATGCGGGCCCAACCGATCTCGGAGCTCTCGTACCACCAGTGGGCGTACGCGCTCTGATCGGGGGTCCGCGTCGTGCTCCCGCCGGCCCCGACCGACTTCACCTCGTTGTAGGCCCTGGCGTAGCGGCGGCTGGTCAGGGCGGGCGGCGCCGGGACCCGGAACTGGTCAGGAGTGCTCAGCGCGAACGGTTTCGCCACCTTGAAGTCCTTGGCCAGCGTGAACGTGTACGGCGGAACGAACTGGTAATCACCCGGCTGGGTGCTCGGGGTGTAGTCCGGGCTGAACAAGTCAACCTCGGTGCCGTCGTTTCGACGGAGTTCGACGATCGCGGCCGCCGATCGAGCGCCCAGAACGAGGGCCCGCGCCTCGGCTCGCCCATCGGGCACCTTCGCGAGCCACCCATCCAGCTCGGCGTCGAGCGTCGTCCGCTGGCCGGGATAGACCGCAACGAGCACGTCGTGCGCCGCCTTCGCTGCGGCGGCGATCGGGTCGGCACCCCGCGCGCGGCCGAAGTAGGCGTACTGGTCGAACCTGGGATCGATGGCGTTCAGTGCGTCATGCATGGCGATGTGGACCATCGCCTGATGCCGCGGCCCTTTGAACGAGACGTACTGGTCGTCGGCCAACGCCGCGTCGAAGACGATCCGGCTCCAATCGACGACGACGTCACCACTCCTGACGGCGGAACCCGGGGCCCGGTCGGCGATCGCGGTCTCCTCGCCCATCGCGACGGACGCGCCGCCCAACGCGAAGAGCGCGGTGACGGTGGTCAGTGCGGTCAGCCGCACCCTCGCCCGCCTCAAACGCGCCAGCCAGCTTCGTTCGATCATCAATCTCAGCTCCCTCGGGGTCGATACTTCTGTGGCTGTCGGCGATCTGGTCGCGCTCGCGCCGGCTCGATCGACGAATTCCTGCGCGAGACCGAGCGGATGACCGTGCGCTTCACCGTCCATGACGCCGGCAAGCCGGCATCCGGTTTAGTCCCCACCCCGATTCGTCGGCGATCGACCGGTCTCGAGGGGCGGCGGAAGCGTCATCGCCACGATCGCCGTCAAGTCCGTGGCCCACCGAGGTGGCGCGTCCGGCACGGTGTTCAGCCGATGTCGATCGAGCGGAGGATCCCGTCGAGGTCGATCCGGTCCTGCTCAGACACGTCGGGCGGGTACTCGACGAAGATCACCAGCCGGGTGCCGTCGACGTCGAGGATCTGGACGGTGTATCGCCCTCCCGGAGCCGACGCTCCCAGAGTGGGTTCGTCTCCCCGGTTGGCGTCGTTGTCGTGCTGCATGACACCGAACTTGTCTTGCTCGCAGTCCACCTGCTGGTAATCGGGGATGGAGACCTGGATCTGTTTGCCCGAGTAGCCGTCGACCGAGATGTCCTTCGCCGGTTCGGACCCCGGAACCTTCGCGTACGCGGTGACGAGGTCGTCGACCGACGGCCCGGGTTGCGGATCGACCCGCCGCCACCGACACCCGTCGGTGTACACGTTGGCGACGTCGACGAACGCCAAGGCGGCCTGAGGACCGTTCCCGGACCGGGTGACCCAGACGCCGGTGACCTCCCAGCCGGCCGGCATCGTGAACGTCACGTCGACGTCCGGGCGTGAGCCGAGGAAGTAGCTGAGGGCTCGCCCTGGTCCGACCGTGGCCGTCGGGTAGGACGAGAGGGTCGGCGAGGGGAGTTGGGTCACGGGTGCGGGTACGGCCGTGTTCCGGAGAAGCGGAGTGGCCGCCGCCACGCCGATCACCACCGTCGCCACGAACGATGCCACGATCGCCAGTCGACGGCGACGAGCTCGCACCCCGCGTGCAACCAGCGCAGTCACGTCAGGTACCGCCGCCATCTCCCGGGCCTGGTCGGCCAGTGCCCGCTGGACCAGGTCCTCGAGGTTCACAGCCCCTCCTTGACCGAGCCGACGTTCAGGCGCGCACCCAGCGCGGACAGACCTGCGCGGGCGTGACCCTTCACGCTGCCCGGTCGAATGCCCAGCACCTCCGCGATCTCCGCTTCACTCAATCCGTCGTAGTAACGCAGAACCAGCACGGCGCGCTGACGCAAGGTCAACGAGGCCAGGGCCGAAGCCATGTTCTGACGGTCGACGACGCCATCCTCCGGACCGATGTGGGCGCCGGCGGAGGGCAACCATTCCGGGTGCTCCACCACCGCCTCACGGGTCCACCGCCGTCTGCGCAGCGAGATCACCTCGTTGATGACCATCCTTCGCACATAGGCGTCGGGAAAGTCCGCCCGACGGACCCGAGCCCACTGCACGAAGGCCCGGGTCAGCGTCGACTGGACGACGTCTTCGGCGGTGTGATGGCTCCCGGTCAGCAGGTACGCCGTGCGGCACAGCGCGGAGTAGTACTCGGTCACGAAGTCGATGTACTCGACCCGGTCACGATCGCGCATGACACGCGCTCCTCACTCCGACGCGTTACCGCAAGCCGACCCGGCCGCCTCTACGCCCCGCAGGACAGACGCACGATCGACCACATCCGGTTCAGTGCGGCGTCGGCAAATCTTCGACGCAGCCGCTGAACTCCCGGGTTCTCGCCGGCCGCGGTCGAGTGCGACACGGTCACTCGGTCGCTGAGACCCGACCAAGTCTTTACTTCGGCATCTTCCACGGGTAGTCGTCGGGGTGCCGGTTGCCCCACGCGTGCCCGCTGCACGTCGAGTTCGGGTCCTCAGGCGGCCCCCACCACGGCCACCGGTCCGAGCACCAGTACTCGCTGGCGAGCATGCTCCCGACGACGAGAAACCCGACCAGAGCGATGCAGCCGACAAGCCCCACCGTGAGCCCGACACGCCACCGTGTGGTCACCATCGCACACTAGCCGAAGGTACTGCGGGGCGCCGGCTCACGGGACCTCGGCGTGCACCTCCGTGGCGCGCCAACGCTCAAGAAGGCACCCGCAGGCGTTGCTCGCTCGTTGCAGCGAGCGTTATTCGGCGGCCACGGACGTGGTCACGACATCCCCAGGACAGGTGTCGACGGCAGGAGACCGAGCTGCATGCGCTCATTGATCTCGTCGGTCACCATCCGGTGGGTGAGGAGTTGCCCGGCCTGGTTGAAGGTGCCCTCGTTCATCGACAGGATGCCTTCGACCCGGCGGCCCGTCGCGCGCTGGTCACCCCAGTCACCCGAGTGGGTTCCGCTGTACGAATCGGCCCAGAACGCCGTGTTGCCGTCGACCACCACCCGCTCGACCACGGAGTGGAGGTCGGGGAAAGCCTGACGCCATTGGTCGATGTAGGTGCGGACTTCCTCTCGGGTTCCCGTTCCCTCACGACCGGTGAACACGAAGTCCTCCGCGTACAGGTCGGTGACGAGATCGAGCCGGCCCCGGCTGACGATCTGGTCGTGGATCGTGCGGATCGTCTGCTCGATCAGCGGTGTGTTCATGATGTGTCCTCTCGACGTTCCCGGCGAAGTGTTCCCTCGCTACCATCGTGATGACGGTGCGGTGGTCCAGTCATCGGCACATCTGCCTAGTTCGGGGCTCGTCGCCGACGGGCAGCTGTTCGGCCGAAACCAGATAGCGCGGATCCGAGGTGGAACCGGGGCATGAGCATCGATGCCGAGCTCCACGCTGACGCGCTGCCCACGTACCTGACCACCTTCGTCGGGCGTCGTCGGGAGGCCGTGGACCTCGACGGCCTCCTGGCCGCTCAGCAGGTGACCACCATCACCGGGATGGGCGGTGCCGGGAAGACGCGGCTCGCCGTCGAGGGAGCGAAGCGCTGGCGATCGCGACGATCGGGACGCCGCGTGTTCTGGGTCGGACTGGCCGGCGTGGTCGACGCCGCCGAGGTGGCCCCGACACTGGCCGCGGGCCTCGGGATCGGCGGCGGAGCGTCGGAGCTGGTCGGTGAGATGTCGGCCGCCTTGTCCGGCGTACCGACGCTGCTGGTCCTGGACAACTGCGAGCAGGTCGCCGCGTCGTGCCGATCCCTCCTGGAGTTGCTGCTACCCCGGTGTCTCGGGTTGGTGGTCCTCACGACCAGCCAGCTGCCCTTGGGCCTGGCCGGAGAGGGGGTGTACGCGTTGCCGCCGCTCGGCGGTCCCGGTCGCCACGGTTCTCGTCGTCGTAGTGACGCGACCGATCTGTTCGTCGACCGGGCCCGGCTGCTCGTGCCCGACTACCGGTTGACCCCAGCCAATTCCGACGCCATCGCGACCCTCTGCGAGCGGCTCGCCGGTCTGCCCCTCGCCATCGAACTGGTGGCGAGCTGGATCGAAGTGCTCTCCCCCGGTGATCTGGTGCGGGAGCTGGACCGCGGAGTGCCCGAACCCCACCGGGTCCTGGCCGTCGACGCCCGACACCGCGATCTCGACGCCGTGCTCGCCCGCAGCTGGGAGTTGCTCTCACCCGCGGACCGGCAGGGATTGGCACGGTTGAGTGTCTTCGACGACGGGTTCACGCGCGAAGCGGCGGAAACCGTCGCCGAGACGGGCCTCGACGCGTTGGCCGCGCTCACCCGACGCTCATTGATCCAACGCATCCCTGCCGCGTCCGGCGGCTCCCGCTACCTGATGCATTCCCTCGTGCACCGCTACGCCCGCAGCCGGCTGGAGAACCACACGATGTGGCGTGGCCGGCACCTGGACTACTTCCTCACTCTGGTCGCCACTGCCGGCGACTCCGCGCGGCGTACCCCAGTCGAGCCCGGGCCGGGTCATCCCCTCGGTCCGGAGCAGGCGAACCTCGACGTCGCGCTGCGATGGGCCATCGACATCGGCGATGCTGACAAAGCCATCGGGATGGCCGGCGCATCCAACGCATTCTGGGCGACCTCGGCGCCCGTGCCGCGGTCCGTGCGGCGAGCGCGTCTCGTCCGGGCGCTGGCCCTGCCGTGGTCGGGCCGGAGCGGATCGACGGTCACGGCTCGCGCCGAGGCCCTGCAGACCCTGGGCTATCTGCAGACCGACACCGACCGGACCTCGGCACGGGAGTCCTTCCGGCGAAGCGAAGAGCTGTTTCGGCGGATCGATGATCAGGTTGGGGTGGCGGCATGTCTGCGGGCCTACGGTGACCTCGCACTCGCCGAAGGGGACCCGATCACCAGCCGACGACACGCGACGGCGAGTCTCGCTCTGTGCCGTGCGGTGGGGGACGAGCAAGGTGCCGCGTGGTCCCGGTTCGACCTCGGACAGGCGGCGTTGGCCGCCGGAGAGACGACCGCGGCCGCCGCCCACCTGATCGCGGTCGAGCGCCGCTTCGATGAGTTGGGCGCTCCGTTCGGCGCCTGCTGGGCCCGGACCTTGATGTCGGAGGTCGACCGACGCGAAGGTCGGTGGGCGGACGCCCTCGCCGGATACCGCTCGACGCTGCATCGCATCCTCGACCTGCGCTTCATCTGGTTGACCGCGGAGCTCATCGAGGGGGTGGCGCTGACCGCGGTCGACCTGCAGCGGGGTCTCGTGGCGGCCGAGCTGTGCGGGGCCGCCGACGTCTGGCGTCGCGCGCAGGAGCGGATCAGACCGGCCTACAACCACAAGGCGTTCAGCCGGACCGTGGCCGTGGGGCGCAAGCAGCTCGGCCCGGGGCCGTGGTCGACCGCGTACGCCCATGGACGGACGCTGACCGTCGAGCCGATGCTGCGGCTCGCCGAAGACACCATCGACGAGCTGAGTTCGCTCGTCGCCACCACGGTGCGCGGGCTGTCGGCCCGCGAGCTCGAGGTGCTGACTCTGGTCGCCGACGGCTTGGGCAACGCGGTCATCGCTCAACGGTTGGGTCTGAGCGTACGGACGGTCCATGCACACCTTCGATCGATCTTCACCAAGCTCGAGGTGTCCACGAGAACTGCCGCGGTGCGCCAGGGCATTCGACTCCACCTGTTGCCCGCCGTGACCTGACCACCAGGTCGATCGAGCGTCAGTGGACAACCCGGCCCGCTTCGTGCCGCGTCTTCCGGACTCTTCGCCGTCAGAGAACGCGAGCGGCGACCAGGGCGGATCTGCGAAGGTGGGGCGGTGAACATTCGCGCCGCCGAGCCCGAGCACCGGAAGGAGATCTGGTCGTTGATCCGCAAGACCTTCAGCCGTGACGAGGCGTACGGACCCTGGGACCAGCTCACCCGGGTCGGCTCCGGGACACGGCGATGAGCCGCCGCCTCGAGCGGTACCGGCAGATCGCCGACGTCCTCGCCCGCCACGGGCTGGACTTCCTGTTGGGCGTGACCGCGCTGAATCGCTGGGTGCGGCCCGCCACCTCGACCGGCGGGCCGGAGGGGCGACGTCCCCCATCCAGCACACCCGAGCGGCTGCGGCTGGCCCTGGAGGAACTCGGACCGACCTTCATCAAGCTCGGACAGCTGCTGTCCACCCGGTCGGATCTTCTCCCGCCCGAATATCAGCGTGAACTGTCGAAGTTGCAGGACTCGGCTG
Organism: uncultured Actinomycetota bacterium; assembly: GCA_963704665.1. GTDB lineage: Bacteria > Actinomycetota > Actinomycetes > Propionibacteriales > Propionibacteriaceae > Microlunatus. The sequence goes on along the minus strand of OY969929.1, from coordinate 1,719,798 downwards.
CCCCGGTCGCCACGGACACCATCCGGGCCATGATCGAGCGTGAGCTCGGCGCGCCCCCCGAGGACTTGTTCGCCACCTTCGATTCGGAGCCGCTGGCCAGTGCGTCCATCGGGCAGGCCCATCTGGCCACTCTGCACGACGGCACGTCGGTCGTGGTCAAGGTCCGTCGGCCCCACATCGAGGCGGTCATCGACACCGACCTGGAGATCCTGCAGGACCTGGCCAACGGGGCCAGCCGACGATGGCGGGCCGCAGCGAATTACAACCTGCGCGGGCTGGCGTCGGAATTCGCCGTGACGCTGCGTCGAGAGCTGGATTACGGACTCGAGGCGCGAAACGCCGAGAGGTTCGCGGTGGACTTCGCCCTCAGCAGCGACATCCGCATCCCTCGCGTCTTCTGGGAGACCACGACTTCGCGGGTGCTCACCCTGGAACGCATCACGGGCATCAAGGTCGATGACCTCGAGGGGCTGGACCGGGCCGGGATCGACCGCGGCGCCCTGGCCACGAAGGCGGCGCAGGCCGCACTCAGCATGGTCTTCGAGCACGGCTTCTTCCACGCCGACCCGCACCCCGGCAACCTGTTCATCGAGGCGGACGGCCGCATCGGGCTGATCGACTTCGGCATGGTCGGGGAGGTGGACGACGCTCTCCGGCGCCAACTCGGTACGTTGCTGGCCGCCCTGACCAGCCACGACGTCGAACGACTGGCCCGGGCACTGCTCGAGCTCTCGGTGGTCAAGCAGCCCACCGACCGCGACCAGTTCCGGATCGACCTGGTGGCGTTCGTGAGTCTCTACCGCGGGCGCCGACTGGGCGAGGTGAACATGGCCGCGCTCGTGTCCCAGCTTCTCGCGTTGCTGCGCAAGCACCGGCTGCAGTTGCCGTCGGAGATGGCCACCCTGTTGAAGTTCCTCCTGATGATCGAGGGCCTCGGAGTCCGCCTCGACCCCGAGTTCAACCTGGGTGCGCTGCTCGGCCCCTACGCGCAGCGGCTGGCGTTGGACCGCTACTCGCCCGAGGCCATGATGAAGCAGCTGCTGACCTCGGGACGCGATGCCGCGGCCCTGGCGGTCGATCTGCCGGACCGGGTGCACCGGCTGCTCGACCTGCTCGACACGTCTGGATTCGTCGTCCACCTCGAGAGCAAGGAGTTCGACCCACTCATCGGGCGGATGGAGCGGGTCGGCGACCGGCTGGTGGCCGGTATCGTCGTGGCCGCCTTCATCAAGAGCATCGGCGACCTGGCCTCCGCGGACAAGGAACGCTGGGGCCGCTGGGAAGGTCCCCTGATGGGCATCGGGCTCAGCATGTCGGCCGGGCTCGGCGCCTATCTGGGCTGGACCGCCCGCCGGCTCAAACGCCGATCCTGACACCGCGTCAACCGGCGGTCACGTCGAGGACGAGTCCCGCGCTGAGACGACGACGACCAACCCTGCCGGCGCAGCCACACCTCGAGCGGCACGCCGGCGGCTCTGAAGGCCGACCGCAACTCGGCCACGCCTGCGGCTGTGGGCGGAGAAGATCTGCGCCTGTGAGCACAGCCGCCACACCCGTCGCTCGCCTGCCTGGTGACCGGCGGTGGAGCTCGTCGGCGACGAAGCGGTCGCCGAACTCCGGGCCGTCGCCGTGCACGGCGAGCGCGGCATCGGTGAGCCAGGCATCGCTCAGATCGCCTCGTACTTGCCGGCCAGAGGCGACTCAGGAGCGCCGCTCCTTGAGGAGGTGACATCGCACCGTGGTACCGCTGTCGTTGGATCGGGCTTGCACGAGGTCGAACGCCATGTTGGCGAGCCAGAGGGCGTCGTCGTCACCAGGCAACGGCGCGCGTCGTCCGAAGAGGAGGTCCTCGACGACCGTGTCGTCGATCAGATCGCAGATCAGCACGTCAGGCTGGTCCCAGAGTCGAATGCTCAGCCGCTGAGCACCGCGACGCAGACTGCCGGCGGTGAGCCGACGCAAGGCATCGACCAAAGCAGTGATGTCGTTGGACCACAGTCCTGCAGAGACGGCTTGGAGTGACACGAACTCGGCTGCTGCATCGAAGGTGCGGTTGTTCGTCACCGCCATCTCGACGGGCACCCCGGGAAGGAGTGCAAGTTCGGCCATGAACATGTCCTTCGCGCGGGCGTGGCCCCGATAGCTCGGGCTGCCGTGGTACGAACTCGGCGTGGCTAGAGCGGGATGGCTCTGCCCGGTCTCGACCAGAACCCCGGCGTCGAGATGCAAGGCGTCGTAGGGACACAGGAGCCAGAACGGGACCTCGGGATCGACCGCGACATTGAGGAGAGCTTCGTGCAGCTGGCACTCCACGATCTCCTCCGGCTGCCTTCCCGGCCAGATCGGCTCGCCGATGCCGCGTGCCGGTCGGTCAGGCCCACCCCGGTCCTCGACGAACTCCTGCCAGGCCGCGATGATCCGGGCAGGATTACGGCCGAGTTCCATCATGTCGACGAAGTGGACGTGGCGCGCTGCAGAACCGATTCCTTCGCGAATCCATGCGGTGTGTTCCGGAATGACGGCCACCATCACCGCCTCATCCGCCGCGATGCCTTCTCGAACGAAGGGTACGAGGCCCCGGACGAACTCTGCTCGACCGCGCCAGAGGAAGGCCTCGTGGCGGAAACTCTGGCGGGCGCGGGTGGGCGCGTACGTTGACATTGGTTCCCCTCCGCAGATCGCTGACCCAGGTCAACTGTTGGTCACGTGCACGTACGACGGGTGTCCGCCTGGCGTCACCCCCCAGCCGGCCGACTCCGAGTCGAACGCCCGTCCGCATCGTCGGCGCCGCACGACCCAGGGTGGTCAGGACGGCGCCGTTGCCACCCTGACCATCTTCAACGTACATGAACGTTTCGTGCATGAACAATCTAGACTCATGGCAGGACGACTCCGATGATGGGTGCGAGTTCAGCCAGTCGAGCCAACAGTGGCCCGACGGGTCAGCCCCAGGACCGAGGTGCGTGCGGCACACTGTCCACCTGAAGGCACCAAGGAGGCACATGTCCACCCATCTCGACCAGGACGATCGACTGACGCTCAGGCAACAGGTCTGCTTCACCTTGGCGGTTGCTGCTCGCGAAGTCGTTTCCCTCTACCGACCACTGCTCGAGCCGCTCGGGCTGACCCATCCGCAGTATCTCGTCATGGTCACCCTGTGGGACACCCCAGGACCGGTCAGCATCAAGAAGCTCAGCACACTGCTCCAGCTCGAGGCCCCCACACTGTCGCCGTTGTTGAAACGACTGCAGAGCGCCGGACTCGTCGAACGACACCGCGATCCGGTGGACGAACGCTCGCTACAGATCACCTTGACCGACCGGGGTTCGAGCCTGCGCGCCCAGGCCGCCGCCGTCCCCTCGGCAATCATCGAACGATTGGGCATGAGCGTTCAAGAGCTGGAGACCTTGCAAGATGTGCTCATGAACGTCATCGAACACTCGAAACCTCCCAGCAACATCTAAGGTCGCCGCACCCCTGCGGGTCAGGCTGAGTGAGGCCAGCGGTTCAGAGCAAACCCGCCCGACGCTCGGTGAGACTTGGGATGGATTCGAACTGACCAGCGGTTCAGGTTCAGCCCGTGTGCTCGCGGTTGGAGGTATGGATCTGCCCGTACCTCATGCGCGAGGGCCGCGGTCGGATCGACCGGTGCGGCGCTCGTTCACCCCAGTCCTGAGAGAAGCCGCAGCCCGGATTCTCAACTCCCGCAGGCCCTATTCACCTTGACGAATTCGGACCGAAGCCGCTGGCCGTGACGCACATCCCGTCACCAGACCGTCCTGGCGTCGCCAGTCGGCGAAGGACGAACCCGCCATCGACGCGAACGCCGGCCTGGCAGGCACGCCTCGCCGCCGCCATCTGGTCCGGAGCGTGTGCGGCCCCGCGCGAGGGCTATCTACCGTCGGCAGTGTCCGCCCACATCTGGTGCACTCGTCCGCCGCCGGGGGTGAAAGCACTCTCAGGATCACCGCAGTCATGGATCCCCTGGGCTGGGTCTCGGATGCCGCTGTTAGGTTGCCTTCATGAACCGTGGACTCATCGGACTCATCGTCGGCATTCTCGTCATCATCGTCTTGGTTCTGGTCATCATGCGCCTTGCCTGAACGCTGACCCGAGCACCGTTGTCGTCTCGGTATTCCGGCTCGAGCAACCTGAGATCGTGGTGAGCTGTTGCGTCTCGCAGCTCGGAGGGTGAGCCGCGTGAGGATCGCCGAGCGAGTACGACGACGAGCCCCTGCCGTCGGCGTTCAAGACACCTCGTGACGCGCAACCTGAGCAGTCGTCGGCGACGCGGCACCGCGGTGCCAAGGGTGCGGGTGGTCGGGGTTCGGGCCGCCCCAGACTGATGCCGCCGCCGGCCCTCGGTACTCAGCCGCTCACGGACACGAATCGGTCGACCGCAGCAAGTCGGTGGCCGCCATGACCAGCACCGGGGCGCCGGCAGGGCACGCGAGAGAGAGCACGTGGCCGGTGACGGTGGTCGGCAGCCGGTGTACGACGAGCCCGCTGGCCGGCCCGGCCTTGAACGTGGCTTCCCTGCGGGTCCAGCGTCGCTTGCGTCCCTTGTCCCGGGCGCCGTGGCGTTCGACGTCGATGCCCACGGGACGGCTGACGGTGAGGGCCAGGGCGACGAGTGATCCGCTGTGGGACACCGAAAGTGAGAACGGCGACCCTGGCACGATCGGTTTACCGTGCCATGCATGGCACGTATCGCAGGTTCGGTCGACCGGCACCTCGCTGGGCGCCACGCCCGACTGTTGGGCGACCGCGGCTCGAAACATTGCTGCGCCGAGCAGGAACCGAGCCCGATCCGCGTCGCGGTGATAGCGGCGGAACCGCTCTTTCTCGCGCTCGTCCAACCACTCGAGGAGGGCCAGGTCGGCGTCGGCAAGGGTGGCAAGCCAGACGCGTACGGGTCCCTGGACCGTCTTGGCACCCACCATTCACTTAGGTTAGCCTCACCAGGTGTCGACCTCACCTCCGGCGCCGGCGTCGGCTCTCGAGCTCTGCGCCGGGGCTGCTGATCTCGATCGACCGGCCCTCATCGACGCTGACGACGCGAGCCGTTCCCTCACCTACGGTCAGCTGGCGGCGAGGCTGGAACAGGTCGCCAAGTCCTTGCCCGGCGTCAGCACCGGGCGCCGACTAGTTCACGTACCGCTCACGGCCGAGGTGGAATCGGTGGTGGTCTATCTGGCCGTGCTGCGGGCCGGTCACGTCGCCCTGGTGACGAACGACCGCGCCGACGACATCACCGCCCGGTACCGCCCCGACCTCTCGTTTGACTCGAGCGGACAGATCACCGCCGGGCCCGGGACAGCGGCGTCCCATGTGCTGCATCCCGACCTTGCCGTGTTGCTGAGTACGTCGGGCAGCACCGGTTCGCCGAAGTTGGTCCGGCTGAGCCGCCAGAATGTGCTCAGCAACGCGGCCGCCATCGTCTCGGCACTCAGCATCGCTCCCGACGACCGGGCGATGACGGTGCTCCCCCTGCACTACTGCTTCGGGCTTTCGGTGCTGCATAGCCAGTTGTGGGCCGGCGGCTCAGTTGTGCTCAGCACCCGGGGAGCGGCTGAGCCGACGATCGGTGAGCTGCTGGTCCGGCACCGCGTCACCATCGTCCCGGCGACGCCGTACGTGGTCGACCTCTTTGAGGTCCAGGGGGTCCTTCACCAGCACCTGCCCGATCTCAGGCTGATTGCTCAGGCGGGCGGTGCGCTTCCCCCGGAACGCGTGGCGACGATCGCCGCTCTCGGCCGGACGCAGGGATGGTCGCTTGCCGTCATGTACGGCCAGACCGAAGCCACCGCCCGGATGGCGGTGCTGCCGCCCGAACTGGTGTCCCAGCACGGCGACGCCGTCGGCTGGCCGGTCGCAGGGTCGTCGTTCCGGTTGGACACCGCAGTACCGGAGGCGACGACCGGGCCGCAACCCGTCGGCGAGCTCCTCTTCTCCGGACCGGGCGTGATGATGGGCTACGCCGAGCACCCCGACGACCTAGCGCTCGGCCGGATGGTGCAGGAGCTCCGCACCGGAGACCTGGCCCGCATCGGCACCGACGGCCTCGTCCGTATCGTCGGGCGGCGCACCGACTCGGTCAAGATCGCCGGGCTACGGATTGACCTCGGCCGTGTCGAACGCCAGCTCCACGAGAAGGGCGTTCCCGCCTGCGTCACGGCATCGGGTGACCAGCTGCACGTCACTTACGAGAAACACGCGTGCGTGAGCGACCCGGACATGCGCCGGTATGCGTCCGACCTGGCGGGGATCGGGCCGAGCCTCATCTCAGTTCACGAGCTAGCTGCGCTGCCCCGATTGAGCAACGGCAAGGTCGACCGGGTCGTCTGCGCCGCTCAGCACCGGCCGCGGCCCGACCGATCCGAGCGCCGAGGACACGCCCCGGACCTGGCCGGAGTCACCGCTGTCCTCGCCCCACTCACCGGCCATACCGACCTCGACCCCGATCGGTCGTTCGTCGAGCTCGGCGGCGACTCGTTCTCCCATGTTCAAGCGACGATTCGGCTGGGCCGGCTCCTGGGGAAACTGCCCGTCGACTGGCACCACCGCCCGCTCCGCGAGCTGCCGCAGCTGGCCCGGCGTGCGCCTGTGCGTCGACTGGGTCAGAACGTCGAGACCAGCGTGCTGCTCCGGGCGGCCGCAGTCATCATGATCTGCGGGAGTCACGTCCAGCTGTTCCCGCTGGCGGGGGGAGCGCACATCCTGCTGGCTCTCGCCGGGTTCAGCTACGGCCGTTACGTCGCGTCGGCGGCCGTTTCGGCGGAGCGCTGGCGCCGGACCGCACGGGCGGCACTCGGCATCGCCGTTCCGTCCGTGGTCGTCGCCGCCGCCATGCTCGTCGGATTCAGGGGCGCTCACTGGTCCAACATCGTCTTGTTGCACTGGGCCGTCCGACCCGGCACGGGCAACATCTTCTGGTTCGTCGAGGCGCTGCTGCTGACCCTGCTCGTCGTCACCGCCCTGCTCTCGGCCCGTCCCATAGCCACCGCCTACGGCCGGGATCCTTGGCGAGTCGCTTTCATGCTGACCCTCGCGCTCCTGATCCCTCGCTACCTCGTGCTGGCCCTCGACGAAGGACCCGTACGCGGTCTGGCGTGGACCGTTGCCTGGCTGTTCACCGCCGGGATCGCACTGTCCGTCGCCCAAACGACACCCCGCCGGCTGACGACCGCTAGCTGTGGCCGGCGCGGCGACGATCGGTTTCTTCCCTGCGGCGGAGCGCAACCTGGTCATCTTCGCCGGACTCTGCGTGCTCGCCCTGCTGCCCGCGGTCGTGGTGCCGCGACTTCTGGTCCACCCGATCGAGGTGCTCGCCGCAGCGTCCTTGCACATCTATCTGATCCAGTTTCAGTTGTTCGCCTTCTTCCCCCACCCAGTCCTGAAGTTCGGCACAGCGCTGGCGGCCGGTCTGCTGTTCTGGTGGGCCAGCGCCGGGCTGCTCCGCCGCCTCCAGCACCTCGTCCCCCTGGTCGCCGCGCCGCGGCGGCCCCCGATAGAGCGACTCCACCAACGAAAGGACCTGTTGTGCGTCGACGCACCTTCCTGACCGCCCTCGGCGCCGCCAGCACCTGGGGGCTGGTGGGCTGCCGGTCGAGCGCCGACGCGCCCGCGGCCCAGGGCTACGTGCCCGACCCGGGGGCGTTGCAGGTGTACTCCTCCCAGCACCAGAACGTCAGCCGCGCCTGGGCCGACGCTTTCACCGCGGCGACCGGTGTGGCGGTGCAGGTCCGGCAGGGCCAGGACGCCTCGATGGGCCACCAGATCGTCGCCGAGGGCACGTCCTCCCCCGCGGACGTCTTCCTCACCGAGAACAGCCCGGCGATGACCCTCGTCGAGCGCGCCGGTCTGCTGGCGCCCGTCGACGATGCCACCCGGCGACAGGTGCCCGCGACCGCCGCCCCCTCATCCGGTTCCTGGACCGGTATCGCCGCCCGCTCAACGGTGCTCGTCTACAACACCACCGCTCTGACCGAGCAGGACCTGCCCGCGTCGCTGATGGACCTTTCCGCGCCGTCGTGGCGGGACCGGTGGGCGTGCGCTGCCGGCGGCGCCGACTTCCAGTCCATCGTCGCCGGGATGCTGGCCGGCGAGGGTGAGGCTCCGACGTCATCCTGGCTGACCGGGCTCAAAGCCAACGCCCGCATCCTGCAGAACAACATCGCCACCATGAAGGCAGTCAACGCCGGCGAGGTGCCGTGCGGGGTGATCTTCCACTACTACTGGTACCGCGACCAGGCGGCGACCAAGGAGGGCAGCGGCAACACTGCCCTCCACTACTTCCGACAGCAGGACCCCGGAGCCTTCGTCTCCCTGTCCGGTGGCGGTGTTCTGGCATCGGCGACCAAGGCCGACCAGGCGCAGCAGTTCCTCGCTTTCGTCACCGGCAACGACGGCCAGCGCGTCCTGGTCGACTCAGGATCCATGGAGTACGCCGTCGGCAAAGGCGTGTCCTCCGACCCCGCCCTGCCGGCCCTGAGATCGCTGGAGGCACCCCGGGTGGACCCATTCGCCCTCGACGCCGAGAAGGTCATCACGATGATGACGGACACCGGGATCTTGTGACCACGGCCGCACAGGTCGTCCCGCAGCGCGCAGTCCGGGCCCGCCGCGCCCCCCTGACCCTGGTCATCGCGGCAGCTGTGGTCGCCTCGCTCACCGTCGCGCCGCTAGCCATCGTCGCCAGCCGTGCTGTCCCCTTGGGCTGGAGCGGTGTAGCGGCCTACCTGCTGCGCCCGCGGGTGGGCGAATTGGTCGGTGGCACCGTGCTGCTTGTAGTGATCACCGTGCCCCTCACGGTCCTCATAGGGGTCGGTACCGCATGGCTGGTGGAGCGCACCACCCTGCCCTTCGCGTCCGCATGGCGGATGCTCCTACTCGCCCCGCTCGCCATTCCCGCCTTCGTCGCCAGCTACGCATGGAGTTCCGCATGGCCCTCGTTGTCCGGCCTCGGCGGCGCCGTGCTGGTGACGACGCTGGCTTACTACCCGTTCGTCTATCTCCCGTGTTCGGCCCTGCTGCGCAGCCTGGACCAGGGTGAGGTTGATGCGGCGCGCGCCCTCGGCGAAACGGCAACCGGAGCTGTGCTGCGGGTCGTCATCCCGCAGCTGCGGCCAGCGATCTGTGGCGGCGCGCTCCTGGTGGCCCTCCACCTCCTCGCCGAGTTCGGCGTGATGCAGATGATGCGGTTTCCCACGCTCACCACGGCGATCGTGCAGCAGTACGCCGTCGGCTTCAGCGACGCGGCCGGCAGCTTGCTGGCCCTGACCTTGATCGGGTTGTGCCTGCTGGTTCTGACGCTCGAGATTCTCGCCCGGGGCCGCGCGCGGATCGCCCGCGTGGGCGGCGGGAGCTGGATCCGGCCCGTTCCCGCCACGCTGGGCCGCGGCACCGCTCCAGCCATTGCCGGGCTGATCGCACTGGTTGCCCTCGCGGTGGGCGTCCCGGTCGCACTGGTCGCCTCCTGGTTGGTCCGCGCCGTCACCACGGGTGCCGTGTCCGGTGCCACCCTGGTGGCCACCACCACCACAACGCTGCTGCTCGCCCTACTCGCGGGACTCGCTGCCCTTGTCGCTGCTCTGCCCACCGCATGGTTACTCAGCCGTGCACGGTCTCCCCTGGCCCACGCGCTCGAGCGGCTGACCTTCGTGGCCAGCTCACTCCCCGGCGTCGTCGTCGGTCTGGCTCTCGTCACGGCCGCCGTGCAATGGGCCCAACCCGTCTACCAGACGGTCGGCCTGGCCACGCTCGCGTACGTCATCCTCTTCGTCCCCCGCGCTGTGGTGACCTGGCGGGCAGGTCTTGCCGCCTCTCCACCCGAGCTGCTTGAAGCCGCCCACGCCCTGGGTCACGGGCCGATCCGGACTTTTGGACGTGTGGTGCTGCCACTCGTTGCTCCGTCAGCCCTCGCTGGCTTCGCACTGGTCTTCCTCGCCACCACAACCGAACTGACCGCGACCCTGCTGCTCGCGCCCACCGGCATGCAGACCCTCGCGACCGCTTTCTGGGCCGCCAGCGACGAACTCGACTATGCAGCGTCGGCGCCCTATGCCGCACTGATGATCATGCTCTCCGCGCCGCTGACCCTGCTGATACGACGGCAGCTTCGGCACGATCCCGCCACGGGCCCGGCATGAGTGCGGTCCTGATCACCAGCCTCCAGGCCAGCTATGACCGTGTCCCGGTGCTGCTGGACGTGAGTCTGAGCGTCGCTGCCGGTACGACGACCGCGATCCTGGGCGCCTCAGGTGGCGGTAAGACGACGTTGCTTCGTGCGATCGCAGGGTTCTTCCGACCGCAGGCCGGCCACATCTCGATTGGCGACCAGGTGGTGAGCGACCGCAACACCTTCGTCCCTCCTCACCGCCGGGCGGTCGGATACGTGCGGCAGGAGGGAGCCCTGTTCCCGCACCTGGATGTGGCCGGGAACCTCACCTTCGGTCTCCCACGCTCATCACGGCGCCAGGCCGCCGTCGTTGGTGAGCTACTCGAACTCGTCGGGCTACCTCGCGACCTCGCCCAGCGCCGGCCCGACCAGCTCTCCGGCGGGCAGCAGCAGCGGGTGGCGCTGGCGCGGGCCCTGGCTCGCAAACCTGCCGTCGTGCTGCTCGATGAGCCATTTTCTTCCCTGGACGCGGGTCTGCGGGCGCAGACGCGGCAGGTCACCGCCGCGGCTCTGGCCGAACGAAACGCGACAACTGTTCTGGTCACCCACGACCAGGCGGAGGCGCTCTCCTTCGCCGACCAAGTCGCCATCCTCCGCCGAGGTGAGTTGGCACAGGTGGGAAGCCCTGCCCACCTCTACGACGCGCCCGTTGATCCAGAAGTCGCCCAGTTCCTCGGCGACGCCGTCCTGCTACCCGGCAGTGCCCACGGAACGAAAGCTTCGTGCGCACTGGGGACCGTGAACATCGTCGCGCCGGCTGACGGTGCCGTGACCCTGGTTCTTCGCCCGGAGCAGATCCGACTGGTCGATCCCTCCAACGGCGACTACGGCCCGAACACCGTGGACGCCGTGGTAGGACAGGTCAGCTACTTCGGTCATGAAGCGATGATGCGCCTGGAACTCTCTCAAAAGGACCTGGTCGTGCTCGCCCGAGTTCGGGGGTCCGACGCTGCGCCACCCGGGACACCAGTGGTCCTTCACGTCGAGGGAAAAGTCAGGGCTTTTCCTGCATGAGACGACTCGAGCCTCGAACGTCTCACCGAGAACGACACGACAACTCCGGCATACCTGGCGGCCGTACTGCCTGCGGTCGCCGGCTACCACGCCTCCCGACCAACGCAGATCGGTGACGTTCGGACGAGGCTAGCCGTTCTTCCCCGGCGGTTCTTCCGGCGTCCTCCCCTTGCCTTCCTGTCCGAGCCAACCGCAGCCGATCAAATAGTTGGCCGGTAGAGAGGGGATGAAAGTGTCCTTCGACATGCCCAATCCACCCTCCTTGGTGTCGTCGCCAGCGGTGACAGGTCCGAACATTCTGTCCAGGATTTCCTCCGACGGGTACTTGGGGTAGCTTCCCAACCACTGCGGCGAGTTTGGCCTGCGGAAGGCCATGATGTGCGGCTGCAGAGTCGGCCACCAAGTCCACGGCTGCGTGTGCGGGTCTGGGTCACGCGTCAGGCTGTAGTACGTGGCCATGGGAACGTAGTCGCCCTGTCGAGGCAGCGCGATGGCTTCCTCGGGCACCTTGTCCGACCCATCGGACTCGATGGCGTCGAAGGGAAAGCTCCAGCCGGCCCCGCAGCTGTAGGAGTGCAACCACTTCTCGTGCTCGTCAACGCCTCCGTCGACCAGTGGACTGTACGTCGGGCCGAGGTCGTACTTGGCGTAGACGAGGGGGGTCAGCTTGGTGTAGATCAGCCGTTCGTTGGCCCGCTTGATGGCGGCCTTGGTGTGGCTCTGGACGTCTGCCTTGTCATCGGCGTTGCACACATAGTCGGGTTGCGGATTCTGCCGGTCGGCGCACCAGGTCTCGCCCATGGTCTGGAGCTTGCCGGGGTCGGCCACGACGAGGTCCCCCATGCGCTCGTAGGTGGCGTTGGTGGCGTTCATGCTCTCGTTGAGGAGGGCGAGCACCTCGTCGCCCTTGATGGTGATGCTCTCGAAGCTTGCACTCTTGTTCTCGTTCTCACCGATCCATGCGCCGAGTGAGGCGACGCCCGCGGCGCCGTGGAGACTGTGCGCGATGGCCATTGCGGTGGCCTCCTCGATCACTTCCTCCGCGACGAGTGCCTCAGGCAGGATGACCGCAATGATGGCCACGAGAGACTCCATCAGACCCTCCCAGTCGAACTCGACCTCGGTCTTTTCCTGTTGGTCGTCGTAGAGGGCGGCGATCACCTTCTTCACGTCGTCCTGGTTGTTGCCGGTGGGGAGGAGGTCGTCGATGGGCTTCTGCAGGGATGCGATGCGTTCGCGGACCAGCCCCACCCGGTTCATCTCGTTGCGCAGGATTGCCTGGGTGTCCAAGAACTCGAGCCGCCCGAAAGCGAGGTTGGTGTAGTCCGTGGGGGGGTCGGCGTCGGCGATGTGACCCGCCAGCGTCAGCCACCTCGCACCGTCCCAGTCCTTGGTCCAGTAGGCGCGCCGCGGGTCAGCGGGTAGGCCGCCGTCCGCGCGGACCTTGGCGTCCTTGTCGAGGTAGTCCATGACGGGCTCGCTGAGGGTCGGCCACGCCTTTGTGGTGGGCGACAGCGCGAGACTCGCGAGGTCGTCGGCGGGAGCCATCCCCGATGAGCTGAGGGTCGGGCGGAACAGGGATTCCGAGTTCCGGGTGAGCACGGCCTGGATCCGCGCTTTGGCACCGGATGCCTCTCGACCTTTTCCTTCGAGCTCGGTCTCGGTGTCAGGTGTTGACCACCCGATCAACGTGTAGTCGCTTCCTGACTGGCCGCTGGCCCGGTTGAAGGTGTTGCGCGTGCCACCCACCGAGGCGATGGCCTCGCTCAAGTCCAACATCGCCTGGTACGGCACCATCGTTCCCACGAGGTTGTTGTTCTGCGTCCGGACGGAGGTGACCACCACGAGGTCACCCGCGTGATGGTGTCGCAGGCCGGTCAGGAAATGCGCCATGGCCGTCGCTTCGGCGGCTCCGCTGCCGCCGTTGGTGGCGAACTCGGCACGCTCTTGCTGCTCGAGCGTGAGCTTGTCCCAGACGGTGACGAGGAACCCCGCCCCGCCGAAGCGGGCGTACGTCTCGGTGGACCCGTTGACGGTGACGCGAACGTCGCAGTTCGTTCCAGGCCCATCACATCCGCCGCCGCTGCGCGTGTCCACCCGGAGTCGCTCGGTGGGGATGAACCGGTAGTTGTTGCTCTCGTTGAGCACCAACATCCCGGTCATTCCCTCGGCTCGGCCAGCTCCGGTCGTCGGTGACGGGCTCCACCGGTATTGGGGCGAGGCGGAGCGGCCACTCACCGCGGCCACCAGAGAGAACCCACCCCTGACGCCGTAGGTGTTCTGCGATTCCGGTGTCCATTCCACCTCGAGCGGGGCGAGCTCGGCTCCATGCAGGATCGGCTGGTAGTTGTCGAACCCCGGGGCAGCGTGAGCGGAGACGATGACCGTGAAGGTCGCCTTACCCTTCTGCAGCGCTGTGAGGTCCGCTTTCAGCGACGCCGGAACCGGAGCCAGGCCGGGCTTGTCCGGGCTACGGAAGGTGTTGTTGGCGTAGGTGCGGTTCCACACCAGGGCACTGGTCTGCTGGTTCAGAACGAGTACTTGCGTACTGGAGAGGATGTCGCGTCGGGGGGCGGTGTCGGACGTCAAACGATACGACTCCTTTCCGTCCAGGTACGGCGCGGAATAGGTCTTCGTGCCCACGCGTATGCCCGGTCGCCCACTTCCCTCCTGGGTCACCATCGTGTCGATGGGTAGCGCGGGCGCGGGAACCTTCGTTCCGGGTTCCGGGTCGGACTTGGATCTGAGTGTCGGCGACTTGGCCGCTGCGCTCTCCACCGAAGCGGTGTCCGGGGCGCCCTTGTCCTTGGATCCACCGCTGCCTTTGGCTTGGCCTGGGTCAGCCTGAGCGGGCGCCGTGAACAAGGTGCCGGTCGCCGCGAGGGTGAGCGCGACGAGAGCAGTGCCGACTCGACGACGACCGGAGGTGCGACGGGCGGTCGTCGACCCGCCTCGGACCGAGACCGGCGATAGCCGCAGGTTGAACAGGTTCATCGACATGCGCGGTCTCTCCCGTGGACGGAGCGGATCTTTACCCTGAACCACCGATCTATTCACGTCGCCGTGGCAGGAGCTATAGACCTAGACCCTCAAACCGAATGCAGCAGGAGTGGCGGGGCAAAGGCTGACTCGAGCCCGGGGTGTCGGCTGACGCTCAGGGACCGCATCACCTGGCGCCCACCACGATGGATCACCGTCCGATCGAAGGCTGCTCCTCAGTCGTTATGATCCGCGAAGCATGTTCGGGCCTCCAACACGATCCAGTCTGACGCGATCCCTCGACCGCTCACTCGCGGTGATGCTCGTGGTGGGGTTGCTGTTGGCCGTGTTCCAGTTCGTGCTGTTCCGCCACGATGGTCCCGCGGGACACCTGATCGCCTTGTTCCCACTCGCCTTCTTGGTCTATCTGGTGGCCGGAATCATCGCCTGGTCCAGGCGCCCGGGCAGTCAGATGGGTGCACTGATCGTCTTCGCCGGTCTCGCCTTGTACCTCGCCGGCCTGGTCAACACCACCGAAGCCGTCCTCGTCGATGTCGGGATCATCAGCGCGACGCTCGTCTTCGCCACCATCATTCACCTTCTGCACGCATTCCCCTCGGGTCAGCTCCGGGGACGCGTCTCGACGATCACGGTGGTTGTGGGCTACGTGACGGCCCTCGTCCTGGGGGCTCCGTCGTACCTTCTCGACCCCGCGCGTCACCGCGGATTGGCGGTGGCCGATCGACCGGAGATCGCCGCCATGCTGGGTGCGGTGCAAGCGGTGGTCGGCGCCGCAGCGATGATCTCGACGGCCGTTCTGCTGGTCCGTCGCGTCGTCAGGGCCAGCGACTCCTACCGGAACACCATCATCTGGCTCTACAGTTACGGCGCGTTCGCCGTTCTGGGTCTCATCGCGATTCCGAATGTCCTGGGCCCGGCCTTCACGATGTCTCCGGCGATTCAGGAGCTTCTTCAGCTGGCCCTTCTGACGGGATTCCCGATCGCTTTTGCCTGGGGCGTGCTCAAGGGTGGCTTCGCCATGACCCGCGAGCTGGAGGAGCTGGGGATCTGGCTCGGCGCTGCCGGCTCGAGCAGAGCCACACTAGCGGCGGCACTGGCCGACACCCTCGGCGACTCCTCCCTGCGGCTGTCCTTCTGGCTGGCGTCCCGCGAGATGTTCGTCGACCAGGACGGCAGGATCGTGCCCGACGAGGTGGGCGACGGGGAGCGCGCGACGGTCGAGGTGCTGTTGGAGGGTGAGCGGGTCGGGGCCATCACCTACAACGCCGCCCTGATCGCGGACGCCGAGCTGGTGCGGGCCGCCGGCCGCGTGGTCGCCATCGCGGTCGACCGGGACCGTCTGACCGCGGAGCTGCGGGCCAGCCAACGGGACCTGCAGGATTCTCGCGAACGCTTGGTCAATGCGGCCGATCAGGAGCGTAAGCGGATCGCTCAGGACCTCCACGACGGATTGCAGGTGCAGTTGGTCCTGCTCGGAGTCCAAGCTCAACACCTGGCCTCCACCGGGTCGACGATCGACTGCGCTGCGCGGCAGGCGAGAAACCTGCGTCGAGGCATCGACGAAGCCGCTGCGAACTTGCGGCGGCTGGCGCACGCGGTGATGCCAGCCACCCTGACCGCTCACGGTCTC
Organism: uncultured Actinomycetota bacterium; assembly: GCA_963704665.1. GTDB lineage: Bacteria > Actinomycetota > Actinomycetes > Propionibacteriales > Propionibacteriaceae > Microlunatus. Next base: position 1,703,974 of record OY969929.1, on the reverse strand, counting down.
GTCGCAGCGGTCGAAGATCTTGTCGACCGCATGCCCATCCCCGCCGCCGTCGAGCTGAGCGACACCGCACATCTGCCGCAGACCGTCGAACGCACCGTCTACTTCGTCATCGCCGAGGCACTGGCGAACACCGTCAAGCACGCCAACGCCACCTCGGCCTCCGTTCGCCTGAGCCGGGACGGCAGGGCGCTCGTCATCGACGTGCACGACGACGGCCACGGCGGGGCATCATTCGAGGGAGGGACCGGTCTGCGCGGACTGGCCGACCGGGTCGACGTATTAGGGGGAACGATGACCGTTGACAGTCCCATCGGCTCAGGAACGTCATTGCGGGTGAGGCTGCCGTGCGCGTCGTCATAGCCGAGGACGAGACACTGCTGCGCCATGGCCTCCGTCTGCTGCTCGAGCAGGGCGGCTTCGACGTGGTGGCTACCGTCGGTGACGCGACAGCCTTGGAGCGAGCCGTGGATGAGCACCGCCCGCAACTCGTGGTCACCGACATCCGGATGCCGCCCACCCACACCGACGAAGGCCTGGCGGCTGCCGTTCGGATCAGACGTCGGTGCCCCCGAACCGCTGTCATGGTGCTCTCCCAATATGTGCAGCGTCGCCACGCCGAGCAGTTGCTGAATCCGCAGACCGGCGGGGTGGGCTACCTGCTCAAGCAGCGGATCACCGACGTCGACACGTTCCTCGGAGACCTTCGGAGGGTGGTGGCAGGTGGCACCGCACTGGACCCCGAGATCGTGGCGGTGCTGGTGGCGAGGGCCCGCCGCGTCCACAGTGACATCCGGAACCTCACGCCACGCCAGCAAGAGGTCCTCTCCCTCGTAGCCGAAGGACACAGCAACGCCCAGATCGCCGCGCAGCTGTTTTTGTCGGAAAAGGCCGTGGTGCAGCACACCTCTCGGATCTACGACGTGCTCGGGATTGCGCCCGACGCCCATCATCATCGTCGCGTTCTCGCCGTCATCCGCTACCTCAGTCCCGCCTGAGCGCGTCCTCACGCGGTCGCTGCTCGGTTGACCGAGAGTTGGGGACCTAGGTCCATTCAGCGGGAAGGCCGATGTTCCTACCGTTGTCTGATGAGCGAACTCGGGCGGGTCAGCCAGCAGTGCCCGGCGGCGGGAAATGTGGTGTCGTTCCATCACGCTCCTGGCCGCCGCTGGGGTTCTCGCGTCGTGCGCGTCGCCTGGTTCGGCCCCGGCAAGCCCCGGGGGCGAACAGTCCCCCGGCTCGATTCCCGGCCTCAGCGAGGCTGCGCAGCAGATCATGAGATCGGACCCCTACAAGCACTCCACCTGGGCGGTCACGGTGACCGACGTCGACTCGGGGGAGTCGCTGGTCGATGACAACTCCGACCTTTTCGTCGAGCCCGCATCGGCCACCAAGGCCTACAGCATGGGTGCCGCGTGGTTGAAGTGGGGTCCGGACGCAACGATCACCACCCCGGTCGTCCACACCGGACGCGTGAAGAACCGGGTATTGCGAGGAGACCTCGTCCTCGTGGGCAAGGGCGACCTCACGCTCGGCGGGCAGACCGGCGCAGACGGCAAGGTGGTCTTCACCAATCTGGACCACAACGACGCCAATCTCCTGCCGGGGGCGACGATCGCCGACAACAACCCGCTCGCCGGTCTGGACGACCTCGCTCGTCAAGTCGAGAGGGCAGGGATCAAACGGGTCAAGGGTCGTGTGATCGTCGACGACCGACTCTTCCGCACCGAAGACCTGGGACTCAACGACGGGCCGGTGTCACCGATCATCCTCAACAACAACCTCATCGATCTCGTCACCACTGCCGGTGAAGTGGGACAGCGACCCTCGATCGCGATGCGACCGGTCGTCTCTCCGTGGAAGATCCGCAACGAGGTGATGACCGGTCCGTCCGGCAGCCAGACCAACGTGACGGTGAACGCCACACCAGCCGGGACGATCCGGCTGTCCGGGACGATTGCGGCCGACAGCAAGCCGCTGCTCAAGGTGTGGCATGTCCGTGACCCGGCGACGTTCGCCCGCAACGCGTTCGTCGAGGCGTTGCAGCGCGCCGGGGTGGAGGTTCGCGACAGCCGCTCGACCACCAACGCTCGTGGTCGGTTGCCGGGCAGGAAGGTGGTCAGCGAACTGCCCCGGATCGCGGCTCTGAAAGGTCTGCCGCTCGAGCAGAACGCCAGATACACCCTCAAGGTCAGCTACAACCGCGGTGCGCAGACCCAGATCTGTCTGCTCGCCGCAGCAGCGGGCAGCCGCGACTGCGACGCCGGATTCTCGGAGATGGCCGATGTGTTGTCCACGGCCGGAGTCGACCCCCGCGAGGCGTCCCTGGTCGACGGGTCAGGACTGGTCGGCAACTACGTCACCACCCGGTCGCTGGTGCAACTGATGCGGGTGTTCGCGCAGCGGCCGGATGCCGAAGCTTGGCGCCACTCACTGCCCATCCTGGGCGTCGACGGGTCCATCGCTGACGTCGGCACGGACAGTCCGGCCAAAGGACACGTCTACGCCAAGACCGGAACGCTGGGTGCCGGGGACAGCCTCAACGGTCGTCTGCGGCTCGAATCGAAAGCCCTAGCGGGATACATCGACGCGAAGTCCGGTCGGCTCCTCGCCTTCGCCATCATCCAGAACCAAGCGATGTTCAACGACATCGACGGAGTGTTCGCCGCCAACGACGACCTGGGCGACATCGCCGAGAGTCTCTACACCGACTACTGACCCTCGCAGCACGAACCTCAGCACCCGTCCATCGCACACAGGAGCCAGAAATGCGTCACGACTCAGACGACGGGGCCGAAGCCGGCCAGAGCAGTTCGGCAGCCGGCGCCAGCGCGAACATCGGCAGGAAGCCTGTCCTCGCCCGCAGATCCCTGCTCCGCGGCGTCGGTATGACCGGCGCAGGCGTCGCTGCTGTCGGGCTGAGCCTGCCTGCCACCCCTGCCACAGCAGAGCCTGCCCCGCGACCAAACCGCCCCGAATCGGAGTCGGCCACCCGATGGAGCGCAGAATTGGACGAGGCACTGGCCGAGCTGGTGGCCATGCCGGGAGGGCCCCCGGGGGCCGTGGCCGTGGTGCAGATCGGCGACCACCGGACGTTTCGTTCCGCAGGCGTGGCCGATGTGGTCACTCGTGCACAACCGAGCATCCATCACCGCATGCGCATCGCGTCGGTGTCCAAGGCGTTCAGCGGTGCGGTGGCCCTGTCTCTGGTCGACAAGAAAAAGCTGTCGCTGACCGACACCATCGGGGGTCTCCTGCCTGCGCTGCCCACCGCTTGGGCAAAAGTCACCTTGCGCCAGTTGCTCAATCACACCAGCGGACTGCCCGACATCACCGCGAGCTCGGAGTTCATCCAGGCCGTCATGGCCTCCCCGGACAAGGCACCACCGCCAGAGCGGCTGCTCCCGCTCCTGGCCAGGCTGCCGCTGGCCTTCTCGCCCGGCACCCGGTACGCCTATTCGAACTCGGACAACTTCGCGGTCGCTCTCATGATCCAGGCGGTCACCGGGCGGTCGTACACCACGGTGTTGGCCGAACGGGTACTCAGGCCGCTGAAGCTGACGCAGACGCAGTTACCGGCCGGCGTCGACATCGCACGACCCACTCTCCGCGGCTACGACTTCTCCGACGACGGGACGCTGGAAGACGTCACCGCCGCTCTGGCGGCCGGGTGGGCCTGGTCATCAGGCGGGGTGGTGTCCACCCCGGCCGACCTCAACACCTTCATCCGCGCCTACGTGGCCGGGGACCTGTACGGCGCGCGGACGAAAGCCGAGCAGCAACGGCTGTTCATCCCCGGTGCGGAGTCGAGCCCCCCGGGACCCGGCCACAATTCAGCAAGTCTGGCGCTGTTCCGGTACGAGACCCCCAGCGGCACCATGTACGGCCACACCGGCAACACCTTCGGCTACACCCAGTTCGCCGCGGCCAGCCCCAACGGTCGGCGCTCGGCTACCGTCGCCATGACCTTGCAGCGGTCCAGCACGTCGTCGGGGCAGGCGCTGTCGGTCTTCCACGCGCTGCAACGCACAGAAGAGGCCGCCATGCGCCTGGCCCTGCGCAAGCGGTGACTCCAGCCGCTCTTCCCCGACGTCGTTGGTGCGGTACGAGAACGGGCTGAGGAGCAACAGGTGGCCGTCGATGACGGCTGTCCGCTTGCGCACCCGGCGGCGTCCTTCCACGTTGCCCCGCCCACCGGCAACGTGCTGGGCCGAGCGCTACACCGCAAGGGCCGACGCGATGGCGGATGGCTCGTCGAGCCGCACCGAACGCCGACGAACCTCGTCCCAGGTGGTACGCACAGTGGTGGCTTCACCCTGTGCTCCACTCGGGCCATCACACCGAAACCGGAAACACGCCGCGCATCACCCGGTCAGCCAACCTCGGGCCGAAGAGACGTTGTTGAACTCGAGAAAGCCCGAGTCGTTACGTGGTAGCCCCGACGGGATTCGAACCCGCGCTACCGCCTTGAGAGGGCGGCGTGCTAGGCCGCTACACAACGGGGCCCTAGCTGTCGATCGTGGCCGGCGGAACGTTCTCCGTCGATCCCGATCTGACCGCGGAAGCTTAGCAATTCCCTGGTCACACAGCGAATCAGGGCTTCCGTGTCGCTGGGGTACTAGGACTCGAACCTAGACTAACTGAACCAGAATCAGTCGGGCTGCCAATTACCCTATACCCCATCGGCTGCCGCCTCCGGCTCCGCCGAGGGCTGCTGTGCCCTCACGGGCACGAGGGAAGACTTTACTGTAACCAGCGCTCCGGCTCAAACTCGGTCCGTGGCCGGGCGTGCCGTCAGCGGGACGGGATGGGCGTCAGTTGCACGGTGGTCGGCAGCTTGAGCAGCCTCGAGTACGCGAAGGCCAGGGCGGCAAAGACGGCGAAGCCACCGACGTCGAACGCGGCGTCGATCCAGCCGATCTGCTGGATCGCCTTGAGCTCGGCGATCGAGCCGGTGAGGCCGGCGATCAGATAGGCGCAGACGTTGTTGATCACGTGGGCGGCGATCCCCGCCTCGAGACCGCCGGTCTTCCAGACCAGCACCGCGGCGAGCAGGCCGAAGGCCAGCCGGTCGATGAACAGCGGCAGGTTCTGGGTGCCGTGCAGCAGCGCGAAGATGACCGACGACACCACGACCCCGAACCACGGCGTACGCACCAGGCTCCCCAGCGCCTGCATCAGGTAGCCGCGGAAGAAGATCTCCTCGGCCGCGGCCTGGATCGGTGAGGTCAGCAGGATGATCGGCAGGAACGACCAGAACCCCGGCTGCATCGCGAACACCAGCGGCTTGGAGACACTGGCCGACAGCAGCAGCACGCCGTTGAGGGCGACCGCGGCGATGACCAGACACCCGATCAGAGAGCGCCAGCGGATCCCGCCGGCCACCGAGAACAGCCAGCGGGGCCGGACCTGGTGCATCACCATGATCAGCCCCACGGCGATCGGGATCAGGGTCGCGATGCCGAGGTTGGTGGCCAGCATGCCCAGCGGGTTCCGGAAGGCGAACGCGTCGGCGTAGAACACCTGATAGGTCACGTCACGCTGAACGACCACGTAGCCGAGATAGACCACGGCCTGGCTCACCACCGAGGTGAACAGCAGGAACATCACCAGCCCGAAGAACGCGCCGATCATCGACCGCCAGGGCGCGAACGACTCGCCGCGCAGCATCAGCGGGTAGGACGCACCGTCGGGAGGCGCCACGTACTGATCGGGCTCCGTGACCGGAGCCGGCGTCGGTGATGCCGGTGTCACCGTGGGTCGGGTCCGGGCGCCCGGGTGTGCGGGCGTGCGTGAGCCGCGCCTGCGCGCCTTGGCCATCAGTCGCCCAGGGCGGCGCGGGCGGCGTTCAGCCGGGCCAGGCTGGACTCGCGCCCGAGCAGCTCCATCGACTCGAACAGCGGCGGCGAGATCCGCCGCCCGGTGATCGCGGTGCGGACGGGCCCGAAGGCGTGCCGCGGCTTGAGGCCGAGCCCGTCGATCAGGGCGGCCCGCAGGGCGGCCTCGATCGCCGCGTGGTCGAACGTCGCCAGACCCTCGACCGCCGAGATGGTCGCACTGAGTACCGGCTCCGCGTCGGCCGTCAGCGCCGCGGCCGGATCGATCCGCAGGTCCTCGTCACGGGTGAACAGGAAGCTCAGCAGATCGACCGCCTCGGACAGCGTGTTCATCCGCTCCTGGATCAACGGCGTCGCCGCGGCCAGCCGCTGCTGCTCGTCGGGCAGCGGCGGGTCGCTGACCAGACCGGAACGGACGAAGAACGGCACCAGCTCCGCGGTCAGCGTCTCCGGGTCGAGCAGCCGGATGTGCGAGGCATTCACCGCCTCGCACTTCTTGGGATCGAAGCGGGCCGGATTGGCGTTGACCCGCCGGATGTCGAAGGCGTCCACCATCTCGTCGAGCGAGAAGATGTCGCGGTCCTCCGAGATGGCCCAGCCGAGCAGGGCCAGGTAGTTGATCAGCGCCTCGGGCAGGTAGCCCTGCTGCTGGTACTCGGCCAGCCCGGCGCCCCTGTCGCGCTTGGACAGCCGCCGGTTGCCCTCCCCCAGCACGGTGGGCAGATGGCCGAACATCGGCACCCGCCCGCTGCCGACCCCGAGCTGCTGCAACGCCCGGTAGACCACGATCTGCCGTGGCGTCGACGGCAGCAGATCCTCGCCCCGCAGCACGTGGGTGATCTCCATCAGCGAGTCGTCGACCGGGTTGACCAGGGTGTAGAGCGGCTCGCCGTTGCCGCGGACGATGACGAAGTCGGGCACGTGCTCGGACTGGAACACGACCTGACCACGGACCAGGTCGTCGAAGCCGATCGGCTCGTCCGGGACCCGCATCCGCACCACCGACAACGCGCCGATCGCGTCGAGCTCGGCGATCCGCTCGGCGCTGAGGGTGCGGCAGAAGCCGTCATAGCCCGACGGCGAGCCCTTGGGCCGGGCCGCCTCGCGGGCCTCGATCTCCTCGCGGGTGCAGAAGCAGCGATAGGCCAGACCGCCGTCGAGCAGCTTGACGACGATCTCGCGGTAGATCTCGCCGCGCTCGGACTGCAGGTAGGGCTCGTACGGGCCGCCCACGCCGGGTCCCTCGTCCCAGGTCAGGCCGAGCCAGTTCAGCGAGTCGTAGAGCACCTGGTACGACTCGGCCAGGTTGCGGCCGGCGTCGGTGTCTTCGACGCGGAGCACGAACGTGCCGCCGAAGTGCCGCGCGAACACCCAGTTGAACAGGGCACTGCGGACGTTCCCGACGTGCAGGTTGCCGGTCGGCGACGGTGGGAAGCGCACCCGGACCTGCTCGGGACGCAGGTCACCGAGGACGTCGGCGGCGCCGGTCTCGCCTTCTGCGCGGTCTCGGATCGGGGTGTCCAGCTCACTCACGGTTGTGCTCTCTGCTCGTCAATCAGATGCCGGGCCGCTGCCCGTCACCGAGTTGGTGAGGGTACCAATTCCTTCGATCTCGATGCTGATCTCCTGGCCGGGCACCATCAGCCCGACACCCTCGGGCGTCCCGGTCAGGATCACGTCTCCGGGCAGCAGCGTGGTGAACGAGGAGATGTAGGCCACCAGCTCGGGGATGCCGAGGACCATGTCCGCGGTCGTCCCGTCCTGGCGCAGCTCGCCGTCGAGGGTGGTCCGCAACGACAGCGTGGACACCTCCTCGATGCTCTGGTGGGTGGTGATCCAGGGTCCGAGCGGGCAGAACGTGTCGTAGCCCTTGGCCCGGGCCCACTGACCGTCGTTGCGCTGCAGGTCGCGGGCGGTCACGTCGTTGGCGATGGTGTAGCCGAAGATCACCTCGGAAACCCGCTCGACCGGGACCTCCTTGCAGATCCGGCCGATGACCACGGCCAGCTCGCCCTCGTAACCCATCTCCTTCGTCGCCGACGGGTAGACGATCAGGTCGTCCGGCCCGATGACCGAGGTGTTGGGCTTGAAGAAGATCAGCGGGGTCTTCGGAACCTCGCCGCCCATCTCCTTGGCGTGCGCGGCGTAGTTCTTGCCGACCGCGACCACCTTGCTGCGCGGGATGACCGGGGCCAGCAGGCGGACCCCGTCGAGGTCCTTCCGCTCGCCGGTCAGCTGCACGGGCATGGCGATCGGGTCGCCGGTCAGCACCGCCACGGTGCCGGGGTGCTTCCCACCGTCCTCGGCGAGCTCGACGATGCCGTACTGGGGGTCTCCACCGGACGCGAAACGGGCGATACGCACCCGCTCACCCTATCGGCGTCCGCCGACGGGTGAGAATGTGTCGATGAGCGCCTTCGATGCCGTCGACGTCATCCGGACCAAACGGGACGGAGGGCGACTCAGCGACGACCAGATCGACTGGGTCATCGCCGCCTACACGGCCGGTGAGATCGCCGAGGAACAGATGTCGGCCCTGGCCATGGCGGTGCTGCTGCGCGGTCTGGACCGCGACGAGCTGAGCCGGTGGACCGCGGCGATGATCGCCTCGGGTGAGCGGCTCGATTTCTCCGGACTGAGCCGGCCGACCTCGGACAAGCACTCGACCGGCGGCGTCGGGGACAAGATCACCTTGCCGCTGGCGCCGTTGGTCGCGGCCTGCGGGGTCGCGGTCCCCCAGCTGTCCGGCCGCGGGCTCGGTCACACCGGCGGGACGCTCGACAAGCTCGAGTCGATCGCCGGCTGGCGAGCCGCGCTCAGCAACGAGGAGATGCTCGCCCAACTCGAGGACGTCGGTGCGGTGATCTGCGCGGCCGGCACCGGGCTGGCGCCGGCCGACCGCAAGCTCTACGCGCTGCGCGACGTCACCGGCACGGTCGAGGCGATCCCGCTGATCGCGTCGTCGATCATGAGCAAGAAGATCGCCGAGGGCACCGGATCGCTGATCCTCGACGTCAAGGTCGGGTCGGGGGCGTTCATGAAGGACCTCGAGCAGGCCCGCGAGCTGGCCCGGACGATGGTCGAGCTGGGCACCGACGCCGGGGTCACCACCATCGCGCTGCTCACCGACATGGCCACGCCGCTCGGGCTGACCGCGGGTAACGCGCTCGAGGTCGAGGAGTCGGTCGAGGTGCTGGCCGGCGGCGGGCCGGCCGATGTCGTCGAGCTGACCGTGGCGCTGGCCCGCGAGATGGTCGCCGCGGCCGGGCGGGCCGACGAGGACCCGGCCGACGTGCTGGCCTCGGGCCGGGCGATGGACGTGTGGAAGGCGATGATCCGGGCCCAGGGTGGCGACCCCGACGCACCACTGCCCACCGCCCGCGAGTCGCAGGTGGTCTCCGCCGACGCCGATGGGGTGCTGACCGGCCTGGACGCGTACGCGGTCGGCATCGCCGCCTGGCGGCTCGGAGCGGGCCGGGCTCGCAAGGAGGACCCGGTGCAGGCCGGCGCCGGCGTACGGATGCACGCCAAGCCGGGTGATCGGGTGGCCGCGGGCCAGCCGCTGATGACGCTGTACAGCGACGAGCCCGAGAGGTTCGACCGGGCCCGCGCCGCCCTCGACGGCGGCTGGACCATCGGCGACTCCGCCACCGCCCGTCCGGAGCTGATCATCGACCGGATCGGCTGATGCTCGGGCCGGGGATCGCGCTCGTCGTGCTGGCGGCCCTCGGCGCGTCGGTCGGCTGCGCGAGGACCGCGGAACCCTGAGGCTGGCCGAGACGCCCGAGCTGGTCTTCTCCGTCCGCCGGCCGGACGCGGATCTGGCCGACTGGTCGCCGAGCCCGACCCGCTCCGCCGTGGCCGTCCCGAACGATGCCGTCGACACCGGCTACTCGCGCGACGACCGGCACCCGTGGCTGTCGAAGGACGAGCAGCGCGCCTACGTCGGCACCGCGGAGCAGGCCGAGCTGTGGCCGATCACCACGCGCCAGCTGGGGTGCGCCTGCCGGTCAGCGAGGTGGTCGGGAGGCTCCCCGCCGGGAACGGCTCAGGCCTCGACCAGCTGACCCCGGCTGGCGTCGACCGACCAATCGGCGTGGATCAAGCCGTACAGGTAGGCCTCGGACAGCGCCTCCCAGGACGCCTCGACGATGTTCTGGCCGACCCCGACGGTGGTCCAGACCCGCGACCCGTTGCTGGTCTGGATCAGCACCCGCACGGTGGCGTCGGTGCCGTGACCCTGTTCGAGGATCCGCACGCGGTAGTCGGTGAGCTCGAACTTCGCCACCACCGGGTACGCCGGGGCGAGTGCGTTGCGGACGGCGTGGTCGAGCGCGTTGATCGGGCCGTTGCCCTCCCCCACGACGCGCTGGCTGATGCCCTTGGCCGTCAGCCGGACCGTGCACTCGGTGTCGGTCTCGTGGATCCCGAACGCCGTCGGGGCTGACTGGGTGAAGACGCGCCATGACTGCACCGAGAAGTACTCGGGCAGCTGGTCGAGCTCACGACGAAGCAGCAGCTCGAAGCTGGCGTCTGCTGATTCGTAGGTGTAGCCCGCTGCTTCCGCGTCCTTCACCCGGTCGGTGATCCGAGCCGCAAGTTCGCGGTCGGACAGGTCGAACCCCAGTTCCTCGCCCTTGATCTGGATGTTGGCCCGCCCCGCCATGTCGGAGACGAGCATCCGCATGTCGTTGCCGACCAGCTCCGGATCGATGTGCTGGTAGAGGTTGGGGTCGACCTTGATCGCGCTGGCATGCAGGCCCGCCTTGTGGGCGAACGACGACATACCGACATAAGGCTGACGAGCGCTGGATGGCGCGTTCGTCACCTCTGCGATCTCGTGCGCGAGTCTGGTGGCCTCGCGCAACGAGCCGGCCGGAAGCAGCGGCCAGCCGTACTTCAGTTCGAGATTGGCGACGACCGAGATCAGCTCGGCGTTGCCCGTGCGCTCGCCGTAGCCGTTCACGGTGCCCTGGACGTGCATGGCACCCGCGTCGACCGCGGCCAGGGTGTTGGCGACCGCGCACCCGGTGTCGTTGTGGGCGTGGATGCCCAGCTGGACCCCGGTGCCGGCGGTCTCGCCGACGATGTCACCGATCCACGGCGGCAGCATCCCGCCGTTGGTGTCGCAGAGCACGACCACTTCGGCGCCGGCCTCGGCGGCGGTGCGGACGACCTCGAGCGCGTACGCCTGGTTCTCCCGGAACCCGTCGAAGAAGTGCTCGCAGTCGACGAAGACCCGCTGGCCCTCGGCCCGCAGATGCCGCACGGTGTCGGCGATCATGTCGAGGTTCTCGGCCAGCGTGGTCCGCAGCGCCTGCTCGACGTGGCGGTCGTGGCTCTTGGCCACGATGCAGGCGACCGGTGCCCGCGAGTCGCGCAGCGCGGCGGTCAACGGATCGTCGGCGGCCCGCATGCCGACCCGCCGGGTGAAGCCGAACGAGACCAGCTCGGCGTTGCGGAGCTGGACCGCCCCGTCGGCCATGGCCGCGAAGAACGCGGTGTCGTTGGGGTTGGCGCCCGGCCAGCCGCCCTCGATGTAGTGCACGCCCAGCTGGTCGAGCAACGCAGCGATGGCCAGCTTGTCGGTCACCGACAGGTTGAGGCCCTCCTGCTGCGACCCGTCCCGCAGGGTGGTGTCGAAGACATGGAACTCAGCCGGCTTTGGCTTCGTCTGCGAGTACATCGGGAGATCCTTTGGCGTCGGAGGATGTCGTGACACGAAAAAACCTCCAGTCCTGGGGACGGGAGGTTGGCGCGCTGACGAGGGAGTCTGCGCGCTAGCTGATAATCACGACGAGGAACGTCACGTCCGACAGTCTGACCCACCCCGGCCGGAATAGCCAGTCCCGACGCGCGCAATCTTTCGATCGGCCTGCGCTCGGAATGCCGGGGCGGCGGCGGCGGGCGGCGGCGGTGAGTGGGCCGTTTCGGCACCTGTGCGCGCAAACCGCCCCGATACGCCGCAGACCCGGGCCGTTTCGGCACCTGTGCGCGCAAACCGCCCCGAACGCCGCTGGATCCGGGCCGTATCGGCACCTGTGCGCGCAAACGGCCCCGAATACGCCGCAACCCGGGCCGTATCGGCACCTGTGCGCGGAAACGGCCCGGGTCGCGGGCGTACGGAGAGCTCGGACGAGCCCGGGATCAGAGGACCCGGCGCAGCCAGCCGTGGGTGTCTTCGGCGCGGCCGTACTGGACGTCGAGCAGGTTCTTGCGGAGGGCGGCGGTGGTCTCGCCGGTCTCGCCGGCGCCGACGACGTACTCCCCCGTCGCGTCCTTGAGCCGCCCGATCGGGGTGATCACCGCCGCGGTGCCGCAGGCGAAGAGCTCGGCGATGTGACCCGACGAGATGCCCTCGAGCAGTTCGGCGATCTCGATCTTGCGCTCCACCGGGGTGAGCCCGAACTCCGCGGCCATGGTGAGGATCGAGTCGCGGGTCACGCCCTCGAGGATCGAGCCGTTGAGCTCGGGGGTGATCAGCTCGTTGTCCGTGGTCACCAGATAGACGTTCATCCCGCCGAGTTCTTCGAGCCAGCGGTGCTCGGCGGCGTCGGCGAACATCACCTGCTCGCAGCCCTGGTCGGCCGCCTCCTGCTGGGCGAGCAGGCTGGCCGCGTAGTTGCCGCCGCACTTGGCCGCGCCGGTGCCGCCCGGGGCGGCGCGGGTGTAGGTGGTCGAGATCCAGATGCTCACCGGTCGCACTCCGGAGGCGAAGTACGCGCCGGCCGGGCGAGGCGATACAGCAGTAGGTGACCCGGCGCGCCGGCCGGACCCCGAGGAACGCCTCGGAGGCGAACATGAACGGCCGCAGGTAGAGGCTCTGCTCGGCGCCGCCGGCCGACGGGTTCGGCACCCAGGCACGGTCGGCGGAGATCAGGGCGTCGATGCTGGCCAGGAAGTCCTCGGTGTCCAGCGCGGGCAGGGCGAGCCGGTGGGCCGAGCGCTGCATCCGCTCGGCGTTCTTCTCCGGCCGGAACAGCCAGACGCTGTTGTCGGCGTGCTGGTAGGCCTTGAGACCCTCGAAGATCTCCTGCGCGTAGTGCAGCACCGCGGTCGCCGGGTCGAGCGCGAACGGGCCGTACGGGACGACGGCCGAGTCGTGCCAGCCGTCGACCGCGGTCCAGGTGGCCACGGCCATGTGGTCGGTGAAGTTGACGCCGAAGCCCGGGTCGGCCAGCACCGCCTGGCGCTCGGAGTCGCTACGTGGCTTGGAATTGGAACGGACTTCGAACTGGAGGCTCACATCGGTGCTTTCTGCTGAGGACGGTATCGACGGGCGGGCGAGGGACGGGGTTCGAGCGGGTGGATCGGGGCTGGAGCGAGCGATGGGACGAACCTGAGCGTACGGCTGCGTGCCGGTTACGATGCGCGCGTGACGGAGACCTTGGATCGCCAGCCCGGCCGCCCCTTCAATCTTGCCGTGATCGCCGGTGACGGTATCGGACCGGAGGTGGTCGCCGAGGGCCTGAAGGTACTCGACGCGGTCGCCGGCCCCGGCACGTTCGCCACCACCGCGTACGACCTGGGCGCGACGCGCTGGCAGCGGACCGGTGAGGTGCTGCCCGACTCGGTGCTGGCCGAACTCGCCCAGGCCGACGTCATCCTGCTCGGCGCCGTGGGTGCGGCGCCCGGGGCCAAGGACGTGCCGAGCGGCCTGCTCGAGCGCGGGCTGCTGCTCAAGCTGCGCTTCGCGTTCGACCACTACGTCAATCTGCGGCCGAGCCGGCTGTTCCCCGGCGTGCCCACCCCGCTCGCCGACTCGGTGATCGCGGGCAAGGAGATCGACTTCGTCGTGGTCCGCGAGGGCACCGAGGGTCTCTACTGCGGCAACGGCGGAACGGTCCGCACCGGTACGCCGCACGAGATCGCCACCGAGGTCAGCGTCAACACCGCGTACGGCGTCGAGCGGGTCGTCCGCGACGCGTTCGAGCGGGCCAGCAAGCGCCGCAACAAGCTGACCCTGGTCCACAAGCACAACGTGCTGGTCAACGCCGGCGGCCTGTGGAACCGGATCTTCACCTCGGTCGCGGCGGAGTACCCGCAGGTCAGCACCGACTACCTGCACGTCGACGCAGCCACCATCTTCCTGGCGACCGACCCGGCCCGCTTCGACGTCATCGTCACCGACAACCTGTTCGGCGACATCCTGACCGACCTCGCTGCGGCGGTCACCGGCGGCATCGGCCTTGCGGCCAGCGGCAACGTCAATCCGAGTGGCGCGTACCCGTCGATGTTCGAGCCGGTCCACGGATCGGCCCCGGACATCGCCGGACAGGGCATCGCCGATCCGACCGCCACCATCTTGTCGGTCGCTCTGCTGCTGGATCACTGTGGTCTCTCCGAGGAGGCGGCCCGCATCGAGAAGGCCGTGCTCGCCGACATCACCGGTCGCCGGACCGGTCCGCGGCGGAGCACGAGCGAGATCGGCGATGCGATCGCCGCTGAGGTCTGAGTCGACGCCCGCACCGCGCACCGGGATGGTGCGCGGGTGGGCGCAGCGATCGACCGCCGCCCCGACCCTGGTGGGGCCGGGCGCACGGTGACCGCGCGGGCGATCAGCTGAGGGTCGAGGGCTTCGAGGTCGGCGCTACGAGGACGGCGGGTACGACCGAGTGCTCCTTGCGGGCTCGGCGACGGGGCCGGGTGCCTGCTGCGAGTGCCTGACGGTCTTCGGCCGCCCAGACCTGCGGATACATCTCGTACATAACGGCTGTCCTGTGCTCGGTCGGGCCGCTCACGCGGGCCTGACGGCGGGTTCGATGGTCGAAATACTAGGACACCTGACTAATCGGCCGCAGAGATCATCGCACGCATTCCACATCCTGGTACGCATCTGGCGTCGGCGCGCCCGCTGCACAGACTTCTGGGATGAGCGCTCCCCCGGTTCTGCCCGAACTGGTGCTGCGCGCCCTGCGGATGTCGTTGCAACGGGGCTACGTCTGGGCGTCGCGCACCGAGACCGGGCGACTGCTGGCCGCGTTGGCTGCGACCCGCAGCGGGACGATCGCCGAATGCGGCACCGGCTGCGGCGTCGGCGCGGCCTGGCTGCGCAGCGGCGCACCGAAGACCTCGCGGGTGATCACCGCCGAACTCGACCCCGAACTGGCCCACGGGGTGATGGAGATGTTCGCCGACGACGACATCGACGTGATGCACGCGGACTGGCGGGCCCTGGTCGAGCACGGGCCGTTCTCGCTGCTCTTCATGGACGCGACCAGCGCCAAGGGCTGGCCGCGCGAGGAGATCACCGGGTTGCTCGAGCCGGGCGGGATGCTCGTGCTCGACGACTTCGTCCCCTGCTCGACCTGGCCGCCGATCGCCCGCGGAAGGGTCGACACGTTGCGGATGGATTGGCTGGCCGACGAGGGTTTCACCAGCGTCGAGGTGATGGTCGCCGACGACACCTCGGTGATCATCGCGGTGAAGAAGTAGCGACCGCGCCCGTTTCGTGACGGAATCGATGCCGGGTCGTCGACCGACCCCTTCGGTGGTCCGGCATCCTGTCCAGGTGCCGAAGAGACGCTTCAGACCGCTCCGGATCCTGCTCGGCATCGTCATCATGGCCGGGTTCGTCGCGCTCGCCTTCTACGTCCTGACCCGGTTCGCCGGCGGGTGGGGCGTCCCGTACTTCTCGTTCACCTCCGAGCGCGGATCGTCCTGCGTCAACACGTTCACCGGCTACACCTGCACGCCGCTGACCCTCGATGAGGTGGAGTACTACAGCTACGTCGACCTGCCGCCCGAGACCCGGGTGCTCTCGGGGACGTACCGCTCGACCCACGACTACCAGCTCGACGCAGTCATCGAGGTGGCCAAGCCCGACTCCAACGAGGCGTTGCTGCGGCTGCGCGAGGCCTTCGGCCGCTGCCAGCCCAACCACCCGTCACCGCTCGACACCACGGGGCTGCGGCGGATCTGCGTGATGGCCAACGACGACACGGTGGCCACCACCGGCGGCGAGCCCAGCAGCCGGCTGTTCACCGTCGGCACCGGCGTACGCGCCGACGGCACCCGGGTGGTCGCCTTCCAGATCAAGAGCCGTTGAGCTGGATCGTGACCTGACGGTCGGCACAGATCGGCGCGGCGCGGCGGCGGTGGCCGCAGTGATCATCTGGGAGGGGAGCTTCCCCGGAGCCCCGCTGGACGGAGCGGTGATCGTCTCCTTCGGGGTGGCCGCGGTGCTCGTCGCCGTGTCCGCCCGACTCCCCCAGCAGCCCGTGGAAGCCGGATATCGCACGTTCAAGCCCTACCCGGGCACGTGCCCCAGCGCCGTCGGATCGTTCACGATCGAGAAGTGTCACACGTTCCGCGGCGGATGGCTCCTGGTCGAGAGCACGAACCCGGTCAGCGATCAGGCCGGTTTCTACTACCGGCCGGGGCTGAGTCGCGTCGACGACCCGGACGCCGGCCTGACCCACGTGGACGGCGACTGGTACTCCTGGCGTCAGGAACCCATGAACTAGCGACCGAGGTGCAGGAAGAGGTCGGCGACGGTGTTGCAGCGGTCGATCATCGCCCCGACCTGTTCCTTGGTGCCGCGGAGCGGGTCGAGCAACGGGACCCGCTGCAGGGCCGGGCGACCGGCGACGTCGAAGATCACCGAGTCCCACGACGCGGCGACGATGTGGTCGGCGAACTTCTCCATCACCCGGCCGCGGAAGTAGGCCCGGGTGTCCTCCGGCGGATGGGTCCGCGCCCATTCGACCTCGTCGTCGGTGATCAGCCGCTGCATCTTGCCCTTGGCCACCAGAGCGCCGTAGAGGCTGCGCCGGGGGTCGACGTCGGCGTACTGCAGATCGATCAACCCGAGTTTCGGGGCGTCCCAACCCAGCCCGTCGCGTTCGCGGTAGGACTCCATCAGCTTGAGCTTGGCCACCCAGTCGAGCTGGTCGGCCAGCGAGAACACGTCGGTGCGTAGCGCGTCGAGACAGTCCTGCCAGCGGGCGAAGATGTCCTTGGCCTCGATCCGGGCGGTCTCGGTCAGTTCGTCGGCGATCCCGTCGTAGTGCCGCCGGCAGGCGTCGAGGTAGATCTCCTGGACCTCGAGGGCCGTGGCGGTCCCCCGCTCGACGAAGGTCAGCGGCTGCGCACAGCTGAGGTCCCAGCTGACCTGGCGCATCGCGGCGACCGGCGCGTCGAGGCGCAGATCGTGCCCGAGCTCGCCGGCCTCGATCACCCGCAGCACCCACGACGCGGTGCCGACCTTGAGGTAGGTGGAGATCTCCGACAGGTTGGCGTCGCCGGTGATCACGTGCAGCCGCCGGTAGCGGCTGGCGTCGGCGTGCGGTTCGTCGCGGGTGTTGATGATCGGCCGGTTGAGCGTGGTCTCCAG
Source organism: uncultured Actinomycetota bacterium (assembly GCA_963704665.1). Classification (GTDB taxonomy): domain Bacteria; phylum Actinomycetota; class Actinomycetes; order Propionibacteriales; family Propionibacteriaceae; genus Microlunatus. The sequence goes on along the minus strand of OY969929.1, from coordinate 1,686,805 downwards.
CCCGACCTCGGCCTCGAAGAAGTCGGCGCGCTGGCTGAGCTGGAAGCCGTTGGACTGGCTCGACTGGCCGAGTCCGACCCGACCCGCCCCGGTGATCACCGGCCGGGTGACCAGGAACGCCGAGAACTGGGTGACGACCCGGTCGAACGGCGTGCTGCGCAACAGCAGGTAGTTCTCGTGCGTGCCGTACGAGGCGCCCTTGCCGTCGGTGTTGTTCTTGTAGAGCCGGACGGTCCGGCCGAGCGCCGTCGAGGCCCGGCGGCCGGCGATGGCCATCACCGCGTCGCCGGCCTTGTCCCAGCGGACCGCGTCCATCGCCGAGGTGACCTCGGGTCCGGAGTACTCCGGGTGGGCGTGGTCGACGTAGAGCCGGGCACCGTTGGTCAGGATGAGGTTGGCCATCCCGAGGTCGCTGTCGGTCAGCTGGTCGGGGTGGGCGGCGGAGCGGGAGATCTCGTAGCCGCGGATGTCGCGCAGCGGGGTCTCGGTCTCGTAGTCCCAGCCGGTCGCCTGGTCGGCCCCGGCCAGCCCGTACGCCTTGACCACGTGGTTGGACAGCTGCATCGGGTGCAGTTCGTCCTCGATCCGACCGAGGGTGATCCCGCCCGGCCCGCCGGGGACGGCGGTGGCGCTGATCCCGTATTCGGTCTCGATGCCGAGCACCCGGGTCGCCCGGCGCTGCTGCGGGTCCGCGGTCGGGTCGTCCTGATCGGTCCGCGCAGTCATGACGTTCAGCGTAGTGTGATCATCCATGCGTACTGGGACGGCAATCGCGGTGGACGTCATCGCCATCGTCATCTTCGCCATCGTCGGCCGTTCGAGCCACGCCGAGGGCACCGATCTGCTGGGGGTGTTCCGCACCGCCTGGCCGTTCCTGGTCGGCGCGCTGCTCGGCATGCTGGCCGGCCGCATCTGGCGCGCCCCGGCCACCCCGACCTCGGGCATCGCCATCTGGCTCGGCGCCCTGGTCGCCGGGATGCTGCTGCGCTACGCCACCGGCGGAGGCGTCCAGTTCAGCTTCGTCCTCGTCGCCGGCATCGTCCTCGCCCTGTTCCTGATCGGCTGGCGCGCCGCGTACGCCCTCATCCGCCGCGCCGCCCACCGCCCCGCCCGCCCCACCGCCTGACCCCGCCGCACCTCGGCGGTGCGCCTCCGCATCACGAGTGTGGTTCCCCGAGCGGCACAGACCATCACCGTGAACTGACCACTGTTCCTCTGACAAAGCCGACCGGCCTCGCCGAACCGAAGCTCGGCAAGGCCGCCGGGGAGTGAGGAGCGATGAGCGAAGGCGCTCTTTCCTTCGCGAAGAGCGACGAACGACCCGGCCAGAGGCCTTGCCGAGTTGAGTGTGAGGAGAGGCTAGAGATACTGCCCCGTATTGGACACGGTGTCGATCGACCGGCCGGGCGTGGTGCCCTGCTTGGAGTTGATCAGCGTGCGGATGAAGACGATGCGCTCGCCCTTCTTGCCGCTGATCTTCGCCCAGTCGTCGGGGTTGGTCGTGTTGGGCAGGTCCTCGTTCTCGGCGAACTCGTCGATGCAGGCCTGCAGCAGGTGACCGATCCGCAGGCCGCGGACGCCCGCGTCGAGCAGATCCTTGATGGCCATCTTCTTGGCCCGGTCGACGATGTTCTGGATCATCGCACCGGAGTTGAAGTCCTTGAAGTACAGGACCTCCTTGTCGCCGCCGGCGTAGGTGACCTCGAGGAACTGGTTCTCCTCGGACTCCTCGTACATCCGCAGCACCGTGCGCTCGATCATGCCCTGCACGGTGGCGAGCCGGTCGTCGTCGAACTCCGACAGGTCCTCGGCGTGCAGCGGCAGGGTCGGCGTCAGGTACTTGCTGAAGATCTCGCGGGCCGCCTCGGCGTCCGGTCGCTCGATCTTGATCTTGACGTCGAGTCGGCCGGGACGCAGGATCGCCGGGTCGATCATGTCCTCGCGGTTCGAGGCGCCGATGATGATGACGTTGTCGAGGCCCTCGACGCCGTCGATCTCACTCAGCAGCTGCGGGACGATGGTGTTCTCCACGTCGGAGGACACACCCGACCCGCGGGTGCGGAACAGCGAATCCATCTCGTCGAAGAACACGATCACCGGCATACCGTCGCTGGCCTTGTCGCGGGCCCGCTGGAAGACCAACCGGATGTGGCGCTCGGTCTCCCCGACGTACTTGTTGAGCAGCTCGGGGCCCTTGATGTTGAGGAAGAAGCTGCGCCCCTCCTCGCCGGTGGTCTCGGTGACCTTCTTGGCCAGCGAGTTGGCCACCGCCTTGGCGATCAGCGTCTTGCCGCACCCGGGCGGGCCGTAGAGCAGGATGCCCTTCGGCGCCTTGAGCTCGTGCTCGATGAACAGGTCCTTGTGCAGGAACGGCAGCTCGACGGCGTCGCGGATGGCCTCGATCTGGCTGCCCAGACCGCCGATCACCGAGTAGTCGATGTCGGGGACCTCTTCGAGGACCAGTTCCTCGACGTCGAGCTTGGGAACCCTCTCGTACGCGAAGTGCACCCGGCGGTCGATCAGCAACGAGTCGCCGGAGCGAAGCCCCGCGTCGCGGAGCCGGGTGGCCAGACGGACCACACTCTCCTCGTCGCCGTGACCGACGACCAACGCCCGGTCACCGCCCTCGAGGACCTCCTTGAGCAGCACGACCTCGCCGACCTCGTCGAACTCGAGGACGCCGACCACGTTCATGGCCTCGTTGATCATCACCTCCTTGCCGGGGGTGAGGGCCGCGAGGTCGACGTCAGGGCTGACGCTGACCCGCATCTTGCGCCCCGAGGTGTAGATGTCGGCGGTGTGCTCCTCCTCGGTGGCCAGGAAGACCCCGAAGCTCGCCGGCGGCTGGGCCAGCCGGTCGACCTCGCCCTTGAGCGAGACGATCTGATCGCGGGCCTCGCGCAGCGTGGTGGCGAGCCGCTCGTTGTTGGCCGACGTGGTGCGCAGGTCGGACCGCGCATCGGCGAGCCGGCGTTCGAGAACAGCGATGTCGTGGGGGTGTGAGGACACGCGTTCGCGCATCCGGACGAGCTCGTCGCTCAACGTGCTGATCTGGGCAGCGAGCGCCTCTCGATCATCACCAAAACGATCTTGGAACGGACCAGGCAAATTGCCGCACCTCCTTGGCGAAACCCTACCTGGGGGGCAAACGCGGCCCGGTGTAATCCTCGCCGTACGCGCCGGGTGCGGGGCGTCGTTTGCGTAACGGTGCCGTCACACCTGGGGCCAGCCGCCGTGCGGTGATCAGGAACCCCGTGTGGCCGACCATGTCGTGGCGCGGCCGGACGGCCAGGCCCTCGGCGTGCCAGGCCCGGATCAGCGACTCGGTGGCGTCGGGTTCGGTGAACCCGCCGTGCACCCGCAGCGTTTCGACGGTCCGGCTGAGCTGGGTGGCGGTGGCCACGTACGCGCAGATCACCCCGCCGGGGATCAGCACCTCGGCCAACGGCTCGACGCACTCCCAGGGCGCGAGCATGTCGAGGATGACCCGGTCGACCGGTTCGTCGGCCAGTTCGACCACGTCGCCGACCCGCAGGTCCCAGTTGTCCGGCATCGCGCCCAGGAACTGGGTCACGTTGCGCTGGGCGACGACGGCGAAGTCCTCGCGCCGCTCGTACGAGATCAGCCGGCCGGTCGGGCCGATGGCCCGCAGCAGACTGCACGACAGCGCGCCGGAGCCGGCGCCGGCCTCGACCACGGTCGCGCCCGGGAAGATGTCGGCGCCCATCAGGATCTGGGCGGCGTCCTTGGGATAGACCACGGCGGCGCCGCGCGGCATGGTCACGGTGTACTCGTTGAGCAACGGGCGCATGGCCAGATACTGGGTGCCGCCGACCGAGGTCACGACGACGCCTTCCGGGCCGTCGATCAGCTCGTCGTGGTCGACCCCACCCTTGGTGGTGTGGAAGGTCCCGCCCGCCGCGAGCAGGATCGAATGGCGACGACCCTTGGGGTCGGTCAGCGTGATCCGCTCGCCGATCACGAACGGGCCGGTGCGGACGCCGGACAGCGGCTCAGCCATTGCTCATCCCGAAAAGCCCGAGCTGCCAGCCCGGGCCGAACGAGGTGGCCGAGACCTCGGCGCTGCCGTGGGTGTAGACGACCTCGTCCGACTGGCTGATCGGCAGCAGGGTCAGGTCACTCGACGCCTGGTCCTGCAGGCTGGTCAGCAGCCGTGTCGCGGTGGCGTCGTCGGTGGTCGCGCGGTACTGGTCGAGCTCGGTCTCGATCACGTCGCGCGAACCGGCCAGCGGCGACTCGACGTAGGGCTGCAACCAGGCCAGCGCGGTCGCCGTCCAGGCCTTGCGGTCGAGCAGCACGAGATCGGCGTCGGCGTCGCCGGCCCGCAGTTGGACACTCAGGTCTCCGGTGTTCTCCAGTCGGGTCCTGACCTGGGTGGCGATGTCTTGGCTGTTGGGAGCGGTGGGGTCGTAGCTCAACGTGAGATTGATCCTGTTCTTCCACGTCACCTTGGGTTTGACCTTGCCGCCGAGCGGGAAGCTCGCGACGTGTCCGGGGACGCCGCCGGGGACCACCGAGTCCGACGTGCGATCGCCCTGCAGGGCGTTGGCGATGGCCTGCCGCAGCCCCTTGTTGCGACGCATCGGCGAGTCGGCGCGCCAGCCGAGCTGCAGCACCCGGGTGCCGGTCAACGTGGTCTCGGTGAAGCCGCTGGTCGTCTGCTGCTCCGGGCTCTGCGCGACCTGCTGGGCCAGTCGAGTGACCGCCGCGGCGTCGAGTCCGCGCCAGACGACGTCGACCAGACCGCGACCCATGGCGTCCTCGACCGTGGCCGAGTCGGCGGCGGTGCGGTAGACCACGGTGGCCAGCCGGGCGGCGTTGCGCCCGACGTAGGCGTCGAAGCGGTCGAACACGATGGCGTTGTCGCCGAACGAGCCGACCGCGAACGGCCCCGAGCCGACGATCGGCGCATCGGGTCCGGCGATGGCGTCGGCGTCGTAGCTCTCCTCGTCGAGGATCGAGGCGGCCGGCGAGGCCAGCGCGAAGACGAACTCGTTGTCGACCTGCTTGAGCAGGAACCGCACCGTCTCCGGGTCCGGGGTCTCGATCCGGCGTACCGAGGAGAGCAGCCAGGACGAGGACCCGGCGACGTTGAGCCGCAGCGCCCGTTCGATGCTGAACTTCACGTCGCTCGAGGTGAGGGCGTGGCCGTTGGAGAAGGTCATCTCCTTGTTGAGCGTGCAGGTCACCGTGGTCGGCGAGGTGTAGACGCAGTCGCGGGCGGCGTCGGGCTTGGGTGCCGACTGGCCCGGCTCGACGGTCATCAACCGCTGGAACACGTTGACCGCGAGCATCGCCGACGCGGCATCGGTCATCGCCGCGGGGTCGGTGGCCCGCACCGGGTCGGTGGACATCACGGTGAACGGTCGCGGGGTGGCGCCGGGGGTCGGCTGCGGATCGGGGTCGCCCGAGTCGGTGCAACCGCCGAGCAGCACCACCCCGGCCAGCGCGGCCGCGGCCAGCCGGAGTCGGTCAGTGCGCCGCATCGGCCTGCTCCATGAGCGCGGTCAGCACGCTCGGGTCGACGTCGGTGAGCGAGGCCCGGATCACCCGGCGGGGCGCGGCCGGGATCGGCACCCGGTTGGGCACGGCCAGCACGACGGCGCCGGCGGCGTTGCCCGAGCGCGCACCGGTCTCGGAGTCCTCGATGACGACGCAGTCGCGGGCCTGGACGCCCAGCTCGGTGCACGCCTTCGTGTACGGCTCCGGGTGCGGTTTGCCCTGGAGGACCTCGTCACCGGCCACCGAGGTGGCGAAGGTGGCTTCGGGCAGCCGGGCCAGCGCGGCGTCGAGCAGGATCCGGTACGAGGCCGAGACCAGCGCACACGGCACGCCGGCCCGGTTGAGCGCTTCGAGCAGTTCGAGCGCCCCGGGTCGCCACGGCATCGGGCCGTCGGTCAGTCGGGCGACCACGAAGCCGAGCAACTCCTCGACCACCCAGGCCGGCGACAGATCGCTGCGGCCGATCGCATTGAGGATGTAGGCCCCGGAGTCCAGCAGGGAGTTGCCGACCAGCTGATCGGCGTGCTCGACCGACCAGTCGCCCCCGAGCCGGCCGATCAGCTCGAACTCCGCCTCGATCCACAGCGGCTCGGTGTCGGCCAGGGTGCCGTCGAAGTCCCAGAGGACGGCGGCGGGGATCGGAGGTGTCGGGAGGGTCATGGCGCGGCCATTCTTGCTCACCGGCCCCGCGCGAGGCGAACTCGCGCGGGGCGGCGACGTGTGCTGGGCGAGCGTCTGGTCAGCTCCGGGCCCTCCGGACGACGAGCACGAGGATCAGGGCCAGCGGCCCTCCGACCACGGCGGCCTGCACCGGCAGCGACGACGTCCGGAGGCGCTCGACGAGCGCCCGGGCCCGGTCGCTGACCTGATCGGTGACCGACGCGGCCGGCGGTGCAGTGCTCGTGGTCCTCGCGGTGGTGCGGTGCGCGTCGGCCGGCTGACCGTCGAGGGTGGCCAGGGCGGGGTCGGCCCGCTCGGCGGTCCGGTCACCGGCCGCGTCACCGTGGTCGGTCTGGCCGCGCAACTGCCCGACCTTCTCCTGGGCGAGATCGCGGGTCTCGGCGAATCTCTCCTGCGCCTGCGCCTTGAGCTGTCCGACCTTCTCCTGGGCCAGCTCCCTCGTCTCGGCCAGCTTGTGTTGGGCCAGCTCGACCTTCTCGGACACGGTCTCCTTGACGTTGGCCTTGGTCTCGGCCACCTTGGCCTGGGCCTGGCCCTTGACGTCGAGCTTGGCGGCGAGTTCCTCGATGGCCTCGGCCAGGTGGTCGCGCGTCTCGGCGATGTCGGCCTCGATAGCCTCGGAGGCGGGCGTGCTCTCGTCGCCCGCGGTGCTGCTGCCGTTGCTGCTCATCGCTTGATACTCCCCTTGATCTCGCTGACCTCTACCTTCACGCTGTCGATCGCCTGGCTGGGCACCGGCGGCGCCGCCTCCTCGACCTTCTTCTTGCCGACCAGGGCCACCACGCCGGCGGCGGCGAAGACGACCACGGAGACGATCAGTGCGGACGCCGCTTCGCTGTGGTGGACCCGGGCTCGCCCGGGTCTGGGTGTCGATCACCGTGATTCCTCGTGCTGACGGTCGCCGGAGCGATCGCGGGTGGAGTCGGACCCACCGTCGCGCCCGACCTGCTCGTCGTCGTGGTCGGCGTCGTCGCCGGCCGGGACCGAATCGGCCTTGACCGCGCCGCGCTCGCCGAGCGGGGCCGAGGGGCCCTTGGTGGTGTCCTTGACCGTCTGCTGCTCCGACTCGGCGTTGATCTCCGCGCCGAGCAGGATGGCGTAGCTGGTGATCCACAGCCAGAACAGCAGGACGACGATGCCGGCCAGCGCCCCGTAGGTCTTGGCGTAGCCGCCGAACCCGGCGTAGATCGAGAACCCGATCGAGGCCAGCACCCACAGCAGGGTGGCCACGCCCGCGCCGACCGAGACCCAGCGCATCTTCGGCGCGTCACGGTCCGGGGCCACGCGGTAGAGCACGGCCAGCGCCACGACGATGACCACCACCAGGACCGCCCAGCGGAGGATCTGCGCCACGACGTGCAGGGCGCCGGTGAAGACCAGATCGAGCACGGCCGGAGCGACGGCGACGAGGCCGAGCATCACGACCATGACGATGATGGCGCCCAGGGTCAGCAGCAGGGCCAGGCCGCGCTGCTTGATGAACGAGCGCTTCTGCTCCTCGTCGTAGGCCAGCGAGATGGCCAGCATCATGTTGTTCATCCCGCCGGAGGCGCTCCACAGCGCCAGCGCGACGGCCGCGACCAGACCCCAGCCGGTGGCCGTGGGCCGCTCGGTCAGCGAGACCAGGTTGTCCTGGATCAGCGACTTGGCCGCATCGGGGACGGCACTGCCCAGCGCGTCGATCTGCGAGCTGATCTGAGCCGGATCGGCGATCAGCCCGTAGATCAGCACCAGAGCGATCATCGCCGGGAAGATGGCCAGGAAGGTGTAGAAGGCCACGCCGGCGGCGAGCAGCGGGACATTGTCGGACTTGGCTTCGGCCCAGCCGCGCTTGGCGATCTGGAACCATCCGCGCTTGGGGATGTCCTGTGGTTTCTCGGCGGCCGCACCCGGCGTACCCGCCGGGGTCGAAGTCTTGGGCATGCGTTCTCCAGATGGGGGCTCAGGTGTCGACTTACGCCGTAAACTTACAACGTACGCGCACGCCCTGATTCCGCCGTCGGGCCACACCCGGATGCGCACGACGAGAATCGACGTCCAGTCGTCGGATCACCGCACGACACGCCCGATCTGGTGTCCGGAGGATCGACTGGACGTCGATTCTCAGCGGGCGAGCTCGTCGAGGATGGCCAGAACGACCAGGTGCGGAGTGTCGTCGATCATCCGAGCGGTGAACCGCAGCACCCGCCACCCCGCCGCGACCAGCGCGTTCTGACGCCACCGGTCGGCCTCGAACACCTCGGCGCCCTCGTGGAACTCGCGACCGTCGATCTCGATCACCAGCCGCTGCCGCGGGAAGGCGATGTCGAGCCACAACGTCCGACCGGCCAGCACCAACGGGTAGTTGCCCGTCCACCCGGTGATCCCGGCCGTGCGCAGCACGCGGTGAGCTCGACGCTCCAGCGGCGACCACGGGTTGGACCGTGACTCGTGGAGGAGCAGTCGGCGCACGGCGTTACCCGCTCGGTCCGGATGGGCGGCCAGGGCTTCGTGCAGCCGGCCGAGGGTGACCTGCCGCGATCGGAGCGCGGCGTCGATCGCATCACCGCCCCACTGACCGGCGAGGTCGACGGCGGTGAGCGCCGGCGAGGTGCACCGGAGACCTTGCCGCACCACGACGAAGTCAGGGTCGATCCGGCGGGTGCTCGATCGGAGCATGGCTCGCCGGAGGCGCCGCGAACTGGCCACCGCGACCACCCGCACCGGAAGGGTGGGCCAGAAGGTGAGCGAGGCGGCCGCCTCGAGGGTCAACACGCTGTCGACGTCCCACAACTGGCTGGCCCACATCCAGGCGCGCGGGTCGTGCTCGAGCCCGGGCCGGGCGTAGACCCCGGGCAGCAGGGCGGTCAGCCGCCCGGTGCGGAGCAGCCCATCCATCGACGCGGCCAGCTCCGGCTGCTGACGGCGACCGATCACCCCGCCCTGCCGGTCGACGAGATCGAGTACCTCTTCGGTGAGTCGCCGCATACCGGGGAGGATGCGGAGGAAGCGGCGAATCGTGTGGGGTGTCAGGAATCTGTGGATGACCACGACATGGCGTGATCGGCTGTGGACAACTGGTCATCAGCGTCCAGTGGGGCCATCCGCCCGCGACACGCGCGCAACGGGTGGTCGAAGCCCCACTGGACGTCAGATTTCAGCGGGCGTTGAAGTACTTCGCCTCGGGGTGGTGGACGATCATCGCGTCGGTCGACTGCTCCGGGTGCAACTGGAGCTCCTCGGACAGCTCGACCCCGATCCGCTGCGGGCGGAGCAGGTCGACCAGCTTGATCCGGTCCTCCAGGTCGGGACAGGCCGGATAGCCGAACGAGTACCGCGAGCCGCGGTAGGCCTGGTCGCGGATCATCGCATCGACGTCGCCGTTGTCGGCGGCGAAGCCCAGATCCGAGCGCACCCGGTCGTGCCACATCTCGGCCAGCGCCTCGGTCAGCTGGACGCTGAGGCCGTGCAGCTCGAGGTAGTCGCGGTAGGCGTTGCGCTCGAACAGCGCGGCCGTGGTCCGGGCCACCGCCGCGCCCATGGTGACCAGGTGGAACGCCACCACGTCCGGGCCCTTCTCCAGGGCCAGCTCGCGATCGCGGAAGAAGTCGGCCAGGCACAGGAACCGCCCGCGGCTCTGGCGCGGGAAGGTGAAACGGTGCAGCTCGGCCGCCGGGTCGGCGACCTCTCCGTCGGGCCGGAGCACGATCACCGTGTCGCCGTCGCTGTAGCAGGGCCAGTAGCCGTAGACCACGGCGAACTCGGCGATGCTCTCGGTGGCCACCCGGTCGAGCCAGCTGCGCAGCCGCGGCCGGCCCTCGGTCTCGACCAGTTCCTCGTACGTCGGGCCGGTCCGGCTGCCCTTGAGGCCCCACTGCCCCATGAAGGTGGCGCGCTCGTCGAGGTAACCGACGACGTCGGCCAAGGCGATCCCCTTGACGATCCGGTCACCCCAGAACGGCGGGGTGGGCACGTCGACATCGCGGGCCACGTCGGAGCGCGCCGGCAGCACCACTGGCTCGGCGGCCGAATCGTCGCCGGCCTCGGCCCGCGGCTTGAGCTTGACCCGGCGTTCGCGGGGCGCCGGCAGGGCCGCGCCCTCCTCGCCGCGCTTGACCGCCATCAGCGCGTCCATCAGCCGGAGCCCTTCGAACGCGTCCCGGGCGTAGCGGACCTCACCGGCGAACACCTCGCGCAGGTCCTGCTCGACGTAGGCGCGGGTCAGCGCGGCACCGCCGAGGAACACCGGGTACGCGGTGGCCAGGCCGCGGGCGTTGAGCTCCTCGAGGTTCTCGCGCATCACCACGGTCGACTTGACCAGCAGCCCGGACATGCCGATGGCGTCGGCGTTGTGCTGCTGGGCGGCGTCGATGATCGTGCTGATCGGCTGCTTGATCCCGAGGTTGACCACGGTGTAGCCGTTGTTGGTCAAGATGATGTCGACCAGATTCTTGCCGATGTCGTGCACGTCGCCCTTCACCGTGGCCAGCACGATGGTGCCCTTGCCGGCGGCGTCGGTCTTCTCCAGGTGCGGCTCGAGGTAGGCGACCGCGGTCTTCATCACCTCGGCCGACTGCAGCACGAACGGCAGCTGCATCTGCCCGGAACCGAACAGCTCGCCGACCACCTTCATCCCGGCCAGCAGGTCGGTGTTGATGATCTCCAGCGCCGGTTTGTCGCTCAGCGCCAGCTCGAGGTCGTCGCCGAGCCCCTTCGACTCGCCGTCGACGATCCGGCGCTGCAGCCGCTCGCTGACCGGGAGCCGGGCCAGCTCGGCCGCGCGCTCGGCCCGGGTGTCCGCGGTGGTCACGCCGTCGAAGAGCTCGAGGAAGACCTGCAGCGGGTCGTACGCGGGCTCGTCGTCGGTGGCCGGGCGCCGGCGGTCGTAGACCATGTCGAGCGCGACGCGGCGCTGATCGTCGGGGATCCGGGCCATCGGGACGATCTTGGCCGCGTGCACGATGGCCGAGTCGAGCCCGGCGTCGATGCACTCGTTGAGGAACACCGAGTTGAGCACCACCCGGGCGGCCGGGTTGAGCCCGAAGCTGATGTTCGACAGCCCGAGCGTGGTCTGGACCTCGGGGAACCGGCGCTTGATCTCGCGGATGGCCTCGATCGTCTCGATGCCGTCGCGCCGGGTCTCCTCCTGACCGGTGGCGATCGGGAAGGTCAACGCGTCGATGATGATGTCGCTGGTCCGCAGGCCCCAGTTGCCGGTCAGGTCGTTGATCAGCCGCTCGGCCACCGCGACCTTCCAGTCGGCCGTCCGGGCCTGGCCCTGCTCGTCGATGGTCAGCGCGATCACCGCCGCGCCGTGCTCGGCGACCAACCGGGTGATCTTGGTGAACCGTGAGTCGGGCCCGTCGCCGTCCTCGTAGTTGACCGAGTTGATCACCGCCCGGCCGCCCAGGCACTCCAGCCCGGCCTGGAGGACCGCCGGCTCGGTCGAGTCGAGCACCAGCGGCAGCGTCGAGGCGGTGGCCAGCCGGAAGGCCAGATTGCGCATGTCCTCGGGGCCGTTGCGCCCGACGTAGTCGATGTTGAGGTCGAGCAGGTGGGCCCCGTCACGGATCTGGGCCCGGGCGATGTCGACGCAGTCGTCCCAGCGCTCGTCGAGCAGCGCCTCGCGGAACGCCTTCGAGCCGTTGGCGTTGGTCCGCTCGCCGATCGAGAGGTAGCTGGTGTCCTGCCGGAACGGCACCTCGGCGTAGAGCGATCCGGCCGACGCGATGTGGTCGGGCCTGCGGGCCACGACCGGACGCTGGTCGAGCCGCTCGACCACCTCACGCAGGTGCTCGGGGGTGGTCCCGCAGCACCCGCCCACCAGGCCCAACCCGAACTCGCCGACGAACTGCTCGAGCGCGTCGGCCAGCTCGACCGGCTTGAGCGGATAGGCCGCGCCGTCGGAGGTGAGCAGCGGCAGGCCGGCGTTGGGCATGCAGCTGACGCCGATCTGGGCGTAGCGCGACAGATGCCGCAGGTGCTCGCTCATCTCGGCCGGTCCGGTCGCGCAGTTGAGGCCGATCAGGTCGATGCCCAACGGCTCGAGTGCGGTGAGCGCAGCGCCGATCTCGGTGCCCAGCAGCATCGTGCCCGTGGTCTCGACGGTGACGTGGACGATGACCGGCAGGTCGCGCCCGGCGTGGGCCAGGGCCCGACGCGCCCCCAGGGTCGCCGCCTTGGTCTGCAGCAGGTCCTGCGACGTCTCGACGAGCACGGCGTCGATCCCGCCGGCCAGCATCCCCTCGACCTGGGCCTGGTACGCGTCGCGCAGGGCGGCGTAGGTGACGTGGCCCAGGGTGGGCAGCTTGGTGCCGGGGCCGATGCTGCCGAGCACCCACCGGGCGCGGTCGGCGGTGCTGTACGCGTCGGCGGACTCGCGGGCGATCTGCGCCGCGGCCTGCGACAACGAGAAGATCTGGTCGGCGATGCCGTACTCGCCGAGCGCGGAGAGGTTCGAGCCGAAGGTGTTGGTCTCGACGGCGTCGACCCCGACCTCGAAGTAGGCGTCGTGGATGGCCCGGACGATGTCGGGACGGGTCCGGCTCAGCACCTCGTTGCAGCCCTCGAGCTGTTCGAAGTCCTCGAGCGTCAGGTCGTAACCCTGGAGCATCGTCCCCATGGCCCCGTCGGCGATGACGACGCGACGGTTGAGGGTGCTACGCAGGTCGGTGGACATAGCGCCGAGAATACGGCCCGTCGAGCGCGGTCACCGCCCGCTCGACAACGCGTGGGAAGCGCTCGCGTTCGGATAGCCGACGATTACAGTGAGATTCATGCCCGAGTCCGCCGACAGCGATCTCCGCGACCTCCGTGATCTCGTCGACCCGGTCGTCGTGATGGCCTTCGGCGGCTGGAACGACGCCGGCAACGCCGCGACCGGTGCGGTCGAGCACCTCGACGAGGTGTACGGCGCCGAGCCGGTCTTCGCGCTCGACCCCGACGACTATTACGACTTCCAGGTCAACCGGCCGCAGGTCAGCATCGACCCCGAGGACAACCGGGCGCTCGACTGGCCGACCACCCAGTTCCTGATCGCCGAGCTGCCCGACGGCCGCGACCTGGTGCTGATCAACGGCCTCGAGCCCAACCTGCGCTGGCGGCAGTTCAGCACGGTCATCGTCTCCGCGCTGCGCTCGGCCGATGTCCAGCGGGTCTACCTGCTCGGCGCGCTGCTCGCCGACACCCCGCACACCCGCCCGGTGCCGGTCTCGGTGTCGACCACCGACCGGGCGCTGATGACCGAGCTGGGACTGGCCCCGTCGACGTACGAGGGTCCGACCGGGATCCTCGGGGTGATCGGCGACGCGCTGCAGCGGGCCGGGATCGAAGCCTTGATGCTGTGGGCCGCCGTCCCGCACTACGTGTCGCACCCGCCGTGCCCCAAGGGCACGCTGGCTCTGCTGTCCACGCTGGAGAAGTACACCGGCTGCGCCCTCGAGCTCGGCGAGCTGCCGGAGCTGGCCCGGGCCTGGGAGCGCGGCGTGGACGAGTTGGCCGCCGACGACACCGAGGTGGCCGAGTACGTGACCTCGCTCGAGGAGCAGCAGGACGCCGCCGAGCTGCCGGAGGCGAGCGGCGAGGCGATCGCCGCCGAGTTCGAGCGCTATCTGCGCCGACGCGGCAATTAGCCGGCGGCTGCGGCCAGCGCGCGCAACTGGTTGACCGCGGCGTCCGGGTCATCGGCGCCGAACACCGACGACCCGGCGACGAACGAGTCGACGCCGGCCTCGGCGCAGCGCTCGATCGTCTCGACCGACACCCCGCCGTCGATCTGCAGCCAGATGTCGCCACCGGTGCGGTCGATCAGGGCCCGGGTCCGGGCGATCTTGGGCAGGCAGAGGTCGAGGAACTTCTGACCGCCGAAGCCCGGCTCGACGGTCATGATCAGCACCATGTCGAGCTCGGGCAGGAGATCTGCGTACGGCTCGATCGGCGTGGCCGGTTTGAGCGCCATCGACGCCCGGGCCCCGTGCGACCGCAGCTCGCGGGCCAGCCGGATCGGCGCAGCGGCCGCCTCGACGTGGAAGGTCACCGACTCGGCCCCGGCCTCGGCGTACGCGGGCGCCCAGCGGTCGGGATCGGCGATCATCAGGTGGATGTCGAGGAACCGGTCGGTGGCCTTGCGCAACGACTCGACGACCGGCAGGCCCAGCGTCAGGTTGGGCACGAAGTGGTTGTCCATGACGTCGACGTGCAGCGCCTCGGCGCTGGGCACGGACTCGATCGCGGTCTGCAGGTTGGCGAAATCCGCGGACAGGATGCTCGGCATGATGCGCACGGGTCGACCCTATCGAGACGTGCGTCGCAGGTACGCGGCGAACATCGCATCGGTGCCGTGCCGGTGCGGCCAGAGCTGGACGAAGCGCCCGACGGTCGCGTCGGGGACCTCGGGCAGCAGATCCCCGGCCTCCAGCAGCTCGACGTCGTCGCGCTCGGCCAGGGTCTCGGTGACCACGTCGGTGGTCTCACGGCGGTGCGGTGAGCAGGTCACGTAGCCGACCACCCCGCCGGTGGCGGTGCTGTCCAGCGCACGGGACAGCAGGGCCCGCTGCAGCGGGTGCAGCTGCTCGACGTCGGCGGTCGAGCGCCGCCAGCGCGACTCGGGTCGCCGACGGAGCGCCCCGAGACCGGAACACGGGACGTCGACCAGCACCCGGGTGAAGCGTCCGTCCGGCCACGGCGGCTCGGTCCCGTCGGCGACGAACACCTCGGCCCGGTCGTCGCCGTAGGCCCGCACGGCCTGGGCGACCAGCTCGGTCCGGTGCGGGGACGCGTCGGTGGCGGTGAGCCGGCTCCCCTCGGCCAGCGCCAGCCCGTTGAGCAACGCGGCCTTCCCGCCGGGCCCGGCGCACAGGTCGAGCCATTCGCCCCGCGGGGCGACGGCCCGGGTCAGGGCCAGCGCGACCAGTTGTGAGCCCTCGTCCTGGACCCCCGCGCGGCCGGAGCGGACGGCGTCGAGGTCGCCGGGCGGACCCGACCAGCGGGCCGCGTACGGCGACCAGCGGCCGGGTTCGGCGCCGGCGTCCAACAGCTCCCGGACTTCGGCGAGCCCGGGACGGACGGCCAGGCTGACCCGCGGCGTCTCGTTGTTGGCGTCGAGGGCCGCCTCGAGCTCCGCGGGCGGCAGCACGTCGGCGTACGCGTCGACGATCCACCGCGGGTGCGCGGTCCGCACGGCCAGCCGTTCGGCGCCGTCGAGCCCCTCGCTCAGCTGGTCGAGCCAGGCGTCGAGGTCATGGGCGGCGACCTTGCGCAGGACCGCGTTGACCAGTCCGGTGACCCGGCGACCGACGGTGGCGGCGGCCAGGTCGACCATCGCCGCGACCGCGGCGTGCGACGGGACCCGCATGGCCAGCAGCTGATGAGCGCCGAGCCGGAGCAGATCGAGCACGGCGGGCTGCAGCGTCTTGAGCTCGCGGCCCGCGGCCCGCGCGATGATCGCGTCGTAGCGCCCCTGGCTGCGGCAGGTGCCGGCCACCAGTTCGGTGGCGAACGCGGCATCGCGGCCGGTCAGCCGACGCTCGGCCAGCAGGTCGGCCAGCACGAGGTTGGCGTAACCGCCCTGGCCGTTGACCGCCCGCAGCGTGTCGAAGGCGAGCCGTCGTGCCCGGTCAGCCACCGAGACGGTCCTGGTCCTCGACGGTGACGCCCCGGGCCCAGTCGGCCGCGGCCATCGGCTTCTTGCCCTGGGCCTGGACCTGGCCCAGCTCGAGCGACCGGGTGGAGGTGCCGACCTGGACAGCCCGCTTGGTCACCTCGAGCTGACCCGGGGCCAGCGCGGTGTTCGCGGCGATCCGAGCACTGTTGATCTTGAGACGCTGACCGCGGAACGTGGTCCAGGCGCCCGGCGCCGGGGCGCAGCCGCGGATGATCCGGTCGAGCCGGTCGGCCGGACGCCCCCAGTCGAGCTCGGCGTCGGCCACGGTGAGCTTGGCCGCGTAGCTGATCGCCGCATCGGACTGCGGCTGCGGCTCGATTCCGGTCTCGATGGCGTCGAGGGTGTCGGCCAGCAGGCGTGCCCCGGTCACCGACAACCGCTCGAGCAGGGCACCTGCGGTGTCGCCGGGCCGGATCGGTTCGGTGATCGTGGCGTACGTGGGTCCGGCGTCGAGTTCGAGGACGATCCGGAAGGTGGTGGCGCCGGTGGCCGGGTCGCCGGCCATGATCGCGCGCTGGACCGGCGCGGCCCCGCGCCAGGCCGGGAGCAGCGAGAAGTGCAGGTTGACCCAGCCGTGCCGGGGGATGTCGAGCAGCCGCTGCGGGAGCAGAGCCCCGTACGCGACCACCGGACAGCAGTCGGGGGCCAGCTCGGTCAACCGGGCGACGAAGTCCTCGTCGCGGGGCCGCTGCGGGGCGAGCACCTCGATGCCGCGCGCGGCGGCCAACGTGGCCACCGGGCTGGCCGTGAGCTTCTTGCCGCGCCCTCGGGGGGCATCCGGGCGGGTGACCACCGCGACCACCTCGTGTTGCGAGTCCAACAGCGCCTCCAGGGAGGGGAGGGCGGCGGCGGGGGTGCCCGCGAAGACGATGCGCACCGGCCGATCCTACGGGGATTCGACGTCGGGTCGCCGCGGTCGACGAGCCCCGTCAGCCCTCGACCGGGGCGATCGTCCCCGGTCCGACCGAGAGGTTGACGTCGGCGTGCTGGGCGTCGAGACCGGCGAAGAGGATGTCAAGCCCGTGGTCGAGCTCCTGGCCACCGTCGTAGTGGGCGAGTTCGGAGGCCAGCCCACGCAGCAACGGGAATTCGCGCAGCGGCAGCCGGTGCAGGCCGAGCCGCAGCAGGTCGTCGGTCTCGTCGGGCTCGGCGACGAGCTCTTGCAGCTCGGTGAGGATGTGGCCGTAGAGGAAGCCGAGGAAGAGTCGGTAGATGCGCAGCGCCCCGGCCGGGGTGAAGCCGGCGTCGGTCAGGACCTCGAGCAGATGCTCGAGCGGCCGAAGGGTGGCGAGCGGACGTGCGGCCAACGGGGTGGACAGCGGCCGGGTGACGATCAACTCGACCACGCGCGGATGGGCGATGGCGAGACTGCGGAACTGGTGCGCGGTCCGACGCAGCTGGGTCCGCCACTCCTGCCCCTGCGGCGGAACGGGGAGTTCGCTGAGCACCAACTCGACGATGCCGTCGAGCAAGGCGGCTCGGTCGGGGGCGTATCGGTACAGGGCCATGGCGTCACGGCCCAGTTCCTGGCCCAGCCGTCGGCGGGTCAGCGCATCCAGGCCCTCGCTGTCGACCAGCCGCAGCGCGGCGGCCAGTACCGCGGCGCGGGTCAGCGGCTGCTGTCGCTGACGTGGCTCTGGAGTCGCCGGGCCTCGGGTCCGCTCAGTCATGGGCTCCTTTTCCCGAGAGCCTATACAGCTGTGGCGACGGCCGACGATCACCCGCCCGCCCACCAGCCGATTGGCCATCGCCACGACCGGTCGCTAGTGTTGCACTCGTAGATCTACGTTGTAGACATCAGCTGTAGTTCAACGATGTAGATCTGACGCACAGCGCGGCGATGACGCCGAACCTGGCGAACGCCGATTCGGGCAACCACCCATGTTGCCCTCCATCTTCAGGAGATACCCATGTCCACCACCACCACCCCCGCGCGCACCGAGGTCGGCTACGACAACGACCGCCCCCGTCGCCTGGCCACCGAGACCAAGGCGGCCTTCAAGACGACCGAGTTCATCGTCTATGTGCTGATGGTCGTCGGCGTGCTCATCGCTTCGGCGGTGACCGATTCCGGTGACGACAACCAGGCCTTCGGCGCGAAGAGCGCCTGGCTCTACGTGACGCTGCTGACCATCGGCTACATGATCAGCCGCGGGCTGGCCAAGTCCGGCAGCCGCGAGCACTACGACGCCTGATCCTCGGGCTGCGTCCGTCTCCGCGACGTGACGTGACCAGGGCGGCCCGTCGGTCGCCCAGCACGACCAACGGCCCCATCCGCTTCCCTGAGAAGCCGATGGGGCCGTTGCGTCGTTCCTAGAGATCGATCGGGTCCATGATCATGCGCAGCGCGCCGTCGGCCTTGCGCGCGCTGCGGATGGCCGCGACCTCCTTGGCCGCCCGGGCCAGCTCGGCGCGGTGCGGACGCGGGCTGCGTGCGGTCAGCCGCAGCACCGGCTGGTCGTCGAGGGTGGCGCCCGGCAGCGGGACCGGGCCGAGCAGGTCGGTACCGTCGGGGAGCCGGGCCAGCTCGACGAACTCGGCCAGCGCGGCCGAGGCGCCGTCGATGACCAGCACGGCCGCCGCCGGCGGCAATCCGGCGTCGATCCGCTCGGCCAACTCGCGGACCGCGAATCCGGCCGGGTCGACGCGGACCAGCGCCTGCAGCGCGCGACCCGAGCTCTCCCCCACCGCGATCACCGATCCGCCGTCGTCACCGCCACGGACCAACGCCACCACGCTCAGCCACCGGCGCAGCGCCTCCTCGCCCGCTCGCAGCGCCGATCGCAGCAGCAGTTGCTGGGTGTCGAGCAGCACCGCGGCCGCGTACCCGTGCTCGGCCGGCGGTTCGGCACCCGGGGTGGCGACGACGATGGCCGGTGCGTCACGGACCCGATCGAGGACCTGCCCACCGACCGAACGCACCACGGTGGTCTGCGGGAAGGCCTTGCCCAGCTCCTCGGCCGTCCGCTCGGCGCCGACGATCGGCGCCCGGACCCGAGGCGATCCGCAGATCACGCACTCCCACTCGGGCTGCGGCCGGCCACACCAGCCGCACGACAGACCGCCGCCCGAGGCCGCCCGGACCGGACCGGAGCAGAACCGGCAGTGGGCGGGCTCGCGGCAGCTCTGGCAGACCAGCGCGACCAGATAGCCGCCGCGCGGCACCTGGACCAGCACGGGCCCCTGCGGTAGCGCCGACCGCATCAGCGCGAACACCTCGTGCGGCAGCCGGGCCGCCCGGGCCAGGGGGTCGCGTTCGAGGGCGTGGTCGGAGTCGGCGGTGACCCGGACCCGGGGGGCGGCGTGCCGGACCGCCTGACGTTCCTGGGCCAGCGGGACCAGCCAGCCGCGGTCGATCCACACCTGGACCTCGGCGGTCCGCGAGTAGCCGGCGAACAGCACCGCCGCCCGGGTCTGCGTCGCCCGCAGGGCCAGCACGTCGCGGGTGTGCGGATAGGGCGCGCGCTGCTCGACCAGCAGGTCGTCGCCGTCGTCCCACAACGCGACCAGGCCCAGGTCGGCGACCGGCGCGTACGCGGCCGCCCGGTTGCCGATCACCACCTTGACGTCGCCGCGCAGCGCGGCCAGGAAGGCCCGGTAGCGCGCGGCCGGGCCGGTGTCGGCCGACAGCACCGCGAAGCCGGCCTTGCCGAGCACCGCCTCGCACGCCGCGCGGAGTAACTGCAGGTCGCGCTGGTCGGGGACCACGATCACCGCACCGCGGCCGCCGTCGGCGCAGGCCCGTGCCGCCTCGGCCAGCCCAGCCGCCCAGTCGGCACCGGGCGCGGCACTCGGGGTGACCTGCCAGTAGCCCCGCGGCCGACCACCGTTGCGGAGCGCGGTCAGATACTGCGGCCCGGTCGGATACCCGCTCAGCGGTCCGACCGGCGGATCGTCGGGCAGCGCGGCCGGCATCGCCCGCTGAGCCTGCTCGGTGGCGGCGTGCCGCGGCGGCACAGCGAGCCGGAGCACGTCGACGAACATCCCGGCGTAGTGGTCGGCCACCGCCCGGATCAGCGTCGCCACCTCCGCGGTCAGCACCGGCTCGGACGAGATGATCTTGTGGATCGCGGTCAGCGCACCCTCGTGCTCCGAGGCCTCCGGCCGCTCCAGGATCACCCCGTCGCGCAGCCGGCCGGCGAACCGCACCCGCACTCGCGCCCCGGGCACCGCCTCGGCGTCCTGGCTGGGCAGCACCGCGTAGTCGAAGGGCCGGTCGAGGTGGCTCAGGGGCACGTCGACCGCGATCCGGGCGATTCTCGGCGTCGGCTCCTCGGGCACACCGCATGCTACGCAGGCCGGTCGGACAGTTTTCCCGGGTCGGCTCTGCCACAGTGGGCGGGTGGAGGCGAGTGACACCGAGGTGCGGCGCCTGCTGGCCTACCTCGGGACGGCCATGATCGCCACCGGGCAACCGGTCAGCGAGATGGAGGACGAACTGGCAGCGGTCAGCGTCCGGCTGGGCTACCCCGACGTGCAGATCGCCGGTCTGCCGACCGGTGTCCACATCGCTCTGGCCAGCGGCGAACCGGTGGTGTTCGAATCGGTGAATGCGCCGCTGCGGCTCGACCAGGCCGTCGACGTTCGGGTGATCCGGCACCATCTGATGGCGGGATCGCTCTCGGTCGCCGACGCCACCCATCTGCTGCTCACGCTGCGGGCCCGGCCGCGGCGCTACCCGGGCTGGACCTCCGACATCGGGCTGGTCGCCGCGTCGGCCGGGATCTGCCTGATCCTGCAACCCGGTCTGCCCAACCTGGGCTTCGCGGTCCTGGGCGCCGCGGTGGTGGCCGGGCTGCTCCGGTTGTCGCGGCGCTACCGGCTGGTGGCCACGCTGTTGCCGGCCCTGGCCGCGTTCCTGGTCGGCTGCGGGATGTTCGCCGCCGCCGAGGCCGGGCTGATCGAGGGACCGCTGCGGACCGCGCTGCCGGCGCTGGCCGTGCTGCTCCCCGGTGCGCTGCTGGTCACCGCGATGTCCGAACTGGCCGCCGGTGACATGGTCGCCGGGTCGTCGCGGATGGTGTTCGGCCTCGTCCAGCTGATGCTGTTCACCCTCGGCCTGGTCGCAGCCAGTCAGCTGATCGGTGTGTCGCCGGCCCTGCTCACCGTGGCCCGGGTCGACGGGATGGGCTGGTGGACCGCCCCGGTCGGGGTGCTGCTGATCGCCTTCGGGCTGCTGCTGATGGAGACGCCGCCGCTCCGGTTGCTGCCGTGGATCATCGCTGTGCTGGCGATCGCCCTGATCGCCCAGACCTTGGGCCAGCGGATCTCGGCCCCGGTCGGCAGCTTCATCGGTGCGGCGGCGGCGAGCCTCGGGTCGTACCTGGTCGAAGCCATCAAACCGTCGCTGCCGCGGCTGGTTGTCTTCCTGCCCGCGTTCTGGCTCCTGGTCCCCGGCAGCCTCGGGCTGCTGTCGACCACCCAGCTGGCCATCTCACCCGATACCGCGGTCGCGTCGGCGGTCCAGGTGGGCGGCATCGTGGCCTCGCTCGCCCTCGGGCTGCTGGTCGGTGCGGCCGTCGCCCAGGCCATCCGCCGGGCGACCCAACCGCTGCTACGTCATCGCCGCCGCGGGTCTCATGAGCATTCGGATCCTGCTGACTCCTGAGGTGGACCCGGGGCACGCCGCCGGTGTGAGCGCCGGTCTTCCGGTCGAGAACGCCTACTCTCGCACGGGCGTCGACGAGGTGTTCGGGCACCTGAATTCGGCCGTCGTCAGGCGTCGGGAGCCATGCTCAGGATTGCCGCAGTATTGAATCCCTTGCGCTCCGGCTCGGGTTGACGCTGTTACGTTGCCGTCATGAACCGCGGACTCATCGGCCTCATCGTCGGCATTCTCGTCATCATCGTCCTGGTCCTGGTGATCATGCGTCTGGCCTGACGCCGATCAGCATTCTGTTCTCCCCGCTCTCCGCGGGTTGCCGTCAACGCGGATAGTTCTCGACCCGCGGGGTGACAATCGGCTGCCCGAGCACCCCACGGGGGCGCTTCCGCGCAGGCATGATCGACCGGACCTCGGTTCGGACGATCTCCGTCGCTGGGTGAAGGCCGCCTTCGAGCTGTTGTCGGCCACTGCGCCGCTGCCGTCTGTGACCGCCGAGATCGACAGGTCGCGGCCCCACCGGCGGACGTGATCTGCTCAGCTCCGGCCCGGTCGATGCCGGCGACGACGATGTGAACACCCTCGGTCTCCAGGGCGACGCAGGTCGCCCGCCCGAGTCCGCTCGTTCCCCCGCTCACGGTACGCCCGCATCCACGGCGACCATGCCCGGCGGGACGCCGCCCGCCGGGGTTCAGCCGCGAACGGCTGCGGCCAGCTGGTCGGCGCGGTCGGTCGACTCCCAGGTCAGGTCGGGGAGCTCGCGGCCGAAGTGACCGTAGGCCGCGGTCTGGGCGTAGATCGGCCGCTTCAGATCGAGATCGCGGATGATCGCGGCCGGGCGCAGGTCGAAGACGCTCAGCACGGCCTCCTGGATCTGGCTGACCGGCACCGCCTCGGTGCCGAAGGTCTCGACGTAGAAACCGACCGGGTGAGCCTTGCCGATCGCGTACGCGACCTGGACCTCGCAGCGTCCGGCCAGACCGGCGGCGACGACGTTCTTGGCCACCCAGCGCATCGCGTACGCGGCCGAGCGGTCGACCTTCGACGGGTCCTTGCCCGAGAACGCGCCGCCCCCGTGGCGGGCCATCCCGCCGTAGGTGTCGACGATGATCTTGCGTCCGGTGAGTCCGGCGTCGCCCATCGGGCCGCCGATCTCGAACCGGCCGGTCGGGTTGACCAGCAGCCGGTAGTCGCTCGCGTCGATGTCGTAGCCCTGCAGCACCTGGTCGACGACGTGCTTGCGCACGTCGGGGGCCAGCAGCGCGTCGAGGTCGACGTCGGCGGCGTGCTGGCTGGAGACCACCACGGTGTCGAGCCGCACCGGGGTGTCGCCGTCGTACTCGACGGTCACCTGGGTCTTGCCGTCCGGACGCAGGTAGGCCATCGTGCCGTCCTTGCGCGCTCCGGCCAGCCGCTCGGCGAGCCGGTGGGCCAGGTCGATCGGCAGCGGCATCAGGGTCGGGGTCTCGCGGCACGCGTACCCGAACATCAGACCCTGGTCACCGGCGCCCTGGGCGTCGAGCTGGTCGTGCGAGGCGCCGGTGCGGCTCTCGAACGCGGTGTCGACTCCCTGGGCGATGTCGGGCGACTGCTGGCCGATGGCGATCGACACCCCGCAGGACGCGCCGTCGAAGCCCTTGGACGACGAGTCGTAGCCGATCTCGAGGATCCGCTGCCGGACGATCTGCGGGATCTCCGCGTACGCCTCGGTGGTGACCTCACCGGCCACCACCACCAGACCGGTGGTGACCAGGGTCTCAACCGCCACCCGGCTGGTCGGGTCCTGACGCAGCATCTCGTCGAGAACCGAGTCGCTGATCTGGTCGGCGATCTTGTCCGGGTGACCCTCGGTGACCGACTCGGAGGTGAACAGTCTGCGTGCCATAGGGGCTAGCCTCTCCTGACCGCGGCCAGCCGGACGGCGGTGCCCAGAATGCGGTGGGCCAGCACGTCCTTGCTGCCCGCCTCGGGCTCACCGGCGACGTCCGCGGTGAGCAGGGTGATCTCGCTGTCGGCCTGGCCGAACACGACGCCGCGCCCGACCCGGTTGAGCACGAGCAGGTCGCAGCCCTTGCGGGCCAGCTTGGCCCGGCCCAGCTCGACCAGCGACTGGTCGGCCCGCGGGGTCTCGGCGGCGAAACCGACGATCACCTGAGCCGGGTCGCTACGCCGGGCGACCAGCCCGGCCAGCACATCAGGGGTCTGGGTGAAGTCCACGCTCAGCCCGGCGTCCCCGGATTTCTTGATCTTGCCCGCGCTCGGGGCGGCCGGGGTGAAGTCGGCCGGGGCGGCGGCCATGATGACGATGTCGGCGTCGGTGGCGGCCTCGCGCATGGCCTGGTCGAGGTCGCCGGTCGAGGTCACCCGCCGCACCTCCACCCCGGGAGGCGGCGGCAACTCGACGTTGGCCGCGACCAGCACGACGCGGGCGCCGCGGTGCGCGGCGGCCCGGGCCAGGGCCCAGCCCATCAGTCCCGACGACGAGTTGCCGAGGAACCGCACCGGGTCCAGGTGCTCGCGGGTCCCCCCGGCGCTGACCACCACCGTCGACCCGCTCAGGTCACGACCGGACAACTCGATGGCCAGGGCGGGGTCGGCCAGCACGGTGGCGGCGACCGCCACGATCTCCGGCGGCTCGGGCAGCCGGCCCGGACCCGAGTCGGGACCGGTCAGCCGGCCGGAGTCGGGGTCGAGGACGACGTGACCGCGTGAGCGCAGGGTGGCGACGTTGGCGCGGGTGGCCTCGTTCAGCCACATCTCGGTGTGCATGGCCGGGGCGAACAGCACCGGGCAGCGGGCGGTGAGCAGGACGTTGGTGAGCAGGTCGTCGGCCCGGCCGGTGGCCGCTCGGGCCAGCAGATCGGCGGTGGCCGGCGCGACCACGACCAGGTCGGCCTGCTGACCGAGCGTGACGTGCGGGACCAGGTGGGCGTCGGTGAAGACCCCGGTGGCCACCGGCTTGCCGGACAGTGCCGACCAGGTCGCCGCGCCGACGAATTCGAGCGCCGCGGCGGTCGGGACGACGGTGACATCGTGGCCGGCGCCCTGGAGCCGCCGCAGCACCTCGCACGCTTTGTACGCGGCGATGCCACCGGCGACTCCGAGGACGATCCGGCTCATGGCCGTCGGCTCACGCGGACGGGCATCTGGGCGGGCTCGGCCGCGGTCAGGCGGAGGTGGGTCCGAACGGCGACGGGTCGGCGTTCGCGGCCTCGTCGGCCGCCTCGGCCTCGGGGTCGATGTCGATGCAGGAGAGCTTGCCCGCGTTGACCTCGCGCAGCGCGATGGACAGCGGCTTCTCCTGGACGGAGGTCTCGACCAGCGGGCCGACGTGGTCGAGCAGACCCTCGCCGAGCTGGGAGTAGTAGGCGTTGATCTGGCGGGCCCGCTTGGCGGCGAACAGCACCAGCTTGTACTTCGAGTCCGACTGGGTGAGCAGTTCGTCGATCGGCGGGTTGGTGATGCCTTCGGCGAGCGCGTGGTTGGTCAAGGTGAGCCTTCGGTTCCTCGGGTGCACGTCGCGTGCCCGTGATCGGAGCTCCGGGTGCGGGCACGACGAATAGGCCTGCAGGACTACAGACGGACCAAGGTTACCAAGTCTTCCACCGCTTGTCGCACCTCGCCGTTGACCACGGTGAAGTCGAACTCGGCTTGCGCAGCCATCTCGGCCCGGGCACTCTCCAGCCGACGCTCCCGCTGCTCGGCCGTCTCGGTCCCGCGGCCGACCAGTCGGCGCACCAGTTCCTCCCACGACGGCGGGGCCAGGAACACGAACCGGGCGTCCGGCCAGTTCGTCCGGACCTGCCGGGCACCCTGCAGGTCGATCTCGAGCAGGGCCGACTGACCGGCGGCCAGCGCTTCGACGACCGGGGCCCGCGGCGTGCCGTAGCGGTGCCGCCCGTGGACCACGGCCCACTCGAGCAGCGACTCCGCCGCCACCAGGGCGTCGAACTCGGCCTCGGAGACGAACAGGTACTGCTTGCCGTGCGCCTCGCCCGGTCGCGGCGGCCGCGTGGTCGCCGAGATCGAGACGAAGATCTCCGGATGCCGGGCCGACAGCTCGGTCACCACCGTGCCTTTGCCCACCGCCGTGGGCCCGGACAGCACGGTCAGCCGGGGTGCGGCCGACGCGGCGTCGTCCGGCGCTGGGGCCGTCACGACGGCGGCTGGGCGGCCTGACGGTTGCTGAATTCGTTGATCAGCGCCGCGACCTGGTGTCGGCCGAGGCCCCGCAGCCGACGGTTGGCCGCGATGTCGAGGCGGTCCATGACCTTCTCGGCGCGGACCGTGCCGACGCGTGGAAGCGCGCGGAGCACGTCGACGACCTTGGTGTGGGCGATGACGTCGTCGTGGTCGGCGAGCTCGAGCACCTCGGCCAGGGAGCGTTCCCCCGAACGCAGGCCCTGTTTCACCTCGGCGCGGGCGCGCCGCGCGGCGGTGGCCGCATTACGGGCGTCCTGACGCTGTTCGTCGCTCAAAGGGGGAATGGTCACAGCGGCAGTCCTCGGGTGTATCGGTGGATCAGTACTCGTCAGGGGTTTGTGAACTTACCTCAAACCGACGGCGTCATTCATCTCGGCGAGCGCGCGTCTCGCGGCGTCGCGCAGGTCCGCCGGATCCGGCCCGGCGCCCAGGACTTCGCGGCTCATCGCCGGCAGCACGAGCCGCGCCGAGGGACCGAACACCTCGGCCAGATCGGCCGCTCCCGCGCCCTGGGCCCCCAGGCCCGGCGCCAGGATCGACCCGTTGAGCGCGGAGAAGTCGATGCCCACCCGGCCGATGGTCGCCCCGACCACCAGCCCGACCGGGCCGAGCTCGTCCGGCCCGTGGGCGGCGTTGACCGCCGCGGCCGCGTCGACCACGAGTTGGGCGACCCGGCGGCCGTCGGCGGCGACCGCGTGCTGCACCTCACGGCCCTCGGGATTGCTGGTCAGCGCGAGCACGTAGACGCCCCGGCTCTGCTGCTCGGCCAGCGCGATCGCCCCGGCCAGCGAGCCGAAGCCCAGGTAGGGGCTGAGGGTGACCGCGTCGGCGGCCAGCGGCGAGCCGTCGCTCAGGTAGGCCGCGGCGTACGCGTCCATGGTCGAGCCGATGTCGCCGCGCTTGACGTCGAGCAGGCTGAGCGCGCCGACCGCCCTGAGGTCGGCGAGCGTGCGCTCGAGGACGGCCACCCCGCGCGATCCGTAGGCCTCGAAGAAGGCCGACTGCGGCTTGAACACCGGCACCAGGTCGCCCAGGGCCTCGACCATGCCCCGGGCGCAGCGCTCGAGACCGCTGACGTCGTCGGGCAGGCCCCAGCGGGCCAGGATGCCCGGGTGCGGGTCGATCCCGACGCACAGGGCGCCCTTGGCCGCCACCGCCGCCGCGAGCCTGGGGCCGTAGCCGGTCATCGGGTCTCCTGAAGAGTCAGTCGGTTGAGCTCGGTGACCAGAGCCGGGCCGCGGAAGATGAATCCGGTGTAGACCTGGAGCAGCGCGGCGCCGGCGTCGAGCAGGGCCCGGCCGTCGTCGGCGGTCAGCACCCCACCCACGCCGATCACCGGGAGATCGGTCCGCGCGGCCAGGAAGCCGACCACCTCGCGGGCCCGGCAGCGCCAACGGCGCCCCGGAGAGTCCGCCCGCCTCGGCGGCTCGCGCCTGGTCGGCGGCGCTCAGCCCGGTCCGGGCCAGCGTGGTGTTGGTGGCGATCAGGCCGCGGGCCCCGGCGCGCGTACACACCGCGAGCGCCTCCTCGAGCGCGTCGAAGCTCAGGTCGGGGGCCAGCTTGACCAGCACCGGCACCGGTGCATCCGGGCCGGCCAGCCGGGCCGCCTCGGCGACCAGCGCGCCGACCAGCCCGCTCAGGCTGTCCGCGTCCTGCAGGGAGCGCAGCCCCGGGGTGTTGGGGCTGGAGACGTTGACCGCGATGTAGTCGGCGAACGGCGCGAGCAGCCGCAGCGAGGTGAGGTAGTCCTCGGTGGCCGCGTCGAGCGGCGTGGTCTTGGTCTTGCCGATCGAGATGCCCAGCGGAATCCCGACCGCGGCGTTCCCCCGGCGTACGCCGGCCACGGCCAGCCGGTCGGCCAGGGCCTGGGCGCCGTCGTTGTTGAAGCCCATCCGGTTGATCACCGCGCCGGCTCTCGGGCAACCGGAACAACCGCGGCCGGTCGTTGCCCGGCTGGGCCTGCGCGGTCACCGTGCCGAGTTCGGCGAAGCCGAAGCCGAGGGCACCCCAGGCGCGGACGCCGAGCCCGTTCTTGTCCAGCCCGGCCGCCACCCCGACCAGCCCGGGGAAGTCGATGCCGGCCACCGTACGCGGGGTCGCCGTCCGGGCCAGCAGCCCGCGCAACGCCTTGCGCGCGATCGGCTGCTCCCCCACCCGGGCGAGGGCGTGCAGGGTCTGCTCGTGCACCCGTTCCGCGTCCCCGCCGTACGCACGGAACAGCACCGGCCGCAGCAGCCGGCGGTACCCCAGATCGATGATCACTGCGCCGACGCCGACCCGGCAGCCCCGCTCGTCGGCAGCGTCCCGGCCAGGATCACCGGCGCGCCCAGTCCTGCAGCGAGCGGACGCCGATGTTGCCGGCCATCACCGCTTCGATGCCCTGGACCGCCGCGGCCAGCCCCTGCACCGTGGTGATGCACGGGACGTTGCGGAGCACGGCCGCGGTGCGGATCTCGTACCCGTCGAAGCGCGGCCGCCCGTCCGGACTGAGCCCGTGCGGGGTGTTGAAGATCAGGTCGACCTCGCCGTCGAGGATGGCCTGGACCACCGTCTTCTCGCCGTCCGGACCGGCGCCCTGGCTGTACTTGCGGACCGCGGTCACCGCGACCCCGTGCCGGCGCAGCATCGAGGCGGTGCCCGCTGTGGCCAGGATCTCGAAGCCCAGGTCGGCCAGCCGCTTGACCGGGAAGATGACGAACCGCTTGTCCCGGTTGGCCACCGAGATGAACACGGTGCCCTTGGTCGGCAGCGGCCCGAATCCGGCGGTCTGGCTCTTGGCGAACGCGGTGCCGAAGCCGAGATCGAGCCCCATCACCTCACCGGTCGACTTCATCTCCGGGCCGAGGATGGTGTCGACCGAGATGCCCTCGACGGTGCGGAACCGGTTGAACGGCATCACCGCCTCCTTGACCGCGATCGGTGCGCCGGGATCCTCGTTCGACCCGTCGCCGACCGCGCGGAGCACGCCCTCGGCCCGCAGGTCGGCGATCGAGGTGCCGAACATCACCCGCGCCGCCGCCTTGGCCAGCGCGGTCGCGGTGGCCTTGGACACGAACGGGACGGTCCGCGACGCCCGCGGGTTGGCCTCGAGGACGTAGAGGGTGTCCCCGGCCAGCGCGAACTGGATGTTGATCAGGCCGCGGACGCCGACCCCGGCAGCGATCGCCTCGGTCGAGGTCCGGATCCGGTCGACCACTTCGGCGCCCAGGGTGATCGGCGGCAGCGCGCAGGCCGAGTCGCCGGAGTGGATCCCGGCCTCCTCGATGTGCTCCATGACGCCGCCGAGATAGAGCTCGGTGCCGTCGTACAGCGCGTCGACGTCGATCTCCACCGCGTCGTCGAGGAACCGGTCGACCAGCACCGGGTGGGCCGGCGAGACCTCGGTGGCCCGCTCGATGTAGGAGCTGAGGGTGGACTCGTCGTAGACGATCTCCATCCCGCGGCCGCCGAGCACGTAGCTCGGCCGGACCAGGACCGGGTAGCCGATCTCGTCAGCGATCCGCTTGGCCTCGGCGAACGACCGGGCGAGGCCGTGCTTGGGTGCGGGCAGGTTGGCCTCGGCCAGCACCTGCCCGAACGCGCCCCGCTCCTCGGCCAGGTGGATGGCTTCGGGGCTGGTGCCGACGATCGGCACCCCGGCGTCCTTGAGCGCCTGGGCCAGCCGCAGCGGCGTCTGACCACCGAGCTGGACGATGACCCCGGCGATCGGGCCGGCCTGGCGTTCGGCGTGCACGACCTCGAGCACGTCCTCCAGGGTCAGCGGCTCGAAGTACAGCCGGTCGGCGGTGTCGTAGTCGGTCGACACGGTCTCCGGGTTGCAGTTGACCATCACCGTCTCGTAGCCGGCCTCGCTGAGCGCGAGGGCGGCGTGCACGCACGAGTAGTCGAACTCGATGCCCTGGCCGATCCGGTTGGGCCCGCTGCCGAGGATGAGCACGGCGGGCTTGGTCCGCGGCATCACCTCGGACTCCTCGTCGTAGGAGCTGTAGTGGTACGGCGTACGCGCCGCGAACTCGGCCGCACAGGTGTCGACGGTCTTGAACACCGGCCGGACCCCCAGGGCCCAGCGCACGCCGCGGACGACGTCCTCGGACAGGTCGCGCAGCGCGGCGATCTGGGTGTCGGACAGCCCGTGCCGCTTGGCGAAGCGCAGCAGGTCGGCGGTCAGCTCGGGCGCCTCGCGGACCGTGGTCGCCACCTCGAGGATCAGCACCAGCTGGTCGACGAACCACGGGTCGATCTTGGTGGCGTCGAAGACCTGCTCGGGGGTGGCGCCGGCGATCAGCGCCTGCATGACCACGGCCAGCCGGCCGTCGTGCGGCCGGGAGGCCTCGGCGAGCAGCGCCGCGATCCGGTCCTCGCCGGGCAGCGCGGTGGGCGTCGGGTCGGACGGCCGCGGGAAGACGAACGGGGCCTTGGGGTCCTCGAGCGAGCGCAGCGCCTTGCCCAGCGCCTCGGTGAAGTTGCGCCCGATGGCCATCGCCTCGCCGACCGACTTCATGTGGGTGGTCAGCGTCGAGTCGGCCGAGGGGAACTTCTCGAACGCGAACCGCGGCACCTTGACGACCACGTAGTCCAGCGTCGGCTCGAACGCCGCAGGGGTCCAGTTGCGTCGGGGGGTCTGGGGGTCCTCCCCCAGCCGGGGGGATCCGGGGGCGGTGCCCCCGGAGGACACGATTCGGGGGGTCTGGGGGTCCTCCCCCAGCCGGGGGGATCCGGGGGCGGTGCCCCCGGAGGACACGATTCGGGGGGTCTGGGGGTCCTCCCCCAGCCGGGGGGATCCGGAGGCGGAGCCCCCGGAGGACACGATTCGGGGGGTCTGGGGGTCCTCCCCCAGCCGGGAGGATCCCGAGGCGGAGCCCCCGGAGGACACGATTCGGGGGGTCTCGGGGTCCTCCCCCAGCCGGGAGGATCCCGAGGCGGAGCCCCCGGAGGACACGATTCGGGGGGTCTGGGGGTCCTCCCCCAGCCGGGGGGATCCGGGGGCGGTGCCCCCGGAGGACACGATTCGGGGGGTCTGGGGGTCCTCCCCCAGCCGGGGGATCCGGGGGCGGTGCCCCCGGAGGTGATGTCGTTGGGGATCTCGTCGAGGGTGTAGCCGATGGCCACCTTGGCGGCGATCTTGGCGATCGGGAAGCCGGTGGCCTTGGAGGCCAGTGCCGAGGACCGCGAGACCCGCGGGTTCATCTCGATCACGATCATCCGTCCGTCCGCGGGGTCGATCGCGAACTGGATGTTGCAGCCGCCGGTCTCCACGCCGACGGCCCGGATGATGCCGATGGCCACGTCGCGCATCCGCTGGTATTCGCGGTCGGTCAGCGTCATCGCCGGGGCGACGGTGATCGAGTCACCGGTGTGCACGCCCATCGGGTCGAGGTTCTCGATCGAGCAGATGATCACGACGTTGTCGGCCTTGTCGCGCATCACCTCCAGCTCGTACTCCTTCCAGCCGAGGATCGACTCCTCGATCAGCACCTCGGTGGTCGGGCTGGCCGACAGACCGGCGCCGGCGATCCGGCGCAGGTCGGTCTCGTCGTGGGCGAAGCCCGAGCCGACGCCGCCCATGGTGAAGCTCGGCCGCACGACCAGCGGGTAGCCGAGCTGGTCGGCGGCACCGAGCACCTCGTCGATGGTGTGGCAGATGATGCTCCGGGCGACCTCTCCCGGACCGCCGGCCACCCCGGTCAGGTTCTCGACGATGGTCTTGAACGTCTCGCGGTTCTCCCCGCGCTGGATGGCCTCGACCGAGGCACCGATCAGCTCGACCCCGTGCCGCTCGAGCGCGCCGTTCTCGTGCAGCGCGATGGCCGCGTTGAGCGCGGTCTGCCCGCCCAGGGTGGCCAGCAGCGCGTCGGGCTTCTCCTTGGCGATGACCATCTCGACGAACTCGGGGGTGATCGGCTCGACGTAGGTGGCGTCGGCGAATTCCGGGTCGGTCATGATCGTGGCCGGGTTCGAGTTGACCAGGATGACCCGGAAGCCCTCGTCGCGCAGCACCCGGCAGGCCTGCGTCCCCGAGTAGTCGAACTCGCAGGCCTGGCCGATGACGATCGGGCCGGACCCGATCACCAGGATGGACTGGATGTCTTCACGACGCGGCATCAGTGACTCTCCTGCCCCTCGGTGGATCCGGGGCGCGATCGGCGTTGCTCCATCACCTGGATGAAGCGGTCGAACAGGTAGCTGGCATCGTGCGGGCCGGCGGCCGCCTCGGGGTGGTACTGCACCGAGAAGGCACTCAGCTCGCCATCGCCGTTGCGGAGTTCGAGGCCCTCGACGACGTCGTCGTTGAGGTTGATGTGGCTGACCGTGGCCGCACCGTACGGGGTGTCGTACGCGCGGTCCGGCTCGGCGTCGACCGCGAACCCGTGGTTGTGCGCGGTGACCTCGACCTTGCGGGTGGTCAGGTCCATCACCGGCTGGTTGATCCCGCGGTGGCCGTAGCCGAGCTTGAAGGTGCCGAAGCCCAGCGCCCGGCCGAACAGTTGGTTGCCGAAGCAGATGCCGAAGTACGGCGTCCCGGCCTCGAGCACCGAACGCAGCACCTCGACCGGACCGTCGGCGGCGGCCGGGTCGCCCGGGCCGTTGGAGAAGAACACGCCGTCGGGCTCGAGGGCGGCGATGTCGGCGTACGCGGTGGTCGACGGCACCACATGCACCTCGATGCCGCGCTCGGCCATCCGCGCCGGGGTCATGGTCTTGATGCCGAGGTCGACCGCGACCACCCGGAACTGCGGTTCGCCCTCGGGCGACACCACGTACGGCTGGTCGGTGGAGACCTCGTCGGCCAGATGGGCCCCGCTCATCGCCGGCTGGGCCAGCACCCGCTCGAGCAGCGCGGCCGGATCGGTCTCGACGCTCGACACTCCGACCCGCATCGCCCCGCGCTCGCGGAGGTGACGGGTGATGGCGCGGGTGTCCACGTCGGACATCCCGACGATGCCCTGGGCCTTGAGTTCCTCGTCGAGGCTGCGGCGGGACCGCCAGTTCGAGGGGATCCGGGCGACGTCGCGGACGACGTACCCGGCGACCCAGATCCGGCCGGACTCGTCGTCCTCGTCGTTCCATCCGGTGTTGCCGATGTGGGGGGCCGTGGCCACCACGACCTGGCGGTGGTAGCTGGGGTCGGTGAGAGTTTCCTGGTAGCCCGACATCGCGGTGGCGAACACGGCTTCACCGAACGTCTCGCCGATCGCGCCGAATGCCCTCCCCCGAAATGTCCGGCCGTCTTCGAGAACCAGGAGAGCGGGCGCGTCGGAGGTCGCAGCGCGCATAACCGTCCTTTGTGTCGACAGAGCGGGTCAGCGTGGGTGGTGACCACGCTGGACTCCCAGGCGGTCGCGCAACCATAACAGCCCGGACCGGGCCTCCCCCTCATCCGACCGAGCGGTGAAACCGGCCCCGGCGTATGCGCGGTCAGCTCCCGGCCAACGCCAGTTCCTGCTGCCCGGCGCGAGCCGCGGCCAGCACATCACTGTGGCTGGTGGTGGCCGGCGGGTCCGAGGACAAGGTCGAGGTCAGCGCACCGGGGGTGACGGTCAGTTCAGGAACGTGGCGATGGCGGCCGCGGTCGCGTCGGCTCCGTCACCCAACCACAGCAGGTGGGTGGGGCTGGGCACCTCGACCAGCCGTGCGTCGGGTAACGCCTCGGCCAGCCGGCTCGGATGGTCCCAGGCGACCGAGCCATCGGTCCGGGTGGCCAGGATCAGCGTCGGCTGCGCCACCCGGGCCGTGACGTCGGTCGGCGGGCGGAGGTCGAGGGTGAAGCCCCGGCCGGACCGGCAGCTGAGCAGGAAGTCGAGCATCGACCGCCGGTCGTCGCCCAGCCGTCGGACCGCCTCCGCGCCGGGCAGCGTGGTCAGATCCGCGACCACCCGCGGCAGCGCCGCCTCGGGGTCGCGGCGGAGATAGGCGTGCACCGCGCCCCAGGTCACCCGTTCGACCACCGGGTTGAACACGGTCCGGCCGACCCGACGGCCGGCGCGGTCCGGCCAGGGGGCGAAGCTGGTCGGGCACATCGCGACGACCTTGCTCACCCGATCCGGCGCGTACGCCGCCCAGGTCAGCGCACTGCGTGCCCCGAGCGAGACCCCGACCGCCGCCGCCTGCTCGATACCCAACTGCGCACAGAGGGCGTCGAGACGGACGACGAACTCGGGCACCGACGGCCCGGCCTCGGGTTGGGTGCGTCCGTATCCGGGCCGGGACACGACCAGCACCGCCCAGCCGGCCCCCCGGTAGGACTCTTCCGCGAACCGGCACGCCGCCGACATGTGGCCGCCGTGCAGCAGCACCACGGTCCGGGCCTCGCGGCCGACGCGGCGGTATTCGATCCGCCGTCCGTCGATGATGGCCACGCTGGTCGCTGGTGGGTTCACGAGGCGATTGTCCACCCCCCATGACGTGAGCCGGCCCGGCACTCAATAGTGGATCTATGCATTGAGATAGTTGCCTACGGCAAGCAACGCCCTGCTCGAGGCGCGGGGGCTGGCCCAGGACGTGCTGGTCCCGGCCGGGCAGGAAGCCGAACGGATCCTCACCGAGGGCGACCGGCAGACCCTGCGCTCGCCGCACGACAGCAACGACCGCCCGGTCACCGGATCGGCCATCGAGGCGGCGATCCGGTCGACCGGGCGGCCGTTCGCCCTCCTGCGAGCGGTCAGCCCTCGGCGGCGGGCCCAGCGGTGTCGCGGTGGGCGACGACCGAGGCGAGCAGGCCGTTGAGGTAGCCGGGCGAGTCATCGGTGGACAGGTCCGAGACCAGCGCCACCGCCTCGGCCACCACCACACCCGGGGGCAGCCCGAGGAAGTCGAGCTCGTAGACCGCGATCCGGGCGGCGGCCCGGTCGACCCGCGGCATCCGCTCCAGCGACCAGCCGCCGGTCATCCCGGCGCGGATCCGCCCGTCGACGGCCGCGCGGGCGCCGGTGACGCCGCGGACCAGTTGCGCGGTGTAGTCGCGGACCGGCGGGTCGGCGTCGTCCGAGCGCTCGAGCAGCGTGACCAGCGGATCACGGTCGCGGAGCTCGGCCTCGAACAGGATGTCCAGCGCCCGCTTGCGCGCCTTGCTGCGGGTCGAACCCGCCCGGTCCGGACGGGGACTGCGGGGCGGGCTCGGCGCCGGATCAGACACGACCGAGATACTCACCCGTACGGGTGTCGACCTTGACCTTCTCGCCCGTGGTGAGGAACAGCGGGACCTGGATCTGCAGACCGGTCTCGACCGTCGCCGGCTTGGTGCCACCGGTGCTGCGGTCGCCCTGCAGCCCCGGCTCGGTGTAGGTGATGACCAGCTCGACCGAAGCCGGCAGGTCGATGTAGAGCGGATTGTCCTCGTGGATGGCCACGGTGGCGATCTGCTCTTCGAGCAGGTAGTTCTTGGCGTCACCGACCACCGCATCGCTGATCGAGACCTGCTCGTAGCTGCTGGTGTCCATGAACACGAAGCCCGAACCGTCGTGGTAGAGGTACTGCATGTCGCGGCGGTCCACGCTGGCCGTGTCGACCTTGGTGTCGGAGTTGAACGTCCGATCGACGACCTTGCCGGACAGCACGTGCTTGAGCTTGGTCCGCACCACCGTGTTGCCCTTGCCGGGCTTGTGGTGCTGGAACCAGATGACCGACCAGAGCTGGCCGTCCAGGTCCAGGACCATTCCGTTCTTGAGATCGTTCGTCGACGCCACGCCGAAACCCTTCTGTCTTTGTCAACATGCATCTGCCTCGTGGGCAGCGGCTCAGTCTAGTTGCGGGCCCGAGCCGTGTCGAAGTCTGTGACCCGGTGGGGGGCGACCCCCACGCCCCCCGCGCGAAATGTCCCTGTGGGGGGACGACCCCCCACACCCCCCGCGGGCAGTGTCCCTGTGGGGGGACGACCCCCCACACCCCCCGCGGGCAGTGTCCCTGTGGGGGGACGACCCCCCACGCCCCCCGCGGGAAAATCACTCGCTGGCGCTCGCGAAATTCCCAACAACATTCTGGTAGCCGCCACTGGAGGCGCGGAGGCGCATCGTGATGAATCGGGCCGTTTGCGCGCACAAGCGCCCAGACGGCCTGCTGATCACGATGTCGGCGGGCCGTTTGCGCACACAAGTGCCCAAACGGCCCACGCCGGCCGGGGCTAGACGATCGAGAAGCCGGCCGGGAGGGTGGCGCGGCCGGTCAGCGCGAGGATCAGCGGCAGGCCGGAGCCTTCGAGGACGGCGGCGCGGGCGCCGGCGGTCACCACCTCGGCCAGCACCTCCGAGCTCCAGGTCGGCGGTTCGAGGCCGGTCGCGGCGGCGATGTCGAGGCCGTGGACCACCAGCTCGAAGGTTCGGGTCGGCAGGTACGTACTGAGCCGCATCCCACCGGCGATGGTGGTGATCAGCGGGTCGTCGTCGCGCTCGACCAGCGCGGTGACCCGCTCGGCCAGCGCGGTCACCGTGGCCGGCGGATCGTCGCCGAGCGCCTGACCGGCGGCCCGGCCGCGCTCCACGATGGCGTCCGCGTCGACGTCGGCCCGCAGGATTCCGGCGATGGCGGCGTAGTAGGCCTCGGGGCTGGCCAGGTCCTCGCGTTCGGCGGGCTGGTGGAGGTAGGTCTCGACGGTGATCAGCGAGCGCGAGGTGTGGCCGACCAGCGCCCGCAGGTCCCACGCGCCCAGTCCGGGACCGTTCCAGCGGTCGGCCCCGATCCCCTCGACCTGGGCGACGAACGCCCGCGCGGCCTCGACGAAATGCTGCGTGCTCCCCGGCCCGTCACTCATCGGAGCATTGTCACTCCGGCGGCCGGTGAGCTCAGCCCGGGGTGAGGGCCGCGTACGCCTCGCGCAGCAGCGCGTCGTCGGGGCCGGCCAGGATCTCGGCCGAGGCCAGCCCGTTGAGCACGACGAACCGCAACTGCGAGCCGCGGGTCTTCTTGTCCAGGGCCATGGTCGCGGCCAGCTCGTCGAAGACGCCGGGCTCGTACGTGGTCGGCAGTCCGACCGAGCGCAGGATCGCGCCGTGCCGGGCGGCCAGCGCCTCGTCCAGCAGTCCGGCCCGCCGGGCCAGCTCGGCGACGAAGACCATCCCGACACTGACCGCCTCGCCGTGCCGCCAGCGGTACTGCTCGCGGCGTTCGACGGCGTGGCCGAGGGTGTGACCGTAGTTCAGCAGTTCGCGGCCGACCCGGGACCCCGACGAGGTCGCCTCGCGCAGATCGGCCGACACCACCCGGGCCTTGACCGTGATCGAGCGCTCGACCAGTTCGCGGACCACCGCCGACGTCGGGTCGGCGGCCGCAGCCGGGTCGGACTCGATCAGGGTCAGGATCTCCGGGTCGGCGATGAACCCGCACTTGATGATCTCGGCCAGCCCGCCGACCAGATCCGCCCGGGGCAGCGACCGGAGCAGGTCGAGATCGCAGACCACGGCCACCGGCTCGTAGAAGCAGCCGACCAGGTTCTTACCCTCGGGGGTGTTGATCCCGGTCTTGCCGCCCACCGCCGCATCGACCATGCCGAGCAGCGTGGTGGGGACGGTGAGCAGGGTGACGCCGCGCAGCCACGTGGCGGCGACGAATCCGGCGAGGTCGGTCGTCGCTCCCCCGCCGAGGCCGATCACGGCGTCGGAGCGGGTGAACCCGCGCGCGCCCAGCACCGACCAGCAGTACGCGGCGACCTCGGCGGTCTTGGCCGCCTCGGCGTCGGGCAGGTCGATCCGGGTCGGTTCGAATCCGGCGGCGCGGAGCGCCGTCACCACCCGGGCCGCCCGGTCGAGCAGGGTGGGCGGGTGCAGGACGGCGACCCGCTGGGTCCCGGCCGGCAGGAGTCCGGCCAGTTCGGTGAGCAGATCGTGGCCGACCAGCACCTCGTACGGGCGCTCGGCGGTGACCGCGATCCGGGTCACCTCGCGCTCAGACCCGGTCGGCACGGGCACCGCTCATGATCAGCTCGACCACCTGGTCGGGGGTGCGCTTGTCGGTGTCCACCGTCTCGGTCGCGCACGCCTCGTACAGCGGGGTGCGCTCGGCCAGCAGGGTGATCAGTCGCCCGCGGACGTTGCCGAGCAGCAGCGGGCGGGCGGCGTTGAGCCCGATCCGGTTGACCGCGGTGCCGGCGTTGACCCGGAGCCAGATGACCCGGTGACCGGCCAGCGCCGATCGGGTCGCGGCCGACAGGACCGCGCCACCGCCGAGCGACAGCACGACCGGTTCGGCGAGCAACTCGGCCGTCGTCTGCTCCTCGAACGCGCGGAACGCCGGCTCGCCGTCGTCGGCGAAGATCTCCGAGATCGAGCGACCGGCCCGCTCCTCGATCACCGCATCGACGTCGACGAACGGCCGGCCGAGCGCGGCGGCCAGCAGCGGCCCGACCGTCGACTTCCCGGACCCCGGCGCTCCGACCAGGACGGTTGCCGTAGGGGGGGACGACCCCCCGATCCCCCCGCCCCGTCGGTCCTCGCTGGCGCTCGGCGCGCCGGGAGATGCCTCCGTCACGAACCCACCCGCAGGCCCCGCTGCTCGATGTCGGCCAGGTAGGCCAAATAATTGCGCCGGGTCTCCCCGACCGAGTCGCCGCCGAACTTCTCGATCACCGCGTCGGCCAGGACCAGGGCGACCATGGCTTCGGCGACCACGCCGGCGGCCGGGACGGCACAGACATCGGACCGCTGGTGGTGGGCGACCGCCGCCTCGCCGGTCGCGGTGTCGATGGTCCGCAGCGCGCGCGGGACGGTGGCGATCGGCTTCATCGCCGCCCGGACCCGCAGCACCTCGCCGGTGGTCATCCCGCCCTCGGTGCCGCCGGAGCGATGCGAGGCCCGGCGGATGCCGCCGTCGTCGGCGACGATCTCGTCGTGGGCCAGGCTGCCCGGGGTGCGGGCCAGTTCGAAGCCGTCGCCGACCTCGACCCCCTTGATGGCCTGGATCCCCATCAGCGCGCCGGCCAGCCGGGCGTCGAGCCGCCGGTCCCAGTGCACGTGCGAGCCGAGGCCCGGCGGCAGACCCCAGACCACGACCTCGACGACGCCGCCGAGCGTGTCGCCGGCCTTCTGCGCGGTCTCGACCTCGGTGATCATCGCTGCGCTCGCCTCGGCGCCGAACGAGCGCACCGGATCCGCGTCGATGGCCGGCAGGTCGGCGTACGTGGGGATCAGTCCGGAGGTCGCGCGGACGCTGCCGAGCTCGACGACGTGGCTCAGCACCTGGGCGCCGACGGTCTGGTCGAGAAAGGCCATGGCCACCCGGCCGAGGGCGACCCGGGCCGCGGTCTCGCGGGCGCTGGCCCGTTCGAGGATCGGCCGCGCCTCGTCGAAGTCGTACTTCTGCATCCCGGCCAGGTCGGCGTGACCCGGGCGTGGCCGGGTCAGCGCCGCGTTGCGGGCCAGCCCGGCGAGCACCTCGGGATCGACCGGATCGGCCGACATCACGGTCTCCCACTTGGGCCACTCGGTGTTGCCGACCTGGATGGCCACCGGGCCACCCTGGCTCTGCCCGTGCCGGATGCCGCCGATGATGGTGACCGCGTCGGCCTCGAACTTCATCCGCGCGCCACGGCCGAAGCCGAGCCGGCGACGGGCGAGCGCGTCGGCGATGTCAGCGCTGGTGACGGCGACGTGAGCCGGTAGTCCTTCGAGGATCGCCACCAGGGCGGGCCCGTGCGATTCTCCTGCGGTCAGCCATCTCAACACGCAGGGAAGTGTGTCATGACGGCGAAGCCAGGGCCGAGTAGAGGACGTCGGCGGACACCGACCGTCCGGTCATCAGTTCGATCTGCACCAGGGCCTGTCCGATCAGCAGATCGCGGCCGTTGACCACGGTCCGGCCCTCGCGCTCGGCCGCGGCGGCGAGGACGGTCGGCCACGGGTCGTAGATGGCGTCGAAGATCACCGGGGCGCTGGCCACGGCCGCCTCGGCCAGGTCGTCGGCCGCCCCGGCCGTAGCGGTCGAGACCAGCAGGTCGGCGGTCGGCAGGTCGCTGCTCCACGGTCGGACGTCGACGGTCAGTCCCAGGCGTTCACCCAGCGCGCGCAGCGGTTCGGCCCTGGCCGGCGTACGCGCGACCACGGTCACCGACTCGGCGCCCAGCTGAGCGGCCGAGACCAGCGAAGAGCGGGCGGTCGCCCCGGCGCCGAGCAGGGTGACCCGCGGCGTCGGGTCGCTGTGCACCCGGCGGACGGCCGAAACGAGTCCCGGGACGTCGGTGTTGTGGACCCGGCGGACGTCGCCGTCGAGGATCAGCGTGTTGCCCGCGCCGGCCAGGGCCGCGACCTCGTCGACCTCGCCCAGCTCGAGCACGGCGACCTTGAGCGGCATGGTCAGGCTGAGCCCGCGCCAGCTCGGATCGAGCCCGTCGACGAATCCTGCGAGCTCGGCCTCGCCGACTTCGAACCGGCCGTAGCGCCAGTCCAGACCGAGCGCGGCGTACGCGGCCGCGTGCAGCCGGGGCGACAGCGAGTGGGCGATCGGCGACCCGAGGACCGCGCACCGCCGCGGACCGAGGGCCGGGTCGGCGGGGTCGGTCACCTCCGGCTCGGACCCGGTCACGAGTCGCAGCGGCCCTTGTTGTCCTGGCACCACTGCTGGAACTCGTCGCGGATCTTGATGAACCCGGCCTCGGTGCGGGCGAACTTGGTCTCGCCGGTGTCGAAGTTGACGGTGACGAAGTAGAGCCAGCGGCCCTTGGCCGGGTTCGACGCGGCTTCGAGCGCGGCCTGGCCGGGGGCGGCGATCGGGCCGGGCGGCAGGCCGGTGTAGCGGTAGGTGTTGTACTTCGACCGGCTATCGCGGTCCTTCGGCGTGGTCGTGTTGGTCTTGAGGTTCTCGGCGTAGACCACGGTCGAGTCGAGTTCGAGCTTGCGGTCGATGGCCAGCCGGTTGTAGAGAACCCGGGCGACCTTGGCCCGGTACCGGTCCTGGTTGACCTCGCGCTCGATGATGCTGGCCACGATCAGCGCGTCGTACGGCTTGATCTTGTTGGCCTTGGCCTCGCGCTCGAACCCGATGTCGGCGGTGACCTCCTTGTATTGCGAGGTCATCTGGTTCAACACCGTGGTGGCATTGGAGTCGGCGGTCAGCTCGTAGGTGTCGGGGAAGAAGAAACCCTCGGGCCGGTTCTTCGCGTACGCGGGCAGCCCGAGACTCTTCGGCTTCTTGACCGCCGCGTTGAACTTCGACTTCTTGATCTTGGTCGACTTGGCCAGCTCGTCGATCTGCGCGCTCATCCGCAAGCCCTCGGACACCCGGAACTGGGCGCGGATCCGCGACGTGCCGGGGTTGATCAGCAGCCGGAGGGCGCTGATCGCCGGCATCTGGGTCCGCATCGCATAGTTGCCGGCCTGGACCGAGGCAGCCCGCTCCTCCGAGCGCACGGCCTTGTCCCAGGCCCTGGTCGACTTGATGACGTCCTTCTCGACCAGGATCGATCCGATGGCGTCCAGCGACGCCCCGTCGGGGACGGTGATCGAGATGCGTTCCTTGCCGTTACCGGTGTAGTCGGGCACCTCGCCGAAGGTGGCCAGGAAGTCCGAGGCGCGATCCCAGACGAAATATCCGCCGAACAGCAGCACCGCGGCGGCCACCACGACGGCCAGACAGCCCTTGCCCCGATGGACGATCTCCTTGGCCGCGCTCGACTTGACCTCCGGGTCCATGATCGATGACACGCTGGTCGGTCTCCCTCAGGTTGCCTGATCCCCTCGGCTGGACGGGGCCCCCGGATCGTCGGGACCGCCCGATACTAACGCGCCGAACTGAGGACCCCGGGAACGTTCGAGGGCCAGGGCGTGCTCGAGGATCTCGGTCGCGGCCGCCGCGTCGATGACGCTGCGCTGTTGCTTCGAGCGCTTCCCGGCCGCCTGCAACCGGCGGCTGGCCGAGACGGTCGACAGGCGTTCGTCGACCAACCGGACGGCCACCGGGGTCCGCGCGGCCAGGTCCGACGCCCGCTGGCGGGCCTTGGCCGCGGCCGGACCCTCCCCGCCGCCCAGCGAACGAGGGAACCCCACGACCACCTCGATCGGCGCGTACTCCTCGATCAGCGCGACGATCCGGGTCAGTTCGTCGGGACCCGCCTTGACCGTGTCGATCGGGTAGGCCAGCACGCCGTCGCGGTCGCAGGCGGCGACGCCGATCCGGGCGTCGCCCCAGTCCAGGGCCAGGCGTACGCCGCGGCGGAACCCCGCGCTCACCTCGTCCTCACCGCTCGATCACACCACATCGCGACGCCGCTGATCGGCGGCCACCGCGGCCAGTGCGGCCTGCGCGCCGGCGGTGGGAGCGATCGCCACCAGCCCCCGGTAGAGGTCGACCAGGGTCGCGCGGTCGAGCACCCCGGTCCGGGCCCGGTCGCCGTGCACCGACTGGATCGCCGCCTCGAGCTGGAACCGGCCGAGCGGGTTTCCGATCGCCGCCGCTCGCCGCAGCAGCGCCTCCCCCTCGGCGATCAGGCCGCGGTCCCAGAGGCCGGGATCCTGGTCCTCGAGACCGGGCCACGGGTCGCCGACCCGGGCCGGTGCCCGCGACTGGGCCAGGGTCAGCAGCGCGGCCAGACCCCAGGCCTCGGGTTCGTCCTCGAGCAGCGTCGCCACCAGGACCGCGAGCCAACGGACCTCGTCGGCGATCGACTCCCGGTAGCGCTCGCCCTGGTCCAACCAGTCCAGGGCGTAGGCGCCGTAGATCGCCTCGAGCACCGACGGCAGCCGCTCGGGCATGTCGGCGCGGGTGGGGACCCGGAACGGGATGCCGGCCATCCGGATCCGGCGTTTGGCCCGGACCAGCCGCTGGGCCATCGCCGCCGGCTCGACGGCGAAGATCGCGCCGATCCGTGCCGCCTCGAAGCCGAGCACGGTCTGCAGCATCAGCGGCGTCCGGACGCCCGGGTCGATGGCCGGGTGGGCGCAGACGAAGAGCAGTTCGAGGCGGCGGTCCGGAATGGCGTCGCGGTCGTCGAGCCAGGCGTCGACGTCGAACCCGTCCATCAGGGTCACCCCTTCCTCGAGCGGGGCCCGGGTGCGCTGGGCGGCCGAGCCGACCAGATCCCGGAGCCGGTTGCGGGCGACGGTGAGCAGCCACCCCTCCGGGTTGTCCGGCACCCCGTCGCGGGGCCAGCGGGTCAGCGCCCGCTCGAACGCGTCGGCCAGCGCGTCCTCGGCCAGGACCAGGTCGCGGGTCCAGGCGCCGAGCACGGCGACGAGCCGCCCGTAGGAGGTCCGCGCCGCCCGCTCGGCAGCCTGGTCCGCGGCGGTGCTCACGCGAACGGGTGAGCCGTCCAGGCGCCGTCGACGAACCGGGTCGCGGTGGGCCGGATCTCGACGTGCCCGTACGCGGCCGGCGGCGCCTGCCGGGCCCAGCCGAGCGCCTCGTCGAGATCGGCGACCTCGATGACCACGACACCGCCGAGCTTCTCGTGCGTGTCGGCGAACGGACCGTCCTGCACGACCAGTTCACCGCCGGCCAGGGTGAGCGTCGTCGACGCGGCGACCGGCTTGAGCACCTCGAGGCTGGCCAGGACCCCGGCCTCGTCGAGCGCCTTGGCGTAGGCGTCGAAGGCACGCATGCCCTCGTCGAGCGCCTCGGGGCCGAGCTCGTCGGCGGTCATCTCGGGGTAGTGGAGCAGGAGTGAGTAACGCATGATGTGACCTCTCTTCGTGGGTGGATGCTGACACACCCATGACGATCGGGTCGGCCCCGGATCGACACCGGTCTCAGGAGATCGTGGAATTCTGTCAACCGAAGTCGGTTCACCGGTTTCCACGCTCTCCCGCCGGCGAGCCGGAAGCGTCGTCCACAGGTGACAGCAGGCCATGGCCCCATCCACAGATCTCGCGACGCGCGCACGATCTCGGCGCGCGTCCACACACTCCCGACATGAACCCACGTCAACGACCCTCGTCGGCACTGCTCCGGCTGGCCGGGCTGCAGGCCGGAGTGGTCACCCGCGAGCAGGCGCTGGGACTCGGCCTGACCGATCGGGTGCTGTCGCGGCTCGGTCGCGACCAGTGGCGGGCCCTGGGCCGCGGGCTCTACCTGACCTCCGGCGCTGCGCCGAGCTGGGAGGCCTGGGCGTGGGCCGGTGTGCTGGCCGGCGGCGACGGCGCACGACTCGGACCGCGCGCCTCAGGGTGGCGACACGGACTGCTCGACGAACCACCGATG
Source organism: uncultured Actinomycetota bacterium (assembly GCA_963704665.1). Classification (GTDB taxonomy): domain Bacteria; phylum Actinomycetota; class Actinomycetes; order Propionibacteriales; family Propionibacteriaceae; genus Microlunatus. The sequence goes on along the minus strand of OY969929.1, from coordinate 1,643,042 downwards.
CCCGTCGACGTCCTGGTCGATTGGACGATGCGGAGACGTCCGACCGAGCACTGGTTCTTTCTCCGCGAGCGCCCCGGCAGTCGGACCGGTCGGACGCTGCCCGATCCGCCCCGGCTGACCGTGGAGGATGCGCTGCTCGATCTCGCCGCCGACGCCGGCGAGACCCAGATCATCGCGCTGGTCACCGGAGCGGTCCAGAGCAGACGGACGACACCGGCCCGGCTGTCCCGGGCGTTGGGTCAGCGGTCCCGTCAGCCCTCGCGCCCCTTGGTCCTCGCGGCGATCGCCGATGCGGCCATCGGAGCCCATTCCGCGCTCGAAGTGAGCTATCTGCGCGATGTCGAGCGCGCCCACGGGCTGCCGACGGGTCGGCGCCAGCAGTCGCCGAGCGGTCTTCCCCACTTCACCGACGTCGACTACGACCGCTACCTGCTCCTGGTCGAGCTGGACGGTGCGCTGTATCACTCCGGACTGCAGGCCTTCTGGGACCTGGATCGCGACAACGTGCATGCGCTGCTCCATCGGCTGACCCTGCGCTACAGCTGGTTCCACGTCCGGGAGAACCCGTGCCGGGTCGCCGCCCAGGTCGCCCGCCACCTCACGGCGCGGGGTTGGACCGGGACACCGACCCGGTGTCCACGGTGCTTCGCCGTTCCGGACCAGGATTGGGGAAACCTGTGGACCGAAGTCGGTTGACGGGTTTCCACGATCATCGGTCGCGTGCCGGGGAGCGTCACCACCCGCCGCCACGGCCTCACCGAGACGACCTCCGGAAATCTCGGGACCCCCGCGCTGGGCCGCCCGGCGAGGGCGGTCGTGCGCAGGGGTCCGAGGTCGTGAGCTCGTGCCCGAGGTCAGGACTGCAGGACGTGACCGATCGCGTGCTCGACCGAGGTCAGTGCCTCGTCGGCCCTGCTGCCGTCGGTGCCACCGCCCTGGGCGATGTCGTCCTTGCCGCCGCCACGACCACCGAGCGCCTGGCTCGCGGTGCGGACCAGGTCGCCGGCCTTGAGCCGCCGCTCACGGGCGGCGGCCGTGGTGACCACGACGACGGCCGGCTTGTCGGGCGTGCCACCGACGACGGCGACCACCGCGGCGGTGTTGTCGACCCGGTTGCGGATCTCCAGCGCCAGGCTGCGGAGATCGTTGCCGCTGACCCCGTCGGCACGGTGACCGATGTAGCCGACCCCCCACATGTCGTGAGCCTTGGCCACGATGCCGGCGACGTCGGACAGCGCCGACTCGCGCTTGAGGTCGGCGATCTGCTTCTCGGCTGCCTTGAGCTGGGCGATCATCCGGTTGACCCGCTCGGCCAGTTGGTCCGGCTGCACCTTGAGCGCGTCGGTCAGCCCGAGCACCAGCGAACGCTCCTTGGCCAGGTAGCGGAAGGCCTCGATCCCGACGAATGCCTCGACCCGGCGGACACCCGACCCGATCGATGACTCGCCGGTGATGTTGATCAGACCGATCTGCGAGCTGTGCTGCACGTGGGTGCCACCGCAGAGTTCGCGCGACCACGGGCCGCCCATCTCGACGACGCGGACCTCTTCGCCGTAGGTCTCGCCGAACAGCGCGAGCGCGCCGATCTCGCGCGCCCGGGCCAACGGCATGAAGGTCGCGCTGACGTTGAGGTCGGCGCGGATCCCCTGGTTGGCGGCCTCCTCGACCGCCTCGCGGACCTGCTGCGACAACCCGCTCTGCCAGGCGAAGTCGAGCCGGAGGTAGCCGGGCTTGTTGTACGAGCCGCTCTGCAACGCGGTCGGGCCGAGCACCTGGCGCAGCGCGGCGTGCATCACGTGGGTGCCCGAGTGCGCCTGGCAGGCGCCGAGCCGCCACTCACCGTCGACCTGGGCGAACACCCCGGCACCGCGCAGCAACTCACCGCGGGTCACCTCGACCCGGTGGACGATGAGCCCCTTGACCGGACGCTGGACGTCGATCACCTTGAGCTCGACCCCGTCGCCGGTGATGATCCCGGCGTCGGAGTCCTGACCGCCGGACTCGGCGTAGAACGGGGTCTGCTCGAGCACCAGCTCGACGACCTGGCCCTGCTCGGCCGCCTCGACGGCCAGCCCGTCGACGACGATGCCGCGCACCTTCGACTCGGTGGTCAGCTCGCGATAGCCGGTGAAGGGCGTCTCGCCCTCGGCGCGCAGGTCCTTGTAGATCTCGACGGCCTGGGCGCCGGCCTTCTTGGACTTGGCGTCGGCCTTGGCCCGGTCCTTCTGCTGCTGCATCAGCGAGCGGAAGCCGGTCTCGTCGACGGCCAGCCCCTGCTCCGACGCCATCTCCAGGGTCAGGTCGATCGGGAAGCCGTACGTGTCGTGGAGCTGGAAGGCGCGGTCGCCGGTCAGCGTGGTCGCGCCCGCGCCCTTGGCGTCGGAGACGGCCAGGTCGAAGATCTGCGTCCCGGTGGTCAGGGTGCGACGGAAGGCCTCTTCCTCCGCGTACGCGATCTGGCTGATCCGGTCCCAGTTGGTGGTGATCTCCGGGTAGGACTCGCTCATCAGGTCGCGGCTGACCGGGAGCAGTTCGGGTAGCACCGGGTCGGCGACGCCGAGCAGCCGCATCGAGCGCACCGTGCGCCGCAGCAGCCGCCGCAACACGTAGCCGCGCGCCTCGTTGCCCGGGCGTGACGCCGTCGGTGATCAGCATCAGACCGGAGCGGATGTGGTCGGCAACCACCCGCAGCCGGACGTCGTCACCGTGGTCGCGCCCGTAGGGCCGACCGGCCAGCGCCGCGGCGTGCTCGATGACCGGGAACACCTGGTCGATCTCGTACAGGTTGTCGACACCCTGCAGCAGGTAGGCCACGCGCTCGAGGCCCATCCCGGTGTCGATGTTCTTGCGCGGCAGCGGCCGCGCGATGTCGAAGTCGTCCTTGCGGCGGACCTGCGACAACTCCTCCTGCATGAAGACCAGGTTCCAGATCTCCAGGAACCGGTCCTCGTCGACGATCGGTCCCCCGTCGGGCCCGAACTGCGACCCGCGGTCGACGTAGATCTCGCTGCACGGTCCGCCCGGTCCGGGGATGCCCATGTGCCAGTAGTTGTCGAGCAGCCCGCGCCGCTGGATCCGCTCCTTGGGCAGCCCGGCGATGCTCTCCCACAGCCCGGCCGCCTCGTCGTCGGAGTGCAGCACGGTCACCCAGATCCGGTTGGGGTCGAATCCGTAGCCGCCGTCGTCCTGGCTGCCGGTGACCAGTTCCCAGGCGAAGCGGATGGCCTCGGCCTTGAAGTAGTCGCCGAACGAGAAGTTGCCGTTCATCTGGAAGAAGGTGCCGTGCCGGGTGGTCTTGCCGACCTCCTCGATGTCGAGGGTCCGGACGCACTTCTGCACGCTGGTGGCGCGGTTCCACTGCGGGGTCTCGGCGCCGGTGAAGTACGGCTTGAACGGCACCATGCCCGCGTTGACGAACAGCAGGGTGGGGTCGTTGTAGAGCAGGGGCGCGGACGGCACGACCTCGTGACCCCGGAGGGCGAAGAAGTCGAGGAACCGGCGCCGGATCTCGGCGGTTTTCATGATGATGTCCTAGCTGGTGGTGCCGGTGGGTGGGCGTACGCCTCAGTCGGCGATGCCGTAGGTCTCGCGGATCTCGGCCTCACGCTCGGCCATCCCCTCGCGGACCCGGGCGGCGAAGTCCTGGGCGCGCTCACCGAGGCTGCCCGCGGTGTCGACGGCCCGCTGGGCCGAGGGCATCGGGACTCGCCTTGCTCAGCGAGGCCCGGATCCGGCGGTAGGCGTAGAGGGCCACACCGGCACCGATGGCGAACCAGAAGAGTCGCTTCACCATCACTTCACCCGCTTCGCGCGCTTGCCGCCGCCGCGCAGGGCGTTGCGAACGCCGTAGCTGAGCGCCGCGGTCTTGACCAGCGGACCGCCGAGGGTGGCGGAGAACAGGCTGGTCATCTGGGCCGCGTTCTCGGCGACCACGGTGGCGTGGGCGCTGACCTTGGCCACGTCCTCGGTGACCAGGCTGATCTTGCCCAGCTCGTCGTTGGTCGCGCGCACCGTGCCGCGCAGCTCGGTCAGGATCGGCACCGACTCGTGGCCGATGTCGCGCACGGCCAGCCGGACCTCCTCGAGCACCCGGCCGAGCTTGAGCAGCGGCACGGCGGTGAGCGCCACCAGAGCGACGAACGCGATGGCGGCGATCAGACCGGCGATTGCTCCTGCTGTCATCGTTGATCCTCAATATGTCTCAGGGGTACAGAACCGCCCCTGACCCTACCCCGCGGGCACCCCCGGGTCCTGGTCACTTTCGCTCCCGGACACCGCGGTCGCGACGGCCCGGTCGACGACGTCGGGACGTGGCTAGGATCCGAAGTCCGATGACCTCCACCGACGACGGACCCGAGCGCACCGCCGACGGTCACCATCTGGTGATCGACGGCCGGAAGTGGCGAGCCAGCGACCCGGCCATCCCCGAGTCGTTCCGGGCCGAGCTGGTCCACGAACTGATGGCCGCCCGACGCGCGGTCCACGCCGACCGTGACGACGACGCCGCCGTGGCGGCGGCCCGGGCCCGGGTCCGAGACGCCAAGGTCGCGCTCGGCGAGCGCGGCGAGCCGTGGTGGGAGCCGACCACCACCGAGGGCCGGGCAGAGCGCCTGGCCGCGGCCATCCGCGCGCTGCTGTGGCACCGCGATCCCGACAAGACGATCTGCCCGAGCGACGCTGCCCGGACGGTGGGAGGGACCGACTGGCGGGGCCTGATGGACCAGGCGCGGACGGTGGCCGGTGAGCTGGCCGACGGCGGCGTGGTCGAGATCCAGCAGAAGGGCGAGCGGGTCGAGCTCGCCGACGCGAAGGGACCCATCCGGCTGGCTCGTGGACCGGGGTTCCCCGGCCGGTAGGTTGAGCAGGCTCCGCACCGCCCCGACCGGGCGGCGGCAGCGGACCGAGACCAGGCAGGAAGGGCGGGCGTGGCGTTCCGGGACACCCGACAGTTCGACACCTTCGCCGTGGTGCAGGTGCGTCGGATCGAGCAGGTCGGTCCGCACTTCATCCGGGTCACCGTCACCGGTCCCGGCTTGGCGGCGTGGCCGCGGCACGGCTTCGACCAGTGGTTCCGGCTGTTCCTGCCGCAGGAGCCCGACCGGACCGGTTTCGACCTCCCCGAGGGAGGCGACGGTCTCGGCCACCTCGACTTCCTCCGACTGCCGTCGGCGCAACGCCCGCAATTGCGCAGCTACACGGTGCGCGAGCTCCGACCCGAGACGCTCGAGCTCGACATCGATCTGGTCGTGCACGGCGACGAGGGGGTGGCCGGGCGCTGGGCGCGGCGGACCCGGCCCGGTGACCGCGTCGCGCTGCTCGACCAGGGCTGCGGCTACGAGCTCGCACCCGATCCCGCCGCCCACCACCTGCTGGTCACCGACGAGACCGGGCTGCCCGCCGTGGCCGGGATCCTCCGCGATCTCCCCCGGGCCGCGCGCGGGGACGTCTTCGTCGAGGTGGCCGATGCCGACGACCGACGCGAGCTGGTCGGGCCCGACGGGGTCGCCGTCCACTGGCTGATCCGTGAGCCCGGGCAGCGCCCGGGTGCGCTGGCCGTAGCCACCGTGCTGAGCTGGTCGCCGCCGAGCAGCGACGTCTGGGCCTACCTGGTCGGCGAACGCGCCATCCCCACCACCCTGCGCCGCTGGCTGGTCAACGACCACGCGGTGGCCAAGGCGGCGGTCAGTTTCGTCGGCTACTGGCGGATCCCCTAGTCGTCGCGGGTGGCGCGACCGGTGTAGAGGTAGGCCATGGCCCGCGGTCGGGTGGGCCCGTAGCCGGTTTCCAATCCCGTCACGGTGAAGCCGGCGTCGACCAGGGCCCGGTCGATCGGACGGTCGAGCCGGCACCCGGCGGCGCACCGGCGCTGGAGCGGGTTGAGCCGGCGTTGCCAGGCGCGTACGCCGGGATCGGGGGCCCGCCCGTGCTCGAGGAAGTGCAGCGCACCACCGGGACGGAGCACCCGCCGCAGCTCGGCCAGCGCCGCGGGCAGGTCCGGGATCGAGCACAGGGTGAAGGTCGACAACGCCGCGTCGACCGAGGCGTCGTCGAGGTCGAGCCGCTGGCCGTCGAGCCCGGCGCGGACGATCGGCAGGGGGCGGGTAGTGCGGCGGGGCTCGGACAGCTGCCAGGCCACCTGGGACGGCTCGACCGCGAGCACGGTCTCCACCGTGGTCGGGTAGTGCGGCACGTTCAGCCCCGAGCCGAACCCGATCTCGAGCACCCGACCGGTCAGCCCGCGGCACACCGCCGCCCGGCGCGGAGTCATCGCGTCGCCGTCCAGCACCCGGTCGATCAGCCGCGGCAACGCGCGTTCGGTCCACCAACCCATGCCGGAACGCTAGGCGAAGATGGGGCCTCAGTCAGGCCGATTCAGCAACTCGTTGACCCGCCGTAACCGACTTCCCAAGGCGGCCTCGGCCCCGTGGTCAGTCGGCTCGAAGTAGGTCGAGCCGACCAGCTCGTCGGGGAGGTACTGCTGCGCGGCGATGCCGTGCGGGTGGTCGTGCGCGTACCGGTAGCCCTGGCCGTGCCCGACCTTCTTGGCCCCGGCGTAGTGCGCGTCGCGCAGGTGCGGCGGGACGAGACCGATCCGTCCGGCGTGCACATCGGCCAGCGCCGCGTCGATCGCGGTGATCACCGCATTCGACTTGGGCGCCAGCGCCAGCGCGATCACCGCCTGGGCCAGATTGATCCGGCCCTCCGGCATCCCGATGAACGCCACCGCGTCCGCGGCGGCCACCGCGGTGGTCAGTGCGCTGGGATCGGCCATCCCGATGTCCTCCGAGGCCAGCACGACCAGCCGGCGGGCGATGAACCGCGGGTCCTCGCCGGCCGCGATCATCCGGGCCAGGTAGTGCAGTGCGGCCTGGACATCGGAGCCACGGATCGACTTGATGAACGCGCTGATGACGTCGTAGTGCTGATCGCCGTCGCGGTCGTAGCGGATGGCCGCCTTGTCCACCGCCTGCTCGACGATGGCGGCGTCGATCGATGTCGGGTCAGGGGTCTCACCCGAAGAAGCGGGAGTCCTGCTCCTGGCTCCGGCAGCGGACTCCTCGAGGTAGGTCAGCGCCCGACGGGCGTCTCCGCCGGCCAGTCGCAGGATCATCGAGCGGGCGTCGTCGTCGAGAGTGAACGCCCCGGCGAGCCCGCGGTCGTCGGCCAGCGCCCGGTCGAGGAGCCCGGACACGTCGTCGTCGGTCAGCGGTCGCAGCGTGAGCAGCAGCGACCGCGAGAGCAGTGGTGAGATCACCGAGAAGCTGGGGTTCTCGGTGGTGGCGGCGATCAGCGTGACCAGCCGGTTCTCGACCGCGGGCAGCAGGACGTCCTGCTGGGTCTTGGAGAACCGGTGCACCTCGTCGACGAAGAGCACGGTGTGCCGGTCGGCCCGCAGGTCTCGGCGGGCCTGGTCGAGCACGGCCCGGACCTCGCGTACGCCGGCCGTGACCGCGGAGAGCTCGACGAACTTGGCGTCGTTCTGACGCGAGACGACCGCGGCGATCGTGGTCTTGCCGACCCCGGGCGGCCCCCACAGGAACACCGACATCGGCTCCCCCGCGGCCAGCCGACGCAACGGCGACCCCGGAGTCAGGAGATGTTGCTGGCCGACGATCTCGTCCAGGGTGCGCGGCCGCATCCGCACGGCCAGCGGACGACCGGCCAATGCGCCGTCGGCCAGGCTTCCCCCGGTCCCCGGCACCGGCGGGCCCACCGCCTCGCCGAACAAGTCCTCACTCACCGGCCCATCTTCTCCCGGGGCAGTAGGGTCGCTGCACATTTCCATCGCCACCATCCACCCAGGAGCGTCATGACCCAGGCCCATCCCCTGCTCGCCCAGCTCGACGAGGTCAGCGGTTCCGTCGGTGATCTGCTCGCCGGGGTCGACGACGACGCGTGGACCCGACGGACGCCGTGCCCGGACTGGAACGTCCGCCAACTGGTCGGCCACCTCGTCGCCGGCAACCACAAGTTCGCGGCGGCCGCGCAGGGGGCCGACTTCGACCCGCCGGCCAGCGTCGACGCCGCGGCCGGGGACGATCCGACCGCGAGCTTCACCGCCTCGGCGGCCACACTGATCGAGGCGATGAACGGCCCGGGCGCGCTCGAGCGCACCTACGCCAGCCCGGTCGGCACGGTGCCCGGCCCGGTGCTGATCCACCTGCGGATGGTCGAGTACCTGGTGCACGGCTGGGACCTGGCCCGGGCCACCGGCCGCCCGCTCCAGGTCGACGAGGGGCTCGTCGCCCAGGAGTTCGAGTTCACCCGCACGAGCCTGGACAACGTCGAGGGCGCGCGCCGCCCCTTCGCCCTGCCGCAGCCGGTGTCACCCGACGCGCCGGTGCTCGACCGACTCGCCGCCCTGCTCGGACGCGACGTCGAGGACGCGTAACGGGTGTCGATGTGGGGGGCGACCCCCACACCCCCGCAGGACATCCCGTCGCTGGCGCTCCGGAAAGTCGGGTCGATGTGGGGGGCGACCCCCACACCCCCGCAGGACCTCCCGTCGCTGGCGCTCCGGAAAGTCGTCAGCGGGCCGGGCAGAGACCGGCGCGTCGACGCCGGCTTCCTTGCGCTGCTGCGGCGTGATCGGGGCCGGCGCGTCGGTCAGCGGATCGACGCCGCCGCCCGACTTGGGGAAGGCGATGACGTCGCGGATCGAGTCGCTGCCCGACAGCAGCGCACAGATCCGGTCCCAGCCGAAGGCGATACCGCCGTGCGGCGGCGGTCCGTAGTCGAAGGCGTCGAGCAGGAAGCCGAACTTGGTCCGCGCCTCCTCCTGGCTCAGCCCCATCATGGCGAACACCCGCTCCTGGATGTCGCGGCGATGGATACGGATCGACCCGCCGCCGATCTCGTTGCCGTTGCAGACGATGTCGTAGGCGTAGGCCAGCGCGCCGCCCGGATCGGTGTCGAAGGTGTCGATCGACTCCGGCTTGGGCGAGGTGAACGCGTGGTGCACCGCGGTCCAGGCGCCTGATCCGACGGCCACGTCGCCGGCGGCGACGGCCTTGTCGGCGGGCTCGAACAGCGGGGCGTCGACGACCCAGCAGAACGCCCACTGCCGGTCCTGCGGAGCGACCGCGTCGTCGAACAGACCGCAGCGCCGGCCGATCTCCAGCCGGGTCGCGCCGAGCAGCGACTGAGCCTGGGCCCGCACCCCGGCGGCGAAGAAGATGCAGTCACCGGGAGCAGCGCCGACCTGGGCGACCAGACCTTCGCGCTCGCCCTCGGACAGGTTCTTGGCCACCGGTCCGCCGAGCTCGCCGTCCTCGCCGACCAGCACGTACGCCAGCCCACGATGCCCGCGCTGCTTGGCGAACTCCTGCCAGCCGTCGAGCACCCGACGGGCCTGGCTGGCGCCCCCCGGCATCACCACGGCGCCGACGTAGTCGGCCTTGAACACCCGGAACGGGGTCTCGGCGAAGTAGTCGGTCAGCTCGACCAGCTCCTGGCCGAATCGCCGGTCGGGCTTGTCGCTGCCGTAGCGGTCCATCGCGTCGCGATAGGTGATCCGCTCGAACGGCGCGTCGACGCTGACCCCGATCAACGCCCAGATCCGGGTCAGCAGCGCCTCGGTCAGCTCGATGATGTCGTCCTGGTCGACGAAGCTCATCTCGATGTCCAGCTGGGTGAACTCGGGCTGCCGGTCGGCGCGGAAGTCCTCGTCGCGGTAACAGCGGGCGATCTGGTAGTAGCGCTCCATCCCGGCCACCATCAGCAACTGCTTGAACAGCTGCGGGCTCTGCGGCAGCGCATACCAGCTGCCGGGCCGGAGCCGGGCCGGGACCAGGAAGTCGCGGGCCCCCTCGGGCGTCGAGCGGGTCAGGGTGGGCGTCTCGATCTCGACGAAGTCCCGCTCGGAGAGCAGGTCGCGCGCGGTCTTGCTGACCCGGCTCCGCAGCCGGATGGCGGCGGCCGGCGCCGGGCGGCGCAGGTCGAGGTAGCGGTACTTCAGGCGCGCCTCCTCGCCGACGGTGATCCGCTCGTCGATCTGGAACGGCAGCGGCGCCGCGGTGCTCAACACCTCGAGCGTCGACACGACGACCTCGATCGCCCCGGTCGGCAGCTCGTCGTTCGCGTTGCCCTCGGGTCGCGGCGACACCTCGCCGATCACCGTGATGCAGTACTCGTTGCGCAGGTCGTGCGCCCCCGACTCGGCCAGCATCTCGTCGCGGATCACCACCTGGACAACGCCCGAGGCGTCGCGCAGATCGACGAACGCCACCCCGCCGTGGTCTCGGCGGCGGGCCACCCAGCCGGCCAGGGTCACGGTGGTTCCGGCGTGCTCGGCCCGAAGGGTGCCGGCGCCGTGGCTGCGCATCACGAGAGTGCTTCCTTTCCTAGAACGGTTGCTCGCCGAAACGGGATTCGAGCAACCCCGCGATCCTATGACCCCGGGCCCGGGCACCGCCTCCGCGTTTCGACGACCCGGGCCGCGCCGAGGCCGGATTCGTCTCGTCGCAGCACGGTCGGGCGGGGTGTCCGGTGCACTGATGGCCGAATCGCGAGCGCCGCGGCCCGGCTCGGCGGCCGGCTCCGCTGGCCACCGACATACCCTGAGCCCATGCGGAGGTTGGGTCTGCTCCTCGCCATCGTCTTGTCCGGCGCGTTCGCCGTCGTGGTCGGGACGACGCCCGCGTACGCGTGCAGTTGTCGGCCCGCCTCGGTCACCGAGCAGGTGGAACGCTCCGACGTCATCTTCCGGGGCACGGTGACCTCGAGCACCTCGGTCCGCCAGCGCGGCGAACAACGGATCTCGCTGCGGTTCGAGGTCGACGGGGTCTACAAGGGCCGGGCCTATCGCGACCAGGTCCTCGACACCAACGCCGACTCGGCCGCCTGCGGTTTCACCCCCGATGTCGGGACGACCTGGATCGTCTTCGCCGTCGAGGGATGGGAAGGAAGCGGGGATCGTACGGTGACCCGGCTAGGTTCGTCGTCGTGCAGCGGCAATCTGGCGACCTCGACGGCTCCTCGTCTGCTGGGTCAGCCCCGGCCCCGACCGACGGCCCCTCGGACGCCCAGGAGAAGACGGTGCTGGCCGACCAGCGACTGACCCGCGCGCTCACGTACGCGGGCATCGGTCTGTTCGTGGTCGGGGCGCTCACCGCGATCGGCCTCGGCCTGCTCTGGCGCCCCGGTCGGCGCCGCTGACCGTCGTACGCCGGGCCGGAGTGATCCTGCTGGCTCTGGTGGCGACGCTGCTGTGGCTGATTCCGGCCACCGCCGCGCCGGCCGCAGCCAGTTGCGCGGTGTCGCCCGACGACCCGTCGGTCAGGGCCGACGCCGACGTCATCTTCACCGGACTCCTGGTCGCCGACCAGTCGGCCAAGTTCGGCCGGGAACGTGAGTACACGTTCCGGGTCGACCGGGTGTACCAGGGCGCTGCGTTCTCCGAGCAGATCGTCGCCTCCGACGCGGGCAGCAGCACGGCGCTCGATCTCGACGTCCAACAGACCTACCTGGTCCAGGCCCAGTACCCGGACGAAGGGACGGTCGGGCCCATCGCCCGGCTGGTCAGCAACAACTGCTCCGGCACCCGGCTGCTGACCGCCTCGGACCCGGTCCCGAGCGATCTCGGCGCCGGCCAGGATCCCGCCGTCGGCACCTCCCGCAGCGTCACGTCCCGGTTCAACGGCCGGATCTGGATGGCCGTGGGCGTCGCCTTCATCGTCGGCGCCGTCGTCGTGACCATGCGCAACAAGAGAAGAGAGGGTGGCCGCTGAGCAATCACGTGTGGGGGGACGACCCCCCACACGCCCCGCGCGGCCGGTCCTCGCTGGCGCTCGTCGCGGCCCGATATTTTGACGCGACCCCTCAAGGACGGAAGGCCGAGCCTCGCTCGAGCGCGCCGTCGGTGACCGGCAGCACCCCGCGTCGTACGGCGGCGACCAGCGCGGCATGGTCGGACTCGGTCTGGTCGGCGTACGCGCGGGCGAAGTCGGCGAAGGCCCGGTCGAGCTTGTCCGAGCTGCCGACGTAGCCGGCGATCATCGAGGCGCCGCTCGTCCGGGCGTGGCCCTTGGCCAGCAGGTGGCCGACGATCCCGGCGTAGTCGGTCAGTGCCGCGGCGTCGATCGAGTCGAGCGGGATGGTGCCCTTCATGTTGCGGAACTGGCGGACGTAGTACTGCCGGTCCTCGATCGTGGTCCAGCCGAGCAGCGGGTCGCTGACCGTCTGCAGCGCCTGCTGGTACTCGACCACCCGCTGGCCCTGGTGGGCGTGCCAGGCCGAGTCGCCGTGCACGTAGCGGGCCAGGACCGAACGCCGGGCCTGCTTCAGCTGGAGGAAGACCACGTCGTCGGCGCTGCTGCCCTCGAGCAGGGCCACGTACGCCCGCAGCCCGACGCTGCCCACCCCGACCACCTTGTGGGCGAGGTCGACCAGGGTGTAGCCGCCGATGGCGCGGCGCCAGTGCGGGGCCAGCGTGTTGAGGTAGTCGTCCAGCGCCTTCGGCCGCGGCCTCGTACTCCGCCCGGTGTCAGCCGGGTGATCAGCGGCGGCTCCTCGACGATCTGCCGACGCCCCTCGTGTTCGGCGGTGAACCGCGGCAGTGCGCGGTCACTGGTCCGCGAGCGGGCCCGCTTGGCCGACCGCTCGATCTCGTCGCGCAGCGACTTCTCGGTCGCGGTCTCGTGCAGGCGCCCGACGTCGAGCCGGTTGTAGCTGCGCATCAGCAGCGGCTGCTCGGCCAGGAACCGCACCTCGGCCCGGTACGCAGCTGACGCAGGCCAGCACCGCGTCGTGGCACTGGTCCTCGCTCGACCCGTTCTCCCGGCCGGCCACCCAGATGCTGGCCACCAGGCGGCGCAGGTCCCACTCCCAGCTGCCGGGGTGCGCCTCGTCGAAGTCGTTGAGGTCGATGACCAGCTCACCCTCGGGCGAGGCGTAGAACCCGAAGTTGCCGAGATGCGCGTCACCGCAGATCACCGGGGTGATGCCGGTCGACGGCAGCGAGGCCACGTCGTCGGCCATCACGATCGCGGTGCCGCGCAGGAACCCGTAGGGCGAGCCGACCATCCGGCCGACCCGGATGGGGACCAACCAGTCGAGCCGGCCCTCGTGCGACTCGAGGATCAGCTGCACCGGGTCGGGGCGGTCGGCCGGCGGGCGACCAGTCGCCCAGACTCTTGCGCGGGACGGCATCGCGCAAGTGCCGGCCCATCGCGTAGCGCTCCTCGCGCGAGGTCGGTCGACGGCGCAGCGAGGCGAACGACTCGCTGTCCGCGGTCGCCAGGACGGTGTGCCCGGCCGTGTCCGGAACGCCCATCGGTGCCTCCTCGTGCCTTCGGCGGAACTCTAGCGGGGGGTGTAGGGGTCAACTGGCCACGAGGGGCCACCGGTGACAGCGTCCGAGACATCCGGCACGACACCGGCGCACACCAGGAGATGTCCATGCACCACCACCGTCTGTTCCTCGGCCTCGGCATCGCCCTGGGGTCGCTGACCCTCCCGCTCCTCGCCGTGCCGACCGCCCACGCCGCCGAAGTCATCAACTGCTACGACCTGCGGCCCTACCGCGACCTGAACGGCGACGGGTACGAGGACGCCGTGGTCGGCGATCCGTACGCCACCGTCGGGGGTCAGGCCGAGGCGGGCACGGTCACCGTGCTGTTCGGCGACGCCGACGGGCGGATCGGCGAAGGTGCCCGGCGGGTGCTCACCCAGAGCGACATGGGCGGCACGCCCGAGGCGGGCGACCACTTCGGCTCGGCGACCGAGGTCGACATCACCGACATGGACGGCTGCTACAGCATCATGATCGGTGCTCCGGGCGAGGACCTCGACGGTCACCGCGACGCCGGGGTCGCCCACATCTACACGATCAACGGCGTCCAGCGCGACGACCCGCAGCAGCGCGACGTCTTCGTCACCTACGACCAGTCCGACGTCGGCGGGACCGTCGAGGACGACGACGAGTTCGGTTCCTCGCTCGCGGCGCTCGGCGGTCGTGACGAGTACGACGTGGTCCTGGCCTTCGGCGCACCCGGTGAGAACAACGACGCCGGTGTAATCAACCACACCTCACGGGGATCGACCGAGGGCCGCCAGCAGCGCCAGGGCTCCGACGGCGTGCCCGGCGTGTTCCAGGCCGGCGACCGGTTCGGCGAGACCATCGGCTACTTCAACTACCTGCCGATCGAGGAGGACGACGACTGGAACCTCTACGTCGGCGCGCCCGGTGACGTGGTCAACGGCCGCAAGGGCGCCGGTTCGGTCACCGTGCTGACCCGGTTCTCCAAGCCGCGGCTGATCACCCAGAACACCTCCGGCGTGCCGGGTACCGCCGAGACCGGCGACCACTTCGGCGCCAGCCTGGCCGAGAACCTGGTGCCACCGTTGCGGACCACCCGCCAACTGGCCATCGGGGCGCCCGGTGAGGACCTCGGCAAGGCCAAGGACGCCGGGACGGTCACCGTGCTCAAGCGTTCGAGCGCGACCGGCGCCGTGCTCCCGGCCCTCTCGCTGAGCCAGTCGACCAAGGGCTGGGCCGACCGCGCGGAGAGCGGCGACCAGTTCGGGGCGTCGATCGCCTACCGCGACGACCGCACCCTGGCCGTCGGCGTCCCCGGGGAGAACCTGGGCTCGGCGGTCGACGCGGGCGTCGTCCAGATCGTCCGGATCGGCACGTCGAAGCTGTCGTTCCCCTCGCCGACGCTGAACGAGGACTCCCCCGGCACCCCCGGGACGATCAAGGCCGGCAGCCGCTTCGGCTCGACGGTGTCCGGACTCCCCGCGACCGACTCGATGCAGCGGACCCCACCGGTCGGCGGTTACGGCGAGAGCGTGTTCGCGATCACCAGCGGCCAGGACGGCGGCTCGGTCTACGTGGTGTCGAGCGACAGCAGCAACGCGCCGCGCTCGTGGAAGCCGGGAACCGGGAACATCCCCGGCACCGGTGTCCGCTTCGGCCAGTCGGTGGCCTGACATGCCTCGTCGCGTGATCGGTGCGCTGACCGCACTGCTCGCCGGAGTGGCGCTGATCCCCCTGACGCCGCCGCAAGCCGAGGCCAAGGCCGATGGCTGCGACCTG
The DNA here is from genome assembly GCA_963704665.1 of uncultured Actinomycetota bacterium. Taxonomy (GTDB): domain Bacteria; phylum Actinomycetota; class Actinomycetes; order Propionibacteriales; family Propionibacteriaceae; genus Microlunatus. The sequence continues at coordinate 1,628,005 of OY969929.1, read as the reverse complement.
ACCGCGAGCAGCCGCGACCTGAACGGCGACGGCTACGACGACCTGGTCGTCGGCGACCCGTACGCCGCGGTCGGCGGGCGGGCCGAGGCCGGAAGCGTGACCGTGCTGTTCGGCGGTTCGCCGACCAGGATCGGCGAGGACGGCCTCCGCCGGGTGCTCACCCAGGCGGACTTCGGTGGCACCCCCGAGTCGGGCGATCACTTCGGGTGGTCACTCGCCCTCCATCGGGTCGGGCTGAACGGCCAGTGTGCGGGTCTGGCCGTCGGCTCGCCCGGGGAGGACGTCGACGGACGGGCCGACGCGGGCACCGTGCACTACGGCGCGTACGCCCGCGATCCCGAGGCCCGACCGGTGCGGTTCGTCGGCTGGAGCGCCGACCAGTCGCAGGCCGGCGGGACGGTCGAGGCCGGGGACCGCTTCGGCTTCAGCGCGGCGATCAGCGGGCCGCTGGCCGACCGGACCCAGCGGCTGACCTTCGGCGCACCGGGCGAGGACGTCGGCCGGATCCGCGACGCGGGGGCGGTCAACGTGCTCCGGGTGGCGACCGCCCCACGGTCGGTGGGTGAGCTCCGGCAGGGCAAGAGGCTGCCCGGGTCGTCGATCCGGCTCCCCGGATCGGCCCAGACCGGGGACGCGTTCGGCAGCACCGTGGTCGTCGGCCGACTCGATCTGGGCACCCGGTCGGGTCGCAGCACCGATCGGCAGCAGGCCATGATCATCGGCGCGCCGGGCGACACGGTATCGGGCCGCGACGGCGCCGGGTCGGTGACGGTGGTCCGGGAGACGCTCGACGGGGCCAAGCTCTACAGTCAGGACTCGCCCGGGATCGCGGGCAGGGCCGAGACCGGGGACCGGTTCGGGGCCGCGCTGGCGCTGAGCATCCAGATCGGCAACGTGATCCGCAAACTGTCGATCGGCGCCCCGGGTGAGGACGTCGGTGCCGCCGTCGATGCCGGGTCGGTGTCGACGCTGATCGAGAAGAGCCACACGCTGAAGCACATCCTGACCTTCCATCAGGACACCGACCGGGTGCGCGACACCGGGGAGGCCGGGGACGAGTTCGGGGCGGCGCTGGCCTTCACCGACATGTCGAACCTCAGCGTCGGCGTGCCCGGGGAGGACGTCTCCGGGGTCACCGACACCGGGGCGGTGCACAACCTGTCGGTCTTCGACCGACTCGACGAGTTCCCGCCCTTCGTGGCCGAGAACTTCGACCCGGTCACCCAGGATCTGGCCGGAGCCGGATCGCTGCGGCCCGACAGCCGCTTCGGGGCGGTGCTGACCACGCTCTACGGCCAGCGCGAGAAGACCCTGGCCATCGGTGACCCGGCCACCGGCGGCGGATCGGTGTACGGCACCGACGGCTACATGGTGCTGACCCATCGCTGGCAGCCGGGGCGGGACGGTGTCCCGGGACCCGGCGCGCGGTTCGGTCAGGCCATCGCCTGAACGACGTCGGGGGTGCGAGCCATTAGGGTTTCCCGCATGGCCCGCATCCTCATCCGTGCCCACAAGGCCCCGTTCGTCGTCGCTGACGCCGAGACCACGTACAACAAGAACCTGATCGGCAACAACACCGGCAACCTGGTGTTCAGCCAGGCGGTGTACCGGTTGCTGTCGACCGACGACGCCGAGCTGACGACGTCGGGGCTGCACAAGACCCCGCCGGCGAAGATCAACGAGACCTACGACCACGTGGTCATCCCGTTGGCCAACGCCTTCCGCCCGGGCTACACCGCGCTCGAGTCGCTGGCCGCCACGGTCGAGCAGCTGACCGTGCCGGTCACCGTCGTCGGCGTCGGCGCGCAGGCCAGCATCGACGGCGACTACAAGGACCATGAGTGGGTCGCCGCCGCGACCACCCGGTTCGTCCGCGCCGTGCTCGACCGCTCGCCCTCGATCGGCGTACGCGGGGAGTTCACCGCCAAGTTCCTCAAGGATCTCGGGTTCGGCGACGAGCACGTCAAGGTCATCGGCTGCCCGTCGATGTTCATGTACGGCCCGGACCTCGCCGTGCACCAGAAGGTCGACGCGCTCACCCACGAGTCGCCGATCGCCTTCAACGTGTCGCCGTACGTCAAGGCGATGGGGCCGATCTCGCAGTACGTCGCCGAGCACTACCCGAACCTGGTCTACATGAGCCAGAACATCCAGAGCCTGGAGTTGCTGCTCAACGGGACCTACATGATGGGCGAGAACAGCGCGATGCGCACCTCGGGCGTGCCGGTGACGCTCGACCACCAGCTGGTCCGGGAGAACCGGATCCGGTTCTTCCTCGACCCCAAGGCCTGGTTCGAGCACCTGTCGCACTACGACTTCTCCTTCGGCACCCGGATCCACGGCAACATCGCCGCGCTGCTCGGCGGCACGCCGGCACTGCTGCTCGCCCACGACTCGCGCACCCTCGAGCTCGGCGACTACCACCAGATCCCGTACAAGCAGATCGGTGACGTGGCCGCCGACGCCGACCCGATCCGTCTCTATGAAGGCTGCGACTGGGAGCCGATGAACCGCGGCCAGGCCGAGCGCTGGGACCGCTTCTCCGGCTTCCTGGCCGAGCACGGTCTCGACCACGTCTACAACGCAGGTCACGACCGCGGGGCCGCCTTCGACGCCAAGCTGGCCGCCACCGACCTGCCCGGCCCGGTCGAGACGCTGATGGGGCTCAGTCCCGAGCAGCTCTACGCCATGAAGCAGTCGGTGGTCACCCTCGGCGACGAAGCCAAGACGACCCTGGCCGAGCTGACCAAGGTCCGCAAGTCGCAGACCAAGGCCGCCACCGTCCCCAAGGGCGCCAAGAAGACCCCGAAGAAGACCCTCCCGCCGCCCCCGCGTCGGGTGCGGGCCTGGAACAAGGTCGACAAGGCCATCCGCGGCGTCCTCAGCTGACCGCCGCCCCGAAGACCGTCGCGCCGGCTGCAGGTTTCCCATGTGACATGGGATTCCTGCGGCTCACCCGCGAAGTTTCCCGGGCATCCCGCAGGTTTCCCATGTGACATGGGATTCCTGCGGCTCACCCGCGAAGTTTCCCAGGCATCCCGCAGGTTCCCCATGTCACATGGGAAACCTGCGGTGCGTCGCGGCCGGGCGGCGGCCGGACCGGGTGGGTCAGGCCGGCAGGACGCGCGGCCGCAGGTCGTCGGCCGGCGGCCGCCAGTCGGCGGCGTCGGCGCCGACCTGGTCGCCGCTGCGGATGTCCTTGACCTGGTGGCCGTCCTCACGCAGGAACCACACGTACGGGATGCCGCGGCGATCGGCGTAGCGGATCTGCCGGCCGAACTTGTCGGCCTTGGGCGCCACCTCGCAGCTGATCCCGTGGGACCGCAACTGCTCGGCGACCGCGATCGAGTCGGCCCGGGTCTCCTCGGCGTCGACGGCGACCAGCACCACGGTCGGCACCCCGCGGGTCGCCCGCAGCCGGCCGGCGGCGAACAGCGGGGCGAGCAGCCGGGTCACGCCGATCGACAGACCGACGCCCGGGTACGTGGTCCGGCCGTCGCTGGCCAGCGCGTCGTAGCGCCCACCGGAGGAGATGGAGCCCCAGCCGGCGTAGCCGACGAGCTCGGTCTCGTAGACCGTCCCGGTGTAGTAGTCGAGGCCGCGGGCGATCTTGAGGTCGGCGACCAGCCGGCCGGGGACGTAACGGGCGGCGGTGGAGACCACGTCGGCCAGCAGGTCGAGACCCTCGTCGAGCTGGTCGTGGTGCACACCGAGCGCGCGGACGTGCTCGACGAACGACGCGTCGGGCGCCGAGATGGTCGCCAGGGCCACGCAGGCCGCGGCCTGCGCCGGGGTCAGCTGCACGTCGTCGACCAGCAGCTGGGTGACCCGGTCGGGGCCGATCTTGTCGAGCTTGTCGACCTGGCGCAGCACGGCGGCCGGGTCCTCGATGTCGAGCCCGCGGTAGAAGCCCTCGGACAGCTTGCGGTTGTTGACCCGCATCAGCACCGGCGGCAGTCCGAGCTCGGTGTGCAGGCGTTCGAGCGCGGCCAGGGTGACCAGCGGGAGTTCGACGTCGTGGTGCCCGGCCAGCGCGTTGGCGTCGACGATGTCCACGTCGGCCTGGGTGAACTCGCGGTAGCGCCCCTCCTGGGGCCGCTCCCCCCGCCACACCTTCTGGATCTGGTAACGCCGGAACGGGAAGGACAGTTGGTGGGCGTTCTCGAGCACGTAGCGGGCGAACGGCACGGTCAGGTCGAAGTGCAGACCGAGCTCGGCCCTGGTGCCCGGGTCGGCGTGCAGCCGCTGGACCGCGTAGACCTCCTTGTCGATCTCCCCCTGCTTGGCCAGCCGGTCCAACGGCTCGACCGCGCGGGTCTCGATCGAGGAGAAGCCGTGCAGCTCGAAGGTCTGCCGCAGGACGTCGAGGACGTACTGCTCGACGATCCGCTGGTCGGGGGTGTACTCCGGAAAGCCCGAGAGCGGTCGAGGCCGGCTCACATCAGCTCCTGCAGGTAGGGATTGGCGGCCCGCTCGCGAGCCATCGTGGTCTGCGGACCGTGACCGGGCAGCACCGCCGCCGTGTCGGGCAGCGTGAGCACCTTCGATCGCAGACTCTCCAGCATGTCGGCGTGGTTTCCACCTGGCAAATCAGTTCGGCCGATCGACCCGGCGAACAGCACGTCGCCGGAGAAGACCAACGACTCGATGTCGGCGGGCGGTGGCGACGCGTACGCGGTGCGGAACATGACCGACCCGGGCGTGTGGCCGGGTGCGTGGACCGCCCCGAAGTCGAGACCGGCCACCTCGATCCGGCTGCCGTCGGCCAGTTCGCGGACGTCGTCGGGTTCGGTGAACGTCCCGCCGCCCAGCTCGGCGAGCAGGTGCCGGGTCTCGGGACTCATCGCGCGGAGCGGATCGGCGAGCAGCGCGCGGTCGTCGCCGTGCACGAAGCAGGCCGCCGCCTCCGACCGGCACAGCGGAGCGACGGAGAACATGTGGTCGAGGTGTCCGTGGGTCAGCAGCACGGCGACCGGTTTGAGCCGGTGCTCGCGGCTGAGGTCCGCGATCGCGTCGAGCGCGTCCATGCCCGGGTCGACGACCACGCACTCCGCCCCCCGCGAGGTGGCCACCAGATAGCAGTTGGTCTGCCAAGGACCGGCCGGAAAAGAGGCAATGAACATTTCGGCGAGCCTATCGGGCAGGATGGACCCCATGACCGAGGGCACGGAACAGGCGATCGACGACTCGGTTTCAGGACCGGCATCGTTCGGTCGCGTCAGTGAAGACGGCACGGTGTACGTACGGACCGCGGACGGCGAGCGAGCCGTCGGACAGGTGCCCGACGTGAGTACCGAGGAGGCGCTGGCCTTCTTCACCCGACGCTACGAGGCACTGGAGCTCGAGATCTCGCTGCTCGAACGGCGGATCGCCGCCGGTGCCCTGTCGCCCGACGACGCCCAGAGCTCGGTCAAGACGGTCAGCGCCGCGGTGACCGACGCCCACGCGGTCGGTGATCTGATCGGGCTCGAGGCCCGGCTCGCCGCGCTCGGGCCGGTGATCGCCGCTCAACGCTCGGCGCGCAAGGCCGAACGGGCCAAGCAGTCGGAGCAGACCAAGGCGGCCAAGGAGGCGTTCGTCGTCGAGGCCGAGAAGCTGGCCGCCGGTAACGACTGGCGCGGCGGGGTCAACCGGTTCCGCACCCTGCTCGACCAGTGGAAGGCGCTCCCCCGGCTCGACCGGGCGACCGACGACGAGCTCTGGCACCGCTTCTCCAGCGCCCGGACCACCTACACCCGGCGGCGCAAGGCCCAGTTCGCCGCGCAGAACGAGCAGCGCGAGTCGGCCCGCGCCATCAAGGAGAAGCTGGTCGTCGAGGCCGAGGCGCTGGCCACCTCGACCGACTGGGGTCCGACCACCGGCGCCTACCGCGACCTGATGACCCGCTGGAAGCAGGCCGGACCCGCTCCGCGCGGGGTCGACGACGATCTGTGGAAGCGGTTCCGCGGCGCGCAGGACACGTTCTTCGCCGCCAAGCAGGACGTGATGAGCGTCCAGGACGCCGAGTTCGGGGCCAACGCCGAGGCCAAGGAGAAGCTGCTGGTCGAAGCGGAGGCGCTGCTGCCGATCACCGATCTGGCCGCGGCCAAGGCCGGATACCGCGACCTGCTCGAGCGCTGGAGTGCCATCGGCAAGGTCCCGCGTGACTCGATCCGCCCGCTCGAGGGCCGGTTGAATGCGATCGAGTCGGCGATCCGGCAGGCCGAGGAGGACCGCTGGAAGCGCGACAACCCCGAAGCTCGGGCTCGGGCGCAGGAGACCGCCGCCAAGCTCCAGGCCCAGATCTCCGCCCAGGAGCAGAAGGCCGCCAAGGCCCAGGCCCGCGGCGATCAGAAGGCCGCCGCGGACGCCGAGGCGTCGGCCGCGACCTATCGCGAGTGGCTCGCGCAGGCCGAAAAGGCGGCCGCCGACTTCGGCGGCTGACCGCTGCGCCGGTCCATTCGCGTCGTGGGAGGGTTCTGCTGGTGAACCTGTGAGGCCTCACAGGTTGTTCTGGTCGTTCGGCGATCGAACGGAGTAGCTTCTCAGGGCACGCGGTGTGCGCAGAGAGGTGATACAGACATGACGACGCTGACCAGGCTCAGCTTGGCCAACCGGCTCATCGTCGGGATGGTGACGGTGGCCATCGTCATCTTCGGGGTGATCGCAGCGTTCTCGCTCCGCCAGGAGTTGTTGCCGTCGACCCAGGTGCCCACCGCCGTCCTGACCGCCTCGTATCCCGGCGCCTCGCCGGAGATCGTGGCCAAGGAGGTCTCGAAGCCGCTCAGCCAGGGCATCAGCGGCATCTCCGGAGTCACCCGGGTCAGTGCCTCCTCGACCAACGGACTGGCCAGCGTCACCGTCGAGTGGGAGTACGGGCTCGACAACGACGACCTGGTCGCCGACATCCGCACCGCCGCCGACGCGGCGCAACTGCCCGACGCGGTCGAGTACGACGTCCTGGCCGGCAGCACCGACGACATCCCGGTGCTGGTGCTCGGCGTCGCCTCCGACGCCGATCTCAACCGGCTCGCCCAGCGGGCCGACGAGCAACTGGTCCCCGAGCTGTCCGGCGTCGACGGCGTACGCCAGGTGCAGGTCGGCGGGCAGGACACCACCGAACTCCTGATCACCCTGCGCCCCGACCGGCTGCGCACCTACGACCTGACCGCGGCCGCGGTCACCCAGGCCCTGCAGTCGCAGGCCACCGTGGTGCCGGCCGGTAACAGCTACGCGGGCAACACCGAACTGGCCATCCAGGTCGGCCGGACGCCCAGCAGCGCCCGGCAGATCGCCCGGTGGTCGATCCCGGCCGCCGACGGCCCGGTCCGGCTGAGCTCGGTCGCCGACGTGGCCGTCCGGTCGATCGACGCCACCACCATCGCCCGCTCCGACGGCCGTCCGGCGCTCAGCGTCAACATCCTCAAGGAGTCCGACGCCGACTCGGTCGAGCTGTCGCACACCATCCGCGACAAGATCCCGGGTCTGACCACCGCGCTCGGCGACAACGCCTCGGTCCAGGTGGTCTTCGATCAGGCGCCGTCGATCGAGCAGTCGATCCACGACCTCACCGTCGAGGGCGGTCTCGGCCTGGCCTTTGCCGTGCTCGTCATCCTGGTCTTCCTGCTGTCGGTGCGCTCGACCATCATCACCGCGATCTCGATCCCGCTGTCGCTGCTGATCGCGATGATCGGTCTGCAGGTCGCCGACTTCTCGCTCAACATCTTCACCCTGGCCGCGATGACCGTGGCCGTCGGTCGGGTGGTCGACGACTCGATCGTGGTGGTCGAGAACATCAAACGCCACGCCGTCGGACCGGGGGCCCTCACGCCGGGAGACATCCTCGACCTCGGTCCGCGAGGTCGCGACCGCGGTCACCGCGTCGACGCTGACCACCGTGGCGGTCTTCCTGCCGGTGGCCATCGTCTCCGGCATCACCGGCGAGCTGTTCCGGCCGTTCTCGCTGACCGTGGCCATCGCGCTCGGCGCCTCGCTGCTGGTCTCGATGACCATCGTCCCGGTGCTCGCGTACTGGTTCCTCAACAACCGTACGAAGCAGGCCGCCGCGGCGGTCGCCGCCGGACCGGTCAGCGGGGCCGTGACCGCTGCGGCCAGCACCGCCGAGGAGGAGAAGGTCACCCGGCTGCAGCGCGGCTACCTCCCGGTGCTCAACGCCGCGCTCCGGCGTCCGGTGATCACCCTGATCATCGCGGCGCTGATCTTCGGCGGGACGATGGCGTCGACCACCCTGCTCAAGACGAACTTCCTCGACTCGTTCGCCGACAAGACCACGCTGCAGATCGATCAGGAGCTCCCGGTCGGGACCCGGCTGACCACGACCAGCGAAGCGGCCGAGAAGGTCGAGGCCATCCTGGCCGCCGAACCCGGGGTCAAGGAATACCTGACCACCATCGGTCAGGGCGGAAGCAACCGTGCCTCGTACTTCGTCAGCCTGGTCGACGAGGACGCGTACGACACCTCGTTCCCGGCGCTGCAGTCGCAGTTCGCCGAGCTCAGCGGGGCCGGCGAGGTCAAGCTCGGGTCGATCAACACGGGAACCAACAACGACGTCAGCTACACCGTGACCGGCGACGACCAGAAGTCGCTCGAAGCCGGCGCGGCCATGGTCGAGAACGTGCTCAAGTCGACCCCCGGGCTGACCGAGGTGACCACCGATCTGTCCGACCGTCGGCCGCTGCTGGAGATCCAGCTCGACCAGCGCAAGGCGGCCTCGCTCGGGTTCACCCAGGGCGAGGTCGGCCAGACGATCGCCAGCGCGCTCAACGGCACCACGATCGGCACCGTCGAGCTCCAGGGCGACAGCCGCGACATCAAGATCCGCCCGCAGGACGCCGGTGGAGCCAGCCCGAAGCGGATCGGCGCCCTCGAGCTGCCGGTCAGCCAGGTGCAGCAGCAGCAGGCGGTCGATCGGGCCACCGACCGGCTCGAGCGCAAGGGCGACAAGCTCAAGGCCAAGGGCGACCGGCTGACCGATGCCGGCGACGCGCTCGGTGACCGGCAGGAGTCGCTCGGCGACCGGCAGAAGGCCGCCGGCGAGGAGCAGCAGGAGGAAGCGCTGGCCGCAGCCGCCGAGCAGCGCGGCGAGTTGCGCGAGAGCCTGGCCGATGCCCGCGACGCCGTGTCGAGCAGCCGGCGTCAGCTCGCAAGGCGCTGAAGCCGACCCGCCACCGGCGCCCACGCCGCCCGACCGCGCGCAGCCGCAGATCCCGCTGACCGTCGAGCAGCTGCAGCAGATCCAGCGTCAGCAGGCGTGGCAGCAGCAGGTCGCGCAGCTCCGCGGCCGGGGTCAAGCAGGGCGAGGCGCAGGTCGACGCGCTGGCCGAGCAGCTCGACGGTGCGCTCGAACAGGCCGACAAGGCCGCCGAGCAGCAGGCCCAGTCCGACCAGTTCTCCAACGAGACCGAGTCGCTGACCGACGAGCAGAAGGATCTGTCGCAGGCCCAGAAGGAGCTCGGCGACGAGCAGTCCGATCTGGCCGACGAGCAAGGTGACATCGCCGACGTCCGGGCCAAGCCGATCAGGATCCGCGACATCGCCACGGTCAGCGAGGAGCTGGCGCCGAGCACGGTGACCCAGATCGACGGGGTCCGTGCGGTCACACTCACCGCCACGCCGGACACCGACAACCTCGGCACCCTGACGGCGTCGGTGCAGACCTCGATCGATGCCCTCGAACTCCCGGCCGGGGTGACGATCGACACCGGCGGGGCCAGCGAGGACCAGGCCGAGGCGTTCCGCCAGCTCGGGCTGGCCATGGCGCTGGCCATCGTCATCGTCTTCATGATCATGGTCGCCACCTTCCGCAGCCTGATCCAGCCGCTGATCCTGCTGACCTCGATCCCGTTCGCGGCGACCGGGGCCGTGGCCGGCCTGCTGATCACCGGGACCCCGCTCGGCGTCCCGGCCATGGTCGGCCTGCTGATGCTGATCGGCATCGTGGTGACCAACGCCATCGTGCTGATCGACCTGATCAACCAGGAACGCGCCCGGGGCGAGGACGTCCGGCACGCGGTCATCCACGGCTCCCGGCTCCGGTTGCGGCCGATCATCATGACCGCGACCGCGACGATCTTCGCCCTGATCCCGATGGGGCTGGGTCTGACCGGGGGCGGCGCCTTCATCTCCAAGCCGCTGGCCGTGGTGGTCATCGGCGGTCTGGTCTCGTCGACGCTGCTCACCCTGCTGCTGGTCCCGGTGCTCTACAGCCTCGTCGAGGGCCGTCGCGAGCGGCGCCGGATCAAGCGCGACGCCGCAGGCCGGCCGCCGTCGACCGGCCCGACGGCTCCCGACGAGGACGGCGGCACCGCTCCCGCCCCCGCCTGAGTTCTCGGATCCCGCCGCTCAGCGGCGGGGCTTGACCACCCCGGCGTCACCACCACCACGACGGACCGGCTCGGCGACGGCGAGGACGCGCCCGTGGCGACGGAACTCCAGCGCGGCCACCGCCCCGATCTCGTCGTTCGCGGTCAGGGTGTCGCCGCTACGGACGAGCCTGTGCCCGTACGCGGTCAGCGCCGGCCCGTAGGCGTCGAGGAAGGCCTGCTCGGCGAACGTCGACGCGGCGTTGCGCTGCGAAGCGCGCGGCGCGGCGACCGCTTCGGGCAGGGTCATCCCGAGATCGATCCGGTTGACCAGGGTCTGGAGCACCGTGGTGATGATGGTCGCGCCACCGGGTGAGCCGACGGCCAGGAAGGGCTTGCCGTCGCGCAGCACGATCGTGGGGGCCATCGAACTGCGGGGCCGCTTGCCCCCGGCGATGGTGTTCGGATCGGTGGCACTGGGCACGGCGGAGAAGTCGGTCAGCTCGTTGTTGAGCAGGAAGCCGCGGCCGGGGACGACGATGCCCGACCCACCGGTCTGCTCGATGGTCAGCGTGTAGGAGACGACGTTGCCCCAGCGGTCCGAGGTGACCAGGTGGGTGGTCGAGGTGCCCTGTTCGTTCCGGCCGGCCGAGGGCCCGTCCGCGCAGCCGGTCGCACCGATCTTGCCGGCCGCCACCGGCTTGGGCAGCGCCGTCTCCGGATCGATCCGGCAGGCCCGCGTCCGGGCGAAGTCGCGCGAGAGCAGCGCCCGGGTCGGGACGTCGACGTAGTCCGGGTCGCCGACGTAGGCGTTCCGGTCGGCGAACGACAGCGCGCTGGCCTCGAGGTAGCGGTGCAGGGCCTGCGGCGCGGTCATCGTCTTCAGCTTCTCGGTGCCCAGGATGTTGAGCGCCTCGCCCACGGTGGTGCCGCCGCTCGACGAGGGCGCCATCGAGTAGACGTCGAATCCCCGGTAACGCACGGACGTGGGCGTACGTCCGATCACCTCGTAGGCGCGCAGGTCCGACCGCTCGAGGTGCCCGGGCCGGACGGTGCGGGTGCTTCCGGCCCGCAGGGGCGGCTTCTTGACCGTGCGGACGATCTTGCGGCCCAACCCGCCGTGGTAGAGCACGTCGGTGCCGTGCCGCCCCAGCTCGGTGTAGGTGCGGGCCAGGTCCCGGTTGCGGAACACCGATCCGACCACCGGCAGTTCGCCGCCGGGCAGGAACAGCTTCCGGGTGCTGGTGAAGTCGGCGAAGCGGGCCTGGTTCTGCTCGGTCTGGCTGCGGAAGGTCTCGTCCACCACGAAGCCGCGGCGGGCCACCGAGATGGCCGGGCGCAGGGCCTGACGCAGGGTGAGGGTCCCCCAGCGGTCGAGCGCGGTCTCCCAGGTGGCCGGGGTCCCGGGCACGCCGACCGACAGACCGCTGGTGACCAGCTCGGCGGACGGGAACGGTCGACCGGTCGCCGGATCGATGAACGCGTTGCTGGGCATCGACGCGGGTGCGGTCTCGCGGCCGTCGAGGGTGCGGACCCGGCCGGCCCGGGCGTCGTAGTAGACGAAGTAGCCACCGCCGCCGATCCCCGCCGAGTAGGGCTCGGTCACCCCGAGCGCCGCCGCCGTGGCCACCGCGGCGTCGACCGCGTTGCCGCCGGCCCGGAGCACCTTCAGCCCGGCCTCGGTGGCCTCCGGATCGACACTCGAGACCGCCCCGCCCGATCCGAGAGCCGACGGGTGCTTGTCGGTGTACCGCACCGGTGCGGCCGCGGTGGGCTCCGGCTCGGCCTGGGCCGCGGGCGTCAGACCGCCGAGCAGCACCAGTCCGAGTCCGCCGACCACGGCCGTGCGGCGCAGCCTGCGGAACGGAGAACGGGCGGTCCGGTGATCGGGCATGGGGGTTCCCCTCCGAGAGCGGTGACCGGCAGATCGGTCTCTCTCGTCCTACACCAGCGGATCGGGTCTTGACCAGACCCGATCCACGCTCAGCCCGACCGGGCTACTGGTGCACCCGGTAGACGTCGAAGACCGCGGAGATGCCACGGACCGCGCGGAGCACATGGTCGAGGTGGGTGGGATCGGCGGTCTCGAAGGTGAACTTCGCCTTGCAGACCCGGTCCTTCGAGGTGGTCAGCGCGGCCGACAGGATGTTGACGTGCTGGTCGGACAGCGTCCGGGTGATGTCGGACAGCAACCGGTTCCGGTCGAGCGCCTCGACCTGGATGGCCACCAGGAATGAACTGCGGGCGGTCGGCGCCCACTCGACGCCGATCAGCCGTTCGGGCTCGGCCCGCAGGTTGTCGGAGTTGACGCAGTCGGTGCGGTGCACCGAGACCCCGGATCCGCGGGTGACGAAGCCCATGATCTGGTCGCCGGGCACCGGGGTGCAGCACTTGGCCAGCTTGACCCACAGGTCCGACGCACCGACCACCCGGATCCCCGACTCCGCGCCGCCACTGCTGCCCGCCCGCCGGGGCCGTCCGGTGACGACCCGGTCCTCGTTGATCTCGTCGGCGACCAGGTCGTCGCCACCCTCGACGGTGATCAGCCGGTTGACCACGGCCTGGGCACCGACGGTGTTCTCCCCCACCGCGGCGTAGAGCGACGAGACGTCGGGCAGCTTGAAGAAACCGGCCACTGCGGTCAGGTGCTCCAGCGTCAGCAGCCGCTGCAGCGGGTGTCCGGCCTTGCGGATCTGGCGGGCCAGGGCCTCCTTGCCGCTCTCGATCGACTCCTCGCGGCGCTCGCGGGTGAAGTAGTGCCGGATCTTGTTGCGGGCCCGTGGGCTGCGGACGAAGTTGAGCCAGTCACGGCTGGGGCCGGCGTTCTCGGCCTTGGAGGTGAAGACCTCGACGACGTCGCCGTTGGCCAGCACCGACTCGAGCGGCACCAGCCGGCCGTTGACCCGGGCGCCGATGGTCTTGTGCCCGACCTCGGTGTGGATCGCGTACGCGAAGTCGACCGGCGTCGACCCCTGCGGCAGGGCCATCACGTCGCCCTTGGGGGTGAACGCGTACACCTCGGTCGAGTTGATCTCGAACCTCAGCGAGTCGAGGAACTCACCCGGGTCCTCGGTCTCGCGCTGCCAGTCGAGCAGCTGGCGGACCCAGACGAGGTCGCCGGCGTCGTCGCCGCCGCGGGCGGGCAGCGGCGTGCCTTTGCCCTCCTTGTACTTCCAGTGCGCGGCGACGCCGTACTCGGCCCGGCGGTGCATCTCGTCGGTGCGGATCTGCAGCTCGACCGGCTTGCCCTCGGGACCCAGCACGGTGGTGTGCAACGACTGGTACATGTTGAACTTCGGCATCGCGATGTAGTCCTTGAACCGCCCGGGCAGGGGGTTCCAGCGGACGTGCAGGACGCCGAGGGTGGCGTAGCAGTCGCGGTTGTTCTCGACCAGGATCCGCAGCCCGACCAGGTCGAAGATGTCGGAGAAGTCGCGGCCGCGGCCGACCATCTTCTGGTAGATCGAGTAGTAGTGCTTGGGTCGCCCGGTCACCGATGCGCGGATCTTGGCCGCTTTCAGATCGGCCTGGACGGCGTCGACCACCTCGGCCAGGAACTCGTCACGACTCGGGGCGGCCTTGGCGACCAGCCGGACGATCTCGTCGTAGATCTTGGGGTGCAGCGTGGCGAAGCAGAGGTCCTCGAGCTCCCACTTGATGGTGTTCATGCCCAGCCGGTGGGCCAGCGGCGCGTAGATCTCCAGCGTCTCCTGGGCGATCCGCGACTGCTTGTCGGGACGCAGGTAGTGCAGGGTGCGCATGTTGTGCAGCCGGTCGGCCAGCTTGATGACCAGGACGCGGATGTCGCGCGACATGGCGATGACCATCTTGCGGATGGTGTCGGACTTGGCCGACTCGCCGTACTTGATCTGGTCGACCTTGGTGCAGCCGTCGACCAGCAGCGCGACCTCGTCGCCGAAGTCGCGGGTCAGCTGGGCCAGGCTGTAGTCGGTGTCCTCGACGGTGTCGTGCAGCAGCGAGGCGCACAGCGTCGCCTCGGTCATGCCCAGCTCGGCCAGGATCGTGGTCACCGCGAGCGGGTGGGTGATGTAGGCGTCACCGCTCTTGCGGAGCTGACCGCGGTGCAGCCGCTCCGCGGTCTGGTACGCCCGCTCGATGAGCGTCATGTCGGCTCTGGGGTGGTTGTTGCGGATGACCCGGACCAGCGGGTCGAGCGCCGGGGTCTGAGGCCGGGTGGTGCCCAGCCGGGCGATCCGCTGCCGCATCCGGACCCGCGGCGCCTCGGTGGACGCCACCGGCGCCATCGGCGGCTGCGCCGGCGTCACGTGCCCCGCGTCACGACGCGCCGTGGCGGGCAGGGTCAGACCGGCGCGTTCGACAGCGTCATCGGCCTCCGTCGGGAGGGGCACCCGCTGTTCGGTCACCGATCACCGTCCTCACACTCGTTGCGTCAGTCTAGTGCCCCGGCCGAGGGTCGATCGCGCTCAGTTCGGGTCGACGGCCTGCCGGACGACGACCACCTGGTCGCCGCCCTCGAGCTTGGCCACGGTGGGGTCGTAGAACCGGCGCAGCGTGCGGTTACGCACCACCGCGATGACCCGTTCCCCGGTGACATCGCCGGGGGCCTTGCCGATCTCGTCCTTGCGCACCTGGCGCTCGCCGACCTCGAGCCCCTCCCTCGACGACAGCAGGTCCTCGATCACCGTGCCCAGGTTGGGGCTGACCGCCGACAGTCCGAGCAGCCGGCCGACCGCCTCCGAGGAGGTGACCACCGAGTTGGCGCCCGACTGCCGCAGCAGCGACGCGTTGTCGTCCTCGCGCACCGCCACGACGACGTGGGCGCTCGGGTTCAGCTGGCGCACGGTCAGGGTGACCAGGATGGCCGAGTCGTCGCGGTCGAGGGTGATGATCACCTCGCGGGCCTTGATGATCTCGGCCCGGCGCAGGATGTCGCGCCGGGTGGCGTCACCCTCGATCGCCGCGTACCCGCGCAGGTTGGCGTCGGTGATGGCCGAGGCGCGGCCGTCGATGATGACGATCTGCGCCGGGTTGGTGCCATTGGCCTCCAGCGTGTCCACCGCGCTGCGACCCTTGGTGCCGTAGCCGACGACCACGACGTGGTTGCGCATGTGATTCCTCCAGCGGGTGTCCATGAAGATCCGACGGCCCTCGTTGGCCAGGACCTGCAGTGTCGTACCGACCAACAGCACCAGGAAGCCGATCCGCATCGGCGTCACCACCACGGCGTTGAGGATCCGGGCGTGCGGGGTGATCGGGGTGATGTCACCGTAGCCGGTGGTGGTGATGGTCACCGTCGCGTAGTAGATCGCGTCGATCAGCGTCACCGAGCCGTCGTAGTTGTCGGTGTAGGCGTCGCGGTCGAACCAGACCAGCGCGACGATGATGACCACCAGCAGCAGGGCCAGCCCGGCTCGCTGGGCCAGCTGGAGCGCCGGCGGCACCCGACGCGCGGGCAGGCTGACCAACGTGTCGTTGGACCAGGCCCGGCCCCGCTCGCCCGGCCGACCGACGGCCATCGACTACTTCTTCCGCTGGCTGCGCGGCTTGTTCTGCGGTTGCGGACGTTTGGACCCGCCCTCGGACAGCCGGGCGGTCCGCGCGTCGGAGAACACCGTGACCTCCCGGGTCGGACCGGTCGGCTCGGTGTGGGCCACGTCGAGATCGCTCACCGGCTCGGGATCGAGCACCGCGGTCGCCGTGGCGGGCAGCGTCGTCGACGATCCGGAGGCCACCGCGGCCATGGCCGCAGGGGCGATCCCGGACTTCTGCTGCTCCTTGGTCCGGCGGGCCTGGACCCGGCCGGCCAGGTTCTGCATGTCCGGCTCGCGCTCCTTCATCTGGGCCAGGAGCGGCGTGGCGATGAAGATCGACGAGTACGCGCCGGAGATCATGCCGACGAACAGGGCCAGGGCCAGGTCCTTGAGCGGGCCCTCGCCGAGGATGATCGCACCGGCGAACAGCAGCGCCCCGACCGGCAGGACACCGATGATGGTGGTGTTGATCGAGCGGACCAGCACCTGGTTGACCGCGAGGTTGGCCGCCTCCGAGTAGGTCTTCGTGGTGTTCGACCGCAGGTCGCGGACGTTCTCCCGGACCTTGTCGAAGACCACCACGGTGTCGTAGAGCGAATAGCCGAGGATGGTCAGCACGCCGATCAGCGTGGCCGGCGTGACCGTGAACCCGACCAGGGCGTAGATGCCGACGGTCAGGATCAGGTCGTGGGCCAGGGCGATCAGCGCGGCGATCGACATCTTTCCGTTGCGGAAGTAGGCCCAGATGACCAGACCGACCAGGGCCAGGAAGACCGCCAGGGCGATCAGCCCGCGCTCGGTGATCTGGTCACCCCAGGAGGCGCCGATCAGGCTGTACGCGACCTGGTCGGGGTTGATCCCGACCTGCTCGGCGATGGCCCCACGGACCAGCGGCACCTCCTCGGTCGGGTTCAGCGCCCGGGTCTGCACCCGGACCTGGTTGTCGCCGATCGTGGTGATGATCGCTTCGTCGAGCTCGGGGACGCCGGAGTCGTCCAGCGCCGTCTTCATCGCGCCGATGGTCTGCGCGTTGATCGTGGCCGGCGCCTTGAAGTCGGCGCCGCCGCGGAACTCGATGCCGAACGACAGGCCGCGTACGCCGACCGCGAGCAGCGAGATGGCCAACAGGATCGCCGAGAACAGGTACCAGCGGCGGCGGTGGCCGATGAAGTCGTAGGAGACGTCACCGGTGTAGAGCCGGTGTCCCAGATCGGAGAAACGTGACATCAGACCTCCCCTCCTGCGGTGTCGGTTCGGGCCGCGCCGAAGAGGCGACGGCGCTGCCCGGGTAGTGCCTTGACCCCGAGGTGTTGCGGATCGAGACCGGACCACTTGTGGCCGCCACCGAAGAACCGGGTCTTGGCCAGCACGGTCATCAGCGGCTTGGTGAAGATGAACACCACGAGCACGTCGATGATCGTGGTCAGGCCCAGGGTGAAGGCGAAGCCCTTGACCGAGCCGATGGCCAGGATGAACAAGATGATCGCCGAGAGCATCGACACCGCGTCGGCGATCAGCACCGTCTGCCGGGCCCGGCGCCAACCGGTCTCGACCGCGGTGCGCAGACTCCGGCCGTCGCGGACCTCGTCGCGGATGCGTTCGAAGTAGATGACGAAGCTGTCGGCGGTGACGCCGATGGCCACGATGGCGCCGGCGATGCCGGGCAGGTTGAGCGCGAACCCGACCGAACTGCCGAGCAGCACCATGCACGCATAGGTGATGACTGCCGCCACCACCAGCGAGGCGACCACCACGATGCCCAGGCCGCGGTAGTAGAGGAAGCAGTAGAGCACGACCAGCGTCAGGCCGATGATCCCGGCCACGATGCCCGCGTTCAGCTGCTCGCCACCCAGCGTGGCCGAGACGTTGCTGACCTCGGAGACCTCGAAGGCCAGCGGCAGGGCGCCGTACTTCAGCACGTTGGCCAGCTCGGTGGCGGACTTCTGGTTGAAGCTGCCGGTGATCTGGGCACGACCGCCGGGGATCGCCTCGTTGACCGACGGGGCCGAGATCGACCGCCCGTCGAGCACGATGGCGAAGCGGTTCTGCGGGTCGGACTTGGTGGCCAGCGTGCGGGTCGCGTTCTCGAACAGCGTCGACCCGGTCGCGTTGAACTCCAGGTCGACGACCCAGCTGACGTTGTTCTGCGGGATGCCGGCGGTGGCCGTGGTCAGCTGGTCGCCCTCGATCAGGGTCGGGCCGAGGATGTACTTCTCGGTGCCCTCACGGTTGCAGGCCAGCAGACCCTGGTCGGTGACGTCGCTGACCGCGGCCGAGCAGGTGAACTCGGCGAACGCGGCCTGGCAGGCCTCGGTCGGGGTCCAGTCCATGGCCTGGTCGGCCGGGGTGCCGGCACCGTCGGGGTTGTCGCACGCCTTGCCGATCGGCTTGGGCGGTGCGGTCGGCAACGCCGGCATCGGCAGCCGGTCGGCCTTCGGGCTCGCCGTCGGCTCGGGAGCCGGGGTGGCCGCCGCGCTCGGCTGGGCCGGGGCGCTGGCCGCCGGTTCGCTCGGCTGGGCCTGCGCGGTCTCCGACGCGGTTCCGGACGGCTCGGCCGTGGGGTCCTCGGTCGGCGCACCGGTCGGGTCGGAGGTCGGCTCGGGCGCCACCTGGTCGGCGGTGTAGACCGGCCGGAACCGCAGCACGGCGGTCTGGCCGACCTGGCGGACCAGCTCGTCCTGCTGGACGTTCGGCACGGTGACGATGATCTGCTTGTCGCCGGCCGTGACGACCTCGGACTCGCCGACGCCCAGCGAGTCGACCCGCTGCTGGATGATCGTCTTGGCCAGCTGGAGGCTGTTCGGGTCGATCGCCCCGCTACCGGAGACGTTGGCCGCGGTCAGCGTGACCGTCGTCCCGCCCTGCAGGTCGAGACCCAGCTTGGGCGTCCAGGTGTTGGCCACCCCCATCAGGGCGATCAGGCCGGCCACGAGAACGGCCAGCACGATGAGGGTGCGGCCTGGACGGCCGGTCGCTGTTGCCACGGTGGGGAATTCCTTGCGGTTGCGGGGGGTCGTGCGGGTCGTCGGTGAGGACTAGCGCTTGGTCTCGGTCTCGTCGTCGCGCACCGAACCGGCCGACGGCAGGTCCAGGGTCGACGTCGGGGTCGAGGTGGTGGGGCGGTCGAAGCTCGGCTCGGCGATCTCGGCCTGCTGGTCGTCGAGCAGGTCCTCGTCGTCCTCGTCGTCGAAGACGGTGTCCTCGTCGGCGTCGGTCACCGTGCGGGCGATGGCCTGCTTCAAGATGGTGAGCTCCACCCCCGGGGAGGTCTCCACCACGATCTGGCGGTCACCGACGGCCACCACGGTGGCGAAGATGCCGCTGGTCAGCATCACCCGCACCCCCGGCGCGAGTTCGGACTGCGTCTTGTTGACGGCCTGCTGGCGCTTCTTCTGCGGACGCAGGATCAAGAAGTAGAAGGCGGCCACCATGAGGACGATCAGGATCAAGGTCTGTGCTTGCTGCGGCATGACTCCGGCATTCGTTCGAGGTCTCTGGGACGTCGAAGACCCCAACCTGCGAAGCCACCGACCGCCGTACTCTACCTAGTCTGGCTGGGAAAACCCGCACCGTGCGTCCGGCCCGTGTCGGCGCGGGACGCCCGCACCGGCCGCGGACGGCTAGGACTCGAACAGGTCGGGGCCGGTCGGACCGGCGATCAGCGAGGCCGGGACGGGGAGTCCGAGATGTCGCCAGGCTGCGGCGGTGGCCACCCGGCCCCGCGGCGTACGCATCAGGAAGCCCTGCCGGACCAGGAAAGGTTCGGCCACCTCCTCGACCGTCTCGCGCTCCTCCCCCACCGAGATGGCCAGGGTCGACAGACCCACCGGGCCGCCACCGAAGCGCTGACAGATCGCGGTGAGCACCCCGCGGTCGAGCCGGTCCAGACCGAGCGCGTCGACCTCGTAGAGCTCGAGCGCGGCGTCGGCGACCGCGCGGGTCAGCCGGCCGTCCGCCTTGACCTGGGCGTAGTCGCGGACCCGGCGCAGCAGCCGGTTGGCGATCCGGGGTGTGCCGCGCGACCGGCGGGCGATCTCGGCGGCCGCGACCGGATCGAGGTCGGCGCCGATCAGCTGGGCCGAGCGGGTGACGATGTGTTCCAGCGACAGGGCGTCGTAGAAGTCGAGCTGGGCGGTGAACCCGAACCGGTCGCGCAGCGGACCGGGCAACAGGCCGGCGCGGGTGGTCGCCCCGACCAGGGTGAACCGCGGGATCTCCAGCGGGATGGCCGTGGCCCCAGGGCCCTTGCCCACCACCACGTCGACCCGGAAGTCCTCCATGGCCAGGTAGAGCATCTCCTCGGCCGGCCGCGACATCCGGTGGATCTCGTCGAGGAAGAACACCTCGCCCTCGACCAGTCCGGACAGGATGGCGGCGAGGTCGCCGGCGTGCTGGATGGCCGGGCCGCTGGAGATCCGCAGCGGCGCCGCCATCTCGGAGGCGATGATCATGGCCAGGGTGGTCTTGCCCAGTCCGGGCGGCCCGGACAGCAGGACGTGGTCGGCCACGCCGCCACGGTGCCGGGCGGCGGCCAGGACCAGGCCGAGCTGATCGCGTACGCGGGGCTGGCCCTCGAAGTCCTCGAGGCTGCCGGGCCGCAGTGCCGACTCGGCGGCGATCTCCGAGGGGTCGGTGCCGGGTCGGACGAGGGCGGCGAGTTCGTCGTCGGTGAGCTGGTGCACGGCGCTACTTCCGGGCCAGGCTCTGCAGCGCGGCCCGCATCAGCACGGCCACGTTGGGCGGTGGGGTCTGGGCGGCCAGGTCCTCGATCTCGAGGCACGCCGCGTCGGCGTCGCGGGCCGACCAGCCGAGGCCCTGCAGACCCTGACTGACCTGGTCGCGCCAGGCCTCGGTGGGCGCCGGCACGGTCGCGACGTCGACCAGCACCACCGAGTTGATCTTGTCCTTGAGCTCGATGACGATCCGCTGCGCGCCCTTGCGGCCGATCCCCGGGACCTTGCACAGCTGGACCAGATTCTCGGTGGCGATCGCGTGGCGGAGTTCGTCGGGACGCAGCACGGCCAGCGCGGCCTGCGCCAGCTTGGGCCCGACGCCGGTCGCGGTCAGCAGCAGCTCGAAGAACTCGCGCTCGTCGTTGGAGCCGAAGCCGTAGAGGGTGAGTGAGTCCTCGCGGACGATCAGCGACGTGGCCAGCGTCGTCGTCTGGCCGATCCGCAGCTCGGCCAGAGTGGACGGGCTGCACTGGGTGAGGATGCCGATCCCGCCGACCTCGATCACCGCCGAGGTCGGGCCGAGGGCGAGGACGGCCCCGCTGAGCTGAGCGATCATCGCGTACTCCCGGTTCGGGCTCGATCGAAGGCGGCCCGCTGCCGGCGGGCCTGTTCGGTGGCCGCGGCCAGCGCGCTGTCCAGCCGCTCGGTGGCCCCGCCGCGCCAGACCCGGCAGATGGCCAGGGCCAGGGCGTCGGCGGCGTCGGCCGGCTTGGGCGCCTCGTCGAGCGCGAGGATCCGCCGGACCATCGTCCCGACCTGGTCCTTGCCGGCCCGGCCGCTGCCGGTGATCGAGGCCTTGACCTCGCTCGGGGTGTGCAGGCTGACCGGCAGCCCGCGGCGGGTGGCGACGAGCATGGCCACCCCGGCCACCTGCGCGGTGCCGATCACCGTCTGGACGTTGTGCTGGGCGAACACCCGCTCGATGGCCATGGCCGCCGGACGGTGACGGGTGATCCACTCTTCGAGCGCGACCTCGATGGCGGCCAGCCGGGCCCCGGTCTGCTGGTCGGCCGGGGTGCGGACGACGCCGACCGCGACCATCGTCGGGGGCCGGCCGGGAACGCCGTCGACCACGCCGAGTCCGCAGCGGGTCAGCCCGGGATCGACGCCCAGCACCCGCAGCATCGGGGACGGCCGCGCGCTCGGATCACGCACGCGATCCTCCTCACTCAGGTGGCCCCGGCGATACGAACAGATGTTCGTTCAGCGTACGGGATCAGCCGAGGCTGGCAAGGACCTCGGCGGGCGCGTCGAAGTTGGAGTAGACGTTCTGCACGTCGTCGGAATCCTCGAGCGCGTCGATGATCTTCATGACCTTCTCGAGCGTCGGTCCGTCGATCTCCTGGGTGAACTCCGGGACGAACGACACCTCGGCGCTCTCGTAGTCCAGACCGGCCTGCTGGACCGCGGTCCGGATGGCGACGATGTTGGCCGGGTCGCTGACGATCTCGAAGCTCTCGCCCTCGTCGGTGACCTCCTCGGGGTCGGCGTCGAGCGTCGCCTCGAGCAGGTCGTCCTCGGTGAGCGAGCGACCGTCCTGGTCCTTGGCCACCGTGACCACGCCCTTGCGGTTGAACATCCGCGCGGTCGACCCGGCGTCGGCCATGGTCCCGCCGTTGCGGGTGACCGCGACCCGGACCTCGGAGGCCGACCGGTTGCGGTTGTCGGTCAGGCACTCGATCAGCAGCGCGATGCCGGCCGGCCCGTACGCCTCGTACATCAGCGTCTCGTAGTCGGCCCCGCCGCTCTCGGCGCCCGACCCGCGCTTGACCGCGCGATCGATGTTGTCCTTGGGGACCGAGGTCTTCTTGGCCTTCTGGATGGCGTCGTACAGCGTGGGGTTGCCGTCGACGTCACCACCGCCGATCCGGGCAGCGACCTCGATGTTCTTGATCAGCTTCGCGAACGACTTGGCCCGACGCGCGTCGACGACGGCCTTCTGGTGCTTGGTGGTCGCCCACTTGGAATGTCCCGACATGAGATCCGATCTTAATGCCTCCCGCAGCGGGCCTGCAGACTCCGGTGGCACACCGACGTTTGCGCACACAATCGCCCGGATGAAGGCGGAATGGGTGCCTTTCGCCACCGTTTGCGCACACAACGGCCAAGGCGTCGCCCGCGCGCAACCGCACCAGGTGTTGTCCGATCGACCAGGGGTGTTGTCCGTGTGCAGAGTTGTCCACAGATTGCCGCGAACCCCCTGGTCAAACGGGCGCGCAGCTGCCGAAACTCGACCTCATGGCCCTGCTGCAACCCGACGTGTTCGATCCACGCACCCCATTCACCCGGGCGCAGGGCCGGGCGGCAGGACTCACCGTGAGCGAGCTGATCGGGCCTCGCTTCCAGAAGATCTTCTACGACGTGTACGTCGCCACCGGAGTGACGGTGACGACCGCTCTGCGCGCCGAAGCGCGCGCTGCGACTGGCTGGACCCGGTGCCTGGCTCAGCCATCAGACAGCCGCGCGGCTGTGGGGACTGCCCGTCGTCACCGACGGCTACATTCACGTCAGCACCACGGACCAGTCGCGACGCCTCCGGCGTGAAGGCGTCAAGGGGCACCTGGGCCAGGACTCCGCCCGACGACAGCTCCATAACGGACTGCTCCTGACCACACCCGCCCAGACCTTCATCGATCTCGCGGCGGCCGGGCTCCCGTTGGTCGAGTTGGTGGTGCTGGGTGACGCCATGCTGAAGAAGGAGTTCGTGACCGTGTCGGCGCTCGAGCAGGCGATCGACGACTGGAAGGGCTACGGAACGAGGCTTGCGCACCGCGCCGCCCACTACCTTCGTACCGGAGTCGACTCACCCATGGAGAGCCGACTCCGGATGTTGTTGGTGCTGGCCGGCCTACCCGAGCCGCAGGTCAACCACATCCTCCGCGCAGAGGATGGCAGCTGGCTGATGCGCTTCGATCTCTGCTATCCGGCGTACGGCATCCTCGTCGAGTACGACGGTCGTCAGCACTCGGAGGACACGACCCAGTGGGAGCGCGACATCTATCGCCGCGAGGATCTCGATCGGCTCGGACTGAGACTGGTGATCGTCCTTTCTCGCGGGATCTACGCCGATCCGGAACGCACCCTCATCAGGGTCAGTGACGCACTTCTCAGTCGGGGCGCCCCGATACGACGACGCTTCCTCAACGACTGGCGCCGACATTTCGGCCCGGCCTGAACGTTCGGGCGATTGTGTGCGCAAACGACGACCCAGCTGGTCGAATCAACCGCGGTTTCGACGATTGTGCGCGCAAACGGCGCACACCCGCCGCGCGCGAGCAGGGTCAGCGGGGCAGTTGCCAGCGGGGGGCGTTGCCCTTGGTCTTCCACTCCACGATCGACCACTGGTTGCGCTGGGCGGCGCGCATCAGCGGGATGTCGGGGCTGACGGCGACGGGGCGGCCGACGGCCTGGAGCATCGGGAGGTCGGACTGGGAGTCGGCGTACGCGTAGCTGCGGGTCAGGTCGACCCCGTGCAGGGCGGCGTAGTGGCGGATCCAGGCGGAGCGGGCTTCGCCGACCAGCGGCGGGGTGGCCAGGTAGCCGGTGCACTTGTCGTCGGCGTCGACCGAGAGTTCGGCGGCGACGATGACGTCGAACAGCCCGGCCAGCGGGCGGGTCAGGGTGCGGACGGCGCCGGTGATCAGGATCGTGGTGTGGCCGGCCTCGCGGTGCTCGGTGATCCGCTGCAGCGCCTCTTGGGAGACCCGGCTCATGATGTACGGCGCCATGGTCGTGTCGACCCGGTGCTCGAGCTCGGCCAGGTCGAGTCCGCGATAGCGCCGGTAGACCGCGCGGAGGAAGCTGCTGCGGTCCTTCTGCTCGGCCAGCAGGTAGCCGGGGAGCCGGCCGGCCACCTGGGCGACCTCGGCGAGGCGACCGAGCGGCGGCAGCTCGGGCAGTCGGGCCCACAGGTACTGCTCGACCACGTTCATCGACATGATCGTGCCGTCGAGATCGAAGATGGCCACCGCCGAGGCGCCCGAGGCGTCGTTGGTCAGGTCCTTCATCGTCGTCGGCCGGTTACCGCGGGTCCGACGCAGCGCGTCCATCCGACGGACCGGCGCGGTGATCGAGGGACAGTGGATCTGCTCGATGTAGGTGGTCCAGTCGTACGTCGCGGTGTCGAACGCGAACGCGTCCTGGTCGGCCGGGTCGAGCGACGAGCTCAGGGCCAGCGTGTTGTCGTCGACGAAGTGCAGCTCCGACTGCGCGTACTCGTTGTAGAGCGTGTGGTAGCGGCGGAGGAAGTCCAGCCGGCTGCGGAACCGGTCGAGATCACGGGCCAGCTTGCGGGTCTGGTCGCTCCGCGGCGCCTTGGAGATCACCCGCTCGGCGACCAGGTGGGCGCGCTCGGAGCTCGACAGCAGCCGCTCGACGTGCGACGCGCCCGGGAAGTCCCACTCCGGCAGCGGCCGCCCCGGCTTGGACACGTTCTCCAGCGGGTGGTCGGTGAAGTAGCTGCGGATGTGGGTGTACATGTCGGCGAAGGTCAGCGGGTTCCGTGCCCCCGAGCTGACGTGGTAGAACGCCGGCTCGCCCGGTTCGGGCTTGGTCGCGCACACGGTGAGGATCGCGTTGACCACCAGGTCGCAGGGCACGATGTCGAGCACCGAGTCCGGCGACGCGGGGAACTCCGGGAGCTCGCCGCGGCCGTAGGCCAGGATCAGCGGCTCGGCCATCTTGAAGCCCTCGATCCACCCGGGGTACGGGTGCTTGAGCGAGGACTCGACGATGGCCGGCCGGACCACCGAGACGTGGATGTCGCGGCCGACGTCGGCGACCACCCGCTCGCCGAGCGCCTTGGTGAACGCATAGACGTCGGTCCAGCCGAGCGAGCGGGCCCGCTCGGTCCCGGCCTTGACCAGCTCCGACTGCACCCAGTCGAGCCGCAGCCGCTCGGTCTCGGCCGCGGTGGCCAGGTAGCCGGCCCGGCGGTGGTCGCGCTCGGCCTCCTTGCGCAGCTCGGTCAGCCGCTCGGGCATCCGTGACTCGGCCTCGACCTGCGCCCGCAGCGCCAGCCCGGCGCGGGCCTCGGCGTCGTAGTCGATGTCGTGGACGTGCGGAGCCTCGGGGATCGCGCCACGCCGCCGGCCCGCGGTGTACGCGGTGGAGATGTGGACGTAGTGCGGGATCCGGGTTCGCTCGCCGTTCTCGTCGGTGACCGCTTCGAGCATCTTCTCCATCAGCACCCGGGTGCCGACGGTGTTGCTGCGGAACGCCTGGTCGATCGGCGGGTCGAAGGAGACGTCGCCCGCGCAGTGCACGACCACGTCGAGGTCGGCCGGCAGGTCGGGCACGTTCGGCAGATCGCCCTCGAGCACCACGATCCGCGCGTCGACCAGGGCCTCGGCTCCCCCGGCGGCCTCGCGTACGCCGTCGAAGATCGCCTTCTTGACCAGCGACACCACCCGGTCGCGGGCGCCGGCCGAGCCCTTGCGACGGACCAGCACGGTCGGCGTGGTCTCGGGCAGCTCGGTGAGGATCTTCCACAGCAACTGCTCGCCGATGAATCCGGTGACCCCGGTCATCACGATGTTCTTGCCGGCCAGCAGATCCTGGAGCCGGCCCGGCGGGAGCTCGGCCGGCGGCTTCAACGGCCGCAGCCGGTCGCCCCGGTCGTCGATGCCAAAGGTGTTGGCCGGTGCATTGGTCACTTGGAGTCACTTCCCGAGGCCGCCAGCGTGGTCGCGGTCAGCGCCTCTTCGAGGGTGAAGTTTCCCACGTACAGCGCGGTACCGATGATCGCGCCCTCGACCCCGATCGGGACCAGTGCGCTCAGCCGCTCGAGATCCTCCAGGGTCGAGATGCCACCGCTGGCGATGACCGGCGCGTCGGTCGCGTCGCAGACGTGACGCAGCAGGTCGAGGTTCGGTCCGCTCAGCATGCCGTCGGAGTTGACGTCGGTGACCACGTAGCGGGCGCAGCCGGCGGCGTTCAACCGGTCCAGGGTCTCGTCGAGCCGACCGCCCTCGCGGGTCCAGCCGCGCGCGGCCAGCCGGTCGCCGCGGACGTCGAGACCGATGGCGATGCGGTCGCCGTAGGCCTCGATGACCTCGGCGCACCACTCGGGCGACTCGAGCGCGGCGGTGCCGATGTTGACCCGGGCGCAGCCGGTGGCCAGCGCGCGCTCGAGGGTGTCGTCGTCGCGGATGCCCCCGGACAGCTCGATGTTGATCCGCATCACCGAGGTGACCTCGGCGATGATCTCGGCGTTGTGGCCGCGCCCGAACGCGGCGTCGAGGTCGACCAGGTGGATCCACTCGGCGCCCGCGGCCTGCCAGCGCTCGGCCGCCGCACGCGGCTCGCCGAAGTGCTTCTCGGTGCCCAGCTCACCCTGGACCAGTTGAACGGCCTGACCACCGGCGATGTCGACGGCCGGGAGCAGGATCAGGCGTTCGGAGGCGAGGGGCGGCACCCGACGACCCTATACAGGTCGGTCCTTGCGTGGCAGCTTGTCCACGATCATCGCGTACGAGGCGTCGATCAGGTCGGCGATCTCGTCGTCGGGGATCGACCCGTCGAGCACGAAGGTGTTCCAGCCGTGCTGGCCGATGTAGGCCATCCGGCGAGCCTGCTGCGGATAACGCTCGATCACCAGGTCGGCCTCTTCGCGGTCCCCGCACTTCAGCCCGAGCGTCCCGCCCCCGAAGAACGCGAAGATCTTCCTGCCCACCTTGGCCACCGGGTCGTTCTCCCACGGCTCGTCGCGCCAGGCGCCCGGCTTGGCCAGGCAGTAGTCGATCCACCCGCTGTCCGCCATCCGCTCAGCTTAGGGAACGCCTCACGACCGGGTCAGCGGCCGGGCCGCCGCGATCAGCGGCCGCTTGAGCACCGGTGGGAGCAGCGCCTCGACGGCATGCCGAGCCGTGCCGCCGAGCGGTCCGTGCCGGTCGACCCGTCGGCGCAGGGCCCGCCAGCCGAACGGATGGGTCCGGGTCAGCGGTCCGCGCTCGGACAGGGCCGCCAGGTAGGCCGCCGTCGCCGCGAAGTACTCCGAGCGCCAGACCCGGCGCGACGGACGGTCGCCGCTGGCCAGCAGTTCCTCGACCCGCTCGACCACCAGCGTGGCCGGGCTCGACGCGCGCTCGAAGAAGTAGCTCGCCAGCCACTCCGGCTCGGGCGTGCCGACCTCGTCACGGATCAGCTGTCCGAAGGTCCGCAGCAGGCCGCTGTCGAGGAAGACGTGGTTGCCGAAGCGCTCGTGGACGCCGAGATCGAGGATCAGCCCGACCCGGCAGCCGTGCTCGATCGCCTCCAGGCTCGCGGTCGAGGACACCGTGAGCAGCAGGTCGGTGGTCGGCAGCGCCTCGCTGATCGGGGTGTAGTCGAGGGCGAAGTTGGCCGGTTGCTCGATCCCGGCCAGCAACCGCTCGGGATGGTGACGCATCCGGTGGAAGGTGGACTCCTCGGGACGGTGCCGCGGCTTCAGCCGGACCTGGCGGTCGGGATGGTGGCGGGCGTAGTCGATCAGCCGTCGGTAGAGGTAGCTGCGCTCGGCCTCGCCGTGCGGCACGGTCGGCTGGTCGGCGAACAGCACCGACCGGATCGCCGTCCGCGGTTCGGCGACGGCGCCGGTGAGCAGCGGCAGGCCGGCCAGCACGAGGTTGTCGTCGGGCAGCCCCAGCTGCCGGGCCGCGAAGCGGAAATGCTCGCGGTCGGCCACCGAGTTGACCGCGATGACGTCGGCCCCGCACCGGTCGAGATAACCGGCGGTCAGCTTCTCGATGATCACGCCGACCCAGCCGCTGACGATCACCGGCGACGGGCGGTCGTCGGCGTCCAGCGCCAGCTCGGTCAGCAACCGGCGGGTGGCCGGCCCGGCCAGCGCCGAGACCAGGACGTCGCACGACCGGGCGACCGCGTGCAGATCGGTGACCGCCTCGACCGCGTCGAAGCCGGCGTCGGCGATCTGACCCTCCGACAGCGCCGACCGCCCGGGCGGCACCACCACCCGGCAGCTGAACCCCCGCTCGACGAACGCGTCCCGCAACCGGGCGCACCACTTGAGCTGGGAGTCGTACGCGGCCAGGAAGACGACCGTTCGCTGGATCATGGCTGTATGGGTAGTCCCCGCCGATGAATCGACGGTGACGACTCGCCCACGATCAGGTGTCCGAACCCCCGGGGCCGTCGCCGAGGCGGGCCACCCAGTTGGCGATCAGCACGGCCCCGGCATCACCGGACTTCTCCGGGTGGAACTGGGTCGACGACAACGACCCCTCCTCGACCGCGGCGACGAACCGGTCGCCGCCGTGCTCGGCCCAGGTGATCCGCCGGCCGTCGGCCTCGGGGAGCTCGCGTACGCCGTAGCTGTGGACGAAGTAGAAACGCTCCTGCTCGACCCCGGCGAACAGGGCGCTGCCCGCGGCCGGTTCGACCACGTTCCAGCCCATGTGCGGCAGCCGGTCGGCGTG
The DNA here is from genome assembly GCA_963704665.1 of uncultured Actinomycetota bacterium. Classification (GTDB taxonomy): domain Bacteria; phylum Actinomycetota; class Actinomycetes; order Propionibacteriales; family Propionibacteriaceae; genus Microlunatus. Next base: position 1,599,044 of record OY969929.1, on the reverse strand, counting down.
CAACTGCTCGACCAGCCCGGGCCACACCCCGCACCCGTCGGCCCGCACCCCGTGCTCGATCCCGGCCGCGAACAGCACCTGGTGGCCGACGCAGATGGCCAGCGTGGGACGTCCGGCCGCGCGGCGGCGGGCGATCACCTCGGGTCCGCCGACCCCGACCAGCCCGGCCATGCACGCCGCGAAGGCCCCGACCCCGGGGACGACCAGACCGTCGGCCGCGTACGCCGCCTCGGGATCGGCGGTGACCACGACCTCGACCCCGGTCCGCGCCACCGCCCGCTCGGCCGACCGGATGTTCCCCGAGCCGTAGTCCAGGACGACCACGCGTTTCCGCCTCGCGGGGGACGACCCCCCCGAACCCCCCCGCGCCTCGCTGCGCTCGTCCGCGTGCGTCACAGCGCGCCCTTGGTGCTGGGGATGATCCCGGCGATCCGCGGGTCCGGGGTGATCGCGTCGCGCAGGGCGCGGGCCACCGCCTTGAACTGGGCCTCGACGATGTGGTGCGGATCGCGGCCGGCCAGCACGGTGACGTGCAGGCACAGGTGGGCGTGGAAGGCCAGCGTCTCGAGGACGTGGCGGGTCAGCGAGCCGGTGTAGGCGACGCTGCCTTCGACGCCGCCGCCGATCCGGACGAACTCCTGACCGGCCGGCTCTCCCGAGTGCACGCAGTACGGACGGCCGGAGACGTCGACCACGGCCTGGGCCAGGGCCTCGTCGAGCGGGACCAGGGCGTCGCCGAACCGGCGGATCCCGGACTTGTCGCCGAGCGCGGTCCGCATCGCCTGTCCGAGCACGATCGCGGTGTCCTCGACGACGTGGTGGGCGTCGATGTGCCAGTCGCCGGTGGCCCGGACGCGTAGGTCGATCAGCGCGTGCTTGGCCAGTGCGGTCAGCATGTGGTCGTAGAACCCGACCCCGGTGCTGATGTCGGCGACCCCGGTCCCGTCGAGATCGAGGGTGAGGCTGACGCTCGATTCGGACGTCGACCGCTCGATCGACGCGGTCCGGCGGGATTCGGTCCGATGGGATTCGGCACGGGGGGATTCAGTCATGGGTTCCGTCCTCGGTCTGGAGCACGCCGGCCAGCGCGTGCTTGAACGCGGCCATCTCGGCCGGGGTGCCGGCCGACACCCGCAGCCAGCCGTCGGGGCCGACGGCGCGGATCAACACGCCGTGGTCGAGCAGACGCCTGCCAGACCGCCTGCCGGTCGGCGAACCGGCCGAAGAGCACGAAGTTGGCGTCGGAGTCGGCCACCCGCAGCCCCTGCTCGCCCAGCCAGCCGGCCAGGTCGTCGCGGGCGGCGCGCAGTTCGGCGACCGCGGCCAGCATCTCGGGAGCGTGGGCGAGCGCGACCCGGGCCACGGCCTGGGTGACCGCGGACAGGTGGTACGGCAGCCGGACCACCCGCAGGGCGTCGACGAAGGCCGACGACGCGGCGAGGTAGCCGAGCCGGCCGCCGGCGAACGCGAACGCCTTGGACATGGTCCGGCTCACCGCCAGCCGCGGGTAGTCCGGCAGCAGGGTCCAGGGCGCTCGGCGTCCCGGTCCGGGCGAACTCGTGGTAGGCCTCGTCGACCACGACGACACCGGGGGCGACGTCGCAGATCGCCCGCACGGTGGCCTGGTCGACCGCGGTCCCGGTCGGGTTGTTGGGGCTGGCGATCAGGACCACGTCGGGCTGCTGGTCGCGGATCGCCGCGACGGCCGCCTCGGCATCGATGGTGAAGTCGTCGCGCCGGGCGAAGGTGAGCGAACGCGGAGTGGGTGTCGCGGGCGTACTCGGGATACATCGAGTAGGTCGGGGCGAACGACAGCACCGAGCGACCGGGCCCGGCGAAGGCCTGGAGCACGTGCAGCATCACCTCGTTGCTGCCGTTGGCCGCCCACACCTGGTCGGCGGTCAACCCGTGGCCCAGGTACGCGGCCAGGTCGGCCCGGAGCGCCGAGGGCGTCTCGCTCCGGGTAGCGGTTCACCGAGCGGGCCGCGTCGGCGACCGCCGCGGCGATCGCGGCGACCACCGTCTCGCTCGGCGGGTACGGGTTCTCGTTGACGTTGAGGCAGACCGGCACGTCGAGCTGCGGGGCGCCGTACGGCACCTCCCCGACCAGCTCGGGGCGGAGCGGGCAACGCCTCTGGCGGCCCGCTCGGCACCGCCTCCGGCGGCTCGTCGGCTCGGCACCGCCTGCGGCACCCGGGTCGGGGCGGTCATCGGAATCTCCGGCTCACCGCGGCACCGTGGGCGGGCAGGTCCTCGGACTCGGCGAACAGCTCGACCGAGCGGGCCACCTCGCCGAGCGCTTCGCGCGAGTAGTTGATGACGTGGACGGCCTTGAGGAAGCTCTTCACGTTGAGCCCCGACGAGTGGCAGGCGCACCCGGCGGTGGGCAGCACGTGGGTGCTCCCGGCGCAGTAGTCGCCGAGCGACACCGGCGACCAGGCGCCGACGAAGATCGCGCCGGCGTTGGTGATCCGGTCGGCGACCGCCTCGGCGTCCGCGGTCTGGATCTCCAGGTGCTCGGCCGCGTACGCGTCGACCACGGCGATCCCCTGCTCGAGGTCGTCGACCAGCACGACGGCGGACTGCTGGCCGCCGAAGGCGATCCCGATCCGGTCGGCGTGCTTGGTCTGCGGGACCTGGACCTCGAGTTCCTCGCGGACGGCGTCGGCCAGCCGCGGTGAGTCGGTGACCAGGACCGCGGCGGCCAGCGGGTCGTGCTCGGCCTGCGAGATCAGGTCGGCGGCCACGTGGACCGGATCGGCGGTGTCGTCGGCGAGCACGGCGATCTCGGTCGGGCCGGCCTCGGAGTCGATGTTGACCAGGCCCTTGAGCAGCCGCTTGGCCGCGACCACGTAGATGTTGCCCGGACCGGTGACCAGGTTCACCGGTCGGCACAGACCCGGCACCCCGTAGGCGAACATGGCGATGGCCTGGGCGCCGCCGACCGCGTAGACCTCGGTGACCCCGAGCAGGTGGCAGAGCGCGAGGATGCCCGGGTTGCGGCAGGCCGTCGAACTCGGCCTGCGGCGGGGAGGCCAGGGCGATCGCGCCGACCCCGGCGACCTGGGCCGGGACGACGTTCATGATCACGCTCGACGCCAGCGGGGCCAGCCCGCCGGGCACGTAGAGCCCGACCCGACCGACCGGGATCATCCGCTGGCTGACCCGGGCGCCCGGGGCCAACTCGACCTCGAGACGCTGCTCGCCGAGCTCGACCGCACTGACCCGGCGGCGCCGGTCGATGGCCACGCTCGAAGGCCGCCCGCAGCTCGGGATCGAGCTGCTCGGCCGCCGCGGCCAGAGCCTCGGCCGGGACCCGGAAGTTCTCCGGCACCACGTGATCGAAGCGCTGCGACAGCTCGGCCAGGGCCGCGGTCCCCCGCTCGGCCACCGCGGTCGCAGATCGGGCGGACGACCTCCATGGCCGCCTCGACGTCGAAGCCGGCGCGCGGCACCACGCCGGCCCAGCTGGCGTCGGCGTAGTCGTCGACCGTGCGGCCGCGGAGATCGAGAGTGCGTAACACGGGTGGGAGTCTACGAACCTCCACCGACGATCTCGGTCGAATATCGCCGCCCGCAGGGAATAGCATCGCCCCTCGAACCGTCCCGAGGGGGTCATGTGGACACCGGCCGCAGTGAGATCCTGCGCGCGTCGCTGGGCATCGGTCTCTACGCCGGCGCCTTCGGGGTGTCCTTCGGCGCCTTCGCCGCAGCCTCCGGCTTCACCCTCGCCCAGTCGTCGGTGCTCAGCCTGGTGATGTTCTCCGGAGCGTCGCAGTACGCCTTCGTCGGGGTCGCGGCCGCCGGTTCGCCGTGGGCGGCGGTGGCCGCCGCCCTGCTCCTCGGCGTGCGCAACGCGTTCTACGGCGTGCCGATGTCGGAGATCCTGCGGCCCCGCGGGCTTCGCCGCTGGACCTCCGCACACTTCGTCATCGACGAGACGACGGCGATGGCCGTCGGCCAGCCGACCCGGGACACCCAGCGCTACGCCTTCTGGTCGACCGCGATCGTGCTCTTCGTGCTCTGGCAGGCCGGGACGGTGATCGGGGCCCTGGTCGGGCGGGCCATCGACCCGTCGGCGCTCGGCCTCGACGCCGCGGCCCCGGTCGCCTTTCTGGCCCTGCTGTGGCCGCGGCTCCGCGACACGGCGACCCGGCTGGTCGGGGTGGCCGGAGCTGTGGTCGCCGGTGCCCTGGTCCCGATCGCCCCGGCCGGCATCCCGGTCATCGCCGCCGCCGGCGTCGCTCTGCTCGCCGGTCTGCGGCGGACCCGGGTGGCCCCGTGACCGGCTGGTGGATCGCGCTGGCCGTGGCCGCGGTCGGCTCGTACGCGCTCAAGCTCGCCGGGATGTCGCTGCCCGAATCGGTGCTGGCCCGCCCGGTGGTCCAACGGGTGGCCGGCTTCCTGCCGGTGTCGATGCTGTCGGCTCTGGTGCTGATCGGCCTGGTCGACGGCGGCGGTCACTACGCGGTCGACTGGCGGGTGCTGGCCGGCGTGGCCGCCGCCGTCGTCGCGCTGCTGCTCCGCCGCGGCTTCCTCACCGTGTTCCTGATCGGCGTCGGGGTGTGCGCTGCGCTCACCTACCTGATCCCGGGCGCCTGAGATGGCCAAGGCGGGTCCGGGCGGCACGCCGGCCACCGTCGCGCTGACCCGGGCGAAGATCGCGTACACCGTGCACACCTACGAGCACCGGGCCGAGGCGACGCACTTCGGCGACGAGGCGGTCGCAGCACTGGGCTCCGACCCCGCGCAGGTGTTCAAGACGCTGGTCGCCGATCTCGGCCGCGAGCTCGTGGTCGCCGTGGTCCCGGTGGCCGGGATGCTCGATCTCAAGGCGCTCGCCGCCGCGCTCGGGGCCAAGAAGGCGGCCATGGCCGATCCGGCCGCCGCGGCCCGCAGCTCGGGCTACGTCCTCGGCGGCATCTCCCCGGTCGGGCAGCGGACCCGGCTGCGCACGGTGATCGACGCCAGCGCGGAGTCGTTCGCCACCATCATGGTGTCAGCCGGCCGCCGCGGGATGGAGATCGAGCTGGCCCCCGGGGATCTGGCCCGGGTCACCGGCGCGCTCGTCGCTCCGATCAGCCGCTGACCCGCGGCGTACGGGCTCGACCGCTCACCCGTCGGTCGGACCGGCGCCCACCGGCTCGGGCCGGCGTCGGCCGAACAGCGGTTGCGGGTCCTCGTCGTCGCGGCCCAGCGAGGAGCCGAGCAGCACCGGGATGATGGCGAAGAACGGCCAGGTGAGCAGCGAGACCCGGGCGCGCAGCGTCAGCTCGATCGGCACGACGTCGCCGGGCTGAGCGGCGGCCAGCCGCGGGGCGAATTCCCCCGGGCCGAGCCGATAGCCGACGAACCAGCAGGTCAGCGCGGCGACGAGCGCGGCGACCAGCACGAGCAGGACGAGGGTCCAGCCGACCGAGCGGAACCTGCGCCAGGCCGTCACGCCGAGGATCACCCCGGCCACCGCACCGATGATCACGAAGGTGGCGTCCCCGCCGATGAAGGCGGCCAACCCCCGCTCGGTGGTCGCTGCGCTGCCGTCGCTGGCGATCGTGTAGGTCGGCAGGACGACCAGCCGCTCCCACAGCACTCCACCGGCCGCGCCGAGCCCGAGCGCGAGGACCAGGAACAGGCCACCGCGACCGAACGAGCGGTACAGCGAGCCGGACGGGCTCAGGACGCCAGACACGACGGTCCCAGCAGAGCCTTGAGGTCGGCCATCAGCGGGGCCGACGGGGTCACCCGGAGCTTCTCGTCGAGCTTCATCAGCAGCGTCTTGTCCTGCTTGATCAGCCGCAGCCGCACCTCGGTCATCCCCGGGTAGGCCCGGAGCACGTCGGACAACTGCTGGACCACCGGCGGCGTGCAGCGCACGGCGGGCAGCGAGATGACCACCGGCCCGGTCGGGGTGTCGCTGATGTCGGGCAGGCTGAGTTCCTGGGCGTTGATCGACACCGCGTCGTCGTCGGCCTTGACCCGGCCCTTGACCTTGACGATGGTGTCGGTGGCCAGCACCGTCGAGACCAGGTCGTAGGCCTTGGGGAACAGCAGCACCTCGATCGAGGCCTCGAGGTCCTCGACGGTGATCACCGCCCAGATGTCGCCGCGCTTGGTCGTCTTGCGGGTGACGCTGGTGATCATCCCGGCGATGGTGACCATGCCCTCGCGCGGACCGTCGTCGGCCAGCAGCTCGACCGATCCCGATGTCGCGCTCGGCGGTGAGGATGTGCTCCAGACCCTGCAGCGGGTGGTCGCTGACGTAGAGCCCGAGCATCTCGCGCTCGATGCCGAGCTTGGTCTTCTTGTCCCACTCGGGCAGGTCGGGGACGGCCTCGACGCCGGTCGGAGGCCATCGAGAAGTCCCCGAACAGGTCGTCCTGGCCGATGGCCGCGTTGCGCTTGAGGTCGAGCACGGCGTCGACCGCGGCTCTCGTAGCAGCTGATCAGCGCCCGGCGGGTGTGACCCATCGAGTCGAACGCGCCGGCCTTGATCAGCGACTCGATGACCCGCTTGTTGCACACGACCAGCGGGATCTTGTCGAGGAAGTCGGGGAAGTCGACGAACTTGCCGCTGCTCCTGCCGCGCGTTGATGACCCCGTCGACCACGTTGTGCCCGACGTTGCGGACCGCGGTCAGGCCGAAGCGGATGTCGGTCCCGACCGGGGTGAAGTTGGCGGCGGACTCGTTCACGTCGGGCGGCAGGACCTGGATGTCCATCCGCCGGCACTCGTCGAGGTAGATGGCCATCTTGTCCTTGTCGTCGGCCACCGACGTCAGCAGAGCGGCCATGAACTCGGCCGGGTAGTTGGCCTTGAGGTAGGCCGTCCAGTAGGAGACCAGTCCGTACGCCGCCGTGTGCGCCTTGTTGAACGCGTAGTCGGAGAACGGGACCAGGATGTCCCACAGCGCCTTGATCGAGGCCTCGGAGTAGCCGTTGGCCTTCATCCCGCCGGAGAACGGGACGAACTCGGCGTCGAGGATCTCCTTCTTCTTCTTGCCCATCGCGCGCCGCAGCAGGTCGGCCTGGCCGAGCGAGTAACCGGCCACCTTCTGCGCGATCGCCATCACCTGCTCCTGATAGACGATCAGGCCGTGGGTGGTGCCGAGGATCTCGGCGAGCGGCTCCTCGAGCTCGGGGTGGATCGGGGTGATCTCCTGGCGCCGTTCTTGCGCAGCGCGTAGTTGGTGTGGCTGTCGGCCCCCATCGGGCCCGGCCGGTAGAGGGCCAGCACCGCCGAGATGTCCTCGAAGTTGTCCGGGCGCATCAGCCGGAGCAGCGAGCGCATCGGGCCGCCGTCGAGCTGGAACACCCCGAGCGTGTCGCCGCGGCCGAGCAGTTCGTAGCTGGACTTGTCGTCGAGCGTCGAGGTCCTCGAGCACCAGCTCGAAGCCGCGGTTGAGCTTGATGTTGTAGACCGCGTCGTCGAGCACGGTGAGGTTGCGGAGCCCGAGGAAGTCCATCTTGATCAGGCCCAGCGACTCGCAGGTCGGGTAGTCGAACTGGGTGATGATCGCGCCGTCCTGCTCGCGGCGCATGATCGGGATGATGTCGATCAGCGGCTCGCTGGACATGATCACGCCGGCCGCGTGCACGCCCCACTGGCGCTTCAGGCCCTCGAGACCCTTGGCCGTGTCGACCACGGTCCGGACCTCGGCGTCGCTCGTTGTACAGCGCGCGGAACTCCCCGCCCTCGCCGTAGCGCTTGTCCTCGGGGTCGAAGAGCTTGGTGAGCGGGACGTCCTTGCCCATCACCGGCGGCGGGCATGGCCTTGGTGATCCGCTCGCCCATCGCCGAACGGGTAGCCGAGCACCCGCGAGGCGTCCTTGACCGCCTGCTTGGCCTTGATCGTGCCGTAGGTGACGATCTGGCTGACCCGGTCGTCGCCGTACTTCTCGGTGACGTAGCGGATCACCTCGCCGCGCCGGCGCTCGTCGAAGTCGATGTCGAAGTCGGGCATCGAGACCCGGTCGGGGTTGAGGAAGCGCTCGAAGATCAGACCGTGCGCGCAGCGGGTCGAGGTCGGTGATCCGCATCGCGTACGCGGCCATCGACCCGGCGCCCGACCCGCGGCCCGGTCCGACCCGGATGCCGTTCTCCTTGGCCCAGTTGATGAAGTCGGCCACGACCAGGAAGTAGCCCGGCGAACCCCATCGAGATGATGACGTCGGTCTCGAAGTCGGCCTGCTTGCGGACGTCGTCGGGGATGCCGCCGGGGTAGCGGCGCCGCAGCCCGGTCTCGACCTCCTTGACGAACCAGGAGTCCTCGTTCTCCCCCGGCGGGCAGGGGTAGCGCGGCATGTAGGTGCCGTTGCCCTCGGCGAAGGTGATGTCGCAGCGCTCGGCGATGGCCAGGGTGTTGTCGCAGGCCTCGGGGACGTCGGCGAACAGGGCCCGCATCTCGGCCGGAGACTTCAGGTAGTAGCCGTCGCCGTCGAACTTGAACCGGTTGGTGTCGGCCATCGTCGAGCCCGACTGGACGCAGAGCAGCACCTCGTGCGCCGCGGCGTCGGCCTGGCGCGCGTAGTGCAGGTCGTTGGTGGCGACCAGCGGCAGCTTGAGGTCCTTGGAGATCTTGAGCAGGTCCGCGCGGACGCGGTTCTCGATCGAGAGTCCGTGGTCCATCAGCTCGACGAAGTAGTTCTCGGCGCCGAAGAGGTCGCGGAACTCGGCCGCGCTGGCCACCGCCTCGTCGTACTTGCCGAGCCGCAGGTAGGTCTGCACCTCACCGGACGGGCAGCCCGTGGTGGCGATCAGACCCTTGCCGTAGGTGTTGAGCAGTTCGCGGTCCATCCGCGGCTTGTAGAAGTAGCCCTCGAGCGAGGCCAGCGAGCTCAGCCGGAACAGGTTGTGCATCCCGCCGGTGTTCTCGGCCCACAGCGTCATGTGGGTGAACGCGCCGCCGCCGGAGACGTCGTCGCCGACCGCGCGCCGTCGCCCCACCGGACCCGCTTGCGCTCGCTGCGGTGGGTCTTCGGGGTGACGTAGGCCTCGATGCCGACGATCGGCTTGACCGCGGTCGACTTGGAGGCCTTGTAGAACTCGTACGCGCCGAAGGTGTTGCCGTGGTCGGTGACCGCGATCGCCGGCATCCCCATGCTCGGCGGCACCCGGCGAACAGGTCCTTGACCCGGGCGGCGCCGTCGAGCATCGAGTACTCCGAGTGCACGTGCAGGTGGGCGAAACTCTTCGAGCTGTCTGCCATCGCTCTGGTCTGACCTCCTCCTCCAGCGAGGACTCACAGTAGTCGACGGGGCCGACAGTTCCGGCCCGCTGCGGTCCGGCGAGCCCCCGATCCAGACGTCGCGCCGGGGTCCGGACGACACGCGCACCGATGATTTGGGAACTGTCAGTGGGCCGACCGATGATGGACGACATGCGTCGCCTCGCCCACCTGCTCGTCGTCGTCACCACGGCGTGCCTGGTGGCGCTGGGCATGGTCCTGGTCGGTCCGGGACGGGCCGGTGACGCCCGTCCGCCGGACACCGTGACCGCGGCCGCTCCGGCGATCGGCACCCCGCGCCCGGACCACGTGGTCGTGGTCATGCTGGAGAACAAGCACCGCACCAGCGTGATCGGCAGCGACGACGCGCCCTACCTGAATGCGCTGGCCGCCGACGGGGCCAACATGGCGTCGTCGTACGGGGTCACCCACCCCAGCCAGCCGAACTACATCGCCCTGTTCTCCGGGTCGCAGAACGGCATCACCACCAACCACTGCACGACCCTGAACGACACCGCCAACCTGGGGCGGCAACTGCTCGATGCCGGTCTCACCTTCACCGGCTACTCCGAGGGTCTGCCTCAGACCGGGTTCACCGGGTGCGAGCACGGCTCGGGCGAGGACAACTACGAGCGCAAGCACGCCCCGTGGGTGAGCTTCGACAACCTGCCCGACACGGTGAATCGGCCGTTCTCGGACTTCCCGAGCGACTTCGACACCCTGCCCACGGTCGCGTTCGTCATCCCGAACATGTGCAACGACATGCACGACTGCCCGGTCCGCGACCGGGGACAGCTGGGTCAAGAAGGAGCTCGGCGCGTACGCGACCTGGGCCAAGACCCACAACAGCCTGCTGGTGGTCACCTTCGACGAGAACGCCGGCGGCACGGTCAACCAGATCGCGACCGTGCTGGTCGGGGAGAAGGTGCGACCGGGGACGTACGCCGAGCCGATGAACCACTACACCCTGCTGCGGACCCTCGAGGACGCATACGGGCTGCCCGCCCTGGCCAACGCCCGGCTGGCCGACCCGCTCCGGACGATCTGGACGACGTCGCCGTCGGTGTCGCAGCCGGCGTCGGGGCTGACCAACGGCTCGTTCGAGCTCGGCGTCGCCGGCTGGTCGGTCTCCGGGACGGTGACCGGGGTGAAGACCGGGCGCCACAGGGGCAGCTACGCCGTCCGGGCCGGCAGTGCCCACGGCACCGACGGCAGCTCGATCCTCAGCCAGACCTTCACCGCGCCGGCCGGCAAGACCCGGCTGACCGCGGCCTGGAAGGGCCGCTGCGAGGACGAGGTCAGCCGGGCCTGGGCGAGCATCGTGGTCAAGCGGCACGAGCCGTCGGGGAAGCTGACCGCGCTGCCGACCGACCTGCATCGACCGGGCGGCCTGGCGGTCGGCGGGCGTCGCGATCAAGCCGGGCCTCTCCTACACGCGTGCAGTTGATCAGCCACGACGACGGTCGGGGCTCGACCCCCAACCGCAGCTACTTCGACGACGTCCGCCTCAGCTGAGGTGTATCTGGCCAACGTCCTCGGGGGCGCCCGGCTGAACGGCGCGGCCCTGAAACGGGTCGCGACCGGCAACGTGCTGGCCCTGGGCACGGTCAGCCTGGTGACCGACGTGTCGGCCGAGATGGTCACCGCGGTGCTGCCGGCCTACCTGGTCCTCACCCTGCACCTCGGTCTGGCCCAGTACGGGGTGCTCGACGGGCTGTACACCGGGGCCACCGCGTTCACCCGGTTGCTCGGCGGCTACCTGGCCGACCGCTTCGGCCAGCGCAAGGCCGTGGCCTTCGTCGGCTACGCGCTGTCGGCTCTCAGCAAGATCGGTCTGCTGTTGAGCGCCAACGCCCCGGCCGCGGTCGGAGCGGTGATCGCCCTCGACCGCACCGGCAAGGGTGTCCGTACGGCGCCGCGCGACGCGTTGATCGCGCTCTCGGTCGACCAGCGGGACCTGGGTGCGGCCTTCGGCCTGCACCGGAGCATGGACAGCGTCGGGGCGTTCCTCGGACCGTTGGCCGCGCTCGGTCTGCTGGTGCTGGCCGGTCGTGACTCGTTCGACAGCGTGTTCGTCGGCAGCCTGGTCATGGGGGTGATCGGGCTGCTGGTGCTGGTGCTGTTCGTCCGCAACCGGTCCGGCGACACCGCGGTCGCCCGGCAGGCCGATCCCCGCACGTTCCGGATCCGCCCGCTGCTGGCCCGGCCGGCGTTCCGCGGTCTGTGCATCGTCGCCGCGCTACTCGGCCTGGCCACCATCGGCGACGGGTTCGTCTACCTGGTCCTGCAACGCCGCGACGACCTGCCGATCACCGCGTTCCCGCTGCTGGCCATGGGGACCAGCCTGGTCTTCCTGCTGCTGGCCATCCCGCTCGGCCGGTTGGCCGACCGTGTGGGTCGGTGGCCGGTCGTCGTCGGCGGCTACGCCGCCCTGGTCGCGGTCTATCTGCTGCTGGCCTCGGGCCACGGCCCGATCCCGCTGATCCTGCTGCTCTACGGCGGCTTCTACGCCGCGACCGACGGGGTGCTGCCCGCGCTGGCCGCGCCGCTCATCCCCGACGAGCTCAAGACGACCGGTCTGGCGCTGCTGCAGACCGGACAGGCCCTGGCCTACTTCGCCTCGTCGGTCGCCTTCGGCGTCCTCGGCCAGTACGTCGGGATCGGCGTCGCCTGCCTCGCCGCGGCCGCGGTCGCCGCCGTGGTGCTGCCGATCGGCGCGTTGCTGCTGCGCCGCCAGCGACCGGTCGCGGTGACGCGGTGAGGACCCGGGTCGTCGTCACCGTGCTGGTCGCGCTGGTGCTGATCGCGGCCACGGTGGTCTGGGCCGCCCAACGGCGTACGGCACCGGTGCCGGTCGACCCGGACGTCACCCTGCAGGGCGGCGCGCTGCTGGTCCGCGACACGCTGACCGGTCATCTGGCCGTGGTCGACGCCCGCGGCGACCGGCGGCAGACCCCGGCCGTGTGCGCCCGGGGCTACACCGCAGGCGACCGCGTCCTGTGCCTGGGGCCGGATCCGGTGTCGCCGACCTCGTACCAGCTCTCGGTCCTCGACGGGTCGTTCACCGAGCTCCGCCATTTACCGCTCAACGGCATCCCCACCCGGGCCCGGGTCTCGGCCGACGGCCGGATGCTGGCGTTCACCGTCTTCGTCACCGGCGACTCGTACCTGTCGAGCGGCTTCTCGACCCGCACCGGCGTGCTCGATCTGGACACCGACGTGCTGGCCGGCTCGCTCGAGGACTTCACCGTCGACGGCCGCCGCCCTCCGGTCGACGCCAACTTCTGGGGGGTCAGCTTCGCCGCCGACGACAACACCTTCTACGCGACCATGTCGACCGGGACGCACTTCTACCTGGTCCGCGGCGACTTCGCCGCCGAGACGCTGACCGTGCTCGACGACGCCGTCGAGTGTCCGTCCCTCTCCCCCGACGGCACCCGGCTGGTCTACAAGAAACGGATGCCCGACCTGAGCTGGCAGCTGTGGATCTACGACCTGCGCAGCCAGCGGCGGACCCAGCTGCCCGAGCCCCGGCGGGTCGACGACCAGGGGGCGTGGCTGGACGACGCGACGGTGATGTACGGCGTGCTCGACGACGCCACCGGCGACGTCGACGTCTACGCGCTGGCCAGCGACGGAGAGTCGGCCCCGCGCCTGCTGGCGGCCAACGCCGAATCCCCGGCGGTGATCAACTGACCCGGCAGCCGCTGGTCGGTCCGGGCTCGCGCGTGGTACGGCTTGGCATGGCCTCGGCGAACCTGACATAGTGACCCCCACCGGGTCGGCAACGTCGCCGCATGCTGGACGGGGTCAGCGCTCGTGGGTCTCAGGGCCACGGACCGAACCGAGGGATTGAACAGTGTCACGCCTCCGCACCATCTCGATCGCCGGCACCGCAGCGGTGCTCGCGATCACCACGTCTCCGCTCGTCGCTCCGGCGGCGCACGCGGCGACCACCATCAGCCACCACGGCAGCTCGAGCGCGGTGACCACCGCGGCGGCCGACGACATCGCCGTCGATCGGCCCGCCGGCGCGCAGCCCGGCGACGTCCTCGTCGCCCGGGTCGCCAACCGCGACGCGGTGACGGCGACCATGACTGCCCCGGCCGGGTGGACCCAGGTCGGTGTCCACCGCAGCCAGGGCCTGCTCAAGTCGTGGGTGTTCGTCAAGGTGGCCACGGCCGACGAGCCGGCCGACTACGACTTCGCGATCAGCCGGACCAGCAAGATGGTCGCCAGCATCTCCAGCTTCGCCGGCGTCGACACCGACCAACCGATCGACGAGTACGTCGGCAAGGTCAACGGCACCAGCGCGCGGCTCGACGGCGCCGGTGTCCGCACCGAGACCGCCGGCGAGGTCGCCGTCTGGTTCGCCAGCCAGCTCTACGTGGCCCGCACCTGCGACGCCCCGGTGCTCACCCCGCCGAGCGGATTCACCGAGGTCGTCGACGTCTGCCCGGGCACGCTGCCCACCGGCATGGTGGGCAACGCGGGTTACCGCCAGCTCGCCGCGGCCGGGGCCGAGGACGACCTGTCCAGCGTCTCGCCCAACATCCAGACCAACATCGTCCAGACCGTGACCCTGCGTCCGGCCGACGGTGACGTCGAACTGCCCGACCCGGCGCCGCCGGTGGCCGACTCCTTCGCCCGCAAGGCGACGACGGTGGGCAAGCTCTGGCAGCTCGACGCCCTCGGTAACCGCACCACGGCGATCCCGGCCAGCCAGCTCTACGAGCCGTCCGGCATCGCGGCGAGCCGGGTCAACGCCGGTGTCCTCTACGCCGAGAGCGAGAAGGACAAGCAGACCGTCGTGGCCATCCGGCAGAGCGACGCCAAGGTGGTCGGCTCGTTCAGCGTCGACGTGCCCGCCGCGTACGACACCGAGGATGTGGCCGTCGGGCCGTGCCCGAGCGGTGACTGCCTCTACCTCGCCGACATCGGCAGCATCCGCGGCGACAAGGCCAAGCCCGACAACACCTTCTCGGTGACCCGGGTGGCCGAACCCGACCTGGCCGCCGGCAAGACCAGCGGCACGCTGACCGGTGACACCTTCCGGTTCACCTACCCGGCATTCGCCGGCGAGCCGGCCGGGCAGAACCTCAACGCCGAGTCGCTGATCGTCGATCCGGCCACCGGCGCGATGTACCTGATCACCAAGGACGAGAGCGGGGCCGGCCGGAGCCACGTCTTCACCTTCCCGACCCCGCTGCCCAAGCCGGGCACGACCACCGAGCTCGACTACGTCGCCCCGCTCCGGCTGCCGGCCGCGCTGCTCGATGCCCCGCTGAGCAAGGCCACCGCCGCGTCGGCCCACCCGACCGAGCCACGTTTCCTGCTCCGTACCTACCGGCGGGTCTACGAGTTCCGCGGCACCACCGAGGGCGGCCTGGCCTCGGCGTTCGAGGCCACCCCGGTCCGGCTGACCGACACCGTCGAGTTCCAGGGCGAGGCGATCACCTACGCCGCCGACGCCTCGGCCTACTACACGCTGAGCGAGATGCCGACCGCGCCGTACACCCTCAAGAAGGTGGCGGCGGTCCAGAAGTAGCTCCACACCGTAGCGAAGGGGGTCATTTCCCGGCAGGTGCCGGGGAACGACCCCCTTCCTGCGTAATCGGCCGGTCGTCTCCCGGCACGTGCCGGACGACGCGGTTCTCCGGGCCGTGGGCCAGTCCTTTGCCGGCAAGTGCCGGGAAACGATCACCGGCGACCCGGGAAGTGCAGGCGCCACTCGGGATCGAACCGTCGCGGTACCCCGGGCATGCCGCGTTCGACCAGGACATCGCGTACGCGTTCCAGGGTCCGCCACGGCTCGTCATAGATGCCCTCAGCGGTCACGATCACCAGGCGCCACTGCAGCCGGTCGAGTTCCTCGCGCCGGTTGATGTCGGACAGCCACTGCTCGACCACATCGCGATGGTGACGACCTTCGTACTCGATCAAGACCCGGATGCGCTCGTAGGCGAGGTCGAACCGACGCTGCCACTCTCCTTCGCCGAAACGCAGGATCAGATTGACCGTCGGTTCTGGGAAACCGGCGAAGACCAACAGCAGGCGCAACCTGGTCTCCATCGGTGAATCGACCCCCTCGCGAGCCAGGTCCGCCGCACGTCCGGCCAGACGCCGACCCTTACCGACGTGAGCTGCTGCAGCCTCCCGGAGCTCGCCGAGCGTGACCCGCTCTCGGGCGATCAACGAATCGGCCAGCACCACCAGGTCGACCAGGCTCAGGCCGGCTGCGGCCAGTTCGAGGAAGACCTCGATCGGTGTCGACAGCGGGACGCCGCCCTTCACCGACCTCGGGGGGCGGCGATCCGAGCAGTGCGACACCACTCCGCGGCGAACCAACCGTCCGCCGGTCGTCGAGACCGTGAGGTGCACCCGGGGCTCGGTCGGCACCGCCCCTCCCCACAATTCGGCCGCGGTGTGGTGACTGATGCGTGCACCCTCCGGCGCATGCCGCAGGGCAGCCAGGGCTCGGATCCGGGTGTCGATGGTCACCGAACGGGCGACGTACGTGTCGTAGAGCACCTTGTGGAAGTCAGGCCCGAGAAGTTCCTTGACGGTGATGCCGGCAGCGCGGGCATCGGCACGACTGAACGGACGGCGTGGGTCCAGAGGTCGATTCACCAACACGCCACCGACTCTCGCCCGAGCCGGTCAACCAACGCCAGCACAAAGTCGAGTTATCCACCGAAACTGTGGATAACCCGCTCGCATCGGGTCCGGCGACAGATTGACTCGGATGCGTTTCGCCGCACGTGCCGGGGAACGGACTGGCAGCCCGGCCATTTCTCCGAGCGAAGCGGCAGGTGCGGGACGACGACGCGGTGACTCCATTGATCCGAATCGCCAGGCGGCACGTGCCGGGAAATGGCCGCCTTCAACCCGCCGATCGACGTCACCAGGCGGCACATGCCGGGAAACGACCCGAAAACCGGCCGACCCGGGCCCGCCAGACGGCACGTGCCGGGAAACGACCCGAAAACCCGCCAACCCGGCCTGCCAGACGGCACGTGCCAGGAAACGACCCGAAACCCGCCGACCCGCGCCCGTCTGACGGCACGTGCCGGGAAACGAAACCGATCGGGACCGGGTTCGCGACAAGGGGTCAGCGGTAGGTCTTGGGGAGCGGGGGCGCGTACTCGGAACGGGTGCTGGTCTTCAGGCCGAGTTTGATCATCGACTCGACCAGGGTCACACCGGCGGTGACGCCGTCGATGACCGGGACGCCGATCTGGGCGGAGACGTCGGCGCAGAAGTCGGCCATCCCGGCGCAGCCGAGGACGATCGAGTCGGCCTCGTCGTGCTCGACCGCGCGGCGGCAGTGGTCGACGACCAGCCGGCGGGCGTCCGAGGCGGGGTCGTCGAGCTCGAGTACCGGGACCTCGCAGGCGTAGATGCTGCGGCACTGGCCGGCGAACCCGTAGCGCTGGACCAGGTGCTCGGCCTGGCCGATGGTCCGGGCCAGGGTGGTGACGATGCTGAACGACCGGCCGAGCATGGTCGCGACGTGGAAGCCGGCCTCGGCGATGCCGACCACCGGCCCCGAGGCCAGCTCGCGCGCAGCGTCGAGGCCGGGGTCGCCGAAGCAGCCGATGACGAAGCCATCGACGCCGGCCGCCTCGGCCCGCGCGATCTCGGCCAGCAGACCGGGGACGGCCAGCGCCTCGTCGTAGTGGCTCTCGATCGACGCCGGACCGGTGCGGTTGGTGATGGCCAGGATCTCGGTCGAGTCGTCGACCACCCGCGCCGCGCAGGCGGCCATGGTCTCGGTCATCGCGGTGGTCGTGTTGGGATTGATCACCGCGATGCGCCGAGTCGTCATGGTTACTGGCCTACCCCATCGGTGGCCTCGGCCAGGTCGACGTCCAGATCCCTGATCATCGGCCGGCGGCGCTCGAGCAGGACGAAGGACGCGAATCCGACCCCGCAGCCGATGAACCAGGAGAAGTCGGCCAGGTGGGACAGGAACGCCGAGGGCGAGTCGCCGTACCGCGGGGCGACGAACAGCACGAACAGGATGGTCGGCAGGCCGCCGAGGACGGTGGCCAGCACGGCGTTGGGGTTGTAGCCGTTGCGGAACCAGTAGCGGCCGGCCGGATCCATCGTGTACATCGCGTCGACCCAAACCCGCTGCTTGCTGACCAGGTAGTACCCGGCGATGAGGATGCCGAACAGCGGGCCGATCAGGGCGCCGAGCACGCCGAGGGTGTAGAGGATGCCCTCGCTGCTGTTGTACCAGTTCCACGGCGTCAGCAGCACCGAGCCGACGGCGGCGATCATGCCGCCCATCCGCCAGCTGATCTTCTTCGGGTTGACGTTGGAGAAGTCGAAGGCCGGGGAGATGAAGTTGGCCACGATGTTGATGCCCACGGTGGCGATGACGAAGGTCAGCCCGCCGAGCAGGATGGCGAAGGTGCTGTCGATCGCCTGCACGGTCTCGATCGGGTCGGTGATCATCCGGCCGAACACCGGCACGGTCGCCGAGGCACAGACCACGGTGAGGATCGAGAAGAACAAGAAGTTGACCGGAAGGCCGAGGAAGTTGCCGCGCCGGACCCGCTGGAAGGTGGCGCCGTAGCGGGAGAAGTCACCGAAGTTGAGCATCGGACCGGAGAAGTAGGAGACCACAGCGGCGATGGCGGCCAACATCGTCGCGATGGTGGCGCCGACGCTCAGGTCCTTCGAGCCCAGGCTCAGGCTGATGTTGCCGATCCCGGCCTTGGCCACCAGGTAGACCGCGAGCGCGACCATGACCACGTAGACCGCGGGGCCGGCGAAGTCGATGAAGCGGCGGATCGCCTCCATGCCGCGCCAGAACACCGCGGCCTGCGCGACCCAGAGGATGGCGTAGCAGAGGTAGCCGAGCGGGGACAGCCCCAGGAAGGTCGTCGCACTGAGTGCGGCCGAGAAGTCGGGGGCGAACTTCATGAAGATGATCATCAGCGAGGTCGACGCCAGGTAGGTCTGGACGCCGTACCAGGCGATGGCGATGCAGCCGCGGATGATCGCCGGGATGTTGGCGCCTCGGACGCCGAAGATGGCGCGGTTGATCACCGGGTAGGGCACGCTGGTGATCTGGCTGGGCTTGGCCACCAGGTTGCAGAAGACGTTGACGATGGCGATCCCGATGACCAGCGCCAGAAGCACCTGCCAGCTGGTCAGCCCGAGCGAGAACAGGGCTCCGGCGGTCACGTAGCCGCCGACGCTGTGCACGTCGGACATCCAGAAGGCGAAGATGTTGTACGAGGTCCACGACTGCTTCTTGAGCGGGACCAGGTCGGAGTTGGCCAACCGGTCGTCGTAGGTTTCCTTCAGGACCCCGTCACCGGCCGGGTGGCCGGGGGTGTCTTCGAACTCCTGGTGTTGACCGGTGGAGACGGTGTTCGTCATCGCGCATACCTCGGATCGGGGGTCAGTGAGCACTCGCAGTCACGCTAGGAGTCCGGCGGTGGGCTCAGGTTTCGTTCAGGTAACCGCGTATGACGATCGTGACCGGACGTCGCGTACGCCGGTCCGCTCCGCGCGGACGGCGGCGATCGCCCTGGTCATGGCGGTGATCACCGGCTGCGGCCAGGTCCCGCCGGACCCGGCGCCGACCACCCCGACCGGTCCCGGTCCGAGCTCACCGGTGACGACTCCCGCTGCCCCGTCGTCGACGCCGCCGACCAGCCCGCCACCGACGCGTGCGTCGAGCCCGCCGACCCCGACCTCCGGCCCGACGGCCTCCCCCACCGCCCGCCCCGCCCCGCCCACGCTGCGGGGCGACCCGCGTAACGGATGGGCGTACGCGGCCCTCGACGACCCGGACGACATCACCGTCGAGGGCGGCGTCCGCACCGGGCCGGCCTGGTCGACCTCCAAGGTGCTGATCGTCGCCGCCTTTCTCGACACCGTGGCCGACGGAGACCCGCGACGGCTCAGCGCGGCCGACCGCGGCCTGATCCGCCGGTCGCTGACCGCCTCCGACGGCGTGGCCGTCAACCGGCTCCGCGACCGGATCCCGGGCTCGTCGGGTGCGGCGATGACCCGCGTGCTGCGCAGTATCGGCGACGAGACCACCGTGGCGCCCGACTCGTACCAGGGCCTGATGCCGTGGTCGCTGCGCGAGCAGGTCCGATTCGCCACGGCGATGGCTCGGGGGCGGGTGGTGTCGCGGCCGGCCAGCGCCTACCTGCGGCGGACCATGCAGCCGATCCGCAGCCAGGCCTGGGGGCTGGGGACGATCGACGCCGAGGCGTTCAAGGGCGGCTGGTTGCGCGGCGACACGGTGACCCGGCAGTTCGGCATCGTCGACGGTTACGCGGTCGCGGTGATCACCGCCGGGGTCGGCCCCGCCGTGGTCCAGAGCGACGGCGACGCGGCCCACGTCCGCCAGCTCGATCGGCTGGCCGCGCGGCTCGAGCGTCGGCTGGACCACGAGCGGACCAGCGGCTGAGCTCAGCGGCAGACGGCCACCGCGCCCAGCGGGCGGTCGGAGGCACCCTCGACGATCGCGGTCTCGGGGAACCAGTCGTAGCTACCGTCGTCCGAGCGCACCCAGACCCACCAGGTGTTGGTCTGGCCGGAGTTGAACTCCGGGTTGTCGATCCTGAGGTTGCGCTGGCAGGCGACCTTCTTGCTCTCGTTCCGCGGCCCCTCGCCGGCGCTGATCCGCTCCCCGGTCAACCGGCCCGACGCCGTCTCGAAGAAGGTGCAGCGCGCCGCGGGATAGTCGCCGTACGCGGCCGGCTGGTTCAGGGCCCGGCACGGGGTGGATCGGCCGCCGGCGATCACCCGGGCATCCCGACCGTCGCGCGACGGCGGGTCGGTGAGCTGCCGGCGACGGGGCGGGGCCGTACTCGGCCCGGGGTCCACCGGTTCCGTCGCCGTCGTCGGCGAAGGTCCGACCGGATCCGAGGAGCTGGGCGCGACCGGCGCGGATCCGGTGCTGACCGGCTCGGAGGCGGCCGCGGTACTGGCGGCCGGGTCGGCGGCGGTGTCGGCGGCGGTGTCGTCGGCGCGGGTCAATTGGATCACCAGGACGGTGAGCAGCGCCGCCACCAGCAGCGATCCGGCCACGGCCACCACGATCACCCGCCGGCGATCGGACCGATCAGGCGGGGACGGCGCCCCGCCCGCTGGGCCGCCCGGCGGGGTCAGCCAGACCACCTCGACCGGCAGTTCGGGCTCGCGCCCCAGCGGCGGACCGGACTGGGTCATGGCCACCTCCCTCGCGATGTGGCCGAAACCCTACCGCGGGACCGCGGACGTCCCCGCCGTCCGCGGCCCCGCGTCCAGCGGTCGATCAGCGGCGCAGGTCGAGCGCGATGTCGGTGACCGACTTGTTGAACGTGCCCAGGTACTTGGGCTGGCCGGTCAGCAGGTCGACCGAGTGCAGCCGGTGGTCGATGACGACGTAGCCGTGATTGGCCGAGGCCCGCCCGGCCCGCAGGTCGGTGTGGATGTCGAAGCCCACGTCGGCCTTCGCGTCGACGCCCAGCTTGCCGGTGGCGGCCAGCGCGCCGGAGTTGGCCGGGGACTGCAGCACGATCTGGTCGAGCGTGGTGTCCAGATCGAACAGCGAGGTCGCCGAGTCGGGGCTCAGGTCGTTGTTGGTGTAGGCCGCGGCGCTGACACCCGGCGCCGTGGTGCCCAGGTAGTTCAGCGTGCCGTCGGCCACGGTCGGGGCGGCGGTCGGGCCCTCGCCGTCGCCGAACGGCTGACGCAGGTTCTGCCCGGTGTCGCTGATCACTCGGAGTGCATTGGCCGCCGGGTTGAAGTCGACCCCGAAGTTCTTGCCGTCGAGCTCGACGCTCAACTGGCCGACCTTGCGGGCGGTGGCCTTGGTCACCGAGAGCACGTAGATGCCGCCCTGATTGCCGACGCCGTAGAGCCGGCCGTTCTGCACCCGGCGGTCGATCCCGATCAGCGCGGTGTCGCCGCTGAGCTTGGTGACGTCGCCGATCTTCTTCGAACGCGACGGCTCGTCGGTGTCGAAACGGGCCAGCTTGGTGCCCCCGCTGGACAGGGCGATGCCGTCGAGATCGGCGGTGCTCGTGGCGTGGGCGGACTGGCCGGCCAGACCCACCAGCAGGCCGGCCGCGGCAGCGGTGGCGAGGACGGTGCGGGCGATGCGCATGGAGGAGTTCCCTTCGGTCGGCGGACCGGGGCCCGCCCGTCGCCCGGGTGGCGACAGCGGTGGATACGCGCTCCGGACCCCCGGTGTTGAACGCAGATCGACACGATGTGCAGCCATCTCCACCCGGGTGCGGCTCCGAACTGGGTGAACACGACAGGGAGCGGGCGATGCGACGGCGAACGGGCGACGGCGGGGTGGACCTGGCCGATGACCACGCGCTCGGTCGGGCGTACCGGGCTCACGGGGCCGAGCTCTACCGGTTCGCGATGCGCGGGCTCGGTGACCCGGGGCTGGCGCAGGACGCCGTCCAGGAGACGTTCGTCCGGGCCTGGCAGTCGGCCTCGCGCTACGACGCCGACCGGGCCAGTGTCCGCGTCTGGTTGTTCGCCATCGCCCGCAACGTGGTCATCGACCTGCACCGACGGCGGAGCGCGGCGTCGTGGGCACCGGTCGCGGTCGCGGACGAGACGGTGGCCTCGATCGGTGATCAGACCGACGCGGTGATGAACCGGGCGCTGGTCGCCGAGGCGATCGGCCGGCTCAGTCCCGACCACCGCCAGATCGTCGTCGAGACCCACCTGCGCGGTCGTTCCTACGACGAACTCGCGGCAGAATGCGGCGTGCCCGCGGTGACCCTGCGGAGCCGGATGTTCTACGCGCTCAAAGCGCTCCGGGTGGCGATGGAGGAGATGGGGGTGATGGCTCCGTGACCGACGCGTCGCACCGCGTTCTGCGGGAACTGCTGGGGGCGTACGCATTGGACCAGCTCGGCACCGCCGACCGGGCCCGGATCGACGCCCACCTCGCCGGCTGTCCGGCCTGTCGGGCCGAGCTCGCCGACCTGCGCCCGGTGGTCGCCGCGCTGGCCGACTTCGGTCTCCCCGAGGACCGCGAACCGGTGGTCCCGGTCGATCTGCGGTCCGACGTGCTGTCGGCCGTACGCGGGCGCCGGGCCGCTCGGCGACTCCGCCGGATCGGCGCCGCGGTAGCGGTGGCCGGGCTGGCCGCGGCCGCGTACGCGGTGGGAATGTGGGTGGCCCGCCCCGCGCTGCCGCCCGTCGTCGACGCCCCGATCGTCGCGCTGGCCGCCGGTGTCCGGGCCGATGCCGGTCTGGTCCGCCACACCTGGGGCACCGAGCTCCGGCTGGAGGCCACCGGGCTCACCGACGGGGCCGGCTACACGGTGACCTTCCTGCGCGACGACGGTTCGCGGATCCCGGCCGGCGGCTTCCTGGGCACCGGCGACCGGGCGCTGACCTGCAGCCTGAACGCCGCCGTGGCCATCGAGTCGGCGACCGAGGTGGTCGTGGTCGACGAGGCCGGCCGGCCGGTGATCGACGCCGTCATCGGCTAGCGCGCCCGGTCAGGACGCGCACCGGGCCAGCAGCTTGGTCACCGTGTTGAGGTTGCGGACGGTCGCACTGACCCCGACGATGGCCGAGAACCGCTCGGCCAGCTTGCTCGTCCCCAGACCCCGCCCGTAGTGCACCCAGATCTCGCGCTCGGCCACGGTGAACGGCTCCTCGGGCGTGGCGTACGCGGCGATCCGGGTCGCGACGTCGGCCGGCGGTGGCGCGGTCAGAAAGGCCAGCGTGACCCGGCTCGGGTCCCCGTCGGGATACGGGTTGTCGGCCAGCAGGGCCCGTAGCCGAGCCGGCGTCCGCACCGTCACGTCGATCCGCTTGCCGAACCGGTCGTTCAGCGCCGCGGCCAGCGCGCGTTCGGCGGAGTCCGGGGCGTCGGCGGTGCTGAACACCAGGTTGCCGCTGTTGATGTAGGTCGACACCTCGGTCCAGCCCAGGCCCTCGGCCAGCTCGCGCAGCGCCGGCATGCTGATCTTGTTCACCGGGCCGAGGTTGATCCCGCGCAGGAACGCCACGTACTGCTGCACGCCCTCACCCTAGGACCCGCCCGTCACCCGTCGACAGTCCGCGGCACGGGGCCGGAATCCCGCCGCCGGACCTGCGGTCCCGAACCTGCGGCTCCGACCGCCGTTCGTGGCCAGGAGCGATTTCGGCGCCACGACAAGGATCAGACCCCGGCCAGCTTGCCGTCGCGGTTGCGCAGGAAGACCACCCAGGTGACCACGCAGCACAGGGCGTAGCAGGCGATGAAGGCGATGTACGCTCCGTCGCCGTTTCCCAGGGTGAGGAAGGACTGCCGGAAGGCCAGGTTGACCAGGACGCCACCGACCGCGCCGATCGCGCCGGCCAGCCCGATCAGCGCCCCGGAGCGGCGGCGGGCCCGGGTGTCGGCCTCGGCGATCGGGACGCCGGCTCCGACCTCGAGCTGGGCCTTGGCGTGGAAGATGGCCGGGATCATCTTGTAGACCGACCCGTTCCCCAGCCCGGAGAACAGGAACAAGATCACGAAGCCGACCAGGAACAGCGGCAACGAGTTGGCCTGCGAGGCGAGCAGCACGACCACCGCTCCGACGCCCATGGCGATGAAGTTGTAGAAGCTGACCACCGAGCCGCGGTAGCGGTCGGCGAGCATGCCCCCGACCGGCCGGATCAGCGATCCGAGCAGCGGGCCGAGGAAGGTCAGCGCCGCCGCCTTGACCGGCACCGGGAACTGCTCGGGGAACTGGACCAGCAGCACCTGGCCGAAGGCGAACCCGAAGCCGATGAACGAGCCGAAGGTGCCGATGTAGAGCAGCGCGATCACCCAGGTCTGGCTGTGCCGGGTCACCTCGCGGATCGCGCCGCGGGCGTTGCTGTTCTGGGTCAGGTTGTCCATGAACACCGCCGAGCAGATCGCCGCGGCGACGATGAGCGGGATGTAGATGATCACCATGGCCCGGGGGTGGTTGGCCCCCAGGGTGGCCAGCACCAGCAGCCCGATCAGCTGGACCACGGGCACGCCGAGGTTGCCGCCGCCGGCGTTGATGCCGAGCGCCCAGCCCTTGAGCCGGGCCGGGTAGTAGGCGTTGATGTTGGTCATCGACGAGGCGAAGTTCCCACCCCCGACCCCGGCGAACAGCGAGACCACGAGCAGCGTGGTGAACGAGACCCCCGGCTCGAGCACGATGGCGATCAAGACGGTGGGGACGAGCAGCAGCAGGGCGGACACGATGGTCCAGTTGCGCCCGCCGAACACCCCGACCGCGAAGGTGTACGGGATCCGCAGCGCCGCCCCGACCAGGGTGGGCAGCGCGGTGAGCAGGAACTTCTGCGCCGGGTCGAAGCCGTACGCCGGTCCGAGGAACAGCACCAGCACCGACCACAGGCTCCAGACCGAGAACCCGATGTGCTCGCTGGTCACCGAGAAGATCAGGTTGCGCCGGGCGATGGGACGGCCGGTGCGCTCCCAGAACTCTCCGTCCTCGGGGCGCCAGTCGTCGATCCAGTGCCCGCCGAGGCGTCGTCGGGCGGCCGGGCTGAGGTCGGTGATCGTCGTGGTCATGGTGACTTCCTTCTCGGGGTGGCCCGTGAGGCGGGCTCGGGGCGGGTCAGGCGGAGACGACGAGCTCATCGCCGTCCACGCGTACGGCGTAGCGGCGCAGCGGTTCGGCGCCGGTGGTCGAGCAGCCGGTGGCGAGCTCGAAGGCGTTGGCGTGCAGCGGACAGATGACCAGGCGTTCGTCGGCCTGGCCGTCCGCGATCGGTCCGCCGCGATGCGGGCACACCGCGGACAGCGCGTGCAGCTGTCCGCTCCGCATCCGGAAGACGGCGATCTGCTCCCCCGCGATCTCGAAGGCGCGGGCCTCGCCCCACGGGATCTGGTCGACCGGGCCGAGCCGGTGCTCGGTCACCGCGTCGGTCACCGTGCGGGTCACCACGGGCCGCCGAGCAGCGCTTCGGCCCGGTCGGCGGGCACCCGGGGCAGCACCTCGAGCGGCAGCGAGGTGCGGAACTGGCCCGGCTCGACCGGCGTACGCCCCTCGGTCCACGGGTCGACGTAGGAGTCGGCGTGCTTCTGCACCTCGGCGTCGAGACGCTCGGCGATGCCTTCGGCGTCGTCGACGACCACCGCCTTGATGTGGTCCAGCCCGACCCGGGGGACGAACGCGTACGTCCGCTCGAGCCACTTGGCGTTCTCGCGGTAGTACTGCAGGAACCTCCCGGTCAGCAGCTTGGCCTCGTCGGCGGTGTCGACCGTGCACAGCAGGTCGCCCTTGCGGATGTGGGCGCCCGCCGCGCCGCCGATGTAGATCTCCCACCGGCCGCCTTCGATGGCCACGATGCCGACGTCCTTGACCAGCGACTCGGCGCAATTGCGCGGGCAGCCGGAGACGGCGAGCTTCATCTTGGCCGGCCCTTCCATGCCCTGCATCCGGGTCTCCAGCTCGATCCCGAGCTTGGTCGAGTCGCCGGTCCCGAATCGGCAGAACTCCTGACCCACGCAGGTCTTGACCGTGCGGAAGGACTTGCCGTACGCGTAACCGCTGGGCATCCCGAGATCGGCCCAGACCGCGGGCAGGTCCTCCTTCTTGATCCCGAGCAGGTCGATCCGCTGACCTCCGGTCAGCTTGACCATCGGGACCGAGTACTTGTCGGCCACGTCGGCGATCCGGCGCAGCTGCTCGGGGGTGGTGACGCCGCCGCGCATCTGCGGGACGACCGAGAAGGTGCCGTCTTTCTGGATGTTGGCGTGCACCCGGTCGTTGATGAAGCGGGCGTCCTTCTCGTCGACCATCTCCTCGCCCCACATCATCTTGAGCAGCGAGGCCAGACCCATCTTGGACTTGGCGTCCTCGCCACCGGGGGCGAGCGCGGCGAAGACCGCCGAGGGTGAACGCAGGTCGAGTTCGCGGATCCGGGCCATCAGCGCCGGCTTGTCCAGGGCGATCCCGGGCACGTAGTAGTGGATCGACGGATCCTCCTCGACCACCCCACCGGCGGCGAACTCGACGCACTGGGCGACCAGCGACTTGCACGAACCGCAGCCCTTGCCGGCCCGGGTCTTGTCCATCACCGCGGTGACGGTCGCGCAGCCGCCCTTGACCGCGCCGCAGATGTCGGCCTTGGAAACCCCGTTGCAGTTGCAGACCTGGGCGTCGTCGGCGAGCTCGGCCACGCCGACCTCGGCCACCGGGCCGCCGAGGTCGAACATCAGCTCGACCCGTTCCGACGGCAGCGGCAGCCCGCGGTCGAAGGCCTGCTGCAGAAAGGCGACCTTGCGGCTGTCGCCGAGCAGGGTGGCCCCGACGATCTTGTCGTCGCGAATGACGATCGACTTGAAGATGCCCTTCTTGGGCTCGGAGAACACGATGTGCTCGTCGGTCTCGCGCTCGGGCTCGGTCAGCCCCATCGAGGCGACCTCGACCCCGGCGACCTTGAGCTTGGTCGCGGTCCGCGAGCCGAGGTAGCGGGCCGCCGGGTCGGTCCCGGTGATCACGTCGGCCAGCACCACGGCCTGCTCCCACAGCGGGGCGACCAGGCCGTAGACCTCGCCGCGGTGCTGCACGCACTCGCCGACCGCGTAGACGTGCTCGTCCTCGACCGTCCGCAGCTGGTCGTCGACCACGATGGCCCGCTCGACGGTGAAACCGCTGGTCATGGCGACGTCGGTGTTGGGGCGGATCCCGGCGGCCACCACGACCAGGTCGCACTCGATCTCGGTCTGGTCGCGGAGCCGGACCCCGCGCACCCGGTCCGGGCCCCAGATGGCGGTGGTGCGGTTGTTGGTGACGATGCCGATGCCGAGCTCGGCCATGCTGCGGCGCAGCACCTCGCCGCCCTCGCGGCCGAGCTGGGCGTTCATCAACCACTTGCCCGAGTGCACGACGTCGACGGCGATGCCGTGGCTCTGCAAGCCGCGGGCCGCCTCGAGTCCGAGCAGCCCGCCGCCGACGACCACGGCACGGTGGTGCTCGTCGCGGGTGGCGTACGCGATCATCGCCTGGGTGTCGTCGATGGTGCGGAAGGCGAACACGCCGGGCAGCAGGGCCCCGGCCTCGTACAACCCCTCCATCGGCGGCATGAACGAGCGGCTCCCGGTGGCGATGATCAGCTCGTCGTAGGGGGTGATCGCGCCGTCGTCGGAGAACACCACGCGGGCGAACCGGTCGATCCGGGTGACCCGGACGCCGGCGTGCAGGGTGATGTCGTTCTCGGTGTACCAGGCCAGCGTGTTCAGGTAGATGTCGTCGGCACCCTCCTCGCCGGACAGCACGTGGCTGAGCATGATCCGGTTGTAGTTGCCGTAGGGCTCGTCACCGAACATGGTGATGGCGAACTGCTCGGCCCCGCCGCGGGCCAGGATCTCCTCGACCACGCGGGCCCCGGCCATCCCGTTGCCGATGACGACGAGCCTGCGCCTGAGGTCGGCGGAGTCGATGTGGGAGCGGTCGGTGTGGGAGCGGGCGGCGGCGTTGACCGTGGCGGTCATGGCTCAGTGCTCCACGAGACCGAGGTCGACGACCACGGTGCCGCTGACCCCGAGGGGCGCGGCCACGTGGAGTTCGACGACCGAGCCGCCCTCGATGTCCTCGACCACCCGCAGCGGGACGTGGACGTCGGACTTGGCCCCGATCGGGAAGTAGCGCATGGCCACGCCGTCGCGGAGCAGCACGACCACGATCAGCTCGTCACTGGAGTTGCCGCCGCGGAAGTAGAGCGCCTGGCTGACCACCCCGTCGGGCACCAGGTGGGTCAGCTCGGCGCTGATCGGGACCGGCTTCTCGAGCCCGAGCCCGTCGAAGGGATGGATGCCTTGGAGGAAACGGTTCTGGGCGAGCATGGGGAGGTCCTTCCGTCGGGGTCGTGCCGAAGGCACGCGAAGCTGGCGCTTCTGGAGCAGCTGATTGAGGGTGGGTCGGGGGGTTTCGGCCGAGAGGGCCTGATGCGGCGGCGGGTCGCTGAGCAGGTGCCCGTCGTCGGGGGATCCGATCCGGGCGCAGGCCACGGCGCAGACCTTGAACGCGGGCATCCGTGAGTACGGGTCGAGGGCCGGGTCGGTCAGGGCGTTGGCCGCCGACGCACCGCCCCAGTGGAACGGGACGAAGAGCACGTCGCTGCGGATGTCGGTGGTGACCTTGGCCCGGAAGTGGGCCCGGCCGCGGCGGCTGGTCAGCGCGACGATGTCGGCGGCGCCGATGCCGAGCGTCCGGGCCAGGTCCGGGTGCATCTGGACCTCGGGCTGGGCGCTCGACTGCGACGGGGCCGGCACCCGGCGGGTCTGGGTGCCGCTCTGGTACTGGGCCATCAGCCGACCGGTGGTGAGCACGTGCGGGTAGTCGGCGTCGGGGGTCTCGGCCGGCTCCTGGTACTCGGACCGCAGGAAACGCGCCCGCCCGTCGGGGGTGGCGAAGCGGTCGGCGAACAGCCGCGGCGTTCCCGGATGGTCCTCGCTGGGGCACGGCCAGAAGACGCCCTGCTCGGCCTCGATCCGTTCCCAGCTGATCCCGGCGTAGTCGGCGATTCCGCCCGCGCTGGCCCGACGGAGTTCCTGATAGACCGCGTACGGGTCGGCCGAGAAGTACTGCCCGCGACCCAGCCGGTCGGCCAACTCCTTGAGCACCCACAGGTCGTCGTGCACCCCGGCCGGGGGCGCGAGCGCCCGCTTGCGCCGGATCACCCGGCCTTCGAGGTTGGTCATCGTGCCCTCCTCCTCCGCCCACTGGGCGCAGGGCAGCACGACGTCGGCGAGTTCGGCGGTCTCGGACAAGAAGATGTCGGAGACGACCAGCAGGTCGAGTGCGGCCAGCCGGGCGCGGACCCGATTGACATCGGGCGCGGAGACCACGACGTTCGAGGCCATCACCAGCAGCCCGCGGACTCCCCCCTGTTGTCCGAGCCGGTCGAGCATCTCGAAGGCCGACAGGCCGGGTCGGGGCAACTCCTCGGGGTCGATCCCCCAGACCGCGGCGACGTGGGCCCGGTCGGCCGGGTCGGCCAGCTTGCGGTAGCCGGGGAGCTGGTCGGCCTTCTGGCCGTGTTCGCGACCGCCCTGCCCGTTGCCCTGCCCGGTGATGGTCCCGTAGCCCGAGTAGGGGCGGCCGGGCAGCCCGAGCGCCAGGGCCAGGTTGATGAAGGCCTGCGCGGTGTCGGTGCCGGTGCTGTGCTGCTCGGCGCCGCGCGCGGTGAGGATCATCGCCCGGTCGGCGCCGGCCAGCGCCTCGACGGTCCGGCGCAGGTCGGCGACGGCGACCCCGGTGATCCGCTCGACCCGATCGGGCCAGTAGCGGGCAGCCGAGTCGCGGACCGCGGCGAAACCGGTGGTCCGGGTGCGGACGTACTCCTCGTCGACCAGACCGTCCTTGAGGGCCAGGTGCAGCAACCCGTTGGCCAGCGCGAGGTCGGTGCCGGGCAGCGGGGCGAGGTGCAGCGAGGCGCCCGCCGCGGTGTCGGTGCGCCGCGGGTCGACCACGATGTGGGTGGCCCCGGCACTGCGGCCCTGGTCGAAGAACTGCATGGCCGGCGGCATGGTGGCGGCCGGGTTCGACCCGACGAGCAGCACGGCCTGGGCCTCGGCGATGTCGCTCAGCGGGAACGGCAGCCCGCGGTCGATGCCGAAGGCGCGGTTGCCCGCGGTGGCCGAGGACGACATGCAGAAGCGGCCGTTGTAGTCGATCATCGCGGTGCGGAGCGCGACCCGGGCGAACTTGCCGAACGCGTACGCCTTCTCGTTGGTCAGTCCGCCGCCGCCGAAGCACCCGATGCTGTCGCGGCCGTACGCGGACTGGAGGTCGAGGATCCGGTCGACGACGATCCCCAGCGCCTCGTCCCACGACGCGGTGCGGAAGGCGCTCGTCCGGTCGCCGGGCACGGTGCGGACCAGCGGCGCCAGCAGCCGCTGCGGATGGTCGAGCAGGCTGGTCGCCGTCCAGCCCTTCGAGCACAGGCCACCCCGGTTGGTCGGGAAGTCCGCCTGCGGCTGCAGAGTGGCCGGGCTCAGCCGGGCCGGCACGGACGCCGTACGCCCGGCCGCCGGCGCCTCACCGCCGACCGTCACCTCGATCCCGCACTGCAGGCTGCAGTACGGGCAGTGGGTGGCGGTGGTGGACACCCTTCCATCCTGGGAACCGGCTGTTACACCGCCCGGCCGCCGTGGTTACGAGACCTTCACCGTTTACTCACACCCCGGCCGCCCGGTTGTGAGGGTCGGTGCGCGCGGCCGAGGTGACGTCGGCGTTACGCCGCGCTCACCCCGTCCCCGAGCGGCGACCGCGGGCGGCGCAACTGCGTCGTTACATCCGGGCAACCGGGAGGTAATGGCGTTTCCCTAGTCTGCGAGCGACGCCAGTCGACACCCAGGCGGTGAGCACCATGCAGATAGACCTCGATCCACGTGGACGCAAGGTCGTCGTCTTCGGCGACGTCTCCGGAGCCCGTCAACTGGTCCGGCGCTACGTCGCGGCCGGCGCGACGGTGACCCTGGTGACCGACCGGCCGCTGCCGGTCGGCGACGACCGGGTGTCAGCGGTCCGCTACGCCCGTCGTCCGGCCGACGGTGACACCGCGAGCCTGCTGCGGTTGATCGGCCCGGCGTGGCTGGTGGTCGACAGCGACCTGTCCGGCGCGCAGCGCGAGCGGGTCGCCGAACTGGTCGGGCATCTGCACATCCTGCGCGTGGTCGAGGAACCGGCCCCCGCGCACGGCCAGGTCACGCTCGTCGGCGGTGGGCCGGGCCGGACCGGACTGCTCACCCTCGACGCGCTCGACGCGTTGCGGTCGGCCGACGTGATCTTCTACGACCGGCTCGCCCCGACCGACGACCTCGCCGATCTCGCACCCGGCGCCGAACTGCTCGACGTCGGCAAAACGCCCTACCACCACCCGGTCGGGCAGCGCAGCATCGAGGACCTGATGATCATCCGGGCCCGGCTCGGCCAGTCGGTGGTCCGGCTCAAGGGAGGCGACCCCTTCGTCTTCGGCCGCGGCGGCGAGGAGGTCCAGGCCTGCCTGGCCGCCGGCATCCCGGTCCGCGTCATCCCCGGGGTGAGCAGCGCGATCAGCGCTCCGGGGGTCGCCGGGATCCCGGTCACCCACCGCGGCCTGAGCCGGGCGTTCACGGTGATCTCCGGCCATGTCCCGCTGGCGCCGCACGAGTTGCAGGCGGCGGCCACGCTGTCGGCGACCCTGGTCATCCTGATGGGGATGACCAGCCTGCAGCAGACCACTGCGGGGCTGATCCGGGCCGGGATGGCACCGGACCGGCCCGCCGCGGTGATCGAGCAGGCGTTCACCGCGCACGAGCGGACCCTGTTCAGCCGGCTGGACCGGCTGGCCGCCGACGTCCGGCGGGCTGAGCTCGGATCGCCGAGCGTGATCATCATCGGTGACGTGGTGAGCGTGGCCCCGCAGTTCGGGTCGTCGCTGAGCGGGGAGATCGGAGGCATCCGGCACCGACCCGCCGATCAGGGGATCCGCGCGTCGTGAGTGCCGAGATGCTGCGGGGGTTCCGGATCGGGGTGACCTCGGACCGCCGCTCGTCGGACCTGATCACCGCGTTGGAGCGGCGGGGGGCGAAGGTGCTGCACGCCCCGGCCTTGATGATCGCGCCCAACGATTCCGACGGCACCCTGCTGGCCGAGACGGTGGCGATGATCGACGCCCGACCCGAGGTCGTCCTGGTCACCACCGGTTACGGGATGCGGCGCTGGTTCGAGGTCGCCGACGCCGCCGGTCTCGGCGCCCAGCTCACCGACGTCCTCGAGCAGGCCCGGATCTACGCCCGCGGACCCAAGGCCCACGGCCAGATCCGGGCGGCCGGACTGCTCGACGCCCGGACCACCGGACTCGACACCACCGCCTCGCTGGTCGACGCGATGATCGCCGACGGGCTGACCGGGCGTCGGGTGGCCATCCAGTTGCACGGTTACACCGACGAACTCCAGCTGGCCCGGTTGCACGACGTCAGCGCCGAGGTCTTCGCGGTGACCCCCTACCGCTGGGTGCAGCCGGCCACCCACGACCGGCTGACCAAGCTGATCGGTGCCGCCTGCCAGCTCCAGCTCGACGCGATCACCTTCACCAGCGCACCGGCGGCCGAGGCCACCCTGGCCACGGCGCGGAACCTCGGCGTGCTGCCCAGCTTCGTCCACGCACTGGCCGAACGCCTGACCACCGCCGCGGTCGGTCCGGTCACCGCCGGGCCGCTCCGCGATCACGGCATCAACCCGTCGGTCCCTGACCGCTACCGGCTCGGCTCGCTGATCCGGCTGGTCTCGGAGGAGTTGGTCGAGCATCACGTGCAGCGGTTCCGCAGCGGCGAGGTGACCATCGAGTTGCGCGGTCGGGTGGTGACGGTCGACGGCCGGCTGATCACCCTGGGCCCGAACGCGCTGGCCCTGTTCACCAAGCTGGCGCAGAGCCCGACCGTGGTGCTGCGCTCGGAGCTGTCGCAGGTGCTGCCCGAACCGCTCGACGACCACGCCCTCGAGGTGGCGGTCAGCCGGCTCCGCCGCTCGCTCGGGGTCCCCGACCTGATCACCACCGTGGTCAAGCGCGGCTACCGGCTCAACGCCCGACCGGTGCGCGACTGAGTCTCAGCCGGTCAGCTCCGCCACCGCGGCGGCGAACACCTCGGTGTGCCGCGACACGTCGGCCAGGCTGGTCTCCGGACACATCAGCGCCATGTTGTGGAACGGGGTGAGCAGGATGCCCCGGTTGAGCGGTGTAGAGGTGCAGGTACTCATCGAGCCGCTCGTCGGCGGCGGCGGCCGACTGCCCGCCGTTGACCGGGGCCGGCGCGGTGAACCGGTACTCGGCCCGGGCGCCCAGCTGGGTGACCGACCAGGCCAGCCCGTGGTCCTCGATCACCCCGCGGACGTCGGCGGCGTACCGGGTGGCGGTGGCGGTCATCCGCTCGAACGCCGCGTCGACCAGCACCTCGGCCAGCGTGGCCCGCATCGCCGCCAGCGAGAGCGCGTTGCCGGCCAGGGTGCCGCCGACGCCGCCGACGTCGACGATATCGGCCTCGCCCGACGACGAGAGCCGCAGCACCGCGTCGGCGACCTCGGCGCTCAACCCGTACGCGCCACACGGCACCCCGCCGCCGATCGACTTGCCGATGACCACCACGTCGGGGTCCAGCCCGTCGCGCGCGGTCATCCCGCCCGGGCCGGCCGACAGGGTGTGGGTCTCGTCGACGATCAGCAGCGACCGGTGGCGGGTGGCCAGCTCGCGCAGCCCGGCCAGGAAGCCGGGCTCGGGCAGCACGATCCCGATGTTGGTGAGGGCGGGTTCGGTGAGGATGGCGGCCACGTCACCGTGGGCCAGTTCGCGTTCGACCGCGGCCAGGTCGTTCCACTCGACGACCCGGGTGGTGGTGGTCGGGTCGACCCCCGGGCCGACGTTGCCGGGCCGGCTCATCGGGGCGCCGTCCGGCCCGACCACGACGAAGGTCTCGTCGACCGACCCGTGGTAGCAGTAGGAGAAGACCAGGATCTTCGGTCGCCCGGTGACCAGCCGGGCCAGCCGGATCGCCCACCGGTTGGCGTCGGTGGCCGACAGCGTGAACGACCAGCTCGAGACCCCGAACCGGCGGGACAGCTCGGCGCCGACCCACTCGGCGTCCTCGCTGGGCAGCATGGTGGTGATCCCGCCGTCGTCGCCGATCCGACGCTGGACCGCGGCCACCGTCGGGCCCGGAGAGTGCCCGGCCATCGCGCCGGTGTCGCCGAGGGCGAAGTCGACGAGCTCGTGACCGTCGACGTCGGTGATCCGGTTGCCCCGGGCCCGGGCGAAGGTGAGCGGGAACCCGCCCGCCCACTTGCTCATCCAGGTCATCGGCACCCGGCCGAGCAGGTGGTCGGCGCTCCGGAACGCCGCCCACGACCTCGGGTGCAGCTCGCGGTACTGCTGCTGCTCGCGGGTGATCAGGCGGTCGAGGGCAGTGGGGTCGAGCGGCATGCAGGGCAGGCTACGCGGGCGTTAGAGTCGGCGGGTGAGCTACCTTCCACGTGACGACCGATACGACAACCAGCCCTACCGCCGCTGTGGCCGCAGCGGACTGCTGCTCCCGGCCGTGTCCCTGGGCTTCTGGCACAACTTCGGTGACGACAAGCCGATCGAGACCCAGCGCGCGATCATGCGCCGGGCCTTCGACCTCGGGGTCACGCACTTCGACCTGGCCAACAACTACGGCCCGCCGTACGGGGCGGCCGAGGTCAACGCCGGCCACATCCTGCAGCAGGACTTCACCGCACACCGCGACGAGCTGATCATCTCCTCGAAGGCCGGCTGGGACATGTGGCCCGGTCCGTACGGGGACCACGGCTCGCGGAAGTACCTGACCGCCAGCCTCGACCAGTCGCTGAAGCGGTTGCACCTGGACTACGTCGACATCTTCTACCACCACCGTCCCGATTCGGACACGCCGCTGGAGGAGACGATGGGCGCCCTCGACGCCATCGTCCGCTCCGGCAAGGCGCTCTACGTCGGCGTCTCGTCCTACTCCCCCGAGCACACCGCGGCGGCCGCGGCGATCCTGCGCGACCTGGGGACGCCGATGACCATCCACCAGCCGTCGTACTCGATGTTCAACCGCTGGATCGAGCAGGGGCTGCTCGAGGTCTGCGCCGAGCAGGGCGTCGGGGTCATCACCTTCACCGCCCTGGCCCAGGGGCTGCTCACCGATCGCTATCTCGACGGCATCCCGGCCGACTCGCGAGCCGCGCAGGGCAAGTCGCTCGACCGCGAGACCATCACCGACGAGGTCATCGAGCGGGTCAAGTCGCTCAACGCCATCGCCCAGGGCCGCGGTCAGACCCTGGCCCAGCTGGCGCTGTCCTGGGTGTTGCGCGACGCCCGGATCACCTCGACCCTGATCGGGGCGAGCAGCGTCAAGCAGCTCGAGGACAACGTCGCCGCGGTCGGCCAACTCGACTTCAGCGACGACGAACTGGCCGAGATCGACCGCTACGCGGTCGAGTCCGGCGTCGACCTGTGGGCCGGCGCCCGCGACGCCACCGCCGAAGCCTGACCCCGGGCGTAGACCACCGGGACTGGGCGGGATCTTCAGGCGAGTACGCCCGAAGATCCCGCCCGATCCGGCGAGCTGATCAGGCTCGCTGCACCGCACCGGTGCGTTCGGCGGCCACAGCCACCGCAGCATCCCGTGCGGCGGCGGTCTCGACGTCGGTCAGCGTGCGATCGGGCGCGCGGAACCGCAGCGCAAAGGCCAGGGACTTCTGTCCCGCCCCGATCTGCTCCCCGGTGTAGACGTCGAACAGGTGGATCGACTCGAGCAGCGGACCGGCGCCGTCGCGCAGCGCTGCCTCGACCGCACCGGCCGGGACGTCGGCCTCGACGATCAGCGCCACGTCCTCCTTGGCCACCGGATACCCGGAGATCCCCACCACGTCACCCCGCTCGGGGGCGGCAGCGATCAGCGCGTCCAGATCGATCTCCGCGACGGCGGTGCGATCGGGCACCCCGTACGCCGCGGCCGCGCTCGGGTGCAGCTCACCGGCGTGGCCCACGACCGAGCCGTCGGGTGCGACGAACTCGGCGCACCGGCCCGGGTGCCACGGAGCGGTCGACGCCGTACGCCGGGTCAGCACCACCCCGACCGCGCCCGCGGCGATCTCGACGAAGCCGATGGCGCGGGCCCAGTCGGCCGGCTGCGCCGGCCCGGTCCATCCGGCGGTCTGCCAGGCGCCGGTCAGCACGGCGGCGAGATGCCGCGGCTGCCGACCCAGGGCGGCGTCGAGCGCGGCGAGTTCGTCGTCGCTCGGCCGCTGGGTCACCGGCGGTCGCGCCGCCACCGATCCGGCCGGACCGGCGAAGAACACCGAGCCCGACTCGAACAGGGCCAGGTCGTCGTTGCCCCGGCTGAGGTTGCGGGTGGCCGCGCCGAGCAGCCCCGGCAGCAGGCTGGTCCGCAGGTACGGCGTGGTCTCCGACAGCGGGTTGGCCAGCCGGACCAGCCGACGCCGGGCGTCGTCGGCCGGAACGGCCAGCCGGTCGAGCTCCTCGACCGCGGCGAACGGGAAGCTGAGCACCTCGACGAAACCGTTGCCGGCCAGCGCCGCGGTGACCGCGCGTCGGGCCTGCTGGCTGCGGGTCAGCCCGCGGCCGACCGGCGCCCGTGGCACCACCGGCTCGATGCGTGTCGAAGCCGATCAGCCGACCGACCTCCTCGACGTAGTCGTAGGGGTCGCGGAGATCGGGTCGCCAGCTCGGGGCGGTCAGCGTGAGCTGGTCACCGTCGACGACCACGTCGGACCCGACCGCCCGGATCAGCTCGACCACGTGGGTCGGGTCGATCTCGGTGCCGAGCACGGTGCCGGGCAGGCCGACGTCGACGGTCGTGGTCGGACGGGCCGGCAGCGCGCCGCGGACCGTCTCGGCGGGGGCCAGGGTGCCGCCGGCCAGTGCGACCAGCAGCGACGCCACCCGGTGGGCGGCGGCGTACGCGGCCGCCGGGTCGACCCCGCGTTCGTACCGGCGCGAGGCTTCGGACGACAGCTTGTGCCGCCGCGACGTCCGGGCCAGGGTCATGGCGTCGAAGTGGGCGGCCTCGATGACCACGTCGGTGGTCGCGTCGGAGATCTCGGTGGACGCGCCACCCATCACCCCGGCCAGGCCGATCGGGCCCGAGTCGTCGGTGATCAGCAGGTCGTCGGCGTCGCAGCTGCGGATCACGTCGTCGAGCGTGGTCAGCTTCTCGCCGGCCGCCGCCTTGCGGACGACGATCGGGCCGGTCAACCGGGCCGCGTCGTAGGCGTGGATCGGCTGACCGGTCTCGAGCATCACGTAGTTGGTGATGTCCACGGCCAGCGAGATCGACCGCATCCCGGCCAGCTGGACCCGGCGGGCCAGCCAGCGCGGGCTCGGCCGGGTCGGGTCGATCCCGGTCACGCTGACGGCCACGAAGAGCGGACAGGCCGGGTCACGCAACTCGACCGGATGCCCGTCGGCGGTCTCCAGCGGCACCGCGCGGTCGACCGGATCGGTGAAGCCGACCCCGAACGCCTGGGCCGTCTCGCGGGCCAGGCCACGGATCGACAGGCAGTAGCCCCGGTCCGGGGTGACGGCGATGTCGAGCACCTCGTCGCGCAACTGCAGCACCTCGGCCGCGTCGGCGCCGAGTGCGAACTCCTCGGTCAGCACCAGGATGCCCGAGTGATCCTCACCCAGTCCGAGCTCGGAGACCGAGCAGATCATCCCGTCGGACACGTGGCCGTAGGTCCTGCGGGCGGCGATGGCGAAGTCGCCGGGCAGCACCGCCCCCGGCAGGGCCACGACGACCAGGTCGCCGACAGCGAAGTTGTTGGCCCCGCAGACGATGCCGCGCACGTGCCCGTGCTCAGCTCCCACGTCGACCTGGCACCAGCGGATGGTCTTGCCGTTCTTCTGCGGCTCCTCGACGAACTCGAGCACCCGGCCGACCACGACCGGACCGGTGACGTCGCCGCCGGCCAGTTCGACGGTCTCGACCTCCAGCCCGGCCCGGATCAGCGCCTCGCCGATCTGGCGGCCGGTCACCGAATCCGGCACCGCCGCGTACTCACGCAGCCACCCCAGCGGCGCCCTCATCGGGCCAGCCCCACGAGCGAGCGGGAGAACCGGACGTCACCCTCGATCATGTCGCGCATGTCCTCGGCGTTGTTGCGGAACATCAGCGTGCGGTCGACGCCCATGCCGAAGGCGAACCCGGTGTAGACGTCGGGGTCGATGCCGCAGGCCCGGAGGACCCGCGGATTGACCACCCCGCAGCCGCCCCACTCGATCCAGCCCTCGCTGCGGCAGGTGCGGCACGGATGGTCGGGGTCGCCGACCGACGAGCCGTGGCAGACGAAGCACTGCAGGTCGACCTCGGCCGACGGCTCGGTGAACGGGAAGTAGTTCGGCCGCATCCGGGTGCGGGTGTCGCCGAACATGGCGCGCGCGAAGTGGTCGAGCGTGCCGCGCAGGTGTCCCAGGGTGATGCCACGGTCGACGACCAGACCCTCGATCTGGTGGAAGACCGGCAGGTGGGTGGCGTCGTACTCGTCGGCGCGGTAGACCCGCCCGGGACAGACGACGTAGATCGGGGGTTCGCGGGTCAGCATGCTGCGGATCTGCACCGGCGAGGTGTGGGTCCGCATGACCACCCCGGACTGCTCGGGCGCCACGAACAGCGTGTCCTGCATGGTCCGGGCCGGGTGGTCGGGGATGAAGTTGAGCGCATCGAAGTTCATCCACTCGGCCTCGAGCTCAGGCCCCTCGGCGACCTCCCAACCCATGGCGACGAAGACGTCCTCCATCAGGTGCATCAACGCGGTGACCGGGTGCACGGCACCGGCGGGGGCCGTGGCCACCGGGAGGGTGACGTCGACGCGCTCGGCGACCAGCCGGGCGGCGAGCTCGGCCTCGGAGATCGCGGCCTCGCGCTCCTTGAGCGCGGTGGTGATCCGGCCGCGGGCCCGACCGATCCGGGCGCCGGCGTCCTTGCGGGCCTGCGGGGGCAGCGCACCGATCTCGCGGTTGGCCAGCGCGATCGGCGACCGGTCCCCGGCGTGGGCCAGGCGGGCCGCTTTGAGCTCGGCCACCGTGGTCGCCGCCCCGAACGCCGCGAGCGCCTCCGTGATCATCGCCTCGACGTGCTCGGCGTCGAGCGGCGTGACCTGGACGGGGTCGTAGCTGGTGTTGGGCCCGGACATGGCTCCCTCAGGGTCGGTGACAACCGGGACAGTCTAGGAACCCGGGACCGTACGCGGCGAACCGGTTTGCGGGCCGGACTCGGGCCGTCTCCGCACACAGGTGCCCATCCGGCCCTACGACACCGTTATCGGGCGGCCGTGTGCGCGCACAGGTGCCGAAACGGCCCGGCCGGGATCGAGCCGCTCAGGCCCGCTGGGCGGTGGCGGTCGTGTAGAGGATGACCGCGGCGGCGGTGGCCAGGTTGAGGCTCTCGGCCCGGCCGTACATCGGTAGGGCGACCAGGTCGTCGAGCAGGTCGGCCCGGTCGGCGGGCAGGCCCCAGGCCTCGTTGCCCATCACCCACAGGGTCGGGCGCTCGAGCCGTCCGGACGCCGCCAGCTCGTCGAGGCGGTGGGTGCCGGCCCCGTCGGCCCCGAGGACCTGGAGTCCGGCCGAGCGGGCGGCGGCGACCGTCTCGGCCAGGCCGGCCACGGCGATCGGCAGGTGGAACAGGCTGCCCGTGCTGGCCCGGACCACCTTGGAGTTGTACGGGTCGACGGCGTCACCGGTGACGACGACCGCGTCGGCCCCGAAAGCGTCGGCGCAGCGGATCACCGCACCGAGGTTGCCCGGGTCGCGGATCTGGTCGCACGCCACCACCAGGCGCGGCGCCGCGCCGAGCGCCTGGTCGAGCGGGACGTCCAAGGTCCGGCAGATGGCCAGGATGCCCTGTGGGCTGACCGTGTCGGAGAGGTCGGCCAGCGTACGCGCGGCGACCGTCCACACCGGGACGTCGGCCGCGGCGATCAGGTCGGCATGCCGCTCGACGAGGTCGGCCGCGACCAGCACCTCGGTCACCGTGCCGGGTCGGGCGAGCGCCTCGGCGACCGCCTGGCGTCCCTCGGCGAGGAACGCCGCGTCCTCGGATCGCGATCGGCGTCGTGACAGCCGACGAGCCGACCGCAACAGTCCCTGGCTGGCGGGGACCGGTGCGACCGGCTCGTGATGCTGGATCAGCGGAACCTCAGGCGGCGCTGTCGGCGGTGGCCGCAGCGTCGCTGGTGACGTGCAGCTTGGCCACGTCGACCAGGGCCGTGAAGGCGGTGGGGTCGGTGACGGCCAGATCGGCGAGGATCTTGCGGTCGACCTCGACACCGGCGGCCTTGAGACCGGAGATGAAGCGGTTGTAGGTCATCCCCTCGGCGCGGGCGGCGGCGTTGATCCGCTGGATCCACAGCTTGCGGAAGTCACCCTTGCGGGCGCGACGGTCGCGGTAGGCGTAGACGAGCGAGTGCTGGACCTGCTCCTTGGCCTTGCGGTACAGACGGGACCGCTGACCGCGGTAGCCGGACGCCTGATCGAGGATCTCGCGACGCTTCTTCTGGGCATTGACCGAGCGCTTGACGCGTGCCATTGCAGTTACTCCTTAACGTTCTTGACGGATTCGGGCTCAGGCGCGCTTGCCGAGCAACTTCTTGACCTTGGCGGCATCGCCGGGCTGCAGGACCGCATCACCGTCGAGACGGCGGGTCCGGGTGCTGGCCTTGTGCTCGTTCAGGTGCATCTTGCCCGCCTTGCGGTGCATGACCTTGCCGGTCCCCGTGAACTTGAACCGCTTCTTGGCACCGGAGTGCGTCTTCATCTTCGGCATGGTGCCGCTCCATTCATCGTTTCGTACTGCGGGGTGGTGCTCGGATGGACCGTCGGTCAGACCTCGACGTCCGCATCGAGATTGTCGGCCGGTCCACGACGGCGCTTGACCGGCGAGGAGGCGGCGTGCTGAGCGCGGAGGTCGGCCAGCTGCTGGTTCTCGGCGTCGGCGTCGGCCTGTCGCTCCGCGGCGCGACGATCGCGTTCGGCCCGGACGTCGGCGCGTGCTTCAGCCTTCTTCTTGTGCGGTCCCAGCACCATCAACATGTTGCGGCCGTCCTGCTTCGGCGAGCTCTCGATGAAGCCGAACTCGTCGACATCGGCAGCCAGCTTCTTGAGCAGGTTGTAGCCCAGCTCCGGTCGCGACTGCTCGCGTCCGCGGAACATGATCGTGATCTTGACCTTGTCCCCGGCCTTGAGGAAGCGCACGACGTGACCCTTCTTGGTGTCGTAGTCGTGGCTGTCGATCTTGGGCCGGAGTTTCATCTCCTTGATCACGGTGTTGGTCTGGTTGCGGCGGCTCTCGCGCGCCTTCTGGTCGTTCTCGTACTTGAACTTGCCGTAGTCCATGAGCTTGGCCACCGGCGGGCGCGCCATCGGCGCGACCTCGACCAGGTCCAGCTCCGCCTCACGGGCGAGCTGCAGAGCCATCTCGATCTTGACGATTCCGACCTGCTCCCCGGCGGGCCCGACGAGCCGGACCTCGGGGACGCGAATGCGATCGTTGATTCGCGGTTCGGTGCTGATAGGTCCTCCAGTTGGTTGAGTGCTTCCTCGACCGGCCGGTGAATGGCCCTGGACGAACAACAGGGCCCCCGCGTGCGGAGACCCTGAAACAACCACGAAGGGCGGCGATCCTGGACGGGATCACCGTTTCGCGACCAACCCGACGGCACGATTTCTGCTGTGCGGGTGGGAGATCAGGTCTCCACTTTGCGGATCCGCCATTCAGCCGGATCGGTCGGCCGACACATTACCACGTACGCCGGGCCGGTCCCAATGCCGCGACTAGAGTTCGATGATGGCTGGCTCATCCGTCCTCACCCGCACCGACCGTATCCGACAGGTCGTCGTCACCGTGAGCGAGATCCTCTGTCTCTACGGCACCCTGCTCGGTGTCGGGGTCATCGGCGGCACCCGGGTCGAGGAGTCGGCCGGGGGCGCCCTGTCCGCGCAGTCGACGCTGCTGGCCCCGGCCACCCAGGCCTTCTCGATCTGGACCCCGGTGTACGTGGGGCTGTTCGTCTACACGGTGTGGCAGTGGCGGCCCAGTGTCGCCGTCCGCACCCGGCATCGGCGGATCGGCTGGCTGGTCGCGGCGTCGATGCTGCTCAACGCGGGCTGGCTGCTGGTCACCCAGCAGGGCTGGCTGTGGCTCAGCGTCGTGGTCATCGTGGCGCTGCTGGCCACCCTCGGCGTCCTGGTCGCCCGACTGGGCAGCGATCCGGCCGGTGGGTGGGCCGAACGGCTGATCGTCGACGGCACCTTCGGGCTCTATCTCGGCTGGGTCTGCGTCGCCACCTGCGCCAACATCACGGCGACGCTCAAGGCCGAGGGCGTCGAGCCCGGCGCCGGGGTCCAGCGGGCGCTGGCCTTCGCCGTCCTCGCCGTGGTCGTGGTCATCGCCGGTGTGCTGGCCCAGGTCTTCGGCGGCCGGATCGCCGTGGCCGCGGCGATCGCCTGGGGGCTGAGCTGGATCGCGGTCGGTCGGCTCACCGATCAGCCGGACTCGACCCTCGTCGGGATCACCGCCGCGGTCGCCGCCCTGATCGTGGTGGCCGTGACCCTGGTCGTCCGGCTCCGGCACTCGCCGGCGACCGCAACCGCCTAAGCCTCGGGTTCCGGTGCCTCGGGCGCCGGGACGATCCAGCCGAACTCGTCCGCGGCCGTCTCGATCAGCCGGTGACCCGCGGCCAGGTCGGTCAGCACCGCCCCGTCGAGGGCCATCGGCTGCGGGCCGGCCACGTCGACCAGCACGGCGTCGACCCCCTCGGACAGCGCGGTGCGCGCGGCCAGGTCGAGCGTGATCGGCACCGGCCGGGCCCGAGCGTCCCAGGCCTGCAGTGCGTCCATCCCGGTGAACGCGAGCAGCGCCCGACGCCCGTCCGCCGCCTGCAGCAGCACCACCGACATCTCCGCCTCCTTGTCCGAGGCCAGCCCACCGACCGTCTCGCCGAGCCGGGTGGCCGTCGCCACCACCGGCACCAGCAGTCGGGCCGTGCACAGGGCGGCGATCGCCCGTAGGTAGTGCGCCGGCTCACCACCGCCGCTGACCGCCGCCAGGGCCGCGCGAACCTGCGGGTCGGGGGTGCCGTCGTCGCCCGGGAAGGGCGTGGGGGCCAGGGTCCGTTGGAGATCCATGCGGTCCACGGTATCCATCGGGCGGACAGACACCCGACTCTGCGCGTTCGCTGGCGCTCGCTGTCCATGTGGGGGGACGACCCCCACACCCCCGCCTACCCGGTCGTCGCGGGCGCTCCCTGTCTATGTGGGGGGACGACCCCCCACACCCCCCGACTACCCGGTCGTCGCTGGCGCTCCTCGCGGGTGGACACTCCAGAGCCGAAACTCGTGGGGCTCGGGGTGACGGGGCTGTGTCTGTGTGAAGTACGACCCTCACACCCCCGCGTGCCCGGTCGTCGCCGGCGCTCCCCGCGGGTGGACAGTCCGACGGCGAACTCGGGGACTCGCATGTCAGCCTGCGGCGTTCGACTCAGCGGCATCGCTACTCGCTCTCCCGCCACGTACGTACGCCCGGGTGCGTCGGCGAAGACCGGGGAGGGGTGGGGGCGATCCCTGGCGCGATCGTGGGATGACGGTGGCAGGGTTGGGGCGTGCCTGATGCGAATGTCGTCCTGTTGCCGTTGTGCGTCGGTCTCGCCCTGATCGGCGTGATCGTCACCGGAGTCGCCTGGCGCCGTGGGCGCCGCGGCCGGGTCATCCAGGGGGTCGGCCTGGTGCTGGCTCCGCTGGCCCTCTACTTCACCGGACTGCTGCGGTTGCTGTGGAACGGCGTCGTCGCCGTGGGCAACTGGGCGTCGAGCATCATCTTGTCGCCGACCATCTGGTTCGGCTTCGGGCTGCTCGGTCTGTGCCTGGTCCTGTGGGTCGTCGGGGGCATCGTCGCCCGCCGGTTCCCGGCCAAGCCGCGTCAGGCCAAGGTCGCCGGCACGTCGGGTGGCTCGACCAAGCCGGGCGCCCTGCCCGCGGCGCAGGGGCGGTCGAAGCAGCAGCCGCGGGCCGCTCAGCCCGCCCAGGACGACGACATGGCCGAGATCGAGGCGCTGCTCAAGTCGCGCGGGATCGAGTGAGCCGGGCCGACAACTCGGCCACCG
Organism: uncultured Actinomycetota bacterium; assembly: GCA_963704665.1. Classification (GTDB taxonomy): domain Bacteria; phylum Actinomycetota; class Actinomycetes; order Propionibacteriales; family Propionibacteriaceae; genus Microlunatus. Next base: position 1,555,196 of record OY969929.1, on the reverse strand, counting down.
CGTCGGTCGCGGACGCTCCGTCCCCGGCCTGGATCCCCATCAGCATCCGCTTGTCGGCGTCGAGGTCGACCTCGAAGGGGCGGCCGTCGAGCGGCTTCAGCAGCAGCAGCGCCCACGGGTCACCCGGCCGCATGATGATCTTGTGCACCCGTGACCACGGCACCACGTGGCGGCGGAAGCCGTTGCGGACCACCAGCCCCTCGGCGTCGGCCCGGACATAACTGGCCCCGACCGAGACGACGACGGCGATCAGGAACGCCAGTACCGCGACCAGGGTGAGCGTCTGCGACACGGTGAACAACACGCGGATCTCGTCGGGCAGGGCGAACCAGAAGGTCACCGCGAGCGCGGTGAACCCGGCGGCCACCACCATGGCGATCAGCCGGAGCACGCGGGGTCGGGCGGTGAACACCGGAGCATCGGACACGACGACCTAGATCCGGCAGGCGGCGATGTCGGTGACCAGGATGGCCCGAGCGCCGACCGCCCACAGGTCGTCCATGATCTGCTGCGCCTCGCGCCGCGGCACCATCGCACGGACGGCGTGCCAACCCTGCCGGGCCAGCGGCGACACGGTCGGCGACTCGAGACCCGGCGTGATCGCGCAGGCCGCCTCGACCGCCTCGCCGCTCACGTCGTAATCCATCATCACGTAGTTGCGGGCGACCAGGACGCCGTTGAGTCGTCGCTCGAGCTGGTCCAGACCGGCCGGGCGATCGGCCCCGGTGCGGTTGATCAGGATGGCCTCGGAGTTGAGGATCGGGTCACCGAACAGCTCGAGCCCGGCCTGGCGCAGGGTCGTCCCGGTCTCGACCACGTCGGCGATCACGTCGGCCACGCCGAGCCGGATCGCCGTCTCGACCGCGCCGTCGAGCTTGATCAGCCGCGTACGGACGCCGCGTTCGGCCAGGTAGCTCTCGACCAGACCCGGGTACGAGGTGGCCAGCCGCAGATCGGCGAGTTCGTTCAACTCGAGCGCGCGCCCGGCCGGGGCGGCGAACCGGAACCGGCTGCGCCCGAACCCGAGCGGCATGATCTCGCTGGCCTTGGCCTGCGAGTCGAGCAGCATGTCGCGACCGGTGATGCCGACGTCGAGCGTCCCTTCGCCCACGTAGACGGCGATGTCGCGGGGGCGCAGGTAGAAGAACTCGACCCCGTTGGCCTCGTCGAGCAACACCAGCTCCTTGGGGTCGGAGCGCTGGGCGTAGCCCGCCTCGCGGAGCATGTCGGCCGCGGCCTCGGACAGCGAGCCCTTGTTGGGCACCGCGATCTTGATCAACGCGCGGTCGCTGGTCGTTGTTCGGCCGGTCACGGCGGTGATTCTAGGCGGCGGCACCGCGCCCGAGCGGCTCCGTCCGCGGCGTCGGGCTACAGCTTGGCGTAGACGTCGTCGGGCTCGAGCCCGAGAGCGAGCATCATCACCTGGAGGTGGTAGATCAACTGGCTGATCTCCAGCGCGGCGTCGTCGCGGCTCTCGTACTCCGCAGCCATCCACACCTCGGCCGCCTCCTCGACGACCTTCTTGCCGATCTCGTGCACCCCTGCGGTGACCCGGGCGACCGTGGTCGACGAGGGATCGCCGGTGGCCACCTTGGCCGCGAGTTCGGCGTACAGCTGCTCGAAGGTCTTGCGGGGTGTCTCGGTCACGGGCGTGAAGCCTAGTCCGCTGCGGACCCGTCGGGGGCCGGGATCGGATCGATGGTCCTGGTCATCCGGAGCTCGCCGTCGGCGTCGTGATCGGCCGGGACGAACCCCTCCAACCGGTAGAGGGCGAGCGCGGCGGCATGGTCGGGGTGGACGGTGAGGCGCAATCGGTCGGCGCCGTCGGGGACCCGGACCCCGACGGCCCGGCGCCCGTTGTCGGCGGTGATCGCGTCGAGCTCGGTCACGCGCTCACCGTAGCCACCGCCGACCGACGCCTCAGCCGACGGTTTCGATCACCGGGTCGGCGACACCCTCCGGCTGGGCGATCAACGGCCGCTCGCGGCGTTCGATCCGGACCCACGAGACGAACCCGACCGCGCAGAACGCGCCGTAGATCACATACATCAGCGCCGTCGGGTAGTACTCCGCCACCAGCAACAGCGGGACCCCGACCGCGTCGACGGCGATCCAGATCAGCCAGAACTCGACCCATCCGCGGGCCATCCCGTAGGTGGCCAGGATCGAACCGGTGAGGATCCAGGCGTCGGCCGGGGCGTTCCACGATCCAAGAGCCTTGAGCGCGAAGTAGAACGTCGTCCACAGCACGACCGCGCCGACCAGCAGCTCGATCCGCCCGCGGGCACCGGCCCAGGTCGGGCGTACGGCGGCACCACCGCCTCCGGTGCGCCGGAACTGCGCCCACCGCATCCAGCCGTAGACGCTGACGGCGATGAAGAAGATCTGGCGGCCGGACTGGCCCCACAGATCGAGCTTGTGCGCGGTGTCGAACGCGCCGCCCAGCGCGCCACCGATGAACACCGTGAACAACAACACGTTGCCCACGATGCCGATCGGCCAGGCCGCGACCTTGCGACGCATGCCGAGCAACGCGCTGGCCAGGCCGAAGCCGTTGCCGATGATCTCTCGCCAATAGATGCCGGTGGCGCCAACGTCGAGTTTGGCGCTCAGCAACCGCGAGAGCAGGTCTGACAGATCCATCAGGATCACCTTCCACTCTTCCGGTCGCACGAGCTGGCCGGGGTGGAAAGACAGCACCCCGGACTCAGCCGTCCGCGGCGCCGTACTCCCGTGTTCCTCTCATCCGGACTTTCACCGTCGGTCCCGGAATTTCACCAGGTCAACCGATCGCTGGCTGCGATCGGGTCGCGGACTGTCACCGCCGGTTCGGACTTGCACCGACCCCGGAACACGTGCGAGTTGATTGAACTCGTCGGAGAAATCGTACGCCGCTCCCCCGCGGCCCGAGGTGCAGTCCACAATCAGGAGATGATCGATCACTTCGGCATCCAGGTGGACGACTTCGAGGCGTCCCGGGCGTTCTACGACGACGTGCTCGAGCCGCTGGGTTACCGCGTCTGCATGGACGCCGGCCCGGCGCTGGGCTACGGGACCGGCTGGAAGCCGGTGTTCTGGATCGGTCGGGCCACCGACGCGATCCCCAACCGGCAGTGCCACATCGCCTTTGTCGCGCCGGACCGCGAGGCCGTCGTCGCCTTCCACGAACGCGCCCTGGCCCGGGGGTACGCGAGCCTGCACGCGCCGCGGGTGTGGCCGGAATACCACCCCGGCTACTTCGGCGCCTTCGTCCGCGACCCCGACGGCAACAACGTCGAGGCCGTCCACCACACCTTCGTCAAGCCCGATCCCGAGCCCGGCTGACGCAGTCTCGGGGTCGGACGGCTCAACGCGTCAGAGTCGGACGCCGAGAAGTGCGTCGCACAGCCGGGCGACCAGCGCGGGCGCCTCGGTGTCGTCGGAATCGATGGCGGTCGAGGCTCCGGCCCACGCGTCGACGGCGGCCAGCGCGGTCGGCGCGTCGAGGTCGCCGGCCAGTGCCGCTCGGACCTGGATCAGCACCTCGTCGGCGTTGAGCGCGGAATCGAGTCGGACCGCCTCGCGCCAGCGGCTGAGGCGCTCCTGGGCCCCGGTCAGATCGAGGTCGGTCCACTCCCAGTCCTCGCGGTAGTGATGGGCGAGCAGGGCGAGGCGGATGGCCATCGGATCGACCCCGGCCTCGCGGAGTCGGGAGACGAAGACCAGGTTGCCGCGCGACTTGGACATCTTCTCGCCCTGGTACGCGACCATCCCGGCGTGCAGATAGGACTGGGCGAACGGCTCCCCGGACGCCACGCGAGCCTCGGAGGCGCACATCTCGTGGTGCGGGAAGACCAGGTCCTTGCCACCGGCCTGGACGTCGAAGTTGGTGCCGAGCAGGTCGAGTGAGATGGCCGTGCACTCGATGTGCCACCCCGGCCGCCCGGCGCCGAAGGGCGACTCCCAGGACGGCTCGCCCGGGCGGGCCTGTCGCCAGACCAGACAGTCGAGCGGGTCCCGCTTACCGGCCCGGTCGGGGTCACCGCCGCGTTCGGCGAACACCGCCCGCGCGTCGTCGCCGACCAGCCGCGACAGCGAGCCGAACTCGGTGTCGGTGTCTCTGGGCGAAGTACAGATCGGGATACTCGGCATCGTCGACCGCGTAGACCGCCCCCTTGCCCTTCAGGTCCTCGATCAGCGCGACGACCTCGGGAATGGACTCGACCGCCCCGACGTAGTGGCTCGGCGCCAGCACGTTGAGCGCGGTCATGTCCTCGCGGAACAGCTGGATCTGCGACTCGGCCAGCTCGACCCAGTCGACCCCGGTCGCCGTCGCCCGCTCGAGCAGCGGGTCGTCGACGTCGGTGACGTTCTGCACGTAGTCGACGGTCAGCCCGGCGTCGCGCCAGGCCCGGATGAGCAGGTCGAAGGCCACGTAGGTGTTGGCGTGCCCGATGTGGGTGGCGTCGTAGGGCGTGATCCCGCACACGTACAGCCGCGCCGAACCCTCGACCGGCCCGACCCCGACGATCTCCCGCCGCCCGCTGTCGAACGCCCGAACCCGCCGCCCGCCGTCAGATCTGGGTAGTTCGAACGGCTCCGGTGTAGTCCACGCCTGCATCCCGTCACCCTATCCGCCGGGCACCGACCCACCTCCGCTGTTCACCGTCGGGCTCCCGGCCAGAACTTCCGCCCGACCGCCTTGCCCAACACCCCGCCTACGCCCCTACCTGCGGAGGTCGTGTGCGAGCGTCGGCAAGCGGGCGTCCGCTGAGCTGAGGAGCGATGAGTGAAGCGCGGTCTGAAAATGACCTCCTCGTCCGCGCCGTGGATCCGCGGTTCACGAAGAGTGACGAAGTCAGCGGGTAAGCCCGCGGGCGCGAGCACTGGGATCAGAAAGTGAGTCAGCGGGTCAAGCCCGCGAGCGCGAGCACAAAGATCAAACTAAAACGGCGGCCAGGGGATCGACGGCCACTCCCCGCGCGGCCGGGGCATCCGGCCACGCTTGAGCAGCAGGTCGGCCCGGCGGATCAGCGCGGCGATCTCCGGTTCGCTGAGCAGGGTGTCGAGCTGGTCCGGGGCGTCGGTGCGGGCCCGTCGGACCAGGGCGAGCTCGCCGTCGTCGAGGTCGGCACCGGCCCAGCCCCACAGCAGGGTGCGCAGCTTGTGGTCGGTGTGGAAGCTGACGCCGTGGTCGACGCCGAAGACGTGGCCCTCGCTGCCGAGGATGTGACCGCCCTTGCGGTCGGCGTTGTTGATCAGCACGTCGAACACGGCCAGCCGGCGGAGCAGCGGCACGTCGGCGTGGATCACCGAGACGGCCCGGTCGCTCGCATCGAGGCCGTCGACGCAGGAGAACCAGCCCTGACGCGGGACCTGCTCGCTGGGGACCAGGTCGACCAGGTGATCGGTCTCGTCCGCGTCGGCCTCGACCCAGGCCTGCATCGACCCGGTCCCGAGCGGCCCGTCGACCAGGACGGTGACCGGGACGCAGTCGAAGCCGCCGATCCGCGACACCTCGTACGCGGCCACCTCACGCAGCCCGAGCGTCCGGTGCGGGAAGTCCCACAGCGGCCGCTCACCCTCGATCGGCTTGTAGACCCACTGGGTGACGTCGTCGCCGGAGTGGAGTTCAGCCAAGAAGGTGGCGTTCGACGCCTGCATCAGGCGCCCGGTGATCTCGAGTTCGCCGTCACCGGGCTCGATGGTGAGGGCGGGGTGCCGGTCGAGCGGCACGGCGGATTCAGACAACGATCACCCGAAGAGCGGTCGGCGGTAGCCGTTGGCCCGCGGGCAGATGTGCCCGCCGGGCTCGATCGGCTGCATGCAGAACGGGCACGGCGGACGTCCGGCGGCCACCAGGGCCTGGGCCCGGGCCACGAAGTCGCGCGCGTACGAGGCGGTGATCTTGACCACGAAGACCTCGTCGGCCTCCGGCTCCTCGGTCTCGACCACGGCCTCCGGCTCGTCGGTCTCCTCCTCGGCGTCGACGGTGGCGAAGAGCTCGATGACGATCCGGTCGATGGTCGGGTCCCAGGCGATGGTCATGGTGCCGACCCGGAACTCCTCGCTGATCGGGGCGTCGAGCGGGTCGGTGTCGGAGGCCGTGGTGGCCGGCGGGGGCACCTTGACCTCGCCGGCGCTGCGCCGGGTCACCTCGTCGAGGACCTTGTCCAGGTGCTCGGCCAGCACCGAGACCTGCTGCTTCTCACACGCCACCGAGGTGATGCGGTTGCCTTCGCGGGCCTGCAGGAAGAAGGTCCGCTCCCCGGGGAGGCCCACCGTGCCGGCCACGAATCGGTCCGGAGCCTCGTATCGGTGCACCAGGATCGCCATGTCCTACAGCCTAAGCCGACCGCTCAATCACCGGACCGGCTCGCTCGCGCCGAGACCGCCGCCGACCGCCGCATCGGTGTCGCGGGCCCGCCGACGCGGCCGCTTGGCCGGCGGCGGGAAGAGTTTGGCCAGCTCGGCCGTGGTCGAGTTGAGGGTGACCACGTAGGGCCGGGTGTCGGTGTAGCGGACGATCGAGATCGACGCCGGGTCGACCATGATCCGCTGGAAGCTGTCCAGGTGCATGCCGAGCGCGTCGGCCAGGATGGCCTTGATCGGGTCGCCGTGCGAGACCGCGACCCAGACCGCGTCGGGGCCGTGCTCGGCGCTCAGCCGGGTGTCCCAGGCGCGGATGGCGCCGGTGGCGCGCGCGGCCATCTCGGTCATCGACTCGCCGTTCGGGAAGCGCACGGCCGACGGCTGCCGCTGGACGGTGGCCCACAGCTTGTCCTTGCTCAGGTCCTTCAGCGTCTTGCCGGTCCAGTCGCCGTAACCGCACTCGATCAGCCGCTGCTCGATGGTCACCTCGGGCCCGTCGGCCAGCGCGCCGGCCAGCGCGTGCGCGGTCTGGCGGCACCGGCGCAGCGGCGAGGAGACGATGGCCCGCAGTGGCACCCCGGCCAGCCGGGCGCCCGCCGCCTGGACCTGGCCGCGACCGACCTCGTCGAGTTCGACGCCGGAGGAACGGCCGGCGAGGACGCCGGCCGTGTTGGCCGACGTCCGGCCGTGGCGGATCAGCAGCACCGTGGTCACGAGGTGGAGGTTACGCGGTAGCGCCCACGCAGATGGGTGAGCAGCCCGTCGGCCGGGTCGGCCTGGGGCCCGATCTCGACCCGCTCGATCACCGCGCGGACCAGCAGGGCCCAGCCGGCGTACGCGGGTGCGGCCTCGATCCGGGCCCCGAGCCAGGCCGGGGCGTCGGCCAGCACCGGGCCCCACTCGGTGTCGACCCAGGTGCCGAGCCGGAACACCCCACCCGGCGCGGGGGCGAGCCCGGCGAAGGCGTCGGCCAGCCCCCGGTGCTCGCCGCTCAGCAGGCTCACGGTCAGCGTGGCCCCCGACTCGAGTCGGCCGGCCAGGTCGGATTCGTCGTCGAGCAGACCGAGCAGTTCGGCCGGTCGGCCGTCGGCGATCAGGAACGACGAGACGGTCCACCCGACAGCACCGGGACGGGTCCCCGCCGCCCAGACGCTGACCGGCGCGACCATCCGGCCACGGAACCGCCGCAGCGGATCGCGGTCACCCTCGGCCGGGACGAAGGGGTGGTCTGAGTGGATCGTCACACCGTTCAGTTCAGCACGAACCGCATCGAGCCCCTAGCCTTGTGCACCGCGCCCTCGTCCGAAGTGGGCTGAACGAGGAGATCGACGTGGGATGGTTTGAGGCCCTGATCCTGGGCATCGTGCAGGGGCTCACCGAGTTCCTGCCCATCTCCTCCAGCGCCCACCAGTCCATCTTCGGCCAGTTCTTCGGCGGCGAGGACCCGGGTTCGGCGTTCACCGCGATCAACCAGCTGGGCACCGAGGCAGCGGTGATCATCTACTTCCGCCACGACATCGCCCGGATCATCAAGCAGTGGGCCCTGTCGCTGGTCGGCCGGGTCGACCGGGGCGACCCCGACGCGCGGATGGGCTGGCTGGTCATCGTCGGGTCGATCCCGATCATCATCCTCGGCGTGCTGTTCCAGGACGCGATCGACTCGGTGCTGCGCAACCTGTGGACCACGGCGGCCATGCTGGCCGGCTTCGGCCTGGTCATCGGGATCGCCGACCGGTTCGCCCGCAACGAGCGCACGCTCGACTCGCTGACCTGGAAGCACGGCATCATCTTGGGCTTCGCCCAGGCCCTGGCCCTGATCCCCGGCGTCTCCCGGTCGGGCGCGACCATCTCGGCCGGTCTGATCCTGGGCTACGAGCGGGTGGCCGCTGCGCGGTACTCGTTCCTGCTCGCCATCCCGGCGGTCGTCGGATCGGGGCTGTTCAAGCTGGCCGACATCGCCGACGACCCGGTCGAGCCCGCCTGGGGCCCGATCCTGCTGGCCACCGTGGTCGCCTTCGTCATCGGCTACGCGGTGATCGCCTGGCTGCTGCGCTACATCAGCACCCACAACTTCCTGCCGTTCGTGATCTACCGCCTGGCGCTGGCCGCGGTGCTCGTGGTGCTGCTACTCACCGGCGTCCTCGAGTCGACGCCGCCGGTCTAGCCGACCCCGGCGCGTTCGTAGGCCTCCGCGGCCACAGTCAGCCCGGCGCACTTCTGCTCGACCGTGCGGCCGTAGGCCATCAGCGCGCAGGTGGTGACCCCGGCTCCGGCCAGGGCCTGCATCCCGTCGGCGATCCGGGCGACGTCACCGAGCAGCGACGTCTGGTCGATCAGCTCGAACGGGACCGCGGCCATGGCCTCGCGGTGCCGGCGGTCGAGGTAGAGGTCCTGGACCCTGGTCGCGGCCTCGCCGAAGCCCATCCGCACGGCCAGCGCGTTGTAGAAGTTCTGCTGCCGGCTGCCCATCCCGCCGACATAAAGAGCGGCGTACGCACGGACCGGGTCGGCGCATCTGCGGGGATCGTCGCCGACCACCAGCGGCACGGTCGGGACCACGTCGAATCCGGTCAGGTCACCGTCAGGGCGTCCGGCTCTGATCCGGTCGAGTTGCTCGGCGGCGTACTCGGGGGCGTAGAACACGGCCAGCCAGCCGTCGGCGACGGCACCGGCCAGTTCGAGGTTCTTCGGGCCGACCGCGGCCAGGTAGATCGGCAGCTGCGTGCTGTGCGGCGCGATGGTCAGCTTGAGCGGCTTGCCCGGCCCGTCGGGCAGCGGTAGCCGGTAGTGCTTGCCCTCGTACGCGACCGTGCTCCGGGCCAGCGCGAGCCGGACGATCTCGATGTACTCGCGGGTCCGGCCCAGCGGGGCGTCGAACCGCACCCCGTGCCAGCCCTCGGAGACCTGGGGGCCGGAGACGCCGAGCCCGAGCCGGAACCGGCCCTCGCTGAGCACGTCGAGGCTGGCTGCGGTCATCGCGGTCATGGCCGGGCTGCGGGCCGGGATCTGCATCACCGCCGACCCGACGTGGATCCGGCTGGTCTGACCGGCCAACCAGGCCAGCACCGTCGGGCTGTCGGAGCCGTAGGCCTCGGCCGCCCACACCACGTCGAACCCGAGGTCCTCCGCGTGCCGGGCCACGGTGAGTTGATCGGCCGGCCGATCGGAGCCGACCAGATAGCCGAGATTCACACCGAGTCGCATGCAGGTCACGGTAGCGGTATCCGCTGCGCCGACCACTAGGGTCGAGCCCATGGAAACTCGCCCGGTCGGCTCCAGCGGCCTGCGTGTCTCCCGCCTCGGGCTCGGCACGTTGACCTGGGGGCGCGACACCACCGCCGACCAGGCCCGCGGTCTGCTCGAGACCTTCCACGACGGCGGCGGCACCCTCATCGACACCGCCGCGGCGTACGGCGCCGGCGACGCGGAACGGCTGATCGGCGAGCTGATCGCCGAGCTCGGGATCCGCGACGACCTGGTCATCGCGACCAAGGCCGGCTTCGCGATCCGCAACGGCGAGCGCATCGTCGACACCTCGCGGCGGGCCCTGCTGCGCGATCTCGAGGGCTCGTTACGCCGGCTGAACACCGATCACGTCGATCTGTGGCAGCTGCACGCCTGGGGCGACGTGCCGCTCGAGGAATCGCTGGCCGCCATCGACCAGGCGGTGAGTTCGGGAATGACCTGCTACGCCGGCGTGTCGAACTACGTGGGTTGGCAGACCGCGCAGGCCGCGACCTGGCAGCGCGCCTTCCCCGGACGGGCACCGATCGTCAGCGCCCAGGTCGAGTACTCGCTGCTGGCCCGCCGGGCCGAGGTCGAGGTGCTGCCCGCGGTCAAGGCGTTCGGGATGGGCTTCTTCCCCTGGTCACCGCTGGGTCGCGGCGTGCTGACCGGTCAGTACCGGGCCGGTACGCCGCGTGGATCGCGGGCCGCGACCGACCACTTCGCCTGGTTCGTCGAGCCCTATCTCGAGCACCGCAGCCGTGGAGTGGTCGAAGCCGTGGCCCGGGCGGCCGAGGGCCTCGATCTGACCCCGCTGCAGGTCGCGCTGCTCTGGGTCCGCGACGCCCCGGGGGTCACCGCTCCGCTGCTCGGAGCCCGGACGGCCGGGCAGCTGGCGCCGGCGCTGGCCATGGAGGGTCGGGCGTTGCCCGCCGAGATCGCCTCGGCGCTGGACGACGTGTCGGGCGGGCCGAACGCACTGCGGGGCCCGTGACGTCCGTGGCGAAAACCGTCGCCAGTGGTGTCGTTCCCGCCTCGGACCCGCATGTCGAGCCACGGGTGGCGGGTTTTCGTCATCAGCGCTACTCAGAGAGTGTTGGCGACTCGGATGATCTTGCGGCGGACCCAGACGTCGCGGGTGCCGTCACGGTAGCGACGCAGCCGGGCGAGTTCCCAGCCGCCGTACTCGGCCTGCTCGGTCAGCAGTTGCCGGACCGCGTTGCGCGACAGGCTGCGGTCGAGCCGCATCCGCTCGATCTCGTACTCCACGTGAGGCTTGACCATCGCCAGCGACCCTAGGCCAGATCGAGGAAGCGATCCAGCACGCGGGCGCCGAATTCGAGCGATTCGGTCGGCACCCGCTCGTCGACGCCGTGGAACAGGCTGACGAAGTCGAGCTCGGCCGGGAGCCGCAGCGGGGCGAAGCCGAAGCACCGGATCCCGGCCCTGCTCCACGCCTTGGCGTCGGTGCCACCACTCATCAGATACGGCACCGCCCGGGCCCCGGGATCCTCGGCGGTCAGCACGGTCTGCATGGCCTCGACCAGGTGTCCGCTGAACTCGGTCTCGACCGCCGGCTGAGCGGTGAGGACCTCGTAGCGCACCTTCTCGCCGAGCAGCTCGGCGATGGTGGCGTAGAACTCGTCCTCGGCGCCGGGCACGAACCGGCCGTCGATGGCCGCGGTGGCCCGTCCCGGGATGACGTTGTGCTTGTAGCCCGCGGTGAGCATGGTCGGGTTGGCGGTGTTGGACATCGTCGCGCCGACCATCCGGGCGATGGTGCCGAGCCGCGCCAGCGTCTCCTCGACGGTGTCGGGGTCGAGTTCGACCTCGAACGCCTCGGAGACCGCCTCGAGGAAGGCGCGCTGGGAGTCGGTGATGCGGTGCGGCCACCGGTGGGCGCCGACCCGGGCCACCGCCGCGGCCAACTCGGTGACCGCGTTGTCGTCGTTGCGGAACGAGCCGTGACCGGCCCGACCGTCGGCGATGAGCTTGAGCCAGGCCAGACCCTTCTCGGCGGTCTGGATGACGTAGAGCCGCAGGTCGTCGCGGATGGTCAACGAGAACCCGCCGACCTCACCGATGGCCTCCTCGCAGCCCTCGACCACCTCGGGGTGGTGGTCCATCAACCAGTGGGCGCCGAGCACGCCGCCGGCCTCCTCGTCGGCGGTGAAGATCAGCCGCAGCGCGCGGCGCGGGGCCACGCCGGCCCGCGCGCGGGCCCGGACCACGCTCAGCAGCATGGCGTCGAAGTCCTTCATGTCGACCGCGCCCCGTCCCCAGACGCAGCCGTCCTGCACCTCACCGGAGAACGGCGGCAGCGTCCAGTCGTCGGCGTTGGCCGGCACGACGTCGAGGTGGCCGTGGACCAGCAGCGGCGGCAGCGAGCGGTCGACACCCTCGGGTTCCCAGTGCGCGACCAGCGAGGTGCGCCGGTTCTCCGACTCGTAGAGCACGCTGGAGATCCCGACCTCGTCGAGCAGTTCGGCCACCCGTTCGGCGGCGTCGCGCTCCCCCGGGCCCGGGTCGGGCCCGAAGTTGGAGGTGTCCATCCGGATGAGTTCCTGGCAGAGCTTGACGACTTCGCCGTCCGGGGCGTACGCGGGGGTCGATGCGGTCACGCGTCCATCCTCACCTATGCCGGATCGGCACCGGCCTGCCGCTCCGCATCGCTGCGCAGGATGCAGAACTCGTTGCCCTCCGGGTCGAGCAGGGTCACCCACCCGGTCCCGTCGGGCCGCCGCAGATCGGCGTACGTGCGGGCCCCGAGCCCGAGCACCCGCTCGACCTCGGCGTCGCGGGTCCGGTCGAGCGGGGCGAGGTCGACGTGCAACCGGTTCTTGACCTGCTGGGCCTCCGGCACCTCGATGAACAGCACCCGCTGGTGGCCGTCGGCGGAGATCAGCAGGCACTCCTCGTCGCCGGGCTCGTTGGGGTCGCCGGGATCCTCGGCGAAGTCGATGACCTGGGTCCACCAGGTCGACTGCGCGTACGCGTCCCGACAGTCGACGGACGTATGGGAGAGGCGTGAGCTCATTGCGCCACTATGGTCCGGTGCCCCCGTCGACTCGCTCCTGGTTGGTGTGGGGCGTCGGCGTCCTCGGGTACGCGACCGCGATCTTCCACCGCACCTCGCTGGCCGTCGCCGCGTCGGCGGCCACCGAGCGCTTCGGGATCGGCGCCTCGGTGCTCTCGACGTTTGCGGTCATGCAACTGGTCGTCTACGCGGCGATGCAGATCCCGGTCGGCCTGCTCGTCGACCGGTTCGGACCCCGACTGGTCATCGTCGTCGGTGGTCTGGTGATGGCCGGCGGCCAGGCGCTGCTCGCGGTGGCCACCGATCCCGGCGGCGCCGTGCTGGCCCGGATCCTGATCGGCGCGGGTGACGCCACCACGTTCATCTCGGTGCTGCGGCTGATCCCGGCCTGGTTCCCGGCTCGGCGCATCCCGCTGGTCACCCAGCTGACCGGGCAGGTCGGTCAGCTCGGGCAGGTCGCCAGCACCATCCCGTTGGTCGCGGCGCTGTCGGTGTTCGGGTGGACCCCCACCTATCTCGGCGCGGCCGGCGTCGGTGTCGTCGTCGCGCTGGCCGTGCTGCTGGCCGTACGCGACCGGCCGGCGACCGCGGTGTCCCCACCACCACCGGTGGGCTGGCGGCAGGCCGGCGCCGACCTGCGGGCCTCCTTCGGCCATCCGGGCACCCGGTTGGGCCTCTGGTCGCACTTCAGCGCCCAGTTCTCGGGCCTGGTCTTCGCGCTGCTGTGGGGGTTCCCGTTCCTCACCATCGGTATGGGCTACTCGCCGACCCTGGCCGGCGGACTGCTGACCCTGATGGTGCTGGCGGCGATGGTCATCGGCCCGGCCCTCGGTCAGCTCACCGCGCGCTACCCGCTGCGCCGGTCGAACCTGATCTTCGGGATCCTGATCGTCACCATCACGGTCTGGACCGTCGTCCTGGTCTGGCCCGGACGCCCTCCGCTGCCGCTGATCGTGGTCCTGGTGGTGATCCTGTCGGCGTACGGACCCGGATCGGCGGTCGGCTTCGACTACGCCCGCTCGTTCAACCCGAGCACCCGGCTCGGGGCGGCCTCCGGCATCGTCAACATGGGCGGGTTCGTCGCGTCACTGGTCACCATCTTCGCCATCGGGCTGATCCTCGACCTGCGCCAGCCGAGCGGACTGTTCGACGTCGCCGACTTCAAGGTCGCCTTCTGCTTCCAGTACGTGGTGTGGGGCTTCGGTTTGATCAGCCTGACCCGGTCGCGTCGGCTGACCCGGGCGGGGATGCGCGCCGAGGGCACGGTCATCGATCCGCTGCCCGAGGCGATCGCGCGTCACTGGCGCTCGCGCCGCCAGCGCTGAGACGCGCCGGCGGAACGCGTTCGGCAGCGGCGCCGAGCATTGCTATAGTTCCCTTCGCCCCGCTCGCCGGGGCAGCCCGGTCCGGGTGGCGGAATAGGTAGACGCGCTAGCTTGAGGTGCTAGTTCCCTTTACGGGGAATGGGGGTTCAAGTCCCCCCTCGGACACACGATCTCCTCAGATCAGATCCCGGTGGAACCTTCCCGGGGGCGATCGCTCCTCATCGACAGCGGCGTACGCGCTCGGCCGGCCCGCCGCCGGGGCCACCCGATTCGTGGAGGCCCACGGCTCGTTGACGACACTGATGGCCGCCGCCTCACCCCGGGCGCGGACGCGGGTCCCCGCGCCGGTGCGACCCGCAGGCATCCCGCCTGGCCTCCGCGGGAACCCACGCGCGAGCCGCGTCCGTCCACCGCGTCCTCGCCCGTCCACCGCGTCCTCGCCCGTCCACCGCGTCCTCGGCCGTCCGCGCGCGGCCTCCGGCCGACCCTGTGTCCCCGTCCCCACGCAGATCCGGCGGCCGCCCCTGAGGGCGACCGCCGGATCGTGGCGTCAGTACCGGCTCGCGGCCCGACTCAGGCCCTGGGTTATCGCCTGCCGGCCTTGACCGTCTTGTCGGCCCCGACCGGGGTCTGGTCGACGATCAGCTTGACCCGGTCGACCTCGCGGAGGCCGGCCTTGTCATCCGGCGTCACGACGAGCCAGCCGGCGTGGGTCTGCGCGCCGAACCTGCTCGGATCGACCTCGACCGGGATGTCCCGCTTCACACCAGGCTTCAGCGCGAAGTAGTCACCGTGGCTGACCGCCGGGGTGAAGGCGTCGAACGTCGCCGAACCGGTCTCGTCACCGATCGGGGACGCATCCTCGACCACGGCGGAGCTCCCGGCGATGACGGTGACCGGACCGGAGGTCTGGGACAGGCCCAGCGCCTTGGCCGACACCGGGAGCAGCACGGTCGAGCCGTTGGCCGCCGCATCGGCGTCCCAGGCGTCGACGATCTCGCCGTTCGACAGATCGACGGCGAACGAGGTCACCGTGCCGTCCGGCGACCCGGTCAGCACCAGGCCGGTGTCGACCGACACGACCAGGTAGTCGGGGGTGTCGTCGTTGTTCGTGTCGAGCACGATGTCGATCTCCTTGGCCGCCTGCGTCGAGGTCCCCAACGAGGTGGAGGCCGCGAAGATCAGCAGACGGTCATCGGGGTCGAGCCCGACCTCGGTCGGCGCGAGGCTCTGCACACCGATGTTGGTCAGGTCCGGCGTGTCCCGATCGAGGACGTCGCCGGCCGTGTCGGCGATCAACCAGGCGTAGGTGTCGACCGTCCCGCTGTGGATCCCGGTGTTCTCGACCGTGATCGGGGAGTAGGTGCCGTCGGGGTTGCGCGACACCGACGCCGATGCCTCGACGTTGGACAGCGGCACCGGGACGAACAGCATGCTCACCCGCAGCGGCAGGACGCCCCTGCGGTCGCTGCGCGGCCGGGCCAGGACGAAGCCGTGGATCGAGCTGAGCTCGCCGCCCTGGTTGGCGCTGACCCCGGGCAGCTTGGACGTGTCGGCCCGGCTGAGGTGCAGCTTGACCCGGACGTCCTTGGTGTCGCCCGGCTTGAGCTTCACCGACTTCGGCGAGATGGAGAAGCTGGCCCCCCGCGCCGACGTGCTGAGATCGAGGCTCAGGTCGTAGGTCACCGTCTTGATCGTCTTGTTGGTGATCTTGAACTCGCGCGTCTCGGTCCACCCACCGGCCAGTTCGTTCATGCCGAAGTGGAGGCTGTTGAGGTGGTTCGGGGTCCAGGCGTAGGTCTTGGCCTCGGACGCCCGCAGCGGCTGCACCAGTCCGGTGCCGACGCGGCGGCTGTCGAACCCGGTGACGCCACCCGGCGACGCGGTCGACATCAACAGCGACTTGATCTGCATCGGGGTCCAGCTGCGATGGGCCTGCCAGACCAGCGCGGCGACACCGGCCGTGTGCGGGGCCGACATCGAGGTGCCGGACGCGCGGACGGCTCCGGTCCCGGTGCCGACGGCGGCCGACGGGATCGCGACACCCGGCGCGGCGACGTCGGGCTTCTGTGCGCTGTCGCCGCGGCGCGGACCGTTGGAGCTGAACTCCGCGACCCGCTTGTAGCCCGGGTTGGTGACGCCCGCGTTGCCGGTCAGCGTGACGGTCTCGCCGTTCGCGGCCAGCAGCGCCTCCGAGTCGTCGCCGCTGACGCCGACGAACGGGATGGTGACTCCGGCCAACTCACCCTCGAGCGGCGGCAGGTCGGACGTGGTGTTGATCATGATGACCGCGTTGGCTCCGGCCTCCTGGCCGAACTTCACCCGGTCGACCCGGTCACAGGTCCCGCGCGTGGTGAGCGCGATCTTGCCGCTCGCGGCGGCGTAGGCCGCCGCGTCGCAGCCGAGACCCAGATCGACCAGTTCGCCGGTGATCGGCGTGGTCACCTCGAGGCTGTTGGCGACCAGGCCGCTGGTGGTGACGGCACCGGTGATGTCGACACCGGGGAACTTGGCCAGCTCGCGGTCCACTGCGGCCACGGCCAGGGTCTCGTTGATCGAGGCCGGTCCGCCGACGATGTAGGCGCTCCCGCCGGCGTTGCCGGCCGAGGCCACGATCAACGAGCCCGCTTCGGTCGCGTTCTGGATGACCGTCCGCTCGAGGCCGGTGTTGGTGCCGAAGTCGCTGCCGAGCGACATGTTGACCACGTCGACGCCGTCGTCGACCGCACGGTCGATGGCGGCGATGATGATGCTGCTCGGGCTGCCGCCGTCGCAGCCGAAGACCCGGTAGGCCTTGAGCGTGGCGTCCGGGGCGGAGCCCGGCTGGACCAGGAAGTCCTGGTCCAGGGCGGCCCGGTTGTAGGCACCGGTGTAGGTCGTGCCGTCGGCGTTGACGCCGTCGCCGGCGGCGGTGCCGGCCACGTGGGTGCCGTGACCTTCGCAGTCGAGCGGGTCGTCGTCGGGCTTCGGGATGTCGGAGCCCTCGGTGTCGGAGCCGAAGTCGTCGCCGACGAAGTCGTAGCCACCGGTGACCTTGGCGGTCGGGAAGCTGCCCGGCTCGACGACGGTCCCGTCGTTGGCCTCGTAGGCCTCGGTGGTGCCCTCGCCGCCGAAGTCAGCATGGGTGTAGTCGATACCGGTGTCGATGACCCCGATCACCAGACCCTTGCCGGTGTGCTTGTAGGTCTCCCAGGTCTTGTCGGCCCCGGTGGCCCGGTTGGAGGCGGTGTTCTCCGGCTTCATGATCCGTGACACCTCGACCGACTTGACGCCGCGGACCTTCGAGATGGCGGTCAGGTCCTTGACCGCGACCTTGACCTGGATCGCGTTGAGCACGGTGCTGACCCGGCCGTACGGCGTGGCTCCGGCCGCCTCAAGGCGAGGCTCGGCCGCGGCCTGGCTGGCCCGGACCCGCCGCTGGGCGGCGTCGGCGGAGACCGAGCCGGCGGACTGCTGGCTGATCACCGATGCGGTGTCGAGCTCGACCAGAGCGTCGACGACCTTGTCGGGCTTGAGCCCGTTGGGTGCGTTGACGATCTTTCCGAGTTTGGCGACATCCAATTGGGTGAACCGGCCGGATTTCTTGGCGGTCTGTCCGCCCACCGGCTCGGAATTGGCCGGCAGCGAGGTGCTGACGGCCAGTGCGACGGCCAGACCGGCTATCGCGACACGACGTTTGTTCATCATTTCTCCTCGACCAAGGGGTCATCGATGGCGGCAATTTATGTCAGCGCGGCTATCTGTTGTGGGGCGGGTCACCTGAAGTCCCGGGATCGGTGACCGGTGGGCAGCGCAGCGCGGGTCTGCGGGACAGCACTGGCCATCGGCTGGAGCCGCTCCGCGACCAGGTTGGTGACCCCCTCGGCGTACTCGACCCGACCCCGGATGATCATCCCCTGCGCGTTGCGACCGATCCGGCCGAACCGTTGCCACAACGCCTGCGAGCAGACCACGTTGAGCATGCCGGTCTCGTCCTCGAGGTTGAGGAAGGTCACCCCGCCGGCCGTGCCCGGGCGCTGCCGGTGGGTGATCAACCCACCGACCTTGACCCGGCGGTCCGCGTACGTCGGGCCGAGATCCGCGATGGCCACCACGTCGTTCTCGGCCAGCACGGCCCGCAGGTGGGCGATCGGGTGCTCGTCGGGCGAGATCTTGGTCGCGGCGAGATCGGCCAGGGTCAGGTCGACCTCACTCATCCCGGGCAGCATCGGCGGGGCGGCGTCGATCGCGGTGCCGGGCAGAGTCTGGTCGTTGTCGGAGTATCCGGCGTTCCACAGTGCCTGGCGACGGGTCAACCCGAAGCAGTCGAACGCCCCGGCCGTGGCCAGCGCCTCGCTCTGGGCCACGGTCAGCCCGGTCCGCCGGACCACGTCGTTCATCCCGGTGAACGGGCGCTCCCGGCGCGCGGCGACGATCCGCTCGGCCAGATCGCGGCCGATACCGGCCACCTCGGTCAACCCGAGCCGGACGGAGAACCGACCGTCGCGGCGGTGCTCGAGGGTGCGGTCCGCCGCCGACCGGTCGAACTTCGGCACCGGTGGCGGGTCGCGGTCGAGGCAGCTGACCATCCCGGTCGGTCCCGGCGCCGCACCGGTCTCGTCGAAGATCTCGAGGTCGGCGTCCACCTCTGACCGTTCGATGTCGGGACGCAGGATCGTCACCCCGTGCCGACGGGCGTCGGCGACCAGCGACTGCGGCGAGTAGAAACCCATCGGCTGGGCCCGGAGCAACCCGGCCAGAAAAGCCCCCGGATAGTGCAGCTTGAGCCATGACGAGGCGTAGACCAGCAGGGCGAAGCTGATCGCGTGGCTCTCGGCGAAGCCGAAGTTGGCGAACGCCTGGATCCGGGCGTAGATCCCGTCGGCGAGCTCGCCGGTGATGCCGTGCCGCCGCATTCCCGCGAACAACTTGTCGCGGAGGCGTTCGATCTTCTCCACCCCGCGCTTGGAGCCCATGGCCCGGCGGAGCAGATCGGCGTCGTCGCCGGTGCAGTCACCGACGGCCATGGCGATCTGCATCAGCTGCTCCTGGAACAGCGGGACGCCGAGGGTCTTGCCCAGCACCGGTTCGAGATCGGGGTGCAGGTGGTCGATGGCCTCCTTGCCGGTGGCCCGCCGGATGTAGGGGTGCACCGCTCCGCCCTGGATCGGTCCGGGCCGGATCAGCGCGATCTCGATGACCAGGTCGTAGAACCGGCGGGGTTGCAGGCGCGGCAGCGTCCCGACCTGGGCCCGGCTCTCGACCTGGAAGACCCCGATCGAGTCGGCGCGGCAGAGCATGTCGTAGACCCCGGCCTCCTCCTTGGGGATGCTGTCCAATCCCCAGGTCTCGCCGAGGTGCGTCGCCACCAGGTCGAACGTGTACTGGATCGCGGCGAGGATGCCGAGACCGAGGAAGTCGAACTTGACCAGACCCATCCAGGCGCAGCTGTCCTTGTCCCACTGCAGCACGGTCCGGGCGTCCATCCGGCCGCGTTCGATCGGACAGACCTCCCCCACCGGGCGCTCGGTCAGGACCATCCCACCGGAGTGGATCCCCAGGTGCCGCGGGGCCTTGAGCAGCTGCTCGGCCAGGTCGGTCACCGCGACCGGGATCCCGTGGTCGTTGCTGCCGTCCGGCTCGACGACCTGCGAGTAGTGGTCGAGGCCCTTGGACCAGGCGTCCTGCTGCCCGGTGGAGTATCCGAGCGCCTTGGCCATGTCGCGGACCGCCGACTTGGGCCGGTAGCTGATCACGTTGGCCACCTGGGCGGCGCGGTGGCGACCGTAGGTCTCGTAGACGTGCTGGATGACCTCCTCACGGCGGTCGGAGTCGAAGTCGACGTCGATGTCGGGCTCCTCCTCACGGGTGTGGGAGAGGAAGCGCTCGAACGGCAGGTCGTAGAGGATCGGGTCGACCGCGGTCACCTTGAGCACGTAGCAGACCACCGAGTTCGCCGCCGAGCCGCGACCCTGGCAGAGGATGCCGCGGTCACGGGCGAACTTGACCATGTCGTGCACGATCAGGAAATAGCCGCCGAACCCCTTCTCCTCGATCACCGCCAGCTCCTTGTCCAGCCGGGCCAGGGCGACCTCGAGCCGGTCCGGGTATCGCTCGTACGCGCCACGCCGGCACAGCTCGCGCAACCACCCGCTGGGGGTGTGGCCGAGCGGCACCCGCATCTTGGGCAGCCGGGGTTTGGCCAGTCGCAGGTTGAACGCGCAGTCGTCGGCGATCTCCACGCTGCGGGCCACCACCCCGGGGAACCGGGCGAACAGCCGGGCCATCTCCTCCCCGGAGCGCAGATGGGCCCCCGGACCGGGCAACCAACCGTCCATGTCCCCCAGGCTGCGCCGGGCCCGGACGGCGGCCACCGCGTCGGCCAGCCGCTTCTCCGGTGGGGTGGCGAAGTGCACGTTGTTGCTGGCCACCAGACGCAGGCCGTGGTCGTCGGCCAACCGGGCCAGGACGTCGTTGGTCGCCGAGTCCTCGGGTCGACCGTGGTCGATCAGCTCGACCACCACGTGGTCGTGGTCGAACAGCGCGGTCAGTCGGTCGAGCTCGGCGGCGGCGGCCTCGACACCCGAGTCGGCCAGCGCGCGCCGGACGTGACCCTTGCGGCAGCCGGTCATGATCGTCCACTGCCCTCCGGCCTGCTCGGCGAGCTGCTCGAGGTCGTAGACCGGCCGGCCCTTCTCGTCCCCCAGCAGCTGGGCGTCGGTGATGGCCCGGGCCAGCCGGTGGTAGCCCTCGACCCCCCGGGCCAGGACCAGGAGGTGGTGGCCCTCGGGGTCGGCGACGCCGTTCTGCGGTGTGCTCAGTCCCAGCGACAGCTCGGCGCCGTAGATGGTCCGCAGGTCGTAGGCCAGCGCGGCCTCGGCGAACCGGGACGCGGCGTAGAAACCGTCGTGATCGGTGATGGCGATGGCGTCCAGACCGAGCCGGACCGCTTCCTCGATCAGCTCCTCGGGGTCGCTGACCCCGTCGAGGAAGCTGAAATTGCTGTGGCAGTGCAGCTCGGCGTACGGCACCGTCGGCGCCTCGGGCCGGCGGACGGACTGCTCGTCGGCGATGTAGTGCGGGCGTTTGCGGGAGAAACCCGGGGCGCTGTCGGCCAGTGGATTGGCTGCCGAGAAATCACGCTTGGCCCGACCCGACAGCTTGCGCTCGAGTTCGTCCCACGGCTGCGGCGGATTCTGCCAGTTCATCGCGGGCCACCCGTCCGGACCAGGACCCAGCGGGACGCCGGGATCGGTCGAGCACGCTCAGACATACTCGGCCTCGGTCCAGCAGCGGCCGTCCTCGATGATCATCAGCCAGGCCCGGCCGTCGATCCCGACCACCTGGAACCGGGCCACCCGGCGCGCCTTGGCCGGATCCCACCACAGCTCTTCGATCGGCCACGGCCCCGCCCAGGCGTCGACCGCCACCTCCGGCTGGCGAGGGCCGGGCCGGACATAGGCCGGGACACCGGTGACCATGCCGCGGTCGGTGACCCCCACCGGCGTGTGCTCGTGATCGGTGAGCGCCGCGGCCACCGGCTCACCGAACACCCGGGCCGGCGCCGGTGGCGGCAGGCTCCCCGGCCAGGGCAGACCGCGAGGCCGACCGTCATCGCGCCGGTCACCCCACGGGGTCAGCCGCTGCCGGTCGCGCGGGCTGCGACCACCGCTCAGCGAGGGGGCGAGGACCTCCTCCGGTCCGAGCATCCCCTGCAGCCGGGCGATGCCGCGCTCGACCTGCTCGTCGGCGGCCCGTCCCCACAGCCCCTCACCGTGGTCGGCCAGCGACTCGACGGCGTCGGGCAGCAGCCGCACCTCGCAGACCGGTTCAGGAGCCGGATCACCCTGGAGCTGCCAGTAGAGCCGGTCGATCATGTCGGTGGCGGTGAACCAGCGCGAATGGGCCCACACCCGGGTCCCGGTCCAGCCCCCGTCGGTCACCACCTCGATCCGCAACTGGGTGCAGACCAGACCGTGCCGGGCCAACTCGGCCACGCACCGCTCGGCGGTCTGCCGGGTGCTGAAGGTGATCGGCTCGATGGTCTCCAGACCGGGTTGGAAGACCACCTGCTGGTCGATCTCCAGCGGAGGGCGGCGCGAGACCGGCGGGCGGTGATCGCGACCGCGGGCCAGTCGGTGCAGCCAGGCCCCCTCGGAGCCGAACCGGGTCGCCACGTCGCGGGCGGGCAGATCGGCGAAGTCGCCGAGCGTCCGCAGTCCGAGCCGGCGCAACACCCCGACCAGGGTGGCGTCGTCGAGGACGGCGATCGGCAGCCCGCGCAGGAAGTCGCCCGAGCCACCCGGCTCGATGATGGCGCACTCCTGCGCCACGGCCCGACGGGCGGCCTGCTCGGCCGCGAACCGGCCGTCGGCGATCCCGAACCGGCAGTCCCAGATCCCCAGCGTGACCAGGTGCTCGGCCACCACGGCGGCGGCCGCCTGCTCGCTGCCGTAGAACCGACTGGGCACGGCCATCGCGCACAGACCGGGCCGGATCGGCGCCACCCCGGCGGTGATCTCCTCGAGCTGGGCCAACACGAGCTCGAAGGTGCGGATCTCGCTCTCGGGATGGCGGTCGAGCAGTTCGAGACCGGGGCACCGAGCCGCGGCGTCGCGTTTGCGCATCCCGCGACGGACCCCCTCGATCCGGGCCGCTTCGGAGCAGGCGAACACCTCGCCCTTCTCGATCACCGCGATCGGTGTCCGGGGGTCGTGCCCGTTCTCGCTGGTCAAGGCGACCAACGGCCAGTCGGGCACCCACACCACCAGCTGGCGCGAACTCGGCGGCTCGGCGGCGGACTCGACCAGCGCGGCGTTGCGGCCGATGACCGGGGTGGCCATCAGCCCGCCTCGGCGATCACCGACGGTCGGACGCTCTCCAGTCGGCCGGTGACGCTCAGATCGGGGCCGGGCAGCCACAGCGGCGCCCGCCGCGAACGGCCGGCCGCCTCCCGGACCTCGACCACCACCTGCCGGGCACTGATCCGGCCGTGACCCGACCCCAGCCCCACCCAGTGCGACTCGGCGATGCCGATCCGCGCCTCGGCGCGCGGCCAGTCACCGAGGGCGATCAGGGCGGCGTCCTTCTGCCGCAACCGGGCGCGGAGCCGCTCGGCCTGCGCCTCGGTCGGCGGGAGCGGCGGCCGGACCAGGACCAGGCTGGCCACCTCGATCAGTCCGGCGGTCACGCTGAGCCAGTGCTCCCCCGGCCGCGGCACCACCACCGTGCGCTCGAGATCGAGTCCGAACTCCGCGGCCGACTCCAGCCCCAGATCGGAGACCCCGACCACCGCGCTCCACTCCCCAGCCTGCGACGGTCCGGCCATCAGCGCCAGCGCCAGACTCGGACTGTCCACCGCGTACGTCCCGCCGGTCCGCACTTGGATCACTCCGGCCAGACCGGGCAGCAGATCCAGGCGACGGCGTACGCTCGAGCCCTGCATCCGGTGGACGCGCTGTCGCAGCTCGCCGAGGGTTGCGGGCGGAGGTGTCATGTTCTCCATAATCGAATACGTGTTCGAGATAGTCAATCCCCAGCCGACCGCTGAACTCGAGAATGCGGGCCGATGGACCTGTGCTATCCGACCGCGCCGCTGACTACGGGCGAGGTGACGATCCGGCCCTGGCGACCGGACGATCTCGGCTGCGTCGCCGCCGCCGCCACGGACCCGGCCATCCCACCCGGCACCACCGTTCCGGCGGTGCCCTCCGACGCCGCCGGACGAGGCTTTCTGCTCCGGCAGCACGACTGGATTGCTCGCGGCGAGGGCGTCTCCCAGGCCATCGCCGACCCGGACGGGGATCGGGCGATCGGCCTGGTCTTCCTGGCCCGGCGACCCCAGCCCTGGATCGCCGGGGTGGGCTACTGGCTGATCCCCGAGGTCCGCGGTCGAGGTCTGGCCGCCCGCGCCGTCGACCTGCTCGCCGGCTGGGCGCTCACCGACCTCGACGTGCTGCGGCTCGAAGCCTGGGTCGATCCCGACAACCACGCCTCGCGTCGGACCCTCGACCGCGCCGGGTTCGCGTTCGGGGGACGCCTGCGCCGGTTCCTCCAGCTGTCGGGCCGGGTCAGCGACGCCCTGGTGTTCTCCCGGGTCGCCGACGACCCGGATTATCCGGATGACAGCCTCCACGTACTGGGGGACCCTGAACCGGTCGCGCCCGGTCGCGGCCCGGACCAGGAAGGAGACCAGCCGTGTCGGTGATCGTGCTCAACACCGACGACACCGCGCTGCACACGGTGTCGGTGCAGCACGCCATCCGGATGCTGGTCCGCGAGGTCGCCGTGGTCGCCGAGGCCCACGAGGGGCGCCACATCGGTCCCTACCCCTGGCCGGTGGTCCTGCGGTTGATCCGCTACGTCAAGACGACCTTCCTCTACGCCCAACGACCGGCCTGGACCAAGCGCGGTGTGCTGAAGCGCGACCGGCACCGGTGCGCCTACTGCCTCGGACCGGCCGAGACCGTCGACCACGTCCTCCCGCAGTCCCGGGGCGGGACCAACACCTGGTTGAACACGGTCGCGGCTTGCACCCGCTGCAACAATCTGAAGGCGAACCGCACCCCCGCCGAGGCGGGGATGCAGCTCCACCGACTGCCCACTGTCCCCACCTGGCGCGAGGCCTACCATCGACGCACCTGAGCCGAAGCACGATCCAAAGACCCCGGGCGACCACCCGGATTCGACCCCGCTCGTCGACGACGCCCCCGATCCAGCACTCGACTCCCCGAGCAGCCGGCGTCGGCCGGACGAACCCCCGGAGAACGACCCCCAGGCACCCGCGGAAGACCCCGAGAAGCCGTGGTGGGACGACCCGCGGATGCCGTGGAAGGGCAAGCCCGGCCGCGCCGACATCGTCTGCTGGGTGTTCTTCTCGTTGACCGGGATCTACGCGCTGGTCCTGCTGCCGCTGCGACCGGTGCTGCTCGGCGCCAACCCCTATCTGCTGGCCGCCCTGGGCGGCTCGCGGACGTCGGCGGTCACCATCGGCGCGCTGGCCGCGACCGGGGTGGGGTTCTGGCCACTGGGGATCCTGCTCGGGACGTTCGGGTCGGTCAAGTTCGACTGGCTCTACTGGTGGGCCGGGAAGCTGTGGGGCCGGGGCCTGATCGACCTGGTCGCCGGCAAATCACCACGGGCGGCGCGGAACGCGGCGCGGGCCGAGCGGCTGGCCCAGCGGTTCGGCGTCGGCGCCATCATGCTGACCTACATCCTGCCGCTGCCGAGCGCGGTGGTCTACGCCACGGTGGCCGCGGCCGGGATGAGGCTGCGGACGTTTCTGATCGTCGACATCGCGACCGCGGCGGCGACCCGGGCGCTCTACGTCTATCTCGGTTACCAGATCGGGGCGCCCGCGGTCCGGGTGGTCGAGGTGATCGCCAAGTACTCGTGGTGGTTGTCGATCGCGCTGCTGGTCGGCATCTTCTTCAACCTGTGGCGCCAGTCGCGCAAGCGCCGCAAGGAGCAGGCCGAGGTCTGATCAGCCGCGTACGCCGTGCCGGGTCCGCACGGCGGCGTGCGAGCGGCGCAGCTTGTCGAGCGAGAGCTCGTAGGAGCGCTGGGCCACCCCGGTGAACAGGCAGTCGAGCACGATCAGCTGGGCGATCCGGCTGGTCGTCACGCCCGACCGGAACGTCGTCTCGCGGGCAGCGGTGACCAGCACCAGATCGGCCTCGTCGGCGATCGGCGACCCGGCGAAATTGGTGACGGCGATCGTCGTCGCGCCCCGGCTGTGGGCCAACTTCAAGGCGTCGACGGTGTCGAGGGTGGTGCCGGTGTGCGAGATCCCGATCGCCGCGTCGCCCGGGCCGAGCACCGACGCGGCGGTCAGGGCGAGATGACCCTCGGACCAGCTGAAGACGACGACGCCGATCCGGTGCAGCTTGTGCTGGAGATCCTGGCCGACCAGGGCACTGGCCCCGATCCCGTAGATGTCGACCCGCCCGGCCCGCCGGATGGTCTCGACCGCCGTCATCAGCGCATCCACCTCGAGCATCGCCGCGGTGTCCTCCACCGCGCGCATCTCGGCATGGGTGATCTTGGCGACGATGTCGGACATCGAATCACCCGGCTCGATGTCGGCACTGATCGGCGCGCCGGCGGTGCGGTCGCGCTCCTCCCACTGGGCGGCGCGGGCCAGGGCGATCCGCAACTCCGGATAGCCGCCGAGGCCGATGGCCCGGCAGAACCGCAGCACGGTGGTCTCCGAGGTCTGGCACATGCGGGCGACCATGGTGATCGAGCGCTCGGAGACCCCGGCCGGATCGGCGATCACCGCTTCGGCCACCCGCTGCTCGGCCGGTCGCAGACTGGGCAGCGCGCCCCGCACCTTGACCAATACCGATACCGACGGTTTGTGCACCACTGACATTTCGGCCCCCCGATCGATCATCATCGACAATCGTGCCGCCCTTCCGAGTTCCCTCGCCCCTTGCACAGTAACCCCGGTAATGTCCCTTGTCTGCCCCACGGAAATGAACCGATCGACGGTCGGGTCGTGACTCGTCGACCATCCCGACCGACCGAGCCCGCTCCGGCTACCCGCCATTCCGACAGGTCAACACCTGACCGGACGGGGAAATACTTCCCGGTGCCGACTTCGACACCATGGCCGAATTCAGGCATTGATCGCGAGGATCGCTCATCCCCATGAGGTCGAACCCGCTCCACGTGTCACCTCGCAGGGGGACACCGGATTGCCGTTTTCGTCAGCACCCGCGGGCGGTGGAGGATGGGCCTATGACCGCGGTGAGCCGACCCGACCCGTCCCGCTGGGACATCCCGCGCGACCCGTCGGACTGGCGGTCGGCGCGTGTCCTGCAGGGTCCGAGCCTGTCGTTGACCCCGATGCGGCTGAGCGACGCTGCGGACTACCTGGCGGCGCTGGGCGACGCCGACGACGCTCGAGCCGTCGTCGAGCACCTGACCTTCGCCGCCCCCACCGATCTGGCCGGGGCCCGACGGATCGTGGCCGCCGCGCTGGCCGATCCGGACCGGCTGCCCTACATCCAACGGATGACCGGAACCGGTGAGCTGGTCGGCACCACGTCGTTCTACGAGATCAATCCGGCGAACCGGGCCTTGGCCATCGGCCACACCTGGATCGCCCGGAAGTTCTGGCGCAGCGGCGTCAACACCGAATCCAAGCTGCTGATGATGGGCCGCGCCTTCGACGGCCTCGGCGCCGAACGTCTGGTCTGGCACACCGATGTCCGCAACACCCGTTCGCAGACCGCCATCGAGCGGCTCGGCGCCGAGCGGGAAGGAGTGCTCCGCCACCACCGGATCCGGGTCGACGGCAGTTGGCGTGACACCGTGCAGTTCGCCATGCTCGCCGAGGAGTGGCCGGCCGCCCGGCAGCGACTGCTCACTCGGCTCGATCGGCAGCCGGCTCGGTCGGCGGCGACGAGCTGACCGACGCGGCGGCGTCGACCGGCGGATCGAGCGGGCGGTCGGGCATCCGCAGGCCGCTCTGGCGCAGCTCGAGCTCAGCGAGCCGGTCGATCACCACTCGATTACCGGTCCGCCAGTCGTGGACCGGGTCGTCACTGATCCCGGCCAGCACGTGCAACGGCTGGCCGGCCAGCGCGCGTAGGGCGAACAGGTCCAGATCCGCCGAGGAGTCCAGGAACTGCTGCGAGGCCTTGGCCCGTCGGTGGAACCGGATCCGCCGCGGCAACCAGAACGCCACGACCACGCTGACCGGGATCAGGAACACCAGCCAGGCCATCAACAGCGCCAGCCGCTCGATGCTGTCGACCTGATGGTTGGCCGAGGTCACGAGCGTGCCGAGGGTGGTCGATGCCGCGTCGAACGGTCGACGGAGTTGTTCGCCGACCCCGGGCACGGTGGCCGCCTGAGTCGCCGCATCACGCAGGTCGGTCGACAGTCGGGTCGCGGTGCGGGCCGTCTCGCGGGCCGGGGTGGCGAGCACGCTGACTCCCGCGTGCACGAACGTACCGACGATCCCCCAGATCACCCCCCAGACGAGGACGAACACGTCACCGACCAACTGACCGACCAGACGCCCGGGTCGCGCGGCATAGATCCCCACCGGTCGAGGCTAAGCGGTGCGGCCGGCTCCGCCGACCGGTGGCCGGTCGGTGGCAGTATGGCCCGATGCGTCGCCCGCTCCCCCGGTCCATGCCCGCATCGCTGATTGCCCTGGTCCTGCTGGTGGCCGGGTGCACCGCCGCGAACCCGCAACCCGACCCGTCGCCGAACGGGGACACGCCCGAGCGCGCCGCCGCCCAACTGGCCACCGGTCTGGCCGAGAAGAACGTCACCGCGGTCGAGTTCGTCGGAGCGCCGGGTAGCCAGATCAACGCCGCGCTCACCGCGTTGGTCAGCGGGATGGGGCCGCTGACGCCGAAGGTCGAGGTGGGTGCGCTCACCCGTGACGGTCAGAGCGCCACCGCCGCCCTCACCCTGACCTGGACGTTCCCGGGCGTGCCCGAGACCTGGTCGTACGAGACCCGGGCGCCACTGGCCGTTGAAGCCGACCGCTGGAAGGTGGCCTGGCAGCCGAGCATCCTGCACCCGCAACTCGACGGCAGCAACCGGTTGAGCCAGCGCCGGCTGCTCCCCGACCGTGGTGTCCTGCGGGGCGAGGACGGCCGCGCCATCATGCGGAGCCGCCCGGTCTACCGGATCGGGATCGACAAGGCCGTCCTCACCGGCAAACAGCTGCGCCCCTCCGCCCGCCGGATGGCCCGGTTGATCGACATCGACGCCACCGCGTACGCGAAGCGGGTGGTCGCCGCCGGGCCCCAGGCTTTCGTCGAGGCCATCGTGCTCCGCGCCGATGCCGATGAGCTGCCGCTCGCGACCGACATCCGCCGCATTCCCGGGGGCACCTCGATCCAGGACGAGCGCGTGCTCGCGCCGAACCGCGACTTCGCCCGGCCGGTGATCGGAACGGTCGGTGACGCCACCCAGGAGATCGTCGACAAGTCGGCGGGGGCGCTGGTCGACGGCGACCAGGTCGGACTGAGCGGCCTGCAGGCGCGCTACGACGAGCAACTGCGCGGGACACCCGGGGTACAGGTCCGGCTGGTCTCCGGCCACGCGGCCGCAGACCCGAACGATCCGAGTGCGTCGCCCAGCCCCTCGGCGTCGGCCGACCCGGTCGACCCGGTCTCGGTGTTCGAGGCCGAGCCGGTCGCCGGCCAAGCCCTCGAGACCACCCTGCAACCGACGTTGCAGCGGCTGGCCGAGAAGACCCTGGGCGACACCCGCTCGGCGGCGACCATGGTCGTCATTCGCCCCTCGACCGGCGCGGTGCTGGTTGCGGCGAACAACGACGCGACGAAGGGCCAGTCGCTGGCCACGGTAGGCCGGGCCGCCCCGGGCTCCACGTTCAAGGTGGTCAGCACGCTGGCGCTGCTGCGGGCCGGGCTCAAGCCCAGTTCGCCGGTCAACTGCCCGACCTCGCTGAACGTCGACGGCAAGAAGTTCGTCAACTACAGCGACTATCCCAGCAACCGGCAGGGTCGGATCGACCTGGCCACCGCGTTGGCCCAGTCGTGCAACACCGCCTTCATCGGCGAACGCGACCAGATCGACCACGAAGCCCTGGCCGAGGCGGCCGGGTCGCTGGGCTTCGGCATCGACTACGACGCCGGCTACGCGTCGTTCTTCGGGTCGGTGCCGGAGGATTCGAGCACGACCGGTGACGCCGCGGCGCTGATCGGACAGGGCAGGATCGAGGCCTCGGCGCTGTCGATGGCCGCGGTGGTCGCCTCGGTCGCGGCCGGCGAGACCGTCATCCCCCATCTGGTCACCGACGAGAAGCCGACGTCGACCGGGCAGCCGCTGACCTCGGCCGAGGCCCGGCAGCTGCGGGCGATGATGCGCGGCGTGGTCACCGAGGGCAGCGGGCGGGTGCTCGGCGACCTGTCCGGCGGTCCGGTGCTGGCCAAGACCGGGACCGCGGAGTACGGGAAGGCGCCGTACAAGACTCACGCCTGGATGATCGCCGCTCAGGACGATCTGGCCGTCGCCGTCTTCGTCAACGACGGGCAGAGCGGATCGCGCACCGCGGGACCGCTGATCCGCACCTTCCTCGACCGCGCCTTCTGAGCGGGACCCGGGAATGGCGCCCGCCCGCGGCTCCGCGAACCTGGTCACGCTGACCGCGTCCCGGCGGGAAGGGCCAGCCAGCCGCGGTCGTCGGCGGTGACCAGACCGGTCGCCTCGAGAGCGGCCAGGGCGGTCAGGACCTGCGGGACGCTCAGTCCGGCGGTCATGGCGATCTCCCCGACCACGACCCGGCGGCGGGCGGGGATGACCTCGAACACGGCCAGTTGTTCGTCGGTCAACCCGTCGGTGGCCCGCTGCGGTCCGTGGCTGAGCGCGATGGTGTCCTCACCCATCCCCGACACCAACTCGAGCACGTCGGTCGCCCCGGTGACCAGCACGGCCTGACCACTGCGGATCATCAGGTGCGGGCCCACCGACGACCGCGAGTGCACCGGCCCGGGCACCGCCATCAGGACCCGACCGCACTCACTGGCCCAGCTCGCCGTGTTGCGCGCCCCGGAGCGCAGCGCGGCCTCGACCACCACCGTGCCCCGGGTCATCGCCGCGATCAGCCGGTTGCGCGACAGGAACCGGACCCGGGTCGGGTGAGCGCCGGGCGGCAGCTCGGAGACCAGCAGATGGTCGCGGCCCAGCGCCTCGAACAGCTTCGCGTTGGCCTGCGGATAGCCGACGTCGACCCCGTTGGCCAGCACGGCGATCGTCGGCCCCGACACACTCAACGCACCCCGATGAGCAGCGGTGTCGATGCCGAACGCTCCGCCCGACACCACGGTCACCCCGCGATCAGCCAGATCGGCGGACAGATCCGCGGCGATCCCCGCGCCGTACGCGGTGGCGGCCCGGCTGCCGACCACGGCCACCGACCGGTCGAGCCGACGGGCCAGATCGGCCGGCCCCCTCACCCACAGCCCCACCGGCAGACCGCCCCGCCGCTGGATCGGCTCCGCCTCGGTCAGGTCGGCCAGTCCAGCCGGCCATTCCGGATCACCCGGCACGACGAACCGGATCCCGGCGCGGTCGGCCGTCCGCTGCAGCTCGGACGGGTCGACCAGCCGGAGCCGCTCGGCCACCCCGGCGCCCAACAGACCCCCGACCACCGCCCGCCACGCCTCGAGCGGACCCCGCTCCACCACCAGCGCCGCCACCGCCGGCTCCCCGGCATCGGTGCCCGCGCTCAACGCCATCCGGGCCTGCCGCTCGTCCACCGTCAACCCACCCGCCGGATCGCCGTGCCCGGCTGGTCACCACGACGCATGGCCAACGCGGTCAGCAAATGCTCCCGCTTCGGCACGTCGGCACCCGCCAGGTCGGCGATCGTCCATGACAACCGCAACACCTTGTCGGCGCCCCGGGCGCTCAGCCGGCCCCGGTCGACCGCCTCGTCGAGCGCATCGATCCCGCCGGGTAACGGCAACCGCCGCCGCAAGAACGACCCCGGCACCTCGCTGTTGGTCCGGAACCCCCACGTCGACAACCGCCGCTGCTGACGCGACCGCGCCTCGGCCACCCGCCCCGCGATCACCGCCGACGCCTCACCCGGATGATCGATCGCATGCTTCAGATACGCCTTCCGCAACGGCAGGAAGGTCTGGGTCACATCGAGCCGGTCGCGGATCGGACCGCTGATCTTGTCCGCGTACCGACGGATCGCCGTCGGCGGACAGCGGCAGTCCGCCCCCGGAGTGGCCGCCAGCCCACACGGACACGGATTGGCGGCCAGCACCAGCTGGAACTCGGCCGGGTACCGCGCCATCGTCTCGCTCCGGCCCAACTGGATCATCCCCGACTCCAACGGCGTCCGCAGCGCCTCGATCACGGTCGGCGAGAACTCCGGTGCCTCGTCGAGGAACAGCACCCCGCGATGAGCGCACGAGATCGCGCCGGGGCGGGCCAGCCGCGCCCCGCCGCCGACGATGCTGGCCACCGAGGCCGAGTGGTGCGGATCGCTGTAGGGCGGGCGGCTGATCAGCCGGTCGTCGAGGCTGTAGCCGGCCAACGAGTGCACCGCCGACACCTCGAGCGCGCTGCGCACGTCGAGGTCGGGCAGCAGCGTGGTGAGCCGCTCGGCGAGCATGGTCTTGCCGACCCCCGGCGGGCCCTGGAACAGCAGGTGGTGGCGTCCGGCCGCGGCCACCTCGCAGGCCCACTTGGCCTCGTCCTGGCCGATCACCTCGGCGAAGTCGAGGGGCCGATCGAAGCGCCGGGGCGGCTCGGCGCTGACCTCGATCGGCTCGACCTCGGGGACCGGTTCGCCGTTGAGCACCGCGACCAGCTGGCGGACCGATCCGACGCCGATGATGTCGAGGCCCTCGACCAGTTGGGCCTCACCGGCCTGGCGCAGCGGGACGATGACCCGGGTGAAGCCCGCCTCGGCCGCGGCCAGCGCCGCCGGCAGGATGCCGCGGATCGGTCGGACCCGTCCGTCGAGGCTGAGCTCGCCGAGCAGCGCGGTGCGGCGGAGCTCGGGGGCCGGGATGACCTCCTGCGCGGCCAGCAGGGCGGCCACGATGGCCAGGTCGTAGTGACTGCCGGCCTTGGGCAGGGTGGCCGGCGACAAGTTGATGGTGAGCAGACAGATCGGCCACTCGTAACCGGAGTTGTTGACCGCGGCCTTGCAGCGGTCGCGGGCCTGGTAGAGCGCACTGTCGGGCAGTCCGACCAGCACGGTCCGCGGCAGGCCGGAGCCGATGTCGGCCTCGACCTGGACCAGGCGGCCCTCGAGTCCGATGAGGGCCACCGAGTAGGCACTGGCCGAGGTCATCAGCCCGCCGCCTTGACGTGCCGGACATCGGGCTCACGCCCGGGTTGCAGGACCACGCCGATGACGTCGATCCGGATCTGCGCGGCCGCGGACCCGGTGCTGGCGGGTCCAGATCGCGGCCAGCTGCCGCAGGGTGGTGAGCTTGGCGTAGGTGACCGCCTCGAGCGGATGCCCGAAGCGCAGACCACTGCGGCACTTGACCTCGCAGAAGACCAGGGTGACCCCGCCGGCACCGACCTCGGCGGCCACGATGTCGAGCTCCCCGGTCGGGCAGCGCCAGTTGCGGTCGAGGATCTGCAGACCCTGCCGCTGCAGCTCGGCGCAAGCGAGATCCTCGCCGCGCGCCCCGATCTGCTGCTTGGTCGGACTCCCGACATCCATGACGCCTCCCTGAGTAATCGCTCAGGGGGAGTATTCGTTCGGGCGGCGCGAATCGTCCGCGGCCCAGGAAATCTGTGGACAACGTCGCCGGACGCGCGGGCTGTGGACAACCGCCGCACCAGTGGGTCGGCCCGGTCGGATCGGTGAGAGCCGATCAGCTGGGCTTGGGCACCTCGAGGTCGCTGTGGGCGATCTCCTCGATCGACACGTCGCGGAAGGTCAGCACCTTGGCGCTCTTGACGAATCGGGCGGGGCGGTACATGTCCCAGACCCAGGCGTCACCCATCGACACCTCGTAGTAGACGTCGCCGCCCTCGGTCCGGACCTTGAGGTCGACCTGATTGCACAGGTAGAAGCGCCGCTCGGTCTCGACGGCATAGCTGAAGATGCCGACGACGTCCTTGTACTCGCGGTAGAGCTGGAGCTCGAGCTCGCTCTCGTACTGTTCCAGATCCTCGGCACTCATAGCGCCTCAGACTCTAGCCGCTCGGCGCACGTTGACGAAGCGCATCCGGTGGGTGGCCGAGGGACCGTGCGCGTCGAGCCGCTCCTGGTGCAGCGGCGTGCAGTAGCCCTTGTGGATCTTGAACGCGTACTCCGGATGGACCTCGTCCAGCTCGCACATGATCCGGTCGCGGGTGACCTTCGCGATGATCGACGCGGCGGCGACACAGGCCGCCACCCGGTCTCCCTTCCACACCGCGAGCCCGGGGACGCCGAGACCGTCGACCGGGAACCCGTCGGTCAGCACGTACGTCGGGGTCATGGGCAGCCGCGACAGGGCCATCCGCAGCGCCATCACATTGGCCACGTGCATTCCGAGCCGGTCGCACTCCTCCGGCTCGATGCTCACCACCGACCAGGCGACCGCCTTGCGGGTGATCTCGTCGTACGCCCGTTCACGCTGCAGCGGGGTCAGCAGCTTGGAGTCCTTGAGTCCGTCGATCTGTCGGGCCCGGGTGTCGGACAGGATGGCCGCTCCGGCGACCAGCGGTCCGGCGCACGCACCACGACCGGCTTCGTCGGCGCCGGCGACCGGATGCAGCCCGCCGTTCTTCAGCGCGCGCTCATAGGCGTAGATCCCGCTGGCTCGGTTGACCGGCATCAGCAGTTCCCGCCCGAGCGGGCGATCACACCCTTGTCCGGCGCGGGCGCGGTGGCCGCGGGCACCTCGGCGAAGGAAGCCGGGGTGCGCAGTCGAGTGGCCCGATCGAACGGGGCGGCGACGGCGAACGCCGGACCGACCACGTCGGCGATCGGCACGAAGGCCACCTGGCCGCGGGCCTGGGTCGCCGAAGTGTCACACAGGTGGTAGCGCGAGTCGGCGCTGACGTCGCGGTGGTCGCCCATCACGAAGATCCGGTCCTTGGGCACGGTGACGTCGAACAGCCGGTCCGAGGGCGTGATCTGCACGCCGTCGATGTCGGTGAACAGGTACGCGGCCTCGTCGAGCGGTTGCCCGTTGACCGTGATGCGGCCGTCGTTGTCGCAGCAGACGATGTGGTCGCCGGGCATCCCGATGACCCGCTTGATCAGGTGGCCCGGCGTGCTCTTGCTGGGCAGACCGATGAACTCGAGCAGCGTGTCGAACGGGCCGGGATCGGACACCGGCTCCTCGAGCCAGTTGCCGGGATCGGTGAAGACGACGACGTCACCGCGGTGGAAGTCGGTGATCTTCTGCACCACGACCCGATCGCCCTCGAGCAGCGTGTTCTGCATCGACGGCGACGGGATGATGAACATCTGTCCGACGAAGAGCCGCAGCAGGGTCGAGA
This sequence comes from uncultured Actinomycetota bacterium, assembly GCA_963704665.1. Classification (GTDB taxonomy): domain Bacteria; phylum Actinomycetota; class Actinomycetes; order Propionibacteriales; family Propionibacteriaceae; genus Microlunatus. The sequence continues at coordinate 1,520,318 of OY969929.1, read as the reverse complement.
CGACGATCGCCCCGACCACCACGATCAGCAGTTCGCGGAGGAACATGCCGACCCGACGAGCGGTCGACGGGGATGCCGGATCGCCGGCGTCGGAAGCCGAGGCCGGTTCGGCGGTGTGACGAGTGGTCAACAGGAACCCTGAGGTCGGACGGTGAATGCGGGGGTGCCGGGGGCCGGGACGGCGCCGGGTGGCACAGAGCCAAAGGTAGCCGGAACGCGAAGGCGATGCTGTCGACTCCCCGGCCAGACCACGGCGATCGCCCGACCGACCACGAGATCCTCGGCGACGAAGGCGTTCTGACCGAGCGGCACCCCGTCCTCGGCGTCGTTGAGGTGGCATCGTGAGTCCCGGCTGTGGGCGCGGTTGTCACCGAGCACGAAGTAGTGCCCGTCGGGCACCACGACGTCGAACGGGATGCTCGAGGCGGAGATCGCCGGCGCACCACCCTCGGGGTAGAGGTAGTCGGTCTCGTCGAGGGCGCGGCCGTTGACGGTGATCCGCGCCTCGGCGTCGCAGCACACGACCCGGTCACCGGGCATGCCGATCACCCGCTTGATCAGATGCTCGGTGCTGGTGTCCGGCAGCACACCGACGAACTCGAGGGCCCGCCCGACCGCACCGCGTTCGAAGACCGGGGTTCCGCTCAGCCAGCCGCCCGGATCGGCGAACACGACGACTTCGCCGCGGTCGATGCTGCTCAGCTTCTCGACCAACACCCGGTCCTGCTCGCGCAGGGTGTTCTCCATCGAGATGGACGGAATGATGAACATCTGCCCGACCAACCCGCGGAGCAGTGCCGCCACGATGACGGCGCCGACGACGACGGCGGTCAGTTCGCGGAAGAAGGCGAGCACATGACCGCCGAAACCGAGAGCGTCCGGGTCGTGGACCGCATCCACGCCCGGACGATCCCGCGCACGCCTCGGCTCGGAGATCTCGTCCCCTTCAGCCATGGCGGTGACGCGACTCAGGCGTCGCGCTTCTCCTTGATCTTGGCAGCCTTGCCACGCAGGTTGCGGAGGTAGTACAGCTTGGCCCGACGGACGTCGCCGCGACGGTCGATCTCGATCCGGTCGATGATCGGGCTGTGGACCGGGAAGGTCCGCTCGACACCCACACCGAAGCTGACCTTGCGCACGGTGAACGCCTCGCGCACGCCGTCACCGGCGCGCGAGATCACGACGCCGGCGAAGACCTGGACACGGGACCGGTTGCCCTCGACCACCTTGACGTGCACCTTGACGCTGTCACCCGGTCGGAAGGACGGGACATCGGTGCGCAGTGACGCCTGATCGAGAGCGTCGATGAGCTTGCTCATGGGTTTTCCTCGCCGGTGCCACAGGTCACCTGTCGATATGTGAAGTCGATGGGTCGGCCGTCGCGAACGATCCCCCTGTGGCAGGTGTCGCGTGCGGACAACAGCGAGCCAGTCTGCCACACCCGGACCGGGCGGAGAAATCCTCGGGCCCCGAGCACCGGTGAGGGATCCGATCACGCCAGATCCACCCTCCTCACGACAGACCACCCTCTCCCAGATCCAGTCGGCCGGTCAGGCCGATCTCGGACAGGAACTGCTCGTCGTGGCTGGCGACCGGCATGGCGCCGGGTAGCCGTCCAGCGCATCGACCAGCTGGGCGACGCTGTCCAGATCGAGGTTGTTCATCGGTTCGTCGAGGATCAGCAACTGCGGGGCCGGGTCGGCATCGTCGAGCAGCTCGAGCCGCTGCGGCAACACCCGCACCGGCGCGCACTTCGCACCGCCCGACTCAGGTCCTGACGACGACAACGGAGGTACTTCTGCCGTGACTACCCGGCAGAAGTACCTCCGTCGGCGCGTTCAGCCCTTGGTCAGCGACTTGAGCAGGTCGCGGTTCAGCCGCGAGATGGTCTCCAGCGGGATGCCCTTGGGGCAGACCGCCGTGCACTCGCCGATGTTGGTGCAGCCACCGAAACCCTCGTCGTCGTGCTGCGCGACCATGCCGACCGCACGCGAGTAGCGCTCGGGCTGACCCTGCGGGAGCAGACCGAGGTGGGTGACCTTGGCCGCGGTGAACAGCATCGCCGAGCCGTTCGGGCAGGCGGCGACGCAGGCTCCGCAGCCGATGCAGGTGGCGGCATCGAAGGCGTGGTCGGCGTCGTTCTTCGGCACCGGCGCGGCATGGGCGTCGGGCGCCGTACCGGTCGGAGCCGAGATGTAGCCGCCGGCCTGGATGATCCGGTCGAAGGCTCCGCGATCGACGACCAGGTCTTTGATCACCGGGAAGGGATCGGCGCGCCAGGGCTCGATGTCGATGACGTCGCCGTCGGAGAACGAGCGCATGTGCAACTGGCAGGTGGTCGTCTGCTGCGGGCCGTGGGCCACGCCGTTGATGACCAGCCCGCACATCCCGCAGATGCCCTCACGACAGTCGCTGTCGAAGGCGATCGGGTCCTTGCCCTCGGTGGTCAGTCGCTCGTTGAGGACGTCGAGCATCTCCAGGAACGACATGTGCTCGGAGACGTCGTTGACCGCGTACTGGGCCATCTTGCCCTCGTCGTGCGGTCCGGCCTGGCGCCAGACGCGAACAGTGATGTTCATTATTTGTAGGACCTCTGCTTCATCTCGACGTACTCGTACTCCAGCGGTTCCTTGTGCAGGACGGGCTTGCCGTCGTCGCCGCCGAACTCCCAGGCGCTGACGAACGCGAACTGGTCGTCGTGGCGCAGGGCCTCGCCGTCCTCGGTCTGCGACTCCGCACGGAAGTGCCCACCACAGGATTCGCGACGCGCCAGCGCATCGATGCACATCAACTCACCGAGTTCGATGAAGTCGGCCACCCGGCCGGCCCGCTCGAGCGCCTGGTTCATCTCGGTGGCCGAGCCCAGCACGTTGACGTCGGACCAGAACTCCTGCTTGAGCTCGCGGATCATCCCGATCGCCTTGCGCAGTCCCTCCTCGGTCCGCTCCATGCCGCAGTAGTCCCACATGATGTGGCCCAGCTCGCGGTGGAACGAGTCGACGGTCCGAGTGCCCCGGATGGAGAGCAGCTTGTCGATCCGGCTGGTGACCTGCTCGACCGCCTCGACCGCGGCCGGGTGCGACGCGTCGACCTTCGGGAACGGGCCCGCGGCCAGGTAGTCGTTGATGGTGTTCGGCAGCACGAAGTAGCCGTCGGCCAGACCCTGCATCAACGCACTGGCCCCGAGCCGGTTGGCGCCGTGGTCGGAGAAGTTGGCCTCCCCGGTCACGTAGAGGCCCTCGATCGAGCTCATCAGGTCGTAGTCGACCCACAGGCCGCCCATCGTGTAGTGCACCGCCGGGTAGATCCGCATCGGGGTCTCGTACGGGTTCTCGCCGGTGATCTGGGCGTACATGTCGAACAGGTTCCCGTACTTGGCCTCGACCGCCTTGCGGCCGAGACGGGAGATGGCGTCGGCGAAGTCGAGATAGACCCCGAGGCCGCCGGGGCCGACCCCGCGACCCTCGTCGCAGACGTTCTTGGCCGCGCGTGACGCGATGTCGCGGGGCACCAGGTTGCCGAACGCCGGGTAGATCCGCTCGAGGTAGTAGTCGCGCTCGTCCTCGGGGATGTCGCGGGCGTCGCGCTTGTCCTCGCCCGACTTCGGCACCCAGATCCGGCCGTCGTTGCGCAGCGACTCGCTCATCAGGGTCAGCTTCGACTGGTAGTCGCCGCTGACCGGGATGCAGGTCGGGTGGATCTGGGTGTAGCACGGGTTGGCGAAGTACGCGCCCTTGCGGTGGGCCCGCCAGGTCGCGGTCACGTTGCAGCCCATGGCGTTGGTCGACAGGAAGAACACGTTGCCGTAACCACCGGTGGCCAGCACGACCGCGTCGGCGAAGTGGGTCTCGATGTCACCGGTCACCATGTCGCGGACCACGACGCCGCGGGCCTTCCCGTCGGCGACGATCACCTCGAGCATCTCGTGCCGGGTGTGCATCTTCACCGAGCCGGCACCGATCTGCCGCTCGAGCGCCTGGTAGGCCCCGATCAGCAACTGCTGGCCGGTCTGGCCGCGGGCGTAGAAGGTCCGCGACACCTGGACGCCGCCGAACGAGCGGTTGTCGAGCAGACCGCCGTACTCGCGGGCGAACGGCACACCCTGAGCGACGCACTGGTCGATGATCTGGACGCTGGTCTGGGCCAGGCGGTAGACGTTCGACTCGCGCGAGCGGAAGTCGCCGCCCTTGACCGTGTCGTAGAACAACCGGTAGATCGAGTCGCCGTCGTTGCGGTAGTTCTTGGCCGCGTTGATGCCGCCCTGCGCGGCGATCGAGTGGGCGCGGCGGGGCGAGTCCTGGTAGCAGAACGTGGTCACGTTGTAGCCGGCTTCGCCGAGCGTCGCCGCCGCCGAGGCCCCGGCCAGGCCGGTGCCGACGATGATCACGCTCAACTTGCGGCGGTTGGCCGGGTTGACCAGCTTGGCCTGGAACCGCCGGGTGTCCCAGCGCTCGGCGATCGCGACGTCGGGCGCCTTGGTGTCGGCGATGTCCTCGCCGACGGTGAAGACCGCGTCGGCGTCGACCGACGTGAATCCCGGGTCGTCCTCGTTGGTGGACTTGAACGGATTCTTCATGATCACTTCACCAGCCCGAAGAGGATTGCGAATGGGGGGAGCAGGAAGCCGACGGTGACGATCCCGGCGACCGCGTACGCGAGGGTGTTGAGCCGGCGGCGGGCCACCGGCGAGGTGTTCAGCCCGAGCGTGGTCAGCGCGCTCCAGGTGCCGTGCCGCAGGTGGAACCCGACGGCCAGCATGGCGATCGTGTAGCTGATCACCACCCAGGGGACCTGGAAACCGTTGACGACCCGCTGGTACGGCTCGGCCGAGGCGCCGCCCGGGTGGATCGTGTTGAAGGTGAAGTGCAGCAGGTGGTAGACGACGAACAGCAAGATGATGATGCCGCCCCAGCGCAGGGTAAACGAGGAGTAGCTCCGCTGGACCCCGCGCTTGGCCTGGTTGGTCTGGTAGCGCTTGCTGCCACCACCGCGGGCGGACCGGGCCCGGCGCCACAGCGCGACCGCCGACAACGCGTGGGCGATGACCGCGGCGAGCAGCACGACACGGATGATCCACAGCAGCCCGGTGTGCGGGAGGATCGGCTCACCGAGCTCGCGCAGGTGTTCGGCGTAGCCGTTGAACGACTCGGCCCCCGCGAAGAGCTTCAAGTTGCCGTACATGTGAGCCAGCAGGTAGCCGATCAGGATCAGCCCGCTGACCGCCATCAAAGCCTTCATCGCGACCGTCGATCGCGCCGCTCTCTGCGCCGGTGTCAGAGTTATCGTTGCCACGCAGGCAGCCTAGGACCTCGGCCTCGTGAGTCGCGACCCCAGACCAGTGTGTTCACTGGTGTTTTCCCTCACGTAGGCGATCCTCACCCGGTTCACCGGCCGGTCACGCTCGGTTCATCACCGATCCACGTTGCGTTCGGCGCCTGTCCACGCTCGACCGACCGGGGGACGGCGCCCGTGCGCGCCGGCGGGTCTCTTCCCTGCTCATCGGCCCGTCGCGCCCTATGCTCACGATCGTGATCACGGCGCGGGCCACCGGCTTCCCGGCTCCTCTGACCCGCACCGGCGCGTTGGTCGACGTGATCACCGGCAGCGTCGGAGCCGGCCACGACGCCGCCGCGGCCGCCATCGCCGAGCAGCTCGAGGCGGAGGGCTACCGGACCCGGATCTTCGACATCCTCGACCTGATGCGCCGTCCGCTGGCCCGGTCGCTGCGCGTGAGCTATCAGCGCCAGGTCCAGTCGACGCCGACGTTGTGGCGGGCGGTGCTCGAGGCGGCCAACCATGGGGACACCGCGAACCGGGCCATCGCCCAGCTGATGCGCCACACCCGGGCCGCCCTGCTCGACCTGGTCCGCGACGCTCCGGCGGCGATCGTCTCGACGCATCCGTTCGTCAGCCAGACCCTCGGCGAGCTGCGGCGCAGCGGCCGGATCAGCGTCCCGGTGGTCACCTACCTGTGCGACATGTCGGTGCACCGGCCGTGGGTGCACCGCTCGGTCGACCTGCACCTGGCGCTCGACGAACTGCCGGCGGCCGAGGCGCACCGGTTCGGCGCCGGCACCGTCGCGCTGGTCCGACCGGCCCTGCAGTCGCAGATGAGCGATCGGTCGGGCGACGGTCCGTTGTCGTTGTCCCGGTCGTTGCACGGCCGCAAACAGCTCGGGCTGCCCCGCACCGGCGCGCTGGTCGCGGTGTCCGGCGGATCGTTGGGCCTGGGCAAGCTCGAGCAGACCGCGTACGACGTGCTGGCCACCGGACTGGCTCGGCCGGTGGTGGTCTGCGGGCGCAACCAGCGGCTGTACGAGCGATTACGCCGCCAGCCGGGTGTCCTGGCCCTGGGTTGGGTCAGCGACATGGCGACCCTGCTCGGCGCGGTGGACGGTGTGATCCAGAACGCCGGCGGCGCGATGTCGCTCGAGGCGCTGGCCTATCCGCGGCCGGTGCTGACCTACCGCGCGATCTCCGGACACGGCGAGACCAACGCCGACGCGCTCGACCGGTCCGGTCTGGCCCCGTGGGTGCGGACGCCGGACGAGTTCGGTGTCGCGTTGGCCCGGGCCCTGTTGACCCCGGCGTGCGACCCGTGGGCGACGCCGACCCGGCAGCGCCCGGATGTGGTCACTGCCCTGCGCGAGCACGGCCTGCTCTAGCGAGAACGGCTCGTGGGACGAGCCCGCTCAGGAGACGCAGGGTCTCAGAGCAGGTCGGGGCGGCGGGTCCGCGTACGCTCCAGCGCCTCCTCGCGGCGCCACTGGGCGATCCGGCCGTGGTGGCCGCTGAACAGCACCTCGGGGACGTCGAGGCCGCGCCAGCTCGGTGGCTTGGTGTAGAGCGGATATTCGAGCAGTCCCTCGTGGTCGAGGCTGTGCGACTCCTCGGCCAGCGACGCCGGGTTGCCGATCACCCCGGGGAGCAGCCGGACCACGGCTTCCACGATGACCAGGGTGGCGGCCTCGCCCCCGTTGAGGACGTAGTCGCCGATCGAGATCTCGTCGACCCGCATCCGCCCGGCCGCGTGTTCGGCGACCCGGGCGTCGATGCCCTCGTAGCGCCCGCAGGCGAAGATCAGGTGCTGATCGGCGGCGAGTTCGTGAGCCACGCGCTGGGTGAACGTGCGGCCGGACGGGCTGAGCACGACCAGCCGCGGCCCGTCGGCGGGGCCACCGGCCGGGGCCAGATCGTCGAGGGCCTCGCCCCAGGGTTCGGGCCGCATGACCATCCCGGCTCCCCCGCCGTACGGGGTGTCGTCGACGGTGCGGTGCCGGTCATGGGTCCACTCCCGCAGGTCGTGGACGGCGAGGTCGACGATGCCGGTCTCGATCGCCCGCCCGACCAGCGAGAGCCGCAGCGGTTCGAGATAGGCCGGGAAGATCGAGAGGACGTCGATCCTCACGCGTCGACGTCCGCGTCGAGCAGCCCATCAGGGGCGTCGACGACCAGGGTGCCGGCGGCCAGATCGACGACCGGGACGAGGGCCTCGACGAACGGCACCAGGCGTACGCCGTGCTCGGTCCGTAGCTCGAGCAGATCCTGCCCAGGCATGTGGACGACCGCGGTGACCGGGCCGATGGTGACCCCCGCGCCGGTCAGCGCGGTCAGTCCGACGAGCTGGCGGTCGTAGTACTCCTCCGGCTCCTCGGGACGCTCGTCGGCGGCCACGTCGAGCAGCAGGACGGTGCCGCGTACGGCCTCGACCGCGGTCCGGTCGGCGAGTTCGTCGAAGCAGACGAGCAGGCGACCGCTGTGGTCGCGGGCCGACGACACGGTGAAGGTGCGCCCGCCGGTCTCGGCCCGCAGCACCTGCCCGGGGGCGAACCGGCGGTACGGCTCGTCGGTGCGGGGCTCGACGGCGACCTCACCACGGATGCCGTGCGCCCGTCCGATCACGCCGACGACGACTTCGACGCCGGCGGGATCGGATCCGCGCGCTGAGGTGCTCAGCGGCGGGGCGGACCGGAACGGCCCTGGGGGCCGCGCCGGGCTTGCTTGTCGACGTCGACGAAGTCGACCCGGACCTCTTCACGGCCGGCCAGCGCGGCGATCACCGTGCGGAGCGCGGTCGCCGTGCGACCGGTCCGACCGATCACCTTGCCGATGTCGTTCGGATTGACCCGCACTTCGAGCATCCGGCCGCGGCGCAGATCCTTGTCCCGCACCGTGACGTCGTCGGGGTGAGCGACGATGCCTCGGACCAGATGCTCCAATGCGTCCGCCAACATGTCAGGCCTCGGTGGTGTCGCTCGCCGGAGCGTCCTCGGCCGCGGCGTCGGAGCCCTTGGCCGGACGCGACTTCTTGGCCGTGGTGGCACCGGTGCTGTCGCCGCCGGCCTCGGCCAGGGCGGCGTTGAAGGCGGCGAGCTTGTCGCGCTTCTCCGGCTGCGGGGTGATGCCCGACGGCGAGGTGTCGCCGCTGAACTTCTGCCAGTCCCCGCTGCGCTTGAGCAGCGCGACGACCGACTCGGTCGGCTGAGCGCCGACGGACAGCCAGTACTGCGCCCGCTCGGAGTTGACCTCGATGACGGAGGGGTCGTTCTTGGGGTGGTACTTGCCGATCTCCTCGATCGCCCGACCGTCGCGCTTGGTGCGCGAGTCGGCGACGACGATGCGGTAGTGCGGCGACCGGATCTTGCCGAGACGCTTCAGACGAATCTTGACAGCCACGTGTGTGGTTTCTCCTGTGTGGTGACGGGGTGAGTCCGGGCCGCGACGGTGAGGACTCGCCGGGTTGGACTCGGGTGGATCCGTGGCGGCAGGGTTAGAGGGCGCTGCACGTCACAGATGCGCACAGCATTCTGCCATGACGTCGCCCTCGGACGCGAACCCGCGCCCGGCCGTGGGAGCGTCGACCGTGGATGTCGCCGAGATCGACAGCTTCGTCACGACGCTGGACGGAGTGCTGGCCCTCAGACCCGGCCCCGGTGACGGTACACCGGAGATCGCCTGGGGCGACCTGTTCTCCTCCTACGCCCCCCGACCGTGTGGTTCCACCGACGCAACCCTTCGCCACCGTGGTGACCAAGGACTGACCCGGCGACACGTCGTCGCGGCTCGACCGGGTCGGGGTGTTCCGGGTCGACATCGCGGTCGGTCGGACGCGGTTCGTGGAATTGACCGGGCGCGCGCCGCGCGATCCGGCCGGCGCCACCGAGCTTGATCCGTAGACCTCTGACGTGGTCGTCGCCCATCCGGTCTACGGCGAACTCGGCTGAGTGTCGGTGTTCGATCCGGGACCGCAGACCGACGAGCTGGTCCGCGATCTGCTCCGGACGGCGTACGCGGCCGCCCGGACCCGACGTGAACGCCGGGCCTAGCGGAATGAAGCGGATCGGGCGGGCCGGGTCAGCTGGTGATGTCCTTGTTGACGAACCGCCAGACCGCGAACCCGATCAGCACGATCGCGTAGCCGATCGACCACAGCGCCCCGGTCGCCATGTCGGACCAGTCGACGGTCGGGGCCAGCGCGTCGGCCCAGGCGAAGGCGTAGTGCCCGGGCAGACCCTGCCGCAGACCGCCGAGCGCGGTGATCGAATCGAGGATGGCCGACAGGATCATCAGCAGCACCGCTCCGCCGACCGCGGCCAAGGGAGCGTCGGTGACCACGCCGAGCGCGAACGCGAACGCGGCCACGGTGGCCAGCTGGACGCACAGGTAGCCGACGATGATGAGCAGCCGGACGACGAAGGTCCCGGGCGCGAGTTGGTCGCCGGTCGGACCGACGTAGGCGCCCCACCCGTACGCGAGCCCGCCGACCAGCAGGGTCCAGGCCGGCAGGTAGATCAGCGCGACCACCGAGGACAGCGCCGCGACGATCAGCTTCTGCCGCAGCAGCCGGGTCCGCCGCACCGGGGCGGCGAGCAGGTAGCGCAGGCTGGACCAGCTGGCCTCCGCCGGCACGGTGTCACCGGCGAACAGCGCGACGACGACGATCAGCAGGAAGCCGGTGGCCGCGAACATCGCGAAGACGGTGAGGTTGGCGCCGCTGTCCTGGGCCAGGTCGACGAAGCCGCGGGCGTTCGAGGTCCCGTCGTCGTCGCCGATCCAGAAGGCCAGCACCAGGATCAGCGGCAGCGCGGTGATGACGCCGAAGATGCCCTGGGTCCGGCGTCGCCGCAGCTGACGCCGGATCTCGGCCCGCAACGGGAGCGGGCCGGTCACACCGGACTCCCGGTCTGGCTGTCGATCAGACCCATGAACACGTCCTCCAGGTCGCGGTGGCCACGGCCACTGTCGTCGGTGGTGACCTCGCCGACCGAGCCCGCCCGGATCACCCGGCCGCGGTGCATCACCACGACGTGGCTGCAGGTCTGCTCCACCTCGCTGAGCAGGTGCGAGGACACCACGACGGTGCGGCCGGTGGCGGCGTAGTCGCGGATCACCTGACGCATGGCCTTGATCTGCGGCGGGTCGAGACCGTTGGTCGGTTCGTCGAGGATCAGCAGGTCGGGTCGACCGAGCATGGCCTGGGCGATGGCCAGCCGCTGCCGCATGCCCTGGCTGTAGCCGCGGACCCGGCGGTCCAGCGCGGCGCCGAGCCCGGCGATGGCCAGCATGTCGTCGAGGTGGGCGTCCTCGGCCGGTCGACCGGTCGCCTCCCAGTACGCGGCCAGGTTCTGCCGCCCGGTGAGGTGGGGCAGGAAGCCCGGGCCCTCGATGAAGGCCCCGACCGAGTCGAGCACGTCGGCGCCGGCGTGCACCGGATGTCCGGCGACGACGATCTCCCCGGCGTCGGGGCGGATCAGTCCGACCAGCATCCGCAGCACGGTCGTCTTACCGGCACCGTTGGGACCCAGCAGGCCGAGGACCTGCCCGCGCTCGACCCGGAACGACACCCCGTCGACGGCCCGGAACCCGTCCTTGTAGGTCTTGGCCAGATCGGAGATGACCAGCGGCACGTCGACCAGCTCGGGACGGAAATCGGCCTGGCGTCGGCGCACCGCCGCGACGATCAGCGCAGCGATCGCGGCCAGGGCGAGTCCGGCGACGGTGAGGACGAGCGGCAGCGGCACGTCGAGCCGTCCGCCGCCCAGGGTGGTCGTGGGCAGCACCGGCAGCAGGAGGTCGGACACCAGCTCGATCCGGTGGACGGCCGGGCGGGTCGGATTGGCGTAGGCCTGGTCGGTGGTGGCAACCACGAGTTGGAGCCGGTGGCCGACCGGGACGCTGTGCACGACCGGCGGCAGGGCCACCCGAACTCGGGTCGGCTCATCGCCCAGACCGGTCAGCCGGATCGGCGCCACGGCGAGCTGCGGCAGGATCGCCGTGCTCGGCCCGGTCCGGGTCCGGCCGCCGGCGCCTTCGGGCGCGGCCAGGTCGGGGCCGAGGTCCCACAGCGTGGCGTAGAGGGTCGCGTCACCGGTCGTCGAGGTGACCGCGAGGTCGGCCTGGCCGCTGCCGGTCAGCGTCAGCGGGCGGGTCAGCACCTCGGAGGTGAAGGTGGCCGACTGACCGGGCAGCACGGCGAGCGGATATCCGGCCGCAGCCGAGGCCTGACTGAGCGCGGTCCCGGCCCCGGGCAGACCGGTGAGCGCGGTCGGGACGCCGCCCGGCGGGGCCACGATGGTCTGCGGTTCGCCGCGCAAGGCGACGGGGCGGCGGACCAGTGCGGCACCGCGGCCGGGATAGGCCGCGGCGACCAGGGTCTGCGGCTCGTCGTCGTCGCCACCGCCGCCGTTGCCGACCAGCCAGTTCTCGGGCATGGTCAGCTCGAATCGGGTATCGGTAGCCGAACCGTCCTGCTTGAGGTAGCGCCCGAACCAGCTCTCGAGCTGAGGCACCAGGTCGTCGGTGTCGATCTGCGCGTCGTGGCCGCCGGCCACCCAGCTGACCTTGGCCACCGTGGTGGGTGGCAGCCCGCGGAGGTTGGCGTCGGCCTGGTCGAGCGGGAACAGCGTGTCGTCCTCGCCGGCGATGATCATGGTCGGCGCGGTGATCCGGCCCAGGTGCTGCTCCAGCCCGGACTGGTCGAGCCGCCGCAGCAGCGCGGCGTCGGGCCGGCCGGTCTCGGCGGCCCGCTGGTAGCCCAGGCAGAGTTGCGGCTCGAAGCGGCCGCACAACGGGTCCGCGCCGGGTTGCGGGTCGCCGGCCGCGCTGAACAGCAGCGAGGCCCAGCGCTGCTTGAACACCCCGGCAGCCTCGATACTGCTGACCTCAGCCGGCCCGGTGGGATCGCCGCCGGCCACCGCGTACTGCGGGAACAGCGACTGGCGGAGGCTGTGCCAGGTGAACGCGGGCACGATGGCGTCGACGCGGCGGTCGAGTGCGCCGGCCAGAAAGGACACGGCGCCGCCGTACGAGGCCCCGGCGAACCCGATCACCGGGTCGCTGCCCTGCCGGGCGATCTCGGGCCGGGTGGCCGCGAAGTCGACGATCCGCACGGTGTCGGCGCCCTCGAAGTCGGGATGGTCGAGGTGGATGAGGCCGCCCGAGTCCCCGAAGCCGCGCGCGGTGTAGATGATCACCGCGTAGCCGTCGCGGGCCAGGGTCCGGGCCGTGGCCAGGCTGTCGTCCTTGCTGCCACCGAAGCCGTGGGCCAGCACGACGGCCGGTCGCGGCGCAGCCGGGTCGGTGCTCAGCACGGTGGCGTCGAGGGTGACCGGCCGGCCATCGGATTCCGGCGTCGCCGGGATGGTCACCGCCGTCTCGACCACCGCGGTGGCGGCCTCCGCGGTGCCGGGGAGCGGGACGGCGGCCCCGGCCACGGCGAGCAGCGTTCCGAGGAGCGCTCGGACGGCGCGGCGGAGAAGCACCCGCCCATCTTGCTGGTCGCCACCAAGCAGCGACGCCACGTTCCGCAGCCGTGCCGCGGGGTCGCTCCCCCGACGGTGGTCGGCGGTCGGTGACGGGGCGGGATCGTGTGGCGTAGTCGCGTGAAGATCCCGCCCATGGCCGGGGGTCGCAGTCGCGGGAGACTGACCAGCGTGACCGCACCGCTGCCCGACCTCGATCTGAGTCCGGCGTCGGCCGGCGACGTCGCCGAACTCCTGGTCCTGCAGCGCTGTTGCTGGGTCTCCGAGGCGATCAGCAACCAGACGCTCGACATCCCGCCGCTGCACGAGTCCAGGGCCGACGTCGACGCCTGGATCGAGACGTGGACGGTGCGGGTCGTCCGCCGCCGGGGCCGGTTGGTCGCGGCCGTCCGTGCCCGGGTCGAGCACGGCTGGTGGGAGGTCGGGCGGCTGATGGTCGCCCCCGACCTGGCCGGCCACGGGGTCGGTCGTTGGTTGCTGGCCGAGGCCGAGGCCCTGGCACCGCCCGGTGTCCGCGGCGCCCTGCTGTTCACCGGGTCACGCAGCGCCCGCAATCTGCGGCTCTACCGGGCCGCCGGCTACGTCGACGTCGACCCGCCGCCCGGCTTCGACCGCATCCCCGGGGTGATCCATCTGGTCAAGCCGTCGGGCTGACCGCCGCCGCTCAGCCGGTGAGGTGGTCGAAGTCGCCACGCACCCAGGCGATGTAGCGCTCAGCCGAGCGCCGGACCCAGGTGGACGCGTCGGCCCGCACCTGGCCGCCGAAGTTGTCGTAGAGCCGGTCGAAGTCCAGCGCAAGCACCCGGTCGGTGATCCTGGCGATCACGGCGGCCGACAGCGGGATCTTGTTCGGGTAGCTGCGCAGGAACGACACCCAGTGCTCGTCGGGCGTGCCGGCGACCGTGTCCCCCGACAGCAGGACCCCGCGACCGTCGGCCCCCTCGAGATGGGCGACGGCGCTGCCCGCGAAGTGTCCGCCGATCCGGTGCAGCGTGACACCGGTCAGCACCTCGAGCCGGTCGGCCCAGCCCTGGATGACCGGATCCTCGCGCTGCACCCACTCCGCGGTCGGCGTCGCAGACGTGCACCGATGCATCGCCGAAGCGTCGCGACCAGGCGACCTGCACGCCGAACATGTGGGGATGGCTGGAGGCGATGGCCGCCACGCCCCCGACGTCCTCGACCGCCGCGACCAGGGCGTCGTCGAGATAACCGGGCGGGTCCCAGAGCAGGTTCCCGGTCGGTCGCTGGACGAGGAGACCGCGTTGGCCGATGCCCACCGACGGCGTCACGGTGATGCCGAGCAGGCCGGGTTCGACCTCGGTCACGATCGCCGGCCGCTCGGGCGTGGCCAGCTCGGCCAGGGTGGTCCAGCGCTGCCCCGAGGGCCGCACGTACTGCCGCTCGTCACAACAGATCGGGCACTGCGACGGCGGCGCTTCGGTGTCGGGGTATTCCACTGCGCAGGTGGTGCACATCCACTCGGTCATCAGCGCCACCGTACGCCGCGGAGCACGACGGCGGATGGCTCGCTGAGCACGCTCAGGTCGGATCGCGGGTCGCGGTCGAAGGTGACGAGATCGGCCGGGGCCCCCTCGACCAGCGCGCTCGGCCGCCCGAGCCAGGAGCGGGCCCGCCACGACCCGGCGCCGAGTGCGTACTCCGGCGAGCAGAACGCGGACATGGCCGCCATCTCCCGGCCGACGATGCCGTGCGGCTGATAACCCCCGGCGTCGGTCCCGGCATACATCGGCACCCCTGCTTCGCGGGCCTTGCCGAAGGTGTCGAGCCGCCGGGCGTGCAGCGCGCGCATCCGGGCGGCGTAAACGGGGAACTTGGCCTCCCCGGCGGCCGCGTACGCCTCGAAGTTGTCGAGCTGGATCATCGTCGGGACCAGGGCCACCTGCCGCTCGGCCATGATCGCGATGGTCGCGTCGTCGATCCCGGTGCCGTGTTCGACGCCATCGATCCCGGCCCGGACCAGCTCGGCGACGGCCTGCTCGCCGAAGACGTGGGCGGTGACGCGGCAGCCCAGGGCGTGGGCCCGGTCGATGGCCGCGGCGGCCACGTCGGCCGGCCACAGCGGGGTCAGGTCACCGGCGTCGCGGTCGATCCAGTCCCCCACCAGCTTGACCCAGCCGTCACCGCGGGCGGCCTGGCGCTCGACCTCGGCGACCAGGTCGTCGGGCTCGACCTCGGCGCCGTAGTTGCGCAGGTAGCGCTTGGGCCGGGCGATGTGCCGGCCGGCCCGGATGATCCGCGGCAGGTCCTCTCTCTCGTCCATCCACCGGGTGTCGGCCGGGCTGCCCGCGTCGCGGACCAGTAGGGCCCCGGCGTGGCGCTCGGCCAGGGCGTGTTCCTCGGCCCGCTCACGCGGCACCGCACCCTGCGACTCCAACCCGATGTGGCAGTGCGCATCGACCAGCCCCGGCATGATCCAGCCACCGGGGACGGTGACCGCGTCGCGGACCGGTTCGGTGCGGACGACCCCGTCGACCACCCACAGGTCGCGGTGCTCACCGTCGGGCAGCACCACCCCGGACAGGTGCAGACGCGGGGCACCGGGCGGCGACGAGGACGCGGTGCGATCGCTCACACCGCGGACGTTACTTGCCGAGGCGCTTGCCGAGCTCCGGGGGCAGCTGGAAGTCGGCCATGGCCTTTTGCATCGCGGCCTCGTCGAACTGGCCGCCGCCGAACGCCGCGGCCGGATCGACGGCCGGGCCGGTGCGCTGCGGCGCGTTGCGCTTGGCCGGATTGCCCGACACCCCGCGGCCACCCTTCTTCTTCTGCTGCTGCCGGGCCGGCTGCTTGGTCGCCCCGGGCAGCGCGGGCATCCCCGGCATCTTGCCGGTGGCCATCGAGTTCATCATCTTGCGGGCGTCGAAGAACCGGTTGACCAGCCCGTTGACCTCGCTGACCTGGACCCCCGAGCCCTTGGCGATGCGGGCCCGTCGCGAGCCGTCGATGATCTTGGGGTTGTCGCGCTCGGCCGGGGTCATCGAGTGGATGATCGCCTCGATCCGGTCGACTTCCTTCTCGTCGATGTTGGCGATCTGGTCCTTGATCTCGCCCATTCCGGGGAGCATGCCGAAGATCTTCGACAACGGCCCCATCTTGCGGACCATCTGCATCTGCTGCAGGAAGTCGGCCAGACCGAACTCGGTGCCGCCCTTCGAAGCGATCTTGGCCGCGGCCTTGGCCGACTGCTCGGCGTCGAACGTCTTCTCGGCCTGCTCGATCAGGGTGAGCATGTCGCCCATGCCGAGGATCCGGCTGGCCATCCGGTCGGGATGGAAGACGTCGAAGTCCTTGAGGTTCTCCCCGTTCGAGGCGAACATGATCGGCTTGCCGGTGACCCGCGCAATCGACAACGCCGCACCACCGCGGGCGTCACCGTCGAGCTTGGTCAGCACCACGCCGTCGAAGCCGACACCCTCGGCGAAGGCGTTCGCGGTGTTGACCGCGTCCTGGCCGATCATCGCGTCGACGACGAACAGCACCTCGTCGGGGTTGACCGCGGAGCGGATGTCGGCGGCCTGCTGCATCAGCTCGGCATCGATACCCAGCCGGCCGGCGGTGTCGACGATGACGACGTCGTACAACTTGCGCTCGGCTTCGAGCATCGAGTTCTTGGCCACGGCGATCGGGTCGCCGACACCATTACCCGGCTCGGGGGCGTAGACGTGGACCCCGGCGCGCTGACCGACGATCTGCAACTGCTTGACCGCGTTCGGGCGCTGCAGGTCGGCGGCGACCAGCAGCGGCGAGTGGCCCTGACCCTTGAGCCAGAGCGCGAGCTTGCCGGCCAGCGTGGTCTTACCGGCACCCTGCAGACCGGCGAGCATGATGACCGTCGGCGGCCGCTTGGCGAAGCGGATGACCCGGGTCTCACCGCCGAGGATGGTGATCAGCTCGTCGTTGACGATCTTGATCACGGTCTGCGCCGGGTTGAGCGCACCGGTCAGCTCGACCTCGCGGGCCCGCGACTTGACCGCGGTGATGAACTCACGGACCACGGTGAGGTTGACGTCGGCCTCGAGCAGCGCGATCCGGATCTCGCGCGCGGTCGCGTCGATGTCGGCCTCGGACAGCCGCCCCTTGCCGCGCAGGTTCTTGAACGTGGCGGCCAGGCGATCTTGCAGGGTGTCGAACACGGGTGGTCCTCAACTGTCGGTCTTCAGCAGGCGCGGCTCAGCCTACGCGTAAGAATGACGACCATGATCCGCAACATCGTCGTCGGAAAGCTGCGTCCAGGCGTGGAGCAGGCCCAGATCGAGCCGGGGCTCGCGGCCATCGCCGCCCTGGCCCCGGCCGGGTTGCTCGATGTCCGGGTCGGCGTCGACCAGCGGCTGCGCGACACCACGTGGGACTTCGCCATCACCTCCGATTTCGCCGACGTGGCCGCGTACCGGGCCTACGACGTCGACGAGGAGCACAACCGGATCCGCCGTGACCTGATCGCTCCGCTGTGCGAGCAGATCACCCGAGTCCAGATCGAGGCTTGATGCGCGGGGTCGCCCTGGTCACCGGCGCCTCGCGCGGACTCGGTGCGGTGATCAGCACGCGGCTGGCCGCCGACGGATGGCCGGTCGCGGTGAACTACCGCAGCGACGAGGCCGGAGCCGGGGCCGTCGTCGACGCGATCCGGGCCGCCGGGGGCACCGCCGAGACCTTCCGCGCCGACGTCACCGACGAAGCCGCGGTCGTCGACCTGGTCGCCGCGGTGACCGAGCGACTCGGTCCGATCGGACTGGTCGTGGCCAACGCCACCGGTCCGCAGCCGAGCGCCACGCTGGCCGAGCTGACCTGGCAGGCCCACCTCGACCAGCTCGAATTCTTCGTCAAGAGCCCGACGCTGCTGGTCCAGGCGGCCCAGCCGTCGATGCGCACGCTCGGCGGCGGCCGGGTCGTGCTGATCGGCTCCGACATGGTCCACCGGTCGCTGCCCGGCTCGGGGGCGTACGCGGCCGCCAAGCACGCGCAGATCGGACTGGCCCGGGTCTGGGCCAAGGAACTCGGCCCCGACGACATCACCGTCAACGTGGTTGCGCCGGGGTGGATCCCGGTCGAACGCCACGGCGACGCCGACACCAACAGCTACCGGGCCGACGTGCCGCTCGGCCGGATGGGCACGCCCGAGGACATCGCCTCGATGGTCGCCTATCTGGCATCGCCCGAGGCGCACTTCGTCACCGGCCAGTGGATCGCGGTCAACGGTGGCCACACCCTCTGACCCGACCGTGGGCGCGGCTCCGCTGGACATCCGTCGGGTCGGCTACGACCATCCCGACGCGGTGGCGTTGACCGAGCTGGCCCAGGCGTTCTACGTGCAGATCTACGGCGGACCGGACGCGACCCCGTACACGATCGCGGAGTTCACCCCGCCGCACGGCGACTTCCTGGTCGGCTATCTCGACGGGCGGCCGGTGGCCATGGGCGGGTGGCGGTTCGTCGACGCGGCGGTCGAGGGCGCCCGGCGACCGGCCGAGATCAAGCGGATGTTCGTCCGCGACGACCACCGGCGCCGCGGACTGGCCCGGGCGTTGCTGCACGCCGTCGAGCGCAGCGCCTCCGCGGCCGGCGCCGACTGGATGATCCTGGAGACCGGCGCCCCGCAGGTCGAGGCGCTGGCGCTGTACACCGCTCACGGGTTCACGCCGATCACCCCGTTCGGCTTCTACTCGGGCGAGCCCTCGGCCCGCAATCTCGGCAAGCGACTCGAGGCCGGCTGAGCCCACGGGGCATTGCGTGTACGGCGTAAACGTCTACGTTGGCGGTATGGCTGATTCGAAGAAGATCGCGTTCCTGACGGCGTCCGAGGGCATCGAGCGGGTCGAGCTCGTCGATCCGTGGCAGGCCGCGGCCGACGCCGATCACCATCCCGTCCTGCTCAGCCCCGAATCCGGCCAGGTCCAGCTGTTCGAGCACCTCGACAAGGCCGACACCCGGGCCGTCGATCTCGAGGTCTCCGGAGCGAGCGTCGACGACTACGCCGCCCTGGTGCTGCCCGGTGGCGTCGCCAACCCGGACGCGCTGCGAACCGACTCCGACGCGGTCCGCTTCATCAAGGATTTCGTCGAGTCGGGCAAGCCGGTCGCGGCGATCTGCCACGCGCCGTGGACCCTGATCGAGGCCGACGTGGTCCGCGGCAAGCGGCTCACCTCCTACCCGAGCCTGCGCACCGACATCACCAACGCCGGCGGCGAGTGGGTCGACGAGCGGGTCGTGGTCGATGGGAACCTGATCACCAGCCGCAACCCCGACGACCTTCCGTACTTCATCGCCGCCCTGCTCGAGGCGGTCAACCACGGCGTGTCGAGCGCGGCCGCGCTCGACGAGAGCTGAGCCGGGCGGCTCAGGGTCGAGCGGCGCGTCAGGCGACCTGGAACGACCGCTTGGCCAGGCCCATCTGGAAGTCGTCGATGACCGTGGTCGGCGGCGCCCCCGGATCGGTGGCGGCACCGAAGGTGACGAACATCGGGGTGACGTGCTCGACCGTCGGGTGCGCGTACGGCATCCCCGGCGCGTTCCGGTAGTCCGAGCCCGACCCCTAATCTGACCTGGTGTCTGCTCAGCTGACCGCGATCACCCGCTACCCGGTCAAGTCGTTCCGGGGCGAGGATCTGGACGCGGCCGACGTCGAGCCGTGGGGACTGGCCGGCGATCGCCGGTGGATGGTCGTCGACGAGGCCGGGCTGGCGCTGACCGCCCGGGAGGTCAACGCCATGGTGCTGCTCCGGGCCCGGCTCATCCCGGGCGGCGTGGTCCTCGACTCCGACGGCCACGCTCCGATGCCGGTCGACGAGCCGGACGGCGATCCGGTCGAGGTCAGCATGCACCGCAACCCGCTGGTGGCCCTCTCGGCCGGCCCGGCGGCGCAGGCGTGGCTGACCGAGGTGCTCGGGCGGCCTTCGCGGCTGCTGTTCCAGACCGACCCGACCAGCCGCGCCATCAATCCCCGCTTCTCCACCCCCGAGGACCGGGTCAGCCTGGCCGACGGCTACCCGCTGATGGTGACGACCGAGGAGTCGCTGGTCGCGCTCAACGACCTCATCGCCGAACGGCACCAGGGCGACCACGCGGCTCTGCCGATGAGCCGGTTCCGGCCCAACCTGGTGGTCGCCGGGCACCCGGCCTGGAGCGAGGACGGCTGGCGACGGATCCGCATCGGAGACGCGGTGTTCCGGGCGGTCAAGGGCTGCGAGCGGTGCGTGATGACCACCGTCGATCCCGAGACCGCCGCCCGCGGCAAGGAGCCGATCGCCACCCTGGCCCGGCACCGCCGCTTCGACGGCCTGACCTGGTTCGGGATGAACCTGATCCCGGACACGACGGGCGTCACCGTGCGGGTCGGTGACCCGGTCGAGATCCTCGAGTCGGTCGATCCGGCCTCCGGCCCACCGCGCTGAGTGGCGAAATCCATCACCAGTGATGCCGATCGCCGCTCGGCGGCCCGGATCTCGTCACTGGTGAGGGATTTCGCCACCGATCGCTACCAGCGCGGGTGGATGGCCTCACGCAACTCGCGGTCGTAGAGCTCCTCGACCGCGTCGAGGAAGGCCGCGGGCAGTTCAGCGAGCTCGCCGGCCGCGGCGTTGGCCCGCGCCTGCTCGGGGGAGCGGGCGCCCGGGATGACCGTGGTCACCCCGTCCTGGGCGACCACCCAGGCCAGCGCGGCCTGGGCCGGCGTCACGTCCGGGCCGAGGTGCTCGGCGACCAGCCCGGAGAAGGTCTGGGCCGCGGCCACCCCGGTCGCATAGTCGACGCCGGAGAAGGTCTCCCCCACGTCGAATGCGTCGCCGTGGCGGTTGTAGTTGCGGTGGTCGTTCTCGGCGAACGTGGTATCGGCGGAGTAGCGACCGGACAGCAATCCGCTGGCCAGCGGGACCCGGGCGATGATCCCGACGCCGGCCGCGGTGGCGGCCGGCAACACGAAGTCGAGCGGCTTGCGGCGGAACGCGTTGAGGATGATCTGGACCGTCGCGGTGCCGCGGCGGGCGATCGCGGTCAGCGCCTCGTCGCAGGTCTCGACACTGACGCCGTACGCCGCGATGGCTCCCTCGGCGACCAGGGTGTCGAGCGCGTCGTACACCTGGTCGTGCGAGTAGACCGAGGTCGGCGGGCAGTGCAGCTGGACGAGGTCGAGTTGGTCGACGGCCAGATTCCGACGCGAACGGTCGGTCCAGGCGCGGAAGTTGTCGAGCGTGTAGTTCTCCGGGACCTGGTCGACGCGGCGACCCATCTTGGTCGCCACGGTCAGGCTGAGGTCGGGATGGTCGCCGACGTAGCGTCCGATCAGCTCTTCGCTGCGCCCGTCACCGTAGACGTCGGCGGTGTCGAGGAAGGTGACCCCGGACTCGACCGCGGCGTCGAGCACCGCGTACGCGTCGGACTCGGTGACCTCGCCCCAATCGGCGCCGAGCTGCCAGGTGCCCAGACCGACCACGGAGACCGGCCGCTCGGTGCGGCCGAGGATGCGCTCGGGAATCATGCCGCCACCTCCAGCAGCGCGTCGACGAAGACTTCCGCGTCGAACGGCGCCAGGTCGTCGACGCCCTCCCCGAGACCGATCAACTTCACCGGTACGCCCAATTCCCGTTGCACCTGCACGACGATTCCTCCCTTGGCCGAGCCATCGAGCTTGGTCAGCACGATCCCGGTGATGTTGACGACTTCGGCGAAGATACGGGCCTGGATCAACCCGTTCTGACCGGTGGTCGCGTCGAGGACGAGCAGCACCTCGCCCACCGGGGCCTGCCGCTCGATCACCCGCTTGACCTTGCCCAGCTCATCCATCAGACCGGTCTTGGTGTGCAGCCGGCCGGCGGTGTCGATCAGCACCACGTCGACCTCGCCCTCGATGCCCTCCTTGACCGCCTCGAAGGCCACGCTGGCCGGATCGGCACCCTCGGCACCGCGGACGGTCGGCACCCCGACCCGACTGCCCCAGGTCTCGAGCTGGTCGGCGGCGGCGGCGCGGAAGGTGTCGGCGGCACCGAGCAGCACGTCCTTGTCCTCCGCGACCAGCACGCGCGCCAGCTTGCCGACCGTGGTCGTCTTGCCGGTGCCGTTGACTCCGACGACCATGATCACCGCGGGGGTGAGCCCGCGATCGGCGTGGACCGTGCGGTCGAGGGTCGGGTCGACCAGGGCCAGCAGTTCCTCGCGCAGGATGGCCCGAGCGCGGGCGGTGTCGCCGCTGCCCTCGACCCGCAGCCGGGTCCGCAGTGTGTCGACCAGCTCGGTGGCCGGACCGACCCCGAGGTCGGAGGTGATCAGCACCTCCTCGAAGTCGTCCCAGTCGTCCTCGTCGATCCGGTCACGGCTGATCAGCAGCAGCAGTCCGCGGCTCAGCGCCGAGTTGGAGCCGGCCAGCCGACGACGCAGCCGGGCCAGTCGGGTCTCCGGCGCCTCGGGCCGGTCGAGCTCGAGGGTGGTCGAACCCGCTGTGGGGACCGGGGGCTCGAGGTCGTCGGGCGGACCGTCACCCCGGCCGACCGGTCGGCCGCGCTCATCGGTCTCGTCGCTGGTGCTCGCGCCGGAAGGACGCTCGAGCTCGCGGGTCTGACGTCCGCGCAGCGCCGCATTGCGCCGGAAGGCGATGACGCCGACCGCGACGAAGGCGAGCAGCAGGACGACGCCGGAGGCGATCCACAGGGTGACTTGATCCACCGCCTCATCCTAGGGAGGCTCCCCCGGCTCGGCCTCCACATCCCGCGGGCCCGGAGCTCGCGGTCCCCTCGGCTGGGGTCGTTTCCCGGCACCTGCTGCGAAACGGCCCGCCCACGCGCCATCCAGCCGTCGTTTCCCGGCACCTGCCGGCACACGACCCACCCGCCGCGGTGGTGCGCAGTTCGTACCGCCCGAATCAGATGCCGGCGTGGCCCCGGTGGAAGCTCACCCGGCTGAGGGCATGTTCGATGAAGCGGACGAATCGGGCCGGCGGCTGTCCCTCACCGTTGAGGTGCTGAGCGGCGCGGGTCACCCGCCGGGCGATCTGGGGTGCGCGGCGGCGGCCGCGACCTTCGATGCCGACGACGACGAGACCAGCGATGGCGAGAACGAGAACCAGGGTGATGACCATGGCGATGACGATGGATGTCACGAGCAGTGCCTCCAGAAGGGGGGAAGTAGGCACTGGAAATCGTGGCAGCCGCGACGCCTGGGACGTGGTAGCGACGCCGGGCGACCCGGCATCGATTCGGTCACGGCGGTTCAGGCGACCGAGGCGGTCTCGCGCAGCCGCTGCGAGATGACCGCCGACACCCCGTCGCCGCGCATGGTCACGCCGTAGAGCGCGTCGCCGATCTCCATCGTCCGCTTCTGGTGGGTGATGACCAGCAGTTGGCTGTTGGCGCGCAGTTCCTCGTAGATCTCGAGCAGCCGGCCGAGGTTGGTGTCGTCCAGTGCCGCCTCGACCTCGTCGAGGATGTAGAACGGGCTCGGCCGGGCGATGAACAGCGAGACCAGGAAGGCCACCGCGACCAGCGACCGCTCGCCGCCGGAGAGCAGCGACAGCCGCTTGATCTTCTTGCCCGGCGGTCGCGCCTCGACGTCGACCCCGGTGGTCAGCCAGTTGCCCGGCTCGGTCAGGATCAGTCGCCCCTCGCCCCCGGGGAACAGCCGGGCGAACACCCGCTCGAAGGCCCGCTCGACGTCGGCGTACGCCTCGGCGAAGACCTGCTCGACGCGGTGGTCGACCTCGCTGATGATGTCGATCAGGTCGGTCCGGGTCTTGCGCAGGTCCTCGAGCTGGGTGGCCAGGAACTGGTGGCGCTCCTGGAGGGCGTCGAACTCCTCCAGCGCCAACGGGTTGACCCGGCCGAGGACACCGAGTCCGCGTTCGGCGACCCGTAGCCGCTTGAGCTGCTGGTCGCGGACGTAGGCGACCGGTTCCGGGGTCTCGTCGTCGGGGCCCAGCGCGCTGCCGTCGGGCCGAGTCAGCACGGGCACCGGCCGATCGGGCCCGTAGTCGCGGACCAGGCCCTCGGCGTCGAGCCCGAGCTCGGTCAACGCCTTCTCGACCAGAGTCTCGACCCGGGTGTGCTGCGCGGCCCGGGCCAGTTCGTCGCGGTGGGCGGCGTCGACCAGCGACTCGAAGTCCTTGCCCAGGGCGCGGACCCGGTGTCGCGCTGCGGTCAGCGCGCTGTCGGCCGCCACCCGGGCGGACTCGGCGGCCGACCGTTCGCCGGCCGCTCGATCGAGTGAGCGGGCCACCATCGTGGAGAGGTACGTGGCACCGGCCTGGACGGCGGCGGCGACGCGTGCCTCACGGAGCAGTCGTTCGCGGCGCGCCTCGCTCTGGGCGCGCATCCGTCGTTCGTTGGCCGCCGCGCGGACCAGGGCGTCGGCTCGACCGGCCAGCGCCCGGGCCCGTTCCTCGAGCGTCCGCAACCCGAGTCGCGCCTCCATCTCGGCGGCGCGGGCCAACCGGGCCGCGTCGGCGAGCCGATCCCGTTCGGCCGGGTCCGGATCGGTCTGGTCCTGGCCCTCGGCCGCCCGGGCCAACCTCTGTTCGAGGTCGGCCAGGCCGGCCACGTCGCGGTCGCGGGCCGCCTCGGCCACGCCGATGGCCTGCCGCAACCGATCGGCCTCACCCTGGGCCGCCCGGGTGGTCGACGCCAGCTGACCGAGCTCCTCGGCCAGCGCGGCCATGGTCGCGTCGGATTCGTGCAACCGGGCCAGGGCCACCTCGACCCGGCGCTCGGCCTCACCGTGGCGGGTGGCCAGCTCGCTCTGCGCGAACCGCACCCGGTCGAGCGCATGATTCGCCTCGGCGAGTTGGCGTTCGGCGTCGTCGACCGAGGCCTGCAGCTCGATCAGGCTGGGCTGCGCGGAGGATCCCCCGGCGGCGTACCAGTCACTGAGGACGTCGCCGTCGCGGGTCACCGCCACCACCTCGGGCCGCTCGGTGATCAGCGCCCGGGCCACCGCGAGATCGTCGACCACGGCGACCGCGGACAGCGCCCGGGCCACCGCCGCGCGCAACGCGTCCGGCGCCTCGACGACGTCGACGGCGTAGCGGGCTCCGTCGGGCAACGCCGGCCAGTCGTGGCGATCCGGGGCCGGAGCACCGGCGAGGAGTACGCCGGCGCGGCCCAGGTCGGCGGTCTTCAGGTGGGCGAAGGCGGCGGCGGCCGCGTCGATCCCGGTCATGGCCACGGCATCGGCGGTGGCACCGAAGGCGGCGGCGATCGCGCGTTCGTAGCCCTCGGCCACCCCGACCAGCGCGGCCACCGATCCCAGGACGCCGTCGACCGCCTCGGTGGTCAGCAGCGTGCCGGCCGCATCCTTGCGGTGCAGCCCCACCGCCAACGCCTCGATCCGCGCGGTCAGCGCGGTGCGTTGCTGTCCGGCGGTCTGCTCCTGGCGGGTCAGCTCGGCGACCTCGAGATCGAGCGCGGCCAGCTCGTCGACCGCCACCTCGTGCTCCTCGTCGAGCCCGAGTTCACCGTCGTCCAGACCGGCCACCGTGGTCTCCAGCGAGGCGAAGGCCACCGTCGCCTGTCGGGCCCGGGCGTCGGCCTGCTCGCTGGCCGTGGTCAGCCGACCGATCTCGGCGTACGCGGCCTCGGCCCGGCTGCGCAGGGTGTTCACCTGACCGGTCAGCCGGGCCAGCCCCTCCCGGCGGTCGGCGGCGGCCCGGACCAGCGCGGCGTACCGGGCCTCCTCGGCCGCGTGGGCCTGCTCGACCTCGGTCCGGTGGCGGGTGGCGGCGGCCAGTGCCTCGGCGCGGGCCGTCACCTGGAGCGACAGGTCGCGTTCCTGGGCGGCCACGCCCTGGGCCTCGCGTTCGAGATCGGCGGGGTCGCGTCCGACCCGGACGTCGCCCGGATCGGTCTCGGCGTTGCGTACGCGTTCCCGGGCGATCGAGGCGGTGGTGGCCACCCGTTCGCGGAGCGCGGCGAGCGCGTACCAGGTCTCCTGAGCCGCGGCGAGCTGCGGGACGCACTGCCGGACGGCCTCCTCGGCCTCGATCTCGGCCTCGCGAGCGGCGTCGAGAGCCTGTTCGAGCTCGATCCGGCGCTGCTGGGTGGCCTGCTCGTCGGCCACGTCGGCCTCGAGGGCCAAGGTGGCCTGGACCAGGTCGTCGGCCAGCAGGCGGGCCTTGGCGTCGCGGACCTCGGCCTGGATGACCGCGGCCTTGCGGGCGACCTCGGCCTGGCGGCCGAGCGGCTTGAGCTGCCGGCGGATCTCGGTGACCAGGTCGGACAGGCGGTTGAGGTTGACCTCGCAGGCCTCGAGCTTGCGGAGCGCCTTCTCCTTGCGCTTGCGGTGCTTGAGGACGCCGGCGGCCTCCTCGATGAAGCCGCGCCGACCCTCGGGGGTGGCCTGGAGGATCGAGTCGAGCTGGCCCTGCCCGACGATGACGTGCATCTCGCGGCCGATGCCGGAGTCGGACAGCAGTTCCTGGACGTCGAGGAGCCGCGCGTGGTGGCCGTTGATCGCGTACTCGGATCCGCCGTTGCGGAACATGGTGCGCGAGATGGTCACCTCGGCGTACTCGATCGGCAGGGCGCCGTCGGTGTTGTCGATGGTCAGCATCACCTCGGCCCGACCCAGCGGGGCGCGGCCGGCGGTCCCGGCGAAGATGACGTCCTCCATCTTGCCGCCGCGCAGCGACTTGGCCCCCTGCTCGCCCATCACCCAGCTCAGCGCGTCGACCACGTTCGACTTGCCCGAGCCGTTGGGGCCGACCACACAGGTGATGCCGGGCTCGAAGTTCAGCGTGGTCGCCGAGGCGAACGACTTGAATCCGCGCAGCGTCAGACTCTTCAGGTACAACGAGCAGACCTTTCTCGCACCCGGGGAAGGCTGGTCGAGACTAACCCGCGCGACCGTTCAGTCGACGGTGCCGCGCTGGCCGCGTTGCGGCACGTGCTCGGGGTCGAGTTCCTCGACCGCCGACCCGGCGACCGAGCGGCGGCCGCGGACCGCCGAGAAGGTCCAGATCTTGTTGAGCAGGAACGACAGCGGCGTGACCACCGCGATCTGGATCAGCTGGGCCCAGTAGATCCGGGTGCGGAACCCGCTCGAGTCGTCGAAGAACGCCGGCGACAGCGACAGCGCCGATCCCGGGTGCATGAGCAGCGTGATGATGGCCAGGCCCACCAGCTGACCGCCGAGTCCGACGGCCAGGAACGGGAAGTATTCCCGCACCCAGCCCGAGTGCCGGGCGCTGCGGAAGGTCCAGGAGCGGTTGAGCTGGAAGTTCCACAGGTTGGCGACGAAGAAGGCCATGGTCGAGAAGACGTGGTACCAGCGGATGTTGAAGTCGGTGAACGGCAGCCCGAGCGCGATCCCGTCCTCGTCCGGCCCCAGCTTGTTGATGATGATCACGGTGAGCAGGTTGACGAGCACGCCCGATCCGCCGACCAGCCCGAACCGGAGCAGGAGATTCCAGTTGTGCCGGTGGCGCACGAACAGGAAATGCTTCAGTCGCTCCACGATTCGACCGAGAATAGCGGAGTCCGGGCCCTG
This sequence comes from uncultured Actinomycetota bacterium, assembly GCA_963704665.1. Lineage (GTDB taxonomy): Bacteria > Actinomycetota > Actinomycetes > Propionibacteriales > Propionibacteriaceae > Microlunatus. The sequence continues at coordinate 1,493,073 of OY969929.1, read as the reverse complement.
GCCGCGAGCGGCGAACCGCACCTCCCGGCGAGCGTCGGTTGAGATGCCAGGAGCCCCACACCCGGCGAGCGACCGGGCGCGAGCCGGAGAAACAGCACTACAGCGTGAGCGACGGGGTTCGAGCGGGAGAACTGGGCCGGCGCTGGCAGCGGGGGCAGCGGAAGGACGAGCGGTTCATGAAGGCCTCGCGCACGATCGGCGAGCCGCAGCGGGGGCAGGGCTTGCCCTCCTGGCCGTAGGCGTTGAGCGATCGGTCGAAGTACCCGCTCTGGCCGTTCACGTTGACGTAGAGCGCGTCGAACGAGGTGCCGCCCTGGCCGAGCGCGGTGGCCATCACGTCGGTGGCGGCCCCGATCACCCGACGGACGGCGACCGGCGACATGGCGGCGACCGGCTTGGCGTAGTGCACCCGGGCCAGCCACAGCGCCTCGTCGGCGTAGATGTTGCCGATCCCCGAGACCAGTTGCTGGTCGAGCAGGGCGCGCTTGATCCCGGTCCGCTTGGCCCGCATCGCCCGGACGGCGGCGGCCAGGTCGAACTCGGGATCGAACGGGTCCCGACCGATGTGGGCGACCTCGCTGGGCAGGTCGGCGCCGCCGGGTGAGAGCGAGAGACCGCCGAACATCCGCTGGTCGACGAAGCGCAGTTGGGGGTCGCCGTCGGCGAAGTCGATGATCACCCGGGTGTTGGGCAGCAGCGGTGCGGTGGTGGCATCCATCCGGAACTGACCGCTCATGCCCAGGTGGGCGAGGACGGCGTCGCCGTCGGTGAGCGGTAGCCACAGGTACTTGCCGCGACGCCGCGGCTCGGCGAAGGTGCGCCCGGTGAGGGTGGCGGCGAAGTCGTCGGGGCCGGGCAGATGACGCCGCACCGGGCGGGGGTGGAGCACGGCCACGGCCCGGATCGTCCTACCGGTGATGCCGGTCAGTCCGCGACGGACGACCTCGACCTCAGGGAGTTCGGGCACCGATCAGGCGCGCGACGGGGGGCCGGGCACCGGGGCCGTCGGCGCGTTCAGCCCGGCGAACGCGATCGCGGCGGCGTTCTGCTCGGCTTCCTTCTTGTTCCGGCCGGCGCCGGGGCCGAAGAGCTGTTCGTCGATCCGCACCATGGCCTGGAAGGTCTTGGCGTGGTCGGGACCGGAATCCAGCACCTCGTACGCGGGAACGCCGAGACCGGCGAGCGACGCGGCCTCCTGCAGGCTGGTCTTCCAGTCCAGGCCGGCGCCGCGGGTGGCCACGTCGGCCATCAGCGGGTCGAACAGGTGATGGACGAAGGCCCGGGCGGTGTCGATCCCGTGCTCGAGGAACACCGCGCCGATCAGCGCTTCCATGGTGTCGGCGAGGATCGAGGACTTGTCCCGTCCGCCGGTGGCTTCCTCACCGCGCCCGAGCCGCACCGCCGCACCGAGATCGAGTGAGCGCGCCACATCGGCGAGCGCACGCGAGTTGACCACCGCAGCACGCAGCTTGGCCAACTGCCCTTCGGACAGGTCCGGGTAGGAGATGAACAGGTGCTCGGTCACCGCGAGACCGAGTACCGAGTCACCCAGGAACTCGAGCCGTTCGTTGGTCGGCAGACCACCCTGCTCGTACGCGTACGAGCGGTGTGTCAGAGCGCGCCCGAGGAGCCCGGGATCGATGGCCATCCCGAGCTCGTCGAGGAGTGCTCCTGCTGAGAGGCGTGAAACGTTCGCCTCCGACCGGATCAGGACGCCAGTACCTGACGACGGGCGCCACGCGGACCGTACTGGCCGCACGACGGGCACGCCACGTGGGGAAGGTGCTTCTCCCGGCACGCGGGGTTGGCGCAGGTGACCAGGGTCGGCAACGACGCCTTCCACTGCGAACGACGATGCCGCGTGTTGCTCCGCGACAAGCGCCTCTTCGGGACGGCCATGTTGACTCCTCGTTGATCGACGGATCCGTGGTGGACCCGCTGAAACCTTGACTACTTTACCGTGCAATCACCCGTCGCCCAGCGCCCGCAACGCATCCCATCGCGAATCGATGGACACGCCGTGGTTGTGACCGGGATCGGCGTTCAGATCGGCGCCACATTCGACGCACAACCCGGCGCAGTCCTCCCGGCACAGCGGCTGGAACGGCAGGTCGAGCACCACGTCGTCGCGAAGAAGTGGCTCGAGGTCGATCAGATCGCCCTCCAGCCGGCTGGCCTCGTCCTCGGTGACCCCACTCTCGGGATGCGCGAACAGCTCCTGGATGTCGACCTCCATGTTCTCGGAGATCGGCGTCAGGCAGCGCACGCACTGTCCTTCGAGTGTGACCAGCGCGGTTCCGCTGACCAGCACTCCCTCGATCACCGATTCGAGCCGCAGATCGAGCTCGATCGGTGAACCGGGTGGCACCTTGATCACGTCGATGCCCAGATCGTCCGGCGCTTTCACGGATGTGCGAACCACCGTCATGGCGCCCGCTCGACGACCCAACGCGTGGGTGTCGAGGACCAACCCGGAACGGGGGTCCAGCGGGCGATGCGGCGAACCCATCGCACATCCTTCCAAAGCCAACCGGTCTGAACGCTTCGTGACCGACGTGAAAGCTTAGCGAAGCATCCCGTCCGGGCCAAACCCGTGCGCACCCCCGCCGGCGGGAAAGGCCGCGGTCAGCTGCCGCTCAGGGTGTCGGTCAGCCCGCTGCGCTCGGCCAGCCGGGACCGCGCCGTACGGACCTGGCTCGTCGTCTTGTGCAGCACCGACTCGAAACTGGCCATCCGTGCGTCGATGAACTCGTCGGTCTCGCGGCGCAGCGCCGCCGCCTCGGCCTCGGCCTCGGCACGGATGGCCGCTGCCTTCACCTCGGCGACCCGGAGGACTTCGCTCTCCTGGGCCAGGGCGGCAACCCGCTGCTCGGCCTCGGCGACCACCCGGCCGGCTTCGGCCTGCCCCTCGGCGACCTTGGCCTGCGACCGGTCGATGACCAACTGGGCGTCGGCGATCTCGTCGGGCAGGTGATCGATCACGTCGTCGATGGCCGCCAGCACCTCGCCGCGGTTGACCACGCACGACGCCGACATCGGCATCGACCGGGCGTTGACGATCACGTCCCGCAACCGGGCCAGCTTCTCCTCCGCCGTGTCACGGTCGGCCATCTGCACAAGTCCTCACTGCTGCGGCGACCGGTCGATCCGGCCGCGTCGTCGTCCAACGTCTCACATCGCACCCTCATCCAGTGGGGTCGGCAGTGCGCTCGACGAGCCGGGCGGTGATCCGGCGCTGAACCGATTCGGGTACGAAACCGGACACGTCCCCGCCGAGGACGGCGATCTCGCGGACCAGGCTCGAGGAGACGAACGCCCACTGCGGCGCGGTGGGGACGAAGACCGTGTCCACCCCGGTCAGCGTCCGGTTCATCTGGGCCATCGGCAGCTCGTAGCCGAAGTCGGCGGCGCGCAGACCCTTGCTGATCAGCCCGATGTCGTGGGCGGTGCAGAAGTCGACCAGGAGTCCGCTGAACAGCTCGACCCGCACCCCCGACCGATCCGCCGTCGCCTCGCGCAGCATCTCCGCCCGTTCGTCCGGGCTGAACAGCGCATTCTTGGCCACATTGGTGCCGACGGCGATCACCACCTCGTCGGCGAAACCGAGGGTGCGGTCGACGATGTCGAGGTGACCGTGGGTGACCGGATCGAACGACCCGGGGCAGACGGCTCGGGTCATGGGGTGTCCTCCCGGGTGGCGAAGTGGAGCGTGGTCTCTCCGTACGAACGGTGCCAGGTCCGGTCCAGGGCCGCCGGCCACGCCGGCGGGACCGACCGGGTCGACCGTTCGAGCACGATCAGCCCGTCGTGGTGGTCGAGCAGTTGCTCGGTGATGACGGCGACGTGGTGGTCGAGCAGGTCCGAGGCCACCTCGTACGGCGGATCGGCGAAGACGACCCCGAACCGACGCTCGACCGGCTCCGCGATCACCGTCTCGACCTTGGTGGCCCGTACGCTGACCGCGAGCCCGAGGGCCTTGGCGTTTCCCGACGCGACCAGCGCCGTCCGCCGGTCGCTCTCGACCAGCACCACCGGCCCGGCCCCACGGCTGGCCGCTTCCAGCCCCACCGCCCCGGAGCCGGCGTACAGATCGAGGAACGCCACCCCGGCCAGCGCCTGGTCGGGCGGACCGGTCGGGTCGCCGCACCACGACGCCAGGGCGGAGAACAACGCCTCGCGGACCCGGTCGGTGGTCGGCCGGGTGCGATCGCCCTTGGGCATGCTCAGCCGGTGCCCCCGGTGTGAGCCGCCGATGATCCTGGTCAACTGCGCTCCAGCCACTCGCTGGCGGCGTTGAGCTCGACCTCGGTGACGATGTCGGCCAGGCCCGCTTCGGACAGCGTCGGGTCGGTGGCCAGGGCACGCTCGGCCAGCCCCCGGGCTTCGGCGATCAGGTCGGCGTCGGACACGACCCGGAGCAGTTTGAGGCTCGAGCGGGCGCCGGACTGACTGGCGCCGAGCACGTCACCCTCGCGTCGCTGCTCGAGGTCGACCTCGGCCAGGGCGAACCCGTCGCGGGTCGAGGCGACCGAGTCGAGGCGGCTGCGGGCCGGCGTACCGGGCTCGGCCGCGGTGAGCAGCAGGCACACCCCCGGGTGGCCGCCGCGCCCGATCCGGCCCCGGAGCTGGTGCAGCTGGGAGATCCCGAAGCGGTCGGCGTCGCAGATGACCATCACCGAGGCATTCGGTACGTCGACCCCGACCTCGATCACCGTGGTGGCGACCAGGACGTCGGTCTGCCCGGCGTTGAACCGGCCCATGGCCGCGTCCTTCTCCTCCGGCGTCAGCTTGCCGTGCAACATCTCCACGGTCACCGAGGAGAGCGCTCCGGCGCTGAGCTCGGCGAACAGTTCCTCGACGGCGATGGGCGGCGGCCGCTCGGGCTCGTCGGCCAGGTCGAGGGTCGGATCGGTCACCGCCACCGCGTCGGCGGCCGGGACCGGATCGGTGGCCGAGATCCGGGCGCAGACCACGTACGCCTGCCGCCCGTTCCCGACCTCCTCGACGATCCGCCGCCAGGCCCGGTCGACCCAGCCGGGTTGGCGGACCTGGTCGACGACCACGGTGCTCACGTCAGCCCGACCCTGCGGGATGTCGCGCAGCGTTGAGGTCTCCAGGTCGCCGAACACGGTCATGGCCACGGTGCGCGGGATCGGCGTGGCCGTCATGACCAGCACATGGGGGCGGGAGCGGGCCTTGGCCCCGAGCGCGGCGCGTTGCTCGACGCCGAAGCGGTGCTGCTCGTCGACCACGACCAGACCCAGGTCGGCGAAGTCCACCCCGGTGCTGAGCAGCGCGTGGGTGCCGACGACCAGGCCGGCCTCGCCCGAAGCGATCTGTTCGCGGGCCCGGCGCTTCTGGGCCGCGGTCATCGACCCGGTGAGCAGGGCCACCTGGGTCGACTGGTCGCTGCCGCTGAGCAGGTCGCCCTGACCGAGATCGCCGAGCAGGCGGTGGATGGTCTGCAGGTGCTGGGTGGCCAGCACCTCGGTCGGGGCCAACAGGGCCGCCTGTCCCCCGGCGTCGACCACGCCGAGCATGGCCCGCAGCGCGATCAGCGTCTTGCCCGAGCCGACCTCGCCCTGCAGCAGGCGTTGCATCGGGTGCGGTCGAGCCAACTCGTCGGCGATCAGCTCACCGATCTCCGTCTGACCTGGGGTCAGGGTGAACGGCAGCCGGGCGTCGAAGGCGTCGAGCAGGCCACCGGCGTGGCGCGGTCGCGGGACGGCGGGGTCGCCGGCCGCCTCGTGGCGGCGGACCGCCATGGTCAGTTGCAGCCCGAACGCCTCGTCGAAGCGCAGCCGGGCCTGGCCCCGGCTGACCTCCTCGCGGGTGGCCGGCAGGTGGACGCAGCGCAGCGCGGTCACCAGGTCGATGACCTCGGCCTCGTCGCGGATCCACGGCGGCAACGGGTCCTCGGTGCCGACCAGGGTCTCGTAGGCCAGGGCGACGCAGTCCGCGATGGTCCAGGTCCGCACCTTGCGGGTCATCGGATAGATCGGCACCAGCGCCGCCTTGGCCGCCTTGGCCAGACCGGCGTTGCGCTTGGCTCCCCCGGTCACCGCCCCCTCGTCGCCGACGATGACGAAATCGGGGTTGGCCAGTTGCGGGACTCCGCGGAACTCGCCGACCTTGCCGGCGAAGATCCCGGTCTCGCCGGGCCGCAGTTGCTTCAGCCAGAAGTCGATCATCCGGGGGCGGCCGAAGAAGGTGCAGCTCAGCCGGGTCCGGCCGTCGGTCAGCGTCACCGACAGTCGCGGGCGGGGACCGGACCGCTCGGGCATCCGGGCCGACTCGACCTCGGCGAAGAACACCACCTCGGTCCCGACCCGGACGGCGGCCAGGTCGGAGAAGTCGGTGCTCGACACGTAGCGGCGCGGCAGCAGATGGACCAGGTCACCGACGGTCTGCAGCTTGAGCGACTCGAGCGGTTTGGCCGCCGCCCCGATCACCCCGTCGAGCCGCCGCGACAACCGGCGGTAGAGCTCGGTGCGCCACAGATCGGGCGCCGCGGTCAGGGTGGTCATTCGACCCCGATCAGCAGCAGGTATCGCCCCTGCCGACCGTCGATCACCTCGACGTCGACCGCCGGGCGTCGGGTGTCGATCCGGTCGGCCAACCCGTCGACCAGAGCATCGTCGGCGTCGGCCCCGCGGACCACGGTGACCAGTTCGCCGCCGAAGGCGAGCAACCGATCGACCACGGCGTCGGCGATGTCGAGCGCCGAGGAGCCGATCTCGACGAAGTCGCCGTCGACCAGTCCCAGGACGTCACCGACCTCGCACCGCCCGGCCATGGTCATCGCCGAGTTCTCGGCCACGGTCACCGCGCCGTGGCGGGCGTGGGCGGCCGCACCGGTCATGGCGACCACGGCGGAGTCGAAATCGGCGGTCGGTTCGTGGACGGCCATCGCGGCCAGACCCTGGACCTGCGCGGTGGTCGGGATGACGGCGACCCGGCGACCCTGGCGCCGCCACTCGGTGGCCTGGTGCAGCACGATCTCGAGGCTGGCCATGTCGTTGGGCAGCAGGACGAGGTCGCGACAGCTGCCGGCGGCGGCGGCGACCAACTCCTCGGGGGTGACCTCGCGACCGGCCGGCAGCACGGCCACGCCGCCGTGGGCCCGGACCGCTTCGACCAGCCCGGGACCGGCGACCACGGCGATGATCACCCGGTCCGCGGTGGGCACGGCGCTGGCGGGCAGCGTGGTGATCCGGATCCGGCTGGGGCGCCCGTACGCCAGTCCCGCCTCGACCGCCGCGCCGGCGTCGGCCAGGTGGACGTGCACCTGAGCCACGGCCTGATCCCCCACGACGACGACGCTATGACCGAGCACCGACAGTTCCTGGCGGAGCCGGTCGAGCGCGTCCGGATCGGCGTCGCGGAGCGCGTACATGACCTCGAACTCGCTCTCCCCGCGCCCGGCCGTCGCCGTCACCGGGCGGGGTGCGACCTCCAGCGGTGCCGGCAACGGTTCGGCCGCTGGTCCGCCGAGTACCTCGACGAGAGCGTCGACCAGCAGCACGTACGCCTGCCCGCCCGCGTCGACGACGCCGGCCGCGGCCAGGACCTCGAGCTGGTCGGGCGTCCGGGCCAGGGCGCGGTGGGCGCCCTGCTGTGCGGCGGTGGCCACGCCTCGGGCGTCGTCGCGGTGATCGACGAGCGCTTGTTCGGCGGCGTCGGCGCTCGCGTCGGCCACCGACAGGATGGTCCCGGCGACCGGTCGGGCCACCGCGCGGGTCGCCGCCACTGCCACCGTGCGGAGCAGGTGGGCGACCAGTTCGCCCGGCCCCAGCGCCCGCAGCGACGGACCCTCGCTCTGGAGCGCGCGGGCCACACTGGCGAACATCTCGGCCAGGATCGCCCCCGAGTTGCCGTGCGCGGACAGGATGGCGGCCTGGATCAGCGCGTCGTGACTGTCGGCGTTGACCTCGGGCACCGCGCGGACGATGCCGGCCAGGGTGAGCCGGAGGTTCGACCCGGTGTCGGAGTCGGAGATCGGGAAGACGTTCATCGCGTCGAGCGCGTCGGCCGAGTCGCTGATCACCGCACTGGCCCGCTGCAACCAGGCGTCGTAGATGTCCCACAGCCCGATCGGCGCGTCCTCGGCGGTCGCCGGGGTCTGCAGCTCGGTCGGCACGGACCTACCCTAGTGGGGACCGCACGCCGGGCGATTGGCCTGCGGGTGCGCCGGTCAGCTATTCTCTTCAGGTTGCCCGGACGGGCAGCACCTCCGTTTTGTGTTCAAACGTGTCCGGGATGTTCGCATCCCCGACGCCGATAGTGGGAGTGGACTCCAGTGGCTGCAGTGTGCGACGTGTGCGGCAAGGGACCTGGCTTCGGTCACAACGTTCCTTGGTCGAAGAAGAAGACCAACCGGCGGTGGGATCCGAACATCCAGCGGGTCAACGCCAGCGTCTCCGGCGCGGCCAAGAAGATGAACGCGTGCACCTCGTGCATCAAGGCCGGCAAGGCCGTCGCCACCCGCTGAACCCTGTTTCACCGAGCCCGTCCCTCTCGCCAGGGGCGGGCTCGGCCTTTTTCGCGGGTGCCTGGATCTCGGTCATCGACGGTCCATCCGGTCGACGTCTGAGCGGCGACCCTTGGCTCGATCCACGACGAGGGACGTCGCCCGGCCGGACCCTCGAAGACCGACGGGCACCCGCTCGCCCGCCGCTTCGCGCGCTCGCTGCGCTCGCCCCGACGCTCGCGGCTGGGCCGCTGCGCGTCAGCCCCGACCCTACCCCTCCCGATAAGAGCCTGAACGAGGTCTACGGGCGTGGAGAGTGACAACGTGGGGAATGTGACCGCATAGTCGCGGTCAGATCCCCCACGTTGTCGACGTCGCGGTGTGTCACCCCCGACCTCACCGGCTGGGCTCAGCCCAAGTTCCCGCGGATCTGGCGGCACCGAGCCGTTTGTGCGCACACAGGTGCCCAAACGGCCCTCGAATCCCCGGAATGAGGGCCATTTGCGCGCACAGGCGCCAAGACGGCCCACAAATCCCTTGAATCAGGGCCGTTTGCGCGCACAGGCGCCAAGACGGCCATCCATCTCGGCGGTGTCGGGCCGTTCGTGCGCACAGGTGCCGAAACGGCCCGCAGATCCCCGGAATCGTGGCTGTCTGCGCGCACAGGTGCCGAAACGGCCCCTGATGATCACAGGTTGTGGCTAGCCACCGGAACCGTCTGCCGTGACCGATCTTCGCCGCCGCCGAGCTGAGGAGGAGCGAGTCGACACGCTTCACCGTCGACGAGCGACGACGAAGTAGGCGGCTCACAGGCGAAGATCACGCGCTGCGAGCGTGCGAGCAGCGCCATAGACGCCGAGTGACGCTCGACGCCCTGAGCGGGCGAAGGGCGTCAAGCGTCACGTGGTGACGATCAGGGGCAGGATCATCGGGCGGCGGCGGTGGGTGTCGTTGACCCACTTGCCGAGGCGGCGGCGGACCACCTGCTGGAGGCGGTGGCGGTCGTCGACGCCGTCGGCGAGGGCCTCCTCGATGGCCTGCTGGATCAGCGGGCGGACCGAGTCGAAGATCGAGTCGTCCTCGACGAAGCCGCGGGCGTGGATGTCGGGACCGCTGACGATCTTGGCCGCGTGGGTGTTGACCACGGCGATGACCGAGATGAAGCCCTCCTGGCCGAGGATCAGCCGGTCCGACAGCGCACCGTCGGAGATGTCGCCCACCGTCGAGCCGTCGACGAAGATGTAGCCGGCGTCGATCTTGCCGACCACGCGGGCCTTGCCGTCACGCAGATCGATGACGGCGCCGTCCTCGGCGACCAGCACCCGCTCGGCCGGCACCCCGGTGGCCACGGCCAGATCGGCGTTGGCGATCAGGTGGCGGATCTCGCCGTGCACCGGCATCACGTTGCGCGGCTTGACGATGTTGTAGCAGTAGAGCAGTTCGCCGGCGCTCGCGTGTCCGGAGACGTGGACCAGCGCGTTGCCCTTGTGGACGACCTGGGCCCCGAGCTTGGCCAGGCCGTTGATGACCCGGTAGACCGCGTTCTCGTTGCCCGGGATCAGCGAGCTGGCCAGCACCACGGTGTCGCCACGCTTGAGCTGGATGACCTGGTGCTCGCGTGCCGCGATCCGCGACAGCGCCGACAGCGGCTCGCCCTGCGAACCGGTCGAGATGATGACGACCTTCTCGGGCGGGTGGTTCTCGATGTCGCGGAGCTCGATCAGCGTGTTGGCCGGCACCTTGAGGTAGCCGAGGTCGCGGGCCACGCCCATGTTGCGGACCATCGACCGGCCGACGTAGACCACCTTGCGGCCGTGGGCCACGGCGGCGTCGAGGATCTGCTGGACGCGGTGCACGTGCGAGGCGAAGCAGGCCACGATCACCCGCTGCTTGCTGCGGGCGAAGACGCGCTCGAGGGCCGGCGAGATGTCGCGCTCGGGCGTGGTGAAGCCCGGCACCTCGGCGTTGGTCGAGTCGACCAGGAACAGGTCGACGCCTTCCTCGCCGAGACGGGCGAAGGCGCGCAGGTCGGTGATCCGGCCGTCGAGCGGCAGCTGGTCCATCTTGAAGTCGCCGGTGTGCAGCAGGGTGCCGGCCGGCGTCCGCACCGCCACGGCGAAGGCGTCGGGGATCGAGTGGTTCACCGCGACGAACTCGAGGTCGAAGACACCGATGGTGACCCGCTCGCCGTCGGAGACGACGCGCTTGTCGATGTCGCGGAGCTGGTGCTCGCGGAGCTTCTCGGTCAGCAGGGCGAGGGTGAGCTTCGACCCGATGAGCGGGATGTCCTTGCGCTGCTTGAGCAGGAACGGCGTCGCCCCGATGTGGTCCTCGTGCCCGTGGGTCAGCACCAGGCCGACCACGTCGTCGAGCCGGTCGGCGATGGCGTGGAAGCCGGGCAGGATCAGGTCGACACCGGGATGGTGGTCCTCGGGGAACAGCACCCCGCAGTCGATCAGCAGGATCTGGCCGTTGCACTCGAGCGCGGTCATGTTGCGCCCGACGTCACCGAGCCCGCCGAGCGGGATCACCCGGAGCGTTCCGGACTTGAGGTTCGGCGGGGTTTTCAAACTGGTCACAGCCACGGGAGGCAAGGCTACACAGCCTCGGCCGGATCGTTGGGGTTCATCGTCAGCGTGGAGTCCTTCGAGGTGCGCGGACCGTCGGCGTGAACCGGAGCCGCCCGGGAACGACGAGAAGAGCCGACCACCTGCTCGGGGGTTCAGGTGGTCAGCTCTTCGCCTACACCATCGTGGGCCGGGTCGGATTCATTACACCTCTCCGATTGTGATCTGGCGCACACTGCGCATGTGAGGTCCGCGGTCCGTACGATCGGGGGCGTGGATCAGCCGTCTCCCCCCTCCATCGCCGACTCGGTACGCCTGGCCTGGCCGGCCGAGGCCGCCCCGATCTCGGAACTCCAGCGCCGCAGCTGGGCCGAGCTTCCGGCCGCGCTCGCCGAGCCGCTGCTGGCCGACGTCGCGCTCGAGGACATGGTCGAGGCCTGGGGTGCGGCGATCACCCGTCCGCCCCGGGCGCACTGCCGGGTGCTGGTCGCGGTCGACCAGGAGCGGGTCACCGGGTTCGCGACCACCGTGCCCAGCGGCGACGCCGACGCGGAGGAAGGGGTGGACGGCGAGATCGACGAGTTCGTCGTCGACCCGGCCGCTCGGCGCCGCGGTCACGGCTCGCGGTTGCTCAACGCCTGCGCCGACACGCTGCGGGCCGACGGGTTCACCCGGGCGGTCTGCTGGGTGGCCGCCACCGACGACGCGATGCGCGGTTTCCTGACCGCCGCCGGCTGGGACACCGACGGAGCCCATCGCGAGATCGGCGCCGACGACGGCACGGTGCGGCTCAAACAGGTCCGGATGCACGCCGACCTGAGTGAGGTCACCGACTGAGCGGGATGTTCTCCCCGGCCACGTCGGCGTACACCCCGTCGGTGCGGCAGTCGATCGCGGTGATCCGCAGACCGAAGGGCACGCCGGTGATCTGGATCGGCTTGAGCAGCGCGCGGACCAGCGCCTGCGAGGTGAAGTCGGGCAGATTGACGTTGGCCACGGTGATCTTGGCATCGGTCAGGTTGATGGTCTGAGCGCCCACGTCGAGCGCGGGCTTGCCGGTGATCTTGGCCTCGATCCGCTGCGAGAACAGCTCTCCGGCGACCACGACCTCGAGCCGCCCGTCGCCGTCGAAGGTCAGCGGCACGCCGGCCAGGCCCTGCAGGGCGGCGTAGTCGATCCGCGCCGACCCCTCGGCCGAGGCGACGTTCATGGTGGCGAAGCGGTCGGTGCTGGTCACGTCGGTCAGCACCAGGTCGGTCCGGGCGATGTCCAGGGCCGCATCGTTGGTCGTCCCGATGTCGTCGGCCCCGACCCGTACGGTGCCGATCGAGCCGGTGACGATCTGGGTCAGGAACGGCCAGCCCTCGATGTCGACGCTCGGCGGCTGCGGCGTGCCGAGCTGGGTGGTCAGACTGGTGGCCACCTCGCGCTCGACCCGGGTGTGGAAGGTGCGGTCGGCGTAGAACAGGCCGCCGAGCAGCAGAGCGACCACGGCCAGCGCGATGACCGTCCCGCGGAGCGCACGCATCTCAGACGCCCAGGATGGATTCGATACCCACGGTCAGCCCGGGCCGAGCGGGCACCGCGCGGACGGCAGCGATCACCCCGGGCATGAACGACACGCGGTCGAGCGAGTCGTGACGCAGCGTCAGGGTCTCCCCCTCGGCGCCGAACAGCACCTCCTGGTGGGCGATCAGCCCGCGCAGCCGTACGCCGTGCACCCGGATCCCGTCGACGTCGGCCCCCCGTGCCCCGGGCAGCTCGTGGACCGTGGCGTCGGGTGGTGAGCCCAGTCCGGCCGCCGTACGCGCGGCGGCGACCTTCCGCGCGGTGGCCGCGGCGGTCCCCGACGGGGCGTCGGCCTTGTTCGGGTGGTGCAGCTCGATGATCTCCACGCTCTCGTAGAACGCGGCGGCCCGCTCGGCGAAGTGCATCATCAAGATGGCGCCGATCGAGAAGTTGGCCGCGACGACGATGCCGAGGTCACGACCGGCGAGCCGGCTGCGCAGCGTCTCGATCCGCTCGTCGTCGAAGCCCGTGGTGCCGACCACCGCGTGCACCCCGTGGTCGATGCACCAGGCCAGGTTGTCCATCACCGCACCGGGATGGGTGAAATCCACCGCGACCTGGGCCGCGGCCATCGGGCCACGGTCGTCTCCGGCGTCGACGGCCGCCACCAACTCCAGGCCTTCGGCCGCCTCGACCGCCCGGCACACCTCGGCCCCCATCCGGCCCCGGGCGCCGAAGACTCCCACGGTGATGACCTGGGCACTGACCTGTTCAGACACGCTGCTCCTCCGCCGGTTGCCGGTCCAACCTAGTGGCTGCGACCCAGCGCCGCCGGTACGGCTCAGCCCACCGCCAGCGCGTCGAGCTGCCGCTGGGCGCGGACGCCGAGCTTGGGCCCGACCACGGCCAGGGTGGCGGGCTGGGCGAACATCCGTGCCGCTTCCTGCCGGACGTCGTCCGCAGTCACCGCGTCGAAACTGTCGAGCAGTTCGCTCAGTGCGCGCGTGTCGCCGAGCACGGCGTTGACCCCGTGCCGGTTCATCCGACTCCCCGGGCTCTCGTAGCTGAGCGCGGTCTGCCCGCGCATCTGTCCCTTGGCCCGGGCCAACTCGGCCTCGGTCACCCCGTCGGACGCGACGTCGGCGAGCATCGATGTGACCAGGGTGGCGATGGCCGCGATCTTGTCGGGCGCGCACTGCCAGTCGACGCTCCAGGTGCCGGCGTCGGAGTAGGTGGTCTCACCGGCGTCGATGCCGTAGGTCAGACCGCGTCGCTCGCGGATCTCGACGAACAACCGCGAGGCCATCCCGCCGCCGAGGATGAGCGAGAGCAGGCCGAGCGGGAAGCGACGGTCGTCGAACACGCCGGGGCTCGGATAGGCCATCACCGCGGTGGTCTGCTCGAGCCGGAAGGGCCGGAGCAGGACGCCGCCCTGCGGGCTGACCACGGTGGGACGGAGCGGTCGGGACGTGACCGGGTCGGCGGCGGGGATGGCCGCCAGCAGCCCGGCCAACCAGTCGTGGTCGACCTGGCCGGCGGCGGCGACGACCAGCCCGGACGGGCGGTAGTGGGTACGCCAGTAACGCGTCAGTTGCGAGCGCGACATGGCGGCGATGGTGGTCGGCGAGCCGATGACCGCCTTGCCGAGCCCGGTGTCGGCGAACATCGACTGCGCGATCAGCTCCTGCGCCACCTCCGCCGGGTCGTCGGCGTGCATGGCGATCTCGTCGAGGATCACCGACCGTTCGGCGTCGAGATCGGCCTCGCGGATCACCGAATGGGTGAGCATGTCGATCAGGACGTCGACGGCCAGCGGAGCGTCGGTGTGCAGCACCCGGGCGTAGAAGCACGTGTGCTCCTTGGCCGTGTACGCGTTCAGCTCGCCGCCGACCGACTCGACGGCGGCCGAGATCTCCTCGGCGCTGCGGCGCTTGGTGCCCTTGAACAGCACGTGCTCGAGAAAGTGCGACGCACCGTGCAGCCGGTCGGTCTCGTGTCGCGACCCGACCTTGGCGAACACCCCGATCGAGAACGTCCGCGCGCCGCGGACGTTCTCGGTGATCAGCGTGACGCCGTTGTCGAGCACCGACGTGGCAACGGCGCCACCCGAGATCGGGTGGCGCCGTTGACGGTCACGCGGTGTCACGCGCGCCCGTCGGAGAACCGCGGCTCTCCGGAGCGAGCAGGACACACTGCGGTCATGCGGAGACGGACTCCTCGACGACCGGGATCAGCGACAGCTTGCCGCGATCGTCGATCTCGGAGATCTCGACCTGGATCTTCTGACCCACGCTGACCACCGACTCCACGTTCTCCACGCGGGCGCCGCCGGCGAGCGGGCGCAGCTTGGAGATGTGCAGCAGGCCGTCCTTGCCGGGGAGCAGCGAGACGAACGCGCCGAACGCGGTGGTCTTGACCACGGTGCCCAGGTAGCGCTCGCCCTTCTCCGGCATGGTCGGGTTGGCGATCGCGTTGATCATCGAGCGCGCGGCCTCGGCCTTGTCGCCCGAATCGGCACCGACGTAGATGGTGCCGTCGTCCTCGATGCTGATCTCGGCGCCGGTGTCGTCCTGGATCTGGTTGATGACCTTGCCCTTCGGGCCGATCACCTCGCCGATCTTGTCGACCGGGATCTTGATGGTGATGATCCGCGGAGCGAAGAGGCTCATCTCGTCGGGCTCGTCGATCGCTTCGTTCATCACGTCGAGCAGCGTGTTGCGCGCGTCCTTGGCCTGGGTCAGCGCCTGGGCGAGCACGGAGGCCGGGACACCGTCGAGCTTGGTGTCCAGCTGCAGTGCGGTGATGAAGTCGCGGGTGCCGGCGACCTTGAAGTCCATGTCGCCGAACGCGTCCTCGGCTCCCAGGATGTCGGTCAGCGCGACGTAGCGGGTCTCACCGTCGACGGTGTCGGAGACCAGACCCATGGCGATGCCGGCGACCGGGGCGCGCAGCGGCACACCGGCGTTGAGCAGCCCCAGGGTCGAGGCGCAGACCGAGCCCATCGAGGTCGAGCCGTTGGAGCCCAGCGCCTCGGAGACCTGACGGATCGCGTACGGGAACTCCTCGCGCGTCGGCAGCACCGGGACCAGGGCACGCTCGGCGAGCGCACCGTGACCGATCTCGCGACGCTTCGGCGAACCGACCCGACCGGTCTCACCGGTCGAGTAGGGCGGGAAGTTGTAGTTGTGCATGTAGCGCTTGGTCTTCTCCGGCGCCAGGGTGTCGAGCTTCTGCTCGAGGCCGAGCATGTTCAGCGTGGTGACACCCAGGATCTGGGTCTCGCCGCGCTGGAACAGCGCCGAACCGTGCACCCGCGGGATCACGCCGACCTCGGCCGACAGCGTGCGGATGTCGGACAGCCCACGGCCGTCGATGCGCACCTGCTCGGTGAGGATCTTCTGGCGGACCAGCTTCTTGGTCAGCGCCCGGTAAGCCCCGGTGAGCTCCTTCTCGCGACCGGCGTACGCCGGGGCGAGCTGCTCCACGACCTTGGCCTTGAGGACCTCGGTCGCGCTCTCCCGCTGCTGCTTGTCGGCGATCGACATGACCTGCGAGAGCTCGGCGGTCGCGGCGTCGACCACGGCGGCGTAGGTGTCGTCCTGGTAGTCCAGGAAGACCGGGAAGCTCGCGGTCTCCTTGGGGAACTTGGCGACCAGCTCGGCCTGCGCGTCGCACAGGGCCTTGATGAACGGCTTGGACGCCTCGAGGCCGGAGGCCACGACGTCCTCGGTCGGGGCGGTGCCGCCGGAGCGGACCAGGTCCCAGGTGTGCTCGGTCGACTCGGCCTCGACCATGGCGATGGCGACATCACCGGTCTCGGTCACCCGACCGGCGACGACCATGGTGAAGGTCGCCTCGGAGAGCTGGGAGACGTCGGGGAAGCCGACCCACTGGTCACCGATCAGGGCGACGCGGACGCCGCCGACCGGGCCGGTGAACGGCAGACCCGCGAGCGTGGTCGACAGCGAGGCCGCGTTGATGGCGACGACGTCGTAGCTCTTGTCCGGGTTGAGCGCCATGACGGTGACGACGACCTGGACCTCGTTGCGCAGGCCCTTGACGAAGCAGGGACGCAGCGGCCGGTCGATCAGCCGACAGGTGAGGATGGCGCCCTCGGACGGGCGTCCCTCGCGGCGGAAGAACGAGCCGGGGATGCGGCCGGCGGCGTACATCCGCTCCTCGACGTCCACGGTCAGCGGGAAGAAGTCGATGGCGTCGCGCGGCTTGGACTGCGCGGTGGTGGCCGACAACAACATGGTGTCGTCGTCCAGGTAGACGGTCGCCGAGCCGGCGGCCTGACGGGCCAGCAGGCCCGTCTCGAAGCGCACGACGTGCTTGCCGAGTGCTCCGTTGTCGATGATGGCTTCAGAGAACTGAAGGTCCGGTCCCTCCACGGGATTCCTTTCTGTGGCGTGCTCGCGCGGACGCGGTCACGCCGGGTGTGGATCACACCCCGCACACCTGGGCTCGTGGCGCAGGCCGCTCCGCGGCCGCGCAGCTCCCCCGAGCCGGGAAGGCCGGTCTTCGATCGAGGTCCGCGGGCGTCCTGTCGAGGACGGCTCCCGAGAACCACTACCGGAGACCGAAGCTTTCCCCTGAGCTTCAGGTGGGGTGGCGATCTGTGTTGGGTGGTTATGGAGTTGTGGGTCGTGCCGTGTCGGGCCGCAGCACCGACCACATGACAGGAGCGGCCCTCCGAGGTGGAGAACCGCTCCTCATGGGGTCAGCGACGCAGACCGAGACGCTCGATCAGCGAGCGGTAACGCCCGATGTCGGTCTTGGCGACGTAGTTGAGCAGACGCCGGCGCTGGCCGACGAGCAGCATCAGACCACGGCGGCTGTGATGGTCGTGCTTGTGTTCCTTGAGGTGCTCGGTGAGGTGGGCGATGCGGCGCGTCAGCACCGCGATCTGCACCTCGGGAGAGCCAGTGTCGCCCTCGTTGGTTGCGAACTCCTTGATGGTCTCCGCCTTGACGGCAGCGTTGTAAACCACTGTTCTCCTCCCGGTGTCACCCGTTGCGCGGCGCCCCCGACTCCTCTCACGAGGGATGCACCTGGTGTGCAAGGGAGCTCTTACGGATCCGCGGCCGATCGAACGGCAACCATCAGCCTAGCAGCGGCGCCGCACCGCGACGAATCCGCGCGCTCCGAGGCCGGCGCGGGCGTGAGCGGGCCGGCGATCAGCCCAGCGCGAGCGTCGGTCAGCGCCGGCGATCGTCGTCCGCGACCGAGTGCGCCGACACGCTTCTCCGTCGGCGAACGAGGGAGCGGATGACGATCCACGGCCGGCGCGGGCGCGAACGCTGCCCAATCACGACGTGTGGAGGATGTGCCTGGTCTGGTCGACGTCGGCGTGGATCTGGTGGATCAGCGCCTCCAGCCCGGCGTACTTCACCTGACCGCGGAGCCGGGCGTAGAAGTCGACGGCGATGCGTACGCCGTAGAGCTCGAGGTCGTCGCGGTCGAGGACGTAGGACTCGACCCGGCGCTCGATCCCGTCGAAGGTCGGGTTGGTGCCGACCGAGATCGCGGCCGGCCAGCGCTCGGCGTCGGGCCGGTCGAGCCGGGTGACCCAGCCGGCGTACACCCCGTCGGCCGGGACGGCCATCCCCGGGGAGACCAGGACGTTGGCGGTCGGGAAGCCGAGTTCGCGGCCGCGCTGATCACCCTTGACCACCACGCCGGAGAACCGGAACGGATGGTCGCAGAGCTCGCGTACGCGGCCGAAGTCCCCCTCGGTCACCGCCTGGCGGACCAGGGTCGACGAGCTCGGCAACGCACCGTCGGTGACCAGCGGCAGCGGCTGGACCACGAACTCGCCCCGGCTGAGCTCCTGCAGGACGGTGACGGTGCCGGCGGCGCGGAAGCCGAAGCGGAAGTTCTGCCCCACCACGATCCGGCGCGGTCGCAGGGGTCGCAGCACCTCGTCGACGAACCTCGTAGGACTCCACTGGGCCAGCTCCGGGGTGAAGTCGACCACGACCACGTCATCGGCCCCGGCCGCCCGGAGCAGTTCCTCGCGGCGTTCGAGCGAGGTGAGCAGCAGGGGGGTCTGGTCGGGGCGGATGACCGACATGGGGTGCGGCCAGAACGTGACCACCACCAGCGGCGCCTCGGGTTCGGCGGCCCGCGCGGCCTGGAGCAGGGCCAGGTGGCCTCGGTGCACGCCGTCGAAGTTGCCGATCACCACCACCGGCCGCGTGTCGATCACCACGGGCGCAAGCTACCAGGATCGTCACCGATCCGGCGTGCAGCGATGAGTACCGGGTCGCTCCCCGGTCAGAATCGGTGTCTAGTGTGCTGGCCAACGACAGAGGAGGACGCGACATGACCGACCAGAAGATCGTTCCCAACATCTGGTGCAACGGCAACGCCGAGGAGGTCGTGGCCTTCTACCGGTCGACCTTCCCCGACGCCGTCGAGTCGTACCGCTCGCACTACCCGCGCGAGGGACTGCTCGACTTCCAGGCCGCGATGGCCGGCGAGGTGCTGATGATCGAGTTCGCCATCCGCGGTCACCGGATGATGGCGATCAACGCCGGGCCCGAGTTCACCCCCAACCCGATGCTGTCGTTCATGGTCAACTTCGACCCGACCTTCGACGAGAACGCGGCGCAACGGCTCGACGAGGTGTGGGCGCGCCTGGCCGAGGGCGGGAAGGTGCTGATGGAGCTGGGCAGCTACCCGTTCAGCGAGCACTACGGCTGGGTGCAGGACCGGTTCGGCGTCTCCTGGCAGCTGATCCTGACCAACCCCGCCGGAGAACCGCGGCCGTTCGTCATCCCGTCGCTGATGTTCGCCAACGCCCACGTGAACCAGGCCGAGGAGGCGATGACCTTCTACACCTCGCTGTTCGACGACGCCCGGATCGGCACGGTGGCGCGGTGGCCCGAACAGACGGGTGCGGCGGCGGCCGGCTCGGTGATGTTCGGCGAGTTCGCGGTCGGCGACGAGTGGTTCACCGCCATGGACTCCCCCGCGCCGCACGACTTCGACTACAACGAGGGTCTGTCGCTGCTGATCGAGTGCGAGGACCAGGCCGAGATCGACCGGCTGTGGGAGCAATTGTCGACCGTGCCCGAGGCCGAGGCCTGCGGCTGGTGCAAGGACCGGTTCGGGGTGAGCTGGCAGGTGGCCCCGAAGGGGATGGACGCCGAGCTCACCGCCGAGGACTACGCGGCGATGATGACCATGAAGAAGATCGTCATCGCCGACCTCCCGAGCAAGGCCTGACCAGGGACTCGATGCCGGTCGTTCAGCCGGTGAAGACGGCCACCGGCTTGGCGCCCGGACCGTCGGGGGCGTACAGGGCCAGGAATTCCCCGGCCGGGTCGAACAGCGCGGTGGGTGACGCGGTGAGCATGAGGTCGGCCAGCCGACGGCCGTAGCGGACGGCGGTGGCCTGGTCCTCGGAGAGATCGACCGCGGCGAAGGTGAGCCGCGCGGCGTCGGCGATCGGGATCAGCCCGAGGTCGTCCTCGGCCTGCTCGAGCGTGCGGGCCCGACTGAGGTCGTACGGACCGACGCGGGTCCGGCGCAACGCGGTCAGGTGCCCGCCCACGCCCAGCGTCGCTCCCAGGTCGCGGGCCAGCGCCCGGATGTAGGTGCCCGAGGAACAGTCGACCTCGACGTCGAGATCGACGACCGGCCGGCCCTCGTCGACCAGGTCACGGCGATCCACGACGTCGAGCCGGTCCACCCGGACCGGGCGGGCGGCGAGATCGACGCTCTCCCCGGCCCGGACCTTGGCGTACGACCGCACGCCGTTGACCTTGATCGCCGAGACGGCGGTCGGCACTTGGAGGATGTCGCCGCGCAACGGCGTCAGCGCGGCCTCGATCTGCTCGGGGGTCAGGGTGGGTACCGGCGTACGCGCGGTGACCTCGCCCTCGGCGTCGTCGGTG
This sequence comes from uncultured Actinomycetota bacterium, assembly GCA_963704665.1. Lineage (GTDB taxonomy): Bacteria > Actinomycetota > Actinomycetes > Propionibacteriales > Propionibacteriaceae > Microlunatus. The sequence continues at coordinate 1,472,623 of OY969929.1, read as the reverse complement.
ATCGTCGACACGCCCAGGCGGAGGGTCGCGGTGTAGGTCTTCGACGTCAGCATCAGGTGACCCAGGAGCCGGGTCGCCCGTTCGACCCCGATGACCAGCACCCCGGTGGCCATCGGATCCAGCGTCCCGGCGTGACCGACCTTGCGGGTGCCGGCCAGCCGCCGCATCCTCCCGACCACCTGGTGCGAGGTCCAGCCCGCCGGCTTGTCGATGATCACCACGCCGTGTCGTTTCGGGGGAACGACCCCCTCCGAAGTCACCTCAGCGGCTCGTCGTCCGGCTCGTCCTCGGGGTGCTTGTACGGGTCGGCGTCACCGGCGTAGACCGCGCCCACGGCCTGCTCGGCCACGCGGGCGTCGACGGCCTTGGCCCGGGCCAGCAGGTCGTTGATCTGCTTGGCCGTGTCGGGCACCGCGTCGAGGACGAACGCCACGGTGGGGGTGAACTTCATGCCGAGTTGCTTGCCCACCTGCGAGCGGATCAGCCCGGAGGCCGAGCTCAGCGCCGCTGCGGTTCCGGCCTGGTCACCCTCGGAGCCGTAGACCGTGTAGAAGACGGTGGCCTCGCGGTTGTCGCCGGTCAGGCGTACGTCGGTGACGGTGACGAACCCGAGTCGGGGGTCCTTGATCCGCCGTTCGAGCATCTCGGCGACGATGACCTTGATCTGGTCGGCCAACTTGGCGTTGCGAGGTGATGCCATGCGCGCCACTGTAGTTGGACCGACGACCCGGACCGCTCGTCGTCCGCGCGGAATCCCGCGTCGTCAGGGTCGCCCACGGCGGGACCGCTCGGCGAACGCGTCGAGCGCCTCCAACACCTGGTCGGCCTGGTAGAGCCGGTTGCGCCGACCCGAGGTGGACTCGCGGACGATGCCGTCCGCGGCCAGTCGGTCGAGCCCGAGTTGAGCGTTCTGCGCTGTCACCGCCAACGCGGCGGCGAGCACCTGGGCGTTGATCACGGGTTGCCGCATCAGCACCTCGATCGCCCGCCAGCCGGCCGAACCGCGTCGGGCCGACGTGGTCTCCTCGGCCTGGGCCCGAAACCGGTCGATCGCCGCCACGAGCTCCCGACCGTTCTGCACCCCGATCAGACAGGCCCGGGCGAACGCGGCCACGACCGGCGCGATGTCGCCCTCGCGGTAGGCGGTCAGCGCGGCGAAGTAGGCATCGACGTCACCGAGCAGACCGGCCGAGATCGGGACCACGACCGAGCGGGTGATCCCGAGCCGGTGCAGCATGGCATGAGCCAGAGCTCGGCCGGTGCGCCCGTTGCCGTCCGGGAACGGGTGGATCGTCTCGAACTGCGCGTGCGCGACGGCGATCTGCGGAAGGGCCGGAAGATCGAGCCGACGGGCGAACCGCAGCAGATCGCCCATCAGCGCCGGTACGCGGGCGCTGGCCGGGGGCACGAAGGCCGCGGCGTGCGGACTGTTCGCGTATCCCCCGCCGATCCAGACCGCTTGGTCCCGCCACCGTCCGGTCAGATCCGGACGCACCTGGCCCAGCAGCGCCTCGTGCATGGCGAGCACAGCCGCCTCGTCGAGATCACCGGCCAGCGCGACGGCCGCTTCCATCGCCCGCCCGTTGGCCACGATCAGGGTCGAGTTGGCCGCCGCACCGAGCCCGAGTTCGGCGAGTGCGATGTTGCGCGGGGAGGCGGTCAGCTGCTCGATCTCCGAGCTCGAACTGCTCTCGCTGCGCAGCAGGATCGAGACGAACGGGGCGGCCCACCGGCCGGACTCACCGTCGAAGCGGGCGAGGGCCGCGACGGCGTCCTCGGCGTCGACCCTCACCTCCGGCGGGAGGAAGCGCGACAGATCGGTCACCGCATCGATCTCCGGCGGGATCGCCGACCGGTAGGGCCCGACGGTCCGCCGCTGGGACCTCCGGGACTCGGTGGGGTCGCGACTCACCCAGGCGAGAGATTCCCAGCGGAGCGCGGGCCATCCCCCAGAAACCACACCGCGACCTTACCATCGGTTATGGAACAACCGATGGTAAGGCCGCAGCGATCGATCAGTTACGCGGCTTCTCGCGCATCTCGAAGGTCTCGATGATGTCGCCGGTGCGGATGTCGGAGTAGTTGTTCACCGTCACACCACACTCGAAGCCCTCGCGGACCTCGGTGACATCGTCCTTCTCGCGCCGCAGCGACGCGATCGAGCTCTCGTGGATGACCACGCCGTCACGGAGCAGACGCGCCTTGGAGTTGCGTCGGATCGTGCCGTCGATGACCATGCAGCCGGCGATGATGCCCGCCCGCGACGAACGGAAGATCTCGCGGATCTCCGCCTGCCCCAGGATCGCTTCCTCGTAGATCGGCTTGAGCATGCCCTTGAGCGCCGCCTCGATCTCGTCGATCGCGGAGTAGATCACCGAGTAGTACCGGATGTCGACACCCTCGCGGTCGGCCAGCTCCGTCGCCTTGCCCTGCGGGCGGACGTTGAAGCCGACGATGACCGCGTTCGAGGCGGCCGCCAGGCTGACGTTGGTCTCGGTGATCGCACCGACACCACGGTCGATGACCCGCAGGCTGACCTCGTCGCCGACATCGATCTTGGCGAGCGCATCCTCGAGCGCCTCGACCGAACCGGCCCCGTCGCCCTTGAGGATGAGGCGCAGTTCCTGCTCCTCGCCCCGCTCGAGCTGATCGAAGAGCTGGTCCAGCGTCTTGCGACGGGTGCCGGCCGCCTGGGCCGCCATCCGCAGTCGAGATGCTCGACGCTCGGCGATCTGCCGGGCCATCCGGTCGTCGTCGACGACGATGAAGCTGTCGCCGGCACCGGGCACGGCGGTGAGGCCGAGGACCTGGACCGGGAACGACGGCGGCGCCTCGTCGACGTTGTTGCCGTGGTCGTCGAGCAGCGCCCGGACCCGGCCGTAGCCGGTACCGGCCACGATCGAGTCGCCGACGTGCAGGGTGCCGCGCTGGACCAGGACGGTCGCGACCGGGCCGCGGCCCTTGTCGAGGTGAGCCTCGATGGCCACACCCTGTCCGTCCATCTCCGGGTTGGCCCGCAGGTCGAGCGCGGCGTCCGCGGTCAGGATGACCGCTTCGAGCAGCTCGTCGAGGCCGACGCCGGTGATCGCGGAGACGTCGACGAACATCGTCTCGCCGCCGTACTCCTCGGGGACCAGGCCGTACTCGGTCAGCTGACCGCGCACCTTGACCGGATCGGCACCCTCGCGGTCGATCTTGTTGACCGCGACCACGACCGGGACATCAGCCGCGAGCGCGTGGTTCAACGCCTCGATCGTCTGCGGCATCACACCGTCATCAGCCGCCACCACGAGCACGGCGATGTCGGTCGACTTCGCCCCACGAGCACGCATGGCGGTGAACGCCTCGTGACCCGGGGTGTCGATGAAGGTGATCTTGCGCTCGGTGCCGTCGACCTCGGTGGCCACCTGGTAGGCACCGATGGCCTGGGTGATGCCGCCGGCCTCGCCGGCGACCACGTTGGTCTTGCGGATCGCATCGAGCAGCTTCGTCTTGCCGTGGTCGACGTGACCCATGACCGTGACGACCGGCGGACGGGCCGCGAGGTCCTCCTCGCCACCCTCGTTCTCGCCGAACTCGATGTCGAAGCTCTCGAGCAGCTCGCGGTCCTCGTCCTCGGGCGAGACGACCTCGATCTTGTAGTTGAGCTCGCCGGCGAGCACCTGCAGGGTGTCCTCGGACACGGTCTGCGTGGCGGTGACCATCTCGCCCAGGTTGAACAGCACCTGGACCAGGTTGGACACGTCGACGTTGATCTTCTCGGACAGATCGGTCAGCGAGGCGCCACGCGCCAGGCGGATGGTCGAGCCATCACCCTGCCGGACGCGTACGCCACCGATCTCCGGGGCCTGCATCTGGTCGAACTCTTGACGGCGCTGACGCTTCGACTTGCGTCCACGACGGACCGGACCACCGGCGCGACCGAAGGCACCCTGGGTGCCACCACGACCGCCGCGACCGCCGCGACCCGACGGCGGACCGCCGGGGCCACCGCCACCGGGACGACCGGGACCACCCGCACCGGGCGGGCCGCCGGGACGACCACGACCACCGGCGGGGGCGCCGCGACCACGGGCGCCGGGTCCGGCGGCGGGACCGCCGAGCTGACCCGAGGCCTGACGCGGCATCATCGCCGGATTGGGGCGGGGCATGCCGGGAACGCCCGGACGAGCGCCGGGGACCGGACCGCGTCCGGCCGGCGGCCGGGGTCCACCCGGACGGGCGGCGTCAGGGCTGGCACCGGGAGCGCCACCCGCGGCGGCGGGCCGCGGCGGACGGGCCTGGCCCATGCCCTGGGACGACGAGAACGGGTTGTTGCCCGGACGCGGGGTGCCGGTACGACGGTCGCGAGGACCGCCGCCGGGGAGACCGCCGGTCGATCCGGGACGCGGACGCGGACCCGGCTGACCGGGAGCGGCCTGACCCGGGGTGCCCTGGCTAGGCGCCTGACCCGTGTCGGTGCGACCCGACGGCGGGGTCTGACCCGGGGCGCGCGGCACGTTGGGACGCGGACCCGGGGTGCGGGAGGCACCGGGCTGCGGGGTCCGGGCGGCCGGGGCCGACGAGGCGCCCGGAGCCGGGGACTCGCGACGCGTGTCCGGCGCCTGCGGAGTCGACGGACGTGCCTCGGTCGAGGCCGTCGGAGCCGGACGCTCGGTGCCCGCGACCGGCGACGGAGCCGCCTCGGCCGCGGGGACCGGGGCCGACGGAGCCGGGCTGGCCGGAGCCGCCGTGGCGGGTGCCGACGCGGCCGGGGCCTGAGGCTCGGCCGCGGGACGGCCGCCGTTGGGGCCGGGTCGGAACGGGCTGGGTGACGGGGACGCACTCCGCCCCGGCGCCGTGGGCACCGATCGCTGCGGGGTGGTGGCGGGCGCACTCGGCGCGGCGCTGGGGGCTGAGGGCTGCGGCGTACGCGCCTCGGCCGGACGCGGGGCGCCGGGCTGGGGCTGCGGCACACCCGGCCGACGGCCGGACTTCTTGGCCGCGGGCGGATCGTTCGCCAGCTTCTCCTTGAGGCGACGTTCGACGGGGGCTTCCACAGTGGAAGACGCCGACCGGACGAACTCGCCCATGTCCTTCAACATCGTGAGGACGGTCTTGCTCTCGACTCCGAGCTCTTTCGCGAGCTCGTAGACACGGACCTTTGGCACTGCTCTCCTTGGTGGCGGTCCGCGCCTGGATGCGTACGGACCAGTTAGTTGCCGGTGAAGCTCATTGAGAAATTCTCATCGAGTGGTCATGAGCGTGAGCCCACTTTCTGATCGTTGGAACGCGGTCAATCACTCTACGCGCCGACAGCCAGTTCGTCTAAGTCGGACGCGTCGACCGACGCGTTGCTGACCTTCAGAGCCCGACCGACCGCACGTCGACGTAGCGCTTGCTCGATACATCGCCGATCCGGATGCAGATAGGCGCCCCGTCCCGGGCGGACCTGGGCGGGATCGAGCGCGAGCCGACCATCCCAGACCATCCGGGCCAATTGCGCCTTCGGTGCCCGTCCGCGACAACCCACGCACGTGCGGACAGGATCGGCCACCGCAGCAGTTTAGCCGCTCGACGCCGGGGTCGCTCGACCACCGACACCGCATTCTCCTTATATCGTCAGCCACGATGACCCAACAGATCCGTCCGGTCGAGCAGCGCCGGAACCTGCGCGCCCACGTCGAGGAGGCGCTGACCGCCGCCATCGTCACCGGCGAACTGGCCCCCGGGACGATGATCACGGTCCCCACGCTCGCCGCCCAGTTCGCGGTGTCGGCCACCCCGGTGCGCGAGGCGGTCCTCGAGCTGGAGAGCCGCGGCTTCGTCGAGTCGGTCCGCAACAAGGGCTTCCGGGTCACCGAGGTCTCCCCCGACGCGCTGCGGCAGATCGCCGAGGTTCGTCAACTGCTCGAGCCTCCGGCCATGGAGCAACTCGCCGTCGATTTCCCCACCGCCGAACTGCCCGGGCTGCGGACGCTGGCCGAGACCATCGTCGAGACCGCCCGGACGTGGGAGACGGTCGGCTACGTCGCCGCCGACCGCGAGTTCCACCTCCGGCTGGCCGGACTGCTGGGCAATCCGGTGCTGGTCGAGGTGATCGGCGGACTCCGTTCGCGGACCCGACTGGTCGGGGTCGCCGCCCTGGCCCGGAGCGGCCGGCTGGCCGAGTCGGCGGCCGAACACCACGCGTTGCTCGACCACCTCAGCGCCGGTGACGGCCCGGCGGCCCGGGCGCTGATGCACCTCCACATCGGACACACCATCGGATGGTGGGCGGGTCGACCGGAATGACCTTCGGACCACGACTTGCTTCGCTCTCGGATCAGTAATATGTTACACATCACTCGAAGGAGCTGATATGCCAGACGTGCTGATCGTGGGGGCCGGAATCATCGGCGCCGCCTGCGCGCGCAGCCTGGCCGGTCAGGGTCATCAGGTCACCGTGCTCGAACGCGGCACCAGCGCCTCGGGCACCAGTGCGGCCTGCGAGGGCAACCTGCTCGTCTCCGACAAGGCGCCCGGCCCCGAACTCGACCTGGCCCGCGCCGCCGTCGCCACCTGGCCCGCCGTCGCCGCCGAGTTGCGGGCCGAGCTCGGTCCCGACTTCCCCGGCATCGAGTACGAGCCCAAGGGCGGCATCGTCGTCACCACCACCGAGCCCGGCCTGGCCGGACTCCTCGATTTCGCCGCGACCCAACGGGTCGCCGGCATCGACGCCCGCACGCTCGGACCCGAGCAGGCCCGCCTCCTCGAGCCCGATCTGACCCCAGCGGTCACCGGTGCGGTCCACTACCCCGAGGACGCCCAGCTGCAGCCGGTGATCGCCACCGAGGCCATGCTCGCCTCCGCCCGGCTGCGCGGCGCCGTGGTCTGCACCGGCGTCGAGGTGCTCGGCGGCGTACGCCGGGCCGACGGCCGGATCTGCGGGCTGCTGACCTCGGTCGGCGAGATCGGCGCCGACGTGGTGGTCATCGCCGCCGGACCGTGGTCGGGGATCGTGGCCGACCGGATCGGAGCGGCCCTGCCGGTCCGGCCGCGCCGAGGGATGATCCTGGTCACCAGCCCGATGCGTCGCCGGGTGTTCCACAAGGTCTACGACGGCGACTACTTCGCCGCCACTCAGTCGGCCGAGGCCGCGCTGCAGACCTCGAGCGTCGTCGAGAGCACGCCGGGCGGCACGGTGTTGATCGGCTCGAGCCGCGAACAGGTCGGCTTCGACCCGCAGGTCCGCGCCGCCGTGCTCCGCGAGCTCGCGACCAAGGCGATCGGGCTCTTCCCCTTCCTGTCCGGCGTCAACGCCATCCGCGGCTACGCCGGCTTCCGGCCCTACATGCCCGACCACCTGCCGGTGATCGGCCCCGACCCCCGCGTTCCCGGGCTGTGGTACGCCACCGGCCACGAGGGCGCCGGGATCGGGCTGTCGTCGATCACCGGCGAACTGCTGGCCGCTCAGATCCTCGGGCTCACCCCCCGGCTCGACCCCACCCCGTTCCAGCTCGACCGGTCCAGTCTGGCCACCCATCTGGAGGCGGCGTGAAGCTCGACATCGACGGCCGGACCGTCGCCGGGACGGAGGGTCAGACGGTGGCCGGTGTGCTGCTCGGCGCCGGCATCCGCACCTGGCGGACCACCCGGGCCAACGCCCGTCCGCGCGGCCTGTTCTGCGGGATCGGCGTCTGCTACGACTGCCTGGTCACGGTGAACGGGATCCCCGACGTCCGCGCCTGCCAGCGCCAGGCCGTCGACGGCGATGTCGTGGAGACCCAGTCGTGAGTACGAGCAGCGACGACCGGCTTGCGGGGGGTGTGGGGGGTCGTCCCCCCACACGACCCGCCGCGAGGAGCGCCAGCGACGACCGGCTTGCGGGGGGTGTGGGGGGTCGTCCCCCCACACGACCCGCCGCGAGGAGCGCCAGCGACGACCGGCTTGCGGGGGGTGTGGGGGGTCGTCCCCCCACACGACAGAGCGTCCTGGTGGTCGGTGCCGGCCCGGCAGGGCTCGCCGCGGCGGTGTCGGCCCTCGCCCGGGGGGCCGAGGTCACGGTGCTCGACGGGTCGGGACAGCTCGGCGGTCAGTACTGGCGGCACGGGCTCGGCGACCAGCGGCTGCAGCACGGCTGGTCGCGGTTCACCGCGCTTCGCGACACCGTGCTGAACGATGCGTCGTGCACGGTGCTGACCGGCGCCCAGGTCTGGGCCATCGAGCCCGGTCCGGTGGTGCACACGGTGATCGGCCCGATCGACGGCGCCGACCGAGTGACCCGGTACTTCACCCCCGACGCCCTGGTGCTGGCCACCGGTGCCCACGACCGGACGCTGCCCTTCCCGGGCTGGGACCTGCCCGGGGTCTACACGGCCGGAGCGGCCCAGGCGATCGCCAAGGCCGACGGTCTGGCGCTGGGACGACGCGTCGTCGTCGCCGGCGCCGGTCCGTTCCTGCTCCCGGTCGCCGAGTCGCTGTCGATCAGCGGCGCCCAGGTCGTCGCGGTGCTCGAGGCGGCGCCGATCAGCCGGCTGGCTCGCGGCTGGCTGGCCAAGCCCTGGCAGCTGGTCGGCTCGGCCGGCAAGGCCCGCGAGCTCGGTGGGTACGCGGCCCACCAGGCCCGCCACCGGATCCCGTATCGCCCCGGTCAGGCCGTGGTCGCCGCCCACGGGACCGACCGGGTCGAGGCGGTGACCGTGGCCCGGGTCGACGCCGACTGGCGGCCGATCCCCGGCACCGCGTACGAGGTCGAGGTCGACGCCGTCTGCGTCAGCCACGGCTTCACCCCCCGGCTCGAACTCGCGGTCGCGGCCGGTTGTGCGCTGACCGAGCAGCGCTTCGTCGCGGTCGACCACGGCCAGCGGACGTCGGTGCCCGGGGTGTTCGCGGCCGGCGAGATCACCGCGATCGGCGGGGCCGACGCCGCGCTGGCCGAGGGGACGCTGGCCGGTCACGTCGCGGCCGGCGGATCGCCCGCCGACCCCGGCGTACGCGGTGCCCGCCGGACCCGCGCGCGGATGTCCGGCTTCGCCGCCCGGATCGAGGCGGCGCACGGAATCGGCGCCGGATGGTCGGAATGGGTCGACGACGAGACCCTGGTCTGCCGGTGCGAAGAAGTGACCTGCGGGCGGCTGCGCTCGATCGCCACCCAGACCCCGGACGCCGGACTGCGTTCGCTCAAGCTCACCACCCGGGCCGGACTCGGTCCGTGCCAGGGCCGGATCTGCGGGCGTACGGTCGAGGATCTCCTCGGCTGCGCGCCGACCGCCGGCCCCGGCTCCGACTCCCGGCCGATCGCGGCGCCGATCCGGCTCGGCGAACTCGCCACCACACCCGTCCACCCGACGGCCGAACCCGTCACCACCCACCGCACCACGGCCCTCGCGGCCGCACCCGTCCAGACCACCACCCCCGTCCTCGCGGCGGAGAAGGAAGCCACCTCATGAGCAAGACCTTCGACCTCGGCGGCGTCATCGTCGCCACCACCCTGGCCTTCAAGGAAGACGCCAGCGCACCGGCCGGGCTGGCGGTGGACTACGACAAGTTCGCCGAACACTGCGACTTCCTGATCAGCAACGGCTGCCGCGGCGTCGGGCCCAACGGCTCGCTCGGTGAGTACTCCTCGCTGACCGACGAGGAGCGCCGCAAGGTCGTCCAGGTCGCCGTCGAGACGGTCGGCGACCGCGGCCTGGTCGTCGCCGGTGTGCACGGTGTCGGCTGGCACCAGGCGGTCAAATGGACCGAGATCGCCCAGGAGGACGGTGCCGACGGCGTGTTGCTGCTGCCGCCGACCCTGTACCGCGCCAACCGGTCCGAGGTGATCGAGCACTATCGCCGGGTCAACGAGGTCGGCCTGCCGATCATGGCCTACAACAACCCGTTCGACACCAAGGTCGACCTGACCCCCGACATCGTCGCCGAGATCGCCCAGTTCGAGAACGTCGTGGCCATCAAGGAGTTCACCGGTGACATCCGCCGAGTCCTGGAGATCAAGGAACTCTGCGACATCGACGTGATCGCCGGCGCCGACGACCTGCTGTTCGAGGCCCTGGTCATGGGGGCCACCGGCTGGTTCGCCGGCTACCCGAACGCCTTCCCGCGCGAGGCCGTCGAGATCTACGACCTGGTCCAGGCGGGCAAGCTCGAGGACGCCAAGGAGATCTACCAGGCACTGGTCGCGGTGTTCCGCTGGGACTCGCGCACCGAGTTCGTCCAGGCCATCAAGCTGTCGATCGACATCGCCGGTCAGAGCTACGGCGGCCCGACCCGCCCGCCGCGCGGCCCGCTCAGCCCCGAGCAGGCGGCGATCGTCGAGCGCGACACCCGCAAGGCCCTGGACTTCGTCGCCGCGCGCCGCTGAACCTCGGCACACTCCTTCGGATGGGGTCGTTTCCCGGCACGTGCGGCGAAACGGCCCTCCGGGCCCGGGCTGAGGGGGTCGTTTCCCGGCAGCTGCCGCGAAACGACTCCTCCAGCCCGACCACGTCATCGTCGTCCGGCAGCTGCCGGGAGACGACGCGTTCCACCCCACTTCGGCGGTCGTCGTCCGGCACGTGCCGGGAAACGTCCGCCGCCGACCTGACAGGATCGAGGATCGTGAAGTTCTCCCGGATGGTCACCGCCGTCGACTCGCACACCGAGGGGATGCCGACCCGCGTCGTCACCGGTGGGGTCGGAGTCATCCCCGGCGCGACGATGAACGAGAAGCGGCTCTACGTCATGGAGCACCTCGATCACCTGCGGCAGTGGCTGATGAACGAGCCGCGCGGCCACGCGGCGATGAGCGGGGTGATCCTGCAGCCGCCGACCCGCGAGGACTGCGACTGGGGCATCGTCTACATCGAGGCCTCGGGCTGCTTGGCCATGTGCGGTCACGGAACCATCGGCGCGGCGACGGTGCTGGTCGAGACCGGCATGGTCGAGGTCGTCGAACCGGTGACGACGATCCGGCTCGACGTGCCCGCCGGGCTGGTCATCGCCCGGGTCCAGGTCGTGGACGGCCATGCCGAGTCGGTGACCATCGAAAACGTTCCCAGCTTCGTCGACCGGCTCGACCAGGTCATCGCGGTCCCCGGCTACGGCGAGGTGCCCTACAGCCTGGCCTTCGGCGGCAACTTCTACGCCATGGTCGATCTCGACGACGTCGGACTGCCGTTCGACCGGTCCCGCCAGGGCGACATCCTGCGCGCCGGACTGGCCGTCATGGACGCCATCAACACCACCGCACCGCCGAAGCACCCGCTGATCGGCGGCACCGACCACTGCCACCACGTCGAGTTCATCGCGCCGGGGTCGACGGCGCAGCACTCCCGGCACGCCATGGCCATCCACCCGGGATGGTTCGACCGCTCGCCGTGCGGCACCGGCACGTCCGCGCGGATGGCCGAGCTCTGGGGCCGCGGTGAACTCGGTCTGCACACCGATTTCGTCAACGAGTCGTTCATCGGCGGGCACTTCGTCGGCCGACTGATCGCCGAGACCGAGATCGCCGGCATCCCCGCGGTCATCCCCACCATCACCGGCCGCGCCTGGGTCAGCGGATTCAGCCAGTACGTGCTCGACCCGACCGACCCGTTCCCCACCGGCTTCACCTTCTAGCTCCGCTTCCCGCTTCCGAGTCCCACCCCACTGCTGAGGATTGCCCCTGTGACTGACGTCGACGTCAACCTGATCGCCCGCCGCGCCGCCGAGGCCGCTACCGCGTACGCCGCACTGGACCTGAGTGTCCGGTCGGCCGGTCTGCTGGCTGCGGCTGAAGCGCTCGAGGGCGCGGCCGACGAGTTGATCACGCTGGCCGCCACCGAGACCGGGTTGACCACGGCCCGGCTGACCGGTGAGCTCAAACGGACCCGGGTCCAGCTCCGGCTGTTCGCCGAGGTCGTGGCCGACGGCTCGTTCCTCGATCTGCGGATCGACGAACGCGACCCGGACTTCGCCATCGGCCCGCGTCCGGAACTGCGGCGGATCCTGGTCCCCGTCGGACCGGTGATCAACTTTGCCGCCGGCAACTTCCCGTTCGCGTTCTCGGTGGCCGGCGGCGACACCGCGGCCGCGCTGGCCGCCGGGTGCCCGGTGATCGTCAAGGCCCACCCGGGCCACCCGGAGTTGTCCCGGCGTACGGCGGCGGTGGTGTCGGTCGCCCTGGTCGGCGCCGGGCTGCCCGAGCACGTGTTGCAACTGGTCGCGGGTGAGGCCGAGGGCGCGGCGCTGGTCCAGCACCCGCTGATCCGGGCCGGCGCGTTCACCGGATCGACCCGGGGCGGCCGGTTCCTGGCCGACCTGGCCGCAGCGCGACCGGCGCCGATGCCGTTCTTCGGCGAGCTCGGCAGCGTCAACCCGGTGTTCGTCACCGCCGCCACCGTGGCCGAGCGCGGGACGGATCTGGCCAAGGCGCTGGTCACCAGCGTGTCCGGTTCGGCCGGGCAGCTGTGCACCAAGCCCGGGCTGATCTTCCTGCCCGCCGAACACGGGCTCGACGCGACGGTGACCGAGGCCGCGGTCGCCGTGCCCGAGCACCGGCTGCTCGACCCGCGGATCGCCACCGGCTACCGCGACCGCCGGGCCGCCATCCTCGCCGTCCCCGGCGTGCAGGTCCTGGTGCCCGGTGACCTGCGCTTCGACGAGGACGGGCAGGGCTGGGCCACCCCGACGCTGGTGACCGCCGATCTCGCCCTGGTCCGCGAGCACGAGGTGCTCCGCGAGGAGTGCTTCGGACCGCTGGCCATCCTGGTCACCTACGGGCCGGACGACGACCTGGCCGGCGTGGCCGGTGAACTGTTCGAGGGTTCGCTGACCGGCACCGTCCAACTCGCCGACGGCGAGGCCGGCGACGAGGTCCGCGCGCTGGTCGGCGTCCTGGCCCAGCACAGCGGCCGGGTCATCGTCAACGGCTGGCCGACCGGCGTCGCCGTCACCCCGGCGATGGAACACGGGGGTCCGTGGCCGGCGACGACCAGCGGTGGCACCTCGGTCGGCACCGCGGCGATCACCCGCTTCCTGCGCGGTGTCTCCTACCAGGACGTCCCCGAGTCGCTGCTTCCGGCTCCGGCCCGCGACGACTCGGGCGTCCCCCGCTCGCTGGCGCCGGCCGGGGCCTCGACGTCGTGGGGCTCGTCGCACTCGGCCTGAGCTCCCCCATCGGTGGGTTCGTTTGCCGGCACGTGCCGGCAAACGGGCTCGCCGAGACGCAGAAGCGGTGCGTCTTCCGGCAGCTGCCGGAAAATGGCCCGTTCCACACCGGGAGGGGTCCGTATCTCGGCAGGGTGCCGGGATATGCCCGCCACCGCGCCCCGGACCGGTGCGTCTTCCGCCACGTGCCGGGAAACGACCGCCACCGCGCCCCGAAGCGGTGCGTCTTCCGCCACGTGCCGGGAAACGACCGCCGCCGCAGCCAGGAGCGGTCGTCAACCGGCAGATGCCGGGAAACGACCCGTCCCCCACCGAAAAAGGGTCCGTTTCCCGGCAGGTGCCGGGAAACGAACCCCACCTCGTCTACAGAGCGAGCACGGTCACTCGGGCGGCGGCGCGGTGTCCGAGCGGATGTCGATCCGCCAGCCGGTGAGGCGGGCGGCCAGGCGGGCGTTCTGGCCCTCGCGACCGATGGCCAGCGACAGCTGGTAGTCGGGGACGATGACGCGGGCAGCGCGGGCGGTGGCGTCGACCACGGTGACCGACTGGACCTTGGCCGGCGACAGCGCGTTGCCGACGAAGCGGGCGCCCTCGGGCGACCAGTCGATGATGTCGATCTTCTCCTCGTTCAGCTCGTGCATCACCGCACGGACCCGCTGCCCCATCGGACCGATGCAGGCGCCCTTGGCGCTGACGTCCTTGTGGTGGCTGATCACCGCGATCTTCGAGCGGTGGCCGGCCTCGCGGGCCACGGCCTTGATCTCGACGACGCCCTGGGCGATCTCGGGCACCTCGAGCTTGAACAGCTTCTCGACCAGACCGGGGTGGGTCCGCGAGACCACGACCTGGGGTCCACGCAGGTCGCGGCGCACGGCCACGACGTACACCCGGATCCGGTTCCCGTGTACGTAGCGCTCGCCCGGGACCTGCTCGGCCAGCGGCATGATCGCCTCGATCTTGCCGAGGTCGACCAGCACCGTACGGGTGTCGCTGCCCTGTTGGACCACCCCGGAGACGATGTCGCCCTCGACGCCGGCGAAGTGGCCGTACTTCTGCTCGTCCTCGGCATCCCGCAGCCGCTGCATGATCACCGAGCGGGCGGTGGTGGCGGCGACCCGGCCGAAGCCCTCGGGGGTGTTGTCGTACTCCCCGATCACCTTGTCGTCCTCGTCGCGCTCGGGCGCGAGCACGTTGACCCGGCCGGTCTTGCGGTTGAGCTCGACCCGGGCTCCGGGCTGCGAACCCTCGGTGTTGGCGTACGCGGTGAGCAGTGCCTCCTCGATGGCCTTGGCCAGCACCTCGAAGGGAATGTCCTTCTCGCGTTCGAGCAGGCGGAGTACGGAAATGTCGATGTCCATCAGATGTCCTCGTCCTCGCTCTGATCGCGGCGGTTCATCTCCACCTGGATCAGGGCCTTGGTGATGTCGGCGAAGGCGATCCGCCGTTGCGTCTGGTCGATGTCCAGGTCGACGCCGTCGTCATCGGACTCGGTGATCCGACCGGTGACCACCTCACCGTCGGTCAGGTTCACCGTCACCAGACGGGTGGTGTTGCGGCGCCAGTGCGCCGGTTGGGTGAGCGGGCGACCGATGCCCCGCGAGGAGACCTCGAGCGTGTACGCGGCGTTCCCGACCGCCTCGGCGCCGTCGAGCGCGATCGACAGGGCCTTGCTCGCCTCGGCGATCTCGTCGAGGTTCGGGCCGCGCCCTTCGGGTCCGTCGCCGTCGACGACCACGCGCAGCAGCCGCCGCTTGCCGGCCGGCACGATCTCGAGGGCGTCGAGCTCGAGCCCGAATTCGGCCAGGACCGGGGTCAGCACCCCAGCGATCTGGGTCTGTTTCATGGCGAGTCCTTCGATTCGATTGTGGTGATCCGATTGTGGTGATGCGATTGTGGGTAAATCACGTGCTGTGGTGCTCGCGCACCACGGGGGTGCGCATCGGGGCAGCTTACCTGCTGGACGACATCACACCTGACGCCGAGGCGGCTCGGTGGGGCCGTCGGAGTCGCGTCACCCGGGTGCGGCACGGGCCCGGATCCCCTTCGTCCGAACCGATCTGGGATAGCGTCTCCGGGTGACCCGCACCTCCCGCCGCGCCGTCCTCCGGCTGGGTGCGGGAGCCTCGCTGGGAGCGCTGGTCGGGCTCGGCGGCTGCACCCTCAGTGACCCCACCGTGCGCGAACCGAGCCGGTCGCCGACCCCGTCCCGGTCCGGTAGTCCCTCGGCTCCACCGCCGACCCCCCCGACCTCGTCGGGCGCTGCGCGGGCCGCCGTGTCGGAGATGGAGCTGGTCGCGTACGCCGTCGCAGTCCGCGGACGATCGGGGGTGACCAAGGCCAACCGTGCGTGGCTGTCCGACCTCGCCGATGCCCACCGCGCGCGGGCCGCCGCGCTGGTCGCCGATCCGCCGTCACCGCCCAAGGTGTCGGGCTCGGCGATCAGTCGCGCCGCCCTGGCCCAGCGCGAGCGGGCGACCGCGCGCCGCTATCGGCGTACGGCGCTCACCTCCTCCGGCGCCGACGCACTGCTGTGGGCCTCGATGTCGATCGCCTCCGCCGGGTTCGCCGGCGCGGCCGTCGACACCACGCCGCCCGATCTCGCCCGGCTCCGGCCGCCGAAGCCGGTCGCGGTGCTGACCGACACCGCGGCCACGCAGCAACTGGTCGCCCAGTTGCACGCGGTGGTCTACGGGTACCAGTTGGCCATGGGACGGCTGTCCCGGTTCGGCGGCACGTACGACCGGGCCCGGTCCGAGCTGCGGCACCACCGCAAGACCCGCGACGAGTTGATCGCGCTGCTCAAGAGGCGCAAGGCCGAGGTGCCCGCCGCCGAGCCGGCGTACGTGCCGTCGGTCGAACCGACCAGCGCGGCGCGGGCCGAGCGGCTGATCCGGTCCCTGCTGGTCGCCTTGCAGCCGTTCGCCGGCCTGCTGGTCGCTGCCTCCGGCGACGACGACCGCGAGCGGGCGATCGAGATCCTCGACGATCTGGTCGACCGGGCCGGACGCTGGGGCGCACCCCTGCCGATCTGGCCGGGCTACGTCCGCTGATCCGTGGGCTAGACCAGCGCGACGACCTGCACCACGGTGTCGTAGGTCAGCTTGACGATCAGTCCGGCCAGGACGATCAGGAAGACCTTGCGGACGAAGGTGTTGCCGTGCTTGATCGCAGTCCGGGCCCCGAGCAGACCACCGACCAGGTTGGCGGCGCCCATCACCAGCCCGAGCTGCCACAGCACGGAGCCGTGCAGCGCGAAGACGCTGATCGCCGAGAGGTTCGTGACCAGGTTCGCGATCTTGGCCTTGGCACTGGCCTCGAGGAACCCGTAGCCGAGCACCCCGACCAGCAGGATCACGAAGAACGACCCCGTACCCGGGCCGAGGAAGCCGTCGTACGCGCCGACGCCGAGCCCGATGGCCAGGGTCCGGCCGTAGTGGGCACGGCCGTCGTGCTTGCGGGCCGACACCAGTCCGAGCTGGGGTCGCCGCCAGGTGTAGATGCCGACCACGACCAGGGCGAGCAGCACGATCGGGGTGAAGTACGCCTTGGGCAGATAGCGCGCGAGCTGCGCGCCGCCGGCCGACCCTGCGGCCGCCCCGATGACCAACGGGACGATGGTCCGCCAGTCGGGTCGGATCTTCAGCGCGTAGGTCAGCGAACTGGTCGCCGTCCCCCACACCGAGCTGACCTTGTTGGTTCCGAGGATCGACGCCGGCGGGGTGTCGGACGGCAGCCCGATCAGCAGGGCGGGCAGTTGGATCAGCCCGCCGCCGCCGACCACGGCGTCGACCCAGCCCGCCACCAGGGCCGCCAGGATCAGCAGCGCGATGACCAGTGTCGAGAGTTCCTCCACGGAGGCGGGCGCTACGCGTTCACGGGGGCGTCGCCGTGCACGACGGCGACGATGTAGCCCAGTGCGTCCCCGACCGCGACGTTCTCGGCCAGGCCGGTACGCCGGTCGCGGATCTCGAGCACGCCGTCGGCCAGACCGCGACCGACGACCACCGTGGTGGGCATGCCCATGATCTCGGCGTCGGCGAACTTGACCCCCGGGCTGGCCTTGCGGTCGTCGAGCAGCACCTCGATGCCGGCCTCGTCGAGCTGGTGGGCCAGCGTGGTCGCCGCCTCGAGCACGGTGGCGTCCTTGCCGGTGGCCACCACCTGGACGTCGAACGGCGCGATCTCGCGCGGCCAGCACAGACCCTTGGCGTCGCAGGTGCCCTCGGCCACCGCGGCCACGGCGCGCGAGACGCCGACCCCGTACGAGCCCATGGTCACGGTGACGAGCTTGCCGTTCTGGTCGAGCACCTTGAGGCCGAGCGCGTCCGCGTACGTGCGGCCGAGCTGGAAGATGTGACCCATCTCGATCCCGCGGGCCAGTTCGAGCGGTCCCGATCCGTCGGGCGACGGGTCGCCGGCGCGGACCTCGGCGACGTCGATCACGCCATCGGCGGTGAAGTCGCGCCCGCAGACCAGGTCGAACACGTGCCGGCCGGGCTGGTCCGCGCCGGTCACCCAGGCGGTCCCGCTGACCACCCGCGGATCGACCAGGTAGCGGATCTTCGACGCCGACTCCTCACCGAGCGCGCCCGGGCCGATGTAGCCCTTGGTCAGCGCGGGATGGTCGGCGAAGTCCTCCTCGGTGAACGGCTCCATCTCGGCCGGTTCGAGCTGGGCGGCCAGCCGCTTGGCGTCGACCTCGCGGTCACCGGGCAACCCGATGGCCAGCGGATGACGCGACCCGTCGACCTCGCGGACCATGACGATGACGTTCTTGAGCGTGTCGGCCGCGGTCCACGGCCGGTCGGTCCGCGGCAGCGCCGTGTTGGCGTGGTCGACCAGCGTGTCGATGGTCGGCGTACCCGGGGTGTCCTCGACGTGCGCGGCGGGTGCGTCCTCGTACGGGATCGGCTGGGCCGGGGCGATCCGCACCGCCTCGACATTGGCCGCGTACCCGCCCGGCGAGCGGACGAAGGTGTCCTCGCCGTTCTCGGCCATGGCCAGGAACTCCTCGCTGGCCGACCCGCCCATGGCCCCGGACATCGCGTGCACGATGACGTAGTCGAAGCCGAGCCGGTCGAAGATCTTGATGTACGCCCCGCGGTGCGCCTGGTACGACGCCTCGAGCCCGGCATCGTCGATGTCGAACGAGTACGAGTCCTTCATCACGAACTCGCGGCCGCGCAGGATGCCGGCCCGCGGACGCGCTTCGTCGCGGTACTTGGTCTGGATCTGGTAGAGGTACAGCGGCAGGTCCTTGTACGAGGAGTACAGGTCCTTGACCAGCAGCGCGAACATCTCCTCGTGCGTCGGGCCGAGCAGGTAGTCGCCGCCCTTGCGGTCTTTCAGCCGGAACAGGTTGTCGCCATAGTCATTCCAGCGACCGGTCGCCTCGTACGGCTCGCGCGGCAGCAGCGCCGGGAAGTGCACCTCCTGGGCGCCGATCGCGTTCATCTCCTCGCGCACGATCTCCTCGACCTTGCGATACACCCGGTAACCCAGCGGCAGCCACGAGTAGATGCCCGGCGCCGCGCGGCGGATGTAGCCGGCGCGGACCAGCCAGCGGTGGCTCGGCACCTCGGCGTCGGCCGGATCTTCGCGCAGCGTGCGGACGAAGTACTGGGACATGCGGGTTATCACCCGGGTCACCCTATCCGCGCCGCTCGGCCCCCGCCGACCCGTTTCCTCTGCGGCGAACCCGGCCCTCAACCTCAATCATGTGGCTGCTGACATCGCGCGTCCTGAACCCGTGACGAACCGCCCTCGCAACCATCCGCACCTCCGCTTCGCTCCGGTGCTCCCGCCAGGCCCATCCACGCTCGGACGCTCCGTCCTCCCCATCGGTCGCTTCCGCAGTGCCCGGTGGTCGCGTCGGCGGGCAGCCGCAACGGGGTGGGCCGGTCAACGGAAGTCAGGGCAACCGCGACTTCGGGCCCGACGGAGGTGGGTCGTCTGACGCCGGGCTCTGGGAAGAGCCGGCGGGTGACGCTGTAAGCATGAGGGGGCGAGGCTCGCCCGACGAGAGGACAACGTGTACGCACATCTGGAAGAGCACTACCGGAGGGCTTCGGTTCCGACGGGAGTTCGGGAGATCGTGCGGCGTGCCATTGAGTCGGCGACGCGGGACGGCATCGACGTCACCGATGCCGGCAATGACAAGGACGCGTCGTTGTCGGCGGCCGGGAAGAACAAGGCGGTGTACGTGGGCCGCACCCGACTGTCGGTCTACCTCGACCCGGAACTGGCGCGACAGTCGAAGGACGCTGATCCGGTGCTGGTGCTGGCCAAGGAGAGCGCCTCGAGCTGGGTCATCCGCGCGCCGTTCGCTGCCTTGACCGACCCGGATCGGGCGAGCCGGATGGAGTCAGCTCGCCGCCGAGGGATTCCGCCGATCAGCGCAGGGCCGCAACCAGGCGGCGCGGGTCAAGACGGTCGATCCAGCACCGCAAGCCCGCCGGCGCCCCCCGGCCGGCAGAAGGCTCAGGACCGCTGTCAGGCGCCCGGGTGCAATCTGCCGTTGTTCGACGGCTCGTGCGGGTTCCACTGACCGCCCAGCAGTACGACACGTGACAATCAGCGCGACCCTGAACGCCGAACCGCCTCACGCAGGCTCCGAACACACCCGCCTGCGGTAGCGGCGAGCATCGTTAGCGGGCGGCGATCCGCTCTGGACTGAGGAGGGCGCACGGCCAACGCTTTTCCGGCCGTACGCCCGACGAGGGAAGTGCGGATCTTCAGCCGCCCGCGGGTGCGAGCCGCAACCCAGACTCAACAGCCGCCCGCGGGTGCGAGCCGCAAGTCCAAACAGATCAATAGTGCACGGTGGCGAACTCGCCGACTTCCTTCATCCCGACGCGCCGGTAGGTGGCGCGGGCGGGGGCGTTGAAGTCGTTGACGTAGAGCGAGACCGTGGGGACCATCTTGCGGGCCAGGGTGACGACCGAGGCCATCGCCGGGGCGGCGAGGCCCTGGCCGCGGAGTTCGGGGTCGAGCCAGACGCCCTGCACCTGGCAGACCGAGCCGGAGACCGAGCCGAGGTCGGCCTTGAACAGCACGCGGCCGTTCTCGACGATGCCGAAGGCGCGGCCCGAGGTGATGAGCTGGCGGACGTAGAAGCGGTAGCCGGCCGGGTTGCCCTGGAGCGGGGAGACGCCGACCTCCTCGGTGTACATCTTGATGGCGGCGTCGGTGTAGCAGTCCCACTGGTCGAGGGTGATCCGCCGGACGCGGTGGTCGCCGGCGATCTCGGGATCGTGGTCCATGGCCATCACCGGCTGGTGAGCGCGGACCTCACGGACCTCGGACCAGCTGGTCCCCCAGCGGTCTGACAGCCGGCGCCACAGGTCGAGGACAACGGCCGACGGGCCGAGGATCGAGGCGCACATCCGGTTCGGGCCGGCGAACTCGGTCCAGGCGGCGACCGCACCGGGATCGGCGTTGACCGGCACCAGGTTGGAGCCGGCGTGGCAGATGGCGCGGAGGATGCCGTCGCGTTCGTAGCCCCAGACCGGGCAGCCGAGGCTGGCCGCCTCCAGCCCCGCGGCGCGTACGCGGGAGGCGACGAAGACGTTCTCGACCGGGCGGGCCGACAGGATCCGGATCGCCGAGGGCAGATCGGCCCGGCTCAGCACCCGCACCGAGTCGTCGTGCACCTCGGGCAGCGCCGTCGAACCCGCGACCATGGCTCAGGCCACGCTCACCGACGGTGCACCCTCACCGGCCGGCATCGACTCGGCCAGTCGCATCGCTTCCTCGATCAGAGTCTCGACGATGTCGGCCTCGCGCACGGTCTTGATGACCTCGCCGCGGACGAAGATCTGGCCCTTGCCGTTTCCCGAGGCCACGCCCAGGTCGGCTTCGCGCGCCTCCCCCGGTCCGTTGACCACGCAGCCCATGACGGCGACGCGGAGCGGGACGGTGAGCCCCTCGAGTCCCGAGGTGACCTCCTCGGCCAGTTTGTAGACGTCGACCTGCGCGCGGCCGCACGACGGGCAGGACACGATCTCCAGCCGGCGGGGACGCAGGTTGAGCGACTCGAGGATCTGCAGTCCGACCTTGACCTCTTCGACCGGCGGCGCGGACAGCGAGACCCGGATGGTGTCGCCGATGCCCTTGCTGAGCAGCGACCCGAACGCGACCGAAGACTTGATGGTGCCCTGGAACGCCGGGCCCGCCTCGGTGACGCCGAGGTGCAGCGGGTAGTCGCACGACTCGCTGAGCAGTTCGTACGCCCGGACCATGATCACCGGGTCGTTGTGCTTGACGCTGATCTTGAAGTCACGGAACCCGTGCTCCTCGAACAGGCTGGCCTCCCACAGCGCCGACTCGACGAGCGCCTCGGGAGTGGCCTTGCCGTATTTGGCCAGCAGCCGCTTGTCGAGCGAACCGGCGTTGACGCCGATCCGGATCGAGGTGCCGCGATCGCCGGCGGCCTTGGCGATCTCCTTGACCTGGTCGTCGAAGGCGCGGATGTTGCCCGGGTTGACCCGGACCGCCGCGCAACCCGCGTCGATGGCGGCGAAGACGTACTTGGGCTGGAAGTGGATGTCGGCGATCACCGGGATCTGCGACTTGTGCGCGATCGCCGGGAGCGCGTCGGCGTCGTCCTGGCTGGGCACGGCGACCCGGACGATGTCGCAGCCGGTGGCGGTGAGCTCGGCGATCTGCTGCAGCGTCGAGTTGATGTCGGAGGTCAGCGTCGTGGTCATCGACTGGACACTGATGGGGGCGTCACCGCCGACCTCGACCTTGCCCACCTTGATCTTGCGGGTCTTGCGGCGGGGAGCGAGGACGGGGGGCGGGAGTGCGGGCAAGCCGAGACTGATACTCATGTCAGGCCCAGCCTAGTCCCGCCGGCGACGCCCCGGCCGCGACACTGCCGTTGCACCGGTCGGTAGCAGCGGTCACGCTCCGGAGGTCGGTCCACCCTCAGCGTGCGGCGCCCAGGTCGGCCGCCCCCCGGGCCTCGTTCAGTCGGCCCGCGCGGACGTCGTACAGACAGCCGTGGATGGGATCGTGGCCGGTGGGCCGGCGGATTGGCGGCATCGCAGAAGGAAACGTCGACGATGCAGGCACCGATGCCGAAAAAAGGGCGAGACCTATTCTGAGCGCCGTGAGCCAATCGCCGGTCGATCCTTTTGCCTGGGCCTCTCCCCTGACCGACGCCGAGGTGGAGCGGGCCCTGGTCGTCACCGCCCATCCCGACGACGCCGACTTCGGCGCGGCCGGCACGATCGCCGGCTGGGCCGCCGCCGGGATCGAGGTCACCCTGCTGCTGTGTACGCGGGGTGAGCAGGGCGGCTTCGACAGCACCCCGCGCTCGGAGATGCCGGCCATCCGCGAGCGCGAGCAGCGGGCCGCGTCCGCCGAGCTCGGGGTCAGCGACGTGCGCTTCCTCGACGGCTGGAGCGACGGCTGGCTCGAGCCGAGCTGGAACCTGCAGCGGGCCATCGTCTCGGTGATCCGCGACGTACGACCGCAACGGGTGTTGACCCAGTCACCGCAACGGGTCTACCAGCGTCTGCAGGCCTCGCATCCGGACCACCTGGCCGCCGGTGAGGCGACGGTGCGCGCGGTCTACCCGGCCGCGGAGAACCCGTTCGCCTGGCCCGAGCTGATCGATCAGGGGTTGCCGCCGTGGAAGGTGACCGAGCTGTGGCTGATGGCCCACGCCGATTCGCCCCACGTGGTCGACATCACCGACCGGCTCGATCGGAAGCTGGCCGCCCTCCGGGCGCACACGTCGCAGACCGGCCACCTCGGCCGGGGTCTCGACGAACGGATCCGCGGCTGGAACGGTGCGAACGCCCAGCTCGGCGGGCTGCCCGAGGGCCGGTTCGCCGAACGCTTCGCGGTCACCCGGATCAACTGACCGCACGTCGCACCGACCCGGTCGAGCGGGACTGCGGTCAGAACAGCCGGATCGGGTCGATGATGTCGGCCAGGATCAGCACCACACCCGAGATCAGGATCACCGCGCCGACCACGTACGCGACCGGCAGCATCTTGGCCGTGTCGACGTGACCGGGGTCGGGCCGTCGGCGCAGCCGGGCGATGCCGCGCTTGGCCGCCTCGTAGAGCGCCCCGGCGATGTGGCCGCCGTCGAGTGGGAGCAGCGGCACGAAGTTGAACAGCGCGACGAACAGGTTGACCGAGCCGAGCACGGTGAACATGCTGGCCACCTTGGCCGGGGCGTCGATCTGGTCGGTCGAGGCGATCTCCCCCGCCGCCCGGCTGGCGCCGAGGATGCTCATCGGCCCGTAGATGTCGCGCGGCTTGCCGGTGACCAGGTTGTACGCGGTGTAGAAGACCTTGACCGGAAAATCCCCCAGCGCGACGACGGTCTGCCGGGTCATCGTCCACATGTCGCCGACCACGGCGATCGGCCCGCCGCGTTCGCGGATCACCACCGGCTCGACGCCGAAGAAGCCCGCCGCGACCCGCTTGGCCGGGTCGTAGCGGTCGGCCACCCCGGTGATCACCGTGTCGACCGGGGTCAGCGCGACCTGCTGACCGTCGCGTTCGACGACGACCCGGGCCTGCTGGTCGAGGTTGGCCCGGATCAGCGTGGACATGTCGTCCCAACTCGACACCGGCGTCTCGTTGAACGTGACGATCCGGTCGCCCTGCCGGATGCCGGACAGCGCGGCCGGGGTCTCCGGCTTGCCCTCGCAGGTCTGATCGGGCGAGTTGGCCGCGACGATGCACTCCTGCACCCGGTTGATGGTCAGCTGTGAGCGGTAGACCCCGTAGGTCGCCGCGACCCCGAGCAAGATCAGGAAGGCCAGCAGGATGTTCATCATCGGGCCACCGGCCATGATGATCAGCTTCTGCCAGGACTTCTTCTCGTAGAACAGCCGTCCGTGGTCGTCCGGGGTGATGTCCTGCCACTCCGCCGCGCGGGCGTTGTCGGCCAGGGCCCGGAACGGTCCGGTGCTGTACATCCGGACCTGGTCGGGATGGGTCCGGGCCGGCGGGAACATCCCGACGAAGCGCACGTAGCCACCGAGCGGGACCGCTTTGACCCCGTACTCAGTCTCGCCGATCCGCTTCGACCACAGGGTGCGACCGAACCCGACGAAGTACTGCGTGGTCTTGACGTCGAACGCCTTGCCCGGCACCAGGTGCCCGACCTCGTGCAGGGCGATCGAGGCCATCACCAGGGCGAAGAACAGCACCGCCCCACCGAGGTAGATGACCAGATCCATCAGCCGTTGTGTCCTGTCTCGATCAAGCCGGCGGCCCGCTGCCGGGCCCAGGTGTCGGCCGCGAGCACCGCCTCCACCGAGAGGTCGGCGTCGCTGACCAGCCCAGAGCCTACGTCGGCACCGGGCCGGACGTGGTCGTCCAGCACGGCCGCGACGATGTCGAGGATGGCCAGGAATCCGATCCGGCCGTCGTGGAACGCGTCGACGCAGACCTCGTTGGCCGCGTTGTAGACGGCCGGCGCCGTCCCGCCGTGGGTGCCGGCCGTGCGGGCCAGCTCGACGGCGGGGAAGGCGGTGGAGTCGAGCGGCTCGAAGGTCCAACTCGACGCCGTGGTCCAGTCGCAGGGCTTGGCCACCCCGGGCAGCCGCTCGGGCCAGGTCAATCCGAGGGCGATCGGCAGTTTCATGTCCGGCGGGGAGCACTGGGCCAGGGTCGAGCCGTCGACGAACTGGACCATCGAGTGGACGATCGACTGCGGGTGGACGACGACGTCGATCCGGTCGAGCGGGACGCCGTAGAGCAGCGCGGCTTCGAGCAGTTCGAGTCCCTTGTTGACCAGGGTGGCCGAGTTGGTGGTGATCACCCGGCCCATGTCCCACGTCGGGTGGGCCAACGCCTGCTCCGGGGTGACATCGCCGAGCTGGTCGCGGGTCCGGCCGCGGAACGGCCCACCGCTCGCGGTCAGGATCAGCCGGTCGACCTCGGCCGCCGAACCGCCGCGCAGGCACTGGGCCAGCGCGGAGTGCTCGGAGTCGACCGCGACCAACTGCTCGGGGCCGGCGGCCTCGGTGACCAGGCGGCCACCGATGACCAGCGACTCCTTGTTGGCCAGGGCCAGCACCGTCCCGGCGGCCAGCGCGGCCAGCGTGGGCGCGAGTCCGGTCGAGCCGGTGATGCCGTTGAGCACCACGTCGCAGGGCAGCGCCGCGACCTGGGTCGCCGCATCGGGTCCGGCCAGGATCCGGGGCAGCGTGGTGCCGCCCTGGGCCCAGCCCCGTCGACTCGCCTCGGCGTAGAACGCCAGCTGCAGGTCCTGGACCATGGTGGCCCGGGCCACCGCGACCACCGGGACCGCGAAGTCGAGCGCCTGCCGGGCCAGCAGCGCGATGTTCCCACCGCCCGCGGCCAGCGCGACGACCCGGAAGCGTTCGGGCGAGGCGGCGATGACCTCCAGCGCCTGGGTGCCGATCGAACCCGTACTGCCCAGGACCACCACGTCGCGCATGGTGGACAGTCTGCCGGAGCCGGACGACACCTGCCTCGTACGCGCTCCGGTCGAACTATCGTGGCCCGGTGACCGACGGACTGCCCCGCACCACCCCTCGACAGGCCGGGGTCGACGCCCGCGGCGCCCTCGCCTTTCTCGACGCCGTCGAGGCCGCGCCCGACATCCAGCTGCACAGCATGATGCTGCTGCGGCGCGGCGAGGTGCTGGCCGAGGGCTGGTGGGCGCCCTACCGAGCGGACCGGCTGCACCTGCTCTACTCGCTGAGCAAGAGCTTCACCTCGACGGCCTGCGGCCTGGCCGTGTCCGAGGGGCTGCT
The DNA here is from genome assembly GCA_963704665.1 of uncultured Actinomycetota bacterium. Lineage (GTDB taxonomy): Bacteria > Actinomycetota > Actinomycetes > Propionibacteriales > Propionibacteriaceae > Microlunatus. Next base: position 1,446,779 of record OY969929.1, on the reverse strand, counting down.
CGATCTGGACGACCTGGTCGTCGACTTCTTCCCCCAGCACGACGACGTGGCCCAGCACCCGTGGACCCGCGCGCTGACCGTGCGCAACCTGGCCGCGATGGCCACCGGGCACCATCTCGACACGCTCGAGCGGGCCCGCCAGGCCGGGAACGGCTCGATCGTGCGGGGCTTCCTGTCGCTCCCGCCGGACGTCGAACCCGGGTCGGTGTTCTGCTACAACAACGGCGCGACCTACACCCTCGGCATCATCGTCCAGCGGGTCACCGGACAGACGCTGACCGACTACCTGCGGCCGCGGGTGTTCGACCCGCTCGGCATCACCCGGACCTACTGGGACCGGTGGACCGACGAGGGCGAGATCGGCCTCAGCGGTCTCTACGCGACCACCTCGACCATCGCGAAGCTGGCCGAGCTGTACCGCTCCGGTGGGCTGTGGCAGGGCACGCGGATCCTGCCGGCCGCCTGGGTCGCCGAGGCCACCCGCTGCCAGACCCCCAATCCCGACGAGCCCAACATCGACTGGCAGCAGGGCTACGGCTTCCAGTTCTGGATGGCCCGGCACGGCTACCGGGGCGACGGCGCGTACGGACAGTTCGCCATCGTGCTCCCCGAGCAGCAGGCGGTGATCGCCCTGACCGCGGAGACCGAGAACATGCAGGGTGTGCTCGACCTGGTCTGGACCCACCTGCTCCCCGCGTACGCCGGCGGCGGATCGGCCGACGCCGACACCGCGCTGGCCGACCGACTGGCCCGGGCCGCCCTCCCCGCGTACGACCCGGCCCATCCGTACGCCGACGACCCCGAGCGGTCGGCCGACGCCTGGGTCCGCGCGCTCGGGGTGGACGACGACCCGGCCGGCGGGTGGCAGCTGCGGCTGGTCGACGCCGAGCGCGAGTTCAGCGTCGCCGTCGGGAACACCGCGCGGCGGCACACCGAGGTGGCCGACGGCCATGGCGGCACCTTGGCCGTCGAGGCGATGGGCGGCTGGTCGGACCCGGACACCTTCCGCGCCGAGTTGGTCCTGCTCGAGACCGCGCACCGTGTCGAGGTGGTGCTGTCCGCGACCGGGTCGCACGCCACCTGGCGCTCGGTGCCGTTGCGAGCGACCTCGCTCCTGGGCCTGGCCACGCGCTGAATCGCTGATCAGCGCCATGACTCGACGTGTCCTCGAGGTCGAGACCCTGGACGCCTTCGACCGTCGGATCGCCCGGGTCACCCGGCTCCGCGGCTGGTTCGTCCAGGGGCTCGATCTCACCGGCCGAGCCGAGCGGCTGCACGCGGTCGACCCGACCGGAGCGGTGTTCCTGGGCTGCCACTTCGACCCGGGCACCGAGGACGCGCTGCGCCGGGCCGGCGCCCTGATCTTCCCGCGGCTGCCCGACCTTCCCTTCGAGCCCTATCGAGGCTCGCGCCTACGACGCCGATCAGCTCTACGGCACGGGCCCTTACGTGGACAGTCCCGACGCCGCCGTCTACACGTGGTCGAGATTGGGTAGGGAAAGCGCGCGGCCACTGACCGACGATCTGGCCTGCGCCCTGCACGACCATGCGATCACCGACGCGCTCGACGACGTCACCGCCGGTCTCGATCCGCGGCGGGTCGTCGGGGTGATGGGTGGCCACGCCCTGGCCCGGACCGATCCTGGCTATCGCGCCGCGGTTGAGCTCGGGGGACGGCTGGCCCGGGCCGGTCGGACCGTGATCACCGGGGGCGGACCCGGGGCCATGGAGGCGGCGAACCTGGGCGCCTACCTGAGCGGCTGGGACGACGCCGAGGGTCCGGCCGTCGACCTGCTGGCCGCGACGCCGAGCTACCACGACGGCTTCGACGCCTGGATCGACACCGCCCGGGCGGTCCGCGAGCGGTGGCCGGTCCCGCAGGCCGGACACAGCCTGAGCATCCCGACCTGGTTCTACGGGCACGAGCCGACCAACCTGTTCGCCACCACGATCGCCAAGTACTTCGCCAACGCGCTGCGCGAGGACACCCTGCTCCACCGGTGCCGCGGCGGCATCGTCTACCTGCCGGGCCAGGCCGGCACCGTGCAGGAGATCTTCCAGGCGGTCACCGAGAACTTCTACGCCGCCGATCCGGCTCAGGTCGCGCCGATGATCCTGGTCGGCCGCACCTACTGGACGCAGACCTATCCGGCCTGGCCACTGCTGCAACGCCTCGGTGAGGGGCGCCGGCTCGGTGAGGTGATCCAGCTCGTCGACGACGTCGCCGAAGCGGCCGACCGGCTGCTGACCTCCTGATGCGGACGCTCGGCCGGGTGGTCGTGCTGCTGTGCCTCGGGCTCAGCCTGGCCGTGGCTGGCCGGTCGGTGGGCGCGGGCGGAGTCGAGGCCGCAGCCGTACACGCCACCGGCACAGCCTGTGCCGCACCCCCGTCCGGTCACGGGGTGAGTACGAGTTCGCCGAATCGCCAGCAGGGCCCGCAGTGAGGACCTAGAGTCGGCGCGGTCGGCGACCGAGGTCGATCGTCGACAGTTTCGGGGGAAACTGATGCTGCGAAGACGGGTACTGGCTGCTGCGGTGGCGTCGATGACGCTGACCGCCGGGTGTACCAGCCTCGAGGGCGTGGCCGGCGAGCCCGGACCCTCGGTCCCACCCAGTTCGACCGTCCGGGTCGACAACCGGCCCACCGGCGATCCGTCCGCCAGCCCAGTCGCCGACGACCTGGCCAAGCCGCCACTCCGGCGCATCTTCCAGTCCAACGGGCTCACCGTCGCGGTCGACTACCAACCGGGAACGCCGGTCGACACCTGGACGGCGGCGGGGACCAAGACGCTGCGGGTCCGGGTCAGCGTGAAGAACAACCGCAACCCGCGGCAGAAGATCTATCTGACCCGCGCGACCATGCGCTTCACGGTCAGCGACGGCAACTCCGACGTCCAGCCACCGGACCCGCTGACCGATTCGGCCAACCTTGCTCCGGGCTACCTCGTCCGTTCGCCCTACGGCTACGTGCAGTCGTTCTCGTTGCCACCGATGGACCCGTCGGCGCAGTCGCTGCAGATCGACCTCAAGTTCGAGTTGGTCTCGTTGGTGGATGCTCGGGCCAAGGATTACACCAAACAAACGGTGACCGACACGCTCCGAAACCGCCTGCAGTTTTGATGAAGGGAAACGCGTGTCAGGTACCGGCGGGCCGCTAATTTCACGTCAAAAATGTACACGAGGTCGGCCGACATCACGATTCTGTAAAGGTCCGGTGGGCTTGAAGACACGGCGATAGGCTCGCCGAGCCTGATCAAGGGGGCGAACGGGTCGGTCACGACCTTTAGCAGCGAATCAATCGCATGTCGGCGGTTTTTTCGTTATTCGACATCAGCAACCTGTAACGCCTGGCGGCGAAACATGGACTCGGGGGGTCTCATGCCGCGATTTTCGCGAGCATTCAATTCTGTGCAGTCAGCGCATCGACCGACGCGGTCGGTGACGGCTCGGCGCGCGCTGGTGCTGACCGTGGTCCTCCTGTGCACCCTCGGCACCTGGGTCGACCATGCGTCCACTGGTCGCCGAGGCGGCCTGCTCGGGCAACGCCGTGGTGTGTGAGAACCAACTCCCCGGCACCCCGTCGAGCGAGTGGGACATCGACGGCCGGGGCGAGGACGACGTTCCAGGGCTTCGCGACCCAGATGAGCACCAACGCCGGATCGACCGTGTCGTTCAAGATCGACACCGACGCCGCCGCGTACTCGCATCAAGATCTTCCGACTCGGCTACTACCAGGGTAACGGCGCCCGTCTGATCGCGACGATCAACCCGAACGTGTCGCTGGCCCAGAACCAGCCGGCGTGCGCCACCGACCCGGCCACCCAGATCTACGACTGCGGCACCTGGCGGGTGTCGGCGACGCTGGCCGATCCCGACCGACCGCCGTATCCGGCGTCTACTTCGCGCTGCTCCATGCGCACCGACACCGGTCGTGGCTCGCACATCCCCTTCGTCGTGCGCAACGACGGCAACACCTCGCAGGCGCTGTTCCAGACGTCGGACACGACCTGGCAGGCCTACAACACCTACGGCGGCTCCAACTTCTACTACGGCGGTCCGAACGGTCGCGCCTTCAAGGCTCAGCTACAACCGTCCGTTCAGCACCCGCGAGATCGGCAACGGCCGCGACTACCTCTTCGCCAACGAGTACCCGATGATCCGCTTCCTGGAGCAGAACGGCATGGACGTGTCGTACGTCTCCGGCCAGGACGTCGCACGTCGACGCCAACCTGCTGACCAAGCACAAGGTCTTCCTGTCGGTCGGCCACGACGAGTACTGGTCGAAGGAAGCAGCGCGACAACGTCACCGGCGCCCGCGACGCCGGGGTGAACCTGGCCTTCTTCGGCGGTAACGACGTCTACTGGAAGACCCGCTGGGAGACCGTCGCAGGACGGCACCGAACACGGCGATGCGGACCCTGGTCTGCTACAAGGACACCTGGGCCGGATTCGCCCTCGATCCGGTGAGTCCGACCCCGACCTGGCGCGATCCTCGGTTCGGCGACCTCGGCCACGGGCCGGAGAACGGCCTGATCGGCACGCAGTACCAGGCCAACCTCGTCGACCTGGCCGATCAAGGTCGAGCGCCGACGAGGGCAAGCTGCGGATGTGGCGCAACACCAGCTCGCCAACCTGCCGCCGGGCACCACCGCGACACTGGCCGCCCACACCGTGGGGTACGAATCCGACGAGGACGTCGACAACGGCTACCGGCCGGCCGGTCTGATCCGGATGTCGACGACGCACCGGTCCGACGACCGGAATACCTGACCGACTTCGGCAACACCGTGTGTCAGCCGACACCACCCACCACATCACCCTCTACCGGGCCCGAGCGGCGCGCTGGTCTTCTCGGCCGGCACCATCCAGTGGTCGTGGGGTCTGGACTCCCACCACGACGGACTCGACGTCCAGCCGGCCGATCCGCGCATCCGCCAGGCGACGCTCAACCTGCTGGCCGACATGGGCGTCACTGCGACCACCCTCGCCGGTGATCTCAGCCCGGCCACCAAGTCCACCGACACCACCGCGCCGACGGCGACGATCACCAGCGCCGGCCAGCGGCGCCGCGATCCAACGCCGGCGACATGATCACCGGTGAAGGGCACCGCCAGCCGACGCGGGCGGCGGCGTCGTCGCCGGCGTCGAGGTCTCGGTCGACGGCGGCGCGACCTTCCACCCGGCCGAGGGCCGGACCAGCTTCAGCTACGACGGTGTGCTGACCGGCACCGGCCCTGAGGCGATCCAGGTCCGGGCGATCGACGACTCGGGCAACATCCAGACGCCCACCGACCAAGCTCGCGGTGAATGCTCGACCTGCCCGTGCAGCATCTTCGGGGCGCTGACCCCGGCGACGCCAGCCGTCGCCGACAGCACGGCCGACCACGCTCGGGACCCGCTTCGCGCCGGCGGCCGACGGCTTCATCAGCGGTATCCGCTTCTACAAGGGCGACGGCAACACCGGGGCCCACGTCGGCACCCTGTACGACGCGGCCGACAACATCGCTGGCCACGGTCGAACTTCGGCAACGAGACGACCAGCGGCTTGGCAGACGGCCTACCTTCTCGACCGCCGTGCCGGTCACCGCCGGTGCGACCTACATCGCCGCCTACTTCGCCCCCAACGGTCACTACGCCGCCGACAGCTACTTCTTCTCCTACCGGGGCTTCACCTCCGGCAGCTGACCGCACCCGGTGGGAACGCCAATCCGAACGGTGTCTTCGGAAACGGCGACAAGCGAGCCGACCGAGAGCTACAAGCAGACCAACTACTACGTCGACGCGATCTGGAGCAGCACCGACACCACCCCGCTCGTCGGTCAGCACGGTAAGCCCGACTGGCCGACGCAGGCTCGGTCCGGACGACCGTCCTCGCCCCGAGCGACGTTCTACCGCGCCGCGCACGCCGTCGTCGATCAACGTCAGCCTGGTCGACGCCGACAACGTCGAGGTCGCCCGGGACGATCAGCCTACGACGCGACCACGAAGACGGTCACCTTCAATCCCGAGCCAGGGGCTCGGCCCCGGCCACCCGGTACACCGCGTACGGTCAACGCGGTCGCGGCCACCGGGGTGGCCATGGCGGCGCCCTACCAGTGGTCGTTCACGACCGTCGTCGCCCCATCGCCCGACGGGGTCTGCCCGTGCACCGTCTTCAACGAGACGGATCAGCCGACCGGCGACCCGGACAACGACTCCGACGGAGTCCAGACTCGGCATGGCCTTCACCAGCAGCCAGCCTCGGTCGGTCACCGGGATCCGCTTCTTCAAGCAGCCCGGCAACGGCGGGGCCCACACGGTGGCGCTGTGGAACAGCTCCGGCGACCGGCTGGCCACCGCACCGGTGTCCGGCGAGTCGACCTCGGGTTGGCAGCAGGCCAGCTTCGCCGGTCCGGTGTCGATCGCCGCGAACACCACCTACATCGCCTCGTACTTCGCACCGGTGGGTCGCTACTCGGCCAAGGCCAACGGCCTGGCCGACAAGATCACCCGCGGACCGCTGTCGACGGTGGTCCAGGGAGGCCGCTACGTCTACAACGCCACCGCGGCCCCGCTTGACCAAGTCGAACACCAACTACTTCGTCGACCCGGTCGTCGAGACGACCCCCGGTCAGGCCCCGACGGTCTGGTCGACCACCCCCGGCGACGGGGCCCGGTCGGTTCCGGTCGGACGCCCAGATCCAGGCCAACTTCAACGGGGACATCCAGCCCGGCACCGCGGTCATCGCGGTCAAGCGGACCAGTGACGGGGTCGCGGTCGACGGGCAACCTGGCCAACGAGACGGGCGGCGCCTCGGCGACCTTCACCCCGATCGGCGCGCTCGACGCCGGCACCAAGTACACCGTCACCGTCTCCGGCGCCCGCAGCTCGACCGGCACCGCGATGACGAGCCCGTACACCGGCACGTTCACCACCGCCGGCGCCGCGGCCTGCCCGTGCTCGCTGATGGAGACGACAACGACACCCGACGCTGTCCGACGCCGGAGACACCAGCCCGATCACCCTCGGTCTGACGTTCACCTCGACGGTCGACGGCTTCGTCAAGGGGCTGCGTTACTACCGCGACGGAGCCAACACCGGGACCCACATTGGGAGCCTGTGGGCCGCAGACGGCGTCCGCAAGGCCACCCTGACCTTCACCGACGTAGGCGTGGGCTGGCAGACCGCCAACTTCTCCGCGCCGGTCAAAGTGACTGCCGGTGAGACGTACGTGGCCAGCTACTACGCTCCGAACGGTCAGTACTCGGCCGTCGGTCGGCTACTTCGCCAATCCGGTCAACAACCCTCCGCTGGCCTCGGTCGGCAGTGGCAGCGTCTACGCCGACGGCAACAACTTCCCCAACAGCACCTACCAGAACACGAACTACTTCGTCGACGTCGTGTTCACCACCAGCGACGACGACCCGGTGAGCGTCACCGCGGTCAGTCCGGCCGCCGACGCGACCGAGGTGGCGACCACGGCTCCCGTCGTCGCGACCTTCGACAAGGACATCAGCCCGTCCTCGCTGCGGATGTCGGTCACCGATGCCGGAGGCCAGCTGGTCGGCGGCCAGTTCGCCTACGACGCGGCGACCAACAAGGCGACCTTCACCAGCGCGGCCCCGTGGCCCAGTGGTGCGACGCTGACCGCGTCGGTGAGCGCCGACAGCGCCGCCGGGGTGACCATGCCGAACGCGAAGACCTGGTCGTTCTCAACGACCGATGTCGAACCGGCCACGGTCGTCGACAACCTCACCCAACAACGATGCGGTGGATGTCGCCGCATCCGGTCCGCTGACCGTGACCTTCGTCAAGACGGTCAATCCCGCTTCGTTGGTGCTCGGTGTGAAGACCGCGGCCGGCGCGGCCGTGGCCGGGACGACGACCTACGACGCCGCCAACCGCACGGCGACCTTCGCTCCGACCGGTGGGCTGGCCGACTTCACCGAATACACGGCGACGGTCACGGCGAGCAGCCCGTCCGGCGTGGCGATGACCGCAGCCCTACAGACTGGACCTTCACCACGGCCGACACGATCGCCCCGACGGTCACCGCCAACACGCCGTCCGCTGGGGCCACCAACGTGGCCGCCGGATCGACGGTGACCGCGACCTTCGCCCGTGCCATCGAGCCGAGTTCGCTGTCCATCGACGTCAAGACCGCGGCCGGGTCGGCGGTGAGCGGGACGACCGCCTACAACGCCACGACCCGGGTCGGCACGTTCACGCCGAGCAGCGCACTGGCCAACGCCACCGCGTACGCGGTCACAGTGACCGCGGTCAATCCCTCCGGGGTACCGATGGCCGCTCCGCGGACCTGGTCGTTCACCACGGCTGACACGGTCGCTCCGACGGTGACGGCGACCACCCCGGCCGCGGGCGCAGCCAACGTGGTCGCGACCGTGCGCCCGACGGCCACCTTCTCCAAGGCCATCACCACCAGTTCTCTGACGATGACCTTGAGAACGGCAGCGGGAGCCACCGTGAACGGGTCGGTGGCCTACAACGCCACCACCCGGGTGGCCACCTTCACCCCGACGGCCGCACTGACGAGCTCGACCGGCTACACCGTGTCGGCGCGAGCGAGCAGCAGCACCGGCGTGGCGATGCCGGCGGCGACCACCTGGTCGTTCACCACGGCGGCGCAGACGTTCAGCCTCTACGCCACCACCAGGACCCCGTCGGCCACGTCGACCTCCACCACCCCGGTGACGGTGGGCGTCCAGTTCAGCTCGACCCGGGCCGGCAAGGTGACGGCGATCCGCTACTACGCGGCATCGACCAACACGGGGAGGACGGTCAAGCTCTACTCCAGCACCGGACAGGTGTTGGGGTCGGCGACCACCACCCAGACCACCGCGGGCTGGCGTACGGCGACCTTCACCACCCCGGTGTCGATCACCGCCAACACCACCTACATGGCCTCATACCACGCACCGGTCGGCCGGTACTCGACCACCACGTTCGGCTACTTCTCCGCGTACACCGCCGCACCGCTGACCGTCCCGTCCAACGGCGGCCGGATGAGCAACGGCGACACCTTCCCGTCCACCCGCAGTACGACCAACTTCTGGGTGGACGTCCTACTGCTCGTCTGACCCTCCGATCCACGATGAACGAGGAACCTGAGATGAAGAAGATCGCCGTCATCGGCGCCGGCTACTGGGGTCCGAACCTGATCCGCAACTTCCGCAACAGCCCCGGCTGGGACCTGGTCGCCGTCTGCGACCTGGACGAGGCCCGCGCCCGCAAGGTCGTCGGCGCCCGGTCGACCGTCGAGGTCGAGACCTCGGTCGAGGCGCTGCTGGCCCGACGACGACATCGACGCGGTGGCCATCGCCACCCCGGCCCGGACCCACGCCCCGCTCGCCCTGGCCGCGTTCGAGGCCGGCAAGCACGTGCTGGTCGAGAAGCCGCTGGCCGACAACGCCGACACCGCGGCGCTGATGGTCGCGGCCGCCGAGTCGGCCGGCCGGGTGCTGATGATCGACCACACCTACTGCTACACCCCGGCCGTCCGCTACATCCAGCAGATCGTCGCCGCCGGCGAGCTCGGCGAGATGCTCTACATCGACTCGACCCGGATCAACCTCGGTCTGGTCCAGCCCGACGTCGACGTGTTCTGGGACCTGGCGCCGCACGACCTGTCGATCCTCGACTTCATCCTGCCCGGCGGTCTCGACGCCGACCACGGTGACGCGCCAGCGGCGCCGACCCGCTGGGAGCCGGCAAGGCCTGCGTCGGCTACCTGACCATGCCGCTGGCCGCCGGCGGCATCGCCCACATCAACGTCAACTGGCTGTCGCCGACCAAGATCCGCCAGATGGTCATCGGCGGCAGCCGCCGGACCCTGGTCTGGGACGACCTGAACCCGCAGCAGCGGATCTCGATCCACGACCGCGGGCGTCGACCTGGGCACCCAGGCCGCCGACGCCGAGCAGCGGGCCGCGGTGACGGTCTCCTACCGGATGGGCGACATCATCGTCCCGGCGCTGCCCGAGAACGAGGCGCTGTCGTCGATGGCCGCCGAGTTCGCCGCCGCGATCGACGAGGGACGGGCGCCGCGGACCGACGGCCGCGCCGGGTTGCGCGTGCTGTCGGTGCTCGAGGCGGTGAGCGCCAGCCTGCGAACCGGCCGAGCTGAGCCGCCGGTGCAGCCGGCCGGCGCGAGCGAGATCGAGCGGGAGCTGGTGGCATGAGCACGCTGCGCGGAGCGACCGTCCTGGTGACCGGCGGGGCCGGCACCATCGGGTCGACCATCGTCGACCAGCTGCTGGTGGCCGGGGTCGGCGAGGTCCGGATCCTCGACAACCTCGTCCGCGGCCGTCGGGCCAACCTGCGCGACCGCTCTCGACGATCCCCGGGTGCGGCTGGTCGAGGGCGACCTCCGCGACCGCGACCTGGTCCACGACCTGACCGCCGGCTGCGACCTGGTCTTCCACCAGGCGGCGATCCGGATCACCCAGTGCGCCGAGGAGCCGCGGCTGGCCCTCGAGGTGCTGGTCGACGGCACCTTCAACGTCATCGAGGCCGCGGCCCAGCACCAGGTCGACAAGCTGGTCGCCGCGTCGTCGGCCTCGGTCTACGGCCTGGCCGAGGAGTTCCCGACCACCGAGCGCAGCACCCGTACGACAACGACACCTTCTACGGCGCGGCGAAGACGCTTCAACGAGGGCATGCTGCGGAGCTTCCGGGCCATGTCCGGCCTGGACTACGTGGCCCTGCGCTACTTCAACGTCTACGGACCGCGGATGGACATCCACGGGCTCTACACCGAGGTGCTGATCCGCTGGATGGAGCGGATCGCCGCCGGCAAGCCGCCGCTGATCTTCGGCGACGGCCGGCAGACGATGGACTTCGTCTTCACCACCGACATCGCGCGGGCCAACCTGCTGGCCGCGGCCAGCGACGTCACCGAGGGCGTCTACAACGTCGCCAGCGGGGTCGAGACCTCGCTCGAGGGCCTGGCCGAGGCGCTGCTCGCGGCGATGGACTCCGACCTCGGCGTCGAGCACGGACCCGACCGCCCGGTCAACGGCGTCACCCGTCGCCTGGCCAGCACCGAGGCCGCCGCGCCGCGACCTCGGCTTCACCGCCGAGATCGGCCTCGACCGACGGTCTGCGTCGGCTGGTCGACTGGTGGCGCGGCGAGCGGAGCGCGACCCGTCGAGAGCGCCGAGCCGGCGAGGCGGCGTGATGCCGGCATGAGCCGCGATCAACGTGATGCTGCCCTACCTCGGCGAGGAGGAGATCGAGGCGGTCACCGAGGTGCTGCGCTCCGGCTGGGTGGCCCAGGGTCCGCGGGTCGCCGCGTTCGAGGCGGCGTTCGCCGACGGCCATGCAGGCCGAGCACGCGGTCGCCGTGTCGTCCTGCACCACGGCGCTGCACCTGGCCCTGATCGTGGCCGGCGTCGGCCCGGGCGACGAGGTCGTGGTGCCGTCGTTCTCCTTCATCGCCACCACCAACGCGGTCGTCTACGTCGGCGCGACGCCGGTCTTCGCCGACGTCGACGTGACCACCGGCAACCTGACCGCCGGAGACGGTCGAGGCGGTGCTCACCGAGCGCACCCGGGCCGTCATCGTCGTGGACCAGGGCGGCGTCCCGGTCGACCTCGACGCGATCCGCGCGCTCTGCGACCCGCGCGGCATCGCCGTGGTCGAGGACGCCGCCTGCGGGGCCGGCTCGACCTACCGCGGCCGGCCCGTGGGCGCCGGCGCGGAGATCGCCGCGTGGTCGTTCCACCCGCGCAAGATCCTCACCACCGGCGAGGGCGGGATGATCACCACCTCGCGCCCGGACTGGGCCGACCGGGCCCGCCGGCTGCGCGAGCACGCGATGAGCGTGTCGGCGGCCGACCGGCACGCCGCCGTGCTGGCTCCGGCCGAGTCGTACGACGAGGTCGGCTACAACTTCCGGATGACCGACCTGCAGGCCGCGGTCGGGCTCGTCCAGCTCGGCCGGCTGCCCGAGATCGTGGCCCGACGGCGCGAGCTCGCGGCCACCTACGCGAAGTACCTCGACGAGATCCCCGGACTGCGCGCGGTGGCCGACCCGGCCTGGGGGACCAGCAACTTCCAGTCCTACTGGGTCGAGGTCGGCCCGGCCTCCCGCTGACCGGGACGAGTTGCTGGACCGGCTCGCCGAGCGCCGACATCTCGGCCCGGCGCGGGATCATGTCGACCCACCGTCAGCCGCCGTACGCTCCTCGCTCGCGCCGGGCTCGCTGCCGGTCACCGAGCACCTCACCGACTCCACGCTGATCCTGCCGCTCTTCCACCAGATGAGACGAGACGGAGCAGGCGCGGGTGATCGACGTGCTCACCGTCGCTCGGACTGTCGAGCAGTCTGACCGCTGATCGTCCTGATCGCGGCCGGCGGTCTGGCGCGCGAGGTGTTGCGCCTCGTGCGTCGTGGCCGGCGGCCGGGTGCTCGGGCTTCCTCGACGACGACCCGGCCGCCGCCGGCCGGTCGCCGACGTCCCCGTCCTCGGTCCGCTCGAGCGGTGCGGAGTATCCCGACGCCGCGGTCCTGGTGTGCGCCGGCCGGGGCCGGGTCCGGCGACCGCTGGCCGACCAGCTGCGCGGCTCGGGGTGGGCGACGATCGGTACGCTCACCGCGTCACCCGTCGGTCACCGTGTCGCCCGGACTGCACGGATCGGTGCGGGCTCGATCCTCCTGGCCGGCACCGTGCTCACCGCCGACGTCGCGGTCGGACGACACGTGCGTGGTCATGCCCCACGTCACGCTGACCCACGACGACGTGATCGGCCGACTTCGCGACGCTGTGCGCCGGCGTCGCGCTCGGCGGCCGCGTCGCCGTCGGCGAGGCGGCCTACCTCGGCATGAACGCCAGCGTCCGGGAGCGTCGACGGTCGGGCGCCGGCGCGGTCCTCGGGATGGGCGTCGGTGCTGCTCACCGACCTGCCCGGCCGACCAGACCTGGGTCGGTGTGCCCGCGGTCGCCGAGCCGGGTGCGGGGAGGGCGCCGACATCGAGGAGCTTCGGCGATGCTGAGATTCCACCGGCTGCCGCTGACCCGGCCCGCGGTCAGCGTCGTGGTCCCCTGCTACAACTACGGCCGCTATCCTGCCGCAGTTGGTCAGCGGGCTGCTCGACCAGCCCGGCGTGGACGTCGACGTGCTGATCGTCGACGACGCCTCGCCGGACGGCAGCGGCGACGGTCGCCCGAGGCCTTGGCGGCGGCGATCCGCGGGTCGCCGTGCTGCGCCACGAGCAGCAACCGCGGGCACATCCAGACCTACAACGACGGCCTCGCCCAGGTCCCCGGTGACTACGTCGTGCTGCTGTCCGCCGACGACCTGCTGCCCCGTGGGCGCTGACCCGGGCGGTGGCGCTGATGGAGGCGCATCCGCGGGTCGGTCTGGTCTACGGCTACGCCCGGTCGTTCACCGGCGAGCCGCACCGGCCCCGGCGACCGTCCGCAACTGGACGGTCTGGAGCGGCCACGAATGGCTGCGGCCTCCGCCGAGGCGGGCCCGGTGCTTCATCTCCAGCCCTGAGGTGGTGATGCGGCGCGAGGCGCTGGTCCAGGCCGGCCTCTACGACCCGCGGCTGCCTCACTCCGGTGACCTCGACATGTGGCTGCGGACCGCCGCTGAACTGGGACATCGGCCGGGTCAACGGCCCGGTCCAGGCGCACTACCGGGTGCACGACGCCAACATGCACCTGACCACGTACGCCGGCTGGCTGACCGATCTGCGGGAGCGCCGGCACGTTCGACATGCTGTTCGACGAGCGCGCCCCGGACCGACCCGAGGTCGCGGCCCTGCGGCCGGCGGCGGAGCGCGCTGGCCCGGCGAGGCCCTGCGCCGGGCCTGTGCGCCGCCGCGACGGGCAGCGCGGACGTCGGTCCGACTCGCGGTCGCAGACCGTACCTCGACTCGCAGTGCGACCGGCTCGGGGCCGCTGGCTCGACCGCCTGGCGGTCCCGATCCGCTGGCCGCGGGCTGGCCAGCGGCCCGCGCCGCGGCGGATGGCCTCGAGGTCCGCCACCACCTGGGCTGGCGGTGCGAGCGGAGGTACGGGCTGTGACCACGACCGTCGACGCTCACGTCCCGAACGGCCACCCGGACGAGGCCGCCCGGACATGGCCCGGAGGTCAGCCGCGGTCTCGGCTGGAGCCTGGGCAGCAACTGATCGTCCTCCGGGTCGGCAACGTCGTCGCTGAGCATCGTCATGGCCCGGCTTGATCGCGCCCGAGCCAGTTCGGCGTCTTCGCCGTCGCGCTGACGGTGTGGACGGTCCTGAGCACGCTGGCCGAGTTCGGCCTCGGAGCTCGGACTCTGGTCCGGGCGCGCGACCCCGAGCGACGCGCGCCCACCGTGGCCACGCTCGGGCTGGCCGCGGCGTCCTGCTGGCGGCGGCGATGGTCGCTGTCGGCGCCGCCCCTGATCGCGGCGGCGTTCCGCAGCCCGGAGTCGGCCGGCTGATCCGGCGTGATGGCCCTGGTGTCGTGATCTTCGGCTTCACGATCGTGCCGGCCGCGATGCTGCAGCGCGCCTATCGGCAGCGCACCCTGTTCGTGGTCAACGGGCTGGCCTCGCTCGTCTCCACCGCGACCATCGATCGCTGCTCGCGCTCGCCGGCAGTGGGCCCGGTGGCGCTGGCCGTGCGGGCAGGTCGCGAGCCAGGTCACGATCGTCGCTCGGCCTCTTCGTCGCCACCCGGCGCGGCCCCGCCTCGGCTTCGACGCCGAGTCGCCCGCGAGTCCGCGCGCCTTCTGCCTGCCGCTGGCGATGGCCAACCTGCTCTCCTGGCTGCTGCTCAGCACTCGACAACCTGGTGGTCGCCCGCGTGCTCGGCCCGATCGAGCTCGGCTTCTACGTGCTCGCGTTCAACGTCTCGTCGTGGCCGATGTCGCGCGGTCGGCCAGGCGGTCCGGGTGGTCGCCCTGCCGGCGTTCGCCCAGGTCGGCTCGCCGCGCGGCGCAGAGCCGCGCCCTGGCCGTGGTCACCGGCGCCCGTCTGGGCGATCGGCGTTGCTGCTGGGCTGGGCCTCGCGACCCTGGCCGGACCGGTGGTCGCTCTGTCCTCTACGGCGATCGCTGGCGTCCGGCGGCGGCCGCGCTGGTCGGGCTGGCGCTGTTCGGCGCGGTCCGGGTGGTCTTCGACCTGTTCGCCACCGTTCCTGATCGCGCTCGGCGCGACGCGCGCCGGTGCTGCGTGGTGCAGGTCGTCTGGCTCGTCGATCGATGGTGCCCGGCATGATCGCCGGCGTCTCCTGGTTCGGCGCTGGCCGGTGCGGGCTGGGCGCACATCTGGTGGTCGCGGTCGTGGTCGGCTGCCGGCCTATCTGCGTCTGCCTGCGCCGGATCGGTGTCGGCCGGCGCGCCGATCCTGCGGTCCTGTCTGTCCCCGACGCTGGTCGCCTGCCGCTCGCCGCGGTCGTGCTGGGGCTGGCCTGGATCGGGCTGCCGGACGCTCGCGTACCGTCCTGGCTCGGTGCCGTGATCGGCGCCGTGTCTCTTTACGCCGCACCGCTGGGCCGCTGGTGGCTGCCGGCGGCTTCGTATCTCTGCGCCCGGCCGCGTGCCGACGCCGACCCTGATCGACGACGGGGCCTGCGATCATGACACCTTGAACCGGTGCACCACTCGGCGCGGACAGCACCGATCGCGCGAGGCCCGGATCCCGCTCGTCGACCTGCAGCCTCCAGCACCCCGAGATCGCCGACGAGATCCGCGGAGCGGCCATCGACCGAGTGCTCGACGCGACCGTCGTTCGTCCTGGGTCCGGACGGTCACCGCGTTCGAGGAGCGAGTACGCCGAGTTCTGCGGCGTCGCCGACTGCGTCGGTGTCGGCAACGGCACCGACGCGATCGAGCTCGCGCTGCGGGCGGCCGGGATCGGCCCCGGCGACGAGGTGCATCATCCCGGCGAACACCTTCGTCGCCACCGCCGAGGCCGTCGTGCGCGCCGGCGCCACGCCGGTGCTGGTCGACTGCGATCCGATGCACTTCCTGCTCGACCCCGAGCAGGTCGGCCGCGGCGGCCGACGTCCCGCACCCGGGCCGTGATCGGGGTCGACCTCTACGGTCAGATCGCCCCGATTCGAGCGCGCTGCCGGCGAGCCGTCGACGAGGACGTGCTGCTGATCGTCGAGGACGCCGCCCAGTCGCAGGGCGCCGCGCGGTTCGGCCAGCGCGGCGGTTCGTTCGGCGCCGTCGCCGCGACCAGCTTCTACCCGGGCAAGAACCTCGGCGCCTACGGCGACGCCGGCGCGGTGCACGACCGACGACGCCGACGCTGGCCGCCGCGGTCCGGGCGATGCGCAACCACGGCGGCGAGTGGCGCGCTACCAGCACGACTCGTCGGGCCCGAACTCCCGACTGGACTCGATCCAGGCCGCCGTACTGTCGCTCAAGCTCCGCGCTCTTGCCGGGCTGGAACGAGCAGCGGCGCGCCGCGGCCGAGCGCTACGACGAGCTGCTGGCCGGCCTCGACGGCGGTCCTGCCGCCGGCGGCCCTCGGTAACGAGCACGTCTGGCACCTGTACGTGATCCGGGTGCCGGAGCGGGACCGGGTGCTGACCGAGCTCGCGGCCGCCGGGATCGGGGCCGGGGTCCACTATCCGGCGCCGATCCACCGGGTGACGGCGTTCGCGGGCTACCTCCGGCGCGCCGGAGTCGTACCCGTGGCCGAGTCGTCGGCGGACGCGATCCTGTCGCTGCCGATGTTCCCCGGCATCACCGACGAGCCAGCAGGAACGCGTGGTCAGTGCGCTGATAGAGGCGCTCCGATGACCATCGTTTCGGCGGCCTCGTCGACGAGCCTGGGCCGGATGGTCAAGGTCGTCGGCAAAGGATTCCGGGCCGTCCGGCGCGACGGATTCGGTGGCGCGGCGGCCCGGACCGCGCGGTTCGCGTACCACCGGCTCGGGGCCGAGGCCTGGGAGACACCGCTGCTGCCTGAGGACGATCGTCGACTCCGGCCAGCTCTCGCTGTCGGTGCCGGCCAGTCGCCCGGCCCGAGGAACTCCGCTGACGATCGGTTGGGTGACAACGCCGCCGTCGCTCGGTTCCGGTGGCCACACGACGATCTTCCGCATGATCGCCGCGCTGGAGGCGGCCGGTCACCGCTGCGTACTCTTCCTCTACGACCGCTACAGCGGCGACCTGGCCGATCAGGAGTTGATCATCCGTCGCGGCTGGCCGACGGTACGGGCCGAGGTGCGTGACGCCCGGGCCGGGATCTCCGGAGTTGATGCCGCGTTCGCGACCGGCTGGGAGTCGGCCCACGTCCTCGCCCGGCGCGGTGCGGATCCGATGCGCCGGCTCTACTTCATCCAGGACTACGAGCCGTACTTCTACCCGCGCGGATCGGAGTACGCCCTGGCGGAGGACACGTATCGGTTCGGCTATCGGTGCTTCGCGCTGGGCGAGATGGTGGCCGCGACGCTGCGGTCGGAGATCGGGATCAAGCCGGACGTGACCTCGTTCGGCTGTGACGCCGAGGTCTACCGACTGCTCGGATCCGGAGCCCGCACCGGAGTCGTCTGCTTCGCCCGACCGGGCGTCGCCCGGCGCGGCTACTGGCTCGGCAACCTGGCACTGACCGAGTTCCAGCGGCGCCATTCCGACATCCCGATTCACGTCTACGGCGGACTCGCCACGGCCGCTGCCGTTCCAGGCGATCCAGCACGGCCGGCTGACCCCGGCCGAGCTGAATGCCTTGTACAACACATGCATTGCCGGTTTGGCGCTGTCGTTCACCAACATCTCGCTGGTGCCTGAGGAGATGCTCGCGGCCGGGGCGATCCCGGTGGTCAACGACGTCCCCCAGGCGCGGACAGGACTGCACAACGATCATGTCCGCTGGGCCCGGTCGACGCCGGGTGCGATCGCGGAGGCGCTGTCAGAGATCGTGCGGGACCCGACATCGAGAGGCGGGCCGAGGCCGCCGCCGGTTCGATCCCGCAATCGTGGGCCGGAGCTCAGGGAGACCTGGTCCGGGTGGTTGAGGAGGAAGTCTATGGCTGAGGAGACCTTCCGAAGCCGCGGATCCGCCGCGGCCGACTGAGCGACGTGCTGCTCGCCGCGGCTGATCTGGTCCTGGTGGGCCGGTGCTGGTCGCGGGGCGATGGTGGTCGCCTCTTACGTCGCCGACGAGTTACCAGGCCACCGGCCAACTGTTGCTGCTGCCTGCCGCCGCAGGCGAGCGGGGAGCGACTCGCCGACCAACCCGTACCTCAATCTCGAGCCGGGTCTGGCCACCGCGGCGGCGTTGATCGCGTCGACGATGAACGCGCCAAAGATGCACAGCGCTACCGTGGCCGCCGCCGGGCATCGCGGCCGAGTACGCGATCGCGCTGAGCCCGGAGACCGGACCGCTGTTGGTGATCACCGCCGAGGGACGATGACCCGCAGCGATGGCGATCGACACCCGGGACGACGTGATCCGGCGGTTGCAGGACGAGTTGAAGCGGATCCAGACCGAGGAGAACGCCCCGCGACGTCAGTTCATCCACACCCGGACCAACGGCACGTTCAACGAGGCCGAGGTGCTGACCGGGGATCGGACCCGCGCGGTTGCCGCCGTCGGCGCGGCCGGGATGCTGCTGACCCTGATGGTCGTCGTCGGCTGGGACCGGTCGCGGGCGAGTCGGCCGCGCCGGACCAGGGCCGAGCGGAAGTCCGCCGGAAAGGGAACTCGACGGCACGACGGCGACACCACGCCGGAGGGCGACGACGAAGCGGGTTCCGATGCCGTGACGACGGTCGAGGTCGAGCACGACGAGCGGAAGCACGCTGAACCGGTGCCGACGAAGGGATCGGCGGCCGACACCGACGGCGAAGCCGACCCGGAGGATCATCCGCCGGGCCGGACCCTGGTGACGCGGATGTCGTGGTGCCGGGTCGCCGGCTAGGGCCGCGTGGTCCCGGCTGGTCGCCTGGGGGACCCCGGGGCGCGGCCCTGCCGGCGGTGATCTTCGTCATCGGCTATGCCGGCCTGCGGTTCTGCATCCCGTCGCAGTTGGTCGTCCGGCCGCTGGGGTCGGCCGGCGCCCGGCCTGACTGTGGGGGATCGGCGCGCTGCTGATCTGGTGGGTCGTGGCGACGGTCGGCGGCTCGAATCCGGTCCGCGGCCTGACCGGGATCCGGCTGGGCTTCGGCGCGCTGACCGCTGGCGGTGCTGACCGCGTACGCCGCTGGCAACCTGACCGGCTGGTACGCGCCGCCGAGCATCCGCCAGGCCACCGACGAGTTGCTGGACGCTCCTGCCGGCGACGGTCTTCGAGATCACCGACACCATGATCTCAGCGGCGGACCGAGGCCTGATGTCCTTCGCCGGCTGGCTCGGGCATTCTGCATGATCACCGCGGATGGGCTGCGGTCCCGGACCGACCTGGAACGGCTGACGAGGTGGCTGATCCGGCTTCGGCGCCTTCGTGGCGATGCTCGGGATCGTGCAGTACTTCTTCGGCATCGACATCGCCGGACTGTTCCAGATCCCGGGCTGTCGGCGAACTCGGAGTTCGGCGAGGTCGTATCCCGGTCGGTGGTCAATCGCGTTTCCAGCACCGCGACGCATCCGATCGAGCTCGGGGTCGCGATGGCCGCGCTGCTTCCGTTGGCGTTGCACCACAGCCTGCATGCCCGGGGCGATGGACGCGGCCTCCGAGCTGGGTGCCGACCGTCCTGATCGGGGCCGTGGTCCCGATGTCGGTCTCGCGGTCGGCGATTCTGGTCGTCGCCGTCGCCGTCCTGGTGCTCTTCCTCGGCTGGCCGCGGGGTGGCGGGTACGGGCCCTGATCGTGCTGCCGTTCGTCGCGGTGGTGATGCGGCTGCTCGCGCCCGGGCTGGTGGGCACCATCCGGTCGCTGTTCGCCAACCTGGCGCAACGATCCCAGCGTCTCCGGCCGGACCGACGACTACGCGGTGGTGCTACGCCTTTACGCCGAGAACGCCATCTTCGGCCGAGGGCTGTTCACTTTCGTCCCGCGCTACTACCGGATCCTCGACAACCAGACTGCTGATGATCCTGATCGAGCTGGGACTGGTCGGCCTGGTCGTCGCCGTTGTCGCTCGTCGGGACGGCCTTCTTCGGCGCCCTCGGCGCTCGACGCCGGGCCGGGACGCCCTGCTCGCGGCACCTCGTCCCTGGCCTGTCCGCGTCCATCTGCGGTCTGGTCGTCAGCTACGTGACATTCGACGCCTGGGGCTTCCCGATGGCTGCCGGCCTGATCTTCCTGCTCGGATGGCGGGCCGTGAGCTCGCCGCGCAGCTGCCACCGGAGCAGCGCCGGGCGACCATGGCCGAGTGCGGCACGTGACCACGAGCCGGCAGACGGGTGGCCTTCGTGCTGTGGTCACCTACAACAGCGCGCCGCTGCTGCGAGGGCTGATCGACTCCTTGCCGGCGGGCGCCGGCGACGGCGTGGCGTGGCAGCTGGTCGTCGCCGACAACGCGTCGACGGACGACAGCGGTCGCGACGGTACGACGGCTGGCGCCGGACGCCCGGGTCGTCGAGACCGGTCGCAACGCCGGCTACGCGGCCGGGATCAACGCCGGCCGTCGCGGCGCCGGTCCGCACCGCGGCGCGTGCTGGTCCTCAATCCCGATGTACGCCTCGACCCGGGCTGCCTCCCGCGCTGCTGCCGAGCCCTGCGCCGCTCCGGGCGTCGGCATCGCGGTGCCCCGGCTGCCTGACGCGCGACGGGCGTGCTGATCGATTCCCAGCGTCGGGAGCCGACCGTGCTGCGGGCGCTGGCCGACGCTCTGATCGGTGCCGGGCGGGCCGGCCGGATCCGGGTGCTCGGCGAGGTGGTCACTGATCCGGCCCGCTACGAGGCGACCGTTCACATCGACTGGGCCGAGGGTTCCACGCCAGCTGATCAGCGCCGAGTGCCTGCGAACGGTGCGGCCCGTGGGACGAGTCCTTCTTCCTCTACTCGCGAGGAGACCGAGTTCGACCTGCGTGCCGGTGATCACGGCCTCGCCATCCGGTACGTGCCGACGGCGCGGCGGTCCACCTGGAGGGTGGCTCCGGCCGGACGCCCGGACTGTGGCCGCTGCTGCGTCCTCAACCGGGTCCGGCTCTTCCGCGCGCCGGCACGGACCGGTGGCCACCGCTGTCGCCTTCTGGTGGGCTCTCGTCCTGCGCGAGGCCAGCCGGGCCGCGCTGGGCCGGCCCGGCAGTCGGGCGGCCCTGCGGGCCCTGGTCAGCCCGCGGTGGTGGCGCGAGCCCGGACCCCACCTGATCACCGGCTGACGCCGGCGGTCAGGGTGGCCCGGCACTCAGCGTGCCGCGGTGATCGATCGGCCGTCGGTGAAGCGGTTGTTGCTGAAGACGCTGCCGGTCGGCACCCCGGTCACCGGACCCCAGTAACCGCACTTCCCGCCCGAGCCGAGCTCGAACACGTTTCCGGTGATCGTGATCTCGCGGGCCTGCGTGCCGTACGGCTTGCCGGCGTTGTACCCGAAGGTCCCGCAGAAGCCGCCCGGCGTTCCCTTGAACAGGTTGCCGGACACGGTCACGTCGTACACCGCACTGAAGTCGCCGAAGAAGGCGACATCGGCGGTGCATCCGCCACCGACCGAGTTGTCGCGCGGCGTGCACTCGAAGGTGTTCCCGGACAGTTCGACGTTGTGACCGCCGCTCGACAGGTAGGCCTGGTTGTGCCAGTCCTCGTCGCTCGGCAGGTACTGGGCGTGCAGCCAGGAGTTGCGGACCGAGCAGTTGGTCCCGCACAACACCGAGTGCTGGCCACCCCGGACCACCGTCCGGATCACGGTCACATTGCTGTAGCCGATCGCGGCGACGTGCGCAGTGCCGGCATCCACATCGCTGTCCTCGACCCGCACCGAGGCGGTCGACGAGTCGGCGTCGATGTTGCCGGTCACCGACGAGCGCTTGATGGTGACGTTGCTGGCCGCGATCACCAGTCGACCGCGGATCCGCTTGGCGTCGATGACAGTGTTCGCCGCAGTCACCGTCATCGGGCCGGTGTAATCGGTCAAGGTGACTCCGGCGGGCACTCCGGTGTTGTTGGCGTTGGGGTAGCTGCTCGCCGGGGTCGTCGTCGCCGGGGCGGTGGGCGTCGCGGTCGGCTTGGGGGTGGCGGTCGGTGTGGCCGACGGCTGGGTGGGAACCGGGGCCGTGACGGTCGTCGTGGTGACGACCGGATCGATCCAGTAGTTCGTCCCGCGCCAGGTCTTGGTCGGCATCACCGAGGTGGACCCGTAGGAGAACCGTGACGGCTCAGCGCCGAAGGTCGGCGGGCCGGCGGGGCTGAGTCGGCTGGAGACGTAGCCCGTTTCCGCGAGGTAGCCGGAGTTGGCGTGGTACGAGGCGACGTACTCCGTGCCGGAGGTCACCGAGACCGGCGTGGCGAAAGCCGCGTACTGCCAGCCCGCTCCCTCGGCGGTGGGAAAGCTCACCGACGCCAGCGCCGTGCCACCGCTGCTCCACAGCGTGGCCCGCCGGCTCCCGTCGCCGGACATGCGATAGATCCGCAGTCCGGTGAGGCGTCCGGCGCTCGCGGCCTTGAAGCGCACGCCGAGCTCGACCGAGTCGTCGTCGACCAGGCTCAGCCGGGACGGGTTGGCTCCGGCGAGCAGGCTCTTCGATCCGGTCGGAGGCAGCGTGGCCCCGCTGGCCGGGACGGCTTGCGAGCTGAGCAGCGCGACCAGCACGGCCATCGTGGACATGAAGGCGCCGACGACCAGCAGTCGCGACGATCGCCGCGCCGAGGCGGGCGGGAGCGCGTTGGCACGCTCAAGGGGCAGGGTGGACATCGATTTCCCGTTCTGATGGGGGCTATGGGGCAAAACACCTCGTCAGGTGCTTGATAACAGAACGGTAACGCATTCGGCGATGGACGCGAATTCCTACGTTCACCCGACGCGGGCTGCGGGGCGCCGGCTCTTGATGAAGATCTTGGTACGGGTGGACACCCATTCGCGCAGCGGCGGACCGCCGAGGATGCGCCGGACATCGGCAATGGTGTCGTCGTTGCGCAGGCTATAGCGCGGTCGGAGGAAGCCGTCGCGGCCGGGGAGGCGGTCGCTGCTGTAGACCGTTCGGTACCCGGCGGCCCGGAGGGAGCCCAGCACCGAACGGTCGTAGCGGCCCAGGGGCAACGCGGCGTCGAGGACCGGCCGGCCGGTCACCGCCTCGAGTGCGCGGCGGGCTTGGACGAACTCCTCGTGTTGCTGAGCGGCGGTCAGGCCACGCCACGGAATGTGCCGCATGCCATGGGTGCCGATCGTGTGCCCGTGCGACTGCAGCTCGACCAGATCCACCGGCGCCAGGCTGCCGCGGTGATCGAGCCGCCCGGCCAGCGCGAAGAAGGTCGCCGTCAGCCCTCGCTCCGCCAGGGCGGGCAGGCCGCTCTCGACATCGGAGCTGTTGCCGTCGTCGAAGCTCAATCGGACATCGGGTCGACCGACGACCAGGTCGAGCGTGGCCCGGAACAGTCCCGGGCTGATCCAGTAGCGATCCTCGCCGGGCTCGGTGACGCGGGCCGGCGTCCCGATCCCGTGGAAGCAGAGGTGGATGCCCATCACACGTTCACTTCCTGCCGGCCCACCCGGCTGCTCAGGTCGTGACCCCACCCCTGCCCACGCCTGGCCAGCCGCGCCCATCCGGCCACTCCGAGCGTGACGGCGACATAGACCGCGGCGGCGGGTACCAGGCGCGGATCATGGCGGACCACCTCGCGTAGCCAGGCCGTGCGATCAGCGGCACGGACTGGGGTGCCGACCACCCCGTTCCGCGCGGCGTCGCGCATCGCGGCGTTGCCGCGGCGGACGCGGACCAGACGGCGCACCAGGTCCGCGGTCCGACGCGGGGCGTGGACGATCACGGTCACCGACGGACTGCAGTGTTTCTCGGCGTCATCGAACTGCGAGTCGAGGAAGAGGTCGTCGGCGATCATCGACGGGAGTTCGACGTACCGCGAGCGGCCCGCTTCCGACAGCACGATCACTCCGCGGCCGAACAGGCCGTTCCGGTAGGCCGGCAGCCGGCTGTTGATGGCGTAGTACCCGCGCACCACCCAGTCCGATCCGCGAGTGTCGACCCGCCGGGACGGGACTACGGCGAGCGGCGGTGTCGCGGCGTCGAAGGCAGCGAGCAGGGTGGTCAACCCGCCGGCCGGAACGGCGATGTCGGCGTCGAGATAGACGCGGGGAAAGCTTCCGGCCTGGAGGTCACCGAGATTGACCGCAGCCGCTTTGCCCGCGACGGGCGATTCCACTACCCGCGCCCCGGCGCGGCGGGCGACCTTCGCGGTGTCGTCGGAGCACCCGTTGGGGACGACGATGACCTCCAAATCGGTTCCGGGAGCAGCGGCGGACAGCGCTCGTAGCGTGTCGGCGATGATCCCGGCCTCGTTGTGGGCGGCGATGATGACGCTGGTCATCGAGACTCCTTTCGCGGAGGTGGTTCTGCCGTAAGGTGACGCACATGTCGAGCGAGCCGGAGGTCACCCTTCGGCCGATCGGCCGGGCCGACATCGCGGCGGTGGCCGGCTTCCTCCATCGTGAGCTGAACCCGCGGGTCGCGGAGGCGACCTGGGCGTCGGCCATGCAGATGCCGTGGCTGGCCGAACCGCCCAATCACGGTTTCGTGCTCGAACGGCACGGCGAGATCGTCGGTGCCAACCTGGCCTTCTACGCCCGGCGGCACTGGGACGGCCAGGACGTCGACGTCGTCAATCTCGGGGCGCTCTGCGTGGTCGAGGGTCAACGACATCACGCGTTGCGCCTTGTCCGCGCGGTGCTCGGCCAGCGCGGTCACGAGTTCACCGACTTCTCCCCCAGTGGCAACGTGGTCGAGCTCAATCGCCGCTTGGGGTTCGTCGCGCTCGACACCACCACCGTGCTGACGGTCAACCTGCCATGGCCCGGGTCCCGAGCCGGCATTCTCACCGGACCGGCCGAGATCGAGACGCGGCTGGACGGTGATTCGGCACAGGTGTACCGGGACCTGCGCGGCTCGGGAGCACTCCACCACCTGGTCATCGTCGACGGCGCTCGCGGCTGTCACGTGGCGCTGCGCCGTGATCGGCGCAAGGGCTTGCCGCTGTTCGTCACCGTGGTCCACGTCAGCGATCCGGAACTGTTCCGCCGTCACCGACGACGGGTATTCGCGTACGCGCTGCTGACCCTGCGAGCACCGTTCACCCTGCTCGAACTCCGCGTGGTCCGCCACCGTCCGCGCCTGACCTACCGGCTCCCCACCGCGCGCCCCAAGATGGTCAAGACCAAGAAGATCGACCCGGAGTCGGTCGACTACCTGTACAGCGAGCTGACCGAACTCCCCTGGTGAGCGGTCAGGGGTGGTCAAGGGACTCACCGCCGACCCAGGTGTTGTTCTTCCAGCGGTTGCCCTGGCCCGGCCGGTAACTGGTGGCCGGACCGTACGTCCCGCAGGTCCCGGCCGGGCCACGCTCGTAGGTGTTGTTCGTGACCGTGATTTCGCGTGGTCGGTCACCGAACTTCTTCGGCGGGTCGTAGCCGAAGCTGGTGCAGAACCCGCCCGGCGTGGCCTTGAACAGGTTGTCCTCGAACGTGTAGTCCGACAGCGTGTCGAAGTCGCCGTAGATCTGGGCGTCGCCCGAACAGCCACCGCCGAGGTCGTTGTCGGCCGGCGTGCACTCGATCGTGTTGTGCCGCACGACCACCTGGGTTCCGCCGTTGGACAAGTACCCGTTGAGGTGTTCGTCCCCTTCGGGAGGCACCTGATCGTGCAGCCAGGAATCCTCGATCAGGCAGTCCGACCCGCAGAGCACGCTGGTGTCTCCGCCGGTCACCTCGACCCGCCGTAGCGTGAGCGACCCGAAACCCACGGCCGCGCCCCGGGATCCACCGCGGATCTCACTGTCCTCGATGGTGACGGACGCACCGGCGAAGTCGACGTCGACGATGTTGAGCCGACTCCGGGCGATGGTCACCCCGGCCCCGTGGATGATCAGGCGGTCGCATTGGACCTCGCTGTCGACGATCGCCGTGGCCGGGGTCTCTATGGTGCACGGACCGTCATAGCGCCGGAGCCCGGTGCCCTCGGGGACACCGGTGGTGTCGGGTCCCGGGAAGCCCGGTGCACGAGCGCTTCGGGTGGGGGTCGGCGTGGAGTCCGGGGTGACCGCGATCACCGGCGTGGCCGATCGGTCGATGATGGTCGTGCTCACCACGACCCCCAGCGCGACGGCGACGACCGCGACCAGGACCCACCACGGGCGCACACGGCGAAGACCTCGAGCCCCGGAGTCGGACGTCACGCGGCCTGGAGCAGCTTCGAGTCGACGAACTCGGTCAGCGTGCCGATGGTCTCAAAGATCTCGCCGCTGAACTCGTCGTCGCCGACCGTGATGTCGAAGCGGTCCTCGAGCCGGGTGACCAGCTCGAGCACGGCCAGCGAGTCGAGCTCGGGCAGGCTGCCGAACAGGCCGGTGTCGGCGTCGAGGGTGTCGGCGCGGTCCTCGATGCCCAGGGTCTCGGCGATGATGTCGATGACGTCGCGCAGCGTGGTCGTAGTGGCCATGTCGGGGTCCTTCGTTTCGTGGTGGAGCGGATGGGTCAGACGGAACGCGGTCAGCGTGCCGAGGGTCTCGAACATCTCGCCGCTGAACTCCTCGTCGTCGACCGTGATGTCGAAGCGGTCCTCGAGCGCGGTGACGAGCTCGAGCACGGCGAGCGAGTCGAGCTCGGGCAGGCTGCCGAACAGCCGGTGTCGGCGTCGAGGGTGTCGGCGCGGTCCTCGATGCCGAGGGTCTCGGCGAGACGTCGTTGACGTCGTCGCAGCGTGGTCGTGGTGGTCATGTCGGGGTCCTTCGTTTCGTGGTGGAGCGGATGGGTCAGACGAGGACCTCGGCGGCGCCGGATGGCCGAGGAAGGCGGTGGGGCTGGCGGTCAGGCCGTAGGCGCCGGCCTGGAAGAGCACGACCAGGTCGCCGATCTCGGCGGCGGGCAGCGTCGACCTCGTCGCCGAGCAGATCGAGCGGCGTGCACAGGCAGCCGACGACCGTCACCGTCTCGGTCGCCGGCTCGTCGACCCGGTTGCCGACGACCAGCGGGTAGTTGCGCCGGATGACCTGGCCGAAGTTGCCGGACGCGGCCAGCTGGTGGTGCATGCCCCCGTCGACGACGAGGTAGGTCTTGCCGCGCGACACCTTGCGGTCGACGACCCGGGTGACGTAGACCCCGCCTCGCCGACGAGGTAGCGGCCGAGCTCGATCACCGTGCGGGCTTCGGGCAGCTGCTCGGCGATCACCCCGTCGACCAGCGGCGTGCAGGTTGTCGCCGACCGCGGCCAGGTCGAGCGGGGTGTCGGCGTCGAAGTACGGGATGCCGAACCCGCCGCCGAGGTTGAGGTAGCGCAGCGGGCCGGGCAGCAGCTCGGCCAGCCCGAGGATCAGGTCGACGGTCTTGCGCTGGGCCTCGCACGATGATCTCGGCGCGCAGGTTCTGCGACCCGGCGAAGACGTGGAAGCCGAGGATGTCGACGTCGGCGCCGCTCAGCTCGGCCAGCAGCTGCGGCACCTGCTCGGCGTCGACGCCGAACTGCTGCGGCCCGCCGCCCATCCGCATTCCCGACCCCTTGACCGAGAAGTCCGGATTGACCCGGATGGCCACCCGCGGCCGGACCCCGAGCTGGTCGCCCGCGGCCAGCGACCCGGCGGGCCTCGGTGGCCGACTCGAGCTCGATCGTCACCCCGGCGGCGACCGCCTGGACGATCTCGGCCGCGGTCTTGCCCGGCCCGGCGAAGCTGATCCGCTCGGCCGGCATCCCGGTGTCGAGGGCGACCTGCATCTCCCCCGCCGAGGCGACGTCGAGCGAGTCGACCAGGCCGGCCAGGTGCTGGACGACGGCCGGCATCGGGTTGGCCTTCATCGCGTAGCTGAGCTGGAGCCGCGGCCGGCAGCGTCGAGCGGAGCAGCGCGACGCGCTCGTCGATCAGCCGCCGGTCGTAGGCGAAGAACGGCGTCGAGCCGACCCGGGCCGCGAGCCGGCGCAGCGGGACGCCGCCGACGGCCAGCTCGCCCTCGACCGTGCCGAAGCCGGCCACCAGATCGGCGGCGCTCATGCGGTTCAGCTCGAGCTTGAGCAGGGTGCGGTCGAACTTGCCGTTGGGCGACCGCGGCAGCTCCGGGCGGATCACCACGGTGCTCGGCACCATGTAGAGCGGCAGCTGCTTGCGGAACACCGAGATCAGCGTCTCCGGGGCCAGCTCGTCGCCGTTCGCCGGGGTGGCGACCAGCACGATCCGCTGGCCGAGCCGCTCGTCCTCGACACCGAGGGCGACGGCGTCGCGGACCAGGCCGGTGTCGTACGCGACCTCCTCGATCTCGGTCGGGCTGACCCGGTAGCCGGAGGTCTTGATCATCTCGTCGTTGCGGCCGACGAAGTAGAGGAACCCCTCGTCGTCGGCGACCACCGCGTCGCCGGACCAGACCGCCAGCTCGGGCTGCCGCCAGCCGTTGGTACGCCCCGGGCGCAGGCTTGAACCGCTCGGCGGTCCGCTCCGGGTCGTTCCAGTAGCCGAGGGCGACGAGGGCGCCGCGATGCACGAGTTCGCCCTCCTCGCCGGGCTCGCACCGGGTGCCGTCCGGGCGGACGACGAGGATCTCGGCGTTCGGGATGGCCTTGCCGATCGAGTCCGGGCCGCCGGTCGACCTCGGCCGGGTCGAGGTAGGTCGAGCGGAACGCCTCGGTCAGCCCGTACATCAGGTAGGGCCGCGCGGCCGGGAAGAGGCTCGCGCAGCCGCTCGAGGGTCGACTTGGGCATCCGGCCGCCGGTGTTGGCGAAGTACCGCAGGCTGTCGCCGCCGCCTCGGCCGGCCAGGTCGCGCGCGGTGATCTGCAGCCACAGCGGCGGCACGCAGGTCAGCCCGGTGACCCGGTGCTTGGCGCACAGCTTGACGCACGTCGGCGGGCAGCAGGTAGTTCATGCAGCACGACGTGGGCGCCGACCGCGAACGCGGTGGTCAGCTGGCTGAATCCGGCGTCGAAGCTGAGCGGCAGCGCCGACAGGATGACGTCGTCGGCGGTGTTGCGCAGATAGCTGCTGACGCTCTCGGCCCCGACGATCAGGTTGCGGTGGCTGAGCACCACGCCCTTGGGCTTGCCGGTGCTGCCCGAGGTGTAGAAGATCGCGGCCATGTCGACGTCGACCGCGGCGGATGCGGACAGCGCGCCGTCGGCGCCGATCAGGTCGTCCCAGCGCGTGCACCGCGGTCCACGCGCGTCGGCTCGACCGGCGCGCTCGGAGCCGGGCCGTCGACGCAGCACGACGTGCTGCGCACCGAGCAGCCGGGCCAGCTCGGGCTGCAGCGGCGAACCGCTCGGCGCGTGGTGACCAGCACCCGGACGTCGCAGTCGCCGAGGATGTAGGCCGACCTGGGCCGGCCTTGAGCATCGTGGTTGACCGGGACGAACACCCCGCCGGCCGCCGACGTCGCGAAGATCGCCGCGACGGTCTCGATCCGCTTGTCGGCGAACACCGCGACCCGGTCGTCGCGGGCGAGGCCCAGCGCGCGCAGCCCGGCCGCGCGGCCGCCGCACGTCGCGCCACAGCTCGGCGTACGTCGACGGTGATGGTCCCGTGGGTCAGGGCCGGGGCGTCCCCGCGGACCGCGGCGCTGTGCTCCAGCAGGTGGTGCAGATTCGTACGCATCGCTTGCCTTCCCGTGCTCAGCGACGACCGAGCGAGCGGTAGGTCCAGCCGGCCGCCCGCCACTTCGCCGCATCCAGCACGCTGCGTCCGTCGAGGATCCGAGGACGGTTGACGAGTTCCCGGAGACTGACCGGATCGAGTTCGACGTACTCGCGCCACTCGGTGAGCAGCAGGACGAGTTCGGCTCCGCTGACCGCTTCGGCCACCGTGTCGACGAAGCGCAGATCGGGCCAGCGCTGCGCGGCGTTGCTGATGGCCACCGGATCGGTGATCAGCACGTCGGCACCCTGCAGCGCCATCTGGGCGGCGACGCTGAGCGCCGGCGAATCGCGGACGTCGTCGCTGTTGGGCTTGAACGCGGCGCCGAGGACGGCGATCCGCCGCCCGACGATCGAGCCGTCGCACTCCTCGCGGGCCAGGTCGACCATCCGGACCCGGCGTCGCATGTTGATCGAGTCGACCTCGCGGAGGAAGGTCAGCGCCTGGTCCACGCCCAGCTCCCCGGCCCGGGCCATGAAGGCGCGGATGTCCTTGGGCAGGCATCCGCCGCCGAAGCCGAGGCCGGGGCTGAGGAACTGGCGGCCGATCCGGGCGTCGTGCCCGATCGCGTCGGCCAGCTGCACGACATCGCCGCCGGTCGCCTCGCACAGCTCGGCCATCGCGTTGATGAACGAGATCTTGGTGGCCAGGAACGAGTTGGCGGCCACCTTGACCAGCTGCGCGGTGGTGTAGTCGGTGACCACCAGCGGAGTGCCCTCGGCCAGCGTCTTGCCGTAGACCTGGTTGAGGATGGCGGTGGCCCGCTCCCCGGCCGGTCCCTCGGGGACGCCGTAGACCAACCGGTCGGGCGACAGGCTGTCGTCGACCGCGTGCCCCTCGCGGAGGAACTCGGGGTTCCAGACCAGGGTGGCCGCGGGTTGCACGGCCCGGATCTCCTCGGCCAGTCGCTCGGCGGTACCGACCGGGACGGTCGACTTGCCGACCACCAGGTCACCCGGCTTGAGGTGCGGCAGCAGCGCCCGGACCGCGGCGTCGACGTGCCGCAGGTCGGCGGCGTTCTCACCGCGCCGCTGCGGGGTGCCGACGCAGATGAAGTGCACGTCGGCCTGGGCGGTCTCGGCCATCTCGGTGGTGAACCGCAGCCGGCCGGCCCGCTCGCCCTCGACCAGCAGGTCGGTCAGGCCGACCTCGAAGAACGGGCTCTGACCGGCGTCGAACGCGTCGACCTTGGCCACGTCGACGTCGATGCCGACCACGTCGTGGCCCAGGCTGGCCATGCAGGCCGCGTGCACGGCGCCGAGATAGCCGCAGCCGATGACCGAGATCCGCGGCTGGGCGGACGACTCGACCGGCTCGGTGCGCCCTTCGAGTTCGGCCGGGTCGTCGCCCGGATTCGCTTCGAGCAGGTCGCTGCCCCAGTCGGGATTCATGGCGTGGTCCGGTTGACGATGAAGTCGTCGAACCGCTCGGGATCGGCGAGGTCGACGAAACGGCGGCCACGGTGGTCGGCGGGGGCCGGCTCGGCCCCGGTGTCGACGACCACGGGGGCGATCAGCGGTTCGCTCAGCTGCGGCGACCCGATCAGTCGGCGGAAGACGTCGACGTACTTGGGGTGCTGGGCCCGCCAGTCGAGGTCCTTCGACACCCGGGTCCGCGCCAGTCGCCCCATCGAGCCCCGGAGGTCGTCGTCGTCGAGCAGCCGCTCGACGGCGTCGGTGAACGCGGCCGACGTCACCGGAGGGCACGTAGAGCACGGCGTCGCCGCCCGACACCCGGGTCTCGACCAGGTCGAAGGCGACCGACGGCAGCGCGTACGCCATGTACTCCATGGTCTTGTTCATCGTGGAGACGTCGTTGAGCGGCGTCTTGAGGTCGGGGCAGAGCCCGATGTCGGCCGCGGCCAGCTCGTCGGCGATCATCGTCGCGGTCGGCTCGGCCGGTGAAGCGTCACGTACGTCGTCGAGGTCGAGCGCGGTGCACTGGCGCCGCAGCTCGTCGTAGCAGTCGCCGAAGCCCATCAGGGTGGCGCCGACACGTCGCGACGGCCGCGGACGTGGACCAGCTCGTGCATCACGTCGAGGCACCACGTCGACGTCGTCCTGCGGCCCCATGATGCCGAGGTAGACCAGGGTGCTTGCGTGCTCGACCGCGCGCGTCGGCCGCGGCTGCACCGGACGCATCCGTCGGTGTCCGGGCCGCTGCGGACCACGGTCACGTCCTCCGGCCGGCCGCTTCCCGCGCGTCATGGCGATCGCGCGGTACGACTCGTTGGTCGAGATCACGTGTCGGCGGTCCGGTAGGTCATCCGCTCGAGCCAGCGCAGCGCCGCGTACTCGAGCCGGCCGTCGAGCGCTGCGTCGGGCGCCCGAACCGCGACAGGAACAGCTCGGGGTTGAGGTCGTGCTGGTCGAAGACGAACTTGACCCGGCGGCGCTTCCACAGCCGGGCCAGCAGCCAGTAGGTGTCCGGCGGGTTGCAGGCCTGGATGACGTGGAACGGCTGGCGCGCCCAGACCTCGCAGCGACAGCCAGGCGGTCCGCAGCCAGCTGTAGACGAACTCGATCAGCGAAGCCGACCAGCCCGTTGGCCTCCGGGGCGGGCCGGTACTTGTAGATCGTGACGCCGTCGATGCACCTGGTAGCCGGGGTCGCCCGGACCCTTGGGGCAGATCACGCTGACCTCGTAGCCGGCGGCGCGCAGCGCCTGGCACTCCAGCCAGACCCGGCGGTCGAGCGGGACCGGGAGGTTCTGCACGATGATCAGCACGTGCCGCTCACCGGTGGGCGTCACGGTCAGCTGCCGCTCCTGGCGCAGCGGCGACAGCTTGAGGAGGCTAGCCACGACCAACAGCTCCGTCGGCCGCGCGCTCGTCGTGCGACGACGCGGGTGAGCAAGGTGTTCGGGTCAGGGGGGCGGAACGGGTCGACATTGACACTCCTTGATCTATCTCCAGGGGAACAGCGCGGTCATCCGCGGACCACCGCGGGTGAGGATGCTTGGGGGATGAACAGCTCGGGGGCACCGGAACCGTCGGCCGGCACCCGCCAGACGTCGGCGACGGTGGCCTCGGAACCGGTGCGGGCCACGGCGTAGAGGACCGCGGAGTCGTCCAGCCACTCCATCTGGTCGTCGACGTTGCGGGTCTCGGCCAGCACGGTCTCGGTGTTGCTGGCCAGGTCGAGCACGGCCAGCCGCCAGACGCCGGGCTTGGGGTTGCCGAGCCGCTTCTTGTACGCCACCCGGGTGCCGTCGGGCGACAAGGACGGGCACTCGGCGTCGTTGCGCAACGCGGTCATGCTCTTGGCCGACAGGCTGCCGTGGACCAGCCACGTCTCCCCGCCCGAGGCGACGGTGGCGTAGAAGTGGTCGTCGTCGGGCGCGAAGGTGACGCCCCAGTAGTTGCGGTCGACCGCATCGAGGGTCGTCCCGTTGGGCAGGGTCGTCGTCCAGCTCTCGAGGCTGCCCAGCGATCGACCGTCGCGGCGGATCGATCGTCTCGGTGGAGAACGAGGTCTGCGCGTACGAGTGACCACTGACGAAGGTGGTGGTCGAGACGAGCCGACCGTCGGCCGACATCCGGGCCCGGCTCGGCAGTCCGACCAGCGGGGTCGACGAGGTCGGCTGCAGATCCGCCCCGAGCATCGAGACCCCGTACGTGGGGGTCATCGCCCGGGTCGCGGTCACGCAGACGCCGGCGGAGGCGGTGGCGTAGACGCGCTCGCAGCTCACCGGACCCAGCGCCCGCGGTCCGGCCGGATCATCGAGCCGGACCAGCCCGATCCGACCGTAGCCGTCCCCGAGGGCGGCGTTGCGGAAGACCACGTGCGGACCGCCGAGGATCTCCGCGGCCCCGACCTCGGCCGGAGCCCCCGCCGCCGCCGCCTCGGTCGCCGACGACCGGGTCCACACGACATAGCCGCCGGCGGCGACCAGGCAGAGCACCGAGAGGCCGACGAGGACCAGGATCCGCAGCCGGCTCATGCCGCCACCGCCGCGGGCCGGGCGCGCAGCAGCAGCGCCGCTGCGGGCAGGATGACGAGCAGGGCGACGGCGACCACGGCCATCGCCGTCGACCGACCGGTGAGCTGCCAGAGCAGACCGAAGCCGACCGAGGCACCGAAGCGGGCCAGCGCCACCACGGTCTGCGCGGCGGCGATCCCGGTCGCCCGGCTGGCCGCGGGGACGCACCGGCTGGCCAGGGCGGCCAGCACCCCGTCGGTCGCGGCGTAGAAGGTGCCGAGCAGCACCAGCACTCCGACGACCCAGACCGGTCCGCCGAGCTGGAGCGCGGCCAGCGCGTACGCGGCGATCAGGGCGACGTGGCCGGCGACGAACACCGAGCCGCGGCCGACCCGGTCCGACAGCCGCCCGAGCGGGACGGCCAGCAGCAGATAGGCCGCGTTGGTGCCGACCATCAGCAGCGGGAACCAGGTGGCGCCGAAGTCGCCCGATCCGGCGAGCACGAGGTAGATGAAGCCGTCACCGACGGTGAGCAGGCCGAGCAGACCGGCGCCGACCAGCACCCGGCGGAGCCGCCGATCGGTGAGATCGCGCCAGCGCATCCGCACCGGGACGGCGGCGCGGACGGCCTCGTCGGTCCGGGGCCGGTTGGGCACGGCGAGCACCAGGACGGCCACACCGATGAGCGCCATCGCCGCGCTGACCACGAAGACCGAGCGGTAACCTCCGAGCCCGGCGG
Source organism: uncultured Actinomycetota bacterium (assembly GCA_963704665.1). Classification (GTDB taxonomy): domain Bacteria; phylum Actinomycetota; class Actinomycetes; order Propionibacteriales; family Propionibacteriaceae; genus Microlunatus. Next base: position 1,412,457 of record OY969929.1, on the reverse strand, counting down.
GGACGGCGAGCAGGATGGCGAAGGCCAGCAGCGGACCGATCAGCGCTCCCGCGGTGTCCATCGCCCGATGGACACCGAAGTCGCGACCCAGACGCTCGGGGGTGCTCGAGTCGGCGATCATCGCGTCCCGCGGACCGGTCCGCAGGCCCTTGCCGAGCCGGTCGACCGCGACCACGGTGGTGATGGCGCCGAGGCCCTGGGCCGGCAGCAGCGCGAGCCGCGACAGCGCCGAGACGCCGTAGCCGACGACGGCGACCCACTTGGCGTGCCGGGTCGAGTCGGCCAGCCAGCCGCCGAGCAGCCGCACCGCGGCCGAAACGCCCTGGTAGAGCCCGTCGATGAAGCCGTACGCCACCGGGCTCAGCCCGAGCACCGCGGTCAGGTAGAGCGGTAGCACGGCCACGACCGACTCGGAGGAGATGTCGGTGAAGAAGCTGACCGTCCCGAGTGCGAAGACGGTCGCCGGCACCCGACGCCGCAGCCCCCCGGCCTCGGGCGAGACCTTGACCGATCCGTCGGCCCCGGTGATCGCGGCGCCGTCGACCGCACCGCCGACCACCGCACCCGAGGTGGGCGGCTGATCGGTCGGCGTGCCTCGGACCGTGACGTACATCCGCCGGGCCCTAGCTCGTCAGCTCACGCAGGCCGGACTCGGCCAACTCGTAGCGACGGCCGCAGCGGCAGATCAGATCGTCGGTCAACCGCTCGGCGCACCAGCACACCCAGCCGATCGGCCGGGCCGGATTGCCGACCACGAAGGCGTGGTCGGCGACATCGCGGGTGACCACGGCGCCGGCGCCGACGAAGGCGTACGCCCCGATCCGCACGCCGCAGACGACCGCGGCCCGGGCCCCGAGGGTGGCGCCGATGGCGACCCGGGTGGGCAGAAAGGCTTCGGGTCCGCGCTTGATGAAGGCACGAGGTCGCAGGTCGTTGGTGAAGGTGACTCCGGGTCCGAGGAAGACGTCGTCGGCGACCTCGACGCCGGCGAACACCATGACCTGGTTCTTCACGGTGACCCGGTCGCCGATCACGGCGCCGTCCTCGATGTAGGCGCCGTCGCAGATATTGCAGTCCGCACCGATCTGGGCGCCGAACAGGACGTGGGCATGGGCCCAGATCCTCGTTCGCGGACCGACGTCGACGCTGTCGCACAACCCCTGGGGGTGCACGAAGACATCGTTCAATCCTGCATTGACAGGCATGCGCGAAACTCCCCCGAATTCCGACTCTTCGATTCAGTCGACTCCGGCGCTCGATCCTCATGGGCGAAGACCCGTACACCGGTGCGCTCGCCTCATTGTGCAGGTTCCCAACGGTCGGGGAGCGAAATACACAATCTTTCCCCGAACCAGCAGAACGGGGTCGGTATTACCCTTCTGAATGTCGCGAAATGGTCACGAATGAGACGCGAAAGAGTACATCCGCATTCATCTGGTGTAGTGGTGGGAGCGAATCTCAGGTGGCCGAGGCCATCAACGCCAACAACCGGGCGGCCCGCTCACTGGTCAGGACGTCCTCGAGTCCGAGCGGCGCTCCGTCGGGTCCGGTCAGCGGCACCCGCCAGTTCGGATACTCGTCGATCGTGCCCGGCTGGTTCTGGGCCTGCCGGTCGCCGACGGCATCGGTCAGGGCCACGCAGAGCAGCCGCGAGCGGGTCCAGGTGAGGTAGCGGTGCAACGCCTCGACCGTCTCCTCGACGTCGGCGTGCTCCTGCAGGGCTCCACGACGGGTCAGGTTGTCCAGCCAGGCCTTGCGCTCGGCGGCGTCGACGGCCAGCTCCTCGTTCAGCGAGCGGGTCAGCACACCGAGCCGGTCACGCAGCCGGACGTGGTCGCCGGCCAGATAGCCCGCGGTCGGCGGCAGGTCGTGGGTGGTCACCGAGGCCAGGCAGTACTCCCGCCACAGCTCGGGCTCGAGCGGCGAGCCGTCACCGTCGAAGTCGTACTCGAACCACAGGATCGAGGTGCCGAGGATGCCGCGCTCGCTCAGGTAGTCGCGGACCCAGGGCTCGACGGTGCCGAGGTCCTCGCCGACGACCACGGCTTCGGCCCGGTGCGCCTCGAGCGCGAGGATGCCGATCATCGCCTCGTGGTCGTTGCGGACGTAGGTCCCCTGCGTCGGCCCCGCACCCGCCGGGATCCACCACAACCGGAACAGCCCGATGACGTGGTCGACCCGGATGCCGCCGGCGTGCCGCAGGATCGTCGAGACCAGCGCACGGTAGGGCGCGTACGCCGTCTCGGCCAACCGGTCGGGTCGCCACGGCGGCTGACTCCAGTCCTGACCGTGCTGGTTGTACGGGTCCGGTGGCGCCCCCACGGTGATGCCCTGGGCGTAGCTGTCCTGCAGACCCCAGGCGTCGGCCCCGTGCGGACTGACGCCGACGGCCAGGTCGTGCATGATGCCCAGGGCCATCCCGGCCCGCCGGCCGGCCTGCTGCGCCGACGCCAACTGCTCGTCGAGCAGCCACTGCAGCCAGCAGTGGAAGTCGATCCGCTCGGCGTGGGCCGCGACGAAATCGCGGACCGCCGTCGAGGTCGGGTCCCGGAACTCCTCGGGCCAGGTGACGATAGGAGGACCCGTACTCCTCGGCCAGCGCCGACCAGGTGGCGAACCGCTCGAGACCCTCGCCCTCCCGCCGGCGGTAGGCGGCCAGCGAGGCGGCCCGTCCTGCCGTCATCGGCGTGCGGAAGATGATCTTCAGGGCCTTGCGCTTGGCCTTCCACGAGCGGTCGCGGTCGATCTGCGTCGACTGGGCCAGCGTGACCTTGAGCCGGCAGCGCAGTTCGTCGATCCGCTCCCGCTGCTGCTCGCCCAGCCAGGCGTACTCGGGGATCCGCTCGACCCGCAGATAGATGGGGTTGGCGAAGCGACGGCTGGTCGGCAGGTAGGGCGACGGTTCGAGCGGCGGCTTCGGCTCGCCCGCGTGCAACGGATTGACCAGCACGTACCCGGCCCCGTGCTCGGCGGCCGACCAGACGGCCAGGTCCTCGAGATCGGTCAGATCGCCGACCCCCCACGACTGCCGCGACCGGACGCTGTAGAGCTGGGTGGCCAGCCCCCAGGTCCGCCGCTCGCCGAGCCGCTCCCCCAGCCCGAGCCACTCCGGGCTGATGATCAGCGACATCGAGGCGGACCGGTCTCCGGAGCGGGCCTGCAGCGTGTGATAGCCGAGCGGCAGATCGGCGGGGATCTCGAAGCTGGCCTCGCCGACCCACGCGCCGCCGATCTCGCGCGGCGGCGTCCAGTTCTCCAGCTGGCGCAGCCGGCCGCGCACGCCACCGGTCTCCAGCTCGATCCACACGTCGACCGGGTCACCGTGCGGCACGTGGACCTTGACCTCGGCCGTCCGGTGCTCGCGCAGCGCGAGGCACGGGGGCAGCATCCGGGTCCACGGTCGGCGCCGGTGCTCCTCGAGCGCCTGCGCCGCGGCCTCCGGCGTCGTCACGTCGACGTCGAGGGCGGCCAGCACGGCGACGATGGTGTCGCGCTCGACGGTGACGTGGCGACCCTGCCAGTCCCAGTACTCCGTGGCGATCGCGTACGCCTCGGCGAGGGCGTGCAGGACGGGGTCGAGTTCGGTCACGGGCCAATCCTTCCAGCCCGGGCCCGGGCCGATCCCACCGGCTCGGCGGTCGTCACCGGCCGGCCGGCGACCCGCCGCTACATTGGCGATCGGGCGCCGGATCGTGGCGCGCCGGCACCGCGTGGGAGGACACGGGATGGCACGAGCGATCGATCGGGACTCGCTGGGTGCGTGGCTGCTCAAGGCGAACCCGAAGATCTGGGATGTGGCCGGATTCCTGGCCACCGGCGCCCCGATCGAGTCCTGGTCGGTGGCGCCCGGCTACCGGTCCACGCTGATGAGCGCGGGTGACCGGGTGTTCTTCTGGGTGTCCGGCGACGGTCGCTGCGGCCTCGAGCGCGGCATCTGGGGTGCCGGCGAGGTCACCGGGCCGGCCGAGCCGTGGCAGGACCGCGAGCCCGGGCACTGGGTGGATCACGACACGCGTCGGGCGTTGCGGGCCCGGGTCCCGGTGCACATCCCATGGCTGGCTGCGCCGTTGACCGCGGCCGAGTTGCGCTCGCACGGGCTCGGCGATCTCGAGGTGTTGACCATGCCCGCCGGAGCCAACCCGTCGTGGGTGACCCGACCGCAGCTCGGCTTGATCGACGACCTGCTGGGCTGATCGCGACCTGTTGGGCTGGATCGACCCGCGGGGCAGCACGACCGGCCGACGCGGTCCTCGGACCGCCGGCGTTCAGCTGTCGGAGGCGGCGAGCTGGCCGCAGGCGCCGTCGATCTCGCGGCCCCGGGTGTCGCGCACGGTGACCGGGACGCCCTTGGCCTGGAGCCGGCGGACGAACTCGTGCTCGTCGTGTCGGCGGGAGGCGGTCCACTTCGAGCCGGGGGTCGGGTTCATCGGGATCAGGTTGACGTGCACCCAGCCCCAGTTGCCCTTCCGTTTGAGCACCTTGGCCAGCAGATCGGCGCGGAACGCCTGGTCGTTGATGTCGCGGATCATGATGTATTCGATCGACACCCGGCGCTTGGTCAGCTTGGCGTAGTTCCACGCCGCCTCGACGACCTCGTCGACGTTCCACCGGGTGTTGATCGGGACCAGTTCGTCGCGGAGCTCGTCGTCAGGGGCGTGCAGCGACAGCGCCAGCGTGACCGGGATGCCCTCGGTGGCCAGCTGCTCCATCCGCGGCACCAGCCCGACCGTCGAGACGGTGACGCCCCGGGCACTCATCCCCAGGCCGTCCGGAGTCGGCGTGGTCAGCTGCCGGATCGACCCGACGACGGCCTTGTAGTTGGCCAGCGGCTCGCCCATGCCCATGAAGACCACGTTGTTGATCTGCCCGGGGCCGCCGGGCAGCTCGCCGCGCGCGAGCTTGCGCTCACCGTCCATCACCTGCTCGACGATCTCGGCGGTGCTCATGTTGCGCTGCAGTCCGCCCTGGCCGGTGGCGCAGAACGGGCAGGCCATCCCGCAGCCGGCCTGGCTCGACACGCAGATGGTGCTGCGATCGGGATAACGCATCAGCACGCTCTCGACCAACGCTCCGTCGTGCAGCCGCCACAGCGACTTCACGGTGGTATCGGCATCGGTGCGCAACTCGCGTACGGGGTTGAGCAGTCGGGGCATGAACGCCGCGGCCAGCTCGTCGCGGACGCCGATCGGCAGATCGGTCCACTCGGCCGGGTCGTCGCGCAGACCCTCGAAGTAGTGCGACGACAACTGCCGTGCCCGATAGGACCGGTGGCCGGCGGCTTCGATCGACTCGCGGCGCTGAGCCGGGGTCAGATCGGCCCAGTGCTGCGGCGGCTTGCCCCGCCGCGGGGCCTCGAAGACCAGCGGCAATGTCGTCCGGCCCGCTGAAGTCTCCACCCCCTGAGCCTACTGGCTCCCTCGGGCCTTTCCGGAATCACGCGGTGGCCGGCCAGCGCCCGCGTATCACACCCCGCCCTGGGACCTCATCGACGAGAGCCGCCGTGTCCTGGCGACCGACGAGGGGGAACGGATCACCGATGCCGAAGGTCAGGCCGAGTCCATGGCTCTACTTCAGCTACGACCTGCTGGTGATCGCCGTGCTGGTGTTCCTGGCCGTCGGCAACTCGGCCCGACCGGTGTGGAGTGATCCACCTTTCGGTTGGCCGAGCTTCGCCTTCGACCGGGTGATGCCCCTGTGGGTGCCCTGGGGTGGGGCGCTCGGCGGAGTGACGATCAGCCTGGTCGGCGTGGCTCAGCACGCGTTCGAGTGGGACGCCGCCCGCTACCGGTACTGGCACATCAGCCGCCCGGTCCTCGGCGCCATCAGCGGCACCATGTCCGTGCTGATCCTGGTCTTCGTCCTGCGCGGCGTCGCTCCCGAGGTCGGAGCCGACGGGTTCGACAGCAAGGGTGTGGCGATCCTGACCGCGATCGCCTTCGTCATCGGCTACCGCGAGGAGACCTTCCGCGAGTTGATCAAGCGGGTGGTGGACCTGGTGCTCCGACCGACACCGGTCGAGAACGCCGGGGGCGGGGTGATCAGCTTCGTGCCGTACGTCGTCGATTTCGGGGCCGTGGCGGTCGGAGCGGCTCACACGAAGGCGGCTCTGCTGTTCAACGGGAGTTCCGAGTCGGTGGCGGTGGATCTGGCCAACCTGTCGGCCGGTCCGGCGGACCTCCGTCTGGAGGCTGCGGCGGGGCAACTCGCACCGCGCGAGTCCTGGTCGCTCGACCTCGTCTGGAGCCCTCAGCGAGCCGGGGTGCTGAACCACTCGTTCGACCTCACCGCGGGAGGCCGCCGGGTGAATCTGCTGGTCCGCGGCACCGCTGCGTGATCGTCTCGGATCAGCGGGTCGGCGCCGGGATCAGCCGGTAGCCGGCGGGACGAGCAGGTACATGATCAGCCAGGCCACCGGTGCGGCGACCAGGAGGGAGTCCAGCCGATCCATCACCCCGCCGTGCCCGGGGAGGAACGAGCTCATGTCCTTGATCCCGAGGTCGCGCTTGATCAACGACTCGATCAGGTCGCCGCAGGTCCCGACCACGACCAGGCTGACGCCGATGATGATGCCGATCCAGAACGGCACGTGCAGGCCGAACACGGCCATCAGCACACCGAAACCGACCGCGAACACCACCGAGCCGACGAAGCCCTCCCACGACTTCTTCGGGCTGATCCGTGGAGCCATCGGGTGTTTGCCGAACAGCACCCCGCCGACGTAGCCGCCGGTGTCGCTCATGGTCACCACCAGGAGGAAGGTGACCAGCCGCGCGCCGCCGTTGTCCTCGGCCAGCATCAGCGCGGCGAACGAGCCGAGCATCGGGACGTAGCCGATGATCAGCAGGCTGGCGGCCACGTCGGAGACGAATCCGTCGGGCCCCTTGGGCATCCGCCAGATCAGCGCGGGCAGCACGGTCAGCGCCAGGGCGGCGAGCAGCACCGACGTGGTCGAGAAGACCTTGTCGACCCCGGCCAGGTAGGAGCCGATCGAGATGGCGGCGCCGCCCGCGACGATCGGCACGATGGCCGAGTGCATCCCGCGCTTGCTCAGCGCCTGGTGCAGCTCGACCGAGGCGAGCACGAGCGCGACCGCCATCAGCAGGACGAAGGCCGGCTTGAAGAACAGCAGGCTGAGCACCACGTAAGCGCCCAGGCCGACGCCCAGGGCGATCGCGGCGGGCAGGTTGCGGCCGGCCCGGCCGTGTGGCGCGGGTGGCGCCGTCGCCTCGCTCATCGAAGTCCTCAGACCTCGAGCAGTTCGGCTTCCTTGTGCTTGAGCACGTCGTCGATCGCGTCGGTGTGCTTCTTGGTCACCGCGTCGAGCTGCTTCTCGGCGCGCGAGACCTCGTCCTCGCCGACTTCCTTGTCCTTGACCAGCTTGTCCAGCGCGTCCTTCGCGCTGCGGCGGGCCCCCCGGACCGAGATCCGGGCGTCCTCGGCCTTGGTGCGCGCCAGCTTGATGTACTCCTTGCGCCGCTCCTCGGTCAGCTGCGGCAGCGTGATCCGGATGGTGTTGCCGTCGTTGGACGGGTTGACGCCGAGATCGGAGTCACGGATCGACTTCTCGATCGCGGGCAACGAGGACTGGTCGTACGGGGTGATCAGCACGACGCGGGCGTCCGGCACCTGGAAGGTGGCCAGCTGCTGCAGCGGCGTCGGCGAGCCGTAGTACTCCGCGGTCAGCTTGGCGAACATCGCCGGGTGGGCCCGACCGGTGCGGATGGCCGCGAACTCCTCCTTGGCGTACTCGATAGCGTCCTCCATCTTGAGTTCGGCCTCGGCGATGATGTCGGCGATCACGGTGATCTTTCCCCTCGTCTGCTCAGCTGTTGTGAAGGATCCACCCGGGAGTCAGGCGTGGACGGTCGTTCCGATCCTCTCACCCGCGACGACCCGGACGATGGTGCCGTCGGTGTCGAGGCTGAAGAAGATCATCGGCAGCCTGTAGTCGCGGGCCATGCTGATCGCCGTCGCGTCGGCGACCTTGAGGTTGCGGGCCAGGTACTCGTCGTAGGTGAGGTCGTCGATACTTGACCGCGGTCGGGTCGGCTTGGGGTCGGCGGAGTAGACGCCGTCGACGCCCTGCTTGCCCATCAGCAGCACCTCGGCGCTGATCTCCAGCGCCCGCTGCGCGGCGACGGTGTCGGTGGAGAAGTAGGGCATCCCCGAACCGGCGCCGAAGATGACGACGCGGCCCTTCTCCAGGTGCCGCTCGGCCCGGCGCGGGATGTACGGCTCGGCGACCTGGCCCATGGTGATGGCGGTCTGCACCCGGGTCTGGACGCCGACCTTCTCCAGGAAGTCCTGCAGCGCGAGGCAGTTCATCACCGTGCCGAGCATGCCCATGTAGTCGGCACGGTCACGCTCCATGCCCGGCCTGCTGCAACTCGGCGCCGCGGAAGAAGTTGCCGCCGCCGACGACGACGGCCACCTGCACGCCGCTGCGCGACCACCTCGGCGATCTGCTGCGCCAGGCCGGCGACGACGATCGGGGTCGACGCCCACCTTGCCGCCGCCGAACACCTCGCCCGAGAGCTTGAGCATCACACGCTTGTACGGACCTGGACACGGGCGGATCTCCTGGCTACTCGGGGGTGGCGGAAGCGTTCCGGATCAGGCCCGGCGGCCTCGAACCGGACGAACCGCTTGCACCGTGACGCCGGCCGCGTCGAGACTGCTTGCCGACCGGGGTCTTGTTGTCGGTCACCGACGGCTGGTCGAGCAGCGCGACGTCCTTGAAGAAGGCGTTCACCCGGCCCTCGACGATCTTGGGCGATGGCCTGCTCCGGCTTGTTCTCCTCCTTGGCCGTGGCCTCGGCGATCCGGCGCTCGTTCTCCACCAGGTCGGCCGGGACCTCGTCGCGGCTGCAGGTACTGCGGACGCATCGCGGCGATCTGCATCGCCGCGGCGCGGGCCGCGGTCTCGTCGGAGCCCTCGTACTCGACCAGCACGCCGACCTGCGGCGGCAGGTCGGAGGCCCGCCTGTGCAGGTAGACCACGGTCTTGCCGTCGAAGTAGGCGGCGTTGCTGACCTCGAGCTTCTCGCCGATCTTGACCGCGAGCGCCTCGACGGCCTCGCCGACGGTCTGGCCGGACGGCAGCGCCGCGGCGTTCGCCGCCTCGACACCGGTCGGCCTTGCTGGCCGCGACCGCCTTGACCGCGTCGGCGGCCAGGGCCTGGAACTCCTCGTTCTTGGCCACGAAGTCGGTCTCGGCGCCCAGCTGGAGCAGCGCGCCGTCGTCGAAGGCGACCAGTCCGTTGGTGGCCGACCGCTCGGCGCCACGCTTGGCCGCCTTGGCCTGGCCGGTCACCCGGAGGATCTCGACGGCCTTGTCGTAGTCGCCGTCGGCCTCGGTCAGGGCCTTCTTGCAGTCCATCATCCCGGCGCCGGTGGCGTCGCGGAGCTTCTTCACATCAGCAGCGGTAATCGTCGCCATGAGTGGTGGGGTCGTCCTTCTCGAGTCAGTTGTTGGGATCGGCCGGGGCCTGATCGGCCGTCAGCCTCGGTGGCAGCATCGGCCGCAGCCTCGGCCACGGCGGTCGCCTGCTCGGGCTGCTCCTCGGCCGGAACCGGCGCGGCGTCCTCGGCCGGGGTGGCCTCAGCGGCGGCCGGGGCAGGCCTCAGCCGCGGCGTCGGGCGTGGCCTCGGCAGCGGCGGGCTCCGGCCGAGGCGCCGAGCAGCTCGCGCTCCCAGTCGGGCATGGGCTCGACCTCGGGTCCCTCGGTGCCGGTCTGCTGCGCGCACCGGAGCGCGACACGAGGCCCTCGGCGACGGCGTCGGCCAGCACCCGGGTCAGCAGCGAGACGGAGCGGATCGCGTCGTCGTTGCCCGGGATCGCGAAGTCGACCTCGTCGGGGTCGCAGTTGGTGTCGAGGATGCCGATCACCGGGATGCGCAGCTTGCGCGCCTCGTCGACGGCCAGGTGCTCCTTCTTGGTGTCGACGATCCAGACGGCCTGCGGGGTCTTGGTCATGTCCCGGATGCCGCCGAGGGTCTTCTCCAGCTTGTCCTTCTCGCGGCGCAGGCCCGAGCAGTTCCTTCTTGGTCAGGCCGGAGGCGGCGACGTCGTCGAAGTCCATGCCCTCGAGCTCCTTGAGCCGCTGGATGCGCTTGATGATGGTGCCGAAGTTGGTGAGCATGCCGCCGAGCCAGCGCTGGTTGACGTAGGGCATGCCGACGCGGGTGGCCTGCTCGGCGATGGTCTCCTGGGCCTGCTTCTTGGTGCCGATGAACAGCACCTGGCCGCCGCGGGCGACGGTGTCCTTGACGAACGCGTACGCGCGGTCGATGTAGGTCAGCGACTGCTGCAGGTCGATGATGTAGATGCCGTTGCGCTCGGTGAAGATGAAGCGCTTCATCTTCGGGTTCCAGCGGCGGGTCTGGTGCCCGAAGTGGACGCCGCTCTCGAGGAGCTGGCGGGTGGTGACGACGGCCATGGCCGTATTCCTTCCTTGCCGGCAGCGCGTCGGGCGCCGACGTACGGTTGTCCGGTGCCGAACTGTTCGGCACCGCCTGATGCCCGCGCCAGCGTCCGGCCCGAGCGAGCTCGGGACCGTTCGGGCGCTGTCCGGTCGGGCTGACCGGTCTGCGGGCATGCGAAGTCAGACCTGACGGCAGATCTGCTCGCGCGCAGTCTACGCAGTCCCGCGTCCGGGACGAAACTTCGTCCGTCGGCCCGGGTTGTCCACAGATCGGCGGGCCTGAGCCGGTCATCCACAGATTTCGCGCGACCCCGCACGATCGGCGGTCGACATCCACACACTCCGATCGTGCTCGCTTTCCTTCGCCACCGCTGGCCGGTGCTGCTCGCCGTCGGCTGCCTGATCGTGTTGGTCGGTGCGCCCACCGCAGCCGCCGCGCCCCGACTGCCCTCCCCCGCCGGCTGGCCGGTCGGCGGCCGACCCCGGGTGGTGGCCGGGTTCGACCCGCCCGCCCTGCGCTGGCTGGCCGGTCACCGCGGCGTCGACCTCGCCGCACGCCCGGGCGACCCGGTGCTGGCCGCCGCCGCCGGCCGGGTCAGCTTCGTCGGGCGGGTCGGCCGGCCGGTCGGTGATCTCGATCGACCACGGCGACGTGCGGACGACCTACGAGCCGGTGGAGGCCATGGTCGTCGCGTGGCCAGCGCGGTGGCGACAGGGCCAGTTGATCGGCCGGGTCGGCCGCGGGCGGGCACTGCGACGGCCGCTGTCTGCACTGGGGGCTGCGCGACGGCGAGGAGCTACCTCGACCCGCTGCTGCTCCTCCGCGACGGCGGCACCCGGCTGCGGCTGACGCCGGAAGCCCGCCGGGCCGAGGTGGTCGCCGCGGCCCGGAGCCGGTCGGTGCAGGCCGACCACGTCGCCGGGTCGGCTTCTTCATCGCACCCGCCGGGTCCGGCCGGTGGCCACGGGTTCCTCCGCCCGGTGCCCGGCGGCGATCACCTCGCCCTTCGGCATGCGTTTCCACCCGGTGCTGCACGTGTGGAAGCTGCACGACGGCACCGACTTCGGGGCCGGCTGCGGGACACCGATCCGGGCCCCGTACGCCGGGTCGTGTCACCAGCGCTAGCTACAACGCCGGCTACGGGAACCGGCTGTTCCTCGACCACGGCCGGGTCGACGGCCGCGCGGTCCGCACGGCGTACAACCACGCCATCGGCTACAGCGTCGGCCCGGGTGACCACGTCCGCCGTGGCCAGGTGATCGGCTACGTCGGGCAGCACCGGCTATTCCACCGGGTGCCACCTGCACCTGATGGTGTGGCTCGACGGGGCGATGGTCAATCCGATGACGTGGTTCTGACGCCGGGTTCAGATGGCCGGGTTCAGATGGCCGGGTTCTGCGGTGTCCCAACGAGCGCCGGCCGGCGGATCGGCGGATCCGGCGGGCGGTTCGGTCGGATCGGCGGGGCGGTTCAAGCCCGCGGGTGGGCCTGCTCGAACACCGCGACGGACGCGCTCGTTGGTCACGTGGGTGTAGATCTGCGTGGTGGCCAGCGAGGCGTGACCGAGCATCTCCTGCACGCTGCGCAGGTCGGCGCCCCCTTCGAGCAGATGGGTCGCCATCGCGTGGCGCAGTCCGTGCGGACCGAGGTCCGGGGCGCCGTCGACCACGCCGCAGCGCGCGGTGGACGATCCGGCGGACCACCCGCGGATCGATCCGGCGGCCGCGTTCGCCGACGAACACCGCGTTCCCCGACTCGGCGGCCACGAGTTCGTGGCGCGCGGCCAGCCAGGCGTCGAGCGCCCGCAGCGCCGGGCGGCCGACCGGGACGGTCCGCTCCTTGCGACCCTTGCCGAACACCCGCACCACCTGCCGGTCGGCGTCGAGGTCGGCCAGATCGAGCCCGCACAGCTTCGCCGACCCGGATGCCGGTGGCGTAGAGCAGCTCGAGCAGAGCCACGTCACGCGCGGCCGACCGCCCCGCCGGTCTCGGCCGCGGTGGCCAGGGCGGCGTCGAGCATCGCCGTGGCCGCTCCCTGGTCGAGGGTCGGCGGGAGTCCGCGGATGATGGCCGGTGAGCGCAGGGCGGCGGCGGGATCGGTCGCGATCACGCCCGGTCCGCACCGCCCAGCCGAAGAACATCCGTACCGCGGCGGCTCGGCGCTGGAGCGTGGCTCCGCGCGCGGCCACGGGTCTGCTGCTGGGCCAGCCAGCTGCGGAGGTCGCGGAGCTGGACGGCGGAGAGGTCGTGGTGGCCGAGGCGGCTGAGGTGGGTCAGCAGGCCGATCAGGTCGGTGCGGTAGGCGCGCACGGTGTGCGGCGACAGATCACGCTGGTCGGTCAGGTGTCGCTGGTAGCCGGTCAGCAACGCGGCCAGGGCCGCGGGCAACTCCTCGGACACGTCGTCACCCTAGGCTTGACACGGACAGCGGGCGGCATCGGCGCGCGGTGGGCGATAACGTGACCGCCGTGGCTGAGGAGATGACTGTCGACGATCTGCGCACCGGCGGCACCGTCCGCCGGATCACCCGGTGGGGTAGCCGGTGATGCACGCCCGGACGCGCCCGGTGACCGAGTTCGACGACGACCTGCACGTGCTGATCCGCGACATGTTCGCCACCATGAACGCCGCCGAGGGTGTCGGGCTCGCTGCCACCCAGGTGGGCGTCGACCTGCGCCGTCTTCGTGTTCGACTGCCCCGACGACGATCACGTCCGCCACATCGGGGTGATCTGCAACCCCGAGGTGACGCTGCCCGAGGGGCGGGATCGCGCAAGCTCGAGGCCGCCGACGAGGGCTGCCTGTCGCTGCCCGGCGGGTACGTCGAGCTGGCCCGGCCCGACCGGTCGACGTGTCGGGGTCAGGACGCGTTCGGCGCGCCGGTCGAAGTCACCGGGACCGGGCTGCTGGCCCGCTGCCTGCAGCACGAGACCGACCACCTCAACGGCACGGTGTTCGGCGATCGGCTGTCGGCCCGGATGCGCAAGAAGCTCTACGCCCAGCACGAGAACCTGGCCGACACCTACCCCGCCGACTGGCCGGTCGGGCCCCGCCTGCCCAGGGAGTAGCACGCGATCGCCGCCGCCGCGGCGACGTTGAGCGAGTCGATCCCGGCGTGCATGGCGATGCGGGCGCGCACGCTGGCCTGCTGGGACCACCGCTCGGACAGACCGGCTCCCTCGGTGCCGAGCAGGATGGCCAGCTTGGGCTCGGCGACCAGCCGCTCGGCGTGCTCGGCCAGGTCGACCGCGTCGTCAGCGAGGGTGAGGGCCACCGTGGTGAAGCCCGCGTCGAGCAGCAGCGCCGGCGCGGCGTGCCAGTCGGTCAGCCGCGCCCACGGCAAGCGAGAACACCGCCCCCATGGCGACCTTGATCGAGCGCCGGTAGAGCGGGTCGGCGGCCCGCGGAGCCAACAACGCCCCGTCCCAGCCGAGACCGGCGGCGTTGCGCAACATCGCCCCGACGTTGGTGTGGTCGACGATGTCCTCGCAGCACGACCAGCCGATCCAGTGCCAACAGGTCCGCGACAGTGTGCCGCTGCTCGCGGTGCAGCGAGGCCAGCGCCCCACGGTGTACGTGGAACCCGGTGACCGCTTCGGCGAGATCCTCCTCGACCAGATAGACCGGCACCTCGGGCCAGCGCAGCAGCACGTCGGACAACCCGTCGAGCCACCGAGGGGCGAGCAGGAACGACCGGGGCCGATACCCGGCCTCGACCGCCCGGCGGATCACCTTCTCGCCCTCGGCGATGAACAGCCCTTGCTCGCTCTCCAGCGAGCGACGCAGCGATGTGTCGCGGAGCCGGACGTAGTCCGACAGCCGGGCATCGGTCGGATCCTCGATCGGCTGGAGCGCGAGCGGTGGGCGGGTCACACCCTCCATCATCGCCCGACGCCGGTGGCCCGGTCACCGACGCCGACACCGACACCGACACCGACGCCGACTCCGACTCCGACTCCGTCCCCTGGGCGTAGGAAGTGGCGTCAACGCCACTTCCTGTCACTTCCCTCCCGAAGTATCCGGCGGTCGGCGACAAGAAGCGGAGTAAACGCCACTTCCTGACGGGCCTCGGGATCCGCGAACCGGGTCGGCGTCATCACCCACGTGTCGTCAGGCAAGCCTGGAGGCTTGCACAACGATCTGCAAGCTTCTAGCCTTGACGGATGGTGTTCGTGCTGACCGTCGACCAGATCAGTTCCCGGCACGCGCCCGACCGGGTCGAACCCATCCTGGCCGAGCTGTCGGCGATCCCGACCGCGGTGGCCTTCACCCGCACCGTCGGCGACGAGATCCAGGCCGTGCTGTCGGCCGAACTGTCCGTGGTGACGGCCATGCTGGTTCTCATGCGGGACGGACACTGGCACATCGGCGTGGGCATCGGCGAGGTCGATCGCCCGTTGCCCGACGAGTCGCGCCGGGGCCGGGGTTCCGCCTTCGTCGCCGCGCGTGCCGCGGTCGAGCGGGCCAAGACCCAGCCCAGCCATCTGGCGGTCGAGTCCGCCGACGGATCCAACCAGCCCGATGCCGCCGACAGCGAAGCGGTGCTGCGGCTCATCGGTGCGGTCCGCGAGCGGCGTACGCCCGCCGGGTGGCAGGCCGTCGACCTGGCCGATCAGGGGTTGAACCAGCAGCAGATCGCCGAGCGGCTGAGCATCACCCGGCAGGCGGTCAGCCAGCGGCTGCTCACCACCCACTGGGCCACCGAGCGTGCGGCCATCGCCGCGGCGACGCGGCTGCTGGCCCGGGCCGACCGGGGTCGGTCATGAGTGTGGCCGGTGCGGTCGCCCTCGTCCTGTGGCTGGGGCTGACTGCCGGTGGCGCGGCGATCTGGTGGCGGATCGAACGACCGGGCAGCACGGTGCTGAGCCGGCGCAGCGGGCAACTCGCGGTGCTCGTCGCGCACCTGGTGGTGACCACCGCAGTGGCCGTGCTGGCTGCGGTCGGCGGCGCGCTCGACGTCCCGTGGAACTGGCTCGGGGTCGGGGTCGCCGCGATCTCCGCGGTGGTCAACGGCGGCGTCGTCACCCTCGCTGTGCTCGCGCTGGCCGACTCGACCAGCAGCGCCCAGACCGGGCCGAGCCACGCAGGGGTCCTCCGCGGCGGCGCCTGGGTCGGCGCCCTCGAACGGCTGGGGTTGGTCGGCACGGTGCTGGCCGGGACCCCGGAGGGGATCGTGGCCATCCTCGCGGTCAAGTCGCTGGCCCGCTATCCCGAGCTCAAGGTCGGGCAGGACTCCGGGGCCAGCGAACGGTTCATCATCGGCACCTTCACCAGCCTGGGCTGGGCCGCGGTCTGCGCCGGCATCGCTACCCTGCTGCGGTGACCTCGACTCCCCCGCAGCTCGGCACCCTCGACTGGCAGTCGGCCCGCGACCACGTCGAACTCCTGGCCGATCCGGTCGCGGCTGCGCTCGGCCGCAATGACCTCGAGGCGTACGCGGCGGCCATCGATCCCGATCTGGCCGACACCGCCGCCTTCTGCGCGGCGTACGCGGTGCCGCTCGACGCCTCGGCCAACTGCGTCATCGTCGCCGGCCGGCGGGCCGAGCTCTCGATGACCGCGGCGGTGCTGGTGCTGGCCACCGACCGGGCCGACGTCAACCGGATCGTGCGGACCCAGCTCGGGGTCCGCAAGATCAGCTTCGCCCCGATGGACGACGCGGTCAGCCGCTCGGCCATGGAGTACGGCGGTATCACCCCGGTCGGGTTGCCCGGCGACTGGCCGATCCTGGTCGACCAGGCGGTCACCGCTCAGCCGTGGATCGTCATCGGCAGCGGCGTACGCGGGAGCAAATTGTTGATCCGGGGCGCCGACGCCGCCACCCTGCCGGGCGCCGAGGTGCTGTCGCTGACCATCCCGGCCACGAGCTGAGTTCCGGTCAGCGGACCAGCGCGATGATGGCGGTCACCCCGACCACCACGATGATCACCCGGTAGATCACCGGGGGCAGTTTGCGGCCGACCCGCCCGCCGATCTGGGCACCGATGATCGATCCGGCGGCGATCGCCCCGGCCACCGGCCAGTTGATGTCGCTGACCACGATGAACAGCACCCCGGACACCGCGTTGACGATCAGCGACAGTGCGTTCTTGAGCGCGTTGACCCGAGCCATCGACTGGCTGAGCGCGATCCCCAGGATGGCGATCAGGATCACCCCCTGGGCGGCACCGAAGTAGCCGCCGTACACGCCGGTGAGCATGACGCCCAGCCAGAGCGCGATCGAGTGGTGCTCCGGCGCGTCGTCCCCCCGGCTCTCGCGGCGCTGCTGGATCCGCTTCGACAGTGCGGGCTGGATGATCACCAGCACGCAGCCCAGGCCGATCAGCACCGGGACGATCGAGTCGAAGGCCGCCGACGGCAGGGTCAGCAGCAGCACCGCTCCGATCACCCCACCGACCAGCGACGCCGGTCCCAGCCGCATCAGCACCGACCGCTGGCCGACCAGCTCCGAGCGCATCGACAGCACCCCGCTGACCCCGCCCGGGGCCAGCCCCACCGAGTTGGTCACGTTGGCCACGATCGGTGGCACGCCGACGGCCAGCAGGGTCGGGAAGGTGATCAGCGTGCCCGAGCCGACCACGGTGTTGATCAGGCCGGCACCCATGCCGGCGGCGAAGACCGCCAGCAGTTCCCACCAGGTCAACGAAGCTCGGGCTCAGACTCCGGTTCGACGAAATCGGGGCCCGCCGAATCCGGCTCGGCGTCGACGCCCTCGGCCGGGCGACCGGTGTCGACCGCCGGCTGCTGGCTGCGGACAGTCAGCGAGGAGGGCCGGGTCAGCCGCTCGGCCTCCTCGATGGCCTTCTGCACGGCCCGCTGCGAGGCGGCCTGGTCCGCGGCCGTCTGCTCGTTGATCTCGGACTGGACGTCGATCTTGGGCGGCGCGGTGAAGGTGCTCTTCACCGAGGCGGGCAGCTGGGAGGCCACGTCGCCGACGACGCTGCCCAGCCCCTTGAGCGCGTCGTTCAGCTCGCTCGGGACGATCCAGACCTTGTTCGAGTCGCCCTTGGCCAGCGCGGGCAGCATCTGCATGTACTGGTAGGCCAGCAGGGCCTGGTCGGGCTCGCCGGCGTGGATGGCCCCGAACACGGTGGTGATGGCCTGGGCCTCGCCTTCGGCGCGGAGCATCTGCGCCTGGCGGTCGGCCTGGGCCCGCAGGACCTGGGCCTCGCGGTCACCCTGGGCCCGCAGGATCGCCGACTCCTTCTCGCCGCCGGCCGACAGGATGGACGACTGCCGCTGTCCCTCGGCGATGAGGATGGCCGCCCGCTTGTCGCGCTCGGCCCGGGCGCCCTTCTCCATGGCGTCACGGATGGTCGCCGGCGGCTCGATGGCCCGCAACTCGACCCGGTTGACCTTGATCCCCCACTTGCCGGTCGCCTCGTCGAGGACGATCCGCAGCTTCTGGTTGATCTCCTCGCGGCTGGTCAGCGTCTGCTCGAGGTCGAGGCCGCCGATGATGTTGCGCAGCGTGGTCATGGTCAGCTGCTCGATGGCCTTGATGTAGTCCTGAGCCTCGTACGCCGCCCGGACCGGGTCGATGATCTGGAAGTAGATGACCGAGTCGATGTTGACCATCAGGTTGTCCTCGGTGATCACCCCTTGCGGCGGGAACGGCACGACGTTCTCGCGCATGTCGAGGTTGTAGCGCACCTTGTCGATGATGGGCACGACCAGGTGCGGGCCCGGATCGAGGGTGCGGTTGAACTTGCCGAGCCGCTCGACCACCCCGACCCGCTGCTGCCGGATGACCCGGACGGCGTTGCCGATGAAGAAGATCACCGCCAGGGCGATGGCGAGAACGACGATGAGTGTTCCGGTGTCCACGAAGAAGAGTCCTTAGAAGCGTGCGGGGGACGTCAGGGAAGTGATTCGTACTTGGGATAGACCACGGCGATGGCGCCGTCGACCTCGTAGACCTCGATCTCGGTGCCCTGCTCGATGACGACGTCACTGGTGTAGGGCCGAGCGGTCCAGCTCTGGCCGTCGATCTTGATCTCGCCACCCGAACGGTCGATCTGGGAGATCGCGATGCCGCTGCTGCCGACCATCTTGGCCGTCGACGAGCGATAGCCGGGCATGCTGCGGACCTTGGCCAGCAGGGTCGGTCGGAGCAGCAGCAGCATCCCCAGGCTCACCGCCGAGGCGACGAGGATCTGCAACCACCACAGGTCGGGGGCGACCAGCGAGACCAGCCCCCCGGCGACGGCACCGGCGGCCAGCATGATCAGAACCAGGTCGAGCGACACGATCTCCGCCACGCCGAGCAGGACCGCCAGGCTGAGCCAGAGCGCCCAGCCGTGGTCACCGAGCCAGTCGGTCAGATTCTCGGGCATACGTCCATACTGCCAGGCTCACCAGCGGTCGACCGATGAGAGACCGGCGCGTCAGCACGGCGACGGGGGCGACCGTTACAGCGCGCGGGCGGCGTAGCGACCGTCGATCTCGGTCAGCGCCAGCCGGATGCCGAAGGTCTCGGTGAGGTTCTCCGCGGTGAGCGTCTCGGTCAGCGGTCCGGCGGCCACGATCCGACCCTTCTTGAGCAGCAGGGCGTGGGTGATCCCCGGCGGGATCTCCTCGACGTGATGGGTGACCAGCACCGAGGCAGGCGCGTACGGGTCCTGGGCCAGCTCGCTCAGCGTTCGCACCAGCGACTCGCGACCGGTGAGGTCGAGCCCGGCGGCGGGCTCGTCGAGCAGCAGCAGTTCGGGGTCGGTCATCAGGGCGCGGGCGATCTGGACCCGCTTGCGCTCGCCCTCGCTGAGCGTGCCGAAGGTCCGGTCGCTCAGCTCGGAGATGCTCAGCGAGGCCAGCAACTCGTCGGCCCGCTCGTGGTCGAGGGCGTCGTACTCCTCGCGCCAGCGTCCGACCACCGCGTACGAGGCGGACACGACCACGTCGTGCACCCGCTCGCCGCGCGGGATCCGCTCGGCCAGGGCCGCGGAGGTGAGCCCGATCCGGGGTCGGAGCTCGAAGACGTCGACGGTGCCGAGGACCTCGCCGAGCAGGCCGGCCACCCCGCTCGACGGGTGCATCTGCGCCGAGATGATCTGCAGCAGCGTGGTCTTGCCGGCGCCGTTCGGGCCGATGATCACCCAGCGGTCCGTCTCGTCGACCGTCCAGTCGATGTCGTCGAGCAGGGTCGCTGCCCCACGGACGATGGTCACTCCGGCAAGATCGACGACTGCGGCCATGCCTCCAACCTAGTGGGCGCGGTCGGGGCCGGGCGCCACCGCCCGACCCCCGCCACGGGTCAGCGCGCTCCGGTCAGGTGCTCGACGGCCAGCTGCTCGAGCCGGACGAATCCGCCGCCGATCAGCCCGGCCCCGCGACGTCGTCGTCCTCGGGAGCGGAGCGGCCGGCCAGCAGGTCGGCGGAGGTCTCCCCCTCTCCCCGGGTCGGCTGCCACAGGTCGGCGACCCGGGCGTCGGCGAGCGCCTGCTGCCCCCCGGGGCGGCCCGGAAGGCCGCGACCCGCGCGTTGAGGAACAGGTAGGTGCGCAGGTTGGCCGAGGCCGACTACGTGTTGGTGGTGGCCATCGGCACGGTCATCCCGGTCTCGGCCAGCCGGTGCACGGCCTCGGTCGGTGAGGCCGCTGACGAGCGGTCGTCGACCGAGAACATCGAGCAGCAGGATCGCGCCGTGGTCAGCACCACCGCGGCCAGGATGGCCGGAACGTTGATGCCGTCCTGGGTCCGTCGTGCCGATCCCGTCACCTCAGAGCGTGCGAAGCCATTCGATCAGCCGAGCGGTGACGGTCTCGGCCGGGGCGTCCCAGATGATCCCGTGTCCGGCGCCGGGAATCCGCTCGGCGCGACCGGTGGCGACGTGGGTCGAGAAGAGCTCCAGATCTTCGTCGCGGACCAGACCGCCCAGCTCGGTTTCTCCGGCCAGCAGGAGCGCGGGGCACGACAGGGCTCCGAAGGTGTCGGTCAGCTCGAACTGCTCGAACATGCGCCCCTCGACGATGCGCTGTGTCGTCCGAGGGTCGAGACACGCGAGGTCGGCCATGACCTGACGAGCGTCGGCCTCGCTGGTCCCCGGATTCATCGCGACGAACCGTGCTTCCGCATCAGACGGGGGCGGCCCGTCACCGATGACCTCGTCGACCCACTGGATCCACGTGTGGGCCGGCGAGTAGCTGTAGTCGGCGAAGGTCGTGTTGCGGGCGATCAGGGGAGGCTCGAGCGCGGCGACGCCGGCGATGAGGTGCGGAAGGCGTTCCGCCACGCCGAAAGCGACCAGGGCGCCGATGGAGAAGCCGACGAGGACGCTGCCCTGACCACTGACATCACTGATGAACGGGCTGATCGCATCGACGTCATCGGCCAGGGAGTAACCACCCTCGGACCAATCCGATCGGCCATGCCCCGGGAGGTCCACCGCGTACACGTGAGCGGTCCCGACGAGGGCCGACGCGACCTCACTCATCGATGGCCATTCCAGGGTGACGCCGTGCAGCAGCACGAAAGAACCGACTTCGGGCGGGAAGTGGACCGTTTACCTAATGATCGTCTCCGGTCGTGGCCCTCGACCTCGGGGCAGACTGGACCCCATGAACGGCGCGTGGCCGGCCGTACGAATGGCGGCCAATCTCAACTCTTTGTCCCGCGGGCAGCA
Organism: uncultured Actinomycetota bacterium; assembly: GCA_963704665.1. Taxonomy (GTDB): domain Bacteria; phylum Actinomycetota; class Actinomycetes; order Propionibacteriales; family Propionibacteriaceae; genus Microlunatus. The sequence goes on along the minus strand of OY969929.1, from coordinate 1,391,413 downwards.
GAGCATCGAACAGGCCGAGCGGGCGATCACCGGCGACGACGTGACCCACCACGTGCTCGACCCGGACGACGTCATCGGACTCGACCCGCTCGAGGCCTCGACGCTGGACACCGCGCTGGTCGCGCTCAAGCCGCTCGCGAACGACGGCTGGTACCTGGCCCTCCCGGTGCCCGGGCAACTCACCCCACTCCGCGGCCCCGCGCCGTTCAACACCGCAGCCGTCGATCGCGGCGCCGCGGTGGTCGCCGCCGGCGGGCGGATCGGCTTGGTGCCCTACCGGGTGGGTGGCGCCGTCCAGTGGCGGACGTACGCGGCTGAGCGCCCGTTCGCACCCGAGACCCCGTACGAGGCCGAACGCCGGCTCAGCGAGACCGTGCTGGCGGCCGCGGCCGCGCTGACCCGGCTCGACGTCGCCGGTGGTCGGCGACCCGGGGAGGGCGCCTTGATGCGGCTGGCCCCCGGGTACGGCAGTCGCCGGATCGCCGCGGTCGACCGGGCCGCCCGACTGTGGTCGGCGTGCAGCGCGGCACTGGCCGACGAGGGAGCGAGCATCACCGCGTTCGAGGTCCAGGCGCGACGACGCGAGCTCACCCGGGTGGCCGATGCCGCCCGATCGGCTCTGGTCTCGGCCATCAGCTGGCCCGATTGACGTCAAGCTGGGGGATCTGACCGCGACTACCCGGCCGGATTCCCCAGGTTGTCGTCGTTCGGGTCCGTAGGCTGAGCCCATGGTCTCCGGCGTCACCCCTCCTCTCGGCACGCTGTTCGCGATCGGCGGTGCCGAGTCGAAGCTCCGCCGGCGCTCGGTGCTGCGAGCCTTCGTCGCCGCGGCCGGTGGCGCCGACGCCCGGATCGCCGTCGTCCCGAGCGCCTCCTCGCTCGGTGAGGAGGTGGTCGACGTCTATCGGGCCGTCTTCACCTCGCTCGGCGCCCGCGAGGTGGTCGCGCTGCGACCCCAGTCCCGCGCCGACGCCGGCCTCGACGACCTGGTGGAACCGCTGGGCAAGGTCAGCGGCATCTTCATGACCGGTGGCAACCAGCTGAAGCTGAGCTCGTTCGTCACCGGCACGCCGTTCGGCGACGCCATCATCGAGGCGTACCAGCGCGGCGCGGTCGTCGGCGGCACCTCGGCCGGCGCCAGCATCATCGCCGATCACATGATCGCCTTCGGATCGGGCGGGTCGACGCCCAAGCAGCGGATGAGCCAGCTCTCGGTCGGCCTCGGCCTGCTGCAGGGCGTGGTCATCGACCAGCACTTCGAGCAGCGCAACCGCTATGGCCGGCTGCTGTCGCTGGTCGCGCAATCGCCGTCGCTGCTCGGGATCGGGGTCGACGAGGACACCGCCGCGGTGGTCACCGACGGCCACCGGCTGACCGTCGTCGGACGCGGCGCCGTCACGGTGATCGACGGCCGGCAACTGGTCTCCAACGCCTTCACCGCCTCGCGCCACGAACCGCTGCTGGTCTCCGGCGCCACCCTGCACGTGCTGCCGGCGGGGGCCGAGTTCGACCTCACCACCCGGACCCTGGTCGCCCACACGACCCCGGTGCCCGACCACGAGGTGCTCGAGTCGCGGGCCGCCGAGGCGGACCTGCGTCAGCTCGCCGCCGACATCGCCGCCGAGGGTGTCTCCCCCTCGCACTACGCCCGCCACGTCCGCCGCCGCGGCTGACCCTGCGGCGCCGGTTCGCGGCCCTTCCTCGCGTTCGCGTGCGTTGCAGCAGGCGCGAACGCACCAACGTCCGCGAACGCGGATGGTCAGCCCGACCGGAGGAAGGTGCCCCGACCGGGCGCGAGCCGGAACGTGCGGCGAGCGTCGGGGAGGGAGGGCCCGCTGCTGCCTGGACGACGCGCAAGGGCACCGGAACCCCCACCACCCCTGCCCCCATCTGATGCCGGCCCGGCGTCCGAGCCAGGAGGAAGGCAGCAGCTTCCGGCCCGACCGGGCGCGAGCCGGAAGCGACGACAGTGGAAGGATCAGGCAACTGATCCTGTGACGAGGAGTGTGCGTGGCCGACATCGAGACCTCGACCCCCAAGCCCGAGCTGACCATCCTGTCCAGCCGGGTCTATCGCGGACCGAACGTCTGGCACTACGAGCCGGCCATCCAGCTCGTCGTCGACCTCGGGGTGTTGGAGGACTTCCCGACCGACAAGATCCCCGGTTTCGCCGACGCGCTGGTCGCGCGCCTGCCCGGTCTGCGCAACCACACCTGCAGTCGGGGCAAGAAGGGCGGCTTCGTCGAACGGCTGCACGAGGGCACCTGGGTCGGCCACGTCGCCGAGCACGTGGCGCTGCAGCTGCAGCAGGCGGTCGGCCACGACATGCGGCGCGGCAAGACCCGCCAGGTCAAGGGCGTACGCGGTCAGTACAACGTCATCTACGCCTATGTCGACGAGTCGGTCGGGCTCGCCGCCGGCGAACTGGCGGTGCGGCTGGTCAACGACCTGATCGCCCCCGACCCCGAGTGGAGCTTCGACGAGGCGCTCGAGCGGTTCATCGTCCGCGGTGAGCGCACCGCGTTCGGCCCGTCGACCCAGGCCATCGTCGACGAGGCGGTCAGTCGCGACATCCCGTTCCTGCGCCTCAACACCGCGTCGCTGGTCCAGCTGGGTCAGGGGGTGCACGCCAAGCGGATCCGGGCCACGATGACCTCGACCACGTCGTCGATCGCCGTCGACATCGCCAGCAACAAGGAGCTGACGCTGTCGCTGCTGTCGGCCGCCGGCCTGCCCGTGCCCAAGTCGTCGTCGGTCCGCACCGTCGAGGACGCCGTACGCCTGGCCAACCGCACCGGCTACCCGGTGGTGCTCAAGCCGCTCGACGGCAACCACGGACGCGGGGTGATGCTCGACCTGCAGAACGACGACGACGTGCGGGCGGCGTTCCCCACGGCCAAGGAGGAGTCACGCGGTGGACTGGTCATCGTCGAGACCTACATCACCGGCAAGGACTACCGCTGTCTGGTCATCGGCGGCAAGATCGCCGCGATCGCCGAGCGGGTTCCCGCCCACGTGATCGGCGACGGCACCTCGACGGTGCAGCAACTGGTCGAGACGACCAACGCCGACCCGCGCCGCGGCGTCGGCCACGAGAAGGTGCTGACCCGGATCAAGATCGACGAGGCAGCGATCGAGCTCGTCCGCGAACAGGGCTACGAACTCGGCGACGTCCCGCCGGCCCAGACCGAGGTCAAGCTGACCCTGACCGGCAACATGTCCACCGGCGGCATCTCGATCGACCGCACCTTCGAGGCGCACCCGGAGAACATCGAGATCGCCGAGGAGGCCGCCCGGGTCGTCGGGCTGGACATCGCCGGGATCGACTTCATCGCCCCCGACATCACCCAGCCGGTCCGCGAGACCGGCGGCGGGATCTGCGAGGTCAACGCCGCACCCGGGTTCCGGATGCACACCCACCCGACCGTGGGCGACCCGCAGTACGTGGCCAAGCCGGTCGTCGACCTGCTCTTCCCGCCGGGTACGCCGAGCCGGATCCCGATCGTCGCGGTGACCGGGACCAACGGCAAGACCACGACGTCGAGGATGATCGCCCACATCTTCAAGGGCATCGGGCGTTGCGTCGGCATGACCTCGACCGACGGCGTGGTCATCGACGAGCGGCTGGTGATCCGCTCCGACGCCTCCGGCCCGCGGTCGGCCAAGATGGTTCTGCAGAACCCGCGCGTCGACTTCGCGGTGTTCGAGGTGGCCCGCGGCGGCATCCTCCGCGAGGGCCTGGGCTATCAGCGCAACGACGTCGGGGTCGTCCTCAACGTCCAGCCCGACCACCTGGGCATGCGCGGCATCGACACCCTCGAGCAACTGGCCGACGTCAAGGCGGTCGTGGTCGAGGCGGTCCCGCGCAACGGATACGGCGTGCTCAACGCCGACGACCCGCTGGTCCGGGCCATGCGCCGCCGCTGCTCGGGCGACATCGTCTGGTTCACCATGGCCGAGCCGGGCAGCGAGATCCGCGACTCGGTCGACGACCACTGCCGTCGCGGTGGCCGGGCCGTGGTGCTCGAGCACTCCGAGCTCGGCGACATGATCGTGGTCAAGGAGGGTCGCCGCACCATGCAGCTGGCCTGGACCCACCTGCTGCCCGCGACCTTCGGCGGCCGGGCGACCATGAACGTCCAGAACGCCATGGCCGCGGCCGGTGCCGCCTTCGCCGCGGGTGCCTCGCTGCACGACATCCGGCAGGGTCTGCGGACCTTCTCGACCAACTACTACCTGGCGCCGGGTCGGCTCAACGAGGTCGCCGTCGAAGGCCGCACCGTCATCGTCGACTACGCACACAACGTGCCCGGGCTGGCCATGCTCGGCGACTTCGTCGACAAGACCGCCGACAACCTCGACAAGGCCGGCGACCTCGGCCGGATCTCCCGGATCGGTGTCATCGCCACCGCCGGCGACCGACGCGACGGGGACATGCGCGAGCTCGGCGAGGTGGCGGCGAAGCACTTCGACGTGGTCATCGTCCGCGAGGACACCGCCCTGCGCGGCCGTCAGCGCGGTGAGGTGTCGACGCTGATCGCCGAGGGCGTACGCGCCGCGATGGCCAATGGGGCCCGCTGCAAGCAGGTCGAGATCGTCCTCGACGAGCTGGCCAGCACCCGGCACGCCATGGCCCGCTCGAACCCCGGTGACCTGGTCGTCATCTGCGTCGACCAGCACGCCGCGGTGATGGCCGAGCTCGAGTCGTACGGCCACCAGGCCCAGCCGGGTGCCCACCGCGGCGCCGGAGACCTGACCAACGCCGTCCCCGACCCCGACTTCACCCCGGCGGCCGGCTCCTAGGCCCGTCGTCCGGAAATCCGGCACGCGGCCGGACGGGTGCTGCGACTCAGTCGGCGAGGGCGTCGAGGGAGCGGCGGGTGGCCCGGCGTTGCCGCATGCGCCACTCCGGTACGGATGTCCCGGCGTCACCGGTCCCCTAGCGCGACGATGAACCCGGTCGCGTCCTCCCGACCAGCCTGAGTGCGCGCTCTACGGGCCGCCGACCCGGACCGCGGTGGTCCCGATCAGCGGGCCTGGGCCGCCAGCACCTTGACCCGGAGCTGGTCCGGGGTGTCGCGGGTGCCGCCGTGGTCGAGCAGCCAGGCATCGACCTGGTCGCGGTCCTGGTGGGTCATCAGCGCGACGACGTCACCGGGGCGGGCCTGGCCGACCAGCGAGCGCAGAGCGTCGAGTTCGTGTTCGTGCTCGCCGGTCACGGTCATCCCCGCGTTGGCCGCGCCCTGGCGGAACAACTCACCGGTCAGCTCCATCGACCGGCCCCGCAGGTACTCGGTCTTGTGCGCGATCTCGACCACGTCGGCGCCGACTGCGGCCATCTCGCCGAGCCGGATGAAGACGTCGTCGCCGCGGTCGCCGGCCGTGCCGACCCCGAGCAGCAACCGGCCGCCCGGTGGACGGATGCCGTTCATGATCTCGAGCAGCGCGGTCAGCCCGGCCTCGTTGTGGGCCAGGTCGATGACCACCGACACCTCGCCCAAGGACCAGATGTTCATCCGCCCCGGGTTGTTCTCGCCGGGCGAGAAACTCGTCAAACCGTCCGCGACCTGCTCGACGGTGAAGCCGAGCGCCAGCGCGGCCGAGGTCACCGCCAGCGCGTTCTCGATGTTGACCTGGCTGCAGTCCGGCCAGCGCCATCGGCACGTCGATCACCTCGACCACCGGCGACGCGTCGCGGCCGCCGCGGAGCACACAGATCCAGCCGTCGAGCACGGTGGTGAGCCGGCCCCCGGCGTCGAGCACGGCCCGTCCGCTCGGTGAGTCGGGGTCACGGCTGAACACCCAGACCTGGGCCTTGGTGCCGAGCCGCATGGCGAAGGTCCGCGGGTCGTCGGCGTTGAGCACGCACCAGCCGCTCGGGCGGGTGATCTTGGTGATGACCGCCTTGACCTCGGCCAGCTGATCGAGGGTGTCGACGCCGCCGAGCCCCAGGTGGTCGGCGCTGATGTTGGTGACCACCGAGACGTCGTTCCAGGCCACCCCGACCCCGCGTCGCAGGATCCCGCCCCGGGCGGTCTCGGTCACCGCGAGCTGGACCCCGGGCTGACTCAGCACCTGCCCGGCCCCGCTCGGCCCGGAGTAGTCGCCGGCCTCGACCAGCTCACCGTTGAGGTAGACCCCGTCGGTGCTCGACCAGCCGACGCTCAGCCCGGCCCGCTGGGCGATGTGGCCGATCATCCGCGATGTGGTCGTCTTCCCGTTGGTCCCGGTGATGGCGACCACGGGGATGGTCGGACGGATCAGCCGTGGCGGTGGACCGGCCGGGACGGTGGCCAGCGCCTCGCCCTCGGCCGCGATCAGCGCGGTCAGCGCCTCGGGCCCCTGGTCGAGCGCGTCGAGCGTCCGGGCCAGCGCCCGACCGAGCGCTTCGGCCCGGCGTTCGTTGCGCCAGGGGTACGCGACGACCAGTTCGTTGACCGTCGAGCCGGTCCGGGCCCGGACACCTATCCGGGTCACGCCGCCCGCCGCCGCCAGCCGGCGGACCAGTTTGCCGATGAAGCGGACCGCGAACCGCTGCCGGAACAGCGAGTCGGCCGGGCCGGGCCGCGTACGCCCCAGCCCGATCGTCGCGGCCACCGCGGACGCCTGCTGCTCGGTCAGACCGAGCAGCACGGCGAGGTCGAGGGTGACCTTGGCCGCCGGACGCGGGAAGTACAGGTTCGGCCCGTCGAGCAGCCGGAGTTCGACCAGTGACCGGGGTTCGGTCATGCGCCCGTCGAGTGCAGACCGCCGTCGACGTGGATCATCTCGCCGGTCGTCTTCGGGAAGAAGTCGCTGAGCAACGCGACCACGGCCTTGGCCGTCGGCGTCATGTCCTTGGGGTCCCAGCCGATCGGCGCCCGGTCGGCCCACACGGTGTTGAACGAGTCGGCGCCGCCGATCGCCTTCTTGGCCAGGGTCTCCAGCGGTCCGGCGGCGACCAGGTTGACGCGTACGCCCTCAGGACCCAGATAGCGGGCGAGGTAACGCGAGGTGGCCTCGAGCGCGGCCTTGGACACGCCCATCCAGTCGTAGACCGGCCACGACAGCCGGGCGTCGAAGGTCAGACCGACGACCGAGGCCTCGGCGGCCAGCAGCGGCTTGCACGCCATGGTCAGCGAGGCCAGCGAGAACGCCGAGACCTGGAGCGCGGTCGACACGTCGGCCCACGGGGTGGTGAGGAACTTGCCGCCCAGCGCGGTCTCCGGGTTGGCGAAGGCCAGCGAGTGGACGACGCCGTCGAGCGAATCGACGTGTTCGCGGAGTGCATCGGCCAGTCCGGCCAGGTGCTCCTCGTTGGTCACGTCGACCTCGAGCAGCGGCGGCACCGGATCGAGCTTCTTGATCACCCGGCCGGTCAGGCTCATGGCGCGGCCGAAGTTCGACACCACGACGGTGGCGCCTTCGGCCTGCGCGATCCGGGCCACGTGGAAGCCGATCGAGCTGTCCAACGTGACGCCCGCGACGAGGATGTTCTTGCCTTCGAGGATGCCCACGGCGTCAGTGTCCCATGCCCAGGCCGCCGTCGACCGGGATGACGGCGCCGGTGATGTATCCGGCGGCGTCGCTGGCCAGGAAGGTGATGGTGGCGGCGATGTCGTCGACCGAGCCGAGTCGCTTGAGCGGGATCTGGTCGCGGTAGGCCTTGACCTGGTCCTCGCTCAGCGCGGCGGTCATGTCGGTCTCGATGAACCCGGGGGCGACCACGTTGGCGGTGATCCCCCGCGACCCGAGCTCGCGGGCCAGCGACCGGGCCATCCCGATCAGCCCCGACTTCGAGGCCGCGTAGTTGACCTGACCGGCCGAACCGAGCAGGCCGACCACCGAGGAGATGAAGATGATCCGCCCGAACCGGCCGCGCATCATCGGCCGGGCGGCCCGGCGGGCCAGCCGGAAGGACCCGGTCAGGTTGGTGGCGATGACCGCGTCCCAGTCGTCGTCGCTCATCCGCATCAGCAAGGTGTCGCGGGTGATGCCGGCGTTGGCCACCACCACCTCGACGCTGCCCAGGCTGGATTCGATCTGGGCGAACGCCGCCTCGACCTGGGCCGGGTCGGTGACGTCACACTGGACGCCGAGCACTCCGGCCGGGACCTCTCCGCTGCGGTAGGTGGCGGCCACTTTGTGGCCCGCTCGGGCCAGCTGGGCGGCGATGCCGTACCCGATGCCCTTGCTGCCGCCGGTCACCAGGATGACCCTGGAGACACTCGGGTACGAAGAGGATTCTGCGTCGACGTCGGCGCTGGATGCGTTCACATGGTCACGCTACCGACCCCTCCGATCGGACGAAAACCAGGCGTACGCTCACACGGTGACCAACGCCCGCACCGATGCGCATGCCGCCCGCCGGCTTGGCGCAACGGTCATCACCAACGCGCGATCCGGCAACAGCCAGGAGATGTCGACGCGGATGCGTCGGTACTCCATCACCATGGCTTTCCGCACCGCGTGCTTCATCAGCATGATCTTCGTCGACGGCTGGGCCCGCTGGGTGCTGCTGGCCGGTGCCGTCCTGCTTCCGTACGTGGCCGTGGTGTTCGCCAACCAGTCGAACCGCCGCACCGACGACAAGCACGACATCGAGCGCGGCGAGCCGAGCAACCTGCCCCAGCTGACCAGCAGCCAGGTCATCGAGGGCGACGTCCTCGACGACGACGAGCCGATGGGTCAGCGTGACCGAAACGTCGCCTGAGCAGACCTGTTCGGCCAAGGACTGCCGCCGGCCCGCCTCGTTCGATCTCCAGTGGAACAACCCGAAGATCCACACGCCCGAGCGTCGCAAGCACTGGCTCGCCTGCCCGGACCACCGTGACTCGTTGAGCGCGTTCCTGTCCGCCCGCGGATTCCTCCGCGACGTCGAACCGCTGCCCGACCCGCTTCGCTGAGCGCCGCTGCCGGAAACTAGCCGCCGATGGCCGACATCGGTCGATCGGGCTGCAGGAAGCTGGGATCGTCGATGCCGTGTCCGGCCTGTTTGCCGGCCACCGCGACCACCCATCGTCGGGCGATCTCGTCGTCGGAGGCCCCGTCCCGCAGCGGCGTCCGCAGATCCGACTCGGTCCGGGCGAACAGACAGTTGCGGATCTGGCCGTCGGCGGTCAGCCGGACCCGGTCGCACGCACCGCAGAACGGCTTGCTGACCGCCGCGATGATGCCGACCGAGTAGTCGGTCCCCACCACCCGGAACAGTTCGGCCGGTGCGCTCCCCCGGACCAGGGCGTCGTCGGGATCCTCGACCAGCGGCCACTGCTCGCCGATGCGGGCGCGGATCTCGGCTGCGGTGATCATCTCGCCGCGGTCCCAGCCGTGCTGGGCGTCCAGCGGCATCTGCTCGATGAACCGCAGCAGGACGCCCTCGGCCATGGCCCAGCGGACCAGGTCGAGCGCCTCGTGGTCGTTGACCCCGCGGAGCAGCACCGAGTTGATCTTCACCGGGTCGAGGCCGGCGGCGCGGGCCGCGGTGACCCCGGCGAGCACGTCGTCGAGCCGCGGCCGGCGGGTCAGCTGCTTGAAGGTCTGCGGGTCGAGCGTGTCGAGTGAGACGTTGATCCGGTCGAGTCCGGCGGCGGCCAGCGGCTGGGCCCGCTCCGCCAGCCCGATGCCGTTGGTGGTCAGCGCGATCATCGGGCGCGGGGTCGAGGCGGCGATCGCGGCGACCAGGGCCTCCAGGTTCTTGCGCAGCAGCGGTTCGCCGCCGGTCAGCCGTACGGTGCGGATCCCGAGGCGCTCGACCCCGATGGTGACCAGCCGGAGGATCTCCTCGTCGGTGAGCACCTCGTCGCGCGGCAGCCAGTCGAGTCCCTCGGCCGGCATGCAGTAGGTGCACCGCAGGTTGCAGCGATCGGTCAACGAGACCCGCAGATCGCTGGCCACCCGGCCGAAGCCGTCGGTCAGTGCGAGCTGCTCGACCGGGCCCGACGCCGCGACCACGGGGCGTACGCGGGGCATCGGGAGCACGGTGGTCACCCCCTCACTCTAGATCGCCGATGCGGGAACGGGCGCCTCGATCCGATCCGGGTGGGTGTAGACGTTCATGCTGGTCCCGCGGGCGAACCCGATCAGCGTCAGCCCACCGGCCTCGGCGAGCTCGACGGCCAGCGAACTCGGGGCCGAGACGGCGACCATGATGGGGATGCCGGCCAGCAGCGCCTTCTGGGTCAGCTCGAACGAGGCCCGGCTCGAAACGACCAGGACGGCGTCGCGCAGCGGGAGGGACCCCTCGCGCAGCGCCCAGCCGACGATCTTGTCGACCGCGTTGTGGCGGCCGACGTCCTCACGGACGCAGAGCAGCGCGCCGTCGGCGGCCAGCAGTCCGGCCGCGTGCAGCCCCCCGGTGCGGTCGAACGCCTTCTGCTCGGCCCGGAGCCGGTCCGGCGCCGCCAGCAGGAACGGCGCCGACCGGCGCAGCGCGAAGTCGAGGCGATGACGCGAACTGCGGGTGATCTCCTCGATCCGCACCGCGCCGCACATGCCGCAGGCGCTCGACGTCGCCACCTGCCGCCGGCTCTCCTCACGCGGCCGGACCGCGTCCGGACCGAGGCTGACGTCGATCACGTTGTAGGTGTTGAGGCCGTCCGGGCCGGTGCCGGCGCAGTATCGGGCCAGCACGACGTCGGCGGCCACGGCGATGATCCCCTCGGCGTGCAGCAGCCCGTGGACCAGGTCGATGTCGTGGCCGGGCGTCCGCATGGTCACCAGCCACGGGCGACCGTCCAACCGGATCTCCAACGGCTCCTCGACGGCCACGGTGTCCGCACGCTTCAGCACCGAGCCGTCCGCGGAGATCCGGACCACCGGGTGGTTGCGCGTCACTCGTCCCATGCCGCCATCCTGACACCATGGATGTCAAGGACTGGCTGGACCGATTGTCGATCGAACTCGCACTCGACCGTGAGCTGGACCCGCGCGAGATCGACCTGTTGCTCGACGTCGCCCGCGACGCCGCGCACGGCGTCGAGCGTCTCGCGGCCCCGCTGACCACCTTCCTGCTCGGGGTGGCGGTGGGTCGCGGGCACGACCTGGCGGCGGCCGCGGCTTCGGCGACCTCACTGCTCGATAGGGCGGGCGACTAACCTCGGTCCGTGCGTCGCTTGTGGGTCCGCTGGGTCGGGCTGTTCGTCTTCGTCGCCGTGCTCGGCACGGTGTTCGTCAACCTGGGCGGATGGCAGCTCGAACGGCTGGCGCAACGCCGCGACCGCAATGCGGCCACGACCACCAACGAGGCGGCTCCGGTCAAGCCGGCCGCCGAGGTCTTCACCCGCCCCATCGCCGAACTCGACCAGTGGCAGCGGGTCGAGGCCCGCGGCACCTTCGACGCCGGGCACCAGTTCATCGTGCGCTACCGCTCGATCGGCGATGACGACGGCTACCAGGTGTTGACCCCGCTGCAGACCGCCTCGGTGACCATCCTGGTCGACCGCGGCCTCATCCCCCGGGCCACCGGCACCGGGACCCCGACCGTCGCCCCGCCGCCGCCGTCGGGTGAGGTGACCGTGATCGGTTACGTCCGCCGCAACGAGGTCGGCCGGCGCAATGCGGTCACCCCGGTCGACGGCCAGATGCGGCTGATCAACAGCGACGCGGTCGCCGCGGTGCTGCCCTACCCGGTAGCCAACGGCTACCTCAGCCTGACCACCGTCGATCCGCCGCAGGAGGGTGACTTCACGGTCATCCCGTTGCCCGAGCTGTCCGAGGGACCGCACTTCTGGTACGCGGTGCAGTGGTTCATGTTCACCGGCATCGCGGTCCTCGGCATCGTCGTCTTCGTCCGCGGCGACCTCCGCGAACGCCGCGCCGCCCGCGAGAAGGCCGCCACGAGCGTCGAGCGCGCCACCCCGGTCGGCTAGCCCGGGCGGGTCGTCGACTCGCCGGCAGGAGACGCGTCGGCGCCGCGAGCAGCGTGGAGCGCTCGAGCGGTTCGGTAGTGTCGCCGGATGGACTTGGGGCTCGCCGACAAGGTGTTCGTGGTGACCGCCGCCAGCAGCGGACTGGGTCGGGCGACGGCCGAACAGCTGCTGGCCGAAGGGGCGCGGGTCGTCGTGGTCGCCCGGACCGGAGCCGCCCTCGATGCCCTCGTCGAGCAGTACGGCGCCGACCGGGCCGCGGCCCTGACGGCCGATCTGGCCGACCCGGACACCGGCGCGGCGGCCTGTGGCCGGGCCATCGAGCGCTTCGGCCGGCTGGACGGCGCTCTGGTCAGCGTGGGTGGGCCACCGGCCGGTCCGGTCCTCGACCTCACCGACGAGCAGTGGCAGACCGCGTACGCCACCGTCTTCCTGGCCGCCCTGCGGGTGACCCGGGCGGTGGTGGCGCAGCTCACCGGTCCGTCGCCGGTCATCGGCTGGGTGTTGTCCACCTCGGTGAAGGCGCCGATCCCGGGGCTGGCCGCGTCGAACGGGCTCCGTCCGGGCCTGGCCATGCTGATCAAGCAACTGGCCGACGAGCTCGGGCCGCGGGGCATCCGGGTCCTCGGACTGATGCCCGGCCGGATCGAGACCGACCGGGTCCGCCATCTCGACAATCTGGCCGCCGATCCGGTCGCCGCGCGGGCCAAGGCCGAGCGCGCCATCCCGTTGCGACGCTACGGTCGGCCGGAGGAGTTCGCCCGGGTCGCCGCGTTCCTGCTCTCCCCCGCCGCGTCGTACGTCAACGGGTCGGTGATCCCGGTCGAGGGCGGCGCCCTCCGCGCCCTGTGACCCCGTCGTCCCCGCCCGGCAGCGCGGACGGCGCGACGGGACGGGGCGAAGCGATCGACGTCGTCCTCGACCTGCTGGCCTGCCCGCACTGCGGATCGCCCTTCGTCCGAGCGGACCGCACGGTCCGCTGCGGCTCCGGGCACAGCTTCGACCTGGCCCGGCAGGGTCACCTCAACCTGCTCGGCCGTGCCCCGCCGACCAACGCCGACTCGGCCGCCATGGTCGCCTCGCGCGATCGGTTCCTGACCGGCGGCGCGTACGCGGGACTGGCCGACACCCTGGCCGAGGTCACCGCCACGCTGGATCCACGCCCGGCGACCGTGGTCGAGGTCGGAGCCGGCACCGGTTACTACCTGAGCCGGGTGGTCGAGGCGGTCGACGGTCGTGGGCTGGCGCTCGACGTGTCCCCGGCCGCGGCCCGTCGCGCGGCGCGGACCTACCCCCGGATCGGGTCCGTGGTCGCCGATGCCTGGTGCCCGCTGCCGGTCCGCGGCGGCGTGGTCGACCTCATCGTGTCGGTCTTCGCGCCGCGCAACCCGGCCGAGTTCGCTCGGGTGCTGGCCCCCCGCGGCGGCGTGGTCATCGCCGCTCCGCTCCCCGACCACCTGAACGAGCTGCGGACCGAGCTGGGGCTGTTGAGCATCGAGACCGACAAGCAGGCCCGGATCGAGGCGTCGATGACCGCGGGCTTCGTGCCGGCCGGTACGCGAATCTGCCGCTACGCGGTCGAGCTGGCGCCGTCCGCGCTCGCCGATCTGGTCCTGATGGGGCCCAACGCCTTCCACCAGGAGCGGGCCGCCGTGCTCGACCGGCTCGCGAACCGCTCGACGGTCACCGTGCGCCGTGGCCGTCGAGGTCACGGCATGGCGGCGACGGGCCGCCTGACCTCGAACTGCGTGCGGTAGAGCTCGGCGTACAGACCGCCCCGCTCGAGCAACTCCTGGTGTCTCCCCCGGTCGACGATCCGTCCGCCGTCCACGACCAGGATCTGGTCCGCGTTGCGGATGGTCGACAGCCGGTGGGCGATGACGATGCTGGTCCGCCCGTCCATGGCCGCGTCGAGCGCCGCCTGCACCGCCGCCTCCGACTCGGAGTCGAGGTGGGCGGTCGCCTCGTCGAGCACGATGATCGGCGGCGCCTTGAGCAGCAACCGCGCGATGGCCAGGCGCTGCCGTTCACCGCCGGAGAGCCGGTAGCCGCGCTCGCCGACCGTGGTGTCGAGTCCGTCGGGCAGGCTGCGGACGAGATCGTCGATCTGGGCCGCCGCCAGCACCTCCCAGAGCCGGTCGTCGTCGGCATCGGGTCGGGCGTAGCGCAGGTTGGCGCGGATCGTGTCGTGGAACATGTGGGCGTCCTGGGTCACGTAGCCGACCTGGTCGCGCAGCGACTCGAGGGTGACGGTGCGGACGTCCTGGCCGCCGACCGACACCGTGCCCTCGGTGGCGTCGTAGAGCCGGGCGATCAGGTGGGTCATGGTGGTCTTGCCACCGCCCGACCGACCGACCAGGGCCAGGGTCTGACCGGCCGCCACGCTGAAGCTGACGTCGCGCAGGACGTCGCCACTGGGCCGCTGGTTCATCGCGCCGACCGACTCGAGGCTGGCCAGCGAGATCTCGGCCGCGGTCGGATAGCGGAAGGTGACGTGGTCGAAGTGGACCGACGCGGCGTCGCCGACCGGGATCGCGTTGTCGGCGTCCCGGATGGCCGGCTCCAGGTCGAGCACCTCGAAGACCCGGTCGAAGCTGACCAGGGCGTTCATCACGTCGATCCGCACGTTGGTCAGCTGGGTGAGCGGCCCGTAGAGCTGGGTGAGCAGGCCGGCCAGGGCGGTCAGGGTCCCCACGGTCAGCACCCCGTCGATGGCCAGAGAGCCGCCGACGCCGTAGACCAGCGCGGTGGCCAGCGCGGCGACCAGCCCGAGCGAGGTCATGAAGAACCGGCCGTTCATCGCGATCTTGACCGAGACGTCGCGCACCGCGCCGGCCCGCTCGGCGAACCGGTCGTGCTCGTCGTCGAGCCGGCCGAACAGCTTGACCAGCAGGGCGCCGCTGACGCTGAACCGCTCGGTCATCCCGGCGGACATGTCGCCGTTGAGCTGCATCTGCTGGCGGGTCAGGTCGGCCAGCTTGCGACCGACGATCTTGGCCGGGATCAGGAAGATCGGCAGCATGACCAGCGCGGCCAGGGTGAGCTGCCAGCTGAGGATGAACATGGCCACCAGGACCAGGACGAGCCCGATGATGTTGGACAGCACCGTCGACAGCGTCGAGGTGAACGCCTGCTGCGCGCCGATCACGTCGGAGTTGAGCCGGGAGACCAGCTTGCCGGTCTGGGTGCGGGTGAAGAAGGCCACCGGCATCCGGACCACGTGGTCGAACACCTGGGTGCGCAGATCGAAGATCAGACCTTCGCCGATCCGCGCCGAACACCAGCGCTGGGCCAGCGAGAGCACCGCCTGCAGGACGGCGACCAGGGCGACCACGCCGGCCAGGATCATCAGCAGCCGACGGTCACCGCCGATGACGCCGCGGTCGATGATGGCCTTGAGCAGCAGCGGCGGGGTGACCGCCATCGCCGAGGTGACCACGACCATGGACACGAAGAAGACCAGCAGTCCCCGGTACGGTCGGGCGAACTGCAGCACCCGCCGCAGCACTCCCTTGGTGAGTTGGTGCTGGGCGACATCCGGGTCCTGACCCATCCGGCGCATCAGCCCGGCGGATCCACGCATCATCGACATCTAGGCGACCTCCGACTGACCAACGTCCGCCGGACCGGTGCTATTCCGACCGGTCAGCCGGTCGACGACTCCGCCTTCTTCTTCGTCGAGGTCCGCTTGGCCGTCGACGCCTTCTTGGCCGGTGCCGGGTCGGTCTTGCGGGGCCCACGGGTCGCGCCGCCGCGACTCCGCAGATCGACTGCTGCTTCCTTGAGGACTCCGTGGACGAATCCGTACGAGCGGCCCGCATCCTCGGCGATCTTGCGGATGCTCTCGCCGTCGCTGTAACGCTTCGCATACTGGGTCGCCAGCGACTCACGCTGCTCCCCGGTGATCCGCGAGCCTTTGGTCAATGCCTTTGCCACTAACGCCTCCTCGTGTCCTCGAGTCGCAGCGGTCCTGCGGCGACGTCGCCTCACCTCTCCGGACGCCCTCGCGAACAGGAGAATTCGACTCCCCGAGTCATCACCGATCAGCCCTGCGTGATCAACGATCGCTCATTTCTAGCACGGGTCGACGGCGAATGGTCGAACGCCCCGCGTGATCGGATTTCACGCGAATGGAGGTTGCAGCGGTGATTTTCCCCGAAGCGAAGAAATCGGGTCAGGCCAGCGAGATGAGGTCGGCGTACTCCGGGTTCCACAGGTCCTCGGTGCCGTCGGGCAGCAGCAGCACCCGATCCGGGTCGAGGGCGTGCACCGCCCCCTCGTCGTGGGTGACCAGGACGACGGCACCGGCATAGGACCTGATCGCCGCCAGGACCTCGGCGCGGGACGCGGGATCGAGGTTGTTGGTCGGCTCGTCGAGCAGCAGCACGTTGGCGCTCGAGACGACCAGCATCGCCAGGGCCAGACGGGTCTTCTCGCCGCCCGACAGCACCTTGGCCGGTTTGTCGACATCGTCACCACTGAACAGGAATGAGCCCAGGGTTTTCCGGACATCGGTGTCATTCAACTGCGGCGCGGCGGTTTTCATGTTGGCCAACACCGAGCGGTCGACATCGAGCGTTTCGTGCTCCTGCGCGTAATAGCCCAGACGCAGCCCGTGACCGGGAACGACACCACCGGTATCGGATTCCTCCATGCCCGCGAGAATTCTCAACAGCGTGGTCTTTCCGGCTCCGTTGAGCCCGAGGACGACGACCTGGCTGCCCCGGTCGATCGCCAGATCGACACCGGTGAACACCTCGAGCGAGCCGTAGCTCTTGCTCAGATCGGCGGCGGTGAGCGGGGTCTTGCCGCACGGCGCCGGCTCGGGGAACCGGATCCGTGCCACCTTGTCCTGGACCCGTTCACCTTCGATCCCGGCCAGCAGCTTCTCGGCCCGACGGGCCATGTTCTGCGCGGCGGTGGCCTTGGTGGCCTTGGCCCGCATCTTGTCGGCCTGGGTCATCAGCTGGTCGGCCTTGCGCTCGGCGTTCTGCCGTTCGCGCTTGCGGCGCTTCTCGTCGGTCTCGCGCTGCTGGAGGTAGCGCTTCCAGTCCATCGCGTAGATGTCGAGCTCGGAGCGGTTGGCGTCGAGGTGGAACACCTTGTTGACCGTCTGCTGCAGCAGCCCGACATCGTGGCTGATGACCATCAGGCCGCCGTTGTGGGCGGCCAGGAAGCTGCGCAGCCAGGCGATCGAGTCGGCGTCGAGGTGGTTGGTCGGCTCGTCCAGCAGCATGGTCTGCACGCCCGAGAAGAGGATCCGGGCCAGCTCGACCCGTCGGCGTTGACCGCCCGACAGGGTCCGGATCGGCTGGTGCAGGACGCGTTCGGGCAACCCGAGGTTGCTGGCGATCCGCGCCGCCTCCGCCTCCGCCGCATACCCGCCGGCCGCCGCCAGCTCGGCCTCGGCCCACGCGTACGACGCCATCGCCTTGTCCCGGACCGCCTCGGAGTCGTCCCCCATGGCCAGCTCGGCCTTGCGCAGCCGCTGCACCACCGAATCGAGTCCCCGCGCCGACAGGATCCGGTCCTTGGCCAGCACGTCGAGGTCACCGGTCCGCGGATCCTGCGGCAGATAGCCGATCTCCCCCGTACGGGTGATCGTCCCCGCCGCCGGCGTCGCCTCCCCCGACAAGATCTTGGTCAGCGTCGTCTTGCCCGCCCCGTTCCGCCCGACCAACCCGATCTTGTCCCCGGCCGCGATCTGGAAAGTCGCACCCCCCAGCAACAGGCGCGCACCCGCCCGCACCTCGACATCCTTCACGACCAACATCTACTGACTCTTCCTCATGAACCTACGTATCGAGCGCTCTCGCACTCGCCCTGAATCTGCACACGCGCATCCCGGCCCACCCCCAC
This sequence comes from uncultured Actinomycetota bacterium, assembly GCA_963704665.1. Classification (GTDB taxonomy): domain Bacteria; phylum Actinomycetota; class Actinomycetes; order Propionibacteriales; family Propionibacteriaceae; genus Microlunatus. The sequence continues at coordinate 1,373,711 of OY969929.1, read as the reverse complement.
CGGAAGTCGCGACCAGAAGAAATGATCGCCCCGAAACCGTGACCACCGCGCCACGGATCACCGACGGACCCCTGAGAAGGTCCGCGGTCCCGATGGGCAGCCTCGTAGCGTGGATGGGCCTGGCGGGAGCACCGGAGCGAAGCGAAGGTGCGGATGGTTGCGGAGAGGCTGCCCATCGGGACCGTGGACCGACCCCGCAAAAACAGTGAAGACCTTAGACGTTGAACCCGAGAGCGCGCAACTGGTCACGCCCGTCGTCGGTGATCATTTCCATCCCCCACGGGGGCATCCAGACCCAGTTGATGACGAACCGGTCGACCAGCCCCTCGAGGGCGGTCTGGGTCTGGTCCTCGATGACGTCGGTCAGCGGGCAGGCCGCCGAGGTCAGCGTCATGTCGATGGTCAGCGAGTTGTCGTCCTCGAGGTGCAGCCCGTAGATCAGGCCGAGGTCGACGACGTTGATGCCCAGCTCGGGGTCGACGACGTCGCGGAGGGCCTCCTCGAGGTCCTCGACGGTCGGGCGGGAGCTGGTCGGGTCACCGAGCTCGACCGACGGCAGGTCGTCGCGGACCAGGTCGGAGGGGCGGTCGCTGGGTGTCGGTCATGGTGTCTCCTTGGCTTCGGCTCGCGCGCGCAGGACGGCGTCCTTGAACGCCGACCAGCCGAGCAGAGCACATTTCACCCGGGCGGGGAACCGCGCAACGCCCGCAAAGGCGATGCCGTCCTCCAACCGGTCTTCGTCGGGTTCGATCTCGCCACGGCCGTGCATCAGGGCCAGGAACTCCTCGTGCAGTCCCAGACCGTGGTCGACGTCGTGGCCGATGACCAGGTCGCTCATCACCGAGGTCGAGGCCTGGGAGATCGAGCAGCCCTGGCTGTCGTAGGACACGTCGGCGACCCGGTCGCCGTCGAGGGCGACCCGCAGGGTCACCTCGTCGCCGCAGCTCGGGTTGACGTGGTGCACCTCGGCGCCGTACGGCTCGCGCAGTCCGCTGTGCAGCTTGGCGCGGTAGTGATCGAGGATGATCTCCTGATAGAGATCGTCGACCTTCATCGGCGTCCCTTCCGTGTCGTTCCACCGCGTCGGCCGAAGAAATTCTGCACGTAGCCGAGGCCGTCGACGAGGGCGTCGATCTCCCCGCGGGTCGTGTAGAGGTAGAACGAGGCGCGGGTCGAGGACTGGATCCCGAAGCGTTCATGGAGTGGCCGGGCACAGTGGTGCCCGCCGCGCACGGCGATGCCGCGCGAGTCGAGCAGTTGGCTGATGTCGTGCGGGTGAATGGCGTTGCCCTCGGCGTCGTCGAGGGTGAACGAGACGGCGCCGCCCCGGTCGACCGGCTCGGCCGGCCCGAGGACCTTGAGTCCGGGCAGCCCGAGCAGACCCTCCAGCGCGTACGCGGTGATGGCCTGCTCGTGGGCGGCGATCTGGTCCATGCCGATGGCCGACAGGTACTGCGCGGCGGCGGCCAGACCGACGGCCTGGGCGATCGGCGGCGTGCCGGCCTCGAAGCGGTGCGGCGGCGGGGCGTAGGTCGAGCCGGTCATCTTGACGACCTCGATCATCTCGCCGCCACCGAGGAACGGCGGCAGCTCGGCGAGCAGGTCGTAGCGACCCCAGAGCACGCCGATCCCGGTCGGGCCGACCATCTTGTGGCCGGTGAAGGCGACCAGGTCGGCACCGAGCGTGGCGAAGTCGACCGCGAACTGCGGGACGGCCTGTGACGCGTCGACCACCACGGTGGCACCCACCGCGTGGGCCAGCTCGGCGATCCGGGTGACCGGGTTGACCGTGCCGGTCACGTTGGACACGTAGCCGATCGAGACGACCTTGGTCCGGGAGTTGATCAGCCCGTCGACCGCGGCCTGCTCGAGGTCGAGACGCCCGTCCGGGGTCACGTCGAACCAGCGCAGCGTGGCGCCCGACCGTTGGGCGGCCATCTGCCACGGCACGATGTTGGAGTGGTGCTCCATCACCGAGATCACGATCTCGTCGCCCGGCTCCAGCCCCGAGCCGAGCGTGTACGCGGCCAGGTTGAGCGCCTCGGAGGCGTTCTTGGTGAAGACGATCTCGTCGCTGCGGGTCGCCCCGACGAAGTCGGCCAGCACCGCCCGCGCCGACTCGAACGCCTCGGTGGCCTCGGCGCCGAGCAGGTGCATGGCCCGGGCGACGTTGGCGTTGTGGTTGAGGTAGTGATCCTCGATCGCCTCGACCACACACCGCGGCTTCTGCGCGGTGTTGGCGCTGTCGAGGTAGATCAGCGGGCCGTCACCGGCGGTGCGTTCGAGGATCGGGAAGTCGCCCCGGATGTGCTCGACGTCGAACGGGATGGCCTCTTCGGCCGGCTCGACGTCGCTCACCTCGATCGTCGCCGGGTACTCGGCATGGGTGGTCATGATCAGACTCCGGCTTCAGCTCCGGCCGCCGCCGTCGTGTAGCGCTCGTAGCCTTCGGCCTCGAGACGCTCGGCCAGCTCGGAGCCGCCCTCTTCGGCGACCCGTCCGGCGACGAACACGTGGACGTGGTCGGGCTTGATGTAGCGCAGGATCCGCGTGTAGTGGGTGATCAGCAGCACGCCGCGGTCGCCCTGGGCCGAGTAGCGGTTGACGCCCTCGGAGACGATCCGCAGAGCGTCGATGTCGAGACCCGAGTCGGTTTCGTCGAGGATCGCGAAGCGCGGGTTGAGCAGCTCGAGCTGGACGATCTCGTGCCGCTTCTTCTCGCCACCGGAGAAGCCCTCGTTGACCGAGCGGTTGGCGAAGTCGGTGTCCATGTTGACCCGCTTCATGGCCGCGTTCACGTCCTTGACCCAGGTCCGCAGCTTCGGCGCCTCACCGTCGACGGCGGTCTTCGCCGTGCGGAGGAAGTTCGACACCGAGACGCCCGGGACCTCGACCGGGTACTGCATGGCCAGGAACAGCCCGGCCCGGGCGCGCTCGTCGACCGACAGGGCGAGCATGTCCTCGCCGTCGAGGGTCACGCTGCCCGAGGTGACCTTGTACTTGGGGTGGCCGGCGATCGAATAGGCCAGGGTGGACTTGCCGGAGCCGTTCGGGCCCATGATCGCGTGGGTCTCGCCACTGCGGATGGTCAGGTCGACGCCGCGCAGGATCTGCTTGGGGCCGGACTCGGTGTCGACCGAGACGTGCAGGTCGCGTATCTCCAGGGTGGACATGTTGGCTTCAGGACTCCTTGTGATCAGGGGCGACGTGGTCGCGGGTACCGGATGCGACGGCATCGCGGATCTCGGATGCGGTGAGCGGCGTGGGGTCGACGAGCACGTTGCCCGCCTCGACCACGCAGCGGAAGACGGGGACCGGCTCGGTGGCCGGCAGGCCGCGCGGGCGACCGGTGCGCAGGTCGAAGGTCGAGCCGTGCAGATAGCACTCGATCTCGCCGGCGATGACGTCGCCCTCGGACAGCGGGATGGCGGCGTGCGAGCACTGGTCGGCGATCGCGTACACCTGCCCCTCGCTGCGGACGATGGCGATGTCGGCACCGTCGAGCTCGACCGGGATGGCCGTGCCCTCGGGGACCTCGGCCAGCCCGCAGGCGCGGATCAGACTCATACCGGACCCCCGGCGACCCCGACGGTGACGGCCAGCTCGGCCTCGACCGCGGTGAGCAGTTGCTCGGTGATCTCCGGGACGTCGATCCGGCGGATGATGTCGGCGAAGAAGCCGTGCACGACGAGCCGACGGGCTTCGGCCTCGGGGATGCCGCGACTGCGCAGGTAGAACAGCTGCTCGTCGTCGAAGCGACCGGTGGTCGAGGCGTGCCCGGCTCCGGCGATCTCGCCGGTCTCGATCTCCAGGTTGGGGACCGAGTCGGCCCGACAGCCGTCGGTGAGCACCAGGTTCTTGTTCGACTCGTAGGTCTCGATGCCCTCGGCGACCTTGCGGATCAACACGTTGCCGACCCAGACCGCGTGCGCGCCCTGGCCCTGCAGCGCGCCCTTGTAGTCGACGTTGCTCTTGGTCTTCGGGGCGTCGTGGTCGACGAACAGCCGGTTCTCCAGGTGCTGGCCGGTGTCGGCGAAGTACAGCCCGAGGAGCTCGGCCTCGCCACCGGGTCCGTCGTAGTGCACCGAGGTGTTCATCCGGATCAGGTCGCCGCCGAAGGCCACGGCGAGGTGCCGCAGCCGTCCGTCGCGCCGGACCACGGCGTGGTGCTGGGTGTGGTGCACCGCGTCGTCGGCCCAGTCCTGGATCGACGCCACGGTGAGCTGGGCGCCCTCGCCGACGATGATCTCGACGTTGTCGGCGTAGGTGGCCGAGCCCTTGAACTGCAGCACGACGGTGGCCTTGCTGAACGGCTCGGCGATGATCACCGCGTGACCGGCGGTGGCGCGCTCGTTCCCGGTGCCGGTCACCGTGACGAAGGTCGGGGTGGTGACCAGCGCCTCCTTGGCGACCCGGAGGACGAAGGTGCGCTCGGCGGCCGCGTACGCCCGGGCGCTGATCCGCTCGTTGGGGACGTAGCCGCTCGAGCCCTTGACCGGGTTGTCCCCGGTCAGGAACTCGGTGCTGACCTCGGCCGGCGCATCGATCTCGACGGCGACGAAGTCACCGTCCAGCGGTGCGTCGGTGTGCAGGCCGCGAAGACGCTTGAGCGGGGTGAACCGCCAGATCTCCTCGCGCCCGGTCGGGACCGGGTGGTCCTCGATCCGGAACGAGCCGGCCGGGTGCAGGTGGCTGGCCAGCTGGTGGGTGGTCTCGACGGCGCCGGCGACGTTCTCGGCGGCGGTCGTGGTGTCGGTCAACGTCATCGGGTCAGCCCACCGCCCCTTCCATCTGGAGCTCGATCAGCCGGTTGAGCTCGAGGGCGTACTCCATCGGCAGCTCGCGGGCGATCGGCTCGACGAACCCGCGCACGATCATGGCCATCGCCTCGTCCTCCTGCATGCCCCGGCTCATCAGGTAGAAGAGCTGGTCGTCGCTGACCTTCGAGACCGTGGCCTCGTGCGCCATCGACACGTCGTCCTCGCGGACGTCGACGTAGGGGTAGGTGTCCGAGCGGCTGATCTGGTCGACCAGCAGGGCGTCGCACTTGACGATCGAGGCGCTGTGGTGGGCACCCTCCTGGACCTGGACCAGACCGCGGTACGAGGTCCGGCCGCCGCCACGGGCGACCGACTTGGAGATGATCGAGCTCGAGGTGTGCGGGGCGCAGTGCACCATCTTCGAGCCGGCGTCCTGGTGCTGACCCTCGCCGGCGAAAGCGATCGACAGCGTCTCGCCGCGGGCGTGCTCGCCCATCAGGTAGACGGCCGGGTACTTCATGGTGACCTTGGAACCGATGTTGCCGTCGATCCACTCCATGGTCGCGCCGGCCTCGCAGGTGGCGCGCTTGGTGACCAGGTTGTACACGTTGTTCGACCAGTTCTGGATGGTCGTGTAGCGGCAGCGCGCACCCTTCTTGACGATGATCTCGACCACGGCGCTGTGCAGCGAGTCCGAGGAGTAGATCGGCGCGGTGCAGCCCTCGACGTAGTGGACGTAGGCGTCCTCGTCGACGATGATCAGCGTCCGCTCGAACTGACCCATGTTCTCGGTGTTGATCCGGAAGTAGGCCTGCAGCGGGATCTCGACGTGCACGCCCTTGGGGACGTAGATGAACGAGCCGCCCGACCAGACCGCGGTGTTCAGCGCGGCGAACTTGTTGTCACCGACCGGGATGACCGTGCCGAAGTACTCCTGGAAGAGCTCCGGGTGCTCCTTGAGCGCGGTGTCGGTGTCGAGGAAGATGACACCCTGCTTCTCGAGCTCTTCGTTGATCTTGTGGTAGACGACCTCGGACTCGTACTGGGCCGCGACGCCGGAAACCAGCCGGGCCTTCTCCGCCTCGGGGATGCCGAGCTTGTCGTAGGTGTTCTTGATGTCGGCCGGCAGGTCCTCCCACGACTGGGCCTGCTTCTCGGTCGAGCGCACGAAGTACTTGATGTTGTCGAAGTCGATGTCCTCGAGCTCGGCACCCCAGGTCGGCATCGGCTTGCGGCCGAACAGCCGGTGACCCTTGAGGCGCAGGTCGAGCATCCACTGCGGCTCGCTCTTGAGCGCGGAGATGTTGGCGACGACCTCGGGGGTCAGGCCGCGCTTGGCGGTCGCACCGGCGGTGTCGGAGTCGGACCAGCCGTACTCGTAACGCCCGAGCGCGGCGAGGTGCTGATCCTGGGTCTGACCCGTGCCGACGAAACCCTCGGCGGTGGTGGTGGGGTCCTGGATCTGAGTCATATCGATCAGCCTTCCTGATCTCGAGGGGACAGCTTCGAAACGTTCGCCGACGTGCTCGAGGCACGCGGGATGTGAGTCGTGCAGACACCGTCGCCGTGGGCGATGGTGGCCAGTCGTTGGACGTGGACGCCGAGGATCCGCGAGAACGCCTCGGTCTCGACCTCGCACAGTTGCGGGAACCGCTCGGCCACGTGGGCGACCGGGCAGTGGTGCTGGCACAACTGCTCGCCGAGCGCCGACGGGAGGGTCGAGGCGACGTAGCCGTCGTCGCTCAGCGCGCCGGCCAGTGCCTGCGCCGGGGAGGTGGCCGGATCGGCCTGGGCGACCGTGGCCGCGTACCGCTCCTCGACCTCGGCGACGCGCGACTCGGCGAAGCGGGTCACCGCATCGGGTCCCCCGTGCTCGGCCAGGAACTCCAGCGCGGTCACGGCCAGGTCGTCGTACGCGGTGTAGAACTCGGCGCGTCCCGCGTCGGTCAGAACGAAGTCCTTGGCCGGGCGGCCGCGACCGCGAGCCCCGTAGACCCGCTGGTCGCGTGCTTCGACGTGACCGTTGGCGAGCAGGGTGTCGAGATGGCGTCGGATGCCGGCCGGGGTCAACCCCAGGCGTCCGGCGAGTTCGGCCGCGGTCGAGGGGCCACGCTCGAGGATCGAGCTCAGCACCCGGCGGCGGGTCGACGCATCCTGGTCCGGGGTCACTCCGGCGACACGCAGGGCGGTCGCAGAGTTTTTCACAACACCAGTGTGCTCTTATTCGAACGGCCCGTTCAAATAAGGCGCGCCTTAGTCGTGCGCTCTCGTCGGCGGAGGCCTCCACGAGGCCCGTCGGATCCGGCCTGGTCAGCGCCCGATGCCGGCCATGATGCCGCGAAACCGCCGTTCCGGGCCGGTGTGGTGACCAAGGTCACGCTGATCACCCGACCTGGATACGGCCCTCCTGATGCGCGAGACCGGCCCGTTTTTCCGGGCGCGGACCTGCCGGCCGTCTCGATCGGCTGCCGGTCAGTCGGCGCTGAGCACGTCGGCGAGGTCGAACTTGACCGGTTCGTCGAGCTGCTCGTAGGTGCATGACGCCGGGTCGCGGTCCGGCCGCCAGCGGTTGAACTGGGCGGTGTGCCGGAACCGGACGCCCTCCATGTGCTCGTAGCGGACCTCGACCACCAGGTCGGGGCGGAGCGGGGTGAACGACAGGTCCTTGCCGCTGTTCCAGCGGCTGCCCACGCCGGCCTGCGGCGTACGCGCCCCCTCGAGCTGCTTGGCCCAGGCCCACGGGTGGTCGTCGAAGGTGGTGACCAGTGGCTGGAGCTCGGCGTACAGCTCGCGGCGTCGCGCCGCCGGGAACGCCCCGATCACCCCGACCGAGACCAGCTCGCCGTCGGCGTTGTGCAGTCCGAGCAGCAGCGAGCCGATCGCCTCCGCATCGGTCTTGTGCACCCGGTAGCCGGCGACCACGCAGTCGGCGGTGCGCTCGTGCTTGATCTTGAACATCACCCGCTTGTCGGGCTGGTAGCCGATCGCCCTGGGCTTGGCGATCACCCCGTCGAGACCGGCCCCCTCGAACTGGTGGAACCACTCCTGGGCGACGGCCGGGTCGTCGGTCACCGGAGTCAGGTGGATCGGGGCCTCGGCGTCGGCCAGCGCGCTCTCGAGCAGGGCGCGCCGCTCGGCGAAGGGCCGGCCGGTGAGGTCGTCGTCACCCAACGCCAGCAGGTCGAAGGCGACGAAACGGGCCGGGGTCTTCTGCGACAGCATCCGTACCCGGCTGGCCGCCGGGTGGACCCGCTGCTGCAACGCCTCGAAGTCGAGCCGGTCCCCGCTCTCCCCGATGACGATGATCTCGCCGTCGATCACCGCCCGCTCGGGGAAGTTGGCCAGCACCGCTTCGACGATCTCCGGGAAATAGCGGGTCATCGGCTTCTCGTTGCGGCTGCCGATCTCGACCTCGTCGCCGTCACGGAAGAGGATCGAGCGGAAGCCGTCCCACTTGGGCTCGTAGCGGTAGTCACCCTCGGGGATGGTCTTGACCGACTTGGCCAGCATCGGTGGGACAGGCGGCATCACCGGCAGCTGCATGGCCTCATTCTGGCCCCGCGTCCCGCTGCGCGGTCGGTGGGTGGTTCGACGGACTTCACCCGTGTTCGGTCACGTCGCAGGTCGAGATCCGGCGCAGACCTTCTCGAGCTCGGCCAGGTAGTCGATCAGCGTCGGCTGCCCGGCCTCCGCGCGGAGCTGGTCGACCCGGTCCGGCTCGGCCAGCGGGGCCCATGACCGAGGACCGGGTCGGCCAGCCGTGCTCGGCGATGATCGCCCGCAACCGCTCGGTACGGGCCCGGTCGCCGGCCACGCCATCGCCGTCGGCGCTGGTCCGCGACGTCTGGTCGGCGGCCAGCATGGTGAGCAGTTCGCGGCGCAGCCGGGGATCGGTCGGTCGGGTCGTCACGGCGGCGCCGGTCGGGGTCGGCGCGACGAAGGCACTCGAGGTCGGGGTCGAACCGGCTCGACGACGACGGCGCCGACTCCGGCGGGTTCGGGCCGCCCGTGCACCCGCGCCGGTGAGGACGACCGCCGCGCACCCGATCGCGATGGCCGGCCAGCGGTGGTCGCGTCCCCTGGGCATGTCGACATGCTCGCAGCCGCCGGCCGGTGCGCGGAAGCGGAGTTGGCGGGCGAATGAGTGCCCTCCTCGTAGACTTCCCCGGTGCCCGCCCTGCTCGTCGACTCGTTGGTCGTGGGTTTCGGCGACCACCGGGTGCTCGACGGGCTCAGTCTGCAGGCGCGGCTCGGCGAGGTCACCGCGATCCTGGGTCCGAACGGGGTCGGCAAGACCACGTTGCTGCGCTGCTGCACCGGGCTGATCACCCCGGGCGCCGGGCGCATCGAGATCTTCGGCGCCGCCCCCGGTGCGGCCGCGATCGCTCCGCGGGTCGGTGTGATGCCGCAGAGCGCCGGCGCCTGGTCGGGGATCCGCGCCGGGGAGTTGTTGCGCTATCTCGCCGCTCTCTACACCCATCCGCAGCCCGTGCCCGCGCTGATGGAGCGGCTGGGCCTCACGTCGCTGGCCCGTACGCCGTACCGCCGGCTGTCCGGGGGTCAGCAGCAGGCGGTCAACCTGGCCGGGGCGCTGATCGGCCGGCCCGAACTGCTGTTCCTCGACGAGCCGACGGCGGGGATGGATCCGCACGCCAGACGGGGCACCTGGGAGCTGCTGCGCGAGCTGCGCACCGCCGGGCTGGCCATCGTCCTGACCACCCACGCGATGGATGAGGCCGAGGCGCTGGCCGACTCGATCTACATCGTCGACGAGGGCAGGGTCCAGGTGAGCGGGACGGTGGCCGAGCTGACCACCGGCGGCCTCCGGATCGAAGACGTGTTCCTCGCCCACACCCGGCCGCGGATGGCGTCGTGAGCACCCTCGACTTCGCCCCGGCGCCCGGGTCGGCGCCGGCCGCCAGCCGGATCATCCGCCATGCGCTGACCGAGGCCCGGCTGCTGGTCCGCAACGGCGAACAGCTGCTGATCGCGCTGGTCATCCCGCTCGCTCTGCTGCTCGGCGGCCGCGCCCTCGGCGGCCTGCTGGGTTCGCCGGCCACCCTCACCCCGTCGGTGCTGGCCATCGCCGTGTGGTCCTCGACCTTCGCGTCGGTGGCCATCGCCACCGGGTTCGAGCGGCGCTACGGCGTCCTCGAACGGTTGGCGGCCACCCCGCTCGGCCGGACGGGGTTGCTCGCCGGCAAGGCGCTCGCGGTGACGGTGATCGCCCTGGGGCAGTTGATCGTGCTCAGTGCGGCCGGGCTGGCCGTCGGCTGGCGGCCACAGTTCACCGTGGCCTCGTTCATCGTCGGTCTGGTCGTCGTGGTGCTGGCCGGAGCGACGTTCGTCAACCTCGCCCTCGTCCTGGCCGGACGACTCAGCGCCGAAGCTACGCTGGCTCTGGCCAACCTGATCTTCGTGGTGCTGGTCGTCGCCGGTGGTCTGGCGCTGCCGGTCGATTCCTTCCCCGGCCTGCTGCAACCGCTGATCGGCGCGCTGCCCACCGCGGCGCTCGGCACCGGGTTGCGCGAGGCCACCACCGGGATGGTGCCGGTCCGGCCGCTGCTGGTGCTGATGGTGTGGTTGGTCGTGGCCTGGGTCGCGGCCCGGAAAGGTTTTCGATGGATGTCCTGAGTCTGGTCCGCGGCCCGAACGCGCTGCGGCGCTGGGCGGTGGCCTCGCTGGTGATGAACTCGCTGATCGTGGTCACCGGCGCCCTGGTCCGGTTGACCGGTTCCGGGCTGGGCTGTCCGACCTGGCCGCGCTGCACCACCGACTCCTACGTCAGCCATCCCGCGCTGGGCATCCACGGAGCGATCGAGTTCGGCAACCGCCTGCTGACGTTCGTGCTGATCATCATCGCCCTGTGCACGCTGGTCAGCGCGCTGTTCCGGCGGCGGCACCGGCTGCTGGCCGGCGGCATGGCCTTCGGGGTGCCGTTCCAGGGCGTCATCGGCGGCATCACCGTGCTGACCGGGCTCAACCCGTACGTGGTGGCCCTGCACCTGATGCTGTCACTGGTCCTGATCGCCCTGTCGGTCTGGCTGGTCCGCCGCACCCGCTCGCTCGTCCCGGTTCCGGCCACCGGTCTGGGGTTGATCGCCGTACGGGTGGCGTTCGTCGGGATGTGGGTGGCCGTGTGGATCGGCACCGTGGTCACCGGGAGCGGGCCGCACGCCGGCGACGACGACGCCCCCCGCAACGGACTCGACGGCCTGCTGGTCACCCACGTCCACGCGTACGCGGTCTACGCCACCATCGCGGCCACCCTGGTCGCGGTGGTCGTGATCCGCAACCGGGCGTCGTTCCTGCTGCTCGGGGTCGAACTCGTCCAGGCCGGCATCGGCATCACCCAGTACCGTCTCGGGCTGCCGATCGGCCTGGTGTTGCTGCACCTGCTCGGCGCCTGCCTGGCCATCGCCGCGGCGACCAACCTGCACCTGTCGGTCCGTCGGCTCCGCCCGGCCGTCACGGCCCGGCCGCGCGAGTCGGCCGAGCCGGCGGTCCGGACTCCGGTGTCCTGACGCCGGCCCGGACGACCGTTCGGTCAGCTCAGAGCTTGATCCCCACGTACTTGGTCTCGAGGTACTCCTCGATCCCCTCGAGTCCGCCCTCGCGGCCCAGCCCGGAGGCCTTGACCCCGCCGAACGGTGCCGCCGGGTTGGACACGATGCCCTGGTTGATGGCGACCATCCCGGTCTCCAGGCCCTCGGCGACCCGTAGGGCGCGGCTCAGGTCCTGGGTGAACGCGTAGGCGACCAGCCCGAACTCGGTGTCGTTGGCCATGGCCAGCCCCTGCTCGTCGTCGGCGAAGGTGCTCACCGGGGCGACCGGTCCGAAGATCTCCTCGCGGAAGATCCGGGCCTGGGTGGGTACGCCGGTCAGCACGGTCGGGCGGTAGAAGTAGCCGGCGCGGTCGAGACGCTCGCCGCCGGTCAGCACCTCGGCTCCGCGTCCGACCGCGTCGCCGACCAATTCGCCGACCTTGTCGATGGCCGCCTGGTCGATCAGCGGTCCGACCTTGATCCCGTCCTCGGTGCCGCGGCCGATGGTCAGCTCGGACATCCGCGCCGAGAACTTCGACGAGAACTCCTCGGCCACCGACTCGTGGACGATGAAACGGTTGGCCGCGGTGCACGCCTCCCCGATGTTGCGCATCTTGGCCAGCATCGCGCCCTCGACCGCGGCGCCCAGATCGGCGTCGCCGAAGACCAGGAACGGCGCGTTGCCGCCGAGTTCCATCGAGATCTTCAACACCTGCTGGGCCGACTGCTCGATCAGCTTCTGGCCGACCCCGGTGGAGCCGGTGAAGGTCAGCTTGCGCAGCCGCGGGTCGGCGATGATCGGCCCCGAGACGGCGCCGGACGCGGTGGTGGTCACCACGTTGACGACGCCGTCGGGCAGCCCGGCCTCGGCCAGGATGGCGGCCAGCGCCAGCGTGGTCAGCGGGGTCTGGGCCGCCGGCTTGATCACCACGGTGCAACCGGCGGCCAGCGCCGGACCGATCTTGCGGGTGCCCATGGCCAGCGGGAAGTTCCACGGCGTGATGGCGTACACCGGACCGACCGGCTGCTTCATGGTCAGCAAACGGGTCCCCCCGCTCGGCGCGATCGAGTAGCGCCCGGAGATCCGGACCGCCTCCTCGGAGAACCAACGCAGAAACTCGGCCCCGTAGGTCAGCTCGGCCCGGGCCTCGCTCAGCGGCTTGCCCATCTCCAGGGTCATCAGCAGCGAGATGTCGTCGGCCCGCTGGACCAGGAGGTCGAAGGCCGTGCGGAGGATCTCGCCCCGGGCCCGGGGGTCGGTCGCCGCCCACGACTCCTGCTGGGCGGCGGCGGCATCGAGTGCCGCCATCCCCTGCTCGGGGGTGGCGTCGGCGACCTCGCACAACGTCTCCCCGGTCGAGGGGTCCTCGACCGCGAAGGTCGCGTCACCGGCCACCTGCCGGCCGGCGATGACCAGACCCTTGGGTACGCCGTCGATGACGCGGGTGATGTCGGAGTCGGTGATCGCCACGGTCAGTTCCCCCCGTCGCCGGACGTGGCGGCGGCCAGCGCCGCCTCGATGATGTCGAGGCCCTCGTGCAGCAGGTCCTCGCCGATGACCAGCGGGGGCAGGAAGCGCAGCACGTTGCCGTAGGTGCCGGCGGTCAGGACGACCAGCCCCTCGGCGTGACAGGCGCGGGCGACCGCCCCGGTCAGCTTCGGGTCGGGGGTCTTGGTCCCCGGTTCGACCAGCTCGACCGCGATCATGGCTCCGCGACCGCGGACGTCACCGATCTGCGGGAAGCGGGCCTGCAGCCCGGTCAGCCGCTCGACCATGGTCGTCCCGATGCGTCGGGCGGCGGCGGGCAGATCCTGCTCGCGCATCGTGGTCATCGACCCGAGCGCGGCCGCGCAGGCCACCGGGTTCCCGCCGTACGTGCCGCCCAGGCCGCCGGCGTGGACGGCGTCCATCAGCTCGGCCCGACCGGTGACCGCGGCGAGCGGCAGACCGCCGGCGATCCCCTTGGCCGTGGTGATCAGGTCGGGGACCACGCCCTCGTCGTCACAGCCGAACCAGTCGCCGGTCCGGCAGAAGCCACTCTGGATCTCGTCGGCCACGAAGACCACGCCGTTGGCCGTGCACCACGCGACCAGCGCGGGCAAAAAGCCGGGCGCCGGGACGACGAAGCCACCCTCGCCCTGCACCGGCTCGATGATGATCGCGGCCAGGTTGCGCGCCCCGACCTGGCTCTCGATCTGGGCGATGGCGCGGGCGGCCGCGGTCGGGCCGTCGAGCCCGTCGCGGTAGGGGTACGACATCGGCGCGCGGTAGATCTCGCCGGCGAACGGGCCGAAGCCCTCCTTGTAGGGCATGTTCTTGGCGGTCAGGGCCATGGTCAGGTTCGTTCGGCCGTGGTAGCCGTGGTCGAACGCGACGATGGCGTCGCGGCCGGTGGCCACACGGGCGATCTTCACCGCGTTCTCCACCGCCTCGGCCCCGGAGTTGAACAACGCCGACTTCTTGGCGTGGTCGCCCGGGGTCAGTTCGGCGAGCCGTTCGCAGACCTCGATGTAGACCTCGTACGGGGTGACCATGAAGCAGGTGTGGGTGAAGGCCGCGGCCTGCGCGCTCGCGGCGGCCACCACGTTGGGGTCGGCGTTTCCCACGGTGGTGACGGCGATGCCGGACCCGAAATCGATCAGGGTGTTGCCGTCGACGTCGAGCAGTACGCCACCGCCGGCCCGCTCGATGAAGACCGGCAAGGTGGCGCCCACGCCGTTCGACACGGCGGCGGACCGACGGGCGGAGAGTGCGCGCGAGCGCGGACCGGGGAGCTCGGTGACCAGGCGCCGGGCCTGGATCAGCTCGTCGGTCGGTGATTCGACGGTGAGAGACATGGCGGCTCCTTCTCGATGGCTGACCTCCTCACTCTGTCAGAAGCCCTGACCGCTCGAGAAAGCCGTCGACCAGAGCGTGCGCGCGACGCCGGCTGCCGAGGGTCAACTCCCGGGTGCGGGCCAGCAGGGTGCGCGGATCGAGCCCGTGGCGTTCGACTTCGCCGGGCTCGTCGCCCAGCCATCCGCCCAGGATCACCTCGTCGATCTCGGGGTGGAACTGCAGGGCGAGGTTGCGGCGGAGTCGGAACGCCTGCGACGCCGCCGCGCTCCGTCCGAGCTCGGTCGCGCCGACGGGAAGGGTCCAGGCGTCGAAGTGCCAGTGGAACCACGGCCCGTCCGGGACCGACGGGTCGGCCAGGCTGACCTCGTACCAGCCGATCTCCGGGGTGGTCGCCCGGGCCACCACGCCCCCGTGGGCGGCGGCCAGCAACTGGCCGCCGAAGCAGATGCCCAGGACGGGGATGTCGGCGCCGTCGGCCTCGCGGAGCAGCGCCAGTTCGGGCTCGACCCAGGACGCGACGGCCGGGTCGTACGCCGACCACGGGGCGCCCATGGCCACGACGAGATCGACGCCGGCCAGCGCCGGGAAGTCGGCGGGGACCCCGGGCCGATCGGGATGCTCGGGCGGGACGACCAGGTGGACGCTGAGCTCGTAGCCGCGCTCGATCAGTCGTTCGCCGACGAAGCCGGGAGGACAGAGGTGGTCGTGTTGCAGGACGAGCGCGCGCACGAGCCGAGAATCTAGCCGACGCTCAGCGGCGGCGGACCCGGCGCCACATCAGCGCGGCGACCAGCCCGATGACCGCGAACAACCCGGCCAGCAGGAAACCCGCGTGCTCGGTCTCGACGGCGGCGATGCCCTCGAGCAGACCCGAGCGGACCCCGGCCTGCTCGGTGAGCAGGGTGGCCACCGCGATCGATCCGACCACCAGGCCGGACACGATGCCGACCCCGGTGATGACCAGGTTGTAGGTGATCTTGCGCGCCGGATTCTCCTGGGCCGAGGTGTACATCCGCAGCATCATCAACCCGTTCACCGTGTCACCCAGGGTCATCGCGGCGGCGAACAGCAGCGGCAGTGCGAGCAGGGACAGCAGCGACGCCCCGGCCAGCGCCGCGCCGGCGGTGAGGATGAGCACCCCGATCTGGCTGCTGGTGTCGAAGCCCAGCGAGAACAGGAACCCGATCAGGTAGATGTGGCGCGGGTGCCGGATCCGGCGCAGCGGCACCGTCATGATCCGGGCGGCCGGCCCGCGCGGGGTCAGGGCGTCGGCGGAGATGTGCAGGCCCGGATCGGCGCGGAGCGCGGCACGAAGTCTGAGGGCCTGCAGGAAGGTGGCCAGGTTGGCGACGGCGACCAGCACCAGGTAGAGCCCCGAGACCGATAGCCCGATGATCCCGAGCACCCGCGCGGCGCCCGAACTCTCGTCGAGCGCGGTGCGGACGAAACCGGCTCCGGCGATGACCAGGATCCCGGTGAGGACGACCACGGTCGAATGTCCGGCCGAGAACGCCAGACCCACCGAAGCCGGGTGCCGACCCTCGGCGACGAACTTGCGGGTCGAGTTGTCGATCATCGAGACGTGGTCGAAGTCGAACGAGTGGATCAGCCCGCGCAGATAGGCCACGGCGGCCACACCGACGGTGACCGCGCCCGCCGTCCCGCCGGCCACGCCCACGGTCAGCAAGCC
Source organism: uncultured Actinomycetota bacterium (assembly GCA_963704665.1). Lineage (GTDB taxonomy): Bacteria > Actinomycetota > Actinomycetes > Propionibacteriales > Propionibacteriaceae > Microlunatus. The sequence continues at coordinate 1,357,877 of OY969929.1, read as the reverse complement.
GAGACCGATCAGGTGCAGCGCGATGATCACCGCGAACGCCGCCCCCACCCGCCGCCCGAACGGCAGCGCCTCGCGACCCGCAGTGGTCAGCAGCGACGGCCGCCCGGCACCGACCGTCGCCACATCGGTCTGCGTCATGGGTCTCCCGAAGGTGCGGTCGATCTGGTCAACTGGTGTCAGACTCAACCTACGCACAAAGGCTGTTCGGGTAAACACATGTCCGTCCGGCCGCTCAGCTCAGGCAGGAGGCCGGTCGTGGCCGAGACGGAGTCCGCCGAGGCGGTGGTCCGCGACGCCCTCGACACCACCGAGCCGACCCGGTCCGACGTCCTCGGCCGGCTGGCCGCGTTTTCCGACCCGACTCGACTGGCGCTGCTGATCGCCATCCACGCCGCCCCCGGCGCCCCGGTCAAGGTGCTGGCCGCGGCCACCGGACTGGCCCCCAACACGGTCACCCAGGCCCTGGTCACCCTGCGTGACGCCGGGCTGGTCCACAACGTCCGCGACGGCCGGCTCAGCCGCTGGCAGCTGGCCGACGAGGCCAGCCACGCCCTGCTGCACCACCTCGGGGCCCCGCACACCGACCTGCACCCGCGGCACTGACCCGAGACCGCCCGGCCCACCGTCGCAGCGCTCCGAGAGTGTCGGATGTCGACGCCGAATCGCGTCAATCCCGCGTCGTCATCCGACACTCTTCCAACGGCGACGCACCCGAGCCCGTCCGGTGGCCCCCCACAGCGAGTCGTCGACCAGCGCGTTCCAGCGGCGCAGACGAGCGGGTTCCCCACGGCGGCCCAGCGCACGGTCGGCCGAGGCGATGATCTCGCCGCCACCGGACAGCACCTCGGGCGAGGTATAGCCGCACCGCTCCAGCCCGATGCGAACCAGCCCGCGCTCGCGCCGCAGATCGCGGCGGTGCCCGTCGCGGGTGCGATGGTCGGCCCCGTCGAACTCGTGCACCCGACGGGTGCCGACCAGCCACAGGTCGGCGCGCGCGACGAACCGGCCGTCCGCGTCGAAGAACTCGCGCTGCGGTTCGACCTCGATGTCAGCAGCGCGGTGCAGCACCCGGAGGATCGACTCCCAGGGTGACTCGGATCGGGCGTCGAGCAACGGGATGACCCGGCGGAGCTGGACCGAGCCGGCCCGCCGGCCGGCCGCCACCCGCTCGAGGTCCTCGACCGTGGTGTGCTCGAGCCGGAGCGCGGCGTCGCCGAGCGGGACCAGATCGAGCACCCCCAGATCCCGCGCTGCGGCGAGCAGGATCTCGGGGGCCGACGCCACCCGAACCCCGGCGACCACCCGCGCCGTGGGCCAGTCCGCCAGGCGCGTCACCCGGATCCCCCGGCGCTGCGGAATGGTGTCGCCGGCGCGCGTCGCGACGAACACCGGGTGCTCGAGTTCGACCGGGCCCGGGAGCCACCAACCGAGCAGCCGCGCCGCGGTGAGATGGGTGTACGCCGCTCGGGCCGGCAGGACCAGGCTCAGGGCCTGCAGGTGGTCGATCGGCGTCGGGTCGCCGCTGACGTAGACCCCGTGGGCCACCCGGGTCCAGCGGCGGGACCGGGGCCGTCCGTACATCGCGTCCATGCTCGGGAGGATGCGGAGGTCGCCCCGATTCGTGCCGGCCCTCGGCGAATCTGTGGAGAACGTCGCGACGCCCACGAGCTGTGGACGACCGTGTCGGATACCGACGCGCCATCGCGTCGATCCTGCGTCGTCATCCGTCACTTTCCGCGACGTCGGCGGCCCAGCGAACTTCGCCGTCGACCACCGTCGGGGTCGGATGCAGACCGATGGCCGTGGCCACCCGTTCGGAGGCGGTGTGGCCGGGGGCGATGTGGGCGCAGAGGTGCTCCACGCGCTGGTTCCGCAGCCAGGCCACGACCGCCCGGGCGGCGATCCCGGCGTAGCCGCGGCCGTGCCACGGTGTCCCGAGTACCCAGGCCAGTTCCGCTTCCGGCGGCGCCGGGACCGAGCGCACCGTGGCCTGGACGAACCCGACGGGCTGCTCGGCGTGGTCCCGGATGATCCAGGTGAGCCAGTGCTCGGAATGGTCGGCCGGGCCCGCCAGCTGCCGTCGGTACTGCTCGCGCAACTGGTCGACGGTCGGTGGGCCGCCCCCGATCACCGCGTAGAGCGCCGGATCGGCCAGCACCTCGGCCATGGCGTCGGCGTCGGTCACGGTCAGCGGGGTCAGCCACAGCGGTGCGGCGACCAGCGGCACCGCGATCAGGTCAGCCACCACGCCGTACGCGCGTCCCCGTCCCACCGGCGGCACTGGGTGATCCGGGTGGTCAGCGGACGGGCCTCGCCGAGCACCTCGAGCGCGATGGCGACCTGGGCCGAGCTCATCCGCCGGGCCAGGGTCACGTGCGGCACCCACTGACCGGCCGCGAAGAGGCCGGAGGGGTCGGCCCCGCAGATCGTCGCGACCTGCTGCTGGAGCGCGAGCAGGTCCGGCGACCCGATGACCGAGCGGACCAGGATGCACTTCCCGTGCCGGGGCCCGAACACCGTCACCGGCCCCACCGTGGCGCTCAGGTCGAGTCCGGGCAGCAACTCGTTGAGCCGGGCCTCGGCCTCGGCCGGCACCGCATCGGCGGCGTACAGGGTGATGTGCGGGCGGTGGTTGACGTCGGGCTGCTGCCGCTGCGCGGTCGGCAACCGGGCCTCGGCCAGCGCGCCCCACTGGGCGAAGACGGCGGTCTCCGCGACTTCGTCGAGGATCACCTCGACCGATTGAGTCATCGCGTAGTCCCCGCGGCGAGCGTCGGGTAGGGGCCGCGCCGCTGGGCGGAGGAACGATGAGCGAACACGCTTCTCCGTTCGCGAACAGTGACGACGTCAGCGGCCTCAGCGGCCCCGGGCGCGAGCCGCGAGAGGTCAGCGGCGAGCGTCGGGTAGGGGCCGCGCCGCTGGGCGGAGGAACGATGAGCGAACACGCTTCTCCGTTCGCGAAGAGTGACGACGTCAGCGGCCTCAGCGGCCCCGGGCGCGAGCCGCTTGAATCAGCGGATCAGCGGGTCGATGGCCGCGGCGACGAAGACCAGGGCCAGGTAGGAGTTCGACCAGTGGAAGAGCCGCATCGGCTTCAGCGCGGCATCACGCAGGCCGCGGTGGGCCCGCAGCCAGAGCTGGCCCGCCTCCCACAGGAACGCGGCCCCCAGCACGCCGGCGACCGCCGGGTAGACCCAGCTGGTCTGGGCGATCGGCCACAGCGCGAGCGACACGGCCACGGTGAGCACGGAGTAGATCATGATCTGGCGGGTGACCACCGGGGCCGACCGGACGACCGGCAGCATCGGCACATCGGCCGCGGCGTAGTCCTCGCGGTAGCGCATGGCCAGTGCCCAGGTGTGCGGCGGGGTCCACAGGAAGACGATGGCGAACAGCACGAACGGGACCAGCGACACCGACCCGGTCACCGCGGTCCAGCCGATCAGCGGCGGGAAGCATCCGGCGATCCCGCCCCAGACGATGTTCTGCGACGTCCGGCGCTTCAGCCACAGGGTGTAGACGAGGATGTAGAACGCGTTCGCGGCCAGAGCCAGCACCGCGGAGAGCCAGTTGACCAGCAGCCCGAGCCAGAGCACCGAGGCGATGCCCAGGACGCTGGCGAACAGGGTGGCGGCCAGCGGGCCGACCGCGTGGCGCGGCAGCGGCCGACGCCGGGTCCGGCGCATCCGCTCGTCGATGTCGCGGTCGAGCACGCAGTTGAGCGCGTTGGCGCTGGCGGCGGCCAGGCAGCCACCGATCATCGTGTTGATGACCAGCAGCAGCGGCGGGATGCCGCCCGCGGCCAGGAACATCGCCGGCACGGTGGTGACCAGCAGGAGCTCGATGATGCGGGGCTTGGTGAGTCCGATGTAGGCCGACAGCACGTCCAGGACGCTGACCCGGGTGGCTCGGTCGTCGATCTCGTCGAATGCGGGCTCGGCGAACTCCCCCATCCGCCCCGGCACGTCGACACTGGTCACGAGGAGTGAGTCTAGAGCCCCGGCACGAGTCCACACGTCCGCACGTCCCCTCGTGTCACCGAGGTGAACATCGGCTCTCACACCGGGAGACCCTGCGTACGCGGCAGACGACACCGATAGGCTCCGCGATTGACCGCGCCGTACGCCGAAAGGGTGCAACTCACTGTGACCGAAACCTCAACCACCGCCATCGTGCCCGAGGGTTGGACCGACCTCGATGCTCGCGCTGTAGACACCGTCCGGGTGCTGGCCGCCGACGCCGTGCAGAAGGTCGGCAACGGCCACCCGGGGACGGCGATCAGCCTGGCCCCGGTCGCATACCTGCTGTTCCAGAAGATGATGCGCCACAACCCGGCCGAGCCGCACTGGCCCGGACGCGACCGCTTCGTGCTCTCCTGCGGACACTCGAGCATCACGCTGTACATCCAGCTGTACCTCGGCGGTTGGGGCCTCGAGCTCGACGACCTGAAGGCGTTGCGCACCTGGGACTCCAAGACCCCGGGTCACCCGGAGTACGGCCACACCAAGGGTGTCGAGATCACCACCGGGCCGCTCGGCCAGGGCATCGCCAACGCGGTGGGCATGGCCATGGCCGCCCGTCGCGAACGCGGTCTGCTCGATCCGGACGCCGCGCCGGGTGAGTCGCCGTTCGACCACCACATCTACTGCCTGGCCTCCGACGGCGACATCGAGGAGGGCATCAGCTCCGAGGCGTCCTCGCTGGCCGGCACGCAGCGGCTGAGCAACCTCACCCTGATCTACGACCGCAACTTCATCTCGATCGAGGGCGACACCAACATCGCGCTCACCGAGGACACCGCGGCCCGCTACGCCGCGTACGGCTGGAACGTCGTCGAGGTGGACTGGTTCGAGGGCGACCACTACGCCGAGAACGTGCGGCGCTGCAGGACGCCATCGAGGAGGGCAAGAAGGTCACCGACAAGCCGACCTTCATCCAGCTCCGCACGATCATCGCCTGGCCGTCACCGAACGCGCAGAACACCGAGGCCGCCCACGGCAGCGCCCTGGGCAACGACGAGGTCAAGGCGCTCAAGGAGCTGCTCGGCTTCGATCCGGAGCAGACCTTCGAGGTCAGCGACGAGGTCATCGGCCACACCCGCGAGCTGCTGACCCGCGGCTCCGAGGCGCAGGCCGACTGGCAGCAGAGCTACGACGCCTGGGCCGAGACCAACCCCGAGGGCAAGGCGCTCTACGAGCGACTGGTCGGCGACGAGCTGTCGCCGGGCTGGGAGGACGCCCTGCCGAGCTGGGACGCCGACCCCAAGGGTGTCGCCACCCGCGCCGCCTCCGGCATCGGTGCTCACCGCACTCGCCCCGGTCATGCCCGAGCTGTGGGGCGGCTCGGCCGACCTGGCCGGCTCGAACAACACCACCCCGAAGGGCCAGCCGAGCTTCCTGCCCGAGGACCGGCAGAGCCACGAGTTCAAGGGCGGCCCGTACGGCCGGGTGCTGCACTTCGGCATCCGCGAGCACGCCATGGGCGCGATCATGAACGGCATCGAAGGTGCACGGCGGCACGCGGCCCTACGGCGGCACCTTCCTCACCTTCTCCGACTACATGCGCGGCGCGGTCCGGCTGTCGGCCCTGATGCGGGTCCCGGTGACCTACGTCTGGACCCACGACTCGATCGGGCTCGGCGAGGACGGCCCGACCCACCAGCCGATCGAGCACGTCGCCTCGCTGCGGCTGATCCCCGGCCTCGACGTGGTCCGCCCGGCCGACGCCAACGAGACCGCCGCCGCCTGGGCGCAGATCCTGCAGCAACAACGACCGGCCGGCCGGGCTGATCCTGACCCGGCAGAACCTGCCGATCGTGCCGCGCGGCGAGGACGGCTACGCCGACATCTCCGGCGTGGCCAAGGGCGCGTACGTGCTCAAGGACTTCGGCGACGGCGAGGGCGACATCGTCATCCTGATCGGCACCGGCTCCGAGGTGCAGTACGCGGTCGGGGCCGCCGAGAAGCTGGCCGAGGAGGGCATCAGCGGCCCGCGTGGTCTCGATGCCGTGCCGTGAGTGGTTCGACGAGCAGGACCAGGACTACCGCGACTCGGTGATCCCGCCGACCGTACGGGCCCGGGTCAGCGTCGAGGCCGGCGTGGGCGCCGGCTGGCGCGACCTGGTCGGCGACGCCGGCCGGATCATCTGCATCGACCACTACGGCGCCAGCGCCGCGGGCGCGAAGCTGTTCGAGGAGTTCGGGTTCACGCGCCGAGACGGTCGCCGACGCGGCCCGGCGAGAGCCTGGCAGCCGCGCCGCGGTGGTTCCACGGGCTGCCACGGCCCACACCGGCGCGCCAGCGGTCCGCAGGGACCGGCGGACCTCGCCAGCTGACCCCGGCGTCATCGATCGTCTGAGACACCCATCCACGAGAAGGAAGCAGCACGCATGACTGATCGACTGAAGGCTCTCGCCGACGAGGGCGTCTCCATCTGGCTCGACGACCTGTCGCGCGACCGCATCAGACTCGGGCAACCTGGCCGATCTGGTCGCCGACTCGTCGGTGATCGGGGTGACCACCAACCCGACGATCTTCGCCGCGGCCCTGGCCAAGGGCGAGGCCTACGACGAGCAGATCGAAGGAACTCGCCGCCCGCGACTCGAGCGTCGAGGACACCATCAAGGCGCTGACCACCGACGACGTCCGCGACGCCTGCGACATGTTCGCGGCCACCTACGCGGCGACCAACGGCGTCGACGGCCGGGTCTCGATCGAGGTCGAGCCGGGGCTGGCCATGGACACCGAGGGCACCACGGCCCAGGCCGCCGATCTGTGGAAGATCGTCGACCGGCCCAACGTGCTGATCAAGATCCCGGCGACCAAGCCGGGTCTGCCGGCGATCACCTCGACCATCGCCGAGGGGGTCAGCGTGAACGTGACGCTGATCTTCTCCCTCGAGCGCTACCGCGGGGTCATCGACGCCTACCTGAGCGGGCTCGAGCAGGCCGCGGCCAACGGCCACGACCTGAGCAAGATCCATCTCGGTCGCCTCGTTCTTCGTGTCCCGGGTCGACTCCGAGGTGGACAAGCGACTCGACGCCATCGGCACCGACGAGGCCAAGGCGCTGAAGGGCAAGGCGGCGCATCGCCAACGCGCGGCTGGCGTACGCGCTCGTACGAGGAGGAGTTCGCCTCCGAGCGGTTCGCCGCCCTCGAGGCCAAGGGTGCGCACCGGCAGCGGCCGCTGTGGGCCTCGACCGGGGTCAAGGACCCGACCTACTGCCGGACACCATGTACGTCACCGAGCTGGTCGTGGCCAACACCGTCAACACCATGCCGGAGAAGACGATGCAGGCCTTCGCCGACCACGGTGAGCTGTCCGGGCGACCGGGTGAGCGGCACCGAGGCCGAGGCGCAGCAGGTGCTCGACGACCTGGCCGCGGTCGGCATCAGCTACGACGACGTCGTCGACGTCCTGGAGCGCGAAGGGCGTGGAGAAGTTCGACGCCTCGTGGGGCGAGCTGGTCGAGACCGTGAAGACGGCGCTCGACGACGCGAACAAGGGCTCGGACAGCCCGGGCGAGTCGGCCGATCCGGACGTCTCGGACGACACGGTCGCGTGACCGCGACCGCCCGGCCCAACCCGCTTCGCGACCCGCAGGACCGGCGACTGCCGAGGATCGCCGGACCGTGCGTCCTGGTGATCTTCGGCGTCACCGGCGATCTGTCGACCAAGAAGCTGATGCCGGCGGTCTACGACCTGGCCAACCGGGGGCTGCTGCCGCCCGGGCTTCGCCCTGGTCGGCTTCGCCCGACGCGAGTGGGAGCACCAGGACTTCGCCAAGATCGTGCACGACGCGGTCAAGGAGCACGCCCGCACGCCCGTTCCGCGAGGAGGTGTGGCAGCAGCTGTCCGAGGGGATCCGCTTCGTCCCCGGCGAGATCGGTGACGACGAGTCGTTCGCCAAGCTGGCGGAAACGATCGCCGACCTCGACGAGGCCCGCGGCACCGGCGGCAACCACGCGTTCTACCTGTCCATCCCGCCGGGCCTGTTCCAGACCGTGGTCGACCAGTTGCGGTCGCACGGGCTGGCCGAGGAGCGCGCGGGTCGCTGGAGCCGGGTGGTGATCGAGAAGCCGTTCGGTCACGACCTGGAGAGCGCCCAGGAGCTCAACCGGATCGTCTCCAGCGTCTTCCCGTCGTCACTCGGTCTTCCGGATCGACCACTACCTGGGCAAGGAGACCGTCCAGAACATGATGGCGCTGCGATTCGCCAACCAGCTGTTCGAGCCGGTCTGGAACAACAACTACGTCGACCACGTGCAGATCACCATGGCCGAGGACATCGGCATCGGCGGTCGGGCCGGCTACTTCGACGGCATCGGCATCGCCCGGGACGTGATCCAGAACCACCTGCTGCAGCTGCTGGCGCTGACCGCGATGGAGGAGCCGACCTCGTTCGAGGCCCGCCAACTCCGGGCCGAGAAGCAGAAGGTGCTGGCCGCGGTCCGACCGCCGAAGCGGATGGACCTGCACACCGCGCGCGGCGCGTACGCCGGCGGCTGGGCCGGGCGGCGAGAAGGTCAAGGGTTACCTCGACGAGGACAGCATCCCGCAGGACCTCGACCACCGAGACCTACGCGGCGATCCGGGTCGACATCGAGAACCGGCGCTGGGCCGGAGTGCCGTTCTACCTGCGGACCGGCAAGCGGCTGGCCCGTCGGGTGACCGAGATCGCGCTCGGGATCAAGCGGGCCCCGCACCTGCCGTTCACCAAGACCGACACCGAGGAGCTCGGCTACAACGCCATCGTGCTGCGGATCCAGCCCGACGAGGGGGTGACCCTGCGGTTCGGCGCCAAGGTGCCGGGGACCCAGATGGAGATCCGCGAGGTCAACATGGACTTCGCCTACGGCGGCTCGTTCACCGAGTCCTCGCCCGAGGCGTACGAGCGGTTGATCCTCGACGTGCTGCTCGGCGATCCGCCGCTGTTCCCCCAGCACGAGGAGGTCGAGCTCTCCTGGGAGATCCTCGACCCGATCCTCGACTACTGGGCCGAGCCTGAAGGACCAGCCGGAGCCGTACGAGCCGGGGTCGTGGGGCCCGAAGTGCTCCGACGCGATGCTGGCCCGTGACGGTTTCACCTGGAGGCGACCATGATGAACCTGCGCGAGCGCAGCGAACACCAGCCACACCGGCGAGGTGGGTCATGATCATCACCCTCGAGGACACCACGTCGAGCAAGATCTCCGCCGCGCTGCTCAAGGCGCGCCGCAGCGCCGGCAGCCCGGCCCAGGGCATGGTGCTCACGCTGATCGTCGTCTGCGACGAGGCCGAATACGCCCAGGCGCTCGACGCCGGCACCGCAGCCGGTCGCGAACATCCGTCGCGGATCCTGCTGGTCGTCACCGGCACCGGTCGCACGGCGTCGGCTCGACGCCGAGGTGCACATCGGCGAGGGGACGCCCGGCGAGGTCGTGGTCATCCGGATGCGGGGCGCGCGTGGCCGCGCACCCGGCGTCGGTGATCCGGCCGCTGCTGCTGCCGGACTCGCCGGTGGTCATCTGGTGGCCGGGCAAGGTCCCGAGCAACCGGGCGGCCGACGAGCTCGGCGCAGCTGGCCAAGCGCCGGATGACCGACGCCGCCTCGTCGCCCCGGCCGCTGACCGCGCTGCGGGCCCGGGCCCGCGACTACAGCCCGGGCGACACCGACCTGGCCTGGACCCGGCTGACCTCGTGGCGGGCCCTGCTGGCCGCCGCGCTCGACCAGTACCCGGCCAAGATCAAGACGGCCGTGGTCGAGTCGGAGCCCGGCAACCCGTCGGCCGACCTGCTGGCCGCCTGGCTGCGGTCGAAGCTCAAGCTCGACGTCGAACTGCGGCCGAGCGAGGGGCCGGGACTCACCGCGGTCCGGTTGGGGACGGCGGCGGGCGACATCGCCATCACCCGGCCCGACGGGCTGCTGGCCTCGTACACGGTGCCCGGACAGCCCGAGCGGCTGGTCGCGCTCAAGCGGCGCGACTTCACCGAGCTGCTGTCGGAGGAGCTGCGGCGGATGGACGCCGACGACGTGTTCGAGCAGGCGCTGAACGCGCTCGAGTCGCGGGTGACCAAGAAGTCCGGCGCCAAGACCGGCGGCTGCCGAAGAAGTCGACGGGCACAGAAGTCGGCCGGGAAGAAGTCGGTCGAGCCGAAGACGACGTGAGCAGTCCGGAACTCGTCGTCCACGCCCGCGCCGACGACGTCGCCGAGGCCCTGGCGGCCCGGCTGACCGCGCGGTTGGCCGAGCTGCAGCGTGACTCACGGGTGCCGCAGATCGCGCTGACCGGCGGTCGGATCGCCACCGCGGCGTACCGGCGGCTGGCCGCGGAGGGCACCCGCTCGGCGGTCGACTGGTCACAGGTCGGCTTCTGGTGGGGTGACGAGCGCTTCGTCCCCGCCGACGACGAGGACCGCAACGCCGAGCAGGCTCTCGACCTGCTCGCCGGTCCGCTCCGGCTGCGGCCGGAGCAGCTCCACCTGATGCCCGCGTCCGACGGCGGTCTCGAGCTCGACGACGCCGCCGACGCGTACGCCGACGAGCTGGGCTCGACCCGGTTCGACATCTGCCTGCTCGGGCTCGGCCCCGACGGCCACGTGGCGTCGCTGTTCCCCGAGCACCCCAGCTCGTACGCGACCGGTGAGGTCATCGCCGTCCGGTCCGCGCCCAAGCCGCCGTCCGAGCGGATCAGCCTGAGCCTGGCGGTGATCAACCGGTCGCGCGAGGTCTGGTTCGTGGTCAGCGGGTCGGACAAGGCGGCCGCGACGGCCATGGCCCTGCTCGGCGCCGGCCCGGTCCAGGTCCCGGCCGCCGGGGTCAGCGGGACCCACCGGACGCTGTGGCTGCTCGATCGCGAGGCTGCCGCCCGGCTCCCGCGCAGCATGTTCCCGCCCGGCGTGTTCTGAGCGGTCCGCTCAGTCGCCGGTCGTCCCGAAGCGCAGGGTCCGGACCTCGAACGCGGTCAGGGTCAGCCCGACGACGGTCGACCCGCCCGTCTCGGTGACCTCGACCGCGAACAGCTCCTTCTCGAGCAACGAGGTCTCGGCGACCGTGCGCCGCCCGGCCACGGTGACGGTGCCGGTGGTCCGCTTGCCGAGCGATTCGTAGACCCGCACGATCAGGTCGCCGCTGCGGTCGTCGGCCAGCTTGACCGCTGACAGCACGATGCCGTCCCCCGCGACGCCGACCGGGCTGGCGAACCCGTGGTCGCCGGTCAGCGGCCGCTCCCCCGCGCCGAGGGCGATCCCGGCGGTCACCGCGTCGGTCATCGAGCTGCCGACCAGCAGCCCGTAGCGGAAGGTCTGCCGACCCTGGTCGGTGGCCGGATCGGGGAAGCGCGGCGCTCGGAGCAGCGAGAGCCGCACCGTGGTGGTCACGCCGACCTCGGGGTCGGAGTCCCGGGTGACGTCGTAGCCGTAGGTCGAGTCGGTGATCAAGGAGGCGCCGAACTCGGGCTCGGCCACGTGGACGTAGCGGTGCATCGCCGTCTCGAACTTGGCCGCCTCCCAGCTGGTGTTGGTGTGGGTCACCCGCCGGTAGTAGCCGAACTGGGTCTCGGCCGCCGTGTGCTCGGCGTGGATGGCCAGCGGGAAGGCCGCCTTGAGGAACTTCTCGCTCTCCTGCCAGTCGACCTCGGTGTCGATCAGCAGCGTCCGGGCGTCGCGGTCCAGGCTCAGGCGCTGACGCAGCGTCGAGCGGGAGAACGCCCGCTCGACGACCAGGTCGGTGCCCTCGACCCGGATCTCCGACACGTCACGGAGGTCGGTGACCGAGTTGCGGTAGAACCGGTCGACGTCCCAGGCGTCCCACTGGTTGGGGAAGTCCTGATGCAGTTGGAGCAGGTTGCCGACCGCGCCGGGCACCAGGGCGTCGCGGCCGCCGGCCCGGTCGATCGCCGCGGTGACCAGGCCCTCGGCCGAGATCCGGAACTCGACCAGGTCGTTGGCCAGGACCCAGCCGTCGTCGATCGGCACCGGGACGACCGGGCCGACCTCGGTCGGCGCGCCGATCGAGCGTCCGGGTACGCCGTGCCGGGTCGCCCCGGCCGGGTTCGCGACCAGCGGCTGCTCACCCGCCCCGGCGAGCACGGTCAGCGCCTGCTCGATCAGCTCCTCGACCTCACGGGTCAGCTCAGCGTGCTGGGCCACCACCTCGCGGTGCACCCAGGCGATCGAGGTTCCGGGCAGGATGTCGTGGAACTGCATCAGCAACAGCTGCCGCCAGAGCCGGTCGAGCGCATCGTACGGGTAGTCCACGCCGTGGGCGAGCGTCGCGTACGCGGACCAGAGCTCGGCCTCGATCAGCAGTTGCTCGTTGCGACGGTTGCCCTGCTTGGTGCGGTGCTGACTGGTCAGCGTGGCCCGGTGCAGCTCGAGATAGAGCTCCCCCACCCACACCGGCGGATCGGCCAACTCGGCCCGGGCGGCGGCGAAGAAGTCGTCGGGGTGCTGCCAGGCGACCTGCGGGCTGCCCTCGAGGTCGGCCAGCCGTCGGGCCCGGCCGATCATCTCCCGCGTCGTCCCACCGCCGCCGTCGCCGTAGCCGACCGGGGCCAGCGAACGCGAGGCCCGACGGCTCTCCCGGAACTGCCGGGCGGCCAGCGCCACCTCGGCGCCGGACAGCTCGGAGTTGTAGGTGTCCATCGGCGGGAAGTGGCTGAACACCCGTGACCCGTCGATGCCCTCCCACCAGAAGGTGTGGTGCGGGAACACGTTGACCTGGTTCCACGAGATCTTCTGGGTGAAGAACCAGGAGAAGCCGGCCCGCCGGATGAGTTGGGGCAGCGCCGGCGAGTAGCCGAAGCTGTCCGGCAGCCAGACTCCGGCGCACTCGATCCCGAACTCCTCGCGGAAGAAGCGCTGGCCGTAGGTGAACTGCCGGACCATGGCTTCGCCGGTCGGCATCACGGTGTCGCTCTCGACCCACATGCCGCCGAGCGGGACGAAGCGGCCGCCGGCCACCGCCGCCTTGACCCGCGCGTACACCTCGGGACGGTGCTCGGCGATCCAGGCATACTGCTGCGCGCTCGACATGCCGAACACGAAGTCGGGGTCGTCGTCGATCAACCGGGTCATCGACGCGGTCGTCCGGGCCACCTTGCGGATGGTCTCGCGGATCGGCCACAGCCAGGCCGAGTCGATGTGGCTGTGACCGACGGCGGCGATCTGGTGGGCGCTGGCCTCGGCGGGACTGCGGAGTGCCGGTTCGAGGACCGCCCGCGCGGCCGGCGCGGTCTCGGCCACCGCCTGCAGATCGAGCTGGTCCATGGCGTCGTCGAGCGCCTGCAGGATCCGCATCCGACGCGGCGACCGCTCGGGCAGCTCGGCCTGGAGCTCGAGCAGCACGTCGAGGTCGAGCGCGAGCTCGTACACCTCGGGTTCGAGGACGGCCAGATCCATCCGCCGAGTCACGTAGCGCGGATGCTTGGACGCGGTGGTCAGGTCGCCCTCGGCGGTCGGCGCAAAGCCGGGCATGGCCAGCACCACCGGGTTGGCGGCGGCCTCGACGTAGAACTCGACCGTCTCGCCGCCCGCGGCCGGATCGGCGACGGGCACCCAGGTGTTGCGCGGGTTGACCGCCTTGACCGGACTGCCGTCGCTTCGGTAGACCAGCCCCTCGCACTGGAACCCGGGCGTCTCGCCGTCGAAACCGAGATCGACGACCGCCTCGACGGTGCATCCGCTCCACCCGGCCGGGACGGTGGCGGTCAGCCGGAACCAGGTGGTGTTCCAGGCCGGACCCCATGGGGTGCCGACCGCGTACGCGGTGAAATCGAGGGCCAGCGCCGCGGCCGGCGGGATCGGCTCGCCGGGCAGCTCGTGCCAGGTGACCTCGAACGGCACCGACGTGGCATGGATGGCCGGTCGAACCCGCTCATCGAGGACGCGACGCGCCCGCCCGGTGGTCAGCGTGACGTCGTCGTGCATCTGCGGTCCTCCGCCTCACCGCCCCGGCGGTGGAGCGGGATCACCCCCGGGAGGGGTCGTTCCCCTGGCCCGGCCGATCAGTAGATGACTTCTCCGCGGGCGCGACGGGCGCGCAGCGCGGAGAGTGCCTCGCTCAGGATGTCGGCCGCTTCCTTGTCGGAGCGACGCTCCTTCACGTACGCGAGGTGGGTCTTGTACGGCTCGATCTTCGGCGGCGGCGGCGGGTTCAGCGAGTCGAGATTGGCCGGCAGCCCGCAGCGCGGGCAGTCCCAGGCGTCCGGGATCGGCGCATCGGCTGCGAAGGCCGGACGGGTCTCATGACCGTGCGCACAGAAGTACGAAACGTAGAGCCGCGGTGCGGCGTCTCCGCGCTCGGCTTCGCCCATCGGACCGGCACCGACCCGACTGCCACGAATGGCACTGCCACCAGCCACGTTCGTTCCCCTTGTCCCACGAGTAGATGTTGCTGTGCTGCCGACCCGACGAAACGACGAACGTCGCCGGTCAGGCCTGGAGCTTGTAGAGCAAGCCCAGCGAGACGATGGCGGCCAGCCAGATCACGCCGATGATGATGGTCAGCCGATCGAGATTCCGCTCGGCCACCGACGAGCCGCCCATCGAGGAGGAGATTCCGCCACCGAACAGGTCGGACAGGCCGCCGCCTCGCCCCTTGTGCATGAGCACGGACAACGCCAGCGCGACACTGGTGATCACCAGCACGATCGAGAAGATCGTGATGGGAACGGTCATCAGGGGGACGAGCAACACGGGAAGCAGCCTAACTCACGGGACGACGGATTCGACCGAGCCGAATCACAGTGCGGGCAGGTCGTAGAACCGGGCGATCGCGGAGAATTCGTCGATCTGCAGGCTCGCTCCCCCGACCAGGCAACCGTCGACATCGGACTTGGCCATGATGGCCGCGACGTTGCCCGACTTGACCGAGCCGCCGTAGAGGATGCGGACCCCGTCGGCCACGTCGGCCGAATACAGCTCGGCGACCCGGGAACGGATCGCGGCGCACACCTCCTGGGCGTCCTCGGGCGTGGCGACCTCGCCGGTCCCGATCGCCCAGACCGGCTCGTAGGCGATGACGACGTCGGACAACTGCTCGGCGGTCAGACCCGCGAGGGCGCCGTCGACCTGGCCGAGGGTGTAGGCGACGTGCTCGCCGGCCTGCCGGATCTCCAGGCCCTCGCCGACGCAGACGATCGGCTTGATCCCGGCTCCGAGGACCTTCTTGGTCTTCGCGTTGACCAGCGCGTCGTCCTCGCCGTGATACTGACGGCGCTCGGAGTGACCGATGCACACGTACGCGCACTTCAGCTTGGCCAGCATCTCGACCGAGATCTCACCGGTGTAGGCACCGGCGTCGTTGGCCGACACGTCCTGGGCGCCGTAGCCGATCTCCAGCCGGTCGCCCTCGACCAGGGTCTGCACCGTGCGCAGATCGGTGAACGGCGGGAGGACGACGACCTCGGACCTGGCCGGGTCGTGCTTCTTGTCCTCGAGCGTCCAGGCCAGCTTCTGCACCAACCCGACGGCCTCGACGTGGTTGAGGTTCATCTTCCAGTTGCCCGCCATCAGCGGTTTGCGTGCCATGATCAACTACGCCCTTCTTCGAGAACGGACAATCCGGGGAGGGTCTTTCCCTCGAGGTATTCCAGGCTGGCGCCACCGCCGGTGGAGATGTGGCCGAACGCCTCGTCGGCGAAGCCGAGATCGCGGACGGCAGCGGCCGAGTCACCGCCGCCGACGACCGAGAGCCCGTCGACCTCGGTGAGCGCCTGGGCCACCGCTCGGGTCCCGCCGGCGAAGTTCTCCCACTCCGCGACGCCCATCGGGCCGTTCCAGAACACCGTCTTCGCCGCAGCGATCTCGGCGGCGAAGGCTTGGGCCGAGTCGGGACCGATGTCGAGACCGAGCTGGTCGGCCGGGATGGCGTCGGCCGCCACCACGGTGGGCGGCGCGTCGGCCTTGAACTCCGGCGCCACCACGATGTCGGTGGGCAGCAGGATCTTCTTGCCGGTCGCGGCCGCCTCCTCGAGGTAGCCCCTGACCGTGTCGAGCTGGTCCTCCTCGAGCAGGCTCTTGCCGACCTCGTGACCCTGGGCCTTGAGGAAGGTGAACAGCATCCCGCCGCCGACGATGAGGGTGTCGGCGGTCTTGAGCAGGTTGGCGATCACCGCGAGCTTGTCGGAGACCTTGGCGCCGCCGAGCACGACCACGTACGGGCGGGCCGGGTCCTGGGTCAGCCGCTGCAGCACCTCGACCTCGGTCTTGACCAGTCCGCCGGCCGCGTTGGGCAGCTTGGCGGCCAGGTCGTAGACGCTGGCCTGCTTGCGGTGGACCACGCCGAAGCCGTCGGAGACGAAGACGTCACCGAGGGCGGCGTACCGGTCGGCCAGCGCGCTGCGCTCGGCCTCGTCCTTGGACTCCTCGCCCGGCTCGTAGCGGACGTTCTCGAGCATGGCCACGTCACCGTCGGCCAGGCCGGCCACGGTCGCGGCCGCCGACTCGCCGACCACGTCGCCGGCCAGCGTCACCTCGGTGCCGAGCAGCTCACCGAGCCGCGTGGCCGCCGGGGCCAGCGAGTACTTCGGGTTGACCTGGCCCTTGGGCCGACCCAGGTGGGCGAGCACGACGACCTTGGCGCCGGCTTCGCGGAGCTGGTTGAGCGTGGGCAGCGAGGCCCGGATCCGACCGTCGTCGGTGATGGTGTCACCGTCGAGTGGCACGTTGAGGTCGCAGCGGATGAGCACCCGCTTGCCGGACAGATCTCCGAGGTCGGAAACGGACTTCACGATCGCACCTTTCGGGCCGTGCTCGTACGGGGCGGGGAGGGGTGACGCGGCGAGACCACGGGGCATCTGCGACTCACCGGCGAGACTTCGCGTGTCCCCCGCCGGTCCCCCGGGCGAACTGGGGAACCGGCGGGCGGCAGCAGGCGAAGCTCAGAGCGAC
Source organism: uncultured Actinomycetota bacterium (assembly GCA_963704665.1). Lineage (GTDB taxonomy): Bacteria > Actinomycetota > Actinomycetes > Propionibacteriales > Propionibacteriaceae > Microlunatus. Next base: position 1,341,004 of record OY969929.1, on the reverse strand, counting down.
TTGCCGACCAGCGCGACGAGGTCGACGAGGCGGTTCGAGTAGCCCCACTCGTTGTCGTACCAACCGACGACCTTGACCTGGTTGCCGATGACCTTGGTCAGGCCCGAGTCGAAGATGCAGGAGCTCGGGTCGGTGACGATGTCGGCGGACACGATCGGATCGGTCGTGTACTTCAGGTAGCCCTCGAGCGCACCTTCGGACGCGGCCTTGACGATGGCGTTGACCTCCTCGACCGTGGTCTCACGGCCGGCCTCGAAGGTGAGGTCGGTGGCCGAGCCCGTCGGCACCGGCACGCGGAGCGCGTAGCCGTCGAGCTTGCCCTTGAGCTCCGGCAGCACGAGCGCGACGGCCTTGGCCGCACCGGTCGTGGTCGGGACGATGTTCAGCGCGGCGGCGCGGGCGCGACGCAGGTCGCTGTGCGGGGCGTCCTGCAGGTTCTGGTCCTGCGTGTAAGCGTGGATGGTGGTCATCAGGCCCTTGACGATGCCGAGATCGTCGTTGAGCGCCTTGGCCATCGGAGCGAGACAGTTGGTCGTGCAGGACGCGTTCGAGAGCACGTGGTGCACGGCCGGGTCGTACAGCTCGTGGTTGACACCCATGACGATGGTGATGTCTTCGTTCTTCGCCGGGGCGGAGATGATGACCTTCTTGGCGCCGCCGTCGATGTGGGCCTTCGCCTTGGTCGCATCGGTGAAGAAACCGGTCGACTCGACGACGACGTCCACGCCGAGGTCGCCCCACGGGAGTGCGGCGGGGTCGCGCTGCGCGAGGATCTTGATCTCGTGGTCACCGACCGCGATGCCGTCGGCGGTCACCGAGACGTCGGCCGGGTAGCGGCCGAGGATGCTGTCGTACTTGAGCAGGTGGGCCATGGTCTTGACATCGCCGAGGTCGTTGGCGGCGACGATCTCGATGTCAGCGCCTGCGGCGGCGGCCGCGCGGAAGAAGTTGCGGCCGATGCGGCCGAAACCGTTGATACCGACGCGTACGGTCATGTAGCGATCTCCTTCAGTACGTGAGGACCCCGAAACCCTGGGGCCACGAAACACCTTAGCCAACTCCGCCCGGTCGCGTTACGACCGGATTCCACGCTGGTATGACACCAGTTGACCGCTGGTTACAGCCGCGTTTCGGCCGGATCGCTCGATTTCGGGGCGGGAATCACTCGTCGAGCATGTCGGCGCTGAGGTTGGCCTCGGTGTTGGGGATGCCCAGATCCTGGGCCCGTTTGTCCGCCGTGGCCAGCAGGCGACGGATCCGTCCGGCCACCGCGTCCTTGGTCAGCGGCGGCTCGTGCAACTGACCGAGCTCCTCGAGACTGGCCTGCTTGTTCTGCACCCGCAGCACCCCGGCGGCACGCAGATGCTCGGGGACGTCCTCGCCGAGGATCTCCAGCGCCCGCTCGACGCGGGCCCCGGCCGCCACCGCGGCACGCGCCGAGCGCCGCAGGTTGGCGTCGTCGAAGTTGGCCAGCCGGTTGGCCGAAGCCCGCACCTCGCGGCGCATCCGGCGTTCCTCCCAGGCCATCAGCGAGTCGTGGGCACCCAGGCGGGTGAGCAGCGCAGCGATCGCGTCACCGTCGCGGATGACCACGCGATCGATGTTGCGGACTTCGCGCGCCTTGGCCGAGATGCCGAGCCGGCGCGCCGCACCGACCAGGGCCAGCGCGGCCTCCGGACCCGGGCAGGTGACCTCGAGGGCCATCGAACGCCCCGGCTCGGTCAGCGAACCGTGAGCCAGGAAGGCTCCCCGCCAGGCGGCGACGCAGTCGCAGAGTCCGCCGCTCACCACCTGAGCCGGAAGACCCCGCGCCGGTCGGCCGCGCGAGTCGATCAATCCGGTCTGCCGGGCCAGCGCCTCGCCGTCCTTGATCACCCGGACCACGTAGCGGGTCCCGCGACGGATCCCGGAGCCGTTGACGATGACCAGGTCGGAGGGGTGGCCGAAGACGTCGGCGATCTCGGTGCGCAGCCGACGGGCCGCCGCCCCGGTGTCCAACTCGGCCTCGATGACGATCCGGCCGCTGACGATGTGCAGCCCCCCGGCGAAACGCAGGGTCGCAGCGACTTCGGACTTGCGATCGCAGGGCTTGGTGACCTTGATCGTCGCCAGTTCAGCTTTCACCTGTGCGGTCATGGCCATCCCCAGATGATGCCACGCCGTTTATCCGCGCTCGCGCGTCGTGCTGACCCGCTGAGACGCGCTCCTCTTCGCGACGCCATCGAGTAACGCACCCCCTCGAGGCGCCCCAGGGCATCGCTCATCGTCTCTCGCTTCAGCGGACGCACGACCCCCGACGCTCGCGCTCGCGTATCCGCGCTCGCGCGTCGTGCTGACCCGCTGAGACGCGCTCCTCTTCGCGACGCCATCGAGTAACGCACCCCCTCGAGGCGCCCCAGGGCATCGCTCATCGTCTCTCGCTTCAGCGGACGCACGACCCCCGACGCTCGCGCTCGCGTATCCGCGCTCGCGCGTCGTGCTGACCCGCTGAGACGCGCTCCTCTTCGCGACGCCATCGAGTAACGCACCCCCTCGAGGCGCCCCAGGGCATCGCTCATCGTCTCTCGCTTCAGCGGACGCACGACCCCCGACGCTCGCGCTCGCGTATCCGCGCTCGCGCGTCGTGCTGACCCGCTGAGACGCGCTCCTCTTCGCGACGCCATCGAGTAACGCACCCCCTCGAGGCGCCCCAGGGCATCGCTCATCGTCTCTCGCTTCAGCGGACGCACGACCCCCGACGCTCGCGCTCGCGTGTCTGCCCTGACTGGCGTGCAGCACACGGAAACGCGCGGAACGCCCGCAAACGTGCGGGGCGATCGAGGATCGCCGGTCAGATTCCCATGATCTCGGCGTACGCCGAGGCCAGCCGGAGGGGGTCGTGGCGGGGGGTGCCGTCGCGGACGGCGAGGTCGGCCACGACCAGGCGGGCCCCGAGCGAGTCGACCCACTTGGCCAGGTGCGGATCGTCGGAGGCGAAGCCGCTGTGCGCGAGGACGACGTCGAGCCGCAGGTCAGGGGCGTGCTCAGCCAGCAGTTCGACGTGCTTGGCCGCCGAGAACCCGGCGGTCTCCTCGGCCGGCTCGAGATTCAGCGTCAGGATGCGTGCCGCCGGGGTGGCGTGGATGGCCTCGGCCAGACCGGGGACGAGCAGGTGCGGGATGACCGAGGTGAACCAGGACCCTGGCCCGAGGACGATCCAGTCGGCGTCGAGGATCACGCTCAGCGACTCCGGGCAGGCGGGCGGATCGGCCGGGCTGAGCCGGACCGAGATCACCTCGCCGGTGGTCTTGGCCACCCGGGCCTGGCCGCGGACCTCGCTGATCTCGTCGGGGCGGGCGGCGTCGACCCCGATCACGTCGGCGGAGATCTCGAGCGGGACCGAGGCCATCGGCAGCACCCGGCCCTTGGCCCCCAGCAGCCGGGCGACCATGTCGAGTCCGGCCACCGGGTCGCCGAGTCGCTCCCACAACCCGGCGATCAGCAGGTTGCCGATGGCGTGGTCGCGGAGCGGACCGTCGCTGTTGAACCGGTACTGCAGCACATCGGCCCAGGTCCGACCGGACTCGTCGTCCCCGCACAGGGCGGCGAGCGCCATCCGGAGGTCACCGGGCGGCAGGCAGTTCAGTTCCTCGCGTAACCGGCCCGACGACCCGCCGTCGTCGGCGACGGTGACGATCGCGGTGAGCTGGTCGGTGATCCGACGCAGCGCGGACAGCGAGGCGAACAGTCCGTGTCCGCCGCCGAAGGCGACCACCGACGGAAGGTGTGGTCCGGACAGACCGTGCCACGGCCGCTTCCGGTCGCGCGGGCTCACGACGACCGCTCCGCGCGCCCGGTCATCGGCTCGGCTCCTCGTCGCCACGACCGGCGCTCATTCGCGCCCCAGGTCGCGGTGCAGCACGGTGACCGTGCGTCCCTGGGCACGGAGCCGGCGGGCGAACTCCTCGGTCATCGCCGTGCTCCGGTGCTTGCCGCCGGTGCAGCCCACGGCGATGGTGGCAAAGCGCTTGCCCTCGGTGAGATAGCCCTTGGCCGCGACCTGGAGCACCGATTCCAGCCCGTCGAGGAACTCCCCGGCCCCGGGCTGGGTGAGCACGTAGTCACTGACCGGCTTGCTCAGGCCGGTCTGCGGACGCAGATCGGGGACCCAGTGCGGGTTCGGCAGGAAGCGCACGTCGAACATCATGTCGGCGTCGACCGGGATGCCGTTCTTGAACCCGAACGACAGCAGGGTCACCCGCAACTGGTCGTCGTCCGAGCCGCCGTAGGCGTTGGTCACCCGGGAGGCGAGCTGGTGGACGTTGAGGGCCGAGGTGTCGATGACCAGGTCGGCGGCCGCCCGCAGCGTCGCGAGCTTGTCGCGCTCGCGAACGATGCCGTCGAGCAGGCGGCCGTGGCCCTGCAGCGGGTGCGGCCGGCGGACCGACTCCTGGCGCCGCACGATGATGTCGTCGGAGGCCTCGAGATAGAGGATCTCGGGCAGCGTGCCGATCTCGCGGAGATCGGCGAAGACCGCGGGCAGTCGCTCGAAGAAACCGCCGGTGCGGACGTCGAGGACGACGGCCAGCCGAGTCAGACCGGTCCGCCGAGCCAGTTCGCACACCTCGGGCAGCACGGTGGGCGGGAGGTTGTCGACCACGTACCAGCCGAGATCCTCGAGCGTGTGGGCCGCCGTCGACCGCCCGGCGCCCGACATCCCGGTCACCACGACCAGCCGCAGCTTTCGGCTCTCGGTTTCGTCGCTCGGCCCGGCCCCCGGTCCACCGGTTCCGGGCTGGCTGGTGCCGTCGGTCTGATCGGGGGTTTCGACCGGCTCGCTACTCACCGGACCATCCTCTCAAAAAATTGTCAGCTGCTGATCACCTCGCCGGTGGCCATGTTCACCGCGTCGCGCTGCGGTGCGGCGTCGAGTGCCTCCTTGATCGCGGCGGCCAGCTTGGGTCCGAAACCGGGTACGGCGGCGATCTCTTCGAGAGTGGCCGCCCGGACCTTCTTGAGCGAGCCGAAGTAGGTGATCAGCGCCTTACGCCGGACCTCACCGAGACCGGGCACCTGATCGAGCATCGACTCGACCATGGTCCGGCTCCGCCGGGACCGGTGGTGGGTGATGGCGAACCGGTGGGCCTCGTCGCGCAGCCGCTGCAGCAGATAGAGACCCTCGCTGGTCCGCGGCAGGATCAGCGGCTCCTCGACATCGGGCAGCCAGACCTCCTCGAGCCGCTTGGCCAGCCCGCACAGCGCCACGTCGGAGATGCCCAGCTCGTCCAGCGCCCGGGCGGCGGCGGCGACCTGCGGCGGACCGCCGTCGACCACGACCAGGGCGGGCGCGTACGCGAACTTCCGCGGCGCCCCGGTGACCGGATCGACCAACAGCGGGCCCTCCTCCCCCGACTCCGAGGCGTCGCCTTGCCGGGTCATGCTGGCGCGGTCGTCGATCAGCCGGCGGAACCGTCGGGTGATCACCTCGTGCATGGCGGCGACGTCGTTCTGACCGTCCACGCCGCGGATGACGAACCGGCGGTACTCGCTCTTGCGCGGCAATCCGTCCTCGAAGACGACCATCGACGCGACCACTTCGGTGCCCTGCAGGTTGGAGATGTCGAAGCACTCGATCCGCAGCGGCGGCAGGTCGAGCTCGAGTGCCTCCTGGATCTCCTCGAGGGCCCGGTTGCGGGTCGACAGGTCACCGGCCCGGCTGGTCTTGTGCTTGATCAGCGTCTCCTGGGCGTTGCGGCCGACGGTCTCCATCAACGTCTTCTTGTCACCGCGCTGCGGCACCCGGATCGACACGTGCGACCCGCGGCGCTCGCTGAGCAGGTCGGTCAACGACTCGAGCGAGGCCGGTAGCGCCGGGACGAGGATCTCCCGGGGCACGGCGTCGCGGTCGAGGCCTTCGGGATCGACCTCGGCGTAGAGCTGGAGCAGGAACTGCTCGACCAGTTCCTCGGTGCCGCTCTCGTCGAAGCGGTCGGCCACCCAGCCCCGCTGACCGCGGACCCGGCCGCCGCGGACGTGGAAGATCTGGACGGCGACCTCGAGCGGATCCTCGGCCAGAGCGATGACGTCGGCGTCGGTGGCGTCCTGGAAGGCGATCGCATTCTGCTCCATCGCGCGCTGCATGGCGCCGAGGTCGTCGCGCAACTGGGCGGCGCGCTCGTACTCCTGCACCTCGCTGGCCGCCCGCATCTCACGCTGCATCTTCTTGATCATCGGCGCGGCGTTGCCGGCGACGAACTGGCAGAAGTCGTCGACGATCCCCCGGTGCTCGGCCGGCGTGACCCGGCCGACGCACGGCGCGGAGCACTTGCCGATGTAACCGAGCAGGCAGGGCCGGCCGAGTTGCCGGTGGTTCTTGAACACCCCCGGTCGGCACGACCGCATCGGAAAGACCCGGAGCAGCACGTCGACGGTCTCGCGGATGGCCCAGGCGTGCGAATACGGGCCGAAGTAGCGCCATCCCTTGCGCTTGGCGCCGCGGCCGACCATCACCCGCGGGAATTCCTCGGACAGGGTGACGCAGAGCCAGGGGTAGGACTTGTCGTCGCGGTACTTGATGTTGAACCGCGGGTCGTACTCCTTGATCCAGGAGTATTCGAGCTGGAGGGCCTCGACCTCGGTCTGGACCACCGTCCAGTCGACCTTGTCGGCGGTGGTGACCATCGAACGGGTCCGGCTGAGCAGCGAGGCCGGGTCGGCGAAGTAGGAGTTGAGCCGCGATCGCAGGCTCTTGGCCTTCCCGACGTAGATGACCCGCCCCTGGGCGTCGGAGAACCGGTAGACGCCCGGCTCGTCAGGGATCGATCCCGGCGCCGGTCGGTAGTGCGGTCCGGATCTGGTCTGCAGTGCCACGCTGACAGCGTAGGCACTGCCCCTGACAGATCCGGCCGCCGCGACCGGTGCCGTTCGTCACCGGTCAGCCGGTGATGTAGACCTTCCTCTCGAACTGCTCGACCGTGAACTCCTCGAGCGCCTCGGTGGCCGGGCCCTTCACCACCGAGCCGTCGCTGACCGAGAACTGACTGCCGTGGCACGCGCAGTCGATCGTCGAGGTGACGGCGGTGACCTTGCACTTCTGGTGGGTGCAGATGTTGCTGAACGCCTTGAACTCACCCTTGGCGGGCTGGGTCACGACGTAGTCGTCGGTGATGACCCCGCTCTCGACCGGAACATCGGACGCCGACACGCTCGGACCGTCCGGTGCCGCCGCCGACGACTCGGCGGCGCTGGCGCTCGACTCGGCGGCGGACGGCGATGCGGCGGAACTGCTGGCCGCCGACGACGGAGCCGACGACGAGGCGGCGCTGGTCGCACCACCGGCCGCCTCGCGGTCGGCGGCGCAGGCGCCCAGGAACGCCACGCCACCACCGGCGAGTGCGGTCAGACCGGCGGCCTTGAGCACGAATCGCCGCTGGGGCTGCTGGGCTGCGGACGGGGCGGAGGCGGGATCGACGTTCGGGTCGATGGTGGACTGGTCGTCGAGATGGGGCATGACGGTCCCTTCAGGTCGGCGTGGAGCAGACAGCCGACCGGACGCGTCTGTGCGGACCCCGTCGGCGGTCTGTGTGGTTGAGGACGAGACGACGAGCGGCTCGGTTCAGCTGGCTTTCCGGGCCGGCGTCCGGGTGGCCGTGCCCGCGGTGACCTTCTTCGCCACCGCCTTCTTGGCGACGGTCTTCTTGGCCGGCGCTGTGGTCGCCGTGGCGGTGGCCGCCTTCGACGAGGAGGCGGTGGGGACGCCGGTCTTGCGGACCTTCGCGCCCTTGCGCGGAGCCGTCGCCGGGATCAGCTCGGCCTGCGGCTTGCCGACCGGCACCGAGCGACCCTCGAGGATGGGCCGGAGGAATTCGCCGGTGTAGGACTCCGGGGTCGCCGCGATCTGCTCGGGGGTCCCCTCGGCCAGCACGGTGCCGCCACGGGACCCGCCTTCGGGACCCATGTCGATCAGCCAGTCGGCCGTCTTGATCACGTCGAGGTTGTGCTCGATCACCACCACCGTGTTGCCCGAGTCGACCAACCGGCCGAGCACCCCGAGCAGCTTGCGGATGTCCTCGAAGTGCAGACCGGTGGTCGGCTCGTCGAGCACGTAGAGCGTGCGCCCGGTCGACCGCTTCTGCAGTTCGCTGGCCAGCTTGACCCGTTGGGCTTCGCCGCCGGACAGGGTGGGCGCCGGCTGCCCGAGCCGCACGTAGCCGAGGCCCACCTCGACCAGGGTCTTCAGGTGGCGAGCAATGGCCGGAATGGCCGCGAAGAACTCCGCAGCCTCCTCGATCGGCATGTCGAGGATGTCGGAGATCGACTTGCCCTTGTAGTGCACCTCGAGCGTCTCCCGGTTGTACCGGGCGCCGTGGCAGACCTCGCACGGCACGTAGACGTCGGGCAGGAAGTTCATCTCGATCTTGATGGTGCCGTCGCCGGTGCAGTTCTCGCAGCGGCCGCCCTTGACGTTGAACGAGAACCGGCCCTGCTGGTAGCCGCGGACCTTGGCCTCGGGGGTCTCGGCGAACAGCTTGCGCATGTGGTCGAAGACCCCGGTGTAGGTCGCCGGGTTGGACCGCGGCGTACGCCCGATCGGCGACTGGTCGACGTGGATGATCTTGTCGATCTCGTCGGCGCCGGTGATCGAACGGTGTCGGCCCGGGACCTCGCGGGCGTTGTAGATCTTCTTGGCCAGCGCGGTGTAGAGGATGCTGTTGACCAGGGTCGACTTGCCCGATCCCGATACCCCGGTGACCGCGATCAGGGTGCCGAGGGGGAAGGCGACGCTGACGTTGCGCAGGTTGTGCTCGACCGCGTTGTGCACGGTGATCTGCCGGCTCTTGGTGCGCGGCCGGCGCTCGGTCGGCAGCGGGATCGACCGGCGACCGGACAGGTACGCCCCGGTCAGCGAATCCGGATGGTCGAGCAGGCCCTGGACCGGGCCCGAGTGGACGACGTGACCGCCGTGCTCGCCGGCGCCGGGGCCGATGTCGACGGCCCAGTCGGCGACCCGGATGGTGTCCTCGTCGTGCTCGACCACGATCAGGGTGTTGCCGAGGTTGCGCAGTCGGATCAGGGTGTCGATCAGCCGGCGGTTGTCACGCTGGTGCAGCCCGATGCTCGGCTCGTCGAGCACGTAGAGCACGCCGACCAGGCCGGACCCGATCTGGGTGGCCAGCCGGATCCGCTGAGCCTCGCCGCCGGACAGGCTGGCCGTCGGACGGCTCAGCGACAGGTAGTCCAGGCCGACGTCGAGCAGGAACCGCAAACGCTCGTTGATCTCCTTGAGCACCCGCTCGGCGATCTGCTTCTCGCGATCGGTGAGCTCCAGACTGCCCAGGAAAGTCGCCGCCTCGTCGATCGACATCGCCGACACCTCGGCGATGTTGCGCTCACCCAGGGTCACGGCCAGCGACGACGGCTTGAGCCGCGCGCCGTGACAGGTGCGGCACGGCACCTCGCGCATGTAGCCGGCGAACCGCTCGCGCGACGTGTCGGTCTCGGCCTCGGCGTGCCGACGCTCGATGTAGGGGACGACGCCCTCGTACTTGGCGTTGTAGCTGCGGGTGCGGCCGTAACGGTTCTTGTAGGTGACGTGCACCTGACCCGGGATGCCGTGCAGCAGCAGTTGCTGCGCGGTCTTCGGGAGCCGGTGCCACGGGGTCCGGGTGCTGAATCCGGCGCTCTCGGCCAGCGAGACGATCAGCCGCTGGAAGTAGTCGGCGACGTGGGCGGAGGCCCAGGGCGCGATCGCCCCGTCCTCGAGGCTCTTCTCGTCGTCGGGGACGACCAACTCGGGGTCGACCTCCATCCGGGTGCCGAGACCCGAGCATTCGGGACAGGCACCCCACGGCCCGTTGAACGAGAACTGTCGCGGTTCGAGCTCCTCGATGGCGATGTCGTGGTCGTTGGGACAGGCCATCTTCTCCGAGTAGCGGCGCTCCCGGTTGGGGTCGTCCTCGGCGAGGTCGACGAAGTCGATCGACACCACGCCCTGGGCCAGGCCGAGCGCGGTCTCGACCGAGTCGGTGAGCCGCTGCTTGACCGACGGCTTGTTGGCCAGCCGGTCGACGATGACGTCGATGTTGTGCTTGTACTTCTTGTCGAGCACCGGCGGATCGGTGAGCTGGACGACCTCGCCGTCGACCCGGGCCCGGCTGAAGCCGGCGGTGGCCAGCTGGCGGAACACCTCGGCGTACTCACCCTTGCGACCGCGGACCACCGGAGCGAGCACCTGGAACCGGGTGCCCTCCTCGAGCCCCAGCAGCCGGTCGACGATCTGCTGCGGCGACTGACGGCTGATCGGTTCGTGGCAGATCGGGCAGTGCGGACGGCCGGCGCGGGCGAACAGCAGCCGGAGATAGTCGTAGACCTCGGTGATCGTGCCGACGGTCGACCGCGGGTTGCGGCTGGTCGACTTCTGGTCGATCGAGACCGCCGGGGAGAGGCCCTCGATGAAGTCGACGTCGGGCTTGTCCATCTGACCGAGGAACTGCCGCGCGTACGCCGACAGCGACTCGACGTAGCGTCGCTGGCCCTCGGCGAAGATGGTGTCGAAAGCCAGGCTCGACTTCCCGGATCCGGACAGGCCGGTGAACACGATCAGCGCGTCACGCGGCAGATCGAGGGAAATATTGCGAAGGTTGTGCTCGCGAGCACCACGGACAACGAGCCGGTCAATCACGACGGACATGCTAGTTCGCCCCACTGACGGTTTTCTCCGGCTCGCGCCCGGTCGGGCTGTGGGCTGCTGTCTTCCTCCTCACGCGAAACGGCGCATCACCAGGACAGTCCGATGCCGAACGCACGGCGCCGCTTCGCCTTCGTCGTCCACACAGCAGCGCCCGACCTACCCGACGCTCGCCAGGCCACTCCGGCTCGCGCCCGGTCGGGCTGCGGGCTGCTGTCTTCCTCCTCACGCGAAACGGCGCATCACCAGGGCACTCCGACGCCGAACGCACGGCGCCGCTTCGCCTTCGTCGTCCACACAGCAGCGCCCGACCTACCCGACGCTCGCCAGGCCACTCCGCCTCGCGCCCGGTCGGGCTGCGGGCTGCTGTCTTCCTCCTCACGCGAAACGGCGCATCACCACGGCACCCCGACGCCGAACGCACGGCGCCGCTTCGCCTTCGTCGTCCACACAGCAGCGCCCGACCTACCCGACGCTCGCCAGGCCACTCCGCCTCGCGCCCGGTCGGGCTGCGGGCTGCTGTCTTCTTCCTCACGCGAAACGGCGCATCACCAGGACACCCCGACGCAGAACGCACGGGCAAGATCGCGCCGGGCGCCTCCGCCACCCCTGAGCGGGATGCCTCTAGGTTGAGCCCATGAATGCGGCCGACGAGCAGTTGGGCCGGCTCCGCGGCCTGGTCACCATCGCCACCCAACGTCTGCTCGGCGACACCATCGCGGTCGACGACCCGACCTGGCGGGGACCCAGTCGGCTGCCGGAGTGGAGCCGGGGTCATATCGCGACCCACGTCGCCCGGCAGGCCGATGCGCTGTGCCGGCTGACGACCTGGGCCCGGACCGGTCAGCGCGTCGAGATGTACGCCTCGCCCGAGATCCGCAACGCCGAGATCGAGGACGGGTCCGGGCGCCCGGGGCTCGAGCTGCAGATCGACCTCGACACCTCGGCCGGCCGGCTGACCGAGGCCTGGGAGAGCCTGGATCGCGACGGGGGCTGGGACACCACCGTCGAGATGCGCGGCAGCGTGGTTGTCCCGGCCCGGCTGCTGCCGCTGGCTCGGCTGCTCGAACTGGCCATCCACCACGTCGACCTCGACGTCGGCTACGAGATCGACGACATCGACGAGCAGACCGCCGACTGGCTGCTCGAGTGGTATGCCTTCCGGCTGCGGAACCAGGTCGACTACCCGAAGCTCAACCTGACCTCGGACGCCGGTTTCACCATCAGCGTCGGCAACGCCGGCGAGCCGATCGAGGTCAGCGGCACCAGCGACCAGCTGCTCGGCTGGTTGCTCAACCGGGTCGACCCCTCGGTCATCCGCGGGGCGGACGGGCTCAAGCTCCCGTCCTTCTGAGCCGGGTGATGATGGTGGGGCGATCGACCCGGGGGTGACCGATGCCGCCCGGCGACACGACGAACACGATCGAAGGAGCACGACGATGACCGGTCTGGGCCATGTGGACGCCGGAGGACCGCCGCTGATCCAGCTGCTGGCCGGCGGTGTCCGGCTGATCAAGGTCAGCGTGGGTCCGATGGACAACAACGCCTACTTCCTGCTGCCCGCGTCCGGCGCCGGGGTGCTCATCGACGCGGCCAACGACGCGTCACGCCTGCTGGCCATCATCGAGAACAACCCGATCGAGACCATCGTGACCACGCACCGCCACCACGACCACGTGTACGCGCTGGCCGAGGTGGCCCGCAGCACCGGGGCCCGGCTGGTCGCCGGGACGCCGGACACCGAGGCCATCGCCGAGCAGGCCGGGGTCGCCGCACCGTTCGGCGCGTGGACCGGCGAGAACATCCCGGTGGGCAGCGAGTCGCTCGGGGTGATCGGGCTGGTCGGCCACACCCCCGGATCGATCGCGCTGGCCTACGCGGCCGGCGACGGCATCACCCACCTGTTCACCGGCGACAGCCTCTTCCCCGGCGGGCCCGGCAAGACTCGGTCGCCGGAGGACTTCGCCTCATTGATGGACGACCTCGAGACGCAGATCTTCCCCCGGTTCGGCGACGACACCGTGGTGCACCCCGGCCACGGTGACGACACCACCCTCGGCGACGAGCGGCCGCACCTGGCCGAGTGGCGGTCCCGCGGCTGGTGAGGCTCAGGTTGCCGGGTCGAAACTCGACGCCACCTGCCTGAGCCGGTCGACGAGCGCCGCCCACTCCTCACCCGACTGGGCCGGGACGTTGGGGTCGTCGGCCCGCAACCCCACCGAGCCATCGACCAGTTCGCGGACGATGTCGGCGTGACCGGCGTGACCGGCGGTCTCGGCGATCATCTGAGCCAGGATCTGCTGCAGCGTGACGTCGCGCCAGTCCGGGTGCCACCACGGCACGACGCCGGGAGCGTCGAGATCGAGCGCATCGATGGTGGCGATCGGCCACCGCCGCTGCGGCCTGCTGGAGAGCGATGATCTGTTCGCGCGACTCGCCGGCCGTGGCCCACATGTCCGCATGGGGCTCCCCGTCGTCCTCGATCCACAGGGTCGCGATCCTTGCGGGCCGGTCGAAGACGTCGGAGAAGTAGCCGAGCTCAGTGCTCGCCGTGTGTTTGACCAGGCCGAGCAGGTTGGTCCCGGTCGGCACCTGCGGTTCGCGGATCTGGCGATCGTCAGGCCGTCGAGCTTGGCCACGAGTTCTTCGCGCTCGGTCCGCAGAGAGCGGTGCAGGATCTTTTTCGGGCTCCCGCTCATCGGCTCACGCTCACCGTCGCGACCCGACGCCACCACGGAGATCAGGGAAACCCGTCGACCGACGTCGGTCGACACATCTCCATGCTCCCGGCTCAGGGCGACTGGTCCCCGAGCGCCTCGACGTAGACGCTGTAGAGCGACCGCGTGGCGGTGATGAACAGCCGGTTCTTCTTGATCCCACCGAAGGTCAGGTTGGCGCACACCTCGGGGAGGTGGATCCGACCGAGCAGCGTGCCGTCCGGGGCGTAGCAGTGCACCCCGTCGAAGCCGGCTCCGCCCTGGCCCGCGGCGGCCCAGACGTTCCCGTCCCGGTCGCAGCGGATCCCGTCGGCGATCCCGGGGGCCATGTCGACGAAGAGGCGCCCGTTGACCGGCCACCCCCCGACCATGTCGAACACCTGGATCGACCGCTCGTCGACCACGTAGAGCTGCGACTCATCGGGGGAGAAGCACAGCCCGTTGGGGCGGTCGAGGCCCTCGATCACCACCTCGGCGTCGCCCGAACCGTCGTCGATCCGATACACGTGGTGCGGCAGCTGGAGCTCGTTCTTGTCGCCCTCGTAGTGGCCCTCGCTCCCCCAGCCGGGATCGGTGAACCAGATCGATCCGTCGGAGTGCGCGACGACGTCATTGGGCGCGTTGAGCGGTTTGCCCCCGAAAACGTCGAGCAGCACGGTGAGGCGGCCGTCGTGTTCGGTCCGGGTCACCCGGCGGGTCAGGTGTTCGCAGGTGACCAGCCGGCCCTGCCGGTCGCGGGTGTTGCCGTTGGCGTTGTCCGACGGCGCGCGGAAGGTGCTCACCGCTCCGGTCTCCTCGGTCCAGCGCAGGATCCGGTTGTTGGGGATGTCGGAGAACAGCAGGAAGCGTCCGTCGCCGAACCACACCGGTCCCTCGAGCCACCGCCCGCCCGTCCACAGCCGCTCGACGATCTCGGCGCCGACCAGCAGCGGTCGGAACCGGTCGTCGACCACCTCGATCGCCGGGTCCGGAAACCGCACGATGGTGCGGTCGACGTCCCAGGCCCTCGCCCCCGTGTCACTGGTCATGGCGGTCATCCTAGAAATCTCCGCCGGGCCGGCACCGGTCGGTCCCGGCCTGCGCTACGCCGACAACCCGGCCCTGGGCGCCTTCCCGGGCGAGTTCGGGACCGTTCGCTACGGCGAGGGCCTGCTGATCGGCTACCGCTGGTACGACGCCCGGCAGCTCGGAGTGGCCTACCCGTTCGGCTTCGAGCTGTCCTCCACGCGCTTCACGCTGACCGATCTGCCGGTGCAGACCGGCACCGACTCGGTCACCGTCCACCGCCCCGAGCAGGAGCTGCGCGAGTTCACCCGGGTCGCTCTCAAGGCCGGAGCCAGCGAGACGGTGACCATCGAGCTCGACGCCCGCGCCTTCGCCTACTGGCACCAGCCGGCCCAGCGCTGGGTCGTCGAGGGCGGCGACTTCGGCATCCGGGTCGGCACCGCGACATCGCGCTCGAGCAAACCATCGCGCTGGCCGGCGAAACCGTCCACCCCCGCGCTCGAAGCGCTCGCCTCGGCCGAGGTGTGGCTGGCCCACCCGGAGGGCGGGCCGTGGCTCGAGGCGGCCCTCGACGGCCATCCGTTCGCGCCGTTGCTGTTCGATCCGATCAACGGCGAGATGATGCGGGCGATCCCGCTGCAGCGGCTGTCCCGGTTCCCGACTTCGCGGTCACCGAGGCGCAGGTCGACGAGGCCGTGGCCCGCTTCAGCTAAGCCCTCATGCCGGCGTACGCCAGACCGAGACGTGAGTCTCGGAGTCGTCGGTGAACGGGTGGCGGTGCCAGTCCGCGACCCGTTCGTCCAGCGTCATGCCGGCCAGCCGGGCCATCAGATCGAGCTCGGCGGGCCAGGCGTAGCGATGCACTGACCGCGACATCGCGGCGTCGCCCGGCCGGTAGTGGTGCGAGGTCAGCCGTTGCTCGACCAGCTCGTAGGTGTCGAAGCCCAGGTGGTCGTCGCTGAGGTCGAAGGGCACCGCGAGCTGACCCGGCGGCAGCCGGCGGAGCTGGGGCAGGCCGAGCTCGATCACGAAGGCACCGCCCGGCTCGAGATGGCGGGCGGCGTTGGCGAAGCAGGCGACCTGCTCGTCCTGCTCGAGCAGATTCGAGATGGTGTTGAACACCAGGTAGACCAGCCGGAAACGACCCGGCACGATGGCGGTGGCCATGTCCCCGCGGACCACGGGGATCCGATCGCCGTCCTTGGCCCGGAGCCGGGCGATCATCGCCTCGGACATCTCGATCCCGCTGACCGCGATCCCGGTGTCGGCGAGCGGGATGGCCACCCGTCCGGTCCCCACGGCGAATTCGAGGGCCGCACCACCCCGGGCCAGCCCGGCCAGGAAGTCGACGGTCGGGCCGAGCACCTCGGGGCTCGACTGGTCGGCGGTCCACCCGTCGTACGCGCGGGCGACCTCATCGGTGTAGACGTCCTGGGGCACGCCTCCGGTCTATCAGCGCACCGGCCCGGTCGCCAGGCGTTTCTGCGCCGGACGAGGCCCCAGACGTTCGGTCCGACCACCCAGATCGCGATCACCACCAGTCAGCGGACCACCTCGTACGCGGTCAGCCCGCCGCCGAACACCCGTTGGGCGGCGATCACCGGGAGCTGGAGCACCACCGTGCCGATCACCACCGACGGGACGTGCTGCCAGCGATCCGGTGCCGTCGACGTCATCGTGACCGCGGCAGCCAACCCTCTTCCCACCAGCGCGGTGACCACCAGCACGCACACCCGGCCCGGGTGGCCAGCGGCGCGGCGACCACTACTTCGGCGGGAGCGAGCGGACGTGGTCGAGGCCGTGGCCGACCCATCGGGCCAGCTCGTCATCGCTGGTCGTGGCGTCCATCACGACCAGTAACCATCCGGCCAACTCCCGCCCCTTCATCACCATCCGCATGGCGGCCGGATCAATCAGGAGTTCCTCGGCCAGCTCGGGTGGCACTCGGACCATCAGCCCGGAGTCGGTGACGCAGACGGCCATGTGACCGGCGACCATGAAGGCCAGCCCACCGAACATCCGCCGCTGGGTGACTTCCGGCTCGACGGCCAGCAGGTCACGCAACCGGTCGGCCAGCTCGAGGTCGTACGCCATGGTCGGCAGTATGGCCCGGGTCGGCCGGGCCCACCAGCCCGCCGGCCGATTCGAGGCGGTGACCGGCGGTTCGGCGTACGCTGCCGCGCGTGATGCACGAGGGCCAGCTCGACATCGGCACCGAAACCGTCGCGCGGCTAGTCGCCGAGCAGTTCCCCGGGTTCGCCGGACTCGGGGTCGAGCCACTGGCCGGCAGTGGAACGGTCAATGCCCTGTTCCGGCTCGGTGAGCGCCTGGCGGCGCGGTTCCCACTCCAGCCCGCCGATCCCACGACCGTCCGCCGGGACCTCGAGGCCGAGGCGGCCGCAGCCCGCGAGATGTTCGGACGGACCCGGTTCGCCACACCCGAGCCGGTGGCCATCGGTGCACCAGGTCACGGCTACCCCCTCCCCTGGTCGATCCAGACCTGGGTGCCCGGGACCGCAGCCAGCACCGAGCCGGCCGCCGACTCGGCCGCCTTCGCCGAGGACCTGGCCGACTTCATCACCGGGGTGCGCGCCATCGCCGTCGGCGACCGCCGGTTCGTCGGGTCGAACCGCGGCGGTGAGCTGACCCGCCACGACGCCTGGGTGGCCACCTGTCTCGATCGCAGCGTCGGTTTGATCGACGTCCCCCGGCTACGGCACCTCTGGTCGTCGCTGCGGACGCTTCCGCGCCTGGCGCCCGACACGATGAACCACGGCGATCTGATCCCCGGCAACGTGCTGGTCGCCGACGGCCGGCTGACCGGGGTGATCGACGTGGGCGGCCTGGGCCCCGCCGATCCCGCCCTCGACCTGGTCGCGGCCTGGCACCTGCTCGGATCCGGCCCGCGGGAGATCCTCCGCCGGACCCTGGGCGTCGACGACCTGGACTGGGCCCGCAGTCAGGCGTGGGCCCTCGAACAGGCCCTGGGCGCCGGCTGGTACTACCGCCACACCAACCCGGTCATGCACCGGATGGGCGTCACCACGCTGCGTCGCATCCTGGCCGATCCGCTCGACCGCTGACCGCTGACCGCCGGTCGGCGGTCGGCGGTCGGCGCTCGTCGGACGAGAGCGGTCAGGCGCCGTTCAAGGCAGCGGCTCGTCGGGCCAGGTGCAGTTCACGCAGCCCGAGGAACAGCGGGAACGTGAAGGCCACCGCGATCAGGAAGCTCAGCGGGATGAGGATCCAGGCCCGGCGGGACCAGCCGAGCCGTCGGCTCTCGACCACCATCACGATGCTCGCCGCGGTGGCCATGACCAGCAGGTCGACCGCGGCCGACGAGCTGGCCGCGTTGGCGAACCAGGCCTGCACGTAGCCGATGTCGCTACCGCTGGTGATGAAAGCGATGTTGTACGCCCAGGTGCCGATCAGCCCGACGGCGGACAACGCGAAGAACACCCCGGCCAGCGCACGGTGGGTCCGGGGCCGGGTGCGGCCGGTCGATACGGCGGGGCCGTCCATCTGGAGTGAGGTCATGAGTTGATACTAGCACTATCGACAGCTACTCTATCAATATGCGGATCTCGGAAATCAGCGAACGGAGCGGCGTCAGCGTGGCCTCGATCAAGTTCTACGTCCGCGAGGGCCTGCTCCCCGGTGGCGAGCGGCGTGGCTACAACCAGACCGCTTACAGCGAGGCCCACGTGGCCCGCATCCGGCTGATCCGGGCGCTGATCGACACCGGCGGGCTCACCGTCGCCGCGGTCCAGAAGGTGCTGGCCGCCATCGACGACGACGACCTCCCGATGAGCGAGGTGATGGGGATCGCCCAGTGCGCCATTCCGATCTCCGAGCAGCCGCCGACGCCGTCGGCGCTCGACCGGGTCCGTGCGGTGACCGACGAGCGCGGTTGGGTGGTCGGTGACGACAGCCCCGGGCTGGCCCTCGCCGCTCAGACCGCCGAGGCGTTCGCCGGGATCGGTCGCCCGGACATCCTCGAGGTGATGCCGGAGTTCGCCGAGGCCGCCGAGATCGTCGCCCGGGCCGACCTGCGCACGGCCGGCCGGGCGACCGACCGGACCGAACTCGCCCAGACCGTCGTCCTCGGGACGGTGTTGGGCGATCGGATGCTCGCCGGACTGCGGCGGATGGCCCAGGAGCACCTCGCCCGACGGACCGCATCCGCGCCGACCCCCCTGCTCACGGAGGACGACTCATGACCACCACCGCTCCACCTCCCGCGCGGTCGCTCGCGCCGCTGCCCCGCCCCGACCGCTGGCACCGGCCGCTGCTCGCCCTGGCCGTGCTCATGGCTGCGCTGGTCGTGGTCGCCGCCGTCCTGGCCGTGGCCGATCCCGAGCCGGTGACCGGGCAGGACAAGTGGTTCAAGCCGATGAAGTTCGCGGTCTCGATCACGCTGTACGCGGTGACCCTCGCGTGGCTGATCGGTCAGGTCCGCCGATTCCAGCGAGCGGTGTGGGTCGCCGGCACGATCAGCGCGGTCGCGCTGCTGGTCGAGATGGTGATCATCGTCGGCGCGGCCGCTGCCGGCACGACCAGTCACTTCAACGTCACGACGCCGCTGCACGCCACCCTGTGGTCGGTGATGGGCGCATCGATCGTGGTCGTCTGGGTGATCACCGCCCTGGTCGGGCTGGCCCTGATCCGCGAGCCGGGTCCCGACCCGGCCCGCAACCTGGCCATCCGGGCCGGGATCGGCCTCGCCGTGGTCGGGATGGGCGTCGCGTTCTTCATGACCGTTCCCACCGCGGCTCAACTCGCCGACTTCCAGGGCATCAGCGGCGCCCACGCGGTCGGCGCACCGGACGACGGACCGGGCCTGCCATTCCTGGGCTGGAGCACCGCGGGTGGCGATCTGCGGGTCCCGCACTTCATCGGGATGCACGGCCTCCAGGCCATCCCGTTGTTCCTGCTGCTGCTCGAACGCTCGACCGGTCGGTTTCGCCGGCTCGGCGAGCCCGGCGTGCGGGTCGGACTGGTCGCCGTGGCAGCCCTCGGGTACGCGGCACTCACCGTGCTGCTGACCGTGCAGGCGCTGCTCGGTCAGCCGCTGCTGCGACCCGGCGGCGCCATCGTCGCCGCCGGGGTCGTCGCGCTGGCCGCCGTGGCGCTGGCCGGCGCCCGCGTCCTGCTCAGCCCCGGGCGGTCACCTGAAAGGGTTGAGGGTCCGCGGTGAGTCGAACTCGGCACCGCGTCCGGCGGGCAGGTCGAGCGCGTCGGTGACGAAGTTGGCCAGGTCCGCGTTGCGCACCGGCTGCTTGCCGGTGTACGTGGTCCGGGCTGTGCCGGGGCTCGTGGAGGTCCGGTTCAGGGGTAGAGGTTGGCGCCGCAGGCCACGTTCGGACCGCAGACCAGGATCGGGATCCGGTCGTCGCCGAGCACCGTCCCCGCCGCGCGCGACGTGCCCTTGACCGCCTTGGTCGTGCTGGCCCCGCCCGCCGAGGCGGCCCGGCCGTGCCACCTTGACCGTCAGGCGGAGCAGGAGAGGTCGGGCCGACGGTGCGCGCATCGTCGCCTTTCAGCCTCGTCGACCCTCGCCCCCGGGGGCCTGGCGACTCCTCGCCCGTCCCGCGCGGAGCGGGGGCTCAGTCGACGGTGATCTCGCCCATCTTCGACCATTCGGTCCCGGGCACCTCGACGTTGATGATGTCAGGGGTCCGGGCGACCAGCCGCTGCAGGGTGACGATGCCGTCCTGGAAGTGCCGGCTGGCCACGTGGGCGGCACCGGCCTCACCGTCGCGGAACGCCTCGACCAGGACGAACTCACCGGGGTTTTCGGCGCTGATCGACCAGTCGAACCACAGCACGCCGTCCTCGGAGCGGGTGCCGGCGGTGAAGTCGGCGACCTCGTCGAGGAAGGTCTCGCGGTGCTCGGGCTTGGCGGTGAACTTGACGACGATGAAGATCATGGCCGCCATTGTCGCCGAGGTGATGAGCGCCCGCCACGGTCGGTCGGCGGGCCATCCTGGTCGCCTGATCCGGGGTCACCGAGACTGGGCCCCACGGCACTCATCCATCAAGCCGAACTCGTCCCGTCGAAGATCGAGCTGATCCGGGCCTGGGCCCCCACCCAGCCGTGGTGGCCGGAGGGTGGTGATCCGTCGGAGTTGACTGCCCTCGGGGCCTAGCGGTTCGACGATCCCGAGGGCCAGGTCGGGATGGAGACCCACCTGATCCGCACGGGTGACGGCACCGTCTGGACGATCCCGTTCACTTACCGCGCCACCGCACGGCCCGATGCGGAGCCTGCGCGGGCCGGGACGATGGAGCACTCGGTGCTCGGGCGCCGCCACGTCTACGACGGGTGCAGCGATCCCGCCTTCGTCGAGGCGCTGCGCGACGTCATCGTCACCGGCGGCAGCCAGGCCCCGCTCGAGGTGTTGACCGACGAGGGGCTGGTGCGGCGCGAACCCGACACCCTGGTCAACGGAACCGGCGGGTCGGGCTCGGCGGCCTTCTCCCCCACCGCGTCGGCGGCGGTCACGGTTGTCTCCGCCCGCGACGGGTCGGTCCTGGCGCTGTACCGCGAGCTGGATGCCGACCGGCGACTCGACGGGCAGGCTGGATTGACCGGGACGTGGCCGGGCCAGGACGCCGCGGTGGTGCTCGCTGTCCTCGGCTGACCCCGATCACGGTGGAACGGGCGCGTCCATCGCACCGCGATGATCAACAGTCCGGCGACGCCCAGGCATCGTCGCGCGGTCGGTAACCCAGCCGCGCCATCGTCGTGCTGAGATCGGCGCGGCGGTGCCGGTTGGCTGAGATGCCGTTGGCGACCACGAAATCGAAGCCCTCGGCCTCGACCGCGGCCCGGACGAGCTCGGCGGCGTCGCCGGTGCTGAGCCAGGCGTGGGCCAGGTCATGGTCCGGGCGACCGGGGCCGGGCCGGTGCTCGGCGAAGTAGCCGATCCGCAGGGCGACGACGCTGATCGGGCTCGAGTGAGCGAGCCACGCGCCGACCGCCTCGGCCCATGCCTTGGTCGCCCCGTAGAGGTTGCCCGGTCGAGCCGGATCCTCGGCGCGGACCTGGATGTCCTGCGGCACGGCCGAGACCGCGTGCAGGCTGCTGGCCAGGACGAGGCGCCGGACGCCGCAGTCGGCCGCGGCGCGGGCCACCGCATAGGTGCCGCCGACATTGGTCGGCAGCAGGCTCTCCCAGGCCGCGTCGGGATCGGGGTCGGCGGCCAGATGGACCACGGCGTCGGCCCCCGCAAAGGCGGCCCGACAGGCCTCGAGATCGGACACCTCGAGCGCTTCGATCCCGTTACCGGCCACCCGATCGGTGCGCCGGACCGCCCAGGTGTCGGGCAGCAGCGGCAGGACGGCTCGGCCGATCCGGCCCGCGGCCCCGGTCATCACGATCGAGCGCGGTGCAGTGGTCACGCACCGACGCTAACCGGCACGCTGTGGGTGTACCCGACCCGCCCGGATCGGCCCGCCTCAGACCCGACGGGCCGTGACCAGCGCGTACTCCCACTCCACCGCCGCGTCGGAGAACGCCTGGTCACCCAGCTCGGCCAGCGCACGGTCGAGGGCGTCGATCCGGGACCGGTCGTCGCCGAGCGCACGGTATACGGCGATGGTCGGGCCGTAGTGGGCCTCGAAGTTGTCGCGCAGCTCGGCTCCGGACGCGAACGCGGTGACCCGCAGCAGCGGTGCCGGCGCGAACGGCTTCATGGTGGCGAACAGCCGCCCGATGAACCCCTCCGGCGTCCAGCTCAGCACCGCCGCCGTCCCACCCGGTCTGCATATCGGTGGACGCCGTCTGCTCGCCGCGGGCCAGCAACTCGGGCGTGAGGTCGGTCGCCGTCACGATGGCGCCGCGTCGCGCCGCCGGGATGGCCGACGTACCGGTGCCGGCGGCGATGTCGAGAACCTGCTGGCCAGGGCCGAGATCGAGGGCGTCGACCAGGGTCTGGCCGAGGGAGCCGACCAGTTCGGCGGCGACCCGTGGGTAGTCGCACTGGCTCACATGGCAGCGTGCTTGGCCTTGAGGGACCGGTCGGCGTCGGCGGGTGGCCAGGCGTCGGCGGTCATCGAGAACTCTTTCGGTCGGTACGGCAACTCAGGTAAGGAGTCACCGGACCGGCCGGCGATACATCCCGCCGACATCTTTCTCGATCGACCCCGGATCACAGGATCTGCGACGGTGGCGTCAGAGGGGGTGGCGCGAGCCGATCGGGGCTGGGGGCCGAAGGTAGAGCGGCGTCGCCACCGGGTTGCGTCCCGGCTCGGCCGCGCGGGCCGGCGGACCGGCCTGCCCCGACCCTTCGGTGTCGTCGACCCACCCGACCAGATGGGCCAGCCGGGCCAGCTCGGAGGTGAAGAAGGCGGGCTCCCCGAGCCGGCCGATGACGACGGCCTGGTGCTCGGCGAGCGGGGCGACCACAGCGTGATGGGCGTCCCAGCCGGGTAGCCAGCCCGGCTCGAGGACCACCCGGTGGACCGTGTCGAAGGGGCCGAACCTCTCCAGCGCGGCCGTCCCGAGGTGCGGCGCGCCGGGACCGGCGAAAATCACCTGCGGCGCTTCCGAGACCTCGAGCAGCACGCTCCACTGAGCGCGGAAGACCAGCGGAGCCGCGGTGGCCAGGGTCTCTCCGGCCCTCCGGGCGTCCGCCGCCATCCGCTGGTGCAATGCCACGTCGAGTTCGATGCCGCCACCGCGCGGGTAGTTGCGGACCCATTCGACCTGCACACCGGGCAGATCGTCGCAGACCGCCACCAGCGACTCGACCGTCCGGCTCGGCGGCAGGTCGAGGATGAAGTCGACCAGAGCGACACGGACGCGTCGATCGACGATCTCCACCAGGTTGATGTCGGCATCGATGGCCCCCAGGGCCGAAGCGACCGCACCCAGGGTGCCCGGCCGATTCGACAGCATCATCTGCACGAGAAGCACGCTCCACCCTCCCATCGAATCTCGATACCGGTGGCTCCGACCACGCGTACGCCGGGTGTCACGGGCGTTGATCACCACGCGTACGCCTCGACGCCGAGACGACCACTCCGCTGAACCGGAACGGTACCTCCCAAAATATCGGGGCGCGTCGCCCGACCCGGAATTCGTGGATATTCGCGAGGTATTCCGCGACCATGCGCATGGTCCGACCTGTCGCGATCACCACGCGACATCGACTTCGTCGAATGACCCACGCCGTTGATCGGGCGGTGTTAGCGTCTCGGCAGCGGGGGGGAATTCGACATCTTCTCCCATCGAAGGAGTCGGTCGTGCGCAAGATCATCATCGGTTCGGCGTTGGTCCTGGTCGCCGTCACCGGAGCCTGTGGTGCCGAGACCACGGCGCCCCCGGCGGTCAGTTCACCGTCATCGACCGGATCGTCGACGAACCCGTCACCGACCCCCACGGCTACACCCCCGTCCAAGGCCGAGGACGCGGCGGACGTCAAGGCCGCACTGGTCGACGCGAAGGACCTCGGCGACCCCTGGGTGAAGCCCAAGGAGGTCAGCCGGGTGGGCGGCAAAAAGGGCGAACTCTGCCCGGGACACGTCTCGGCGATGAAGAAGATCAGCTTCACCGCCACCGCTTCGACCGATCTGACCAGGGGTAAGGGCGCCGGCACCAACATCGCGTCCTACACGGTCCAGACGCTGCCGGACGACGACGTCAGTGCTGTGGCGGCGTCCATCAAGACCGATCAGAAGGCCTGCGCCCGCTACCGGGACGCAGCGGGATTCGTGGTCACCCGCACCGCCGAGGGCCCGGACTCGGTGACCGGTGGCGAACTGATCGCCGGCTGGACCGAGCGCATCTACTACGTGAAACCACGCAACACCCTGGCCTACGCCCGTCACTACCTCGTGGCTCATCAGGGCCGGGTGGTGACCACGACGAGTTATGCCTTTCTGGCCGACAAAACCGATCCCAAGGCGAAAGACTTCGGCGCTGTCACCGAACTCCTCGACCAGCAATTGAGCAAGAACGCTTCTGTTTTCCCGGTCAATTGAATTGAGCTTGTCGACGTGCCGACGAGCGGTCGACATGAAGGAGAATGGTTACCGCCGATGAATGGAAGCGGCTGCGTCGGCGCGCCACCACCTGGTCAGTTTGATGCGGCGCCGGGCCCTGCACGTGACCGGCCTCCGAGACAGGGCTGTTCGCCAGCGGTGAACACGAGCCGGGAAGATTCCGACCCCCAGCGGCCTTGAGTCTATGTCGCTCAATGTGTGGAGCGACCCTTAACCGGAGGCTCATCACTGATGTCGACAACCCGTCTGCCCGTTCTCTTCCTCACCGATCTCGTCGTTCTGCCCGGCATGGTCGTGCCGATCGAGCTCGACGACGCCGCGCGTGCGGCCGTCGACGCGGCCCGCTCGCACAGCGATGGCCGGCTGCTCGTCGCCCCGCGTCTGGAGGACCGCTACGCCTCGTACGGCGTCGAGGCCTCGATCGTCCAGCTCGGCCGTCTGCAGAGCGGCGAGCCGGCCGCGGTCCTCAAGGCCGATCGTCGGGTCCGGATCGGATCCGGCGTGTCCGGCCCCGGAACGGCCCTGTGGGTGGAGGCCGAGGAGCTCGACGACCAGCCGGTCACCGAGGAGATCCGCACCCTGGCCGCCGAGTACAAGCAGGTCACCATCGCCACCCTGCAGCGCCGTGACGCGTGGCAGGTCATCGACCAGGTCAACAAGGTCAACGACCCGTCGCAGCTCGCCGACCTGTCCGGATACGCGTCGTGGCTGAGTGACGCCCAGAAGCGCCAGTTGCTCGAGACCCCCGACGTCGCCGAGCGGCTGACCGCGCTGATCGAGTGGAGCAAGGACCACCTCGCCGAGACCGAGGTCAACGACAAGATCGCCGAGGACGTCCGCGCGGGCATGGAGAAGAGCCAGCGCGAGTTCCTGCTCCGCCAGCAGCTCAGCGCCATCCGCAAGGAGCTCGGCGAGGACGAGCCCGAGGGCGCACAGGACTACCGCACCAGGGTCGAGGAGGCCCAGCTGCCCGACGACGTCCGCAAGGCCGCGATGCGCGAGGTGGCCAAGCTCGAGCGGGGCAGCGACCAGAGCCCCGAAGCGGGCTACCTGCGCAGCTGGCTCGACACGATCCTCGAGCTGCCCTGGAACGTCACGACCACCGACGCCACCGACATCACCGGTGCCCGGCAGATCCTCGACGACGACCACCACGGTCTGGAGGACGTCAAGGAACGGATCGTGGAATACCTGGCCATCCGCAGCCGGCGCGCTCAGCGCGGACTCGAACTGGTCGGCGGCCGGGGCTCCGGCGCAGTGATGGCTTTGGTGGGCCCGCCCGGCGTCGGCAAGACCTCGCTGGGTGAGTCTGTCGCCCGGGCGCTCGGGCGGAAGTTCGTCCGGGTCGCGCTCGGCGGCGTCCGCGACGAGGCCGAGATCCGGGGCCACCGCCGGACCTACGTCGGTGCGCTGCCCGGCCGGATCGTACGCGCCCTGACCGAAGCCGGCTCGATGAACCCGGTCATCCTGCTCGACGAGATCGACAAGGTCGGTTCGGACTACCGCGGCGACCCCGCGGCGGCGCTGCTCGAGGTGCTCGACCCGGCGCAGAACCACACCTTCCGCGATCACTACCTCGAGGTGGATCTCGACCTGTCCGACGTGGTCTTCCTGGCCACCGCGAACGTCATCGAGACCATTCCGCAGGCGCTGCTCGACCGGATGGAGCTGGTCACCCTCGACGGCTACACCGAGGACGACAAGATCGCCATCGCCCGCGACTTCCTGCTGCCCCGGCAGCTCGAGCGGGCTGCGCTGACCAGCACCGAGGTCAGCATCACCGACGCAGGCACTGCGGGAGATCGCGGCCGACTACACCCGCGAACCGGGCGTACGTCAGCTCGAGCGGCTGCTGGCCAAGGCGCTGCGCAAGGCGGCGACCACGCTCGCCCAGCCCGACGCTCCCCAGGAGCTGAGCATCGACCCGACCAACCTGCGCACCTATCTCGGCCGGCCGCGGTTCACCCCGGAGACCCACGAACGCACGTCGGTGCCCGGCGTGGCCACCGGGCTCGCGGTCACCGGCCTGGGCGGCGACGTGTTGTTCATCGAGGCCAACGTCGGTCCCGCCTCCGGACACGACAAGGGCGGGCTGACCCTGACCGGGCAGCTCGGGGACGTGATGAAGGAGTCGGCCCAGATCGCGCTGTCCTACGTGCGGGCGCACGCCGAGCAGCTGGGGATCACCGACCCGAGCATCCTCGAGCGCCCGATCCACGTTCACGTGCCCGCCGGCGCCGTGCCCAAGGACGGACCGTCGGCCGGCGTCACCATGGTCACCGCGCTGACCTCGATGGCTCTGGGCCGGCCGGTGCGGTCGGACGTGGGCATGACCGGTGAGGTCACGCTCAACGGGCGGGTGCTGCCGATCGGCGGCGCCAAGCAGAAGCTGCTCGCCGCGCAACGGGCCGGACTGACCACGGTCTTCCTGCCCAAGCGCAACGAGCCGGATCTGGACGAGGTCCCGGCCGACGTCCTCGAGGCCATCGAGGTCGTGCTGACCACCGACGTGGCCGACCTGGTGCTGCGGGCCATCGAGCCGGCGACCGCCGGTGCGGCCGAGGTCGGAGCGACCCGAGCC
Organism: uncultured Actinomycetota bacterium; assembly: GCA_963704665.1. Classification (GTDB taxonomy): domain Bacteria; phylum Actinomycetota; class Actinomycetes; order Propionibacteriales; family Propionibacteriaceae; genus Microlunatus. The sequence continues at coordinate 1,314,027 of OY969929.1, read as the reverse complement.
GCCTGATCCCGAGGGCCCACCAGCCACAACGGCCGCGCACCCCAGCGGGGTGCGCGGCCGTTGTGTCGTTACGGGGGTGCTGCTGGTCAGCGCACCTCGTCGGGGTTGGTCAGGGCCTCGGCGGGCGCGTTGTCCTCGTCGTACCTGGACTTGATCAGGCTGGCGACCGTGGTGACGGTCAGGGTCACGATGATCACCGCGAGCGACAACCAGATCGGGACCTCCGGGACCGGGACGTGCTCGCCGTTGTTGATGAACGACAGCGTGTTCTCGTGCAGCGCGTGCAGCACGAGCTTGACGCCGATGAAGGCGAGGATGACCGACAGACCGAGCGACAGGTAGACGAGCTTCGTGAGCAGGCCGCCGATCAGGAAGTACAGCTGGCGCAGACCCATCAACGCGAAGACGTTCGCGGTGAAGACCAGGTAGGGCTCCTGAGTCAGACCGTAGATCGCCGGGATCGAGTCGAGCGCGAACAGCAGGTCGGTGCTCCCGAGGGCGATGATGACGATGAACATCGGGGTGATGAACCGCTTGCCGTTCTCCACCACCATCAGCTTCGTGCCGCGGAAGTCGTCGACCGCGTTGAACCGCCGTTTGACGAAGCGGATGGCCGGGTTGTCCGGGGCGTCGTTGTCGTTGTCGTGGTTGCGGTAGTCGATGACCAGCTTGACCGCGGTGTAGATCAGGAACGCGCCGAACAGGAAGAACACCCAGGCGAACGCGTTGATGGCGGCCGCCCCGACGGCGATGAAGATGCCGCGGAAGATCAGGGCCAGGATGATGCCGACCAGCAGGGCGAACTGCTGCAGGTGCCTCGGCACCTTGAGCTTGCCCATGATGATGATGAAGATGAACAGGTTGTCGATCGACAGGCTGTACTCGGTCAACCAGCCCGCGAAGAACTCACCCGCGTAGCGGGGACCGGAGATGCCCCAGACCGCGAGTCCGAAGATCACCGCCAAGGCCACGAAGATGCCGATGAAGGTGCCGGCTTCCTTCATCGAGGGTTCGTGCGGCCGGCGGCCGATGATGAAGACGTCGAATGCCAGGATGGCGATCATCACGACGACCGTGATGATCCAGGCATACAGGTGGACGTTCAATGCGGGGTGTCCTTCCGAGACGGATGAGGCGATCGTGCACTACGGTCTCGGAGGTCTCTTCCGCGGGCCTGGCGACCCGCCGTGGGCACCGGGCCCGCCCGGTGAGGAGCGGTGTGATCCGTGATGACGATGCCGACGCGAAGGAATACTCCCCTCCGCCGCGCAAGTATGCCAGTAGCAGACCCCCGGCGACCAATCACGAGGCGGGGGGCTCGCCCCAGACACGCGTCACCGTCATCTCGGCCGCGGGCACCGGCTGACCCGCCGACCCCCGGTTCGGGAAGTCGAACAGACCGAGCATGAGCTGCACCGGGTAGGCCGGAGCCTGGTCGCAGCGGCGGATCACGACGTCGTCGACCCGGAAGTCCACCCGTCCCGGGGACCACTCCACCTCATAGCGGTGCAGCTCCGCCACGTCGAGCGGCAGCCGCACGGTGCCGAAGTCCTCGGTCAGGGTCGGATCGCGGAACCGGTGCACACCGACGCCGACCGCCGCGGTCTCCCCGTCGAGGGTGTCGCCGAAGATCTCGGCGACACAGATCTCACCCGACCGCTCGGGCACGTCCTCGAAACCCGACAGCCAGAACGCGAACATCGACCGCGGTGACAGGACCGCACTCATCTCCACTCCGATCCGGCCGTACGTCGGCGTGTAGCCCCGGAACTCCGGCAGCTCCTCGCGCACGGTCAGCCCCGGTCGGAACGGTTGCTGACCGCGCGTGCTGCCCACCGGCCCGGAGAACCCGCCGCTCTGCAGACACGACACCCGGAGCGGCTCCTCGTGGCGGTCCGGGCACCACAGCGGGTGGTCCGGGTCGATCCGCAGCCGCAGCTCCCCCCGGCTCACCGCGTACGCGGCCGCCCCGTCGGCCCGCGAACTCCAGTGCGGGAGGTAGGCGGGCAACCAGACGTCGGTGTCCAGCCGGCCGGTTGTGAACCGCTCGTCGAGCGCCGACCGTCCGGACGTCGACCCGTCGGCCACTGTTCCCACGGTCAACGATGAGCCTCGACCATCTGCCGCAGCTCCTTCTTCAGCTCGGAGATCTCGTCGCGCAACCGGGCCGCCACCTCGAACTGCAGGTCGGCCGCGGCGGCGTGCATCTGGTCGGTCAGCTGCTGCACCAGGTCGGCCAGTTCGCCGGCGGGCAGGCCGGCCAGCTTGCGCGCCTGGGCCACCGTCTCCTTGGCGCCCAGCGCCGGGACCGGGGACTTCCCGCGGCTCTTGTTGCGCCCGTTGCCGAGCAGGTCGTCGGTGTCGGCGTCCTCGCGGGCCAGCATGTCGGTGATGTCGGCGATCTTCTTGCGCAGCGGCTGCGGGTCGATCCCGTTGGCCGTGTTGTAGGCCACCTGCTTCTCGCGCCGCCGGTTGGTCTCGTCGATGGCCGCCGCCATCGAGTCGGTCACCTTGTCGGCGTACATGTGCACCTGGCCGGAGACGTTACGGGCGGCTCGGCCGATGGTCTGGATCAGGCTCTTCGAGCTGCGCAGGAAGCCCTCCTTGTCGGCGTCGAGGATGGCCACCAACGACACCTCCGGCAGGTCGAGACCCTCGCGGAGCAGGTTGATGCCGACCAGCACGTCGTATTCGCCCATCCGAAGCTCACGGAGCAACTGGATCCGCTGCAGGGTGTCGACCTCGCTGTGCAGGTAGCGGGTCCGGATGCCGTTCTCCAGCAGGTAGTCGGTCAGGTCCTCCGACATCTTCTTGGTCAGCGTGGTGACCAGCACCCGCTCGTTGCGCTCGGTGCGCAGTCGGATCTCCCCCATCAGGTCGTCGATCTGGCCCGAGGTGGGCTTGACGATGACCTCGGGGTCGATCAGCCCGGTCGGTCGGATCAGCTGCTCGACGTAGCCGTCGGAGCGGGCGAGCTCGTAGTTGCCCGGGGTGGCCGAGAGGTAGACGGTCTGACCGATCCGCTCGACGAACTCCTCGAACCGCAGCGGCCGGTTGTCCATGGCGCTGGGCAGCCGGAACCCGTGGTCGACCAGGGTCCGCTTGCGCGACATGTCGCCCTCGTACATCCCGCCGATCTGCGGCACCGAGACGTGCGACTCGTCGATGACCAGCAGGAAGTCCTCGGGGAAGTAGTCGAGCAGGCAGTTGGGTGCCGAGCCCGGACCGCGGCCGTCGATGTGCCGGGAGTAGTTCTCGATCCCCGAGCAGGTGCCGATCTGGCGCATCATCTCGATGTCGTAGCTGGTCCGCATCCGCAGCCGCTGGGCCTCGAGCAGCTTCTGCTGACGCTCGAACTCGGCCAGCCGGTCGGCCAGCTCGGACTCGATCCCGCCGATCGCGTTCTCCATCCGCTGTGGGCCGGCGACGTAGTGGCTGGCCGGGAACAGGTAGATCTCGCTGTCCTCGCTGAGCACCTCACCGGTCAACGGGTGCAACGTGCTGAGCTTCTCGATCTCGTCGCCGAAGAACTCGACCCGGACCGCGATCTCCTCGTACATCGGGAACACCTCGAGGGTGTCGCCGCGGACCCGGAAGGTGCCGCGCGTCCCGGCCAGGTCGTTGCGCGCGTACTGAATCCCGACCAGGTGACGCAGCAGGGTGTCGCGCTCGACCTCCTGGCCGACCTTGAGCTTGACCATCCGGTCGACGTAGTCCTGCGGCGTGCCGAGACCGTAGATGGCCGACACGGTGGCCACGACGATGACGTCGCGACGGGTGAGCAGCGAGTTGGTGGCCGAGTGCCGGAGTCGCTCGACCTCCTCGTTGAGCGAGGAGTCCTTCTCGATGTAGGTGTCGGTCTGCGGGACGTACGCCTCGGGCTGGTAGTAGTCGTAGTACGACACGAAGTACTCCACCGCGTTGCGCGGGAAGAACTGCCGCAGCTCGTTGGCGAACTGAGCGGCAAGGGTCTTGTTGGGCTGCATGACCAGCATCGGGCGCTGCAGCCGCTCGGCCAGCCAGGCCACGGTGGCCGTCTTGCCGGTGCCGGTGGCGCCGAGCAGCACGATGTCCTGCTCGCCGTTGTTGACCCGCTCCTCGAGCTCGGTTGATCGCCGTCGGCTGGTCGCCGGACGGCTCGAACTCCGCCTCCACCTTGAACGGTGCGACGGTCCGTTGGATGTCGGTCGACGGACGCATGGCGACGAGCCTACGGACCACCACTGACAAAACGGACCGGAGCGAACCGTCCGCACGGGCGACGACCGGGTGGTCCGGCGTCCCGACCCCGTGGAAGCGGAGTCGCGAGCCGGATCACCCGGTCGGGTGAGCGTCGGCGTGGACGGCGTCAGCCGCCGGCCACCTGGCCCTTGAGCATCGAGTTGACCATGGCGCCGAAGTCCTTCTGCAGCGCCTTCTGATCGGTGCCCTGGGTGAAGTAGACCGTGCCGAGCACGGTCACCCCGTCGGACGGGCGGACCGAGACGATCGAGAACAGCAGGATGGTCGCCGACCCCTGGCCGCTGGACACCGTCGTCTGGGCGACGCAGCTGGATGCCTTGAGCTTGTCGGTGCCCAGGTTGACGTCCTGCGGGTCCTGGAACTTGCCGCCCGAGGTGCCCTCGGTGACGCTCTTGTGCCAGGCCGTGCACAACTGCCCGGCATTGGTGCTCGCGTCGACCTTGATCGACTGGCCCAGGAAGATCTCCTTGCCGTTGGAGAGCTGGGCTACCCCCTTGCCGGTCTTCTTGACGTCCCAACCGGCCGCCGGGGTCAGCGAGATCCCGTTGCCGAGGTTGATCGCGTCGCCGCTCGGCTGATCGGTGGGATCGTCGCTCGGCTGATCGGTGGGCTGGTCGGTCGGCTGATCGGTCGGCTGATCGGTGGGCTGATCGCTCGGCTGGTCGGTGGGTTCGTCGGTCGGCTCGCCGGTTGGCTCGGGGTGATCGAGACCGGGTCCGGCTGGTCCCCGCCATCGCGGGTCAGCACCATGATGATGCCGCCGATGGCCATCAGCAGGACCACGGCCGCGACGACGATGCCGATGATCATCCCGCGACCCTTCTTCGGGCCCCCGGGCGGCCGCTGCCCGTAGTTGGGCGGCGGCTGCTGTGGCGGATAACCACCCTGCTGCGGATACGGCTGCTGTCCGGCGTAGCCACCCTGCTGCGGATAGCCGCCGGGTGGCTGCTGGCCGTAACCGGGCGGGGGTTGCTGGGGGTAGCCACCGCCGGGTTGCGGGTAGCCACCGGGTTGCGGGTAGCCGCCGCCCTGCTGTGGCCGCTGCCGCGCCTGCTGTGGCCCGCCGCCCTGCTGCGGCGCTCCGCCGCCCTGTTGGGGATACCCACCCTGGGGCCCCCACTGGCCCGGGTTCTGGCTCATGCCCGGCCCTCCTCGTCGTCGTAGAACCGGTCACGGTCCGTCGCCCGGGGTTCGACCGCCGTCTGGTCGAAGACGTCCTGCTCGGCGGCCGGCGCCGACGGGACGGTGGTGGTCGCCGACTCCTCACCGGCCACCGGGGTGTCGAAGCCGGGGACGATCGACTGGCCGGCGGCCATCGCGGGGACCTTGGCTTTGTGGGCCTTGGCCTGGACGCGGACCGCGGTGCCACAGGCGTTGCAGAAGGCCGCGTGCTCGCCGAGCGGCATCTCGCACTGGGCGCAGAACTGCAGACTGCCGTCGCCGCCGGCCCCACCCTCGCGGGCCGACCGCTCGAGCGCTGCCTCCATCAGCCCGACGTGCAGCACGTTGCGGATCCGCAGGATCAGCGATGGCGAGGATGATCAGGCCCCAGACGATGCTGAGGAAGACGCCGAGCGTCGCGTCGCCGACGAAGGAGAACAGGTAGGTGCCGGCCTGGTAGGCGATGTTGGCCAGCACGGCCTCGGCGATCCCGCGGAAGTAGCGCGGGGTGAAGCCGTCGTAGCCGCGACCCAGCCCGGAGAACTCGGCGCAGGCGATACCGGTCGCGGTGCCCATGATCAGCGGCTTGACGAAGCCCTCGAGGAAGATCAGCGAGACCCAGAGTCCGGGGTCGCGATCCTGCAGGCCACCGGTCAGCAGGTCCCAGTGCCGGACCAGGGTGTCGAAGCACGCGTACGCGACGCCGCTGATGACGCCGAAGGTCAGACCGTCCATCAGGTCGTCGAACTCCGGTCGGCTGGCCAGCAGGACCGGACCGATCTGCCGGATGGCCTCGCCGACGATCGGCACCAGCAGGGCGACGAGCAGGAAGGTCCCGACCGCGGGGGCGGAGCTCAGTCCACCCTCGAAGGTCTCGGTGCCGAACGGCATCGGACCGCGCAGAAAGGTCCACAACGCGGTGAACCCGATGGCGAGCACCCCGGTGAGGGCGAAGGCGAGCCCGGTGACCGGGATCGGTTCGTCCTCCCAGAGGTTCACGTCGTAGATGTAGACGATGTAGACGATCGGGACCGCGAACGCGGCGACCAGCACGGCGATCGGCATGGCGCCGAAGATGGCCGCGACGAGCGCGACGACCAGCGCGATGGTCAGCGCGATCCGGTAGGTCTGGGGCCGCTCACCGGCGCCCCGCGGCATGATCGACGAGATCAGCGCGAACGACGCGACTGGTTCGTCGGGCTTGGCGGCGAACGATCTGCGCCGCGCGACGATCTGCCGTGCGCTGGTCCTGTCCACAGACGTGGCAGAAATGCGCGACGGCAGGAAGTTCAGCGCGGCAACGTGGGCATTCCAACGCAACCTCCTCGGGACGGTCGGAGCCGGTCGGCCCGACCAACGTCATGAGCTCGTCGAGCGGATCGAACCGGCTCGAACGATGGGTGCGAGTATGTCAGTCTGACGCGTCAGCGCGGCGGAGTTCGCCCCACAGGTCGGCAATCTGATCTCTCAGTTCGGGTAACACCGGCCGAGTTGGTGATCACATACGTCGGCGGCGGCCGCGCGCTCGGCGCGACTCGACCTGGGCGGCGATCCGGGCGTCGGCCTCGGACTCGCTCATCGCGTCCCGCTCGCGCAGCCGGGCCCGCTGGATCTCGGGCTCGACGTCGACCACCACGACCGCGTCGAAATGGTCCTGCTGGCCGGTCTCGACCAGCAGCGGGATGACGTGCACGACGACCGCGTCGGGCGCGACCGCGGCCTCCAGTTCGGCGGCCCGGGCCCGAACGGCCGGATGGATGATCTGCTCCAGCTCTCGGCGGGCGGCCGGGTCGGCGAACACCACGGCGCCCAGCGCCGTGCGGTCGAGGCGGCCGTCGGCGATCACTGCCTCGCCCGAACCGGTCCCGGATCCGGGCCAGAGCGGCGGTACCGGGCTCGACCACCTCACGGGCCAGCACGTCGGCGTCGATGATCGCGGCACCGCGCTCGCGCAACAGCTCGGCGACCGTGCTCTTGCCCGACGCGATCCCGCCGGTGAGTCCGACCCTGATCATGCGCCGCACTCTAGCGACGCCGCCCGCGACCGGCCGGAGCGCACCGCGTACGCGCACCCTCACCCGGAAAGGCGGGTGGACGCGGAACGGCCCCGCCTCCCCAGAGGGAGACGGGGCCGACCGTCGGTGCTCCTGACGGGTCAGTTGCCGCCGGTGAGCTTCTCGCGCAGGGCCTGCAGCGCCTCGTCGGAGGCCAGCGAGCCCTCCGGAGCGGCGTTGCTGGTGGACGCGCTGGTCGAGCTGGTGGTGCTCGGCGCGGCGCCACCCGAGGAGTACGTGGTCGGGGCAGCAGCAGCCGCCTCGCCGTTCTCGGCCTCTTCGACCTGCTTCTTGTGCGCTTCCCAGCGCGCGTGCGCCTCGGCGTACTGCTGCTCCCAGGCGTGACGCTGATCGTCGTAGCCCTCGAGCCATTCGCCCGTCTCCGGGTCGAAGCCCTCCGGGTAGAGGTAGTTGCCCTGGTCGTCGTAGCTCGCGGCCATGCCGTAGAGCGTCGGATCGAAGTCGTCGGCGCTGGCGTCGAGTCCCTCGTTCGCCTGCTTCAGCGACAGCGAGATCCGGCGACGCTCGAGGTCGATGTCGATGATCTTGACCATGACGTCGTCGTTGACGTTGACGACCTGCTCGGGGATCTCGACGTGACGCTCGGCGAGCTCGGAGACGTGCACCAGACCCTCGATGCCCTCTTCGACCCGGACGAACGCACCGAACGGCACCAGCTTCGTGACCTTGCCGGGCACGATCTGACCGATCTGGTGGGTCCGCGCGAACGCCTGCCACGGATCTTCCTGGGTCGCCTTGAGCGACAGCGAGACCCGCTCGCGGTCCAGCTCGACCGAGAGCACCTCGACGGTGACCTCCTGGCCGACCTCGACGACCTCGGACGGGTGGTCGATGTGCTTCCAGGACAGCTCGGAGACGTGCACGAGGCCGTCCACGCCGCCCAGGTCGACGAAGGCGCCGAAGTTGACGATCGAGGACACGACACCCTTGCGGATCTGGCCGGCCTGCAGCTGGGTCAGGAAGTTCTGGCGAACCTCCGACTGCGTCTGCTCGAGCCATGCCCGGCGCGACAGGACCACGTTGTTGCGGTTCTTGTCGAGCTCGATGATCTTGGCCTCGAGCTCCATGCCGACGTACGGCTGGAGGTCGCGGACCCGGCGCATCTCGACCAGCGACGCGGGCAGGAAGCCGCGCAGACCGATGTCGATGATGAGGCCGCCCTTGACGACCTCGATGACCTGGCCGGTGACGACACCGTCCTCTTCCTTGATCTTTTCGATCGTGCCCCAGGCGCGCTCGTACTGAGCCCGCTTCTTGGACAGGATGAGGCGGCCTTCCTTGTCCTCCTTCTGCTGGACGAGAGCTTCGATCTCGTCACCGACGCTGACCACATCGAAGGGGTCGACGTCGTGCTTGATGGAGAGTTCCTTGGAAGGAATGACACCTTCGGTCTTGTAACCGATGTCGAGGAGAACCTCGTCACGGTCAACCTTGACCACGGTGCCGGTGACGATGTCACCGTCGTTGAAGTACTTGATCGTTGCGTCGATCGCAGCCAGGAAGGCTTCGGGCGATTCGAAGTCGTCGAATGCGACCTGAGGGGGTGCCTCGAGAGAGGACGTCATGTAGTAGGGCTCCGGAGATGGGCGTTGTCTATCGGCGACGCTGCGGCCCGGTCCGTACCCCGACGAAGCTCAACCACAGCTGGCGACAACCGCACTGATCAACATCCACACGTACGAGCGGGGCCCACTAGGTCTGGGGCCACGCAGGACACAGCGACATGCGAGCTTACCGCCCGGCTGGAAAGGGGGTCAAACCCTGTCCAATCCGGGTCGGACCGGCTAGTGCGCCGCGTCGTGCCAGGAGCGGCCGACGCCGACGCTGACGTCGAGCGGGACGGTCATCGCCACCGCATGGCCCATCTTGTCGCGGACCAGCGCCTCGAGCGCGTCGCGCTCCCCCACACCGACCTCGAAGACCAGTTCGTCGTGGACCTGGAGCAGCATCCGGCTGCTCATCCCGGCGTCGGCGAGTGCCTTCTCGACGTCGAGCATCGCCACCTTGATGATGTCGGCGGCCGAGCCCTGGATCGGCGCGTTGAGGGCCATCCGCTCGGCCATCTCGCGGCGCTGCCGGTTGTCGCTCATCAGGTCGGGCAGGTAGCGGCGACGGCCGAGGATGGTCTCGGTGTACTCGGTCCTGCGGGCGTCGACGACCAGCGAGCGCAGGTAGTCGCGGACGCCGCCGAAGGTCTCGAAGTATTCCTCCATCAGCGCCTTGGCCTCGGAGGTCTCGATGCTCAGCTGCTGGCTCAGGCCGAATGCGCTCAGCCCGTAGGCCAGGCCGTAGTTCATCGCCTTGATCTTGGCCCGGGCGGCCGGGGTGACCTCGTCGGCCGCGACCCCGAAGACCCGCGAGGCGGTGACCGTGTGGAAGTCCATCCCCGACCGGAACGCCTCGATCAGGCTGGCGTCCTCGCTGGCGTGCGCCATGATCCGCATCTCGATCTGGCTGTAGTCGGCCGACATCAGCGACTCGTAGCCGGCCCCGACCACGAAGGCCTGTCGGATCCGGCGGCCCTCCTCGGTGCGGATCGGGATGTTCTGCAGGTTGGGGTTGGTGCTCGACAGCCGGCCGGTGGCTGCGATGGTCTGCACGAAGGTGGTGTGGATCCGCGCGTCGTCGGCGATCGACTTGAGCAACCCCTCGACGGTCTGCCGCAGCCGGATGGCGTCGCGGTGCACGAGCAGGTGGGCCAGGAACGGGTGCTCGGTCTTGGCGTACAGGCTCTGCAGCGCGTCGGCGTCGGTGGTGTAGCCGGTCCGGGTCCGCCGGGTCTTCGGCATCCCCAGTTCCTCGAACAACACGACCTGCAGCTGCTTGGGCGAGCCGAGGTTGATCTGCTTGCCCAGCACCTCGTAGGCCTGGTCGGCGGCCTGGTTGACCGTCGACCCGAAGGCCGCCTCGAGGTTCTCCAGGTGTTCGACGTCGACGGCGATGCCGATCTGCTCCATCCGGGCCAGCGTCCGCAGCAACGGCAGCTCGACCCCGTTGAGCAGCTCGGTCTCCTTGCGTTCCTCGATCTCGGTGTCGAGGGCCTCGGCCAGATCGATCACCGCCCGTGCCCGGACCATCGCCGCGTCGGCTGCGACCTTGGCGCCGGAGTCGTCGTCGCCGAAGTCGAGCGACAGCTGGTCGGTCTCGCCGAGATCACCCGTGCCCTCGACCTTGAGTTCGCGCTTGAGGTAGCGGATGGTCAGGTCGGCCAGGTCGAAGGTGCGCTGGTCCGGCCGGGTCAGGTACGCGGCGAGCTGGGTGTCGGAGGTCAGACCCTGGACGTCCCAGCCCCGGGCCCACGCGGCCAGCAGCGGGCCCTTGGCGTCGTGCATGGCCTTGTGCCGGCTCGGGTCGGCGAGCCAGTTGTCGAGCGCGGCGTCGCCGGCCGGGTCGAGCTCGGTGACGTCGACGTAGCCGGCGGCCCCGTCGGCCGAGGCCAGCGCGATCGCCGCGATGTCGCCGCCACCGGACCCCCAGTGCCCGATGACGTCGAGCCCGGTGCGTACGCCGGTCGCGTGCTCGGCCAGCCAGGCCGGCAGTTCCTGCGAGCTCAGCGCCGCACCGGTCATCTCGAACCCGCCCTCGGGCTCGACCTCGTCCTCGTTGGGCAGTGCTTCGAGCAGCCGGTCACGCAGCACCCGGAACTCGAGCCCGTCGAACAGCTGGTGGGTGGCCTCGCGGTTCCACGGCCGCCGCACCAGGTCGTCGACCCCGAGCGGCAGCTCGAGATCGCGGACCAGCGCGTTGATCTGCCGGTTGCGGAGCACGTCCTCGGTCCGGGCCTGGAACGCCTCGGCCGCCTTGCCCTTCAGCTCCCCGGCGTGCGCGACCAGGTTTTCCAGCCCGTCGTACGCGTCGAGCCACTTGGCCGCCGTCTTCGGACCGACACCGGGCACCCCGGGCAGGTTGTCGCTGGTCTCGCCGACCAGTGCGGCCAGATCCGGATAACGGGCGGGGGTGGCGAAGTAGCGCTCGAGCACCGCCGCGGGGGTCATCCGGGCCAGGTCGGAGACACCCTTGCGCGGGTAGAGCACGGTGACGTTGTCGGTGACCAGCTGGAACGCGTCGCGGTCACCCGAGCAGATCAGCACGTCGAACCCGGCGGCCTCGGCCTGGGTGGCCAGGGTGCCGATCACGTCGTCGGCCTCGAACCCCGCCTTTTCGACGAACGGGATGTTGAGCGCGCCCAGCACCTCCTTGACCAGGTCGACCTGGCCGCGGAACTCGTCCGGCGAGGTCGACCGGTTGGCCTTGTACTCGGTGTAGATCTCGGACCGGAACGTCTGCCGGGAGACGTCGAAGGCCACCCCGAGGTGGGTGGGCGCCTCGTCGCGGAGCACGTTGATCAGCATCGAGGTGAAACCGAACACCGCGTTGGTGTGCTGACCGGTCTGGGTCGAGAAGTTCTCCACCGGCAGCGCGAAGAACGCCCGGTAGGCCACCGAGTGCCCGTCGATCAAGAGCAGTTTCGGACGCGCGGGCGGAGTCGGCTTCGGCACGGCTCGACTCTATCCGCGCGTTCGGACACTTCTCATCTGTGTGGTTCGCGCTCGCGGAGGCTCGGATGCCTTCGCTTGCCGACGCTCACCCACGGGTCAGTGACGGGGCGAGTCGAGCGTGGTCGAGCGGAGGACGTCGAGGACGTGCTCGGCGTCGGTGGAGGGGTTGACGAAGGCCAGCCGAAGCACGGTCCGGCCCTGGATCCGGGTGGGGATGCAGAGCAGGGTGCCCTCCCGCGAGAGCCGGTCCGACCAGGCCTGGTAGTCGATCCGACTCCAGCCGGGGCGCTCGAAGACGACGACCGACAGGGTCGGCTCGAGGACCAGCCGCAGCTGCGGGATGTCGGCGATCCCCTGCGCCACCCGTCGCGCGGTGGTCAGCGTCTGCTCGATCGCCGCGGTGTAGCGATCGGTTCCGTGCACAGCCAGGCTGAACCAGAACGGCAGTCCCCGGACCCGGCGGGACAGGTGGGTGGCCAGATCCCAGGGGTTCCACGTGTCGTGGTCGATGGCGTCGAGATAGCTGGCCCGCTGGGCGTGCGCGGCACGGGCCAGTTCGGGTTGCCGGTAGATCAGCGCGCAGCAGTCGTACGGGGCGAACAGCCACTTGTGCGGGTCGACGATGAAGCTGTCCGCCCGCTCGATCCCCGCGTACACCGCGCGGACACTGGGTGCGGCCAACCCGGCCCCGCCGTACGCGCCGTCGACGTGCAACCAGACGCCGAACTCCTCGCAGACATCGGCCACCGAAGCCAGGTCGTCGACGATGCCGGCGTTGGTCGTCCCGGCCGAGGCCACCACCGCGAAGACGTCGGGCGATCCGGCCAGCACGGCGCGCAGCGCATCCCCGGTCATCCGGCCGTCGGCGTCCTCGCCGACCGCGACGATCTCGGCGTCGAGGACGTCGGCCGCGCTCTGCACCGAGGAGTGCGCGGTCGCGGTGGCGGCCAGCCGCCATTGCCCGCGCGGGTGCTCGCCGCGGCGCTGCCGCATGGTCTGGCGGGCGGCGACCAGCGCGGACAGGTTGCCCGTGGTGCCGCCGGACACGAAGCACCCACCGGCCGATGCGGGCCAGCCCAGCAACTCGACCAGCCAGGCCAGGGCCTCGTTCTCGGCGAAGATGCCTCCGGCGCCGGCCTCCCAGGCGCCACCGTAGATGTTGAAGGTGCTGACCACCGCGTCGAAGGCCAGCGCGGCCCGGGTCGGCGCCGAGGGGATGTAGGCCAGGTTCATCGGGTCGTCCTGCGCCCGGGTCGCCGGCGCCAGGACGTCTTCGAAGATCCGCAGCACGTCGCCGGCGTCGCGCCCACCGGGCGTCACCGTCCGCCCGGTCAGCGCAGCCAGTTCCGACGCGCGGCGGGCCGTGGTCTTGGGATCGGACGGACGGCTGACCCGGCGGGCCGCCAGTGCGATCGCGTCGGTGGCGATCTGGGTCTCGTCGCCCCAGATCGTGGCCGCGGGTGCCCCGACCACCGGGGGCGTTGCGGGCTGATCGGGTGGGGACGAGGTCACCGATCCACCCTAATCTCCGCCCCCACGGCCCGTGACGAACGAGGTTCGGGCCAGGATCGGCCCGCGACGCCCCGGGTCCGAATCCCATCGCCCACGGGTTGATTGTCAGACAATCTAACGATACAGTCGATGCGTCGTTCGGCCCCACCGCGAAACTGTCAGTGGCCGGGTGAAGACTGCGGCCGTGCACCGACGAGACGCCTGACCCGTCCGTTGATCGTGCGGCAGCTCATCGAGAAGGGACAGCACCGTGAAGATCCTGGTCATCGGCTCCGGCCACGTCGGCGGGCCGGCCATCGAGGCCCTGACCAACCGCGGCCACGACGTCGTGGTGGCGTCGCGCTCCGCCGAGCACCCGGTCGATGCCACCGATCCGGCCTCGATCACGGCACTGTTCGAGCGGGTCGGCCGCGTCGACGCGGTGGTCGCCGCGCTCGGTGCCGCCCCGTTCAAGCCGCTGACCGACCTGACCCACGACGACGTCGTCGCCGGTCTGCTCGGCAAGACCGTGGCCCAGATCGACATCGTCACCCTGGGGTTGCCCTACGTGAGCGACGGCGGGTCCTTCACCCTGACCGGTGGCGTGCTGTCGCGTGAGCCGATCCGCACCGGTGCCGCGTCGTCCGCGGCCAACGGGGCGCTCGACGCCTTCACCATGGCCGCAGCGGTCGAACTGCCCCGCGGCATCCGGATCAACTGCGTCAGCCCGACCGTGCTGGTCGAGGCGCCGTCCTACCACCCGTCCTTCCCCGGCTTCACCCAGGTCGCGGCCGCCGCGGTCGGCCAGGCCTACGTCAAGGCGGTGGAGGGCGTCCAGACCGGTCGGGTCTACGCGCTGGACGGCCAGTGAGCGAGAAGAGCGTCCTGGTCGTCGGCGGCGGAGCCGTCGGGCTGATCAGCGCGTATCACCTGGCCCGCGAGGGAGCCGAGGTGACGCTGGTCGACGCGCGGCAGACCGGTCGCGGGGCGGCCGAGGTCAACGCCGGCTGGCTCTGCCCGGCGGAGGCGGCGCCGGTGCCCGGGCCGGGGATGATCGGCAAGTCGCTCAAGTGGATGCTGCACCGCGACAGCCCGCTCTACATCCGGCCGTCGCTCGACCCGGTGTTCGTGAAGTTCATGCTCGGGATGTGGCGGAGCTGCACCGCGTCGGCCCAGGCCGCCGGCTTCGAGGCCCACCTCCGGCTGGCCCAGGACACCCTGGGCGCGTACGAGGAGTACCGGGCCGACGGCATCGACTTCGAGCTGGCCCACGCCGGGTTGCTGATGGCCTTCACCGAACGCGAGAACCTCGAGCACCACCTGCACCACCTCGATCTGACCCGGCGCTACGGCCGCGACCCACAGGTGCTGATCGGCGACGACGTACGGGCCCACGAGCCGCTGCTGTCCGACCGGGTCTACGGAGGGGTGTTCTTCCCCAGGGAGGACCACCTCGATCCCGACGCCCTGATGCGCGGTCTGCACCGCCGCCTCGTCGAACGCGGTGTCCGGATCGTCGAGGGCGCCCCGCTGGCCGGGGTCAAGACCGAGCGCGACCGGATCGTCTCGGTCACGGCCGGGGACCAGCAGTACCGGGCCGACGCGTACGTGCTCGCCGCCGGCGCCTGGACCGGACCGTTGTCGAGGCTGATCGGCTTCCCACTCCCGGTCCGCCCGGGCAAGGGCTACAGCGTGGACGTCGAGCCGTTCGGGCTGCGCGGCGCGGTCAACCTGTCCGACGCCAAGGTCGCGGTCACGCCGCTGACCCGCAACCTCCGACTGGCCGGAACGATGGAGTTCGGCGGCCTGGACGAGGAGCTCAACCAGATTCGGATCGGTGCCATCCTCCGCGCTCCGGGCACCTACTTCCGCGACTGGTCGCCCCCGACACCGGGCAGCTACACCCCGAAGTCGGGCATCCGGCCGATGACCCCCGACGGGCTGCCGATCATCGGCCGGCTCGGCGATCTGACCAACCTGTTCGTCTCGACCGGGCACGGGATGCAGGGCATGACCTTGGGTCCCGGCTCGGCGATGGCGCTGACCGACCTGGTCCTGCACGACCGGACCCGCGACGTGCTCGCCCCGTTCTCGCCCGACCGCTTCACCCACCGCTCCAGCCGAAGGACCGCTCATGCCGCGTAAGACCGTCGATCTCCACGGGATCCTGGTCGCCGTCACCACCCCGTTCACCCCCGACGGGTCGTCGGTCGACGAGGCCGCGCTGGCTGCGCAGGTCGACCGGCTGGTCGACGCCGGCGTCCACGGCCTGGTCCCCTGCGGCACCACCGGCGAGTTCACCAACCTGACCCCGGCCGAGTACCGCCGGGTGATCGAGCTGTTCGTCCGGGCGGCCCGCGGCCGGGTCCCGGTCGTCGCCGGGATCGGCGCGCTCAACACCGCCGAGGCGATCCAGCTGGCCCGGCACGCCGAGACGGTGGGGGCCGACGCGATCATGCTGGTGCCGCCGTTCTACGACCCGTTGAGCTTCGCCATGCTCAAGGAGTTCCTGACCGACGTCGCCGGCGCGATCGAACTGTCGATCGTCTACTACAACGTCCCCGGGGCCACCGGGATCCGCCTCGACGCCGACCAGCTCGCCGAGCTCGGCAGCATCGACGGTGTCGACTACCTCAAGGACACCTCGGGCGACGCGGTGACCTTGACCGACCTCATCGTGCACCGCGGCAACGTCATCAAGGCGTTCAACGGCTGGGACACCCTCACGTTCACCGGGTTGGCCCTCGGAGCGGAGGCCTCGGTCTGGGGCACCGCCGGGGTGGTGCCCGAACTGGCCGTCGAGCTGTGGAACGTGCTCGCCGAGAAGGGTGACCTGGTCGAGGGTCGGCGGCTGTGGGGACCGCTGTGGGAGATCAGCGACTTCCTCGAATCGGTCAACTACGTCGCCGGGATCAAGGCCGGACTCGAGCTGATCGGCCACCCGGCCGGACCGGCTCGTAAGCCGATCCAGCCGCTGCCCGCCGCCGAGCGGGCCCGGTTCGCCGACATCCTGACCCGGGCCGGCGTCACCGTCGTCGCCGACTGAGCCCGGACACCGGGGAGGAGGCGGGTCGCCGTGCTGGAGATCGAGACGATCGAGGTGCACGCCGAGGGGGAACCGGGCCGCATCATCACCTCGGCCGCCCACCTGGTCCGCGGGGACACGATGGCCGAGCGGTTCGCCTACTGCGGCGCCGAGTTGGACGGTCTGCGGCGGTTGATCCTGACCGAACCGCGCGGATACCCGGCGCTGTGTGCGGTCCTCATCCTCCCGGCGGTCAACCCCGGCTCGGCCTTCGGCATCGTCGTGCTCGAGCAGGGCGGCTTCACCCCGATGTCGGGCAGCAACACCATCTGCGCGGTCACCGCCATGCTCGAATCGGGCCGGGTGCCGATGGTCGAGCCGCAGACCCGGGTGCGGATCGACACCGCGATCGGGGTGGTCGAGGCGGTGGCCACGGTCCGTGACGGCCGTGTCCAGGCGGTCACCGTGGTCAACGTGCCGGCCTTCGTGGTCGGGCTCGACCTGCCGCTCGAGGTCGCCGGGTTCGGCACCGTGCCGGTCGATCTGGTCTTCGGTGGGCAGTTCTTCGTCCAGGCCCGGATCGCCGACCTCGGGCTCGACCTCGATCCCGACCGCGGCCGCGAGCTGGCCCGGGCCGGGGCCCTGCTCAAACTGGCCGCCCGGGAACAGCTGACCGTGCGGCACCCGGCCAACCCGGCCATCGACCACGTCAACCTGGTGATGATGCACACCGGCGACCGGCGGCCCGGCGAGCAGGACCGCAACGTCGTCGTGCTGACCAACGGCCCGCTGCGGGCCGACGACCCGAGCACCTGGACCGGTGCGCTGGACCGCTCGCCCTGCGGGACCGGGACCTCGGCGCGGATGGCGGCGCTGCACGCCCGCGGCCAGCTCGAGATCGGCGAGAAGTTCCACCACCGCAGCATCATCGGCAGCGAGTTCATCGGCGAGCTGACCGGTACGACCACGGTCGGGCCGTATCCGGCCGTGCTGCCCACCATCACCGGGAGCGCCTGGGTCACCGGCTACAGCCGATGGGTGCGGCACGACACCGACCCGTTCCCGACCGGCTACACCCTCGGTGACATCTGGGCCCCGCAGGGGTGCGACGGAGCCACCGCCGCATCCTCGTAGCATCCGCAACACGCAGACCGAAAGGCGATCATGAGCCAGTTCATCGACGGCCGGCGTTGCCCAGCGCTGTCCGGCCAGGCCGACGTCGTGCGCGACCCCAGCAACGGCGAGGTGGTCGCCGAGATCACCCTGGCCGGGCCCGACGACGTCGACCGTGCGGTCCAGGCCGCCCGGGCCGCCTTCCCGGCCTGGTCCGGAGCCACCCCGGCCGACCGTTCGACCGCTCTGGTCGCGTTCGCCCGGCTGCTCGACGACCGGGCCGAGGAGTTCGCCCAGCTCGAGAGCCGGATCGCCGGCAAGCCGATCCGGCTGACCCGCGAGTTCGACGTGCCCGGGACCATCGACAACGTCGCCTTCTTCGCCGGCGCCGCCCGCCACCTCCAGGGCCAGGCCACCGCCGAGTACTCCCCCGATCACACCTCGTCCATCCGCCGCGAGGCGGTCGGCGTGATCGGCTCGATCGCGCCGTGGAACTACCCGCTGCAGATGGGGGCGTGGAAGATCCTGCCCGCGATCGCCGCCGGCAACACGATCGTGCTCAAGCCGTCCGAGCTCACCCCGCTGACCAGCCTGCTGTTCGCCGAGCTCGCCACCGAGGCCGGCATCCCGGCCGGGGTGGTCAACGTGCTGACCGGGACCGGGGCCGACTGCGGTGCCGTGCTGCTGCGGCACCCCGAGGTGGACATGGTCTCGTTCACCGGCTCGACCCGGGTGGGCCGGACCGTGCTCGAGGCGGCTGCGACCACGGCCAAGCGGGTCCACCTCGAACTCGGCGGCAAGGCCCCGTTCGTCGTCTTCGACGACGCCGACCTCGACGCGGCCATCCAGGGCGCCGTCGCCGGTAGCCTGATCAACGCCGGTCAGGACTGCACCGCGGCCACCCGCGCCATCGTGCACCGTTCGCTGTACGACCGCTTCGTCGAGGGCGTCGCCGACGTGATGAGCCGGGTCCGGATCGGACCGACCGCCGACCCGGACACCGATCTGGGACCGGTCATCTCGATGGCCCACCGCGACAAGATCGCGGGCATGGTCGACCGGGCCCGCGACTACGCCCGGGTGGTCACCGGTGGCACCGTCCCGGGCGGCGAACTGGCCACCGGCTCGTACTACGCACCGACGCTGATCGCCGATGCCGACACGAGCAGCGAGGTCGTCAAGGACGAGATCTTCGGTCCGGTGCTCTGCGTCCAGCCCTTCGACACCGACGACGAAGCCATCACTTCGGCCAACGACACCCGTTACGGTCTGGCCGCGTCGGCCTGGACCCGCAGCGTCTACCGGGCCAACCGGGCCAGCCGCGACATCCGCGCCGGCACGGTGTGGATCAACGACCACATCCCGATCTTCAGCGAGATGCCGCACGGCGGGATGAAGGAGTCGGGCTTCGGCAAGGACATGTCGAGCTACAGCTTCGAGGACTACACCGTGGTCAAGCACGTGGTGTACGACCTGACCGAGGTGGCGGCCAAGCCCTGGCACCGGACGATCTTCACCGACACCGGCCGATGAGCCGACCTCCGCGACCGGCCAACGCACGACGGTTCACCGACCAGGTCGCCGTGGTCACCGGCGCGGCCGGCGGCATCGGGTCGGCCATCGCCGCCCGGCTGGCGGCCGAGGAGGCCGAGGTGTGGGTCTGTGACGTGTCGCACGACGGCGCCGCTGCGGTGGCCGAGCGCATCGGTGGTCGGGCGCTGACCTTCGACCTCACCGACCGGTCGGCGTGCGCCGACGCCATGGCCACGGTCGTGGCCGGGTCGGGCGGGATCGACGTGCTGGTCAACAACGCCGGGATCAACCGACGTGGGGCCCTGCTCGATCTCGGGCCCGACGACTGGGCGGCGACCTTCGCGGTCAACGTCGACGCCGTGGTCGCGCTGTGCCGGGCCGTGCTGCCGGTGATGATCGACGCCGGCCGCGGCTCGATCGTCAACACCGCGTCGCAGTGGGGTCTGCACCCCGCGCCCGGCCATATCGCCTACAACACGTCCAAGGCCGCGATCGTCGCGCTGACCCAGAACCTGGCCCGCGACTACGCGCGGCAGGGCGTACGCGTCAACGCGGTGTGCCCGGGCGAGGTCCGGACCCCGATGCTCGAGGCGAACCTGGCCCGGTCGGGTCGGACGCTGGCCGATCTCGACGCGCTGGTCCCGTTCGGTCGGATCGGTGAGCCCGAGGAGATCGCCGCGCTGGTCGCCTTTCTGGCCTCCGACGAGGCGCCCTACCTCACCGGGTCGATCGTCGAGATCACCGGCGCGCAGGCGGTGGCGTGAGCGGCTCGAGCGGGGACACGGATCGGGTGGCGCTGGTGACCGGGGGCTCGCGCGGGATCGGGCGGGCCATCGTCGAGGTCCTCCGCCGCGAGGGTGCCACGGTGATCGCGCACGCCCGGAGCGGCGCCGAGGTCGTCGGCGACCTGAGCCAGCCGGGCGGGGCCGAGCAGGTCTGGGCGCAGGCGCTGGCCCGCCACGGCCGGATCGACGTGCTGGTCAACAACGCCGGCGCCTGGATCGGCTCGCCGATCAGCGACGGTCCGGCGTGGGACGCCGGCTGGGCGGCCAACCTCCAGCTCAACCTGCTGGCGCCGGCGACGCTGTGCCGGCTGGCCGTGGCCCACTTCCGGACCCGGGGCGGCGGCATCATCGTCAACGTGGCCAGCCGGTCCTCGCACCGCGGCGACGACGCCGAACACCTGGCCTACGGCGCCGCCAAGGGCGGGCTGCTCGCGCTGACCAAGGGCCTCGCCCGCGGCTATGCGCGGGAGAAGATCCTGGCGTACGCGGTGGCCCCCGGCTGGGTGGCCACCGACCTGGCCGGGCCCGAGGTGACCGCCCGCGCGGGCGCGCTGCCGATGGGGGTGGTGACCCCGCCCGAGGATGTCGCCGAGGTCGTCGGCTTCCTGGCCTCAGGCCGCTCGCCGCACACCACCGGCGCCACCATCGACATCACCGGAGCCGACTACGTGCGCTAGCCGGACCACCGGGACCGCAGGCCCCACCACACCACCACGAGGAGCAATCAGATGCGTTGGACCACCATCCTGCAGGTCGTCGACTGCCACGCCGAGGGTGAGAGCGGCCAGGTCATCGTCGGCGGCGTCGGCGACATCCCGGGCGACACCGTGTTCGACAAGCGCGTGTACCTGCAGGAGCACCGCGACGACCTGCGCAAGCTGATCCTGTTCGAGCCGCGCGGGGCGGTCAACCACAACGCCAACATCCTGGTGCCGTCGAACCATCCGGACGCCCAGATGGGCTACATCATCCTCGAGTCGACCGAGTATCCGGCCATGTCGGGGTCGAACACCATGTGCGTGGCCACCGTGCTGCTCGAGACCGGCATCCTGCCGATGACCGAGCCGACCACGAAGCTGACGCTGGAGTCGCCGGGCGGGCTGATCTCGGTGGTCTGCGACTGCCGCAACGGCAAGGTCGAGCGGGTCCGGTTCGTCAACCAGCCGGCCTTCGTCTACCACCTCGACGCCGAGATCGACGTCCCCGAGCTCGGCCGGCTCCGTGTCGACGTCGCGTACGGCGGGATGACCTACGTGCTGGTCGACGCCGCGGGCGTCGGCTTCGACCTCACCCCGGCCGAGGCCCGGCGGATCTGCGAGCTCGGCCAGGTGATCAAGAAGGCCGCGGCCGAGCAACTCGAGGCGGTGCACCCGACCAATCCGGCGATCCCCGGCATCACCCAGGTCGAGTTCACCGGTCCGCTGCTCCGCGAGGGCGACGGGCTGCGGTCGCGCAACGCGGTGGTCGTCTCCCCCGGCCGGCTCGACCGTTCCCCGTGCGGGACCGGCACCTCGGCGCGGCTGGCCGCCCTGCACGCCCGAGGTCTGCTCGAGGTCGGGCAGCCGTTCGTCCACGAGTCGGTGATCGGGACCCGGTTCGACAGTTCGGTGCTCGAGACGACGACGGTCGGTCCTTACGACGCGGTCATCCCCACCGTGGCCGGGCAGGCCTGGATCACCGGGCTCTACCAGTTCGGGCTCGATCCCACCGATCCGTTCCCGCGCGGCTTCACCGTGGCCGACGCCTGGCTGCGGCAGATCGACGACCTGCCCCCGGTGCACACCGCCGCGGAATGAGCCGCGCGGCGATCCTCAGATCGAGCGGTCGCGACCGGCCAGCAGGCAGACGACGATCTGGACCACGGTGACGGCGATGACCCCGAGCAGCGGCGCCGTCCAACTGCCGGTGGCGTCGAACAGCAGCCCGGCCCCGGCCGGGCCGATCACCGCCAGCAGGTAGCCGATGCTCTGCGCCATCCCGCTCAGCCGTCCGGCGTCGGCGGTCGACCGGGTCCGTTCGCCGACCAGGGCCAGGGCGATGACCAGGCTGCTGCCGCCGCTCAGACCGGCGAGCACGATCCACAGCACCGACAGCGCCGGGGCCACGAGCATGCCCGCGACGCCGACGATCAGGAACACGCTGATGACCACACCGACGGCGCGGTGGTCGGTCCGGCCGCGCATGAAGAAGGTGACCACGACGCCGGCCACCAGCCCGACGATCTGGTAGACGAAGGTCTCCCAGCCCGCCGCCACCGGGTCGACCCCGCGGGCGATCTCGATCGACGGCAGCCAGGTGACGAGCATGAAGTAGGTGGTCGCCTGGGTGGCCATCACTCCGGTGACCTGCCAGGCGGTCGGTGACGTCCACATCCGGCTGGTCGGCCCGGCCACGGCCGGGGCGGGGTCGGCGCCGCGTACGCCGCCCCGCATCCGTGGCAACCAGACCAGCGCGGCGATCACGCTGAGCACCGCCCAGAAGCCGAGCGCGACCCGCCAGCCGGCGGCGTCGGCCACCGGCAGAGCCAGCCCCGACGCGAAGGCCGACGTGCCGCCGAGCATGGCCGAGTAGAGCCCGGTGACCCGAGGGACCTCCGAGCTGAAGTCCCGCTTGATCACCGCCGGCACGATGACGTTGCCCACGGCGACGAAGGCGCCGATCAGGATGGTGCCGACCCACAGCGAGGTCGCCCCGCCCGGCAGCGAGCGCAGCACCGTGGCCGCGGCGAGCAGCAGCGTCGAGGCGACCAGCAGCCGGTCGCTGCCGAAGCGCCGGCTGAGTTGGTGGACCAGCGGTGAGACCAACGCGAACGCGAACAGCGGGATGGAGCCGAGCAGGCCGAGCGCCGACGGACGCAGGTCCAGGTCGGCACCGATCCGGTCGACCAGCGGTCCGACCGCGGTGATCGCCGGACGCAGGTTCGCCCCGATCAGCAGCACGGCGACCAGGCCGATCACCGAGGTGTGCGGAAGCGTTGCCGTGGAGCGGGACATCACCACGCGAGGACCCCGCACCCGGGCCGGGCGATCAGGGTCGGAACGCGGTGAGCGCCTCGTCGATGAGCGACAGTCCGAGCCGGGCGTCCTCGTCGGAGATGTTGCACGGCGGGACGACGTGGATCCGGTTGTCGGCGGTGAAGGGCAGCATGCCCCGGCCCAGCAGGTCCTTCTTGAGCGCACCGATGCCCGCGGCCGGCAACGGGGCCTTGGTGGCCCGGTCGGTGACCAGTTCGATGGCCCAGAACGCCCCGACACCGCGCACCTCACCGATCACCGCGTGCTTGGCGGCGAGCTCGGCCAACCCCGGCCCGAAGACCTCGGTGCCCAGCCGTTTGGCGTTGTCGACGATGCCCTCCTCGGCCATCGCCGTCTGAGCGGCGATGATGCTGGCCGCGGCGAGCGGGTGCCCGGAATAGGTGAGCCCGCCCGGGAAGACCCGTTCGTCGAAGGCATGGGCGATCTCGTCGGAGATGATCACGCCGCCGACCGGCACGTAACCGGAGTTGACGCCCTTGGCGAAGGTGATCAGGTCGGGACGGACGTCGAACCCGTCGAGGGCCAGCCACTCGCCGGTCCGACCGAAACCGGCCATCACCTCGTCGAGGATCACCAGGATGTCGTAGCGGTCGGCGATGGCCCGGACCCCGGACAGGTAGCCGGGCGGCGGGACCATGATCCCGGCCGTGCCGGGGATCGTCTCGAGCAGGATCGCGGCGATGCCCGACGGCCCCTCGGCCTGGATGACCCGCTCGAGGTGGTGCAGCGCGCGCTCGCACTCCTGCTCGGGGCTGTCGGCCCAGAACTCCGAGCGGTACTGGTAGGGCCCGAAGAAGTGGACGTGGCCGGTCGCGTATTCGTTGGGGATCCGCCGCCAGTCACCGGTGGCGACGATGGCCGCACCGGTGTTGCCGTGGTACGAGCGGTAGCGCGAGAGGATCTTGTCGCGTCCGGTGGTCAGCCGGGCCATCCGGATGGCGTTCTCGTTGGCGTCGGCCCCCCCGTTGGTGAAGAAGATCTTGTTGAAACCCTCCGGTGCGCGGGCGGTGATCAGCCGGGCGGCCTCGGCACGGGTCCGGTTGGCCTGGGCCGGGGCGATCGTGGCCAGCTGCTGCACCTGCTCGATGATCGCGGCCACCACCTTGGGGTGCTGGTGGCCGATGTTGGTGAACACCAACTGGCTGGAGAAGTCCAGGTAGCGCTTGCCGTCGTGGTCCCACAGATAGCTGCCGGCGCCACCGGCGATGGCCAGCGGGGCCAGCGCCCCCTGGGCCGACCAGGAGTGGAAGACGGACGCCGTGTCCATGGCGCTCACCGACGCGTTGGTCAGCTCATCGGTTGTCTCGAGGAGGGTCATGGCCACATGATGCCAAGCCCCGACGGGTCGGGTGTGGCCGGATTGGCGGGACCGCTCACGGACGGCCGCCACTTTGGCAGGATGTCGGCGTGCCCGCCACGCTCGCGATGCTGCTCGACCAGCCGGCGTTCCGGCTGGTGGTGCGGGCCGGAGCCGATCCGGGGAGTCCGGCGTTGACCGTTCCGCTCGCCTGGGTGCACAGTTCCGACCTCGAGGATCCCACCCCGTGGCTGAGCCCTGGTGGGCTGCTGCTCACCGACGGGACCCAGTTCGACCCGCACGGGGGCGGGGCGTGGGCCGACCGGTACGTCGCCCGGCTGGCCGGGTGCGGGGTGGCCGCGCTGGGATTCGCCACCCGGGTGGTGCACGGCGAGATTCCGGCGCGGCTGCTCGACGCCTGCACCCGCCACGGCCTGATCCTGCTCGAGGTCGCCGATCGGGCGCCGTTCATGGCCATCATCAGCTTCGCGGCCGACACCTCGGCGCGCGAGCAGCGCGAACGCCTCGAGTGGTCGCTGGCCGCGCAGCGGGGTGTGGCCCGCGCGGCACTGCGCCCCGACGGCCTCGACGCCGTCCTCCAGGAGCTGGAGCGCCAGCTCGGCTGCTGGGTGGCGCTGTTCGACGCGGCCGGCTACCGGGTCCCCAGCTCGACCCGGCTGACCATCCCGAACGCGGTGGCCGACGAGGTCGACGCCGCGGTCCACGCGGTGCTGGCCCGCGGCACCCGCGGTGGGGTGCGGATCAGCACGGCCGAGGCCGACATCACCCTGCAGACGCTGGGTCGGCCGGCCGCGCTGCAGGGCGTGCTCGCGGTCGGGACCCGGACCCGGCTGAACGCCGCGGAGCACGACCTGGTGACCAGCGTGATCGCCCTGGCCAGCATCGCGCTCGACCAGAGCCGGGTGATCGACGAGGCCCGGCGGCACCTCCGCTCGGGCCTGCTGCAACTGATGCTGGCCGGGGCGTACGCGGTGGTCGGGCAGACGGTCGAGCAACTCGGCGGGCGGCTCCCCCCGGCCCCGGTGCGGGTGTGCTCGACCAGCGAGCCGCACCGCCGGCCCGGACTCATCGCCGAGCTCGGGATCTTCGCCGAACGGCACCCGGACCGGGTGTTCTTCGCCGAGCACCAGGAGCACCTGGTGGTGATCAGCCATCACGACGACCTGGCCGAGGTGACGGCCATCCTGCAGCGCTATGGCGCGTACGCGGGCGGCTCGTCCCCGGTCGACTGGCCCGATCTGCCGTCGGCATTGCGCGAGGCCCAGCGGGCCGCGGCCCGGGCCGGTGCCGACCGCCCGTTCATCCGCTTCGAGGACCTGGTGTCGGAGGGGATGCTCGGCCTGCTCGAGTCGGCCGGGGGTCCCGGGGTGGCGGCCCGGATGCTGCACCCGCTGTCGACCCGGCCGCCGGCCGAGCGGGCGGCCCTGATCAGCTCGGCCGAGGTGTGGCTCGACCACAACGGCGCCTGGGATCCGGCGGCCAAGGAACTGGGCATCCACCGCCACACCCTCCGCAACCGGATCGCCCTCCTCGAGCGGCTGCTCGCCCTCGATCTGACCCGGTTCGGTGACCGGGCCGAGTTGTGGGCCGCGTTGCGCCTCAGCGACCGGTGAGGACCCTGCGTGACGAAACGCTCACCCCGGACACGGCGGAACCGTCACGGAGGTGATGTCACGATGGCCAGCGCACGACGGACTCGGTGGACAGATCGGACAGTCGTGAGCGTGACCGACCCGGCCCGAGCCCAGGGCACGCGACCATAAAATTCCTGTGATTTCCTTAACGTTGCTTTAACACTGTGGTTATATGCGTAGGCCAGGCTGCATGAGTTACATCCAGCCGGCATCGGGGAAAGCCAGCGCAGTCGAGCCCGGGTCCACGGCCCTGTCGACTTCGAGGTCGACCCCACGAACAGACGAGCAAGCCCCCGGTCGCCGCACACCGCGTGCGACCGCGTGTATCGAGGAGGAGTTTTGCCCGCACGATCAATCACCCGCTTCGTCGCCATCGCGGCGGCGGCGGCGCTGTCGCTCACGGCCTGTGCCACTGGTGAGAACGGCGGTGGCGAAGAAGGTGGTGAGGGCGGCAAGGAGCTCGTCATCTCCACCGACCTGCCTTTGCAGGGTTCGAGCGCCAGCCAGTCCGAGTCGACCAACAACCTCATCGAGATGTACCTCGAGCAGGTCGGTCACAAGGCCGGCGACTACACGATCACCCTGAAGACCTACGACAATGCGACCGCGGCCAAGGGCGCGTGGGATGACGCGGCGTGCGCCAAGAACGCCACCGACCACGTCGCCAACACCGCCGAGGTGGCCGTGATGGGCACCTTCAACTCCGGCTGCGCGAAGATCGAGGTCCCGACCCTCAACCAGGACAGCACCGGTCCGATGTTGATGGTCAGCCACGCCAACACCAACCCGGGTCTGACCAAGACCTGGGAGACCGGCGAGCCCGACAAGTACTACCCGAGCGGCACGCGCAACTACGCCCGCGTGGTGACCACCGATGACTACCAGGGTCAGGGTGCGGCCGCGTACGCCGCCAACGACCAGGGCATCAAGAAGGCGTTCGTGCTGAACGACAACCAGACCTACGGTCTCGGTGTCGCCAAGGCGTTCATCACCGCGGCCAGCAAGGAAGGCATCGAGATCGTCGGCGAGCAGTCGTGGGACGCCAAGCAGCCGAACTACACCGCGCTCTACCAGGCGGTCAAGGCCTCCGGCGCCGACATGGTCTACCTCGGCGGGATCTACGACAACAACGGCGGCCAGCTGATCAAGGACAAGGTCGCCGTCCTCGGTGACAACGAGAAGGTCAAGCTGTTCGCTCCGGACGGCTTCACCGGCTACCCGGACATGCTCAAGCTGCCCCAGTCCGAAGGCATGTACCTCACCTTCGCGGGTCTGACCCAGGACCAGCTCGTCGCCAACGGTGGCGCCGGCGCCAAGCTGCTCGAGGCCTACAAGGCCAAGTACGGCAAGGGCCCCGAGGGCAACTACCCGCTGTACGGCGTTGCGGCGACCCAGGTCATCCTGTCGGCGATCGCCAAGTCGGACGGCACCCGCAAGGGCGTCACCGACGCCGTGCTGACCGGCGAGGGGATCACCATCCCGGCCGCCGAGTCGGTGACCGGCAAGGAGATCAAGATCGACCCGGCCAGCGGTGACACCACCGCCCGTGACTTGACGGTCGAGATCGTCAAGGACGGCAAAGAGGTCTTCGAGAAGTCTCAGTCGGTCGAGTGACCAGAAGCCGCCGGGCCCGTTCGTTCGGGCCCGGCGGTTTTGTCGTCAGCCGCTTTCTCGGGCATCAGCGGCGCCCGGTTGCCTCACAGAGTCGGAAAGGTAGACCTCGCACATGTCAACGGCATCCCTCGCGATCACGGGGACCCCACGGAAGGCCAAGGTCCGGGTCGGGCCTTTGGTGGCGCGCGTGCTCGGCTATGTGGTCGTCGCGTTCGTCGCCGTCTGGGTGGTGGCGAACATCGTCGCCGACCCGGACCGCTTCCTCGGTTCGCTGCTCGTCGGCCTGCAGAACGGCCTGCTCTACGCTCTGGTCGCGCTCGGTTACACGATGGTCTACGGCATCATCGAGTTGATCAACTTCGCCCACGGTGACCTGTTCATGTTGTCGACCATCGTGGCCGCCGGCTTGATGGTCGGGGTGATGGGGGTCGGTGACCTGACCGCGTTCAGCATCATCGCCCTCGTGGTCGCCCTGGTGGCCTGCATGGCGTTCGGTGGCCTGGTCAACGTGTCGGCGGAGTTCTTCGCGTATCGGAAACTCCGCTCCGCGCCGAAGCTGGCCCCGCTGATGACCGCGGTCGGCCTGAGCTTCTTGTTCCGCGGTATCGCCCAGCAGGAGTACATCAACGGCTCGGCCCAGAAGAACTGGCCGGTCGTGTGGAACGGCCCGATCGTCGAGGGCGTGTTCGTCTACAAGCTGTTGATGGTCGTCGTGGTCGCCATCCCGCTGCTGCTGCTGATGACCTGGATCGTCACCCGGACCAAGATGGGCAAAGCCATGCGCGCCGTCGCCCAGGACCAGGACGGCGCCCGGCTGATGGGCATCAACGTCAACGGGACCATCTCGTTCACCTTCGCCCTCGGCGGCGCCCTCGCGGGCGCGGCCGGTGTCCTCTACTTCCTCGCCCAGACCCAGACCTACTACGACACCGGCACCCAGCTCGGGCTGATCGCGTTCACCTCCGCGGTCCTCGGCGGGATCGGCAACCTCACCGGTGCCGTCGTCGGTGGGCTGTCGATCGGCATCATCCAGGCCCTCAACGAGGGCGGCGCCTACGGTCTCGGCTCGAACTGGTCGCAGTCGGTGGTCTTCATGATCCTGATCGTGCTCATGGTGTTCAAGCCCGAGGGCATCTTCGGTCGCCCGACCACGGAGAAGGTGTGACGATGTCGACATTCCAGAAACTCAAGTGGCCGATCGGCTACGTCGCCGTCATCCTCTTCCTCTTCGCCCTCTACCAGCTGATCCTGCCGAACCTGGTGTCATCGGTCCGGGCCCCGGTCGTGGCCTGGTTGCCGGTCGCCACCATCAACGAGTGCCTGATGTGGGCGATCATGGCCCTCGGGTTGAACGTTGTCGTCGGCTACGCCGGTCTGCTCGACCTCGGCTACGTCGCCTTCTGGGCGCTGGGCGGCTACACGGCCGGCTGGTTGATGGCTTTCCCGTTCAACTGGCAGTGGGACTTCCACCTGTTCTCCCCGGTCAAGGACACCCTGCCCGGCACACACATCAACTTCTGGTTGGTGATCATCGTCGCGGGCATCCTGTGCGCGATCCTCGGCCTGATCATCGGTGCGCCGACGCTGCGGCTGCGCGGTGACTACCTGGCCCTGGTCACCTTGGGCTTCGGTGAGGTCATCACCCAGTTCTTCCGCAACTCCAACGACATCGCCGGGTTCAACATCGCCAACGGCGACCCGGGCATCTCCTCGATCGACCCGATCGGCACCGGCCCGCTCGGTGCCCTGGGGATCGCGCCGCCGCTGCTGACCAACTCGGCGGCCGGCAACATCTGGAAGATCCTCGTCCTGGGGTTCCTGGTCGGGATCTGCATCTTCATCTCGCTGCGGATCCGCGAGGGTCGACTCGGCCGGGCCTGGCTGGCCATCCGCGAGGACGAGCTGGCCGCCAGCATGATGGGCGTCCCGCTGGTCAAGACCAAGCTCCTCGCGTACGCGGTCGGCGCCTTCTTCGGCGGCATCGGCGGCGTCGCCAACGCCTCCGGCATCACCACCGCCGTGTCACCGTCGGGGTTCGACTTCGGCAAGTCGGTGCTGGTGCTGCTGATGGTCGTGCTCGGTGGCATGGGCAACGTGTGGGGGGTCACCGTCGGTGCGTTCCTGCTCGCCTGGCTCAACGGCAACGGTCTGAAGCAGATCGGTGTCCAGCTCGACGCCATCCTCGGCACCGACCTCGAAGCGGTCCTGCCCCGGTACAACTACATGATCCTCGGCCTGCTGCTGGTCATGATGATGCTGTTCCGGCGTGAAGGGCTGATACCCGAGCAACGCACCAAAGCCCTGCTCAAGACCCCGTCGCGGACCGAAGCCGAGTCGCTCGGGGCCGAGAGCCTCGAAGCCGAAGCCGAGACCGAAGCGGTCGTGCACGCCGACCGGGACCAGGACGCCAAGATCGCCGCTGCGGCGATGGCGACCAGCCCGGTGCTCGACGACGCCATCCACCACGAGCAGACGAAGGAGGACCGTCGATGAGCGAGTCGCTCCCGGACGCCACCCAGCTCGGCGGCACCCCGAACGCCACCCCGGACGACGCCACCGACGCCGGCACCACCCGGACGGTGCCCGCGGGCCCGACCGGGGCCGACCCGGTGACCGCGAACATCCTCTACGCCGACCACATCACCATCCGTTTCGGCGGTCTGGTCGCGGTCAACGATGTGTCGTTCGCGATCCCGCCGGCCTCGATCGTCAGCCTGATCGGGCCGAACGGGGCCGGGAAGACGACCTTCTTCAACGTCCTCACCGGCCTCTACCAGGCCACCGAGGGCACGGTCTACCTCAAGGGCAAGGACGTCACCCCGGTCAAGCCGCACCTGCGGGCCTCGATGGGTCTGGCCCGCACCTTCCAGAACATCCGGTTGTTCAACCTGATGACCGCGGAGGAGAACGTGATGGTGGCCATGCACCCCCACCTCAAGGCCGGGGTGATCTCCACCGTGCTGCGGACCCCCGGGCAGAAGCGTGAGGAACGCCAGGCCCGCGACGATGCCCGCGAACTGCTGGCCTACGTCGGCATCCCGCACGCCGAGGGCGAACTGGCCCGCAACCTGTCCTACGGCGACCAGCGCCGGCTGGAGATCGCCCGGGCGATGGCGCTTCGACCCAGCGTGCTGCTGCTCGACGAACCCACCGCCGGGATGAACCCGCAGGAGTCGGCCACGTTCAACGACTTCGTCCACCGGGTCCGTGACGAACGGGGCATCTCGGTGCTGCTGATCGAGCACGACATGAGCGTGATCATGAAGATCAGCGAGCGGATCACCGTCCTCGACCGGGGCAACCTGATCGCCGAGGGCACCCCGGACGACATCCGCAACAACCAGACGGTGATCGAGGCCTACCTCGGCAAGACCGGGACCCGGGAAGGCCGGAGGAACAAGCCATGAGCACCGACATCAGCCACGCCCCCACCGTGGAACGCGGCAAGGGCAAGGACGTCATCCTCGACATCAAGGGGCTGAACGTCAGCTACGGCAACATCGCCGCGGTCAAGGACCTGTCGCTGACCGTCTACAAGGGCGAGATCGTCACCCTGATCGGCTCGAACGGTGCCGGGAAGTCGACCACCCTGCGGACCATCTCCGGGCTGCTGCGGCCCCGCTCCGGCGACGTGGTCTACAACGGGCAACGGATCAACGGCATCCCCGGCCACGAGGTCGTCAAGCTCGGCATCTGCCAGTCGCCGGAAGGCCGCAAGATCTTCCAGCGGATGACCGTGTCGGAAAACCTCGACCTCGGCGCGTTCACCCGCAAGGACACCGCCAAGATCGCCGAGGACCGCGAACGGGTCCTCGACCTCTTCCCGCGGCTGCAGGAGCGGATCAACCAGAAGGCCGGCACCATGTCCGGCGGCGAGCAGCAGATGCTGGCCGTCGCCCGGGCCCTGCTCGGCGATCCGCAACTGCTGCTCCTCGACGAGCCGTCGATGGGTCTGGCCCCGGTGCTGGTCGACGTCATCTTCGAGACCATCGAGCGGATCCGCGAGCAGGGCGTCACCGTCCTGCTCGTCGAGCAGAACGCGCTCGCCGCCCTCGAGATCGCCGACTACGCCTACGTGCTCGAATCCGGCAAGCTCAACATGCAGGGCGATGCGACCAAGCTGCTCGACGACCCCTCGGTCACCGCTGCGTACCTCGGCGGCCACTGACCCCTCCTCCGGTCGCCGGCCGGACACCGGAAACGGGCCCCCTCCTCGCGGAGGGGGCCCGTTTCCGGTCGTGCGGGGTGCGTCGTCATCATCGGGCGTCAGGCACGGCGGTGCACACCCCGTGCAGGACCTACTTCTTCTTGGCGCCCGCGCCGTGCTCGATGACGCCCTCGGCGACCTCGCGCATCGACTTGCGCAGGTCCATCGCGGTCTTCTGGATCCAGCGGAACGCCTCCGGCTCGGTCAGCCCCAGTCCGGTCTGCAGCAGACCCTTGGCCCGGTCGACCGCCTTGCGCGACTCGAGCCGCTCGGTGAGGTCGGAAACCTCTTCCTCGACCGCGCGGATCTCGGCGAACCGGCCGCGGGCGATCTCGATCGCCGGCACCAGGTCGGCCTTGCTGAACGGCTTGACCACGTACGCCATGGCGCCGGCCTCGCGGGCCCGGTCGACCAGGTCACGCTGGCTGAACGCGGTGAGCATGACCACCGGGGCGATCCGCTTGCTGGCGATCTGCTCGGCGGCGCTGATGCCGTCCATCTTGGGCATCTTGACGTCCATCACGACCAGGTCGGGCTGGAGCTCGATGACCAGGGCCACCGCCTCCTCGCCGTCGCCGGCCTCGCCGACGACCTCGTAGCCCTCTTCGGTGAGCATCTCGACCAGGTCCATCCGGATCAGCGCCTCGTCCTCGGCCACCACGACGCGGGTGGCGGAGCCCTTCGGGCGCGCGGCGGCTGCAGTCATGGTCTCGTCGTTGGTCACGAAGGACACTTTAATCAGTTCGTGTTACGAATCCGTTCAGCGCGGGGATACGGACAAACCGGTGTGGCACAATATCCAGGCTCATCCCCGCCGGGGTGGCGGAAAGGTATACGCGGACGGCTCAAACCCGTCTGTCCCACAAGGACATAGGGGTTCGACTCCCCTTCCCGGCACTCACCTTTCTGGGCTCGGGGTTCGCGCTCGGCGCTCCTGATGGCGAAATCCGTCCTCAGTGGCCGGAACGTGCGTCGCGGCCACGGAATTCGGGCACTGGCGATGGATTTCGGCACTAGGCCTCGCGGAAGACGCGGGCGAGGGCGGAGCGGACGGCGGCGATGCTGCGGCGCTGGAGGTTGGCGGTGCGGGTGAGGGCGACGACGTCGCGGGTCGAGGGGCCGGGCAGGGCCACGGTCGGGGCCCGGGTGGCGCGGATCTCGAGCATCAGCGGGGTGATCAGGGTGATGCCGACGCCCGACTCGGCCAGCGCGATGGACACCGCGGTGTCGGTGACGATGTGCTGCTCGCGGGGGACGATGCCGGCGCGGGTGCAGGCGAAGCGCACCGCCTTGCCGAAGTTGGAGGTCGGCGGCGGGACGATCCAGTCGGTGCGGTCGGCGTACGCGCGCAGCGCCTCGGCATCCTCGAAGGTCACCGGCTCGGGCAGCACCATCCGGTAGGGCTCCTCGTGCAACCGGAGCACGTCGAGACCGCGGCGCGGGGGCAGCGGGGCATCGCAGTAGTTCAGCCCGAGCGCCAGGTCGATCTCGTCGGCCAGCACCGCCTCGGGCATCGCCTCGACGTCGACCTCGATGGCCCGCAGGGCCACCGGACCGGACTCGGCGGCCAGAGCGGCTCGGAGCCGCGGCATCGACCACACGGCGACCGACCCGAAGACGCCCAACCGGACGGCCGACCGCTCGACCGCCGGTCCGCGCAGCGCCTCCCCGGCCCGCCGGTCGGCCTCGAGCACCGTGCGGGCGTGGGCCAACAGCAGGAGTCCGTCGTCGGTCAGGGCCAGGCGGGTGCCGTCACGGGCGAAGAGCGAACGGTCGACCGCAGCGGACAGCGCGGCCATCTGCTGCGAGACCGCCCCGGTCGTGTAGTCGAGCGCGGCCGCCGCCGCGGTCATGGTGCCGAATTCGGCGACCGTGACGAAGGTGCGGAGCTGGTCGAGCGTCCATCGCATTCAGCAAAGCTATACGAAGGATGCACGTTCTCTCGATTGACCTTAACGACGGGAACGACCATGCTGGTGGGGCATCCCGACCCCTGCGAGGAGACCCTGTGAATCCGGTTCCCGACTCTGCCGAGGTCGTCGTCGTCGGAGGCGGGGTGATCGGGATGAGCATCGCCTACCACCTGGTGCGCGCCGGTGTGCGCAACGTCGTCCTGGTCGAGCGCGACCGATTGGGCAGCGGATCGTCGGCCAAACCGTTGGGCGGCGTACGCGCCACGTTCTCCGACCCGGGCAACATCGAGCTCGGGCAGCGCAGCCTCGAGGCGTACGAGCGGTTCGCGGACGAGTTCGCCACCGACATCGGCCTGCGTCAGGTCGGCTACCTGTTCCTGGCCCGGACCGACACCGAGGTCGAGCAACTGGCCCGCAGCACCGTCGTCCAGTGCCGGCTCGGTGGGAACACCCGCATGATCAGCCCGGCCGAAGCGGCCGAGATCAACCCGCTGCTCGATCCGGCTGTCCTGCTCGCCGCGTCCTACTCCCCGCGCGACGGCTACGCGGAGCCGGCGGCCGTGGTCGCCGGGTACGCCGCGGCCGCCCGTACGTTGGGTGCGGTGATCGTCGAGCAGACCGCGGTGACCGGCGTGAGCCGTGGCGTGAGCGGGATCGAAGCCGTGCACACCGACCGGGGCGACATCGCCACCGGCGCGGTCATCTGCGCCACCGGCGCCTGGTCGGCCGAGCTCGGGTCGATGGTCGACGTCCCGCTGCCGGTCGTCCCAGTCCGGCGTCAGATCGGCTTCACCCCGCAGAGCGACCCGGCCTTCCCGACGGTGCCCTTCACCCTCGATCTCGGGACCACGCTCTACTTCCACAACTACCCGCGGGGGATGCTGCTCGGCATCTCCAACACCGACCAGGACCCGGGCTACGGCCGTGCGTTCGACACCCAGTGGGTGCCGGCGTTCGACGCCGCGGCCGCACACATCGCCCCCCAACTGGCCGGCCGGTCACTCGAGGGCGGCTGGGCCGGACTGTACGAGAACACCCCCGATCACAACGCTATTATTGGCGCGTCTCGCGTGCTTGACGGGTTTTTCTACGCCACAGGATTCTCCGGACACGGATTCTTGCAGGCGCCGGCGGTCGGCGAGTCGGTGGCCGACCTCTACCTGGGGCGGCAGCCGGTGATCGACATCAGCGGTTTCGACCTCGAGCGGTTCGGCTCGCTCAGCCACCAGCTGTCCGAAGTCCACATCATCTAGTCCACCCCCACACCACGAGGAAGGCGGTCGGTCAGGCCATGGTTGCCGAAGTCCCGCTCTGGCAGTTGCGAGCCCGGTTCGCCATCCGGTTGGCGACGCTCTACGGACGCGAGGTCCCGGCGTACACCACGCTGGTCGACGTCTCCCGGGCGGTCAATGCCGACGTCGCCGCCCGGCAGGGTCGTGACGCCGAGCGGCTCGGATCGATCGAGCGGGTGACCGCCGAGCGGCACGGGGCCATCCGGGTCGGTTCGGCCCGCGAGCTGGCCCAGGTCGCCCGGGTGTTCGCGGGCTTCGGCATGCACCCGGTGGGGTTCTACGACCTGCGCGACGCCTCGAAGAGCTCGGTGCCCGTGGTGTCCACCGCGTTCCGGCCGGTCGACGCCGACGAGTTGGCCCACAATCCGTTCCGCGTCTTCACCTCGATGCTGACCCACGACGACCGGCGCTTCTTCGACGCCGAGACCCAGGCCGCGCTCGAGCGGTTCATCGGTCGCCGGGTGCTGTTCGGCGACGAACTGCTCGCACTGTCGGACCGCTCGGCCACCCAGGGCGGGCTCTCCCCCGGTGACGCCGACCGTCTCCTCGACCTGGCGACCGCGTCGTTCGAGCTGTCGACCGAGCCGATCGACCGCGCCTGGTACACCACGCTCGAGAAGATCTCCGCGGTCGCCGCCGACATCGGCGGGGTGCCGTCGACCCACATCAACCACCTGACGCCCCGCGTCCTCGACATCGACGACCTCTACGCCCGGATGCAGGCCCGCGGCATCGCCATGATCGAGGAGATCCAGGGTCCGCCGGGCTGGGCCGGGCCCGACGTGCTGCTCCGGCAGACCTCGTTCAAGGCCCTCGCCGAGGACCGGGTCTTCCGCGAGGCCGACGGCTCGGTCGGCAGCGGCGCGCTCCGCGTCCGGTTCGGCGAGGTCGAGCAGCGCGGCATCGCGCTGACCGAGCGGGGTCGCGACCGCTACGACCGGATGGTCGCCGAGGTCGACCGCCGCCGGGCCGAGGACCCGTCGCGTACGCGGGTCGAGATCGCCGAACAGGTCTGGACCGAGCAGCTGCCCGACACCGAGGCGGGGCTCGAGGCGCAGGGACTCGGCTTCTTCACCTACCGGGTCGAGGGCGACCGCGTGGTCCCCGACCCGATCGTCTACGAGGACTTCCTCCCCCGATCGGCCGCCGGGATCTTCCAGTCCAACCTCACCGACGAGGGATCGCGTGACGACGAACAGCTCGGCACGCCGTACGATCTCGCTCGGCTCAGCGAGGTCGTCGGCATGCCGATCCTCGACCCCACCCAGCTCTACGCCGCTCAACAGCAGGCGTCCCGGACCGAGGCGGAACGCCGCCTCGGTCGACCGATCAGCACAGCACTCCAGGAGGCATCCCGATGACCAGCTTTCCCACCACCGCGTCCATCGCCGAAGGCGTACGCGCCGCACTGAAGGCGTGCGGGGTCGAACTGGCCGGTCTCGAGGGTGACACCGCCATCGCCAGCCCGATCACCGGCGGCGAACTGGTCGGCACCACGCTGCACGACGACGCGGCCATCGACGCCGCCATCGAGGCGGCGGCCGAGGCGTTCGTGACCTGGCGCGAGGTGCCGGCCCCGCGGCGCGGCGCGCTGGTCAAGCGCTGGGGCGAACTGCTCACCGAGTACAAGGCCGACCTGGCCACCCTGGTCACCGCCGAGGTGGGCAAGACCCGCTCCGAGGCGCTGGGCGAGGTCCAGGAGATGATCGACATCTGCGATCTGGCCGTCGGTCAGTCGCGCCAGCTGTTCGGCAAGACCATGCCGTCGGAGCGTCCCGGCCACCGGCTGTCCGAGGTCTGGCACCCGCTCGGTGTGGTCGGCATCATCTCGGCGTTCAACTTCCCGGTCGCGGTCTACGCCTGGAACACCGCGCTCGCCCTGGTCTGCGGCGACACGGTGATCTGGAAGCCGGCCGACGCGACCCGCCTGTCGGCGCTGGCCGTCGACGCACTGCTGGCTCGGGCCGTGGCCGAGCTCGACGCCCCCGCCGGTATCCACCAGCTGCTGCTGACCGACGCCGTCCGGCAGCCAGCGGATGGTCGAGGACCCCCGCGTCGCCCTGGTCTCGGCCACCGGTTCGGTGCGGATGGGCAAGCAGATCGCCCCGCTGGTCGCCGGCCGCTTCGGCCGGCTGCTGCTCGAGCTCGGCGGCAACAACGGCGCCATCGTCACGCCGTCGGCCGATCTGGACCTGACCCTGCGCGGTGCGGTCTTCGCCGCCGCCGGCACGGCCGGTCAGCGCTGCACCACGCTGCGTCGGTTGTTCGTTCACAGCTCGGTCGCCGACGAGCTGACCTCGCGGATCGCCGCCGCGTACGGCACCCTGGCCATCGGCAGCCCGACCGACGAGGGCACCCTGGTCGGCCCGCTGATCAACCGGGCCAGCTTCGACGCCCAGCAGCGCGCCCTGGCCGCCGCGGTCGAGCAGGGTGGCACCGTGCTGGCCGGTGGCAACCGGGTGCACGCCGACGAGGCGCCCGACGCCTACTACGTCGAACCCGCCCTGGTCTCGATGCCGGCGCAGACCGCCATCGTGCACGAGGAGACCTTCGCGCCGATCCTCTACGTGATGACCTACGAGACCCTCGACGAGGCCATCGCCCTGCACAACGCCGTCCCGCAGGGCCTGTCGTCGGCCATCTTCACCAGCAACCAGGCCGAGGCCGAGCGCTTCCTCTCCCCCAGTGGCTCCGACTGCGGCATCGCCAACGTCAACATCGGCACCTCCGGCGCCGAGATCGGCGGCGCCTTCGGCGGCGAGAAGGAGACCGGCGGCGGCCGCGAGTCGGGCTCCGATTCCTGGAAGGCCTACATGCGCCAGGCCACCCAGACCGTCAACTACTCCGGTGAACTCCCCCTCGCCCAGGGGTCATTTTTATCTGAGCCTGCGGCTCGCACCCGCGAGCGGCCGCGTTGGTTCGCACTTCCCTCCTCGACTCGCACGACGGAAAAGCGTGTCGTGCTCGCTCGACGCTCCTATGGATGTCAAGCGGCGGTGGCGACCTGGGGTGGCGCCTCGAGCTGGCGGTGTAGCTGGCGGGCGATGTAGCGCTTGAGGCATCTTTTGATTTCTCGGTCAGTCTTGCCCTGCGCTCGGCGGCGTTCGGCGTAGGCGCGGGTGTCGGGGTCGTAGCGCAGCCGGGACAACACGATGGTGTGCAGGGCCCGGTTCAGCTGGCGGTCACCGGAACGGTTGAGCCGGTAGCGGGTGGTCTTACCCGAGGAGGCGGGGATCGGGGCGACGCCGGCGAGCATGGCGAAGGCGGCCTCGTCACGGACCCGGCCCGGGTGGGACCACGCCGCCAGCACGGTGCCGGCCACGATCGGGCCGACGCCGCTCACCTCGAGTAGGTCTGGACGCCATGAGCGGACCAGCGCTCGAATGGTCTTCTCGTGCTCGTCGGCCTCCTCAGTCAAGAAGGTGATCCGCCGGGCCAGGGTGCGCAGCACCGACAGCGCCTCGCGCACCTCCACATCACCGCTGGTGGTGCCCGGGCGGAGCCGGGTGGCGGTGGTGACCATGACGGTTGTGGACTGGCCGCGGAAGCGGGCCCGCACCACTTCGGGAGCAGTGATGACCAGGGCGCGCAGCTGGCGTTGAGCGGCGGTCGCGGCCTCGACCGCAGCGCGTCGAGCGGTCAGGTGCATGGCCACCGCGGCCCGCGCCGGGCCGGTCTTGGGCTGCGCCAGGTGGGTCCGACCGAGCGCTTCACGGGCGGCCCGCTCGGCGTCGATCAGGTCGGACTTCGCTCCACCACGCCGGCGGGCGCGGACCGGGCGGTCGAGCTCGACCACCAGCTCCTCGGCATCGCCGAGGTACCGGGCGAGCCCGGCACCGTAACCGCCGGCGCCCTCCAAAGCCCACGCCCGCAGCCCGGAGTGGCCATCGGCCAGCGTGATCAGCTCGGCGTAGCCGTCGGGGTCGGTCGTGACCGTGGCGCGAGCCAGTACTCCGCCGGTGCGGGCATCCATCACCGCCGCGGTGTGGGTGTCTGCGTGGGTGTCGACGCCGATGACGACCTCGACCAGTTCTGCCAACATGGGCATTGCGTTCTCTCCTTCGACCGGGTGGACGTGAGGTCCGGTCCGGTGCGGAGATGGCAAGACTGTGATGAGACACGTCGGCGGCTACCGGCGGTCAAGCTCCTGATCAGGCCAACGTCTCCGGCCGGGCCGGGCCGGTGCCGGTAGCAGCGGATCGACATGTCGATTCGAAGGCATCGCGCCAGTCAGGCCAAGGGTCACACCCGCTGCTACCAGCCCCAGCCCACCACCAGCGAGCCGGTACGTCGATCCTCACAGTCAGTCCAGAGCGAACCAGGCCGCTCGCTAACGATGCTCGCCACTGCGCGTGTACCGAAAAGCCCGGCCCCCATCAGGGGCCGGGCTTTGACGTTCTCAGGCGCTCGGCAAGCCAGCGGCCAGGCAACCCCGCCCATTCCGCATCCAGGGCGAGCCGCAGGGCCAAAAATTACAGCGGCGCACCGATCCGGCGGACCCGGATCATGTTGGTGTGGCCGGAGACGCCGGGAGGCGAACCGGCGACGATGACCACCCGCTCGCCCTCGGCGATGATCCCGGACTCGGCCAGGGCCTTGTCGACCTGGCGGATCATCTCGTCGGTGTGGTCGACCATCGGGACGAGCATCGACTCGACGCCCCAGTTGAGGGTCATCGCGGCGCGGGTCTCCTCGATCGGGGTGAAGGCCAGGATCGGGATCGGCGACCGCAGTCGCGACAGCCGCCGGGCCGAGTCGCCGGAGTGGGTGAAGGCGACCATGAACTTGGCGCCGATCCGGGTGGCCACGTCGGCGGCGGCCAGGGTGATCACGCCGCTGGTCGTGTGCGGCTCCCACTCGATGTTGGCCATCCGCTCGAGGCCGTGGGCCTCGGTGTTCTCGACGATCCGGGCCATCGTCTCCACGGTGACCACGGGGTACTCGCCGACGCTGGTCTCGCCGGACAGCATCACCGCGTCGGCCCCGTCGAGGATGGCGTTGGCGACGTCGGAGGCCTCGGCGCGGGTCGGGCGGGGCGCGGAGATCATCGACTCGAGCATCTGGGTGGCCACGATGACCGGCTTGGCCCACCGGCGTGCGGCCGAGACGATGCGCTTCTGGACCAGCGGCACCTCCTCGAGCGGCAACTCGACCCCGAGGTCACCGCGGGCGACCATGAAGGCGTCGAAGGCGTCGATGATCTCGTCGAGGTTGTCGACGGCCTGCGGCTTCTCGAGCTTGGCGATGACGGGGACCCGACGACCGACCTCGTCCATCACCGCGTGCACCAGTTCGATGTCCTTGGCGCTGCGGACGAAGGAGAGCGCGATCATGTCGACGCCGTTGGTCAGCGCCCAGCGCAGGTCCTCGGTGTCCTTGTCGCTCATCGCGGGCACGCTGACCGCGACGCCGGGCAGGTTGATGCCCTTGTTGTTGCTGACCGGTCCGCCGACCACGACCTCGGTGATGACGTCGGTCGCGGTGACCTCGGTGGCCCGCAGCGCAATCCGGCCGTCGTCGATGAGGATGTCGTCGCCGGGGCTGACGTCGCCGGGCAGGCCCTTGTAGGTGGTCGAGCAGCGCTCGACGGTGCCCTCGATGTCGTCGACGGTGATGGCGAAGGTGTCGCCGACGGTGAGCTGCTCCTTGCCGTTGGCGAAACGGCCGAGCCGGATCTTCGGCCCCTGCAGGTCGGCCAGCACACCGACCGGACGCCCGACGATGCGCGACGCTTCGCGGACGTTCTTCAGGTTGGCCGCGTGGTCGCTGTAATCACCATGGCTCATGTTCAGCCGGGCGACGTCCATCCCGGCCCGGACGAGTTCGACGAGACGCTCAGGGGCCGATGAGGCAGGCCCGAGCGTGCAGACAATCTTGGCTCTACGCACAGACTGACCCTAGCGAAGTCGATCGCCGGGCAACGAACCACATTGACGACTGGTGTTACCGCCGTCACGGTGGACGCGCCCTCAGTGAGCGGCGACGATGTCCAGGGCCCGCTGCAGATCCTCGGGGTAGACGGACGCGAAACTGACGTACTCACCCGTGCCCGGGTGGATGAATCCGAGCCGGGTCGCGTGCAACCACTGCCGTTCCAGCCCGAGCTTGGCGGCCAGGACCGGGTTGGGTCCGTACGTGGGGTCGCCGACGCACGGGTGCTTGATCGCCGCCATGTGGACGCGGATCTGATGGGTCCGTCCGGTCTCGAGCGTGACCTCGAGCAGCGTGGTCCCGACGAAGGCCTCCAGGGTGTCGTAGTGGGTCACGCTGTGCCGTCCCCCGTCGATCACCGCCATCCGGTAGTCCGCACCGGGATGCCGGGCGATCGGGGCGTCGATCGTCCCGGTGAACGGATCGGGGTGGCCCTGGACCAGCGTGTGGTAGATCTTGTCGACCGTCCGGGACTTGAACGCCCGCTTGAGGATCGTGTACGCGGTCTCGCTCTTGGCGATCACCATCAGTCCTGACGTGCCGACGTCGAGCCGCTGCACGATGCCGCGGCGCTCGGGCACACCCGAGGTCGAGATGCGGAAGCCCGCCCCGGCCAGATGACCCAGCACGTCCGGACCGGTCCACCCCACGCTGGGGTGCGCAGCCACGCCGACCGGCTTGTCGATGACCACGAGGTCGTCGTCGTCGTGCACGATCCGCAGCCCCTCGACGGTCAGCGGCCGGACGATCGCGGCCCGGCGCTCCTCGAAGGCGACCTCGAGCATGGCTCCGGCGCGAACCCGGTCGGACTTGCCGACCACGGAGCCGTCCTGGCTGACCGCATGGTCGGCGATCAGGTCGGCGACGTGGCTCCGGGACAACCCGAGCATCCGGGCCACCGCGCTGTCGGCCCGCTCGCCGTCGAGCCCGTCGGGGACGAACACGACCCGGGTGTCAGCCATCGGTGTCCTCGACCCGCGCCGGTTCGGTGGTCCGGCTCTTCTTCTCGGAGGTGGCGTAGTGCTCGCCGGTCAGCCCGACGTTCTTGACCACGGCCAGGATCATGATCATCACCGCGGCGGTGGTGATGCACATGTCGGCGACGTTGAAGATGGCGAAGTGCGGCAGTTGGAAGAAGTCGACCACGTGGCCACGCAACACCCCCGGCGTCCGGAACAGCCGGTCGCTGAGGTTGCCGGCGACGCCGGCGCACAGCAGGCCGAGCGCCACCGTCCAGCCGGTGTGCCCCAACCGCGGCACCAGCCGGATGACCACGAAGCCGAGGACGGCGATGGCGGCGATGGCGAAGACGTAGGTGAAGTTCTCGCCCTGGCTGAACGCGGCTCCCGGATTGCGGATCAGCCGGAGGGTGAGCAGACCGCCGAGCAGCCGGACCGGCGCCTGCGGGTCCAACCGGTCGACGGCGATGATCTTGGTGACGACGTCCACGGCCAGACCACCGAGGGCCAGAGCCGTGAACAAGCCGATTCGGCGGCGCCGTACGACCGGCGCCGCCGTCGAAGACGTTATCGACGCTCCTCGCGCTGCTTGCAGCTCACGCACAGCGTGGCCCGCGGGAAGGCCTGCAGCCGACCCTTGCCGATCGGCTTGCCGCAGTTGTCGCAGCTGCCGTAGGTGCCGAGGTCGATGTGGCGCAGCGCGAGCCGCGACTGGTCGAGCATCTCGCGCGCGTTGTTGGCCAGCGACATCTCGGCGTCCCGCTCGAAGTTCGCTGAGCCGACGTCCGCGGGGTCGCGCCCGGCGCCCTCGGTCCCGTCGCGCAGCAGGCCGACGAGCTCGGCGGTCGAGACCTCGATCTGGCTGGTGAAACGGGCGATGTCGTCGACCAGGGTCGTCTTCACCTCGTCGAGTTCGGCGGTGGTCCAGGGCTCCTCCCCCGGCCGCACCGGCAGGTCGCCGGCATCGACGTGCTTGACCGGGCGGTCGACGTGCTCGACCGGGACGGCGTGCACGGTGGGAGCGGTCCGCGTCGGTGTCGGGCGGGTGGTGCCGCGGCCCCCGGCGTTG
The DNA here is from genome assembly GCA_963704665.1 of uncultured Actinomycetota bacterium. Lineage (GTDB taxonomy): Bacteria > Actinomycetota > Actinomycetes > Propionibacteriales > Propionibacteriaceae > Microlunatus. Next base: position 1,271,131 of record OY969929.1, on the reverse strand, counting down.
GCCGCCGACGCCTCGTCGGCGCTGGCGTTGACCGTGCTCATCAGGTCCCCATTTCTTGCAGTCGAGTCAGCGTGGTGTGCAGTGTCGCAGAGACCATAGGTGCTGGGTGGCGATTCTTCAACGTTGCGCGCCGGATCGAGAGGCGAAACGGGGCCCGCGGATGCGGGCCCCGTCAGCACGGTGCGGGTCGAGCGAGGCTCAGTGCTGGTCGCCGAGCAGCGCGTCCAACCGCGGGGTGTTGCTGGTGGTGGCGGTCGGGCTGTCGTCGGCGTCCGATCGCGGGGTGGCCGGCGCGGCCGCCGGGGTCCCCGATCCACCTTCGGTCCGGCGCAGGATCTCCGGCACCTCGGCCGGCTCCGCGTGGCCCGACTCGAGAGTCTCGATCTGGCTCCGCAGGTGGCCCGTGAGGTTCGAGCGGTAGGCCGCCTCGAAGCCACGCAGCGCCTCGACGGTCTGGGTCAGCTCATCGCGCTGCTTCTCCAGGTCCCCGAACATCTGGGTCCGCTTCGAGTCGATGTCGCGGTCGAGCTTCTCGGCCCGGCTACGCGCGTCGGCGTTCAGACGCTCGGCGTTGACCCGGGCCTCGGAGGTCACCTGGTCGGCACCGCGGGTGGCCTCTTCGCGGATCCGGGTGGCGTCGGCATTGGCCTCCTCGACCAACCGCTCGGCCTGGTCGGTGGCCATCTCGACCAGCCGGACGACGGCCGTGCTGGCTTCCTTGCTGGTGGTCACGACGATGGCGTCGGTGGCGATCGGGGTCGACGGGGCCGTCGCGGACGTCGTCTCGGCCTCCGGAGCGGACTTCGTCTCGGTTTCCGGAGCGGACTTCGTCTCGGCGACCGGGGCGGCGGCCGGTGCGACAGGCTGGCTCGCGGTCGGCGCCGCGGCGGGTGAGCCCCTGAGCGCCTCCACCTGCTTCTTGAGGTTCTGGTTCTCCTCGATCAGCTGGGCGAAGCTCTCCTCGACCTCGTCGACGAACTCGTCGACCTCCAGGACCTCGTACCCGGACTTACGGGCCATCCGGAAACGTTTGTTGCGAACATCGTCCAGGGACAATGTCATCGTTCACCTCGTTCATCTGCGCGGGGGTTCGACCGACGGGCATCAGCCCATCCGGTCTACCGTACCGAATCCACGCCCTCCGGTCGCCCTGACCTTGGCGTACGCGGGACGGGGACGCCGAGGATCAGCGCAACAACAGACTCTGGTTGACCTGCATCAAGATGCTGACCAGGATGGCCAGACCGATGAAGGCGAGATCGATCATCATCGTGCCGACGCGCACCGGTCGCAGGACCTTGCGCAACGCCCGGAGCGGCGGATCGGTGACCGAGTAGACGACCTCGGCGAAGACGAGCATGGGGCCGCGGGGCTCCCAGTCGCGGACCAGAACCGGCACCCAGGACAGGATCATCCGGGCGAAGAGGATCAGCAAGAAGATCCACAGAAGCCAGTCGATGAGCAAACCCACCACATACACGATCGAGTCCCACCACTTCCTGTCTGACGCCTCGGGCTGCTCCAGCGTACGTGCCCGGGCGAAGGGGGACTCAGCTCTGGTTGAAGAACCCGCCGGCGATGCGTTCCTTGTCCTCGGCGGTGACGCTCACGTTGTGCGGCGACAGGAGGAACACCTTGCTGGTCACCCGCTCGATCGAGCCGCGGGTGCCGAAGATCAGTCCGGCCGCGAAGTCGACGAGACGCTTGGCGTCCACGTCCTCCATCTCGGTCAGGTTCATGATCACCGGCACGCCGTCGCGGAAGTGCTCGCCGATGGTGCGGGCTTCGTTGTAGGTGCGCGGGTGCACCGTGATGATCCGGGACATGTCCGCCGTCCGAGGTTGAGACGCAACTGGGGTGGAGGGGGCCGGAACCGCGGCGACCGCGGTGGGTCGGCGGGTCTCCAGCGGGGTGACGGTGGCCGAGGTGGCCACCGGCGCAACCACGGACGACCCCGACGTGGTCGGTCGTGCTCCCGGCTGCTCGGGGGCCTGGCCGGTGGCACCGAGGAGTTCCTCGCGGGACAGACCCTCGGTGAGCTCGTCGTTGTTGTCGTAGTCGGGGTAGCGGTCGTCGGTCACCAGACCCAGCCAGGCCGCTGCCCGCTTCAGTCGTTCCGCCATGTCTCCACCTTCATACGATCAACCGCCGGCGCCGTTCGGCGCCGGACCTGTGCAGCGAGATTACCGCCGTCCGCCACGATGGTCCGGAGCGAAACGCGGCCTCGCCACCGACTTACTTGAGGAAATCCGGGATGTCGAGCTCGTCGTCGGCCGGGGCCGACTGAACGGGCGGCCGACTGACCGGCGGGGCGGAGCGTTGCGGCTGGGCCGGAGCGGACGGCGCCGACTGCTGCGGGGGTCCGCTGGGCCGGCTCTGCTCCTGACCTGACTGCTGGTTGCGGGGCGCTTCGGCGGCCGGGCGACCGGGCACCTGGTTGCGCAGGTCGGCGGCCCGGCTGATGCCCGGCTGGCGACGCGGCGGCTGGCCACCCTCGAAGCCGGCGGCGATGACCGTGACCCGCACCTCGTCACCGAGGGCGTCGTCGATCACCGTGCCGAAGATGATGTTGGCGTCCTCGTGTGCGGCACCCTGGATCAGGTTGGCCGCGGCCGAGACCTCGAACAGGCCCAGGTCGGACCCACCGGCGATCGACAGCAGCACACCGTGCGCACCGTCGATGCTGGCCTCGAGCAGCGGGGACGACACGGCCATCTCGGCGGCCGCGCGGGCGCGATCCTCACCGCGGGCCGAGCCGATACCCATCAGCGCCGAGCCGGCGTTGGACATGACCGCCTTGACGTCGGCGAAGTCGAGGTTGATCAGACCGGGGGTGGTGATCAGGTCGGTGATGCCGGAGACACCCTGCATCAGCACCTGGTCGGCCTGCTTGAACGCATCGAGGATGGCGATCTGGTGATCGACCATCTGCAGCAGCTTGTCGTTGGGGATGACGATGAGGGTGTCGACCTCTTCGCGGAGCCCGGCGATGCCCGCCTCGGCCTGGTTGGCCCGGCGCTTGCCCTCGAACGAGAACGGCCGCGTCACCACACCGATGGTCAGCGCACCCAGGGCCCGGGCGATCCGCGCGACGACGGGAGCGCCACCGGTCCCGGTGCCACCACCCTCACCGGCGGTCACGAAGACCATGTCGGCGCCCTTCAGCGCGTCCTCGATGTCCTGTGCGTGGTCCTCGGCGGCCTGGCGACCCTTGTCCGGGTCGGCGCCGGCGCCGAGCCCGCGGGTGAGCTCGCGGCCGATGTCGAGCTTGACATCGGCGTCGCTCATCAGCAGGGCCTGCGCGTCGGTGTTGACCGCGATGAACTCGACTCCCCGAAGTCCGGCTTCGATCATCCGGTTGACGGCGTTGACGCCGCCCCCACCGACCCCGACGACCTTGATGATCGCCAAGTAGTTCTGTGATGCAGAGACCACGGGTTTTGCCTCTTCCTCAACCTCGTTAGACCAGAAGTGCTGTCGGTCCGCGGACTCTTGACCTCTACTTGACGGGGAAGAAAGCAGGGGTGCGAACGCCGACCTGCGATGAGGCTACGAGATGGTCACACCCCTGTCCAACGAGACGGCCGTGACACGCCCGGCAATCGGAAACGAGACCGAATTGCTGAATATCAACCTCAGCTTCACCCGTCCGGATCTCGGATCGATCACGCTGAGTCGGGCCACCCTGAGCTCATCGATGGTCATGTCGCCAGTGAGAACCAGCCAGGCGGGGGTGTCGGGGTCGTCCCCTACACAGACACAGCGCTCGCTCAGCGGATGGCGGGATTGCGCGGGGAGGTGACGTCGATCGAGTAGCGCGGCTTCTGCTTGAGCAGGGCGACGACGATCTTGCCTTTGAGTTCGGAATCGGCCGAGGTGCCCCACGTGACGACCACACCGGATTTCAGGGTCAGGGTGATCGAATTGGCGTCGATCGCCTTGATCGAGGTGACCTGCTTGGTCAACCTGGCGGGCAGCGCGGCCGACACGATGCTCAGGTCGGTGAGCAGCGCGCTGTTGTCGGGGTCGGCGTCGGTGACCACCACGCCGTCGGGCACCTCGGCACTGGTCCGGTAGGCCACCCCGGTGGCGTCGGTGAGCAGGTAGCCGCCCGGCTGGCGGACGGCGAGCACCGGGGTACGCTCCACGACGTTGATCACCAGCGTGTCCGGCCAGCGGCGGTCGACGGTGGCCGAGCGGACCGGCTTGCAGGGTCGCGACCCGGGCCGCGATCGCCTCGGTGTCCTGGCGGAGCATCGGCCGGCCGAGCGGTACGGCGGCGGCGGCGACGACCTCGTCACTGCTGACCTGGTCGGCTCCGCTGACCCGGACGGCCTGGGTGGCCAGCACCGAGGAGAACAAGGCGAGCCAGACCCCGAAGCCGATCAGGAGCAGCACGCCGAGCGCGATGGCCAGCTCGGATCAGCCGGGCCCGCCGCGGCGTACGGTCGACCGCCTCGGTCTGGGCGGCTTCGGTCTCGGGTGGGGAGTCGATGACGGTCATACCGACGCCTCTCGGGTCGCTCCGCGCTGGCGTTCGAGTTCCTCGACGATCTTGGGCGCCACCTTGGTCACGTCACCGCAGCCGACGGTGATGACCAGGTCACCGGGGCGGGCGATGGCGGCCACGGTCGGCGCCGCGTCGTCCCAGCCGGGCACGTAGGTGACGTGGGCGGTCCCCGGGCTCACGGCATCGGCCACGGTGGTCCCGTCGATCCCGGGGATGGGGTCCTCCCGATCGCCGCAGACGTCCATCACGATGGCCTCGTCGGCCAGGGTCAGGGCGTCGGCCAGTTCGCGCCAGAAGTCGCGGGTCCGGGTGTACAGATGCGGCTGGAAGCACACGACGACCCGGCCGTCGCCGACCCCGGTGCGGGCCGCGGACAGGGTGTTGAAGACCTCGGTCGGGTGGTGTGCGTAGTCGTCGTAGACGCGGATCTCGTCGACCGTGCCGATGAGTTGGAACCGGCGGTAGGTCCCGCCGTACGCCGACAGTTCGCGTCGGACGTCGGCGTCGGCCGCCCCCAGGGCGGTGACCACCGCGTACGCGGCGGCGGCGTTGAACACGTTGTAGCGACCCGGCACGGCCATGGTGACCGCGCCACCGGTGCCGGCTTGGTGCAGGGTGAACTGCGAGCCGGTGCCGGCCAGCACCACGTCGGCGATCCGGACGTCGGCGCCCTCGGCCTCACCGAAGGTGACGATCTGCAGATCGGTGCGACCGAGCGCCCGGATCCGCCCGGTCAGCGTGACCGCGCCGGGATCGTCGGCCGAGACGACCAGCACCCGGAGCCGTTCGGCGCCGGCGAAGCGGAGGAAGCCGTCGGCGTAGTTCTCCGGAGTCCCCCAGTTGCTCAGGTGGTCGGGATCGACGTTGGTGACCACGGCGATCTCGGCCGGGTACTGCAGGAACGATCCGTCGCTCTCGTCGGCCTCGACGACCATCACCTCGCCGCCGCCGAGATGGCCGCCGGTCGACGACCCGGTCAGCGCACCCCCGATGACGAACGACGGGTCGAAACCGCACCCGGTCAGCACCTGGGCCAGCATGGCCGTGGTCGTGGTCTTGCCGTGGGTGCCGGCGACCGCGATGCCGCGGTGGCCGAGCATCAACGAGCCCAGCGCGGCGCTGCGGTGCAGGACCTGCAGACCGCGCTCGCGGGCCAGCGCCAGCTCGGGGTTGTCGTCGCGGATGGCCGAGGACGCGACCACGGTCCGGGCCGAGCCGAGCTGCTCGGCCCGGTGCCCGACGTGGACCCGGGCGCCGCGGGCCGCGAGCGCCTGGAGGTACTTGGAGTCCTGCCGGTCGCTGCCGCTCACGGTCAGCCCGGCGTCGAGCATCATCGAGGCGATGCCGTTCATCCCCGACCCGCCGACGGCGATGAAATGCACCGGGTCGAGGTCGGCGAGCGGCGGCAGCTCGATCGGAGTCACCAGGCCCATCAGGACAACACCTCCAGTACGCGGGTCGCCAGCACGGTCGCGGCGTCCCCGTGGGCAACGCCGGCCAGGGCCCGGGTCATTCCGGCCAACCGGTCGGGGTGGTGCAGCAGCGCGGGGATCTCGGCGGCCACCCAGGCCGGGGTGCAGTCGGCATCGGCCAGCAGCAGCCCGCCGCCGGCGCGGACGACCAGTTCGGCGTTGCGGGCCTGCTCGCCGTTGCCGTGCGGGTAGGGCACGAACACCGCGGGCAACCCGATGGCCGCCGTCTCGAGCACCGTCCCGGCGCCGGACCGGCCGAGCATCAGGTCGGCGGCGGCGTACGCGCGTTCCATCGCCTCGACGTAGCCCAGCGGCGCGTAGACCGCCCCGGTCTCGGGGTCGACCACCCGTTCGTGCTCGGCGGTGATGTTCTTCGGTCCGAGCACGTGCAGCACCTGGATGCCGGCGGCCAGCAGCGTCGGTCCGGGCGCCGAGCACCGCCTCGTTGATCTGCCGCGCCCCCTGCGACCCGCCGCTGACCAGCACGGTCGGCCGGTCCGGGTCGAGCCCGAACGACGAGCGGGCCGGACCGCGTACGCCGTCCCGGTCGTCGGTCGAGGCGAGCTCGGCGATGGCCCGGCGCAGCGGCAGCCCGATACAGGTCGCGTGCGGCAGCGGAGTCTGCGGGAACGAGGTGTAGATGTGCGGGGTGATCCGGGCCGCGAGCTTGTTGGCCAGCCCGGGGAGCACGTTCTGCTCGTGGACCACGATCGGGATGCGCAGCGCCCGCGCCGCCAGATAGGCCGGGGTGGAGACGTAGCCGCCGAAGCCGATCAGGACGCCGGCCCGGTTGGCCCGCAGCAGCCTGACCGTGGTGGAGATCGCTCCGGCCAACCGGGGTCCGACCAGGGCCAGGTCGACGCTCGGGCGGCGCGGCATCGGCACCGGTGGGATCAGCTCCAACCGCAGACCGGCGGCCGGCACCACGGTGGTCTCGAGGCCGCGGGCGGTGCCCAGAGCCAGCAGGGGGGTCTCCGGGGCCAGCCGCCGCAGCTCGTCGGCCGTGGCGATCAACGGCGAGGTGTGCCCGGCGGTGCCCCCGCCGGCCAGCACGATCGAACGGGGCCCGGACGCGCTCGGGCTCATCGGGCGGCGCGGCCGGATCGAGAACCGGTGACCGTGGTGACCCGGGCCTTGGGGGCGTCGGACTTGCGGGCCAGCAGCTTGCGGGCCGCCGGCTCGCGCCGGGCGCAGCTGAGCAGCACGCCGATGCCGAGGATGTTGGCGATCAGCGCCGAACCTCCGTAGGAGACCAGCGGCAGCGGCACCCCGGCGATCGGCAGCAGTCGGAGCACGACGGCCAGGTTGATCAGCGCCTGGACCATGAACCACACCGTCACCCCGCCGGCGGCGTAGCGGCTGAACGGGTCGTCGCACCGGGTGGCGATCCGGATGCCCGCGTAACCGAGGATGCCGATCAGGGCGAGCACGACCAGGCTGCCGAACAGTCCGAACTCCTCGCCGAGGACGGCGAAGATGTAGTCGGTGTGGGCCTCGGGCAGGCTCCCCCACTTCTGCCGGCTGCCGCCGAGACCGACGCCCCACCAGCCACCGGAGGCGATGGCGAACATCCCCGCGTTGGCCTGGTCGTTGGCTCCGTTGAGGTCGGCGGTCGGGTCGAGGTAGGCGGCCAGCCGGCGCATCCGGTTGGGCGAGGTGACGAAGATGGCCACCACGCCGACCAGTCCGACGCCGCCGAGGGTGCCGAGCACCCGCATCGGCGCGCCGACGATCCACAAGATCCCGAGCACGATGGCGGCCATCACGACCGCGGTCCCGGCGTCGCCCTGGAAGAGCACGAGCAGCACCAGCAGCCCGGTGACCGGCAGGAACGGCACCAGCAGGTGCTTGGGCCGGTCGAGCCAACGCTGCTTGCGGGCCAGGATGTCGGCCCCCCAGATGATCATGGCCAGCTTGGCGAACTCGGCCGGCTGGAGCGCGAAGCTCTCCGAACCCAGGTAGAGCCAGTTGCGGTTGCCGTTGACCGTCTGACCGAGCGGGGTGTAGGTGAGGATCAGCAGGATGGCGGCCAGGGCGACCCCGAACCAGCTGATCAGCCGGAGCGTGTTGGTCGGCAGCTTGATCAGCACGACGGCGCCGATCACCCCGATGACCAGGAACATCAGCTGGCGCTTGACGTAGTAGTAGGAGTCGCCGGTGTTCAGGTAGGCGCCCACGCTGGAAGCGGACAGCACCATCATCACCCCGACGATGACCAGCAGGCTGGCCGAGCCGAGGACCAGGTGGTAGCTGGCCAGCGGCCGGTCGAGCGCCACCTTGAGCCAGCGGAGCACTTCGCGGGCCGAGGTGGGGCGGCTCGGACGGATCGGCCGTGGTGGGCTCAGCGTCGCCATGTCGTCCCGCTCTCGCTCGGCTGCGCTGGGCTCACGGGCGGCTACTCCTCGATCAACGTGCGGACCGCGTCGGCGAAGGCATCTCCCCTGGCCGCGTAGTCGGCGTACATGTCCTTGCTGGCACAGCCCGGCGCGAGCAGCACCACATCACCCGGTCGCGCGAGGGATGCGGCCGCCGCAACGGCCTGCGTCATGGCTTCAGTCTCGGTCGACTCGATGACCTTTGTGGGGACATCCGGCGCGTGTCGAGCGAGGGCTTCGGCGATCACCGCACGGTCGACACCGAGCAGCACCACCCCCCGCAACCGGTCCTTGTGCGTGGCCACCAGGTCGTCGAACGTCGTCCCCTTGGCCTGTCCGCCGGCCACCCAGACCACGTGCTCGAAGGCCCGCAGCGCGGCGTCGGCCGCATGCGGATTGGTGGCCTTGGAGTCGTCGACCCAGCGGATCCCGTCGCGCTCGGTGACCGTCTCGATCTTGTGCGCGCCCAGCCGCACCCCGAGCAGTCCGTCGCGGACCGCCGTGGGCGGCACCCCGTACGAGCGGGCCAGCGCCGCGGCGGCCAGCGCGTTGGCGACCAGGTGCGCGGCCGGGCCGAGCGCCGGGTCGGAACCGGGGAGGTCGGAGAGCTTGGCCAGCTCGAGGGCCGAGTCGCGACGCTGCTCGATGAACGCCCGGTCGACGAGCAGGTCGTCGACGACCCCCAGCATGCTCAGTCCCGGCGTCCCGAGGGTGAAGCCGATGGCCCGGGCCCCCTCGACGACATCGGCGTCCTCGACCATCGACTCGGTGGCCGGGTCGGCGACGTTGTAGACGCAGCTGTGCGAGACGTGGCGGTAGATCGTCGCCTTGGCCGCGCCGTACGCCGCGTAGCTACCGTGCCACTCGAGATGGTCGGGCTGCAGGTTGAGCACCGCGGCCGAGTGCAGGGCCAGGCTGTTCGACCAGTGCAGCTGGTGGCTGGACAGCTCGACCGCGAGCACGTCGTACGGCTCGGGGTCGAGGACGATCTCGGTGATCGGGCGTCCGATGTTGCCCACCGCAGCGGTTCGCAGCCCGGCGGCCGACAGGATCGACGCGAGCATCTCGGTGGTGGTCGTCTTGCCGTTGGTCCCGGTGATCCCCAGCCACGGGATGACCTTGTCGGGCCGGCTCAACCGCCAGGCCAGCTCGACCTCGCTCCAGATCGGCACCGCGCGGGCGGCGGCCTGCACGAGCAGCGGCGCGGTGGCCGGGAACCCGGTGGTGATGACCAGGTCGGCGTCGGCGGGCAACGTCGCGGTCGACCCGGGCCCGAGTCGGACCTGGCCGCCGAGCACCTCGAGCAGCGTGGCCTTGTCGGTGTTGGCCTCGGTCGCCGCATCGTCGAGCACGCTGACCCGGGCGCCGAACTGCAGCAGCGCGTCGGCGGCCGCGAAACCGGACACCCCGATCCCGGCGATGACCACGTGGGCCTGCGGCCAGGGCGAGCTGCCGTCGGCCGTCGCCAGCCACGCCACGGTCATGTCCCGGCCACCCATTCGGCGTAGAAGATGCCCAGCCCGGCGGCCACGAACAGCCCGGCGATGATCCAGAAGCGCATCACGATGGTCACCTGAGCCCAGTTGAGCAGCTCGAAGTGGTGGTGGATGGGCGACATCTTGAAGATCCGCTTGCCCTTGGTGATCTTGAAGTAAGCTCACCTGCATGACCACCGACATCACCTCGATGACCAGCAGGCCGCCGAGGATGATCAGCAGCAGCTCGGTGCGGGTGAAGATGGCCATCCCGGCCAGCGCGCCGCCCAGTGACAGCGACCCGGTGTCGCCCATGAAGATCTTGGCCGGCTCGGCGTTCCACCACAGGAAGCCGAAGCACGCCCCGGCCAGGGCGATGGCCACCACGGCCAGGTCGTACGGGTCGCGGACCTCGTAGCACTTGGGGCCGGCCGAGGCGACGTAGGCGCAGGACTGGTTGTACTGCCAGATGTTGATCAGGGTGTAGGCGCCGAAGATCATCACGCAGGCGCCCGAGGCGAGGCCGTCGAGCCCGTCGGTCAGGTTGACCCCGTTGCTGGCCGCGGCGATCAGCAGGATCACCCAGATGATGACCAGGACGATCGGCAACTCGAGCCAGGGGATGTCGCGGAGGAACGAGATGAACTTCGACGCCGGGGTGATGTTGCGCTCGTCGGGGAACTGCAGCGCGAGCAGCGCGAAGATGATGGCGACGATCGACTGGCCGGCGATCTTGGCCTTGCTCCGCAGCCCGAGCGAGCGCTGCTTGCTGATCTTGATGAAGTCGTCGAGGAACCCGACCACACCGAGCCCGGTGAACAGGAACAACACCAGCAGCGCCGAGGCGCTCGGCGGGGTCCAGGTGATCAGGTGGGCCAGGAAGTAGCCGAGCAGGACGGCCGCGATGATGACCAGTCCGCCCATGGTCGGGGTGCCGCGCTTGACGTGGTGCGACGTCGGTCCGTCGTCGCGGATCAGCTGGCCGTAGCCCTTCTTGACCAGCACCCGGATAGCCAGTCGGGTGCCCAGCAGTGTGCCCAACAGGGCGATGCAGCCGGCGAAAACGATCGTCTTCACGCCGGTTCCACCGCCCTCAGGTCGTCAGCCACGGTGTTCAAGGCTAGGCCACGCGAGGCCTTGACCAGCACCACGTCGCCCGGACGGAGGCTGGCGCGGAGGTCGGCGACCGCCGCGGCCTTGTCACCCGGCCGCCTGACGTCGACCCCGGCGGCGCCCTCGGCCAGGTCGTCGGCGTAGTCGCCCAGGACCAGCAGCCGGTCGATCCCGAGCTCGGCGACGTGCCGCCCGATCCGGACGTGCTCGTGCGGACCGTCGGCCCCGAGCTCGAGCATGTCGCCGAGCACGGCGAAGGTCCGGCCGCCGCCGGTCCGCCCCAGCTCGGCCAGCGTGTCGAGGGCGGCGCGCATCGAGTCCGGGTTGGCGTTGTAGGCGTCGTTGATCACGGTCACGCCGTCGGCGCGGTGGTCGATCTCCATCCGCCACCGCGACCGGGCCACGGCCTCGCTCAGCGCCGCGCCGATCGACCTCAGGTCGAGACCGAGCGCGTACGCGGCCGCCGCGGCGGCGACGGCGTTGCCGACCTGGTGGCGCCCGGCCGTCCGCAGCTGCACCTCGACCTCAGCTTCAGCCTCGGACAGGCCCCGGGCGTGCAGCCGGAAGCCGTAGCGCCCCGTCCGCCCCGCCGGTCAGCGCCGAGGCCCAGACCGCCGCTCCGTCGGGCGGTCGGCCGACCGCGGTGGCCAGGACCGTGGCCGTGGTACGGGTCCGCATGGCCCAGACCAGCGGGTCGGTCGCGTTGAGCACCGCGGTGCCGTCCGCGGGCAGTGCCTCGACCAGTTCGCCCTTGGCCCGGGCGATGGCCTCCCGACCGCCGAACTCGCCGACGTGGGCGTGCCCGACGTTGAGCACCACCCCGACCACCGGCGGGGCGATGGCGCACAGGTAGGCGATGTGCCCGACCCCGCGGGCGCCCATCTCGGCGACCAGGAACCGGGTCTGCGCCGTCGATCCGGGCCACGGTGAGCGGAACCCCGAGCTCGTTGTTGAGGTTGCCGACCGGGGCGACGGTCGGGCCGGCGGGTTCGAGCACCTGGGCGAGCAGGTCCTTGGTCGAGGTCTTGCCCTGCGAACCGGTGATGCCGACCACCCGCAGCCCGCCCGCGGTGCCGCGGTCGACCTGGTGTCGGGCCAGCCGGCCGAACGCGACCAGCGGGTCGGGCACCACCAGACACGGCGCCTCGTCGACCGGCCGCGCGGTCAGCGCGACCACCGCGCCGGCCTCGATGACCGCGGGGACGAACCGGTGGCCGTCGACCCGGTCACCGGGCAGCGCGACGAACAGCGATCCGGCCGCTGCGGTGCGCGAGTCGGCGGTCACCGCGTGGACCACCGCGTCCGGGTCGACCGGTCCGGCCGGCCGGGCCCCCGTGGCGGCGGCGATCTCGGCGACGGTGAGCGGGATCATCGCGCCACCCGCGCCCCGGCGAGTCGGGCCCACTCCTCGACGACCACGTCCGGGTCGCTGAACGGGGTGATCACGCCGGCGATCTCCTGACCGGTCTCGTGGCCCTTGCCGAGCACGGCGACCACGTCGTCGGCACCGGCCCGGCCCAGAGCCCGCGCGATGGCCGACCGCCGGTCGCCGCCGTCGATGATCTCGGTGGCTCGGCGCGGACGGGTGTCGGTCGCTCCGGCCAGCACCTCGGCCCGGATGGCGGCCGGCGACTCGGAGCGGGGGTTGTCGTCGGTGACCACGACGATGTCGGCGCCGACCGCGGCCGCCTCACCCATCGGACGACGTTTCGAGGTGTCGCGATCGCCGCCGCAGCCGAGCACGACGATCTTGCGGCCGCCGGAGTCCTCGGGGCGGCTGATCGCCTCGAGCGCCGCGCTCACGGCCTGCGGAGTATGGGCGAAGTCGACGTAGACCACGGGCCCCCCGGGTCCGGGGTCGACCCGTTGCATCCGCCCGGGGACGGTGGCGGCGGCCAGCCCGGCGGCCGCCTGCTCGACGTCGAGCCCGAGCGCCTCGACCATGGCCAGGGCGGTCAGCGCGTTCCGGACGTTGAACCGGCCGGGCAGGCTGCAGACGAAGTCGAGGCGCTGACCGTGCAGCCGGGCACGAGACGGCGAGCCGGCCGTCGTCGAGTTCCCCGTAGGCCGTGGCCACGCAGTCGGCGTCGGCACTCAGACTCACCGTGGTCAGACCGATCTGGCCGGCCGCGGTGATCCGCTCGGCCAGCTGCACCCCGCGCGGGTCGTCGAGGCTGACCACGGCGTGCCGGGTGCGCTCGGCGGTGAACAGCGACGCCTTGGCCTCGAAGTAGGACTCCACGTCGCCGTGGAAGTCGAGGTGGTCGCGACCCAGGTTGGTGAAGGCGGCGACGTCGAACACGATGGCGTCGGCGCGTCCGAGCACCAGGGCGTGCGACGACACCTCCATCACCACGGCCTGGGCGCCGGCGTCGCGCAGGTGGCCGAGCAGGCCCTGGACCTCGGTCGACTCCGGCGTCGTGACCGTGGTCCGGGCACCCTCGAGCGGTCGGCCGTCGAGCGCGAACCCGATCGTCCCGATCACCCCGGTGCGCCGGCCGGCCGCGCGGAGTGCGGCGTCGAGCAGGTAGGCGGTGGTGGTCTTGCCGTTGGTCCCGGTGATGGCGAGCATGCTCATCGCCTCGGCCGGGTGGCCGTACGCGGCCGCCGCGACCCGGGCCAACCCGCGTCTGGGCTCGTCGACCCGGATGACCGGCGGCGCACCCGCGGGGACCAGGGCGACCCCGGCCGGATCGGTGAGCACCGCGACCGCGCCCCGGGCGGCCGCCTCGGCGGCGAACTCAGCCCCGTGATGCCGGGCGCCGGGCACCGCGACGTACAGATCGCCCGGTTGGACCAGGCGCGAGTCGAGGGTGATCCCGGTGACGGTCAGCGTGAGATCGCCGGCCGGGACCCCGGCCAATGGAAGGTCACCGACGGCGACCGGCTGCGGGTGTGGTCGGAGCACGGTCACGGCTTCGACGCTACCGGTCCTTGCCCCAGGTCGTCGGCTTCGGCTCGTGCTTCTTCGCGTCGGGTCGGACCGAGTAGCGCGGCAACGCCTGATTCATGATGTCGCGATAGACCGGGGCGGCGGTCGAGGTGCCGGTGTCGCCCTTGCGCGGGTTGTTGATGACCACGTAGGTCATCAGCTTGGGGTCGTCGAGCGGGGCGAACCCGACGAACGAGGTGACATAGCCGTCGTACCCGCCGTCCGCCGCGCGCTCGGCGGTACCGGTCTTGCCGCCGCTCTGGTAGTTCTTCAGCGACAGGTTGTTGACCCCGTTGGGGCTGTCGACGACGGCCTGCATCAGATCGCGCACCTGGGCCGAGGACTTCTCGCTGATCACCCGGCGCGGCTCGCGGGTGTCGGTCTGGACCGGGTTGCCCGCGGCGTCGGTGATCGACTTGATCACCGTCGGCGGGTTGTAGACACCGTGGTTGACGATGCCGGCCAGCGCCGAGATCTCCTGGATGGCGGTGACCGAGATGGCCTGGCCGAAGGCGATCTGGTCGCGGGTGCCGTCGGTCATCTTCTTGGGCGGCATGATGCCGGCCGACTCGCCCGGGAGCTCGATGCCGGTGCGGCTGCCGAGGCCGAACGTGGTCAGGTAGTCGTAGAGCTTGTCCTTGGGCAGTTGCCGGGTCAGCAGCGCGGTGCCGATGTTCGAGGAGTTCGCGACGATCCCGCGCATGTTGTAGTACAGCGTCGGGTGGTCGAAGTGGTCCTTGATGTAGCCACCCCCCGAGGGCAGCCGGTTGGGCACCTCGACCCGGGTCTGCGGGGTGGCGGTGCCCGAGTCGATCAGCGCGGCCGAGGTCAGGATCTTCTCGACGCTGCCCGGCTCGTACGGCTCGGAGAGGGCCCGGTTACCGCGGTCGGCGTCGGGTGACTTGCTGTAGTTCGCCGGATCGAAGGTGGGGGCGACGCTCAGGGCCAGGACCTCGCCGGTCTTGACGTTCATCACGATGGCGATCCCGGAGTCGGCGTCGGCCTTGCGCACCGCTGCGGACACCAGGCGGTCGGTGGTCCACTGCAGCTCGGTGTCGATCGTGCTGGTGATGGTCAACCCGTTCTCGGCCGGTGTGGTCGAGCTCTGGCCCAGCGGGATCTTGCTCCCGTTGGGTGCGCTCTCGTAGGTCTCCTTGCCCTCCACGCCGCTGAGCTCGCGGTTGAACGACCACTCCAGACCGCCCTGACCGCTGTCGTCGGGACCGACGAAGCCGATCACCGGGGCGCCGACGGCGCCGTTCGGGTAGGTCCGCACCGGGTCGGACTCGCGGAAGACGCCGTAGATCTGGCGCTCGGCCAGATCGGCGGCCAGCGCGCTGTAGGTCAGCGCCGGCACCTTCTTCTTCAGGTAGACGAAGCGTGTTCCCGGCTTGGTCAGCAACGGCATCAGCTCGGTCTCGGTCATCCCGAGATAGTCCGACAGCACCACGGCGATCTGCGCCGCCTTGGGCGCGGTCAGGGTCGGGTCGGCGGTCACCGCGACCGCGGGCTGGGTCGAGGCCAGCACCACCCCGTTCCGGTCGAGGATCTCTCCCCGGGCCGGGAGCAGCGGCAGCGTGCGGGTGAACGCGTTACCGGCCGCGTACGCCGCCGAGTCGAACCCCTGGAGTTGGAGCAGCCGGCCGGCGCACAGCGACAGCATCATGGCCACCACGATGAGCAGCGCGTGCAGCCGTCGCGGCGACGCGGCCAGCGGCATCCGCAGGGTGCCGCGGCGTCGGCGGGGTCGTCGCTTGGCCGGGGCCGGCGTACGCGGTCGGACCACCGTCCCGTCGCGCAGGATCCGTTCACCCCGGGCATGCTGCCGCGAGGCGTTCCCGGTCGCGGCGCGGGCATGACTCGCGTCTCGACGCAGCGGTCGGGCAGGAGTCCGTACGCCGGGATGGGGCCGACGATCGCTCATCCGTTGGACCTCCGCTCGTCCTGCTTCTTCTTCTTCTCAGCGGCGGCCTTCTTCTCGGCCGCTTCCTTCTTCTCCGCCGCCGCCTTCTTGGCGGCGGCTTCCTTCTCGTCCGCTGCGGCCTTCTTCTTGGCGGCCGCCTTCTTCTCCGCGGCCTTCTTGGCGGCGGCCTTGGCCTCGGCTGCTTCCTTGGCCTGTTTGGCCTTGATGCGTGCGTCCCGGGCTTCGCGGGCCGCCTTCTTCTCAGCGGCCGTCCGGATGACCAAGCGTGGCACTTCGGTGCCGTTGACGACCTGCGGCTCGCCGAGGACCTTGCCCGAAGGAACGACCAGGAAGGCGGGGTAGGGATTGGGACGCATGCCCAGCAGCGACGCCTGACGGGCGATCTCGGTCGGGGCGCCGGCCGCGTCGATCTGGCTCTCCAGCGAGGCCTGCGTATAGGCCAGCTCGGTCGCCTGCCGGGTCAGCTCGCGCGACTGGAACGCCTGGTTCTGCAGCGTCGTGTTGAGCATCAGCAGACCGGCCATGCCGAGCCCGAACACGCCCATCAGCACGAGCAGGAAGGGGAACCGGGCCAGCCGCGGCGACCCGGGCGCCACCGGCCGCAATCGACGGCGCGGGGAGCGCTCCTCCGGCTCGACCGTCTCGTCGACCGACACCCACTGTGCGCTCATATCTTCCGCTCCTCGCACCCGCGGGAACCCTGAAGCTCCCGTCTTCCTCCACGCGCTCGCCATCGAGCGCCCACCCACACCACGCCGCACGGCGATGGCTCACTCGGTCGTCCAGACGGGACCGGGGTCCCCGCTACCCGATGCTCGGAGCTCGTCGGCTCCTGGGGCTCGTCGCATCCGCGGCTCGTCATGCCCCGACCCCGGAGCTGTCCTCGATGCGTTCCGCCACCCGCAGCCGGGCCGACGCCGCGCGCGGGTTGGCCTCGGCCTCGCGCTCGCTGGGCCGGTCCGCCCCGCGGGTCAGCAGCCGCAGCTCCGGACCGAAGCCGGGCGGCACCACCGGCATGTCGCGCGGCGCCCGGCTGGTCGACCCGGCGGCCAGCACCTGCTTGACCAATCGGTCCTCGAGCGAGTGGTAGGCGAGGACGGCGATCCGCCCCCCTGGGGCCAGCGCGGCCACCGCGGCCGGGAGCAGCGCCTCGAGCGAGGCCAGCTCTTCGTTGACCTCGATCCGCAGCGCCTGGAAGGTCCGCTTGGCCGGGTGTCCCCCGGTCTTGCGGGTGGCGGCCGGGATGGCGTCGTAGAGCAGTTGGACCAGGCGGCCCGAGCGGGTGAACGGCTCGCGCTCGCGTTCGGCGACGATCCGGCCGGCGATCCGATCAGCGAACCGCTCCTCGCCGTAGCGGCGCAGGATCCGGGCCAGATCGGCCCGGGTGTAGGTGTTCAGGATCTCGGCGGCGGTCAGCTCCTGGCGACCCATCCGCATGTCGAGCGGGGCGTCGTGCGCGTACGCGAACCCGCGGTCGGTGTCGTCGATCTGCATCGAGGACACCCCGAGGTCGAGCAGGATCGCCTGCACCCGCGGGGTGCCGAGATCGGCGAGCACGTCGGGGAGTTCGTCGTAGACCGCCTCGACCAGGCGGACCCGGTCGCCGAACCGAGCCAGCCGTTCGCCGGCCAGCCGCAGCGCCTCGGGATCGCGGTCGAGTCCGATCAACCGGGCCTGCGGACAGGCCGTGAGCAGCGCTTCGGAATGGCCACCGAGCCCGAGGGTGCCGTCGACCAGCACCGGGGGCGGGGCGGCGGGGTCGGAGTGGAGGGCCGGGGAGAGCGCCGCGATGATCTCCTCGATCATCACCGGGTCGTGACGCGGGCGCTCGGTCATGCCCACCACGCGGCCAGCAACCAACAGGTGGCGGTGATGGCCAGCGAGGTGCCGAGCGAGAGCGCGGCAACGGTGAGACCGTCGCGGACCTCGTGACGGATCCGCCGTGGGACCGGCTGGGGGGCCGGGTCGCTCACGGGGTGCTCCGGTGTCGAGGTGACACCAGGTGCGGACATCTCGACCCTTCCCTTGACGGATCGTGCCGAGGGGTTTCAACCCGAGATCCGCGGGAAGTCCTACCTGGCACCGGGGAAGGTGCGCCAGGGAGTCGGACCTGCGGGTTGAAGCCTCTCGACACGAGCCCTGCACGTACTACTGGCACTACGGGTACTGCTGGTCCTGCTCTCTACCGCGGGACGGATCCCGCGACGCTCACACGCCGGGGAAGACGGCCTCGTTGAGGTCGGCGTACGCCTCTTCCTTGGCCGCCGAGTAGCGCTCCCAGGCCGCGGCGTCCCACACCTCGACCCGGTCGATGGCCCCCACCACCACGCACTGCTCGTCCAGTCCCGCGTACTCCCGCAGGTGCCGCGGGATGGTGATGCGGCCCTGCTTGTCCGGGGTGTCGTCCGACGCTCCGGAGGCGAGCATCCGCTGATAGTCGCGGACGATCTGCTGGCTGGAGGACGCCGTGCGCACCGCCTGGGTGACCTCGATGAAGGTCTTGATCGGCCAGATGGCCAGGCACCGCTCCTGGAAGCGCGTGATGACCAGTCCGTCGGAGAGTTCGTCGCGGTACTTGGCGGGAAGGATCAGCCGGCCCTTCTCGTCCAGCTTCGGAGTGTGGGTGCCTAAGAACACCGATCACCCTCCTCAGCCCGCTCGCCGTCATCACCGGAAACCCGCCCTGCCCCTACTCGCACCCTCGAGGACCCCGAACCAACCCTTGTCCTCCACTTCGCGCCACTGTACTCCACTTTGCTCCACTCAGCCGTGCTTTCCTCCCCAATGACCCCATCGGGCGTGTTCTTCGTCGGGGAAGAGGTAGGAACAGCCACGTAGGGTGAGCCGGGGCGTAGGGGTGTCCATCGGGACTGAGGAGTCGGAGGGGCTGTGAGTCTGAGCTACGAGAACGCCAGCACGGGCCGTGACACCAGGGCGGAGGCCGACGAGCGCTACTCGCTCGGCGACGTGGTCCAGGTCATGGGTCGGGTCCGCGGGGCGATCGAGACCGTCATCGAGGGCAAGCGCAGCTCGATCGATCTCGCGCTCGTGGTGCTGCTGGCCGAGGGACACCTGCTGGTCGAGGACGTCCCCGGGGTCGGTAAGACGATGCTGGCCAAGTCGCTCGGCCGCTCGATCGACTGTTCGGTACGCCGGGTGCAATTCACCCCGGACCTGCTGCCGAGCGACATCACCGGGGTGTCGGTGTTCAACGCCGAGACCCGCGAGTTCGAGTTCAAGCCCGGTGGCATCTTCGCCAACATCGTGGTGGGCGACGAGATCAACCGCGCCTCGCCGAAGACGCAGTCGGCACTGCTCGAGTCGATGGAGGAACGCCAGGTCAGCGTGGACGGCACCACCTACCGGCTCGACACCCCTTTCATGGTCGTCGCCACCCAGAACCCGATCGAGATGGAGGGCACCTATCCCCTCCCCGAGGCCCAACGCGACCGCTTCATGGCCCGGATCGAGATGGGTTACCCGACGCCGAACGCCGAACTCGACATGCTCGACTCGCACGGCTCGACCGATCCGCTGTCGGCGCTCACCCCGGTGACCGACGGTGCGGTGATCCGCGGGCTGGTCGACGCGGTCAAGACGGTGCACGTCAGCCCGGCGGTCAAGCACTACCTGGTCCAGATCGTCAATGCCACCCGCAACTCCCGCGACCTGCGGCTCGGCGCCTCCCCGCGGGCCACCCTGCAACTGCTGCGGGCCAGTCGGGCGTTCGCCGCCCTGTCCGGTCGCGACTACGTCAGTCCCGACGACGTGGCCGCACTCGGCGTCGCCGTCCTCGCCCACCGGGTGCTGCCGTCGACCGACGCCCAGCTCGCCCGGCGTACGGTCACCGACATCATCGCCGCGGCGATCCAGTCGGTGCACATCCCCGACCGCCGATGACCGCGAGCATGTCGCGCCGGGTCAGCGAGGAGCGTCGGCCATGACCAGCAGGCCGTGGCGGTTGCTGACCGTACGCGGTCGGTTGCTGTTGGGCATCGGGATCGCCGTCGTGCTGGGATCGATGCTGGCCGGACAGCGTGATGTCATGCGGCTCGGTCTGCTGCTCGGGCTGCTTCCTCTGGTGGCGCTGGTCCTGGTCGCCCGGGCCCGGTTGCGGATGACCTGCGAGCGCGTCGTCGAGCCGCCGCAGGTCCCGCTCGGATCGGCGATGAAGGGCCGGATCGTGCTCGGTCAGGACGGCCGGCTGCCGGCCGCGCTGGTCATGCTCGAGGACCACGTGCCGCGCGAGCTCGGCAGTCGACCGCGGTTCCTGGTCGACCGCGCCGACCAGGACTGGCACCGCGTCGTGGAGTATCCGCTGCTCGGCCGGGTCCGGGGCCGGTTCGCCACCGGCCCGCTGACCGTGCGGACGACCGACCCGTTCGGGCTGGTGCAGCTCGACCGGCAGTTCTCGGCGACCAGCGAGGTGATGGTCACCCCGCGCATCGTCGAGCTACCGGCCATCCGGGCCACCGGCGGCGCGGGCAGCACCGGCGAGGCCCGGCCGCACCGGATCGGGATGGTCGGCCAGGATGACGTCCTGGTCCGCGAATACCACCAGGGTGACGACGTCCGCCGCATCCACTGGCGCTCGACCGCGCGCTTCGGGGAGCTGATGGTGCGCCGCGAGGAGCAGGCCTGGGATCCCAGCGCCAGCCTGTTGCTCGACTCGCGAGCCGCGGCCCACGCCGGACCGGGGATGGACAACTCGCTCGAGTGGGCCATCTCGGCGGCCGCCTCGATCGCGTCGCACTTCCTCGAGGGAGGGTTCGGCGTCGAGATCTACGAGGCCGACGGCCCGCTGCACATCGCCGGATCGATGGGTCAGCACAGCTCGACCTCGCGCGAGCTGGTGCTCAGCCGGCTGACCGATCTGCGACCCCGCTCGACGACCACGCTGCACTACGCGGTCGAGTCGGCGACCATCGACCGCCCCGGTCAGCTGGTGGTCGCCGTGCTCGGCCGGATGACCGCCGAGGAGGCGAACGCCCTGCTGCGGATGCGGCGCAACCGCGCGTACGGGATGGCCATGATGCTCGACGTCGACACCTTCGCCGACACCCCGGCCGGCGATCACGTCCGGGCCCAGCACGAACTGGCGGGGCGGATCCTCCGTGACAACCAGTGGCGGGTGGTCGACGTGCCGCGGGGCATGGAGGTCACCGACGCGTGGTCCGCCCTCGAGCGTCTGCTGAGCGCCGCCTGATGCGCGCCGCCGACCGCAGCACGCTGGCCGTGATGGTGTCGGTGGCGCTGGCCGCCTTCACCGCACTGCCGCTGACCCAGGACCGCAGCTACCTGCTCCTCAGCTGGCTGGTCATCGCGGTGATCGGGGTGGTCAGCCTGCGTGCTGCGCCGCTCGCAGCTCGGCGGATCCGGCGTCCTCGGGGTGCAGATCCTGCTGCTCGCGCTGACCACGGTCGGACTCAGTGTGCTGCTCGCTCTCCCGGATCCGGTCGACTTCGCGATGCCGTGGTTCGAACGCTATCCGGCGTTCTGGGCGGCCGGCGTCGAGCACATGCGCACCCAGGGCTCACCCATGGAGCCGAACGCCGGGGTCACGCTGATCTTCGTCACGGTGATCGCGCTGGTCATGGTGATGACCGATCTGCTGGTCAGCGGGATTCGCCGGCCGGCCTGGGCCATCGCGCCCCCGGCCGCGCTGTTCCTGGTGCCGGCGCTCGGGCTGGGCACCGACACCGGGATCGTCAACTTCGCGCTGATCGCCATCGGTTATCTGGGCATCCTGGTCGCCGAGGGCCTCAACACCACCGCACGATGGACCCGAGGGCTGTCCGCCGACTCGGCGCGCGGGTTCCGGTCGGCCACCCCGGTGGTCTGGCGCGCGGCCGGGCTGCTGGCCGTCCCGGCCGTGCTCGCCGCCGTGCTGCTCGGCGTCGCACTGCCCACCCTCGCGCTGCCCGGTTTCGGGTTCGGCGCCGGCCAGGGCGGCAGCGGACCGCTCCAGCTGACCGACCCGACGCTCGACCTGCGGCGCAACCTCAACCAGCCCGACGACCGGACGGTGATCGAGTACACCACCGACCAGCCCGGCGGGAGCTACCTGCGGATGGCCTCGCTGCCCCAGTTGTCGGCCGCCGGCTGGACCAACGTGCAGATCCGGCTGAGCGCCGGCACCGAGATCGGCGCGATCCCCGGGGTCGGCGCCGAGCCCGGTCAACGGCGTCGGACGACGATCCGGGTGCTCGACTTCGGGTCGCAATACCTGCCCAGCCCGTACGCGCCCCGCAACGTCGAGATCGACGGCGACTGGCGCTTCGACGCGAACTCGCTGGTCGTGGTCAACGCGGACAACCGGGCGCAGGACCTGCGGCGGACCACGTACACCGTGGAGAGCGCCGACATCGACCCGACGTCGACCGAGCTGTCGGCGACCGCGGCCGGCACCCCGGCCGACTCGGCGACCACCGGGGCCATCCCCCGCGATCTGCCCGACTCGCTGATCCGGCTGTCCGAGCGCGTCACCGCCGGCCTGGACAGCGACGCCGACAAGGCCGCCGCCATCCAGGCCTACCTGCGCAGCAGCCGGTTCGAGTACGACGTCCGTCCCCAGCCCGGGACCGGATACCAGGCCCTGGAGAACTTCCTGCTCCGCGACCACCGCGGCTACTGCGAGCAGTTCGCCTCGGCCATGGCCATGATGGCTCGGGTCAACGGCATCCCGTCGCGGGTGTCGGTCGGGTTCCTGCCCGGGGAACGCGACGGCGACCAGTGGCGGGTGTCGATCCGCGACATGCACGCCTGGCCCGAGCTGTACTTCGCCGGCTACGGCTGGGTGCGCTACGAGCCGACCCCGGCGTCGGTGACCGGCACGGCGCCGTCGTGGACCGTCCGCAGCGACGACGAGGAGCCGAACGAGCCGTCGGCCGAGCCCAGCGCACAGCCCAGCTCCGAGACCACCGCGCCCACCGAGGCCCCCACCGAGGCACCCGTCGACGCGACCGGGTCCGACGCCAGCGGACTGGCCGGACGGATCGGCCGGATGGCCCTGACCGCGCTCGGCGGGTTGGTCGGTCTGGCCATCCTGGCTGCCCCGGCGACCCTGCGGATCCGGCGGCGCAGCCGGCGCTTCGACGACGCCGCCGACCCGGGTGAGCAGGTCGAGGCGGCCTGGGCCGAGATCCGTGACACGGTCGACGATTTCGGGCGACGGTGGCCCACCGGCTCACCCCGTCACATCGGCGAACGGATCGGCCAGGATCTGGAGCAACCCGAGGCCGAGTCGATGGGCCGGGTGGCCACGCTGGTCGAACGGGCCCGCTACGCCCGTGAGCTGAGTCCCGATCAGGTGACCGAGAGCCTGCCCGAGCTGACCGACCAGATCCGGCACGGCCTGGCCGCTCCGCAGTCGCGGGGTCGTCGACTCCTGGCGTTCGTCTTCCCGCGGTCGATCTTCCGCAGGAGTTGATCTTCCGGGTCTGCACGGTGCCGTTCCCGGGCCCTAGTTCGAGCCGGTGACGTGTCTCCGCCGACAAGGCGCAACGCTGCGTGCTCTCGTCCTCGTCCTCCTGGTGACCCTGGCGGCCGGGCTGCCGCTGGCTGCACCGGCGCAATCGGATCCGTGGTCGCCCGGACCGCCCAGGTGGTGGGGGTCTCGACTACCGCCGCCGAGCGCCGGACCGTGACCGCCGTGGTCACCGGCGACCGACCCCGGCCTGAGCTCGGCCGGCCGGGCGGACGGCGCGCGGAGTGCTGTGGTCGGTCCGACCGCGTGACCGACCATCTCGATCGGTTCGGCCATCCCGTCGACCGCCACGGCGGGCAACGCGTGGTCGCTGGTCTGCACCGCGAAGCTCCCCGGCTGCTGGCCCTCGCCGGGCTACGGGCGTGGCATCCGGGCGGTGGAGCCGGTCGCCGCTCCGGGCCCCGGGGGCCGAGGCAGCGACGGCCGCCCGAACTCGAGAACACGAAAGGCCCGATCAGATGATCGGGCCCAACGTTTCGACTGTGGTGCAGGTGGAGCGCCTGTGGTGCGGGTGGAGCGGAGGGTCAGAAACCCTCGTCGCGACGCTTGCGCCAGCGCTCCTCCATCTTGTCCATGAAGTTCTGGTTGCCGACGTGACCCGAGCCCTGCGCCGACTTCGCCCGGTCGGGGCGGGTCATCGGATCGGGTCCGGTGCCGACGTGCTGCCAGGCGTAGATGGCCGTGACCGCCGCGGCGACCATGACGACGAAGCCCAGCACGCTCAGGAACGGGGTCACCAGCATGCCCGCGATCAGCAGACCGAGTCCGGCGAAGAACCCCACGCCGGCGATCGCTGCTCGACGTCGATGGATCCGGCGCACGCCGGTCCCGCGCATGGCATTGACCAACTTCGGGTCATCTGCTGCCAGCGCGGCTTCCATCTGCTCGAGAAGCCGCTGCTCTTCTTCAGAGAGGGCCACTGGCCACCTCCCACAATGTCGGTCTTACGTGGTGCGGTCATGATACGCGCCCGACCCGAGGGTCCGTAGGGCCGAGAGGAAGAAACCGACCACCTCGACGTGGCACCTGCCATGAACTCATCGCCCGGATGGACGACTTCCTCCACAGTCTAGGTGGCCACTGGTCACTCGGAAACAGATTGCCCGAACCCATCGGATCCGCGACCTCCGGTGGTCAGCACGGCCCGGCTCACCGCCCCCTTGCCGAACTTCCGGACCGCGGCATCGACGGCCGCGTCGGCCTCGGTCCAGCCGTACTCGGGGTCAGTGAGCATGGGCTGGCGGAACAGCCGCTGGACGTCGATCAGATGCTCGACCCGCACCCCGACCCGGCGGATCCGAGCCCGGTCCAGGCCGAGCCGGTCGTACAACCCGACGGCGGCGGCGTGGATCTCCGAGGTCACGTCGGTCGGCGTACGCAGGGTCGTCGACCGGGTGAGGTCGGTGAAGTCGGCGAACCGCACGGTGATGGTCACCGTGCGCCCGGCGACGCGTTGCTTGCGCATCCGGGTGGCGGTCCGGTCGGCCATCCGTAGCAACTCGCGCTTGATCACCGCGGGATCGGTGCTGTCGTGGCCGAACGTCTGCTGCGAGCCCACGCTGCGCTCGGGGACCATGGGCACGACCCGCCGGGGATCGCGGCCCCAGGCCAGCTCGATCAGTCCGGCCCCGGCGTGCGGCCCGAACGTCGGCCGCAGGGCCGAACGCGGGGTCCGCGCCAACTCGCCGACGGTGAAGATGCCGAGCCGGTGCAGTTTCTCCGCCGTGGGTTGTCCGACCCCCCACATGTTCTCCACCGGCATCGGGTGCAGGAAGTCGAGCACCTGGTCGGGGCCGACCTCGACCAGCCCGTCGGGTTTGGCCGCGCGCGAGGCCAGCTTGGCCACGAACTTGGTCGGACCGATACCCGCCGAGCAGGTGATGCCCTGCTCGTCGCGGACCACGGCCCGGACCCGTTCTCCGATAGCCCGCGGACTGCCGAACATCCGGATCGAGCCGGTGAGGTCGAGGAACGCCTCGTCGATCGAGGCCGATTCGACCACCGAGCTGACCGAGCCGAACACCTGGGTGATCGACCGCGACACCGCGGAGTAGGCCTCGAAGTCCGGGCTGACGAAGGTGGCCGACGGGCACAGCCGACGCGCCTGGCTCGAGGGCATCCCGGAGCGGACGCCGGTGGAGCGCGCCTCGTAGCTCGCCGACAGCACCACCCCGCGCGAGGATCCGCCGACGATGACCGGTCGGCCGCGCAGGTCGGGTCGGCGACGCAACTCGACCGACGCGTAGAAGGCGTCCATGTCGACGTGCATGACGATGCGCGGGCTCACCCCGGATCCTCCTATCGAACGTGTATTCGATAAGAGTACGTCAGCCGGCTCCGACCGGACGAACGACCTGCGCGAAGACCTGGACCTGGGGCGCGACCGCCCGGAACGCCGGGTCGGTGCTGATCTCCTGCTCCAGCGCGACCAGCTCGGCATAGGCCCCTGCCTCGCCGTCGATCAGGCCGTCGGGCACCTGGTCGGCGATGGCGCCGATGCCGTGGCTGACCACGACCTGGAAGCCGGCCTCGGTGACCAGGCGGATCACG
Organism: uncultured Actinomycetota bacterium; assembly: GCA_963704665.1. Classification (GTDB taxonomy): domain Bacteria; phylum Actinomycetota; class Actinomycetes; order Propionibacteriales; family Propionibacteriaceae; genus Microlunatus. The sequence goes on along the minus strand of OY969929.1, from coordinate 1,245,294 downwards.
CCGTCGTGGTCGAAGCGGCTGCGATCGGCGTACGTCCGCCGGGCCAGCGCGATGTGTCCGGCCAGCGCCTGGCTGAGCACGGCGGCGTGCCGCTGTGCGACCAGCAGGCTGAGCGCTCCCCCGGGTCGCAACACCTCGGCGATCGCCGCCAAGGCGTCGGCCGGCGAATCCACCACCTCGAGCACCCGGTGGCACAGCACCACGTCGACCTGGCCGGCGCCGACCAGTCCGACCAGATCGGTGGCGTCGCCCTGCCGCCCGACCACCTGGCCGGCGAGCCCGGCGTCGGCCGTGCGCCGCTCGAGCGAGGCCAAGGCGTCGGGGCTCGGGTCGATCACGGTGACGCGATGGCCGTCGCCACCCAAGGCGATGGCGATGCCGCCGGTCCCGCCGCCGAGGTCGACGATGTCCAACGGTCGCGGCGCGCCCGTGCCGAGTCCGGCCAGTTGCGCCCGGAGCGCGGAGAGCAAGAAGGCCTGCGAGACCGACCGCGGACGGCGAAGCTCAGCCACGACTACCTCCGAAGGTGTGAGTGGTCCGCCGAGCCTAACGCCGATGGCTCGCCCGCTCTCCCGTCTCGTCCCGGCGCGCCGGACCCGCCGCCCGCGCGACCGCCGCCTCGACCAGCGCGAGGAAGGCCTGGGCGTCGCGGACCAGGTCGTCGGCTTCGCGGACCCCGACGATGGCCGAAGCGCCGGCGCGGACGGCATCGCGCTTGCCCTCGGTCGCGGCGAAGAACGCCGCCCACTCGGCGAACTCCGGCGCGACGTCGGCCACCAGCTGCCACGCGTTGCGCGGACGCGCCCGCCGGCCGGCGGTGGCCGGGTGGGCGCGCAGCGACAACACGATGGCGGCGATCCGCAGCGCGGCCAGATGGGCGGCGACGAACCGCTGATCCGGCCGTGGGGTGAGTTCGGCCTCGGCGACGGCGGCGCGGGCCCGACGCAGATCGTCGACCAGGCGTGACTCACTCATGACGTGGCAGATCTCCTCAGGGTGCGGAACTCTCCACGGCGATGCGGGCGCGGATGACGATGACGGACGACAGTGACGGAGGAGGACGACGGAGGAGGACGACGGATGACTGGGGGCGACTCCGGCAGCTGACCGAACGCCTGATCTTGCGTGCCACGGATCTTGCGTGCCACGGATCATGAGTGCGACGGATCATGCGAGGATCTGCGACGGATCATGCGAGGCGGATGGCCCAACGCGGATTGGGAGCCCCGGTGTGGACGGGGGTCGAGTTCCGTCCACACCGGGGCGAGCCCGGCGTACGCGCCGCGAACGCATACGTGAGTCCGAATCCGACGTCCATGGCCCTTCCCCAAGTGCCCATCCGGTGGGTCTCACTCCAGATGTTTAGAACGCGTGTTCGAACAATCAGGACTCTACAACACTCCACCGACCGTCCGTCAAGCACCGATCTCGGCGCGCCGTGTCGGACGCGTCGGCGGCGGTCGGACTAGTCGCCCCAGCCCATCGAGAACACCTCGAAGGTCGCCGCCCGGGGCACCCCGAGCCGGGTCCCGGCGGGCCGGGCCCCACCCTCGAGGAACTCCTCGGGATCGAAGTCCGCCCAGCCCAGTCCGTCGATGTAGGCCCGGTGCGCCTCGAGCGAGGCGACACCGCGGTCGAAGGTGGCCGTGGTGTCGACCGCGTGTCGACTGTCCGGTGATCCGGCGGCCCAGACGGCGCGGACCCCGCCCCAGGGTTCGATCCCGTCGACCAGTTGCTCGGCGAAGATCCAGCGGTTGCCCGCGTCGCGGACGGCGTCGAGGGTGGCCCGGCCGGTGGCGATGTGGTCGGCCTGGTTCAGCGAGGCACCGCCCCAGGTGTCGCGGAAGTTGTTGGTGATCACGATGTCCGGCCGGTTCTGCCGGACCGAGGCACAGATGGCCCGCCGCAGCGCCACGCCGTACTCCAGGATGCCGTCGGGCAGCCCGAGGAACTCGACCACCTCGACCCCGACGATCCGGGCCGACTCGCGCTGCTCGGCCTCGCGGGCGATCTTCGCTTCGGCCGGCGCCAGGGCGTCGATGCCGGCCTCGCCGCTGGTCACCATGGCGTAGACCACCGTCTTGCCCTGGTCGGTCCAGCGGGCCACGGCCGCCGCCGCCCCGAACTCGAGGTCATCGGGGTGGGCGACCACGCACAGTGCGGTCTGCCAGGACTCGTCGAGCGGTTCGAGATCGGTCATGGTTCAACCTATCCGCGACCCACCGGGGCACGAAAGGACGCGAAGGCGCGTCGGCTCTACCCTTCGTCCATGGATCTGCTGCCTCTGGCCTTCACCAGCGGGTGGACCAGCGGGATCAACGCGTACGCGACCGTGCTCATCCTCGGCGCCCTCGGCCGGTTCGTCGGCATCGATGCGGTGCCGGCCGGTCTGCAGCGCACCGACGTGCTGATCGTGGCGGCCGCACTGATGCTGGTCGAGTTCTTCGCCGACAAGATCCCCTACGTCGACTCGGTGTGGGACACCGTGTCGACGATCATCCGGCCGGCGTCCGGCGCGGTCATCGGCGCCCTGCTGGCCGGGAACAACGGCGACCTGACCACCGTGGCCCTCGCCTCGGTCGGCGGGGTGACCGCGCTGCTCAGTCATCTGGTCAAGGCGAGCCTGCGATTGGCCATCAACACCTCGCCGGAACCGGCCAGCAACATCGGCGCCTCGGTGGCCGGCGACCTCTCGGTGGCCGGCGTGACCACGCTGGCCGTGCTGCACCCGGTCGCCGCCGCCGTGGTGGCCGGGATCCTGCTCGTCGTCGGCGTGGTGATCGCCGTGCTGGCGATGTCGCGCGTGCGGCGGGGGTGGCGGGCCTTCCGTCGCTGGTGGACCCGCCGCCCGGGCGCGACGGCGGTGCGGTGAGCGATCCGGTCGTCGTCGTCGGCGGCGCCGTGGCCGCGATGGCCGCCGCGGCCCGGCTGGCCAAGAAGGGCCACCCGGTGACCCTGGTCGAGTCCGCCGACGAGCTCGGGGGGCCGTGGGCGGCGTACGAGGTCGACGGCGAACCGGTCGACGACGCCCCCTGCACCCTCGGCTTCCCGGCGCCGTGGCGCGACCTGTTTCGCAAGAGCGGTCGACCGCTCGAGGCCGAACTGGCCCGGAGCGGATGGGCGCTGGTCCCGGCGGCGTCGCGCCGCTACCGGTTCGCCGACGGTGACGACCTGGTCCTGCCCACCGAACGCGGCCAGCAGTTCGCCACCCTCGAGCGGCACTACGGCGAGCCGGTGGCCGCCCGCTGGCGCGATCTCGTCGACGGGCTGGCCCCGCTGTGGCAGACCCTGCGGCCGCTGGGGCTGGAGGCCGAATACGTCCCGATCCGCCGCTTCGGCCGGTCGGTCGGCATCGACCGCCCGACCCGCCGGAGCCTGCAGGCCGCAAGGACCGTGGCCGAGCTGGCCGACCGGGTCGACCATCCCCACCTCCGCGCGGTCATCCGCAGTCTGGCCCACCGCCTCGGTTCGCCGCCCGAGACGGTCCCGTGGTTCACCGCGGTCGAGTTGTGGACCGACCGGACCTTCGGTCGCTGGCAGCTCAGCCCGGTCGAGGGCTCGGCCGCCGACCGACCCGGAAGCGGAGGCCCCGGAGCCGGTCGCAGCTCGGTACTGATCGAGACCCTGGCCGGCCGGCTGACACTGCGTCGCGTGACCATCCGCACCGGCACGACGCTGGACCGTCTGGAGATCGACAGCGGACGGGTCAGCGGAGCCCGGGCGGGCGGGGTCGATCATCCCGCCACCACCGTGGTCAGCGCGCTCGACCCGTGGTCGACCGCCGCGCTCGCCGGCCTCGCGCCCCCCCGACAGCCGCCGGCGCTGGCCCCGGCGATCAGCCACGCCGTGCTCGACCAGGCGCCGGGTGAGGTCGGCGAGGACATCGCGCTGACCGCCGACGGCGTTCCCGCCGTGACCTTCACCCGGCCGCTGGCCACCGGCACCCTGCGCAGCGTCCACGACTGGACGACCACCCATCCGGCCCCGGCCGAGGGGCTGTCGTGGCAGGGCGGCTGGCGCGCGTGGGCCGGCCGCCCGGCGCTGCGGACCGGGATCGAGGGCCTGCTCCAGGTGGGCCCGTGGTCGACCGCCGGCCCCGGCCCGGCCCAGCAGGTGCTGACCGGGGCGCTGGCCGCGTACGCCGTCGACGGCCCGGACGCCTGAGCCGGTCCGCACCGGGCCAACGCCTGAACCCGCATCCAGATGACGGCCGCAGTCCGTATACTCAGATGTTCGTTTTTCTTCAGCTGAGGGACACCGTTCTTGACCTATGTGAAGACCACGACCGGCGACGGAGCCATCTCCGCGGACGGCCCGTCTGAGCTGGACCGCGAGTTGGCCGTCGAACAGACCCATGTGGATCTGGTCTACGCCCGGCTCGGCGAGGCCACGCGCTCGGCTCGACAGGTCGCCCGCGCCGGGCGCTCGCTGTTCCAGTCCGACCGCAGCTCGTTCGTCCGGGAGGAGGACGGGACCGGTCTCTACGAACGCGACGTCTTCGCCTTCCAGGCGGCCAAACGGCTCGCGGTGCTGGACGCCGAACACGAGGGTCTGGTGTTCGGCCGGCTGGACCGCACCGACGGCGAGATCCGCTACATCGGCCGGATCGGGCTGCGCGACGCCGACTACGAACCGCTGGTCATCGACTGGCGGGCACCGGCGGCCGAGCCGTTCTACCGGGCCACCCCGACCAATCCGATGCAGGTCGTCCGCCGCCGCGTGCTGCGCTGCCAGGGCGACCGGGTCATCGGCATCGAGGACGACCTGCTCGACGGCGACGCCGACCGCACCGACCTGGTGGTGATCGGCGAGGGCGCGCTGATGGCGGCGCTGAGCCGTGCCCGCGGGCACACCATGCGCGACATCGTCGCCACCATCCAGGCCGAGCAGGACGAGGCCATCCGCGCCCCGCACCAGGGCTTCACGATGATCTCCGGCGGGCCGGGCACCGGCAAGACGGTGGTCGCGCTGCACCGCGCGGCCTACCTGCTCTACGCCAACCGGCGTCGTTTCGAGTCCGGCGGCGTGCTCGTCGTCGGACCCAGCCGGGTCTTCATGAACTACATCGAACGCGTGCTGCCCTCCTTGGGCGAGGACGCGGTCACCCTGCGCTCGATCGGCTCGGTGGCCTCCGACGTCGTCCGGATCGAGGGCGACCGGGTCGATCCGGCGTCGGTGTCGGCGATCAAGGGCAGCCTGCGGATGATCAAGGTGCTGCGGCGCCTGGTCAGCGAGCCGCCGAACGCGGTGCCGCTCGAGCTCCGGTTGACCATGCAGGGCCACGTCCTCGTGGTGCCCCCGGCCACCCTGCGCCAACTGCGCTCCGACGTGCTGGCCCACAACAAGCTCAACTTCGGTCGCGAGGCGGCCGAGAAGGCCCTGCTCAACGCGCTGTGGCGGAGTCGGCCGGACGAGTTGGACGTCGAGCGCGACGAGTTCGACGACCGCATCTCCGACCTCGCGGCCTTTGTCATGTTCCTGCACGCCTGGTGGCCGGTGACCAGCGCGACCACGGCGCTGAGCCGGCTCGCCGATCCGGACCTGATGCGGCGGGTGTCGGGCAGTGTGCTGTCGAACGCCGAGTGCGACGCGGTGAGCGCCAGCTACCGCGCGATGCAGCGGCAGGGTCGCGCCGACTGGACCGCGGCCGATGGGGCGCTGCTCGACGAGCTCGTCCACCTGCTCGGCCCCACCCCGGTGGTCGAGGAGGTCGATCCGACGCTGTTCCTCGAGGAGGGCAGCGACTACGCCGAGGTGGTGACCACCGCCGACCGACTGCGGCCGCAGCGCGAGGTCGACCCGTTCGAGCTGCCGCACCAGACCTACGCCCACATCCTGGTCGACGAGGCCCAGGACATCAGCCCGATGCAGTGGCGGATGCTGCGACGGCGCGGCGGCAGTGCCAGCTGGACCATCGTCGGCGACCCGGCCCAGAGCTCGTGGCCGGACCCCGAGGAGGCGCAGCGGGCGATCAACGAGATCGTCGGCACCGCCCCGATCCGGCGTTTCCGGATGAGCACCAACTACCGGAGCCCGTCGGAGGTCTTCGACCTGGCCGCGCAGGTGGTCCACGCCGCCGTCCCGGACGCCGACCGGCCCAAGGCGGTGCGCTCGACCGGGATCGACCCGTTGCTGCTGGTCGCCGGATCGGCCGGGCTGGCGTCGACCGCGGTCGAGGCCGTCCGCACCCTGCTCGACCAGGTGGCCGGCACCGTCGGGATGATCTGTCCGCCGGGCACCAAGGACGCGCTGGCCGCCGAACTGGAGACCGCCGAGCTGGCCGGACGCGAGCGGATCGCCGTGGTCACCTCGCTGGAGTCCAAGGGGCTGGAGTACGACGGCGTGTTGGTCGTCGATCCCGACCGCATCGTCTCCGAGTCCCCCGGGGGAGTCCGCACGCTCTACGTGGCGCTGACCCGGCCGACGCAGCGACTGGTCACCCTCGACGCCCGGCCCGATGCGGTCTGGCGGCGCTCACTCAGTGCCTGACCCGGAGCAGGGACCGACGTCCGCACGTGATCGGCAGCCCGCCACCGGCGTGGCCACCGCGTAGCTCGGCTCAGGCGCCGAGCGCGCCGTGCAGTCGGCCGTAGATGTCGCGGGTCGCCCGCGACCGGTTCTGGGTGTAGAAGTGCAGCCCCGGCGCTCCTCCGGCCAGCAGCGCCTCGGACAGCTCGGTGGCGATCTCGATGCCGACCCGACGGACCTGGTCCGGGTCGTCGGCGACCTCGGTGATCCGCTCGGTGATCGCGACCGGCAACGCCGCCCCCGACAGCTCGGCGAACCGGGTCACCTGGCGCACGTTGGTGATCGGCATGATGCCGGGGATGATCGGCAGGTCGCACCCGAGGGCCCGGACCCGGGCGACCAGGTCGAAGTAGCTGCTCGGGGTGAAGAACAGCTGGGTGATCGCGTAGCTGGCGCCGGCCTCGGCCTTGTCGACCAGGATCCGGGCGTCGAGTTCGGCGTCGTTGTTCTCCGGGTGCGGATCGCAGAACGCGCCGACCCCGACGCAGAAGTCGCCGAGTTCGCGGACCATGGCCACCAGCTCGGTGGCGTTGTTCAGACCGTCCGGGTGCCGCTCCCACGGCACCGTCGGCCCGCCCGGCATGTCGCCCCGGATGGCCAGCACGTGACGGACGCCGGCCGCCGCGTACGAGCCGACGACCTGACGCAACTGGTCACGGCTCTGGCTCGCGCAGGTGAGGTGGGCCACCGAGCGCAGGGTGGTGTCGCGGGCGATGGCCTCGGTGGCGGTGATGGTGCGTTCGCGTGAGGACCCGTTGGCGCCGTAGGTGACCGACACGAAGTCCGGACCCAGGGCCTCGAGCTCGCGGACGGTCTGCCAGAGCTGACGCTCCTGCGCCTCGTCCTTGGGCGGGAACAACTCGAAGGAGAACAACGGCCGGTCGGTGGTGGCCAGCAACTCGGCGATGGTCATCGGTCGGGTCGGCCGGTCGTAGCGGCGGCCGGCACGCGGCCGGGAGGCGAGATCACGGCCGGACATGCGTTCCACCTTAGGAACGCGCCCCGACGCGGCATCCGTAGGCTCACCATGTGGTCAACGCCCCTGTCGCCCCCCGCCCGGTCGCCGCCACGCTGGATCCGCGGGCCCCGCTGGCCCCGGTGTTCCGCGAGGCGACGACCTCGGCGCTCGACGCCTTCGTGCGGGCCCGGACCACCGTGCTCGCCGAGATCGGACCCGAGCTGACGGCGGTGCACGCCATGGCCGGCCGGTTGCTGGCCGGTGGCAAGCGGCTGCGCCCGGCCTTCTGCGTCTGGGGGTACGTGGCCGCCGCCGGTCTGCCCACCGAGGACGCGCTCGGCCCGTTGATCGCCGCCGCGGCCAGCCTGGACATCCTGCACGTCAGCGCGCTGGTCCACGACGACGTGATGGACGCCTCGGACCTTCGCCGTGGCCAACCGGCGGCGCATCGACAGTTCGAGACCCTGCACGCCGACGCCGGCTGGGTCGGTGACCCGGTCACCTTCGGCCGGGCTGCGGCCATCCTGCTCGGCGACCTGCTGCTGATGTGGTCGGCCGAGGCCCTGCACCTGGCCGGGCTCGACCCGGTCGCCCTGCGTGCGGCGTTGCCCATCGTCGAGTCGATGCGGACCGAGGTGACCTGCGGGCAGTACCTCGACATCGTCGCCCAGGCCCAGCCGCTGCGGCCCGACGACGGATCGGGCGAGCGCTCGGGGATCGATCTCGCGCTCGACGAGGCCAACCGGGTCGTCGAGTTCAAGTCGGCCCGCTACACCGTGCAACGCCCGGCCCAGCTGGGCGCGGCGCTGGGCGGTGGTGACGCCCGGCTGCACGAGGCGCTCGAGGCGTACGGATCGCCGCTCGGCCGGGCGTTCCAGTTCCGCGACGACCTGCTCGGGGTGTTCGGCGACTCGGCTTTGACCGGCAAGCCGACCGGCGACGACCTGCGCGAGGGCAAGCGGACCGTGCTGATCGCCCACGCGTTCGCCGACTCCGACCGGGTCGGGCGCGACCTGCTGGTCGCCGGGCTCGGCGACCCGATGCTCGACGATGCGCGGATCGCCGATCTGCAGCAGGTCATCGTCGACTCCGGGGCGCGCGACGCCGTCGAGGCGATGATCGCCGAGGGCTACGAGCGTGCGGTCGCGGCGGTCGAGCGGGCGGAGCTGACCGATGCCGGCCGGACCGGGCTGATCGCCCTGGCCGACGCCTCGGTCACCCGCAGCTTCTGACCCGGCTCACCGGGCCGGTGGAGAGGCCTGGTCAGGCCAGCGCGACGGCGAACGCGGGCTGCTGGGCGGCGCGCTCCTCGAACACCTCGAGCAGCGCCGCCCACGCGTCCGGACGGGCGCGGGCCAGCACGGTCCAGTCGGCCAGCACCAACGCGGTCGGGCCGTCGAGATCGGTGAGGCAGTCCCACAGCGCGTCCAGGTTGCGGCCGAAATAGGCGGGAAGACCCAGCCCGGCGGCCACCTGGTCCCAGAAGCCGTCGAGCGTGTCGACCGGGTCGATGAGCGCGGTGCGCCAGCCGTCCTCGGCCAGCGCCGCGGCGATCAGCGTCGGCCGGCCGAGCAGCCGGAACACCCCGGCGCGGGGCCGGTCCGAGTCGGTGGTCATCGCCGCACCCGGGCGAAGCTGGCGTAGTGGTCGGCGGTGTAGAAGAAGACCCGGTCCCGGTCGCCGGTGACGATCCGTCGCGCTCCCCGGTCGCCCTCCCCCGGCGTCCGCACCGTGTACTCGCGGTAGTAGCCGCGGGGCTGATCGGGCAGCAGCCGCTCGCGGTTGCCGAACGTGGCACCGTCCTTGCCGTACGGGAACGGGCCTCCGCGTTCGATCAGGGTGATCGTCTCGCGGGCCTGACTCGGCAGAGACGCGTACGCGACGAAGCGCAGCCCGGTCTCGGGATCGCGCGACGGGGCGCTCGGCCGGGCCGAGGAGGCCGACGGCCGACTGCGGGTCGGCGACCCGGATCCCGTCGCCTCGGGTCCACCGGCCTGGGGGGTGCGGAGCGTCGACGTCGCGGTCGGCTCGGTGGTGTCGAGCCAGCCGGCCCGGCCGCCGAGCACGATGAGCAGCGCGAGCAGGGCCAGGGCCACCGCCGCGCCGACGAGCTTGGTCGGCTTCACCGCTGCGGACCGGCTCCCGACAGGGCCTGGAAGGTGTAGCGCTCCATGGTCGGGTCGTCCTTCCAGGCGGCGCGCAACCGGTTCTGCAACTGCTGCGCGGCCGCGTACGGGTCGGCCGCCTGGGTGATGGCCCGGACGACACAGACCCGGCGAGCCCCGGCGGCCAGCACGTCGTCGAGGTTGTCCTGGTCGATGCCGCCGATGGCGAACCACGGCTTCGAGGCGATCTCGCCGACCGGCGCCACGTCGGCGGCGTAGCGGACCAGCTCGAGACCGACCGGCGCATAGTCCGGCTTGGTCGAGGTCGCGTACACCGGTCCGACGCAGAAGTAGTCGGCGTCCGGGTCGGCGATCGCCGCGTCGGTCTGCTCCGGCGCATGGGTCGACCGGCCGATCAGCGCCCAGCGGTGCAGGTGCGCGCGGGCCGGCGCCGAGGGCCCGTCGGTCTGGCCGAGGTGGAGCATGTCGGAGCGGAACGTCCCGGCCAGCTCGGGCGAGTCGTTGACGCAGACGATGGCCTGGTGCGGGGCGGCGACCTTGCGGGCCACCTCGAGCGCAGCCAGCTCGGTCTCGGGGGTGAGGTTCTTCTGCCGGATCTGCACGATGTCGACCCCGCCGGCGATCGCCGCCTCGAGGAACTCGGGCAGGTCACCCTGCTGCTCGCGGGCGTCGGTGCACAGGTAGAGCCGGGCGAGCCGGAGTCGCGCGTCGAGGGCCATCAATGCGGTCATGGGTTCATTCTGCGGGCAACCGCCCCCGCGTACGCGGTCGGCCGAGCGGCGCGCCCACCCGCGCACCCCGGTCGGGAAGGGTCGGTCGGGGCCTCACACGGCCGAAAACGCCGATGCGAGTTCTTGTGTCGCCCAGTGAAACGTGGCTGTCACATGGGTGCGACAACTGTCACCCGCACGTAACAGCAGGAGCGGGACACGCAACATCGGTCGACCAGAGTTCAGTCAACCTCGGGGCGTCACCGGATCCAGCGCGCCGTGGTCACTCACTCCAGTTACTTCACCGAAAGAAGCAACATGACCCTACTCGAACTGAACTCGGGCGACACCGCCTGGATTCTGACGTCAGCCGCGCTGGTGTTGCTGATGACGCCCGGGCTCGCGCTCTTCTACGGCGGCATGGTGCGTGCCAAGACCGTCCTGAACATGATGATGATGAGCTTCGGTGCGTTGGCTCTCATCTCTGTCCTCTGGGTGCTCTACGGCTACTCCATCGCCTTCGGCAACGACATCACCGGCGCGGGCCTGCTCGGTGACCCGACCGAATACCTCGGCCTCAAGGGCCTGATGGAAGACACCGACGCCACGCTGCCGGCCATGGCCTTCGTCGGCTTCCAGGCCGTCTTCGCCATCATCACCGTCGCGCTGATCTCCGGCGCCATCGCCGACCGCGCCAAGTTCGGCACCTGGATGATCTTCGCCGGCCTCTGGGCGACCATCGTCTACTTCCCCGTCGCCCACTGGGTGTTCGACTTCACCCTGACCGACGACAACGACGTGGTCACCCACAGCGGTGGCTGGATCGCCAACCAGCTCGGCGCCATCGACTTCGCCGGCGGCACCGCGGTGCACATCAACGCCGGTGTGGCCGGTCTCGCGCTGGCCATCGTCCTCGGCAAGCGCATCGGCTGGCGCAAGGACCCGATGCGTCCGCACAACCTGCCGCTGGTCATGATCGGCGCCGGTCTGCTGTGGTTCGGCTGGTTCGGCTTCAACGCCGGCTCGGCACTGACCGCGGGCAACACCGCCTCGATCGTCTGGGTCAACACCCTGGTCGCCACCGGCGCCGCCGCCCTCGGCTGGCTGCTCACCGAGCGGATCCGCGACGGTCACCCGACCTCGCTCGGTGGCGCCTCCGGCGTCGTCGCCGGTCTGGTCGCCATCACCCCGGCCTGCTCGTCGGTCTCGCCGATCGGGGCGATCATCCTGGGCGCCGTCGCCGGCATCGTCTGTGCGCTGGCCGTCGGCCTGAAGTACAAGTTCGGCTACGACGACTCGCTCGACGTGGTCGGCGTCCACCTGGTCGGTGGGCTCTGGGGCACCCTGGCCGTCGGCCTGCTGCTGGCCCCGGGCACCCCGGCCGCGATCGGCTACGAGCGCACCGGGCTGTTCTACGGCGGTGGCGTCGACCAGCTCTGGCGTCAGGCCGTCGGTGCCTTCGCGGTGCTGATCTTCAGCTTCGTGCTGACCCTGCTCATCGGCTTCGTCCTCGCAGAAGACCATCGGCTTCCGGGTGAGCGACGACGACGAGCGGCATGGGCATCGACAGCACCGAGCACGCCGAGACCGGCTACGACCTCGGTATGTTCGGCGGTGGCGCCCGCGCCATCGCCTCGGTGGGACCACCCCGCGTCCCGCTGACACCTCGACCACGGATCAGGAGGTGACGGCATGAAGCTCGTGACCGCCATCATCAAGCCGCACATGTTGGATGAAGTGAAGACCGCGCTCGAGTCGTTCGGCGTCGAGGGCATGACGGTCAGCGAGGCCAGCGGCTTCGGCCGTCAGCGCGGCCACACCGAGGTCTACCGCGGTGCGGAGTACACCGTCGACCTCGTACCGAAGGTGAGACTTGAGGTGCTCGTGGACGACGACGATGCGAAAGACATCATCGACGTCCTGGTGAAGAGCGCACGGACCGGCCGCATCGGTGACGGCAAGGTCTGGTCGGTTCCCGTGGACGATCATCGTCCGCGTACGGACCGGAGAGCGCGGGCTGGACGCGCTCTGAAGCGTGATCTCACCAGCGAACGCCTCAACGTCGCGATCCGGTCCGGGTGGTCTTCCACCGACGGGCCGGATCGTCGGCGTTCGATGAGCGAGGCGGTCCAGGCCCCGCTCGCCGAGCTGTACGCCGAGGCCTGCGCCGCGGTGGGTCGCGATGCGACCAGCGGCGTGGCCCTGGCGGCGGTCGGCAGCCTGGCCCGGCACGAGCTCGGCCCGCGCAGCGACATCGACCTGGTGCTGCTGCACGACGGCCGCCGGACCGGAATCGACCAGCTCGCCGACCGGCTCTGGTATCCGATCTGGGACAGCGGGGTTCGTCTCGACCATGCGGTGCGGACCCCGGCCGAGTGCGCTGACATCGCCGGCCAGGAGCTGAGCGCCGGGGTCGGGCTGCTCGACCTGCGGGTGCTGGCCGGTGACGCCGAGCTGGTCCGCGGTGCGCGGACGTCGCTGCTCGAGTCGTGGCGGAACAACGCCCGCAAGCGGTTGCCCGAACTGCTCGATGCCGTGGTCGAGCGGCACCACAGCTTCGGTGACGCCGCGTACCTGATCGAACCGGACCTCAAGGAGGCCCGCGGCGGCTTCCGCGACATGACCATGCTGCGCGCCCTGGCCGCCACGTGGCTGACCGATCGCCCGCACGAGGGCGTACAGGGTCCGTACTCGTTCCTGCTCGACGTCCGCGACGCCCTCCACCTCATCGCCGGCCGGGCGCTCGACCGGCTGGTGCTCACCGAGGTCGGTGATGTCGCCGAGCGGTTCGGCTACGCCGATCCCGACGACCTGCACCGCGACGTCAGCCTGGCCGCCCGCCGCATCGGCCACGCGGTCGACCTCACCGTGCGGGCCGCGCGCCAGGTGATCCCCGAACGCCGGGTGCTCAGCTTCGTCCGCCGGGAACGCCGTCCGGTCTTCGAGAAGGCCGACCACGGCCTGATCGTGCACCAGGGCGAGGTGGCCCTGGCCGCGGGCACCGACCCCACTGACCCGCTGCTGGGACTGCGGGCCGGGGCGCTGGCCAGCCAGCGGGGCCTGGTCCTCTCCCCGGTCACCGCCGACAACCTCGGGCGCAACGCCCCGGCGCTGTCGCCGCCGTGGCCGCCGGGGGCGCGCGAGGCGCTGCTCGAGCTCCTGGCCGGTGGCGAGCACGTGGTCCCGGTCTGGGAGTCACTCGATCTGGCCGGGTGCGTCAGCCGGTGGATCAGCTGCTGGGAGCCGATCCGGGCCCGACCGCAGCACAACCCGATCCACCGGCACACCGTCGACCGGCACTCGGTGCAGACCGTGGCCGAGGTCGGCCGTCACCTGACCCGGGTCGACCGGCCCGATCTGCTGCTGCTCGCCTGCCTGTTCCACGACATCGGCAAGCTCCCGGGGGCCGGCGTGGCCCACGCCCGGGTGGGGGCGCCGATCGCCCGTGAGGCCGTCGTCGCCATGGGTCTCGACGAGACCGACGCCGACCTGGTCGAACTACTCGTCGCCGAGCACCTGACCCTGGCGGAGCTGGCCACCAAGCGTGACCACGGCGACCCGGCCACCATCGCTGCGCTGGTCGACGCGGTCCAGGGGCGGGCCGACGTGCTCGACCTGCTGCGGGCGTTGACCGAGGCCGACTCCCGGGCCGCCGGTCCGGCTGCGTGGTCACCGTGGCGCGCCCAGTTGATCAACCGACTCACCGAGCACGCGGCCGGCCAGCTGACCGACGTCGACGTCCGGGTCGACGTGTCCACCCTGGTCGACATCGGGCTGGCCCGCTCGGTCGGTCTGGACCACCGGCCGCGGCTGCGGATCGAGTCGCAACCCGGTGGGCTGCAACTGATCATCGCCGTCCGCGATCGTCTCGGTCTGTTCGGCGACACCGCCGGACTGCTGGCCTCGCACGGGATCCAGGTCCGCTCCGCGGTGCTGCACACGGTCGAGGGCATCTCGGTGAACACCTGGCGGGTCGACAAGCAGCTGGCCGCCGATCTGCCCGACCCCGCGTACCTGGTCCAGCAGCTCGAGCGGCTCGACGCCGGCGACGGCGGGGTGCTCGAGTCCGTACGCCGCCGCGAGATCCGGGCGGCCCGGCAGGAGCCCGAGGCCGCGCCTTTCCTCGAACTGATCGAGGACGCCAGCGAGACCGCGGCGGTGATCGAGGTGCGAGCGGGTGACCGGGCCGGTCTGCTCTGGGCGCTCGGCCATTCGCTGGCCCGGGTGCGCCTGTCGATCCGCTCCGCCCACATCAGCACCCTGGCCGGTCAGGCCATCGACACGTTCTACGTCACCGAGGCGGACGGGGCGAAGCCCGATCCGGCCCGAACCGCCGAAGCGGTCGCAGCTTTACGCGGCGCCGCGATCGGTCGGCTGCCGACGGTCACCGGCTGACCCCTCGCGCGGGGTGACGCGGGGGGCGACGCGCGTGGGCGCGGCGTCGCGCGTACGGCGTGGGTTGGTCGTGGGGGCGGGTCAGTGCCCGGCGATCAGCTGGTCGACCTCGTCGGCGGTGGGCGGCTGGGCGCCGCGCCGGGAGCAGACGATCGAGGCGGCGGCCGCACCGCGGCGCAGCGACGACTCGAGGTCCAGTCCGCGGTTGACGTGGCCGTCGAGGAACCCGGCCATGAACGTGTCGCCGGCGCCGACCGTGTCGACCACCTTGGTCGGGAACCCGGCGGCCCGGGTCTGGGCGCCGCCGGCCTCGATCGCCACCCCGCCGTCCGGGCCGAGGGTGATGACGGCCAGGCCCAACCCGTACTGCTCGACCCAGCCGGCGGCGACCTCGATCGGGTCACCGCTCGAGTCACCCCGGGCCGCGTCCGACCGGGCCAGGAACTTGATGTCCTCGTCGCTCGCCTTGACGATTCCTGACCGGCGGCCGACAGCGACCAGCCAGGGCTGCACCTTCTCCCAGTAGAGATCGGGGTCGGTGATCACGGTGGGACGGACGTTGATGTCGTACGACACCCCGGCCTCGACCGTGGGCATCCACTCGAGCAGCGTCTCGGCGCCGGGGCTGACCACGCAGGACAGCGAGGCGATGTGCAACCAGTCGTCCGAGCTAAGGGCGGGGAGCTCGTCGAGCTCCCAGCCGAAGTTGGCCGTCTGGTTGAAGTGGAACGTGTAGCTGGCCACGCCCTCGTCGTCGAGGCTGACCACCGCGACCGACGTGGCCTGATCCGACTCGACCGCGAGATCGAGGCTGACGTCGGCGGCGAGGATGTGTTCGCGGAGTTGGCTGCCGAAGGCGTCGGTCGACAACCGGCCGAGGAAGTGCGAGTCGGCACCGAGCTTGCCCAGCGCCACGGCGGAGTTCATCGGACCGCCCGCCGACAGGGCCAGCCAGGTCGAGCTGAACGAGTCGCTCGGCGTGTCCGCGGCCCGGACCAGGTCGATCAACGTCTCACCACAGACCACGAAGCGACTCATGGCGAGAACCCTAGTGGTTGGGCCCGGTGCCGCGACGGAGGATGTCGATCGGCGTCGGGCGGCGCTACGTGTACCCGACTGTCACGTTGGTGACAGTCGGCTGATCGGCGGTTCGCCTCCGAGTGCGGTGTGGTGTCCGTTCAGTGTTGTCGTGGTCGAGCCAGGGGTGCACGTGCTGCTGCGGGTTCGCTGTTGCTGGCTGTGGACCTGCCGGTAGGCCCACTCGGTGGCGAGGGTCCGGTTCGGTCGTTCTACCTTGCCGTTATGGACCAGCTCGCCCCGACGTTCACCTTCGAAGCGGACCGCGGTCTGTTTCGACGACCGGATCACCTCACCGGCATCCGATCCGGAGGTTCTCGTTCGTTCACTCAGGATCGCCTATCAACCTGATGGCCGGGTACATGCTAAGCGCAGGCTTCTGGCCGCCGAAGTGATCAATATCCACTCATGCTCAGCGTCCTGACGACGGCTCGAAACGCCAGAAATCCCGGCGCGGTCTCTGGCAATAGAACGCGCGTTCGACTAGAATAGAACCATGAATCCCGGCAGCCTCGACGACGTGCGAATAACGCTCGCGTCGTTGACGGCTGTCCGCGATTCGCTCCTGGAGCAGCTGGCCTCGATCGGGGCATTCCCGATAGAGGATCAGATCGTGGTGGCCCAGGAATGGGAACGTTTCCGCCACCAGTCGAATGCCGTCGATCTCAGCATTCTGGCCGCACTTGATCGGGCTGATGCGGCCACGGTGTTGTGTCAGGGAAACCTGCGTCGGGTCTTGACCTCCGCACTGGGGATCTCCAAAGCAGAAGCCGGACGACGGGTGCATCTCTACGAACACCTCGGACCGCGGCAGTCGATGCTCGGCGAGGAACTCGGACCCGTCCGACCCGTGCTGGCGCAAGCGGTCGCCGCCGGGGAAGTGTCAGCCGAAAAAGCCGCGATCATCACCCGCGGCCTCAAAACGGTGGACCGGGTCGGCTTCGACCCCGCCGACATCGCCGCCGGCGAGAAACTCCTCGTCGACGACGCCCAACACTTCAACCCCGAAGAACTCAAACTCCTCACCCAACGGGTCACCGACAGCATCGACCCCGACGGCACCACACCCGACGAAACCCTTCAACGCGACCGCCGCTTCCTCGAACTCCGCCCCACCGCCGACGGCGGGTACGCCGGGACTTTCCGGCTCACCGCCACCTGCGGCGAGAAGCTCACCACCCTGCTCCGACCTCTGACCAGGACCCGGGTCGACGATCCCTACAGCGACAGCACCAACGGCGACGCCGACCCGACCGCCGCCCGACGCGCGAAGCTGATCGACGACCGGACCTTCGGACAGCGGCAGCACGATGCCTTCGAGGAATGCTGCGACCGACTCCTCCGCGAAGGCACCATCCACGACAACAACGCCCCGGTCACGATGATCATCACCATCGACGAGAAGGACCTTGAGCGTCGGACCGGGCACGCGGTCACCACGACCGGCACCCTGATCCCCACACGCACGCTGCTCACCATGGCCGACCAAGCCCAGACCTACACCGCCATCCTCAACGGTGCTGGTGTCCCGCTCCGCCTCGACCGCACCAAACGCTGCGCCACCCGGCACCAGACCATGGCATTGATCGCCCGCGACATCGGCTGCTCATTCCCCGGCTGCGCCCACCCCGCCGACTACTGCGAACGCCACCACATCACCCCCTGGATCGACGGCGGCAGGACCGACCTCGACAATTTGACCCTGTTGTGCGTTTATCACCATCACAACTTCCTGCAACGCGGCTGGACCGTGACCATGAACGAACACGGACTACCCGAATGGCGACCACCCACCTGGGTCGACCCACAACAAAAGCCGCTCATCAACCGACGAATACGCGCCGCCCACCGACGGGAATAACTGCGCCTCGAGCACGGAGGATGCAGCTGGAGGGTGATGCCGCTGACGCGGGTTGCGATATCGCGCGCGGCATGAATAAAATTTGCATTCACCCCGCCACTGGAGCGGTCAGCGCCCAGGAATTGCGATTCAAACGAATTTCAAGAAATTACCTATGCGCCCTGAATCGCCCATGGGAAGCGGCTCTTTGATCCTTAGCGGGTAGCCCTGCTCCGGTGGGCGTTCGTTTCATAGCCGATGTAGGGACTCGAGGCCCCGACATGCTGTTGGTCTCTCACAACGCACCAGCAGGTAGGCCACGAGCATGACGGATGCTATCGATGAATTGTCCCAGGTTTTGTCCGACCCGGCGCCGGTGTTGTTCGGCTTGGAGGCCGAGGTTGCCGTTATCAGTGTCGTCCAGGCCGGTCCGGCGGCGGCGGTGGCGGCGGCGGCGGCGGCGGCGGCGGCGGCGGCGGCGAAGTTGATCATCGAACCGGCCGTCCGGGAAGGGCCGTCCCCGTCCTGCGAGGTGCTGTCCGTCGCAGTGACGGAACAGCCGTTGGTCCGGGTCAAGAACCTCCCGGCGTGCGGGCAACACGTCGAGCTGCGGTGGCGGAAACGGCGCCCGTGGTGCGGTGTGTCGACGCCTGTCGTTCACTCAGACCTGCGAGGCGATTCGACCGCGGGGCCGACCCACCGAACGGCTCGCGACCAGCTCAACTTGGCTCAGATCGCCGGCAGCAACCGGCCGGTGTCGGACGTTGCCGCGGGGTATGGCGTGTCCTGGCCGACCGCCCGCACAGCGTTGATCGTGGCCGCGACGAAGTGGTTTCCGACACCGGCACCGACCTCGAGGTTGGGGATCGACGAGACCCGGTTCCGGTCAGTGCGCTGGATCTCGGACGACATCACCTGGAAGTGAAGCGAATCCGCCGCTGACCAGCTTCGTCGACTGCTCCCCAGACGGACCGGGATCCCTGCCCGGGCAGCTCCTGGCCGGTCCGGCGGCTGCGTCCGAGACTGCTCGACGAGCAATCCGAACAGTTCCGTGCCGCTGTCGAGATTGTGGTCATCGACCCGTCGGCGCCGCACGCGTCGGGGATCCGGGCCACGTTGCCGCACGCGTCGGGGATCCGGGCTCGCGTTGCCGCACGCGAAGCTGGCGGTCGACACATGGCATCTGGTCGCGCTCGCGAACCAGATGGTGACCGAGGTTCGGCAGCGGACCACCCAAGATCAGTTGGGCCGGCGAGGCCGCACCGGCGACCCGCGCTGGTGAACCGCAAACTCTTGCTTACCGGCATCGAACACGCCTGTGGACCAGCGTCAGCACCTGCGCGGCGTCGGACGAAGATCGCTCCGACGTCGACCGCGTGGGCGTGGCGCGCGCAATAGCCCGAACCCGCCGAAGCGAGCGTCGAACCTTCGGGCGCCCACCTCGCCAACGCGCCTGACCCGCGATCGACCTTCAACCCCCTCAGCTCACCCGGCCACCTCCTCCAGGTAGTCGGTGAGGCCGAACTCCTTGCGCATCTCAGCGGCGAGGTCATCCCAGGCGGACGGGGGGATGCCGTTGTCGCTCATCGACAGCAGCAGCCCGCCGAGCGAGTAGTTCGGGTGGAGTGCCCGGAGCCGGTCGCCGCAGATGTTGAGCAGCGATCCACTACCGGCGATCCAGAAGGCCAGCGCCATCAGGCCCAGCGGGGCGGCCGAGAGCGAGGGCGGCACCTGAGCCACCACGCGATGCCACAACCAGGAGTGGCGCTCCGCGTCCTCGCGTCGGATCGACGCCCAGACCATGTCCCGGGTGATCAGGTCGCGCAGCGCAGTGGCCCAGCGCAGGCTCGCCGCTTCGTCGGGCTCGGGCTGGTCGGCAGCGGCGACGAGCGCCAGGATGTCGGTGACTGTGGTCGTCCGGTCCGGCGTGCCGGCGGCGGCGAGTCGACGCGCCTCGGCCTCGAGCCGAGCGACCTGGTCAGCCTCCGGACCGCGGACCCACAAGTCCAGATCCTCACGCCGGTCCGCCGCGGTCAGGCCGGCGAACACCGCCGCCGCGGCCATCGGGTTGGAGTCCAGGTCGTACGGCACCCCCTCGAAGGGGCAGCACGGACCGTTGCAGGTGAGCGACCACCACCGCTGCCCGTCGACGCTGTAGACGTCGATCAGGTTGAGCTCGGTGATCGCGTCCATCATGGCGACCAGCACCCGGTCGAGCGCGAGTCGGTTCGCGCTGTAGCCGATCAGGGCGAGACCGTCGACGTGTTCGCGCACCCCGATGGACTGCATGTATCCGGCCAGGTCCTGGCCGGCCTCGGCGTACGCGTCGGTCATCGGGAGATCCACCCGCATGCTCGCGTGCACCTGGTCGTCGCGGACGAGCACGGCCACGATGGCCTCCCGCGGGTGGTAGCCGAGCAGGTACGGGACCAGGGCCAGCAGGTCCTCGGTGTGCCCGACCCGTAACCGGGTCCGGCCGTCGGGGACGGCGGAACGCTCTCCTCGGGCCGGTCCACGGCTCCGGACGGCGTCCTGGGCGAACCGGCGCTTGATCCGGCCGCGGGTCATCGTCGGCCGCCGGTGGGGTGTCGAAGGGTTGTCATGAAGGGAGGATGTGGACGTCGGAGGGTTTCGTGCCGCCCTCGTCGAAATCTGTGGACAGCGGCCACAACCGCGGCGGCTGTGGACAACGTCGTGTCGATCGGCCCGACGAGACCTGATCCGGAGCGCGTTCGGCGCGCTAGCGTGGTCCCCGATGGACACCACACCCGATGACCCGGCTGCGGGCACCCGGCCTTCCTCGACCGGGCCGGCGTTCCTGCCGCCCGCGGTCCCGGCCGCCCCCGGACCCGCGGCGCCGTCACCGCCGCCACCGGCCCGGCGTCCCGATCACCGCCCGTCGCGTCGGCCCACGGTGATCAGTGTCGCGGTCATCGTGCTGGTCGCCCTGGTCGTCGTGGTCGCCAGCCTGATGGCCCGCTACGCCGACACCCACATCGCTGCCCCGACGCGGCCGAGCGTCCCGAGCGCCACCCCGTCGGACGACGACGAGATCGCCTTCACCAGCAGCGACGGGTCGGGAACGCTGCGGATGGTCGCCCGCACCTGGGTGAGCGGCGGATCGCTGAAACCGGTCAACGGCAACTACCTGCGGGTCGAAATCGAGATCGTCTGCACCGAGGGCCAGTTCGACTACGACCCGTACAACTTCCAGGCCTTCGACCAGCGCGGCAAGCTGTTCGAGTTCGCCGAGGAGGGCGCCGGC
Source organism: uncultured Actinomycetota bacterium (assembly GCA_963704665.1). Classification (GTDB taxonomy): domain Bacteria; phylum Actinomycetota; class Actinomycetes; order Propionibacteriales; family Propionibacteriaceae; genus Microlunatus. Next base: position 1,224,395 of record OY969929.1, on the reverse strand, counting down.
CGGAGCATGCTCGAGCTGGGCACCCTGACCGCCGGCGAGTCGGTCCGTGGCCAGCTGGCCTTCGACATCCCGCGCGGGGACGTCACCCTGCTGATGAGCGACGAACTCGAGCAGACGGTCACCGCGCTCCGCGTCCCCGACTGATCACCCCATACATCACCGCCACCCCTCCCCCACTCAACACGGACTCAGCACGGAACCAGCACGGAACCCCGCCATGATGATCCCCACCCCGGGCGCCGATCGCCGTCGTTCCCGCTGGCCCGGGTCATACACTCCGCGGGTGATCCACTTCGACCGGCGCGACCACCGCGGCTGGGACGTCCTGACGCTGTCCGACGACGAGATCCGCCTCGAAGTCCTCCCTGGGCTCGGCGGCACCATCTGGTCGCTGGCCCGGGTCTTAGACGGCGCCCAGGTGCTGTGGAATCCGCCGTGGAGCCTGCGTCGGGCCGGCAGCCCGTCGCTCCCGGGGTCGGCCGAGACGGTGATGCTCGACGACTGGCCGGGCGGCTGGCAGACCGTGTTCCCCAACGCGGGTGACGCCACCGCCGCCCACGGCGTCGAGCTCGGGTTCGACGGCGAGGCGCGGCTGTGCGGACTGGACTGGGAGTACGCCGACGGGTCGTTGGTGATGACCGGACGGTTGGCCCGCTCACCGTTCGAGCTGACCAAGACCGTCACCCTGCAGGGAGCCGCGGTCACGCTCACCGAGACGGTGCGCAACGTCGGCGGCGAGGCGATCGAAGCCATCTGGGGTCAGCAGCTCACGTTCGGTCGCGACCTGCTCGGCCCGGACACCGTGGTCGACGCCGGCGCCAGCGTGGTCCATCCCGATCCGGCGGTCAGCTTCAACACCAGCTACGACGACGTGTCGCCCTGGCCGCGCAGCCACGGGGCCCAGGCCATGATCAATCTCCGCCGGCTGCCCGAGGCGGGCTCGGGCGAGACCCGGCTGGCCTATCTGACCGACTTCGGCGAGCCCACCCTGCGGGTGTCGCGACCCGGTCTGGCCGTCGACCTCTCCTGGGACGGCGACGCCTGGCCGCACGCCTGGTATTCGCTCGAGGCCGGCGGTCGTCGGGGCTACCCGTGGTACCGCCGCGGACACTTCCTCACCCTGACCCCGTGCAGCGGGTGGCCGGCCCACGGTGCTGCACGAGGCCCGACGGGTCAGCGGTTCGGCCATCTGGATCGAGCCGGACACCGAGCGGACCAGCCACCTGACGGTGACCCTCAGCTGAGCCCGGCGTACGCGGGCCGCGATTTGCCCGGATCGGGCACGCTGGAGACCCGTATGCGACAAGGAGTTCCGATGCCCCCGACGACCACCGCAGCCCCGGTGCGACCGCTGGCGGCCGCGCTGGTGATGGGCGCGTTCCTGGCTTTGTTGTGGGCGCTCGAGTTCGTCGACCAGCTCAGCGGCCAGCGTCTCGACAACTACGGCATCGAGGCGCAGCGCGTCGACGGATTGCCCGAGATCTACACCGCGCCGCTGCTGCACGCCGGCTGGGACCACCTGATCAGCAACTCGGTGCCGTTCTTGGTGCTCGGCTTCCTGGTGCTGCTCGGCGGGATGGCCCGCTGGATCATCTCGTCGCTGGTCAGCGTCACCTCGTCGGGTCTGCTGGCCTGGCTGCTGACGCCGCCCGACACGATCATCCTGGGGGCCAGCGGGCTGATCTTCGGCTGGCTGACCTATCTGCTCGCGCGTGGCCTGTGGTCACGTCGCCCCGGCCAGGTCGTGCTGGCCGTGGTCATCCTGATCTTCTACGGCGGCATGATCTGGGGCGTCCTGCCCGGGGCCGCCGGGGTCAGCTGGCAGGCGCACCTCGGTGGTGCCATCGGCGGGGTCGTGTCGGCCTGGCTGCTGCACCGTCGGACGGTCCGTCCGCTGTCGTCGAGCTACGACCGCTACGCCGTTCGCTGATCCGGACGCTCGGCCAGCTGCTCCTCGATCAGCCGGAGCCGCTCGCGGGCGTCGGCGAGCTGGCGGCGGTCGCTCAGGCTGCCGGCGGTGAAGAACCGTTCGAGGGCCACGGCGAGCCGCGAGACGTCACCGAAGCCGAAGGTCCCGGCCGATCCGACCAGTTGGTGGGCCACGTCGGCGGCGGCGGCTCGACCGGCCCGGTCGAGAGCGCCCGATTCTGCGGTGGCCAGGGCCCGGACGAGCGTGGTCGCCCGCTCCAGATTGGCGCGGCGGGCGTGCTCGCCGATGGCCTTGACGGCCTCCCGGATCGGCTCGTCCGGGTCCGGGTCCGGACCCGGCGGCGGCTGCGGCGACGTGTCGATCACGACGGCACCGACCAGCCCAGGAGTCCGGCCAGATCGCTCGACAACCGCATCGGGTCGAAGGGTTTGGGCATCACACCGTCGACCCCGCGCCGCGCCCAGTCGGCCCGTTCACTCGACGAGCCTTTGGCGGTCAGGAACACCACCGGGATGTCGTGGGTCCGCGGGTCGGAGCGCAGCGTGTCGACCGTCGAGGGTCCGTCGACCCCGGGCATCATCACGTCGAGCAGGACGGCATCGGGTTGCTCGCGGTGGGCCACGGCGACGGCCTCGACTCCCGACTTCGCGGTCAGCACCGTCCAGCCACCCACCAGTTCGAGCGCGGCCCGGGCCACTTCGAGGAGGAGGACGTCGTCGTCGACGACCAGCACCGTACGTGCCGGTTCGGCCCCCGCGTCCCCTTCCATGGTCTGTCAGCCTACGTGTGGGCGCCGGCGGTGAGGACCGGTCCGCTGGGCCTTGGCCGAGCTGTGACCTGCCGGTATCCCCCCGCGGGCGGTGGTAGCTTTCGGCCATGGAGGGACTGTCCGGTCCCCGGGTCCGGGGGGCTTGGCGACTCCGCCGGCCGGCCGTGGCGGCCGCTGTCGTCGCGCTCTTCGCCGTCGTCCTGCTCAGCGATCTGCCCAGTGACGTCAAGCGGTACACCAGTGGTTTCGGTCTGGCCGGTGCCGGCCTCGCGTTGACCGCCGGTTTCGCGTACCGCTTCCGCACCGCCACCGGTCGGCGGCGCCGGGCCTGGGGCTGCTTCACCGTGGCCGCCGCCCTGGTCACCACCTCCAACGTGCTGTTGATGTCGTTCGGATCCACGCCGACGCGCGGGGCCTCCGGCGATCTGCTGCTGCTGGCCGGGCTGATCCTCGGGATCGGCGGGATGGTGACGTTCCCGCTGGCCCGGCGGCGGGGCACCGACCTGGCCCGGATGGTGATCGACGGCGTGGTGATCGGCGGGTCGGTCCTGTTCATCGCCAGCGCCACCGCGTTCCCCGAGATCCTCGAGGGTCCGCACAGCGTCCAATCGTCGCCGTTGGTCGCGGTGATCGACATCGGGCTGGCCACGGTGGCGCTGCTGCTCACCCTGCGGGCCGCCCCGCGCGACCGCCTGGTGCTCGGCCTGACCGCGGCCGGATTCGCCGCCGTCTCGATCTCCGACCTCGGCTTCACCGCCATCAGCGCGCGCTCCGGCCACTTCGACTTCGGCACCATCGTCGACATCGGCTGGATCGCCGGCTACCTGCTGATCACCCTGGCCGTCATCAATCCCGACAGCAGCGCCCTTCCGCGCGGCGAACTGGCGGCCGAGTCCTCGCCGGTGGCCGGCACCGTCCTGATGCTGCTGCTGGTCCCGGGGGCGGCGCTGATCAGCCTGAGCGGGAGCGACCGCAACGAGCTGACCACGTCAGGGGCGTTGTGGCTGATCATCCTGGTGTGTGTACTGGCCCGCCAGATCCTGCTGGTGGTCGACAACGAGCGGTTGCGGCGGGTCCTCGAGCGGCGGGTCGACGAGCGGGGTCGGTCGCTCCGCGAAGTCGCCCAGCGCAGCGATCTGCTGGTCAATTCGGTCGGCGACGGGATCTACGGGGTCGACCGTTTCGGTCGGATCACCTTCGTCAACCCGGCGGCCAGCCAGGTCCTCGGTCACGCCCAGCACGAGCTGATCGGACTCAACGCCCACGAGGCGTTCCACGCCCCCGCAGCCGACGGCACGGCGTACCCGTTCGACGCCTGCTACATCGCCGAGGCGGTACGCGACCAGGACGTGACCAGCGCCGAGGAGGACCGCTACCTGCGGGCCGACGGTCGGATCGTCCCCGTCGAGGTCACGGCCTCACCGTTGATCGCCGACGGTGCGTCGATCGGTGCGGTGGTGGTGTTCCGCGACGTCACCCAACGGCAGGAGGTGGACCGGATGAAGAGCGAGTTCGTCTCCATGGTCAGCCATGAACTCCGCACCCCGCTGACCGCCATCCGTGGCTCGCTCGGGCTGATCGCCGGCGGTGCGCTCGGTGAGGTCAGCGCCCCGGCCGCCCGAATGGTCGACATCGCCCTGGTCAGTTGCGAACGGCTGACCCGGCTGATCAACGAGATCCTCGACATCGAACGGGTCGAGTCCGGGGTGCTGTCGTTCGACGTCGAGCCGCATTCCGCGCGCGGGCTGATCGACAACGCGGTCGGTCAGGTCCAGGTGCTGGCCGCCGAGGCCGGGGTGCCGGTCACCGTCGGTGAGGTGGAGGGCGAGGTGCTGGCCGACGCCGACCGGGTGGTCCAGACGCTGCTCAACCTGCTCGGCAACGCGATCAAGTTCTCCTCGAGCGGCGAGCCGGTCGACGTCGGGGCCCGGCGCCGCGGTGGCTCCATCGAGTTCGCGGTCCGCGACCGCGGCCGGGGCATCCCCGAGGACCAGTTGGACAGCGTCTTCGACCGGTTCTCCCAGGTCGACTCGTCCGACGCCCGCGAGAAGGGCGGCAGCGGACTCGGTCTGGCCATCAGCCGGAGCATCGTGGAGAAGCTGGGCGGGAAGATCTGGGCGGTCAACAACGAGGGGTCTGGATCGACGTTCCGGTTCACCCTTCCCCTCGCCCACTCCCCGGCCGACGACAACACCCACGACGGCACCGACGACCCGACCGACGGCCCGGGGACGGACGTCCCCGCAGGTGACGCCGGCGTCAATTCCGTCCGCGGTCGGGCACCGGTCGAGACACGACGTTGATCGGACCGATACGCTCGGGCTCTCACCAGACGGAACAGGCGGCTATTCGGGGGTTCGGCGCGCTAGAGGAGTACGCGTGGATCTTCGATTGTCGTTCCCACCCGCGGTCGCACCCGCAGCCAGACCCCCATCGGCATCGGCGGTGCCACTCACCATCCGGCTCAGTCGTGCCGCCGGGAGCGGTCCGACCCGGTTGGCGGCGTTCGACGCGGCCCTGGTGGCCTGCGGAGTCGCCGACCTCAACCTGATCCGGCTGAGCTCGGTCATCCCGCCGGCGTCCACCCTGGTCGAAGGACCCCTGGAACCGGGGGCGCAGGCCGGCCACGGCGATCTGCTCTACTGCGTGTACGCCGACGCCTACGCCAGCACGCCCGGTGAGCAGGCCTGGGCGGGACTCGGGTGGTCACTCCGCGACGACGGATCGGGGGCCGGGTTGTTCGTCGAGCACTCCGGCTTCTCCGAGGCCGTCGTTCGACGCGACCTCGAGGCGTCGCTGAGCGCGATGTCGGCCAGCCGGGGCGGCCGCTACACCACGGCCGGGACCCTGGTGGTGTCGGCCGAATGTCATGATCATCCGGTCTGTGCTCTGGCCATCGCGTCGTACCGGACCCAGACATGGTGACCCGGTTGTCCGGAACGGAGACGCTGAGCTTGTCCGTCGATGGCGACTCGGAGTTCGTCGGACGCCGCGGTCCGTGGACTTTCACCCGGGAGTCGCTGATCGCCGGACCGCGGGCCGACGACTTCTACGCCCTGTACAACGAGGCTTTCGGACCGCTCCGGGCCCGGTCGGCGGCTCGACAGGTCCTCACCCCGGCGGAGTTCTACAGCCAGCTCGACGACCCGCGGGTCGACAAGTTCGTGGCCTGGTCCGACGGCGGCGAAGCGGTGGGACTCACCACCTTGACCCACCACCTGGAAACCGTCCCGTGGATCAGCCCCGAGTATTTCGCGGTCCGTTATCCGCAGGCCTGGGCGGCTCAGGCGGTCTTCTACCTCGGCTTCACCGTCGCTCGTCAGGCCGAACGCCGGCAAGGTCTGCTCGAGACCATCTTCGAGACGGGCATCCGGCGCATGGCCGGGCGCCAGGTGGTGGTCGCGTACGATATCTGCCACTACAACGACACCGTGCTCCGTTTCCAGGAAAGGCTCGCGGCCTTGTTGACGCACTATCCGGACATCGAGATGACGGCGATCGACACGCAGACCTACTATGCGGTGACGTTCTCATGACCGCCCAGGACTTTGGAGGCATGTTGCCCCGTCGCGAAGCGGTGATCATCGAAGACGATGGCGACATCCGCAATCTGCTCAACGCCATCCTCGATCAGGCCGGATTCGTCTGCCATGCGGCATCGAACGGCCCCGAGGGCATTGCCGCGATCCGGGAATACGACCCCATCCTGACCACTCTGGACATCAGCCTGCCCGGGATGGACGGTTTCGAGGTCGCCCGCCAGATCCGCAGTTTCAGCTCGACCTACATCATCATGTTGTCGGCGCGGGACGAGGAGATCGACACCTTGATGGGGCTCGATGCCGGAGCCGACGACTATCTGACCAAACCGTTCCGACCGCGCGAACTGCGGGCCCGGATCGAGGCGATGTTGCGGCGGTACCACCTCAGTCGGGCCGAGGACCCCACTGCGGCGGTCGCCGCGGTGCGGAACGGGTCCGACGGTGCCGCCAGTGCGACGACACCGTCGCGTACGGCCACCGACACCCAGGTCCGACCGGACACCACCGCACGGACCGACGACGACAGGCGGCTGGTTGACCCACAACGGTCTGCGGATCAACGCCGACATGTGGCTGTGCGATCTCGAAGGCGCCCCGGTCGAGTTGACCCGCAGCGAGTTCGATCTGCTGCTCGCGATCATGGAGGGCAACCGACGGGTGATCTCGAAGGACACCCTGGCGCTGGAACTGCGCGGCGAATCAGCCACCGGCTACGTCAACGACTCGGATCGTCGGGCGGTCGAGGTGCACATGGCCAATCTGCGCCGCAAACTCAACGATCCGGTCAGCTCGCCGCGCTACATCGAGACCGTACGCGGGGTCGGCTATCGCCTGGCCGAGGCTCAGCGCGGCTGACCTGCGGCGACGTCGACGCTCGACACGCGCCGACGGTCAGCGGGACTGGGCCACCGAGAGCCGGGCCTGGACCTGACCGGCCTCGATGGTCACCGCCCTGATCAGGGCGGACATGTTGGCACGACGGCCACCCTCGAGATCGCTGCGGAGGAGACCGACGAGCTTGGCCAGTTCGGTCTGGCCGACCATGAAGCTGGTGGACTCCAAGCTGAGCAGGGCGACGTGGGCATTCATGTCGTCGCCGGCCTCCAGGGTCGACGCGATGCGGGACACCCGATCGTCGAGCAGCGCGAGATAGTCGCGCACGAATCGCGCCATGATCTCGTCGTCAGATGCCACCGGTTCACCCATCATCCCCTGAAGAGCCGGGCCCGGACGCGAACGCCCGAGCCGGTCCTCCCGGATCCCTCCGCAGACGGATCCGTGCCGTGGACACGCACCCCCCGGTGCGGCCCTTGTCCCGGCCGGCGCACCCTCGCAGCGCGTCGGCCCGTCACCCCGAGGGGTGACTCGACAGGCGGTCCTCCGGGCACCGGGCTGAGGCGGTGTGAGGGAGGCGTGCTTGTCTGCGAGCGATCGTGCTGGATCCGGCTCCGGACGCCGTCCGGGCTGAACTAAGCGAAGCTCAAGATTGCGTCAAGATTCCCATTGGGGTCGCCGAAGGGCCCGGCCGAGGCTCGGAGTGCGCCCGCCGGGGCGATTTCCGAGTCGACCGAGCGACAACTCCCGTAGGTGGCGTTTCCGCCGACATGATCCGAGACGTCGGGGTGCATCGGTGAGTGCGTCGCGCGAAATCGGCTGATTCAGCGTGCTGTGCTCGCCGAACTCATGAAACGCACCCACCGCGGTCACACCCAGACGTTCCCTCCCCCATAGAGGAACGTTCGCCGAAGCAAACGTTGTCAAGGGCGATGCCCGTCAGATACCGGCAGAGCCGACAACCGACCTGACGAAGTTAGCCCTGTGGGAGTGAGGTGTCGAGGCGAATGTCACCTTCCGGCCATGTCCAATTTCGGACATCGCGCTGGGGTCGACCACGACGGCGACGGGCCCGGCCCACCGACACCGTTATCACGACACCAGCCCCCGGATGTCCTCCGCCGTCAGCGACGCCGTGGCCAACGCTTCGTCACCGAACACCGAGGCGAACAGCGCCGATTTGCGGGCTTTCAATTCCATCACCTTCTGCTCGATCGTGCCGGTGGCCACCAGCCGGTAGACCATGACCGTCCGGGTCTGACCGATGCGGTGCGCCCGGTCGACCGCCTGGGCCTCGGCGGCCGGATTCCACCACGGGTCGAGGACGAAACAGTAATCGGCCTCGGTCAGATTGAGCCCGAACCCACCGGCCTTGAGGCTGATCAGGAACACCGGCGCCGTCCGGTCCCGGAAGCCGGCGATCACCCGATCGCGATTGCGCGTCTGGCCGTCCAGGTACGCGGTGGTCACCCCGACCTCGTCGAGCCGGCTCCGCAACCGACCGAGCAACGAGGTGAACTGGCTGAAGACCAGCGCCTGATGACCCTCGGCGACCAGCTCGGTCAGGTCATCGACCACCGCGTCGATCTTGGCCGCCGGCACGCCCTCGTACGCGTCGTCGACCAGCACCGGGTCGAGACTCAGCCGGCGCAGCAGGGTCAGCGACCGCAGGATGGTGAAGCGGTTGGTCTCCAGATCGTCGACCAGACCGAGGACCTTCTGCCGCTCCCGCTGCAGGTGGGTCTGATAGATCCGCCGGTGCTTCGGATGCAGCTCGATCTCGACCACCTGCTCCTGCTTCGGCGGGAGCTCGGTGGCCACCGCCTCCTTGGTCCGGCGCAGCATCAGCGGTCGGATCCGTCGGCGCAGCTGGGCCAAGCGGGCCCGGTCGCCGTCGCGCTCGATCGGGCGGCGGTAGTACTCGGCGAAGCGGTCCGCGTACGGGAACAGGCCGGGTGAGGTGAGCGACAGCAGCGCCCAGAGGTCCATCAGGCTGTTCTCCAGCGGTGTGCCGGTCAGCGCGATGGTCACCGGAGCACCGATCCGGCGGACGCTCTGATGGGTCCGCGACCGGTGGTTCTTGACGAACTGGGCCTCGTCGAGGATGAGCCCCGACCACGGCAGGTCGGCCAGCGCGTCCACCCGCAACCGGAGTTGCGCGTACGAGGTGAGGACCAGGTCGGCTCCGGCGACCCGGTCGGCGATCGACCGGCTGGGCCCTCCGGCGTCACCCAGGCAGACCACCCCCAGCCCGGGGGCGAACCGCTCGGCCTCCTGCCGCCAGGTGCTGATCACGCTGGTCGGCGCGACGACCAGGAACGGCGGTCCATCGGGCCGCTCCTCGTGGGCGCGGAGGATCAAGGCCAGGACCTGCACCGTCTTGCCCAGCCCCATGTCGTCGGCCAGGATCCCGCCGAGCCGCTGCTCGTGCACGTAGGTGAGCCAGCGGAAGCCGTCGAGCTGGTACGGCCTCAACTCCGCCCGCAGACCTCGCGGCGGGTCGACCGGTGCGATCGCCTCGGCGCCCGACAGGCTCCGGGCCCGGCGTTGCCAGCCGGCGGTCTGGTCGACGACCCGGCCGAGATCGACCCACTCGTCCCAGACGCTGGCCTGGAACCGGTTGACGGTCAGCTCGGGTTCGGTCGGCTCCTGCATGGCCCGGGCCTCGTCGATCAGCGTCCGTAGCTGGACGAACTCGGGCCGGTCCAGGGTGAAGAACACGCCGGTGGGCAGGATCAGATGGTCCTCTCCGGTGGTCAGCGCCACGAACAACGCGTCGAACGGCACCTGCTCGCCGTCGATGCTGACCAGGACGCGGAGATCGAACCAGTCGGAACGGTCGCGTCGCGGCACGGTGGTGACGCTGATCGCCGGCTCGGCCACGCTGCGCCGGTAGTCGACGACGGCCCCGCTGGTGGTGATCTCGACGCCGGCGTCGATCAGGCCCGGCACCACCTCGGCCACGAAGGTGCCCGCCGCGATCCCGTCGAGCACCGCACGGGGCGCGGGCCGGTCACGGCCACCGAGGGCGGCCAGCTGGGGGTAGGCGTCGTCAGGCAGCCGCAACGCGCGCCAGCCCTGCTCCTCGGCCTCGGGGTCCCGGACGCCGAACGGCTGCGGGGCCTCGTCGACACCGAACCGGACGGCGGCGTCGCCGGCGCCGTAGCGCAGTCCCCAGTGCAACCGGAGCCGGTGGTCCGGCTCGTAGCCGAGTTCGAGTTCGATCACCGGACGGGCCGGGGTGGGGACGACGATCGACGGATCGGCGACGCGTAGACCCGGCCGGCGGGTCAGGGCCGGGCCGAAGTCGGCCAGGAACCGGTCCTCGTCGGCCTGCGGCACGATCAGCGGTCGGGCGTCGAGCATCAGCTGGCGCAGTTCGGCGCTCAACTCCCCGGCCAAGCGGATGAGGCTCAACCGCTGATCGTCGTCCCCCTGCTCGAGGCGGAAGAGTCCGTGCGCCGGCTCGCCGATCACCCCGAGAGCGGTCCCGTCATCGGTCTCGTCGACCGGCTCGTCACCGATCAGCACGCGGGGCCTGAGCGCCAGCCCGTCGGTCGAACGGCTCAGCTCGAGCTCGACCCGACCGGCACGGTCGAGCACCACCGGGCCGACCAGCGGCTTCGCAGTGATGACGGCCAGTCCCGCCGCGGTGGTCTCGGCCAGCAGGCGCCAGAAGCCGCTGCTCACCGCACCGAGCGAGAGCCAGGCGCTGCGCGGCAGGGCGAACCGGGCCTGGTTGCCGGCGGCCGCCCGGAACTGGAGGAGCAGCTCGCGGTGCTCGGGAAGCGCCGACCGGGACACGAAGTCCAGGTCGTCCCAGCTGATCCCCGACCGCACCCAGCTGCCCGAGCGACCACGGCGGGCCGGCCGGATCCGCAGATCCTGACGCCCCGGGTAGTCGCGGAACGCTGGCACCTGCTCGACGCCGAACTCCAGGGCCAGGTCCGCCAGGTCGCCCGGCGCGGGCTCGGCCGAGGCCTCGAGCAACTTCTCCACCGTCTTCTGCCAGACCGGACGCCCGACCCGCGACGCCGCACCGAGCTGCCGAGCCACGATCAGCACCGCGGCCGCGTGCTTGCAGTCGGTGACGATCGGGCAGCTGCACCGGCTGCGGTAGGCGGTCATCCCGCCGGAGCGCGAGGTGGCCAACTGGATGGTGACCGCATACCCGTCGCGGTGGCTGCCCCGGACCCGTCCGGTCAGCACCAGCGTCTCCTCGTCGAGCTCGACGCCGCTCACCTGACCGCCGCGGACCAGCGCCATCGCCCGGGTGAACGCGTCGTGACCGACCAGCTCGATGATGGCCTCGTGGCTGATCCACGGGCTCGGCTCGACGGTCACGTGGTGGACCCTAGTCGGTGCCACCGACAGTGCCCCCGGACCGGCTTTGGCGCCTGCGACCCGGCCGATCCACGGTTGGGCCCGGATGGAAGAGTGGGATTTACAGCGTCAACGTGAGGCTGTGAAACCAGCCCGTACCACGGGCTCGACATCTGTGGAGGATCGATGAGCGAGACACCCAGCGAAGGTGTGGCGGATCTCAACGGACCGGCCGACGGCGGCGCCGACGGCGTCCCGGGCATTCAGGACGGCGGTGCCGACGGTGGCGCTGACAGCACGGTCGAGGGTCCGGCGGACGGCGGCGCCGACGGCGTGACCGGTGTTTCCGACGGTGGTGCGGACGGTGGAGCGGACGGTGGGGCCGATGGCGGCGCGGACGGTGGGGCTGAAGGCCCGGCCGACGGCGGCGCCGACGGGGTGACCGGCGTCTCCGACGGGGGTGCCGACGGCGGTGCGGACGGCGGTGCGGACGGTGGGGCCGAGGGCCTGGCCGACGGCGGCGCGAACGGCGTACCCGGCGTTTCCGACGGTGGAGCCGATGGCGGTGCGGACGGTGGGGCCGACGGTGGAGCGGACGGTGGAGCTGATGGCGGTGCGGACGGTGGAGCCGATGGCGGTGCGGACGGCGGGGCCGAGGGCCCGGCCGACGGCGGCGCCGGCGGCACCCCGGGGGTCCAGGACGGCGGAGCCGACGGCTCGGCCGGTAGGCACTGAGGACTGCCTCAGCCTTGACTGAATCGATGGTTGGAGGGCCCGGCTCGGCCGGGCCCTCCGCCCTGTCCCGACTGATCAGTGTCGACGCCGATCGCTTCGCCGCCGAGTTCTGGGGACAGCAGGCGCTGCTGACCCCCGCCGCCGACCTCGCCGATCCGCCCACCGGGTTGCTGACCGGGGCCGCGGTCGACGAACTCGTCTCCCAGCGCGGTCTCCGCACCCCGTTCCTCCGGGTGGCCAAGGCCGGCAACACCCTGCCCGAGCAACAGTTCACCGCTCCCGGTGGCGTCGGTGCCGGCGTCGCCGATCAGGTCAGCGACGACAAGCTGGTCCGGCTGTTCGCCGACGGGTCGACGATGGTGCTGCAGGGCCTGCACCGGATGTGGCCGCCGGTGATCGAGTTCTGCCAGCAACTCGCCGCCGAGCTCGGACATCCGGTCCAGGCCAACGCCTACGTCACCCCGCCGCAGAACCAGGGGTTCAGCAACCACTACGACGTGCACGACGTGTTCGTCCTCCAGCTCGAGGGCGAGAAGCGCTGGCAGATCCACGCGCCGGTGCATCCCTCCCCGCTGCGCGACCAGCCGTGGACCGACCGGCGGGCCGCGGTCGAGCGCCGGGCTGCCGAGGAGCCGCTGATCGAGGCGGTGCTGCGCCCCGGTGACGTGCTCTACCTCCCCCGCGGGTTCCTGCACGCCGCGACCGCGCTCGGCGGGGTCAGCACCCACCTGACCATCGGCGTCCATGCCTGGACCCGGCATGCGCTGGCCGAGAAGCTCATGCAGCAGGCGTTACGGGCGCTGGCCGACGACCCGGACGTCCGCCGCTCGCTGCCCATGCAGATCGACTTCGGCGACGGGCCCCGGGTGCGGGCCGAGACCGAACCGGTCCGCCAAGCCCTGGTCGCCGCGTTGGGACGGCTCGATCTCGACCGGCTGTCGGCTGAGCTGCTGCGTCAGGACCGCGGCACCCAGCGCGCGGCACCGATCGGACCGCTCCGCCAGTTGCGCGACGCCGAGTCGGTGACCGCGGAGTCGACGATCGATCTGCGCCGTCATCTCGCCGCCGTCGTCCAGCACGGCGGCGGGCGTAGCTGGATCCGCAGCCGGGCCGCCGACTTCACCCTGGCCGAGGACGAGGTGGCGCCGGTCAAGGCGCTGCTCGACACCGGTTCGGTCCGGGCCGACGACCTGGGTCTCGAGCTGGCGCGGCGGATGCTGCGCGCCGGCCTCGCCACCCTGCGGTGAGAAGAACCGTGACGATACAGCCGCAGACCGGGCCGGGGGTGGCGGGTCGGTGACGCTCGCCGCTGAGCCGTTCCGTTGCAGTGCCGCGGCGATCGACCGTGCCGACCCGCTGGTCGGTTCGGCGCCGCAGCACCGCGGCTGGCTGATGCTCGAGCATCCCGGGCCGTGGCCGGTCGATGCCGTCGCCGGGTCGGGGATCACGCCGGGTGTGCTCGACGCGGTGACCCGGGCCTGCAGCCGCGCCGGGGTGCGCCCGCTGCTGGTCCGCCGGCCGGGCCGGCGTACGCGTGATCTCGGCCGTCGCTGGATCCTGGCCCGGCTGGACGGTTCGGTGGTCGACGGTCTCTGGGAGCGTGACGAGGACCTGGTCGCAGCCGTTGCGGCCCTCGATGGCACCGCCGGCGACGCTCCCGACCCCGGGTCGCCCTCGAACGCCCTCCCGCTGCTGCTGGTCTGCGCGCACGGCGTCCACGACACCTGTTGTGCCGTCCGCGGTCGGCCGGTGGCCGCCGCGCTGGCCCGACACTGGCCCGACCAGGTCTGGGAATGCAGTCACATCGGCGGCGACCGCTTCGCCCCCAACGTGGTCGTCCTGCCCGACGGGTTCTACTACGGCCGGCTCGACCCGGACACGGCGGTCACGGTCATCGGTGCCCACCTGGCCGGAGTCGTCGACACGGTCCACCTGCGGGGGCTGGCCGCGTACGCACCACCGGTGCAAACGGCGGTGGCGGCCGGCTATCAGCGGTACGCCCCGCTGCCGCCGGGCGCGGTGTCGGTGGTCGACGTACGCCATGTCGGGCCGCACGACGGTCACGGCTCGGAGACCTTCGTGCGCCTGGCCGTCGGTGCCGAGCAGGTCGACGTCCACGTCCTCTCGGTGCGGCGTCCCGCCGCTCACCTGACCTGCCGCGCCGCGCGACCGACACCGGCCACCGAGTTCCGCGTCCTGAGCTTCGGCCCGGTCACGGCCTAGCCGCGGCGCCGGTCACAACGTGACGCGGAGGATCCGGTCGTCGCGCGGACCCGGGTCGACCCGGCCGTCGGTGTTGCTGGTGGTGATCCACAGCGCGCCGTCGGGGGCGACGACCACGTTGCGGATCCGGCCGAAATCGCCGGCGAACAGCGCCTCGGGTCGACCGGCGTCGACGCCGTCGAGGGCCACCGAGAACACGCATCGGCCCTGCAGCGCGCCGACGAAGGCGGTCGACCGGGTGATGGCCAACCCGGCCGGCGAACAGCTGCTGGTCGGCGACCAGGTCGCCCGCGGCCGACGTCCGGGACCGCGATCACCCTCGGCCTTCGGCCACCCGTAGTTGCCACCGGCCCGGATCACGTTGAGTTCGTCGGCCTGTTTGTCACCGAACTCGGTGGCCCACAGCCGGCCGTCGGCGTCGAAGGCCAGGCCCTCCACGTTGCGGTGGCCGTAGCTCCAGGTCCGGTTGCCGAACGGGTTACCGGACGCAGCCCGACCGTCGGGTCGGATCCGGAGGATCTTCCCGGCCAGCGAGCTGCGGTTCTGGGCCAGCCCAGCCTGTTCGGCGTCACCGGTCGAGACCAGCAGCTGACCCTCGGCGTCGAACAGCAGCCGACCACCGTGGTGGTGGGTGCTGGTCGGGATCCCGGTCAGCACCGCCCGCGGCCGCCCGACCCGGCCGTTGTCGAGGCTGACCCGGACCACCCGGTTGTCCGAGTCGCTGGTCAGGTAGGCGAACAGGGTGTCGTCGTCACCGGGAGCCAGCGCGATCCCCAGCAGTCCGCCCTCACCGATCCCACGGGGAGCGGCGACTCCGCTGACCCGGCCGTAGCTGCTGAGCCGGCCCTTCGGGCTGATCCGGACGATCCGACCCGAGTTGCGCTCCGACACCAACGCCCCACCGTCGCGGGTGAAGGCGATCCCCCACGGCACCTCGAGGCCTTCGGCCACCGTGCCGTCGATCTCGGGCCGCGGCCGGCCGGTCGGCGACGGGGTGCGGCTCGGGCGGGCACTTCGGGTCGGGGTCGGTTGCGCCGACGACGACGCGGAGGGCGAGGGGGACGGCGACGATGCGCGCGCCCCCGACGGTGACGCGGGCGGGTCGGACGGGGTGATCTGGGGGTCGGGGGCCGCATCGGAGCAGCCGGCGACCAGACCGGCCAACGCCCCGACCGAGCCGAGCAGGGCCGTACGCCGAGTGAGCATGCCCACGATTGTCCTGGGCACGATCAACCCACCGGGCGCCGAGGCGGCATGATGAAGCCGCTCCGACTCTCTTCGACGGGACGATCCATGCCCCCACCCACCGGCGTCGCCGGTCCCCCCTCGGTGCCCACGGCGGTCCGGGCCACGTACGCGGCCTTCATCGCCACCGGCTTCGTCTTCGCCAGCTGGGCGTCGCGGATCCCTCAGGTGCGTGACCGGCTCCAGCTCGACCCGTCCGAACTCGGACTGCTGCTGCTGGCCATCGCCGCCGGGTCGTTGATCGCGCTGCCGCTGTCCGGGGTGATCGTGGCGCACATCGGATCGCGACGCACCGTGGTGGCCATGGCCGTGACCTGCGGGTCGGCGATCGTCATCATCGCCGGCGGCTACCTGATCGGCGTGGTCCCGGTGGCCATCGGCCTGTTCTTCTTCGGCTTCGCCCAGGGCGCCTGGGACGTGGCCATGAACGTCCAGGGCGCCCTGGTCGAACGGCGGCTCGGCAAGGCGATCATGCCGCGGTTCCACGCCGGCTTCAGCGTCGGCACGGTGGGCGGCGCGCTGCTCGGCGCCGCCATGGTCGCGCTCGGCGTGTCGGTCACCGTCCATCTCGGCGTGGTCGGGGTGCTGATCGCGGTCAGCGTCCCCTTCGCGGTCCGCGGTTTCATGCCCGATGCCGGCGACGAGTCGCACGACGAGCCGGTGGGTTCGTCGAGGTCTCGGGTGATGCGGGCCTGGCGGGAGCCGCGGACCCTGCTGGTCGGCGTGTTCGTGCTCGCGTTCGCGTTCGCCGAGGGCACCGGCAACGACTGGACCAGCATCGCGCTGATCGACGGCTACGGCACCTCGGCGGCGGTCGGCACCCTGGGCTTCGCCGCCTTCTTGGCCGCGATGACCGCGGGCCGCTGGTTCGGGCCGAACCTGCTGGACCGCTACGGGCGGGTGACCGTCGTCCGGGTGATGGCGGTGGCCAGCGTGGTCGGAGTGCTGCTGTTCGTCTTCGCCGGCTCGACGCCGCTGGCCTTCGTCGGCGCTCTGCTGTGGGGGGCTGGCCTGTCGCTCGGCTTCCCGATCGGGATGAGCGCCGGCGCCGACGAACCGGCCATGGCCGCTCCCCGGGTCAGCGTGATCGCCTCGATCGGTTACTGCGCCTTTCTGGTCGGACCGCCGGTCGTCGGCTTCCTCGGCGACCACTACACCGTGCTCCGCTCGCTCACCCTGGTCGCCGTGCTGCTCGCCGTGGCCATCGCCCTGGCCGGCTGGACCCGACCGCCGGCCGGCGACGTCGAACCGACCGCAGCAGCCGATGGAGTCGGGGCGACCGACGGGCTCGGCGCGGCTGACGGAGCCGGGGCGGCTGACGGGGCCGCCGCCGGCGACGGAGCCGCCACTCGTGACGGAGCCGCCGCTCGTGACAGGAAGAGGAGTTGACGCCACTTCCTGTCACTTCGCGCCCGAAGTATCCGGCGGTCGGTGAGAGGAAGTGGCGTTGACGCCACTTCCTACGCACATTCGGCGAGTCCCGAGTCCCGAGGCTCCGGCGCGGCCCGAGACCCGAGGCCCGAGTCCGGTGAGGCCGGGGTGAGATGGCGGGGGTCGGCGCGGTCAGCGGCGGACGAGTCGACCGCCGACGTACGCGGCGATGCAGCCGGCCAGACCGACGAGGGCGCCCGCTCCCGGGGTCTCCCCGATGCCACGCACGGCGAGGAAGACGAACAGCGCGATCAGACCGAGGGCGCCGATCACCGCGGCGAACCGGGTGAGTCGGCCGCGCGCGCCGATCAGGCCGAGCAGGGCCAGCAGCCCCAGCGCGCCCAGGCCGAGTCCCAACGAGATCAGGTCCTCGAAACCGCCCAGCGGGGCGGAGATGCTGAACACCGACGGGGTCAGATCCACCCCGCGCAGTCCCCGGTCGGCCAACCAGACCTGGAACGGCGCGACCATCATGGCCAAGGCGCCGAGCAGGGTCCACACCGCGCGGGCGATCGGACGCCGGTCGCCGGTGCGCTGGATCAGCGTCCCGCTGGCGACGACGTCGGTGCGGCCGTCGGAGGCGACGACGTTGAACGGCCGCGTGGCCTCCTGCCGGGCCGGCGGTCGCGGCGCGTCGAGGCTGACCCGGGTGTGCCCGAGCTGCCCGGCGGGGATGTCGAGCACGTCCGGCACGAAGCCGAAGCGGACGACGTTCTCGGGGTCGTCGCCCCGCAGCCAGACCCGGACCGGCTGAGCCCCGCCGCGGTTGTCGACGGTGACGCCCACCGTGCCGCGCCGCTGGTTGCTCAGCCGCAGGATGCTCGGATCGAGGCGGACCGCCAGCGACTCGATGGCCGGCCGCGACGACGACTGCACCAGCGAGCCGCCGGCGTCGACGCTCGACCGGCCGTCGCTGACCGTCACCGTGAACGGCCGGGTGATCTCCTGCCCGGGTGCCGGACGCCAGGCGTCGAGCCGCAACGGCACCGAGGAGATCTGACCGGGCGCCACATCGACGACCGCCGAGCCGAAGCTCAGCCGCATGGCCTGCTCCGGGTCGCGACCCTCCAGAGTGAGCCGCAGCCCGCTGCTCCCCCGCCGGTTGTCGAGCACGACCTGCACGTCGGCCCCGTCGGCGTCGCTCACCCGGATCAGACTGGGCTCGACCCGGACGGCCACGTTGGCCAACGCCGAGACCCCGTGGCCCTGCTGCAGCGTCACCTGGGTCTCGGTGCTCCGGCCGCCGTCGGTGGCGGTCACCGTGAGCTGGCGCGAGATCTCCTCGCCGGGGAGCGGGCCCGGCGCGGTGACCTCGACCCGCACCGTGCCGCTCGCACCCGGCCCGACCTGGAGGCTCTCCGGGTGGAAGCGGAAGCCGACGGCCAGTTCGGGGTCGGAGCCGGCGAAGGTGAGCCGGGCCGGCCGGTTCCCGGGGTTCTCGGCGACCACGCTGAACTCCCCCGCGGCCCGGTCGCGGATCCGGAGCAGACGCGGCTCGGCGCGCAGCCGGATCGGCACCTCGAGGGCGGGGACGGTGAGTTCGAGGGGCAGGTCGGCGTACGCGGGGGCCTGGCTGAGCGAGCGGACGACCAGTCCGATCCGCAACTGCTGGGCCAGCACCGGCGCCGGGGCCACCGCGCGCAGCCGCACGGTCAGCGACGCCTCGGTGCCCGGCAGCAGCCGCGGCTGGTCGGACTCGACGTGCAGCCAGCCCGGCACCGACGTGGCCAGGACCGCGTAGCCGTCGACGATCGAGGAGGTGTTGGCGACCAGCACGGTGAGCACCGCCGGCTCGCCGGTGGCGGCCACCGAGACCGCCCGACCGGGCACGCTGAGCCGGAACCGGCCCTGGGTCGGGTCATCGGGTGAGCGTCGGGGCGGGGTCACCGGACTGGCGGGTCCGGTGATCGGCGTGGGCGGGCCGGTGGTCGGCGAGGCCGGATGCTGGGTCGTCGCGTCCCAGCCCAGGTAGGCCCGGCACGACGCGCAGAACTGGCTCCCGGGTGCGTTCTGCTCCCCGCACTCGCCGCAGATCCCGTTCATCGACGACTCCTCGGGACCGGGTCGACCGCGACCGGGTCCAGGACGATCCTCCTCCGACATCAGCAGTTCCGCCACGTCCCCAGGGAGCATCCGGCCCCGACTGCTGATACCGGATCTGTGCGCGGAAGATCGCCCGATCGGGCAGGGCCGACCGCGCCCGGCTGCGTAGCGTGAGGGGGTGTGAGGTCAGGTCACCCCGCTCGTTCCCGGGCCCAGCCGCGTACGCCGTCCGCGCCCGCGGCCATCGCCCGACCGGCCCGGGCGCCGCGGCTGCTCGAGCTCCAGGGCTCGATCGGCAACCGCGCCGTGACCGGGATGATCCAGCGGCTGGCCGACGGCCAACTCCAGCGGGTCAAGGTCGACGGCAGCTTCGACGAGAACATCCTGCAGGACTACAACAACGCCAACGCCAAGACCAAGGCGCTGACCCCGCACAAGTACGACCTGAACTTCCACTACGACCTGACCCGGGCGCCGACCCAGGCGAGCGTGGTGGTCAAGATCCGCTTCGTCCAGCCGGGCGGCGCGGCCATCCCGACCTCCGACACCACCACCCGCACCTACATCAACCAGATGACCGCGGGGATCGCCACCACCTGGGCCGGGAAGTTCGACTTCGTCAGCACCCAGCATCCGGCACCGACCGCCACCCCGAATCCGGCCGGTCCGACCCCGTCGGGCTCAGCGGGCGGTCCGACGCTGGCACCCTCGATCACCCCCGCCCCGGCCCCCGGCACGGCCGCGCCCCCGGCAGCCGTCCCGGTCCGGCTTCCGGTGGTCTTCAGCGCGGTGCCGGAGTTCGCCCCCGGCGACGACGGCACGATGCCGGTGGTCCAGATCCATCCGCAGAGCGAGGCGGCGAACTCGAACGCCCCCGGCAAACGGATCGACGCCGGCAACTGGTTCCAGAACGAGGGGAACTACGTCCCGGCCGGTCAGTCGGCGGCCGACACCCAGAAGCAGGCCGTCGCCACCGCGTCGCACGAATACGGTCATCTGCTGGGTATCCCCGACGAGTACTCGCAGAGCAACGCGAACATGCACAAGCTGATGCACGCCGCGTCCCCCACGCTGAGCGCCGGCCAGGACCAGCAACTCGACGACGCCGCCCGGCGCTACATGGTGCTCAAGGCCATGTCGCCCGCGCTGTCCAAGCACGCCGCCGCCGGGGCCACCAAGGCCACCGCGGCGATCAGCAAGCAGAAGGGCAACCTCGAACGCGAGCTGCGGTCCGCCATCGTCGGGGTCTGGACCGACGCCGGCAGCCTGGGTCAGCTGACCACCGCCATCACCGCGCAGCTCACCGCCGGCGGGCACCCGGCGCTCGCCGCCAAGGTGCTCCCCGCGCTGCGCGCCGAAGGGACGGGACTCGACACCGGGTCGATCGCCAAGGCGTCGTTCGCGGCCCGGGTCAGCCTGGGCAAGATCCGGGCGATGATGCAGGCCGCGCTCGACGCCGCCATCGTCAAGGCGCAGACGGTGCAGATCCCGATCACCAACGCCTCGGGTCAGGCCGGCACCATGGACATCTCGATCGAGACCTCGCGCACGGTCGACAAGGCGGCCGCAACCGGTCCGTTGGCCGGGGCGGCGGAGAAGGTGGCCGGCGCGACGATGGATGCCGGGCTGGGCAAAGGCGGTGTCGCGCCACCGGCGCTACGCCCGGGCGGCAGCTTCGTCTCCGAGCTCCAGACCCTGACCGGGAACTGGAACACCCCGGGGACGCTGGGCACCCAGGCGTCGGCGATGAAGGGGGACGTGGTCGAGGCCTACACCAAGCTCGGGCACGATGCCGCTCCGGTGGCCGACCAGATTCAGCTGAACACCTTCGTCAGGGGTGCAGTCGCCTCGATCTCGGGTGGGATCAGCCGTAAGGCGGTGGCCGACCTGCTGACCGCGACCTTCGGACCGCTGATGCAGGGCCAGATCGACGCCATCACCGCGGTCGTCCAGACCGAGATCGACGCGCACCGCACGGCCACCGCGACCGGGACGAACGCCGCGGTCGCCGCCGCCCCGGACCCGCGGGTCGCCGCCGCGGTCAATCAGGTCAACGCCAAGATGAAGCAGTTGCAGGAGGCCCCCGGCACCGCGGTCCCGACCGAGAAACGGGCCGGCGACGCCAACGCCCCGACCACCCAGCACACCGCGTTCTCCGTGCAGTCGATGATGGGGTCGGGCAACGCCGGCGGCATGCGGGCCGACTACATGGAGGGCATCCTGGCCAAGTTCAACGCCTCGTTCAAGAAGACCGACGAGGACCCGTTCAAGACCGAGACGAAATGACCGCGTCGCTGCTCGACTTCGTCCTCGACGGCCCGGCCCGCGAGCGGCTGACCGTCACCGCGGACGGCGCGGTGCGCTACCTGATCCTGACCGCGGCGCATCCGGACTGGGCCGACCGCGTCGGGCTGTTCACCCGACAGCTGGGGGCCGAAGAGCTGGACCGCGTACGCGGGATCGCCGCCGCGCTGGTCGCCGCCGCCCCGACGCCGCGGGGTCGGTCCGGACCGGTGGTGACCGCGACGACGGGCGGCCGCGAGGTCACCCACGGGCTGACCTCGGACGACCCGGCGGCCGCTCTGCTCTCCGAGCTGATCGAGCAGACCCGGGTGCATCCGTACGCGGTGCTCAGCCTGACTCCGGAGCTGGTCGGCACCTCGCTCCGGTTGGTGCTGCGCAGCGTCGGCGACCACCCGGTCACCGTGCAACTGGCCGGCCCGTCGATCGGCGTCGCCACCCGTGAGGGTGACGGCTGGACCTCGGCCTGGCACAGCGACGTGGACACCTGGTTGTTCCTGGTCGACGCCCAGTCGCAGGATCTCGACGGGGTCGACTCCCCCGCGACCCTGCACCCGGGCACCGAGGCCCGGCTGCACCTCGGCGCAATCTTCACCGACCCGCCCGAGTCGGTGTCGGTGTCTCTCGACGGCTGGCTCGACGCGACCGAACCGGTGGAGTCGGGCGCCGACGACGAGGATCCGTTCGCCGGCACCCGACCCGGTCGGTGGGCGATCCACCTCTCGGCGATCACCCGCTGACCCGACTGACTCAGTTACCGCCCTCCTTGAGCTCGACGGTGATCGGCTGGAAGCCCGCACCCTCGACGTCGACGCCCTCGGCCTTGAGATTGGCCAGTGCCTTCTCGACGTAGGTGTTGGTCTTGGCCGTCTCCGGCGGCTCGGCGGTGATGATCGTCGCGCCGGTCTCGTTCTTGGTGCTGAGCGCGATGTCGACGGTCTGCTTCCAGGCCGCGTCGTCGATCATCCCGATGCCGCCGCTGGTCGACGGCCAGATCAGCTTGTTGACCTCGTTGGTCATCCACAGCTGGTGGCTCTCGCCGAGCTGCGAACCGGCGTCGGCCACGATGGTCGCGGCGTCCTGCGGGTTGTCCCGGGCGAAGATCCAGCCCTTGATCGAGGCCTCGATGAATGTGGTCGTCTGCTCCTGGTAGGCCGGGTCCGAGCCGAGCTTGTCCGAGTTGGCCCAGATGGCGTCCTGCAGCATGGCCGTGCCGACGTCGTTCCAGCTGATCACGTTGAGCTCGCTCGGCTGGTAGAGCTGCCCGGTGTCGGGGTTGGTGCTCTCCAGCACCTGCGCGTACTCGTTGTAGGTCATGGCCTGGGCCGCGTCGATGTCGCCGGCCAGGAACCCGTTCATGTCGAACGCCTGCTTGACCACCGTGACGTCGGACGGGTTGACCCCGTCCTTCTGCATCCCGGCGTAGAGCTCCCACTCGTTGCCGAAGCCCCAGCTGCCGACGTTCTTGCCCTTGAACTGCGCCGGGCTGGTGATGCCCTTGTTCTTGAACGAGATCTGGGTCGTCGCGCTGCGCTCGAAGATCTGCGCGACGTCGGTGATCTTGGCGCCCTGCTCGATCGAGCCGAGCACCTTGGGCACCCAGGAGATGGCGTAGTCGACGTCGCCGGCCGACAGCACGTCCTGCGGCACGATGTCGGCACCGCCCTCGACGATCTCGACGTCGAGGCCGGCGTCGGTGTAGTAGCCCTGGTCGACCGCGGCGTAGTACCCGGCGAACTGGGCCTGGGCCACCCACTGCAGTTGCAGCTTGACCTTGGTCGGCGCCGCCGCGCTGCCGCTGCCCTCGGCGCTCGCCGCCGGCTCACCGCCGCCACCACCGCACGCGCTCAGCGTCAGCACTGCGACCGCCGCCGCGGCCGCGAAACCGGTCCATCTCTTCCGTGTTGCCATCGAATCTCCTTGTGGGTGGTGGTGGTGGCCGGCCGCGGCATCGGGGACGGTGGTGCTCGGAGGGCTCAGGTGGCGCGGTGGCGGGTCAGCCAGGTCTCGACGGCCAGGGCGGCGCAGTAGAAGACCAGACCCAGCACGATCGACCCGAGCACGTACGCCCAGGCCAGCGGGTAGTTGCTGCTCGCGGCCGCCGAGGTGATCGACTGCCCGAGCCCGGCCGCCGGGCCGCCGAAGTACTCCGCGACCAGGGCGGAGATCACGGCCAGCGAGGAAGCGATCCGCAGCCCGGTGAACAGATGGGGCGCCGCGGTCGGCAAAGTCACGGCCAGCTGCTGCTGGCGGGGCGTCGCCGCGTACGCGCGCATCAGGTCGCGGTGCACCGGGCGCACCTGCCGCAGCCCGCGCAGGGTGTTGACGTAGACCGGGATCAGCACCGCGAGCCCGGCCACCAGCTGCCGGGCGGTGTCGACCCCGGCGCCGTACATCGTGTAGAGCACCGGGGCGAGCGCGACGATCGGCATCACCGACAACGCCGCCACCACCGGGGCGGCGATGGCGTCGAAGCTGCGGATCACGCTCGCCACGATGGCGGCCAGCACCCCGATCACCGTGCCGCCGAGCAGCCCGACCAACGCGTTGCCCCCGGTGTGCAGCGACCCGGCGACGATGGTCGAGGCGTTGGCCACGAACTCGCTGCCGATCGCCGCCGGCGACGGGACCAGGAACGGCTCGATGTCGAGCGCGGTCACCAGTCCCTGCCACAGCGCGATGAAGGCGATGCCGAAGACCAGTGGCGGCAACACCGTGCGCACCGCCGGCCCACGGGCCAGGATCCGGCTGGGCACGGTCGCGGCCGAGGTGGTGGTCGTGCTCATCGGTTCTCGACCCCGCGCGCCGACGACCCGGCGGCGGTCGACGGACCGTGCAGCGCCTCGCGAACCGTGGCGACGGCACGGAAGAAGTGGTCGTCCTCACGCAGCGCGTCGTCGCGGGTGCCGGCGCCGAGCGCGACCGGGACGATTTCGACGATCCGGCCCGGCCGCGGTGACATCACCACGACCCGGTCGGACAGGAACACCGCCTCGGGGATCGAGTGGGTGACGAAGACCACGGCGGCCTCGGTCTCGGCGCAGATCCGGACCAGTTCGTTCTGCATCCGCTCGCGGGTCATCTCGTCGAGGGCACCGAACGGTTCGTCCATCAGCAGCAGCCGCGGGCGTTCGGCCAACGCGCGGGCGATGGCGACCCGCTGTTGCATGCCGCCGGAGAGCTGGTCGGGATAGGAACCGGCGAACTCGCTCAGCCCGATCAGCTCGATCAGTTCGGCCACCCGCGTACGCCGCTGGGCCCGCGACACCCCGTGCAGCGCCAGCGGCAACTCGATGTTCCCGGCCACCGTCCGCCAGGGCAGCAACCCGGCCTGCTGGAAGGCGATGCCGTAATCCTGGTCGAGCCGGGCCTGGCGGGCCGGTTTGCCGAACACCTCGAGCGTCCCCGAGGTCGGGCTGTCGAGATCGGCGATCAGCCGGAGCAGCGTGCTCTTGCCGCACCCGCTCGGCCCGATCAGCGAAACGAACTCGCCGGGTGCGACGTCGAGGGCGACGTCGTCGAGGGCGGTGACCGATCCGGCCCGGGTGCTGAAGATCCGGTGGACCCCGGTGACCTGCACGGCTTTCACGCCGCTACCTCCGTACGTCGATAGGGCTTGAGGAAGAGGCCGAGCAGACCCACGAAACCCGCCGCGACCAGGCCGACCGCGATGGCCCCCAGGATCGGCGCCCACGGCTTGGCCGGGTCGCCGCCGGCCGACTGCGCGTACTCGATGACCAGCCGGCCGATGCCGCCGCGCAGACCGATCGAGACCTCGGCGACCACCGTGCCGATCACCGCGGACGCGGCGGCGAGTCGGAGCGCCGGGATCAGGAACGGGACGCTGGCCGGCAGCCGCAGCGCGATCAGCGTCGACCACCATCCGCGGCCGTAGGTGCGCATCAGATCGAGATGGACGGCATCGGGTGCCTTGAGGCCGCGGAGCATGCCCACCGCGACCGGGAAAAAGGCCAGGTAGGCCGCGATCACCGCCACCGAGTGCTCGCTGGTCCAGGTGAGGTCGCCGAGCTTGATCTGCGCTCCCCACCGGCGGACCAGCGGGGCGATGGCGATCAGCGGCACGGTCTGGCTGAGGACGACCCAGGGCAGGATGGCCGCCTCGGCCAGCCGGACCCGCTGCATGACCAGGGCCAGGACCAGACCGACGAGCACCCCGATCAGCCAGCCCCGGGCGGCGATCTCGAGGGTGAACAGCCCCCCCTCGACCACCTTCTCCCACAGCGCATCGCCGCGCCGGCCGGTCGCCGGGCCGGTCAGTCGGGTGGCCATGTCCCACAGGTGGGGCATGGCCCGGTCCCCGGTGCGTGGCAGCACGGCGCGACCGCCGACCACGACCCCGTTGGCCGGGCCGAAGGTCTTGTACAGCTCCCAGATCGCCCCGAGGACGACGAGGCCCAGCAGCCCCAGGCCGACGGCGCGCAGCCGGGTGATCACGGATCCGGGCACGTCAGGAGACCGCGGTCACCTGATCACGGACGGCCGGGATGATCGTCTCCCCGTACGCGCGCAGCGTCTCCTCCTTGTTGTCGTGCTGGAGGTAGCCGGCGAACTGGTCGACGCCGATGGCCTTGAGCGCCTGCAGCTTGGCGATGTGGTCCTCCGGGGTCCCGAGCAGGCAGAAGCGGTCGACGATCTCGTCGGGCACGAACGCGGTATGGGTGTTCCCGGCCCGCCCGTGCTCGTTGTAGTCGTAGTCCTGCCGACCCTTGATGTAGTCGGTCAGCGCCTTCGGAACGGCGTCACCACCCCCGGCGTCCGAGGCCCCGTACTTGGCCACGATGTCGGCGACGTGGTTGCCGACCATCCCGCCGAACCAGCGGCACTGGTCGCGCATGTGCGCCCAGTCGGTGCCGACGTAGTTGGGGGCGGCGACGCAGAAGGTCAGCGCCTCCGGATCGCGGCCGGCGTTCGACGCCGCCGTCTTCACCGCGTCGATCATCCAGGCCGCGATGTCGACGTCGGCCAGCTGGAGGATGAACCCGTCCCCGACCTCGCCGGCCGCCTTGAGCGCCAGCGGTCCGTACGCGGCCACCCACACCTCGAGCGCACTGGTGCGGGCCCACGGGAACTGCAGCGTCGAACCGTGGTAGTCCACGCTGCGGCAGTTGGCCAGCTCGCGGATGACGTGGGTCGCCTCGCGCAGGTCCCGGACGGTGGTCGGCTTGCCGTTGGTCACCCGGACCGCCGAGTCGCCGCGACCGATCCCGCACACGGTCCGGTTGCCGAACATCTCGTTCAGGGTCGCGAACAGCGAGGCGGTGACGGTCCAGTCCCGGGTCGCCGGGTTGGTGACCATCGGCCCGACGATGACCCGGTTGGTCCGCGACAGGATCTGGCTGTAGATGACGTACGGCTCCTGCCACAGCAGGTGCGAGTCGAACGTCCACACGTAGTCGAACCCGTGCGCCTCGGCCAGCTCGGCCAGTTGCACGGTCCGCCAGGCCGGCGGATTGGTCTGTAGCACCACACCGAATTGCATGAGTTACCGCCTTCCTGAGAAACAGCAGGTCAATCGATCGGCGAGTGTCGGGAATCGCGCGCCCCCGGACGGAGGATGGAGCGAGCAGACACGCCTCACCGTCGGCGAGCGACGACGACGCCGGGGGCACCGGCGCGATGCACGAGCCGATCACAACAGGTACTGACTGAGGTCGCGCTTGAGGTAGCGGCCGTGACCCTTGGTCCCGACGTAGCCGGACTCGTCGACGATCACCGTGCCGCGCGACATCACCCAGTCGACGTGACCGTCGACCTCGTAGCCCTCCCAGGCCGAGTGGTCCATGTTCATGTGGTGGCTTCGGCCGGTAGGCCGTCCCGATGAGTCCAGCCCGAGGCCGATCGAGGTGTGACCCTGCGGGTCGTAGATGACGATGTCGGCGTCCGCTCCGGGCTGGATCACACCCTTGCGACCGTAGAGGCCGAACATCCGGGCCGGGGTGGTCGAGGTCAGCTCGACCCAGCGCGACAGCGAGATCCGGCCGCTGACCACGCCGGAGTACATCAGGTCCATCCGGTGCTCGATCGATCCGATCCCGTTGGGGATGGCCCGGAAGTCGCCGCGGCCGAGGGTCTTCTGGTCCTTCATGCAGAACGGGCAGTGGTCGGTCGAGACCATCTGCAGGTCGTTGGTCCGCAGCGCCTGCCACATGGCGTCCTGGTGGCCCTCGGCCCGCGAGCGCAGCGGCGTCGAGCAGACCCACTTGGCCCCGTCGAAGTCGCCCCACTCCTCGCCCACCGAGCCGAGTTGCTCCTCGAGCGAGAGGTAGAGGTACTGCGGGCAGGTCTCGCCGAAGACGTTCTGGCCGCGGTCGCGCGCGGTGGCGATCTGCTCGACCGCCTGCTTGGCGCTCACGTGGACGACGTAGAGCGGCGCTCCGGTCAGGTGGCCGATCATGATGGCCCGATGGGTCGCCTCCTCCTCGAGCTGCCAGGCGCGGGCGATGCCGTGGAAGTACGGCGCGGTCTTGCCTTGGGAGTAGAGCTGCTCGGCCAGCACGTCGATGGCCGGACCGTTCTCCGCGTGCATCATGGTCAGCAGCCCGGAGTCGGCCGACTTCTGCATGGCCCGCAGGATCTGCGCGTCGTCGGCGTAGAACACCCCCGGATAGGCCATGAACAGCTTGAAGCTGGTGATGCCCTCGTCGATCAGCGTGTCCATCGCCTTGAGCGAGAACTCGTCGACCCCGCCGATGATCTGGTGGAACCCGTAGTCGATCGCGCACTCGCCGGCCGCCTTGGCGTGCCAGGCGGCCAGGCCGTCCTCGACCCGCTCGCCCTGCCGCTGCACCGCGAAGTCGATGATGCTCGTCGTGCCGCCCCAGGCGGCCGCGCGGGTCCCGGTCTCGAACGTGTCCGAGGCGTTGGTCCCGCCGAACGGCAGTTGCATGTGGGTGTGCGCGTCGATCCCGCCCGGGATGACGTAGCGACCGGTGGCGTCGACGACCCGGTCGACGCCGGCGGCCAGGTCGACGCCGAGCAGGGTCGACCCCGGCGCCAGCACCGCGGCGATCCGCTCGCCGTCGACCAGCACGTCGGCGGTCGCCGTCCCGGTGGCGTTGACCACCGTGCCGCCGGTGATCAAGGTGGTGCTCATCGTCCCGCCCCTTCCGCTGCCCGATGACCCTGCGTCATGGCTTGGCGATCGCGGCGTAGGAGTCGGGGCGGCGGTCGCGATAGAACTGCCAGGCGTTGCGGACCTCGCGGATCAGGTCGAGGTCGAGATCGCGGATGACGACCTCCTCGTCGTTCGAGCTGCCCATCGCGCCGACCAGGTTGCCCCGCGGATCGACGAACTGGCTCGAGCCGTAGAAGGTGACGGCGAGATCGCCGTACTCGTTGTCCTCGGTGCCCACCCGGTTCGGGGCGGCCACGAAGTAGCCGTTGGCCGCCGCGGCGGCCGGCTGCTCGATCTCCCACAGCCGGTTGGACAGCCCCGGCTTCGTGGCGTTCGGATTGAAGACGATCTGGGCGCCGTTGAGCCCGAGCTCGCGCCAGCCCTCGGGGAAGTGGCGGTCGTAGCAGATGTAGACCCCGATCGGTCCGACCGCGGTCTTGAACACCGGATAACCGAGGTTGCCGGGGCGGAAGTAGAACTTCTCCCAGAACTTCTCCAGGTTGGGGATGTGGTGCTTGCGGTAGCTGCCGAGGATGGTGCCGTCGGCGTCCACCACCACGGCGGTGTTGTAGTAGACGCCGGGCTGCTCCTCCTCGTAGATCGGCAGCACCATGACCAGCCCGAGCTCGGCGGCCAGCGCCGCGAACCGCTGGACGATCGGGCCGTCGGCGGGCTCGGCGAGGTCGTAGTACTTCACGTCCTCGGTGATCCCGAAGTAGGGGCCGTAGAACAACTCCTGGAAGCAGATCACCTGCGCGCCCGCTGCTGCGGCCTCGCGGGCGAATCCCTCGTGCTTGTCCAGCATCGAGGCCTGGTCCCCGGTCCAGGTGGTCTGGGTGATCGCCGCTCTGACGAGGGCCACGTCGCACTCCTGTCCCCGAAGCCACCGTCGGCCCCGGCAATTGTGGGCATCCGAGCCCCGGGACCAGCTAAGGACCCGGTGATGTCGGTCGTGTATCGAGAAATGTCACTGCAGTGAAGCGGTCTGACGCAGTGACGTTAACCGATTCCGCGCCTCACGGCTCGTAATCATCGTGCACGACCACCCGCGAGAGTTCGATCATGCCGTCGACCAGCTGCCAGTAGTGCAGCCGCCGGGCGCTCGGGGTGTGGGCCTGCAGGCGGACCCGCATGCAGGTGGCGCCGTCGGACCTGATCCGCGATCCGGCGCCGCCGACCTCGGCCGACCACAACGGGTGGATCTCGCGGGCGGGCATCTCGATCGCGATGCCGGTCAGCACCTCGACCACCACGTCGACGATCTTGTGCCGTGAGATGCCCTGGATCGTGGTCACGCTGGTCAGGAAGTTCGGTCCGAGCGCGTACGCGCGCAGCGGCCGATCCGGCTTCTGTCCGGGCGGGATCCGGCGGACCCAGGCCGCCTCCACCTCGTAGCGGAACTGCTGCTCCGGATCGCTGAACCACGGGCCGTCGTCCTCCGGCACCGCCGGCTGACTCCGGGTGCTGCGCAACCGCGTCCGGGTGCGCGCCAGCTCGATCTCGAGGTGGACCACCCGGGTCTGCGCCCTGGTCCGGTCCTCGTCGACCAACCGGAGCTCGTCGCGCAGCGCGGCCAGATCCCCACGCAGGCTGCGGACCTCGACCGAGACCCGTTCCAGGTCACCCTGCAACCGGGACACGGTCACCGGTGCCGGCGGCCCGGGTCGTGGCCCGGGCGGTCCGGCCGCCGGGGTGGCAACGACCGGCTCGGGCTCGGGGACCGGAGTCGGTGGGATGGCCGGTTCGACGGCCTTGCGCTTGCGGTCGAACATCGCCGGCGTGGGTCGCCGTGGGGCCGGCACCAGGGCGGCGGGGGTCGGCTCGACCGGGGGCGGAACCGGTGCCGCCGGCGCGCGGACGATCCCGATCGACTCGGTCGCGGGCTCGGGGTCGAGCTCCGGGAGTCCCTCCACCAGCCACGGTGGCCCGCCGTCGATCAGGGCGAAGGCGGGTGCGACCGGCTCGTCGTCGTCGATGTCGCGCAGGCTCAACCGCCACGGCCGGGTCGAGGTCACCCGGCCGCGCAGTGCCTCGCCCTCGGTCATCAGTCCGGTCAGGTCGTCGAGGTCGTTCGAGGTGACGTCGACCCGCGCGATGTCGACCCAGACATCCGGGTGCAGCTCGAGCTGGGCCGTCGACAGGCTGACCATCCGGACCCGGGCGAGCACGACCTGGCCCTCGGCGTACGCGAGCTCACCGCCCGGTCGGAGCATGCCGCGGATGTCGAGCCGCTTGGCCTCGTCGCAGGTGCCGGTGACGACCATCCCGGCTGCGACCACCCGCTCGACCGCCACCCCGGGCACGGTCAACTCCTCGACGATGCTGGCCAGACCACCGTCGGCGGTCCGGACCATCCCCCGCCCGGCGATCACCCCCTTGACCTGGCCGGTCACCGGCAGGGTCTGGGCCGCAGCCTGCACACCGATCAGTCCGGCTTGGGCGGCCATGGTCAGCGCATCCGAGGCCAGATCGCGGGTCGAGCGTTCTCCCTCGACGGTGTTGAACGCGAACCGCAGCGGCGACCTGAACGGGTCGTGCACCCACTCGAGACCGACCGGGTAGGCCCGACCGGCGCCGCCGTAGACCTGGGTGCGGGCGGGCATGGCCTCCGAAAACGCCCAGGACGGTTCACCGGTCGCCAGCAGATAGATCTCGACCGCGTCGCCGACGTCGTCGTAGAGCCGGTCGACCGCGATGTGCGACTCGGACCGGCCGGCCGCGGTGGTCACCACCACCACCGGGACCGTGCGTTCGCTGCTGTTCAACCGGGCCGCCAGGGCTCGGGCGACCTCCGCGGTGTCGACGCGCTTGATGCTCATGGGTTCGCTTCGATCGCTCGGGGTCAGGCAGGGAGATTGTTCCACGCGGCCGGCGACGTCCCGGGCCGTCCGGTCATCGACACCGTCACGATTTCATCTCTACCCTCACGTAACGGTAGGGTTCTCCGAGTGCCTGCTGAAGCCTCGGTCCTGAACGCGCTGCGTTCGCCACGACGACTCCGCACCGAGGTGCTGGCCGGCCTGGTGGTGGCGCTGGCCCTGATCCCCGAGGCGATCTCGTTCTCGATCATCGCCGGCGTCGACCCGCGGGTCGGTCTGTTCGCCTCCTTCACCATGGCGGTGACCATCGCCATCGTCGGCGGTCGGCCCGCGATGATCTCGGCCGCGACCGGTGCAGTCGCCCTGGTCGTCGCCCCTCTGGTCCGCGAACGCGGCCTCGACTACCTCGTGGCCACCGTGCTGCTGGCCGGCGTCATCCAGATCGCGCTCAGCCTGGCCGGGGTGGCCAAGCTGATGCGGTTCATCCCGCGCAGCGTGATGGTCGGGTTCGTCAACGCGCTGGCCATCCTGATCTTCAGCGCGCAGCTCCCGTACCTGATCGGGGTGCCGTGGCTGGTCTACCCGATGGTCGCCGTGGGCGTCGCGGTGATGGTGTTCCTGCCGCGGCTGACCCGGGTGGTGCCGGCGCCGCTGGTGGCCATCGTCGCGCTCACCGCGGCCACGGTGGTGCTGGCCATCCAGGTGCCCACCGTCGGCGATCAGGGCGCGCTGCCCGAAAGCCTCCCGACGCTGTTCTTCCCCGACGTCCCGCTGACCGTGGAGACGCTGCGGATCATCGCCCCGTACGCGCTGGCCGTGGCCCTGGTCGGCATCCTCGAATCGCTGATGACGGCCAAGCTGGTCGACGAGATCACCGACACCCACTCGAGCAAGACGCGCGAGACCTGGGGCCAGGGCGTGGCCAACCTGGTCACCGGGCTGTTCGGCGGGATGGGCGGCTGCGCGATGATCGGCCAGACGATGATCAACGTCAAGGTCTCGGGTGCGCGTACGCGGATCTCGACCTTCTTGGCCGGTGTCTTCCTGCTCATCCTGGTCGTCGCCCTCGGCGACGTGGTCGCCATCATCCCGATGGCCGCGCTGGTCGCGGTGATGATCATGGTCTCGGTGGGCACCTTCGACTGGCACAGCATCCGCCCCGCCACCCTCCGCCGGATGCCGCTGAGCGCGACGCTGATCATGGTGTCGACGGTGGCGGTCACCGTGGTCACCCACAACCTCGCGTACGGGGTGATCGTCGGCGTCGTCGTGGCCATGGTGTTCTTCGCCCGCCGCATCGCCCACTTCACCGAGGTGGTCGACGTCGCCCATCCGGACGAGGACACCCGGGTCTACGCGGTCCGCGGCGCGCTGTTCTTCGCCTCGAGCGACGATTTGGTCCAGCAGTTCGACTACGCCGGGGACCCGACCCACGTCATCATCGACCTGAGCGAGGCCCAGATCTACGATTCGTCGACGGTCGCGGCACTCGACTCGATCGAGTTCAAGTACCGCCAACGGGACAAGGTGGTGACCATCGTGGGTCTCAACGAACCGAGCCGCGCCTGGCACAGCACACTCAGCGGCCGGCTCGGGGCGGGACACTGAGCGCCGTGAGCGAGCCGCATCTGCAGATCGGCCAGGTGGCCGAGCGCACCGAGCTGTCCATCCGCACCCTGCGGCACTGGGAGGAGGTCGGACTGGTCACGCCGTCGGCGCGCAGCAGCGGCGGTTTCCGGCTCTACACCGAGGACGACATCGACCGGCTGCGGACGATCCGGCGGATGAAGCCACTCGGCTTCACCCTCGACGAGATGAAGCAACTCCTCACCTCGCTCGCGGTCCTGGACGATCGCCGGGCGACCGAGCAGGAACGCGAGGTGGCGACGACCTTCATCGACGACTGCCACACCCGGGCCGAGGAGAGCTGCCGCGCATTGCAGCAGCAACTGGCCTACGCCGAGGAGTTCAAGGACCTGTTGGCCAATCTCACCTGAGGCGGCGCCACCGGCTCAGCGCTCGGCGCGGGCCAGGTTGGCGACCAGTTCGGCCTTGTTCTGGCGTACGACGTAGGCCGGACGGTCGCGCTCGACCCGCCAGCTCTCCGCCAGCGGACCGACGTTGACGGTGTCGAACCCGAACTCGTCGTACAGCTCCTCGACCAGCGCTGCCGCCTCGTCGAAGTCGCTCGAGGTGGCCAGCGCGCGACGGTCGTCGGCTCCGGCGGGCTTGCCGTCGGTGGTGATGTCGGCGGCCACGATGTGGTTGAAGCCCTTGGCGACCCGGCTCTCGGGCAGGTGCTCCTGGAGCATCCCCGACACCGTGGTCTCGTTGCGGTCGAGCACGTCGATCCGGCCGTCGCGCTCGACGTAGTAGTTGTTGGTGTCGATGACGATCTTGCCGGCCAGTGGCGCGACCGGCACCTGGCGGTAGTTCTTCAGCGGGACGGTGACGACGGCGAAGTCACCCGCGGCGGCGGCCTGGTCCGCGGTCGCGGCCCGGGCCTTCGGGCCCAACTCCGCGACCAGGTCGGCCAGCGTCTCCGGTCCCCGCGAGTTGGCGATGACGACGTCATATCCGGCGGTGGTGGCCGCGCGGGCGACCGCACTGCCGATGTGTCCTGCTCCGATGATCGCGATGGTGGTCATGCTCGCGACAACCGGGCGACCGCGCCGCTCATTCCCCGCCGGCCCAACTCCGACCGGCCGTGATCGAGATACCGATCTGTTTACCCGCGTGCTAGAACTGAACGGTGACCAGCCCTGCGACCAACGCACCCGCGGTCCGGCCACCGCTCACCCGGGCGGCCCAACGCACCCTCGACACCGCGTCCGCGCTGTTCTACGCCCACGGCATCCACGCGGTCGGTGTCGACCGCATCGCGCTCGAGGCCGGCGTGACCAAGAAGACGCTGTACGAGCGGTTCGGGTCGAAGGAGAACCTGGTGCTGGCCTACCTGCGCCAGCGCGAGGACAGTTGGCGGGAGGTGCTCGCCGAGCACCTCGACCGCCACCCCGAGCCCGGGATCGATCGCGTGCTCGCCGTCTACGACGCGACGGCCGACTGGTACGCGGACCGACCGTCCAAGGGCTGCAGTGCGGTCAACGCGCGGGCCGAGACCGACCTCGACCCGGCCGGGCAGCCGATCGCCGAAGAGGTGACCGCGCACAAGACCTGGATGCTCAGGCGGATCGTGTCACTGGTCGACGAGGCGGGCTTCGCCGACCCCGAGCGGCTCGGGCGGCTGCTCATGCTGCTCTATGAGGGTGCGCTGGTCACG
This sequence comes from uncultured Actinomycetota bacterium, assembly GCA_963704665.1. Lineage (GTDB taxonomy): Bacteria > Actinomycetota > Actinomycetes > Propionibacteriales > Propionibacteriaceae > Microlunatus. The sequence continues at coordinate 1,189,785 of OY969929.1, read as the reverse complement.
CTGGGCACCCGGTCGTTCGACACCCCGCTGGCGGCGGCCCGCGAGGCCGCCCGGACGCTGCTGGGTGAATCCTCGACCTAGGTAAACAGATCTGTTTACTTCTGTGATAGGACAGGCTCATGCCCGCCACCGTGCTGACCGATCCGCCGGCGACCCGCCACGCCCCGGGCCGGGTCGCCGGATTCGCCGCAGCCGTCGCCCTGGTCGTGACCTGGAGCTCGGGGTTCATCGGCGCCGAGCTGGGAGCCCGCGCCGGGGCCGACCCGGTGACCCTGTTGGCCTGGCGGTTCGTGTTGCTGGCCACCCTGCTGGTGGCGGTGGCCGCGGTGCTGCGGATGCCGTGGCCGGACTGGCGGGCGTGGGTCCGGCAGGGTCTGCTGGCCGTGCTCTGCCAGGTGGGTTACCTGGTGCTGGTCTTCGAGGGCGTCAGCCGCGGCGTGGACGGCGGCACCGCGGCGCTGATCGCTGCGGTGCAACCGATGCTGGTGGCCACGGTGGCCGGCCCACTGCTCGGCGAGCGCTCCTCGCTCCGCACCTGGATCGGGATGGTGATCGGGCTGGCCGGCGTGGCCGTGGTCGTCTCCGGAGAGCTCCGGTCGGCGCCCGTGGCGGCGCTGGTCTATCTGCTGCCGGTGGCCGGCACGCTCTCGCTGACGATCGGCACGGTGCTGACCCGCCGGATGCGGCCGACCGAGACGCTGATGCAGAGCGTGGTCCTGCAGGCCGTCGTCTCGGCGGTGGTGATGGCGGCACTGGCCCTGGTCACCGATCGGGTCGCCCCGCCGCGCGACGGCCAGTTCTGGGTCGCCGTCGTCTGGCTGATCGTCTTCGCCAGCCTCGGTGGTTACGTGATGTACCTGTACGTGGGCCGCATCCGCGGTGCCACCGTGGTCAGCACCCTGCTCTACCTGACGCCACCGACCACGATGGTCTGGGTCCTGGTCATGTTCGGCGAGCCGCTGACCGCGGCCGGTGTGGTCGGCCTGGCGATCAGCGCCGTCGGGGTCGCCCTGGTGTTGCGCGGCCGGCGCTGACCTCCGCCTCAGTCCCGCTCGTCCTCGCCCACCACCAGCCGATGGTCGACCACGGCGGGACGGGCGCTGGTGTCGACGTGCAGTCGGAAGACGTCCGGGCGGCTGTAGTGCCCGACCGGGTCGAAGAGCCGGCGCGCGGCGCGTACGGCGGCCAGGTCGAGGTCGGCGTACAGGATCGTTTCCTCGTGCCGGGCCGGTCCGGCCAGGACCCGCCCGGTCGGGTGGACGATGACGCTGTTGCCCGGTTCCACCCAGCCACCATCGCCCTCGCGGGTGGTCCAGACCCGGTCGCGGTGGGGGAAGCCGACCGGGATCTGGTCGATGTGGAGGCACGGGTTGACCCCGATCACGTAGCACCGACCCTCGAGGGCGATGTGTCGCATGGCGGCGATCCAGCCGTCGCTCGGGGCCAGGGTCGGTGCGGCCCAGATGTCCACGCCCTGGCTGTAGAGGTAGTACCGCGCCAGCGGCATGAAGTTCTCCCAGCAGGTCAACCCGGACAGCCTGCCGAAGGGGGTGTCGATGACCGGGAGCGTCGAGCCGTCGCCCATGCCCCAGACGGTCCGCTCGGATCCGGTCGGCACCAGCTTGCGGTGCTTGCCGAGCAGGGCACCGTCGGGACCCAGGTAGAGCGTGGTGTTGTAGACGGTGCTGCCGTGGGGGTCGCGCTCCTGGACGCCGATCACCAGGTAAGCGCCGGCGGCCCGGGCGGCGGCACCCAGCGCTTCGGTCACCGGGCCGGGGACGACCACGGCCTGGTCGACCAGCAGCGCGTACCAGTCCTCGTCGCCGTCCCAGATGGGTCGCGAATCGATCCAGATCGGCGTTCCGGGGATGAAGGCTTCCGGGAACACCACGATCCGCGCGCCGGCGGACGCGGCCTGGTCGAGCAGGACCGCCGCCTTGTCCACGCAGGCCTGCCGGTCGAGCAGGACGTACGACGCCTGGACGGCGGCGACGGTCACCGTGGTCATGCCGACGGCTCCGACGGTGTCATCCGGGGTGGTCGAGCCGACGCGGCCACGGTCCCGGTGACGAGAGTGATCCGCACCCTGGCCGGGGCGGCGCCCAGCCGGCTCATGGCGCGGACACCGAGCTGGATCGGCATGGAAATCACCTTGTCAGACCGGCGAAGCCAGGGCAAGGGTGGGCGATCGCCCGCCTCACGGCCGAACCGCCGGACACCCGCCGGACACCCGGCGGCCCCTCGGTGCCATGTCGCCGCGGCGGCCGACCCCGACAGCACCGACCTCACGCTGGGGCCTTGCCAGCTATATAGCAGACCTACTACATTTATTGCATGACGACGATGGAGTCTGCCGGCAGCCGCCGGTCCGGGTCACCCGGCACCGAGCCGGTCGTCTCGGTCCGGGCGCTCCGGATGAATTACGGCGACCACCCGGTGCTCACCGGGGTCGACCTGGAGATCGAGGCCGGCGAGGTGGTGTGTCTGCTCGGGCCGAACGGGGCCGGCAAGACCACGACCATCGAGATCCTCGAGGGCTTCCGGATCCGTTCCGACGGCGAGGTCTCGATCTTCGGCGAGGATCCGGCCACGGCCGGTGAGTCCTGGCGGGCCCGCACCGGGGTGGTGCTGCAGTCCTGGCGCGACCACCCGCGCTGGACACCACGCCAGTTGCTCACCCACCTCGGTGCCTTCTACGCCCCGTACGGGACCGCGTCCCGACCACGACCCTGGGACGTCGAGGAACTGCTGGCCGTGGTCGATCTCACCGATCTGGCCGACCGCAAGATCGGCACGTTCTCGGGCGGCCAGCGTCGACGGTTGGACGTCGCGGTCGGGATCGTCGGACGACCGGAGCTGCTGTTCCTCGACGAGCCGACGGCGGGACTCGACCCCAAGGTGCGGCGTGACTTCCACGACCTGGTGCACCGGCTGACCGATCTCGACGGCACCACGATCCTGCTCACCACCCACGACCTCGACGAGGCCGAGAAGCTGGCCGACCGGGTGCTGATCCTGGCCGGCGGCCAGATCGTCGCCGACGACAGCCCCGCCGGTCTCGCTCACCGGGTCGGCGGGTCGTCGGAGGTCCGGTGGATCAGGGACGGCGAGCGTTTCGTCCACTCGACCGACGACGCCTCGGCGTTCCTGCGCGGCCTGCTCGCCGAACCCGGCGGGGTCGAGGAACTAGAGGTGCACCGGGCCAGCCTCGAGGACGCGTATCTGACCCTGTCGCGGCAGCACGAGGCGGGTGGGGCCGACCAGGCCGCGCGTCGCTTCGTGGAGGTGACCCGATGACGACGACCAATCCGCTCGTCCACGCGGTCCGGCTCGGCGTACGCCGGGGCTGGCTGGAATGCGTCCAGAGCGTGCGCTCCAGCCAGGACCAGTGGTTCTACCTGATCACCGCCCTGCTCACCCTCGGATACTTGTGGCTGCGCCGCAACAGCGACTCCGGAGTGCCGGGCGTGCCCTTCGCAGCGGTCACGCTGCCGAGCCTGCTCGCCGCGCTGATCGTCTTCGGGATGGTGATCGGCCCGGCCTATTCGATCGCCATGGAGAAGGAGGACGGCACCGTGCTGCGGCACCGCGCCGTGCCCTACGGACTGGCCGGCTACTTCACCGGTCAGCTCGTCTACCAGAGCCTCAACCTGATCCCCCAGCTGATCGTCGTCCTCGTCCCGAGCCTGCTGCTCTTCGACAACCTGATGAGCCATCCGACCGGCTGGCTGACCGTGGCGTGGGTCGTGCTGCTCAGCCTGCTCGCCGCCCTCCCGATCGGGATGCTCATCGGGGCGCTGGTGCCGAGCGTGCAGAAGGTGGGTTCGTGGGGGATGCTGCCGATCATGGTCATGGTGGGCATCTCGGGCGTCTTCTTCCCGATCCAGGCCATGTGGGGCTGGCTGCAGGGTGTCGCCCAGGTCCTGCCGCTCTACTGGATCGGACTGGGGATGCGGTCGGCCTTCTTGCCCGACGCCGCCGCAGCCGCGGAGATCGGCGGGTCCTGGCGGACCCTCGAGACCGTCGCCGTGCTCGGCGCCTGGGCGCTGGTCGGCGCCGTGGCGATGCCGCGGTTCCTGCGTCGGATGTCGCGACGCCAGACCGGGTCGCAGGTCCAGGCGGCCCGCGATGCGACGCTGCAGTGGGTCCGATGATCAGGCCGGTGGACAAGCCGGGATCCGATGCCGTGCACAACCGGATCAGTCTGCTTCGGGCCGAGCAACGCGTGACCCGTCGCGATCTGGCCGCCGCTCTCGGCGTCCACTACCAGACCATCGGCTATCTCGAACGCGGCGAGTACAACCCTTCGCTCAACCTGGCGCTGCGGATCGCCCAGTTCTTCGACGTACCGGTCGAGACGGTGTTCTCGATCGAGCCGTTCCCCCGGGTGAGCGACCAGGTTCGGCCGGCTTAGCCCGGATCGGATCGACGGAGTACGACCGCGTGCGACAGCGCGCGCACCGTTCGGTCCGCGGCCGGGGGCAGGTCCCCCACGATGACGTTGCTGCCCCCGACCTGAGACCGGGAGACGGTTGTCGTACCACGTCGACCTGGACCTGCTGCATGGATACCGCAGGTTTCTGCGAGCGGGCAAGTCTCCGGCCCCGCAGGTCCGACGCAGCCCGTCGGGTGAGGCGGGCTGGGCCGGCTCCGGACGGGGGAGAATGGCCCATGAGCGAAGAACACCCCGAGACCAGCCTGGTCGCCGCGGATGGCGATCCCGCCGACGCCCCCACCCCGGCCGAGCCCGAACCCGAGTCCGGACTCACCGAGGAGATCGAGGACGAGGAACTCCGCGGCTGGCCCGACGAACCCACCACGAGCTGAGCGGCGCGGCACCCCCACCTCCGCGGAGCGGTCAGGGTGGGGTCGGTGCCGCCCCGCCCCGGCCCGACCGGATCGATCAGACCACCGCCGCGACCAGCATCAACCCCGCCGGCGCACGCGATCCGAGCAACCCGGCTCAGCCGCGCTGACCTCCGACCTTTGACCAGGCTGAGGGCGGGGGCGCGTACGACCCCCGTGCGCTCGGCGTCCGGTCGGACAGGCCCGATACTGACCGGGTGCCCGACAACGCCTTCATCGAGGTTCGCGGCGCCCGCGAGCACAACCTGCGCGACGTCGACGTCCGACTCCCCCGCGACGCGGTGGTGGCGTTCACCGGGATCTCGGGCTCGGGCAAGTCCTCGCTGGCCTTCGGCACCTTGTTCGCCGAGTCGCAACGGCGCTATCTCGAGTCGGTGGCGCCGTACGCCCGCCGGCTGATCCAGCGGGCCGCCGCGCCGCACGTGGCCTCGGTGACCGGGATGCCGCCGGCCGTCGCCCTCCAGCAGCAGCGGGCCGCGGGCTCGTCGCGCTCCTCGGTGGGAACGGTCACCACCTTGTCGAACTCGCTGCGGATGCTGTTCTCCCGGGTCGGCGACTACCCGCCCGGAGCCGAGCGGATGGACTCCGACGCGTTCTCGGTCAACACCACCGCCGGGGCGTGCCCGCACTGCCACGGCGTCGGGGTGACGTTCGCGGTGAGTGAGTCCTCGGTGGTCCCCGACCCGTCGCGGAGCATCCGCGACGGCGCCATCGCGGCCTGGCCGGGTGCCTGGCTGGGCAAGAACTTCCGCGACATCCTGGCCACCCTGGGCCACGACATCGACCGACCGTGGCGCGAGCTGGACCCGGCGGTCCGGGAATGGATCCTGTTCACCGACGAGCAGCCGGTGGTGACCGTGCACTCCGAACGCGAGGCCGGACGGATCCAGCGGCCCTATCAGGGCAAGTGGACCAGCGTCCGCGACTACGTGCTCGGCACCTTCGCGACCACCCGCTCGATCCCGATCCGGCGGCGGTTGCGTGGGTATCTGGACACTTCGCCGTGTCCGGTCTGCCACGGCCGCCGGCTGCGCCCGGAGGCGCTGGCCGTGACGTTCGCCGGGCACGACATCGCCGACCTGGCGTCGCTGCCGCTGACCGATCTGGTCGCGGTGCTGCGCGAGCCGGCCGCCGCGTACGCGCCGGAGAGTGCCGCCGGGGTGCTGCTCGGCGACCTGCTCGGCCGGAGCGAACTGGTCCTCGATCTCGGTCTCGGCTACCTGGCGCTGGACCGGACCGTGCCCACGTTGTCGGCCGGCGAGCTGCAGCGGTTGCGGCTGGCCACCCAGCTGCGGTCCGGGCTGTTCGGGGTGGTCTACGTGCTCGACGAGCCGTCGGCCGGGCTCCATCCGGCCGACACCGAGGCGTTGCGGTCGGTGCTGCTCGGCTTGCGCGACGCCGGGAACACCGTGCTGTTGGTCGAGCACGACCTGGAACTGGTCCGCGGTGCGGCGGACTGGTTGATCGACGTCGGACCCGGTGCCGGCAGCGCCGGTGGCCAGGTGTTGCACAGCGGACCGGTGGCCGGCCTGCAGGCGGTCGGTGCCTCGATCACCCGGGCCTATCTCGATCCGGCTCGCCGCCCGGCGGTGCGTTCGACCCGGCGCGAGCCGACCGGCCAGCTCGAGCTGAGCGACGTCTGGGCCCACAACCTGCGCGGTCTCGACATCGCCTTCCCGCTGGGCACGCTCACCGTGGTCACCGGCGTCTCGGGCGCGGGGAAGTCGACGCTGGTCACCGGGGTGCTGGCCGACACGGTCCGACACCACCTCGGGCTGCCCGACGAGCCGGAGGAGGAGGTCGACGACGACGTCGAGCCGTCGAGCGACCCGGCCGGGTCCGAGGAGGGACCGGGTGCGCCCGATGCGGCAGAGGCGCCGATCCGGATCGGAGCGGTGCGGGGTCTCGACGCCGTGCGCCGGCTGGTGGTCGTCGACCAGCGGCCGATCGGGCGTACGCCGCGGTCGAACCTGGCGACGTACACCGGCTTGTTCGACGCGGTGCGGACCGCATTCGCCCGAACGCCGGCGGCGCGTGAGCGTCGGTGGACCGCCAGCCGGTTCTCCTTCAACGTGGCCGCCGGCCGGTGCCCGACCTGTCGCGGCGAGGGCTTCCTGGCCGTCCGGATGCTGTTCCTGCCCGACTCGTACGCGCCCTGCCCGACCTGCCACGGGTCGCGGTACGCCGCGGAGACCCTCGAGGTCCGCCACCGGGGTCGCACCATCGCCGACGTCCTCGATCTCGACGTCGACGCCGCGGTGGAGGCGCTCGACGACATCCCGGCCGCCGTACGCGGTCTCACCGCGCTGCGCGACGTCGGGCTCGGCTATCTCCGGCTGGGTCAGCCGGCCACCGAACTGTCCGGCGGGGAGGCGCAGCGGATCAAGCTGGCCACCGAGCTGCAACGCTCCCGGCTGGCCGGCACGCTCTACCTGCTCGACGAACCCACCATCGGGCTGCATCCCGCCGACACCGAGCGGCTGCTGCGCCTGCTGCAGGAACTGGTCGACGCCGGCAGCACGGTGATCGTGGTCGAGCACGACGCCGCGGTCGCGCTGGCCGCCGACTGGTTGGTCGATCTCGGACCGGGTGGCGGGGACGCCGGCGGTCGGGTGGTCGACGCCGGCTCGCCCACCCAGGTTCTCGAGCGCCGACTCGGGCCGACCGGCACGCACCTGGCCGCACGGGTCACGCAGGCCTGACCGGGTCGGACCGGCGGTGCTCAGTCGTCGAACTCGTTGCTGACCACGCGACCGTTGTTGGCGTTGAGCTGCACCGACCGCTGCTCGGAACCGGCGGTGACGTCCGCCTCCCACAGGGTGCGGTCCAGGTCGCGGTCCAGGCTGAGCTCGTTGATCGTGGCGCCGTCGACCTCACGCTCGATCGCCCGGACCGCCTCGCGGTAGCTGGTCGTGATCTTCGCGAACTGCTGGTTCTCGGCGCGATTCCCGGCGTCGGCCGGATCGTCGGCCGGATCTTCGGCCGGCCCGGCGACGACCTTCTCGCCCGAGGCGTTGGTCCGCAGCTGCTGCTCGAGGCCGTTCGAGGTCACGATGTGGACCTCCCAGCCCCCGGCCTCGGATTCGATCGAAGACACGGTGCCCTTGACCTCGCGCGCACCCAGCCGGCCCGCGGCCAGCAGCGCGGAGTTGTCGGCCGCTTCGGTGTCGGACGAAGCACTCGGCGAGGCGCTCGCCGACTCGCTGGCCGACGCGCTGGCTCTGGCCGACGCGCTGGGCGTCGTCATCGGCGAGGACTCGGCCGACGGAGCGCCGCTCGTGGCGGTGGTGGCCGGCTCGGGGGCGCCGGTGGGCGCGTCAGGGCTCGAGCACCCGACCAGGCCGACGGTCAGCGCGGTCACGGCGTACTCCGCGCCGGGCACGACGCTGCGCGATCTGCAGGTCGAGATGCGCCGCTTCCTGGACCAGGGCTACCGCCAGGTCACGAGGAAGATCGGTGGCGCGGACCTGCTCGGCGAGCACCTCAGCGCCACGCGGAGCGAGCACTACTGCGGCCCGATCTCCACCGGCAAGGACCTGTTTCGCTGCAGGACGCCCGCAACCTCATCCGCTACGGCGCGATGCGTCCCGACCGCGACTTCCTCCAGGTCGATCCGGTCCTGAGCTGAGGGATCACCGAGATCTGCGGATCCAGTCCATGCTGGTCCACCACGGCTGGTGGTCGCGGCGCTGCATCCCACACGGCGGGCACCAGTTCTCGCTGCACATCGCGGCCACCCTCGAGCTCGGGGTCAACGCGTCCTACCCGGGCGAGTTCCAGCCCGCCGCCGGATTCGCCGACGGTGCGGTGGTCGATCACAGCTGTGTCGGTCTGACCGAGACCCCCGGCATCGGGTCGGAGAGCAAGGCCGCCTGCTACGGGGTGCTCCGCGCCCTCCACGCCTGAGTGACCGCGTCCAGGAGCGACGAGGTGCGTGGGCCTCTACCGGTCGGGACTGGACGCGACCAGCGCCGGGGCGAACTCGACGATCAGGGCGACTCCGGCCAGTCCGAGCAGCACGGCGGCGATCCGCAACGACCGTTGATACCAGGCTCCCGTCAGCAGGGTGCGGCCCCGTGCGGCCAGCAGGGCCAGCACCGCCTTGGCGCCGACCAGGGTCAGATAGAAGCCGGCGATCAGCGCGACACCCTCGATCCGCGACCCCTCCCAGGTGCGCAGGGTGAGCGGACCGAGCACGGTCGCCCAGGTGATCCAGGGATGCGGGCTGAGGAGGTTGACCACGACGGCGCGGCGCAGCGCCGTGCGCAGCGACAGCGAGGTCCGGCCGTCGGTCAGCTCGACCGCGGCTTCGCGCCACGTGGAGACCGCCGACCACAGCACGTAGAGACCGCCGACCACGCCGAGCAGCGGCAGGGCGCGCGGCGGGAGGTTGCTCAGGACCAGCAGCACGCCGGCCACCACGACCGCATCGGACAGCAGCGGCGCCGCCGCGGTCAGCACTCCCCCGCGCCACCCCGAGCGCAGGCTCTCGGTGATGACCAGGATCAGCAGCGGACCCGGACTGAGCCCGGCCGCCAGACCGATGGCCAGGCCCAGCAGGAGTGCGTCCACGGTCGGTCAGCCTAGGGGTCGACGCGTCGAGCGGCCGACACCGCGGCGGCGATCAGACCCGGCGGCCCGCCGCGGGCCAGCAAGCGCGCGACCGCAGCGCCGTCAGGTCGTCGGCCGTGGTCGGCGGACCAGCGAGCCGGTCCGGGGCCAGGAACCGGGTGACCTCTGCAGGAACACCGGCCAGGCCGGCTCGTCGGCGAGCCCGATGATGCTCTCCAAGGTGATCAGCCGCGCGCCCTTGATGCGCGCCACCAGGTCGCGGCCGCGCTGATAGGACTGGGCCCGGTCGTCGCGACTGTGCAGCACCAAGGTCGGCAGGTCGAGCTCCCCCAGCAGGGCGCTCGAGTCGGTGACCAGGCGGTGGGACCGGGCGGGCCATCGCGGTGTCGGCGTCCCACGGCCACCCGTTGCCGGTCGTCGATCCAGCTCATCTGCTTCTCCGTGCCACCGGGGATCACGTTCGCGGTGGCGTCCAGATCGCCGCCGCCTCGGCGAAGGCTCACGCGAAGAGGCTGCGGTAGTGGTCACCCCGATCGAGGTAGGGCTCGAACTCGATCCGGCCCGGATCGGCTGCCCCGAACGAGGCGACGAGGCGATCGAGGTAGTAGTCCCAGCCCGGGCCCACGCTGGAGACCAGATCGGCTCCGTGAGGTCCCTCGGGGACGACCTGGGTGAAGGTCAAGGTCGTCACCCCGTTCGCCTCGCTGAGCTCGAGGGTGTGCTGCCAGGCCACGCGCGGTCCCGACCCGTCGGCCGAGAAGGCTGCCGCGTCGCGGCTGCGCACCACGAAGCGCCGCGGAGGGTCGCAGACGTCCACCAGGTAGACCTCCTCGGGGACGTCGTCACCCTCGGCGGTCATCCGGAACGCGACCTCTCCCGAGGCGGGGTCGCCGGTCCAGGTGCCGATCCAGCGCTCCATCCGTTCCGGCTCGGTGCAGGCGGCCCAGACGTCGGCGATCGGTGCGGTGAACGTCCGGGTGAAGACGACGTGCTCGGCGCCATCGCGGGTCTCGCGGTGACCGAGTGGCGGGGTGGTGGTCATGCGGTGTCCTCCTGCAGGTCGATGGGATGGTGGGCGATGCGCTCGTGGACGGTGCGGCGAACCTCGAGATCGAGCCCGTCGAGGGCCGACTCCGCGAACGGCGGCGTGCTGAGCAGCTCCTCCAGCAGGGCAGCGACCGGAGCCAATCCGGAGCGGTCGAGCGCGTAGTGCCGCTCCCGTCCGCGGTCCTCCACCGAGGCGAGCCCGGCCTCGATCAGCACCCGGAGGTGCCTGCTGACGGCGGGGCGGCTGATCGGGTGCGCCGCCGCCAGGTCGACGACCCGGGCCGGCGCGACGGCGAGGGTGTGCAGTAGGGCTCGGCGCACCGGATCGGCGAGAGCGACGAACGGATCCACCGGTTATTGGTAATCCACAGGTTACCTATCTGTCAACCCCGAGCGACGAACGACGGGAGATCGCCACACGGTTCGTCGGCGCTCGTGTGCCGAGCACCAAGGCGGCCGAGCGTTGCGGCGCGGGCGGCATCCTGCTGCTGCCCCGATACCTGTCGCAGGTCGGGCAACACGCGCTGACCGACCACCTCCGGACCGTGCGCCGGGCGACCGAACTGGGCGTCATCCTCGACAACCGGGCCAACGCCCGCCACGACGCCGACACCGTCGAGCGTCTGGCGGCCGAGTGTCCCCACCTAATCGGCTGCAGGGACGGCCGGCGACATCGAACACACACCTACTCCTCGGCCCTCTGCAACCTTTCCTGGCGGCCTGGGCGCTCGACTTCTACGCCGCCGTCCGACGGCGACCACGCCCACGTCCGGGCCGCCCTGAACGACTTCGTCATCCCGTACGGCGACCTCCGCATCCGCACCACGGGTACCCGGTCAGCATCGCCAGGGCCGGGCTGCCGGTGATCGGCCGTCCGGCGGCCCGGTGTGTCCGCCGTTGACCGATCTGAGTGCGGGCGAGCTCGCCGAGCACGCCGTCCTCGTCGAGTCGGCGGGTGATCAGGGGGTGGGCGATCAGGCGGTGGGCTCGATCGACGGATCGTCCTCGGACGTGTCGAGGAAGCTCACCCACAGGGCGCCCGCTCCGGTCTCCGCCCGATCCCGCAGGGTCAGGCTGCCGTCGGGTCCGATCTCGAACAGCGACACCGACGTGGACTTCTCGCCAGCACACAGCAGGTAGCGGCCGTCCGGGGAGACGCCGAATCCGCGCGGCTGGCGTTCCGTCGTCGTGAACACGGTCGCGTCGCGGGGCGTTCCGTCGGCGCCGAAGGGCACGGTGGCCAAGGTGGATTCACAGCGCTCCGACGCCCAGCCGCAGCTCTCGTCGGCCGACAGGTGCAGGTCGGCCCCCCAGATCAGGTGCTCGGCGGTCGGATCGGCACCGAATCGGCTGTGCCGGAGACCCCGGTCGGGCGCGAAGGCCGCGGCCTGCCCGTCCAGGTGCAGGGTGCCGTCCTGGTCGCGCCGGTAGTGCAGGACCTCACCGGAGAACTCGGTGATCACGTAGACGCGCTCGCCGTCGCGGGTCAAGGCCAGGTGGCGAGGGCCGGACCCGTCCGGCGCCGGTGCGGTCGGCGGGTCGAGGGGGGCCAAGGTGTGATCGTCGAGGGCGCACTGCGCGACCAGATCCGCGCCGAGCGAGACGAAGTACGCGGTCCGCCCGTCGTGGGCGATGGCGCAGGAGTGCATGTTGGGGTGATCGATCCGCGAGACGACGGGACCGACGACCCCATCGCCGTCCACCGCCATCGAGATCCCGAACCCACCGTTGTAGGACGCGGCGACCATCGACGACCCGTCGGGTGACAGGGCCAGATAGTGCAGCGTTTCGTCGACCTCGCGATGTGACATCGGCTCGAGTGATCCGTCCGCCTCGATCCGGCAGGTGACGATCGACGGCGGCTCGGTCTTGACACCCGCGTACAGCAGGCGGCGGTCGGCATCGACGACCAGGGCGCCGCAGCCCGGTCCGACTTCGCTCACCGCCACCCGGCTCAACGTGCCGTCGTCGCCGACCGAGAAGGTCGAGACGGTGCCGTCCCCGGCATTGGAAACGAAGGCCCACCACGACATGGGTCCGATCCTAGTGATGGGCACTCGACGGTCGTCGGGGCGCTCGATCGACCGGACGACCATGGTCGGCCAGGCGGTCGCGTCAGCCGCTCGGTCTAGCGCAGGCACGCCAGCCAGGGTCGGGCCGCCGGCCCCTGCATCAGCGTGACCCGGCTCCGCTGACCCGTCGTGACGGATGGCCGGGTATCGACCCAGTCGAGCCATCGAGGTCGGTCGACGACCCGGCCATGCTCTTCCTCGGCTACGGCGCCTGGTGTGGACCGGCCCCAGCCCGGATGATCGACGTCAGGGCGGTTGTTCGCGCTGGCATCGACGCGACCGTTCGACCTCGGCGACCAGCTGGTGAAGTCAGCGCTCGGCGGTGAGGCGGTCGTAGAGGTCGTCGACGCGGTGGGCGATGTCGTCCCGCACCAGACGCATCCGCTCGATCCCGTCGATCCCTCGTTCGGACGGCTCGTCGGTGTCCCAGTTCTCGAAGACCGTGCCGGCCACCTCGTGGACGTGAGCCTCCCGACCGAGGGTGACGACCACGTCCGCAGCTCGCACCATGTGCTCGGTGATCGCCGTGGGTGTGTTGTGGCTGATGTCGACGCCGACCTCAGCCAGGGACTCCGCCGACAGTGCGTTGACCGCGGTTCCGGGCCTGGTGCCGCCCGACTCCACGGTGATCGTGTCGCCCGCCCGCTTGCTCATCAGGCCGGCCGCCATCTGGGACTTGCCGCCGTTCTTGACGCAGACGAACAGCACGCTCGGATTGGTCCTCGGGGTCGTGTCGGTCATCGGTGGTCTCCGACCAGCTCGTCCAGGAGGGTGACGACGCGGGTCTGATATGTCGGCTTTCGACCAGGAAGTTGCGGGCGTGCGAGGTGCAGGCCACAGCGGCGTAGGACTCGACGACGTAGCGGTCGACGGTCTCCGCGGCGAACCGGCGTCTTGCTGGTGGTATCGGTCACTGCTTCTCCTCCTCAGGTGTGGGCAGCGTCCAGTCGGTGATCAGCGAGGCGTCGCGATGCAGCAGCTGCGGGGAGTCAGCAGCAGGGGCTGGGGTCATCGGGATGTCCAGCGGTCGAATCGGGGCCGATCAGCTGGTCGAGCAGCTGGCGGACACGGCCGTCCAGGTGATCGCGGAGGGGACGAATCCCCTCGAGGGTCCAACTCTGCGGCTCAGGCAGCGCCCAGCTCTCGTGACGTCCCCGGGGCTGATGCGGCAGCGGTAATCCGGGCTTCAGGGCGATGACGACGTCGGCCCGGTCGAGCAACTCAGCGGTGAGCCCGGTCGGGACCTGGTCGGACCGATCGATGCCCAGCTCGGCCAGTGCGGCCAGGGCCACGATGTCGACCCGGTCGTCGGGATCGGTGCCTGCCGACAACACCTCGACGACCCCGGCCGCGTGGCGGTGAGCCAAGCCGGCGGCCAGCTGGGACCGGCCGGCGTTGTGGACGCACACGAACAGCACCGTCGGCCGACCACTCGTCTGGCCTGTAGCGGTCACGGACGCCGGCTAGGCAGGGATGAGCTCGGCGATGAGGGTGTCGACCCGGCGCCGGATCTCGTCACGGATGGGCCGCACGGACTCGACACCCTTCCCGGCGGGGTCCTCGAGCACCCAGTCCTCGTACCGCTTGCCCGGGTAGAACGGGCAGGTGTCGCCGCAGCCCATGGTGACCACGACGTCGGAGTCGATGACGGCCTGGTCGGTGAGGATCTTGGGCTTCTCGGCGGTGATGTCGATGCCGACCTCGGCCATCGCGGCGACGGCGGCGGGGTTGACCTGGTCGGCGGGCTGGGAGCCGGCCGACCGGACCTCGACCCGACCCTGCGACAGGTGGGTGAGGAACGCGGCGGCCATCTGGGACCGGCCGGCGTTGTGGACGCACACGAACAGGACGCTGGGACGGTCACTCACGGACGGACTCCTTCGGTGGCGGCCGTCGGCTCGACGGAGGCGACGGGTTCGGGGAACAGGTGCTTGCGCGCCCAGAGGCTGACGTAGACCAAGGCGACGAGGGCGGGGACCTCGATCAGCGGTCCGACGACCCCGGCCAGGGCCTGGCCGGAGGTGACGCCGAAGGTGGCGATGGCCACGGCGATGGCGAGCTCGAAGTTGTTGCCGGCCGCGGTGAAGGCCAGCGTGGTGGCGCGCGGGTAGCCCATCTTGAGGGCGCGGCCGATGAGCAGGCTGGCGGTGAAGACCACGGCGAAGTAGACGAGCAGCGGCAGGGCGATCCGGGCCACGTCGAGCGGCTCGGAGGTGATCGTGTCGCCCTGCAGAGCGAACAGGACGACGATGGTGAAGAGCAGCCCGTACAGCGCCCACGGGCCGATTCGGGGCAGCACCCGGGCCTCGTAGCCCTCGCGGCCGAGCCGGCGCTCCCCCAGCGTCCGGGTGAGGAACCCGGCGACCAGGGGGATGCCGAGGAAAATCAGCACGCTGAGGGTGATCGACCAGACCGAGAACTCCGCCGAGGTGGTGGGCAGACCCAGCCAGGAGGGCAGCAGCTGGAGGTAGAACCAGCCCAGGGCGCCGAACGCGATGACCTGGAAGACAGAGTTGATGGCGACCAGGACGGCGGCCGCTTCGCGATCACCGCAGGCGAGGTCGTTCCAGATCAGCACCATGGCGATGCAGCGGGCCAGCCCGACGATGATCAGTCCGGTCCGGTACTCGGGCAGGTCGGCGAGGAAGACCCACGCCAGGACGAACATGAACGCCGGCGCCAGCACCCAGTTGATGACCAGCGAGGTGACCAGCAGCCGACGGTCGGCCAAGACGTGGTGGGTCTCGTTGTACCGGACCTTGGCCAGGACCGGATACATCATCACGAGCAGGCCGATGGCGATCGGCAGGGACACCGACCCGATCTTCACCGCGTCCAACGCCTGGTTGAGGCCGGGGATGAAGCGGCCGAGGAGCAGGCCGAGGGCCATCGCGGCGATGATCCACACCGGCAGGAAGCGGTCGACGGTGGACAGCCGGGCGCGCGTCTGTTGCGCGCCGGTGGCCAGCTCGGAGGTGTGGGCGCTCATCCGCAGTTCCTCGAGATGGTCGGTTCGCCTGCCGGGGTGATCAGGGCGGCAAGATCGGTGAGGGCGGCGGAGCGGACTCGGTAGTACACCCAGGTCGCGCGCTTCTCGCGGTCGAGGAGCCCGGCGTCATGCAGGACCTTCAGGTGGTGGCTGATGGTGGGCTGGGACAGCTCGAAGCAGTCGGTCAGGTCACAGACGCAGGCCTCACCACCCTCGTGCGAGGCCACGATCGACAGCAGCCGGAGCCGGACCGGGTCGGCCAGCGCCTTCAGCAGCGGCGCGATCTGCTCGGCCTGGGTTTGGCTGATCGGTTCCCGCGACAGCGGCGCACAGCACGCCACCGCGTCGTCGGGGCTGAGCAGCACAGAGTTAGACACACATCAATATTGACATAGTTCGATGCAGTGCACCATCGAGGACCAGGACGGGAACAGCAGTCCGAACCACGCCGAGGATGGGTTCTCACCGATAGTCGTGGGGCCGGCCCTTCGAGGCCGCGACAAAGCCCATAGGTATCCGTGGGCGAAGGACGAAAAGCACGGATCCGAGCAAGCAGTCAGGCAACTTCGGACGTCAGGATCATCCTCAGCCCGGCGTTGCGGCCTCCTCGATGGGAAGGTCCCGCTGTCCAGCGGTGTTGATGGTGGAGCTTAGGGCATTCGAACCCCTGACCTCTTCCATGCCATGGGTTTCGATTGAGCGTAGAAGTGGGCCCGGCATGCTCAGAAGGAATCCAGGGAGGTCCACCAGAGTCCACCGGCAGTCGCATCAGATGTCACACCATTTGTCACACCGCGCGGCTTGCACCGACGACTGCCTTGTCTCCATGCCGCGCTGTCGTCATTCGGAACCTTCCGAGCTACGGAGCGTCTCGGCCAACGCGGTGAGATCGTTGTCGACGATGTCCCGAATGAGATCGAGGTTGACCCTGAAGTACTCGTGGATGACGATGTTCCGCAGGCCGGCGATCGACGCCCAAGGCGTGTGTGGACGTTGCGCCTTGAAGTCGCCAGGCAGGGCACGTACCGCCTCGCCGATCACCGCCAGATTCCGGAGGACGGCGTCATACGCCATCGCGCTGTGGTCGGCCGATTCGAGATAGTCGCGATACTCGATGCAGCGCGCGATGGCCGTAAGGATGTCGCGCACCCGCTCGTCGGCTCGGCGGGTCATACCGCGATGGCGTCGGCGAGAGCCGTTGAGGAGACCTCGTCTCGGAGAAGAGTCGCTGCAACAACGTCCACGCGCAGGCCCATCAGTGTGCTCAGCTCCTCAGCGAGTCCGGCCACACGCAGCAGCTCATTTCCACGACCTGGGACGAGGTCCACCAACAGATCGAGGTCGCTGTCCTCACCGGCGTCGCCGCGGGCGACAGAGCCGAACATCCTGAGGTTGGTGGCACCGTACCGGAAAAGTACCTCGGCGACGCGCGGCCGCTGCCGCACAAGGGCTGCCCGGACCTGCAAAGCAGTCGAGGTGGGCAAGGTCATGACCCAAGGGTAACGAGATTCCGTTCGCGGACCCCGTACGTGGGCCGTCAACGGGTCCGAATGCTCGCCGAGTTGAAACCATCAAGTCCAGTCCGGCCTCTGAAGGTGACGACACCTTCAACTCTGACCGATTACCGACTGCTCATGGCTAAGAGTCCCTCCGGGCCAGACGTCGTTTGCTGACCGTCGCGTTCTCACTGCAGGCCAATCCAGGCGCGTACGCCCTGCTCCTGGGCGGGCATGTCGGGGCCGAGGGGGATACCGACGGCATGGGCTTTCATCGAGTACCTGGTCGGACGCCAAGCTAGGCTCACCCGCCACCCGGGTCGCGCACATCCAGGCGCGCCGGTCGAGCGGAAGGGCCGTCACCCATCGCGCAGCACCGCGTCCAGGTCCTCAAAGAGCCGCTTCCGCGTCTGCTCAGGGCCTCCTCCCCGGTCCTGCGCCTCCTTGAAGTCCTCGTCGAAGAGGCGCGCCGCGAGTGTGACGGCACCGCGCTCCTCACGGAGCATCGCGCGCGAGTACAGCTGGTTTGGGCCAGAGACCTCCTTCCAGCTCTCGACCACCGAGCGGTTCGCGGCGATCCACTGGTTACGGTCGCTCGGCGATTGCATCGGAGCGAACTCGAAGCGCGGCCCCAGGCGCCGAGCGGTATCGGCGAACGCGCTCATGCGACGCAGCGCCTGGGTGCGGCTGTAACCCTTCGCCACGAGGTCGTCGAGAGCGGCCGGCCGACCGATGAGGCGCACCCGGAACTGTTTGTCCTCGACGAGCCGGATGCACGCACGGTGGAGCGTGTACTCCTCCTCGTCCCGCGCGGCCGACTCGAAAACGGGCTCCGCCGGGTCCGGCTCCGGGCTGCCGAAGGGGCCGAGCGTCGCCCTGATCCGGATCACCCGCTCGTGGCCGAGATAGGTGTGGAGCGGCTCAGTGACGCGGTGCAGAAGCCGGGCGCGAGACGACCGGTCGTGCACGACAGTCGTGGTCTCGCTTGCCAGGAGCTGAAGGAA
Source organism: uncultured Actinomycetota bacterium (assembly GCA_963704665.1). Taxonomy (GTDB): domain Bacteria; phylum Actinomycetota; class Actinomycetes; order Propionibacteriales; family Propionibacteriaceae; genus Microlunatus. Next base: position 1,171,739 of record OY969929.1, on the reverse strand, counting down.
GTCCGAGATCGCGGCCGGCTGCGAGGCGGACGACGGAAGCACGACGGTGTTGAAGCCGACCTGTCGGAGGTAGTGCCGGAAGGCGGGCGTGACGCGGTCTTCGGACGTGATGAGATTGGTGGAGCTTAGGGGATTCGAACCCCTGACCTCTTCCATGCCATGGAAGCGCGCTACCAACTGCGCCAAAGCCCCTCGACGTGCAACCTCTCCGACCGCCAAGCTCTGCCGGAGAGACCTGGAGATACTAGCCTGCGTCGCCGGGAGTCACGAAATCGGCTCCAGATCCTGGACCGTGGCCTGGGCGTTGTAGGACTCGATCCGCCAGTAGCCGCCGGAGCGGTGGCGGTCGATGCTGATCCACGCGCAGTTCTCCAGACCGCCGAGCACCCGCCAGGTCTCGGGGGGCAGGCCGACGAGCCGGCAGACGCCCACCCGACCGGCCAGGCCGTGGGTGGCGACGACGATGGTCGAGCCGTCGGGGGCGGCGGCGCCGTACTCCTCGAGCGCCTCGGCCATCCGGTCGGCGACCTCGGACGGGCTCTCCCCCGTCTCGGAGCGACGGACGTCCTCGCCGTTGCGCAACCGCTGGGCCTGCTCGGGATCGAGCGCGGCCACCTCGGGCCCGGTCAGACCCTCCCAGCTGCCGACGTGGATCTCGCGCAGCCGCTTGTCGGTGACGATCTCCAGACCGGTCAGCGCGGACAGCTCACAGGCCGTGGCGTACGCGCGCGACAGGTCGCTGGCGTAGAGCGCGACCGGCGAGAAGCCGGCCAGCATCGACGCCGCGTGCCGGGCCTGGGCCACGCCGAGCGGGTCGAGCTCGATGTCGGCCTGACCCTGGAAGCGGCCGTCGAGGTTCCACTCGGTCCGTCCGTGCCGCCAGATCAGGATGCGGGCGGCCGTCACCGGCGTACGTCGACGGCCAGCGGGATCTCGGGGCAGTCGCGCCACAGCCGCTCGAGCGCGTAGAACTGGCGCTCCTCGGTGTGCTGGATGTGCACCACGATGTCGAGGTAGTCGAGCAGCACCCAGCGCTGCTGCCGGTCGCCCTCGCGCCGCACCGGCTTGGCCCCGAGCTCGCGCAACGCCTCCTCGACGCCGTCGACGACCGCCCCCACCTGCCGCTCGTTGGTCGCGGTGACGACCAGGAAGACATCGGTGATGGCCAGTTGCTCGGACACGTCGTAGGCGATCGGGTCGGTGCCCAGCTTGTCGACGGCGGCGGACGCAGCGGCCTGGGTCAGTTCGATGGCACGATCGGTGGCAGTCAAGAGATCACAAACTTCTTTTCGGTAGCACAAGCCTCGCCCACCGGTCTGGTGGGTCGAGAGGCCCAGCCTAGCCGCGACCGGCGCGAGCGCCACTACAGTCGTTCCTCGTGAAGATCCGTACGGAACTGCTGGCCACGGGCGGGAACACCGCCGGATTCGCCATCGACGACGACGTCGTGGCCTCCCTCGGCGGGGGTGGCCGACCCAAGGTGCAGGTCGTGGTCGACGGTTACACCTTCCGTACCTCGATCGCCAAGATGGGCGGGCGCTACCTGCTCGGGGTCAGCAGCGAGCGGCGCACGGAGTCGGGTCTCGCCGTCGGGCAGACCTACGAACTCGACCTGACCCTCGACACCGCGGAGCGGACCGTCGACGTCCCGGAGGACCTCGCTGCGGCGCTGGCCGCGCATCCGGAGGCGGCCGCGTTCTTCTCCGGTCTCTCCCACTCCAAGCAGCAGTGGCACGTCACCCAGGTGACCGGGGCCAAGCAGCCCGAGACCCGCGCCCGCCGGGTCGCCACGTCGGTGGCCATGCTCGCCGAGGGCCGCGCCCGCTGATCGTGCCGGGCGTGGCGGAGCAGCCTTCGTCGAGCGGTCAGCGGCTGACCCAGACCGGCGTGGTGACCACCTCGGCCCCGAGACCGAGCGGTTCGGGATCGCCCTTACCGTTGGCGGCGGCGAGGTAGAGGTCCTCGTCACCGCCGTCGCCTCCCGACGCGGTGCGGTTGGACACGACCATCAGCAGGCTGCCGTCGGGTGACCAGGCCGGCTTCTCCTCGGTCGCCGGCCCACCGACCACCCGCTTCGCACCGGTCCCGTCGGCCGCCATCACGTAGACCTCGAAGTTCTTCGACACCGAGCGGCGGAACGCGAGCCGCGAGCCGTCCGGCGACCACGCCGGGTCAGCGTCGCGGCCGGGCCGGTCGTCGGTCAACGGGCTGGGCTCGGCCGACCCGTCGAGCGGCATGGTGGCGATGGCCCCGCCGTTGGTCGAACCCGAGCTGTTGCTCATCCAGAACGCCACCTGGGTGCCGTCGGGGGAGATCGCCGGGTCGTCGAGCTTGCGGTTGCCGGTGTCGAGCCGCCGGATCAGCTCGCCCTCGAGGTCGATCACCAACAGTCGGGAGCGGTCGGAGTCGGTGCGGCACCGCAGCACCAGGATGTTCTGGTCGGCCCGGTTCCACGAGACGTGACCGATCGTGCCGCAGCCGCCCGGGTGTTCGGCGAACAGCACCCGGTCACCCGTCCCGTCGGCGCCGATGACCCGGACCCTGTCGGAGGTGCGGTCGATGTAGATGATCGTCCGGCGGTCGACCGACAGCGTCGGGCTGTTGACGTGGTGCCCCGCCGGCGTGCGCAGCCGCCGGGGCGCGGCCGGACCCTTCGTACGGGCCACGTACAACCCCTGGGCGTTGGTGCCTCCGCGGGGGACGACGAACTGGTCGTCGGCCAACGCGGTGCCGCGCGGGAGGTCCGGCGCCGCGCTCGAGGCGGTGGGGTCGGGCGACGGCGAGGACGAGGCCGTGGGGACCGTCGAGGTGGTGACCACCGGGGTGCTCGGGCCACCCGGGGCGGTGGATCCGCTGTCGGAGGCCGAGGGGACGGCGGTCATCCCGCGTACGCGGTGCACGGCGAAGCCGACCCCGGTGCCGAGCACGATCGAGCCGACCAGAACGAGCAGCGGCAACCAGCCGATCCGGCGCCGGAGCGGCCGGGCCGAGGGCGGGAAGCTCACGGCCGGCTCATGGCAGATAGAGCCCGCGTTTGGCGATGTACTGCACGATGCCGTCGGGGACGAGATACCAGATGGGGTCGTGACGCAGCACCCGGTCGCGGCACGCGGTCGAGGAGATGGCCAGGGCGGGGACCTCGAGCAGGCTGACCCGATCGGCGGGCAGCTGGGCGACCGGCGCCGACCCGAGATCGACGCCGGGCCGGGTCACGCCGACGAAGTGGGCGAGATCGAAGAGCTGGTCGACGCCCCGCCAGGTCAAGATCTGACTCAGGGCGTCGGCGCCGGTGATGAAGAACAGGTCCACGTCCTCGCCGCGCTCGGCGCGCAGGTCGCGCAACGTGTCGACGGTGTAGGTCATCCCCGGTCGTTCGACGTCGACCCGGCTGACGCTGAACCGCGGGTTGGACGCGGTCGCGATCACCGTCATCAGATAGCGGTCCTCGGCCGAGGAGACCTTGCGGTCCGCTTTCTGCCAGGGTGACCGGTCGGCACGAAGACGACCTCGTCGAGCCCGAACCGGCTGGCGACCTCGCTGGCCGCCACCAGGTGTCCGTGGTGGATGGGGTCGAACGTGCCGCCCATCACCCCGAGTCGATGCCGCTTGCCCGGATCGGCGGCGGGGTCGCGAGCCAGTCCGGTCGCGATCGTCACCGCCGCCTCTCAGCAGACATCAGCTGTGCGGGCGACCCTTGCCGATCGCCAACGTGATCAGCAGCAGCCCGATGAGCAGACCGAAGCCGATGATCCCGAAGCCGATGGCCGGGATCGGCAGTTCCCGCTCTGTGCCGGTCTCGAGCAGGATCATTCCAAGGGTCATGCCCGCATGCTACCGGGTCTGTCCCGCACCGGTGACGACGTACTTGGTGGATGTCATCTCGCTCAGCCCCATCGGGCCGCGGGCGTGCAGCTTCTGGGTCGAGATGCCGATCTCGGCCCCGAATCCGAACTCACCGCCGTCGACGAACCGGCTCGACGCGTTGACCAGCACGGCCGCCGCGTCGATCTCGGCGACGAAGCGCTGCGCCGCCGCCTGCGAGTCGGTGACGATGGTCTCGCTGTGTCCGGTGCTGTAGCGGCGGATGTGGTGCAGCGCGGCGTCGAGCGAGTCGACCACCGAGGCGGCGATGTCGAGCGACAGGTACTCCTCGGCGAAGTCGGACTCCTCGGCCGGGGCGACCGGTGCGTACGCGGAGAACACCGAGACCCGCGAGTCGCCGTGGATCTTGACGCCGTGCTCGTGCAGCGCCCGCAGCGCCTTGGGCAGAAAGGAGTCGGCGATGTCGCGGTGCACGAGCAGCGTCTCGACCGCGTTGCACACCGACGGCCGCTGGACCTTGGCGTTGAGCAGGATGTCCAGCGCCATCTGCTCGTCGGCCGCGGCGTCGACGAAGAGGTGGCAGTTGCCGACCCCGGTCTCGATCACCGGGACCTGGCTGTTGCGGACGACGGTGTCGATCAGTCCGGCCCCGCCGCGCGGGATCAGCACGTCGACCAGACCGCGGGCGGCCATCAGTTCGTTGGTCACCTCGCGCGGACCCGGGATCAGTTGCACCGCGTCGGCCGGCAGCCCGGCCTCGACCAGACCCTCGCGCAGCGCCTCGACGACAGCGGCGTTCGAGTCGGCCGCCGACGACGACCCGCGCAGCAGCACCGCGTTGCCCGACTTGAGGCAGATGCCGGCGGCGTCGGCGGTCACGTTGGGCCGGGCCTCGTAGATGATGCCGACCACGCCGAACGGCACCCGCACCTGGCGGACCTCGACGCCGTTGGGATGGGTCCAGCCGCGGACCACGTCGCCGACCGGGTCCGGCAGCGCGGCCAGATCGCGGAGCCCGTCGACCATCCCGGCGATCCGGTCCGGGCTGAGCCGGAGCCGGTCGATCAACGCCACCGAGGTGCCGGCCGACTCGGCCCGGGCGACGTCGACGGCGTTGGCCTCGAGGACGGCCGTCTCGGCCTTGGCCAGGGCGTCAGCCATGGCGTGCAGCGCGGTGTCCTTGACGGACCGGTGGGCCCGGGCGAGGACCAGCGAGGCCGTACGGGCCGACTCGGCCTGGTGCTGAACAGTCACGACGCCAATCTATCGGCGTCCGGGTGGTCCGGACCGCGAGATGAGACCGACATCAAGCGGGACGAGCATTCCGTGAGGGGGTACGAGGTGGAAAGATTGGACCCAGCTTCACGGGGGCGTTCGGGTTGGCTGAATCGCCCCGGCCGGAGCGACGGGGGACGGGGGAACGCTGAGTACCACTGTGGTGCTGCCTGAGCACATGTCGGTCCTCATGTCGGGCCGGCCCTACATCGACGTGATCGGGACTTGCGCTCCCTGGCCGATCCCGAACGGGTGGTGGGAGCACGCCCGGCTCCGGGTCCGCGACCTGGTCACCGACCCCCGGATCGACACCCCGCAGAACTGGACCGGCTGGCCGGCCGAGACCTCCAACGTCGCGCCGTTCCTGCAGAGCCTGGCCATGTCCCTCGGCGGCTACGTGGCGATCTTCTCCGGTGAGTACGCGCAATTTCCCGAGCAGCTCGTCGGCGAGTTCCTGGCCCCCGGTCAGCGACGCGAGCCGATGGTCGCCCGCAACTGGTATCTGACCGACAGCGAGTGGCCGCTGTTCCTGCTCCGCTACGCCGCCCACGACCCGACCAGCCGCCGCGCCGCGCTCGAGGTGTCGCGCGAGTGCGTCGAGTTCCTCCGCGAGGTAGAACCGTTGCAGGCCCGGGCCGACGCGCTGCTCGGCATCTACCGGCGCGTGGTCGAGAGCTCGCCCCTGCTCGACTTCCACCTCCAGTCCCCCTACCCGGAGATCGCCCGGCTGTGGCGGCAGTCGCTGCTCAGCGAGGCCGAGCTGGCTGTGCTGCCCGAACTCGGCGGGTGGTCGGCCGGACTGCGCTGGTCGTACACCGGACTCGAGGCCGCGCACGATCACCTGAGCGCGGTGACGCCGGGCGAGGGGCTGGCCGAGGTGGTGGCGTCGATGGCGCTCTGTGACCACCTCGAGCACCTGCCGGCCAGCCTGGCCGTCGCAGTCGGCTCGGTCGAGTTCGCGCTCATCGAGGCCGCCTTCGAGCAACGCCGCAACCGCTTCGACCCGGACGCCTGGCTGCAGCGCAACCGCGGTTGGCTGGCCCGCGGCATGCTGGCCGGCGAGATCGAGACCTGCCGGGCCTGGCTGGCCATGGCCGCTCAGGTGTCCCGGGTGGTCGCCGGTCTGCCCGGTCCCCCGTCGGCCTCCACCGCGCCGGACACCGTCGGCTTCGTCACCGACGTCGAGGAACTGTTCGGCGAGAAGCGCGGCGTCAACCCGTTGGTCGCCGCCCTGGCCCGACTCAGCGCCCAGCGCGGCCGCACCGTCGTCCCGATCAGCGAGGCCCGGGTCGCCCGCCCGATGGCCCTGGCCGTGGCCGAGACCGCGGTCGAGCTGGCCCCCGAGGACGAGGCGGCGATCGACCGGCGGGTGGAGATCGGTGACCCGCAGACCGAGCTGGCCGCCCTGGTCGGGCTGGCGCCGGTCAAGCAGCAGGTCCGCCGACTGGTCGCCGAGGCCACGGCCGACCAGCTCCGCCGCGGTGCCGGGATGCCCGAGCGCGACCGCTCGCGGCACATGGTCTTCACCGGCAACCCGGGCACGGCCAAGACCACGGTGGCCCGGCTGCTGGCCCGGATCTACGCCGAACTCGGCACCCTGTCGCACGGTCATCTCGTCGAGGCCAGCCGGGTCGATCTGGTCGGCCAGTACGTCGGGCAGACCGCACCGATGGTCCGGCGGGTGTTCAACGAGGCGGCCGGCGGTGTGCTGTTCATCGACGAGGCCTACTCGCTGATGCCCAAGGACGCCCCCCGCGACTTCGGCAGCGAGGCGATCGCCACGCTGCTCAAACTGATGGAGGACCGCCGCGACGAGGTCGTGGTCATCGTGGCCGGCTACCCGGAGGAGATGGCCGGGTTCCTCGCGTCGAACCCCGGACTGGCCTCACGGTTCCCCAAGAAGCTGACCTTTGACGACTACGACGACGACGAACTGGTCGCCATCTTCCGGCTGATCGCGATCCAGCACGGGTACGAGCTCGGCACCGGTGTCGAGGAGCGGCTGCGGTCTCTGATCCCGTCGCCGCACCCGCCGGGTTTCGGTAACGGGCGCTTCATCCGCAACGTCTTCGAGGAAGCGACCTCGATCCAGGCCGAGCGGCTGATCGACCTCCCGCTGCTCAGCGCGGAGATGATCCGCACACTGATCGCCGACGATCTCCCGCACGAACCGCCGCCGGACCCCCGGGCCCTGCAGGGCATGTACCTCTGACCCATCGGTCACTCGCGTCGGTGCGCGGGCCGCGCGCCGGGACTAGAGGAGCGCCGGCGGCAGTGCGCCCTCGTTCTCGAGCAGCCAGCGCTTGGTCTCGAGTTCGCGACCCGGATCGCCGCCGGAGTAGCCGCCGAGGCCATCGGCCGCCACCACCCGGTGGCACGGGATGATGATCGGCAGCGGGTTGGCGGCCATGATCGAGCCGATGGCGCGGGCCGGGACGCCGGTGCCGCTGCGGGCGGCGAGTTCGGCGTAGGTGATGGTCTCGCCGAAGCCGATCTCCCGCAGGGTCTGCAACACCCGCAGCGTCTTGGGTTCCAGCGCGGGCAGGGCCAGAGGCAGGTCGAAGGACCGCCGCTGGCCGGCGAAGTACTCGCGGAGCTGCCCGAGGGCCGCCTGCACCGTCTCGTCGGGCTCGATCGACGCGCCGCGGGCGTCGAGGCCCCAGCCGACCTCGGCGACGCCGGCCGGACCACCGAGGATCCCGATGACGCCGACTTGGGAGTCGTACTGGTCGAAGAAGGTGGTCGGACCGGGGTGCGCCGTCATGACGCCACCGTAGGCCCGGTCGCCGCTCAGCTCGCCGTGGGCTCGATGACCAGCCCGCGATCGCGTACGCCGATCTCGCCCGACGCGACCTGTTCGGCGTAGTGACAGGCGACCTTGCGTCCGGTCCCGGCCAGGGCGATCTCGCGGAGCACCGGCTCCTCGGTGTCGCACCGGGTCGGCTGCCGGTAGGGGCACCGGGTGTGGAAGCGGCAGCCCGACGGCGGGTTGGCCGGGCTGGGCAGGTCGCCCGTGAGCAGGATCCGCTCGCGCCGGTCCTCGACCACCGGGTCGGGGATCGGGATGGCCGACATCAGGGCCAACGTGTACGGGTGCAGCGGCTGGGCGTAGAGGTCGTCACTGCCGGCCTGCTCGACGATCCGGCCCAGATACATCACGCCGATCCGGTCGCTGATGTGCCGGACCACGGCCAGGTCGTGGGCGATGACGATGTAGGTCAGCCCCAGCAGGTCCTGCAGGTGTTCGAGCAGGTTGATCACCTGGGCCTGGACGCTGACGTCGAGCGCGCTGACCGGCTCGTCGGCGATCACCAGGTCGGGGTTGAGGATCATCGCCCGGGCGATGCCGATCCGCTGTCGCTGCCCGCCGGAGAACTCGTGCGGATACTTGGCCATCGACGCCTGCGGCAGCCCGACCACCTCGAGCATCGAGGCCGCCTTGGCGTAGTGGGCCTTGGCCCCGTCGCGGCCGAACTCGGCCCGGTCGGCCTCGGCCAGACCGTGCACGGTGAGCGGTTCGATCAGCGAGCTCTGCACCGACTGTCGCGGGTCCAGGCTGGACAGCGGGTCCTGGAAGACCATCTGCATCCGGCGGCGGATCATCCGCAACGGCTCGGATCGCAGTCCGGCGACGTCCTGGCCGTCGAAGGTCACCGTGCCGTGGGTCGGTTCGGTGAGCCGCAGGATGGCCCGGCCCAGCGTCGACTTCCCGCAGCCGGACTCCCCGACCAGCCCGAACGTCTCGCCGCGATCGACGTCGAGGTCGACCCCGTCGACGGCACGGACGTGGCCGACGGTGCGGTCGACGACCAGGCCGCGCTTGATCGGGAAGTGCACCTCGAGATCGCGCACCTCGAGCAGCGGGTCGCTCATTCCTCGCCTCCGGTTTCCGGTGCCGGGTGGACGCAGCGGACGCGGTGTCCGTCGCGGCCCATCGGCTCGAGCGTCAGATCGGGTCGGATGCAGTCGTCCTCGGCGTGCCGGCAGCGCGGGGCGAAGGCGCAGGCCTGCGACCAGGCGATGGTGTCGCGCGGCGTACCCGGGATCGGCTGCAGCGGCTCGCCGCGGGGCGAGTCGAGCCGCGGGATCGAGTTGAGCAGCCCGTGGGTGTAGCGGTGCCGGGGGTGGGCGAACAGCTCGCGCCGACCGGCCGACTCGACGACCCGTCCGGCGTACATGACGTTGACGAAGTCGCACAGTCCGGCGACCACCCCGAGGTCGTGGGTGATCATCACCATCGCGGTCCCCAGGTCGTTGACCAGTTCCTTGAGCAGCTCGAGGACCTGGGCCTGGATGGTGACGTCGAGCGCGGTGGTCGGTTCGTCGCAGATCAGCAGCGCCGGCTTGCAGGCCAGCGCGATGGCGATCAGCGCGCGCTGCCGCATCCCGCCGGACAGCTGGTGCGGGTATTCGCGCAGCCGTCGCCGTGGATCGGGGATGCCGCAGCGGCGCAGCAGGTCCTCGGCCTCGTCGCGGGCCTCGTTGCGGGTGATGTCCTGGTGCCGCAGCAGCACCTCGGTGACCTGGGTGCCGATCGGGATGACCGGGTTGAGCGAGCTCATCGGGTCCTGGAACACCATGGCCAGCTCGCGGCCGCGGAGGTCGGACAGCTCGCGGCGGCCCAACGTGAGCAGATTGCGACCGCGGTAGAGCGCCTCGCCGCTGATCTCGACCCCGCGGTCGGGCAACAGGCCCATGATCGCCATCGAGGTGACCGACTTTCCGCTCCCCGACTCACCGACGATGCCGACGACCTCACCCGGTTTGACCGCGAACGACACGCCGTCGACCGCGCGGGTCGGGCGGCCGCCGCGGCGCTGGAAGGTGACGCTCAGGTCCTTGACCTCGAGCAGCACCTCGTTACGGTCGACCGCTTCGCGGACCCGCCCGCGTCGACCGGTCGGTGCCGCGGTCGTCATCTCCGAGCTCATCTCATCGCCTCGACTTCGGGTCCAGGGCCTCGCGCAACGCCTCGCCGAGCAGCGTGAAGCCGAGGGCGGTGATGGCGATGCAGACGCCGGGCAGCACCATCAGGTGCGGATCGGACTGGATCCGGTCCTGGGCCTTGACCAGCATCCGGCCCCACTCGGCGACCGCCGGTTCCTGGTTGCCCAGCCCCAGGTAGGACAACGCGGCGACCTCGATGATCGCGGTGGCCAGGGCCAGGGTCGCCTGGACGATGACCGGGCCCAGCGAGTTGGGCAGGATGTGGCTCAGCACGATGGTCCGGCGGCGCAGCCCGAGCGACGTCGACGCCAGCACGTAGTCCTGACCGCGCTGCGCGAGCATCGACCCGCGCAGCAGCCGCGCGAAGATCGGCACCTGCGCCGAGGCGATGGCGACCATGATGGCCAGCGGCCGCTGACCCATCACCGCGGCCACGCTGACCGCCAGCATCAGCGAGGGGATCGACAGCAGGATGTCGACGATCCGCATGACCAGGGTGTCGACCTTGCCGCCGATACCGCCGGCGATGGTGCCGAGCACGGCACCGCCGAGCAGACCGAGCGCGGTCGAGACCACGCCGATGATCAGCGACTGTCGCGCGCCGTAGATCAGCTGGGTGAGCAGGTCGGAGCCGAACGGGTCGAGTCCGAGCGGGTGCTCGGCCGACCGACCGGGCACGGTGCTCGGGGTGACCTGCTCGATCCACTGCGAACCGGCCGGCTCGTACGGGGCGAGTAGCGGCGCGGCGAGCGCGACGACGATGAAGGCCAGCACGATGGCCGCCCCGGCGATGGCCGACGGGTTGCGCCGCAGCCGCAGGAACGCGCCCTGCCACAAGCTGGTCCCCCGCTCGTCACCGAGCGGATCGGCCATCACCGCTTCGAGCGAGGCGGGCCGGGTGAAGTCAGTCGACATCGGCGCTCCCCACTGCGCACGCGTCGGTCGGCGACGACACCGTCATCTCAGCTCACCCGCAATCGTGGGTCGATGACGCCGTAGAGCACGTCGACGATGAGGTTGATCAACGAGTAGACCAACGCGATGAACAGCAGGAAGCCCTGCAGGACGGCGTAGTCCAGCCCGGTGATGGCGTCGAACAGATAAGACCCGATGCCGTTGAAGGCGAACACCGATTCGGTGAGCACCGCCCCGGCCAGCAGGGCCCCGGTCTGCAGTCCGATGGTGGTGGTCACCGGGAGCAGGGCGTTGCGCAGCACGTGCCGCCGGGTGATCAGCGAGGTGGCCAGACCCTTGGCGTACGCGGTGCGGACGTAGTCCTCGTGCAGCACGTCGATCACCGAGGCCCGGGTCATCCGGACGATGATGGCCAGCGGGATCGAGCCGAGCGCGACGGCCGGCAGGACCAGGTGCAGCACGGCGTCCCAGGAGGCGTCCCACTCGCGGGTCAGCAACCCGTCGAGGACGTAGAAGTTCGTGACGTGGGTGGCATCGATCCGTGGATCCTGCCGACCCGACGACGGCAAGAAGGCCAGCGCCCCGAGCGGACCGGGCAGGCCGACCGCGAAGACGATCTTCAGCAGGTAGGCGAGCACGAAGACCGGGACGACGACCCCGAGCAGCGAACCGGCCACGAAGATCCGATCGAGCCAGCCGCCGGCCCGCCGGGCGGCCAGGTAGCCGATCGGGATGCCGAGGACGATGGCGAAGATCAGCGCGGCCACCGAGAGTTCGACGGTGGCCGGGAACCGTTCGAGGAACGTCCCGAGCACCGGCAGGCCGGTCCGCGGCGAGTTACCGAAGTCGCCGCGGATCAGCCGGCTGGTGTAGATGAAGTACTGCTGGACCAGCGGCTTGTCGAAGCCGTAGGTCTCGTTGATCTGGGCGATGCCCTCGGGCGTGGCCTTGTCGCCCAGGAGCGCGCGCGCCGGGTCTCCCGGCAGCGCGCGCACCCAGACGAACAGGAGCAAGCTCAGGCCCACCAACACCGGCACCATCAACAGCAGGCGCCGTACGACGAACCTGAGCATTCCTCAACCCCGACCGGTTCGTGGTGTCAGATCACTGCGGGACGGTGACGTTGTTCCAGACCTCGTCCTGGATCGGGCTGGCCACGTACCCCTGGACGTCCTTGCCGAAGGCGAGCGACGGGGCCGGGTGGGCCAGCGGCACGCCCGGGACGTAGTCGGCGATCTCGGCGTTGATCTTCTCGTACGCCGGGGTCTGCTCCTCGCGGGTCGGCAGCTCGCGCGCCGCGGCCAGGTCGGCGAACAGCTGCTTGTTGTCGAAGCCCCACTCGTTGGACTTGCGGCCGAAGAACACGCCCACGAAGTTGTCCGGGTCGTTGTAGTCGCCGGTCCAGCCGAGCAGGTGGATGTCGTGCTTGTCGGTGCCCTTGTCGCCCTGGACCATGTCCAGGTAGTCCGGGCTCCACTTGGCCGCGACCGGGGTGACCTTGATCCCGGCCTTCTCCAGCTGCGACTTGATCACCGCGTAGGTGTCCTCGGGCGAGGGCATGTACGGCCGTGAGACCCCGGTCGGGTAGGCGAACTTGAGCTCGAGGTTCTCCTGCCCGGCTTCCTTCAGCAGGCTCTTGGCCTCTTCGGGATCGTACGGGTACTCGGTGACCGCGTCGTTGTAGCCCTCGACCGAGTCCGGCATGAACTGCTTGGCCGGGATCGAGCCCTCGGGCAGCGAGGACTTGACGACGGCGGCGCGGTCGATCGCGTGGGTGATGGCCTGGCGGACCTTGACGTCCTTGAGCGCCTCGTTCTTCTGGTTCATCCCCAGGTAGAGGATGTTGAAGGCCGGGCGGTTGAGGATCTGGAAGCCCGCGTCCTTGAGCGGCTGCACGTCGGCCGGTCCGACCAGGTCGTAGCCGTCGACGTTGCCGGCCTGCAGTTCCTGGGTCCGGGCCTTGGGGTCGGAGATCGTCCGGATGATCACCGTGGCGACCTTGGACTTCTCACCCCAGTAGTTGTCGTTGCGCTTGAGCGTCAGCTGCTGGCCGCGGTCCCACTTGTCGAACAGGAACGGCCCGGTGCCGGTCGGGTGCGCGGTGGCGTACTCGGAGAACCGCGGGTCCTCCTCGGTGCCCTCGGTCTTGTCGGCGTTGTACTGCTTGAGCGCGGTCGGGCTCTGCATCGAGAACGCGGGCAGCGTCATGGCCTGGACGAGCGCGGCGAACGGCTTGTTCAGCGTGATCACGGCCTCGGTGGCGCTCGGCGCCGCGCAGCTCTCGTAGATGCCGCCGGTCTTGCCGGTCTTGAAGCCCTTGAACAGGCTCGTGTAGTAGTAGCTGATGTTCTCCGACTGGTTGAGGCCGGTCCAGTTGTACCAACGGTCGAAGTTGTAGCAGACCGCCTCGGCGTTGAAGTCGGTGCCGTCGGAGAACTTGACCCCCTCACGCAGCGTGAACGAGGTGCTCAGCCCGTCGCCGGCCGTCTCCCACTCGGTGGCCAGCAGCGGCTCGAGCTCGGTGGTGCCCGGCTTGGTGCCGACCAGGCCCTCGAACATCTGCCGGGCCGGACGGAACGTCTCGCCGTCGCTGGCCATGGCCGGATCGAGCATCACCGGATCGGACGATGCCGCGAAGACGAAGCTGCCACCACCGCCGTCGGTGGTCGTGCCCGTCTCGTCGCGCTGGCTCTCCGCACAGGAGGCCAGCGTCGCGGCCAGGGTCAGGGACGCGACGACCGCGAGTCCCTTGGTCAATGTTTTGGACAAAGTCACCGCTGCCACCTCAAATGTTGCGGACCGGAACGTTCCGTCGATCAGCTTCTCTCGTCGTCGGCGGATCGCCGACTGTCGAGCAACCGATCCTGACACTATCCCAAGAGCCGGCTGAGGCTGAGTCAGGACGCGCGGGTGTGGGTCGCGACCCGGCCGGGGATCGCTGAGAGCGACCGCGGGGCCGGATCCGGTCCGCGTACGCCGGTCAGGACTCCAGCCGGAGGGCGTGGCGTCCGGCCGGCACGCGGACCTGGAGACCACCGGCCACCCGGGTCACCGCGGTCGGTCGGCCGTCGATCCGGACGGTGCCCAGTCCGGGATAGCTGAAACGCACCGTGGTCGGCTCCGGCGCGGTCATCGTCCCGGCCCGGCCGCGGACGTGCAGGCTGACCGGACGGTCGGCGGAGAAGCCGCGCCCGTCACCTCCGTCGAAGGCCACCGCGTCGCGGACGAAGTAGAACGCGGTGGTGTCGCCGCGTCGCCGGAAGACCGCCGCATCGCCGACCAGGCGGGCCCCGCCGACGTCGACCTGACCGACCGTGCTGGCCGCGACCGCGTAGTCGCGGACCCCGCCCTGACTGACCCGGGCCCCGGTCCAGCCCGGTCCCGAGATCCGCCGCATCGCCGCCTTGGCGTGGTCGGCGTCGTGCGGGAACAACACGGTGACCGTACGCCGCTGGCCGCTGGCGTCGGTCGTGTAGCGGGCATCGAGGGCCCGGCCGCGGATGCTGGCCTTCTTCTGACCGGCGATCACCGAGACCGGCGTCGTCGCCCGGGTCGGCGCGGTGCCCAGGAAGATCGACAGGCTGGTCGGGCGGCGCTTCTCGCGGGCGATGTCCCAGCGGTACTCCTGCCGGGCGGTGACCGTGGTCGCCCGGGTGGTCGGGGGGTGGAAGAACAGATCGAGCGCCGTGCCCGGCCGGGCCCCGCTGACCTCGTCGAGGGCCAGGAAGTAGCCCGGCTGGCGGTCCTGCGGGTGGACCAGCACGATGTTGCGCCGGTGCTCGGCCGAGTCCGAGTAGATCTGGCCGGCGACTCCGCTGGCGTAGTCCAGGCCCGACCCGATCAGGTGGTCGTCGACGCCGTCGCCGGCCGCGGTGCGGTGATCGGCCCCGGCCAGGGTGACGGTGTTGCTCGACCGCGCCGAGCGCAGCGTCGACCAGGATGCGCCGAGTGCGCCCTTGCCGTAGCCGGCGTACCCGGCGTTGACCAGCAGCGGCTCGCCGTAGCCGGACAGGTAGAGCGCGTTGACCTCGCGATGCATGTGCACGGTGACCTCGGCGGGGGTCAGTCGGGGGTTCCACAGCGCGCCCATCAGCGCCTGGCTCGACCGGTTCCGCTGCCACAGGGCGGCCCCGCTGGCCGGCCAGACCTGGCTGACCGGGTTGGTGGCCTTGGTCACCGGGGCGGTGGCCACGGCGTAGCTGAGCAGGTCGCCGGGCGGGGTCGAGCCACCGACGGCCAGATGCCGGGCGGCGGCCGCACCGGCGGCGGCCGAGAACCGGCCGGCCGCGTACAGCGCCGTCTCGGGCTGGAAGTAGTCGAGGTCACGGGCCAGCGCGCCGGAGTCGCCGAAGCCGACCATCTGGTTGAACGGGCCGTAGGCGTAGCTCATCAGCCACTCCATCGACCCGACGACCTGCGGGTCGTCGTAGTAGTGCGGGTCGACCCCGGTGAACTCGGCCACGTACAGGAAGCCCTGCTTGGCCGACCGCTCGCCGCCGTTGCGGGCCAGCGCGTACTCGGTGCCGTCGCGGTAGCCGCCGTCGGCGGTCAGCCAGGCCAGGTACTGCCGGCGGTACTGGGTCGCGGCCAGCGTCCGGCGCGAGACGTCGCCCTGGTAGGTCGCCCAGATGGCCCGGGCCCCGTACGTCGCCGTGCCCCAGCCCCGGTCGGCCGCCCAGTACCACTCGGCGACCGCGTCGAGCGAGCGCTCGTAGCTCCGCAGCGTCGAGGCCGGCAGGTCGTCGTGCAGCACGTCGAGGGCGAGGACCGAGTTGAAGTAGCCGCTCGACGGGGGCACGACCTGGAGCCAGCGGTTGCTGCTGCGCGGGTACTGCTTCTTCATCGTCGCCAGCATGGCCGGCCAGCCGTTGAACACGGTGGCCATCCGGGCCTTGTAGGTCGCCGCGCGCTTCGGGTCGAGCACGTACATCAGCGAGCAGCCGCCCATGATGTCGCGCATCCGGATGCCGCGGGGGTAGGTGTCGAGCTTGGCCGAGTAGGTGAGCCGGCAGCGGGCCGCTGCCTCCTTCTTCATCCCCGACCACGGCGCCCGGTCGGCGCGGGACCGCAGCGCGCGGTAGTCGCCGCGCCGGACGATCAGCGAAGGGTGGTCGACGGCGACGTGCGGCCCGACGTCGGGCGGCGGCGCGTCGACGGTGATCGGTGGCACCGGCGGCTCGGCCAGCAGGTCGGTCCGGACGACTCCGCCGGTCAGGGACGAGACCAGCACGGCCAGACAGGTCAGGGCGGCGGCCAGGCCGACCGCTGGTCGAGGTGTTCGCATCCGTGGCCCACTCCCAGTCACCCCGACCGTCCGGTCCGCCCGGCTGGGGCGATTCTGCCCTACCGGGGTCGGTTCAGCTGGTCAGGACGAGCGCGTCGCGGTGCACGACGGTGCGGTCGTAACCGGCGCCGAGCTCGGCGGCCAGGTCGTGGGTGCTGCGGCCGAGCAGGGCCGGCAACTCCTCGGAGTCGTAGTTGACCAGGCCGCGGGCGATCACCACGCCGTCCGGGCCGATGATGTCGACCGGCTCGCCGGCGACGAAGCTGCCCTCGACCGCGGTGATGCCGGCGGGCAGCAGGCTCGCGTTGCGCTGGGTGACCGCGCGGACGGCGCCGGCGTCGAGCAGCAGTCGACCGCGGGCGTCACTGGCGTGCCGCAGCCACAGCAGCCGGGTCGAGCGCCGCTTACCGGTGGAGTGGAACAGTGTGCCGACCGGATCGCCGGCCAGCGCCGCCCCGGCCTGCGGCGGCGCTGGTCAGCACGACCGGGATGGCCGCCGAGGTGGCGATCTGGGCCGCCTGGATCTTGGTCACCATGCCGCCGGTGCCGATCGCGGTCCCGCGCGCGCTGACGTCGATCCCGGCCAGGTCCTCGTCGGAGCGGACCTCGTCGATCCGCCGGGCGTCGGGGTTGCTCGGCTTCTCGGTGTAGAGCGCGTCGATGTCGCTGAGCAGCACCAGCGCGTCGGCGTGGACCAGGTGGGCGACCAGTGCCGCCAGCCGGTCGTTGTCGCCGAAGCGGATCTCCTGGGTGGCGACGGTGTCGTTCTCGTTGACGATCGGCACCTGCCCGAGCTCGAGCAGCCGGCCGAAGGTGCGGTAGGCGTTGCGGTAGTTGCTCTGCCGGGTCACGTCGTCGACGGTGAGCAGGACCTGCCCGACCCCGAGCCCGTACGCGGCGAACAACTGGGTGTAGAAGCCCATCAGCAGGCCCTGGCCGACCGAGGCGGCGGCCTGCTGGGTGGCCAGATCGCGCGGCCGCGACTTGCAGCCCGAGCGGGGCGAGCCCGGCGGCGATGGCCCCGGACGACACCAGGACGACCTCGCGCCCGGCCAGTCGCGCCTGGGCCAGCGCGTCGACCAGCGCACCGATCCGGGCCGGGTCGATCCCGCCGGCCGTGGTGGTCAGCGACGACGAGCCGACCTTGACCACGATCCGGTGGGCGTCGCGGATCAGCGCGCGAGTCATCGACGGAGCCGTTTCGGCACCTGTGCGCGGAAACAGCCGGCTGACACCGATGCCAGGCGGCCGTTTCGGCACCTGTGCGCGCAGACGGCCCCAGCGCGGCGGTCAGCCACGCGCGTCCTCGTCCACGATCTCGACGCCGAAGTCCTCCTCCGGCTCGTCGTCGGAGTGGTAGGCCTTGTCGCAGTTCGCGACGGCGGACGGCAGCCGGGCGGACCTCGGTGAAGCGCTGGTCCTCGCCGCGGCGGGAAAGCAGCTCCGCCCCGATCTCGACCTGCGGGGCGAAGTCGAAGACCACCGCGTTGGCCCCGCCGATGGCCACGCCGTCACCGGCGCGGGCCCCGTGCTGGAGCAGCTTGTCCTCGATGCCGATCCGGTTGAGCCGGTCGGCCAGATAGCCCACGGCCTCGGCGTTGCCGAAGTCGGTCTGCCGCACCCAGCGCTCGGGCTTGTCCCCGCGTACGCGCCAGATCTCGTCCTCACGGGTGATGACGAACTCGGCCTGCTTGCCGACCGGCCGCGGTCGCAGCACGATCCGCGGCGGCTCGGCGGCCGGCAGCGCGGCGCGACGCGCGACGACGATCTCGGCCATGGCGAACATCAGGGCCTGCAACCCGTCGCTGGTCTTGGTCGAGATCGGGAACACCCGGAGCCCGCGGGCGCGGATGTCGGCGGCGACGATCTCGGCCAGGTCGGCGGCGTCGGGCACGTCGATCTTGTTCAGCGCGACCAGCCGGGGCCGGTCCTCGAGGCCGCCGTGGGCGCTGAGCTCGGCCTCGATCACGTCGAGGTCGCTGAGCGGGTCACGCCCGGGCTCGAAGGTGGCGCAGTCGATGACGTGGACCAGCGCGGCGCAGCGCTCGATGTGGCGGAGGAAGTCGAAGCCGAGTCCGCGGCCCTCGCTCGCACCCTCGATCAGCCCGGGCACGTCGGCGACGGTGTAGGTGGTCTCGCCCGCCACGACGACGCCGAGGTTGGGGATCAGCGTGGTGAACGGGTAGTCGGCGATCTTGGGCCGGGCCCGCGAGATGGCAGCGACCAGCGACGACTTGCCCGCGCTCGGGAAACCGACCAGACCGACGTCGGCGACGACCTTGAGCTCGAGGGTGACCGTACGGGTCTCGCCCTCCTCGCCGAGCAGCGCGAAGCCGGGGGCCTTGCGCGCGGCCGAGGCCAGCGCCGCGTTGCCCAGCCCGCCGCGGCCGCCCTGGGCCACGGTGACCTCGGCGCCGTCGCCGGTCAGGTCGGCCAACACCTCGCCGGTCTCGGCGTCACTGACCACGGTGCCGTCGGGCACGGCCAGGACGACGTCGTCGCCGGTCGCGCCGTTGTTGTGGTCGCCCTTGCCGGGCTGGCCGTTGGTGGCCTTGCGGTGCGACTGGCGGTGGTAGTCGACCAGCGTGGTCAGCGAGGGGTCGACCCGCAGGATGACCGAGCCGCCGCTGCCGCCGTTGCCGCCGTCGGGCCCGCCGAGCGGCTTGAACTTCTCCCGGTGGACCGAGGCGCAGCCGTGCCCCCCGTTACCGCCGTACACGTGCAACGTCACCCGGTCCACGAAGCTGGGAATGGCCATGACCTGTCGCCCCCTCTCCGGGCTCGGTGGCACGAGGCCACGGTTAACCGTTCACTGCAGTGAAACCGAAACAGGGCGGCCCGAGTCGTCGGGCCGCCCTGCTTCGGTGTGTCGCTCAGACCGAGACAGGAGCCTCGACCGGAGCCGCGATGTTGACGACCCGACGGCCGCGCTTGACGCCGAACTCGACGTGACCGGCGACGAGCGCGAAGAGCGTGTCGTCGCCGCCACGGCCGACGCCGTCACCGGGGTGGAAGTGGGTGCCACGCTGGCGGACGATGATCTCGCCGGCGTTGACCAACTGGCCGCCGAAGCGCTTCACGCCGAGCCGCTGGGAGTTGGAGTCGCGACCGTTACGGGTCGAGGATGCGCCCTTTTTGTGTGCCATGTCTTCGCCTCAGCTCTCGATGCCGGTGACGCGGACCTGGGTGTACTTCTGACGGTGCCCCTGGCGCTTGCTGTAACCGGTCTTGTTCTTGTACTTGAAGATCCGGATCTTCGGACCCTTGGTCTCGGCCAGCACCTCTGCCGTCACCGACACCGACCCGAGGCCGGACGCGTCGGAGGTGACGCTCTCGCCGTCGACCACGAGCAGCGGGGTCAGATTGACCGTCGCACCGGCCGCATCGAAGATGCGGTCGATCTCGAGGACGTCGCCGACGGCGACCTTGTGCTGGCGGCCGCCACTACGCACGATCGCGTACACGTCTGACCTACTCTCTTTGTCCATCAAATCTTGGTCCACGGTGGATTCAGCTGTGCCCGACGGCACGTCGTGGGCACGCGTCAGCGCACACCGAGGGTCAAGGTTACGCGGGGCTCCGACCCCGGTCAAACCAACACCGGCGTCCGTCGTGGGCACCGGTGTCGATAATAGGCGGGTGCTTCCCCGGATCGCCGCCACGGCCTACCTGACGCCGCTCCGCGAGGGTGGATCGCTCCCCGGGCTGGTCGAGGCCGACGACCAGGGGACGTACGTGGTGAAGTTCACCGGGGCCGGTCAGGGCCCGAAAGCGCTGATCGCCGAGATCGTCGTCGGCGAACTGGGCCGAGCGCTCGGGGTCCCGGTGCCCGAGCTCGCGCTGATCGACGTCGAGGCCGAGATCGGGCGGCGCGAGCCGGACGAGGAGGTGCAGGAGTTGCTGGTCAACAGCGCCGGGCTCAACCTGGCCATGGACTTCCTGCCCGGCTCGGTCGGCTACGACCGCTCGTTCGCGCTGCTGCCCACCGACGCCGCCCGGGTGGTCTGGCTCGACGCGTACGCGGCCAACGTCGACCGCAGCATCCGCAACACCAACCTGCTGATCTGGCACCGGACGCTCTACGCCATCGACCACGGCGCCTGCCTGCGCTTTCACCACGCCTGGGGCGACCCGAGCCGGTTCGCCACCTCGGCCTACAACTATGCCGACCACGTGCTGGCGCCGCTGGCCAAGCCCAGCCTGGTCCACGACGCGCTCGGACCGCTGGTCACCGAGGAGTTGCTGACCTCGATCCTCGACCTGGTCCCCGACGCCTGGTTACTGCCCGATCCGACCCGGCCCGACCCGCGGGCCCCGGCCGACCCCGCGGCCACCCGGTCGGCGTACCTGGATCACCTGCTGACCCGGCTGGCCGCCGCCGATCGCTGGCTGCAGTGAGCGCCGATCCGGTGGTCGCCGCGCCCCGCCACGCCTTCCAGTACGCGGTGCTGCGGGCGGTCCCGCGGGTCGAGCGCGGCGAGTTCATCAACGTCGGCGTCATCTTGTACTGCCAGCAACTGGGCTTCCTGCGCGCCGCCGTGGTGGTCGACGACGTGCGGCTCCGCGCGCTCGACGCCGAGGTCGACATCGACGCGGTCCGGACCTCGGCCCAGGCCGTGGCCCAGGCCTGCCACCACCGCGGATCGGCGCGCGAGAACGACGGCCTGGCCACCCGGTTCGGGATGCTCACCGCACCGCGGAGCACGGTCGTCCAACCCTCGCCGGTGCACGCCGGGGTGACCGCCGATCCGGAGCGCACCCTGGCCGTCCTGCTGACCAAACTGGTGGCTCCCGTCGGCTGAGGAGTCCGGCAAGACTGCCGCCCATGTTGGGCTTGGCCGACACCTTGCTCTGGGACTCCTGGGTCGTGGACGACGGCGAGACCTATCACCTGTTCGCACTCCGATCCGCCCGGGTGCCCGAGGGTCCGGCCGGTCGGCACACCACGGCGACCATCGGAAACGCGACGTCGACCGACCTGGTCGACTGGGAGTGGCTGGGCGAGTGCTTCCGCCCGTCCACCGATGGCTGGGACGACCTGGCCATCTGAACCGGCTCGGTGATCCGCGACGGCGACCGGTGGCGGATGTTCTACACCGCGATCAACACCCAAGGACTGCACGTCTTCGACCAGCGGATCGGATCGGCGGTCTCGGACGACCTCCACCACTGGACCCGGGTCGGTGACCAGCCGGCCGTCACCCCCGACCCGCGCTGGTACAAGACGTTGGCCCAGGTCCCACCGCCGTTCCCCACCGAGCTGCGGCTCGATCGCACGAGCGAGACCTGGCGCGATCCGGTGGCGCTCGCCGCACCGCTGGTTCAGACCCGCGACGGCGGCCGGGTGATCATCGGTTTCTGCAACCTCGAGCCCTACGGTCACGACGCCTTCGAGATCATCGACCCGATCCCGGTCACCGTCGACGCCGAGGGGTACCTGGTCGCGAAGCAGGACCTGGATCGGCATTTTCCCGGTCCAGTCGCTCGACGTAGGGCTCTGCCGGCCTGGTCCGCCTTACTCGACCGGGTTTACGCGGACTCACGCGCGAGGGGCGCGACCCGACGCCAGCGCTTCGCGGATCTCGGCGACGACGATCTCCGGCATGTCCTGGATCTGACGCCAGGTGAAACGCAGGACCCGCCATCCGTCGAGGACGAGAGCGTTCTGCCGCCGGCGGTCCGACTCGAACAGCTCGGCGTCCAGCTGGTGGATGCGGCCGTCGATCTCGATCACCAGGCGCACGCCCTCGAAGCAGATGTCGAGGTAGTACAACCGGCCCCTCACCATCCGGGGCGCGTTGGTCCGCCACCCCACGATCCGGGCCGCACGGAGGAGGCGGTGTGCCTGCCGTTCCGCGCCGGACCACGGCTCGTCGCGCGAGTCCAGGAGCACCGACCGACGGTCGCGATTGCCGGCCCGATCGGGCGTCAGGCGGAGCGCCTCGTGCATGGCGGGCAGGGTGGTGGCTCGCGTCCGCAGGGCGATGTCGATCGCGTCGGCGCACGCGGGGGTGGCGAGATCGATGGCGGTGAGGGCCGGATCGCTGAACCGGAGTCCTCGGCTCTCCACGATGAGCTCGGGCGGGATCCTCCGCTGCGAGAAGAGGTAGCCCGGTTGAGGCGCGATCTCCTTCGGATGCGCGACCTCGATCACCGGGAGGTCGATCCTGGGCCAGAAGGTCAGGAACGCGGCCGCCGCACCGCACAGCACCGCATCGGGGTGACGCGCCATCACCGCCGCGATCCGCAGGTGCGGGTCGTCCTCGGATCCGACCGCCGCGTACACACCGGGCAGGAGCCGGGCCAGCTCCCCCCGGGCCGTCAACCACCGCACCGAGTGACGGAGATCGGGGCGGTCGGACAGCGACACCACCCCGCCACCATCGCGAAGGGCACGGACGATTTCGGGTCTGGGGTCCATGTTGGGAGGGTGTGAAGAAATGCGGAAACGTGCCGCCCTCCGCCAGATCTGTGGACATCGCTTCTCAGCCCGCCTCCTGTGGATACCGCGCCGAATCGGCGATGTCCGGTCCAGTCGGCCGAGATCGGCGCCCCAGCCTCTGACCGGGCTCACTGGACCGGGTTTTCGCGGACTCCCGCACCCGGCCGGCGGTCAGTGGGCCAGGTCGGCGAGCTCGGTGCGCGAGTTGATGCCGAGCTTGCGGTACGCCGCCGCCAGGTGGCTCTGCACGGTGCGGATCGAGACGACGAGCTCGGCGGCGATCTCGCGATCGCTCAGGCCACGCCCGGCCAGCCGGGTCACCTCGTGCTCGCGCTGGGTCAGCCGCCCCGGCTCGGTGGTGACCAGCTCCCCCAGCCGGCTGCGGACCTCGCGGACCACGCCGGCGATCGCCCGGGCGTGGATGCCCGGCTCGTCGGCGGCGCGGGCCAGCTCGGCCAGCTCGCAGGCGTGCCGGTAGAAGCCGGCGTCGAGTTGGACCCGGGCCGCCGCGATCAGCGGGCCCGGGTGCCGCTGCGCCCGGGCCAGGATGTCGGCGGCCCGGACCCGCTGCAGATCGGTGTCGAGCGGCAGCCCGAGGGTGGGCAGCACCGCGGCGGCGGCCCGGGCGTCGCCGTACCGCGCGGCATCGCAGAGGAAGTTCATCGCCATGGTCGCGCTGCCGTTCCCGGCGGCCCGGCGGGCGGCGGCGATGGCCGAGGCGGTGGCCCGGTCGGCGTGGCCGCTGGCCGCCTCGACCGCCGCCCGGGCCCAGTCGAGCAGCCCCGGGATGATGGCGACGGCGTCGGGCGGATGATCGCGCAGGATGGCCTCGGCCTCGGCCAGTTGGCCCAGTTCGGCCAGCACGATGACCAACTCCGCAGTGGCCTCCGAACGGAACAGCCCGGTCCCCGCCTGCTGCTGCACGTACGCCTCCCGCAGCGGTCCGGCCGCCCCGACCAGGTCCCCGAGGAAGTGCCGCCGCAGCCCGACCAGCAGCGGCCAGCCGAGGTCGTCGGCCGGCCCGTCCTCGGCCGCAATCACCGCCCCCTCGAGCTGTTCGGGCTCGCCGGGCCAGCGGCCGGTGCGGCCCACCGGCCGCGGCAACCGGTACTCGACGCCGTAGAACACCCCCGTCACCGCGATCAGCGCGTACGCCAACCCGGCCCGGGTGGCCGACACCCGGGTCTCGGCCAGCGCATCGAGCAACTGTTGGCCGGCCGCGATCGCCTCGGCCCCGCGGTCGGCGAAGGCCAGCGCCCCGGTCAGACAGGTCAGCGCCCGCACCCGTGAGCTCGGATCGGGCCCGGTGGCCAGGATGCGGCGAGCCAGGTCGATGACCTCGATCCCACCGCCGGTGAACAGCCGGACCACGGCTTCGGCCCCCAGCGCGGCGTGCGGGTGCTCGACGACGTCGGTGCGGATCCGTTCGACCACGGCCCAGGCGGCCTGCGGGTCGCGCTCGCCCCACAGAGCCAGGCTGAGATCCTCGGCCACGTAGGTCAGCCGGTCCTCCAGGTCGACGACCAA
Source organism: uncultured Actinomycetota bacterium (assembly GCA_963704665.1). Classification (GTDB taxonomy): domain Bacteria; phylum Actinomycetota; class Actinomycetes; order Propionibacteriales; family Propionibacteriaceae; genus Microlunatus. Next base: position 1,147,527 of record OY969929.1, on the reverse strand, counting down.
CGGCCGGCCCGCGGACAGCGCCGCGCGGGCCCGGTCCGGGCGACCGAGTTCGAGGTGGGCGGCGGACATGGCCCGAGCCGCCGAGACGCTCGGGACGGCACGGTGCGCCCGCTCGGCCAGCCGGAGCGCGGCCACCGGGTCGTTGAGCAGCACCGCGTCCGAGGCGGCCAGCAGCAGGTCGGCGTTGGGCGTCACGCCGGCGCCGTCCTCCCAGGTCGCCCGGCGGACCAGGTCGACGTGGTCGGCCGGCGCGTCCCGTAGCCGTCGGGACAGGGTGCGCCGCCGGGTCGCGCTCAGCCGGCGTTCGGCGACCGCGTGCAGCAGCGGGTGGGCGAACCGCAGCAGCAGCACGCCGTCCTGTTCGTCGCTGGTCAGGATCCGGGCCCGGTCGAGGTCGAGGATGGCGTCCTCGCCGACCACCGCGGCCAGCGTCTCGTAGGGCAGTGGCTCGCCGAGGGCGAGGACGTCGACGGCCTCGCGGGCCGCCTCGTCCAGGGCGTCGATCCGCAACAGCAGCAGCTCGCTCAGCCGCGGTGGGAGCTCGGCCTCTCCGACCCACCACCACACCTCGGACGCGCGCACCAGCTGACCCTGCTCGGCGCCGAAGCGAGCCAGCTCGCTCAGATAGAAGGGGTTGCCGTGGCTGATCTCCCACAGCATCGCCACCGTCCCGCTGGCCACGGCCCCGCCGAGCTGGGCCTCGAGCAGTCGACGGCAGTCGGCGCGGTCGAGACCGAGCAGATCGAGCCGGTCGACCAGCCCCTCCTTCCACAACGCGGTCACCGCGTCGGACGGCGTACTGCCGATCCGCATGGTGCCCAGCAGCCGCAGCGACCGCGCGCCGACCAGGGAGAGCAGCACCGCCGCCGACTGGGCGTCGAGCAGTTGAGTGTCGTCGACGACCAGCACCGGCGGGCCCGGCGCCCGGTGTTCCGCGGACCGGCTGAGCTCGCGCAACCGGGTGCTGACGTGCTGGGCGACCAGCGCCGGGTGGATCGTGGCCAGGTCGGGCGGCAGCAGTGGGGCCAGCGCGCCGAGCGGGGTGCTGCGTCCGGCCGCGGTGGCCACGATCCAGGCCACCGGCGGCTGCCGCAGCCGGGCCGCGACACTGGCCGCGAGCAGGGTCTTCCCGAGCCCGGCCTCGCCACTGATCAGCACGCCGCCCGAGAACCGCAGGCTGTGCACCGCCGAGTCGAGTTCGCGCTCGCGGGCGATCATCGTCGCTCCGGCCACCGCACTCCCCCTGCCTGCAGATTTCAGGGTAATCCCGATCGATCTTCCCTCCTGATGAGCACGGAGCACGCGACCCCGGGTCCTGGTACGTGGGTGGCCGAGGTGGGCGACCGCGCTGCGTACGCTGACGGCCATGGCGCAGACGGATCGAGTAGCGGTGGTCACCGGGGCGGCACGCGGGATCGGCGCCGCGGTCGCGCTGCGCCTGGCCGCCGACGGGCACCGGGTCGCCGTACTCGATCTGACCCTCGACGCCGCCGCGGCCACGGTCGCGGCCATCGAGTCGGCCGGCGGCACCGCGATCGCCGTCGGTGCCGACGTCAGCGACACCACTGCCGTGACCAGCGCCGTCACCGAGATCACCGACCGGCTCGGCGTACCGACGGTGCTGGTCAACAACGCGGGGATCCTGCGCGACAACCTGCTGCACAAGATGTCCGACGACGACTGGGACCTCGTCCTCGACGTCCACCTGCGCGGGGCCTTTCTGATGAGCCGGGCCTGCCAGTCCGGGATGCGCGACGCCGGCTTCGGCCGCATCGTCAACCTGTCGTCGACCTCGGCCCTGGGTAACCGCGGCCAGGCCAACTACGCCGCAGCCAAGGCCGGGATGCAGGGCCTGACCAAGACGCTGGCCATCGAACTGGGTCGGTTCGGGGTCACCGCCAACGCCATCGCGCCCGGCTTCATCGAGACCGAGATGACCCGGGCCACCGCGACGCGGATGCGGATCGACTACGAGACGCTGCGTGCCGCCGCGGTCGGGACCATCCCGGTCGGCCGCGTCGGCCAGCCCGAGGACATCGCCGCCGTCGCCTCGTTCCTGTGCTCGGCCGAGGCCGGCTTCGTCAGTGGCCAGGTCATCTACGTGGCCGGCGGCCCCAAGGACTGACCGGGCCGGCTTCGCGGGCCCTTCGGCCGGCGGCTCACTGGGCCGGCGGCTCACTGGGCCGTTTCGGCACCTGTGCGCGCAAACGGCCCCGATTCCGGCGCTTTCCGGGCCGTTTCGGCACCTGTGCGCGCAGACCGCCCGCCGCCGCCGGATCCGGGGGGCCGTTTGGGCACCTGTGCGCGCAGACGGCCCCCACCGCGGGCCCCGACGAGCTAGTCGACCCGGGCCACCGGCTGGCGGAGGATGGTCCGGAGCTTCTCGGGGGCGGTGCGGCGGGCGTCGCTGAGATAGATCTCGTGATGCCTGCCGGTCATCCGCAGACCGCGTTGCGGGATGACCTCGTCGTGCATCCGCCGCAGGGTCGGGCCTTCGTCGTCGTACGCGCCGAGGTGCAGGGTCTGCACGCACAGACCTTCGGCCAGCGACGCGAGGCGGACGTCGGCGCCGGCGGCCGCCCGATCACGGGCGGCGACGGCGGCCCGGGCCGCGTCGAGGTCCTCCACCGGTCGTCCAGTCCGGGACCATGATCATCAGCGTCCAGTCCCAGCGAGACTTGTCCCGGTCGGTGGTGAACGCGGCCGGATCGTCGGACCACCACAGCGCCTCGAGCGGCATGACCACGTAATCGCGTCCGGACTCGGCCTTGCTGCGGAACTTCAGCGCGTAGGCCAGCGGGAACAGCGCGGCGATGGCTTCCCGGTAGGCCGGCGCGGTGTTCGGATCGCCGTGCCCGTCGACCATCAGATACTGCAGCTCGGGCACCTCGACGAGGTCGAACCGGCCGCGGGCCGCGGCGTACGCGGCGATCTCCTTCTTGTAGTCGTTCTTACTCGACACCGCTGGATCTTCCCAAGGTCACGCCTCCCACCCGTCCCCGGGTCGAGCGCGGTCCGGGAAGGTCCTCTGTCGGCGTGTGTCGTCGGTGTGTCAGAGTGTCGGTCACCAATCGCCGGGGTCTCGAGGCCCCAGACACCGATGGAGACGCTCGTGGACGATTTCACTCAGACCCTGGGCGCCGGACCACTGCTCGGGATCGCCGCCGCCGCCATCGCGCTGATCCTCATCCTGGTCATCAAGTTCAAGGTGCACGCCTTCCTCACCCTGGTGCTGGTGTCCCTGGTGACCGCCTTCGCCACCGGACTCCCCCCGGGCGCCCTGGTCAGCACACTGGTGGGCAGCTTCGGCACGACGCTCGGATCGGTCGCGCTGCTGATCGGTCTCGGCGCGATGCTGGGCAAGATGGTCGAGCACAGCGGCGGCGCTCGCGTGCTCGCCGACAAGTTGGTCGAGGTCTTCGGCGAGAAGCGGGCGCCCTTCGCCCTCGGCCTCGCGTCGCTGATCATGGGCTTCCCGATCTTCTTCGACGCCGGCCTGATCGTGATGCTGCCCATCATCTTCGCCGTCGCCCGGCGGATGGGTGGCACCAACGTGCTGCTCTACGGCATCCCGGCGGCGGCCGCCTTCTCGGTGATGCACGTCTTCGTGCCGCCGCATCCGGGTCCGGTCGCCGCCACCGAGCTGTACGGGGCCAACATCGGGCTGGTGCTGCTCGTCGGCATCATCATCGCGTTCCCGCTGTGGTACGTCGCCGGCTACCTGTGGGGCAAGTTCGTCGCCGCCCGATACATCCTGCCGGTGCCGGCACTGTTCGGATCGATCGACGACGATCAGCCGACCAATCCGCCGAAGGTGTCCACCGTCGCCGCGATGCTGTTGCTCCCGCTGCTCCTCATCTTCATGAACACCGGCCTCGACTTCCTCAACGCCGCCGGTGTCGTCGACTCCGACGAGCAGACCTGGGTCCAGGTCCTCAGCGTCTTCGGCTCGTCCCCGGTGGCTCTGCTCATCTCGGTGCTGGTGGCCACGGCGGTCCTCGGTCACCGCCGGGGTGAGAACGGCTCCGCCCTGGAGAAGGTGCTCGACTCGGCGCTGGGTCCGGTGTGCTCGGTCATCCTGATCACCGGTGCGGGCGGCATGTTCGGTGGGGTGCTGCGGGCCTCGGGCATCGGCGACGCGCTCTCCAACTCGCTCGCCGACATCGGCATCCCGGTCGTGCTCGCGGCGTACATCATCGCCGTCCTGCTCCGGGTGGCCCAGGGATCGGCGACGGTGGCGCTCGTCACCACCGCCGGTCTGATGGCCCCGGCCGTGGCCTCGGGCGGTTTCAGTGGACTGGAGATCGTCGCCATCACGCTGGCCAGTGCGGCCGGCTCGGTCTTCGCCAGCCACGTCAACGACTCCGGTTTCTGGTTGGTCGGACGACTGATGGGGATGGACGTGGTCACCACGCTGAAGACGTGGACCGTCCAGCAGTCGATCGAGTCCCTCCTGGGCTTCGGATTGGTGATGATCGTCTACTGGATCGGCTGATGAGCGCGGAGCCGGCGACCGACCAGGTCGTCATCGGCGTCGACCTCGGGACGACAGCCACCAAGGCCGTGGCGTTCCGGGTCGACGGCAGCACGGCCGCCTCGCACTCCGGCGGCTATCCGCTCGACGAACCGCATCCGGGGTACGCCGTGCAGGATGCGCAGCTCATCCTCGAGGCGGCGCTCGAGTCGATTGCTGCCGTGGTCGCCGAGGTCGGCGCCGATCGCGTCGCCGGCCTGGCGTTCAGTTCGGCGATGCACAGTCTGATCGGGTTGTCGCCCGACCAGGAGCCCCTCACGTCCGTGGTCACCTGGGCGGACACCCGGGCTCGCGTCCAGGCCGAGCGCCTGCGCGCCTCGGTGGGTGGGCTCGCCCTCCATCAGCGCACCGGTACGCCGCTGCACCCCATGTCCCCGCTGCCCAAACTCGTCTGGTTCCGCGAGCAGGAGCCGAAGCTGTGCGAGGGCGTCGGCTTCTGGGTCGGCATCAAGGAGTTCGTCCTGCTGCGCCTGTGTGGCGCCTTGGTGGTGGATCACTCCATCGCCTCCTCGACCGGTTTGATGAACATGCGCACCCTCGCGTGGGACGACGAAGCGCTCTCCCTCGCCGGTCTGCTGCCCGAGCAGCTGCCCGAGATCGTCTCGACGACCACCGTGCTGCCGGGTCTGACCGACGAAGCGGCAGCGAGGACCGGTCTACCCGTGTCCACGCCGGTGGTCGTCGGCGCCGGAGACGGTCCGCTGGCCAACCTCGGGGTCGGTGCGGTGCGGCCGGGTGTCGCTGCCTGCTCGATCGGCACCAGCGGGGCGCTGCGCGTCGCCGTCGATCGTCCCGCGGTCGACCCGCTCGGTGGGGTCTTCTGCTACGCGATCACGGCCGACCGGTGGGTGGTCGGCGGAGCCATCAACAACGGTGGCGTGGTCCTCGGGTGGGCGGGTGATGCCCTCGCGCCGGATCTGTCGGACCCACCCGAGGTGGAACTGCTGGCCCTGGCCGAGCGGGCGTCGCCCGGGTCCGGCGGGCTGGTGATGCTCCCCTATCTGCTGAGCGAGCGTGCCCCGCACTGGAGCTCACTGCCTCGAGGGGCTTACGTGGGTCTCACCCGAGCGCACCGCCGCGAGCACCTGGTGCGGGCGGCACTCGAGGGGGTCTGCCTGCAGCTCGCCCTGGTGCTCGGCTCGATGCGGGCTGCCGGACTGGAGGTGACGGAGATCCGAGCCACCGGTGGAGTGATGCGGAGCCCCCTGTGGCGGCAGATGCTGGCCGACACCTTCGGCATGCCGGTGCAGTTCGCCCATGGTCAGGAAGGCTCCGGTTTCGGCGCGGCGCTGCTCGGTATGGAGGCTCTGGGACTGATCGAGTCGATCGATGTCGCGGCCGACATGGTGGACATCGAAGAGACCGCCTATCCGAGACCCGGCGCGGCCGCGGTGTACGCCTCGCTCCTCCCCGTGTTCACCGAGCTGTATGACGCCCTGGTCCCGGCGTTCACCTCGTTGCGTCGGCTCGCACCGTCGCTCCCGATCGACCTCGACCAGCACGTCGATCGCCGGGAGTCCTCCACCGCCCGGAGCTGACGACCGCGGGGCTGACGACCGCGGCGGTGGTCGGCGCGGAGGTGATGGGCGACCGAGCAGTCGATCGGGATCCGCGGCGGCCCCCGACCGGGCGGGCCGCCGTCCACGCACGATGGCGGGGGTCCGATACGCCCCGTACGGACGCCGTTCGCTCCCCCGGGGCGGCCGGTTCCGCTGTGACAGACTCGGCGCCATGACGAGCACTGTCGCGGTGGTGGGAGCCGGGGTCATCGGGTTGACGACGGCGGTGAGTCTGGCCGAGAGCGGGCGTAGCGTCACCGTCCTCAGCGCCGACCCGGTCGACCACACCACCTCGATCACCGCGTCGGCGATGACCGGCCCCAATCTCTATCCGGCCGAGCTGCCGATGTTCCGCTGGGAGCAGGTCGGTCGCGAGCGGTTCGCCGAGATCGCCGCCGACCCCGGGTCCGGGGTGGTGCTGCGGTCCGGTCTGCTCACCGCGGCGCAGGAGCCGCCGCAGCCGATGACCCTGGACGGCGAGCCGATCGTCTCGCTGCCGGCCGAGGAGCTCCCCGACGGGTACGCGTGGGGGTTCCGGCACGAGACGCCGATCATCCACATGGGCCGCTATCTGAGCTATCTGCAGGCGCGGCTCGCGCAGGCCGGCGGCACCGTCCGTCAGGTCCGGCTCGACACCCTGACCGACGCCGGCCGGTACGGCGAGCAGGTGATGAACTGCGCCGGGCTCGGCGCCCGCGAGTTGTGTGGCGACGAGGCGGTCACGCCGGTCCGTGGACAGCACCTGATCCTGGCCAACCCGGGGATCGAGGAGTTCTTCATGGAGGCGCCCTTCGGTCCGACCTGGGTCGGCATCTGGCCGCACGGTGACACCGTCGTCCTCGGCTGCACCGCCGACGAGGGGGATGGCGATCTCGAGCCGCGTCCCGAGCAGGCGGACAAGATCCGCGCCGACGCCGCCGCCATCTATCCGGCCCTGGCCGACGCCCCGCTGGTCGCCCATCAGGTCGGGCTGCGGCCGGCCCGGGCCGAGGTGCGGCTCGAGGCCGAGACGGTCGACGGTCTGCGGGTCGTCCACAACTACGGTCACGGCGGATCGGGTGTCAGCTGGTCCTGGGGCACCGTGGCCGAGGCGATCGAGCTGCTCGATCAGCCCGGGTGAGCCGGGTCTCCGTGTGGTGGACCCCGGTCCGCGAACCCGTCCCGGCCGTGCTGGGACTCCTCGACGAGGTCGAGCGCGGCCGGTGGCAGCGGTATCGGATGCCGGCCGATCAGCAGCGGTTCGCCCTGGGCGTGGCCATCACCCGGACCGTGCTCGGACCCCTGCTCGGCGTCGAACCGGGTGCGGTCCCACTCGACCGGGCCTGCGCACACTGCGCCGGCGACCACGGTCCACCCCGGCTGCGCACCGGCGGCTGGGAGATCTCGGTCGCCCACTCCGGTGACGTGGTCGCCGTGGCGTTCGCCGAGCAGCCGATCGGCATCGACGTCGAACTGGTCGACCCCGATCCCGAGCGGCACGCCGGGACGGCCACGCTGACCTTGGCCCCGGTCGAGCTCGAACGTTGGCTCGAGCTGCCGCGCGAGCGTCGGGCCGATGCGTTCTACACCGCCTGGGCCCGCAAGGAGGCGGTCCTCAAGGCCAGCCGCGACGGGCTCACCCTGCCGCTGGCCGGCCTGACCCTGGATCCGACCGAGACCCGGGTCGCCGGCTGGACCTCGCGTCCCGAGCTGGTCGAACGCCTCTGGCTGACCGACCTCGACCACTGGCCGGGCTATGCGGCCGCGTTGGCCACCCTCGACCAGCCCGCGCCCGACCTCGACGTCCGGGTCTGGTCGTTCAGCGGTTGATCACCGTTCGGGGCTGAGCTCGCCGGCCGCCCAGCGTCGCCACAGCACCCGCCGGCGCGGCTTCCCGCTCGTGGTCCGGGCGATGGTGCCGGCCCGGGCCGGGTGGATGATCAGCCGGACGCCCTCGAGCCGTCCGCTCAGTCGCGTACGCACGGTCTCGACCAGGTCGGCGTCGGCGTCGGCCTCGAGCAGGATCACCGCGGTCGGGGTGCCGCGGTCGTGACCGAGCAGCGCGGCGACCCGGCGGGCCGGGATGCCGTGCCGGTCGAGCACCGCCTCGAGTTCCTCGGCGAACACCTCGCGGCCGCGGAGTTTCAGGCTGTCGCCGAGCCGGCCGAGCACGAAGAGCTCGCCGTCGAGCACGAAGCCGGCGTCACCGCTGACCAGCCGACCGTCGACGAACCGGGTGCCGCGCTCCGCCACCGCGCCGGGATCGAGATACCCCTCGGCCACCGACGGTCCGCCGACCACGACCTCCCCCGCGGTGCCGTCCGGCACGACGGCTCCCTGGTCGTCGACGATCGTCACCTCGGCGCCGAGCACCGGGGTGCCGCATCCGACGACCTCGACGCTCGGGTCGTCGGGCAGCGGCGCGCTCCGCCACCGGTCGGTCCGCGGACCGGTGACGGCCAGCGTCCCTTCGGCCAGTCCGTACGCCGGGGCCAGCGCGGTCGGGGCGAATCCGGCCGGGCCGAGCAGCGCCTCGAACCGGCGGAGGACGTCGGCGTCGACCCGCTCGGCGCCGACGATCAGCGTCCGCCAGCCGCGCAGGTCCAGCCCGTCGAGCTGCTCCGGACGGACCCGTTTGACCAGGTGGGCCAGGCCGAAGGTCGGCATCGCACTGAGTCGGGCCCGCCCGTCGGCGAAGCATTCCAGATACCGCAGCGGCGCGCGGAGGAAATCCTCGGGACGCAACAGCCACAGGTCGCCCCCGACCGCGAGCGGGGTGAGCAGGCAGCCGATCAGACCCATGTCATGGTGCACGGGCAGCCACGACGCCGTGCCGTCGTCGGGCGTCTGCTCGAGCCAGTCGGCGATCGCGGTGACGTTGGCGGTCAGGTGGGCCGCGCCGACCCGCACGCCCTTGGCCGGTCCCGACGACCCGGAGGTGAACTGGATCAGCGCCGCCTCGGGCAGCACGGCCCGGTCGGTGATCGGCTCGCCGGCCAGCACCGTGTCGTCGTCGACGACGGTGAGCCCGGAGCCGGCGGCCAGTGCGGCCAGGTGCGGCGCCAGCCGCGCGTCGGTGACCAGCACCCGTGGGCGGGCCGCGGCGACCAGGGTCCGCAGATGGGCGGCGTACGCGTCCTGGTCCTGCATGGTCATCGGTGGCGCGGCCGGGCACGGGGTGGCGCCGGCCAGCAGCGCCCCGTAGAAGACGGCGATGAACGCCGGCCCGGTCGGTTCGACGATCAGCACCCGGTCACCGGGGCGGACCCCGGCGGCGAGCAGTCCGCCCGCCGCCCGGCGGACCTGGGCGGCCAGCTCGGCGTGGGTCCAGCTGGTCCAGGAGTCGCCCGGCCCGGCCAGGTGGACGCCGTGCTCGGACGAGGGGTGGTTCAGCCAGCCGACCAGGTCCAGGGTCACCGGCGGTCCGGCGCCGATCCGGCGGTCACGCGATCACCGTGCGGACCATGCTGAACTCGCGGAGCAACTCGTACCCGTCCCAGGTCCGGGCGAAGTCGAGCGCCGACCCGACCGGGACGATCCGGTCGACCGTGCGGGGCGGCAGCACCTCGGCGAACTCGGCCAACTCGTCGGCGGCGAAGCCGAAGTGGGCCAGGGTCTGCTGGCGGCGGTCGAGCAGCCCGGCCAGGTCGGTCAGCCGGTCGAGCCGGGCGTACGGGAAGACCCCGATCCCCAGCCAGCGGTACGGGGCGCGGTCGGCCTCGGCCAGCTCGACCCAGGTCAGCTGCGGGCGCTCGAAGTCGAGCCGGGTCGCGGCGCCGGCCGCGGCCAACCCGTAGACCGCGGTCCGGGCGTGGACACCCATCTCGGCGGCCACCCGCGGGCGCCGTCGGTCGACCTCGGCGGCCAGCACCGCGGAGAACTCGGCCTGGGCGCGCTCGACCGCCACGGGTCCGCCGACCCAGAAGAGGGTCTGCGGGGACGAGCAGGCGGCCTGGTCGTACCAGTAGGCGTCGCTGTAGAACCGCTCGGCCAGCCCGGCCCGGCTCCGATCGTCGGCGGACGCCCACCCGGCCGCCGACAGCACGGTCGAGGAGGTGCGGTCGGGGAAGGTCAGCTCGCGGGCCCACGGCCGCACCGGCGAACGGCGGATCTCGGCGATCGCGTCGTCGCCGCCCCAGATCACCCGCAGATCGCAGCCGGCCGAGAGCACGTCGGTGACCGCGGGCTCGGCCGGATAGCTGACCACCCGCTGGGTGGCCCGGACCAGGGGGTCGGCGTCGGCGAAGGCGGCGGCGGCGATCTCGATGATCAGCCGGGCCGCGGCACCGGCCCGTTGCGAGACCCGGATCAGGTTGGCGTTGCCGGCCAGCATCGACAGCGCCCACGAGTACGCGAACAACGAGTCGACGTTGGCCGGCGCGACCTGGAGGACGACGCCGTACGGGGTGCGGACGTCGTCGGGTGCGTCGTGGACCGAGTCGAGCAGCTCGGTGAGCGACGCGGGGCGGAGGAAGAACCCCAGGCTGATCAGCTCGGGATGCCGGCGGCGGACCCGGTCGGTCAGCAACTGCTCGGACACCGCGGCCCAGAAGTCGCGGGCCCGGTCGTCGCCGTAGCGCAGCCGGGGGCCGCTGAAGTCGATGGCCTCGGCCGGGCTGACCGTACCCGAGGTGGGCAGGTGCCGGATCAGCTCACTCATGACGCGTCCTCGTCGGCGGTGAAGGTGTCGGAGCACCCGCGCGGCTCGGCCCGCGGCAGCCGGCGCAGCACCGAGAACCGGGGTCCCGGCCAGTCGCCGTCGTCGACGCCGTGGATGACCCCGACGTCCTCGGTCAGCAGGGCGTTACCCGGATAGGACCGCGGCAGGCTGCTCAGCACTTCGATCACCCCTTCGGTGCCGTGCGGCACCGGCTCGAGGGTGAACGGGTCGCGGATGATGATCTGGGCGAGGTCGGGGGCGTACAGCTCGCCGCCGCTGGGCCCTTCGAGGTAGACCACGCCGATCTGCTCGGCCATCCCGTAGAAGTTGTGGATCCGGGTGAGCCCGAACGCCTGACCCAGCCGCTCGCGGAACTCGGCGTTGCCGACCGCCCGCTCGGCGAGCTTCTTCCAGCCGCCCGAGTGCAGCAGGATGCCCTGCGACAGGTCGAGTCCGAGCTCGCGCGCCGGCTCGTAGAGGTAGATCCAGACCATGAAGGTGAAGCCGAAGACGGCGAACGGCGCGTCACCGTGCTCGTCGAGGAAGCCGCGCAGGGCGTCGAGGTCGACCTCGCCGTCGGCGTCGAGGACGAAGGTGTGGTCGCGGCCGAACGGCATCAGTCCGAGCACGCCGGCGCCGCGGGCACTGAGCGCGGAGTCGGTGATCACCGACTCGCTGTCGACGATCAGCATCGGCAGCCGCTCCTCGCCGAGGACCACGGCCAGGGTGTCGGCGAGCACCCGCTGCTGGTCGACGGTGGCGTCGCGGTCGAGGAAGATCCGGCTCGGCGATCCGGTGGTGCCGCTGGACTGCAGCACCCGGACCACCTCGTCCTCGGGCACGCTGCGCAGCTCGAGATCCTTGAACAGCGCGACCGGGAGTGGCGGGATGTCGGCCAGCGTGCGCACCGTGGCCGGGTCGTAGCCGACCGCGTCCATGATCCGCGCGTACGGGACGCAGCGCTCGCGGTGCTCCTCGACCCGCGCGCCGATCTCGGCGAGCAGCAGCGCGTCGCGCTCGGCCGACGAGCGGGTGAACATGCCGGCGGGCTCAGGCATCGGCCAGCGTCCGGTAGTCGACCTTGCCGCTCGGCAGCCGCGGGATCGCCTCGACCGGCTCGACGGAGAACCCGTCGGCGTTGATCCGCAGCGACGCGGCCACCGCCGAGCGGGCCGCCTCGACTCCGGCGGTCGATCCGACGACGCAGACCCGGACCCGGTCGTCACCGGCCACGGCGACCAGTTCGGTGCCGGCCAGGTCGTCGACCGCGGCGAACCGGCGCTCGACGTCGTCGAGGTTGACCCGGGTGCCGAAGATCTTGGCCGCGCGGCTGTTCCGGCCGGTGAGGTAGAGGAACCCGTCGTCGTCGAGCCGGCCCAGGTCGCCGGTGTGCAGCACCCCGCCGAGCTGGTCGCCGGCGGCCAGGTCCTCGGCCCGCTCGGCGTACCCGAGCATCACGTTGGGTCCGGTGTAGACCACCTCGTCGTCGGCGAGGGTGAAGCGGCCGCCGGGGATGGCCGGCCCGACCGACCCGGGGCGGGCCAGCACCTCCTCGGACGGCATCACCGCCATCCGCGCGGTCGCCTCGGTCTGGCCGTACATGACGTGGAACCGTGCCCCGGCCCCCGCGCTGGCCCGGGCGACGGCTTCGACGGTGTCCGGGCCGAGCCGTCCGCCGGCCTGGGTCAACGTGCGCAGGCTGGGATTGCGCTCGGGCGTCCAGCCGAACCGGGTCAGCTGCTCGTAGTGGAACGGCACCCCGGCCAGAAAGGTCAGCGCATGGTCGTCGACGGCGGTCCAGAACCCGGCGTCGAGCGGGCCGTCGTCGAGCACGGCCACCGTGGCCCCGGCGGCCAGATGCGAGTTGAGCACCGACAACCCGTAGCTGTAGTGCAGCGGCAGTCCGGTCGGTGCGCGGTCGCCGGCCCCGATGTGCAGAGCCTCGGCGATGGCGGTGGCGTTGGCCAGCACCGCCGAGGTGGCCAGCCGGACCAGTTTGGGCCGACCGGTCGAGCCCGACGTGGCCAGCAGGATCCCGAGCTCCGGATCGGGTTCGACGCCGGCGGGCCGCCGGGCGACGGCGACGCCGCCGGTGTCTCCTGCACCCGGGAGGTAGTTCTCGCCGATCGGGGCCGCGGCGTCGAGCCCGGTGATGACGATCGGCTGGAAGGTCTCGGCGTACGCGGTGAGCTCGGCCGGGTCGAGCGCCGGATCGATCAGCGCGATCGGCCGGCCCGCTTCGAGCGCGGCCAGGTAGGTCAGCACGCTGTCGAGGGTGTTACCCATCCGGTGCAGGCACAGTCCCGGGCGCAGCCGGGTGAGGAATTCGACCCGTGGGGCCAGCGCGTCGGCCAGCGCCGTCCCGGTCAGGGTCTCGCCGCCGGCCACGTCGACCAGGGTGGCGCCGTCGGCGACCAGACCCCCGGCCAGCGTCATGAGCGGACCCCGGTCGCGAGCAGCCGTTCGGTGAGGGACCAGAGGCGTTCGGCGTCGGCCGGGTCGGCGGCCGGTGCGGGGAACGGCCGACTCGAGAGGTCGACGCAGTAGGTCGGGCCGTCGGTGGCCACCGGCTCGGGACTGGTCGCCGCGTACGCCAGGGTCGCCGCGCCCTGCTCGGCGGTTCGCGGGGTCACCGCAGCGCGATCGCGGTCGCGCGGCAACCGGCGGAACAACGCCTTGAGCGTGTCGCGGGTCAGGTAGCGCCCGAGGTCGGTGCGGGTCAGCCCGGGCGAGGCGGCCACGGCCCGCCGACCGGCGCCTTCGTCGCGGAACCGGCGATCGAGGGCGGCGGCGTAGAGCATGACCGCGGTCTTGCTCTGCCCGTACGCGATGATCGCGTCGTAGTCGCGGTGGGCGAACTGCGGGTCGTCGAAGTCGAAGTCGGCCAGTCCGGCCGACTCGGAGGTCACGGCGATGACCCGGGCGTCGGGTGCGAGTCGATGCCGCAGCGCCCCGATCAGCGCGGCGTGACCGACGTGGTTGACCAGCAGGTGCCGCTCGATCCCGTCGACGTGCTGCTCGGGGACGGCCATCACCGCCGCGTTGGCGATCAGCAGATCGATGGGCGGGGCCGAGTCGGCGAGCTGCCCGGCCACCTCGCGTACGGCGTCGAGATCCGCCAGGTCGACGGCCAGGAAGTGGGCATCGGGGCCCATCGCGTCGGCCACCCCGGTTCCGCGCTCGCTGTCGGGTCCGAGCAGGGTGACCCGGCAGCCGCGACCGATCAGCGCGGCGGCCAGAGCCAGTCCGATGCCGCGGTAGCCTCCGGTGACGACGGCATGCCGACCCGTCAGCTCGACCTCGGCCAGCACCTCGGCCGCCGTGGTGTCCGGGCTCAACACGCGCCCGAAGCTAGCACGGCACTACGGTCGGACCATGAGTCCCTCTCGACGCAGCGAGCTGCCGTCGTTCGACTCGCGCGACCCTGCCGTGCTCGCCGATCCGTACCCGGTCTACGCGGCGCTGCGCGCGGCCGGCCCGCTGGCCCGCGGTGGCACCGGCCAGTGGGTGCTGCCCCGGCACGGCGAGGCGGCCGCGCTGATCGGCGACCCGCGGCTGAGCGCCGACTACCCCGAGCTCTACCACCAGCGCTCGGTCGGCGACGGTCCCGCGGTGTCGTTCTTTCGGCGGATCGTGCTCGACCGCGACCCGCCCGACCACCTGCGGCTGCGACGGTTGCTGCACCGGGCGATCTCGCCGCGCCGGGTCGAGGCGCTGCGGCCGTGGATCGAGCAGACCGTGCGCGGGCTGATCGCGCCGGGGCTCGACGGCGCCGACCTCGACGTCGCCGCCGAGCTGGCCCGGCCGCTGCCGATCGCGGTGATCTGCGAGCTGCTCGGCGTCCCCGAGTGGGATCGGGCGGCGGTCGCCGACCAGGCGCTCCAGCTGTCGCGCGGGTTCGGCCTGATGGTCGACGAACCCGACCGGATCGCCTGCCATGCGGCCGTCGCCTGGCTGCGCGACTACGTGAGCGGGCTGCTGGTCGCACGGACCGGCGGCACCGGGACCGACCTGATCAGCGAGCTGGCCCGCGCGGTGACCGCCGGCGAAGCCGTGGCCGACGAGCTGGTCGACAACGCCGTCTTCCTGTGTTTCGCCGGGTTCGAGACGACGATGAACCTGCTGGCCAACGGGACCGCCGCGCTGCTCGACTGGCCGGACGAACAACGCCGGCTGCGGGCCGATCCCGGGCTGGCCGCCGCGGCGGTGGAGGAGTTCCTGCGCTACGACGCGCCCATCCAGGCCGCGGCCCGGCTGATCCGCGAGCCGATCGAGCTGGCCGGGCGGACCCTGCGCCCCGGGCGGTTGCTGATCTTCCTGCTCGGCTCGGCCAACCGCGACGCCGAGGCGTTCGACGACCCCGACCGCCTGGACCTGAACCGGCGGCCGCGGACCCAGCTGGCCTTCGGCGGCGGCCCGCACGCCTGCCTGGGCGCGCACCTGGCCCGGATGGAGGGCGAGATCGTCTTCCGCACCCTCGCCGCCTCGACCGCGGCGATCACCGCCGCCGGGCCCGCGGTCCGCCGGCACAGCACGTCGTTCCGCACGCTCTCGTCGTTGCCGGTCAGGCTGACGCCGGCCTGAGCCGGTAGAGCCGGTGCAGCCGGTGCACCGGGGGCAGCTCGGTGACCTCGGCCCACCCGGCCTCGGCGGCGTACGCGCGGACGGTGGCGGGGCGGATGACCGTCCCGGTGCCGACCGACGGCTGCTCGGTCAGGCTGACCGGGAGACAGTGCAGGACGCTGACCGCGTAGAAGAATCGTTCGGTGGCCGGGGCCGGCTGCACGACATCGTCGCCGACGTTGGGCTCCATGACCAGCAGGCTGCCGTCGGCGGCCAACGCCGCGCGGATCGCGGCCAGCACCGCGACCGGTTGCGGCAGGTCGTGCAGCGCGTCGAACAGGCAGACCAGGTCGTACGCGGTGTCCCCGCCGTCAAGGGTCCGGCCGGTGAAGCTGACCCGGTCGGCGACCCCGGCCTCGATCGCGTTGGCCCGGGCCCGCGCGGTCGCGGCCGGGTCGGGGTCGAAGCCGTCGACGCGTACGCCGGGATAGGCCTCGGCCAGCGCGATGCTCGACCAGCCCGCGCCGCAGCCCACGTCGGCGATCCGGGCGCTGGGTCGGCTGAGGCGGGTGTGGACGTCGGGCAGCAGGGTCTCGATCCAGCCCGGGAGCTGCCGCCGGAACACCGCCTTGTTGAGTCCGGACTGGCTGCCGGCGAAGTCCTCGCCGTACGCCGCGTACGGCACCCCGCCGCCGCTCGGATAGGCAGCGACCAGCTCGGGCAGCGCGGTGGCGATCCCCCCGATCGGCAGCAGCGCGAGCGAGGCGATGGCGAAGCGGCTGTCGTCGTCGAGCAGCGCGGTGGCGTGGCCGGCCGGGAGGTGGAAGCGCCCGTCGACCTGCTCGACCACCCCGGCCGCGGCCTGCTGGGCCAGCCACTCCGCGGCGTAACGCGGAGCGATCCCGGCCGCGTCGGCCAGCTCGTCGGGGGTCCGGTCGTGCTCGGCCAGCGCGGTGTAGAGCCCGAGCCGGAGACCGAGGTACATGCTCATCAACTCGGCCGTGGCCAGGCTGGCCTCGAAGACCCGGGCGGCGAAGGCCTGGGCTTGGGCCGCCGGACCCAACCCGGCGGGACTCACGCGCTCTGGGCCAGCTTGCGGACCCGGCGCTGCGCCGAGAGGCCGATCAGGTCGAGCTGGTCGAGGCCCTCGATGACGTGCGGGGTGAGCAGCCCGATGTGCTCGACGGCGGTGATCACCCGGGCGAAGATGGCCTGGCGGTACTGGACCATCAGGTCGCTGTTGGTCGCGAAGTCGACGCCTTCGGCGACCGGCACCTCCATCCGGTTCCAGATGTCCTCGAGCATGAACCGCTTACGCATCGACGCCGCGCCTTCGAGGACCAACTCCTCGCGCTCGCGCTTCTCCGCGGTGGTGAGTTGTCGGATGACCCCGTCCAGCGACATCACCCCGAAGGACACGTGCCGGGCCTCGTCGCGGGCGATCAGCTCGGTCAGACGGCGGATCAGGTCGTCGTGGAAGGTGCGGTTGGCCAGCCGGAACGCGGCCAGGGCCAGCGCCTCGACCAGGATCTGCATGCCGAGCGCGGTCATGTCCCAGCGCGAGTCGTCGATGATGTCGGCGAGCAGCGAGTCGAGCGACTCGGTGATCGGGTAGGGCTCGGGGACCTTCTCCTTGAGATAGCGCGAGAACACTTCGACGTGCCGGGCCTCGTCGACCGCCTGCGACGCGGCGCAGAACTTGCTGTCGAGGTCGGGCGTGGCCTCGATCAGCCGGCCGGCCACGACCAGCGCGCCCTGCTCACCGTGCAGGAACTGGCTGATCATCCACGACTGCAGCTCCCACTGGAACAGGTCCCAGGCCGGCCGGCCGCGCTGGGCCAGCGGGGAGGACTTGAACGCGGAGTAGGCGAAGTAGGAGCTGTCCGGCAGCGCCTCGCCGAACGGGACCACGGTGTTCCAGTCGACCGCCGTGTTGGGGTCCCACTGTGCGGCGCGCGCCTTCTCGTAGAGCGCCCGGACCCCGTCGGTGCGTGGCTCGTAGCTCCAGTCGAGCTTCACATCGACCTGGGCCTGCAGCTTCTCGGTGCGCAACGCCATTCGCCGATGCTAGTGGCGTGCGGTCAACGCCAGGCCAGGTGTACCTAACTTCTGATGATCGTGGGCGAGGCCGCGGGTCCGGCTCGCGGTGGGATCAGCCGGTGAGCCGGCGGCGGCGAGCCAGCCAAGTTCGACATTCAGTTCCCCCGGTACCCTTGATATAGCACACGTGTTCGATTAGAATGAACTATGGCTATTGGGGCAAAGGCGAAGGTGCGGGAAGCGCTCGCATCGCTCGACCTTGCCCGCCGACAATTGGCCGCCACACTCGCGGATGTCGAGACTCTCCCGATCGACGATCAGATAGCGATCGCACAACAGCTCGAGGTGTTCCGCAATCGCTGGGATGCGCTCGGTATTCAGGTGCTCGCTGGATTGGATCGGGCTGATGCGGCCACGGTGTTGTGTCAGGGAAACCTGCGCCGGGTCTTGACCTCAGCGCTGGGGATCTCCAAAGCCGAAGCCGGACGACGGGTGCATCTCTACGAACACCTCGGACCGCGGCAGTCGATGCTCGGCGAGGAACTCGGACCCGTCCGACCAGTGCTGGCGCAAGCGGTCGCCGCCGGGGAAGTATCAGCCGAAAAGGCCGCGATCATCACCCGCGGCCTCAAAACGGTGGACCGGGTCGGCTTCGACCCCGCCGACATCGCCGCCGGCGAGAAACTCCTCGTCGACGACGCCCAACACTTCAACCCCGAAGAACTCAAACTCCTCACCCAACGGGTCACCGACAGCATCGACCCCGACGGCACCACACCCGACGAAACCCTTCAACGCGACCGCCGCTTCCTCGAACTCCGCCCCACCGCCGACGGCGGGTACACCGGGACTTTCCGGCTCACCGCCACCTGCGGCGAGAAGCTCACCACCCTGCTCCGACCTCTGACCAGGACCCGGGTCGACGATCCCTACAGCGACAGCACCAACGGCGACGCCGACCCGACCGCCGCCCGACGCGCGAAGCTGATCGACGACCGGACCTTCGGACAGCGGCAGCACGACGCCTTCGAGCAATGCTGCGACCGACTCCTCCGCGAAGGCACCATCCACGACAACAACGCACCGGTCACCATCATCATCACCATCGACGAGAAAGACCTGAACCGACGAACCGGGCACGCGGTCACCACCACCGGCACCCTCATTGCCACCCCGACGCTGCTCACCATGGCCGACCAGGCCGAGACCTACACCGCCATCCTCAACGGGTCCGGCGTCCCCCTCCGCCTCGACCGCACCAAACGCTGCGCCACCCGACACCAGACCATGGCATTGATCGCCCGCGACATCGGCTGCTCATTCCCCGGCTGCGCCCACCCCGCCGACTACTGCGAACGCCACCACATCGTCCCCTGGATCGACGGCGGAAAAACCGACCTCGACAATTTGACCCTGTTGTGCGTTTATCACCATCACAACTTCCTGCAACGCGGCTGGACCGTGACCATGAACGAACACGGACTACCTGAATGGCGACCACCCACCTGGGTCGACCCGCAACAAAAGCCGCTCATCAACCGACGAATACGCGCCGCCCACCGACGGGAATGAATGTGCGTCGGGCCATGGAATTCGCTCGAAGCAGCGACGACCCTCCCGCCGATTTCTCTTGAAGCGTGCCCTTATGCCCGTCGCCCGCGAGACGAACGGGGCAGGAAAGCATTGCTGTCAGTTGAGCGAATTCTTCAGTCCGCGCGGACAACGACCCCATGCCGCCTACCCCAGCTGATGATGCGTACGGGTGTCCTCACCGACCGCGCGTGCCGCCGATCCAGGGCCGTCTCCGCGCACACGTGCCTCAATTGCCGCCTCCAGCCGAGACCGGGTCGTCTCCGCGCACACGTGCCCAAACGGCCCTCTTTCCAGCCGAGACCAGGGTCGTCTGCGCGCACAGGTGCCGAAACGGCCCGTCACTCCACCGGATCCGGGGCCGTTTGCGCGCACAAGTGCCCAAACGGCCCCAACCGGACGGGCGAGCCAGGGCGGAGGAAGCCGCGGTCCATCGCTCGGTAGCCTCGGCAGGTGCCCACACCCCGCCAGGCCGACCCGAAGCCGGCGAGCCCGCGGCGGGCCCACTCATGACCAGCCCAGGCCACACGGACGCCCGCCACGCGGACGCCAGCCAGACGGGCCGCGCCGATGCCGCCCGAACCCGGACCGCCGCGACCGACGCGACCGACGGGACCCACGCGACCGAACCGACCGGCGGACCGACGCGACCGACACGACCGACGGGACCGACGCGATCGTCGGGACCGAGGGCATCCGAGTACCGGCGTCGATCGGGCAGCGGTTGCTGTGGCTGCTGGCCCACTACCGCGAGGTCGGGGCCGGGCTGAACTGTCCGGTGCTCTGGTCGCTCCACGGACCGGTCGATCACCGCGCCCTGCAGACGGCGCTCGAGGCGTTGATCCATCGGCACGAGGCACTCCGCACCACGGTCACCGGTCGCGGACGGCAGCTCTGGCAGCTCATCCACCCCGAGCTCCCGGTGCGGCTCAGGTTCGTCGATCTGCAGCACGAGCCCGATCCGGCCGCCGCGCAACGGCAGGCGATCACCGACGAGTTCGCCGACCCGGTCGATCCGGACACCGCGCCGGTGCGAGCCACGTTGTGGCAGACCGGCCCCGAGGATCACGTGCTGTGCCTCAACCTCCACCACCTGGTCACCGACGCCGCCTCGCTGCCGGTGTTGTTCAACGACTTCGCCGCGCTGTACGACGCCGAGCTCGGACTGGCCGGGGACCCACCGCCGCCCGGCCCGGCCTATCGGAGCTTCAGCGCCGAGCAGCACGCGCGGGCCGAGTCCGGGGAGTACGCCGCCCACCACGACTACTGGCGTCGGCAGTTGCGCGGGCTCCAGCTCCCCGCCCTCCCCCGTGGGACGGCGCACCACCCTCCGACGACCGAGCGGGTGACCGCCGATCTGGCCCCCGGGGTGGTCACCGGGCTCACCGAGCTGGCCGCCCGCCAGCAGACCACCCCGTTCAGCGTGCTGCTCGCGCTCTACTACGCCCAGCTGCACCGGCTGACCGGGAGTCGCGACCTGTGTGTGGCGTCGCTGTTCGCCAACCGCACCTCGGCGTACGCGGACACCGTCGGGTTCTGCGCCAACATGCTGCTGCTGCGGACCACCCTCCCCCGCCGGGCCGCGTTCACCGACCTGCTGGCCGCCACCCACCGCACAGTGATCGGCGCCGTCCGGCACCAGCAGGTCCCGTACCAGGTGGTCGGCTCGATCCCGGCCGCCCAGGACGGCACCCGGGCCGAGGACACCGTGTTCCAGTTGATCGCCGAGCCGCTGCAGCGCCGCACCATGGGGCATGCGGTCGCCGAGGCCCTGATCCCGGAGACCATCTCGACCCGGTTCGCGTTCGAGTTCGCGCTGGTCCCGACCGGCGGGGGCTACCGGGTCGTGTTGTTCCACCTGGCCGGGCTGCTCCCGCCCGGCTATGCGGAGGCCTTCGTCCAGGGCTACCGCGCCCTGGCCGCGGGCATCACCCAGCAGCCGGGGCTGCTCCTGGAATCGGCCACCGATTAGCGTGACCCCATGACGGCCGGCCCGGGCATGATCATCAACATCTTCACCGAGTGCGCGCCGGTGCCCTCGTTCGAGGGCCTGTGGCGCGATCCCGGGGACGGCAGCGGCGCCGGCTACGGCTCGCTCGACTACTGGGTCCCGTTGGCCACGACGATGGACCGGGCCGGGATCGATGCGGTGTTCTTCGCCGATGTCGAGGGCTTCTACGACGTCTACCAGGGCTCGCCGGCCCCGGCGCTGCGGCACGGGGTGCAGATCCCCTCGATCGACCCGGTGCTGCTCATCCCCGCGCTCGCCGCGGTGACCGAGCGGCTCGGCTTCGCCGTGACCTACTCGACCAGCTACCACCCGCCGTACCACTGCGCCCGGGTGTTCTCCACCCTCGATGCGCTGACCGGGGGCCGGATCGCCTGGAACGTGGTCACCTCCTACCTCAGCTCGGCCAGCCACAACGGCATCGGTGAGTGGCTGGCCCACGACCGGCGCTACGACCGCGCGGCCGCCTACCTCGAGGTGACCCGCGCGTTGTGGGAGGACAGCTGGGACGACGACGCCGTCCGCCGCGACGTCGAGCACGACGTGTTCGCCGACCCCGACCGGGTCCGGCCGATCGACCACCACTCGGAGTGGTTCTCGGTCCGCGGCCCGCACCAGTGCGCGCCGACCCCGCAACGGACCCCGGTGATCTACCAGGCCGGAGCCTCCGGCCGCGGGCTCGACTTCGCCGCGCACCACGCCGAAGCCGTCTTCATGACCATGAGCGAGCCCCGCCGCGGCGCACCCAAGGTCCAGGACCTGCGCGACCGGGTCGCAGCGGCCGGTCGGCCGGCCGACGCGGTCAAGGTCATCCAGGGCATGCCCGTGGTGCTCGGCCGCACCGATGAGGAGGTCGCGGCCAAGGTCGCGTTGATGCAGGACCTGCACAGCGCCGACGGCCGGCTGGCCAAGTGGTGCGGTTGGACCGATCTCGACCTCGCCGCGCTGCCGCCCGATGCGCTGGTCTCCGAGCTCGAGGTCGCCGGCACCCGGAGCGCTCTGGCCTCGATCACCCGGGTCGACCCGGCCCGGGAGTGGCGGGTACGCGACGTGATGGCCACCATCTCCGCCGCCCACGTGCCGATGCGCGGCGGCCGGTTCATGCTGTCGGGAACCCCGGAGCAGGTCGCCGACCAGCTGGAGCTGTGGCAGGACAAGGCCGGGGTCGACGGGTTCAACCTCGTCCCGTTCCCCCCGACGCGGGGCATCGACGACATCTGCGACCTGCTGATCCCCGAGCTGGTCCGCCGCGGCCACCGTCCGGCCCAGCCGCCTCCGGGGACGTTGCGCGAGCGCTACTTCGGACCCGGCGCCCGCTACCAGCCGGCGGTCGCCTCGTGAGCACGCTGAGTGCGGCGGTCGACCTGGGTCCGGCCATCCGCGGCTTCGCGGCCGACATCGAGCGCGACGCCCGGTTGCCCGATCCGCTGCTCGACCAGCTGAAGGCGGCCGGCTGCCTGCGGATGTGGGCCCCGCAGGCCTACGGTGGCGACGAGCTGCCGCTGACCGAGTCGCTGAGGGTGATCACCGCGCTGGCCCGGGCCGACGGCGCGGTGGGCTGGGTGGCCGGCCAGCTGGCCATGGCCCAGGCCGTGCTGAGCCGGTTCCCGCGGCCGACGGTCGAGCACTGGTACGCCGACGGGCCGGACGTGCTCGGCGCCGGGGCGGTCGCCCCCAAGGGCAAGGCCCGACGTCGCGGGGACGGCTGGCAGGCGTCCGGACGCTGGCCGTACGTGACCGCCAGCCGGCACGCCGGCTTCTTCTACGGCCAGTGCTTCGCGCTGACCGGTGAGCCGTCGGCCACAGCCGACGGCCCCCCGGCGCTGCGCACGGTGCTGCTGCCGATGGCCGACGTCGAGATCATCGAGACCTGGTCCACCCTCGGCCTGCGCGGCACCGGCAGCCACGACGTCGCCCTGAGGTCGACCGAGCTGACCGAGGACCAGGTCACCGATCTGGTCGGGGCCCGGGCCTCGGTCGACCATCCGCTGGGTCGCATCTCAACAGTCGAACTCAGCGGACTGGTGATTGCCGCATCGATGATCGGCATCGCCCTGGGAGCCGTCGACGACGTGATCGAGCTCGCCCAGGGCGGCAAGCGACCGGCGTTCAGTCGGACCCGACTGGCCGACAGCGACGACTTCCGGTCCCGACTAGGGGTGGCGTACGCGGAGCTGCGGGCCGCCTCGGCGCTGCTCGCCGAGACCGCCGACGCGGCCTGGAACGAGGCCCTCGGAACCCGCGCGCGGTCCCTGACCGAGCGCGCCTTGCTGCGGGCAACTGTTCACCATGTGGCCCTTGTCACTGTCTCCAGCGTTTCGGTAGCGTACGGACAAGCCGGTGGATCGAGCGTCTACGACGGCAGTGCACTCCAGCACCGTCTGCGAGACATCCACACGGCCGCGCAACACGGCGCAGCCGGCCCTGGTACCAGCACGATTCTCGGCAGCGCCCTAGTCCAGGTATCCGACCCATCATTGGAGTGGTAGTGGCAACTCTCGACGACGTTCGCACCATCGTGTCCGGCATGGACAACACCTCCGAGCGCGAGGCCTGGGGCCTCCCGTCGTTCTACGTGGGCGACAAGATGTTCGCCCGCGCCACCGAGGACAACGAGCACATCGCGGTCCGCACCCCGCTCGACGGTCGCGACGCGTTGATCGCGTCGGCGCCGGACACCTACTCGGCCGGTGAGCCGTACGCCTCCTACCCCTGGGTCCTGGTGGATCTGGGCCAGGCCGATGAGTCGCAGCTGAGCGAGCGACTGTCCGCGGCTGCGGCGACCCGGTCCTGACACCGCGACCCCGGGCGGACGTCGCCGATGAGTGAACCGGCCGTGGTCCCCGAGACCCCACTCGAGGACCTGTCGCCGTTCGACCGTCGGGTCGCGATCGACCCCTATCCCTATTACCGGCGGTTGCGGGATCTCGACGGGGTCTACTACTCCGAGATCCTCGACGCCTGGCTGCTGGCCCGCTACGACGACGTCGTCGCCGGGTTCTCCGACGCGGAGACCTTCGCCTCGGCGCCGCCGGGCGGCAGCGGCTCGGTGCGGTTCCTGTTGACCACCGACCCGCCGGAGCACACCGAACTCCGACGGGTGGTCAACCGGTTCTTCACCGCCAAGGTGGCGCAGATCTACGAGCCCAAGGTCCGGCAGATGACCCGCGACCTGCTCGACGGGCTCGACGTGGCCCTGCAGGTCGGTCGCGGTGACCTGGTGCGACATCTGATCGCGCCGCTGCCGGTCATGGTCATCTCGGAGCTGATGGGGATGCCGGTCGAGCGACACGACGACTTCCGTCGCTGGTCCGACACCACCGTCGGCGGGGTCAACATGCCGACCCGAGACGTGGCCCGGGCGACGATCGAGATGGGGCACTACTTCCACAGCCTGATCGCCGAACGCAAGGCCGAGCCCGGTGACGACCTGATCAGTCAGCTGATCACCGACGACGAACCGCTGACCGACGACGAGTTGCAGATGTTCTGCGGCATGCTCCTGATCGCCGGCAACGAGACGACGACCAACCTGATCAGCAACACCTGGCTGGCCCTGCTGGGCAACCGGAGCCAACTCGACCTGATCCAGCAGGACCGGTCGCTGGTCTCCGCGGCGGTCGAGGAGACGCTGCGGTACGACGCTCCGGTCCAGGCGGTCTGGCGGTCGACGGCTCAGCCGGTGACCATCGGTGACAGCACGCTGGAACCCGGGCAGCGGGTGATCCTGCTGCAGGGCTCGGCCGGTCGCGACGAGCGGCACACGACCGATCCCGACGTGTTCGACCTGACCCGCGAGAGCATCGACCACGTCGGCTTCGGCGGCGGAGCGCACTACTGCCTCGGCACGCACTTCGCCAAGCTCGAGAGCCAGATCGTCGCCGAGGAACTGCTGGACCGGTTCCCCGGCATCTCCCTGGCCGGCGAGGTGGAGCGTCGCCTCCCACCGGTCTCGTCCGAAACCAGCGCCGACGAAGCAGGTTCGACGCGCGTACGACGCAACCCAGTCGTCCGGGGGCTCACCGGTATGCCGGTCGAGCTCGCCGGCTGAAGTGTTCGACCCGTCCCCACACGCATCCGCGTGACACCAAGCAGGAGGAGAACGCACCATGGCAAGCGAAGAAGAGGTCCGCGCCCAGTGTCTGTCCATCGTGTCGGAGATGGCCCCGAACAAGGAGGCCACCGCTGAGGCCGACTCGTCGTTGATCGAGGATCTCGGCTACCACTCGCTGTCCTTGCTCGAGCTCGCGTTCGCGCTCGAGGACGAGTACGACCTGCCGCCGATCGACGAGGAGACCGGCCGCACCATCAAGAAGGTGTCCGACGTCCAGGACTACGTCGTGAACGGGCTGGGCGATCGCGTCAGCGCCTGAGCCCGTTTCCCCGCCGGTGATCCGCCGCCCGACGTACAACCTCGCGGCGGTGCAGCGGATCACCGAGTTGGGCGACCTGGTCATCCCCTTCGCCATTCGGGCGGCCTGCGAGCTGCGGATCCCCGACCGGCTGGCCGAGGGTCCGTTGTCGGTCGAGGACCTGGCGTCGTCGTTGTCGGCCGACGTGGTCGCGCTGCGACGGCTGCTTCGCGCGCTGGCCTCGGCCGGTGTGCTCAGCGAGTCACCGCCGGAGACCTTCGCGCTGACCGAGACCGGGCAGCCGTTGCGCAGCGACCACCCGTTGTCGATGCGCGAGGCCTACCCGCTGATCCCGGCCGACATCGAGGCCTGGGGTCATCTCGACCACGCCGTGCTGACCGGTGAGTCGGCCTTCGAGCACGTCCACGGGGTCGGCTACTGGGACTACATGGCCGCCCACGACGAGGATGCCGTCAAGTTCGACGGCACCCAGCGCGCGGCCAGTCGGCTCGAGTTGCGCACCCTGCTCCCGGCCTTCGCCCGGTGGCCGACGGCCTCGACCGTGGTCGACGTCGGCGGCGGCAACGGTGCGTTCCTGGCCGGCGTGCTGTCGCGGCTCCCCCGGCTGAGCGGGACGGTCCTCGACCTGCCGCACGTGGTCGCCGGGGCCGACGCGGTGTTCGCCGAGGCCGGGGTGTCGGACCGCGCGTCCGCGGTCGGTGGCAGCTTCTTCGAGGAGGTGCCGGCCGGCGCCGACCTCTACCTGCTCAAGCGGGTGCTCTACCACTGGTCCGACGACGACGCGTTGGTGCTGCTGGGCCGGATCAAGCAGGCGATGCCGGCCACGGCCACGCTGCTGCTGCTCGAGCCGGTGGCCGAGCCCGGCGACGCGCTGACCGCCGGTCGGCTCTACGACCTGATCCTGCTGACCATGGCCGGCGGCGGTCTGCGCAGCGAGACCGCGCTGCGGAGCTTGATCACGCGGGCCGGGCTCGAGGTCCGCACGCTGCGCCCGACCGTGATGTTCCCGGTGATCGAGATCGGGCACGCCTGAGCGCTCTACCCCCAGCTCCCGAGGCGGGGACTCGAGGTCAGCGCGGGTGCAGCCGGAGCGGCACCGAGGCGTACGCGCGGAAGTTGGGGTGCGGCAGCCGGATCGGGTTACCGGTGAGTTCGAGGCGGGCGCAGCGGGTCGCGAGCACCCGCAGCGTCGTCTCGCCGATCAACTGACCGAGCGCCCGGCCGACGCAGTGGTGCCGACCGCCCCCGAACGACAGGTGCGGGTTCGGGTGACGGCCCAGATCGAGACGGTCGGGTTCGGCGTACGCGGTCTCGTCGCGGTTGGCCGAGCCGAGCAGCAGCAGCACCATCCGCCCGGCCCGGATCGTGCGGTCCCCGACCTCGAGCGGAGCTGCGCTGAGCCGGATCGTGTACTGCGACGGTGCGTCGAAGCGCAGCAACTCGGCCACAGCGGTCGGGACCAGTCCGGGATCGGACCCGACCCGGGCGAACTCGGTCGGGTGCTGCGGGAGCAGCGCGCACATCGACGACAGCACGTTCATCGTCGTCTCGAAACCGGAGAAGAACAAGAAGACCAGGTTGTCGACGGCGAGGTCCTCGCTCAGCCGGCCGTCCCGGGCCGCGGCCCCGAGCGCCGAGAGCAGGCCGGGACGCTCCGGGTCGGCGACCAGCCGGGCGCGGACGAAGGCGCGCAGCCGGGCGGTCAGCGTGTCGGCGCGGGCCAGTTGCTCGGCCTCGGGCAGCCGGTACGGGATGAAGATCCGGCCCAGCTCGATCGCGTCGGGCCAGATCTCACCGCGATCGCTCGGCTCGAGCCCGAGCACCGCGCACATCGTCTCGGCCTGGACCCGCAACGCCAGCTGTTCGACCGCGTCCCCGCCGCCGGCGTCGACCAGATCGGCCACCGCCCGCTCGGCGATCGCCTCGACCCGGGCGGCCAGGTCGCGCGCGGCGGCCGGACCGACCCACGCGTGGACCACGTCGCGGACCGCCGTGTGCTCGGCGCCGCCCAACGCGCTCATCATCCGGCCCGACAACTCGCCGGCCGGACCGTGGCCGAACAGGGTCAGGGTGCGGCCCTCGGCGTCGTCGAGGTGGTTGGTCAGCGCCGGGTGGGTGAGCAGCCGGTGGACGTCGGCGTAGCGGGTGACCATCCACGTCCCCGGCCCGCCGCGGGCCAGCGGGCCGGCGGCGCGGAGTTCGGCGTAGCGGGGGTAGGGGTCGGCGAGGACGGCGGGATCAAGCGCGTCGAACCGCGGCGGCAGCGTCACGACGCTCCCCCGGTCCGGACGCTCAGCGGGACGCTGGTGTAGCCGCGCAGGTTGGGGTGTTCGCGGATCACCGGCTCGGCGCCGACGTCGATGTCGGCGAACGCCGTCACCATCGCGCGGAGCGCGATCTGGGCCTGCGCCCGGGCCAGGGCCACGCCCAGGCAGTGGTGCGCCCCACCGCCGAACGACAGGTGCGGGTTGGGCCGCCGACCGATGTCGAGCTGCTCGGGATCGGCGTACGCGGCCTCGTCGTGGTTGCCCGACCCCAGGACCATCAGCAGCGCCCGTCCGGCCTTGAGGGTTCGGCCGCCGACCTCGACCGGGTCCTTGGCCATCCGGGCGATCCACTGGATCGGGGCGTCGTAGCGCAGCACCTCCTCGATGCAGGTCGCGGTCAGTCCCGGGTCGGCCCGCAGCCGTCGCAGCTGGTCGGCGAAGCGGAGCAGCAGCACCCAGCCGCCGCCGAGCACGTGCATCGAGGTCTCGAACCCGGCGAAGAACAGGAACACCACGTTGTCGACGATCTCGTCGTCGCTGAGCCGCTGGTCACGCCCGTCCGCACCGGGGACCCGTGCTGCGAGCAGCCGGCTGATCAGGTCGTGACCGGGATGGCGGCGGCGCTCGTGCAGCAGGTCGCGGACGTAGCCGGTCAGCCACTCGGCCTCGACCACCCCCTTGCCGCGGCGGGGATCGACGAACGGGTTGAGGATCAGGATCCGGCCGAGCTCCATCCCACGCCGGGCGATCTCGACCCGGTCCGGCGGCGGGACGCCGATCAGCGCGCCCGCGGTGGCGGTCTGCAGCGGCAGCGCCAGGTCGGTCACCGCGTCGAGCCCGCCGCGGTCGCGGGCCCGGTCGAGCAGCCGCGCCACCTCGGTCTCGATCATCGGGTGCAGCGCCCGCAGATCGGCCGGCCCCATCGCCTGGGTCAGCAGTCGGCGGATCCGGGGGTGGTCGGGCGGTTCGAGCGAGGACACGATGGTCGGCATCACCGAGTTCGGCTCGCCCTCGAGGCGCCGGAACGGGCCGCGGTACTCGTCGGGGAAGTCGTGGCCGATCCGCGGATCGCGCAGCAACCGGTGGATGTCGGCCCAGCTCAGCACGGCGTACACGCCCGGTCCGGCCCGGCAGATCGGGCCCTGCCGGCGCAGTCGGCGGTACAGCGGATAGGGGTCCTGGAGCAGCTCCGGATCGAACACGTCGAGCTTGGGCAACAGGGTCCCGGAGCCGTGCGCCATGCAGCCCAGTGTGCTGAACGGTGATCATCGGGGGCAACGGGGGGTTCGGATCGCGGCTGATACATTCGCCCGCAAGCGCGTGCTCCGAAGAGTCGGAATCGACTCGGGAAGGCTGAAGTCGATGACCGAAGCTCGCCGGCTGACGATCGTGTCCGCACCGCCCTATCGGGTCGGCCTGATCGCCTCCCGGCTGGTCCCGGCCCTGTCCGAGCGTGGCTTCGACGTCGACCTCGTCGATCTCAGCACTGACCCGGACCGGCTGGGCGACCATGCTCCCGAGGGCCTGCTGTTCGGCGACGACCTGGGCATCGTCCCCGTCGTGCGGTACGCCGTCGAGCACCCCGACCGGGTCCCGGCCCTGGTCCTCAGCGCGCCGACCCTGACCCCGAACACGGTGACCACCAACGCCATCGCCGAGCTGGTCGAGCGACCCGAACTCGACCGCGGGGTCAGCGCGACCGCGTTGTCGCTGGTCCGGGCCGGACAGCTGTTCTCGCCCGAGCGGATGGCCGACGACGACTTCATCACCGAGTACCTCGACGGGCTGGAGAACGTGCCCCCGGAGACCGCGACCGAGCGGGCGGCGATCGAGGCGTTGGCCGACCAGCGGGTCGAACAGGACGCGTTGCAGGCCCTCGACCGGCCCTGTCTGGTGCTGGCCTACGCCGGCGACGCGTTCGCCAGCAAGCACCAGGTCGCCGCCTTCGCGGCACTGCTCGGCGACGCCGAGGTGGTCACGCTGCCGACCGGTCACGGCGGTGGGATCGAGGACCCGACCGCCGTCGCCGACGCGGTGGCCGCGTTCGTGGAGCAACTCCGATGACCGGCACCGCCCTCGAGACCGGCAGCGGCACCGCCGAGCTGGCCACCGGGATCACCGTGACCTACACCGTCGACGGCGAGGGACCGCCGGTGCTGATGCTCGGCGGGCCGCACACCTCCGAGCTGATGCGCGGGTTCCTCAAGGACATCTTCACCGGGCTGGGCTGGCAGTTGCTCACCACCGAATACCGCGGGGTGCCTCCGTCGGACTCCCCCGAGGGTGACTACACGGTGCCCGAGCTGGCGGCCGACATCGCCGCGCTGCTCGAGTCGCTCGCAGTGACGCCGTGCCGGGTCTTCGGCTACTCGCTGGGCTCGCTGGTCGTCCAGCAACTGCTGATCACCCGGCCCGAGCTGGTCTCACGGGCGGTGCTGGCCGGCACCCGGCTCGACGCCGGGGTGGTCTACCGGCGGATGCACCAGGAGTTCCTCGATCGGGCCTCGGCCGGATCGGACTTCGCGCCGGCCACCGAGACGATGATGCGGTCGCTGCTGATGTTCGGGCCACGGCGGCTGGCCAACGACGCCTTCGCCGCCACCATCGCCGAGGTGCTCGGCTACAGCCCGACCGAGGGCTACAACGCCACCGGACTGACCTCGGCCTCGCTCACCTACGCCGCCGACCCCGACGACCTGGCCACCATCGCCGTGCCCTGCCGGGTGATCGGGCTCGAGCACGACGTGCTCACCCCGGCCGGCGGCGCGCGTCTGGTCGCCGAGGCCATTCCCGACGCGGAGTATGTCGAACTGCCGAAAACCGGTCACGGCGTGTTCCTCGAACGTTCGCAGGAGCTGGTCAAACTGGTCACCGAATTCCTCCAGGAGCGCCCATGACCGTCGGTGGCCACGTGGCCGTGCTGGGCCTCGGCTCGTACCTGCCCGAGCGGTGGGTGCCGGCCGCCGAGATCGCGCAGTGGGCCGACAGCACCGAGGAGAAGGTGCGCGACTCGTACGGGGTGCGCGGCAAGCACATCGCCGCCCCCGACGAGCACGTCTCCGACATGGCCGCGGCGGCCGGGCGGGCGGCGCTGGCCAGCGCCGGCCTCGAGCCGGGCGACATCGGCACGGTGGTCTACTTCGGCTCCACCTGGAAGGACTACCCGGTCTGGCAGGCCGCGCCGCGGATCGCCCACCTGCTCGGCTGCGACAACGCGTACGCGCTCGAGCTCGACTACATCTCCTGCGGCGCCCCGGTCGCGCTGCGGGTCTGCCGGGCGTTGCTGCTGGCCGAGCCGAATAGCGGGCCGCTGCTCGCGGTCGGCGCCTCGCGCGAGTCCGACCTGGTCGACTACACCGACCGCTGGTCGCAGTTCATGCTGCCGTACGGCGACGGGGCCAGCGCGGCGGTGCTCGCGTACAGCGACGACCGACCCGACGTCGAACTGCTCGGGACCCACATCATCACCGACGGATCGTTCGCCAACGACACGCTGGTGCCGGCCGGCGGCAGCGTGAAGCCGTCGAGCCACGCGAGCGTCGACGCCGGCGAGCACCTGCTCCGGGTGGTCAACGCCAGCTCGATGGCCGGGCTGCTGATCATGACGTTGACCCGGATGACCGAGTGTGCGCACAAGGCGGCGGCCGCCTCGGGTCTGGAGCCGGGCGACATCGACTTCGTCTGCGCCTTCCACCTCAAACCCAAAGCCCACGAGGCGTTGCTCGAGTCGCTCGGGGTGCCGGTCGAGCGCTCGGAGTTCCTCGACGACACCGGGCACATGAGCGGGGTCGACACCATCTTCGCGCTGGACCGGGCGGCGCGGGCCGGGCGGCTGAACCCGGGTGACCACGTGTTGCTGATCGCGTCGGGCACCGGTTGCTCGTGGGCGGCCAGCATCGTGCGCTGGGGTGTGGCCGACGAGGTCGCAGCGGACAACGAGCGGGAGGACTGAGCAGATGGCGGAGCAGGGCGACGTGGCAGGACGGTTGGAGCGGGTGCTGCGCGAGGTGCTCGAGGCACCCGCGGACACCGACGTGACCGCCGCGGACTTCAAGCGGGGCGAGGCCCCGGGCTGGGACTCGGTCAGTCACATGCGCCTGGTCGCGGCGGTCGAGAAGGAGTTCGACACCCAGCTGAAGATCGACCAGGTGCTGGCCCTCGAGACCCATGCCGCAGGCGTGGCCCTGCTGTCCGAGGGCGCGGCGAGTTGACCGCCGAGCCGTCGGGGACGGCGAGTGCGGAGGCCGACTACGGCCCGGTCCGGGCCGAGGAGTTCGAGTTGCTCCGCGAGTCGCGCGACGCCATCGGCGCGCTGGTCCGGCTCGGCGACTACGTCACCCCGATCGCGCTGCGGGTGCTGGTCGAGCTGGGCATCCCCGACCGGCTGGCCGGTGGGCCGCGGACGGCGGAGGAGTTGGCCGCCGAGTGCGACGCCGACCCGGATTCGCTCTACCGGATGCTGCGGGCGCTGACCGCCAACCAGATCGTCCACGAGACCCGCGACCACCGTTTCGAGCTCACCGCCATCTCGCAGTTGCTGCGCACCGACCACCCGTTCTCGTTCGCCGGCATGTATCGGCTGGCCGTGGCCGACATCCAGGCGGTGGCCGAGCTCGAGTGGGGCGTCCGGCACCCGGAGTCCGCGTTCGAGCACGTGCACGGCCAGACGTTCTGGGACTACAACCGGGCCGACGACACGCACCTCGACCGCTACGAGGACAACATGTGGGCGATGGCCCGGATGGAGATCGCCGCAGTCGTCGAGTTGTTCGACTGGCGCGGGGTCGAGCACTTCGTCGACATGGGCGGCGGCACCGGTCAGTTCCTGGCCGGGATCCTGCAGGCCCGGCCCGATGTGCGCGGCACGATGATCGACCTGCCCACCGTCGCGCCCGGCGCCTGGTCGGTGTTGCAGCGGGCCGGGGTGGCCGAGCGGGTCGAGGTGGTCAGCGGCGACTTCTTCGTCGAGGTGCCCGGCGGCGGCGACGCGTACCTGCTCAAGCGGGTGTTCTACGACTTCAGCGACGAGCAGTGCATCGCCGTGCTCCGCAACGTGCGGGCCGCGATGAACGACGACGCCCGGGTGCTGATCCTCGACGGGATGGTCCGCTCGGACAACCGCTTCGACTTCGGCAAGCTGCACGACCTCTACGTGCTGGCCATGGGCCGCGGTCGCTGCCGGACCCGCGACGAGCTCCAGGCCATCTGCGCGGCGGCCGGGCTCGAGGTCCACCGGGTGATGCCCACCGGCGGCTTCCCGCTGCTGATCGCCCGCGCCGCCCGCTGATCCCCTGGGTCAGGGGGGTGTCTCGCGGCCTGAGTCCGCTTTTTCCCGGTCCAGTCGACCGCCGACGGGGTCACAAGGGCCCATTCGGAGCACTGGACCTGGAAACGCCGAGTCTGGGTCCACCGCGTTGCCGGATGACGTCAGGGCAGCGCCGCGTCATCGAGGGTCGGGCTGACTCCGAGCTGGGCGGTCAGGTCGGCGAGCAGCAGGTCGCGGTGCTCGGACAGGTAGAAGTGGTCGCCACCGAACCGCCGGACGGTGCACCCGCCGGTCGTCCACCGAGCCCAGTCGATGACGTCGGCGCTGGGGATCTCCGGGTCGTCGGCGCCGTAGTAGACCCGGACCGGCGCGCTGATCCCCGGACCCTCGGCGGGGATGTAGGTCTCGCTCAGCCGGTAGTCGTTGCGCAGCCGGGGCAGGCTCAGCTCGCGGACCACCGGGTTGGCCAGCAGTTCGGGCTCGGTGCCGCCCAAACCGACGACGTCGGCCCACAGCTCGTCGTCGGGGGCGGCGTGCCGCTCACCGGGTTGATGGGGTGAGGGTCGACCGGAGGCGAACAGCGCCCGGACCGGCCCCGGACCCGAGACTTCGAGCCGGACCGCGATCTCGTACGCGACCGCCGCGCCCAGGCTGTGGCCGAACAGGGCCAGCGGAGCCGGCCCCAGCTCGCGGATCGCCCCGGCCAGCGCGTCGGCCACCGGGACCATGGCGTCGACGAACGGCTCGTCCATCCGGTCGCCGTGCCCGGGATACTGCGCGACCAGCACCTCGACCGTCTCGGGCAGCTGGCCGGCCCAGGGCCGGAAGTAGGCGGCGGCGCCCCCGGCGTGCGGCAGGCAGACCAGCCGGATCCGGGCCCGCGGCCGGGGCCGGAACCGGCGGAGCCAGGGGTGCGGATGGGCGATCATCGGAACACCTCACGGGCGGAGAGCAGCTCGGGATCGGGGTGGGCGACGACCCGGGCCGGGACCAGCCGGGCCAGGTCGTTGGCCGCCTGGGCCAGGGTGAGTTGGCGCTGGGCCTCGCGGGCCGGGGTCGGGTCGCCGGCGCGGACCGCGGCGACCATCTCGTCGAAGCGGAGCCGGAGGGCGTCGGGCCAGATCCGGCCGAGCAGCGCACTGCGGGTCGGCGCCGGACCGCCGAGCAGGTCGAAGACCGGTGCGGCGTATCCGGGCTCGGCCGAGGCGGCCAGATCGGGTGTCGTGTCGGTGTCGGGCGCCAGGTGGGCCTGCGGGGCCCAGACGACCGGGCCCGCGCTGTCGATCAGGCTGAGCTGACCGGCCGCGGTGGCCACGGTGATCCGCAGCAACTGCCGCAGGTGGTTGTCGGGGCGGTCGGCGTCGACGTCGTCCTGGATTCGCAGCACCACCGGGGTGCCGGCCAGCGTGGCCTCGACGGTGACGTACGGGGGTCGGTCGCTCGGGTCGGCCCCACTCGACAACGGGGTCAGCCGCCAGGGTCGGAGTCCGCCGAGCAGCCGGGCCAGCACGTCGAGGGTGGCGTAGCCGGTCTGGATCGCGCAGCTGACCTCGACGAAGGCCACCCGTTGTCGGTCGAGCAGCTGCGCCGCCGCGGTGAGGAATGCCTGGACCGGGACCGTGTCGACATGCAGGGTGTTGACCCGGTAGGCCGCACCGACCCGGCGGGCGATCCGGAGCGCCGTGGTCACCTCGTCGGGATGGACCGGGTGCTCGTGCAGCACGTGGATCCCGCGTTCGAGCAGCGCTGCGGCGATCTCGGCACCCGGCCCGCCGGTCATCGCCGACCCCACGGCCACGCCGGCCAGCGCGACGTCGTCGCCGACCTGGTCGACCGACTCGAGCAGCGGTACGCCGTAGTGCTCCGCGCAGGCTCGCGACCGGGCACTCCCCCGGGCCAGGATCCCGGCCAGCTCGTACGGGGCCCCGGGTGCGGTGACCGCGGCCAGGTAGACCCGGCCGAAGCCCGACCCGGCGATCACCACCTTCGGCCGCGGCCCCAGCGGGCGGGCGGTCACAGCTCGCCCTCGTCGACCTCGTCGATCTCGCCGTCCGCATTCCCGCTGTCGAGGCGGGTGACCGCCGGGTCGGCGCGAAGCCGGGCGACCAGCGCGTCGGTGTCGATGACCTGCTCGACGAACCAGACGCCGGGCGCAACGGCACCGGCCAGCACCTGCTCGGTCGCGGCCACGGTGACCGCGGCGGTGATCGCGTACGTGTCGACCCCGTCGAGGACGAGCCGGGCCCGGTCGCCGGCGGCCCCGGTCATGGTCAGGTCGATCCGCTGGTAGGGCTGCTGGCCGAACAGGTCGAGCCGGGCCGCCGCACACAACTCCTCGGCCGCCGCCTCCAGACCCTGGCCGCCCATGGCGCCCTGGAGCCGGCTCAGCGCGGTGACCACGTGCCCCGACCCGTCGAAGACGTTCCACCAGTCGACCCGGTCGAGCCCGAGGTCGCGAGCCGTCCGCTCGGTCTCGAGGCTCAGATAGGGGTGCAGCGCGACCCGGCCGGGGAAACCGGGCAGCTCGACCTCCGACTGCGGCAGCGCCGCCTGCGACACCGTGCCGCCGCCCCGCCACACCGCCTGCGCCTCGCCGTGCCCACCGCCCAGGGTCAGCAGGTATTCGGCCGCCCCGACCGGGGTGAACCGGTCGACCAGTCCGGCGTACGCGGTCAGCGCCACCGCCGGCGAGGTCAAGTGACCGGCCAGCCAGCGCGGCAGCACCGCCGTCAATCCCGGCATCAGTCCCGCATTCACGATCACACTTCGGGGGGGACGACCCCCCCGAGCCCCCCGCGCTCCGCGGCGTCCGACCGGGGGGGACGACCCCCCCGAGCCCCCCCGCGCTCCGCGGCGTCCGACCGGGGGGGACGACCCCCCCGAGCCCCCCCGCGCTCCGCGGCGTCCGACCGGGCCTCTAACCACCCACCCAGGGCGTCG
The DNA here is from genome assembly GCA_963704665.1 of uncultured Actinomycetota bacterium. GTDB lineage: Bacteria > Actinomycetota > Actinomycetes > Propionibacteriales > Propionibacteriaceae > Microlunatus. Next base: position 1,111,748 of record OY969929.1, on the reverse strand, counting down.
ACCAGCGGTTGGTCGCCCCCCGGATCGACGTAGTCGGCGTCCGCGGCCAGCGCGGCCCGGGCCACCCGGTCGAGGACCCGGTACGACGGACCGGCGGCGTTGACCACGACGGCTGCGTCGGCGCAGAACGCGGCCAGCGATGCGTCGTCCCACAGATCGACCGGCTGCGGCTCGACGCCCAGCTCGTCGGCGACCCGGGCGGTGGCGGCCCGGTCGCGCCCGCCGATCCGGATCGGGTGACCGGCCCGGCGCAGCCCGGTCACGGTGGCCCGGCCGACCGCGCCGTACCCGCCGAGGACCGCGACCAGCCGTGCGGTCATGAGGTCCGGCCCGCAGTGACGCCGAGTCGCCGGTGGGCCCCGACCACGGCGGCCGGCCCGGCGTCGCCCTCGAGCACCACGGTGTCGCCGACGGCCAGCTCGGACCAGCCCGCCGGGTCACCGACCACGACCAGATCGGCGACGAACGGCGACAGGGCGGGGTCGGCCGGCGCCGGGTCGACCACGGTCACGCCGATCACCTCGACCCCGGCCTCGAGCAACCGGCCGGCGACCTCGACGGCCAGCCCGGCGCCGAGCCGGCCGCCGACCAGCCGGACCGGCGTACGCCCGGCGTCGAGGATCGCCTCGACCGCCGCGGCGGCCACCGCGGACAGATCGTCGGTCAGCTCCAGCGGCCCGGGCGCGATCAGCGCGGCCACGTCACCGCGCTCGGCCAGCTCGGCGATCAGCGCGTCGAGCGCGACAACGCCGCCGCTCGCGTCGGGCAGGACCACGTCGAGCGGACCGACCCCGAACCCGTCGAGCAGGGTCAGGGTGAGGTCGACCGCGGCGCTCGGTGTCGCCCCGGCCGGTTCGCGCCGGGCCAGCGTGGTGGCCAGCGCGGCCACTGTCGTGCCGTCGAGCAGCTCGCGCAGCAGCTCGTCGAACGACCAGCCCGACGCGGCGGGGACGGTGTCGCGGATCGCGCCGGCCAGCTGGGCGGCCAGCAGCGAGTCACCACCGACCGCGAAGAAGCCCTGGTCACGACCGACCTGGTCGCGGCGCAGCGTGGTCGCCCACACGTCGGCCAGAGCGTGTTCGAGCGCGGTCTGCGGCTCGGTGACCACCGTGGTCTCGACCGTGCGTTCGCTCAGCCGGTCGGCCAGCGCGGCTCGGTCGATCTTGCCGTTGGCCGTGGTCGGCAGCGCTTCGAGCACCTCGAGCCGGCTCGGGATCATCGCCGCCGGCAGCCGGTCGGCCAGATGGTCGGACAGCTCGTCGACGTCGATCCGGGCCTGGTCGCTCTTGTACGCGGCGACCAGCACGGCCAGCCCGGGGGCGGCGAACGGGTCGTCGGGCTCGGGGGCGACGCACTCGATCCGGCCACCGGCCCCGGTCAGCACCTGCGACCACTCGTCACGGGACAAGAAGGTCTGGTCGCGGCCGCGGCGGACGTCGCCGAAGTCGGTGCGGCCGTCGAGCAGGAACTCGGTCGAGGTCAGCACCTGGTAGCTGTCGCGGACCCCCTCGACCAGGATCAGCCGGCCCTGGGCGTGCAGCAGCTCGACCAGCCGGGCGATCACCGCGTCGGCGTCGTGCGCGTAGTGCATGGCGTTCTGGCAGACCACGACGTCGTAGGAGTAGCGCCGGTAGCCCTGGCCGGCCAGGTCGGCGTTGAGGTCGAGCAGCCCGTAGCTGACCCAGTCGAGATCGCGGAACTGGTCCGACATCACGTTGAGGAAGAACGGCGAGACGTGGGTGAAGTGGTAGTCGACGTCCTCCTCGGCCAGCGCGGCGATGAGGTCCGCGCTCGCGCCGCCGACCCCGGCCCCGACCTCGAGGACCCGCAGCGGGCCCCGGCCGCCGAGGTCGCGCGCCAGTTGCTGCACGGCGCCGATGGCCACCGCGTTGACGTAGCGGCTGGCCACGTTCTCCTGGTAGAGCGCCTCGTGCACGTCGAACCGGGCGTCGGGGAACAACAGCCGCAGCGCGTCCTGCTCGCCGCGCAACAGTTCGGGCAGCTGGGCCGAGGCGGAGCGGAAGTAGTCGACCATCATCCCGCCGCGCCCGGCTCCGGCCAGCACGTCGGTGTGCGCGGTGTGCACGGCGTCCCAGGCCGCGGCCCGGTCCTCGCCGGACACGGTCCTGGTCGGGGCCAGCCGGCCGTCCGGGTCCTCGGTCAGCAGCCCCTCGCAGGCCAGCGAGGCCAGCCAGCGGCGGACCAGCCGGTGCAGCCGCTCGGGCGCGCCGGAGCCGGCGATGACTTCGCCCGACGTCTGCGGGTGCTGCAGGAGTCCGAGATCCTGCAGGCTGCCGAGCATGGCCAGCAGCGCCGCCCGGTCGAGCGTGGTGGCCAGCGCCCGGACCGCCTCGCCGTCGATCCCGGCGCGGGCGCGGTCGCCGGCCGTCCGGGCTTGAGCGACCAGGGCGTCGGTGGTCGTGGTCGGTGTGACCGCCCCGCGGGTCGGGGTGACGAACCCGGCCAGCGTCCGCTGCCGGGGCGTGGTCTCCGGGGCGACGGCGGCGGCTGCGGCCACCTCGGGATGGCTGAGCAGCCCGGCCTCGACCTCGGCCAGCTCGATCCGGTGCCCGCGGATCTTGACCTGGCCGTCCTCGCGGCCGAGGAACTCGACCTCGCCGTCGGGCAGGATCCGGCCGAGGTCGCCGGTGCGGTAGCGCCGCCGGCCGCTGCCCGGGTCGACGACGAAGCGATCGGCGGTCTTGACCGGGTCGTTGAGATAGCCCAGCGCCAGCCCGGCCCCGCTCAGCTGGATCTCACCGACCACGCCGACCGGCCGCGACCGGCCGCGCTCGTCGAGCACCTCGATGCCCTGGTGGCGCAGCGCCCGCCCGTAGGGGATGCTCGGCCAGTCGGGGACCGGGTGCTCGGTGACCTCGCGGAACACCGACCAGATCGACGCCTCGGTCGCGCCGCCCAGCCCGACGAAGCGGGCCTGCGGGAAGAACCGGCGAGCCTGGTCGGGCTGGCCGACCGGGATCCAATCGCCGGAGACCAGGATCAGCCGCAGCTCGGGCAGCGGGTCGGCGTCGGTGGCGGCCAGGAAGTCGAGCAGCATCTGCAGCTGGGCCGGCACGGTGTTCCACACGGTGACGTGGTGGGCGCGGACCAGCTCGGCCCAGTGCGACGGGTCGGCCCGGCGCAGCGGACTGGGCAGCACCAGCGCGCCGCCGATCGGGAGCAGCCCGAACAGGTCGAACACCGACAGGTCGAAGCCCAGGTTGGTCAGGGCGAGCACCCGGTCGTCCGCGCCCAGATCGAACCGTTCGACCAGGTCGTCGCAGGTGTTGCGGGCGGCGGCGTGGCTGATCATCACCCCCTTCGGCGTCCCGGTCGAGCCCGAGGTGTGCATCACGTAGGCCAGCGCACCGGGATCGACCACGACCGGGGCGGGCGCGTCGACGGTCGTGGTGTCGGCGACGAGGAAGCCGGCGTCGACGACCACCCGGATGCCGGCCGAGGTGAGGATCTGCTGCCGCCGGGCCGCGGGCTGGTTGGTGTCGATGGGGACGTACGCGGCCCCGCGGTCGAGCACGGCCAGGGTGGCGGCGATCTGGTCCGGACCCTTGTCGAGGACCACGGCGACCAGGTCCCCCGGCTCGACGCCGCGCCCGGCCAGCGCGGTGGCGTACGCGGTGCGCCGGACGGCGAGCTCGGCGTAGCTCCACGAGCCGGCGTCGGTGAGCACCGCGACCCGGTCGGTGTGGTCGGCGATGCCCGCGTCGAGCCGGACCGGCGACGCTGTGTCGGTGTCGGCCGCGGGGGGCGGCCCGGCCGGGGCCCGGGTCCACGCCTCCGGATCGGTGCACAGCTCGACCAGCCGGTCGGCGTAGGCGGCGAACATCTGCTCGACCAGTCCGTCGGGCAGCACCCCGAGCCGGTGATCCCAGTTGGTGTCGAGCCCGCCCGCGCGCTCGATGTTCTGGCAGTCGATCCAGACCTGCGGCGTGGTGCTCAGCCCGCGGCGGAACCGGCCGATCCGGTCGGCCGGCTCGGCCCGGCCGAGCCCGATCGCGCTGGTGAACACCACCGGGAACAGCGCGTGGTCGGCGCCCTTGCGGCGGGCGATCTCGCGGATCAGTTCGACGCCGTGCCAGCCCTGGTGGTCGAGATCGGCCCACAGCTGCTGCTGGACGGCGGCTGCCTGGTCGGCGAACGGAACCGGTCGGCGGAGGTCGACCTCGAGCAGCTCGACCCCGGTGAAGTCGCCGACCACACGGTGGATCTGCGGGTGCAGCTCGGGCCGGTTGAGCAGGGTCAGGTCGAGGGTGAACCGCAGCGACCGGCTCCAGGTGGCCAGGGTCTCGGCGTACGCGGTGAGCACGGCCACCGAGGCACTGACCCCGTGCGCGGCGGCCCGGGCGGTGAACCGCGACCACGCCTGCGGCTCGAGACGCCGCTCGACCCGGGCGAACCGGGCCGCGGCGGTGGCGTGACCGGCGGCCAGCGGCAGTTCGGGCGCGGCCGGGAGGTCGTCGATCCGCTCGGTCCAGTAGCGCCGGTCGGCCTCGAACCCCGGGCCGCGTTGGCCCTCGACGACCGCCTGCTGGAGGTCGCGGAAGGTGATGGGCAGCGCATCGTCGACCAGATCCGGGTCGGCGTAGAACCGCGAGAGGTCGTCGAGGACGATCTCGATGCTGACGAAGTCGGCGATCAGGAAGTCCAGGACCAGGTGCAGGATCACCCGGTCGTCGAGCCGGGTGGTCCGCAGCTCGGTCAGCGGCCAGCTCCCGGCCGGGAAGGGCCGGGCGACCAGCGCGGCCATGGTGGCGTCGAGTTCGGCCGCGACGGTGGCCGGGTCGGCACCCCGCAGATCGCGCTCGACCACGGTCACCGGCGCCACCGCGGCCTGCACCTGCTGCGAGCCGTTGCCGGCGACCACAGCACGGAGCATGTCGTGCCGGGCGATCACCCGGTTCCACGCCGCGGTCAGCCGATCGAGGTCGACGTCGGCGGCCTCGAGCTCGCCGTAGCCGTGGCAGCCGACCCCGCCGTACGCGAACCCGTCGCGCGAGCCGAGCAGATAGGCCGACTGCACGGGGGTCAGCGGGAACGGCTCGAAGCGTTCCTCCGGGTGGGGCACGGCCGCCGCCGGTCGATCGCGCCGGGCCAGCCGGTCGAGCACCGCCGCCTTGTGCTGCTTGAGCAGACCGAGCCGGTCCGGGGTCAGGGTCCCGCGGGCGGCCCGGTAGCGCAGCTTGTCGCCCTCGACCCACAGCTGGACGCCGTCGCGGGTCAGCCCGGCCAACAACTCCTCGACGACGGCGGCCTCGGTCGGCGTGCTGGTCACAGCTCGCCCTCCTCGACGTCGTCGGCGCCCAGCGCGGCCGCGCCGAGCAGCGGAGCCAGGTCGGCGATCCGTGGGGTGGCCACCAGCTGCCGGAAGCTGACCTCGACGCCGTGGTCGCGGGCCAGCTGGGTGAGCATCCGGGTCGCGCTCAGGCTGTCGCCGCCGAGGGCGAAGAAGTTGTCGTACGCCCCCGGGGTCGCGGGCAGCTCGAGCTGCGCCTGCCACACCCCGGCCAGCAGCGTCTCGGCCGGCCCGTCCACCGGTCGACCGGGCGTCACCGCCGGCGCCGCGACCGCCGGCTCGACCGGGGTCGTCGCGGTGACCTCGGGGATCCGGTCGGGCCGCCAGCCGGCCCACCCGGTCGTCGCCGCCGCGGCGAGCTCGTCGAACAGTCCGGCGAAGTCGGCGACGAGGTCGTCGACCAGCGCGTCGGGGAACAGCCCCTCGACGGCGTCCCAGGCGCAGACCAGGGCGCCGTCGCGTTCGGTGACCTGGTGGTCGAGCCAGACCTGCGGGGTCTGGCTGACGCCCCACACCTGGTCACCGAACGGGGTGTCGAGGACCGACGGGCCGACCGGGGACCCGCCCGCCGCGCTCCCCGAGGCGACCCCGAGCGCGCTGGTGAACACCACCGGCATCAGCGCGGTCGGCCGGTCGGTGTGCCGGGCCAGGTCGCGCATCACGTCGAGCGCCGAGACCGACCGGTGCTGCATCGCCCCCCACAGCTCGGTCTGCAGGTCGCCGATCAGGCCGACCACGTCGGTCGCGGTGGGCTGGAACGGGACCAGGATGAGCGAGGTGAAGTCGCCGACCACCTGCCCGACCTGCGGGTGCAGGTCGCGACGGTCGAACTGGGTCACGTTGAGGGTCAACTCGGGCGTCGCGCTGCGGCGGGCCAGCACCAGCGCGTACGCGGTGAGCACGACCGCGGCCGGGGTCAGACCATGGCGGCGGGCCTCGACGGACACACTCGACCACGTCTCGGCCCCGATCACCACCTCGCGACGTGCGAACCGGGGCGCGGTCAGCGTCGCCGGGTCGGCGGCCAGCGGCAGGGTGGGCGCGGCCGGCAGGGTCGGCAGCCGGGTGGCCCAGTAGTCCTGGGCGGCTCGGCGTTCCGACGCGCTCGGCTCGGCCGCGGCCAGGTAGTCGCGGAAGGTCAGGTCGAGCGGGGGCAGCACGGCGGCCGGATCGCGGTAGAGACGACCGAGCTCGGCCAGCACGGTGACGATGCTCAGCGCGTCGACGACCAGATAGTCGAAGCGCACGGCCAGCCGGGTCCGGCCCTGGCCGTGGCGCAGTGCGGCGAACTCGAGCAGCGGCCACCGCGCCGGGTCACCGACCCGGTGCGACATGGCCTGTCTCAACGCGGGCAGTCCGGCCAGCTCGGGGTCGTCCTCGACCGGGATGACCAGCCGTTCGACCTCGGGCAGCACCCGCTGGCGGCCGTTGTCGTCGAACACCGCGCGGAGCATCGGGTGCCGGACGATGACCGCGTTGACCGCATCCTCGAGCCGGGCGAGGTCGACCTCGGCACCGTCGAACTCCCAGTACCAGTTGGTCCCGACCTGGCCGAGCGCGAAGTCGCCCTGGCGTCCGAGCCAGTAGGCCCACTGCACCGGGGTGGCCGGGAACGGTTCGTGGGCGTGCTCGGGGTCGGGGTGGATCGCCGTCGCCGTGGTGGCGTCGGCCGGGGCCAAGGTGAGGGCGAAATCGGCCAGCACCGGCCGTCGGAGCAGCTGGCGGAGATCCCCGCCGACCAGACCATCGGCCTCGAGCCGGGTCAGCAGCCGGGTGGCGGTCAGGCTGTCGCCGCCGAGGGCGAAGAAGTTGCCCGCCGCCGGCGCCGGCTCGTCGAGGTCCAGCAACTCACCGACCAGCTCGCGCAGCCGGTCGAGGGTGGCCGAGGCGATCGGCCCGCTCACCGGCCCACCCTCGGCCGCGCTGAGCCGGGCCAGCACGGCGGCCCGGTCGATCTTGCCGTTGGCCGTCCGTGGCAGCTCGGGGAGCACCGCGATGACCTCGGGAACCATCGCGTAGGGCAATTGGTCGAGCAGGTGCTCGCGGAGTTCGGCGTCGGCGATCGGTTCGGCGCTGGCCACCGCGGCGGCCAGGTGCGGGTGCGGTTGCTGGACCACCGTGGCCACGGCCCGGCGGACCCGCGGGTGGGCGAGCAGCGCGGCCTCGACCTCACCGAGCTCGATCCGGTGGCCGCGCAGCTTGATCTGGTGGTCACGGCGACCGAGGAACTCCAGCGTCCCGTCCGGCCAGTAGCGGCCGAGATCGCCTGTGCGATACCAGCGGGCGCCGTCGACGGTCGGGAATTTGGCCGCGGTCAGCTCGGGGTCGTTGCGGTAGCCCCGGGCCACCCCGGCACCGCCGATCCACAGCTCGCCGGCCACCCCGTCGGGGGCGTCGCGGCCCCACCGGTCGACGACCCGGAAACGCTGTGCGGCCAGCGGGTAGCCGTACGGGATCGAGCTCCAGGCCGGATCGACCCGTCCGACCTCGTACGCGTTGGACCAGATCGACGCCTCGGTGGCCCCGCCCATGGCCACCACCGCGGTGTCCGGCGCACAGGCCCGGACCCGGCCGGGCAGATCGAGGCCGATCCAGTCACCGGACAGCAGCACCACCCGCAGCCGCTCGAGCGCCGGGCCGGGGTCGCGTTCGAGTGTGGTCAGGGTGACGTCGAGCAGCGCGGGCACCGAGTTCCACACGCTCACCCGGTACGCGGCGGCCAGTTCGAGCCAGCGTTCGGGCGATCGCTGTTCGCCCTCGGCCAGCAGCACCACCTCGGCGCCGGCGCCGAGCGCGCCGAACAGGTCGTAGACCGACAGGTCGAAGTCGAGCGCCGACAGGGCGAGCAGGACGTCGTCCGGTCCGATCCCCCACCGCCGGCTGATCTCGGCGCAGGTGTTGACCGCGGCGGCGTGGACGATCTCCACGCCTTTGGGTTCGCCGGTCGACCCCGAGGTGTAGATGACGTAGGCCAGCGACTCCGGATCGGTGGCCACCGGCTCGTCGAGCGGCGTGCCGCCGGTGGGCAGCGCGTCGAGCACCCGGGTCACCCCGGCGCCGGCGACGATCCGCTCGCGGCGAGCGGCGGGTAGCTCGACGCCGAGCGGCAGGTAGGCCGCGCCCGCGGCCAGCACGGCGAAGACGGCGACGGCCTGGTCGAGGCCGCGCGGCAGGTGGATCCCGACCAGCTCGCCGGGCCGGACGCCGTCGGCGACCAACGCCCCGGCCGTCGCGTACGCGCACTCGCGGAGCTCGGCGAAGGTCAGCCGGTCCTCGCCACAGCGCAGGGCGACGGCGTCGGGACGGACCTCGGCCTGCCGGAACACCGCGGCGGCCAGCGGCTCACCCGGGTGGGTCGGGCCGGTGGCGTTGACCCGGGCCCGGACCGCTCGCTGGTCGGCGGGCAGGTCGACCGTGCTCGGGTCGTCGTCGATCGCGGTGTCGCCCGAAGCCGCCGCGACCGTGGCGACGAACAGCGCGAACATCGCGTCGAGCACGCCCGGCCCGAACAGCTCGGCGGTGGCGTCCCAGTGCAGGTGCAGGCCGCCACGACGCTCGGTGATCTGGCAGTCCAGCGTCACCTGCGGATTCTGCGACATCGACCAGACCGGCTCGCCGAGCACCGCGCGGATCCGGTCGCCGAACAGCTCGCCGACCCCGATCGCGCTGGTCAGCACGACCGGGGCGAGCACCGGACCGCCTTCGCGCCGGGCCAGGTCGTGCAGCACGTCGATCCCCGAGTACGCCGCGTGCGCGGTCGAGGTGCGCAACTGCTGCTGCAGGTCGGCGGCCAGGGTCCAGAAGTTGCGCGGCTCGCTCAGGTCGACCTCGACCAGCAGCAGGTTGGTGAAGTCGCCGACCAGCCCCTCGACCCCGGCCAGCACCGGCTCGCGGCCGTAGACCGGCAGGGTGAGCAGGAAATGCGGATCATCGGCGAACCGCCCGACCACGTCGGCGTACGCGGCCAGGAACACCGCGGGCAGGGTCAGCCCGTGCTCGCGGGCGGTGCGGGTCAGCCGGGCCACCGCATCGGGGTCGAGCCAGTGGCTGTGCTGCTCGGTGCGGTGCCCGCTGACCTCGCGCGGGTCGCGCCGGTAGGGCAACGTCGGACCGCCGGCCGGCAGTCCGACCAGCCGATGCTGCCAGTGGGCGCGGGCGCGGTCGACCGCGGGACCGCGGCGGGCGTGGACGGTGTCGACGTAGTCGGCGAAGCGCGGGCCGACCGGATCCAGGGTCTCGCCGGCATGGACCCGGGCCAGCTCGTCGAGCAGCAGCCCGAAGCTCTGGGCGTCGCTGACCAGCATCTCGATCTTGACCAGCGTGCGGGTGCCGCCGTCGGGCAGCGCGACGCAGCGGACGTCGAGCAGATCGCCCGCGGCGGCGTCCATCCGGGTGTGGGCCATCGCGTCGCGGACGTCGTCGAGCCGGTCGGCCGGCTCGATCAGCACGCCGGGCCACGGCGAGTCGTCGTCCACGTGCTGCTCGCCGTCCGCGGTGAAGCGGGCCCGCAGCATCGGGTGGCGCGCGATCAGCGTGGTGATGGCCCGTTCGAGCCGGGGCACGTCGACGGTGCCGGGGTGGTCGAACTCGACGCAGAAGTGCGAGCCGACCCCACCGAGCGGCTGCCCGTCGGCCCGGCCGAACCAGTACGCGCGCTGCACCCCGGTCAGCGCGAACCGCCGGGCCGGGTCGGCCGCGACTGCTGCGGGGGTGGCGTCCGCGGGCGCGGTGAGCGCGAGCGCCTCGAGCAGCAGGGTGTGCCAGTCGCGGGTGCTGCGTCCCTCGACCAGGTCGGCGAACGAGACCTCGGCCCCGTCGGCGGTCCACCGGCTGGCCAGCCGCATCACCGCCAGCGAATCGAGTCCGAGGGCGAGCAGGTCGTCGTCGAGGTCGAGTTCGCTGGCCGGGAGATCGAGGTGGCCGGCCACCTCGGCACGGACCCGTTCGAGGTCGAAACGGCCCGGATCCGCGGTGGTCAGATGCGACGTGGCGGGATCCGTGGCGGCGGGGGCCGAGGCGGCGGCGTCAGCCGAGGACATCGGCGACCAGCGCGCGCTTGTCGACCTTGTGGGCGGCGGTCTGCGGGAGTGTGTCGCGCACCACAAGCCGGTCCGGGAGCTTGAAGCCGGCCAGGCCGGCCTCGGTCAGGAACCGGCGCAGCTCGCCGAGCGTCGGAGGCGCGGTGTCGCCGGCCGGGACGACGACCACGCAGATCTTCTCGCCCAGCCCCGGGTCGGGCAACGCGAGCGCCGCAGCCTCGGCCACCCCGGGGTGGCGTCGGACCTGGGTCTCCAGCTCACCGGCCGGGATCTTCTCGCCACCCCGGTTGATGATGTCCTTGGTCCGGCCCTCGACGACCAGGTTTCCGTCGGGTGTCTGCCGGACGATGTCGCCGGTGCGGAAGAACCCGTCGGCGGCGAAGTCGATCGCGTGGTCGGCCTCGGCCCGGTAGTAGCCGCGCAGCGTGTACGGTCCGCGGAGCTGCAACTCCCCCGGCTGTCCGACCGGCACCGGCCGGTCGAGATCATCGGCCACCCGGAGCTCGTCGACCGGCAGCAACGGCCGGCCCTCGGTGGCCAGCCGGACCTCGACCGGGTCGTCGGGTCGGCTGAACGACAGCACGCCCTCGCTGATCCCGAACCACCGGGTGATCGTGCACCCGAGCGCCTGCTCGGCGGCCACCGCGGTCGCTTCGTCGAGCCGCGCCCCGCCGACCTCGATGGTCAGTCCGGACAGGTCGACGTCGTAGTGCGGGGCGAACTCGGCCCAGATCGGCAGCAGTGACGGCATCAGGGTGGTCAGCGTGACCCCGTGCTCGCGGATCAGCGCGAACACCTCGGCCGGGCTGGGCGTCGCGGCGAGCACGGCGGGCGCGCCCAACGCCAGCGCGCCGAGCACCCCGGGGCAGCCGAGCGCGGCGTTGTGCGCGGCCGGCAGCGCGGCCAGATAGGCGCCGTCGGCGTCCAAACCCATGGCCCGGGCCGTCTCGCGGACCTGGAGCGCGTAGTCGCGGTGGGTGCGCGGGATCATCTTGGGCACCCCGGTGGTCCCGCCCGACAACAGGAGCAGGGCCACGTCGGCGGGATCGGGCGCCGGGAACGCGTGCGGCTCGGCGTCGACCGCGTCGAAGCCGACGAACTCGGCCGGGTCGCCGACCACGATCACGGTCAGCGCCGGATGGTCGGCGCGCAGCGTGCGGGCCAGGGCGTGGAAGTCGGTGCGCTGGTGCTTGTCCGGGATGACCAGCGCGGACACCTCGGCCCGGGCGGCCAGATAGCCGATCTCCAGCGAGCCGTGCGACGGCAGCGCGAGCAGCGGGACGGCGCCGAGCCGGAAGCAGCCGACCAGGGTGACGGCCAGCTCGGGCACGTTGGGCAACTGGACCAGCACCCGGTCCTGGGGCTTGATCCCCCGCTCGGCCAGACCGGCGGCGAACCGGTCGGCCCGGTCGTCGAGGTCGCCGTAGCTCAACGTGCTGGTCCGGGTCACCACCGCCGGTCGGTCACGGTCCTCGTCGGGCACCCGGGCCAGTTCGGCGAAGGTCCAGTCGGTCCACCACCCCTGCTCGCGATAGCGGCGGGCGTCGGCCTCCGGCCAGGCGGTGCAACCGTCGAGCACGATGTTCTCCTCGGTCCGGGTTTCGGTGACACGTCGGTGACGGGGATCACCGGCGACCCTACCCGGCGACGTGATCATGCCCGCGCCCCCAACGCGTCGGCGATGCTCCGGTGCAGCTCGCGTTCGGTCGGTGGCTGCGCGGCCAGGGCCAGGGCCCGGCGGTAGCGACCGGCCAGCGGCCCCTCCTCGGTGAGCCCGAAGGCGCCCAGGGTCTGGATCGCGGTCTCGCAGGCGACCAGCGCGGCCCGCCGCGTCTCGAGCAGGGCCGAGGCGACCAGTGCGTCGCCGGGCTCGAGGGTGCCGGCCGCCCGCCACAGACTCGACCGGGCCAGCTCGATCGCCGCGTACACGTCGACGATCGGAAAGGCGACGGCCTGGAAGCTGCCCAGCGGGCGACCGAACTGGGTCCGGGTCGAGGCGTGTTCGACGGCGATCGCGTACGCCGCCCCGGCGATCCCGAGCGCCTCCCCCGCGTCGGTCAGCGGCTCGTGGAACGGGGCGGGCCGCCCGGCCCGCCCGCACTCCTCGGCCAGCAGCACCCGATCGAGCCCCGACAACGCGTCGTCGAACCAGCCGAGCTGCCTGGCGCGGGCGTGGTCGAACGGCTGGGCCAGGGCCCGCCGGGCGACCTCGACCAGGGTCTGCGCGTCCTCGGTCAGCGCGAAGTCCACGGGTCAGGCCCCCTTGGGCAGACCGCAGGTCCGGGCGGCCATCGTCCGCCGCAGGATCTCCGAGGTGCCGCCTTCGATGCTGTTGCCGCGGCTGCGCAGCCGGGCGGTCTGCCAATGCGCGATCCAGCCGTCGTGCCGGTGGTCGACGGCCAGCTGCCAGGCCACCGCGATCAGCCGCTGGTGCAGCTCGGACCACCGCAGCTTGAGCAGGCTGCTGTCCGGCCCGGGCCGACCGGTCTCGAGTGACCACAGCACCCGGTAGCCGGTCCAGCGCAGTGCCTCGATCGCCGACCACAGCTCGGCGAGCTCGACCGGGCGCTCACCCAGCTCCTCGGCCATGTCCAGCAGTTCGTCGAAGCGTCGGACCAACCGGGCGGTCAGCGTGACACCGAAGGTCCCGCGCTCGTGGCTCAGCGTGGTCATGGCCACCGTCCAGCCCTGGCCGACCTGGCCGACCACCCGGTCGGCGGCGATCCGCACCCCGGTGAGGGTGATCGAGGCGAACCCGGCCACCCCGTGCAGCATCGGGATCGGGTCGACGCTCACGCCGGGCTCGCGCAGGTCGAGCAGGAAGCAGGTCAGCCCACGGTGCCGTTCCTCGGCGGTGCCGGTCCGGGCCAGCAGCAGCGCGACGTCGGCCTGCCCGGCGTACGAGGACCACAGCTTGACCCCGTCGATCCGGAACCCGCCCTCGCCGTCCGGGGTGGCCCGGCAGGCCAGGGTGGCCAGGTCCGATCCCGCCTCGGCCTCGGAGAACGCCTGGCACCACAGCTCGTCACCGCGCAGGATGGCCGGCAGGTGGGTCCGGCACTGCTCGGGGGTGCCGTAGGCGATCAGCGTGGGAGCGACCATGTTGAGTCCGATCACCCCGGCCTCGTCGGGGGCGCCGGCCAGCGCGCACTCCTCGACGACGATGCCCTGGGTGGTGACCGGACGTCCGCCGCCGCCGTACGCGGTCGGCCAGGTCAGTCCGGCGTACCCGGCCGCGTGCAGCGCCCGTCCCCAGGCCCGGGCGTCGGTGGTCGGCGGCTGGGCGGACAGCCAGCTGCGCAGCTCGGCGCGGAAGGCGGCCTGCTCGGCGGTGTCGGTGAGGTCCATCGGGTGGTCAGGCGACGACGCCGCGGTCACGGAGCAACGGGATGACGTTCTCGCCGAACCAGTAGCACTCCTCCAGATGCGGCTGGCTGGACAGGATCAGGTGGTCGATGCCCAGCGCGTGCAGCTCGGCGATCCGGTCGGCGACCTGGTCGTGGCGGCCGACCAGGGCCAGCCCGGGGCCCGGCCGGGCCAGTCCGTAGCCGGCCCACAGGTTGGGGTGGACCTCGAGCTCGGCCCGCGACGGCCGGACGCCGTCGGCGTAGAGCGCCGACATCCGGCGCTGGCCCTCCGACTCGGTGGCCGAGAACCGCTTCTGGGCCTTGGCGATGAGCGCCGGATCGAGACCGGACACCAGTCGGTCGGCCAGCGCCCAGGCCTCGTCCTCGGTGTCGCGGGTGATGACGTGGAACCGGGTGCCGAAGACCATCGGACGGTCCTGCTCGAGCCGGTCGCGGACGTCGGCGATCGAGCTGGCCAGCGCAGGAGGCGGCTCGCCCCAGGTCATGAACACGTCACCGTAGGTCGCCGCGGTCTGCTGCGCGGCCTCGGACGACCCGGCGATGTGCAGTTCGGGGAACACCTCGGCCGGCCGGGTCAGCAGACCGGCCTTCAGCTGGTAGAAGTCGCCGTCGAAGTCGACCGGCTCCCCCGCCCAGAGTGCGCGGAGCAGATGCAGGAACTCGCGCGACCGGCGGTGCCGGTCGTCGTGCGGGACCGGGTCGCCGTAACGCAACTGCTCGTCGCGGTCGCTGCCGATGACCACGTTGAACACCACCCGGTTGCCCGACATCCGCTGCAGCGTCGCGGTCATCTGCGCGGCGAGCAGCGGCGACATCAATCCGGGCCGCAAGGCGATCATCAGCCTCAGCCGCTCGGTCTGCGCGGCCACCGCCGCACTGACCAGCCACGGGTCCTCGCAGAACATCCCGAACGGCACCAGTGCCCCGGCGAAGCCGAGCTGGTCGGCGGCCATGGCCACCTGGGTCAGATATCCGAGGTCCGGAGCCCGCTGGGTCGAGCGCATCGGCCCGCCTTCGGTGGCGCGACCGATGTCGCGGCCGTCCCCGTGACCGGGAAGGAACCAGTACAGCTGCAGGGTCATCGCCTACCTCCGCAGCACACCCTAACGAGCCGGACCGGACCCGCTGTTCGCGTACCTGGCCGGGGTCGCCGTGGGCGACGGCCGCAGCGCGAAGGGACGGACCCGGGCCGCGCCCGCCGTCCGCAGGGCCCAGAATCCGAGCACCGCCCCCGCGGTGTTGGCGATCAGATCGTTGACGTCGACGACCCGGCCGCTGCCCGCGACGACGTCGGTGAAGCCCTGGGTCAGCTCGATCGCGGCACTGAAGACCAGCCCGAGCGCGGCCATCGCCCATCCCGAACGGATCCGGACGACCAGCGGGGCCAGCAGGCCCAGCGGCACGGTCATGATCACGTTGAGCCCGAAGGTGACCGGGTCCACGCCGGCCAACGGGACCAGGTTGAGCAGACCGACGGTTTCGCCGGCCCCGTCCGGGGCTCCGTTGTGCGGGAACATGGTCAACGCGGCCACCCCGGCCAGATAGGTCCCGATGGCGGCGATGGTCGCCACCCGGCGCGCGGTCAGCGGCGCCTTGCCTCCGAGCACGGTGAAGCAGACCGCCATCGTGGCGATCCAGAGCATCGAGAGCACCGGCCAGGACGGCACGGAGAACGGGAGAACCACGAGACACCTTCGATCGAGGGCCCCCGACGGTGGACGGGGATCGTTGTCACCCAGTCTGACCGCCGATCGCCGACCGGACATCGGCCCCGGGCGTCAGATGCGCCGCTGCGGGTCGGACCGTGCTCCGACCCGCATGGTTACCATCGGAGCCTCGTCGAGACAGGAGACATCGATGCCGGACCCGGTGATCATCGCCACGGCCCGGACCCCGTTCGGTCGCTACGGCGGGGCCCTGTCGGGAGTGAAGGCCGTGGCCCTGCTCCGGCACGTGCAGGTCGAGGTGCTCCGCCGCGCGGGGGTCGAGCCGGGCGACGTCGACCAGTTGATCGGCGGCTGCGTGACCCAGATCGGCGAGCAGAGCCTCAACGTCACCCGTAACGCCTGGCTCAACTCGACCATGGACTGGCGGGTCCCGGCGGTGACCATCGACAGCGCCTGCGCGTCGAGCCTGCAGGCCAACCACCAGGCCGCCGCGCTGATCGCCGCCGGCCACGCCGACTGCGTGATCGCCTGCGGCGTCGAGTCGATGAGCCGGGTCGAGATCGGCAGCAACCTGACCGCCGGACCCGGGCACTACAAGCTCCCCGAGTATCCGTACGACGACCCGCCCCGGGCCCAGTTCGGCGCCGCCGAGCGGATCGCCGAGCGCGACGGGCTGGCGCGCGGCGACCTCGACGCCTACGGTGCCCGGTCACAGCAGCGGGCGGCCGAGGCGTGGGCGGCCGGAGCGTACGACGCCGAGGTCGCGCCGCTCCCCGAACTGGCCCGCGACGAGGGACTGCGGGCGACCAGCGTCGAGGTGCTGGCCACGCTGCGCCCGACCATGGAGGGCGCCCGCCACACCGCGGCGACCACCTCGCAACGCTCCGACGGCGCCGCCGCCGTGCTGTGGATGTCGGCCGACCGCGCGGCCGCGCTCGGGCTGCGGCCCCGCGCGCGGCTGGCCGCCCAGGTCACCACCGGCTGCGACCCCTACTACCTGCTCGACGGACCGCTGACCGCCACCGAGGCGCTGCTCGAGCGCACCGGGATGAGCCTGGCCGACATCGACCGCTACGAGATCAACGAGGCGTTCGCGGCCATCCCGCTGGCCTGGCAGCGCCGGTTCGGCGCCGACCCGGACCGGCTCAACGTCCGCGGCGGCGCCATCGCCCTCGGCCACCCGCTGGGGGCGACCGGGGCGCGGCTGATCGGCAGCGCGCTGAGCCAGCTCGAGGCCGACGACGGCGAGTACGCGCTGATCACCCTGTGCGCCGGCGGCTCGCTCGGTCTGGCCAGTCTGCTGCAGCGACTGTGACCGGGCCCCTCGCCGGGATCCGGGTGCTCGATGTGACCCGGGTCTGGTCGGGTCCGATGGCCTCGGCCATCCTGGCCGACCTCGGCGCCGACGTGATCCGGATCGAGTTGCCCGGGCGGGCCGACGGCGAGGTGCCGCCGATGCTCCCGGGGACCGACGAGTCCTGGTTCCGCCAGACCGTCAACCGCAACAAGCGCAGCGTGCTCGCCGATCTGCGCACCGATGAAGGCCGCGACTTCTTCCGTGCCCTGGTCGGCACCGCCGATCTGGTGGTGGAGAACTTCCGGCCCGGGACGCTCGACGGCTGGGGCGTCGGCTACGCCGGCTGCCGGGCGGTCCGCGACGACATCGTGATGGTCTCGATCAGCGGTTTCGGCGCCGACGACCGCACCGGGGCCGGTGCCTACGACCCGATCGTCCAGGCGTACTCGGGCTGGATGGCACTGCACGCCGACGCCGACGGCCGGCCCCGGCGAACCCCGACCTTCGTCGCCGACGACCTGGTCGCGCTGTACGCGGCGATCGGCGCCCTCGCGGCGCTGCAGCATCGCAGCCGCACCGGCGAGGGACAGCACGTCGAGGTGTCGATGCTCGACAGCCTGCTCGCCGCCACCTCCGGCCTGCTGACCCGCGAGCGGCACGGCATCGCCGCCACCCGGCTGGGCAACGACACCGACTTCGTCGTCCCGTCCAACTGCTATCCGTGCTCCGACGGCGCGCTCTATCTGGTGGCGGCGCTCAACCGGCAATGGCGGCGGCTGGCCGAGCTGATCGGCCGGCCCGAGCTCGGCGTCGATCCCGACTACGCCGGCGCCCGGGCGCGGATCGAGCACCGCGACGCGGTCGACGCGCTGATCGGCGCGTGGACCAGCACCCGGACCACCGACGAGGCGGTGGCGGCGCTGACCGCCGCCGGCCTGCCCGCCGCACCGGTGCGCACCCTGGCCGAGGTGGCGTCCGACCCGGCGCTGGTCGAGCGGGGCACCCTGCAACCGGTCCCGCTCGGCGACGGCGAGCTGTGGCTCACCGGCCCGCCGACCCGGTTCTCGGCCACCCCGGTCCACCTCCGCACCGCCGCTCCCCGACCCGGCGAGCACACCGACGCCCTCCACACCGAACTCGACCAGGAGACCCCGTGAGCCCCGAGTCCGTGAGCACCGCGCCCACCACCCCACCCGACACGCCTCCCACCACCCCACCCATCACCCTCGTCACCGGCGCCTCGCGCGGCATCGGCCGCGCCGTCGCGCTCAGCCTGGCCCGCGAGGGCCACGGGATCGTCGGCTGCTTCCGGCGCGAGTCGGCCGAGACCGCGTCGCTGGCCGCCGAACTGCTCGCGTACGACGTGCCGGTGCATCTGGCCGTCTGCGACGTCACCGATCTGGCCGCGGTCCAGCAGCTGGTCAGCGACGTGCGCACCCTGGGTCCGCTGACCGGGGTGGTCAGCAACGCCGGCATCACCCATGACGCGCCCGCGGTGCTCCAGCACCCCGACCAGTGGGCCGAGGTCATCGACACCAACCTGACCGGGACCTGGAACGTCGTCCGGACCTGCGCCTTCACCTTCCTCAAGCAGCGGGCCGGCAGCATCGTCACCATGTCTTCGGTGGCCGGGGTGCAGGGCAACATCGGCCAGACCGCGTACTCGGCCAGCAAGGCCGGGATCATCGGACTGACCCGGTCGCTGGCCAAGGAGGTGGCCAGGTACGGCGTTCGGGCCAACGTCGTCGCGCCGGGGTTCATCGAGAGCGACATGACCGCGGCGCTGACCGACAAACTGCGGGCCGATGCCCTGGCGCTGATCCCGCTCGGCCGCTACGGCACGCCCGAGGACGTCGCCGAACTGGTCGCGTTCCTGATGTCGCCGAAGGCCGGCTACATCACCGGGCAGGTGTTCCAGGTCGACGGCGGCATCAAACTGTGAGCGTCGGTCGATGACCGCCTGGTCGACGGCGTCCCCACCAAACCGGGCGGCACCGCTGAACGCCCTCGACGTGTACGCGGTGGGCGACCGCGGGACGGCCACCGGGCGGCTCCGGGTCACCGCCGACCTTCCCGGCCTGACCGGCCACTTCCCGGGTCAGCCCATCCTGCCCGGGGTCTACCTGCTCGAGGCCGCATTCCGGCTGCTCGACCACGTCCGGCCCGAGGATGCGTGGTCGATCCGCCGGTTGCGCTTCCTGCAGGCCGTCGGCCCGGGCGAGGAGGTGCTGCTGGCCGCCGGTCCCGGGCGGGGTGACGAGGTCAAGGTCGTCGCGACCGTCGCCGGAACCTCGGTGGCCACGCTGACCTTCGCGCCGGCATCGACGACCGTTCCGGAGATCCCACCACCCGTCTGCGCCGACGCCGTGACCGCGATCGCGCCGCTCGCGCTGCTGCCGCAACGCTGGCCGCTCCTGCTGGTCGACCGGGTCTGCGGCCACGTGCCCGGCCGCACGCTGTGCGCGCGCAAGGCGCTGAGCCTGACCGACCCGGTCTACGCGGCGGCCCAGCCGGGCTGGACCCCGACCCAGCTGGCCTATCCGACCTCACTGCTGGTCGAGTCGTTCGGCCAGGCCGCCGCGTTGCTGGCCCTGTCGACGAGCGGTGCGATGCGGTCGGACGAGGTGCTGATGCTGGCCGCGGCGTCGGGGGTGACCACGTTCGCGCCGGCCGGCCCCGGCGCCACGCTGCACCACCAGGTCACGCTGGAACGCGCCGATGCGGCCACCATGGTGGCCCGGGGCTCGATCTGGGCCTGCGCTACGCTCGTGGCCACGGTCGATCAGCTGATAGCCGTCCGGCGTGAGCGTCGTTGACGGTCTGCGAGGAGGACAACCGCGTGCCCAACGAGCGTCTGGAAGAACTGCGCGAAATCGTGGCCGACGTGCTCGAGGTCGAGCCGGAGGAACTCACCGATGACGGGGACTTCCAGGAGGAGTACGAGGCCGATTCGCTCCGGGCCATCGAGATCCTGGCGCGGCTCGACAAGGCCTATGGAGTGGAGATCCCGCAGGCCGAGCTCCCCGAGCTGACCAACCTCACTGCGGTGCACGCCTCATTGGCCAGACACGCCGGCTGGAAGTAGATCCCGTGACGCGGGTGGTGGTCACCGGCCTCGGACCGGTCTCCAGCATCGGGATCGGTGCGACCGCGTACGAGCACGGGTTGCGCTCCGGGGCGTCCGGGATCGGACCGGTCACCTCGTTCGACGCCTCGGGTTTCCCGCACCGCAACGCCGGTGAGATCGCCGACTTCGATCCGCGGCCGCTGCTGACCACGCTGGTCGCCGACGACTGGGGACGGACCAGCCAGTTCGCCGCCGCGGCCGGCCGGCTCGCGGTCACCGACGCCGGTCTCGATCCCACACTGCTCGGCGACGGGCGGGCCGGGGTGGCCATGGGCACGACCAGCGGCGAATCGGTGGCCATCGAGCAGGTGGTGGCCCAGATCGTCGACGACGGACTCCCGGGGGTCAGCGAACGTCAGTGGACCCAGCTCCCGGCCCAGCACCTGGCCGAGGCGACCGCCACCGAGCTCGGGCTCGACGGGCCGGTGATCACCATCGCCACCGCCTGCTCGGCCAGCAACTACGCGATCGGCTACGGCTACGACCAGATCGTGTCCGGCGAGGTCGAGGTGATGGTCGTCGGTGGGGCCGACTCGGTGTGCCGCTGGGCTCACGCCGGCTTCTTCCGCCTCGGCGCGCTGGCCGAGGAACACTGCTCGCCGTTCGACACCGACCGCGGCGGGATGATCACCGCCGAGGGCGGCGCGGCGCTGGTGCTGGAGAGCTTGGAGCACGCCGAGGCCCGCGGCGCCCGGATCTACGCCGAGGTGCTCGGCTACGCGGTCAACTGCGACGCCAAGCACCCGGTGGCCCCGGACCAGAGCAGCATCGCCGGGTGCATGACCACCGCGCTGGCCCATGCCGGGGTGACGCCGGCCGACGTCGACTACGTCTGTGCCCACGGGACCGGCACCCGGGCCAACGACATCACCGAGGTGGCCGCGTTGCGCGAGGTCTACGGCGACGACCTGCCCCCGGTCAGCTCGGTCAAGTCGATGATCGGCCACACCATGGGCGCGGCGAGCGGCTTCGGGGCGATCGCCTCGGTGCTCGCCATCGCCGGCGGTTTCCTCCCGCCGACCATCAACTTCTCCACCCTCGACCCGGCCCTCGGCGCCCTCGACCCGGTGCCCAACCGAGCCCGCGACCAGCAGATCCGGATCGCCCAGAACAACGGCTTCGCCTTCGGCGGCAACAACGCGATCACCGTCTTCGGCGCGCTCGACCCCGCGGGGGCTCCGGCATGAGTTCCGAGCGCGGACGCGAGGAGCGGACAGCATGAGTGCATCGCTGGCCCTGCGCGGCTTCGGCGTGATCGGCGCGACCGGGCTCGGTTCGGAGGCACTGGTCGGCGCGCTGGCCGGAGGGCCGGGACACCAGGTCGGCGGGCTGTTCGCCGATCCGCTACCGCGACCGGCCGAACCGATGTGGGGCGACTTCGACATCCGGGCCCAGCTCGGTCGCAAGGGCACCAGCAGCTATGACCGGGTGACCGGTCTGGCCGTCACCGTGTGCAGTGCCGCGCTGGCCGACGCGGCACTCGACCCCGAGGAGCAGAGTGCGGCCGGCGTGGCCCTCGGCACCACGGTCGGCAGCCTGCGTTCGACCGTCGAGTTCAGCCAGGAGACGCTGGTCGGCGAGAAGCCCTACCTGATCAACCCGATGATGTTCCCGAACACGGTGATGAACTGTGCCGCGGCGCAGGTCGGGATCAAGCTCGGGCTGCACGGGGTCAACGCGACCCTGGCCGGCGGGGCCCTCGGCTTCCACCAGGCGCTGCAGTACGCGGCCAACGCGCTCCGCCGCGACCACGTCCGGATCATGCTGACCGGGGCGGCCGAAGAATTCAGCCCGCACCGGGCCTGGTCGGAGGGCCGCTCGACCGGTGAGGGCGCGGCCGCGTTCGTGTTCGACGCCCGCCCACCCGAGCCCGGCGCACCGGGGCTGGCCGGCGTACGGCTGGGCTTCACCGGCCCCGGCGTCGACCCGGCCGACGCGTTACGGCGGTGTGTGTCGGTGCTGCTCGAACGCACCCCGCAGGTCGACCCGGCGTCCATCCGCACCGTCATCACCACCGAGGACGCCGACGACCGGCGCGAGTCCGACCCGGCCGAGCAGGCCGTCGGTCATCCGCTCGAGCGGCTGGCGGTCAGCGAGACACTCGGCCGCTGCGGCTCGGCGGCCACCGCACTCGGGCTGGCCGCGTTCCTGGCCGACGGTCGTCCGGGTCATGCGCTGGTCACCGCCCACTCGCCCCGCGGTGGGGTCGCCGCCGCCCTGATCGGCCGCTGATGGCGGTCGCCGTCACCGCGAGCGTGCTGCGCACCGGCCTGGGTGATGGTGCGGCGACCTTCGCCGCGTTGCTGGCCGGGCGGCACGGCGCCGCCCCGCTGCCCGCCGCTGCGCCGATCGGCTGGGGCTACCCGATCGCCGACCCCGACCCCGAGTTCCGGGCCGGTCGCTGGCTGGCCGCGGTGGTCGCGGAGGCCGCCGCGGGGCTCGACCTGGAGACCCAGCGGGTCGACTGCTTGGTGGGCACCGGGCTGGGCGAGACGGCGACCCTCGAGGCGTACGCCGATCGCCTCGACGCGCTGCCCCGCGAGCGGCTCGACTTCGAGGCCACCGTCCGGCGGGCGCTCCCCGGCGTACGCGAGGTCACCACCTTGTCCAACGCCTGCGCGGCCGCCGGCCACGCCCTGGCCCTGGCCCAGGACCGGCTTGACGCCGGCGAGGCCGATGCGGTGGTGGTCGCCGGGGTCGACGCCATGTCGACCTCGATGCTGGCCATGATCGGGCGCGCCGGCGACCCGGCCACCGACCGGGTCCGGCCGTTCGACCGCGACCGCACCGGTGTGCTGCTCGGCGAGGGGGCCGGTGCCGTGGTGCTGACCGCCCGACCCGACGGCCCTGTGCTCGGACGCCTGCTGGCCACCGGACTGTCGTGCGACGCGTTCCACGAGACCGCGCCGTCGGCCGCCGGGATCCGCCGTGCGATCAACGACGCGTACGCCCGGGCCGGTCTCGACCCCGACGACGTCGCGCTGCTGGTCACCCACGGCACCGGGACCGCACTCAACGACCCGACCGAGGCAGCGACGATGACCGGGTTCTTCGAGGAGCATCGAGCCCGGCCGCTGGTCACCGCGGTCAAGGGCAGCATCGGGCATCTCTCGGGGGCCGCCGCGCTGGCCAACCTCGATCTGGCCCTGCGCTGTCTGGCCGGCGCGCCGGTCCCGCCGGTCGTCGGCCTCCGGCGTCCGATCGACGAGGCCGCCGACCTGCGGCTGGTCCTCGACGGCCCGAGCGACTGGACCGGCGGGGCGGTCCAGCTCAACGCCTTCGGCTTCGGCGGGGTCAACGCGGTCTCGCTGGTGAGCGGCCCGTGACGGCGCTGCGGGCCGGGATCGCCGGGTGGAGCGTGCTGCTGCCCGCGGTCGCCACCGACGACGATGCGCCCGCATCGGTGGAGCCGACGGTCGCCGAGCGGGAACCGACCGCCGCGGACGCCGCGACCGTGCTCGGCCGCAAGGGACTGATCAACAAGGTGCCGGCCACCCGGCTGGCCCTGGTCACCGCGCACCGCGCGCTGGGACTGCCGCCCGGCATCCGACCGCAATCGGAGCTCGACCCCCGGCTGGCCGTGGTCGGCTGCAGCACGATGGGCAACGCCGACGCGGTGCTGGAGATCCTCGATGACGTCACCACCGGCGGGCTCCGCGCGGTCAGCCCGCTGAACGCGCCCAACGCCTCGGCCAATGTGCTGGCCAGCAGCGTCGCGCTGCGCTACGGCGCCGGCGGACCCAACCTGATGGTGGTCGACGCCGTCGACGGCGGGGCCCACGCGTTGCGGCACGCGCTCCGGCTGCTGGCCGCCGACCGCGCCGACCGGGTGCTGCTGGTCGGCGCCGAAGCCGCCGGCCGGGCGGACGCGCTCCACGGGCCCGCGTTGACCACCGGCGCGGCCTGCCTGCTGCTCACCCGCGGCGACACCGACCTCGAGCTGACCGTCGAGCCGTGCGACGAGCGCCCCGGGGGATCGGCCGAGCTGGGCTCGGTCGACCAGCTGATCGCGCTGGCCACCGCAGTCGGTGGCGTGGACCGGAGCAACGACTCGGTGTCGCTCACCCTCGGCGGGCTCGTCGTGCGCATCGGGGCCGCGACGAGCGCCAGCGAGGACCGGCCACGCGGGGGTGTGGGGGTCGCCCCCCACAAAGACACAGCCGCGACGAGCGCCAGCGAGGACCGGCCCCGCGGGGGTGTGGGGGTCGCCCCCCACATGAGACACAGCCGCGACGAGCGCCAGCGAGGACCGGCCGCGCGGGGGTGTGGGGGTCGCCCCCCACACGGACGGTGCCCAATGATTCCGCTGTTGTCGCCGGGGGTGCCGGGCGGACCTCACTGCATCGCGCTGCACGGGCTGGAGGGGAGCTGGCCCGCCTGGCAGGCGGTGGCCACCAGCCTGGGTCCGACCTGGCGGTTCAGTGCGCTCGACCTGCCGTGGCGGGCGGGCAGCAACCAGCGCTGGCCCCGCCATCGCGCGGTCGCGCAGATCACCGCCGAGCTGACCGAGGCGGCCGAGGCCGGGGCGGCGGCCGGGTCCCGTCCGCCGCTGCTGCTGGCCCACTCGCTCGGCGCCAACGTGGCCATCGAGCTGCTGACCCAACCCGAGTCACCGGGCTGGCCGCTGGTCGCGCTGTTCCCGTTGTTCCGCAGCAGCCGGGCGCCGGTGACCTGGGAGAGCTTCGACGTCTCGCGCCGCAACTTCGAGGCGACCATCGAGGCCGGGGTGCTGGCCGGCCTCGGTGAGCGGACTGCTGCCCTCGACCCCACGTTGGTCACCCGGATCGTCGCGCGGGCCATCGAGCGGGTCGGACCGTGCGGGCTGACCGCCACCTACGACCGGTGGGCGCTGAGCTCGGACTTCGTGCTCGAGGACATCGTCAGTCCGCTGCTGGTGGTGGCCAGCCACCACGACTCGGCGCTCAGCCCGGGGGCGGCCCAGGAACTGGTGGCCCGGGTGCCCGGCGGACGCCTCGAACTGCGTGACGACCTCGATCACTTCGCCCACCTCAGCCACCCCGCCGACATCGCGGCACTGATCATCGAGACGGCGGCCGAAGTCGCCGAGGAGGCCGGATGACCAGCTGGACCGGAACGCTACGACCGGGGCTCGAGGGAGCCAACATCCGGTGCTGGATCGGGTTCAAGCACTTCCACTATCTGGCCGAGGCGGCCATCGCCGAATGGCTGCTCGCGCACACACCGGGGACGCGCCGGCTGTTCCTCGACCACGGGCTCGGGGTCCGGATCCGGCAGACCTCGGCGCAGCTGCCGTCGGTGCTCGAGATCGACGACGAGGTCACCGCAACGGTCACCTGCACCACGCCGGGGAAGTTCGCCGTCCAGCTGGCCAAGACGGCGGCCGACGGGAGCAGCGTGCCGGTGTTCAAGGGCCGCGCCGTGATCGAGCTCCGGCCGTACGGCCCGGCCGGGGACGCCCCACGTCCCGACCATCCGCTGCTCCCCCCGATCGCGCCGGCCGAGCCCGAGGCCGAGCCGTCCGAGGCACCGGACACCGCGTACGCCTGGACCTGGCCGGTGCCGTACTACTACGGCCAGTGGTCGGAGGTCGCGGCCGCCTCGGCCTTCGTCCGGACCCTGGAGGAGGGGGTCGACCGGTTCCTGGCTGACCGCGGGCTCGCCGTCCCCGACCTGGTCCGTGACCGCGGCTGGATCCCGGTGGTCTCGCGCTATCGACTGCGGCTGCTCGCCGAGGCGATGATGGGTGAGGAGGTCACCACCGCGTTCTGGGTCACCGGCGTGCTGCGTGGGGTGATGTTCGACGGCGAGCTGGAGTGCACGGTCGTCCGCGACGGAAAGACGGTGGTGGTGGCGCGCGGCAGCATCCTGCACGGGTACGCGGTCAGCCGCGGACCGCGGGCCGGGCAGCTGGCCGAGCTCGACCCGATGACCGTCGCCGCCCTGCTCGGAGCGAGCACGAGCCGGCCGAGTGGAGGGAGCTGAGATGGCGCGTGCGAAGACCCCGAGGCTGTACTTCTCGTTCCGTAGCCCGTACAGCTGGCTCGGGGTGGAGAAGCTGCGCCGGCTGTCACCGGAGACCCTCGACGCGCTCGAGTGGATCCCGTTCTTCGACCCCGACCCGGCCACCGACGAGCTCCTCACTGCCGCCTCGGCCCAGTTCCACTACGTGCAGATGAGCCGGGCCAAGCACTTCTACCTGCTGATGGACACCAAACGCCTGGCCGCGGCCATGGAGCTGCCGATGGCCTGGCCGATCGACGTCGACCCGTGGTGGGAGCTGCCGCACCTGGGCTGGCTGGCCGCGCAGCGCGCGGGTCGGGCCCGCGAGTTCTACACCGCGGTGATCGAAGCCCGGTGGCACCGCGGCGAGAACATCTGCACCGAGCCGGTGATCCGGGCCGTCGCCGAGCGCGCCGGTCTCGATCCCGACGTGGTCGCCGGCGCCCCGGACGATCCCGAGCTCCGGCGGGCCGGGGTCGAGGCGCTGACCGCGGCGTACCACGACGACGTCTTCGGCATCCCCTACCTCAAGCACGGTCGACAACGCTTCTGGGGCTTCGACCGGGTCGAGGCGTTCCTCGACCACTGGCGGTCGTCATCCCCCGCGGAGCCGCAGTCGGTGCCCGCCGGGTCGCGGGGCTACGACACCGATACGGCGGGCGGCTGTGGCTGACCCGGTCGGCGCTCCGCCGGCCCAGCGAGCCCGGCGGACGCCCGAACAGGAGCAACGGCACCGCAAGACCCGGCTCGCCGCGGCGTGCGCGATCCTGTCCGAGCACGGCTTCGACTACGGCGCCGGCGGCCACTTGACGGCCCGCGACCCGGTGCGCCCCGACCACTTCTGGATCAACCCGTTCGGCCGGCACTTCAGCCGGGTCGGGGTCGACGATCTGCTCCTGGTCGACGAGGCCGGCACCGTGGTCGAGGGCGAGGGCACCATCAACCCGGCCGGTTACGCCATCCACTCGCGGATCCACCAGCGTCACCCGCGGGTGACCTGTGCGGTGCACACCCACTCGGTGTTCGGCAAGACCTTCTCCACTCTGGGCCGGCTGCTCGACCCGATCACCCAGGACGCCTGCGCGTTCTTCGAGCGGCACGCCCTGTTCTCCGAGTACTCCGGGGTGGTGCTGTCGCTCGACGAGGGTGAGCGGATCGCCGAGACCATCGGCGACGGCAACGGCGTGATCATGGCCAACCACGGACTGCTCACCGTGGGGGCCAGCGTCGAGGAAGCGGTCTGGTGGTTCCTGGCCATGGAGCAGTGCTGCGAGGTGCAGCTGCGGGCCGAGGCCGCCGGCCGTCCCGTGCCGATCCCCGACGACGCCGCCCGCACCGCGCGCGACGAGATCGGCACCGCGGGCATCGCCCGGCTCAACTTCCGCCCGCTCTACGACGACCTGGTCCTGCGCCGACCCGAGCTGATCCGCAGCCCCGCCGACGGCGGCGACCATGGTTGAGCTGCTCCGCGACCTCGGCGACGGTCCGGCGCTGTGCGACGACGACCGGAGCTCGACCTGGCCGGAGCTCGACGCCCGGGTCAACCGGTGGGTCGACCTGCTCGGCCGACTCGGCGTCGGTCCCGGGGCGACGCTGGCGGTGATGGCGCGCAACCGCAGCGAGGTGTTCGAGGTGCTGCTCGCCGTGCTGCACCACGGCTGCGTCCTGGTCCCGGTCAGCTGGCAGCTGACCGCCGACGAGGTCGGCTACCTGCTCACCGATTCGGGCGCCGGCCTGCTGATCTGCGATCCCGAGCGGGCGGAGACGGCGGCCGCGGCGATCCGGTCGGCGTCGACCGCACCGGAGGGAGACGGCCGACCGGAGGTCCGCCGGCTCGTCCTCGGCGACGAGGCCGAGCGCCGGCTGGCCGGGTGCTCGGCCGCCGAACCGGCCGACCAGGTCTCCGGGGCCCTGCTGATGTACACCTCGGGCACCACCGGGCGGCCCAAGGGCGTGCTCAACGGACTGTTCGTGGCCGGCGGTCCGATCGAGCGGATCCGCCGACAGCTCGACTACGCCGGTCGGATGCTCCGGGTCCCCGACCACGGCGTCAACCTGCTGGTCGGCCCGTGGTATCACTCGGCCCAGCTCTACTTCGCCCTGCTCCCACTGCTGCGCGGGGTGCGGCTGATCGTCCACCCCCGGTTCGAGGCCGAGCGGCTGCTGCGCACCATCGACGCCGACCAGGTCAGCGCCACCCACCTGGTGCCGACCCACTTCGTCCGGCTGCTCCGGCTGCCCGAGGCCGTCCGCGCCCGTTTCTCCGGCGCCTCGTTGTCGGTGGTCTGGCACGGCGGGGGCCCGTGCTCGATCGAGCTCAAGCAACGGATGCTCGACTGGTGGGGCGACTGTCTGATCGAGTACTACGGCGCGACCGAGGGCGGCGCGGTGACGCTGATCGACGCCGCCGAGGCCCGCACCCACCCGGGGAGCGTCGGTCGGGCCCTCTACCCGTCGCGGCTGGTCGTCGTCGACGACCAGGGGCGACCGCTGCCGCCCGGCGAGGTGGGCCGGGTCTTCGTCAGCCGCCGACGTGGTTTCGACTACCACGGGGCGCCGGAGAAGACCGCGGCCGCGCACCTGGATGCCGGCACCTTCACCTACGGCGAGCTCGGCTATCTCGACGCCGACGGCTATCTCTACCTGACCGGCCGGCAGAGCGAGCTCATCGTCTCCGGCGGCGTGAACATCTATCCGGCCGAGGTGGAGGCGGCGCTGCTGGCCGGTCCGGGGGTCCGGGACGCGGCCGTGGTCGGCGAGCCCGATCCCGAGTTCGGCGAGCGGGTGCTGGCCTACGTCGAGCCGCTCGACCCGAGCTTCTCCGCCGACGCGCTGGGCGCCGAGCTCGACTCCGCCTGCCGCGCCCGGCTGGCCGGGTTCAAGCGGCCGCGCCGCTACGTCTTCGTCGCGGCGATCCCGCGCGACGAGGCCGGCAAACTCCGGGCCGGGTCGCTCCCGATGCCGGCCGAGGGACGGATATGACCACCCCACACCCCGACACCGCCCCCCCCGCACCCCGACACCGTGCACCCCGACACCGTGCACCCCGACACCGTGCACCCCGACATCGCGCACCCGCAGACCTTCGCCGAGGCGGTGCCGTTCGCCGAGTTCGACCGGCTCCGCGCCCAGGGCGAGGTGGTGTGGGTCGACGAGCCGTTGCTGGTCCGGCACAGCCGGCAGGGGCGTACGGCCGACCGCGGCAGCGGCTACTGGGCGGTGCTCAGCCATCGGGCGGTGGTCGAGGCGTCGCGTACGCCGGGGCTGTTCTCCTCCCAGGCCAAGGGCGCGTTCCTGCCCGACCCGCGGACGCCGGCCGACCTCCGCTCGGCCCGCCAGCTGCTGATCAACATGGACGACCCCCGGCACGCCCGGGTCCGCCGGCTGGTGGGCTCGACCCTGACTCCGCGGGCGGTGGCCCGGCTCCAGGACAGCGTGGTCGGCTACGCGCAGGGACTGGCCGACGAGGTGCGTCGCCGCGGCCGGCTCGACGCCGTCCGCGACGTGGCCGTCGAGTTGCCGCTGCTCGTGCTGGCCGACCTGCTCGGGGTCCCGGCCGCCGACCGCGAACTGCTCTTCGGCTGGAGCAACGTGCTGGTCGGCTTCGACGACCCCGAGTACGGCGGTGGTGACATCGAGGCCTACCGGGCGGTGTTCGCCGAGGCCGGACGCTACGTCTTCGCTCTGGCGTACGAGCGGCGCGAGCGGCCCACCGACGACCTGACCAGCATCCTGGCCAACGGCGCGATCGACGGCGAGCGGCTGAGCGACGCCGAGCTGGTCAACTTCTGGCTGCTGCTGGTGGTCGGCGGCAACGAGACCACGCGGCACGCGCTGTCCGGCTCGCTGCTGGCGCTGGCCGAGCATCCCGAGCGTGCAGCCGAGCTCGCCGCCGATCCCGACCTGCTCGAGCCGGCGGTCGAGGAACTGCTGCGTTGGGTCAGCCCGACCATGCAGTTCCGCCGGACGGCCACCGTCGACACCGAGCTGGCCGGGCAACCGATCGCCGCCGGCGACAAGGTGGTGCTCTACTACATCGCCGCCAACCGCGATCCGGAGGTCTACGACGACCCGCACGTGCTGCGGTTCGACCGGACCGCCAACCCGCACCTGGCCTTCGGCATCGGCCCGCACTTCTGCCTCGGGGCCAACCTGGCCCGGCTCGAGCTGCGCGCGCTGCTCGGCGCGCTGCGGCCGGAGCTGCCGCGGCTGCGGACCGACGGCGCCCCGGTCCGGCTGGCTTCGAACTTCGTCAACGGTCTCAAGCGACTGCCGATCCGACTCGACCAGGAGGGGTGACCATGGCCACCGAGGACGATGTCCGCAGGATCGCGCTGGAGCTGCCCGAAGTCACCGAGGGGACCTGGTACGGCACGCCCGGATACAAGGTGAAGGGCAAGGGATTCCTGCGGCTGCGGACCGACGACGAGGGGGCACTGGTCGTCTTCGTCTCCGATCTCGGCGAGAAGGAGGCGCTGCTGGAGTCCGGATCGGAGGCGTTCTTCACCACCGCCCACTACGACGACCACCCGATCGTGCTGGTCCACCTGAGCAAGATCAAGGTCGCCGAGCTGCGCGAGCTGATCACCGAATCGTGGCGGCAGAAGGCACCGGTCACGCTGCGGCGCGCCTTCGACCAGGACCACTGAGCACACCCGGCCGGGCGCCGTCGACTCCGCCCGTCACCCAGGAACCGGCGCGCACACTTGGGGTGACCCCGTAGGGTCCAGGCCTCACCGTTGCCACCGAGAGGTTCCCACGATGACCATCAGCCCGCTCGTCTGGGGCGTCACCATCGCCATCATCATCGCGCTGTTGGCGGTGGATCTGATCATCGCAGCGGTCAAACCGCACCGGGTCGGCTTCAAGGAGGCGACCGCCTGGTCGGTGTTCTACATCGCCGTCGCCGTGGGCTTCGGCGTCTGGTTCACCATGACCTTCGGCGGCGAGCTCGGCACCCAGTACTTCGCCGGCTACCTGGTCGAGAAGAGCCTGTCGGTCGACAACCTGTTCGTCTTCGTGATCATCATGACCACGTTCGCGGTGCCCGAGGAACACCAGCACAAGGTGCTGACCTTCGGCATCGTGCTGGCGCTGATCATGCGGGCCATCTTCATCGCACTGGGCGCCACCCTGCTGTCGCTGTTCTCGGTCGTCTTCCTGCTGTTCGGGCTGCTGCTCATCTTCACCGCCATCCAGCTGTTCCGGCACCGCAACGAAGATCCCGACATCGAGGACAACGTGGTGATCAAGGGCGCGCGGCGGCTGCTGCCGATCACCGACGAATACGTCGGCGGCAAGCTGACCACCCGGCTCAACGGCCGCACGATGCTGACCCCGCTGTTCCTGGTGCTGATCGCCATCGGCAGCATCGACCTGCTGTTCGCGCTCGACTCGATCCCCGCGGTCTTCGGCGTGACCAGCGAACCGTTCATCGTCTTCACCGCCAACGCCTTCGCGCTGCTCGGTCTGCGGGCCCTGTTCTTCCTGGTCCAAGGGCTGCTCGACCGGCTGGTCTACCTGTCCACCGGCCTGTCGCTGATCCTCGCCTTCATCGGCGTGAAGCTGATCCTGCACTGGCTCCACGTCGACATCAACCCGTCCGTGCCGGAGATCCCCACCCTGGTCAGCCTGGGCGTCATCCTCGCCGTGCTCGCCGTGACCACGGTGGCCAGCCTGCTCAAGACCCGCAGCGACCCGACCGCCAAGGCGCACGCGGGATCGATCCGGGCGCACGGGCCGAAGGACGGCTCCGCGCGCTGAGCGTCCCGTGGCCGTACCCCGGGCGGAGCGGCTGAGCTACTCGCCGTGGTCGTTCCCGGCGGCGGCCAGCAGGTCCTGGCGGTGGTTGAGCGTGGTCCGGACGCGGCCGTGGCTGTGTCCCAGCTCGATCTCCGCGGCGTCGATCCGGTGCCAGTCGGGCATGTCGAGCGGATGGATCCCGCGCGCGGCCAGCAGCGCGTCGAGCGCTCCCGACCGACCGCCGGCGACCAGCGCACCCCGGTCGACGTCGGACAGCAGCGAGGCAACGGTCTCGACCGCGTCGGATTTGTTGGTGCCGATCACCCCGGTCGGTCCCCGTTTGATCCACCCGGTGACGAACTCGTCGGGTGAGAAGCCGCCGTCGCGGATGACCCGGCCCTCGGCGTGCGGCACCCGGCCGGTGCGGTCGTCGTACGGGACGCCGGGCATGGCCAGACCGCGGTACCCGACCGAGCGGACGACCAGCTGGGCGGCCAGGGTCGAGAACGTCCCGGAGCCGGCCAGCGAGCCGTCGGGGGCGATGTGGGTGGTCTCGATCTCGACGCCGGCCACCCGGTCGGATCCGATCAGGCGTACCGGTCGTCGCCAGAAGTGGAAGTGCACCCGTCGCGCACCGGTGCCGTGCGGTCGCGCCGCCCAGTCGCGGAAGACGGCCAGATTGCGCGCCGCCACCTTGTCGTGTTCGACCACCGCCCGGCTCGAGTCGTCGAGTTCCAGGTCGGCCGGATCGACGATGACGTCGATGTCGTCGAGCTGACCGAGCTCGCGCAACTCCTTGGTGGTGAACGTGGTGTACGCCGGCCCGCGCCGGCCGAGCACGTGGACATCGGTGACCGCCTTGCCGGCCAGCACCTCGAGGACCTCGTCGGCCATGTCGGTGTCCTCGAGCTGGGCGGAGGACTTGACCAGCACCCGGGCTACGTCGAGCGCGACGTTGCCGACACCGACCACCACCGCGTCGACCGAGGTGTCCATCAATGGCTTGATCGTCGCCGCCACCACTCGGTCGTCGACCTCGAGCTCGGTGTCGGGGTGGATGTCCGGGTGCCCGCAGTACCAGGCGACGAACTCGGCGGCGGCGATGCTGCCGGGCAGGTCCTCGCCCGCGATCCCCAGGTGCTTGTCGCTGCCCGCGCCGTAGGCGTAGATGACCGCGTCGACCCGGGCGCGCAGCTCGTCGATGGTCAGGTCACGCCCGATCTCGACGTTGCCGTAGAACCGGACGCCGGACTTCTCCAGGGTGCGTTCGAGGGTGCTGCGGATCGAGCGGATCGAATGGTGGTCGGGCGCGACCCCGTAACGGACCAACCCGAACGGCACCGGCAGCCGATCGATCACCGCGACCTCGACCGCCACCCCGGCCTGCTGGCTCAGCGCCTCGGCGGCGTAGATCCCCGAAGGACCGGCACCGATGACGGCCACCACCAGAGGGCGGTCGGGGCTCGGCGGGGTCGGGTCGGGGTGCATGGGAGCCAGTATGTCGCTCGGTCGGCGGCGTCGGGGCCGTTCAGCCCCGGCGCCGCCGCTCGATCACGCTCCGGCCGGGACGCTCTCGTCCTCGGTCTGCTCACCGGCGGGCTGATCCGCCGAAGCGGGTTCGCCGGTCGGCTGATCCGGCGAGACCGGGTCGTCGGTCGGCTGATCCACCGTCACCGGGTCGCCGGTCGGCTGATCCACCGCGGCGTCGTGCTGCTCGGACGACCCGTCGTCCGAGGTGGCGCCGTCGTCCTGGCTCGCGAAAGCCGAAGTCTCCGACGGCGCCTGGTCGACGGCCTGACCGACCTGGGCATCGTCCGACACGGCCGACTCGATCTCGATGCCCGGTTCGACGTCCTGCTGGGCGTCGTCACTCAGCACCGCGTACTCGGCCACGGCCTGCTCGACCTCGACCGGCTCGGCCGGGGTCGGATCGATCGTGGTCTGGTCGCGGCGGACCTCGGGCTCGGGCACGTCGTCGCGGGCCGGCTCGACGATCAGCGTCTCGTCAGCTTCGCGCGACTCGGCGCTGCCCCGACCGGAACGACGCCCGCGCGGCTCGCGCGGCGTCGGGCTGCCGTCGTCGTTGCTCCGACCGCCGCCACGACGGCTCCGCCCGCGGCCGCCGCCGGCACCGTCGGTCCCGTTCTGCTGGCCGCCACCGCCACGGTCCGACCCGGTGGTGACCGACGGACCGGCGTTGCCGCCCCCGCCGTTGCCGCCGCCGTTGCCCTGGTTGCCGCCACCGCCGTTGTTGCCCTGGTTGCCGCCACCGCCGTTCTGTTGCCCTGGTCTGCCCCGCCGCCACTGTTCTGGCCGCCACCGTTCTGGCCGCCACCGCCGTTCTGGCCGCCACCGCCACCGCCACCGCCGCGGCGGTTGGACGGCGACCGCGAGCCGTCACGGGTTCCGCCGTCGGCCTGCTTCTGGGTCTCGACCGGCATGTCGTGCACCTCGTAACCGCGACCGTGGCAGTGCTCGCAGGGAGCGCTGAACGCCTCGAGCAGGCCGGTACCGATCTTCTTCCGGGTCATCTGGACCAGACCGAGGCTGGTCACCTCGGCGACCTGGTGCCGGGTCCGGTCACGGCCCAGGCATTCGACCAGGCGTCGCAGCAGCAGTTCGCGGTTGTTGGGCAACACCATGTCGATGAAGTCGATGACGATGATGCCGCCGATGTCGCGCAGCCGGAGCTGACGGACGATCTCCTCGGCCGCTTCCAGGTTGTTGCTGGTCACGGTGGCTTCGAGGTTGCCGCCGGCCCCGGTGAACTTGCCGGTGTTGACGTCGATCACCGTCATGGCCTCGGTGCGGTCGATGACCAGCGAGCCGCCGGAGGGCAGGAAGACCTTGCGCTCCACACCCTTGGCGATCTGCTCGTCGAGGCGGAAGGCCCCGAAGAGGTCGCCCTGGGTCTCGGCGTCCCAGCCACGCAGCCGGTCGGCGAGGTGCGGGGCGACGTGGGTCACGTAAGCCTCGACCGAGGCGTACGCGTCGGTCAGCCCACCATTGCCCTGGATGATCAGCTCGGAGAAGTCCTCGGTGAACAGGTCGCGGACGATCCGCACGGTGAGGTCGGGCTCGGCGTAGAGCAGCTGGGGTGCCTGACCGGCGGTGACCTTCTTCTCGATCACTTCCCACGTCGCCTTGAGCCGGTTGACGTCGCGGACCAGTTCCTCCTCCGACGCCCCCTCGGCCGCAGTGCGGACGATCACGCTGGCCGACTCGCCGACCAGGTCGGCGAGGATGTCCTTGAGCCGCTTGCGCTCGTTGTCCGGGAGCTTGCGCGAGATGCCCGACAGGTGGCCGCCCGGCGCGTAGACGATGTAGCGACCCGGGATCGAGACGTGGTTGGTCAGCCGGGCGCCCTTGGCCCCGACCGGGTCCTTGGTCACCTGGACCAGGATGGTCTGGCCCGATTTGAGGACCTTCTCGACCTTGCGGCCCTGGCCCTCGGCGCCGAACGAGTCCCAGTCGATCTCGCCGGCGTAGATGACCGCGTTGCGGCCGCGGCCGATGTCGATGAACGCCGCCTCCATCGAGGGCAGCACGTTCTGCACCCGACCGAGGTAGACGTTGCCGATCAGCGAGGCCGCCGAGTCGCGGTCGACGTAGTGCTCGACCAGGATGTCGTCCTCGATCACCGCGATCTGCGACAGGTCGTCGCGCTGGCGGATGATCATCTTGCGTTCGACCGACTCGCGACGGGCCAGGAACTCGGCCTCGGACATGATCGGGGCCCGGCGACGCCCGGCCTCGCGTCCTTCGCGGCGGCGCTGGCGCTTGGCCTCCATCCGGGTCGACCCGTCGATCCCGGTGACCTCGTTGTTGGTCTTCGGCGTCCGCGTACGCGGCTCGCGGACCCGGACGACGACCTCGGTCGGGTCGTCGGACGAGGATCCGGCGTCCTCTCCGCGACGACGGCGGCGGCGACGCCGACGGCGGCTGCCGTCCCCGTCCGCATCGCCGTCGGCACCCGAGTCGTCGTCCTCACCGGACTCGCCGTCACCGGCGTCGCTCGGTTCGCCGACCGCGGGGGCGGCGTCGGTCTCGGTCGTCGGAGCGTCGTCGTCGGCGACCGGTTCGACCGCCGCGTCGGTGTCCTCGGACGCGGTGTCGTCGGAGGCGGTGTCGTCGGACGCGGAGTCGCTGTCGTCGTTGTCGCCGCCGCGACGACGGCGGCGTCCGCCGCGCCGGCGACGACGGCGGCGGGGCTCACCCTCACCAGCGGTGGTCTCGTCGCCGTCGGTCTCGTCGTCGTCGTCGGTGTCGTCGTCGCTGCCCTCGTCGTCGGAGGTCGCGTCATCGACGCTTTCGACCGTCTCGGCGGCGGCGGACAGTTCCTCGGCCACGACCTCGGCGTCGGCGTCGGCCGCGACCTCGGACGACTCGGTGTCGGTCGTCGGCTCGTCCGCGGTGGCGGTGGCGGTGGCCTCCGCGTCGTCGAGCGGCAGGTCGGTCTCGGGTGCCGGCTCGGTCGCGGTCGGCAACGGCTCGCTGAACGCCGTCTCGGCGAGCGCGGGGGCCGGCAGACCGGAGTCGACCGGCAGCGGGGGTGCGTCGGCCGGAGTGGCGACGGCGGAGGCCAGGGCCTCGAGCGCCTCGGCCACGTCGGCGGGCTGCTCGGCGGCGGCGGCGGTCTTCTTGGCCGCGCGCTTACGGGCCGGCCGCTTGACCGGCTCACCGTCGGGTCCGGGCTCGGCGACCTTCTTGGCCGCGGTCTTGCGGGCCGGCCGCTTGGCGGCCGCCTTCTTGGTCGGGGCGGGTGCCGGATCTCCCGTGTCGAGTGTGCTCTGAGCAGGAGGGACGTCGCTCTCCGCAACCTCGGCCGGAGCGGCTGGGCCGGTCGGCGCAGCGGCGGCGGCGGATAGTAGGGGCAGCGGCGGGAGCAGGGTCGGGGGCCGCGATCGGGGTGGTGCCGTGCGAAGCCGGCGCCGGGTCGGGCGGGGTCTCGACGCCCACGTGGGCGATCGGCGGTGCATCGGGCGCCGACGACGGCGGCCCGGCGGGACGGCTGGCGGCGCGGCGGCGGCGCGGGGGACGGGCGGGCGGCTGGTCGGCCGACGACTCGGGGGTGTGATCGGGCTCGTTGTCGAGCATCCGGACTCCTCAATGGCGCATGATGCGCTCACTCGTTTCGCGCTCCGGGGTTCAGACCGGGCGGCGGAAGCTTATGGAACCGAAGCGGTGGTGCTGGACTCCCGCGGTCAAGCAGCGCCGTCGTCACACTCGATCGGGCCACTCGTCGCGGTGGAGACTTCCGCCCACCGGATCGGGATCGGACCCCAAACCGTCGGGATCCAACCGGAGTCAGTATCCCACACGCCCCGATGCCCTCCCGCCCGCCGCGCTCACGGCTCGGTGATCACACCGGTCTCGGGGTCCAGCCGGCCCTGGGTGACCCGGGTCAGCACCGGCACCTCGGTGGGGTCGAACGCCTCGGTGAGCACCCGCAATCCGGTCAGCACGTCGTCGGGCCGGACCAGCGGCACCTGGTGGATGAGGGTGACGGCAAGACCCTCGTCGTCACCGGTCAGGGCGACGACGGCGGAGCGGGCGTCGAAGGCCCGCATCCCGTTCTTGGTCATCCGTTCGACGGCGACGGCGTCGGCGGCCAGGAACCGGGCGATGGCCTGCTCGCGTACGCCGTCGGGCACCCCGACCAGCCGGATCCGCCAGATCGAGCCGGTCAGCGCGTCGGCCAGCGAGCCCGGCGGCGACTCGACCACCTCGACGATGTCCAGCCCCGGCGGCAGGGCCGCGTCGAGCGCGGCCCGGACCTGGACCGGGTCGCAGGCCGCCGACAGTCCGATCTCCAGATATTCGGCCTCGCTGGCCGCGCCGGTGGGCGAGGCGTTCGCGTACGAGATCCGCGGGTGCGGCGAGAACCCGGACGAGTAGGCCATCGGTACGCCGGCCCGCCGCAGCGCCCGCTCGAACGCGCGGCCGAAGTCGCGGTGGCTGGTGAACCGGGCCCGGCCACGCTTGGCGTACTTGATCCGCAGCCGTTGCACCGGCGGGGCCTGCTGTTCGGGGGCTTGTCGGCTGGGCACGGCTGGATCCTAATGCCGCCGGAACGGCGAAAACTGGCACCAGTGGCCGGAGAACGAACGTTCCGCTCTCCGTCGAGGCCACTGGTGCCAGTTTCGGCCACGCGCAGCGATCAGACCTTGGCCTTCTCGTCGGCGTGCGTCGTGGTCTCCGGGTCGTCGTCGAGATCGTGCTCGTCGAGCATCGTGGTCTCGTCGAACGGATCCTGACCGGACAGCACCCGTTGGACCTGGTCCATGTCGATCGACTTCGTCCAGGTCCCGATCAGCAGGGTGGCCACCGAGTTGCCGGCGAAGTTGGTGACCGCACGGGCCTCGGACATGAAGCGGTCGATGCCGACGATCACGCCGACTCCGTCGACCAGATCGGGTCGGTGCGAGGCCAGACCGCCGGCCAGCGTGGCCAGCCCGGCGCCGGTGACGCCGGCCGCTCCCTTGCTGGCCACCATCATGAACAGCAGCAGCGAGATCTGCTCGGGCACCGACAGCGGCGCCCCCATGGCCGAGGCGATGAACAGCGACGCCATGGTCAGGTAGATCGCGGTGCCGTCGAGGTTGAACGAATAGCCGGTCGGGACGACGATGCCCACGGTCGGCTTGGAGACGCCGAGGTGCTCCATCTTGGCCATCAGCCGCGGCAGCGCCGACTCCGACGACGAGGTCGACACGATCAGCAGGAACTCGCGGCCGAGGTAGCCCAGCACCTTGAAGATGTTCAGCCCGGTGACCAGCTTGAGGATCAGGCCGAGGATGACGAAGACGAAGACCGCGCAGGTCAGGTAGAAGCCGATCATGATGACCGCGAGCGCCCGGAGCGCATCGAGCCCGGTCTCACCGACCACGGCGGCGATGGCACCGAAGGCGCCGATCGGGGCGGCCCACATGATCATCGAGAGCACCCGGAACACCAGTCGCTGGATGTGGCTGATGCCGACCAGGATCGGCTTGCCCGCCTTGCCCATGGCTTGCAGACCGAAGCCGACCAGCAGCGCGACCAGCAGGGTCTGCAGCACGACGCCGGAGGTCAGCGAGGAGAACAGCGTCTCCGGGATCATGTGCAGCAGGAACTCGGCCGTCGTCGTCTTCTCCGGAACGCTGGGGGCCTTGCCGGCGACCAGCCGGATGCCTTCGCCCGGTTGCAGCAGGTTGCCGACCACCAGCCCGATGCCGAGCGCGACCGTGGACATCGCGATGAAGTAGCCGAGGGCCAGGGTGCCGACCTTGCCGACCTGGGCGGCGTTGCGGACCGATCCGACGCCGATGACGATGCTGCAGAAGATGACCGGCGAGATCATCATCTTGATCAGGTTGACGAAGCCGGTACCGATCGGCTTGAGCTGCTTGGCGAAGTCGGGGGCGATCAGACCGACAGCGATGCCGAGAGCCACCGCGATGATGACCGCGATGTAGAGGTAATGGGTGCGTTCCTTCTTGCGGGTGCCGTTGGCGGCCGGTGACGACGTGGTGGCCATCGTGGTCTCCTCTTCGAGAGCGGGGCGATTGGGGCAAGCTTGTCCCTCGCGATGCCGCTTGTCAGCGTTTTGTTCGTTGAGTACGCCCGGTATCGCCGCCCGGGGGGCAGACTCGGGCCCATGCGGCTGCGTCGAGCGACCCGATCGGCCCCGGTGGCGCAGCAGATCCTGGTCCTGCAGGTCGTGGTCCTGGTCCTCGTCGTGGCGGGCAGCGTCGCCCTGGCCTACACCGACGCGCGGCGTGACGCCGACGCGAACGCCACCGAGCAGGTGCTCGCCGTGGCCCGGACCGTGGCCGACTCGCCGCTGATCGACCAGGCCATCGTCTCCGGCGACCCGTCGGCGGTGCTGCAGCCCTACGCGGAGAGCGTGCGCCGCGACACCGGCACCGACTTCGTGGTCATCATGGATCCGCAGGCCATCCGCTGGACCCACCCCGATCCGGCCAACATCGGCCGGACCTTCCTCGGCTCGGTCGACCGGGCCCAACGCGGGATCGCCCAGACCGAGCGCTACACCGGCACCCTGGGCCCGTCGATCCGCGCCGTCGTGCCGGTGCTGCGGTCGGACCAGGTGGTGGGGATGGTCAGCGTCGGCATCACCGTGCGGGCCATCGACGACGTCGTCCAGCGGGCCTTCCCGCAGCTGGCCCTGGCTGCCCTGTCGGTGCTCGTGGTCGGGGTGCTCGGCGCGTTCCTGATCAATCGCCGGCTGCGGCGGCAGACCCACGGTCTGGGCGAGCGCGAGATCACCCGGATGTATGAGTACTACGACGCCGTCCTGCACTCGGTCCGTGAGGGCCTGCTGCTGCTCGACGGCGAGGGACGGGTGCAGCTGGTCAACGACGAGGCGGCCCGATTGCTCGGCCTGACCCCGCAGGTCGTCGGCCGCGGGATCGCCTACGTCGGGCTGCCCGACTCGCTGGTCGCCGGGCTGCGCGGTGTCGAGCCGATGACCGACGAGATCCACCTGGTCGGCGCGCGGATGCTGGTGTTCAACCGACGCGCGGCCACCCGTGACACGCGGACCCTGGGCGCGGTGATCACGGTGCGCGACCAGACCGAGATCTCGGCGCTGTCCGGCGAGCTCGACACCGTTCGCAGCCTGGCCGACTCGCTGCGCGCCCAGACCCACGAGGCGGCCAACCGGCTGCACACCGTGGTGTCGCTGATCGAGATCGGCCGACCCGAGGCGGCGGTCGACTTCGCCACCCGCGAGCTCGAGACCGCGCAACGGCTGACCGACCGGGTGGTCAGCGCGGTCGACCATCCGGTGGTGGCCGCGCTGCTGCTCGGCAAGACCGCCCAGGCGTCCGAACGCGGGGTCGAGCTGGTCATCCGACCGGACTCCTCGCTGCTCGAGATGGCCCTCGACCCGCACGACGCGGTGACCATCCTCGGCAACCTGATCGACAACGCCATCGACGCGACCGGCGAGGTCGACCGGCCCCGCCGGGTCGAGGTCGGGCTGTCGATCGAGGGAGGCCGGTTCGCCGCCAGCGTCGAGGACAGCGGTCCCGGACTGACCGAGGACCAGCGCCAGCACGCGCTGCGTCGGGGCTGGTCGACCAAGCCGTCGACCGACGGACTGGGTCGCGGCATCGGTCTGGCCCTGGTCGTGCAGATCGTCCGCCGCGAACACGGCAGGATCGAGATCGACCGCAGCCCGCTGGGCGGCGCGCGGTTCGTGGTCGAGATCGACGGGGAGGACCGCAGATGACCTATCGCGTGCTGGTGGTCGAGGACGAGCCGATCGCCGCCGAGGCGCATGCGGCCTACGTCAACCGGATGGACGGTTTCCGGGTCGCCGGCACCGCGGCCACGGCCCGGGCGGCGGTGGAGTTCCTGAGCGCGACCGACGACGTCGACCTGGTGCTGCTCGACATGCACCTGCCCGACGGGCACGGCCTGGGCATCCTGCGGCACCTGCGCTCGGCGGGGCAGACCACCGACGTCATCGCGGTCACGTCGGCCCGCGACGTCGAGATCGTCAAGCACGCCGTGGCCCAGGGGGTGGTCGGCTACCTGATCAAGCCGTTCACCTTCGCCGGATTCCGGGCCAAGCTCGACGACTACGCGGCCTACCGGCAGCGGCTGGCCGAACAGCACGCCGTCCTCGACCAGGCCGACGTCGACGCGATGCTCACCGCGCTCCGCCCGGCCCGTTCCGAGCAGGGCCTGCCCAAGGGCCTGACCGCGAGCACCCTGGCCCTGGTCACCAAGACCCTGCGCGACGCCCCCGACCCGGTCAGCGCCGCCCAGTTGGCCGCGATCATCGGGGCCTCGCGGGTCACCGCCCGGCGCTACCTCGAGCACCTGGCCGAGATCGGGTCGGCCACCCGGCACAACCGGCTCGGCGGGACCGGACGCCCGGAGATCGAATACCGCTGGGCCTCGCGCTGAGCATCGACGTCAGTGCGGACCCGACCCGCGACACGCCGACATCCGAGCCGCCCGCTCCCGCCTGGACGCCGGATCTCAGGGGTCAGGTCAGGTCAGCTCTGGTCCGGCGACGGGCGGTCAGTAGAGGTGGGTGGCATAGCTCGCGCCGTAGTAGCGGTCGAGCTCCTCGATCGACGCGTCGGGCCGCTCGAGCTGCTGGGCGATCACCGCGCGCCGAGGCACCGGGTCGGTCCAGGTCTCGGGGTGCCACAGCTGCGAGCGCAGGAACGCCTTGGAGCAGTGGTGGAAGATCTGTTCGATGTCGACGACGACGGCCAGCAGCGGTCGCTGACCCTTGACCTGCATCGCCTCGAAGAAGGGCGCGTCGGAGACCAGCCGCGCCCGGCCGTTGATCCGCAGCGTGTCGCCGCGGCCGGGGATCAGGAAGATCAACCCGACATGGGGATTGGCGATGATGTTGTGGTAGCCGTCGGCCCGGCGGTTGCCCGGTCGCTCGGCGATGGCGATGGTCGTGCCGTCGATGACGTGCACCAGTTGACCGGCCGGGTCACCCTTGGGCGACACGTCGCAGCTGCCGTCGGGGGCCGACGTGGCCAGCAGGCAGAACGGCGTGGCGGACAGCCACGCGCGGTCCAGGTCGTGCAGCACCGGCCGCTCCTTGTTGCGGGCGGCGGCAGTCGGTTCGCCCAGCAGGGCGACGAGATGGTCGACGTCGGTGATCGTCTGCTCACTCACCCGGCCAGCGTAGGTTCCGCCGATCCGCCGCCCCGCCGGGGTCAGCCGACCTCGAGCCCGAGCCAGCCGGCGAGCTCGGCGAGCTCAGCGCGTACGTCGGCCTCGGCCTCGGCGGTGAAATCCGCGTCGCGATGGATCGCGGCGACCCGGAGCACCCCGGCCGATCGGTCGGCCTTGGCGTCGAGCCCCGCCGACCGGCGATGGCCACGTCACCGCGCCGCGCCATCACGGTGAGCAGCTGGGTGACGTTCCTGTCGTGGGTCCACCCGGTCGATCGCCAGCCCACCGCACACGTGTCGGGAAGCGCCCGGGACGGAGCGGTCCCTCGGCCTCGAACGGCGCAGGATGTCGTGACGGCCGTCGCGGTTGAGTCGCCACCACTCCCGGGTCTCGTCGCGCCAATCGCCGAGCTCGGCCTCGCCCGCCCACCGGCCATCTCGGGTCGGTAGAGGGCGATGTCGGCCATCGGCCGGATGAAGGCACCCAGCTCGACCAGATCGCGCGCGTCGAGCGCCCGGACCAGGTCGGCCGGTGCGTAGCTCGACCCCAACCGGGGTCCCGCTCAGTGCGTGTGCGTGGGGACCGCGGCCCGGTCAGGCGCCGGCGCCTGTCCCAGCGGGGTCAGGGGCAGCAGGCTGCGCCCGGTCGGGCCGACCTGGATGGTGGTGTCCATCTGCGGGCAGACCCCGCAGTCGAAGCACGGGGTCCAGCGGCAGTCCTCGACCTCGACCTCGTCGACCGCGTCCTGCCAGTCGTCCCACAACCACTGCTTGTCCAGCCCGGAGTCGAGGTGGTCCCAGGGCAGCACCTCGTCCTGGCCGCGTTCGCGGGTGGTGAACCACTCCACGTCCACCCCGGTCCCGGCCAATCCGGTCCCGGCGCAGCGCATCCAGCGCTCGTACGAGAAGTGCTCGCTCCAGCCGTCGAACCGGCCACCGTCGCGCCACACCGCCTCGATCACCGCGCCGACCCGACGGTCGCCGCGCGACAGCAGGCCTTCGACGATGCCGGGCTTGCCGTCGTGGTAGCGGAACCCGATGGCCTTGCCGTACTGCCGGTCGCTGCGGACCAGGTCGCGCAGCTTGGCCAGCCGGGCGTCGACCGTCTCGTGGTCGCACTGCGCGGCCCACTGGAACGGCGTGTGCGGCTTGGGCACAAAACCGCCGATGCTCACCGTGCAGCGGATGTCACGGCGGCCGCTGACCTCGCGGCCGGTGGCGATGACCTTCTTGGCCAGTCGGCCGATGGCCAGCACGTCCTCGTCGGTCTCGGTGGGCAGACCGCACATGAAGTAGAGCTTGACCTGCCGCCAGCCGTGCGAGTAGGCCGCGGCCACCGTGCGGATCAGGTCCTCCTCGGTGACCATCTTGTTGATCACCTTGCGCATCCGCTCGGACCCGCCCTCGGGCGCGAAGGTCAGCCCGGAGCGTCGACCGTTGCGCGACAGGTCGTTGGCCAGATCGATGTTGAACGCGTCGACCCGGGTGCTGGGCAGCGACAGCGAGACGTTCGACCCCTCGTAACGGTCGGCCAGCTGGTGGGTGACCTCGGCGATCTCGCTGTGGTCGGCGCTGGACAGCGACAGCAGGCCGACCTCCTCGAGCCCGGTGGCGTCGATGCCGGCCTGGACCATGGCGCCGATGGTCTCGATGTTGCGCTCGCGGACCGGGCGGGTGATCATCCCGGCCTGGCAGAACCGGCAGCCCCGGGTGCAGCCGCGGAAGATCTCCACCGAGTAGCGCTCGTGGACCGTCTCGGCCAGCGGCACCAGCGGCTTCTTCGGGTACGGCCACGCGTCGAGGTCCATCAGGGTGTGCTTGCGCACCCGCTCGGGCACCCCGGCCCGGTTGGGGACGGCGGGTCCGAGCGACCCGTCGGCGGCGTAGGCCACGTCGTAGAACTTGGGCACGTAGACCGCACCGCCGGCGGCCAGCCGCAGGAGCAGTCCGTCGCGCCCACCCGGGCGTCCCTCGGCCTTCCACTCGCGGATGACCTCGCTGATGGCCAGCGCGATCTCCTCGCCGTCGCCGAGCACGGCGGCGTCGATGAAGTCGGCGATCGGTTCGGGGTTGAACGCGGCGTGCCCGCCGGCCAGCACGATCGGGTCGTGCTCGCGGCGGTCGACGGCGTGGATCGGGATCCCGGCCAGGTCGAGCTCGTTGAGCATGTTGGTGTAGCCGAGCTCAGTCGCGAAGCTGAAGCCGAAGACGTCGAACGCGCCGACCGGGCGGTGGCTGTCGAGGGTGAACTGGGGGACGCCGTGCTCGCGCATCAGCGCCTCCATGTCCGCCCACACCGCGTAGGTGCGCTCGGCCAGGATCCAGTCCCGCTCGTTGAGGATCTCGTAGAGGATGGCCACGCCCTGGTTGGGCAGGCCGACCTCGTACGCGTCC
The DNA here is from genome assembly GCA_963704665.1 of uncultured Actinomycetota bacterium. Taxonomy (GTDB): domain Bacteria; phylum Actinomycetota; class Actinomycetes; order Propionibacteriales; family Propionibacteriaceae; genus Microlunatus. The sequence continues at coordinate 1,067,166 of OY969929.1, read as the reverse complement.
GGATAGGTCAGACACCAGCGGACCTCGACCGACTCCCAGTCCTTGAGCACCGAGTTGAGCTCGCCACCCACGTACTGGATCGGCTTGCTGACCCGGGCCAACAGGGGCTCCAGGCGCGGGAACAGCGACACGGGTGCTTCGGAATGCGTGATCGTCATGGCCCACTCAGCCTAAGCCCCGTCGGCCGGTCCGAGGAGTTCGGCGAGCGTACGCCGCAGGCCGACCGGGTCGTCGACGGCCACGGCGCGCAGCCCGGTGACGGCTGCCTTCGGTCCGGCGACCTCGTCGGCCAGCCGCCCGGTGCCGGTCAGCACGATCACCGGTCGACGCGACCGGCGGTGCCCGTCGAGCTCGAGCCGGGCCACCCGACCGCCCCCGGCCATCACCACGACCACCGGTCCGCGGCGGTCGAGCTCGGCGCACAGCTCCAGCATGGTCGGCGTCTCCTCACCCCAGGTACGGCCGCCGACGAGCAGGGCATGGGTGTGGTGCGGTTCGAGCGTCGCCCCGCCCGGTCGGGTCACCTCGCCCTCGGGCACCACCCCGATCACCGGCCCGGCGAAGCGGACACCGGCCAACGCCGACCCGAGCAGCGCGAACAGTCCGGCCTCGGTGCCGCCGGAGACGATGACCGGACCCGGGCGGCGGGCGACCTCGGTGACCGCGAGTTCCAGCGCGGCGGTCAGCGCGGCGGCCGGGAAGTCCGAGCCGTCACTGGTCCCGCCGTTGACCACCAGCGTGGTGGCCGCGGCGGGCAGCGCCAACCGGTCGAGCACGCGGGGCAGCGACCCGGGGGTCGCCCCGACCGCCAGCCGACGCGGGCTCATCCGACGTCGTCGCGCGACGGCGGCCGGTCGGACAGGGTGAACCCGGCCCGGGTCAGATCGTCGGCCAGTTCGTCGCGGACCAGCAGGTCGCGGCGCACCTGATTGGTCCGGTAGACCGTCCGGCCGACCAGGTGCGCGGCGACCGGTGCGGTGATCAACTGGCAGGTGGCGATCAGCAGGACCGTGCCGAACGCGGTCCACGACCGCAGCGACAGCTCGACGCCGATGGCGATCATGATCAGCCCGAGGGTCTGCGGCTTGGTCGCCGCGTGCATCCGGCTGAGCACGTCGGGGAACCGGATCAGGCCGACCGCCGCGGCCAGGCAGAGAAACGCACCGACCAGCACGAAGGCCGCGCCGACCAGGTCGAGCGCCGCGTTCACCATCTCGTTCCTCGCTTCGCTGCGGTCATCACTGGTGACCGTCCTGCGGGCGGGTCTCGCGCTCGGGATCGGGCACGTTCCACCGGGTGGCCTTGTCCCGGTCGGCCACGAAGCGGGCGATGCTGACCGACCCGGCGAAGCCGAGCAGCGACAGCACCAGCATCACCGGCAGCGTCGTGGTGTGGTCGTTGACGATGGCCTCGGCGGCCAACCCGGCGATGATCACGGACACGAGCACGTCGGCCGCGACCACCCGGTCGAGGCTGCTCGGTCCGCGCGACATCCGCGACACGGTCAGCGCTCGCGGCCACGGCCAGCAGCACCGCCGCCGCGGCGACCATGATCGTCACCGCCGTCTCAACCATCGTTCGGCTCCTGTTCGATGGGGCGGCCCAGGGCATGGATCTCCTCGACGGACCCGAAGGCCCGGATGACCCGGGCCTCGGCGGCCAGGACGTCGTCCTTGGACCGGCGCAGATCGGCGTCGGAAACGGCGCCGAACACGTGCAGATAGAGCGTGCTGGTCGCCCGTCGGGCCTCGACGCACGATGGTGCCCGGGACCAGCGACACCAACTCGGCGGTCTGGGTCAGATAGAGGTCGGACCGGCTGCGCAGCTGCACCCGGATGATCGCCGCCCGCGGCGTGTGGCCGAACCGGAACGCCAGCGCTGACGATGATCACGCTCGAGCGCGATGACGTCGGCCAGCAGCTTGACGACCAGCCGGATCAGCCCGATCGGGCGGACCCGTCCGGCCCGCTCGATCCGCGGCAGCGGGAACACCACGGTGACCGCGACGGCCACCACCAGTCCGCTGACCACGACGAGTGGCGTCGGGGTGTCCCACAGCAGCACCCAGACCACGCTGAGCACGCGACCACAGGCCGACACGCTCGGCCGGTGGTGACGCCGGGTCATCGCACCCCCTCCGGCAGCACGGCGGACACGTACGCGCTGCCACCGATCAGGTCGGTCGCGGCGCGGTCGGCGAAGCCGTAGAGCGGTCCGGCGACCGACGGTGATCCCCACCCCGACCAGGACCAGGACGACGGTGGTGACGACCATCGCCGCGGCAGCGCGCATCGGCGCGGCGTCTCTGCTGCGGCTTCCTCGCGGCGCGTCCTCGGACCGGACGCCAGAAGGCCCGGTTCCAGACCTTGGCCATGGCGTACAGGGTGAGCAGGCTGGTGACCACGCCGCCGCCGACGAGCAGGTACGCGAGGAACCCGCCGTGCTCGACGCCGGCCTGGAGCAGCCCGATCTTGCCGACGAACCCGGACAACGGCGGGATCCCGGCCAGGTTCATCGCCGGGACGAAGAACAGCACGCCGAGCACCGGCGACGGCGCGGCCAGACCGCCGAGCCGGTTCAGCGAGGTGCTGCCGCCGCGTCGCTCGATCAGCCCGGTGACCAGGAACAGGGTGGTCTGGATGGTGATGTGGTGCGCGGTGTAGAAGATCGCGCCGGCGTAGCCCGGCCGTGCTGGCCAAGCGCGATCCCGAAGATCATGTAGCCGATGTGGCTGACCAGGGTGAACGACAGCATCCGCTTGATCTCGGACTGGGCGATCGCGCCGAGGATGCCGACGATCATGGTGGCCAGCGCGGCCCACAGCAGCAGCCGGGTCAGCGGGCTGTCGGGGAACAGCACGGTCTGGGTGCGGATGATCGCGTACACGCCGACCTTGGTCAGCAGGCCGGCGAACACCGCGGTGACCGGGGCGGGCGCGGTCGGGTAGGAGTCGGGCAGCCAGGCCGACATCGGGAACACCGCGGCCTTGATCGCGAACACGGTGAGCAGCAGCAGTTGCAGCACCAGCTGCGACTCGTGCGGCAGCTCGGCGCAGCCGCACGGCGAGCTGGGCCAGGTTGACCGTGCCGGTGGCCGCGTAGATCGCCGCGATGGCGATCAGGAACAGCATCGAGGACAGCAGGCTGACCACCACGTACGTGCTGCCGGCCCGGACCCGCTCGCCCGTGCCGCCGAGGGTGAGCAGCACGTACGAGGCGAACAGCAGCATCTCGAAGCCGACGAACAGGTTGAACAGGTCGCCGGCCAGGAAGGCGTTGGAGACGCCGGCCGAGCAGCACCAGGAAGCGTCGGGTGGAAGATCGAGACCGGGGTCTCGCGCTTGCGTTCCTCCTCGTGGCGCGCCCATCGAGAACAGCAGCACGGCCAGGGTGACCACCGAGGAGACGAGCAGCATCAGCGGCGCTCAGCCGGTCGGCGACCAGCGCGATGCCGAGCGGCTCGGGCCAGCGGCCGACCCACAGCACGATCGGCCCGTAGCGGTCGGTCAGCCCGATCAGCACCGCGGACGACGGTCGACCACGCCGGCCATCACCACGGTCGAGACGACCCGCTGGGCCGTGCGGTCGGCGGTTCAGCGACGAGGGCGAGCCCGGCCCCGATCAGCGGCAGCAGGACGGGCAGCGGGAGCAGGTTGTTCACGTCCGGCTCGCTCTCGCCCGATTCGTCGAACACGTCCTCGGCACCCGGGTGCCCGACCTCGGCGCCCTGGGCGCGGACCAGGGCCTCGTCGGCGGCGATCCGCTCCCCCTCCTCGTCGGACGTGCCCTGCCCGACCTCGTCGGGCCGGCCGTCGACCGATCTCGTCGTACGACCCGGAGGCCTCGTCGGCATCGGCGAGCTGGCGGATCGGCGGCGTCCTCGACGTCGTCGGCGACCTCGTCGTTGCCGTGGATCTGGAAGCTGCGATAGGCCAGCGTCAGCAGGAAGGCGGTCACGCCGAGGGTGATGACGATGGCGGTCAGCACCATGGCCTGCGGCAGCGGATCGCTCATCTCCTCGTCGGGCGGTGACGCCGATGATCGGCGCTCCGCCGGCCGCGCCGGAGACGACCAGGAACAGCACGTTGACCCCGTTGACGGCGAGCAGCACCCCGATCAGGATCCGGGTCAGCGAGCGCTCGAGCAGCAGGTAGACGCCCGGCCGCGATCAGCACGCCGGCCACCACGACCAGGATCAGCGCCGGCGTCACGATCCACCGGCCTGGGCGGTCGGCGTTGCCGCGCAGCGTCCGTCGCGGGACCGGGGCCCGGTCCTCGTCCTCGTGCTGGTCGATGCCCGATCCCGAGGCTGCGGGCCAGGTCGAGCATCACGCCGATCACCACCAGGTAGACGCCGACGTCGAAGAACACCGAAGTGACCAGGTGGGTCTCGCCGAACGGGCCGACGGTCGCATGCCGATGTCGAAGCTCTGCCCGATCTTGCCACCGGCCAGCACCGGGGCGACGCAGCTCGAGCGCGGCGACCAGCAGGCCGGCGCCGAGGATCCGGCCGGCGTCGACCGGCGCCGCCTCGTCGAGCTCGGCGCTGCCCGCGGCCAGGTAGCGGATGATCAGGGCCAGACCGGCGACCAGACCACCGGCGAAGCCGCCGCCCGGCGCGTTGTGACCGGCGATCAGCAGATAGACCGAGACCACGATCATCACCGGGAACAGCACCCGGGTGACCACCTCGAAGACGATCGAGCGGCGCAGCGGCGACAGCGTCTCGCCGCCGCGCAGCCAGACCGTCCGGCCCGCCGCCCCGGCCTCGGTGGCCTCGGCCGCGTCGGCGCTCTCGGCTGCGGCTCGGGCGGGCGGAGTAGCGGCTGCGGATGAAGATCAGGCTGGCCACGCCGGTGGCCGCCACCACCAGCACCGAGATCTCGCCCATCGTGTCCCAGGCCCGGATGTCGACCAGGGTCACGTTGACGACGTTGCGTGCCGTAGCCGAAGGTGTACGCGGCCTCGGGGAAGTCGACCGAGACCGGGGTGGCGATGCGGGCGCCGGAGGCCATGACCACGACCAGGCACACGACGACCGCGACCGCGACCGCGATGACCAGCCGCCACCAGCGGCTGGCATGCAGCGGCCGGGTGGTGAAGTACTTGGGCAGCTTGCGCAGCACCAGCGCGAAGACGACCAGGGTCACCGTCTCGACCAGCACCTGGGTCAGGGCCAGGTCGGGCGCACCGTGCAGCAGGAAGAGCATGGCCACGCCGTAGCCGGTGACGCCGACCAGCATCACCGCGCGGCAGTCGGCCGCGCGAGGTGGCGGCCAGGAAGCCGGCGACGATCATGATCACCCCGACCAGCAACTGGGCCCGCGAGTCGGCGACCCGGACGCTGGTCGGCCACTGGTCGATGACCAGCAGCGCGCTGCCGGGCAGCAGCACGACGACGAGCAGGATCGAGCCGAGGTAGACCGGGCAGCGAACCGCGCTGGGTCCGCGCGGTGACCTCGACGGCCAGCCGGTCCACCCCGCGCATGGTCTTCTGGTAGACCTCCTCGGACTCGAACGCGGTCGGGAAGGTCGACTGGGCCCGGGCGATGAACGCCCGCTGCCAGAACAGCAGGAAGCCGCCGGCCACCGCGACCGCCGACATCAGCAGCGGCATCGAGAAGCCGTGCCACAACGCGATGCCGTGGCTCTCCTCGCCGGTGCCGAAGTCGGCCACGTACGGCTGGAGCGCCTCGGTCAGCGGGTGGCCGATGAACCCGCCGGCCAGGCTGGCGCGCGCCGAGCAGCACCGGCGCGGCGGCGAAGCCGGCCGGCACCCGGTGGCAGCTGGTGGGCACGGCTCGGGCGGAGGGGAGCGCCGACTTGGTGGCGAACGCGCCCCACAGGAAGCGCAGCGTGTAGCGCCACGGTGAGCGCCGACCCGGCGACCAGCGCGATGGCCAGGAACACCGCCGGGCAGCACCGGCACCCCGGTCCCGTCCCCGTCGGCGACCAGATAGCTGACCGCCTCGAACGCCGGCCTCCTTGGCGGTGAAGCCGATGGTCGGCGGGAGGGCGGCCATCGAGGCCCCGGCCAGGATGGCGGCCACCGCGATCACCGGCATCGACCGGCCCACGCCGGTGAGCTTGCGCAGGTCACGGGTGCCGGCGCTGTGGTCGACGATGCCGACGACCAGGAACAGCGTCGACTTGAACAGCGCGTGCGAGATCAGCAGTCGCGAGTGCGCCCAGCGCGGCGGCCCGGGTGCCGATGCCCGCAGAGCACGATCAGGAAGCCGAGCTGGCTGACCGTCCCGTACGCGAGCAGCACCTTGATGTCGTACTGCCGCAGCGCCCGCCAGCCACCGATGATCATCGTGGCCGCGCCGAGGATCAGGATGATCGGTCGCCAACCGGGGGTGGCGGCGAAGACCGGCGCGAGCACCGCGACCAGGTAGACGCCGGCCTTGACCATGGCCGCCGCGTGCAGATAGGCGCTGACCGGGGTCGGCGCGGCCATCGCCCCGGGCAGCCAGAAGTGGAACGGGACCAGGGCGCTCTTGGACAGTGCCCCGACCAGGATGAGGATCACCGCGGTGATGACCAGCGGTGAACCGACGCCCTGGCCGGCCGCGGCCTCGAGCACGCCGGCCAGGCTGTAGGTGCCGAAGCGGACGGCGAGCAGCACGATCCCGGTCAGCATGGCCAGACCGCCGACCGTGGTCACCATCAGCGCGGTCAACGCGGCCCGGCGGTTGGCGCCGAAGTTCGGGTTGTGCCCGACCAGCAGGTAGGAGAAGACCGTGGTCAGCTCCCAGAAGACGTAGAGCCCGATCAGGTCGTCCGAGGTGACCAGCCCGATCATCGCGCCGGCGAAGGCGACCAGGACCGCCCCGGTCCGCAGCGGCGGATCGCCGTCACCGAAGTACCAGCGGCAGTAGAACAACACCAGCGCACCGACGACCGCCACGATCATCACCAGCACCCACTGGATGAGTCCGATCCGGAACGAGACGTCGATGCCGAGGACGGCGATCCAGGTGAACGTCTCGCTGACCACGCCGCCGTGCAGCACGGTCGGGGCGTACGTCGCGGCGATCAGCGCGGTGACCAACGGAGGCAGGGCGAGCAGCCAGAATGCGCGGCCACGCAGCGCCCGCAGCAGGAAAGGAGCCAGGCAGGCAACGCCGAAGTGAACGGCGATGAGGAGCGTCAAAAGATCGCCTCTCGTCGTCAGGTGCGTTGACGGGTGGGTGTGGAAACCCTAGCGGAGATCAGCTGCGGGCCTCGACGGTCACGGCGCTCTGAGAACCCGACCCCCGGTGACCGGCGGCGCCGCGACACGCCGACTTCCGGGGCCTCGCGCGCGGGCACTGAGATCGATGTTCAGCGGCGGGGCCGGACCAGACCGACCTCGTAGGCCAACACGACCAGCGCGACCCGATCGCGGAGGCCGGTCTTGGCCAGAACCCGGCCCACGTGGGTCTTGACCGTGGCCTCGGACAGGAAGAACTTGGCCGCGATCTCGGTGTTCGACAGCCCCTGGGCGATCTCGACCAGCACCTCGCGCTCGCGATCGGTCAACCCGGCGAGCTGCTCGGGCACCGGGGCGGCCGCGTCGGGCACCTGGTCGACGAAGCGCTCGACCAGCCGACGGGTGGTGCTCGGGGCGACGACCGCATCCCCGGCGTGCACGGTCCGGATGGCCCGCAGCAGCTCGCCGGGCGGGGTGTCCTTGAGCAGGAAGCCGGCCGCCCCGGCCCGCAGCGCCGAGAACGCGTACTCGTCGAGATCGAACGTCGTCAGCACCAGGACTTTGGGACTTGCTGCTCGCGCGCCGCTGTCTTGCGCTCGTCGCCGGGACCGCTCGGTGAGGATGCGGGTCGCCTCGACGCCGTCCATCCGCGGCATCCGGACGTCCATCACCACCACGTCGGCGGCGGTCACCGCGAGCCGCTCGACCGCCTCGCCGCCGTTCGCCGCCTCGCCGACCACGACCAGATCGGGTTGCGATCCGATGACCATGGCGAAGCCGGCGCGGACCAACTCCTGGTCGTCGACCAGGAAGACCTTGATCGGTTCGCTCACGCGTCGTCCTCCTTCGTCGGCAGCGGCAGCCAGGCGGCGACCGCGAACCCGCCCTCGGCGAGCGGCTCGGCGGTCAGCGTCCCGCCCACGGCGGCGACCCGCTCGCGCATCCCGAGCAGACCGTAGCCGGGACCGTCGTCGGCCATCGGCGCCGCGGTCCGCGCCGCATTGACCACCCCCACCGTGAGCCCCCCGTCGACCCGGTCCAGACGCACGGTGACCGGCGGACCGCCGTACTTGCGCACGTTGGTCAGCCCCTCCTGGACGATCCGGTACGCGGTCAGCGACACCAGCGGCGGGACCGGGCCGAGCTCGACGCGGTCCAGCACCACCTCGACGCCGGCATCGCGGGCCCGCTCGACCAGCGCGTCGAGATCGTCCAGGTCGGGCTGCGGCCGCGCGGCGGCGGTCTCCCCGTCGGTACGCAGCAGACCGAGCAGCTCGCGCATCTGGGCGAGCGCCTCGCGGCCGGTGGCGGAGATCTGCTCGACCGCCCGGCGGGCGGTGGCCGGGGACTGCTCGACCACGTACGCCGCCCCGTCGGCCTGCGCGATCATCACCGACAGCCCGTGCGCGATCACGTCGTGCATCTCGCGGGCGATCCGGGCCCGTTCGGCGGCCGCGGCCAGCGCCGCCTGCTGCTCGCGTTCACGGAGCAGCCGGTCGGCCCGCTCGGCCAGGGCGATCCGGCCCCAGCGTGCCGAACGCAGCCGCTCCCCCAGCGCCCACGCGGCCACCATGATCAGGGCCATCCCCACCGTGGTGAACGGCCGCAGCCACAGCTCGCCGGTGGCCAGTTGCTGGTCGATCCACCGCCACCAGCCGGTCAACGCTCCGACGCCGATGACCACCAGACCGGCGGCCAGCGCGGTCCGGGCGAACCTCCGCCCGGTGTAGCCGACGGCGGTGTAGAGCGCGAACGGCACCGCGGCGTTGTACATCCCGATCAGCACCCCGGACGCGGCCTGGACCAGGGCGACCGCGAAGACCAGACCGAGGGCCGAGCGCGGGAAGCGGCGTCGCAGGGCCAGCGGTGCGCACTGGGCGATCACGAAGACGTAGTCGACCGGCTTCTCGCGCTGGGCCAGCACGGTGAGCAGCACCGCGCCGAGGCCGATGAACACCAGCGCGAGGACGATGTCGAAGGCCAGCGCCGCGGGCCGCAGGTCGCGTCCGACGTCGCCCGCGTCCCCGCCGTCGAGCGCAACGGCGAGCCGAGGGCGGCGCGACCACATCCCCCCACCCTAAGCTGACCCCCATGAGCGCAGAGACGGTTCAGGCAGCGGTGGCAGAACGATTCCCGACGGGCGACGCCCCGATCGGAGGCAACGAGTTCGTCATCTTCAGCAAGCCCGAACTGGGCCGGTTGGGTGATGCGGACCTCGCCGCGGTGTGGGATCTGTTCGCCGCGGCGTTCGCGCAGCACGGGGTCACCGTGCACGACGTCTCGATCGCCACCGGCGCCCAGCTCGAGTCGTCGGGTTGGATGGCCCAGCACTACGGCGTGATCAACCAGATCTCGACCGGCGGCCGGGCCGCACTGACCGCCGGCGCCGAAGCCGCGCTGGTCGAGCAGTACGGGGACGCGCTCGACGACGCCGAGGTCCTCGGCGGCCACCAGTTCCTCGACCGCTACCCCGAGTTCAGCCCGTTCTCGCTCGCCATGCTGTTCTCCAACGCCTCGGTCAGCCGGCTCGGACCGGGCACGTACGGCGGCCAGGTCTCGATCGACGGCACGAAGGTGATCATCCTCAACGGTTTCCACCCGCGGCAGCTCGCGTTCTTCACCGCCGACGACACCGTCTGCGCCTTCCTGCACGCCAGCAGCGACACCGCCTGGGAGACGCTGCGGAGTGAGCTGATCGGGGCGACCGACCCGGCCAAGGCGGCGGGATCGTCGCTGCGCGGCACGCTCAAGGCCGACCCGGCCGCGTACGGACTGACCGCGGTGAACTCCAACTTCAACGGGGTCCACATGTCCGCCGGCCCGCTCGAGGGGCTGGTCGAACTCGGTCGGTTCTTCGCCGACCTCAAGGGTGGCGACGACTGGAAGTTCGCCGCCGACCTGGCCGCGGCCGGCGCCGATCCCGCCCGGATCGCCGAACTCCGCGAGAACCCGGTGATCGAGACCGCCGACGGCGGGAGCGAGACCGCCTTCGACCTCACCGAGGGCGTCGACTCGGCCGAGGCTGCGCGGCTGCTGGTCTGACCGGCCAGGCCGAGCGCTCGGACCCGGATCAGCCGGGCTGAGCGCTCAGGCCGGAGCGCGGGCGTCGAGCTTCTTGCCCAGGATGAAGCTGATCAGCCAGATCGCGGCGAACATGGTCCCGACCACGAACATCGCCGAGGTCAGCACGCCGAGCGCGATCCCGGCGATCTGGGCCACCCAGCCGAGCGGGTAGCCCCACGACTTGCGCAGCCCGCCCGCGGCGACCAGGGCCAGCAGTGCGGCGCCTCCGCCGAAGCCGCCGGCCGTGCCGCCGGGGATGTCGGAGTTGAAGATCATCACCGGGACGGCGAGCCCGAAGACGATGACCTCGAACAGCAGCACCGACAGCAGCACCACCCGCATCGGGTTCTTGGCGCTGAGCGCGATCAGTTCCATAGTTCGCGCTCCTCGTCGGTGGGGCCGTCCTCGCCGTAGTCGGCTTCCCAGTCGTCGTCGGGGTCCTGGTCGCTCTGCTCGGTGACCAGCGCCTCGTCGTTGACCAGCAGGGTGCGGGCCTCGCCGACCGCGACCACCGAGCCGGTGACCAGCACGCCGGGCGCGCCGGCGGTGTCGGCCTCGGCCAGCGCCATCGCGCGCTCGAGGGCGTCGTCGAGCCGCGGCGCGACGGTCACCCGTTCGGCGCCGAAGATCTCCGCGGCGAGCTCGCCGAGCTGGTCGGCGGGCAGCCCCCGCGAGGTCGAGGCGACCTGGGTGACGACGATCTGGTTCATCACCTCTTCGAGGACGGTGAGCACGCCACGCGCGTCCTTGTCGGCCATCACCGCGACCACCCCGATCAGCGGGGAGAAGTTGAACGCCTCGGTGATCGCCGCCGCGGTCGCCCGGGCGCCGTGCGGATTGTGGGCGGCGTCGAGGATCACCGTGGGTGAGCGACGGACCACTTCCAGCCGGCCGGGGAACGACACCTGGGCGAAGCCCTCGCGAGCCACGTCGGGGTTGAGCGCCTTGAGCCCGAGGAACGCCTCGACCGCGGCGAGCGCCTGCGCGGCGTTGGCCGCCTGGTGGGCGCCGTGCAGCGGCAGGAAGACGTCCTCGACCGGGCCCTCGGCCCCGTTCAGCCGGATCAGCTGTCCGCCGACGGCCAGCCGACGGTCGATGACCCCGAAGTCCAGCCCCTCGCGCTGCGGCAGCGCGCCGACCTCGGCGCAGCGGGCCAGCAGCACCTGCGCGGCCTCGAGCGGCTGCCCGGCCAGGATGGCCTGCGCGCCCGGCTTGATGATGCCGGCCTTCTCGGTGGCGATCTCGGCGATGGTCTCGCCGAGCAGATGGGTGTGGTCGAGGTCGATCGGGGTGACCACGGCGACGTCGGCGTCGGCCACGTTGGTCGCGTCCCAGGTGCCACCCAGTCCGACCTCGACGATGGCCACGTCGACCGGGGCATCGGCGAAGGCGGCGAACGCCATCGCGGTGATGATCTCGAAGAAGGTCATCGAGACCCCGTCGAGTTGCTGCTCGTCGACCAGCGCCACGTACGGCTCGATCTCGCCCCACACCTCGTCGAAGCGTTCCTCGCTGATCGGCTCGCCGTCGATGGTGATCCGCTCGGTCACGCTGGTCACGTGCGGCGAGGTGAACCGGCCGGTCCGCAGACCGTCGGCGCGCAGCAGCGACTCGATCATCGCCGCCGTACTGCCCTTGCCGTTGGTCCCGGTCAGGTGGATCACCGGGTACGCGCGCTGCGGATCGCCGAGCAGTTCGGTCAGTGCGGCGATCCGGGACAGGCTCGGCGCCACCCGGTGCTCGGGCCAGCGCTGGGTCAGGGTGGCCACGATCTCGGCGTGGGTCGGTTCGAGGTGCTTGAGGTCAGACATCGCGCCGCCGAGTCTAGGCGCTCCGGGCCCGACGACCCCGGCCGCGGCTAGCGTGACCGGCGGTCGCGACTGGGCGGCCCGTTTCGAAGGGACCGACCCGATGCTCAAACCACTCGGCCGACTGCTGGGCGGTGGCGTCACCGCCGCCGTGCTGATCGCCGGCCAGCTGGCGGGCGCGCCCGTCGCGCACGCCGACAACGACACCGACCCGTTGTGCTACACCACCCCGCGAGCGGCGGATCCGCCGTACAACGGGCCCTCGGCCAGTTACGTCTACGACACCCGGTTCGACTTCGGGAGCTCGATCGACATCCCGCGCGGGCTGCTCGACAACCGCTACGTCCCCCAGGGCATGGCCGCCTGGGCGAACTGGAACGGCACGGGCGAGGACATCCTGCTGATCTCCGCCTACCACGACGGTGACGGCAACAAGGAGCCCGACGGCAACAGCGCGATCTTCGGCGTGGTGGCCAGCGGCAGCCGGGCCGGAACCGGTCTGGGCCGGATGCTGATCAGCAACGGCCACGTCGGCGGGATCGCGGTCTACAAGGGCTTCGCCTACGTCGGCAGCGAGCAGAACATCCGCGGCTACCGGCTGTCCGACGTCCGCGACGCCCTGGCCGGGGCAGACAACGGGACGGTCTACGGACCGCTGACCCAGCGGGCGACCAGCTACGTGGTCGGGTTCATGGGCAGCGGCGACGGTCACCTGTGGGCCGGTGACTTCAGCACCACCAACTCGACCCACCTCAACGGCTACGTGCAGACCAGCGCCAGCCTGGGCACGATCGAGTACCGCTCGGCCACCCAGTCGTACGCCCCGAAGAAGACCCAGGGCGTCGTCGTGACCGCTGACCACGTCCTCTTCTCGACGTCGTACGGCCGCGGCGACCGGGGCAACCTGTGGGTGATGCGGCGCAACCAGCAGAGCCTGACCGACGCGAACTCGTACTGCTTCCGCACGCCCTCGATGAACCAGGGCATCACCCGGATCAACGGCCGGGTCTACCTGAACTTCGAGAGCGCCGCGTACACCTACACCAAGGACGCCGGCGACCGGCCCCGCAACTCGGTGAAGCGGATCCACACCGCGACCACCGCCGAGCTGACCGCGCTGTACGGCAGCTCGGACTAGCGCCGTTCGCGGACTTTGCTCGGGTCTGCGGCTGCTGCAGGAGCCGCAGACCCGAGCACGGTCCGCAGCCGTAGGCCGGGCGGGCGGTCCGCAGCCACAAGTCCGGTGCCGGGTCGGACAGCCGGGGCCACCGGCGCCCACGCCGGTAAAGTGGCCACGCTCGTGGCCCTGATCGCGGGGCCGCACGTCCTCGAGGATTGCGCCATGACCGCCCGCCGCTCCGTTCCCGACCGCCCCGCACTGGAGGGTCTCGAGGACACCTGGGTCGCGCGGTGGAAGGACGACGGCACGTACGCGTTCACCCGGCCCACCGACCGCGCGCAGGTGTTCAGCATCGACACCCCGCCGCCGACCGTGTCGGGATCGCTGCACGTCGGGCACGTGTTCTCCTACACCCACACCGACCTGATCGCCCGCTACCAGCGGATGACCGGCAAGCACGTCTTCTATCCGATCGGATGGGACGACAACGGCCTGCCGACCGAGCGGCGGGTGCAGAACTACTACGGCGTGCGCTGCGACCCGAGCGTCGCGTACGACCCGAACTTCACCCCGCCGGCGAATCCCGACCCCAAGCGGCAGATCCCGATCAGCCGGAAGAACTTCGTCGAGCTGTGCCACGAGCTGACCCACATCGACGAGAAGACCTTCGAGGACCTGTGGCGTCGGGTCGGGCTGAGCGTCGACTGGTCCAGCCTCTACTCGACCATCTCCGACGACTCGGTGACCGTGGCCCAGAAGGCGTTCCTGCGCAACGTCACCCGCGGCGAGGCGTACATGTCCGAGGCACCGACGCTGTGGGACGTGACCTTCCAGACCGCGGTGGCCCAGGCCGAGCTCGAGGCCCGCGACTACCCGGGCGCCTACCACCGGGTCGCCTTCCACGGCACCGACGGGCCCGTCCACATCGAGACCACCCGGCCCGAGCTGATCCCGGCCTGCGTCGCGCTGATCGCCCACCCGGACGACGAGCGCTACCAGGCGCTGTTCGGCAGCACGGTGACCTCGCCGCTCTACGGGGTCGAGGTGCCGGTGCTGGCCCACCCGGCCGCCGAGCCGGACAAGGGCGCGGGCATCGCGATGTGCTGCACCTTCGGCGACCTGACCGACGTGACCTGGTGGCGCGAGCTGCAGCTGCCGGCCCGGGTGATCATCGGCCGCGACGGTCGGATCCTCGGCGAGAAGCCGGCCTGGGTCGGCGACGCGGTCGACTGGACCGCGATCGCCGGGAAGACCACCTTCTCGGCGCGCGAGGCGATCGTCGCCGCGCTGCGCGGGTCCGGCGATCTGGAGGGCGAGCCCACGCCGACCCAGCGCAAGGCCAACTTCTTCGAGAAGGGCGACAAGCCGCTCGAGATCGTCTCGACCCGCCAGTGGTACATCCGCAACGGCGGCCGCGACGAGGCGCTCAAGCAGACCTTCCTCGCCCGCGGTGACGAGCTCGGCTGGGTGCCGACCCACATGAAGTACCGCTACGACAACTGGGTCGGCGGGCTGAACGGCGACTGGCTGATCTCGCGGCAGCGGTTCTTCGGCGTGCCGTTCCCGGTCTGGTACCGGTTGGACGCCGACGGCGAGCCGGACTACGCCGACCCGATCCTGGCCGACGAGGCCACGCTGCCGGTCGACCCGAGCTCCGACCTGCCGCCCGGCTACACCGAGGACCGGCGCAACGCCCCCGGCGGCTTCATGGCCGACCCCGACGTGATGGACACCTGGGCCACCTCCTCGCTCAGCCCGCACATCGTCTGCGGCTGGGAGCGCGACCCCGAGCTGTTCGCCCTCACCTTCCCGATGGACCTCAACACCCACGCCCACGAGATCATCCGCACCTGGCTGTTCTCCCGGGTCGTCCGGGCCCATTACGAGAACCACTCGCTCCCCTGGGCCCGCTCGATGATCAGCGGGTTCGTGATGGATCCCGATCGCAAGAAGATGAGCAAGTCCAAGGGCAACGTGGTCGTCCCGACCGAGATCCTCGAGCGCTACGGCTCCGACGCGGTCCGCTGGCGGGCGGCCAAGGCCCGCCCCGGGATGGACTCGCCGTTCGACGAGCGCGAGATGAAGGTGGGCCGACGGCTCGCCCTCAAGGTGCTCAACGCCAGCAAGTTCGTGCTCGGCATGGGCAGCGAGGTCGACCCGGCGGCCATCACCGAGCCGGCCGACCGGGCGCTGATCGCCCGGCTCCGGGTCGTGGTCGCCGAGGCGACCGCGGCGTTCGAGGCGTACGACTACACCGGCGCCCTCGAGGTCACCGAGCAGTTCTTCTGGGCGTTCTGCGACGACTACCTCGAGTTGGTCAAGGAGCGCGCGTACGCCGAGGGACCGCCGGCGACCTCGGCCCAGGCCGCGCTGGCCACCGCGCTGCACGCCGTGCTCCGGCTGCTCGCGCCGATCATGCCCTACGCGACCGAGGAGGTCTGGTCGTGGTGGCAGGACGGCTCGGTGCACACCGCCGCCTGGCCGAAGCCCGAGGAGTTCGACGGATCGGGCGACCCGGCCCTGCTCGGCGACCTCGCCGCGGCGCTGATCGAGATCCGTGGCGCCAAGTCGCAGGCCAAGGTGTCGATGAAGACCGAGATCGTCGGGGCGACCGTACGCGGTCCCGCCGCCGCGCTCGAACGGCTCCAGGCCATCGAGCCGGACCTGCGCGCGGTCGGTCGGATCACCGCCGGTCTGACCTACGTCGAGGCCGACGGCCCGCTGACCATCGAGGTCACGCTGGCCGACTGAGCGGGCCGGGCCACTGCGTCGACCCGGGCGGCCGATCGGCCCGATTCGCCGCGTCGGGTAGACATGCAGGTATGACTGACACCAGCCTGACTGTCCATCGCACGATCAACGCGGCCCCCAAAGACATCTTCGACGTCCTGACCCGGCCCGATCGCCACACCGAGTTCGACGGCTCTGGGTTCATCCGCTCGGCCGAGAAGCCGCAGCGCATCCAGGCCGTGGGAGACAGCTTCCGGATGAACATGGAAGGCCCCCACATGGGTGGGGAATACCAGGTCGACAACCACGTCAGCGCGTTCCACGACGGCAAGCTGGTCGCGTGGAAGACCGCCCCGGCCGGCACCGAGCCGCCCGGATGGGAGTGGACCTACGAGCTCACCCCCGAGGGGTCCGACCGCACCGAGGTCGCTCTGACCTATGACTGGTCATCGGTGACCGACAAGGCGCTGCTCAAGAAGCTCTCGTTCCCGCTGGTCTCGGCCGACCAGCTCGAGGACTCGCTGGCCTCGCTGGCCGCCGCGGTCAACGGCTGATATTCACCGCGCCTCGGGCCCCGATCCGGATGTCCGGATCGGGGCCCGACGCACGTACGCAAGGCTCAGCCGATCAGGGCTTGACGCACAACAGCGGATGGTGCACGGTCAGCAGGATCCGGCTGGCCGCGCTGCCCAGGATGAGTTTGCCGACCGGACTGCGCCGCCGGATCCCGATCACCACCAGGTCGGCATCGACCTCGGCGGCGATCAGGTCGAGCTCCTCGGCGATGTCGAGGCCCTCGTTGACCTGACGCAACTCGGCGTCGAGGTCCAGCGCCTCCAGCTCCTGGCGCAGCCCGTCCGCCGCGCTGCCCTGGACGAACCGGGCGTCGATCAGCGACGACCCGCTGGTGTTGTTGACCACGACCAGGCGTACGCCCCGCAGCCGGGCCTCGGCGATGCCGCGATCGAGCGCGGCCCGCCCCTCCGGACTCGGCACGTATCCCACCACGATCCCGCTCATGCGGCCACCTCTCTCCGCCGCCGGACCCTTGCCAGGATCGGCGGCACCGCGATCGCCAGGAGGGCGACCAGCAACACCACTCGGCTGAACCAGCTGTCGACCAGGGTCGACAGATCGCCGTCGCTGATGGCCAGCGCACGACGCAGGTTGGTCTCGGCCACCGGACCGAGGATCAGACCGATCACCGCCGGCGCCACCGGCCAGCCGAAGCGCCGCATGGCGAAGCCGAGCAGACCGATCAGCAGCAGCAGGATCAGGTCGAACGGGTCGGCGTTGACCGCGTACGAACCGAGCGAGGCGAACATCAAGATGCCGGCGTAGAGGTACGGCCGCGGGATCCGCAGCAGCTTCACCCAGATGCCGACCAGCGGCAGGTTGAGTACCAGCAGCATCGTGTTGCCGATGAACAGCGAGGCGATCAGCGTCCAGACCAGCGCCGACTCGCGGGTCAGCAGCGTGGGACCGGGCTGGATCCCGTAGCCCTGGAAGGCGGCGAGCAGGATGGCCGCGGTCGCCGAGGTCGGCAGACCCAGGGTGAGCAGCGGGACCAGGACGCCGGCCGCGGCCGCGTTGTTGGCCGCCTCGGGTCCGGCGACGCCCTCGATCGCACCCTTGCCGAACTCCTCCGGATGCCGCGTCAGCCGCTTCTCGGTCGCGTACGACAGGAAGGTCGGGATCTCGGCGCCGCCGGCCGGTAGCGCGCCGAACGGGAAGCCGTACGCGGTCCCGCGCAGCCACGGCTTCCACGACCGCTTGAAGTCGGCCTTGGTCATGAACGACCCCGACGAACTCATCACCTCGACCGGCCCGTGCCGCAGCCGGGAGGCCACGTGCAGCGCCTCGCCGACCGCGAACAGCGCGACGGCCACCACCACGACGTCGATGCCGTCGGCCAGTTGCGGGATGCCGAAGTTGAAGCGCTGCTGACCGGTGAGCAGGTCGGTGCCGATCAGCCCGAGGAACAGGCCGATGCACAGCGAGGCCAGACCGCGGATCCGCGACGACCCGAGCACGGTGGCCACGGCCAGAAAGGCGAGCAGGGCCAGCGCGAAGTAGTCGGCCGGACCGATGGCGATGGCGAGCTTGACCACGGTCGGGGCGATCAGGGCCAGCAGCAGGGTGGCGATCGTCCCGGCGACGAAGGAACCGATGGCCGCCGTGCCGAGCGCCGCGGCGCCCCGACCGGCCTTGGCCATCTTGTTGCCCTCGAGCGCGGTCATGATCGAGCTCGACTCGCCCGGGGTGTTGAGCAGGATCGAGGTGGTCGACCCGCCGTACATGCCGCCGTAGTAGATCCCGGCGAACATGATGAAGGCCGAGGTCGGCTCGAGCACGTAGGTGATGGGCAGCAGCAGCGCGACCGTCATGGCCGGGCCGATGCCGGGCAGGACGCCGACCGCGGTGCCGAGCACCACGCCGATCAGGGCGAACAGCAGGTTGATCGGGGTCAGGGCGTCGCCGAAGCCGGCGAGCAGATCGCTGAGTGCGCTCAGCGGGATCAGGTGCAGGACCATCGCCGTCACATCCAGCTCGTCGCGAGTTCGAGCAGGATGCCGCCCGGCAGGACCACCCCGAGCGCCTTGACGAAGATCAGCCAGATGATCACCGAGACGATGCCGCCGATCAGCACCGGTCGGATCAGCCCGCCGATGCCGTAGCGACCGGATCCACGCTGCGGACCGAGTGACCAGGCGACCACGCCGAACATCAGCGAGACGGCCAGCGGCCAGCCGATCACGTTGATCAGCAGGGCGTGGGCCAGAAAGGCCACCGCGATGATGGCCACGGTCGACCAGGAGGTCGCCGCGTTCGGGTCGATGTCCTCGCCCTCCTCGGCCGGTCCCTGGTCACCGCGGAGGATCCCGATGATCAGGACCACTCCGACCAACGCGGTCGCAGCGCCGACCAGGTAGGGGAAGAAGCGGGGGCCGACGGTGTTCGACGAGCCCGGGATGGTGATCGAACTGCCGTCGATGATCAGGTATCCACCGAGCACGACGAGCAGGATGCTCAACGCGATCTCGCCGTAGTCGCGGCGCGGTGGCGCCGCCCGTCCGGTCCGGGCGGGCTGGGTGGCGGTGCTCATATCAGTCCGATCTCGGCCAGAACCAGTTGCACGCGGCGTTCTTCCTCGGCGAAGAACCTGTCGAGTTCGGCACCGGTCAGATAGAGGTCGTCCCACCCTTGCTTGGCCAACACGTCCTTCCATTCCTGGCTGTCGTGCGCCTGGGTGACCAGGGCGGTGAGATCGGTCTTGGCCTCATCGCTGATGCCGGGGTGGGTCATCAGACCGCGCCAGTTGGACACCACCACGTCGAAGCCGCCCTCGGTGATGGTCGGGACGTCGGGTACCTGCCCGGACCGCTGCTCGCTCGACACCGCGAGCCCCTTGAGGTCGCCGGAGAGGACCTGCGGCCCGTACTCGCCGATCCCGGAGATGCCGGCCGCCACCTTGTTGCCGAGCAGCGCGGCGAGCGACTCGCCGCCGCCCGAGTACGGGATGTAGTTGATCTGTTTGGGGTCGACGTCGCCGGCCAGCGCGAGCAATCCGGCCAGGATCTGGTCGGTGCCGCCCGCGGAGCCGCCGGCGATCGGCAGTTCGCGGGGATTGGCCTCGCCACGCCTGGACGAAGTCCTTGAGGTTCGCGTACGGCGACTCCTTCGGGACCACGATGATCTCGGGCTCACCGATCAGCCGGGCCACAGGGGTCACGGTGGTCAGTTTGACCGGAGACTTGTTGGTCTCGACCGCGCCGACCATGACCAGACCCATCATCATGAGCAGCGCGTCGTCGGTCTCCCGCGACAACTGGCCCAACCCGATGGTGCCGCCGGCGCCCTCCACGTTGAACACCTGCACGTTGCGGGCCAGCCCGGTCGAGCGGATCACTCGCTGCAACAGGCGGGCCGTGGTGTCCCAGCCGCCACCCGGAGCTGGCCGGGGCCATGATCCGGAGTCGGTTGAGATCGCCCGGCTTGGCGGTCGTGCCGGCGCACCCCGTCAAGCCCAGCACCGGTGCGCTCAGGGCACCGGCCAACAATGTCCTGCGACTGACGCGCACGATCCTCCTCGAGAGCGGGTACTCACTTGTGACACACGTTACACAAACCGCGTTCTCGCCCGATCCTTCTATAGCGATATATCGTGATAGCTCATGAAGGTGACTCGAGAGGACAACCATCATGAGGTACCGAGGACGAGGCCCATCGAAGGGCTCTGACACTGATCTGGGGCGTGCTCGGTTCGAGCGCACGCCTGCGGAACCGGGCGAGGAGCCCCGACCGCATCGAGGCAATCACGGATCACGTGGCCGCGGGATGGACCGCGGCGAACGCGGTACTGACCGTGGTGAACGCCGCGTCGAACCCGGGATGGATCGCGGCGAGCGCGGCGGTCGTCGCGGCGGACCCGGTGGCCCGTTCGGACGGGGCCGCGCCCAGCGTGGCGACGTACGGGCCGCGATCCTGCTGATCATCGCCGAGCAGCCGATGCACGGCTACGAGATCATGCGGTCGATCGGCGATCGGACCGACGGGGCCTGGCGGCCCAGTCCGGGCGCGATCTATCCGACCATCGCCCAGCTCGAGGACGAGGGCCTGGTCACCGTGTCCGAGGAGGGTGGCCGCAAGATGATCAGCGTCACCGACGCCGGCCGTGCCGCCCTCGAGGAGCGCAGCGCCCAGCGTGGCGATCCGTTCGCGGAGTTCACCGCTGGGACGTCCGGGCCGGATCTCCGCGGGCCGATGCACGAGCTCGCTTCGGCGGCCCGCACCATCGGGATGGCCGGAACCCAGGCGCAGCGCGAGGAGGCGGCCAAGGTCCTGGCCCAGGCGCGTCGCTCGCTCTACCTGATCCTGGCCGGAGACGACCAGGACGGCGCGTCCGACGCCCACCAGTGACCGATCGGAGGCGCGGAGCGGCGGGTAACCTCACACGGTGACCCGCCTCTCCGACTTCACCGCCACCTCGCTGACCGGGGTCGACACCCCCCTGTCGGCCTACGACGGCCAGGTCGTCCTGATCGTCAACACCGCCAGCAAGTGCGGCCTCACGCCGCAGTACGAAGGGCTCGAGGAACTGCACCGCGGCCTCGCCGACGACGGACTGGTGGTCCTCGGATTCCCATGCGACCAGTTCGGGCACCAGGAGCCCGGTGACGAAGCCGAGATCTCCGATTTCTGCTCGCTGAACTACGGCGTCAGCTTCCCGATGTTCGCCAAGATCGAGGTGAACGGAGCCGGCACGCACCCGCTCTTCGCCTGGCTCAAGAAGGAACGACCCGGCCTGCTCGGCGGCTCGATCAAGTGGAACTTCACCAAGTTCCTGGTCGGCCGCGACGGCCAGGTGCTCGACCGCTTCGCCCCCACCACCACCCCCGACCAGCTCGCCGACGACGTCAAGGCCGCCCTCGCCGCCTGACTCTCGGCCCCGGGCTCCCGGGCGGCCCCGGCTGGCTGGTTCGGCTGGGTCGGTTGGCTGGGTCGACTGGCTGCGCCGACTGGGTTCGGCTGGCTGCGCCGACTGGCTGCGCCGGCTGGCTGGGTCGGCTGGCTGCGGCCGGCTGGCTGCGCCGGCTGGGCCGGCTGGCTGCGCCGACCGTGTCAGGAAGTGGCGTCAACGCCTCTTTCTCTCACTTCGCGCCCGAAGTATCCGGCGGTCGACGACAGGAAGTGGCGTTGACGCCATTTCCTGCGGGGGGGTGCAGGCGGGGGCGTTTGCCGGCACCTGGCGGTAGACGACCCCGATCCGACCGATCCACAGGACGTTTCCCGGCACGTGGCGGCGGACGACGCGATCCGGACCTGATGACGGGTCGTTTCCCGGCACATGGCGGCAGCCGATCCGTCGCCGCCGCCCGCCGGGGACGTCCCAGCACATCGCGGCGGACGAGCCGATCCGGACCTGATGACGGGTCGTTTCCCGGCAGCTGACGGGAAACGTACGAGTCCGAGCCAGCCCGAGTCCGAGCCAGCCCGAGTCCGAGCCAGCCCGAGTCCGAGCCAGCCCGAGTCCGAGCCAGCCCGAGCCGAGCCCGAGCCTGAGCCACTCGAGCCCACCAACGAGCACGGCCCGCCGGCACCATCCCCGAGGGGACGGGCCGGCGGGCCGGTGTGGTGTCAGACGGTCAGGCCGACTTGTCGCGGCGTTCGCGCTTGCCGAGCTTCTCGCGCGGGACCAGGGTCGGCAGCACCGAGTCCTTGACCACCTCGGCGGTGATGATGACCTGAGCGACGTCGTCGCGGCTGGGCACGTCGTACATGACGTTGAGCAGCACCTCTTCGAGGATGGCGCGAAGGCCGCGGGCGCCGGTCCCGCGCAGCAGCGCGAGGTCGGCGATCGCCTCGATCGCGTCGTCGGAGAACTCCAGTTCGACCCCGTCGAGCTCGAAGAGCTTGCGGAACTGCTTGATCAGCGCGTTGCGCGGCTCGACCAGGATCCGGATCAGCGCGTCGCGGTCGAGCGGCGCCACCGAGGCGATCATCGGCAGCCGGCCGATGAACTCGGGGATCAGTCCGAACTTGACCAGGTCCTCGGGCCGGACGTCGGCGAACGGATCCTCCGACTCCGGGCGGCGGGTGGCCAGGTCGTTGTTGAAGCCGAGCGGCCGCTTGCCCACCCGCGAAGAGATGATGTGGTCCAGACCGGCGAAGGCGCCGCCGACGATGAACAGCACGTTGGTGGTGTCGATCTGGATGAAGTCCTGGTGCGGGTGCTTACGCCCACCCTGCGGGGGAACGCTCGCCGACGTGCCCTCGAGGATCTTCAGCAGCGCCTGCTGGACACCCTCACCCGACACGTCGCGGGTGATCGACGGGTTCTCGCTCTTGCGGGCGATCTTGTCGACCTCGTCGATGTAGATGATGCCGGTCTCGGCCTTCTTGACGTCGAAGTCGGCGGCCTGGATCAGCTTGAGCAGGATGTTCTCGACGTCCTCGCCGACGTAGCCGGCTTCGGTGAGCGCGGTGGCGTCGGCGATCGCGAACGGCACGTTGAGCATCTTGGCCAGGGTCTGCGCGAGGTAGGTCTTCCCGCAGCCGGTCGGGCCGATCAGCAGGATGTTCGACTTGCCGAGCTCGACTCCGTCGTCCTCGGCCCGGCGGGCCGGGTTGGCCGCCTGCGCCTGGACGCGCTTGTAGTGGTTGTAGACCGCCACGGCGAGCGCCTTCTTCGCGTTGCCCTGGCCGATCACATACCCGTCGAGGAACTGCCGGATCGGCGTGCGGCTTGGGCAACTCCTCGAGCAGCCCGACCTCACCACCTTCGGAGAACTCCTCCTCGATGATCTCGTTGCACAGGTCGATGCACTCGTCGCAGATGTAGACGCCTGGACCGGCGATCAGCTTCTTCACCTGCTTCTGGCTCTTCCCGCAGAACGAGCACTTCAGCAGATCGCCGCTTTCTCCGATGCGTGCCACGCCGTCTCCTTCACATGTCCGGCCGGACCTGACTCCACCGAACCTCGCCCACCCCAGCTTGCAAGATTAGCCCGACGGCTCGCGGATGTGGAGCACATTCATCCGGAGCCGACGGGCCGTCGTCGATCAGGCCGGAACGGCCTTGAGCGAGGTGAGGACCTCGTCGATGATGCCGTACTCCAGCGCCTGCTCGGCGGTCAGATACTTGTCGCGCTCGATGTCGCGGCTGACCTCTTCGGTGGGCTTGCCGGTGTCGGTGGCCAGCATCTCCTCCATCAGCGCCCGGATGCGCAGGATCTCGCGCGCCTGGATCTCGATGTCGGAGGACTGTCCGTAGCCGCCCTCGGTGGCCGGCTGGTGGATCAGGATCCGGCTGTTGGGCAAGGCGAGCCGCTTGCCCTTGGTGCCGGCCGCGAGGATCACCGCGGCCGCCGAGGCCGCCTGGCCGAGGCAGACCGTGCGAACGTCGGGCTTGATGTAGCGCATGGTGTCGTAGATCGCGGTCAACGCGGTGAACGAGCCACCGGGTGAGTTGATGTAGATCTCGATGTCACGCTCGGAGTCCATCTGCTGCAGACACAGCAGCTGGGCCATCACGGCGTTGGCGATCTCGTCGGAGATCGGGGTCCCGAGGAAGATGATCCGGTCCTCGAACAGCTTGGTGTACGGATCGATCCGACGCATCCCGTACGAGGTGCGCTCTTCCCACTGGGGGATGTAGTAATCCATGGTCGGTGCGAACTGCTGGCCCTCGGCGAAGGGCGCTCCAAAGGTGCTCATCGTGGCGCTCCTTCTCACTGGTTGGGAGCCTGCGAGGACGGGATCTGTGCCGCCGCCTCGTAGACGTGATCGATGAAGCCGTACGCGAGGGCCTGCTCGGCGGTGAACCAGCGGTCGCGATCGGAATCGGCCTCGATCTGGTCGAGGGTCTGGCCGGTGTGCTCGGCGATCAGCCGCTGCATCGTCGACTTGATGTGCAGCGACTGCTCGGCCTGGATCCGGATGTCGCTGGCCGTGCCGCCGAGACCGCCGGACGGCTGGTGCATCATGATCCGGCTGTGCGGGAGCGCGTACCGCTTGCCGTGGGTCCCCGCGCAGAGCAGGAACTGCCCCATCGAC
This sequence comes from uncultured Actinomycetota bacterium, assembly GCA_963704665.1. Taxonomy (GTDB): domain Bacteria; phylum Actinomycetota; class Actinomycetes; order Propionibacteriales; family Propionibacteriaceae; genus Microlunatus. Next base: position 1,042,694 of record OY969929.1, on the reverse strand, counting down.
GCGGCCAGGCCCATGGCCACGGTGGCGACATCGTTGGAGATCCACTTCATCGTGTCGTAGATGGCCATCCCCGAGTCGACCGAGCCGCCCGGGGAGTTGATGTAGAGGTAGATGTCCTTGTGCGGGTCTTCCGCATTGAGCAGGAGCATCTGCGCGCAGATGGCGTTCGCGTTCTCGTCCTTGACCTCGGAGCCGAGAAAGATGATCCGATTCTGCAGGAGAGCCTGGTAGACGTTGTCGTCCAGGCCGAAGCCGGTCCGGCTGGCCGCCCGGTGGACGTAGGGAGAGTCTGACGATGCGTTCACGGGGACGAACCTACTCCGGGCCACTGACACTGCGGGACTGTTGAGGGCTCTGTTCGCTGTGGGCGCAGCAGCTGCGGCCAGGGGTGTCCATCCCCATCCGGCCGCCGCGGCCACTCATAGAATCGGCCGGTCCGACGGTGATCACTCACCGTCGGACCGGCCGATCCAACCCCGAGGCTTTTCTCGTTCTTCGCTCCCCCGAGCTGTGAGTCCCGAGACCATGCCTCTTCACGATCGATGGATCCTCCCCCAACGTCGGATCCACCCGATCGATCTCTTCGGCGACTGTGCCTCCTGTCGAGCAGGGAGCAGGCCACCGATGTTCACTGCGCCAGGACTCCAGCACCCCTCGGCTGTCGTACTGACCTGGACAAGTCTTGCCGATGGAGCGCGGTGATCACAGATCTGGATGCGGCGTTTTTGCTCAAGATTCAACTAGACGGCCCTGCGCGTCTGGAGGAAATCCAGAGCTAAGCGCATCCCCACCGTGACCGAACCGACCGCTTCCGTCGAATACGCCGGTGGGACGACCGAAATCGTCGTACGCCCACCACCGCGTCTGTCCGCTTTGGCCACGGCCGCCGGCTCGTACGGCTCTGTCCGGAAGTAGACACCCGATCCGGCCCGAGAAACAGCACCGCCCGCCCGGACCAGGTCCGGACGGGCGATGAGGTGGAACGGGTTGGCTGGATCAGGCCTTGGTGTCCTCGGCCGGCTCAGCCGCATCGTGGTCGGTGGCGTCCTGCTCGACCGTGCCCTCGATGACGGCGTCGTCGGCGGTCGTCTCCTCGACATCGCTCTCGTCGGCCGGGTCGGACAGCGTGCCGTCCTCGCGCAGCCGCGACAGCTCGAGGACCTCGCCGTTGGAATCGGTGACCTCGGCCGACTCCACGATCAGGGCCAGGGCCTTGCCGCGCCGGATCTCGAGCATGTACTCCTCGATGTGGTGCGGGTGCTCCTGCAGGTGGTCGGCCACCTGCTGCGGCGGGACGTTGTCGGTCTGCGCCTTGCGGATGATGTGCTGGGTGAGGTCGTTCTGGTCGACCCCGATGGTGCGGTCGTCGCCGACCTTGTCGAGCACGATCTGGGCCTTGAGGCCCTGGGTCGCGCGCTGCTCCATCTCGGACCAGAACTCTTCCTCGGTCTGCCCGTCCTCGTTGTCGGCGAGGTACTCGCCGAGGGTCAGGTTGAGCTGGTTCAGCTGGTTGGTGATCTGGTCGCGACGACCGGCGATCTCGGACTCGAGCAGCTGCTCGGGCACCGCGATGTCGATCGAGTCGACCAGGGTCTCCAGCACCGCGTCGCGGGCCTGGCTGGCCTGCTCGAGGCGGGCCATCCCGGTCAGCCGCTCGGCGATGTTGGCGCGCAGTTCGGCGATGGTGTCGAACTCCGACGCCTCCTGGGCGAACTCGTCGTCCGGCTCGGGCAGGGTCTGCGACTGCACCTTCGACACGGTGACGGTGACGTCGGCGGCCTCGTCCTTGAGCGGGCCACCGACCAGGGTGGTGCTGAAGGTGGCCGACTCGCCGGCCGACAGGCCGGTGACGGCCTCATCGAGCCCGTCGAGCATCTGACCGGAGCCGATCACGTACTCCAGGCCCTCGGCGGTGGCGTCGTCCAGGGCGTTGCCGTCCTGGGTCGCGACGAGGTCGATCGTGGTGACGTCACCGTCGACGGCGGGCCGCTCGACGGTCTCGCGCGAACCGAAGCGCTTGCGCAGCGCGTCGATCTGCTCCTCGACCAGGGCGTCGGGGACGTCGAGCGCGTCGACGGTGGCCTTGATGCCGGTGAAGTCGGGCAGCTCGAAGTCGGGCCGGACGTCGACCTCGGCGGTGAACTCGACCAGGTCGCCGTCCTCCAGCTTGGTGACCTCGAGCTCCGGCGGGGCCAGCGGCTTGAGCTTGTTCTCGTCGACGGCGGAGCGGTAGAAGCTCTCGATCGAGTTGTTCAGCGCCTCCTGGAGCACGACGCCGCGGCCGAACCGCTGGTCGATGACCATCGGCGGCACCTTGCCCCGGCGGAAACCGGGGATGTTGACGGTCTTGGCGATCTCGGCGTACGCCTTGTCCAAGCTCGGCTTGAGGTCGGTGAACGGGATCTCGACGGTGATCTTGACCCGGCTCGGGCTCAACTGCTCGACGGTGCTCGGCACGCTGGCAACTCCTGTGTTCACGGTGTGGCGGGGGCTCATGGCCCCGGAAAAGGTCGTGGGGGCTCGCTCGGAGCCTCGGCAATCCTACGGTGACCTGGTGAAGCAGCCAAACCTCGCGGTGGTGGTGAACATCAACGCGGTTGGTACGCCGCCGGTGGTGCCCTACACTCATCGCGGACGTTCCGGGCTCGGCGCAGGCTGACTCAGAGCGGCCGGGGCGTAGCGTAGTGGCTAGCGCGTCTGCTTTGGGAGCAGAAGATCGCAGGTTCGAGTCCTGTCGCCCCGACACCGCTCCAGTCCAGGAGAGATACGGTACGGACCACACCCCGGCGGGTGTAGCTCAATGGCAGAGCACCAGTCTTCCAAACTGGCTACGCGAGTTCGATTCTCGTCACCCGCTCAGAACTTTGACGGCTCGCGCAGAGCGCGGGCTGGAGATCCTCATCCACTCGCCGTGCTCTTGACGGCTCGCGCAGAGCGCGGGCTGGAGATCCTCATCCACTCGCCGTGCTCTTGACGGCTCGCGCAGAGCGCGGGCTGGAGATCCTCATCCACTCGCTCCTCGGACACGACGGAAAAGCGTTGTCGTGTCCTCGTCGGTCGTGGACTGAGGATCGCCCGCGCTCCCCGACGCTCGCCGTCCGCACTCCTGTCGACTCGCGCAGGCGCTCGCCGACTACCACTGCCGGCTGATCGCTGATGTGGGGTCCCGATTCAGGTGCCCGAAAGGTGGGCGGCGGGGCCGGGATTCGCTCGAGGTCAGCTCGGGCCGTCTGCGCGCACAGGTGACGAAACGGCCCGGCTATGAGGCCGGATCGCGGCCGTCTGCGCGCACAGGTGCCGATACGGCCCACGGCGTCAGGAGGAGCGAACCTCGGCGAAGGCGGCGAGGATGGCGGCGAGGTCGGGGACCAGCAGGGTGGCCATCGACGAGCCGGCGCGGTCGGCGTCGACGACGAGCTGGAGGGCGCCGGGGCCGAAGTCCCACTGGCTCAGCGTCGGCATGGGTTCCTGTCGGCGGGGCGGCCGAAGAGCCTGTCGTAGAAGTCGGCGGCCTGGTCGAGGTCCGTGACGGCGACGACGGCCAGGGTGGCGGAGATGTCGATGAGTGTTACCCCTGCCCGACGGCCGATTGGGTCCGGCGGCCGACTCACAGGACGTCGGTCAGCAGGCCCCCGAGGGCGCGGACACCGCGGACCAGTCGTTCGTCGGGCACGCCGGAATAGCTCATCCGGGCGTGGTGGGTCCGCTGGTCGACCGGGAAGAAGGTGGCTCCGGGGACGAAGGCGACCTTGGCCTCGGGCAGCAGCCGTTCGGCCATGAAGGCGGCGGCGTCGAAACCTTCCGGGAAGGTCAGCCAGGTGAACAGGCCACCGTCGGGTCGGGTCCAGCTCACCCCGGGCGGCATCGACTCGGCCAGCGTGGCCAGCATCAGGTCGCGCTTGTGCCGGTAGACCGGGACGACGTCGGCCAGGTGGGCGTCGAGGTCGAAGCGGGTCAGGTAGGCCGAGGTCGCGGCCATGTTGAGCGTGCTGCTCTGGGTGTCGGCGGCCAGCTTGAGCAGTCCGAGCTGTTCGAGCAGTTCCGGCGCGGCCACCGCCCAGCCGAGCCGCATGCCTGGGGCGAGGATCTTGGAGAAGCTGCCCAGGTGGATGACCCGGCCGGTGGTGTCCAGGCTCTTGAGCAACGGCAGGTGCTCACCGCTGTAGCGCAACGCGCGGTAGGGCGTGTCCTCGAGGACCAGGACGTCGTACGCCTCGGCCAGCTCGAGCAGCCGGGTGCGGCGCTCGTGGCTCAGCGTGCTCCCGGTCGGGTTGGCGAAGTCGGGCACCAGATAGATCAGCTTGGCCCGCGGCTGCTCCCGCAGCACCCGCTCGAGGTCGTCGGTGTCCATCCCGTCGGCGTCGCTGCGCACGGTCGCGTAGGTGGGCTCGCACGGGTTGAAGGCGATCAGCGCACCCAGGAAGGTCGGGTCCTCGGTGATGATCACGTCGCCCGGGTCGATCATCAGCCGGGCGACCAGGTCGAGCCCCTGCTGACCGCCCTGGATGATCAGGACATCATCGGCGGTCGCCGCCACCCCCTCGCGGCCGAGCCGCTCGGCCACCTGGGCCCGGAGCTCGGGCAACCCGATCGAGGCGGTGTACTGCAGCGCCCCGGCGTTCTCGGGCACCAGCAACTCGGCCATCACCGCGGCCAGCTCGGCGACCGGGAACAACGTGGCGTCGGGATAACCGCCGCCGAAGCTGATCACGTCGGGATCAGCGCCCAGCCGCAGCAGTTCGCGGATGGCCGAGGGTTGTACCCGGCCCATCCGGCGCGCGTACGCGGTGCTCACGCCGAACGCTCGGCGCGCAACTCGCTGAACGCCAGCGCGCTCGGCCGCCCCTCGGTCAGCGCGGCGACGTGCTCGTCGACGTTGAGCGCGTCGAACAGCGACCGGCCCGACTCGATGGCCGAGCGCAGGGCGCGCTCGCGGTCCTGGATGGCCTCGGCCCGGGCCACGACGGACTCGAACACCGCCGCCGAGCCGACGACCAGTCCGTCGTCGTCGCCGACCACCAGGTCACCGGGGCGCACCTCGATCCCGCCGACGGTGATCGCGAGCTGGATCTGCGGCACCTGGCGGGCCGGATAGGCGTTCGAGGCAACCCCGCGCGCGAACACCGGGAGGTCGAGTTCGCCGAGCACGGCGGAATCACGACACCGGCCGTCGATGACCAGCGCGGCCACGCCGCGGCGCACCGCCTCGGTGGCGAACAGCTCGCCGGCCACGGCCCGCTCCTGGTCTCCGACCGCGACGACGAGCACGTCGCCCGGCCCGGCCGCGGCCAGTGCGGCGATCACCGACATCAGATCGGCGCGGGCGTCGGCGGTCACCGCGACCCCGGCGAACCGGCGGGCCCGACCGACCGGTCGCAGGTCCGGGGACACGACGCGGACGTCGCCGCCGGCGTCGGCCAGCGAGGTGGTGTCGAGCGCGCGGAGCCGGTTCAGCAGGTCGTCGTCGCGGGTCATCAGGTCTCCGATCGTCGGGCCGTCCGAAGACCCGACGCCCATCTTCGCCGGTCCGACTCAACCTCGCGACCCGGCGTCCATTCCTGCAGCTTCGCGGCGTGTCGTGTTGCGCCCGTGACAAAAGTGACACTTGGACCCTTGTGTTACGAAAGGGACACGGGTTACGGTCTGCGTGTCGCCAGGCTCATCCGACGAACAGCGCCGGGGCCGTGTTTTCCTTGGAGGTTCCGTGCTGCGTTCATCGACGCGTGCTGCCGTGGGGGTGCTGACCGTCGCCGGTCTCAGCGTCGGTCTGGCGCCGTCGGCCACGGCGGCGACCACCACCGTCGCCGCCACGACCACGGTCAACATCCGCAGCGGCCCGGGGATCAACCACGGCGTCGTCGGCCGGATCGAACGCGGCCAGCGGCTGACCGCCACCGGCGGAGTAGACGCCACCTGGATCCGGGTCCGATTCGCCGGCGGGACCGCGTACGTCAAGCACACCTACCTCGACACCCGCGGCGCCCTGCCGGCGGCGCCCCGCTCGATCGACCTGTCGACGCCCAAGATCACCACCACCGCGCTCAACGTCCGCTCCGGTGCCGGCCCCACCCACCGCGTCGTGTCGGTCGCTCCCGAAGGCACCCGGCTGGCTGTCACCGGCAGGTCCGGTCACGGGTACGCCCAGATCACCTGGCAGGGCCACCGCCGCTGGGTGTCGATGCAGTTCCTGGCCACCGTGATCTCGGGCCCGACCACCGTCGAGCCGATCGTGTCGAACAACAAGGGGGCGGTCGCGCTCGCGTACGCCCAGCGCCAGCTCGGCAAGCCCTACCGCTACGGCGCCGCCGGGCCCGACCGGTTCGACTGCTCCGGGCTCACCCTGCGGGCCTGGCAGGCCGCCGGGATCACCCTCCCCCGCACCTCGCAGCGACAGATCAAGGCCGGTACCCGGATCACCAAGTCGCAGTTGCGCCCCGGTGACCTGGTGTTCTTCTACGGCTCACGACCCACCCACGTCGCGATCTACGTCGGCGACGGGCGGATCATCCACGCGCCGCGACCGGGCAAGCGGGTCGAGTACAGCCGACTCAGCTCCATGCCGTACTCGGGCGCAGTCCGACCCGGCTGAGCCTCAGCCGCGGGCGGCGGCGAAGTCGGCGAGGTAGTCGACCAGTGCGCGTACGCCGCCGATCGGCATCGCGTTGTAGATCGAGGCCCGCATCCCGCCCACCGACTTGTGGCCCTTGAGCTGGACCATCCCGCGCTCGGCGGCACCGGCCAGAAAAGCGGCGTCGAGCGCGGAGTCGGGCAAGGTGAACGGCACGTTCATCCGCGACCGGTCGCGCGGCTCGACCGGGTTGGCGTAGAAGTCCGAGGCATCGATCGCGCCGTAGAGCAGCGCCGCCTTCTCGATGTTGCGCTGCTCGGCGGCCACCACGCCCCCGGTGGCCAGCAGGTGCTTGAACACCAGCCCGGCCAGGTAGACCGCGTAGGTCGGGGGGGTGTTGTACATCGAGTCGGCCTTGACGTGCGTCGTGTAGTCGAGCATCGGCGACGGTCGCGGATCGCCGAGACCGATCAGGTCGTCGCGGATGATGACGATGGTCACCCCGGCCGGACCGATGTTCTTCTGGGCCCCGGCGTAGATCAACCCGAACCGGGTCACGTCGACCGGTCGGGACAGGATGCTCGACGACATGTCGCAGACCAGCGGGACGTCGCCGGTCTGCGGGGTCCAGCCGAACTCGACCCCGCCGATGGTCTCGTTGGCCGTGTAGTGGACGTAGGCCGCCGCCGGGTCGAGGTCCCAGACGTCCTGGCCGGGCGCGTAGGTGAAACTGCGGTCCTCGGCGGTGGCGGCGATCCGCACCTCGGCCAGTCCCCGCGCGGCGCCGATCGCCTTGGTGGCCCAATGACCGGTGTTCACATAGTCGGCGCCGGTCCGACCCCGCATCAGGTTCATCGGGATCATCTCGAACTGCAGCGACGCCCCACCCTGCAGGAACAGCACCCGGTAGTCGCCGGGGATGTCGAGCAGCATGCGCAGGTCGGCCTCGGCCGCCTCGGCGATGGCGATGAACTGGGGCCCACGGTGCGACATCTCCATCACCGATTGCCCCGAACCGCCCCAGTCGAGCATCTCGTCGGAGGCCCGCTGCAGCACCTCCTCGGGGAGGGTCGCGGGTCCGGCGCTGAAGTTGTAGACGCGTGCCATGGCTCGTTTCCGGTGCTGGAAGGTCCGACGAGGCCAGACCCTACCCGCGTACGCCGGGCGGCTCGGAGCATTTCTCGCCGGGACGCCGCAGACCCCCGGCCCGGGCCCACCGCGACGAGGCGGTGGGTCCGTGCCGGGGGTCCGAGGTGATCAGGCCGGGATGTAGGCGAACGTGTCCGGATTGGGTCCGGTGCGTCCCTCTTCACCCTGGTCGAGCGCGCTGATGGCGGCGATGTCGTCGTCGGTGAGCTCGAAGTCGAAGAGCGCGAAGTTCTCCGCGATCCGCGACGGCGTGGTCGACTTCGGGAAGATGATGTCGCCACGCTGGAGGTGCCAGCGCAGGGTGACCTGCGCGGTGCTGCGGCCGAGCCGCTGGGCGATGGCCGAGATGGTCGGGTCGCCCAGGACGCCGCCCTGGGCGATCGGGGACCAGGCCTCGACGGCGATGCCGTGCTCGGCGCAGTAGGCCCGCACCTCTTCGTTGGTGAAGTAGGGGTGCACCTCGATCTGGTTGACCGCAGGGACGATCTCGGTCTCGGCGGCCAGCCGGCCCAGGTGCTGGGTCTGGAAGTTCGACACACCGATCGAGCGGGCCCGACCCTCGCGGTAGAACTCGATCAGCGTGTTCCAGGTGGACACGAAGTCACCGTCGTAGAGCGTCGGCAACGGCCAGTGGATGAGGAACAGGTCGACGTAGTCGAAGCCGAGCTTGGTCAGCGTCTCGTCGAACGCGCGGCGGGCGGCGTCCGGCTCGTGGAAGCCGTTGTTCAGCTTGCTGGTGACGAACACGTCCGAGCGGTCGAGCCCGGAGGCGCGTACGCCGTCACCGGTGCCCTGCTCGTTCTGGTACATCTCCGCGGTGTCGAGATGGCGGTAGCCGATCTCGAGCGCCTGCTGGACCGCGGTCGAGGTCTCGGCCGGATCGATCTGGAAGACGCCGAAGCCGAGCTGCGGGATGCTCTGGCCGTTGTTGAGGGCGATATCGGGAACTGAGGTCATGTGCGTTCTCCTTCGTTGGACCGGACGTGGTGCCGCCGACACCGGGACCGCGTGGAGCGGCCCGGTGCCGGCGACGGGGTCAGCGAGGCGCTGCGGCCTTGGCGATGGTCGGCAGACCCTTGTTGGCCCGGTCGGCGGCGGCCACGCGTTCGGCCTCCGGGACGGTCGAGCTGGACAGCACGACCACCGAGTGCGCTTCGATCCGGTGCTTCGACCTGGCCTTCCACGGCTTGGCATCGACCGGGTCGACCGACCCGGTGGCGGTGTCGAGCCGGGTCACCCAGTTGTCGCCGAACGCCTTGCCGGGGCAGCTGGAAGCTGATCGGCTCGTCGGAGGCGTTGAACAGCAGCAGGAAGTGGTCGTCGGTGACCCGCTGACCACGGCCGTCGGGCTCCGGGATGGCGTCGCCGTTGAGGAACACCATCAGGCTGCGGGCGAAGCCGGAGTTCCAGTCGCCCGTCGTCCATCGGGTTGGCCGTCGGGCTTGAGCCACTCGATGTCGCCGATCGAGCTCTTGCCGCCGTGCTTGGCCTCGCCGGCGAAGAACCGGCGACGGCGCAGGACCGGGTGGGCCTTGCGCAGCGCGATCGCCGCCGAGGTGAAGGCGAGCAGGTCCTGCTGGTCGGCGGTGAGATCCCAGTCGATCCAGGAGATCTCGTTGTCCTGGGCGTAGACGTTGTTGTTGCCGCCCTGGGTGCGGCCGAGCTCGTCGCCGTGGGCGAGCATCGGCACGCCCTGGCTGATCATCAGCGTCGTGATGAAGTTGCGCTGCTGCCGGAGCCGGAGCGCGTTGATCTGCGGGATCGTCGGTCTCGCCCTCGACCCCGCAGTTCCACGAGCGGTTGTGGCTCTCGCCGTCGTTGCCGCCCTCGCCGTTGGCGTCGTTGTGCTTCTCGTTGTACGACACCAGGTCGCGCAGGGTGAAGCCGTCGTGGGCGATGACGAAGTTGATCGACGCGGTCGGGCGGCGGTCGGAGTGCGCGTAGAGATCGCTCGACCCGGTGATCCGCGAGGCGAACTCGGCCAACGAGGCCGGCTCGCCGCGCCAGAAGTCGCGCACGGTGTCGCGGTACTTGCCGTTCCACTCGGTCCACAGCGGCGGGAAGTTGCCGACCTGGTAGCCGCCGTCGCCGAGGTCCCAGGGCTCGGCGATCAGCTTGACCTGGCTGATCACCGGGTCCTGCTGGATGATGTCGAAGAAGGCCGACAGCTTGTCGACCTCGTGGAACTGCCGGGCCAGCGTCGCGGCCAGGTCGAAGCGGAACCCGTCGACGTGCATCTCGAGCACCCAGTAGCGCAGCGAGTCCATGATCAGCTGCAGCACGTGCGGGCTGCGCATCAGCAGGCTGTTGCCGGTGCCGGTGGTGTCGTAGTAGTGGCTCTTGTCCGACGTCGACGAGCCGGTAGTAGTTGGCGTTGTCGATCCCGCGGAAGGCGATCGTCGGGCCCTTCTCGTTGCCCTCGGCGGTGTGGTTGTAGACCACGTCGAGGATGACCTCGATGTTGGCCTCGTGCAGCGCCTTGACCATGGCCTTGAACTCGGTCGTCTGCTGGCCGTCGCTGCCGCTGCTGCTGTAGCCGTTGTGCGGGGCGAGGAAGCCGATGGTGTTGTAGCCCCAGTAGTTCGACAGGCCCTGGTCGACCAGGTGCGAGTCGTTGACGAACTGGTGCACCGGGAGCAGCTCGACCGCGGTCACGCCGAGGTTGGTCAGGTGCTCGATGATCACCGGGTGGCCGACCGCGGCGTACGTGCCCCGGATGTCGTCGGGGACGCCCGGGTGGGTCATGGTCAGACCCTTGACGTGCATCTCGTAGATGACGCTCTCGTGGTACTCGTGGCGCGGCGGCCGGTCGTGTCCCCAGTCGAAGTACGGGGTTGGTCACCACCGACAGCATCGTGTGGCCGGCGAGTCGGCGTCGTTGAAGGCGTCGGGATCGTCGAAGCGGTAGGAGAACAGCGACTCGTCACCGTCGATCTGGCCGTCGATGGCCTTCGCGTACGGGTCGAGCAGCAGCTTGGCCGGGTTGCAGCGGTGGCCGGCGGACGGGTCGTACGGGCCGTGCACGCGGTAGCCGTAGCGCTGTCCCGGGCTGGATCCGCGGCAGGTAGGCGTGCCAGACGAAACCGTCCACCTCGATGAGTTCGAGACGCGTCTCGGTGCTGTCCTCGTCGATCAGGCAGAGTTCCACCCGATCGGCCTGCTCGGAGAACAACGCGAAATTGGTGCCGCTTCCGTCGAAAGTCGCACCCAGGGGGTACGGCTTACCTGGCCAGATTTCCATAGGTATTCCCTGCTGTAGGTGGTTCAAGCTCATTGCTGCTCAAGCCGGATCGATGAGGAACCGGACCTCACAACTTACGGGTGACGGGCGTTCTGCTCCAACTGATCCCGCCTCGGGCGACCTCGGTGGCCGTCGGTACCCCGAACTGATCCACCTACACCGCGACCACGGGTGATTCACTTCACAACCGACCGGTCGGTCGGACTCCGCGAGGCCGGGTCCGCCGTCATCGGACCGCCGCGAGGAGCAGGCAGGATGGGGTGTGTGCGAGCCGAGGCGTCGATCCTGCATCTGGATCTGGACGCGTTCTTCGCCTCGGTCGAGCAGCGCGACAAGCCGTCGTTGCGGGGCAAGCCGGTCATCGTCGGCGGGATCGGGCAGCGCGGGGTGGTGGCCACCGCCTCGTACGAGGCCCGGGTCTTCGGGGTCCGGTCGGCGATGCCGACCCACGAGGCGCGGCGACGCTGCCCGAACGCGGCGTTCCTGGCCGGGCGGTTCGACGCCTACCGCGAGGCCAGCGGGCAGGTGATGGCCGCCCTGCGTCGGCTGTCCCCGCTGGTCGAACCGCTGTCGCTCGACGAGGCCTTCGTCGACCTCCGCGCCGCCTCGGTGCCGGTCGACTACTCCACCGCCGGTCTGCACGCGCTGGTCGGGGAGCTGAAGCGCGAGGTGGCGGCGGTGACCGGCGGTCTGCCCGCGTCGGTCGGGCTGGCGTCGTCGAAGTTCCTGGCCAAGATCGCCACCGAGCTGGGCAAACCCGACGGCATCCACCTGATCGAACCGGGCACCGAGGTCGAACGGCTGCGCAGCATGAAGGTCGGGGTGATCCCCGGCGTCGGACCGGTCACCCAGGAGAAGCTGCACCGGCTCGGCATCCACCTGATCGGGGAGCTCCAGGGTTTCTCGGTCGACGAGCTGGCCCAGATCGTCGGTCGGGCCCAGGCGCAAGGGCTGGTCGAGCTGGCCAACGCCCGCGACGATCGCGCCGTCGAACCCGAACGCGAGACCAAGTCGATCTCGGTGGAGAACACCTTCGCCACCGACCTGGTCGACGCTGCGGAACTGGCGGCCATCGTGCGGCGCGGGGCCGGCCAGGTCGCGGTCCGGCTGCAGTCGGCCCAGCTGTTCGCGCGGACCGTGACGATCAAGGTCCGGCTGCCCGACTTCACCACCTTCACCCGGTCACGGACGCTGGCCACCGCGACCGACGACGCCGGGGTGATCAACGGGGTCGCGCAGTCGCTGTTGGCCGCGGTCGACGTCCGCGCCGGGGTGCGGCTGCTCGGCGTCGGGGTGGCCGGGCTGACCGAGCTGCGCCAGGACGACCTGTTCACCGAGTTCGAGCTCGTCGCGGCCGAGGAAGCGACCGAATCCGAAGTCGAGCCGGCCGACGCCCCCGAGGAGGTCGACCGCAGCTTCCGGCCCGGGGCGGACGTCGAGCACGACCGCCACGGACGCGGTTGGGTCTGGGGCAGCGGACTCGGGCGGGTCACCGTGCGCTTCGAGACCGCGGAGTCGCCGCCCGGACCGATCCGGACCTTCGTGGTCGACGACCCCGAGCTCCATCCCAGCGGGGCGGTCTCCCGCGTCCGCATCGACGACTGAGCGTGCGGCGCGCGTCGACCGGCGGTGCCGGGGGCGGCGTTCAGGCCCGGGCGGACGCCGCCTCGACCAGGCCGAGGAACAGCCCGTAGTCGTCGCCGCTCTCCGGGTGCCACTGCACGCCCATCCAGAACGGGCGGTCCGGATCCTCGAGCCCCTCGATGGTGCCGTCGGCGGCCCGGGCGACGACCTCGAAGCCGGGGTGGCGGGTGACCGACTGGTGGTGGTGACAGCTGACCTGCATGGTGTCGCCGACCAGTTCACGCAGCTGCGAGCGCTCGACCGTGGTGACCGAGGTCCAGCCGTACGCGCTGCCGCCGGGCGCGTGCTCCTCGTGGCCGACGACATCGGGGACGTGCTGCTCGAGGGCGCCGCCGGCGCGCACGGCCATCAGCTGCATGCCCCGGCAGATGCCCAGCGTGGGCACCCCGATCCGGTCGGCGACGTCGAGCACGGCGACCTCCCAGGCGTCGCGGTCCTGCCGCACCCGCACCGTCTTCTCGTGCGGCGTGGCCCCGTAGCGCTCCGGATCGACGTCGGGGCCGCCGGTGATGATCAGGCCGTCGAGCCGGGCGACCAGCTCGTCGGCCCCCTGGGCCTGCGGCGGCAGCAACGCGACCACCCCGCCGGCCGCCTCGACCGACCGGGTGTAGAGCGACGGCAGCAGATCGGCCGACTGGTCCCACACCGTCCACTGCGCCTGCTCGCGATAGGTCGTCAGCCCGATCACCGGCCGCCGCCGTCCCGTCGTCATGACCCCACCCTATGCATCACGGCCACCGCTCCCCGGTGGTGAAACCGCCGTGGGCGAGCGTCGGTAGCGCAGGCCCGATCGTGAGCCGCGAGCCCTCCCCCATCGGAGCCACCCGTCGTCCGCGAGCGTCGGCCCTCGCCCCCATGGGCGAGCGTCGGTAGCGCAGGCCCGATCGTGAGCCGCGCGCCCTCCCCGATAGGAGCCACTCGTCGTCCGCGAGCGTCGGCCCTCGCCCCCATGGGCGAGCGTCGGTAGCGCAGGCCCGATCGTGAGCCGCGCGCCCTCCCCGATAGGAGCCACTCGTCGTCCGCGAGCGTCGGCCCTCGCCCCCATGGGCGAGCGTCGGTAGCGCAGGCCCGATCGTGAGCCGCGACCGAGCCTCGCACGGCAACGCTCTTCCGCCGTGCGAGGCGAGCGAGCGGCTCACGATCTCTCCGGCCTGCGCGTGCGCGAGCCCATACATCACAGGGGCGTGACGTAGGCGGCGGAGATGCCGCCGTCGACCAGGAACGTGTTGGCGGTGATGAAGCTGGACTCGTTCGAGGCCAGGAACAGCACGGCGTTGGCGATCTCGTCGGGTTCGGCAAAGCGGCCCACCGGGATGTGGACGAGCCGACGCGCGGCCCGTTCGGGGTCCTTGGCGAACAGTTCCTGGAGCAGCGGAGTGTTGACCGGACCCGGGCACAGCGCGTTGACCCGGATGCCCTCACGGGCGAACTGGACCCCGAGTTCGCGGCTCATCGAGAGCACGCCGCCCTTGGAGGCGGAGTAGGAGATCTGCGAGGTCGCGGCCCCCATCACGGCCACGAACGACGCGGTGTTGATGATCGAGCCGCGCTTCTGCCGGGTCATGTAGCCGAGGGCGGCCTTGCAGCACAGGTAGACGCTGGTCAGGTTGACGTCCTGGACCCGCCGCCAGGCGTCGAGGTCGGTCTCCAGGATCGAGTCGTCGTCGGGCGGGGAGATGCCCGCGTTGTTGAAGGCGATGTCGACCGAACCGTAGGTCTCGTACGCCAGGGCGAACAGTGCGTCGACGTCGGTCTTGCTGGTCACGTCGGTCCGCAGGTAGAGCCCGCCGACCTGCTCGGCCACGTCGGGACCGCGGCTGTCGTCGACGTCGCCGATCACCACCCGGGCCCCCTCGGCGGCGAGGCGGCGTACGGAGGCCAGGCCGATGCCGGAGCATCCGCCGGTGACGACGGCGACCAGGCCGTCGACGCGTCCAGTCATGGTGATGTGTCCCTTCGGGGGTGGGTTGGAGCGGGGTCAGGCGTTGCTGATGAAGACGTTCTTCTCTTCGGTGAAGGCGTTGGGGGCATCGGGACCCAGTTCGCGGCCGAGACCGGACTGCTTGAACCCGCCGAACGGGGTCCAGTAGCGGACCGAGGAGTGCGAGTTGACGCTGAGGTTGCCGGCCTGGATGCCCCGGGCCACCCGCAGCGCGCGACCGACGTCGCGGGTGTAGATCGAGCCCGACAGCCCGTACTCGGTGTCGTTGGCCAGCCGGATCGCGTCGGCCTCGTCAGCGAACGGCAGCACCGCGACCACCGGCCCGAACACCTCCTCGCGCCAGATCCGCTGTTGGGTCGAGGTGGCCAGCACGACCGACGGCGGCAACCAGTAGCCGGGGCCGGTCGGAGCGGAGCCGGCGAACGCCACGTCGACCTCGGCCAGGAAGCCCTCGACGGTGGCCTTCTGTCCGGGCGAGATCAGGGGGCCCATCTCCGAGGCCTCGTCACGCGGATCGGTGACCACCACCCCGCGGACCGCGTCCTGCAACGCGGCCAGGAATTCCTCGACCACCGACTCCTGGACCAGGATCCGCGACCGGGCACAGCAGTCCTGACCGGCGTTGTCGAACACCGCGTACGGGGCGCTGGCCGCAGCCAGAGCCAGATCGGCGTCGGCGAAGACCACGTTGGCGCTCTTGCCCCCGAGTTCGAGGGTGCACCGTTTGACCTGGTCGGCGCAGCCGCGCATGATCTGCTTGCCGACCTCGGTCGAGCCGGTGAAGCACACCTTGCGGACCGCCGGGTGGGTCACGAACCGCTCGCCCACGATCGACCCCCGCCCGGGGATGACCGTGAACACGCCGTCGGGCAGACCGGCCTCGAGCGCGAGCTCGCCCAGCCGGATCGCGGTCAGCGGCGTCAGCTCGGCGGGCTTGAGCACCACGGTGTTGCCCGCGGCCAGGGCGGGGGCGAAGCCCCAGCCGGCGATCGGCATCGGGAAGTTCCAGGGCACGATCACCCCGACCACGCCCAGCGGCTCGCGGAACGTGACATCGATCCCGCCGGCCACCGGGATCTGCCGCCCGAACAACCGCTCCGGTGCGGCGGCGTAGTAGTCGAGGACGTCGCGGACGTTGCCCGCTTCCCAGCGGGCGTTGCCGATGGTGTGGCCGGAGTTGACCACCTCGAGCTGGGCCAGCTCCTCGCGGTGCTCGTCGACCAGCACGGCGAACCGGCGGAGCAACCGGGCGCGGTCGCCGGGAGCGACATCGCGCCAGGCCGGGAACGCCGCCTCGGCCCGGGCGATCAGCCGGTCGGTCTCGGCCAGGTCGGCCAGCTCGACCTCGGTGACCCGTTCCTCGGTCGACGGGTTGATCACGACATGGGTCTGCTGGGTGTCGGTGCTCATGCTCACATCCGCTCGAAGGAGCGCTGGAGCTCCCAGTCGGTGACCGCCGCGTCGAAGGCGGTCAGTTCCACATCGGCCATGTTGGTGTAATGATCGACGACCTCGTCGCCGAAGCAGGCCCGCGCGACCTCCGACCGGGCGAACACGTCGCGGGCCTGGCGCAGCGTCTTCGGGATGGTCGGCAGGTCCGAGGCGTAGGCGTTGCCGACCAGTTCGGGACCGAGTTCGAGCTCCTGCTCGATGCCGTGCAGGCCGCCGGCCAGCATCGCGGCCAGGGCCAGGTAGGGGTTGACGTCGCCGCCGGGGACCCGGTTCTCGAGCCGGGCGCTGGGGCCGTGTCCGACCAGCCGGACCGCGCAGGTCCGGTTGTCGAGCCCCCAGGCGATCGTGGTCGGCGCGAACGAGCCGTCGGCGAAGCGCTTGTAGGAGTTGATGTTCGGCGCGTAGAGCAGGGTGAAGTCGGCCATGGTGGCCAGCAGCCCGGCGACGAAGTGGTCGTAGAGCGGCGTACGCGCCCCGTCGGACCAGAACACCGTCGAGCCGTCCCGCCCGCGCAACGACAGGTGGATGTGGCAGGAACTGCCCTCGCGCTCGTTGTACTTGGCCATGAAGGTGAGGGACTGGCCGCGCTGCGCGGCGATCTCCTTGGCCGCGGTCTTGTAGACCGCGTGGTTGTCCGCGGTGGTCAGCGCGTCGGCGTAGAGGAAACCGATCTCGTGCTGGCCCAGGTTGCACTCCCCCTTGGCCGACTCGACGTCCATCCCCGCCGCGTACATCACGTTGCGGATCTCGCGGAGCAGCGGCTCGGCCCGCGAGCCGCCGAGGATCGAGTAGTCGACGTTGTACTGGTTGACCGGGACCAGGTCGCGGTAGTGCTGGTTCCAGGCGTCCTCGTAGCTGGTGTTGAAGGCGATGAACTCGAGCTCGGTCCCGGCCAGCGCGACGTGGCCGAGCGCGGCGGCCCGGTCGAGTTGGGTCTTCAGGATGGTGCGGGGCGACTGGACCACCGGGGTGTGGTCGAGCCAGACCAGGTCGCACTGGATCATCACCGTGCCCGGTTGGTGGGTCAGCCGGCGGATGGTGGCCAGGTCGAGGCTGAACTCCATATCGCCGTAGCCGCGCTCCCACGACGACATCGCATACCCGGCGACGGTGTTCATGTCGACGTCGACCGACAGCAGGTAGTTGCAGCCCTCGGTCCCGTGATCGAGCACGTGGGCGGCGAAGTACGCGCCGTGCATCCGCTTGCCCTGCAGCCGGCCCTGCATGTCGGTGAAGGCGACGATCACCGTGTCGACGTCGCCCTCGGCGATCCGCAGCCGGAGTTCGTGCACGCTCAGGTGCCGGTCGTTGCGCAGTTCGGTCATCTCAGCAGTCCTCGGAGCAGGGCGGCGGTGTCGTCGCAGTGGGATTCCATCACCCGGCGGGCCCGGGTCGCGTCGCCGGCCAGGATGGCCGCGACGATCTCGGCGTGCTGGGCGTCGGAGTGGTCGATGTTGACCGGGAGCACCGGGATGGCCAACAGCATGTCGTTGAGCTTGGCCTGCACCCCGGTCACCGCCTCGACCAGCTGGGGGGACTCGGTGACCGAGGCGATCGCCAGGTGCAGCCGGGAGTCGGCCTGGCGGTGCTCGGCCGGATCGGAGGCGGCGGCCACCGCGGCCAGCGCCTCGCCCAGCAGCGTGCACTGGTGCTCGGTCAGCTGCCGGTGCGCGGCCAGGTGGCAGGCGCCCGGCTCGACGACCCGGCGGAAGACGAGCGAGTCCATCAGTTCGGCCCGTTGGGTCTCGTCGAGCGACGTCGCCGGCTGGTCACCGGGGATGCCCGGCGGGTGGTCGATCATCGTGCCGCCGCCGCGACCGCGGGTGGTGCGCACCATGCCCGCGGAGCGCAGCGCGGCGATGGCCTCGCGCAGCGTCGCCCGCGAGATGCCCATCCGCCGGGCCAGCTCGCGTTCCGGCGGCAGCGACGTCCCGTACGGGTAGACGCCGAGGCGGATGGCGGTGGCCAGGCGTTCGACGCAGTCCTCGAACGCATGCCGCCCCCGGCTCGCGCCGAGCACCACCTCGGCCAGATCGTGGTCGGCCTCGGCGATCACCGTTCGTCCAGCACCTGGTCCTTGGTCGTTGTCGTGTGCTCGTCCTGCGGCCCGTTCATGAAGTTCTTCTTGCCGCTGACGAACCACGAGACGACCGCGAACACCACGACCACGAGCACGGCGATCGGCGCGTAGTTGAAGGTCTCCACGGTGACCGGAGCGACCGGCGGGAGGACGAACAGGATGCAGATGAACACGACCCAGACCACGGCGATCCAGCCGATCACTGCGCTCCAGCGGCCGAGGTTCCACGGGCCCGGGGTGAACTCCGGGTTGATGCGGCGCAGGAAGACCGGCACCACGTAGGCGATGTAGAGACCGATGACCGCGATCGAGGTCACCGCGAAGTACGCGGTGGCGCTGAACAGCGCGGGCGAGGCCAGGATGATCGAGAGCACGACGCAGAGCCAGATCGAGTTGGTCGGCGTCCCGGTCCGCGGGTTGACCTTGGCCCAGATCCGCGAGCCGGGCAGCGCGTTGTCGCGCGAGAACGCGTACGACATCCGCGAATTCGCGGTCACCGAGGCCATCCCGCAGAAGAACTGGGCGACGCAGACGATGAACAGCAGGAACTTGGCCACCGACGGGTTGTCGAGCGAGTCGAGGAAGATCTGAGCCGGCGGCAGACCGGTCTCGGACTCCGAGAGCTTGGCCAGTCCTTCGGGGCTGTTGTCGGTGATCGCCGCGGTGATCGAGTAGAGCAGGATGAAGCCGCCGATCACCGAGACCAGCACGCTCATGACGATGCCGCGCGGCGCGGCCCGGCTGGCGTTCTTGGTCTCCTCGGCCACGTGGGCCGAGGCGTCGTAGCCGGTGTAGGTGTACTGGGCCATCAGCAGACCCATCAGGAACACGTAGGCCAGGCTGGTCCAGCCGGTCTCGTTGTTGAACCCGGTCAGGGTCCAGCTGACCGACTGGTGCTTGGCCGGCAGGATCCACAGCACGCCGACGATGATCAGCACCCCGCCCACGTGCCACCAGGCCGAGACGCTGGACAGCAGGCTGACCAGCTTGACCCCGAACGCGTTGAGCAGGGCGTGGATGACGATGATGACCACGAAGGTGGCGAAGGTCTTGGCCGGCGTCGGCTCGACCCACCCCATCAGGCTGGCGAAAGCCATCCA
This sequence comes from uncultured Actinomycetota bacterium, assembly GCA_963704665.1. Lineage (GTDB taxonomy): Bacteria > Actinomycetota > Actinomycetes > Propionibacteriales > Propionibacteriaceae > Microlunatus. Next base: position 1,023,518 of record OY969929.1, on the reverse strand, counting down.
GGTGGTCGCGCAACCGAAGTCGATGGCCGCGGTGACCGCGACCTCGCCGAGGAAGTTGAACCAGCCGACGCCCCAGGCCCATTCGCGGCGGTTCTTGCGGGCCAGTCGACCGGCCCAGAAGTAGAGGCCGCCGGCCGTCGGGTAGCGCGAGCAGACCTCGGCCATGGCCAGTGCGACGGCGAGCACCATGACGCCGACGATCAACCAGCCGAGCACCAGCGCCGACGGCCCGCCCGAGCGGAGCGCGATGCCGTACGAGGTGATGCAGCCGGCCAGGATCGAGATGATCGAGAACGACACCGCGAAGTTCGAGAAGCCGGACATGCCGCGGTGGAGTTCCTGGGTGTAGCCGAGCTCGGCCAGTGCTCTCGCGTCGTCGTCCATCTGCTGATCGAGGCTCATCGCCGCCCTCTCCCCGGTGGGTGATATCGGTGTCGACATCGGGGCCGAGTCTGGTGGCGGCCGAAGGCCCGCGTCAATGGTTCGACCTCAGACCATTGCGATTTCCCCCAGCCGCTACGGATGCGGTCGCGGGGGGCCCACGTGGCGACGCAATCCGTGCTCGCCGCCGGTCCGGCCCCGCGCGAGGCGTCGGGCAGGATGGGGCGATGTGGATCGGCGCCTGTGAGTTCGACCTGTTGCTCGGCGATGTGCACTCGCTCAAGGAGAAGCGCTCGGTGGTCCGGCCGATGATCGCCGAGGTCCGCAAGCGCTTCGAGGTGAGCGTCGCCGAGGTCGATCATCTCGACCTGCACCGGCGGGCCGGTGTCGGCGTCGGTCTGGTCGCCGCCGACCGGGCCCACCTGGTCGACGTGCTCGACGCGGTCGAACAGTTGGTGGCCTACCGCCCGGAGGTCGAACTGCTGTCCGCCCACCGGGTCATCCGGCACTCCGACGACTAGGCCCCCGGCCTCAGCCGGCTCGGCCGACCGGACCGCCTAGCGCGAGCGGTCTCCGGCCGCGTACGGCTCGCCGAGGTCGATGTCGAGCACGGTGCGGATCGGTGCGACGAGCGCGCTCTCGAGCCGACACACGTACGCGCCCTCGCCGTCGAGCCCGGAGATGGTGTGGCCGTCGGCGATCACGTCGCCGGCCTCGAAGAGGTAGCCGGCCGTCGAGTGCAGCAGGGCGGCGATCTCGCCGGCGTCGCGGTCGACGAAGTGGCACTGGACGTCGCGCAGCCCGACCAGGTGCAGCCCGAGGCTGTCCATCACCGTCGACCCCTCGGTCGCCTCGAACATCCGGATGTTGATGAGACCGTCGAGGTCGCCGGCGTCCTCCTCGGGCGGGGTGACCCGCTGGCTGAGCGGCCAGCTGACCAGCACCGGGCGGGTCCGGCGGACCAGCACCCGGACCACCGCGGCGAGCGCGGACACCCGTTCCTGACGGTCGGCGCCACCGGCGAACATCTCGGTGACCAGCAGCGACGCCGAGCACTCGGTGACCCGCTGGTCGGCCTCGGCCCAGTCCCAGGTCTGGCTGGGGTCGGGTCGCTGCTTACCGTCGGTGTCGAGCGGGCTCCCGTGGGTGACCACGGTCAGCAGCGCCGGCTCGCCGCCGACAGCCACCCCGTGCGGGACGACGAGCGAGTCGCTCTGCCGCTCGGTGTCGGGAGCGATCTCGCGGAGCGCGTCGATCAGGTCGGGGTCGTCGAGCTGGGGCGGGGCGGCGTACCAGATCTCGGCCAGCAGGGTCGGTTCGGCACTCACGGTCTCTCCTCGGTCAACGAACGGACGGCCTCGGCGATCACGTCGGGCCGGTCGAGCATCATCAGGTGGCGGGAGTCGTCGACCACGATCTGCCGGTGTCCGAGCAGATCGGCCAGCCGGTGCTGGCTCGCCGACCAGTCGGCGCCGCCGTCGCCGGTCGCGGTGAGCACGAACCCGGGTCGGGCCGGCCAGGGCCGGCGCTCGCGCAGGGCGTCGAGGTCGGCGATCTGGGCGGCGTACGCGGCGTTCTCGGCGATCACCGCGGCCACCGACCCGTGGTGCCGGTAGACGCCGGCGAAGGCGTCGGCACCCGGACCCCGCCAGCCCTGGTGGCTGGCGAAGGCGACGGCACCGCGACCGACCAACCCACCCGCCGGCCCCACGGTCGGCAGCCGGGCCACCAGGCGGGCCAGCCCGAGCCGGCGGCGCGCCGGACGCGCGGACTTCGCGTCCCACTCGACGCTGCCGTCGACCAGCACCAGTCCGGCCACCAACTCCGGATGCTCGCGAGCGAGCGCCTCGGCGTGCAGTCCGGCCATCGAGTGCGCGACGAGCACCACGGGCGCTCCGAGCCGGGCCAGCAGATCGGCCAGCGTGCGGCACTCCTCGGCCAGGGTCGGCAGTCGGCCCGACCACGGGGTCCCGAGCATCCCGGGGCGGTCGAGCCGGACGGCCCGGACGCCCGGCAGCAGCCGGATCACCCCGTCCCAGACCGGCGACGGCACCCCGCAGCCGGCGAGCAGCACGACCGGGGGCCCGGTCCCTCCCCCGTCGGTCACGCGGACCTCACGGCCGCCCAGCTGGACCAGTCCGTCGATCCGCTGCGCGTCAGCCATGCCTCACCCCCGTCGGCTCGCGGAGCCGGTCAGCGGGTCGAGTCTGCGGGTCGCCGACCAGCCGGAAGCCGACCGCGGCGAACCAGCCGGACGCCATCACCACCATCACCGCCTGCGCATAACCGAGCCCGGGCAGTCCGAGCACGAGCATCACCATCATCGCGGTCAGGGCGACGACCTCGACCACGGTGATGGCCAGCACGACGCGGCGCCGGCGCGGTTGCGGGCATGGCGAGCGGACCAAGGCGATGGAGGTGGCGATCATCGAGACCACGATGCCGACCTGCGCCCCGACGCTGGCGACGGTGTGGGCGTCGTGCCCCCGGGACAGCTGTCCGGTCTCCTCGAGCACCCGACAGCTCGCGGACAGGGTGGGCGAGCAGTCCATGGGGAAGAGCGCGTCGAAGAACGTGGCCACGCCGAACAGCAGCAGCGCCGCCGAGGCGACCGCCCACCACCGACCCGGCGGCGCGGTGCCGACGCTCGCGGCCCAGTGGACCCGGCGCCGCCACAGGATCAGCGCGCGGATGCCCAGGGCGGCCACGATCAGCGCGGTGATCAGATCGCCGCCGCGGAAGAACAACGCGTGCGGCTGGTCCGCGGCCGACAGCTCGGACAGGTAGCCGTCGAAGATCGCCGGGTGACCGTTCAGCGGTTTCCACAGCACCCAGGTGTTGTAGGTCAGCACGGTGAGCGCGCCGAGCGACGGCCACAGGTGGCCGCTCCGGACGGCGCCCGACGTGGATCGCCCGCTCACGTCCGCGGCCTCACCAACGGGAAGGCGATGGTCTCGCGGATCGAGGTCCCGGTCAGCATCATCACCAGGCGGTCGATCCCCATGCCCAACCCGCCCGACGGCGGCATGGCGTACTCCAGTGCGGTGAGGAAGTCCTCGTCGAGTTCCATCGCCTCCGGGTCGCCGCCGGCCGCCTGCAGCGACTGCTCGGTCAGCCGCTGCCGCTGGATCACCGGGTCGACCAGCTCGGAGTACGCGGTGCCGATCTCGGCGCCGAAGGCGACCAGGTCCCAGCGCTCGGCCAGCCGCGGGTCGAGGCGGTGCTGGCGGGTCAGCGGCGACACCTCGGCCGGGAAGTCGGTGTAGAAGGTCGGGGTCACGGTGACGTGCTCGGCCAGGTGCTCGTACAGCTCGAGCACCACCGCGCCGCGGGTCCACCGCTCGTCGACGTCGATCTTCAGCCCGGCGGCGATCCGCATCAGCACCGCGCGGCTGGTGTCGGCGGTGATGTGCTCGCCGCAGCCCGCCGAGATGGCGTCGTGGACCGTCACCACCGGCCACGGCCGGCCCAGGTCGACCTGGTGCAACTCCCCCGAGCGATCCGGTCCGGTGACCAGGGTCCCGCCGGTGACCGCCCGGGCCGCCTCGGTGATGAGCTGCTGGGCGACCACCCGCATCGTCGTGTAGTCGCCGTAGGCCTGGTAGGCCTCGAGCATGGTGAACTCGGGGTTGTGGGTCGCGTCGGCGCCCTCGTTGCGGAAGTTGCGACCGATCTCGAACAGCCGGTCGACCCCGCCGACCATCAGCCGCTTGAGGTAGAGCTCCGGCGCGATCCGCAGGTAGAGGTCGAGGTCGTAGGCGTTGATGTGGGTGCGGAACGGCCGGGCGTTGGCTCCGCCGTGGACGGTCTGCAGCATCGGGGTCTCGACCTCGAGGTAGCCCAGACCGTCGAGGGTGGTGCGGACCGCGCGGATCGCCGCCGACCGGGCCCGCAACTGCTGGCGCGCGGCCGGGTTGACGGTGAGGTCGAGGTAGCGCTGGCGGACCCGGGTCTCCGGATCCGAGATGCCCTTGAACTTGTCGGGCGGCGGCCGCAGCGCCTTGGCGGTCAGTTGCCAGGACCGGACCAGCAGCGACAACTCACCACTGCGCGACAGCACGACGTCACCCTCGGCGCCGAGGTGGTCGCCGAGGTCGATGACCGAGCGGAGCTGGTCCATCACCCCGGAGCCGGTGTCCTCGGCGGTGAGCATCAGCTGGCCGTCGCCGGTCCAGTCACGCAGCTTGACGAACAGCACGCCGCCGAGATCGCGGACCCCGAGGACACGGCCGGCCACGCTGGCGATGACCCCGAGGCGGAGCTCCCCCAGCCCACGACTGGGCTTGTACGACGCCGGGTACGGCTCGATCCCGGCGGCCAGCAGCCGCTCGCGGACCTCCATCCGCAACCGCACCTGCTCGGGGACCCGCGTATCGGGAGCGACGGGCGGGGCCACGTACGCCGGCCGGGGCGCGTCGGGCCGCGCGACCACGCCGGTGGTCAGGGCGCGGACGTCGGTGAGCTGCGGCTTGAGGAAGCTCGGCAGGTCGATGAACCCCTCGGCGACGCCGGACGCGGCGCCGACCAGCGCGATGTCGCGGGTCTCGGCGAAGCACAGGAAGCGGGGCTGCCAGTCGGGCCGGTACTTCACGTTCGAGCGGAACAGCGCCTCGATCTGCCACCAGCGCGACGCGACCAGCAGCAGCCGTCGCCACAGCCGGATGATCGGTCCGGCGCCGATCCGGGCGCCCTCCTCGAACGCGGCCCGGAAGACGGCGAAGTTGAGCGAGACCCGCCGGATCCCGACCTCGCGGCCGGCGGCCATCAGACCGGCGACCATCAGCTCGGTCACCCCGTTGTCGGCGGCCGGGTTGCGCCGCATCACGTCGAGCGAGAAGCCGTCGGTCCCCCAGGGCACGAACGACAGCACCCCGGCGACATGGCCCACCGGTCCGACCCCGGCGCGATCGGGCGGGAACAACGCCTCGACCATCAGGCAGTCGGCGTCGGCCGGGTCGCCGAGCCGGCCGAGGGCCATCGAGAAGCCGCGCTCGGTCTCGGTGTCACGCCAGGCGTCGATCTTGCCGATCAGCTGGACCATCTCGTCGGCCGGGATGTCGGCGTGCCGGCGCACGCGGGTGCGGTAGCCCATCCTCTCCAGCCGCTGGACGGCCTGGCGGACCGGACGCATGTCGCGGCCGTCGAGGTGGAACTCGCGGGTCTCGAGGATGGCCTCGTCACCGAGCCGGATGACCCGCAGACCGGCGCGGGCGTACGCGGTGGCGCCCGCCTCGCTGGCCCCGATCACCGCCGGGGTCCAGCCGTACGCGTCAACCAGGTCCTGCCAGGCGTTGATCGCGCCCTGCCAGTGGTCGCTCGGGCCGATCGGGTCGCTGCTGGCCAGACAGACGCCGAGATCGACCCGGTAGGTGATGGCCGCGCGGCCGTTGGCCGAGAAGACCACCGACTTGTCGCGCCGGGTGGCGAAGTAGGCCAAGGAGTCCTCGCCCGACTCGGCGACCAGCGCCCGGACCCGGGGTTCGTCGTCGACCGACATCAGCGACGCCCGGCGCTGCGAGCGGACCAGGGCGACGATGGCGGCCAGCAGGGTCAGACCGAAGAGCAGTCCGACCAGGGTGTTGATCCAGCTGGGCGGGACGTTGACCGGCTGCGCAGCCAGGCTGGTGTCGGGCCCGAACGCGGCCTGCTCGAGCCGCCGCAGAATCCACACCAGACGGCCCCGCGGACCGACCAGTTCGTTGGGGAACACGGTGACCAGCAGCATGCCCACGCCGAAGGTGACGGCCAGACCGCCGATCAGGGTGAGCAGCGCCTGCCGCGCGCTGCCCGGGGGCCGGCGGGCGGTGAACTCGCGGCGGTAGGCGATCATGCAGGCGGTCAGCGAGCCGAGCGCGGCCAGGTTGAAGCTGAACCGGGCCAGCAGCGGCAGCGAGGCGTAGTCCGCGTCCCCGGTCACCGTGACGACCACCAGTTCGGCGACCAGGACCAGATCGAGCAGCAACGACAACCCGAAGATGGCCAGGGCGATGACCCACGCCGCCTGCTTGCGTCGGCCCAACGCCGCGCCGAGGATGACCAGGAAGACCGCGAACCCGATGGTGCCGCCGTCGATCGGGAAGAAGACGGTGGAGAACAGGTCGACCGCCGAGCCGATCCACGACACCTGGGGCAGCAGCGATTCGGCGGCCAGCACGACGGCGCCGACGAAGAAGATCCGCGACACCAGGGTCGGCAGCTTCGGGAATCGGCGCCGCGGAGGGGCCGCGTCCGGACGCGGCCCGGCCGGGGCGTGCGGGGGGTTCGCGGACTCCGACGCCGGCGTCTCGGATCGGACGCTGACCGGGCTGCTCACGCCCACACTCTCCCAGATCGGGCCGGTGGACCGGTGGCGACGACCAGCCCGGCCACGGCGGTTCTAGTCGACGGTGGTGCCGCTCCCGATCACCAGCCAGGCCAACGCGTCGCCGGGGGCCATCGGCCGCCGGCCGCCGGGACCGGCCAGCAGGTGACGCACCCGGACCTCGCGACGCCGGGCGAGCTCCGCGGCCGGCACGCCCCAGCGTCGACGCAGCGGTTCCGCGAGATCCTCGCCGACCAGGCGAAAGACCGCCGTCAGATACGCCTCGTCGGCCGGATCCAGTGGTCGCAGCGGGTCGCCCTTGCGCCCGGCCCCCAGCCAGCCACCGACCGCGACCACGGCAGCCCGGCGCTCGGCGACGTCCTCCACGACCAGTTGGGTCCGCTCGAGCGTCGCGGCCGCCGCGAGCGCCGGAACCGCGGCGAAGCGGGCTTCGAGCTCGGCGTCCACCGGCAGTCCGGCCACCCGGGCCGGGGCCGGGCCGCGGCCGGACCCGGTCAGCATGGCGGCCAGCAGCACCTCGGGGAGCGCGAGCCCGAGACCGGGGACGAAGCGGACCTGGCCCTCGATCCAGCGGGCCGCCACCTCGACGACATCGGCGGCCCCGGTCCGGATCGCCTCCCGAGCGGCGAAGACGATGAGCCGCGGATCGCCGACCTCGTCGTCGAGGTGCCGGGCCAGGAACAGCTCGAGCGCCTCCTCCGCCTGGTCGCGGTCGGGCACCGTCCCGCGGATGAGCCCGTACTGGACGACCAGTGCGGCGGACACGTCGGTGAGCGCGGTGATCCCGGCCGACGTGAGCGGCGCGGACCGGAACAGCCGCTCGACGGTGGTCGACACCAGGTCGTCGAGCGGGTCGGCCGCGCAGAGCGCGAAGTGCACCGCTCCCCCGGCCGAGTGCAGTTCGACGGTGAACTCACCGGGCTGCCAGCACGAGAGTTCGGTGACGCCCTCGCCCTGCTCGACCGCCACCCCGGATCCGGCCACCACGGCGGTGTCCTGGTCGGCGGCGATGGTCACCGGCTGCTCGATTTCGACGTAGCGGGTGGCCGGGATCTCCGGCCGATGCCGCCGCGCGGCCGACGACCGGTCCCAGTCCCAGCTCCACTGGACGACGAACCGCCCACCCGGCGCCAACGTCACCGGTCCGAAGCCGAAGCCGTCTGCGTCGATCCGCTCCACCGTGCCCAGGTCGAGCGCACCGAGCAGCACCGGACCGGTGCTGTCGGGGGTGGGCACCGCGTACGCGCCGACCGATCCCGCGGCCAGCACCCAGACCGGGGCATCGGCCGCGGCGGTCCAGGTCAGCCCGAGCTCCTCGAGGACGACCGGGTCCACGCCCAGGTTGGTGACCGCGACCCGCACGCCCCAGCCGACCGCGAAGCTGTGCCGCACGGTGACCCGGACCGCGCCGGACCGGTAGCCGAACTCGACCTCGTCGGCGTCGGCCAGCACCTCGGGTTCCGACCAGACGAGGGCGCGGCCGTCGATCCGGCCGATCGGTCGACCGCCGCCGGTGAGCACCGCCCAGTCGGGCCGTCGGTCGTGGACGACCCGGGCCAGCGAACCGTCGGCGGCGAAGGTCAGGGTGGCCGGGCCGCTGCGGAAGCTCAGCCCCGGCGCTGGCACCGGCCACACCAGAACAGATTGCGCCCGGCCAGCAGCTCGGTGCGCACCTTCGACCCGCAGACCAGGCAGGCCTGACCGGCCCGGCGGTAGACGTAGACCTCACCGCCGTGGTCGTCGACCCGCGGGGGTCGACCGGTCGCCTCGGGTCCGTGCTCCTCGCGGACCGTGTCGATCCGGTTGTCGCGGACCCCGATCGGCATCAGGGCGAGCAGGTCGGCCCAGATGGCCAGCCAACTGCGTCGGGTCAGCTGCTTGCCCGGTCGGTGCGGATCGATCCGGTTGCGGAACAGCACCTCGGCGCGGTAGACGTTGCCGACCCCGGACAGGATGGTCTGATCCATCAACAGCGCCCCGATCGGGCGACCGGACCGCTGGATCCGGCGCCAGGCCACCTCCGGGTCGGCGTCGTCGCGGAGCGGATCCGGTCCCAGCCCGGCGAGGTGCGCGGACACCTCGTCCGGGGTCTCGACCGCACACAGCTGCGGGCCGCGCAGGTCGGCGACCACGCTCGGCGTGGCCAGCCGGACCCGCACCTCACCGACCGGCGGCGCCGGCGGTCCGAGCGCGAACTTGCCGATCAGACCGAGGTGCACGTGCAGGATCCGGGCGTCGTCGAACGCGCAGAACAGGTGTTTGCCGTGAGCGCCGGCCTCGAGCATCAGCGACCCGTCGATCAGGGCGGCCGACTCGGCGAACCGACCCTGCGGACTGGTCACCTCGACGGTCCGGCCCTGGAAGGCCTCGTTGAGATCGTCGGCCAGCCGATGCAGCGTGTGTCCCTCGGGCAATCCAGCCCCCTACCGTTGAATCTGCACTAGCGTGGTCAGCATGACAGGTGCGCACACTGTCGGGGGTCGGACCGCACCGCACGAGGGCCGCGACCTGTGGCCCCGTGACTTCGGGCGGGACGGCGTGTCCGGGCTGGTGACGGTGGCCCGTGCGCTCCGTGCCCGCGACGTCTCGCAGCCGAAACCCGAGGACGAGCACCTCGCCCTCGAGGTGATCGACTCGCTGCTGGCTCGGATCGACGGCCGCCGCCGCTGACCGCGGCGTACCGACCGACCGCGCTCGACTAGGTGGTGGCCGGTCGGTCGGCCTCGTACTCGGCCAGCAGCCGGATCCGACGGGCGTGCCGCCCCTCGCCGCTGAACGGCGTGGCCAGGAAGGTCCGGATCAGGTCGAGCACCTCCTCCTCGCTGTGCATCCGGGCGCCGATGCTGATCACGTTGGCGTCGTTGTGCTGCCGGGCCAGGGTGGCGGTGTCGACGTCGTAGGCCAGAGCCGCGCGTACGCCGGTGACCTTGTTGGCCGCGATCTGTTCGCCGTTCCCCGAACCGCCGATCACGATGCCCAGCGAGCCGGGATCGGCCACGGTGGCCTCGGCGGCCGGGATGCAGTAGACCGGGTAGTCGTCCTCGGCGTCGTAGGCCGCCGGACCGTGGTCGACGACCTCGTGTCCGTCGCCCTGCAGGGCGGTCACCAGGTAGTTCTTCAGATCGAACCCGGCGTGGTCGGTGCCGATGTGTACGCGCATGGCAGCACTATTCCAGCCGTTGCCGGGCGCACCTACCCTGGCCCGGTGCCCGCCCCGCCCGCCCGGCCCCGTGTCGATCGCCGCCGGGTGCTTGGCTGGTCGGCCGCCCTGGCCGGAGCGGCGGCGCTCAGCGGTTGCGGCGGCGCCGGCGGCTTCGACGGACCCGAGGAGTCCCCGTACGGTCCCCTCAGCTGCGTGCCGCGCGCCGACCTCGCCGCCCACCGCCGGCTGGCCGGGGCACCGCTGGTCTACGAGATCAGCGGCAACGTCAACGCGTTCCGGTTCGACCCGGACTTCTTCGACCAGTTGAGCGCTTGGGCCGGTGACCTGGAGGCGAGCCTGGGCAGCGCCCCGCAGCGGTTCCGCACCTACGGCAGTTGGACCGACGGCGGTCGGACCTGCGACTCCTGGCACAACGCCGGCCGGGCTTTCGACCTGGCCGCGGTGCGGCTGGCCGACGGCCGGACCGTGTCGTGCCGAACGGACCGGTGGATCGGTGGCGGCACCCCCGCCGAACTCCGCGGCTACTGGCGGGTCGCGGCCGGACTGCACGCCCGGTTCGCGTACGTGCTGACCTATCTCTACGACGCCGACCACGCCAACCACATCCACGTCGACAACGCGCGCTCGACCTCGGGCCCGCCGCGGTTCACCGGCCGGTCGCGGGTCCAGGTCCAGGCGGTGCAGGCCATCTGCACCCAGCTGTGGGCCACGCCGACCGAGCTCAGTGGGCGCTGGGACGCCGCGACCCGGCGCAGCGCGGCCTCGGTCCTCGACCGGATCGGACTCTCCGACGACCTCACCGCCGGCACCACCTGGGTCGACTTCATGACCGCTTCGGCCGCCGAAGCATCGTGATCAAGTCGAGACAAATCGATCGGTCATGACAGGATCGAGATCATGTTTCCCGACAACCTGACCCGTGCGGAGGCCCGGGACCGGGCGTCCCTGCTCGACACCGAGCGCTACGCGATCAGCATCGACCTGTCCGGATCAGCGGTGGACCGACCGGACGAGCAGTTCGTGTCGACGACCACGCTGACCTTCTCCGCCCGGGCCGCCGGGACCACCCACGTCGACCTGATCGGCGACCGGGTCCTCGCCGCGTCGCTCGACGGCGAGCCGCTCGACCCGGCCGCTTTCACCGGGTCCCGGCTGCCGTTCTCGGTCGGGCCCGGCCCGCACCAACTCCACGTCACCGCGGTCGTGCGTTACAGCCGGGTCGGACAGGGCCTGCACCGCTTCGTCGATCCGGTCGACCAGCGGATCTACCACTACACCCAGTTCGAGGCCTCCGACGCCCGCCGGGTCTACGCCTGTTTCGAGCAGCCCGACCTCAAGGCCCGCTTCTCGATCGAGGTGCTCGCCCCGAGCGCCTGGATGATCATCTCCAACGGCGCGGTCACCGACCGCGAGCCGGCCGGCGACGACCTGACGCGCACCCGCTTCGCCGAGACGCTGCCCATCTCGACCTATCTGACCGCGCTGATCGCCGGTGAATACGTGGCGGTCGAGCACAGCTACGAGGGGCGGGCGGGAACCATTCCGATGACCCTGGCCTGCCGCCGCTCGGTGGTCGAACATCTCGACGCCGAGCAGATCCTCGAGGTGACCCGGCGCGGCTTCGACGTGTTCGAGAAGCACTTCGACTTCCCGTACCCGTTCGGCAAGTACGACCAGGTCTTCGTCCCCGAGTACAACGGCGGCGCGATGGAGAACATCGGTTGCGTCACCTTCCGCGACGAATACCTGTTCCGCAGCAAGGTCCCGCAAGCGTCGCTGGACTACCGGCGCGACACGATCCTGCACGAGCTGTCGCACATGTGGTTCGGCGACCTGGTCACCATGCGCTGGTGGGACGACCTGTGGCTCAAGGAGTCGTTCGCCAGCTGGGCGTCGGTGTTCGCGGTGAGCGAGACCTCGGAGGACCCGACCATCGCCCGTGCCGGCTTCACCGCCGGATCGAAGACGCAGGCCTACCGGCAGGACCAGCTGCCGTCGACCCACCCGATCGCCGCCGACATCGTCGACCTCGAGGCGGTGGAGTACAACTTCGACCAGATCACCTACGCCAAGGGCGCGGCCGTGCTGGCCCAACTGGTCGCCTTCGTCGGCATCGAGGAGTTCCTGGCCGGCGCCCGGATCTACTTCCAGCGTCACGCGTACGGCAACACCGATCTCAACGACCTGCTCCGCGCACTCGAATCGGCCTCGGGGCGAGACCTGTCCGACTGGTCGGCACAGTGGCTGGAGACCGCGGGCGTCAACACCCTCACCCTCGACTGCGACTACGACGACACCGGCGTCATCACCGCGGCGACGCTGCGGCAGACCGCTCCGGCCGAGTGGCCCACGCTGCGGCGGCACCGGGTGGCCTTCGGCGTCTATCGCGACACCGGCGACGGTCTGGTCCGCACCGAGCGGATCGAACGCGACATCGACGGACCCGAGACGGTGATCGACGAGCTCGTCGGGCTGGCCGCCGACGCGGTCATCGTCAACGACGACGACCTGACCTACGCCAAGGTGCGGCTGGATCCGCGGACCCTGTCCGCGCTGGTCGACGGACTGTCCGGCATCCGCAGCGCGCTCAGCCGGGCCGTGGTCTGGAGCTCGTCGTGGGATGCCTGTCGCGATGCCCAGCTGCCGGCCCATGACTACGTCGAGCTGGTGCTCAACGGGCTGGCCGTCGAGTCGGGCGCGACCACGCTGCGGTCGCTGCTCTTCCAGGGTGGCTCGGCCGCGTTCGGCTACACCGCCCTCGACCGCCGCGCCACGGTGACCGAACGGTGGCGGACGGGGATCCGCGAGCGGCTGGACGCCGCCGAGCCGGGCTCGGATCTCCAGCTCGCGCTGGCCCGCGCGTTGATCAGCGCGGCCGATCCCGGCTGGAGCGCGGAGCTGCTGACCGCGTGGCTGGCCGGCGAGCAGGTGCCGGACGGGCTGCAGATCGACACCGACGTCCGCTGGCTCCTGCTGTCCAACCTGGCCCGACTCGGCCTGGTCGACGAGGCCGAGATCGCCGCCGAGGAACAGCGGGACAGCTCGATCGCCGGAGCCGAATTCGCCGCCGGGGTCCGGGCGGCACGTCCGACCGCCGAAGCCAAGGCCGCGGCCTGGCGCGCGGCGGTCGAGGAGAACGAGCTGCCGAACGGAATCCAGGCGGCGATCACGCTCAACGTCTGGGCCCGGGGCCAGGACGACCTGCTGCTGCCCTACATCGACCGCTACTTCGCGGTGGCCGAGGACATCTCCGCGGTCCGCGGCAACTGGGCGACCAAGGGCATCTCGCTGCGCAAGAACGTGCTGCGCAACCTCTTCCCGTGGCCGGTCGACAAGCGGTCCTTCCTCGACCGCCTCGACACCTGGCTCGCCACCGCCGAGCTCTCCCCCACCGTCCGCCGCACCATCCTCGAACGCCGCGACGACGCCCTGCGCGCGCTGCGCTGCCAGGAACGCGACGCCCAGACCGTCTGACCTCGCGCATCCGGCGCCGGGTAGGGCGGCTGGGCCGGGCGCGAGCGCGACCATCAGCGAGCGTCGGGTAGGCCCAGCCCGATCCGCTCTGGACCGCCGAGCGAATTCGGCTCCTTCGCTGACGCCGCCACCTCGGCGATCACCCAGCCGGATGAGCGAGAAGGGAAGAGCGGATCTTCAGGCTGGGCCGGGCGCGAGCGGGACCATCGGCGAGCGTCGGGTAGGCCCCGCCCGATCCGCTCTGGACCGCCGAGCGAAATCGGCTCCTTCGCTGACGCCGCCACCTCGGCGATCACCCAGCCGGATGAGCGAGAAGGGAAGAGCGGATCTTCAGGCTGGGCCGGGCGCGAGCGGGACCATCAGCGAGCGTCGGGTAGGCACAGCCCGATCCGCTCTGGACCGCCGAGCGAATTCGGCTCCTTCGCTGACGCCGCCACCTCGGCGATCACCCAGCCGGATGAGCGAGAAGGGAAGAGCGGATCTTCAGGCTGGGCCGGGCGCGAGCGGGACCATCAGCGCGCGTGGAGGGTGCGGGGCTCGCGGGCGGCTTCGCCGAGTTGGGCGATGCCGGTCAGCAGGCCGCCGAGCAGGTCACCGGCCGCGAACGAGATCTGCATGGTGGCGGCGGCGAGCCGGCACTCGACGTCCCCGAGGGCTCGCCCGGCGTACGCGCCGGTGACGATCTCGAGCGCCCGCCGGGCCGGGTCGCAGAGCACCAGCACCGAGCGGTCGGGTTCATCGAGCCGGGCGTGCAACCGTTCGGCGAAGGTCCGCGGTTCCCGGTCCGACCGGCCGACGTAGACCGAGAAGTTCAGGCCGCAGAGCCGCTCGGCGTTGCCGACGGCGCGGTCGAGCCGGTCGAGTTCGCTGGGCGAGAACGCGTCACCAGCGGGCACTGGCACCGCCTGGTGCACCGGACCCGGACTCGGATCCGGAATCGGAGGTGATCTCGTTGCCGTCCTCGTCGAGGTTCTCCTCGGGCGCCGCGCGACGTCCGCCGACCCAGACCGGGTCGGAGCGTTCGATCGCCGACGTCCGGCCGCTCTTCGCCGCGTTGCCGATCTTGGCCACAGCCACGGCGATGACGATGGCCAGCACCGGGAACCCGATAAGCAATCCGAGCAGTTGCAAGGCCGAGGGGTCCTCTGCGGTGGGCCATCCGGCCAGGGTCTCCAGAGGCACTAACATGCTCACGAGTTCGCTCACGGCCCTACGGTATCTCCCACCCTGGCATCGGGCGACACCCGAGTTGAGGAGGATGCTTGTCCGGGACTCCCCGATCGCGGCCGGTGTTGGATGCCGATCAGATCACCCGAGCGCTGGCTCGGATGGCGCACCAGATCCTCGAGGCCAATCGCGGGGCCGACGGGCTGGTCCTGCTGGGCATCCCGACCCGCGGTGTCGCGCTGGCCGAACGGCTCGCTCGGGAGATCGTCCGGATCGAGGGCAGCGACCTGCCGGTCGGCGCGCTGGACATCACCATGTACCGCGACGACCTGCGGCGGCAGCCGACCCGCGCGGTCGGCCGGACCCACCTGCCGGTCGAGGTCGACGACCGGGTGGTGGTGCTGGTCGACGACGTCCTCTACTCGGGTCGCACCGTGCGGGCTGCGCTCGACGCGCTCGGTGACGTCGGTCGCCCGCGTACGGTGCGGCTCGCCGTGCTGGTCGACCGCGGTCACCGCGAACTGCCGATCCAGCCCGACCACGTGGGCGCGGACCTGCCGACCCGGCCGGGCGAACGGGTGCGGGTGCGGCTGGCGCGAGGTCGACGACGTCGAGGACTTCGTGGCCGTGCTGTCCGACGACGAGGAGATCTGATGCGCCACCTGCTGTCGGCCGCCGACCTCGACCTGGACGAGATCACCACCATCCTCGATCTCGCCGAGGAGATGGCCCTGGTCCAGACCCGTCCGGTGAAGAAGCTGCCCGCGTTGCGCGGGCGGACCGTGGTCAACCTCTTCTTCGAGGACTCGACCCGGACCCGGTCGTCGTTCGAGCTGGCCGGCAAGTGGCTCTCAGCCGACGTGATCAACGTGAGCGCCAAGGGTTCGTCGGTGTCGAAGGGCGAGTCCCTGCGCGACACCGTGCTCACCGTGGCCTCGATGGGGGTCGACGCGCTGGTCATCCGCCACCACGCCTCCGGTGCGCCGTGGCAGGCCTCGCAGTGGATCGACTGCCACGTGCTCAACGCCGGCGACGGCACCCACGAGCACCCGACCCAGGCGCTGCTCGACGCCTTCACCATGCGTCGGCACCTGCGGATCGCCGAACCGGGCCTCACCGACTTCGCCGGCAAGACGGTCGCCGTGGTCGGCGACATCACCCACTCCCGGGTGGCCCGGAGCAACGTGCTGCTGCTGCAGACCCTCGGGGCCCGGGTGATCCTGGTCGCGCCGCCGACCCTGCTGCCGTCCGGCGTCGACAGCTGGCCGGCCGAGGTGAGCACCGACTTCGACGCGGTGATCGGTCGGGCCGACGTGGTGATGATGCTCCGGGTGCAGCGGGAGCGGATGTCGGGTGGCTACTTCCCCACCCCCCGTGAATACACGGTCGGCTACGGACTGACCCGGTCGCGGCTGGCGGCGATGAAGCCGGGTGCGGCGATCTGCCATCCCGGCCCGATGAACCGCGGGCTGGAGATCTCGGCAGACGCGGCCGACGCGTCCAATTCACTCATCCTCGACCAGGTCGCAGCCGGGGTCGCGGTGCGGATGAGCGTGCTCTACCAACTGCTGGGAGGCGGGGAATGACGCAGCTGAGCGGTGCCGATCCGACGAGTGTGCTGATCACCGGGGCAGATCTGGCCGGCGAGGGCCGGGGCGACCTGGCCATCCGCGACGGTCGTTTCGTCACCGTCGACGATCTCGGGCCCGATCCGCTGCGGATCGACGCCGACGGACTGGTGGCGCTGCCCGGGCTGGTCGACCTGCACACCCACCTGCGCGAGCCCGGACGTGAGGACGCCGAGACCGTGGTGACCGGCACGGCCGCCGCCGCCCGCGGTGGCTTCACCGCGGTGCTGGCCATGGCCAACACCAGCCCGGTCACCGACACCGCCGAGGCGGCCGAGCACCTGGCCGACATCGGCAGTCGTGAGGGACTGGCCCAGGTGGTCCCGGTCGGGGCGGTCAGCAAGGGCTTGGCCGGGACCGAGCTGGCCGAGCTCGGTCTGATGGCCCGCTCGCGCGCCGGCGTCCGCTACTTCTCCGACGACGGCAAGTGCGTGGCCGACGCCCGGCTGATGCGCCGGGCGCTGGAGTACGTGCGCGCCTTCGACGGCGTCATCGCCCAGCACGCCCAGGACCCGAAGCTGGCCGGACCGGACGCCTGCTGCCACGAGGGACCGGTCTCCGGACGGCTCGGACTCCCGGGCTGGCCGGCGGTGGCCGAATCGACCATCGTCGCCCGCGACGTCCAACTGGCCGAGCTGACCCGGTCACGGGTCCACGTCTGCCACGTGTCCACCGCCGAGACGGTCGACGTGCTGCGGTGGGCCAAGGCGCGGGGCATCGACGTCACCGCCGAGGTGACGCCGCACCACCTGATGCTGACCACGGCTGAGGTGGAGAGCTACGACCCGACCTTCAAGGTCAACCCGCCGCTGCGGCGGGACGAGGACGTGCTGGCGGTGCGCGACGCCCTGTCCGACGGCACCATCGACGCCGTGGCCACCGACCACGCGCCGCACGCCCGGCACGACAAGGAGCACGCCTTCGCCGAGGCCGCGTTCGGGATGCTCGGCCTGGAGACCGCGCTCGGCGTGGTCGTCGAGACCATGGTTGACCCCGGTCGTCTCGGCTGGCGCGAGGTCGCCCTGCGGATGTCCGTCGTCCCGGCCCACATCGCCCGGCTCGGCGTGCAGGGGCGTCCGCTGGCCGTGGGCGAACCGGCCAACGTCACCCTGGTCGACCCGACCGCCCGCGCCGTCGTCGACCGGTCCGCGTCGCTGTCGCTGTCGCGCAACAACCCGTGGCACGGCCGCGACCTGCCCGACCCGGTCGTCCGGACGATCTGGGCCGGCCGGACCACGTACGCCCGCGGCTGATCCTCACCGCACAGCTCACCGGCTCCCCGTCTGCCGGTCGGGCTGGAGGTCGGGCTGGAGGTCGGGCTGGAGGTCGGGCTGGAGGTCGGGCTGGAGGTCGGGCTGGGGTCGGTCAGGAAGTGGCGTGAACGCCACTTCCTGTCGCTTAACGCCCGAAGTATCCGGCGGACGGTGAGAGGAAGTGACGTTAACGCCACTTTCTGCGGCCCCCCGCGCGGCCCCTGCGGCCCCCCGCGCGGCCCCTGCGGCCCCCCGCGCGGCCCCTGCGGCCCCCCGCGCGGCCCCGCGGGCTTCCCCTGCAGCCCCCCGCGCGTCCCTGCGGCCCCGCGCGCTTCCCCTGCGGCCCCGCGTGATTCCCTGCGACGGTCCCGTCCGCCGTGCAGCTCAGCCGTCAGGCGGTCGGGGCGGGGACCTTCTCGGCCGTCCGCGGGCGGAAGGGGCGGCGGGCGATGGCCACGCCGACGATGCTCAGCGCGCCCCCGAGGATGGCCGGTAGCACCGGGACCTCGCCGAGGAACAGCCAGCCGAGCAGGATGGCCACCGGGGGCACGGCGAAGGTGGTGACGCCGAGCTTGCCGGCCGAGGTGCGACCGAGCGCGTACGCCCAGGCACTGAAGGCCAGCGCGGTCGGCACGACCCCGAGATACACCAGCCCGATCACCGGCGCGCCGCCGACCTCGTGCAGGTCGCGGCTCAGCGCGCCGATGAACGGCAGGCAGGCGACCATCCCGATCAGGCAGGCCAACCAGGTGACCTGGAGTCCGGGGACCCGCCGCAGCACGACCTTCTGCGCGACCATGGCCACCGCGTAGACGACCGCGCTGAGCAGCACCAGCAGCACGCCCGCGACGTCGGTCTGACCGGTGCTGGTGGCGAATCCGATGATCAGCGTCCCGGCAAAGGCGACCAGCCCGCCGATGACCAGCATCCGCGGGAAGCCCTCGCCGAGCAGCAGACCGGCCAGCACACCGATCAGGATCGGGGCCAACTGGATCAGCATCGCCGCGGTGCCGGCGTCGATGTGCCGCTCGCCGGCGTTGAGCGCCACGTTGTAGACCGCGAACCAGGCCACGCCGATCAGTCCGATCAGCGCCCAGTCACGCCGGCTCATCGCGACCCACCGCCGCCGCATCATCAGCACGCTGAGCACCAGCGAGGCGACGAGCAGCCGCCCGAACGACAGGGCCCCCGGCGAGATGTCGTGCCCGACGTAGCGGATGACCACGAACGCGGACGCCCAGGCCAGCACGGTGAAGACCACGGCCAGCACCACGGTCGTGCCGCCCGCCGGACCGGTCGATCGGGTGGTCGGATTCGACGCGAGGGCGGAGGTGGTCACACCGCTACTATCGTCGCGTTGACGCTTTAGCACCAGCGAGTTCTCATACGTAGCACCGTTAAGGATCCCTGAAATGTTGAGCCTCGATCGACTCCAGGCGTTGCAGGCCGTGTCGACCTTCGGGTCGGTCACCGCGGCGGCCACCGCACTGCGCCTGACGCCGTCGGCGGTGTCGCAGCAACTGGCCAAACTGCAGCGCGACGTCGGTCAGCGACTGATCGAGCCGTACGGTCGCGGGATCCGGTTGACCGCGGCGGGGACGGTGCTGGCCGACCGCGCGCAGAGCATCCTGGCCGAGGTCGAACTGGCCGAGAGCGAGCTCGACCGCCGTCGCGACCAGGTGTTCGGCGAGATCGAGGTGGCCGGGTTCGCGACCGCGTGCCGGGCCATCCTGCCGCGTACGGTCGCGCTGCTCGCCGAGCGCCATCCGCAGCTCACGGTCCGGCTGTCGGAGCGGCAGCCTGAGGAGTCGGTCCGGCTGGTCGCCGCCGGTCACCTCGATCTGGCCCTGGTCAACGACTGGTTCAACGCCCCGCTGGTGCTGCCCGACGGTGTCGAGCGGCGGCTGGTACTGACCGATCCGGTCGACCTCGCCGTGCCGGCCACCCATCGACTGGCCGACCGCCGCACGGTGGAGATCACCGAGCTGGCCCACGAGGCGTGGATCACCTGGCCCAACGGCGCGACGTGCTTCGAGTGGCTCAACCAGACCCTTCGCCAGCACCAGCTGACCCCCGAGGTCCGGCACACCGCCGAGGAACACCAGACCCAGCTGGCCATGGTGGCCGCCGGGCTCGGGATCGCGGTGATGCCGCGGCTCGGGCGCGGACCGGTCGGCGACGACATCCGGCTGATCGAGCTGCGACCCGGCTTCACCCGGCGGGTCATCCTCATCTGGCGGACCCTGGCCGGGGCCCGACCGGCGATCACCGCCACCGTGGACACGATGAGCGAAGTGGTGACCGGCCACTCATAGGGTGTGGCGCATGCCCGACTGGTTCCCCGACGACCTCGCCGAGGTGGTCGCCTTCGTCCCGCTGCGGATCCTGTTCCTCGTCGTGGTGGCGCTGCTGACCCGCGCCGTGATCAACCGGCTGCTCAAACGGGCCGCCCGCCGCTCGATCGTCCGGCAGCCGCGCTCCCGGTTCCGGCCGGCCCAGGCCCTGATCGAGGCGACCAGTGTGCCGAGCGAGCGGCGCTCGCAGCGGATCCTCGCGCTGACGTCGCTGGGCACGAGCGCGGTGTCGGTGGTGATCTTCCTGGTCACCGCGGTGATGATCCTGGCCGAAATGGGCTTCAACATCACCTCGGTGGTGGCCGGGACGTCGGTGGTGGCGGTGACGGTGGCCTTCGGCACCCAGAGCATCGTCAAGGACCTGATCTCGGGCATCTTCATGCTGGTCGAGGATCAACTCGGCGTCGGTGACTTCGTCGACATGGAGAAGGCGTCCGGCACGGTCGAGGCGATCGGGCTGCGGGTCACCCAGTTGCGTGACGACGACGGCACGGTGTGGTTCGTCCGCAACGGCGAGGTCGTCCGGGTCGGCAACTTCAGCCAGGGCGGGCCCGGCCGTCCGGTCGAGGCTGAGCCCACCGAGAGCTGAGCCCACCGAGAGCTGAGCCCACCGGAGCGAGCCCACCGTGAGCGAGCCCGCGCACGACGAAAGCTCAGGACCGGTGCCGGTCCGGCCGGATGCGGTGATCCGGCCGGCCCGACGACGGTGACCTACTGGTCGAGCGTGGCCTCGAGGGTGATCTCGGTACCGGCCAGCGCCTGCGACACCGGGCAGTTGGCCTTGGCGTTCTGTGCGGCCTCCTCGAACTGCTCGGCCGACAGACCGGGGACGACCGCGTGCACGGTCAGCTTGATCCCGGTGATGCCCTGGCCGGGCTGGAAGGTCACGTCGGCCTTGGTGTCGACCGTGGTCGGCGGGGTGCCCGCGCCGGCCAGGCCGTGCGAGAGGGCCATCGAGAAACAGGTCGAGTGCGCGGCGGCGATCAGCTCCTCCGGGCTGGTCTTGCCGTTGGCCTGCTCGGCCCGCGAGGGCCAGCTGACCTCGAAGCTCCCGACGCCGGACGAGACGAGTTCGACCTCGCCCTGGCCCTCCATCAACGAGCCTTCCCAATGAGCCTCGGCAGTGCGGACTGTCGCCATGGATCAACCTTTCGTGGTTCGGTGGTTTTCGGACCCATCCTGCCAAACGGGATAATGGCGGTGATGTCCAGTTCAGCGCCTCCGCCCACCTTCTACGACGCGGTCGGCGGTCACGACACCTTCGTGGCCCTGATCAAGCGGTTCTACGAGGGGGTGGCCGGCGACCCCCCGCTCCGCGCCCTGTATCCCGAGGACGACCTGGGGCCGGCCGAGGTGCGCTTCCGGATGTTCCTCGAGCAGTACTGGGGAGGGCCGACCGCGTACGGCGAGCAGCGGGGTCACCCGCGGCTGCGGATGCGGCACGCCCCGTTCGCGGTCACCCCGGACATGCGTGACCGGTGGCTGACCCACATGCGCGACGCGGTCGACTCGCTCGGTCTGGCCGACGACCTGGAGCGCGAGCTCTGGACCTATCTCGAACGCGCCGCCCACTTCATGGTCAACACGGCCGAGCAGGACGCCGGGCCGAAGCCCGGTCTGACCATCCTGTGATCCGGCCGGCCCCGTCCCGTGGCCGTCCCGGGACGGGGTGTGCAGGTCAGATCCGGGCGACGCCGGGGTAGACGATCGGCTTCAGGCTGTTCGGGTCGGTCTTCGACGCGCCGAGCGCCTCGGTCACCTGCTCGAGTCCGAACTTGCCGGTGACCAGGCCGTCGAGGTCGACCGACCCGTTGGCGGCCAGCGCGATGGCGGCCGGGTAGGAGTTGGCGTACCGGAAGGTGCCGGTGAGCACCAGTTCCTTGACCTGGATGGCGGCGACCGGGATCTCGACCTCGGCCGCCCCCATCCCGACCAGGACGATGCGTGCGGCCGGAGCGGCGACGGCGAACACCGACTTGACCGCCGGCGTCGCGCCGCTGCACTCGATGATCACGTCGACCGGGTCGATCTGCTCGGCCAGCGGACCGCTCATCGCGTTGATGATCGCGCTCGCGCCGCGTTGGGCCGCCACCTCGAGCCGGTGCTCGTTGGCGTCGCTCACCCCGACCCAGGCGGCACCGCGGGCCCGGGCCACGTCGGCGGCCAGCAGTCCGACCGGCCCGGCCCCGGTGACCAGCACCCGGTCACCCGGCTCGATCCCGGCCTTGTGCGCGGCCCAGACCCCGACCGACAGCGGCTCGATCAGCGCGGCCGCCTCGTCCGACATCGAGTCGGGAACCGGGTGGGCCCGATGGGCGGGCAGCACGACGTACTGGGTGAAGGCACCGTGGATCGGCGGGGTGGCGAAGAACTCCACCTGCGGACACAGGTTGTAGTGCCCGGTCAGGCACTGCGTGCACCGGCCACACGTCTCCTGCGGCTCCATCGCCACCCGCTGCCCCACGGCGCGGTCGGTGACCTCGGCACCGATGGCCCGGATGGTGCCCGACGCCTCGTGCCCGAGGACCAGCGGCTGCTCGACCACGAAGTCGGCGATCCGACCGTGGTCGAAGTAGTGCACGTCCGAGCCGCAGATGCCCACCGCGGCCACCTCGACCAACACCTGGTGCGGACCGGGCTCGGGCACCGCGGCAGTGTCCACCTGGACCTCATGGGTCTGGATCAGCAGCGAGCGGGTCTGTTCGGACGGCAGCGTTGAGGTCGACATGGCCTCAGATTAGTAGCCGCGTCCGGCGGCGGAGCGGCGGTCCGTGCCGGGCCGGATCAGACCGCGGCGTACGCGTCCAGGGCCGCGCGCTGGTCCTCGGTCAGCGGCCGCTGGCTGACCACCACGGTCCGGGCCGTGGCGTACACGGTCGAGCCGTCGGGCTCGCGGATCTCGGCGGCCACGGTGAACGACCGGGTGCCGATGGCCGAGATCGTCGTGGCCACCTCGTACGCGGGGAGCCGGAACTCGATCGGGCGGCGGTACTCGAGGTCCTGCCGCACGATGACCCAGACGTCGTCGCCGGTCCAGCCGAGCGACTCGTTGATCAACGCGATCCGGGCCTCCTGCACGTAGTCGTAGTACTTCACGTTGTTGACGTGGCCGTAGGAGTCGATGTCGGACCACCGCACGGTGAGCCGATAGCGGTGCTGCGGTCGGTCGCCGATGGCCACCCGCTCGATGGTCCGCAGCGGCTCGGCCGGGCGCAGTTGGGCGACGAACAACTCGCGCTCCGGCGCAGTCAGCCGCCGGAGCCGCTGCGCACGCAGGTCGTACGGGGCGAGCACGGTCCGGGCCCGCGCGGCCAGCACGTCGCGGTCGAACACGTCGTAGCCGATCGCGAACCGGCTGCCGCCGACCTCGTCGAGCCACATCACGATGCGCAGCGGCTCGACCGAGAACCCGACCGGAGCGAGGTATTCGACCTGGTGAGCCACGACCAGCACCCCGTCGGCCAGCAGCCGGTGCAGCACCGGCGGGCCGCTCAGCAGGAAGTGCACCCGCGCTTCCTGCAGATAGTCGACGTAGGTGCCGTTGTTGACGTGCCCCTGCGCGTCGAGATCGCCCCACCGCCGCGGGCAGGCGTACACCAGATCAGCCACGCGCCTACGCTCTCACGTCGCCTGTGGTCGGGAGCGCGACTTCAGTCGCGGGTGTACATCCCGTCGAGCAGGTCGCGGTACTTGTCCTCGACCGACTTGCGTCGGATCTTCTGACTCGGGGTGACCTCGCCCTCGTCGACGCTGAGCTCGGTCGGCAGCAGCTCGAACTTCTTGATGGTCTCCCACCGCTCGAGCTGCTGGTTGGCCTGGGTCACGCAGGACTCGATCAGCTCGCGGACTTCGGGCTGGCGATACAGCTCGTCCGCAGACCCGGTGACGTTGTGCTCCTCGGCCCAGCCGGCGATGGCCTCCGGGTCGAGCGCGATCAGCGCGGTCACGTACTTGCGGCCCTCGCCGTGCACCACGACCTGGCTCACGTAGGGGCAGGCGGCCTTGAGCGTGCCCTCGACCTTCTGCGGGGCCACGTACTTCCCGCCCGAGGTCTTGATCAGGTCCTTCTTGCGATCGGTGATCCGCAGGTAGCCGTGGTCGTCGAGCTCACCGATGTCGCCGGTGGAGAGCCAGCCGTCGCGCAGCGTCTCGGCGGTGGCCTCGGGCGCGTTGTGGTAGCCGCGCATGACCCCGGGACCCTTGACCAGGATCTCGCCGTCCTCCGCGATCTTGACCTCGGAGCCGGGCATCGGCGGGCCGACGGTGCCGAACCGGGTGGCCCGCGGGTTGTTGACGCAGGTGGCCGCGCTGGTCTCGGTCAGCCCGTAGCCCTCGAGGACCAGCAGACCGGCCGCGTAGAACCACTCCTGGACCTCGGGGTTGAGTTGAGCGGAGCCGGACACGAAGAAGCGGATGTTGCCGCCCATCCGGGCCTTGATCTTGCTGAACACCAGCCGGTCGGCGAGTGCGTACTGGATGGCGAGCGCGCCGGTCGGCTTGTCCCCGGCCAGCCGGATCGGCAACGTCTTCCGACCCACGGAGAAGGCCCAGTCGAAGATCTTGGCCTTGACCCCCTTCGAGGCGGTGGTCATCACCCGGGCGCGCACCTTCTCGAAGATCCGCGGGGCCCCGGCCATGAAGGTCGGCTGCACGACGGCCAGGTTCTCGACGATCTTGTCGATCCGGCCGTCGACGGCGGTGGCGAAGCCGATCCGCAACTGGACGGCGATCAGGGTCTTGCCGAACACGTGGCTGAGCGGCAGCCACAGGTACTGCAGGTCGTCGCCGTAGATGATGTCGAACTCTTCGACCGCGACCCCCATGTAGGTCCAGCAGTCCTGGACCAGCCGCACACCCTTGGGCCGACCGGTGGTGCCCGAGGTGTAGATCAGGGTGGCCAGGTCCTCGGGGCCGAGCGCGGCGATGGCGTCGTCGACCGCGGTCGGGTGCGCGGACAGGTGGGCGGCACCGCGGGCCTCGAGTTCGTCGAGGCTCATCACCAGGTCGTGCGCGGGCGGGCCGCTGAACTGGACGATGGCCAGCAGATGGTCGAGCTCGTCGCGGTGGTCGAGGACCTTCGCCGTCTGGGTGGCGTCCTCGGTGAACACCACCTTGCTCTGCGAGTCGGCCAGGATGAAGGCGACGTCGGCGTGGGTCGTCGTCGGGTAGACCGTGGTGGTCGCTCCGCCGGCACACATGATCGCGACGTCGGCCAGGATCCACTCGATCCGGGTCCCGGAGGCGATGGCCACCCGGTCCTCGCGCGCGATCCCCAGGTCGAGCAGCCCCGCAGCCAGGGTGAAGACCCGGTCCTTGGTCTGCTGCCAGGTCATCGAGACCCAGCGCTCGCCCTCGAGGAACCGGAAGGCTTCCTTGGGTCCGGAGGCCTTGACCTGGTCGAGGAACATGGCCCCGACCGACGTCGGCCTCGCTGCCAGCGCTGCCAGCGTTGTCGTCTGCGTCACACCGGCAAGGCTACAGGCCCAGGTCGCGCCCGATCAGTTCCTTCATGATCTCGTTGGAGCCGGCCCAGATCTTGGCCACCCGCGCATCGGTCCAGGCCCGGGCCACCCGGTACTCGTTCATGTAGCCGTAGCCGCCCCACAACTGGACGCAGCCGTCGATGATCTCGTTCTGCATCTCGGCGGCCCACCACTTGGCCTTGGCGGCGTCGACCGGGCTCAGCCGGTGTTCGACGAACTCGAGCACGGCGTTGTCGACGAACGCCTGGGTCACCTCGGCCTTGGTCACCAGCTCGGCCAGGGTGAACTTGTTGGCCTGGAACGACCCGATCGGCGCACCGAAGGCCCGACGTTCCTTCACGTAGTCGAGCGTCTCGGCGAGGATCTGGCGGGCGTGGGCGATGTTGTTGACTGCCGCCCCGACCCGCTCGGCGACCAGCCGCTGCATCATGTGGACGAAGCCGCGGTCGACCTCGCCGATCACCTGGTCGTCACCGAGCCGGACGTCGGCGAAGAACAGCTCCGAGGTGTCGGCCTCGGCCTGCCCGACCTTGTCGAGCTTGCGTCCGCGCTCGAAGCCCGGCATTCCCGCCTCGACCGCGAACAGCGTGATGCCCTTGGCACCCTTCTCCGGGCTGGTCCGGGCGGCGACCACGACCAGGTCGGCGGAGTAGCCGTTGGTGATGAAGGTCTTCGAGCCGTTGAGCACCCAGGTGTCACCGTCGCGTACGGCGGTCGTCTTGAGCGCGGCCAGATCGGAGCCGCCCGACGGTTCGGTCATGGCGATCGCGGTGATCAACTCGCCGCTGCAGAAGCCGGGCAGCCAGCGCTGCTTCTGCTCGGGCGTGCACAGATCGACCAGGTAGGGCGCGACGCAGTCGGTGTGGATACCGATGCAGGACGCGTACGCGAACGACAGCCGGGCCAGTTCCTCGGACAGGATCATCGAGAACCGCGGGTCACCGACGCTCGACCCGCCGTACTCCTCGGGCACGTTGAGC
Source organism: uncultured Actinomycetota bacterium (assembly GCA_963704665.1). Classification (GTDB taxonomy): domain Bacteria; phylum Actinomycetota; class Actinomycetes; order Propionibacteriales; family Propionibacteriaceae; genus Microlunatus. The sequence goes on along the minus strand of OY969929.1, from coordinate 997,313 downwards.
CCGAGCAGACCCTGGCGTCCGAGCCGCAGCCACAGCTCCCGGCCGAAGGCGTGGTCGACCAGGTGTTTCTCCTGGTGAGGACGCACCTCGCGGTCGACGAAGGTCCGACAGGTCTGCCGGAAGGCCTCGTGGTCCTCGTCGAAGATCGTCCGCCTCATCGCGCACCTCCAGGGCTGAAGTTACTCACCAGTAACTTTACCAGCCCACTGGCCGCTCACCCGGGTTCTCCCGGTCTCGGTCCGGTGCGACACCCACCGCACATGCCGTTCTGCCGCCGTCGCGGTCACGATCGTCGAGGACCGGTCGCGACGCTGCAGCCGCACATGCCCACCCGGTCAGGCCTTGATGGCCTCGATGGTCAGCGTGATCTCGATCTTGGCGCCGACCAGGAAGCGGCCACCGTCGAGCGGGACGTTCCAGTCGACCTTGAAGTCGTGGCGGTCGATGGTGGTCTTGGCCTCGGCGCCGAGCACGGTCTGGCCCCAGGGGTTGACGTCGACACCCAGGAACTCGGCCGCCAGGTCGACCGACTTGGTGATGCCGTTGATGGTCAGGTCACCGGTGATGACGTAGTCGTCGCCGGCGGCGGTGATCGCGGTGCTGGTGAAGGTGAGCTCGCCACCGGTCTCGGGGTCGAAGAAGTCGGCCGAGCGCAGATGACCGTCGCGCTGCTCGTTGCCGGTGGTGATCGAGCTCGAAACGATGTGGACGTCGACCGTCGAGTCGAGCGGGTTCTCGGTGGTGACGATCTCGCCGGTGAACTCGGCGAAGTGGCCGCGTACCTTGCTCATCAGGTGGCGGGCGGTGAAGCCGACGGTGGTGTGGGCCGCGTCGATCGCCCAAGTTCCGGCGAGAAGGCCGGTTCCGGATGCAGTATTGGTCATGTGAGATCCCTTCGGGGTAGTTTAATATTCAACTTCTCATCGAGAATAGGGTCAGGAAGTTGAAATGTCAACTACTACCCGACTAGGATCGCTGACATGACCGAGGCCAAGACCCCCCGCTGGCTCACCGCCGACGAACAACGGGTCTGGCGCGCGTACCTGCTCGGCAGCGCTCGACTGACCGAGAAGCTGGACGTCGATCTGCGGCGCTTCGGGGTCGACCTGGCCGAATACGAGATCCTGGTGACCCTGTCGGAGTCGGAGGACCGACGCAGCCGGATGTCCGATCTGGCCGACGCGGTGCACCAGTCGCGTTCGCGGCTGACCCACACCGTCACCCGGATGGAGAAGCGCGGACTGGTCGAACGCGTCGACTGTCCGACCGACCGTCGCGGCGTGTGGGCCCAGCTCACCGACGCCGGGTTCGAGCTGCTTGGCGACCGCCGCGCCCGATCATGTCGAAGCGGTCCGGCGCAACTTCGTCGAGGCGATGAAGCCGACGGACTACGCGGCGGTCGGCCGCGCCTTCGCCGCCATGGTCGCGCTGGACGAGCCCAGCTAGCCTCCCCGATGGGAACCCCGTGTGACGGGGTGCCGCATCTCACCGTCCACCTGCCCTCGTCGACCCGACGCGATGACCGGCGATGCGTAGGATCGCAACAAATGCCGAATGCCGCCGCGCCCGAGGTCGTCGCCGGGTCCGAAGTCGTGTCCACCCCCGACTCGCTCACCGAACTCCGCAGCTCAGCTCCGGCGGCGCGGTGCCGAGGCCGTGCTCGACACCGGGACCCTGGCCCGGGCGCTCTACTCCACCGACGCGTCGCTCTACCGGATCGTCCCGCAGGCGGTCGCCCACCCGCGTGATGTCGACGAGCTGCTCGCCGTGGTCGACGCGGCGCGTGCCGCAGGCATGCCGATCACCACCCGCGGGGCGGGGACCTCGTGCGCCGGCAACGCGGTCGGACCGGGCCTGGTCATCGACGTCGCCCGTCATCTGAACCAGATCATCGCCATCGATCCCGAGGCCCGGACCGCGACCGTGCAGCCCGGCGTGGTCCAGTCGGTGCTGCAGGCGGCCGCGCCCTACGGGCTGCGCTTCGGGCCCGATCCGTCGACCCACAACCGCTGCACCATCGGCGGGATGATCGGCAACAACGCCTGCGGACCCCGGGCGCTGGGCTACGGCCGCACGGCGGACAACGTCGTCGCACTCGACGTGGTCACCGGCAGCGGCGACCGGCTCAGCCTCGGCCCGCACACCCGGCCCGGCGACCACGAGCTCCTCGGCCGGCTCGAGCAGGTGGTCGGCCGGGGACTGGCCACCATCCGCACCGAGTTCGGCCGGTTCGGCCGCCAGGTGAGCGGCTACAGCCTCGAGCACCTGCTGCCGGAGAACGGCTTCGACATCGCCCGCTTCCTGGCCGGCACCGAGGGCACGCTCGCCGTCATCACCCGGGCCACCGTCCGGCTGGTCGCCGACGCCCCGTACAAGACGATGATCGCCCTCGGCTACGCGAGCATGGCCGACGCCGGCGACGACGCCGCACTGATCGTGCGGCACGGCCCGACGGCCGCCGAGGGACTCGACCGGCGGATCGTCGACGTGGTCCGGCGGACCCGTGGACCGGCCGCGGTGCCGCCACTGCCCCGCGGCGACGGCTGGATGTTCGTCGAGCTGGTGGGCGACGAGCCGGGCGCCCTGCGCGCGCGGGCCGAGGCGCTGCTCGCCGACGCCGACGCGATCGACGGCTTCGTGGTCGACGACCCGGTGCAGGCGCTGGCGCTGTGGAAGATCCGTGAGGACGGCGCCGGTCTGGCCGGGGTCAGCCTGGCCGAGCCCGCGTACCCCGGCTGGGAGGACGCTGCGGTGCCCCCGGCCCAGCTCGGTCACTACCTCCGCGACTTCGACGCGCTGCTCGACCAGTACGGTCTCGACGGTCTGCCGTACGGGCACTTCGGTGACGGCTGCGTGCACGTCCGGATCGACTTCCCGCTCACCCGGCCCGGTGGCGCGGCGACCTACCGGCGCTTCGTCGAGCAGGCGGCCGCCCTGGTCGCCGGTTACGGCGGGTCGATGTCGGGCGAGCACGGCGACGGACGCGCGCGCTCCGCGCTGCTCCCGGCCATGTACTCCCCCGCGGCCATCGAGCTGTTCGGCCGGGTCAAGGCGGTGTTCGACCCGGACAACCTGCTCAACCCCGGCGTGCTGGTCGACCCCGCTCCGGTCGACGCCGACGTCCGCTACCTGGCGATCGTCGGCCGCGACGACCACTTCTCGCGCGAGGTGCACCAGTGCACCGGCGTGGGCAAGTGCCTGGCCGACACCACCGGCGGACTCGGGGTGATGTGCCCGTCCTACCAGGCGACCCGCGAGGAGAAGGACTCCACCCGCGGCCGGGCCCGGGTGCTGCAGGAGCTGGTCAACGGGACGCTGATCGACGGCTGGCGCTCACCCGAGGTGCACGACGCGCTCGACCTGTGCCTGTCGTGCAAGGGGTGTGCCCGCGACTGCCCGACCGGGATCGACATGGCCGCGTACAAGGCACAGGTCCTCGACCACAGCTACCGCGGCCGGCTACGGCCGCGCGGTCACTACGCGCTGGGCTGGCTGCCGCGCTGGGGTCGGCTGATCACCCGGTTCCGCGGACTCTCCGCGCTGGTCAACCTGACCACCTCGTTGCCCGGATTGCGCCACGTCGTCCGGTGGAGCGCCGGCGTCGACCAGCGGCGGTCACTGCCGAAGTTCGCCGATCGGGCCGCCCGCAGCCGGGTCGCGTTGCCGGCGTCGACCGGGCGACCGGTGATCGTCTGGGTCGACTCGTTCTCCGACTGCTTCACCGGCAACGGCGTGGCTGCGGTCGTCGAACTGCTCACCGCCGCCGGCTACGCGCCCGAGTTCCTCGAGCGGTCGGCCTGCTGCGGGCTGACCTGGATCAGCACCGGTCAGCTCGACGGGGCGCGCCGGCAGCTGCGGGCGGCGCTCGACGTGCTGCACCCGCACGTCGCGGCCGGGACCCCGATCGTCGGCCTCGAGCCGTCGTGCACCGCGGTCTGGCGCAGCGACGCCCCCGAACTGCTCCCCGACGACCCCCGGGTGGCCGAGGTCGGCCGGGGGATCTCGACGCTGGCCGAGCTGCTGGCCGGCACCGACGGCTGGACGCCGCCGGATCTGTCGGGGGTCGAGCTGGTCGCCCAGCCGCACTGCCACCACGCCTCGGTGCTCGGCTGGCGGGCCGACGCCGCGCTGCTCGCCTCGACCGGGGCCACCGTGACCACGGTCGGCGGCTGCTGCGGCCTGGCCGGCAACTTCGGGGTCGAACAGGGCCACTACGACGTCTCGGTCAAGGTCGCCGAGCACGACCTGCTGCCCGCGGTGCGCGAGCACCCGGACGCCATCGTGCTGGCCGACGGCTTCTCCTGCCGCACCCAACTGGCCGAGCTCGCCGACCGCAAGGCGCTCACCCTGGCCGAGGTGCTGCTCGGCCGTCGCTAGGACGGCTTGGGCCCGGTGAGGGCTGGGCCCCGGTCAGGGCTGAGCGGCATGCCCGGGACGGCCGGTCGAGCGTTCGGACTGCTTGAGCCGGGCCTCGAACAGATGCCGGACGCCACCGGCCAGGTCATCACGGGCCTGCTTCTCGAGCGAGCGGAACAGCGACCAGTAGCCGTCGTCGTACTCCTCGACGATCTGGAACGTCCAGCGACCGGGCAGCACGTTGCGGCCGATCAGCTCGCTCTCGAGGCGGTCGGCGATCGCGTCGTGACCGGCCTCGCGCAGTGAGTTCACCGCTTCGCCGAGCTTGATGTCGGCCGAGCCGGTGAGCTGGTGGAACGCGTACAGGTGGCCGCGGGCCTGCTCGCAGGTCTCCAGGGCCTCGGAGAGCTGACCGAGCGCGGCGATGGTGGCGTCGTCGACGCCGTCGGGGGTCTCGCGTCCGGGAAGGTCGGTTTCGGGCAGGTCGTCCATGGTGGCGAAGCTACCGCGGCCCCGACCCGGATAGGTTGGTCCGATGCCGTCCGTACCGACCCATCCCCTCCCGCCGGAGGTCACCGACGACGCGGTGCGCTGGCGCATCCCGCGCGCCTGGGCCCCCGACGGCGTGCGCTTCGAGGTCGACTGGTCGGTCGGTCAGGAGCTCGCCTTCACCGCCGACGGTGACTGGTGGACCTACACGCTCGAGCGGCCCGCCGCCTGGCGGTTGGAGTATCGGCTCGACCTGCAGGGCGGCAACGGCCTCGGGCTCGATCCGACCAACCCGGTGTCGGTGCCCAACCCGTTCGGCGACCGCTCGGAGATCCGCTTCCCCGACTACCGACCACCGGCCTGGCTGAGCATGGCCGCGTTCGGCCGCGCCGTGCCGATCGAGCTGCCCGCCGGTCCGTTGGCCGAGCCGATCCCCGCCCGGTTGTGGAGTCCGCCCTGGCTGTCGGACGCCCAGCCGGCGCCGATGCTGATCGCCCACGACGGCTCCGGGATGGCCGAGTCGGGATCGCTGCTGAGCTGGGCCACCGCGTACACGGTCACGAGGAGCGCCAGCGACGAACGACCACACGGGGGTGTGGGGGTCGCCCCCCAGATGAATCCCGCCCCGCTGCGGGTCTGTCTGCTCGACGCCGTGGCCGGACGTCGTGACGAGTGGTATTCCGACAACCCCGACTACGCCGAGGTGCTCACCGAGATCGTGGTGCCGGCGCTGCGCCACCGGGTCGCGACCTCGGCCGTCGTGGGGCTGGGCGCGAGCCTGGGGGCGGTGGCCATGCTCAGCTGGCACCGCCGTCATCCCGAGGTGGTGGACGCGCTGGCCCTGCAGTCGGGCAGCTTCTTCACCGCGGACTTCGACCCGCAGGAGTCGGGCTATTCGGCCTTCGCCCGGGTCTGCGCAGCCACCGAGGCGGCGACCAGCGAGGCCCCGGACCGGCGGATCCCGCTGGTCATGACGTGCGGGGCGATCGAGGAGAACCGGGCCAACAACCGGTCGATGGCCGGCCGACTGGCCGCGATCGGCTATCCGGTCGAGTACGCCGAGGTGCCGGACGCGCACACGATGATCGGGTGGCGAGACGCCTGGACACCGCATCTGACCGGGTTGCTGGCCAGCGTGGGTGCGGACGCGGAATGATCACCCCATGACCTCCGACGCCACGACCCATCTCATCGGACTGCTGCTCGGCACCGAGAACGACTGGCCCAGGGCCTTCGAGACTCTGGTCTCCCGGGTCGGTACGGTCCGGCACGCCGAGCGCGACCACGACTTCGCCACCGAGCGGGTGACCATCGAGCCGTTCGACCTGCGCGACCCGGTCCGCCACTCGGTGGTGATCGACCGGCTGGCCTGGTGGTACTTCCACCCGCGCGAGTGGCTCAAGAAGGCCGCGCTGGTCAACGGGACCTATCTGCTCAACAACCCGTTCACCTTCCAGGCCATGGAGAAGCACTCGGCCTACTGCGCGATGATCCGGCTGGGCTTCGACATCCCGGCCACCGTCCTGGTGCCGTACAAGCACCCGGTGGACAGCCAGCGCTGGGCCTACACGGCGTCGACCTACAACCTGCCGTTCGACCTCGACGAGGTGGCGTCGCGGGTCGGCTTCCCGATGTTCATGAAGCCGTTCGACGGCGGCGCCTGGCGGGGCGTCAGCCGGATCGACGACCCCGACGAGCTACACAGCGCGTACGACGCCTCGGGGCAGATGCTGATGCACCTGCAGTCCGCGGTGTCGCCGTACGACGCCTTCGCCCGCTCGCTGACCATCGGTCCCGAGACCAAGATCATGAACTTCCGGCCCGAGCTGCCGATGCACCTGCGCTACGAGGTGAGCCACGACTTCCTGAGCCCGGAGGCCGGCGAGGAGATCCTGACCCTGTCGAAGTCGATCAACGCCTTCTTCCGCTGGGAGTTCAACTCCTGCGAGGCGCTGGTCCGCGGCCCCGAGGTGAAGCCGATCGACTTCGCCAACGCCTGCCCCGACATCGCCATCACCTCGCTGCACTACTACTTCCCGTGGGCCATCCAGCAGCTGATCAGCTGGTCGATCTTCTGCGCGGTGACCGATCGGCCGGCGCAGATCGACACCACGAGCAGCGAGTGGTTCGCGGTCGCCGACGACCCGGGGCTCGACTTCGCCGGCAAGCTGGCCCGCTACGACGTGCTGGCCGACCGCTACTTCGACACCGAGCGCTACCGCGAGTTCTGCGCGACCTCGCTGGCCTCGCTGCCCGGCATCATCTACGACTGGATCACCTCGCAGGAGTTCGACGACCTGCTGATCGAGACGGTGCACGCCACCTATCCCGAGCACGAGTGGGACGAGTTCGCCGCCCACTTCCGCGGCCTGATGCAGCTCTGGGTCGACGACCAGCGCTGACCCCGATCCACCCGCATCCCGGTGATCCGGGCAGCGCCCCGATAACCACACGACCCCTGGCGGCGCCCGGACCTCGCGCGAGGTCCGGGCGACGCTCAGGGGTCTGAGGTCCGGCGGGGTGCTGGGGTCAGCGGGTGAGTCGGCGGTGGGTGGCCCGGTGCGGCCGGGCCGCCTCGGCGCCGAGCCGGGCGATCTTGTTGGCCTCGTAGTCGGCGAAGTTGCCCTCGTACCAGAACCACTGGGCCTGGTCCTCGTCGTCACCCTCCCAGGCCAGGATGTGGGTCGCGACCCGGTCCAGGAACCAGCGATCGTGGGAGATGACCACGGCGCAGCCCGGGAACTCGAGCAGCGCGTCCTCCATCGACTGGAGCGTCTCGACGTCCAGGTCGTTGGTCGGCTCGTCGAGCAGCAGCAGGTTGCCGCCCATCTTCAGCGTCAGGGCCAGGTTCAGCCGGTTGCGCTCACCGCCGGACAGCACGCCGGACGGCTTCTGCTGGTCCGGACCCTTGAAGCCGAACGAGGCCACGTAGGCCCGTGACGGCACCTCGAAGCTACCGACCTTGATGTAGTCGAGTCCGTCGGAGACCAGCTCCCAGACGTTCTTCTTCTCATCCAGCCCGGAGCGGCTCTGGTCGACGTAGGAGTACTTGACCGTCTCGCCGATGCGCAGCGCACCGGAGTCCGGGGTCTCCTCGCCGACGATCATCCGGAACAGCGTCGACTTGCCGACACCGTTCGGGCCGACCACACCGACGATGCCGGCCCGGGGCAGGGTGAAGTTCAGACCGTTGAACAGCAGCCGGTCGCCGAACCCCTTGACCAGCTTCTCGGCATCGAGGACCGTGCTCCCCAGCCGGGGCCCGGCCGGGATGTTGATCTCCTCGAAGTCGAGCTTGCGGTTGCGGTCGGCCTCGGCCGCCATCTCCTCGTACCGGGCCAGCCGGGCCTTGTTCTTGGCCTGGCGGGCCTTGGGGTTGGAGCGTGCCCAGTCGAGCTCGCGCTCGAGGATCTTGGCCCGCTTCGCGTCCCGCTTGCCCTCCACCTGCAGCCGGGCCCGCTTGGAGTCCAGGTAGGTGGAGTAGTTGCCCTCGTACGGGTGGGTCTTGCCGCGGTCGATCTCGAGGATCCACTCGGCGACGTTGTCCAGGAAGTACCGGTCGTGGGTGACGGCCAGGACGGCGCCCGGGTAAGCCTTGAGGTGACCCTCGAGCCAGTGCACCGACTCGGCGTCCAGGTGGTTGGTCGGCTCGTCGAGCAGCAGCAGATCGGGCTGCTGCAGCAGCAGCTTGCACAGCGCCACCCGGCGACGCTCGCCGCCGGAGAGCACGTCGACCATGGCGTCCGGCGGCGGGCAGCGCAGCGCATCCATGGCCTGCTCGAGCTGCGAGTCGATGTCCCAGGCGTTGCGGTTGTCGAGCTCGGTCTGGACGTCGCCCATCTCGGCCATCAGCGCGTCGAAGTCCGCGTCGGGCTCGCCCATGGCGACACCCAGCTCGTCCATCCTCCGCTGCAGGGTCTTGATGTCCGCGACGGCTTCCTCGACGTTCTCGAGCACCGTCTTGCCCTCGGTCAGCGGGGGCTCCTGGAGCAGGATGCCGACCTTGGCGTCCTTGGCCAGCATGGTGTCACCGTTGTTGGCCTTTTCCAGACCGGCCATCAGCTTGAGCAGCGTCGACTTACCGGTGCCGTTGGGGCCCACGACGCCGATCTTGGCGCCGGGATAGAACGAGAGCGTGACGTTGTCGAGCACGACCTTGTCGCCCAAGGCCTTGCGGACGTTGTGCATCGAGAAGATGAATTCAGGCATGAATGTGTGCGTGACCTCTGGGTTGGAGCGGGTGATCCAACCCGTGAGTATGCCAGTCACGCCCGCAGTCACCGAACCGCAATCCGCGGGCTCCGCCTGCTGCCCAGCTCACCCCCGGCCTGGGTCGCCCGGGCACCGCTCGCCCGGAACCGACCTCGGCTCGTCCTCGACCCGCCCCCGGTCGGCCCGACGGTCACGCAGCCCGGGCGTCACGCTCCTCCTGGGGTGGCCCGGCGGTCTCGAGCTCGTCGGGTGGCGGCTCCTGGTCGACCTGCGGTCGGATTCCGGCCATCCGCCGGAACGCCGAGGTGCCGCGGTTGAGGTCGTGTCCGACCACCTCGGCCTCGAGCACCAGTCGCTCGAAGCTCTGGCCGTCCTTCTCCCAGGTGTTGGTCCGCAGCCGGCCGACGGCCACCACCGGGTCGCCCTTGCGCACGCTGCTGAGCACGTGCTCGGCCAGCGAGCGGAAGCACGCCACCTCGATCCAGGTGGTGGCTCCGTCGCCCCACTCCCCCTTGCTCTTGACCCGCGGCGTGCTGGCCAGCCGGAACTTGGCGACCGCTCCGCCCGCTCGGGCCTCGACCTCGGTCCCCACGTAACCGGTGATGGTGATGACGGCTTCCATGACCCTGTCCTCTCTGCTGCTCGTTCGAGCTGTCGAGGTGAGGATGCGTAGGTCGACCCCCGATCGTGCGGGCACCGCCGAATCTGTGGACAACCTCGGTCGAGCCGGACCCTGTGGACAATCCCCGGCCAGGATCGGTCAGGCGCTACCGCGGGCGCGGCCGAGGGCGTCGCGGGCCCGTCCGTAGCGCTCGAGCTCGGTCCGCAGCGGCTCGACGACCAACTCGGCGGTCACCGCGGCGATCGCCGCACCGAGCAGTTGGCGGGCCCGGCGGGTCCGCCGCCGCGCCCCGACCTCGACGCCGATCCGGGCCAGCCCGGCCAGCAGCAGACCGGCCAGGATCCCGCCCACCACCAGCACCGTGGGAACGGGGACGCCCGCGCCAGCTGACCTCGGGCAACGGCGGCAGCTGCAGGTAGGCCAGCACGAAGGCCACCCCGAGCCAGCCGAGCCCGGCCACCACGGCCGCGACCAGCAGCCACTGCAGCACCCGGACGACGGCCCACCACCGGCGATGCCCGCTCAGATCGAGGTCGGTCCGCGCCACGGCCCGATCGACCCGGTCGGCGAGTTCGACCTCGTTGGACCGGGCGGCGCGTTTCAGCGCATCGGTCCAGCCGCGCGACAGCCCGGAGCCCGCCTCGTCGGCCAACGCCCGCAGCGCCGAGTCGACCCGGGCCCGCTGCACCCCGGACGCGGCCGGCAACGACGTCCGGCCGGTCGTCCCCGGGTCGATCTCCTTGCGGCGCCCACCGGCTCCGAGGCGGTCCAGATGCAACCGACGCAGCGGATCGGGCTTGAACCTGGCCAGCCAGGCCAGCACCGGCCAGCCGGTGGCCAGGCCACCGCGCAGCCGCCAGGCCTGTCCGACCGCCTCGGTCACCACGGGGACGCCGGCGGCCGTGGCCACCTGGGCGTCGAGCCGGTCGACGGCACGGCGGTCGAGCGGTCCGGCCTCGTGCTCGCCGCAAGCCCGGGTCAACCGGTCGACGACCACGTCGACGTCGGCGCTGAGCCGCTCGGCCGCCGCCTGCTTGTCGGCGACCCGGACCGCGAGCCGGCCCCGCAGGTCGTCGAGTCCGTCGCCGGTCACCGCTGACACCGCCAACACCTCGACCTGACCCAGGCCCTCGGTGTCGAGCAACCGGCGCAGGTCGCTCAGGCAGCGGTCGCGCTCGGCCGCGGCGAGCCGGTCGGCCTGGTTGAGCACGACGATCATCGTCTTGGCGTGCCGCGAGAGCGGCTTCAGGTAGCGGTCGTGGATCGCGGCATCGGCGTACTTCTGCGGGTCGAGCACCCAGATGAGCACGTCGACCAACTGCACCAGCCGGTCGACCTCGAGTCGGTGGGCCACCTCGGTCGAGTCGTGGTCGGGCAGGTCGAGGAGCACGAGTCCGTCGAGCTTCTCGGCCAGAACCGGATCGGCCTCGATCGCGTGGCGGCGCGGGATGGCCAGCCAGTCGAGCAGTTCCTCGGCCGAGTCGGTGCCCCACGTGCAGGCCATGGCGTGCGAGGTGGTGGGACGGCGTACGCCGACCGTGGCCAGGTCGGTGCCGGACAGGGCGTTGAACGTGCTCGACTTGCCCGAGCCGGTGGCCCCGGCGAGGGCGACCACCGTGGCGTCACCGGACAACGCCAGTCGGCGGTCGGCCCGCTCGAGCACGGTCCGGGCCGCGGTCACCGCGTCGGCGTCGACCCGGCCCTCGCAGGCCTCGACCGCGTCGGCCAGGGCCCCGAGCCGGCCGACCAGACCGTCGCTCGGCTTCTTGCGCGACCGCAGGCCGCGCATCGACGGCGCCATCAGCGCAGCTCCCCCTCGATCAGCCCCTCCTCGATCAACTCCGCCTCGACCACGTCGTCGCGCTGACCGGGCGGCACCGCGTACTGGGTGATGGTGGTCGCCTCGATGGCCCGACGCTCGACCGCACCGGGCAGTGCGGCTTCGGCGGAGGCCGGTCGTCCGGTGGGCAGCCCCTCGGTCCGGGCGGTCTGCACGGCGAGCGTGGCCCGCCGGATCCGCTCGGCCTGGTCGACGCGTACGCCCTGGTCGTCGATCAGCGCGTGGTAGCGCAACAGCTCGCGCGACAGCAGCGCCTCGACCCGACTGTCCAGTTCCTGCTTGGCCGTCTCGGCCAACCGGCGGATGGCCTGGTCGCCGAACACCGCCTCGAGCACCCGCTGGGCCAGCACGGCGGTACCACCGGCCACCCCGACCTCGGCGCCGACCAGCCCGCCGGTGTGGGCGAAGACCACGATCATCAGCGCCACTCCGACCCCGTTGACCCCGAGCGCCAGGAAGCGGGCCTTCGAGCGCTTGGCCATCCCCTCGTCGGCGACCAGGTCGAGCACGGCCCCCTGCCAGTCGCGGATGGCCCGGGCCGCCTCGCGGGCGAAGTCCGGGGTCGACCGCGACAGATCGGCGGTGGTCGAGCCCAGCAGGGTCCGCCCGGCCGGGTGCGCCTGCCACGACGACTCGGCCCGCTCGGCGGCGGCGTCCCCCTCGTTGCGCAGCAGCGACTCGAGTCCCGACTCGACGGCGACCTTGAGGTTGCCGGCGCCGGGCGGCTCGCCCTTGAAGCTGGCCACCACCCGGTCGCGGATCCAGCTGACCTTCTGCTCCACGGCGCGGAAGAACTCCCCGGTGCCGACGAACTCGTGCCACCGCGCCAGCACCTCGCCGCGGAGCAGCGTTCCGTCGGCGCTCTGGACCTGGATGCTGCGGACCGCCTCGGCGTAGGAGTGGTCGACCTCGGCCCGCAGCTGCTCGAGCACGTCGGCCTGCTCCTCGATGGCCCCGGCCAGCTCGGGAGCGCGTGCGGTCAGCGAGCCGATCGCCCCATCGAGGGTGCGGAGCACGACCACGGCCCGGCTGGACTGGTCCTGCGCGACCGCGGCCAGCCAGCTGCGGATCGGCTGGATGGCCGCGACCGGGAGCAGCCCCTGGTCGTCGACGGCGGTCTCGGGGACGGCGAACAGCGGCGACGACCCCAGGCCACGGTCGCTCATCAGCTGTCCGAGGTGCGGCGGGATGTCGGCCATGGCCCGCGGCGGGACCCGGTCGAGCACCACCGCGACCGAGGCGCTGCGCCGGGCGGCCGACAGCAGGAAGTCCCAGGGCACCGCGTCGGCGTAGCGGGCCGCCGAGGTGACGAACAGCCACAGGTCGGCCGCGGCCAGCAACTGGGTGGCCAGCTGGCGGTTCTCGGCGACCACCGAATCGACGTCGGGCGCGTCGAGCAGGGCGAGGCCGGGTGGGATCGAATCGTCGGCGACCAGGGTCAACGACCGGGTGTCACTGGTCGACCCGCTCGAGCGGGCCAGTCCGGGCAGGATCCGGTCGTCGGCGAACCAGTGCGCGTCCGAGCTGTGGTGCACCAGCACCGGCGCTCGGGTCGTCGGCCGGATCACCCCCGGGGCGCTGACCCGCCGCCCGACCAGCGAGTTGACCAGGGTGGACTTGCCGGCGCCGGTCGACCCACCGACCACGGCCAGTAGCGGCGCGTCGATGGTGGCCAGCCGCGGCAGCACGTAGTCGTCGAGCTGTCGGGTGATCTCGCCGACCGTCCGCTGCTGGTCAGCGGCACCGGGCAGCGGAAGCGGGAGGGCGACCGGGGCGACCGCGGCGCGCAACTCGATCAGGGCAGCCTCCAACGGCGTCTGCTCCCTGGCCATGATGCGCTCCTACTCGCCGGGAGGCTTCCAGCTGGGGTCGACCTCCGAATACTGGGTAGCAGTCTGCCCCAGCGGCACCGCCCCGGCGCGTGGGGCCGGGAAGTTGCCACCCAGTCCGGCCGGTCCGGGATAGCTCGGCGGGGCGTACGACGCGGCGACGGCGGCCCGTCGCCGCAGGCTGGGGTACGCGGCGCGGGCGGCCGGCTGCACCACAGCCAGTGGACGCAGCTCGCGCAGCCGGGCCAGCAGGAACTTCTCCCGCACCAGACCGGTGTCGTCGACCAACCCCCGGGTCATCGAGTCACGCAGGTACGCCAGCTCGGTCGCCGCCCGTTGGGTGCGCAGCGTGGCCAAGAACTCGTCCGGCCCGAGGAAGATCGCCTGCCACAGCGCGCGTACGCGGGTCCGCAGCCGCGAGAAGGCGGCCGGATCGGACTCGGGCAACCAACCGACCCGGACGTAGTCGGTCAGCCGCTCGCGGATCAGCCGGCCCTCGCGGAACAACTGGCGGATGACGAAGACCACCACGCCGATGACCAGCGGCAGCGCGACGAAGAAGTACATGAACTGCAGGTTGCGCCCGGTGACCAGGGTGGCCGTGGTGTTGAAGGCCATGTGCAGGAACGCGGCCGCGCAGAACCCGGCCAGCGGGGCCACGATGCGGACGATCTTGGACTTCGACCGCAACGCGACGGCGAGCCCGATCCCGGTCATCGCGGTGAACAGCGGGTGGCCGAAGAAGGTCATCACACCGCGGAAGAAGAACAGGCTCTGCAGCGCCTCGAGCGGCTGGGCCTGACCGAAGGTCCGCGCGGCGTACCGGTAGGCGCGGCCGTAGTAGAGGATGTTCTCGGTGAACGCGAAGGCCGCGCCGGACAGGCCCGCGAGCACGATGCCGCTGAGTCGGCTGACCCACTGGTAGCGCAGCAGGATCGCGATCCAGAACAGCACCGTGGCCTTGGCCGCCTCCTCGACGAACGGCGCGACGTAGATCGCCGCCCGGGCGCCGGTGGCCGGATCGCCGTCACCGGCGATGCTCAGATGACCGGCCGCCCAGGTGTTGACCTGGGCCGAGATGTAGGTGGCCACGCAGGCGCCCCAGCCGATGGTCAGCAGCCAGATCCAGAACCGCTGCGGGCGGAACCGGTCGGCCCAGATGAACAGCAGGCTCAACGGGATCGCGGTGATCGCGGCGTACTTCGCCGCGATCGGCAGCGCCTCGGTGCCCAGCCCGGGCACCACCCCACCCGGGACCTCCTGGTCGGGGACGACCTGCTGGTAGAGCAGCACCAGCAGCACGGCGTAGCCCAGCAGCATGACCACGGTCAGCCAGAAGAACGGGGACGCGAGCAGCCGCTTCGGCAGCGGCTGAGTCCGGTCGGCCTCGCGCGGCAGGCCGTTGCGGGCGAACGCGCGCCTCAGAGCCCGGTCAGGAGCGATCGCCGACATGCGCACCAATATAGGCGGGCTCGCGCACGGTCACGCCCGGATGATCGGCCCTTCCCTCCTCGACTCGCAGGGCCGGAAAAGCGTTGGCCCCGCTCGCTCGTCGGTCCAGAGCCGACCGGGTCGCGACCTTGCCGACGCTCGCCCTCGGATAGGCGGGCTCGCGCACGGTCACGCCCGGATGATCAGCCCTTCCCTCCTCGACTCGCAGGGCCGGAAAAGCGTTGGCCCCGCTCGCTCGTCGGTCCAGAGCCGACCGGGTCGCGACCTTGCCGACGCTCGCCCTCGGACAGGCGGGCTCGCGCACGGTCACGCCCGGATGATCAGCCCTTCCCTCCTCGACTCGCAGGGCCGGAAAAGCATTGGCCCCGCTCGCTCGACCTATTTGGCGAAGTAGGAGAGGAAGGGTTCGACCTCGCGGAGGAAGATGCTCGGGGTCCGCTCGTGGAAGTCGTGGCCACCGGGGACGCTGGTGAAGGTGGCCTGCGGGATCCGGCGGCTCAGCGCCGCGATGCGCGGTTGCGGCAGCGGCGAGTCGACCGCGCCGAGGACCAGCGTCTTGCTGGTGATCTTCTCGGCCAGGTCGCCCCAGCCCTTCGGCGGGTTGTTCCGCCACCGGGCCAGCGCGATCTCGGCCCGCCAGTCGACGTGGTCGTCGGCGTACGGCTCGCGTGGGAAGGACATCGGCTCGTCGCCCGGATCCGGCGGGTTGATCTCGTCGAGCACCAGCATCCGCACCGACTCCGGACGGGTGGCGGCCAGCTGGTAGGCGACCAGCGCTCCGGTCTCGTGACCGATGACGATGGCGGCGATGATGCCGAGTTCGTCGAGCAGGCCGGCGACGTCGTCGACCAGGGCGTCGACCGAGTACTCGTGGGTCCGCCCGCTCTGCCCGTGCCCCCGCGCGTCCGGCGCGATGACCCGGAAGCGTTGCCCGAGGGCCGGTCCGACGTTGCGCCAGGAGTCGCTCGACGAGCCGAAGCCGTGCAGCAGGAGCACGACGGCACCGTCCGGCCGGCCCCACTCCTGGTAGTACAAGGAAGGCCCGCCCTGCAGGGTCACCGTCGGCATGGGGGAAATCTATCGGTGCCCGGCTGCGACGGTGAGTGCGGGAGCGCCCCCGGTAGGAATCGAACCTACGACCGGCTGATTAGAAGGCAGCTGCTCTATCCGCTGAGCTACGAGGGCAGGCTCGCGGAAGTCTAACGCTCGACCCGTCCCGCGCCGGGCCCGTTCTTCCCGCCCCGGACGGTGCGACCGGGCGGCCGACCCGGGCGAGTAGGTTCCTCGGGTGGTCGAGTCGGAGCCGGTGCGATGGCGATCGATCATCATCCCGGCGTACGGCCCGACCTTCCTGGTCTCGATCGGCCAGGGGGCGGTGCTGCCGCTGATCGCCCTGTCGGCGCGTGACCTCGGCGGGAGCATCGGCACCGCGGCGTTCATCGTGGCCCTGGCCGGCATCGGCCAGCTGATCGGCGACCTGCCGGCCGGCGCGCTGGCGGCACGGATCGGCGAGCAGCGTGCGCTGGTGGGCGCCTGCCTGTTCGACGTGGTCGCTCTGGTCGGCGCGTTCCTGGCCCCCAACCTGCTCACCCTGGGTCTGGCCATCACGGCCATGGGGATGGCCGCGGCGGTGTTCAGCCTGGCCCGGCAGGCCTATCTGACCGAATCGATCCCCATCCAGGTCCGCGCCCGGGCGATGTCGAGTCTGGGCGGGACGTTCCGGATCGGGCTGTTCATCGGGCCGTTCGTGGCCGCCGTGCTGGTCACCCACTACTCGATCGGGACCGCGTACGCCTTCGCCGCGCTGATGAGCCTGGCCGCGGCCATCCTGACCAGCTTCCTGCCCGACGTCACCGCCGGGCAGCGCTCCGACCGACGCGAGGCGGGCGAAGCGCACCGCTCGGTCGTCTCGGTGCTGCGCCAGCACCGGCACGTCCTGCTGACCATGGGGGTCGGGGTCACGATGATCTCGGCAGCCCGGGCGACCCGGCAGTCGATCATCCCGCTGTGGGCCGAGTCGGTCGGGCTGAGCCCGGCCACCACCGCCATCATCTACGGCCTCTCGGCCGGCGTCGACATGCTGCTGTTCTTCCCCGGCGGCGCGATCATGGACCGCTACGGGCGTCGCTACGTGGCCATCCCGGCGATGATCGTGCTCGGCCTGGGCTTCGTCATGTTGCCGCTGACCGACACGGCTACTAGCGTCGGACTGGTGGCGGCGCTGATGGGTCTGGGCAACGGCATCTCGGCCGGGGTCGTGATGACGCTGGGCGCCGACGCCGCACCCCCTGCCGAGCGGCCGCAGTTCCTGGCCGGCTGGCGGTTGTGCAGCGACGTCGGCAACGCCGGCGGACCGCTGCTGGTCGCTGCGATCAGCCTGCTCGCACCGCTCGCGCTCGCTTCGGTGGTGATGGCCGCGCTCACCTGGGGCAGCGCCGGCTGGTTGGCGCGCTGGGTCCCCGGCCGGAGAGTGAGGTAATCATGGCCAACGACCTGATGGTCTGGGTGGACTGCGAGATGACCGGTCTCGACCTGTCCCGCGATGCGCTGATCGAGGTGGCCGCGCTGGTCACCGACGCCCAGCTGACCGTGCTCGGGGACGGCGTCGATCTGATCATCAAGCCGAGCGACGCCGAGCTCGAGCAGATGGGCGACTTCGTCCGCACCATGCACTCGGAGTCGGGGCTGCTCGACCAGCTCGCCGGCGGGCTGACCCTGGCCGAGGCCGAGGAGCGGGTGCTCGACTACGTCCGCACGTTCGTCCCCGAGCCGCGACGCGCTCCGCTGGCCGGCAACACGATCGGCACCGACCGGATGTTCCTGGCCCGCGACCTGCCGAGGTTCGAGTCCCACGTCCACTACCGCAACATCGACGTCTCGAGCATCAAGGAGCTGGCCCGCCGCTGGTATCCGCGGGTCTACTACAACTCCCCGGCCAAGTCGGGCAACCACCGCGCGCTGGCCGACGTCCAGGAGTCGATCGAGGAGCTGCGTTACTACCGCGAGGCCCTGTTCGTGGCCCCGCCCGGGCCGGACAGCGCGAGCGCCAAGCTGGTCGCCGCCCGTCACCAGGGCGCCCTCACCGGCGCGGTGCCGGCGCCGCCGCCGCCGACCGACGACTGACTCGCTCGCGCCGCACGGGCGGAAAGTGTCGGGCAGCGACGCGGAATCAGCTCCGGCTCACGTCGCCGTCCGACACTCTCGCGGTGGCTCGTCGACGGAGCAGCGGCTGGTGGAAGGCTTTCGACAGTCCCGCGCCGGACGGCTATGCTTCCGTGCGGCGCTGATGGCTGGCGTCATGGTGGGTGTAGCTCAGTTGGTAGAGCTCCTGGTTGTGGTCCAGGTGGCCGCGGGTTCGAGTCCCGTCACTCACCCCATGCACGCGTCGGCTCCCCGGATACGGGGAGAATGAACCCATGTCGACCGACCCACCCTCGCTCGTCCGCCGCCGACCCCAGGTGGCTCTGCGTCCGGCGCCCCGGCTCCGGCTCTGCGCCGCGACCTGGGCCGGCCGGCTCGCGGCGGTCGCCTCGCGGGTCGCCGGTCGCGGATCGGGAGCCTCGATCCGGGGTCAGGTGATGATGCGGCTCGATCCGCAGGCCCTGGCCAAGCTGGTCGCCGGCCGCCGGGTGGCCATGGTGTCGGGGACCAACGGCAAGACCACCACCACCCACTTCCTGGCCGCGGCCGTCCGCCGGTCACTCGGCGCCGACCACGCCGACCGGCTGGTGCACAACGCCGACGGGGCCAACCTGCACCACGGCATCGCCTCGGCGTTGAGCGAGAACCGGCACGCCGACCTGGCCATCCTGGAGACCGACGAGCGGGTGGTGGCGGACCTGGTCCGGCTCGGTCGACCCGAGGTGCTGGTGCTGCTCAACTTCAGCCGCGACCAACTCGACCGGCACCACGAGATCAAGGGTCTCGGCCGGAGCTGGCGCGACGCCCTGGCCGCCGCCGGGGCCGAGGGACCGGTCGTGGTGGCCAACGCCGACGAGCCGCTGATCGTCTGGGCGGTGCAGACCGCACGCGAGGTGGTCTGGGTCGACACAGCGAGCACCTGGATCCAGGACGCCTCGCTCTGCCCGGCCTGCGGATCCAGCCTGGTCCGCGCCCAGCCCGACCACACCGGCGCCGCGGACGGCCACTGGCACTGCTCGGGCTGCGACCTGGCCCAGCCCACCGCCGACTACCGGGTGGTCGAGGGCCGGATCGTCGACCGCACCGGTCGGACCTGGGATCCGCAGCTCAACGTGCCGGGCGCGTTCAACGTCGGCAACGCGGCGTGCGCGCTGGCCGCCGCCGAACTGCTCGGGGTCGATGCGGCGACGGCGCTGGACGGGATGCGTCAGGTGACCGCCCCGGCCGGACGCTTCGCCACCGCCACCTTCGGCAGCACCACCGCCCGGTTGGTGCTGGCCAAGAACCCGGCCGGCTGGGCCGAGGCCATCCCGCTGGCCGAGACCTCGACGGTCGTGCTGGCCATCGACTCCGCCGCGGCCGACGGCCGGGACGTGTCCTGGCTGTGGGACGTCGAGTACGAGAAGCTGGCCGGCCGGACGGTGGTCGCCACCGGGCCCCGGGCCCAGGACCTGGCCGTGCGGCTCGCGTACGCCGAGGTCGAGCACCGCTGCGTCCCCGACCTCGCCGAGGCCCTGGCCGGGCACCCGGAACCGGTGGACGTGATCGCGACCTACACACCGTTCCAACGACTGCGGAAGATGGGTGGGGTCTGACATGGCGGCCGAGCGCGTCGAGGTGGTGCTGGTCTACCAGTCGCTGCTGGGCATCTACGGTGACCGCGGCAACGCGTCGGTCCTGGTCAAACGGCTGGCCTGGCGGGGTTTCGATCCGGTGCTCAGCGTGGTCGAGCCGGGTGACCCGCTGCCCGACACCGGTGACGTCTACCTGCTCGGGGGCGGTGAGGACGCGGCCCAGATCTCGGCGGTGCGCGCGCTGCGGGCCGACGGCGGCCTGCACCGGGCGGTCGACCGCGGCGCCGTGGTGTTCGCAGTCTGCGCCGGCTACCAGATCGTCGGCCGCTCGTTCACCGTCGGCGAGCACGACGAGGAGATCGATGGCCTCGGCCTGCTGGACGTCACCACCACCCGCGGCCCGACCCGCGCGGTGGGTGAGCTGCTGACCCGGTGGCAACCCGCCGAGCCGGGGACCACGACGCCGATCACCGACGCCGACCGGCAGCTCAGCGGCTTCGAGAACCACGGCGGATACACCCGGCTCGGGCCGACGGCCACGCCGCTGGCCCGGGTCGAGGTCGGGATCGGTAACTGCGCCGACGGAACCGAGGGCGCCGTGGCCGGCAAGGTCATCGGGACCTATCCGCACGGTCCGGTGCTGGCCCGCAACCCGGCCCTCGCCGATCACCTGCTCGAGCTGGCGCTCGACCGGCCGCTCGAGCCGCTGCCCCGGGCGGACATCGACGAGTTGCGCCGACAACGACTGGCGGCGGTGCGCCGGTCCCCTCGGTGAGCCACGATGTCGGCCGCGAGGAGCGCTAGCGACGACCAGCCACGCGGGGGTGGTGGGGGTCGACCCCCACACGACACCGCGGCTGCGAGGAGCGCTAGCGACGACCAGCCACGCGGGGGTGGTGGGGGTCGACCCCCACACGCCACGGCACGGTTGCTGCTGCCGGACGGTCTGAGCGACCGGCGGCGCCGGGCCGCGTACCGGTGCCTGCTCGCCTATCTCGGTGTGCTGGTCGTCGACGTGCTCGCCGAGGCGCTCCGCCTCGACGCGGTGGCCGGGCTGATGCTGGCCGTGGCCGTGCCGCTGCTCGTCGTGGTGGTCGTGCTCACGGTCGTGCCGTCGCGGGGTCGCACGCTGCTGTTGGTCGCGCTGACCTTCTCCTGGCTCGGTGACGTCCTCGGCGTCGACGTGCTGATCAAGATTGTGTTCTTCCTCGGCGCCCAGCTCGCCTACTGTCTGCGCTTCTGGCCGTTGCGTCGGCGCAGCCTGCTCGCCCGCCGGCCGCCGGCGTTCGCGTACGCGTTGGTCATGACCGCCGTCATCACCGTCATGGCCGGGCTGGCCGAGGGCCTCGGCCCGCTGGTCGTCGTCTACGGCGGCCTGCTCGCCTTGATGGTCGCGCTGGCGTCCGGGGTGAACCGGGCCACCCTGGTCGGTGCGGCGCTGTTCCTGATCTCCGACGTCATCCTGGGTTACCGCTACTTCGTCGCCGGTGCGGCTCCGGTCAGCGGGGTCCTGGCCATGACCACCTATCTGTCGGCGCAGCTGCTGATCACCCTCGGACTGGTCCACCACGAGGCGGGTCGACGCCGGACCGCCTCCTAGGGTGGGGCCATGAAGACGCGACAGCTCGGTCCCTACACGGTTTCCGCCATCGGTCTCGGTGCGATGCCGATGTCGATGAACAACGACGGCGTGATCCCGGAGGAGAGCGAGTCGATCGCCACCATCCATGCCGCGCTCGACGCCGGCGTCACCTTCATCGACACCGCGGACATCTACGCCCCGAGCTGGGACACCATGGGCCACAACGAGACCCTGGTCGGCAAGGCGGTCAAGGCCTACGGCGGCGACAAGGACGCCCTGGTCATCGGCACCAAGGGTGGGATCACCCGCGGCGACGGCGAGACGTGGGGCCGCGACGCTTCGCTTCCCTACCTGCGGAGCGCGGTCGAGAAGTCGCTGCGTGCGCTCGGCGTCGAGGCCATCGATCTCTACCAGTGGCACCGCCCGGACCGTTCGATGATCTACGCCGACGCCATCGCCAACTTCGCGACGCTGCGCGACGAGGGCAAGATCAAGGCCATCGGCATCTCCAACGCCAACGTCGAGGAGATCGAGATCGCCCTCGAGGTGCTCGGCGAGGGTGGTCTGGCCAGCGTGCAGAACGAGTTCTCGCCGCGGTTCCGCGGCAGCGAGGACGAGCTGGCGTACTGCGGCGAGCACGGCGTGGCCTTTCTGCCCTGGAGCCCGCTCGGTGGCACCGGGGGTGCCGGTCGCAACATCGGGCAGGAGTTCAGCGCGTTCGCCCGGATCGGCGCCGGCCGCGGGGTCAGCCCGCAGCAGGTCGTGCTGGCCTGGGAGCTGGCGCTGGGCGACCATGTCATCCCCATCCCGGGCGCGCGCCGCCCGCAGTCGATCGTCGACTCGGCCCAGGCGACGCACATCGAGCTGACCGCGGAGGAGATCGAGCTCTGCTCGGCCGGTCGATGAGCGGGTCGTCGGCGCCGGTCCTGGTCGTCGGCGGTGGCCACAACGGCCTGGTCGCCGCCGCCTACCTGGCCCGGGCCGGTCACCCGGTCACCGTGCTCGAGGCGCGCGACGAGCTGGGCGGGGCGGTGGCCAGCCGGGCGCTGTTCTCCGGGGTGGCCGCGCGGCTCTCGCGGTTCTCGTACCTGGTCTCGCTGCTGCCGGCCTCGGTGATCGCCGACCTGGGGCTCGAGCTCGAGCTACGGTCGCGACGGGTCAAGTCCTACACCCCGTACGGTGACGGCGGGCTGTTGGTCGAGCGTCCGGAAGGGCCGGCCACGGCCCGCTCGTTCGCCGAGCTGACCGGGGGTGAGGCCGAGTACGCGGCGTGGCGACAGCTCGATGCCGACCTGGAGGCGCTGGCCGCCGTGGTGGCGCCGACCCTGACCGAGCCTCTCCCCCGAGCCGCCGCGCTCGCGGCGGCCGTCGATCCGACGACCTGGACCGGAGTGGTCGAACGTCCGCTCGGACATCTGCTCGAGCAGCGGCTCAGCTCGGACGTCACCCGCGGCGTGGCCTTCACCGACGCGCTCATCGGGACCGACAGCTGGGCCCACGACCCGAGCCTGCGGCAGAACCGCTGCTTCCTCTACCACGTGATCGGCAACGGCACCGGCGAGTGGCGGGTGCCGGTGGGCGGAATGGGTGCGGTGGCGGCCGAACTCGCCCGCGTGGCGGTCGCGGCCGGGGCGGAGCTGCGGACCGGTGTCCCGGTGACCGCGCTCCGACCCCGGGCCGGGGGCGGCGGTGAGGTCGAACTGGCCGACGGGAGCGTGCTCGCCGCGCCGCTCGTCCTGGTCAACTGTGCCCCGGCCGTCCTGGCCCGACTGCTCGGCGAGACCACTGACGACGCCCCCGAGGGCAACCAGCTCAAGGTCAACGTGGTGCTGCGTCGACTGCCCCGGCTGCGCTCGGGCATCGACCCCGAGGTCGGCTTCGCCGGCACCCTGCACCTGAACCAGACCTACACCGACCTGCAGACGGCGTACGCCGCGGCGCACGCCGGCACGGTGCCGGATCCGCTGCCCTGCGAGGTCTACTGCCACACGCTGACCGACCGGTCGATCCTCGGCGACGAGCTGGCCGGGTCCGGTGGCCACACCCTCACCCTGTTCGGGCTGCACACCCCGGCCCGACTGTTCCGCGACGACCCGGCCGGCGTCCGCGATCGAGCCGGTCATGCGGCGCTCCGCTCGCTGCAGTCCGTGCTCGCCGAACCGCTCGAGGACTGCGTCGCCCTCGACGATCACGGTCGACCGTGCATCGAGGTGATGAGCCCGCTCGACGTCGAGGCAGCCCTGGGCATGCCGGGCGGCCACATCTTCCACGGCGACCTGGCCTGGCCCTGGCGGGCCGACGACGCCCCGGAACCGGTCACCGCCGCCGAGCGGTGGGGCGTGTCCACCGGTCACGACGGCATCCTGCTCTGCGGCTCCGGCGCCGTCCGGGGCGGCGCGGTCAGCGGTCTGGGTGGTCACAACGCGGCGATGGCGGTGCTCGAGCGCTGAGCGACGACGAGACGATTTCCGCCCAGCCGACCCGTTTGCTAGTGTTTCTCCTCGCGCGCCGCTAGCTCAATAGGCAGAGCAGCTGACTCTTAATCAGCGGGTTGGGGGTTCGATTCCCTCGCGGCGCACTCGTCTCGTCCCCGTCCGGTTCTCCGGCCGGGGACGTTGCCGTTCCAGCCCCAGTGCAGCCCGCCCGGCTCGTGTCGGTTGTCGGTCGGCTGCAGGACCGGGTGGGAGTTCCCCGACGTCATCCGCATCCGTGGCCGACGTCGATCTGCCGGAGAATACGGCTCCGTGGCCCACGCGATCAGCACCGGTTCGTGATCATGAATGGACCGTGCCGAACGTTGGTGTTCGCCATCCATACGCCATTCACATGCCCTGTGACGGACACATCGCCAGGGTATTTACCGTGATCGGTCTGGTCGTGCCGCGCTGCTGACGGCGGGAAGCAGCGAGGGATCCGTTCCCGCCTGGGCCGTCGCGATCGGTGGCTGCGGGTGGGCATGAAGAAAGCGGCGATCAGATGCTCGGGGGTTCATCTGATCGCCGCTTCGGTATGAACTATGCCCTATTTCCACGACCCATTTCAAATGGGCGGAACGTCCTATAGCGGACATGTCCGTGATCGGACATCGCGTTCAGGACCGAGCCCGTCGATGGCCCGAAGGGGTCGCGCCGACGCTCTTTCTCCACCGCCCAGCGACCGGGGTTCAGCTCGACGAGTGACGCCGACGCCGCGGAGGTGACGTCGGTTCGCTGCTGACCCGTCGGCAGCATCGCCGGGGGTACATCGCTATGGGGTGGCGTCACCCGCGCGACGTCGCGCCACACCGACCTCGATCAGTACTCGGGGGTGAGCCGACGTGCGCCCGGGCCCACCGAGCCCAGGGCGTCATCGGGGTTGAGCAACCCGCAGGACCGCATCGACAGGCAGCCACACCCGATGCACCCGGTCAGCTCGCGCTCCAGCCGTTCGATGGCCTGACGCCGCTCTTCGAGCGTGGCCTTCCACACCCGCGACGCGCGCTGCCAGTCGCTCTGCGACGGCATCCGATCCAACGGCACGGTGGCCAGGGCCTGCTGGACGTCGGCGAGCGGGACTCCCAGTCGTTTGGCCACGGCGACCAGCGACACCCGACGGAGCATGTGGCGCGGGTAGCGCCGCTGGTTTCCGCTGGTGCGTTCGGCGGCGATCAGACCGAGCGTCTCGTAGTAGCGCAGGGCGGACACGGCCACCCCGCTGCGCCGGGCCAACTCCCCGATGGTCAGCCACTCACCCAGCGAGTGCCAGGACGCGGTGTCCTCGTGCGCCATCGCCGCCTCCCCGCCTCACGCCTTGACCTGAAGTCGACTTCACGTTCGAGCGTCATCGTGCCACGCCATGGCGAAAAACACCCCTGTCATCCAGCGTCACCAGCCCGCTGACCACCCCGAATCGACGGCTGATCGCCCCCCTCGTCGCGGCTGCCGTACCAGCCGAACGTCCTGCTGCGCTGGTCCGTGCGGGTCCGGCCCGAGGGCAACCTGATCGTCGACAAATCGCCGGGGATCAGCGCATCGGCCGCAGCGATCCGCGACCTCGGCGGCACCGGCCCGGCTGCGGGTCAACCACCGCCACGAGTCGATGTACGGGCCGCCGGAGCCCGAGGCGTCGATCTGGGGGCCGGCCGCCGACCGCGGGGAGATCGGTGCCTCGCTGCCGGTGGCCGGCACCTTCGACGGTCGGTCCATGATCGACTCCGACCTCGAGGTCATCCCGCCCCGGCCACACCGCAGGAACCACCTCTACCGGTGGGACCACGGCACCCACCGCTTCACCGCATGGCTGCGGCCCGGCGGCAGCCCCTGACCCTCCGCGTCGGCTCACTCCCCCGCGGTCCTGGCACTCGGCAGGAGCGAGGTCGGTCGGTTGTAGGGCGTGATCACCTGGACCTGCGACGGGATCGTCCGCGGCGTCCCGGGCAGCGCGCCGTGCGCCTGCAGGATCAGCTGGCCGGCGTGGCGGAGGTCGGCTCTCAGGTCGTGGTGGAGCACCGCGGTGAGATCACCCCGCCGCAGCAGGACGGTGTTGTCGTCGTCGAGATCGTGGGCGATGAACGGCCCCGGGACCCGACCGGCCCGACGGAACGCATCGACGATGGCCGTGTTGCCCCCGCCGATCGAATAGACCGCCCCGATGTCGGAATCCTGCTCGAGGGCACGGGTCACAGCGGCCAGCATCGAGGCGTCGAGACCATCGGTCTCGGCCACCTCGCGGATCGGCCGATCGGGAGCCAGGCTTCGCATGGCCGCGCGGAACCCGATCTCGCGCTCCTCCTCGCCCCGGAAGCTCGCGCTGCTCAGCGTGACCAGCACCGGGGTCGCGGATTCGGGCGACATCCGGGCGATCAGGTAGGCGGCGGTCGCACCGGCCGAACGGTTGTCGATCCCCACGTAGGCGATCCGGCGGCTGAGCGGCAGGTCGGTCACCAGGGTCACCACCGGGATCCCGGCCGCCCCCAGCCGGTCCACCGCGTCGGTCACGACGGGGTGATCGGGCGCCTTGAGCAGCACACCGCTCGATCCCCGCCGCGCGATCCGGACGAGCGTCTCGGCCAGCTCGACCGGCGGGCCCTCCTCCCGCAGGTGGAACCGGCTCCGGATGGCCGCAGGCCGCAGGCCCGGGAGCTCGGCCTCCAGGGCAGCCCGCACCGCACTGCTGAACCGGCTGGGCGCCTGCATGACCAGATCGAGCCGGAAGGTCCGG
This sequence comes from uncultured Actinomycetota bacterium, assembly GCA_963704665.1. Lineage (GTDB taxonomy): Bacteria > Actinomycetota > Actinomycetes > Propionibacteriales > Propionibacteriaceae > Microlunatus. The sequence goes on along the minus strand of OY969929.1, from coordinate 971,017 downwards.
CCGCCGAGTTGCACCTGGTCACGCTGGCGGTCGAGGTCCGAGATCGCCCGGTGCACCTGGGCGACGGTGCTGGCCCGGACGCCCGGGCGTCGATTGACCACCCGGTCGACGGTGGCCGCGCTCAGACCGGACTGGTCGGCGATCTCGCGGATCCGATGACGGTGCACGGCACCTTCTCTGAGGTCTTTTTGAGGGATTCAGGAGGATTCTAGGCCCTCAGGGCGGGCTAGGGTCGTGCTCACCGAGCCACCATCGCCGTGACCCGTTCGAGGAGAAACCGTGTCCATCGTCAGCCCCGCCATCCCCGCCGTCCCCGCCGCCACCCCGAGTCGCTTCACCGAGGCGGACTGTCGGATCGACGATTTCGCCGCGCTGGTCGCCCAGACGACCGAGCTGGCGGATTATCCGCACGCCAGCCGGGTCGACCACGAGGTGCTGGTCTACGACGCCACCTCCCTCCGGTCGGCCATCGAGTCGCCGGCAGGCCGGCTCGAGGTCGAGGCGGAGCTGGTCCGCGCCCTGACCGTGGGACCCGGGGTCGTCGCCTTCACCGGCGCGTTCCCCGACACCGCCGTAGTCGACCGGGCCACCGCGACGTTCGGGGAGATCATCGCGGCCGAGAAGCTGCGCGGCGCCCGTAACGACCACTTCGCGGCGGCCGGAGCCAACGACCGGATCTGGAACGCCCTCGAGAAACTGGCCGTGCGCGACCCCGAGACCTTCGTCGACTACTACGGCAACGACATCCTGGCCCTGATCAGCACTGCGTGGCTCGGCCCCGGCTACCAGGTGACCTCGCAGGTCAACGTGGTCCGTCCCGGCGGCCGGGCCCAGGAACCCCACCGCGACTACCACCTCGGTTTCCTGTCCAACGAGGTCGCCGCCGGCTATCCGGCGCACGTCCACCTGCTGTCGCCGGTGCTGACGCTGCAGGGTGCGGTGGCCCACTCGGACATGCCGCTGGAGAGCGGGCCGACCATGTATCTGCCCTACTCGCACCAGTACGCCCCCGGCTACCTGGCCTGGCGGCGACCGGAGTTCCGCGCCTACTTCGCCGACCACCACATCCAGCTCCCGCTGGCCACCGGTGATGCGGTGTTCTTCAACCCGGCGCTGTTCCACGGGGCGGGGAGCAACGTCTCGGTCGACATCCAGCGGATGGCCAACCTGCTCCAGGTGTCGTCCGCCTTCGGCCGGGCCATGGAGACCGTCGACCGGATCAAGGTGGCCAAGGCCGTCTATCCGGCGCTGCAGTCCCGTTACGCGGCCGGTGTCGATCCGGCCGTGCTGACCAATGCGGTCAACTGCGCGGCCGAGGGCTACCCGTTCCCGAGCAACCTCGACCTCGACGAGAACGTCGGGGGCCTCACCCCGTTGGCCCAGAACGCCCTGCTCGAGCAGGCGCTGCGCGACGGGCTCACCGCCGACGAGGTCGCCGCGGCGCTCGACGCGTACGCCACCCGGCACCGCACCGACGACATCTGAGCCCGGCGATTACGCGCCGCCGACGCCGCAGCCACGAAGGAGACATCGATGACCAGCCCCACCGCAGAAGTCGCACGATGACCGCGCGGACCGAGCCGCTGCGGATCGGACTCCTCGGCGCCTCGCGGATCGCGGTCGAATCGGTGGTCACGCCGGCCCACGACGACGGCGCCCGACTGGTGGCCGTGGCCGCGCGCGACCACGACCGGGCCACCCGGTTCGCAGCCGAGCACGGGGTCGAACGGGTAGTGGCCGACTACCGGGCGCTGATCGACGACCCCGAGGTCGAGGTCGTCTACAACGCGCTACCGAACAGCCTGCACGGACCGTGGAACCTGGCTGCCATCGCCGCCGGCAAGCACGTGCTCACCGAGAAGCCGTTCGCCAGCAACGCGGCCGAGGCGCGGACCGTTGCCGAGGCCGCTGCCGCCGCCGGGGTGGTGGTGTTCGACGCGTTCCACTACCGCTACCACCCGGTTTTCGCGCGGCTGCTCGCGTTGATCGCGCAGGGCGAGATCGGGACCCTGCGGTCGGTCACTGTGCGGATGGTGATGCCGCCGCCCGGCGCCGACGACCTGCGGTGGTCGTTGCCGTTGGCCGGCGGCGTGCTGATGGATCTCGGCTGTTACGCGCTGCACGTGCTGGACACCGTGGCCGCCGCGCAGGGCGGCACCGCCGAGGTGGTCCTCGCCGAGGCCGTCGAGCACCCGGACCGACCGGGCGTCGACGCGGCGTTCCGGGTGATGATGGCGCTGCCCGCCGGCGTGCGGGGTGTGATCGAGTGCGACATGGATAATCCGGGCTGGGAGCTCTCGGTCACCGCGTCGGGCGACGCCGGACAGGCCCGGATCGCCAACTTCATCAAGGTCAGCAGCGACGACCGGCTCATCGTGCGCCGGTCGGGCGTGGCCGAACGGGTCGAGCACCTGGGGACCCGAAGTAGCTACCACTTCCAGCTCGACGCCCTGACCGCCGCCGTGCGCGAGGGCACGGCCTTTCCGACCGACGCGGTCGACGGGGTCCGCAACCTGGAGCTCATCGACACCTGTTACCGCCGGGCCGGTCTGTCCCCGCGCCCCACCCACACCGGTCCGCTCGACTAGTCCTCAGCCGCCAGGCGGTCGGCGAGCTCGGTGAGGTCGGCGACCCGCGCGGCCGCGGGCTCGAGCCGCAGGTCGTCGCGGTCGAGGTGCCACGCGCTCAGCCCGGCGGCGCGGGCCGCGATCACATCGAGATCGTGCCGGTCGCCGACGTGCAGCACCTCGGCCGGGGCCAGTCCGATCCGCCGGCAGGCCTCAGCGTAGGTCCGCGCATCGGGTTTGGCATGACCGAGCTCCTCTGCGGTCACCACCGCGGTGACCAGTTCGGACACGCCGATGGCGACCACCTTGGCCTGCTGTTGGGTCACCGTCCCGTTGGTCAGCACCCCGAGGACCAGACCGCGCCCAACCAGCCGATCGAGCGCAGGGCGGACATCGACATAGCCCCGCCACGCCCGCTCATACGCGTCGAGGAAGCCCGAGAAGATCACGTCGAGGTCGGCGTCGGACCCCACGGGTCGGCCGAGCAGCGGCAGCAGGTCACGCAGCCGGCGGCGGCGCTGCTCGTCGAACGTGATCAGGCCGGACCGCCAGCTCTCGAAGTGCTCGTCCTCGGCGGCGAACCAGGCCCGGGTCAGCCTCTCGCCGGCCACCGCACCCAGGCGGGGCAGCCACTCGGCCAACGCGGCGCGGGTCGAGGCGTCGTGGTCGAACAGCGTCCCGTCGAGGTCGAAGACGATCCCTCGCAACGCCGTCACCCGCACGCCGCGAGCCTAGACCGGCCGCGTCGCCGACGCCGGTGCGAGAGTGTCGGAGGGCGACGCAGGCGCCGTCGAGATCCACGTCACGATCCGACACCTTGTCGCCGTTGCACCGGAAGTAGCAGCGAAGGAGGTGCGTACATGCCCGAGGGCGACAGCATCTGGAAGGTCGCGCGCAGACTCGACGTACTCCGCGGTAAGCAGCTGGCCACGGCCGAGCTGCGGGTCGGCACCCTGGTCGGTGCCGAGCTGGCCGGGACGACGCTGCTCGAGAACGACACCCACGGCAAGCATCTGCTGACCCGGTTCGACAACGGCCAGACCCTGCACACCCACCTGCGGATGGATGGCTCCTGGAGCGTGGTGCGGCCCGGCAAGACACTGCCGCGAAACCTCGATCCCGACATCCGGGTGCTGCTGGCCGCGGTCGGCGGGCCGACGGCGTACGGGCTGACCATCCCGGTGGTCGAGCTGCTGCCGACCGGCGCCGAGGACCAGGTCGTCGGTCATCTCGGTCCCGATCCGCTGCGCGCCGACTGGGACGCGGCGGCAGCCGTACGCCGGATCTCCGCCGACCCCGAGCGCGGGATCGCGGCCACGCTGCTCGATCAACGGACCATGGCCGGGCTGGGCAACCTGTGGGTCAACGAACTGTGCTTCCTGCGTGGGGTCAGTCCGTGGACCCCGGTCGGGGAGCTCGAGGTCGCACCGCTGGTGGCGCTGGCCGCGCGGGCGCTGCGGCACTCGGCCAAGGTGCCCGGCGCCTACCAGGTGACCACCGGCAACAGCCGCCGGGGCCGCGACCACTGGGTGGCCGGCCGGGCCCATCAGCCGTGCTACCGCTGCCGGACCCCGATCGAGGTGGTCGAGGAGGTCCGCGGCGACCCGGAGCAGCGCCGCACCTGGTGGTGCCCGCGGTGTCAGCCCGGGCCGCATCCCCGGCCCCAGCGCCGCCCCGGATCGCGCTGAGTCATCCGGCCCCGGACACAGATCTGGCGCAGTCGCGACACTGCGACTGCGCCAGATCCGTCTGGTGGAGCGGGGTGCTACTTGACGCCGCCTGCGGTGAGGCCGGCGACGATGCGGCGCTGGAAGATCAGCACCGCGATCAGCAGCGGAACGGTCACGATCACACCGGCGGCCATGATGGTGCCGTACGGGGTGTCGAAGCCGGTGGTGCCGGTGAACTTGCTGATCGCCACGGTCGCCGTCTGCTTGTCCGGAGACGGCAGGAAGGTCAGCGCCAGCAGGAACTCGTTCCAGGCACCGATGAACACGATGATCGCCGTGGTGAACACGCCGGGCGCCGCGAGCGGCAGGATCACCTTGCGGAAGGCGACCCCGGGCGTGCATCCGTCCACCATCGCGGCCTGCTCGAGCTCGACCGGCAGCTGCCTGAAGAACGCGGTCAGGTTCCACACGGCCAACGGCAACCCGAAGCTGAGCCCCGGGACGATGACCGCCTGATAGGTGTCGATCCACCGCGGGAACCACTCGAACGGAGCGGTCGAAGAGAACATCTTCAGCAGCGGCGGGATCAGGATGATCATCGGGAACATCGAGCAGGCCATGATCAGCCAGAGGACCGCGCCCTTGACCTTGAAGGTCAGCCGGGCCAGCGCGTACGCCGCGACGATCCCGAAGACCAGGGTCAAGATGGTGGTCACACCGGACACGATGATCGAGTTGATGAGCGACCGGCCGAAGTTGTTCTGGCCGGCGAACACGCCCTTGAAGTTCTCGATCGAGGCCGGGTTGGGGAAGAAGTCCGTGCTGCGACCCATGGTCGGCAGACGCAGCGACGAGACGATCATCCAGTAGAACGGGATGACGCAGTACAGCACGATCAGCGATCATGCCGACGTACGAGGCGATCATCCCGACCAGCGCCTTGGTCGGCCCGCTTCGGCTTGGCCAGGGCGGCGACCTCGTCTGGCGTCTGGTGTGCGTCTCAGTGGGTGTGGAGACCGTGGTGGACATCAGTGGGCTCCTCCCGTCATCTCGAGACCAGGCACGGCCGCGGTGGCGGCGGTGCCGTTCTTGTCCTTCTTCTTCTTCTTGGGCATCCCGCTGTCGCCGATGACGTCCGCGCCGAGCACCTTCACGAACAGGAAGGCGACCAGGAGCACGTAGAGGAACAGCACGATCGCGTACGCGGCGGCCGGGCCGTAACGCGTCGGCGGCGGCTTCCTGGTAGGAGAAGATCGACAGGGTCTCGACCCGGTACTTGCCCGGGCCGATCATGCCGTAGGGCAGGTCGAACATCCGCAGGGTGTCGAGCGTGCGGAAGAGCACCGCGACGACCAGCGTCGGCTTGACCATCGGCAGCGTGATCCTGGTGAACTGCTGCCACGCCGTGGCCCCGTCCACCTTCGCCGCCTCGTAGACCTCGGCCGGGATGGTCTGCAGACCCGCGAGGGTCAGCAGTCCGATGAACGGCGCGGTCTTCCAGACGTCGGCGATCACGACGGCCCAGAAGGAGGCTCCCGAGTCGGCGAGCCAGAGGATCTCGCTGCCGAGGATCCGGTTCATCACGCCGGACGAGTCGAAGATCAGCTTCCACATCAGCGCCGACACGATGGTCGGGATGGCCCACGGGCACAAGGATGCCCGCGCGGACGATGCCGCGACCCCGGAAGGCCTTGGACATGATCAGCGCCATGATCACGCCGAGGATCGTCTCGAGGATGACGCAGACGATGGTGATGGCGGTGGTGTTCAGGAACGCGTTCGAGAACCGGTCCATCGTCCCGAAGGAGCCGAGGACGGTGTCCGGATTGGAGAAGATGGCGGTGAAGTTCTGCAGACCGACGAAGGACTCACCGGCTGCGATCAGACCAGTGGTCGGATCGACGCCGGTGTTGCCTCGGAAGAACGACTCGCGAATCGACATGAGGACCGGGATGCCGGCCACCACGATGATCACGAGCAGCGTCGGAGCGAGCAGGATCCAGGCCAGCCGGCCCTGTCCGTCGCTGAGCGCGTTCTTCTTGTGCTTGTGACCGTCCCCGGTTGCACTCACACTCCGCGACTCCGCTGTGGCAGTTGCCATGCAGCTACCTCCTTGACTGGGATGCGCCGACGGCCCCGGCGCGGGAGTTCACCCGCGCCGGGACCATCGATACGGACAACTACTGCTTGATGAGCGTCTGCAGCTTGGTCTGCAGGCCCTGCAGCGCGGCGGTGGCGTCAGCGGTGTCGCCGTTGGCCCATCCTGCAGTGCGCCGTAGGCGGCGTCCTGGATGGCCAAGGTCACATCACCGTACTCGACGGCCTTCGGACGCGGCTTGGCGGTCTGGATCGACTTCAGCTGGATCGGGATAGTACGGGAACTTCTTGACCAGATCGGAGTCGGTGTAGAGCGCCTCGATGGTCGGCGACGGCGAGGTGGCCAGCGCGTTGCTCTTCTGGACCTCCTCCGAGGACATGAACTTCAGGAAGTCGACCGCGGTGCCCTTGTTCTCGGCGTTCGTGGCGATCGCGTAGTTGTGACCACCCAGGCTCGAGACACCCGGACCGGAGATACCCGGCAGCGGCGCGACGTCGAACTTGCCGACGACCTTGGACGAGCCGTCGTCCTTCTGGGCCAGGTTGTAGACGTAACCCCAGTTGCGGTGGAAGATCAGGTTCCCGCTCTGGAAAGCCTGACGACCCTGCTCCTCCTGCCAGGTGATCGCGGCCTTGGGGATGTCGCCGCTCTTGAACCAGTCGGCCAGGGTCTGCAGGCCCTTCGCCGCCTCCGGGGTCGCGACGTTCGGCTTGCCGTCGTCACCGACGATCACGCCGCCGGCGCCGTGCACGGCCTCGTCGAAGTTCACGGTCAGACCCTCGTACTTGTTGTACTGACCGGCGAAGCACTCGAGCTTGTTGTCCTTCTCGCCCGCCTTGATCGTGTCGCAGGCGGTCTTCATCTCGTCGAAGGTCGTCGGCGCAGCGGCGATGTTGTACTTGTCGAGCAGGTCCTTGCGGTAGTACAGCAAGCCACCGTCGGAGGTGCTCGGGTAGGCGTACAGCTTGTCGAAGTAGGTGCCCGAGTCCACGGCCGACTGCAGGAAGCCGGTCGGTCGGGAACTGGTCGGCGGGCAGCGGCACGACGTAGCCGCTTGGCGGCGAACTCGGAGGTCCAGACCACGTCCACGCTCAAGACGCCCATCTTCGGGTTCTTGATCTGGGTGTTCTGGATCATCTGCTGACGCTGCTGGTCGGCGGAGTCGGGCAGCTCGTGGAAGATGACCTTGCCGTTGGGGTGCTCGGAGTTGAACTGCGCGATGAGCTTCGGGAAGTTGCCCGAGGTGTCCTTGCCCTGCCAGACCTCGATGTCACCCTGCTTGGTGAAGTCGACGCCGGGAGCTTCGGCGCTGGAGCCGGTTGCACCTGGGGTGTCGCTACCGCCACCACAGGCGGCGACCGCCAACAGAGCGGTCAGCGACGCGCCCGCAATCAGGATGCGACGCGCGGGACGAGCGAAAGTCATGGAGCCTCACTTCGTTGTCGAGTACCACCCGAGATGGGTGCCACTCGGCCACCTTAGGAGAAAACTCGTTGAATGGGGAGGTGCCTCTCAAGAAACCTTTAGATTTGTTGCGTCCGCCGTCACCGGCGCGACTCCGGACCGTCATCGGTCACAGGTAGAGGCCGGTCTGGCCATCCTGCAGTCGCTCGGCGGCCACCGCGTGGAGATCACGTTCGCGCAGCAGGACGTAGTCCTTGCCGCGCACCTCGACCTCGGCCTTGTCGGCCCCGTCGAACAGCACCCGGTCGTCGACCTCGACCACGCGGACCGAAGTCCCGACGGCCACCACCGCGCCCCAGGACAGCCGACGGCCGATGGCCACGGTGGCCGGGATCAGGATGCCGCCGCTGCTGCGACGATCGCCCGTCTCCTGGTCGGTCGAGACCAGGACCCGGTCGTGCAGCATCCGGATCGGCAGCGCGTCGGTGTCACTCATCGTCGCTCGTCAGCGGGTTCGCGCAGCGCTCAGCGCGCGCTCCGGCGGCGGGCGATGGCCCGGACGATGATCAGGAACGTGGTGAGCCCGACGGCCCCGCCACCCACCGCGATCACCCGCTCGCGGCGCAGATCGCCGCGCGCGTTGAACACCAGCGACTTGGCGTTCTCCGCGGCGTTGCGGGCGGCCTGCTTGAGCTTGCCGATCTCGCGCTGCTTGATCCGATTGGGGTGGACCTGGTCGATCAGCGATTCGAGCGAGGCGGTCAGCCGATCACGGGTCGCGCCCAGATCGGCCTCGATCTGCGATCGGGTGCGGCTGTTGTCGGCCACGGGGGTTCCCCTCTTCGGTGCTGTCGGTGGTGGTGGAGCGGTCCCAGCGTATTGCAGACGCCCGTCGATCGGTCCAGCCGGGCGCTCACGCGCGGTGTGGGGTCGCCTGCCGCGAAACCACCCCCATAAGGTGGGGGACCATGACGACGCGACTGTCCCCCGGCGACCCTGCTCCCCCGATCATCCTGCCCGACGCCGACGGCAACGACGTCTCGCTGGCCGACTTCCCCGACTCCAGGGTGATCGTCTACTTCTACCCGGCGGCGATGACGCCGGGGTGCACGACCCAGGCGGTCGACTTCACCGCGGCGATGAGCGAATTCCACGGCGCCGGGCTCGAGGTGCTCGGGATCTCGCCCGACACTCAGGAGAAACTCATCCGCTTCCGCGAGCGTCAGCACATCGGATTCCCACTGCTCTCCGACGCCGACAAGTCGGTGCTGCTGGCCTACGGCGCCTACGGGGAGAAGCTGCTCTACGGCAAGCTGATCGAGGGCGTGATCCGTTCGACCTTCGTCATCGACGTCGACGCCAAGGGGAACGGGACGGTGGCCGTGGCGCAGTACAACGTCAAGGCGACCGGGCACGTCGACCGGCTGCGCCGCGAACTCAAGCTCTAGGGCCCCGGCCCCGGCCCCGGCCGGACCGCACCACGGACCGGCCGCTGAGGGGTAGCCTGCTGGGCGCGCCGGAGTGGTGGAATAGGTAGACACGCAGGATTTAGGTTCCTGTGCCTACGGGTGTGAGGGTTCGAGTCCCTTCTCCGGCACACATTGCCGCTCGTCGACGGGTGAGAGCAACGGGATCGCTGTACGGACCCGAGGGCCGGCCGATGATCATCTCGGCGACCACTGCCGGGGTGAGCACCGGGCGATTCAGGCGCCGGTCCGTCGCTGGTAGCGGACGAAGGAGAACCCCGGATGCGGCTCACGCGCGACCTCGGTCCACCGGGCGTCGTCGATGGCCGGAAAGGTCACCGAGCCCTCGGGTTCGCGATCCACTTCGGTGATGTCCAGGCTGGTCAACCGGTCCCAGGCGGCCCGGTAGATCTCCCCGCCCCCGGCCACGTAGACCGCCGCCGGCGCGAGCAGCCGGCCTGGTCGATGGCCGCGTCGACGTCGGGCACGGCGCGGGTGCCGTCGCCGCGCCACCGGCGGTCGCGGGTGACCACCAAGGTGGTGCGACCGGGCAGCGGGCGGCCGATCGAGTCGAACGTCTTCCGTCCCATGATCAGCACCTGGCCCATGGTCACGCGCTTGAAGCGCTGCCAGTCCTCCGGGATCCGCCACGGGATGTCGCCGTCGGCGCCGATCACCCCGTTGCGGGCGACCGCGGCGATGGCGGTGATGTCGATCATGCGGCGGGCTCCGGGCTCAGACCGCGATCGGGGCTTTGATGCCCGGGTGCGGGTCGTAGCCCTCGATCCGGATGCAGTCCAGGGTGAAGTCGTCGATCTCGCGGGGGGCGCAGTCGAGGACCAGCCGGGGTGACGGACGCGGCTCGCGGGTCAGTTGCAGGCGCGCCTGGTCGAGATGGTTGAGGTAGAGGTGCGCGTCACCGAGCGTGTGCACGAACTCGCCCACCTGCAACCGGCACACCTGGGCGACCAGGTGGGTCAGCAGCGCGTACGAGGCGATGTTGAACGGCACGCCGAGGAAGACGTCGGCCGAGCGCTGGTACAGCTGGCAGGACAGCTTGTTGTCGGCCACGTAGAACTGGAACAGCGTGTGGCACGGCGGCAGCGCCATGTCGGGCAGTTCGGCCACGTTCCACGCGCTGACCAGGTGGCGGCGCGAGTCGGGGTTGCGCTTGATCGAGTCGATCACCGCGGCGAGCTGGTCGATGTGCCGGCCGTCCGGGGTCGGCCACGAACGCCACTGGTGGCCGTAGACCGGTCCGAGCTCGCCGTCGGCGTCGGCCCACTCGTCCCAGATGGTGACGTCGTTCTCCTGCAGCCACTTCACGTTGGTGGAACCCTGGATGAACCACAGCAGCTCGGCGATCACCGAGCGGGTGTGCACCCGCTTGGTGGTGACCAACGGGAAGCCCGCGGCCAGGTCGAAGCGCATCTGGTAGCCGAAGGTGCTCAGCGTGCCGGTCCCGGTGCGGTCGCCCTTGCGGGTCCCGGTGGTCAGCACGTGGTCGAGCAGATCCAGGTAGGTCTTCATGACCGGTCTTTCCTCAGCTCGTCGATCAGCACCGCGACGATGGCCCGGACCGCTCGGCCGCGATGGCTGATGGCGTCCTTCGCGGCGCTGTCGAGCTGTCCGGTGGTCAGCGTCTGGCCCTCGGCCACGAAGAGCGGGTCGTAGCCGAAGCCATTGTCACCCCGCGGAGCCCGGGCCAGCCGCCCCGGCAGCTCGCCGAGACGGACGTGTTCGGTGCCGTCGGGCAGCACCAACGCCATCGCGCAGACGAACCGGGCCGTACGCCGTTCGTCGGGCACGTCGTCGAGCTGGGCCAGCAGCAGGGTGTTGTTGGACTCGTCGGTCGCGTCCGGTCCCGACCACCGGGCCGACCGGACCCCGGGCATCTGGTTGAGCACGTCGACGGCGATCCCCGAGTCGTCGGCCAGCGCGGGCAGACCGGTCTGCGGCGACGCAGGCCCGGGCCTTGAGCAACGCGTTTCCCTGGAAGCTGGACTCCGTTTCAGCGGGCTCGGGATAGCGGGTGACGTCGGCCAGCCCGAGCACCTCGATGTCGGGCGCCGACGCGGCGACGATGCGCCGCAGCTCGGCCAGCTTCTTGGCGTTGTTGGTGGCCAGGACGACCCTGTGTCCCCCCGACGTCGCCGCCGGGCTCATGCGAGCGCGGCCCGCTGGAGCTGGGTGAGCCGGGCGCACCCCGCCGTGCCGAGGTCGAGCAACTGGTCGAGCACGGCGCGGTCGAACGGCGCCCCCTCGGCGGTGCCCTGGACCTCGATGAACTCCCCCGACCCGCTCATCACGATGTTCATGTCGGTGTCGGCGGCCGAGTCCTCGGAGTAGCAGAGGTCGAGCATCGGGGTCCCGTTGACCACGCCGACCGAGACCGCCGCCACGCTGTCGACGAGCGGTTCGCCGACCAGCGCATGCCGGTCGCGCAGCCAGCTGACCGCGTCGGCCAGCGCCACGTAGGCGCCGGTGATCGAGGCGGTCCGGGTGCCGCCGTCGGCCTGCAGCACGTCGCAGTCGAGCACGATGGTGTTCTCGCCGAGTGCCTTGTAGTCGATCACCGCGCGCAGGCTGCGACCGATCAGCCGGCTGATCTCGTGGGTCCGGCCACCGATCCGGCCCTTGACCGACTCGCGGTCGTTGCGGGTGTTGGTGGCGCGCGGCAGCATCGCGTACTCGCTGGTCACCCAGCCGAGCCCGGAACCCTTGCGCCAGCGCGGCACGCCTTCGGTGACGCTGGCCGCGACCAGCACCCGGGTGTCGCCGTACTCGACCAGGACGCTGCCCTCGGCCTGGCTCAGCCAGCCGCGGGTGAAGCGCACCTCGCGGAGATCGTCGTGGGCACGGCCGTCAGCTCGAGAAGTCACCGGGCAACCTTAGTGGCGCAGCGGCACGGGCGGCTCGGCCTCCACGGCCGCCCCGATCGTCCAGCGGGCCCCGGCCGTCGCCACCCGCACCGGTCCGGAGAAGTGCGGCTGGGCATCGGCGAGCACCCGCTGCCGGTCGTGCCAGGGCGGGATGTGGGTGAGCACCACCGTGCCGACCCCCGCGGCGGCCCCGGCGGCCGCCGCTTCGCGACCGTTGAGGTGCAGCCCCGACGGATTACCCGGGTGATCGAGGAAGGCCGATTCGACCAGCAGCAGATCGGCGTCGCGGGCGATGTCGACCAGCGCGTCGGACGGACCGGTGTCGCCGGAGTAGACCAGCGTGCCGCCGCCGGGGTTGGTGTCGGTGACCCGCAGCGCGTACGCCTCGACGGGATGGTCGACCCGACGGGTCGACACCGCGAACGGCCCGATGCGCTGGGTGGGCTGCCAGTCGACGAAGGTGAACTGGGCGGCCAGACCCGGACCGGGCTCGAGGGCCGCGGGCGCGTCGTACGCGGTCTGCAGCCGCTGGGCGGTCCCTCGCGGACCGTAGATGGTCTTCGGCGGCCACGGTGCGGTCGGCGAGTAGCGCGAGGCGACGTACAGCGCGCACACGTCGAGGCAGTGGTCGGGGTGCAGGTGGGACAGCGCGACCGCGTCGAGGTCGATCGGGTCCAGCTCGCGGTAGAGCGCTCCGAACGCGCCCGGACCGAGATCGAGCAGCAGCGAGAACGTCCGCCCCGCGTGACGCGCTCGGACCAGGTAGCACGAGGCCGGCGAATCGGGCCCCGGGACCGACCCACTGCAGCCGATGACGATCAGCTCCACGCCATTCCTCTCAGACGAACTGTTCCACGTCGGCGACCAGCCCACCCATCAAGCGCGCCCCCACGCCCTCGAAGATCTCCGGGCTGCCGGTGGTCAGGAACCGGTGCCGGGCCACCCGAGGCCGGTCGTGGGTCAACCCGCGCCGGGTCAGCTCGGCGTACACCTGCTTGGCGCACTCGTCGGCGCTCGACACCAGGTTGACCCGCTCGCCGAGCACGTAGGAGATGACGCCGGCGAGCAGCGGGTAGTGGGTGCAGCCGAGGATCAGGGTGTCGATGTCGGCCAGTCGGAGCTGGTGCAGGTAGAGCTCGGCACTGGCCAGCAGCTCGGGCCCACCGGTGATGCCGGCCTCGACGAACGGCACGAAGGTCGGGCAGGCCACGGTGTGCAGTTCGATGTGCGGTGCCGCGGCGAAGGCGTCGTCGTAGGCCTGCGAGGTCGCGGTCGCCTCGGTGCAGATCACCCCGACCCGGCCGGTCCGGGTGGCCGCGACGGCCCGCCGGGTCGCCGGGATGATGACCTCGACGACCGGCACCGCGTACCGCTCGCGGGCGTCGCGGAGCACGGCCGCGCTGGCCGAGTTGCACGCGATGACCAGGGCCTTCACCCCCTGCGCGACCAGGTGGTCGAGGCACTCGAGCGCGAACTCGCGGACACTGGCGATGGGCTGCTCCCCGTACGGCGAGCGCGCGGTGTCACCGAGATAGACGATGTCCTCGTTGGGCAGCTGGTCGATGACCGCCCGGGCCACGGTCAGTCCGCCGAACCCGGAGTCGAAGATGCCGATCGGCGCCTCGGTGTCAGGGTTCGTCACGGGCGGTGAGTTTACGCGGCCCGACTGACAGTCCGGTCGCGCCGACCGACTGCGGCGACCCGGTCAGCCGGCGGCGTGTGGCTGAACGCGCACCGGTCCCCGGCCGTGCTTGGATCGACGCTGACCGACTCCGGCGTATGACCGAGGTGGACGTCGATGCCATCACCAGGTCCCGGTCACCGGTCCGGGGGGTACCCTCATCGACCTGCGGGGACTGTCTGTGGTCGCGCGACCGCAGCAACTCCCTGGTTGGACGAAGTGACGGTCAGGACGTGAAGGGACGGGGAGCCAAGTCGATGCCTGAGGAACGCCCCGGTGAGGATCGCATCGGTGCCACCAGGCTGACTCGCTGGAACACCCGAATCGGCCGTCAGCTGGTGGCGCTGGCCCGGGCCCTCGCTCGTACGCTCAACGCGCATGCGGTGTTGGCCATCACGGCCAGTGTCGGCGGTGTCCTGGTGATCGCCCTGTCCGCGCTGGCCGCCGGCATCTACGACGCGGTCGCCGAACACGACGGCATCTCCGCCTTCGATCGACCGGCCCTCGACCTGGCGCTCGGTGCCCGCAGCGGCGCGCTCGACACGGCGCTCACCTGGTTCACCCATCTCGGCGGTCCGCTCGGCATGACCGTCATCGCCGCCACCATCACCGCCCTCATGGTGTGGCGCTGGCGTTCGCGTACGCCGCTGCTGCTGATGGTGATCACCGTCGCCGGGTCGCTCACCATGACGCTGGTCGGGAAGGGACTGGTCGGACGGATCCGCCCGCCCCAGGCTGACACCGTCCCGCCGTACGAGACGAGTCCGTCCTTCCCGAGCGGTCACGCGCTGAACAGCACCGCGATCGCCGGCATGGTCGCCTACCTGATGCTGCTGCACCTCGAGCGCCGGCTCGCCCGCATCGTCACGGTGGTGGCGGCCGGCGGCTGGGCTCTGGCCATCGGCCTCAGCCGGGTCTTCCTGGGTCATCACTGGTTGACCGACGTGATGATGGGATGGGTGATCGGTCTCGGCTGGATCGGCGTGGTGATCACCGCCCACCGGCTCTTCCTGACCGTGCGACCGCGACGGGTGGCCGTCGAACGCTGAGCTGACCGGGCGGGAGCCGATCGCTCGAGCCGGTGGAACGACCCGGTGGCCGAGTCCGCACGCGGGCGGCGGGCCGACCATCCCACCGATGTCGAACAGCGCGGCGCTCCTGCCCTCCGCGCAGCGCCGGTCAGGCCCAGACCTGGGTGTCCAGGTAGTCCTCGGTGGCGTCGAGGTCGGAGGTGTAGGCGCCGGTGGACAGGTACTTCCAGCCGGCGTCGCAGATGATCATCACGATGTCGGCGGTCTCGCCGGCCTTGAGCGCACGGACGGCCTGCGCCATCGCGGCGTGGACGATCGCGCCGCTCGACAGCCCGGCGAAGATGCCTTCGCGCTCGAGCAGTTCGCGGACCCGGCGGACCGAGTCGCGCGCGCCGACCGAGAAGCGGGAGGTCACGTACTTGGCGTCGTAGAGCTCGGGGACGAAGCCCTCGTCGAGGTTGCGCAGCCCGTAGACCAACTCGCCGTAGCGGGGTTCGGCGGCGATGATCTTGACCTCGGACTTGGCCTCGGTGAAGAAGCGGCCGATGCCCATCAGGGTGCCGGTCGTTCCCAGACCGGCCACCACGTGGGTGACTTCGGGCAGGTCCTCGAGGATCTCCGGCCCGGTGGTCAGGTAGTGCGCCTCGGCGTTGGCCGGGTTGCCGTACTGGTAGAGCATCACCCAGTCGGGGTGCTCGGCGGCCAACTGCTTGGCCACCCGGACGGCCTCGTTCGAACCACCGGCGGCCGAGGAGGACACGATCTCCGCGCCCCACATGGCCAGGATCTGCTTGCGCTCGACCGAGGTGTTCTCGGGCATCACGCAGATCAGCCGATAGCCGGCCAGCTTGGCCGCCATGGCCAGGGAGATCCCGGTGTTACCGCTGGTCGGCTCGAGGATCGTCGCGCCCGGACGGAGCGAACCGTCGGCCTCGGCCGCGCGGATCATGCTCAGCGCGGCCCGGTCCTTGATCGACCCGGTCGGGTTGCGGTCCTCGAGCTTGGCCCACAGTCGCACACCCTCGCCGGGTGACAGCCGGGGCAGGCCGACCATCGGGGTGTGACCGACCGAGTCGGCCAGCGAGGCGTAGCGGGTCACGCGCCGCCGGCGACGGCCGGCAGGACGACGACCACGTCGCCGTCGGCGGTCGCCGCTTCGAGGCCGCCGACGAAGCGGACGTCCTCATCGTTGACGTAGACGTTGACGAACCGGCGCAGCCCGCCGGACTCGACCAGGCGGTCCTTGAGCCCCGGGTTGCGCCCGTTGATGTCGTCGATCACCTGGAGCAGGGTGTCCCCGTTGCCCTCCACGGCCTTTGCCCCACCGGTGAAGGTGCGCAGGATCGTCGGGATCCGTACCTCTACTGCCATCAGCTTGCTCCTCGCGTTCGACTCTCTAGCCCAACAAGCCGGGCCGGGCCCACTATTCCGTGACCTGGATCTCTTCCTCGGTGACGACGCCGTCGAGGATGCGGTAGGAGCGGACACTGACCGGTCCGTCCTCGGCGCCGGACTCGGCGGTGGAGACCAGCACGTAGTGGGCCTGCGGTTCGGTGGCCAGGCCGATGTCGGTGCGGGACGGGTAAGCCTCGGTGGCCGTGTGCGAGTGGTAGACCACGACCATCTCCTCGTCGTGGGCCTGCATGTCCTTGTAGAGCTGGAACTGCTCGGCCGAGTCCCACACGTAGAAGGTCGGCGAGCGTTCCGCGTTGGTCATCCGCACCAGGCGGACGGGGTCGTCGCTGCCCTCGGGACCCACGATGACGCCGCAGGCCTCGTCGGGATGGTCCTCGCGGGCATGGGCGATCATCGACTCCACGTGGGCGCGGGCGATCGTCAGCACCCGGTCAGCCTAGGAGGCGGTCCATCTGGTGAGCGGGGCATCCGGCCCGTGAGACGCAGTCGAACGTCAGTCCGGGTCGCTCGGTGGGCCGGTGAGTCCGAGCCGGTCGCACAGGAACAGGAACGCCTCGGCGTACGGCTGCCCGTCGGTCACCGCGCGGAGCCGGTCCCAGTCCAGCCGTTCGCGGATCGCTCGCACCACCGGGAGCAGCTTGGCGAAGTCGGCGTAGTGCTCGGACAGCGACAGCAGCTTGGCCGTCATCACCGGGGTGGGTGGCTGGACCGGGATGCGGATCCCCAGCACCTCGGTGTCGACCGCGTCGGCCAGCGAGTCCGCGGTCACCGGCACCCCGGCCAGCCGGTGCAGGACATCGACGAGTTCGGACCCCTCGTCGCTGTCCGCGTACGCCTTGAACAGCCAGTCCTCCGGCGGTCGGACGATCCGCAAACCCGTGTCGGCCAGCGCGGCGACCGCGCTCTCGACGTCGTCCTCGGGCACGACCAGGTCGACGTCGTGTTCGGGCTCGGGCGCGCCGGCCACCCACAGGGCGTAGCCGCCGCCCAGTGCGAAGGGCAGCCCGGCGGCCTTGAGAGCCGACGCGGCACGCTTCAGAGCCACCTGGAGTGCGGGTTCCGGAGCCTCGACGGTCATGGCGTCGTACCTTCTTCCTATGCGTCCATCGACGATGCGCCTGGCCACATTCAACATCCTGCACGGCCGCGCGCCCAGCGACGGCGTGGTCGACCTGACCCGGCTCGGCGATGCGGTCCGTGCGCTCGACGCCGACATCCTCGGGTTGCAGGAGGTCGACCGGGATCAGCCGCGGTCGCATCTGGCCGACCTGACCGCGGTCGCCGCCGAGGCGATGGGTGCGACCAACTACCGGTTCGCCGCCGCCCTGGCCGGCACGCCCGGCGCGACCTGGCTGTCGCCCCGGGAAGCCGACGTGCCGGGTACCGCGGCGTACGGGATCTCCCTCATCTCGCGCTACCCGGTCCGGTCGTGGCAGGTCCTGCACCTGCCGCAGATCCCGTTCCGGGTGCCGATCTATCTCCGTCACGCGCGCAAGGTGATCGTGGTCAACGAAGAGCCGCGGGCCGTGGTCATCGCCCACATCGACACCCCGGCCGGCCCGCTGGTGGTGGCCAACACCCACCTGTCGTTCGTGCCCGGATGGGGGCGACGGCAACTGCTGCGGATCCGCCGTGACCTGGCCGGCGTCCGGGGTCCCGCGGTGCTGATGGGCGACCTCAACATGGCCGGCGGGCTGCCGGCCCGGATCACCGGCTTCCGACCCCTGGCCACCCATCCCACCTTCCCGGTCGAGAACCCGCACCGCCAGCTCGACCACATCCTGTTGCGTGGCCGGTTGGGCACCGTCCGCCACACCGGCGCACCCGAACTCCCGCTGTCCGACCACCGGGCCCTGTTCGTCGAGCTGGACCTCGAGAACGGCTGAGGTCGCGGCCGATGAGCTCCCGGGGCCGCGGATGACCCTCCGGTACGCGCGCAAGCGCCTCGACCTGGACGTCCGTGACCTGGCCCGTGCGGCGCTGGCCTGCGTCCGTCCTCGCGCCGCCGAGGCGGCGGTGGCCGACATCGCCGCGCTGTGGACACCGAGCGACGCGGTCATGGTCTGCCTGTCGGTGCGCAGCGGGCTCGACCTCTACCTGCGCCACGTCGACTGGCCACCCGGCGCGGACGTGCTGATGTCGGCCATCACCATCCCGCAGCTCGGGGCGATCGTCACCGCTCACGGCTACCGCCCGGTCGCGGTCGACGTCGACCCGGCCGGGCTGGGCGTTGACGTCGCCGCGCTGGAGCGGGCGCGTACGCCGCAGACCCGGGCGGTGCTGTTCGCGCAGTTGTTCGGCGCCCGGGTCGACACCGACGCGTTGCTCGCGTTCTGCCGCAGCCATCGGCTGGTGTTCATCGAGGACTGCGCGGAGTCCTACGACGGACGCACCCGTGAGCTCGGCCGGGCGGACGTCGCGCTGTACAGCTTCGGACTGATCAAGACCGCCACCGCGCTCGGCGGGGCGGTCGTGCTGGTCGCCGACCCGGTGGTGCGCTCGGCCATGCGGGCGAGTCTGGCGGCGCATCCGCTCCAGCCGCGACGCCGCTATGCCGCCAAGATGGTCAAGGCCGCGGTCCTGATGGCGCTGACCCACCCGGCGGTGTTCGGCGGGTGTTGTCGGGTGCTGCAGCGGCTCACCGGCGACTACGACGACGTGCTCCGCGCGGCCAGCCGTGGCTTCGACGACGCCCGGCTGCTGGAGGCGATCCGGCACCGGCCGCACCCGGCGCTGCTCACCGTGCTCGCGCACCGGCTCCGGCACTACCCGGCTGAGCGGGTCGAGGCCCGGCGTCGCGCCGGCGACGTCGTCGCCGCGACCCTGGAACCGTGGGTCGAGCACCTGGGCCGATCGGCCGCGCGGCCGACCCACTGGCTGTTCCCGATCGCCTCGGCCGACCCCGAGGCACTGCTGGCCGCCGGGCGCGCCGCCGGCTTCGACCTGACCCGCGGGTCGTCCACCCTGATCAGCCTGGATGAGCGCTGCGTCGAGGCGACCCGGGTGATGCGCGACGTGGTCTATCTCCCGGCCTACGCGGCGATGCCGCCCGCCGCCCTGCTCCGGCTGGCCGCGGTGGTCAACGAGGTCGAGCGAGCAGCGAACAAGAGTTCCGTCCGCTGAGAGCGTCGCTCACGTCATCGCCGCCGATTCTGGTCACCGGTCGTCGACCGATCGATACTCTCGTTCTCGATTGCTCTGAGTGAGCGACCCGAATTCGCTGGTTGATCAGTGGGCATTGTCGGGGATCGACCCACGTTGGCGGCCGCCATTCCGGTCATCGTTGATCGTTCATCGTTACCGTCCAGCCGCGGTGCAGGAAATTGTGGTGGTGATAGACGCAGAGCAGCGTCAGATTGTCGAGATCGGTCTTCCCGCCCTCGGCCCAGGGGACGTCTACGTGGGCGTGGGCCGTTCGCTGGCATTTTGCGGAGCCCGGCCGTTCTGGACGCCGAGCGGGCCAATCCGAGCAAACATCCGACCTCGCGGAGCGATCTGGGGGCCGTTACGCCATGACCTCGGTCGGCTACGGCGACCGTTACCCCACCACAGGGACCGGCCGCCTCGCGGCAGCCGGGCTCATGGTGGCGGGGATCGCCCTCCTCGGCTCCGTGACCGCCACTCTGGCCTCCTGGCTGGTCGAGCAGCTCAACGTCGCCCAGGAAGCGGAGGTACTGGACCTCAAAGCTGAGGTCTCCGAGCTCCACCGGAAGCTGGACGCCATCCTGGACGCCCAGGAGAGCTCGCGTGGAGCCCAGGCGTTGGGGAGCCTGAACCGCTCTGAGCCGGCCTTGGGCTGGTGGGCCCTGGTCAGCTACTCGGTTCTCTGCCCCGGACTTAGGGTGTTGGCTCAGTCGAACCGATCGAACCACGCCTCGTTGACGCGGGGAGCCAAGCGGACGCCGACCTTCTGTTCGACGATCAGGTCTGTGAGTTTCTGACCGTCAATGAGGCAGTCGGTGTCGTAGCGTTCGCCGCCTTTCGTGCTGGCTCGGAGAACTTGCCCAGAGTGACGAGAATGGCTCGCTCAGCACCCTTGGTCTGTGCGTCGCGCTGGAACAGGGCGACGACCTCCCTTCCTAAGCTCCGGCCGGCCGGGTCATACCGCTTCACCTGGACTGCGACTCGGGAGGAGAGTACGGGGCTAATGGGGGCGGTGCCGATGCCGTCGATGCCCTCATCGCCGCTACCGCCCACGCGGTCGAGCTCCAAGCCGTACAGCCGGAGCAGGTAGAGAACGAACTCCTCGAAGCCGTCGGGGCTGAGCCGGTGGAGTCGGCGCAGAACGATCTCACGCCAGTCTTCGCTGGGTGGCTCGGGCGGGTCCGTGTCCTCACCCGCATCGGCGTCATCCTCGGTCTCCGGTGGCCCGATCGGGTCGTCTGAAGGCACAACCTTCCGCTTCAGGATGCGCGCCCTACGCATCGCCCGGTCCAGTTCGTGAATCTTCGTCTGTGCGTCCGCCACCGGGATGGCCAAGAGTTCTTTGCCCAGCGGAGTCAGCAGGAAGACTCCTCGTCGCGGACTCTCCAGGGTGCCGCAGAGTTTCGCGTAAGACCGCGCCCAGGCAACCCGACTGAGCAGCACTGACTCGCCGGGGCGGCCATCGAATGACACCGCCATGACCTCGTCGCTGAAGGCGAGGTCCTCGAGTGCCGCTGGTGATTTCCGGACTTGTGGCCGATCCTCCCAGTTCATCTACTGCATGGATCGTCGGGAGGATCAGATCTGAATGGCCGGCCGATCAGACGCTCCTGACGGAGTTGACACGGGGGATGTTGCCACAGTTGCTCGGCTGAATTGGCCCTCCTCTGCGAGAATCAGGGCCATGGCGGAAATCCCGGGGCGAACGAAGGTGGTCTACCAGATCACGTACCCCAACGGGAAGATCTACGTCGGGTCCGACCGACCGGACCACCCTCCGCTTCGCAGCTCCCGCGTGAAGGCCCAGATCGCGGCGGACATGACTCCGGAGCAGCGCCAGGACTTCACAATCCGCACGCAGATCCTCTGGCAGTCCACGACGGCCAGCGGCATCGAAGTCCGGGAGAAGGAGAGGGAGTTCATCCACAGACCGGGGCTAATGACCCAGTCCGGGGCTACAACCTCCGGCCCCGACTGCGACCCAGGCGGACCAGTGATCTACAGCCAACATCGTCACCAGAGTGCACAGGACGAGGGTGCCTCGATCGTTACGCCACCAACCTGACACTGCTCTGCGTCTATCACCACCACAACTTCCTGCACCGCGGTTGGACGGTGACCATGAATGACCAGCGATGACCGGAATGGCGACCACCGACCTGGGTCGACCCTGAACGAAGACCACTCATCAACAGCCGCGTACGCGTGGCCCACCCGTCGCACCCGAGGTAGCAGGACTACAGGCTGGAGATCAAGGTCTCCTGGGCGAAGCCGAGCCAGTCGTAGACGCTGACCAGGAAGGCGCGCGGGTCGTCGTCGGGGAGTTCGGCCAGTTCCTCGGCCGATTCGGCGTCGGTGATGTCGAGCCGGGTGGCCACGGCGATCCGGACGCTGGTCAACGTCCGCAGCCAGGCGTCGGCGTCGGCCGGGGCGATCCGGACGTCGTGTCCGCCGAGTTCGGTGGCGGCCAGGTCGCGCAGCACCACTTGCGCGTCGTTCAGCTTGCGGGTCCGCAGCCCGCGTTCGGTGTAGCGGCGGAAGTCCGAGGAGGCCGCGTCGTCGTGCGGATAGGGGTTCGGGAACAGCCGCTTGAGGACCGGGTCCTCGTGGGTCTCGGGCTGATCCGGATCGGCGGTCAGGCCCTGGACCAGCTGCTCGAACGGGTCCTCGGGCGGCGTGTAGCTGTCCGGGTCACCGTCGGTGACCAGGTCGATGAGCTGACCGACCAGCGAGGACAGCAGCTCGACCTCGTACGCGCTGAGCCGGCTGCTGATCACGCCCCGGCGTCGGTGGAATTTCTTCACGATCTACTCGTCGGCCTTGTCCAGGGTGGCCCACAACCCGTACTCGTGCATCGCGGTGACGTCGCGCTCCATCGACTCCCGGCTGCCGCTGGACACGATGGCCTTGCCGTCGTTGTGCACCTGCAGCATCAACTGCTCGGCCTTGGCCTTGGAGTAGTTGAAGTAGTTGACGAAGACGTGGGTGACGTACGACATCAGGTTCACCGGGTCGTCCCAGACGATGGTGACCCACGGCGTCTGGGCCAACGTGTCGACATCCGGCCGCTCCGCCACGGCGGTCCCGCCGAGTGGCGTCGTCTCACCCACCGATTCACCCATGGCCCCCATTCTGTCCTGTCATCCCACCGCCGCTCGACCACCCGTGACGGGCGGAAGTCCGCCCCCTCGCGCCCGAGGCGACGGTCACCGGCGTGAGCAGGCGTGATTGGCTGAGCGAATGAGTGCCGACGACCGGAGCTGGGGTCCGCGCGAGGTGCCGACCACGGCCCTGCTGACCGATCACTACGAGCTCACCATGGTGCAGGCGGCCCGGCAGTCGGGCACCGCGGACCGACGCTGCGTCTTCGAGCTGTTCGCCCGCCGGTTGCCCGAGGGCCGGCGCTACGGCGTGGTCGCCGGCGTCGGCCGGGCGCTGCGGGCCCTGCGGCACTTCCGGTTCGACGAGGAGGCGCTGGCCTTCCTCGGTGAGCAGGTCGGGCTCGACGACGACCTCCTCGGCTGGCTGGCCGACTACCGCTTCAGCGGCGACATCTGGGGCTACCCCGAGGGCGAGATCTACTTCCCGGGATCACCGGTGGTCATCGTCGAGGGCGGGTTCGCCGAGTCGGTGGTGCTGGAGACCCTGCTGCTGAGCATCTACAACCACGACACCGCGATCGCCTCGGCCGCGTCGCGGATGACCGCGATGGCCGGCGACCGGCCCTGCGTCGAGATGGGCTCGCGGCGCACCCACGAGCTCAGCGCGATCGCGGCCGCCCGGGCTGCCTACCTCGCCGGCTTCCAGGCCACCTCCAACCTCGAGGCCGGTCGGCGCTTCGGTGTCCCGACCACCGGCACCGCGGCGCACGCCTTCACCCTGCTGCACGGCGACGAGCGCGAGGCGTTCACCGCCCAGCTCGCCGCGCTCGGCGAACAGACCACGCTGCTGGTCGACACCTACGACGTCTTCGCCGCCGTCCGGCTCGGGGTCGAGCTGAGTCACGGTCGGCTCGGCGCGGTCCGGCTCGATTCGGGCGACCTCGCGGCGCTGGCCCGCGACGTCCGCGAACTGCTCGACTCGCTCGGCGCCCACCAGACCCGGATCATCGTGACCAGCGACCTCGACGAGTTCGCCATCGCCTCGTTGTCCGGCGCCCCGGTCGACGCGTACGGCGTGGGCACCGCTCTGGTCACCGGCAGCGGACACCCCACCTCGAGCTTCGTCTACAAGCTGGTCGCCCGGGCCACCGGTGCGCCGGACGGGCCGCTGGTCCCGGTGGCCAAGAAGAGCGTGGACAAGGCCTCGGTCGGCGGCCGCAAGTACCCGGCGCGGCGGTTGCGCGACGGCGTCGCCGACGCCGAGCTGATCGGGATCGACGCGCCGGTGTCGGCCGGCGACGCCGAGATCCGTCCGTTGATGGTCAAGCTGGTCGAGGCGGGTGAGGTGGTGGGCGACGAGCCGCTCGACGCCGCCCGCGACCGGCACCGGATTCGGCGCGCCGAGCTGCCGCGCGACGCGCTCAAGATGTCGCGCGGCGAGCCGGTGCTACCGACCGTCTTCGTCCCGGCCACGTGACCGAGCGGGAAGGGTCACCCGCCGTGAAGATGGCGTTCCCGACCGACGATCTGTCCCTGGTCGCCGTGCCCCCGGCCGGCCTCGACGCCTGCGTCACCGCACAGCTGAGGTCGGGGTCGGGACGGCTGGCCGTCTGGGACCACCAGCTCGCTGCCGCCGGCCGCGCGGTCGGCGACCGGGGTGAGCTCCCGGTCCTGGTCACCAGCTCGACCGGTGCCGGCGGCCTGCTCGGGCTGGTCGGCCGACGGATCGACGGGGTCCGGGTCGAGGCGGTCCAGTCGACGCTGCGCGATCTGGACGATCTGGCCGGCAACACCGCACGGGTGATCGCCGCCGCCGAGGCGCTCGCCGACGCCTGGTCCGACGAGGTCGAGCTGTACGTGGGGCTGCCGTTCGCGCGGGGCTGGGAACGCGCCGCCGACGAGGTGGAGGCGGCCGGTCATCGGGCCGCCATCGTGGCCGGCGCCGACCGCAGCGCCCTGATCGCCCAGTTGTCCGGGCTGATCGAGCGCGACTGCCCGTTCACCGTGCAGTGGACGACGGCCGGTCCCCCGCTGTCGGGCGTGGTCACCGCCGTGGCGACGTTGATCGACGACGGCGACCCGGCCGAGGCCGAGACCCAGCTCGACGCCGAGCCGCGCGACTGGGACGCCGCAGCCTTGGCCCGGATCCGCCGCCGCCTCACTCGCGTCGGCCGGATACCGCCCGCCGACGCCGTTCGATGAGCAGGCAGCCGCCGCCACCGATCAGCAGCAGCAACCCGCCGAGCGGGATCCCGGCATCGACTCCACCGGTCTCGGCCAGTTCGAAGTCACCCGAGGGCTGACCCGACCCGGCGGCCGCCGAAGGTGGAGCGGTGTAGCCGGCCACCGTGGTCACGCCGGCGTCGACGGTGGTGTCGGTGGGGCGGTCGTCGCCGATGATCACCACGCCCGACGCGCCGGCCTCGTCCACGTCGGAGTCGACCGCCCGGTCGTCGCCGATCCCCGGCGCGGTGAAGCGCAGACCTTCCGGAAGGGGTCCGACCCGCACCATGTAGCTGCCGGCCGGCAGCCGGGCGAAGGTGTAACGGCCGCGCGAGGTGGTCGTGGCGTTGTCGAGGAGGGTGCCGTCGGCGCTGAGCAATTCGACGCGGACACCACCGATCCCGGTTTCCCCCTGGTCGAGGACACCGTTGCCGTTGGCGTCACGCCAGACGGTGTCGCCCAGCGCGTACGAGCCGATGAGTCCGGCGGCCACCCCGCGGTTGACGAAGTCGACCCCGGGCACCCCCACGTCGGCGGCGTCGACCAGACCGGCAGCCCCGGACATCAGCGTGAGTCTCGGGGTCAGACCGGTGAGCGGGTCGGCGTCGGAATCGACCGTTCGGTCCGATCCGATGGCCCGGGCGGTGAACGAGCGGTTGCCCGGCAGGCCCTCGAACCGCAACCGGTAGACGCCACCGGCCAGGTCGGTGAACGCGTACACACCCTGGGCGTCGGTCGGCGTGGTGGCGATCACCGCATCGGCCCCGTCGAGCAGGACGACCGTGGCCGAGGCGGGCGGCTCGGCGGTCTGCTGGACGCCGTCGCCGTTCACGTCGAGCCACACCCGGTCGACGATCGCGTAGCGCACCGGAGCCACCCCGGCGTCGACCGTGGCGTTGATGAAGGCGGCGTCGACGTGGTCCTGGGGGACCGCCGGGCGGACCCCCGACTCGCCGGGGCCGAGATCGAACGGCGGGGTGACCCCGCTGTAGTCGGGATCGGAGTCGAGCGCGCGATCGGCGCCGACACCGCTCGGCGCGAACCGCAGGGTGTCACGCAGACCGGCGAACCGGATCGCGTAGGTGCCGGCCCGCAGGTTGTCGAACACGTAGTAGCCGGTCGACGTGGTCCGGGTCGACCGCAGGATGTCGCCGTCGGCGTCGAGCAGTTGCACGCTGACGCCCGGCTCGGCCGGTTCGCCGCGGTCCCGGACACCGGAGCGGTCGAGGTCCTGGAAGACCAGGTCGCCGACCGCGAAGCGGGCCGCGTCGGCGGGGCGGCTCGGCGGCACCACGGTGGTCGGCGGCTCGACGTCGACGGTCGGTGCGGGATCGGGAGCCGACTCACGTTCGGCGGGCTTGACCGCGACACCCATCCGCAGGGTCTGGTCCTCCGACGCGACGTCGACCGTCGTGCTCATCGGAGCGAAGCTCGGACTCCCGGGGACCGGCGTCAGATCGTCGCGGTCGGCCGGGATCTCGGCGACCACGAAGTAACGACCACCGGTGATCTCCGAGCTGCCCTCGAGTTCGTAGCGTCCGTCGGCATCGGTCGGCGCGCTGGTCGTCTCACCGGTCGGGTCGGTGACCACGATGGTGATGCCGGGCTGCGGCTCGTCGATGCCGGGGTCGTACTCACCGTTGCCGTTGACGTCGAGCTGGACGACCACGGTCAGCGTGCCGTCGGTGACGTCGGCGTCAGCGGTCGGCACGAGTGCCGCCAGCGCCAGCAGGGGCGCGAGCGTCAGCGCGGCCAGGCGCGGGAGACGACGCGAAGGCAACAGAGAGTCCTCAGAGTGCAAGAGGCCCCCGTGGATCCGGGTGAGGAGCGCCCGGAACGCTCCGACCATGGGTCAATATAGCCAAGTCAGCGTGCTTGTCCAGTTTCCTCGATCACATCGGAACACGACCGTGACCAGCCGAAAGGCCGTTTCTCACGACCGGGTGACCGGCTTCACGACCTGGGTCTTGGCGGCCAGATCGTGCAGCGCCTGACGCTTGGGCTGCCAGAGCGGGAACAGCACGTCGACCAGTCGGAAGATCGGTCCGACGATGCCGATGGCTCCCGGGACCAGGCAGACGAGCACCCGGAGCACGATCGACGACCAGGTCAGGGCGCCTGGCTCGCGGCCGCGGTCGACCGGGGTGACCCGCAGCCCGACGGCCAACTTGCCCGGGGTGGCGCCCCGCCACCGCAGAAAGGCGGCGTGGTAGACCAGCCCGACGGCGAGGGCGGTCAGGATCACCGTCCACTGGTCGCCCTGGCTGAAGACCTGGCTGGCCTGCGCCGGATCGATGAGCACTCCCTGGGCGGCCTGGCGCATCAGCGCCATGAACTGCTCACCCATCCGAGTGAGGACCCGGAAGGTCAGCAGCGAGGCGACGATCGAGACGAGGATGTTGTCGATGACCACGGCCAGCGCTCGCCAGCCCCACCCGGCCAGCGGCACCCCGTCGGCGGTGTGCGCGACGCGTACGCCCTGCCCCGGCCGCGGCTGACCGGTCCCGTACCCGGGCACCGGGTAGGGGTTCGACCCGTAGCCGCCGTCCTGCGGACCGGTGCCGTAGCCGCCGGGGCCGTAGGGGTTGCTGCCGGGAGCTCCACCCGAGGGGTTCGCGCCGTAGGGATTTCCGCCGTACGGCTGGGGCGCGGGCGGGCCGTAGCCGCCGGGCGCTCCGCCGGCGGGTGCGCCACCAGCGGCGTGCTCGCGTGGCCGGGTGTTGCGCGACCACTGCCAGCCGTCCCAGTAACGCTCCTGCTGCGGATCGACGGGGTCGGCGTACCAACCGCCCGGGGCGGCGTGGCGTCCCGGAGGGACCGGCGGTGAGCCGATGGGGATGTCAGACACCTGCACATGCTAGTGGCATCGCGGCAACAACCCGGGCTTATACCACGAGGCTGAAGAAGTGTTGAGAGCACCAACAGTCCCCACACAGCTACCAGTCACGGGTGCCCGATCATCTTCCTTCGGGCAGATTCGGGCGATTTGTCAACAGGTCTGGGCAAGAGTGCCCTGTTTCCGCTATACATATACACACTCGTGGCAGCTCGAGGTTCGAGCGTAGGAGCAAGGACTACTGATCAGCGTGAGATCGGCGATCACCCAGCGGCTTCGGCCCTCGGCGACCCCGCTCCCGAGGACCCGGGTCAGCCTCCTCCGCCCGGCCGCAAGCCGTTCCGACCGGCGTCAGGTCACTCGATCGAGCGCTCGACTCTCCAAGGCCGACTCGGCCCAGATGCCCTCCGAGGCACTTCCAGGAAGGATCGACTCCACATGCGTTGGAATCGAAAGGTAGCGGCGGCCGCAGGCCTGTCCGCAGTATTGGCGGCCACCGCGGCATGCAGTGGCGCGGGCGCCGGGGCCAGCGGTGGCGGCGGCGAAGGCGCCGACAACTCCATCAACGTGCTGATGGTGAACAACTCCCAGATGCTCGACCTGCAGAAGAACATCGACGCGTTCACGTGGACGCCTCCGGGATCACGGTGAACTTCACCGTCAAGGAGGAGGGCGAGATGCGCAGCCTCGCCTCGCAGGACTTCGCCAACCAGGCCGGTCAGTTCGACGTGGCGACGCTGTCGAACTTCGAGATCCCGTTCTACTCCAAGAACGGCTGGCTGCTCGTCGATGGACGACATCCAGGCCTACAAGGATGACAAGGAGTTCAACCAGGCCGACATCTTCCCGTCGATGACGAACTCGCTGAAGGGTCCGGACGGCAAGCTCTACGGTGAGCCGTTCTACGGCGAGTCGTCGTTCCTGATGTACCGCAAGGACCTGGCCGAAAAGGCTGGGCGTCGAGATGCCGGCCAACCCGACCTGGGACGAGGTCGCCGCGGCGGCCGCCAAGCTCGACACCGGCGACACCAAGGGCATCTGCCTGCGCGGCAAGCCGGGCTGGGGCGACGTCATCGCGCCGCTGACCACCGTGGTCAACACCTTCGGTGGCACCTGGTTCGAGAAGGACTGGACCGCCAAGGTCAACGCTCCCGAGTTCAAGGAGGCCACCACCTTCTACACGAAGCTGGTCAAGGAGCACGGCGAGTCGGGCGCGGCCCAGGCCAGCTTCAACCAGTGCCTGTCGGCGATGCAGCAGGGCAAGGTCGCGATGTGGTACGACGCCACCTCCGGCGCCGGCAAGCTCGAGGCCGACGACTCCCCGGTCAAGGGCAAGGTCGGCTACGTCCAGGCCCCGGTCAAGGAGACCAAGGCCTCCGGCTGGCTGTACGCCTGGTCGTGGGCGATCGAGAAGAAGAGCGACGAAGCAGGACGCCGCCTGGAAGTTCATCTCCTGGGCGTCGTCGCAGAAGTACGAGGAACTGGCCGGGGCGCAACCAGGGCTGGGCGAACGTCCCCGCCGGCAAGCGGACCTCGACCTACGCGAACCCCGAGTACCGCAAGGCGGCCGAGGCCTTCGCCGACGCCACGCTCGAGGCGATCCAGAACGCCGACCCGGTCAACCCGGGTGTGCAGCCGCGCCCGACCGTCGGCATCCAGTTCGTCGACGTCCCCGAGTTCACCGACGTCGGCCAGAAGGTCTCCGAGGACATCTCCGCGGTGATCGCCGGCCAGAAGACCGTCGACGAGGCGCTCGACGCCGGCCAGGAGTACGCCGACGCAGAAGATCACCAAGGTGTACCAGGGCAAGTAGGCCCGCGTACGCGGGAGGTGCCGGCTCGGTCCGGACCAGCGTCCGCGACCCGGCCGTCGACCACCCGGGCCCGACCGCGTGCCGCGGCACGGCCCACCCCCACCCTGCCACCCCGCGAGAGAGGCAGCGCATGGCCAGCGTCACCGCCACGCCGGTCGCGAGCCGACAGCGTCGGCGCCGCGAAGAAGGCAAGCCCCCCAAGGCGCCCTTCCGTGATCGCTGGCTGGACAAGAAGGGCTGGTCCAAACGGGCCCCGCTGCTGCCCGCGTTCATCTTCGTCGTTCTTCCTGACCCAGCTGCCGTTCCTGATCACCCTCGTCATCTCGTTCCTGAACTGGAAGGCCACCCGGCCCGACCTGTTCGGCTTCGCCGGGTTCGGCAACTTCGTCACCGTCTTCACCGACCCGGGCATCCGCTCGCAGCTGTTCTTCACCGTCGTGCTGACCGTCACCGTGGTCGGCGGTCTCGCTGCTGCTCGGGCTGGGGATCGCGCTGCTGCTGAACCGCAGCTTCTTCGGCCGCGGCGCCGTCCGCACCATGATGATCGCGCCGTTCCTGATCGTGCCGGTCGCGGCCGCCCAGCTGTTCCGCTACCTGATGTTCGACGTCGAACTCCGGCCTCTTCAACGGCCTGCTGGCCTTCGGCCAACGGCCCGCAGATCGACTGGCTGACCCAGTTCCCCCGCCTCGCGCGTGGAGTTCGAGCTGATCTGGCAGTGGACGCCCGTTCATGACCCTGATCCTGCTGGCCGGTCTGCAGTCTCGCCCCGGCGACATCATGGAGGCCGCGCAGGTCGACGGCGCCAGCGGCTGGCAGACCTTCCGCCACATCACGCTGCCGCACATGCGCCGCTACCTCGAGCTCGCCGGCCTGCTCGGCGCGGTCTACATCATCCAGCAGTTCGACACCATCTACGTGTTCGGCGGCATCGGCCTCGGCGCGGCCAACCTGCCGTACGGCGTCTTCAACACCCTGCAGAACGCCAACGACTACGGCCTGGCCTCGGCCCAGGGCGTGATCGTGGTCATCGGCTCGATCATCCTGGCCACGTTCGTCCTGCGCAACCTGTCCAGCCTGTTCGAGGAGGAGAACTGACGGTGACGCACCGCACTCGCCTCCGCGCCCGTCCACGACCAGCTGGCCGAGAAGCGGCGGGCCTCGAACGCCGGCCCGCCAGCAGGGCAACCGGCGCTCGGCAACATCGCCGTCGGGCGTCGGCGCCTGGATCATCGGGCTGCTGTTCATCTCCCCGATCCTGTGGATGCTGCTGACCAGCCTGCACAGCGAGCAGGACGCCGCCGCCAGCACGCCGCAGTTCCTCGCCCCGCTGACCTTCGACAACTACGAGAACTTCTTCGCCGGCGGCCAGGCGATCGGCCCGATCCTCAACTCGGTCATCGCCTCGTTCTCCTCGACGCTGCTGGTCATCCTGCTGGCCATCCCGGCCGCGTACGCGCTGTCGGTCCGGCCGGTCGAGAAGTGGACCGACGTGATGTTCTTCTTCCTGACGACCAAGATGCTGCCGCTGGTCGCCGGCATCCTGCCGATCTACCTGATCGCCAAGAACCTCGGCCTGCTCGACAACATCAACCTGCTCGTCATCCTCTACACCTCGATGAACCTGCCGATCGCGATCTGGATGCTGCGCTCGTTCCTGGCCGACATCCCGGTCGAGCTCTTCGAGGCCGCCGCGCTCGACGGCGCCGGGCTGATCACCACGCTGCGCTCGGTCATCGTGCCGATCATCTCCCCCGGGATCGCGGCCACCGCGCTGATCTGCTTCATCTTCAGCTGGAACGAGCTGTTCCTGGCCAACCGACTCGCCTCCGGGGTGGTCGCCCGCACCGCGCCGGTCTACCTCGGCAGCTTCATCACCGGTGAGGGCCTGTTCGCCGCCAAGCTGGCCGCCGCCGCGGTCATCGTCTCGCTGCCCGTGCTGATCGCCGGATTCGCGGCCCAGGACAAGCTCGTGCAGGGCCTGTCGCTCGGCGCGGTGAAGTGAGCGAGAGGATCAGGTCATGACGGCGTTGAATCAAGCGAATCTCGACCAACTCGACATCGACGTGCCGGGCTACGACCGATCGGCGGTCACCACCGGCATCGTGCACTTCGGCGTCGGCGGCTTCCACCGCGCGCACCAGGCGATGTACCTGGACCGCGCTGATGGAGCGGGGCGAGGCCCTCGACTGGGGCATCTGCGGCGTCGGCGTGATGCCCGTTCGACCTCAGGATGCGCGACGCCATGGTCGGCCAGGACTGCCTCTACACCCTGGTCGCTCAAGGACCCCGACGGCGGCTGGGAGCCCACGGGTCATCGGCTCGATCGTCGAGTACCTGTACGCGCCCGACGACCCGGAGGCGGTGATCGAGAAGATGGCCGCACCCGGCCACCCGGATCGTCTCGCTGACCGTCACCGAGGGCGGCTACAACTTCCACCCCGTCACCGGGCGAGTTCGACGCCGACGAACCCGGCGGTGCAGGCCGACCTGGAGCCGGGCGCGGTCGCCGGCGACCACGTTCGGCCTGATCACCGAGGCGCTGGTCCGCCGCCGCGAGCGCGGCATCGAGCCGTTCACGATCATGTCCTGCGACAACATCCAGGGCAACGGTCACGTCGCCGCCGAGGTCTTCACCGCGTTCGCCACGCTCCGCGATCCCGAGCTCGGCGACTGGGTGGGCGAGCAGGTCCGGTTCCCGAACTCGATGGTCGACCGGATCACCCCGGTCACCACCGACGAGGACCGGGCCCAGATCGCCGAGCGCTTCGGCGTCGAGGACGCCTGGCCGGTGGTCTGCGAACCGTTCACCCAGTGGGCGCTCGAGGACAACTTCACCCTCGGCCGGCCCGCCGTTCGAGGAGGTCGGGGTGCAGGTGGTCCCCGACGTCGAGCCGTACGAGCTGATGAAGCTGCGGCTGCTCAACGCCAGCCACCAGGCGCTGTGCTACTTCGGCTACCTCGCCGGCTACCGGCTGGTGCACGAGGTGGCCCAGGACCCGCTGTTCGCCGACTTCCTGCTCGCCTACATGGACCGCGAGGCGACGCCGACCCTGTCACCGGTGCCGGGCATCGACCTCGACGGCTACAAGCAGCAAGCTGATCGAGCGGTTCTCCAACGCCGCGGTGCGCGACACGGTCGCCCGGCTCTGCGCGGAGAGCTCGGACCGGATCCCGAAGTGGCTGCTGCCGGTCATCCGGGAGAACCTCGCCGCCGGCCGCGACGTCACCGCTCTCGGCCGCGGTGGTGGCCAGCTGGGCGCGCTACGCCGAGGGCGTCGGACGAGGACGGCGAGCCGATCGAGGTGGTCGACCGGATGGCCGACCGGCTGACCGCGATCGCGCAGACCAGCAGCGCGACGACCCGCTGGCCTTCGTGGCCAACCGTGAGCTGTTCGGCTGACCTGGTCGACGAGCCGGCCTTCACCGAGCCGTATCTGGCCACGCTCGACTCGCTGCACAGCTACGGCGCCCGGGCCACGCTGGAGGTCTGGCCGCCCGCACCGACTGAGGGCGACCCGCCCGCACCGGCTCGACGCAACGCCCGGGGCGGTGGACGCGGCGACCACCGTCGGCCGCGTCCGCTGTCCCGTCGTCCGCTGTTCCGGTCGTCCGCTGTCCCGGTCGTCGGCTCGGCCGGTGGGTGGCGGCTTGGGGCTGACCCAGGGTCGGGCGAGAATGGGCCCACCATGGACAAGATCGGACGCTACGCGATCGAGCGGCGGATCGGCGCCGGCTCCTTCGCCACCGTCTGGCTCGGTCACGACGACGACCTCGACGTGCCGGTCGCGGTCAAGGTGCTGGCCGAGAACTGGGCGGCCAACGACGACGTCCGGCAGCGGTTCCTGGCCGAGGCGCGGATCATGCGCCGGATCCACGACCCGCGGCTGGTCCAGGTCTACGACATCGGCACCCTCGAGGACGGCCGGCCGTACTTCGTCATGGACTACATCGACGGCGGCTCGCTGAACGACCTGCGCAAGGACGGCGTCGAGCCGGTGCGGGCCCTGCGGCTGTGCGCCGAGGCCTGTCGGGCGCTGGAGGTGCTGCACAGCAACGACATCATCCACCGCGACGTCACGCCCGGGAACCTGCTGGTCACCGCGGGCCCGACCGGGTCGACGCCGGGTGCTGATCGCCGACCTCGGGGTGGCCAAGTCGATGATCGATGCCGTCGGGGCGACGATGACCGCCGGCACGCCCGTCCTACATGGCGCCCGAGCAGGCGACCGGTCTGGCTGCAGCTCGACCGCCGCGCCGACATCTACTCGCTGACCGCGGTGACCTACGCGATGCTCACCGGGCGGCCGCCGTTCCCGGTCACCGGCATCTCCGACATCCTGTCCCGCGACCCGTCCCGGCAGCCCGAGCCGATCGCCGACCGGTTGCGCGCGCCGGCCTCGCTGGATGCGGTGATGATCTCGGGGCTGGCCTTCGACCGGAACCGTCGGCCGCCGACTGCACTGCTGCTGGCCGACGGGCTCGACACGATCGCCCGCCAGCTGCAGTCCGCCAGTTCGCGACCCGTCGCCGCCCCGCGGTCCGCGCCGACGCCGGCCACGGCCTCCGACGCCACGGTGGGGACGATGTCCGGCTCGCCGACCTCGCGTCCGACCCCGGACCGGGTCCCCGCGTACGCACCACCGCCGGCCCGGCCGGATCAGCCCGTCCCGGTGCACGCCCAGTTCTCACCGAGTCACCACCCCGGCTCCGCCGGGACGATGCCGTCGGGTCCGACCAGCTTCGGCACCCCCGCGACCGCGGCGTACGCGACCGCCGCCCGCCCGTCGGTCGAGCGGCAGCAGGCTCGCGGCGCGATGTACTACGTGCTGCTCGCGGTCGGCGGACTGGCCCTGTTCGCCCTGTCGATGTTCGTGACGATCCTGCTGCTGCGTTAGCCGGTGGCCGAGCGCAGCGGCGCCCGGCCGGACGGAGGCTCGGTGGCCAGCGCCGGGACCAGCACGGCCCCGCGGACCCGTCCGACCAGATAGCCGGCCGCGGTCACCGTGGTGGCCAGGACGAGCGCACCCGCCCCGCTCAGCCGACGCAACCGATGGGTCTCGGCCGGCGCGACGGCGGCGCGGATCTGCCGACGGACCCCGGTGCCGACCACGCCGGTGCGGGGCGGCTCCGGAGCGTCGACCCCGTCGGTTGCGGCCAGCGCGGCGCGGACGGTCCCGGCCCGGTAGGACCGGTGGATCAGGTGGCGCCAGGTCAGCTCGGTCGGCCGCACCCGGTGCCGGACCAGCGCGGCCGGCTCGACGACGATGCCGGCCTCGGGCTGGACGGCGCGGATCCGCAGGCACAGCGCGCGCTCCACGTTGCCGAACGCGGCGACCCGCCGGTCGGGGTGTTCGTCGAAGCCGTCGGTGGCGTCGAGCGCCGACCGCCGGAACGACATGTTGGCGCTCAGCACGCTGCCGGCGGGTAGCGAGGCCGCGGGCGGGGCCGGTGAGATGCACCCGACGACCCAGTCGAGCTCGCCGGGCTCGCCGCCGGGGGCGGGCAGCATCGACGGACGGATGTCGCCGAGCATCCACGCCGGGGTGGCCGCTCCCCCGACCGCCGCGACGCTCGGATCGGCGTACGGCGCGAGCAACCGGGTCAACCACTCGCGGTTGGCGGCGAACGCGTCGGGGTCGACGAAGACCACGACCTCGGCGCCGACCAGCTCAAGCGCGGTGTTGCGGGCGCCGGCGGGTCCCGGCGTACGGGTGTTGACGATCATCCGCAAATCCGGGTAGCGCTCGGCGAAGCTGCGGCGGGCGCGGCGCATCAGCACCTCGTCGGACTCGACGACCAACCAGAGCTCGTCGGGTCGGGCCGTCTGGTCGATGACCGAGCGCAACGAGCGGTCGAGGTCGTCCCACCCGTGCCGGGCGTCGACGCAGAGGACCACGGCGACCGTGGGCTGGATCGGGCGTGCGGGGGCGCTGACCGCGCGCAGGTGTCGCACTCGCCCCCGGCTCGGTGCGGCGATCTGTGCTGGCGTCATCGACATCCCCCGCGTTGCTCGCCGACCGGACGTGTCCGTGCGGCAGCGACACCGCCCCCCGGCATCGCTCCCAGCAGAGTACGAAGTTCTGGGTCGGAAGAGGGGCCGGGATACCAATTCGATACCCAACCGGTTGCTCCATCCGCTCGCCGGGTCACCGACGGGGGTGATCACCCCGACGCGCCGCCGCGGCCGCGCTTTCCTACGATCGACCTCGCAGACGAATCGACGAGGTCAGGAGTAACGATGTCGGTGAGTGAACTGATCCTGGTGCGGCACGGTGAGAGCGTGGGCAACGCGGCCGCCGCGGCCGCCGACGCCCAGGGCGCGGAGGTCATCACCATCGACCATCGCGACGCCGACGTACCGCTGTCGCCGGTCGGCGCGCAGCAGGCCGCCGCGCTCGGCGCCGGTCTGGCCCCGCTGTTCGCCGACGGCATGCCCACGGTGATCTGGTCCTCGCCGTACCTGCGGGCGCAGCAGACCACGGCTGTGGCGCTCGAGGCCGCCGACAGCACGGCGCCGGTCCGGATCGACGAGCGGGTCCGCGACCGCGAGCTCGGCGTGCTCGATCTGCTGACCACCCGCGGGGTGGCCGCCCGCTTCCCGCAGGAGGCCGAGCGTCGGCGCTGGCTGGGCAAGTTCTACCACCGCCCACCCGGTGGCGAGTCGTGGGTCGACGTCGCGCTGCGGGTACGGAGCTTCCTCCGCGACCTCGACGATCTGCCCGACGGCACGCGGGCGGTGGTGGTCTGCCACGACGCCCTGGTGTTGCTGTTCCGCTTCGTCTGCGAACAGCTGTCGGAGGAGCAGGTGCTGCAGATCAGCGCCACCACCCCGGTCCGCAACGTCTCGATCACCCAGCTGGTCCACGAGCCGTCCGGCGGCTGGCGGCTCGCCCGGTTCAACGACGTCACCCACCTCGAGAACCTCGACGTCCCGGTCACCGAGCACGGCGGCGAGCCCAACCTTCCCGTGGGGCGCTGACGTGGCGACCACCATGGTGACCCCCACCCTGCTCCGCGACTGGGCGTTGCCCAGCTGGGCCGGGCGCAACGACTCCAAGTACTCCCGCGGCCGGGTCCTGGTCGTCGGAGGGGCCGCCGAGACCCCCGGTGGCGTCCAACTCGCCGGGCTCGCCGCCCTGCGGATCGGGGCCGGCCACCTCACCCTGGCCGTCGCCGCACCGGTGGCGGCCGCGCTGGCCGTCGCCGTCCCCGAGGCCGGGGTCCTCGCCCTCCCGGTCGACGACCGGGGATCGGTGCTCGGCGGCGGAACCGATCGGCTCGGTGAGGAACTGGGCCGGGCCGACGCCGTCCTCCTCGGGCCCGGCCTGGACGACCTCGATCAGACCGCCGAGCTGCTCAGCTGGGCCGTTCCCCGGCTCGGGCCCGAGACCGCGCTGGTCCTCGACGCCTACGCGCTGGGCGCGCTGCCCCAGCGCATCGCGTCGCTGACCCTGCCGAGCGGACGTACGGTGCTGACGCCCAACTCGAGCGAACTCGAGGTGCTGCTCGACGGCGGCGACTCGAGCGGGTCCGACGACGGCGCACCGGGCGCGGACGCCGCCGCGACGCGCTACCAGGCGGTGATCTCGGCCGGCGGCCAGGTCGCCCACCCGGACGGCCGGAGCTGGGAGATCGAGGCCGGGCACGACGGACTGGCCACCTCGGGCAGTGGTGACGTGATGGCCGGCGCCGTGGTCGGCATCCTGGCCGGCGGCGCGGCGCCCGAACAGGCGGCGGTGTGGGCCAACTACGTGCACGCCTCGGCCGGAGACCGGTTGGCCGCCCGGGTCGGGCGGCTGGGCTTCCTGGCTCGCGAGATCATCGACGAACTACCGGCCGTGCTGGTGCAGTTGCAGAGCTGACCGGTCAGCGGGTCGAGAGCCGAGCCCTGGATCCGTCGCCGGTCCCGCCGAGCCGATCAGCCGAGGCCTCGGGCAACTCGGGATGGGAAAAGGTGAAGCCGGCCCCGAGAGGGTGGCGGGTGAGGCCCAGCGGCTCGTGAGCAGCAGCTCCGACTCCTGCCGGAGCACGTGGATCCAGCTGAACTTCTGCGTCGCCCGGCCACCGGCCCGGGGACGCGGCGCATGCGGGACGCTCGGTCGACGCGCCGGTCATCGCCGACCGCGGATCGCCCAGTCGCGGATGTGGTCGATGCGTACCTGCAGTTCCTCGGCGCTGGCGATGGCCGACGGCGGTCCGCCGCACTCCGAGCGCAGCGTGGCGTGGATGACCCCGTGCGGCTGGTCGGTGCGGTGGTGCCAGGCGGCGACCAGACCGTTGAGCTCCTTGCGCAGCTCGCGGAGCTCGGTGTGGGCGCTGCGGGTCGGGACGTCGGGCCGGCGGGCCGAGTGGGTGGCCTGGTGGCGGCGGAGCAGGTCCTTGACCTGGTCGGGCTCGAGCAGCCCGGGCAGTCCGAGATAGTCCTGTTCCTCGTCGCTGCCGGCCTGCGCGGTCAGCCCGAACTCACCGCCGTCGAAGACCACCCGGTCGAAGTCGGCCTCGCTGGCCAGGGCGGTGAACTGGCCCTCGGGCAGGTCCGGCCTCGCTCAGGGTCCGCTCGGCCTCGACCAGCAGGTCGGACTCGTCGCGCTGCGCGGGGGCCTTGAGCACGTGGTCGCGTTCGCGTTCCAGCTCGGCGGCGAAGCCGAGCAGGTTGGGCACGCTGGGGACGAACACCGAGGCGGTCTCCCCGCGGGCCCGGGCCCGGACGAAACGCCCGACGGCCTGGGCGAAGAACAGCGGGGTCGCCGTGCTGGTCGCGTAGACGCCGACGGCCAGCCGCGGCACGTCGACGCCCTCGGAGACCATCCGCACCGCGACCATCCAGCGGTCGTCGCTGTCGGTGAACGCGGCGATCTTCTTGCTGGCCTGGGCCTCGTCGCTGAGCACCACGACCGGCTTGCGCCCGGTGATCGAGCGCAACGTGTCGGCGTACGCGCGGGCACTGACCTGGTCGGTGGCGATGACCAGACCGGCGGCGTCCGGGACGTGGCTGCGGACCTCGCTCAGCCGGGTGTCGGCCGCCCGGAGCACCGCGGTCATCCACGAGCCCTGCGGGTCGAGCGCGGTGCGCAGCGCCTGGGCGGTGAGGTCCTTGGTCAGCGGCGACCCGAGCCGGGCCGACACCTCGTCGCCGGCACTGGTCCGCCAGTGGAGGTCGCCCGAGTAGGCCATGAACAGCACCGGCCGGACGATGCCGTCGGCCAGCGCCTGGCCGTAGCCGTAGGTGTAGTCGGCCTCCGACCGCATCCCGCCCGAGCCGTCGGGCTCGTAGCGGACGAACGGGATCGGGTTGGCGTCGGAGCGGAACGGTGTGCCGGTGAGCATCAGCCGGCGGGCCGCGGGCTCGAACGCCTCGCGTACGCCGTCGCCCCAGCTCAGCGCGTCGCCGGCGTGGTGGATCTCGTCGAGGATGACGAGGGTCTTGAACGCCTCGGTCCGGATCCGCAGGGCCAGCGGATTGAGCCCGACCGCGGCGTAGGTGAGGGCGATGCCGACATAGTCCTTGCTGGTCCGGCCCTGCTTGGTGCCGAAGTTCGGGTCGATGGCCAGGTTGACCTTGGCCGCGGCCTCGGCCCACTGCGTCTTCAGGTGCTCGGTCGGCGCGACGATGATGATGCGGTCGATCTGACGCCGCGACAAGAGATTGACCGCCAGGGTCAACGCGAACGAGGTCTTGCCCGCGCCCGGGGTGGCCACGGCCAGGAAGTCGCGCGGTTCGGCGGCCAGATAACGGTCCAGCGCATCCTGCTGCCAGGCGCGCAGGACCTTGACCGTGCCCCATGCCGCCCGCGCCGGGAACGCCGGCGACAGGCCGGACGAGCTCAGATCACGACGAACAGACACTCGGAGGAGTTTAAGCCGGATCTCCCACGAACTCGTTCCTGACCGCGCCGATGCGCAGCGACACCAGGACGGCGAGCGCCGCGACCACGACCATCGCGCCCAGCACCGATCCGAAGGTCAGCGACAGCGACGCGGCGTCGTGCAGGGTGGCGAAGATCGTCCCGGAGACGCCGACGAACAGCGCGCCGCCCAGCGCGTCGGACAGGTTGAGCGACGACGCGTTGCGGCCCTGCTCGGACTGCACCGACAGGGTCATCGTCGCCAGCGAGGTGCTCGAGGTGGCCAGACCCATCCCCAGTCCGGAGAACACCCAGGCGACCCCGACCATCCAGTAGGGCAGCGCCGGGAGGACGGCGACCAGCGCGGTGCCGAGCAGCCCGACGGTGAGCGACATGCAGCCGAAGATGATCAACCGGTCGCGGCGGATGGTCAGCCAGGTCCGCGACTGCAGCCAGGAACCGGTGGTCCAGCCGATCGCCCCCACGGTCAGGGCCGTCCCGGCGATGACCAGCGGGACCCCGCGCGACTCGACCAGCATCAGCGGGACGAAGGCCTCGGCGCCGATGAACGCCCCGGCCAGGAAGCCGCGTGAGGCGATGACCGCCGGCAGGCCGCGCTCGAGCCGGGTGAAGCAGGCGGGCATCAGCTTGGGCAGACCGATCACCAGCAGGGTCGCCCCGACGACGAACAGGGCGAGCCCCAGCCAGCCCAGCCGCTGGCCGGCGAACTGGATCAGCGCCGCGGCCACGGCCACCGCGCCCGCCGCCCACAGCGGGGCGGGCCGGGCCCCGTCGGGCTCGGCCTCGGGACGCACGTACGAGCGCTGCAGGGTCCGCAGCGTCGGCAGCGCGACGAACCCACCGAAGATGACCAGCGGGATGACGGCGAAGAAGACCCAGTGCCAGCTCAGCTGTTCGGTGATCCAGGCGGCGATCGGCGGCCCGACGAACGCCGGCAGCACCCAGGCCGTCGAGATCATGGTGAAGATCCGCGGCCGCTGGATCGGCGCGTACGCCTGAGCCACGCAGACGAACACCGCGGTGTTCATCAGCCCGCTGCCCAGACCCTGCACCAGCCGGCCACCGACCAGCTGGAGCATGTGCTCGGCCGTCCCGGCCACGATCAGCCCGACCAGGAAGATGGCCAGACCCACGGCCAGCGGCTTGACCGGTCCGATCCGGTCGGCCAGTCGACCGGCGACCACGGTGGCGAAGAGCATGCCGATGACGAACAGCGAGAAGGCCCAGGCGTAGTAGGCGAATCCGTCCAGATCACGCGCGGCGACGGGCATCGCGGTGGCCACGGCGATCGACTCGAACGCGATGGCCACGACGTTGGTGCACAGACCGATGGTGAGGCGGCGCTGCGACACCTGCGGCGGTGCCGATGCGACCGGAGGGGCGGGCTTGACGGACATGGCCCCAGTCCACCACCTCAACCCGACTCGAGGTCAAACCCGTTGGGCGGCCGAGCATCAGGATTAGACTCGCGGTCGTGAGCGAGCAACTGAGTCCCGGGGCCCAGACCATCGTCGACGAGCGGACCAAGGAGAGTCCGTTCCGCACCGACGAGGGTGACCACGAGCGGTTTTCGCACTACGTGCCCAAGGACAAGCTCACCGAGGCGATGATCATGGGTACGCCGGTCGTCGCGCTGTGCGGGAAGACCTGGGTCCCCAGCCGTGACCCCGAGCGCTTCCCGGTCTGCCCGGACTGCAAGAAGATCTGGGAGTCGATGGCCTCCGGCGACGAGTAGGGGCCCGCCGGCTCCGAGCTCCGGTGCGTTTCCCGGCAGGTGCCGGGAGACGACCCCGTCGGCGCGCGGTCTGGGCTCGTTTCGCCGCACGTGCCGGGAAACGACCCCAGCAGCACCCGATTCACCACCGTTTCGCCGCACGTGCCGGGAAACGACCCCACCAGCACCCGATCCACCACCGTTCCCCGGCACGTGCCGGGAAACGACCCCCGCGGCCCGGGGGTCAGCGCGTGATCAGCAGTTGCTGGCGTAGAGCTGCCGCGCCAGGCCGTTGCTCTTCGACGGCTCGACGGCGCAGTTGATGACGCCGGTGCTCGGGTCACCCTCGGCCCGGAAGGTCCAGGTCTGCTCCTGCCCCGAGCACAGCACGACCACGGCGGCGGTGAGCGGGGACGAGGCGTTGTAGGCCACGTAGGTGCCGGGCGAGCTGAACGGCTTGCGGGTCGCGCTGGCGTCGGCGTCGGGCGCCTCGGGCCGGTCGACCAGCACGGTGTGCTTCTGGGTCTCGATCAGCGCGGCCACGGCGTTGACCGTGGGCTCGTCGGCGATCGCGGTCTGCTGCGGGCTGATCAGCCCGGGCGTCAGGAACTCGCTCTGCTCACGGGTGCCCGGGGTGAGGTTGCGGCCGTCGGAGATCAGCGTGGTGAACTCGGTGGCCCGCCGTCCCTCGACGTCGATCTTGGCCACCCGGAGCGGGGTGACGGCCGTGCAGCTGGCCCC
This sequence comes from uncultured Actinomycetota bacterium, assembly GCA_963704665.1. Lineage (GTDB taxonomy): Bacteria > Actinomycetota > Actinomycetes > Propionibacteriales > Propionibacteriaceae > Microlunatus. Next base: position 929,363 of record OY969929.1, on the reverse strand, counting down.
GGCCGTCGAGGCCGAGGCACCGCCCGACGGTCCGACCGGCGGTCCGATCGGGGTGCCCGACGGCGAGGCGCTATCGCTCGGCGACGCCGACCCGCTGGGGGAGGCACCGTCGCTGGGATCGGGCGAGGCGCTGGGCGAACCGGACTCCGCCGGCGACTCCGACTCGCTGCTGCTGGCTGAACTGGTGGCCGAGGGGGTGGTTTCGACGCCACCGGTGGGCTGCGAGCAGCCGGCCAGAACGAGGAGTCCCACGACCAGCCCGGCGGCGCGCACGATCGACATGATCGCAGCCTAACGACGTCCGAGGGTGAGCGGCAGGTCTCAGGCGACTTCCATCGGTTCGCCGGCCTCGAGCTCCTCCTCGACGTCGCCGGTGGCCCCCGCGTGCGCCGCGCGACGACCGAGGACGAACACGTACGCGAGGAAGGCCGCCCAGACCAGGCGCCGATGATCACCCGGGCCACGGCGGGCAGTTGCGACGGGGTGACCAGCGCCTCGACCAGCCCGGAGATCAGCAGCCAGACCGCCAGTCCGAGAGCGATCGCCCCGAGCGCCCGGCCCTCGGTGGCCAGCGCCTGCGACCGCGTCCGCCGACCCGGCGCGATCCACGACCAGCCGAGCCGCAGGCCGGCTCCGGCGGCGACGAAGATCAAGGTGAGCTCGAGCAGCCCGTGCGGCAGGATCAGCCCGAAGAACACGTCGCTCCGCCCAGCCGCGATCATGAAGCCGGCGATCGCCCCGAGGCTGGAGATGTTGGCCCACAACACGACCAGGACCGGGAGGATGGCGATGCCCAGGATCAGGCAGGACGCGGCGGCCAGGCTGTTGTTGAGCCAGATCTGCAGCGCGAAGTCCCCGGCCGGGTTCTCGCTGTAGTAGCTGGCGAAGTCGTGCTCGACCAGTTGCTGGACGGTCTGGTCGTCGGCCAGCGATCCGGCCAGACCCGGGGTGTTGACCACCCGCCAGGCGATCAGGACGACGGCGATCACGTTGATCACCGCGGTGATGATCCACCAGGACCGGGCCCGGTAGACCGCCGCCGGGAAGCCGACGGTGAAGAACCGGCCGATGGTGCGCCACAGCGGGACGCTGGCCCCGGTGAGGATGCTGCGAGCGCCGGCGACCAGCGCGGACAGTCGGGCCTCGAGCACCGGGTCGGCCGCCGTGCTGCGAACCACCGAGAGATGGGTGGACACCCGCTGGTAGAGATCGACGACCTCGTCGGCCTCCGCGCCGCTCAACCCACCCCGCCGGGTGGTGAGCTCGGTGAGCCGGTCCCACTGCGCGCCGTGCTGCAGGATGTAGGAATCGAGGTCCACGCCCGACAGCGTACGGACCGCCGGCGTCGCTGCCTCCCCGACACATCCGGACGCCGGCCCGCCGCCGGGTTAGGCTCACGGCGTGAGTCAGCTGGTCACCGGGGACGCGGTCCTGCTGGATCTGCGTCCGGCGCGGATCCCGACCCGGATGCTGGCGATGGCCATCGACCTGGCGATCGTGTTCGGACTGTCCTACCTGTGGGGCTACGTCGTCCAGGAATCGGCCGTCTACTCCCCCGCCCGCTGGCAGGCCACCACCATCGCCGGCTTCATCCTGATCAACTTCGGCTACCTGATCGCCATGGAGACGCTGACCCGTGGGCGTACGGTCGGTGACCTCGCGCTCGGTCTGCGGGTGGTGCGCGACGACGGCGGCGCCATCCGGTTCCGGCAGGCGCTGCTGCGCGGGCTGGCCTTCTGGCTCTTCGACTTCGCGCTGTGGACCGGCTTCTGCGGCGGGCTGATCTGCGCGGCGGTCAACCCGCAGAGCAAGCGGTTCGGCGATCTGATGGCCGGGACCATCGTCATCCGGACCCGCGCGCCGAAGGCACCTCCGCCGTTGCCCGAGCCGGCCCCGGAGCTGCGCCTGTGGTCGGCCCAGCTCGAGCTCAGCGGTCTGCCCGACGAACTGGTCACCGCCGCCCGCCAGTTGGTGCAGCGCAGCCCCGGGATGAACGCCCACCCGCGCGAACAACTGGCCGGTGACCTGGCCCGGCAGATCGCCGCCCGGACCGCCCCGGCCCCGCCGCCCGGACTGCCGCCGTTGGAGTTCCTCGCCGCCGTGGTCCACGAGCGTCGGCGCCGCGAGACCGAACGGCTCAGCCACACCCAGTGGGTGCCGACCGCGGACGAGCTCCCGGCCGGCTGGCGCTGAGCGCAGGAGTGGCGACCAGGAGAATGAGGTCATGCCCACCCTGATCGCGCTCCGCCACGCCAAGTCGTCGTGGAAGACCGACGCCGACGACCACGACCGGCCGCTGTCGGGGCGCGGACGCCGCGACGCCCGGGCGGTCGGCCGGTGGCTGGCGGCGCGGGCCCCGGTGCCCGACCTGGTGCTCTGTTCGACGGCGCTGCGGAACCGCCAGACCTGGACCGAGGCGGTGGCCGGCGGCGCGTCGCGCGAGAAGCTGCGTCACGAGCCGACCATCTACGCCGCCTCGGTCGGTGACCTGCTGCGGGTGATCCGCTCGGTGCCCACCTCGGTGGAGACCGCGTTGGTCCTCGGGCACGCCCCGGGCATCCCCGACCTGGTCGAGTACGTCAGCCGGCGGACCGATTCCACGCTGTGGAAGGAGTTCGACCGCAAGTTCCCGACCTGCGGCCTCGCGGTGATCGAGGTGCCGACCAGTTGGGCCGAGCTGGGCCGCGGCCGGGCCCGGTTGGTCGACTTCGTCGTCCCCCGCGGCTGACCGGGACGGTCAGCGTCCGACGACCAGCTCGTGGACGAAGCCGAGCTTGTCGATCACCGCGGCCGGCAGCACGAACGGGTAGAGGTCGTCGCGACCCATGCTGCGGTTGAGCTGGTTGAGCGCGCGGGTCAGCGGCAGCCACGTGGCCTCGACCAACTCGACCAGCGGCACCTGCCGCACGTCGCTGACCACCCCGTCCTCGTCGCTCAGCAGGCCGAAGACCGCCGCGCTCTGCACCGCGTCGGCGATGTGCAGGAAGTGCGCGAACACCTCGGCGAAGTCCTCGAGCGGGTGCATGGTCGCGTACGCGCTGATGTGGGTGGCCGACCAGTCGCTCGCTGGGTCCGTAGGCGTAGTGCCGGGCCAGCGCCCGGTCGTAGGCAGCGGTTTCGTCGCCGAACACCGCCCGGAACGCGTCGTGACGGTCGGTGGTCAGGGCCAGCACCTCGGCGTAGTAGTGGCCGATCTCGTGCCGCAGGTGGCCGAACACGGTCCGGTACGGCTCACCCATCCCGGTCCGCAGGGCCTCGCGGTGGGCGTCGTCGGTCTCGGCCAGATCGAGGGTGATCACCCCGTTGTGGTAACCGGTGGTGACCGGCGTCCGCGCACTCGACAGCAGGTCGAACGCCAGCCCGAGGTATCCGTCGCTGACCGGGACCTGCAGCCCCAGCTCGTCGAGCTGGAACACCAACCGCCGCTTGGCCTGCTCGGCCACCGCGTACTGCCGCAGCCCCACGGCATCGTCGTCGGCCGGCCGGATCCGGGTCAGCCGGCAGTTGAAGCACAACCCGATCGGCGACGCCGGATCGGCGATCCAGTTGCACCCGCACCGGTCGAGGTTCGCGCAGATGGGCTCCCCCGCCCCGACGACCACCATGTCCCGCCGCCCCCGGTCGTACCCCACCGCCGACCCACAGCTCAGACACACCGAGTTCTCGAAGTAGAGCTCCGCCCCACACACCGAGCACCCGAACGACCGCACCCCGCCACTCTGCCATCGCCGCCCGAAGCCGCCCGAACCTGATCCCCACCCACCGGATCGCCGGTCCGCGGCGACAGGGAACGCCGCCCCTGCGCACGTACGTCACCCAGGCGGGCCGCGGATTCCCTCGTCGGCACGTCGACTGAGCCCCGCATGCCCTCAGTCGGAGACGAAGGGGGAACGGACGGGGCGGGCCGCCGAAAAGCTGAGACGCTTGAGAGCCGGCCAACCCGGCGATCGCACCCATCGAGCGAACCCCACCGACACCTTTTCGGCGGCCCGCCCCGCCCGTACCCCCGTAGTCGCCCAACCAGAGAGTCAGCGCGGAGCCATGTCGACGGTGACCTTCATCGTCGACTTCTTGGCCTCGGTGAAGATGACGCCCTTCACCGGGGGCACGTCGCCGTAGTCGCGCCCGCAGGCCACGGTGGCGTGGGTCTCGGCGATCGGGCGGTTGTTGGTGGGATCGAGGTACAGCCAGCCGGTCCCGGGGACCCAGAAGCCGACCCAGGCGTGGCTGGCGTCGGCGCCGACCAGCCGGGGCTTGCCGGGCGGCGGGCGGGTGGCCAGATAGCCGCTGACGTAGCGGCCGGCCAGACCGAGCGAGCGCAGCGCCGGAGACCATGAAGTGCGAGAAGTCCTGGCAGACCCCGCGCATGTTCGTCCAGCAGGTCGGCGACCTTGGTGCTGATCGTGGTGGACGCCGGACTTGTAGGTGAAGTCGGCGTACACCCGGTGCATCAGGTCGATGGCCGCCTCACCGATCGGGCGGCCGGGCGGGAACGACTTCTCGGCGTACGCCCGATGCCCGGCGGGATCTCGACGTAGGGCGAGGCGAAGATGAAGTCGATCGCCTCCCATGCCTCGGGGTGGTCGGGCCGCTCGCCGGGGCGGGCGCGCTCCCAGGGCTGGGCCAGCGCGGTCGGCGTCGAGCTCCGGCGGGTCCACCTCGACCACGCTGATCGCGGTGACCGACAGCTGCGGTGTGCGGGCGGACGACGTGGAAGTAGGACTTGGTGTTGCCGTAGAGGTCGAGTATGGCGGAACAGGTCGGCCGGTTCCGGGCTCGATGGCTGATCTCGTGGGCCAGGCAGCGCTGCCAGTCGAGGTCGCGCGGGCGCAGGTGGAACTGCGCCGTAGCTGCCGGTGACGTCGGCGTCGTAGGTGTAGGTCGTCGATGTGCTCGATCCGGTACGAGCGCGGTCATCGAGCCCCTCGCCGACGGTCGGACCAGCAGCGGCGGCTGGGTGGGCGGCGGCTGCTGGTACTGGTCGCGGATGGCCTCGGCCAGCGTCGCGCAGCTGGGCCTGCAGTTCGCTGAGGAACCCGGCCAGCAAGCGGGCGCTCACCGTTCGATCGGGTCGGCCAGCGGCCGGGACGTCGGCGCTGCGGACCCGCTCGATCAGCGCGTCGACCAGCCGCAGCGGCCGGGCGGTCGGCGAGGTGTTCGGGATGGCCCGCAGATCGGTCTGCATCCGCTGCAGCTGGTAGGCCACCGAGCGCGGGTTGTGCGGGTCGAGCACCAGCAGTTCGACCAGGCCCTCGACGCCGGGCCGGCCGCGGTAGCGACGGCGGAAGGTGACGATCGACTCCGACGGCGGTCAGTACGCGCCTCGATGACCAGCCGGTCGGTCTCGGGCGGCCGCTGACCGGGCCGACGGTGACCTTGAGCAGGGCCAGCACCTGCAGGGCGCGCTCCAGCCCGCGGCCGGTGTCGAGCATGTACCAGCCGGGGTCGCGGACCATGTTCTCGCTGGCGATCCCGGCCAGGGCCAGCAGACCCGACAGCACCCGCTCGCTGGCGTCGGTGAGCTGCAGCCCCTGGTCGTACGGGTTCGCGGTCAGCGCGGCGAGCGCCCGTTCGATGTCGGCGAGCACCATCCAGACGTCCTCGGACAGCTGGTCGCGGACGCCCTGGGCAGCCGCGACAGCGCGCCGAGCGACTGGGCGACGGTGCCGCGGCGGTGCCGGTCGAGCAGCAGCGACCGGAACTCCGGCATCATCGACGTGCCCGGGCGGAGGAAGCCGGGGTAGGTGGTGCTGACGTGGGTGACCGCCTGCAGCAGGATCTCGAGCGCGCGGCCGTTGCTGACGTCGAGGTCGGTCTCGATCGCCGACCGTGCGGGTGGCCAGGAGCAGCCGCAGCAGGTCCTCGGCCCGCTCGGCGTAGCGGCCGAACCAGAACAGGTCGCTGACAGCACGCGCGGCACCATGGCCGCCGAGGCCGAGCCGGCCGGCGCGAGGACGCGCCTCGCCGTCGCGCGGCCGCGGGCGGCGACCAGCCGCGGCGCGCGGGCACCGGTTCGGTGCTGACCACCCAGACGTCCTTGGCGAGTGCCGCCGTCCGGCTCGGTGACCAGCGCGCCGCGGCGCTCGTCGCGTGTCGTCGGTGACCCGGGCCAGACCGCCGAGCATGGCGGTGTACGAGGTCGCCGCTGCGGACCGCGAAGGAGCGCAGGACCACGATGCTGCCGCGGACCAGCCGGTCGTGCTCGCTGGTCGGGGCCGAGGAGAGCGTGCAGCACCTCCTGGCCGACGAAGCGGTGCGGGGCGGCCTTGATCCGGGCGACCAGCCGCTCGCGCTGGTCGGCGTCGAGGGCGGACCCGCGTCACGCTGCGGCCGTGCCCGCGGCTGATCGGCCGGACCACGATCTCGTCGAGGTGGGTCGAGCACGTGGCGACAGGCCGGCCGGGTCGCCGCACCACCAGGTGTCGCACCGACGGCAGCCGCAGCGGCTGGCCCGAGCAGCCGCTCGCAGAGGTCGGGCAGGAACGGCAGCAGCGCCGGGTTCTCCAAGATGCCCGGAGCCGAGCGTTGTTGACCACGCTGACCGTGCCCTGCCGGACGCACTCCAGCAGCCCGGTGACGCCCGAGCCGCGACCCGGCCCGGAGCTCGAGGGCGTCCATCCAGGTCGAGTCGACGCGGCGCAGGATGACGTCGACCTGCTCGAGCTTGCCGAGCACCCGCATCCACACCCGGCCGTCGCGCACGGTCAGGTCGCTGCCCTCGAGCAGCGGGAAGCCGAGCAGCGAGGCCACGAAGGCCTGGTCGAACGCGGTCTCCGAGTGGGTGCCGGGGCTGAGCACGACGACCCGGGGGTCCTCGACCGTCGCTGGGCGCGGCGTCGACCAGGGCGAGTCGCATGGCCTGGAAGAACGGGGTCAGCCGGTGCAGGTGGGCCTGGTGGTAGAGGTCGGGCAGCACCCGGGAGACGACGCGGCGGTTCTGCATGGCGAAGCCGGCCCCCGACGGCGCCTGGGTGCGGTCGGAGATGACCTTCCAGCTGCCGGTGCCGTCGCGGCCGAGGTCGGCGGCGATCATGAACAGCCGCTGGTCGGCCACGGTGTCGGCACGCCGACGACCGGGCGCAGGTACTCCTCGTGGTCGAGGATCGCCGCCGCCGGGAGGTGCGCCGCGGGCCAGCAGCTTCCGGGCGCCGTAGAGGTCGGTGAGCACGGCGTCGAGCAGCTCGGCGCGCTGGACCACGCCCGCCTCGAGCGCCGCCCACTCCCGGTCGTCGCAGGATCAGCGGCAGCGGGTCGAGCCGCCAGGGCCGCGGTCGGTGAGCTGCGCCGAGCGGCGAGGCCACCGAGATCGTCGTCGTCGGCGATCGAGACGGTCGACGATCGGGCTCGGGCGTGTAGGTGACGTTGTCGTCCTCGAGCAGCCGGGCCACCTCGCGCTGGGCGCGCGGTCAGATCCGGCGTCGGCGAACTCGTCGAGCGCCCGTCGACCAGGGCCGACCAGGCGGTGCGCACGGTGCCGTCGGGCGCGGCGAACTCGTCGAAGCCGTCGGGCATCGCGCGGTCGCGATCGCTGACCGTGGCGAGGTAGCGGCCGACGTAGCGCTCACGCAGGTCACCGCCGGCTCCGACGCGACCCCAGCGCGCGGGCAGTCGACGACGCAGGTCGAGGGTCAGCGGGTAGTCGCGATCGGTGGTCGGCGCGCCAGGCCAGCTGGGCGTCGAGCGACTCGACATCGATCTCACCGGCGGTGTGCCCCATCGCCTCGAACCGCCGGGCCCGGCGGGCCTCGGCCTCGTGGGCGTTCACCGGCGGGTGGTCGTAGGAGCGTCCACCCGGGTGCACGACGTGGTACGTCGCGCCGCCGAGGCGAGGCCGGCTGGCCCGGTCGATCACGTCGAAGCGCAGCGGCGAGTCGATCTCCAGCGTCGGGTGCAGCGACGACCACGGCTTCCACGCCTTGTAGCGGACCGCCGGCCACGTAGCGGCCGGGCGTGCCGGTCGGCGTCAGCGGCACCGGCGACGCCGTTGCAGATCAGGCAGGTGCCGGCTCGGGGACGAAGCCGTCGACCGTGACCTGCAGCCGCTCGGTCGAGGAGTCGACGTAGCGGGCGGTGCCGCCGGAGGTCGACTCCTCGCCGAGCACGTGCCAGGGCTCGATCGCCGACCGCAGCTCCAGCTCGACCACGCCGGCACCGGGTGATGCCGATCCGCGGGAAGCGGAACTCCAGGTAGGGGGCGAACCAGGCCAGGTCGAAGTCGAAGCCGTGGGCGCGCAGGTCGGCGACGACCTCGGCGATGTCGGCCATCGCGAAGTGCGGCAGCAGGAACCGCTCGTGCAGCTCGCGTGCCCCAGCGGACCAGCGGGCGCGGAGTAGCGGCTCCTCGGCGAACCGGGCGACCAGCGCGCGGACCAGCAGCGCCTGGACCAGCGCCATGTCGGGGTGCGGCGGCATCTCGAAGCCGCGCAGCTCGAGCAGCCCGAGCCGACCGCGGAGCGAGTCGGGGCTGTAGAGCTTGTCGATGCAGAACTCGGCCCGGTGGGTGTTGCCGGTGATGTCGGTCAGCAGGTGGCGCAGCGCCCGGTCGACCGCCCAGGGCCGGTGGCCGACCGCTCGTCCCGGCCTTCAGCCGGCTCGATCTCGGCGAACGAGATCTCCAGCTCGTACAGGGTCTCCGGGCGGCCCTCGTCGACCCGCGGCGCCTGGCGGGTCGGCCCGATGAACCGGCCCGAGAACAGGTACGACAGCGACGGGTGGTGCTGCCAGAAGGTCAGCAGGCTGACCAGCAGGTCGGGCCGCTGCAGCAGCGGCGACTTCATCGGCTCGGCGCCGCCGAGGGTGATGTGGTTGCCGCCGCCGGTGCCGCTGTGCCGACCGTCGATGGCGAACGTCTCGGTGCCCAGCCGCAGCTCGCGGGCGAGCCGCGTACAGCGTGTGGGTCAGCTCGGCGAGCTCGGCTCCAGCTGGACGGTCGGGTGGACGTTGACCTCGATGACCCCCGGGTCCGGGGTGACCATCAGCGTCTTGATCCGGGCGTCCGGCGGCGGTCCGTAGCCCTCGAGGATGACCGGCGTCCCGACCGCGGCCGCGGCGCGTTCGACCAGCCCGACCAGCTCGACGAACTTCTCGAGCTTCTCCAGCGGCGGCAGGAAGACGTGGACGTAGCCGTCGCGCGCCTCGACGACCAGCGCGGTCCGCGACGGGCGCCTCGTCGGGATCGACGACGACCGCGCGTCGGCTGCGACGCCGTCGGCCAGCGGCTCGGGCCGGCCCGGGCGTAACGGGCTCCTCGCCCTCGTACTCCGGGTCGCGCCACGAGACCGAGGTCAGCGGCAGCCGCAGGCCGGCCGGCGAGTCGCCCGGGACGCAGCACGAGCCGGCCGCGGCGGGTCCTCCAGGCCGCGGACTGGCCCAGCCCTCGCCGAACCAGGACGGGATCAAGCGGCAGCGCCCAGGCCGCCGGATCGGGAACCGTCATCGGATCGAGTTCGGCGACCAGCGTCGGCGTCGGCGGTCTCCGGATCGGTGCCGGGACGTGGGCCCGTCCGGCGCGCGCACCTCGTTGGCCAGCCGTGCGTCAGCGGGTCCTCGTAGCAGGCCTGAGCTGCTCGGCCGGCAGCCCGAAGTCGGCGGTGAGCGTCCGGCCCAGCGCCTCGGCGCGGGCGGCGGCCTGCGTCCGAGGCCGACGGTCGGCATCGTGCGGGTCGGCCAGCAGCGACCGGATCGGTCCACAACGGCTCCCGTCGGTGCGCCAGATCAGCGCGATCTGCCAGCGCGGCAGCGGCTCGCCGGGATACCACTTGCCCTGGCTGCGCTGGATCAGCCCACCGGTGGCGAAGTCGCTCGACCAGCGGCAGGGCCAGGTCGTTGGCCAGTTCCGCGCTTCTCGGGGCCGTCGGCGGCCACCGTCCACTGCGGCCGAGGTCATGTCGTCGACCGAGACGAAGGTCGGCTCGCCGCCCATGGTCAGCTCGAGCCCGGCCGCGGTCAGCCGGCTCGTCGACGTCCTCGCCGACCCGCTGCAGTTGGTCGACCTGTCCGGCGGTGTAGGGCTTGGTGACCCGCGGGTCCTCGTGGATCCGACGGACCGTGTTGGAGAACTCCATCGTCGTCTCGGACCGGTCGGTCGCTCCGGTGATCGCCGCCGACGACGCCGGATTGCGGCGTGGCCGCCAGCGGGATGTGGCCCTCGCCGGCGAACAGCGCCGAGGTGGGGTCGAGCCCGATCCAGCCGGCACCGGGGATGTAGACCTCGGCCCAGGCGTGCAGGTCGGTGAAGTCCTCCGTCGGGCCGCTCGGACCGTCGAGGCTCTTCTGGTCGGAGGTCAGCTGGACCAGATAGCCGGAGACGAAGCGGGCGGCCAGGCCGAAGTGCCGCAGCGCGGCGACCAGCAGCCAGGCCGAGTCGCGGCACGAGCCGATGCCGCGGCTGAGCGTCTCGTCGGGAGTCTGGACCCCGGCCTCCATCCGCACCGAGTAGGCGACGTCCCGGTTGACCGCGGAGTTGAGCGCGCTGAGGAAGCGGAACGGTGGCGATGCCGCCGTCGGGCGTCCGGGCAGCGCCTCGAGCCAGGCGTCGAGCCGCGGTCGAACGATCCGGCACCCTTCGCGCCTCGCGCCGGCCGGGTCGAGATAGGGCGCCAGGTCGGCGGCCAGATCGGCGGCTGTAGGTGAACGGGAAGCGCTCGGCGTACTCCTCGATGAAGAAGTCGAACGGGTTGATCACCCCCAGGTCGGCGACCAGTCCGACGGTGATGTCGAGACCGGTCCGCCGGGTTCGGGAAGACCACCCGGGCCAGGTAGTTGCCGAACGGGTCCTGCTGCCAGTTGACGAAATGATCCGCCGGCGAGATGGTCAACGAGTACGCCTCGATCGGCGTCCGCGTGTGCGGCGCCGGCCGGAGCCGGATCGACGTGCGGGCCGATCGCGATCGGCCGATCGAAGTGGTAGGTCGTGCGGTGCTCGAGCGCAACCTTGATGCTCACGCGGGAGCCTTCCTGGCTTGACGGGCGGGGGCCGGGCGAGTCGGCAGGCTCAGTAGCGGTAGTGGTCGGACTTGTACGGTCCCGTCGACCGGGACGCCCAGGTAGCCGGCCTGCTTGTGGGTCAGCTCGGTCAGCTTGACGCCGAGGGCGTCGAGATGGAGCCGGGCCACCGCCTCGTCGAGGTGCTTGGGCAGCGTGTAGACGCCGAGCGGGTACTCCTCGGGCTTGGTGTAGCAGCTCGATCTGGGCCAGCACCTGGTTGGTGAACGAGTTGCTCATCACGAAGCTCGGGTGACCGGTGGCGTTGCCGAGGTTCATCAGCCGGCCCTCGCTGAGCACGATGACGCTGTGCGCCACGGTGTCGTCACCGTCCTCGAAGACCCACTCGTCGACCTGCGGCTTGATGGTGATTCGTGGACGTCCCGGGCAGTCGGCTCGAGTCCGGCCATGTCGATCTCGTTGTCGAAGTGCCCGATGTTGGACACGATCGCCTGGTGCTTCATCCGGCGCATCTGGTCGGCGGTGATGACGTCGCGGCAGCCGGTCGCGGTGACGTAGATGTCGGCGTAGGCGCAGCGCCTCCTCCAGGGTGGTGACCTGGTAGCCGTCCATCGCCGCCTGAAGCGCGCAGATCGGGTCGACCTCGGTGATGATCACCCGGGCGCCCTGGCCGCGCAGCGACTCCGCGCACCCCTTGCCGACGTCGCCGTAGCCGCAGACCACCGCGACCTTGCCGCCGATCAGCACGTCGGTGGCCCGGTTGAGGCCGTCGATCAGCGAGTGGCGCACGCCGTACTTGTTGTCGAACTTCGACTTGGTCACCGAGTCGTTGACGTTGATGGCCGAGAACAGCAGCGCGCTGCTCGCGCAACATCTCGTAGAGCCGGTGGACCCCGGTGGTGGTCTCCTCGGTCACGCCCTTGATCGCGTTGGCGACCTCGATCCAGTTGCGGCCCGAGCTCGATCGACTTCGGAGCAGCGCCAGGAAGACGGTACTCCTCCGAGTCGTCCTCGGTCGGCTCCGGGACCTCACCGGTCTTCTGCGCCTCGACGGCCTTGTGCACCAGCATGGTCGCGTCGCCACCGTCGTCGAGGATCATGTTGGCGAACTCGTCGCCCCAGTCGAGGATCCGCTCGGTGCACCCCAGTACTCCTCGAGCGTCTCGCCCTTCCAGGCGAACACCGGGACGCCGCTGCGGGTCGTCCGGGGTGCCGTCGGGACCGACGACGACCGCCGCCGCGGCGTGGTCCTGGGTCGAGAAGATGTTGCAGCTGGCCCAGCGGACCTCGGCACCCAGCGCGACCAGGGTCTCGATCAGCACCGCGGTCTGCACCGTCATGTGCAGCGAGCCGGCGATCCGGGCCCCGGCCAGCGGCTTGCTCTCGCCGAACTGCGACCGCATGGCCATCAGCCCGGGCATCTCGTGCTCGGCCAGACTGATCTCCTTGCGTCCGAACTCGGCGAGGGACAGATCGGCGACGCGGTACTCCATGACCCAACCCTAGGGCAGCGTTCCGACGGTTCCGGACGCTTCCCGATTCACCTCGCGTCGGCGGTCGGCGATCGGAGCCCGACCGAGGCAGGTCCGGCGGTCAGTGACCGGGCGCACCCGGCCGGCGCCGGCCGCGGTGCGGGTTCGTGACCCTCGACCTACAGATCCGGCTCCAGATAGAGCGCGGTGACCATCGGTTCGGCCTCCCGGATGGCGATCTCGGCCCGGTTGATGATGTCGGCCACCTCGGTGGCGGTGTCGCTGCCGGTGACCGCGATCTTCGCCGCGACCAGGATCTCCTCCGGGCCCAGGTGCAGGGTCTTCATGTGGATCAGTCGGTCGACGCCCGTCGGTGCTCGACCAGGGCCCGCTCGATCCGCTGCACCGACGTCGGGACCGGCCGACTCGCCGAGCAGCAGGCTCTTGGTCTCGATGGCCAGAGCGACCGCCACCGCGACCAGCAGCAGCCCGATCATCGCCGTGCCGATGACGTCGAAGTAGGCGTTGTGGGTGATCAAGGTCAGCCCGACGCCGAACAGCGCGAAGACCAGACCGAGCAGCGCGGCGAAGTCCTCCAGCAGGATGACCGGCAGTTCGGGCGCCTTGGCCGACCGGATGAACCGCTTCCACGACTGCGTGCCCCGGGTCTTGTTCGACTCGACGATCGCGGTCCGGAACGAGAGAGATCTCCGCGATGATCGCCGCGCACGAGCACGACCAGCGGTACCCACCACCAGCGGCTCTCGAGCAGCTCGTTCGGCGTGACCCTCGGCGATCTCGTGCCACTTGTGGTAGGCCTCGTAGAGCGCGAACAGCCCGCCGACGCTGAACAGCACGATCGAGACGATGAAGCGCGAAGACGTAGCGCTCCCGGCCGTAGCCGAACGGGTGCTCGGGCGTCGCCGCCCGCTTGGCCCGCCTGCCGCCGACCAGCAGCAGCGCCTGGTTGCCCGCGTCGGCGACCGAGTGGATCGCCTCGGCGAGCATCGACGATGCCCCGGTCAGCGGCGAACGCCCCGAACTTGGTCACGGCGATGAACGAATTGGCCAACAGCGCCGCGATCACCGCGCGGGTTCCACCTTCTGCACTCACGCGCTGATCCTTTCATGAGCTTCGTCGCCGGTGCAGCCGCGAATCGCCAGGACGAGACCGGGGCGGCCAAGCCGGGGACGAGTGGGGTCGAGCGAACGAACGCCGACCGGGCGACCGCGAAGCCACCCGTCGCTGCATTTGCCGCGAGCCACCGTCCACCCGTCGATTGCTCCGCAACCATCCGCCCTCGCAGGCTCGGGCTCCCGCCAGGCCCATCCACGCTTCGCGATCGACGGGTGGACGGTGCCTCGCTCGGTGACGCTCCTCCCCGACTTTGAGGAGGGTGCGTCCCCATCCCCGGAGAGGTAGACCGTGCGCGAACCCCGACCGGTCGACTGCGGAGCGTGGATGGGCCTGGCGGGAGCACCGGAGCGAAGCGGAGGTGCGGATGGTTGCGGAGCGGTCGATGGGTCGGGGTTCGTGCGCGCTCAGCTACAGCAGGGTGCGGCCGAGGCCGACCGAGAGGTAGACCGCGGCGTACATGCCGGTCTGCAGCAGGGTGGCGTAGCGCTCGACGTCGGAGCCGTGGAGGTGCTCGATGACGCAGACCCGGATGTCGTCGCGCTCGGCCGCGGCGACCAGGCGGGCCCGGTCGGAGCGGATCAGGGTGTCGTTGTTGCCGTCCTCGAGCAACAGCAGACCGGGGCGGCGGTCGGCGGCGACGGTGTCCTCGAACGGGTCGGCGAAGGGGTCGCGGGCGTCGACCGCCTCGACGATCGGCAGCAACTCGTCGGCGTCGGCGGCCAGCACCGCGCGTCCGGTGGCGGCCCGCAGCGCCTCGGCCAGCCGGCGCGCGGCCCGCGCGGCCAGCACCGATCCGCCCCAGACCAGCGGCTGGGCGTCGGCCAGGCCATGGCCAGGTCCTTGGCCGGGTTCTCCGAGACGTCGGCGAAGGGCGAGCAGTCGGTCGCGACCTGGTCCATCGCGTCGGCCACCGTCTCGGGACGTACGTCCGGACCGAGCTGCCACGCGTGCAGCGCGTCGAGCACGACGATGGCCGCGGCCAGCGGGTCGCCGGTCGAGGTCGGCAGCAGCGTGGTCGAGCGCGATCCCGCGTGCTCGGCGACCGTCGAGGCCGGCGGGCAGGCGATGAGCAACTGGGCAGCCGCGGCGGACCGCCTCGTGCACGGTGGCCAGCAGGCCGCCGGCGTGCGCCGTCGCTGGCCATCACCACGACCAGGTCGAGGGTGCCGACCCAGCCGGGCAGCCCGTGGGTCGGCCAGGCGACGAAGGGCACCGGGCAGACCGGTTCGAGCATGGCCCGGATGAACCGGGCCTCGGGGCCGGCGGCGATGACCGCCCGCGGTCGCGGCTGATCGCTCAGCCCGGCGATCGGCACCGCGGCGTCGACCGTCTCGCGGCGCACCCGCGATCCGGCCTCGGCCAGCCGGCGCAGTAGCGGGTCGGCGCGTCGTAGCGCGGTCTCGTCGTCCAGCAGGGTGTCGTCGAAGATCGCCACGGTCAGACTCGACGTCGGGCCGGCGGGCCTCGTCGATCAGCAGCACCGGGATGCCATGACGGACCGGGTAGGCCAGCCCGCAGTCGGTGGCCAGGCAGACCAGCTCGTCGCGGTCGTGGTCCACCGCGAGCGCACCGTGACAGCTCGGGCAGGCCAGGATCTCCAGCAGTTCGGGGGCCAGTTCGACGGCCATGGAGTCTCCTTCGTTCGCGGATTCAGCTGCGGATCAAACCTAGTGCTTCGTCCCGCAACGCCTCCATCTGCGCCACCGTCGCCGCCTCGACGTTCAGCCGCAGCAGCGGTTCGGTGTTGCTCGGGCGGACGTTGACCCACCAGTCGGCGCCGGCGATGGTCAGTCCGTCCAGCCGGTCCTGCTCGCCGCGGCCGACGAACGCCTCGGCGACCCGGTCCATCACCAGGTTCTGGTCCTCGACCAGGGTGTTGATCTCCCCCGAGGCGAGGTAGCGGTTGAACTCGGCGCCGAGCACCGACAGCGGGGTGTCGGTCCGGCCGGCCAGCGCGAGCACGTGCATCGCGGCCAGCATCCCGGTGTCGGCACCCCAGAACTCGCGGAAGTAGTAGTGCGCCGAGTGCTCGCCGCCGAAGATGGCCTTCTCCTGGGCCATCGCGGTCTTGACGAAGGTGTGGCCGACCTTGGTGATGATCGTGCGCCCGCCCGCGTCGGCGACGATCTCGCGCACCGCCCACGAGGTGATCTTGTTGATGACGATCGCCCCGCCCGGCTCGCGGCCGAGTTCCTGGGTGGCGATCATCGCGGTCACCGCCGACGGGCTGAGCACCTCGCCGCGCTCGTCGATGATGAAGCAGCGGTCGGCGTCGCCGTCGAAGACCAGGGCCAGGTCGGCGCCGTGGTCGCGCACCGCCTGCTGCGCGTCGACCAGGTTCTCCGGCTCGAGCGGGTTCGGCGGGTGGTTGGGGAAGGTGCCGTCGGGGTCGGTGTAGAGGCCGATGATCTCCAGGTCGACCGGTCCGAGGACCGCGGGCAGGGTGTGCCCGGCCATCCCGTTGCCGGCGTCGACCACGACCTTGAGCCGGCGGATCCCGGTCAGGTCGACCAGCCCGTGCAGGTGCTCGGCGTACGCCGGGAGCAGGTCCTGCTCGGAGTAGGAGCCGGTGGTCGCCGCGGCGGCCGGCTCGGCGCTCATCGCCTTCTCGCGAATGGCCACCAGCTGCGCGGGCAGGATCGGCGCGGCCTGGGCCAGGCAGAACTTGACCCCGTTGTAGTCACCGGGGTTGTGGCTGGCCGTGAACATCGCGCCGGGCAGATCGAGCTTGCCCGAGGCGAACCACAGCTCGTCGGTGCTGGCCAGACCGATGTCGATGACGTCGGCGCCTCGGCTGAGCACCCCGGCGGTGAACGCCTTGGCGATCCGCGGGCTGCTGACCCGCATGTCCTGGCCGACGACCAGCGCGCCCTCGGCCGCGGTCAGGTCGAGCACGTCGACCAGGGCGGCGCCGATCGCGTACGCGCCGTCCTCGTCCCACTGGGGCGACGGCCCTTCGGTGATTCCCCGGATGTCGTTGGCCTTGAAGATGTCCGGAGTGATCATCGGGTGGTTGACCTCAATCAGGGCGGTCGGCGAGCACGGTGAGGTGACCACGGCGGCCCAGCTCGACCACACTGCTGCGATGCGTGGGGCGTTCTGTCACGTGCTCGGAGCCAGCATCATAGGACAGCCCCACCTCGCGGACCGCATCTGCGAGCGCGAGGAGATCGTCGGTGCTGGGCTCCGGCTCGTCGGGGACGGCCAACCGGATGACCTCCCAGCCGCGCGGGGCCGAGAGCGCGTGGGCGTGCTGCGCGCAGAGGTCGTAGCCGTGCGGCTCGGCCCGGCTGGCCAGCGGACCCAGCACCGCGGTCGAGTCGCGGTAGACGTAGGTCAGGGTCGACGTGGCCGTACGCGGGCAGCCTGCTCTCGAACAGCGACGGGTCCCCACCCGCCCGACGCTACAACCGCCGCCGCCCCAACCGTGGGATGCTTCGTCCGTGTCCCACCGACGCGATCGCCACGACCGAGGGCTCCGCGGACCCCTGGCCCGACCCAACGGTCTGACCGGCATCATCGCCACCCCGCCCCAACCCGCGACCAAGGCGGAGTTCTTCGCCGACGCCGTCCGCGACTCGCTCGACCGGATCGGGTCGCGCTGCCCGAGCGCGTTGACCGGGGTGATGGTCGGCGTCGAGGACGTGCCGGTGGTCCCGGTCGGGTGGGGCGGTGACCGGGTGCCGCTGGCCCTGGCCGTCGACGCCACGGCCGACGCCCCGGGGCGGGTGGTGGTCTACCGCCGACCGCTCGAGCACCGCGCGGCGAGTCGGCGCGGCCTGCGGATCCTGGTCCACCGGACCGTGGTCGAGCAGTTGTCCGCCCTGACCGGGTTGAGCGTCGAGCAGATCGACCCCGACGCCGCCGATCCCGACGACGACTGAGTCGCTCAGCGCCCCACGGTCGGATCGGACACGCTGCGCGGCGCCCGTGCGGCCACGTCGGGTGAGACCAGCGGCAGCGTGGCCAGCCCGGCCACGTCCTCGCCGTTGCCGGTCAGCACGATGCCGCCGACCACCGACGACCCCCGCGGGACCCTGACCACCACGTACGCCGGACCCTCGGCCTGCAGCCGGCGGGTCGCCGTGCCGCCGGGCACGAGGACGAGTTGGTCCTTGCGAAGGCTGACCCCGGCGTAGCTGAGGACCTCGAAGTCGAGGCTGACGTCGTCGGCGCCGGCGTTGCTCACCACCAGTTCGCTGTCGGCCCCGGTGGTGGTGGCGATGGCGCTCACCCCCGACCCGACCAGCGGACTGGCGGCCGACTGCACGGCGAGATCGGTGACGGCACCCTCGACCTGGCTGTTCGACACCACCGCACCGGTCACCGGCCGGTCGCTGGTCAGCACCACGCTGCCCGCCTCGCCGGCCATGGCCGGATCGAGAGCGACCACCGCGGACGACTCGGCCGCCACCTCGAGCCGGTCGGCCCCGGACGGTACGTAGGACCCCTGCAGGCCCAGCACCGACACCGAGACGGCCGCCCGGTCGCCGCTGGGGTTGGTGACCACCAGCCGCCGCGGACCGGCGTCCCCGGGCACGGCCGGGATCGCCACGGTGGTGCTCGGGCCGTCGGTCGGCACGGCCCAGTCGACGCCGGCCGGATCGAGATCGTCGCTCTGCAGCCGCCGGGCCACGGCACTGACCCGGCCCTGGCTGGCCTCGACACTCAGCCCCAACGGACCGGTGGCCTCGATGATGCTGCTCAGCGACACGGTCCGCGAGGCATGGGCGTCGACCACCAGCCCCGGGCTGCCGGGGACGACCACCCGGCCCTGGCTGCCGTAGAACTTCAGGTCGACCTGGGCCTGGGTGTCGTCGGGGTTGGTCAGGATGAGCTCGGTGCGGTCGCTCTCCTCGGCGCCCAGACCGCTGAACCAGGCCGAGGTCGCCGGGGTCAGGCACGGGGCGGCGGCGAGTCCGGCGTCGGTGCCCGACGTCTGCGAGGTCAGCACCGCGCCGACCGAACGGGTGGCCATCACGCCGTCAGCGGTCAGCACCACCGGGCTGGCCACGGCCGAGATCCGGTCGCCCCGCCCGAGCTGGTCGATCGACAGCTCGGTGGCCGTGCCGTCGAGACCGGCCCCGGTCAGCCGACCGGGCTGGTCGTCGGGCCGTCCCACGGTCACCGCGGCCACGGTGGCCGGAGCCCCGGCCGCGGCCGTGGTCGTCGGGTCGGGAGCCGCCGGCGTCGCGCTCGGCGCGGGTGTCACCGGGACGTCGGTCGGTGCCGGGGTCGGCGGCGGGGCGACATCGGTCGGCGCCGGGGTCACCGGGAGACCGGTCTGGCCCGGGCTGGCCGGCGCGACCGGGACGTCGGTGGGGGCCGGGACGTCGGTGGGGGCCGGGGTGTCGGAGGGGGCCGGGACGACCGGGGAGGGCGTGGTGGGATCCGGCGTCACCGAGGGGGTGGTCACCGGACTGGTCCCGGCGGCACAGACGGCGGTGGTGCGCCCGACCTGGGTCGTCCGCGGCGGCGACGGGGAGGCGCTCTGCGAGGGCAGCAACGACCCGCCGGCGCCGATCACCCCGACGGCGAACACGGCGACGAAGACGGCGAGCACGCGACGGCTGCGCAGCCGGGTGGCGAAGTCGTCGCTCATCAGACCGTCTCCGAGAGAGTCGCGGCGCGGCGCGCCGTCTTGGTGGGGTCACGGACGTCGGGACGGCGGATCCCCGGGGCGGCCAACACCGCGGCGACCAGCACGATCAGCCCCTGACCGGCGACCAGCCAGGGCATCGGTGAGCGCAGCCCGTAGGTCACCGCTCCCCCGTCGGCCGGGACGGCGAACGCCTGCTGCCACCCGGCCGAGACGCCGTCGAGCCGGCGGTCGCCGATCTCGGCCCGCCAGCGGGGGTCGGCGGACTCGCCGAGCTTGAGCAGCCGGCCCTCGGGCCCGGCCGGCACGGTGACCGGCGACCCGGCCACCGGGCTGGTCGCCGCGCCGTCCGACAGCACCGAGCGCGAGACCGCCGGGGCGAGGGTCCACACCGTCCCGTCCTCGGTCCCACTGGCCGTGCCCAACCCGGGGGTGTTGCCGATCCGCGAGGTCACCTCGTCCGGTCCCCCGCTGACCCAGACGTAGCCGATCCCGAGATCGGCGAGCTGGGGCGCGATGTCGGAGTCGGCCGTGCCGGCCACCAGTCGCACCACCAGATCGTCGACGATGGCGCGGGCCTCGTTCGAGCCGCCGTACGCGAAACCCCGGTCGGCGGCACCGAGCCGCAACTGCCCGTCGGTCAGCACCGAGTACGCGGCCCGGTTGCCGGTGAGGTCGACGGCCAGCACCCGGGGCCGTTGCGGACCGGCCATGGCGTTGAGCACGTACGGCGGGATCGAGTCGAGGCGGCTGCGCTCGATCGGACCCGAGGCACCGCCGACCATCCACCACACCCCGGCGCCGAGCGTGATCACCGCGGCCAGCGCACCGGCCAGTACGGTCATCGGCTGCAGCCAGGTGAAGCTGCGCTGGTTGAGCCGTTCACGGAAGCCGTCGACCCCCACGCCGCCGGCCAGCAGCAGCGCGGCGAACCCGACGAACAGGTACGCGCCGACCCAGGGCCGGACCTCGGCGCCGTACGGCGGGACGGTGACCACCGTCCGCGACAACAGCACCGCGGTGGCCAGGGCCAGTCCGGCGGTCAGCCAGGCGGCGACGACGGCCCGCCGTTCGCCCCGGCGGGCCAGCCCGACCAGCGCCACGACCCAGATCATCGCGATGACCACGCCGCTGACCCAGGCCGGCGGCAACCCGCGACCCAGCCCGGTGCCGATCAGCAGTCCCCACACCTGCGGGGCCCGGCCGGCGCCGTCGAGCGCGGAGTCGGGGCCGACCAGCAGCCGTCCGGGGTCGAGGATCAGCGTGGGCAGCCAGGGGGCGAGGACGAGCAGCGGAAGACCGAGCGCGATCCCGATCCGGCCGATCTTGCGCGGCGTACGCCGCAGGGTCACCGCACCGACAGCCCCGAGGACGACCGCCAGGATCAGCACCGACGGCTCGAACGCGGCCAGCACGACCAGGACGACACCGGCGCCCCAGCCGCCTCGCCAGGCCTCCGGGGTGCGGACCCGACGCAGCACCAGCGCCCGCCCGGCCGAAACCAGCAGCGGGAGCCCGACGGCGAAGACCCCGAGCGTCAGCCGCCCCTGGTTCGAGGCCCCGAGCAGCACCGGCAGCAGCGCGTAGGTGACGGCCACCCACAGCCGGATCCGGGGGTCGGCGATCAGTCGGCGGGTCAGCGGGTAGGCCGAGATCAGCGCCAACGGGACCACGCCGGCGATCAGCAGCGTGCTGAACCACTCCGGCTGACCGGCCAGCACCGTCGAACCGATCGCAGCCACCGCAAGCCAGGGCGGCGCCATCTGTCCGGGTGCGCCGGCGATCGGCTGCAGCACGGCGTCCCACAGCCGGCCCAGCGACTCCGGGGCGGGGAGCAGCGCCGGCCCGACCAGTGAACCCAGACCGATCAGCGAGCGGGCGGCGATCAGACTGCCCACCACCGTGGCCAGGGTGGCGATGACGACCGGGTTGAGCCAGCGGTACTTGGGCCGGTCGTCGGCCACCGAGCTGAACTCGTCCCCCGTCAGTTCGTCGAGCGAGGCGGCATCGAGGTCGCCGGCCACCGAGCGGTAGCGGTCCGACATGGTCGAGCTCAGCACCTCGGCGGCGACGCTCAGGCTGTTCCACCACGGCGGGCGAAGCTTGGCGACGACCTCGGCGGTGCCCGGCGCCGGGTCGATCTGGGCGGTCCGGGCCCGCAGATCGCGGATCCGTTTCGGATGGGCGACGAACGATCCGACCGCGAGGACCTCGTCGAGCGACCGGCCCGGCACCTTGCCGAGCAGATAGCCGAAGGCCCGGGCCAGACAGCTCAGGACCAGGCGGAGCCAGACCACCGGCAGCATCGCGGCCGGGGCGTGGCCGGCGACCACGAGCATGCCGAGCAGCCGGTCGACCTGACCCGGCCGGCGTCCGGTCAGCCCCCGCGGACGCAGCCCGGCGCGACCGACCTGCCGGTGGACGACCAGGGCGGCCGGCGTGGTGACGACGCGGTATCCGTTGAGGTGGGCGCGCCAGCCGAACTCGACCCCGTCGCGGAACACCGGTAACGCCGGGTCGAGGCCGTCGAGGTCCTGCCAGACGGCGGCGCGGACGAGCATGGCACAGGTCGACACGCCGAGCCGCTGGCTGGGCTTGTCCTGCTGGCCCTGGTCGATCTCACCGGTGTCGAGCGCCAGGTCGCGGCGTCCGGTGCCCGAGATGCTGACCCCGACCTCGCTGATCGGTTGGCCGCCGTGCCGCCGTCGGGGCAGGACCAGCTTGGGACCGGTGATGTCGATCGACCCGTCGCGCAGGACGTGGTCGAGCAGGGTGTGCAGGGCCTGCGGTTCGGGGGCGGCGTCGTCGTGCAGCAGCCAGAGCCAGTGCCGCTCGTCGGCGTCGTCGAGGGCGACCACCCCGGTCTCGGCGGTCTGGGCCATCCGGTCCTTGCGCAGCGCGGCCTTCACCGCCGCGCCGAAGCCGAAGCTCGACTTCCCCTCGTAGACCGCGTCGAGCACCCCCTGGTCGCGGGCCCGTTCGAGCAAGGTGCGAGTGGCGTCGGTGCTGCCGTTGTCGATGGCGATCAACCGGTGCGGACGCACGGTCGACGCGGCCAGCGCGTCGAGGGTGGCGGGCAGCCAGCGGGCGGCGTCGAAGGCGACCAGCACCGCGGTGACCCGGGTCGACGAGACGTCGAGCGGGGCGCGCGGCGACCGCTCGGCCTGGGCCCACGCCCAGGGGTTCTCGACCTCAGCCAGGTGGTCGGTCATGGCCGCACCCGGGGTCGCCGGGCGCCGGTGAGTGACCTCACGCCCATGAACCCATCCTCGTACTCGACCGACCGGCCCCGGACATGCAGCAGGGCCGCCCCCATGTCGGGGCGGCCCCTACCTTATGCGAGTCGACCGGCCTGCGCCGATGCGTCGCTCTGCACCGATCCGCCCGAGGCGGAACGGTGATCATGCCTCAGACGGCTCGCTTCTTCAGCTTGCGCCGCTCCCGCTCGCTCAGCCCGCCCCAGATCCCGAAGCGCTCGTCGTTGGACAACGCGTATTCCAGGCACTCCCGACGGACGTCGCACGACAGGCAGACCTTCTTGGCCTCCCGGGTCGAGCCACCCTTCTCCGGGAAGAACGCCTCGGGGTCGGTCTGAGCGCACAGAGACCGCTCCTGCCATCCCAGTGCGCCGTCGTCCTCGCCGACCTCACCGTCGCCGTCGAACTCGATCAGCTCGTACATCCCAGCCCTCCTCGACCCGCATTCCGTGTGCCCCTCTGCTGCGCCCCGGGCCCGACTTCGCGGATCGCTCCCGGCTGCTGGCCGACCACCCTCCGGTTCTCGGCACCGGAAAGTGATGACATCCGACCGGCAATGCCGGTCAGCAGATGAATCACATGGCTGAAATTACATGCCTGTCGGTGCCCCAAAGTCAAGGGGAGACCTGATATTGCAGGTCGGTCCGCCGACTGCTAGGGGCCAGGGTGGTCAGTGCGCCGGCGGACGCGGTGGCGAGGCCGGTGAGGTGGGCGACGACGACTCCGGACCCGGACCCGGTCGGTCGGCCCCCGGCGGCAGGGCGCGCCAGCCGGAGAACTCCGACTCTGCACTGCCCCAGCCCGCCGCCGGTGCGCCGGCCGCCGCGTCGCCCGCGGTCATCCAGGCCGCCCCGGCCGCGGCGTCGGGCTGCCAGGTCGGCTGCAGCTGCGGGTCGGGCTCGGGGGTCGGCGGCGAGCCCGGGGTCAGCACGGGCGTCGGTGCCACCGGACCGAGTCGATGCAGCCCCTCGGTCGCCGTGCGCACGCGGTGGCGGGTGAGCGCGGCCGCCTTGATCAGCACCGCCACCGCCACCACGGAGACCACCAGACCGGTCAGCGGCGCGATCGCGTCGAGCCCACCGAACGGACCGGTGAACCCGTAGAGCGCCGCCCCGATCCCGAGCAGCACGACCAGCCCGGCCACCACCGCGGCGGTCGTGGCCAGCGTGCCGGACCGGGGCACCGGGTCGACCAGCACCGCCCCGACCACGACAGCGGCCAGCAGCACCAGCAGGAGGGGGTCGGCCAGCCGGTAGGCCGCCACCGTGGCGTATCCGACCGAGGTCTCCGGATCGGTCCGCACCACGGTGGCCACGACCAGCGCCAGATTGATGACGAGCACCCCGGTCAACAGCCAGGCCACCGGTGCGCGCCAGGTCTTGAGGTTCTCCATGAGCGCGATCGTAACGGCGGCCGATGACACACTGGCGGGCATGCAGATCGTGGTGCTGGCCGGTGGCGTCGGCGGTTCGACGTTCGTCCGCGGGGTCCGGGCGGCCTATCCGGACGCGACCATCACCGTGGTCGGGAACACCGCCGACGACATCACGCTGCACGGACTACGGATCTGCCCCGATCTGGACACGATGATGTACACCCTGGGCGGCGGGATCGATGCCGAGCGCCGGTGGGGGCGGGCCGACGAGAGCTGGCGGCTGCTCGAGGAACTGCGAGCGTACGGCGCCGAGGACACCTGGTTCTCCCTCGGTGACCGCGACCTGGCGACCCACGTCGCCCGGTCGGCGCTGCTGCGGCAGGGCTGGCCGCTGTCCGCGGTGACCCGGCGGCTGGCCGCGCGGTGGCTGGCCGGCGACGACCGGCTGCACCTGCTGCCGATGAGCGACGATCCGGTCGAGACCCAGGTGACCATCGCCGATCCGCACCGCCGCGAGATCCACTTCCAGGAGTACTGGGTGCGGCGGCACGCCGAGCCCGACGCCCTGGCCGTGCGCTGGTCGGGGGCCGAGACCGCGACCCCGGCGCCCGGTGTGGTGGAGGCGATCGCCGACGCCGCCCTGGTGCTGGTCGCGCCGAGCAACCCGGTGGTGTCGATCGGGCCGATCCTGGCCGTGCCGGGGATCCGCGACGCGGTCCGCGCCGCCTCGGCCCCGGTGGTCGGCTTCTCGGGCATCCTCGGCGGGGCCCCGGTCCTCGGGATGGCCCACCGGCTGCTGCCGGCCATCGGGGTCGCCGTGGCCGCGGCCTCGGTCGGCGTCCACTACGGCGCCCGGTCGGGCGACGGGGTGCTCGACGTCTGGGCCATGGATCGCCGCGACGCCGACGGGGTGGCCGAGGTCGGGGCGGCCGGGCTGCGCACGGTGGTCACCGAGCTGTTGATGCATGACGACGCGGCCACGGCCGACTTCATCCACACCGCGGTGGCCGTGGCCGCCGCCGCATGATCACCGTCTCGGCGCCGGACGGCATCCCCGAGATCGCCGCCGGCGCCGACCTGGCCGCCTTGGTCGTCCAGGCCTGCGCGGCCGACCCGCTCCGTGACGGCGACATCGTCGTCGTCACCTCGAAGATCGTCAGCAAGGCCGAGGACCGGTTCGTCCCGGCCGGGCAGCGCGACGCCCTGGTCCTGACCGAGGCTCGGCGGACCGTCGCGGTACGCGGGCGGACCCGGATCGTCGGCACCGAGCACGGTCTGGTGCTGGCCGGGGCGGGCATCGACAACTCCAACGTCGACCCGGCCTGGGTGCTGCTGCTCCCGGCCGACCCGGACGCCAGCGCGGCCCGGCTGCGCGACGCCTTCGCCGAGCGGTTCGGCGTACGCGTCGGGGTGGTGGTCTCCGACACCGCCGGCCGGCCCTGGCGCGAGGGCCAGGTCGACCAGGCCATCGGTGCCGCCGGGGTGCGGGTGGCCGACGACTTCGCCGGCCGGACCGACGACTACGGCAACGACCTGATGGTGACCAAGATGGCGTACGCCGACGAGATCGCGGCGGCCGCCGAACTGGTCAAGACCAAGCTCGGGGGCCGGCCGGTGGCCGTGGTCCGCGGGCTCGGACACCTGGTCGGCGACGGCCCGGACCGGGCCCGCGACCTGGTCCGTCCGCCCGAACTCGACCTGTTCGCGTACGGCAGTCGCGAGGCCGTGCTGGCCGCCGTGCTGGTCGCGATGGGCGCGGCGGACCGCTACGAGGAGCTGGTCGGACTGCCGCCGTCCGCGTGCGCGGCCCGGGTGCTGGCCGACCGGGGGTTGGGCGACGAGGCGGCGGCGCTGGTCGAGCGGATCCTGTCCGCCGACCTCACGATGCCCGGCGCGGACAGGAAGCCCCTATAGACTCCCGACTTCCCCGCAGCCGATCCAGGAGAGTCCGACAGTGGCGAAAGCAACTGCCAATCCGCGTCCCAACGGTGGCAACCGGGGTGGACGCGCATCCGGATCCAAGCCCGGCGGAAGCCGGCGCGACAAGTTGGCCTCGTTCGAGGAGGCCCGCAAGAAGGAAGCACGCAACCGGACGATCCGGCTGCTGGTCATCTGCGTGGTCTCGGCCGCGCTGATCCTGTCGGTGCCGCTCTATCTCTACTGGCAGGACGCCAAGGCCCGCGGGGCCACGCTGGCCGAGCTCGGCGTCGCGGCCTCGGCGGCCGGGTGCGACCCGGCGGTCGAGGATCCGGCGACCGGCAACCAGGAGCACGTGCCGGTCGGCACCCCGATCGAGTACGCGCAGTATCCGCCGGACTCGGGCAAGCACTACGACACCCCGGCCAGCTTCCTGAAGAAGTTCTACACCGAGAGCGACCGCCCCGAGGTCGGCACTCTGGTCCACAACCTCGAGCACGGCTACACCATCGTCTGGTACCGCCCGTCGGCGTCGGCCGAGCAGATCGACGCCCTCGAGTCGATCGCCAAGACCTTCAGCAGCGACGACTACGACCCGACCAAGAAGTTCCTCGCCGCCCCCTGGCTCGACAGCGACCCGGCGGGCTTCCCCGACGGCAAGGACGTCGTCCTGACCCGCTGGACCGCCGACCCCAACAACCCGTCGCTCGCCGCCAGCCAGCGCGGCGTCCGCCAGGCCTGCACCGCGGTCAGCGGCCCGGCCATCGCCGACTTCATGGCCAAGTACCCCTGGGAGAACAGCCCCGAGCCCAACGCGGCTTAGCCTTGTTGGCTTGACGACTGTGGAGACCCCGGGTTCATCGCGGCGGTCGGGTGAGGTGCGCACGTCCGGGTAGGGACCTCATGCTTCACGGCCGGGAGCGAAGGCCAGAGCCGGGCGAGCTCTCGCGGGCGCGAGCCGTCAGTCCGAGAAACTACGCGTAGGTGTGGCCGAGGCGGGAGGTGACCTCGGCGACCAGTTCCTTGATCCGCTCGGCTTCGGAGATCGGGCAGACCAGGGTGATCTGGGGGGTCTGGACGATGACCGTGCCGGACAGGCCGACGACGGCGACCAGGCGGCCGTCCTCGGAGTTGTTGATGACCAGGTTGTCCTGGGCGTCGACCAGCACGCTGGTGCCCTGGGTGACGTTGCCGCGGTCGTCGCGCGGGAGTTGCTCGGCCAGCGAGGCGAAGCCGCCGACGTCGTGCCACTCGATCGGCAGCCGGACGGCCTTGACGTGGGCGGTGCCGCGGCCCTGGGAGACCGGCTCCATGATCGCGTAGTCGACGCTGATCTTGGTCAGCTTCGGGTAGATCTCGGCCAGTCGCTCGGGCGCCGTGGCCAGCTCGAGGATGGCCGTGTGGGTCGGCGGCAGCAGTTCGGCGAGCTGGTCGAGCAGGGTCTGGGCGCGCCAGACGAACATGCCGGCGTTCCACCAGTAGCGGCCCGAGGCCAGGTACTCCTCGGCGGTCAGCCGGTCGGGCTTCTCCTTGAACGCCACCACGTCGCTGACCGCGGGCCGGGCCGGATCCTCGGCTCCGCGTTCGAGATAGCCGTAGCCGGTGTGCGGCGTCGTCGGCACGACGCCGAAGGTGACCAGCGCGGCCGGGTCGGACTCGACGACCTCGAAGCCCTCGACCAGCGCGGCCTGGAACGCCTCGACCGGATGCATCACCTGGTCGGCGGTGACCACGGCGATCGCCGCGTCGGGGTCGGTGGCGGCCAGCACGGCGGCCGGCCAGGCGACGGCGTTGAGCGAATCGCGGCCCTGCGGCTCGCCGAGGATGTTGGCGGCCGGGAGTTCGGGGAGCTCGGCGGCGACCACGGAGGCGTAATCGGCCCCGGTGCAGACCAGGATGCGTTCGGGCGGCACCACCCCGTCCAGCCGCTCGTAGGCGATCCGCAGCAGGCTCTTGCCCCCGAGCACCTTGAGCAACTGCTTGGGCATGTCCTGCCGCGAGAGCGGCCACAGTCGCTTGCCGGATCCACCGGCCACGATCAGCACGTAACGCATGGCGGAAAGGCTAACGGCGCCATGTCACAACTGGTCGACACGACGACCCGGCCGCGACCGTGTCCCCGGCCACTAGGATCGCGCCGTGGCCGAGCTCATCACCGGGTTGTTGCAACGCCGGGTCCGTACCGACGGGGCCAGCCCGCTGCTGACCTACTACGACCTCGACTCGGGTGAACGCACCGAGCTGTCGGCGACCAGCTTCGCCAACTGGGTGGCCAAGACCGCCCACCTGCTGCTCGACGAGCTGATGCTCGACGAGGGCGACCGGGTCGAACTGGCCCTGGCCCGCAGCCAC
Source organism: uncultured Actinomycetota bacterium (assembly GCA_963704665.1). GTDB lineage: Bacteria > Actinomycetota > Actinomycetes > Propionibacteriales > Propionibacteriaceae > Microlunatus. The sequence goes on along the minus strand of OY969929.1, from coordinate 901,309 downwards.
CCGGGCCACTGGGTCACGCTGATCTGGGAACTCGCGTGCTGGCGTACCGGCATCGTCGTCTCGGTCGACCCGCGCGCTGGTCGCGCCGCCCTGGTCATCGGACCGGACACCGACTGGACCACCTCCGGCGAACCGGTGGTCGCCTGCTCGCTGCACCCGCTCGGCCTCCCCGGCCCGTCCGAGGCGCCGATCCTCGACTACAACACCGAGGTCCGCGGCCAGCCCGACCGCTTCGACGCCGCCTCCCCGCCACCCACGGCGCCGGCCTGGCACTCCCCCGGCACCGACCTCGACCAGAGCGACCTGCTGTCGATCGACCCCACCACCACCGGCCGCCGCCTGATCCTCCCGACCGACCCCTGGTCCACCACCCGCGACGCCCTCCTCCGCCCCCTCGTCGCCGGCGGTTCCAGCGTCATCGTCACCGGCCATTGCGACCCCACCCGCCTCGCCCACCTCCGCGAGACCGAGCGCTGCATCTGACCCTGCCGGGCCGTTTCGTCACCTGTGCGCGCACACGGCCGGCCGCGACCAGCCCGAAGTTCCGGGAGGAGCACCGCGTACGCCCCGGTCCCCCAGAGCCCCCTCCATGCGAGCGACGGACCGGTAGGAAGCGGAATCCGCACGCCGACCCTCCGAGAGAAGCGGAGCAACGGGGCCCTCGGGGCCGGTCGTCACAAGCTGAAGATCATGAATCCCGACCGGCGGCGAACGCGACAAGGCCCGCAGAGCCGACCAGCACCTTGTGCCGATCGGCCCCGCGGGCCCCGTTGCGCAGCGGGCCGCGGCGGCTTACAGCCCGCCGCCACCACCCGTCAGACGTCAAGCGTCAAACGAGAGTCAGGCGTTCTGCGGGAACCCCAGGTTCAGTCCGCCGTGCGACGGATCGAGCCAACGCGAGGTGATGACCTTGCCCCGGGTGAAGAAGTTCACGCCCTCCATGCCGTGCGCGTGCGAGTCGCCGAACAGCGAGTTCTTCCAGCCGCCGAACGAGTAGTACGCCATCGGGACCGGCACCGGGACGTTGATCCCGATCATGCCCACGGTGACCTCGTTCTGGAACTGTCGGGCCGCGCCACCGTCGTTGGTGAAGATCGCGGTGCCGTTGCCGTACGGGTTGGAGTTGATCAGGTCGACCCCCTCCTCGTACGACTCGATCCGTACGACCGACAGGACCGGGCCGAAGATCTCGTCGGTGTAGATGCTCATGTCGGTGGCGACCTTGTCGAACAGGGTCGGGCCGACGAAGAAGCCGTTGCCGTCGGAGTCGGTCTCGATGCCGCGGCCGTCGACCACGAGCTCGGCGCCGGCGGCCTCGCCGGCGTCGACGTAACCGGAGACCCGGTCGCGGGCCTGGGCGGTGACCAGCGGGCCCATGTCGCACGAACGTCGTCCGTCGCCGGTCTTCAGGCTGCGGGCCCGCTCGGCGATCTTGGCGACCAGGGTGTCGGCGATGTCGCCGACGGCGAGCACGGCGGAGATGGCCATGCAGCGCTCACCGGCCGAGCCGAAGCCCGCGTTGATGGCCTGGTCGGCGGCGAGGTCGAGGTCGGCGTCGGGCAGGACGAGCATGTGGTTCTTGGCGCCGCCGAGGGCCTGGACCCGCTTGCCGTGCGCGGTGCCGGTCTCGTAGACGTACTTGGCGATCGGGGTCGACCCGACGAACGAGATCGAGGAGATGTCCGGGTGGGTCAGCAGTCCGTCGACGGCCACCTTGTCGCCGTTGAGGACGTTGAAGACGCCATCGGGCAGACCGGCTTCCTTCCACAGCTGGGCCATCCACAGCGCCGAGGTCGGGACCTTCTCGCTGGGCTTGACCACGACGGTGTTGCCGGCGGCGATGGCGATCGGGAAGAACCACATCGGGACCATGGCCGGGAAGTTGAACGGGGAGATGATCCCGACGACGCCGAGCGGCTGGCGGACCGAATGCACGTCGACCTTGGTCGAGGCGTTCTCGGTGAAGGCGCCCTTGATCAGGTGCGGCATGCCGCAGGCGAACTCCACGACCTCCTGGCCGCGGCTCACCTCGCCGAGGGCGTCGGACAGCACCTTGCCGTGCTCGGCGGTGATGATCTCGGCCAGCTCACCCTTGCGGGCGTTGAGCAGCTCGCGGAAGGCGAAGAGCACCTGGGTGCGCCGGGCCAGCGAGGTGTCGCGCCACTTCGGGAACGCGGCCTTGGCCGCGGCGACGACGGCGTCGACGTCGTCCTCGCTGGCCAGGGCCAGCTGGGCGCTGACCTCGCCGGTGGCCGGGTTGGTCACATCGCTGAAGCGGCCACCCGTGCCCTCGAAGAGCTCGCCGTTCTTCCAGTGGTAGAGCGTGGTTGCCATGATCTCGGGTTCCTTCTCTCGTGGTTCTTGTCTGTGTGGTGCGTGAGGTCGTACGGGGTGGGAGCGCTCAGCCGCGGACGGCGCCCATGTCGATCGATACCGGGCTGCAGGTGCTCAGGTACGCCTTGGTCCGCTTGGCGATGGGCAGCGGCACGTCCGGAGCGCACGGATAGAGATCATGCTCGATGATCCCCTTGATGTCGGTGTCCAGATCGGCCAGTGCCTGGAGCACCGGTGGCATGAATGGCAGCCCGAGCGGAGGCTCGGTCATGGCACCCATCCGGACCGCCTCGGGCCAGACGATGTTCTGCTCGCGGACCGTGGCCATCACCGCCGGATCCACCTGCTTGAGGTGGACGTAGCCGATCCGCTCCGGGTAGGAGGTGATCAGCGCGACCGAGTCGCCGTCGTAGTAGGCGATGTGGCCGGTGTCGAGGCAGAGGTTGACGTAGTCGGGGTCGGTCGACTCGAGGAACCGCTCGACGTCGTGCTGGTAGCCGACGTGGCTCTCGGCGTGCGGGTGGAACTGGACCTTGAGCCCGTACTCCTCGAGGATCCGGCGGCCGAGCTCGTCGGTCTGCGTGGTCAGCAGCCGCCACTGGTCGTCGGTCAGGGTCGACGGCTCGAGATCGGCCCCGGTCTTCTCGTCGCGGTACATCGCCGGGATGACCACGATGTGCTCGCCGCCGACGGCCCGGGTCAGCGCGGCGACGTCGGTCACCTGCTTCCAGACCGCGTCCCACGAGTCCGGCCGGTGCAGTCCGGAGAACACCGTGCCGGCCAGCACCGACAGCTGGTACCGGTCGAGCGCCTCGCGCAGCTCCGCGGGGTCGGTCGGCAGATAGCCGTACGGCCCGAGCTCGATCGCCTGGTAGCCCGCTTCGGCCACCTCGCGGAGGAACTGCTCGGCCGGCAACTGCTCCGGATCGCTCGGGAACCAGATCCCCCAGGAGTCCGGCGCGGTGCCGATGGTGATCGTCGATGCCATGGTGAATCCCTCCTAGAGGAAGAGCCGCTGCTCGGCCTTGTGCTGGTCGTAGGTGAGGCGCGCGGCCTGGGTGGACTCGAGCGTCGAGGTGGCGCTCACCGGCACGTCCCACCACGAGTGCGAGTTCGGGCCGTCGATCAGCGGATCGGTCTCGACGTAGATGACCGTCGAGTCCTCCGAGGCCTTGGCCTGCTTGATCGCCTCGGCGAAGGCCTCGGGCGAGCCGACCTTGACGACCTCGATGCCGAAGCTGGCCGCGTTGGCCGCGATGTCGACCGGCAGGATGCTGCCGTCGAGCCGCCCGGTCTGGGCGTTGCGGTAGCGGTAGGCCGTGCCGAAGCGCTGCGAGCCGAGCGACTCCGAGAGCGCGCCGATCGAGGCGAAACCGTGGTTCTGGACCAGCACGGTGATGACCTTGATCCGCTCCTGGACCGCGGTGGCCAGCTCGGTGGCCATCATCAGGTACGAGCCGTCGCCGACCATGATGAACACGTCGCGGTCGGGGCAGGCCAGCCGGACCCCGAGCCCACCGGCCACCTCGTAGCCCATGCACGAGTAGCCGTACTCGACGTGGTATCCCTTCGGGTCGCGGGTGCGCCACAGCTTGTGCAGGTCACCGGGCATCGACCCGGCCGCGCAGACGACCACGTCGCGCGGGTCGGACAGCTCGTTGACCAGCCCGATCACCGCGTTCTGGCTGAACAGGCCCTCGGGGGTCTGCTCCTGCGCGAACGCCGCGCCGACGGTCGCGTCCCACTCGGCGTCGAGCGCGGTGTAGGCGTCGATGTAGCTCTGGTCGACCCGGTGGCCGTCGAGCAGCACGGTCAGCGCCTCGAGCGACTCGCGGGCGTCGGCCTGGACGGCCAGACCGGCGTGCTTGACCGCGTCGATCGGGGCCACGTTGATGTTGACGAACCGGACGTCGGGGTTCTGGAACGCGGTCCGGCTGGCCGTGGTGAAGTCGGAGTAGCGGGTGCCGATCCCGATGACCAGGTCGGCGTCGTGGGCGACCGCGTTCGCCGCGGTGGACCCGGTCGAGCCGATGGCCCCGAGGCACTGCTCGTGGTCGTAGACCAGCGTGCCCTTGCCGGCCTGCGACTGGCCGACCGGGATCCCGGTGGCCGCGCAGAACGCGGCCAGCGCGTCGGTGGCGCCGGAGTAGTGCACCCCGCCGCCGGCCACGATCAGCGGCTTCTTGGCCGACCTGATCAGCTCGGCCGCCGACTCGATGATCCGGCGCTCGGGCAGCGGACGGGCGATGTGCCAGACCCGCTTGTCGAACAGCGCGACCGGCCAGTCGTACGCCTCGACCTGGACGTCCTGCGGGAAGCAGACGGTGACCGCGCCGGTCTCGGCCGGGTCGACCAGCGCCCGCATGGCCGACAGCAGGGCGGCCGGCAACTGCTCGGGACGCCAGACCCGGTCGAAGTACTTCGACACCGGCCGGAACGCGTCGTTGACCGTCAGGTCGCCCGCGTACGGCTGCTCGAGCTCCTGCAGCAGCGGCGAGGCCGAGCGGTCGGCGAAGGTGTCGGCCGGCAGCAGCAGCACGGGGATCCGGTTGATGGTGGCCAGCGCGGCCCCGGTGACCAGGTTGGTCGCGCCCGGCCCGACGCTGGTCGAGACCGCCCAGGTCTGCTTGCGCTCCTTCATCCGGGCGTACGCGACCGCCGTGTGCACCATGGCCTGCTCGTTGCGGCCGAGCACGTACGGCAGCAGGTCGGGCTCCTCGAGCTCGTACTGCAGCAGCGCCTGGCCGATGCCGGCCACGTTGCCGTGTCCGAAGATGCCCAGACAGCCGGCGAACAGCTTCTGCTCGACGCCGTCGGACTCGGAGTACTGCGCCCCGAGGAACTTGATCGTGGCCTGGGCCACGGTGAGATTCACCGTCGCGGCGTCGGTGGGGTTCGCGGGGATCGTCCCCGCCGGGAGATCAATGGCTTGCGAGGTCATGTCACGAGTCCTTCGGCCGGAGTCGGGGATCGATGTCTTGGGTCTTCCAGGAGTCACGGACCCAGGTCTGGTCGGGGTGGTCGGAGATCTTCCACGCCCGCTCGGCCCCGGGGCCGGCCATCACGTTCAAGTAGTACATGTCGTAGCCGGGGGCGGCGACGCAGGGGCCGTGCCAACCGAACGGCACCAGCACGGTGTCGCGGTCGTAGACCTCTTCGAGCAGATCGATGTCGTGACCGGGCGACGACGAGGTCCGCATGAACCCGAAACCGGGTTCGCCGTGCGGGCCGGCGGAGATCTCGAAGTAGTAGATCTCCTCGAGCTCGGACTCGGTCTCGGTGGTCTCGTCGTGCTTGTGCGCCGGGTAGGACGACCAGTTGCCGGCCGGGGTGATGACCTCGCAGGCGATGATCGTGCTGGCCTCGAGCGCCCCCGGGGTCCCGAAGTTGCGGACCTGCCGGCTCGACTGCCCGGCCCCGCGGAGCTCGACCGGGACCTTGGCCGCGGCCAGGTAGCGCAGCGGCGTGGTCGGACCGACGGTCCGGGCCCCGCACAGTGCGAAGCGTCCGCCGCCGTCGGAGTAGAGGGTGGCGACGTGACCGGCACCGACGTACGCGATGTCGCTCGGTCCGGCGAACACATCGGTGCGGCCGTCGAGCTCGCAGTGCGAGCCATCGACCTCGACCGCGACCCCACCGCTGAGCGGGACGACGATGATCTCGTCGTCGCCGGTGGAGAACTGGTGCTCACCGCGGGCGTCGAGTTCGACGATGCGCAGCGAGGAGTGGGCCCAGCCGGCCGACTCCGGGGTGACCTCGAGCGCGTACGCGCCCCGGGCGGTGCCGCGGGCGGGCAGATAGTAGTCCGAGTGCATGGTCATCACCGCATCAGACCGACGGCGGTGTCGACCGCCGCGGCCACGTCGTCGTCGGACGGGTACAGCAGCGTGCGACCGACCACCAGACCGCGCACCGACGGCAGCTTGAGCGCCGCCTGCCAGGACGCGTAGGTCTCCTGCGGGTCGGTGTCGGGATCGCCACCGAGCAGCAGGGTCGGCAGCGTGGTCGAATCCATCACCCGCTCCATCTCCGGCACGACCGGCAGCTTCATCCAGGTGTACGCGCTGGAGGCGCCCAGGCCCTGGGCGATGGCCACCGACTTGATCACCCCGTCGGCGGACAGGTCGTTGACGATCCTGCCGTCGACCCGGCTGGACATGAACGGCTCGACCAGCGCGATCAGCTCGGCCCGGTTGGCCTCGGTGATGACCCGGCCCTGGGTCTCCAAGGTGGCCACCGTGCCCGGGTCGTCGAGGTCGATCCGGGTCAGCATCTTGATGCCGTCGAACCGCGACTCGAGGGTCCCGCGGACGTCGTAACCGGTGTTGCGGTCGTCGATCTCGAACGTCGACCCCTGCAGCCCGCCGCGGTTGAGCGAGGAGAAGACCAGCTTGTCCTCGAGCGCTCCGAGCAGCAGCAGGTCCTCGGCGATGTCGGCGGTGGCCAGCAGCCCGTCGACGCCCGGCCGGCTGAGCGCGGTCTGCAGTCGCTCGAGCAGCTCGGTGCGGTGACCCATCGCGGTCGCCCGACCCTGCGCCCCCAGCGCGCCGCGGGCCGGATGGTCGCAGGCGATGATCATCAGCTGGCCGGCGGTGTCGAAGATCTCGCGCCGGCTGCGCACCGCGAGAAGTTGCTTGATGCGGTGCGGATCGCGGTAGCGCACCTCGTTGAGCTCGGCGATCGAGCCGACGAACTGCCCGCTCATCGCTGTGCCGCGCTGGTGTCGAGGTGGTTGGCCTGCGCGTCGCTCAGCTGGTCGTTCGGGTCCTTGCCCTCGATCAGCAGGTCGATCTCGGCGGCGGTCGGCATGGCGGTCGAGCACTCGAGCCGCGACGCGACGATGGCCCCGGCGGCGTTGGCCCGCTGCAGGATCTTCTCCAGCGGCCAACCGGCGAGCAGGCCGTGGCACAGCGACCCGCCGAACGAGTCACCGGCCCCCAGGCCGTTGAGCGGGGTGATCATGATCGGCGGCGAGACCACGCGCTCGGTGCGCGTCTTGGCGAGCACGCCCTTGGGCCCCTGCTTGACGATGGCCAACTCGACGCCGGCGTCGAGCAGCGCGTCGGCGGCCCGCTCCGGATCGGTCTCGCCGACGGCCACCTCGCACTCCTCGCGGTTGCCCACCGCGACGGTGACCTGGCCGAGGATCTTCTGCACCTGCTCGGTCGCGTGCGCCGGGGTCTCCCAGAACATCGGCCGGTAGTCGAGGTCGAGGACGGTGAACTCCTTGCGGGCCCGCGCCTCGAGCAGCTCGAAGTGCGACTGCCGGCTCGGCTCCTCCGACAGCCCGGTGGTCGAGATCCACATCAGCGCGGTCGCGCGGACGGCATCGAAGTCGATGTCGGCCGGCGTGATCTGGAGGTCGGGCGCCGAGGGCTTGCGGTAGAACCACAGCGGGAAATCGTCGGGTGGGAAGATCTCGCAGAAGGTGACCGGCGTGGCGAACTCGGTGTTGGTCACCACGAAGCGGTCGTCGACGTCGAGATCACGCAGCGCGCGGCGGACGTAGCGACCGAACGGGTCGTCACCCACCCCGGTGATGATCGCGGTGCGTCGGCCGAGCCGCGCGGCGGCGACGGCGACGTTGGCCGTGGTGCCGCCCAGGTACTTGCCGAAGGTCTCGACGTCCTCGAGACCGACCCCGATCTGCTGCGGATAGATGTCGACTCCGGCGCGACCGAAGGTCAACACCTCGAGTGCAGAATCGCTGCTCATCAAACTCTCCTTCGAGATCGACAGGTCCGCCCGGACCGGCACCTTCCAGCACCGTAGAGGCCGGGTCTGACCCTGTCAAGAATTGTTAGGACAAAATGCCAAACTGCGGAACGGGTCAGAGCTCGCCGGTCAGGAACTGCGCCCGACCGAGCCCGAACGACCAGTCCTCGCGCTGGTTGGCCATCACCGAGACGATGAGATCCTCGGGGCGGACCAGCCCGGCGGCGCCGAGCCGCTCGGCCAGCTGCGCGTAGGTCTGCTGCTTCTGCTCGGCGGTGCGGCCCTGCTGGAAGATCTGGATCACCGTCACGCCCTCGGAGCGCTCGAGCCCCAGCCCGGTGTCCTCGGCGATGACGTGGCCCACCGGATGCTCGGTGATGATCTGGTAGCGATCGCGGGCGGGAGCGGCGAAGACGTCGAGCATGACGTCCTGGACCAGGTCGGCGAGCGCGCGGAGCTGCTCGGCGGTGCGACCGGTCTGCACATCGATCCGGACTAGGGGCATCGGTTCCTCCTCGGTGATGACCTCAGCCTAGAGTTTGTAAGGACATAATGTCAAATGCCAGACCACCGGTCGCGCATCGGCCGGACGGACTCAGTCCCCGGGCGGCGGGCCGGTCGTCCCCCGGACCACCAGCTCGGGTCGGACGACGGTCTCGGACGCCGTGACCGCCGGATCGGCCGAACGGGCCCCGAGTTGCGCGATCGCCGATCGGGCCAGCGTCACGGTGTCCTGGCGCACCGTGGACAGGTCGACGCCGGGCACGCCGGCCAACCGGGCGTCGTCGAAGCCGACCACCGAAAGATCCTGGGGCACCCGGAATCCGGCGCGACGGACTGCGGCCAGGACCCCGACCGCTGCATGGTCGTTGAACACCACCACACCGGTCGGGCGGTCGGGCTCGCCCAAGCGCTCGACCAGGCGCTCCCCCGCTCGGACGCCGTCGGCCTCGGTGGACCCACCGGCCAGCTCGGCGCCGTCGGCCCGCGCGAGCTCGACCGCGGTCCGGAAACCCCGCCGACGATCGGCCGCACCAGCAGCCCGGACGCCGTCGATGTGCAGAAGCCGTCGGTGGCCCAGTTCGAGCAGGTGGCCGGTGGCCGAGCGCGACCCGAGCAGATCATCGGAACGAACCACGCCTACGTACGGCCGCCGTACCCCACGCAACGCCACCACGGTCGGGACCTGGCGGGCCACCCGCTCCAGGAGCGGGAGGCGGGCCCCCGACCCGACCAGGACCAGGCCCTCGCAGCGGTAGGCCAGCAAGCTGGTGATCGCCGTCTCCTCGGAGCGGCTGGTTCCGAACCCGCTCAGCACCAGGCCGAAGCCCTGCTGCTCTGCGGCCGCGTAGAGCTGCTCGACCATCGTGCCGTGGAAGTCGTGGGTCAACGAGTAGCAGACCCCGAGGACTCCGGTGCGCTTGCGGCCGAGCAGCTGAGCCCGCTGGTCGGGCAGATAGCCGATCTCGGCCGCCACCGCCCGGATGTGGTCCCGATTGCTCGGACTGGCCCCCGGGAGATCGCGGAAGACGATGGACACCAGGGCCCGTGACACCCCGGCCCGGCGGGCGACATCGGCCTGGGTCGGCGGCCCCGTGCCGTTCGACCGGCCCGCGACCCCGGGCTCTTCCTCGGCTTGACCCACCGCAGCAGCGTAGCGCAGACTAGTGCGCGCTAGGGCTAGCGCGCGCTAGCTAATACCGGAGGAGGAGTTCGGATGACAGACCAGGACATCGGGATCGGCGTGATCGGCGCCGGCCGGATCGGCACCTCGCACGCGCGGGTGATCGCCGAGCGGGTGCCGCGGGCCCGCCTGACCGCGGTGGCCGACCCTCGATCCGAGGCCGCCCGGCAGCTGGCCGAACGCCACCGAGCCCGCGCGACCGGCGATCCCTTCGACCTCATCGCCGACCCGACGGTCGACGCGGTGGTCATCGCCGCGGCCTCCACTGCTCACGCCGAACTCACCGTTGCCGCCGCTGAGGCCGGCAAGGCGGTGTTCTGCGAGAAGCCCGCCGGGCAGACGCTGGCCGAGATCGACCGGTCCCTCGCCGCCACCGATGCCGCCGGTGTCGCCTTCCAGGTCGGGTTCAACCGGCGCTTCGCGGACGACTTCCGTGCGGCGCACGCGATGGTCGCCGAGGGCGGAATCGGCACCCCGCAGCTGCTGCGCTCGCTGACCCGCGATCCCGGCCTGGCCGATCCGGCCGGGGTCCCGCCGTGGACGATCTTCACCCAGACCCTCATCCACGACTTCGACGCCCTCAACTGGTTCGCCGGCTCCGAGCCGATCGAGGTCTACGCCACCGCCGACGCCCTGGTCGCACCGCAGTTCGGACCGGCCGGCCTGCTCGACACCGCCGTGGTCGTGATCACCTACGCCAACGGGGCGCGCGCGGTGGCCGAAGCCAGCTTCTCCGCCGCCTACGGTTACGACGTGCGCGCCGAGGTGTTCGGGTCGGGCGGGATGGTCAGTGTCGGGGACGGACGGCGCACCGCGATGGTGCTGCGCGACGCGCACGGCCTGCGCCAGGACACCGTCCGGGGCGACGTCGAACTGATGCTCGACGCGTACACCGGGGAGTTCATCGAGTTCGTCGCCGCGGTCCGCGAGCAGCGGGCACCGTCGGTGACCGGTCGCGATGCCCGTCGTGCCCTCGCGGTCGCGCTGGCCTGCATCGCGTCGGTCGAGCAGCACGCCCCGGTGGCGGTGGCGCGATGAGTGAGGCCTTCGAGTTGGCCGTGTGCGCCGAGATGGTGTTCACCGACCGACCTGTCCTGGACCGCGTCCGGCGGATCGACGAACTCGGCTTCGCGGTGGAGATCTGGGACTGGACCCGGCACGACATCGGTGGTCTCGCGGCGACCGGGGCGCGGTTCTCCTCGATGACCGGCTATGTGAGCGGCGATCTGCTCGATGACGCCGACGCCCTCCTCGCTTCGGCCCGCCGCTCGATCCCGATCGCCGCCCAGCTCGGCATCCCGCGCCTCAACCTGCACGGCACCGGGCTCGACGGGCGCGGGCTTCCGGTCCGGCCGACCGAGACGGTGACCGGGGCGATGTGGCTGCGGGCGGCGCGCACCCTCGAGCGGGTCGCCCGACTCGGGGAGGAGGCGGGCGTCGTGTTCTGCCTGGAGAACCTGAATACCGCAGTCGACCATCCAGGAACGCCCTTCGCTCGCGCCGAAGACACGCTCGCCCTGGTCAGTGCGGTCGATCACCCCAACCTGCGCCTGATGCTCGACCTCTACCACGCCCAGATCGGTGAGGGAAACCTGACCGAGCTGCTGTGGCGGGCGCTCGATCACCTCGGCGAGATCCAGGTGGCCGACGTTCCGGGCCGCTGCGAACCTGGGACGGGCGAGATCAACTACCCGGCGATCGCCCGCGTCCTGGCCGAGGCCGGTTATCGCGGTCCGATCGGGCTCGAGGCCTTCGCCTCGGGGTCGAGCGAGGTCGCCCTGCAACGGTTCCGCGATGCCTTCACCGTCGCGAAGGACCGATGATCCCGCCGAAGGCTGACGTCTCCCGCCCACCATCAGGCACGGGTCTGTGCTCCCATCCATCTCTTGTCTGGACAAATACTTGACAGCGGGCCGCCGAGCCTGGATCGTATGGGCGATCGGCCCCTAGATCGCTCTAGTTCGGCGTGCGTCGCCCCATCGGAGAGGCTCCTCCACCATGCGTTTCGGTTTGTTCGGCTGCGGCCGTATCGGTCGCGTTCACGCCGACTCCATCGCCCAGCATCCCCGCGCCGAGCTGGCGATGGTCTACGACCCGATGGCCGCAGCGGTCGACGCGGTCGCCACCACCTACGGCGGCACCGCGACCACCGATGTCGACGCCATCCTCGATGACGCGAGCATCGACGCGGTGGTCATCGCCTCCCCCACCCCGACCCACGTCGACCTGCTGACCCGCGCGGTCCGCGCCGGCAAGGCCGTGCTGTGCGAGAAGCCGATCGACCTGGACCTGGACCGGGTCGACGCGTGCTGGTCGGAGATCGCCGACCTCGACGCCACCATCATGCTCGGGTTCAACCGGCGGTTCGACCCGACGTTCCGGACCATGCGCGACCGCGTGGTCGCCGGCGAGATCGGCACCCTCGAGCAGCTGACCATCATCAGCCGCGACCCGGCCCCCGCACCGCAGGCCTACATCGCCACGTCGGGCGGGTTGTTCCGCGACATGACCATCCACGACTTCGACCTGGCCCGGTTCTTTCTGGGCGAGGTCGTCGAGGTCTACGCGGCGGGCGCGAACCTGATCGAGCCCTACATCGAGGCCGAGGGCGACATCGACAGTGCGGTCATCGTGCTCCGCGGGGCCGACGGCGCGCTCGCCCACATCACCAACGCCCGGCGGGCCGCCTTCGGCTACGACCAGCGGGTCGAGGTGTTCGGCTCGACCGGGATGCTGAGCGCCGACAACCAGACCGCGACCAGCATCCGCAAGGCGACGGTCGACGTCACCGGTGCCGCCCCGGCGTACCTCAACTTCTTCCTCGACCGCTACACCCCGGCCTATCGGGCCGAGCTCGACCACCTGATCAGCAGCGTCGAGCAGGGCACCAAGCCATCGCCGGACTTCGGCGACGGTCGGGCGGCGCTGGTGCTGGCCGAGGCCGCGCTGCAGAGCCTGCGCACCGGCGCCGCGGTCAAGGTCGGGCGGTGAGCGTTCCGACGACCGGATCGCGGCCGGCGCTGCGGGTCGGGATCGTCGGCCTCGGCTGGATGGGCCAGGTGCACGCGCGCGCCTTCACCCGGCTACGGCAGAACTACCCCGACGCCCCGCTCCGACCCGAGCTGGTCGCGGTGGCCGACACCGCCACCGACGGCCGGCTGCAGGCGGCGATGGACGCGTACGGCTTCACCGATCTGCACGGCGACTGGCGCGAGCTGGTCGCCCGCGACGACATCGACGTGGTCAGCGTCACCGGTCCGAACTTCATCCACCGTGAGGTCGGCGTCGCCGTCGCCGAGGCCGGCAAGCACCTGTGGATCGAGAAGCCGGCGGGCCGGAACGCGAGCGAGACCGCCGCCATCGCCGACGCCGTCCGCGCCGCCGGGGTGCAGTCGGCGGCCGGCTTCAACTACCGCAACGCCCCCGCGGTCGAGGCGGCCCGGGCGCTGATCGCCGAGGGCCGGCTCGGCACGATCGAGCACGTCACCCTCCGGCTGTTGTCCGACTACGCCGCCGACCCGGCGGGTGCCCTGACCTGGCGCTACCAGAACGCCTGGGCCGGCTCCGGAGTGCTCGGCGACCTGGTCAGCCACGCGGTCGACCTGGGTCGCTATGTGGTCGGCGAACTCGCCGAGGTCGTCGCCGACACCGCCACCTTCATCCCGCAGCGTCGGCGGCCGGGGGTCGCGACCACCGGTCACGGCGCCACCGGCACCGGCGAGCTGGGCGAGGTCGAGAACGAGGACTACGTCAACGCGTTGCTGCGGTTCAGCAACGGCGCCCGCGGTCTGCTCGAGTCGAGCCGGGTCGCGGTCGGCGAGCAGAACACCTACGGCTTCGAGGTGCACGGCGACCGCGGGGCGCTGGCCTGGGACTTCCGGCGGATGGGCGAGCTGCGGGTCGCGGTCGACCAGGGCTTCGCCGACGCCAGCTGGAGCACCCGCTACGCCACCCCGGCGGCCGGGGAGTTCCGGGCCTTCCAGCCCGGCGCGGGCATCGCCATGAGCTACGACGACCTCAAGGTCATCGAGGCACGCCGACTGGTCGAATCGATCGCCACCGCTACGCCGCACGGCGCCACCATCGACGACGCCGTCCGGGCCGCCCGGCTGGTCGACGCCCTGGCCGAGTCGGCGGCCGAACGCCGCTGGGTCACCCTCTGAGCCCGAGGTCCGGACTCACCCACTTCGAAAGGATCCCGACATGACCGTCGCCGTCGCCCACCAGATCTCCCCGACCGGCCACCTGGCCCTCCGCCACGCCGCCCAGGAGGCGAAGCTCCGGCAGACCGACCTGGCCGTGATCCACGTGACCGAATCGGCGCTCGACCTCGACGCCACCGAGGCCAACAAGGCCGGCATCTCCGACGAGATCGCCACCGTGATGGCCGAGGCCGGGCTCTCCGACATCGAGTGGAATCTGCACCTGTCGGCCGAGGACCACATCGCTGACGCGGTCACCGATCTGGCCGAGAAGGTCGGGGCCGACCTGCTGGTCATCGGCGCCCGTCGCCGCTCGCCGGTCGGTAAGTTCCTGCTCGGCAGCTCGGCCCAGAGCATCATCCTCGACGCCACCATGCCGGTCCTGGTCGTCAAGCTGTAGCTGACCGCCGGCTGCGCAAGCGTGGACGTTCGTTCACCGTGGTCGGTACCCAGATCTCCACGCTGATGTTGGCGCTGGTCCTGGCGCGGTCGTTTCTCGGCACCTGCCGCGAGACGACCGCGTCCAGCCCGATCCCACGCTCGTTTCCCGGCACGTGCTGGTCGACGACCCCTCGCAGCCCGATCCGGCCCTCGTTTGCCGGCACCTGCCGGGAGACGACCCCGGGGCTGAGCCGCGAAGGAGAGCTACTTCCGCAGGCCGACCAGGAAGCCGGCGCCCCAGGCGATGTGGGTGGCGGCGAGGACCAGCGGCAGCCGGAGGCGGGCCGCCGGGGTCATCGGCGGGGTGCCGACCAGCGAGCCAGCCACGATCAGTGCGGTGTAGCCGGCCGGGGCGGCGAAACCGAGCTTGAGCACCCGCGATCCACCGGCCACGCCGGCCAGCCCGAGGACCAGTCCGAGCAGCATGGTCGCCACGGTGACCGGCGGCGCCAGGTAGCGGACGCTCGCGGTGTCGGGATAGCGGGCGATCACCTCGCGGCGCCACTTGCCGGTGTCGTACATCTGCTTGACCAGCGCCCGCAGCGTGGAGCGGGGTCGATAGGTCACCCGCAGCTCCGGGGAGAACCACACCGTCCGGCCGCTCGCGCGCAGCCGGTGGTTGAGCTCCCAGTCCTGGGCCCGGTGCATCGACTCGTCGAAGCCGCCCAGCGCCACCAGCGCCTCCTTGCGGAAGACGCCGAGGAAGACCGTCTCGGCCTCGCCGGCCGGTGATTCGGCGAGGTGGAAGGTCGAACCGCCCAGTCCGAGCCGGGTCGTGTACGCGGTGGCCACCGCCTGCTCGAACGGCGTGACGCCCGCGGGCGTCCATCACCCCGCCGACGTTGGCCGCGCCGGTCTCCTCGAGCAGTTCGACGGCCCGGGTGATGTAGTGGTCGGTCAGCTCGCCGTGCCCGTCGACCCGGACGACGATGTCGTGGGCCGCGGCGGCCACCCCCAGGTTGAGGGCGACCGGCGTACGCGCGGCCGGGTTGTCGACGATCCGGATCCGCGGGTCGGCGGCGACCAGCCGCTCGGCGATCTCGTGGGTGCGGTCCTTGCACGGACCGATGGCCAGGATCACCTCGAACGGACCCGGGTAGGCCTGGGCCAGCACCCGCTCCACCGCCGCCTCGAGGTGCTTCTCCTCGTTGAGCACCGGCATGACGACGCTGACGCCGGGCCACACGTCACGCATCAGGCCGAGCAGACCTTGGCGAGATTGCTGGTCTGACCCGACTTCGGCTTGCTGGATGACGAGGTCGACTTCGGCGTGGCCGCGGTCGACGCACTCGGCGCGCTCGACGCCGGAGCAGTGGTGGCGTCGGGGTCGGCCGCCTTGGCGTCGGCCGCCTCGGCCTTGTCGATCTTCTTGGCCACCGCGCGGTGGATCTTGTCGAAGTCCGGGTCACCGGGCTGGATCAGCGGCGGCACGATGGCCAGGTTGCCGACCGGGTGCTGCTTGGCCTTGCCGGCCAGGTCCAGCATGGTCGAGATGTCGGAGGTCGGGATGTCGGTGGCCACGACCTCCTTGCCGGCCTTGGCGATCTGGTTGAAATTGGTCAGCACGGTCAGCGGGTCGAACTGGTTGAGCATCGCGTTCATCACGCACTTCTGCCGGATCATCCGGTCGTAGTCACTCGAGTCCGAACGCGACCGGGCGAACCACAGCGCCTCGCGGCCGTCGAGGTGACGGTTCTTGCCGGCCTCGACGTAGCCGTAGAGCTTCGCGCTCCCGCCGCCGATCGGCACCCGGCGGTAGACGTCCATGTTGATGCCGCCGACCGCGTCGATCAGGTCCTCGAAGCCGCGGAGGTCGATCAGCGCCCAGTAGTTGATCTTCAGCCCGGTGGCGCCCTCGATGGCCTCCTTGGTCGCCTGGGCCCCCGGGTTGCGCACGCCGGGGTAGAGCTCCTTGTGGGTGCTGGCGTAGGTGTAGACCGCGTTGAGCATGCACGAATGGTCGGCGCAGCCGTAACCCTTGGGGAACTTCTTGTGCAGCGGCGACGACTCCGGGAACGGCACGTCCTCGAGGTTGCGCGGCAGGCTGATCAGCACGGTCCGACCGGTCTCGGCGTCGACGCTGGCCACGGTCATGCTGTCAGGACGCAGCCCGTTGCGGTCCGGCCCGGCGTCGCCACCCATCAGCAGGATGTTGTAGCGACCGGCCTTGACCTGCTGGTCACCGCCGCCGGCGAACACGGTCTTCATCAGATCGCGCTGGGTGGAGACCACCCCGGCGCTGGCCACCAGGGCTGCGACCACGCCACCGACCAGGGCCAGGCTGAGCAGCGCGAAGCCGAGCCGGTGTCGTCGGGCCAGGTCCGGCGGGCGCGAGATCCGCCAGGCGTCGAGCAGCAGCAGTCCCCAGCCGATGGCCACCGCGATCAGCGCGACCTGGACGATCCGCAGCGTCAACCCGGTGGTCAGCACGGTGATGGCGGAGTTCTGGGCGACCAGGACGAAGAGTCCGGTGAGCAGGGCGAGCACGATGATGCCGAGCCAGATGCGGACGGCGATCCGGCCGACCCGACGGTTCCCGGCGGCGATCTGGGCCGAGCCGGGCATCAGCAGGGTCATGCCGAGGAAGGTCAGACCGCGCCGCAGCTTGATCCGTTCGCTGCGGTGCTGCGGGGTGCGGAGCGAGGTGGGGACGAGGACGCGCTCGGCGTTCTCGTCCTGGGCGCGCTCGTCCATCAGGCTGGTCGACAACTCCCGACCTTTCGTCGACATCAGGGGAAGAACCTCGTGAGAGATTCCGGTCAGTCTCGCAGCCGACCCGGCAAACCAGCCCCGTTGACACGGCGGCACCGGCAATTTGGTCGATGCTCTCCGCTGCGGAAGTAGCCTGTAACTCGTGCCGAGCCGCGACGAGGACCTCGAATGGCTGTACGGCCGGGACCGACCGCAGAGTCAGCCCGAGCCGACCCGGGTGCTGCCCGCTCCGCTCGCCGACGGTCCCGTCGCCCCGCCGGCGCCGTCCCCCTACCCGCCGCCCGACGCCTACCCACCACCGGCTCGCGGACCGGTCACTCCGCCCGGCTATCCGGCGATGCCCGCGTACGGCGACCGCTCCGGCGGCCCGGCCGGACCGCCACCCGGCGGTCCGATCGGCCCGACGGGACCCGCCGCCGCCCCCGGTGGTCGACCGCCCCGCTCGAGGAGGCGTCATCCGGTCCGCACCACCTTCCGGGTGCTGCTCGTCCTGGTCCTGCTCGCCGCGACCTGGCTGATCGGGGTGCCCGCGTACGCCTGGAGCCACGTCGGTCGGGTCGACGACGCCCCGAGCGGATCGCGTCCGGCCAACCAACCGGGCCAGACCTATCTGCTGGTCGGATCGGACTCGCGCGAGGGGCTGACCCGGGCCGAGCAGAAAAAGCTGGGCACCGGCGACGTCGCCGGCAAGCGGACCGACACGATCATGCTCGTCCACATCCCGACGAGCGGTGACCCGGCGCTGATCTCGCTGCCCCGCGACTCGTATCTGCCCATCCCCGGCAACGGCACCAACAAGATCAACACCGCGTACGCGTTCGGCGGCCCGAAACTGCTGGTGCAGACGGTCGAGCAGAACACCGGGCTGCGGGTCGACGGCTATCTGGAGATCGGCTTCGGCGGCTTCGTCAACATCATCGACGCGCTCGGCGGCATCCGGATGTGCCTGCCCAACGCGATCAAGGACCGCGACAGCCACCTCAACCTCAAGAAGGGCTGTCAGGTGCTGAGCGGGGTGAACGCGCTCGGCTACGTCCGGATGCGCAAGGCCGACCCGCGCGGCGATCTCGGTCGGGTCGAACGCCAGCGGCAGATGCTCTCGGCGATCGCCAAGAAGGCGGCCACCCCGGCCACGGTGGCCAACCCGTTCCGCTACTGGGAGCTGAGCAACGCCACCACCGACGGGATCGCCATCGGCGAGGACACCTCGATGCTGCAGGTCGCTCGGCTGGCGCTGGCCATGCGGGCGATCTCGAGCGGCAACGGCACCACGCTGACCGTGCCGATCGCCGACCCCGACGCCACCACCCCCGTCGGCTCGTCGGTGCTGTGGGACACGGCCAAGGCCAAGGCGATGTTCGCCGACCTGGCCCAGGGGGACACCTCCAAGCTGGACAAGTACGTCGAATAGGCCCACCGCACCGGGCCACCCCGTCGAAGAGAAGGATCGCCTCATGTCCGCACCCACCGACATCGTCGTCGCCGCCGGAGCCCGTACGCCGTTCGGCAAGCTCAACGGCGCGCTGTCGCCCCTGACCGCCGTCGACCTCGGCGCCCACGCCATCCGGCACGCGCTGGCCCGCTCGGGGATCCCCGCCGAGGCGGTGGACACCGTGCTGATGGGTCAGGTGATCCAGGCCGGCAGCGGCCAGGGACCCGCGCGCCAGGCGGCGATCGCGGCCGGGATCGGCTGGGACGTCCCGGCGACCACGATCAACAAGCTGTGCCTGTCCGGGCTGACCGCGGTCATCGACGCGGCCCGGCTGATCCGGTGCGGCGAGGCGTCGGTGGTGGTGGCCGGCGGTCAGGAGTCGATGTCGAACGGGCCGCACCTGGTGCCCGGCTCGCGCCGCGGCTGGGTCTACGGCGACGTGATGATGGTCGACTCGGTCGCCCACGACGGGCTCGTCGACGCGTTCGACCGGATCTCGATGGGCGCCTCGACCGAGCGCTCGATCACCGACCTGGGGATCAGCCGAGCCGCGCAGGACGGCGTCGCCGCGGCCAGCCATCAGCGCGCCTCGGCCGCCATCGCCGACGGCACCTTCGGCGACGAGATCGCCCCGGTCGAGATCCCGCAGCGCAAGGGCGATCCGCTGGTCGTCGGGCGGGACGAGGGCGTACGCGACCAGGTCAGCGCCGAGTCGCTCGGCCGACTGCGACCGGCCTTCGACCCCAACGGCCAGATCACCGCGGGCAACTCGTCGCCGATCAGCGACGGGGCGGCCGCCCTGATCATCACCACCCGCGAGATCGCCGAACGCTACGGCGCCACCCCGCTGGCGGTGATCGGCGCCGCCGGTCAGGTCGCCGGACCCGACAACTCCTTGCACTCCCAACCGGCCCATGCGCTGGCCGCAGCGCTCAAACGCGCCGACCTGGCCGTCGAGGACCTCGACTTCCTCGAGATCAACGAGGCCTTCGGCGCGGTGGTCGCCCAATCGCTGTCCGACCTCGGCTACCCGCTGGAGCGGACCAACCTGCACGGCGGAGCGATCGCCCTCGGCCACCCGATCGGCGCCTCCGGCGCCCGGGTCGCCCTGCACGCCGCCCTCGAACTCTCCCGCCGCGGCTCCGGCCGCGCCGGCGTCGCCCTGTGCGGTGGCGGCGGCCAGGGCGAAGCCCTCATCCTCTCCGCCGCCTGAGCAACCCGGGTCGGGCCGGTCCGGCGGCTCGCGACTCCGTAGGAAGTGGCGTCAACGCCACTTCCTGTCGCTTCGCGCCGGAAGTATCGGGAGGGAAGTGAGAGGAAGTGGCGTTGACGCCACTTCCTGCGCCCAGCCCGCGAGCACCCAGCCCCCGAGCACTCAGCCCGCGAACATCCAGCCCGCGAACATCCAGCCGACGGGCTACCCCAGGCGGCGAGCCGCTGCGGTCAGCGGCGCTTCTTCGGGGGGCGGCGAGGGGTGCGGTGGATGCGTCCGGTGATCTCGGCGCGCCCGCTGGTGTTGGCGCTCGACGCTTTCTTCGGCTGCGACGAGGCCGACTTCTTCGGCGCGGCCTTCCTGGGCGCCGTCGTGCTCGGGGCGTCCTCGTGCGGCCCGGTCGCCGACGGGTCAGGCGTACGCGAGCGCGAGCTGTTCGCCGTACGCCCGCGGACGATGCCGATGAAGTCCTCGACCAGCGGGTTGTCGTCGCCGACCCGCCAGGCCAGGCCGACCCGGGTCGGTGGCAGCCCGACGACCGGGCGGTGGACCAGGTCACGGCGGCTCTGGGCCCGGGCGATCGACTGCGGGACGAACATCACCCCAGCGCCGCCGGCGACCAGGTCGATGGCGTCGGGATGGTCGGCCTCGATCACGTTCTCGTCGGCCAGTTCGGCGAGCTCGACCTCGTCGAAGACGGCGATCGGGTGGTCCTTGCGGCCCACCACCACCGCGACCTCCTCGTAGAGCGGGATCAGGTGAATTCCGTCGCGTTCGACCGGCAGCCGGACGAAGCACAGGTCGAGGTGGCCGTGGTCGAGACCGGTCCGCTGGTCGGCCTCGGCCACGTCGACGATCTCGAGCGTGATCTTCGGGAAGCGGTCGGCCCAGATCCGTTGCCACTTCGTGGTGGTCACGCCGGGCACCTGGCCGACGCACAGTCGGTATCCGTCGTGCACCCGTTCGCTCATCAGCGCCAGGTTAGCCTGAGCGGGTGAGCCAGACCATGAAGCCCGTCACCGCCGCCGGCAAGCTCGGCATCTACCTTCCGGCCGCGCCGGAGGAGTTCCGCACCGCGTCGCTGACCCGGGACGAGGTCGAGGCGCTGCGCGACAACCCGCCGGAGTGGCTGGTCGAGCTCCGCCGCAACGGGCCGTTCCCGCGCGACGTCGTGGCGCAGAAGCTCGGCGTCTCCCGGAGCGGGCTGGCCCGGGCCGGGATCACCGAGGCGCTCGACGCCGACCAGATCGGCGTCCTGCTGGCCGATCCGCCGGAGTGGCTGGAGCGCGAACGCGCCACGTACGAGGACGTCGTCGAGGAGAAGGGCCGCCTCAAGCACGCGCATCTCGACCGGCGGTAGCCCCGCCACGATCCGCACAGCAGTACCGGAACGTCCTCTGCGAGCCCGAACGATCCCGCTAGCGTGAGTGCATGACCGCCACGTGGCCCGCGTCCTCCTCGGCCGCCCCGATCGGACCCGACGCCGGTTTCTGGACCGACGTGGACCGGCACCTGGTCCGCTACGGCGGCCGGTTCACCCCCGAGATCATCGCCTCGGCCGAGGGCTCGTTCGTGACCACCGAGTCCGGCCGTCGGATCCTCGACTTCACCTCGGGCCAGATGAGCGCGATCCTCGGCCACGCCCACCCCGACATCGTCGCCACGGTGAGCCAGGGCGTACGCACGCTGGACCACCTGTTCAGCGGGATGCTCTCGCGGCCGGTGGTCGACCTGGCCCGGCGGCTGGCCGACTCGCTGCCCGACCCGCTGGAGAAGGTGCTGCTGCTGAGCACCGGCGCCGAGTCCAACGAGGCCGCGGTCCGGATGGCCAAGCTGGTCACCGGGCACCACGAGATCGTCTCGTTCGCCCACTCCTGGCACGGCATGACCCAGGCCGCCGCGTCGGCGACCTACAGCGCCGGCCGCAGGGGCTACGGTCCGGCCGCGCCCGGCAACATCGCCATCCCCACCCCGAACGCCTACCGCCCCGACTTCCTGACCCCCGACGGCGAGCTCGACTGGCGGCGCCAGCTCGACTTCGCGTTCTCGATGGTCGACGCCCAATCGGTCGGCAGCCTCGCCGCGTGTCTGGTCGAGCCGATCCTCAGCTCGGGCGGCGTGATCGAGCCGCCGCTCGGCTACTTCGCCGCACTCAAGGCCAAGTGCGAGGAGCGGGGCATGCTGCTGATCCTCGACGAGGCGCAGACCGGCCTGTGCCGGACCGGGACCTGGTACGCGTTCGAGCGCGATGGTGTGGTCCCCGACATCATCACCTTGTCCAAGACCCTCGGCGCGGGCTTGCCGCTGGCCGCGGTGGTCACCAGCGCGGCCATCGAGGAGGAGGCCCACGACCGCGGGTTCCTGTTCTTCACCACCCACGTCTCCGACCCGCTGGTCGCCGCGGTGGGCAACACCGTGCTCGACGTCCTCGAACGCGACCGCCTCGACCAGCGGGCCACCGACCTCGGCCGCCGGCTCCGCGACGGGCTACTGGCCATCCAGGACCGACACGACGTGGTCGGGGACGTTCGTGGCCGCGGGCTGCTCCAGGGGGTGGAACTGGTGTCGGACCGCGAGACCAAGCAGGGGTCGGACGAGCTCGGGGCGCAGGTGACCCGGCACTGCCTCGACCTCGGGCTGCACATGAACGTCGTGCAGATCCCCGGCATGGGTGGCACGCTGCGGATCGCTCCCCCGCTGACCAGCAGCGAGTCCGAGATCGCCCTCGGGCTCGACATCCTCGACGAGGCGGTCGGGCGGGCGACCCGCGAGCTGGGCTGAGGCGACCCGGAATCCGACCCCGACCAGGCTGAGCCCCGGATCGGGCGGTGACCGGCCGGGTCAGACTTTACGGGCCAGCAGTTGGCGGGCCATCACGATCCGCTGCACCTGGTTGGTGCCCTCGTAGATCTGGGTGATCTTGGCGTCGCGCATCATCCGCTCGACCGGGTAGTCGCGGGTGTAGCCGTAGCCGCCGAGCAACTGGACCGCGTCGGTGGTGATCTCCATGGCCACGTCGGAGGCGAAGCACTTGGCGGCGGCGCCGAAGTAGGTCAGGTCGGCGTCGCCGCGCTCGGACTTGGCCGCCGCCGCGTAGGTCAGCTGACGGGCCGCTTCGAGCTTCATCCCCATGTCGGCGAGCATGAACTGGAGCCCCTGGAACTCGGCCACCGCCTTGCCGAACTGCCGGCGCTCCTGCACGTAGCCCAGTGCGTAGTCGAGCGCCCCCTGGGCGATGCCGATCGCCTGCGCGGCGATGGTGATCCGGGTGTGGTCGAGGGTCTTCATCGCTGTGGCGAAGCCGGTCCCCTCCGCCCCGATCATCCGGGTCTCGGGGATCCGCACCGCATCGAAGTAGACCTCGCGGGTCGGTGACCCCTTGATCCCCAGCTTCTTCTCCGGGGCCCCGAAGGACACTCCGGGATCGGACCGCTCGACCACGAAGGCGCTGATGCCCTTGGTCCGCGCGTCCGGGTCGGTGACCGCGAAGACGGTGTAGAACTCCGACACCCCGGCGTTGGTGATCCAGCGCTTTCCGCCGTCGAGGACGACGTGGTCTCCGTCGCGGACCGCCCGCGTCCTCATGGCCGCAGCGTCGGAACCGGCCTCGGGCTCGGACAGGCAGTACGAGGCCATCGCCTCGCCACGGGCGATCCGCGGCAGGTACTGCTGCTGCAACGCGTCGTCGCCGACCAGCAGCCAGGGCAGCGAGGCCAGCTTGTTGACCGCCGGGATCAGCGAGGTCGACGCGCAGGCCCGCGCCACCTCCTCGATGACGATCACCGTGGCCAACGCATCGGCCCCCACCCCCTCGTACTTCTCCGGGACGTGGGGCGCATGGAAATCAGCCGCGACCAGCGCCTCGTACGAGGCCTGCGGGAACTCGGCGCGCTCGTCGACCTCGGCCGCCCGCGGAGCGACCTTGGCGTCGCAGACCTCGCGGACGGCGGCGCGGAAGGCCTCGTGTTCCTCGGTCGGCCGGTAGAGGTCCGTGGTCATGCCGCACCCACGGTGGCGGCGCGCGGATCCCAGCCATCGGGCAACAACTCGGCGATGTCGATCCGGCTCTGCACCTCGACGAAGTGGGTCGACTCGATCGACTCGGCGATCGAGAGCATGGTGTCGAGCACGTGATAGGCCAACGCGCCTTGCGCCCGGTGCGGCCGGTCCTCGCGGATGGCCCTCGCCATCTCCAGCGCACCGGTGCCGCGGCCGGACTTCTCGCTCGTACTCTCGACGACCTTCCAGTCCTCGCCTTCGCGGGTGCGGATCATCACGTCGCCACCGAAGGTGTTGGGGTCGGGCACGAGCATGGTCGCCTCGGCGCCGTTGATCTCGAGCAGGGTCCGCGGCAGGGCCGAGTCGAACGAGAAGATGCCCTGCGCCGACTGCCCGGACTCGTACTGGGCGATGGTGCTGACGTGGCTGGGCACGGCGACGTCGAACTCCTCGCCGGCCTTGGGACCGGAGCCGACGACCCGCTTCTCGCGCGCCTTCGAGCCGACCGCGGCCACCCGGGCCACCGACCCGAAGAGCTGGCTCAGCGCCGTCCAGTAGTAGGGGCCGACGTCGAACAGCGGGCCGGCGCCCTGGGCGAACAGGAAGGCCGGGTTCGGGTGCCACGACTCCGGACCCGGGCCCTGCATCAGGACCAGCGCGGTCAGCGGGGTGCCGATGTCACCGCGTTCGACGACCCGGCGGGCCGCCTGCAGTCCCTCGCCGAGGAAGGTGTCGGGGGCGCAGCCGACCCGCAACCCGGCGGCGTCGGCCGCGGTCAGCAGGGCCTGGGCGCTGTCCCGGTCCAGGGTCAGCGGCTTCTCGTTGAACACGTGCTTGCCCGCGGCGACCGCGGCCTGAGCGACCTCGGCGTGGGCGATCGGGATGGTCAGGTTGATGACCAGCTCGACGCCGTCGTGGGCCAGGACGCTGGCCACGTCGCCCGCGGTCGCGACCCGGTGCTCGGCCGCCCGGGTCCGTGCCGCCTCAGGGAGGAGGTCCCCGATGGCCAGCACCTCGACGTCGGCGAAGCCGGCCAGGTTCTCCAGGTACTGCTTGCTGATGACGCCGGCGCCGACGATCCCGACGCCGACCGGCCCGCTACCGCTCACGCCGCCGTGCCGAGCCCGAGCACGAACTCGCGGCTGACCCGGACGCCGTCGAGGACATCGCCCTCGGTGTCGTCGAACTCGATCACCCGCAGCGCCGAGGGAGCGGCGGCCAGGATGTCGGCGACCGGAACGACACCCGATCCGGCCGGCACCTGCTTCTTGACGTCGAGCGAGCCGTCGCCGTCCTTGATGTGCAGGGCCGTGACCCGCCCACCGAGTCGGGTCAGCAAGGCCGGGACGTCGGCCCCTCCGGCGTACGCCCAGTAGGTGTCGAGCTCGAGCACGACGTCGTCGTGCAACTGACCGGCGAAGAACTCGAGTGCGTGCTGGCCCTCGATCTGCTCGGCCAGCTCGAAGTGGTGGTTGTGGTAGCCCACCCGCAGCCCGAAGCCGGCCGCCTCGGAGGCGGCGGCATTGAGGGCGAGCGCGATGTCGGACACGTCGGAGGCCGAGGTCCACCGCGAGGGGTCGGTCATCGGCTGGATGACCGTGCCGACGCCGAGCTCGGAGGCGGTGGCGAAGATCGACGTCCGGTCCCCGGTCAGCAGGTCGACGTGCGCGGTCGGCGCGCTGAGACCGTGGGCCGGAAGGGCGGACGCCAGCTCGTCGGCGAACCGATCGAGCCCGTACGGCTCGATCTGGGTGAACCCGAAAGCGGCCAGCCGGCCGATCGTTCCGTCGAAATCCGTCGCCAGGGCATCACGCACGCTGTAGAGCTGGACGGACAAGTCGGACATGGGCACTCCTTGGATGACCGGTGGACATCTCACTCTAGGCGGGGTGATCCGGCCGTCGTCCGGCGGTGTAGGAGTGGGTGAGAGCCCCGACGACGACGCGGGAGGAGGTCGACACACTGCCCGACGCCGAGGTCACCGACACTGACCTGGTCGAGCGCGCGCGGTCCGGAGAACCGGCCGCGTTCGCTCCCCTGGTGCGTCGTCACGCCCCCATCGCCCGGCGGATGGCCGTGCTCTGGGGCGCCGGCGCCGACGCCGACGACGTGGTCCAGGAGGCGTTCGTCAAGGCGTACGCCGCGCTGCCGCGGTTTCGGACCGACGGCAACTTCCGAGCCTGGCTGCTGAGCATCGTGCGCAACGAGACCCGCAATGTGCTGCGCGGGCGCGGCCGGCGAGCGGCGCGAGACGCACTGGCCGCTGGGCCCGTCGAGGGGTTCGTGGACGACGCCGAGACCGCGACGACCGCGGCTCTACGTCGGCAGGGGCTGGCGGCCGGCGTGCGTGGGCTGCCGCCCCGGTTCCGCGAGGTGGTGGCCTGCCGCTACCTGCTCGAGCTCTCCGAGGCCGAGACCGCCGCCGCCCTGGGCATCCCCCACGGGACGGTGAAGTCGCGGTTGCGTCGCGGCCTCGACCTGTTGCGGGCCGGCCTGCTCGAGGGAGGCCACGATGACCGGGAGTGACATGACGCCGACCGACGAACTCGCCGCCGAGCTGGTCCGGCTCGGCCGCGCCGTCGACGTGGGTCCGCCGCCCGACGACCTCGCCGAGCTGGTGCTCCGCCGGATCGCGGTCCGAGCGGCGAGCGGACGCGACCGGCGACGGCGGCGGTTCCGCCGGTCGACGCGACGCTGGGTCGCCGTGGTCGTGCTGCTGGTGCTGATCGCCCTCGGACTGACTCCCCCGGTGCGGGCGGCGCTGCGCGACTGGCTGGACTTCGGCGGGGTGCTGATCCGCACCGGTCCGACTCCGGCCACCACGGCCACGCCATCGGTCCCGCCCACGCCCGGATCGACCGAGCCGTCCGATGCTCCACCCGGCCCGGCGCGTGTGGTCACCGTGGCCCAGGCGCGAGCGGCGGTGGCGTTCGACCTCGCCCTGCCCCCCGGCCTGGGTCGACCCGACCGGGTCGAGGTGTCGGCCGACCGCCGGGTGGTGTCGATGACCTGGGGCAGGGGCGCGTCGGCGCTGCGGCTCGATCAGTTCGACGGCACCGTGGCGTGGATCTTCGTCAAGCAGATCGGCGCCCCGGTGCGGTTCGTCGACGTCGACGGCCGCGACGCGGTGTGGATCGCCGAGCCGCACCCGATCGCCTACGTGGACCGGGACGGTCGGGAACGGACCGAGTCGGCCCGGCTCGCCGGTCCCAGCCTGCTGTGGGAGCGCGACGCTCCGCGGGGAACGGTCACCCAGCGTCTGGAGGGACCGTCGCTGAACCGGCAGCGGGCGGTGGCGCTGGCCGCGTCGCTTCGTTGAGCAATTCGCGGGCCAGCAGGGTGCCCCCGGCGGTGGCCACCGGGAAGACGACGGCCCCGGCGAACGGCACCGCCAGCAGCAGGAAGGTCGGGACGGCGAAGCCGAGCACCCGGGCCCGGTGCCGGCGCATCGCCGCCCGGCGGTCGGCGATCCGCAGCAGACCGCGGCGTTCGAACGCCGACCCGATCAACTCGATCGCCAGCAACCACCCTCCGACCCCGGCCGACACGACCGGCACGACGACCTGGCCGATCACCGGGACGAAGCCGGCGGCGAACAGCACCACGGCGGCGATCATCGACACCAGGATCAGCCCGATCGACTGCCGCACCGCCCGCGCGGCGCCGGTTCGCAGCGGTTCCTCCCACTCCGGTACCGCGCCCAACTCGCGTTCGCAGTGCTCGGAGAGCTTGTCGTAGATCGGCGACCCGAGCGCCAGGGTGAGCGTGGTGAACGAGATGACCATGACCAGGACCAGGCCGGCCAGCACCGCGACACCGATCAGGGCCCGGACCACCGAGGCGGTGGTCGGGCTCCACGCGTCGGCGAACCCGGTGTAGTCGGCCACCAGAGCGGGCAGTCGGTTGACCGCGAGCACCACCACGACGGTGAACAGCACCGAGGTGATCAGCGGCGGGACGGCGCCGAGCAGGAACAGCCGGGGCCGACGGGCGATCAGCGCCAGCCCGCGCGCCAACAGGCCGACGCCGGCGAAGAACTCACTGATCATCGTTGGTCACGCCCGGTCACGACTGGAATCTAATCGGTCGGCGGCCCGGTCGAGGGAACGCGACGCCGCCGGGCGGTGTAGCTCCTCACGAGAGAGCGATCGAGTGGAGGACGAGATGAGACAGCTGGTGAAGGTGATGGTGGCGGTCGCCGTGGCCGCGGCGGGCTGGGCCGCGGTGGCCGGACCCGCGTACGCCGGGGGGCCGACCAGCGTGCTGGTGGTCGATCTGAACAGCCGCCGAGCGGCCGGGATCCACTACACCGACCCCGCGTACGACCGGCTCGTCGCCGCGGTCGACGCCTACGGGTCGGCCGCCCGACCGGCCGACCCACCGACCGAGGTGACCACCGGGATGGAACCCGACGTCCGACTGACCTGGCTGATCCACGATCAGCAGGTCTGGCGGCACGACCGGATCTTCTTCGTCGGTGCCGACACCTGGATCCAGACGGTCAGCACCGAGGGCGACCTGGGCGCGGATCCGTACGCCGACACCGGGATCTGGCACCGGCCCGCCGACGGCACCGCATTGCGCGCCGAGTTGCGTCGGCTGGACGTCGCCGCGGTCCCGGCCGATCCGACCCCGACCACGGCACCGGCTCGGGCCGACGCGGGCAGCGCGTCGGGTTCGTCGGGGGTGGCGGTGGCCGGCGCCGGCCTGGCCGGGCTCGTCGTCGGTGCCGGTGGGGTCCTGGTCGGGCGGCGTCGAGTCCGCGGGGAGCGGATCGTGCTCGAGGGCTGATCAGACCTGGCTGCGGATGGCTGCGCCCTTGGCCTCGGCCATCGAGCGCAGCTCGGCCTGGAAGTCGACCATCTTGGCCTGCAGCAGCGGGTCGGCGGCGGCCAGGATCCGCACGGCCAGCAGCCCGGCGTTGCGGGCGTTGCCGATGGCCACGGTGGCCACCGGGACGCCGGCCGGCATCTGGACGATCGACAGCAGCGAGTCCATCCCGTCGAGGTACTTGAGCGGGACCGGCACCCCGATCACCGGCAGCGGAGTGACCGCGGCGAGCATCCCGGGCAGGTGGGCGGCACCGCCCGCGCCGGCGATGATCACGCCGAGTCCGCGGGTGTGGGCCTCGCGGCCGTAGGCGATCATCGCGTCGGGCATCCGGTGGGCGGAGACCACGTCGGCCTCGAACCCCACCCCGAACTCGCGGAGCGCCTCGCCGGCCGCACTCATCACCGGCCAGTCCGAGTCGGACCCCATCACGATCCCGACGCGCACCGGCGGGGTCGACGGCGGGGTGGTCGGCGGGGTCTCAGGCATCGGGATCTCCCATCAGGTAGGCGGCGGCGTGGCGGGCCCGGGTCCGCGTGGCGGCGAGGTCGTCGCCGTACGCGGTGACGTGGCCGACCTTGCGGCCCGGACGGACGCCCTTGCCGTAGAGCTGGACCCGGAGCCGACGGTCGCGGGCGAAGCAGTGCAGCAGGGCCGACGGCAGATCCGCCACCGTCCCGCCGAGCACGTTGGTCATCACCGTCCACGGCTCGCGGGCCGACGGATCGCCGAGCGGCAGGTCGAGCACGGCGCGCAGGTGGTTCTCGAACTGCGAGGTGTGGGCCCCGTCGATGCTCCAGTGACCGGTGTTGTGCGGGCGCATGGCCAGCTCGTTGACCACCACGCTGCCGTCGCGGCGCTGCATCAGCTCGACGGCGAGCAGCCCGACCACGCCCAGCTCGTGGGCGATCTGCAGCGCGAGTTGCTGGGCCGCCGTGGCCTGGTCCTCGGTCAGCCCGGGCGCCGGGGTGGTGGTCTCGACACAGATGCCGTCGCGCTGTACCGATTCCGAGATCGGGTACGCGGCCGCCTGGCCGGAGGGGGAGCGCACGACCAGCGCGCTGAGCTCGCGCTCGAAGTCGACGAACTCCTCGGCGACCACGGCCACCCCGTCGGCCAGCTCGGCGAACGGCCCGGCCGCCTCGGACGCGGCCTCGATCTTCCACACGCCCTTGCCGTCGTAGCCGCCGCGCGAGGTCTTGGCGATCACCGGCCACCCGTGCTCGTCCCCGAACGCGATCAGCGCCGATTCGTCGGCGACCACCCGGTAGACCGGGCAGGGCGCACCCAGCGCCGACAACCGGTCGCGCATGATGGCCTTGTCCTGGGCGTGGATGAGCGCGTCGGGTCCGGGCCGGACGGCGATCCCGGCCGCTTCGAGCTCGCGGAGCAGGCCGGTGGGCACGTGCTCGTGGTCGAAGGTGATCACGTCGCAGCGGGCCGCGAAGCCGCGTACGGTCTCCGGATCGGTGTAGTCGCCGACGGTGACGTCGTGCACCACGCTCGGCCGCCGAGACGTCAGGCCCCTCGGCCAGCAGCGCGACCTTGATCCCCAGCCCGATCGAAGCCTGGTGCATCATCCGGGCGAGCTGGCCGCCCCCGATGATGCCGACGGTGAAGGTGCGCAGATCAGCCACGGGCCGCAGGCTACCGCGAATCGTTCAGCTGGATCGGCGACCGATCAGCGTGGCGACCCCGCCGGCCAGGGCCGCGCAGACGGCGATCAACACCAGGGCCACGAACCACAGGGCGATGTCGCTGATCCCCAGGACCACGTTGACCAGGCTGAACACCCAGGTGGCCAGAGCCACCAGCCCCAGGTGCGGCCACCGACGCCGGCCGGCCCGCACCGCGCTGATGGTGAAACCGACCAGCAGACAGACGATGTTGAGCATGCCGATGGTGCTCAGGGAGACGTCCGGATCGGCCAGAGCGACCAGGAAACCCAACGCCGCGGAGGCGAAGAAGATCAGGCCGGCATCGCGCAGCGCGGCCCACACCGGGCTCCGCACCACCGCCTGCGACCGCTGCGGGGTCGACGGTGGCGGCCCGTACGCGGCCGGCGGGCCGGTCGGGGCGTTCGGAGCGGGCGCGTCGGGGCGGAGGAAGGTGTCGAACGAGAAGGTATTCGGACCGGGCGGCGGGGGCGGCCCCGGTTGGTAGACCGGCACGGAAGCGGGCGCCGGAGCGGCCGGAACCCGGCTCCGCCGGATGGCGATCATGCTCACCAGCGCGGTGGCCAGCCCGAGCAGGGCGCTGACGAACTCGAGACCTTCCTTCATGCTGCTCTCCCCGGGGACGACGTGGGACCGGTCGTTCCGACAGTAGGGGCGGGCACGCCGTCGGGAGCGGTTGGTGAAACTTCGCCACGATCCCGGTCAGCGGAGTTTGAAGATGACCGAACGCTGGACGATGAAGTTGACCGTGGTGGCCACCCCCTGGGCGATCACGAAGGCCACGGTCGACACGACCAGCGGCCGCAACTGCTGGGCCTGCAGGAGGCTGAACAGCACGCTGAACAGGCCGACCTGCAGGGCGAAGGTCACCGCGTAGAGCGCGACCACGGCGACGAACCGGCGACGCGACGGCGCGGCGCGGAAGGTCCACCGGCGGTTGATCAGGTACGCGGTCGTCGTCCCGGCGATGAACGAGCACGCCTTGGCCGGGGTGTGCCCGAGACCCAGCCGCATCAACAGCAGGAGCAGCCCGAAGTCGACGATCGCCGAAAGGCCGCCGGTGAGGACGAACCGGGTCAGCTGGGCCCGGAGCGGCAGCGGGCTCTCGCGCTCGTCGACCGGGATCTCGATCGGCTGGGGGTACTGCGGCACGTGCTCGGTCACCGCTCTCCCCAGCTCGGCCACCGGGGCGGGCGCTTGGCGTTGAACGCGGCGATCCCCTCGGCCCGGTCGGGCGAGAACGCCGCGTCGGCCCAGGCCTCCCCCTCGAGCGCGAGCCCGTCGGCCAGCGGGAGGTCGAAGCCGCCACGCAGTGCCCGCTTGGCGGCCCGCAGGCTGACCGGCGATCGGGTGGCGATCGCGGCGGCCAGCTCGAGCGCCACCGCGCGGGCCTCACCGGTGGGGGTCAGGCGATCGACCAACCTCGCCGCCGCCGGGTCGTCGGCGCTGACCCGCCGGCCGGTGAAGATCAGGTCGGCCGCCGCGTTCAGCCCGATCCGGCGGGACAGCACCTGGGTGCCCCCGCCACCGGGGATGAGTCCGAGGCCGACCTCGGGGAGTCCGAAGGTCGCCGACCGGTCGGCGACGATCAGGTCGCAGCACAACGCCAGCTCGCACCCGCCGCCGAGCGCATACCCCTCGACGACCGCGATGGTGGGCACGGCCACCGCGACCAGACCGGGAAACAACCGAGCGAACACCGCCCGCTGATCGCGGAGTTGGACGTCGCTGAAGCCGGCGCGCTCCTTGAGGTCGGCCCCGACGCAGAAAGTCCCCGGGACCGCGCTGGTCAGCAGGACCACGCTGACCGCCGGGTCGGCGACCAGCTCGGCGTACGCGGCGATCATCGCCTCGGCCTGCGCGGTGGAGATCGCGTTGCGGGCCTGGGGCCGGTCCATCACCAGTTCGGCGACGTGGGCGGCCGGGTGCTCGATCCGCACACTCACCGGGTCGCCCCGGGTCCGGAGAACAGCAGCTCGGTCAGCACCTGGTGGACGTGCTCCACCTCGGGGACGTCGACCAGGGCGGTGGTGCCGTCCTCGGCCGCGGTGGCGACCTCGAGGGTGCCGCAACCGAACATCCGATCGGTCAGGCTGCGCTCGGAGGACACGTCGTTGATCCGGTTGAGCGGCAGGTCCTTGCCGACCTTGGTCAGGATGCCGGTCCGGGTGAGCAGCCGCCGGTCGGTGATCGTGTAGGTCGTCGTCCACCAGCGCAGGAACGGCAGCACCGTCCACCCGACGACCAGGACGAGCCCGAGCCCGACCACGCCGTACTGCCCGACCGGTTGGTACCGGGCCGGGATCGCGGCGGCACCGGCGCCGACCACCGCGCCGACCCCGATCAGGGCGAGCGCCGGCCAGGCCAGCGCCTTGGCGTGGGTCCGGGTGCGGAGCAGGATCTGCTCGTCGGCGTCCGTCGACCGCGCGGACGGCGGTCGGGGCGGGCGGCTCACGCGAATCAGCGTACGTGGACGACGTCCCCGGCACCCAGGATCACCGGGCCGCCCGGGGTCGCCACCCGCAGCCGGCCGTCGGGATCGACGCCGAGGGCGCGGCCGCGTACGGTCCGGTCGTCGGACACGTGGACCACGACGTCGCGACCCAGCGTGGTGCAGCGGGCGGCGTACCGCTGGGCCGCACCGGCCGGGTCGGTCGACCGCCGGTCGAGTTCGTCGGCCAGCCGGCTCAGCACGGCGCCGGCCACCGCGGTGGCCCCGGGCGCGGCGTCGCCGAGCAGGATGGCCAGCGAGGTGGCGGTCGGGACCGGCAGCTGGTCGGTGGTCAGTGCGGTGTTGATCCCCATCCCGAGCACGACCGCGGGACCCTCGGGGGTGTCGAGCCGCTCGGCCAGGATCCCGCACAGCTTGGCCTCGTCGACCAGGACGTCGTTGGGCCACTTCACCACGGGGGTCACCGCTCCGGCGGTGACGTCACCGATCGCCTCGGCCACGGCCAGCCCGGCGACCAGTGGGATCCAGGTCCACTCGACCTCGGGCCACAGCGGTCGTACGGTCACCGAGATGGCCAGGCTGGTGCCCGGCGGGGCCGTCCACACCCGGCCGCGCCGGCCCCGACCGGCCGACTGGTAGCCGCTGACCAGCACCCGCCCGACCGGGTCGCCGGCCCGCAACCCGGCGGCCAGATCGGCATTGGTCGAGCCGGTCTCGGCGACCACGTCGACCGAGGTCCACCGGGATCCGACACCGGCGCGCAGCGTGGCCTGGTCGGGCGGCTCGGGCGACATGCCGCTCACCCTAGAGGCC
Organism: uncultured Actinomycetota bacterium; assembly: GCA_963704665.1. GTDB lineage: Bacteria > Actinomycetota > Actinomycetes > Propionibacteriales > Propionibacteriaceae > Microlunatus. The sequence goes on along the minus strand of OY969929.1, from coordinate 867,806 downwards.
GGCCGACGATTACAGTCCCCTCCATGAGTGCCATCGGTCCGTCGCGCTCGGCGCTCCCGGCCCTGAGCTCCGCCCGATCGCGGTCGTTGGTCGCGGTGGGGGGCGATGATGAGCGTGTCTCCCCCGACCACTCCTGCACTCGCGAGGGTCTGCGCTCATGACCCGGCCCGACCGCGCGTCGACCGCCGGGAAGCTGGCCGACCTCGAGGAGCGGATCGACGAAGCGGTGCACGCCGGGTCGGCGGCGGCGGTCGAGAAGCAGCACGCCAAGGGCAAGCTCACCGCCCGGGAGCGGCTCGAGGCGTTGCTCGACCCCGGCTCGTTCACCGAGCTCGACGAATTCGCCCGGCACCGCTCGACCGCGTTCGGGATGGCCCAGAAGCGACCGTACGGCGACGGCGTGGTCACCGGGTTCGGCACCATCGACGACCGGCCGGTGTGCGTGTTCAGCCAGGACGTCACCGTCTTCGGCGGCAGCCTCGGTCAGGTCTACGGCGAGAAGATCGTCAAGGTCATCGACTTCGCGCTCAAGACCGGCTGCCCGCTGATCGGCTTCAACGAAGGCGGCGGGGCCCGGATTCAGGAAGGCGTGGTCTCGCTCGGTCTCTACGGCGAGATCTTCCGCCGAAACACCCACGCCAGCGGGGTCATCCCCCAGCTGTCGCTGATCATGGGCCCGGCGGCCGGCGGCCACGTCTACTCCCCCGCGCTCACCGACTTCGTGGTCATGGTCGACCAGACCTCGCAGATGTTCATCACCGGTCCCGACGTGATCAAGACCGTCACCGGCGAGGACGTCACCATGGAGGAGCTGGGCGGCGGGCGGACCCACAACACGCGGTCGGGCAACGCGCACTACCTGGCCACCGACGAACACGACGCGATCGCCTACGTGCGCGCCCTGCTCGGTTTCCTGCCGCAGAACAACCTCGAGGACCCGCCGAGCTACGACGTCGCGGCGACCCCGGAGACCACCGCGATCGACCTCGAGCTGGACGCCGTCATCCCCGACTCGCCCAACCAGCCGTACGACATGCACGAGGTGGTGTCGAGGGTCCTCGACGAGGGCGACTTCCTCGAGGTGCAGGCGCTGTTCGCCCCCAACATCCTGGTCGGCTTCGGCCGGATCGACGGCCGCGCGGTCGGGGTGGTGGCCAACCAGCCGCTGCACTTCGCCGGCTGCCTCGACATCGACGCCAGCGAGAAGGCGGCCCGCTTCGTGCGGACCTGCGACGCGTTCAACATCCCGGTGATCACCTTCGTCGACGTCCCCGGCTTCCTGCCCGGGACCGACCAGGAGTGGAACGGGATCATCCGACGCGGGGCCAAGCTGATCTACGCGTACGCCGAGGCCACGGTCCCGCTGGTCACGGTGATCACCCGCAAGGCCTACGGCGGCGCGTACGACGTGATGGGGTCCAAGCACCTGGGTGCCGACGTCAACCTGGCCTGGCCGACGGCGCAGATCGCGGTGATGGGGGCCCACGGCGCAGTCAACCTGCTGCACCGCAAGGAACTGGCCCGCCACCCCGACCCGGACACCCGACGGGCCGAACTGATCGCCGAGTACGACGAGGAACTGGCCAACCCCTACCTCGCGGCCGAACGGGGCTACGTCGACGCCGTCATCGCCCCGCACCGCACCCGGGTCGAGATCGCCCGTTCGCTGCGGCTGCTGCGGACCAAGCGCCAGACCCTGCCGCCCAAGAAGCACGGGAACATCCCGCTGTGAGCGCCGACGACATGACGCTTGCGGTGGTCCGCGGCCGGCCGACCGAGGAGGAACTCGCGGCCATCGTCGTGGTGCTGACCGCCGGCGCCGGCGCCCGGCCGGCGGCCGCACCGCCACGCACCGGCTGGTCGGCGTACTCGCGCACGTTGCGCGCCCCGGGCCACCGCGGGCCCGAGGCCTGGCGACTCTCCGCCCGCTGAACCGCGCCGTCTGCTAGGACGAGCGGGGTGGTCCCACCGAGGCGCGCACCACCGGGAGACACGGCACCTGGTGCACCGCGCCGTCACCCACAGCGCCGTCGAGCAGCAACGTGACGCAGGTCGCCCCCATCTCGAAGTGCGGGAGCTGGATGGTGGTCAGCGCCGGCGTCAGGAACTCGGCCAACCCGGGCTGGTCGTCGTAGCCGACGACCGAGACGTCGTGCGGGATCGACAGTCCGCGGGCCAGGACGGCGAAGTAGGCGCCCACCGCCATCCGGTCGGTCGCGCAGAACAGTGCGGTGGGCGGCTCGGGCAGGTCCAGCAACGCCGTGGCATGGCCCTGCCCGACTTGGGCCACCCGGGCGGCGAGTTTCTATCAATATCCTGCTGGCCAGGTGATCTACTCCGACGTGGCCGGAAAGTTGTGCACGAGCCGTGGGTCGGTCAGGGTGGCTGGCTGGGTGGCCTCTGTGCGGACGGTGGACCTCGTCCGGGGCGCTCGCGGTTCAGGTGGTGGGGAAGTCGGCGCGCGGGTCACGCGAGATCGAGCAGCTCGGCTCGGCTCACAGCGAAGCCGAGGTGGAGCTGCTGAGAGCGATCGCCTATCAGCGGATCGCGCCGGACAGGACCCGCTGCCGCTGGAGATGGCGGCTCCGCTGGAGTCGGCCGGGTCGGAGAACGACGTACCACGTTGTGGTTCGAGACCGACACCGGCGACGAGTTCCGCGAGCCTGGGTTCTTCCAGGGAACGCCGCCTCGATCCGCGATCACCGTCAGGCTGGTGACCGACGCGACCGGGATGCCGTTGAATGATCGACGCGTTCGAAGGCACCGGGACCGCGACCAAGACCGTCATCCCGCTGGTGGGCGGTTCGTGGTCGCGCACGGCATCGCCGGGGTGACCGCGGCCGCCGACGCCGGCATGATGAGCGATGCCAACCTGGCCGACATCGAGGACGCCGGCTGGTCCTTCGTGATCGGCAGAGAAGGCTGTCCGAAATCCCGTACGCGGTCAAACAGCGGAGCGCAGACAACCCCGACCGGGAGCCCGCCCGACGGCCTGATGCTGACCCCGCCAAGGGTGATGGGCCCGACGGCCGACCAGCGGCGCCGCAGCCGCATCGCCCTGGCCCAGCCCCCACCACGCCCGCCAACCGTGAGCGGTCGCCCGACCCGGTGCCGCCCAGCGCACCGTCAACCAAAGACGGTTTGCGTTCCGTGGGTGGCCCTCACAGAGGCGACAGCTACCGACTCCGCAACCGTGATCTGAGTACCTCCTGCGGCCTGCCGAGCAGGGGACACGCTGGTCGTGACTCGACCGCCTAGCGCACGGTCGTTGGACCGACGCACCCGACATTCTGGCCGAGCTGACCGCCACGGAACGTCCCGGCTCGGCCTGGGATCATCCACGACCGACTGACCCAGTCGGCCGCTTGTTGTTCAACGTGTGAGCGATGGTGGCCGAGTTGGAATTGACCTGATCCGGGAGGCGGACTCGCGAGGCCGTGGCCGTCGCCCGGGCCGAAGGTCATCTCCAGGGTGAGCAGCCGGAACCGACCGCCAATCAAGCGCGGCACCTGGTGGAGCGGGCAGAGTTGCGCTGCGAGCAGCATCATTCGTGATCTATCAGCGGGCTGTCGGCGCAGTAGCGCCGCACGAGATGCCAGCGATTCAGTCCGGTCTCTCGCCGATAACTCAGATCGGTGAGCGAGAGCCGCGCCATGGCCAATCCGCGACCGGATTCGGCGTAGTCGTCGTCAGGCAGCTCGGCATCGAGATCGACCGTCACCGGTTCGGCGTTGTCCCGGTAAGTGGCTTCGATTCCGCCGGGTCGCGCGGTCAGCGTCAGCCAGAACTGCAGGTTGTCACCGGTGCCGTGAGCCAACGTGTTGCTGACCACCTCAAGGAGCGCCGTGGAGAACAGGTATTGGTCGAGATCGGCGATGTCTGGAGCGCGCGCCCACAACTCGGACAGGGCCGTGTGGATGTGGTCCAGGCAATCCGGATCGACGGGTCCGGTAACCGCGACTTCGCGGTCAGGGCACACGAAGCGCTTCCTCGAGGGTGGGGTAGGGCCGGACAATCCGGTCGATGCGGGTGATCTGCAGCACGGTTCGCACCTGATTCGTCGCTCGGGCGATGCGAAGATCGCTGCCCGCCTGACGTGCGGCTCGCAGACCACTGACCAGCGCCCCCAGACCCGTCGAGTCGATGAAGTTGACCTCGCCGAGGTCGATGACAATGGGCTTGCCGCCGCGGGCCAACGCATCGTTCACCAGGTCTTTCAGCTCACGCGCGGCCAGCATGTCCAGACGTCCGGCTGGCCCGATGACAATCGCGCCGCCGTCGACGGTCCGGCTCTCGAAGGTGATCAACCCGCAGTTCCTTCCGTGGTGCGTCCCCTGGCTGTGGGCTGCCGCAGGTACGCGTTGAGTTCCGCGGACAGAGCCGCGAAGCCTAGTTGCACACGATCCACCATCGATAGCAGGTCGAAGCGATCCGAAGATTCGGTCATCAATTCACCGCAAAGGGCGCCGACCTTCCGGCCACCGATGGTGAGCGTACTTCCCTTGAGGGAGTGGGCCGTCGCTCGAACCCCGGCATCGTCTCCAGCCGCGACGGCGGCGACCAGGGCATCGACCAGTGCCGGAGTCTTGGTCAGGTAGAGCTCCACCAATTGGCGCACCATGGCGCCGTCGTCGCCCAGGCCCAGACGAAGCTCCTGCAGGACCGCTGGATCCCAGTCCGGCCCGTCGTGACGAACGTCGCTGGGAGCGAGCATTTCGCTACGGAGTTGCTGGAGTTTGATGTTGAGCTTCGACGGGCTGAAGGGCTTGGTGATGAATTCGTCGAAGCCGACGCTGAGTGCACGCAATCGATCCGCTTCTTGTCCGGCCGACGTCAGCATGATGATGTAGGGAGCAGGCCCTCCATCATGCTCAGCGCGGATTCGCCGGCATACCTCAAATCCGTTCGGCGGTGGCATGCTCGCGTCTAGAAAGATCACCGACGGATCTTCCTCCCTCAGCAGGCGTAGGGCGCCGGCACCATCCTCGGCGGCGAGCACCCGGAATCCTTGCCGTTGCAGGACCATCGCGACCAGGCGCCGGTTGACGGAATCGTCGTCGGCTACCAAGGCGGTCGGCACCTCGCCCTCGGTGTTCACCGGGCGCTCCAACTCGGTCGGTCTGAGGCGATGTGTAGCGCCACGACCGTCACGTCGTCGTCTTGGATGTCAGACTGCCGAAACTGTCTCACCTGGTCGAGCACGATCGACACGACGTCCTCAGCTGCCTCGACGACTGCTGTAGAAACCGTGCCCCGGAGTCGACCCTCGCCGAACGGCTCGCCGTGGGGCGACTCGGCCTCGACGACGCCATCGCTGTAGACGAGGACCGTTTCGCCCGGACCAATGTCGATGGTCTCCTCTTCGTAAATCGGCGTGGGTACAAGCCCCAACGGCATGCCCTCCGAGGTCAGCTCGACGATGGAGCCGTCGCAACGGCGGAGCAGTGCTGGTTGGTGGCCTCCATTGACGTAGGACAGCCTGCTGGTCTCCTGGTCGTAGCGAGCCGCGAACAACGTGATGAAGATTTCGGTCCCGACAAGGTCGTCCCACATGACCGCGTTGGTGGCCGATAGGGCCTCGACCAGCGAATCGGTTCGGCGCAATTCGGCCCGGAGCACGCTACGAGTCATGGCCATGATCAGGCCCGGACCCAGTCCGTGTCCGGTCACATCGGCCACGACGATGTTGACGCTGCCGTCTGGTGCGGTGAAGAAGTCGTAGTAGTCGCCACCGACCTTGGTCGCCGGCAGGCATTCCGCCGACAGGTTGGCTCCGTGCACCACAGGTGGACGCCGAGGCAACAGGGAGCGCTGGATGGCAGCGGCGGCGTTGAGGTCGCTCTCCAGTCGCTCCTTCTCTCTCAGTTCGTTGATCACCTGCGCGTTCTCCATCCCGCGGCCGAGTTGCCCCGCCACGACCTGGCTCAACTGCGCCTCCGCGGCAGAGAACCGCTCTTGGTCCTGAGGACCGATGTAGACGATCACTCCCTGCGGTTGCGTCGCAGCCGTGACGGCGGCGCCCGTGAGGCAACTGGCGAGCACGGCCTCGTCGAGCGCCGTCGTGAGGCCCGGAAGCCGTTCGCCCGCATGAGCGATCAGCAGCGTCGGTTCACTGAGAACGAGTCGAGCGACGACGGCAGCCAGCCGATGGCGGCTGTCCGCCGGACCGGGCTCCCCGCTGCGCGCCACCAGATCAAGCTCGTCTGTGGCCGTCTTGATGAAGACGACGCCGAAGCGCGCTCGGATGACCTGGAGGCTTCGGTTCAAAGCAGTGGCGGCGGCAGCGGCGATGTCGACAACCACGCCCATTTCGCTGGTCAGGTCGTAGAGCAGCGTGACTTCCTCGTAGCGATTCAGCAGCTCGCTGGTCAACGAGTCGACATCGGCTTGCAGCGCGACAACGTCAACGGTCACATGATCATCCCAAGGAGAGCTGGCCAGAACGACATCTCCCCCGAGAGCGGATCCGCTGAAGTGTTGCGGGTCCACAGATGGCCATTGTAGCCGCTTCGATGCCGGGCTGGCTCCGGCGGAGCGTCCCCTTCGGAGGGCCGTCGCAACCGCCCACGCTGCCGAGCGGAGGGCCGTATCGAATTGATCAGATCGCGGTTGCAATCAGCGGGCCGGCCCACCGGGCGCTGGCGTCGCGATCATCACCTCGTTCCCAGGAATTCGCAGCGGAAGTCGGCGGCTCGGAGCTGCCCCGCAGCCGGTAGGGTTTGTCCGGAGCGGGGGCCCAGAAGACATCGCCGAAAGGTGGACGATGGCTGCCGACCCGCAGACCACTGATACGGCCGCGGACTCAGCCACGCCGCCCCGCGACGGGCCGAACAGGCGATTGGTGCTCGTCCGGACACTCATCGTTCTGACCGTCGCATTGGGAGCCAACTACGTTATCTGGCGTTGGTTGTTCTCGGTCAACTGGAACTCCTGGCCGGTGGCCCTGCCCTTGATCCTCGCTGAGACCTACAGCTTCATCGACGGGTGCCTCTTCGGTTTGACGATGTGGCGGCTGCGCGATCGTGGCCAGCCACCGCCGCCACCGGTCGACGCCACGGTGGACGTCTTCATCACCACCTACAACGAGCCGGTCGACATGGTCATGACGACGGCCCGGGCGGCGCAGGCCATCCGATACCCACACCTGACCTGGATCCTCGATGACGGTGCCCGCCCCGAGATGCAGGCCGCGGCGGAGAGCGAGGGGATCGGTTACCTAACCCGGAGCGAGGACTGGAAGAACCGGCCGCGGCACGCCAAGGCCGGCAATTTGAACAACGCCCTGTTCGTCACCTCGGGTGAATTCCTGCTGATTCTGGACGCCGACCAGATACCCGAGCGGAACATCCTGGACCGCGTCCTCGGCTACTTCGACGACGATCGCGCCGCCTTGGTGCAGACGCCCCAATGGTTCACCAACGTGACTGATTCCGACCCTTTGGGCAGTCAAGCACCGTTGTTCTACGGACCCATTCAGCAGGGCAAGGACGGCTGGAATGCGGCCTTCTTCTGCGGGTCGAACGCGGTGCTGCGCCGAGAGGCCCTGATGCAGATCGGCGTCATCGGTTATGTCCACGAAGTCGAGCAGGCCGTAAGTGCCACGTTGCGGGCAGCGGAGCGGATCCTCCGCCAGGCCCGGAGGACGGCGGCGGACTCGGGACCTGCCGTTCTCGCCGGCCTTGACGAGATCGCGGCCGCCGTCAAGGCCGGTCGAGCTCAGTTGGCGGCCGGCGAGCCGGTGGCCGAAGTGACTTACGCCTTCCAGCGTCGGGTCGACCACGCCGCCCGGATCACGGTCGCCGCTGACCTGGAAGCGCTTCGGGCCGACCTCGCGGATCTCATTCCTTCGGTGATTGAGCGTGACGAAGAGCTCGGATTGCCGGTGCTCGACAACGATGCCTTGGCTGCCCTCACCGCGCGGGGAGCGTCACCGCTCGAGGCGGTGGCCGAGGTCGCCGCCCTCGTGCGGGCGATCGATGTCGATCGCTTCGAGGAGGCTCAGGCGGTGATGCCGATGGCGACCATCTCCGTAACCGAAGACATGGCCACGGCGATGCGTTTGCACAAGGCCGGCTGGCGTACGATCTACCACCACGAGGTTCTGGCTCACGGGTTGGCGCCTGAGGATCTCGCCACGATGTTGCACCAGCGGCTGCGTTGGTCGCAGGGCACTCTCCAAGTCCTGCTGCGCGAGAATCCGCTCACGCAACGCGGGCTGACCTGGGCCCAACGGTTGATGTATTTCGCCACCATGTGGAGCTATCTGTCCGGTTTCGCCGCCATCGTCTACATCGCCGCCCCGATCATCTACATGCTGCTGGGAACCAGTCCGGTGATCAGCTTCGGAAGCGACTTCTTCGCCCACCTGCTGCCTTTCCTGGTCGTCAACCAGCTGCTCTTCCTGGTGATCGGCTGGGGAGTCAAGACGTGGCGCGGCCAGCAGTACAGTCTCGCTCTCTTCCCGCTGTGGATCCGGGCATGTACCACCGCGATCGGTAACGTCTGGTTCGGCCGCAGTCTCGGCTTCGTCGTGACACCGAAGACCCGGCAGCAAGGAGGTCCGCCGTGGCGGCTGATCCGCCCGCAATTGATTGCCGTTGGCCTGCTCATCCTCGCTGCGCTCGTCGGCATCGTACGCATGATCATCGGTCAGGCCGATGTCCTGCCGACGATGGTCAACATGATGTGGATCCTTTATGACCTCATTGTCTTGAGCGTGGTCGTCCAAGCCGCGCGATACCGCGGATTCACTGAGCCGGAAGACCAGACCGCGGACTCGACGCCGGAGGTTGCGCCCCGATGACCATGGCGCCCGAGGGCACCGAGCGCAGCTCGCGGCTCGATCACGATCGACGTCCGATGGGCACACGATGGTGGCAATCCGGGTTGGTTCTGGTCGTCGCCGGCCTCCTGCTCTGGATTGCGTCAACGTTGCCAGCGCGGCCCGTCTCCTCGGCCGTCATCCTGGTCGGTGGCCACGCCTGGGCACTGCTGGTCGTGGTCATCGTTGTAGCTGTCACCGCAGTGGTTGTCGCCCGGGTGGGTCCGCGTCGATTGCACTACGACGGGCCCGAGGACCGGGACCTCAGAGTCGACCTCCTCCTCGGTCTGGCCATCGTCTTCGTCGTGGTGGATCACTTCGACCAGCCGTCGCTGTTCCAGCTCGCCCAGGAAACCGTCGGCCCGGTCTCCGGCGCCGAAATCCTCGTCGCGCTCTTCGGAATCGTGCTCGGCATCCACTATCGACGACGCGCAGGGACCACCGACGCCTTGGGTAACGCGGCCGCCCTCTGGATGCGGGCGTTGACCCTTTACGCCACGGCGCTGGTCGTCGTGCTGCTGATCTTCGTCCTCACGCTGCTCCCCGGGGTCGACGGCCGGGTGGTCACCACCTTCACCGATCCGAGCACCGGTCGGACGTACGACCTCTACCCCAATATCCAGCGGCTGCTCGACTACCCCGTGCCCGGGTTCGTGCTGCGCGACATCCTTCTGCTCCGCCTCGGCCCGTACCAGTTCAACCTGATGGGGCTGCTGATCGTCCTACTCGCGGTCTCACCGGTCCTGATCTTCGCGCTGCAGCGGCGCCTCGTTGTCGTCGTGCTGATTGCCAGCTGGCTGGTGTACCTCGTCGACGCCGCTCACCCTCTGCGACTCTTCGCTGTCCAGTTCGAGGACCCCTTCCCGCTGTTCACCTGGCAACTGCTGTTCATCCACGGTCTGGCTGCCGGCTGGTATTGGACGGCCCTGCGGCGCTGGACGCTGAGTTCGCCCGGGCGGGCAACCGTCGGCCTGATGGCTTCGGTCGGCCTCGGATTGGCATTCCTCAGCTGGAACAACCCGATCATGTCCTCCGGTTATGACTTGCGGCTCGGAATCATCTCGAACGCCACCTACGCCGAGCTCCACGCGCAGTGGTTCCGACAGCCGCGCCTCGGCCTCGGACGGGTTCTCGCCGTGGCCTGCGTGCTCGTCACGGGCTACGCCCTCCTGACCACCGTGTGGAAGCCGATCAGCAAGGCGTTGGGCTGGCTGCTCATCCCGCTTGGACAGGCGTCGCTGTACGTCTTCATCCTGCACTCCTTTCTCGCGCTGGTCATCGGCAATGTGCCCGGGCTGGCAGCGGGATCCGTGCCGGTCAACACGATCGTTCAGGCGTTCGGCGTGGCTGTGCTGTGGATGCTCGTCACAAGGAAGTTTCTCTTCGCTGTGGTGCCCCACTCGATCGCAGACTGACCGGGACGGAATTTGGCGTCGACGCAGCTGGTGTGCACTGCCATCGATGCCGCGACGTGGGGCCCCCGCCGTCGATTTTGACAACCTCCTTGGTGTCGCTGATGTCGGCGAGGGTGGTGTCGGCGGCCAGCCGCCGGATCCCGGTCGCCGACCACCGCCAACAACGCGAACGCGTCCTTCACCAACGCGTCGATCAGGACCGTACGGGCCTCGCCGTCGTCCCAGGCGATCCGCGGCTTGCCCGGGTGGTCCCAGTCATGCGCCGAACCCACCCGGGCGACCACCTCCGCGGCACCCGGCACCTCCCGGCGGACCTTCCGGATCACCGCGACCAGCTGCGTCACCGTGTTCTGGGTGGCAACCGCATCATCCACGATGGTCGAGTCCAACACCCTCCGGTTCCTGCCCTTCAACACACCCGTCTCCGCTACGACAGCCTGCACGGCGTCGAAGTCCGCTCCGGCTTCGAGCTCGCCGCCAGCCGACGCCGCCACTACGTCAGCGTCGACGGGTCGAACCCCACATGCCCGACCGGCAGCCCACACGCCACCTTCCACCGCAGATCGGTGCGCACAGCCGCCATCGCCTCCCGGTCCGACAGCCCGTGCAGCGCCTGCAGCACCAACACCGACGCGGCCACATCAACCGGCAACGACGGTCGTCCCCGACCCGAAGGGAACAGATCCTCGAACATCTCCTCCGGGAACAGCAGCCGGCGACGCTCGGCCAACAGCGCGAACACGCTGCCCTTCTCCACCAGCACGACACCCTTCGTGAAGCACTAGGACGAGCGGGGTGGTCCCACCGAGGCGCGCACCACCGGGAGACACGGCACCTGGTGCACCGCGCCGTCACCCACAGCGCCGTCGAGCAGCAACGTGACGCAGGTCGCCCCCATCTCGAAGTGCGGGAGCTGGATGGTGGTCAGCGCCGGCGTCAGGAACTCGGCCAACCCGGGCTGGTCGTCGTAGCCGACGACCGAGACGTCGTGCGGGATCGACAGTCCGCGGGCCAGGACGGCGAAGTAGGCGCCCACCGCCATCCGGTCGGTCGCGCAGAACAGTGCGGTGGGCGGCTCGGGCAGGTCCAGCAACGCCGTGGCGTGCGCCTGCCCGCTGTCGGTCTCGTAGGTCCCGTAGCGGATCAGCGCGGGATCGAGGGCCAGACCCGCCTCGGCGAGCGCAGCACGGTGGCCGCGTTCCCGCTCGCGGGCGGCATAGGTGGTGGTGACGCCGTTGATGAATCCGATCCGGCGATGACCGGCCTCGAGCAACAGCACGGTCGCCGCCTTGCCGCCGCCGTAGTCGTCGGGCAGGACGCAGGTGTACGAGGAGTCGGGGACGTAGCAGTCGAGCAGCACGGTCGGGAGCCGGTCGAGGCCGGGCGGGACGATGACCGGTCGCGTCCACGAGGTGCCGAGGACGATCGCGTCCAACTGCCGGTCGAGCGCCATCTCGACCGACGCGTCCTCCCACTCCCGCTCGCCTCCGGTGTGCAGGACGGCGAGCAGGTGTCCCCGCTCCCACGCCACCGAGGCCGCACCGCGGATGGCGCCGCCCCCATAGGGCCCGGCGGCGATCTCGTCGGTGATGAAACCGAGCGTGTCCGAGCGCTGGTTGCGGAGTCGCCGCGCCGCGTGGTTGGGCCGGTAGTCGAGCGCGCGGATCGCCTCGCGGACCCGCTCCTGGGTGGCGGCGGTGATGCTGGGCAGCCGTCGGTCGTCGTTGACCACGAACGAGACGGTGGTCGGGGACACCCCGGCCCGGCGCGCGACGTCGGCCATCGTGACCTTGCGCGATGACGACGCCATGCTGCCTCCCGACGATCGGATCGAGGTGCGGGCCGCCCACGACGACGATGCCCCGGCCGCTCGATCGGCGTGGGTCAGTGTTCCATGCGCGATCACCGATTCGAACTGTTGACAACGGTGCCATGCTCGGTCAGACTTCCACTAAATCGTCACACCAACGGGTTGAACGGACTGATCCGGCCTCTCGAGCGGCCTCCGACCCACCCGAATCGCCACACCGATGTGGGCAGAAAGCGAGTGCGCCGTGAGCTCGACCCTCCTGGAACGCGTACGACCCAAGACCGTCGGATCCGCCGGGCGGGAGGACTTGATGGACGGATGGGGTGACCTGATCGAGCGGCTGCCGGCCGCCGAGGCGGTGTCGCTGGTCGACGACCTGAACGACGTCAGCCAGTTGCTGATCCTCGCCGAACGCGTCGTCGTGACCGCGAACGCTCGCGGCGCAGCGGCCGCCGAGCACCTCGTACGCCGACTGCGCGCCCTGGGGCTGTCGGTGCACCGCCTGGACGCGCCGCACCGGACCCGCCTCGACCCGGCCGACACCGTGCTCGCCATCGCCGACGACGACGGCGCACCGGCGTGGCCGGATCACCACCTCGATCCGACCCGGCGACCCGTCCTCATCATGATCACCTCGGCACCGGCGCCGTGTGCGCTGGCCGCCCACTCCGACGTCAGCCTCCGGCTCCCGGACCTCGACCCCGCCGACACCCACCATCCGCCGGCCACCGGTCGACTGCCCTTCGCCGCCGGCGCCCTGGCCTGCGCCGACGCGGTGGCCAGGAACATCGACGCACGCCTGTCGCTGATCGCCGTTCCGCCCGTCCTCCCCCACCCGTCGACCGGAGGGCGGTGACCGCTGCACCTGCCGTCCGCGACCACCGATGCCTGTCGATCCACCCCCGAATCCACCGCGTCCCGCGCGGTTTCCTCTTCGATGAAGTGAGGTTGCTCCCTTCTATGACCACCATCACCCGTTGGGCCCGGCGGGCCACACGTGCCACCGTCATGGCTGTGCTGGTCGGCGGACTCGCCCTGACCGGCCTGCCGCCGGCGTCGGCCGACGCCGACGAGGCGGCCGCTCAGCAGTACCGGCCGCAGGTCCACTTCTCCCCCGAGAAGAACTGGATGAACGACCCGAACGGCCTGGTCTACTACAAGGGCCTCTACCACCTGTACTTCCAGCACAACCCCGCCGGCACCCGCTGGGGCAACATGAGCTGGGGTCACGCCACGTCGAAGGACCTGGTCCACTGGGAGCAGCAGCCGCTGGCCATCCCGCAGACGTTCAACGCCGACGGCGTGGCGATCGAGGACATCTTCTCCGGCTCCGTGGTGGTCGACAAGGACAACACCTCCGGCTTCGGCACCGCGGAGAACCCGCCGCTGGTCGCCATCTACACCAGCGCCTACACCAACGCGCACCCCACGTACGCCGGTCTGCAGGCCCAGTCGCTGGCCTACAGCCTCGACGACGGCCAGACCTGGACCAAGTACACCGGCAGCCCGGTGCTGAACCGGAACTCCGGCAATCACCGTGACCCCAAGGTGTTCTGGTACGACAAGCCCGGCGGTGGCGGTTACTGGGTGATGGTGACCGTCGAGGCCACCGAGCACCGCGTACTGCTCCACAAGAGCAGCAACCTCAAGGACTGGACCGAGCTGAGCGACTTCGGACCGGCCAACTCGACGGCGGGCATCTGGGAATGCCCCGACCTGTTCCCGTTGGAGGTCAAGGGCACCGGTGAGACCAAGTGGGTGATGATCGTCAACCTCAACCCGGGTGCCGTCGCCGGGGGCAGCGGCGGACAGTACTTCGTCGGCGACTTCGACGGCACCACGTTCACCTCCGAGAGCACGGTCACCAGCGACGAGCTGCCGCCCGGCACCACGTTGGCCGGTTTCGACAACGGCACCTACGAGGGCTGGACGGTCAACAACGAACCCGGCAACCGCTTCAACGGGCCCTGGACCGATGTCCCGGCCACCGGCTCCATGACCGGCCAGAGCCCGGTCACCGGCTTCGTCGGGAACGGTCTGATCAACGGCTTCGCCGACGGCGACTGGCCCCTCGGGACGCTGGAGTCCCCGAGCTTCACCGTGACCGAGCCCTACCTGAACTTCCTGGTCGGCGGCGGCAACCACCCCCACGTCGCCGGCAGCCAGAACGGCAACGCGGCCCCGGCCGGTGAGCTGCTGTTCGACGGGTTCGAATACCCGGGCAGCGAAAGCATCACCGAACACGGCTGGACCCTGACCGGCGACTTCGAGGCCGGCCGCAACCCGTCCACCTCCGGCGGCGAGTTCAACCTCGGCGACAAGCGGATCAACACCTGGGAGGGCGGCCCGAACGGCGACGACAACGTCGGCACCCTGACCTCCTCGGAGTTCACCATCGACGACGACCACCTGAGCTTCCTGGTCGGCGGCGGTCGGCGGACCGACGGCAGCCTGGCCGTACAGCTGCTGGTCGGCGACGAGGTCGTCCGCACCGTCAGCGGTGACGAGAACGGGCGACTGAACTGGAAGAACTTCGACGTGTCCGACCTCCGCGGCCGGACCGCGCGGCTGCGGATCAACGACCAGGCCACCGGCGGCTGGGGCCATCTGACCTTCGACCACCCGGTCCTCGGGCCGGAGCCGGCCCAGGTCCGCAGCGAGGAGACCACGGTCAACCTGGTGGTCGACGGCGAGGTCGTCCGCTCGGCCACCGGCAACGACTCGGAATCGCTCGACTGGGCGAGCTGGGACCTGCGGCCGTACGCCGGCCGGCAGGCCACGATCACCGTGGTCGACCAGAACCGCTGGGGATGGGGACACATCCTCGCCGACCAGTTCATGGTCTCCGACCAGTCCGCTCCGACCCGGCTCGAGGGCTACGACTGGCTCGACTGGGGTCGGGACTACTACGCGACCGTGACCTTCGGCAACGTGCCGGACGGCAAGCGACTCTCCATCGGCTGGATGAACAACTGGCAGTACGCCGAGGCCATCCCCACCTCGACCTGGCGCAGCTCGATGACGCTGCCGCGCGAGCTCGGCCTGGTCCGCACGGCCAAGGGACCGCGGCTGATCCAGCGCCCGGTCGACTCGGTGAGCAGCCTGCACAAGACGCCGTCGCTGACGGTCAAGGGCCAGCGGGTCACCGGTCGAGCGGGCGTTGCCGGTCCAGGGCGACGTCGTGCAGATCGACGCCACCTTCACGCCCGGCTCGGCCGACCGGTTCGGTCTGTCGGTCTTCGGCAAGGGTGACAGCAAGACGCTGATCGGCTACGACACCGAGAGCAACCGGCTGTACGTCGATCGTCGCAACTCCGGCAACGTCGACTTCCACCCCTCGTTCGCCTCGATCGAGGACGCCCCGGTGGCGTTGCGCAACGGCAAGCTCGAGCTGACGATCTTCCTCGATCGGGCCTCGGTCGAGGTCTTCGCCCAGGACGGTCGCACCACCATCACCGACCAGGTCTTCCCGCTCGACGGGGCCACCGACCTGGGGCTGTTCGCCGAGGGGGGGACCGCGCGGCTGAAGAGCCTGAAGGTGACGCCGCTGTGGCGGATCCTCGACGACACGCCGCCCACCGTGACCTGTGACGTCGCCGCCCCGGGACCGCAGCTGGTGGCGGGCAGTCGGGCCCGGATCCGGGCCTCGGTCAGCGACGCCGAGTCCGGACCGGTCACGACGTCGGTGTCGGCGGTCGCCGACACCGCATCGCTGGGAGCGAAGTCGGTGAACCTGACCGGCGCCGATCGCTCCGGCCACACCACGACGATTGCCTGCCCGTACACCGTGGTGGCGGGCGCCCCGGCCTCGGTCACCGTCGTCTCAGGCGCGGATCAGTCGGCCGCCGCCGGCACCACCTTCGCCCAGCCGCTGCAGGTCGAGGTGCGCGACGCCCGGGGCAACCCGGTCTCCGGCGCCACGGTGACCTTCTCGGCACCGGGGTCGGGGCCGTCCGGGTCGTTCGGCACCGCGACTGTGGTGACCGATGACTCCGGTCGCGCCGCCACCGGAGTCACCGCCAACACCGAGGTCGGTCGTTGGAAGGCCAAGGCCACGGTCGCGGGGGTCAGGCCGGCGGCCCGGTTCGCGCTGACCAACAACGCGGCCCCGGCCAGGAAAGCCGATCTCGGGATCGAGCTGACCGGACCCTCGACGCTGAAGAAGGGCGACAGCGCCACCTTCACGGTGAAGGTCACCAACCGCGGCCCGGACACCGCCGCCGACGTGATCACCACCGCCGCCCTGCCCAGCAACGGCCTGACCATCACCAAGGTGTCGGGAGGCAGCATCCGGGTCGGCGGGCTGGTGGTCTGGCCCACGGTGACGACCCTGGCCGAGGGCGCGGCGCAGACCTACACCGTGACCGCCACGGCGAGGACCAAGGGCACCTGGTCGACCGGAGCCGGCACCGGCTCGGTGAAGACCGGTGATCCCCAGCCCGGCAACAACGTCGCGACCCGCACGGTCACGGTGAAGTAGCCGGACCCGCACCACCACCATCACCCCGGGACGGGGCGGCCAGGCACCACCGGCCGTC
Organism: uncultured Actinomycetota bacterium; assembly: GCA_963704665.1. GTDB lineage: Bacteria > Actinomycetota > Actinomycetes > Propionibacteriales > Propionibacteriaceae > Microlunatus. The sequence continues at coordinate 851,222 of OY969929.1, read as the reverse complement.
CCGACCGGGGTGGTCGGCGTTCTGGAGACCGGTCGGATCCGACGCTCCCCACCCCGGCGCTCCGGGCTTAGTCTGACTGCGTCGGTGCCCGTCGGGCGGCCGGGAGAAGGAGTGGCCATGAGCGCCATCGACGAGATCATGCAGCAGATCCCCCTGGGCCAGCTGGCGCGTCAGCTCGGCACCGACGAGCAGACCGCCGGTGCGGCGGTGCAGCAGGCCCTGCCGGCGCTGCTCGGCGGGATGCAGGCCAACGCGGCCGACCCGGCCGGGGCCGCGTCGCTGGAGAACGCGGTGACCCAGCACTCCGCCGGACTGATCGACGGTGGGGTCGACCTCGACCAGGTCGACCCCGACGACGGGCGGAAGATCGTCGCCAACGTCTTCGGCGACCAGACCGACCAGGTGGCCCAGACCCTCGGCGGCTCGCTCGGTGGCGGCCAGAGCGACCTGGTGAAGCGCCTGCTGCCGCTGCTCGCCCCGATCGTCATGTCCTACCTGGCCAAGCGGATGGGCGGGGGCAGGGCCGGCTCGGGTGGCGTCCTCGGGTCGGTGCTCGGCAGTGTGCTGGGCGGCGGGTCGACTACCTCGAGCGGCGGCATCGGCGATCTGCTCGGTGGGCTGCTCGGCGGCCGGTCGTCGGGCGACGGCCCGTCGGCGGCCGGGTCGGGCTCGGGCAACCCCATGCTCGACATGCTCGGTGGCCTCCTGGGTGGCGGCCGCCGGCACTGAACGTCCTAGGCTGGCCGGCATGGAGCCCGCCAGCCGGCCGGTCGACGCCGTCGCGGACCGGTTCGTCGAGGAGTCGATCGCCCACTATCCGGAGACCGCGACCTTCCTCGGCATACACACCGCTGACGACCGGTGGAGCGATTACTCACCCGACGGACTGGCCGACCAGATCGCCCACCTGCGTCGGACCATCTTCGAACTGCACCGCGCCGCGCCGGTCGACCGTCGGGAGCACCGGGCCAAGGAGTCGATGCTCGAACGGCTCGGTCTCGACGTCGAGCTCTACGAGGCCCACATCACCCAACCGCGGGTGAGCGTCATCGCCGGGCAGATCCAGGAGATCCGGTCGATCTTCGACCTGATGCCCACCGACACCGCCGACGCCTGGTCCAACATCGCCGGCCGGCTGCGCACCGTGCACGCGCCGTTGCGCGGCGTACGCGAGACCCTGACCGCCGAGGCCGAGGACGGCAACGTGTCGGCGCGACGCCAGATCCTCGCGGTGGCCGCCCAGATCCGCACCTGGACCGGTCAGACCGGCGACGACGACTTCTTCGACGGCCTGGTCGCCGACGCCCCCGACGAACCGGCGCTGCGCGACGACCTGCGCGCCGCGGCGTCCCACGCCCGCACCCAGTTCGCCGAGCTGGCCGAGTGGCTGACCGAGATGCTGCTGCCCCACGCACCGGGACTGGACGCGGTGGGCGAGGAACGCTATGCGCTCGACTCGCGCTACTTCCTGGGCGCGGCGATCGACCTGCAGGAGACCTACCAGTGGGGCTGGGAGGAACTCCACCGGATCCGGACCGAGCAGCGGGCCGTCGCCCGGCACCTGATCGGCGAACCGGACATCCGGGCCAGCTGGGACGCGCTCGACGCTGATCCCGACCGTCGGATCACCGGCGCCGAAGCGTTCCGCGACTGGATGCAGGAACTGGCCGACCGCGCGGTGTCCGACTTGGCCGGGGTGCACTTCGACATCCCGGAACCGATCCGCACCATCGAGTGCTGTCTGGCCCCGACCCACGACGGCTCGATCTACTACACCGATCCGGCCGAGGACTTCAGCCGGCCGGGCCGGATGTGGTGGGCCGTCCCGCCCGAGATCGACACCTTCTCGACCTGGAAGGAGGTCACCACCGTCTATCACGAGGGCGTGCCCGGGCATCACCTGCAGATCGCCCAGAACGCCTACCGCGCCGACCGGCTCAACCGCTGGCAGCGGACGCTGTGCTTCTGCTCCGGCCACTGCGAGGGCTGGGCGCTCTACGCCGAACGGCTGATGGACGACCTCGGTTACCTCGAGCCCGGCAGCCGGATGGGGATGCTCGACGCCCAGGCGCTGCGGGCCATCCGGGTCATCATCGACATCGGTCTGCACCTGCAACTCGAGATCCCCCGCGACAACCCGCTCGGCTTCCGGCCCGGTGAGCGCTGGACCCCGGCCGCCGGGTTCGCCTTTCTGAGCGAGCACGTGTCGAACGACGAGCCGACCCTGCGCTTCGAGCTCGACCGCTACCTCGGCTGGCCCGGCCAGGCCGCCGCGTACAAGGTCGGGGAACGGATCTGGCTGGAGGCGCGGAGCGACGCGCAACGTCGCCACCCCGATTTCGACCTGCGTCGCTGGCACGCGGACGCGCTCGACCTCGGGCCGCTCGGACTCGACCTGCTGCGCCGCGAACTGGCCACCCTGTGACCCGGCTGATCCTGGCCTCGGCGTCCCCGGCCCGGTTGGCCACGTTGCGGGCCGCCGGTCTCGACCCCGAGGTCATCGTCTCCGGCGTCGACGAGGAGGTCGTCTCGGCCGCGACGGTGCCCGCACTCGTGGCGACGCTGGCCCGGCTCAAGGCCGAGGCGGTGGCCGACGGGCTCGACGACACGGCGACCCCGACTCTGGTCATCGGCTGCGACTCGCTGCTCGAACTCGATGGCGTGGGTTGCGGCAAGCCCGGTGACCCCGACGAGGCGATCCGCCGGTGGCGGTCGATGAGCGGGCGCTCGGGCACGTTGCACACCGGGCACCATGTGATCCTCGTGATCCACGTGGGGGACGACCCCCCACACCCCCCGCACCGCCGGTCGTCGCTGGCGCTCCTCGCGGCGATATCCACGTGGGGGGACGACCCCCCACACCCCCCGCACCGCCGGTCGTCGCTGGCGCTCCTCGCGGCGATATCCACGTGGGGGGACGACCCCCCACACCCCCCGCACCGCCGGTCGTCGCTGGCGCTCCTCGCGGCGATATCCACGTGGGGGGACGACCCCCCACACCCCCCGCACCGCCGGTCGTCGCTGGCGCTCCTCGCGGCGATCAGCAGGTGACCAGTCGATCTGAAACCGCCAGCACGGTCGTCCACTTCGCGGAGCTGAGTGAGGACGAGATCACCGCGTACGTGGCCACCGGTGAGCCGCTGGTGGTCGCCGGCGCCTTCACCGTCGACGGTCTCGGCGGCGCCTTCGTCCGGCGGATCGAAGGTGACCACCACAACGTCGTCGGCATCAGCCTGCCGCTGCTCCGCGAGATGCTCGCCGACCTGGGCATCGGCTGGACCAGCCTCTGGCGCTGAGCTCGGCGTCTCTGGTCGGGTCGTTTCCCGGCACCTGCTGCGAAACGAGCTTCTCAGCGCCCGATCCGGGGTCGTTTGCCGGCACGTGCCGGCAAACGCTCACCCCATGCCGGAGGAATCAGCTCAGCCGGCAACGGTGAGCACGATCAGCACGATGTTGAGCGCGCTGATGATGCCGGTGACCGTCCAGGCGACGACCACGGTGACCCGGTGGGTCGGGGCGAAGCGCATCAGCTCGCGGTCGGACGCCACGGTGATCAGCGGGACCAGCGCGAAGGGGATGCCGAACGACAGGATGACCTGCGACAGGATCAGCACGCTGGTCGGATCGAGTCCGACCCCCAGCACGATCAGCGCCGGGATGGCGGTCAACAGCCGCCGGGCCAGGATCGGGATCCGTCGGTGCAGCAGGCCGTCCATGATCACCGAGCCGGCGTAGCCGCCGACCGAGGTCGAGGCCAGACCCGAGGCCAGTAGCGCGAGCCCGAAGATCACCCCGAGTGCGGTGCCGAGTTGCGCCTCGATCCCGGCGTGGACCGCGGGGAGCCCGTCGATCGACTGGCCCGACAACGCGCTGGCGGCCAGCAGCAGCATGCCGATGTTGACGCTGCCGGCGATGACCATCGCCAGGGTGACGTCGAGTCGGATGGTCCGCAGCATCGGTGCCGCGCTCCGCGCCTCGGCGGCACCGTGACGGTCTCGGATCAGCGCCGAGTGCAGATAGATGGCGTGCGGCATCACGGTGGCGCCGAGCATCCCGACGGCGAGCAGCACACTCTCGGTGCCGGCCAGCCGGGGTAGCAGCCCGGCCGCGGCCGCCGCCGGATCGGGCGGGGCGACGACCAGTCCGGCCAGGAAGCCGATGGTCACGATGGCGAGCAGACCGGTGATCACCCGCTCGAAGTTCCGCTGGCTGCGCCGGTTCTGCAGGACCAGCAGCACGGTCGAGACCGCGGTGGTGATCAGGGCGCCGACCACCAGCGGCAGCCCGAACAGCAGTTGCAGGGCGACCGCACCGCCGAGGATCTCGGCCAGATCGGTGGCCACCGCGACCAACTCGGCCTGCAGCCAGTAGCCGATGCGCGACCGACGGCCGGTGCGCTCGGCCACCAGTTCGGGCAGCGATCGCCCGGTCAGCCAGCCGATCTTGGCCGAGAGGTACTGGACCAGCCCGGCCATCAGGGTCGCGGCCACCAGCACCCAGAGCAGCAGATAGCCGTACGTGGCTCCGGCCGCGGTGTTGGTGGCGACGTTGCCGGGGTCGACGTAGGCGACCGCGGCGACGAACGCCGGGCCGAGGAGCCTGCTGCGCTGCCGCAACGTCTCGAAGTCCATCAACGCCACGCGGCGAAGGGTAACCGCGCCCGGTGACCGGGATCCGCGACGCCCACCGACATCCCCGAGATTCAGCACGAGGATCGCCCTACCCCGGGTCGACCCCGGATCCACGGATTCGACCGCGCTGGACCCCGAACGCACGACAGCGACGCGGGTCAGACCCGCGTCGCTGTCGTGGACGAGCACCGTCTGGCAGACGCCTCTCGGCGAGTGGCCGCTCGTAGCGGCGAAGGGGTGAGGCCCGGGGGTCCTGCACCAGACGGCACTGGATACAAGGGATCGGGCCGGTCCGATATTCCGGTCCCCGGGAAAGATTTCGAGCGAGGTTTCCGATCCGATCAGCCGCCCGGGAAATCGACGGCCAGTCCGACCCACGGCCGGCGACTCGCCGCGATCTGGCGCGTCCACCCACCACTGGACGTCGATTACCAGCGGCCACGCGGCCGGGGAGTCCTCAGTCGTCGGAACGGGCGTCGCGCAGGGCCTGAGCGGATTCACGATCGTTGGCCTTCTGCAGCGCCTCGACCAGCTCGTCCTTGGTCATCCGCGACCGACCACTGATGTCGAGCCGGGTGGCCAGCTCGTACAGGTGCTTCTTGGTCGCGTTGGCGTCGACGCCGCCCGCGGTCGGCTTGTCGGAGTCTCGTCCGCCCTCCTCGGCCCGCTCGTCCGACGGACCGTTCTCGTCCTTGGGCTCCCAGTGGTCGCCGACCTTCTCGTGGGTGTGCTTGAGCGAGGCGAACGCGGTCTGGTGGGCCCGGCGCTCGTCGTCGTACTGCTCGATGGCCGAGTCGTAGGTCTTGGCGAAGACCTGCTTGGCGTGCTGGTCCGAGCGCTGGATCGTGCTCGGGAGCTCGTCGTCCTTGGCCTTGCCGCTCGTGGTCGTCTTGGGCATGCCCGCCTCCTTCAGCGATGGTGCGCCGTGATCGCTCGAACCTATCGCTGCCTCAACGAGGGGTCTCGACCTCCGGTGGTGCATCGTCCTCCATCCACACCGAGGCGGCGGCGAGGAACCGGTAGGTCCATTCCTGAGCCAGCTTCCGGGTCTCGGCGTAGACGATGGGCACCTGGGGATAGCGAATCTGCAGTTCGGCCAGCCCGTCAGCCACGTCGGCGGGCCGGACGAAGTCCTGCTTGAAGATCTGCGAAAAGCGGTCCTCGACGACCACGGCGGCGCGAGGCAGCGAGGCGAGTTCGGCCATCGCGAACCGGAGCTTCCCGCCCCGCAGGCTGGTGATCAGGTCGGCGAGCGACTTCCGTTCGACCGACGCCCAGATCAGCCCGTCGACCTCGACGGCATAGTCCCCGCTGATCAGCGCCCGTCGTTCGGTCCGGACGCGTTGGCCGGGGAAGGTGTAGCCGTATCGCTCGCGCGTGTCGACGAGGATCACCAGGTCGCCGTCCGTGCCCGCAGCCTTCGCCGTCGGCGTCCGTACTTTGGGCTTGGCCTGCTTACGCGTGTTCGGCGCCTGCCAGAACACCATGTCCCGGCCGCGGGCCGTGGTGTAGACGATCTGCGAGCGCTGCTCGCGCGCCCGGTCGGCGATGATGTCGATAGCCCGGCCACGACGCACGCACGATCGCAGCGCGATGCGCTCGACGATCTCCGGCTCGGCCGGCCACACGTCACGGGGAAGCGGGAAGCAGAACACCGCTGCGGTCCTGGGCCAGGTGTCCTTGACGCTGAAGACCAGGCCATCCCCCGCCGGCACCCAGATGAGGTGCGGCAACGAACTGTCGGCGTCCGGATTCCGCGCGATCAGTAACTCCAGCCTGCCGGTCATCGAGCGAACCTATCGCCCTCGATCAGCAGACCCTCCTCACGTCAGTGCCCATCCCGATCAGGATGGCCGGAGCAGTACGGCCGAGGCCACGCGGTCACCGGTGAAGCGTCCGGTCCAGCCGTAGCCGGTGAAGGTCAGCGTCAGCGTGGCCGGGTCGGCGGCGGTCACGGTGAACCCCGTGCGGGGCAGGGCCTGCTGCAGGTAGGCGAACACCTCGGCAGCGGGCGGTTCGCCGATCACCGCCGCCACGTTGTTGGTCTGATCGATCTCGACCCGAATCCGGGCGGTGCGCGGGATCGAGAGCTGGCGAACCGGCCCGTTGACCAGCCCGTACGCGGCCAGCGCGATCCCGTCCGCCGGGATCGCCACCGACGCCGTCGACACCGGCTCCGGCGCCGGATCAGCCGGCCGGGTGGGCCCGGAGCACCCGGTGAGCAGTACGCCGCTGAGCAGCATCGCCGCCGGCAGGCGTCGATCGAACCGCGTACGCACCCGGACACGGTAGCCGTCCGGCGCCGCGGGGAGGCGGATCTCGGCGCCGGTGGATAGCCTGGGTCGGTCATGACCACCACCGAAGTCGCCGTACGCCCCAGCCGGCTGCCCGCCGCCGTCCGGGCGATGCGCCCCCGGCAGTGGGTGAAGAACGTCCTCGTCGCCACTGCCCCGCTGGCCGGCGGCGTGCTGACCAGCGGCACGGTGCTCGCCCAGGTCGGGCTGGCCTTCGTGTCGTTCTGCCTGGTCAGCGCGACGGTCTACCTGATCAACGACATCCGCGACGTCGAGGAGGACCGGCTGCACCCGCGCAAGCGGTTCCGGCCGATCGCCGCCGGCGAGCTCCGACCGCAGGCCGCGGTGGTGCTGGCCGTGATCACCGGCGTGCTCGGTCTGGCGATCGGTTTCCTCACCGCCATCCCGCTCGGGGTGACGCTGGTCGTCTACGTCGGGCTCCAGCTGCTCTACTCCGGCTTCCTCAAGCACCTGCCGGTCGTCGACCTGGCCATGGTGGCCAGCGGATTCCTGCTCCGAGCCATCGCCGGCGGGGTGGCCACCGACACCCCGTTGAGCCAGTGGTTCCTGCTGGTGGCCGCGTTCGGGTCGTTCTTCATGGTCGCCGGCAAGCGGTACTCGGAGATGAAGTCGATCGGCGGCGAGGCGGGCACCCGGCGGTCGCTGACCCGCTACTCCGAGTCCTACCTGCGCTTCGCCTGGATGATGGCCGCGGTCATGGTCCTGATCTCCTACAGCCTGTGGGCCTTCGAGAACCGTGGCGACGGCGCCTTCGGCATCCCGTGGACGGCCATCTCGATCGCCCCCTTCACCCTCGGGCTGCTGCAGTACGCGCTCGAGGTCGACTCCGGCAGCGCCGGTGAACCGGAGGACGTGGTGCTGCACGATCACGTGCTGCAGGGCCTCGGCGCGATCTGGCTGCTGACCATCTGCCTGGCGGTCTTCGGATGAGCCACCCGTACGAGGAGCGACACCCAGCATGAGCGACTTCCCCGAAGCCGGGAACGATCTGGTCCCCGACATCGCCCCATCGGTGCCCGAGCACCAACCGCCCATCCCGCAACGGCTGGTCGAGCTGCACGGCTGGGGCCGCGCCGCCGGATCGCGGTCGCACCTGGCCCAGATCGACTCGGTCGCCGACGCCGTCGCGGCGCTGCGCCGCTCGGACGGCCGCGGTGTGGTGCCGCGCGGACTCGGCCGCAGCTACGGCGACGCGGCGCAGAACTCCGGCGGCCTGGCCCTCGACCTGACCACGCTCAACCGGATCCTGGCCATCGACGCCGAGTCGGAGCCGCCCACGGTCAGCGTCGAGGCCGGGGTCAGCCTCGACCCGCTGATGCGGGTGCTGCTACCGCTCGGGCTGTGGGTCCCGGTGCTGCCCGGCACCCGCCAGGTGACCATCGGCGGCGCCATCGCCGCCGACGTGCACGGCAAGAACCACCACACCCAGGGCAGCTTCGGCAATCACGTCCGCTGCCTCGAACTGCTGACCGCGGACGGCGAGGTGCGGACGCTCACCCCCGACGGTCCCGATCCGGAGCTGTTCTGGGCGACGATCGGCGGGATGGGCCTGACCGGCGCGTCCTCGGCGCCACCGTGGCCCTGCAGCGCACCGAGACCGCGTACTTCGCCGTCGACACCGACCGCTGCTCCGACGTCGACGACCTGATGGCCCGGATGAGCGAGGGCGACGACAACTACACCTACTCGGTGGCCTGGTTCGACGCGGTGACCCGCGGCAAGCACATGGGCCGGGCCGTGCTGACCCGCGGCGACAAGGCCTCTTACGCCGATCTCCCGGCCAAGCTGCGGCGCGATCCGCTCAAGTTCGTCGCCCCCTCGTTCGGCACCATCCCCGAGGTGTTCCCCAACCGGATGGTCAACGTGGCCACGGCCAAGGCGTTCAGCGAGTTCTGGTTCCGCAAGGCCCCCAAGCACCGGGTCGGCGAGCTGCAGAACATCACCGCGTTCTTCCACCCGCTCGACATCGTCGCCGAGTGGAACCGGGTCTACGGGCCCAACGGGTTCCTGCAGTACCAGTTCGTCGTGCCGTTCGCCGCGCACGAGACCTTCCGGCGCTGCCTGGAGATGATCGTCACCTCCGGTCACCTGTCCTGTCTGAACGTGCTCAAGCGCTTCGGCCCGGGCAACGACGCCCCGCTGTCGTTCCCGATGCCGGGCTGGACGCTGACCGTCGACCTGCCGATCGAGGCCGGGCTCGAGACGCTGTGCGACGCACTCGACGAGCAGGTCATCGGCGTCGGCGGCCGGGTCTACCTGGCCAAGGACTCGCGGATGGACGCCGAGACCTTCCGGGCCGATGTATCCGCGGCTCGACGACTTCCTGGCCGTCCGCCGCCGGGTCGATCCGCAGGGCCTGTTCAACTCCGACCTCGCCCGCCGTCTCCAACTCAGCTGAGGAAGTTCCTTGATCAACTCCGTCGGTCGCCCGCAATCCCTCCTGCTGCTGGGAGGCACCTCCGACATCGGGCTCGCCCTGGTCCGCGCGTACGCCGCCCGCGGCTCGCTCCGCGTGGTGCTGGCGGCCCGACCGTCGGAGCGGCGCACCGCGGCCGCCGCCGAGCTGACTGCGCTGGGCTGCACGGTGACCGAGGTCGATCTGGACGCCCGCGACACCGGCTCGCACGCGGCGACGATCGAGGAGGCGTTCGCCGGTGGCGACATCGACATCGCCGTGGTCGCCTTCGGGCTGCTCGGCGATCCCGAGCAGGCCTGGACCGACCCCGAGGTGGCGCTCGAGCTGGCCGAGGTCAACTTCACCGCGCCGGTCCACCTCGGGGTGCTGCTCGGCCGGCGGATGACGGACCAGGCCCACGGCTGGATCGTCGCGCTGTCGTCGGTCGCCGGTGAGCGCGTACGCCGGTCCAACTTCGTCTACGGCTCGACCAAGGCCGGCTTCGACGGCTTCTACCTCGGACTCGGCGAGGCGCTGGCCGAGCACGGCGTCCGGGTGCTGGTCGTCCGCCCGGGCTTCGTGAAGTCCAAGATGACCGCCGGCCTCGACGAGGCCCCGCTCGCCGTCACCCCGGACGAGGTCGCCGCGGCGATCGCCGAGGGCATCACTGGCCGTAAGTCGCTGATCTGGGTGCCGGGCGCCATGCGCGTCGTGATGTCGGGCCTGCGGCACGTGCCGCGGCCGCTGTTCCGCCGCCTGCCGATCTGAGGATCATTTCGGCGAGGCGACGATCCGCCTCGGCTCTGACGCCGCGACTCGGCGAAGGTGGGTCCAGCGGACGGACCAGAGCGTGATGGACGCTCCTCCGGTCCGCTGGACCCACGTCGGTCGAGTGCTACCCGGTCACGGTCGCTTCTCGACGCGGGTCACCCAGTACTCGGCGGTGGTCGCGGCGTTGTCCACCCCGAAACGGGCGTTGGGCAGGTAGAGCCCACCGCGGTAGGCCGCCACCGTGGTCGGAACGTCGAACTCGTCCTCGGGAGCGAGGATGGTGCGCTCGAGCCGACCCGACGTGCCGCGGGCGTTCAGGGTGACGACGGCGATCCGGTTGAGCCGGTTCTGCACCGCGTAGAGCGTCCGGCCCTTGACCAGGAGCCCGTCGCCGTTGGTCAGCACGGTGTCGCCGAGATCGACGCGGCGGGCCACCCCGGTCGAGGGGTTGACCCGGAACAGGAAGCCGGTGGCCGACTGCACGACGAGCAGGGCGCGTCCATCCGGCGTGCGGGCGATGCCGTTGGCGTTGTTGACGTCGGGCACCTGCATCCAGTCGCCGGTCAGCGGGACGGTCCGGACCGCGCTCTGCGGGGCGAGCCGGCCGTGTCGTCCGAACGGCACGACGTAGAGCTGGGCCTGCCGCGAATCGGTGAAGTAGGCCGCCTTCCGGTCGAGCACCACGTCGTTGACGAAGCTGCTCGCGGTGGTGAAGCTGTAGGTCTTCTTCACCGCTCCGCTGCGGGCATCGATCACCCGGGCGTTGCCACCGGGGCCGCCGGCCACCCAGAGCCGGTCGGAGCGGTCGATCTTGAGCCCGATGGCCAGCGTGCCCGGCGTGCCGGGGCTGATCACCCGACCCTTGCCGTTCTTCAGCGTGGCGGCGTAGATGGCGCCGTCGGTGCGCGAGCCGAAGTACGCGACGCCGCGCTGACGGTCGATGGTGATGCCCTCGGGCTGGAACCCGTCCGGCAGGTCGATCCGGGCCGGTAGCGATCGCGGGCCGTGGTCGTCGTGGCGCGGGTGGGCCGTCGCGCTCCCGGCCATCGGGGCGATCAGCGCGGTCCCCACCGCGGCCATGGCCAACGTTCGTAGTGCTGTGCGGATCTTCATCGGGCTCTCCCTGACTGGTCGTCCGCCGGTGATCGGCGGAGGTCGATGTCTCCTGAGTCCAGACGGGCCGCGTGCGAGTGACGTTCACCGCGTACGAGGGCCGGCTCTGGACCTGTCACTGAGACTTCGTTCGCCGACCACTGCGCGGATGCTCGTCCCACCAGCACCGATGCAACGGATCGCCCCCACCGACGGCCGATCAGTGGGACGCTCAGTAGATGCGCGTGTTGTTCTCCACGACCGCCAACGACGGTCACTTCGGGCCGATGGTCAGCCTCGCCCGGGCAACGGCTTCGGCCGGACATGACGTCAAGGTCGTGGCGCCGGCATCGTTCGCCGCGGCGATCACCCGGGCCGGCTTCGACCACCTTCCCTTCGCCGACGCCGACCCCGAACTCGTGGGGCCGGTGATGGCCCGGCTCAGCAGCCTGCCGTTCGAGCAGGCCGACGCCACCGTGATCCGGGAGATCTTCGGTCGGATCGACGCCCAGGCCGCGTTGCCCGGGGTCACCGAGGCCATCGAGCGGTGGCGCCCCTATGTCGTCGTCCGCGAACCGGCCGAGTTCGGCTCGCTCGCCGCGGCCTGCCGGGCCGGCATCCCCCACCTCCAGGTGGCGATCGGGATGACCGAAGCCTGCCGAGACCTGGTCGCGCAGACCACCGACCCGCTCCGCGAGCTGGCCGGGCTGGCCGGGGTGGCCGAGGACGACCTGATCGGGGCGGCCACCACCGAGCCCTCGCTCAGCCCGGTGCCCGACGCCCTCGATCGGGCCGGCGACGACGCGTACGTCGACACGGTGGCCTTCCGCTACCGCGACGCGGCGCCCACGCTCACCACCGAACCGCTACCGTCCTGGGGCGATCCCGACGCTCCGCTGGTCTACGTGACCTTCGGCTCGGTGACCGGCCTCCTCCCGCCCTTCGCCGGGGTGTTCCGGCAGGCGCTCGACGGCTTGGCCGACCTCCCGGTACGGGTGCTGATGACGGTCGGGCGGCGGGTCGACCTGGGGTCACTCGGGCCGTTTCCGAGCAACGCGCGGGTCGAGGCCTGGCGGCCGCAGGAGCAGGTCCTCGTCTCGGCCGCGGCCATGCTCGGACACGGCGGATTCGGGACCACGATGGGTGCGCTGGCGGCCGGGGTCCCGCAGGTGGTGGCCCCGATCTTCAGCTCGGACCAGCGGATCAACGCCCGTCACGTCGCTGCGGTCGGCGCTGGGCGCGCGGTCGAACCGGGACCCGATGTGATCGAGCGAGCGTGCCGCGAGGTGATGGCGACGCTCGAGGATCGAAGCTACCGGGAATCCGCTCGGGCCATGGCCGCGGCGATCGCCGCACTGCCGCCGGCCGCCGAAGCCGTCGCGGTGATCGAGCGGCACGCCGGGTGACCGGGACTCAGCCGCCCCTCGGCCGCAGTCCCTCGGTCGGGACGTCGAGCTCCCAGCGTCGACCACCCGGCTGCGGATAGCCGTACGGGGCCTCGACCACCACGACGGCATCGGGTCGGGCCGACAGCACCCGCACGTCGACCTGTTCACCGTCGCGGTCCAGGGTCCACCGCTCGGCCAGCGCGGCCAGTCCGCGCGCTTCGAGCTCGGCGATGGCGGCCTCGGCCTCGCGCGGCTCGGCGAGCGGGGTGCCGGCCAGGGTCAGCGGGGTGACCAGTTCGCCGTCGGCGCGCAGGTAGCCGACCAGTTCGTCGTCGCTCGAGCGGTGGTGGGCGGTCCAGGTGGTGGGGATCACCCGCCCAGTCAAGCGCCGGACCGGCGTCACCGGCCAGCCGATTTCCGCACCCGGCCCGGCCCGGCCCGGCCTCAGACCGGCGGCACCCCGTGCCGACGATCGGTGAAGTGCCGGCTCTTGGTCGCGGCCGCGGCGAACCGGGCGATCAGTTCGCGACGGACGTCCTCGGGCTCGACGATGGCGTCGATGATCAGCTCGCTGGCCAGCCGGAGCACGTCGATGTCCAGCTCGTAGTCGGACCGGAGCTGGTCGACGTACGCCGCACGCTCGTCCTCGTCGGTGATGGCGGCGATCTTGTTCGCGTAGACCGCGTTGATGGCCGCCTCGGGCCCCATCACCGCGATCCGCGCGGTGGGCAGGGCCAGGCAGGCGTCCGGACCGAACCCCGGCCCGCACATCGCGTACAGCCCGGCGCCGTACGCCTTGCGCACGATCAGCGAGACGGTCGGGACGGTGGCCTCGGACACCGCGGTGATCATCTTCGCGCCGTGCCGGATGATCCCCTGCCGCTCGACCACGCTGCCGATCATGAACCCGGGCACGTCGGCCAGGTAGAGCAGCGGGATGTTGTACGCGTCGCACTGCCAGATGAAGCGGGCCGCCTTGTCGGCCGAGTCGACGAAGAGCACGCCGCCCTTGACCGCCGGCTGGTTGGCCACGATGCCGACCACCTGACCGTCGAGCAGGCCCAGCCCGATCACCAGCTCGGCTGCGAACAGTGGCTTGACCTCGAAGAACGAGCCCTCGTCGACGATGGCGTCGATCACCGTGTGGATGTCGTAGCCCCGCGACTCCTCGTCCGGCACCAGATCGCGGTCGAAGCGGCGCAGCGCGTCGGTGCCGTCGTAGACCGGCGGGGTCGCGCGCCAGTTGAGCGGGAGGTAGCCGAAATACTGCTTGGCCTGCTCGATCGCTTCGGCGTCGTCGGTGGCCAGTTGGTCGCCGCAGCCCGACACCGTGGCGTGCATCCGGGCGCCGCCCATCTCCTCCAGGGTGACCCGCTCACCGACGACCATCTCGGCCATCCGCGGTGAACCCAGGTACATCGACGCGTTGCCCTCGACCATGATCACCAGGTCGCAGAACGACGGGATGTACGCGCCCCCGGCCGCGCTCGGCCCGAACAGACAGCAGATCTGCGGGACCCGGCCGGAGAGCGCGACCTGGTTGTGGAAGATCCGACCGGCCCCGCGCCGGCCCGGGAACAGATCGACCTGGTCGGTGATCCGCGCGCCGGCCGAGTCGATGAACCAGAAGATCGGCAGTTCGTCGCGCAGCGCGATCTCGGTGACCCGGATGATCTTCTCGACCGTCCGCGCGCCCCACGAGCCGGCCTTGACGCTCGGGTCGTTGGCCACGACCAGCGCCGGTCGGCCGCCCACCAGTCCGCGCCCGGTGACCACGCCGTCGGCGGGCAGCCGGTCGGCCAGCGCGTTGGCCAGCTGGCCGTCCTCGACGAAGGTCGCCTCGTCGAACAGCAGCGCGATCCGGTCGCGGACGTAGAGCTTGTTCGCGCCGGCCAGCTTGGCCGAGGCCGCCGGGCTCAACGTCCGCGTGGCCGCCCGGGCGTCCTCGATGTCACTCATGGACGGCTATTCAACCGGCAGGCCGAGGGCCCGGGCGATCAGCAGCCGCTGGACCTCGGAGGTGCCCTCGCCGATCTCGAGCACCTTGGCGTCGCGGTAGAGCCGGGCCACCGGGTATTCCTCCATGAAGCCGTAGCCGCCGAAGATCTGGGTGGCCAGTCGGGTCGCCTCCACCGCCTTCTCGGTCGCGTAGAGCTTGGCCACCGAGGCGGCCCGCTTGAGCTCGGCGGCCGGGGCACCGTGGTCGCGCATGCTCGCGGCCGCGTAGACCAGCAGGCCGGCGGCGTGACACATGACGTCGAGGTCGGCGATCTTGAACGCCACCGCCTGCTTGCGCCCGATCGGGCCGCCGAACGCCTGCCGTTCGGTCGCGTAGCGCGATCGAGTGGTCGCGACAGGCCCGGATGCAGCCGAGCGCGAGCGCAGCGATGGCGATCCGGCCGTCGTCGAGCGCGGTCAGGAACTGCGAGTACCCCTTGCCCTGCTCCCCGAGCAGATGGTCGGCCGGGATCCGGACGTCGGTCAGCGTGATCGGGTGGGTGTCGGACGCGTGCCAGCCGAGCTTGCGGTAGGCCGGGCCGACCTCGAGCCCCTCGGTGCCGCGCGGGACCACGAACGTGGAGATCTCGGGCTTGCCGTTGTCACGGGTGCCGGTCCGGGCGGTGATCAGGACCAGCGAGGTGATGTCGGTGCCGGAGTTGGTGATGAACTGCTTGCTCCCGTTGAGCACCCAGCTGTCGCCGTCGCGCACCGCGCGGGTCCGCATGGCCAGCGCGTCCGAACCCGAGTCGGCCTCGGTCAGACCGAACGCGGCCAGCGCCTGGCCGGAGAGCAGGTCGGGCAGCCAGCGCTGTTTCTGCTCGGTGGTCCCCCACTCGGCGATCGGGTGGGCACCGAGTCCGACGGCGGCCTCCAGGGTGACCCCGAGCGACTGGTCGACCCGGCCGATCTCCTCGACCGCGATGCACAGGCTGGTGAAGTCCCCGGCGCCGCCGTATTCCTCGGGGCCGTTCAGACCGAACAGTCCGAACTGGCCCATCTGCTTGACCGCCTCGAGCGGCAGCGCGTGTTCGACGTTCCAGCGGTCGACGTGTGGGGCGAGCTGCTCGGCCGCGAATTCGGCCACCGCCGCCCGGAAGTCGTCGTGTTCCTCGCTGAGCGCGTACGGGTGATCCATCGTCGTTCCTCCGTCCGAGATCCCGCCGGTCGACCTTGACCGACGAGACCCTCGTAGCCTACCTTACGTTTACGTAAGGGTGAGCCCCTGGGAGGTGACCGGTGTGACCGCACGGACGTGGACCATCGGCGACCTGGCCGAGGAATTCGACACCACCCTGCGGACCATCCGGTTCTACGAGGACCGCGGCCTGCTGACCCCGGAGCGCCAGGGGACGACGCGGGTGTTCCACGACCGCGACCGCGTCCGGTTGCAGCTGATCCTGCGCGGCAAACGACTGGGCTTCACCCTCGACGAGATCGCCCACGTCATCGACATGTACGACGCGCCCACCGGCCGCGCCGGGCAGCTCGAGTTCCTGATCAGCGACATCGAGAAGCGGCGGGCCGCCCTGGTCCAGAAGCGTCGTGACCTCGACGAGTCGCTGTCCGAGCTCGATGCGCTCGAAGCCCGCTGCCGGGCCGACCTGGACCGGCTCCGGCCCGGGTGAGAACGCTCGACCCCCGCCGGACTAGGGCTCGAGGGCCAGCGAGCTGAGCGCGTCCTGCTGCCCGGTGACGTCCCACAGGTGGTGGACGAGGTCGTGCAGGAAGTACTGCATCAGCGTGGCCACGGTGAACACCGAGCCGTTGCTCCGCCGGCCCGGGCGGGCGAGTTCGCTCGCGGTCAGCGCCTGCATCCGGGCCACGAAGGTCTGGGCCGCGGCCTCCAGCTCCTCGGCGACCTCGTCGGGATCGAGTTCGCCGTAGCGACCCTCGATCGCCGCCCGGTCCTGGTCCCAGTCGAGGAACACCGGATCATCGGTCTCGGTCATCTGCCGGACCCGGTCGTCGAAGACCCGGATGACGTCGCGGACGTGGGCCCCGTACTCGAGCGGGGACCACACCGCCGGGTCGGGCCGCTCGGCCGCGGCCGGGCTGGAGCGCAAGATCTGCACCCACTCCTCGGCGGCGATGAACGTCCGTTCGGCCAGGTCGGCGGGTTCGACCTCAGCGGCGGCCAGGCCGCAGTCGGGACACCGGCGATCCAGGGTCCAGGTCCAGTCTTTGGTGTCCGGCGCGGCGGGCTGCACCCGGTCAGTCTACGACCGGCGCCTCGCTGGGGCCCGGCTTGTCGGCGGTCGCTGCCACACTGGTCCGCGTGGATCTCAATGCCGATCTCGGCGAGTCGTACGGACGCTGGACACTCGGCGACGACCCGGCGATGCTCGACCTGGTCACCAGCGCGAACATCGCGTGCGGGTTCCACGCCGGCGATCCGGCCACCCTGCGCCGGAGCTGCCGCGACGCCGTCGACCGGGGCGTGGTCATCGGGGCCCAGGTCGGATACCCCGATCTGGCCGGTTTCGGCCGGCGGTTCCTGGACATGGCCGACGCCGATCTGACCGCTGCGGTGATCTACCAGATCGGGGCGTTGGACGGGCTGGCCCGCAGCGTCGGCGGTCGGGTCCGTTACGTCAAGCCGCACGGCGCCCTGTACAACGCCCTGGTCGACCATCCCGGTCAGGCCGCGGCCGTGGTCGAGGCGGTGCTCGCGTACGACCCGGTGCTGCCGGTCCTCGGGCTGGCCGGATCGGTGTTCCTGGCCCGGGCCGGCGAGGCCGGGCTGCGGCCGGTCACCGAGTACTTCGTCGACCGCGGCTACACCGACGACGGCCGCCTGGTCGACCGTCGGCTCCCCGGTGCGCTGATCGACGACCCGGTCGTGGCGACCGAGCGGGCGGTGCGCGCAGCCGAGCGGGGCGCGGCCGAATCGATGTGCGTGCACGGCGACTCCCCCGGCGCCGTCACCCTGGCCCGCGCGGTCCGCGCCGGGCTGACCACCGCCGGGATCGGCCTCGCCCCGTTCGTCACCCCATGACCCGGCGGCTGCTCGACTACGGCGACGGCGCGGTCCTGCTCGAGTGCACCGATCTGGCCGAGGTCCGCGGACTCAAACCGGCCATCTCCCGGCGCTTCGACCAGGTCACCGAGATCGTTCCGGGTGCCCGGACCCTGCTGCTCCGGCTCGACCGGCCGCTGACCGCCACCGAACGGTCGGCGCTGCTCGACCTGACCGCCGAGCCGGTCACCGATCTCGTCGCGGAGACGGTCCGGATCGCCGTCGACTACTCCGGTCCCGACCTCGCCGACGTCGCCGCACTCACCGGGCTCTCGGTCGACGAGGTCGTCGCCGCGCACACCGGCCAGCGGTGGACGGTGGCCTTCTGCGGCTTCGCCCCGGGCTTCGGCTATCTGACCGGCGAGGACCAGCGGCTGCGGGTGCCCCGGCGCGCCGAACCCCGCACCATCGTCCCGGCCGGATCGGTGGCCCTGGCCGACTCGTGGTCCGGGGTCTATCCGCGGTCCGGGCCCGGCGGCTGGCAGCTGATCGGCCAGACCGACGCCGACCTGTGGGACCTCGACCGCGACCAGCCGGCCCTGCTGCGCCCCGGTGTCCAGGTGCGCTTCGAGGCGGTGGGCCGATGATCCTCATCGACGCTCCCGGACCGCTGGCCACGGTCCAGGACCTCGGTCGACCCGGACTCGCCCATCTCGGGGTGCCACCCTCGGGCGCGGCCGACCGCTACGCCCACCGGCTGGCCAACCGCTTGGTCGGCAACCCCGAGCAGCAGGCGACCATCGAGGTGACCGGTGGTGGGCTCGAGCTGCGGGTCGAGGCATTGGCCTGGGTCGCGGTCACCGGGGCCCAGACCGAGGTCCGGGTCGACGGTCGTGCGGTCGGGTCGCACAGCTCGTTCCCGCTCCGCCCCGAGCAGCGGCTGCGGATCGATCCGTCCCCGCTCGGGTTGCGCAACTACCTGGCCATCCGCGGCGGGGTGAAGATCACCCGCACCCTGGGCAGCCGGTCCACCGACCTGCTCACCGGACTCGGACCGCCGCCGCTGGTCGCCGGTCAGCGACTCGGGCTGTGCCGACCCCGACTCCCCCTGCCCGACATCGCCCTCGCCCCGCCGAACCCACCCCGCCGTGAGCTGGAGATCACCCCCGGCCCCCGCCGCGACTGGTTCAGCGCGGACGCCTGGCGCACGCTGCTGGACACCGCGTGGACGGCGGCCTCGGCCAGCAACCGGGTGGCGGTCCGGCTCGAGGGACCGGCGCTCGAGCGGACGGTCACCGAGGAGCTCCCGTCCGAAGGCATCGTCCGCGGCGCCATCCAGGTGCCGTCGTCCGGGATCCCGCTGATCTTCCTCACCGACCACCCGGTGACCGGCGGCTATCCGGTGATCGGCGTGCTCACCGGACGGGCCGCCGACCACGCCGCCCAGCTGCGCCCCGGCGACGGGTTCCGCTTCGTGGCCCGGCGCTAGCTCCCGCGCCGCCGAGGACGACGCCGACGGGCCGCCCGGACGCGGAGCCCGGCACATAGTGTGAGCCGCGTCCGGTCGTCGACGGAGAGGAAGACCCGGTGGGAATCACCAAGGTGCTCGTCGCCAATCGGGGCGAGATCGCGGTCCGGGTCATCCGGGCGGCCCGCGACGCCGGCCTGGGCAGCGTGGCGGTCTACGCCGACCCCGACGCCGACGCCCTCTTCGTGCGACTGGCCGACGAGGCGTACGCGCTGGGCGGCAGCACCCCGGCCGAGACCTACCTGGACATCGCCGCGCTGCTCGCGGTCGCCGAGCGCAGTGGCGCCGACGCCGTCCACCCCGGCTACGGGTTCCTGTCCGAGAACGCCGACTTCGCCACCGCCGTCCTGTCCGCCGGTCTGACCTGGATCGGTCCGCCGCCGGCCGCCATCACCGCGCTCGGCGACAAGGTGCAGGCCCGCCACATCGCCCAGCGGGTCGGTGCCCCGCTGGTCCCCGGCACCGCGGATCCGGTGGCCGACGCCGACGAGGTCGTGGCCTTCGCCCGTGAGCACGGCCTGCCGATCGCCATCAAGGCCGCGTACGGCGGCGGCGGTCGCGGCCTCAAGGTCGCGCGCACCCTCGAGGAGATCCCGGAGCTGTTCGACTCAGCGATCCGCGAGGCGGTGTCGGCGTTCGGTCGGGGCGAGTGCTTCGTCGAGCGCTACCTCGACCGGCCGCGGCACGTCGAGACCCAGTGCCTGGCCGACCGGCACGGCGCGGTCGTGGTCGTCTCGACCCGCGACTGTTCGCTGCAGCGCCGGCACCAGAAGCTGGTCGAGGAAGCCCCAGCACCGTACCTGTCGGGCGAGCAGGTCGACCGGCTCTACACCGCGTCGAAGGCGATCCTCCGCGAGGCCGGCTACGTCGGGGCGGGGACGTGTGAGTTCCTGGTCGGCCAGGACGGCACGATCAGCTTCCTCGAGGTCAACACCCGCCTGCAGGTCGAGCACCCGGTCTCCGAGGAGGTGACCGGCCTCGATCTGGTCCGCGAGATGTTCCGGATCGCCGACGGCGAAGCGCTCGGCTACGACGACCCCGTGGCCCGCGGGCACTCGATCGAGTTCCGCATCAACGCCGAGGACGCCGGCCGGAACTTCCTGCCGGCCCCCGGGACGCTGACCGCGTGGCGGCCGCCGTCCGGCCCGGGCGTGCGGGTCGACGAGGGCTACCTGAGCGGGATGACCGTCCCCGGGTCGTTCGACTCGCTGATCGCCAAGATCATCGTCACCGGCGCCGACCGCGATCAGGCGCTGGCCCGCTCGCGCCGGGCCCTCGGCGAACTGGTGGTCGACGGGATGCCGACCGTGGTGCCGTTCCACCGTGCCGTCCTCGACGACCCGGCCTTCGCCGCCGCCGACGGGACGTTCGGCGTCCACACCCGGTGGATCGAGACCGAGTTCGTCAACACCATCGAGCCGTACGCCGGTGCGGTGGGTGAGGGGGCGGCCCCGGCCGAGCGGACCACCGTCCTCGTCGAGGTCAACGGCAAGCGGATCGAGGTCGTCGTCCCGGCCGGCTGGTCCGGCGCCGCGGTGGCGACCCCGAACCGGGCCCGGACGCCGGCCCGCCGGTCCGGAGCGGCGACCACCGGGGGCGCGGCCTCGGGCCACGCGCTGACCTCGCCGATGCAGGGCACGATCGTCAAGGTCGCCGTGGCCGACGGGGACGCGGTCGCGGCCGGCGATCTGGTCGTCGTCCTCGAGGCGATGAAGATGGAGCAGCCGCTGACGGCGCACCGCGCCGGAGTCGTGACGCGGCTGGCCGCCGAGGTCGGCGCCACGGTGACCAGCGGGGCCGTGCTGTGCGAAATCGTCGACCCGTGAGCGGTGCTCGACCAGCACCCAGGCATTCCCCTAAGACATCGTTAAGAACAGCAGGGTGCACAGGGAATCCACAGACCCTCCGGGCACACTGGCCGACATGGGTGAGTTGATCGTTCTACTGATCATTCTCGCGGTGGTCTTCGGTGCAGTCGGTCTGTACCGCCGTCGCGCGGTGAATGCTCGGCAGGCTGAGGAGCAGGCGGCGCTGGAGACCCAGCTGTCGACCTCCAGGCGCGCCGCCGATGAGGACGTCACGAAATTCGGCGAGGAACTGCAGCGGCTGGACTCCGACGTGGCCGGCCACGCGCTCGACGAAGCCATGCAACAGGACTACCAGCGGGCCCTCGACGCGTACGAGGACTCGAAGATGTCACTCGACGCGGTCACCAAGCCCGACGAGATCCGTCACGTCACCGAGATCCTCGAGGACGGCCGCTACGCCGTGGCCTGCGTCAAGGCGCGGATCGCCGGTGACCCGCTGCCGGCCAAGCGGCCGCCGTGCTTCTTCAACCCGGCGCACGGCCCCTCGTCGCAGGACGTCGAGTGGGCTCCTCCGGGTGGAGCCGCGCGGACCATCCCGGCCTGCCCGGCCGACGCCGAGCGGGTGCTCGCCGGAGCCGATCCCTACATCCGCACCGTCCAGGTCGGCGCCCAGCGCGTCCCCTACTGGGAGGGCGGCCCGGCGTACGCGCCCTGGGCCCAGGGCTACTACAGCCGCTGGAGCGGCAGCGACATGCTCTCGGGCATGCTCATCGGCGGCATGCTGTTCGGCGGCATGGGCAACATGTTCGGCGGCATCGGCGAGGGTGTCGGTGACGTCTTCGGCGGGATCGGCGAGGGCATCGGTGACATCGGTGAAGGCATCGGTGACATCGGCGGCGGCATCGGCGACATGTTCGGCAACCTCTTCGACTGAGGTCGGCTCCGGCTCGCGGTCCCCAACCCGTGCTCAGCAGGAAGTGGCGTCAACGCCACTTCCCGTCACCGAGCGCCGGATACTTCAGGCGGGAAGTGAGAGGAAGTGGCGTTGACGCCACTTCCTGGCCCCCGATTCGGCGGGAAGCACCGCCGCGGGCCCGTCCAGGCAGCGGCGGACCGTACGCGTGGGGCGGGCGATCAGAGTGCGGCGGCCAGTGCGGTCAGGGTCTCCGAGCACCCGGCCTCGAGCTTGATCGTGGCCAGGTCGTCGCCTCGGGTGGAACCGCGGTTGACGATGATCACCGGCCGCTGCTGGCGGGCCATGTGCCGGGCGAAGCGCAGCCCCGACATCACGGTCAGCGACGAGCCGAGGACGACCAGCACCTCGGCCTCGTCGACCAGCGCGTACGCGGCGTCGACCCGCGGGCGGGGCACCGATTCGCCGAAGAAGACCACGTCCGGCTTGAGCCGACCCCCGCAGTTGGGGCAGCGCACGAGCACGAACCGGCTCCAGTCCTCGACCACGGCGTCGCCGTCGGGTCGGAGCTCGGCGTGTTCGAGCACCGCCGGCTCGTCCAGACCGGGATTGACCTCGGCCAGCCGCTGCTGCACGGCGCCGCGCGGCACGACCCGGCGGCAGTCGAGACAGACGACATCGGCAATGGCCCCGTGCAGGTCGATCACCCGGCGGCTGCCGGCGGCGCGGTGCAGTCCGTCGACGTTCTGGGTCAGCACCCCGACCAGCCCGGCGGCCTCGAGATCGACCAGCGCCCGGTGCCCGGCGTTGGGGTCGGCGCGACCGATCCGGCGCCAACCGAGATACGACCGGGCCCAGTAACGCCGCTGCGCCTCCACGCTGCCCACGAAGTCGCGGTACTGCATCGGGGTGGCCCGCACCGACGTCGGGCCGCGGTAGTCGGGGATGCCCGAGTCGGTCGACATCCCGGCCCCGGTCAGAGCCACCCAACGCTGGCCCCGCAGTAGGGCGGTGACGGCGTCGAGTTCGAGGCCGGTGGTCACGCTCACCCGGTCAATGTAGTCAGCCGACCAAGGAGGCCGGTGCGGTCAGCTGATGGTTCGCGACCCGTGCAGCCGGCGCGCCGCCTCGGCGATCGACCCGGTCATCGACGGATACACGGTGAACGACTCCGAGAGCTGGTCGACGGTCAGCCGCTGCTCGATGGCGATGGCGATCGGATAGATCAGTTCGCTGGCCCGCGGCGCGACGACCACGCCACCGATGACGATGCCGGTGACGCTGCGGCAGATGAGCTTGACGAACCCGTCGCGGCTGCCCTGCATCTTGGCCCGCGCGTTGCCGCGCAGCGGGAGTGTGACCACCCGCGCCGGCACCTCGCCGGCGTCGACCTGCTGCTGGGTCACCCCGACGGTGGCGATCTCGGGTGAGGTGAAGACGTTGGCCGACACCGTCTTGAGGTCGAGCGGGGACACCGCGTCCCCCAGCGTGTGCCACATGGCGATCCGGCCCTGCATGGCGGCGACCGAGGCCAGCGGGAGCACCCCGGTGCAGTCGCCGGCGGCATAGATGCCGCGGGCCGTCGTCCGCGACACCCGGTCGGTGACGATGTGGCCGCCCGGGCCGACGTCGACGCCGGCGCTCTCCAGGCCCATCCCGGCGGTGTTGGGGATCGAGCCCACGGCGAGCAGGCAGTGCGAGCCGGTCAGGGTGCGCCCGTCGGTCAGCGTGACCACCACCTCGTCACCCTTGCGGATCACCGATTCGGCCCGCGACCGCGACATCACGGTCAGCCCACGGCGGGCGAAGACGTCCTCGAGCACCTGGGCGGCGTCGGCGTCCTCACCGGGCAGCACCCGATCACGCGACGACACCAGGACCACGTCACCCCCGAGCGCGTTGTACGCGCTGGCGAACTCGGCGCCGGTCACCCCGGAACCGACGACGATCAGCCGCTCGGGCAACTCGGTCAGTCCGTAGACCTGGGTCCAGGTCAGGATCCGCTCACCGTCGGGCAGCGAGTCGGGGAGTTCGCGCGGGTGGGCGCCGGTGGCCAGCAGGACCACGTCGGCCTCGAAGGTCTCCTCGCCGTCGGCGGTGGTCGCGATGATCCGGTCCGGACCGTCGAGCCGGCCGTGCCCACGGACCAGCCGGACGCCCTCGCGCTCGACCCGCTCGACGATGTCCTCCGACTGCCGCCTGGCCAGATCGAGCACCCGGCGGTTGACCGCACCGAGGTCGATGCTGACCCCGGCCTCGGGATCGGCGGCCTCGGCGTTGCCGAACCGCAGGCCCAGTTCGGCCGACTCCCGCACCTGGGTCATCACCTCGGCGGTGGCGATCAGGGTCTTGGACGGAACGCAGTCGGTCAGCACAGCGGAACCGCCCAGACCGTCGCGGTCGATGAGCGTCACCTCACCGCCGAGCTGGCTCCCCACCAACGCCGCTTCGTATCCACCGGGTCCACCGCCGACAATCACCACTCGGGTCACGGACCCGATTGTTTCACCCGCAGACGAAGAGCCGATACCCTCCGATCCGTGCTGTACGCCGCGTACGGGAGCAACCTGGATCCCGCCCAGATGTCCGACCGCTGCCCGCACTCCCCGTTCCGGGGTACCGGCTGGCTGCAGGGATGGCGGATCACCTTCGGTGGCGAGGGCTGGGACGGGCCGCTGCCGACCCTGGTCGAGGACCCCGCCGACCACGTGTTCGTCGGTCTCTACGACGTCACCGCAACCGACGAGGCGGCGCTCGACGAGTGGGAGAGCGCCCACACCGGGCTCTACCGCAAGGTCCGGGTGCGGGTGGCCACGTTGGACGGCGAGCAGATGGCCTGGGTCTATGTGCTGCACGATTTCGAGGGCGGTACGCCGAGTGCCCGCACCCTCGGTCTGCTGGCCGATGCTGCCGATGTCGCCGGGGCACCGAGCGAGTACGTGGCCGACTTGCGGTCCCGGCCCTGCAACAGCGGCTGGTGAGCTAGCCCACGTACAGCCGGAGCAGCGCGCAGGTGGCCGCACCGAGGATCAGTGCGAAGGCCAGCGGTGCCCGCAGCAACAGTGCTGTCAGCCCCACCCCGACCCCGGCGGCCCGCGCGTCGACGACCAGCGTGGATCCGTGGGTGAAGGTGCCGACCACGACCAGGGCGGCGATGAACGCCGGCGCCAGGAAGCTGATCACCCGGGTCACCCGCTCCGAGGGCTCCCGACCGCCGGCCAGCAGCGGCCCCGCCGCCTTCACGCCCACCGTGATCAGCGCCATCACGCCGATCAGCAGCCAGATCACGACGCCACCGTCGGGCGGTCCCGACGCCGGATGGCCGGCAACCCGACCAGTGCCGCGGTGGCCGCAGCCAGCACCGGTACGCCCGGTGGGGCGACCGGGACCAGAGCCACGGCGATGACCGCCCCGAGTCCTGCGGCCAGCAACGACCGCCGGGCCGGGCGACGACGACCGTCGGCGCCGCGCGGTAGCACCTCGGGCAGCAACAGACCGAGGTAGAAGATCGGGAACATCACGTCGAGTCCCCAACGCTCCGGGTCGCCGATCAGCCGGGCCCCGACCACCCCGAGGACGGTGCCACCGACCCACGACACGTACTGGGCCGGTGCCGCCCAGACGTGCGACCGGACGTCGAAGGTGCCGTCGCCCCGCTGGGCGATCAGGAACGAGGCGTCGGTCAGCAGCGCCCCCTGACCGAACCGACGAAGCGGACCACCGGACATCGACGGGGCCATGGCGAAGCCCATCGGCAGGAAGCGGGCATTGGCCAGCAGCGCCGCCCCGGCCGCGAACGGCAGCCCGCCGCCGGCGGCCAGGATGCTCAGGGTGGCGAACTGCGCCGTCCCGGCCCAGACCAGCGCGGACATCGCCACGGTGGCGAGCGGTCCGACGACCGGCACGGCCAGCAGGGCGAAGCTCACCGCCACCGCCATCGTCGGCAGAACCATCGGCAGCGAGGCGGTCAGACCCCGGGGCCACGCCGGCCGACGTGCGGCGGGCGGCCGCCTCGAACTCGTCACCCGCTGAGCGTAGGCTAATGGGTCTGCTGCGTCAAAGGCATTAGAATGCGAGGATGGACACGCTGCGGAGCCGGGTCGCCACCCTGCCCCTGGTCGCCGGGTCGGCGGTGCTCGACCTGGTCAACACGGTGTCGTGGCGGGGCGATCCCGAGCGGAGCGAGGACCATCTGGCGACCGCCGACGACTGTCTGACCTGGTGTCTGCGCACGGGGGTGCTCGACCCGGCCGAGGCGGATCAGCTGCGTCGACGCCTCGACCAGCGCGGCGCGGCCCGACTGGTCGACGAGCTCCGGGCGCTGCGTGACGTCGTGGCGGACGTGGTCGGCAACCCCGACGGACCGGCCGTGGGTCGGGCCCGCGACCGCATCCTCGACGCGCTGGCCCACGGCGAATTGGTCGGCGACGCCGACGCCGGATCGGCGTACGCCTGGCGGGTGTCCGGGCTCGACGAACGGACGGGGCCGCGGCGGCTGGCCCTGCAACTCCACGCGCTGCTGACCACCGCCCGCCCGTGGCGGGTCGGGGTGTGCGACGACGAACAGTGCCGGTGGGTCTTTCTCGACACCAGTCGCGGCCGCCGTCGCCGTTGGTGCGACTCGCAGGATTGCGGCAACCGGTACCGGGTGCGGCTGCACCAGCAGCGCCACGCCACGACGGCCTGAGCGACGTCGGGGCTGGCTATAGTGCGGGCCATGTCCGAGGTGTCGCAGGAGAACCCGTACGCGTTGGCCGAGCGGGCCGCGACCGCGCTCCGTGAGCGGTTCGGCATCGCCGGGATCGACGCGGCCTTCGTCCTGGGGTCGGGCTGGTCGGCCGCCGCCGACGATCTCGGCGAACTGATCGATCAGTGCGACCTGGCCGACCTGCCGGGCTTCGCCGCCCCCACCGTGCTCGGTCACGGTGGTGCGCTCCGGATCGTGCGCACGGCCTCGGGCCAGGTCGCTGCGGTGTTCACCGGGCGCACCCACTACTACGAGGGCAAGGGCGTCGCCCAGGTGGTGCACGGGGTCCGAACCGCGGCCGCGGCCGGCGCCCGGGTGCTGGTGCTGACCAACGGTTGCGGCGGACTCCACCGCGACTGGGGACCCGGCACCCCGGTGCTGATCCGCGACCACATCAACCTGACCGGGGCGACTCCGCTGGTCGGAGCCACGTTCATCGACCTGACCGAGGCCTACTCGGCGCGCCTCCGCACCCTCGTCCAGCAGGTCGAGCCGCTCCCCGAGGGTGTCTACGTGCAGTTCCACGGACCCAACTTCGAGACCCCGGCCGAGGTGCGGATGGCCGGGATCATCGGCGGGGACCTGGTCGGTATGTCCACCGCCCTGGAGACCATCGCCGCGCGCGAGGCCGGGCTCGAGGTCCTCGGGATCTCCCTGGTCACCAACCTGGCCGCGGGCATCTCGCCGGAGCCGCTCAACCATCACGAGGTGCTCGAGGCCGGACGCGAGGCGGCCCCCCGGCTCCGCACCCTGCTGGCCGGGATCGCCGCCGCCCTCTGAGCACCGCGACCCGCTGAGCACCGCCGCGCACTGAATACTGCTACCCGCTGACACCGCCACCCGCTGACCACCCGCGCGCCGATCCGGAGCGGTCGACTCCCACGTCGGCCGGGGCTCAGTCGGCGAGGTGACGCAGGTAGTGGTCAGGCGTGTCGAGGAAGCGTCGATAGTGGTCGACGACGGCCAGGTCGGCCCAGACGGCCGGGTGCATCCCGGTCTCGTCGAGCTCGAGCAGCGTCGCGCCGGGCAGGCTGGCCAGGATCGGCGAGTGGGTGGCGAGGAGCAACTGCGTGCCGGGCTGCTCGATCATGCCGATCAGGCTGGCCAGCAGGTGCAGCTGGGCACCGAACGACAGGCCGGCCTCGGGCTCGTCCATCACGAACAGACCCCGGTCGGCGAACCGACCGCTGTCGAGCATGGTCAGGAACGATTCCCCGTGACTCAGGTGGTGGAATGTCGGATCGTAGCGCGACGGATGGTCCTCGAGATAGGTGAACAGGCCGTGCATGGTCTCGGCCCGCAGGAAGTACCCCCACCGCGAGGCGCCGGCCCCACGGACCAGGTGCAGGTCCCCGGACAGCGGGGACTCCGAGGCGCGGGTGGCATGCCGGGCGCCGGTCGAGCCTCCTTCGGCCGACAACCCGTAGCTCAGCGCGACGCCCTCGACCACCGTCGACTTGCCCGAGCCGTTCTCGCCGACCAGCACGGTGGCCCGACCCAGGTCGAGCCCCTCGTCGAGCAGTTGCCGCACGGCCGGGATGGTGCACGGCCAGCCCGCGCGCTCGAGGCTGGCGCACTCGCTGCGCTCGACCCGACGCACCGGAAGTGGTGACCGAAGACCCGGCATGCCCGCACTGTAAACGTGGAGCGACCCGAGGTCCGAAAGCCCGGCGGCCGCCGTGTGATGCTGGAGCCTCGCCGACCCCGGACGAACCTCTGCGAAAGGTGACCGCAGCACCGATGAGCATCGACGCCGACCTCGAACGGACCGTCACCGCCTGGGTCGCCCAGGACCCGGACCCGGCGACCCGCGCCGTGGCCACCGACCTGGTCGCCACCGCGGGCGCCGGTGACGCCGGAGCCACCGCCGAGCTGCGCGACGCCTTCACCGGTCGGCTGGCCTTCGGCACCGCCGGGCTGCGTGGCGCCCTCGGCCCGGGACCGAACCGGATGAACCGGGTGGTGGTCGGGCAGGCCGCCGCCGGGCTCGCCGCCTATCTTCTCGATCGCGGACTCGGCGGCGGCCGCGTGCTCATCGGCTTCGACGCCCGGCACAACTCCGACATCTTCGCCCGTGACAGCGCCGAGATCCTGGCCGCCGCCGGCTTCGAGGCCCTGATCGTGCCGGCGCCGTTGCCCACCCCGGTAGTGGCCTTCGGCATCCGGCACTTCGACTGCGTCGCCGCTGTGGTGGTCACGGCCTCGCACAACCCGCCCCAGGACAACGGCTACAAGGTCTACCTGGGCGACGGCTCGCAGATCGTCCCGCCGGCCGACGCGGAGATCGCCGCCCGGATCGACACCGTGGCGGGTGCCGACCTCTCGGAGGTCCCCCGGTCCTCGGCCTACCGCACCCTCGGTGACGAGCTCGTCAGCGCCTATCTCGAACGGCTCACCACCCTGGTCCCCCCGACGGCCCCGCGCCAGCTGAGCTGGGTCTACACCCCGCTGCACGGCGTCGGTGGCGGTGTCGTCGACCGCGCGGTCTCGGCCTGCCGGTTCCCGGCGCCGCACGTGGTCACCGCCCAGGCCGAACCTGATCCCGACTTCCCCACCGTGGCGTTCCCCAATCCCGAAGAGCCGGGTGCGATCGACCGGGCGCTCGAGCTGGCCGAACGCCACGACGTCGACCTGGTCGTGGCCAACGACCCGGACGCTGATCGCTGCGCGGTCGCCGCCCCGATCGAGGGCCGGTGGCGGATGCTGCGCGGCGACGAGCTCGGTGCGCTTCTCGGCGACGATGCCCTGCGTCGCGGCGTACGCGGCACCTATGCCTGTTCGGTCGTGTCCAGCTCCCTCCTGTCGACCATGGCGGCGGCCCACGGGCAGCCCTTCGTCTACACGCTGACCGGATTCAAGTGGATCGGCCGCGTCCCCGGCCTGGCCTTCGGCTACGAGGAGGCGATCGGCTACTGCGTCGACCCCGAGGTCGTGCCCGACAAGGACGGGATCTCCGCCCTGGTCCGGATCCTCACCCTGGCCGCCGCCCTGCGGGCCGAGGGTCGCACGGTGGCCGACCGGCTCGACGACATCACGAGGCGCTACGGCATCGTCGAGACCGACCAGCTGTCGCTCCGGGTCGCCGACCTCAGCCTCATCAGCGACGCCATGGCGACGCTCCGCGCAGCCCCGCCGGCCCGGCTGCTCGACGAGCCGGTCACCGTGGTCGACCTGGCGACCGGCACCGACGAACTGCCACCCACCGAGGGCATCCTGCTGACCACCCCCTCGATCAAGGTGGTGACCCGGCCGTCGGGAACCGAGCCCAAGCTCAAGTGCTATCTCGAGCTGCGCAGGCCGGTCGCCGACGGCGCCGAACTCGGTGGGGAACGCCGACGGGTCCGCAGTGAACTCGCTCGTCTGCGCGCCGAGATGTCCGTGGCGCTGGGCATCAGCACCACCTGATCCCCACCCCCCACGGGCCGAGCGCCGGGCTGGTCGAGCGCGCCGGGCTGGTCCAGCGCGGCGAGCTGATCGATCAGGCCGAGGGTGGCCTCGACGCGGCCGAGCCGAGCCCGCACGCCGTGGGCGTCCTGCCACAGGTCGAGCCGCTCACAGGGGTCCATCACCTCGAACTCCTCGGTGGCCAGCACGTCCAGCAGGACGGTCAGGTCTTGGTGCAACTCTTTCAGCAGGAGCGCCACTCCGGTCCGGTTCATGAGCTGATAGTATTCGAACACACGTTCTACAAGCAAGGCTTCATCCGCCACTGCAGAGTTGTTGGCCAGACTCCATCGGATCCGTATATATTGTTGCTCAGATCTAGTTACGCACGATATTCGGAGGTGAAAGCGGCCATGGCCGAGCAAATCCACATCGATCCCGTCGACGTTCATGAGTCGCTGGGACAGCACGTCCTGACCGACGGCATGAAGTTGGTCGTCGACCTCGCGGCGAGCCGGGGGTCGCGGATCGTCGACGCCCGCGACGGCACCCGCTACCTGGACCTCTACACGTTCTTCGCCTCGGCGCCGCTCGGGCTCAACCCGCCCGGCATCGTCGACGATCCCACCTTCATGGCCCAGCTCGGAGCCGTCGCCGCCAACAAGCCGGCCAACCCGGACATGTACACGGCGGCCTACGCCGAGTTCGTCGAGACCTTCGTCCGGGTGCTCGGCGACCCTGCACTGCCCCACCTGTTCTTCATCGAGGGCGGGGCGCTGGCCGTGGAGAACGCACTCAAGGTGGCCTTCGACTGGAAGAGCCGGCACAACGAGTCCGAGGGCCGCAGCCGCGAGCTGGGGACGAAGATCCTGCACCTCACCAAGGCGTTCCACGGTCGCAGCGGCTACACGCTGTCGCTCACCAACACCGAGCCCAACAAGACCGACCGGTTCCCGAAGTTCGACTGGCCCCGCATCGATGTGCCGGCCATCCGCTTCCCGCTGGCCGACCACCTCGACGAGGTCATCGCCGCCGAGCAGCACGCACTCGAGCAGGCCCGGGCCGCCTTCGCGGCCCACCCGCACGACATCGCGGCCTTCATCGCCGAGCCGATCCAGGGCGAGGGCGGGGACAACCACCTGCGGCCGGAGTTCTTCCAGGCAGTTGCTCGAGATCGTCCACGAGCACGACGCGCTGTTCATCGTCGACGAGGTGCAGACCGGGGTGGGTGCCACCGGCACCGCCTGGGCCTACCAGCAGTTCGGCATCACCCCCGACATCGTCGCGTTCTCCAAGAAGGCGCAGGTCGGCGGGATCATGGCCGGCGGACGGGTCGACGAGGTGGCCGACAATGTCTTCGCGGTCTCCGGCCGGATCAACTCGACCTGGGGCGGCAACCTCACCGACATGGTGCGGGCCCGTCGGATCCTCGAGATCATCGAGGCCGAGGGTCTGATCGAGGCGGTCGCCGGCAAGGGGCGGCACTTCCTCGACGGCCTCGACCGGGTGGCTGCGCGGACCGGACTGATCGACAACGTCCGGGGTCGCGGGCTGTTCGTCGCGGTGGACCTGGCCACCGCCGAGCTCCGCAACGCGGTGATCGACGATCTGCGTCGGCACGAGCACGTCATCGTGCTGCCGTGCGGGGAACGGACCATCCGCTTCCGGCCGGCGCTGAGCGTGAGCGAGGATGAGCTCGACGAGGCGGTCGACGCCCTGGGGCGGTCGCTGGACCGCGTCGATCCGGCCGCCCGCTGATCGGGATCGCTGGCTGAGCCGGTCGAGCCGGAGCTGCGGAAGGAGCGTGTCGTGCACCCACTCGATGCCCACCTCCGCGCCCGGCTGGCCGCGCTCGAACCTCCGCGGTCCGGGTCCGGCCCGGACCACTCGACCGTGGTGGCGTCGACGACGAGACCGG
Organism: uncultured Actinomycetota bacterium; assembly: GCA_963704665.1. GTDB lineage: Bacteria > Actinomycetota > Actinomycetes > Propionibacteriales > Propionibacteriaceae > Microlunatus. The sequence goes on along the minus strand of OY969929.1, from coordinate 819,375 downwards.
CGATCGCCCACGACGACTGGTGGCGGATCTTCGAGGCCCAGGCGATCAGTCGCCACCTCGACTTCGTCGCCCGCGAGCTCCAACAGCAGGGCCGGGCGTACTACACGATCGGCTCGGCCGGTCACGAGGCGAACGCGCTGGTCGCGTACGGCACCCGGACCGAGCGACCCGGCGCTGCTGCACTACCGATCCGGGGCCTTCTATGCGGCGCGGGCGCAGCGGGTGCCGGGCAGCACCGCCATCCGCGACGTCCTGCAGGGACTGATGGCGCTGGCCGCCGAACCGATCGCCGGCGGGCGGCACAAGGTCTTCGGCCATCCCGATCTGGCGATCATCCCGCAGACCTCGACCATCGCCTCGCACCTGCCCCGGGCGGTCGGGCTGGCCATCATGGTCCACCGGGCCCGCCGCCTGGGCGTCACCGGCGAGTGGCCGCGTGACTCCGTGATCGTGTGCTCCTTCGGCGACGCCTCGGCCAACCACTCGACCGCGGTCGGCGCCATCAACACCGCCGCTCAACGCCGCTATCGCGGACTCCCGGTGCCGGTGCTGCTTCGTCTGCGAGGACAACGGCTTCGGCATCTCGGTGCCGACCCCGGCGGGCTGGATCGCGCACCGCGTACGGCTGCCCGCCCCGGTCTCGACTACGTCTACGCCGACGGCGACGACCCGGTCGGCGCGGCCAGGCTGATCACCGACGTGGTCGCCCGGGTCCGCGAGCACCGACGGCCCGCCGTTCCTGCACCTGCAAGACCGTGCGGTTCCTCGGGCACGCCGGCAGCGACGCCGAGATCAGCTACCGCCGGCCGCGCGAGATCGAGGCCGACTACGCCCGCGACCCGCTGCTGGCCACCGCCGCCGTGCTGACTGCGGGGGGCGCGCGCCGGCCCGGAGATCCTGGAGCGCTACGTCGCCGCCCGCCGCGGCGATCGACGCCGAGGCTCCACGACCTGGCCGCGGCTGCCCGGTCTGGGCTCGGCCGCGGAGGTGATGGCCCCGATCGGTCGCCGCCGGCCCGACCGGGTGCCGCGCCCGCGCGGCGTCGCTGCTCCCTCGCCCGCCGGCCTCCGACCGCGCCGGAGCCGGGCCGCGCACGCTGGCCGAGTCGATCAACGCGACCCTGTCGGCGATCCTCGCTGCCACGACCGCCGAGGTGGTGGTGTTCGGCGAGGACGTCGGGGTCAAGGGCGGCGTCTACGGCGTCACCCGCGGGCTGGCCCGCCGGCACGGCGCAGCGCCCGGGTCTTCGACACCATCCTGGACGAGCAGTCGATCCTCGGGCTGGCCCTCGGCGCCGGACTGACCGGCCTGATCCCGATCCCCGAGATCCAGTACCTGGCCTACCTGCACAACGCCGAGGACCAGTTGCGCGGCGAGGCGGCGACGCTGCCGTTCTTCTGCCAGGGCCGGTTCACCAACCCGATGGTCGTCCGGATCGCCGGGCTGGCGTACCAGAAGGGCTTCGGCGGCCACTTCCACAACGACAACGCCGTCGGGCGTGCTGCGCGACATCCCGGCGTGGTCGTCGGCTGCCCAGTCGGGGGCGACGACGCGGCCGCCATGCTGCGCACGCTGGTCGCCGCCGCAGCCGAGCGACGGGACCGTCTCGGTGTTCCTCGAGCCGATCGCGCTCTACCACCGGCGCGATCTGCACGAGCCGGACGACGGTGGCTGGCTCGCTGGCGATGATCGAGCGATGCCCCGATCGGCACCGCCCGGTGCTACCCCGCCGACGGCGCGCCCGATCTGACCCTGGTCAGCTTCGGCAACGGGGTGCCGATGAGTCTGCGGGTCGCGCGCCGGCTGGCGCGAGCGCGGGCTCGCACGCCGAGGTGCTCGACCTGCGCTGGCTCGCCCCGCTTCCGCTCGACGACCTGCTGGCTGCGGCGCGTCGCGCCGGCCGGGTCCTGGTGGTCGACGAGACCCGGCGGACCGGCGGGGTCGGCGAGGCGGTCGTCACCGCGCTGGTCGAGGCGGGTTCACCGGCCCGCTGGCCCGGGTGTCGAGCCGCGACAGCTTCCTGCCGCTGGGCGCGGCGACCCGCCACGTCCTGCTCGACGAGGACGATATCGAGAAGGCCGCCGTCACGGTGGCCGGAGAGGAGCACCGATGACCAGGACCGCACCGCTGGACCTGCTCGGCATCGACCACCTGCTCACCGCAGGACGAGCGCGACATCCAGGCCGGCGTCCGGGACTTCGTCGACGCCGCGTCCGCCCCGGCATCGCGGACTGGTACGACCGCGGCGAGCCATCGATCTGGCGCTGATGCGCGAGGCCGGCGATCTGGGCCTGCTCGGTATGCACCTCGAGGGCTACGGCTGCGCCGGGACCAACGCGGTCTCGTACGGACTGGCCTGCCTGGAGCTCGAGGCCGGCGACTCCGGGCGTCCGCAGCATGGTGTCGGTGCAGGGTTCGCTGGCCATGTTCGCGATCTGGAAGTTCGGCAGCGAGGAGCAGAAGCAGCACTGGCTGCCGCGGATGGCCGCCGGGGAGGCCATCGGCTGCTTCGGCCTGACCGAAGCCGACTTCGGCTCCAACCCCGCCGGGGATGCGCACCCGGGCCCGCCGCGACGGCGACGACTGGGTGCTCAACGGCACCAAGATGTGGATCACCAACGGTTCGGTCGCCGACGTCGCCGTGGTCTGGGCCCAGACCGACGAGTCCGACGAACCGGGCAAGGGGCTGCGCGGCTTCCTGGTCCCGACCGACACCGCCGGGTTCTCCGCACCCAAGATCGAGCAAGAAGCTCTCGCTGCGCGCCTCGATCACCTCCGAATTGGTGCTCGAGGACGTCCGGCTGCCCTGCCGACGCGGTGCTGCCCGAGGTCCGCGGGCTGCGCGGCCCGCTGTCGTGCCTGAACGAGGCCCGGTTCGGCATCGTCTTCGGCGCGCTCGGCGCGGCGCGCGACTGCCTGGAGAGCGCGCTCGACTACGCCGACACCCGCGAGGTGTTCGACCGGCCACTCGCGGCGTACCAACTCACCCAGGCCAAGCTCGCCGACATGACGCTGGAGCTGCAGAAGGGCTTCCTGCTCGCCCTGCACCTCGGCCGGCTCAAGGACGAGCACCGACTCGAACCGCGCCAGGTCAGCCTGGGCAAGCTCAACAACGTCCGCGAGGCGCTGGCCATCGCCCGCGAGTGCCGGACCATCCTGGGCGCCAACGGGATCACCCTCGAATACCCCGTGCTCCGGCACGCCAACAACCTGGAATCGGTGCTGACCTACGAGGGCACGTCCGAGGTGCACCAGCTGATCATCGGTCAGGCGCTGACCGGAGTCAGCGCGTTCGGCTGAGTCGGCGGCGTCTTGCCGCCCGGCTCACCCCGGTCGGCGGCGCGGCTGTGAGACAGTGAGCGACAGCGGCACATGTCCGAGGGAGGGCAGCATGAATCTCGAGAAGGTCATCTTCGGCTTCTTCGTGCTGCTGGCCGCCACGCTCAACTTCGGCTTCTTCATCGGCGACATCGCCGACCCGGCCCTGCACAACATCTACGAGCTGGTCGCCGCGCTCACCGTCAGTCTGATCGCGACGGTGCTCAAATTCGGCGACCGGACCCAGATCGGCGCGGTCCACCTCGCCACCAGCCTGGTCGCCGACCTCCAGCTGATCGCGGCCGGCACCGTCTGGGTGTGGGCGGTCGAGATCTCCGGCGAAGGCCTCACCCCGATGCACACAGCCAGCATGGTCTCGTTGTCCGGCGGTGCCCTGCTGGCCAATCTCGTCTCGGTGGTGCTGCTGGTCACCGAGACGGTCACCTTCCACCGCGCGTAGTCGGTCCTGTGGGCAATCCGCTGCTGACCTTCTGGGCCCAGCTGTTCGGTCGCCCGGAACACGGCGACCGGGTGGTGCCGACCGCGCAGATCGAGGCCTGGGGCCAGGCGTCCTCGACCATCTTCCTGGTGCTGCGCCGGCTACGTACGCCACTGATCAGCCTGATCGTCATCTTCTCGATCAGCGTGGTCGGCCTCAGCCTCATCCCCGGCGTGAACCCCGAGGGCCGGCCCGCCCGGATCAGCTTGTTCGAGTCGTTCTACTTCATGAGCTACACCGCGACCACCATCGGCTTCGGCGAGCTGCCGTGGCCGTTCACCGCAGCCCAGCGGATGTGGGTGACGGCGTCGATCTACCTGTCGGTGATCGGCTGGGCGTACGCCATCGGCTCGATGCTGGCGCTGCTCCAGGACCGATCGTTCCGTCAGGCGGTGGCCTTCCGACGGTTCGAGGGCAAGGTGGCCCGGCTCCGCGAGCCGTTCCTGCTGATCGCCGGCTTCGGTCGGGCCGGTGAGCTGCTGGCCACCTCGTTCGACCGGCTGGGCCAGCAGATCGTCGTCCTCGACTCGTCGACCGACCGGATCGAGGCCCTCGACCTCGGGTCGTACCACGCCGACATCCCCGGCCTGGCCGCCGACGCCGGGAACCCGATCCATCTCCGCGCGGCCGGTCTCGGCCACCCGCAGTGCGCCGGTGTGCTGGCGCTGACCAACGACGACGAGACCAACCTCGCGGTCACCATGGCCGCGGCGCTGATCCGCCCCGACGTGCCGATCATCGCCCGGACCATCTCGGCCACCATCGCCGAGCGCATCCGGGCCTTCCCCACCCCGGCCGTGGTCAACCCGTTCGACCGGTTCGGTGAGCACCTGCGGCTGGCGCTGAACGCGCCGGCGTCGTACCAGTTGCTGGTCTGGCTGGAGGCCGGTCCGGGGGCGCGGCTGCCCGAACGGGGCGATCCGCCGACCCACGGCCGCTGGGTGATGTGCGGCTACGGGCGCTTCGGTCGCGAGGTCACCGCCGATCTGCGCGCCGCGGGGATCGAGGTCACCATCATCGACCCGGTCGGCGAGCCGGGACCGGGAATCATCGTCGGGGACGCTTCCGACCCCGACGTCCTGGTCGAGGCCGATCTCGACACCGCGGTCGGCCTGGTGGCCGGGACCGACAACGACACGACCAACCTGTCGATGCTGGCCACCGCGCGGCGGTTCAACCCCGAGCTGTTCCTGGCCGCCCGGCAGAACCGCCCCAACAGCGCCGCGTTGTTCGAGGCGATGGATCTCGACGCGGTCCTGGTGCCGAGCGAGGTGGTCGCCCACGAGGTCTACGCCCAGATCAGCACGCCGTTGCTGTGGCGCTTCATCCAGGACATGCCCGCGCGCGGCGACGCCTGGGCGGCCGATCTGATCACCCAGCTGCGCGAGGACTGCGGGCGCTCGCTGCCGGCGCTGTGGAAGATCAGCCTCAACCGCGAACAGGCCCCGGCGCTGACCTCCGCGCTGCGCTCCGGATCGGTGACGCTCGGCAACCTGCTGCGCAGTCCCGAGGACCGCTCGGGGCAGCTGCGGATCGTGCCGCTGCTGTTGCGCCGCGGCGAGGACGCCACGCTGCGACCTGACGTCGACACCGTGCTCCAGCCCGACGACCAGCTGTTGTTCGCCGGCGAGAGTTCGCAGCGACGCGAGCTGGAGAGCACGATGATCGTCGACTCGACCGCCGCGTACGTGCTCTTCGACCGGCACATCCCGGCGAGCTGGGTGTGGCGCAAGCTCTCGGGACGCTCGTACGCCGACGAAGATCGGTGAACATAGGATCGCGGTCATGGGCCCTGCGACGACGAAGGATCCGGCCGCGACGAGCGAGGACCGAGCGGTGGTGGATACGGGCGGACGTCCCCCCGCCCAGATCTCCACACCGCTGCCGGCGCACCTGAGCGACGCGACCATCGACGAGCGGGCGCTGCGCCGGTTCCTCGACGGGTTGCCCGGCGTCGACCCGGTCGGTATCGAGCAGCGCGCCGCCCAGCTGGCCACCCGTTCGATCAAGAAGGCCTCGAAGCTCGCCGCCATCGACCTGGCCATCTCGATGGTGGACCTGACCACCCTCGAGGGCGCCGACACCCCGGGCAAGGTCCGCAACCTGGCCCGCAAGGCGATGCTGCCCGATCCCGGTTACCCCGACACCCCGCCGACCGCGGCGGTCTGCGTCTACGCCGACATGGTCCCGTACGCGGTCGAGGAGCTCCGGGGCAGCGGGGTCAAGGTGGCGGCGGTGGCCACCGCCTTCCCGTCCGGGCGTGCCAACCTGGCGGTCAAGCTGGCCGACACCGCGCTCGCCGTCGACGCCGGGGCCGACGAGATCGACATGGTCATCGACCGTGGCGCCTACCTGTCCGGTCGCTACGGGCTGGTCTTCGACCAGATCGTTGCGATCAAGCAGGCGTGCGGGTCGGCCCGGCTCAAGGTGATCCTCGAGACCGGTGAACTGGCCACGTACGACAACGTCCGGCGGGCGTCCTGGCTGGCCCTGCTGGCCGGCGCCGACTTCATCAAGACCTCGACCGGCAAGGTCTCGCCGGCGGCGACGCTACCGATCACCCACGTGATGTTGCAGGCGGTCCGCGACTGGTGGGACCAGACCGGCGAGCAACGCGCGGTCAAACCGGCCGGCGGCATCCGGACCACCAAGGACGCGATCCGCTATCTGGTCGCGGTCAACGAGGTGGCCGGGCCGCAGTGGCTGCACCCGTACTGGTTCCGCTTCGGAGCCTCGTCGGTGGTCAACGATCTGGTGATGCAACGCCGGACTCAACTCGAAGGGCACTATGCGGGAGCGGACTATGTCAGCGTCGACTGAGCTCACGAAGGCCAGCGGATCCAGCGCCGCACTCGGTCTGGACTGGAGCTACGCGCCGGCCCCGGAGTCGGCGGCCATCGGCGCGATCAAGGATCGCTATCTGCCGTTCATCGACGGCGCCTTCGTCGAGGGGGGCGGCGAGGACCGGGAGACGCTCAACCCCGGGACCGGCGAGCACCTGGCCACGGTGTCGACGGTCGCTCCGGCCGACGTCGACCGGGCGGTCGCCGCGGCCCGGCGCGCGTACGACGAGGTCTGGTCGCCGATGAGCGGCGCCGAGCGGGGCAAGTACCTGTTCCGGATCGCCCGCGGGATCGCCGAGCGGGCCCGCGAACTGGCCGTGGTCGAGACGCTCGACAACGGCAAGCCGATCAAGGAGACCCGCGACTTCGACGTCCCGACCGCCGCGCAGCACTTCTTCTACCACGCCGGCTGGGCCGACAAGCTCGATCACCTCGGCCTGGGGGCGAACCCTCGGTCGCTGGGCGTGGCCGGCCAGGTCATCCCGTGGAACTTCCCGCTGCTGATGGCGGCCTGGAAGATCGCGCCCGCGCTGGCCGCGGGCAACACCGTGGTCATCAAGCCGGCCGAGACCACCCCGCTGTCGGTCCTGGTGCTGGCCGAGATCATCGCCGACGCCGGTCTGCCGCCGGGGGTGGTCAACATCGTCACCGGGGCCGGCGACATCGGCTCGACGCTGGTCACCCACCCGGGACTCGACAAGGTCGCCTTCACCGGATCGACCGCGGTCGGGCGGCGGATCCAGCGCGAGCTCGCCGGCACCGGGCGGCGGCTGACCCTCGAGCTGGGCGGCAAGGGCGCCAACATCGTCTTCGCCGACGCGGCTCAGGACCAGGCCGTCGAGGGCATCGTCAACGGCATCTTCTTCAACCAGGGCCAGGTCTGCTGCGCCGGATCGCGGCTGCTGGTCCAGGAGTCGATCGCCGACGAGTTCATGGCTCGGCTGCAGCAGCGGGTCGAGACGCTGCGGGTCGGCGACCCGATGGACAAGAACACCGACGTGGGCGCCATCAACAGCGCCATCCAGCTCGAACGGATCACCGCCCTGGTCGACGCGGGCATCGCCGAAGGGGCGGAGGTGTGGCGGTCGTCGTGCCCGATGCCGACCGCCGGCTTCTACGTGACGCCGACCATCTTCACCGCCGCCACCCCGTCGATGCGGGTGGCCCGGGAGGAGATCTTCGGCCCGGTGCTGACGTCGATGACCTTCCGCACCCCCGACGAAGCGGTGGTCAAAGCGAACAACACCCCGTACGGGCTGTCGGCCGGCGTCTGGACCGAGAAGGGCTCGCGGGCCATGGGCATGGCGGCGGCGCTCAAGGCCGGGGTGATCTGGGACAACACGTTCAACCGGTTCGACCCGGCGGCCAGCTTCGGCGGCTACAAGGAATCCGGGTTCGGCCGCGAGGGCGGCCCGGCCGGTATGCACGCCTACCTGGACAGCGCATCGTGAGCGGGAAGCGAGGAGCCGACGCCGTGACCCACCTGAGCGTGGCCAAGACCTACAAGCTGTACGTCGGCGGCGCCTTCCCGCGCTCGGAGTCGGGTCGCACCTACGCGGTGCGGACCCCCGACGGCGGCTTCCTGGCCAACGCCGCGCTCGGCTCGCGCAAGGACGTCCGCGACGCGGTGACCGCGGCGCGCAAGGGCTTCGGCGCGTGGGCCAAGGCGACCCCGTACAACCGCGGTCAGGTCATCTACCGCATCGCCGAGATGCTCGAGGGCCGCCGGGCCAGCCTGGTCGAGTTGCTGGTCGAGTCGCGCGGCGTCGAGCGCGCGTCCGCCACGGCCGAGGTCGACGCGGCCGTCGACCTGCTGGTCCACTACGCCGGCTGGACCGACAAGGTGGGGGCGGTCTTCGGCTCGGCCAACCCGGTCTCGGGACCGTACTTCTCCTACTCGGCGCCCGAACCCACCGGAGTGGTCGGCATCCTCGCGCCGGTCGACGCGCCGCTGCTCGGTCTGGTCGGCGTCATCGGGCCGGTCATCGCCGGCGGCAACGCCGCGGTGGTCATCGCCGCCGAGTCCGACCCGTGCGTGGCCATCGCCTTCGCCGAGGTCGTCGCCACCTCCGACGTGCCCGGCGGCGTGATCAACATCGTCACCGGCCGCTCGGCCGAGCTGGCCCCCGGCCTGGCCGCGCACGCCGACGTCAACGCGCTCGACCTGACCGGAGCCCCGGCCGAGCTCCGGGTCGAGCTCGAACGGGCCGCGTCCGACACCCTCAAGCGGGTCTTCATCCCGCGTACGGCCGGGGACTTCAGCGCCGCCCCGGGTACGGCCCGTCTGCGCGCCTTTCTCGAGGTCAAGACCGTCTGGCACCCGACCGGCGCGCTGACCCTGGGCGGGGGCGGCGGGTACTAGCGGCGGCGGGGGGCCGTTTCCGCGCACAAGTGCCCAGACGGCTGCGATTCCGCCGCAAAGAGGGCTGTTTCCGCACACAAGTGCCCAAACGGCCCTCGGGTCGCTCAGATCGACCCGGCGCAGGCGCCGGCGTCGGCGGCGGCGGGATCTGCCCCTCGGCCGGGTGGCCAGGCCGTTTGGGGCGCTCGATCCGGGTCAGGTGGCGGCGGCCGATCAGCAGCACGACGGTGGCGACGCCCAGGGCGGCGGCGCCGACGTAGTACGGGCCGGCGGAGCTGAGCCGGTCGGCGATCACGCCGGTCAGCGTGGGGGCGATGGCGCCGACGAAGCGGACGCAGGAGCAGGTCGACGTGGTCACTGGGCAGGGTTGGTCGGTCGCGGCCATCACCGACTCAGTGAGCACGGTGTTGATGACGCCGAGGATCAGCCCGCCGACCACCGTCCCGACGACCAGCCCGACCAGGCTGGACGACGATCGTCCTCCACGTCCTCGTCGCGGGCCGCACGCCGACTACTGATGAGCTTTGCTAGGCCTATGAGCAACGCCTCCCGTACGCCGGGCCGCGGGTGGGATCAACCGGGGTCCGGATCAGCCGGGTCGGAGTCAGCGCGGTTCGGCGGGCGGGTCGTCACTGCCACCGATCGCCAATTGCAGCCACTCGACGTCGTGCCACGCTCCGTGCTTCCAACCGATCCGCCGCTGTGTCCCGGTCGAGGTGAACCCGAAGGCGGCGTGCAGAGCCCGGCTGGGCTCGTTGGGCAGGGTCACCCCGGCCACCGTCATCCGGAAGCCGCGGTCCGCCAGTCGGTCGAGGAGCGCGGTATAGAGCGCCCGCCCGGCCCCGGTGCGGCGCAGACCGGTCTCCAGGTAGATCCCGACCGAGCAGGACCACCGGTACGCCGCCCGCTCGTTGTAGCGCCCGGCCTGGGCGTAGCCGATCACCCGGCCGTCCCGCTCGGCGACCAGCCACGCGTGACCGACCTGGGCAGTGGCGATCCGCTGCGCCATGTCCGCGCCGGACGGCGGATCGACCTCGAAGGTGATCACCGTGTCGGTGACGTACGGCGCGTAGATCGCCGCGCAGGCGCCGGCGTCGGCGGCCGTGGCGTCGCGGATGACCAGGGGGCTGTCGCTCATGGACGGCATCGTAAAGAGCGAATGTTTCGGCGGCGTACGTGATACAGGTGAGCAGTGGAGAAGATCACGCGGCTCAGTGAGCGGGCGCAGACCGAACGCGACACCCTCGACAGCATCCTCGACGCAGCGACGGTCGGGGTGCTGGCCACCGTGGTCGACGGCTGCCCGCGTACGGTGCCGATGCTCTACGGCCGGGTCGGCGATGACGTGTTCCTGCACGGCTCGACCGGGGCCGGGACCCTGCGCGAGCTGGCCGACGGCAAGCCGGCCAGCCTGTGCGTGACCCTGGTCGACGGTCTGGTCTTCGCCGACAACCTGTTCAACTCCTCGGCCAACTACCGCTCGGCGGTCGTCCGCGGAGTGGCCACCCAGGTCGGTCCGGACGAGGCGGCCACGGCGCTCACCGCGATGTCGGACAAGCTGTTCCCCGGACGGAGCGCAGAGGTCGCCGACCACACCCGCAAGGAACTGGCCGCCACCGTGGTGCTGCGGCTACCGATCGCCGACGGACAGTGGACGGCCAAGGTCCGCAACGGCCCACCCGGACGCTACGACCTCGACCCCGAGGCCTGGGTCGGCGTCGTCCCGACGACCAGCGGCTACGGGACGCCGGTCCCCGCGCCCTGGATGCCGGCCGACCGACCCCTGCCGGCCAGCGTCCGCGGGCTGATCGAGGGCTGATCCCTCCCGGAACGACGTCGAAACCCCGGGAAACCTGCGGGTCACCCGCGAAGTTTCCTGGGTGACCCGCAGGTTCCCCATGCAACATGGGAAACCGGCAACCGAGGCAACCGGCAACCGAGGCAACGGTCAACCGGGTCAACCGAGTCAGCCGGGGTCAGCCGGTGGCGGTGAGGGCATCGATCCGCCAACCCGCGGTGTGGCTCTGGCCGGGCTCGAGACGGATCAGCCCGACGCCGGAGTTGAAGGCGTCGGGCGCGCAGGTCATCGGCTCGACGGCCAGACCGAGCCGGTCGTTCTCGGGTTCGGGCCGGTCGGCGGTGTGGATCTGGATCCACGGGCACACCGTGTCGAAGACCATGGCCACCCCCTGTCCGCCGGGCTCGAGCACCCGCACGGTGGTCAGTCCATCGGGATCGCGGTGGAGGTCGGTGTACGCGTGGTCGATCTCCACCCCGGCCAGCGCACGCCGGGTCCGGAAGTCGAAGTATCCGCCGTCGACCGTGGCGACATCGGCGGTGGCCAGCGGGATCAGCCGGTCCGCGGTCACGGTCAGCACGCTGTGCGCCGGCAGCTCCAGCTCCCAGGCGTCGACCCGACCCGAGCCGGCGACGAGGTAGGGGTGCGGACCCGTCCCCCACGGCGCCACCGTCGACCCGACGTTGCTCCCGGTCACCGTCGTGGTCAGGCCGGTGGCGTCGAGCCGGTAGTCGACGGTGACGTCGACCTGGTGCGGGTAGCCGCCCTGGGCGGGGATCCGGGCGAACAACCCCACGTGGTCCGAGCCGGCGTCGACCGCTGCGAAGTCGTGCCAGCCGACCAGGCCGTGCAGCGCGTGCCCGCGGTCGGGCTCGGTCAGCGCCAGCCGCTGCTCGACCCCGACGCCGTCGGTGTAGCGACCGTCGACGACCCGGTTGGGCCACGGCGCCAGGATCGCGCCGCGGAACGCCGGGCGCAGTTCGTCGGCCGCGTACGGCACGACCAGGTCCCGACCGTCGTGGGTGAGCGCCCGCAGACTGGCACCGATCGAGGCGATCGCCGCCCGGAACGGGCCGTGCTCGAGCAGGAACTGACGACCCGACAACGGGTCGGGGGCGGTGGCCATGGGTTCTCCTCGCGTGCGGAAACGCCGAGGCTACCGCCCCGCTCCTGCGTCAGAACTTGTAGGAGCAGTTCCACACGACCGGGCGCTGCACGCCGGTGGCGTCGGCGGCCCGGCCGGCGGCCCGACCGTCGTTGTCGACCGCCAGCGCACGGGCCGGTTGGTTCGCGGCCAGGCTGGGCAGCGTCTTGGCGCTGCTGCCCGGACGCCAGAGGACGGCCAGGTCGGCCGGGATCGGATCGGGCGTGTAGTCGTAGCTGGAGCCGTACGCGTAGCCGACGACGATCTTGTTGGTCTGGCTGATCGCCGTGAAGGCCGACCCGCTGAGCGCCGGGGTGCCGACGCCGGTCTTCTGCGCGACCGGCGACGTCCAGTAGGCGCCGGACCCGCCCAGGACGCGCGAGTTGTACTCTTCGCCGGCGATCCGGTCGAGGTTGTCGATCCCGGCCGCCCGCGGCTCGGAGTAGGTGTCACCCGGCCAGGTCGGGTCGAGCGCGACGGCGACCGAACCGACCGCCGACGACCAGGTCAGCGCGGCGAAGAAGAAGTTCGCGTCGCTGTCGTTGGCGAAGCCGTTGCCGATGATCCGGCCGGTGTCGGAGATCCCGGTGACCGTGGACAGCGTGTAGCCGTCGGGCAGGGCCAGGGTGCGTCGGACCGCGGTGCCCGGCCCGAACTCGTACCCGGCGGTGGCGTCGTAGCCCACCGCTCGGCCGGCGTTGTTGACGTCGGTGGCCACGGTGCCCTTGGGGTAGAACGCGATGGCCCTCTGGTCGCTCCAGTAGCGGAACGCACGGGCCGGCTTGCTCGGACCCGACACCGTGCCGACCATCAGCCCGAAGTGGTTCACCGCGGTGACCCGGCCGGTGGTGTACCCGGCGGGCAGCGGGACCTTCTTGATCACGTTGTTCTTCCAGTACACCGGCAGCCCGTTCGACGAGCCGACCGCCGCCTTGGTCGCGAAATCGCTCAACCCGTAGACGGCCGTGGCACCGGGCGTCGGACCACTCACCGTGGGCAACACGTCGAGCTTCGGCACGCAACCCGCCGCCGATGCCGTGGTCGGTGCCGCCACCAACCCGAACAGACCGATCGCCCATGCGGACCCAGCCGCAACCCAACGCTTCATCGTGTTTCCCCCGAGATGACCGCACCGGCGGCCCCGCGCCACCGTGCTCCGACCGCGTGACGGTCGCCGGCTCGACCGCGCCCCACACGATCCTGCCGTTCGGATGCTATTCCGACGGTGATGATCTTGGTAAGAGGGTTGACCGAATGGTTATCAAACCTTCTCCGCCACGGCGGTGGGGCGGTCAGGACTCGATCGGTGACCAGTCCGGGCCGGTCCGGCCGAGCACCTCGTCGAGCTTGGTGAACAGCGGGGTCGGCTTGACCAGCGGCGTACCGGGGGTGATCGGCCGCGAGGCCCAGACGGCCTGCTCGGCCGCGTACTCGCCCATGATCACCGGGTAGTCCGGTCCACCCTCCTCGCTGACCTCGCGGATCTCGGGCTGCGCGGCCCAGACCCCGGTGCCGCCGAGCGCCTCGTGGACCTTCTGGGCGGCGTGCGGCAGAAACGGGGTCATCATCGTGTTGACGTCGGACACGGTCTGCAACGCGGTGTGCAGCACGGTGTCGCGGCGCTCCGGATCGCCCGCCAGCTTCCACGGCTCGGTGTCGGAGAGGTACTTGTTGGCCGCGCCGGCGACGCGCATGGCCTCGGAGATGGCCTGCTTGAAGCGGTTGCGGCCGAGCAGTTCGCCGACGGTCGCGTACGCGTCGCGCGCCGTGGTCAGCAGGGCGTGGTCGACGTCGAGCAGCGCACCCGGTGCCGGGATCGCGCCGTTGTTCTTGTGGGCCATCGAGACCGAGCGGTTGACCAGGTTGCCCCACTCGTTGGCCAGCTCGAAGTTGGTCCGGCGCACGAACTCGTCCCAGGTGAAGTCGGAGTCGGTGGTCTCCGGACCGGCCACGGCGATGAAGTAGCGCAGCGCGTCCGGGCCGAAGTCGCGGAGGAAGTCGCCGACGTAGATGACCTTGTTGCGGCTGGTCGAGAACTTGGCCCCACTCATCGTCAGATATTCACTCGACACGACCTCGTCGGGCAGCCGGAGCCGACCCATCGGACCGACCGCGCCGCCGTGGTCGCCCTCGCCGTTGTGCCCGAGCAGCATCCCCGGCCAGATCACCGAGTGGAAGACGATGTTGTCCTTGCCCATGAAGTAGTAGCCCTGGGCATCGGGGTTGATCCACCACTCGCGCCAGGCCTGCGGGTCCCCGATCCGGTGCGCCCATTCGACCGAGGCCGACAGGTAACCGATGACCGCGTCGAACCACACGTACAGCCGCTTCATCGGCTGGTCGCGCCAACCGTCGAGCGGCACCGGCACGCCCCAGTCGAGATCGCGGGTGATGGCCCGCGGGCGCAGGTTCTCCAGCAGGTTCTGGCTGAACTTGAGCACGTTGGGACGCCAGTCGGTGCGCTGCTCGAGCCAGCTGCCCAGCGATCCGGCCAGCGCCGGGAGGTCGAGGAAGAAGTGCTCGGTCTCGATGAACTGCGGCGTCTCGCCGTTGATCCGCGAGCGCGGGTGGATCAGATCGGCCGGGTCGAGCTGGTTGCCGCAGTTGTCGCACTGGTCGCCGCGGGCGCTGTCGTATCCGCAGATCGGACAGGTGCCCTCGATGTAGCGGTCCGGCAGGGTGCGGCCGGTCGACGGGCTGATCGCGCCCATCTGGGTCTTGGGCACCACGTAGCCGTTGTCGAACAGACCCTTGAACACCTGCTGGACCACGGCGTAGTGGTTGAGCGTGGTGGTCCGGGTGAACAGGTCGTAGGAGAGTCCGAGGCCCTGCAGGTCCTCGACGATCACCCGGTTGTACTTGTCGGCCAGCTGCCGGGTGGTCAGACCTTCGTTCTCGGCCTGGACCGAGATCGGGGTGCCGTGCTCGTCGGTACCCGAGACCATCAGCACGTCGTTCCCGCTCATCCGCATGTAGCGGGAGAAGACGTCGGACGGAACCCCGAACCCGGAGACGTGACCGATGTGTCGCGGGCCGTTGGCGTACGGCCACGCGACGGCGGTCAGCACGCGTGCACTCATGGGCCCAGCCTAAGGCGGCCCATCCCCCGCCCCACCCCCGTTTCGCGCCGGAGCGGCCGCGGGGACCCTCGGCACCTCGTACGCGGCCGGCCGCTGCTGGATCGCCCGCAACCGGGCCAGGTCGAACTTGGGCGCGCGATCGAAGGTGAACAGCCCGTTCTCCTCCTGGAAGACGTCGGTCAACTGGGTGTAGCAGTAACCGAACATCCCCGGCTCGTCGAGCAGCACGTCGATCAGTCCGGCGAACCGGGTGTAGAACGCCTCGAGATCGTCGACCCGTTGCCCGTAGCCCCACGACGTGGTCCGGTCCTCGTCCGGGCCGGTCGCGGCCTGTTCGGGGTTCCACCAGATGCCGCCGAACTCCGAGATCAGGTAGGGCTGACCGCGGTAGGCCACCGACATGGCCACGCCGTCCAGGTCGTTGACCAGGCGCTCCTCGCCGACCACGTCGGCGGCGAAGCGGTCGGGGTCCTGCTCGTAGTGGTGAGCGTCGTAGACGTCGGTCTCGACCACGCGGTGGGCGTAACCCGAGGCGTCGATCACCGGCCGGGTCGGATCGGCCAGCTTGGTCGCCCAGAACATCGCCTGGGTGGTGTCGTCGAGCGCGGTGGTCCGGTCGCCGAGCTGCTGGTAGGTCTCGTTGAGCGGACACCAGCCGATGATGGCCGGGTGGTTGCGGTCGCGCCGGAGCACCTCGAGCCATTCCGCGACGTACGCGGTGGTCGGTCGCTGGTGGTCGTCGCGTCGGCCACCCTGTTCGGCGCAGCCCCAGTCGGCGAATTCGCCCCAGACCAGGTAGCCCAGCCGGTCGGCGTGGTAGAGGTAGCGCTCCTCGAAGACCTTCTGGTGCAGCCGCGCGCCGTTGAAGCCGGCGGCCATCGCGCGCTCGATGTCGGCGATCAGCTCGGCGTCGCTCGGTGCCGTCATCAGCGTGTCCGGCCAGTAACCCTGGTCGAGGACCAGCCGCTGGAAGATCGCTTCGCCGTTGATCAGCACCTGCCGGCCGCTGATGGCCACCGAGCGCAGCCCGGCGTAGCTGGTCACCTCGTCGACCACCTCGCCGTCCTGACTCAGCCGCAGCCGTAGGTCGTAGAGGTGCGGATCGCTCGGCGACCACGGCCGCACCCGGTCGTCCGCGACGACCAGGCTCAGCTGCGGGGTGAAGTCGAGCCCGACCGGCGCCGAGCCGACCGCGACGGTGCCTTCCGCGTCGGACAGCACCGCCTCGATCACGCCGCCGATCCGGCCGGCCACGGTGATCGCGACCTCGAACCGGTGGTCGGCCAGCACCGGGGTGGTCACCACCGACATCAGCCGGTCGGTGGCCACCGGCTCCAGCCACACGGTCTGCCAGATGCCGGTGGTGCGGGTGTAGTGACACCCCGAGTTCGCGTACCGGGTCGCCTGCTTGCCACGGGCCTGCGGGCCGCCCTGGTGGTCGCGGGCCCGGACGACCAGGACCGCCTCCGAGCCGGGGATCACCGCGTCGGTGATGTCGAAGGCGAACGAGGTGAAGCCGCCGCGGTGCCGGCCGACCTCGACGCCGTCGACCCACACCGTGGTGTCGTAGTCGACCGCGCCGAAGTGCAGCAGCGTCCGGCGGCCCGCCCACCCGGTCGGGATGACCACCGTGCGCCGATACCAGACGGCTTCGAGGAAGTCGGTCTCGCCGACCCCGGACGCGGTCGACTCCGGCGCGAAGGGCACCAGGATCTCTCCGCTCAGCGTCCGGTCGCGCAGGCCGCGCTCCAGGCCGGTGTCGGCGCCGTCGACCTCGAACTCCCACCGGCCGTTGAGGTTGAGCCAGTCCGGGCGGACGAACTGCGGCCGCGGGTACTCCGGTCGTGGGAGCTCCGGCTGTGGGTGCGCGTCGTTCACGGTCTCCGCCGCAACAACTCGGCCACGCCGGGCAGCACGTCGCCGGTGGGACCGCTCAGCCCGCACTCCATGGCCAGCCAGCCGTCGAAGCCGATCGTGTCCAGGGCGGCAAGCGTGGCCGGCCAGTCGTAGTGCCCGGCTCCGGGCTCGAGCCGGTTGCTGTCGCCGAGCTGCACGTGCTGGATGTGCGCGCCGGCGTCGAGGATGGACTGCGCGCAGTCGACCTCCTCGATCGACATGTGGTACGTGTCGGCGATCACCGCGACGCCGGGCGATCCGACCTCCTCGACCACCGAGACGGCGTCGGCGAGGGTGTTGACCAGGTAGTCCTCGTAGCGGTTGAGCGGTTCGAGGAACAGCACCGACCCGGCCTCGACCGCGTGCGCCCCGAGCTCGACCAGGGCCTCGACCAGCAGCCGACGCGACTCCTCCTGGCTGCGCGGTGGCGTGAACGGTGGCAGCTTGCGCGAGAACACCCCGAACGCGTTCGGGCTGACGATGCCCGATCCGCCGGCCTCGACGATGGTGCTCAACAGCACCTTGAGGTCGTCGATCGCGGTCTGGCGACCGGCCGGGTCGAAGGTGCCGAGAAAGGTCGGGGTGTGCATCACCGCCGAGCACATGACCACCCCGGCGGCCCGGGCCTCGCGCAGTTCGGCGGCGCGCGCGCCGAAGATCCCGCCGCCCTGGCCGGACAGCTCGATGCCCTCGAAACCGCAGTCCAGGGTGAATTGGAACTTGTCCATCAGGGTGGCCCCGGGCAGGGTGGCTTCCTGGGCGGCCAGTCGGATCGTCATGCCGCCACCTCCGACGACTCGTCGGGGAAGCTGAGCAGCACCTGGAGGGCGCGCTCGGGATGTTCGTCGAGCAGCTGGAACGCCTCGGGCGCCTGCTCGATCGGCAGCTCGTGGCTGATCAGCTCGGTCAGCCGCAGCCGCCCGGAGGCGGCCAGGGCCATCCCGGTGGTGGCCAGCCGGTAGCCGTCCCAGCGGTGCTGCAGGGTCGGGGCGACCCCGGAGATCTGCGAGCAGATCACCTGGACCCGGTTGTGGTGGAACTCCTCGCCCAGCCGGAGCCCGGCGCCCTCGCCCTGCATGAACCCGGCGGCGCAGACCCTCGAGCTGTAGGCCACCGCGCGGATGGCCTCGTGCAGCGCGCGGTAGTGACCGGTGACCTCGAGGCAGACGTCGGCCCCCCGACCGTCGGTGAGGTCGCGGATCCTCTCGGCCACGTCGCCCTGGCCGGCGTCGATCAGCTCCTCCGCGCCCAGTTCGCCGGCCAGTTCGCGACGGCCGGCGATCCCGTCGACCCCGATCACCCGGGCCCCGTTGAGTCGGGCGAGCTGGGCCGCGATCTGTCCGGGCACCCCGAGTCCGAAGACCGCCACCGTCTCGCCGATGTGGATGTCGGCGTCGAGGACGACGTTGAGCCCGATGGCCGCGATCTGGGAGAAGATCCCGATCCGCGGATCGGCGGTCGGCGTCAGGATCCGGGCCCGGGCCCGGTCCGCCTTCTGCACGGTGAACGAGCGGTGACCCCAGGTCCCCCAGACCCGGTCGCCGAGGCTGATGTCGGCGACGTCGGCGCCGAGCTCGACCACCTCGCCGACCTCCTCGTAACCCCAGCCGTCGACCGGATAGGAGAAGCTGGTCGACCCGTCGACGAACAGCCGACGCTCCTCGTCCCACTTCTTGCTGAGGTAGGGATTGCTGCCCCGGTACGCGGTGAGCTCGGTCCCGGCCGAGATGCCGGAGTACAGCGTGCGGAGGCGGACCTCGTCGGGCCCGAGCGGGGCGAGCTCCTCCTCGATCACCTCGGCGATACGAGGAGCGGTGAAACGGACGACCGAAGGCATGGGGTTGTCGCTTTCTTGATCGGTGGTGGACGGACCGCGCGTCAGCGGTCCCGGTGTCGACTAGCCCTTGACGGCGCCGGAGATGAACCCGGCGGTGACCTGCTTCTGCAGGATCACGAACAACACGATGATCGGCAGGATGGTGATCAGCGTGCCGGCGGCCAGCGGTCCGATGTCGATGGACCGCCCGCCCATGAAGTTGTAGAGCCCGGTGGTCAGCGGACGGTAGGACCCACCCGGCAGGTAGAGCAGCGGGATCAGGAAGTTGTTCCAGGTGGTGATGAAGGTGAAGACGGCCAGCGCCCCGATGCCCGAGGTGACCAGTGGCAGCATCACCCGGGTGAAGATCTGCCACTCCGAGCAACCGTCGATCCGCGCCGCCTGCTCGAGTTCTTCGGGCAGGTCGGAGAAGAACGCCCGCATGAAGAAGGTGCCGAACGAGATACCGGTCGAGGTCAACACCAGGATGGCGCCGGGCAGGGTGTCGAGCAGACCCATCGAGCGCAACTGGAAGTACAGCGGGATCATGTAGCTGAAGAACGGCACCAGCAGGCCCAGGACGACGAGGTAGAACAGCAGGGTCCGGCCCGGGAACGGCAGCCGGGCGAAGGTGTAGCCGGCCATCGTCGAGATCGCGATGATGAGGAGCGTGCTCGGCACCGAGAGCAGGAAGCTGTTCAGCAGGTAGTCGTTGAAGTGCCCGGCGGTCCAGGCCCGGACGATGTTCTCCAACGAGAACGAGGTGAACAGCCCGAACGGGTCGGTCTTGACGTCCGAGTCGGTCTTCAGGCTGGTCGAGACCACCATCAGGACCGGCACGACGGTGAGAAAGGCCATCACGATCAGCGCCACGTGGCGGATCACCCGCGTGGTCGTGCGGCGCCCCGAGAACCGGGTGGTCGGCGCGGTCCCCCGGTCCGGATCCGGCTCGATCAGCACCGGCAGCGACCGGGTCGGCGTGGCCATCAGGCCCCCATGCCCTGCAGCGACAACCGCCGCTGCAGTCGGTTGAGGAACACCGCGAACGGCACCGACAACACGGTGATCAACAGGGCCAGTGAGGTCCCGTAGCCGATCCGGCTGAGCTGGAAGGCCTGCTCGAACGCGTACGTGCCGATCACCTCGGTGGCGTCGGCCGGACCGCCGCCGGTCATGATCAGCACGATGTCGAAGACGCTGAACCCGCCGACCAGGGTCAGGGTCAGCACCATCAGGAACACCGGCATGATCTGCGGCAGGATGATGTACCAGAGCCGGGCCGCCCCGCCCGCCCCGTCGATCCGGCTGGCATCGACGAGTTCGACGTCGACGTTGCGCAGCGCCGAGATGAAGATGACGATGGCGAATCCGGTGCCGCCCCAGATGGCCGTGGCCAGCACGGCGTACAGCGCCCAGGTCGGATCACCCAGCCAGCCTCGGGCCAGCGCATCCAGCCCCACCGCGCCGAGCGAGCGGTTGAGCAGCCCCTGGACCGGGTCGTAGATCCACCCCCAGACGATGCCCACCGCGACCGGCGGCAGCACGTAGGGCAGGAAGAAGCACAACCGGTAGAACAGCGTGCCCCGTTGGACGCCCCACAGCAGCAGCGCGACCAACAGGCCGATGATCATCGGGGCGGCGGTGCCGATGACGATCCAGATCACGTTGTTCTTCAACGCGTGCCAGACCTGGTCGTCGGCGAACATCTCGGCGAAGTTGGCCAGACCGACGAACGGCGGGCTGGCGCTGATCCCGTCGAAGTCGACCACCGAATAGACCAACGAGTTGGCCATCGGCAGCAGGAAGAACGTCACGATCATGATCGTCACCGGGAGGACCAGGAGGATGCCCAGCCGTTGCTGGGCCCGCCTGGTCACCCGCGGCGCGTGGGAGACGACTCCGGCCATGACTAGCGGTGATCCCTCGACACTAGGCCGACGGCTTCTTGAAGTTCTTCTGCAGCCCGTCGGCCACCTTCTGCGGATCGCTCTGCCCGCTGAGGATGCCCTGGATGCCCTTCCACATGCTGTTGTTGAACGCGTCGTTGGTCAGGACGTCGATGTTGTAGCCGAAGTCACCGGTGCCGTCGGCGATCTTGGCCGTGTCGGCCAGGATCTGGGTGAACAGCGGGCTGGCGTCGATCCCGGAGGTGTCGACCGGGTAGGCCGGGATGTCCTGCAGCTTCTCGACCGCCCACCGTCCGTGCTCCGGGGTCATCAGGTAGTTGAGGAACTGCTCGCCGGCGTCGATCTTCTTGCTGTTGGCCGCGATGAACGTGCCCGAGCCGAGCCCGCCGCTGAAGATCCCCGTGCCGGTCGAGGACGGGAACGGGATGAAGCCGACCTCGAACTTGCCCTTGGCCTGGCGTTCGATCTCCTGGGCCAGCCAACTGCCGGTCGGGTTCATCGCCGCCTTGCCCGAGTAGAACAGCGCATTGGCGTTGTCGTAGCTGACCGCGGTGGGCGAGGGGGTGAGCAGCTTCTGGTCGTAGAGGTCGGCCCAGACCTGCAGGGCCTTGACCACGGCCGGGTCGTTCCACGGGGTCTCGCCGGTCAGGAACTTGTCCATGCCGGCACTGCCGACTTCGCTGGACAGACTCATGCTCAACAGGTGACCGCCCTCCCAGCCTTCCTTGTCGGCGAGGGTCATCGGGATCAACCCGGCCTGCTTGATCTTCGTGGCCGCGGCCATCAGGTCGCCGAGGTTCTGCGGCTCGGACAGGCCCTGGTCGGCGAAGATCTTCTTGTTGTAGAAGACCCCGACCTCCTCCATCTGGCTGGGGACGCCGACCAGCTTGCCGTCGAAGGTCACCCGCTGCTTGGCGAAGTCGTAGACCGGCCAGTTGTACTTGGCGTACGCCCCGGTCAGATCGTGGACCAGACCGGCCTTGGCCAGCGCACCGGCGAAACCGGGCCCGGTGTCGTAGCCGAAGACGTCGGGAGCGTTGCCCGAGCGCAGCTGGGTCTGCAGGATGGTCCGCACGTTCTCCGAGGGGACCACGTCGAGCTTGACCGTGATGCCGTCGCTCTGGGACTCGAAGGTCAAGATGTCGGACTTGATGTTCTCCAGGTCCTCCGGGCTCTCCGGCTGACCGATCATGTAGCGGATCTCGACCGGGCCGCTCGACTGCTGCGGGACCGACGAGGTCTCGGCCTGAGGCGATCCGCCGAAGCAGCCCGCCAGGGCCAGGCTGAACAGTGTTGCCGCGACGACGGCGACTGGCTTGCGCATGCCCACGATGACTTCCTTGTCGCTGTAGGAATCTGAGACGCCCACCACATCGACGGTTCCGAGCGGGGTGCGTGTTCTAACGTTAGAACACGAGATCGGCATATCGCCAGATCTGAGCGAAATTGGGTATGAAGAGTCATGTGCCTCACCCACCGGTCGCGTCGGTGACCTCGACCGACGCGGCCCGGACCGTCGGGGTCGTCGACGCGCCCCGGCCCGCTCGGATCAAGGATGTGGCCGCGATGGCCGGCGTCTCGCTCAAGACCGTCACCAACGTGGTGCACCAGCGTCCCCGGGTCGCCGAGGACACCCGGCAGCGGGTCCTCGACGCCATCGCCGCGCTCGACTACCGACCGTCATTGGCCGGACGTCAGCTCCGCGGGGTGAAGAGCAACATCCTGACCCTCGCCGTGCCGCGGGTCGACGAGCCCTACCTGGGGGCGCTGGCCCACGCCATCGTCGCCGCCGCGACCCCCCGCGGCTACACGGTGCTGATCGACGAGACCGGCGGACGCCCCGAACACGAGCACGAAGCGGTGCAGGGCTACCCCGGCCACGGCATCGGCGGGGTGATCTTCTCCCCGCTCGCCGTCGACCGCGAGCAGCTGGCCGCGGTCTCCGAGCACACCCCGCTGGTGCTGCTCGGGGAGTACCTCAGTGCGAGTCCGGCCGACTACGTGGCCATCGACAACGAGCAGTCCGCGCACGAGGTGGTCCAGCACCTGCTCGACACCGGCCGGCGCCGGATCGGCTTCCTCGGTGGGCAGCCGACCCGACCGACCGCGGTCGGTGACCTGCGCCGGCAGGGCTACCAGGACCGGCTGCGCGACGCCGGCATCGTCCCGCGGGTCGGCTGGCAGGCCCACGCCGAGCGATTCACCCGCGAGGAGGGCACGGTGCTGGCCCGCCGGTTGCTCAAGCGGACGCCCCGGCTCGACGCCGTGGTGTGTGCGAGCGACCTGCTGGCCATCGGCGCCCTCCGCGGGTTGGCCGAACTGGGCGTCCGGGTGCCCGACGACGTGGCCGTGGTCGGCTGGGACGGCACGGTCGACGGCTCGTACTGCACCCCGACCCTGACCACCGTCGCCCCCGACCTGACCTACCTCGCCGAGGCCACCCTCGACGCCTTGCTGCGACGGATCGAGGGTGACCGCTCGCCGGGGCGGATGATCGTCGTGCCGCACACGCTGGTCGTTCGCGCGTCGTCGTCACCCGTCGAGCGGCCGACGGGCCGCACGGAGCCGGAGCGGCTCAGCTGAGAGCCACCCCGAAGACCGCGTACCGCGGGTTGGTCCGGCCCTTCACCCCGGGACTGTCCAGGTGCAGGGTGACGCTGCCCGGACCGACCGGCCCGGCGGCGGAGGCCGCCAGCTGGACGAACTGCCCGGCGTTGCTGACCCCGCGGACGGTCTCCGACGGCGCGGCCACGATCAGGTTGGTCGGTCGACCGGCCCCCTGGACCGAGGCCGCCGCCACCACACCGAAGGCATCGCCGCTCTCGGCCCGACCGGCCACTCCTGGACTGTTCTGGGTCAGCACCGAACCGCCGATCCCCGCCGTGGTCAGACCGTCGGCGTCGCCCATCAGCAGGGTGACCGAGCCGCGTCGGTCCGCGTCGCCGGGCGCACCGACGGCCAGGTCGACCGAGGGGCCGGAGTCGAAGCGGCCCATGGCCAGCGAGGACCCGAAGCCGTCGCCCTCGGCGGACACCCCGCCGACCCCGGGTGAGTCCTGGGTCCACAGCTGCGCGTTCGCGGTGGTCAGTCCGCGGGCCGAGCCACGGACCAGCACGACCGCCCCAGGGCCGGCGAACGTCTCGTCGTCGTGTTCGGGCGGGCGGTCGTATCGGGCCGTCCCGACCGCCAGATCGGCGCGCCCGTCACCGTCGACATCGCCGGCGGCGTGGACGGTGCCGAAGGTGCCACCCCGCAGGTCGAGGGCGAACCGGTCCGGAGCGAGCACATACCGTCCGCCCGAGCCCACCCCGGCATCGCCGCCGTTCAGCACGTCGATCACGCCGAAGTCGTCGCCGTCGTTCACCCCCACGGCCAGGTCGACGTCGCCGTCGCCGTCGAAGTCGCCCGCGGTCGGGCCGGAGCCGAACCGCTCGAGGCCCGACGCGGTGGGGGTGATCTCGTCACCCGCGCGGACCAGGGCACTGGCCCGCCCGGCGGTCAGCCGGTCGGCGTCCCCGTAGAGCACGGCCAGCGTCCCCGTACCGCCGTCGCCCGGCGCCCGGTGACCGGGTGAGGCGACGACCAGGTCGTCGATCCGGTCGCCGTCGAGATCGGCGACCTCCAGGTCGTCGGCGAATCCGGACCCGTCGGCCAGCCCGAACAGCGACCGCAGGCTGAAGCTCTGGGCGCCACTGGTCCTGATCCCGGTGGGCGATCCGTAGAGCACGACGAGACCGCCCACGCCGAGATTCTCCCCCGGGACGGCGATGGCCAGATCGGCGCACCGGTCGCCGTCGAAGTCACCGAAGGCGGTGACCCGGCCGAAGGCGTCCTCGTCCTCGGAGCGGCCCGGCACGCCCGGGGAGTCCTGATCGAGGTACTGGTCGTCGAGGGCCGACCGGGCCGGGCTGACCCGGACACCGGCGGCGCTGCCGTAGAACACGTGGACGGCGCCGCGGAACCGACCGGCGTAGCCGAACTCGCTGACCGCCGCCTCGGCGTAGCCGTCACCGTTCACGTCGCCGGGCACGCCGGGCGAACAGCCCGCCGCCCAGGCCGGTTGCGGCCCGCCGATGCTCACCGTCGCGCCCGCCACCACCATCGACGCCGCCAGCACCGCTGATCTCCATCTGGTCATGGTGTACCTCCGGCCCCGATCCGACACCCGGCCCGGGCCACGCGACAGTGGAGGGGTCAACGTCGCCGCGTCGGCCGCGGGCCTAGGGTGCTCCCGTGCCGATCGTGGAGCTACTGCGTGAGTTGATCGCGATCCCCAGCGTGGGCGGTGCACCGGGTGAGGCCGAGATCCAGCACCGCCTGGCCCAGCGGCTCGCCGACCTCGGACTGACCGTCGATCTGTGGCCGATCGACCTCGCCGCGCTACGCGCCGACGCCGGCTACCCGGGCGAGGAGGTCGTGCGTGACCAGGCCTGGGGTCTGGTGGCCACCAACCGCGCCGACGACGAACCGGCGCTGATCCTCAGCGGTCACGTCGACGTGGTCCCGGTCGGCGACGAGTCGGCCTGGCACACCGATCCGTTCGCGGCCACCGAGCTCGACGGCACGATCACCGGACGCGGGGCGTGCGACATGAAGGCCGGCGTGGCCGCCATCCTGGCGGCGGTCGAGAACACCCGCCACGACGGCCACCGCCCGACCTTCGCAGTGCACTGCGTGATCGGCGAGGAGGACGGCGGGCTGGGCGCGTACGCGACGCTGCAGCGCGGCTACACCGGGCGGACCTGCGTGATCCCCGAGCCGACCGGGCTCGACCTGGTCATCGCGGCCGCCGGTGCGCTGACCTTCCGGATCGAGGTGCCCGGGGTCGCCACCCACGGCAGCACCCGGTACGCGGGGATCTCCGCGCTCGACCGGTATCTGCCCATCCACACCGCGCTGGCCGAGCTCGAACATCGTCGCAACCGCGAGGTCGAGCCGGAACTGGCCGGGCTGCCGATCGCCTACCCGTTGTCGATCGGGCTGCTCCGGTCCGGCGAGTGGTCGAGCACGGTCCCCGACCGGGCCGTCGCCGAGGGCCGCTACGGCATCCGGATCGACGAGGACCCGGCGGCCGCCCGGGCCGAACTCGAGCTGGCCGTGCTCACCGCGTCGTCGACCACCTTCCCGCTCGAGCCGCCGCCGCTGATCAGCTGGCCCGGCGGCCAGTTCGCCGGCGGCCGACTCCCTCGCGGCCACGGCTTCGCCGGCCACCTCGCCGATCTGCACCGCCGGGTCACCGGCCGGCCCGCCGCCCCACCGCGGGCCGTCCCGTACGGCAGCGACCTGCGGCACTACGCCGCCGCCGGGATCCCGACCGTGCACTACGGCCCGGGCGACCTGCGCCGGGCGCACGCACCCAACGAGTCGGTGCCGATCGACCAGCTCCGGGCCACCGCCGACGTGCTGACCGCCGCGCTGCGGACGGCCGACACCCTCAGCTGAGCTCGAAGCCGAACTGGGCGTACGCGACCGACTTCCCACGCACGCCGGTCTGGTCGAGGAACAACCCGCGGCTGCCGCGACCGGTCGGGCCGGCGTCGGTGACGGCGAGCTGGTTGACCAGCCCGGCGGCCCGGACCCCCCGCACGTCCTGGGCGTCGGCGGCCACGATCAGGTTGGCCTGTCCGGCTCGCTGCACGTACGCGGTGGCCAGACCGCCGCCGAACCCGTACGCCCCGCGCTCACCGGTGATGCCGGGCGAGTTCTGGTCGAACGCCTGCGCCCCGGTGCCGGTGAGCCCGTTCGACCCGCCGTGCAGCACGGTCACCGAGCCGGTGTGGCCCTCGTCCTCCGGGGCTCCGACGGCGAGGTCGTCGCGGGTGTCGCGGTCGAACGGCCCGGCGGTCAACGCGGCCCCGAACCCCTCGTCGACCCGGGCGGTCCCGGGCACCCCGGCCGAGTTCTGCGTCCAGATCTGCCGGCCGGTGGTGGTCAGCCCGGCGGTGGAACCGGGCAGCACCACGACCTCACCGAAGCCGTACTCCTCGTCGCACTCCAGGCACCCCCGCCCCGGGGAACCGATGGCCAGGTCGTCGCGCCCGTCGCGGTCGAAGTCGCCGGCGGCCAGGGCCCGGCCGAAGTCGTCGGTCAGCAGGCTGGTGCCGTCCTGGGCCGCGGTCTGGCTGATCGGATCGGGCTGGCTGTGGTTGTAGCCGGCCGGTCCGCGCTCGAGGGTGAGCAGCTCGGCCAGGCTGTCGTTCTCCTCCGAGCCCGCGGCGACCAGCGCGAGTTCGGCCCGCCCGTCGCCGTCGAAGTCGCCGACCGCGGTGGTCCGGCCGAGCGCCTCGAGTGCGAGCGGCTCACCGGTCACGCCCCGGGTGTCGCGGCTGAGGAACTCCGCCGCCCGACCCCGGGTCAGTCCGTCCTTGCTGCCGTAAGCCACCCCGACGCCTCCGGCGTACCTCTCCTGGCTCTTGGTCCAGCTCGGCGCCCCGGCGGCGAGATCGTCGATCCCGTCGCCGTCGAGATCGCCGACCACCAGCGAGGCTCCGAACTCGGCACCGTTTCCGCCACCGAACAGCCCGTCGAAGGTCAGCGTCCGGGCCCGACCGGTGACGATCCCCGAGCGCGACCCGTAGAGCACGGTGACCGCTCCGTCACCGCCGTTCTCCCCGGGGACGCCGATGGCCAGGTCGGCACAGCCGTCGTCGTCGAAGTCCCCGAACGCGGTGGCCGACCCGAACCGGTCGCCGTTCTCGGCGGTGCCGGGTACGCCGGCCGTCGACTGGTCGAGGTACTGGTCGTCGCGCGCCGAACCGGACGCCGTGGTCACCAGACCCGAGCTCCGGCCGTAGAACACGTGCACCGCGCCGCCCTTGGGGCGCAGCTGGCTGACCGCGACCTCGGCGTGGCCGTCGCCGTTGACGTCGCCGGGCACGCCGACGGAACACCGAGCTGCGGCGGACGCCGGAGCGGGCAGGACCAGCCCGCTGCCGATGACGAGCAGCGTGACCGCGGCCAGGGTCACGGAACGGGGGGTGATCATGAAAGTTCCTCTCGACACGCGGAGCCGACCGTCTGGGTCTGTGCAGCCATCCGACCGCAGTGCCGGGGCCCCGACCAGTGGAGGGGTCAACCCCTCGTCGCACTGCCGCCGACCGGTGGCGGATGACATCATGGTGCGGTCATGCCTCGCTTTCCCAGCCCGCCTGGCACCGCTGCCACATCGACCGCGCCCACGGTCGCCGTCCGCCACGCCGGGCGGACCTGGACGCTGGCCGTCGACGGCGAACTGACCTTCGGTCGCGGCGCCGACGTCGATGTCACCCTGGCCGACGACCCACCGGATCTGCGGGTGTCGCGGCACGCCGGGACGTTGCGGGTGCTGCCCGACACCGTGCTGGTCGCCAACGTGTCGTCCCGCGGCGTGATCACCGTGGACGCCGACGGCGCGCTGAGTCGCGAGATCGCCCCGGGCGAGGCGATCACCGGCGACCCGCACCGGGTCTTCACCGTGACCGTGGTCGGCGAGTACGGGCAGACGTACCCGCTGCAGGTCGATGCGAGTGCCCTGCCGCATCCCCGACCGAGCCGTGAGCGGCCGGCTCGCGGGGCCGCCACCGTGCTGACCACCCCGTACGACCTGACCCCGAGCCAGCGACGGATCCTGGCCGCGCTGTGCGCGCCGATGCTGGCCGGGGAGCAGACGGCCGCCAGTGCCCGGCAGATCGCCGTCGACCTCGATCTGCGGCCCAACTACGTCCGCAACGTGCTCAAGGAGATCCGCGAGCACCTCAGCGCCCTCGGGGTCCCGGGGCTGGTCACCGAGGGACGGCCCAAGCCGGGCCAGGACTTCCGGCTGCCGCTGGCCCAGTGGGCCATCCGCAACGGGATGGCCGACATCTGATCAGCCGAGGATGCGCTCGACCAGCCGGCGGCGGTCGGGGCGACCGAGGAAGGCGACCTCGGCCGCGTTGACGCTGAGCCGGCGCAGGTCGTCGACGCCGTAGTCCTGGTGCTCGGCGAGCAGACCGAGTTCGCGCGACAGCGTGGTCCCGCTCATCAGCTGGTTGTCGCTGTTGACGGTGACCTTGAACCCCAGCTCGTCGAGGGTGCGGAACGGATGCTCGGCGATCGAGGCGGCCGCGCCGGTCTGCACGTTGGACGACGGGGCCAGCTCGAGCGGGATCTGCCAGTCACGCAGGTACGCGGCCAGCCGACCCAGCCGCGGCTCGGCGCCGCTCAGGTCGACGTCGTCGATGATCCGGACGCCGTGCCCGATCCGGTTGGCCGAGCAGAGCTGGACCGCGCCGTGGATCGAGTCCGGTCCGGCTGCCTCGCCGGCGTGGATGGTGTAGGCCATGCTGTGGCTCTTGAGCAGCTCGAACGCCGGCTTGAAGCGCTCGGCGGGGAAGCCGGCCTCGGCGCCGGCGATGTCGAAGCCGGCCACCGAGTCGTCGCGGTAGGCCAGCGTGAGCTCTGCGATCTCGGTGGTGGGCTCGACGTGACGCATCGAGGTCAGCAGCTGCCGGACCTCGATCTCGCGGCCGGCGGCCCGGCTGCGTTCCATCCCGGTCCGCAGTCCGTCGCGGACCGCCTCGACGGCTTGGGCCTTGGTCAGTCCGCGCTGGGTGTGCTGCTCGGGCGCCCACCGGGCCTCGCCGTAGACGACGCCGTCGGCGGCCAGGTCCTCGACGAACTCGGCGGCCACCCGGCTGAGCTGGGCGGCGGTCTGCATCACCGCGATGGTGTGGTCGAAGGTCTCGAGGTAGCGCACCAGCGAGCCCGAGTCGGCCGACTCGCGGAACCAGCGTCCGAGCGTCTCGGGATCGTCGGCCGGCAGCTCGTGGCCGACCTCACCGGCCAGTTCGACGATGGTCGCGGGCCGCAGCCCGCCGTCGAGGTGGTCGTGCAGCGACACCTTGGGCAGGGACAGGATCAGGTCGGGATCGAGACTCACCCGGTCGAGGGTAGTGGTTGCGCCCGGAAATTCGTCAGGGGTGGTGCGGTGTCCCGGTGGATGCTCGGCCAGGCCGACGACGAGTCCCGTAGCGGTGTTCTACGGGCGAGGAGGAGAACGCCGCCGAGCGCCACCGGGGCAGCGCAGACCCCGACGAATCTTCGGGCGTGACCACTAACGGTCGCTGAGGTGGTCCGGCCCGAAGGCCTGCGGCAGCACCGCGGTCATCGGCTGGATCCCCAGCGGGGTGTCGAGCAGCAGCTCGGGGCCGCCGTGCTCGAACAGCAGCTGCCGGCAGCGGCCGCACGGCATCAACACCGCACCGTGCCCGTCGACACAGGCGAAGGCGACCAGTCGTCCCCCGCCGGTGGCGGCCAGCGAGGACACCAGCCCGCACTCGGCGCACAGTGTCACCCCGTACGAGGCGTTCTCGACGTTGCACCCACTGACCACCCGGCCGTCGTCGACCAGCGCGGCCGCCCCGACCGGATAACGCGAGTAGGGCACGTACGCGCGGGCCATGATGGCGCGGGCGGCGTCGCGCAGGCCGTCCCAGTCGATGCTCGTCGGCTCGCTCACGGTCTCGCTCACTTGTCGAAGGGCACGCCGTCGGCCGCCGGTGGTCGAACCCGACCGATCAGTCCGGCGACGGCGATGATCGTGGCCACGTAGGGCAGGATCAACAGGAACTGACTGGGCATCGGGGTGCTCAGGGTCTGCAACTGCGAGGCCATCTGCGACACGAACCCGAAGAACAGGCACATCAGCGTGGCCAGGCCCGGGTGCCAGCGCCCCATGATCAGCGCGGCCAGGGCGATGAACCCGTTGCCGACGGTGAACTCCTTGGAGAACGAACCGGTCGAGGCCAGGGTGAAGAACGACCCGCCGATCCCGGCGAACAGCCCGCCGGCCAGCACCGCCGACCAGCGGATGGCCCGCACGCTGATCCCGACGGTGTCGACCGCCTCGGGATGCTCGCCGGTCGCCCGGATCCGCAGCCCCCAGGTGGTCCGGTAGAGGATGACCCAGACCACGAAGACCGACAGCCCGGCCAGGTAGGCCAGGATGTTCTGCTCGAACAGCACACGCCCGAAGAACGGGATCTGCGAGAGCCCGGGGATGGCGATCGGCTCGAGCACCGGCGCGGAGTTGTACCGGTCCGAGGCGGGCTGGACCAGCTGGTCGAACAGGAATCCGGTGACCCCCACGGCCAGCAGGTTGAGCACCACGCCGAGGACGACCTGGTTGACCAGGTAGTTGATCGAGAACAGCGCCAGCAGCGCGGCCATGGCCACGCCCGCGACGACCGCGGCGACCATGGCGGCGGGCACCGAGCCGGTGACGCTGCCGACCACGGCCGCGGCGAACGCGGCGGCCAGGAACTGACCCTCGATCGACACGTTGACCACGCCGGCCCGCTCGCACAGCACACCGCACAGCGCGCCGAAGACCAGCGGCGTGGCGAACGACAGGGTTCCGGCGAACTGGTTGCTGACCGGGAACGGCAGGTCGCGCCCGGCGGCGGCCCAGGTCAGGAAGCCGAGCAGCACGGCGAGTCCGGCGACCGTCCCGGCGACCGCCGGCCACCGGCCCTTCAGCCGCCCGGACAGGTACGCGGCCGCCGCGGCCAGGCAGAGCACGGCGCACACCGCCACCGTGGCCAGCCCGGGAACGGTGATCGTCGGGAGCTGGATCTCGTCGAAGGCGTCGGACAGCGCGAACTGCGCGGAGCCGGTGGTCGAGGTCAGCGCGACCAGCAACAGCAGTCCGACGACGCCGATCAGCACCCCGGTGGACAGCCGCTGGCGACGCTTCTCGGGCTGGATTCGACCCGGTGCGCGGCGACCGGGGCGGTGGTGTCGGTGACGCTCACACCAGACCGCCTTCCGGTACGCCGCCGACACCTCGGGCGCGACGCGCCTTGATGAACGGCAACAGCTTGGTGGTCAGCGCGGGCGCGGCGACGAAGAGCACGATCAGCGCTTGGAGCACGGTGGTCAGGGTCAGCGGGGTCTGGGCCACGCTCTGCATGGCCAGGCCACCGGCGTGCAGCGCACCGAACAGCAGCCCGGCCAGCACCGTGCCGAGCGGCTTGGACCGGCCGAGCAGGGCGACGGTGATGGCGTCGAAGCCGATCGAGCCGACGATCCCGTCGGACAGCGGGATCGGAACGCCGGACGCCGTCGGGCCGAGGGCCGCCTGGACTCCGGCCAGCCCGGCCAGACCGCCGGCCAGCATCATGGTGATCACCGTGGTGCGGGCCACGCTCATCCCGGCGGTGGCCGCGGCATGCGGGTTGGCGCCGACCGCGCGGATGGCGAAGCCGATGGTGGACCGCTCGAGCAGCCACCAGACCCCGACCGCGGCCAGCAGGGCCACCACGAAACCGACGTGGAACTGGGTGCCCTCGAGCCGCGGGAAGGTGGCGTTCCAGTCGATGATCGGCGAGATCGGGTCGGGTCGGCCCGGACGCTGGAACACCGTGGTGGTCAGCAGATAGGCCAGCAGTCCCGCGGCGATGTAGTTCATCATGATGGTCACGATGACCTCGTGGGCGCCGGCCTTGGCCTTGAGCCAGCCGACGATGCCGCCCCAGATCCCGCCGGCGATCAGCCCGCCGAGGATGGCGGCGATGAGGTGCAGGACCGGGGGCAGGTGCCAGGCGAAGCCCACGTACGCGGCGAAGATGGCGCCGAGGATGGCCTGGCCCTGGGCGCCGATGTTGAACAGGCCGGCCCGGAAGGCCAGGGCCACGCCGAGCCCGGCGCAGATCAGTGGCGCGGCCTGGGCCGTGGTCTCGCTGATCGGCCCGATGCCGCCGACCGCGCCCGAGACGAGGGCCGCGTACGCGCCGCCCACCTTGTCCCACGACGCACTCAGCGCATCACCGGGTCGGGCGAAGAAGTAGGTGAACTTCGTCCGCACCTCGGTGTCGGAGACGATCATCAGCAGCCCGCCGACCACGAAAGCCAGCACGAAGGCGGCCGCGGTGGTGATGATGTCGGTCCACGGCACCGCGTGCGAGGGCCGGCGCCGACGGGTCGCCGGTGCGCCCGGGTCGGGCGCCGGCGGGGCGGGTACGACACTGCTCATGCGGACGCTCCCCCGATCTGCTGCTCGAGCACCCGATCCTCCTCGGCCTGGGTGGTCACGCTGGCCTGGGCCATGGCCTCGTCGGTCGGCACGCCGGCCATCATCAACCCGAGCACCTCGCGGGAGGTCTCGGCCGGGACGATGCCGACGATCCGGCCGCGGTACATCACCGCGATCCGGTCGGCGAGCGCCACCACCTCGTCGAGCTCGGTGGACACGATCAGCACTGCCGTGCCCTTGTCCCGTTCGGCGACCAGCCGCTTGTGCAGGAACTCGATGGCGCCGACGTCGACGCCGCGGGTCGGCTGGCTGGCGATCAACGCCGACAGCGGCCGCGACAGCTCCCGGGCCAGCACGACCTTCTGCTGGTTGCCGCCGGACAGCGAGGCCACCGGGGTCTCGATCGACTGGGTGCGGATGTCGAACTCCTCGACCCGGCTGGCGGCGTTGGCCTCGACCCGGCCCAGGTCGAGCGCGATGCCCTTGGCGTACGGCGGCACATCGAAGTGGTTGAGCACCAGGTTCTCGGCGACGGTGAAGGTGCCGACGAACCCGTCGTGCTTGCGGTCCTCGGGCACGAAACCCAGCCCGGCCTCGATGATCTGCTTGGGCGTCCGCCCGGTCAGCCGCGACCCGTCGAGGGTCACCCGGCCGCCGGCCAGTGGCAGCAACCCCATCAGCGCCTCGGCCAGCTCGGTCTGACCGTTGCCCTGGACACCGGCGATGCAGACGATCTCGCCGCCGGCCACGTCGAGATCGAGGTCCTCGACCACCAACTGCCCGTTCGGCCCGGCCACCCGGACGCCGGCCATCGACAACCGGGGTGCCGCACCCTCCGGCGCGGGCTGTTTGGCCACGGTCAGGCTGACCGCGCGACCGACCATCAGCTCGGCCAGCTGGCCCTCGCTGTCGCTCGGCTTGGCGGTGCCCACGACCTTGCCGCGGCGGATCACCGTGATCTTGTCGGCGATGGCCCGGACCTCGCGCAGCTTGTGGGTGATGAACACGATCGCCTTGCCGTCGTCACGCAGCGATCGCATCACCTCGATCAGCTCGTCGATCTCCTGCGGGGTGAGGACCGCGGTCGGCTCGTCGAAGATCAGGTACTTGGCGTCGTTGGCCAGCGCCTTGAGGATCTCGACCCGTTGCTGGACCCCGACCGGGAGGTCCTCGACGACCGCGTCGGGGTCGACCTCGAGGTGGTAGCGCTCGGACAGCCGGCGCACGGTCCGCCGGGCCTGGCCCATGGTCAGCAGACCGAACCGGGCGTTCTCCCGACCGAGGATGAGGTTCTCGGCCACCGTGAAGACGTCGACCAGCATGAAGTGCTGGTGAACCATCCCGATCCCGGCGGCGATCGCCTCCTTGGGGCTGCGCGACACGTGCGGCGACCCGTCGATGACGATCTGTCCCTCGTCGGGCTGCAGCAGCCCGTAGAGCACGTTCATCAGGGTCGACTTGCCGGCCCCGTTCTCGCCGAGCAGGCAGTGGATCTCACCCGGCACGATGTCCAGGTCGATGGCGTCGTTGGCCACCAGCGATCCGAAGCGCTTGGTGATGCCCCGCAGCTGCAGAGCAGCTGCGGGGCTCGCGTCACTCATTACTCGCTGGGCTGGGACTTGGACTCGATCTCGATCTTGCCGCTGGTGATGTCGGCCTTGAGCGTGTCGAGCTCGGTCTTCAGGTCGGCGGGGACCTTGGAGTCGAACTCGTTGAACGGCGAGAGGCCGGTGCCCTCGTTCTCCAGGGTGCCGACGTAGGCCTCGTTGCTGAACGAGCCGTCCTTGGCCGCCTTGATCGCGTCGGCGACGGCGACGTCCATGCCCTTGTAGACGCTGCTGATGATGTTCGAGCAGTAGGTGTCGGCGCTGACGCAGCCGTCGGTGTCGACCCAGATGGCGTTGACCTTGCCACCGCTGGACTTGGCCGCCTGCAGCGCACCGATACCGGCCGGGCCGGCGACCGGGAGCACGATGTCGGCGCCCTGGCTGATCAGGCCCTGGGCGACGCGCTGGCCGCCCTTCTGGTCCTCGAAGCTGCCGACGAACTGGCCGTCCTGCTTGGCCGCGTCCCAGCCGAGCACCTGGACGCTGCCGCCCTTGTTCTTGTTGTAGTAGTCGACGCCCTGGGCGAAGCCGTCCATGAAGATGGTCACGGTCGGGAACTTCTGTCCGCCGAACGTGCCGACCTTCTTGGTCTGGCTCATCCCCGCGGCGAGGTAGCCGGCCAGGAAGCTGGACTGGGCGGTGTTGAAGACCAGCGGCTTGAGGTTCTCGGCCGCCGCGTAGTTCTCCGGATCGTTGTTGTCGACGATGGCGAACTTGATGTCGGGGTTCTTCTTGGCCGCGGCCAGGGTCACGTCGCTGAGCGCGAAGCCGACGGTGACGATGATGTTGCACTGCGCGTCGACCATGGCCTGGACGTTCTTGCCGTAGTCCGCGGTGCTGTTCGACTCGACCTGGCCGGTCTCGATGCCCAGCTCGGTCTTGGCGTCGGTCATGCCCTTGTACGAGGTCTGGTTGAACGACTTGTCGTCGAAGCCGCCGGAGTCGGAGACCATGCACGCCTTGAAGTCGCTGGCGCCGGTGCTCGCGCTGGCACCGGTGCTGGCACTCGGGGCGGCCGACGTGCCGGACCCGGTGCCGGGCGCCTCCGCACAGGCGGAGAGGGTCAGGGCGGCAGCGCTGATCAACGCACCGACCAGGGTCATCGATTTCTTCACGGGAGGGCCTCCTCAGGCACGCAACAAGATCTATCGCCTCGACGCTCAGCAGCGCAGCATTTCGTCCTCGCCGAAGCCTGAGAGCAGCCTAACCGTATCCCGCCATCACCGGGTCCAGACGCGGGCTCCGATTCGCCCGTGATCGCCCGGTCAGCGGGTGGTGGCCAGCTCGGTGAGCACCCGCAGGCCGATGTCGATGCAGGCCTCGTCGACCACGAAGGTCGGCTGGTGGATGTCGGGGCAGGACTGGCCGGGAGTGCGTACGCCGAGCCGGGCCAGCGCGCCGGGAACCTGTTGGAGCATCCACGAGAAGTCCTCGCCGCCCAGCGACTGCTCGGTCTCGGCGACCGCCTCCGGACCGATGGCCCGGCTGGTGGCATCGGCGAGCCGGCGTACGCCGCGGGCGTGGTTGACCGCCGGCGGCACGCCGTCGGTCACGTCGACCTCGACCTCGACCCCGAACGGCTCGCACCACCTGCCGGGCCAGCACCGGGATCAGCTGCTTGGCCTTCTTCCAGCCCGAGACGTCGAGAGCGCGCAGCGTCCCGACGATGTGACCCTCGCCGGGGATGGCGTTGGCCACCGAGCCGGCGTGGATCGATCC
The DNA here is from genome assembly GCA_963704665.1 of uncultured Actinomycetota bacterium. Taxonomy (GTDB): domain Bacteria; phylum Actinomycetota; class Actinomycetes; order Propionibacteriales; family Propionibacteriaceae; genus Microlunatus. The sequence goes on along the minus strand of OY969929.1, from coordinate 783,394 downwards.
CCACATCAGCGAGACACCGCTGCGCGGGTCGACCCGGCGCGACAGCACCAGCTGCATCGTGGTGGCCAGGGCGCCGAGCGCGCCGACGATGTCCTGGGTCAGGTGCGGCCGCGAGGTGTGCCCGCCCGAGCCGGTCAGCCGGATGTCGAGCTGGTCGACCGCGGAGGTGATCGGCCCGACCTTGAGCGCCAGCTTGCCGACGTCGGTCCGCGGGTCGCAGTGCAGCGCGTACACCTCGGTGACGTCTTGGAGCACGCCGCCGTCGATGGCGTCGAGCGCACCGCCCGGGCTGGTCTCCTCGGCGGGCTGGAAGATCAGCCGGACGGCTCGCGGCAGCAGGTCGGCGTCGCGCAACTGGGCCAGCACCATGCCGACGCCGAGCAGGATGGTGGTGTGCACGTCATGACCGCAGGCGTGGCAGACGCCCGGGTTCTGCGAGCGCCAGGGCACGTCCTTGCGGTCGGTGATCGGCAGCGCGTCGATGTCGGCCCGCAGCCCGATCAGCCCGTCGGACCAGTCGAACCCGTTGGGCAGCACGTCGCAGTAGGCGCCGGTCCCCACCGGCAGGATCTTGGCGATCAGGCCGTTGCGCTCGAGCTCGTCGACGATCAGCCCGGTCGTCCGGTATTCCTTGTGCCCGACCTCGGGATGGGTGTGCAGATCCCGGCGGATCTCGATCAGACGTCGGCTGATCCGCTCGATCTGGGTGTCGATCTCGGTGCGACGACGCTGCTCGAGATCCACGACGGACATCTGGCCAGTGTGTCATTGCCACCCACCGGCCCCGAACCGGTTCCGGAGTCGTAACCAGACAGTCATCTCCCGGTGCACGCATCGCGGATGTTTAGGCTAGCCTTACCTCAACGGAGGTGGCGATGAGCAACGACAACGACGGGTACCGCACGGTCCAGGTGCGATCGGCGGAGTCCCTGACCCCGAACATGATCCGGGTGGTCCTCGGTGGCGGCGGTCTCGACGACTTCACCAGCAGCGGTTTCGCCGACGAACGGATCGGCATCGCCTTCACCGGTGCCGACGGCACGGTCGACGACTCGCCGGTCCGTGCCTACACCGTGCGGCGCTTCGACGCCGAGGCCCGCGAGCTGACCGTGGACTTCGTCCGCCACGACGGTGGGGTCGCCGCCCGCTGGGCCGATCAGGCCCGTCCGGGTGACGTGGTGCAGATCTGCGAACCGCTCGGCTGGTATGCGCCGCCCGCCGACTGCGCCTGGCAGTTGCTGGTCGCCGACATGACCGGGCTCCCGGCACTGAGCCGGATCCTCGAGGAACTACCGGGCCACATCGCGGCCCACGCCATCGTCGAGACCATCGACAGCGGGGACTGGCAGATGCTGCAGTCCGCAGCGACGCTCGGGGTCGAGTGGCACGCGGCCAGCGGCCACGGCCTCGGGCCGAGCGTGCTGGCCCAGGCCGTCCGCGACTTCGAGTTCCCCCCGGGGCCGGGCTACGTCTGGTTCGCCGGCGAGGCGTCCGAGTCGCGGGCCATCCGCAAGTACCTGCGCCGCGAGCTCGGCTGGACGGTCGACCGCTTCGAGATCCTCGGCTACTGGCGGGTCCGCAAGGAAGCCTGGATGGCCCGCTACGAGTCGGTCGGCGCCGAGATCGAGCAGGTCTACTCCAAGGCGATCGCCGACGGGCGCAGCTCGAACGAGGCGCTCGAGCTCTACGACGCCGCCCTGGAGAAGGTCGGGCTCTGAGCTGTCCCCGGCGCCCCGGAGTGGGCGGGATCGTGTGGCGTAGTCGCATCGAGATCGCTCCCGTTGACGACGGTCGACCGGTCGCGGCTCGCTAGAAGTGCTCGGTCGGGGTGTAGACGCCCCACACCTCGCGGAGTGCGTCGCACACCTCGCCCACCGTCGCCCGCAGCGCCAGCGCCTGCTTGAGCGGCGGCAGCACGTTGTCGGTGCCGGCGGCCGCGGCCCGGATCGCGGCCAGCGCCTCGGTCACCGCGGGGTTGTCGCGTTCGGCCCGCAACCGGCGGAGCCGTTCGGCCTGGGTGGCCTCGATGGCCGGATCGACCCGCAGCGGCTCGTACGGCTCCTCGGTGTCGAGCGCGAACCGGTTGACCCCGACGATGACCCGCTCGCCGCTGTCGACCGAGCGGGTCACCTCGTACGCCGCCGCCTCGATCTGCGACTTCTGGTAGCCCTCCTCGATCGCGGCGACCGCCCCGCCGCGCTCCTCGACCTCGGCCATCAGCCGCAGCGTCTCGGCCTCGACGTCGTCGGTCAGCGACTCGACCACGTACGAGCCGGCGAACGGATCGACGGTGTGGGTCACGTCGGTCTCGTACGCGATCACCTGCTGGGTGCGCAGCGCGAGCCGGGCGGACTTCTGGGTGGGCAGCGCCATGGCCTCGTCGAAGGAGTTGGTGTGCAACGACTGCGTGCCGCCGAACACCGCCCCCAAGGCCTGCAGCGGCCACCCGGACCAGGTTGACCTCGGGTTGCTGGGCGGTGAGCTGGACGCCGGCGGTCTGGGTGTGGAACCGCAGCATCAGCGATTTGGGGTTCTGCGCGCCGAAGCGCTCGCGCATCAGTCGGGCCCAGATCCGGCGGGCGGCCCGGAACTTGGCCACCTCCTCGAGCAGCGTGGTCCGGGCGACGAAGAAGAACGACAGCCGCGGGGCGATGTCGTCGACGGCCAGCCCGGCGGCCATCGCCGCCTCCAGGTAGGCGATCCCGTCGGCCAGGGTGAAGGCGATCTCCTGCGCGGGCGTGGCCCCGGCCTCAGCCATGTGGTAGCCCGAGATCGAGATGGTGTTCCACCGCGGCAGGTGCGTCCTGCAGTAGGCGAAAGTATCGCTGATCAGGCGTAACGACGGCTGCGGTGGGTAGATGTAGGTCCCGCGGGCGATGTACTCCTTGAGCACGTCGTTCTGGATCGTCCCGGTCAAGGCGGCCGGGTCGACGCCCTGCTCCTCGGCGACCAGCTGGTACAGCAACAGCAGCACCGCGGCCGGTGCGTTGATGGTCATCGAGGTCGACACCTCACCGAGCGGGATGCCGCCGAACAGGATCCGCATGTCCTCGATCGAGTCGATCGCCACCCCGACCTTGCCGACCTCGCCCGAAGCCAGCGCGGCGTCGGAGTCCATGCCCATCTGGGTCGGCAGGTCGAAGGCCACCGACAACCCGGTCGTCCCGTGCTCGATCAGCTCGAGGTAGCGCGCATTCGACTCGGCGGCCGTCCCGAACCCGGCGTACTGCCGCATGGTCCACGGCCGGGTCGTGTACATCGTCGGATAGACCCCACGGGTGTACGGGAACGCCCCGGGCTCCCCCAGCTGCTTCCCGGCGTCCCAGCCGTCCAACGCCGCCGGACCGTACACCGACGCGATGGGCGTACCCGATTCCGTCTGACCGCTCATCCAGCGGATTCTGGCACGCCGGTCTGGCGTACGAATGCGCACGACGGCCGTGGGTCAGCTCGGCGGCACGAGCGCCCCGCAGCCTCGCGCCGCGCGCGAGCGTCGGCAAGCCGAGCGTCCGCTGCACGGAGCGACGATGAGTGGCGCACGCCTGCGCCTCGGATGAATACTGCGCCGACCGTTGGCGGGCGTCACGACGAGGAGCGACGGCAGTGGGTCAGCTCGGCGGCGCGAGCGCGCACATAAACACAGAGCACGGCAGCCGCTTTCGTCCCCCGAGGGGAAAGCGACTGCCGTGCCGTCCGTGGCGAGGTGATCGAGGAAACGATCGACATCGCGGCAGGGGTTCCTGCGCGGGACGGCACTTCATGGCATGCCGAAGGGCACACCGTGCTGAGTCGGCGTGAACCGACCTGCGAGCAGCCACTCCCCCGAGTAGTTCCTGCATGCCGGACCCGACGCATCGAGGCCCGACGGGTAAACCTTGTCATACATACCGGCGTGATGTGGTGGTTTTCACCCCGGGAATCCGTCGAGGTTCACCGAAGTGACGACCGAATCCGTGGCCGACCGCCCGACCGGGCCGGATCAGCGCGCAGCGCTCCGGACCAGGGCAACGGCCGAGTCGAGCATCTTGACCGTCTCGCGCTCCCAGTTGGGCTCCTGGCCCCGGTGCGGTCCGGTGGCCAGCGAGACGATGACCCCGGCCGACCGCAGGCGCAACTCGCGGGGGTCGACCCGGGTGTCGAAAACCTGCATCCACAGGCTGATCAGCCGGGTCAGTCCGGCGGCCTGCTCGGCGTTCATCCGCTGCACGGTGGACAGGTGGGCGATCAGGCAGGCCAGATCGTCGGCGCGGCGGCCGGGTCCGATGGTGTCGATGTCGGCCAGGCCGGTGATCACGCCACGGGCAACGAAGAGCTGGCCCTCGTGGAAGTCGCCGTGGGTCGGTTCGCGGCCGGGTTCGAGACCGGCCAGCCCGCCGGTGATCTGGTCGACCAGCCAGCGCAGTTGTGGGTCGGCGGCGGGAAGTGCCGCCCGGATGATCTCCGCGTACGTGGCCACCGCGTCGGTCCAGGGCGGACGCCGCTCGCAGCGCGGCCACCGTCGGTGGCATCGAGTCGAGCAGCCCGATCAGGTTCTCCGCGGTGCACGGCATCGCCTCGTCGAAGATGGCGGTGGCCAGCGGGCGACCGGTCAGCTCGCGCAGGACGAGCAGGAAGTCGGGCGTGGCTGCGGCGACGGCCGGCGCGGGCACGCCGGCCCGGACCAGCAATTGGTGGCGTTCGAGCGTCGGCCCGAAGCTCGCCTCGCGGAGCACCTTGACGAAGTAGGTCACCGGCCCGGTCGGGGTCCGCACCGTCGCCTTGAGCACGGCCCGCCGCCGGGGCCGGTAGCTGATCATCTCGACCGCGAGATCCTCGGGCCGCAGCTCGGACCCGGCCAGCTCGTACTCGACCAGCAGCGCGGTCAGCTGGGCCGGCACCGCCGCCCGCCGCAGACCGGGGAGATCGGGGTCGTCGGGATAGAGCCACACCGCGACCTCGCGGTCACCGTCGCCGAAGATGGTGGCCCGTTCGTCGTTGCCCCGCCGGCCACCGACGCGGATGCTCGCTCCCAGCAGTTCGGTACGCCTCCCGCTCGGCCAGTCCACCTCGGCCAGATACGTGGCCGTGGTCGATCGGCCCGGGCTGGCGTCGATGTGGTCCAGCCGCCAGTTGCCCAACGCACCGCCGGCATGCCCGACCGCGGCGGCGAGCAGGTCCTGGACATCGGTCGAGGACAGCAGCAGCGATCCATCAGGATCGGCGGAGGCGGGCAGAACCACACGGAAATGAAAGCATGATCCGCGTGCACCTCCCTCTGAGCATCCTGGCGATCGCCATTGCGGTGCTGTTCACCACCGCGCTGGCCGCCAAACTGCGGTTCTCGGCCCCGCTGCTGCTGATCCTGGTCGGCATCGCCGCCTCGTTCGTCCCCTTCCTCGAGATTCCCCGGCTGTCGGCCGAAGTGGTGCTGCTCGGCTTCCTGCCGCCGCTGCTCTACGCCGCAGCCATCCGCACCTCGGTCATCGACTTCCGGGTCAACCGCTATCCGATCGCCGGGCTGTCGGTCGTCCTGGTCGTGCTGACCACCCTCGGCATCGGCGTACTGACCTGGCTGATCCTGCCGGTGCCGTTCGCGGTCGCGTTCGCCTTCGGTGCCGTGGTGGCGCCGCCCGACGCCGTGGCCGCGACGTCGATCGCCCGCCGGATCGGGCTGCCGAGACGTCTGGTGTCGATCCTCGAGGGCGAATCGCTGGTCAACGACGCCACCGCCATCACCTGTCTGCGGCTGGGTCTGGCCTCGATCGCCACCGGGTTCTCGGCCGTCGACGCCACGCTGGGCTTCCTCACCGCGGCCATCGGCGGCGCGGCCATCGGGCTGATCGTCGCGGCCATCGTCATCCCGCTACGCCGCCGGATCACCCAGCCGGCGTTCGACACCGCGCTGTCGCTGATCGTGCCGTTCGCGGCCTACCTGCCGACCGAGGCGCTGCACGTCGGCGAACTGCACGGCTCGGGCGTCATCGCCGTGGTCACCGCCGGTCTGGTCCTCGGGCACAAGTCGCCGATCATCCAGACCGGCCAGTCCCGGCTCTCCGAACGGGTCAACTGGGCGACCATCCAGCTGCTGCTCGAGAACGCGGTGTTCCTGCTGATCGGGCTGCAGGCCCGGGCCGTGCTCGAGAACGTGGCCAACTCCGACATCCCGGTGAGCCGGATCGCCGCCTTCTGCGTCGCCGCCCTGGTCGGAGTGATCGTCATCCGGATGGTCTGGGTGCTGGTCACGCGGGCTCTGCTGTTCCGCCGGGCCGGCCACGACACCGTGCTGCCGCCGTGGTCGCACTCGGTGGTGATCGGCTGGGCCGGGCTGCGCGGCGTGGTCACCCTCGCCGCCGCGCTACTGATCCCGGTCAGCATCGAGCACAGCGAGATCCTCGTCCTGGCCGCCATGGTGGTCACCGCGGGCACGCTGCTGCTGCAGGGCCTGACCCTGCCCGCCCTGGTCCGGCGACTGCACCTGCGCGGACCCGATCCGCGCTCCGACGCCCTGCAGGCGGCGACCGTGCTGCAGACCGCGAGCAACGCCGCGCTGACCAGGCTCGACGGACTGATCGGACCCGACGACTCGGCCGACACCATCGAGATGGTCCGCCGCCGGATCGCCATGCGCCCGGACGCCCTGTGGGAGCAGTTGGGCCGCAGCAGCAGTGCCGAGACCCCGAGCGAGCAGTATCGCCGGCTCCGGCTGACCACGATCAACAGCGAGCGCGACGAGGTGCTGCGGATCCGGTCCGAGGGCACGGTCGACCACGACGTCATCGAGCAGGTCCTGGCCACCCTCGACATCGAGGAGTCGATGCTCACCGTCGCCACCGAACGCGCCGACCGGTTGCGCGGCGACGACCCGGTCGCCACCCCGAGCGACCCGACCGGCAGCTGCCTGCACCTGGACGAGGCTCCCGCCGACATCACCGCCCGGTCGGAGATCTGCGAGGACTGCGTGCGCGAAGGCACGCGCAGCGTCCACCTGCGCATCTGCCTGACCTGCGCCGAGGTCGGCTGCTGCGACTCCTCGAGCGCCCGCCACGCCAACCGCCACTTCCGCGCCACCGGCCACGCGGTGATGCGCAGCTTCGAACCCGGCGAGAGCTGGCGCTGGTGCTACCTCGACGAGCGCATCGGCTGATGACCAGGGACGCACTGATGCACGGCACCCGGGTCCCGGCGTTCCCGGACTGCCGCGGGTCGTCTCCCGGCACATGCCGACAGACGCCCCGGATCTGACCGCTGGCGGGTCGTTTCCCGGCATGTGCCGACAGACGTCCCGAATCGCCGTGGTGGCCGGGTCGTTTCCCGGCACATGCCGACAGACGCCCCCGATCCGGCCGGCGGCCAGGTCGTTTCCCGGCACCTGCCGACAGACGCACCGAATCTGACCGCTGGCGGGTCGTTTCCCGGCATGTGCCGACAGACGTCCCGAATCAGCCTGGTGGCCGGGTCGTTTCCCGGCACCTGCCGACAGACGTCCCGAATCACCGTGGTGGCCGGGTCGTTTACCGGCACATGCGGGCAGACGCCTGCCCCCGGGGCACCACCAGTGGGCGTCGGAGGTTCCGGCGCGAGGAGCGCAAGCGACGACCGCCGGGGGCGGGGGGTGTGGGGGGTCGTCCCCCCACAGAGACACGGGCGCGAGGAGCGCCAGCGACGACCGACGGGAGCGGGGGGTGTGGGGGGTCGTCCCCCCACATCGACACGCGGAGCGCTGGCGACGACCCGAACAGCGCCCGGACAATGCGTCGGGAAACGCGTACGGGGCACGTATCACTGGCCAGGGGGCGCGCTCTTGTCCACTATGAGATGCACTGGCTCACTGAGTGCTGTCGAGCCGGACCCTCGACTGCACCCCATCCGACAGGCGGCTCGCCATGACTTCCCTTCGCCCATGACCGGCGCGGTCGAGGACAGCCTGGCCGCGCGGGCGGCGCGGTTGCTCGTCGCCTACCGCGGCGGTCAGACCGAGATCATGGGCGAGCTGGTCCAGCTGCTCACCCCGATCCTGTGGCACACCGCGCGGGGCGCCCGGCTCGATGCCGCGACCGCCGAGGACGTCGTGCAGACGGTGTGGCTGACGCTGGTCCGCAAGGCCGACAGCATCGCCGAGCCGATGGCCCTGCTGCAGTGGCTGGTCATCACGACCAAGCGCGAGGCCTGGCGGGTGTCACGCCAGCAGTCGAAGACCCGACCGGAGGACCTCGAGTCCGGACTCACCCAGCTGTCCGACGGGTCGGAGCCGATCGACGAGGCGCTGATCCGCAGCGACTCCGGGCACCGGCTGTGGCGCCACATCCAGAGTCTGCCCGAGCGCTGCCGCACCCTGCTGCGGGTCATCGCGTTCGCCGACCGGCCCGATTACGCCGAGCTCTCCAAGGCCCTCGGCATGCCGCAGGGCAGCATCGGCCCGACCCGCGGCCGGTGTCTGGCCAAGCTCCGCGCCGCCCTGGCCAACGACCCGACGTGGGAGACCCGATGACCGCCCCCGATGAGCACAGCCTCGAGGACCGGCTGGCCGACGCGCCGCTCGACTCCGACGACCTGGCCGTGCTGGATGCGCTGCGAGCGTTCTACGACGAGACCGACCCGGTGCCGGCCGGGCTGGTCGAGCGGATCAAGTTCGAGCTGACGCTGGACGCGCTGCACGCCGAGCTGGCCACCCTGACCCAGCTCGAGCTGGCCGACTCGGGAGCCCGGGGCGCCACGACCGAGGACGTCCGGACGATCACCTTCACGGCCGAGTCGCTGACCACGATGATCACGGTGAGCCCGAACGACGACGGCACGGTCCGCGTCGACGGCTGGGCCGCCCCGGGCGCCAACATCCGGATCGAGGCCAGGCTGACCGCCGAGGTCCGCGAGACGGTGGCCGACGATGACGGGCGCTTCGTGTTCGCCACCCTGCCGACCGGTCTGGCCCGCTTCAGCCTCTACCTGCCGCGCGGGGACGACGTCACCACCGTGGTCACACCGACCCTGGAGCTCTAGCGGCCGGGTTCGACGTGACCGCTCAGGTCAGGCCGATCCTGGCGTAGACGTCGGTTAGCGTCGCGCCGGCGACCTCGCGGGCGCGCTCGGCACCGCGGGCCAGGATCGCCTCGAGCTCGGACCGCTCGCTCATCAGCTGCAGGGTCCGGTCGCGGTACGGGGTGGCCAGTGCGGTCACCGCGTCGGCCACCGCCCCCTTGAGATCGCCGTAGCCCCGGCCCGCGAACTGCTCGACCAGGTCGTCGATCGAGCCGCCGGTGAGCGCGGCCAGGATGGTCAGCAGGTTGGAGACCCCCGGTTTGGTCTGCTCGTCGAAGCGGATCTCGCGCTCCGAGTCGGTGACCGCCGACTTGATCTTGCGGATGTTGACCTTGGGCTCGTCGAGCAGGTCGATCAGCCCGGTCGGCGACGAGGCCGACTTGCTCATCTTGATCGTCGGGTCGGCGAGATCGGCGATCCGGCCCACCGAGGCGACGATGTGCGGCTCGGGGACCACGAAGGTCGGGCCGAACCGCGAGTTGAACCGCTGGGCCAGGTCGCGGGTCAACTCGAGGTGTTGGCGCTGGTCCTCACCGACCGGCACCCGCTCGCTCTGGTAGAGCAGGATGTCGGCGGCCATCAGCACCGGATAGGTGAACAGCCCGACGTTGGCGCTCTCCGCGCCCATCTTGGCCGACTTGTCCTTGAACTGGGTCATCCGTTGCGCCTGACCGAAGCCGGTCAGACACGACAGCACCCAGCTCAGCTGGGTGTGCTCGGGCACGGCCGACTGCAGGAAGATCGTCGAGCGCTCCGGGTCCACCCCGGCGGCGATCATCTGCGCCGCGCTGCGCAGCGTCCGCTCGCGCAGGTCCACCGGGTCGTTCTCCACGGTCAGCGCGTGCAGATCGGCGACCCCGTAGAACGCCTCGAAGCTGTCCTGCAGCGGCACCCACTGCCGCAGCGCCCCCAGATAGTTGCCGAGATGGAGCGAGGAGGAGGTCGGCTGGGCGAGGGAGAGAACGCGCGGCGCGGGTGCGTCGGAGGCAGGCATGGCCGTCATTGTTCCACGCACGCCGAGGCCGGTCGCGCGCATTTCGGGCCGCTCGGAGCCGGATCGTGGATGCCGGTGCACCGACGACGGTGCACGCATTTCCCCGGTCCCTGACGAGCTGGGAGCCCAGCCCGAGCAGGCCGAGTCCCGGGAGTCTGTTCAGTCGGGCGCCGGTTGGAAGTCCTCGTGATCGAGCCGTCGCACGATGAAATCGGAGGCCCGCCGACCGTCGAGTTCGACCACCTCCAGCTGCACGGCGACGGCGTCCTCGAGGTCCGGGTCGGCGGCGGCGAGTTCGATGCGGATCTCGTCCCCGACGCCGGGGAGCTGCCCGAGCTGGGCCATGAAGAACCCGGCCAGGGTGTCGTACGGACCCTCGGGCAGCACCAGTCCGGTCTTCTCCTCGAACTCCTCGAGCGTGGTCAGACCGTCGACCAGCAGATCGCCGCGGACACTGACCCGCTCCTCGACGACCACGTCGTACTCGTCGGTGATCTCGCCGACCAGTTCCTCGACCAGGTCCTCCATGGTGACGATGCCGGCCGTGCCGCCGTACTCGTCGAGCACGATGGCCAGGTGCGAGGTGTTGCGCCGCATCTCGCTCAGCGCGCGGAGCACCCGCACGGTGTCGGGCATCGACAACACGGTCCGCGCCACCTCGGAGACCGGGGTCGTGCGCGAGCTGATGTCGGGGTCGAGCAGGTCGCGGACGTGGACGAAGCCGATGATGTCGTCGGCCGAGTCGCCCATCACCGGATAGCGCGAGTGCGGGGCCTTGGTGAGTTCGCGTACGGCGCGGTGGGCCGGCATGTCACCGGGCAGGAAATCCACCTCGGTCCGCGGCACCATGACCTCGCGAAGACTGCGCTGGCCGGCGTCGAAGACGTCGTCGACGATCCGACGCTCCTCGGCGCCCAGCGTGGTCGAACCGCTGACCATGGCGCGGATCTCCTCCTCGCTGACCTCCTCGCGCGAGGCGCGGGGGTCACCGCCGAGCAGCCGGACCAGGCCGTTGGTCGACACCCCGAGCAGCCAGATCACCGGTCGGGCCAGCCGGGAGATGAAGTCGACCAGCGGGCCGAGCGCGACCGCGAACGTCTCGGTCCGCTGCAGCGCCAACCGCTTGGCGGTCAGCTCGCCGACGCACGATCGAGACGTAGGAGATGATCGCGGTGATGACCACCAGGGCCAGGGTCTCGGCGAGCGTCTCGCTCAGACCGGCCCGCTGCAGCACCGGGGCCAGTTCGGCCGACAGCTTCGCCCCACCGAACGCGGCGGACAGGAAGCCGGACAGGGTCACGCCGACCTGGACGGCGGACAGGAAACGGTTGGGATCCGACGCCAGCCGGGCGACGGTCTGGCCACGCTTGCCGCGATGGGCGATCTGTTTCACCTGGCTGTCGCGCAGCGAGACCAGGGCGAGCTCAGCAGCGGCGAAGACGCCGCCGATGATGATGAAGATCAAGATGAGCAGGGAGTTGAGAACCACCGGGTTCATGCGGGCGCACCGGCCACGGGTTTATGACTGTCGGGATCCTCGTTCATGCCGCTCACCCTAAAGTAAGTTGCCCCTCACCCCCGAGTCGCAGTTGGATCGGACGATGAGTGAGATCGGGCACCCACCGGCCGTCGTGACGCTGGTCGATCCGGCCGCCGGAGTCACGTTGCGGGCCCCCGAGGTGGGCGACCGGGACGCCATCGTCGAGCAGTGCCGGGACCCCGAGATGGCCGCGTGGACCACGGTTCCGCAGCCGTACGCGCCGAGCCACGTTGACGATTTCCTCGAGGTGGTGGCCGCCGGCTGGGCGGTCGGTACGCCGCTGATCTGGGCCATCGAGGCCGAGCGCGACGGCCGGCTGCAGTACTGCGGCTCGATCGATCTGCGGATCAGCGACGGCCAGGGCACCGTCGGCTACGGGCTCCACCCGGGCGCTCGGGGCCGCTCGTTGATGAGCAGCGCCTTGCGCCTGGTCCGCGATCACGGCCTCGACACCCTGGGCCTGGAGTCGCTGCGCTGGCGGGCCCGGGTCGGCAACTGGCCGTCACGCCGGGTGGCCGACGCGGCCGGGTTCGTCTTCGACGGCACCGTCCGCCGGCTGCTCGTCGAGCGCGGCACCTGGCACGACGGCTGGTCGGCCACGCTCACCGCCGACGACCCGCGTACGCCGCGCCGCTGGCTCGAACCGACCTCGCTCGGCGACGCCGACGGGATCCGGCTGCGGCCGTTCCGGGCCGACGACGCCGCCCGGATCGTCGAGGCGTGCTCCGATCCGCGGACCCGGCACTGGCTGGTCTCGCTGCCCCACCCGTACGAGCGAGCCGACGCCGAGCACTATCTGGCCTCGGTCGCCGAGCAGTCGGCCCGGCGCACCGGAATGGCCTGGTGCGTGACCGACGCCACCGACCGCTGTCTCGGGGCGATCAGCCTGGAGGGGCTCGGGGGCTACGACCAGCGCGGCGAGATCGGCTACTGGGCGCATCCGCACGCGCGCGGCCGCGGTGCGATCACCCGAGCCGTCCGGCTGGTCACCGACTGGGCCGAGACGACCGGCACGACCAGCGCGATCGTCATCCGCTGCGCCGCCTCCAACGCCGCGTCCCGGCACGTCGCCGAGGCCGTGGGCTACCGCGAGGTGGGGGTGCTGCGCCGGGCCGAACCGGTCGGCGACGGCAGCCTCGTCGATCTTGTCCTCTACGCCCGACCCTGAGGTCCACGCCGTTCGCAGCCCCCGGTCCGTAACGTTGATTGTGGGACCATGACGCAGTGACTCTTCGTGTAAGCGTGATCGGCACCAACTATCTGGGTGCGACCCATGCCGCCGGTATGGCGGAGTTCGGGCATCACGTCGTCGGGGTTGACATCGATGTGGATCGAGTCAAGACGTTGAATTCCGGACAGTCGCACATCTTCGAAGTCGGACTCGAACCGTTGCTGGAGAAGCACACGAGCTCGGGCCGTCTGCGGTTCACCACCGACTACTCCGAGATCGCCGACTGGGCCGACGTCCACTTCCTGGCCCTCGGGACGCCCTCGGGACCAGGGGGCGCGGCTGACCTCGGCCAGCTGCACGCCGCGGTCGACTCGCTGGCGCCGATGCTCACCGAGCCCACACTGGTGGTCGGCAAGTCGACGGTCCCGGTCGGTACGGCGCTCCAGCTCGAGGAGCGGCTGCGCCGGCAGGCACCGGCCGGCGACGCCATCGAGGTGGCCTGGAACCCCGAATTCCTGCGCGAGGCGTACGCGGTGGAGGACACACTCCGCCCCGACCGCCTGGTCTTCGGCACCCACTCGAGCCACGCGCTCGAGGTGCTCGAGGAGATCTACTCGATCCCGATCACCGACCGCGTCCCGGTGGTCCGCTGCGACATCGCCACCGCCGAGCTGATCAAGGTCGCGGCCAACTCGTTCCTGGCCACCAAGATCAGCTTCATCAACGCGATGGCTCAGATGTGCCAGGCGGCCGGCGGCGACGTGACCCTGCTGGCCGACGCCATCGGCTACGACCAGCGGATCGGCCGCGAGTTCCTCAACGCCGGTCTGGGCTTCGGCGGCGGTTGCCTGCCCAAGGACATCAAGGCGCTGGCCGTACGCGCCGACGAACTCGGCGTCCACGTGCTGTCGGACTTCATCTCCTCGGTCGAGGCGATCAACGACGGCCAGCGCACCGAGATCGCCGAGCTGGCCATCGACCAGGCCGGCGGCGACGTGGCCGGCAAGCGGATCGCGGTGCTCGGGGCGGCGTTCAAGCCCGGCACCGACGACACCCGCAACTCGCCGGCGCTGACCGTGGCCGACCGGCTGCACGAGCGCGGCGCCGACGTCCGGATCTACGACCCGCAGGCCCGGCTGCCACCGCGTGAGGGCTTCACCCAGGTGGCCAGCGTCGAACAGGCCATGCTCGGGGCGGAGATCGTGCTGCACCTGACCGAGTGGCCGGAATTCCGCCAGCTCGATCCCGAGCGACTCGGCGAGCTGGTCAAGACCAAGATCATCATCGACGGACGGCTCAAGCTCGACGCGCGAGGTTGGCGCCGGGCCGGCTGGAAGGTCGTGCAGATCGGCCGGGCCACCACCCTCTGAGCCTCCCCGGCTCTGTGCCACCGCGACCGGCCCGGGCGACCGCAGACGACCCCCGCAGAAAGTGGCGTCAACGCCACTTCCTGTCGCTTCCCGCCCGAAGTATCGGGCGGTTCGTGAGAGGAAGTGACGTTGACGCCACTTCCTGCACCCCTGGGCTGGATCCCGCCCGGCCCGGCCACCCCCGGGAGCCCCGGCGGGTCGGAAACTGCCACCACCGGGAGCCCCGCCGATCGGACGCCGCCCGGAATAGCGGGCGGGGCGGGCTCGGTTGCGCTCTATAGCCGATCTATTCGGCGTACCGCTTGAAGAGAACCGCACCGATACAGGAGACGCGTGACCGCCACGACCACAGTTCTGCCGCAGTACGAGACCACCGACCAGGCCCGCACCCGGGATCGGGCCGACTTCTGGTTCGATCCCCGCTGTCCGTTCGCCTGGATCACCTCGCGCTGGATCCTCGAGGTCGAGAAGGTCCGCGACATCGACGTGGACTTCCACGTGATGAGCCTCGCCGTGCTCAACGAGGACACCGACATCGACGACGGCTACCGGAAGATGCTCGAGACCACGTGGGGGCCGGTCCGGGTGGCGATCGCCGCCGAGCAGTACAAGGGCTCGGAGGTGCTCGCGCCGCTGTACACCGCGATGGGCACCCGCATCCACGACGGCGGCATCAAGGACATGGAGCAGGTCGTCCGCGAGTCGCTCGACGAGGTCGGTCTGCCGGCCGAACTGGCCGATGCGGCCATCTCCACCGATCACGACCAGGCGCTGCGCGCCAGTCACCATGCGGGCATGGACAAGGTCGGCAAGGGAGTCGGCACCCCGACCATCCACGTGAACGACGTCGCCTTCTTCGGTCCGGTGATCACCCGGATCCCGCGCGGCGAGGACGCCGGCACGCTGTGGGACGCCTCGGTGGCCATGGCCAGCTTCCCGTACTTCTTCGAGCTCAAGCGGGAGCGCACCGAGGACCCGCGGTTCGACTGAGTCCGACCGATCACAGCAGCGGAGCAGTGACGATCGACGCGGTGGACGCCGGGTCGATCGCACCGCCCGGCCGACGTCGATCCGGCCCGATCGGGGTGGCGCGATAACGTTCGGGACGTGACCGACACCAGCGCGACCATCATCTACACCCACACCGACGAGGCGCCGATGCTGGCGACCTACTCGTTCCTGCCGATCATCGCCGCGTTCACCGGCAAGGCCGGCGTGCGCGTGGAAACCCGCGACATCTCGTTGTCCGGGCGGATCATCGCGCAGTTCCCGGACCGGCTCACCGACGAGCAGCGGCAGCCCGATGCGCTGGCCGAGCTCGGCGCGCTGGCCACCACGCCCGAGGCCAACATCATCAAGCTGCCCAACATCTCGGCCTCGGTGCCGCAGCTCAAAGCGGCCATCGCCGAGCTCCAGGGCCAGGGCTACGACCTGCCGGACTACCCGGACAACGACGACACCGACGAGGCCCGCGACACCCGCGCCCGTTACGACAAGGTCAAGGGCAGCGCGGTCAACCCGGTGCTCCGCGAGGGCAACTCCGACCGCCGGGCGCCCGCCTCGGTCAAGGCGTACGCGCGCAGCCACCCTCACTCGATGGGCGCCTGGTCGCCCGACTCGAAGACCAACGTCGCCCACATGACCAGCGGCGACTTCCGCACCAGCGAGACCTCGGCGGTCATCCAGTCCGACAGCACGCTGCGGATCGAGCTGGCCGCGGCCGACGGCACCACGACGGTGCTCAAGGACAAGGTCCCGGTGCTGGCCGGCGAGGTGGTCGACGCCACCGCGCTCGACGTGGCCGCGCTCAAGACCTTCCTCGGCGAGCAGATCACCCGGGCCAAGAACGAGGGCGTGCTGTTCTCGGTGCACCTCAAGGCCACCATGATGAAGGTCTCCGACCCGATCATCTTCGGCCACGTCGTCCGCGCCTTTCTGCCCGAGGTGTTCGAGAAGTACGGCGCGACGCTGGCCGCCGCCGACCTGAGCCCGAACAACGGGCTGGGCTCGATCCTGGCCGGTCTCGACGGGCTCCCCGAGGGGGCCGACATCAAGGCGGCGATCGAGCACGGACTGGCCGACGGACCCGCGCTGGCCATGGTCGACTCCGATCGCGGCATCACCAACCTGCACGTCCCCAGCGACGTCATCGTCGACGCGTCGATGCCGGCGATGATCCGCACCTCCGGTCACATGTGGGGCCCGGACGGTGCCGAGGCCGACACCCTGGCCGTCATCCCGGACTCCTCGTACGCGGGGATCTACCAGGTGGTCATCGACGACTGCCGGACCAACGGGGCCTTCGACCCGGTGACCATGGGCTCGGTGCCCAACGTCGGGCTGATGGCCCAGAAGGCCGAGGAGTACGGCTCGCACGACAAGACCTTCGAGATCCCGACCGACGGCACCGTCCGGGTGGTCGACCCGGCCGGCAACGTGGTCCTGCAGACGGCGGTATCGGCCGGCGACATCTGGCGGGCCTGCCAGACCAAGGACGCGCCGATCCGCGACTGGGTCAAGCTGGCCGTGACCCGCGCCCGGGCCACCGGCGTGCCGGCCGTGTTCTGGCTCGACTCCGGACGGGCCCACGACGCCAACCTGATCACCAAGGTCGAGACCTACCTGGCCGACCACGACACCGACGGGCTGGAGATCAAGATCCTGCCGCCCGACCAGGCCATCGCCTACTCGCTCGAGCGGATCCGTCGCGGCGAGGACACCATCTCGGTGACCGGCAACGTGCTGCGTGACTACCTGACCGACCTGTTCCCGATCCTCGAGCTCGGCACCTCGGCCAAGATGTTGTCGGTGGTCCCGCTGATGAACGGCGGCGGCCTGTTCGAGACCGGTGCCGGCGGATCGGCGCCCAAGCACGTCCAGCAGCTGCTCAAGGAGAACTACCTGCGCTGGGACAGCCTGGGTGAGTTCCTGGCCCTGGCGGTCAGCCTCGAGCACCTGGCCACGACGACCGGCAACAGCCAGGCGCAGGTGCTGGCCGACACGCTCGACCGGGCCACCGGGACCTTCCTCAACGAGAACAAGTCGCCGGCCCGACGGGTCGGTCAGATCGACAACCGCGGCAGCCACTTCTTCCTGGCCCGGTACTGGGCCCAGGAGCTGGCGGCCCAGACCGACGATCCGCAGCTGGCCTCCGACTTCGCCCCGCTGGCCGAGAAGCTGACCGAGCAGGAGGAGACCATCACCGCCGAGCTGATCGGCGTCCAGGGATCCCCGGTCGACATCGGGGGTTATTACCACCCGGACGAGGCCAAGGCCAGCGCCGTGATGACGCCGTCGACCACCCTCAACGACGCTCTGGCCTCGCTGGCCTGAGCCACCGCCCGTTGGTCGTCCGACCCGCCCGCGCCGACCTCGGCGCGGGCGGTGTCACGTCCGGAAGTCGAGCAGGGCGGCCCGCAGCGCGCCGTCGATCCGGGTCAGCGCGGCGTCGGGCTCGGCCCCGGTCGCACCGAGGACCGAGCTGAAGAACCCGCGGGCCGCCGCCGCGAGGACGACGTCGAGCAGGTCGTCGTCGGTGAACCCGAGGCTCCGGAGTTCGCCGAGGTCGCCCTCGGTGATGGCGTCGGGCGCGGCGACCACCTTGCGGGCCAACGTGGCGATGGCACGGCGTTCGGGATCGGGGTCGGTGCCGGCCGCCACCTCCACGGCCTGCGCGGTGTCGGTGAGGTCGGCGAGCACGGCCCCGTGGGCCAGGCTGCAATACGCCGACCGCACTTGCTGGGCTGCGGCCACGGTCGCCACCTCGTAGCGGACCGGATCCATCGACGCCTTGACGGCACCGTTGAGTTCCTGCCAGGCCCGATAGACCCGCGGCCGGTGGGCGAAGACCTTGGTGTAGCCGGCCACGTACCCCTGGCGGTCACGGTCGGCGGCATAGAGCGCGTCCCGCTCCGGGGTGTCGGCGGCTTCGGCGAGATGTCCCATGACCGCACGCTAGTGCCGCCCCGCCGGGCGCGGGCGATGCGGACGGTCCGCGACGCCGGCCCACCGGTCAGCGCACCGGATCCGCGTCCGCCGTCGTGGCGACCAGGGCGTCGACCCGCAGCCACGGTTGCTGCGTCGCCGCGTACGCCTGCTCGTTGGGGATCCAGTCGGTCCGCCACACCTCGAGCAACGCCGGGTCGTCGCGGGCCAGGATCCGGCGCCAGCGCAGCTCGGCGGGCGCCTCCACCCACAGCGTCAGATCGAAGTCGAGACCGACCCGGGTGTCGGTCGACGACACCCCCTCGACGATCACCGGCACCCCGGCGGGCACCCGGACCCACCCCAGCGGCGCGTCGCGGTCGAAGTCCCAGCGCTGGTAGTCGGCGTCGTGCCCACCGACCAGCGGCGTCACGACCTGGGCGACGAACCGGTCGCGGTCCCAGCCGACCAGACCGGGCCGGGCGAAGTCGTCGACGGCGACCACCACCGCGCGGGGCACCCGACGGGCGATCGCGGTGGCCAAGGTCGACTTCCCCGAGGCACCGAACCCGTCGATCCCGACCCAGCGGGTCCCGGTCCGACCGCGCAGCCGGGCCGCCACCCAGTCCGGAGCCTGGTCGGCGGCGATGCTGACCGGCACCGGACCTCCTGCCCACCCGACGGCGCGAGTTGCTAGCGTACGAACCACGCCCGGGTCAGTCGCCGGACGCCACCCAGCTTCTCAGGAGTGTTCGTGAGCCAGCCCGTCAAGGTCGCCGTCACCGGTGCAGCCGGCCAGATCTGCTACAGCCTGCTGTTCCGCATCGCGAGCGGGTCGATGTTCGGCCCGGACCAGCCGGTGGAGTTGCGGCTGCTCGAGATCACCCCGGCGCTCAAGGCGCTGGAGGGGGTGGTGATGGAGCTCGACGACTGCGCGTTCCCGCTGCTGTCGGCCGTCGAGATCGGCGACAACCCGGACACCGTGTTCGACGGCGTCAACGTGGCCTGCCTGGTCGGTGCGCGGCCCCGGTCCAAGGGGATGGAGCGCGGCGACCTGCTCGAGGCCAACGGCGCCATCTTCAAGCCGCAGGGCCGGGCCCTCAACGACCACGCCGCCGACGACATCAAGGTGCTGATCACCGGCAACCCGGCCAACACCAACGCCCTGATCGCCATGAGCAACGCGCCGGACATCCCGGCCGAGCGCTTCAACGCGCTGACCCGGCTCGACCACAACCGCGCCATCGCCCAGCTGGCCGCCAAGACGGGCCGCAGCGTCAACGACATCCAGCGGATGACCATCTGGGGCAACCACTCGGCCACCCAGTACCCGGACCTGTTCCACGCCCGGGTCGACGGTCAGAACGCGTCCGACCTGGTCGACCAGTCCTGGATCGAGTCGGACTTCCTGCCCACCGTGCAGAAGCGCGGCGCCCAGATCATCGAGGCCCGCGGGCTGAGCTCGGCGGCCAGCGCGGCCAACGCGACCGTCGACCACATCCGCGACTGGGTGCTCGGCACCGCCGAGGGCGACTGGGTCTCGATGTCGGTGCCCAGCGATGGCTCCTACGACGTGCCCGAGGGCATCATCTCCTCGTTCCCGTGCACGGTGTCGGGCGGCGAGTACACGATCGTCCAGGGCCTGGAGATCAACGAGTTCTCCCGCGGCAAGATCGACGCCAGCGCCGCCGAGCTGCTCGAGGAGCGCGACGCCGTCCGGGCCCTCGGACTCATCGGCTGACGCCCGGGGCCGGGCGTGCGCCCGGCCTGATCGGATGACCTCCGAGACGCGGTGACGACCATCGGAGGACGGACGACCCCCGTTTGACCGGGCGTGAGGAACACTGGTGTCCATGAGCACCACCGGTGACCCACATGCGTCCGGACCCCATCCGTGGAGTCGCGATGCCGCCGCGGAGTCGGGGCAGCCCACCTGGCCCACCTATCCGGGGACGACCCCGCAGCCGCCCGCGGTCGCACCGGGTGCCCCGTACGTCCGGCCGGATGTCCCCGATCCCGGGTTCGATCCGCAGCCGACCCCGCCGTACGCCGGTGGGATCTACGGCACCGCGCCGGCGCCCGGCATCCCGGCCGATCCCTACGCCCCTGATCCGTACGCGCCCGAGTCCTACGGTCAACAGCCCAACCGCGCCACCCCCGACCCGTACGCCCCGACGCCGTACGCGCCGAGTGCCGCCGGTTACGGGACCTACGGGGTCGCGCAGCCGACCCACCCGCAGGCCACGCTGGGCATGGTGCTCGGCATCATCGGCCTCTCGACGTCGTTCATGTGCATCGGTGGGCTGATCGGGATCCCCGCGTTGATCATCAGCCAGAAGGTGAAGCGCGAGATCGACGCCACCCCGGGCCGCTACGCCGGACGCGGGATGGCCACCGCCGGCATCGTCACCGGCATCCTCGCCATCATCGCGATGGCCCTCACCGTGGCTTTTGTCGCCCTCGGCGCGGCCGCGGACGCCAACTGATCCACCCCGACACCTGGAAGGATAGGACCATGAGCAACCAGTACGAGAACAACCCGTACGACCCGCAGTCGCAGCCCAGCGCGTCCCCGCCGTACGAGAGCAACCCGTACTCGCAGCCCAGCGCGGCCAACCCGTACGAGCAGCCGGGCGGCCAGTACGGCCAGCCCGCCCCGTACGGACAGCAGCCGGCGCAGTACGGTCAGCCCACCCCGTACGGCCAGCCCTACGGCGCGTACGGCGCCCTGCCCGAGCACCCGCAGGGGACGCTGGTGCTCATCCTCGGCATCCTGGGCATCTTCTTCGTCATCCCGGCGCCGATCGCGTGGGTCATCGGCAACAAGGCCAAGAAGGAGATCGACGCCAGCGGCACCCGTTACTCGAACGAGCAGCTGCTCAACGTCGGCCGCATCCTCGGCATGGTGTTCACGATCATCTACGCCATCTCGATCGTGTTGACCCTCGTGCTCGTCATCGTGCTCGTCGTCGCGGCGGGCGCCGGTAGCTGATCCGGGCCCGCGGGTCGGTGCTGGCTCAGCGTCGGCCCTCGGGCACCAGGATGGTCAGCGCGATGATCGTGGCCGCGCCGGCCAGCAGCACGGCCACGTCGAAGGACTTGCTGCGGATCTGCAACAGGCCGGCGTCGCGATCGGGCAGGGCGATCCGCTCGACCGCACCGATCCCCAGCGACGCGCCGATGACCAGGCAGCCCAGGCGCCAGCTCGCGTCGTTGACGAACGCGAGCGCGATCCCGACGGTCACCCCGCCCAGCACGACCATCAGCGGCCACAGCCGCTGGGAGCGATGAGCCGCGCTCGGCTCGTGCCGGGCCGCCATCTCAGGCCGACAGGGCTTCGGCGCGTTCGACCACGTTGCTCAACAGCATCGCCCGGGTCATCGGGCCCACACCCCCGGGCATCGGCGCCACCCACGAGGCGACGTCGTGCACGCTGGGATCGAGATCGCCGACCAGCCCCGACGCGGTGCGGGTGATGCCGACGTCGACGCAGACCGCACCCGGCTTGATCATGTCGGCGGTGATCAGCCCGGGGCGACCGGCCGCCGCGATCACGATGTCGGCCCGCCGGGTGTGCTCGGCGACGTCGACCGTCCCGGTGTGGCACAGCGTCACCGTGGCGTTCTCGCTCTTGCGGGTCAGCAGCAGCCCGAGCGGCCGTCCGACCGTGGTGCCGCGGCCGACGACGCAGACCTCGGCGCCGGACAGGGCGATGCCGTTGCGCCGGAGCAACTCGACGATCCCCCGCGGGGTGCACGGCAGCGGGCCGGTCTCGCCCAGCACCAGCCGACCCAGGTTGACCGGGTGCAGACCGTCGGCGTCCTTGTCCGGATCGATCAGACCGAGGGCCCAGTTGTCGTCCAGACTGCCCGGGAGCGGCAGCTGGACGATGTAGCCGGTGCAGGCCGGGTCGGCGTTGAGCTCGGAGATCCGGGCCTCGAGTTCGTCGGCTCCGGTCGAGGCCGGCAGCTCGACCTGGATCGAGGCGATGCCGACCTGGGCGCAGTCGCGGTGCTTGCCGGCCACGTACGAGTGCGAGCCCGGGTCGTCGCCGACCAGGACCGTACCCAGGCCGGGGACGATGCCACGCTCGGCCAGCACGGCGACCCGCTCCTTGAGCTCGGCCTTGATCGTCGCGGCCAGCGCCTTGCCGTCCAACAGTTGAGCCGTCATGTCTGGTCCTGCCTTCGTGGTGCGGTCAGTGGAAGAAGTGCCGGGCACCGGTGGTGTACATGGTGGCTCCGGCCGCCTCGACGGCGGCGACCACCTCGGCGTCGCGGACCGAGCCGCCCGGCTGGACGATGGCGCGGACGCCGGCGTCGAGCAGGATCTGCGGTCCGTCGGCGAACGGGAAGAAGGCATCGGACGCGGCCACGGCGCCGCTCACCCGATCCCCGGCCCGCTCGACAGCCAGCTTGCACGAGTCGACCCGGTTGACCTGGCCCATCCCCACCCCGACCGAGGCGCCGTCGTGGGCGAGCAGGATCCCGTTGGACTTGACCGCCCGGACGGCCCGCCAGGCGAACTCGAGATCGGCGAGGGTCTCGGCGTCGGCCGGCTCACCGGCGACCAACGTCCAGTGCCCGGCGAGGTCGTGGTCGAGCCCGACCCGGTCGGCGTGCTGGACCAGCAGACCGCCGTCGATCGGCCGGGTCTCGACCCGGGGCTCGGCGGACGTGCGCGGCTCGACGACCAGGATCCGGAGGTTCTTCTTGGCGCTGAGCACCTCGACGGCGCCGTCCTCGTAGGCCGGGGCGACGATCACCTCGGTGAAGATCTCGGCGACCTGATGGGCCATGGCCACGCTCACCGCGACGTTGGCGGCGATCACGCCGCCGAAGGCCGACACCGGGTCGCAGGCGTGGGCCCGCCGGTGCGCCTCGGCCACGTCCACGCCGACGGCGATCCCACAGGGGTTGGCGTGTTTGATGATGGCCACCGCGGGCCGGTCGAAGTCGTAGGCCGCCCGCCGGGCCGCGTCGGCGTCGACGTAGTTGTTGTAGGACATCTCCTTGCCGTGCAGCTGCTCGGCCCCGGCCAGGCCGGTCGCGCCGAGGCTGCGATAGAGCGCCGCCGGCTGGTGCGGATTCTCGCCGTAGCGCAGTACCGCCGCCTTGTCCCAGGTCGCACCGATCCAGGCCGGGAAACCGGTCCCGTCGCTGGTGTCGGTGACCACGTTGCCCAGCCAGCTGGCCACGGCCACGTCGTACGTCGCGGTGTGCACGAAGGCCGCTGCGGCCAGCGACCGGCGTTCGGCCAGGGAGAAGCCACCGGATCCGAGCGCCTCGAGCAGTTGCGGATACTGCGCCGGTGACGTGATGACCGCGACCGAGGGGTGGTTCTTGGCCGCGCCGCGGACCATCGAAGGCCCGCCGATGTCGATCTGCTCGATGCACTCGTCCGGGGTGGCGCCCGAGGCGACGGTCTCGGTGAACGGGTAGAGGTTGCTGATCAGCAGCTCGAACGGCGCGATCCCGAGCTCGTCGAGCTGCGCGGCGTGGTCGTCGAGCCGGAGGTCGGCGAGCAGGCCGGCGTGCACCTTGGGGTGCAGCGTCTTGACCCGGCCGTCGAGGCACTCGGGGAATCCGGTGACCTGCTCGATCTGGGTCACGGCCAGCCCGGCGGCGGCGATGGTCTTCGCCGTCGACCCGGTCGAGACGATCTCCACCCCGGCGTCGCTCAGCGCCTGCGCGACGGTGAGCAACTCGGTCTTGTCGTAGACCGAGACCAGCGCCCTCCGGATCGGCCGTCGGTCGTCAGAAGTCGTCATGGAACTGCACCTTTCTGCCCGACACCGTCCAGCGCTGGGTGGCCAGACGGTGCGTCACCTCCACCAGCAGATCGCGTTCGGCGATCTTGATCCGTTCGTGCAACGTGTCCACCGTGTCGTCGTCGACCACCGGGACCGCTCGTTGGTCGATGATCACGCCCGTGTCGACGCCGGCATCGACCAGGAACACCGTCGTGCCGGTGATCTTGACCCCGTAGGCCAGCGCGTCGCGCGGTCCGTGGATGCCGGGGAACGATGGCAGCAGGGCGGGATGGGTGTTGATCATGCGTCCGCCGAACGCGGCCAGGAACTCCGCTCCGACCAGCTTGAGGAACCCGGCGCTGACCACCAGGTCCGGCGCGTACGCGGCCACCTCGGCGGTCAGTCGGGCGTCCCAGGCCGAGCGGTCGGCGCCCGCTTCGAGGGGGACGACAAAGGTGGGGACACCGGCGGCCATCGCCCGGTCGAGCCCGGCGATCCCCGAGCGGTCGGCCCCGACGGCGACGATCTGCACCCCGTAGTCGGGATCGGCGGCGGCCTCGATCAGCGCCTGCAGCAGGGTGCCCGTGCCCGAGATCAGGACGACGACGCGGGCTGGGGGCACCCGGACACCCTATCGATCCGGATCGGTGCTCGACGCCCGCTCACCCGGGGTGAGCTGCACGGTCTCCTCGTGGTCGGGGTCGGTGACGCGCGGGCGGCGCGACAGGTGGACGGTCTGCTCGCGATCGAGCACGGTGGTCGGCTCGGCGTCGGCGGCCCTGCGCTGCGCCTCGGCGCTCCGGGCACGCCGGGCCCGGAGCACGCCGAGCAGCAGACCGGTGATCATCCCGGCCAGGCCGAGGGTGGTGGCGCCCATGACCAGCAGCGGGAACAGCCGCGGACCGAGATCGGCCAGTCGGGTCGCCCCGAGATCACCGCCGCTCGCCCAGGCGACGGCGACGAACGCGACCCCGGACAGGGCCCCGGCCAGGCCACCGACGAGGCTCGTCTCGTCGAACCGCGCGGCCGGCCGGGCCCGGACCACGATCCACGCGGCCACCCCACCGGCCAGGACGCCGATGCCCAGCCACCACAGCTGACCGGCACCACCGGCGCCGGCCGCCGGTACGGCCCCGAGCAGCGGCACGCCGGGCAGCACCCCGAGATCGGTGGCTGACGGGGCGACCAGCGAGCCGTTGCCGAGGGTGAAGCCGGAGCCGAGCGCGTACGACGCCGCCCAGACCAGGGCGTTGGGCACGACAGCGAGCTGGGCGACCAGCAGCGCCAGTCCGCCGGCCAGACCGGCGCCGAGCGCGTCGTGCAGCTTCGTCACCCGGTCGAGCTGGAGCAGCAGACCGGTGGTCAGCACCGCAGCCCCGCCGGCCAGCAGGGTCAGCTGGGCGCCGAGCACGGCCCGCGGGACCGCCCGCAGCCACGCCGGGAGCGCCGAGGTCCACCGGGTGCCCATCACCGTGCTGCCTCCCGCGTACGCGGCCGCGAGCAACGCGGCGACCACCGCGGCCCAGCGTCCGGGGGCGAGCCACGGCTCACCGAGGAAGACCGCCACGACGACGACCGGTGCGAGATAGGCGGCGGTGGTGACCACGCTGACCGCTCCCGGACCGGCGGCCTCGTCGTCGCGGAGCTGACGGGCGGCCATCGACGACGAGCGGGAGAGCATGAAGGCGGCGACCGCCGTCGCGCCCCAGGGGACGATGGTCACCGGGAGCGTGCCCAGGCGGACGCCGACGCCGTTGCCGAGCAGCCACAACCGGGTGCCGACGGTGAGGGCCTCGCCGAGGCTTCCGGGCGACGCGGCGAGCCAGCCGACCACGGCCATCCCGGCGGCCAGGATCCATCCGGCGGCCGCCGCAGCCAGGCCACCGACCACCGCGACCAGCAGCCAACCCAGCGCGGGCGCGGGCGCGGGCGACGGGGCGACGGGCGGACGAACCGGCCCCGGGCCCGCTTCGCCGGCCTGCAGCCTGATGTCGGGCGGGGTTCGCCGGGTCGAGAGGGTCGAAGCCATGGGCAGGTGTGTGCCTTCGCAAGTCTGTCGGGGTGCTGAGACGTCGCGGACGGGGGCCCGACCGCACCGCTCCATGCTCACCCAGCCCGAAGCGAGGATGGGCCAGACACGCCCGACGCAGGTAAAGTCGTCGGTGGCCACGGCCAGATCGGCGCCGATCGAGCGGCGCTCACCGACAGTTCAGGGAGCAGAGCAGCATGGCCGACAAGGACCGCGAGAACTACCGACCGCGTCGCGCCTTCGTCCAACCCGAGCCGGCCGACGAGCCGGCTCCTGCTTCACCTACCTTCGAGAAGCCCGCGTCGTCAACCCCGGTCGAGAGGCCCGGCGGCGCCTCGCCCGATGCCGCGAAGCCGGCCGCCGGCGCCGAGCCGACCGCGGAGCCGGCCGCCGGCGCCGAGCCGAGCGCGACCGACCAGCGCCAGGCCGAGCCGACGGAGAGTTCGGCCGCCGGCGCCTCGCCCGATCCGGGCTCCATCGGGAACCGCCGACCGACCGGGTTGAACGCGCTGATCGACGAGGACGAGCCCAAGCCGCTGTTCCGCGACGAGGTGGGACCCGACGGGGTCCGCAAGCCGGTGACGCCGAGCCGACCCGTCGACGAACCCACCGCCGTACGACCGATCACCTTCGCACCGAAGCGCAACACGTTCTTCGACGACGAGGAGACCACGGTCCTCCCCCGCAGCCGGGCGACCGGACGGTCGACCAGCCGCGCGACCCGCGACAGCTCGATCGACGACGACCACGACGAGGACGAGCGCCCGCCGCGGATCGGCGCCCGGGCCCGGCTCGCGCTGATGATCGGGGTGGTCGCAGCGATCACGGTGATCGGGCTGGCCATCGCGTACGCGGTGCTCAACGTCAGCAATCAGCAAGCCGACCCCGCGGTCACGCCGACCGCCGGCGGCAGTGTCTCCCCCAGCGCGAGCGGCTCGGCCACCCCCGGGACGAGCGGATTGTTGACCGCCGAGATGATGCTGACCCCCGAGCAGGCCCGGCAGCTCTCCTCGACCCGCACCTGGACGGTCGACCAGACGGTCAACGGCCCGACGGCCGACGCACCGGTCGCCGCCTGCTTCGGCGGCGAGCCGGTCGAGGGTGGACCGGTCGCGCAGCAGCAGATCGCCCAGCTGCTGAGCAGCTCGGGCAAGAACCCGTTCGGCGCGCTCCACCTGGCCTGGGCGTACGCGTCGGCCGAGGAGGCCACCCAGGCCTTCGTCGTCGCCTCGAAGACCTTGGGCGGCTGCCCGGTGGGCGGCTCCTACATCGCCGCCGGGCAGTCGGTCACCGGAGTCGGCGACCAGTCGGTCGGCGTCATCGTCAACACGGTGTCGGGCACCGAGACCCAGGTGCACAGCGTGGTGCTGACCCAGACCGGCCGGGTGGTCGACATCGTCGACGCCACCCGGAGCGGCAAGCCGCTGCCGGCCGACCGGGTGGCCGACGCGGCCGCCGCGGTGGTCGCGACCCAGTGCGCCGCGGCCGGCGGGACCGACTGCGGCGGCTCCGCGAGCGTCAAGCCCGGACCGCCGCCGCTCGGCGGCGACGAGCCCGGCTACCTGGCCACCGGTGACCTGCCGCCGGCGGGTGGCGGGACGACCCAGTGGACCGCCGACGCGATCGAGAAGCCGGACGAGGACTTCCTGGGCTCCAACTGCGAGGTCGTCAACTGGGAGACCCTGAACGCGGAGAAGAAGACGGCGCGCACGTATCTGTTCACCGACAGCGGCGACGCCTTCTTCGGGGTCAACGAGATCATCCTGACCATGGAGGACGAGGCGACGGCGAACAAGCAGGCCCAGAAGATCGCCGACTACGTCGACGACTGCAAGAAGCGCAAGCTCACCGCGACGATCGACGGCCCGACCAAGGTCTCCGGACCGGGCGCCGCCGACAGCCAGATCACCGGCTCGACCTTCACCGTCACCCAGAAGTCGGTCAAGGGTGACCAGAAGTACCGGGTCGGCATCGTCTCGACCGGCACCCAGGTCATCTACACCTTCTCCAACCCCAAGGGCGACTTCGACTTCACCGACGCGCAGTGGCAGACCATCGCGCTGCGGGCCGGCGAGCGCGCGACCCAGGTCAACTGATCCACCCCACGCTGAGAGCCGACGTCCCGTCGGTCGCTCGAGGCTGCCATCCCGGCGGGTCGCCCCGCCGATCCTGCCCGGGACCTCGTTCTTCAGTGCCGACATGACGAACCCCGGCCCTCCGAGAGGAGGACCGGGGTTTAGGTGTGTGCTCTGTCGTGTGGGGGGACGACCCCCCACGCCCCCCGCAGCGGAAGCCCCTCGCTGGCGCTCGGGATTTCCGGGTCGTATGGGGGGGACGACCCTCCACGCCCCCCGCAGCGGAAGCCCCTCGCTGGCGCTCGGGATTTCCGGGTCGTATGGGGGGGACGACCCTCCACGCCCCCCGCAGCGGAAGCCCCTCGCTGGCGCTCGGGATTTCCGGGTCGTGTGGGGGGACGACCCTCACGCCCCCGCCAGGGTCAGCGGTTCGACATGATGTCCCGCATCAGGTTGGCGGTCTCGCTCGGCGTCTTGCCGACCTTGACCCCCGCGGCCTCGAGGGCCTCCTGCTTGGCGGCCGCGGTGCCCGAGGAGCCCGAGACGATGGCGCCGGCGTGGCCCATCGTCTTGCCCTCGGGGGCGGTGAAGCCGGCGACGTAGCCGACGACCGGCTTGGTCACGTTGGCCTTGATGAACTCGGCGGCCCGCTCCTCGGCGTCGCCGCCGATCTCGCCGATCATCACGATGGCGTCGGTGTCCGGGTCGTCCTGGAAGGCCTGCAGGCAGTCGATGTGGGTGGTCCCGATGACCGGGTCACCGCCGATGCCGACCGCCGACGAGAAGCCGAAGTCCCGCAGCTCGTACATCATCTGGTAGGTCAGCGTGCCCGACTTCGAGACCAGACCGATCCGGCCGGCCTTGGTGATGTCGGCGGGGATGATGCCGGCGTTGGCCGCCCCGGGCGAGATCAGCCCCGGGCAGTTCGGCCCGATCAGCCGGGTCTTCGACCCCTGCGACAGCGCGAAGAACTCGGCCGAGTCCTTGACCGGCACACCCTCGGTGATGACCACGGCCAGCGGGATCTCCGCCTCGATCGCCTCGACGACAGCACCCTTGGTGAACTTGGCCGGGACGAAGATGACCGTGACGTTCGCCCCGGTCGCCTCGATGGCCTCGCCGACCGAGTTGAACACCGGGACCGACGCCCCGTCGAACTCGACGACCTGACCGCCCTTCCTGGGGGTCACACCGCCGACGATGTTGGTGCCCGAGGCCAGCATCCGCTGGGTGTGCTTGCGCCCCTCGGAGCCGGTCATGCCCTGGACGATGACCTTGGATTCGGAATTCAGAAAGATAGCCATGGTTCGTCCCTCAGCTCGCCGCCAGCTCGGCCGCCCGGCGGGCGGCACCGTCCATCGTGTCCACCTGCTCGAGCCCCGGCAGACCCGCGTCGCTCAGGATCTGACGCCCGAGCTCGGCGTTGTTGCCGTCCAGCCGGACGACCAGCGGGATGTCGACGTGCTCCCCGCGGCTGCCGAGCAGCGCGAAGGCCTGGACGATCCCGTTGGCCACCGCGTCACACGCGGTGATCCCGCCGAACACGTTGACGAACACGCTCTTCACCTGCTCGTCGCCGATGATGATCTCCAGCCCGTTGGCCATCACCTCGGCGCTCGCGCCGCCACCGATGTCGAGGAAGTTGGCCGGCTTGGGAGACCCGGCGAACTCCTCTCCGGCGTACGCGACCACGTCGAGGGTGCTCATGACCAGCCCGGCGCCGTTGCCGATGATGCCGACCGAGCCGTCGAGCTTGACGTAGTTGAGGCCCTTGGCCTTGGCGGCCGCCTCGAGCGGGTCCTCGGCCGACTTGTCGGCCAACGCCGCGTGGTCGGGCTGACGGAAGTCGGCGTTCTCGTCGAGGCTGACCTTGCCGTCCAGCGCGACGATGCGACCCTCGGCCGTCTTGACCAGCGGGTTCACCTCGACCAGCGTGGCGTCCTCACCCTCGTAGACCTTGGCGAGCAGCTGCAGCACCCGGGCGATCTCGACCGCGTCGTCACCCTCGAAGCCCGCGGCCTCGACGATCTCGTCGGCCTTGGCCTGGTCGATGCCGGTGTTGGGGTCGACCGGGATCCGGGCCAGCGCCTCGGGCCGCTCGACAGCGAGCTGCTCGATGTCCATGCCGCCCTCTTTGGAGCACATGGCGAGGTAGCGCCGGTTCGCCCGGTCCAGCAGCAGCGAGAAGTAGTACTCCTCGGCGATGTCGGCGCCTTCGGCGATCATCACGGTCTGCACGACGTGGCCCTTGATGTCGAGCCCGAGGATCTCCTCGGCCCGGGCCGCGGCCTCGTCGGGGGTCCGGGCGATCTTCACGCCGCCGGCCTTGCCGCGCCCGCCGGTCTTCACCTGCGCCTTGACCACGACGACCGGGGTGCCCAGCTCGGCAGCTGCGGCTCTCGCTTCGTCGGGGGTGGTGGCGGTGATGCCGCGCAGCACGGGGACACCGTGAGCCTCGAACACGTCTCGCGCCTGATACTCGTACAGATCCACTCTTTTGCCTCCTGGACGGCGTGCACGTCGGATTGAGCACCAGCGAGCCTAGTGGTCTGCCGGTCGGGCACCGCACGCGGTCCAATCGGCTAGAGGCTGTGCCGGCTCACGTGGGTGTTGACCCAGTCGACGATGTCGCTCATCGTGGCGCCGGGGGTGAAGACCTGAGCGACCCCCAGCTCGGCCAGCTCGACGCGGTCCTGCTCGGGGATGATGCCGCCGCCGAAGACGATGATGTCGGACGCGTCGGCCTCGGCCAGCAGGGTCATCACCTTGGCGAAGAGCGTCAGATGCGCCCCCGACAGCACCGACAGTCCGATGGCATCGGCGTCCTCGGCCAACGCGGTGGCGACGATCTGTTCGGGGGTCTGGTGCAGCCCGGTGTAGATGACCTCCATGCCGGCGTCGCGGAGGGCCCGGGCGACCACCTTCGCGCCGCGGTCGTGCCCGTCGAGCCCGGGCTTGGCCACGACGATGCGCAGCCGGGGCGTCGTCGCGCCCGTCGAGTCGACCTCCACGGCGGTCACGTTACTCCCGGGTAATCTGGCCGCCGTGGCGAGTCAGCGCGGTGACCGGCGCCCGCTCTCGGAGCTGCCCCGGTCGCTCCTGCGCACCGCGCCCCGGGCCGCCTCGGGCGTCGCGGTCGAGCTGGGGTGGACCGCGGCGCACCTGCTGATGTATCCGCTGGGGATCCGGCCGTCGCGGTTCGAACAACCGCCACGGCACGATCTCGACGGGCTGAGCGCCGAGCAGCGCGGGCTGATCCACACCAGCATGGACGCCGCCGCTACGCCGATCCTGCTGGTCCACGGGATCGTCGACAACCACTCGATCTTCACGGTGATGGAGCATGCGCTGCGTCGGCGCGGCTTCCGGACGCTGTCGGCGTACG
Source organism: uncultured Actinomycetota bacterium (assembly GCA_963704665.1). Classification (GTDB taxonomy): domain Bacteria; phylum Actinomycetota; class Actinomycetes; order Propionibacteriales; family Propionibacteriaceae; genus Microlunatus. Next base: position 752,139 of record OY969929.1, on the reverse strand, counting down.
ACTACGGGCTGCTGACCCGCGACATCCCCGAGGCGGCCGAATTGCTCGGTGACGAGATCGCCAAGCTCGCCGCCGACACCGGCTACGAGCGGGTGCACGTCATCGGCCACAGCCTCGGCGGCCTGATCGCCCGGTACTTCGTCCAGCGACTGGGCGGCGACGCCCAGGTACACACCCTGGTCACCCTGGGCACGCCGCACCAGGGAACCCAGTTGGCGTACGCGGCCCGGCTGATCCCGCTGGTCCGCCAGCTCACCCCGGACTCGCCGGTCATCCGCGCCCTGGCCGAGCCGGCGCCGGGCTGTCAGACCCGGTTCCTGGCCTTCCACAGCGACCTCGACCACCTGGTCGTCCGAGCGGCAACGCGATGATCGTCCATCCCGATCTGCAGGCGACCAACATCGCGGTCTCGGGAGTCGGCCACCTGTCGATGCCGCACGACCGGAACATCGCCTTCGCCATCGCCTCGGCTTTACGAGATCTTGACCCAGACGGTACTACTTCCGGGCCCTGCGACCTCTAAACTGTGACGAGCCCGACCTGGGCGGACGAGGGCACCTCACGGACGTCCGGCGAGGTGACCGGCCTGCTCGATGGTGAGCATCCAACGCTGACGACTTGTGACCCATTTGTTATCTTCGTCACAGGCACACTGGTCGTCGCAGAGACGAATAACGTAATGAGAAGACGTCGTCCGCAGTGAACTTCCCCCTGCCGGACGCCGATCCGGTCGAATCCCGACTGGACGGCGAACGTCGTGCTGGTCCGATGGGAGATCGACGAGTGGTTGCGCAGCCCGCGGTACGCCGGGGTCGCTCGGGCGCGCCCGCGAATGCCGGCCGCCGCGGATGGCTGTCGCACGGCTTCGCCGCCCTGGGGATCTCCGCGCTGGGCCTGGCCGTGGCCGCCTCCGTCTCGATGACCACGGCCGCCGAGGTGCCGCAGGGCGGGGCCACGCTCCCGATGGCGGTACCCACCTCGGTCTCGACCACGGGTCCGACCCCGTCGGCCCGCCCGACATCGAAGGTCGCCCGAGCGTTCAGCCGGCCGACCGCGAAGGAGACCAGCCAGCGTAACGAGGCGCTCCGTAAGGCCCTGATCGCCGAGCGGGCCGCACAGCGCACCGAACAACTGGCCAAGTCGGCCGAGGCCGCCGCGTCGCTCGATCGCGATGCCGCCGAGGAAGCGCGTCAGCGGAGCCTGGTCGAGGCCAACGAGGCCAGCCGGGTCATCGCCGCCCGCCTGGCCCAGGAGGCGGTCCGCAAGGCCGCCGAGGCTGCTGCTGCTGCTGGCGGCGGCGGCGGCGGCGGCGCAGAGCACCACCCCGCCGGTCGAGCCCACTGATCCGCTCGCCGCCGGACTCGATCCGTCCACCTCCACGACGATCCCGACGGGCAGCACCGGCGTGGCGCCGGTCCCCGGGGCCGTCGTCGGGGCCCGCTGGGGCCAACGGGGCCTGTGGTCGAGCTATCACACCGGGATTGATTTCCGGGCCGGCTACGGCACCCCGATCCGCGCCGTGCTCCCCGGACGGGTCCTCTACGCGGGCAATTCCCGCGACTGGGCCGGCAACCACGTGGCCGTCCAGCACGCCGACGGCACGACCACCATGTACGCGCACATGTCCTCGATGGCGGTCAGCGCGGGACAGGTCGTGACCGCCGGTGCGGTCATCGGACACGTCGGAGCGACCGGTCGTGCGTTCGGCGCCCACCTGCACTTCGAGCTCTACCCGGCCGGCGTCCGGTACGGCGACGTCTACAAGTCGGTCGACCCGCAGCCCTGGCTGAACGCTCACAGCGTCACCACCAGGTGACACCCATCACAACCGTCACGCACTTCTTCGTGCGCTAGAATGACAACGGTGTCGATGCCGGACGGAGATCACCGCACTGCCGGGTGAGATGCGCGTCACTAGGGAAAAGACCAGGTAACGCACTGGTCCCCCGCGGGTTTGGCGCCACGTTACGGTTCCGTTATTGTTCATGTCAGATCCCCCGTTGAATGGTCAATCAGGCTGCCTGACAGCCGCCGTCCGAGGAGAACCCTTAGTGCTGAAAACGTCATGGTCGCGCCCCGCGGTCTCCGCGCGACGCGCCTTGATGGCCGACATCCGCGCCGACAAGGTGGGCTGGCTCCAGCACGGGGTCGCTGCACTGGCCGTCTCCGCTCTGGGTATCGGCGTGGCCGGTTCGGTGATGCTGACCGGCGCTGCGCAGCCGACGGTCACCGCGAGTGACAGCGTCGCCATCACCACCAGCACGATGGATCGGACCCCCCGCACCAGCCGCGACACGGCCCGCGAGCCGCTCGACGCGGCCAAGGTCAAGAGCCTGGTCGAGCAGCGTGAGGAAGAGCTGAGCAAGGCCGAGGAGCAGGTCGACAAGCTGGCCTCGACCAGGAGCGCCAAGGCCCGCGAGAAGGCGCTGGAGAAGGCCTCGGAGGCGACCGACAAGAAGGCGGCGTCGCTGGCCGACGACGATTCGGCCACCGAGACCAGCACCACCGAGACCGATCCGGTGGCATCGAGCGGCAAATCCTGCATGCCGATCCACGGTGGCTACCGGGTGGCCGCGCGGTTCGGCCAGGTCGGCTCGTGGTCGCGCTACCACACCGGCTTCGACTTCTCCGATCCCGTCGGGACCCCGCTGGTGGCGCCGTCCGACGGCGTGGTGACCAACGCGGGCTCGGGTCCGGCCAGCGGCTGGGCCGGCAACTACGTGGCCATCAAGTACCCCGACGGCACGCAGACCCTGATGGCTCACATGTCGACCGTGTCGGTCAGCGTCGGCCAGGCGGTCAAGGCCTGCCAGCCGGTCGGCGCGATCGGTATGACCGGTCGCACCTTCGGCCCGCACGTGCACTTCGAGGTCTACCCGGCCGGAGTCACCCCGGGTGACGTCTACAAGGCCGTCAACCCGGTGGCCTGGCTCGCCGCGCACGGCCTTCGCCCGTAGCCTCCCGCATCACGCCGACGCCCCATCGCTGCTCACGCGGCGGTGGGGCGTACGTGGTTCTCAGCCTCGGCGCCCACCGACCGTGGGCGGCGGCGGATCAGAGCTTCTCGAGCGGGGCGAACTTGAGGGCCAGCCGCTTCAGCCCCGACGATCCGAAATCGACGTCGGCGAGGGTCTTGTCACCCTCCCCGGAGATGGCGACGACCTTGCCGAGCCCGAAGGCCGCGTGCAGCACCTTGTCACCGGGCTCCAACGACGGCATGGCTCGGACGGCGGACAGCTTCGGTGCCGCGTAGCCGACCTTCGAGCGCCACTCGCGGTTGGAGGTGGTGGCCGAGCTGTTGCGCCAGCTGGTGACGGCGCGCTCGGTGCGACGCCAGTCCATCAACCGGTCGGGGATCTCGTCGAGGAAGCGGCTCGGCGGGTTGTGCTGCGGACTCCCCCACGCGGTCCGGACGATGGCCCGGGAGATGTGCAGGCGCTTGCGGGCCCGGGTGATCCCCACGTACGCGAGCCGCCGCTCCTCCGAGAGCTCGGACTTGTCGGTCAGCGCGCGCTGGTGCGGGAAGACGCCGTCCTCGAGCCCGGTCAGGAAGACGTTGTCGAACTCGAGACCCTTGGCGGTGTGCAGCGTCATCAGGGTGACCACCCCCTGGTCGGCGCCGTCGGTGGGGATCTGGTCGGAATCGGCCACCAGGGCGACGCGTTCCAGGAAGGCACCGAGCGACGGGTCGGGCTCGGCCGCTCCGGCGACGAGCTCGACCGACGGGTCGAGCAGCAGCCCCTCGAGCTCGGGATCGGCCTCGGCGTCCGCGTCGAGCTCGGCCAGCACGGCGGCGGTGCTGACGAACTCGCGGGCCACGTTGATCAGCTCGACCAGGTTCTCCAGCCGGGTCTCGTCCTGCGGATCCTTCGAATCGCGCAGTTCCTCGAGATATCCGGACTTGTCGAGCACGCTGACCAGGATCGCGTCGGCCGGCTCGTCAGCGGCCACCATCGCCTCGTGCTCGTCGAGGAAGGCGGCGAAGCTGCGCAGCAGCCCAGCCGAGCGACTGGCCAGCCCGGGGATCTCGTCGACCCGGCGGAGCGCGTCACCGAAGCTGATCCCCAGCCGGGTGGCCAGGTCGGCCACGGCGCCCTCGGCCTTGTCCCCGATGCCGCGCTTGGGCACGTTGAGGATCCGGCGCAGTGACACGTCGTCGCTGCGGTTGGCGATGGCGCGCAGGTAGGCGATGGCGTCGCGCACCTCGCGACGCTCGTAGAAGCGCACCCCGCCGACGACCTTGTAGGGCAGCCCGGCCCGGATGAACACCTCCTCGAACGTCCGCGACTGAGCGTTGGTCCGGTAGAACACCGCGGCGTCGGCGTACCGGCTGAGACCCGCGTCGGAGAGCCGTCGGATCTCACCGGTGACGAACTGGGCCTCGTCGTGCTCGGTGTCGGCCACGTACCCGACGATCTGGTCACCGTCGCCGGCGTCGGACCACAGGTTCTTGGGCTTGCGCCCCTCGTTCTGCTTGATCACCGCGTTGGCCGCACTGAGGATGGTCTGGGTCGAGCGGTAGTTCTGCTCGAGCATGATCACCTCGGCGCCGGGGAAGTCCGACTCGAAGTCGTTGATGTTGCGGATGGTCGCGCCGCGGAAGGCGTAGATCGACTGGTCGGAGTCACCGACCACCATCAGCTCGGGCGCCTCGATGCTCAGCTGACCCGGATCGGGCGGGCCGGGCAGCGTCGACTTGTCCTCCGATTCGCCACACAGCTCGCGGACCAGCACGTACTGCGCGTGGTTGGTGTCCTGGTACTCGTCGACCAGCACGTGCCGGAACCGCCGGCGGTACTGCTCGCGCAGATCCGGGAACGCCTGGAGCAGGTGCACCGTGGTCATGATCAGATCGTCGAAGTCGAGCGCGTTGGCCGCGGTCAGCCGGCGCTGGTACTCCCCGTACGCCGCGGCCAGCTGCTCCTCGCGCGGGCTGCTGACCCGCCGCATGGCCGTCTCGTGGTCGATCAGCTCGTTCTTGTTGTTCGAGATCCAGCTCATCACCGCGCGGACCGGGAACTGCTTGACGTCGAGGTTGAGGTCGCCGGCGACCAGCGAGGTCAGCCGCTTGGAGTCGGCGTCGTCGTAGATCGAGAACGACCGGGTCAGGTTGAAGCGGTGGATCTCCGAGCGCAGGATGCGGACGCAGGCCGAGTGGAACGTCGAGACCCACATCAACTTGGCCCGGTTGCCGACCAGGTCCATCACCCGGCCGCGCATCTCCGCCGCCGCCTTGTTGGTGAACGTGATGGCCAGGATCGACGCCGGGTGGGCGCGCCGCTCGGCGACCAGGTAGGCGATCCGGCGGGTCAGCACCCGGGTCTTGCCCGAGCCGGCCCCGGCGACCACGAGCACCGGCGCACCCTGATGCAGCACGGCCGCCCGCTGCGGCGGGTTCAGCCCGTCGAGGAGCTGCTCGGCGGTGAGCCGCGGCGGCCGCGCGGTGGGAACACTGGTGGCGGTACTGGTCATGACCCGACAACCCTAATCGGCCGCGCCGACACTTCGGGGCACTGACTATTACCGCCGATGGCCTCATCGACCCTGCGGCGAGCGTCGGCCGAGACGCGTAGATTGACCAGCATGTTGCGGAAGTTGCGGATCCGGCTGGTCCTGAAGCGGACCGTGCAGGCCTTCGCCGCCGTGCAGGGGGCGACGCTGCTCGCCCTGGCCGTGGTCGACTACCGCCGCAAGCGGCTGCGGCCCCCGGCCGTGTTCCCGCGTACGCCGCCCCGCTCGGTCACCGCCGGCGGCTCGGAGGTGACGGTCTACACCTATGGCGAGGACCTGTACCGCGACATGCTCGACGCCATCCGGCAGGCCAAGTCGCGGGTGTTCTTCGAGAGTTTCATCTGGAAATCCGACACGGTCGGCCAGGCCTTCAAGCAGGCGCTGATCGACGCGGCCGACCGGGGCGTCAAGGTCTACGTGGTGTTCGACGAGTTCGCCAACCTGGTCGTGCCGCGGAGCTTCTTCACCTTCCCGACCAACATCGCCGTCCGTCGGCACCCGCTGATCGCCTCGGGCTTCCGGTTCCCCCGCAACAGCGGTCGCGATCACCGCAAGCTGCTGGTCATCGACGACGTGGTCGCTTTCGTGGGCGGCTACAACATCGGCAGTCTCTACGCCACCGACTGGCGCGACACCCACGCCCGGCTGACCGGCGACATCGTCTGGGACATGCAGAACGCGTTCACCGACTACTGGAACCTGTGGTCCGGACGCCGCCGCGCCGCCCTACCCGACTTCGGCGGGCGGACCTGGCAGTCCGACATCCGCATCCACCGCAACATCCCGCGCAACATGGTCTATCCGATCCGCGGCATGTACCTCGACGCCATCGACCGGGCCTCGCACCACATCTACCTGACCCACGCCTACCTGATCCCCGACAACGACATGATGTCGGCCCTGGTCAGGGCGGCCCGCCGCGGTGTCGACGTCCGCATCATCATCCCGGCCGAGTCCAACCACATCGTCGCCGACTGGTTGTCCCGCGGCTTCTACGGCACCATGCTGCGCGCCGGGATCCGGCTGTTCCTCTACCAGGGCGCCATGGTGCACGCCAAGACGGCCACCATCGACGGCCAGTGGTCGACGATCGGCACGGCCAACATCGACCGGCTCAGCCTGGTCGGCAACTACGAGATCAACATGGAGGTGTTCAACGCCGATGTCGCCCAGCAGATGGAGGACATCTTCGCGACGGACTCCACCAACACCAAGGAACTGTCGCTGCTCGACTGGCAGCGACGGCACGCCATGGTCAAGTTCTCCGAGACGGTGCTGACCCCGCTGCGACCGCTGCTCTGATCGGCCCGACCGCACAGAACCCAGGTGGCCCGACGGGCGACCTGGGTTCTGTACGTGGTGCAGGGTGGGACTCAGACGTTGGCCGGTTCGGTGACCCCGTTCGTGGTCGTCTCGGCCGAGCGGCGGGCCCGCTGGGTGGCGACGTAGAGGCCGACCACGGTGACCACCACGATCGCCCCGTAGCCGATCCAGCTCGGGGTCGCGCCGACCTCGAAGGACGTGAACAGGGTCCGGGCGTTGGTGATCAGGATCAGCCCGCCGACCGCCACGCCGAGCAGGTGGGTCGGGGCCACCCGGACCAGGTACGCGGCCAGCGGGGCGGCGATCAGGCCACCGATGAGCAGGGCGAGCGCGAAGCCCCAGTTGATCCCGGCCGCGCCCAGCCCGATCAGGAATCCGATGCTGGCCGCCGCGCTGACCGCGAACTCGGAGGTGTCGATCGACCCGATGACCTTGCGTGGCTCCATCCGACCGTCGGCGAGCAGCGCCGGGGTGGCCACCGGTCCCCAGCCGCCGCCACCGGTCGCGTCGACGAAGCCGGCGAACAGCCCGAGCGGGGCGAGGAACTTGATGGTCAGCGCCTTCTTCAGCCGCGGCCGTACGCCCAGCACGAAGCGGATGATGATGTAGACACCCAGCGCGGCCAGCAGGGCCGACATGATCGGCTTGGCCGACGCGGTCGACAGGTGGGACAGCACGGTGGCGCCGAGGAACGCGCCGATCGCGCCGGGCCCGGCGATCCGGGCGACGACCCGCCAGTCGACGTTCTTGAGCTTCCAGTGCGACAGGCCCGAGGCGATGTTGGTACCCAGTTCGCTGAAGTGGACCGAGGCCGACGCCGCGGCCGGGGTGAGCCCGGCCAACACGAGCAGGGTGGACGACGTCACGCCGTAACCCATCCCCAGGCTGCCGTCGATGAGCTGGGCGGCGAAGCCGACCAGGGCCAGGACGATCAGTTTCTTCATGAGGCTTCCTCGGATCAGGACCGCAGCTTTCCTAGCGTTCAACTAGGAATTGTTCCGAACCTTACCCTCGCGCACCCGACCCGAGGGGGTCAGATCTCAGAATCTGGAAGTGCTGTCCAGGAATCGGGGATGTGCAGGCCCGGTGCCTAGATCCAGGCCGACGGATTCTCGGTCAGCACGGCGACCGCCTGCGGTAGTTCCCGGCGGACGACGTGGGCGAGGGTGACGCTCTCCAGGATCGAGCGCTCGGAGGCGCGCAGCGCGATCCAGACGTCCTGCAGCGCCGACGCCGCCCCTTCGTACTCCAGGTGTTCGGGCCGGCTGCCGCGGACGTTGGCCAACTCGCCGTCGAGCGCGCGGATGACGTCGGCGATGCTGATCTCGCCGGCCTCCCGGGCCAGCCGGAACCCGCCGTCGGGACCGCGCTGGCTCCGCAACAGGCCGGAGCGCCGGAGCTCGCCGAGGATGCTCTCGAGGTATTTGGCGGGGATGTGCTGAGCGGCCGACAGGAAATCGACGTTCCGCGGCGCCTCGGCCGCGGCCAACTCGGACATGGCCCGGAGCGCGTAGTCGACTCGTGCAGACAGCCTCATGAGGGACTCCCTTCCGCCGCCGACCTTATGTCCAGTACACCGCGATCGCGGCATCGGCGAGGGCCAGCAGCCCGAGCAACAACAGTAAACCTCTCGGGATACTGGCGTACTTGCGGTTGACCACGACCAGGACCGAGGCGAAGACCAGCAGGGCGGTGCGGATGACCTGGGGTGCGGTCGACGCCCCCGAGCCGCCCAGCACCCACAGTGCGACGAAGCTGACCAGCATCAGCGGGGCTCCGACGAGCATCGTCCGGTTGACCTCGGGTTCGTACGGACCGAGTTGGACGAGCACGCCGCCGAGCAGAGCGGCGAACCCGATCCACTGCAGCAGAGTCAGGCTCGCGTACGCAAACTGCATGGGGGTGAGGGTAGTCGGGAGTCCGGGATGACCCTGAGCTCCCACGCGCCGACACCCCGGCCCATCTCCTATATCACGGCAATCAGCGGTGGTTTACGGCGTAAGCTGACCGTCATGGGAACTTCATCGGATACATCGTCATCGGCCTGCATCGCCGGCGCCATCGCCAAGGCCATCCTGCCCGGTCGAGCAGGGCGGCGGCTGGATCGCCACCATCCTCCTCGGCAGTCGTGGGCGCCCTGCTAGGCGGCTTCATCGGCGGCGCCCTTTTCAACGTCAGCTACAGCCGGATTCTTCAGCTTCCAGGGCCTGATCCTCGCCGTCGTCGGCAGCCTGATCGTCCTGCTGATCTGGGGCTTCATCCAGCGTCGCCGAGCCGCGCCTGACCTCTCCACACGACGAGCAGCCCCGGTCGGAGTCATCCGACCGGGGCTGCTCTCTGTCCTGAGCCGGTGGAGGCCGGCGCGGGCAGGAGCGGATCAGACCAGGCGACGGTCGGTGGCCCACCGGGTCAGCTGGTGACGGTTGGACAACTGGAGCTTGCGCAGCACGCTGCTGACGTGGGTCTCGACGGTCTTGATCGAGATGAACAGCTCCTTGGCCACCTCCTTGTAGGCGTAGCCGCGGGCGATCAGCCGGAGCACCTCGCGCTCGCGGGCCGACAGCCGGTCGAGGTCCTCGTCGATGGCCGACAGGTCGATGGCCCCGGAGAACGCGTCGAGCACGAAACCGGCCAACCGCGGCGAGAAGACCGCGTCGCCCTCGGCGACCCGACGGATCGCATCGATCAGTTCGGCCCCGTTGATCGACTTGGTGACGTAGCCCCGGGCCCCCGCCCGGATCACCCCGATGACGTCCTCGGCGGCGTCGGAGACCGACAGGGCCAGGAACTTCTGGTCGGGGTTGCGCTCGTGGACCTTGCGCAGCACCTCGATCCCGCCGCCCCCGGGCAGGTGGACGTCGAGCAGCACCACGTCGGGCTGGGTGGCCAGCACGACCTCGATCGCCTTGCCGGCATCGGCGGCCTCACCGACCACGGCGACGGCCCGGCCGATCTCGGCCTTGACCCCGGTGCGGAACATGGCGTGGTCGTCGACGACGACGACCCGGTGCGGCCGGGTCGGGCCGGTGGGCAGCGGCGGCGTGGTGGTGGGTTCCTGCGTCATCGGATGATCTCCAGTCGTACTTCGGTGCCCTCTCCCGGCGTGGAGCGGACAGTTGCGGTGCCGCCGTGGCGGCTCATGCGGTCGATGATGCTGCCCTTGACGCCCATCCGGTCCTCGGCCACGGCGTCGAGGTCGAACCCCTTGCCGCGGTCGCGGACGAACACCTCGATGCGTTCCTCGTCGACCTCGGCGAACACGTCCACCTTGTCGGCCTCGGCGTGCTTCACCGCGTTGACCATGGCCTCGCGGGCCGCCCGGACCAGGGCCTGGACCGGATCAGAGGTGTCGCAGTCACCGACCACGACGATCTCCACCGGGATGCCGCGCTCGTCCTCGACCTCGGCCGCCGCGGCGGTCAGCGCCGCCTTGAGGGTCGCCTCGTGGGCGCACGTCACCGTAGAGCCAGGTCCGCAGTTCGCGCTCCTGCCGACGGGCCAGTTGCTGGACCGCCTTGGGGTCGTCGGCCTGGCGCTGGATCAGGGCCAGCGTCTGCAGCACGGAGTCGTGCAGGTGGGCGGCCATGTCGGCCCGGGCGTCGGCCCGGACCTTCTCGGCCCGGGCGATGTTGAGCGCCGTACGCGATCGGTGCAGCCACGGCGCAAGCACGATGGCCAGTCCGGCCAGGGCCAGCGTGGTCATGGCCAGCACCTCGGGCAACTGGCTGAGCTGGCCCTGCTGGGCGATGACCAACCCGAACGCCGCGCCGACCAGGCCGAGTCCGATGATGACCCGAACCACCGCGGGCCAGCCCCCGCGGGCGACGAACGGCGCCAGCCAGGCCCGACCGCCGGTCTCCTCGCGCCAGCGGCGCTGCTCGGCCGAGTCGGCCTGCCGCCACACCAGGGCGGCACCGACACAGGCGAAGGCGACCGGCAGGAACAACTGCGAGCGGATGCCGAGTCCGCTGGTCTGCATCAACCAGATCAGCCCGATGCCCAGGGCTCCGAGCGCGGTCGCCATGCCCCAGTCGATCCGCCGGGCCGGCGCCCGACCGTCGCGCTTGCCGGTGCGGCTCGCCGCCTCGATCCCGGGCGCGGCCTGGGTGGTGGCGGGCGGGAGGAAGAGCCAGAGCGCCCCGTACGCGATGACGCCGACGAATTGGAAGGTCATCAACGCGACGAACGCGATCCGGATGACCATCACCGGCCAGCCCAGGTGGGCGGCCAGGCCGGTGCACACCCCGCCGAGCCAGCTGCCTTCGGTGACCCGGGTCGCCTTGGGCCGATCGGGGCCCGGCTCGGCCTCGAGCGAGGCCCGGGACAGCGGCGGAGGTGCCGGCGGGGTGATGGACGGGGCTACCGACGGGGTCGGGTCGGGGCCGGCACCGGTGACGGTGTCGGGTCGACTCGAGTCGGTGGCGGTCATGATGCCCCTAGCCTCACACGGAAGACCAACCGGTAGGGACAGGGTGGACCCCGGGATCGTCCCTGGCCCGTCGGGGAACGGCCGGGTCGTTTGGGGGTCGTCCCTGATGGAACCGGGCGGCCGAGTGGGAAGGATGAACCCGTGAGCAACCAGCCCCCCGGCACCGAGCCGCCCCGATCGGCCGAAGCGGCCATCTGGACGGTGCGACGCAGTCGGAGCGACGTCAAGATCGCCGGTCTGTGCGGCGCACTCGGTCAGCGCTGGAACATCGACCCGGTGCTGCTTCGCGTCGGATTCGCCCTGTTGGCCCTGAGCGCCGGAGTCGGCATCGTGCTCTACCTGGCCGGGTGGCTGCTGCTGCCGGTCGAGGGCAAGGACCGCGCGCCGGTCGACGATCTCTTCGGTGACGCGGCCCGCCGCTGGCCGCGCGAGGTGTGGATCGCCGTGGTCACCATCATCTGCGTGCTGCTCTTCGCCGCGTTCGGCTCGGTCAGCCCGTTCAGCATCGGTCCGGCGGTGGTCATCGCGGTCGTCTGGTATTTCGGGCTCTACAAGCCCCGCCAGCGTCAGGCGTCCCCGCCGGCCGAGCCTCCGGCCGTCGTCACGCCGCAGTTCGTCCGCTACCCGGGTCCGCCGACCCCGTTCACCGAGGCCGCCCACGCCTGGCAGCAGCGGATCGCCGAGCACACCCGGCAGCCATCGACCTCCACGACGACGCCCGATCCGTCGGCGCCGGCCGCGGCCCAGCAGTGGCCGAGTCCGCCGCCCACCACCTGGCAGCCGACCCCCGCGTACGCGCCGGTCGACCCGCCGGAGGTCCGCGACCGCGCGTCGTTCCTGGCCACGGCCGATCCGGTCGGTCTGTACGACGCCCCCACGGGCTCGACCACGGTGGTCGCACCACCGACCCCGGGCCGCAACCGTCGCTCGGCCCGCCGCCTGCGTACCATCGCGCTCAGCCTGGTCGCGGTGGTGCTCGGCGCCCTCGGACTGCTAGACCACTTCGGCGGTTCGGTACCGGCCACCGCCTACCCGGCCGCCGCGCTACTGATCCTCGGGCTGGCCCTGATCGGGGCCACCTGGCTCGGCCGGGCCCGTGGACTGCTCTCCCTCGGCGTGGTGGCGACCCTGGTCACCCTGGGGTTCGCGATCGGCCAGTCGACCGAGATGCCCACCATCGCCCATCCCACCCGGCTCTACACCTCGCCCGCGCAGTTCCCGGTGGACGGCGACGCGGTCGAGGTCGGAAACCTCACCGTCGACCTCTCCGGACTCGAGCTCACCGGAGACGCCAGCTACAAGGCCACCGCCGATGTCGGCAACATCACCGTGATCGTGCCCGACGACGTCCGGGTCGTCGTCCACTACCGCAGCGACATGGGGTCGGTCAGCCTGGCCGGCGAGCAACGGGCCGGAGGCACCGATCTGCAGGGCGAGTTGGCCGACCCCGAGCAGGCCGCGGCCGGCCAGCACACCCTCGAGCTCGACCTGCAGGTCGACCTGGGCCAGCTGGAGGTCCGTCGATGAAACGCCGCACCACCGACGCGGTCGCCCTGATCTTCGGCCTGCTGTTCACCACCGTCGCCCTGGTCACGCTGTGGTTGACCCTGATCGGCCCGGTGAACTGGCATTTGATCGGGCTGATCGCCCCGATCGGTCTGATCGCGGCCGGCATCGCCGGTCTCGCCCTGTCCCGCCCTCGCTCCTGACCCGTCCACACCCACCCGAAAGGCACACCCCGTGAACTCGCCCTACCCGTCCGGCCCCAAGAAGCTCTACCGCAGCCGGAACACCCGCATGATCGGTGGCGTCTGCGGCGGCGTGGCCGACTACCTCAACATGGATGTCACCCTGGTCCGGATCCTGACCGCGGTGATCACCCTGTTCACCGGCATCCCGGTCATCCTCTACATCCTGGCGCTGTTCCTGGTGCCCGAGGAGCCGGCGAACCGCGGTTACGGGTATCCCCCGGTCGCGCCGCCGACCACCGCCGGCTCCGACGTCTGGGGCCCGAGCGGTGCGCCGTGGGAGCAGCCGCAGAACCAGCCGGGTGCCGCCCCGCGGCACCCCGACGACCTGAGGTGACGCTCAGCCGGTGACGACCCGGTCGAGGAAGTAGCGGTGGATCCGCAGGTCGTCGGTCACCTCGGGATGGAACGAGGTGGCCAGGATCGAGCCGTGGCGGACCGCGATGATCCTCGACCGATCGGTCCCGGGGGGACGTCACGGTCCCCAGCACCTCCACCGCCGGGTCGACCACCTCGACCCACGGAGCCCGGATGAACACCGCGTGCACCGATCCGCCGGGCAGGCCGGCCAGGTCGACGTCGTCCTCGAACGACTCGACCTGGCGACCGAAGGCGTTGCGCCGGACGATGATCGGCAGCCCGCCGAAGGTCTGCTGATCGGGCAGGCCGTCGAGGACCCGGTCGGCCAGCAGGATCATCCCGGCGCACGACCCGTACGCGGGCAGCCCGGACCGCAGCGCCGCGATCAGCGGGTCCCGCACCTCGAAGATGCGCGACAGCTTGTCGATCGTCGTCGACTCCCCACCGGGGAGCACGATGCCGTCGAGAGCGTCGAGTTCGCTCGGCCGACGGACCCGGACCGCCTCGGCGCCGCAGGCGGTCAGCGCAGCCAGATGCTCGCGGACGTCGCCCTGCAGTGCGAGGACGCCGACTCTCACCAGCCGCGCTCGGCCAGCCGGTGCGGCTGCGGGATGTCCTCGACGTTGATCCCGACCATGGCCTCACCGAGCCCGCGCGACACCTTGGCGATGACGTCGGGGTCGTCGAAGAACGTGGTGGCCTTGACGATCGCGGCGGCTCGCTGCTCCGGATTGCCGGACTTGAAGATGCCCGAGCCGACGAACACGCCCTCGGCGCCCAACTGCATCATCATGGCCGCGTCGGCCGGGGTGGCGATGCCGCCGGCGGTGAACAACACGACCGGCAGCTTGCCGAGTTCGGCCACCTCGACGACCAGCTCGTACGGTGCCTGCAGGTCCTTGGCGGCAACGAACAACTCGTCGCGCGACAGACTGGTCAGCCGACGGATCTCGCCGCGGATGGTCCGCATGTGGGTGGTCGCGTTGGACACGTCGCCGGTGCCGGCCTCGCCCTTGGAGCGGATCATCGCCGCGCCCTCGGTGATCCGGCGCAACGCCTCGCCGAGGTTGGTGGCGCCGCAGACGAACGGCGCGGTGAACGACCACTTGTCGATGTGGTTGGCGTAGTCGGCCGGGGTCAGGACCTCCGACTCGTCGATGTAGTCGACGCCGAGCGACTGCAGCACCTGGGCCTCGACGAAGTGCCCGATCCGGGCCTTGGCCATCACCGGGATCGAGACCGAGGCGATGATGCTGTCGATCATGTCCGGGTCGCTCATCCGCGAGACGCCGCCCTGGGCGCGGATGTCGGCCGGCACCCGCTCGAGGGCCATCACCGCCACCGCGCCCGCGTCCTCGGCGATCTTGGCCTGCTCGGCGGTGACCACATCCATGATCACCCCGCCCTTGAGCATCTCGGCCATGCCGCGCTTGACCCGCGCGGTGCCGGTGGTGGAGGTGACGGACTGATCGGACACGTGGGTTCCTTCGGTGACGAGAGCTGAACTTCTCGAGTCTAGGCCGGTTCGGTGAGTCGTTTCGCGGCATCTGCCGACAGACGGACTGGATCCGCGTCCTCGACCGGGTCGTTTCCCGGCACGTGTCGCGAGACGGACCGGAATCCGGCGTCGACGGGGTCGTCTCCCGGCACCTGCCGCGACACGGACCGGAATCCGGCGTCGACGGGGTCGTTGGCCGGCACGTGCCGGGAAACGACCCAGCGGGAGGGCGTCGGTCAGGCCTCCGCGGCCCGGTCGATGTGGCCGAGCTTGCGGTCGGGCGCGATCCGGTCGCGGACGGCTCGCTTGACCGCGTTGAGATCGGGGAAGCCGCCGTCGCGTACGCGGTCGAAGATCGTGTCGTCGCCGACCTCGATCCGCAGCACCCCGCCGGTCCCCGGCCGCAGGGTGAGCTCGGTCAGCTCGGCGCTGAACGTGGTCAGCAACTCCTGGGCCAGCCAGCTGGCCCGCAGCAGCCAGCGGCACTGCGTGCAGTAGGTGATGGTCACCGACCCGGCCACGGGCTCGCTCCCCCTCGCCCGACCCGGAGGGTCATTCCCCGTCGACGGACCCGCAGGCTCACTCCCATTCGATCGTGCCCGGCGGCTTGCTGGTGATGTCGACGACCACCCGGTTGACCTCGCGGACCTCGTTGGTGATCCGGGTGCTCATCCTCTCGAGCACCTCGTACGGCAGCCGACCCCAGTCGGCGGTCATGGCGTCCTCGCTGGTCACCGGGCGGAGCACGATCGGATGCCCGTACGTCCGGCCGTCGCCCTGCACCCCGACCGAGCGGACGTCGGCGAGCAGCACGACCGGGAACTGCCAGATGTCGCGGTCCAGACCGGCGGCGGTCAGCTCGGCGCGGGCGATGGCGTCGGCGGCCCGGAGGATCTCGAGCCGGTCCTGGGTCACCTCGCCGATGATCCGGATGCCCAGACCGGGTCCGGGGAACGGTTGGCGCCAGACGATGGCCGACGGCAGGCCGAGTTCCTCGCCGACAGCGCGGACCTCGTCCTTGAACAGCGTCCGCAGCGGCTCGACCAGCGCGAACTGCAGGTCGTCGGGCAGCCCGCCGACGTTGTGGTGGCTCTTGATGTTGGCCGCACCCTCACCGCCGCCGGATTCGACGACGTCGGGATAGAGCGTCCCCTGGACGAGGAAGTCGACCTGGCCCTCGGCGGCGGTCACCTCGCGGGCGGCCTGTTCGAACGACCGGATGAACTCGCGCCCGATGATCTTGCGCTTGGTCTCGGGGTCGGTCACCCCGGCGAGCGCGTCGAGGAAGGTGCCCGAGGCCTCGACGACCACGAGATCGACGCCGGTCGCGGCCACGAAGTCGCGTTCGACCTGCTCGGCCTCGCCCTGGCGCAGCAGTCCGTGGTCGACGAAGACACAGGTCAGCTGGTCGCCGACCGCACGCTGGACCAGCGCCGCGGCCACCGCCGAGTCGACCCCGCCGGACAGCCCGCAGATGACCTGCTTGTCGCCGACCTGGGCACGGATGGCCGCCACCGACTCGTCGACGATGCTGGCCGCGGTCCAGTCCGGCGAGCAGCCGGCGATGTCGTAGAGGAACCGTTCGAGCACGGTCTGGCCGGCCTGGGAGTGCAGCACCTCCGGGTGCCACTGGACGCCGGCGAACCCGCGTCCGGCGTCCTCGAAGGCGGCGATCGGGGCGCCGGCCGAGCGGGCCAGCTCGGTGAAGCCGGCCGGGGCGGCGGCGACCGAGTCGCCGTGGCTCATCCAGACCCGCAGGTGGTCGGGCAGCCCGGCCAGCAGGGTGCCCGGCGTGCTGATCGTCGCCTCGGTCCGGCCGAACTCGCTGAGCCCGGTCCGGGCCACGTCGCCACCCAGAGCGCGAGCCATGGCCTGGAAGCCGTAGCAGATCCCGAACGCGGGGACGCCGAGCTCGAAGAGCTGCGGGTCGACCTGCGGGGCACCCGGCGCGTAGACCGACTGCGGACCGCCGGACAGGATGATGGCCTTGGGCTGCTTGGCCAGGATCTGACTCGATCGACGCGGTGTGCGGCACGATCTCGGAGTAGACGTGGGCCTCGCGGACCCGGCGGGCGATCAACTGGGCGTACTGGGCGCCGAAGTCGATCACCAGCACCAGATCGTGGTCGGTCTGGGTCATCAGTCGCGGGTCCTCTCGGCGCTCGGAGTCGCTGAGTCTAGTGCCGTCGACCGGGGCCCGGGCCGTCGGCGACGCTCAACGGGATGCGCGCGCCACCTGGTCACGGATCTCGCGGACCCGGGCGTTGGCCGGGGCCGGGGCCCTCTGGCCGGCGGCCGCCTTGGTCGCCGCCTTGCTCGCGGTGACCGGGCCCTCGAGGACGTAGACCTTCTTGTCCCCGGGCAGCGGCTTGGTCGCGCAGACGACGTCGGCGGCCGGCACGGTCCCGGAGAACAGGAACGAGTCGCCGATCTTCTCCACGCACGTCGACGGCCCGCCGATGAAGAGGCTGTGCTGCCCCTCGTTGTCGACCGAGACCAGCCGGGTGTGATCGGGCGTGGCCCGGTGCGCGGCTCGCGCGCCCTCGTACGCGGTGGCCGGGTCGCCCTCGGACTGCAGCATCAGCATCATCGGGGCGCCGCTCAGGTCGACGGTCCGGCTGACCGAGGGGAACGGCACGTAGGAGCACATGGTCACCGTGTTGCCGTAGCCGATGAACGGATAGCGCCCGGCGTAGGTGTCGGCCCGCTTGAGCTGGCGGGTGACGTCGCGCGAGTACGCGGTGTCGAGACAGCGGACGAGCTGGTCGGCGCCGCCGAGCTCGATCTCGTCGTCAGCCGCGTCGGCGCGTCCGGCCGCCAGCCGGGTCTGGCGCAGATCGCCGGGCGATCCGGCGCGGCCGGCGGCCTGATCGGCCTTGGCGGCCAGCGAACGCCGCACCGCCAGACCGGCCCGCCCCGAACCGACGGCCTTGAGCTGGAGGATGGTGCTGACCGCGTCGCGGAAATCGGCGTTGTAGTACAGCTGCGAGGCGATGATGTCGTCGCCCTCGGGAGCCGAGTAACTGCCGTCGCCCCGGCTGTAGGCCCGGGCTACCTTGACCCGGATCTTCTCGTAGTTGCGCTTGACCGCCGACGCCGAGGTGCCCAGCTTGTAGGTGCGGTGGTGGCGCGCGACCCACGGATAGAACATCTGGTCCCGGCGGCGCTGGAACGAGCGCGGGTCCCCGGCCTCGTTGGCCTCCATCGACGACGTCCAGTTCATGTTCGAGTCGAGGATGAAGCGACCGACCCGGTCGGGGTAGGTGTCGGCGTACCAGGCGCCCAGCCAGGTGCCGTAGGAGTAGCCGATGTAGTGCAACTTCGCGAAGGCCTCGCGCTGCTGCCCGATCAGCTGCCGCAGGAACTCGACGTCGTAGACCACCTGCTGGGTGCCGATGAACTGGCTGAGCTCGGAGCCGGTGCAGGCCTGCGCGTACAGCTTGGCCGCGGCCAGCTCGGCGGTGTGCGCCCTGCGGCTGCGGACCCGGGGGTCGTCGACCGACGGCAACCGGTCGAACTGGTCGATGCTGGTCGTGCAGCGCACCGTGCTGCTGGAACCGAATCCGCGGGGGTCGAAACCGAGCAGGTCGAAGTCGCGGAACATCCGCGTCCGGTCGGCGGCCAGGAAGCTGGTCCAGTCGAGGGCGTCGGCCCCCGGTCCGCCCGGGTTGGACAGCAGCAGGCCCTTCGACACCCCGGTGGCGGCCGAGTGCGCGACGGCCAGGGTGATGTCGGGATGGTCGTCGGGATGGCGCCAGTCCATCGGCACGGTCACCGACGCGCAGTTGGTGTGCGGGGCGGCCGGGTAGAAGTCGCGCAGCAGCCCGTCGAAGTCGCAGGGCGACCACGCGATGGTCTGGGTCAGGTAGCGCTCGGGGATGGTCGGTGTGTCGGCGTCGGTCAGCGCGGCGGCCGGGGTCGGCGCGTACGCGGTCGGGGCGGCCAGAGCCAGCACCACCAGGATCACCGGCCACAGGCCGGCCCGCCGTCGCGTCGACGGCCCGCGGTCGCGTCGCGTCCAGATGCCCATGGCGTCGCCTGCTTCCTGCTCGCGCCACCCGCATGGCGCAGCGCCGCCCGCACGGCGCTTGTACCGCACACGATAAGGACGCGGAGGGCGTCTCTCCAAATCACCCGGCCATCGTCGGGTGATCCGGGTCACGCTCGCCCGGTGCGTCGGAGCAGCCGCATGGCCGCGGTCAGGGCACCGCTGAAGCGTTCGGCGTTCATCCCGTGGCTCGGCGCGATCGGGATCCCGCTCTGGGTGCCCACCGACTGCACCTCGACGAACCGACGGATGCCGTCGCGGCCCTGCCGCCGGCCGAGCCCCGAGCGCTTCATCCCACCCATCGGGGCGTCGAGGCTGCCGAACGTGGCGGCGAAGCCCTCGTTGACGTTGACCGTCCCGCACCGGATCCGGCGCGCCACCCGACGGCCGCGCTCGGCGTCGGCGGTCCAGACGCTGGCGTTGAGTCCGTAGTCGGAGTCGTTGGCCCGTCGGATCGCTTCCTCTTCGTCGGCCACCCGATAGAGGCTGACCACCGGGCCGAAGGTCTCATCGGCGTAGCAGTCCATGGCCGGGGTGACCCCGGTCAGGACGGTGGGCTCGTAGAACAGCGGCCCCAGGTCGGGGCGACGCCGCCCGCCGACCTCGACGGTCGCGCCGCGGTCGCGGGCGTCCTCGACGTGCGCGCTGACCCGTTCCAGCTGGGCCATGTTGATCAGGCCACCCATGTCCTGGTCGAAGCCCATGGTGGCGCCGAGCCGCAGCTGGTCGACCCGGCGGACCAGCGCTTCAGTGAAGGCGTCGGCCACGGGCTCGGCCACGAAGATCCGCTCGATCGACACGCAGAGCTGGCCGGCGTTGGCGAATCCGGCCCGCACCGCGCCTTCGGCGGCCGCCTCGGGGTCGGCGTCGTCGAGCACGATCATCGGGTTCTTGCCGCCCAGTTCGAGTGAGCAGCCGATCAGCCGGTCGGCGCACCGGGCGGCCACCGTGCGCCCGGTGGCGGTCGAGCCGGTGAAGCAGACGTAGTCGCTGACGTCGATCAGCGCCGGCCCGATCTGCGCCCCGGGCCCGTGCACCACCTGCCACAGGTCGTCGGGCAGACCGGCTTCGGCCAGCAGCTCCGCCGCGGCCAGAGCGACCAGGGGCGTCTGTTGGTCGGGCTTGACGATCACCGCGTTGCCGGCGGCCAGCGCGGCCAGCCCGTCGGACACGGCCATGGTCAGCGGATAGTTCCAGGGGGCGATGACGCCGACCACCCCCTTGGCCACGTAGTGCCGGTCGATCCGGGTGAGCACCGGGATCAGCCCGGTCCCGCGCTCGGAGTGCAGGTGGCGGCGCGCCGTCCGGCCGTAGTAGCGCGCGGTCAGCGCCACGTGCAGCACCTCCTCGACCGCGCTGAGCCGGGCCTTGCCCGCCTCGAGTTGGAGCAGGTCGACGAACTCGTCGCGGCGGTCGAGCAGCCGGTCGTGGATCCGCAGCAGCAACGCCGCACGCTGCTCGATCGGGGTCGCGGCCCAGGCCGGCTGTGCGGCCCGCGCCCGCTCGGCGGCGGCGGCGACGTCGGCGAGCGTCGAGGTGGTGACGACGGCCAGTGACTCGCCGGTCATCGGCGAGACGACCGTCTCACCCGGGCCCGAGGCGACCACGCGGTCGCCGAGTCGGTCGAGCTCGAACCGCACAGCCCTCGGTGGCGTCATGCCCGCCACGCTAGTGGCCGTCCCCCAGCCGACGTCTCGACCCGACCCCTGAGCTCGGCGCGGGTCCGGCGGTCCGGCGTCATACCCGGCTCGTGGATGCCGATGTCGTCATCGTCGGGGCGGACTCTCCGGGCTGGTCACCGCGTACGAGCTGGCCGAGGCCGGGCGGTCGGTGATCGTGGTCGATGCGGAGTCGCTCGGCTCGCTCGGGGGCCAGGCGCACTGGTCGTTCGGCGGACTGTTCCTGGTCGATTCGCCCGAGCAGCGGCGGCTGCGGGTCCGCGACTCGGCCGAGCTCGCCTGGGCCGACTGGCTGGGCAGCGCGGCGTTCAATCCGGCCCGAGGACCACGGGCCGCGGCGCTGGGCCATGGCGCACGTGCAGTTCGCGGCCGGAGAGGGGACGTTCCTCGGCGGCTGCCTGTTCAGCGGCCGGACCGCCGGTCGGGCGCCGGCCGCCCCGCTCGGCTGAATCGGGTGACCCCGGTCCAGCAGGGCCGCGAATCAGGAGTCGCGGAGTGCGGCCTCGTGGTGCCGGACGACCTCGGCGACGACGAAGTTGAGGAACTTCTCGGCGAACTCGGGATCGAGCTTGGCCTCCTCGGCCAGTGCGCGCAGCCGGGTGATCTGCTGGGCCTCACGCTGCGGATCGGCCGGCGGCAACTGGTGCGCGGCCTTGAGCAGACCGACCTGCTGGGTGATCTTGAACCGTTCGGCCAGCAGGTGGACCAGCGCGGCATCCATGTTGTCGATGCTCGCCCGCAGCCGCAGCAGTTCTTCGGTCACCGGGTCGCTCACGGGGCCGAGACTAGCGGTCGAGCGCGTGGACCAGCCGCAGCAACCAGTACGCGACCGCGTCGTCGGAGTCCGCCTCCGGGGCGAGGCCGGGCCGGTCGAGCGCGCGCCGCCAACTGCCGGCCCGGGCCAGGGCACCGGTCCGCCGGGCCAGGTCGAGCTGTTCGCGCAACGCGGCGGTGGATTCGCCCCCGATCCGCCAGCACTCCAGGTAGGCGTCAGCCACCCGGCGCAGCCGCGGGTCGTCGGCCGTGCAGTCGAGCTGGGCGGCCAGCACGTCGAGGGTGATCAGCAGGGTGTGGAACGGATGCGCGTACGCGGTGTCGCCCCAGTCGATGATCAGGGTCCGGCCGTCGCGGACGAACACGTTGGCGTCGTGCAGATCGCCGTGCTCGACGGTCGACGGCATGCTGTCGGCCAGCGCGGCGGCCGCGGCGACCAGCCGGCTGCGGGCCTCGGGGACGCGGCCCAGCTCGGTCGGGTCGAGGCCCACCGCAACCGCCGGGTCCAGCCAGCGGCGATCGGCGACCACCTCGTCGAACCGGTCGACCAGGGACTCCGGTCGGTAGTCGGGCACCCCGGCACCGAGCAGGTCGAGCCCAGCCGCCGCCTGCTGGAGCCCGGCGTACGCGGTGACCACTCCGATCCAGAAGTCGATCCGCCGATCGACGTCGGCCTCGGCCAACGTGTCGCGGGCCGACCGTCCGGCGTCGGCGATCAGCGCCCAGGGCTCGTCGGGGTGGACGATCGACCTGGGCAGTACGGGCGAGTCGAGGGTGGCCAGCGTGTCCAGCAGCCGCGGCTCGTAGCCGGTGCCCGGCGAGTTGACCTTGAGCCACCAGGTGCCGTCGGCGGTGTCGGCGCGCCAGACCGCCGCCCACGGACGGGTCCGCAGGAACGTCCAGTCGCCGCCGATCGTGGTCGTCGCCCAGTCGACTGCCCGCTCGCTCATGGCGTCCATGATGGCGATCGGCGCCAGGGTTTTCCTTCCGGCGGTGCGGCGTCCGCGCCTAGGCTCGGTCCGTGACGTGGAACTCGGATCACCCTCTACGGCGCCGGCTGGTCCCGGTGCTGGTGGCGGGCGTGGTCGTCCTGAGCGGCTGCGCCACCGGCTCGGAACCCGCCCCGACCCCGACCGCCGGGTTGACCCAACTGACCTTGAGCGTCGACGACGGCAACGGTTCGGTGACCGAGTCGACGCTCACCTGCGATCCGGCCGGCGGCACCCATGCCAGCCCCGACACCGCGTGTGATGCGCTGGTGGCCCATGCGTCGACCGCTCTGCCACCGGTGCCCCGCGACCGGATGTGCACCGAGGTCTGGGGCGGCCCGCAGACCGCCCGGCTCACCGGGACCTGGCGCGGCCAGCCGGTGACCACCGGCTTCGCCCGGACCAACGGCTGCGAGATCTCGCGCTGGGACCAGCTGGCCGGTCTGCTTCCGCCCGGCGGCGCCTGAGCGGGGACGACGAAGTCAGAGAGGGGCGGAGACCGCCTCCGTCGACCCGCCACCGTCGCCTGCACCCGTCCCACGCAGGAGTGTCCGGCCGCGACGAGCGCCAGCGAGGACCGGCCACGCGGGGGTGTGGGGGGTCGCCCCCCACGAAGACACGGCCGCGACGAGCGCCAGCGAGGACCGGCCACGCGGGGGGTGTGGGGGGTCGTCCCCCCACACAGACAGGGCCGCGACGAGCGCCAGCGAGGACCGGCCACGCGGGGGGTGGGGGTCGTCCCCCACAGACAGGGCCGCGACGAGCGCCAGCGAGGACCGGCCACGCGGGGGGTGGGGGTCGTCCCCCCACACAGACAGGGCCGCGACGAGCGCCAGCGAGGACCGGCCACGCGGGGGGTGTGGGGGGTCGTCCCCCCACACAGATACAGCCCTTAGATGACCACGATCTCGACGCGCTGGAATTCCTTGACCTCGGTGTAGCCGGTGGTGCTCATGGCCTTGCGCAGACCGCCGACCAGGTTCATCGTGCCGTCGGGGACGGTCGACGGACCGAGCAGGATCTGCTCGAGCGTCCCGACCACCGGGAACTGGGCGCGGCCGCCGCGGGGCAGCTCGGCGTGCCAGGCCTCGGAACCCCAGTGGAAGCCCCGGCCGGGGGCCTCCTCGGCCTTGGCCAGCGGGGAGCCGACCATCACCGCATCGGCGCCGCAGGCGATGGCCTTGGCGATGTCACCGGACCGGCCGACCGAGCCGTCGGCGATGACGTGCACGTAGCGGCCGCCGGACTCGTCGAGGTAGTCGCGGCGCGCGGCGGCGACGTCGGAGACCGCGGAGGCCATCGGGACGGCCACGCCGAGCACCGACCGGGTGGTCGAACTGGCGCCGCCGCCGAAGCCGACCAGGACGCCGGCTGCGCCGGTCCGCATCAGGTGCAGCGCGGCCTGATAGGTCGCGCAGCCACCGACGATGACCGGCACGTCGAGGTCGTAGATGAACTGCTTGAGGTTGAGCGGCGGCGCTAGGTCGGACGACACGTGCTCGGCCGACACCGTGGTGCCGCGGATCACGAAGAAGTCGACGCCCGAGTCGACCACGGCCTTGGCGTACTGCTGGGTGTTCTGCGGCGAGAGCGCGCCGGCGGCCGGCACACCCGCGGCCCGGATCTCGGCGATCCGTTGTCCGATCAGCTCGGGCTTGATCGGCTCGGCGTAGATCTGCTGCATCCGCGGGGTGACCTGGTCGGGGTCGGAGATCGAGGCGATCTCGTCGAGCAACGGCTCGGGATCGGCGTAACGGGTCCACAGCCCCTCGAGGTTGAGCACCCCGAGGCCGCCGAGCTCACCGACCCGGATGGCCGTGGCCGGCGACATCACCGAATCCATCGGCGCCGCGACCAGCGGGAAAGCGAAGGTCGACGCGTCGATGCGCCACTGCAACGAGACCTCTTCGTCGCCACGGGTCCGCCGCGACGGCACGATGGAGATGTCGTCGAACGCGAAGACGCGTTCCGCCCGCTTGTTCCGACCGATGTCATACATGCCCAGCACCCTAGCCAAACCCACGCGGTCCGACCGCACGCGCGCGCCGCACCAACGGCACCGGACGCCCAACCCCCTCATCGACAGGGTTGTCCCGGCTGACCGGGCAGCGCAGCCCCGGCGCCGGCCCCGGATCGGAGGAGGAACGAGTCGACACGCTTTTCCGTCGACGAGTGACGACGACGACCGGGGCAACGAGGCGCCGGGGCGAGTAGCCCGGTCAGCCGAAGTGTCAGCCTGAGTAGTTGGGCGCTTCGACGGTCATCTGGATGTCGTGAGGATGCGATTCGCGGAGTCCCGAGGAGGTGATGCGGACGAAGCTGCCGCGCTCCTGGAGCTCGGTAATGGTCGAGGCACCGGTGTAGAACATCGACTGTCGCAGGCCCCCGACCAGCTGGTAGGCCACGGCGGCGAGCGGGCCGCGGAACGGCACCTGCCCCTCGATGCCCTCGGCGATCAGCTGCGAGTCCGAGGTGACGTCGCCCTGGAAGTAGCGATCCTTGGAGTAGGAGGCGCTGCGCCCGCGCGAAGCCATCGCACCGAGCGAGCCCATGCCACGGTAGGCCTTGAACTGCTTGCCGTTGACGAAGATCAGCTCGCCCGGGCTCTCCTCGCAGCCGGCCAGCAGCGAGCCGAGCATCACCGTGTCGGCCCCGGCCACGAGCGCCTTGGCGATGTCTCCGGAGTACTGAAGGCCGCCGTCGC
Source organism: uncultured Actinomycetota bacterium (assembly GCA_963704665.1). Classification (GTDB taxonomy): domain Bacteria; phylum Actinomycetota; class Actinomycetes; order Propionibacteriales; family Propionibacteriaceae; genus Microlunatus. Next base: position 727,076 of record OY969929.1, on the reverse strand, counting down.
CGATCAGCGGCACGCCGGCCGGCCGGCAGGCCAGCGAGGCGTTGTGGATCGCGGTGACCTGGGGGACGCCCACCCCGGCGACCACCCGGGTGGTGCAGATCGAGCCCGGTCCGACGCCGACCTTGACGCCGTCGACCCCGGCCTCGACCAGGGCCTTGGCCCCGGCGTACGTGGCCACGTTGCCGCCGACGATGTCGACGTCGGCCGCGGCCGGATCGGCCTTGAGCCGCCGGACCATCTCGAGCACGCCCTGCGAGTGGCCGTGGGCGGTGTCGACGATGAGCAGGTCGACGCCCTCCTCGATCAGCGCCATGGCCCGCTTCCAGGAGTCACCGAAGAAGCCGACCGCCGCACCGACGCGCAGCCGGCCCTGGTCGTCCTTGGAGGCGTGCGGGTACTGATCGGACTTCACGAAGTCCTTGAGCGTGATCAGGCCCTTGAGGCGTCCGCGCTCGTCGACCAGCGGGAGCTTCTCGATCTTGTTCTGGGCCAGCAACTTCATGGCGTCGTCGCCGCTGATCCCCACCGGACCGGTGACCAACGGCATCTTGGTCATCACGTCGCCGACCAGCCGCGACGGATCGCTCTCGAAGCGCATGTCGCGGTTGGTGACGATGCCGAGCAGGGTCATGTCGCGGTCGACGACCGGGACGCCGGAGATCCGGTAGCGGCCGCACATGGCGTCGGCCTCGCCGATGGTCGCCTCGGGCGAGATGGTGATCGGCTCGTCGACCATGCCGGCCTCGGAGCGCTTGACCAGGTCGACCTGGTGGGCCTGATCCTCGATGGAGAGGTTGCGGTGGATGATCCCGAGCCCGCCGTGCCGGGCGATCGCCACGGCCATCCGCGCCTCGGTGACGGTGTCCATCGGCGAGGAGATGAGCGGTACCTGCACGCTGATCCGCTTGCTGACCTTGGAGGCCGTGCTCACCTGCGACGGGATGATGTCGCTCTCGGCCGGCTGGAGCAGTACGTCGTCGAAGGTGAGACCGAGCGCGGCGAACGGCTGCGGCACACCCGCCGCGTTGAGATCAACAGGATGAGACGACACAGCAGGCCTTTCACACCAGATGCGGAGAGGCCATCCTAGTGCTCCGGGACGACCGGCCCCGGCACTGTTCAGGCCACCGAGCGGCCGTAGTCGGCGAACAGGTCCCGATGTTCCGCGGACTCGGCGATCAGCTGTCGGAGCCGGGCCAGACCGCGATGCTGGGTGACCCGGACGGCGTTGGCGCTCATCGACAGCTGCGCGCCGATGTCCTCGGTGCTCAGGCCGTCGGCCCGCAGCAGCAGCACCTCGCGGGTGCGGCTCGGCAGCCGGGCCAACAACTCGCGGGCCACGGTGAGGTGGACCGCGGCCATGGCGTGCTGCTCGGGAGTCGGCGACGGCTCCTCCCGATCGGGCACCTCCTCGATCAGCACCGCCGATCGGTGGTAGCGCCGCTGCATGTCGGCCACCTTGTTGGCCGCGATCGCGTAGACGAAGGCCTGGAACGGCGACCCCTGCCGCTGGTAGCGCGGCAGCATCCGTAGCACGGCCACGCACGTCTCCTGGGCCACATCGTCGGCCGCGTCGATGCCGCCGGCGTAGGTCCCCAGACGTGATCGGCAGTAGCGCACTACCACCGGCCGCATCGCGGCGATCAGGCGATCGAGCGCTACGACGTCACCGGATTGTGCTCGGGCGACGAGATCGTGGTCGGACAACAGGTGAGACGAATCGGTCGCCACCCGCAACTCCCCTCATGGTCCCCGAGAGAAGGTGGAAAGGTCGGGCTGTTCATGGGGGTCGGAAAGACCGTCAACGCGTGACGCCGACCCGAAACCCGATATTCGTGACAGATGTTGCGGTGATACGGACTCTGATCTTGCGGTGATACGGATTCTGACGAGTCCGACGCAGACAGAATGGCCGATCACGGAGTCGGTTTCAAGCGACATCTCCGTCGAGTCCGGACCGTGATCCTTTCCCTCGGGAAACGGCAAAAGGCCCCCGCCAGATCGGCGAGGGCCCTTCGTCGGTGCGACTGAGGTCAGTGCGCGTGCCCGTGGCCGCCAGCGGCCGGGGCGTCGTCCTCTTCGGGCTTCTCCACCACGAGGGTCTCCGTGGTGAGCAGCAACGAAGCGATCGAAGCGGCGTTGGCGAGCGCGGAACGCGTCACCTTGACCGGATCGATCACGCCGGCGCCGATGAGGTCGCCGTACACCCCGGTTGCCGCGTTGTAGCCGTGACCCGGCTCCATCTCGGCCACCCGGGTGGTGATGACGTAGCCCTGCTCGCCGCCGTTCTCGGCGATCCAGCGCAGCGGCTCGACGGCCGCCTTGCGGACGATGGCGACGCCGGACTTCTCGTCCCCGGTCAGGCCGAGGTCTCCGTCGAGCGCCTTGACCGCGTGGATGAGGGCGGAGCCGCCACCGGCGACGATGCCCTCTTCGATCGCGGCGCGAGTTGCCGAGACGGCGTCCTCGATCCGGTGCTTCTTCTCCTTGAGCTCGACCTCGGTGGCCGCGCCGACCTTGATCACGCAGACGCCACCGGCGAGCTTGGCGACTCGCTCCTGCAGCTTCTCGCGGTCCCAGTCGGAATCGGTCCGGGCGATCTCGGCCTGCAGCTGAGCAACGCGGCCCTTGACGTCGTCGCTCTTGCCGGCGCCGTCGACGATCGTGGTGTTGTCCTTGGTGACCACGATGCGACGGGCCCGACCGAGCACCTCGAGCCCGATCTGGTCGAGCTTGAGCCCGACCTCGGGCGCGACGACCTCGGCACCGGTGAGGATGGCGATGTCCTCGAGCATGGCCTTACGCCGGTCGCCGAAGGCCGGAGCCTTGACCGCGACCGAGGTGAAGGTGCCCCGGATCTTGTTGACGACCAGGGTCGACAGCGCTTCGCCGTCGACGTCCTCGGCCACCACGAACAGGGTGCCCGACGCGCCGATGACCTTCTCCAGCAGCGGGAGGAGATCGCTCATCGAGGAGATCTTGCCGGAGTTGATGAGGATGTAGGGGTCTTCGAGGACCGCTTCCATCCGCTCCGGGTCGGTCACGAAGTACGGCGAGAGGTAACCCTTGTCGAACTGCATGCCCTCGGTGAACTCGAGCTCGGTGCCCATGGTGTTGGACTCGTCGACGGTGATGACACCGTCCTTGCCGACCTTGTCGAACGCCTCGGCGATCAGGCCGCCGATCTCGGAGTCACGCGCGGAGATGGTGGCCACCGACGCCATGTCCTCGGTCGACTCGACGTCGCGAGCGTTCTCGCGAAGCCGCTCGACGACCGCGGCCACGGCCGCGTCGATGCCGCGCTTGAGCATGATCGGGTTGGCGCCGGACGCGACGGCCTTGAGGCCCTCGTGAACCAGGGCCTGGGCCAGCACGGTCGCGGTGGTGGTGCCGTCACCGGCGACGTCGTTGGTCTTGGTGGCCACCTCCTTGGCCAGCTGGGCGCCGAGGTTCTCGTACGGGTCGTCGAGCTCGACCTCACGGGCGACGGTCACGCCGTCGTTGGTGATGGTCGGCGCGCCCCACTTCTTGTCGAGCACCACGTAACGGCCCTTGGGGCCGAGCGTGACCTTCACGGTGTTGGCGAGGATGTCCACGCCGCGTTCGAGTGAACGCCGCGCCTCCTCGTCGAACTGAAGGATCTTTGCCATGGAGAACGTGCCCCTTACTTGTTGACGACCGCGAGGATGTCGCGGGCGTTGAGGAGCAGGAGCTCCTTGCCGTCGTACTTGACCTCGGTGCCGCCGTACTTGCTGTAGATGACGACGTCACCCTCGGCGACGTCGAGCGGGATGCGCTTGCCGTTGTCATCGATACGGCCCGGGCCGGTGGCGAGGACGGTGCCCTCCTGCGGCTTCTCCTTGGCGGTATCGGGAATGACCAGACCGGACGCGGTGGTCTGCTCCGCCTCCAGCGGCTGAACGAGGATGCGATCCTCGAGCGGCTTGATCGTTGCCACGTCAAACCCCTTTCACGGGTTGTCGTTGCGCGTTTGCACGCGGGTGTCTGCAGTTGTCTGGGTGGCGGCGATGTCGTCGCGGGTGCCATCACCACCGGCTGGCACACTCACAGGGAGAGTGCCAACGCCGAGATTAGCACTCACCCCCGGTGAGTGCCAGGAGCGGGGTCTTTGATGAACGGCGCGGTCAGGAAACCCGGTCGGCGAACACGGCCAGCGCACCGGTCGGGGTCCGGGTCAGCAGCAGGGTGGCGGCGTTCGGGCCGGCCGGTTTGAGCCGCCGGCGCAGTTCGGCCGGGTCCAGGTCGAGGCCGCGCTTCTTGATCTCCAGCCGTCCGATGCCCTGGTCGGCCACCCAGCGGCGCAGCCGTTTGAGGTCGTACGGGAGCTGCTCGCGCACCGCGAAGACTGCGGCGTACGGGGTCTCCACCCGAGCGCCACCGGTGAGGTAGGCGATCTGGGGGTCGAGCAGGTGGGCGCCGAGGGCCCGGCCGAGCTGGGCGATGCCGCCGGCCCGGATCACCGCGCCGTCGGGTTCGTAGAGGACGGCGTCGAGCGGCCCCACGTCGAGCGGGTCGGAGTCGGTGACCAGCATCCGTGTGGTGGGCATGATCAACGCGGATCGCGATCCGGCGGCGGCGCCCGATCCGGCCCACAGCGCCACTTCCACGGTCTCGCCCCGGTCGGTCGTCCACTCGGCCTCAGCCGTGGCCGGGACGAACGCGTGCGGCAGCGCGGGGCCCAGCTTGACCCCGGCCGGACGCGAGCCGTCGAGGATCGCGCTGACCAGCGACCACGGCGGGCTGAAGTCCTCGATCCGCCACAGCCGGCCGCGGTCGTTGCGGCGGGCCGGGTCCAGGAACACGGCATCGTCGGCGTCGAGCGCGATCTGCTCGGCGTCGGCGCAGCGGACCTCCGCCGCGCCGGCGCCGACGGCGTCCGCGAGGTTGGCCGCGGCCACCGCCGCGGTGTCCGGGTCACGCTCGACGGCCAGCACCTCGAGACCGGCCCGGACGAACGCCAGGGCATCGGCACCGATGCCGCAGCCGAGGTCGACGACCCGGCGGGCCCCGGCGGCGACCATCCGCGCCGCGTGGTGATCGGCCACCGACGGCCGGGTGGCCTGCTCGAGACCGGCCCGGGTGAAGAACATCTCGGCGGCCAGGTCACCGAACTTGCGCTCGGCCTGCCGGCGCAGCGCGGCCTGGTGCAGCGCCGCCGTGGCCAGCTCGGGTCCGAACCGGCTCCGCAACCGGGTCGCGGCGGCCAACGAGCCGGGGTCCACCTCGCTCATCGCTGCGTCGAGCGCCGACGGGGTCAGTCCGAACGGCAGCGCGGGGGTGGACATCTGCTCATCCTCCCCCGCACGCGACCCCACGCGTCACGCTCAGCCGAAGCCGAGCAGGACGAAGGTACCGAAGCCGACGGCGGTCAGGGCCACCGCGAGGCCGGCGGCCCGCAGGCGTTGACCGGCGCTTGCGACCGAACAGCACCAGCATCGAAACTCCGAGCGCGGCCACGATCATCGCGGTCTGCTGCAGGTCGGTGGCCCGGGCCGGGTCGGCTTCGGTGGAGCGGTGGAGATCGAGCCCGGCCTCGGCGAACAGCACCGCGGCGCCGAGGGCGGTGCCGATCGCGCCCCGGTGCGGACCGCCCCGCCCCACGACCACCCGACGACGAAGGCCAGGACGGCCCAGACCGCTCTCGAGTTGGCCAGGTTGGCCCAGGGGTACGACAGAGTCCGCTGTAGCGCGAGATCGAGCGGGCCGATGACCAGCCCGGCCGCGACCGCCGCCAGCAGGGCCACCCCGGGCGACGCGTCGGGCCGGGTCGACCGCTCGTCGGGTCGAGCGAGCCGCCGATCATCGGCCATCACCAGCGGTGCCTTCCGGTTCGAGGAGGCTCCAGTCCTGGGCCGACGGCCCCACCTCGGCGTCCCTCCACGGACCTCGTCGACGTGCCTGGGATCAGACCAGGATCCGACCGACCGGCAGCCCGGAGTCGGCCCCGACGTCGAGCCGGCTCGGTCGACCACCGGCGGTGACCACCTCGGAGCCGAGGACGGCGATCATCGCGCCGTTGTCGGTGCACAGTCCGGGGCGCGGTGTCCGCAGCGTGATCGCGTGGGCGGCGGTGCGCTCGGCCAGCAGCGCCCGCAAGCGACCGTTGGCCGCGACTCCGCCACCGATCAGCAGGTCGGTGGCCCCGGTGGTCAGGCAGGCGTCGATGGCCTTGGCGGTGAGCACGTCGCAGACGGCCTCCTGGAAGCTGGCCGCGACGTCGGCGATCGGCACGTCGAGCCCGTCGCGTTCGCGCGACTCGACCCACCGGGCCACCGCCGTCTTGAGGCCGGAGAACGAGAAGTCGAACCGGTGCTTCTCCAGGTCCTTGCGCGCGGTCAGCCCACGCGGGAAAGCGATCGCCCGCGGGTCTCCGGTCGCCGCCCGGTCGATGTGCGGGCCGCCGGGATAGGGCAGCCCGAGCAGCCGGGCGACCTTGTCGTACGCCTCGCCGGCCGCGTCGTCGATGGTCGACCCGAGCTCGGTGATCGAGGTGGCGATGTCGTCGACCTCGAGCAGCGAGGTGTGCCCGCCGGAGACCAGCAGGGCCACGCACGGGGTCGGCAGCGGGCCGTGCTCGAGCAGGTCGACGGCCACGTGTCCGGCCAGGTGGTTCACCGCGTAGAGCGGCTTGTCGAGCGCGTACGCGAGCGCCTTGGCGCTGGCCAGCCCGACGACCAGGGCCCCCATCAGTCCGGGGCCCGCCGTGACCGCGATGCCGTCGATCTCGCTCAGGTCGATGTCGGCGGTGGCGCAGGCACGCTGCAGCGTCGGGACCATCGCCTCGAGGTGGGCCCGGCTGGCCACCTCGGGCACCACCCCGCCGAACCGCACGTGCAGGTCGACGCTCGACGCCACCTCGTTGGCCAGCAGCGTGTGACCGCGGACGATCCCGACGCCGGTCTCGTCGCACGACGACTCGATGCCCAGGATGAGAGGGCTGCTCATGGGCGCTCCTGCAGCTCGTACAGCTTCATGATCAGGGCGTGCCGGCCCGGGCCGTAGTAGTCGTCGCGGACGAAGAGCTGCTCGAAGCCGGCCCGGGCGTAGACCTCGATGGCCGGGTCGTTGGTGTAGTCGACCTCGAGCATCACCGCCCTGGCCCCGCTGTGCCGGACCGCTCGCAGCCCGGCCTCGACCAGGTCGCGCCCGATGCCCCGGCGGCGGTGGTCGGGGGCGACGACGAGCCGGTGCAGGTCGGCCAGTTCGCCGATGGTCTGCAGGGTGATCACGCCGACCGGCCGGTGGGTCCGCGCGATCAGCACCGTGCGACCGTCGCCGAGCAGCTCACCCAGCCAGCTGCGCTCGCTCCACCGCTCGGGCTCGGCGAACCCGGACTGCTCGAGCTCCATGATCGCCGGCAGGTCGTCGCGGCGGGCGACCTGGATGTTGATCTCGGGGTTAATCATCGACCCCTCGCGTCCCACCGCAGGACCGACTTGCGGCGGATCGACTCGGCGGCGTCGGGCTTGCGCAGATAGAGCGGTTCGGTCCCAGCGTCGGGGAGCTCGGAGCCGCGGGCGGCCAGCAGACCGGCGTCGAGGGCCCGGGGGCCGTCGGCTGCGGTCAACCGGTCGGCGTAGAGGTCGGCGGCCGGCCCGATCACCGGCAGCGCGGGCACCTCGTCGGGGCTGGAGACCTGCGGATCGCCGACCCGGACGCCGGCGCCGGTGTAGCGGGCCCAGTAGACCTCGCGGCGCCGGGCGTCGGAGGCGACGACGAAGTCCCCGACCGGGGCGCGTACGCGAGGGCGAGGACGTCGAGGCTGCACACCCCGTGCACCGGGACACCGCGTACGGCGGCGAGCACCTGGGCGCTGACGATGCCGACCCGCAGCCCGGTGAACGGACCTGGGCCGAGCCCGACCACGATCGAGCCGAGGTCGGGGAGTGCGACCCCGGCTTCGGCCACCGCCTCGGCGATCAGCGGCGTGAGCTGCTCGACGTGAGCCATCCGGTCGTCGACGGTCCGCCGGGCCAGGACCTCACCCTCGCGAGCGACGCCGACCTGCACCACCGTCGAGGTGTCGAGGGCGAGCACCCAGGGCGCGCTCATCGGTGCTCCGCCAACGCGGCGGCGAGATCGATCCCGGCCCACCGGGGACCGAGGGCGCGCACGGTGACCACCCGTTCGCTGTCGTCCGCCACGGCCCGGTCGTCGACCGGGGTGGTCCAGATGTCGATCTCCAGCCGGTCCTCGGACAGCCACTCGGCCAATCCCTGGCCCCACTCGACGACGGTGACCGCGCCGGCCAGGGTGGCGTCGAGGTCGAGGTCGTCGAGCTCGGCGGCCGACGACAACCGGTAGGCGTCGACGTGGACCAAGGTGGGGCGTCCGGTGGCCGAAGCATGGATCCGGGAGAGCACGAAGGTCGGCGAGATGATCGGGCCCACGGCGTCCAGGCCGCGCCCGATCCCCTGGGTCAGGGTGGTCTTGCCCGCGCCGAGATCGCCCGAGGCGATGATCACGTCGCCGGGCCGCAGCAGGGCGGCCAGCCGCTCGCCGAGCGTGTGCATCGCGTCGGCCGTGGGCACGGTGACGGCCAGCGGCAGCGGCTTGGCCAGGATCACCCCGTTGGGAGCATCGCGGTCGACCCGGTAGCCACGACGCTGCCAGAACCGGATCAGGTCGACGAACTCGCCACGGGCGAACAACTCGATCGAGCGATGGCCCTGGATGGCGGCCAGTTCCTCGGCCGCGGTGACCATGGCCGAGGCGATGCCGTGGCGCTGGAAGTCCGGGTGGACGCTGACCCGGTGCAGCCCGGCGTACCCGTCGGGTTCGGGCTGGACCAGGATCGCTCCGGCCGGGCGTCCGCCGACCGCGGCGTAGATGCCGCCACCGCGGGCCAGTCCTTCGCGGATGGTCGCCACGGTCTCCTGACCGGCGGTCGAGGGCGGGTCCAGCGGCGGTCGCGCCCCGAAGGCGGCGTGGATGACCTCGACCATGCCCGCGGCGTCGTCGGCCGAGGCCACGCTGACCACCAGGTCGGGCACCGAGACGCTCACCGCCGGGAGTTTAGTGCTCACCACCGGTCGCACCTCCGCCCTTCCAGCACCGGCCCGGTGCACCGGGACCTACACACGCAGAAACCGGAGCCAACGCACGTTGACTCCGGTTTCTGATCACTCAGTCGAGCTCAGCTCAGACCGTACGCGGGCGACGGTCGGAGCGACCCGGGCGGTCCTCGCGACCCCCACGACCGCCGCGGTCGTCACGACCGAAGCGTCGGTTGCCGCCGCCGCCACCGCTGCCCCGGCCCCAGGCGCGGTCGCCCGAACCCGGATGACGACGCTTCTGCGGCGGGGCGATGACGCGCTGGTAGTCGCCCTCGCTGATCGGGTCGCCGATCGTGCCCAGGGCACCGGTCGCCGCGGCCAGTGCGGGATCGCCGGGCTGGCCCGGGAGCTCGACGGCCTTGACGCCGGCCTGGTGGGTCAGCCGGCTGAGCTCACGACGCTGGTGCGGCAGCACCAGGGTGACCACGGTGCCGCTGTCACCGGCGCGGGCGGTACGACCGGCGCGGTGCAGGTACTCCTTGGGGCCGCCGGGCGGGTCGACCTGGAGGACCAGACCGACCTCGTCGACGTGGATGCCCCGGGCGGCGACGTCGGTGGCGACCAGGACCGGCAGGTGGCCGTCCTTGAATGCCGCCAGGATCCGGGTCCGAGCGCCCTGCGGGAGCCCGCCGTGCAGCGATCCGGCCATCACGCCGGCCTCGCGGAGCTGCTCGGACACCCGGTCGGCACCGAGCTGGGTCCGGACGAAGACGACGGTGCGGCCGTCGCGACGGGCGATCTGCGCGGTGACCAGAGCCTTGTCCTTGGGGGCCACGTGGACCAGGTGGTGGGCCATGGTCGTGATGCTGGCCTGGCCGGAGTCGACCTCGTGGGTCACCGGGTCGGTCAGGTAGCTGCGGACCAGACGGTTGACGGCGCCGTCCAGGGTGGCCGAGAACAGCAGCCGCTGCCCGTTGGCCGGGACGGTGTCGAGGATCTGGGTGACCGCGGGCATGAAGCCGAGGTCGGCCATGTGGTCGGCCTCGTCGAGGACGGTGACCTCGACCCGGGTCAGGTCGGCCGCACCCTGGTCCATCAGGTCGATCAGTCGACCCGGGGTGGCGATGACGATGTCCACACCGCGCTGGAAGGCGCGGAGCTGCGGGGTGTACGACATGCCGCCGGCGATCAGGATCAGCGACAGGCCGCTGGTCGCCGCGAGCGGGGCGAGCGCATCGTGCACCTGCATGGCCAGCTCGCGGGTCGGGACCAGCACGATGCCGCGCGGAGCGGAGGCCCGGGCGCCGTCGGACAGCCGGGTGATCATCGGCAGGCCGAAGGCCAGCGTCTTGCCGGAGCCGGTGCGGCCGCGGCCGAGCACGTCGCGACCGGCCAGGGCGTCGGGGATGGTCGCCGCCTGGATGGCGAACGGCGTCAGGATGCCCTGCGCGTTGAGCGCGCTGACCAGGGCCGGCGGCAGGTTGAGGTCAGCGAAGGTGGTGTCGGTGTTCAGCGGGACGGACACGGCCGCCTCCTCGTCGATAGATGGGGTGACGAGCGGCGCGTCGATCTCGGTCTCGCTCTCGGGCCGGTCGAACCGGTCGGTACGGGCCGCGCGATCGAACGCGTCTTCGGCAGTCGGGGTTTCGACGCGCTCGGGACGCTCGTACGAGCGGGCCGGGCGGTCGTTGCGCTCCGGTCGGTCGTAGGAGCGGGCCGGACGGTCATCGCGGTCGCGGTCGCGGTCGGGACGCTCGGAGCGCTCGGGACGGTCGTAGGACCGGCTGGGCCGCTCGTCGCGGGCGGGACGCTCGTACGAGCGGGCCGGCCGATCGTTGCGGTCGGAACGGTCGCCACGGTCGGGGCGATCGCGGTCGAACGAACGGGCCGGACGCTCCTCGCGGTCGAACGAGCGGGTCGGCCGGTCGTCGCGATCGAACGAGCGCTTGGGCCGGTCCTCGCGGTCGAACGAGCGGGTCGGCCGGTCGTCACGGTCGAACGAGCGCTTGGGCCGGTCCTCGCGATCGAAGGTGCGGGCCGGGCGGTCGCCGAACCGGTCGTTACGGTCGCCGCGATCCGGGCGATCGAACGAACGCGCCGGGCGGTCGTTGCGGTCGCCCCGGTCGGCGCGGTCACGATCGGGCCGGTCGAAGGAACGGGCCGGACGGTCCGGGCGATCGATTCGATCGCCACGATCCGGGCGATCGAACGAGCGGGCCGGACGCTCCGAACGACCACCACGGTCGGGTCGGTCGAAGGAACGGGCCGGCCGGTCCGGGCGATCGATTCGGTTGCCACGATCCGGGCGATCGAACGAGCGGGCCGGACGGTCGCCCCGGTCAGGGCGATCGAACGAACGGGCGGGGCGGTCATCGCGGTCGAAACGGCCACGGGGCGCCGACGAACGGGCCTCGTACGGCTGGCTCGAACGGACGCGCTTGGCGTTGTCGCGGGCGGGCCGACTGGGCCGGTCGGCCTGATCAGCGCGCAGGGCGTGGCCGCTGCGCGGGGCGGTCGACTCGGCGCCGCGATCGGTGAACCGATCCTTGCGATCGCCGAACCGGTCGTTGCTCCGGACGCCCCCACCCTTGCGGGGGGCCTTTCCGCGAGCAGCACGCTCCGCGGTCGTCCAACGCTTCTTGGGGCCTTCGGCCCTCTTTCCAGGCATGGTGAAACCGACTTCCTCCCCGCGCTCGGGCGGGTCTGTAGTTCAGGCACGCCAGCGCCCAGACCTGATATCCGTGAGGATCAGAGAAGGAAGGGAAGACGAGCCCAGCCGCGCCCGCGTCGTGGAGGGCGTCTTGTGAACCGACCGCTAAACCGGCAGTCGGAAGGATTTATGCTATCAGCGACCGGGCGCGGATGATAATCGAGCGCGGACCCGGTCGAGCAGGCCGTCCAGCACCTCGTTGAAGGTCGCGTGGTGCTCGATCATTCCGAGGTGGCCGCATTCGGCCAACCGCAGGGCGTCGGCGTGCGGGAGCAACGCGATCATCCGCGCCGTCCGCTCGATCGGGGTGATCATGTCGTCCTCGCCGCCGATCACCGACACCTCGACGTCGGCCAGGTGGGCCAGCGCCTCGTACTCGTCGAGTTCGGCGAACGCCGGATAGAAGTCGGCCACCACCTCGAGCGACGTCTCGCCGAGCATCTCGCTGACGAACTCGACGTAACTGGCATCGACGTCGGATCCGAAGGCCATCCGTTTGGTCACCACGAAGCCGAGGTCGCTGCCGGCCTTACGGCTCCGCTCGACCAGTTCGGGCACCCGGTTGAGCGTGGCCATCAGCGGGGTGGCGATGCGGTTGAACGTCCGTCCCGGCAACCCCCGGATCGGTGAGTGATCGGCCATCTCACCGGCCGCGGTGGAGAACAGGGCCACGCCGCGGATCCGCGTCCCGAACAGCTCGGGGTGGGTCTGGGCCAACCGCATGATGGTCATCCCGCCCATCGAGTGCCCGACCAGCACCAGCGGGCCGGGACCGGCCAGTTCGTCGAGCACCTCGAGCAGATCCGAGGCCAGTTGCGGGATTCGGCACAGGTCGCCGTCCGAGCGGCTCGACCGGCCGTGCGACCGCTGGTCGTAGAGGACCTGCCGGACCCGACCGCGGTAGTGCGCCCGCTGGAAGTGCCAGCAGTCGAGGCTGAGCGCGTATCCGTGTACGAAGACCAGGGTCAGGTCCTCGGTCGACGGACCCTCGACGTCATCGATCTCCGCGTGCAGGACGACGCCGTCGGGGGTGTTCAGGCTGATGCCCTCGGTGCGCAGTCGGTAGAACTGGTCCACCTCATCCTCGTCGGCCCGCAGGATCCGCTTGCTGACCACCCGGCGTTCGAGTTCCAGACCCAGCGCCACGCCGCCGGCGGCGAGGGCCAGCACCCCGGCGACCAGACCGACGGCCGGGGCGCGCCGGGCGACGGCCTCGACCGCGGCCGCGCTCATCGGCCGGCGCAACGAGGTCGGCGCCACCGGACCGGCCCGGCGCGCGGTCCGGGCCGGTGGTGCACCCGTCGGCGCACGCCGGGGGTCGGGGCGCCCGGTCCGAGGCGTTCGTTCGGCCATCAGGTGCTCGCTCCGTGGTGGCGCCGCGGGACCCGGGCGCCGACCCGGGTGACGATCTCGTAGCCGATGGTGTCGCACCAGCCGGCCCACTCCTCGGCGGTCGGCTCGCCGTCGGCGCCCGACCCGAACAGGACCACCTCGGTGCCCACCGCCGCCTCGCTGCCGGCACCGAGGTCGACGACGAACTGGTCCATGCAGATCCGGCCGCGGACCGGGGCCCGACCGGTTGCGGTCGCCACCTCCGCCCGGTTCGACGCGTGCCGCGGGATGCCGTCGGCGTACCCCAGCGGGACGAGACCGACCGTGGTCGGCGACTCCGCGGTCCAGGTCCAGCCGTACGACACCGACCCCCCGGCCGGCAGCGGCCTGACGTTGGCCAGGGCGGCGCGCAGCCGCATCACCGGGTGCAGCGTGATCCCGGCCGCAGCGGCGATGCCCGGCGCCGGATCGATCCCGTACGCGGCGATGCCCAGCCGGACCAGGTCGAAGCGGGCCGCCGGCACGACCAGCGCGGCGGCCGAGTTGGCCAGGTGGCGGATCGGGCGGAGTCCGGCGGCCACGGCCACCGCGTACGCGTCGGCGAACGCGTCGAGCTGGCGGGCGACGCTCGGATGACCGGGCTCGTCGGCCGCGGCCAGGTGGGACCAGACGGCGACCACCTCGACCGCGTCGGCCTGCTCGGCCTCGGCGGCCGCACGCACACAGCGTCGCCCAGTCCCCCACCGCGGCACCGTTGCGGGACAGCCCGGTGTCGATCTTGAGGTGGACCCGGGCCGGTCGGGTGCTGGTCGCAGCCTTCGCGACCAGCCGGTCCAGCTGGGCCGGCGACTGGATGGAGACGTCGACGTCGGCAGCGACCAGCGCGGACAGGTCCTCGGTCGGACCGTAGAGCCAGGCCAGCACCCGACCGGCGTCGCCGGCCGCCCGCAGGGCCAGCGCCTCACCGGGGGTGGCGACGCCGATCCAGGTCGCGCCGGCCGCCCGGGCCTCGCGGGCGCACGCGGCCATGCCGTGCCCGTAGCCGTCGGCCTTGACCACGACCATGGTCGCCGCCGGGGCCACCAGCGTCGCGATGGCCGCGACGTTGGTCCGGAACGCGGCCAGGTCGATGTCCGCGCTCGCCGTACGGGGATCGATCATCCGGCCGACACCGCGACCGCGCCGATGGTCCGGCCGATCTCGCGGGCCAGGTCCTGCGGCGGGACCGGACCGGGATGGCGGGCCGCGGTCGACGCCTGCACCGAGGCGGCCAACCACCCGGCGGTGGCGGGCGCCAGTCCGGCGGCCAGCGCCGCAGCGCAGACCCCGCCCAGCACGTCGCCCGATCCGGCCTGCGCGGTCCACGCCGGCCCGGGCAGCGCGATCTTGATTTCGGGCCGGCCCGGCTGGGCGATCAGCTGGGTGGCGCCCTTGAGCAGCACGGTGGCGCCGGTCGATTCCGCGGCCGCGCGGACCGCGCGGACCGGATCGGCGGTCACCCAGGACCGCTCCTCGCCGAGCAGTCCGGCCAGCTCGCCGGCGTGCGGGGTGAGCAGCCAGGTGTCGGGCACCCGCGGCGGGAGATAGCGGAGCCCGTCGGCGTCGACCACCACCGGCAGCCCCGAGTCGAGCGCTTGCGCCAGCACGTCGGACCCGTCGGGCCGGTCGCCCCAGCCGGAGCCGAAAAGATGGGCCTGCACCCGACCGGGCGAGAAGACCACGTTGGGCAGGTGCGACTCGATCAGCGTGGCCGGGCGGTCGGCGCCGACGAAGCGGACCATGCCGGCGCCGCCGTAGACCGCGCCGAGGGTGGAGAGCAGCCCGGCGCCCGGGTACTGGTCCGAGCCGGTGTCCACCCCGACCACCCCGCGGGCGTACTTGTCACCGCCGGGCGGCGGGGCCGGCCAGGCCAGCCGGTCCTCGGTCATGGCGTGGAACCAGGTCTCGGCGGTGTCGGGGAGTCCGAGATCGACCAACTCGACGACGCCGCACTGCCGCCGGGCCGGTTCGATCAGGTGGCACGGCTTGTAGGCCCCGAAGGTGACAGTGCGATCGGCCCGGACGACGTCGCCCGGTACTGCGCCGGTGTCGGCGTCGACCCCCGACGGCAGGTCGACGGCCAGCACCGGGATCGACCACCGGCTCATCGCCGCTGCGGCCGCCGCGGGCTCGCCGGTCAGCCCGGGACGTCCGCCGATGCCGAGGATCCCGTCGACGAAGAGGTCGACGTCGGGCCGGGGTCGGGCACCGAGGTCGTCGAGCCCGAGCTCGGTCAGACCGGCCACCCGGCCGCCCGCGGAGCGCAGCGCAGCCAGCCCCCGCGGATGCGGGTCACCGAGCGTCGGGACCGCGATCACCCGGGCACCGCGGCCGGCCAGCCGGGCGCCGGCGAAGAGCGCGTCCCCGCCGTTGTTGCCGGGTCCGACGAAGATCACCACGGCGGCGCCGTACACCGACCCCCGGCCGGTGGTCAGCATCCGGCGGGCCGCCGCCGCCAGCCCGGCCGCCGCCCGCTGCATCAAGGTGTCGTCACCGACCTCGGCGATCACCTGCGCCTCGAGGGCGCGCACGGTGGCGACGTCGTACGCGATCACGGAGGCGGGAGCAGCGCGACCTCCAGCCGCTGCGTCGAGCAGGGCCATCAGGACTCGCAGACCACCACGGCCGACGCGATCCCCGCGTCGTGCGACAGGCTCAGGTGGATGGTGGCGATCCCCAGAGCCTGCGCCCGCGCCGCGACCGTGCCCCGCACCTCGAACGACGGCCGACCCTCCGCATCGGTCACCACCTCCGCGTCGTGCCACGACATCCCCGCCGGCGCCCCCAACGCCTTGGCCAGCGCCTCCTTGGCCGCGAACCGAGCCGCCTGCGACGCCACCGGCTTCGCCGCCTCCGCCGCCGTGAACAACCGGTTCACCATGTTCGGCGTCCGCTCCACCGACTGCGCGAACCGCCCCACATCACACACATCGATCCCCACCCCGACGATCACACCCCACGCCCCCCATACCCGAAGCCAGGGAATCGAGCGGGCCCAACTCCCCAGGTCAACCGACCGACGCCGTGGAAGCGAACGGGCCCGGTTCCCGCGGTGGCGCCGAGCGTGGACGGCACTCGTAGCAACCGAACGACGCCGTGGAAGCGAGCGGGTCCGGTTCCCGCGATGGCGCCGAGCGTGGACGGCACTCGTAGCAACCGAACGCCGTCGTCGAAGCGAGCGGGCCCGGTTCTCCTGGTGGCGCCGAGCGTGGATGGGCCTGGCGGGAGCCCGAGCTTGCGAGGGCGGATGGTTGCGAGGCGCCACCAGGAGAAGCGGGACCGCGAGCGGGTGGTTGCGAGGCGCCACCGCGGGAGCCGGACACGCGACCGGGTGGTTGCGAGGCGCCACCGCGGGAGCCGGACACGCGAGCGGGTGGTTGCGAGGCGCCACCAGCTGGAGTGGGACCCGCGAGCGGGTGGTTGAGAGGCGCCGGACCAGGAGAGCGGGACCGCGAGTGGGTGGTCACTCGACGGTGACCGACTTGGCCAGGTTCCGCGGCTGGTCGACGTCGTGGCCCTTCCGAGTGGCCAGCTCGCAGGCGAAGAGTTGCAGCGGCAGGATGGCCACGAGCGGCTGGAGGAGGGTGGACACCTTGGGCAGGGTGATCAGCACGTCGGCGTACGCGACCACCTCGTCGTCGTCCTCCTCGGCCAGCACGATGGTCTGCGCACCCCGGGCGCGGACCTCCTGCAGGTTGGACAGGACCTTGTCGTGCAGCAGGTCGCGACCGCGCGGTGGGATGACCACGAAGACCGGCAGGCCCTCCTCGATCAGCGCGATCGGGCCGTGCTTGAGTTCGCCGGCGGCGAAGCCCTCGGCGTGGATGTAGGCCAGTTCCTTGAGCTTGAGAGCGCCCTCGAGGGCGACCGGGTAGCCGACGTGGCGGCCGAGGAACAGCACCGAGCGGCGGTCCTTGAACTCGGCGGCCAGCTCGAGCACCCGGCCGCTGTCGGCCAGTACGCGGCTGATCGCGTCGGGCATGGTCTGCAGCTCGCGCATGGTGGCGCGGATCTCGTCGCCGAACTTGGTGCCGCGGACCTGGGCCAGATAGAGCCCGAGCAGGTAGCACGCGACCAGCTGGGTCAGGAAGCCCTTGGTCGAGGCCACGCCGATCTCCGGGCCCGCGTGGGTGTAGATCACCGCGTCGGACTCGCGCGGGATGGTCGATCCGTTGGTGTTGCAGATGGCCAGGACGCGGGCCTTCTGCTCGCGCGCGTGACGGATGGCCATCAGGGTGTCGGCGGTCTCGCCGGACTGGCTGATGGCCACGACGAGGGTGGACGGGCCGACGATCGGGTCGCGGTAGCGGAACTCGCTGGCCAGCTCGACCTCGCAGGGGATCCGGGTCCAGTGCTCGATCGCGTACTTGGCGACCAGGCCCGCGTAGTTGGCCGTACCGCAGGCGATGACCACGATCTTGTCGACCGCGCGCAGCTCGGCCTCGGTGATCCGCAACTCGTCGAGGGTGAGCCGACCGTTGGCGTCGTGCCGGCCGAGCAGGGTGTCGGCCACCGCCTTGGGCTGCTCGTAGATCTCCTTGCGCATGAACCAGTCGTAGCCGTCCTTCTCCGCCGCCGAGAGGTCCCAGTCGACGTGGAACGGCCGCACCGAAGCCGGGGCCCCGGAGAAGTCGGTGACCACGACGGCGTCGCGGCTGATGGTCACGACCTGGTCCTGCCCGAGCTCGATGGCCTCGCGGGTGTGCTCGATGAAGGCGGCGACATCGGAGGCCAGGAAGTTCTCGCCCTCGCCGACCCCGACGACCAGCGGCGAATTGCGCCGGGCGGCGACGACGATCTCCGGGTCGTCGCGGTCCACCGCGACCAGGGTGAACGCCCCGTGCAGCCGCTGGCAGACCGTGCGCATGGCGTCGTCGAGCCGGGCCCCGGAGCTGACCTGCAGGCCGAGCAGATGGGCGGCGATCTCGGTGTCGGTCTCCGACACCGGGGTGATCCCGGCCGCGACCAGCTCGGCGCGCAGCGCGGCGAAGTTCTCGATGATGCCGTTGTGGACCAGGGCGATCCGGCCGTCGGCCGACAGGTGCGGGTGCGCGTTGACGTCGGTCGGTCCGCCGTGGGTCGCCCAGCGGGTGTGACCGAGACCCACACCCGACTCGGGCAGGGTCTGCTCGGCCAGCAACTTGTCGAGGTTGGCGATCTTGCCGGCCTTCTTGGCCAGGTGCAGGTCACCGTCGGCGACCACGGCGACCCCGGCCGAGTCGTACCCGCGGTATTCGAGCCGCCGCAGACCCTCGACGACGACCTCCAGGGCGGCCCGCGGCCCGACATAACCCACGATTCCGCACATGCGCAGCACTCTACCGGCGCGGTGCCCGGACAGCGGGGCGTTGCCGCGCCCCGACCAATACGCTTCACCCATGGTGTCGACCGACGTGCAGGTGACCGGCCCGTACGTCGAACGCAGCCGCGCTGACTGGGCCGAACTGGCCTCCCACCTCACCGTCGAGCTCGACGCGACCACCCTGGAACGGATCCGCGGCCTGGGCGATCCGACCGGGATGCGCGACGTGGCCGAGGTCTACCTGCCGCTGACCCGGCTGCTGAGCAGCTACGTCCGCCACACCGGCGAGCTGCATCGCTCGACCAACGAGTTCCTCCGCCTCGACGTCGGGCGTACGCCGTTCGTGATCGGCATCGCCGGCTCGGTGGCGGTCGGCAAGTCGACCACCGCCCGGTTGCTGCGCGAACTGCTGGCCGCCTGGCCGGAGCACCCGCGGGTCAGCCTGGTCACCACCGACGGGTTCCTGCTGCCCAACGCCGAACTCACCCGCCGCGGGTTGATGCACCGCAAGGGCTTTCCCGAGTCGTACGACCGGCGGGCGCTGCTGCGGTTCGTCACCGACGTGAAGTCGGGCAAGGAGGCGGTCACCGCCCCGGTCTACAGCCACCTGGTCTACGACATCGTGCCCGACCGGACGGTGACCGTACGCCGCCCCGACATCTTGATCGTCGAGGGACTCAACGTGCTGCAGGCCGCGCGGACCCGGGCCGACGGCACCACCGGACTGGCGGTCAGCGACTTCTTCGACTTCTCGGTCTACGTCGACGCCGACACCGACGACATCCGGTCCTGGTACGTGCACCGCTTCCTGTCGCTGCGCCACACCGCGTTCCGCGATCCGCGCAGCTACTTCACCCGCTACGCGCAGTTGTCGCACGAGCAGGCCATCCGTCAGGCCCAGGAGGTCTGGGACAGCATCAACGGACCGAACCTGGTGCAGAACATCCTGCCCACCCGCGGCCGGGCCACGGCGATCCTGCGCAAGGACGCCTCGCACGCGGTGAAATGGGTGCGGATCCGCAAGGTCTGAGCGTCCTCGGCGCCCTCGGCCGACTACGGTCGAGGCCATGACCACGACGCAACCGATCCACACCTCGACCGCGACGCCCAAGGTGGCGCTGACCGCGGGCAGTGCGTTCACGTTCGGGTTCTTCGGAGCGCTCGGGGTCTTCGTGTTCTACCTGGTCGTCACCGTGGTCCTCACCGTCGTCGCCCTGGTGCTGGCCGCCGCGGGGCTGCTCGACTGGGTGTTGCCCTACTTCCCGCGCTGAGCGCGGGCGTCGGACCTCAGGCGGGTCAGAGCGCGAGGCTGGTCCGGACGACGTCGGCCAGTCGGTGGGCCACCGTGTTGGCCGCCTCGTACGACTCGGCCTCGACCATCACCCGGACCAGGGCCTCGGTCCCGGACGGGCGCAGCAGCACCCGACCCATGTCACCGAGTTCGGCCTCGGCCTCGCCGACCGCTGCGGTCAGCACCGGATCGGAGTCGGCCCGGGACTTGTCGACCCCCGGGACGTTGATCAGGACCTGCGGCAACCGGGTCATCACCGAGGTGAGCTCGGCCAGCGTCTGCCCGGTCCGGGCCATCCGGCTCATCAGGTGGAGCGCAGTCAGCACGCCGTCTCCGGTGGTCGCGTGCTCGTGCATGATCACGTGGCCCGACTGCTCGCCGCCGAGGGCGAAGCCGCCCGAGCGCATGGACTCGAGCACGTAGCGGTCGCCGACCTTGGTCTGATCGACGGTGATGCCGGCGGCGCGCATCGCGTGCAGGAAGCCGAGGTTGCTCATCACCGTGGCCACCACGGTGCCGCCGGTCAGGCGGCCCGATTCGGCGAGGGCGAGGGCGAGGACGGCGAGGATCTGGTCGCCGTCGACGATCCGGCCGGTCGCGTCGACGGCCAGGCAGCGGTCGGCGTCACCGTCGAGCGCGATGCCGATGTCGGCGGAGTGCTCGAGGACGGCTGAGCGCAGCGAATCCATATGGGTGGAGCCGCAGTTGTCGTTGATGTTGATGCCGTCGGGCGTCGCGTGGATCCGGATCACCTCGGCGCCCTGGGCCTCGAGGGCGGCCGGTCCGGCGAGGAACGCGGCTCCGTTGGCGCAGTCGATGACCACCTTGAGGCCTTCGAGACTGACCGGCGCACCGACGCTGTTGACCAGGTGGGCGACGTAGGACTCGACCAGCGACTCGTCGACGCTGACCCGGCCGACACCGGCACCGGTCGGGCGGGCCCACGCCTCGTCCATCCGGGATTCGATGGCGTCCTCGAGGACGTCGTCGAGCTTCGCCCCACCGCGGGCGAAGAACTTGATCCCGTTGTCGGGCATCGGGTTGTGGCTGGCCGAGAGCATGACCCCGAGGTCAGCCCCGTACGAGCCGGTCAGATAGGCGACGGCCGGGGTCGGCACCACGCCGAGCCGGACCACGTTGACGCCGGCACTGGCCAAACCGGCCACCACCGCCGCCTCGAGGAACTCCCCCGAGGCTCGGGGGTCGCGTCCGACGAGGGCCACCGGGGTGTGCCCGGCGAACTCCCCCGTCTCGGCCAGGACATGCGCGGCCGCGACCGACAAGCTCAACGCGAGCTCGGCGGTCAGGGCCTCGTTGGCCTTGCCCCGTACCCCATCGGTTCCGAAGAGTCGGCCCATGGACGATGCCCCCGCGGGCGCGTCAGCGCTTGCTGTACTGCGGAGCCTTGCGGGCCTTCTTCAGACCAGCCTTCTTGCGCTCCTTGATCCGGGCGTCGCGGGTCAGCATGCCGGCCTTCTTCAGCGCCGGGCGGCTCGCTTCTTCGTCGACCGAGTTGAGGCAGCGGGCCACACCGAGGCGCAGCGCACCGGCCTGGCCGGTCACCCCGCCGCCGTGGATCCGTGCGATCACGTCGTACGAACCGGCGACCACCGCAGCGGTGAACGGCTCGGCGACGATCTGCTGGTGCACCTTGTTCGGGAAGTAGTCCTCGAGGGTGCGGCCGTTGATCACCCAGTTGCCGCTGCCCGGGACGATCCGTACGCGGGCCACGGCTTCCTTGCGGCGACCGGTCGCCCCGGCGGGGGCGACGACGGCCGGACGTCCGGCGGGTCCGTAGGAGGCGGTGGTGGCCGCCTCGGAGCGGTAGGCGATCTCGCGGTCGCCATCGACGAACGGAGCGACCTCGTCAGTGACGTCGGTCGAGGTGGCAGCTTCAGACACGGGTGTGAATCCTCGGGTTGGTGCTCGGTGGTGAGTTACTGGGCGATCTGGGTGATCGCGTACGCCTGCGGCTGCTGAGCCGAGTGCGGGTGCTCGGGGCCGGAGTAGACCTTGAGCTTCTTGATCAGCTTCCGGCTCAGCTTGTTCTTGGGGAGCATGCCCCAGACCGCCAGCTCGACGGCCTTGCGCGGGTCGTTGTCGAGCAGCTCGCCGTAGGGCACGCTCTTCAGGCCACCGGGACGACCGGAGTGGCGGTAGGCCAGCTTGTCGGTGCGCTTGCTGCCGGTGAGGGCGATCTTGCTGGCGTTGACGATGACGACGAAGTCGCCGCCGTCGACGTGCGGAGCGAAGGTCGGCTTGTGCTTGCCCCGCAGCAGGGTCGCAGCCGTCACCGCCAGCCGTCCGAGGACGACGTCGTCGGCGTCGATGACGAGCCAGGACCTGGTGATGTCGCCAGGCTTGGGGCTAAAGGTAGACACGGCCGTGACCAGCTTCCGTATATCGCGAGTGAACTCTTGAATGTGGACGTCGACTCCGACCCCGGAAGGGGCCTGGGCGCGAATGACCGCGCCCCGGGAGGCAACAGCCGACCAGATTACCTGTGCGGACACCCCGGGTCAAAGCGAGCGGAAACGGCCCTCGCCGCTCCGCCCCGGGCGGTCGGTGCGTGCTCGGGATCATAGGCACCCCTACTAGCTGTGCAGGGTCGTCCGCACGTAGGTTGTGCGCATGACCGACACGCTCAGCATTCGCGATAACCGTACGGGTCGCGAGTACGAGATCGCGATCGCCGACGGCACCGTCCGAGCCGCCGATCTCAAGCAGATAGCCGTCGATGGCGAGCCGGGGCTCGCGACGTACGACCCGGGGTTCGTGAACACCGCGTCGTGTCGCAGTTCGGTGACCTACATCGACGGGGATGCAGGGATCCTGGAATACCGGGGTTATCCCATCGAACAGCTGGCCGAGAAGTCCACCTTCCTCGAGGTGGCCTATCTGCTGCTGAACGGGGAGCTGCCGACCGAGGACCAGCTGGCCACCTGGACCCATGCCGTCACCCACCACACGTTCCTGCACGAGAACATCAAGCAGTTCATCCAGGGCTTCCGCTACGACGCGCACCCGATGGGCATGATGATGGCCTCGGTCAGCGCGCTCTCGACGTTCTACCCCGACGCCAGCGACATCTCCGATCCGGAGAACCGTCAGCTGCAGATCACCCGGCTGATCGCCAAGATGCCGACCCTCGGCGCCTTCGCCTACCGCAACGGCCTCGGCAAGCCCTACGTCTACCCCGACAACGACCTGTCCTACGTCGAGAACTTCCTGGCCATGCTGTTCAAGATGAGCGAGCCGCGCTACGCCTCCGACCCGCGCATCGTCAAGGCCCTCGACGTGCTGTTCATCCTGCACGCCGACCACGAGCAGAACTGCTCGACCAACGCCGTCCGCTCGGTCGGGTCCTCGCAGGTCGACCCCTACTCGGCGGTGGCCGCCGGAGTCGGCGCCCTCTACGGTCCGCTGCACGGCGGGGCCAACGAGGCGGTGCTGAAGATGCTGCGGCGGATCGGCACCGTCGACAACATCCCGGGCTTCATGGCCGGGGTGAAGGAGGGCAAGGAGAAGCTCATGGGCTTCGGGCACCGGGTCTACAAGAACTTCGACCCGCGCGCCACCATCATCAAGAAGGCGTGCGACGACGTCTTCGAGGTGACCGGGGTCAACCCGCTGCTGAGCATCGCCAAGGAACTCGAGAAGATCGCCCTCGAGGACGAGTACTTCATCAAGCGCAAGCTCTACCCGAACGTCGACTTCTACTCCGGTCTGATCTACGAGGCGCTGGAGTTCCCGCCGGAGATGTTCACCGTGCTGTTCGCGATCGGCCGGACGCCGGGCTGGCTGGCCCAGTGGTCGGAGCTGGTCCAGGACAAGGATCAGAAGATCGCCCGGCCGAAGCAGATCTACACCGGCTTCCGGACCCGCGACTTCGTCGAGATGGGCGACCGCTAGGCACCAGCTCCGCGGATCGGGAGTCGGGCGCGAGGAGCGCCAGCGACGACCGACCACGCGGGGGTGTGGGGGTCGCCCCCCACGACGACACGGCGCGAGGAGCGCCAGCGACGACCGACCACGCGGGGGTGTGGGGGTCGTGCCCCACAAGACCCAACCACCCCGCACCTCACCGAGGTGCGGGGTGGATGTCGTTCTGAGCCGGTTGGCCCGCGGAATGGGCGGGATCTTCGCCGGTAGTCGCCACGAGATCCCGCCCATTCCGCCACGGTCCCGCACCCACCGGGCGCGAGGAGCGCCAGCGACGACCGACCACGCGGGGGTGTTGGGGTCGTCCCCCACATAGACACTCCCGCTCGAGCGGTACGTAACCGGACTCGTGCGTCTCCTCCTCCCGGACGGCGCCGTTGCGGTCGCCCGGGAGAGGCGAGTGCGATGGCCATCGGGTTGGCGCTGCTGTCGGCGTTGTTGCTGGGTTCGGCCGACTTCGTCGGTGGGCTGGCCGCCCGCCGCTCCCCCGTGCTCGTGGTGGTCGTCTGGTCCAACGCGATCGGACTGGTGGCCGCGGTGACCGCCGCGCTGGTCCTCTTCCCGGTACGGATCGGGGCGACCGACGTCGGGTGGTCGCTGCTGGCCGGGCTGTGCGGCAGCCTGGGCGCGGTCTGTCTCTACCGGGCGCTGGCCGTCGCCGAGATGTCGCTGGTCGCGCCGACCACCGCGGTGGCCGCGGCGGTCATCCCGGTAGCCGCCGGTGCAGCGCTGGGCGAGCGGTTCAGCGCCACCGCCGGAGCCGGGCTGGGCTGCGCGTTGGTGGCGACCGTGCTGCTCAGTCACGGCCGACACCGTGCTGGACCCACCTCGGCCTCGGCGCTGGTGCTGGCCGTGCTGGCCGGGATCTCGTTCGGCGGCTTCCTGGTCCTGCTGTCGCGGACCACCGGCGAGTCCGGGCTGTGGCCCGTCGCGGTGGCCCGCGCCGCCGCTCTCGTCGTCCTGCTCGCGCTGGCGCTGGCGCGGCGTACGCCGCTGACCCTGGACCGCCGCGGTCGGCGACTGGCCGCCGCGACCGGGCTGCTCGACATGGGCTCGACCATCGCGTTCCTGGTCGCTGCGGGTCTCGGTCAGCTCGCGGTCACCGGTCTGCTGGCCTCGCTGTCCCCACTCGGCACCGTCGCGCTGGCTCGGGTGGTGCTGCGCGAGCGGCTGGACCGCTCGCAGCGGGCCGGCACCGTGCTGGCCATGGGCGGAGTGATGCTGATGGCCGTGCGCTAGCCCGACCGGCCTGATGCCGGGATCAGGGCACGAGCCGGGCGGCGAGCACGGCGTCGGCGGCGGCCGGATCCCCGTCGAGCCGGATCCGGGGATCAGCGAGGGTCCGGCGGCCCCAGAGCAGCAGGAACAACGCCTCGGCCGGACCGCTCAGCGTGGCGTCGGGTGTGGCCGCCTCAGGTCCTGGCGCCTCGGGCGCGGAGGTTGGTCCGGTGCCGTCGCCGGCGAGCATCCAGCGCCGGTCACCGTCGTCCGGGACCAGACCGAGCGTCGCGGTGAGCGGCGGCGTACGCCCGAGCCGCACCTGACGCGGGAAGAACACGGTGACCACCTCGTCGATCCCGTCGAGCGCCGGTTCGGGCTCGACGCCCACCTCGACCCCGACGGCGTCACCGAGGTCGACCAGATGGACGGCGAGCTCGTGCGCCTGGCGCCGGGCCCAGAACGCGGCGGTGGCCGGCGGGCCGAAGGTCCAGGCCGGCGCGTCGGGTGCGACACCGGCGAGGAGGCCGAGCAGGTCGTGCACGGTGCCCAGATACCAGTCGGGCAGCGCGGCGGCGTCGGCCGGCGCGGTCGGCGCCGGCTCGTCCGGGCGGGCGGTGTGGATCGCGCTGGCGGCCCAGCGGTGAGTCTCGCCGAGGTGGACGGCCAGGTCGCGGACCGACCATCCCGGGCACGACGGGGCCGGGGCCGCCGGGTCGGCCGAGGCGAGCAGGGCCGCGAACAACGCCCCCGACCGGGCGATCGCCGCCTGCGCGTGCCGTGCGTCGATCATCGGGCGCGCTGGACCCGCTTCTCGTCCCATACCGGTTGTTCGGACTCGTAGACCCCGCCGTCGGAGCCGAAGACCAGGAAGCGGTCGAAGCCGCGGGCGAACCAGCGGTCGTGGGTGACCGCGACCACCGTGCCCTCGAACGCGTCGAGTCCCTGCTCGAGGGCCTCGGCCGACTCGAGGTCGAGGTTGTCGGTCGGCTCGTCGAGCAGCAGCAGCGTCGCCCCGGACAGCTCGAGCAGCAGGATCTGGAACCGCGCCTGCTGGCCGCCGGAGAGCGACTCGAACTTCTGCTCGGCGGCCAGGGCCAGCTCGTAGCGGTCGAGCTTGCGCGACGCCTCCTCGCGGCCCATCCCGGCCCGCGAGTGGTCGCCGCGATGCAGGACCTCCAGCAGAGTGCGCCCGAGCAGCTCGGGGTGGTGGTGGGTCTGGGCGAACCAACCGGGCCGGACCCGGGCTCCGAGCTTGGCCTGCCCGGTGTGCGTCACCGCGGCGATCTCCACCTCGCCGACCGGCCGGTGCTCGAGGTCGGGATCCGATCCGCCACGGGCCAGCAGCCGCAGGAAGTGCGACTTCCCCGAACCGTTGGACCCCAGCACGGCCACCCGGTCACCGAACCAGATCTCGGTGCTGAACGGCTTCATCAGCCCGGTCAGTTCGAGATCGCTGACCACGACCGCCCGCTTGCCGGTGCGGCCGCCCGACAGCCGCATGTTGACGCGCTGCTCGAGCGGCACCGCCTCGGGCGGTCCGGCCTCTTCGAACTTGGCCAGCCGGGTCTTCGCCGCCTGGTAGCGCGAGGCCAGCCCGTCGTTGTACTTGGCCTTGACCTTGTACATCTGGACCAGGTCCTTGATCTTCTGGTGTTCCTCGTCCCAGCGCCGCTTGAGCTCTTCGAACCGGGCGAACCGCTCCCGTCGGGCGGTGGCCAGGGTGGCGAACCCGCCGCCGTGGATCCACACCGAGTTCCCGGCCGCTCCGAGCTCGAGCACGGCGATGGTCCGCGCCGCCTGGGCCAGCAGTTCGCGGTCGTGGCTGACCAGTAGCACCGACTTCGGCGTGCTGGCCAGCTGCTCCTCGAGCCAGCGCTTGCCCGGGACGTCGAGGTAGTTGTCGGGCTCGTCGAGCAGCAGCACCTGGTCGGGACCGCGGAGCAGCGCCTCCAGGGCGAGCCGCTTCTGCTCACCGCCGGACAGCGTGGACAGTTCCCGCCACCGGCACCGCTCGTACGCGACCCCCAGGGCCTCGGTGCAGCAGGCGTCGAAGATGACCTCGGCGTCGTAGCCGCCGGCATCGCCGTAGTCGGCCAGCGCCTGGGCGTACGCGAGCTGGGTCTCCTCGCGGTCGTCGTTCATCAGCACCAGCTCGAGCCGGTCGACCTCGGCGACGGCGTGCCGGAGCGCGGCCGGGGTCAGCGAGAACAGCAGGTCGCGCACGGTCGAGCCGTCGCGGATGCTGCCGATGAACTGCCGCATCACCCCCAGCCCCCCGCTGCGCGACAGGGTCCCGCCGGTCGGATCGAGGTCGCCGGAGATGATCCGCAGCAGCGTGGTCTTGCCGGCCCCGTTGGGCCCGACCAGCGCGACCTTGGCTCCCTCGCCGACCCGGAACGACACGTCGTCGAGCAGCACCCGCCCGTCCGGGAGGTGGTATCCGATGCCGGACAGATCGACGTGACCCATACCGCGCATCGTAGGCCCGCGAGCCGGCACCGGACGACCGGTTTCCGCCCGCGACGGCGCCATCGGCGGTAGCGTCCAGCCAGGGGATGAGCGGAAGAGGAAACCATGGACGCACCCGCACCGGTACGCCGCTGGCCCTGGTGGTGCGCAGCGCTCCTGCTGCTCGCCTCGGGCCTCGCCACCGCCCTGTCGGTCTGGGTGCACTGGCTGCCCTGCCGAGGATCGATGCTCAACGGTTCGATCGCCTTCGGCTATCAGTACCGACAACCGGACTTCAGCGTCGCGTGCCTGCGCCGGATGGACGGCGGCGGCGCCTTCCCCAGCCCGACCGACCTGACCGATCTGGACCGCCTCGCCGTCGCGTACGCGGTCGCCGCCATGACGATCGCCGCTGCGGCCTGGGTGCCGCTGATCGTCGGGCTCCGGTGGGGGTGGCCGGCGCGGCTGGCGGCGACCGGCGCGATCGCGGTGAGTCTGGCGACGACCGTCCACCTGTGGACGGCCAGTCGAACCCTCCCCGCCGGGGACAGCTGGTCGATGGGGGCGGGCCTCCCGTCGGAGATCGCCGGCGTCGTCGCGGTGATCGTGGTCTGGCGGCTCGAGCCGCTCGGTGCCGCCGATCGCCGCCGCCTGCTGCTGCTCGCCTGGGGTGCCACGGCCTTCGGGGTGATCCACCAGATCGTCGACTACCTGACGATGGTCACCCTCAGCGACGCCAACTGGGACACCCCGCCGGGCACCGGCTACGGCATCGCGGTGGTGCTCGTGGCGGCGGCGGTCGGGATCGCCGTGGTGTCGCTGCGCGAAGGACGACCCCCGGCGGCCGAGCGCGTCCGGACCGTCGATCCGGCGCTGTCCGGACTGCGCTGAGACCACGATGACGACCCTCATCCGGGTGCGCCGGCAACCCTGGCTGACCGCAGCCATGTTGCTGGTCCTGGCCGGGGTCGCCGCGGCGATCGCCACTTGGGCGTTCTGGAGGCCCTGCCGCGGGACGATGCTCAACGGCTCGGTCCTGGTCGACCACCGCTACGACGAGTCGCTGTTCACCCGCGCCTGCTTGACCCGGATGGATCAGGGCCGGCCGTTCCCGCTCGGTCCGGGAGCCGGCGAGCTGGGCCTGGCCGCGACCGGCTGGTCGGTGCTGGCGATGGTGCTGCTCGCCCTGGTCTGGCTGCCACTGATCCGCGGTCTCGACTGGGACCCGCGGACCCGCCGACTGGTCGCCGCGCCGATCATCACGCTCGGGCTGGCGGCGACGCTCGCCCTGGTCACCGCCCCGTTGGACCTCGGGGTCGCCGGCTCGCTGCTCGGGCTGGGGCTGATGGCGCTGATCGACGTCAGCGTCGCGGTGGCCTTCGTCCGCGTCGCCGTCCGCGAACCGCAGACCCGACTCGTCCCACTGGTCGTGCTGGCCTGGGGCACCTCGGCCTTCGGGATGAGCCACTGGGTCGCCGAGCTCGCGCTGATGCTCAACACGAGCCAGGCGTCGTGGGACAGCCCGCCGGGAACCGGCTATCCGGCCGCGCTCACCCTGGTCGTGGCTGGTCTGGCCGTGATCGCTTCGACCGCGGGGCGGCGACCCGTCACGGCTCAGGCGGCCAGCAGCATGGCCAGCGCCGCGGTGTCGGCGTCGCGCTGAGGATCGATCCCGACCTTGCTGACCAACCGGGTGACCGTTCCGTCGACATCGGCCTCGACCCAGGCGGCACGATGGTCGAGCCCGAGGTGCGGCAGGCCGGGCAGCAACAGACAGCCCGACGCGACGTCGTAGTCGGGGACCGAGCCGAGCGTGGTCGACGGCGGGTGCAGCACGACCAGTCCGGGCGGCTGGTATTCGGCGAATGCGCCGGGCCGCAGCGGATGGTCGCCGAGCAGTTGCCCCTCGAGGGCGACCAGTCCGACCGCGTTCGCGGTCTGCGGTTCGGGCAGGTCCTCGCGCACCCGGAAGACGGTGCTGGTCGGCAGCATCCCGGGTACGGCGGCTATCTGAACGGCGAGGACCAGGAACTTGGCCCACTCCACCGTGTCCTGCGGCCAGCGCCCGATCAGCATGAAGCCGTAGAGCGAGCCTTCGGACTGCAGCGGAGCCACTTCGATCGATGAACGACGACCATCCATGTCGACCTCCTTCGCGCCGGCCGGATGATCATCATCCTGCTGTGCGCCCATGGTGGGCGCCGGACCGGTTAGCAGACAAGAGGGGTCGAGTGCCAGCCCGCGTACACGACGGCAAACGTCACCGACCTGCAACATCCAGCGCGATCTCGGCCCGCAAGGTGAAGGGTGGGTCACCGTCGACGAAGCCGACCGTGCCGCCGGCCCGCGACACCAGTTCGCGGACGATGGCCAGTCCGAGTCCCGACCCGCCCGAGTCCCGGGCCCGGGCGTCGTCGAGCCGCGCGAACCGGTCGAAGACCCGCTCGCGATCGGCCGGCGGGATCCCCGGGCCGTCGTCGCTCACGCCGATCACCACCGTGCCGTCGTGGCGTCGGGCGGCCAGTTCGACGGTGCTCCGGGCGTGCCGGACGGCGTTGGCGACCAGGTTGTCGACCGCGCGGCGTAGTTCGGAGGGGTCGGCGGTGGTCAGGACCACCGGGCCGGGGCGTACGCGGACCTCGGGCCCGGCGTCGGCGTACGCGGCGGCGACCTCGGCGAGCACCACGCCCACGTCGACCGATTCGGACCGGCCGGCCGGCCGGTCCGCGGCGTCGGTCCGGGCCAGCAGCAGCAGGTCCTCGACCAGTGCGCTCAACCGGCCGAGATCGACCAGCAGCTCGGCCGGCAGCGTGCCGCCCTCGCCCAGGTGCTCGGCGACCTCGAGCTGGACCCGCATGCTGGCAATCGGGCTGCGCAGCTCGTGGGCCGCGTCGGCGACGAAGTCGCGCTGCCGACCACGGGCCTCGGCCAGCCGCTCGAGCATCCCGTTGAGGGTGAGGGCCAGCGCCCGGATCTCGTCGTGCGCCGGTGGCACCGGAAGCCGCTCGGTCCGCCCGGCCCCGGCCAGCGCCGATCGGCTGATCTGCTCGGCGCCGACGCGCAGCGACTCGACCGGACGCAGGGTGTAACCGATGGCCCGCCAGGCGATGACGCCGAGCGCCGCGACCAGCAGCGGCAGCGCGATCAGCAGGGCGGTCCGCAGCGCCTGCCGGGCGGCGAGGACATCGCCGTACGCCCAGGCGGTGATCACCGCGACCGGGTCGCCGGCCGGTCCGGCGCTCACCGCGCGGACGCGCAGCGCACCGGCCTGGCCGAGCCGGCTGGCCGGGATGACCAGCGCCTCGCCGGCGCGGGCCCGGTCCAGCTCGGCCGGGTCGAGCAGCGGGGTGATCCGGTCGGCGTTGGCCGAGGAGGCCACCACCCGCTGGTCGGCGTCGACCACCTGGATCAGCTGGGCGCCCGAGGTGGGGATCAGTTCGGGCAGCCGGCCCTCGTTGACCAGCAGGGCGACGTCGTTGGCGCTGGCCAGCGCGCTCCGATCCAGGGTCCGGTTGATCACCATGGTCAGCGCGCCGTAGAAGGCCAGACCGCTGAGCAGCAGGCCGAGGCTCAGCCCGACGACGCCGATGGCCATCAGCCGGCCGCGCAGGCCGAACCGGTTCACGCCAGCATCCGGTAACCCGCCCCGCGCACCGTGACCAGCGGCAGCCCGGCGATCTTGCGGCGGAGGTAGCCGACGTAGACCTCGACGGCATTGGGTGCGACGTCCGCGGCGTTGTCCCAGACATGGTCGAGCAGTTCGGTCTTGCTGATCACCCGGTTGGGGTTGCGGATCAGGTATTCGAGCAGCGCGAACTCGCGCACGGTCAGCAGCACCGGTTCCCCGTCGACGAACACGTCGTGACCGGCCGGATCGAGCCGGACCGGTCCGGCCTCCAGCACCGCCGGCCGGACCGAGGCCCCGCGGCGCAGCAGCGCCCGGATCCGGGCCAGCAGCACGACGAAGGAGAACGGCTTGGTCAGGTAGTCGTCGGCGCCGTCGTCGAGGGCGTCGGCCAGGTCGTGTTCGCCGTCCTTGGCCGACAGCATCAGCACCGGGACCCAGTTGTCGGCCGCCCGCAGCCGCCGGACCACCTCGTAGCCGGACAGGACCGGCAGCATGACGTCGAGCACCACGACGTCGAAGTCACCGTGCTGGGCCAGCGCCAGACCCTCGCCACCGTCGACGGCCGTCTCGACCACGAATCCCTCCGCGGCCAGCCCGCGGCGCAGCGCCGACAGCAGTCGTTCCTCGTCATCCACCAGGAGCACGCGCACCCGATCAGTATCGGCTTACCCTGCTCGGGTGAGCGGCTCCTCCACCCCCGACCCGCTGGCCCGGGTCGCCCTCCGACCGATCGAGACCGACCGGCTCACCGTGCGGCTGACCGAACCGGGCGACACGGACGCGTTCCTGGCCCTCCTGTCGCAGCCCGAGGTGTGCCGGTTCCTGCTGCACGACGCGCTCGACCGCGCCGGCATCGACGAGCGGTTGGCCCGCACGGCCGGCCGCGACACCCTGCGCTGCGACGGTGAGGCGCTCCGACTGACCGCGGTCCGCCGCTTTGACGGCGTGGTCCTCGGCGAACTGGTGCTGATCGCCGCGTCGGTCGCCGACGCCACGGTGGAGATCGGCTGGGTGCTGCACCCCGATCACCAGGGGCAGGGGTATGCGGCCGAGGCGGCGCGCGGGCTGCTCGGGTTCGCCTTCCACACCCTGCGGACTCATCGCGTGGTCGCCCGCCTGCACCCGGGCAACACCGCGTCGGCGGCGCTGTGCACCCGGCTCGGACTCCGTCGCGAGGCCCACCACCGCCGCGACGTCTGGGTCAAGGGCGGGTGGGAGGACACCGTGGTCTACGCCATGCTCGCCGAGGAACACCGGCACTGAACCGGGTGCCGCCCGCGGCTCAGGGTTCTCACAGCGGTGGGGGACCAGAATGTCGGCATGCGGATCCTCACCTCCAAGCCGGCCCTGCGCTGGCTCGCCCCGGCAGCCGTCGTGGCCGCGGTGGCCACCAGCGCCGTCGTCGCCTCGAGCGCCACCGCGGAGTCGAACCTCCCGCCGATCAGCCCCGAGCAACTGCTGATCGACGTGCAGAACGCCAAGGTCGACGGCCTGTCGGGCACGGTCATCGAGAAGGCCGACCTCGGCATCCCGGCCATCCCCAGCGTCGGCGGCGAGTCGGGCGGCGATCTGACCTCGCTGATCTCCGGCACCCACACGCTGCGGGTCCGCTACGCCGCACCGGACAAGTTCCGCCTCGGTGTCCACGGGACCTACGGCGA
This sequence comes from uncultured Actinomycetota bacterium, assembly GCA_963704665.1. GTDB lineage: Bacteria > Actinomycetota > Actinomycetes > Propionibacteriales > Propionibacteriaceae > Microlunatus. The sequence continues at coordinate 694,485 of OY969929.1, read as the reverse complement.
GACCGACACCTTCGTCAACGGCCGCGACCTCTGGACCTGGTCCAGCCGCGACAAGTCGGCGACCCACCGCACCCTGAGCGGTGACCAGCCGACCGGTGGGAAGCCCGACGGTGCTCCGCAGACCCCGGAGGACGCGGCCAAGCAGGTGCTCGAGGCGCTCACCCCGACCACCACGGTCAGCACCGACAGCGCCGTCGAGGTCGCCGGACGCGACGCGTACGAGCTGGTCCTGTCGCCCAACGACGACGACTCGCTGATCAGCCAGGTCAAGCTGGCCGTCGACGGCGAGAACAAGTCCCCGCTGCGGGTCCAGGTGTTCTCGACCGACGCCGAGCTGGTCTTCGAGACCGGCTACACCGAAGTCAGCTTCACCCGGCCCGAGGACCGCGAGTTCGAGTTCAACCCGCCGCCCGGCACCGAGGTGACCGAGGAGCCGGCGATCAAGCCGGGCGACCGCGAGCCCAGCGCCGAGGACGAGGCCGACGCGCAGGACCGCAAGGACGCCACCACGATCTCCGGCGAGGGCTGGACCACGGTTGCCGTCACCCAGCTGCCGGGTGACGCCGCCGCCGAGTCCGATCAGCTCGGGATGTTCCTCGACCAGCTGACGCCGGTCAAGGGCGACTGGGGCTCGGGCAAGCTGCTCGCCGGCACCGCGTTCAGCGTCGTCGTCACCGACGACAACCGGCTGGCCGTGGGCGCGGTCAAGCCCGAACTGCTCTACCAGGCCCTGGCTGAGTGACCGCGTACGCGGTCGAGACCGAGGGTCTGACCAAACGCTTCCGTCGGCAGACCGCCGTCGACACCGTCGATCTGCGGGTGCCGAGGGGAGCGGTCTACGGCTTCCTCGGCCCCAACGGCTCGGGCAAGACGACGTCGATCCGGATGCTGCTGGGGCTGATCAGCGCCACCGCCGGATCGATCCGGGTGCTCGACCAGCCGATGCCCGACGCCGGCACCGAGGTGCTGCGTCGGGTCGGCGCCCTGGTCGAGGGCCCGGCCTTCCACCCGTACCTGTCCGGACGGGCCAACCTGGCCCGGCTGGATGCCGCCGACCGGTACGCCGATCCGCGAACCGCCCGCACCCGCATCGACGCCGCGCTCGACCGGGTCGGTCTGCTGGCCGCCGCGACCAAGCGTTTCCGCGCCTACTCGCTCGGCATGAAGCAGCGCCTGGCCATCGCCAACGCGTTGCTGATGCCGCGTGACCTGCTGGTGCTCGACGAGCCGACCAACGGCCTCGACCCGCAGGGCACCCGCGAGGTCCGGCACCTGATCGGCGAGCTGGCCGCGGACGGGACGACCATCCTGGTCTCCAGCCACCTGCTGTCCGAGGTCGAGCAGATGTGCGACCACGTCGGCGTGATGTTCACCGGCAAGCTGGTCGCCCAGCAGTCGATGGCCGATCTGCAGGCCGGTGCCGCGCAGTCGATCCGGGTCGACACCGACGACACCGCCGACGCCGCCCGCGTCCTCACCGAGCTCGGGCTGACCGGGGTGGAGATCGGACCCGACCGGGTGACCGGCCTGTTGGGCCAGGTCGCGGTGGAGAAGATCGTGCCCAACCTGGTCGCCGACGGCGTCACCGTCCTCGGCTTCCGGGTCCAACGACCCAGCCTCGAGGACCTGTTCGTCGGGCTGACCGGAGAGGGATTCGATGTCAGCGGCTGAGGTCATGACCGTCGAGCCGGCCCGCAGCCACTCGACCCTGGGCGGTCGCTTCCTGGCCTCGGAACTCGAGATCATCTTCCGACGGCGGCGCAACATCGCCGGGCTCGGCGTGCTGGCCGTCGTGCCGATCATCCTGGCCATCGCGGTCAAGGCCTCCGATCCCGGTGCCTCCGGTGGCGGGCCGGGCTTCCTCGAGGCGATCACCGGCAACGGTCTGTTCGTCGCCTTCGCCGCGCTCGCCATCGAACTGCCGCTGTTCCTGCCGCTGGCCATCTGCGTCATCGCCGGCGACTCGGTGGCCGGTGAGGCCAACATCGGCACGCTCCGCTACCTGCTGACCATCCCGGCCGGCCGGACCCGGCTGCTGGTCGTCAAGTACGCGGCCATCGTCATCTTCTCCTTCGCGGCCACCCTGCTCGTCGCCGCGGTCGGGACGATCATGGGGCTCGCGCTCTTCGGTGGCGGCGAGATGACCGTGCTCTCCGGCGACCGGATCTCGATGGCCGACGGGGTGTTCCGGCTGCTGCTCGCGGTCGGCTACCTCACCGTGCAGTTCGCCGCGCTGGGCGCCATCGCGCTGTTCATCTCGACCCTGACCGAGCAGCCCATCGGGGCCATGGTCGCGGCCGTGCTGATCAACGTGATGATGTTCATCCTCGACTCGATCAGCCAGTTGAGCTGGCTGCACCCGTGGCTGCTGACCCACTGGTGGACCTCGTTCGGCGACCTGGTGCGCGATCCGATCGCCACCGCCTCGATCGAACGCGGACTGCTCACCGCCGTGGTCTACGCCGCCGTCTTCTGGCTCGCCGCCTGGGCCCGGTTCTCGTCCAAGGACGTCACCAGCTGAGCTGATCGCTCGACACCCGCACGTCGGGTTCGGCCCTCGGCGGGAATGCGGCGGACCGACCCGGATGTGATGGGATGGGCGGCGATCATGGCAATCGAGCAGACGCGGGTCCGCCGCGAGGTGGTGTCCTTCGTCCGGCGCAGCACGCGGATGCGGGCCAACCAACGGCAGGCGTGGGAGCGCCACTACGACGACTTCGTCGTCGAGGTGCCGCGGGTCGAGACATCGACGTCGGTCGATCCGGACAGCGCGATCGACCTGACCGCGGCATTCGGGCGTACGGCGCCGCTGGTCGTGGAGATCGGTCCGGGCACCGGCGAATCGCTGATCCCGATGGCCCAGGCCCTGCCCGACCACAACTTCCTGGTCTTCGAGGTCTACCAGCCGGCCATCGCCCGGATTCTCGGCGCACTCGGCCGGCACGGCGTGGGCAACGTCCGGGTGGTCGAGGCCGACGCTGTCGCCGGGCTGCGCCACGTGGTCCCGGCGGGCACGCTGGACCAGGTGTGGACGTTCTTCCCCGATCCTTGGCCCAAGGCCCGGCATCACAAGCGCCGACTGGTCACCACCGACTTCGCCGACCTGGTCGCGAGCCGGCTGCGCCCGGGTGGGACGTGGCGGCTGGCCACCGATTGGCAGGACTACGCGCTGGCCATGCGCGAGGTCCTCGACCCGCACCCGGCGCTGGCCAACGCGTACGACGGCTGGGCCCCGCGCTGGGACGCCCGCCCGGTCACCCGTTTCGAGGCCCGCGGGATCGAGGCCGGCCGTGACGTCTTCGACCTGACCTACACCACGTGAGCGACCGGCGCTGGCGGCTCGACATCGCCTACGACGGGACCGACTTCGCCGGCTGGGCGGTACAGGTCGGCCAGCGGACCGTGCAGGGCGAACTCGAGACCTGGCTGACCCGGGTGCTGTCGCTCGACCACCCGGCCCGATTGATGTGCGCCGGCCGCACCGACGCCGGCGTCCACGCCCGCGGCCAGGTCGCCCACGTCGACCTGCCCGCGGACCGGATGATCGACGACCGGATGCTGGCCCGGCTCAACCGCGCACTGACCAGCGACGTCGTCATCCGGCGGGTTGCCGTCGCGCCGGCCGGCTTCCACGCCCGGTTCTCGGCGATCTGGCGCCGCTACCTCTACCGGCTGGTCGACCAGGGACCGCCGGACCCGCTGTGGCGGCACCAGTTGACCGCCGTCCGCAAGCCGCTCGACCTCGAGCTGCTCAACCGGGCTGCGGAGCGCCTGCTGGGGTTGCGCGACTTCGGGGCGTTCTGCAAGCACCGGCCGGGGGCGACCACCATCCGCACCCTGCTCGAGTTCCACGCCGTCCGGGAACCGAGCGGCGTCATCGCCTGCACCGTCCGTGCCGACGCCTTCTGCCACTCGATGGTCCGGTCGCTGATCGGCGGTGTCACCGAGGTGGCCAACGGTCACCGCGACCTGCCCTGGCTCGACCAGGTCGTGTCCACGCCGGTGCGGCAGAGCGGTGTCCCGCTGATGCCCGCCCGCGGGCTGACGCTGGAAGAAGTCCGCTATCCCGCCGACGACCAACTCGCCGTCCGGGCCACCGAGGCCCGCACCCTCCGGGAGCTGCCATGACCGACGATCGGGTCACCCGGCCCCCCTCCTGCACTCCCGAGAGGCTCCGCCCATGACCGTGTTGCTGGGTCGCGCTCCGCGCTCCCAGGTCCAGGGCTACGCCCGATCTCGGTCGTTCGTCGGCGTTCCCGACGACGAAAAGCGTGTCGCCCGGCCCCCCTCCTGCACTCCCGAGAGGCTCCGCCCATGACCGAGCACTATTTCTCCGCGTCGCCGACCGGTCCCGAGCACCGCTCGACCATCCCGGTGTCGGCGTTCGGTCACGACTTCGAGCTGCTCACCGCCAACGGGGTGTTCGCCGGCGACTGGCTCGACCGCGGCACCGCGGTGCTGCTGCGCGAGTCGCTGGCCCCCGAGGGAGCGCCGCGGATCCTCGACCTGGGCTGTGGGTACGGCGTGATCGGGCTGGCGCTCGCGCTGGCCTGCCCCGACGCCACGATCGACGCGGTCGACGTCAACGAGCGCGCGCTCGGTCTGACCCGCGACAACGCCGCCGCGCTCGGGGTGGCCGAACGGGTCCAGGCGCTGCTCCCCGATCAGGTCGATACCGCCACCGCCTACGACGAGATCTGGTCGAATCCGCCGATCCGGATCGGCAAGGCGGCGCTGCACGAGCTGTTGCTGACCTGGCTCCCCCGGCTCACCCCCGACGGCGTCGCCCGCCTGGTGGTCAGCAAGAACCTCGGCGCCGACACCCTGCAGCGCTGGCTGATCGAGCAGGGCTACACCTGCGACCGGGTCGCCACCGACAAGGGCTTCCGCGTCCTCGAGGTCCGCCACCCGGCCTGACCCACGCGAGCGTCATGACGGCCGTTCATTGGGTGTGATCGTGCAGCGACTACGCCACAACATCCCGCCCACTCCGCGCCCTGAAGCCGTCCGGGCGCGCGGCATCCAGCCGTCCGCCGAGCGCGAGCCGTCCGCGAGCGGCATCCAGCCGTTCGCGAGCGTCGGTAGGCGGACGCGCTGCTGTCTGGACGACGAGTGAGGGCGGCACGCTTTTCGCCGTCCCGAACGAGGAGGAAGACAGCAGCCACAGCGTCGGCCGAGCGCGAGCGTCAACCAGCCGTCCGCGAGCGTCGGCAGGCGGACGCGCTGCTGTCTGGACGACGAGTGAGGGCGGCACGCTTTTCGCCGTCCCGAACGAGGAGGAAGACAGCAGCCACAGCGTCCGCCGAGCGCGAGCGGACCTTAAGAAATCAGTCCGTGCCGAATTCCATGGCCGCGCGGTCGAGCGCCAGCGAGTCCTCGCCGCCGCTCTCGAGCGGAGCGGAGCTCAGCGGGTGCGATTCGAGGTGGGCGACGAGTTCGCCACCGGCCGGGAGCGGCCCGCGGGCGGCGAACAGTTCGAGCTTGGCCCGGGTGTCGGCGATGTCGAGGTTGCGCATGGTCAGCTGGCCGATCCGGTCGGTCGGACCGAAGGCGGCATTGTGGGTCCGCTCCATCGACAGCCGCTCGGGGCGGTAGCTGAGCCGGGGCCCGGTGGTGTCGAGGATCGAGTAGTCCTGGCCGCGCCGCAGCCGCAGGGTCACCTCACCGGTCACCGCGCCACCGACCCAGCGCTGCAGGCTCTCGCGCAGCATCAGCGCCTGCGGGTCGAACCAGCGTCCCTCGTAGAGCAGCCGACCGAGCCGCCGGCCCTCGAGGTGGTAGTTGGCGATGGTGTCCTCGTTGTGGATGGCGTTGATCAGCCGCTCGTACGCGATGACCAGCAGGGCCATGCCCGGCGCCTCGTAGATCCCGCGGCTCTTGGCCTCGATGATCCGGTTCTCGATCTGGTCGGACATGCCGAGCCCGTGCCGGCCGCCGATGGCGTTGGCCGCCATCACCAGGTCGACGTCGCCGGCGAAGGTCTCGCCGTTGATGGTCACCGGCCGCCCGGCGTCGAAGGCGATCGACACCTCCTCGGTGGCGATCTCGACGTCGGCGTTCCAATGGGCGACGCCCATGATCGGGCTGACGATCTCCATCGAGTTGTCGAGGTGCTCGAGGCTCTTGGCCTCGTGCGTCGCGCCCCAGATGTTGGCGTCGGTCGAGTAGGCCTTCTCGGCCGAGTCGCGGTAGGGCAGGTCGCGCGAGGTGAGCCACTCCGACATCTGCTGGCGACCGCCGAGCTCGGTGACGAACACCTCGTCGAGCCACGGCTTGTAGATCTTCAGCGCCGGGTTGGCCAGCAGGCCGTAGCGGTAGAACCGCTCGATGTCGTTGCCCTTGAACGTCGAGCCGTCGCCCCAGATCGACACGTCGTCGTCGAGCATGGCGCGGACCAGCAGCGTCCCGGTGACCACCCGGCCGAGCGGGGTGGTGTTGAAGTAGGTCTGGCCGGCCGAGCGGATGTGGAACGCCCCGCAGGCCATCGCGGCGAGACCCTCGGCGACCAGCGGCGCGCGGCAGTCGATCAGCCGACCCTGCTCCGCGCCGTACGCCTTGGCCCGGTCGGGCACGTCGGACAGGTCGGGCTCGTCGTACTGCCCCAGGTCGGCGGTGTAGGCGTACGGGATCGCCCCCTTGTCGCGCATCCAGGCGACGGCGACGGACGTGTCGAGCCCTCCGGAGAAAGCGATGCCGACACGCTGGCCGACCGGGAGCGCGGTGAGGACCTTGGACATGGCGCCACGCTATCGCCGTCGGCCGACCGCTTCCCCCGGTTGTCGAGGCACGGACGGATCAGCCGGTCCTCTCGGACACCGCGCCGAGCACCTCGGGCCACCGGCGGTCGAGGATCCGGCCGCCGCGGACGACCCCGACCCACACGGCGAGCGCGCCACAGATCATGCCGACCGGCAGCACCAGCCAGGCCAGCCAACTGGCCGCGATCGAGCCGAGCGCGAGCCCGATCGCCGGCAGCGCCCCGAGCAGAGTGCCGACCAGCGTCACCCCGTAGCTGGCCAGCGCCGGCAGCCCGCCACTGTTGCCCTTCTGGAACGGACTAGCTCCCGGCGGCGGCGCGGGCCACTGCCACAGCGTCCCGACCAGCGCCCCGGCGCCCAGACCGGTGAGCGTCAGCGTGACGGTCAGCCCGGCGACGACCGGAAGCAGATCCCAGCGGCCGGTCGCGGCGCTGGTCATCAGCACGACGACCAGGACCAGCGGCAGATAGATGACTGCCGACGACACGATCCGACCCCACCGGTCGTCGGCGCCGCGGAGCCCGGTGGTGACGTGCAACCAGACCGACGAACCGTCGTACGACAGGTCCTGCGCCATGGTCGCGCCGGCGACCAGCCCGAGCAGCACCGGGGCCAGCGCGGCGACCAGCGGGCTGCCGTACGGATTGGCCAGCTGGGTGACGATGATGATCACCGGGGCGACCAGGAAGCCGGCGATCCCCGCCAGGTAGCGCGGGTCACGGCGCCAGTACTTGAGGTCGCGCACCGCCACCCCGCCGGCCGGGGTGGCGCGGAAGCCGCTGACCGCCGCCCGCCGGTTGGTCACCTTGGCCGACGAGGACCCGCCCTCGATCGGCGAGGTCAGCCGAACGGCCAGGAGATGGCCCCAGGCCGACCAGCCGCCGACGACCAGTCCGGCGGCCAGGACCAGGTGGACGACGGCGACCAGCCAGTCCCCGCGGGCGACGTCGGCCGGGATGGCCCACGCCCAGCCGAACGGGGTCCAGCCGGCGATGGTGGCGATGGCGGCGAGACCCTCGCGGAAACGACTGGCCTCCGGTCCGATCAGGGTGCCGATGAGGTTCCCGGCCACCCCGAACCCGGCTCCGACCAGGGCCAGCGCAATCAGCGCCAGATCGCGGAACCGCCGGGAGGCCAGGAACGCGGCGAACCCCGACGTCGCCACCCGCGACAGCAGCACACAGGTGACCAGCCCGAGTCCGGCGGCGATCACCGCGGCCAGGGTGAGCGGCACCGAGCGGGCCCAGGTGACGATCAGCCCGAGGCTGATCAGCACAGTGGCCGCGCCGGGCACCCCGACCAGACCGCAGACCAGCAACCCGGGCAGCAGTTCGCGGGCCCGGACCGGCAGCAGGGCGAACCGGGCCGGGTCGACCGTCTCGTCGACCCCGAAGACCAGCAGCGACATCAGCAGCCATCCCAGGGTCAGGGCCGCGTACGCGGTGACGGTGATGTCGGCGGTCAGGGTCAGCGAGCCCCAGCGCAGGGCGATCAGGCCGGCGATGACCCCGGCCACCACGGCCAGCCCGTAGACGCATGCCGATCACCAGCCCGACGGTGCGCCAGACGCTGCGCTGCAGGCTGTTGCGCAGCAGGGTCAGCTTCAGTCGGACGAGGAGCGCAACCACGCCAGCGACTCCTCTCCGGCTTCGTGGAAGCCGACCAGCTCGAGGAACCGCTCCTGCAGTGTGGCCCCGGCCCGGACCTCGTCGAGCGAGCCGGCGGCCTGCACCCGGCCCTGGGCGACCACGGCCAGTTCGTCGCACAGGCTCTCGACCAGTTCCATCACGTGGCTGGACATCACGACCGTGCGACCGCCGCGGACGAAGTTGCGCAGGATCGGCCCGGATGCCCTGACCCGACACCGGGTCGACCGCCTCGAACGGCTCGTCGAGCACGAGCAGCCGCGGGGCGTGGATCAGCGCGCAGGCCAGCCCGATCTTCTTGGTCATGCCGGCCGAGTACTCCACGACCAGGGTGTCGCGGTCGGCGGTCAGCCCGAGCGCCTCGAGCAGTTCGCCCGAGCGGAGAGCGATCTCGGTCGGCCGGCACCTTGCGCAGCAGGCCCACGTAGTGCAGCAGCTCACCGCCGCTGAGCCGGTCGAACAGGCGGAGCCCGTCGGGGAGCACCCCCATCAACGCCTTGGCCGCGGCCGGGTCGGACCACACGTCGCGGCCGAGCACCTGAGCCGTGCCGCTGTCGGGCCGCAGCAGGCCAGTCGCCATCGACAGCGTGGTCGTCTTGCCGGCCCCGTTCGGTCCCGACCAACCCGAACAGGCAGCCGGCGGGCACCTGGAGATGGAGGTCGTCGACGGCGAGCTTGGGGCCGAACGCTCTTGCGGAGTCCGACGAGTGACAGCGCAGGATTCACGCACCCCAGTGAACACCGGGCCGTCCGGGGGCGCGCCGCACGCCTCCGTAGGATGGCTGAGTTCGATGTACGCGATCACACCCGCCACTTCGAGAGGACCTCAATGGTTGACTACGCACTGCCCGATCTTCCCTACGACTACGGAGCACTCGCTCCGCACATCTCCGGCGAGATCATGGAGCTGCACCACTCCAAGCACCACGCCACCTACGTCAAGGCGCTGAACACCACCCTCGAGAAGCTCGAAGAGGCCCGTGACAGCGGCGCACTCGACAGCGTGGGCGGGCTGGAGAAGACCCTGGCCTTCAACCTCGGCGGCCACATCAACCACTCGGTGTTCTGGCCGAACATGTCTCCCGACGGTGGCGACAAGCCGACCGGTGAGCTGGCCGCGGCGATCGACGAGTCCTTCGGCAGCTTCGACAAGTTCCGCGCCCACTTCGAGGCTGTGGCCACCACCATCCAGGGCTCCGGCTGGTCGATGCTGGTCTGGGACACCCTGGGTCAGCGGCTGCTGATCGCCCAGCTCTACGACCAGCAGTCCAACCTGCCGCTGGCGCAGATCCCGATCGTGCTGCTCGACATGTGGGAGCACGCGTTCTACCTGCAGTACAAGAACGTCAAGCCGGACTACGTCAAGGCCTGGTGGAACGTGGTCAACTGGGCCGACGCCCAGGCCCGTTTCGCCGCCGCCAAGTCGCAGACCGCCGGGCTCATCGCCCCGTTCTGACCCTCACCCGCCGTACGCCGGATTCCCTTCGGGGATCCGGCGTGTGGTGTTTCAGGGGGTGTGTCGGTCTGGAGGCCGACCCACACCCGCTATTTCGGGTCCAGTGGCAGTTTCAACCCCGATTCAGGGCGGGACCGACTCACTGGACCGGAAAAAAGCGGAGTGCGGTCGTCAGATTCGGTGAGCGAGGACGAAGCCCTGGGGCCAGCGTTCGCCGGGGCGGGCGGCGCGGTCGAGGCTGGCGGTGAGGGTGAAGCCGGCGGTGATCAGGGCGTCGATCACCTCCGGGGTGTGGTGCAGGTAGGCCCGAAGCGCCACATCGTGCCCGTAGGGCCGGTCGATGTCGCGGGGGCCGGTGCCCGCCTGGTAGCCGAGCAGCAGGGCGCCGTCGGGGCGGAGCACCCGGAAGCATTCGCGCAGCGGGGCGACCAGATCCGCCGTCGGGGTGTGGATCAGCGAATACCAGGCCAGGACGCCGTCGAACTGCGCGTCGCCCAGCGGCAGGGCGTCGAGGCGGGCCTCGCGGAGGTCGAGCGTCGGATGCGCCCCGCGGGCCACGGCCAGCATCCCCGGCGACAGGTCGACGCCGGAGAGCGCCAGCGTCGGCTCGAGACCGAGCAGGTGGCCGAGCATCCGACCCGTCCCGCAGCCGGCGTCCAACACCGCCGCACCCGGGCCCACCGCGGCGACGAAGGTCTCGACCATGGCCAGCTCGAGCCGGGCCTCGTACGCGACGTCGGGAATCAGCGCGGCGTAGCTGCGGGCCACCACGTCGTACGCCGTGCGGGTCCCGGCCCAGCGGTCGTCACTCATCAGGGCGCGAGCCGGGTGATCGACCAGCCGGCATCGTGGCGGCGGTAGAGCAGCCGGTCGTGCATCCGGCTCGGCCGGCCCTGCCAGAACTCGATCGCGTCCGGCGTCACCCGGTAGCCGCCCCAGTGCGGCGGGCAGGGCACCTCCCGGTCGGCGAAGCGCTGCTCGGCGGCGGCGTACGCGGCGTCGAGTTCGTCGACCGAGGCGACCTCGCTCGACTGGGCCGACGCCCAGGCACCGAGCTGCGACCCCCGCGGTCGGCTGGCGAAGTAGCGTTCGGACTCGGATCGCTCGACCCGCGCGGCGACGCCCTCGACCCGGACCTGCCGCTGCAACGGGTACCAGCCGAAGTGCAGCGCGACCGCCGGCGTCGCCGCGATCTCGGCGCCCTTGTGCGAGTCGTAGTTGGAGAAGAAGACGAAGCCGCCGTGGGTCGCTTCCTTGAGCAGCACGGTCCGGGCGCTCGGTCGTCCGCCGGCGCAGGTGGCCACGACCATGGCCGTCGGCTCGGGCAGCACCCCGCTCTGCTTGGCCACGAAAGCGTCGGCCAGCCACGCGTCGAACAGCGAGAACGGCTCGTCCGGCGCCTCGGACTCGATCAGATGCGCGCTGCGGTAGTCGATCCGCTCGGCGAACAGGTCAGGCATGCGCTCAGTCTTCCGCCCGCGGCCAAGCCGGCCGGCTGCGGGTCAGCGCGTCCGGGCGCGGGCCACGACGACGCCGGCGACCAGCGCCACGAAGCCGGCCAGCCCGACGGCCAGGAAGGTGCCGGCGTTGCCCAGCCCCCCGGAGCCTTCGGTGTCCTCGTCGACGTCACCGGAGTCGGTCTGGCCGCTGGCCGTGGCGGTCGGAGTGGGTGACGCGGTGCTCGCGCCCGGGATCGGGATGGCGTAGACCCTCGAGCGCTTACCTTCGCTACCGACCAGCAGCGTCGACTCGTCGAGGCTCACCGCGAGCGACTCCGCCTGCTTCTGCTTCGGGATGTCCGCCTCGGCCGCCTGCTCGTAGCTCTTGGCGTCGAGGACGGTGACCTTGTTGTAGCTGAGCAGCGCCAGCTGGTCGCCGCCGGGCAGGAACGTCCCGTCGGTGACCAGGCTCGGGGCGTCACCCACCCGGGTCAGTCGGTTGACGCCGCTGGCCGTGGGTTCCTTGGGCGCACGGTAGATCCCGCCCATGGCCTCCTTGGTGACCACGAAGAGTCGACCGTTGCCGTTGACCAGCAGCGCCTCGGCGTCGTGCGCACCGTCGGGATACTCGAAGTCCCAGGCCCGGTAGCCCACGGTCAGCCCGCTGGCCCGAGGCTGGTTGAAGTAGTAGACGGTGATCTGGTCGCGGACCGCCTCGTTGTCACCGATGTCGGCGACGTAGAGCCGGTCGTCGTGGAAGGCCACCGCTTCGACGTCGACCGGTTCGACGCGGTAGTTGAGGGTGCCGCGGACCTTGCCGTCGGGCTCGACGCCGTACGCCGTGCCGGTCGATCCGGAGTCGTTCACCGTCCAGTAGATGCCGGCATCGGGATCGGCGGCCAACCCCGACGACTCGGTGATCCGCACGTCCTTGATCCGGAAGGCCACGGTGTCGGCCGCAGCGGCGACGCCCGGGAACAGGCCGGTGAGCAGCAGCGCGAGGACGAAGCCCCCGGCACCGCGGGCAGCGCGCTGGACGGTCATCGGTCCCGGAATCCCTTTCGCCGCTGGACGCTCGATCCTGGGAGCGTACGCGATCTCAGGCGAACTGATTCCACAACGCGGCCGCGACGACGATCAGCAGCATCGCCCCGAGGACCCCCGAGACGATCAACCGGCGGACCCGCGGATTCACCTGGCCAGGATAGGCGGCGCGGGCCGCCATGACCCCGGTCGGCGTGTCGCGTCGACCCCGGACAATTCCGGCGCCGAGCACTAACGTGTCCCCATGGGCGAGCTCCGCTTGTACGCCATCGGGATCCACGAGGTACGTGGGATCTTCGGAGCGTCCCCGCAGGTCGCCGCGCAGCTGCGCGACCTGGCCCGCGAGGCGTACACGCCGCCGACGTCGGCCCACCGCACCGGGCTGCTCGGCAAGCTCGGCCCGATCTTCCGCCGGGTCCCGGCCAGCCCGGTCGTGTCCCCCACCCAGCCCGAACCGCACGACGTCGAGGTGCTGCTGGCCGGGGCGTACGTGCCCCCGGAGCGGGTCGGCGCCACCTGGCGGGTGCTCGAGACCCTGGTGCAGGGCCTGTCGTGGGGATCGACCCGGATGGAACTCACCGCCACCGCGATCGACGACCTCGACTTCGCGCTGGCCCGGGCCGGTGTCTCGGCCTCGGTCGGCATCCGGCACCTGCTCAACACCAAACCCAGCCTCAACCTGGTCGGGGTGAGCGCGCTGGCCGTCGGCTGGCATCCGTTCGAGACGGCCCTGGCCATGAACGGGGCCTACCGCGCCGCGCTGCCGATGATCGAGAACACCGAGCAGCGGGAACTGATCGAGGCGTTGACCGTCTGGCTCGACGGCTTCGTGCACTGGGCGCAGGTCGCCGTCACCCTGCAACGCCCGGTCCCCGACCTGGTCGGTTTCTGGGCCAGCTGAACGACCGCGGCGTCAGCTTCTGGTCGTCATGTCCCCGGTGGCCGGAGTGCCCTCGGCGAGCTCGTAGCGGAGAAACACGGTGCCCTTCGGGCTGGCCACCGGCGGCTCGAGCAGGGTCAGGCTGGACGGCACCGCGCCCCCGGCGAACACCGTCTTGCCGACCCCGAGGACGATCGGGTGCACCCACAGGTCGAGACGGTCGAACAGCTTCTCGCGCAGCAGGGTCTGGACCAGGTTCAGGCTCCCGACCACGGTCACCTGCTCGTGCCGGTCACGCAGCCCACGCACCTCCGCAGCCAGATCGGCCCCGAGCTGGCTCGAACCGGCCCAGCCGAGTTCGGGCCGACCACGCGAGGCCACGTACTTCGGGATCCGGTTGAACAGGGCGGCGAACTCGTCGTCCTGGTGCGGCCAGTAGGCGGCGAAGATGTCGTAGGTCCGCCGGCCGAGCAGCAGCGCGTCGGTCTCGGCGTACGCGGCCGCGACCTGGGCCGCGGTCACCTCGTCGATCAGCGGCGCCTGCCACCCGCCGAACGGGAACCCCTCCGGGTCCTCCTCGGGGCCACCGGGCCCCTGTCCCACGTGGTCGAGGGTGGCGAACACCTCGATATGGATGCGTCCCATGTCTGCTCCTGGTGGTCACGGTCGTTTCTGTGTCTATCGACCATCGAAACCGGCCGAACTCACCGCTCCGGCACCAGAACCTTCCGTCCGCCGGCTCAGGCGGTCCGGAGGGCCACGCCGGTCAGCCGCTCGGACTCCGCCCAGATCACGGTGGCGTCCTCGCGGCGCAGCAGCGGTGGATAGAGCGGGTGCTGGCTCGGAGCGACACTTGCCGGGCGGTGTGGTCCGATCCGGCCATCCGGACTCCGTTCCTCGACCTCGCGGATCAGTCGTTCGGCAGGTCGGCGAAGGTCTTCTTGATCCCGAAATACCAGTCGAGGGACTTCTTCGGGCGGAGCCAGCGGCCCTTCATCGCGTTGCGGGCCTCCTGGTGGGCGGCGTCACCGTCCTTCTCGGCCGCCTTCAAGTGGGCGTCGTGCTCGACGATGATGTCGTCGGCGGTGTCCCCCCGGTGTGCGAGGTCGCAGGGCCCACCCAGTTGCTGGCAGGTCATCGTCTTCATGGTCGTTCCTCTCTCGGCTCACGTGCTCGTCACTCCTTTGACGGCCGGGGAGCCCGAGATGTGACCGATTGCGATGGCGATTTCTTGGCCGAGGGTCCGTCGCGCCGCACCAGCCGCTTGAGTACCTCGGGGTCGGCCCGGAAGGTGATCGCGGCGACGAGGTCGTCGGTGATGGTGAAGTCGAACAGCACCCGGGCGGCACCGCGGTCGAACCAGGCCACGGCCGGGCGGCCGTCGACAAAGACCGGAAGCGCCGCCGTGGCGCTGCCGTTGAAGAACTCGGCGGCCTGACGACGCCCGTCGATCCGCTGCGGCGTGCCGGCGGCCACGGCCGCCGCATCGGCGTCGACGTAGGCGTCGGGGGCGAGCAGGTCGAGCAGTCGGGCGAAGTCGCCGCCCCGGGCCGCGGCCATGAACGCATCGACCACCACCCAGGCCGCCAGTCGGTCCTCGGCCGCAGGCTGCCGCACCTTGGCCCGGGCTCGCGAGGCCAGCTTCCGGGCCGCCGCCGGGGTGATGTCGAGCGCCGCAGCGACGATCGCGAACTCGAAGCCGAAGCTGTCGTGCATCACGAAGGCGACCCGCTCGGCCGGCGAGAGCCGGTCGAGCACCACCGCCAGGGCCACGCCGACCGAGTCGGCCAGCGCGACCTCGTCGGCCGGATCGGGCGCGGTCACCGCGGGCGCGGCGCCGATCACATCGTCGTCGGCGACCGGACCCCGGGCCCGGAGCCGGTCCACGCACAACCGGGTGGTCACCGTGGTCAGCCAGGCCGGCAGGTGGTCGATCGCCGCCGCGGTGTCGTGCAGCCGCAGCCACGCCTGCTGGACGACGTCCTCGGCCTCCGCCGCATCACCGAGGATCCGGGTGGCCAGGCGGAGCAGACGGGGCCGCTCCAGCTCGAACGCTTCGGTCCGGTCCACCGTCCCTCCTCGGACTGCTCAGGGCCACACCGTACGACCGCGCGCCCGGACCCGCGCCGCGGCCGGCGAGACCGACCCATCCGGCCGTCGCCGGGCCGGATGCGGCAGGGTGACCGCGTGCACTACATCGGGATCGACCTCGCGTGGGGCGACACCTCGCCCACCGGTCTCGCGGTGATCGACACCGGCGCCCGGTTGCTGCACGTGAGCACGGTGCGCACCGACGACGAGATCGTCGCCGCCCTCGACCCCTTCGCGGCCGACGACTGCCTGGTCGCGGTCGACGCCCCCATCGTGGTCACCAACCCGACCGGCGCCCGCCCGGCCGAACAACAGCTCAGCCGCGACTTCCGCCGGCACGACGCGGGCACCCATCCGTCGAACACCGGCCGCCGCGAGTTCGCCCAGGGGACCCGGGCGGCGCGGGTCGCCGGACGGCTGGGTATCGACCTCGCCGCACCGTCGGGTCGCCGCCGGGCCATCGAGGTCTATCCGCACCCGGCGACGATCGTGTTGTTCGGTCTGCCCAAGATCCTGCGCTACAAGGCCAAGCCCGGACGCGACGTCGACCTGCTCCGCACGGAGCTGCTCACGCTGATGACCCACGTGGAGTCGGTCGTGGTCACCGAGGAGAGCTGGGCCGGCCTGCGGCATGAGGTCGAGACCGCGACCCGCAAGAGTCAGCTCCGCCGGGTCGAGGACCAGGTCGACGCGGTGCTGTGCGCCTACATCGCCCACTTCGTCGATCACCACGGCGACCTGGTCACCCACTACGGCGATCCCGAGACCGGCGTCATCGTCACCCCGACGCTCGGTGTCGACGTGGCCTTCCCGAGCGCCGACGTGGTGCGCCGCGACGCGGTCCGTTCGTACGCCTCCCGGCATCCGGAGCTGACCCGGGCCGGAGCCGAGGCGGTCGCGCTGGTCCAGGGGCTGCTCGACGAGGCGGGCATCAACTACCTCTCGGTGACCGGACGGACCAAGTCGGTGGCGTCGTTCGCCGAGAAGTCGACCCGGACGAAGTCCGGTGCGCCGATGTTCACCGACCCGCTGACCCAGATCACCGACCAGTTGGGCGTCCGGGTCATCACCTACGTCCGCGACGACGTCGACGCGGTCGCCGAGGTGCTGGCCGAGCAGGTGATCGTGCACGACGACCGCGACTGGGGCGAGCAGACCGCGAGCGAGGGCCGGTTCGGCTACGCCAGCCGGCACCTGATGATCGGGCTGGACCCCGAGCGCGAGCAGCAGCCCGAGTTCGCCCACCTCCGGGGCCGGGCCGCCCAGGTCCAGGTCCGGACGGTGCTGCAGCACGCCTGGGCCGAGTTCGAGCACGACATCCGCTACAAGGGCACCGTCCCGGCCGAGCACGTCGGTGAGTTCGACCGCCGGTTCACCCTGGCCGCCGGGTTGCTCGAGCTGGCCGACCGGGAATTCTCCGAGATCCGCGAACGGCTGCGTGGCGCCGCCCCGGTGGTCGGGCCGGGCACCAGCGATGACGATCCCCGCTTCGACCCGCGCGAGCTGGCCGCCTACCTGGCCGGTCAGTACGCGCAGGCCGGCTGGTCGCGGACCGAGCACTACAGCTGGATCGCCGACCTGCTGCTCGAACTCGGGATCACCACACTGGCCGAGCTCGGCGACGTGCTGCGCACCGCCGACGAGACCGCGATCGCCGACCGGATGGACTACCGACACCCGCCGGGTGCGGTCCGGCGGCTCGACGACGCGCTGCTGTGGGTGTTCGGCGAGCGCTACGTCGCGCTGCACCAGAACGCCCACCGCTCGGGCCGGCTCGAACACCGGCTGGCCCGGTTGCGGGCGCCCGCCGCGTCCTGACCCCACGACCGGCGCCGCCCGGACGCCTCGCAACGCACCGTCACGTATTGGTGGCGTCCTGGACCTCGCCGACCAGCACCTCGAGGATGTCCTCGAGGAAGAGGATGCCCGTGGTGCGGCCCTCGGGGTCGACGGATCGAGCGAGATGCGACCCGCGTCGTCGCATCGAGGCCAGCGCATCCTCGAGATCGCTGGTCGCCAGCACCGCGTCGAGCGGCCGCATCCGCTTGCTCGGCACCGGCTGGGTGAACGACTCGACCGTGTCGAGATCGAGCACGTCCTTGAGGTGCAGATAGCCGACGGGCTCGCCGGCGTCGGTGACGATGTAGCGCGAGTAGCCCAGCTCCCCCACCGCGTGTTGCAGGTCGGCGGGGGTGGCCCCGACCGGGAGGGTCCTGATGTCGGCCAGCGGGAGCGCGACGTCGACCACCTTGCTCGCGGTGAACTCGAAGGTGTTGTTCAAGGTGCCGGTGGAGTCGCGCAGCACGCCCTCCTCGGTCGACAGGTGCACGATGTCGGCGACCTCGTCGAGGGTGTAGGCGCTGGTCGCCTCGTCTTTCGGCTCGACGCCACAGGCCCGCACGATCGTGTTCGCGGTCCAGTTGAGCAGGCGGATGATCGGGGCGAAGATCCGCCCGATCAGCACCAGCGGCGGCGCCAACATCAACGAGGCCCGCTCGGGCACCGAGAAGGACAGGTTCTTCGGCACCATCTCGCCGAGCACGACGTGCAGGAACGTCACCAGCACCAGGGCGAACCCGAAGGCGATCCGGCTGATCGCGGTCTCCGACAGCGGCGTCAGCGCGAGCGGATACTCCAGCAGGTGGTGGATGGCGGGTTCGGAGACGTTGAGGATCAGCAGTGAGCACACGGTGATGCCGAGCTGGCTGGTGGCCAGCATCAAGGTGGCGTGCTCCATCGCCCACAGCGTGGTCCTGGCGGAGCGGCTGCCCGCTTCGGCCAGCGGCTCGATCTGCGATCGGCGAGCGGCGATGACGGCGAACTCCGCGCCGACGAAGAAGGCGTTGGCGGCGAGCAGCACGACCAGCCACACCAGGCCCGGGAGATATTCAGCCATGATCGGCACCGCTCGTCGTGGATCCGGGGTTCACCGGGTCGCGCCCCCGGATTCGTCGGGTGCGGACGGGGTGAAGCGGAGTCGGCCGATGCTCGCGCCCTCCACCCGTTCCACCCGGAGCGTGCCCTGCCCGATGGTGACTTCGTCGCCGAGCTCCGGCATCCGGTCGAGCCGGTCGATCACGAAACCGCCGACCGTCTCGTACTCGGCGTCGTCGGGCACCTCGACCCCGGCGCGGTCGAGCAGCTCATCGGGTCGCAGCGAGCCGTCGAAGGTGATCGAGCGGCCGCGGCGTACGAGACCGGGTCGGCTCCGGTCGTGCTCGTCGGACAGCTCGCCGACCAGCTCCTCCAGCAGGTCCTCGAGGGTGACCAGACCGGCGGTCCCGCCGTACTCGTCGGCCACCATGGCGATCTGGAAGCCCGATCCGCGCAGCAGACCGAGCAGTGTGTCCGCCCCCATCGATTCGGGCACCCGCAGCGGCTCGACCATCACGTCGGTGACCGGAACCGTGTCGCGTTCGTCGAGCCGGACCCCGAACGCCCGCTTGACGTGGAGCATGCCGAGGATGTCGTCGGAGTCGCGGCCGGTGACCGGGAACCGTGAGAAGCCGGTGCGCTGCGACAGCCGTACGGCGTCGGCGGCGGTGTCGTCGTTGCCGATCGTGGCCATCCGGACGCGCGGGGTCATCACGTCGGCGGCCGAGCGCTCGGAGATCCGCAGCGTCCGGCTCAGCAGGGTCGCGTGATCCTCGTCGAGCATCCCCTCGGTCGCCGACCGACGCACCAGCGAGCTGAGCTCCTCGGCCGAGCGGGCACCCGACAGTTCCTCCTTGGGCTCGACCCCGAGCCGGCGGACGATCGCGTTGGCGGTGTTGTTGAACAGCGCGATCAGTGGCCGGAAGACCGCGGTGAACACGGTCTGGAACGGGATCACGATCTTCGCGGTGGCCAGCGGCAGCGCCAGAGCGAAGTTCTTGGGCACCAGTTCTCCGATGATCATCGAGAACAGCGTGGCGATCGCGACCCCGACGACGGTCCCGATCACCGGCACCAGAGCTTCGGGCACCCCGAGTCCTTCGAGCGGGCCGCTCAGCAGGGCGCTGACCGCGGGCTCGAAGGTGTAGCCGGTCAGCAAGGTGGTGAGGGTGATTCCCAACTGCGCCCCGGACAGGTGCGTCGAGGTGATCCGCAGCGCGTTGATCGTCGACGCCAGCCGCTTCTCGCCCCGTCGTTCCCGCGACTCGAGGTCGTTGCGGTCCAGGTTCACCAAGGCGAACTCCGAGGCCACGAACAGCCCCGTGCCCACGGTCAGGAGCAGCCCGACTCCCACCATCAACCACTCGTACGCCACGCGTCCTGCACTTTTCTGGTCTCGTCCCGCTCCGACCATCCGCAGCGATGGCTTGCGTACAGACGGTACCGGTCGGTCGAGGAGTTGCTCGACCGCCGGGGATTCCCGCCGGCCCGGCATCATGGGCGGCATGGATGTCGGTTCGCATTCCGTGGCCTTCCCGCGGCGCTGGTGGTATCCCATGGCCCGGTCGTCGGAGCTCGGCCGCAAGCCGCTGGCCGTGACCTTGATGGACACGCCGTTGGTGGTGTTCCGCGATGCCGACGGGACGCCGGGGGTGGTCCTCGACCGCTGCGGCCACCGCAACTATCCGCTGTCGCTCGGCCGGGTCACCCGCGACGGACTGCTCGAGTGCGGCTACCACGGCTGGTCCTACGACGGCCGCGGGCAGTGTCTGCGCGTCCCCGGGCTACGCGAGGTCCGGACCCAGTCGACCTGGCACGTGCCCTCGTACGCGACGGTCGAGCAGGACGGATTCGTCTGGGCCTGGGGCGAGCCGGACACAGAGCCGACCCGGCCGCCGTTCGCGCTCCCGGTCGTCGAGGGCCGCGGCGCCGGGGAGACGGTGCTGCGGCGGGACCTCGACTCCACCCTGCGTGCCTCGCTCGAGAACGCGCTCGACGTCCCGCACACCGCGTTCCTGCACCGCGGCCTGTTCCGGGGCAAGACCCGCAACACCATCACCGCGCAGCGGCGCCCGATCGAGAACGGCGTCGAGGTGCAGTATTTCGGCGAGCCGGTGGGGATGGGACCGTTCCGGCTGCCCGAGGACTCGGGTCAGACGTTCGACCACTGGGACCGCTTCTTCCTGCCCTCGATCGCCCAGATCGAGTACGCGGTCGAGGGGTGGTTCCGGGTGGTGAACACGCTGGTCCAGCTGCCGTTGTCGCCGTTTAGGACCCGGGCGTGGTTCGTGGTCCGCTTCTCGAGCCCGCTGCCGGCGCCGCTGGTCCGCACGGTGGTGTTCCAGCAGGGCCGTCGGATCCTCGGCCAGGACGCCGACGCGCTGGCCCACCAGACCGAGCGGACCCGCAGCCTCGGCGGCGAGCGCTACGCCTCGACCGAGCTCGATCTGCTGGGCACCTCGATCTGGCGGCTGCTGCGCCAGGCCGAACGCGTCGAGCATCCCGACGGCGCCGACGCTCCGTTGCTCACGGTCAGCGAACGTCAGGTGGTGTTCGACGCCTAGGCCACCGGTTCGGGGGGACGGCGGGGAGGACCCGACCGCGTTCGAGGGGGCCGACCTGCACCGCGAAACCTTCGTCTTCGACCTGCATGCCCACGGTCCCGGCTTCGTTCCGCAGCCGTTCCGCGCGGTCTGGCGGGCGGCCACGCCGCACGCCCCGGTCGAGATCGGGTTCGACGTGCTCCGCCGGGGCGGGGTCGACGCCGCAGTGGCCACCGCCGTGGGCGATCCGGTGGTCACCCGCTGGTATCGCGGGCGTACCCCGTGGGCGGCGGTCGACGAGCAGCTGAGCCGCATCGAACGCGACGCGACCGAGGCCGGGGTGGTGGTCGCCGAAGACCTGAGCGAGGTGCTGCGGGCCCGGGCCGTCGGGGTGCCGGCCGTGCTGCTCGGGGTCGAGGGCGCCGACGCCCTGGGTGAGGACGTCGACCGGGTCGACGCCTGGTTCGCCCGCGGCGTACGGACCGCGGTCCTGGTCCATCTCGGGGACAACACGCTGGGGACGACGTGTCGACCCTGGCAGCGATACGCCGGACCGCTCCCGGTCCGCCGGCCGACCCCACCCGGGCTCAGCCGGTTCGGCGTCCGGGTCGTCGACCGGATGAATGCGTGGGGGATGCTGGTCGACGTCGCGCACTGCGACCGGGCGACCCTGCTCGACGTGGTCGCGACCACGGCCGCCCCGGTGGTGTCGTCGCACACCGGC
Source organism: uncultured Actinomycetota bacterium (assembly GCA_963704665.1). Lineage (GTDB taxonomy): Bacteria > Actinomycetota > Actinomycetes > Propionibacteriales > Propionibacteriaceae > Microlunatus. The sequence continues at coordinate 673,030 of OY969929.1, read as the reverse complement.
TCGCGCGCCCTGCAGGACTTCCCCCGCTACCTGGCCGACGACGAGTTGACCGCGATCGCCTCAACCGGCGGCCTGGTCGGGCTGTGGCCGTTCCGGCACGGTCGCACCGGGGTCCGCGATCTCGCCGACCTGGTCGCCCACGCGCGGCACATCGCCGAGCTCATCGGACCCCAGCACCTCGCGCTGGGCACCGATCTCAACGGGGTGCCGGGGACGATGGCCGGCTATCGCGGCCAGTCCGACCTGCCCCGGCTGACCGGGGCGCTGCTGAGCGCGGGCTTCGCGCGGCCCGAGGTCGTGGCCATCCTCGGCGGCAACGCCCTGCGGGTCTACGGCGAGGTGGAATCCCGGGCCCACCGTCCGTCGACCTGATCGCGGGCGGGCGCCGCTCCTCGACGGGTCGACCGACCGGATGCTCCGATCAGCTGTAGCGGTGACTCTTCTGCGGATGGCCCGCCTCGCGGGTGCAACTGCGTCCGCTGATCGAGGTGTGCCCGCACCGCTCACCGGCGGGCTGGTCCGCGGCGGACCCGGACTCGGCGCTGCTGGCCTCGGTGGCGGTGCTGGCCGCGGCGGTGACGGCCTTGGCCGACCTGGCCCGGGCGGGGCGGGGCGGTGTGCCGGCCGCGGTGTCCGCGGCGGTGGTCGGCGGGACCGCCGGAGCGCCGTCGCGCAGAGCCGCCGCCTCCCGGCGGGTCGGGCCGCTGCTGTTCCGGGCGGCGTACTTGGCCTCGCGCATCGCCCGCTGGGCGTCGGCCTTGCTCATCGTCGACTCACGCCCGAAGCGTACGACGGTTCGCCCGGTCGGTGCCGACCGCCGGGACCGCACGGACCTGCGCTCAGCCCGGCCTGGTCGCTGGACAGCGGCACCGCGCGCGGGTCGTCCCCGAGGGTGCGGCGTAAGTACGGCTGCTCGATGTCCTTGCGGGGCGTTCGGGTCCGGGGCGCCCTGCGCGTTCGTCCGTATGGGGGGACGACCCATGTCCTCCCAGCAGATCGCTTCCGGCGTGCTGCAACCATCCGGCGGCCGCAGGGGGAAGACAGCACGAATCGTGCGCACACCGCGTACCAACGAAGGAGTCGCTATGAGTGAGCCGTTGCAGCCGTCCGGGAACGAGCCGCAGTCGTGGACCCAGCTCGGCAAGGAGATGTGGGCCTACCTCACCGGTCGTGGGGCCGCCATCAACTACAAGCTGATCGACATGACCGTCGAGGTCCCGCGCGACACCGGCGTCGACGCCCCGCGGGCGGTGTGGAAGTTCGACGGCACGCTGCAGATCACCACATCGGAAGCCGCTTCCTCCGAAACCGCCTGAGCGGCGCCGGCTGATGGGTGTCCTCCCGGGTGGGAAGCGGTCGGCTCGTCCCGCCCGCCACGACGGACGTCGAACGGCGGACGGTCGGCCGGTGCTGAACATCAGCGCCGACCTGAGCTTCACGGTCACCCCGGCCGGCTCCTCGCGGGGCCGGACAGGACGCCGCACCGATCAGGTCGAGGGCCGTGTGACCGGTCGTGGTCAGGTCGTCACGGTGACGTTCTCGCGTACGCCGTCACTGACCGCGCCGGCCACGCGGGACCTCGCCGGTGCGTTGGCCAACCAACTCGACGACCAGGGATTGACCGTCCGGCTCGCCGGACCGGACGACGCTGTCATCGCCGAGATGGGTCACCGGGTGCGCTCGCCGTTATGGCAGTTACCGCTGACCCGCAACCGGGCCATCCGGGTGGTGTCGGTCCGCGCCGCCCTGCGTTCGCTGCGCGGGCCGCGGCTGTTCGTCGCCGCCCTGCCCAACCGGGCCGCTCAGGGGCCGGGGTCACGCCGCAGCTGAGTGGCCCGCCCGGCACAGCATGAGTTCGTGACGTGCCGATGGGGTGTGGTGGGGGTGCCGTCGAGTGCGGGCGCGCACGCCCGGGGACCGAGAAGGCGCCGGCCGCGTTACTCGCGGCCGGCCTGCCCGCGGGCATCGGTGCCATCGACCGCGGTGATCTCACGGTCCGCCGCTAGCGCCCGGCCTCGACCATCCGCACGGTCGGAACCGGGTCAGGTGCGCCCGTTGCCGCCGAGACCGCGGACGCCGTAGCCGGTTTGTCGCCACCGGGCAGACCCCGTTCGTGCTGGGCGGTGACTGGACGATCACCGTCGGCATGATCGCCGGACCGACGCGCGAGCACGACGACGTGACCCTGCTCCACCTGGACGGCGGCCCCGACCTCCACCCGCCGCAGACCCGCCCGCAGGGCAATTTCGATGCGATGACCGTGGCCCATCTGCTCCGCCTGCCGAACACGGCTGAGGATCGGCGATCAGGAGCCGGCGTCCGGGGACGGGGCGACCCGGTCGAAGAACGCCGACTTCTGCTCCTCGTAGGTGTCGGTGCCGACCCATGCCGCCTTCATCGCGTTGTACGCGGCGCGCAGACCGGCATCGGCACTGAGCCGGGACCAGGCCGTCCGGAAGCGGCGATCGTGCTCCGAATCGAGCGGGGTGACCGCGAGCCCGGTCGATCGCGCACCGGGGATGGCGAAGACGGCCAGCGTCGCGGCCCAGGCGTCGGGACTGGTCGGGCGGTACCGCGTCTGCAGCCGCACCACCGCCTCGGCGAACGCCGCCGCCGGCACTCGGAGGTGCAGATCGAGGTCGCCACGGGTCAGCACGCCGGGCACGGCGGCCGGTCCGCTGACCACCACCTCGCCGGGCACCCCCAGGACGCGCACCTGCTGCTCCACGGATCGGCGCGCCTGTTCGCCTTCGGCCAGGATCGTGTCGGACCAGATCAGCCCGGTCGGCGGCTGCCCGGACGGCATCGACGTCACCCGACCAGCATCGCCCCTCGTCGCCCGTGGTGGTGAGTCGAGGTCTGGACCCTCGGGCGCCGCCGGGCCAGGCTGAGGCATGGCCATCGTGGAGCACTTCGAGATCCCCGTCGACGACATCGCCCGCGCCCAGGAGTTCTACCGGTCCGCGCTCGGCTTCGACTACGAGCCGTGGGGCCCGGACATGGGCATGATCAACCAGCCCGAGGGCCGCGGCATCAACGGTGATCTGCACCTCCGCGGCGCCACTCCGCACCCGACCGTGGTGTTCACCGTGGACGACATCGAGGCGGCCGTCCGGCGGGTCGTCGACGCCGGTGGGTCGCAGCTCGGCCCGATCCAGCCGATGTCGGAGGTGATGCGCTGGGTCTACGTCCGCGACACCGAAAGCAACATCATCGGCCTGGTCCAGCACGACTGACGACCGGCTGGGCCCTCGCCGCGGCCACCCGTCAGTCCGGGTCGTCGGTGGCGAGGAGGCCTTGTCACGCAGCGCCGGCTTGTAGCGGTCGAGAACGCGGCGCGGGCCCATGGAAGATGGCGAGCGTTCCTGATGATCGAGCTCGCGCAGGGTGTTGCCGTGCTGCTGAGCGCACCGGCGGCGCAGATCCCCGGACGATCCCGCCGCCATCGCCCGCTGGAACAACCGACCGTCGCGGCCTCCTGACCGGCGGGCGTCGTACGCACCGATCTCGAAGAGCAGGCGGGGTGGTCGGGGTGCTCTTCCTGCGGCGAAAGGAGGGCGGCCAGCGTCGGCGTCAGGTCGGACTGGTCCCGGGCCACGACGATCCGGTCGATCTCGCCGTCGAGCAGTGGCCGGCTCACCACCGGTCCGGCGTCTTGGCGGTATCGACCCGAGCGGTCTGGGCCTCGATCTCGAGGTGGGCCCCGAACGCGGACGCGTGCCGGGCCTGGTCGTACGCGGCCGGGGCGCCCGACAGCGCGGCACCGACCACGCCGAGGCGACGGGCCCGTCGGGCGAGCAGCCCCAGCCCGCCGAACAGCCCGACCAGCGCCGCGACCAGGACGATCACCTCGACGGTCACTCCCTGTGGTGGGAACCCCTTCCGCCGGACGTCGCCGGGTCCGGCTCCGCAGGAAGTGGCGTCAACGCCACTTCCTGCCGCTTCGCGCCGGAAGTATCGGGCGGCCGGTGAGAGGAAATGGCGTTGACGCCACTTCCTGACCGGCCCACGGAGACCCAGATCGTCGAAGCAGGTCCGCAGCGCCGCCTCGACCTCCTCGGTCGGTTGCGTACCCGTGACCGCGTTCCTCCTGGCCCAGCGACCAGCCGAGTTCGGCCTGCACCCGATGCCCCTGCTCGGCCATCGTCGCCGGTGCCCAGGCGTCACCGATCTTGATCATCAGGTCGCCGATGATCGCCGCGGTCCGCTCGGTGACGACCAGCAGGTCGAGCCGCTCGGGAGCGACGAAGCGCGGGCGGAAGTCCTCCAGCGGCCGGCCGATCCACTGCGCCACCGGCGGGGCGGCACGATAGGTCAGGACCTCGTCGGCGTCCTCGACCCGAGCCCGGCGCAAGCTCAACCGGGCCGTCGTCACCGGCCAGGCGACGTCGCCGAGGTCCTGGGACATGGTTCACGGTCATCCGGAGCAGCGGGGAGCGCGAGCACTCGGCGATGAGTTCCGGCGCGTACGCCGGTCATACCAGCGGGCCGAACGTCGGCCCGCATCCCGACCCGAGGAGTGACATGGCCCGGCTCATCTACTCGATGATCACCTCGCTCGACGGTTACGCCGCCAGCGACGGCGACCTCGGCTTCGGCGGGGGCGACGACGAGGAGGCGCACACCTTCATGGACACCGCCTACCGCTCGGTCCGCACGTACCTCTACGGCCGTCGGATGTACGAGACGATGGTGTTCTGGGAGACCGCCGACGCCGCGCCCGACGCCCCGCCGTTCATCGCCGACTACGCCCGTGGCTGGCAGGCGGCGGACAAGATCGTCTACTCGACGACGCTGGAGTCGGCGTCGAGCGCCCGGACCACCATCGAGCGGACGTTCGACCCGGAGGCGGTACGCCGACTCAAGCGCGAGTCCCAGGGCGACCTGAGCGTCAGCGGACCGACCCTGGGCGGCGAGGCGACGCGAGCCGGACTGGTCGACGAGTTCCACCTGTTCCTCACCAGCCGGGTGGTCGGTAGCGGGATCCGCTTCTTCCCCGAGGGCGTGACCCTGGATCTCGAGCTGCTCGAGGAGCGACGCTTCGCCAGCGGGCTGCTCTTCGCGCGCTACCGGAACCGCTGACAGAGCTTTCGAAGATGCCGTCCTGCCCGTGAGTGGCCGTACGCGACCGCTGACAGGTCGAACGGCACCGCCTCGGCGGGCCGGTCGGCGGGGTCGACGACGAAGAGGAAGTCAGCGGCGGGATCGGTGAAGCGGCGGATCAGCCAGGCCGAGGCCGCCCGGTCGATGTGCAGGCCGGCCCGGACAACGGCACCCTGCCTCGACCAGCCGATCACCCTGAACGGTCGGGCCCGGGCCGGTCCTCGTCCGCCCCGCTGAGGGAGGATGAGCGGCGTGCAGTTGTTGTTGATCCGCCATGGGCAGACCCCGGCCAACGTCGCCGGAGCGCTCGACACCGCCGTCCCGGGCAAGCCGCTGACCGCTCTCGGCCAGGTCCAGGCCGAGGCGGTGGTCGAAGCGTTGAGTGATCGCGACATCGCGGCGGTCTACGCCTCACCGCTGGTGCGCACCCAACTGACGGCAGGCCCGCTGGCCGCCGCCCGCGGGCTCGCCGTCGAGGTGCGGCCCGGACTCGAGGAGGTGTCGGCGGGCGCCCTGGAGATGCGCGCCGACCCGGAGGCGGTGGACGGCTACGTCGACTGCCTGGCCGCCTGGATGGCCGGCGACACGACGCGCGCGATGCCCGGCGGTCCGGACGGCGACGCCTTCTGGCGCCGGTTCGACGGCGCGATCACGGCGATCGCCGGCGACCATGCCCCCGACGCGACCGTCGCCGTCTTCAGCCACGGTGCCGCGATCCGCGTCTACACCGCCGTGGCCACCCGGATGCCGGTCGACGAAGCCCACGAACTGCGGCTCGCCAACACCGGGATGGCCGTGCTCGACGGCGACCCGCGGACGGGTTGGCGCCTGGTCGAGTGGCGTCCCGACCCGGTGGGTGGACGATCGCTGCTCGACGTCGGCGCCCACGACGTCACCGGCGAGAGCACCGAGGATGTCGCCGACGCATGGCCGGCGGGGTCGACCCCGCGTACGTCCTAGTTCGGCGCCTGGACCGACGCGTCCTGCGTGCCCTCGGGATCCTCGGTGCGCCGGGCCGACTCCTCGAGGATCGCCTCGGCCTGCCCCTGCGGGTCGTCGCTGCCGGCAGCCAACTCCTCGGGCAGCAGGTGCGCCCGCTCGTCCACCTGGTCGTGATCAGGAGTGAAGTCTGCGCTCGGCTCGGTCATCCCCCCACCGTATGCGAGGGTGTTCGACCCGCCTCGCCCCCGGTGCCCATCGCACCTAGGTGAGCCGAGCGGTCAGACGGAACGCCGACAGCCGGCAGGAATGTCGGATACCGACGCGGAATCAGCCGGAAACCGCGTCGCTATCCGACACTGTCCGGCCGGTGCGGCGTGGCTGGGGGTTACTCGGCCGGTTCGCGGCCGACGACCCGCCACAGCACCGCCCCGAGCAGCGCCACGGTGAGCACGTGCACCGCGGTGCACCACAGGCAGATGGCGTTGAGCCGGAACAGCTCGGCCCAGACGAGGTAGAGGACCATGGCGACGCCCACGACCACGCCGAGCACCCGCACCGGGTCGAGCCGGCGGATCCGCCAGGCACCTGGCGTGGTGAGCACGGTCATCCCGACGAAGTAGGCCAGACCGAGCACGGCGACCGGGATGCCGAGGAACATCGCGTACGCGCTGGTGGTGACCTTGCTGCAGTTGACCACCGCCCCCTCCGGGCAGACCAGCGACGTCGAGGAGGTGAAGTGCTCGACAGTCAGGTAGATCGAAATCAGCGTGCCGAGCGCGGCGATGACGAACGACGGCTCGAACCGGGTCCGGGTGCGTGGCGGCGCGACGGCGGTCATCCGAGCGCTCCGGCCGCAGCCTTGACCCCGGCCGAGGTGCACACGGCGGCGGGCTGGTCGGCGGTGGTGGCGCAGATCGCCGCGGTGATCAGGTTCGCCGCGCCGTCGACGCCCTGGGCGATGTCGGAGTCCGGGTCGGCCAGCGCGGCGGCGATCTCCTCGTGGGTCTTGCCCTGCAGCACCTCGGGCCGGTACGACGCACCCGAGATCACGTATCGCCCGCCGATGTCGACGAACGGGATGCTGCCCCCGCTGCCGACCACGTACGGCGGCTGGTTGTACGTGGTGAAGGTGGCCTCGTCCTCGGCGGGCAGCGCGTCGAGCGGCTCACCCTCGCGGTCGCTGGTCTCGACGCCGCTGAAGGCGACCACGTCGCTGGTGTAGCTCGATCCGTGGAAGGTCAGCGTCGGGGTGTCGGGATAGACGTCGGTCGACGACGAGGTGGTCTGGCCGAGATCGCTGAACGTGCCGAACCGCGACAGCGCGACCACCATCGACCAGCGCTGGGCCGCGCAGTACGGGCAGAACTCGCCGCCCACGTAGAGCACCCGGGCCTTGCCGTCGGTGGTCAGCGCCGGGGCGTCGATCCGCCTGGGCGGGTTGGCCGCGCTGCCCACGCCGACCTGGTCGAGCACGCCGGCCGGGATCAGCTGCCGACGCCGGCGGGCCTGCTGCGCGCGCTCGGCGGCCAGCCGGACCCGGGCCGAGGCGGCGGCGCTGGACTGCTGGCGGCCACGGGACTGGGCGGAACTCACCCAGGCATTATTCCTCGCCGCCCGCACCCGGCCGGCGGCACGCGATCAGGGGGCGATGACCAGGACCAGATCCCCGCCCTCGACCTGCTGGATCGACCCGAGGGCGAGTCGCTGGACCGTGCCGGCCACCGGCGTGGTGATCGCCGCTTCCATCTTCATCGCCTCGATGGTGGCCACCGTCGCCCCGGCCTCGACCGCGTCCCCCTCGGCCACGGTCACCGTGACCACACCGGCGAACGGTGCGGCGACCTGGCCCGGCTTGGTCGGGTCGGCCCGCTCGGCCTGCTTGACGTCGACCTTGACCGACTTGTCCCGGACCCGGATCGGGCGGAGCTGGCCGTTGATCGTGCACATCACCGTCCGCATGCCGCGCTCGTCGACGTTGCCGACGGCCGACAGACCGAGGATCAGGTTGACCCCGCGGCCGATCCGGGCCACGTGCTCCTCGCCCGGCTGCAGCCCGTAGAGGAAGTCGAGCGTGTCGAGGCGGGCCACGTCGCCGTAGGTCTCCCGGTAGTGCAGGAAATCCTTGGTCGGGCCGGGGAACAGCAGCCGGTTGAGCGTGGCCTGGCGGACCTTGCCGCTCTCGTCGAGGGCGGCGGAGTCCTCGTCGGACAGGTCGACGTTGCGGATCGGGACCGTACGCCCCTGCAGCGCCTTGGTCCGGAACGGCTCGGGCCAGCCGCCGGGCGGGTCGCCCAGCTCGCCGCCCAGGAATCCGATCACCGAGTCGGGGATGTCGTAGCTCTGCGGGTTCTCGGCGAAGTCCTCGGGGTCGGCCCCCACCGCGACCAGGTGCAGCGCGAGGTCGCCGACCACCTTGGACGACGGCGTCACCTTGGTCGGCCGCCCCAGGATCAGGTTGGCCGCGGTGTACATCGCCTCGATCTGCTCGAACTTCTCGCCCAGCCCGAGGGCGATGGCCTGCTGGCGCAGGTTCGACAGCTGACCGCCGGGGATCTCGTGATCGTAGACCCGGCCGGTCGGCGACGGCAGACCCGACTCGAACGGACGGTAGACCTTGCGGACCGCCTCCCAGTACGGCTCGAGGTCCATCACCGCGCGCAGGTCGAGGTTGGTCGCCCGCTCGGTGTTCTCCAGCGCCGCGACCAGTGCCGACGCCGGGACCTGCGAGGTGGTGCCGGCCATCGGGGCCGAGGCCACGTCGACCGCGTCGACCCCCGCGTCGATCGCGGCCAGCAGGGTGGCCAGCTGACCCCCGGCGGTGTCGTGGGTGTGCAGGTGGACCGGCAGGTCGAAGCGCTCGCGCAGCGCCGTGACCAGCTTCGTCGCGGCCGGCGGCCGGAGCAGACCGGCCATGTCCTTGATGGCCAGCACGTGCGCCCCGGCCTCGACGACCTTCTCGGCCAGCCGCAGGTAGTAGTCGAGGGTGTAGAGGGTCTCCTTCGGCGAGTTCAGGTCGCCGGTGTAGCACAGCGCGACCTCGGCGACCGTGGTGCCGGTCTCGCGGACCGCCTCGATGGCCGGGCGCATCTGCTCGACGTCGTTGAGCGCGTCGAAGATCCGGAAGATGTCGATGCCGACCGCCGCCGCCTCGGCGACGAACGAGGTGGTCACCTTGGTCGGGATACGGCGTGTAGCCGACCGTGTTGCGCCCACGCAGCAGCATCTGCAGGCACAGCCCGGGCATGTTGTAGCGCAGCGCGGCCAGCCGCTCCCACGGGTCCTCGGCGATGAAGCGCAGGGCGACGTCGTACGTGGCCCCGCCCCAGCACTCGACGCTCAGCAGTTCCGGGGTGGTCCGGCCGACGTACGGGGCGATCCGCAGCAGGTCCTTGGTCCGGACCCGGGTGGCGAGCAGCGACTGGTGGGCGTCGCGGAACGTGGTGTCGGTGACCTCGACCCGGGTGCGGGCGCGCAGGTCGGCCGCGAAACCCTCGGGCCCGAGCTCGAGCAGCCGCTGCCGCGACCCGTGCGGCGACGGGATCGACAGGTCGATGCCGGCCGGCACCTTGACCTTGGGGTCGAGCAGCGTCGGGGCCTCGCCGTTGGGCTTGTTGACCGTGATCTCGGCCAGCCAGCGCAGCAGCTTGGTGCCGCGGTCGGCCGGCGCGTGGGTGGTCAGCAGCTCCGGCCGCTCCTCGATGAACGCGGTCGACACGTCGCCGGCGATGAAGTCGTCGTCCTCGAGCACGGCCTGCAGGAACGGGATGTTGGTGCTGACGCCGCGGATCCGGAACTCGGCCAGCGCCCGGCGGGCCCGGGCCACGGCGGCCGGGAAGTTGCGCCCCCGGCAGGTCAGCTTGACCAGCATCGAGTCGAAGTGCGCGCTGATCTCGACCCCGGTGTCGACGGTGCCGCCGTCGAGCCGGACCCCGGCGCCACCGGCCGAGCGGTACGCGGTGATCGTCCCGGTGTCGGGCCGGAACCCGTTGGCCGGGTCCTCGGTGGTGATCCGGCACTGCAGCGCGGCGCCGTTGATCCGCAGGATGTCCTGGCTGAGCCCGAGGTCGGCGACCGACTCGCCCGAGGCGATCCGCATCTGGGCCTGGACCAGGTCGACGTCGGTGATCTCCTCGGTGACCGTGTGCTCGACCTGGATCCGCGGGTTCATCTCGATGAACACGTGCTGACCGGCGCGTTCGCCCTCGGTCTCGACCAGGAACTCGACCGTCCCGGCGCACGAGTAGTTGATCGACTCGGCGAAGGCGACGGCGTCGCGGCACAGTGCCGCGCGCAACTCGTCGGAGATGTTCGGCGCCGGGGCGATCTCGATGACCTTCTGGTGCCGGCGCTGGATCGAGCAGTCGCGCTCGAACAGGTGCAGCGTGGATCCCTGGCCGTCGGCCAGGATCTGCACCTCGATGTGGCGCGGACGACCGACGGCCTGCTCGATGAACGCGGTCGGGTCACCGAAGGCACCCTCGGCCTCGCGCATGGCCGCCTCGACCGACTCGCGCAGCTTGGCCGGGTCGTCGACCCGGCGCATGCCCCGGCCGCCGCCGCCGGCGACCGCCTTGACGAAGACCGGGAAGCCGATCTCTTCGGCGCCGGCCACCAGTTCGTCGAGGTCGGCGACTGGGCGGGGTCGAGCGCAGGGTCGGGATGCCGGCCGCCCTCGCCGCCTGGAGCGCGCGGACCTTGTTGCCGGCCAGCTCGAGCACCTCGGCGGGCGGGCCGATGAAGGTGATGCCCTCGCGGGCGCAGGCCCGGGCCAGATCGGGGTTCTCGCTCAGGAAGCCGTAACCGGGGTAGATCGCGTCGGCCCCGGACTCCTTGGCCGCGCGGATGATCTCGTCGATGTCGAGGTAGGCCCGCACCGGGTGGCCGCGCTCGCCGATCCGGTACGCCTCGTCGGCCTTGATGCGGTGGACGGCGTTGCGGTCCTCGTACGGGTAGACCGCCACCGTCTGCGCGCCCAGTTCGTAGGCGGCGCGGAACGCCCGGACGGCGATCTCACCGCGGTTGGCCACCAGCACCTTTGCAAACATGGGCTGAATCTATCGAGATCGTGTGACGAAACAGAGTCGCGCGTCTGCTCTGTGGTCACCCCCGGTCGAGGCGGACCTCGCTGATCGCGAACCGGACCGTGACCTGGCCCTGGACGACCTGGATCTCGGGTTCGAGCACGAGCGCCGCGTCCTCCACCGCGCCCTTGGCCATCATCGCCATCCGCGGCCCGGCCGAGAAGCTCGGCCCGCTGTCCAGATCCGACACCTCGACCAGCTCGACCAGCCCGGCCCCGAAGGCGGCCGCGTAGTCCTCGGCCCGACGGCGGGCGTCGGTGATCGCGGCCAGTCGGGCCTCACGGTGCAGCGGGCTGTTCGGCCGCAGCGACCACGACGGTCCGTCGAGCCGGACGTCGGGCAGCCCGGTCAGCGCCGTGATCAGGTCGGGCAGCACGGCCAGCTCGCCGACCACCCATTCCGCGGACAGGGTCCCCGCGTACCCGGTGATCCGGCCCGGGCTGCGCGGTGCGAACACCGGCCAGACGTGGACCGACCGGGTGGTCGAGCGGTCGAGCGCCGCCCGGAACCGCTCGACCAGACCGGCCACGGCCTCCGAACCGTGGGCGAGTGTGCGACGCACCTGCTCGGCGTCGCCGGCGGCGGCGTGCAGTGTGGTCGACACGGTGGCCAGCTCGGGCGGACCCTCGAGGCGGGCCTCGCCGCGTACGGTGACGATCGGTGTGGGCATTGGGGCAGCTCCTCGGTCTCGGTTCACGGCCGGCGATCGGGACCGGCCCGTTTCCACCACTTCTTCAGCGCCCGGTAGCTCAGCGTGGCGTCGGAGGCGAAGGCGACGATCCGCAGGTCCTCGTGGGTCCAGGCGAAGGTCTTGTCGCCGTCGGCCTCGTAACAGTGCAGCACACCGCCACCGCGGGTCGTCGGGTGTCGCGTGGTCACGCTCATCCGCTGCCGGGGGCCGGTGCAGTTCCCCGGCTTGAACTCCCCCTTCACGTACGCGGAGTACGCGGTCTCGGCCGTGCGGACGTCGCGGTAGCGGAAGTACCAGACCTGCGACGGGGCGCGGCGACCCGACGGTTCGCAGCGCACCGCGGCGACCAACCGCCGACTCAGCGGGTCGTCGGTCGGCGGGGCGTAGTCGGTGCAACTGGTCCGGACCGCGGCCGGGATGTAACGCCGGAGGGCCGCGGTGGCCGCCGAGGTCGCCGATCGGGTCGGGGTCGGGGTCCGTGCCGCCTCGACGTCCACCCCGCCGGGCCGGTCGGGCGGGCTCAGCGTGACCACCACGAGCATCACCGTGGCCAGCGCGGCACCGAGGGCCAGGACCATCCGCAGATGGCGGCGTTGGAGGCCGAGGATGCGGCTGGACACGCTCACCCCTCAGCTCATCGACGACGACGCGACGGTGATTATTCCACCCGCGGAAAACGCCACCGGTCGGCGACCTCCCGGCGGGCGACGTCGATCGAACCGCCGCGGTCGGCGGCCGGTCCGGCGAGCTCAGCTGGCGGGGCGATCGGTCCGGCGCAGGAAGTCGATCAGGGCGACCGGGTCGCGGGCGTCGAGCAGTTCGAGCAGGACCGGCTGGTCCTCCGGCCCGATGGCGACGGCGCCGCCGAGCAGCCGTTCGACACCCTCGCCGGCCGGTGAGATCCGGGCGCAGAACAGCTGGCCGGGCGCCATCCGGGCCAGCCCGGCGGACGCGGTGACCGTGTGCTCGGCGCCGGTGCGGACGTCGCGGGCGTCGAACCCGCCGCCGGGACGGACGGCGGTGACGGTGTGGACCGAGCGCTCGACCTCGAGCCACTGCTCGACCAGCGCGCGCTCGTCAGCGGGCAGCAGCGATCCTCGGACGGCGAGGAAGTCCTCGATGGCCCCGCCCTCGTAGAGCAGCAGGTCGTCGAGCAGCGGGTCGGCCATCCGGGAGGCGTGGTCGCGCTCGGGCGAGCCGGTCAGCCAGCGGACGGTCAGCTCGACCCGCACTTCGCGCCACGGACCTTCGGCGAGGAAGTGCACCAGCTTCTGCTGCAGCCAGTCGACCCGCTGGGCCAGCGGGGCGACGCCCGGCCGATGGAGATGGCACTGCTTGAATTTGCGGCCCGAACCGCACCAGCACGGGTCGTTGCGCCCGAGCTGCGGTCCCGGCTCCGGCAGCTGGGTCCGCAGCGACTCGAGCCAGGACGGGTCGGCGTCCTCCCCGGCCCGCTCGAGCAGGCCGATGGCCCGCGGGGCGTCACCCCGGTCGGCGGCGTACCGGGCCAGATCGACCAGGGTCAGCGGCCAGGCCGGGGCGAGTCGCTCGGCGGCGCGGAAGTGCTCTTCGGCCTCGCCGATCTCGCCGAGCCGCTCGTACGCCCGTCCGCGCATCCAGCGCAGCGGCGGCCGGGCCACCCGGGGTGCGGCCGGTTCGACCAGCCCCAGCATCTCGACCACGGCCGGCGCCTCGTGGAACCCGTCGCCGAGCAGGTGGATCAGCGTCAGGTCGGCGACCATCGGCTCGTCGAGCAGCGGCAGCGCGTCGAGCACGGTGCGGCCGGCCCCGACCTCGACGGCCAGACCGGTCGACAGCAGCGCGGTCAGCTGATCCGACCCCTCCGACCGGTCGGTCTCGGGCTCGGTCAGCAGCACCTCGGCCACACCGTCGGCCAGCTGGGCCAGGGCACCGATCAGCGCGACCTCCTCCTCGGTGAGCTCGGCCCAGCGTTCGTCGGCGTCGGCGGCCGCCGCATCGTCGAACGCCGCGAACTCGAAGCCGGCCGGAGCGACCAGATCACCGTCGCGGGCCAGCCCGGCTGCTTCGACCAGGTCGCCGACCGGCACGGTGGGCGTGCGGAAGGCCGACGCGTCGTCGGCCATCACCGTGTAGAGCACCGTGCGCAGGTCGGCGGCGACATCGTCGACGATCAGGGCCCGGAGGGCGTCGACCACCTCCGTCCCGTCGCCGACCGGCTCGTCGACCCGGCTGAGAGCCACGCCGTCCGGGCTCATCCGCACCGCGATCAGCGTCTCGGCGGCCAGACCGAGGTCGGCCAGTGCACCGACGGGCAGGATCAGGGTGCCTTCCCGGCTCAGGGCCGACGCCGGCACCTCGCGCGACAGGTCGGCGGTCGACAGGTGGTCGAAGCCGATCTCCAGCTCCGGCCCGTCGACCAGTCGCGGGGGATCCGAGGACTCGTCGATCGGATCGAGGTCGGGACTGAGCTCGATCAGGTCCGCGGCCGTCTCGGCCGCGGTCAGCCGGTGGGTGAGGATCCGGCCGTCCAGCAGGGTGGGCAGATACGTCCAGCGGCCGTCGAGCAGCACGCTGCAGTAGTCGCCGAGACCGTCGAGCGAGACCTCGAAGTCGGCCGGGTCGTCGAGACCGAGGGCGGTCAGATCGGCACCGGCGTCGCGGGCCGCCTGCTGGAGCTCGTCCGTCGTGGCCACCCCGCGCTCGGACAGCACCCGTTCGCAGGTGTCGAGCAGGTCGGTCAGCGCGTCGGTCACCGCGGTGACGTTACCCGGCTCGGCGCAGCACCCGTCGGAAGATCACGGCGCTGATCACCACACCGAGCACCGTGAGCACCCCGCCGCCGATCAGCGTCCACCGCGGACCGGCCACCTCGCCGACCCAGCCGAGCAGCGGCGACCCGATCGGGGTCCCGCCCATCAGCACCATCATGTAGAGCGCCATCACCCGGCCGCGCAGCTTCGGATCGACGCCGAGCTGGATCGAGGCGTTCGACGCGGTCAGCGTGAGCAGCGCGACGAGCCCGAGCGGCGGAAGGCTGATCGCGTACGCGGCGAAGCTCGGCATCAGCCCGGTGACGATCTCGAGCAGCCCGAAGGCGATGGCCATCGCGACCACGAACCGGGGGCTGGGGGCGACCCGACGACGGGCGGCCAGCAGCGCGCCGGTCAGCGACCCGACCGCCATCAGGCTGCCGAGCAACCCGTACTGCTCGGCGCTGCGGTGGAAGACCTGTTGGGCCATCAGTGCGCTGGTCATCTGGAAGTTCATCCCGAACGTGCCGACCACCCCGGCGATGCACAGCACCAGCAGGAGTTCGCGGTGCTCGCGGACGTAGCGCAGCCCCTCGCGGATCTGCCGCCGGGCGCGCGGGGCCCGCTCGACGATGGTCAGCCGGGCCGGGTCGACCAGCTTCAGCGCGGCGACGAAGGCCGCGTAGGTGATCCCGTTGACCAGGATCGCCCAGCCGGTGCCGAAGGCGGCGATGACCAGACCGGCCGCCGCGGGGCCGACGATCCGGGCGGCGTGGAAGGTGGCCGAGTTGAGCCCGATGGCGTTGGGCAGGTGCTCGGGCCCGGCGACCTCGGACACGTAGCTCTGCCGGGCCGGGTTGTCGAACGCGGTGCCGATGCCGAACATCAGCGCGATCAGGTAGACCAGCGAGGTCGTGGCCACGCCGCTGACCGCGGCCAGGCCCAGCGCGGTGGCGCACAGCGCCAGCCAGGCCTGGGTGAGGACGAGGATCTTCCGCTTGTCGAACCGGTCGGCGATCAGACCGCCGTACGCGCTGAGCAGCAGCATGGGCAGGAACTGCAGGCCGGTGGTGATCCCGACCGCGGCGGCCGACCCGCCGGAGAGCTCGAGGACCAGCCAGTCCTGCGCCACCCGCTGCATCCAGGTGCCGATGTTCGACACGAACGACCCGACCAGGAAGATCCGGTAGTTGCGGTTGACCAGCGCGGCGAACATCGACCCCCGCGACGGCGGCTCGACCGGGTCCGGAGCGGTTGCGTCAGTGCTGACCGGCTCGGGAGTGAGCGGTTCGGGTACGGCGGCATCGGGACGGTCGGACGGGCGGGCGCGGTCGATGAGACTCATGCGTGGTTGATCTGCTCCAGGAGTTCGATGGCGTCGTCGAGGCGGGCGCGCTGGTCGGGGTCCAGTTCGGCGATGCGGATGGCCAACCATTCGTCGCGGCGGCGACGGTCGGCCAGCAGCATGGTGCGACCGGCCTCGGTCAGCGCGACCAGGCACTGCCGTCGGTCGCGCGGGTCGGGTCGTCGCACGACCAGTCCGCGCTGCTCGAGCCCGTTGACGATCCGGGTCATCGACGGCGGCTGGACCCGTTCGGCGGCGGCGAGCTCGCCCATCAGCTGGTCACCCGCGTTGAGCAGCACCGACATCGCCGACAGCTGCCCGGCCGAGACGTCGGCCGCGGAGTCGCGCATCTGCCGCAGCCGGCGCGACAACCGCATCACCGCCGGCCGCAGCGCATGCGCCACGGCCGTCGGGTCGAGCTCGGTTCGGGTGGTCACGGAGCCACTCTAGTAGTTACTCTTGCTAAATACAACGGCTATGCAAGCTTGCTCCCCGGCGCTTCGAGCCGGCGGCCCTCACGTCGCGACATCACGACCACGGCGGTGATCAGCAGCGCACCGGGCACGACCAGCCCGACCGCGGCCGCCAGCTCGCTCTCGGTGATCCGGAACAGCGAGGTCGGCCAGGCGCTGAGCAGGATCAGCCCCCCGACCACGGCCAGCGCGTACCCCCGGGTGATCACGAAGCCGGCGAAGGCGACCAGGGCCAGCAGCGTGCCGGCGCCGAGCGACCACCACTCGCCGTACGGCTCGACCATCTGCAGCGTCACCACGCCCGACCAGGCGGCCACCCCGGCCAGGGCGAAGTTGAGCTGGCGTTGCAGCAGCAGACCGACGACGGCGAACACGGCGGTGACGACGAGGTAGCCGAGCGCCAGGTCACGCCCGGGGTTATACCCCTCGTCGAGCGCGCCGAACCGCTCGCCGATGACGTTGAACACGACCACCGAGACCAGCATCATCGACCCGCCCCAGGCCGACAGCAGACAGCCGACCGAGCGCAGCGCGACCACCCCGAGCGCCGAGACGGCGATGACCACGATCGAGGTCCCGATGAAGCGGTCGTCGCTGGTGACGACGGTCCAGGCGAACCCGGCGGCCGCCGCGGTCAGTGCGAACAGCACCTGGGTGAGCACCCGACCCGACGGCCAACGGCGGAGCAGAGCCCCGGCGACCGCGGTCACCACCACCGTGGCCAGGGCCAGGGCGATCCGCTGCGGACGGGTCAGATCGGGCCAGAAGGCCAGACCGAGGAACGTGATGGCCCCGAGCATCAGGGCCCCGCCGGCGTAGCCGAGGACCTCGAGCAGCCGACTGCGCCGCCCGCCGTCGGGGACCCCCGGTCGATCGGCGGCGGCCGCCGTGGCCAGGTCGGCGGCTTGCTCGGTGGTCAGGACGTGCGCGGCGACCAGCTGGTCGAGCCGGGAGGTGAGTGCGGACATACGTCGATCGTCGCGGCTGCCGGGCCCGGCGACGTCAGCCCGCGGGCGGGTTCGGTCTCCACCCGCAGGATGACCTACGCCGTCACAGCGCGGCGTCGTCGAGGCCGACGATGACCCCTTCGAGCAGCTGCCCGAGGGTCTCGATCTGGTCGGGGTCGAGGTTGGCCAGCAGATCGGACTCGACGATGTTGGCCTCGCGGATGGCCTGGCCGTACAGCGCGTACCCGGCATCGCTGAGCCGGACCAGCACCCGGGTCCGGTTGGACGGGTCGGCGTCGCGCTGGATCAGACCGCGCTCGGACAGCCGGTCGAGCCGGTTGGTCATCGACGACGGGGCGATGTCGGTGGCCGCGGCCAGCTGACTCGGGGTGAGCGGAGCCGACTCGGGGGCTCGGGCCAGTTGCTCGAGCACCCGCCACTCCGACGACCCGACGCCGAGATCGGCCAGTTGGCGGTCGTACCACTGGTTCAGCCGGCGCGACAGCCGGTGGACGGCGGTGATCACCCGCTGCACCGATTCGTCGGCCCCCTGGGCGACGAAGGCGGCGACGTCGCGACGGATCCGCTCGACCTCGCGCGACTCCCGCGTCGGACGCTGGTTCACGGCCGGCTCAGTCGAACAGCGAGACCGGTGAGTCCCACTCGATCGTCTCCCAGGCCGGCGCGGGCAGCGCCTCGGCGGCCTCCTCGACGGGGACCGCCGAGTGGGCACCGCAGCCGTGGTCGACGCTCACCACCGTGCCGTCGGACGGCGAGTAGACGTTGGCGCAGACCCCGGTCAGGACGCCGAGCGACCCGCGGAGCCGGACGAAGAATCCGCAGGTCTCGCACACCCCCGGCGCCATCCGGGTGAGCTGGTTGTCCGGTCCACCGTTGCCGGTCGTCCACCGCTCGATGGCGTCGTCGCGGCCCTGCAGCGACAGCACCCGCTCGCGGCCCAGACCGAGCTCGGCGACCACCACTCGGGCCAGGCTCTCGTCGGCCGGGTCGGTGTCGGCGGCGGACTCTCCCCCGGTGTAGCCGGGTTCGAGCCGCGGATCCTCGACCGGGGTGGGCATCAGCAGTCCGGCGGTGACGTCGCCGGGGCCGATCCGCTCCGACCAGGGCAGCCAGTCCAGCGCGAGCAGCGCGTCGTCGCCGGGCAGCAGCACGACCTCGTCGACGGTCACCCGACGGGCCCGCGAAGCGCGGGCCACGGTGACCGACCACTGCCAGCCGCGGTAGCCCGGGTGGGGGCAGGAGAACGTGTGGCTCACCACCCGATCGGCATCGGCGTTCACCCCGAGGTGCTCGCCGACGCCCATGGCGCCGGCCGCCTCCTCAGCGGCCGCACGCGCGACGTCGACTGCGGCCGCGCAAGCCGCGTCGAGCTTGATCGAGCGGGTGGCGGCCATGCCTCAGAGCTCCAGTTCGTCGGCGACCGCGCGGAGCACCGAGGCGACCTTCGCCCCGGTCTTGGGCTCGACGTGCCGCCCGCGGCGGTAGGTGTTGCCGACCCCGTCGAGCATCTTGATCAGGTCCTCGACGATCACCGTCATCTGGTCCGGTCCCTTGCGGTGGGCCTTGGACAGCGACGGCGGCGCCTCGAGCACGTTCACCGACAGCGCCTGCTCGCCGCGTCGACCTTCGACCACGCCGAACTCGACCTTCTGACCGGTCTTGAGACTGGTCACCCCGGCCGGCAGCGCGGACGAACGGACGTAGACGTCGCCGCCGTCGTCCTTGGTCAGGAAGCCGAAGCCCTTTTCAGCGTCGTAGAAACGCACTTTGCCCACGGGCACGTCGCACCTCATCTGTCTGGTGTTCGGCCGGTCGGCACATCGACACCGAGACCGTTCGCATCAAAATCGAAAGACTGTGAACGCTGAGACTAGTCGCTCGACCGCCGAGGCCCAAGCTCATTGCCACCCCTGGACACCGCGTCCGCGCGTCTACGATGACACCCATGGCGACCTGGGAGGACGGGCCGGAGTACGCGCCCGTCGAGCGACCGAACGCGTTCGCCGACCCCGAAACCGCACCACCGCTGTCGCAGGCCCGTCCGTACGCGCAGTCGGGAGGTCAGGCCCCACGGCACCGACCGGTGTTCGCCGACCCCACCGCACCGGTGGCGCCGCTCGACCACCTGGTCGCGCCGGTCGAGGACCGACGTGACCCGCAGCAGCCGTTCGACGTGGTCAGCGCCACCGTGACCGACGCCTCGGCCTGGGGCGGGGTGCACTGGAGCCGTCCCACCGCGCCGGCCCTCGGCCCGGCCGCCGCCGGAGCCGTCCCGGTCACCGCGGCCGCCGCCGCCCGCCAACCCATCCTGCTCAGCGGAGCGGGCACCGCCCCGGCCCCGGTGCCGGGCGGCGTTCCCGCTCCCGGAACACCGCAGTGGTTCGGACCCGGCGCGTACGCCCCGCCGCCCGCCGCCCCCGTGGTCAACGCCCGGGCGGTGGTCGACGCGGTCAACCTGGGGCTGCTGATCACCCTGCTGATCGGCGGCATCGTCTACGTCGTCGCCCCGATCACCTTTCTGATCGGCTCCGTGCTCAGCCGGCGGATCCGGGTGGCCGCGAGCTCGATCCGGGTCGCCTGGCGGGCCGCCGTGGGCGTGTTCACCGTGCTGGCCCTGGTCTTCGCGGTTTCCGGACCGCTCGATTTCGGCGACTGGTGGGGTGCGGTGGGGGTCACCGCGCTGGTGCTGTCGTGGCTGATGGCCATCGCCACGGTGCTGATCGTCCGGGCCGGACTACGCTCGGGCGACGTCGCTCCGGCTCCGCCCCGAAATCCCTGGGGGTGATCTGGTGACCCCGGCTCCCCGGTTGCGCACGCTTCCCGAGGCCCTGCGGCGGTTGACCGCCGAGCAGTTGACCATGCTGCTCGAGCTGCGCCCCGACCTCGCGTCGCCGCCCCCGATCGACCTGGCCGAGCTCACCCAGCGAGCCAGTCGGACCGCCTCGGTGCGGGCCGCGCTCGACACCCTCGATGCGTGGCAGCGCGAGGTGGTCGAGGCGTTGGCCGCGCTGCCCGACCCGGTGGACGTCGACACCCTGCGCACCCTGCTCGACGCCGACCGCGCGGCGGTCCGTCGCGCCGTGGACGACCTGCGGTTGCGCGCCCTGGTCTGGGGCGGAGACCAGGAACTGCACCTGGTCCGCGCGGTCCGCGAGGCACAGCCCACCTATCCGGGGGGCTCGCCCCGGTGAGTGCGCGACCGGTGCCCGACGACCAGATCCGCACCGCACTCGACGCCTGCTCCGCCGAGGAGCGCGCCGTGCTCGACCGGCTGCTGTGGACGCCCACCGGTGCGGTCCGCCGGGCCGACCGCGCCGTCGACCTGGCCACCGCGACCACTCCGGTCGAGCGGCTGCTGGCCCGGCAACTCCTCCGCCCGCTCGACGGCGACACGGTGATCCTGCCGCGCGAGGTGGCGTGGGTCGCCCGAGGCGAGCGGTTCAACCGGACCCCGGTCCCGACCACCGCGCCCGAGCCGCTGGCCACGCCACTGACCGAGCGCTACGCCCGCCACCACGACCAGGCCGCCATCGGGGCCGCCTTCTCCGCGGTGCACGACGTCGAACTGCTGATCCAGGCCCTCGACGAGCGGCCGCACCGCCTGCTCCGCACCGGGGCGCTGAGTGCCCGCGACGTCGCCGCCCTGGCCCGCCGGCTCGGCACCGATCACGCGCACACCGTCTTCGTCGTCGAACTGGCCGCCGCGGCCGGCCTGGCCGCCACCGGAGTCGCGCACGCCCTGCTGCCCACCGCCGAGGCCGACGCCTGGTCGACCCGACCGACCGCCGACCGCTGGTCGGCCCTGCTCTCCGGCTGGCTGGCGGCCCCGCGCTGGTTCGGGCAGTCGGCCGAGCCGGGGGGCCACGCCCTGGGTCCGGACGCCGAGGCCGACCACGCCCCGATGCTACGGCGGACCGTGCTCGACCTGGCCCTGGACTCGGGGGTCGGTGCCGTCCCCGACCGGGACCGACTGACCGAGCGTCTGTCCTGGCGACTCCCGCAGCTGATCGAGAGCCACCGGTTGTCGGCGGCCAGCGTGGTCGCGTGGACCTGGCGCGAAGCCGGCTGGCTGGGCCTGGTCGCGCTCGATGCCGTCACCGTCCTGGCCGCGACCATCGGCTCGGCCGACCACACCCTGCCCGACGACCTCCGCGAACGCTTCCCGGCCCCGGTCGACCGGATCGTGCTGCAGGCCGATCTCACCGCCGTCGCTCCCGGACCGCTGGAGGCCGCGGTGGCCCGCGATCTGCGTCTGCTCGCCGACCAGGAATCGCGCGGCGGCGGCGGGGTATTCCGGTTCAGCGCCGAGTCGCTGCGCCGGGCCTTCGACGCCGGCTGGACCACCGACCGGGTCCGCGCCTGGCTGGCCGACCACGCCACCACCGCGGTCCCGCAGCCGCTCGACTTCCTGGTCGGCGACGTCCAGCGCCGTCACGGCAGCGTCCGGATCGGGGTGGCCGCGGCGTACCTGCGGGTCGACGACGTGGCCCAGGCCGCCCATCTGCTCGCCCATCCGGCGGCCGAGTCGTTGCGGTTGCGCGAGATCGCCCCGGGGGTGCTGATCGCCGACGCCGACCCGGGCGAACTGGTCGAGGTGCTCCGCGATCTCGGGATGCCGCCGGTGCTCGAGGACGCCGGCGGCGGCACGGTCGCCACGCCGTCCGTGCCCCGCGCTCCCCTCCCCGCGCCCGTGCGGGCCGAGACGGCTCCGCGGGCCGCGGAGATCGCCGCCGAGC
This sequence comes from uncultured Actinomycetota bacterium, assembly GCA_963704665.1. Classification (GTDB taxonomy): domain Bacteria; phylum Actinomycetota; class Actinomycetes; order Propionibacteriales; family Propionibacteriaceae; genus Microlunatus. The sequence goes on along the minus strand of OY969929.1, from coordinate 650,959 downwards.
TGAGCGCTCCCCGTCGTCGTCCGCGCGCGGTCCCGCAGCCGGCCTGAGCAGCGCGTACGCCCGACCGGCGGCCCGTAGCCGGCGGCGCGCGAGGGTCCGGACCCGGACGCGAAGCGGCCGGTCGATGCGGTGGTGGCGATTACACTGACGCGGTGCGAGCCGCAACCCTCCGACGCCTGCTGGTGTTCGGCGTCTGCGCGCTCGGAGTCAGCTCGCTCTATCTGGTGCCCGGGCTGACCCGGGTCCAGCCGCAGGCTCAGCGACCCGTCGGCGCCGACCCGGCCCCCAGCCGCACCGGGGGCAGCGGCGTACGCCCGGTCACCGAGCCGGTCGACCAGGGCACCACCGCCGGCCGCCCGAGCCGCACGACCTCGCCGCCGTCGACGACGGCGGCGCCGGCATCCGACCCGACCATCCAGCCGACCCGGGCCCGGCCGGCTCCGACCGCGACCGCCCGCGATCCTCGGCCGTCCGGCCAGGACGACCAGGCTCCGCTGCGGGTCGAGAAGATCACCGCCGCGACGTCGACCCACGACCGGCTCGACCTGCACTGGGCCCCGGCCACCGACAACGTGGCCGTGGTCGGCTACACGGTCAGCCTCAACGGCTACCCGGTGGCCACCACCACCGGCACCCATGCCCGGCTCCGCTGGTTCAACGACGACTCGACCCGCCAGCTGGTGGCGGTGACCGCGATCGACGCCGCCGGCAACGAGAGCGAGACCGCGGCCGTCGTGGTCAGCCGGCCGTCGGACGACCCGTCGCCCACCCCGACCGCGGCGCCGACCACCCCGGCTCCGGCACCGTCGCCGAGCGAGACCACCTCGGACCCCGCCGCCCCGGCCGAGTCCGTCCCCCAGGCCAGCGCCTCCGCGTCGGCCGGATCGACGAAGGACCAGCCCTGATGGTCGCCCCCCACTCCGGACCCGGACCGCTCGTCGTCCAGTCCGACCGCACACTGCTGCTCGAGATCGACCATCCGTCCGCCGACGCGTGCCGGATCGCCATCGCCCCGTTCGCCGAGCTCGAGCGGGCCCCCGAGCACATCCACACCTATCGCCTCACCCCGCTGGGCCTGTGGAACGCCCGAGCCGCCGGACACGACGCCGAGCAGGTCGTCGACACCCTGATCACCTACAGCCGCTACCCCGTCCCGACCTCGCTGCTGGTCGATGTCGCCGACACCATGGACCGCTACGGCCGGCTGCGGATCGAGAAGCACCCGACCCACGGGCTGGTCCTGGTCAGCACCGACCGCGCCGTGCTCACCGAGGTGCTGCGCAGCGCCAAGGTCAAGGGTCTGGTCGGGGCGAAGATCGACGACGACTCGGTGATCATCCACCCGAGCGAGCGCGGCCACCTCAAGCAGGTCCTGCTCAAGCTCGGTTGGCCGGCCGAGGACCTGGCCGGCTACGTCGACGGCGAGGCCCACGCGATCGCCCTCGACCAGGACGGCTGGGAGCTGCGCCCCTACCAGGGGCAGGCGGCCGACTCGTTCTGGCACGGCGGCTCCGGCGTCGTCGTGCTGCCCTGCGGCGCCGGCAAGACCATCGTCGGTGCGGCGGCCATGGCCCGGGCCAGCGCGACCACGCTGATCCTGGTCACCAACACCGTCTCGGCCCGGCAGTGGCGCGACGAGCTGATCAAGCGCACCTCGCTGACCGCCGAGGAGATCGGGGAGTACTCCGGCTCCAAGAAGGAGATCCGGCCGGTCACCATCGCCACCTACCAGGTCATCACCACCAAGCGCGGCGGCGTGCACCCGCACCTCGAGCTGTTCGACGCCCGCGACTGGGGCTTGATCATCTACGACGAGGTCCATCTGCTCCCCGCCCCGGTCTTCCGGATGACCGCCGATCTGCAGGCCCGCCGCCGCCTCGGACTCACCGCGACGCTGGTCCGCGAGGACGGTCGCGAAGGCGACGTCTTCTCGCTCATCGGGCCGAAGCGGTTCGATGCGCCGTGGAAGGACATCGAGTCCCAGGGCTACATCGCGCCGGCCGACTGCATCGAGGTCCGCGTCACCCTGACCGACGCCGAGCGGATGACCTACGCGGTCGCCGAGCCCGACGTGAAGTACCGCCTCGCCGCCACCGCCGACACCAAGACCGACGTGGTCGTCGAGCTGGTGGCCAAGCACCGCGGCACCCCGACCCTGGTCATCGGGCAGTACGTCGACCAGCTCGACGAGCTGGCCGCCCGCCTGGACGCCCCGGTCATCACCGGCGCGACCACGGTCCGGCAGCGCGAGAAGCTCTACGACGCCTTCCGCACCGGGGAGATCGACCTGCTGGTGGTCAGCAAGGTCGCCAACTTCTCGATCGACCTGCCCTCGGCGCAGGTGGCCATCCAGGTCTCCGGCGCCTTCGGGTCCCGGCAGGAGGAGGCCCAGCGGCTGGGGCGGTTGTTGCGGCCGAAGGCGGATGGGGTCATGGCCCGCTTCTACGCGGTCGTCTCCCGCGACACCGTCGACGCCGACTTCGCCGCCCACCGGCAGCGGTTCCTCGCTGAGCAGGGGTACGGGTACCGGATCCTGGACGCGGCTGACGCGCTGGCGGCTGACTGACGTTCCTCGCTGGATCGCGGTGACTGGTCGTCGGTGAGCCTCGCGGTTGTTGTCTGTCGCCGGTGGGGCCGATGGGCCGATCCGAAAAGGTTTCGGTCGCCTTCGGGAGTGCGGTGCGGTGGGGTGCTGGGCCGGGATTCAGGATCTTCAGCTTTTCGGGTCGGCCCCTCGGCCCCACCGGCTCCTTGAGTGGCTTCTATCCGACGCGTGCCGGCTGGCCGCTTCGCTCCCGTCGGGTGTAGCCGCCCGCGCTGAGAAGCCGGCGCCAGTCGGGCCTTGACCCCGGCGTCCAGGCGGGAACGGCTGGCGGGGGTGGTGGCGGGCGCCGACTTTTCAGCGTCGGGGGCGGGAGACGACCGGTCTGCCCGAGTCTGTGGGCGGGTGATCGCGTGGGGTGCTCGAGGAGCGGGTGCCTCAGGTGTCGAGGACGGTGGATTCTTCCTGGGTGCCGAGGGGGACGGGCCAGCGTTCGGGCTCGCCGGCCAGGGACCAGAGCTCGACGAGCTCGGTGGGCCAGATCCACTCGTCGGTGTGGCGGAGGTCGTCGTGGGACCACCAGCGCCACTGGAGCAGGGTGGCCTGCTCGTCGGGGGTGTGGGCGGAGGTGTTCACCTCGAAGTAGTCGACCATGGCGAGGTAGAAGCTCTCGTCCTGCTCGATCACCTGGTCGGAGTAGCCGTGGACGACGTGGCGGGTGGCGATCGGGCCGAGCAGCAGATCGGGCCGGAGCTCGAGGCCGGTCTCCTCGCGGACCTCGCGGATCGCGGCCGCCTCGGGCGACTCGCCCGGGTCGATGCCTCCGCCGGGCGTGACCCACCACCGCGAGCCCGGGATGCCGGGGTCGCTGTCCTCGAACAACAGCGTCTTGTCGAAGTCGATGATGATCACGCGAACGGTCTCGCGCGACTTCCGCGGCCGCAGGGCCGGGTCCTCGGCGGGCACGTACGAGCGGACTGTCTCCTCTGGTGTCACCGGGCCACCTTATTAACCGATGGACTCCCGTCGTGGGGGCGGGTAGCGTCGAGCGCCGTGTCCGAGCGTTCTGAAGTACTCACCCGCGAAGCGGACCACCTCCTCGAATCACGCGACGCCCTGCGGCGGATGCGCGACCACACCGCCGCCCTGAACCCCGTCGGCGGCAACCACGTCTCGACCGAACACCTCAAGCAGATGCTCCACCGGCGGATGCAGAGCCTGCAGGACGACCCGACCGTCCCGCTGTTCTTCGGCCGCCTCGACTACGCCCGCGACCTGGGCGCCGAGACCGACGAGACGCTCTACATCGGCCGCCGCCACGTGACCGGCGAGGCCGGCGGCGAACCGCTGGTCATCGACTGGCGGGCCGGGATGAGCCGGCCGTTCTACCAGGCCCGCCCCGGCGAGCCGATGGGCGTACGCCGCCGCCGCCGGTTCGGGTTCTCCCACGGCCGGCTGACCGCGTACGAGGACGAGGACCTGACCAGCACCCGGCACGAGGTGTCGTCGGACATCCTCGAGTCGGAGATCGAGCGGCCGCGGACCGGGCCGATGCGCGACATCGTGGCCACCATCCAGCCCGAGCAGGACAGCATCGTGCGTGCCGGCCTCGGCCAGTCGCTGTGCGTCCAGGGCGCGCCGGGCACCGGGAAGACAGCGGTCGGGCTGCACCGGGCCGCGTACCTGCTCTACGCCTACCGCGACCAGCTGGCCCGTTCCGGGGTGCTGGTCGTCGGTCCCAACGACAGCTTCTTGTCCTACATCGGCGACGTGCTGCCCGCGCTCGGCGAGATCGACGCCACCCAGGCGACCGTCGCCTCGCTGGTCTCGACGGCCACCGGAGCGGAGATCCGCGGGCTCGACGAGGTGCCGGCCGCGCTGGTCAAGGGCGACCCGCGGATGGCCGAGGTGCTGCACCGCGCGGTCTGGGGCGGGCTCGTCGCGCCGACCGCAGACCCTGGTCGTGCCGCGTGGCGCCCACCAGTGGCGGGTGGCTCCCTACGTGATCGAGGAGACTGATCGGCGAGCTCCGGCACCGCGGCGTCCGCTACGAGGCCGGCCGGGCCATGCTGCCCCAGCGGCTGGCCCACCGGGTGCTGCTGCGGATGGAGGCGGCCGGCGACTCCCCCGACGACCGGGTGCAGAACGCGGTGGCCCGCAGCAAGGTCGTCCGCGCGTACGCCGAGCAGCTGTGGCCGACCGTGCACCCGGCCAAACTGGTGCTGCGGCTGCTCACCGACGCCGACTTCCTGGCCGCGGCGGCCGACGGGCTGCTGACCGAGGACGAGCAGCGGACCGTGCTGATGCGCAGACCGGCCCGCACGGTCGGCGCCGCCCGCTGGTCGCTGGCCGACGTCGTGCTCATCGACGAGGTCGCCGACCTGCTCAACCGCACCCCGAGCCTGGGGCACGTGATCCTCGACGAGGCGCAGGACCTGTCGCCGATGATGCTGCGGGCGGTCGGCCGCCGGGCCAGCACCGGATCGGTCACCGTGCTCGGTGACCTGGCCCAGGCCACCACGCCGTGGGCCACCCGGTCGTGGTCGGAGTCGCTGACCCACCTCGGCCACCCGGACGCGTTGATCGAGGAACTGGTGGCCGGCTTCCGGGTCCCCGGCGCGGTCATCGACTTCGCCGCCCGGCTGCTGCCCTCGATCGCTCCCTCGCTGACCCCGCCGCACTCGGTCCGCCGCCACGCCGGCGAGCTCGACCTGCGGGCCGGCCGGCAGACCGACACCGCGCTGCTCGACGCGATCGCCACCGCGCTGAGCTACGAGGGCACCATCGGGCTGATCGTCGCCGACGACACGGCGCCGCAGATCCACCGGCTGCTCGATCAGCACGCCATCGCCCATGAGGTGCTCGGCGAACGCCCGCAGGACTTCGCCACCCGGCTCGACCTGGTCCCGGCCGGTCTGGCCAAGGGTCTCGAGTTCGACCACGTGGTGCTGCTCGAACCGGCCGACATCGTGGCCGGCGAACCCGACCACGTGACCGGGCTGCGCCGGCTCTACGTGTGCCTGACCCGGGCGGTCAGCTCGCTGGTCGTCGTCCACGCGCAGCCGTTGCCCGACGCGCTGGCCGCCTGACACGCCGGGGCGATGCCCTCCCGGTCGACCGATCCCGTCGTCCGCTCGAGGCCTTCCGCCATCAGATCGCCGAGCTGGGTCCGATTCGGCATGGTGACCTGCGCCTTCTTCAGGGCGCCGCACTTCGGCGGGTCCCGCGAGACCATGGCCCACCCGCTGCTGCTCGACATCGACATCCACCCGTTCGACCTGGCCCGGATGCTGATCGGCGCTGACCCGACCGAGGTCGAGTGCGCGTCGGACAACCCGAGCTGGAGCTGGTACGCCGGCGACGCCGGGAGCGCGGCCGAGCTGGGGACCGGACCCGAGGAGATCGAGGGCTCGTTGACCGGGTTCGTCGGCTACCTGCGGAGCGGGAACCGTCCGGACACCGAGGCGGCCCGCAACATCGTCAGTCTGGCCATGGCCGAGGCCGCGATACTGTCGTCTGCCGAGTGCCGCCGGGTCGAGCTGGCGGAGTCCTCTCGGCGGCGAAGGAGCACACCAGATGAGCACGTCACCGTTGCGGGTGGGCATGGTCGGGTACGCGTTCATGGGGGCGGTGCACGCTCACGCCTGGCGCAGCGCCCACCGCTTCTTCGACCTGCCGCGGACGCCGGAGCTGGCCGTGCTCGGAGGCCGGGACCAGGCCGCCGTGTCCGCGGCGGCCGCGCAGTTCGGCTTCGCCGAGACCGAGACCGACTGGCGAGCCCTCGTCGCCCGCGACGACATCGACGTCATCGACATCTGCACCCCGGGCAACCTGCACGCCGAGATCGCCGTCGCCGCCCTCGAGGCCGGCAAGCACGTGCTGTGCGAGAAGCCGCTGGCCAACTCGGTGGCCGAGGCCGAGCAGATGGCCGCGGCGGCCGAGCGCGCGGCGGCCGCTGGCGTCTACGCGATGTGTGGCTTCACCTACCGGCGCACCCCGGCCCTGGCGCTGGCCAAGAAGCTCATCGACGACGGGGCCCTCGGCGTCATCCGCCAGGTCCGCGCCCAGTACCTGCAGGACTGGCTGACCGACCCGGACACCCCGATGACCTGGCGGATGGACGCCCGGCTGGCCGGCTCGGGAGCGCTCGGTGACACCGGCTCGCACCTGATCGACGCCACCCAGTGGCTGACCGGACAGGCGATCACCGGGGTGTCGGCGCTGACCGAGACCTTCGTCCGGCAGCGGCCCTGGGCCGATGGCAGCGGTCAGGGCGAGGTCACCGTGGACGACGCGGCCCTGTTCATCGCCCGCTTCGACGGCGGTGCGATCGGCAGCTACGAGGCGACCCGGATGGCCACCGGACGCAAGAACGCCCTGCGGCTCGAGATCAGCGGGACCGACGGCGCGCTGGCCTTCGACTTCGAGGCGATGAACGAGCTCGAGCTGTTCTCCTCCTCCGACCCGACCGCCACCCGGGGCTTCCGCCGGATCGTCGTCACCGAACCCGAGCACCCGTACGTGGCCGCCTGGTGGCCGCCGGGTCACGGGCTGGGCTACGAGCACGGCTTCACCCACCAGGTCGTCGATCTGGTCCGCGGCATCGACGCGGGCGAGCAGCCGCGGCCGTCGTTCGCCGAGGCGCTGGCCGTGCAGCGGGTGCTCGGCGCGGTGGCCGACAGCGCGGCCCACGACGCCGCCTGGACCCGGGTCGGCTGACCCGGTTCGGTCACCGATCGGTAACGCCGCCTCCGCGGATTCGACGCGTCGTCGGGTTGGCGGCGACGTTCCGGGTGTCCGCCCAGGCCGACGGCGACGAGGTCAACGGCTGGACCGTGGCCCCGGTGTTCACCCACGCCGAGTCGGCCGCGGCCGCCGCGCCGGCCGGACCGTTGGAAGGGTTCGCGTTCGACACCTCGACCTACTTCGACCACGATCTGGTCGAGACCCGCTCGGTGCCGGTGACCTATCAGGTCAAGGAGACGAGCACGACCACGGTGGCCACCCGCACCCAGAAGGCGGCCAAGAAGGCCGGTTACCGCACGTCGAAGGTCTGATCCACCTCGACGATCTGACCGACACCGCCGGCCGGTGGCTCAGTCGGCCGGTGGCTCGGTCAGCGGCAGCCGGACCTGGAATCGGGTGTCGCCCGGGCTGGAGATGACCCGGAGGTCACCGCCGTGGCGCTGGGTGACCACCCGGTAGGAGATGTCCAGGCCGAGCCCGGTCCCCTCGCCCACCGGCTTGGTGGTGAAGAACGGCTCGAAGATCTTCTGCTGCAGGTGCTCGGGGATGCCCTGACCGGTGTCGCCGATCTCGACCAGCACGCAGTCGTCCTCCCGGCTGGTCCGCACGCTCAGCGTCCCACCGTCGGGCATGGCCTGGACGGCGTTGTCGATCAGGTTCGTCCACACCTGATTGAGCTCGGCCGGATGGGCCGGGACCAGCGGCAACGTCTCGTCGAAGTCCTTGACCACCGTGATGGTCCCCGAGGCCTTGATCTTGTGCCCGAGCATGATCAGCGTGCTGATCAGCCCGTCGCGGACGTCGATGTCCTGGTGCGCGGCCCGGTCGAGCTGCGAATACTGCTTGGCCGCGCCGACCAGGGTGGAGATACGGGTGACCGAGTCGTCGATCTCGCTCATCAACTGCTCGGTGTCCAGCGCGTACGCGACCCAGTGGATCCCGTCGGGCAGCAGCTCGGGCGGCATGGTCGCGGCCACCTCGTCGAGCCAGGCGGCGTCCACCCCGGCGGCGACCAGGGCCGGGGCCAGATCCCAGCCGTCGACGATGTCGTGGTCCTCGAGCCAGTCGGCCAGTTCGTCCTCGGCCTCGCTGACCGCCAGCGGCGGCAGCTTCTCGCTCTTGCCCATCTGCTCGACCGCGGCCTCCTGCAGATCGGTCAGCGCGATCAACGCCTTGGGGTCGACCTGCGCGGTGACCAGGTGCGCGAGCTTGCGGCGCATCCGGCTGACCCGCTCGCGCAGGGTCGCGGTGGCGCGTACGGCAGCGGCGGCCGGGTTGTTGAGCTCGTGGGTCAGCCCGGCCGACAGCCGCCCGAGCGACAGCAGCCGCTCGCGCTGACCGACCAGGGCCTGGCTCGAGCGCATCCCCAGGGTCAGTCCCTCGAGCATGTGCATGGCCATCGGGAACCACTCGCGGATCCGGTCGCCGAACTCGCGGGCGCCGATCACCCAGAGCTCGCAATCGGTGACCGCGCGGGCCGAGGTCGCGTACGGCTGGCTCGAGGCGTCCTGGACGAACGCCGAGGTGGCGCCCGCGTAGACGCCCCGCTGGTGGGTCCGCACCGTCTCGATGTCGGTGCCCTCGACCTGGCGGTGCAGCGACATCGTCCCCGACAGCAGCACGAAGAAGCAGCTCGCCGGCTCGCCCTCTCCGTAGACCAGCGTGCCGCCGGCCCGGGTCTCGGTCCGGCCCTGCTCGCTCAACCAGCCGAGCTGGTCGTCGGACAGCTTCTCGAACAGGAACAGCGTGCGCAGTTCCTCGACGCTCAACCGCGGTGCGGTCATGGCGCTCCTCCTACTGTTCGGCCAGATAGCGATGGACCAGGGTCACGGCGAGCGCGCCTTCGCCGACCGCCGAGGCGACACGTTTGACCGAGTCGGCGCGGACGTCGCCGGCCACGAAGATGCCCGGGATGCCGGCCTCGAGCAGATAGGGCGCGCGTTCGAGGTCCCAGCCGGGCGGCGGATGTCCGCCGGCCATCAGTTCGGGACCGGTGACCACGAATCCGCGGGCGTCGCGGATCACCGTGTCGGGCAACCAGTCGGTCAGCGGCGCCGCCCCGATGAACACGAACAGGTGCCCGGCGTCGACGACCTGCTGACCGCCGTCGCGGTCGACGAAGGTGACGCACTGCAGGTGGTCACCGCCCTCGCACTTGGCCACGGTGGTGTTGACCCGGACGTCGATGTTGTCGATGGCCGCGATCTGGTCGATCAGATAGCTCGACATCGACTTCTCGAGCGAGTCGCCGCGGACGGCCATGGTCACCCGGGCCGCGTGCCGGGAGAAGAACACCGCGGCCTGGCCGGCCGAGTTCGCACCGCCGACGATGATCACGTGGTCGTCGGTGCAGGCCGCGGCCTGGGTGGAGGCCGAGCCGTAGTAGACCCCGCGACCGACCAGCTGGTCGGCGCCGGCCGACTCGAGCTGGCGGTAGCTGACCCCGGTGGCCAGCACGACCGCGCGGGCCAGCAGGGTCGAGCCGTCGTCGAAGACCACCTCGCGGGCCGGGCCGCGGACCTCGATCCCGACCACGGTGCGTGCGGTCAGCAGCTCGGCGCCGAACCGGGTGGCCTGTCGGCGGGCCCGTTCGGTGAGCTGGTCGCCGGCGACCCCGTCGGGGAAGCCCAGGTAGTTCTCGATCCGCGAGCTCTGACCGGCCTGTCCGCCGGCCGCCGCCCGCTCGACGACGATGGTCTTGAGCCCCTCGGACGCGGCGTACACCGCCGCACCCAGACCGGCCGGACCGCCGCCGATGATGACCACGTCGTAGAGCTCGGCCTGCGGCACGGTGCTCAGCCCGACCGCGTTGGCCAGCTCGAGCAGCGTCGGCTGGATCAGCGGCTCGCCGTCGGAGGTGATGACCACCGGGACCTGGCCGGCGTCGGCGCCCGCGGCGATCAGCAGCCGCTCGCCGTCCGGCTCGGTGACGTTGTACCAGCGGTAGGACACAAGATTGCGGGCCAGGAAGTCCCGGACGGCGTAGCTCGGCTGCGACCACGGGTGCCCGAGGATCTTGATCTTGTGCTCGACCGGGCGGCGGTCGCGCGTCCACAGCTCGAGCAGGTTGTCGATGACCGGGTAGAGCTTCTCCTCCGGCGGTTCCCACGGCTTGAGCAGATAGTGGTCGACGTCGACGACGTTGATCGCGGCGATCGCCGCATCGGTGTCCGCGTACGCGGTGAGCAGGGCCCGCCGGGCCGTCGGGACCAGGTCCATCGCGGCCTCGAGGAAGTCGACGCCGTTCATCCCCGGCATCCGGTAGTCGGCCAGCAGGACGGCCACGTGATCCCCGCGGAGCACCAGCTCCTTGATCACCTCGAGCGCCTCCGCACCCGAGTCGGCGCGCAGGATGCGGTGGTCCGAGCCGTACTTTCGACGCAGGTCGCGGGCGACGGCCCGCGAGACGCTCGGGTCGTCGTCGACGGTGATGATGGCCGGTCGGCCGGCGCGGGCCTGACTCCCGGCAGGACTCACGCGCCGGTCCCGTCGACGAAGCACCAGCGCCAGTGCTCACCGGGCTCGGCCGAGGTCATCACCGGGTGTCCGGTCGCCTCGAAGTGCGCGGTGGCGTGTTTGTTGAGCGAGGAGTCGCAGCAGCCGCGGTGATCGCAGACCAGGCACCGGCGCAGATGCAGCCACTGGTCGCCGGTCAGCGCGCAATCCATGCAGAAGGGTTCGAAGTCGGGGGGTGGCGGGGTCAGCGGAAGGATGTCGAGATGATCACACGTGGTCACGGCCCCCATCCTCCACCCGCTGACCACGATCGGTCCGACTGCTCAGAGACGCGTGCGGCAGCCGGCGGGACTCAGGGAGCCAGCCGCGAGCGCTTGCGGCGGCGGAGGCCGGCGGCGCTCAGCCGGGTGACGATCTCGCGCGAGCTGACCGGGACGGCGCCGGCGGCGAGGACCGCCTCGTAGCGTTCGGCGATCAGGTCGTAGTGGTCACCGTCGAAGGCCCGGCGCGGGATGTCCAGAGCGGCGGCGAAGGCGTGCAGCTCGTCGAAGGAGACGTCGCTGACCAGATGCGACCAGTGGCGGCCGTGGCCCGGCCAGGTCGGCGGGTCGACGAGGACGGTCACCGGCGGGCCCGGCGGACCGCGTCGTCGATCAGCGTGCGCCAGGTGCCGACCAGATCGGCATCCACGTACGCCTTGGTCGAGCCGAGCGGGCGGGCGGCCAGGTCGATCTGGAAGCGGCGGACCCCGGCCATCACCAGCCACGGGATGTGCTCGGGCATCAGATCGCCGCCGGCCATGATCAGATCGCGGGCCTGTTCGTCGGCACGGGCCCGGGCGACCAGGTCGTCGAGCCCGTCGGCCACGCCGCGGGCCGACCCGGCGGTCAGCACGGTGTCGAGCCCGGGCATCCCGCGCAACGCCGCCCACGCCTTGTCGGTGGCCATGCACGCGTCGACGGCCCGGTCGAAGGTCCAGGGGAGCAGCGCGGACTCCCCCACGATCGCGGCCAGCACGCCGCGGTCGATCTCGGTGTGCGCGTTGAGGAAGCCCATCACCACCCCTTCGGCCCCGAGCGAGGCGACGTCGGTCAGCAGTCCGCGCAGCCGGGCCACCTCACCGCCGTCGGTGCCGTAGCCGTCGCGCAGCCGGAGCAGCACCCGGACCGGGAGCGAGGTCGCCCGGACGACCTGGCCGACCAGCGACGGCTCGGGTGAACGCCCTTCACGATCCAGCGAGCCGACCAGGCAGAGCCGATCGGCCCCGCCGGCCTCGGCGCGTTCGGCGTCGGCCGCGTGCAGGACGACGACCTCGAGCAGCCCACTCATCACACCGACCTCCCGCCGGCGGTCATGCGATCTCCTCGACCCAACGCAGCAGCGACGGCGGACGCACGGTCTTGATCCGCGCCGCCACCTCTTCGCCCGCGCGCAGCACCCGGGCGATGTTGCCGTGGGCGAGCTTGGCCCGGTCGGCGTCGGACCAGCCGCGCTCGGCCAACGCGTCGAGCAACCGGGGGTAGGAGGCCACATCGGCCAGGTCGACCGGCACCACCTCGACGCCGTCGTAGTCGCCGCCCAGCCCCAGGTGGTCGATCCCGACCAGGTCGCGGGCGTGCTCGAGGTGGGCGATCACGTCGGCCATGGTGGCGTCGGGACGCGGGGTCGACCAGCCGGCCAGGAACGCGTCCATCGCGGTCAGATCGCGGATGTCGACCCCGCGCTCGACCGCCACCTCGAGCGCCTCGACCTGCCAGGCGCGGACGGCCGGGCTGACGAAGAACGGCACGAAGGTGATCATGCAGACCCCGCCGTTGTCGCGCAGCCGCAGCAGCACGTCGTCGGGCACGTTGCGCGGGTGGTCCGACACCGCCCGGCACGACGAGTGCGAGAAGATCACCGGCGCCTCGCTGACGTCGAGCGCGTGGTGCATGGTGGTCGCGGCGACGTGCGAGAGGTCGACCAGCATGCCCAGCCGGTTCATCTCGCGGACGACCTCGCGGCCGAAGTCGGTCAGCCCGCCGTGTATCGGCTCGTCGGTGGCCGAGTCGGCCCAGCCGGTGTTCTCGTTGTGGGTCAGGGTCAGATAGCGGACACCGAGCCGGTGCAGGTCGCGCAGCGTGCCCAGCGAGTTGTCGATGCTGTGGCCGCCCTCGGCACCGAGCAGGCAGCCGATCCGGTCGCGCTCGGCCAGCACCCGGTCGAGCCCGTCGGCGCCGGTGACCAGCACCAGGTCGTCGCGATAGCGCTCGACCATGCCGTGCACGGCGTCGATCTGCTCGAGCGTGGCCGTGACCGCCGCGGCGCCGGTGAAGCTGCACGGCACGTAGACCGACCAGAACTGCGCCCCCATCCCGCCGGCCCGGAGCCGGGGCAGATCGGTGTGCAACTGCGGCTGGGGGTGCGCGATGTCGGTGGCGCCGAAGTCGTAGCCGACCTTGCGCATCGCCCAGGGCAGATCGTTGTGTCCGTCGACCACCTGCGGCTGGATCATCGAATTAGCATGACAGTCGTGGCTGCAGGGTTGCGGTGGGGCGCGCTGGTGCTGGTCGCCGCCGTGACGCTGACCGGGTGCAGCTACTCGACCCAGGAGCCCGGGTTCCTGCCCAGCCGGGCCCCGGCGGCCCCGACCGATCCCGGCCCGGAACGCCGCTGGCCCGATCCGACCAACCCCGAGCTCCCGGTGGCCGGTGAATCGGTGTGGACCACCGCCGACAGGCTCGATGTCACCGTCCGCTTCGCGGTGCACGCCGTACGCCGGGTCCCCGGGGCGACCGTCCTCGACTGGTCGATCACCCCGTTGGCCGCCCCCGGATTGAGCACGGGCGACGACATCGGCCGGCAGCCCGACCTGGGCCTGACCCCGGCCGACGGCGGCGACGTCGACATCCTGCTGGTCGACGGGCCCGGCGACCGGGTGTTCTATCCGTTGCGCAACCGGTCGCGTCGCACGTTCAACCACTGCCTGTGCACCCCGCCGTGGCTCGTCCAGCAGGAGTTGCGGATCGGTGAGACCCGACTCCTGCAGGTCGCGTACGCCGCACTGCCCGAAGCGGTCGATCACGTCGACGTGGCCCTGCCCAACGTCGCCCCGGTCGTCCACGTCCCGGTCACCCCCGAGGGCCGGGCCCCGACCGCCCGGCACCCGGTCGACCTGGCCCGCCCGGCGGCGGCCGATCGGGCCCCGGCCGCACGGACCACGGTCCGGCTGGGATCGGGCACCCGGCAGATCGACGTCCGGATCGAGCGGATCGTCGCCGGTCCCGACGAAACCGCGCTCGAGTGGTCACTGCGCTGGGCGGGTGACCGGGAGAACACCCTGCTGCCCCTCCTGGGCGACGCGATCGGCGGCGACCCCGGCGACCGGACCCGCATCGTCAACACCAGCCCGACCGGCGGTCCGCGACTGCGGGTCGGCGGCTCGGAGCTGTCCGCCGCCTGGGCCCGCGGCGAGCGCTACGGCGAGGTCTCGTACGACTGCCGGTGCTCCGACCTCGGGCTGTGGGCCCAGGGCTTCTCACGCTCGAGGGTGACCGTGCAGGTGCTGACCAGCTACCCCGCACTGCCGCCCGGGACTCGCTCGGTCGACGTCGTGCTGCCGACGGCGGGCGTGCTGCGCGACGTCCCCGTCACCCGCGCCGAGGACGCGGCGACCCGGGTCGGGCCGTCCGAGCCCCGAACCACCGGCACCTGGCACTACGCGCTCGACCGGCTGCCGTCGGGCTGGACCAGTCAGGACTGGCCGACCGACACCCCCGAACCGACCCAGCTGTCGCGTTACGTCGGCGAGTCGCGGCCGGTGGTCGCCTTCGGCCGCTGACCCGGACCACCGGCGCCCGCGCCGCCCGGCCGGACTGGGCCCCGTCGATGTCGACCGGCTCCGGACGCGCCACGAGGCGGCCCCCCGAAGGGGACCGCCTCGTGGTGTGAAGCGTGGGTGGAGCTGGACTCAGAAGTCCATACCGCCCATGCCACCGGACGGATCGCCGCCGGCCGGAGCAGCCTTCTCCGGCTTGTCGGCGATGACGGCCTCGGTGGTGAGGAACAGCGCCGCGATGGACGCCGCGTTCTGCAGCGCCGAACGGGTGACCTTGGCCGGGTCGATGATGCCCGCCGCGACCAGGTCGACGTACTCACCGGTGGCCGCGTTCAGGCCCTGGCCGACGGGGAGGTTGCGCACCTTCTCCGCCACCACACCGCCTTCGAGACCGGCGTTGATCGCGATCTGCTTGAGCGGAGCCTCGGCCGCCACGAACACGATGTTCGCGCCGATCGCCTCGTCACCCTCGAGATCGAGCTTGAGGTCACGAGCCGCCTGCAGCAGCGCGACGCCGCCACCGGCGACGATGCCCTCTTCGACGGCCGCCTTGGCGTTGCGGACGGCGTCCTCGATGCGGTGCTTGCGCTCCTTGAGCTCGACCTCGGTGGCCGCGCCGACCTTGATCACGGCAACACCGCCGGCCAGCTTGGCCAGCCGCTCCTGCAGCTTCTCGCGGTCGTAGTCGGAGTCGGAGTTGTCGATCTCGGTGCGGATCTGGGCGACCCGTCCGGCGATCTGGTCCGAGCTGCCGGCACCTTCGATGATCGTCGTCTCGTCCTTGGTGATCAGGACGCTGCGGGCCTGGCCCAGCAGCTCGAGCCCGACACCGTCGAGCTTGAGGCCGACCTCTTCGCTGATGACCTGACCACCGGTGAGGATGGCGATGTCGGTCAGCATGGCCTTGCGGCGGTCACCGAAGCCCGGGGCCTTGACGGCGACGGACTTGAAGGTGCCACGGATCTTGTTGACGATCAGCGCGGCCAGAGCCTCGCCGTCGACGTCCTCGGCGATGACCATGAGCGGCTTGCCGGCCTGGATGACCTTCTCCAGGATGGGCAGCAGGTCCTTGAGGTTGGAGACCTTGGAGTTGACGATCAGGACGTACGGATCGTCGAGAACGGTCTCCATGCGCTCGGTGTCGGTCACGAAGTAGGGCGAGATGTAGCCCTTGTCGAACCGCATGCCTTCGGTGAGCTCGAGCTCGAGCCCGAAGGTGTTGGACTCGTCGACGGTGATGACGCCTTCCTTGCCGACCTTGTCCATCGCCTCGGCGATGATCTCGCCGACCAGCGGGTCGGCCGCGGAGATGGACGCGGTGGCCGCGATCTGCTCCTTGGTCTCGACATCCTTGGCGCTGTTGGCCAGCTGCTCGACGATGGCGGCGACGGCCTTCTCGATGCCCTTCTTCAGGCCCATCGGGTTGGCGCCGGCGGTGACGTTGCGCAGACCCTCGCGCACCATGGCCTGAGCCAGGACGGTGGCGGTGGTGGTGCCGTCGCCCGCGACGTCGTCGGTCTTCTTGGCGACCTCCTTGACGAGCTCGGCGCCGATCTTCTCGTAGGGATCCTCGAGATCGATCTCTTTGGCGATGCTCACGCCATCGTTGGTGATGGTGGGCGCACCCCACTTCTTCTCCAGCACGACGTTGCGACCCTTCGGACCGAGGGTCACCTTGACGGCGTCGGCGAGGGTGTTCATCCCGCGCTCCAGGCCGCGCCGCGCTTCAGTGTTGAACTGAATCAGCTTGGGCATGTTCTCCGTAAATCCTCATCATTGGATTGATGCACCTCAGGCAGTGCCCGCGACGGACGGCCCATGGGGACCTCACCGACTGAGGAGGTGGCACTCTCACGAGGAGAGTGCTAACAGCATGTTTAGCACTCTACCCAGGTGAGTGCAAGCAAATCCGGGCGGTCGGTCACCCGTGTGCGGCACAGTGGACCGGGTGACGACCCTGCGTTGCGAGCGTCTCCTCCTCCGGCCCTGGACCGATGCCGACACCGACCCGTTCGTGGCCATGGGCCGCGACCCCGAGGTCATGCGCCACTTCCCGGACCGGCTGACCGAGGAGCAGAGCCGGGCGATGATCGGCCGGATCCGGGGCCACCTGGCCGAGCACGGCTGGGGGCTGTGGGCGGTCGAGGCCCGGACCGGTCCGTACGCCGGACGCTTCCTCGGCTACACCGGGCTCGCGGCCCCGCGGTTCGCCGCGCACTTCACTCCGGCGGTCGAGGTGGGCTGGCGGTTCGCCCGCTTCGCCTGGGGGCACGGCTACGCCACCGAGGCCGGTCGGCTCGCCCTCGAGCACGGCTTCACCGCCGTCGGGCTCGACGAGATCGTCTCGTTCACCACCGCCGGCAACACCCGGTCGCGGGCGGTGATGGAGCGGCTGGGGCTGACCCGCGACCCGGCCGACGACTTCGACCACCCGGGGTTGGCGACGGATCACCCGCTCCGACACCACGTCCTCTACCGAATTCGTCGTCCGGCACGGTGATCGTGGCCCGACGGGAACAAACCGGGGCCGAACGGGAATGCGTAGCGACGGTATCGAGTTCTCCCCACACGTGACCCAAACCATCACCCGCGCCGACGTCGGCCTGCGATCCGAGCGGGGCCCCATCCTCGGTGCGGTGATGCTGAGCGTCGGACTGGTCGCCATCGACTCGACCATCCTGGCCACCGCCGTCCCGAGCATCGTCGACGATCTCGGCGGCTTCGCCCAGTTCCCGTGGCTGTTCTCGGTGTTCCTGCTGGCCCAGGCCGTGGCCGTGCCGATCTTCGCCAAGTTCTCCGACCAGTTCGGCCGCAAGCCGATCATGCTCGTCGGCGTGGCCGCGTTCCTGCTCGGCTCGATCCTCTGCGGATTGGCCTGGAGCATGCCGGCGTTGATCGCCTTCCGCGCACTGCAGGGTCTCGGCGCCGGGGCCATCCAGCCCACCGCGATGACCATCATCGGCGACATCTACTCGCTCGAGGAACGGGCCCGGGTGCAGGGGTACGTGGCCAGCGTCTGGGCCATCTCGGCCGTCGTCGGTCCGACCCTGGGCGGGGTCTTCGTCGACTTCCTCGACTGGCGCTGGATCTTCTTCGTCAACATCCCGCTGGCCGCCATCGCCGGCTGGGCGCTGATGCGGCACTTCCACGAGAAGGTCGAGCGGGTCCGGCACCGGATCGACTACGCCGGTGCACTGCTGCTCACCGCCGGCACCACGCTGCTGCTGATCGGCCTGCTCGAGGGCGGCGTGCTGTGGTCGTGGGCCTCGGTGCCGAGCATCGCCATCCTCACCGTCAGCGTGCTGCTGCTGGTCGCGTTCGCGCTGGTCGAAAGGCGGGCCGCCGAGCCGATCCTGCCCGGCCACCTGCTGCGCCGTCGGCTGGTGACCACGACCAGCCTGGCCAGCCTGGGCGTCGGCGCGGTGCTGATCGGCCTGACCTCCTACATCCCGCTCTACGCCCAGGGCGTGCTCGGGACCAACGCACTGGTCGCCGGGTTCGCCCTGGCCGCGCTGACCATCGGCTGGCCGATCGCCGCCTCGACGGCCGGCCGGATCTATCTGCGGATCGGCTTCCGCAACCTGTCGCTGATCGGCTCGGTCATCCTGATCGGCGGGTCCGTGCTGCTGATCGGGCTGGACCGCGACAGCTCGATCTGGATGGTCGCGCTCAGCTGCCTGGTCATCGGCTTCGGCCTGGGCTGGATCGCCAGCCCGACCCTGATCGCCGCGCAGTCCTCGGTCGACTGGGCCGAGCGCGGCGTCGTCACCGGGACCAACATGTTCGCCCGCTCGATGGGCAGCGCGCTCGGCATCGCCGTCTTCGGCGCCATCGTCAACAACACCCTGGGCAGCTCGGTCGGGCACCAGACGACGGCCGCCGGCATCCCGGCGACCGCGCTCGAGCCGGCCATGCAGCAGGTCTTCCTGGGCTCGGCCGCCGCCGCCGTGCTGCTCGCCGTCGCCATCCTCGCGATGCCGCGCCGGAAGGCCGCCGCCGCGTAGCATCGAGCAATGACGGGCGGGGGCCGGAGCCGGATCGCGCTGCTGGCCATCGCCGTCGCGCTGCTGGTCGCCGGGTGCAGCTGGAGCGGCGAGGCCCCGGGCCTGCTCGGCCGGTCGACCACCGCCCCGACCGCCGCGCCGCCGCCCGAGCCGACGACCCCGGCCCCCACCGCCGAGCCCGGCAACCCCGACCTCCCGGTGGTCGGCGAGGCGGTCTGGACCTCGGCCGAGGGCCGCGACGTGACCGTGCGGATCGCCGTGCACGCCGTCCGCCGGATCCCCGGGGCGGCCGTGCTCGACTGGTCGATCACGCCGCTGAGCGCCGGTGACCGGGAGGCCGGTCTGCCCGTGCCCCCGTCGGTCGACCTGGGCCTGAGCCGGCTCGGTGAGGGCTCGGCCAACATCGTGCTGATGGTGGACGACACGATCTACCGTCCGCTGATCCGGCGCTCCGGGGTCGCCGGGTGTGTGTGCACCCGGATGGGCGACCTGCAGAGCAACCTGCGGGTCGGCCGGACCACGCTGGCCCAGATCGCCTACCCGGCGCTGCCGGCCGGGATCGCGAGGGTCACCGTCGACATCGCCACGGTCCCGCTGTTCAGCCACGTCCCGGTCACCCCGGAGGGGATGGTGCCGCTGGCCCTCAACCCCACCGACCTCACCCGGCCCGAACCGCGTACGCCGCCCCTCGCGGTCAGCCGGCCCTTCGTCTACCTGCCGGCCAAGCAGCGGTTCGTCATCGTGGTCGACCGGGTCGTCACCTCGAGCACCTTCACCTCGCTGGCCTGGCGGATCCGCACCCTCGACCCCGGCCAGGGCCTCGACACCGCGACCGAGCCCCCGATCACCGACTCGAGCCCACCGGCGGTGGGCTACAACCTGGGCGCGGCCAGCGGACTGCAGGTGCAGACCGAGGTCGACGACGGCCGCCCGCTGACCGTGCGGCTGCTGACCACCAAGGGCTCGCCCCGCGGCGGGCTCGAGTGCCTGTGCAGCGACCTGCGGCTGTGGACCAACTCGTTGCGGGCCGCCGACGCAGAGGCCATGGTGGTGACCAACTTCGGCCCGCTGCCCCGCCGCGCGACCACGGTCGACGTCGTCATCCCCGGCGTGGCCACCCTCGACGACCTGCCGACCGCCGCGGCCCCGTACGCGGCCTATCAGTCGGCCGGACCGGTCGCGCGCCGGGTTCGGTCGTGGCCGGCCGACGCGCGGCAGACCGGCTGGCTGGCCGAGGACTGGCCGACCCCGGTCCCGACGAGGCGTCAGGTCGACGACGCCACGGCCACGGTCGACGACCTGGTGCGCTGAGCGGGTCCTCCGCGGCCGGCGGCCGGTCGGTCACCCAGGTGCTCGACCCCTGGCCGGTCGAGTCGTCGAACGACATCCCGCCGGCGTCGTCGGTGCGCACCTTCTGGTCGAAGACCTCGCGATAGAAGGCCCCGAGCGCTGCGGGTCGCGGCTGGGCACGAACAGGTCGCAGATCGTGCCGTGCCGGACATCGACCACATCGGGCTTCCTCGATCGGGCGTGGCCTCCCATCCTGGCCCGATCGCCGTCGCGGGCAGGGGTCAGTGCGGCGCGAACTCCTCGACCAGCGGGACCACCTGCTCGATCGACGCGCAGACGCGCGTCGGACGGTAGGGGAAGCGGTCGACATCGGCGGCCCGGGTCGACCCGGTCAGCACCAGGATGGTCCGCAGACCCGCCTCGATGCCCGAGATCACGTCGGTGTCCATCCGGTCGCCGATCATCACCGTGGTCTCGGAGTGCGCGTCGATGGCGTTGAGCGCCGAGCGCATCATCAGCGGATTGGGCTTGCCGACGAAGTAGGGCCGGACCCCGGTGGCCTGGGTGATCAGCGCCGCGACCGATCCGGTGGCCGGGAGCGACCCCTCGGCCGACGGCCCGGTGGCGTCGGGGTTGGTGGCGATGAACCGCGCCCCGCGCTCGATCAGCCGGATCGCCCGGGTGATCCCCTCGAACGAGTAGGTCCGGGTCTCGCCGAGCACCACGTAGTCCGGATCGCGTTCGGTCAGCACGAACCCGATCTCGTGCAACGCCGAGGTCAGCCCGGCCTCGCCGATCACGTACGCGGCGCCGCCGGCCCGCTGGTCGGCCAGGAACTTCGCCGTGGCCAGCGCCGAGGTCCAGATCGCCCCTTCGGGGACGTCGATCCCGCTCCGGCTGAGCCGGGCCCGCAGGTCGCGTGCGGTGTAGATCGAGTTGTTGGTCAGCACCAGGAAGCGCAGTCCGTGGTCCTGCAGGGTGGCGATGAACTCGGGCCCGCCCGGGAGCGCCTGTTCCTCGTGGACCAGGACCCCGTCCATGTCGGTCAACCAGCACTCGACGGGTTTCGGCTCGGTCATGGCCTCATTCTCCCGCGTAGGCTCGGTCGTGATGAACCGCGCAGCCGGCTTGATGATCGTGCTCGCGCTCGGCGCACTCGCCGGGTGCGCGGATCGCGACGTCGCCGACCCCAGGCCCGCACCCGCCGCGACCGGCACCATCACCCCGGCACCCACCGCCGACGACGCGTACGCCACCGGCCTGGACATCCAGTACCTCGACGACGACGGCGAGCTCAAGACGCTGGAGGTCGAGGACTTCCCGCGCTGAGCGCGCCCCGCCTCCCTAGACTCGCCGACCATGGACCATCCGCTGCCCGAGCCGGCAATGGTCGTGCTCGCCGGGGCCTCCGGGTCGGGCAAGTCCACCTGGGCCGCCGAGCGCTACCGACCGGTCGAGATCGTCTCGGCCGACGCGCTGCGGGCCGTGGTCGGCAGCGGACCGGGCGATCTGGACGCCTCGACCGACGCGTTCGCCCTGCTCGACCGGATCGTCGCCGCCCGGACCAGCCGCTCGCTCACCACGGTGATCGACACCCTGGGCCTCGACGAACAGCGCCGGCTCGACTACCGGTCGATCGCCGACCGGGCCGGGCTACCGGCCGTGCTGGTCATCCTCGACACCGCCCCGGCGCTGTGCCGGCGCCGCAACCGGGAGCGTGACCGGCCGGTCCCGGCCCCGGCGATCACCGACCAGTTGCGCCGGACCCGGAGCTTGATCGCCGCCGCCGACGACGAGGGCTGGGACGTGGTCCTCACCGTCCGCACCACCGATGCACCGGCGGCCGCGCCGGTCACCAGCCCGACGACCAGCCCGGAGCGCGGTCACCGTCCCGAGGTGATCCTCCAGTTGTCCCGGTTCCCGTGGCCCGAGGCCGACCCCGGCGGCTGGCTCCGCGCGCTGGCGCTGGCCGCGGACCGGATCGGGTTCGACGGCATCGCGCTGATGGACCACCTGATCCAGATCCCGCAGGTCGACCGCGCCTGGGAACCGATCCCCGAACCGTTCGTCAGCTTGGGTCTGCTGGCCGGGCTGGACACCGACCTCAAGCTCGGCACGCTGGTCTCGCCGGTCAGCTTCCGCGAGCCCGGGATCATCGCCAAGACGGTGGCCACGTTGGACGCGCTGAGCGGCGGCCGCGCGTTCTGCGGGTTGGGTGCGGGCTGGTGGCTGCGCGAGCACCAGGCGTACGGCCTCGACTTCCCGCCCGCCCGCGAACGCCTCGACCGGCTGCAGGTGACGATCGAGACGCTGCGCGCGCTGTGGGCGCCGGGGACCAAGGCCTACCAGGGCCGGTTCGTCCGGTTGCCCGAGACGACTTGCTACCCACGGCCGATCGGCGACATCCCGATCATCGTCGGCGGATCGGGACCGCGCCGCACGCTGCGGATCGTGGCCGAGCAGGCCGACGGCGCCAACCTGCCGTCGGACGAGGAGACGCTGGTCCCGTCGCTGGCCGTGCTCCGGCAGCATTGCGCCGAAGTCGGTCGTGACCCGGACAGCGTGGCCGTCACCGTGCTCGACCTGCCGGTGATCGGTACCGATCGCGAGGACACCGCCGCCCGGGTCGAACGGCTACGTGGTCGGACCCCGGCCGCCGTCTTCGCCGCCCGCCACCACGCCGGGACCGCCCGCGACCAGGCTCGGCGCTACGCCCGGCTCGTCGACCTCGGTGTCGACACCGTCTTCGTCGCGTTGCCCGACCTGGCCGGAGCCGAGGATCTCGAGCGCTGCGCCGAGCTGTTCGACTGAGGGCCAGGATGGGGCGATGGACACCACCTCGGCCATGGACTGGGTCGACCGCTACATCGCCGCCTGGCGTCGCTCCGACGCCGCCGATCTCGAGGACCTGTTCACCCCCGACATCGCCTATCGCACCTCGCCGTACGACCCGCCGATGATCGGCCACCCGGCGCTGGCCGAATTCTGGGTCGGCGACGCCGGGCGCGACTTCACCGCCGAGGCCAGCCCGATCGCCGTCCAGGACGAACGGGCGGTGATCCGGGTCGAGGTGGTCTACCGGACGCCGCAGCACTCGGAGTATCGCGACCTGTGGCTGCTGCGGTTCGCCGCCGACGGCCGGGTCGCCGACTTCGAGGAGTGGGCGTACTGGCCGGGCCGCCCGCACACGGCGGGTTCGGACGACTAACCGGCGGCGATCCGCTGCGCGGTCATCGGGTCGGGGCCGTCGAAGAACTCCTCGAGCACCCGGGTGAAGACCGGTCGCTGCGGATCGGCCGTGGCGAACAACGTCATCGACGAGCGCAGCTTGATCGCGTCGATCCCGCCGAGCACGGCCTCGGCCGTGCGGCCGGCGTTGCCGAGCATGGCCTCCGAGATCTCGACCAGCCGGGGCCCGAGGACCGGATGGGCCAGGTAGGCCCGCGCCTCGGCCAGGTCGGCGATCGCGTACGCCTGGGCCATGGCGCTGCGACCGAGACCGGCGATCTGCGGGAAGACGAACCACATCCAGTGGCTCGACTTCTGGCCGGCGCGTATCTCGGCCAGCGCCTGCGCGTACGTGTGATGGCGGTCCTGAGCGGTGAGGAAACGTTCGAGATCCACCCGCGTGACGCTACCCGGAATGGTCGTCTCGATCACGTCCGGCGATCGACGCATAGATTGACTCTCGATGTCCCAGCACTCGGCCCCGGCCGCCCCCGATTCCACCCAGGACGCCCCCGACCCGGCCCGCTGGCGGGCTCTGACCGTGTGCCTGGTCGCCGGTGCGATGACCCTGCTCGACGTGAGCATCGTCAACGTCGCGCTGCCCAGCCTCAGCTCGGCGCTGCAGGCCGACGAGAGCGATCTGCAGTGGATCGTCGCCGGCTACGCGTTGGCCTTCGGCGTCGTCCTGGTCCCCGCCGGCCGGCTCGGTGACGCCCGCAGCCGACGGACGGTGTTCATCGTCGGCATCGTGCTGTTCACCCTGGCCAGCGCGGCCGCCGGGGCGGCGCCCGGCGCGACCACTCTGGCCGTGGCCCGGGTCATCCAGGGCGTCGGCGGCGGACTGATCGCCCCGCAGGTCTCCGGCTTCATCCAGAACCTGTTCCGCGGCCCCGAGCGGGCCCGCGCCTTCGGGCTGTTCGGCGCCACCGTCGGGGTCTCCACCGCGATCGGACCGCTGCTGGGCGGACTGCTGATCGGCGCCGGTGGGCCCGACTGGGGCTGGCGGCTGGTCTTCTTCGTCAACGTGCCGATCGGTATCGTGGCCGTCCCGCTCGCGCTCAAACTGCTGCCCAAGGGCACCCCGAACACGGTCCGCCAGTCGCTCGACCCGGTCGGGGTCGGTCTGTTCACCCTCGCCGTGCTGTTGGTGCTGTTCCCGCTGGTCGAGGGCCGCCAGGGCGACTCGTTGGCCCAGCGCCCGTGGTGGCTGCTCGCCCCGGCCGCGGTGCTGCTGGTCGCCTTCGGCTTCTGGGAGCGCCGCTGGGACCGCTCCGGCCGCGAGACCCTGATCGACCTGGCCCTGCTCCGGGTCCGCTCGTTCGTCCTCGGCCTCGGTCTGGGCACGTTCTACTTCGCCGGTTTCACCGCGATCTTCCTGGTCGTCACGCTCTACCTGCAGCAGGGACTGGGCTACAGCGCGTTCGAGGCCGGGGCCACCCAGACCCCGTTCGCGGTCGGCTCGGCCATCGCCGCCACCCTCGGCGGGCGGTGGGTGCCGCGGTTCGGCCGCAACCTCGTGGTGATCGGGCTCATCCTGGTCACCCTCGGTGTGCTGGCCATCGACCTGCTCGTTCCGCACCTGGACGCGATGATCGGGCTCAAGCTCGCCCCGGCGTTCCTGGTCGCCGGCTTCGGTGGCGGGCTGGTCATCAGCCCCAACGTCACCCTCACGCTGGCCGAGGTCGACCCGCGGCGGGCCGGTTCGGGCGGTGGCATGCTGCAGACCGCGCAGCGGGTCGGCTCGGCGATCGGCGTCGCCGCCGTACTGGCCCAGTTCTTCACCCAGCTCGCCGCTTCGGGCGGCGACTACCCCCACGCGCTGTCGGTCAGTCTGCGGACCACGCTCGCCTTCATCGGCGTCGCATTGATCTTCGGCCTGGTCGACCTGTTCCGACGACGACACGAGGAGAACGACCATGCCTGACACCGACGAGAGCCCGACCGTGGTCATCCTGTACGGCGGCACCGGCGACCTGGCCAAGCGGATGGTGCTGCCCGCCTTCTACGACCTGTTCACCCGCGGGCTGCTGCCCGACCGGTGGCGGCTGGTCGGCAACGGCCGTGGCGACGTCGCCCACGAGGACTTCGCCCAGCACATCCACGACGTGCTGACCGAATTCGCCGAGGTGCCCGCGGCCGACCAGTGGGCCGAGTTCTCGGCCCAGGTGCGCTTCGCCGGCGGCGGGTTCACCACCGACGACCCGGGCAGCCTGCTCGACGTGATCGCCGAGGCCGAGACCGATCTCGGCGGCCGGCCCGAGCTGGTGCACTTCCTGGCCATCCCGCCCAAGGCGTTCGACGAGACCACCCGGGCCATCGCCGAGCACGGGCTGGCCGAGCACGCCAAGGCGGTGTACGAGAAGCCGTACGGGCTGTCGCTGGCCAGCTTCACCGAGCTCGACGAACTGGTCCACGCGACCTTCGACGAGACGCAGGTCTACCGGATCGACCACTTCCTGGGCAAGGAGGCGACGCAGAACCTGCACCTGGCCCGCTTCGCCAACCGGATGTTCGCCGAGTTGTGGAACGCCGACCACGTCGCCCAGGTCCAGATCGACGTGCCCGAGACCCTCGACATCGCCGACCGGGCCGAGTTCTACGACGCCACCGGCGCCGCGCTCGACATGCTGGTCACCCACCTGTTCCAGGTCGCCGCCGAGGTGGCCATGGAACCGCCGCTCAGTCTGGCCGGTGGCGACCTGCAAGCCGCGCGCGAGTCGGTGATCGCCGCCTTCCGACCGCTCGATCCCGAGGAGGTCGTGCTCGGCCAGTACGCGAGCTACCGGGCCACCGAGGGCATCGCCGACGACTCGACGACCGACACCTACGTCGCCGCCCGGCTGTGGGTCGACACCCACCGCTGGCAGGGCGTGCCGTTCGTGCTGCGGACCGGGAAGAAGCTGGCCTCCGGCGCCCAGCGGGTCAGCCTGGTCTTCAAGGCCCCCGACGGCCCGGTGCACTCGGCCGGCCGATTCACCAACGCGCTGACCTTCGACCTCAGCGGCACCGGCGCGATCGAGCTGCAGCTGACCGTCAAGCAGCCGGGAGCCGACGCGGTGCCGGCCGAGGGATGCACCGAGCTGACCCTGGCCAACGTCGAACCCGGTGCCATGGCGCCGTACACGTCGTTGATCAACGACGTGCTGCGCGGCGACCGGTCGCTGTTCACCAGCTCCGAGGGCCTGCGGGCGGCCTTCACCGCGTTCCAGCCGCTGCTCGACGCCCCGCCGACCATCCAGACCTACGACGACGACTCGTGGGGCCCGGCGGCGGCCGACGCGCTGACCGGCGACATCGGCTGGCTGGTCACGCAGCCGGCCGGCCGCGGCTGAGCGCTCACGGCTGAAAGCGGTAGCCCTGACCCGGCTCGGTGAGGAAGTGCCGGGGCTGGGCCGGGTCGGGCTCGAGCTTGCGACGCAGCTGGGACAGGTAGACCCGCAGGTAGCGGGTCTCGCGGCCGAGCCGGACCGGTCCCGGCGACCGCACGTGCACGTCGGCTGAGCGCCGACCCCGCGTACGGGCCGGAAGTGCCAGGATGGCGGCCATGGCCGAACGGGTGTGGTTCACCAGCAGCAGCGGGCCGCGACTGGCCGGCTCGATCGACCTTCCCGAGGACCGGTTCCGCGGCTGGGGGGTGTTCTCGCACGGGTTCACCCTGGGCAAGGACACCCCGGCGGCCAGCCGGATCTGCAAGCAACTGGCCCGCGACGGGATCGGGATGCTGCGCTTCGACAACCTCGGGCTCGGCGACTCCGAGGGCGACTGGGGCGACGGCAGCTTCTCGCACAAGGTCGCCGACACCGTCGAGGCCGTGCGCTTCATGGAGGAGTCGGGCCGCCCGGTGCGGCTGCTGGTCGGGCACTCCTTCGGCGGTGCCGCGGTCATCGCCGCCGCGCACGAGACGCCCGAGGTCCGTGCCGTGGCCAGCATCGGCGCGCCCTACCAGCCGGCCCACGTCGAGCACAACTACGACGCCCTGATCGACCGGATCCTGTCCGAGGGCGAGGCCCCGTTCATGATCGGCGGCAAGGCGCTCACCCTGCGACGGCACTTCCTCGAGGACGTCCGGGCCATTGACCTGCACGAGCGGATCCAGACCCTGCGCAAGGCGCTGTTGGTGATGCACTCCCCCACCGACAACACGGTCGGCATCGCCAACGCGAGCGACATCTTCCGCGCCGCCCGCCATCCGCGCAGCTTCGTCTCGCTCGAGGGTGCCGACCACCTGCTGGCCCACGGCGCCCAGGCCAAGCGCGCGGCCCGGATCGTCAGCGCCTGGGCCGATCCGTATCTGAGCTGAGGGCTATCGGCCGCGTCCGGCTGATCGATACGCTCCCCGGACACCCAACGAAGGGAGATCGCCGATGACCTCCATCGCCGAGCGCGTCGAAGAACTGCTGGCCCAGCTCACCCCCGAGGAGAAGGCGGGGCAGCTCACCCAGTACTTCTACTTCACCCTTCCCGAGGACGCCGAGGCCGAGCCGGCGCTCGGGCTCGACGTCGACAGCCAGCCGGCCGAGGTCGAGGCCGCGCTGGCCCGCGGCGGCGCCGGCTCGCTGCTCTTCGTCACCGACCCGGCCCAGACCAACCGGCTGCAGCGGCTGACCGTCGAGGGTCACCGGCTGGGGATCCCGGCGATCTTCGGCTTCGACGTGATCCACGGTCTGCGGACGATCTTCCCGGTGCCGATCGCCATGGCCGCCAGCTGGGACCTGGAGACGATCGAGCGCGGCCAGGCCGTCGCGGCCCGCGAGGCGCGGGCGGTGGGCATCCACTGGGCCTTTGCACCGATGGTCGACATCGCGCGCGATCCCCGCTGGGGCCGGATGATCGAGGGCGCGGGTGAGGACCCCTATCTCGGTGCCGCGGTGGCCGTGGCCCAGGTCCGCGGCTTCCAGGGACCCGAGCTGGGCACCCCGGAGCGGATCATCGCCGGACCGAAGCACTTCGCCGGTTACGGCGCCGGCCTCGGCGGCCGTGACTACGACGAGGTCAACCTCTCCGACTCCGAGCTGTGGAACGTCTACCTGCCGCCGTTCAAAGCCGCGGTCGACGCCGGCGCGGGCAACATCATGACCGGCTACATGGACCTCAACGGCATCCCGGCCACCGGCAACGACTGGTTGTTCACCGAGGTGCTCCGCAACATCTGGGGCTTCGACGGCTTCGTGGTCAGCGACGCCAACGCGGTCCGCAACCTGCACACCCACGGCTTCGCCCGCGACTTCCCCGAGGCCGGTGCCCGCGCGGTCAACGCCGGGGTCGACATGGAGATGGCCATCACCGACCCGGCGTACGCGTCGCTGCCCGACTCGGTCGCCCGCGGTGCGGCCCGGCAGGAGGCGATCGACGCCAGCGTCCGCCGGGTGCTGACCGCCAAGCTGACCATGGGCCTGTTCGAGGACCCGTACGTCGACGAGGACCGGGCCCGCGAGGTGCTGGCCGACCCCGCGCACCGCGAGGCGGCCCGGGTGGCGGCCGAACGGGCCGCGGTGCTGCTCCGCAACGAGGGTGGCGTGCTACCGCTCGACGTCGACACCCTCGGCTCGATCGCGGTGATCGGTCCGCTGGCCGGGGCAAAGCGCGACACCATCGGACCCTGGGTCTTCGACTTCGACCTGGACGAGACGGTCACCGTCTTCGAGGGCATCTCGGCCTTCGTCGGCGACCGGGCCGAGGTCGCGTACGCCCAGGGTGTGCCGGTGGTCCAGCGGACGTTCCCGTCGATGTTCGACATGTTCGGTGGCAACGCGCCCAGCGATCCCGAGGGCTACGACGAGGCCGCCGAGTTCGACCGGGCCGTGGCGCTGGCCACCGATTCCGACGTCGCCGTGGTCGTGGTCGGCGAGTGGCAGAACATGATCGGCGAAGCCGCCTCGCGCTCCTCGCTCGAGCTGCCGGGCCGCCAACTCGAGCTGTTGCAGGCGGTCGTCGCGACCGGGACGCCGACCGTCGCGCTGGTGATGAACGGGCGACCGCTCGATCTGCGCTGGGCGGCCGAGCACGTGCCGGCCATCCTCGACATCTGGTATCCGGGCACCCAGGGCGGGGCCGCGGTGGCCAACCTGCTCTTCGGTGCGGTGTCCCCGGGCGGCAAGCTGCCGTTCAACTGGCCGCGGACCGTCGGTCAGGTCCCGCTGCCCTACGCCCACACCATCTCGCACGAGCCGGAGAACCAGCAGCGCCGCTACTGGGACGAGGCGAGCACGCCGCTGTTCCCGTTCGGCTTCGGGCTCAGCTACGGCCGGTTCGGCTACGACGGCCTGACCGTCGACGCGGCGGGCTCCGGTCCGGAGGACGCGGTGACCGTCTCGGTCGAGGTCACCAACACCGGCGACCGCGAGGCCGCCGAGGTCGTCCAGCTCTACCTGCACCAGCGCAGCGGCTTCGCGTCGCGCCCGGTCCGCGAGCTCAAGGGCTTCGAGCGGGTCGTCCTCGGAGCGGGTGAGACCCGGACGGTGACCTTCTCCGTCGGCCCGGACGAGCGGCGCTACTGGAACGCGGCCCGCCGCGACTGGGTGCTCGACGCCGCGATGTTCGACGTCTGGGTCGGCGGCGACTCGACGGCCGCGCTCGGGGCGACCTTCGAGATCAGCGACCGCTGATCCCGGTCGAAGGTCGGATCTTCGGGTGAGCGGGGAGCGCGACCCGGGTCGGCTGGTGCTGACCCGGGTCGGACCCGGGGACTGGTCACGGCTGCGGACGGTGCGGCTGGCCGCGCTGGCCGAGTCGCCGGAGATGTTCGGGTCGACCCTGGCCCGGGAGCTGAGCTTCGACGAGGCCGAGTGGCGTCGCCGGGCCGCGCGTCCGGCCACCTTCCTGGCGTCGCGGGACGACGTAGATCTCGGCATGGCCGGCGCGTACGCGTTCGACGACGGCTGGTCGATCGCCGGCATGTGGCTGGCCCCGCCCGCCCGCGGCACCGGCGTGGTCGAGGCGCTGGTCGGGGCGTGTGAGTCGGTGGCTCGGCAGGCCGGGGCGACGAGCATCAGCCTCGGGGTGATGGCGGACAACCCCCGCGGTCGACGCGCGTACCTCCGCCTCGGCTACGCGTTCACCGGCCGCCGCGAGCACGTCCGCGACGGCCGCGACGAGCTGTTCATGATCAAGGCCCTGGCGCCGCCCGGGCCGACGACCGGCTGAGCTCGATCGACGGCGCGGCACCGACCCGGCGCTGGAGCTCAGGGCCGCTGGTGGATGGCCAGCGGCAGCACGAGGGACGCCCCGGCCTGGGCCAGCAGCGAACCGGCGACGGTGACCGTCCAGCGGGTGCGGATCACGTCGTCGACCAGCAGCACCGGCCCGTCGAACGACAGTCCTGGACGCACGCTGGTCCGCTGGACCAGGTCGGTGGCCCGGACCGCCGAGGCCCCGTCGATGTCGGGTGGCGGACCGGTGACGGCCAGCGCGTCGACCAGCGGCAGCCGGCCGATCCGGGCCAGGTGCTCGGCCACCGACCCGACCAGCTCGGGGAAGCGACGCGACGGCATGGCCACCACCGCGGTCGGCCGCTGCCAGCTCTTCGACCACCGCTTGAGCACCTCGACCATCCCGTCGAGGATGATCGGCGTCGCCGGGGCGTCGCGACGCCACAGCTCGGCCAGCTCGGCCCCCCACGCCGGGTCGTCGGCGAAGGCCAGCGCCCGGCCGGGAGCGAGGAAGGTGATCTTGCCGCGGCGGTCGGGGATCCGGGCCACCCATTGCTTGCGCGGCTCGACGACCACGTCCTGTCCGCGGAAGAACCGTCGGGCGGCGTCGACCGTCTCCGGCTGTGGCGTGGCCCCGGGCGCGGGGAGCTGTCCGGTGCACACCGAGCAGCGGCCGCAGTCCTGCGGGTCGGGATCGTCGAGCGCCTGCTGCAGGAAGCGCATCAGGCAGCCCTCGCCGTGCGCGTACGCGCGCATCAGCCCGGCCTCGTCGGCCCGGACCCGGCGTAGCGCCGCCCACTTCTCCTCGTCGTAGAACCACCGGGCCCCGGTGGCCACCCAGCCGCCGGACCGCCGCTCGACCACGTCGTCGACGGCCAGGATCTTGAGCAGCCCCTCGAGCCGGCCCCGACGCAACCCGGTCGCCGCCTCGATCGACGGCAGCGACTGTGGTCCGGACTCCTCGCCGGCCAGCGCGTCGAGCACCCGCTCGACGTCGCGTTCGACCGGGATACCGGCGGTGGCGAAGTACTCCCAGATCCGCTGGTCCGACTCGGCCGGCACCAGCACGGCGATGGCGTCGTCGAGGGCGCGGCCGGCCCGCCCGACCTGTTGGTAGTAGGCCACCGGCGAGGCCGGTGATCCCAGGTGGATGCAGAAGGCCAGGTCGGGCTTGTCGTAACCCATGCCGAGCGCCGAGGTGGCGATCAGCGCCTTGACCTGGTTGTCGCGCAACCGGTCCTCGAGCTGCTCGCGGTTGACCGTCTGCCCGGAGTACGCGGCGACGTCGAGGCCCTGCTCGGTCAGGAAGGCGGTGACCCGCTCGGTCTCGGCCACGGTGAGCACGTAGACGATGCCCGACCCGGGCAGCGTGCGCAGCGCGTCGGCCACCCAGGCGTAGCGCTCGAGCGGGCTCAGTGACGGCAGCACGGCCAGCCGGAGCGAGGCCCGGGCCAGCGAGCCGCGGAGGGTGACCGTGTCCTCGCCGAGCTGGGCGGCGACGTCGGCGGTGACCCGCTCGTTGGCCGTGGCCGTGGTGGCCAGCACCGGGGTCCCGGGCGACAGCTGGAGCAGGGTGCGGGTCAGCCGCTGGTAGTCCGGGCGGAAGTCGAAGCCCCAGTCGGAGACGCAGTGCGCCTCGTCGATGACCAGCAGCCCGCAGTGCGCGAGCAGGTCGGGCAGCTGCCGGGCGAACCCGGGGTTGGACAGCCGCTCGGGCGAGATCAGCAGCACGTCGAGCGAGCCGTCGCGGACGGCGCCGAGCACCTCGTCCCAGTCGTCGACGTTGGTCGAGTTGACGGTCGCCGCGCGCAGCCCGGCGCGCGACGCCGCCGAGATCTGGTCCCGCATCAGGGCGAGCAGCGGCGACACGACCAGCGTCGGGCCGGCGCCGCGCTCGCGGATCGCCGCCGTGGCCGCCCAGTAGACCGCCGACTTGCCCCAGCCGGTGGCCTGGACGACCAGGACGTGCTTGCGGTGGTCGACCAGCTCGGAGACCGCGCGGATCTGGTCCTCCCGGGGCCGGGCCGAGGGTCCGGCCATCGCGGAGATGACCCGTTCGAGTGCTGCGGTCGACATGCCAGCCATCCTCCCCCGGACCACCGACAGTTTCGATCGTGCCCGGGTTCGGCGTATCAGCCGCCGGGTGGGCGCCTCCTCGGTTAGGTTCACGTCAACCACCCATCAGGAAGGGCTCCCCCGATGCCCACTCTCATCCAGCGTCTCGCCGTCGGCGGCGCCGTCACCGCACTCACCCTCACCGCGGGCGTCCTCACCGCTCAGCCCGCGGCTGCCGACGTCGAGACGTTCGACGACGGCGGCAGCTACCTGACCACGGTCAAGGTGCGGCACGGGGTCGAGAACCTGCGCATCAAGGCCAAGGTCGGCGCCTACGAGATCCCCAGCAACTTCACCATCTGGCTCGAGGTCGACCCGGACGACCCGGGTCCCGAGTTCAAGATCCCGGTCTACCCGAACTCCGAGGTGGCACCGATCCGCGCGGTGGAGAACTTCCGCGACCGCGGTTCGGAGGTCGAGTGCGACTACTCCGCCTCGGCCGACGCCGGTGGCTCGAAGTACATCGAGGTGGTCATCCCGCGCGACTGCCTGGACACCCCGGCGGCGGTCCGGGTCTCGATCCGCGCCAACTACGCGATCCCCGGCCCGAACGTCGTCGACTGGGGACCGGGCACCCGGCGGTTCTTCGGCTGGGTCAGCGGCAGCTGATCACCGCCGGGTGAAGGTCAGCCGGCCGATCTGGCCGGTGGCCTGCTCGGTGACGGCTGCCCGCCGATCGGTCGGGCGGGCCGGCGGGGCGGCCCGGTCTGCTAGGAACATCGTGTGCTGATGCTGCTGCCGCCTTCGGAGGGCAAACGGGCCCCGGGTGGCCGTGGCCGACCGGTCGACCTGGCCGCGCTCAGCTTCGGCGCGCTGACCGACGTCCGCCGACGGGTGCTGACCGGACTGATCGAGACCAGCGCCCGGCCCGACGCGGCCGCACTGCTCGGGGTGCCCCAGGGTGCGGCCGGCGAGGTCGCGGCCAACGTCGACCTGCTGACCGCGGCGGCCCGGCCGGTGTCCGACATCTACACCGGGGTGCTGTTCCAGGCCCTCGACGCGGCCACCCTCGACCCCGCGGCCAAGCGGCGGGCCGGCCGCCGGCTCGTGGTCACCTCGGCGTTGTGGGGCGCGGTGCGCTGGACCGACCGGATCCCGACCTACCGGATGCCGGTGTGCAGCCGGATCCCGGGCACCGACGACCGTCTCGAACCGCTGTGGCGGGCCGCGCTGGACCCGGTGTTGACCGCCGCGGCCGGCGCCTCTCTGGTCGTCGACTTCCGGTCGTCGTCGTACCTGGCGTTGTGGCGGCCTCGCGGCCAGGCTGCCGAGCGGTGGGTGCGGATCGGCGCCCGGACCCGGGCCGGTGTGGCCATCTCGCACCAGAGCAAACACACCCGCGGGCTGGTCGCCCGGGCCCTGCTCGCGTCGGCCGCGCCGGTCCGTCGGGTCGAGGACCTACCTGCCGTGCTGAGCGCGCTATGACGTACGGCTGACCGCGCCCGTACGCCCCGGCGCCGGCTGGACCCTGGACGTCATCCAGGACTGAGCCTTCCGACCAACGTCGGAGGCGCCTTCCGGCGACTGACCGGCGACGGCTCGTCGGACGCGACGGCCACCCGCGCTGCGACCACCCCGGACGCGGGCGCGACCACCCCGTACGCGGGCGTGACCGTAGCCCCGTACGCGACTGCCGGTTTCCCATGTCACATGGGAAACCTGCGGCTCACCCAGGAAGTTTCGCGGGTGACCCGCAGGCTTTCCGTGGTCTCGACGAGCGCCATCCGTCCGGCTCATCACTATGCACCCCACCGGTCGCAGGTTTCCCATGTCACATGGGAAACCTGCACGAGGGTCATGGACGTCGAACCCCTCCGAGAGCCGCACTCGCCGGACTGAGCCGCGACGACGCTGCGGACGATCGCGCCGCGACTGAGTCAGCGACCGCACTCGGTCAGCCGCCCGCACGCCGGGATCGAGATCTCGCCATCGCCGATCAGCCGCCGGCGACGGCCGGGATGATCGAGATCTTGGCGCCGTCGGCGATGGCGGCGTCGAGCCCGCCGATGAAACGGACGTCCTCGTCACCGACGTAGATGTTGACGAACCGGCGCAGCGCTCCGGCGTCGTCGAGGATCCGGGCGCGGATGCCGGGGTGGTTGGCCTCGAGCGAGTCGAGGATTTCGGTGAGCGTGCTGCCGTCGGCGCTCACCTCGCCGGCACCCTTGGTGTAGGTACGCAGGATGGTCGGGATCCGTACGGTGGCGCTCATGCTGACTGACCCTTCCAGAAGTCGGTGAATGCGTCGTAGTGCGGCGGGATGGTGACCTTGGGTCCGACCACGCCGGCGACGGCGTCGATCGTCTTGAGCCCGTCACCGGAGTTGATGATCACGGTTTCGGCGTCGGCGTCGAGCCGGCCGTCGGCCAGCAGCTTGGCGGTGACCCCGAGGGTCACGCCCCCGGCGGTCTCGCCGAAGACGCCCTCGTACTTGGCCAGCCGGATGATGTTCTCGACCACCACCGAGTCGTCGACGTCAGCGATCGCGCCGCCGGTCCGCCGCACGGTGTCGAGCACGTACGGCCCGTCGGCCGGGTTGCCGATGGCCAGCGACTTGGCGATCGTGTTCGGCTTGACCGGGGCCACGAAGTCCTGCCCGTCGCGGTACGCGGCCGAGATCGGGGAGCAGCCGGTGGCCTGGGCGCCGAAGATCTTGTACGGCTTGTCCTCGACCAGTCCGAGCTTGATCAGCTCGCTGAAGCCCTTGTCGATCTTGGTCAGCTGCGAGCCGGAGGCGACCGGGATCACGACCTGGTCGGGGATCCGCCAGCCCAGCTGCTCGGCGATCTCGAAGGCCAGGGTCTTCGAGCCCTCGGCGTAGTAGGGGCGGACGTTGACGTTGACGAACGCCCAGCCCTCCTCCTCGCCGGCGATCTCGCTGGCCAGCTTGTTCACGTCGTCATAGGTGCCCTGGACGGCGATCAGCGTGGTGTCGTAGACCGCGGAGGCGATGATCTTCTGCTGCTCGAGGTTGCTCGGGATCATGACGACCGACTTGATGCCGGCCCGGGCCGCGGCCGCGGCGACCGCGTTGGCCAGGTTGCCGGTCGACGGGCAGGCCAGGACCTGGAAGCCGAGCTCGCGGGCCGCGGACAGCGCGACGGCGACGACCCGGTCCTTGAACGAGTGGGTCGGGTTGCCCGAGTCGTCCTTGACCCACAGCCGCCGGACCCCGAGATGGTCGGCCAGGTTGCGGGCGTCGAGGAGTCGGGTGTAACCCGGTTCGGTCGAGCGGAAGGTGGCGATGTCGGCGGGCACCGGGAGCAGCGGCGCGTAGCGCCAGATGTTCTTGGGCCCGGCTTCGATCTGCTCGCGGGTGATGGTCGGGAACTCGTAGCCGACCTCGAGCGGCCCGAAACACTCCAGACAGGCGTAGAACGGGCCGAGTGCGGACTTCTCGCCGCAGGCCCGACAGACCAGGTGGGTGGCGTTCCCGAAAGCACCGGGCCGGACACCGGCCGGGGTGGCGAGGGAAGGGAGCACAGCAGTCATCGCA
The DNA here is from genome assembly GCA_963704665.1 of uncultured Actinomycetota bacterium. GTDB lineage: Bacteria > Actinomycetota > Actinomycetes > Propionibacteriales > Propionibacteriaceae > Microlunatus. The sequence goes on along the minus strand of OY969929.1, from coordinate 615,117 downwards.
AATCCTTCATCATCTGTCGCGATCGGCTTTCGATCGCGCCGGAGTTGGCACCGTTTCTGATCGGTCAGTCGGTTGCCGGGGATTCAACGGGCCGTTCCCTCATCCCCTCTGGATGAACGGGACAAGCCTACGGCGTGTGGTGCGCTCAGGCGCAGCCCACTGTCCGGATGCTAAGAAACCTGTCCAGATGGCGAACGGTCGACCGTGATCAACGGCCCGTAGAGCTCCATCGCGGCCAGCGCGCGCTCGTGGTCGGCATCGCTGGCCCCGGCGCAGCCGGCCGCGACCACGGTGACCTGGACCCCCGCGTCAGCGGCGGCCAACGCGGTCGACAGCACACAGCAGTCGGTGGAGACCCCGACCAGCACCAGCCGGCCGCTGTGCTCGGTGGCCGCGTCCAGACCGGCGTCCCACTTGCCGAAGGTCGTCCGGGTCTCGACCAGCGCCACCGAGCCGGCCAGTTCGGGCACCAGCGCGTACAGCGGCGATGCGTCCGGGACCAGCGCGAACGGCCAGTCGGCGTAGTAGTCGACCCAGGCACCGGTCGGCTCCTCCGGAGCCACGAACCGGGTGAACACGACCCGGGGCGCGTACGCGGCGATGAGCCCCTGCACCACCGGGACGGTCTCAGCGAACCGCGGCGCGGCCCACGGGCTGGTCGGATCGGCGAAGACGTTCTGCGCGTCGATCACCACCAGCCAGGGGCGGGCGGTCACCGCCATTCCTGCGCCCGGACCCGGGCCCGACCGAGGATCAGGTGGCCGACGAAGCCCACGGTCAGGGCGACGAGGACGCCGAGGTTCGCGTACGCCCACGCCCCCTCGCGGCCGCCGAGGCCGAGCGGGCCGAGCAGGTAGCCCTGCCAGCCCAACCAACCGGCCAGGCTGTTGGTGACCAGCCCCCAGCCCAGCACCGATCCGAGCAGGACCAGCGCGATCGGTACCGGCGAGACGCTGCCGTAGCGGCCGGCTGCGTCGAACAGCTCGCGCTCGGCGTAGTCGCGGCGGCGCAGCACCAGGTCGGCCAGCATCACCCCGGCCCAGGCCGAGATCGGGATGCCGAGGGTGATCAGGAAGCCCTGGAACGGGCCGATGAAGTCGCCCGCGAAGAAGACCACGAAGATCGCGGCCACGACCATGATCACGCCGTCGATCAGCGCAGCGACCCAGCGCGGCGCGGGCAGGCCGAGCGACAGCAGGGCCAGCCCGGAGGAGTAGATGTCGAGGACCGCGCCGGCGATCAGGCTGATGATGACCACGACGGCGAACGGGATCAGGAACCAGGTGGGCAGATAGCCGGTCAGCGCGCCGATCGGATCGGCGCCGATCTGCTCGCTCAGCTCGGTCGACGACCCGGCCAGCAGGATGCCGAAGACGACCAGCACGACCGGGGCGAGCGCGCCGCCGATCGTCGTCCACACGACCACGCCGACGCTCGAGGCCGAACGGGGCAGGTAGCGCGAGTAGTCGGCGGACGCGTTGACCCAGCCGAGTCCGAGCGCGGTGGCCATCAGGATCAGTGCGCCGAGCACGCCCTGGGCCGACCCGTGCGGCAGTGCGGCGACGGCGCCGAGGTCGATCCGGTCCCAGACCAACGCGATGTAGGCCACGGTGAGCACGCCGGCCGCGACGGTGATCCAGGTCTGCACCCGCATGATCAGCTCGAAGCCGATCACCCCGACCCCGACGACCACGGCGGCGGTGACCAGCAGGACGATCAGCTGGGTGAGCCCGCCGGTCGGCCAGCCCAGGCGGCCGAACACGGTGGTCATGGCCAGCGTGGACAGCACGACCAGCGCGGTCTCCCAGCCGACCATCAGCAGCCAGGACACGAAAGCCGGCAGCTTGTTGCCCTGGACGCCGAACGGGGCCCGGCTGAGCACCATGGTCGGCGCGGAACCGCGCTTGCCGGCCAGCGCGACCAGTCCACAGGCCAGGAACGACAACACGATCCCGACGACCGCAGCCACGGTGGCCTGGACGAAGGAGAGGCCGAAGCCGAGCACGAACGAGCCGTAGCTGACCGCCAGCACCGAGACGTTGGCACCGAACCACGGCCAGAACAGATCGCGGGGGCGACCCTTGCGCTCGCTCTCGGCCACCACGTTGATCCCGTTGGCCTCGACCCCCGACGGACGTGGGGCGGCTGTTTCGGTCGTCATGACCCGACCCTAGAGCGCTGCGGCTGCCGCATACTGCACGGGTGGAGATCGATCGGCGGCCGCAGACGCGGGCCCAGTGGGTCCGGTTGATCGGTAACGCGGTCAACCTGACCACCCCGCTCGGACTGGCCGTCGCCGCGGTCGGGCGGGCCCGGATCCGGCGCGGTCCGCGCGGACTGCTGCTGTGCGACGGCTACCGACTGCCGTTCCCGGTGGCCGGTGCGTTCACCATCGGCAGCGTGATCACCACCAGGCACGACTGGGCGACCCTTGAACGCCGCTGGCCGCGGCTGCTCGAGCACGAGGAGCGCCACACCTGGCAGTACCTGCTCTGCCTCGGGCTGCCGTTCTTCCCCGCGTACGCGGTGGCCATGGCCTGGTCGGTGCTGCGGACCGGCGATCGGGCCGCCGGGAACCTGTTCGAGCGCGACGCCGGACTGGAGCTGGGCGGGTATCCGGACGCGCCGGTCCGGCCGGTGCGGGAGAACCTGGCCGGGCTGGTCGGCCGGTTGCGCAGATGACGTTGTCGCCCGGGCGCGAGCGGCCTGATCAGCTCAGGTCGATGCCGAGCCGCTTGGCCGAGCGGGCGCGCTGCCGGCTGGACCGGAGCCGACGCAGCCGCTTGACCAGCAGCGGGTCGGCGGCCAGGGCCTCGGGCTTGTCGATCAGCGCGTTGAGGACCTGGTAGTAACGGGTGGCCGACATCTGGAACTTGTCCCGGATGGCCTGCTCCTTGGCCCCGGCGAACTTCCACCACTGCCGCTCGAAGGCCAGGATGTCGCCGTCACGGGCGCTCAACTGCCCGGCCGGTGCGTCGTCCGCGGGCTGAGCGTCGGGAACCACGATCATGGGGTCACTGTAGGCGTAAATCACATGGGTGTCATTCATCTGCGCTGATCAATCATCACTTCGGATGGTCATGGCGATGATGTTGGATGAATGCTGTGACATTTTCTTCGAAGCGCCTCGGCTGGGGCATCGTCAGCACCGGACACATCGCGTCGGTGCTTGCGCAGGACCTCGCCCTGGTGCCTGACGACGCCGCACTGGTCGCCGTCAGCTCGCGCAGCCTCGACAAGGCCCGGGCCTTCGCCGAGGAGTACGGATTCGCCCGCGGCTACGGCTCGGTCGCCGAGTTGGCCGCCGACCCGGAGGTCGACGTCGTCTACGTGGCCTCGGTGCACAACGACCACCTCGAATCGGCCCGGATCTGCCTCGAAGCGGGCAAGGCGGTGCTGGTCGAGAAGCCGCTCACCGTGACCGCCGCCGACACCGACGCCCTGCTCGACCTGGCCGGCGCCCGCGGCGTGTTCGCCATGGAGGCGGTGTGGACCCGGACCAACCCGGTCATCCGCCGGGCCATCGAGATCGCCGGCAGCGGCGAGATCGGCGACGTCCGGCACGTGTCGGCCCAGTTCGGCTTCCGCTTCGACGGCGACGAGGACCACCGGCTGCTCGACCCGGCCCAGGCCGGCGGCGCGATCCTCGACCTCGGCGTCTATCCGGCCCATGCGGTCGAGATGTTCCTCGGCGCACCGGCCGGACTCACCGGGTTCGGCTGGCTGGCCTCGACCGGGGTCGACGCCCACGCCGCGGCCACGCTCGACTACCCGGCGACCGCCGACCGACCCGCGGCGACCGCCGACATCCTCTGCACCATGGCGATGAATCTGCCGACGTCGCTGGCCGTCTACGGCACCACCGGTCGCATCGTCATCGACGACTTCTTCATCCTGCCGCGCCGGATGGTCGTGCACCGCGACGATGCCGAGCCCGAGGTGATCGCGGGCAGCTGGCCCGGCCAGGGCTACGGCTACGAGATCGCCGAGGTGACCCGCTGTGTCCGGGCCGGCGAGCTCGAGTCGCCGATGGTGCCGTGGTCGGCGACGCGCGCGGTGGCGCGGATGCTCGACGCCTGGCGGGACTCGCTCGGGGCAGATCAGCGCGAAACGCGCCCGACCTTCGAGGAGAACCGGTGATCGCTCGACTGAGTGGCGTGGTCCAGCCGTACGCCTGGGGTTCCCCCGTCTTCATCCCCGAACTGCTCGGCACCGAACCGACCGGCGAACCGCAGGCCGAGCTCTGGCTGGGCGCCCACCCGTCGGCGCCCTCGGTGGTCGACGGACGTCCGCTCGACGCACTCATCGCCGCCGATCCGGAGCGGATGGTCGGCGAACGCTCGGTGAGCACGTTCGGCGCCCGGCTGCCCTACCTGATGAAGGTGCTGGCCGCGCAGCAGCCGCTGTCGCTGCAGGCCCATCCGTCGCGGGCCCAGGCCGAGGCCGGCTACGCCCGCGAGGAGGCCGACGGGGTGGCCCGCGACGCGCCCAACCGGGTCTATCGCGACGACTGGCCCAAGCCCGAGGTGCTGTGCGCGTTGATGCCGACCGAGGCGCTCTGCGGGTTCCGCGATCCCGACCAGACGTACGCGCTGGTCGAACGGCTCGGGGTGCCCGGCTTGACCGTCCTGGTTTCGCCGCTGGCTGATTCCTCGACCGCGCCGGCCGAGCGGGTGGCCACGGTGTTCGAGCGGCTGCTGCGGCTCGAGGACACCTCGGTGGTCACCGAGGTCGAGCGGGCCGCCGAGCGGGTGCCGGCCGGGGACGACGCGTACGCGAAGTTCGCCGCGACCGCCCGCGACCTCGGCTCGCACTACCCCGGCGACCCCGGCGTGCTGGCCGCGCTGTTGATGAACCGGGTCGCACTGGCCACCGGCGACGCACTGTTCCTGCCGGCCGGCAACCTGCACGCCTACCTGACCGGCGGCGGCATCGAGCTGATGGCCAACTCCGACAACGTGATGCGCGGCGGGCTGACCCCCAAGCACATCGACGTCGCCGAACTGCTGACCATCCTCGACTTCGAGCCCGGGGTCACCGGACGGGTCGAGCCGGTCGAGGAGACCTCCGGGGTCTGGCGCTACCCGACGCCGGCACCCGAGTTCGCGCTGTGGCGGCTCGACGTCGCCGAACCCGAAGTCACCGTGCCCGGCGTCGACACCGGCCGGATCATCATCGTGACCAGCGGCCGCGTACGCCTCGCCGCCCCGGGCAGCGAACTCGTCCTGACCCGCGGTCAGTCGGCGTTCCTCGGACCGGACGACACCGTGGTGGCGACCGGCGGCGGGACGGCCTTCATCGGCGGACCGGGCTTCGGCTGAGCCTCAGCCGCTGCGGCGACCGGTGATGGCTCCGGCCGGCGTCTCGTAGAGACCCTCGGCGATCGGCACGGCGATCCGGCACGGATCGACCGCGGTGTAGCCGGCGGCCAGGGTGGCCCCGCCGACGACCAGTGCCGCCAGCGGGGCGGCGACGGCGGGATGGCGACCGCCGAGGAGCCGGGCCGAGACCAGCGCCCACGCTCCGGCCGCGAGTCCGGCGGTCACTGCGGCGGCGGTGACCTTGGGACTGAGCCGGTCGGCACCGACGGTCACGGTGCGACCTCGAGTCCCAGCCGGGTCAGCGTCTCGACGCTCAACGGCCCGAACGTGGCCAGCGCCTCGGTGGTCTGCGGGCCGGGGTCACCGTCGCCGACCAGGTCGCGCTGCAGTTTGAGCGCGAGCGCCCACTGGACCCGGAAGACATCCGCGTGCTTGCTCCGCTCGGCGAACGCGGTCTGCAGCACGGGCAGCGAGACGGTGAACCCGGCGCGGTAGTCCTCCCAGGTCTGGCTGCCCACGCCCAGGGTGCGGATCCGCTTGTAGGGGCCGCTGCCCAGCAGCCCGTCCTGGCCGGAGCGGAACTGGTCGACCTGGCCGCGGGCCGCCCCGGACAGGTCGCCGCCCTTGGGGATGCCGTGGGTGTGCGCCGGCCACAGCCCGTTGATCTTCGGCCGCATCCAGGCGGCGAACCCGACGATCCAGGTGCACAGCTCCCACAGCCTGGCCTGCTCACGCGACAGCGACTTGGTCGCCCAGTCGAGGGCCTCGCGGTCGTGCGTGGCCCCGCTGGCCGGTACGCCGCCGAGCCCGCCCTGGGTGATCGCCGGTGGCTGGCCGCCGCCGGCCTGGCGGAACAGTCGGCCCGCTTCGAGGTACATGAACCGGCAGCGGGTGGTGACGTTGAAGGGGCCGTGTTTGCGCAGCGTGCCGTCGGCGTCGACCCGGACCCAGGTGGACTTGCTGCCGGCCTCGGGCTTGGCGCTGGATGCGGTCTCCGGCTCCGGGGTGATGACGGCGTTGTTGCGGGCGGTGTCGGGTTGGATGGGGGTGGTGGTGTCGGGCTGGGTGGGGGTGGTGTCGGGCGTGCCCAGATCGGCGGTGCCGACCCGCTGCTTCCACACCGCCGCCTTGTCGAGGGCGTCGAGCCCGTAGGGCCAGGTCGACTTGAACGAGCCGAGGTTGTAGACCGTGGCGGCGTAGTGGAAGGCCTGCGGGACCGACTTCCCGGCGACCCGCTGGGCCCGGTAGTCGGCGGCGATGACCCGGATGCCGTAGTCGATGTTGTCCGCCGGGACCCAGGCCTTGAGCCCGAGCTGGGCCATGATCGGGAAGTGGCCGCGGTAGGTGATCTGCATCGGACCGACGCCGTTGCTGGTGGCACCGCCCTTGACTTTGCGCCAGAACTCCTTGAAGTTCTCCTCGGTGACGTCCTTGTTCCCGCTGGCCAGGCTGAACACGCCCCCGCGGTCGTGGCCGTAGATGTTGCGCCCGCCGGTCTCCTTCTGCAGGATCGCGCAGGCGTGGTAGAAGCGGAAGTCGTGCTTGTCGCACGCCGCGGCCAGGGCTTCGACCTCGGTGAGGCCGTGCGCCTGGGCGGCGGCGATCTGGGCGGTGGTGACGGTCATCGTCAGTGATCCTTCCTGCTCATGAGTGCGCGCCGACCTCGATGAACCGGTGGTCGGTGCCGTTGTGGGTCTCGACGATCTCCGCCGCGTAGAGCGTGACGCCGATGGACAGCACGTCGTCGATGCGACGTGAGTTGTGTTTCTCGTCGGCCGGCCCGAACCCCTTGTGGGTGTCGGCGGTGCCGTTGACGATCTGGTCGGTGGCGAAGAGGTCGAACAGCGAGCGGTAGCCGCGTTCGGTGAGGACGCCGCGCGGGCCCGTCGGGGGCCATCGAGTCGGAGTTGAGATCGGCGCCGATGATCACCCGCCGGCAGTCGGTGAGCTCGGCCAGGACGCCGAGGAACTCGTGGATGCGCAGGGCTTGGTCGAGCCGCCACATCGACGCGGCGGGTTCGTTGACCGAGAGATGGGCCGAGCAGAACATGAACAGCTCGCCGGTCTGGCGGCGGCGCAGAGCGACGATCGCGGTGTAGCGCTTGCGGCCGCCACCCTTCATCGCCGCGTGCCACGCCCGCTCGAGCTCCCACTTGTCGTCATCCCACAGGACCCCGACATTGACCACCGCGTACGCGAGCCAGCGATGCTTGGTGCGGCGCTCGAACATCCTGATCAGGTCGGCCCGCTGCCGCGGCGTGCACTCCTGCACGGTCATCCACGACCAGCGCCGGGCCCGGATGATGTCGGCGACGATCGGCCGCCGGCGCCCCCAGGTCCACGGCGGCGGCGAGGCCGTCGACCGCTTGAGGTTGCCGTCCGCACCCCGCGTACGCGTGAGCACCGGCTCGGCTTGATTCTCTCCCACGACCATCTGTGAGGCGCGTCTGACCAGCGGTGATACCTCGGCGCACTCGGTCGCGACCGCATACCCATGCTGATCGGCGGTAGGCCGCGTTACGAGGTCGTCAGGGCGATCGCCTGCGTGGACGTCGCTCGTACCGCCGCCCCCGTGTAGCCTTGTCCGGCCCTGCTGGCGTGGCGCAATTGGTAGCGCACCTGTCTTGTAAACAGGCGGTTGTCGGTTCGAGTCCGACCGTCAGCTCCACGCTTTCCCCTCGTCAGGGCCATGTTGAGCCCGTCGAAGGGCCACCTGGGCAGTGGTGAGATTTACGGTCTCTTCTGAACGCGTTCGCCATCACGTTCGAGGGCCGGGTCAACTCGGCCGGAAACTGATCATGAGACCAGATCAGATCCACAGCCGTTCATCTGGCACTCCCACCTCGCGCTGCGTACCTGCTGCCGAATCTGGTTCTACTGGATCAAGAGTCTCGGTCCGCTCGGCGAGGCACTGCGGTCCGGTCCTCGCTACGCTGCGGCCCAGTCCTCGTGTGACGCCGCATATGTCAAGACCCCAGTCGGGACACCATGGCGTGGAGGGACGCCGCCTTGTTACTTGAAGGCGGAAATCTCTCCCGACCGGAGGCGCCCGCGGTAGCCGCTGATTTCTCTGCGCAAGTTCCTGGCCAGAATGTACAGGCCCACGACGTTGGCCAGCGACATCGCGAAGATCATCGAGTCGGAGAAGTCGATCACCGCTCCGAGTGAGGCGGCCGCCCCGATGACCGTGAAGACGCAGAAGATCCCCTTGAACACGGTCTCCGCCGCCTGACTGTCGCCGAAGAGATAGCCCACCGCCTTCATCCCGTAGTAACTCCAGCTGATCATGGTGGAGAACGCGAAGAAGATCACCGAGATGGCGAGCACGACCGGGAACCAGCTGACTACCGACCCAAAGGCCGACGAGGTCAGTGCCACGCCGCCGAGCTCGCTGGCATCCGGGTTGGTCCAGGCCCCGGTGATGATGATCGTCAACGAGGTCATGGTGCAGATGACGATGGTGTCGATGAACGGCTCCAGTAGAGAGACGAAACCCTCCGTCGCCGGTTCCTTCGTCCGCACAGCCGAGTGAGCGATCGATGCTGAACCCACACCGGCCTCGTTCGAGAAGGCGGCTCGCTGAAAGCCGACGATCAGAGCACCGATCACACCACCGGTGATGCCCTCGGCAGTGAACGCACCGGTGAAGATCTGGCCGATGGCTGTCGGCAACAACTCAATGTTGAAGGCCAGCACGAACAGGCAACCCAGGATGTAGATGGCGGCCATCGCCGGCACGATCTTCTCCGTCACCTTGGCGATGCTTCTGATGCCGCCGATGATGACCGCACCCACCGCGACCGCGAAGATCAAGCCAACGATCCAGGGGTTACGACCGAGGAACGTCTCCGCGCCTCCGGTGACGGCGATGATCTGCTGAGTGGCCTGGTTCGACTGGAACATGTTGCCACCACCTAGCGACCCGCCTATACAGCAGACCGCGAAGAAGGCGGCCAGGAACTTGCCCAGCCGTCGGCCGGCGATCTTGCCGACTCCGTCGCGCAGGTAGTACATCGGACCGCCCGACACCGAGCCGTCTGCGTGCTCCTGGCGATACTTCACCCCGAGCGTGCATTCGGCCATCTTGGTGCTCATTCCCAGGAAGCCCGCCAGGACCATCCAGAAGGTCGCTCCCGGCCCGCCCAGGGAGATGGCAATCGCGACCCCGGCGATGTTGCCCAGCCCGACGGTCCCGGACACCGCGGTCGCCAGGGCCTGGAAGTGGGACACCTCGCCCGCGTCGTCGGGATCAGAGTACTTGCCGCGAACCAGGTCGATCGCGTGCTTGAAGCCACGGATGTTCTGGAATCCGAGATAAACGGTGAAGAAGGCCGCCGCCAAGATCAGCCACGCCACGATGAGCGGCACCTGAACTCCATCGGCCACCGGCACCGAGAAGAAGATCACGCTGGTCACCCAGCCCGAGATAGCTTCGAACCAGTCCACCGGATTCATCAGGGCACCACCGTCACGGGCACAGTGGCGTGTTGGGCCAGCCGGCTCGCCACGCTGCCGAACAGCGAGACCCGCAGCCCGGAATCGCCCGTTCGGCCCACCAGCAGATGGGTGGCGTCATGGGCCTCGGCCAGCTCGATCAGCTCATCAGACGGGCTGCCGTGGTGGACCAGCGTCCTGACTTCGGTATCAGAACCCTCGGCGAGCGCCACCATCGGCGCAATGATCTGCTCCTCTGCTGCGGCCACCTCGCTGGCCCGCTGGGCATGGCGATACTCGTTCTCCGTCGCGGTCTGGAACGAGAACGGGGACCACGGAATCACGTGGACGATCAGCAGATCCTGGTCAGAGGCCTTCGCCCAGCGCAGAGCAAGCTGGACGGCACGCGTCGAGGACTCGGACCTGTCCACTCCGACAAGAACGGTTGTCATCGGTGAACCCCTCACCCTAGGCGACGTTGTGAGTACCGTAGTCGAGCACGATGCGAGCGAGTCCGCGGGTCGATGCGCCCTCGGCGAGCCGGAAGTTCCGGTCGGCGATCGCCGAACCGCCCCGAAGTCACTCGCTCGGTCACCAGCACCGTTCACTCAGCCGCGGCAGGTGTCCGCGAACGGCTCCTTCAACTCCGGGTTGCCCTACCAACGCCAGCGGCGATCGCTACGCCGCCCGGACGGCTGGGTCTACTTCGAGACCAAGCTGGCGTGGACACCAGTCGACGGACGCAACCATGGCCGGGCTACCCGTCGAGTCGGTCGCGCTGACAGCAACGGACCGCGAAGAGACGAGACGTGGGCGGCGGTCAAATTACTCTGACTGGGCGCGACGTACGCCAGCGGACTGTCCCCGTCGACCTTGTGAAGAGGCGATTTGTCGGCTCGAGTCCGACCACCAGCTCCACCCCTGTATGACGTCAGCTCAAGGATGAAGAACCTGCCCTGCCCCGATGAGGAGTCTTGCGCTGCCACTCCTCTCGTGCCTGAACACGCCGTGCGATGAGACGGTTGCCCCTGCGCGTCGGCCCTCAGTAGACGGTGAGGACCTCACTGCCCGAGCGCTCACTTCGGTGCCGGACAGGTTTGGAAACTGTAGCCCTGAATCTGTACCGAGCCGAGTCGTTCTGATCGATGGTTCTCGTTGAGCACCCTTGATGGTTCATCACGGTGTCGGGTACAAGTCAAGCGCACGCTCCAGGTCGTTGAGATCGACGAAGAGTTCTTCGAGTACCGATGAGGATCGCTATCTGCCTTGTTTGATGAATCGATGTGCGGCGTACATCACCCTGCGTCGCTTCGGACGAGCGCCATCACGTCACCGGCGGCGTGAGCTTCGCTTATTTCTCAACCCCTGCGACCGTCGGGTTGATTGGCAGGTAGATGACCCGAATGACGCCCGTCGGGAAGACCTCAGTGGCGCTCACACTCAGTGAGTACGGCGTATCGCCCTCGTCGAACAGCCGGCGGCCCTTCCGAGCGGCGACGGGATGGATCAAGAGGCGGAGCTCGTCGACCAGGCCGGCGGCGAGGAGTTGCTGAATGACCGAGATCGAGCCGGGGACCACGATGCCGGACACGCTGGGATCGGCCTTCAATGCCGTCACCGCGTCGACCAGGTCCCTGTCGATCAGTTCTGAGTTGCGCCAGGTGAACTCCAGCGGTTGGCGCGACACGACGACCTTCCGGGTGTCGCCGAGCTGGGCCGCGAACGGAGCGTCGTCGCCGCCGGCGGCCTCGCGGTCGGGCCAGGCGCCGGCGAAGCTCTTGTAGGTCTCGTGGCCGATCAGCAGGACGTCGGCGGTCTTGTAGTCCTCGTCGACCGCGCGGCCCATGTTCTCGTCGAAGTAGGGGAAGTGCCAGGAGCCTTCGACTTCGGCCACGCCGTCGGCGGAGATGAACAGGGTCGAGATCAGCTTGGCCACGGTGGGGCCTCCTTCGCGTCGGTGGTGTTGGTCATTAGACCGCTCACCTTCCCAAACTCATCGGCTGCCGACGACCGACCCGACGGTGATCCAGCAGTCCGGAGGTAGCTCCGGGCGTTCGGGCACCGGGCGTCGTTCCTCGGACTACCTTCCGGGCGCCAGCGATTCCGCCTTCGGACGCCGGAATGCGGAATTCGCTTCCTGGAACGCTACCGCCCACCGGCCCGGATCCGCCGCGATCAACTCGGCAACGGCGCCGAGACCGTGGGCCGAGCGGCGTACGCCGTGGACCAGGAAAAGGCTGTTGAGGACATGCTCGCTCGATCCAACCCCCGCGCACCACGGCCAGCCCGACTGGGACCGTGCCGAGCCGGATGAGATAGCCGCGCCAACCCGGATCGCTCAGCGCGGCGTCGAGCCACTCCTGCCGGAACCGGCCGAGCACATCGGGGAGCGCGCCCGTGTGGGCGGACAATTCGTGCTGGAGGAGCTGCCACAGCCGCTCGAGCACCACACGATCGGCCTCGGTCGCGCCGCGCACGTCGAGTCCTGCTGCCTTCATCGAACGCCCCTTACGCCGACTCTGCGCTGCAGCCAGATTGGCAGTGTGGTCTAGCGTCAAGCCATGTCACTGTTCAAGAAGAATGCCCCCGACGCCACCAAGGACACCAGCGACATGTCCGAGGGCGGCGAGGTCTCATCGGGCCCGTCGTCGTTCGAGGACCCCGAAACCTCCGGTGGCGGCGCCGACGCCGTGCCCGGCACCCCTGACGCGACCCCGTCCACCAAGGGCGGTGACCCGACCGGATCGAACGTCGTCACCGGGATGCACGATTGACCGAAGGGTCGACCCGCGAAGAGCTGCTCGCCGCTCTCGCTGAACGCCGGCACCGAGCCGACGAGCTCAGCGTCCTCGATGATCTGGACCCCCTGGCCCACAGCTTCCTGCTCGGCCTGGGCTTCGCGCCTACATCTCGATCGACCTGGCCCTGATGACCGAGGTCCTGCCGGCCACCCTGCGCGGCTCGAGCAGCGCCGGTCGCGACCTGGCCATCCTCGGCCTGGCCACCACCCAGCCGCAGGCCCTCAGCCCGTCGATCGCGGCCGGTCTGGTCAGCCTGACCGGTGGCTACCCCGTCCTGTTCGTGGCCGGCATCGTCTTCGTCCTCGCCGGCGCCCTGGCCGTCACGCCGATCAAGGCCGTGCGATGACCCTGCTCGCCGACTGGGCCGACGTGGCCCAGGCCGCCGACGCCGCGGCCTTCCGCACCGCCCTGCTCGGCGAGCTCCCAACCGAAGCCGTCATCGCCCACCCCGCCGAGCAGGTGCAGACCGTGGTCCGGCTGGCCATCGACCATCGGGTCGCCGTCGTCCCCCGCGGCGCTGTCCCTGGGCGGCACCGTGACCGGCGAGCACGGGGTCGGACTGTCCAAGCGCGACGGCCTGCTGGCCGAGCTGTCCCCCGCGGTGGTCGCCATGCACCGGGCCATCCGGACCGCCCTCGACCCGCACGGCATCCTTAATCCCGGCAAGGTCATCGACTAGTCCGGGTCCCGGCTGCCAGGTTGGACCCATGGTCAACTTCACCGGTCGGGACCTGCGCGGCGGCACCATCTCACCGGGTGCGGCTGCGCGGGTTCGACCTGTCCGCAGGTGCGGATCGACGGCCAGCTCGACGACGTCGTGGTCAACGGCGTCGACATCGGCCCGCTGGTCGACGCCGAACTCGACCGCCGCGACCCGGAACGCGTGGCCATACGGCCGACCGACGCCGACGGGTTCCGCGCCGCCTGGCCGATCATCGAGCGACGCTGGGCCGAGACGGTCGCCGACGCCCGCACCCGGCCACCCACTTCGCTGCACGTCTCGGTCGACGACGAGTGGTCGTTCATCGAGACGCTGCGTCACCTGGTCTACGCCACCGACATCTGGCTGCGACGGGTCATCCTCGGCGATCCCCGGCCCTGGCATCCGCTCGATCTGCCGTTCGACGAGATTGGACCCGATCCCGAGCTGCCGTGGGACCGGGCGGCCCGCCCGAGCCTCGACGAGGTGCTCGCGCTGCGCCGCGACCGGATGGACGGGGTGGCTGCCTACCTCGAGACGCTGACCGACGCGCAGCTCGCCACCACCACCGAGCCGGTCGACGGGCCGAGCTGGCCGCCGCCCGACCGCTATCCGATCAACGGATGCCTGCTGACCATCCTCAGCGAGGAGTGGCAACACCGGGAGTACGCCGTCCGCGACCTGGCTCGGCTGCCTGCGAGTCGCTGACTTCGGCGGAGCCGGCCCGTCTCCGGGCCAGCCACCACGCCGAGGTGGCGAACGACCAGACCAACGCCGCCAGCGCCACCGCCACCAGCGCGATGGTCAGCGGTCGCGGCAACCACCCGGTCAGCGCGAGCAGCAGGACCACGGCCTGGACGACCGCCACTGCCTTGCGCCAGTAGCGGACCGGCAGCGGTGACCCGAGCCACGGCCACGGGTGGTAGGCCAGGATCCACAGATAGCGCGCGGCACCGATGAGGACGACCCACGGGCCGACCACGTGGGCGACCGCCAGGCTGAGCAGCGCCAGCAGAACGGCATCGACCTCCATGTCGAACCGGGCCCCGAAACCGGTCACCGATCCGGTCCGTCGGGCCACCGCACCGTCGACCCCGTCGAGCACGACGGCGACCGTCGCGACCGGCACCAGCACGGTGACCGGGCCGTCCGTCGCGACCAGGGCGGCGACCACGCCGACCAGACCGGCCCGCACCAGGGTGATCCGGTTGGCCGGGCCGAATCGGTCGAGGTCGGCACGGCGATACGCCCGGCCCAGCACCGCGACCAGCACCAGCGCGTACGCGGCGAACACCGCCGCTCCCACCCATGCCACGATTCCCCCCTGGACGTCGCCGATCCGACGCGGACGGCCTCTCCGGACCGCTCATCGCTGACGACGAACCACGATCCGGTCGCGTTCACCGGTCCGGCCAGGAGGTGCAGTGATCGACGTGTACGCGGTGGTCGCGACCAGCCTCGGCGACCCCGACCGGCCCAGCGGCGGCAACCGCTACGTCGACCGGATGATCACCGGCCTGCCCGCTCTCGGCCACCGCGTGACCACGGTGGCCGTCGACGGCACCTGGCCGACGCCCGGACCGACCGCCCACACCGCCCTGGCCACCGCGGTCGCCGCGGTCCCCGACGGGGTGGTGCTGCTGGTCGACGGGCTGATCGCCGCCGCCGGAGCGGAGACGCTGGTCCCGGCTGCGGCCCGGGTCCACCTCGTCCCGCTCACCCTGATGCCCCTGGTCAGCGCACCGCCCGGCCATCCGGTGCCCGACTGGGCCGACGAACGCGCGACGCTGCGGGCGGCCAGCCGGGTCGTGGTGCCCAGCCCCTGGACCGCTCGGCAGGTCGTCGATCACTACGGGGTGGACGAGCGCCGGGTCGTCGTGGTCGAGCCCGGCACCGACCCGGCGCCGCTGTCGGTCCCGTCGGCCACCGGCCGTCGACTGCTCTGCGTCGCCGTCGTCGCGCCGCACAAGGGCCACGACGTGCTGATCGAGGCGCTGGCCCGCTGCGCCGACCTCGACTGGCAGCTGACCTGCGTCGGCGCCCACGATCGGGCGTTCGTCGAGCGGCTCCGCCGTCGGATCGCCGAGCACGGCCTGGCCGAGCGGGTGAGGTTCACCGGGCCGCTGACCGGCACCGACCTCGACCGGCGCTACGCCGACGCCGATCTGCTCGTGCTGGCCACCCGGGGCGAGACGTTCGGCATGGTCGTCACCGAAGCCCTGGCCCGCGGGATCCCGGTGCTGGCCAGCGACGTCGGCGGCGTCCCCGAGGCGTTGGGCACGACCGCCGGCACCGCTCCCCGGCGTGCTCGTCCCCGCGGGCGACCCGGCCGCGCTCGCGACCGCCTTGCGCCGCTGGCTCGACGACGCCGGCCACCGCCACCGACTCCGCGACGCCGCATCGGCCCGGCGGTCCACGGTGACCACCTGGGCGTCGGCGGTGCAGGAATTGTCCGCAGCACTGCCGACGGTGAACGCCTGACCCGCCGGCTCCGTCCTGGCTGATGACGATCGATCGGGGGTGGCGGTGAGCCGACGCGTACGCGGGCTGCTCCGCTCGCTCGTCGGGCTGGCCATCGTCGTGGCCGTGATCGCCCACGTCGGAGTGGCGCCGGTGCGGCACGGACTGGCCCAGGTCGATGTTCCGGTGCTGCTGGTCGGCCTCGGGCTGACCGCGGTGACCACGGTGGCGTCGGCGTACCGCTGGCGGGTGGTGGCCGCCGGATTCGGCCACGACCTGCCGCTCCGCGCGGCGGTCGGGGCCTACTACCGGTCGCAGTTCCTCAACTCGGTGCTCCCCGGCGGCATCCTCGGTGACGTCGACCGCGCGGTCCGCGCCGGCCGGTCGACCGACGACCTGGCCGGCAGCGCCACCGCCGTGGCCGGTGAACGGACGGCCGGACAACTCGTCCAGCTCGCGGTGGCCGCGGCCGTGCTGCCGCTGTCGCCGCTGGTCCTCGCATGGCCGTCGACCGTGATGATGGTCGGGCTGGCCGTCGCGGCCGCGCTGGCCGCGGTCGGTGTGGTCGTCGTCGCCCGGGTCCGGCGCGGCTGGCCCGCGGTGGTGGGGTGCTCGATCGTGGTGGTGATCGGCCACGCCACCGCCCTACTCGTCGCGGCCCGCGCCGTGGGCATCACCGCGCCGACCACCCAGGTGCTGGCCGTCGCCGTCCTGCTGCTGCTGGCCACGTCGATCCCGCTGAGCATCGGCGGCTGGGGTCCCCGCGAGGGTGCCGCGGCCTGGCTGTTCGCCGCCGCGGGCTGGGGCGCCGACCACGGTCTGGCCACCGCGACGGTGTTCGGCGTGATGGCGCTGGTCGCCACCGGCCCCGGCGCGGTGGTCCTGGTCGTCGACCGGCTCCGGTCGCCGACCCGCAGCGCCGCGACGCGTCCGCACCTCACCGCCCGGCTCGAGCCGTCCGCCCCCGTCGAGCCCCGGAGGGTCCGCCTCGACCACCACTAGGGTCGTCGGGTGACTGAGTCCGTGCGTCCCGCGCCCAGCCGGCGTCGGATGATCGTCATCCTCGGCTCGTTGTCGACCTTCGGCCCGTTGTCGCTCGACCTCTACCTCCCCGCGCTGCCCGCGCTGGCCGACGAACTCGACGCCAGCGCCTCGGCCAGCCAGCTGTCGATCACCGCGTGTCTGATCGGGCTGGCCGTCGGTCAGCTGATCGCCGGACCGCTGTCCGACCAGTACGGGCGTCGGCGGCCGCTGATCATCGGGGTGGCCGCGTACGCGATCGCTTCGCTGGCCTGCGCCTTTGCGCCGTCGGTCGGCGTGCTGATCCTGGTCCGACTGCTCCAGGGGCTGTCGGGCGCAGCCGGCCTGGTCATCGCCCGCGCCATCGCCCGCGACCTCTACGAGGGCCGCACGCTGGTCATCTTCTTCGCCCGGCTGATCCTGATCTCGGGTCTCGCGCCGGTGATCGCCCCGGTGCTCGGCGCCCAGCTGACCCACATCATGAGCTGGCGGGGCATCTTCGGGGTGCTGGCCGCGCTCGGGGTGGCCCTCACCCTGGTCGCCGCCTTCGGGCTTCCCGAGACCCGGCCGGCCCTCGGCCGGGCCACCGGCGGCATCCGCTCGGTCGGCCGCAGCTTCGGCGTACTACTGCGCGACCGGCTGTTCGTCGGCGGCGCGCTGGCCGCCGGGCTCGCCGGCGCGTCGATGTTCGCCTACATCTCGGGCTCGACCTTCGTCCTGCAGCGGATCTACGGACTGACCCCGACCGGCTTCTCGCTGGCCTTTGCGGCCAACGCGGTCGGCATCATGATCGCCGGCCAGGTCGCCGGTCGACTGGCCCGGCGCTGGCCGCCGCTGCGGATCCTCGCCCTCGGGCTGGGGCTCAACCTGTTCGGCGCCCTGCTGCTGCTCGTCGTCGTGCTCACCGGTCTCGGGCTGCCGGCCCTGCTCGTCGCGCTGTTCGTCATGGTCAGCGCCGTCGGTCTGGTCTTCCCGACCGCGACCGCCCTGACCATGGCCAACCACCCCGAGATGGCCGGCGCCGCGTCGTCGCTGTTCGGGCTCAGCCAGTTCATGATCGGCGGCATCGCCGCGCCGCTGGTCGGCATCGCCGGCGAACTCGACGCCCGGCCGATGGGCATCGTCGCCGCCACGGTCAGCGCGCTGGCCTGCCTGGTGTTCGTCACCGTCGCGCGGCCGGCCGCGCGCCGGCGGTCATGACGCGAGGCGGATCGCGACCTGACGGGCCTCCTGGCCGACCTGGCGGAGCAGTCCGCCGAGCTCAGGGCTGATCCCGACGAAGTGGAGCCCGGGCGCGTCCGGCACGGTGTCGCCGCCGCTGACCCGCGGTCGACCGGACGGTTCGAGCACGTCGAGTCCGTCGAGCATGTCCTCCAGGCCCGGACGGAAGCCGATGGCGGCGATGATCGCCTCGGGCTCGACACTGGTGCCGTCGGCCAGGTGCACCACCGGTCCGTCGAGCGAGACCACCCCGGTCACCACCCGGATCCGGCCGGTGCGGACGGCGTCGACGAAGCCGTGATCGAGGATCGGCACCACCCCGGAGCGCTTGAACGTGCTGAACGCCGCCTTCGGGGCGGGCAGCCCGTACGCGGTCAGATCGGGCACGGTCAGCTTCCGGAACCCGGCGTTGAGCGGGTTGACCAGCCATTCCGGGCCGCCGCCGACCAGGATGCTGATGGCCTGGCTGGGCACGCCGAGGCTCGACCGCGGCGCGATCCCGGGCGGTGTCCGCACCGCCATGATCACCTCGGCGGCCACCTCGGTCAGCTCGACGGCGATCTCGGCGCCGGTGTTGCCCGACCCGACGACCAGCACCCGCTTCCCCGCGTACGCCGACGGCTCGCGGTAGTCGACCGCGTGGATGAGGTCGCCGGGGAAGGTGTCGAGTCCCGGCCAGTCGGGCCGCCGCGGCGTGCGGGTGTAGCCGGTAGCCACGACCACCGCGCGGGCCTCGCGTACGCCGGCGCTGGTCCGCAGCCGCCAGCGGTCGCCGGCGCGCTCCACCCGGTCGACGCGGACGCCGAATTCGGGCTCGATGCCGAAGTAGCGGGCGTAGCCGGTCAGGTAGTCGACCAGGTCGTCGCGGCGCACCCAGGGCCCGAAGCGCTGCGGGATCGACATCCCGGGCAGTCCGGACAGCCGCCGGGCGGTGTGCAAACGGAGGCTGTCGTAGCGGGCCCGCCAGGTCGGGGCGATGGCGTCGCCGGCTTCGAGGACCACGTGGGCGACGCCACGCTCGGTCAGCTGGGCGGCCACCGCCAGTCCGGCGGCACCGGCCCCGATGACGACGACCGGGTCGGGGTCGACCCGATCAGGCACGCGCCGCCTCGGCGATCAGGGTGCCCAGCGCCTCGGGCTCGGACCACATCGGCCAGTGACCGGTGGGCAGATCGCGGTAGGTCAGGTCGGTCAGATCCTTCATGGTGGCGAACATCGGCAGCTCGCCGGCCGCCACGGTCTCCGAGTCGAAGCAGCAGCAGATCGCCGTCACCGGCACCTGGTTGCGGGCCGGGTTGGTGAACGACACCGGCTCGGTGACCACGCGTCCCGGATGCGGCACGGCCTTGGACCGGAACTCGACCAGCTCCTCCGGTCCCAGCCCGTCGAGCATGGTCGGCAACTGGCCGCTGAACTCGTCCCAGCTCGGCAGCGGCAGGTCGGCGCCGGCGGGCAGGTCGGGCCGCGCCACCTCGCCGTCGGCGGCCGGCCCGCTGTCGACGTAGACCACCCGGGCGATGCGCTCGGGCGCCCGGTCGAGCACCCCGGTGGCCACCGCACCGGCGCCGCTGTGCGCGACCAGCACCGCGGATTCGTCGAGCGGCAGGATGTCGAGCACGGCATCGACGTGGTCGGTGAAGCTCACCCCGTGGCGGTCGGTGTCGACCGACTCGAGACCGGGCAGGGTCAGTGCGGTGACCGCGAACCCCTCGGAGCGGAGCTGGCCGGCAACCGCCGACCAGGCCCAGCCGCCGAGCCAGTAGCCGGGGATCAGGACGATGGGGCGCTGTTGGCTCATGGCAGCGATCCTCTCAGCCACCTCTGACCGAGTCACCCCGCTCCTCGACCTCACGAAACCCCCGGGCCCGACGTCTACTGTGTGATGATCACCAAACCGCCCTTCGAACAGCTGGTCCGCAGGCACGGCGACACGGTGCTCCGGGTCTGCTGCGCACGGCTGGCCCCGACCGACGCCGAGGACGCCTGGGCCGAGACCTTCCTGTCGGCGCTACGGGCCTACCCCGACCTCGCCGACGGCGCCAACCACGAGGCGTGGCTGGTGACCATCGCCCATCGCAAGGCGATCGATGCCGTTCGGGCGGGACGGCGCCGACCGATCCCAGTGGCCGAGTTCCCGGTATTGGCTGCGGGATCGAGCCCCGACTCGGGATTCGAACTCGGACCTGCGCTCGATGCGCTGCCCGCCAAGCAGCGGCACGCCGTGGCCTACCACTACCTGGCCGGACTGCGCTACGCCCAGGTCGCCGAGATCCTCGGCGGCAGTCCGGACGCGGCCCGCCGCGCCGCCGCCGACGGGATCGCCGCCCTGCGCCGCCGCTTCACCCTCGAAGGAGATCCCCGATGAACGACACCCTCGACCGTCTGCACCTGCGGCTGGAACGCGAGGCCGCCGACGCCGGCCTGCTCGACCTGGCCTACGCCACCCTCGATTCGCCGATCGGCCCGCTGCTGCTGGTGGCCAGCGAACGCGGTCTGACCCGGGTCGCCTTCGAGCGCGAGGACCACGACGCGGTCCTGACCACCCTGGCCGAGCGGATCGGCCCGCGGATCCTGCGCAGCCCGGGCCGGCTCGACGAGCCGAGCCGGCAACTCGACGCCTACTTCGCCGGCCGTCGGACCCGCTTCGAGCTGCCACTGGATCTCGGGCTGACCGCCGGGTTCCGGCAGGAGGTGCAGCGCTATCTGCCGACCATCGGCTTCGGCGCGACCCGGAGCTACGCCGAGATCGCCGCCGCCGTCGGCCGACCGCGGGCCATCCGCGCCGTCGGCACGGCCTGCGCCACCAACCCACTGCCGATCGTCGTCCCCTGCCACCGGGTGCTGCGCAGCGACGGCTCGCTGGGCGGCTATCTGGGCGGGCTCGAGGCCAAGCGCACCCTGCTCGAGCTCGAACGACCGACCGCCGACTGAACAAGCTGGGGATTTTGACCGCATAGTTGCGGTCAGAATCCCCACGTTGTCCACAGTCAGGGGCCCGGCGAGGTCTCATCCACAGATTCCGAGCCGCACGCACGATCAGCCCACGGTCTCCCCATATTCCTGGTGTGCATGCGAAACAGCCGATCCCGCCGCCGCTGCTGCGACTGGCCGACGCCCAAGCCGCGGTGGTCACCCGTGAACAAGCGCTCGCCGCCGGCCTGTCGCGCCATGCGCTCCGCCGTCTCGTGGACTCCGGCCAGTGGAACCGTCTCTCGCCGGGTCTGTTCGTCACTCACGCCGGCCAGGTGGCTTGGGAGGGACTGGCCTGGGCCGGCGTCCTCGCCGGTGGAGCCGGCGCTCGACTCGGTCCGCGTTCGTCGGGGCATCTGATCGGCCTGGTCGCGCCGTCACCGGAGCCGGTCGACGTCCTGGTGGCCCTCGATCGTCGGGCCGCACCCGGAGCGCCCTGGATCTTCGTCCGTGAGACCCCGGGAGCTCGATCGCCGCGCACCGCGGGCACTCCTCCCCGGTTGCCGGCTGAGGACGTCGTCCTCGATCTGACCGCGTCCGGCAGTGCCGGTGACGTGGTCACCGTGGTCACCGACGCGCTTCGGATGCGCCTGACCACACCGGAAAGGCTGTCTGCCGCCCTCTCCCGGCGCACTCGGCACCCTCACCGGCGCGAGTTGCTGCGGCTGCTCGCCGATGCCGACGGCATCGAATCCGGCCTCGAGCTGGACTACCGCAGCGTCGAGCGGGCCCACGGACTGCCGAAACCGTCCCGGAACCAGCCGAGGGCCGGGGTGCGCTATCGCCGCGATGTCGAATACGACGACTTCGCCGTCCTGGTCGAGCTCGACGGTCAGCGCGGGCACCGCGGCGAGGGGCTCTTCCGCGACATGCGCCGAGACAACCTGCACGCCTTGACCGGGCGGATCACCCTCCGCTTCGGATGGTGGGACCTGTTCGAACGACCCTGTGCCGTCGCGTTCACCGTTCACCAGGCCCTGTTCAGCCGCGGCTACCGCGGCGACTTCGTCCGTTGCTCGAACTGCGCCCGCGTCCCCGACCACAAGCTGGTGGATCTGACCGCATAGTCGCGGTCAGATCCCCCACCTTGTCGCTCAGCCGGCCCGGCGCATGGCGACCAGTGCGGCGACGACCCGCTCGAGCAGCCCGTCGGGGATCGTCTCGCGGTACGAAAAGGCCAGCGTGCCCTTTCCATTGGCGTACGGCGCGAGCTCGGCGCGCAACTCCTCGCCGCCGTCCGGTTCGGGATACAGACTCAGGTGCGTCTTCCAGCCGGCGAAGTGCACCAGGCTCTTCCCGTCGAGGGTGAGCGTCGGCATGTCGTAGGCGATCGTCTCCTCTGCGTCTGGCACCGCCGCGGTCAGGCGCCGGCGCACCCGCTCGACCTCCGCGGCCACGGCGGGGTCGAGCGAGGCCAGGTACTCCTCGATCGTGGCGAAGCGGGCCATCGTCGCTCAGCCCTGGCCGGCGGCGGCCGCCTCGAGGTCGGCGATGACGATCTTCTTCATCCCCATCAGGGCCTGACCGACCCGGCCGGGCCCACCCTCGGGCCGGTCGCTGCCGCCGCTGAACAGCTCACCGAGCCGGCTGGGCACGACCTGCCACGACACCCCGAACCGGTCCTTGAGCCAGCCGCACTGGCCCTCCTCGCCGCCGTCGGCGGTCAGCGCGTCCCAGTAGCGGTCGACCTCATCCTGGTCGGCACACGAGATCTGGAACGAGATCGACTCGTTGAAGGTGAACTGCGGCCCTCCGTTGAGCCCGACGAACTTCTGCCCGTTGGCGGTGAAGTCCACCGTCATCGCCTGGCCGTCGCGCTCGCCGCCCACATAGGGGGTGATGCCGTGGATCTCCGAGTCGGGGAACAGCCCGGTGTAGAACTCGGCTGCTTCCTGGGCCTGGGTGTCGAACCACAGGCAATTGACGAATCCGCTCATCACGGTCCTCCTTCGGTTGATGTGAGTCTGTCCCCTATCGACCGCCGGCGCAGCCGGAACTCATCGGCGGTTTAGCGTGACCGGATGACCGAGATCACCGTGGTCCGGGGCGACCTCACCGAGCAGGCGGTCGATGCGATCGTCAACGCCGCCAACCACACGCTGCTCGGCGGGGGCGGAGTCGACGGAGCCATCCACCGACACGGCGGCAAAGCGATCCTGCGCGCGTGCCAGGAGCTGCGCCGGACCCGCTTCCCCGACGGCCTGCCCACCGGCCAGTCGGTGGCCACCACCGCGGGCGACCTGCCGGCGCGCTGGGTGATCCACACCGTCGGACCGACCTTCGCCAAGACCAAGGACAAGTCGGGACTGCTGGCCGACTGCTTCCGGACCAGTCTGGCGGTGGCCGACGAACTCGGCGCCACGTCGGTGGCGTTCCCGGCCATCTCGACCGGGGTCTACCGGTGGCCGATGGACGACGCGGCCCGGATCGCCTGGGCCACCGTCCGCAACACCGAGACCCGCGTCGCGGAGGTCCGCTTCGTGCTCTACAGCGATCAGGCGTACGCGATCTTCGCCGCCCAGGGGTAGCGCCAGGGGCTCACCCGATGGGATCGGGCGACGGCAGCGACGATGCTGGGTCGGTGCGCACACTGCTGAACATCATCTGGTTCGTCCTCAGCGGCTTCTGGCTCTGGCTGGCCTACATGCTGGCCGGGATCGTCTGCTGCCTGCTGATCGTCACCATCCCCTGGGGCATCGCCTCGTTCCGGATGGCCAACTACGCCGCCTGGCCGTTCGGCCGCGACGTGGTCGAGAAGCCGGGCGCCGGGGTGTTCACGCTGGTCGGCAACATCATCTGGCTGGTCGTCGCGGGCTGGTGGCTGGCTCTGACCCACATCGCCACCGGGCTCGCGCTCTGCGTGACCATCATCGGGATCCCGATGGGCATCGCCAACTTCAAGCTCATCCCGGTCACCGTCCTGCCGCTCGGCAAGCGCATCGTCACCCGGCCCTGACCGGGCCGACTCCCCGGATGCCGACACGGCGGCCAGGAGGCACACTGAGCCCATGACGATCAGTGTGTTCGACCTGTTCAGCATCGGCATCGGGCCGTCGAGCTCGCACACCGTGGGTCCGATGCGGGCGGCCCGGCGCTTCGTCGACCGCGCTCGACCGAGTCCGGCCTGACCTGACCCGCGACCACCCGGGTCGGTCCGGAGCTGTTCGGATCACTCGGTGCCACCGGCCACGGCCACGGCAGCTACAACGCGGTGCTCTGGGGGCTCGAGGGCGAGGACCCGGAGACCGTCGACACCGAGCACCGCGCCCGGCCGCGCCGCCGCAGGTCAAGCAGACCCGGCGGCTCCGGCTGGCCGGTGGACCACGAGATCGCCTTCGACCCCGACGACGACCTGCGTCCTGCACCGCCGCCGCTCGCTGCCCTTCCACCCCAACGGCATGACCTTCACCGCGTACGCGGGCGAGCCGAGCCGATCCTGGTCCGCACCTACTACTCGATCGGCGGCGGCTTCGTGCTCGACGACGACGGCTCGGGCCGCCCGACGCTGCGCCCCGACCCGACGCCGGTCCCCTACCCGTTCCGCACCGGGAACGAGCTGCTGGCCCTGTGCACCGGGAACGGGCTGCGGGTCAGCGACGTGATGCTGGCCAACGAGTGCGCGCGGCGTCCGGAGGCCGAGGTCCGGGCCGGGCTGCTGAAGATCTGGGCGGTGATGATCGACGTGCGTCCGCAACGGGTGCGCCACCCCGGGCGTGCTGCCCGGCGGGCTCAAGGTCCGGCGACGGGCCGCGTCGCTGTTCGACTCGCTGGCCGCCGACCCGGAGGTCACCGACCCGCTGACCGCCGCGCGTCGCGCCGACCCGCTGAGCGCCCTCGACTGGGTGACCCTGTGGGCGCTGGCGGTGAACGAGGAGAACGCGTCCGGCGGCCGGGTGGTCACCGCGCCGACCAACGGTGCGGCCGGGATCATCCCGGCGGTGCTGCACTACGCCGTGCGCTTCGTCCCCGGACTGCGACGACGACGCGATCGTCCGCTTCCTGCTCGTGGCGGGCGCGCTCGGTGCGATCTACCAGCAGACCGCGTCGATCTCCGGCGCCGAGGTCGGCTGCCAGGGCGAGGTCGGGCACGGCGTGCTCGATGGCCGCCGGTGCGCTGGCCGAGATGCTGGGCGGCACGCCGGAGCAGGTCGAGAACGCCGCCGAGATCGGCATGGAGCACCACCTCGGGCTGACCTGCGACCCGGTCGGCGGGCTGGTCCAGATCCCCTGCATCGAGCGCAACGCGGTCGGCTCGGTCAAGGCGATCACCGCGGCCCGGCTGGCGCTGCACGGCGACGGCCGCCACACGGTCAGCCTGGACAAGGTGATCAAGACCATGATGGAGACCGGTGCCGACATGAAGGTGAAGTACAAGGAGACCGCGCGCGGCGGGCTCGCGGTCAACATCGTCGAGTGCTGACGGTGTCCGCGCGCTGAACCGTCCACCGACCGCGGCGCCGGCTAGGCCAGGATTGACCCATGCTGCGGACGGTCTCCACCCACATCGAACTCGGCCTCACGGGGTCCAGCACGCTGGTCTTCAGCGTCGCCGCCGCCCAGGGCAGCCCGATCCGCGACGAGAGCCTGCTGATCTCGGTCGACGGCCGCCGGGTCGAGCCGCGCGAGATCATCGACGTCCACGGCAGCCGGCTGCACACCCTGCAGGCCTCGGGCAGCCGCTCGTCCTCGACTACCGCGCCGAGGTCGACGGGATGGCCGAACCGCCGCCGGTCGACGGAGATCGACGAGATCGTCTACGCTCCGACCGAGCCGCTACTGCGAGTCCGACTCGCCTCGCCCCGACCGCGGCCGCCGAGTTCTCCGGCCTGACCGGGCTCGACCTGCTCCACGGGGTGATCACCTGGGTCAACGAACCGGCTCACGCTACGTGGCCGGCTCGAGCCTGCCGACCGACGGGGCGGTCCGCACGCTGCTGGCCCGCCAGGGCGTGTGCCGCGACTTCGCCCACCTCTCGATCGCGCTGCTCCGCGCGCTCAACGTGCCGGCCCGGCTGGCCGCGGTCTACGCGCCGGGGCTCAGCCCGATGGAGTTCCACGCCGTGGCCGAGGCCTTCGTCGACGGGAAGTGGTGGGTCGTCGACGCCACCCAGCTGGCGCCGCGGCAGAGCCTGCTGCGTATCGCCACCGGCCGCGACGCCGCCGACACCGCGTTCCTGACCAACTTCGGCGCCCCGACCGAGCTCAACGGCCTCGAGGTCAGCGCCGTGGTCGACAACTTCGAGCTGGACGACGCCACCACCCTGACCCAGCTGCGCTGATCCAGCGACGAACACCCGGCCCCACCAGGGGTCCGGGCGGTTCGGCGACGGCGGGCCCGCTTGCCGTGGTGTGATCCACGTGACATGCGCAGCCTCGTTATTTCCACTACGGATCGTCGGGCACGTACCTGCCCGTGGAAAGGAAGTGTGGCATGGCCACTGTTTCGTTCAGGGACGCCACGCGCGTCTACCCGGGTGCAGATCACCCCTCCGTCGACAAGCTCAACCTCGAGATCGGCGACGGCGAGTTCATGGTCCTCGTCGGGCCGTCCGGGTGTGGCAAGTCCACCTCGCTCCGCATGCTCGCGGGCCTCGAGGAGATCAACGCCGGGCGCCATCCACATCGGTGACCGCGACGTCACCGACCTGCCGCCGAAGGACCGCGACATCGCGATGGTGTTCCAGAACTACGCCCTGTACCCCCACATGACCGTGGGCGACAACATGGGCTTCGCGCTGAAGATGGCCGGTGTCTCCAAGACCGAGCGTCAGCAGCGTGTCGCAGGAAGCCGCCAAGCTGCTCGGCCTCGAGGACTTCCTCAACCGCAAGCCGAAGGCCCTCTCCGGTGGTCAGCGTCAGCGCGTCGCCATGGGTCGCGCCATCGTGCGTTCGCCCCAGGTCTTCTTGATGGACGAGCCGCTGTCGAACCTCGACGCCAAGCTCCGCGTGTCCACCCGCACCCAGATCGCCGCGCTGCAGACCCGGCTCGGCGTCACCACCGTCTACGTGACCCACGACCAGGTCGAGGCCATGACGATGGGTGACCGGGTCGCCGTGCTCAAGGACGGCCTGCTGCAGCAGTGCGACACCCCGCTGAACCTGTACGACAAGCCGAACAACCTGTTCGTCGCCGGCTTCATCGGCTCGCCCGGCCATGAACCTCATCGAGGGCACGGTCGCCGCCGACGGCATCCACATCGGTGACTACGTCGTGCCGGTGCCCCGCGAGACCCTCGCGAAGGCGCCGAACGAGAAGAAGCTCATGCTGGGCATCCGCCCGGAGAACTTCACCATCGGCGAGCGGCGACGACGGCATCGGCCTCGATGTCGCCGTCGTCGAGGAACTCGGCGCGGACGCGTTCCTCTACGGGACCGTCTCCGGTCTGAGCGATGACGAGAAGATCACCGCCAACCAGATCACCGCCCGGATCTCCTCGCGTACGCCTCCGCAGCGTGGCGAGACCGTCCGGCTGTCGATCGACGCGTCGCACGTCCACGTGTTCTCCGAGACCACCGGTCTGCGGATCTCGCCGGATCAGTCCTCGCGCAACCACTGATCGCCCGTACGGCATCACCGTCGGCCCCTCGCACCTTCGGGTGCGGGGGGTCTTCGCGTTGCCCGGGGCCGGGGCTGTCCCCCGGTTCTGCGGTGTGGCCAGGCGCGACGCGCTGGTGAGAAGATGACCCCATGCCCAGATTCCTGGCGGCCAATCCCAACACGCGGCTGATCACGCTGCCCTGGTCCACGCCGCTGGAGGACTGGCCCGAGGAGCATCTGGTCGCGCTGCCCCGCGGCATCTCGCGGCACGTCGTCCGCTTCGTCCGGGTCGGGACGCGAGGTGTACGCGATGAAGGAAGTGCTCGAGCACCTGGCCAAGCCACGAGTACCGGCTGCTCCGCGACCTGGTCCGGCTCGACACCCCGTCGGTCGAGCCGATCGGTGTGGTCACCGAGCGGGTCGACGCCGACGGGATTCCCGCTCGACCCGATCCTGATCACCAAGCACCTGCAGTTCTCGCTCCCCTACCGCTCGCTGTTCAGCCGCGGCGTCCGCCAGGACACGGTCAACCGGCTGGTCGACGCGATGGTCGTGCTGCTGGCCCGACTGCACCTGATCGGGTTCCTGTGGGGCGACGTCTCGCTGTCCAACACCCTGTTCCGCCGCGACGCCGGCGCGTTCGCCGCCTACCTGGTCGACGCCGAGACCGGCGAACTGCACGACCAGCTCACCAACGGTCAGCGTGAGCACGACCTGACCATCGCCCGGACCAACCTGTTCGGCGAGTTCTGCGACCTCGAGGCCGGCGGGCTGCTCGACGAGGCGCTCGAACCGCTCGTCCTGGTCGAGACGATCGAGAACCGCTACCGCGAGCTGTGGGCCGAGCTGACCGGCGTCGAGGAGTTCGACACCGGCGAGATGCACCGGATCGAGGGCCGCGTACGCCGGCTGAACGCGCTCGGCTTCGACGTCGCCGAGCTCGACATCACCACCGACTTCGCCGGCTCGACCGTCCGGATCCAGCCCAAGGTGGTCGACGCCGGGCACCACTCGCGCCGGCTGATCCGGCTCACCGGCCTCGACACCGAGGAGAACCAGGCCCGCCGGCTGCTCAACGACCTCGACTACTACCGCGCCTGGACCGACCAGCAGGGCGCCGACGAGTCGATCGTCGCCCACCAGTGGCTGACCGAGCGCTTCGAGCCGATCGTCAACTCGGTGCCCGCGCGACATGCGGGCCAAGCTCGAGTCGGCCGAGCTCTTCCACGAGGTGCTCGAGCACCGGTGGTTCATGTCCGAGCGCGCCGGAGCCGAGGTCGCCGCTCGAGGCCGCCGCGGCCAGCTACGTCGACGACGTGCTCGCGCAGCCTCCCCGACGAGGAGATCGCGCTGTCCTCGATGGAGACGATGGGCCCGCTGGCCAATCCGTACGACCCGTCGCAGGGCTTCCTCGACGAGGACTACGTCAAGCCGTACGACCCCTGGGAGGACGGCGACGAGGCGCCCGACGCCGAGGAGGAACCGGCGTCGGCGTATCTCGACATCGCCGCGCTGCGGGCCCGGGCCAAGAGCCGCGGCTGACGAGAGGTCGCGTCGGATGGGCGCGGCGGGATCAGCGCGGCGGCATCCGCAGGGCCCCGTCGAGCCGGATCACCTCGCCGTTGAGCAGCGGGTTGGCGACGATCGCCTCGACCAGGTGCGCGTACTCCTCGGGGCGCCCGAGTCGCGAGGGGTGCGGCACCAGCGCCTCGAGCGACGTCCGGGTCTCGTCGGGCAGCCCGGCCATCATCGGGGTCTCCATCACCCCGGGCGCGATGGTCATCACCCGGATGCCCCGCTCGGCCAGGTCGCGCGCCGCGGTCAGGGTCAGCGCGACGATGCCGCCCTTGCTGGCCGCGTACGCCGCCTGACCGATCTGTCCGTCGTACGCGGCCACGCTGGCCGTCATCACGACCACTCCGCGGTCCCCGTCGAGCGGGTCGTTCGCGCTCATCGCCGCGGCGGCCAGCCGGAGCACGTTGAACGTCCCGACCAGGTTGATCTCGATCACCGCGCGGAAGTCCTCGAGCGGCAGCACGCCGCGGCGCCCGACGATCCGTCCGGGGGTGGCCACGCCGGCGCAGGTGACCGCCAGCCGCAGCACCCCCAGCCCGGTGGCGACGTCGAGTGCCGCCTGCACCTGCTCGGGGTCGCGGACGTCGGTCGGCGCGAAACCGCACCCGGTCGCCGAGCTCGCGCGGCCACCTCGGTGCCGGCCGAGTGCGGCAGGTCGAGCAGGATCACCGCCGCCCCGGTCCGGACGGCGGCCCGGGCGCAGGCGAGCCCGAGTCCGGAGGCCCCTCCGGTGACCACGACGACGTCCTCGACACCCAGTTGCA
This sequence comes from uncultured Actinomycetota bacterium, assembly GCA_963704665.1. Taxonomy (GTDB): domain Bacteria; phylum Actinomycetota; class Actinomycetes; order Propionibacteriales; family Propionibacteriaceae; genus Microlunatus. The sequence goes on along the minus strand of OY969929.1, from coordinate 585,314 downwards.
CGTCGTTCTCCTCACCGCGGCCGGTGCGGGCCGCGTCCGTTCGTCGTCGATCGGGCGGCGAGCCGTGCCCGCTGTGGCTAATATCCTCCCAAGATGAGTGAGGACCTGCAGACCCTGGGCGAAGACCTGATCACCACGTCTGCGCGCATCGTGCGCTGGGTACCCAAGGACTCCGAGAGCGAGCTCAGCCTGTCCGCGGCCCGGGTGATGGCTCGACTGGCCGACGGCGGGCCGACCCGGATCAGCGACCTGGCCGCCGCCGAACGTTGCTCGCAGCCGACCATCACCAACCACGTGAAGCGGCTCGAGGCCATGCGGCTGGTGTCGCGGACCGTCGACCCGACCGACGGCCGGGCCTGGATGATCAAGCTGACCCGGCGCGGCCAGCAGCAGCTCACCCACATGCGGCACTCGCTGGGCAGCGCGGCCGAGCCCTATCTCGCCCAGCTGTCGCCACAGGACCGGCAGGCGTTGCGCGAGGGCGTGGCGGCGATGCGCAGGCTGATGGCGCTCGACCAGGACTGAATCTGCGACCAGGGCATTCCCGACCCGAGCCGATAGGCTCGGGGCCGTGAGTTCGCCCGTTCATCGCTTCCGTCTGTACGACACCGCCACCCGCGCGGTGCGTGACTTCGTGCCGGTCACGCCCGGACAGGTTTCGATCTACCACTGCGGCCTCACCGTCCAGTCCGCCCCGCACCTCGGCCACATCCGCAAGGAAGTGGTCTTCGACGTGCTGCGCCGCTGGCTGACCTGGTCGGGCTACGAGGTCACCGTGATCGCCAACGTGACCGACATCGACGACAAGATCCTGGCCAAGGCCGAGCAGTCCGGGGTCCCCTGGTACGCCCACGCCTACCGCTACGAACGCGAACTGCACGACGCCTACGCGGCCCTGGGCTGCCTGCCGCCGACCTACGAGCCACGGGCCACCGGCCACGTGCCCGAGATGATCGAGATGATCGAGACGCTGATCGAGCGCGGTCACGCGTACGCGGCGGCCGACGGCTCGGGCGACGTCTACTTCGACGTGAAGTCCTGGCCGGCCTACGGCTCACTGTCTCGGCAGCGGATCGACGACATGGAGGCGGCGACCGACGCCGACCCGCGCGGCAAGCGCGACCCGCGCGACTTCGCGTTGTGGAAGGGCCACAAGGACGGCGAGCCGGAGACGGCCAGCTGGCCGACGCCGTGGGGTCGCGGTCGCCCGGGCTGGCATCTGGAGTGCTCGGCGATGGCCGGCAAGTACCTCGGCGACGAGTTCGACATCCACGGCGGCGGGCTCGACCTGCGCTTCCCGCACCACGAGAACGAACTGGCCCAGTCGACCGCGGCCGGGCAGAAGTTCGCCCGGTTCTGGATGCACAACGCGCTGCTCACCGCGGCCGGCGAGAAGATGAGCAAGTCGCTGGGCAACGGCGCGCTGGTCTCCGAGGTGGTCAAACGGTTCCCGGCCCGGGCCGTCCGGCTCTATCTGCTGCAGCCGCACTACCGCTCGACCATCGAGTACTCCGATGCCTCGCTGGCCGAGTCGGTGACCGCGCTCGGCCGGATCGACCACTTCCTCGAGCGGGCGGCCGCGGCCACCGGACCGGTGACCCCCGCGGTCCCGGCCCCGTTCGTCGCCGCGATGAACGACGACCTGGGCACCCCCGGCGCGGTCGCGGCCCTGCACGGGTCGCTGCGCGAGGGCAACGCCGCGCTGGAGGCCGGCGACCTCGACCGCGCGTCGGGGGCGGCCGACGAGGTGGCCGGGATGCTGGGCATCCTGGGCCTCGACCCGGAGGCGGAGGCGTGGCAGACCGGAGCCGACGACTCGGCGCTGCGCGACGCGCTCGACGCGCTGGTCCCCAGCGTCCTGCGGCAGCGTGACGACGCCCGGGCCCGCAAGGACTTCGCGTCCGCCGACGCCATCCGCGATGCGTTGAAGGCCGCCGGCATCGACGTGACCGATACCCCTGACGGGGCGAAATGGAGACTTCTCTGATGCCCGGAAACAGCCAGCGCAAGGGCGCCATCCGCAAGACCGGCAAGGGCAACACCGCCGGATCGGGCGGCCGGGTCCGCCGCGCCCTGCAGGGCCGCGGACCCGACGCCCAAGGCCGAGGACCGCGAATACCACGCCGCGCACAAGGCCAAGAAGTTCTCCGAGCGGCAGGAGGGCCGGCGGACCGACGCCGCGCCGCGCACCGGTCGCCCCGGCGCCGGGCCCGAGTGGGTGGTCGGCCGCAACCCGGTGCTCGAGGCGCTCGAGGCCGGGATCCCGGTCAAGACCGCGTACGTGGCCGACGGCGCCGAGCGCGACGACCGGCTGCGCGAAATCCTCAAGCTGGCCGCCAACCAGCAGCTCAAGCTGCTGGCCGCGACCCGGCTCGAGCTCGACCGGATGACCGGCGGGGCGATCCACCAGGGCGTCGCGCTGCAGCTGCCGGCCTACGAGTACGCCCACCCCGACGACCTGCTGGCCACCGCGATCACCGCCTCGACCCCGGCGCTGATCGTCGCGCTCGACTCGATCACCGATCCGCGCAACCTGGGGGCCATCGTCCGCTCGGCCGCCGCCTTCGGCGCCCACGGCATCCTGATCCCCGAGCGCCGCTCGGCCGGGATGACCGCCGCGGCCTGGAAGACCTCGGCCGGCGCGGCCGTACGCATCCCCATCGCCCGCGCCACCAACCTCAACCGCACCCTGCGCTCGTACGCCGACGCCGGGTTGACCCTGATCGGGCTCGACGGCGACGCCGACACCGACATCTCCTCGGTCGATCTGTCGCAGCCGACCGTGCTCGTGGTCGGCAGCGAGGGAGACGGCCTGTCCCGCCTGGTCCGCGAGGCCTGCACCACCATCGCCGCCATCCCGATCACCGGCGTCGAATCGCTCAACGCCGGCGTCGCCACCGGCATCGCCCTCTACGAGATCAGCCGCAGCAGGAGCTAGCTGTTCCTAGCCGCCGTTTGGGCGATTGTGTGCGCAAACGACGGCGTCAGTCGGGCTTGCGGCCGTCATCCGGGCGATTGTGTGCGCAAACGACGCCAATCAGCGGGCAAGGCCGACCGCCGCCCCGCCACCTTCGCCCATCACTCGCGGCCGCCGGTTCGCGCGCGCCTCGCCACCTCCGCCCGTCGGCTCAGGCGCAAGGCGGCGAGCGTCGGGTAGGGCGCGGCCGGATCCGGCCTGGACTGAGGAGTCGAGCACGACACGCTTTTCCGTCGTGCGAGACGACGAGGGAAGGCCGGATCAACCCGGCCGCGACCGGGCGCGAGCCGTCAGATCAATCGAGCGGATGCGCGGCCAGCCGCCAGATCCCGAGGCCCATCATCAGCAGGCCGCCGACCTCGGCGGCGAAGATCAGCGACGACTCGTCGAAGCGTTCGCCGAAGACCAGCAGCCCGAAGGTGATGGCCACCATCACCTCGGCGATGTTGAGCAGCGGCGCGGTGATCGAGAGCAGGGTGACCTGGTAGGCGCGCTGGTTGATCAGGATGGCCGCGATCCCGACGACGATCATCGCCCACAACGCCCAGCCGCCCAGTGCGGCCGGCAACCCGCCCTGAGCGAGCTGGACGGTGACCAGCTTGAGCAGCCCGGCGACCAACCCGTAGAGCACGCCGGCCGCGGTCCCGAGCAGCAGCCCGCGGATCCGCGGCGACCGCATCCGGTGGGCGATCAGCAGCAGCACGACGCTCAGCGCGATCACGCCCGCCATCAGCGCGTACGCGGCCGGATGCCGGAAGCCGACGCCCGTGGTGTCCCTGCGCACCGAGATGAACAGGGTCAGTCCGACGCAGGTGAGCACCAGCCAGAAGATGATCTGACGGTCGGGTTTGTGCCGGTCGAGCGCGGCCCGGATCAGGACGGCGAAGACGATGCCGCTGACGATGATGGGCTGGACCAGGGCCAGACCGCCGCGGCTGAGCGCGAGCCCGTGGAACAGGAACGCGACTCCGCTGAGCACGATCCCGACCAGCCACGACCGTCGGCGCACCAGGCGCCAGATCAGTCGGTGGTGCGGCTCGTCCTCGTGGGCGACCTCGCTGGCCGCCCGATGCTGCAACGCCGAACCGATGGCGAAGCAGGCCGCTGAACCGAAGGCCGAGAGCACCGGAACAAGCACGAGCGCATCCTACGGACTCGAGGTGGCGACGATGGTCAGCGGCGTGGGGCCCACGCCGCAGTCGCGGTAGATTGACCAGGCCTCACCTCGTCCAGCAGGAGTTCTCCCGTGACCGACACCCTCACCTCCACTCCCGAGCTCGCGTACGCCGCCCAGGCGTCGCAGGCCTACCAGGCGGCGCTCGAGGTCATCGAGACCATCGAGCCGCGGATCGCCGCGGCCACCCGCGCCGAGCTGGCCGACCAGCGATCGTCGCTCAAGCTGATCGCCTCGGAGAACTACGCGTCGCCGGCCGTGCTGCTGACCATGGGCACCTGGCTGAGCGACAAGTACGCCGAGGGCACCGTCGGGCACCGCTTCTACGCCGGCTGCCAGAACATCGACACGGTCGAGACGATCGCCGCCGAGCACGCCAAGGCACTGTTCGGGGCCGAATACGCGTACGCGCAGCCGCACTCCGGCATCGACGCCAACCTGGTCGCCTTCTGGGCCATCCTGGCCAACCGGATCGAGCTGCCGGCGCTGAGCGAGCTGGGCGCCAAGACGGTCAACGACCTGACCGAGGAGCAGTGGGAGGACCTGCGGGGCACGTTCGGAAACCAGCGTGCGCTGGGCATGAGCCTCGACGCCGGTGGTCACCTGACCCACGGTTTCCGGCCCAACATCTCGGGCAAGATGTTCCATCAGCGCAGCTACGGCACCGACCCGCAGACCCAGCTGATCGACTACGACCGGGTCCGCGCCGCCGCCCACGAATTCAAGCCGCTGATCCTGATCGCCGGCTACTCGGCCTACCCGCGCCGGGTCAACTTCGCCAAGATGGCCGAGATCGCCCACGAGGTGGGTGCGACCTTCATGGTCGACATGGCCCACTTCGCCGGCCTGGTCGCGGGCAAGGTGTTCACCGGTGACGAGGATCCGGTGCCGCACGCCGACATCGTCACCACCACCACGCACAAGAGCCTGCGCGGCCCGCGCGGCGGCATGGTGCTGGCCACCAAGGAGTACGCCGACTCGGTCGACCGCGGCTGCCCGCTGGTCCTCGGTGGCCCGCTCGGCCACGTGATGGCGGCCAAGGCCGTCGCCCTGGCCGAGGCGCGGACGTCGGCGTTCCAGACCTACGCCCAGGCGGTGGCCGACAACGCCAAGACGCTGGCCGACGGGCTGATGAAGCGCGGCGCGACGCTGGTCACCGGCGGCACCGACAACCACCTGGTGCTGATCGACGTGTCCGGCTACGGGATCACCGGCCGGCAGGCCGAGTCCGCGCTGCTCGACGCCGGCATCGTCACCAACCGCAACGCCGTCCCGTCCGACCCGAACGGCGCCTGGTACACCTCGGGCGTCCGCATCGGCACCCCGGCGCTGACCAGCCGCGGCTTCGGCACCGACGAGTTCGAGAAGGTGGCCGAGCTGATCGTCGACGTGCTGTCCAACACCACGCCGGTCACCGCGAGCACCGGCAAGCCGGGCAAGGCCAAGTACACGCTGGCCGACGGGGTCGCCGACCGCACGAAGGCCGCCTCGGCCGAACTGCTCGACGCCAACCCGCTCTACCCGGGGCTGACCCTCTGAGCGGCGTCCGCCCGGCCTGAGAATCGGTCAAGACCCGACGGCGACATCGCTCAGATTTCGGCTTAGGCTGGAGCCCTGTGTCGGCTGCGACGGCTCGCGGCCCTGCCTGATCGGACCACTGCATGCCCCCGTCGATCATCACCAGCTTCGTCCTCGTGGTGCTCGCCGTGGCCGTCCTCGGCTACACCGTGCGACTGTGGTTCGGCGACTGGGAGACGCGCTACCCACGGCGGTTCGTCGAGGTCGAGGACACCGACGCCATCGACGACGAGGTGGCTCAGCTCCGCCGCGACATCGAAGACTGGGAACGCCGCAACGCCGCCTGACGGCTCGGGGCTCATGCGTCGTGGGAACACCGCCCTCCGGCCCCGTAGCGCGCCAGCCAGGTCAGCAGGAAGTGGCGTCAACGCCACTTCCTCTCGCCGACCGCCAGATACTTCGGGAGGGAAGTGACAGGAAGTGGCGTTAACGCCACTTCCTGTCACCCGCCGGAGCCCGCGCCCGCCGGAGCCCGCGCCCGCCGAGCCTGCGCCCGCCGAGCCCTGCGGCCCCGGAGCCGGCCTCCGCAGCCAGCACTGGGGCTACGACAGCTGGGGTCACCATCGGGTGGCTCACAGCAATGGTTGCCTACCATCGAAGGATGCGTCGCGTTGCCGTTGCCGTTGCCCTGCTCATCGCCGTCCCGCTCGGCCTGGCCGGCTGCGCAGAGACCGAGGTGACGGCCGAGGACGCGTACAAGGTGGGGTGTCCGGCCGTCGATGCGGCCGCGGCCGGGGGCACGGTGGCCGGAAAGGCGGCGGTCGGCGGGCTCAAGGCGCTGCGCGCGTCGGGCCAGCTCGACCCGGAGCCCGAGAAGTGGCTCGACGCGGCCATCGACCTGCTCGAGTCGGGTGAGTCCCGGCCGAGCTCGGACGCGACCAGGCAACTGCTGATCGACGGCTGCGCCGACAACGGCTACCCGCTGCGCAACCTGAGCTGAGCGACTAGCCGTCGCCGCCCTCGGCCAGCAGTTGGTCGAGATCGCTGAGCCGGTCGAGGCCGCGGATCGCCTGGGACATCCGGTTGTTCCCGGCGAACCGCTCGCGATGACGGTGCAGGAAGCGCCAGTAGCCGGCGGTGAACGGGCAGGCGTCCTCGCCGACCCGCACCTTCGGGTCGAAGCGGCAGCCGGAGCACAGGTCGCTCATCTTGTTGATGTAGTTGCCGCCCGAGACGTAGGGCTTGGTGGCCAGCACCCCGCCGTCGGCGTGCTGGGACATGCCGACGACGTTGGGCACCATCACCCAGTCGTAGCCGTCGACGAACGCCCGGTGATACCAGTCGGTCAGCGCCTGCGGGTCGTAGCCCTGCTGCATCGCGTAGTTCCCGAGCACCATCAACCGCGGTATGTGGTGGGTCCAGCCGGTCTCGGCGATCCCCTCGATCGCCCACGACAGGCAGGCGGCGTCGGTGCCCTTCGGGTCGAGCTCGGCCCACCACGTCGCCAGCGGCCGGTGCGCCCCCAGCTCGTTGCGGTCACGGTAGTCCGGCTCGAGATACCAGTAGAGGTGCCAGATGTAGTCCCGCCACCCCATCAGCTGGCGGACGAAGCCCTCGACCGCCGACAGCGGCGCGTCGCCGGCCGCGTACGCCTCCTCGGCGGCGTGGATGGCCTCGAGCGGGTCGAGCAGGCCCAGGTTGATCGATGCCGACAGCATCGAGTGCGACATCCAGCGGTCCTCACGCAGGATGGCGTCCTCGTAGCGGCCGAACGTGGCCAGCCGGTTCTCGATGAAGTCGGCCAACGCCCCGAGCGCCTCCTCCCGGGTGGCCGCGAAGAGCCGCGGGCCGTCACGGCCGATGAACTCGACCCCCTCGCGCTCCAACCGGTCGAGGTCCTCGCGAACCTGGTCGTCGATGGCGTCCTCGGTCGGCCACGACGGCTCGGGCAGGCCGAGGGTGGGCTGCTTCGGCGGTGGCTCGCGGTTGTCGGCGTCGAAGTTCCAGCGGTCGCCGACCGGCTGGCCGCCCTCCATCAACACGCCGTGGCGGCGGCGCGCGTCCCGGTAGAAGTCCTCCATCAGCAACCGCTTACGGCCGCGGCCCTCGGCCCACGCGGTGAAGTCCGCCCTGGACGTCACATAGCCGCGGGCCGGCAGTCTGATCACCGACCGCTCGTCGGCCAGCCGATCGACGAAGTCGACGGCCGGTCGCGAGGTCGGCTGGATGACCTCGAGGTCGTCGTCGACCTGGGCGAGCGCCTCACGGTAGGTCGGCGCGGTCAGGTAGGTCATCCGGTCGCCGAGCTCGGCCGCCCGATGGCGCATGGCCGACAAGACGAGGTGAGCCTTCTGCCGGTGGAACCGTCGCCGGCGAAGCACGCTGTGTGCCTCGATCAGCAGCAACGGGCCCTCGGCGTCATCACTGAACGAGGGACCGAGTTGGTCGCCGAACAGCCATCGGGTCGCCATCATCGCAGCGTACGCGGGCGGGTCTGGCTCAGCGGGAGAACAGGCTCCCGGAGACCGTGGTGACGAAGTTCTTCATCGAGTCCGGCAGATCGCGCAGGTGCCAGTTCTCCGGGCCGTGGTACCAGGACAGGTCGCTCGAGTCGGGCAGCGCGTCGTCGTCGCTGTCCACCAGGGCGTCGAGCCAGCGGTCGGACCCACCGAGCACGATCGCGTACGGCAGCACCTCCGAGATCTCGCGCAGCTCAGTGCCGGGCGCCATCTGGTTGGTCGGCTGGCTCAGCAGATCCGACCGCAGCGCGCCGAGCCCACCGAGCAGTGCCGCTCCCTTGGCCGATCCGCGACGGCATCTCCTGGCCGATGAAGACCAGCCCGAGGGCCAGGATCACCAGGGCCAGGCCGACCAGGCCGAAGGTGGTGAACGCGGCCAGCAGCGCGGTGACGACCACCGCCCCGATCAGCGCACCGAGGGCCAGCTGGGTCCACCGGTTGCGGGTGGCGTCGGGACGCCGGTCGTACCACCCGTGCGCCACCACCTCGTCGTAGAGCGCGTTCTGGACCCCGCCGATCGACTCGTGCACCCGGCTGGCCAGCTCGGAGACCAGCACCCGCGAACCGCCGGGGGCGATGCCGTCGAGCAGTTGGGTCTCGAACGGGAGCAGCTGGTCGGCCGGGGCGTCGAGTCGCGAGATCTCCCAGTCGGTCCGCGCGAACTCGCCGGTCCGCGGGAGTTCGGTGATCAACAAGTGGCCGCGGACGGCCAGGTCGACCAGCGTCGCGGTCACGTCGATCGGGTCGACCCGCTCGTCGGCCACCGTGCCGACGTGCCCGGGACGGACGTCGTCGACGGTCCGGAACTCGGTCTGACCCGGTCCGACCGGGACGAACTCACCGGCACGGGCGATCTGACCGCCGGCGTCGGCGTCGGCACCGGCCCGGCGGTGCAGCAGGAACAGCGCGACGCCGCCGAGGACCAGCAGTCCGAGGGCGAGCGCGAGCGGCAGCGGCTTGGCCGAGAACGCACGACCCACGGTCCAGCGGTATTCGACCTGCTCGTTGGCGGTGACCGCACCGGCCGGGAAGCCGATGTCGGCGGCGACGACCTCGCCCTCACCGCGGGGTCCGTCGCGGAAGGTCGGCACCGGGGAGGCCTCGGTTCCGGCGGCGGCGAAGTCGCAGGGCACGTCGGAGTTGGGCCCACCGGCGGTGCACTTGATGTAGCTGAACTGGGTGGGGATCTGGACGGTGGCGGTGAACTACGGCGACCTGGGCGCTCAGACCCTGCAACAGGCCCCAGCGCAGAGCGGTCTCGCCGCGGTCGATGTTCACCACCGCACCGGAGACGGTGTAGTTGATGATCACCTCGGTCGCGCTGTTGGTGGGCAGCGACACCGTGGTGAAGCGGCCGTCGACATCGACCTGCGGGGTGACCGGCGACCCGGCCACCGCGGCGGTGATGTCGCTCAGGTTCTGCACGTACTGCCGGTCGCCGACGACGTCCCTGCGGGTCTCGAACTTCTGCGACAGGTCCGCCGGGACCGCACCGGTGAAGGTGATGGTCTCCTTGACCTTCAGCGTGCCGTCCTTGGCCAGGTTGGCGTCGACCACCACGGTCGAGGCGGTTCCCTCGGCGTGGGCGGGCAGGGCCAGGGGTCCGGCCATCAGGCCGACGGTGACGGCGACGAAGGCGAGCAGACCTCCGAGCCGACGCTGGGGTGCAGAGTGAGCGAACACGGGGACAGCCTCCCATTGAACGGACCTGGGCTGGGGCGCAAGGCGGAAAAAGCTGACCACATTTCGGCAACGGACGCCATCCGCGTCAGCGCCGTACGGCTCGCCGATTCGCGCCCCGGCTGGAACCGCCCCGTTCTAGGATCAGCTGACTTTCTCCGGTCGCGCCGCCCGCGCTGGATCGATCGCTTCGATGCTAGGAACCGCCGATGAGTCACTCACCGTGGGGTGGGCCGCCGACCTGGGGCCAGCCGGCCGGCTATCACCCGGTCGCTCCCTTCCAGCCGGCGGACCCGCGTACGCCAGTCCCGCGGCCGCCGCCCGGCGGTTTCTCCGGGTTATCCGCAGCCGCCCCGGCGCCGCAGCCCGATCCGCCTGGTGCTGGCGGCCCTGATCGGCGTGGCCGTGGTCAGCCTGGGTGCGCTGGTCGTGGTCGGTCTGACCTCGACCGGTGGCCAGGTCGCGTACGGAACGACGACTACGAGGTGCCGCCGCCGGACACCGACCCGCCGCCGGTCCTGGTCCCGCAGTCGGAGCAGCAGGCCGGGAGCTGGTTGAACGACAACGCGATCTACGCACAGACCATGCCCGCCCCGGTGCGCTGCGACTCGCGGCCGATCCCGGTCGAGACGGCCACCGATGCCGAGCTCGACGCCCACTTCGAGGGCTTGATGGAGTGCCTGGTCCGGGCCTGGCAGCCGCCGGTGACCGCGGCCGGGTTCCAGCTGGTGCGGCCCTCCGTGACCATCTACGGCACGTCGATCACCACCCGCTGCGGCGATTCCGGGGTCAACGCGTTCTACTGCTCGGGCGATCAGCAGGTCTACTACAGCAACAAGCTGGCCAGTGCGGTCACCGGGCTGCAGGGCAAGAAGTGGGCCGCCGACGTGGTGATGGCCCATGAGTTCGGCCACCTCCTCCAGGGCCGCACCGGCATCTTCATCGCCGGCCACCTGCAGAACCAGAACGCCCCCGACAAGGCCGAGGGACTGAAGTACCTGCGCCGGATGGAGACCCAGTCCGACTGCTTCTCGGCCACCTTCCTGCGCTCGATCTCGGTCTCGCTGGGCATCCGGCAGGACGACGTCCAGGGCATCCTCGACTCCTACGTCGCGGTCGGCGACGACGTGCTGTCCGGCGACCCGGACAACCTCGGCGACCACGGACTCGCCCGGTCGCGGGTCTACTGGGGCACCGTCGGACTGGGCAGCGGACGAGCTCGGCGCCTGCAACACCTTCCGGGCCGACGACAAGCTCATCCGCTGAGCATGTTTGGCCGATCGGAACACGGACCGCGGCCGCAGGAAATATCGTTACCGGCGTGACCCAGCAGAACTGGCCGTCGTCCGGACCGCCGCCCGCCCAGTCGCCGGTGTACGGCCGGCAGGGTTTCGGCGCGCAGCCGCGGTCGGCTCCCGGTTTCGGCCGGCCCGATCTGGGCGGCTACGGCCCGCCCGGATACGGTCCCGGAAGCTTCGGCGGGGGCGTCCCGTCGTACGGCGGCGCTCCGACCGTCCCCGGTCCCCCGCGCCGGCGTCATCCGCTCCGGTCGCTGATGCTCGCGGTGATGGCACTGGCCGGACTGGCGCTGATCGGGCTGGCCGTGACCAGCCTGGTCGCTCCCACGTCGAGCCAGCAGTACCAGAACGACGACTACACCGTGCCGCCGCCCGACACCAGCCCGCCGCCGATCCCGCTGCCCGAGACCTACGAGCAGGCCGAGGAGTTCGTGGTCAAGAACCCGTTCTACGCCCAGATGACCCCGGCGCCGGTGCGCTGCAACTCGCAGCCGATCAACGTCACCACCTCGAACGACGACCAGCTCAAGGCGCACTTCGAAGGCCTGATGGAGTGCCTGGTCCGGGTCTGGCAGCCGCCGGTCACCGCGGCCGGCTTCCAGATCGTCCGGCCGACCGTGACCATCTACGGCGAGGAACTGACCACCAAATGCGGCAAGGCCGGGGTCAACGCCTTCTACTGCTCGGCCGACCAGCAGGTCTACTACTCCAACCAGCTGGCCGGAAACCTGCCTGACGAGGTCAGCCAGTTCAAGTGGACCTCCGACGTGGTCATGGCTCACGAGTTCGCCCATGCCCTGCAGGGTCGGACCGGCATCCTCATCTCGGCGCACGCGCTCGGTCAGAACTCGGGCCAGGAAGAGGTCGACCTCGAGTACACCCGTCGGCTGGAGACTCAGGCCGACTGCCTGTCGGGGATGTTCGTGCGGTCGGTCTCCTCATCGCTCGGCATCCAGCAGAGCGACCTGGCCGGGATCGAGGAGATCTACGTGGCCATCGGCGACGACTCGTTGTCCGGGGATCCGCAGGTCGTGGGCAACCACGGTCTGGGCCGGTCGCGGAAGTACTGGGGGGTGACGGGCCTGTCGACCGAGGAAGTCGGCCGGTGCAACACCTTCGTGGCCGCCCCCAAGCTGGTTCGCTAGGCCGCGCGGTGACTCAGCCCTGGAATCAAGCCCACCCGACCGCCGGCTGGCCGTCCGGCCCGGCCGCCCCGAGCGGCTGGTCCTCGGGCGGCGGCTGGTCCCCGGGCGGGTCACCGAGCGGCTACTCACCGCCCGGCTACCCGCCGGGCGGGTGGGGCCCCGCCCCGCCGCCGGGTCCGCAGCCAACGCGCAGCGGCACCGGGCCACCGCTCCGCCGCCTGCTGCTGGCTCTGATCGCCCTCGCTGTGCTGGCCCTGGCCGGTCTGGTGATCGCCGGCTTCGCCTCACGACCGGCCGAGGTGGCGTACGCCAACGACGACTACCAGGTGCCGCCGGCCGATCTCCAGCCGCCGGAGATCCCCACGCCGCAGTCGCGCGAGGAGGCGGTGGCGTGGACGACCGACAATGCCGTCTACCAGCAGACGGCGCCGGCGCCGGTGCGCTGCGCGGTCGAGCCGCTCGACGTGGCCACCGCCGACGATGCCAGCTTGAAGACCCACTTCGAGGCGCAGATGGAGTGCCTGGTCCGGGTGTGGCAGCCGGTGCTGACCGCGGCGGGTTTCGAGATCTTCCGGCCCTCGGTGACCATCTACACCGACCAGATCTCGACCGCGTGCGGCAGTGGCGACATGTCGCACAACGCGTTCTACTGCGCGGCCGACCAGCAGATCTACTGGAGCAACACCCTCGGCGCCGACCTGGTCCCGTTCGACCGCGACCGGTGGGCGGGCGACGAGGTGATGGCCCACGAGTTCGGTCATGCGGTCCAGGGGCGGACCGGAATCGTCGCCTCGAAGAACTTCTTGGTCCGCGACGCCGAGACCGAGGCGGCGAGCCTGGAGATCCGCCGACGCAACGAGGTGCAGGCCGACTGCTTCGCCGGGACCTACCTGCGCTCGGTGTCGCGGGACCTCGGGCTCAGCCAGCTCGATGTCGAGGTCATCCAGGAGGGCCTCTACGGCTCCGGAGACGACGTAGTGGCCGGCAAGAAGCCGGGCGAGGGCAACCACGGCGCGGGAGCGACCCGGCGGTACTGGGGCACCATCGGGCTGGCCAACTCGGCGGTCGGGCCGTGCAACACCTACGCCGCCGAACCCCGGCTGGTGCGCTGACCGGCTCTCCGGACGACCCGTACGGTCAGTGGAGCAGGCAGGTGGCCATCGCGGCCAGGCCCTCACCGCGGCCGGTCAGCCCGAGTCCGTCGGTGGTGGTGGCCGACAGCGAGACCGCTGCGCCGACGGCGGCTCCGAGCACGGCCTCGGCCTCGAGACGCCGCGGCCCGATCTTCGGGCGGTTCCCGATCAGCTGGACGGCGACGTGGCCGATCTCGAAGTCGGCGGCCCGGACCCGACGTGCGGTCTCGACCAGGAAATCGATCCCCGGCGCGCCCGACCAGCGCGGATCGGAGGTTCCGTAGTTGCTGCCCAGGTCACCGAGGCCGGCGGCGCTGAGCAGGGCGTCGCAGATGGCGTGCGCGACGACATCGCCGTCGGAGTGACCGTCGGGGCCCATCGGGTCGTCGAAGACCAGACCGGCCACGGTCATGGGCCGGCCCGGCGCCAGACGGTGGACGTCGACGCCGAGACCGGTCCGCATGCGTGACAACCGCGAAACCGCCGGATCGACCCGAGGGTCGTCCGGCGGTTGCGGGGTCGAACTAGGAGGCAAGGACCTCGTCGAGCAGGATCTCGGCCTTGGCCTCGTCCACTCGCTCGGCCAGGGCCAGCTCGGAGATCAGGATCTGCCGAGCCTTGGCCAGCATGCGCTTCTCGCCGGCCGACAGCCCGCGCTCGCGCTCACGACGCCACAGGTCACGAACGACCTCGGCGACCTTCATGACGTTCCCCGAATGCAGCTTCTCGAGGTTGGCCTTGTAGCGCCGCGACCAGTTGGTCGGCTCCTCGGTGTGGGGGGCCCGCAGTACGCTGAAGACCCGCTCCAGACCATCGGCATCGACGACGTCACGGACGCCGACGAGGTCGAGGTTGCAGGCGGGAACACGTACGACGAGATCGGTCTGTCCGACGATGCGGAGGACGAGGTACAGCTTGTCCTCACCCTTGATCTGACGGGTTTCGATGTCCTCGATCACGGCGGCCCCATGATTGGGGTAGACCACCGTTTCTCCGACTGTAAACGACATATTGTTTTGTACCCCTTTCGCGACCTCTAGTTTAGCACGCTCACAGGTTCACCAGAACGGCGTTTGGGCTAGCCAGAGGCCTGTCGCCGACCCGGTTCGGTCTTGACAAAACCGGGCGGAGTGTGCGTGGCCGGGCTGAGAAGCGGCTCGGCGCGGGCCGCGTCTGCACGGATCGGGACGGACTCGATAGGCTGCACGCACTACGTCAGCCCCGAGGAGACTCGGAGCTCCCAGTCAGGCAGGAGTCGACCATCGTGTCTTCACACTCGGAGCGGACCGGACTGCGGCGCCGCGACCGGTTCTCTCGGCGACGCACGATGCGGGCACCGATCGCCGCCTCGATCGGCGCGGGCCTGCTGCTGCTGACTGCAGCGTGCGGCACCGACGCCCAGACCCTGAAGCCGTACACCCCGGGCGAGGGCGCGAACTTCGACGTCGGCAATTCGAAGACCGACGAGGCGATCTACGTCCGCAACCTGCTGATCATCGCCAAGGAACCCGGCGTGGGGGTCATCTCGGGCGCCATCTCGACCTACGGTCGCGACCAGCTCACCTCGATCACCGGCAAGGGCATCAAGATCGACGGCACCGAGGGCGAGGAGTTCACCGCCCCGCTCGGCAGCGCGGTCTCGGTGGCCAACGGCACCCAGATCCAGCTCAGCGACCTCGCGCCGATCACCGTGCGCAGCCCCGAGATCGTCGCCGGCCAGGCGGCCTCGCTGACCCTGACCTTCGCCAACGCGGGGGTGCACCCACCGGTCCGGGTGGCCATCGCCGACGGCGCCCAGCCGCAGTACGCCAGCATCACGCCGGCCCCGCCCAGTCCCTGATCCGGGTCCAGCCGCCGATCAACCCTCGGCGGCCGGCCCAGCGGTCTATCCGTAGGTGTCCTCGGCGCTGAACAGGCTGCTGATCGACTCACCGACGTGGATCCGGTGCACCGCCTCGGCGAACAGCGGGGCGACCGACCGGCTGACGATGTTGGGCAACTGCTTCTCCGGTCCGAGCGGGACGGTGTTGGTGGTGACGATCTCGGTGATGCCCGTCTCGTTCTTGAACCGCTCGATCGCCGGACCGGTGAACAGACCGTGGGTGCAGGCGACCGAGACCTCGCGGGCACCGGCCTCGCGCAGCTTGCGCAGCAACTCGATGATCGAGCCGCCGGTGGCGATCTCGTCGTCGAGCACGATCACGTCGCGGCCCTGCACGTCACCGACGATGCGGTCGATGACCACCCGGTCGTCGGCCAGCCGCTGCTTGGACCCGGCGGCGACCGGGAGCCCGAGGATCCGGGCGAACGCGGTGGCGATCTTGGCGTTGCCCAGGTCGGGTGACACGACGACGGTGTTGCTGAGGTCGCGGGGGCGGAAGTGGTCGGCCAGCACGTTGATGGCGTTGAGGTGGTCGACCGGGACCGAGAAGAAACCGTGCACCTGCGGGGCGTGCAGCGCCATGGTCAGCACCCGGGTCGCCCCGGCGGTGGCCAGCATGTCCGCGACCAGCCGGGCACCGATCGAGATCCGCGGCGCGTCCTTCTTGTCCGAGCGCGCGTACGCGAAGTGCGGGATGACCGCGGTGATGTGCCCGGCGGAGGCGCCGCGGGCCGCGTCGAGCATCAGCAGCAGCTCGAACAGGTTCTCCTGCACCGGCGGCACCAGGGACTGGACCACGTAGACGTCACGCTGACGGCAGTTGGCGCGCAGTTGCACCTGCAGGCAGTCGTTGCTGAAGCGGGTGGTCCGGGCGGCGAACAACTCGACGCCGAGGATCTGACACATCTCCTCCGCGAACTCGTGGTGGGCTGAACCGGAAAAGACGGTGATCTCTCCTGTCACGGCGAGAAGGGTAGCGAATCGGGAGGGGTTGCTCCGCCGCCGTCTCCCGCGGCCGTCGGCCGGGGGGCTCGTCGCGATGCCGGCTACTGGGGCGGCTGCTGGCGGCGTTCGATCACCCGGCGGACGCCGTGCTCGACGACGATCCGGGCCAGCTGGGTGCCGGGGACGAACATGTTGACCGCCTCGATCCCGGCGTCGAGCAGGAACCGCGGTTCGAGGACCTTGCCGAAGTACTGCTCGAAGGTCGCGCCGTTGCCGCGGGTGTCGCCGGTCAACCCGTCGAACTCGATCACCGCCTCCTTGCCGGCATGGCGGTAGCGGAAGGCGTAGACCGGCCGGTAGACCAGGTCCACGGCGTCGACGATGACCCGCTCCTGGAGGATCCGGTCGGCCTCGATCCGGCCGATCGCCGCCGACACCACCTCGCGGACCAGGGCCGACGACTTCACCGCCGGGGGGACGACGACCGTGCCGGCCATCGTCGCCTGGGCCAGCTGCTCGGCGCCGGCCGGGGCGCCCTGGAAGTTGAGGTAGGACGCCAGCGACGGGTTCTCGGCCCGGGTCAACCCGTCGAACAGGGTGTCGCGCTCGTGCTCCTCGTGGCAGGACTCGAGCCCGGAGACCTGGAACACCCCCCGTTCGACCGGGCGCGTCTCGCCGGCGACCAGCACGGTGTGCACCTCGGGCGCGACCGGAACGGCGTAGGTCCGCATCCGCTCGTACGAGGCGATGGCCCGGCTGTGCAGCCGCCAGAACGGCTGCAGCCGGCGCTCGCGGTAGACGCACTCGTAGTCCTCGGAGCCGGTCCGGTTCATCAGACCGCCGAGCTTGGCCACCGTGCCGAACGCGTCGGCCCGTCTGGCCCAGGCCCGGCCCTCGGCGTGGTCGAGGTTGTAGCGCTCGTTGAGCAGGATGATCCGCTCGTCGGCGAGCTCCACGTCCATGGCCGTGAGCCTATGCGTCGGCGGGGGTCGGCGGGGCCGCAACCGGATCCGGAACCGGCCTCAGCCCTCGAACTTGTAGCCGAGACCGCGGACGGTGATCAAATAGCGCGGGTTGGCCGGGTCGGACTCGATCTTGGAGCGCAGCCGCTTGACGTGCACGTCGAGGGTCTTGGTGTCGCCGACGTAGTCCGCCCCCCAGATCCGGTCGATCAGCTGGCCGCGGGTCATCACCCGGCCCGCGTTGCGGAGCAGCATCTCGAGCAGCTCGAACTCCTTGAGCGCGAGGCGTACGCGGTCGCCGTTGACCGACACCTCGTGGCGTTCGACATCCATCCGGACCCCGGCCGACTCGACGATGTCGGGGACCAGCTCGGTGTCCTGGCCGCGCCGCAGCACGGCCCGGATCCGGGCCACCAGCTCGCGGTGGCTGAACGGCTTGGTCACGTAGTCGTCGGCGCCGAGCTCGAGGCCCACGACCTTGTCGATCTCGGCGTCACG
The DNA here is from genome assembly GCA_963704665.1 of uncultured Actinomycetota bacterium. Lineage (GTDB taxonomy): Bacteria > Actinomycetota > Actinomycetes > Propionibacteriales > Propionibacteriaceae > Microlunatus. The sequence continues at coordinate 567,583 of OY969929.1, read as the reverse complement.
GGCGGTGACCATGATCACCGGCACCGGACCGCGGAGCCGCAACTGGCGACACACCTCGGTCCCGGGCAGACCCGGCATCATCAGGTCGAGGAGCACGATGTCGGCGCCGACCCGGTCGTACTCGGCCAGACCGGCCGCACCGTCGGCGGCCTCGACCACGTCGAAGCCCTCCTTGGACAACATGTACGACAACGCCTCGCGGTAGGACTCCTCGTCCTCGACGATGAGCACCCTGGTCATGAGCAAAGCCTCTCGGGAGTGCAGGAGTGATGCGGGACGACATGCTTTTCGTCGGCTCGAACCACGACGAACGACCGAGATCCGGCGGAGCTCACGACCCCGGAGCGCGGAGCGCGACTGTTGAACACCGTCATGAGTTGAGCCTTTCGACGATGCAGGAGCCGAGCCGGTGCGAGTCCGTCACTGATGGGCCTCCTGAAGCGATTCGCGGTCACCGTCGTGCAGGTGCGCGGGGATCTTGATGGTGAAGGTCGAGCCCTGACCGAGCTGACTCCACACCGACACCTCGCCGCCGTGGATGGCGGCGACGTGCTTGACGATGGACAGGCCGAGCCCGGTGCCGCCGTTGGCCCGGCTGCGGGCGTAGTCCACCCGGTAGAAACGTTCGAAGATGCGCTCGACCTCGGCCGGGGCGATCCCGATCCCGTTGTCGGAGACGGTGATGTCGACCCAGTCGTCGTCGCTGTGCGCCGTCCGGTGCGCCGCGACCACCACCCGGGCGCCGGGATCGGAGTAGACCACGGCGTTCTCGACCAGGTTGCCGATGGCCACCCCGAGCTGACGTTCGCTGCCCAGCACCTTGGTCCCCGAGGTGCCGGCGACGGTCAGGGTGACCTGATGCTGCTCGGCGTCGACCCGGCGCCGGTCGACCGCGTCGTGCAGCACCGCGTCGATGTCGACGACCTCGGGATCGGTGAGCGGGTTGTCGGCCTGCAGCCGCGACAGGTCGATGATCTGGGCGACCAGGTCGGTGAGCCGGGCCGACTCGATGCCCATCCGAGCGGCGAACCGGCGTACGGCGTCGGGGTCCTCGGCCGCGTCCTCGACCGCCTCGGCCAGCAGCGAGATGGCGCCGATCGGGGTCTTGAGCTCGTGACTGACGTTGGCCACGAAGTCGCGGCGGGTCTCCTCGATCCGCCGGGAGGCGGTCTGGTCGTCGGCCAGCACGACGATGAGTTCGTCGTCGAGCGGCGCGACGCGGACCGCGAAGTACGCCGAGGCGCCCTGGGCGCCGCGCGAGATCTGCAGGTCGACCGCCCGCAGCGTCTGGTCGCGGCGGACCGCGCGGACGAGTTGGAGCACCTCGGGCAGCGCGATCCGGGTGCCGCGGACCAGCCCCAGGGTGCGGGCGCTCGAGGTGGCCTCGAGGACCTCGTCGTGCGGACCGACCACGACCCCGGAGGAGCGCAGGATGGCCAGCACCTCGGTGACCCCGGACGGGACCACCGGCTCCTCGGACTCGAAGGGCTCGAGCTCGTCGGCGGGGCGTTCGCGGCGGGCGGCCAGCACGAGGAGCACCCCGATGCCGATGCCGACCACCAAGGCGATGGCTGCGGCCAGGACCGGGTTCACACGAGGAATAGTAGATGTCGGTCACCTGACCGCCGACCACCGCGAACCGGCACGAGCGTGCCGGCCACGGACCGTTAGGCCGCTGTTCACGCCCCGTTCATCGTTGTCATGGTTGCCTGTAGTGAGCGGCCCTAGGCTGTTCATGCTGACCGCTGCATACAGATCGGAAATTTCATGCGTGACTCCTACCGGGAGCAACTCGACGACATCCTCGCCGACCTCGTACAGATGACCCAGGTGGTCTCCGGGGCCGTGCGGACCGCGACCACCGCTCTGCTCGAAGCCGACATCCACCTCGCCGAGCAGGTCATCAGCGAGGACTCCAAGCTCGACAACAAGCAGACCGACATCGAGGCCCGCGCGTTCTCGCTGCTGGCCCGCCAGTCCCCGGTGGCCGGCGAGCTGCGCACTCTGGTGGCCACGCTCCGCATGGTCACCGAGCTCGAGCGGATGGGTGACCTCGCCGCCCACGTGGCCAAGATCGCCCGGCTCCGCTACCCCGAGACCGCCGTCCCCGAGACGCTGCGCCCGAACTTCGTCCGGATGGCCGACGTCGCCGAGAAGATGGTCGTGGTCGCCGGCCAGACGCTGAACGAGCGGAACATCCAGGGCGCCCAGGAGCTCCGCGACCGCGACGAGGAGATGGACGACCTGCGGCGTACGCAGTTCCGCGTCCTGCTCAGCGAGGACTGGGACCACGGCGTCGAGGCGGCGGTCGACGTCGCCCTGCTCGGCCGCTACTACGAGCGCATCGCCGACCACGCCGCCTCGATGGGCCGCCGGATCATCTACGTGGTGACCGGCTCCTTCCCCGAGGACGAGTACTGGCCGCAGCCGTAACCCACGGCTCGCCCCATCGGCCCCGCCGTAGGGCAACAACGTGGAAACCCGTCGACCGACTTCGGTCGACGGGTTTCCCCGTTCTGGGCGCGTCCGGACGCGGGGTCCCAGACCCGGGCCTGGCTACTTCTTCTTGCCCTGGTTCTTGACCGCCTCGATCGACGCGGCGGCGGCCGCCGGGTCGAGGTAGCGACCACCCGGGGTGGTGGGCTTCAGGTCGTCGTCGAGGTCGTAGGCCAGCGGGATGCCGGTGGGGATGTTGAGCCCGACGACCTCGGAGTCACCGATCTGGTCGAGGTGCTTGACGATGGCCCGCAACGAGTTGCCGTGCGCGGCGACCAGGACGGTCTTGCCGACCCGCAGGTCGGGGACGATCTGGTCGTACCAGTAGGGCAGCGCGCGGAGCAGCACGTCCTTGAGGCACTCGGTCGCCGGTCGGGCCTCGGTCGGCAGCAGCGCGTAGCGCGGGTCGTGGAAGTTGGCGAACTCGTTGTCGTTCGCGATCGGCGGCGGCGGTACGTCGTAGCTGCGCCGCCAGACCATGAACTGCTCCTCGCCGAACTCGGCCAGCGTCGCCGCCTTGTCCTTGCCCTGCAGCGCGCCGTAGTGGCGCTCGTTGAGCCGCCACGACCGTTTGGTCTCGATCCAGTGCCGGTCGGCCGCGTTCAGCGAGATCTGCGCGGTCCGGATGGCCCGGCGGAGCAGCGAGGTGTGCACCACGTCGGGGAGCAGACCGGACTCGACGAGCAGTTCGCCCCCGCGCTCCGCCTCGGCCGCGCCCTTGGCGTTCAGGTCCACATCCACCCACCCGGTGAACAGGTTCTTGGCGTTCCATTCGCTCTCGCCGTGGCGCAGCAGGATCAAGGTCGACATGGGCCCAACCCTAGTATCTGGGGACGTGAGCATCGATACCCCGCCCGAGCAGCGCATCGCCGTCGTCACCGGCGCCAGTAGCGGAATCGGTGACGCCATCGCGCGCCGGCTGAGCCGCGACGGGTTCCACGTCATCTGCGCCGCCCGCCGACTCGACCGGATCGAGGCACTGGCCGCCGAGATCGGTGGGACGGCGGTCCGCTGCGACGTCACCGACCGGGACGACGTCGCCGCGTTGTCGGCCGCGGTGGGTGGGCGCTGCGACGTGCTGGTCAACAACGCCGGCGGCGCATTCGGCCTCGAGCCGGTCGCCGAGGCCGATCTCGACGCCTGGCAGCAGATGTACGCGGTCAACGTGATCGGCTCGGCTGCGGTCACCAAGGCCCTGCTCCCCCGGCTGATCGCCAGCACCGGGCTGGTCGTGTTCATCACCTCGGTCGCGGCCGACGGACCGTACGAGGGCGGCGCCGGCTACACCGCGGCCAAGGCGGCCGAGCGGATGATCCCCGGCACCATGCGGCTCGAACTGGTCGGCCAGCCGGTGCGGATCGCCGAGATCTCGCCGGGCATGGTCGCGACCGAGGAGTTCTCACTGACCCGGTTCGGCGGCGACCAGGAGCGGGCCGACTCGATCTACGCCGGCGTGCCCGACCCGCTCACCGCCGACGACATCGCCGAGTGCGCGTCCTGGATCGCCTCGCTGCCCGCGCACGTCAACATCGAGCGGATGACCGTGCGCCCGCTGGCCCAGGCCGCGCAGCACAAGGTCTTCCGCACCGGCTGAGCCCGACCACCTCCTGGGCGTGCCCACCCTGATGCCTCGCCGCGCCGAAGGCGACTCACCCACCCCAGCTGTCGTCGATTCCCCAGGCAGCTTGGGAAACCCTCAGTCGGCCACCCGGAACTCGGCCAGCAGTTCGGGGATCGGGGCGACACCGAGACCCGGTCCGGCGGGGACGTCGAGACCACCGTCGCGGAGCACGAACGGCTCGGTGATGTCGGTGGCGTAGAAGCGGTCGGAGGCCGACACGTCGCCGGGCAGGGTGAAGTTGGGCAGCCCGGCCAGGGCGACGTTGGCCGCCCGACCGAGACCGGTCTCGAGCATCCCGCCGCACCAGACCGGGACGCCGTGGGCGGCGCAGACGTCGTGGATCCGGCGCGCCTCGAGATAGCCGCCGACCCGGCCGGGCTTGACGTTGACGATCGAGGTCGCCCCGATGGCGATGGCGTCGGCGGCGGCGCGGGCCGAGACGATCGACTCGTCGAGGCAGATCGGCGTGCGCACCCGGCGGGCCAGCTCGGCGTGGCCGCGGACGTCCTCCTCGTCGAGCGGCTGCTCGATCAGCAGTAGGTCGAACGGGTCGAGCTTGGCCAGCTGTGGCGCGTCACCGAGCGTGTACGCGGTGTTGGCGTCGACCTGGAGCAGGATGTCGTCGCCGAACCGTTCGCGGACGACCCGCACCGGTTCGACGTCCCATCCGGGCTCGATCTTGAGCTTGATCCGGACGTAGCCGGCGTCCAGGTAGCCCTCGACCGCATCGACCAGTTCGGGGATCGAGTCCATGATGCCGACCGACACCCCGCTGGGGACGTGGTCGACCACGGCCCCGAGGTGATCGGCGAACGACACCCCCGCCGCCCGCAGCTCGGCGTCGAGCACCGCCATCTCGAGCGCGGCCTTGGCCATCCGGTGGCCCTTGAACGGGTGCAGCACGGTGGCCACCCGCGCGGCGGTCATCCGCGGCGCGGCCAGCAGCGCCGGGATCAGGAACCGGCGCATCACGTCGGCCGCGGCCACGTTGTACTCCGAGGAGTAGAGCGGGTCCTCGCTGCACACGCATTCGCCCCAGCCCTCGGCCTCGGGGGTCACGACCCGGACCAGGATCACCTCGCGGTCGCGCTGGGTGCCGAACGAGGTCCGGAACGGCGAGACCAGCGGCAGCCGAATGGTGATCAGCTCGATCTGCTCGATCTGCATGGCCTCAGGAACCTCCGTCGATCAGGTATCCGCCGCGTACGCGGTCGAAGCCGCCGATCCTGCCACCGGCCGCGAGCACCGCGGTCAGCCGGTCCCGGAGCCGGTGGCGCCAGGCGATCGCGGCGGCCGGGTCGGTACGGCGCAGCGACTCGATGTCGTCGGGGACCTCGATCAGTTGGGCCCCCGGCGGCCCGGGGTCGGGGGTGGCTCGGTCGTCGCAGACCGCGCGGACACGCTCGCCGGCCAGGTCCCAGTGGATGACGATCCGGTCGGTCTCGTCCCCGGCGTTGATGGCGTCGGGCATCACGCCGTAGTAGTTGACCTCGTACGCGGCGGCCCGGGCCCCGAGCTTGACCAGGTTGAAGTGCGCGTTCCGGGCGATCAGCGGATCGTAGGTCCAGGTGACCAGCTCGACCCCGCGGGCCAGCGCGTACGCCCGCTGGTGCAGCTTGATCGCGGTGCCCAGGTCGCGCCCGCGCGCCGACGCGGCCACACCGGCGATGTGGCTGTGCATCAGCGGTCGCTCCGGTGCGCCCCAGAACCCCAGGCAGCCGCCGATCAACTCGTCGCCGTCGAACGCGCCGACCACGTAGCTGCCGGTCGAGCGGTGGGCCTGGAGGACGCTGGCCGGCACGGGAGGGCCGTCGTCGCGGCCCCAGATGTCGACGTAGAGCTGCTCGCACGCCTCGAGCTCGGCCAGACCGGTCAGTGGTCGGACGACCACCCCGGAGCGATCGGCGGCACGATCGGCGGTCGCCGCCGCGGCCGCGATCAGGTCGGGATCAGTCATCGTCGTCCTTCGGCGCCAGGTGGGCGAACGCGGCCAGGTTCGCAGTGGACTCGCCCCGGGACCGCCGCCAGGCCCATTCGCGGCGGATGCTGCCCGCGAACCCGAGCTCGACGAGGACGTCGAAGCTGTCGTCGGCCGTGGTCGCCACCGCCCCGAGCACCCGGTCGATCTCGGCGGCGGTCACCGTGTCCACCGGCAACCGTCCGATCAGGTGGATGTCGCCGAGCGCGTCGAGGCTGAAGGCGATGCCGTCGAGCTTGAGGTTGCGTTCGAGCATCCAGCGGTAGACCTGCTCGGCGTTCTCCTCGGGCCGGCGGGCCACGAAGGCGCGCACGCTCACCGCGTACCGACCGACCTGCAACGCGCACTCGGTGACCAGCTTGTGCAGGCCGGGCAGCCGGACGTCGAACAGACCGGTCTCGGGCTCGGACCACTCGAGGTCGAGGTCGCCCAGCGCCGCCCGGATCGTCGCGGCGGCCGACGCACCGGCGACCATCACACCGGCTGGACGAACCAGCGGACCTGGTAGCCCTCGAGGGTGAGCGGGCCGTCGGTCAGCGGGGTGTCCTCGGTCAGTGCGTCCCAGGCCCAGTTGCCCAGCGGGATCACCCAGCGCGGCAGCACCTGGACGGTCGGCGTCACGTTGTAGACACCGGTCATGGTCTGGGTCGGCGAGCGGCGGACCATCACCAGCACGGCCGGGTTGACCGGGTCGAGGATCTCCGACTCCACCGACGCGTCGAGGCTCGGCAGCGCTGCGCGGACGGTGATGGCGTGCCGCAGCCCGTGGAAGATCCGGTGCTCGACCGTGCCCGGCTCGTGGCGACGCTCGGCCAGCTCCCAGTCCATCTGCGGCCGGTGCACCCAGCGGTTGTCGTCGGCGTGGTCCTCGACGTCGGAGAAGTCGTAGTCGTTGAGCAGGGCGAGTTCGTCGCCCATGTAGATCAGCGGCAGCCCGCCGAAACCGAGCACGATCGAGTACGCCAGCAGCAACTTGGCGACGGCCAGGTCGAGGTGGGTCTGGTCACCGGAACTGAGCGCCGACTCGATCCCGATCAGCGACGCGGCCGACCCGCTGATCCGGCGGTCACCGGTGGCCAGATTCTCCTGGAAGACCAGTCCGCGGGCGTCGCTCATCGGATAGGACCCGGCGTAGAAGTCGGCCAGGAAGCGACGGTGCTCGAAGCCGTTCACCCCCACCGACGCGGCGTCGCCGTCGTCGATGGCCCAGCCGATGTCGTCGTGGCAGCGCAGGTAGGTGCCCCACACGGTGGTCGGCGGCTTGGCCGGGAACCGGTTCAAGGCCGCGCAGAACAAGCGGGTGTCCTTGGCGGCCAGCGCCGACCAGATCTGCACCATCAAGGAATTCTGGTAGGCCAGGTCGCTGACCTTGCCGGCGTGTTTGCCGACGCCGAGATAGGGCGCCAGATCGGCCGGACCGACGATGGCCTCGGCCTTGAAGATCAGAGCCGGCGCGGCGATGCGGGCCACGGTGCGCAGCGCCTGGGTGATGGCGTGTACCTCGGGCTGGTTCTGGCAATTGGTGCCCATCCGCTTGAACAAGAAGGCGATGGCGTCGAGCCGCAGGCATTCGACTCCGAGATTGGCCAACCACAAGATCAGGTCGGCGAATTCGTAGAACACATCGGGGTTGTGCCAGTTGAGATCCCACTGCCAGGTGTTGAACGTCGTCCAGACCCAGGAATAGGACTCGTCGTCGAAGGTGAAATTGCCCGGCGCGAAGTCGGGGAACACCTCGGGCAGCGTCTTCTCGTAGCGATCCGGCAGTTCCCGGTCGGCGAACATGTGGAAGTAGTTGCGGTAGTAGGCATCGCCGGCCCGGGCGTTGACCGCCCAGTCGTGCTCCTGGGCCACGTGGTTGAGCACCAGGTCGAGGGTGAGCGAGATGCCGCGAGAGCGCAGCACGGTGGCCAGCCGGCGCAGGTCCTCGACGGTGCCCAGGTCCTCGCGGACCGCGCGGTAGTCCATCACCGCGTACCCGCCGTCGCTTCGACCCGGGCGGGGCTTGAGCAGCGGCAACAGGTGCAGATAGGTGACCCCGAGCTCGGACAGGTAGTCGACCTGCTCGGTGACGCCGTCCAGGGTGCCGCCGAAGCGCTCGGCGTAGGTCGCGTAGCCGACCATCTGCTGGTGTTGGAACCAGTGCGGATCGGCGTGGCGGCGCAGGTCGAGCAACCGCAATTCGGCCGGTCGGCGACGGAAGTTCGCTGCGGCGATCTCGACCAGCCGGTAGGCCATCTCGGGGGCGTGGTCGGGATAGGCCCCGGTCAGACCGGCCAGCAGATCCGGCCAGTAGCGCTGCAACCGGGCGGCAAACACGACCTGGTCGTGCGCCGGTTCGCCGGCCAGGAGGGGCTCGAGGTTCGGGATAGTCATGTCGGAACGACCCTATTGCCCACCCCGACCGCTGTCAGGGTGGCGTCCCGGATGGTGGTGACCCAGGACACACCGCTCAGACGGACTGGTCCTCGCGAGCCCGGTCGGCGCCGCGCAGCTTCAGCCGCTTCTTGAACTCGTCGAGGAACATCTGCTTGACCTCGTCGGTGTCGAGCGCGGCCCCGGCCATCGTGCCGGAGGAGACGCGCTGACACACGGTCAGCCAGGCCCGGCCCATCGTGTAGGTGAAGGTCGACGCCACGCCGGCCCCGATCGCTCCGCCGACCACGGTCCCCGCTCCCGGGACCAGTTTGAGCAGGTTGGTGAACGCCGACCGGCCGACCTGGGTCGCCGCGGTGGTCGAGGCCACGGCCAGTAGGGCGGCCCGGTCGAACTTGATCTTGTAGAGGTTGGCGATCCGGGCCATCATCCCGAGCTGGATCGGCACCAGCAGCGTCGCGTCGGAGAACGGGATCGGGGTGGCGGCCGCCGCAGCCGCACTGGTCGCCGCCGCCGCTATGTATTTCTTGGCTTCCGAGGCCTTCCGATCCTGATCGATCTCCTGCGCCGAGTTGAGGGCTCCGTGGACGCCTTCGGGCGCAACGCGAAAGGTGGCATCGAGGACCTCTCGCAGACCGTACGGCTGCTGTCCGGTGAACGGGTCGCTCATCGCGAAGGTCATGAAGGGCCGGCCGCCGGCCAGCGGCAGCCGCATCGCGGTGATGATCTGGGCCAGCGCGATCGCGTCGGGGTGGAAGACACCGTCGCGGGCCGGCACCTGGGTGAGGACCAGGATCACCGGCAGCCCGAGGTCGTCGAGCTTGCGGATGAAGTCGGCCTCGGCCTCCTCGAAGCGGCGGTCCATCCCGCGGACGCAGTACCAGGCGACGTGCAACTGCTCCGACAGCGGCAGTCGACGCATCTCGCGCATCGCCTTGTTGAGCTCGCCGATGATCTCCTTGTCGTCCTTGCCGACCTCGAGACCCTGGGTGTCGACGATGCCGAGGTGACCGACCTTGTCGACGTAGAGGTGGCTGCCGCGGGTGACCGGCTCGCCGATCCCGGTGCGCGCGACCTCCTCGCCGAAGATGGCGTTGATCAGGGTCGACTTACCGACCCCGGTCTTGCCGAAGATGGCCAGGTTGAACCGGCCGATCGCCGCGTTGGTCTTGTCGTACTCGGCCCGGAACGATTCCCGGAACCAGTCGGTGCTGCCAGCCATGCCGCAAGGGTACGGGCCGCGCCGCAGGCCTGGCCGGATGCGGCGCCGAGGGTGTATCACAGTCGAATGGACCAACCTCCTGGTTCATCCGAGACCTCGAGACACGGCCGGGGTGGGACAAGGGAGCGCACACAGATGGTGGACCGAGAGCAGCTCGTCTGGCCGACCCGGCCGCAGGACCGTTCGCAGAGCAAGGGCAGAAGGAGTCCGATCGTCGAGACCCCGGTGGTGCTGCCGGCCGAGGTCCTGCTGCGGCACGGCGGTCGGACACTCGACCCGGCCTCGGCCGTCCAGCCGGGGTTGAAGCGCCGGCTGCGCGACAACGACCGCACCCGTCCGCTCGGCCGCCGGACCGACGAGAGCCGGCCCCGCACCTACTACCCGACCGCGTACGTGGCCGACGAGGTCCTGGTCACCGTCCCCGCCGGCGGCGAGAACGAGTTGGCCGTGGCCACCGAGGAGTTCCGGAAGCTGGTCGAGCTGGCCAACGAGGTCTCGCCCAACGAGCCCATCGCCGTGGAACCGGTCGAGCGGGACCGCGAACTCGCCCCGCGCCTGGAGCGCAGCAAGACGCCGTCGGTGGCCAAGTTCCGGCTGAGCTCGGCCGCCGAGCAGGTGACCACCCCACCGGACGCCTGGCGTTTCGTCCAGCGGCTGCGCGACGTTCCGGTGATCCTGGGGCGGGAGGACGAGGAGCCCGCGGTCGAGGTCGGGCTCAACCATCTGCTGTTCGCCTCGAATGTGGGCGGTACGCCGTTCAGCTTCGGCCACCCGTTCTCGTTCGGACACCCGTTCTCCTTCGGTCACGGCGGCGTGGGCGCGTACGCGATGCCCGGCTCGGGCGGTCGGATGCCGGTCCGCTGGCTCGGCCGGCCGCCGCAGCGCACCGAGACCACCGGGCGGCGACCGGTCGTGGTGATCATGGACACCGGTGTGGCCGACCATCCGTGGTGGCTCGACCGGCCGGACGGCCCGTCCGTCGAACGGCTGCGCTACGACGCCGCCACCGCGACGGTGGTGCCCGCCGGATCGAGCGACGGCGGCGAGGCCGAGCCGGACCAGATCGACCCGCTGCAGGGGGGGATCGATCCGTTCTTCGGCCACGGCACGTTCATCGCCGGGCTGATCCACCAGACCTGCCCGGACGCGAACCTGCTGTCGATCAAGGTGATGAGCGCCGACGGCATCGTCGAGGAGTGGGCGCTGCTCAACTGCCTGGCCTACCTGCACAACCGGCAGCAGGAGGCGCTGGCCAACGACGACGAAGCCGCGCTGATCGACGTGGTGTCGTTGTCGCTGGGCTACTACCACGAGGAGTCGAGCGACGGGATCGTCTACGACAGCCGTCTCAAGACCGCGCTCGACGCCCTCGGCGACCTCGGCGTGCTGGTCGTCGCCGCCGCGGGCAACAACTCCGTGTCGACACCGATGCTGCCGGCCGGCTTCACCGCGTACGCGAACGGCGCCCTGGTCCACTCCACTCCGGCGGTCCCGTTGGTCAGCGTGGGGGCGCTCAACCCCGACGGCAGCGTGGCGCTGTTCAGCAACGCCGGCAGCTGGGTGGCGGCGCACGCCCCCGGGGCGGCGCTGGTCAGCACCATGCCGATCGTCGATGTCGGAGCCCGGGCCGACGTGGAGACGGCCGGACCGGCCGGCGTCGAACGCGTGATCGCCGACCGGCGGGCCACCCTGGATCCCGACGCCTTCACCGGGTTCTCGACCTGGAGCGGGTCGTCGTTCGCCGCCCCGGTGATGGCCGGGTCGGCCGCGCAGCACCTGCTCGACCTGGGTCCGAACGCCCAGGCGCCGACCGACGCGGCGCGGGTGCTCGCGGCACTGGCGGCCATGGGCTTCGCGACTTCACCGGCTTGACCCGTATCGCCCGCGGCCCCGGGCGGCCAGACTGGGACCGTGCAGACCTCGCCGGGATGCGGCGGTGATCACGTCCGCGCCGCCGCGCTGCTCGCCGGCGGTATCGCCCGCTCGGACCGGGGGCATCTCGGCGGGGCCGCGGCCGTCCTCCGCGACGGTCTGAGCGCACTCGGCACCAACGAATCCGCGCCCGGTCCCGACTGCACCGCCGAGCACGACCGACTGCAGGCCCGGATGCTGCTCACCCTGGGTTTCTCGGTGCACGAACTCGGCGACACGGCCGCCGGGATGCGGATGCTCGAACTGGCCGAACGGGTCTCGGCCCGGCACGGTCCCGGTGCGCTCACCGTGATCAGCCGGGCCCAGCAGGGGGTGATGCTGCTGCGCGAGGGCCGGCTGGCCGAGGCGCTCGAGGCACTGGACCGCGCGGTCGAGCTGATCGACCAGGCCCCGGCCGAGGACCAGGTCAAGCTGCTGATCAACCGCGGCGAGGTGCACCGCCAGTCGGGCACGCTGTCCCCGGCCACCACCGACTACGCCCGCGCGTACGCGATCGCCACCGAGGCCGGGCTCGACGAGCTGGCCTTCGCCGCCCGGCACAATCTCGGCTACGCGCACTACCTGTCCGGTGACCTGCCGCGGGCGCTCGAGGTGATGGCCACGGTCGAGGAGGCCGACTCCGACCACTACAAGGGCATCGTGGGGCTGGACCGGGCCCGGGTGCTGCTCAGCGCCGGACTGCTGGCCGACGCCGACGCCACTTTGGCCGCGGCCGCCGACGCGCTGGCCCGCACCGATCTGGTCCCGATGCTGGCCGAGGCCGAACTGGCCCGAGCCGAGGCGGCGCTGCTCGACGACGACGTGGACCGGGCCCGCGCTCTGGCCGACCGGGCCCTGGCCCGGGTCGCTCCGCGCGACAACCGGCGGACCACCGCGTCGGCCGAGCTGACCGTGCTGCGGATCGCCGCAGCCGCCGACCCGGCCGACCCCGCGGTCGAGGCCACGGCCGTCGAGCTCGGCGATCGGCTCGGCGGACTCGGTCTGGACCACCAGGCCCGGCTGGCCCGGCTGATCGCCCTCGAGACCCGGCTGGCCGGGTCCGACCCGGTCGATCCACGCGACCTCCGGCTGACCCCCGGACTGCCGATGGATGTCCGGCTGCGCGCCCGGTTGGCCCGCGGGACCCTCGGACTGCGGCAGGGCAGCCCGGCCCGCGCCCGGAGCGAGGCCCGCGCCGGGCTGACCGAGCTGGCCGACTACCAGGCCCAGTTCGGCAGCCTGGATCTGCAGACCGCCGCGGCGGCGCACGGGATGAAACTGGCGGCGATGGCCGTCGAGCAGGAGTTGCGGCAGAACCGGCCGACCGCGGTCCTCGGCTGGCTGGAGCGGGCACGGGCCATCTCCGGGCGGGTCCCCGAGGTGCAGCCGCCGGAGGATCCGGTCGGCGCCGAGTTGCTGACCCGGCTGCGCTGGGTGCTCAACGAGCTCGAGACCGGTGGACCCGACGCCGACCCGACCGGAGCGCTGCGCCGACAGCGCGGCGAGCTGCAGTCGCTGATCCGGAGCCGCTCGTGGACCGTCCGCGGGACGACCGGGGCCGCCGCGGTGCCCTCGATCACCGACCTGCGGCAGCGGCTGGGTGACGCGACGTTGATCGCGCTGTTCCGCCTCCACGACCGGGTACATGCGGTCGTGTTGACCCGACGCCGGGCCCGGCTGCACGACCTCGGTGACGGCGCCCGGCTCGACGCGCTCACCGGACGCATCGGCGCCGACCTCGACGCCCTGGCCATGGCCCACATCCCGGAGTCGCTGCGTGCCGCCGCGTCGCGGTCGCTGCGGAGCAGTCTGCAGGTGCTCGACGACCTGCTCATCGCGCCGCTCGACCTGCCGTGCGCGCCGGCCGTCCTGCTGCCGCCGGGCCGGCTGGCCGCGCTGGCCTGGGGTGCGCTGCCGCAGCCTGCGGGGACGGCCGCTGGTCCTGGCCCCGTCCGCGGCGGGCTGGCTGCGCTCCGGATCGGCGCAGTGGGCGCCGAGCGGCCGGGTCGTGGTCGCCGCCGGTCCGGGGCTGCTCCGGGCCACGGCCGAGGCGCAGGCGGTGGCCGGGTGCTGGTCGCGGTCCCGGCTGCTGGTCGAGGCCGACGCCACCGCGGCCGCCACGCTGGCCGAGGTCGACGGCGCCGATCTGGTCCACCTCGCCGCGCACGGCAGGCACCAACCGGACAGCCCGCTGTTCTCCTCGATCCGGCTGTTCGACGGACCGGTCAGCGGCTACGACCTCGACCGGGTCCGTCGGGCCCCGCGCCAGGTGGTGCTGTCGGCCTGCGACCTGGGTCGTGCCACGGTCCGCCGCGGCGACGAGACCCTCGGGCTGACCCGGTCGCTGCTGCACAGCGGCACGGCGACCGTCGTCTCCTGCGTGTCCAAGGTCTCCGACGTCGGGGCGGCCGCGTTGATGGTCGACTACCACCGGCGGTTGGCTGCCGGCGCGGCACCCGCGTACGCGTTGGCCGAGGCCCTCGCCGCGACCGACGAACCGCTGCCGTTCGTGTGTTTCGGAGCCGGCTGGTAGCGACGATTCGGGGTCTGGGGTGACTCACCGTAGACTCCTCAGGTTGTCCGCACACTGCTCGCCGCAGGGGCCGGAGGTCACTTCGTTCCCGCCCAAGCATCCTGAAAGTTGCTGCTATGCCTACCCGTTCAGATCTGCGTAACGTCGCGATCGTCGCTCACGTCGACCACGGCAAGACCACGCTGGTCGACGCCATGCTGTGGCAGTCCGGGGCGTTCCGCGCCAACCAGGACGTCAACAACCGGGTCATGGACTCGATGGACCTCGAGCGCGAGAAGGGCATCACCATCCTCGCGAAGAACACCGCGGTGCTGCACCACGCGCCCGACGGGTCCGACGTGATCATCAACATCATCGACACCCCCGGCCACGCCGACTTCGGTGGCGAGGTCGAGCGGGGGCTCGAGATGGTCGACGGCGTGCTGCTGCTGGTCGACGCGTCCGAGGGCCCGCTCCCCCAGACCCGCTTCGTGTTGCGCAAGGCGCTGGCCAAGAAGCTGCCGATCATCGTCGTGGTCAACAAGGTCGACCGGCCCGACGCCCGGATCACCGAAGTGGTCGAGGAGACCTACGAGCTCTTCCTCGATCTGCTCGACGACGCCGACACCGACGTCCTCGACTTCCCGGTCGTCTACGCCTCGGCCAAGGCCGGCCGCGCGTCGCTGACCGCGCCGGCCAACGGGGAGATGCCCGACGCCGGCGACCTGGGGCCGCTGTTCGCGACCATCCTCAACGACGTGCCGGCGCCGGAGTACGAGGAGGGCGCGGTGCTGCAGGCCCACGTCACCAACCTCGACGCCTCGCCCTATCTCGGCCGGCTCGCGCTGTGCCGGATCTTCGCGGGGACCATGAACCGCAACCAGGTGGTGGCCTGGTGCAAGTCCGACGGCACCATCCGCAACATCAAGCTCTCGGAGATGCTGATCACCGAGGCGCTCGACCGGGTGCCGGCCGAGACCGCCGGTCCGGGCGACATCGTCGCCATCGCGGGGATCCCCGACATCACCATCGGCGAGACGCTCTCCGACCCGGAGAACCCGAAGCCGCTGCCGTTGATCACCGTCGACGAGCCGTCGATCTCGATGACCATCGGCATCAACACCTCGCCCCTGGCCGGCAAGTCCGGCAAGCTGCTGACCGCCCGACTGGTCAAGAACCGGCTCGACGCCGAGCTGATCGGCAACGTGTCGATCCGCGTGTTCAACACCGAGCGGCCCGACACCTGGGAGGTCCAGGGCCGCGGTGAGCTGCAGCTGGCCATCCTGGTCGAGATGATGCGTCGCGAGGGCTTCGAGCTGACCGTGGGCAAGCCCCAGGTCGTCACCCGCGAGGTCGACGGCAAGGTGCACGAGCCGGTCGAGCGGTTGACCATCGATGCCCCCGAGGACTTCGTCGGCGTCGTCACCCAGCTGATGGGGCTGCGGCGCGGCCGACTCGAGCAGATGGTCAACCACGGCACCGGGTGGGTCCGGATGGAGTACCTGGTCCCGGCGCGCGGCCTGATCGGCTTCCGGACCGAGTTCCTCACCGAGACCCGCGGCACCGGCATGATGCACCACGTCTTCGAGGCGTACGAGCCGTGGCACGGCGAGCTGCGGACCCGTCCGACCGGCTCGCTGATCTCCGACCGCACCGGTGTGGTCACCTCGTACGCGCTGTTCAACCTGCAGGAGCGCGGGGCGATGTTCGTCGGCCCGGGCACCGAGGTCTACGAGGGCATGATCGTCGGAGAGAACGCCCGCTCCGACGACATGGACGTCAACCCGACCAAGGAGAAGAAGCTCACCAACGTGCGCTCCTCGACCGGTGACGAGCTCGAGCGACTGATCCCGCCGAAGAACATGGCCATGGAGCAGGCGCTGGAGTTCTGCCGCGGCGACGAGTGCATCGAGGTCACCCCGGCCGCGGTCCGCATCCGCAAGGTCGAGCTCTCCGGCAACGTCCGGTCGCGTACGCGGTCGCGGGCCAAGAACGCCTGATCCTCGTACGCGACGCGGCCGGAGACCCTGCCGCCACCGCTGACGCCAAGAAGACCCGCCCCGAGCCAGCTGACTCGGGGCGGGTCTTTGTCGTCAGGGCCGCTCAGGCGGTGATCAGAGCTGGCCGCTCACCGACGTCGTGGCCTCACCGAGCAGACCGTCGACCTCGCTGAGCGCGGTCACCCGGACCCGGGCCGAGGTGATGGTCTGGGTGCGGGCCGTGTCCGGCAGCGGGCCGTTGACGCACCGGCTCGCCGAGGTGCGGTGCGCCTCGTTCTCGGTGCTCAGGACGCCGAGTCCGATCCCCGGGTCGAAGCCGAGCAGGTGTCCGCTCGTGGGTCCGGCGTCCGGGGGACGGTCACCTGGATCAGGGGATCAATCCCGAGTGATGGGCATAAGCGATGGCCTTGGCCCGATCGCGTAGCCCGAGCTTGTCGAGCACCCGACCGAGATGGGTCTTCACCGTGGTCTCGCCGAGGAAGAGCTCGGCGGCGATCTCGGCATTGCTGTGACCCAGACCGACCAGACGCAGCACATCGGTCTCGCGCGGGGTGAGCACGCTGAGCTCGGGGGCCGGCGTCCGCGGTGCGGGCGCCGACGCCAACCGGGCGATGACCCCCGGGACCACGGCCGGGTCGAGCGCACCCTGACCGTCGCGGGCGTGCCGGATCGCGTCGATCAGGTCCTCGGGCGGCGAGCTCTTGAGCAGGAACCCGACCACGCCGAGCCGCAGGGCGGCGTCGACCACCTCGTCCTCGTCGAACGTGGTCAGCATCAGGATCCGGGTCGCCGGCGTCTCGGCGAGCACGGCCCGGGCCGCGTCGAGACCGCTCAGCCGGGGCATCCGGACGTCCATCAGCACCACGTCGGGCCGCAGCCGGCCGATGACGCGTACGCCCTCAGCCCCGTCGGCCGCCTCCCCCACCACCTCGAGATCGTCCTCGCTCGAGATCAGCAGCTTCAGGCCGGCCCGCACCATCGCCTCATCGTCGACCACGACGACCCGGGTCGTCATCGGGTCGCCTCGGCCGGTACGCCGGCGAGCGGCAGCGTCGCCGTGACCTCGAACCCGCCCTGCGCCCGGGGTCCGTAGCGCAGCCGGCCGCCGAACAGGGCGACCCGCTCACGCATTCCGGTCAGTCCGTTGCCGGGGGCCGGATCCTCGACCGGTCCGCCGTCGTTGCCGACCCGTAGCTCGACCACGTCGGTGCGCCAGGCCACGTCGACCCGCACCGCGGCGCCGGGCGCGTGGCGGAGTGCGTTGGTCAACCCTTCCTGGACGATCCGGAAGGCCGACATGTCGAGCGCGCCGGGCAGCGGTCGGTCGGCACCGGTCCGGTGCAGCTCGACCGTGGTGCCGGTGGCGCGTACCTGTTCGATCAGGTCGTCGAGGCCGGCGAGCGACGGCAGGGGTCCGAGGTCGCCCATCCCGGAGGTTCCCGGACGGACGAGTCCGACGATCCGGCGCAGCTCGTCGACCGAGCGCCGGCCCAGCGCCTCGGCCTGGCGCAGGGTGTCCTGCTCGGTGGGCAACTGGTCGAGCCGACGACGGACCACCCCGATCTGGAGCGTCATCACACTCACGCTGTGGGCGACGGCGTCGTGCAGTTCGCGGGCGATCCGGGTCCGCTCGGCCAGCACCGCCGACCGGGCCCGGTGCTCGCGCTCGGCGGCCAGCTCGGCGGCCAGCCGGGTCAGCTCGGCCGAACGTCGCCGTTCGCGGGCCAGCAGGAAGCCGACCACCCAGGCCGTGCCCAGGATCAGCAGGTAGAACGCATACTCCCAGGGCTCGCCGCGGCCGGTGAACACCAGCGAGGTCGCCGGCGTGAGGACCGCGACCACGGCGGCACCGATGCTCCAGCGCCCGGGGAGCCGGAAGGCCAGGTAGCCGACCATGAACATCAGCGCGATCAGTTGCGAACCGCCACCGCGCGGCATGCCCGGCACGATGACGAAGACGAGGTTCTGGGCCAGGCACCCGAGCAGTCCGAGCAGCGGCAGCGGATAGGCGACGAGGACGTTGGCCAACGTCACCGCGGCGCCGACGAGCACCCAGATCGACAGCCGGGTGCCCGGGCCGCCGGCCGCGCCCTCGAGCAGGGCGGCCCCGGCGAGCAGTGCCGCGATCGCGAAGATGACGGCCCAACCCCGACGGGTGGTGGACAGCAGGACCGGTGCCATGCGCTCACGCTAGGCGACCCCGGACGACCCGGCCATCCTCTCCGGGCACGATCCGCGGACCCTTCGCCTCCTCCCGATGGAGGACGTCGGCGGCCGTCGCGACCTGCCTCGATCGCACTCGGATCGGGCCGTCGATCCGATCCGCCCGGGGTGCCGCGACACCTAGCGTTCCGGTCATCGATCAACGCCTCGGATGTGAGGCCGACCCACCAGGAGAATCCGATGACCACGACCCACCCCGACGCCCCCGGCGTCACCGACACCCCGGCCCCGGCCGGCCTCCGCGTCGACACCGAACCCGGCACCCGCCGCCCGCTCATGCTGCTCGGCGGCTTCGCCCTGGCCGTCGCCCCACTGCTCGTCATCGGCGGTTCCGTCACCTCGCCACCCCAGGCCAGTGACGCACCGGCCGACTACATCGCCTCGCTGGCCGCCGACCCGTTCCTGACCAACACCTCGGCCACGCTGTTCCACTACGGCTGGATCGCCATGGGGCTGGGCATCCTCGCCGCGCTCGGTCTGCTGCGCGGCTCCCGCGGCCGGACGCTGGCCCTGATCGGCGGTCTGGGCAGCGCCTTCGGGGCCTTCCAGATCTCCGGGCTGCTGCTGTCGGACTGGTTCCTGTCCGGACTGGGCCGCACGGTCAGCGAGGCGGACGGCGTCGCGGTCTTCGACTCGCTCGGGCAGTCGTCGTCGTTCACGATCTGGATGGCCAGCGCGAAGCTCGGGGTGATCGCGCTGCCGGTGGTGTTCTACGCCGGGCTGGCCCGGGCAGGGGTGATCGGCTGGAAGCTGGTCCCGCTGGCCGTGCTCCCCATGGTCGCCGGCGGGATGATCGGTGGCCTGCTACCGGGGGTCTGGGGCAGCCTGGCCGGGGTGCTGGTCACCGCGGTCGGCTACCTCCCGACCTTCGTCACCGCGTACCGACTGGTCCGGCGGAGCCGGTTGACCTGACCGGATGGCAGCGACGACCCGAAGTCCCGCGTTCACCGGCGGTGAACGCGGACTTCGGCCACAATGAGCGCAACCGAGACGCGAGAGGAACACCCGTGCGCACCCTGATCCGGCTCCTGGCCGGTCTCACCCTGACCCTGGCACTGATCATCACCATGACGCCGGCCCGGGCCGACGAGCCACCGACCGGGACCCCGGCCGACTCGACCACCGCAGCGGCTACCGCAGGGTCGACCACGGTCAGTCAGGCCGGCAGCAAGAAAAAGATCAAGATCGCCAAGCGGTGCAAGACCAAGGGCCGCGTGCTCTGCATCGACAAGACCCGGCGCAAGGCGTTCTACGTCCGCAAGGGCAAGGTCGTCAAGACCATGGACGCCCGCTTCGGCTGCGCCGGCACCGCGACCCGGCAGGGGACGTTCAAGGTGTTCCGCAAGAACAAGCACTGGACGTCGACGATCTACCACACCAAGATGCCGTACTCGATGTTCTTCAGCGGCGGCCAAGCCGTGCACTACTCGGCCGACTTCAAGCGACGCGGGTACGCGGGCTGCAGCCACGGCTGCGTCAACATCCGTAAGAAGTCGACCATCCGCTACGTGTTCAAGCGGATCAAGGTCGGCGACAAGGTGGTCGTCTACCGCTCCTGACCGCCAGGGGGCGTGACAACTCTGCTCGACATCGCCGGCACGTACGACCCCACCTGCCGCTGACCTTCGAGCATCGCCGCGGTCTTCGCGCTGCGGATCGAGGACATCTTCAGCGCCTGACCACCACCACCACGCAGACGAGCGCCCCGGGCCGATGCCCGGGGCGCTCGTCGTTCAGCTCACTCGTGGTTCAGCTCACTCGTCGGTTCAGCTCACTCGTGGTTCAGCTCACTCGCCGGTGGTGCCGTTCGCGGTGGACTCGGCGACCGGAGCAGCGGTGGTCGCCGCGGTCACGTCGGCGGGCGGCGTCGGCGTGGCCTGCGTGGCCGCGGTCTTCTTGGCCGTGCTCGCGCGCGGCGTGGCCTTCCTGGCCGGCGTGGTCGACGCGGCGGCGGCCGTCTTGGCCGGCGACTTCTTGGCCGCGGCCCTGGTCGCGGCGGCCTTGGTGGTGGCGGCCGCCTTGGTCGCTGCCGTCTTCGACGCCGCGCGTTTGGTCGCCGGGGTCGCGGCGGTCTTCTTCGCCGCCCGGGTGGCCGCGGTCCTGGCCGAGGACCGGGGGGTGAGGGTCTCGGTCGCGCTGCGACCGGTGGTCGACCGGCGGGCCTTGGTCACCCCCTCCTGGACCTTCTCGAAGGCCGGGTCGACGGTGTCGGCGGCCTCGTCGGCCACGTCGGCGACCCGCTTGCCGGCCTTGCCGGACAGGTCACGCGCCGACACGACCGCGGTGTCCACGGCCCGCTTGCCGCGGCTGGCGTAGTCGCCGTACGCGGCACTGGCCTGGGCGACCAGGTCGTTGGCCTGCTTCTGCAGTTCGGCCAGCCGGGCCCGGGTGGAATCGGGCAGGTTGCGCACCTGGTCCGGCAGGGTGATGACGAAGGTGCGCAACTCGTCGGCGCCCTCCACGGCCTGCTTGCGGAGCTCGGGGGCGGTGCCCTTGATCTCCTCGATGCGCTTGCGACCGCGCTCCTCGGTCTCGACCAGGGCGGTCTTGATCGCCTCGGCGAAGGCGTCGGTCAGGCCGGCGACGGCGTACAGCGCGGCGTAGTCGGATTCGAGCGCGGCCTTGCGGGCCTGCGCGGGGGTCTGCTTGCGAGCCATGTTCTGGTTCTCTCCTCGAACGGAAAAAGGTGGGTCAGGTGGGATCGGTGGCCGCCGCCGCCTTCTCGTTCTCCTTGACGAAGGACGAGTAGACGTCGATCAGCACGCGCTTCTGCCGCTCGGTGATCGCGGCATCGGCGAGCACGGCCATCTCGACCGTGGTGACCGGGTGCTCCTCGGGGTCGAGGATCCCGGCGCGGACGTAGAGCGTCTCGGCCGACACCCGCAACGCCTTGGCCAGTTGCTGCAGCACCTCGGCCGACGGGCGGCGCAGGCCGCGCTCGATCTGGGACAGATAGGGATTCGAGATCCCGGTCTGTTCGGCCAGCTGGCGCAGCGTCAATTCGGCCGAGCGCCGCTGGGCGGCGATGAACTCGCCCAGGCTGCCGATCTGCTCACCCAGGGTGGGTGCGTTCTTTCTGGCCATGCTCCAAGTCTGCTTGCAAGAGCAAGCAAATGCAAGCTGGCTGCTTGCGAAGGGGCCGTGAGCACGGTCACGGCAGTCCGCTTAGGATCACAGCATCCGCGACGGCTACGACCTCTGGAGCGATCATGACCCACGCAGCTGTCACGAAATCCGAGGCCGAACAACCCGAGCTCAAGCGGGTGATGGGGCCGAAGCTGCTGCTGCTGTTCATCGTCGGCGACATCCTCGGCACCGGCATCTACGCGGTCACCGGCCAGGTGGCCAACGAGGTCGGCGGCGTGGTCTGGCTGCCGTTCGTGGTCGCGTTCGCGGTGGCCACCATCACCGCGTTCTCCTACCTCGAGCTGGTGACGAAGTACCCGCAGGCTGCGGGCGCCGCGCTCTACACGCACAAGGCGTTCGGGGTGCACTTCTTCACCTTCCTGATCTGCTTCGCGGTCATGTGCTCGGGGATCACCTCCGCGGCCACCGCGTCACGGGCCTTCGCCAGCAACTTCGAGGCGATGATCAACGTCGTCCGCGAGGACTGGGCCGGTGTGGCCGGCATCGAGGTCAGCGATGGACTGACCACGGTGTTCGCGGTGATCTTCATGCTCCTGGTCGCGCTGATCAACCTGCGCGGCGTGGCGGAGAGCGTCTACGCCAACATCGTGTTGACCTGCGTCGAGCTCAGCGGCCTGCTCATCGTCATCTTCATCGGTGTGTTCGCGTTCACCCAGGGCAAGGGCGACTTCGGCCGGGTGGTCATGTTCGACACCCCCGAGGACAAGTCGATCTTCCTGGCCGTGACCGCCGGCACCACCTTGGCCTTTTTCGCCATGGTCGGCTTCGAGGACTCGGTCAACATGGCCGAGGAGACCAAGGAACCCGAGAAGGTGTTCCCCAAGATCATGCTCACCGGACTGGGCATCACCGGGCTGATCTACGTGCTGGTCTCGATCTCGGCCATCGCGCTGGTCCCGGCCGGCGAACTGGCGAAGGGCAACGCCCCGCTGCTCAAGGTGGTCAGCGCCGGCGCCCCCAACCTGCCGTTCGACCAGATCTTCCCGCTGATCAGCATGTTCGCGGTGGCCAACTCGGCGCTGATCAACATGCTGATGGCCAGTCGGCTGCTCTACGGCATGAGCAAGCAGAAGGTGCTGCCGCCGGTGCTGGCCCGGGTGCTGCCCGGCCGGCGTACGCCGTGGGTGGCCATCCTGTTCACCAGCGCGCTGGCCATCGGCCTCATCACCTTCGTCAGCAAGATCTCCCAGCTCGGCGGCACCACCGCGCTGCTGCTGCTGGCGGTGTTCACCGTGGTCAACATCTGCTGCCTGGTGCTGCGTCGCGACAAGATCGACCGCCACCACTTCCGTGCCCCGACCGTGCTGCCGATCATCGGCGCGCTGTGCTGCGCCTACCTGGTCGGCCCGTGGACCGGTCGTGACCCCAGCCAGTACACGATCGCCGGCATCCTGATCGCCATCGGTATCGGCCTCTGGGTGATCACCTTCGTGGTCAACCGCGCCATCTACGGCCACAAGACCTACCTCAAGGATCCGGCCGCCCTGGAAGGCTCCGACGACTGAGGCCTTCGGCCGTATCGGTGTGGGAGACGACCCCCAGACCCCCGCCCGGCCGGTCGTCGCTGACGCTCCTCGCGGCCGAACACTCGAACGTTCCGCCATGCGCAGGGAGAGCGTTTCCCAGCACCTGCCGGGAGACGGACCCAGAACCGGTGCCGACGGGTCGTTTCCCGGCACCTGCCGAACGACGGACCCCACCAACGGCGCCGACGGGTCGTTTCCCGGCACGTGCCGCACGACGACCCCGGAAACCCACGCCGACCGGGTCGTTTCCCAGCACCTGCCGGGAAACGACCCCGGGACTCAGCGGCGGATGGCGGACTGCGGGACCGAGGCGGTGATCAGCGTCCCGTCGGGGCGGCGGTCGTCGGACTTGAGCGGCAGCGGACCGGTGAGCACCGGGCCCTGATCCGACAGCGGGACCCGGACCGGGGACTCGGGCGAGACCTTGATCCGGTGGCCGCGGACCGACAGGGCCACCGACTCGCCGTCGACCACGGTGAACTCGATCTGGCCCGCGGTCAGGTCGACCCGGATCCGGCTGCCGCGGACGGTGAGCTGGAAGGTCAGCCCGTCCCAGCCGGTCGGCAGCCGCGGATCGAAGGTGAGCACGCCGTTGTAGTCGCGCATCCCGCCGAAGCCGTAGGCCAGCGCGTTCCACACCCCACCGGTCGACGCCACGTGCACGCCGTCGGAGGTGTTGCCGTGCAGGTTGGCCAGGTCGACGTAGAGCGCGCTGTGGAAGTAGCGCAGGGCCAGGTCGCGGTAGCCGACCTCGGCGGCGATGATCGACTGGACCACGCCGGACAGGGTGGAGTCACCGGTGGTGATCGGGTCGTAGTACTCGAAGTCGGCGCGTTTCTGCTCGAGGCTGAAGTGGTCGCCCTGCAGGAAGAGCGCGAGGACCACGTCAGCCTGCTTGAGCACCTGGAACCGGTAGATGACCAGCGGGTGGTAGTGCAGCAGCAGCGGTCGTTTGTCGGCCGGGGTGTTCTTCAGGTCCCAGACCTCGCGGTCGAGGAAGTGCGAGTCCTGCGGGTTGATCCCGGTGACCTCGTCGTAGGGGATCTTCATCGCGGCCGCGCAGGCCGCCCATTCCTCGATCTCGTTGGGCTCGATGTCGAGCCGCTCGACCACCCGTTCGTACGCGTACGGCAGGTCCATCTTGAGCCGATAGAGCTCCTCGGCGGCGCGGCCGAGGTTGAACCGGGCCATCACGTTGGTGAACAGGTTGTCGTTGACCACGGTGGTGTACTCGTCCGGCCCGGTGACCCCGTGGATGTGGAAGGTCCGCCCGCCGTCGCCGTTCTCGCGCCAGAAGCCGAGGTCGGCCCACATCCGCGCGGTCTCGACCAGGATGTCGACGCCCTCGCGATTCATGAAGTCCTGGTCGCCGCTGGCCGCCACGTACTTGCACAACGCGTACGCGATGTCGGCGTCGATGTGGTACTGCGCGGTCCCGGCCGCGTAGTAGGCCGAGGCCTCCTCGCCGTTCACCGTGCGCCACGGGAACAACGCGCCGCTCTGGGCCAGGTCGCCGGCCCGGCGACGGGCGGCGTCGAGCATGTTGTAGCGGAAGCGCAGCGCCGATCGGGCCATCTGCGGGGAGGTGTAGGACAGGAACGGCAGCACGTAGACCTCGGTGTCCCAGAAGTAGTGACCGCCGTAGCCCGAGCCGCTCACCCCCTTGGCCGGGACGCCGGACTGCTCGGCCCGGGCCGTGGCCTGCGCGACCTGGAACAGGTTCCACCGGATGGCCTGCTGCAACGCCGGCTGGCCGTGCACGATGACGTCCGAGCGGGCCCAGAAGGCGTCGAGCCAGGCGCGCTGGGCGGCGAGCTCGGACTCGATGCCGTATTCGGCGACCCGGTCGAGCGTGCGCCGGCACCGGTCGACGAGCTCGCGGGTCGGCACCCCGCGCGAGCTGTGGTAGGCCACGGTCTTGACGATCCGGATCGGCTTGCCGGCCTCGGCCTGGACCCGGTAGACCATCTTGGCGGTGTCCTCCTCCGCGCTGGTGAACACGCGGTAGGAGTTGTCGGTCTCGATGGTGTGGTCGCTGCCCACGGCCAGGGTCATCTTGGAGTTGGCACACCGCCAGCTCTGGATGATCCGCTGGTCGGCCCACCAGTGGCTCTGCGGGTCGAGCACCCGGTCGTCGAACCGCTCGGCCTTGCGCGGGTCGACGCCGGCGCCCATCGCGGCGGCGCGTACGTGGTACTCGTCGCGGCCGTCCTGGCGGTTCAGCGTCTGCGAGCTGATCACCACCGGCGCATCGGCGTCGAGCACGGTGACCTCGAAGGTCATGAAGGCCAGGTGCCGCTGGGTGAAGCTGACGACCCGGGTCGAGGAGACCTTGACCCGCTTGCCAGCGGGCGTGCGCCAGATGATGTCGCGCCGGAGCATTCCCTCGCGGAAGTCGAGGGTGCGCTCGTAGTGCTCGAGGTCGGCGACGGTCAGCAGCATCGGCTCGTCGTCGACGTACAGCTTGATCGTCTTGTTGTCGGGGACGTTGACGATGGTCTGCCCGACCCGGGCGAAGCCGAACGCCTCCTCGGCGTGCCGGATCGGCCAGGTCTCGTGGAAGCCGTTGACGAAGGTGCCGTGCGCGTAGGTCTCGCGACCTTCCTCGACGTTGCCGCGCATGCCCAGGTAGCCGTTGCCGACCGCGAACAGGGTCTCGGTCACCCCGAGGTCCTTGGCGCTGTACTCCGACTCGGTCAGCGACCACTCCTGCACCGGGAACCGGTGCCGGTCGAGCGGGTCGAGGGCGTCGATCGGCTCGTCGCCGAACTGGCCTTTCATCGGGTGATCAGTTCGGCGAGATCCTGGACCACCACATCGGCACCCGCGTCGGTCAGCTGGTCGGGTCCGACACCGCGATCCACCCCGACGACCAGACCGAAACCACCGGACCGCCCGGCGGCGACGCCGGACAGCGCATCCTCGAAGACCACCGACCGCTCGACCGTGGCGTCGAGCTGGGCGGCCGCGTCGACGAAGGTGTCGGGCTGGGGCTTGCCGGGCAGACCGCGTTCAACGGCCACGTTCCCGTCGACGACGACCTCGAACCGCTCGGCCAGACCGGCCGCCTCGAGGACCGCGGGGGCGTTCTTCGACGAGCTGACCACGGCGATCTTGGTCCCGCGCTCGGCGAGGAAATCGAGCAGCTCGACCGAGCCCGGGTAGGCGTCGACCCCCTCGTCGGCCAGCACGGCGGAGAAGAAGGCGTTCTTCCGGTTGCCGAGCCCGCAGATGGTCTCGAGCTCGGGCCCGTCGGCCGGGTCGCCCTGGGAGAGCTTGATGCCACGGGAATCGAGGAACGACGCGACGCCCTCGTAGCGGGGCTTGCCGTCGATGTAGTCGAAGTAGTCGCGCTCCTGATAGGGCTGGTCGACGACACCGCGCTTGGTCAAGAAGTCGACGAACAGCTGCTGCCAGGCCCGCATGTGAACCTCGGCGGTCGGCGTCAGCACGCCGTCGAGGTCGAACAGCGCGGCGTCGTAGTCGTCCCAGTTCACGCAGTGAAGCGTAGGGGTTGCACGCTGCGGCGGAAAATCATCCGGATCACGTTCGCCCACGGCAAAAGGACCGCGGTGGTGAGGGGCGATCGGGCTACCGTCGGAGCATGGCCGACCCCTTCGAGTCCGACCCGATCCTCGTGGAGGTCGTGCGCAACGGCTTCGTCGAGAGCGTGCACCGCGGCCGGGTGGCGGTGACCGGGCCCGACGGCCGGCTGCTGACCTCGGTCGGCGCCGACTTCGCCCCGATGTATCCGCGTAGCGCCAGCAAGCCGCTCCAGGCGGTCGGCATGCTCCGCGCCGGCCTCGATCTGGACGCCGAGCAGCTCGCGGTGACCTGTGCGTCGCACTCCGGCGAGGCGATCCACCAGGTGGCGGTGCGGGCCATCCTCGCCGCGTCCGGGCTCGACGAGTCGGCGCTGCAGACCCCGCCCGACTGGCCGCTCGACGACACCGCCCGTGAGGCGGTCATCCGCAACGGCGGCACGCGTACGCCGTTGGCCATGAACTGCTCGGGCAAGCACGCCGGGATGCTGCGGACCACGGTGCTCAACTCGGGCGACATCACCACCTACCGCGATCCCGACCACCCGACCCAGCTGGCGATCGTGTCGGCCATCGACGACCTGGCCCACGAGCAGGCCCACGAGGTGACCATCGACGGCTGCGGCGCCCCGCTCTACGCCCTCAGCCTGTACGGGCTGGCCCGGGCCTTCGGCCGGCTGGCCATCTCGACCGACCCGCTCGAGCAGCGGGTGGCCACGGCGATCCGACAGCACCCGGAGTACGTGTCGGGCACCACGCGCGACGAGCTCGCCCTGCACCGGGCGATCCCCGGGCTGATCGCCAAGGCCGGCGCCGAGGCGGTCTACGCGGTCGGTCTGCCCGACGGCCGCGGGGTCGCGATCAAGATCAGCGACGGCACGCCGCGGGCCCGGGTCGCCGCGATGGCCGGGGTGCTGCAGCGGCTCGGCTTCGCCCACGAGGTGCTCGACGAGCAGGCCGCGGTGCCGGTCCTCGGGCACGGTGCGCGGGTCGGCGAGATCCGTCCCCGCGCCGAGACGCTGGCCCAGCTCGCCGTCTGAGTCCGACTTTTCCGGGTCCAGTGACCCCCGATCGGCCCACAACAGCATGATCCTCGCGTCTGGACCGGGAATTCGGTGACTCCGAGGCTAGACCTTGGGGCGGACGTGCAGTCCGACCTCGGGGTCGACCAGGATTTCCTGGGCCGCCGCGACGCCGTCGGTGAGCAACTCGGCGTCGACCGGGACGTTGCGCTTGACCAGCCCGAGGGCGATCGGGCCGAGCTCGAAGTGCCGGGCCGAGCTGCCGACGAAGCCGACGGCGCGGCCGGCGAGCTCGAGGGGTGACCCCACCGCGGGCAGGGTGTCGACGCTGCCGTCGAGGTGCAGCAGCACCAGCCGGCGCGGCGGACGGCCGAGGGTGTGGACCCGGGCCACCGTCTCCTGGCCGCGGTAGCAGCCCTTCTCCAGGTGGACCGCGACGCCGAGGACACCGATCTCGTTGGGGATGGTGCGGTGGTCGGTGTCGAGGCCGTAGCGCGGCACCCCGGCCGCGATCCGTCGTGCCTCGTACGCCCAGGTGCCGGCCGGCGGCGGCCCGGTGAGGACGGCGGCGAGCCGGTCGCGGGGCACGAAGAAATCGCTGCCGCCGAGCGCGTCGGCGGCACCGGCGCGGACGGCCAGCGCCTCGGTCGGTGCGTACGCGGGGTCGGGCGACCAGACGACGGCGACGTCGGCCGACCGGTCGGCGACCTCGACCCGCATCATGAACCGCATCCGGTCGAGCCAGGCGGCCAGCTCGGCGGCGCGCTCGGGCTCGGTGTGGGCCCAGAACGTCTGGCCGTCGTCGACCCCGTAGAGCACGTGCTCGACGTGGCCGTTGGGCGACAGCACCAGCGCGGTGGTCGACGTCCCCGGGCGCCAGCCGCTCGAGGTGCTGGGTGGTCAG
Source organism: uncultured Actinomycetota bacterium (assembly GCA_963704665.1). Lineage (GTDB taxonomy): Bacteria > Actinomycetota > Actinomycetes > Propionibacteriales > Propionibacteriaceae > Microlunatus. The sequence continues at coordinate 539,103 of OY969929.1, read as the reverse complement.
CGAGTGCAGCCAGGTCAGCCGGTCGGGACCGGTGATGGTGACCACGCCGCGGTGCGACCGGTCGATGACCCCGCGTCCGGAGTCGATCAACCGCTGCTCGCGCATCGGGTCGCCGTAGTGCCAGGGCACAAGCGCATCGATACCGGAATCCATCGTCACCGCAGTCATGTCCACTCCAGCGTCGAGGTCGATCCGATTCTTCCCACCCGGGTGAAATCGCCCCCGGACGAGCGGTTCAGCTGCTGCGACGGAGTCGGGCCCACACGTGCGACTGCAACGGGTGCCCGTCGGCCGCCTTGTCGAAGGTCCACAGCAGATCGCCCTCGACGTTGCCGTAGAGCCGCTGACCGGCGTTGTACTCGTCGGCGGTGGTGGTGCGGACGACCGCGTCGGTGGCCAGTTCGATCTTGGCGCCGGCGATCTTGCCGTACCAGACCTCGGCATGCCCCGACGGATGGGCCATCACGACCTCGATCCCGAAGTCGGCCTGCGGCCGCCAGAAGCCGGTCTCCATCGAGAGCGGCCGGACGGCCTTGCCCTCGTCGTCGACCTCGAAGGTCTGCGAGAGGTAGTGCAGGTAGGCACCACCGTTGTGGGCGAAGTCGATCTGCTGACCGAAGTCGAAGTCCTCGGTACCGGGGTAGGAGCCCTTGCCCGAACCCTCCCAGCGGCCGATCATCCAGGCGATCGGCATCAGGGCGGGGGGCAGGTCGGACGGCACGGTGAAGGCCATGTCGATCAGCTCCCGGTCCGGGGCGAGGAGGCTCGGACGATCAACAGCACCAGGAGCGCGACCAGCGCGAGGCCGATGACCCCGACGGCGGTGATCAACGCGATCACGAGGACGGACGACATGCAGGCGAGCCTAGTCCGTACCGCGTCCCCGCCCGCCCGACCACTACGGTGATCCGCGTGACTCGCTACGTGATCATCGGCGCCGGCGCGGTGGGGGCCGGGCTCGGGGCCCGGCTGCACCAGAGCGGCGTCGAGGTGGTGCTGGTCGCTCGCGGTCCGCACCTGCTCGCGCTCGGCGCCCAGGGGCTGCGACTGTGCACCCCGACCGAGGACGTCCGGTTGACCATCCCGGCCGTGGCCGGGCCGGACGGGCTCGAGTTGCACCCCGACGACGTCCTGATCCTGGCCACCAAGACCCACCAGGCCCAGGACGCGCTGATCGCCTGGGCCGACGCCCCGGTCAGCGGCGGCGGCACGGCCGGCGAGCGGCTGCCGCTGCTCACCGCGCTCAACGGCGTGGTCAGCGAGGACCTGGCTTCGCGATACTTCGCCCGGGTCTACGGGGTGTGCGTGTGGATGTGGGCGGCGCACCTGTCCCCTGGCGAGGTGATCATCGAGGGTGTCCCCGACTCGGGCCTGTTCCACCTCGGCCGAGTGCCGGCCGCCCTGACCGACGACGACGACCGGGCCCTGCTCGCCGCCATCAAGGCCGACTGGGACGCCGCGCTGCTGCCGGCGCTGCTGCCCGACGACGTGATGGCGTGGAAGTACCGCAAGCTGCTGGCCAACCTCGGCAACGGGTTCCAGGCGCTACTCGGCAAGCAGTCGGGCACGGGGGCGCTGGTCGCCCGCGCGGTGGCCGAGGGGCGCCGGATCCTCGACGCCGCCGGCATCGCCTACTGCTCCGACGAGGAGGCCCGGGTCTGGGACACCGCGTTCCGGATCGAACCCGTCCCGGGCCACGACGGCGTCCTGGGTGGGTCGACCTGGCAGTCGCTGACCCGTGGCACCGGAAACGTCGAGACCGACTACCTCAACGGCGAGATCCTCCGGATCGCCCGGCGGCACGGGCTCGAGGCGCCGATCAACGCGGTCATCGCCTCACGGGTCCGCCGGGCCGCGGCCACCGGCGCGCGTCCCGGCGACCTGGTGCTGGCCGACCTGGCCGCAGCCCTGCCGGCCGGGTGAGGCCGGCGGCGGTCTTCGCCCAGTGGATCCGAGCTCCGAAGACCCGAGCTCCGAAGACCCGAGCTCCGAAGACCGGAGCTCAGGGGACCCGAGCTCAGGGGACCGGCGCTCAGTAGACGAGGGCCTGGACGTCGGGTTGCAGCGCGGCTTCGACGAACTGGGCTGCTCCGGCGATCCGGGCCCCGTCGACCAGGTCGCCGAGGTCGAGTTCGCGACGCGCGGCGCACTGGCTGCAGACCATGATCTGGCCGCTCTCGCGGACCACCTCGACCAGTTCGTCGACCGGGGTGGCCAGCGGCAGGCCCAGATCGGGCCGGCGGGCCGGAACGGCGAACCACACCGCCTCGCCGGTGAGCCAGACCGCCACCTCGGCCCCGGCGGCCAGACCCATCGCCGCCACCGTCCAGGCCTGGTTGGCCCGCTCGGGCGCCTCGGCGCCGCAGGTGATCTTGACCAGCAGAGGGCGTACGGGGACCGGCATGGTCGCCAGTCTGGCAGGGGTGTCGATACTGGCCGGATGGCCATCGAACGGATCAGCGGATCAGCGCCGTGGGAGCAGACGTACGGGTACTGCCGGGTCGTGGTCGCCGGTGACTGGGCGGTGACGGCCGGGACCACGGCGACCGGTGCCGACGGCGTACTGCACCGCGGCGACCCGCACGGCCAGACCGTGGCCGCGTTCACCATCGCCCTCGACGCCCTGGCCGCGGCGGGGGTCACCACCGACCGGGTGGTGCGGACCCGGATGTACGTCACCGACATCGCCGACCAGGCCGAGGTCGGTCGCGCCCACCGGGACCTGTTCGGCGACCACCCGCCGGTCGCCACCATGGTCCAGGTCTCGGCCCTGGCCGATCCCGACCACCTGGTCGAGGTCGAGGTGGAGGCTTACGTTGTAAATCTGTCGGCGAAAGGTGCTTGAATCACTGCCGTGATCGGAAAGCTGCACGGCATCGTCATCGACTGCGCCGACCCGGACCCGTTGGCCGCGTTCTACCAACAACTGCTGGGGATGGAACGCGTCCAGGACGACGGCGACTGGATCGTCATCGGCGACTCCCCCGACCGGCCGGGCCTGGCCTTCGTCCGGGTCCACGGCTACCGACCGACCACCTGGCCGAGCAACGAACGGCCGCAGTACCGCCACTTCGACGTCCGGGTCGACGACCTCGACGTCGCCGAGGCCGCGGCCATCGCGATCGGGGCCCGGCGTCTCGAGGGCGGCCAGACGTCGCGGGTGCTGGCCGATCCGGCCGGGCACCCGTTCTGCCTGATCACCGCGGCGGTGACCGCCGTGATCCCCGACTGATGCGCGGACTGGTCCAGCGGGTCAGCGAGGCCCGGGTCGAGGTCGGCGGTGAGGTGGTCGGGTCGATCGACCGCCCCGGCCTGCTCGTCCTGGTCGGGGTCACCCACACCGACACGACCGCCACGGCCGCGGCCCTGGCCGCCAAGATCTGGACGCTGCGGATCCTGCGCGACGAGCAGTCGTGCGAGCAGCTGTCCGCGCCGCTGCTGGTGGTCAGCCAGTTCACCCTCTACGCCGACACCCGCAAGGGCCGCCGCCCGTCGTGGAGCGCCGCCGCCCCCGGACCGGTCAGCGAGCCGCTGATCGAGGAGTTCGTCGCCGCGCTGCGCGGCCTCGGGGCCGAGGTGGCCACCGGGATCTTCGGGGCCGACATGCAGGTCTCGCTGGTCAACGACGGCCCGATCACCCTGCTGATCGAGGTCTGACGGCTCCGGCTCGTCCATCCGGGCTCGGCCCCCGCCACCGGACGCAGAAAGAGGAGTCAACGCCTCTTCCTGTCACTTCGCGCCTGAAGTCTCCGGCGGTCGGTAACAGGAAGTGGAGTCAACTCCTCATTCCGCGGGACCGGGCAGCCGGACAACGCAGAAGCCGGAGTGGACGTGGGTCCACTCCGGCATCCGAGGTCGTTCGGGTTCGAATCGATCAGGCGTCGAGGTCGATCTCCAGTTCGACGACCGAGCCGCGGCTGGCCACGACCGAGCGATCGACCGAGGTGCCCGGCGCGAGGGTGCGCAGGGTCCACTGGCCGTCGCCGGCGAAGAAGCGGAATGCGCCCGTCGCCGAGGTCGGGACCTCGGCGGTGAACTCGCCGGTCGCGTCGAGCAGACGCACGTACGCCGAGGCGACGGGATCAGCGCCGCGCACGACGCGACCCTGGATCACCGCCTCCTTGGTGGCGTCGATCCCCTGGAGGCCGAGGCCGCCCTTGGTTGCTCCGCACATGGTTGCCTCCTCAGGCCTCGCCGGGCTCATCGCCCACGGCCACCGGCACGCCGACCAGCGAGCCGTACTCGGTCCACGAGCCGTCGTAGTTCTTGACACTCTTCTGCCCGAGCAGTTCCTGGAGCACGAACCAGGTGTGCGAGCTGCGCTCGCCGATCCGGCACAGTGCGATGATCTCGCCGTCCCAGTTGACGCCGGCCTCGGTGTAGATCTTCTTCAGTTCCTCGTCGGACTTGAAGGTGCCGTCGTCGTTGGCCGCCTTGCTCCACGGCACGTTGACCGAGGTCGGGACGTGGCCGCCGCGCTGCGACTGCTCCTGCGGCAGGTGGGCCGGGGCCAGCAGCCGGCCGGCGTACTCGTCGGGGCTGCGCACGTCGACCAGGCTCTTCTGCCCGATCGCCGCGATCACCTCGTCACGGAAGGCGCGGATCGACAGATCCTGGTCCTTGGCCGTGTAGCTGGTGGCCGGACGGGTGACCGTCTCGGTGCTCAGTTCGCGGGCGTCGAGCTCCCACTTCTTGCGGCCCCCGTCGAGCAGCAGCGCCTTCTCGTGGCCGTAGAGCTTGAAGTACCAGTACGCGTACGCGGCGAACCAGTTGTTGTTGCCGCCGTAGAGCACGACGGTGTCGTCGTTGCTCACGCCCTTCTCCGACAGGAGCGCCTCGAACTGCTCCTTGTTGACGAAGTCGCGCCGGATCGGGTCCTGGAGGTCCTTCTTCCAGTCGAGCTTGATAGCCCCTTCGATGTGACCGCCGTCGTACGCCGTGGTGTCCTCATCGACCTCGACGAGAACGATCCCCGCGTCCTGACCGTGCTCGGCGACCCAATCGGCGTCAACCAGTACTTCCTGCCTGCTCATCGTGTTTCTACTCCTGTGGTGGTGGTAGTGGCCCGTTCACGGGCCGTGGATGCGCTCCGTCCAGCCCACCCGATCCAGCAGGGATCGGGTGGCTCCGGTCGCAGTGGTGAGAACCCGCCGGCGGCGGAGTCGCCTAGGACATTCGCCGGCACGGACACAGCGACGACCGCATGCGGCCGTGATCGACCGCCCGTCGGCGGGTCAGCGGCAGGGCTCGCACCTGGGTACGTGACACGCGGCACAGACTAGGCCGCGGGGGCCCGACCGCAGCCGTCGATCTCGGATGGCAAGACCGGTGTCCACATGATGGATGGTTGGTCGGGTGATTTCGACTCGTTGCGGCTGATACCAGTCGACGGCGTGGACTGGCCCACGCCGTGATGCCGACCACACGCAGCGCCGTCCTCGATCACCCACGGCGCACCTGATCAGGGGCCTATCCGCCGGCGAACGGCGGCAGGATCTCGACCTGCACCGGACCGTCCAGCGGGCGGTCCCGCGCGCCTGATCTGAGCGTCAAACCGTCCATCATGACCGCACTGGCCCGCAGCACCGCGGCGTAGCGCGGGTCGGCCCGACGGGCCTCGACGAGTCGGATCGCCTCGGCCACCGAGACGGCCTCGACGGTCTCGAACTCGACCCCGGCGGCCGCTCGGGCCCCGGCCCAGTAATGGAAGGTCACCGGCCACATTGCAGTAGTCTCTGCCATACCTTCAGTTCACATTTGGGCGGTCGATCTGCGGCGCGGCATTCACGAACCCCCGAAGGTCAGGAGATCCACGATGGCCATTCTGCTGTTGCTCACCAATGACATGCACAGTTCTGCGGAGATCCTGCCAGCGCTGGAACTCCTGCCCCACCAGGTCAAGGTGGCGCAGGCGGAAGCCACCGCGCTGCTCGACGCTCCGGCGGCGGACATCATCCTGCTCGACGCGCGTCGTGATCTGGTCGGGGCCCGCTCGCTGTGCCGCCTGATGGAGACCACCGGCAAGGAATCGCCGTTGCTGGTCATCGCCAGCGAGGGTGGACTGGCCGCGCTGTCGTCGGACTGGGGGTTCGACGACCTGCTGCTGACCACGGCCGGACCGGCCGAGGTCGACGTGCGGATCCGGTTGGCCATGACGCCGACCCAGTCCACCAACGTCGACCCGCTGATCCAGAGCGGCAACATCGTCATCGACGAGGCGGGCTACAGCGCCAAGCTCAACGGCGTCCAGTTGGACCTGACCTACACCGAGTTCGAGTTGCTGAAGTACCTGGCCCAGCACCCCGGCCGGGTGTTCAGCCGTCAGCAACTGCTCAGCGACGTCTGGGGCTACGACTACTACGGCGGCACCCGGACCGTCGACGTGCACGTGCGGCGACTGCGGGCCAAGCTCGGCGCGGAGTACGAGTCGGTCATCGGCACCGTCCGCAACGTCGGCTACCGCTTCGTCACCCCGGTCGAGGACTCCAGCAGCCGCATCGGCTCCTGACCCACCGGTCGGCCCGATCGGGCCGACCCTCGGAGTGACCCCGGCCGGACGATCGGACCGGGCGGTTCAGTCGTCCTCGTCCTCACGGGCCCGCGAACGCTCGACCAGGCGGCGCATGTGGGCCGGCAGCGTCCCGGGCGGACCCTCGGCACGCAGATACTGCACACCGGCCGACACCTGCGCGACCAGGACGAACAGCAGCGCCACGGCCAGTAGCGCCGCCGAGCGCGACGACCACCCGGCCGCACCGCTTCCGGCGATGGCCCCGAACAGCGCGATCAGCGCCACCGCGTACGAGACCAGGTGGGCGACCCAGGACAGCCGGGCCTCACCGTGCAGGTCCTGGACCCGCTTACCGCGCCACGAGTCGAGGGCGCGGCGCCAGACCGCGAGCTGGATGACCGCGACGGCGAGCATGGCCACCGCGGCGACCAGGGTCACGATCCCCCAGCCGCGTCCGGTGTCGTCGGCGGAGAAGGTCGGGAAGAGGAGGACCGCGATCAGCGCGCAGACCACGGCGACGACGGCGGCCACGGCACCGGTGACGACCATCCGCAGGTGCGGGGCCATCCGGGCGGCGATCGCCGGCTGCTCGACGGCCCCGTACGCGGGGATCTGGTCCGGCTGATATTCGACATCGCGCATGCGGCCAGCATAGAGAGGTCCGACCCCGGTCACCGTCGGCTCGGAGCCGCTACGGTGGCGGGATGTCCAGCGACGTCACGGTGTCGAACGACCTGTCGACCGATCGGGCCGCGGCCATCGCGGCTTTGGCGGAGGCCGCCCGCCGACACGACGGATTCCCCCCGCTCAACGAGGCCGCGCTGCTCGCGCTGCGCCACCCGCGTCCGGCGATCGACCACCTGACGGTGGACGACGCCGACGGCGTCCTCGCGTACGGGCAGCTCGACCGGTCCGGGGGGCAGCCGGTGGGCCAACTCGTCGTCGCTCCCGACGCTCGACGCCAGGGCCTCGGTCGGCGATTGCTCACCGCCCTGCTCGAGGCGGAACCGAGTCTGCGGATCTGGGCGACCGGCGACTCCGCGGCCGCCCGCGCGCTCGCGGCCGGGGCCGGCCTGCAGGTGGCCCGCGCGTTGCTGGTGCTGCGGCGTTCACTGGCCGGTGAACTCCCGGCCCCGCAGGCCACCCCGGGCCTCACCGTCCGCACCTTCCGGCCCGGGGAGGACGACGACGCCTGGCTCGAGGTCAACGCCCAGGCCTTCGCCCACCACCCCGAACAGGGCTCGATGACCGCCGACGACCTCCGGGCCCGGATGGCCGAGGACTGGTTCGACCCGGCCGGCTTCTTCGTCGCCGTGGACGACGCCGACGGCCGGTTGGCCGGATTCCACTGGACCAAGCAGCATCCGGCTCGGCTCGGCGAGGTCTACGTGCTCGCCATCTCCCCGGACGCCGCCGGTCGCGGACTGGGCAAGGCGCTGCTGCTGACCGGCCTGAACCACCTCCGCGACGTCGGCGACAGCGAGGTCCAGCTCTACGTCGAGGGCGACAACGAGGCCGCCCTCGGGCTCTACCGGGCGTATGGCTTCACCGAGGCCAGTCGTGATGTGATGTACGCCCCGGGCTGACGATCTTCGTCGGATCCTGATGCACCCCCCACCCCTCCAGGAGCAGTCGATGGAAGCAGCCGAGGCCGCCCCCGATCTGGCCGTGTCCGACCGATCCGAGATCCTCCCCGCTCTACCGACTGACCGCTTCCTCGATCGCGAGCTGTCCTGGCTGGCCTTCAACAACCGGGTGCTCGACCTGGCCAAGGACCGGGTCCGGGTGCCGCTGCTCGAGCGGGCCAAGTTCCTGGCCATCTTCGCCTCGAACCTCGACGAGTTCTACATGGTCCGGGTGGCCGGCCTGAAGCGCCGGATCGCGGCCGGCGTCGCGGTCACCGGGGTCAGCGGGCTGATGCCGCGCGACGTGCACTCGGCGATCCTCAACCGCACCCGCGAGCTGGTCGACGAGCAGGCCCGGGTGTTCAACACCGAGATCCGGCCCGAACTGGCCGCCGAGGGCATCGAGATCCTGCGCTGGGAGGAGCTCAACCCCGACGAGCAGAGCCGGATGGACGAGCTGTTCGCCGACCGCATCTTCCCGGTGCTGACCCCGCTGGCCGTCGACCCGTCGCACCCGTTCCCCTACATCTCCGGGCTGTCGATCAACCTGGCCGTGCTGGTCCGCAACCCCGAGAACGGCGTCCGGCAGTTCGCCCGGGTCAAGGTGCCGACCGTGCTGTCGCGGTTCATCCAGCTCGGCGAGGGTCGCTACGTCGCGCTCGAGGACGTCATCTCCCAGCACCTGGACCAGCTGTTCAGCGGGATGCAGATCGTCGAGCAGCACATCTTCCGGGTCACCCGCAACGAGGACGTCGAGGTCGAGGAGGACGACGCCGAGAATCTGCTGCTGGCCCTGGAGAAGGAGTTGCTGCGGCGCAAGGTCGGGCGGCCGCCGGTGCGCCTCGAGGTCACCGACGACATCGACCCGAAGATGCTCGAGCTGCTGGTCAGCGAGCTCGACATCACCGAGAAGGAGGTCTTCCGGGTCCCCGGGCTGCTCGACCTCCGCGGGCTGTTCTCGCTGGTCGACATCGACCGCGCCGATCTGAAGTACCCGGCCTTTCTGCCGTCGACCCATCCGCATCTGGCCGAGGTCGAGACCGCGCAGCCGGCCGACATGTTCGCCGCGCTCAAGCAGCGCGACGTCCTGCTGCACCACCCCTACGACTCGTTCGCCACCAGCGTGCAGCGCTTCGTCGAACAGGCCGCCGACGACCCGCAGGTGCTGGCCATCAAGCAGACCCTCTACCGGACCTCGGGCGACTCACCGATCATCGATGCGCTGATCGAGGCGGCCGAGGCCGGCAAGCAGGTGCTCGCGCTGGTCGAGATCAAGGCGCGGTTCGACGAGAAGGCCAACATCGCCTGGGCCCGGCGGCTCGAGCGACACGGCGTCCACGTGGTCTACGGCGTGGTCGGGCTCAAGACCCACTGCAAGCTGTCGATGGTGGTCCGCGACGAACCCGACGGGTTGCGGCGCTACGCCCACATCGGGACCGGCAACTACAACCCCAAGACCGCCCGGCTGTACGAGGACATGGGTCTGCTGACCGCCAACCCGGTGATCACCGACGACGTCGGCCGGCTGTTCAACCACCTGTCGGGGATGTCGCAGGAGACCAGCTACAAGCGGCTCCTCGCGGCTCCGCACGGCATCCGCACCGGGCTGCTGGCTCGGATCGACAACGAGGTCGCCCACCACCAGGCCGGCCGGCCCGCCGGGATCAAGATCAAGGTCAACTCGCTGGTCGACGAGACGATCAGCGATGCGCTCTACCGGGCCTCGCAGCTCGGGGTGCCGGTCGACCTGTGGGTCCGCGGCATCTGCACCATCCGGCCGGGCAAGCCCGGGCTGAGCGACAACATCCGGGTCCGCAGCATCCTGGGCCGCTTCCTGGAGCACAGCCGGCTGTTCTGGTTCGCCAACGGCGGCCAGCCCATGGTCGGCATCGGTTCGGCGGACCTGATGCACCGCAACCTCGACCGACGGGTCGAAGTCCTCGCCTCGATCACCAACCCCGCCCACATCGCCGAGATCGGCGAGCTGTTCGAGATCGCCTTCGACAAGGGCACGGCGTCGTGGAAGCTGCAGCCCGACGGCACCTGGATCGCCTACACCGTCGACGACGACAACAAGCCGTTGCTCGACATGCAGGAGTATCTGATCAACAGCAAGAGCCGCCGTCGGACGAGCACGAAGTAACCCGTCATGGCGCCGAAGACGCTGCTCGACCGGGCCGCGACCGTGGCTTCGCGGAGCCACCGACCGATCCTGGCCGGCGGCGCGGTGGTGTCGCGCAAGCATCCGGTCCGCGGGGTCGAGATCCTGCTGATCTACCGCCGCCGCTACGACGACTGGACCCTGCCCAAGGGCAAGCTCGACGCCGGCGAGACGCTCCCGGTCTGTGCGGTCCGCGAGGTGCTCGAGGAGACCGGGGTGACGATCCGGCTGGCCACCCCGCTCGACACCGTCGCGTACCAGGCCGGCAAGGCCGGGCACAAGGAGGTCAGCTGGTGGGGCGGGGAGATGCTCTCCTCGGTCCCGCGTCGACCCGACGACGAGGTCGACCTGGTCGCCTGGTTGCCCGCCCGGGCGGCGCTGACCAAGCTGACCTATGCCCAGGACCACTTCCTGGTCGAGCAGTACCTCGAGCAGCCCAAGACCACCCCGCTGATCGTCGTGCGGCACGCCAAGGCGATGGACCGCAAGGACTGGTCGAAGAAGGACTCGGCCCGCCCGATCAACTCGCGCGGCCGCCGGCAGTCCCGGATGCTGGTGCCGATGCTGGCCGCGTACGGCGTCCGGCGGCTGGTGAGTTCGACCTCGACCCGGTGCCTGAGCACGCTGCAGCCGTACGCGAGGGCCGAGAAACTCCCGGTCGACTCGTACGCGCAGCTGTCCGAAGAGGTGGGCAGCGACGACCCGCGCGGGGTCGCCCGGGTGATCAACAAGATCCGCGAGCAGACGCTGGCCGCCGGCGAGCCGACGGCGATCTGCGTCCACCGCCCGGTCCTGCCGCACATCCTCGACGCCCTCGACATGACCCCCACCACCCTGGCCACCGGCGAGTTCCTGGTCGCCCACCTGACCGCCGACGCCGAGGTCCACGCCGTCGAACGGCACCGCCCGCCGGATTGAGGTTGCTGTGTAGGGGAGGACCCCACGCCCCGGCCCGTGCGGTGGTTCACGCCACTTCTTGTCACTTGACGCCGGAAGCTTCCGGCGGTCGGCGACAGGAAGTGGCGTTTACGCCACTTCCTGCAGCCAGGCTGGGGCCGCCACCTCCTGCAGCCAGGCTGGGGCCGCCACCTCCTGCAGCCAGGCTGGGGCCGCCACCTCCTGCAGCCAGGCTGGGGCCGCCACCTCCTGCAGCCAGGCCCTGGCGGCTGCGGCCACTTCCTGCGACCAGGCGGGCCGCTAGTCAGCGAAAAATGGGTCCAGTCACCGAGAACAGCCGCGGAGCGACCGTTCTCGAGTGACTGGACCCAGTTTTCGCCCACTCACCGGGGGCTGACCCCGGCTGGAGGGAGCCCGCGGTCAGCGGCGGGTGATCTGGGCCACCGAGGGCCGGGGGCCGCGCCAGTCGCCGCGGGCCGGGCGGGCGTCGGCCGGCACGTAGTCGGGGAAGTAGGACACCTGGGCGTCCCAGGTCCCGTCCTCGCCCGGGTGCTGCACGGCGACGAAGACCGAGCCGTCGCGGTCGTGGATGACCGGCCCGCAGGTCTCGGCCTGGTGGGGCACAGCCAGGAACTGGACCAGGTGGCCGCGCTCCGGACCCTCGAGCGGCACCCGGAACAGGCCGTCGGCCTTGCCGATCGAGCCCGGCGCACCGTCGGTGGAGATCCACAGGTTGCCCTGGGAGTCGAAGGCGACGTTGTCCGGGCAGGAGATCGGGGCCACCGGGCCGTCCCAGCCGGCGAAGTAGGTCCCGGCCTGGTCGACGTCACCGCAGACCATGAACAGGTCCCAGGTGAAGGTCGTCGCGCCGGTCTTGTTGCGCCGCTCGGTGATCTCGACGATGTGGCCGTTCTTGTTGGCGTTGCGCGGGTTGGCCGGGTCGGCGGCCGGCTTGCCCGCTGCGCCGCGGTCGGCGTTGTTGGTGCAGGCCACATAGATCTTGCCGGTCTTGAGGTTGGGCTCGACGTCCTCGCAACGGTCCATCGGGGTCGCCTTGACGATGTCGGCGGCCAGCCGGGTGAACACCAGCACCTCCGCGTGGCTCATCCCCGGCACGGCCGACTCGCCGTCGAGGGTGAGCGGGATCCAGGCACCGGTGCCCAGGTTGTCGTTGCCGGGCTTCATCGTGCCGCTGAACCGGGCGACGTAGAGGTCGCCGTCGGTGAGCAGCTTGAGGTTGTGGCGGCGGGCCGACGCGCTGTTGCCCGGCCGGTACTTGCGCCGGGCGACGAACTTGTAGAGGTAGTCGAAGCGCTCGTCGTCACCCATGTAGGCCGCGACGGTGCCGTCCTCGTCGACCCGGATGTTGGCGCCCTCGTGCTTGAACCGGCCCATCGCGGTGTGCTTGCGCGGCACCGAGGTGGGGTTGGTCGGATCGATCTCGACGATGTAGCCGAAGCGGTTCGGCTCGTTGGCGTAGTCGGGGTTGGTGGCGTCGAAGCGCGGGTCGATCTTCTCCCAGCCGTACGTGCTCGGCGCGTTCTTCAGGCCGTAGCGCTTGCTGCCCTTGGCCTCGGGATCGGCCACGAAGTAGCCGTTGAAGTTCTCCTCGCCCGACAGCACGGTGCCCCACGGGGTCGTCCCGCCCGCGCAGTTGCCGAAGGTGCCGTAGACCCGCTTGCCGGTGGGGTCGGCAGCGGTCTTGAGCAGGTCGCTGCCGGCGGCCGGACCGGTCAGCGCGAAGGGCGTGTACGCGGTGATCCGGCGGTTGAGCTTGGCTCCGCGGATGTAGCGCCACGGCCGGCCGCGGCCGGACCGCTCGAGCTCGACCACGCTCATCCCGTGCGCGGCCATCAGGGTCTTGAGCACCTCGCGCTCCTGCGCCACGTTCGCGGTGGGCGGGAACATGATGGCCCGGTTGGTGTACTCGTGGTTGCAGACCAGCAGGGCCTCACGACCGCGGCGGTCGGTGACGATGATGTCGAGGTAGTCGTTGTTGTAGCCGAACTGCAGTTCCTGGGCCTCGGCGTCCGGGGTGGTCGGATCGAAGCGCGGGCGAGTTCGCGAACAGCGGGTCGCCCCAGCGCAGGATCGGGGTCCACTGGTAGCCCTTGGGCACGGTCAGCGCGTCGACCGAGGCGTCGACGGAGGCGATCGGGGTGAACGGCAGGCCGCCGGTACGCCCCCGGGTCGCGGCAGCGGCAGCACCGGTGGCCGGGGCCGCAGCGGCGGGTTCGGCCCACGCCACCGGGATGGCGGCCGCCGCGGTCAGCGCACCGGCGCCGACCAACAGGTTGCGGCGGCTCAGCTGCTTCGATGCGATGTCGGCGAAGGTCGCCTCGGTGCTGTCGTTGGGCACCGGCGCGTCGCAGGCGCTCGCGCACTTGAGATGGCAGGTCACGGCGCTGCGCGAGCCGTGGGTCTTACCGAACATGGGGAGCAGGTGGAGCGTGGGCGGTGGGGTCATCCGAGCCTCCGAGGTCTGGTCAGCAACGAGGAGATCGTGCTGCCGCGCCGTGTCGGGACGGTGACCTCCACACGGCGACGATGTGAACTCCGCACTGCGGTTCGGGGATCCGGTTCACCGGGCGTTCACCCGCTCTGACTAGCGTCGCGAGCATGTCCGCGATCACCGTGCTGGCGGTCGCCGACTCGGACTCCTACCTCAAGTGGTCCGTCGCCACGCTGGCCCGGATGCCCGAGGACTGGTCGACCAGCCAGGTGATCATCGATTCCCCGGTCCGCCCGTCACCCGGTCAGATCGCCGCCGCCGACGCCGGACCGGTCCGGTGGCTGCGGCTGGGTCCGCTGTTGCGCCGGATCCGCCGTACCCGCCCCGATGTCGTCCTGCTCGCCGCGACCGGACCGGTGGTCGCGGTGCTGGCCGAAGCGTTGCGCGGCCCCTACCGGCCGGTCCTGGTCACCGGGCTCCCGGGGATCGCCCTGCCGGCGTCGGAGCGTGCGCTCGACGCCCGGCGCGGCTGCGATCTGTTCCTGGTCCACAGTCACAGCGAGCGGACGGCGTACGCGGCGCTGGCCGAGCGGTACGCCGAGCCGCCGGAGCTCGGACTGACCACCCTGCCCTTCCTCCCGGCTCGTGCCGCGGCGGCGGGTGATCCGAACGGGCCGCTGGTCTTCGCCGCCCAGGCCCTGGTGCCTCCGCTGCAGAGCCAACGCCGGGCCATCGTCGAGACCCTGGCCCGGGTGGAAGACCCGGTGATCAAGGTGCGGGCCACCACCGGCGAGCGGCAGACCCACGACGAGCCGCACCCGTACGCGGTGCTCGCCGCGGATCACCCGACGATCCGCGTCGTCGACGGGTCGATGCACGACGCGCTGACCGGGGCCCGCGGCCTGGCCACGGTGTCGTCGACCGCGGCGCTCGAGGCCATGGCGCTCGGCGTGCCGACGCTGCTGATCGACGACTTCGGCGTCTCGGACTCGCTGATCAACACGGTGTTCGCCGATTCGGGCTGCCTGGGCAGTCTGGCCGACCTACGCGCCGGGCGGCTCGGCCATCCTGATCCGGCCTGGCTGGCCGCGCACTACTTCCAGCCCTACGGCGACGACGACGCCCTCGACCGGCTGCGGGCCCTGGTCGAGCGGCGACGGGTCAGCGGTCTGCCGGCACGCCCGACCGCACGATCGACGCGCCGGCGTCGGTTCCGCCGCCGACTGCGGTTGACGGTCCCGTGGCTCGCCCGGGTGCTCGGCGCCCGGCCGCGGTCACCGCGATCGCGTTGATCACCGCGATGATCACGATCCCGACCACCTCGTGGCGGTGCAGTTGCTGGCCGAGGATCAGCCAACCGGTCAGCGCGGCCAGCGGCGGGTTGATGCTCATGACCACGCCGAACAACCGCGCCGGCATCGTCCGCAGCACGATCAGGTCCATCGCGTACGGGACGGCCGAGCACAGCAGTCCGGCGCACGCGGCCGCGGCGACCGACCCCGGGGTGAGCCGGCCGGTGACGGCGAAGACGACGACCACCGGGAGGTAGCCGAGCGCGGAGATCGAGGTGGCCAGCGCCGGGGCCTGCAGGCCGGAGAGCCGGCCGCCGACCAGCCGGCTGAGCACGATGTAGGCCGCCCAGCAGACCCCGGCCAGCAGGGCCAGAGCGATCCCCCACCAGTCGGTCGACGGGCCGGGCAGCACCAGCACGTAGACCCCGACCGCGGCACCGAGCGCGCACCCGAGCTCGACCACGCCGCGCGCCCCGATCAACGCCACGGTCAGCGGTCCGAGGAACTCCAAGGTGATGGCCAGCCCGAGTCCGATCCGGTCGATCGCGGTGTAGAGCGACAGGTTCATCACCGCGAACACCCCGGCCAGCAGCAGGATCGGCCACCACTGCGGCCAGGTCAGCCGGCGGATCCGCGGGCGGGCCAGGATCATCAGCAGCGTGGCGGCGACGAGTTGCCGGACGGCGACCACCCCGAGCGGCCCGAGGACCGAGAACGCCGTGGCCCCGACGGCCGCCCCGACCTGGTTACCGGTGTGCGTGCCGAGCAGCGTGGCCAGCCCGGCCAGCAGGCCGCGGCGCGGGGTCGGGGAGGTGGTGGGCACGAGGTCCATCGAACGCGGTGACGGACCGGTACGGAAATGCACGCGATGCGTCAGTCATACGCTTGGCGTATGAATCTCGAGCTGCGGCAGCTCCGGGCGCTGATCGCGGTGGTCGACGAGGGCACCTTCACCGACGCGGCGATCGTGCTCGGCTGCTCGCAGGCCGCCGTGTCGCGTGCGGTGGCCGGGCTGGAGCGGGCGCTCGAGGTCCGGCTGCTCGACCGCACGACGCGCGCGCTGGCCCTGACCACGGTGGGGGCGCGGGTGGTCGAGCACGCCCGCCGTGCCCTGGCCGAGACCGCCGCCATCGCCCAGGTCGCGGCGACCCGGCACGACGAGCTGTGCCTGGGGTTCGCGTGGTCGGCCCTGGGCGCCCACACCCGGACCGTGCAGCGCCGCTGGTCCGCCGCGCATCCCGACGTCGCCCTCCGGTTCGTGCAGTCGGCGACCGAGAGCTCGGGGCTGATCGACGGCACCGCCCACGTGGCGATCATGCGTCGGCCGGGCACCGATGCGCGGTTCCACAGCGAGCAGGTCGGCGCCGAGGCGCGGTACGCGGCGATGTCCGACGACGACGCCCTGGCCCGTCGGCGGACGGTCCGGCTGAGCGACTTCGCCGGGCGGCCAATCGGGATCGACTTCCGGACCGGGACGACGGTGACCGGGCTGTGGCCCACCGACGCCCGACCGAGCCGGGTGCTGGAGACGCACGGCATCGACGAATGGCTGACCGCGGTGGCGGCCGGACAGACCCTGGGGCTGACCTCCGAGGCCACCGTGCGGCAATATCCGCGGCCCGGGATCAGCTATCGCCGGGTGGTCGACGCGCCGGAGGTGCCGGTGCTGCTGACCTGGCGGCGGCACGATCCGCCGCCCCAGCTGGCCGAGCTGCTCACGTTGGTCCGCGAGGCTTACGCGGGGACCCCGACGAGCACGGCGCGCTGATCGCCGGACCGGGTGGCCAGCACGAGATCGCAGACCTCACGCACCGCACCGTGGCCGCCGGGGCGGTCGAGCACCAGCCGAGCCGCGGCCCGCACCTGCGGATGCGCGTCGGCGACGGCGATCGGCCAGCCGACGATCGCCATCGGGCCGAGATCGTTGACGTCGTTGCCGACGTACGCGGCCCGGTCGGGCGCGATCCCCGAGGCGGCCAGCCAGTCGCGGACCACGGCGGCCTTGTGCTCGATGCCGTGGAGCACCTCGACCCCGAGCTTGGCCGCGCGGGCCCGGACCACCGGGTTGGTCTCCTTGGACACGATCAGCAGCGGCACCCCGGCCGCCTGCAACCGCTCGATCCCCAGCCCGTCGGACCGGCTGACCCGCACGCTCTCGCGGCCGGTCTGGTCGACCACCGCGGAGTCGTCGGTGTGGACGCCGTCGAAGTCGGTGATCACCGCGTCGACGTCGACCGGCTCGGGGCGGTCGAGCACGGTGGCCAGGGCCTGGGCCAGCACCAGATCGGGTTCGTGGTCGATCTCGACCGCGGTCAGCTCGGCGACCTCGACGGCGCGGACGCGGCCGAAGAACCGGTGGCCGGCCGCGCGGAACCCGTCGGGGCGCATCACGTAGAACGCCCCGGTCTCGCGCAGATCGGGGCTGCGGTCCTGCCGGCGGGGCCGGTGGGCCTGGTCGTGGTTGACCCCGGCGGCGACCCCCGCATCGTCGCCGCGCCACAGGAACTCATACGTCGGCACCGCCGCGAACGCGGCGTCGGCCGCCCCGGAGGTGATCAGCGCGACGCCGCGGTCGAGATCGGCCGGGTCGATGAACGGGCTGGTGCACTGGACGAAGACCAGTGCCTCCGGGCGGGCACCGAACCGGGCCAGCTGGTCGAGGACGTGCAGCAACGCCGACTCCGAACTCGCCGTGTCACCGGCCAGCTCGTCGGGTCGGACGATCACCCGGGCACCGGCCGCCTCGGCGGCGCGGGCGATGGCCGGGTCGTCGGTGGTCACGTAGACCGCGTCGATCGAGCGGGTCGCCCGGCAGGCCGCGACCGCGCGCTCGATCAGCGACCGGCCACCCACCCGGCGCAGGTTCTTGCCCGGCACGCCCTTGGAGCCGCCCCGGGCCGGGATCACCGCGATGATCAACGCGAGCTCCGGCGCCGCTGTGCTGCAGGAGGAGTGAGCCGACACGCGCGTCGTCGGCGAACGACGACGAAGCCGGCGGCCAACGGCCGGGGCCGCAGCGGCTGGAGCCGCAGCGAGCGGAGCGAGCACCCGGTCAACAGGCCACCGCCTCGAGGCCGTGCTGGGTGCGGGCCGAGGACTGGACCTGACCGATGAACCGGTCGGCGTGCAGGTTGACCTGCGGCGAGAACCAGGCCGAGTTGATCTCGCACACCGCGACGTCGACGCCGGTGCCGGCGAGCACGATCGGCAGTGTGTGGACCACGGTGGACGGGAAGCTCAGCAACGTCCGGGCGATCGGCCCGCGGCGGGCCACCACCTCGAGCGGCAGGTCGGGACGGATGACCTCGACACCCATCCGGGCGATCAGGTCGAGCTTCCAGTCCGCCTCCTTGCGGTGGGCGAAGTAGCGGCGTACGCCGTGCCGCAGGGCCAACGACTCGACCCCGATCAGATACGGCTCGCCCTGGATCACCCCGGACTCGACCAGCGAGGAGCCGGCCAGATCCATCCCGGGGGTGATTTCGGGGGCCGGAAAGGCGGCCCGGGTCCAGGCGTAGGTGTTGGGCAGGACCTGGATCTTGGGCAGGTCGACCGGCAGCGCGGTGAACAGCCGCAATTCGCAGCCCGAGGCCGGCGACAGCTTGCGGCGGACCGAGGCGGCGATGTGGTCACGCGCCAGGGTGGCGATGTAGCGCCGGTGCTGGGGGGTGGCCACCTCGTGCCAGCGGGTCAGGTGTTCCCCGGTCGCCCACTGCCGGGCGAACTCCAGGGTGGCCGTGCCGTCGTCGACGATGGTGACCTGGCGGGCGTGGCTGATGCTGATGATCACGCCGATGATCCCGGAGAACGGGTCACCGACGACCAGCCGCTCGACGCCGTTGAGCTCACCGGCCAGCGCCCGGACCGTACGGGCGATGCTGGCCCCGCCGATCCGCGGCTCGTACCAGCTGACCGGGTGCCCGGCCTGCCGGGCCAGGGCCATGGTGGCCCGCAGTTGGACCCGACCTCGCCCGGCGGAGGGGGCGAGGACGGCGACGGGCATCCCGGCGAGCTCGCGGTCCGACGCGGCCAGCTCGATGACGTTGAGCAGCTGCGCCGGGCTCTCCACCAGAGCGAGTGCCGAGAGCCCGGTCATGAGCGGAGTCTCTCGGGAGTGCAGGAGCGCGGCGGGACGACACGCTTGTCCGTCGTTCCAGCCGCGTGACGAACGACCGAGATGTGCGGAGCTCATGACCCCGGAGCGCGGAGCGCGACCATTCGACACAATCACGCGGAGGCCAGCTCGTCGGCGAAGAGGCCGGGGACCCGGCGGAGCTTGCGCATGGCGGCGCGCTCGCCGTCGTACACCTGCTTGACCCCATCACCCATGGCGTCGCTGATCACCCGGATGTCGCGGACCAGCCGCTGCAACCCGCCGGGCTCGATCGAGGCCGACTGGTCCGAGCCCCACAGGGCCCGGTCGAGGGTGATGTGCCGCTCGATGAAGGTGGCCCCGATGGCCACCGCGGCCAGCGTGGTCTGCAGCCCGGTCTCGTGGCCGGAGTAGCCGATCGGCACGTTGGGGAACTCGCCCTGCAGGGTGTTGATCATCCGCAGGTTGAGCTCACCGGTCTTGGCCGGGTACGTGCTGGTCGCGTGGCAGAGCACGATGTTCGCGCTGCCCAGCACCTCGACCGCGTGCCGGATCTGCTGCATGGTCGACATCCCGGTCGACAGGATGACCGTCTTGCCGGTGCCGCGCAGCCGACGGAGCAGCTCGTCGTCGGTCAGGCAGGCCGACGCCACCTTGTAGGCCGGGACGTCGAACTGCTGCAGGAAGTCGACGGACTCGACGTCCCACGGGGAGGCGAACCAGTCGATGCCGCGCTTCTTGGCGTGAGCGTCGATCGCCGCGTACTCCTCGAGGCCGAATTCGACCCGGTGGCGGTAGTCGATGTAGGTCATCCGGCCCCACGGGGTGTCGCGCTCGATCGACCACTGGTCGACGGGGGTGCACACCTCGGGGGTCCGCTTCTGGAACTTCACCGCATCGCAGCCGGCGTCGACGGCCGCGTCGATCAGCGCCAGCGCGTTGTCGAGCTCGCCGTTGTGGTTGATACCGATCTCGCCGGTCACGTAGACCGGGTGACCCGCGCCGATCGGGCGCTCACCCACCACCCTGGTGGGGACTTCGAGGATCCATGACGTGTTCATGGCGACGACGCTAGGAACCCGACATGGCCCGTCCCCCAGCGCCGTCTGAACGGTCGTTGAACAGCTCGACAACTCCGCACATCTGAGCCCGCTGGGACCCCGGATCCGACCGGGTCGGCGACGCCGGGCGACCGGCCGCTTATAGCCGTTCACCCAGCGTTCACGTACACCGGGCCATCGCGACATCTGACGTGCGTATGTTTCCCGGCGTCGGGAGTTTGAAGCATCAACTGGCCCGATGCCGGGGGGCAGCGTGCGCCTCGGATTTCACCACACGGGGTATCCACCCCCCAGTCTTGCAAAGGACACACATGACCACGAAGCTCCTGACGGCGCGGGCCGGCAAGCTGGCCGCCGTGGCAGCTCTGGCCACCCTCAGCCTGGCCGCCTGCGGCTCCGACCCGACGTCGGGCTCCGGCACCGGCGAGCCGGCCGGCAGCGGCAGCGCGTCCACCGAGAACGCCTCCGGCCTCGCCTGCCCCGCGGGCAAGCTGTCCGCCGAGGGCTCGAGCGCCCAGGCCAACGCCATCACCGAGGCCATCGCCAACTACAACAGCGAGTGCGGCGACCAGGCGACCATCGAGTACAACCCGACCGGCTCCGGCGCCGGGATCAAGTCGTTCTACAACGGCCTGGTCGACTTCGCCGGTTCCGACTCGGCGCTCAAGACCGAGGAGAACGACGGGGTCGTCGAGTCCGAGAAGGCCGCCGAGCGTTGTGGCGGCAACCCGGCCTGGAACCTGCCGATGGTCGTGGGCCCGATCGCCTTCGCCTACAACGTCGACGGCGTGGACACCCTGGTGCTCGACGCCGAGGTGCTCTCGGAGATCTTCAACGGCACCATCAAGACCTGGAACGACCCGAAGATCGCCAAGCTCAACGAGGGGGCCACCCTGCCGGGCGACGCCATCACCGTGTTCTTCCGCTCCGACGAGTCGGGCACCACCGAGAACGCCACCAAGTTCCTGGCCGCGGCCGGCAACAAGGCGTGGAAGAGCGAGCCCGCCAAGGCGTGGGCCGGCGTCGGCGAGGGCAAGAACAAGTCCTCCGGTGTCGCCGAGGGTGTGACCAGCACCAAGAACTCCATCTCCTACATGGAGTGGAGCTACGCCAAGGACAACAACCTCAAGATCGCCCAGGTCGACAACGGCGCCGGGGCCACCGAGCTGACCGGTGAGACCGTGGCCAAGGCCGTGGCCGAGGCCAGTGTCAAGGGCGAGGGCAACGACCTCGGCCTGTCGCTGAAGTACACCGACACGGCCGAAGGCGCGTACCCCGCGCTGCTGGTCACCTACGAGATCGTCTGCAGCAAGGGTCTGGCGGCCGACAAGACCGCCATCGTCAAGGACTTCCTGACCTACTTCTCCTCCGAGGCCACGCAGTCGGAGCTGGAGAGCCTGGGCTACGCCCCGCTCCCGGCCGAGCTGCAGACCAAGGTGCAGACCGCGGTCGCCGCGATCCAGTAAGTCCTCTCCGACGCGCGTCGATCGGGTCGCTCCGCCACCGAGGTGGGGCGGCCCGGTCACCGCATCGTGGCCCTGTCCGCAGTCGTAGGAGCACCCCGTAGTGACCAACACCGATTCCGTACCCACGCTCGACACGGATCTGCCCGTCGCGGTGGATTCCGCCGCCACGGTCGACCCGGCCGTCTCCCCGGTGAGCGACGATGGTGCGGTGACGCACACTCCAGTGCCCGTGGTCCGAGCGACTCCGGCGTCGCCGACGCCCGCACCCGATCCGAGCGAGAAGAGCGGCCGCGGCGTACGCCTGGCCAAGATCAGCCGCACCGGTGACCGGGTGTTCTCCGGCATGGCCGGCGGCTCCAGCGCCCTGATCGTCGGACTGGTGCTCTTCGTCGGCATCTTCCTGCTCGCCCTGGCCTTCCCCAGCCTGCGGGCCGATCAGGCCAACTTCCTCACCTCGCGCGAGTGGATCGTCGTCGGCGACCAGCTCCGCTTCGGCATCGCCGGCCTGCTGTGGACCACCGTGCTGTCGTCGGTGCTGGCCATGGCCATCGCGGTGCCGATCGCCGTCGGGGTCGCGCTCTGTCTGACCCAGTACCTGCCCAAGAAGATCTCCGGCACCGTGTCGTTCGTGGTCGATCTGCTCGCCGCGGTGCCCTCGATCATCTTCGGGCTCTGGGGCATCACCGTGCTCGGCCCGTTCCTGGCGCCGGCGGCCAACTGGCTGATCGCCACGCTCGGCTGGTTCCCGCTGCTGTCGGCCGGCGCCGACCCCAAGGGCACCGTCTTCGTCGCCTCGGTGGTGCTGGCCATCATGATCCTGCCCATCGTCACCGCGATCTCGCGCGACGTGTTCGCCCAGACCCCGCGGGACCAGATCGAGGCCGCTCTCGCGCTCGGCGCCACCCGCTGGGAGGTCATCCAGACCTCGGTGCTGCCGTTCGGCAAGTCCGGTGTGATCAGCGCCTCGATGCTCGGCCTGGGCCGGGCCCTCGGCGAGACCATCGCCGTCATGATCATCCTGTCCACCCCGGCGGCCGGCGCGGCGTTCAACCCGTCGATCTTCGCCGGCGGCGAGACCTTCGCCAGCAAGATCGCCAACAACGCCCAGGAGTTCGACACCCCGTCGAAGACCGGAGCCTTCATCGCCGCCGGTCTGGTGCTGTTCATCGTCACCTTCGCGGTCAACGCGATCGCCCGAGTCATCGCGGAAAGGGGGATCAAGGCATGAGCACCGCCACCGACACCCAGCTGTCCTTCCGCCGGCCGAGCGGTCCGCGTACGGTCCGCAACGCCCTGGCCACCGGCTACGTCACCCTGGCCACCCTGCTTGCGGTGATCCCGCTGGTCTGGGTGCTCTACACCGTCATCAGCCAGGGGTACCGGCTGGTGCTGTCGTCGGAGTGGTGGCTGCAGAGCCAGCGCGGCATCACCCCGCGCCGCGAGGGCGGCGGCGCGTACCACGCGATCGTCGGCACCGTCGAGATCGCGCTGATCTGTGCGGCGATCGCCGTCCCGCTCGGCGTCCTCGGCGCCATCTTCCTGATCGAGTACGCCCGCGGTACCCGGGTGGCCCGCTGGGTCAGCTTCACCGTCGACATCCTCAGCGGGATCCCGTCGATCGTCGCCGCGCTGTTCATCTACGCGCTGTTCATCACCGTCTTCGGCTTCGGCCGCTCGGGCATCGCGGTGTCCTGCGCGCTGGTGCTGCTGATGTTGCCGACGGTGCTGAGGTCGACCGAGGAGATGCTCAAGCTGGTCCCGGACTCGCTGCGCGAGGCCTCGTACGCGCTGGGCGTGCCCAAGTGGAAGACCATCCTCAAGGTGGTCATCCCGACCGCCTTCGGTGGCATCTCGACCGGTGTCGTGCTCGGTCTGGCCCGGGTCATGGGCGAGACCGCGCCGCTGCTGATCCTGGTCTCGTACGCGGTGGGGATCAACTTCTCCCCCACGTCGGACACCATGGGCGCCCTGCCCACCATGATCAACTCGAGCCGCGACCAGGCGCCGACGCTGCCCGCGTACGAGCGGGTCTGGGCCGCCGCCCTCACTCTGATCATCATCGTCATGCTGCTCAATCTGCTGGCCCGCGCGATCGCCCGCGCCAGCAAGCTCAAGGAGAAGTGAAGTCATGGCCAAGCGCATCGACGTGTCCGACCTGGACATCTACTACGGCGCCTTCCATGCGGTCCAGAACGTGTCGATCACGGTCGAGCCGCGCACGGTGACGGCCTTCATCGGCCCCTCGGGCTGCGGCAAGTCCACGTTCCTGCGCACCCTGAACCGCATGCACGAGGTCATCCCGGGCGCCCACGTCACCGGCAGCGTCAAGCTCGACGGCACCGACCTCTACGGCCCAGGCGTCGACCCGGTCGCCGTGCGCCGGGTCGTCGGCATGGTCTTCCAGCGGCCCAACCCGTTCCCGTCGATGTCGATCTTCGACAACGTCGCCTCGGGGCTGCGGCTCAACGGGGTCAAGAACAAGAAGGTGTTGTCCGAGGCGGTCGAACGCTCGCTGGTCGCGGCCAACCTGTGGAACGAGGTCAAGGACCGACTCGGCAAGGCCGGCATCGGTCTGTCCGGTGGGCAGCAGCAGCGTCTGTGCATCGCCCGGGCCATCGCCGTCGAGCCGCAGGTGATCTTGATGGACGAGCCGTGCTCGGCCCTCGACCCGATCTCCACCCTGGCCATCGAGGACCTGATCGGCCAGCTCAAGGAGAAGTACACGGTGGTGATCGTCACCCACAACATGCAGCAGGCCGCGCGGGTCAGCGACCAGACCGCGTTCTTCAACCTGGCCGCCCAGGGCAAGCCGGGCAAGCTGATCGAGATCGGCTCGACCGAGAAGATCTTCTCCAACCCGGACGAGAAGGCCACCGAGGACTACATCACCGGCCGCTTCGGCTGATCCCCCACCCGGCCCGACTCCGACCCTCGTTCCCCGGCAGCCGCTGGGAAACGGGGGTCGTCGCGCATGCTCCGGGGGTCGTTTCCCGGCACCTGCCGTGAGACGACCCAGATCCCGGCCCGCGAGGGGCCACTCGGGCCGCGCGTGCTTGGTCGTCAGCGAAGCGGTCGGGGCTGCCGACCTATACTCCGAGGCGGTTCCGCCCACGGGAAGGCCTCCGATGCCCCACACCACCAACCGGTCCGACGCCACCCGTCGTCCAGCCCGCGACCTCGCGCTGATCGCCATCTTCGCGGGCATCGTCGCGGCGCTCGGGCTGGTTCCGCCGATCGTGGTCCCGGTCATCCCGGTGCCGATCACCGCCCAGACCTTGGGCGTGATGCTGGCCGGCGCGGTGCTCGGCGGGCGGCGGGCGTTCCTGGCCCTGCTGCTGTTCGTGGCCCTGGTCGCGCTCGGCCTGCCCCTGCTCTCCGGCGGTCGTGGCGGGCTGGGGGTGTTCGTCGGTCCGAGCGCCGGCTTCCTGATCGGCTTCCCGTTCGCCGCGCTGGTCACCGGCTGGCTGAGCGCGTCGCTGACCCGTGGTCGTCGCTACCGGCTGGGCCCCGGCATCCTCGCCGCGCTGATCGGTGGGGTGATCGTCGAGTACGCCTTCGGCGTCACCGGCTTCCTGCTGGTCACGCAGTCGTCGCCGGTCCCGGTCCTGGTGTTCCTGCCCGGCGACGTGATCAAGGCCGTCATCGCCGCCCTGGTCGCGCGTGGCGTCCACCAGGCCTACCCCGGACTGCTGGGTACGCCCGCCCGGGACCGTGAACTGTCCGCGAGGTGACCGACCCGGCCGAGCCGAACCGGTGAGCTCCGGCACCGCCGAGACTCCGTGCCGGATCCTCGACGCCAGCGACCCCGTGACGGCGTTCCTCGAGGCGCACCGGCGCGGCCGGCTGATCGCGCTACCCACCTCGGGCACCACCGGCCGGCCCCGCCACGTCGTCCGCAGCACCGCGTCGTGGGTCGACTCGTTCCCCACCGTGACCGTGCTGACCGGCTGGGATGCCGCCGCCCGGGTGTGGATCCCGGGCCCGCTGAGCGCGACCATGAACCTGTTCGCCGCCGTCCACACCCGCGTCGTCGACGCGCGACAGGTCGACGACCTGGCCGACGCCACGCACGCCCAGCTGACCCCCGCCGTCCTGCGTCGGCTGCTCGAGGACCGGGCCGGCGTACGCGGACGCACCCTGGTCGTGGCCGGTGACGGTCTCGACCCGCGGGTGCGAGCCCGGGCCGAGGCCGCGGGGGCGACCGTCGCCCACTACTACGGTGCGGCGCAGCTCTCGTTCGTCGCCTGGGGCCGAGATGCCGACAGCCTGCGACCGTTCCCCGGCGTCGAGGTCGAGCTCCGACCCGCCGGCGGCAGCGCCGAGGCGAGCCCGGTGATCTGGGCCCGGTCGCCCTATCTCGCCGTGGGTGCCGAGGGCGGCGGCGATCCGCTCCAGCACGACGGGTCGGGTTTCGCCACCGTCGGTGACCGCGGACGCTGGGACGGGGACCGACTGCGGGTCCTCGGTCGCGACGACACGGTGGTCACCGGCGGCGTGACCGTGGTGTTGGCCGAGGTCGAGGCGGCGCTCCGACCCGGACTGCGCGGCGAGATCGCCGCGATCGGTCTGCCCCACCCCACCCTCGGTGCGGTGGTCGGCGCGGTGCTCACCGACGCGGCGGACTCCGAGCCGGCCCGTGAACGGGCCCGGACCCTGGGGGCGCGGCGACCGGTGCGTTGGTCGGTCCGGCCGCAGCTCCCGCTGACCCCGGCCGGCAAGCTCGACCGGCCGGCGCTCGCCCGAGACGTCGCCCGGCAGGACCACCGATGACCGCGGTGATCGTCGAGGCTCGGCGGACACCGATCGGACGGGCCGGTGGGCGGCTCAAGACGGTCGACACCACCGGGCTGGCCGCGCCGGTGCTGGCCGCGGTGTCGGAAACGATCAGCAGCCGGATCGGCACCAGGACCGAGGTGGCGGACGTCGTCCTCGGCAACTGCATGGGGGCCGGCGGCAACGTCGCCCGGGTGGCCGCGCTGGCGGCCGGGCTGGGGCTCGGCGTTCCGGCGCTCACGGTCGACCGGCAGTGTGCCAGCGGGTTGGCGTCGGTCGCCGTGGCGGCAGCGCTGGTCGGCACCCGGCCGGGACTGGTGCTCGCCGGCGGGGTCGAGTCGGCCTCCACCCAGCCGTGGCGACACTGGCCGCCGGTCGGCGGCGGCTCCCCGCAGCGGTACTCCCGGGCTCCGTTCGCCCCGGTCGGGTTCGCCGACCCGGAGATGGGCGAGGCGGCCGACACCCTCGCCGCCGCGTACGCGATCGACCGGTCCGACCAGGACGCCTACGCCGCGCGGTCGCACGCCCGCGCGATCGCCACCGCGCGCACCGGCGGCTTCGACGCCGAACTGGCGCCGGTCGGCGGCCTGGACCACGACGAGCGCCCCCGAGCCGGCCTGACCCCGGCCTTTCTGTCCCGGCTGCCTCCGGTGTTCCGTCCGGGCGACGCCGGTGGCACCGTCACCCTCGGCAACGCCTGCGGGATCAACGACGGAGCGGCCGTGGTCGCGGTCCTCGACGGCGAGAGCCACGCCCGGACCGGACTGGCCGGGCTGCGGATCCTCGGCTCGGCCAGCGCCGGGGTCGACCCGGCACGGCCCGGGATCGGCCTCGTCCCCGCGGTCCGGCTGGCCCTGCAACACGCCCGGGTCGGGCTGGACGAGATCGACGTGGTCGAGTTCAACGAGGCGTTCGCCGGCCAGATCCTGGCCTGCTGCATCGAGCTGGACCTGGATCCGGTTCGTGTGTGCCCGCAGGGGGGCGCGCTGGCCCTCGGTCATCCGTGGGGGGCGTCCGGCGCGGTGCTGCTGGTCCGGCTGTTCACCCAGTTGGTGCGTACGCCGCGCCCCGGCGCGCTCGGTCTCGCCGCGATCGCCGCCGGTGGTGGGCAGGGCGTGGCGATGGTGGTCCGCGCATGCTGATCGAGATCGACGGGGTCACGCACGCCTACGGGGCCCGGACGGTGCTCGACGACGTCACGGTCCGGCTCGACGAGCCGCGGATCGCGGTGATCGGCGCCAACGGCTCCGGGAAGTCGACCTTCGCCCGGCTGCTCAACGGGCTGGTCGTGCCGACCACCGGCCGGGTCCGGCTCGACGGTCTGGACACCGCGCGCGACGCCCGGGCGGTCCGTCGGCGGGTCGGGTTCTGCTTCACCGATCCGGACGCCCAGATCGTCATGCCGACGGTCGCCGAGGACGTGGCCTTCGGGCTCCGTCGCCGCCGACTGACCCGTGGGCAACAGGCCGAGCGTGTGCAGCGGGCGCTCGCCGCGTACGGGCTGGACGGTCACGCCGACCATCCGGCCCATCTGCTGTCCGGTGGGCAGAAGCAGTTGCTGGCGCTCGCCTCGGTCCTGGTCACCGAACCCGACCTCGTAGTGCTCGACGAGCCGACGACGCTGCTCGACCTCCGGAACACCCGCCGCATCGCCACCGTGGTCGCCGGTCTGGCCCAGCAGGTCGTGCTCGTCTCGCACGATCTCGAGCTGGTCTCCGGGTTCGACCGGGTGCTGGTCTTCGACCGGGCCCGGCTGGTCGCCGACGGCGCCCCGGGCGAGACCACCGGGTTCTATCGCGACCTGATGGAGCGGCCGTGATCGGCAGCTACGTCGCCGGCCGTTCGCCGGTGCACCGCGCCCCGGCCGGGCTCAAGCTGGCGGTGCTGCTGGCCGCGGGAGCCACCGCCGTCCTGCTCGACCGGCCGCTGCTGATCGGCGCCGCCCTGCTCGTCGTGTTGGCCGCGTACGCGGGGGCTCGGCTGCCCTGGTTCACCCCGTGGGCCCAGCTGCGCCCACTGATCTGGTTGCTCGGGTTCACCGTCGTCTTCCACCTGGTGGTCTCGGGCTGGGCAGCGTCCACCGTGGTCGTCGGTCGGATCGTCGTCCTGGTCCTGCTGGCCGGGCTGATCACCCTGACCACGCGGACCACCGCGCTCGTGGAGGTCGTCGTGCGCTGTGCCCGGCCGCTGGCCCGGTTCGGGGTGGACCCGGAGCGGGTGGGTCTGATCCTCGCGCTCGGCATCCGTTGCGTGCCACTCGTGGTCGGGCTGGCCGAGGAGGTCCGCGACGCCCAGCGGGCCCGGGGA
Organism: uncultured Actinomycetota bacterium; assembly: GCA_963704665.1. Taxonomy (GTDB): domain Bacteria; phylum Actinomycetota; class Actinomycetes; order Propionibacteriales; family Propionibacteriaceae; genus Microlunatus. Next base: position 510,465 of record OY969929.1, on the reverse strand, counting down.
CTGACCGCCAGCCCGGCCGCCTTCGCGGTGCCGCTGGTCGTCCGCTCGCTGCGCCGCGCCGACGCCCTCGGCGAAGCCCTCGTCGCCCGCGGCGTCGACGACGACCGATGAGAACCCGCTCGATCCACGACCTGCCGCCCCTGCGGCCCACCTAAACTCACACCGTGGCAGCTTCAGCTGGGTGGTATCCGGATCCGGGAGGTCAGGCCGGCCTCTTCCGCTACTGGGACGGCAAGGCGTGGTCCGCCGCGACCTCGCCCCACCCGACCGGGGCGCCACCGGCGCAACCGTTGGTCGGTGGCGCGGCCCAGACCCCGGGGCAGCCCGCCGGCGGATTCAACGCCGCGGCGGGCGGTGGGGCGTACGGCACCGGCTCGGGAGCCTACGGCGGCGGGTCCGCGTACGCGCAGTACCAGCAGACCCAGAAGAAGAAGTCCCCGATCGGCTGGTGGATCGCCGGCGCCGCCCTGGTCGCGGTGATCGTCATCGTCGCGGTGATCGCCATCCGCGCGGTGACCGGCGGGACCGATGTCCTCGGCGGCACCCCGGGCGGTCAGGGCAGCCAGGACGCGTGCCCGCCCGCCCGCTCGGAGACGCCGTTGGCCACCCAGGCCCCGGCCGACGGCCGGGTGCACGGCGGCCCGCTGTCCTACCCGGCGCTCGGCTCGCCCTTCGGCGCTCCGCGCAACGAGGACCGGGTGCCGTTCGGGGTCGACGTGCAGTCGCAGGAGTACACGGTCCAGACCAACTACCAGCCCAACAGCAACTGGGTGGCGTCGGTGCTGATCGGCGAACTGCAGGCCGGTGACGGGTTCTTCACCCCCGAGCAGGGCTCGCAGATCGTGGTCAAGTGCATCCTCGGCCGGTTCTACGGCAACAACCCGGTGACCAGCGACGTGAAGAAGAACGCCGCCGCCACCATCGACGGACACGAGGCCTGGATCGTCGAGTCGCAGCTGAGCTTCGACATCCGCGGGCTCGACACCAAGGGCGAGCTGCTCATCGTGGCCATCGTCTCGGCCGGGCAGCGCTCGGGCATCTATTACGCATCGATCCCCGACACGGTCCCCGAACTGGTCGCGCCGGCCCGCCAGGCGCTGGCCGACCTCCAGGTCGACAGCTGATGGCGGGACCGACCGCGCGGACGGCGGACGTCATCGTGGTCGGTCTGGGCTCGATGGGATCGGCCGCCGCCGCCACGCTGGCCGACCGCGGGCTCTCGGTGCTCGGGCTCGAAGCCTTCGGACCGGCGCACGACCGCGGCTCGATGCACGGCGGCACCCGAATCATCCGTCAGGCCTACTTCGAGGGTGCCGAGTACGTTCCGCTGCTGCGCTCGTCGTACGACGGTTGGCACCGGCTCGCCGAACGCTCGGGTCGCGACGTGATCACTCTCTGCGGCGGGCTGCATCTCGGTGATCCCGACGGTGGAGTGTTCACCGGGGCCCGGGCCGCGGCCGAGCTGCACCGGGTCGAGCACGAGATCCTCGACGCCGCCGAGATCCATCGCCGCTTCCCGGCCATGCGACCGGCCGAGCACGTGGTCGCGGTGTACGAGCCGGGCGCCGGCTTCGTGCGACCCGAGGAAACCGTGCTCGCCCATCTCGATCTCGCCGGCCGGGCCGGCGCCGACCTACGATTCGACGAGCCGGTGCGGTCGTGGTCGGTGACCCCCGGCGGCGGTGTCGAGGTGGCCACCGATGCCGGCACGTACGGCGCCGACCGGCTGGTGCTGGCGCCGGGGGCCTGGGCCGCGTCGCTCACCGGGATCGCCCTGTCGGTCGAACGTCAGGTCGTCTACTGGATCGCCCCCGACGTCGCGACCGGCCCACCCGCCGCCGCGTACGCGAGGCAGCCCGTCTTCATCGACGACACCGGCGGGCACGGCGAGTTCTACGGCTTCCCGATGGTCGACGGCCCCGACGGGGGCATCAAGATGGCCTTCTACCGGCAGAATCAGGGCACCACGACCCCGGAGACGGTCGACCGCGACGTCCACCCCGACGAGATCGCCGCGGCCATCGCTCGCGGCCGTCGGCTGTTCCCGCATCTCGGCGACCATCTCGTCCGCGCCTCCACCTGCCTGTACGCGGCCACCGGTGACGAAGCCTTCGTGATCGGCGCCCTGCCGGACTCACCGCAGGTCGTGGTGGCTGCCGGATTCTCCGGCCATGGCTTCAAGTTCGTCCCGGTGGTCGGCGAGATCGTCGCCGATCTGGCCCAGACCGGCCGAACCGGCCATGACATCAGCCTGTTCTCGCTGACCCGCTGACCCGCTGACCCTGACCCAGGGACCGGCTCACACGCCGGAGCGAGCGGTCCGGGTCAACCGGCGCAGTCGGCCAGACCGCGGCGGGCCTTCATGCTGACCACGCGAAGCGCACTGGCCTCCACCCGGGCCCGGAAGTCGTCGTCGTCGGCCGCCCGGTCGCGGAGCGCGGTGGCCATGGTCGACGCCTGCCCCGAGGTGCCGACGATGGCCAGGTCGCCACCGGCCTCGACGAAGCGCACCGCCCGGGTCCCCGGAGCGAGATCGCGCATCGCCGCAGCGGCCAGGTCGTCGGAGATGACCACGCCGGTGAAGCCCTGATCGCCGCGGAGCATGGTCTCGATGATCGTGGTCGAGAAGGCGGCGCGGTGGTCCGGATCGATCCGCGCGTAGTACGCCGAGGACACCATGACCATGTCGGTCCGGGCGGCGACGGCGGCATCGAAGCCGGCGAGTTCGCGACCCTTGCGTCGGGTCGTCGTATCGACCACCCGGGCCACGAAGTCGGTGTTCCCCCGGACGCGACCGAGCCCCGGGTAGTGCTTGACCGCGGTCATCACGCCGGCCCGCTGCATCCCGGTGGTGAACGCTGCCACGTGTGCGGCCACCGTCCGCGGATCACTCCCGTAGCCGCGTTGCAGTTGGCCGATGGGTTGGTTGATCCGGGTCAGAGCGGCGGGCACCACGTCGGCCACCGGAGCGAGATCGGCATCGATCCCGGCCGCGATCAGCTGCCGGCCCCACTTCTCGGCGTCGCGCCGCACGGCCTTCGGACTCCGCGCGGCCTGGACCCGGGCCGACGGGATGGTCGAGAAACCGGGGCCCTTCAGCCGCTGGACCAATCCGCCCTCCTGGTCGGCGGCCAGCACCGTCCTGATCCCCTCGGGCCGCCGGGTCGCCCGGCGGACCTCGGCGACGACGGCGCGGACCGCCGACCGCCCGCCGGTGGTGTTGCCGAGCAGGATCACGCTGCCGGTCCGGGTGCGGCTGATCGCGGCGGCGTCGGCCGCCGTGATCCCGGCCGAGGAGACCCCGACCATGAGGAGCTGCCCGACCTGTTCACGCAGGCTCAGCGCTTCGACCAGGTCGGTGCAGGACCGCTCGACCGGCGCGGCGGTGGTCGACGGGCTCGGTGTGGTGGAGCCCGGGGACGCCGAGCTCGATCCCGGCACCGCGGAGCTCGGGACCGGCGTACGCGTCCCGGACGGCGGCGACGGGTCGGTACTGGGTGCGTTGGGCGCCGGGGTGCCGCAACCGCCGACCACGGCAGCGATCACCAGGGCGCAGCCGAGCGCACGCAGGCGTCCGGCGCCGGACGGGCGCATGGTCATCGGGTCGAGACCTCCTTGGCGTGAGCCACCGTCGATCACTAGGTTGGATCCCACGGTGCTGGCCGGCACCGCCCGCGATCGGTGTTGAAGGGACGACGGCGATGTCGAGCGGCACCAGGCTAAGCCCGATCCGCAGAGCGGAGCTCTGACCCGGCCGTGGCCGTCTCGTTCCGCGGCGAGATCCACCGCACCGGCCAGGGCGGGCACGCGGTGGTCGTGCCCAAGGAGATCGCCGCCACCTTCTCCACGAAGCGGCCGGCGGTCGAGGTGGTGCTCAACGGGACCGGCTTCGCCGCCCGCCTGGCCGTCTACGGCGCCCAGTGTTATCTGGGGGTCCGCAAGGACCAGTTGCGGGCCGCCGGCGTCGCCGCGGGCGACACGGTCGACATCACGCTCACCGAGGTGGCGGTCGACGAGCCGACGTCGGCCCCGGCCGTCGAGTCACCCGAGCTGATCGCCGCGCTGGCCGCCGACGAGGCGGCCGGTCGCGCGTACGCCGACCTGCCACCCGAACACCGTCAGGAGTACGCGCGCTGGGTCGGCGCATCGGCCACCGAGGAGGTCCGGTCGGCCCGGGTCGCCCGCACGCTGGCCCGACTCGCCCGCCGCGCGACCGACGGCTGAACGGGCCGCCGATCAGCTCACTCGACGCCGGTGTCCTCACCGGCGCCGAGTACGGCGTTCTCGACCACCTCGGTCAGGGCCGGGTGGATCCAGTACTGACCGCGGGCGAACTCGGCCGCCGGGATGCCGAAGCTCATCGCCGTGATCAGCGACTGGACCAGCGTCGACGCCTCCGGACCGATCAGGTGGGCGCCGAGGATCTGGTCGCTCACCCGGTCCACGATCACCTTGACGAAGTGGTCGCGGTCCTCCATGGCCCAGCCGAAGGCCACGTCGCCGAAGTCACGCAGACCGACCCGGATGGCCCGACCCTGCTCGCGCGCCTGCTGTTCGGTCAGTCCGACCGAGGCGATCTGCGGTCGGGAGAAGACCGCGTGCGGGACGAAGCGGTGGTCGCTCGCAATGAGCGCATCGGGATGCAGCAGGTTGTGCTGGACCACCCGGGCCTCGTGGTTGGCCACGTGTTTGAGCTGGTCGTGCGAACTGACGTCGCCGAGGGCGAAGATGCCGTCGGCGGTCGTCCGCTGCTGGTGGTCGACGACGACGAAGCCGTCGTCGTCGACCTCGACCCCGGTGCTCTCGAGCCCGAGCCGGTCGCCGTTGGGCTGCCGCCCGGTGGCGATGAGCAGCACGTCGACGTCGAGCGGGTCGGAGTCGTCACCGAGCTGGACCCGCACCCCACCGTCGGCCGCCGGCTTGACCGAGCTGATCTCGGCACCCAGCCGGACGTCGATCTGGGCCTGCAGCAGCTCGGTGAACCGCTGGGCCACGTCGGCGTCCTCGCCGCGCAGCAGCCGGTCGCTGCGATTGACCAGCGTCACCCGAGTCCCGAACGCGCTGAACACGTGGGCGAACTCGGCGGCCACGTAGCCGCCCCCGACGATGACCATCGTCTCGGGCAGCTCGGGCAGCCGCATCACCGTGTCGGAGGTGTGGAACTCGACGGCGTCCAGTCCGGCGATCGGCGGGATGACCGGACGGGCGCCGGCGGCGAGGACGAACCGGTCGGCGGTGATGGTGCCACTCTCGGCGAGCTCGAGGGTCTTCGGGCCGACGAACCGCGCCTGCTCGGCGAACAGGGTGACGTGGTCCTGGCCCCGCCGGTAGTCCGCGCCGCCGACCGCGATCGCGTCGATGCGGCCGAAGATGCGGTCCCGGATGCCCGGCCAGTCGACCCCGTCGAACGACAGATCCACCCCGAGCCGGCCCGACTCGGCCGGGATCCGGGCCAGGTCGGCCGGATGGACGTACATCTTGGTCGGGATGCACCCGACGTTGACGCAGGTCCCGCCGAACGTCCCGCCCTCGACCAGGGCCACCGACCAGCCCTCGAACCGCTCGTCGACGATGGTGTTGCCCGAGCCGCTGCCGATGATGCAGAGGTCGAAGTGCCGCATGCCGCTCCTGAGGTGCTGCCCGACGGCCGGGGCGGCCGCAGATCCGATCCCTGGCAGCCTATGCGCGCCGCCGTCGTGCGATCGGCGCGACCCGAACGCGCTCGAGCCGGCGATGGGCTGCCGATCGCGTACGACCGGCCGGTCATCGTGGTCTGTCAGCAGGGGTACGCGTCGAGCCTGGCCGCGGCCCGGCTGCCGGACGTCGGCATCACGCGAGCCAACGATCTCCGGGCGGCCACGACGCCTGGCTGGCCGATCCGGAGTCCTGATCCCGGCACCGATCGCCGCGCCCGGACCGTCGCGCCCTGGGCGCGGCGGTCGGGACCGCTCAGACGCCGGCGTAGGAGTGCAGGCCCGAGACCAACAGGTTGATGCCGACGAAGTTGAACCAGAACGAGGCCAACCCGATGATGGCGATCACCGCGGCCCGACGCCCGCGCCATCCGGCGGTCGCCCGAGCATGCAGGTATCCGGCGTAGATGACCCAGGTGACCAGTGCCCAGGTCTCCTTCGGATCCCAGCCCCAGTAGCGGCCCCAGGCGTACTCGGCCCAGATCGCCCCGGCGGCCACGGTGAAGGTCCACAGCGGGAAGGCGAAGGCCAGCGTCCGGTACGCGAACAGGTCGATCCGCTTGGCCGACGGCAGCCGGGTCAGGTAGCCGGTGACCTGGCCGCGTTCCTCGGCCCGGCTCTTGATCAGGTAGAGGATCGACAGCACGCCGCCGACGTTGAACGCCGAGCCGGCGATCGCCGCGGCCACGATGTGGATGATGAACCAGATCGAGTGCAGCGCGGGGACCAGCGGGGCCACGGCCACGTAGAACACGGTGACGGCCAGGCCGTTGCCGATCGCGGCCAGCAGGGTCACCGGCAACCCGATCCAACGCAGTCCGGAGCGCCAGACCAGGACCAGGTAGGTCGCGACCACGAAGACCATGGCGCTGGTGGTGAACTCGAACATGTTGCCCCAGGGTGCCCGCCCGGCGGCCAGGCCGCGGAAGATCACCCCGGCCACGCTGAGCAGGAAACCGACGACGGTCAGAGCGACGCCGACCCGGCCGAACTGGTCGACCTTGACGTCGACCGCCTCCTGCTCGGCGGCCCGGATCTCGGGGCTGGCCGGGATCGCACCCGACGGCCGGCCCGTGTCGCTCGATCCGGCGGCGCCGACCAGCAACGCCTGGTCGGCGCGGGTGTCGGCCGCCGCCGTCCGGCGGGCCGAGGCCCATTCCGCGGCGTGCGCGAACATGGCCAGGGTGTAGACGACCACCGAGGTGACCAGCGCCAGGCTGGAGAAATACTCGTAATTCATGTCCTACTCACTTCTCTGCGGGGAACCGTCACGGATTCACCCAGCTCAGCCACCAGCTCGTCGACGTCCTCGCCGAGGTTGCCCCGACCGTCGGTCCGGTCCAGGCCGCCGATCTCCACCACCCTAGAGCCATCCTCCGAGGTGGTGACGGTCAGCCAGAGCCGCCGCGGCCGGATGAACAGCGACAGACAGAGACCGGCCACGGCCACCCCGATGGCGGCGATCGAGATCGGCACCCCGGGGGCGTCGCCGACCTGCAGCTTGACCCACCGGGTCCAGCCGTCGAACTGGATCGAGCCCTTGCCGTCGGGCAGGTTCACCCCGTCGCCGACATTGAGCGCGTAACGCAGCGGCTGGCCGCCGGCGTCGCGCAGCTGGGTCAGTCCGGTCGGATCGAGGCTGTAGACGTTCTCCGGCTCGCCGGTCTCGACCTTGGGCGGACCCGACCAGGCGTTGAAGAACAGCATCGGGTTCAACGCGTCCGGGAAGACCGAGGTCGGTCCGCGCTGCGGGTCGATGGTCCCGCTCGGGTAGAAGAACGCCTCGAACGCCAGCCGCTCCGGCCGGGCGTCCGGCACCTTGATCGCCCCGATCGAGCTGAAGTTGCCGTCCTGCGGGAGCATCACCACCGGGCCCGAGAAGGCGACGTTGCCGTCGCCGTCCTTGACCGTGACGATCGGCGCGTACCCGTGCCCGACCAGGTGCACGGTGGTGCCGTCGATGTTGAGCGGGCTTGTTGACCTCGAGCGTCTCCGCGCGCGGGGCGTCGCCCGGCTGATCGACCACCTCGGCGTCGACCCGGAAGAGCCGGGCCGCGCCCCGTTGGACCGCACCGGTCTCGAACTTCACGTCGAAGTTCTCGACCAGCACGTTGAACGGCTGGAGGTCGCGGTCGGAGAACTCGGCCCCCGAGGTGAAGTCGTCGTACTGGGTCAAATTGTTGGAGAAGCCCTGCCCGACCAGCACCACCGCGGTGCCGCGGAACCCCCACAGCGCTCCGGTGGCCGCGCCGAGCAGGACGAAGATCAGGCTGATGTGGAAGACCAGGTTGCCGGCCTCGCGCAGGTAGCCGCGTTCGGCGGCCAGGCTGACGCCGCGCGTACCCACCACGCCGTCGGTTCCCGGTTCGGGTTCGTGCCGGTCGACCCGGTAGTGCTGCTTGCGGAGCAGCGCCTCGGCGCGGTCGAGCACGTCGTCACCGGCCGGCGCGGTGGCGTAGACCGGGAGCCGGGAGAGGTTGCGCGGCGTACGCGGTGGGCGGGCCCGCACCGCGCGGGCGTAGACCGCGACCCGCGGGATGATGCAGCCGACGAGCGAGATGAACAGCAGCAGGTAGATCGCCGAGAACCACGGCGAGGTGTAGACCGCGAACATCCCGATCGTGTCGTAGATCGGGCCGAGCGTCGGGTGCTGGTCGATGAAGTCGTTGACCCGGACCGGCGACAGGCTGCGCTGCGGGACCAGCGAGCCGGGGATGGCCGCCAGGGCCAGCGCGAACAGCAGCACCAGCGCGGTCCGCATCGAGGTCAACTGGGTCCAGAGATACCGGATCCCGCCGCCGAGGCCGAGCTTCGGCAGCTCCGGGGTCGTGGCACTCATCAGATCACCGTCTCGAAGTTGGCGGCCCACTGCCGCAGCGCGCCGGTCAGGGTGTCCCAGGTGCCGGTGACCAGGAGCAGGCCGACGCCGACCAGCAGGACGCCGCCGATCCGCATGATCAGTCCCTGATGGGTCCGCAGCGCGGTCACCGCCCGGGCCATCCTGGTGAAGGCCAGCCCGGCGATCACGAAGGGGATGCCGAGGCCGAGCGCGTACGCGAAACCGAGCAGTCCGCCGCGCAGCGCGGTCCCCTCGCTGAACCCGAGATTGATGACCACGCCCAGCGTCGGCGACAGGCACGGCGTCCAGCCGAGCGCGAAGACCACCCCGAGCAGCGGCGCGGCGGCCACGCCGACGGCGGGGATCCGGTGCAGCCGCAGGTCACGCTGGCCGATCGGGATCAACCCGGCGAAGATCAGCCCGAGCACGATGACCACGCCGCCGAGGATCCGGCTGATCAGCACCCGGTGCTCGGCCAGCTCGCGACCGGCGGTGCCCGCGACCACCCCGGAGGCGACGAAGATCACCGCGAACCCGAGGACGAACAGGCTGGCCCCGGCGAGCATCCGGCCCCGGCGCTTCGACCCCTCGACCACCTCGGCCGCCCCGAGACCGGTGGCGTAGGACAGGTAGCCGGGCAGCAACGGGACCACGCACGGGGAGAAGAAGGAGACCAGACCGGCGAGCAGCGCGACCGGCAGGGCGACAGCCATCGAACCGCCCACCGACTGCTGGGCCCAGTCGGCCAGATCGAGCAGGATCATCACACGCCGTTCGCCACGTCGTCGATCAGGTCGACCAGCGTGGTCTCGGTGATCGTGTTGAGCACCCGGACCGCGATCCGGCCCTGCTCGTCGATGATCAGCGTGGTCGGGATGACGCTGGGCGGGAGGTCGCCGGCCAGCGGCAGCAGCGCCTTGCCGTCCGGGTCGAAGATCGACGGGTAGGTGATCTTGTTGGCCCGGACGAACGCCTCGGCCTGGGCCGGCGCGGTGTCGCGGATGGTGATCCCGACGAACTGCGCGGTGTCCTTGGTCCGGGCACTCGCCGCGACCAGCGCCGGGGCCTCCTCACGGCACGGCGCGCACCACGAGCCCCAGACGTTGAGGACGATGACCTTGCCGGCGTAGTCGGCGGTGGTGATCGTCGTGTCGCTGCCCAGCGCGGCCCCCGAGATCTCCGGCGCAGGTTTGCGCTGGTCCGGGGCGACCCGGTTGATGATGCCGTCGCGGCTGACGAACCCCTGGCCGACGTCACCGGTGTTGTCGTCGGAGCACCCGGCGAGCACCAGCAGCACCGCGACGACCAGCGCCGCCCACACCCGAGGCACTACGCCCCCGCGACGAACTTCGGCGCCCGGGCGACCTGGTGCGGACGAAGCAGATCGGCGGAGGGCTCGCGGTAGCTGACCTCGCTGAGTCGCTGGGTCGGGCCCTGTCGTGTGGGGGGGCGACCCCCCACACCCCCCGAGGCATTCCCGTCGCTAGCGCTCCTGAAATCCGTGGGGGGGCGACCCCCCACATGCCCCGCGGAATCCCCGTCGCCAGCGCTCCCGAAATCCGCATCGTCGGAATCCGGATCGCTCAAGTAGGTGAACGAGGTGACGCTGGCCAGGGTGCACTGCCGCTTGCGCGGGTCGTGGACGAGCCGACGGTCCTCGGCGTCGCACCGGGCCATCCAGATCGGCAACTGGTGCGAGACGATCACCGCCTCGTGTCCGACGGCCGCGGCGGCGGCGTCCTGCATGGCCGCGCGCATCCGCACGACGATGTCGGTGTAGGCCTCACCCCAGGTCGGGCGGGCGACGTTGCGGAACATCCACCAGGTCGCCGGGCCGCCCTTGAGCAGGTTGGCCGGAGTGACCTTGCGGCCCTCCAGGTCGTTGCCGGCCTCGATCACCCGGCCGTCGGTGGTCACCGGCAGCGCCAGCACGTCGGCCAGCGGTCGGATGGTCTCCTGAGCCCGCTCGAGCGGCGAGCAGCGCAGGTGCACGATGTCGCGGTCGCGCAGCGATTCGGCGGTCCGCTCGGCCATCTGCCGGCCCAGTTCGGACAGGTGGAAGTCGGGCAGCCGACCGTAGAGGACACCGGTCGGGTTCTCGACCTCGCCGTGCCGGACCAGGTGGACGATCGTCCGGACGAGGTCGGCGCTCACGGGGTCTCCGCGGCGGCCCGGGCGGCGGCAGGAAGGGCGGTGACGATGCGATCCATGACCCCATCATCATGCGCGGCCGACAAAAACCAGCCCTCGAAGGCGCTCGGCGGCAGGTAGATGCCCTGGTCGAGCATGGAGTGGAAGAACGCGGCGTACGCGGCGGTCGACTGCCTCGCCGCGGTTGCGTAGTCGGGCACGGAGGTCACGCCCTCGGCGACGAAGAACACGCTGAACAAGTTCCCGGCCGCCTGGATGACGTGCGGCACACCGGCGGCGGAGAGCGCGGCGGCGACCTCGGTCTGGAGCCGCGCGGCCTGCCGGTCGACATGGGCGTAGACCTCGGCGGTGGCGTGGTTCAGCGTGGCCAGGCCGGCCGCGGTGGCGATCGGGTTCCCCGACAGCGTCCCCGCCTGGTAGACCCCGCCGACCGGTGACAGGTGCTGCATCAGCTCGGCCCGGCCGCCGAACGCGGCCGCCGGGAACCCGCCACCCATCACCTTGCCGAAGGTCATCAGGTCGGGCTCGACTCCGTCGATGCCGTACTGCCCGGAAGCGGTGATGCGGAAACCGGTCATCACCTCGTCGGAGACGAACAGCGCGCCGTGCCGCCGGCAGAGGTCGGCCAGAAAGGCGTTGAAGCCGATCCCGTCCTCGACCCCGGGCGGGACGACGCCCATGTTGCCGGCCGCCGCCTCGGTCATCAGGCAGGCGATCTCGTCGCCGTAGGTGGCGAATGCTTCGGTGACGGCAGCGCGGTCGTTGTAGGGCAGCACGATGGTGTCGCCGATGGTCGCCTCGGTGACCCCCGGGGTTCCCGGGATGGTCCCGGCGACCTTGGAGCCGGCCCGGTGCTGCAGGGTGGCCACGCCCGAGCCGGCCGCGGCCAGCAGTGCGTCGACGTGGCCGTGGTAGCAGCCGGCGAACTTGATGATCTTGTCGCGGCCGGTCACCCCGCGGGCCAGCCGGAGCACGCTCATCGTCGCCTCGGTGCCCGAGCTGACCAGCCGGACCTGCTCGACCGGGGTGCGGTCGACGATGGCGGCGGCCAGTTCGACCTCGGCCAGCGTCGGCGCCCCGTACGAGGTCCCGCGACTCGCGGCGGCGGTGACCGCGTCGATCACCGCAGGGTAGGCGTGGCCCAGCAGCATCGGACCCCACGAGCAGATCAGGTCGACCAGTTGGTTGCCGTCGACGTCGGTCAGGTACGGACCCTGCGCGGCGGCGATGAACCGCGGCGTCCCCCCGACCGAGAGGAAGGCGCGGACCGGGGAGTTGACCCCTCCGGGGATGACCTCACGAGCGCGCGCGAACGCGGCCTCGCTCTTCGACGTGCTCACGGACGTGCCTTCCGATCGGCGTACTCCAGGGCCCAGTAGCTCAGCACCAGGTCGGCGCCGGCTCGGCGGATCGAGGTCAGCGTCTCGTCGATCGCCCGCTCCCGATCGATCCACCCCTGTGCGGCGGCGGCCTCGACCATCGAGTATTCCCCGGAGATGTTGTAGGCCGCGACCGGCAGGTCGACCGCCTCGCGTACGGCGCGGATCACGTCGAGGTAGGCCAGGGCCGGTTTGACCATGACGATGTCGGCGCCTTCGACCACGTCGAGGGCGACCTCGCGCAGCGCCTCGCGCAGGTTGGCCGGGTCCTGCTGATAGGTCCGCCGGTCGCCGACCAGTGAACTGGCGACCGCCTCGCGGAACGGGCCGTAGAACGCCGACGCGTACTTGGCCGAGTAGGCCAGCACGGCGACATCGAGCGCCCCGGCCGCGTCGAGCGCGGCGCGGATGGCTCGGACCTGACCGTCCATCATCCCGCTCGGGCCGACCACGTGGGCGCCGCACGCGGCGTGCAGCACCGCCATCCGGGCGTAGATCTCGACCGTGGCGTCGTTGTCGACCAGCCCCGACGGGGTCAGCACCCCGCAGTGGCCGTGATCGGTGAATTCGTCCAGACAGACGTCGGACATCACCAGGAGCTCGTCGCCGACCTCCTGACGGACCGTGCGGAGGGCGACGTTGAGGATGCCGTCGGGGTCGAGCGCCCCGGAGCCGACCGCGTCCTTGTGCTCGGGGACGCCGAACAGCATGATGCCGGCCAGACCAGCGCGCGCGGCCTCGGCCGCGGTCGCCCGGACGCTGTCCAGCGTGTGCTGGACGACGCCGGGCATCGAGCTGATCGGCCGCGGTTCACGCAGCCCCTCGCCCACGAACACCGGCAGGATCAGCTGCCGGGCCTCGACGCTGGTCTCGGAGACCATCGCCCGCATGACCGGATTGACCCGCAGCCGCCGGGGCCGCCGCGTGAGGCCGACATCGCGCCGACCTCCCGTAGGAACGGGAGTCAACTCCACTTCCTGCTACTTCCCTCCCGAAACATCCGGCGTAGAGCGACAGGAAGTGGAGTTAACTCCACTTCCTGACCCCCCGCCGGCCGTCAGACGTACGCGCAGCTCAGACCCGGCGGCGGCTGGTCGGCTTCTTCTGGCTGGGACGCAGGACCGGCTCGCCGGACTCGAGCAGGCCGTCGCGGCGGTCGGCGGCGAACGCGGCCAGCGCGTCGGCGAGCTCGACCACGGAGGGCTTGGCCGCGATGACGTCGACCCGGAGGCCGTGCTCGTCACAGGTGCGGGCGGTGGCCGGGCCGATCACGGCGATGATCGTCGACGGGTGCGGCTTGCCGGCGATCCCGACCAGGTTGCGCACGGTCGAGCTCGAGGTGAAGACCACGGCGTCGAACTTGCCGGTCTTGATCGCCTCGCGGACCGCGGCGGGCGGCGGGGTGGCGCGGACGGTCCGGTACGCGGTGACGTCCTCGACCTCCCAGCCCAGCGCCTTGAGTCCCTCGGTCAGCGTCTCGGTGGCGATGTCGGCGCGCGGCAGGAAGACCCGGTTGATCGGGTCGAGCACGTCGTCGTAGGGCGGGAACTCGGCGGCCAGCCCGGCGGCGGACTGCTCGCCCTCGGGGACCAGGTCGGGCTCGATGCCCCACGCCTTGAGCGCCTGGCCGGTGACCTCGCCGACGGCGGCGACCTTGAGGCCGGAGAACGCACGGGCGTCGAGCCCGTACTCCTCGAACTTCTCGCGGATGGCCTTGACCGCGTTCACCGAGGTGAAGGCGATCCACTCGTAGCGGCCCTCGACCAGACCGCGGACGGCCTTGTCCATCTGCAGCGGGCTGCGCGGCGGTTCGACCGAGATGGTCGGGACCTCCTCGCTGTGCGCGCCGTAGGTCCGCAGCCGCGCGACCATCGGGGCGGCCTGGTCCTTGGTCCGCGGGACCAGGACCTTCCACCCGAACAGCGGCTTGGTCTCGTACCAGCTCAGTTCCGAGCGCTGCTCGGCCGCGGTGCCCATGATCACGTGCAGCGGGTCGTGGGCCGGCGGACGCGCGGCCTTGACCGCGGCGACCAGGCCGTCGAGCGTGGTGGAGACGGTGATCTGCTCGGTGCTGCCTCCGTGCAGGGTGACGACGACGTGGTCGTCGTCGGAGCGACCGGCGGCCCGGGCGGCGTCGACCAGTCCACCGACCATCGAGACCAGGGTGCTGATCACGACGGTGTCGGCGTCGCCCCAGTGGTGGGTCTGGGCCTTGGTGAACTTGCCGTCGGTGATCGAGGCGAACTGGACGCCGCCGGCGTGGATCAGGTCGATCCCGGCGTACTCGGGCACCGCGGTCAGGCTCGACACCCCGGGGACGACCTCGAAGTCGATGCCTCCGCGAACACAGGCCGCGGCCTCGTCGGCGACGGCGTTGTCGAGGAACGGGTCACCGGTGACCAGTCGGACCACGCGGGCGCCGGCGGACGCCTGCTTGAGCACGATCTTGGCCCGGGCGGCCGGGGTGAGCTGGCGGTTGGCCTCGGTCAGGCCGATGGTGCTGACCTCGGCGCCCTCGGCCAGGGTGATCGCCGGGTGGGCCAGGATGTCGCGCTGCCGGTCGCTGTCGAGGATGACCGCGCTGGCGTCGGCGAGGGCGGCGATGGCGCCCAGAGTCAGCAGGTCGGGATCTCCCGGTCCGGTGCCGACGAAGATCACCCGGCCGCGGGTGACCGGCGCGCTGGGGGTGGCGGTGGAGGAAGTGGTCCGGGGCTTACGGGCCGGGATTGTGCTCACGTCAGGAATCGCCGTTCTGTTGTGAAACCGGGCCGCCGACTGCTCAGCGACCAGGGCCTTGTGGGTCCCGCAGGCTCATCAGTACCGCGTCTGCTTCACGGCGTCCGAACTGGACCGGATCCGGTGACGAGCCCCGCGCCTCCCAGCGCAGAACGTCATTCTCCGAGGGGGTCGACCCGGTTTTGGACGGTTCTGACAAGTTGCTCAGTAACGTTCTCCCAATTACTGCGGCGAGAGTCAAATCGGGGTCTTTACCACGGACCGATTTGACAGTGGCACGGGCACCCACGGGTGCCGTGCACCCGGCCTCGAGCTGGGCCAGGAAAGCCCGCTCGACCAGGGATTCCGCGTGCGCACCGGGGTCGTCGAGGGTGAACACCGCCGCCCTGAGTTCTTCCCTGAGAGAAAGATGAATTTCGAGGGCCAAAGCACCCTGTCCAGGAGCTGGGAGCATCACCCGATGATCAAGGATCTGTGCTTGTAGAGAACTGACAACGGTGTCTGAATTCGGGTCGTCGGAATGCCCGGATTCCTCGCCCAGCAGACCGAGTCGCCGCAGCCCGGCAGCGGCCAGCACGACGGCGTCGACGTCCCCTTCGGCGGCCCGGCGGATGCGGGTGTTGACGTTGCCACGGATGGGAACGACCTCGACCTCGACGTCGCGTCCGGCGGCCCGCTCGGTGGCCGCCCAGTCGAGCAGCTGGATGGCCCGGCGCGGGGCCCCGGTGCCGATCCGGACCCGTCCGGTGACGTCGTCGAGCCGGGTCCCGATGAGCACGTCACGGGTGTCCTCACGGGCCGGCACCGCGAGCACCTCGAGGTCCGGCTCGCCGGCGGTGGGTAGGTCCTTGAGCGAGTGCACGGCGACATCGATCTCGCCGCGGCGCAGCGCCTCGCGCACCGCACCGGCGAAGACCCCCGTGCCGCCGATCTCGGTCAGCTGGCGTTGGTCGATGTCCCCGGTGGTGGTGACGCCGACGAACGTGGTCGGCACGCCACGTTCGGCCAGCCAGCCGGCGACCAGGTCGACCTGGGCGCGGGCGAGCGGGGACATGCGGGCCCCGAGCCGCAGCGGGGTGGTGCTCACGGGCGCTACCGACCGACTTCGGGCGACATGACCGCCGCCACCGCCTGCGGGTCGAGCGCGAACAGCTCGCGCAGCGCGGCCGCGTAGTCGACCGCGTCGGAGTCGGCGGCCAGTTCCTGGACCCGCACCGTCGGGGCGTGCAGCAGCTTGTCGACGATCCGGCGCACGGTCTGCTGGATCTGCGCCCGCTGCCGTTCCTCGAGCTCGGGCAGCCGGCCGTCGAGGCGGCGCAGCTCGGCGGTGACCACGTCGGCCGCCATGGTGCGCAGGGCCACGACGGTGGGCGCGACCTGGGCGGCGCGGCGGACGCCGAGGAAGCTCGCGACCTCGCCGCGGACCAGGGCCCGGGCCTCGTCGATCTCGGCCAGGCTGGCGCCCGGGAGCTGACCGCTGACCAGTCCGTCGAGATTGATCAGGGTGATGCCGCGCTCGGCCACGTCGGGCGACACGTCGGCGGGCAGCGCGAGGTCGACGACCGCGACCACCGGCGTACCGGCGAACGCCTCCGGCCCGAGCGTCATGCTGCGTGCCCCGGTGCAGGTGACGACGACGTCGGCCTGGGCCAGCGCGGTCGGCAGCTCGGCCAGCGCGACGGCCGTCCCGCCCACCGCTTCGGCCAGCCGCTCGGCGCGGACCAGGGTCCGGTTGATGCAGGTGAGCTCGGCGCCCGCGTCGGCGGCGGTCCGCGCGGCCAGCCCGGCCATCGCTCCAGCCCCGACCACCAGCACCCGGCGACCCTTAAGGCTGCCGAACCGGTCCTCGAGCACCCCGTACGCGGCGGTGACCAACGAGCGGCCGGCCGACCCGATGCCGGTCTCGCTCTGCACCCGCTTGCCGACCCGGATCGCCTGCTGGAACAAGGCGTTGAGCACCGTGCCGACGGTGCCGTGGGTCTGGCACAGGGTGAGTGCGCTGCGGACCTGGCCGAGGATCTGGTTCTCGCCGACGACCAGCGACTCGAGTCCGGCGGTCACGGCAAAGGCGTGGGCCACCGCGCCCTCGTCGAAGAACACCGCGCACATCGACTGGATCTCGGTGACCCCGAGACCGGTCACGTCGCCGAGGGCGGTGGTGACGTCGTCGAGCGCGCCGTGGAAGCGGCTGACGCAGGCGTAGACCTCGGTGCGGTTGCAGGTCGACAGCACCACGGCCTCGTCGATGTGCTCCGACCCGACCAGCTGGTCGGCCAGCTTGGCCGCACCGGCCGGGTCGAGCGCCAGTTGGGCCAGATGGGCCACCGACGTCGACTTGTGCGACACGCTCACCGCCAAGATGCTCATCTGTTCAGCTCCTCGCGCCCGGTCGCGGCCGGATGGGTCCGCAGTTCCCTCGTCGCTCGAACGCCGACACCACCCTCGCCCCCGACACCCCGACCACACAGGTCGACGCTCTCGCTCCTCAGTCCACCGCGAACCTGGCCACGCCCTACCCGACGCTCGGAGCTGGCGTTCAGCTCCTCGCGCCCGGTCGCGGCCGGATGGGTCCGCAGTTCCCTCGTCGCTCGAACGCCGACACCACCCTCGCCCCCGACACCCCGACCACACAGGTCGACGCTCTCGCTCCTCAGTCCACCGCGAACCTGGCCACGCCCTACCCGACGCTCAGAGCTGGCGTTCAGCTCCTCGCGCCCGGTCGCGGCCGGATGGGTCCGCAGTTCCCTCGTCGGTCCACCGCGGACCGGGCCGCGACCCACCCGACGCTCGGAGCTCATGCGCGTACCCCCTTGTTCAGGCCATCGGCCTTGCGTTGCTCGTGATAGGCCAGGATCTGGAGTTCCTGGCCGAGATCGACCTTACGGACCGTGACATGGTCCGGCACCACCAAGACGGTGGCCGCGAAGTTGAGGATGCTGGTGACCCCCAGATACACCAGCCGGTCGGCCACCGCCTGGGCCGCCTCGGCCGGGGTGGCGATGACCGCGATGGCTGCGCCGGTGCCGGTCACCACGGCCTCGAGCTCGTCGAGGTCGGAGATCTGCAGACCGTGGATGCGCTTGCCGATCAGCTCCGGCGAGGTGTCGATCAGCCCGACGACCTGGAACCCCCGATGGGTGAACCCGGCGTAGTTGGCGAGCGCGGTCCCCAGGTTGCCGAGCCCGACGATGACCACGGGCCAGTCGTGGGCCGAACCGACCTCGCGGCCGATCTGGTGGCGCAGCCGGGCCACGTCGTAGCCGACGCCACGGGTGCCGTACGAGCCCAGGTGCGAGAAGTCCTTGCGCAGTTGCGCGGAGTTGACCCCGGCCGCCTCGGCCAGGCTGCCGCTGCTCACCGTGTCGATGCCCTGGGCGATCAGCCGGTCGAGCACCCGCAGGTAGACCGGGAGTCGCGCGATGGTGGCGTCCGGGATGCCCTTCAGGGTCGCCGGAACCGGCGCGGGGTCAACCGGCAGGGTGTGCGACACGCGGCTCCTCGGAAACGGGCCAAACATGCTCACTGTAGTTCGCGCACTCCCCTGCTTCACGTGCGGACGCCGAGCGTTCGGTCACACGGAGTCCTTCACGAGCAGTCACCGGCGGACCAGCGCGGCCCGCAGCCGGGTCGGGTCGACCCGCCAGAAATCGTGCTGCCGGCCGTCGACGAAGGTCACCGGCACCTGCTCGGTGTAGCGCTCGCGCAGCGCCGGATCGGCGTCGACGTCGCGGACCGCGTACTGCTCACCGAGGTCACCGCACACCGCAGCGACCACGGCCACCGCTTCCTCGCACAGATGGCAGCCGTCGCGGCTGAGGACGACGACCCGCGGCTCAGGCATCGGTGACCTCCAGAGTGCGACGCAGGGCGCCCTTCTGGACCTTGCCGGTGGCGCCACGCGGCAGGGCGTCGATCATGACCACCACCGCCGGCCGCTTGAACGGGGCCAGCCGACCGGCGCAGTGCGCGGTGACCGCGTCGGCGTCGACCGCACCGGTGACGAAGGCGACCACCTGCTCGCCGGTCCGCGGGTCGGACCGACCGATCACCGCGGCCCCGGTCACGCCGGACAGCTCGGTGATCGCGTCCTCGACCTCGGCCGGGAAGACGTTGAATCCGTTGACCACGATCAGCTCGCGCGCCCGGTCCACCAGGAACAGTCCGGCGTCGACCAGATAGCCGATGTCGCCGGTGGCGAACCAGCCCTGTGTGTCGGGGCCACCGTCGCCACCGGGCCAGTAGCCGGAGAACAGGTTGGCCCCGCGGATCCAGATCTCGCCGGGCTCGCCGTCGTCGCTGCCGTCGCCGATCCGCACCTCGACCCCGGGGAGCGGCCGACCGACGAACCCGTGGCCGAGGGTCCCCGCGTCGACCCCGATGGTCGCCGAGACGCCGGGGGCGGCCTCGGTCAGCCCGTACCCCTGCTCGACCCGGAGTCCGGTCCGGGCGGTGAACGCCGCGGCGATCTCGGGGGCCAGCGGGGCGGCGCCGGAGATCACCGTGTCGACGTGGGCGGCGATCTGCGCGCACCGGTCGTCCTCGAGCGTCCGGGCCAGTACCGAGGGAGCGACCGGGAGGTTGGTCACCGACTCGGCGGCCAGCACCTCGAAGAAGTCGTCGAACCCGTCGACCAGCACCAGGGTCGCGCCGGCGTACGCGGCACTGCCCAGCACGGCGTTCAGACCGAAGACGTGGAAGAGCGGGAGCATGGCCAGGGCCACCGTGTCGGCGGTGACCGTCCCCAGGCCACTGATCTGGTCGAGATGGGCCAACAGCGCGCGGTGGCTGAGCATGGCCGCCTTGGACTCGCCGGACGTCCCTGCGGTGTAGAGCAGCACGGCGAGCGCTTCGGGGTCGCGAGGCGAGTCGACCGGCGAGCCGGCGTCGCCGGCCAATCCGGCCAGCCCCGCCTCGGTCAGCGGGATCGTGTCCACCCCGTCGAGCGACTCGTCGCCGAGCATCACCCGGGCCCCGCTGTCGGCCACCATCCGGGCCCGTTCGACCGGGCCGAGTTGCGGATTGATCGGGACGACCACGAAACCGGCGCGCAGCGCGGCGAAATAGGCGACGACGAATTCGATGGTGTTCCCGCCGCACAGGACGACCCGCTGCCCGGCGGTCAGCCCGTGAGCGGCGAGCCCGCCGGCCACGGCGTCGACCCGACCATCGAGTTCGGCCCAGGTCACCGACCGTCGCTGCGGGGCGGGCTGGACGAGGGCGGTGGCGTGCGGTCGTTCGGCGGCCCGACGGCTGACCAGCTCGGCCAGATTGACCGGGGTGCTCGCGGCGGCGGCCAGGGGCGGGGCGCTGGCGTTCACCTCAGCGAGTCTAGTGGTCTGGGCCCTCCGGCCGGTGGCGTCGGCGGCGAGGCGGGTGCCCGCCCCTCCGTCCCCTACTAGGCTCGGATGGTGACCGAACCCCGACCGGAGCCCGACGCGTTCGAGCAGGTCGAACCGCTGGCCAGTGGTCCCGGCGCGGCGGTCCTGACCGATCGGACGATCCGTCGAGACGCCCGGGCGGCCGCCTTCTTCGATCTCGACAACACCGTCATCCAGGGCGCGTCGCTGTTCCACCTGGCCAAGGGCCTCTACCGACGGGGCTTCTTCCCGACCCGGGTGATCCTCAAGGGGCTGTGGCTGCAGGCCTACTTCCGCATCGTCGGCCGCGAGAACGTCGGCCACATCGACAGCGCCCGCCACGCCACGCTCGGCTTCATCGAGGGCCACACGGTCGAGGAGGTGACCGAGATCGGGCGCGAGGTCTACGAGGCCTCGATCGCCGACCTGATCTGGCCGGGCACCCGGGCCATCGCCCAGATGCATCTCGACGCCGGCCAGCAGGTGTGGCTGGTGACCGCGGCCCCGGTCGAGGTGGCCGGGGTGGTCGCGTCGCGGATGGGACTCACCGGGGCGCTGGCCACCACCGCCGAGCACCGCGACGGCGTCTACACCGGCCGGCTCGACGGCGACCTGCTGCACGGACCGGCCAAGGCGGAGGCCGTCCGGGCCCTAGCCGTCGAGCACGGCCTGGATCTCGTCCGGTGCTTCGCCTACTCGGACTCCTACAACGACCTGCCGATGCTGTCGCTGGTCGGTCATCCGTGCGCGATCAATCCGGATCGCCGCCTCCTCGCCCACGCCGAGGAGCACGACTGGCAGGTCCGTGACTACCGGACCGGGCGCAAGGCGGCCCGGATCGGGCTGATCGGGGCGGCCGGGGCGGGAGCGTTGACCGGCGCGGTGGCTACCGCGTTCGCTCTGCTGCGGTTGTTGCGCCGACGCTGAACCGGCCGTCCGATCAGTGGGGAAACGGGTCGACCGTTGTCGGTGGGCAGGTTTCCACGCTCCTCGCCGAGCGCCGCCGCTCGGCGCGTTGCATGAGCACCAGCGCACCGGCCGACACCGCGAGGTAGAGCCCGAAGCCGAGGAATCCGAGCACGGCGACCGCCTCGGCCTTGCCGCGGCCCCGGTCGAACAGCCCGAGCAGCACGGTGGCCACGGCGACCAGCACCAACACCGCGGCACCCACGTAGACGAAGCCGCGGAAGGCCTCGGCGTCGAAGCGCGGATCATGGCGGTAGTCGGCCGGTCGCGGCCGGTGGATCACCGCGACGCTGAAGCCGGCCACGGCCAGCAGGATCAGGGTCAGCGCCCAGAACACCGGCCACCCCGAGCGGTCGGCCGCGGCCAGGGGTCGTGCGGACCGGTCAGCCGAACACACCCCGGCGTTGCGCGAGCAGCGCGTAGAGGGTGTGCTGGATCGTCTCGCGCACCTGGTCGGTCACGTTGAACACGACCATCGGGTCGTCGGCGGCACCCGGGCTCAACTCGTCGGTGGTGATGGCCTCGCCGAACTCGATGATCCACTTGCTGGGCAACGGGATCATCCCGAGTGGCCCGAGCCAGGGGAACAGCGGGGTGACCGGGAAGTAGGGGACGCCGAGCGCCCGGGCCAGGGTCGGCGCGGTCGAGACCAGCGGATAGATCTCCTCCGAGCCCACGATCGAAACCGGGATGATGGGCACCTGCGCCCGGATGGCCGCCGAGACGAAGCCGCCGCGACCGAATCGCTGCAACTTGTAGCGGTCGGCGTAGAGCTTGCCCAGGCCCTTGAAGCCCTCCGGGTAGACCGCGACCAGGTTGTCGGCGGCCAGCAGCCGTTCGGCGTCCTCCTGGCAGGCCAGCGTGGTGCCGATCTTGCGGGCCAGGTCATGGGAGAACGGGGTCTTGAACACCAGGTCGGCGCCGAGCATCCGGACGTGACGGCCGATCTCGTCGTACACCACGGCATTGAGGACCATGCCGTCGAGCGGCATCGCCCCGGCGTGGTTGGCCACGAGTAGCGCCGAACCCTCGGTCGGCAGGTTCTCCGCGCCGCGGACCTCGACCCGGAACCAGGACTGGGCCAGTCGTCGGATCAACGGCAGGAAGACGTGGGTCGTGAAGTCCTCGTCGAAGCCGAATTCGTCGATCGGATAGTCGCCGCTCAACCGACGCTTGACGAACTCGGTCACCCGCTGCAGGACCTCGGCCGGGTCGACGGCGGAGGGCTCACCGGTGCCGGCGTCCGCCTCGGGATCGACCTCGGCGGCCAGGTGCGGTCGCAGCCGCCGGCCCGAGTCACCGAAGTCGATGATCTCGGCGTCGCTCATCGACCGCTCCCGTGCACGCCGACCAGCCGGGTGACCAGGTCGAGGCCGGCGTCGATCCGCGAGCGGCTGAGCAGGCCCGGGCGGGTCGCACCGGCGAACTCCTCGAGGGCTTCGAGGCTGGTGTGACGCGGCACGAAGCCGGTCGCGTCCTCGAACCGTGTGGTGTCCATGGTCCGACCGTAGGTCAGGGCGTCGATCTGGTCGGTGGAGAAGTCGATCAGCCGGGCCTGGCGCACCGCACCGGCCATCAGCGGCGCGGCCTGCTGGAGGATGCCGACCGACGGTCGCCCGAGCTTGCGCAACGCCTGCGACAAGGTGACGACCCCGGCGCCGCCGACGTTGAAGGTGCCCGGGACGTCGCGCCGGGTGACCAGATCGAGTGCGGCCAGGGCGTCACTGGGGTGCAGGAACTGCAGCCGGGCGTCGAAGCCCATGACCTTGGGGACCACGCTCATGCTCAGGTAGCGGGTGACTTGCGAGTCGACCCCGGCCCCCATCAGATTGGCCAGGCGCAGCGTGGTCACGACCACGTCGGGTCGCCGACGGGCCAGTCCGCGGACGTAGCTCTCCACCTCGACCGAGTCCTTGCCGAAGCCGGTGTGCGGCTGCACCCGGGGCGACATCTCTTCGGTGAAGCGGGCCGGATCACGCGGCGACGATCCGTAGACCGAGACCGAGCTCTGGACGACCAGCTTGGTGAAACTCGGGGCCTTCTGGCACGCGGCCAGCAACTGCATGGTGCCGATGACGTTGATCTCCTTCATCGACGACCGACCGCCGGCGCTGCCCGGGGTCGCCACGATGGCCATGTGCACCACCGTGTCGACCTCGTGCGCGGCGATCACCTTGCCGATGACCGGATTGCGGATGTCGGCGCGGACGAACGTCGCCTCACCCAGATCGTGCCGGGGTGGGGTCACGTCGACGCCCACCACCCGGAAGCCCTCGTCGGCCGCGAGCGAGCGGGCGAAACGGGCACCGAGGTCGCGAGACACCCCGGTGACCAGTACCGTCCGCTCGGTCATCGCGCCCCTTCGGCAGTTACTTCCCTGCGCGGCGACGCTGGATGCGCGTCTTCTTCAACAGCTTGCGGTGCTTCTTCTTCGCCATCCGCTTGCGACGCTTCTTGATGACCGAACCCACGATGTAACCCCTCGTTCCGGGACGACTCGATGGTCCCGGACGTGCTCGACGAATCCGACGACTCCCGCCGGACATCAGCGCAGCTTACCCGAACTCGACCGTCCGGCCCGCCGCGCGCAGATCGCGGGCCGGGTAGGGAAAAACCCCACCCGGAGTGGGTGGTTCGCCTCATGACCTCGGACGTCCCGCCGACCAGGCTGGGACCGTGCTCGGACCCGCCTACCACCGACTCACCCAGCTGCTCACCCGACTGGTCGAGCTGACCGCTCCGCCCGCCGGCCGGTGCGGGCTGTCGGTGGTGCTGATCTCCGCCGGGGTCGTCGGGCTAGCCTGCCTGGGTGCTGCCCTACATCGAGGATCTGTCCCCCGGCGACGGTCGGCGGAGCCCGGCTCGGGCCTGGGTCCGGTCCGACGCACCGGAGCTCAGCCTCAACGGTGACTGGCGGTTCCGCTGGTCTCCGTACGCCGATCTCGACGACGCCCCGATCGCGGCGGACTTCGACGACACGGAGTGGGACACGATGGCCGTACCCCAGCACTGGGTGCTCCCGCCGGGCGGTCCGTACGGCGACCCGATCTACACCAACCTGCAGTACCCGTTCCCGATCGATCCCCCGCACGTCCCCGACGAGAACCCCAGCGCCGACTACCGGCGCCGCTTCACGGGCCCGGACTGGAACGCCGAGCGGGTCCTGCTGCGGTTCGACGGCGTGGAGTCGATCTACCGCGTCTGGCTGAACGGCCACGAGGTCGGGATCGGCCGGGGCAGCCGACTGGTCCAGGAGTTCGACGTCACCGACCTGCTCACCGCCGGGGAGAACGTCATCCTGGTCCGGGTCCACCAGTGGTCGGCGGCCAGCTATCTGGAGGACCAGGACCAGTGGTGGCTGCCGGGGATCTTCCGCGACATCACCCTGCTGGCCCGGCCCGCGGGCGCCGTCGACGACCTCTGGCTGCGCACCGGGTACGCCGACGGCTCGGGATCGGTCGATCCGCAGATCACCGCCGGGCCGGCCGCGTACCCGATCACCCTGGTCATCCCCGAGCTCGGCGTCCACCGGGTCTACGGCAGCGCCGACGAGGTCGCGCCGTTCACCGTCGGGACGGTCGAGCCGTGGAGCGCGGAGCAGCCGCGCCGCTACGCGACCACGGTCAGCTCGGCGGGCGAGACGATCAGCCTGCAGATCGGCTTCCGCACCGTCGAGATCCGCGGCGACGTGCTGCTGGTCAACGGCGGTCAGCTGACGTTCCGGGGGATGAACCGGCACGAGACCCATCCCGAGCTCGGCCGGGTGTTCGACGAGGCGTACGCGCGGGCCGACCTGCTGCTGATGAAGCAGCACAACGTCAACGCTCTCCGGACCAGCCACTACCCGCCGCACCCGAGGGTCCTCGAGTTGGCCGACGAACTCGGCTTCTGGGTGATCGACGAGTGCGATCTGGAGACCCACGGCTTCTGGTTCATCGACTGGCGGGGCAACCCGAGCGACGATCCGGACTGGCGGGCCGCGTACCTCGATCGGATCGAACGCACGGTGGAGCGCGACAAGAACCACCCGAGCATCGTCATCTGGTCACTGGGCAACGAGTCGGGCACCGGACGCAATCTGGCCGCCATGGCCCAGTGGGTCCGCGACCGCGACCCGGAGCGACCGGTGCACTACGAGGGTGACTACACCGGCGCGTACACCGATGTGTACTCACGGATGTATCCCGACCTGGTCGAGCTCGACGCGATCGGCGGCGACACCGGCGCGATCAGCTACCTCAGCGCCCCGGCCGAGGCGGTGCGGGTGCGGAGCAAGCCGTTCCTGCTCTGCGAGTACGCGCACGCCATGGGCAACGGGCCGGGCGCACTGACCGAGTACGACGAGGCGGCCGAGCGCCACCGCCGGCTGCACGGCGGCTTCGTCTGGGAGTGGCGCGACCACGGTCTGACCGACGACGACGGCCGACGGGACGAGCTACCACGGCTACGGCGGCGACTTCGGCGAGGTCGTCCACGACGGCAACTTCGTGATGGACGGCATGGTGCTGCCCGACGGCACCCCGACGCCGGGGCTGGCCGAGTTCGCCGCGGTCAACGCTCCGGTGCTGTTGAGCGTCGCCGACGCCACGCTGACCGTGCGCAACCGCCAGCACACCGCGACCACCGACCGGCTCCGCTTCGTCGCCGTGGTCGAGGTCGAGGGGGATCCGGTGTCCGAGACCACGATCGACGTGCCCACGGTCGGTCCCGGGGCGAGCGTCGAGGTCCGGCTCGCCGACGCCCTGCTGACGCCGCAGCCGGGCGAGACCTGGCTGACCGTCCGAGCCGAGCTGGCCGAGGCCACCGCGTGGGCACCGGCCGGGCACGTGGTGGCCTGGGGTCAGCGTGCCCTCGGCGCCGATCTCGAGCCCACGGCTCGACCGCGGACCTCAGGGCCCAGCAGTGCCTCGGATCGCCCGACCGACGACCGCGTCGCACCGGTCGCGTTCGACGACCGGACCGGGCGGGTCCGCTCGGTGTTCGACCTCCCGGTCGACGGCCCGTGGCTCGAGCTGTGGCGCGGGCCGACCGACAACGACCGCAGCGGCGAGCGCGGGTCGTACGAGCTGGGTGCCCCGGACGTGACGTCCGGCCGTGGCGTGCCCGGTCCGTCGTCGGTGGAACGCTGGCGGGCGGCCGGCCTGGACCGCCTGGTCCACCGGGTCCAGGAGGTGACGTCCGGCGACGACCGGCGCGTCGTCCGCGTCCACAGCTCGGCGGCCAACAGCGCGCTGGGCGTCGACACCCGCTACTTCTGGCGGTGGACCGAGGACGAGATCGAGCTGGCCGTCCAGATCGTGCCCACCGGCGACTGGACCTGCACCTGGCCCCGGGTCGGCATCCGCCTCGACCTCCCGACCACCCTCGACCGGGCCGACTGGTTCGGCACCGGGCCGGCCGAGTCCTATCCGGACACGGCCCGGGCGGCGCGGGTGGGCCGGTTCGCCGCCGCCATCGACGCCTTGTCGGTGCGGTACTCGCGACCGCAGGAGACCGGGCACCGGGCCGCCGTACGCCGGCTCGACCTGGCTGACGCGTCGGGGCCGCAGCTGCGGATCACCACCGAGGCCGACCGCCACGGCCGCCGGCCGGGCTTCACCCTGACCCGCTACACCCCGCAGGAACTCGACCGCGCCGGACACCCGTACGAGCTGGCGCCGGGCCCGCAGCACCACCTGTACCTCGACGCCGCCGTGCACGGGATCGGTTCGCGGGCCTGCGGGATCGATGTGCTGCCCGAGCATGCGCTGTGGCCGGGCGCGTACGCCTTCGGTCTGCGGCTGACGCGCCCGCGGGCGACGACCGCAGCCGATGGTCAGCCGGCGTTGTAGAAGGAGCCCTCGAGATAGGCGTTGAGCGCCTTCTCGGAGACCCGGAAGCTGCGTCCGAACTGGACGGCCTCGAGCTGACCCGAGTGGATCAGCCGGTAGACCGACATCTTGGACAGCCGCACCGCGGTGGCCACCTCGGCCACCGTGTAGAACGTGCCCGTCGGCAGCCCGACGCCGATCGGCGTCACGCGTCCCGAGCCCGACTCGGCCTCATTCATCGTCGATCTTCTCGTTTCCGTGCCACTCCGGGCCGGCTTCCCCTCCGGCGTCCTGGCACTGCTGTGAGATTAGTGGCAAACGATGCAGTTGGTACAGCAGATACACAGGAAATCTCGCGACACACCCCCGAAGAGGTTGACGACTCAGATCTGGGGGTCGAGGCCGAGTTCGGGATAGACCGCGGCGCGGGTCGCCCGGATGGCCTGGTCGAGTCGGCTCTCGGGTGAGAAGCCCTCGTCGATCGACACGTACTCGGCGTGGCCGCCGTCGGTCATGATCCGCGGGGCGTGCTCGCCCATCTCGTCGCGCCACTCCTTCGGGATCACCGTGGCCGGGTCGACCGGCTGGCCGCTGACCACCCCGAGCAGGTGGGTCCAGGCCCGGGGGACGACGTCGACGATCGCGTATCCACCGCCGCCGGTCGAGATCCAGCGGCCCTCGCACAGCTCGTCGGCCAGCGCGGCCAGCGCCAGGTAGGAGGCACGCTGACCGTCGAGGGTCAGGTTGAGGTCAGCCAGCGGGTCGTGCTGGTGCGAGTCGCAGCCGTGCTGGGTGATCAGCACGGTCGGCCGGAAGGCCCGCAGCACGTCGGGCACGATCGCATGGAAGGCCCGCAGCCAGCCGGCGTCGCCGGTGCCCGGCGGCAGGGCGACGTTGACCGCCGAGCCGAGCGCACCGGGTCCGCCGATCTCGGTCGGGAAGCCGGTGCCCGGGAACAGGTAGGCCGGTGTCTCGTGCAGGCTGACCGTCAGCACCCGGGGGTCGTCCCAGAACGCATCCTGGACGCCGTCGCCGTGGTGGACGTCGATGTCGACGTAGGCGACCCGCTCGCAGCCGTTCTCGAGCAACCAGTGGATGCCGACGGCGAGGTCGTTGTAGATGCAGAAACCGCTGGCCCGGTCGCGCATGGCGTGGTGCAGTCCACCGCTGATGTTGCTGGCCCGCAACACCTCGCCCGACCAGACCCGGCGGGCGGCTTCCTCGGTGGCCATGGCGATCAGCGCGGACGTGGCGTGCATGCCCGGGAAGACCGGGTTGTCGGTGGTCCCCAGCCCGTACGCCTCATCGGGAGCGCCGAGTCGGACCGCGTCGATGTAGGCGTCGGTGTGCGCGGTGCGCAACCGGGCCAGATCGACCTCGGGCGGCGGGACCACGGTCAGCCGGTCCAGGACGCCGAGCCGACGGGCCAGGGCGATGGTGTTGCGGACCCGGCCGGGGGCCATCACGTGCTCGGGTCCGAAGTCGTATCTGGTCAGTTCCTCGGAGTGGACGAGCAGGCCCTTCATCCCGCGGTGCCCCCGGTCGGCCGGGCGGCGGCGGCCAGTTCGCGGCTGCGGTCGCGGGCGGCCTCGATGGCCCCCATGAACGCGGCGCGGACGCTGTGGTCCTCGAGTCGGCGGATGGCCGCCGCGGTGGTGCCCCCCGGGGAGGTGACGCGCTCGCGGAGCACGGTGGGGTGCTCGCCGGTCTCGCGGAGCATCTTGGCCGACCCGAGCATGGTCTGGACGACCAGCGCGGTCGCCGTGTCGCGCGGCAGGCCGAGATGGACCCCGGCTTCGATCATCGCCTCGACGACGAAGAACAGGTAGGCCGGCCCGGACCCGGAGATCGCGGTCACGGCGTCCTGGTAGCGCTCGGGCAGGGTGACCACCCGACCGGTGGCCGACAGGATCTCGGTGACCCGGTCGAGGTGGCTCTGGTCGCTGTGCGAGCCCGGGGAGATGGCCGCCATCCCCTCGTCGACCAGTGCGGGCGTGTTGGGCATCACCCGGACGACCGGGACATCGGCCGGCAATGCGTTCTCGATGGTCTCGGTGGCGACCCCGGCGACCAGCGAGACGACGAGTGTGTCGCGGGTGACCACGGGGGCGATCTCGGCCAGCAGGTCGCTCAGGTCCTGCGGCTTGACCACCACGATCACCGTCTCGGCCGCCGCGGCGGCCTCGTCGTTCTCGAGCATGGTCACGCCGTACTTGGCGGTCAGTTCGACCTGCCGCTCGGGCCGCCGGTCGGTGGCGACGATCCGGTCGGCCGACCAGCCCGCACGCAACAATCCCGACAGGACGGTCTCACCCATCACACCGGCGCCCAGGATGGCCAGGCGTCCCTCTCTGGACGAACTCACGCCGCCAACCCTAAGGGTTGACGGGCGTGTGCACTCATCGTTCGTCGCTCGATCAGCGGCTCGCCCGTTGCGCAGCCAGCAACTCCGCGATCTGCACCGCGTTGAGGGCGGCGCCCTTGCGCAGGTTGTCGTTGGACAGGAACAGGATCAGCCCCTTGCCCTGCGGCGCGGCCTGGTCCGCCCGGATCCGGCCGACGTAGCTCGGGTCGCGCCCCGCGGCGTCGAGCGGCGTGGGGACGTCCATCAGCTCGACACCCGGAGCCCCGGTCAGGAGCTCGGTGGCCCGCTCGGGGCTGAGGTCGTCGGCGAACTCGGCATGGATGGCCAGCGAGTGTCCGGTGAACACGGGGACGCGTACGCAGGTGCCCGAGACCAGCAGATCGGGGATGTGCAGGATCTTGCGCGACTCGTTGCGGAGCTTCTGCTCCTCGTCGGTCTCACCCGAGCCGTCGGCCACGATCGAACCGGCGAGCGGGAGCACGTTGTAGGCGATGGTCTTGACGTACTTGTCGGCCTGGGGGAAGTCGACCGCGCGCCCGTCGAACGCCAGTTCGGCGGCGTGCGCGGCCACCGCCTGGACCTGACCGTCGAGTTCGGCCACGCCGGCCCCACCCGAGCCGGACACCGCCTGGTAGGTCGAAACCCGGAGCCGGACCAGTCCGGCGGCGGCGTGCAACGGCTTGAGCACCGGCATCGCGGCCATGGTGGTGCAGTTGGGGTTGGCGATGATGCCCTTGGGCGGATCGAGTGCGTCCTCGGGGTTGACCTCGGAGACGACCAGCGGCACGTCCGGGTCCATCCGCCAGGCCGACGAGTTGTCGATCACCACCGCGCCCGCGGCCGCCACCTTGGGCGCCGACGCCAGCGACGCGGTCTTGCCGTTGGAGAACAGCGCGAGGTCGAGGCCGCTGAAGTCCGCGGTGTCGGTGTCCTCGACGGTGATCTCGGTGTCCTTCCAGGCCAGCTTCCGCCCGGCCGACCGCGCCGAGGCGAAGAACCGCACCTCGGTCGCCGGGAAGTCCCGTTCGGCCAACAACGTCCGCATCACGCCACCGACCTGGCCGGTGGCCCCGAAAACTCCTACGCGCATACGCCTAGCCTAAGTCGGCCGATCCGGACCCACCGCGCGTTTCCAGTACGTGAAATTCTCTCGTGAGTCCCGTCTCCAAGGGGGCCGAACCGCAAATAGTCCGCCGCGCTGGTGATCGCGCCGAGGCTCGACCGGGCACCGGGCAGGATGGCCCGGTGACCACGTCCACGACCGTGACCGCCGGCGTGGGATCGCTGGACCGCAGCCGCTTCGGAATCGAGATCGTCATCGTCCTCGGCCTGTCGCTCGGCCAGTCGGCGATCTACTCGATCCTGCGGATCATCGAGCGGTTGACCCGGCCGATCCCGCTGGCCCAGCAGACGTCGACGTTGAACGCCTCGGCCACCCCGGACCGCCCGTGGCTGGATCTGACCTACCAGTTGGCCGCCATCGCCTTCGGGCTGATGCCGGTGCTCCTCGCGCTCTACCTGCTCAACCTGACCCACCGACCGGCCGCCCGGCTGATCGGCGTCGACGGGCGGCGACCGCGTTTCGACCTCGGCTTCGGCACGCTGATCGCGCTGGGCATCGGCGTTCCCGGTCTGGGTCTCTACCTCGGCGCCCGCGCGCTCGGGCTCAACACCCAGGTGCAGGCCTCGGGTCTGGCCGACAACTGGTGGACCATCCCGGTGCTGATCCTGTCGGCGTTCCAGAACTCCGCGCTCGAGGAGGTGGTGATGATCGGCTACCTGTTCACCCGCTTCGGCCAGCTCGGCTGGCGCTGGCCGGTGATCCTGCTGGTCAGTGCGGCGATCCGCGGCTCGTACCACCTCTACCAGGGCTTCGGCGGGTTCGTCGGCAACCTGATCATGGGCGTGATCTTCGGCTTGATCTATCTGAAGTGGAGGCGGGTGGCCCCGTTGATCGTGGCCCACCTGCTGCTCGACATCGTCGCCTTCGTCGGTTACGCGCTGGTCGCGCCGCACGTCAGCTGGCTGTGACGGGAGCCGGCCCGGGAAGAATCAGACCGGCCAGATCAGACCGGGCAGATCAGACCGGGCAGATCAGACCGGGCTGGTGGTGCCGCCGCCGTCGGTCGCGTACGAGGCCTTGATCGGTGCGGTCAGGT
Source organism: uncultured Actinomycetota bacterium (assembly GCA_963704665.1). Lineage (GTDB taxonomy): Bacteria > Actinomycetota > Actinomycetes > Propionibacteriales > Propionibacteriaceae > Microlunatus. The sequence goes on along the minus strand of OY969929.1, from coordinate 479,010 downwards.
GCAGCCGGGCGAAGGCCAGTGACTCGGCCAGGTCGGCCTCGCGGGCGGCCCGGCTGCCGCTCCTGCGCGAGTTCACCTCGAGCACCACGTGGCCGGTGAAGTCGCTCTCGGCCAGGTACTGCAGCACCTGACCGGCCTGCTGGTCACCGCGACCGGGGACCAGATGCTCGTCCTTGATCGAGCCCGAGCCGTCGGTCAGGTGGATGTGGCGCAGCCGCGATCCCCAGGAGCGGGCCAGGTCGAGCGACTGCTGGTTGGCCGTGGAGGCGTGCGAGAAGTCCAGGGTCAGGTCGGCGTAGTCGAGCTCGGTCGGATCCCAGCCGGGCATGTAGGCCTTGAGCTCGCCGCCCGGCGTACGCCACGGGTACATGTTCTCGACGCAGAACAAGATCCCGGTGTCCTCGGAGAGCCGACGGACCCCGTCGACGAAGCCCCGGGCGTAGTCGCGCTGCCAGCGGAACGGCGGGTGGACCACGACCACGTCGGCGTCGAGCCGCTGGGCCGCCTCGGCCGAGCGGACCAGCTTGGCCCACGGGTCGGTGCCCCAGACCCGTTGGGTGATCAGCAGGCACGGCGCATGGATGGCCAGCACCGGGACCTGGTGGTAGTCGCGCAGCTTCTCGACCGCATCGATGTCTGCGGCGACCGGGTCGATGCCGACCATCACCTCGACCCCGTCGTAGCCGAGCCGACGAGCCAGCTCGAAGCCGCTCGAGGTCGTCTCCGGATAGACCGACGAGGTGGACAACCCGACCTTGGCCCGGGCGACCTTGATCAGCTGACCGTCGGCCCGGGTGTGGACGTCGACGTCGTTCGCCGACCCGGCCGAAGGCTGTTCTGCTGACACGCGGGCCAGCCTAATCCGTCCGGCGCACAACAGAGATGACAACGACCAGATCGATAGCAGAGATAATCACTGCCATGGAGGTGATGATCGGTTTCCCGCGGGCCTTCGTCGAGTTCGCCGATCCGGCCGACGAGGACCAGGTGTTCCGCTGCGACCTGACCTGGCTGACCTCACGCTGGGCCTGCATCTTCGGCGACGGCTGCCCGGGCATCTACGCCGATCGCCCCGACGACGGGTGTTGCACGCTGGGCGCGCACTTCGCCGACGAGGAGGACGAGCAACGGGTCGCCGCGGCGGCCGCCCAGCTCACCGCCGGTCAGTGGCAGTACCGCAGGCAGGGTCGATCCGGGGGCTGGGCCGAGCTCGAGGACCCCGACCACGTCGCCGAGGGCGAGGAACCGAGCCGGAAGACCCGCGTGGTCGACGGCGCCTGCATCTTCCTCAACCGACCCGGGTTCGCCGGCGGGACCGGGTGCGCCCTGCACACCCTGGCCCTGAGCCAGGGTCGCCCCTTCCTGGAGACCAAACCCGACGTCTGCTGGCAGTTGCCCATCCGCCGCCAGTACCGCACGATCACCCGCACCGACGACACCAGCTACACCGAGGTGACCATCGGTGAGTACAGCCGCGAAGGCTGGGGCCCCGGCGGTCACGATCTCGACTGGTACTGCACCTCCAACACCGACGCACACCACGGCCGGCAGCCGGTGTGGGTCGAGAACGCCGACGAGTTGACCGCGCTGATGGGACCGGCGGCGTACGCCGTGCTCACCGGACTGTGCCAGGAGTTCGAAACCCGCTCCGGCCGGCTGATGCGCCATCCCGCCGACCCGGGCTGAGCACCGCGGGCGACAATGTGGGACATGCGCCTCGATCACTTGTCGTACGCCGCCGGGCCCGACGGTCTGACGGCGACCGTGCAACGTCTGGAAGCCGAGCTCGGTGCCGAGTTCGTCGACGGGGGCTTCCATCCACGCTTCGGCACCCGCAACCAGGTCCTCCCGATGACCGACGGTCACTACCTCGAGGTCGTCGAGGTGCTCGATCACCCGGCGGCCGACAAGGCACCGTTCGGCCGCGCCGTCCGGGCCCGGTCGCTGGCCGGGGGCGGCTGGCTGGCCTGGGTGGTGTCGACCGATGACCTGGCCCCGATCGAGCAGCGCCTCGGCCGCATAGCCACCGAGGGTCACCGCTACCGCCCCGACGGCGTGCTGTTGAAGTGGGATCAGCTCGGCGTGCTCGACCTGTTGGAGGACCGCCAGCTGCCGTTCTTCGTCCGCTGGCAGAGCGAGCACGAGGTGCACCCTTCGGCCGGTGGGTCGGCGGTCGAACTGCTGGCCGTGGAGATCGCCGGCGAGCACGACCGGGTCGACGAGTGGCTCGGCGGCCAGGCGCAGCAGGTGCTGTCCGACGTCGCCGTGACCTGGAACGAGACCGACGGCGGTGAGCCGGGTCTGCTGTCGGCCACCTTCAGCACCCCGCGCGGCGAAGTCACCCTGTGACCGCGGCGGCGACGGCGGCGCTCGCGTGAGGGCGGTGCGCTGATGGCGGTGCGGATCCGCCCTGAGGTCGCCTCGCTCCCGGTCTACCGGGCCGGTCGGCCGGCTGCGGCGGTGGACGGGCTGACCAGCTACAAGTTGTCGAGCAACGAGAACCCCTACCCCCCGCTGCCCGGCGTCCTCGAGGCCGCGGTGGCCGCGGCCGGGTCGATGAACCGCTACCCCGACATGGCCAACACCGCGATGACCGAGGCCCTGGCCGACCGGTTGGGGGTCGAGGAGGGCCGGTTGGCCTTCGGCGCCGGCTCGGTCGGCGTGCTCTACCACCTGCTCCAGGCGGTCTGCGGAGCCGGCGACGAGGTGGTCTACGCCTGGCGCAGCTTCGAGGCCTACCCGATCGCCGTCCAGCTGACCGGGGCGACCAGCGTTCACGTCCCGTTGGGGCCCGGCGCCGCCCACGACCTCGACGCGATGCTCGCCGCGATCACGCCGGCGACCCGGGTGGTCATGCTCTGCACGCCCAACAACCCGACCGGGCCGGCGCTCGGCCACGACGAGGTGGCGGCCTTCGTCGACGCCGTCCCCGACTCGGTGCTGGTCGTCATCGACGAGGCCTACGTCGAGTTCGTCCACCGACCCGACCCGCTCCGCGCGCTCGAGCTGCTCGACCGGGCCAACGTCGTGGTGCTGCGGACGTTCTCCAAGGCGTACGGGCTGGCCGGCTTCCGGGTCGGCTACTGCGTGGCTGATCCCACGCTGGCCACCGCCGTCCGCGCCGCCTCGCTGCCGTTCGGCATCTCGATCGTCGCCCAGGCCGCGGTGCTGGCCTCGCTGGCCGCCGAGCAGCAGTTGCTCGACCGGGTCGCGGCGTTGATGGTGGCCCGCGACGTCCTGGTCGCCGGACTCCGCGACCGAAGGTTCGACGTCCCGGACGCCCAGGGCAATTTCGTCTGGCTGCCGGCCGGTGAGCGCACGCTCGCGTACGCCGAGCGGTTCGCCACCTCCGGGCTGGTCGTGCGTCCCTTCGCCGGGGAGGGGCTGCGGATCAGCGTCGGCGAGCCCGAGGCCAACGCCCGCCTGCTCGATGTGGCCGGTCACCTGCCGCGGTGACCGAGCGGCTGGTCTCCCACTTCGCGGCCTTCGGCGCGACGGTGGCCCGTCGACTGCCCCTCTATCGTCGGCTCAGTCTGGCCGCGGCCGACGATCCGGCGGTCGCCGACCGACTGCTGCTGGCCGGCCCGCAACAGCGCCGACCGACCCTGTTGCTGGCCGCGGTCCACGATGTCCTGCTCGCCGGTGCCGACGATCCGCTGGCCGCCTGGTATCCGTCGGTGACCGCCGAGCCCCGGCCGGTGGGCAGCGGTGCCGACGATCCATGGCCGCACTTCCGGCGACTCGCGCTCGACGACCCCGGCGTGGCCGAACGTCTACGGACCCGGTCGACCCAGACCAACGAGGTCGGCCGGTGTGCGACGACGCTCCTGGCCCTGGCCGACGTCGACGCGCCGATCCGGCTGGTCGAGGTCGGCGCCAGCGCCGGACTCAACCTGCTGCTCGACCGCTATCGCATCGACTACCGGTGGCCCGACGGCACCGCGTACGGGATCGGCGACTCGACGGTGACGCTGGCCTGCGAGATCCGGGGGCCGAACGAGCCGCCGGTGCCGCGGCGGATGATCGACATCCGCGAGCGGGTGGGGCTCGATCGGACCCCGGTCGATCTCACCGACCCCGACCGGTCCCGGTGGCTGCTCGCCTGCTCGTGGCCCGACCAACCCGAGCGGATCGAGCGGCTGCGGGCGGCGCTCACCCTCGGCCTGAGCGACCCACCGACCGTGCTGACCGGTGATGCGGTGCACGACGTGGCCGGTCTGGTCGAGCCGACGCCGTCGGACCTGCTGCCGGTGGTGGTCAGCACCTGGGTGATGGCCTACCTGACCGCCGACGACCAGCGGCGGTTCCTGGCCGGACTCGATCGCGTCGGGGAACAGCGCGATCTCACGCTGATCCTCGCCGAGCAGCCCGACCAGGTGCCGGGCCTGCCGATCCCGGCCGGACCCGACAGGGCCGACCGGACCGGCGACCAGGCGACCGCGCTGGTCCGGATCGACTGGCGGGACGGCCGCCGCCGGGTCCGTCGAGTCGCCGACCAGCACCCGCACGGCACCTGGGTCAGATGGTCGGCCTGACACGCGACGCCCGACCCGAAACTGTCGGTGGCCTCGGTTAGCGTTCCTGCATGGCGAAAACGAACACCCGGGCGAAAACCGGCAGCCACCACTGCACCGAGTGCGGCTGGACCAGCATCCGTTGGGTCGGTCGCTGCGGCGAGTGCCAGACCTGGGGCAGCGTGGTCGAGATCGGTGCCCCCAAGCTCACCGAGGTGCGCTCGTCGGTCCCGGTCAGCAAGGCGGTGCCGATCGGTGAGGTCAGCCTCGACCTGGCCACCCGGATCCGCACCGGGGTGGGCGAGCTCGACCGGGTGCTCGGCGATGGACTGGTCCCCGGTGCGGTGATCCTGCTGGCCGGTGAGCCCGGGGTCGGCAAGTCGACCCTGCTGCTCGAGGTCGCGGCCCGCTGGGCCAAGGCCGACCGCCCCACCCTCTACGTCTCGGGCGAGGAATCGGCCGCCCAGGTCCGGCTGCGCGCCGGGCGGACCGGAGGCCTGGCCGAGCGGCTCTACCTGGCCGCGGAGACCGACCTGGGGACCGTGCTCGGTCACATCGAGGAGGTCGCGCCGTCGCTGCTGGTCGTCGACTCGATCCAGACCATCGCCACCGCCGAGGCCGACGGATCGCCCGGCGGGGTGACGCAGGTCCGCGAGGTGACCGCGGCCCTGGTGCGGGTGGCCAAGCGCCGCGGGATGGCGGTGATCATCGTCGGCCACGTGACCAAGGACGGCTCGATCGCCGGGCCGCGGCTGCTCGAGCACCTGGTCGACGTGGTGCTGGCCTTCGACGGCGACCGGCACTCGGGCTTCCGGATGGTGCGGGCGACCAAGAACCGGTTCGGTCCGGCCGACGAGGTCGGCTGCTTCGAGATGGCCGAACGCGGCATCATCGAGGTGCCCGACCCGTCGGGCCTGTTCACCTCCGAGCACGTCGAGCCGGTGCCCGGGACCTGCATCACCGTCACCATGGAGGGCCGCCGCCCGCTGCTCGCCGAGTTGCAGGCATTGGTCGCCCCCTCCCCCATCCCGCAGCCTCGGCGCACCATGCACGGGGTCGAGTCCGGGCGGCTGGCCATGGTCCTCGCCGTGCTCGAGCGTCGCTGCCGGGTCCAGCTCTACAACCGTGACGTCTACGTGTCGAGCGTCGGCGGCGCGCGGATCAACGACCCGGCCGCCGATCTCGCCGCCGCGATGTCGGTGGCTTCGGCGGCCAACGGCCAGGCGGTCCCACCCCGACTGATCGCCATCGGCGAGGTGGGACTGGCCGGGGAGCTCCGCCGGGTCCCCGGGACCGACCGGCGGCTGAGCGAGGCGGCCCGGCTCGGCTTCACCGAGGCGGTCATCCCGGCCCAGTCCCGCGACGCCCGCGACCAGCTGATGACCGTGCACGCCGGGATGCTGGTCCATGCCGTCCCCACCGTCCGCCAGGCGCTCGAGGCGGTCGGCCTGGCCCGGCGCCCCGGCACCGACGCCGACGGCAATCCGCCGCTGATCCGCTAGGTCCGTCTCCGAACCGCTCCGGTCCGGGGGCGGGGGTCCTGAGCAGTGAACGGCTGTCGGATCGACCGGACCGATTGATACGGTCGCAGGAGGTGGAACAGCGGATCGGAGTTCAGGTGGTCGAGGAATCGGACCAGCGTCGTCGGGTGCTCGATCAGCTGGCTCTGGTCGCGCCGGGCACGCCGCTTCGCGAGGGTTTCGAGCGGATCCTCCGCGGGCGCACCGGTGCCCTGGTCGTCCTCGGTCAGAACAAGGACATCACCGAGCTGAGCACCGGCGGTTTCGCCCTCGACGTCAGCTACACCCCCACCGCGCTGCGTGAGCTGGCCAAGATGGACGGCGCGATCATCCTCGACCTGGCCGACGGCCGGCCCGGCGCACCGATCCGGATCGTCCGGGCCGGCGTCCACCTGATGCCCGACCCTCGGATCGAGACCATGGAGACCGGCACCCGGCACCGGACGGCCGAGCGGGTGGCCCGGCAGTCCGGTCTGCCGGTCGTCTCGGTCTCGGCCTCGATGTCGATCATCAGCCTGTTCCTCGACGACGGTCGACACCAGGTCGAGCACTCCGAGCAACTGCTGTCGCGGGCCAACCAGGCACTGCAGACCCTCGAGCGCTATCACGAGCGGCTCCGCCAGGCGACCCAGCACCTGTCCTCGCTCGAGGTGCAGGACCAGGTGACGATCCGCGACTTCGCGCAGATCGCGCAGCGGCTGGAGATGGTGCAGCGGCTCGAGGACGAGTTGCACGGCTACGTGATGGAGCTGGGGACCGACGGACGGCTGCTCAACCTCCAGCTGCACGAACTCGGGGTCGGCATCAACGAGCTCCGGGTCCTGCTCGAGAAGGACTACCGACCGAGCGAGGACGACGGCTCGTTCAGCCTCGGCCGACTGGCCACGGTCGAGACCGGAGCCTTGCTCGAGCTGCTCACCGTGGCCCGCGCGGTCGGATTCCCCAACAACGCCCATCTCGACACCAAGGTGACCAGCCGGGGCTACCGGCAGATGTCGATGATCGCGCGGCTGCCCACCTCACTCGGCGAGCGGCTGATCGAGCACTTCGGGACCTTGCAGGCCCTGTTCGCGGCCAGCCGCTCGGACCTCCAGGAAGTCGAGGGCGTCGGCGAGCACCGGGCCCGGGTGATCCGCGACGGGCTGGTCCGGTTGGCCGAGTCGGCGTACGTCGACAGTCCCGAGTGAGCGTCCCGGCCGGTCAGCCGACCAGGATCATCCGCAGCTGGACGGGCTCGGCCCCCTCGAGCTGGGCGGTCGCGAAGTAGGTCCCGCCCTGCGGGATCTCCGGTCGGTTCTTGCAGTCGTCGGCCGAACGCCGGCCGTTCCACCGCATCGTCCACGCGCTGACCCGTTCGGCGGCCAGCTTGGTCCGGATCGGCTTGACCGCGGTCGAGCAGTCGTTCGAGCTCCAGATCCGGTCGGTCCCGGAGTAGATCTTGAGCTCGAAGTTCTTCTTGTTGACCGTGGCGATGCAGGTGCTGCCCGATCCGTTGATCACCGACAGCTTGAACGTGTTCGGCTTCTTCACCTTGAGCCGGCGCTTCCCGGTCAGGGTCACCCGCAGGTCCTTGGCCGCGCAGGCCACCGGACCGGGGTTCGGGGTTGCCGTGGACGACGCCGCGCCGGTGGCGCTGGGCTTGCCCGACGTGGCCGGTGAGGCCGAGGAACGCGTCGCGCCGCCGGTCGGCGTGGACGTCGCCGGCGTGGTCGCCTCGGTGGTCGAGGTGGAGGCCGGTGCGGGGACCGCGTCGACCGGCGGCTCGGCGGCCGAGCCGCTGGTCGAACCGTTGACGATCAGGGCGATGATCACGCTCAGCAGGACGATCGCCGCGGCGACCACCGCTGCGCGGCGCGCCCAGTAGGTGCGGACCGGCTCCGGTCCGACGGGGTGCAGCACGCTGCTCATGGCCCGACCCTAGGCAACCTCACGGTCGATCTGCCGCAGCCACGCCGCGCACTCGCCGGTGTGTGCGATAAGCGGCTCGGATCAGCGGGTGGCGACGGTCAATCCGGCCCGTGTGGCGACCATCGAGTCCATGGCCATCATGGCGGTCCCGGCCTGCTCGAGCGGGATCACCTGGCCGACCAGACGGTCCACGGGAAGCCGTCCGTCGGCGATCATCGCCAGCATCGCCGGGTAGTCGCGGGCGGCCATCCCGTGCGACCCGACCACCTGGAGCTCGTGGCTGACGATGACGTCCCAAGGCGCCCCCGCGTACGCGTCGGCGTCGATCAGCAGACCGACCTGGACATGAAGTCCGCGACGACGCAGGCTGCGGATCGAGGCGGCCGAGGTGGCCGGCGCACCGAGGGCATCGATGCCCACATGCACACCGCCCCCGCTCGCCTCCCGCACGGCATAGACCGGATCCCGGTCGGCGATGGTCACCTCGGCCCCGAGCGCGGTGGCCGCCCCGAGCGCCGCGGGCGACAGGTCGACGGCGATCACCCGGGCGCCGAGCGCCCGCGCGATCATCACCGCCGAGAGGCCGACACCCCCGCAGCCGAAGACCGCCACCCACTGTCCGGCCTCGATCGTCCAGTGCCCGGTCAACGCGCGGAACGCGGTGGCGAACCGGCAGCCGAGGGCGGCGGCGCTGACGAAGTCGATCGCCTCGGGCAGCCGGACCAGGTTGAGATCGGCGGCGCGGACTCCGACCTGCTCCGCGTACGAGCCGGGGTGGGTGAAGCCGGGCTGACTCTGATCCGGGCAGATCTGCGCGTACCCATCGCGGCACCAGGTGCACCGGCCGCAGCCGTTGACGAACGGTGCGGTGACCCGGTCGCCGACCGCGAAGCTGCGGACCTGCGACCCGACGGCGGCCACGATCCCGGCGAACTCGTGTCCGGGGACGTGCGGCAGGGGCACTTCCTCGTGCCCGCGCCAGGCGTGCCAGTCGGAGCGGCAGATCCCGGTCGCCCGCACCTCGACGACGGCCCCGTCGTCGGCCGGGACGGGTTCGGGAAACGTCTGCCAGCGGGCGGGGGCGCCAGCCGCCTCGTACACGATGGCCTTCATCACCTGACTAGTCTCCTCAGGTGCCCGCGGCGTCCGACGCAACCCCGATCGTCACCGCCGTGTCGCGGTGGTTCGACACCCACCGTCGCGACCTGCCGTGGCGGCGACCCGGCACCTCACCGTGGGCGGTCATGGTCAGCGAGTTCATGCTCCAGCAGACCCCGGTCGAGCGGGTGCTGGTGCCCTGGGCGGCCTGGTTGGACCGCTGGCCGACGCCGGCCGCGCTGGCCGGAGCGCCGTCGGGCGAAGCCGTACGAGCCTGGGGGCGGCTCGGCTATCCGCGGCGCGCGCTCCGGCTGCACCAGGCGGCCGTGGCCATCACCGAGCGTCACCACGGTCGCGTCCCCGACACGATCGAGGAGCTGCTCGCCCTGCCCGGGGTGGGCAGCTACACCGCAGCGGCGATCGCCAGCTTCGCGTTCCGGCAGCGGGCGGTGGTCCTCGACACCAACGTCCGCCGCGTGATCGCCCGGGCGGTGCAGGGCGTGGCCTACCCGACCCCGTCGCCGAGCCGGGCCGAGACCGCTCTGGCCGAGTCGTTGGTGCCGGTAGAACCGGACCGCGCCGCGCACTGGGCCGTGGCCTCGATGGAGCTGGGCGCGCTGGTCTGCGTGGCGCGGAGTCCGCGCTGCGACGCCTGCCCGGTGTCGGACCGGTGCGCCTGGCGGACCGCCGGCTATCCCGCCTGGGACGGTCCGCCGCGCCGGGGCCAGGGCTACGCCGGGACCGACCGGCAGTGCCGCGGGGCCCTGTTGGGCGTGCTCCGTTCGAGCGACGAGCCGGTGCCGGTCGAGGAACTGGCTGCGGCGTGGCCCGAGGCCGAGCAGCGCGTCCGGGCGCTGGCCTCGCTGCAGGCCGACGGTCTGGTGGTCGGGGCCGGGGACCGCTACGCGCTGCCGTCCTGACAGGCTGGGGTGATGACTGATCTCGCTCCCACCCTGCACCTGCGCAACGGCGCGGACATCCCCGTGCTCGGTCTCGGCACCTGGCCGTTGCGCGGCGCCGAAGCGGCCGCCCAGGTCCGCACGGCCATCGAGGCCGGCTACCGGCTGATCGACACCGCGGAGAACTACCGCAACGAGGACGGCGTCGGTCAGGGCATCCGCGACTCCGGCATCGACCGCTCGGAGCTGTTCATCACCACCAAGTTCAACCGCGAGTGGCACAGCGTCGACGGGGTCCGGACCGCGTACGAGGCCAGCCTGGAGCGGCTCGGCGTCGACTATCTCGACCTGCTGCTGGTGCACTGGCCCAACCCGGACCAGGACCGCTACGTCGACGCGGTCCGCGGACTCCAGGCCCTGCTCGACGAGGGCCGGCTGCGGGCCATCGGGACGTCGAACTTCAAGCCCCTGCACCTGCAGCGGGTGCTCGACGAGACCGGCATCACCCCCGACGTCAACCAGATCCAGCTCAGCCCGTACAGCACCCGCGACGAGGCCCGTGGCTACGCGCTGCAGCACGACATCGTGATCGAGTCGTGGAGCCCGATCGGGGCGTCGGGGGCGGCCGAGCTGCGCGCCGACCCCATCGTGAGCGCGATCGCCGAGGAGGTCGGCCGTACGCCCACCCAGGTGGTCCTGCGCTGGCACCTGCAGAACGGGCTGGTGGCCATCCCCAAGTCCGCCGACCCGGGCCGGATCGCCGAGAACATCGCGCTCTTCGACTTCGAGCTGACCTCCCATCAGCTGTCGGCGATCTCGGCGCTGGACCGGGGCGAGGCCGACCTGACCGACTCGGACGTGTTCGGCCACTGATCCGGCCGCGCGCCGGGCCGGGGTCGACCGACGCGCCTCAGGCGGTCAGGAAGTCGAGCAGCACCGGCGCGACGAGGTCGGGTCCGGCGTCGTGGCGTGCGCCGGCCAGGTGGACGAACTGCGCGCCGTCGATGCCTCGGTGCAGCGCGTGAGCGGCGTCGGCCATGAACCCGGGGTCGTCGCCTCCGGCCAGGACCAGGGTCGGCACCGCGATCCGGTCGAGCAGGTCACGGGGCACGGCGCCGCCGTCGGCGTCGGCCAGGGCCGCCGAGTCGTAGGCCAGGGTCGGGGCGATCGCCTCCATCCCCGGCCAGTGCGGGGCGTGACGCATCCCGGCGATCATCGCCTCGGGCATCCCCACTGTGCGCAGGAACAGCTCGATCGCGTCGCCGTGGGCCCCGGCGTCGAGCAGTCGGTGCAGCTCGGCGTGATAGTCGCGGCTGTGCTGGCTGGGCTCGACGTCGTACGGGGCGTCGTGCAGCACCAGACGGGTCACCGGGAGCCCGGCGGCCGTGGCCCGCAGGACGACTGCGGCGCCGGAGGAATGGCCGTAGAGGGCGGCCGGTCCGACGGCGGCCAGCACCGCCGCCAGGTCGTCGGTCTCGCGGTCCGCGGCGTACGGGGCACCACTGCGGTCGTCGCTGTCGCCGCGGCCGCGCCGGTCCAGGTTGATCACCGTGCAGCCCGAGGCCAGGGCCTGGGCCAGCGGCGCGGTCACGCCGCGGGTGCAGGTCGCCCCGGGCACGATGACGACCGGCGGGCCGGCGCCGATCCGGTCGAAGGCCAGGGTCGTTCCGTCGGCTGAGGTGATGGTGTCCACGAACGCACGCTAGCGCCAGCCGCCACAATGGGGGCGTGCGGAGGCAGAAGAAGAGCGACGTCAGCGTCCAGCGGATCCCCTGGCGGGACACGTACGCCCGGGCGAGTTCGGTCGGTCACATGGGCGAGCGGGCGTTCCTGCTCATCCCCGGTCTCGGGGTCTCGGCCAACTACTTCGAGCGACTCGCCTTCCAGCTCAACGAGTTCGGCCCGGTGATCGCGCTCGATCTGCCCGGGTTCGGAGGCGTCCCGCACCCGCACGACGGCCGGATGACCGTTGAGTCGTACGCCGAACTCGTGGGCCTGGTGATCGACGAACTCGGGCTGGACGACCCGATCGTCGTCGGCCACTCGATGGGTACCCAGATCGTCGCCGAGCTGGCCAGCACCCGCGACCTGACCGACCTGGTGCTGCTCAGCCCGGTGGTGAACCCGGCAGAACGACGCAAGGGCATCGCGCTGCTGCGCTTCCTGCAGTCGGCGGTCCACGAACAGCCGAAGATCGCCCTGATCTGCCTCTACGCCTACCTGCTGACCGGTCCGCGTTGGTTCTCCCGGGTCCTGCCGGTGCTGATGGCGTACCGGATCGAGGACGTGCTGCCCAAGATCAACGCCTCGGTGCTGGTCATCGCGGGCATGGAGGATCGGCTGTGTCCGCCGGAGTGGGTGCAGCGGGTCGCCGATCTGCTGCCCAACGCCCAGGTGTGGAAGATCCCCGAGGCCGCACACTCGGTGATGCACGGCAATGCCGAGGACGTCGGCAAACTCTGCGTCACCCACGCCCGCCGCGACCAGCCCGACGACGACATCGTCCGGGTCACGCGGCACCAGCCCGAGGACGAGCCGAACGCCTCGCCGGACGACGCGCTCAAGAGTGCGGCCGGCCGGGTTACCGAGCTGGTCGGGATCGCCACCGACGACGACCAGACGCTCGCCCAGGGCAAGACGATGCACGCGGAGGCGGCCGAGTCGGCCGCACGCGAGGCATGACCGAGGTCCGCGCGGCCACCCTGGTCGCCCCGGGGCGGATCGAGATCCGCCGCTATCCGATGCCCACGACGCTCGAGCCCGGCGCGGTCCTGCTGCGGATGATCGCCTCGGGCATCTGCGGGACCGACAAGCACACCTTCCGCGGCGAGACCGTCCAGTACGCGGGGACCGAGCTGGAACGGACGACACCGTTCCCGATCATCCAGGGCCACGAGAACCTCGGCGAGGTCGCCGCCATCGGACCAGGTGGCGCGATCGCCCACGACGGCCGGGCGCTCGGCGTCGGTGACCGGGTCGTCCCGGCGCCCAACCGGGCCTGTGGGGTCTGCCGAAACTGTCAGCGCGATTTCCCGTACTACCTGTGCCGGGCCTTGGAGAACTACGGGAACTCGCTGACCAGTGCCGAGGCGCCCCACCTGTTCGGAGGCTGGTCGGAGTACCTCTACCTGCGACCCGGCACCCCGACCTTCCGGGTCCCCGACGTACTGGACCCCGAGGTCGCGGTCCTGACCGAGATCTTCGCCGTGACCCACAGCCTGGAACGGCTCGCGCCCGTACGCCGGCCCGGTGGCTTCCGACCCGGCGATACCGTGGCCGTGGTCGGGGTCGGCTCGCTGGGCATGGCTCACCTGGTCAAGGCGGCGCTGATGGGGGCGGGGCGGGTGATCGCGGTCGACAAGTCCCGGTTGCGGCTCGCACTGGCCGAGCGCCTGGTCGACGCCGACCAGGTCCAGGTCGGAGCCGACGTGCGCGACGTCGACGCCGAGGTGACCGCGCGCGTGCTCGAGCTCACCGGCGGCGACGGTGCCGACGTGGTGGTCAACGCCACCGGATTCCCCGGCTCGTTCGCGCTGGCCACGACGCTGGTCCGCGATGCCGGGAGCATCATCGAGGTCGGGGCCTTCGTCGACATGGGACCCGAGGCGTTCAACCCGGCGGTGATCTGCGGACGCAGTCTGACCGTGATGGGCACCGGCGGTGAGGACCTCCAGGCCTACGCGGGCACCCTGGCCCTGCTGACCCGGCATCGCCACGCCATCGACTTCGCCGCCATGGTGTCGCACCGTTACGCGATCGCCGACGCCGCCGAGGCGGTCCGGACCTCGCTCGACGCCGAGACGGCGACCAAGGTCCTCATCTCCGACGAGCTCGCCCGACAGGCCTGATCCGGCGGGGAGAGTCGCTCCCTCACGGGGCCTGAGGGGTCGGCCTCGACCTGTTCACCGACCGAGGAGCCGACTGGGGCTGCAAAAAGGAGCCGACTGGGCTGCAAAAAGTGGCGTTAGCGCCAGTTCCTGTCACTTCCCGCCCGAAGTATCGGGAGGGAAGTAGCAGGAAGTGGCGTTAACGCCACTTCCTGCCGCCCCGCTCACCAGCGGCAGCCGGCCACGCGGGGGCGCGGGGTCGTCCCCACACCGACACAGAACGAGCCCGGGGCAATGCCCCGGGCTCGTTGCTGTTCAGTCCTGCGTCAGTCGTTCGTCACCGGATCGGCCGGTCCGTCGCCGAAGCCCTCGACGATGCCACCGAACTCGACCGGCGGCATGTCCGGCGCCGGCGTACGCGCCACACCGGTGAAGGTGAACGGGTGCTCCGAGCCGGGGTCGGCCACGTCGACCACCACGATCTCGCCGGACTTCAGCTCCGAGAAGAGGATCTTCTCGGCCAGGTAGTCCTCGACGTCACGCTGCAGGGCGCGACGCAGCGGTCGCGCGCCGAGCACCGGGTCGAACCCACGCTTGGCGATCAGGGACTTGGCCGCGGGCGTCAGCTCGATGCCCATGTCCTTGTCCTTGAGCCGGATCTCGATCTGGGCCACCATCAGGTCGACGATGCGCTCGATGTCTTCCTGGGTGAGCTGGCGGAAGACGACGATCTCGTCGACGCGGTTGAGGAACTCGGGCCGGAAGTGCTGCTTCAGCTCGTCGCTGACCTTGGCCTTCATCTTCTCGTAGCCGCCCTCGGTCCCCGACGCACCGCTGAAGCCCAGCGACACGCTCTTGGCGATGTCACGGGTACCCAGGTTGGTGGTCATCACGATGACGGTGTTCTTGAAGTCGACGACCCGGCCCTGGGCGTCGGTCAGGCGACCTTCGTCCAGGATCTGCAGCAGCGAGTTGAAGATGTCCGGGTGGGCCTTCTCGACCTCGTCGAACAGCACCACGCTGAACGGCTTGCGCCGCACCTTCTCGGTCAGCTGTCCACCCTCCTCGTAGCCGACGTAGCCGGGAGGCGAACCGAACAGCCGCGAGGCGGTGTGCTTCTCGGAGTACTCGCTCATGTCGAGCTGGATGAGCGCGTCCTCGTCGCCGAACAGGAACTCGGTCAGCGCCTTGGTCAGCTCGGTCTTACCGACACCGGACGGGCCGGCGAAGATGAACGAGCCGCTCGGGCGCTTGGGGTCCTTCAGACCGGCCCGGGTGCGGCGGATCGAGCGCGAGAGCGCGCGGACCGCATCGTGCTGGCCGATGTAGCGCTTGCCGAGCTCGTCCTCCATGCGGAGCAGTCGCGCCGACTCCTCCTCGGTGAGCTTGAACACCGGGATGCCGGTCGCGGTGGACAGGACCTCGGCGATGATCTCCTCGTCGACCTCGGCCACCACGTCGAGATCGCCGGACTTCCACTGCGCCTCACGATCGGCGCGCGCGTTGAGCAGCTTCTTCTCGTCGTCGCGCAGACCGGCGGCTCGCTCGAAGTCCTGGGCGTCGATCGCCGCTTCCTTCTCCAGCCGGACGGCCGCGACCTTCTCGTCGAACTCGCGCAGGTCCGGCGGAGCGGTCATCCGACGGATCCGCAACCGGGCGCCGGCTTCGTCGATCAGGTCGATCGCCTTGTCGGGGAGGAACCGGTCGGAGATGTAGCGGTCGGCCATCTGCGCCGCGGCGACCAGCGCCGCGTCGGTGATGGTGATCCGGTGGTGGGCCTCGTAGCGGTCGCGCAGACCACGCAGGATGTCGATCGTGTGGGCGATCGACGGCTCGGCCACCTGGATGGGCTGGAAACGACGCTCGAGGGCGGCGTCCTTCTCGACGTACTTGCGGTATTCGTCGAGCGTGGTCGCCCCGATGGTCTGCAGTTCGCCGCGGGCCAGCATCGGCTTGAGGATGCTGGCGGCGTCGATCGCGCCTTCGGCGGCACCGGCGCCGACGAGGGTGTGGATCTCGTCGATGAACAAGACCACATCACCGCGGGTCTTGATCTCCTTGAGCACCTTCTTCAGCCGCTCCTCGAAATCACCGCGGTAACGGCTGCCGGCGACCAGAGCGCCGAGATCGAGGGTGTAGATCTGCTTGTCGCGCAGCGTCTCGGGGACGTCACCGCGCACGATGGCCTGCGAAAGACCCTCGACCACCGCGGTCTTGCCGACGCCGGGCTCTCCGATCAACACCGGATTGTTCTTGGTGCGTCGCGACAACACGGTCATCACGCGCTCGATCTCGGTCTCGCGACCGATCACCGGGTCGAGCTTGTTCTCACGGGCGGCCTGGGTCAGGTTGCGACCGAACTGGTCGAGCACCATCGACGACGACGGGGTGTTCCCCTGCTCGGGTGCACCGGAGGTCGCTGCCTCCTTGCCCTGGAATCCGCTGAGCAGCTGCAGCACCTGATTGCGGACCCGATTGAGATCGGCACCGAGTTTCACCAGGACCTGGGCGGCAACACCCTCACCCTCACGGATCAGACCGAGCAGGATGTGCTCGGTGCCGATGTAGGAGTGATTGATCTGCAGCGCCTCGCGCAGGCTCAACTCGAGGACCTTCTTGGCCCGCGGGGTGAAGGGGATGTGACCGCTCGGTGACTGCTGGCCGTGTCCGATGATCTCTTCGACCTTCTGGCGCACCGCTTCCAGCGAAATACCCAGCGATTCGAGGGCCTTTGCCGCCACTCCCTCGCCCTCGTGGATAAGGCCGAGAAGGATGTGTTCGGTCCCGATATAATTATGGTTCAGCATGCGGGCTTCTTCTTGGGCCAAAACAACGACCCGACGAGCCCGATCGGTAAAGCGTTCGAACATGGTGATTTGCTCCTTGCTGCGACGCGGCACCACCTCCGGGTTGGCGGACTGGCCGCTCGACGCCCCCTCACTGTAGTCGGCGCTCCACGAGCCCGGTCGGCTTCCCGGGCCCCGGTCGTGCACGATCGATCACACCGAAGCGCCTGGTCGGGTCGCGCAGCGGCAACGCGCCCGGTCAGCCCCGACATGGCAAGCGCCCCGGGCGAACGATTGTTCGCCCAGGGCGCAATGCCGCGAGGTTTCAGCGGCCGTCGCGCGGCCGCGTCGAATCAGGCGTGAGCCCGCTCGTACGCCTCGCGCACCTCGGCGGAAACGCGGCCACGACTGCTGACATCGTGTCCGTTCTCCTGGGCCCAGGCGCGGATATCGCTGGTGCTCGTCGCTGCCCCGGGCTTTCCGGGCCGCTTACGACGGCCTCCGGTCTTGCGCGCGTGCGCAAGCCACGGAGCCAAGGCGTCCCGCAAACTGTCGGCATTGCGAGCCGACAGGTCGATCTCGTACTCCGCGCCGTCGAGACCGAAGTTGACGGTCTCGTCGGCCTGTCCGCCGTCGAAATCGTCCTCGAGGATAATTTGAACGCGCTGTGCCATGCGCAGCCCTCCTGACATTAGTTTGTACCTGACGTTTGAAGGCTACCCGACTCGTCGCCCATTAGGTCATCAGATCCAGGGCAATATCCAGAATTTCGGCGGAATGCGTAATCGCTCCGACGGCGACAAAGTCGACGCCCGTTTCGGCGACGGCGCGCGCGGAGTCTAGCGTCAATCCGCCGCTGGCCTCAAATCGCGCCCGGCCTTTCAGTTCGGCCACCACTGCGCTCATCTGAGCGGTGTCCATGTTGTCGAGGAGGATGTCGGTGGCACCGGCCGCGACCACCTCGCGCGCCTGTTCCGGTGTGGTCACCTCGACTTCGACGTCAAGATCGGGAAAGGCCCGCCGGACGGCCAAAAAGGCGGGGACGACTCCGCCCGCCGCGATGACGTGGTTGTCCTTGATCAGGGCCGCATCGGCCAGCGACATGCGGTGATTGACCCCGCCCGCCACCCGCACCGCATACTTCTGCAGGATCCGCAGTCCGGGAACGGTCTTGCGCGAATCGCGGACCTGGGTCGACGTTCCCGACAGCGCCTGCACCCATTGATCGGTGGCGGTCGCCACTCCCGACATCAAGGTGAGCAGATTCAGAGCCACCCGTTCGGCCCGCAACAACGCCCGGGCATTTCCCGAAACCCGCATCACGACATGATCACGACTCACCGATTCCCCGTCGGCGGCGAGCATGGTGATCGCGAATTCCCCGGCCGGCTCGGCCACCAGAGCCATCGCGTACGCGGCCACGTCGACGCCGGCCAGGACACCGGGGCGGCGGACCACGAAATCGCCGTGGGCCACCGCGTCCTCGGCGATGGTGGCGACCGAGGTGACGTCCACCCCGGGCCCGGTGCCGGTCGGCAGCACGCCGCGACCACCGAGATCCTCCGACAACGCGTCGGTGACGATGACGGTGACCGCACCGACGTCGAGGCCGGTGGCCTCGAGCGCCCGGGTCACCGCGGCCAGCGTGGTGTGGGTGGTGGGTGAGGTGGTCATGCGGTCGGGCCTCCAGCCGGGACGAAGGTGTGGGCGATGGTGGTGGCCGGATCGGTCCGGGCGACCAGGTGGCCGTGCCAGTCGTCACGCCGGCCCTCGAAGTCGGTCCGCCAGTGCGCGCCGCGCGATTCCTCACGGACCCGGGCCGACGCCACGACCACGGTGGCCACGGTCATCAGGTTGGTCGCCTCCCACGAGGCCAGCCCGGGTCGGGACCCGTCGGCCGCGGCCAGGGCGGCGAGCTCGGTGGCGGCCTGGTCCAGACCCTCGGCGTTGCGCAGCCCGGCGGCGTGACGACTCATCACCTGCTGCAACTTGGGCACCACCTCGGTGGCGATCAGTCCCGGCACCCGGGTGTCGGCGGCCGGGGTCCGCTGCGCCGGCAGGTCGCGGTGCAGGGCCTCGGAGATCCGCCGGGCGAAGACCAGACCCTCGAGCAGCGAGTTGGAGGCCAGCCGGTTGGCCCCGTGCACCCCGGAGGAGGCGATCTCGCCGCAGGCGTAGAGCCCGGCCAGGTTGGTGGTCCCGTCGAGATCGGTCTCCACCCCACCGCAGAAGTAGTGACTGGCCGGGGCGACCGGGATCAGATCGGTGACCGGGTTGATCCCGGCCCGCCGGCAGCTGTGCAGGATGGTCGGGAAGCGCACCCGCCAGATCTCCTCGCCGAGCGCGCGACCGTCGACGAAGACGTGGTCCGAGCCCTCCTTGGCCATCTCCTTCATGATCCCCTTGGCCACCACGTCGCGCGGCGCGAGTTCGGCCAGCTCGTGCTGACCGACCATGAAGCGCTCGCCGGACCCGTTGACCAGCAGTCCGCCCTCGCCGCGTACGGCCTCGCTGACCAGGGGCAACTGGCCGCGGGCTCCGGTGCCGAGGAACAGCACGGTCGGGTGGAACTGGATGAACTCGATGTCGCGCAGTCGGGCGCCGGCCCGGAAGGCCGCCGCCAGCCCGTCGCCGGTCGAGACCGGTGGGTTGGTGGTCACCGCATAGATCTGCCCGATGCCCCCGGTGGCCAGGACGACGGCACGGGCGTGGACCGCACCGACCCCACCGGTGGTGCCCTCACCGAGCACGTGCAGGGTCACCCCGGCCACCGCCGGTGGCTCGCCCGGAGCCACCTCGGCCGGGATCAGGTCGAGGACCAGTGCGTGTTCGATGATCTCGATGGCCGGGTCGGCGGTGACCGTGGAGATCAGCGCACGTTCGATCTCGGCACCGGTGGCGTCGCCGCCGGCGTGGGCGATCCGGTTGCGGTGGTGCCCACCCTCACGGGTCAGTTCGAGCTCACCGGCCGCGTCGCGGTCGAACTCGGCGCCCCGCGAGATCAGCGTGGCCACCTCCTCCGGGCCCTCGCTGACCAGCACCCGGACGGCCTCCTCGACGCACAGACCGGCGCCGGCGACCAGGGTGTCGCTGATGTGCTGCTCGACGGTGTCCCCCTCGGCCTGGACCGACGCGATCCCGCCCTGCGCCCACTTGGTCGAGCCGGCGGCGATCACGTCCTTGGTGACGACCATGACCCGGCCGAGGTCGGCGCACTCGAGGGCAGCGGTCAGGCCGGCGATGCCGGAGCCGATGACCACGACGTCGACCTCGCGCACCCAGCCGGGTTCCTCGGCCTCCAGCCGTTGCGGCAGCCGCGGCAGCGGGGGCAGATCGGGAAACGGCGGATCGACCTGAGCGGTCTGGGACTCGGCATCGGGCACCATGCGCCCCATGGTTCCCTACCCGGGCTCAGCGGCGACGCGAGTACCGCCGCGGTGGATGGTCGGGAGGACCGGCCGGTCGGCGAGAGGGAGGAGTCCGCGGCTCAACCGACCTGGCGGTCGGCCTCGTAATTGGGGAGCACCATCGCGGTGTCCAGGGTGGCGAGGTCGACGACGGTCGGGTGCGAGCCGTCGGCCCAGCGGTTCCCGGCGCCGAGGGCGTCCCACTCGGACTCCGGCTCGGTGCGCATCCGCCGCGGCAGCGAGTGCACCTCGGCGTCGGGCTCGGCGACGCGGAGTGCTTCGAGCTCCGACTCGCGGGCGCGGACGGTCTCGCGCAGCGACTCGATGACCACCTCGCGGTGGTCGACCTCGTGCCGCAGGTGGGCCCTGTCGCCGCGCAGGCCGGCGATCTTGAGGGTGAGCTCGGCGATGATCACGCGCTGCTGGTCGAGCAACTCGGCCGCATCGCTGAGTCGACGGCGCAGCGTCTCGATGACGGCGCCGCTGCGGGCCCGCTCCTCGCTGAGCCGACGTCCGTGCTCGACGGTCGCCTCGAGCATGGCGCGGGCGTGCTGACGGCGGACGACGAACAACTCGCGCCAGGCGAAGGCGCAGGCGACGACGGCGGCGACCACGGCGACGCCGACCCCGGCGCGGACGGCCCATCCCGGCCCGAAGGCTGCGGCCACACCGAGCACGGTGCCGGTGACCAGGACGATCTCGGACACCCGTCGGAACCGCGAGGTCGCCTCCTTGCGGCGGGCGGTCCGGGTGGTCCGGGCGGCAGCAGAACGCGGGGCGGTCACAGTCGTCACGCGGCTCACCCTAGGGCGCGAGCCGGTCCGCCCAGCGGATTTGCGGCCTCAGTGCCGAGTGTCCTGGTCCCCGCCGTCGGACTCGTCGTCGTCGGGCCCGCGAGGCACCCGACAGGCGCGTTCGAGCAGCAGCCCGGTGATCAGCAACGCCACCCCGGCGACCACGCACAGCCCCGACCCGAGGACCCGTTCGCGCGGTCCGGAGATGTCGAGCTGGGTGATGAAGCGCAGGGCATAGACCAGGTAGCCCCCGACGACCACGGCGCCGGCCAGTGCCGAGGACTTGCCCAGCACCAGAAAGGCCACCGCCCGCTGCGGATCGATCCGCTCGCGACGCACCTGGATGCGCTGGTGGGTCGAGTACGCCAGTGCGCCGACCAGCGCTGCGACCAGACCGAGCGCGACCGGTGCCGTCCAGGGAACGCCCGGGGGCACGAGGTCGAAGGCCTCGGCGGTGACCGGGATCAGCCACCCGCCGAGTGCCCCGAGCATCGCGCCCACGGCCAGAGCCCGGGGCGGGGTCGGGTCGACCGAGCCCTGGGGTTGCTTGTCCTCCACGTCAGACGCGAACCGGCCGGCGGTCAGTCGCGCTCGATGGCCAGGTCGTCGCGCTTGCGGACCCCCGAGCCGTCGACGTTGTCGACCAGGTCGCCGATCGCGCCGTGGGTGCCGATGGTCGCCGTCGGGTCGATCTCGTACCAGGGGATGAGCACGAAGGCGCGCTCGTGGGCCAGCGGGTGCGGGATCTTGAGGTCGGCCTTGTCGACTTCGGCGTCGCCGACCACGATCAGGTCGACGTCGAGGGTCCGCGGACCCCACTGCTCGCCGTCGCGGGTCCGGCCGTACGCGTCCTCGATGGCCTGGGCCCGCTCGAGCAGGGTCCGCGGCTGCAGGGTGGTCTCGGCCACCACGACCAGGTTGAGGAACTCGGGGTTCTCCTCGGGACCGCCGACCGGGTCGGTCTCGTAGATCGAGGAGACGTCGACCATGATCACGTCGGGGGTGTCGCTGAGGGCGTCGATGGCACCCTGGAGGTTGGCCAGCCGGTCCCCGAGGTTGGAACCGATCGAATAGACGACCTTGCGGAGCGGCTTCATCCCGCTCAGGGTGTCGGCGCTGATGGCGTTGGGGTTGGGGCTGCTCATATCGTCTTCTTCCTCGTCAGTGTGACCGCGACGTCGCCGACCGGGACCGGCATGGGGGCTTGCGGTTTGTGCACCGTGACCTGCGCCGCGGTGACGCGGGGCTGCGCCAGACAGGTCCGGGCGATGCGTTCGGCCAGGGCTTCGATCAGGTTGAGCGGTTCGCCTTCGATGTCGGCGGCCACGGCAGCGGCCAGGCCGCCGTAGTCGACGGTGGTCTCCAGGTCGTCACTGGCTCCGGCCTCGGTGAGATCGATGCTGCAGACCACGTCCACGACGAAGGTCTGGCCGTTCTGACGCTCGAAGTCGAACACTCCGTGGTGACCGAAGGCGGCGATCCCGGTCAGGGCGATCCGGTCGGCACCGGCCTCCGGGGCAGTCGTCGCCGAGGTGGCGGACTGGGCGAGCTCTCGTGCAGGCGAAGCCATGGCACCTCCTTGACGCAAGCGACCCTATCCGACCTCGGTAACGGTGAGATGGCTGGATTATGGCGCGGGACGGAGCAGCGTCAGGCCTGGTACGCGGCCAGCCGGGACACGACGGCGACGGCATCGCGGCTGGCCCGGACCGTGTGGGTACGCACCGCCCAGACCCCCCGCCCGGCGAGCACCGTGGTCAGCGCCGTGGTGGCGTCGTCGCGGTCCTTGGCCGGTCGCGCGTCACCGTCCGAGCCGGCCAGCAACCCCCCGAGGAAGCCCTTGCGCGACGCCCCGACGATCAACGGCAGACCGAGGCGGTCGAGGTCGTCGACCCGCCGCAGCAGCTCCCAGTTGTGATCGGCGGTCTTGGCGAAGCCCAGGCCGGGGTCGAGGATCAGCCGGTCGGCGGCCACCCCGGCGGTTCGGGCTGCGTCGACCCGAGCGGCCAGTTCGGCGATCACCTCGGCGATCACGTCGTCGTACACCGCGCGCGTCTGCATCCGGTCGGCGTGACCCCGCCAGTGCATGGCCACGTACGCGGCGTCGAGCCCGGCCACCGCCTCGAGCATCTGCGGGTCGGCCTGACCGCCCGACACGTCGTTGACCAGCCGGGCTCCGGCGGTGACCGCCGCGACGGCGATCTCGTGGCGCATGGTGTCGATGCTGACGCAGGCCCCGGCCGTGACCAGCTGCTCGACCACCGGGAGGGCCCGCCGCAGCTCCTCCGCCACCGACGGTCGGACGGCTCCGGGTCGGGTGGACTCGCCGCCGACGTCGATGATGTCGGCACCCTCGGCCATCAGCGACAGTCCGTGCGCCACAGCGTGATCGGCGTCGAACCACTCGCCACCGTCGGAGAACGAGTCGGGGGTGACGTTGACCACGCCCATCACCAACGTCCGCCCGGGTTGGGGCAGGCCGGTCACCGCGTACGGTCGGATCACCCGAGCCACCCTATGCTCACCGAGATGGGACCACGTCCGGGCATGATCGCGGTGGCGATGCTCGGGGTCCTGCTCGCCGGCTGTTCGCTGCCGCCGGGGGGCACGCCGTCCACCAGTCCGAGCCCGGTTGCCCCGACTCCCTCGATCACCGCCCGCGCCGCCCCGGCACCCGACAGCACCGTCGCGCCCCAGGCTGACGCCGACGCGGTGCTCCGTGACAACCCGATCGAGAACGTCGTCCTGGCCGACCGGGTCCGTTGCCGCTTCGAGGTCCGCGCGCCCCGGCCGCCGCTGGCCGACCGTCGCCTGGCCCGGCACCTGCGTTCGGCGGTGGATTGTCTGATGGCCGTCTGGGCCGAGCCGCTGGCCGAGGTCGGCGTCACCCTGGTCCAGCCCCGGATCATCACGTACCGCCGCGCGGTGAAGACGCCGTGCGGCACCTTCCGCGTCCGCGGAGCGCCGGCGTACTACTGCTCGGCGACGGCGACCATCTATTGGCCGGTGACCGGCGACGACGGGAACGAGGCCTATACCTTCGCCCGGGTCGGCTACCTGGCGCTGCTGGCCCACGAGTTCGGTCACCACGTGCAGTCGGCGAGCGGAGTCCTCGCGGCGTACGCGGCCCGCGGTGACCGGATCGAGGACAAGGCCGACCGCCACCGGCTCAGCCGACGCCTCGAACTGCAGGCCCAGTGCTTCGAAGGGGCGTCCCTGCGCGCGGTCCGCCGCAGCATCGACCTGTCGTCCGACGACCGCTACCAACTCGAGGTCTGGCACAGCTACACCGGCGACGAGGATCCGCCCGACCGCCGCAGCCCCGACCACGGCACCAGCGCGGCCCAGGTCCGCTGGCTCGAGCGTGGTCTGGCCACCCGCGACCTCAGCCGGTGCTCCACCTGGACCGCGCCAGCGAAGACGGTCCGGTAACGCACTCAGCCGACCGGGGTCACCGTGCGCGAGCGTCGGGCGGATCGTGCGTCCGCTGGGTCGAGCGACGATGAGTGGCGCCCCCCAGCATGGGGATTGGAGCGACGCCTTACGTCGGGCGTCACGAAGAGGATCGAAATCAGCGGATCAGCACGACGCGCGAGCGCACATCAATGCGACGTAATCAATTGCATCGCTTCCGCACGGGTGGCCGCGTTGCGGAGATGGCCGCGGACGGCGGAGGTGATGGTCTTCGAGCCGGGCTTGCGGACGCCGCGCATGGTCATGCACAGGTGCTCGCACTCGATCACCACGATGACGCCGCGGGGCGTGAGCAGGTCCTCGAGCGCGTCGGCCACCTGGGTGGTCAGTCGCTCCTGGACCTGGGGCCGCTTGGCGTAGAGGTCGACCAACCGGGCCAACTTGGACAGCCCGGTGATCCGGCCGTCGCGGCTGGGGATGTAGCCGACGTGGGCGACACCGGTGAAGGGCACCAGGTGGTGTTCGCAGCAGCTCCACACCTCGATGTCCTTGACCAGGACGAACTCGTCGTGCCCGAGGTCGAAGGTGGTGGTGAGCACCTCCTCGGGCCGCTGCCGCAGCCCGCCGAACATCTCCGCGTACGCCCGGGCGACCCGCCCCGGCGTGGCCTGCAGGCCGTCGCGATTGGGGTCCTCACCGATCCCGATCAGGATCTCGCGGACGGCGGCCTCGACCCGGTCGTGGTCGAAGTCGGGGATGACGCGGTCGGCGTTCTCCCGCGCCGTCACCGGTAGTCCGGGCCGCGCGGAGGCACCGATCCGGGATCGCCGTACATCGGCCCACCGGAGCCACCGGGCAGTTCGGGCGTGACCCCGGTCTGCCCGGGCGGCAGCTGGGCGCCACCGGCCGGGACCGATTCGGGCTGGCGTCCGTTCTGATGGCCGTTCAGTCCGTTGAGCGGAGCCGGCGGGGTCACCGGGGGCAGGCTCGAGGGCACGCGCTGGTCCGAACCGGTCCAGGCCGGACGCTTCGGCCACAGCCGCAGTGGACGGAAGACCTCGGCGACCTCCTCGCGGTCCAGCGTCTCGCGTTCGAACAGCGTGCGCACCAGGTCGTCGAGCACGTCGCGGTTCTCGGTGAGGATGTCGAACGCCTCCTGGTGGGCCGTGCTGATCAGCCGCGACACCTCCTCGTCGACGATCGCGGCGATCTCCTCGGAGTAGTCGCGCCCGTGGCCGATGTCGCGGCCCAGGAACGGCTCGGCGTCACCGGAGCCGAGTCGGATGGCCCCGAGCCGCTCGGTCATGCCGTACTGGGTGACCATGGCCCGGGCCACGTTGGTCGCCTTCTCGATGTCGTTGCTCGCCCCGGTCGTCGGGTCGTGGAAGACCAGTTCCTCGGCCGCCCGGCCGCCCATCATGTAGGCGAGCTGGTCGAGCAGTTCGGCCCGGGTGTTGGAGTACTTGTCGGTCTCCGGCAGCACCATGGTGTAGCCGAGGGCTCGACCGCGCGGCAGGATCGTCACCTTGTGCACCGGGTCGGTGCCGGGGAGCGCCGCCGCGACCAGGGCGTGCCCGCCCTCGTGGTACGCGGTGACCAGCTTCTCCTTCTCGTTCATCAGCCGGCTGCGCTTCTGCGGGCCCGCGACGACCCGGTCGATGGCCTCGTCGAGGTAGTCGTCGGTGATCATCTTGGCGTTCTGCCGGGCGGTCAGCAGTGCCGCCTCGTTGAGCACGTTGGCCAGGTCGGCACCGGTGAACCCGGGGGTCCGACGGGCCACGGCCTGCAGGTCGACGTCGGAGGCCATCGGCTTGCCCTCGGCGTGCACCTTGAGGATCTGGAACCGACCCTTGAGGTCAGGGGCCTCGACGGCGATCTGGCGGTCGAAGCGCCCGGGACGCAGCAGGGCCGGGTCGAGCACGTCGGGCCGGTTGGTCGCCGCGATCAGGATCACGCCGCCGCGGACGTCGAAGCCGTCCATCTCGACCAGCAGCTGGTTCAGGGTCTGCTCGCGCTCGTCGTGCCCGCCCCCCATGCCGGCACCACGGTGCCGACCGACGGCGTCGATCTCGTCGATGAAGACGATGGCCGGCGCGTTCTCCTTGGCCTGCTCGAACAGGTCGCGGACCCGGGAGGCACCGACGCCGACGAACATCTCGACGAAGTCCGAACCGGAGATCGAGAAGAACGGCACACCGGCCTCGCCGGCGACCGCGCGGGCCAGCAGCGTCTTGCCGGTGCCGGGCGGCCCGTAGAGCAGCACGCCCTTGGGGATCTTGGCCCCCACCGCCTGGAACTTGGCCGGCTCGGCCAGGAACTCCTTGATCTCCTCGAGCTCCTCGATCGCCTCCTCACACCCGGCGACGTCGGAGAAGGTGGTCTTGGGAGTGTCCTTGTTGGCGACCTTGGCCTTGGACTTGCCGAACTGCATGACCCGGCTGCCGCCGCCCTGCACCGAGTTGAGCAGGAAGAAGAAGAGGACACCGATGATGATGAACGGGATCAGCGTGCCGAGCAGCGAGGAGAAGAACCCGGGGGTCTTGTTCTCGCCCTTCCAGGAGTCCAGCGTCTTGGCCGCGACCCGCTCGTCGAGCGTGGTGATCAGCTCGTCGCTCTGGTTGCCGACCCAGGTGGCGCGGTAGCCGGTCTTGGCCGCGTCCTTGACCGTGACCCGGATCTCCTGCTCGTTGTCGATCAGGGTGACCTCTTGCAACGGCGTGTTCGTGTCGTTGATCAGGGCCACGACCTGGGAGGTCGGGACCTCCTTGAAGCCGCTACTCACGCCCCGCCCGAAGTCGAAGAGCAGACCGATGGCGATGACCGCGAGCACGATCCACGTCAGCGGAGAGCGAAGTATGCGTTTGAAGTTCATGGCCTGCCTACGGACGACGGCGATCCCACGCGGAGATCCTCAGGCGTCCCAGGCTAACGGTTCAGCGCAACTGGAGGGGGCCTCGTCCGCTCAGGGCGGAGACCGGGTTCAGCTGTAGACGTGCGGGCTGAGCGTGCCGACCGAGGTCAGGTTGCGGTAGCGGCCGTTGTAGTCGAGCCCGTAGCCGACGACGAACTCGTTGGGGATGTCGAACCCGACGTAGGCCACGTCGACGGTGTTCTTCTGCGCCTCGGGTTTGCGGAAGGCGGTCATGATGTTGAGGCTGGCCGGGCCGCGCGACAACAGGTTGCTGACCAGGTACGACAGGGTCAGGCCGGTGTCGATGATGTCCTCGACGACCAGGACGTGCACCCCGCTGATGTCGCTGCTCAGGTCCTTGAGGATCCGGACCACCCCCGAGGACTGGGTGCCGGACCCGTACGACGACACCGCCATCCAGTCCATCCGGCAGTGGATGCTCAGCGCCCGGGACAGGTCGGCCATCACCATCACCGCGCCGTTGAGGACGCCGACCAGCAACAGGTCCTTGCCCTCGTAGTCGCGGTCGATCTCGGCAGCCAGTTCGGCGATCCGGGCCTGCACGTCGTCGGCGCTGTAGAGCACGCGGGTCAGGTCATCGCCCAGCTGGGTGTCGTCCACGTCGCTCAGCCTGTCACAGAAAGAGCCGGTCGTTGACCCGGGTCACGGACCCGCCGGGCACCTCGGCCCGTCGTTGTCCGTGCCAATCGGTGATCAGCCGGTCGACGCCGCGGACGTGGACCGAACCGAGCCCGGTGATGCCGTGACCGCTCAGCCAGCTGATCAAGACCCGGCGCCGGACCGCGGTCGGCAGACCGGTCAGCGCGGCGACCTCGAGCGAGGAGCCGGCCGTGTCGACGGCGGCGGCCAGGGAGTCCAGCACGACGGCGTCGTCGCGGAGCAGTTCCGCCGTCCGGGCCAGCGCCTCGGCCACGCCGGGTCCGAGCTGGTCCTCGAGCACCGGGAGCACGTCCGCGCGGACCCGGGCCCGGGCGTAGCGCGGGTCGGCGTTGTGCGGATCGATCCAGGGCGTCAGGCCGAGTTCGGCGCAACTGGCCACCGTGGTGGCGCGGCGTACCCCGAGGAGCGGGCGGAGCAAGGCGTCGCGACGTACGGCCATCCCGGACAGCGAGCGGGTGCCCGATCCGCGGGCCAGCCCGAGCAGCACGGTCTCGGCCTGGTCGTCGAGGGTGTGCCCGAGCAGCACGGTCGCCGCGTCGCCGGCCGCCCGATCGGCGAGCGCGGCGTACCGGGATTCGCGGGCCGCTGCCTCGGGTCCGTCCGGGTGGTCGGGGTCGACCTGGACGCGGAGCACCTCGACCCGGTCGTAGCCCAGAGCGGTCAGCTGGTCGTGGGCCGCGGCGGCGATCCGGTCCGAGCCGTTCTGGAGTCCGTGGTCGACGACTGCCGCCGCGTAGGGAAGGCCGCGACGTTCGGCCTGGTGCCGGACCGCGTACGCGAGGGCGAGAGAGTCGGGCCCGCCGGAGCAGGCGACCAGCAAAGTCCGGTCGGCCGGGGTCAGCGCCGCCCGCACGGCCTGGACGACGGCCAGGGTTCCCGGACCGAGCTCACGCCGGGCCATCGCGGCGGATCAGCCGTGGACGCGGGCCAGCCAGAGCGCGGGCTCGCCGATCTCGGCGCGGGTGGGCAGGGTCTCCGGCGAGGTCCAGACCCGGTTGAACCCGTCCATCCCGACCTGGTCGATGACCGCGCGGCAGAAAGCGGCGCCGTCGCGGTACTGACGCATCTTGGCGTCGAGGCCGAGGAGCTTGCGGACGATCTTGTCGAAGCCCTCGCCCTGGCGGCGGACGGTGAACTTACGCCGGATCGAGTCGACCGTCGGGATGACGTCGGGTCCGACCCCGTCCATCACCACGTCGGCGTGACCCTCGACCAGCGACATCACCGCGGTGATCCGGTCGATGATCTCGCGCTGCGTCGGGGTCTGGACCAGGTCGAGGATGGAGATGTCCTCGTTGGTGCCGACCGCGTCGATGATGCGCTTGACCGCATTGCGGAGCAGCTGACCCAGCGCCGACGCGTCGAGCTCGGCCGAGTCGACCACCTCGGCGATGAGGCCCTTGACGTAGCCGCCGAGCCAGTCCACCGCGGTGAACTGGACCCGGTGGGTCTCCTCGTGCAGGCAGACCCAGAGCCGGAAGTCGTGCGGATCGACCAGCAGCTCGCGCTCGACGCTGACGATGTTGGGGGCGACGAGCAGCAGCCGGCCGTGGTCGGGGAAGAAGGGGTCGTACTGACCGAGGACCCGGGGGGCCAGATAGCTGAGCAGCGCGCCGACCTCGACCCCGGTGACCCGGGAGCCGACCGCCATGCTCGTCGCCGAGGCGCTCTCCAGCTTCGCTTCGGCCTTGCTGGTCAGCGGGGCGAGGATCTCGCGGAACCCGTCGAGGTTGGCCTGGATCCAGCCCGGCCGGTCGACCACGAGCACCGGAGCGGTGCCGCCCGGCGCGGCCAGCCCGGTGACCTCGGTGACGTAGGCCTCGGCCCGGGCCGCGCAGGCCCGCAACTCGGCCACCACCGCGGCCGCTGCCTCGTCGGTGACCTCGGGGCCCGGCTTGATCAGTTTGGTCGCGGTGGCGAGGGCGGTGCTCCAGTCGACCAGGGACGATGTCATGGACCGAGGGTAGTGCCGGGCTCGTCAGCCCCGCCTCAGCCGAGCCGGGATGCGCACACTCTCATCGATGGGGTTCCCGCGCCGGCCGGAGCGAGCGGCACTCAGCCGAGACGGGAACCGGCCCGGCCGGGAGAGCAACCTCGTAGCGACCGAGTCCTGACAGCAGCAGCGCCGCCGTCACCATGACGACGAGCGCGACCGCCAGGCCAGGATCAACCGGCCACATCGGTCGGGGCGTCATGGGCGGGATGTTGGGTCGAAGACGCTCGAAGATGCCGCCCGATCCGACCCGGGTCCTCGGGACCGATGCCCGCTGCGTCCACCTCGCGTCCTCGGCCGATCCCAGCGCTCACCAGGGTTGGCGCGGCCAGGCCGCATCGACTCGAGGGGCCGTCTGCCGGCACCTGCCGGGAAACGACCCGCGGCGGAGTCAGCGGCGGCGGCAGGCGCAGTCGCTGAGCGCGGCGGTGACGTGCGAGAGCCAGACCACCGAGGCGTAGTCGTTGGCCGGTTTGTTGACCAGGAACGCGTAGGCGATCAGCGAGCCGTCGCGTGTGTGCAGATACCCGGCCAGGCTGTGGACCTGACGCAGCGTCCCGGTCTTGCCGCGGACGACCCCGCGGCCGGCGGCGCTCTCGTTGTCGTCGAACCGGCGGAGCAGGCTGCCCTCGACGCCGGCGACCGGGAGTCCGGTGAGCACGGCCCGCAGCTCGGGATGCTTGGGCTGGCCGGCGCGATAGAGCAACCCGGCCATCGTCTCGGCCGGGACCAGCGTCTCGCGGGACAGTCCGCTGCCGTCGTGGATCTCGGCGGAGGCGTCCCACACCCCGATCTTGGCCAGCCGTGCGCTGACCACCGAACGCGCCGCCTTGATCGAGCCGGGCTTGCCCGCCCCGATCGCCGCCTGGCGGAACAGCACCTCGGCGGCGTCGTTGTCGCTCTCCAGCAGCAGCTTCTCGACGATGCGGTCGAGCGGCATCGACGAGACGGAGGCCACCGGGGTCGCCGACCCGCGGGCCCGCTGTCCTCCGGTCACGGTGACGGCCACGCCGCGGCTGCGCAGCCCGGCGGCAAAGGTCTCGGCGGCGTCGCGTGACGGGTTGCCGACCCGCGGCCCGGGCGACCCGCCGTTCACCCGGCCCTCGTCGACCCAGAGCGCCGAGGTCGGGGTGACCTGGTCGCCGTAGAGCCCCGGCCAGGTCGGATTCCAGGCCGGGCCGGTGAACAGCGAGTCGTCGTAGCCCAGCTGGACCTTCTTGACCTTGTGCTTCTTCAGGCCGGTGACCGTACGGGCGGCGAGCTGGGCCATCGACGACCGCTTGGGGTAGCGCCCGGACACCGTGCGCTTGGCCAGATACGGGTCTCCCCCGCCGACCAGGATCAGCTCGCCCTTCTTGGGAGCGACGACCGAGGTGGTGAAGGTGTGCTCGGGACCGAGGATCGACAGGGCGGCCGTCGAGGTCAGCAGCTTCATGGTCGACGCCGGAATGTAGGCCTCACGCGCCCGGTGGTCGAACAGCAGCTTGCCGCTGGTCATGTCGATGACCGCACCGGAGTAGGTCTGTCCCATCCCCTTGACCTTCACCGACCGGATCACCTCGCGCAGCTTCGCGCCGTCCGGCGCGGGGGCGGAGTCCATCGGGGCCAGCACCGGCTTGGGCAGGGCGGCGGTCGCGACGCTCGGGGTGCCGGAGTCGCTCGGGGTCGCCGTGGCCTGGTTCGACGGCTCCAGCGCGCCGGGCGGCAGGGTGGACGAGGTTCCGCCGGACGATCCGCGCGCGAAGGCCCCGAAGGCACCGGTGACCAGCGCCAAGACGATCCCGGCCACGACCACCAGCAGAGCGCCCGCGGTCACCAGGCGTCTACCACTCACCGGGACGTCCTCTTTCTACGGCTACGATGCGCACATTCTAAGGAGGATTCGTGACTGCACCCAACGCCGACACTGATTCCAGGCCGCTCAGCGGGCTGACGTTCGATGTGACCGTCGAGATCCCCAAGGGTCAGAAGAACAAGTACGAGGTGGATCACGACACCGGTCGGATCCGACTCGACCGGACGCTGTTCACCTCGACGGCGTACCCGGCCGACTACGGCTTCATCGAGGGAACGCTCGGCCAGGACGGTGACCCGCTCGACGCGCTGGTGCTGGTGTCCGAGCCGACGTTCCCGGGCTGCCTGATCAAGTGCCGCGCCATCGCGATGTTCCGGATGACCGACGAGGCCGGCGGCGACGACAAGGTGCTGTGCGTGCCCGCGTCGGACCACCGACGCAACCACCTGCGCGATCTCGAGGACGTGCGGGACTACCTGCTGCTCGAGATCGAGCACTTCTTCACCGTCTACAAGGACCTCGAGCCGGGCAAGTCGGTCGAGGGCGCGACCTGGGCCGACGCCTCCGAGGCCGAGGCCGAGGTGCTGGCCAGCTACGAGCGGGCCAAGGAGAACCACCACTGATCGACGCGGTCGGTGAGTCGCGGTCGCGGCTCATCGACCGGTCGACGATTCGCGCCCGGCCGGATCCTGAGTATCCCTGGATCGCGGTCGCCCGGGCGCCGCGCTCGTCCCAGGCACCGGCCGACCCGCTCCGCACCGGTCCGCGATCGGTCCAGGCCAGGCCGTCGGGGCTGGTCAGCTCGGGGGTGACCATCCGGTCCTCGTGACCGGGGTCGCCGAGCGGGTGGTGGCAGGCCCACATCCGCCAGCCCACCTCGGCGACCAGGACCAAACGCACCCCGTCGTCGGAGCGCGACGACCACGCTGTCGCCACGGCCCTGGTCGAGCGGGCTGCGGACGCGATAGGTGAGCCAGAAGATGCCGGCGACCAGCCCGCAACTCGCGGCACCCGCCCAGTGGCCGGGCCGCGGAGCCGGGCGCCGGACCGACGACCTCGGCATCCTCGACCGCTCGGGCGGACAGCGGTGACCGTCAGCGTCATGAACAGACCCTTGTCCAAGATCGGCAAGGTCGGCTCGGTCTCGGATGGCCGGGCGGCACTACGGTGTGCTGGTGCGATACGTGATCAGCGGGGTGACCCGCGGGATCGGCGCGCTCGTCGCCGAGCGGCTGCGGGCCGCCGGGCACGAGGTGTTCGGTGTGGTCCGTCCCGGATGCATAGTCCCGCCCGGCCTGTCCGGGGTGGCCGAAGTCGATCTGTCCCGGCCGGAATCGGTCCGGGCCGCGCTGGCCGACCTGGTCACGAGCTGCGGACCGATCGACGGCCTGATCCCGGCCGCCGGGATCGTCCGCGGCTCGACCCTGGCCGAGACCACGCCGGCCGAGCTGGCCGAGCAGTACGCGGTCAACGTCGCCTCGGTGGCCGAGCTGACCCAGGCGTTCGTGCCCGGACTCCGAGCGGCCGGCGGAACCATCGTCTTCCTCAACTCGATGTCGGGGATCAACCCGCGTACGCCGCTCGGCGGCTACGGCGCCTCCAAGTGGGCCCTGCGCTCGTACGCCGAGACGCTGCGGCTCGAAGAACCCGAGATCCGGGTCAGCTCGATCTATCCCGGGCGGGTGGCCACCGACATGCAGCGCGAGGTCCGCGATCTCGAGGGCGCGGACTACCGGCCCGACGACTACCTGCGCCCGGAGACGATCGCCGACCTGGTCGTCACCATGCTCCGACTGCCGGCCGACGGTGTCATCCTCGACCTCAGCATCCGCCCCCGACGCCCACCGAGGACACCGTGAGTCTGCTCGTCCTGCTCGCCCCCGCCGCCAACCGGGTCTACGCCGGGGAGGCCGACCGACTGGTCGCGGCCGAACTGGCGCTGATGCTCGGCACCGACACCCGGATCGCGCCGCTCGAACTGGCCGGGATCGGCTATCTCCAGGTCGACCGCGAACCCGACGCGCGGCTGGTGGAGGTCCTCGGTCGACTGTCCGGCTTCCTGGCCGCGTACGACTACGACGGCGCCCGGCTCGGACCGGTCGTCGTCACGCGGCCGGACCGCTTCGACGACGACCTGGTCACCATCCCGAAGTACCCGGGCAAGACCAACGAGCAGTTCACCCGGTTGCTGGTCAACGTGACGCTGGCCGCGATGGACCGCCCCGCCGACGCGCCGCTCAACCTGCTCGACCCGGTCGCCGGCCGCGGCACCACGCTGAGCACCGGGCTGACCCTCGGCCACCACGTGGCCGGCGTCGAGGCCGACGAGAAGGCGCTCGAGGCGTACGCCGCGTTCCTCAAGACCTATCTGCGCCGCAAGCGGCTCAAGCACACCCTCGACGTGACGCCGGTCCGCCGTGAAGGACGCAGCCTCGGCCACCGGATCGAGGGGGAGATCCGCCCGACCCCGGAGTCCGCTCCGCTGAGCCTGACCATGTTCTCCGGCGACACCCGGCAGTCGGGCGCGCTGTTCGGACGCCGCCGCTTCGACGCGATCATCGCCGACGCCCCGTACGGGGTGGTGCACGGCAGCCGGACCGACGTCCGCGGCACCGCTCAGTCGTCGCGACGAGCGCCAGCGAGGACCGACGACGCGGGGGGCGTGGGGGGTCGTCCCCCCACAGACATGTCGTCGCGACGAGCGCCAGCGAGGACCGACGACGCGGGGGGCGTGGGGGGTCGTCCCCCCACAGACATGTCGTCGCGACGAGCGCCAGCGAGGACCGACGACGCGGGGGGCGTGGGGGGCCGTCCCACAGGCAACACCGGCAGAAAGGATCGGTCAGCCGGGGGGCTCCTGGCCGACGCGCTCCCGGTGTGGGCCGGCCAACTCAAGCTCGGGGGTGCGCTCGGGCTGTCGTGGAACACCCACGGGCTGACCCGCGAGAAACTGCTGCATCTGGTCGTCGACGCCGGCCTCGAGCCGCTCGACGGTCCGGAGCACCGACGGTTCGACCACCGGGTCGACTCCTCGATCCAGCGTGACATCCTCCTCGCTCGGCGCCCCCGGGAGTCCTGATGAGCGATCCGGCACCAGAGGCCGACCGGCCGGTCATCCGCACGCTGCTGCTGCTCCGGCACGCGCAGACCGAGGACGCCGCACCGGGCGGTCGCGATCACCAGCGGCGGCTCACCGCGTACGGCGAACGGCAGGCCCGGGCGGTCGGCGACCGGCTGCGCGCCGAGGGGATCGGCATCGATGTCGTGCTGTGCTCGAGCGCGGTCCGGACCCGACAGACCTGCGCCCTGCTCGGACTGCCCGACGAGGTCACCGTCGAGGTGGCCGACGCGTTCTACAACGCGGGGGCGGACACGCTGATCGAGGCGGTCACCGCCCTGGACGGCGACGTGACGACCGCCCTGATCGTCGGGCACGCGCCGGGAGTGCCCGGGGTGGTCTACGACCTCACCGATCCGGCCACCAGCGACCCGGTGGCCGCCCGCGTGGTGGCTGATCGTTATCCGCCCGCGACCGTGACCCGACTGGAGTTCGGTGGAGACTGGGCCACCGCCGATCCGGTCCGGCTGGTCGGCGCCTGGACGGCCGCGCCCCCGTCCGACTGAGCTTCCACCCGCCGCTCCGAGCGCTGCGACCAGGGCAATCATGCCTGGTCGGGCCGAGGTGAGCGTTCACCTCTGTGTCGAGTGTCATAGGTCTCGATTTCATATACGAGCCCTGGCAGACGTTCAGATGTTGATACCTTGAGGACTCTTCGCCGGTCCCAATAGGCGGGGGATGCACGCGGAGCCAAAGGTGGCGAGTCAGTCTTCACCGGGTGCAACCGAGTCATCGATGCCGGAAGTGCGTGGGGCGCGCACGGTCGGCTTGGGGTTGGAACATATGCGGGTTTATGTCGGGGAAACCCGATTGTTCGGGGGATTCGAGTCATGAGTCAAGCACACCTTGTCGGGGCGGAGCACGGCCTTCCGGGCCTTCTCGCGCCGTCGCGAGGGACGCTCACCAGCGACGTGGACGTACAGCTGGAGCCGGTCGCCCGGCGGTCGGCGGACGCGTCCGGTACGCGCATGCTCCGCGACGCCTCGCTCCGTGAGCCGTCGGTCGACGGCACCGCCGCGCTCGAGTCGACCCACACCGGTGCGGTCAGTCTGTGGGAAGGTCGCCAGCAGCCCCGGCGCGCTCCCTTCAGCGCGTGGAGCGGTCGTTACCTCGGCTGGATGATCGGCCTGGACGCGGTGGTCGGCGTCCTCGCCGTCTCGATCGCCTCCGCCATCCCTCTTCTCTCCGGTGCTTCGCTCAGCCCGGCCTTCGCCGCCATGGCCGCTGTGGTCTGGCCGGCCGCCGTGGCCATCTCGCGTGGTTACGTCCGCTCGTTCGTCGGGATCGGCAGTGACGAGCTCCGCGCCATCTTCCGCGGCGCCCTCCTGGCCATCGCGGTGGCCGCCGTCCCTTCCACCCTGGGCGGCAGCGTCCAGCTCGTGGCCCTCGGCGTCGTCGCCGCCCCGATCGCGGCCGGCGCCAGCGTCATGGTCCGGTTCGCCGGGCGCAAGTGGCTGCACGCCCGTCAGCGGTCCGGCCGCTGCCTGCGGCGGGTCGTCGTGGTCGGCAGCCCGTACGCGGCCGCCGAGCTCCAGGCCATGCTCGACCGCGATCCCCTCTCGGGGATGAAGGTCATCGGCGCCTGCGTGCCCGGCAACGTCGGGCTGCACGCCCGCGACTCGGGGATGAACGTGCTCGGCAGCCTCGAGGACGTGCCGCAGATCGTCCGCACCCTCGATGCCGACGCGGTCGCCGTCGCCGGTGGCGACGCCACCCGGCAGAATTACCTGCGCGAGCTCTCCTGGGCGCTCGAGGGCGCCGGGGTCGAGCTGCTCGTCCACCCCGGCCTCGTCGAGGTCGCCGGTCCGCGGATGCACATCCGGCCACACGTCGGCCTGCCGCTGCTGCACGTCGAGCAGCCGCACTTCACCGGCTGGCGCCGCTTCGTCAAGCGTTTCGCCGACCTGGCCCTTACCGGGATCGGGGTCGCCATGATCTCGCCGATCCTGGCCGGGATCGCGCTGGCCATCAAGCTGCACGACGGCGGCCCGGTCATCTTCCGTCAGACCCGGGTGGGTCTGGACGGGACCACGTTCACCATGCTCAAGTTCCGTTCGATGCACATCGACGCCGAGCAGCGGCTGGCCGAATTGCGGGCCAAGAATCCCGAACTGGGTCTGATGTTCAAGATGGAGAACGACCCGCGGATCACCGGGATCGGCAAGATCCTGCGCAAGTTCTCCCTCGACGAACTGCCGCAGTTGTTCAACGTGCTGACCGGCCAGATGTCGCTCGTCGGACCGCGCCCGCCGCTGCAGTCCGAGGTCGACAACTACGAGAACCACGCCCGCCGCCGGTTGCTCGTCACCCCTGGTCTGACCGGGTTGTGGCAGGTCAGCGGACGGTCGCTGCTCAGCTGGGAAGAGACCGTGCGGCTCGATCTGCGCTATGTCGAGAACTGGTCGCTGTCGCTCGATCTGTTGATCATCTGGAAGACGTTCTTCGCCGTCGTCGCCCGTCGCGGAGCGTACTGACATCACATCCGGTAGCGGCAGCCCAGGTCACGGAAGACCAACGGCCGCCGATTCGTCTCCATGACGCGAACAATTCAACTATTCTGAAACCGCGTCAAATCATTACCATGCTCCCGCCTTTCACCAGGCGCTGGGGTGTTCAGCCGGCTCTGGGGGGCCAGGCTCGGGCGTCAACGATGACGCAGACCAGGTCGTATGCCAGTTGATAGAAGGTTCCGCGTGATGCGAAAACTACTGAAGAGTTCTGCTTTCCTCGCCCTGTTGGTGGCGTTGCCGGTCCTGCCGGCGACCCCGGCCTCCGCGCTCGATGTGGCCAACACGTTCACCGCCGATGCCCTGCCGACCTGGCAGACCAACAGCGCCACCAGCACCGACACCACGTCGGGCACGGTGTGGGCGTTGACCTCGGCCCAGGGCAAGGTCTTCGCCGGCGGCAAGTTCGTGTCGTTGTCGAAGGGCAGCAGCACGCTCAGCCGGACCAATCTCGCCGTCCTCGACGCCGCCACCGGAGTCCCCACCGACTGCACGCTCGACGTCACCGGCGGCACCGCCCCGATGGTGCGGGCCCTCACCGCCTCACCCGACGGCTCGACGGTCTACGTCGGCGGTCTGTTCGGCGCCATCAACGGCACCAATCGGCGCAACATCGCCGCCGTCGACGTGGCCACCTGCACGGTGACCCCGTTCAACCCCGGGGCGAGCAGCTTCGTCTACTCGATCGCCGCCACCGACAGCACCGTCTACTACGGCGGGAACTTCAGCTCGGTCGGCACGGCGTCGGCGCCGGTGACCCGCTCCGACCTCGCCGCGGCCAGCACCTCCGGCGCACTGCTGCCGTGGGCCCCGGTCGCCGACGACGACATCTTCGCCCTGTTCGTCGACCCCAACAACGGCAACGTCGTCGTCGGTGGCCGGATGAACACGGTCAACGGCCAGGACTCGCACGCCCTCGCCGTGGTCAACGGCACCACCGGGGCCAACGTCCGCAACTACCCGCAGCCGTTCATCCCCTACTCCCCCGGCACCGGGCAGCGCCAGGGCAGCACGGTGATCAAGACCATCACCGGCGACGCAGGAGGCTTCTACATCGGCGCCGAGGGCACCGGGTTCCAGCTGTTCGACGGCAGCGCCGCGTTCGACTGGGGCAGCTACAACCAGCGCTGGCGCGACACCTGTCTCGGCGCCACGCAGGCCCTGGTGACGTACCAGGACGTCCTCTACAAGGGCAACCACATGCACGACTGCCTGACCGAGAACGGCTTCGAGGACGGGATCCGGCACCACCTGAACGCCGAGACCACCGCGGACAAGCAATTGCTGCCCTGGTGGCCCAACACCAACGGCGGTACCGGTGAGGCCCTCGGCCCGCGCGCGATGACCGTGGCCCAGACCCCCTCCGGGGCCTACCTGTGGGTCGGGGGCGAGTTCACCACGGTCAACACCGTCGGACAGCGCGGTCTGACCCGCTTCGGCACCGGCCCCGACACCGGCGGCCCCGACGGACCGCAGACCCCGATCATCGACAGCACCGTCCCGGGTCAGGCCCAGATCACCTGGCGCGCCACCCAGGACAACGACGACCGCGACCTGACCTACTCCCTGTACCGCGGCAGCAGCACCACGCCGATCGCTGAGGCCACGCAGCAGGCGTCCTCGCTCTTCTGGTCGCGCCCGCAGCTGACCTACGTCGACAAGAACCTCACCCCGGGGTCGACCTACACCTACCGGGTCCGGGTCAGCGACGGGACCAACCTGTCGTCGTATTCGCTCCCCGGCTCGGTGACCATCGCCTCGGCGGCCTCGGCCTATCCGAACCAGGTCAAGGCCGACGGTGCGTCGTACTACTTCCGGATGCAGGAGCCGTC
This sequence comes from uncultured Actinomycetota bacterium, assembly GCA_963704665.1. Taxonomy (GTDB): domain Bacteria; phylum Actinomycetota; class Actinomycetes; order Propionibacteriales; family Propionibacteriaceae; genus Microlunatus. The sequence goes on along the minus strand of OY969929.1, from coordinate 440,006 downwards.
GGGCTCGGCCGCCGGCAACTTCGGCGCCAGCCAGGACCGCAGCGGCTCGTACTACAACAGCTTCACCCGCGGTACCGCCGGCGCGCTGCTCGACAACCCGACCGACGCCGCGGTGACCTTCGACGGTTCGGCCTCGTCGGCCTTCCTGCGGACCGATCAGAAGATCGCAGCGCCGAACACCTACTCGCAGGAGTTGTGGTTCAAGACCTCGACGACCAGCGGCGGCAAGCTGATCGGCTTCGGCAACAAGGCGGCCAACAACGGCGCCGCCGGCACCAAGCCGCTGTCGGGCACCTACGACCGGCACGTCTACATGCGCAACGACGGCAAGCTGAGCTTCGGCACGTACAAGAGCGGGACCTACTCGACCATCACCTCGCCGGCCGCCTACAACAACAACGCCTGGCACCACCTGGTCACCACCCAGGGTCCGGGCGGGATGGCGCTCTTCGTCGACGGCGTACGCGTCGCCCGCAACGGCGTGACCAGCGCCCAGGACATGGAGGGCTTCTGGCGGGTCGGCGGCGACGCCGTCGGCAGCACCTGGCCGAGCCCCCCGACCAGCCCGTACTTCGCCGGGGCGATCGACGAGGCCGCCGTCTACCCGACGGCGCTGACCACCACGCAGATCCGGCAGCACTACCAGCTGTCCGGCCGTACGCCCACCGGCACGGCCGCGCCGACCGACAACTACGGCAAGTCGGTCCACGCCGACAGTCCCGAGCTCTACTGGCGGCTCGGCGAGGCCAGCGGCAGCACCGCGGTCGACGCCTCGGGCAACGGGGAGAACGGCACCTACAGCGCGACCGGCGTGACCCGCAACGTGGCCAGCCCGGTCACCGGCGTGGCCAACACCGCCATCACCACCAACGGCACCACCGGCCAGGTCTACGACGCCACTGCCAACCCGGCGCCGACGACATTCTCCTCCGAGCTGTGGTTCAAGACCGCGACGACGACCGGCGGCAAGCTGATCGGCTGGGGCAACAACGCGACCACCAACTCGACCAGCTACGACAAGCACATCTACCTCGGCAACGACGGCAAGCTGCGCTTCGGCGTCTGGTACGCCGGGGTGTACACCACCCTGGTCTCCACCAAGGCCTACAACAACAACGTCTGGCACCACGTGGTCGGCACCCAGGACGGCTCCGGCACCAAGCTCTACGTCGACGGGGCGGTCGTGGCCTCGAGCCCGGTGACCACCAACCAGCAGATCACCGGCTACTGGAAGGTCGGCGGCGACGCGTTGTCGGCCACCTGGCCGGCGGCGCCGACGTCGAAGTTCGTCAACGCCTCGATCGACGAGGTCGCGGTCTACACCCGCGCGCTGACCCCGGTCCAGATCTCGACCCACTACGCGATCGGCACCGGGAGCACCCCGCCGGACGGCCAGGCGCCGACGGCACCCGGGCAGCCGACGACCGCGGTCGCCGGCCCGGCAGTCAACCTCGACTGGGCGGCTTCGACCGACAACACCGCGGTCACCACGTATGTGGTCCACCGCTCCGCCACCGCCGGCTTCACGCCTGCCACCGGCACGGTGATCGGTCAGACCAACGGGGCCACCACGTACGCGGACCCCAACCCGGGACCGGGCACCTGGTACTACGCCGTGGTCGCGTTCGACGCGGTCGGCAACGCCAGCGCCGCCTCGCAACAGGGCAGTGCCACGCTCGCCGACACCGCGCCGCCGGCCACGCCGACCGGGCTCACCGCCGTGACCAACGGCGGGTCCGCGCAGCTGAACTGGACGGCGCCGAGTGACAACGTCGGAGTGACCCGCTACGAGGTCTACCGCTCGACCGTCGCGGGCTTCACCCCGGCCGCGGCCAACAAGGTCGCCGACACGGTTGCCGCCAACGCGACCAACGCGCCCGGATCCGACGGCACTTACTACTACAAGGTGGTCGCGTTCGACGCGGCCGGGAACGCCTCGGCCCCGTCCAACCAGGCCTCGGCGGTCATCACCAGCCAGGACACCACGCCGCCCACCGCCCCGACCGGGCTGACCGGCACGCGCACCAACGCCGATGTCACCCTGGCCTGGACCGGCTCGACCGACAACCGCGACGTCGATCATTACGACGTGCACCGCTCGACGACCGCCGGGTTCACTCCGGTCGCGGCAACCAAGATCGGCGAAGCCACCAGCACCGGCTACGTCGACGCCGGTCTGACCGGCGGCCGCTACTCCTACCGGGTGATCGCGGTCGATGCGGCCGACAACAGCAGCGCGCTGTCCAACCAGGCGACGGTGACCGTCGACCTGGCTCCGCCCAGCGCCCCGGCCGACCTGACCGCCACCGCCGGCTCGTCCGGCATCGACCTCGGGTGGTCGGCGGCCACCGACGACGTCGGGGTCGACCACTACGCGATCTACCGGTCCTCGACCTCCGGGTTCACCCCGTCGGCCTCGACCTTCGTGGCCGACATCACCTCGACCAGCTACACCGACACGGGCGCGACCGGCACCGTCTACTACCGGGTCATCGCCCTCGACGGCGGCGACAACGCCGGGCCGGCCAGCAACCAGGCCACCGCCACCCTCGCCGACACCACGGCTCCGTCGCGACCGACCGGTCTGGACGCCACGGTGACCGGCGGTGACGTCGAACTCGGCTGGGCGGCCTCGACCGACAACATCGCGGTCACCGGCTATGCGGTCCACCGCTCGACCACCACCGGCTTCACGCCGACGGCGGCCAACCGACTGACCACGGTGACCGGCACGAGCTACACCGATGCCGGCCGACCGCTCGGCACCTCCTACTACAAGGTGGTGGCCCTCGACGCCGCCGGCAACACCAGCGATCCGTCCGCCCAGGCGACCGCAACCGTCGCCGACTCCACCGCACCGACCCGACCGTCCGGTCTGGACGCCTCGGTCTCGGGCGGCACCATCAACCTGAGCTGGGAGCCGTCCACCGACGACGTGGGTGTCACCGCGTACCAGGTGCACCGTTCGACCACCTCGGGCTTCACCCCGAGTGGCTCGACCAAGGTGTCCGAGGTGTCGGGCACCACGTACGCCGACGCCGGCCGTCCGCAGGGCACCCACCACTACACGGTGGTCGCGGTCGACGCGGCCGGAAACACCAGCCCGGCCTCGGCGCAGGCGTCGGCCACCATCACCTCGGCGCCGGTCCTGCAGACGGTGACGGTGGTCCCGGTCGAGGACACGTACGCGAACAAGGGTGCTTCGAATACCAGCTACGGGGCCTCGACCACCATGGCCTCACGTGGAGCCACGTCGCCCTACACCGCGTACCTGAAGTTCACGGTGCCCGACGCTCCGGCCGGGGCCACCCTGGTCGGCGCATCGCTCAAGGCGCGGACCACGTCCGAGGCCATCGCCAGCTCGACCGACACCCACCAGGTGAAGACGACCACGAACGCGTGGTCGGAGACGGGCAGCACGCCGCTGACCTGGAACAACCAGCCGACGCTGGGCTCCACCCTGGGTGGATTCCCGGCCGGCAGCGCGGTCAACGCCCCGATCGAGGCCACGCTCAGCGCCGCGGATCTGGCTGCGGCTCCCGGGACTACCATCAGTCTGGCCGTGACCTCGACGGGGAGTGACAACCTGTGGTTCTGGAGTCGCTCGCACGCGAACTCCAGCTACCGTCCGGCGCTCGTCCTCACCTATCAGATCGGCTAACAGACCTTGGTGACACAGTCGGCCGGGACGGCTCCTCGGCGCCGTTCCGGCCTGCTGTGGTCTCGCCCGGTCCTCATCGCCCTGCTGCTGCTCGCCGTCTCGGCGACCGGCCTGGTCACCCCGACGGCCCGGGCCGCCGTGCGGACCATCGTGTTCGAACCGGTCAGCTCCGGTTACACCGACCTGTGGCGGCCCGGCTGGGTCAGCGCCACCGCCGACCCCGACCAGCTCAAGGTGTCGAAACACCGCTTCCGCAGCTATCTCGAATACGACCTGGCCGCACTGTCGACGGTCGACGAGGTGACCTCGGCGACGCTCACCCTGACCGTCGCGAGCTCGGACGCCCGCGACCCCGGGCTCGAGATCTCGAGCACGACCACCGGCTGGGCGTCCGGTGCTCTCAGCCACGACCGTGCCCCGGCGACCGGGTCGCTGCTCAACCCCGACGACCCCGCCGTGCCCGCCTCGGGCTCCACCATCAGCTCACCGTTGACCGACCTGTCGGCCCTGCGGCCCGGTGCGCCGGCCGGTCTGGCGCTGGGCTACGACCGCTCGTTCACCACCCTCGCGCTGGCCACCACCGCGCTGCCCACGCTGACGCTCACCGTCCGGTCGGGCCATCCGATCCCGGCCGTCGACACCAGCAAACTGCCGTACGCGCTGGCGGCCACCGGATCCTCGCCGCGCAAGGTGTTCGCGCACTACTTCCCGCCGTACCCGATCTCGATCGACGACGCCCCGGCCGACCGTGACTACTACACGACGCACTACCTGAACCCGAGCGGCGAGGGCGGCAAGTACCTCGAGGAGGGCGGTCTGATGCGGGACCGACCGCTCGGTCGTGACCCGCTGGGTGGGGACTACCGGCTGGCCGACGCCGAGACCGAGGTGCGCCAGGCCGCAACGGCGGGGATCGACGGGTTCACCGTCGACATCCTGACCTGGTCGGGCGACCTGTGGGACACGGTCACGGCGATCAACACCGCGGCGGCCAACAGCCCGACCGAGTTCGTCACCGTGCCCAACCTCGACGTCACCTCGTCGGCCGCGGCCGAGCCGATCCCGGTCATCGCCGACCGCCTGGCCGAGTTCTACGCCGCCGCGGACAAGGCGGCCTACCGGCTCGACGACGGCCGTTACGTGTTGTCCAGCTTCAAGGCCGAGGACCGTCCGGTCGACTGGTGGCAGGAGCTGTTCACCGAGCTGCAGACCCGGCACGGCATCTCGGTGGCGTTCATCGCGGTGATGCTCGAGCTCAACGCGCAGCGCATCCACGCGTACGCGCCGATCGCGTACGCCATGAGCATCTGGGGGGTCCGGACGCCGAAGAGCATCCGCAACGCCCCCCAGCTGGCCGCCGCGGTGCACCACGCCGGGGTGGCCTGGATGGCCCCGATCGCGGTCCAGGACGTGCGCTACCGCGAGCTGCGCTACGGAGAGGCGGGCAACACCGAGACGTTGCGGGCGTCGTGGGAACGTGCCTTGAGCGACCACGCCGACTTCGCCCAGCTGATCACCTGGAACGACTACAGCGAGTCGACCCAGTTCGCGCCGTCGCAGGCCCACGGCAAGGCGTTCCTCGACCTCAACGGCTACTACCAGACCCAGTTCAAGAACGGCACCCCACCGAGCATCACCGGTGACGAGTTGATCCTGACCCACCGGATCCAGAGCGTCGACGCCGAGCCGAGTGCCCAGCGGGCCCGGATGAACTGGAAGCTGTCGGGCTCGGCCATGCGTCCGCGCGACACCGTCGAGGTCGTCACCATGCTGGCCGAGCCGGCCGACATCGTGCTCCGGGTCGGCGAGACGACCACCTCCTACCGCGCGCCGGCCGGGCTGTTCGCTCAGACTGCCCCGCTGTCCGTCGGATCGGTCGAGGTCAAGGCCAGCCGCGAGGGAGTCCCGGTCGCGGCCGCGTACTCGCCCTATCCGGTGCGCGCCCAGCTCGACACCTGGGACCTGCAGTACTACGCGATCACCTCGCGCGAGAGCTGAGCTGACAACGCACTGCGGCCGCCACCCCGTGAGGGGCGACGGCCGCTGTGCGCTCGACCGGTCGTGGACCGATCGGGTCGCGGGTCAGGCGAAGGTGAGCGTCAACTGGGGCCGGTCAGCGGCCACGCCGTTGCTGATGGAGTCGAAGAACACCCCGTCGGCGTTGGCGGTGCTCACCAGCAGGGTGGCCTGCTGGCCCAGCAGCGGCTTCACCGTGGCCGCCGACAGGCCGGCGGTGTAGGCGGTGTTGACCGCGACGGGCCTGAAGGTGCCGAGCACGCCCGAGGTGGCCGCCGGTCGGTTGTTCCAGGTGACCGTCTTCTCGGCCCAACCGTTGCCGGCGAGCTTGACGTCGAAGGTCCCCGGCGAGCCGGCGAACGACTCCGGGGTGGTCCGGACGCGCAGGGTCGCGCCGGTCAGGGTCTTGCCCGACGGTGCGGCCGGCAGGTTGAACTTCATGAACGACTGCATGGCCGGCGTCCCGTCGGCCAGCATGCTCGGGCCACCCCCGTAGTTCTTGGCCGGGACGGCCTGGTTGACGAAGGTGTCCTCGGTCGGGATCACGGTGACCGTCGAGCCGGTGGCCGGCTGCGCGACCGGCAGCGACGCACTGGTGCCGCTGCGCAAGCTGCTTGAGCCGGTGTACTCGAAGTCCTGGATGTACGGCGAGGCGCTGACCGGGTAGGGCGAGGTCAGCGAGGCGACCTGGGTCGAGCCGCGGACCAGCTTGGCGCTGACCGCGCCGTTGCCCGCCGGCACGGTGCAGGTGTCGATCCCGGCGTCGACCGCGCAGGAGGTGGTGCGACCGCCGGTGGTGATCGAGACGGTGCCGGCGCTCTGCGAGAAGACCAGGGCCTCGACGTTGTCGCGACCGGCCGTGCCACCCTTGAGGTTGCTCATCCACTTCGACTGCGGGTACTGCACCTTGGCGCTGCGAAGCTGCTTGCGGTGGGTCAGGTAGATCGCGTCGCGGGTGATCTTCGGCGCCACACCGGTCTTGAACCAGTTGATGTAGTAGGCGTCGATGTCGAGGAAGGTGAACCCGTGGTTGGCCGAGGGCAGGATGCCCGAGCCCTCGGGCAGGTCGTTCCAGGTGGTCAGCTGGACCCAGTCGGAGTTGGTCTTGCGGGCGATCTCCCAGGTGTTGCGGAGGTTCTGGGTGTTGCCGGCCTCCCAGTAGTTGCCCTCACGCGGGCGCTCGTCCTGCACCGAGACCGGCTGCATCCACTTGTCACCCCGGGCCTTGACGGTGGCGACACGGCCGATCGGACCGGTGGCATAGGTGATCGCCGGGTTGTTGTGGCCCGGGTCGCGGTTACCCCAGTTGGCCATGCCGTAGCTGATGGCCGAGAAGGCCGGGCCGTAGGTCTGCTCGTCGAGAAACAGCGGCCAGAAGGTGACCGGCGAGCCCTTGGCCGACAGCGCGGACAAGACCGAGGACCAGTGGGCCACCGACTTGCGCTCGGCCACGAAGGGCGAGAAGACCATCTTGCCGTCGATCCGGTGGACCGAGCTGAACTTCGACAGCTCGTTGATCCGGGTGGCCATCAGGTCGATGCTGGCGTCCTTGACGCTGCTGGTCATGTCGGGCATCGGGATGATGCTGAACCCGCCGCCGACCTCGGCCGCGGCCTGGGCCATCAGCCGGATGTTGGTCCACTGGGCGTTGGTCTGGCCGGTGGACGGGAACGAGTAGATGACGACGGTGAACCCGTCGATGCCGGCCGCGATGGCGTTGCGCACCTCGGTCTTCATGTCCTGGAGCTTCCAGTCCGACCCGGCCAGCGGAGCCCGGCCCATCGGCCGATCCCGGAGGAAGCCGCCGTACGCCGCATGTTTGCTGTTCTCGCCGCTCGGCCGCAGGTAGTTCACCGCGTAGTAGTCGCTCGACGGCGCCTTGTTGTCGATCGAGATCGGCAGCGACGGCACCCAGTTGGCGAACACCTTCTTCGGCGAGCTGCGCAGCGTCGCGGCGCTGGGCATCTCGAAGGGCAGCCAGGTGCTGGCCGCTTCGGCGGGCGCCGCGGTCACCGGGATGAGTGCGGCCGAGGTGATCAGAGTGAGCGGAGCCAGGACCATCCCGAGCCGCCGCTTGAAGTGACGTGTGAGAAGCATGAGCAACCTCCCCGCCAACGGGTCGTACGGGGAGCAGACACGTATGACAACGATGTCCAGCCGAGAGTCGAGACTCCCGTGATCCCCGAGAACGAAACGTTCTTGCCCAGGTTTGAGTAAACGTCCATGTGGTCGGGGGCAAGTACCGTGGCGGTCAGACCGGACGCATCGAAGGTGGAGACGCGTCCGATGTCCGGAGGTGATCCCGCTCGACGATGAGACGGTCCCCCACCTGGCCGAAGCCGCGGTCATGAACGCGTCGTTACCATAACGTGATGCTGAGAAGCGTGTCCAATCTGTGACCAAGCAAATCTCGCCGAGGTGATCAAGGTCACCCATCGCCTGACCAGCGGTTTCACCGACACGCACGCGTTTGGACCATGACTCCCGGGCGGGTCTGGCGGGGCAGCCCTCCCCTGAGAGATCCCCAGAAAGCATCGTCGGGCTCTGCAGTTTGCCTCGCGACCACTCGGCCCGAAGAGACAGAAGTGCGGGATGGCGACGAGGATCCGGGCGGTGTCGTCACGTCCCCGTCCGACACGCCTGCGGCGGTGGGCGTCGGGGGTCGTCCCCCACACAGACGCCCCTCCCCGTCACCCCGGGCGAACTGCTACCGGCGTCGGAGTGTCCATCCGCGAGGAGCGCCAGCGACGACCGGATCGGCGGGGGGCGTCGGGGGTCGTCCCCCCACACAGACACCGCGAGGAGCGCCAGCGACGACCGGATCGGCGGGGGGCCGTGGGGGGTCGTCCCCCCACACAGACACCGACCCCGTCAGTTGGCGGGCTGGGTGCCTTCCACGTCGTCCCACTGCGGCGGCTGGCGCTTGGCGACGGTGGCGTTGGCATGGGCCGCGCTCGGGGCGGGGGCGGGTGCGGCCGCCCGGTTGGAGCGACGGACGGCGTCGAACAGCAGCGCGAGGGCCAGGCCCACGGCGAGTCCTCCGCCGATCCCGATGATCAGCACGGGCAGGGTGTTCGGGCTGGAGGGCGCGGTCGGGGCCTCGGCGCGCTGCACGGTCTGCAGCGAGATCGACGGCGCACCGCGCTTGGCCGGCGGGAGCAGCTTTCCGGCCGTCTCGCCCAGGCTGGCGGCAACTGCGTTGGCGATGGCCGCGGCGTCGGCCGGCGAGGACTGGGTGACCTCGATCGAGATCAGCGAGGAGTTGGCCGGGACGGTGCCCCGCACCGATCCGGCCAGTTGGGCGGCGGTGACGTCGAGACCGAACTGGTCGATCACCGGGTCGAGCACCCGCTGGCGGTTGGCCATGATGCCGAAGTTGCGGGCCTGCTGCTGCGAGAACGAGGAGGCTGCGGTCAGCTCACTGGCGTACTGGACACCGACGATCGAGACGTAGACGTCGGCCCGCGCGGTGTACTGCGCCGGGGTCAGCCGCAGGTAGCCGACGGCCGATGCGAGGCCGATGACCAGGAATACGAGAATGAGCAGCCAGGCACGCCGAATAACCTGGACTAGTTGGCCGAAATCCACGGATCACCCTAATTGCATAACGCGATCCGGTGATCGCTGCACGACTGTTTCGCGGGGTAGCATACCAACTTCGTTCGGGGTGCACGCACACTTCAGCCCGCCCCCGGCCGCCACGGAGGAATCGAATGAGTCTGGTCAGCAGGGCTGATGCCCTGGATAGTGTCGGTGTGACCGATGACACTACCCGAAGCAATTCGAGCGGCATTTCCTGGGTGGTCTTCTTCCTGGCGTTCGCGATTCTCGGGGTCACGGTGCCGGGCCTGCTGCTCGCCCAGGTGCCCGATGTCGGCCGCTCCGCCGCAGGCGATCTCGCGCTGCTGCTCGCCGTGTGGTGCGGGTTGCGGCTGTCGATGCTGATAGCCGTAGGTCAGGCCCGGTTCTTCGCGTTCTTCGTCTGGCTGTTCACCTACATCTTCATGGGTATCGCGCCCGCGGTGCAGATCCGCAGCGACCAGCCGTCGACGACCACCCCCGACGTGCCGCCCGCCTCCGATCTCACGACCATGTGGATCGTGCTGCTCGGTGTGGCCTGCTTCGAGATCGGCACCCTGGTCGCCTGGCTGTCGCGACGTTCGGGCGAGATCGCCGCCGCGACGCCGGGGACCGCCGTCCGGGTCGATCGCTCGGCCGCTCCGGGCGTGCGCTCGCTGGGCATCCGTCCCGCGGTCACCGTGGCGCTGGCCGTCGTCGGTCTGGGCGTCACCGTCTACTACGTGCTGCGGGTCGGCCGCGGGGCGCTGTTCGCCAGCCGCGAGGCGGCCACCGCCGCCCGGATCACCGCCTGGCCGGACTCGGCCATCCGGGCGATCGTGCTGGCCCTGGCCGTCTACCCGCTGCTGATCGGCCTCGGCGGCCTGGTGCAGCTGCTGGGCCGGACTCCGAGCTTGCTGCTGCGCATCGTCTACCTCGGACTGATCGGCGCCGGGTTCGTCGCGCTGCTGGTCGCGGTCAACCCGATCAGCTCGGCCCGCTACACCCTGGGCACGGTGGTCTTCGCGCTGCTGGTCTATCTCGGGACCACCCGATCGGTGTCGTGGATCAGGCTGACCATGACCGGATTGATCGTCGGGCTGTTCTTCATCTTCCCGCTGGCCGACGCCTTCAGGATCGGGGTGGCCAACTTCGACCGGGCCGGCTTCTTCGGTGAGTACGGCGGCAACCCCGACTACGACTCGTTCTGGCAGGTGGCCAACGCCAACGCGTTCTGGCAGGCCGATGTGAACGCACCGGGCTGGCAGGCCCTCGGTCTGCTGACCTTCTGGATGCCGCGGAGCCTGTGGCCCGGCAAGCCGCTCGACACCGGCATCGTGCTCGGCAACTTCCAGGGCTACAGCTTCACCAACCTGTCGGCACCGCTGTGGGCCGAGGCGTTGGTCAACGGCGGGATCCTGTTCCTCGTCGTGGTCTTCCTGGTCCTCGGCTACGCCGTTCGCCGGCTGGACGGCCGGGCCATCGAGGCCAATGCCGCCCGACGCACCGGCGCCCCGACCGGCATCTGGTTCATCGTCGGCGCGGTGTTCCCGGCTTACCTGGTGATCTTGATGCGCGGGTCGCTGCTGCAGGCATTCGGCGTGATCGTGGTGATCATCGTCTGCCTGCTGCTGATCCGGCAGCCCCGGACAGCCCCGGAGACCTCATCGGGTGCGGCACCCGCAGGCGCCGCACCCCGCTGATCAGCGCTGGGCGCTCGCGTAGACCGATTCGAGCAGGTCGGTGACCGCACCCATGCCCAGGCGCTCCCGCGCGGCCCGGCGGCCCGCCTCGCCCATGGCCCGGGCGGCGTCCGGATCGTCGACGATCGAGCGGACCCCGGCGATCAGCGCCTCGGCCGACGGGTCCGTCACCACTCCGGCGCCCTCGTCGCGGACGACCGAGGCCAGACCCGAGCTCGACGTGATGACGACGGGCAGCCCGATCGACATGGCCTCGAGCACCGACATGCAGTAGGGCTCGTTGATCGAGGGCAGCACGTAGATGCCCGCCTTGACCATCCGGTCCAAGGTGTCGTCGGGGTTGAGCGCACCCTCCCAGACGATGTCGGCCGGCGAGCGGTCGATGGCGGCCCGCAGGGCGTCACCCTCGCCCTCGTCCGGCCCGACGATCCGGGTGCGGTACTCGGGGTGCTCAACGACGAGCGCATCGGCGATGTCGACCATCAGCAGGGGTCGCTTGCGCGGGGCCAGCCGGGCCAGGTAGAGCACCTCGGGCGTGGTCGGGTCGGCGACCAGGTCGGTGTCGGGCACCCCGTTGGTCAGCCAGGTCAGCCGATCCGGCGACGGCAGCATCGGGGTCAGGTCGGCCCGCTCGGTCGGGGTCAGATAGAAGACCCGCCGGGCGTTGCGCAGCACCGGCAGCGTGAGCACCGGGTCCATCACCCGAGCCAGCGGGTGGCTGGACGCGTCGATCATGCCGTGCGACTGAACCACGTACGGGACCCCGAGCCGGCGCAGCAGGGCCGCCGCCGGCAGGGTGACCAGGTCGCGCGCAACGTGGACGTGGACCACGTCGTACGAGCGGGCCTCGCGGATCAGGAAGCGCAGCAGACCGGGTGTGGTCAGACCGGCGAACCCGGTCTTCGGCACCAGCCGGCGGGCGGGAAACAGTCGGGCCGGGACGCCACCGAGCGTGGTCGGGACCGCGTCGGCGGCGTAACCGCGTACGCCGGCCGCGATGGTGACCTGGTGGCCGCGGGCCTGCAGCGACGTCGCCTGGTTGACCGCCACCCGCAGCGGGCCCCCGTAGTCCCCGTCCGGGCTGACGAGGGTGACGATGCTGAGGATCTTCATGAGGCGGTCTGCTACCGATCGGTGGTGGTGAGGTCGAGGCCGCGGGGCGCGACCCGGACGGCCCCGGCGGGAACATCGGTGGTGACCAGCGCGGTCGCGCCGACCACCGCTTCGGTCCCGACGGTGACGCCGCGCAGGACGGTGGCCCGGGCGGCGACCCAGGCCCCGTCCTCAATGACGATCGGGGCGTTGTCGAACTCGAAGGTCGGCGAGTGCCGGTCGTGGCTGCCGGTGCACAACAGCACGCCCTGGGAGATGCAGACCTGGCGGCCGATGGTCACCGGCTCGAGGTCGAGGATCCAGACCTGCTCACCGATCCAGCTGTGGTCGCCGATGGTCAGCTTCCACGGCCAGTGGATCTTGACCTCGTGGCGGATCAGCACTCCCTCGCCGATAGTCGCTCCGAAGGCGCGCAGCAGCGCGACGCGCAAGGCGGCCGGGCACCACCAGCGGCGGAAGACCAACCCGCTGACCAGCATCCAGGCCAGCTGGGTGGTCGGCGGGCGGCCCTTGTCGTAACCGGCTCCGGTGAAGCGGTCCAGGCGACGGATCATGACGATGCTCCTCGGGCCTCGACCGGGGCGCGGCGCAGGTCGAGCGCACGGCGGCGTTCGAGCTCGTCGAGCAGGTCGTCGGCCGGATTCTCGGGGTGGATGATCTGGAAGTGTTCGCGGGCCCGCTGCCGCATCGTGCGACCTTCGCCGACCGTCTCCCCGAGCACCTCGCGGCCGAAGGCCTCGAAGTCGTCGAGCGTGGTCAGGGTCGGGCCGGGCAGGTGGTCGAACGAACCCGGCACCACGCCGCGACCGCGGAGGTAGGCCTCCAGGTCGGGGGTGAAGAAGGCAATCGGCCGGTCGACGGCGAGGTAGTCGGTCCACACCGAGCTGTAGTCGGTGAGCAGACCGGCCGACGCGCCCAAGAAGGCGTAAGCCGTGGTGCCGGCGGCGATCAACTCGGGGTCGGACACGCTCGGGAAGCCGTCGAACCGTCGCGACACCAGGTCGATCGGATGCGGCTTGACCACCACCTGAACCCCCATCGCCGCGAGCGCGCGGGCGCCGGGGGCGACCCGGGCGGCGAGATCGAGATCGGCCGCCAGGTCGGTGGTGTCAGACCGGGCGTCGTTCACCCCGGCCGCCGAATACTGCCGCACCGTCGGCATCCAGACCACGAAAGGCCGGGTCGGGTCTACGCCCAGCCGAGTCAGCGTCTCGGCGTCGGCCGGGGTCCGCAGTTGCCGGGTCCGTGGCAGCCCAGTGAGTAGCAGATCGCGGTTGGAGACGTGGAAGTCGGCCGCCAGCCGGCGGCCGAACACGGCGCTTCCGGTGACCAGATAGGTCGAGTAGACGATGGCCCCGGCGTGGCCCTTGGGGCCGTCACCGTGCCACAGGTTGACCATGGCCTTGCCGGGCACCGGCTTCGGGCAGCCGTAGATACCGTGGGTGTTGAACACCGCCCGGGCCTGCAGGAAGGCCAGGATGCCCAGCGGCGACCGCTTGCCCACCCGGCGGATCCGTGACGGGTCGAGCCCGAGATCGCGCAGCCGCTCCGGCTCGGGGGCATCGGCCCAGATGATCCGACCGCGGTAGCGCTCGATCAACGCCCGCACCGCCTCGACGGCATTGCCCTCGTCACGCGGGAAGGCGTTGACGAAGACGTGGTTGCGGGCCGGGACGAGCCGCATCAGCAGCCGGAACAGTGACGCCGCATACCGACGAACCGCTCTTGATACGGACATGAAGCTCACGCTTCCCTTCGGTGGGCGAACCCGGTCGGACCGGGCCCACCCTGGGGCCGGCAGCAGCATATGCGGCCGGCCGGGGTGAACGGGGGCGCTACAGCCCCCACGAGATGTCCGGGGGCCGCGTACGTCCCCGGGTTAGGTTGAAGCGTGAGTGCACCGGGCCGACCGCGTCCTCGGGTCAACCCCCGCATCGTCGTCGTGGCGGTGCTCGTGCTGGTCGTCGTGGCCAGCATCGTGGTGCTGCTGCAAGGCCGGACCGCGCCGGGCGCCACGCCCCGCGCAGTGTTCATCGGTGACTCCTACACCCACGGGACCGGTGCGACGTCACCGGTGTACCGCTGGTCGACGCTGGTCGCACAGGAGCGTGGCTGGGCCGAGATCAACCTGGCCAACGGCGGCACCGGCTACCTGACCACCGCCGGCCTGAACGGCTGCGGCCGAGCCAGCTGCCCCGCCTATCCCGACGTCGTCGCGCAGGCGGTGGCCGACCGACCGGACATCGTGGTCGTGGCCGGTGGCCAGAACGACTTCACCGCGTACGCGGCCCAGCCCGACCAGGTGGTGGCCGCGATCGACCGTACCTACCGGGCACTGCGCGACCGGCTGCCCGACGCCGAGATCGTCGCCGTCGGCCCGTCCACGGCCGGCGGGGTGAACGCGACAGTCCGGTCCATGGACGAGGTGGTCCGCGCGGCCGCCGCGTCGGTCGACGCCCGCTACATCAGCCTGATCGACCCCGAGCCGGTGATCCGTCCCGAGATGGTGGTGGCCGACCGCGCCCACGTGAACGACGCCGGCCATGCCGCGATCGCCGAGCGGGTGATCGCCGGTCTGGCTCGCTGACCAACGGTCACAAGGCTCGGCCATCGCCGGCGATCAGTGGCTCGCGGCAGCGGCGCGAGCGCCGCCGTTGAGCACCCGCAGCGCCTCGCGCAGGATGGTGCTCGAGGTGTGCACGGTGTACGGGAAGTAGACGACCTCGACGCCGACGGCGGCGAACTCGCGCTCGAGCCGACGGCCCTTCTCGGTGCCGCGCCAGTCGTCACCCTTGAAGAACACGTCGAACTGCACCTCACGCCAGGTGTCGAGCTTGTCCGGGACGACCTCAGCCCGGGCCTCGTCGACGTAGCGCACGCTGCGGACGATCTCCAGCCGCTCCTCGAGCGGGACCACCGGATCGATGCCCTTGACCAGCCGGAGCATCTCGTCCGACACCACACCGGCGATCAGGTGATCGCAGTGCTGCCGGGCGTGCTTGAAGATGTTGAGATGGCCCACGTGGAACAGATCGAATGCTCCCGCCGCGTACCCCACCCGAGGTGCACTCATTCCGCCGAACCTTCCTTCATCGCGGAGAGCTCGCGCTTCCACTTGACCAACAACATGACACCGATCGCCGCATTGGCCAGGAACAGCAGCCCGTACAGCACGGTGAAGACCTCGGGCCAGGCCCAGGTCAGGAACAACAGTCCGAAGACACCGGAATCGGCGGCCAGCAGACCGATCGCGGAGAACCGCGAGGCCGACCCGTTGGTCTTCGAGCTGGGGATGATGCCCCGGCCCAGGCGCTCGCGCAGCGTTCCGCCCGCCTGGACCACCGCTCCGACCAGCTGGTAGGCCATCGGCACCAGCAGCAGGTACAGATCGAGGTCGAAGAACCGATAGGCCGCGATCAGCACGGCACTGTGCAGGGCGACAACTTTACCGGCGTCGATGACGTGGTCGAACCATTCGCCGGCCGAGGAACCCGTGCGGGTCAGCCTGGCCAGCTGTCCGTCCGCCGCGTCGAGGGCGAACCCCAGGACGATCAGCGCCGCGATGACCACGCCGGAGACGATGCTCGGCGGCGCGATCGCGATGGTCAGCACCGCGGCCGTGGTCGACAGTGCCGACAGCACTGTCACCTGGTCCGGTGTCAGGCCGATCGCCGCCCCGCATGCGGCGAACGCCCGACCCAGCGGCCGGTTGACGAATCGTGAGTAGAGCGAGACTCCCTTCGCGGGCTTCTGGGCCCGAACCAACTCTTCATAAGCAACGGTTAATGGCATGCGCACTCTGCAGCGCCCCCTCCAACGCCTTCGCCCCGGCCGTCGTCGGCGTGGAGATCGTGCGCATCGCTAGCAAGAATCGCCCACATCGTGCCACGCCTTCCTGACGCCGTGACCGCTCGGAGACCAGATCGCGGCCTATTCGTGATCGAAGTGATCAAGCTCTCATCACGATGGCTCCACCGGCCCCCAGACCGGCCCCCACCGCGGAAATCCCGATGTTAACGTAGCCGCCGCGACGGGGAGTCGGTCATGGGGGAATGGTCGAGTGCTATAAGCGGACCCGGTTACGCGATCTTATGTTCTTGGGGGACATTTACGTGCGTAAGACTCGGGGTTTTCTGCTGGCCTGCGCGGCCGCAGCAACCGTATTCACAGTGCTACCAGCCACGCCGGCCAACGCCTTGTCGTCGGGTCTGGCCTTCAGCGCCGACCACCTGAGCGCCTGGCAGGCCAACGGCGTCTCGTACGCGGTGGCCGGCTCGAAGGGCAAGGTCGTCGTCGGCGGCAGCTTCACCCAGATCCGTCCGCCGGAGGGCGGCACGGGAACGGCGCGGGCGATGACCGGACTGGCCATCCTGAACGCCGACACCGGCGCTCCGGACACCTGCCAGCTGCCGGCGACCATCGGATCGGGGACGGCGACGGTCTACGCGCTGAACACCTCGCCCGACGGCAACACCGTCTACGTCGGCGGCAACTTCAGCGCGATCGGCGGCGTCTCGGTGAGCCGGGTGGCCGCGATCGACGTCGGCAGCTGTGCGGTCAAGCCGTTGCGGGTCTCCGCGGTCTCGGCCGCGGTCTACGCGTTGGCCTCGACCGACACCACCCTCTACATGGGCGGCGGCTTCACCTCGGTCGGCGGCCAGACCCGCCAGCGCTTCGCAGCGGTCAACTCCACCAGCGGCGCCCTGCTGCCCTGGATCGCCAACGCCGACGCCCCCGGGCGCGCCGTGGCCGTCTCCCCCGACCGCAGCAAGGTCGTCATCGGCGGTGACTTCTTCAACGTCAACACCGTCTACTCACACTCGATCGCCGTGGTCGACGCGACCAGCGGCGCCAATCTCAAGAATTATCCGGCCGGCTTCATCCCGAACAACTCGGTGACCAAGACCATCGCCGTCGACGAGACCGGCTTCTACATCGGCAACGAGGGCACCGGGGGCGGCGTCTTCGACGGTCGCGCGGCCTTCGACTGGAGCACGCTCGACCAGCGCTGGCGCGACACCTGCCTGGGTGCCACCCAGGCCGTACTGCCCTACCAGGGCACGCTCTACTCGGCCCACCACGCCCACGACTGCAACGAGATCGGCGAGCAGCCCGACGGCAAGCGCTACTACTTCCTGGCCCAGAAGACAACCGACCGCAGCCGGATCGGCTGGTATCCGACCGCCAACGACGGGATCGGCGAGGGCATCGGCCCGCGTGCCCTGGCCGCGATCAAGGGAACCAGCGGCACGACCTACCTGTACGCGACCGGTGAGTTCACCAAGATCAACGGCATCGCCCAGCAGAGCATCACCCGCTACGGCCCGACCGACACCGGCTCTCCGCTCACTCCGTTCATCCAGGCCGAGTCGCTGGTCTCCAATGCCGTACAGGTGCGCGTGCTGTTGCCGACCGACGCCGACGACGACACCTTGACCTACACGATCACCCGGAACAACGTGCCGATCTACACCGCCGCGGCCCGGTCGTCGTGGTGGTCGCGACCGCAGCTCACCTACACCGACACCACCGCCGAGCCGGGCCGCAACTACACCTACCGTGTGGTGGCCAGCGACGGCATCAACGCCCTCACCTCCGGTGGCGTGATCGCCGCGGCCACGACCAAGGCGACCGACTACCCGAGCCAGGTCATCGACGACGGCGCGCAGCTCTACTGGCGCTACTCCGAGACCTCGGGGACCAGGCTGTGGAACCGTGGGGTCGACTCCACCCAGGGCCTGAACGGCCTGCTGGTCGGCGGCACCGCACTCGGCGCGTCCGGCGCCGTCGGCACCGACCCGTCGGCGACCTTCGACGGCGTCAACGACCTCGCGTGGAGCGACCAGTTGCACACCGGCCCGTCGGTCTACTCGGTCGAGACCTGGATCAAGACCACCACCGGCCGCGGCGGCAAGATCATCGGCTTCGGCAACGGCCGGGTCCGCACCGACACCAACGTCGCTCTGAACTCGGGCAGCTACGACCGTCACGTCTACATGGACAACACCGGCCGGCTGACCTTCGGCGCCTACAACGGCACCACCAGCACCGTCCGGAGCCCCCAGGCCTACAACGACGGCTCCTGGCACCACATCGTGGCCACCCAGGGCCCGTCCGGCATGACCTTGTTCGTCGACGGCGCCCGGGTCGGCCGCAACGCCATCGCCAACGCCCAGAGCTACAAGGGTGTGTGGCGGGTCGGCGGCGACAACGTGAGCGGCTGGCCCAACCAGCCGAGCAGCTTCTACTTCGCCGGTCAGATCGACGACACCGCGGTGTACGAGGGCTCGGTGCTGTCCCCGACCCAGGTGGCCAACCACTACGGCCTGTCGGGGCGCACCCCCGACGTCAACCCGGTCCCGACCAACGCGTACGGCGCGGCGGTCTACCGGTCCGACCCCGACTTCTACTGGCCGCTGAGCGAGACCTCCGGCGACGCCGAGGACGCGTCGCTGCTGGGCGCCCGTCCGGGCACCGTGGGCAGCGCGATCGTCCGCCGCCAGGCCTCGCCGATCGGCGACGGCTTCGGGGTCGGCACGGCCAACGACGTCAACAGCCTGGTGGCCACGTCACCGGCTCAGCCGAACCCCGGCACCTACGCCACCGAGCTGTGGTTCACCACCACCTCGACCACCGGCGGCAAGCTGATCGGCTACGAGGACAGCGCCACCGGCGGCGGGTCGGGCAACTACGACAAGCAGACCTACCTGACCAACGACGGCACCTTGGTCTTCGGGGTCTACAACGGTTCGGTCAACACCCTGACCAGCCGGTCCGGGCTGAACGACGGCCGTTGGCACCACGTGGTCGCCAGTCAGGACTCGACCGGCATGAAGCTGTTCGTCGACGGAGTCCAGGTGGCCGCCAACGGTGTGACCACCAACCAGGTGTTCAACGGCTACTGGCGGATCGGCGGTGGCAACCTCAACGCGTGGCCGTCCCGCCCGACCGACAGCTTCGTCACCGGCACGCTCGACGAGGCCGCGGTCTACGACCACGCACTGACCAGCGCCGAGGTGCTCAACCACTTCGCGCTCGGAGTCGACGACAGCACCGCTCCGTCGGCGCCGACCGCGCTGACCGCCACGGCCAACGGCGCCCAGGTCGACCTGACCTGGACCGCTGCCACCGACGACGTCGCCGTGACCCGGTACCAGGTGTACCGCGGCACCACGGAGGACTTCACCCCGGCGTCGGGCAACCGGATCGGCGAGTCGGCGACCACCGGCTACTCCGACACCACCGCGACCGCCGGTGCGTACTTCTACAAGGTGACCGCGCTCGACGCGGCCGGCAACGAGGGTGCGGCGGCCACCGCCGGCGTCGTCCTACCGGACACCACGGCACCCACTGCGGCGACCGGCCTGTCGGCCACCGCCAACGGGACCGGCGCCGAGCTGGCCTGGACGGCCGCGACCGACGACGTCGGCGTGACGGCGTACGACGTCCACCGCGGCCGCACCGCCGGCTTCACCGTCGACGCGACCAGCCGGATCGGCGAGACCGATGGCACCACGTTCGAGGATGCGAGCACCCGGGAGCTCGGCGACTACTACTACGTCGTCGTCGCCCGTGATGCCGCCGGCAACCGCAGCCCCGCGTCGAACGAGGCGAAGTACGCCCCGGCCGACACCGTGGCCCCGTCGACCCCGACCGGCCTGACCGCCGCGGTCGACGGTGACGACGTCACCGTGAGCTGGACCGCGGCGACCGACGACGTCGCCGTCACCGGCTACCGGGTCTATCGGGGCTCGTCGGAGAACTTCACCGCCGACAGTTCCTCGCTGCTGACCACCGTCACCACCACCACGTACGCCGACACCAACCGCCCCGCGGGGACCCGGTACTACAAGGTGGTGGCCGTCGACGCCGCCGGGAACCGCAGCGCGGCGACCGATGCGGTCGCGGCGACCGTGGTCGACTCGACGGCGCCGAGCGCGCCGACCGATCTGGCCACCAGCGTCTCGGGCAGCACCATCGCCCTGACCTGGACCGCGGCGACCGACGACGTGGCCGTGACCCGGTACGACATCCACCGCTCGGCGACCGCCGGCTTCACGGCCGGCGCAGCCACCAAGATCGGGCAGTCGACGACCACGTCGTACAGCGATGCCAATCGGCCGACCGGCACCTGGTACTACCGGGTGGTCGCGGTCGACGCGGCGGGCAACACCGGTGACGCCTCGGCCGCAGCCAGCGGTCGGGTGGCCTCGGAGCGGGTGACCGTCAGCCTCCAGCCGGTGGCCGACACGATGGTCGCGCAGAACGCCCAGACCACCAAGTACGGCACCAACAACCAGCTGTCGACCCGAGCGCCGGGCGCGAACACCGAACTGCAGGCCTACCTGCGCTTCGACCTGTCGAGCCTGCCGAGCGGAGCGACCATCGTGGGGGCCAACCTCAAGGTGACCACGAGCACCGATCCGACGGCCAACTCGACCGGCGCGACCCAGATCAAGCGACTCAACGGTGCGTTCACCGAGGCGAGCACGATCTGGACCAACCGGCCGACCGACCTCGGGGCGACCCTGGGCCAGCTCGACTCGCTGCCCGCCCTCAAGACGGCGTACACCGCCGAACTTGACGTCAGCACGCTGACCACCTTGGACAGCGGCCAGCAGCTGTCCCTCGCCCTGACCAGCACCAGTGCGGACAACATGCGGATCAACTCCCGCGAGGGGGCGAGCGTCTCGGGTCGTCCGTCTCTGACGGTCACCTACGAGCAGTGATCCTCGGCTAGATCGATCGACCGGCGAGGGCCGGGGCGCCTGGCGCCCCGGCCCTCGTTCGCGTTCCGTTCCGGGGCGTCAGATCGGCGGGCCCGGCGGGGTCAGTGGCGGCGGCGGCCCGCGGCGGCGACGGCCCGGCGGCGACGTCAGGAAGTGGAGTCAACGCCACTTCCTGTCACTCTGCGCCCGAAGTATCCGGCGGGAAGCAGCAGGAAGTGGCGTTGACGCCACTTCCTGACGATCCGGGGCCGATCGCGCCGGGGCCGATCGCGCCGAGGCCGATCGCGCCGGGCCGTCGCGCCGGGCCAGTCGCGTCGTCCTACTTCTTGAAGGGGACCCGGGTCCAGCTGACGGGCTCGGCGGCGTCGATGTTGATGTCGACCTTGAGGTAGTCGGTGGCGGCCTGGTCGCCATCGACCGTGACGCGCTGGAGGTCGTCGGTCGGGGTCACGCCGTAGAACTTGGGCCACTCCGAGTCGGCGGCCAGCGGCGTGTCCTCGCGGAACACGTGGGTGTCACCGTTGAACAGGTAGACCGGCAGGCCGGTGGCTTCCATCTGGTCGACGATCTCCGACACGATCGGCACGTACGCCGCCCGGTAGCGCGGGGTCTGCAGCGCCTTGTTCGGGGTGAACATGTCGGCCTGGGTCATGATGACCACGGCCCGGTCGCCGCGGTCGACGGCCGCGGCGAAGGTGTCGCGCAGGTCGGTGATGGCGGCGTCGGTGCGGGCCTTGACCGAGGCGGTCTGGTCGGCGGTCGCCGCCGGCTTGCCGGTCCACGGATCGATGCCGTTGTTGGCCCCGACCACGTGCATGGCGCCGAAGGTGACGCCCTTGAGACTGAAGTGGACGTTCTCCGGGTAGCCGTCACCGGCGTAGCTGTAGAAGTCCTCGGTGTTGGCCGCGAGCTGGGTGTTCGGCGTCTGGAAGAACACCTCGCGGAGCTTGGCCAGCCGCTCGAGCGGGTTGTACGAGCCGTTGGCGGGCTTGTGGCAGTCGGTCCACTCGTTGTCACCCGGGGTGTAGACCAGCGGCACGGTCAGCCGGTCGAAGTCGCGTCGGATCCGCTGGTAGTAGGCCGCGGTGCACGGGGTGTTGCTGTCCTTGATGTCGCCCAGGTGGGCGGCGAGCGCGACGTCGGCGGCGTTGAGCGCGTTGATCCGACCCCCGAACGCGGCCAGTTGGGCCTCGCCGTAGGGGGCGTCGCCGATGACCGCGACCGAGTACGCGCCGGGGCGTTCCGGATGCGCGATCACCGGCGCTCCCTGGCGTGGTTGCACCGTGATCGCCACGATGAGGAGAACGACCACGAGGGCCGCGAGGCCGATGGCCAGGAAGCGCCGAACCATCAAGGCCACCTTGCTTGAATCAGAGTCGGGGGAGGTTACTGCCCGGCAATGCTAAGCAACAGCTTCGAAAAAGCTGATATCGACGCATCCTCGGTGAGCGTAGCTTCACGAAAACGTTGTCCTCGCTCGCCCAGTTCGGTGGCCAACTGCGGGTCGGCGCGCAATCGGAGGGCGGCGTCGACCAGCGCTTCGGGCTGCCCGGCGTCGACCCGGATCCCGGCGCCGGCGAGCTCGATCTCCTCGGCGGTGACGCTGCCGGCGTCGGTCGCCGCGATCACCGGGCGGCCGGTCGCGAAGTACGAGGTCAGCTTGCTGGGCACGGCCATCTCGGTCAGCCCGGGCTTCTCGTTGACCAGCAGGATGTCGGCGGCCGACAGCGCGTCGAGGAATTCCTCGCGCGGCAGCGGGTCGATGATCCGCAGCCGGTCGTTGCCGCCGGCGGCCTCGAGCAGGGGCCGCTGGTTCCCGTCGCCCATCAGCACGAAGAGCAGGTTGTCACCGCGGTCGGCGGCCAGCTGTGACGCCTCGACGACGTTCTCCAGACCCTGCTTGGCCCCCATGTTGCCGGCGTGCAGCACCACGGTGGCGTCGTCCGGCCAGCCGAGCCGGGCACGCAGCGCCGACCGGTCACCCTCGGGCAGATCGCCGATGTGCGACCAGTTGCGGACGACCGCGACCTGCTCGGGATCGAGGTCCATCTCGCGGACCAGATACGACTTGAAGCGTTCGTGGATGGTGACCACGACGGCGGCCCGACGGAACAGCCAGCGCTCGGCCAGCAGTAGCAACCGTCCGGTCTTGGCGTCGCCCATCCCGGTCTCGGACACACCGAGGCTGTAGATGTCCTGCAGCCAGACGATCACCGGCTTGCGGGTGACGAGTGCCCGTAGCGTGGCGATGATCGAGGAGAACAGGGCCGGGCTGACCACGATGACCGCGTCCGGGTTGTTCCACCGGGCGATCGCGGCGTTCATCCCGAAGCTGAGCTCCATGAACAGCCGGTTGATCAGCTTCGGATCCGACGGCACGACGTGGCGGCGACGGCGGACCAGGATGTCGATCAGCCCGCCACCGGCCTCGCGGGTGGTGGCCTGCTTGGCCCCCGGGTGCACCTTCCACTGCGGGTAGTGCGGCAGGCCGCTGACCACGGAGACCTCGTCACCCCGGCGGGCCAGACCTTCGGCCAATCCTCCGGTGTAGACCGCGATCCCGGTCGCTTCCGGCGGATAGTTCAGGCAGACCAGGGCAACCCTCATCTAGCGCTCCCGATGGTTGTGCTCGTGCTCGACGAACCAGGCGTACGCCTCGCGCAGCCCTTCTTCCAGCTCGATCGAGGCCTTCCAGCCGAGATCGTTCAGCCGGCTGACGTCGAGCAGCTTGCGCGGCGTGCCGTCGGGCTTGGTCGGGTCGGTGACGATCTCGCCGGCGAACCCGGTGACCTTGGCCACCAGCTGAGCCAGTTCGAGGATGGTCAGGTCGTCGCCCCACCCCACGTTGACGTGCGAGAGCATCGGCTGGACGTGCGACCAGTAGATGGCCGGGTCGAGCTCCTGGACGTGCACGCTGGCTGCGGCCATGTCGTCGACGTGCAGGAACTCGCGCCGCGGCGTACCGCTGCCCCAGATGGTCACCTGGGCGGCACCGGCCCGCGCCGCCTCGTGGAAGCGCCGCAGCATCGCCGGGATCACGTGGCTGTGCTCGGGGTGGTAGTTGTCGCCGGGACCGTAGAGGTTGGTCGGCATCACGCTGCGGTAGTCGCGGCCGTGCTGGCGGTTGAAACTCTCGCACAGCTTGATGCCGGCGATCTTGGCCACCGCGTACGGCTCGTTGGTCGGCTCGAGCGTGCCGGTCAGCAGGCTGTCCTCGCGGATCGGCTGGTCGGCGAACTTCGGGTAGATGCACGAACTGCCGAGGAACAGCAGCCGCTGGACGCCGTGCTCGTGCGCCGACTTGATGATGTTGCCCTGGATGACCAGGTTGTCCCAGATGAAGTCGGCCGGCTCGGTGTTGTTGGCCACGATCCCGCCCACCCGGGCCGCGGCCAGGTAGACCTGGTCCGGGCGGTGCTCGGCGAAGAACGCGTCGACCGCGCGGGCGTCGAGCAGGTCGACCTCGCTGCGCGTCGCGGTGACGATGTTGTCGTAGCCACGCTCGGTCAACTGCCGGACGATGGCCGAACCGACCATCCCGCGGTGGCCGGCGACGTAGACCTTGTCCGACGTCGACAGCGACTCGTCGGTGACCGGCATCAGTTCTCCCGGCTCATGGTGACGGGGAAGCCGTGGGCGCCCAGCAGCGCGTGCTGCTTGGCCACCTGCAGATCGGACGCGACCATCTCGGCGCACAGTTCGCGCGCGGTGATCTCGGGGACCCAGCCGAGGTTCTTGCGGGCCTTGCTCGAGTCGCCGAGCAAGGTGTCGACCTCGGCCGGACGGAAGTAGCGGGGGTCGATCCGCACGACGGTGTCGCCCGGCTTGACCGCGGTGGCGCTCTGGTCGGCCACGTCCTGGACGACGCCGACCTCGTTCAGCCCGTCGCCCTCGAAGCCGAGGGTGATCCCGAGCTCGGCCGCGCTCCAGGTGATGAACTCGCGCACCGAGTACTGCTCACCGGTGGCGATGACGTAGTCCTCGGCCTGCTCCTGCTGGAGCATCAGCCACTGCAGCCGGACGTAGTCCTTGGCGTGGCCCCAGTCGCGCAGCGAGTCGATGTTGCCCATGTAGAGGCAGTCCTGCAGACCCAGCGAGATGTTGGCCAGACCGCGGGTGACCTTGCGGGTCACGAAGGTCTCGCCGCGCCGCGGCGACTCGTGGTTGAACAGGATGCCGTTGCAGGCGTAGAGCCCGTAGGACTCGCGGTAGTTGACCGTGATCCAGTACGCGTAGAGCTTGGCGACCGCGTACGGCGAACGCGGGTAGAACGGAGTGGTCTCGCTCTGCGGGATCTCCTGGACCTTGCCGTAGAGCTCGGAGGTGCTGGCCTGGTAGAAGCGCACGGTGTCGGTCATGCCGAGCAGCCGGACGGCCTCGAGGATCCGCAGCGTGCCCATGCCGTCGACGTCGCCGGTGTACTCCGGGGACTCGAAGCTGACCGCGACGTGCGACTGAGCGCCCAGGTTGTAGATCTCGTCGGGCTGGACGGTCTGGATGATCCGGGTCAGGTTGGAGCCGTCGCTGAGGTCGCCGTAGTGCAGCTTGAAGTGGGCGTCCTGGGTGTGCGGGTCCTCGTAGATGTGGTCGACCCGCTCGGTGTTGAACAACGAGGCGCGGCGCTTGATGCCGTGCACCTCGTAACCCTTCTCCAGCAGCAGCTCGGCCAGGTATGACCCGTCCTGCCCGGTCACGCCAGTGATCAATGCCCGCTTGCTCAACGCACAGTCCTCCACGATTGGATGTTCAGCCGCACCTGGGCCGTCGTTATCGCACGATCCAGATCGGCTCTGACTGGCAACGCGTCCGGCCCCCGCTTACGCGCCGGGGCCCCCACGTACCGGATGGCTGCGAGCCCCCGATCTTAGTGAACAGGAGATTATGTAGCAAACCACCCCGTCACCGCAGCCCCCCCACTCGGACAGCTTCAGCCGGTATCGTGAGGACGCCTCGACTGTTGCGCCCCCGGGAATCGGTCGAGACCACTACTGAGCTGGACAGGACGTACCACGGTGTTTCGCAATCGCACTCTCCACCGAGGCCCGGTCAGCACTCCGCGGGGGCGGACTGCGCCGGTCACCCGATCGACCCGACGGGTCACCCGACTGGTCGCCGGCGGAGCCATCGCCGCGCTGCTGGCCGCCGGCGCCGTCGCCACCACCCCACCCGCCGCCCAGGCGCTGTCACCCGGGTTGGCGTTCAGCGCCGACGACCTGCCGACCTGGCAGACCGACGGGACGGCGTACGCGGTCACCTCGTCGGGCGACACCGTCGTCGTCGGCGGGTCGTTCACCAAGGTCCGGCCGCCCGACGGGGTCGCGGGCAACGAACGCACGCTGCCCGGTCTGGTGCTGCTCGACGCCGACACCGGCGCACCGACCGCCTGCCAGCTGCCGGTCGGTCAGGTCGACGGCAACGTCCCCACCGTGAACGCGCTGACCACCTCCCCCGACGGCGCGACGGTCTACGTCGGCGGCGACTTCAGCTCGGTCGGCGGGGTCACGGTCAGCCGGATCGCCGCCATCGACGTGGCGAACTGCACGGTCAAGGACCTGCGGGCCAAGCCGTCGTCGTTCGTCTACGGGCTGGCGGCCAGTGCCGACACGCTCTACGTGGCCGGGCGCTTCAACCAGATGAACGAGGAGCCGCGGCCCGACTTCGCCGCGCTCGACGCCACCACCGGCGCACTCAAGCCGTGGCGGGTCGACGGCGACGGAGACGGCCGTGCGCTGGCCCTGTCCCCCGACGGCACCAAGGTCGTGGTCGGCGGCACCTTCTCCAGCATCAACGGGCAGTACTCGCACGCGGTCGCCGTCGTCGACGCGCAGACCGGGGCGAACGTCAAGAACTATCCGCCGGGGTTCCTCGACCCCCGCTCGGCGACCAAGACGATCGCGGTCGACGCCACCGGCTTCTACGTCGGCAACGAGGGCACCGGCTTCGAGGTGTTCGACGGCCGGATCGCCTTCGACTGGAGCACGCTCGAGCAGCGGTGGCGCGACACCTGCCTCGGCGCGACCCAGGCCGTGCTGCCCTACCAGGGGATCCTCTACTCGCTCAACCACATCCACAACTGCCGGACCATGAAGTACTTCCCCGAGGGCAAGCGGCACTACTTCTACGCCCAGAGCACCACCGACGCGAGCATCCGGGCCTGGACCCCCGACGCCAACGGCGGTGACGGCGAGCGGGTCGGCGGGCGGGCCCTGGGGATGGCCGAGGGGTCGACCGGTCGGCGCTATCTCTACGCGGCCGGCGAGTTCACGATGATCGGCGGGCACCCGCAGCAGGGCATCACCCGGTTCGGCACCGTCGACACCGGCGCCCCGCCGGTCCCGCAGGTGCAGGTCGAGGCCCTCACGTACAAGGCGCTGCAGATCCGGATCCTGACCTCGGTCGACGAGGACGACGCCAAGCTGACCTACCGGGTCTACCGCACCGGCACGACCAAGCCGATCTGGACCGGCACCGCCACCTCATGGTGGTGGTCGCGACCGCAGATCACCATCACCGACACCAAGCGCACGGCCGGGAAGACCTACAGCTACCGGGTGACCGTCTCCGACGGCCGCAACACCAGCGCGAAGTCGGCCACGGTCAAGGCCCGCGCGACGTCCAGGCCACCGGCCTACCCACGGGCGGTGATCGCCGACAAACCGCGACTGTTCTGGCGCTACGACGAGCCGTCCGGCTTCCGCGTGGCCCACAAGGGCGCCAACTCGAGCTCGTCGCTCAACGGTCAACTGCGCGGCACCACGCTCAACGTGGCCGGGGTGGAGGGCCGCGGCGCGAGCTTCGACGGCGTCGACGACTACGTGTGGAACGACCAGTTGCGGGCCGGACCCAAGACGTACAGCGTCGAGACCTGGTTCAAGACGACGACGAAGAGCGGCGGCAAGCTGATCGGCTACACCAACGGCCGTCCGCGGACCGACAACGGCGACAAGACCCCCACCTCGACCACCGACCGGCAGATCTACATGGACGACTCCGGCCGGCTGAACTTCGGGGTCTACGCCGCCAGCAACGTCGTGCTGCGGACGCCCAAGGCGTACAACGACGGCACGTGGCACCACGTGGTCGCCCGGCAGAGCTCCTCGGGCATGGTGCTGTTCGTCGACGGGAAGACCGTGGTCAAGAACACCGAGTCGCGGTCGCGGGCCTACTTCGGCGTCTGGATGGTCGGCGGTGACAGCCTCGAGGGCTGGGCCAACCGGCCGACCAGCGACTACTTCAAGGGCACGCTCGACGAGACCGCCGTCTACGAGAAGTCGCTACCGGGCACCGCGGTGACCAAGCACTACCGGACCGGCCGCTAGGACTCGCCCCGGATGGAGCCGGTCTCCACCAGCCGTCTCTCCGCCAGCCGGGCGCACGTGGCGCGTTGCCGGAGACTGAGGCTGCCCAGCCTCGGAGGAATCAGGGGGCGGCGCGACGCGGGACCGGGGCGGTGACCGCACGGTAGTGCCGGGCCGAGATCGAGATGAAGACCAGCGGGTTGGCCAGGGTCAAGGTGGCGAAGCCGACGATCAGGCTCAGGGTGATGCCGTCGATGACATACCCGGTGACGAAGCCGGCCACGGTCAGCACCGAGATGATGGCGCGGCCGATGGTCACCCGGCCCTGCAGGTTGAGCATCCGGAGCACGACCGCGTGGGTGCTCGACCAGCCGGTGGTGATGGCGGATCCGCCGATCAACGCCAGACCGAGCATCAGCGAGGAGTTGGTGACGCCCTTGAAGGCGAAGCCGGTCAGCGCGACGACGATGATCACCGTCGACACCAGTGCGATGGCCAGTCCGGCCATCAGCCGGCCCAGCTTGATCCCGCGGCCGATCACCGCGCTGTCGGCGGCCAGCTCGGGACGCGTGGCGCCGTCGGCGACCATGTTGGACACCGAGGCGGCGAAGGCCAGGTTGAGCGGTCCGAGCAGCGACTGGGCCAGCCGTACGCCGGGAATGGTCGAGGACGCTCCGAGCCCGCCGAGGATCAGCAGCGGGAGCGCGACCAGGGTGGCTCCGAACGCGTAGTCGAGCGTCTGCCAGCCGCCGGCCCGCCGGTAGACCCGGTACGGCTCCCACGAGGTCAGCCGCGGCAGCCGGATGGCCATGAAGATCAACGGCAGCAGGGTGGAGGCGGACGCGTAGACCTGCAGGGTGATCGCGTCGGTGCGCAGCATCGGGATGAAGAGCGTGACCACGATGAGCACGACCCGGATCAGGTCGCCCTGCGCGGCGACCCAGCGCCGGTCGTGGGCCATGGCCCGGAAGCGCAGCCAGTCGAACAGCAACGGTATTCCGCTGGTCACCCCGAGCAGGGTCAGGGCCAGCGGTGAGCGAACGTCGAAGGCGATCGCGGTGCCGACCATGATGGCCCCGCCGAGCAGCCAGGCCAACGAGGCGTAGCGCAGCGGGACCAGGGCCCCGGGCTTGGTGCGCTGGGTGATCAGCGCCGGCTGGAAGATGGCGGCCCGGAACAGCCCGACCAGGGTGTTGGACACCAGCATCAGCAGCGCGAAGAGGGTGAAACCGGCTTCCTCCATCGAGGAGGCGGCGATCAGCATGACCCCGGCACCGGCGGCGCTGGAGAGGACCTGCGACAGCGTCAGCGGGCGCCCCAACGCACGGAAAATCTTGAGCAGCAGGCCCTTCATCGCCAACGACTCTTTCTTCAGGCCATCGAAAAGTAGCCCCCGCGGTGGAGCATCAACGGGCTGCACTGTAGTCCAGCCCCGCCCCGCTGAACGAACTCGATGATGCGGCGACTCTCCAGTGTTTCGATGTTTGAAGCAACT
This sequence comes from uncultured Actinomycetota bacterium, assembly GCA_963704665.1. Taxonomy (GTDB): domain Bacteria; phylum Actinomycetota; class Actinomycetes; order Propionibacteriales; family Propionibacteriaceae; genus Microlunatus. Next base: position 410,433 of record OY969929.1, on the reverse strand, counting down.
GGTCACGGGGAACGCCAACTAGAGTGACCGCCATGCTCGGGCCCCTGACTCAGACCGCCGACGCCGTGGTGCTGCTCGACCCGGACGGGTCACCGATCGGCACCGCGGACCGGATGAGCGTGCACGGCACCGACACCCCCCTGCACCTGGCCTTCTCCCTCTATCTGTTCGACGGTGAGCACCGGTTGCTGCTGACCCGTCGCGCGCTGAGCAAGAAGACCTGGCCGGGGGTGTGGACCAACACCTGCTGCGGGCACCCGCGCCCGGATGAGTCGTTCGTCGAGGCCATCGAACGACGTCTCGACTATGAGCTGGGCATGGCCGCCGCCGATCTCGATGCCGCGCTGCCCGACTTCGCCTACCGCGCGATCGACGCCAGCGGCGTGGTCGAGAACGAGATCTGCCCGACCTACACCGGTCGGGTCGTCGGGGTCTCGTCCTCGTCGATCGACCAGCCCGACCCGGGCGCCGGTTCGGCCTCCCTGCATCCGCAAGCCGACCCCCGTCCGAATCCTGGGGAAGTGATGGAGTGGAAGTGGGTGCCGTGGAACGACGTGATCGAGGCGGTTCGGCGTACGCCGTTCATCTTCAGCCCCTGGGCGGTCCGGCAGATCCGGGAGCTCTCCCTTGTCGTGGCCTGAGCGGGCGGTGGCGATGAGCGGCGCCAGTCGTCGGGTCACCGAACCGGAGCGCGTGGTGACGCCGTTGCGCCCGGTGGCCGAGCTCGACGTGGTCGAGGCCCGGCACGCCGAGTTCCTGACCCGGATCGATGAGCGACTGGCCGAGGCCGCCCTCGAGCTCGCCGAGACCTGGCAGCTCGATCCCACCCCCGGCACGCCGGGTCCGGACGGCGTCGACGCCCCGGACATCCTCCGCGAGCGCGATCTGCCCGAGCTGATGCGCGCCCTGGCCAGCGGTGGGGGCAAGCGGATCCGGCCGAGCATGTGCTTCTGGGGCTGGCTGGCCGCCGGCGGGGAAGCCGGCAGCCCGAGCGACGGACACAGCGTCCAGGTCGCCGCCGCCCTCGAACTGCTGCACGTCTTCGCGCTGATCCACGACGACGTGATGGACGAGTCCGCCTCGCGGCGCGGGCGACCGTCGGTGCACGCGCTGTCGGCCCAGCTGCACCTGCACTCACGGGCCCGCGGCGACGCGCAGCGGTTCGGCGAGAGCATCGCCGTGCTGGTCGGCGACCTGGCCCACGCCGAGGCCGACCATCTCGCCGCCGAACTCCCGGCCCCGATGCGGCGACTGTGGCGTCAGCTGGTCGTCGAGCTGGTCTACGGCCAGAGCCGCGACATCATCGGCACCGCGGCCGGCCGGCGCGACCTCGCCCACGCCCGCCAGGTGGCCAAGCTCAAGTCGGGCAGCTACACCGTCCTGCGCCCGCTCCAGCTCGGGGCGGTGGCCGCCGAGGCCGACGAGACCGCGCACGCCGCGCTCAGCCGCTACGGGGTCGAGCTCGGTGAGGCGTTCGCGCTGCGCGATGACCTGCTCGGGGTCTGGGGCGACCCGGTCCGGACCGGGAAGCCGGCCGGCGACGACCTGCTCACCGGCAAGCCCACGGTCATCCTCGCCCTGGCCAACCAGTTCCTCCGCGGCCCGGCCAAGCGACTGCTCGACCGCGTCGGCACCACCGGGCTGAGCCCGGACGACGTCGGCACGCTGCAGGACGCGCTGCGTACCAGCGGGGTCCAGCAGGCCGTCGAGGTCCGGATCAGCGACCACGTCGACGCCGCCATCGGCGCCCTCGACCACGCCGGACTGGCCGCCGACGGCATCACCGGCCTGACCCGGATGGCCCACCGGATCGCCTGGCGCGACCGTTGACGCGGCCGCCGGAGCCCATCACCACCATCAGCGAGCGCGAGGAGCGAACCGAATGAGTTCAGTTGTGGTCATCGGGGCCGGCTTGGCCGGTCTGTCCGCGGCCTGTCAGCTGACCGGACGCGGTTACGACGTGACAGTGGTCGAGGCGGGCGACGAGCCGGGCGGCCGGGCCGGGATCCTGCGCCGCGACGGGTTCACCTTCGACACCGGACCCACCGTGCTGACCATGCCGGACCTGATCGCCGAGCCGCTGCGCGCGGTGGGCGCCGATCTGGCTTCGACCATCCCGATGCAGCAGCTCGACCCCGCGTACCGGGCCCGGTTCGCCGACGGCAGCACCATCCACGTCCGGGCCGGCGTCGAGGCCATGCGTCGTGAGATCGCCGAGACCTGCGGCAGCGTCGACGCGGCCGCGTTCGTGGAGTTCGTGGCCTGGCTGCGCAAGCTCTACCTGGTCGAGATGCCCAACTTCATCGACCGGAACTTCGACTCCCCGCTCGGGCTGTTCTCCAAGCCGAGTGCGGCGTTGCAGCTGCTGCGGATGCGTGCGTTCGGTCGGCTCGGGGCCGAGGTGCGGCGCCGGTTCCGGGACCCGCGGCTGCACAAGCTGTTCTCCTTCCAGGCCATGTACGCCGGGCTCGCCCCCGACGACGCGCTCACCCTCTACGCGGTGATCACCTACATGGACAGCATCGAAGGCGTCTACTTCCCCGAGGGCGGCATGCACGCGGTGTCCCGCGGGTTGGCCTCGGCGGCCGAGAAGGCCGGCACCCAGTTCAGCTACGGCGACCGGGTCGATCGGATCGTCCGCTCCCCCACGGGTCGGGTGGCCGGCGTGCACCTGGCCGGCGGCGGCTCGATCACCGCCGACGCCGTGGTCTGCACGCTCGATCTGCCCACCGCGTACGAGCAGCTGCTGCCCGACCTGGCTCCGCCGCGCGCCCTGCGCCACGGTGACTACTCGCCGTCCGCGGTGGTCTGGCACGTCGGCGTCCGGGGGGCGCTCGAACCGGAGCTGGCGCATCACAACATCCACTTCGGGGCGGAATGGGGCAGCGCCTTCGACGCCTTGATGAAGCAGAAGACGCTGATGCCCGATCCGTCGCGGCTGGTCACCCTGCCGTCGCTGCACGACTCCGGGGCGGCGCCGGACGGCTGCTCGACGCTGTTCGTGCTCGAGCCGGTGCCGAATCTGGACGGCAAGGTCGACTGGCGGACCGAGGCCGGGCCGATGCGCGAGCGGCTGCACCAGTTCCTCGCCGCCAACGGGTATCCGAGCGACGTGGTGACCGAGCAACTGGTCACGCCGCTCGACTGGCAGGATCAGGGGATGGCCGCCGGCACCCCGTTCGCGTTGGCGCACACGTTCGCCCAGACCGGCCCGTTCCGCCCGGGCAACGTCGAGAAGCGGCTGCCGGGGATGTTCTTCGCCGGCTCGGGCACCGTCCCGGGCGTCGGCGTACCGATGGTCCTGATCTCGGGCAAGCTCGCGGCGCAACGCGTCGACGGCTATCTCCCGGCGCCGCGATGAGCCTCGATCCCCTGCTGCGCCGCGGATATCGGCAGTGCGCCCGGCTGACCTGGCAGTACGGCACCACCTACTTCTGGGGTGCCGCGCTGCTGCCCCGGGCGCAGCGTCGTCACGTGTACGCGGTGTACGCGCTGTGCCGGCTGGCCGACGACATCGTCGACCTGCCCGCTGAGCAGATCCCGGCCGGACCGGACGGCACCGTGCCGACGGTCGAGCAGCGACTGAGCGCGTTCGCGGCCGACTTCCGGACCGCGCTGGCCGCGGGTCGCAGCGACGATCCGGTGATGGCTGCGGTGGTCACCACCGCGCTGACCTGCAGCATCGAGGCCGAGTGCTTCGACCGGTTCTTCGCGGCGATGGCCATGGATCTCACCGTGGGCTCGTACCGGACCTGGGCCGACCTGTGCGGCTACATGGAGGGGTCGGCGGCGGTGATCGGGGAGATGATGCTGCCGGTGCTGCGGCCGCTCAGCCCGGCCGCGTACGACCCGGCCCGCTCGCTCGGGCTGGCCTTCCAACTGACCAACTTCCTCCGCGACATCGACGAGGACCTCGACCGCTCCCGGGTCTACGTCCCGCTCGACGACGTCGAGCGCTTCGGCGTCGATCTCGAACAGCGCCGGGTGACCCCGGAGTTCCGCGCCCTGCTGGCCTTCGAGATCGACCGCAACCGGGCGCTCTACGCGTACGCCGATCGCGGCATCGCGCTGCTGCCCCCGCGCTCGGCGCGCTGCGTCGGGACCGCACGGGTGCTCTACGCCCAGATCCTCGACCGCATCGAGGCCGCCGACTACGACATCTTCGCGGCCCGGGTCCGGGTGCCGGTGGCGCGCAAGGCGCTCACCGCGGCCCGGATCCTGGTCTTCGGTCCGCCGCGGCCGCGGACCACCGAGCTCGACGCCGCCCGTGGAAAGGAACTCAGTGTCGCTGCGCACGCGCATTGACCCGCTGCCCGCCCAGGTCCGCTCGCGGATCCCGATCTCGCGGGTGCCGCAACCGCGGGAGAACCGGATGCAGCCGACCTGGCGGCACGCCCGGCCGCGGCGGATCGCCGCCGCCCTCGACGTGTCGCAGGCCCAGAACTCGGGCGGCTGGTTCGTCGCCGGGGCCAGCGAGGACGTCGGCACCACCGAGTCGGTGGTCCGCACCATCGCCGGCCGCGAGGTCACCCTGTGGCGCACCGCCGACGGGACGCTGGTCGCCGGACCGGGGAGCTGCCCGCACCTCGGTGCGCTGCTCGACCGTTGCCCGGTGATCGGCGACACCATGTACTGCCGCTGGCACGGCCTGGCCTTCGGCGCCGAGGGCGACCCGGCCTGGAAGCCGTTCCGGGCGTTCGACGACGGGGTGCTGATCTGGGTCCGGCTGCCGACCCAGGGCGAGCCGCCGACCGAGCGGCCGTCGCTGCCCCCGCGTCCGCCGCTGCTCGATGCCGTCACCGCGGTGATCGTCCAGCCGGGGATCTGCGAGCCGCAGGACGTCATCGCCAACCGACTCGACCCCTGGCACGGCAGCTGGTTCCACCCGTACGCGTTCAGCCACCTGGTCGTGGACGACGCGGCCAGCGACGAGCACGTGCTGGTCGTCGACGTGACCTTCCGGCTCAGCCGGACCTGGGGTGTCCCGGTGCGCGCCGAGTTCAGCTGCCCCGACACCCGCACCATCGTGATGCGGATCGTCGAGGGCGAGGGCGCCGGCAGCATCGTCGAGACCCACGCCACGCCCATGGGGGTGGACGACGAGGGTCGCCCGCTGACCATGGTCACCGAAGCCACCATCGCGTACTCGGACCGCCCCGGCTTCCGGGTCGCCCGCTGGATGTCGCCGCTGCTCAAGCCGAGCATCCGGCGTACCGCCCGGCAGCTCTGGGTCGACGACCTCGACTACGCCGAACGCCGCTACGAGCTCCGCCAGCGGGGCGAATTCCCCGGCTGATCCCCGGTGAGGGCCTGCCGGCTCGGGATCGGGTCCGATCGGCTCAGGACCGCTCGGTTGGTGCTGTCTGCGGACCCGTCGTGGTGTCAGGAAGTGGCGTAAACGCCACTTCCTCTCATCGACCGCCGGATACTTCGGGCGCGAAGTGACAGGAAGTGACGTTAACGCCACTTCCTGTTATCGACCGCCGGATACTTCGGGCGCGAAGTGACAGGAAGTGACGTTAACTCCACTTCCTGACGCCCGAGCGACGTCCTGACGCCCGAGCGACGCCCAGGAGACGCCCGAGCGAGCGCTAGCGGGCGTCACCAGCTCGACGCCCCGGAGTGAACGCCGGGCGCGCCCCCGGCCTTCAGCGGCCGGCGGTGACGGCGCGGCGGCCCGGGGCCTTCAGGGCGAGGCGGTGCAGGGCCGGGGCGGCGGCGTGGCGGGACTGCATGGGGACGGTCCACAGGTCGTGGCCGGCCAGGTCGAGGTCGCCGAGCAGCTGGTTGGCGGCCAGGAAGCCGGTGGTGGCGGCCCGTTCCATCAGGGCGACCGGGTAGTCGCAGCGGATGCCGTCGCCGGCCAGCACCACCCGCGGGTGCGGGGTGTCGACGGTCAGCCGGTCGACCCACGGGCTGGGGTCGGCGAGCGGGCAGTCACGGCTGAGCAACCACTCGTCGGCGATCACCCGGGCGTCGGCCAGCTCGGGGTAGACCCGGTCCAGCTCGGTGCGCAGCTGGTAGCGGACGGCGACCTCGTCGACCTCGCCGGTCAGCGCGTACGCGTGCAACTCGATCACCGATCCCCCGGTCCGCCGGGCCCAGTCGCGAGCCCCGCGCTCGAAGCGCTCGAGCACGGTGACGTTGTCGAGCGGACCGAAGCCGGCGGTGCCCAGGAACGGCGCCCGGTCGGCCGCGGCCGGTCGGTCGAGCCACAGCCGCCAGACGGCGAACGGCGGCGCGGTGCGGCGCCGCTCGACCCGGGCCCGCCAGTCCGCATCGCCGAGGTCGGCGTCGAGCAGCAGCCGGGTGGTGGTCGCCGGCGAGGCGGCCACGACCACGGCCGAGGCGGACACCACGTCGTCGTCGACCAGCACGTCGACCCCGTCGCCGCGGGGCTCGATCGCCCCGACCGACGACCCGGTCCGCACGTCGACCCCGAGCCGCTCGAGGTAGCGGCCGAGCGGGGCCCACAGCGCAGTGTCGAAGTCGTCGTCGGGCACGTCGAACAGCAGTCCCTCGGCCGAGCCGAGGAAGTAGGTGTGGAACATGCCGACCAGTTCGCCGGCCGCGAAGTCGGTGGGCAGCGCGAAGAAGCTGCGGGCGAAGACCTCGAGGGCCAGGTGCCGGGCGTCGTCGGGGAAGCGCAGCCGGTCGAGGAACGCCGCCGCGCTCTCGCCGTCGTAGTCGCTGAACGTCCGCGGGAACGCCACGTCGAGCAGTTCCATGGCCGCGCCGACGTCGACCCGGCTCAGGTCGACCAGCCCGAACGACGGGCTGCGGGCGACGAAGCTCAGCAGGTTGAGCGGCGGCGTACGCGGCACGCCGGCGAAAGAGTCGCGGTGGCCGTCGGCCAGCACCAGCGGGTAGTCCTCGATGGCGGTCAACCGTTCGAGACCCGGATCGGCCCGGCGCAGCAGCGCCCGCAGGTTGTAGTACTGCCGGAAGAAGGCGTGGAACCCGCGGCTCATGGTCACCGCGTCGCCGGCGTGGTCCACCGGCCAGGCCCGCACCCGACCGCCGAGCTGGGCCATCGGCTCGACCAGTTGCACCGGTACGCCGCGCTCGGCCAGACCGGTCGCCGCGGCCAAGCCGGCGATGCCGCCCCCGACCACGACCACCGGCGCGACCGGGGAGGTCAGCCGGGCCGCACCACGGGCGCCGGGATGGCGTACGGCGCGTCGGTCGAGACCCGGCACCCAGCCGGTCACGAGGATCTCGAGGGGGGTTTGCGGGCCGAGAAGGTGTGCAGGATGCCGCGCTGCCAGCCCGGCACCGTCTCGACCGCGATGTCGGTGAAGCCGGCGGCCTGCAGCCGGTCGAGGAAGACCGGGACCGCGTCGAACTCGAGCACGCTGCGCCACAGGTAGCGGTAGAGCCGGGTCCGGCGCAGCAGCACCGCGCTCAGCGGGATGACCACCGCCCAGCAGACCAGCGTCCAGATGATCTTGGCCCGCAGCGAGTCGGCCACCGAGTATTCCTGGACGACCAGGACGCCGTCGTCGTCGAGCAGATCGCGGACCTGCTCGAGCACGTGGTCGCGCTCGTCGACGTTGCGGAACAGGTACGCGGCCAGCACCCCGGACTGGCGCTCGGACAGGCCGAAGCGTTCCCGCTCGGCGCTGAGCTGCTGGGCGACGCCGACCTCGAAGGTCACATCGGCCGGCCAGCTCTTGGCCCGGGCCTGGGCCAGCATGCCGGCGGAGGCGTCGATCCCGACGATCCGCGGCTCGCTCGCTCCGGCCTGCTCGAGGGCGTGCAGCAGCGCCCGGGTCGACGCCCCCGAGCCGCAGCCCAGGTCGACGCACGGCCCGGGTCGGCGACCGGCGGGCAGCATCGCGGTGAGCCGCTGACTGGCGGCGGTCAGGTGCCGGTGATACCCGGGATTGAGCGCCACCATCAGGTCGTAGCGGGTGGCCGCCTCGTCGAACCCCTCGCTCAGATTGCTGCTGTCGATGGTCGACGCGGCCTCAGTCGCGGTCATCACGCACTCCCTCTATCGGCTGACGCGCCAGCCATCGGCGCCACAGCAATATAGCGAGGGTGACCATGGCGAACCCGAACCCGAAGTCTTCGATCGGAATGTCCCAGGGGAAGCGCACGCCGAGCATCTCGTCGGTGTTGTAGATCACGATCGGATCCGACAGCTTGGTCAGCCATCCGTCGACCAGGATCTGGAAGCCGAAGACGATCACCATGCTCAACCAGTACTGAGCGGTGCGGAAGATCCCGGTCCGCAGCCACAACAGCTCGAGCAGCACCACCGCGATCATGGCGATCACGGTCAGGACGGTGTATTCAGGCATCGACCCGCTCCCGCCGCGCGGAGAGCAGCGCGAGCACCCGGCCCACCGCCTCATAGGTGAGCAGCCCGCAGATCGGCACCACGATGAAGAAGACCAGCTCTTCCAGCGGCATCCCCAGGATCAGCTGCACCCCGGTCACGAAACGCGGGTTGTAGCTCCAGTGGTCGCGCAGGATCCCGGCGATGTCCCAGATCGAGAAGACGATGACCACCGGGATCAACGCGTAGACCAGCCCGCGGAACCGGCGGTAGATCCGGGCCCCGAAGACGAACTCCAGCGGCAGCGTGATCACCAGGCAACCCGCCATCAGCGCCAGGTACTGGAAGGGGTCGAGCGCGTTCACCGGCGCGACCGCCGACGCGGGAGGCTGAGCAATGGCACCACAGAAGTAAAGCGGACCGCCGAAATCGAGCACCCCGATTGGTCCCCCGGTTCGCCGGTGCGGGCCGATCTGCGGAGTTACGATCGGCCCATGTCCTCGACCGTCCCCTGGATCCCCGGGGCGCGCCGGAGGGGTCTGTCCGGTGACCTGCGTCAGCACAACCTGTCGCAGATCCTTCGCTACGTGCGCGACCACGGGACGAGTTCGCGCCACGACATCGCGATCGGCTGCGAGCTCGGCATCTCGACCATGACCGACCTGATCAACGAGCTCAAGACCCGCCGCCTGGTCCGCGAGCTGGCCCCGCTGCGCGGCGTCCGCGCCGGCCGGCCGACCCGGCCGATCGACTTCGACGGCGAGCCGTGGTGCGTGCTCGGGGTCCAGGTCGGCGCCGATCTGATCCGCTTCGGACTGACCACCCTGGGCGGCCAGGACCTCAGTCGCGCCGAGGTCCGGGTGCCGCTCGCCGACGCGGGCGACCGCTCGCTGACCCTGCTGCTCGGGGCCATCCGCGATCAGCTGATCAAGGTGCCGCCGCGGACCGACCTGGTCGCCGTCGAGGTCGGCGTCCCCGGCTACCTCGCCGCCGACGGCCGGGCCGCCGGACCGGCCACCGCACGGGGCTGGAGCGAGGTGGAGGTCCGCGAGGCGATCGGTCGGGTGCTGGGCCGGGCCGGCGTCGGGGGCGCGTACGTGGGCGTGGCCAACGACACCCAGCTGGCCGCCCTGCACGCCGCCCGGGTCGAGGCCGAGCTCGGGCCGGGCGCCAGTGTCGTCGCGTACGTGGGCGGGGCCCGCGAGGTGGGCAGCGGACTGATCGTCGGCGGGGAGATCTTCGGCGGCGCGTACGGGGGCGCGGGCGCCCTGGCCCACTTCAGCGTCGATCCCCACGGACCGGCCTGCGCCCACGGGCGCCCCGGCTGCCTGCAGTCCTACCTCGGGCTGTCCCGACTCCTGGTGACCAGCGGGCTGGCCCCGGCCGATGCCGCCGCCGCACTGGTCGAACGCGATCCCGACGCGGCGGTCGGGCAGCTCCTGGCCTCGGTCGGCGGGACGACGACGCGACGGGCGCTGGACGACGCCGGCGCGGCGCTCGGCCGCGGGCTGGACGCGGTGATCGCGCTGACCAATCCGCACGCGGTGCTGCTCGGTGGCTATCTGGGGGCACTCGGCGAGCAACTGCTGCCGGCGGTCCGGCGCGAGCTCGGCGAGCGGCTCAGCGCCGCGGTCTTCGCGCAGACCACGATCCTGGCCCTGCCGCCGTCACCGTGGCGGGTGGTCGACGGCGCGGTGCTGGCCGCCCGCGACGCCTGCTTCGGCGATCCGCTGACGCTGACCCGGCCGGTGGCCTGAGCGCGATCGATCCGATCCCCGGCCGGAACCGGAGGTGGTCGCGCAGGACGGTTCAGTGCCCGCGGGCCAGGGTGTCGGTGGTGATGACCACGGCAGCGGCGGTCCAGGCCAACGGGGCCACCGAGGCCGGTGACCCGTCGGCCAGCACCTTCTCGGGCAGCGAGCCGTTGGGCGCGCGGTGCCGGGCCAGCCAGTCGAGCCAGTGCCGGGCGGTGTCGTGGTCGCCGATCGCTGCGGCGGTCATCGCGTAGCTCGCGGTGATGTTGGTCCAGCTGATCCCGTCGCGCCGCCAGGAGCCGCCGGGGGCCAGCCCGCCGGCCGGCCGCCGCATCACCTCGGGGGCGGCGCGCCAGGCCGCGACGACGTCGGGGGCGGCGTCGGCCGCGTACGGCGGCAGCAGGAAGGCCACGCCGAGGTCGACACTGTCACCACGACCGCCGAGCCGCCGCGGGTAGCGGTCGGGCCCGAAACCGCGCCGGATCGCGGCATCCAGCCGCTCCCGGCCGGCGGTGGCGGCCGCCGCCCGTTCGGTGTCACCCAGCCCGGCGTACGCGGTGGCTCCGGCCCGCAGCCCGGCGCTGAGCAGCGCCGCGGTGGCCAGGGTCGGCCGGGACTCGCGGACCTCCCAGTAGTCGGGTGAGGCCGGGGGCAGGGCGCCGCGGTGGTCGATCAGCCGCAGCGCCGCGGTCGTCGAGCGGTCGAGCATGGTCCGGTAGCGCTCGAGCAGCGCGGTCCGCTCGCCCGGGGGGAGTTCGTCAGCCACCGAGGTCAGCCCCCACAGTGCCCAGCCCAGGCCGTCGAGCTGGCCCGGTCGGTCGTCGGGCACTCCCGAGCCGTCGGGCCGGTAGCGGGCGGCGAACAGCCCCGACTCGGGCTGCATCTGCTGGAGGAAGTCGAGCACCCGCTCGGCGTCGGCGCGGTGACCGGTTCGCGCGTAGGCCACGGCGACCAACGACGAGTCGCGCGGCCAGACGTAGTGCCAGTGCGGATGCCATCCGGCCACCGGGACGCCGTGCTCGCGGCCCAGGGTGCGCAGATCGAGCAGTGCGCGGCTGACCAGCTCCGGATCGACGCCGTCGGCCTCCGGCACCGTCCCGGTGGCCAGCCAGAGCCGGTCCGCGACCGTCGGTTCGGTGCCGGCGCTGAGGTCGAGCCATCGGGCCGGTCCGCGGGTGCGCTCGGCCAGCAGCGCCCAGCCGATCCCGGTGACCACGAGCAGCAGGCACAACCCGATGATCAGCAGCGTCCGGTCGTGCCGGCCCAACTCGTCGCGGGGCGGCAGCAACCTGAGCACGTCCGCCATGCGGTCGAGCCTAATCGCGGCGGGCGGGTCGACACCCACCCACGGCATACCAGTGAGCGGACAGGACTAGTGTCCAGCCACACCCTTGACGAGAGGATCCCCGCATGGCTGCGCCCAGTCCCGGCTACTCGATCACCGTGCGCGTGGAGGCACCGACCGACCCGGCCGCCACCGCCCGCCTCTCCGGCATCGTCGCCGAGGCCGGTGGAGCGATCACCGCGCTCGACGTGGTCGAGTCCCACCCGTCCTTTCTGGTCGTCGACGTCTCCTGCAACGCCAGCGATGTCGCGCACTCCGAGTCGATCACCGCGGCCATCGACGCGATCGAGGGCTTCGCCGTCCGCAAGGTGTCCGACCGGACCTTCCTGCTGCACCTGGGCGGCAAGATCGAGGTGACGCCCAAGGTGGCGTTGAAGAACCGCGACGACCTGTCCCGCGCGTACACCCCGGGGGTCGCCCGGGTGTGCCTGGCCATCGCCGAGAACCCGGCCGACGCCCGGCGGCTGACCATCAAGCGCAACACGGTCGCCGTGGTCACCGACGGGTCGGCCGTGCTCGGGCTGGGCAACATCGGCCCGGCCGCCGCCCTGCCGGTGATGGAGGGCAAGGCGGCGCTGTTCAAGCGCTTCGCCGGGGTCGACGCCTGGCCGGTCTGCCTCGACACCCAGGACACCGACGAGATCGTGATGATCGTCAAGGCCATCGCCCCGGTCTACGGCGGGGTCAACCTCGAGGACATCTCCGCGCCGCGGTGCTTCGAGATCGAGGAGCGGCTGCGGGCCGAACTCGACATCCCGGTCTTCCACGACGACCAGCACGGCACGGCGATCGTGGTGCTGGCGGCGCTGATCAACGCGTTGCGGGTGGTCGGCAAGGACATCGCCGACGTCTCCATCGTCGTCTCCGGGGTCGGCGCCGCCGGCTCGGCCATCATCCGGCTGCTCAAGCGGCAGGGGGCGACCACGATCATCGGTTGCGACAGCAAGGGGGCGGTGCACGACGCCCCGGAGGGCAGCTCGGCGATGCGGCGTTGGCTGGTCGACAACACCAACGTCGAGCACCGCTCCGGATCGCTCAAGGAGGTGCTGGTCGGTGCGGACGTCTTCGTCGGCGTCTCGGCACCGAACATCCTCGACGGCAGCGACATCGCCCGGATGGCCCCGAACGCCATCGTGTTCGGCCTGGCCAACCCGATTCCCGAGGTCGACCCGATCGAGGCCCAGCAGTACGCGGCCGTCGTGGCCACCGGGCGCTCGGACTTCCCGAACCAGATCAACAACGTGCTGGCCTTCCCCGGGTTCTTCCGCGGCCTGCTCGACGGCCACCTGCGCGACATCACCGACGAGATGCTGTCGGCCGCGGCCAACGCCATCGCCGATCAGGTGGCGCCGAGCGAGCTCAACGCCAGCTACATCATCCCGAGCGTCTTCGATCCGGCCGTGTCCCCGGCGGTCGCGGCAGCGGTCCGCGCGCTGGGCTGAGATCTTCCGACGAGCCGCGCCGATCACGCCAGATCCTGCGTGGGCGGGCGCGGTTCGCGAAGAATTCTGCCGGGACAGCCGAGAGCGCCCGGCCCCTTCCCAGCACGCCGTCGGGCTGACAGAGTGAGCCATCTCACTCACCCCACGAAGGGAGTCACCCGCGTGCGACGTACAGCAATCGGGGCGGCGGCCATGATCATGGCTGCCGGTTTGCTCGTTCCGACCCAGGCCCACGCCGTCAGCAACGTCAACAGCACCAAGTTCCGCAAGGCGGTCACGGTGTCCGGGATCCTCGCCCATGAGCGAGCCCTGCAGCGCATCGCCAACGCCAACGACGGGACCCGCGCCTCGGGCACCCCGGGCTATGCCGCCTCGGGCGACTACGTGACCCGCAAGCTGCAGGCCGCGGGCTACACCGTGACCAAGCAGGAATTCGTCTTCCCCTTCTACCGCGATCTCGCCCCGGCCGTGGTCTCGGCGATCAGCCCGACGCCGGCCGACTACGCGACCGCGAGCTTCACCTACTCCGGCTCGGGCGACGTGACCGGACCGCTCGTGCCCACCAACGACGTGCAGATCCCACCGGGGCCGACGGCGAGCAGCAGCAACTCCGGCTGCCAGCCGGATGACTTCGCCCCCGCGCCCAGCGGCCCGTCGGTGGCCCTGGCCCAGCGCGGTACCTGCGAGTTCGCGGTCAAGGCCGACAACGCCGCGGCTGCCGGCTACGACGCGCTGATCATCTTCAACGAGGGGCAGCCCGGTCGCGAGGAGTTGCTCACCGGCACCCTGAGCGCGCCGAAGTCGATCCCGGTGGTGGGCCTCAGCTTCGCCGACGGCGCTGCGCTCTACGCCCAGACCCGGGCCGGTGCGGTCACGGTCAACGTGGCCACCTCGACCGAGACCGACCTCGACGCGACGACGTTCAACCTGCTGGCCGAGACGCCCAGGGGCAAGAAGAAGGGCGAGGCCATCGTGGTCGGCGCGCACCTCGACTCCGTGGTCGACGGTCCGGGCATCAACGACAACGGCAGCGGCACGTCGGCGATCCTCGAGATCGCCGAGCAACTGGCCAAGCCGAAGTTCGCCAAGCACCTGCAGCGGCCGGTCCGGTTCGCCTTCTTCGGCGCCGAGGAGAACGGGCTGCTGGGCTCCGAGCACTACGTGGCCAGCCTCGACGAGGACGAGCTGTCGAAGATCTACGCCAACCTGAACTTCGACATGCTGGGCTCGCCGAACTACGTCCGCTTCGTCTACGACGGTGACGGCTCCGACACCCCCGCTGCCGGCCCGGCCGGCTCGGCGGAGATCGAGGACGTCTTCACCGACTACTTCGCCAAGCGCGGCCTGGCCACCGAGCCGACGGCGTTCAACGGTCGGTCGGACTACGGACCGTTCATCGCCGCCGGCATCCCGGCCGGTGGGCTGTTCAGCGGCGCGGAGGGCGTCAAGACCGACGCGCAGGCCGCCGTCTACGGCGGTACGGCCGGGCAGGCGTACGACCCGTGCTACCACCAGGCCTGCGACACCATCTCCAACCTCAGCACCACCGCGCTCTACGAGCTCGGTGACGCCGCGGCGCACGCCACGTTCGTGCTGAGCACGTCGAAGAAGGGCCTCTACCCCGACGGCAGCGGCGTCTCGGCGTCGAGCAAACGGGCCGGGGTCACCACGGCGGAGAAGATCGCCAGCCGCTGACCCACGGTGGGATGGCGACGCGGATCACGAGCCGATCCGCGTCGCCATCCCACACTCTTGCGCCTCACCAACCCGCCCCTGCGGTCCGGTGCAGTTCTCCAACGGTGTAGAACGGCGTGCGTGGACTATCGCACTCTCGGACACAGCGGCTGCGCCGTGTCGACCCTCTGTCTCGGCACGATGACCTTCGGCGCGGAGACCGACGAAGCGGGCGCCTTCGCCCAGCTCGACCGGTTCGTCGAGGCCGGCGGCACCCTGGTCGACACCGCCGACGTCTACTCGACCGGCGTCTCCGAACAGATCATCGGCCGGTGGTACGCCGACCGACCGGCTGAGGTCACCGACCGGGTGGTGCTGGCCACCAAGGGCCGCTTCCCGATGGGCGACGAGCCGAACGCGGTCGGGCTGTCGGCCCGGCACCTGACCCGGGCGCTCGACGCCTCGCTGGGCCGGCTGGGCCTCGACGTGGTCGACCTCTACCAGGTGCACGCCTTCGACCCGCACACCCCGATCGAGGAGACGCTGCGCACCCTCGACGGCTTCGTCCGGGCCGGCAAGATCCACTACTACGGGCTGTCGAACTACACCGGCTGGCAGCTGACCAAGCTCGTGCACCTGGCCGACGCGCTCGGAGTGGCCCGCCCGGTCACCCTGCAGCCGCAGTACAGCCTGATCGTCCGCGAGATCGAGTGGGAGATCGTCCCGGCCGTGCTCGACGCCGGGATGGGGATGCTGCCGTGGAGCCCGCTCGGTGGCGGCTGGCTGTCCGGCAAGTACCGGCGCGACCAGCGCCCCGCCGCCGACACCCGGCTCGGTGACGACCCGGGCCGCGGGATGGAGGCGTGGGAGCGCCGCGGCACCGAGCGCACCTGGACCATCGTCGACGCGCTGCAGCAGGTCGCCGACGCCCGCGAGGTGAGCATGGCCGAGGTCGCGCTCGCCTGGGTCACCGGCCGGCCGGGTGTCACCTCGACCATCCTCGGCTGCCGCACGCTCGACCAGCTCGACGCCAACCTGAAGGCGGCGTCGCTGCGGCTCGACCAGAGTGACCTCGACCTGCTCGACCAGGCCAGCGCACTGCCGAGCACCGACTACCCGTACGGCGAACTCGGCGTCGACCAGCGCAGCCGCTCGCTCGGCTGATCCGGTGGCCTGGGCCCGCGACGACCTGCGGTTGCACCGGATCGAGGAGCAACGCCGCTGCACGACACCGGCTCGCAACGCGTCCTCGAGGGCAACGGTTTCACCGTGATCGGCGTCGCCTCGAGTATCTGGAGATCGGTGGATCCCGGCCGGACCACCGGCTCGACCACCGCGTGCTGACCGCGTGAGGAGCACGCGCGCAGCGCTGGTGGTCTCGGCTCTGACCCTGCTCGCTGTCGCCGCCACACTGCGACCGGCGATCACCTCGGTCGGTCCGGTGCTCGACCTGATCGGACGCGACCGCGGTCTGGGCCCCGGAGCGCTCGGGCTGCTCGGAGCCATCCCGCTGCTGGCCTTCGCGGCGATCTCCCCGTTGGTCCACCTGCTCAGCCATCGCTTCGGGGCGACCCGGACGGTGCTGGTCGCCGTGGTCATCCTGGTCGGCGGGACGGTGCTCCGGTCACTTCCCGGTCCCTCGGCCAACCTGTGGCTCGGCACCGCGATCATCGGCTCGGCCATCGCCGTGGCCAACGTCTTGCTGCCGTCGATGGTCAAGCGCGACTTCCCGACCCGGATCGCCCTGCTCACCGGGATCTACACCGCGGTGATGACCGGGTGCGCCGGTCTGGCCTCCGGGGTCTCGCACCCGATCGCCGAGGCGTACGGGTGGCCCGTCGCGCTGGGCGGCTGGGCGGCGCTCGGCCTGCTCGCCGCCCTGTGCTGGCTGCTGCGGCTCCGCGGCGGCGCCGCCGATGTCGACCCGGTCAGCGCGACCGGCCCAGAACCGACCATGTGGGGCTCGGCGCTGGCGTGGCAGGTGACCGCCTTCATGGGTCTGCAGTCGACGTCGTTCTACACCCTGGTGACCTGGCTGCCGACCATCGAGGCCAGCACCGGGGTCGACCCCGTGCACGCGGGATGGCACCTGTTCGGTCTCCAGGTCTCGGGGATCGTCTGTGGGCTGATCGCGACCACGTTCATGCGTGGCCGGCGCGACCAGCGTCGGGTCGGCGTGGTGATCAGCGCGCTGATGATCGTGGCCATGACCGGTCTGCTGGTCGCCCCGGGCTGGATCCTGGCCTGGGTGGTGATCGGCGGGGCGAGCACCGGAGGCGCCCTGGTCGTCGCCCTGACCCTGGTCGGCGAGCGGGCGAGGACCCCGCGTCAGGCCGGTCGGTTGTCCGGGATGGTGCAGGGCGGCGGTTACCTGATGGCCGCCGGCGGCCCGGTCGGCGCCGGCCTGCTCTACGCGGCGACCGGCACCTGGACCGCACCGATCCTGATGGTCATCGCCATCGCCGCGATCCAGCTGGTCGTGGTCACCCGGGCGGGCCGGGACGCGTACGTCCCCGGCTGACCGGTCCCGAAGGCACCGGTGTGCGGGCCGGGGGGCCGACCGACCTCCGCCGGACCAGCGGACACTCGGCGACCTCGTGGACCGGGCCCAGGGTCGGATCGGCGATCTGGCGCAGCAGCGTCTCCACCGCCCACCGACCCATGGCGTAGTGCGGCAGGGCGACGGTGGTCAGACCGGGCCGCAGACTGTCGGCCACCAGCTCCTGGTCGTCGAAGCCGACGATCGACACGTCGTCGGGGATCCGCAACCCGAGCTCGTGCACGGCCTGGTAGGCGCCCATGGCCATCAGATCGGTGGCGCAGAACAGCGCGGTGGGCGGTGCGGCCGCGGTGAGCAACGTGGTGGCGGCATCGAAGGCGCCCCGGGTGTTCGAGGGGGCGACCACCACCAGATCCTCGACGACGTCGACCCCGTACGCGGCCAGCGCGGCCCGGTAGCCCACCAGCCGCAGCGGCTTGGCCGGGATCTCGTCGGCGTTGTTGAGAAAGCCGATCCGCCGGTGGCCGGCGGCCAGCAACTCCTCGACCGCGGCCCGGCTCCCGCCGACCTCGTCCGGCACCACCGAGCTGAGACCGTCGTTGTCGGTGCGGGCGTCGAGGAGCACCGAGGGCAGCTGCCGCAGCTGGGCCGGCGGATCGACGACCCGGTGGTAGTAGGTGGCGTAGACCAGGCCGTCGACGTCGCGCTCGAGCAGGGCGTCGAGTTGTCGCGCGGCGAGGGCCGGGTCGTCGTCGGAGTTGAGGACCAGCAGCAGCACGTCGCCGGCCTGGGCCGCGTCCTGGGCACCCATGATCATCCGGCCCGCGTACGGGGTGGTCAGAATCTCGTCGGACAGGAACCCGATCATCCCGGTGCGCTGGGTCCGCAGCCCCTGGGCCAACCGGTTGGGCCGATAGTCGAGGTCCTCGGCGGCGCGGAACACCCGCTCACGGGTGGCGTCGCTGACCCGCTTGCCCGCGACCTCGTTGAGCACGTGCGACACCGTGGTGATCGACACCCCCGAGCGCGCCGCGACATCCTTGATCGTCGACCGTCGTGACGTCACGCGACCTCCCCGGGGGTACGGCGTTTCCCCGTACGCGGCCAGTCTGACCAACCGGATCAGCGGAGTCAACGGCTGGCCCGGGTCGGGCCTATCCGAATATGTGTTTGAATAAGCCATGCGCTGGGCCGGACAACAGATCGACGCCGAGGACCCGGACGCGCTGCCCGGGATGGGCAGTCCGTCCGGCTTCGTCCGCACCGTGCACACCCCGCAGTTCGAGGGCATCGCGTTCCACGAGGTGCTGGCCCGGACCGCACTCAACCGGGTCCCCGCGGCCTCCGGGGTGCCGTTCTCGTGGACGGTCAATCCCTATCGCGGCTGCAGCCACGCCTGCGTCTACTGCTTCGCCCGGCAGACCCACAGCTACCTCGATCTCGACACCGGTCGCGACTTCGACTCCCAGATCGTCGTCAAGGTCAACGTCGCCGAGGTGCTGCGGCGCGAGTTGAGCCGGCCCTCGTGGGGCCGCGAACACGTCGCCCTGGGCACCAACACCGACCCCTACCAGCGCGCCGAGGGCCGCTATCGGCTGATGCCGGGGATCATCGCCGCGCTGGCCGACTCGGGAACGCCGTTCTCCCTCCTGACCAAGGGCACCACGGCCCGGCGCGACCTGCCGGCCCTGACCGCGGCGGCCGAGCGGGTTCCGGTGCGGGTGGCCGTCTCGATCGCGCTGATCGAGGAGGACCTGCAGTCCCGGCTCGAGCCGGGCACGCCGTCGCCGCGGGCCCGACTCGACCTGGTCCGCGCCGTGTCCTCGGCCGGGCTGCCCTGTCAGGTGCTGGTCGCGCCGGTGCTGCCGTTGCTCACCGACTCCGACGACCAGCTCGACGCGGTATTCGGCCGGATCGCCGCCGCGGGCGCGGACACCGCCTCGGCGATGGCCCTGCACCTGCGGCCCGGGGCCCGCGAGTGGTTCTGGCGCTACCTGCAGGACCAGCACCCCCACCTGGTCGGCGCCTACACCGAGCTCTACCGGGGCGGCAGCTACGTCTCGCGGGCCTACGCCGCCGATCTCACCCGTCGGTGCGCCGTTCTGCTGCGTCGGCACGGACTGGCCGGCCGGCGAGTGGCGTGACCGGCCGGGTCGGCGTCGTGACCGTTCCGTGACCTCGGGCCGGCGTTCTCCGGTTGGGTCACGGTTGCGTTTCAGCTGTGCATCGACTGCGCCGTGGACGCCCTCGAGATCACTCATAGGGTTTGCGGGCCTCGGCTGGCTGAGGCACACTTTCGGCCATCGGCCGAGAACGTTAGCCGATTTTCGCGGACTCGGCGTGGGAGGAACCCGAGGTCACCGCATCGCACGATCTGACGAGGGGACACATCTGACGTGAGGGACACAGCTGACATGCGCGCGACCCGGGGCCGACCATCGATTCTCGAGCGGTTGACCGCGAGCCGGCCGATCAAGGCCCTGGCCTGCCAGACCGCTCTGGTCGCACTGCTCGCCACCACCGCGGTGGTCGGACTGCCGACCGGGGCGGCCGACGCGGCGCCGACGACGCCGGCCGAGACCACCACCAGCACCGTCGACGCCGCCGGTGACACGCCGTACACCCCGACGCCGGGCACGGTGTTCAACAATCCCAAGGGCTCGCACGCCAAGCAGTACGCGATCATGATCAAGATCAAGCAGTCGATCAACGCGGCGCCGGCCGGGAGCACCATCCGGATGGCCCAGTACCTGTTCGATCTCCGGGTCATGTCCAACGCCTTGATCCGCGCCCACAAGCGCGGGGTCAACGTGCAGGTGCTGATCGACGACGGCGAGACCTCGAAGGCGATCAAGGAGCTCAAAGCGGCCCTCGGTCGGGACAAGACCAAGCCCAGCTACGTCTTCGCCTGCCGTCGCGGCTGCATGTCGAGCGTCCGTTCGGTGATGCACGCCAAGTTCTACCTGTTCAGCCAGGTCGGCACCGCCTCGAACATCTCGATGCTCAGCTCGGCGAACCCGTACACCGGCAACACCTACAAGAGCTTCAACGACATGGAGACGATCGTCGGCGACGCGAAGCTCTACGGTGCGCTGAACCAGTACTTCGACGACATGCTGCGGGACAAGACCAACTACAACTACTACTGGACCACCACCAGCGGGAAGTACACGCTGTACTTCTACCCGCGTACGCCGGCCCCCGGCACCTCGGGCGTGCCACAGCTGAGCGCGCTGCGCAAGGTCAAGTGCACCGGCGTCAAGGCGGGCTACGGGCTGAACGGCCGCACCACGATCCGGGTGGCCATGTGGGGCTGGACCAAGTGGCGGACCGACATCGCGACCGAGCTGTGGAAGCGCCACAACGAGGGCTGCAACGTCTACATCATCCTCAACAAGAAGCGCGTGGGCGAGAAGGTCTTCCGGGCGCTGCTCAAGAGAAGCTCGCGCCACGGGACGATGCGCGTCTACGACATGTGGTACGACAAGAACCACAACGGCGCGGCCGAGCTCTACATGCACCAGAAGCTGATGACCATCAACGGCAACTTCGAGGGGCGTCAGCAGAAGGTCCTGTGGACCGGCTCGCAGAACTTCACCGACGAGGGCAACCGGGTCAACAACGAGCTGCTGGTCAAGATCGCCGACAACAAGACCACGGACGCGTTCAACAAGAACCTGAACTTCATCCGCGATCGCTACACCAAGAGCCGGATCCGGTCGATGCCGCCGAGCTCGTACTTCCACAGCTCGGCGACCAACGGCGTGACCGTGCAGGGCGCCGACGGCAAGCTGCGGACGTTCGACGACTACGAGCTGCCGGCCAATGGAGACGTCGACTTCGACCGCTGATCGACGCGCCGCCACCGCCACGAGCGCCGGCGAGGTCAGGCCACCGGGGGGTCCGAAGTTCGTCCCCCGAGTGGAGATCGCTCACCGCCACCGCCCGTCCCGACTCGTCGGGGCGGGCGGTGTCGCGTTGCGCCGGATCGACGACGCGGACTCAGCGCAGGATGACCACGAGCGCAGCCGCCGCCGGCAGCACGCCGAGCAGCACGCCCGGCGCGTACGGGCGGCGGCGGTTGACCACCTGGATCACCGCCGCGCCGAGGATGCCGACCAAGGCGCTCAGCACACACAGCCCGATCCGGGCGGGCCCCTCGACCGCGTCGCCGTAGTGGGCGTAGCCGGCCAGGGCCACGGTCGGGCCGCCGAGGACCACCCCGACCAACGCCGAGATGATCAGCCGCTGCACCAGATCGAGGCTGCGCTGGTCCGACTCGTCGAAGGGGGTCACGCCGCATCCTAAGCCGCGACCTGGCCCGGTCAGAGCAGCACGGGCGCGACCCGGGCCAGCACACTCGGCCGCTGCGGCCCACCGATCGCCCGCCACACCCGGGCCCACTGGGCCAGCCCCAGCGGCAGCAGGGTCGCGGCCAGCCGCGCGCCACCCACGGTGAGCACCGGGTGCTCGTCGAGCTCGACCAGGGCGGCACCGAGCAGCAGCTCGTCGGCCCGGGCGTCGGTGCCGAACGCGGTGATCAGATAGTGCAGCTCGAGGGTGAGCCGGCCGTCGACCCGTTCGGCGGCGGGCACGAGATGGTGCAGTGCCAGGTTGAGCTGGCTCGGTCCGCTCGGGTGTCCCCGGAACTCGGCCGGCCGGAGGGTGGTGACCGCGGCCGGGCCGATCAGCGCCTCGACCTCGGCGACGGCCAGGCCGCGTTGCAGCCGGCCGCGCAGCGTCGAGGTGACTGCTGCGATGGTGCCGGCCGCTCCCATCCGGTCACCGTCTCACGAACGGGACCGGAGCGGGAGAGGTCAGCGCCGCTCGGCGTCGCTGCGGTAGGTCAGGGCCGGGTGGCGCGGGTCGAAGGCCAGCAGCGCGCCGAGCTGGTGCAGTCGGTCCCGGATCTCGTCGCGGTACATCCGGTGGACGACCACGGCGGGGACGGCGAGCAGGGCGGCCATGACGACCAGCGAGATGACGGTGCTCATGAAGAACTCCTGGTGGGCTACGAGGTGGCGACCGCGGTGTCTTCGTGTCCTCCACGCAACCACAGACCCAGCGGGGGAGGCCAATTCCGGGGCTGTGTCGTTCATCGCGGTCGATCACGGGAATAGCCCCCAGCGCCCCGGACATGGCGAAAGCCCGCCACCGCGAAGGTGACGGGCTTCCACCCTGACATGGCGTGCCCCGAGCCTGCCATGCGGTTTCACCGGAGCGACGCGGACCGGCGACCACCGGCGTACGCCGGCTTCCCCTGGTCGCTCGTCCTCGTCGTCCGAAGATCTCCGGGTCCGAAGACCCGCGGTGGTGCGATGTGGCTCGTTCGAACCGAACAGCCGCATGTCGGACCTGATGGTCGCTCGCCCGGCACAGCCGGACGCACGTGCGCCTGTTCGGTTCGAACTCCCCCGAGCTGACCAACTCCCCCGAGTCGGATGTTGCCCCGTGTTGGTTGCGCCGTGACGTCCCGTGTGAGCCTGTTCCCCCGAACGCCCCACCCGATCCGCCCGCGGCGCGGTGGTGGTACTGCGGCTCCTCCCCCAAGGTGCCGCCGCACCGCCGAACCTGGTGTCGGTCGCGGCGAACTCCCCTGAGATCCGCCGCTTCCGACACCGAGAACAATGCCGGGGCAACCTCCAGTCCGACCCGGTACGCCGTCACCATCGCCTCAGCACTCGCTGAAGGCTTCCGAAGGAGGAGGACCGAGGACGATCGAGGTGATCCTGAGGCGGTCCTGAGCTGGGCGCGGGCCCGTCACCGAGCCCGATCGGCCGCCTCGATCAACCGAGCGGCAGCCGCACGTCCGACGGTCACCGCGCCGGCGGCGCCGTCGAGGGCGATCGTCGACTGCACACCCTCGACGAGCAGACAGAGCTGACGGCCCAGCACCGCAGGCAGACCGGCGTGCTCGACCAGCGCGGCCACCCGGTCACGGAAGGCCGCATCGTGCGCGCGGACCAGGTCGGCCACGGCCGGGGAGGTCGCCTCGAGCTCGGCGAGGGCGATGATCAGCACGTTGCCGCGGAAACCGGTGTCGGTCGACCAGTCCTGCAGATGGTCGAACAGCGCCAGCAAGCGCTCCTGCGGGGTGTCGACGGCGGCGACCGCCCGGGCCAGCCCCGCCGTCCACCGCTCGTGCCAGCGGTTCAGCACGGCGAGGATCAGCTGCTCCTTGCCGGCGAACTCGGCGTACATCCGACGCAGGGTCACCTCGGCGGTGCCGCGGATCTCGTCCATCCCGACCGCCTGGAAGCCGCGGTTCTGGAACAACCGGTCGGCGGCCGAGACGATCCGTTCGCGGATCTCGGAGACGTCGTTGCTCATCCGACCGATCCTAATGGACGACAGAGAACAACCGTTCTCGGCGCCCCTCCGGCGTCCGTCGCGAATGGCCGGGACGTGACGGCCAGCCGATAGCGTCACCCCCTGACGCCGAGCGGGATCGTCGCCGTGCGTGCCCGGGGTGAAGGAGGGCCTGCACTCCGACTACCGCGCATCGATCGCCGCGATCACCGCGGCCGTCGGCACGGCCGAGAACTACGTCTCGCCCAGCGGTCGGTGGTGCTCGTCAGCGCGTACTTCGTACCCGACGAGTCGCTGACCGCAGCCATCACCATGCGCTGCGGGTGACCGCGGCCCTGCACCAGGGGCCGTGGTCAGCGGCGCGGGTCGATGATCAGGCTGGTCCCGATACCGAGCAGCCAGAAGTCCTTGGCGATGGCGATCCCGTCCTGGGTCGGGAACGGGCTGCCTTCCTTGTGCAGGCCCGGCGTGCGCAGGTAGAGCCCGACCAGGCCGGCCCCCAAGCTGGTCAGCGCCAGCCCGGCCAGCCGCTGCGGGATCAGCGGATTGAGCAGGGCGAAGCCGACGAGGATCTCACCGGCGGCCAGCAGCTTGAGGAAGGTGGTCGGCGTAAGTTTGCCGAGGAAGGGGTACGCACCGACGGCCATCCCGTGCAGAGCACCGGCCGTGGCCTCGTCACCGTTCCACTTACCCCAGCCGGAATCGATGATGTACGCACCCGTGACGAGGCGTTCGGGCAGCCGGGCGATGAATCGTCGCATTCCCCGAGCCTAAGCCGTGGGCTCAGCCACCGGACGAGGCGGAGGGTCGATCGGTCGGACCGGCAGCACCGAAGACGTGGGAAAAAGCAGGGGCCCGGCGCGGTCACCCGCGTCGGGCCTCTGCTTGGAGAACGCGGGCTTCACAGCCCATGTCCTTCTTCTCCCCCGAGTCGGTGCCGCTCCCCCGAGCACCCCGATCCGGTACCGCTCCCCCGAGCCCCCGAAATCCCGCCGGTTCCCCGAGGTCTCCCCCGAGCCCCGAGCCTCATCTCGAACGCCGCCGACGCCGACTGCCCCCACCCGACACGACTGTGCTCGAACTCTTGCCGGCCCCCCGTGAACTTCCGAGGAGGGTTCCGCTTCCGACAACAGGATCTTTCTCCTCCGAGCTTCAGGTCACCGCTCAGTCGGATGTCAAATCGCATCAAGTTCTGCTCAGGATTCGCTCAAGATCACCCGAATGGCCGCCAAACCCGCCGGATCTTCTGAGGAAGCCTCAGCAGGGTGGTCCGTCCGACTCGCGCTCGTAGAAGACCAGCCAGCCCACATGCACGCCGTACATCACCGCGACGAACCCGAGCACGGCCGCCGCGGTGGTCAGCAGCGGCGACCCGACCGCGTGGGCGTCCGAGACCAGGGCGACGGTGATGAGCGCGACCCCGGCGATCACCCCGACATTGGCGCGCCGCTTGCGCCGCCGGGTCAGCTCCGGATCGTCTTCCCACATGCCCCGACCGTACGCCGACATCGCCGAGCGCTCGTACTCCGCGCGCCCCCCACTGGCGGTATCGCGCCGGACGCGCCACTCTCTTGACTGACGCGGACCGGGCAGGAACCGTAGCGGCGAGGAGGACAGCGTGGACGTCACCGAGGAGGTCGGCCGGCGCACCAGGCGCGCGTACGGACTGGGCCTGCTGGTCTCGATCACCGCGGCCCTGGTCGTCATCGCCACCGGGATCGACGTCCAGTCCGCCCGGATTCCCGATGCCGAGGGCCACACCTGGCCCTTCTCCCGGCTGTTCGGCCCCGACTTCGGCAGCGGCGCCAACGAACAGGGATGGACCGTCCTGACCACTCCCGGCGAGTTGACCAGCGCCGACCAGGCCCGGTTCGACTCGCTGCTGCGGGCGCACCTGGTCGTCGACGTGCTGTTCGCGGCGGCGTACGGAGCGGTACTGGTGCTGCTCGTCGGCCTGCTGGCCCGGCCGAGTTGGCAGCGCTGGCTCCGCCTGCTGGTCGGGCTGCTGGTGCTGGCCGACTGGCTGGAGAACCTGGCCGCCGGGCTGCAGGCCCTGTCCGCGCTCCGCGCCGCGACCACGGTGAAGTGGTGGCTGGCCGCCGTGGTCGTGGTCGGACTGATTCTCGCCGTGGTGGTGCCACGGGCCCCGGTCGGCGCCGAGACCGCGCGGGTCAAGATCCGCCGGGCGGTCAAGGCCGTCATCCACCAGCGCTTCCTCTACGCCCCGGTGCTGGCCATCGCGGCGCTGTCACTCCCGTCGGGCGCAGCCATCCTCGAGCAGTTGCCCGACGTCCAGCGACGCTGGGTGTTCGACGACGGCACCGGCGTCCGGCACGCCGTGGCGGCGATCGCCGCGACCCTGATCCTCGGACTGTTCCTCCTGCTCATCGGCCGCCGACGCACGGTCTACACGCTGCGCCACCCGCTGCCGCCCGGCACCTCGGACGATCCCCGTGACCCGACCTACGTCGCGGCGGCAACGACCTCGGTCGAGCAGGAGGAGGCGCTCACCTGGCGCGACCGGCGGCATCTCGGCGTCTGGCTGGTCGGTCCGGTGCTCGCCCTGGGCGGGGCGGCGCTGGCCCATCGCGCCGGCGCCCCGATCCTCCCGGTCCGGCTGACCGTGTTCGTCGCCGTGCCGGTGGTGGGGGTGCTGGTGACCTCCTGGCTGATCCGCCGCGCCTGGCTCAGCCGGCGCGGCCGCCGGCGGGGCTGGTATCGGCCCGACCGCCCGGTCCGGTTCGCAGAGCGGGACCGCTACGCCGTCGGGCTGGCCGGCTCGATCGCCGGGATCGCCGCCATCGTGGTCGGCGGGCTCAGCCTGCTGCGCGCGTACACCCCCCTCGTGGTGCTGCGCCCCTCCGACTATCTGCCGGACGGGCAGGACCGGGCCACCGCACCGGCCGGGGTCTGGCTGCTGATGGTGATCGGGCTCGGGGCGGTGATCGTCCCCTGGCTGGTGATGCGGTGGCTGACCGGCGTGATCGGCCTGCCCGGCCGACCGGCGTACGACTGGCCGCGCTCCGGCGCCGGTGTGACGTTGACCGCCGCGGTCACCCGCTGGGGTCTGCTCCGCCCGGTGCGGGCGGTGTGGCGGAGTCGGTCGTGGGTGTTCCTGGGCGCCACCATCGCCGCCTTCGTCGGGTTGGCCGTCGCCCCGCGCTTCGCGGCCTGGGTCGGGCTGGCCGCCACCGCCACCCTGGCGTTCGGTGCGCTGTTCGGGATGTTGTCGGCGACCGGCCTGGTGCTCCAGGACCGCCCCACCGCCGAGGTGTTCCGGCTGCTCGGGTTCCGGCGTACGCCGCTGGTCAGCCTGCTGGTGCTGACCGTGCTGCTGGTCGGCACGGTCAGCGGGCGCGACGGCATCCACGACGTCGACCGGGGTCGGGCCAACGGCGACGGCACCGATCCGCGACCCGATCTCGCCCAGGCCTTCGACCGCTGGTACGACCAGGCCGCGCGGTGCGAGGTGACCGTGGGGACCCGGAAGGTGCGGCCGATGCTGCTGATCGCCGCCGAGGGCGGCGGGATCCGGGCCAGCTACTGGACGGTCAAGGGATTGCGCACCATCGAGCAGGAGACCTGCGGCGCGTACTCCACTTTTCTGTCCGGCGGGGCCAGCGGTGGCTCGGTCGGCCTGACCGTGGCCCGGTTCAGCGGCACGCCGGAGGCCCCGGGCACCGAGCGAGCGCTGGCGGCGGTCGAACGGATGGCCGAGTCCGAGACGTTGTCGCGCGCGGCCGACGGCACCTTCGTGCGCGACCTGACCTACGGGGCGACCGGCGTGCCGATTCCTCGGTTTCGCGAGCCGGACCCGTGGCGGTGGAAGGACCGGGCCACGCTGATCGAGGACGGGTGGGACGGTTCGGGTGACTGGGCCCGGCGCGAGTTCCTCCAGCCCAGCGAGGGGCTGTCGCCCAGCACCGGGGAGCTCGTGCTCAACTCGACCAGCGTCCAGCCCAACTGCCGGGTCTTCGTGTCGCAGGTGCGGCTCCCGGTCGATCCGACGTCTTCGGTGCCCAGCTTCGACCCGGAGAAGAACTGCGACAAGAACCCCGGTCCGGCGACCCGCACGATCGACCTGTTCTCCGCGTACGGGCCGTACGGCGACGGCCAGGACGCCACCTGCCTCGGCTTCATCCGCGCGTCCACCGCCGCGTTGCTCACCGCCCGGTTCCCCTACGTCACGCCCAGCGGCACGGTCGGTCCGTGCCCCGACCGCCGCGTGATCCCCGGTCAGCGCGTCGAGCCCTACTGGCCCGGGACGCAGCTGGTCGACGGTGGTTACATCGAGAACAGCGGGCTGGCCACGCTCACCGATCTGTCCGATCAGTGGCTGCCGCTGGTCCGCTCGGCCAATGCGGACGCTCTGGCCGGCAAGGTCGAACGCCCTGCGCTGGTCGTCCCGCTGATCGTCTTCTTCAACAACGGCGACCGCAACGTGACCCAGCCCGAGCTCGGCGCCAAGCCGACCTCCGAACTGGCGCTACCGCCTGCGGCCTACCTGGCCGGGGGGTCCGCGCTGTCGAACAACGAGGCGCTCCTCGGCCGGGCCCGGGACGCGGTCGAACTGGGCGGGTTCTGCCCGCTGGGCGGCGATCATCCTGCCGCCTGCTCCGCGCTCGACCGTCGCTTCCCGACCCGGGTCGTGCTGGTCGACCGGGGCACCCAACCCGAGGTCGGCGCCCCGCTGGGCTGGGTGCTGTCCGAGGGCAGTATCACCGCGCTGCGCACCGCGATGAGGGCGCAGCTGGCCGCGACCTGCCCGGCCAACGCCCCGCGACGAGGCGGTGTCGCGGCGGCGAACGGGGGCGAACGCCGACTCAGCTGTCGGGCCGGGTACGCCACGCTCGGCGACCTGGCCCGCTACTTCACCTTCGGTCAGGCGGGCTGAGCGCGGCGACCCGGGCCACGGCGGCGACCACGGTGGCGTCGTCCTGCGGCTGATTGTCGAGGGCCCGGTGGATCGACAGCCCCTCGATCAGCGCATCGAGGATGCGCGCGGTCGTCGGGTCGAAGTGCCGTTCGAGGATCACCCGGCTGCGGGCCATCCAGGCGTTGGTGATGTCGCGGTAGCGAGGCTCACGGGCGGCCAGCATGTAGAGCTCGTGGGTGAGCACCAGATCGCGCTGTGAGCCGAACACGACCTCGGTGATGGTGTCGACGACCGCCCGCTGCGCCGTCGCACCGTCGGTGGCGACGTCCATCACCTGCTCGAAGCGGGTGCTGGCCGCTCGGGCGAACCGCGAGAACGCCTCGTGCAACAGGTCCTCCATCCCGGCGAAGTGGTAGGTCATCGATCCGAGCGGGACGTCGGCGGCCTCGGCCACCTTGCGGTGCGAGGTCCCGGCCACGCCGTTCCCGGTGATGACGTCCAGACAGGCGTCGATGATGCGGTCGCGTCGCCCGGGATCGTGACGCCGGGTCGACCCACCGAGCACTCCACCCGTCGTGGGTTCACCGTCGGCCATGTGGACGATCGTACACACCTAATGTACAGTCGTACACACTACCCGCGCCGACTCCAGGATCACCGTGACCGCCTCGTCCACCCTCAGCCCCACCGACCTCACCGAGCGGTTGGCCCGCCCCCGTTCCGTCGTCGCGGTGGCCCTGCTGTTCGCCGCGAACGGGCTGATCATCGGCGGCTTCGGCGGCGTACTGCCCTCGATCCGCGAGCGTCTCGAGATCGACGCCACCCTGGTCGCGGTGCTGCTGTTCACCGCCGGTGCCGCCGGTATCGCGGCCATGCAGGTCAGCGGCCGGCTCTGCGACGCGATCGGCGCCCGCCAGGTCTCGCTGGCCGGCCTGCCGATCCTGGTCGCCGCCGCCGTCGCGTACGCGCTGGCCGAGACTTTCCCGATGGCCGTGGTCGCCGCGATCCTGCTCGGGCTGGGCAACGGCACCATCGACGTGGCCATGAACGCGGTCGGGGTCCAGGTCGAGAGCGCCCGCCGTCGGCCGATCATGAGCACCTTCCACGCACTGTGGTCGGTCGGTGGGTTCATCGGTGCGGGCAGCGTGATCGTGATGGCCACCGCCTTCGATCTGCGTGGGGCGGCGATCGTCTTCCCGCTGCTGCTGGTGCTGGCCGCCGTGGTGCTGATCGCCTTTCTGGTCGCACTGCGGATCACGCCGCCGACCGCCGTCGTCGTGCACCGCAAGGACGGCGTCAAGACCCGGATTCCGTCGATCGCCTGGCTGCTGGCCATCATGGCCGTGGCCTTCGGGCTGGCCGAGGGCACGGCCACCGATTGGTCCTCGCTGCACGTCACCGAGGTCGCGCAGGTCGATTCGACCACCGGGTCGCTGGGTCTGGTGGCGGTCAGCGGCTTCATGGTGGTCATCCGGCTGCTCGGTGACCGGCTGGTCGCCCGGTTCGGCCGCCGCAACGTCGTCCGGTTCGGCAGCGTCTGCGCGGCGCTGGGTTACGGCATGGTCACCCTGGTCGACGGGCTGCCGCTGCTGCTCGCCGGCTGGGCCCTGGTCGGGCTCGGCGTCGGGATGATCGCCCCACAGGTGTACGCGGTGGCCGGCCACATCGGTGGCGGCCGGGTGCTGGCCGTCGTCGTCACCTTCGGCTACGCGGCGTTCCTGGCCGGCCCCGCGGTGATCGGCGTCCTGGTCAACCACCTGGGCATCCACCACGCGATGGCCGTGCCGGCCGTGCTGTGCGCCGGCATCGTCTTCCTGGCCGCGGTGATGCCGAAGTCCGACGCCGACCTGGTCACCACCCACTGAGCTCGGGCTGGCGAACGCGTTCGGCTCAGCGGTAGCGATGCGCGCTTCGCCCCGGCCGGCGTCGGCGGCCCGGGCGGACCGCTCACCCACTGGGCGGCCGGCGCGGCTGAGACCGACTCGCACCGGTCAGGCGGTCAGGGCACCCTTAGGTAGTGCCCGATGCCAACAGACCGCTCCGCTCCCTCTGGCAGCATCACCGGCGCTTCCGCCCGCGGGTGATCGCCGCCGTGATCGCCACCACCCTCAACACCGCGGCCGACGTGGCGCCCGAGCTCTTGCTCGGTGTCGCGG
The DNA here is from genome assembly GCA_963704665.1 of uncultured Actinomycetota bacterium. GTDB lineage: Bacteria > Actinomycetota > Actinomycetes > Propionibacteriales > Propionibacteriaceae > Microlunatus. The sequence continues at coordinate 380,093 of OY969929.1, read as the reverse complement.
TCGACATCGTGGTCCGCGGTGCGGACTCGTTCGCGTCGAGCCTGTTCGGGATCGAGAGCCGGTTCGGGCAGCTGGTGGCCGTGGCCATCCTCAACGTGCTGGTCTGGGTGATCGAATCGGTCACCGACTACATCGCCGCCGTGCTGTGGCGCGGGTTGTCGCAGTCGGTCGAACACGAGCTGCGGGTCGAGACCTACGCCAACGTCCAGCAGCTCGACGTGTCCTGGCACGAGGGGTCGGCTCCCGGCCGGGTGCTCAGCGTGATCAGCGAGGACGTCAACCAGCTCGAACGGTTCCTCGACGTCGGCGCCCGGGTCATCCTGCACACCTTCTGGACCGTGGTGTTCGTCGGCGCCGTGTTCGCCGCCTCGTCGTGGCAGCTGATGCTGCTGGCCTTCATCCCGGTGCCGGTGATCGTCTGGGGTTCGATCCGGTTCCAGAAGGTGCTCGAACCGCTCTACAAGGGCATCCGCGAGGCGGCCGGCGAGGTCAGCGCGACGGTGTCGACCAACCTCGGCGGCCTGACCACGATCAAGGCGTTCACCGCCGAGCAGCGCGAGGTCGAGCGGGTCTCCGGGGTCAGTGCGGCCTACCGCGACGCCAACCGCAGCGCGATCCGGACGTCGGCCGCGTTCGTCCCGCTGATCCGGATGGCCATCCTGGCCGGCTTCACCTCGACCCTGCTGCTCGGTGGCTGGTTCGTGCTCGAGGGTCGCCTGGAGATCGGGCTCTACACCGTGCTCGTCTTCATGACCCAGCGGTTGCTCTGGCCGCTGACCGATCTCGGCGAGACGCTCGACCTCTACCAGCGGGCGATGGCCTCGACCCGGCGGATCTTCGCGCTGATGGGCGAACGCGGCCAACAGCAACCTGGGGTGGCCGCGCTCGACCTGCCGGTCCGCGGCCGGCTCGAGTTGCGCGACATCCGCTTCGGCTACGCCGACGGACCCGACATCCTCAAGGGTCTCGATCTGGTCGTGCCGGCCGGGGAGACCCACGCGGTGGTCGGCGCGACCGGCGCGGGCAAGTCGAGCGTGCTGCGGCTGGTGCTGCGGTTCTCCGATCCGCGCGACGGTGCGGTGCTGCTCGACGGCACCGACGTCCGCGACCTGTCGTGGGACTCGCTGCGCGGGGCGATCGGCTACGTCAGCCAGGACGTGTTCCTGTTCCACGGCTCGATCCGCGACAACATCGCCTACGGCCGGCCCGACGCCACCGACGCCGAGATCCACGAGGCGGCCCGGCTGGCCGAGGCGGCCCGGTTCATCGAGGAGACCGCCGACGGTTACGACACCGTGGTCGGCGAACGTGGCCTGACCCTGTCCGGCGGTCAGCGTCAGCGGATCGCGCTGGCTCGGGCCATCCTGCGCGACCCGGCGGTCCTGGTGCTCGACGAGGCGACCTCGGCGGTGGACAACGAGACCGAGGCGGCCATCCAGCGCTCGCTGGCCCACGTCACCGCCGACCGGACCGCGCTGGTCGTCGCCCACCGGCTGTCGACCGTCCGCGACGCCGACCGGATCTGGGTGCTGGCCGAGGGGCGGGTCGTCGAGTCCGGCACCCACGACGAGCTGGTCGACCGCGGCGGTCTCTACGCCGGGCTGTGGGCCGTGCAGACCGGCGCGGTCGGGCTGGCCGAGGTCGACTGACGATGGCCGGCCCGACCCGGAGCATGACTCCGGTCGAACCGGCCGTGTCGTCGGTCGGATCCGCTGGGGCTCAGGCCGAGCGGGCCGCGGCGGCGTCGTGGACCGGTCTGGACGACCCACCCGAACCGACCTGAGTCACCCGATGTCCGACGTCCGCGTCCCCGCCGGACGACGACCCGGGCAAGATGGCGGCATGGACCCAGCTCAGCCCGCAGCGCAGCCGGCCGCGTACGGCCGCGAACCGGATGCGCTGAGCGACGAGCCGTCCGGCACGAGCTGGAAGCTGGTGCCGGCCGGCCTCCTCTCCCTCTCGGCGTTCTTCTTCTTCGGTCTGCAGTGGCCGCTCGTCGGCTATCCGCTGCTGGTCGCGGCTCTGGTCCTCGCCCTGGTCATCGAGCGCGCCCTGGCCAAGGACCTGGTGCTGATCGGCATCGGCATCGGCATCGTCTCGCTCAGCTCGGTCGAAGCGGATGTCCACTGGCCGGCGTTCTTCCGGATCGGGGTGACTCTCGGGCTGGCCGTCCTGGTGCCGTTCCTGATCGACCGCTTCGTCTACCGCCGCCGGGTCGTGCATTTCCCGTGGCGGACCCACGAGAAGAAGTCCAAGGGCCACCTCGCCTATCTGTTCGCCGTCCCGCTCCTGGGCTGGGCGATCCTGCCCGCCTACTTCATCCGCTCGGGGGCCTACCTCAACTGGCCGCACATCACCGACGGCTCGGAACTCGCCCGGTTCTTCCTCGGTGTCAATGCGGTCGGCACCTGGGACGAGCTGTTCTTCGTCTGCACCTGCTTCGCGCTGCTCCGCCGGCACTTCCCGCTCTGGCAGGCCAATCTGCTCCAGATGGTGATTTTCGTGTCGTTCCTCTGGGAGCTGGGTTATCGGGCCTGGGGACCGCTGCTGACCATCCCGTTCGCCCTCATCCAGGGCTACCTGTTCGCGCGGACCCGATCGCTGGGCTTCGTGCTGATGGTCCACCTGCTGTTCGACGCCCTCGTCTTCATGTCCATCGTGCACGCCCACAACCGGGACTGGTGGCCGATCTTCATCTACTGAGCCGATCGAGCGGGACTCGGGGAGGCCGACGAGGTCGGGTGCTCGATACTGGGCCTGTGCATACCACCGACGGTGAGGCCGCGATCGTCCGCTGGCACCGGGCCGTCAACGGACGCGACCACGCCACAGCCCGGGCGACGGTGACCGACCCCATCGTGGTCAGCGGCCCGCGCGGTGCCGGGCCGATCTCGGTCGAGGAGTTCCTCACCTGGATCGACCGGTCGGGGGTCCTACTGCGGCCGGTCGTGCTGCATCTGCTGTCCGAGCGGGTGATCGTGGTCGAGCAGGTGGCCACCTCGTCGACCGATCGAGCGTCGGTCGGGCTGGCCACGCTGTTCCGGATCACCGCCGGCCGGGTCTCGGCCGCGCTGCGCTTCCCCGGGGTGGACGCCGCTCTCGACTTCGCCGAGCTGTACGTCGCCCTGACCGCGACCGACTGACGGCAACGGGCCCGCCGACCCGTTCCGTCGGCACCGATCACGGGCTCCTAGAGTGGGCCTGGAGAGGTGGACCGTGGACCTGCGCACGACGTTCCTCGGGTGGCCCGTCATCCGGCAACTGACCGGTGGCGACCCGCTCGGGCGGGGCAAGGCGGTCGAGTCCGCGCGGACCCGTCAGACCGTCTCCAGGACCGCGACCGCCGATCACGTCGTGCAGAGCATCTGCCCCTACTGCGCGGTCGGCTGCGGCCAACGGGTCTTCGTCAAGGACGAGAAGGTCATCCAGATCGAGGGCGACCCCGACTCGCCGGTGTCCCGGGGCCGGTTGTGTCCCAAGGGATCGGCCAGCGAGCAACTGGTGAATTCCCCGGGGCGGGCCACGACCATGCTCTACCGGGCTCCGCGAGCCACCAGGTGGACCCGGATCGGGGTCGACGAGGCGACGGAGATGATCGCCGATCGCGTGGTGGCCGCCCGCAACCACCACTGGCAGGACCTCGACGAGGACGGCCGCCCGCTGCGCCGGACCATGAAGGTCGCCGCACTCGGTGGCGCGACGCTCGACAACGAAGAGAACTACCTGATCAAGAAGCTGTTCACCGCGCTCGGTGCGATCCAGATCGAGAACCAGGCGCGTATTTGACACAGCGCCACGGTTCCCAGTCTGGGAGCCTCGTTCGGCCGTGGTGGCGCAACCAACTATCTGCAGGACCTCAGCAACGCCGACTGCATCGTCATCCAGGGCTCGAACATGGCCGAATGCCATCCGGTCGGGTTCCAGTGGGTGATGGAGGCGAAGGCGCGCGGGGCCAAGGTCATCCACATCGATCCGCGGTTCACCCGGACCTCGGCGGTGGCCGACAGCTACATCCCGATCCGGGCCGGCAGCGACATCGTCTTCCTCGGTGCGGTGATCAACCACCTGCTGAGCAACGACCTGTACTTCTACGACTACGTCGTCAGCTACACCAACGCGTCGTTCCTGGTCAGCGAAGACTTCACCGACGTCGACGAACTCGACGGCGTCTTCTCCGGCTACGACCCGGAGACCGGGACCTACGACACCTCGAGTTGGGCGTACGACGGGCTGGGCGAGCCCTCGGCCGGCGGCGGCCCCACGTCGGATTCCGGCGGCCAGGGTGACGAGGACGAGGAGTCGGCCGGCGAGCGGGGGGCCGGTCACGAGCTCGGCGGTCACGGGGCCGCCCTCGACCACCATCAGATCAAGAAGGACCCGACCCTGCAGCACCCGCGTACGGTCTTCCAGATCCTGAAGAAGCACTACGCGCGCTACACCCCCGAGATGGTCCAGGAGACCTGCGGCATCTCCCCCACGTCGTTCGCCGAGGTGTGCGAGGCGATCACCGCCAACAGCGGTCGCGACCGGACGACGAGCTGGGTCTACTCGGTCGGCTGGACCCACCACACCGTCGGGGTCCAGATGATCCGGGCCGCAGCGATCGTGCAGTTGCTGCTCGGCAACATGGGCCGTCCGGGTGGCGGGATCATGGCCCTGCGCGGGCACGCCAGCATCCAGGGCTCGACCGACATCCCCACCCTGTTCAACCTGCTGCCCGGCTACCTGCCGATGCCCAAGGCCGGCCCGCACGACACCCTCGACGACTACGTCGCGCAGATCGCCAGCCCGGACCAGAAGGGCTTCTGGACCAACGCCCGGACCTACACGGTCAACCTGCTCAAGGCCTGGTGGGGGGATGCGGCCACTCCTGAGAACGACTTCGCCTTCGGCTACCTGCCCAGGCTGACCGGCGACCACGGCACCTACGCCACGGTGATGTCGATGCTGCGCGACGAGGTCGACGGCTACTTCCTGCTCGGGCAGAATCCGGCCGTCGGGTCGGCCCACGCCAAGATGCAACGGATGGGCCTGTCGCACCTGAAGTGGCTGGTCGTCCGCGACCTCAACCTGATCGAGTCGGCGACCTTCTGGGCCGAGGCACCCGAGATCGAGACCGGCGAGCTGAAGACCGAGGAGATCGACACCGAGGTGTTCTTCTTCCCGGCCGCCGCCCACGTCGAGAAGGACGGCACCTTCACCCAGACCCACCGGATGCTGCAGTGGCACCACAAGGCGGTCGACCCGCCCGGGGACGCCCAGAGCGAACTGCAGTTCTTCTACCTGCTCGGGCAGAAGATCCGTCACCGGCTGGCCGGGTCGACCCGCGAACGCGACCGGCCGATCCTCGATCTGACCTGGGACTATCCGCTCGACGAGCACGGGGAGATCGACGCCGACGCCGTGCTCGAGGAGATCAACGGATACCACCTGACCGGGGAGCGCGCCGGACAGCCGCTGAACACGTTCAACGACATGGCCGCCGACGGCTCGACCGCGGGCGGCTGCTGGATCTACACCGGGGTCTACGCCGACGGGGTCAACCAGGCCAAGCGGCGCAAACCGGGCCGCGACCAGTCGCAGGTGGCGCCCGAGTGGGGCTGGGCCTGGCCGCTGAACCGCCGGGTGATGTACAACCGCGCCTCGGCCGACCCCGAGGGCAAGCCGTGGAGCGCCCGCAAGGCGCTGATCTGGTGGGACGAGGAGCAGCGGCGCTGGGTCGGGCCCGACGTGCCCGACTTCCAGGTCGACAAGCCGCCGTCCTACCGACCGCCCGAGGGTGCGAGCGGACCGGAGGCGCTGGCCGGGGACGATCCGTTCATCATGCAGGCCGACGGGAAGGGATGGCTCTATGCGCCGGCCGGGCTGCTCGACGGACCGCTGCCGACCCACTACGAGCCGCAGGAATCGCCGGTCAGCAACCCGATGTACCGCCAGCAGGCCAACCCGACCCGCGAGGTGTTCCCGCGCACCGACAACTACCAGAACCCGTCCGGCGACGAGCCGGGCAGTGAGGTCTACCCGTACGTGTTCACCACCTACCGGCTGACCGAGCACCACACCGCCGGCGGGATGAGCCGCTGGCAGCCCTATCTGGCCGAGTTGCAGCCCGAGTTCTTCTGCGAGGTGTCGCCCGAACTGGCCGCCGAACGGGGTCTGACCAACAACGGTTGGGCGACCATCGTCAGCGCCCGGGCGGCGATCGAGGCCCGGGTGCTGGTCACCCGCCGGGTGACGCCGCTGCGGGTCGGCGGCCGCACCGTGCACCAGATCGGTCTGCCCTATCACTGGGGCGTCGGCGGACAGGGCGCGATGGTCAGCGGCGACTCGGCCAACGACCTGTTCGGGGTCACGCTCGATGCCAACGTGCACATCCAGGAAACCAAGGTCGCCTCGTGCGACATCCAGCCCGGCCGGCGCCCGCGCGGGCCGGCCCTGCTCGCGTACGTCGAGGCCTACCGACGCCGGGCCGGCGTGACGATCGAGACCGGCAACCTGCAGCGCACCCCGCCGGAGGGCCCCGGTGGTCGGCACGCTCGGGCGACCGAGTACGAAGGACCGTCATGAGCCACTCCGGGCCCGAGCAGGCCTTCACCTCGACCGACGGCGCGGCGAGCCGCGCCGGCTGGGCGGCGCCGCCACCGCGCAAGGGGTTCTTCACCGACACCTCGATCTGCATCGGCTGCAAGGCCTGCGAGGTGGCGTGCAAGGAGTGGAACGGGATCCCGCAGGACGGGATCTTCGAACTGCTCGGCAGTTCCTACGACAACACCGGAGCGCTCGGGGCCAACACCTGGCGGCACGTGGAGTTCATCGAGCAGAGCGGCCATCCGCTGGCCCAGGCCGCGCCGGCGCCCGCCGCTGCCCTGGCCGAGCCGAGCGCGCCGCCGGTGTCGTTGGGGATGCCGAGCTTCAGCCGACCGGGCGAGGATGCCGACAGCGAGCCCACCGAGTTCCGCTGGCTGATGGCCTCGAACGTGTGCAAGCACTGCACCAACGCCGGGTGCCTGGACGTCTGCCCGACCGGCGCGCTGTTCCGGACCGAATTCGGCACCGTGGTCGTCCAGGACGACATCTGCAACGGGTGCGGCTACTGCGTCGGCGGTTGCCCGTTCGGGGTCATCGACCGCCGGATTCGGCGCCCCCGAACGGAGGAGAAGCGAGTCGACCACGCTTCTCCGTCGTCGAGTGCCGACGACGTCGTGGGCTCCGGGCCGCATCCGCGTGGGGCTCAAGGGGGGTCGCCCCCCCTTGCTCAAAGCGTCACGGCCCGGCCGGTACGCGAATCGGGGATCGCCCAGAAGTGCACGCTGTGCTACGACCGGCTGCAGAACGACCAGGTCCCGGCCTGCGCGCAGGCCTGTCCGACCACCTCGATCCAGTTCGGCGACGTCGACGAGTTGCGCGAACGGGCCGAGCGCCGGGTCGCCGACCTGCAGGCCCGTGGGGTGATGAACGCGCAGCTCTACGCCGAGGACCCCGACAACGGGGTCGGCGGCGCCGGGGCGTTCTTCCTGCTGCTCGACGAACCGGAGGTCTACGGCTTCCCGCCCGACCCGGTCGTCACCACCGCCGACCTGCCGACCATGTGGAAGCGGGCCGGGATGGCCGCCGCCGGGCTGGTCGTCGCCGCCGCCGTCGCCTTCGTCGGCCGGAAGCCATGAGCCACGTCTTCCCGGTCCCCGGCACCGAGGGACAGCGCGTCGATCTCGGGCCACCGCGTACGCCGCGGGCCAGGCGCCGCGACGGCGGGCGGAAGCGCCGGGGCCGAGGGGCCGAGGAGGCGATGGTCCCGGAGGCGGAGTTCCGGTCCTACTACGGCCGGCCGATCGTCAAGGCGGTGCCCTGGGAGAACGACATCCCGTTCTACCTGTTCGCCGGCGGACTGGCCGGCGGCTCGTCGATGCTCGCCGCGGGCGCCGATCTGACCGGTCGGCCCACCCTGCGGCGGGCGACCCGGATCGCTGCGGTGTCGGCCATCACCGCCAGCCTGCTCGCGCTGGTCCATGACCTCGGCCGACCCGAGCGCTTCGTCAACATGCTTCGGGTGTTCAAGCCGACGTCACCGATGTCGGTGGGCACCTGGATCCTGTCGGCGTACGCACCCGGGGTCTACCTGGCCGGCGCGGCCGAGGTGGCCCGGCTGCTCCCGGTCGATCTCGGCTGGGCCGGACGGCTGCTCGACCGGACTGCACGACCCGGTGGTCTCGCGGCCGCGGCCCTCGCCCCCGCCGTCGCCTCGTACACCGCGGTGCTGTTGACCGACACCTCGACCCCGGCCTGGCACGACGCCCACCGCGAACTGCCCTTCGTGTTCGCCGGCTCCGCCGCGGCGGCGTCGGGGGGACTGGGCATGCTCTTCGCCCCGGTGGCCGAGGCCGGACCCGCGCGCCGGCTGGCCGTGGTCGGGGCCGCCGCCGAACTGGCCGTCGAGCACCGGATGGAGCAGACGATGGGCCTGTCGGCCGAGACCCTGCACCAGGGCAAGGCCGGTCGACTGATGCGGGCGAGCAAGCTCCTCACCGCGGTGGGTGCGCTGGGCGCGGTGCTGATCGCGCCGCGGAGCCGGGTGGGCGCCGCGGTCTCCGGGGTGGCCCTGATGGCCGGCTCGGTCTGCACCCGCTTCGGCGTCTTCGAGGCCGGTCTGGCCTCGGCCCACGACCCCAAGTACGTCGTCGTCCCGCAGCGCGAGCGCCTCGACCGGCGACGCGCCGCCGCGGCCCGCGACGCCCGCGGCGACCACCCGACCGGCTGACCGCTCGGTGGCCACGGCCGGGCGGGCCGACATCCGGACCAGCGTGACCACCGCGATCAGGAACCAGATCGAGTTGGTGATGGTCGACGGCCAGGCCTGGTGCATCAGACCGTTGACCGAGAGCGCACCGGCGCCCAGATTCAGCAACGCGAGGGTCTTCGGGGTCACCGGGGTCGAGCGGAGGTTGCCCAGGGCGAAGGCGGCGAGCACGACGCCCGCGCCGCCGTAGCCGATGATGTCGATCAGGTCCATGGCTCAAGACTGCGCGCTCCAGACCCCAGAGTGAAGTGACTCTGGGTGAGGTCGGCGTACAGTCTGGCTGCATGCAGATCTCCTCCGATCGTTTGCTCGTGCTGCGGGCCGTCGCGGCGGCCGGCGGCGTCGGGGCCGCGGCCCGGCAACTCCACCTGGCGCCGTCCGGCATCTCGCAGCACCTGGCCCGACTCGAACGCGAGACCGGCCTGGTCCTGGTCGACCGGTTCAGCAGCGGCGGCCAGCGACCCTTACGCCTGACCGCCGCCGGCCGGCGGCTGGCCGGCTACGGCGACCGCTTGGCCGACGTGCTCGCCGAGGCGGCCGACGAGGTCTACGCGATGTCGTCGCAGCTCAGCGGGACGGTGAACATCGGCGCGTTCTCCTCGGTGATGACCCGGCTGGTCGTCCCGGCCATCCACGACCTCGAGGAGCGAGCACCGGGTCTGCAGGTCCGGGTCCACGACGCCGACGAGGCGACCTCGATCGCGGCGCTCCGCGGCGGCGATCTCGACGTCCTGCTGGTCGAGGACGACGAGCACCTCGGTGGTCGACGGGTCCGCGGTGGGCTCGAGCACCACTGGCTGCTCGACGACCCGTACCGCGTGGTCATCCCGGCCAGTTGGCCGGTCCCCCGCCACCTCGACGACCTGGCCCACCGGCCGTGGATCAGCGGCCCTCAGGGCACCGCGGTGCAACTGGTGCTCGACCGGGTCCGCCGGGCCAGTGGCCTCGCGCTGGATCCGCGACACGTCTGCATCGAGTTCCCGGCCGTCCTCGCCCTGGTCGAGGCCGGGATGGGGGCCTCGATCGTCCCGGCGCTGGCCCTGCCGGTGATCGACTCACCCGGCATCCACTTCGCCGGCTTCCCCGAGTTCGGCGTCCGGCACCTGAGCGCGGTCACCGTGGCCCAACGGCGTCAGCCGCCGTTGATCACCGAGACCCTGCACGCGCTGGCCGAAGCGGCCGCCGCCGGCTCGGCCTGAGCGGGCCGGCGTCGCGCGCACACTGAAGAAGCCACATCCAGACCGGACGCCCGGGCCTCGGAACGCGGAGTGTCGCCGGTCGGCGGTCCACTGGACGTCGATTCTCGGCGTGGACCTCGCCGCTCAGGAGCGGACGAGTTCCGGAACGTCGACGATGACCCCGGTCGCGGCGCTCTTGCGGGCGGCGTCGACGACGGTCGCCGAGGCCACGGCGTCCCACGGGTCCACCGGGACCGGCCCGGCGCCACGGACCGCAGCCGCGAACTGGACGTAGTAGGTGTCCCACCGTCCGCGCTCGCTGGGGACCACCTCGACGGTGTGGCCGCGGTGCAGCGTGCCCCAGGCGTCCTCGGACTCGCGGCCCCAGTCGTCGCCGTCCGCGCTCGGGCTGCGGCCGGCGATCAGCGCCTCTTCCTGCCCGTCCATCGGCGCGGTGAGCAGGAAGCTGGCCTCGCTGCCGGTGACCCGGAACCGCGGTGCCGGGGCACTCTGCCGCCAGGCGCCGGAGAGCTGGGAGTGCATCCCGTCGGCGTGCTGGAGCAGGACGCGGAAGTCGTCCTCGTTCTCCGGCGTCACCTCGTGGGTCTCGGCGTAGACCCGGACCGCCGGACCGAACAGGAACAGCGCCTGGTCGACCAGGTGGGCCCCGAAGTCGCGGAGCAGACCACCACCCGCGGCCGGTGGCGACGCCTCGTCGTCCCAGCGCTCGAAGGCCGACTCGAACCGCCGCAGCTCGCCGAACGCGCCGGCGTCGATCAGCCGGCGCACGGTCAGCAGGTCGGAATCCCAGCGGCGGTTCTGGTACGGGCTGACCAGCACGCCCTCGCGCTCGGCCAGCTCGACCGTCGCTCGCGCGGCGGCGGCGTCGAGCGCGAAGGGCTTGTCGCAGACGACGGGCAGGCCGCGGCGGATCATCTCCTCGGTGAGCGCGGTATGAGTGGCCGCCGGCGTGCAGACGGTGACCGCGTCGACGCCTGCGGCGACGAGGTCGTCGACCGTGTCGAACACCGGGGTGCCCGGATGCTCGGCCTCGACCTCGGCGCGGCGTTCGGCCGATCGGGTGACCACCCCGGCCAGCTCACACCCCGCGGCCCCGGAGATCAGCGGCGCATGGAAGTAGCGACCCCCGAATCCGTAGCCGACCAGTCCGATCCTCACTGCGACATTGCTCACGCCCGCGAGCGTATCGGCCCGCCGCCTGAGCGTGGTCTGCCCGGTTCCTCCGGGTGCGTACGCCCTGCCATCGGTCCAGACACCGCGGAACGCACGGATGCGTCTACCGACCGGTCACCGGCCGGTAGAATCAGGGGTGACCCGCGGACCTGCGGGTCGCAGTCGATGCCGCCTGGAATCCACCTCCAGCCTCTGGGAGATCCACCATCGACACCACCTCTGAAGACGAAGCCACCCGGCCGCGGGTGCTCTTCGTCGGGGCGGACGGCAGTTCGCCGCAGATCGCCGCCAGCGTGCTGCGCCACATCAGCCACGACCGCATCGAGGTCGACACCGTCGGCGTCCAACCGCCCGACCCGGGGGGTCGTTCCGACGAGATGCTCGTGGCCATGGGTCTCGACCCCGCCGCCGAGCACCCGCTCAACACCCGCTCGCTGCACACCGCCGACCGGGTGGTCTCGCTCGGCGCCGGTCTCGACGTGGCCCGGCTCCCGGGTCCGCGTTACGAGGAGTGGGACCTCGAGCAGGGCGATCTGCTGACCCGGGTCGAAGCGCTGGGCGACGCCCTGACCGTCGCACCGGTCCGCCGGTCGTGGTGGACGGTCGTCCGGGATCGGCTACGTCACAACGCGTCGAACCAGGGTTCCAAGCGCCGGTAGGCGTCCATGAACAGGCCGTACTCGCGGGCGTAGCGTTCGTGGCGACTGGGGTCGGGGCCCTGCACCGACAGCTCGTCGGAGAACCGGGCGGCCACGGTGAAGTCGTCGAAGATCCCGACCCCCACGCCGCCGACGATGGCCGCGCCGACCGCGGTGGCCTCGTCGACCAGGGTCCGCCGGGTCACCGGGACGCCCCAGACGTCGGCGAAGATCTGCAGCAGCAGCGCGGAGTTCGCCGCGCCGCCGATGGCGTCGACCGCGTCGATCGGGGTGCCGTTCTCGACGAAGGCCCGCAGCCCGGTGTAGAGGTTGAAGGCCACGCCCTCGAGCACGGCGCGGGTCAGGTGGGCCGGGCCGTGGTGACGACCGAGACCGGCGAACACCGCCCGGGCGGCCGGGTTCCAGTAGGGCGAACGTTCGCCGAGCAGGTGGGGCAAGAAGTAGAGCCCCTCCTCGCTGCCGGCCACCACGGCCGCCTCGGCCAGCAGTCGTGGATAACGGTCGTCCTGGCCGGGAGCGAGCACGTCGATGACCCACTCCAACGACGCCCCGCCGGCCTGCATCGTGGCCGTCGGCACGTAGCGGCCGGGGATGACGTGGTTGAAGGTCATGCTTCGCATCTGCGGGTCGTGCAGCGGCGCGTCGGCGGCGACCGACACCCACGACGACGAACCGAGGTACGCGTACGCCCCGGACTCCGGGGCGATGATCCCGGCGCCGAGCGCCCCCATCGGACCGTCGCCACCGCCCATCACCACCGGGGTGCCGGCGACCAGCCCGGTGTCGCGGGCGGCGTCCTCGGTCACCCGGCCGATCACCGCGGTCGAGGCGACGATGTCGGGGAACAGCGAGCGTGGCAGATCGGCGGCCTCGATCAGCTCGTCCGACCAGGTGCCGCTCGCCTGGTCGTAGGCGTTGGTGCTCGAGGCGTCCGACGGGTCGGTGGCCAGCATCCCGGTCAACCGATAGGCGACGAAGTCCTTGGCCAGCACCACCGTGGTGGCCCGCCCGAAGGTCTCGGGCTCCTGGTCACGGACCCACATGATCTTCGACAACGAGTACGTCGGATTGAGCCGGTGCCCGGTGATCGCGTAGCCGCGGGCCATGCCGACCCGTTCGACCAGCGTGGCGGTCTGGGCGACCGAGCGGGTGTCGGCCCAGATGATCGCCGGTCGGACCGGCGACCCCGATGCGTCGAGCAGCACCGCGCCCATCATCTGCCCGGAGAACGAGATCACCTCGATCCCGGTCGCCGAGACCCCCGCCGCGGCCAGCAGGTCGCGGGTTGCGGCGCAGACCGCGTGCCACCACGCCTCGGCGTCCTGCTCGGCCTTGCCGCGCGGGCCGAAGTCGGTCTCGTACGTCGCCGTCACCGCAGCCAGCACGGCACCGTCGTCGCTGACCAGCGTGGCCTTGTCGCCGGTGGTGCCGAGATCGTGGGAGATGATCACGGCTGGTAGCCGATGTGGTCGGGGTTGGGCTGCGCCGCCCAGCCGTCGCCGTCCACCACGACCAGCGACTTCATCCCGCCGGCCCGCTCGATGAGGGCGTAGTCCTGCCCGGCGTCGGCGGCGTAGCAGAACAGGGTGACGAACCGCTCGGAACCGGTGTTGACGCTGCGGTGCACCCAGTGGCCGGGCACGTAGACCGCCTTGCCCGCAGTGACCTCGACGACCTCGGTGCCGCCGTCGACGGTGTCGAGGACCATGGCGCCCTGACCGGAGAGCCCGACGTAGAGCTCGGACCGGTCGGCGATCGCGTGCAGGTGGCCGCGGGTCATCGCGTACTCGGCTCCGACCGTGCCCGGCTCGAGCACGCTGATCCCGGTGATCAGTCCACCCGGCCCGTCCTCGGTCCGGGTCGTCTCCACCCAGTAGACCGGCCGGCCGTCGTCGGCGGCCAGCCGCTCCTGGTACGCCGCCGAATCCCGGTAGAGCCCCTCCAGGTCGGGCAGGAACTTCTCGTAGCGTCCGTTGCTGCCCTCGAGCCGACCGGCGTCGGCCAGGATCGACAACAGCACCGGCGGCACCGGCCGCACCTCGGATTCACTCATCGCCGTTCTCCTTCGCTCGATTCGTGGCGCTCAGCCAGCGGGCCGGGTTGGTCACCAGCACCGCCTCGACCAGATCGGGTGCGGCGGTCCGTTCCCAGCGCGGCAGGACCCGCTCCCCCAGGTAGGCCAGGCCGGGCATCCCGCCGTAGGCCCGGTAGCGGGACCGACGGGCCACGTCACCGCCGAGCAGGATCCGCTCGGCCGCTCCGCGTTCGGCGGCGCGCTCCAGGCAGTCGAGCAGCACCGAGTCGGGCCAGCGTTGGGTGCGGGCGAAGCCGTCGTAGCCGAGGTAGGCACCGGCCGCGGCCAGCTCGGCGTGCAGCCCCGGGTCAGGGTTGCGGTCGATGTGAGCCAGGGCCACCGCCGATCCGGGGACGCCGAGCCGGTCGAGCTCGGCCAGGAGTTCGAACGCGGCGCTGCCGTGCTCGAGGTGGACCATCACCGCGGCGCCGGTGCGGTGCCAGGTGGTGGCCAGCGCGGCCAGCACCCGGTGCTCGAACGCGGTGATGCTCCAGTAGCCGACGCCCGCCTTGACCACCGCGGCGCGGATCGGCTCGCCGGCCGGACCGACGGCCGGCTCGCCGCGGTCGGGACCGTCCTCGACCGGGATCGCGTCCTGGACGTCGCCGGTGAAGCGGTCGGCCAGCTGCGCCTCGCTGAGCTCGAGGAGCCAGTGACCGGGGCCGTAGTGCGGCTCGCGGTGCGCGCCGGTGGTCGCGACGACGTGCAGGTCCTCGCCGGCACTGATCCGGGCCACCGCGACCGGTCGCCGGCCGAGACCGGTGGGGGTGGCGTCGACCATGGCCGCGAAGCCCGAGGACCGCAGCGACGCGGCCTCGGCGCGGCTCGCCGGCTCCTCGTCGAGGTCGTCCCCGGGCAGCAGCGGGCTGATCTGGAACAGGTGTTCGTGGTAGTCGGTCCGCCCGAGCGAGGCGGCGTCGATCTCACCCAGCACGGTGCGCACGGTCGCCGCGTCAGCCATCAGCGCGACCGAGCGGCGATCCGCCCGAGCTCGTCGACAGTGTCGGCGGGCATCGCGACGGCGAAGACCTCGGCCACCGCCTGGGTCCATCCGTGGACGAAGTAGCGCCAGCCGTCCTCCACGTGCAGGTCGCGTTCGGCCTGCTGGGCGAGCGCGATGTGGAAGAAGTCGAGGGGCCCGCGGTAGTTGAACTCCCAGACCACCCCGTGCTCGGGGAAGCGGACCCCGGCCGAGACCGGGGAGCCGGGCCGGTCCTTGCCCATTCCGGTGGCGTTGACGACCAGACTGCCCGGCGGCAGGTCGGCGACCAGCGCGTCGACGTCGTCGGATCCGGCGGTCTCCACGTACCGGACCAGGTCGGTCGGCAACCCGGCCCGGGCGTGGATGTGACGGGCGTGGTCGAGCGGGGCCCGGGTCAGTGCGGTGCAGATGATCCGGGCCGGCCGGTCGCCACGCACGCCGAGCTGGTGGCTCAGCGCCGTGCCGGCCCCGCCGGAGCCGAGGACGAGCGCGGCGCCCCCGGTGGTGGCGAAGTGGTCGGGGGCGAGGAACTCCTCGAGGGCCAGCCGGGCGGTGACCGGGTCCTTGGCGCTGCCGACCAGCCGGTCGCCGCGCTTGGCGATGCAGGAGATCTCGCCGAACGTCTCGGCCAGCTCGTCGCACGCGTCGAACAGGTCGCGGGCGGCCGCGTGCACGGCCATCTTGTGCGTGGTGACCAGCGCACCCCAGTGCTGCGGGTCGTCGCGGATCTGCTCGACGGCGGCGCGGTAGACCTCGGGGGGCGAGTCGAGCGCGAGGTCGTGACCGATCAGGATCCGGGTCGGCAGCCCGAGCGCGTCGGCCCACTGCGGGAACACGGTCCGGATCGACGAGCCACCGGTGCTGACCCCGACGAAGCCCATGTAGGAGTCGCGGCCGCGGGTCATCGACCCTCCCGCGCCCGTCGCGCGGCGGTGGCGAACCGTTGCGCGGTCGCGGTGATGGTCTCCCAGTCCCCGGCGGCCATGGCGGCCGGCGAGCACAGATCGCTACCCGCTCCCACGGCCACCGCACCGGCGGCCAGCCAGTCGCCGAGGTTGCCGGCGTCGACCCCACCGGTCGGGACGAAGGTGACGTGCGGGAACGGCCCACGGAGCGACTTCAGGTAGGAAGGTCCGCCGAGCGAGGCCGGGAACAGCTTGACCACGTGGACCCCGCAGGCCAGCGTGGCCATCACCTCGCTCGGGGTCAGCGCTCCGGAGAGCACGGTGACGCCGGTGTCGAGCATGGCCGCGGCCAGGCCGGGCTCGGTGCCCGGGCTGACCAGGAACTCCGCCCCGGCGTCCACCGCCTCGACGGCCTGCGCGGGCTGGAGCACGGTGCCGGCACCGAGGTAGACGGCGTCGCCGTGCTGCTCGCGGACGGTCCGGATCACCGCGGCGGCGTCCGGGGTGCTGTAGGTGATCTCGATCCCGGTGACGCCACCGGCGATCAGCGCGGCGGAGGCCCGGATGCCGGCGTCGGCGGTGGGCGCACGCAGGACCGCGACCACGGTGGCCGCGCGGAGGGCGGCGAGCGGGTCGTCCTCGGACACGGACGGGGTGGTCATGGGGTTCCTCCGGAGGCGGCGGGCTCGGGCGCGGGGACCAGGTGGGGCGGCTGTTCGCCCCGCAGCGACGCGAGGACGGCGTCGACCGCCCCGCGACCCATCTGGTCGACCGCCTCGACGGTCTGGGCCCCGGCGTGCGGGGTGAACACGGTGGCGTCGACCAGGTCGGCGGCCAGCAGCGGGTTGTCGTGGTGGCCCGCTTCGCTGCCCAGGACGTCGCTGGCGTACGTGCGGAGTCGGCCGGTGCGCAGCGCGTCGGCGACCGCGGCCTCGTCGACCAGCCCGGCGCGGGCGGTGTTGACCAGGATCAGCCCGGGCTTGGTCGACTCGAGGAACGCGGCGTCGACCAGGGCGACCTGGCCGGGGGCGTGCAGGGTGATCACGTCGCAGCGGCGGGCCAGGTCGGTGAGCTCGACCGGGGTGATGCCGAGCTTCTCGGTGTCCGCGGCCGACACCCAGGGGTCGTGGCCGAGGACGGTGCTGCCGAATCCGCTGAGCCGGGCGGCGACCCCGCGGCCGATCCGCCCGAGACCGACGATGCCCACGGTGAGCTGGCCGAGCTGGCGGGTCCGGCGTACGGCCCAGCGCCCGGCACGGACGCCGCGGTCGCCGGCCACGACGTCGCGCAGCGCGGTCATCATCAACGCCACGGCCAGATCGGCCACCGCACCCGAGTTCGCGCCCGGGGTGTTGGTGACCAGGACGCCGCGTGCGGCCGCGGCGGCCAGGTCGACCGCGTCGACGCCGACCCCGTAGCGCGCGACGATCCGCAGACCGGGCGCGGCGTCCAGATGGGCGGCGGTGACCGGGCCGGTGCCCGCCACCCAGGCGGTGACGTCGGCCAGCAGCGGGCGGAGGGTGTCGAGAGCGTGGTCGGACGGGCCGGTGACCAGGGTGCAGCCGGCCGCGGCCAGCTCGCCGGCGAGGTCGAGGTCACCGGAGGAGAACGAACGGCTGGTCACCAGGACGACGGGACCACTCACGGAACGATCACTGATTTGACCACCGCACTGTCGGACACGGCGGCCAGCGCGTCGGCGTAGCGGTCGAGCGGGAAGCGGTGGGTGATCAGACCGGTCGGGTCGACGCGGCCGGAGCGCAGCGCGCTCAGCGCCCGGTCGAAGGCGAACTGCTGCGCGAACGATCCCTTGATGGTCAGCTCGCGGCGGAAGATGTCGTACGGCGCCACCGGCCACTGCGCCGCCTCGGCGGTCATCCCGTAGACGAAGATCGTCCCTCCGGTGCGGATCAGCCCGAGGCTCAGGTCGAGCACCGAGAGCGCACCGGTGGCGTCGATGACCACGTCGAAGCCGGCCGGAGCCAGCCCGCGCAGCTGCGATGCGGCACCCTCCGGGTCGGCGCGGTCGATCTGGACGATCTCGTCGGCCCCCCTGGCCCGAGCCAGCTCGAGCTTGGCCGCGGTCGGCGCGGCGACGACCAGCCGACCGGCGCCGGAGCGGGCGAGCAACGAGGTGAGGATCAATCCGGTCGGTCCGGTGCCGAACAGCAGCACGTCCGAGCCGGGCGCGAGCGCGAGGATGTCGAGTCCGTGCACCACGCAGGCCACCGGCTCGGCGAGGACGGCCACCTCGGGATCGAGGTCGTCGACCAGGAAGCAGCGGTCGGCATCGGTGAGGACGTACTCGGCGAAACCACCGGGGGCATTCACCCCCTGGGCGACGATCTGCTCGCAGAAGGCCGGGCGGGCGCGACGGCACTCGCCGCAGCGGCCGCAGGACGCCGTGTTGTCGACCACGACGGTGTGACCGATGAGGTCGGCGTCGGCACCGTCGCCGACCGCGGTGACCAGGCCGACGAACTCGTGACCGGGGGTCAACGGGTAGCTCGGCCCGAACTCGCCGGCGTGGAGATGGGCATCGGTCCCGCAGACCCCGGCGACCAGCACCTGCAGCAACACCTCGCCCGGTCCGGGCTCGGGGATGGCGATCTCGCGTACCTCGAAGTGCTCGGGGCGGTCGTAGACCACCGCGCGCATGGTGCTCATGTCGTGCTCCTCGTTCTCGTCGGCCGGCGTCTCAGGCGAGCGAGTACCCGCCGTCCATCAGCAACTCGGTGCCGCAGCAGAACGCGGCCTCGTCGCTGAGCAACCACGCGGCAGCCGCGGCGACCTCGGCCGGCTCGGCGAACCGGCGCAGCGGTGTGGCAGATTTCCAGGTCTGGTGCAGTTCGACCTTGCTGCCCAGCAGCGGGGTGTCGACGTAGCCGGGCGAGAGCGCGTTGACGCGTACGCCACGGTCGGCCCATTCAAAGGCCAGCGACTTGGTCATGGCCACGACCCCGGCCTTGGAGGCGTTGTAGGCCACCTGCCGCTGCGGGACGTTGACGATGTGCGCGCCGGACATCGAGGCGATGGTGACGATCCGCCCCGCGCCCTGGTCGAGCATCACCCGACCGACCCGCTGGCAGGTCAGGAAGACCCCGGTCAGGTTGACCCCGAGGGTCCGCTGCCAGACCGCGAGATCCATGTCCTCGGCCGCTGTCGGCTCCTCGGACAACCCGGCCGCCGCGACCAGGCCGTCGATCCGGCCAGCGTCGTCGAGGACCTGCTGGACGGCGTGGTCGATCGAGGCCTCGGACAGCACGTCGACCTCGACGAAGGTGCCGATCTCGGTGTCCGGCCGGCGGCGGTCGAGCCCGTAGACCCGCCCACCGCGCTCGGCCAACCACTGCGCCACCGCGCGGCCCACTCCGCCGGCGGCCCCGGTGACGATCACCGGGGCCCCGTCGATCCATCCACTCACGTCAGCGGACAACGCCCGTGACCCGCATCAGAAGACGCTGTTCGGGTCGTAGTACTCGTCGATGTTCTCGCAGCCGATCCCGACGGCTTCGGTGAACGACTCCTTCGGGTAGTCGCTCGGCTTCTTCGCGCCGGTGGCCACCTCGACCGAGATCTTGAGGGCCTCCTCGGCCGCCAACGACGGCGAGTTGAGTCCGGTGGAGATGTAGCGACCGTCGCAGCCGCCCTGCTTGATCAACGCCAGGGCTTCCTTCTGCCCGTCGGCCGAGGCCGCGACGTAGACGTTCTTGTACTGGTCCTTGCCGTTGACCACGTTGTAGCCACCGAGGGCCATCGAGTCGTTCAGCCCCAGGATCAGGTCGACGTCCGGGTTGGCCGCGAGCATGTTCTCCGCCGCGACCTGGCCCTTGTCCTGGGCGTAGTCACCGGCCTGCTCACCCTTGATCTCGAAGGGCAGATTGCCCTCCTTGAGACCGTCGAGGAAGCCCTGCCGGCGGTTCGGGCCGACGAACTCGTCGGTGGCCGGGCCGGTCAGGATGACCATCTTGATGCTGGTCTTGCCCATGTCGAGGAAGCGCTTGGCGGTGATCTTGCCCGACTCGCGCCCGATGGTCAGGTTGTCGGACTGGACGCTGGTCATCCCCGTGCCGGGCACGCTGGTGTCGATGTAGGTGACCGGGATCTTGGAGGCGATCTGGGTCATCATCTCCTTCTGACCCTTGACGCTGGTGGCGTTGACCACGAGCACGTCGGCGCCCTGGGCGATCATCGCCTGCATCTGGTTCATCTGGATGACCGGATCCTTGTTGGCCGCCTGGAAGAGCAGCTTGAAGCCCTGCTGCCGGGCGATCTCCTCCGACTGCACCTGCATGGCGGCGAAGTACGGCGCCTGCAACTGCTGCTGGGCGAAGCCGACGACGACCTGGCTGACGTCGGGCTTGATGCCGTTGGCCGGACCGTCGATCGGCTCCTGCGACGGGTAGATCTGCCCGCAGGCGCTGAGGGTGATCACCGCCATCGCACTGGCGGCGGCACCGATCATGCGCCGGCGGCGCGGTGTTCTCTTCATCGAGGTGTTCGTCATGAGTGGGACCCCTGCTCTACTTCGCGACCGGCTCGGTCGGGACCTTCTTGCGACGGGTGAACTGCACCGTGGCCAGGGTGACCGCGACCAGGATCAGCGCGCCGCGGAAGGCGTCCTGGAGGAAGGTGGAGACGTTCAGCAGCGACAGCAGGTTGGCGATCACGGCGAAGATGATGGTGCCGACCACGGCGCCGAACACCTTGCCGAACCCGCCGGCCAGCCGGGCGCCGCCGATGACCACCGCGGCGATGGCTTCGAGCTCGAGCAGGTTGCCCGCGGTCGAGGTGCCGCTGGCGAAGCGGGCCAGGAACATCCAGCCACCGAGGCCGACGAGCAGGCCGGCCAGGATGTAGACCGACCACAGGGTGGCGGCGACCGGGATGCCCGAGGCGCGGGCGGCTTCCTTGTTGGAGCCGATGGCGTAGACCCGGCGACCCCAGACGGTGCGGTAGAGGAGAAAGGCGATCAGCGCGACCATGGCCAGCCAGATGATGGCCAGCACCGGGATGCCGATGAAGGTGGCCTGGCCGAGGGCGGCGAACGAGGCGGCGGCCTCGGGGTTGATCGGGATGCCGTTGCCGTACGCGTAGACCAGACCGCGGGCCAGGGCGAGCATGCCCAGGGTGACGATGAACGGTTCGAGGCCACGGAAGGCCACCAGCCAGCCGTTCACCGCGCCGACGATGCCGCCGATGACGATGGCCACGACGAGCGCCAGGAGCACCGAGGGTCCGCCGAAGAGTCCGGCCGAGACGACGGCGGCCAGGCCGAGAGCCGAACCGACGCTGATGTCGATGCCGCCGGTCAGCACGACGATCAGCTCGGCGAGCACGACCACGCCGATGATCGACATCTGCAGCAGCAGGTTGGTCAGGTTGGTGCCGCCCCAGAAGATCGAGCCCCGGGTGATCGTGGCGACCAGCAGCAGCGCGACCAGGATGTAGAGCGCGTACTGGCCCTTGGCCCACTGGCCGATGGCCTGACCCCGGGAGAGGTCTTGTTCGTCGTGGTGGTGTACCGGAGGTTGGGTTGCGGTCGCAGTCATGAGGGGAAGCTCCTTTGCTCGTCAGGCCGGGTGAGGTGAGGCTGGGTCGGGGCGGTTCGGACCGGTCAGTCCGAGTGGGAGAGGGCGGTGCGGATCAGGTCGTCGGTGTCGGCCTCTTCGGGATCGAACTCCCCGACGATCTGACCGTTGCGCATCACGAGGATGCGGTGGCACAGCGAGAGCAGTTCCTCCGCCTCGCTCGACACCACCAGAGCGCCCTTGCCGCGGGCGGCGACGCTGTGGATGATCTCGTAGATGTTGGACCGGGCACCCACGTCGATGCCCTTGGTCGGTTCGTCGAGGACGACGAAGTCCGGGTCGGTCTCCATCCACTTGGCCACGACGACCTTCTGCTGGTTGCCGCCGCTCAGGGTCCGGGTGTAGGTCTTGGTGCCGCCCTTGACCTGGAACTCAGTGATCAACTCACGTACGCGCTTCTTCTCGGCCGCCGCATCGACGATGCCGCCCTTCGACAGCCGCGGCAGCACGACGAGGCTCATGTTCTCGCCGTTGTCGAAGTCCTTGACGAAGCCCTCGAGCCGACGGTCCTCGGTCAGGTAGGCGATCCCCTTGGCCACCCCGGCTCCGGGGGTGGGCAGCGAGACCTCCTCGCCGCGCAGCTTGATCGAACCGCTGGCGGCGGGTTTCTGGCCGGTGATCGAGCGGGCGACCGACGACCGACCGCTGCCGACCAGTCCGTAGAGCCCGACGATCTCGCCCGGGTTGACGTCGAACGAGACCCCGCGGGCGGTGCCGCCGTAGAGGTCGCGGACCGACATCACCGGGACGCCGTTGGGGTCGGCCTTGAGCGGCGTCGGCCGGGCCAGCGCCTTGAGCGCCTGGCCGATCATCAGCGTGGTGATCTCGTCGGGGTTGCTGTCGGCGGCGTTGAGCGTCTTGATCAGTTTGCCGTTGCGCAACACCGCGATCCGGTCGCACATGGCGAAGACCTCGTTGAGCCGGTGGCTGACGAAGATGATCGACGTCCCGGCCGCCTTCTCGCGGGCCACCAGGTCGAGGATGTCGTTGAAGTGCTCCTCGCTGGTCGAGGCGGTCGTCTCGTCGAGGATCATGATCTTGTGCTTGGTGACCGCCGCCCGGCTCAGCGAGAGCATCTGACGCTGGCCGGGACCGAGGTCGCGGGCGAACTGACGGGTGGACAGGTGACCGAGTCCCACGCCCTGCAGGACCTTGCGGGTCTCCGGGCTGTTGGTGTCGACCTTCTGCGCCCAGGGGCGGATGTCACGACCCTCGCGCAGCTTGTAGAGCCAGACGTTCTCGCCGACGGTGAAGTCGTCGATGATCAGCGGCTCCTGGTGCATCATCAGCACCCCGGCCTGCTCGGCCTGCGCGGCGTTGGCCACCGGGTGGGGGTAGCCGGTGATGGTGATCTCCCCGTCGGTCGGGGTCTCCACGCCGGCCAGCAGCTTGGCGAACGTCGACTTCCCGGCGCCGTTGGCGCCACAGACCCCGAGCACGCTGCCCGCGTACCCGTCGAGGTCGACCCCGTCGAGGGCCTTGACCCCGGGATAGTGCTTCTTCAGTCCGACCGCGCGGAAGGCGAGCTCGCCGTGTGGGAGCTGCTCGACCTGCTCGTCGTGATCTTCTTTGGTCACCATGGCGCGGAGCCTCCTGGTTGCGGGGCGGTCGTGTCGAGGACCACCGGCAGTCGCCCGAGTGATCCCCGTCGCCCGTCACGAGGACGGTGGGCGAGGTCTGCTCGAGTCGGTCGTCGGCGCCCGATTGCGGTCGACGTGCTTAGTATCACTTGGCTGAATTTCAGTTTGTCACCGGGTCTGGTGGTTAGGCCGCAGGTTCGGGCGGTGTTGCGAAGAAAGTCGGGCGCGATGGGGCGATCTGGACGGATGAACCCACGTTGCTGAGCTCGGCCCTCGGAGACGACCCTCGCCACTCGGCCGCCCGGGCGCGAGGCATCCGTCGAGCAGACACCGACCCGGTCCCACCGCGCGAAGTCGCGCCGCACAGGGCTCACGCTCCTGCTTTCCGACCATCCATCACCCACCTCGAGAAGCGCCGCTTGCTTCCTGACTGACCAACCTCACCTCTTGTATTCGAACACACATTCTAATATAATTCTGGCATGAGAACCGAGGTCATCGTCCGAGCGCGGGAGGCGCTGAGCGCACTCGACCGCGCGCGCGACGACCTCCTGGCAGCGCTGACCGAGATCGATGGATGCCCGGCGGAGGATCAGGTCCTGCTCGCCCGAGAGCTGGAAGGTTTCCGAAACCGCTGGACGGCCGTCGACGTGGCGGTGCTCACCGGACTCGATCGATCCGATGCCGTGACCACGTGGTGTCAGGGCAGCCTCAAGCGCCTGCTGGCCTCGGCGCTCAGCATCTCCGGTGCCGAAGCCCGTCGACGCATCCAGCTGTACGAGCAGATCGGTCCTCGGCGCTCGATGCTCGGTGACGAGCTCGGACCCATCCGCCCGGTGCTGGCCGAGGCGGTCGCCGCCGGGGAGGTGTCGGCCGAGAAAGCCACCATCATCAGCCGCGGACTGGTCACGATCGACCGGGTCGGTTTCGACCCGGCGGAGATCGTGGCGGGCGAGAAGCTGCTGGTCGACGACGCCGCCCGATTCAGCCCGGAGGATCTCAAGATGTTGACCCAGCGGGTGGTCGACGGCATCGACCCCGACGGGACGAAGCCGGACGAGCAGTTGCAGCGCGAGCGACGGTGCCTGGAGATCCATCCCACCGCTGACGGCGGCTACGCCGGTCAGTTCCGGCTGACCGCCAGTTGCGGCGTGAAGCTGTCGACCTTGCTCCGGCCGCTGACCGAGGTGCGGGTCGACGATCCGTACGCCGACCAGACCGGCGCCGATGACACGCCGGCTGCGGGTGCCCGAGATCAGACCGTGGCGGCTCGGCGGGCCCGACAGGTCGACGACCGGACCTTTGGCCAACGCCAGCACGATGCGCTCGAGGAGATCTGCGACGTCGTCCTGCGCGGCGGCACGGTTCATGAGAACAACGCCCCGGTCACGGTCATCGTCACCATCGATGAGGCCGGCCTGCTCGATCGCCAGGGACACGCCACCACGACGGGAGGCGGGCTCATCTCCAGCGAGGCCCTGCTCGATATGGCCGATCAGGCCGACGTGTATCCGGTCGCGCTCGACGGGTTCGGTGTCCCGCTCGCACTGGGCCGGACGAAACGCTGTGCGAGCCGACACCAGACCATGGCGCTGATCGCCCGGGACGTCGGGTGTTCCTTCCCCGGCTGTGCCCATCCGGCCGACTACTGCGAACGCCACCACATCGTTCCCTGGATCGAGGGAGGGCCCACCGACCTCGACAACCTCACCCTGCTCTGCATCTACCACCACCACAACTTCCTGCAGCGCGGCTGGACGGTGGAGCTCAACGAACAACGGCTGCCGCAGTGGCGACCGCCGAGCTGGATCGACCCGAGGCGGAGACCGCTGATCAACAGTCGGATCCGCGCGGCCCATCGGCGCTGCTGATGGGAGTGCGATGGGCCCATCGGCGCGGTTTCGACGTCGTGTCCGCCTCAGCACTGGGTTGGGGTGGCACAGACCTCACTCGATCCGGCGCGGGCCGGGGTGAAGGCCTCGACGTCGAGCTGGAGGAGAGAGGCGAGAGGGATGGGAGTGGAAAGGCGAGAAGAGAGGAGCGGGAGGAGAAAAGCGAGGGGCGAGAGGCGAGAGGCGAGAGCAGGCGAGGGGCGAAAGGCAAGGGGCGAGGGGCGAAAGGCGAAAGGCAAGGGCCGAGGGGCGAGGGGCGAAAGGCGAAAGCCAAGGGCCGAGGGGCGAAAGGGGAGAAGCGAAAGGCGAAAGGCGAGAGGCGGGAGGCGAGAGGCGAGAGGCAGTCGAACGAAGGCGAGAGGAGGTGCCGGCCCGCCGCGCGGAGGTACGGCTCCAGCCCGCCCTGACCGGAGGCGTGGAGGTCAGCCGCGCAGGTGGGTGAACGACGAGGCATCCGAGCGCTCGCCGTCCAGATGCTGCGGCGTGGTCGCCGGTCGGCGGGCGTGCTGCCGGGCCAGCCGGGAGCGTCGCCGGCGGCGGTCGCGGAGGACCAGGGCGGCGACCAGGCCGGCGGCGAGCAGGACCACCGCACCGATGGCCACCGGGAGCAGCCATCCCGGGCGGTCGGCGGCGCCGGCCGCCGGGGTGAGTTCGCGTTGCTGCTGCTCGGCCCGGGCCCCGGCCGGGAGCAGGTTCGAGTCGGAGGCGCAGACCAGCGGCGCGTCGTCGGCCGACACCGCGGCGCAGGCGATCACCGCAAACCGGAGCAGGTCGTTCGGCAGCGAGGTCGGCACGGCGACCGAGCCGCCGACCTCGACCGACTTCCCGGCCCTCACATCGAGCGTCCAGCTGGCCACGCCCTTCTTGATCGTCCCGTCGTCGGCCGAGTCGATCCTGGCCCCGTCGGGCGCTCGGAGCGTCACCACCAGGTCCTTGACCTTCTTGGCACCCAGGTTGGTCACGGTGACCGTGTAGTCCGATGTCCCGTCGGCCTGGGCGGCGGCCTGCCCGTCGTCGACGGTCATGCTGAGTTGCGGCGGGTCGGCGGCGTACGCCTGGCTCGGCCAGACGCCGCCGACCAGCACGACCAGCACGGCCAGCACGGTGAGTCCGGCGGCCAGCACGGCCCTCCCGGGTCTACGCGGATCGGTCATCTCGTCCCCTCGATCACTGATGTCACTCGGTGGCCGGCGGTCGTTGCCTTGGCCGAGGTGGTTGCGGTCTTGGTGTCACTCGCGGGCGCCGATGTCATTGCGCGGTCACGATGTATTCGAGCGTCGTCGAGTAGCGGTCGGAGTCCACGAAGGGCACCCGCACCTGGTAGTCGGTGCTGACTGCGTCGCCGCCCGGGGCCGAAGCGCGGTCCTGGCGGTGGACCAGAACGCCCTGGTCGGTGCTGAGCGGCTGGAACGGATCGGTCGAGCCGCTCGCCCGCACGCCGAGCCGCTCGAGTCCGATGGTGTCGGTCGAGCCGCTGGCCGCCCGCAGTTGCTGGTCGGTGCCGCGGACCAGCACCGTGTAGCCGCCCGGGTTGTTGGTGGTCACGGTCAGCGTCACCGCCGCCTCCTGCTCGACCGTGCTGTCCGGCGGCCCGGTCAGGGTGAACGACGGGGTGAGCCCGGTCAGCGTCAGGGTGGAGTCGTCGATCGCCGTCGACGTCGAGCAGCGGGCGTTCGCTGCATCGTCCGGACAGGTGCTGCCGGCGGTGGTCGAGACCACCCGGTTGGTCAGCACGCCGTCACCGGTCACCGTGGGCGTGGTGGTCACCGAGAAGGTGACCAGCACCGTCGCCCCCCGGGCCAGCGGTCCGGTCCAGGTCAGGACGCCACCGGCGTAGCCGACCGTGCCCGAGGTCGCCGAGGCGTCGCCGGCGTACACCGCGTCGTCGAGCACGCCGGTCAGGGCATCGCTGAACGAGGCGGTGGCGAAGTCCGACTCCCCGCTGTTGACCGCCTCGATCGTGTAGGTCACCGCAGATCCGGCGACCACCCGGGTGCGGTCGGCGATCTTGGTCAGCTGGAGCGCCGGGACCAGGACCTCGACCCGGGTCGAGCAGGTCGCGGGCGTTCCGAGCGCCGTGCAGGTCGCCCCGGCCGAGGTCGAGAGCACGGTGTTGGTCAGCACCCGGTCGCCGGTGGCCGGCAGGTCGGCGACCACCGAATAGGTGATCGTCGCGATCGCGCCGAGGGCCAGCGGGCCACTCCAGGCCAGGGTGTCGCCGACCACCTCGATGGTGCCGACGCTGGCCACCGCGTCACCGGCGTACGCGGCGTCGTCGAGCACCGCGCTGAGATCGTCGGTGAGCGTGGCCGGCGCGTACGGCGTCTGCCCGGTGTTGGTCACCGTGACGGTGTACTGCACCGCCGATCCGGCGACCACGGCGGTCGTGCTCGCGGTCTTGGTGATGTCGAGGGCGGGGACGAGCACGGGGACCTGGGTGCGGCACGACGCCGCCGGGTTCACCGGCGGGCAGGTGCTGCCGGGCGCGGTCGAGGTCACCTCGTTGTCGAGCAGCTTGCCGCCGGGATCGGGATCGCGCACGGTGATCGAGTAGGTGAGGGTGGCCGAAGCCCCGACCGGCAGCGTCCCGGTCCAGGTCAGGACGGGGGCCGCGTACGCGAGCACCCCTCCCCCGGTCACCGCGGCATTGCCGTCGTAGACCGCGTCGGCGAGCACCCCGGCCAGGCTGTCGCGGACGCTGACCCCGGTCTGCGGCGTCTCGCCGTCGTTGCTGATCAGGATGGTGTAGGTGACCACCCCACCGGGCACGGTGGTGGTCCGGTCGGCGGTCTTGGTCACGGTCAGCCGCGGGATCAGCACCGTCACCGTGGCCGTGCAGGCAGCGTTGCCCGAGCCGGTCCGACAGCTGCTGCCCGCGGCGTCGGAGACGGCGGTCGCGGTCAGCACCCGGTTGCCGGCCGGCGCGGCGGCCACGACGACCCCGAACCGCAGCGTCACCGTGTCCCCGACCGGTAGGGCGCCGGTCCAGGTCACCGTCGACCCGTCGACGACCGCGGTCCCGCCGCTGGCGGTGGGGGCGCCGGACAGCTCGGCGTCGTCGAGCAGGTCGGTCAAGTCCACGGTCACCTCGGCGGCGGAGTACGCCGTCTCACCGGTGTTGGTCACGGTGACGGTGAACCGGACCGTGTCGTCGGGCGTGGCGGTGGCCCGGTCGGCGGTGGTGGCGACGGCCAGCGCCGGGACCAGCACGCTGACCACCTGGGTGCAGGGCGAGCCGGGCGAACAGCTCGACCCGGGCGCGGTCGAGGACACCACGCTGGTCAGCTGCCGGTCCCCCGGATCGGGATCGGCGACGACCAGCCGATAGCTCACTGTGGCCGTCGCCCCGGTGGCCAGATCGCCGGTCCAGGTCAGGGCCGGTGTCGCGAAGGCCACCGACCCGGACGTGGCCACGGCATCGCCGGCGTACGCGGCGTCGTCGAGCGCGCCGGCCAACGAGACGGTGACCGCGGCACCGAGGTACGGCGTCTGGCCGGTGTTGCGGATGGTCAGGGTGTAGCCGACCGAGGAGCCCGGCGTCGTCGTCGTGGTGTCGGCGGTCAGGGTGACGGCCAGCGCCGGGACCAGCACGGTGACCGTGGTCGTGCACTGCGGCGCGGCGGAGGCGGTCGGGCAACTGCTGCCCAGCTCGTCGGAGACGACGGCGTTGACGATCCGCTTGTCGCCCAGATCGGGGTTGTTGACCCGGACCGTGTAGCTGATGACCACGGTCTGGCCCACGGCCAGGTTCCCGGTCCAGATCAGCTGTGAGCCGTCCTCGACCACGGTGCCGCTGGTCGCGACCGCGTCCTCGCTGTAGGTCGCGTCGTCGGCCCCGCCGTCGAGCGCATCGCGGACCACCGCGTTCGCGTACGCGGTCTCGCCGGTGTTGTCGATGGTCACGGTGTAGCGGACCACCCCACCCGGGGTCGTGGTGGTGGTCGACGCCGTCTTGACGATGTCCAGTTCGGGGGTGAGCAGCTCGACCGCGGTGCGGCAGCGCGCGTCGCTGCCCCCGGGCGGGCAGTTCGAGCCGGACGCCGACGTGGTCAGGGCGCTGCGCAGGAACCCGTTGCCGGCCGGCGGGTTGTCGACGGTCACCGAGCCGGTGATGGTGACGGTGGCACCGACCGGGATGTCGCCGGTCCAGCTCCACTGGCCGGTGTCCGACGACACCAGGAGGTTGCCGTGGGACACCGCCAGATCGCCGTTGTAGGTCGCGTCGTCCCGGGTGTCGGCGAGGTCGTCGACCACGGTGATGCCGTAGTAGGGCACCTGGCCGGTGTTGGTGAAGGTGCTGGTGTACGCGACCACGTCGGTCGGCTTGGCCGTGGTCACCGACGACGTGGCCCGGAGCTCCAGACCGGCGACCGGGACGACGCTCGAGCACCGGGGGTCGGACCCGCCGGTCGGGCAGATGCTGCCCTGGGTGGTCGAGGTGATGGTCTGGCTCAGCCGATGGTCGCCGAGGTCGGGATCACGCACGGTCACCGAGTAGCTGATGGTCGCCGTCGCGGCCAGGGCCAGCGGCCCGGTCCAGGTCAGTACGCCGCCGCTGACCGACACCGATCCGGCGGTGGCCGAGGCGTCACCGGCGTAGATCGCGTCGTCGCTCACCCCGGCCAGCGGAACGCTGAAGGTGGCGGTCGGGTAGGGCGTCTGGCCGATGTTGCGGACGACGATGCTGAAGCCGACCTGGCCACCCGGCACCGCCGAGGCCGGGGTGGCGGCGATGGCGAAGGTCAACGCCGGGGTCAGCACGACGATGCTGGTCCGGCAGGCCGCGTTGTCGGTGGCCGGTGGGCAGGTCGAGCCGACATCGGTCGAGCTGACCGGGTTGATCATCGTCTTGTCGTTGCCGGCGCTGGTCGTCCGCGCGGTGACCGAATAGGTGATGGTCACCGACGCTCCGACGGCCAGGTCTCCCGTCCAGGTCAGGGTGGGCGCCGCGTAGACCAGCGCGCCGCCGCTGGCCACCGCGTTGTTGTCGAAGCTCGCGTCGTCGAGGACGCCGACCAGGCTGTCGGTCACCGTCGCGCCGACGTACGGGGTCTGACCGGAGTTGCGGACGGTGATCGTGTAGCCGGCCCGGCCGCCGGGGACGACGAAGGTCGTGTCGCCGGTCTTGGTGATGGTGAGCTGCGGGAGCAGCACCGGCAGGCTCGCCGTACACCTCCTGTCGGCGCTGTTCGGCGCGCAGTTGCTGCCCGGTGCACTGGTCACCAGGGTTCCGGTCAACAGCTTGTTGCCGGTGCTGGGGTCCTGCACGGTCAGGGTGCCGGTGATGGTGATGGTGGCGCCCACCGGGATGTCGCCGGTCCAGGTGATCGCCGTCGAGGTGAGGACCAGGCTGCCCGAACTGGCGGTCTGGTCGCCGGTGGCGGTGGCGTCGTCGACGGTGTCGGCGCTCGGGCTGGTCACGCTGATGCCGTTGTAGGCGTAGGTGCCGGTGTTGGTGAAGCTGGCGTTCAGCCGGACCAGCGACCCGGGGGTGGTCGAGGTCTGGGTGTAGCCCTGCTCGACCCGCAGCCGGGCGATCGGCAACGTGGTCGTGCACCGGGGGTCGGTGCTGTCGGCGGCGCAGTTGTTGCTGACCCCGCTCGGGCTGCTGCCGGTGACCGTGTTGGCCAGGATCTGGTCGCCGGTGATCCCGGCGTTGACGGTGACCGAGTAGGTGATGGTGATGCTGCCGACCGGGACCAGCGCTGGACTGGTCCAGGTGATGGTCGAGCCGTTGAGCGTCGCCGTGCCTCCATCGGCCTCCAGGTCGTCGTTGAACGTGGCGTCGTCGAGGACCCCGGCCAGCGGATCGGTGAAGGTCAACCCGTCGGTGATCGACGCGGCGTTGGCCACCCGGGTCGTGTAGCGGACCACGCTGCCCGGCGTCGCGTACGCCACGTCGGCGGTCTTGGTGTAGGTCACCGTCGTCGTGTTGGTCACCGACACCGTCGCGGTGCACCGGGTGTCGAGGCTGTCGGTGGCGCAGTTGCTCCCGACGGTGGACGACGTCACGGTGTTGACCATGGTCTTGTTGCCCGGATCGGGGTTGCGGATCCGCACGGAGTAGCTGATCGTCGCCGAGGCGCCGACGGCCAGCGCCCCGGACCAGCTCACCGTGCTCGACGCGTACGCCGCTCTGCCGCTGGTCGCCGCCAGGTCGGCGAGGTAGGTCGCGTCATCGAGCACATCACTCAGCGGGTCGCTGAACGCCGCGGTCGAGTACGGGGTCTGACCGGTGTTGGTGACGACGATGCTGAAGCCGACCGTGCTGCCCAGGGTGGCGTTGGCCACCGAGGCGGTCTTGACGATGGTCAGCGCCGGGGTGAGCACGGCGACGGCGGTGCGGCAGGCCGCGCTGCCGCTGGCCGGCGGACAGGTCGACCCGACGTCGGTCGAGCTGACCGGGTTGATCATCGCCTTGTCACCGGTGGCCGGGCTCTTGGCGGTCACCGAATAGCTGATCGTCGCGGTCGCCCCGACGGCCAGGTCCCCGGTCCAGCTCAGGGTCGAGGCCGTGTAGCTCACCGAACCGGTGCTCGCGGTGGCGTTCGCGTTGTAGGTGGCGTCGTCGAGGATGCCGACCAGGCTGTCGCTGATGCTCGCCCCGGTGTACGGCGTCTGGCCGGTGTTGGCCACGGTGATCGTGTACGCCGTGGTCCCGCCCGGCACCACGAACGTGGCGTTGGCCGTCTTGGTGACCGTGAGCTGCGGGACCAGGACCTGGAGGTTGGCGGTGCAGCGCGGATCGGTGCCGCCGGGCGGGCAGTTGTTGCCCGGTGCGGTCGAGACCAGGGTGCCGGTGAGCAGCCGGTCGCCGTTGTCGGGGCTCTGCACGGTCAGCGTGCCGGTGATGGTGATGGTGGCACCGACCGGGATGCTGCCGGTCCAGACGATCTGCGTCGAGGTCAGGATCAGCGTCCCGGCGCTGGCCACCTGGTCGCCGGTCGGCGTGGCGTCGTCCACCGTCCCCGCGGTCGCGGCGCTCACCGTGATCCCGGTGTACGGATACTGCCCGGTGTTGGTGAAGCTGGCGTTGAGGTGGACCAGGCTGCCCGGCGTGGTCGAGCTCTCGGTGTACCCCTGCTGGATCGCCAGCCGGGCCACCGGGACGGTCGAGGTGCACCGGGGGTCGGTGCTGCCGCTCACGCAGTTGGTGCCCGAGTTGGTCGAGACGACCGGGCTGACCAATTGGTTGTCACCGGCCGTGGGGTTGACGGTGACGCTGAAGGTGATCCGGGCCGAATCACCGGGGCTCAGCGCCCCGGTCCATCGCACCGAGGAGTCGACCGTCACCGTCCCTCGGTTGGCCGCCGCATCGGTGTTGTCGGTGGCGTCGTCGAGCAGTCCGGCCAGCGGAGCCGTCACCGTCGCGGCGGGATAGGTGCTCTCGCCGTCATTGGTCACCGTGATCGTGTAGCGCACCGTCTGGCCGGGACTCGCGTAGTCGGCATCGGCTGCGGTGGTGACGGTCAGGCTGGGCACCAGGACGGTGACCGCCGCCCGGCAGCGCGGATCGGTGCCGCCGGCCGGACAGTTGCTCCCCAGGGTGGTCGAGGTCACCGTGTTGACCAGGGTCTGGTCGCCCAGGTTCGGGTCGTTGAGGGTGACCGAGTAGTTGATGGTCGCGGCGGCGTTGGGGGCCAGGGTGCCGGTCCAGCCTAGGTTGGGCGCGGTGTAGCTGACCGTCCCGACGCTGGCGACGGCGTCGGTGTTGTAGCGGGCCCCGGTCAGCACCGAGCTGAGCGCGTCGTTGATCGAGGCCGCGGTCTGGGTGGTCTGGCCGTCGTTGAGCACGGTGATCGTGTAGCCGATGGTGGCGCCCGGCTCGACCGTGGTGGCCGAGGCCGTCTTGGTGATGAGCAGCGACGACAGCAGCACCGGGACGGTCGAGGCGCAGCCGGACTCGGCGGTCGGGGTCGGGCAGCCGGACCCGGCCGCGCTCGAGGTGACGGTGGCCCGCAGCGAGCGGTCCCCTGGGTCGGGGTTTCGGACCGTCGCCGAGAAGGTGACCGTGGCCGAACCGCCGACGGGCAGGGCGAACGACCAGGTCAGCGCGCCGCCGGTCACGTTGAGGTTGCCGGTGCTGGCCGTCGCGTCGGAGTTGTAGACCGCATCGTCGCGCACCCCGGCGAGATCGACGGCCGCGCTGATGCCCGCGTACGGGGTCTGGCCGGTGTTGGTCGCGGTGACGGTGTAGTGGACCACCCCGCCCTGGGTGGTGCTGGCCACGTCGGAGCTGATCCCGAGCGCGAGTGCCGGGACGAGGACGGTGACCGTCACCGCGCACCGGGGGTCGGAGCCGCCGTCCGGGCAGGTGCTGAACGGTGTGCTCGAGGTGACCGCACCGGTCAGCGAGCGGTCGCCCGGGTCGGGATCGCGCACGGTGACCGAGTAGCTGATGGTCGCGCTGGCCCCGACCCCGAGATCACCGGTCCAGGTCACGGTCGAACTGCCGTACGCCGCGGCGCCGGTGGTGGCGGTGACGTCGTTGTTGTAGGTGGCGTCGTCGAGCACGCCGGTGAGGCTGTCGGCGAAGCCGGCGCCGGTGTACGGCGTCTGGCCGGTGTTGGTGGCGACGACGGTGTAGCGGACCACCGACCCGGGCGTGGTGGTGACGGCGTCGGCGGTCTTGGTGATGGTCAGGGCCGGGATCGCCACGGTGACCGTGCTGGTGCAGCCGGGGTTCCCGCCGCCGGGCGGACAGGTGCTGCCCGGGGCCGACGAGCGGGCCACGGTGGTCAGCGTCCGGTCACCCGGATCGGGGTTGCGGACGACCAACGAATAGGTGACCGTGACCACCGCGCCGACAGCCAGGTTCCCGGTCCAGGTGATCACCCGGGGCGCGTACGCGACGCTGCCAGCGCTGGCCGCGACGTCGTCGGCGTAGGTGGCGTCGTCGAGCGCACCGGTCAGCGCGATGGTCACCTCGGTCGCGGTGTAGGCGGTCTGACCGGTGTTGGCCAGGGTGGCGGTGTAGGACACGGTCCCCCCGGGGACAGTGGTCGACACGTTGCCGGTGTGGGTGATGGCCAGGGCCGGAACGAGCACGGTGACGGTGGCGCTGCAGGCCGCGGCCGGGTTGCCGCCCGGGCAGTTGCTGCCCGCGGCCGCCGAGGTGATGGTGCTGGTCAGGCTGCGGTTGCCCGGATCGGGATCGGCGACGGTGACCGAGAAGGTGATGGTGGCCGACGCGCCCACGGCGAGGTTGCCGGTCCAGGTCAGATTGGGGCCGGCGTAGCTGAGGCTCCCCGCGGTCGCCGAGGCGTCGGCGTTGTACGTGGCGTCGTCGAGCACTCCGCTGAGGTTGTCGGTGAGGCTCGCCCCCACGTACGGGGTCTGCCCGGAGTTGGTCACCACCACCGTGTAGCGGACCACCCCGCCCGGGGTGATCGTCGCCACGTCGGTCGACGTCACGATGCTCAGTCCGCTGACCGTGACCGTCGCCGTGCACCGGGTGTCGGTGCTGGTCGCACCGCAGTTGGTGCCCGGGGTGGTCGAGCGGACGGTGTTGGTCAGCACCTTGTTCCCGGTGACCGGGTTGGCCACGGCGACCGAATATCCGACGGTGACCGAGCCGTTGGCCGGAACCGTGCCGTTCCAGGTCAGGGTGGAGGCCGAGTAGCTGAGGCTGCCGGTGCTCGCGGTGGCGTTGCCGTTGTAGGCGGCGTCGTCGAGCACCCCGGTGAGCGGGTCGGTGAAAGTCGCCGCCAACGCGGCCCCGCTCGAGTTGGACAGGGTGATCGTGTAACCGACCGTGGCGCCGGGCACGGTGGAGGAGACGTTGGCGGTCTTGGTGAAGACCAGCGCGCCCGGGTTGACGATCAGGGTGACCGCCTTGGTCGCCGTCTGGTCGAAGGCGTCGGTGACCCGGACGGTGAAGCTGTAACTCCCCGCCGTGGTCGGGGTGCCGGACAGGGTGCCGTTGCTCGCGTTCAGGCTGAGCCCGGGGGGCAGGCTCCCGGCCGCGAGTGCCCAGGTCAGCGGAGCGGTGCCGCCGGTCACCTCGAGCACGGTGCTGTAGCCGACGCCGATCTGTCCGGCGGGCGGGGTCGTCGCGGTGAAGGTGGGCAGCGCGGCGATGACGATGGTCACGGTGCGCTGCGCGGTGACGTTGAACGCGTCGGTGGCCGCGATGGTCACCGAGAACGAGCCCGATGCCGTCGGCGTGCCGCTGATCAGGCCGGTCGTCGGGCTGATGGTCAGCCCGGCCGGCAGGCTGCCCGCGGTGATCGACCAGGTGATCGGCCCGGTGCCGCCGGTCAGCGTCGGCTGCTGGCTGTAGGCCACGCTGACCTCGCCGGCGGCCGGGGTGAAGCTGATCGAGGGGGCGGCCGCGATGGTCACGGTCAACGACCGGCTCGCGGTCGACCCACTGGCGTCGGTCACCTGGACGGTGAAGGTCGAGCTCCCGGCCGCGGTCGGCGTCCCGGACAGCAGCCCGGAACTCGACAGGGTCAGCCCCGGTGGCAGCGATCCCCCGGTCACCGCCCAGCTGAACGGCGCGGTGCCGTTGGTCACGGTGAGCTGCTGGCTGTAGGACACAGCGACCTGACCACTCGGCGGGGCCGCGAAGGTCAGCGTCGGAGCGGCGTTGGGAGTGACGATGCTCGACGGCGCCGAAGCCGGACCGGTGCCCGCGGCGTTGATGGCCGCCACCGTGAAGGTGTACGCGGTGCCGGCGGTCAGCCCGGTGACGGTCTGGGTGTTCGCCGCGGTGGCGAACGTGATCGGCGTCTGAGCGACGCCGGCGATGTACGGGGTGACCACATACCCGGTGATCCGGCTGCCGTTGGCCGCCGGCGTCGACCAGGTCAGCACGGCCCGACCGGTCCCGGCCACAGCACTGGAGACGGTCGGGGCGGCGGGCACGGAGTAGGGCACCACCGCCGTGCTCGGTGGGCTGGCGCCCGAGGTGCCGAACGCGTTGGTGGCGGTCACGGTGAAGGTGTAGGACCCGCCGGCGACCAGCCCGGTCAGGGTCCGGTCGGTCGACGAGGCGTCGTAGCTGACCGGCGTCTGCGCCACCCCGGCCAGGTAGGGGATGACCGTGTAACCGGTGATGGGGCTGCCGTTGGCGGCCGGCGCCGACCAGTCGACGCTCGCGCTGGTCACTCCGGCGGTCGCGGTCGGCGCGGCCGGGGTGGCCGGGGCATTGGCGTAGACGTAGCTCGTCGACCCGGAAACGCCGAGACCGATGACGCTCACCGTGGTGGTCGCGGCCGACGACCGGGTCGGCCAGCTCGACACGACCAGGGTGTTGCCGCTGACGGTGAAGCAGCCGGTGGTGGTCGTCGTCGAGCAGGGCACCAGCACGGTCGGCGTCCCGGCCGCGTACTCAGCGCTGGTGCCGATCTCGATCGCCGTCGCCGAGGTCAGGTTGGAGCCCGAGATGGTCACCGCCGCGCTGTTGCCGATCGCCCCGAGCGAGCGGCTCAGGCTGAGGCCCGACGGCGCGGCGGGGAGGGTGCCGATCGGCGTGCTGGTGACGCTGGCCGGGCCGGCGTCGGTGGCCGACACCGCCGAGATCGAACCGCTGCCCACCGTCGCCGAGGTGACCGAGCCACCGGTGACGATGGCCACGACGTTGATCCGCGGCAGGGTGGCCCCGTCGGCGAACGAGCTCCCCGTGGTCGTACAGGTGATCGTCTGACCCGAGGGGTCAGCGCAACTCCAGCCGGTGCCGTACGCCTCGAGCGGTTTCACTCCGGCCGGGACGGTCTGGGTCATGGTGATCGGGGTGGCGACGTCGACCCCGGTCTGCACGCTCGGGGTCACCACGTAGTTGACCGGCGCGCCCACGGCCGGGTTGGCGGCGGTGTAGGCGGTGGCGGCGACGCCGAGTTGAGCGACGGCGTTGAAGGTGACCACCTTGACGTCGGACGCCTCGTGGAAGTCGGTGACCGAGCCGGTCGACCCGATGAAGCCGAAGGCCAGCTGTTTGGGGATGCCGGCCGAGGTCAACCAGGTGCTCGACGGGTAGAGCGAGGTGGGCACCGTCGGCAGCGTTCCGGTCAGGGTCCTCGTCGTCCCGCCGACCGGGGTGGCGACCACCTTGTACTGCCCCGACGCCACGCTGACCCCGGTGTCGGAGGTGAACTCGGCCGGGCTGGGGTTGATGAGCACCTGGACCGGCACCACCGAAGCGGCCCGGGTGGTGGCTCGCAGGGTGACCCGCGACGCGGTCGTCCCGGTGTAGGTGGTGCGCAACCCGCAGTAGCCGACCGTTCCCCGGCCCGGGCCGCGGACCACGACGGCGCCGGGGACCTGGGCGTTGATGTTGGGGTTGGTCGTGCAGCCCGAACCTTGCGAGGTTGATCCGCTGAAGTTGCCGTAGACGTCGAGCCCGACCCCGAGATAGGCGTTGGGCAGGCCGGCCACGCTGCCCGAGTTCGAGTAGCCGAGAGCCCCTCCCGACGGACCGATGGCCGTGGGGGCGACTGGATTGGCCGGATCGACTGCGGCCAGCGCGAAGCTCATTCCGTCGGCCGCGGTGCCGCCGTACTGATAGGTGTTGAAGGTGACGTCCAGACCGTTCGAGGTCGGAAAGCTGGTCGCGCCGTAGATACCGCCGACCTGATTGGCCACCGCCCGGGTGAAGCGCAGCTTGCCGCTGCCGTTGGGGTCGGTGTTCGAGGGGCAGCTGAGCAGCGGGCCGGTGCTGGGGTTGCCCGCGGCGGTGAGACAGGCGGCGTTGGTCGAGCTGACCGGGGTGGGGATGGTCACGGTGCTGTTGCCACTGACCGTGTTGGTGGCGAAGCTGTTCTGGAACAGGACGGTGCCGGCCGCGTACGCCCGGGTGGGGGCGGTGACCGCGACGAGGATGGTGCCGACCAGCGCCAGGCTGAGGACGCCGACGAGCGCGCGGAGGCTTCGTTGCCGCCGCGCGCTACCGGTCAGGAGTCCTCCGTCCCCCACGATCATCCGCCGTCCGGCGCCGCCGCCCGTGCGGCGACCGCCGCGGGGCGGGCCCGGCGGCGTCGGATCATCGCAACCGTGGTGGCGCTGAGCGCCGCCAGCACGGCGATGCCCAACCACCACGGGAAGACGACGACACGGAAGCTGAGGGTCTGGACGCCCCCCGAAGCGTTCTCGACGCTCACCGTCGGGCGGCAGACGCAGACCAGCGGCGGATCCCAGACCATCCGGGTCACCCGGGTCGCGCCGCGGGTCACGGTGAAGTCCGGGAAGGCGGCGGAGCGCTCGCCGTCGGTCACGGTGAGCGCCGTCGGTCCCCGGAAGTCGCGGTGGGTGTTTCCGGTGTTGACCACGGTCGTGGTGATGGGCACGTCGCCGGTCAGGCTGATCGGCGGCCCGGTGAACGCGTCGAGCCGAACGCTGTTGTCGGTGGTGCCGTCGACGGCGATGTAGACCGGAGCGGCGACCCCTCGGTTGATCTTGATGTTGCCGTCACCCTCGGGCGCCGGGACCATCACCACCAGGGCCACATTGTGGTCGCCCGGCTCCGCCTGGTTCGGACGCTCGATGGTCGCGGTGACCTGCTGGGTCGCCCCGGGCTCGATCGTGAAGCTGGCCGGCTCGACCTCGACCCAGTCCGCCGCCGCGTACGGGGCGTCGCGATCGAACCGCATCGACCCGTCCGGCTCCGGGGTGAAGTTGCGCTTCTGGATCTGCAACCCGACCGCCTCCTGGCCACGATTGACCACGGCGAACGGATGGACACCGTCGGCGTCATCCGGGCCCAGGGCGAGCCGGGCCGGGCTGACCGTGATCGAGAAGGCCGTGGGCGCGAGGCTGTAGGACACCGACCTCGACGGCGTCGGAGCAGGCGTCACCGAGGCGGGGGTGCTCGACCCGCCGTCGGGCGTGGCACTCGGATCCGCCGCAGCCGGCATCGGCGCAGCCGTCGCCACCAGGGCGAGCAGGCCGAGACCGAGCAGGCCGCCACGAATCCGCGTGCTGATCAGCGATTCCACCGGGACGGAGGGCCGCCGGATCAGAGCGCCGTCGCGACGTAGTCCAGCGTGACCGAGTAGGTGTCGCTGGCCACGAACGGGATCGACACCTGGTAGTCGTTGCTCAGGTCGTCGCCGCCCTCGTCCGAACGCACCGCCTGGGTGTGCACCGTGACCGGTGCCGCGTCGGTCACCGAGGTGAACGCGCCCGTGCCGGACTCCCGGACTCGGAGGTTACCGATCGGGATGACGTCGACGTTGTCGGCGTCGGCCGGGTCGAGTGAGTCCTCTTGGGCCTGGACGGTGACGGCGTAGCCGCCGGCGTTGTTGGTCTCGACGTTGAACGCGACGGCATTGTCGCCGGTCACCGTGGCGCCGGGCAGGCCGACCAGGGTGAACGCCGGGGTCAGCCCGGTGAGCACGATGGCCGAGTTGACCTCGACGTTGGCGATGGTCGTGTCGGTCGACGTGTCACCGGGGGCGGCCATGGCCGGGGCGGTGGCGCCGAAGGCCAGGAGGGCCGCGCCGGCCATCAGGGCGACGGCGCGATGACCGGTGAGAGCGAAGGGGGCGGGGGGTGACCCGGTGTAGCGATGCGCAGCAGACATGCCGGCTCCTGGGAAATAGCAGATAGTTACCTGGGCCCCCGGTGACCGAATGCTATCAACGACTCAGCCGAATCTCATAGTCGGCATTTCCTGGCTCCCCGGGGCCGCTTCCGGACCGGCAGTGATCATGGAGTCGTGACCTGCGGCACGCCGACGAGGCGCGGCGGCGAGGCGCGGCCGGCGATGGTTGGACGGTCAGCCTTTTCGGCCTTGGGTGGCCACGCCCTCGATGAAGTAGCGCTGACCGAACGCGAACAGCAGCAGCATGGGGATGGTGACCACCAGCGAGGCGACCATGACGTACTGGTAGTCACCCTGGCCGCCGTTGGTCGGGCTGTAGCGGGTCATCGCGTACGCGATCCCGAGCGGCACCGTGAAGTCCTCGGGGGCCCCGGCGTTGAGGTAGATCAGGCTGGCCTGCAGGTTGTTCCAGCTGGCCTGGAACTCGAACAGGAACACGATGATCAGCGACGGGATCGACAGCGGGAGGGCGATCCGCCGGAACAGTCCGACGTAGGAGGCGCCGTCGACCCGGGCCGCCTCGAACAACTCGCGCGGCAGACCGAGGAAGAACTGCCGCTGCAGGAAGATGTAGAACGCCGAGCCGAACAGGTTCATCCCCCACAGCGGCACCGTGGTGCCGAGCAGACCGGTGTTCTTCCAGATCAGGTACTGCGGGACCAGGGTGACCGCGCCGGGCAGCATCATCGTCGCCAGGACCAGCCCGAACAGCAGC
Source organism: uncultured Actinomycetota bacterium (assembly GCA_963704665.1). Lineage (GTDB taxonomy): Bacteria > Actinomycetota > Actinomycetes > Propionibacteriales > Propionibacteriaceae > Microlunatus. The sequence continues at coordinate 339,987 of OY969929.1, read as the reverse complement.
TTGCGGCCCGGGAACCGGAAGTAGGCGAAGCCGAAGGCGACGACCGCGCTCGACAGCGCGACGAACCCCGCGGCCAACACGGCGATGACCACGCTGTTGCCCAGCCAGTGGAGCAGCGGCAGCTCGGACCACACCTTGGTGTAGTTCGACCACTCGACGGTGTTGGGGATCAGGGCGTTGTCGAACACCTCACCCCGCGGTTTGAGGCTGGCCGAGACCAGCCAGATGAAGGGATACAGGAACAGCACGCAGAAGGCGAGCAGCAGGATCGCGCAGACGATCGACACGACCGACGGACGGCGACGCTCGGTCTTCGGCCGGCCCCGACGGCCCTCGGTGGTCCGGTCGACCGCGGCCATCGCCGCGGGCTGGGCCTGGATCGGCACCGTCGACGGCGACGGATCGGTCACCGACATCAGCGGTCTCCCTCGTAGTAGACGAAACGGTTGCCGAAGAAGGTCTGGAACGCGGTGATGATCATGATGATGATGAACAGCAGCCAGGCCATGGCCGCGGCCAGGCCGAAGTCGAATTGCCGGAACGCCTGCTGGAACAGGTAGACGCCGTAGAACAGCGCGGAATCGGGCGAGGCATTGGTCTGATCGCGCCAGAACAGCAGATAGGCCTGGTCGAAGACCTGGAGCGCGGCGATGGTCAACACGATGGTGTTGAAGAAGATGGCCGGGGAGATCATCGGGATGGTGATGCTGGCGAACTGACGGAACCGGCCGGCACCGTCGAGCGAGGCCACCTCGTAGAGCTCGCGCGGCACGTTCTTCAGCGCGGCCAGGAAGATGACCATGGTCCCGCTGACTCCCCACAGCGTCATCAGCACCACCGACGGCTTGACCCAGGCCGGGTCGATCAGCCACTGCGGCCCTTCGATCCCGACCAGCGCCAGACCGGAGTTGATGGCGCCGGTGTTGCCGTTGAGCAGCAGGAAGAACACCGAGGCGGTGGCCACCGCCGGCGTCATCTTGGGCAGGTAGTAGATGGTGCGGAAGATCCCGGCGCCGCGCCCGAGCCGGGTGAGCAGCATGGCCAGCCCGAGCGCGAAGGCGATCTCCAACGGGACGGCCATCACCGCGTAGAACAAGGTGTTGCGCAGCGACAGCATGACCTTGGGGTCGTCGAACAGCGTCGCGTAGTTGTCGAGCCCGGCCGGCCGCATCGTGTTCTTGGCCAGGTTGTAGTAGTTGAACGAGATGACCAGGCTGTAGGCCATCGCTCCCAGGGTGAAGATCAGGAAGCCGATGATCCACGGGGAGATGAACAGGTAGCCCGCCACCGCCTCGCGGCGCCGCATGCTCGACGCCCGCGCCTTGCGCCCGCTCCGCGCCGGCCGGATCGGGGCGGGCGCGGCCGGCGCCGCGCTCCGCTCGAAAGCCTGACGTTCTGCGGTCATGGCCGAGCCGACGACTCAGCGAGCCTGGTTGTAGGCGCGCATGGCCGCGGTCTGCGCCTCCTGCAGGGCGGCTTCCGGCGTCTTCGTCCCCAGCAGGGCCGAGGCGACCGCGTTCTGCAATTCGGTCTGGATCTGCTGGCCGGCCGGGGAGGCGCCGAACGACTTGCCCGAGGCCACCACGTCGTAATAGGTCGCGATGGCCTGGTCGAACCCGGCGTTGTCGCTCGGCTTGACGTTCGCCGCCCGGATGGCCTGGTCGGCGGCGGGCGACCCGGTGAACAGCCCGGTGTTGATGGCCCCGTCGGTCTTGGCGATCTTCTCGGCGCGAGCCTTGCCGGCGGCGAGCCAGGCCTCCTGCGAGGTCAGGGCGAGCATCCAGGCGCACGCCGCGTCGGGGTTCTTGGCGTTGTCGGGGATCACGAAGGCGCTGCCGCTGGCCACGGTGAACGGCTCGCCGCTGCCGTCGCGGAACGGGACGGCCGAGATGTCGACGTCCTTGACGTAGGGCGTGAGCACGTTGACGAACCACTGCGGGGCCACCTGCGCCCCGACCTGGTCGCGGACGAACTGGTTCTTGGCGCCGAAGAAGTCGAACGAGTCGGTGAAGCTCTTGATCCGGGCGTAGCCACCCTGCGCGTCGGCCAACTGCTTGAGGAAGGCGATGGCCTTGACGTTGTTCGGGTTGTCGAGCGTCGGCGCGCCGTCCTCACCGATCAGCTGACCGCCGAAGCCGAGCAGCCACAGTCCGGCCTGCCCGGTCGCCTGGGTGTCGAGACCCAGGGTGGAGGGCTTGTTGCCGTCGGCCTTGTACATCTTGGTCACCGCGGCGAGCAGCACGTCCGGCTTCGAGGTGTCGATGTCGGCGTCGGTGACGCCCGCCTTGTCCATCACCCGCTTGTTCACCATGATGGCCGGCGGCTGGTAGAACTGCGGGACCGCCCAGACCTGACCGTCGTAGGTGACGTCGTCGACCACCGACGGGTAGTACTGGGTCTTGGGGTCGACCGTGTGCGCGGTGTAACAGCCGTCGAGCGGCGTGATCAGGCCCTTGGCCGCGTACGTGGCGACGAACTGCCGATCCATCTGCACCACGTCGGGCACGTCGCCGCTGGCCGCCCGGGTGGTGAACTTCTGCGCGTCGAACGGGGTGGCGTCGATCTTGATCGTCACCCCGCTCAGCTGCTGCTTGGCGTAGTCGAGTCGCGACGTGCCCACGTCGTCGGCGTTGTCGAAGCCCCAGGCCGCGAGCTCGCCGGTGGCCTCGGTCCCGAAGCTCGGAGCTGTGCTGCCGGCCTCCCCGCCGGTCTCCGGATCGTCCCCTCCGCCGCAGGCCGAGGTCCCCAGCATGGCGACGATGAGGAGGAGGCTGCCGATCCGAGTGTGGCGCGGCGTCATGGGCCCAGCCTTTCTGCGCTGAAAGTGAACATCGCCCTCAGGCCGATCACCGAGCGGTCCGGGCGACATATCCGTGACTACGTGTTTACACCGTAAAGGCCACCTTGTCGACGCTCATCGCCACCGCCGGCCCGTTCCTGTACGACCGCGACCCGGACCTGACCGACGACCAGATCCGGGCCCGCGCCGCCCAGCTCCTGGGCGGCTGATGCGTCGGGCCCCGCGGGCCCCGGGTGGTGGCGACATGCACGACGCCGAGGCGCCGCCGGTGGCGGCACCTCGGCGTCGGGGAGGGTCAGACGCGGGGGGCGGTGCCGATGTCGGGGTTGTTGGCGATGCCCTCGTCGACGACACCCGGGCCGTCGGCGCCGGTGATCGCGGCATAGCTGACGCCGGCGATCACCGCACCGATGACCGGCGCCACGATGAACAACCACACCTGCGACAACGCCGGACCACCCGCGAACCACGCCACCCCCAACGAACGCGCCGGATTCACCGAGGTGTTCGTCACCGGGATCGACACCAGATGGATCAGCGTCAACCCCAAACCGATCGCGATCGGCGCGAACCCCTTCGGCGCCCGGTCATCGGTCGCCCCCAAGATGATGTACAGGAACATCGCGGTCAACACGACCTCGGCGACCAACGCCGCCACCAACCCGTACCCACCCGGAGAACGATCCCCGTACCCGTTCGACGCGAAGCCGCTCTCGACCGCATTGAACCCCGCCGTGCCCGACGCGATCGCATACAACACCGCACCCGCCACCGACGCCGCCACGACCTGAGTCGCGATGTACGGACCCACACCCTTCCAGTCGAACCGCTTCGCCACCGCCAAACCGATCGTCACCGCCGGATTGAAATGCCCACCCGACACGTGACCGAACGCGTACGCCCCGGTCAACACGGTCAACCCGAAAGCCAACGACACCCCGACGAAACCGATACCGAGCTGCACGCCGTCCTCGGTGAGGAACTTCGCGGCCAGCACGGCACTACCGCAACCGCCGAAAACCAGCCAGAAGGTGCCGAGAAACTCAGCACCGAGCTTGGCGCCGAGCGAGGGTTCACGCATGGGGAAGTCCTTTCGAAACACTCCGGCCGGGCACCGGCTCTGGCGCGCGCCGAAGTGAGAATCACGTTGGTGGTTGAACAGTACGAGAGGAAGACCGTCCTGAATACCCCACGAGGGCCCCGTCAATCGCCGTGTCGGGCGGATGCCACAGCGCCGCGGGCATTGATCCGAGGCAGCCGCCGTGTGAGGGGCGCTGGCCTATGACCGGCGGAGGCCGGGAGGTGACGCTCCGGACGCCGGGGCTGCCGACAGACCCACCGCGCCCGGGATCAGCTGCTCACCCAGCAGGGTGGCGGTGAGGTCGACGGCGCCGCGCTCCTGCTCGCCTTCCCAGGCCGCGAAGGTGGTCACGACCATCCGGACCACCGGGATGACCAGCAGCCCGGCCGCCGGTTCCCCTCCGTCACAGGTCAGCCTCTGCAGGTGCTCGAAGACGTCGAGCCGGGTCAGCAGGCCGGTGCCGACGGGCACGTGCTCGTGCGATCCCAGACGGTGTCGAACAGGGCCCGGCGGTTGCCGTAGCGATAGGTGATCGCGGAGTTGTGCCGCTGGTCGGCCTCGGTGATGATCGCCCGTGACGACGCGCCGTGCTCACCTCTGAGGGCCATGAGCTTCTCGGCGGCGTCGAGCAGACGGTCGGCGGCCCCGGTCGGGGTCCCGTCCTGGCGCTGCGCGGGCAGCTATCCCGATGAGGACGTCGAGCCCGTGCCGGTTCGCTGTCCGGGGAAGCACGTGCCACCCAGGTCAGTCGTCGGGGGTCAGCCGGTGACCGAGGCCCGGCGGGCGACCACGGCGTAGAGCGGATCGCCGCGATAGCGGCCGGTCGGCGTACGCAACGAGACCTCCGGCTCGTCGAACCCGCCCGCCCGGCGGACGTACTCAGCCACCAGCGCGCAGCGGCCGGCGTCGTCGGTGGCCAGCCAGCCGTGGACCGCCTTGGTCGGGAAGCACCGGTTGCTGAAGGTCAGCACCACGGGCGCGCCGGGGCGCAGCACCCGGGCCGCCTCGGCCAGCACCTCGACCGGGTGGATCAGGTAGTCGACCGAGACGCAGCACAGGACGGCGTCGACGCTCGCGGCCGGGAACGGGAGCGCCGGGTCGGCGTTGAGATCGCGGACCACGCGCTCGGTGGCCATCGGGTTGGCGGCCAGCTCGGCGGCGTTCATCCCGAGCACCACGAGCTCGGCCGGGGCGGAGTGCAGGTGCGACACCCACGACGACATCAGGTCGAGCACCCGGCGCGGCTCGGCAGCCGAGCCGTCGAGCCCCAGCTCGGCGTAGAGGTCACCCACCGCCGCGATCGCCTGGTCGTCGATGTGGGTGACCAGCCGGGCCGGGCGATAGAACACGCCGTCGTCGGATGGATCGTCGCGCTCGAAGAACCAGGCGGGGAACGGGGCGGGGGTGTTCACCGGTCCAGGATGCCCGGGCCTGCCGCGCCGGATGCGGCGAAGATCGCTGGAAACCCGGCGCCAGTGGGCCGGGAACGGGTGTTCCCGGCGCTTTGATGGCCACTGGCGCAGGATGCTCAGCACGGTGCCGCCGGCACGGACCCCGCCGCGTTGTCGGGCGGTGGCACGATGACCGCGTGAAGCCTGTGGTGGTCGTCGGTGCTGGGATCTCGGGTGTGGCGGCGGCGCAGGCGCTCAGGGCGGCCGGGCGCGAGGTGGTCGTGCTCGACCGCGGCCGGGTGATCGGCGGTCGCCTGGCCAGCCGACGCACCGACGGCCGCCCGGTCGACACCGGCGCCTCCTACTTCACCGTCTCCGACCCGCTCTTCGAGGCCGTGGTCGAGGACTGGCGTACGCGGGGCCTGGCCCGGCCCTGGACCGACACCTTCGCGATCGCCGAGCACGGGCAGCTGAGCGACAAGCCCGGTCCGATGCGGTGGGCCGCACCGGCCGGTCTGCGCAGCCTGGTCGAGGATCTGGCGACCGGTCTCGACGTGCAGCAGCGGACGGTCGAGCGGGTCGGACCGCGACTCGAGGTCGACGGGCTCCCCGCCGCGGCCGTCGTGCTGGCCATGCCCGACCCGCAGGCCCGCAGGCTCCTCGACCCGGCGTACGCGGCCGAGCTCGCCGCGCTCGACGACCCGTTCGACCCGGTGCTGGCGCTGACCGCGCGCTGGGCCGAGCGGACCTGGGCCGACGTCGACGGGGTCTTCGTCAGCGACGACCCGCTGATCGCGTGGATCGCCGACGACGGCCGGCGGCGCGGTGACGGCGCACCCGTGCTGGTGGCGCACTCGACCCCCGCATTCGCCGCCGACCACCTCGACGACCCCGATCGGGCGGCACCGGCCCTGGCCCAGGCCGTGGCCGACGTCCTGGGTCTGGACACCGCACCCGTGAGCACCCGCGTCCACCGCTGGACCTTCGCCAAGCCGACCGGCACCCGCAGCGAACCGTTCCACCTGGGCGATGCGCTGGTCGGCCTGTGCGGCGACGCCTGGTCGGAGAAGCCGCGGGTCGAGGCGGCCTATCTCTCGGGCCGGGCTCTCGGCGAGGAGCTGGCCGCCCGGCTGAGCTGACCCCCGACCGGCGGGCGCGCCAGCCCGAGCGGTCGGGAGCAACCACCGGGTTGCTCAGCCGACCGATGCCCTCCACCTCCACCTCGACCACGTCGTCCGGGACCAGCCGGCGTGGCGGGTCCATGACGTCGCCGCAGCCGCTCGGGGTGCCGGCCAGGATCAGGTCCCCCGGCGTCAGGGTGACTCGGCGACGCCGGAGATCATGTCCGCGGTGGTCCCGTCCTGGACGAGCTCGCCGTTCACCCAGGTTTGGACGCGCAGATCCTGCGGGTCGGCCACGTCGGCGCCGGGGCGATCACCGGACCGAACCACAAAACCCGTCCAGACCCTTGCCGCGCAGCCACTGCCCGTCGGCGGCCCGGATGTCACGGGCCGAAAAATCGTTGGCCACCGGGTAGCCGTGGAGCACCTGGCCGCGCTGTTCCAGGAGCACTACGGCGTCACGCCGCGCCTGTGACAGGTGGCGACGTCGAAGCGCCGGTGAGCGGTCGTCCGGCTACCGGCACCGCTCAGCGGGTGCGGCGACCGGCCTCGGCGAGCACGTCGGCGACCGCGGCCGGGTCGTGGGCGAAGCGGCCCAGGAACAGCCCGTCGACCACCGGACCCAGCGCGGTCAGCAGGCCGGGGCCGGCGCTGCCGCCGTAGAGGACGTGCAGCACGTCGGCGAGCTCGGCCAGCTCGGCGCGCATCAGGCCGCACACCGCCTGGACGTCGTCGACCGGGGCCGGCTCGGGTTGTCCGATCGCCCACTGCGGCTCGTACGCCAGCACGATCGGTGATCCGATCGGATTCGGGCACGCCGACAGCGCCGAGCGCAGCTGGGCCACGCAGTCGGCCGCCGCGACGGCCGGGTCGGCCCGCTCGGCCTCGCCGACGCAGATGATCGGGATCAACCCGTTGCGGACGGCGGCCGCGGTCTTGGCCGCCACCAGGGCGTCGTCCTCGCCGAACAGCGACCGGCGCTCGGCGTGGCCGACCTCGGCGTACGCACACCCGAATTCGGCGAGTTCCGCTCCGGACACCTCTCCGGTGTAGGCGCCGCGGTCGGCGGCCGCGAGGTCCTGGGCACCGACCCGGACCCGGGTGCCGGCGACGGCCTCGAGCGCTCCCGGGATCGAGACGAAGGTGGGCAGGACGACCAGCTCGCAGCGGCCGGCGGCGACCGCGGGGTCGGTCCGGGCCAGGTCGGCCAGCGCCCGGCAGTAGTCGAGGGTCCGCCGACGGTCGAAATACATCTTCAGGCTGATCGCGACGACCGTGTCCGGCCGTGGGAGGGTCGCGGTCACAGCGTGGTCATCCCGCCGTCGACGGTGAACACCGCACCGGTGGCGTAGCTCGACTCGTCGGCGGCCAAAAAGGTCATGATCCCCTCGACGTCCTCGGGCCGGCCCGGTCGCCCCATCGGGATCCGGGAGATGATCGCGGCGCGGTCGGCCGGATCGCCCGAGATCGCGCTGACCAGCGGCGTCTCGGTGTAGCCGGGGACGACGACGTTGACCCGGATGCCCTCGGCGGCGTACGCGGCGGCCACGGCCCGGGCCAGCCCGTGCATCCCGGCCTTGGAGCTGCTGTAGGCGCTGAAGTCCTTGCCCTCGCCGTTGACCGCGGTCGGCGAGCCGGTGACGATGATCGACCCGCCACGACCGGTCATCGCCCGGACGGCGTACTTGAGGGTCAGGAACGCCCCGGTCAGGTTGGTGGTGATCGTGCGCTCCCAGACCGCCAGGTCGAGATCGCCGACCCGGGCGTCCTGGCCGAACAGCTGGACCCCGGCGTTGGCCACCACGACGTCGGGGGTGAAACCGGCCTCGGCCGCCGCGGCGAACCCGTCGGCGACGCTGGTCTCGTGGGTGATGTCGAGCTCGACGGCCAGCGCGTCGGACGGGTCGGCGACGGCGGCCGCGGCGTGCGATGCCGCCGCGAGGTCGCGGTCGGTGAACACGACGCGGGCGCCCTCGGCGGCGAACCGGAGGGCGACGGCGCGGCCGATGCCGGAACCGGCTCCGGTGACGAGGGCGGTCTTGCCGGACAGTCGGGTGCTCATGCGGCCTTCCTGGGTGGGGTGTTCGACCGACCCTAGAGGGTCGGGATGCTCGGGTGGGGCGCGGTCAGCGCGACGACGTCGACCGCCCAGGCGGGCAGCTCGACCGAGATGGGCGGCGGGGCGGATCCGGCGGCGAAGACCTGCAGCCGGTGGGCCCGCTCGGTCAGGTTGGCCAGGAACAGCTCGACCCGACCGCCCCCGAGATCGACCGGCAGCGCGACGATCCCGGACGGAGTGACCGCGTCGAGCACCGGTCGACCCGTGTGGGCGGCGAGTCGGACGAGCACGGTGCCCGCCGCCGACCAGGAGCCGTCGCGATCGCGGAGACCACCGTCGCCGCCCAGGGTGAAGTAGCTCAGCCCGGCCACCCCGGGTCGGGTCAGCGCGGCCACGCTGCCCAGCGCCCAGGCCCCGGCGAAGGCCGAGCGCTGCAACGGATCGGGCGGTGGGTCCACGGCGTCCGCGGTGGTGGCCACCGCGTTGAACCGCTGCCGCAGCGTGATCGGGCCGATGTGGACGGGTCGACCGCCGGCGAGCCGGACCGCTTCGGCGGCGACGACGCGTTGGGCGCCGAGGCTGTCGACGATGTGCGCGACCTCGGTGGTGTGCATCTGGGGCGTGATCGAGAAGGTCAGCGACGGCTCGGTGGGCAGCCGGTCGACCTGGCGGTTGAGCTCGGTGAAGTGGGCCCGGGTGCCGGCGATCAGCGCACCGGTGAAGCCGGCTGCGGTGGCGCCGTCGACCAACGCCCGCCACAGCGGGGCGGTGGTCACGTGGAGCACGGGGTCGAACGCAGTCAGCCGGCGCGCGGATCGGACGGCGGGATGGGCGAGCAGCGGGGTCAGCGCGGCGGGGTCGTCGGTGACCGCACGGACGTCGAGCGGGATCCCGAGCCGGTGGGCCTCGGCGGCGGCGGCCCGCAGTCGCTCGTCCCACTCACGGCTGCCCCCGACCAGTTCGACGAGCAGCGCCGACCACGGAGCGTGGTCCTCCGGGCTCGACTCAGCGGTGGTCTCGGGCCGGGCGGACTGACCCGGGGCCGAGGCGCCGACGGCGATCTCGGGCAGCAGCGCCCGTACGAGGTCGGTGATCACGACGGGCTGGCTCTCGACCTCGGCGGTGACCGTCGGGGCGCCTCGGACGCGGCCCCGGTCGGCGCGGACCTGGAGCACCGCACCCTGCTCGACGGTGTCGCCGATCGCGACGTCGACCGGGAACGGGCGGTCGAGCGGGGTGCTGTAGGTCTTGAACGAGGCATCGGTCCAGTTGCGCTGATCCTCGGTCTCGAAGACGTCGCCGTCCAGCCGGAGGTCGGCGTCGACGTGATCGCGGGCCCAGCCGAACCCGGCCACGTCGCGGAACGGCTGATGCGGCGAGACCCGCTCGGGCCAGCGCCCGGCGGTCACGTTCCCGTCGCTGGTCCGGTGGTCGACCGCCCGGCCGGCGTCGTCGAGCGGGTGCAGCACGACCAGCCCGATCCGGTTGCGCCGAAACGCCGAGCGGGCGCGGCCGGTGAACCGGATCTCGAGCCGCTCGGGCTCGACGGACACGTCCAGCCGGCCCGCGTAGTGGATGCCGGCCCCGTCGGCGAAGGTCAGCTCGACGACGACCGTGCAGCCCTCGGTCCGCTCGGTCAGGGTCAGACCGTCGACCCGGACCGGGACGGTGTTCCAGTCCTGGTCGCGGACCACCGGGCGGATGCCCCGGAGCAGCCGGACCCCGTCGAAGCCGATCTCGGCCAGCTCCGGACCCCGGAGGTCGACCGCCCATCCACCCCGGCGAATCGCCAGGGTGTCCGGACGCAGCCGGGCCACGACCTCGGGCCCGACCGGCCCGGCTCGCTCGGTCATCGGCGTACGCCTCCGAATCGTCCCGCTGTGGTCAGCGCTCGATCGGGGTCGGCAGGTGCAGCATCGCCTGGAGGTTCTTGTCGAGCTCGGCGTCGTCGAAGATGACCTTCCAGTCGTCCTTGATGATCTTGTCGCGGCCGTAGTCCATGGCGATCATGCACGCGTCGGAGAACGGGTTGTCGCCCTGCAGCGCGTTGGCCAGCGCGACCTGGATGTGGCCGAGCAGGATGGCCCGGGCGGCCGGCTCGGGGATGCCCATGGTGTGGATGGCTTCGTGCAGCGACTCCTTGAGGAAGTCCCCGACCATGCACGCGACCGTCTCGACCAGGGTCGGCTCGCACTGGGCCAGTTGCTTCACCGTCACCCAGTGGACGTCGAGCACCGGCGCGTACATGGCCCGGATGACCGCCTCGGCCTGCTCCTGCTTGGACGCGTCGGCTCCCTCGTACGCCGCGACCACGTCCTGCGGGGCGGCGATCCCCCCGAAGGTGTCGGCGTATTCGGCCTCGGTGGTGCGGCGCAGGAAGATCGACGGGTGGCACGGGTGGGCCACCACGTAGTGGATGTCCTCGCGCGGGAAGAGCAGGTTCGCGTACGCGGCCGCCGGGTCGAGGGTGAGGACCACGGTGCCGGCGTCGAGCTGGGGCACCAGCTCGGCGGTGACCGGCTGGAGCGCGATGTCGGGGACAGCCAGGATGACCACGTCGGCGCCGGCGATGGCCTCGGCGGTCTCGGTGGTGGTGCGCCCGGCCTGGATCGTGCGCTCGCGCCCGGCCGGTGAGTTCTCGACGTAGTGCACGGTGTGGTCGGACGTGACCAGGTTGTTGGACACCCGCATGCCCATCTTGCCGCCGGCTCCGATCACGGCGATGGTCAGCTTCTCGGTCATGGTGTTCTCCTTCGTCGGGTGATGCTGCGTGCGCTGCTGGTCGGGGTGCGCCGGTGGCGCGGTGGGTGGGCCGGGGCCCGGTGCTCAGGTGACGTCGATCGTGGCGCGCGTACGCGCCTGGCGGTCACGCAGGACCTGGAGGTTGTGCCGGGTCCAGGCGTCCTCGGTCCGGCAGGTCGACGCGCTGTCGCCCTGCCAGACCAGCCAGTGTTCGATGATCATGTTGATGCCGCGCTCGTCCGGGCGGACCCGGTCGAACAGGAAGTCGAGGTCGAGCAGGCCCTCGCCGAGCGGCGTCCCTGCGTAGCTGAACCCCACCCACCCGGCCTGCCGGGTGAAGGCGAAGTCCTTGACGTGCAGGTTGACCGTCCGATCAGCGGTGGCCTCGATGGTCGACCGGGGCGTCTCGAGCGCGGCGACCGAGTTGCCCGGGTCGAGGCAGATGCCGAGGTGGGCGGAGTCGACCTCGCGGACGACGGCCACCAACCGGTCGGTCGGGATCTGCTCGTAGGTCTCGAGCGCCAGGGTCACGCCGGCCGCCTCGTACGCGGGCACGATCTGCCGCAGCCACTCGACCGCTCGGTCGGCCTCGTCGGCCCGGACCATCGACCGCACCAGCGTCACCCGCAGCCGTCGGGCCAGCGCCAGGTAGCGCGCCAGGTGAGTCGGGTCGATCCCCCGGGTGCCGAGCTCGAACTGCACGCCCAGCCGGTCGCCGAGGGCGAGCAGGTCCGCGAGTTCGTCGTCGCCGAACGTCTCGATCGGCGGGTAGTCGCAGATCTGCAGCAGCGTCACGCCCCACTCGGCGGTCGTGGTCACCATGGCGGTGAGCGACAACGGTTGCGGCGCCGTGCTGTGCCACTGCCAGAAGAAGCTGTACGTGCTCAACCCGATGGTCATCGACATTCCCGCTGAATGGGAACGAACGACGCGAGAGGGACGGTCATGGGCGCGATCACCTGTCTTCGTCGAGCACGTCGGGGTCGGGGCGCGACCTACCCTGCCAGATAATTGGTCAACCAGTCAACCGGTTGCTCACCGGCGACTCGCTGGTTAGGGTGAGGCAGTGACTCCGCCCGCCGACGATGCGCCGGGTTCTCCCGAGCCGTTGCGGCTCATCGAACCCGTGTCGGCGGTGTCCGCCGTCACCCGCCGCCTGCTCGATCTGTTCAGCTCGGGCGCGGTCGAGACCGGGGCGCGGTTGCCCGCCGAACGCCACCTGGCCCAACAGCTCGGCGTGGGTCGGTCGGCGGTCCGCGAGGCGCTGGCCGCGCTCGAACTGCTCGGTGTCGTCTCGGTGCGACCGGGATCGGGTACCTATCTCAAGGGCAGTGTCTCCGAGTTGCTCCCCCAGACCCTCAGCTGGGGGCTGTGGCTCGGTCAGCCGAAGACGCTCGAACTGATCGAGGTGCGTCAGGTGCTCGAGGTGCACGTCGCCCGCAGCGCCGCCCGACACGCCACCGCCGACCAGATCGCCGGGATCAACCAGACCCTCGCGGTGATGGAGGCGGCGCAGGACGACTTCGACCGCTTCGTGACCGCCGACATGCGCTTCCACCAGTTGCTGGCCCAGGCGGCCGACAACTCGCTGCTCGACGGCCTGCTGACCACCGCCAGGTCGCTGATCCGGGTCTGGGTGGAGCGGGCGGTCCGCGACTCCGCCCACACCCGGCTGACCTTCGTCGAGCACACCGCCATCGCCCGCGCCGTCGAGGCCGGGGACCCGGACGCCGCCGGCGCCGCGATGACCCGGCACATGGACAGCGCCCGAGGCCGGCTGCTGGCCGCCGACCTGCTGTCCGAGCCGGACGGGGGCGCGACCACCGAGCGCGTGCTCGACTGATCGACGGTCATCGCCCACGCCGCGATCCGAGCACACTGGCCCTCGTGACCACGGCCGAGACGGCGGCGACACTCCGAACCGCAGGTGCAGCTACAGGTCGGTGTGGACAGTCGGACGCCTGTCTCCACTCAGCCTGACACGCAGGGCGAAGAAGTGTGATGGGTCGTGGTGGTGACGAACTCCTGGGTGGGGACTGCAATGACCTAGCTCTGACCAGGGCTCGCCAGGGACGCGCTGCCCGCGAGGTCAGGCAAGGGAGAGGAAGAGCCTTTCCATCTTCTGGGTGTCGAGGCTTTCCGCGCCGTCTTCGGCGATGCACTGCTTGAGGCCGGTGGCCACGATGGAAAAGCCGGCTCGATCGAGTGCTCGGCTGACGGCGGCGAGCTGAGTGACGACGGCCTCGCAGTCCTGGCCCTCGTCGAGCATGCGAATGACGGCGGCCAACTGGCCGTGGGCGCGTTTGAGCCGGTTGGCCATGGGCCGGACCGACTCCGGGTCGAGCTGGACCATCAGCGAGCTGAGTTCTCGGTGAGGCTGTCCAGGGCGGCGCGAAGCCGTTGGGTGGCGTCGTCAGCGACGCCCTGGAGCTCAGCGTTGTCCGTCATCGACACCATGGTCTGCGGGTCGACGGCCTCGACTGCGGTCGTGGTTTCGCCGAGGGCTCGCACCACGACGTTGCAGGGCAACAACAGTCCGATGGACGGCTCGGCTTGCAGCGCAGCCAGCGCGAGCGTCGGCCGGCAGGCCCCGAGGATCACCTGGGGAGCCACGTCGGCGTCCAGCTTGGCCTTCATCGTCGCCGTGACGTCGATCTCGGTCAGGACCCCGAAGCCCTGATCGGCCAGCGCGGCCCGAACCTGGTCCACGACGGCGGCGTAAGGCCGCTCAACAGTGGTGCTGATGGCGTAGCTCATTTGCGGTCTCCTCGTGCGGTGTCTGAATGATACCCAGCCGGGTATAGCACGGGGAGTGCGTCGGACATTCCCCGACCCCCGTTGGGAATGTTCCCGGTATCGGCTAGGGTACCTTTATACCCCCCGGGGTATCCGATGTGAAGGAGCTACTTGATGTCCGATGTCACTCTCGACGACTTCGCCACCGCGCACGCGACCGGCGCTCAGGTGGTCGACGTCCGTGAGCCCGCCGAGTACGCCGCCGGCCACGTGCCCGGCGCCGCGTTGATCCCGATGGGCCAGCTGCCCGACCGGCTCACGGAGATCGACCGGTCGAAGCCGGTGTTCGTGGTCTGCCAGTCCGGCGGCCGCAGCGCGGCCATGACCGACGTGCTGCTGCACCACGGCTTCGACGCCCACACCGTCACCGGCGGCACCGCCGCCTGGACCGATACCGGCCGCCCGGTCGACACCGGCCTCACGGAAGGGAAGTGACCCCGATGACTGTCCCGACGATTCTCCCGATCGAGACCCCGACGCTGGGGGATCGCAGCTACCTGGTCCACGACGGGAAGGTCGCTTTCGTGGTCGACCCGCAGCGCGACATCGACCGGGTCCTCGACCTCGCCGCCGACGAACAGGTCCAGATCACCCACGTGTTCGAGACCCACATCCACAACGACTACGTCACCGGCGGGCTCGCCCTGGCCGAGCGCACAGGCGCGCGCTACTTCGTGAACGGCGCCGACGAGGTCGCCTACGACCGCACCCCGATCTCCGACGGCGACGAGGTGCAGGTCGGCGCGTCGATGCGGCTACGGGCCCTGGCCACGCCCGGACACACCTTCACCCACCTCTCCTACGCCCTCACCGCCGACAGCGAGCCGGTCGCGGTGTTCACCGGCGGGTCGCTGCTCTACGGCGCCACGGGACGGCCGGACCTGCTCGGACACGAGCACACCCACGACCTGGTCCACGCCCAGTACGCCTCCGCTCACCGGCTCGCCTCAGAGCTGCCGGACGCCACCGAGGTGTTCCCCACCCACGGGTTCGGCAGCTTCTGCTCCGCCACCCAGTCCGACGCCACCGACTCCACCATCGGGCAGGAGAAGAAGAACAACCCGGTCCTGACTGAGTCCGAGGAGGCCTACGTCGAGGCCCTGCTCGGCGGCTTGGACGCCTACCCCGCCTACTACGTCCACATGGCCCCGGCCAACGCCGCCGGACCGACCGCACCTGACCTGTCGCTGCCGGCGATGGCGGAGCCTGACGACCTGCGTCGGCGGATCGAGGCCGGGGAGTGGGTGGTGGACCTGCGCAACCGCACCGTGTTCGCCGCCGGCCACATGCCCGGAACGCTGAACTTCGGCATCGACGGCGGCTTCGCCACCTACCTCGGCTGGCTGATCGAGTGGGGCACCCCCCTCACCCTGCTGGGGGAGACCGAGGCCGACGTCACGAGGGCGCAGCGTGAGCTGGTCCGGATCGGGATCGACCGGCCCGCCGCGGCCGCGACCGGCGGCCCTGAGCACTGGTCCGACCGGCCGCTGTCGTCGTTCCGCCAGGCCACCTTCGCCGACCTGGACCTGGTCCGTCACCACCGCGACGTGGTGATCCTCGACGTCCGCCGCGAGCCGGAGTTCGCCGCGGCCCGCATCGAGGGCGCGCTCAACATCCCTCTGCACGAGCTGCCGAAGCGCGTCCACGAGGTCCCCGATGCCGGGGAGGTGTGGGTGCACTGCGCCGGCGGCTACCGCGCCTCAGTCGCAGCGTCGTTCCTCTCCGCCGCCAACCGACAGTTGGTCGCCATCGACGACACCTTCGACAACGCCAAGGCCAGCGGTCTGCACCTCATCACCGCCGAGGACGAGGCCGCTCCACGCGACACCGACACCGACGGCGACGGCGACGGCGACGGGAACACCGGGGGAGACCTCGCCCAAGCCGGAGACCAGCCATGATCCGCAAACTCCTCGCCCTGTTCACCCGACCCGCGACCATGACCGCCGCCCGGGCTCATCAGGCGGTGGCCAGCCACGGGGCCGTGCTGCTCGACGTCCGCGAATCATCCGAGTGGCAGGCCGGGCACGCCCCCCAAGCCCGTCACCTCGTCCTCAGCCAGCTCCAAGACCACCTCGACGACCTGCCCACCGACCGGCCGATCATCACCGTCTGCCGGTCCGGTCGACGCTCCGCGATCGCTGCCGACACGCTCACCCGCCACGGCTACCAGGCCACCAACCTGACCGGTGGCATGAACGCCTGGGCCGCCGCCGGCCTGCCCGTCATCACCAACGGCGGCAAGCCAGGCAGAGTCACCTGACCCCCGCAGCAGCGCTGCAGCTCACCATCCCTGATCCCGGCGCCCTCGACCGCAAGGAGTTCCCCATGCCCACCTCTGCCCCCACCGATGTCGACGCTGCCACCGTCATCGACTGGATGACCGACGCCGACGCCGTCACTGTCCTCGACGTCCGCAGCCCCGCCGAGTTCGAGACCACCCACATCGCCGGCTCCTACAACCTGCCGCTCGACCTGGTCGGCGAGCACGCCGCCCAGCTGGCCGCCCGACTCGACCGCAAGGTCGTCCTCGTCTGTCAGTCCGGCGCGCGCGCCGACCAAGCCCGCCAACGACTCGCCGGCACCGGCATGGACAACCTGCACGTCCTCAAGACCGGCGTCCCCGGCTTCACCGCCGCCGGCGGCCAGGTCATCCACGGCCGACCACGATGGTCGCTCGAGCGGCAGGTCCGCCTCGTCGCCGGGAGCCTCGTCCTCGCCGGCGTCCTCGCGAGTCGGTGGGCGCCGAAGTCGGTCCTCCTCGCCGGCGGCATCGGCGCCGGCCTCACCGCCTCCGCCCTCACCGACACCTGCACCATGGGCCGGCTGCTCTCAGCCCTCCCCCACAACCGCGGAACTCAGGCCGACGCACAGCAACTCCTCGACCGGCTCCCGACCCCCGACCCGGCCGCGGCGTGATCACCACCCTGCTGGTGGCCCTGGTCCTCGGACTCGTCATCGGCGCGCTACTCGGACTTCTCGGTGGGGGCGGTTCCATCCTGGCCGTCCCCGCCCTGGTCTACGGCGTCGGACAGCCCCTCTCCGTGGCCGTCCCGACTTCCCTGCTGGTGGTCGGCATCTCCTCGGCCACCGCCGTGCTGCCCCGACTGCGCCAGGTGCAATGGCGTCTCGCCGCCATCTTCGGCGCCTCCGGCGCCGTCGCCGCCTTCGCCGGCACCGCGGTCAACCGACTTCTCGACCCGTCGGTCCTGCTGCTCGGCTTCGCCGCGGTCATGGTGGTCACCGCGGTACGGATGCTCCGAAGCTCCGACGACGTCGGCGGCTCCTGCGCCCTCCCCGGAGGTGGGGTGAACTGGCGCAGCTGCCTGCCCAAAGCCGCGGCGTCGGGTGTTGTCGTGGGGTTCCTGACCGGACTCTTCGGCGTCGGCGGCGGCTTCCTCATCATCCCCGCACTCACCCTGCTCCTCGGCCTTCCCATGGTCACCGCAACAGCGACCTCCCTCGTGGTCATCGTCATCAACTCCGCCGCCGGCTTCACCGCCCATCTCGGCGACGCCCACCTCGACCTACCCACGGCCGCCGCCTTCACCGGCGCTGCCATCCTCAGCTCCCTCGTCGCGGGACGGCTCGCACCGCACCTACCCAGCGAGAAGTTGCGACGCTGGTTCGCCTACCTCGTCTTCGCCGTTGCTGCTTACGTGATCGTCCAGGCGGTCCTAGCCCTCGCCAGCTGAGTGCGATGGCCAGAGAGGTGGTACCGCGTTTCGGCGGTGAGTCGATCTGACAGATGAAGGCCTCCGGTGGTGAAGTGGAGCTGTCCGAGGAACCGCTTCGCCGACCAGGAGGCCTCCATAACCCACGCTAAAACGCTCAGCTGACTCCACGTGCTCGTCTGCGGCTGGCCCGGCTGGTCGTCGACCCGAAACGTGCGGACCTTCACCGACCGCCGCCACTGGGCGACCGGACCTCACGACCGCACGCTCGACCGACCCCACGGTCGGCTGACGATCTGCGGCTGCGGTGGCAGCACCGGCTCGGCCCCGTCCAGATCGCCGGCCGGCTCAGCGTGGCGGCATCGACGGTCCATGCGGTGTTGACCCGATGCCGGATGACCCGGCTGTCCCATCTCGACCGGGTCACCGGTGAACCGCTGCGCCGCTACGCCGCCACGCGCACGACCATCCCCCGCCGATCCATGTCGAGGTCACCACATTCGGCACCGAGCTACGTGCACACCGTCATCGATGACCCTTCCCGGGTTGCTACGCCGAAATCTGCACTGACGAGAAAGCCGTCACCGCGATCGGGGTGCTCCAACGGGCGACCGCCTGGTTCGCCGCCCAAGGGGTCATCGTGGAACGGGTGCTGTCCGACAACGGATCGGCCTACACGTCCCATGCCTGCACCGAGCTCCGGATCACCCACAAACCGACCCGGCCCTACCGGCCCCAGGCCAACGGCAAGATCGAACGATTCCACCGCACGATGAGCGACGGCTGGGCCTGCGCCCCCGCAGGCACAGCAGCGCCCATGTGGTGAGCCCGATCGCCTACGAGAACCTGACCGGCCGCCCACCGGTCGCGGCCTGAGAAGACCCCCCACGATTCGGGGGAAACCCCACGGAGACGTGATTGACCTGTCGGGCGTCCTCGTCCGGCCGAACTACGGTGTGACCCATGATGCTGAGCAGCACGTCATGACCAGGCTGGTCGGGGAGCGTGTCGACGTCCGGACGGTCGACACGACCGAAGGCCCGCTGCGGTTCCCGGCGGCCGACGGGCTCACTCACCTGCAGGTGCGTCGCTTCGCCGGCTGCCCGATCTGCGCGGAGCACCTACGGCCGTTCACCCAGCGCCGGGCGGAGCTCGAGGCGGCGGGGGTCACTGAGTTCGTCGTGTTCAAGTCCACCGAAGCCCAGGTGCGCACGCATGAGCGCCAGTTGGGGCTACCGACGGTGCCCGACCCGGAGGAGCGGTGGTACGCCGAATTCGAGGTGACCTCGAGCGTGCGGTCGCTGCTCCACCCCGCGGCACTCGCCACCTACGTCCGCAGCGTCGTAGGGCACCGTTCGCTGCAGGGCTCACTGACCATCGGTGATCATCTCGGGCTGCCCGCTGACTTCCTCCTCGATCCCGACGGCGGGATCCGGGACTGCTGCTATGGCAGCAACGCCGCGGACGGCTGGAGCGTCGACACGGTCTTGCAGCTCAGCGCGGCGGTACCTCCAGCTGACCCCGAGCGGCTGTAGACCGCACGTGAGGCGCTCGACTCTTCTTCCCAGGTTGATGACCACCTGCGCACAGCCCGGCAACTCGACAACCCCGGTTTTCCGCGTTCGGACGCGGGTGCGGTGGAGGGCGGGACGACACCATGACGGTGCGTTCGATGAATTCTTTCCACCGCGGTTCGCCGAGGATCCAGTTCTCTCGCTCACTGACCGTCCCCAGGTCGCCGAATGACGGTTCTGCTCTTGGTCGGGGCTGGTCACGCCCACCTGTACGTGGTGAAGCAGGCCGCGAAACTGATCTCGGCTGGATACCGGGTTCATCTGCTGGCACCTCGATTCTTCCACTACAGCGGGGTCGCGTCGGCGACAGCCGCCGGCGTGCTGTCCGGCGATACCGGACGTATCGATGTGCGAGCCCTGGCCGACGCGTCGATGATCGAGTTTCACGAGGGCACGCTGGAATCCCTCGATCTCCAGACCCGGGTCGCAACCACGTCGGACGGCGGGAACCTGACCTACGACGTGCTCTCGATCAACATCGGTAGTGTGGTTGCGCCGGTGGGGATGCACGTCGATCCGGCTGTCCTCAAGGTGAAACCGTTGAGTGATCTCGCCGAGGTCGGCGCCCGGCTGCAGAGTCCGGTGAACGGCAACGGTGCAACGGTGGTCGTAGTCGGTGGTGGCGGATCCGGTCTGGAGCTGGCGACTCACCTGTCGGTGCGACCGGACGTGGCCCGAGTCTGCCTGGTCGACTCCGGCACCGTCATCGGTGCCGAACTGTCCGGAGGAGCGCGTCAGCGGGTTCTCCGGCTGCTCGCCGAACGCGGCGTGAACGTCCGTACCAGGTCCATGGTGCGTGACCTCGGCGAGCGTGCGTTAGTCGGTGACGCGTTCGAGATGTCCTATGACATGGCCGTGCTCGCGACCGGGCTCACGGCACCCCCACTGATCGCCGAGACCGGACTCGGCGATGCCCGCGGTGTCCCCGTCCGGGCCACGCTCCAACATGTCGACCACGACGACGTCTACGCAGTAGGCGATTGCGCGCTCTTCCTTCCGCATCCGCTGCCTCGCGTGGGAGTGCATGGGGTGCGGCAAGGACCGGTGCTGCTCCGTAGCCTGCTCGCCCGACTCAAGGGTGACGCTCTTCCGACGTACCGGCCTCGACGCCGTTCGCTGTCGATCCTCGATCTCGGTGGCGGGATGGGGCTGGCGGTGTGGGGGCGCTGGTGGTGGTACGGAGTCGGGCCCCTGCGACTCAAGCGGTCCATCGATCGGCGGTGGTTGAGGATGTACCAGATGTAAGGCTTCCCACGGCTCAGCGCGCAACTGTTCTCGACTCCGAGTAGGTGAGTCGACATGGATCCCATTCCAGAAGGCGACCCGAGCTCTTGGGGCGCCTGGCCAGCGGAGACGGGTGTCGGTAGCGGATGGCTTCGTCTCGGACCACCTGACCGGCGCGCGTCACTCCCCCTTGCCGTGGCGACGACAGCGCCGACCAGGGCAAGCAGGAGCGACTGCGCCACAGGACGTCCCGGTCCCGTCCACGTCGGTCCGCTCAGGCGACCGGCCACAGCCAACGCCGCCGTGAGCGCCCCGGTGGTCCCGAGGCCGATGATGGCGGCGAACACGATCCTCCGTCGAGCGGAGGGATCGGGGGATGAAGCGTCTTGACCAACAACCCATGGCCACGCCGCCGACAGGAGGAGCGGCGCAACATGCCCGGTGGTTGCCGGGCTCCGGGCGACGACCTGGTCCACAACACCGCGATCACCAGCGTCCGGATGAGCCCTGCGAGATGAGTCCTCGCGTCGCCGGCTCGTGTCCGGCCCGCAGCCGCCAGAAAGGGCTGGTACGCGGGATCGACCCCCGTGATCGCGTCGACCACTGGACGAACGGTCGGGTTCTCCAGCGCCC
Organism: uncultured Actinomycetota bacterium; assembly: GCA_963704665.1. Taxonomy (GTDB): domain Bacteria; phylum Actinomycetota; class Actinomycetes; order Propionibacteriales; family Propionibacteriaceae; genus Microlunatus. Next base: position 318,892 of record OY969929.1, on the reverse strand, counting down.
GGTCGCCCACGAAGACGGTGAGAACTGCCTCGTTACCGCCCGTGGCTCTGCGCACCCGAGCTGCGGCGGCCTTCGAAGACCAGATGTCGTGCTCGGTCGTGGACACACCGGCACGGCTCAGGCCCCGCCGCAGAGCTGTACAGGACGGGCAGCCGGGCCGCCGCATCACCGCCACGCTCGCGGTGGACGGGTTGGGCCTGGGTCATCACTGATCCTGGGCAGGTCGCTACGGCAGGTGCGCGGAGTGGGCTGCGTGCGCGCTGTGTTGCGTCCCAGCCTCGGCGTGCACCGATGACTCTGATCAGTGAGCTTCGGCAAACGAGCGGTCCGCTTGGGCTTCGACGCCGACCATGCGGTCGATCGAGAGCCGACCCGGTCCCATGAACAGCAAGGCAACCAGACCCGCGAGCAACGCGATGTCGACCTCGGCCCCCGGCATGGGAGAGCCCATGGGAGCGATGATCCCCACGTCGACCTTGACCAGCAGGATGGCCCCGGCCAGGGTGGCGATCAAGGGGAGGGTCGCCAGCCGAGTCAACAGCCCGACGATGATCAGCAATCCGCCGACGAGCTCGGCGATGGTGACGAGCCAGGCAAAGACCAGAGGCGCTCCGACCCCGAGTCCGGTCAACATCGAGGAGAACTGGGCGGGTCCGTTGGTCAGCTTGCTGAAACCGTGGACTGCGAAGACCAGGCCGACACCCAGGCGGAGCACCAGGGGCGCGAGGCCCCGGAAGTGGTCGAGGAACGGAAGGCTGAGTGTGCGCATGAGGACTCCTGGTGGCTCGGCTGGTCGTGAAGGCGGGTCCTCGACGGAACCGTCAGGAGGGAAACCCGGTGGCAAGCCTGATCCCTTCCCGGCGTCCACAAAGGAGGGAAAACGATCCGTCAGATCTGCCCGACCGGCGGAGGAGGCGGCAGGGCGTGGGCGTCGCGGCGGTAGCGACGGAAGAGGGGGTACCGGACTCGGCGATGTCGGGTGGTGGCTGCTCTCCGCGGGACCAGCGCAGTGATCACATCGCGACGTCGGGCCCGACATCTGGAAAGGTGGCGTCTCGGACCGGCGACGGACCAGCCGCAGAGCGCACTGCCAGGAGGGTGACCGATGTCGGATCCACAGAACTCAACACCGCCGTACGTCGCGGGAATCGCGTCGCGCGCTCAGCGGGTTTCCTCGTCGTGACGGATTCCCCACCACCGGTCGACGCCGACCGGAAAGAGTCCTTCCGGCAGCTGGTGGAGCCCGAGATCGAAGTGCTTCTGCGCGTGGCCTCGTCGATCACCACGAACAAGGCCGACGCGGAGGACCTCGTGCAGGAGACGTTGCTGCGTTCCTACCGGGCGATCGATCGCTTCGACGGTCGACATCCGCGGGCGTGGCTGCTGACCATCCTGCGCAACACCAATGCCAACCTGCACCGCCGCCGGCGACCGGGAACCGTCGGCGACTGGGAACTCATCCGCAGCGCTCGACCGGCCTTCGGAGAGCCAGAGCTGCAAAGCGCCGAAGACAGCTTCGTGGATCACCAGCTCGACGGCGATCTCGACCTCGCGATCCGTGCTCTGGATCCCCGTTTCCGGAGCGCGCTCATCCTCGTCGACGTCCACGACCTGAGCTATGCCGAAGCGGCCGCGCTGTTGGGCGTTCCCATCGGCACCGTGATGTCACGACTCAGTCGTGCGCGGAACCGCATCCGCACGTCGCTCCGAACCAGCCCACTCATTCAAGGAGATCCGTCATGATCGGGACTCTGCGTCAGATGCTGACGTGCCACTGGTCCGCACGACGCATCCAACGCTACCTCGACGCCGACCCGGCTGCCCCACTCACGCCCGGGGAAATCGTGCGGCTCGAAGTCCACCTGGCGACCTGCGAGAAGTGCACCCGCGTCCTGTCCGAACACCGGATGTTGCACCGGGCACTGTCCCGGTGGTCAGGAGTCTCACGAGTCGACCCCCAGTCCGTCGATCGGCTGCGGGAGTACCTGTCCACCATCAGCGACGAGGACTCCCCATGACCGCCGACCAGTCGAGCCCGACGGCAAACTCCGCCGCCGCCCAGGACGAGCCCTGGGACTTCCTCGTCGTCGGAGGCGGGACAGCCGGGATCGTCGGCGCCAAGACCGCTGCGCGGCTCGGCGCCCACGTGCTCCTGGTGGAGCGTGATCGCACCGGAGGTGACTGCTTGTGGACCGGATGCGTTCCGTCGAAGGCGCTGCTGGCCGCGGCCGGCGTCGCCGCCAGCGCCCGCAGAAGTCGCGAGTTCGGCATCAGGACCGGGGAGATCTCGGTTGACTTCGCCGAGGTGATGGACCACGTCCGCGCGACGATCCAACACATCGCCCCCGTCGACTCCGTCGAAGCCCTCGAGAACGCCTCGGTCACCGTCCGCCGAGCGACCGCTCGATTCACGGGACCGCACTCGGCCGACCTGGACGGCACGACCGTTCGGTTTCGACAGGCACTGGTTGCTACCGGCGCCGGACCGGCGGTGCCGTCGGTCCCGGGCCTCCGCGATGTCGACTTCCTGACCAGTGAGACCGTCTGGGGACTCGACGAGCTTCCCGCTGATCTGGTGGTGCTCGGCGGCGGCAGCATCGGATGCGAGTTGGGTCAGGCCTTCGCTCGCCTCGGAAGCTCGGTCTCAGTCGTCGAGGGCGCGGACCGGATCCTGCCGCGCGAAGACCCCCGAGCGGCAGCCGAACTCACCCGCTCATTGATCGCCGACGGTGTCGACATCTACACCGGCTCCGGTGTCACGAAGGTCCGACCCGACGGTCCAGCCTCCGGGGTGCTGCACCTGGAAAGCGGCCAGGAGATCGCGTTCTCCTGCCTCCTCGTGGCGGTGGGTCGAACACCTCGTACCGACGATCTCGGTTTGAGCGCCGCGGGTGTGGCCGTCGACGACCGCGGATTCGTGATGGTTGACGCTCATCTGCGCAGCAGCAACCACCATGTCTGGGCGGCAGGCGACCTCACTGGTCACCCTCAGTTCACCCACACCGCCGGTGTGCACGCGAGCCTCGCCGCGTCGAACGCCATCCTCGGGGTGCGCCGCACGGTCGACCTGACGGTGGTGCCCCGGGTCACGTTCACCGATCCAGAAGTGGCTGCGGTCGGCCTCGAGACTGCTCGGGCACCACGCGGGCTGCATACGGTCGACTGGCCCCACTCCCATGTCGACCGGGCGGTGACGGAGCGCGCGACCAGCGGTTTCACCCGACTCGTCATCGACAAGCACGGTCGGGTTCTCGGGGCGACCGTGGTCGGACCACGCGCCGGGGAGACCCTGGCCGAGATGGCGCTCGCGATCAGCCGCGGCCTCACGACCCGTGATCTCGCTCGCGTGACCCACGCGTACCCCACCTACAACGACGGCCCGTGGAACGCAGCGATTTCTGACGTGCAGGATCAACTCGCCCGTCCGGCCACCCACGGTGCCCTGGGCGTGCTGGCCCGGCTACGGAGGTGGCGGGTCAGCAGCGGACGCTGACGTGCGACAGCAAGGCGCGGGAGCGTCGGGTGCCGTCGATGAGGACAGGTCCTTGAATCCGGCCACGATCCGCTGGACAGCGCTCAACCCGACGAAGGCGGCCCATACCGTGGCGATGATCTCGGCGTGGCCGGGGAGAACCAACCACAAAGAGTGCACGGCAATGGTCTCGACGCCCTCCGCCAGTCCGCCGAGGAAGCTCAGAGAGCGACCATCGTCGCGTTGGCGCCCGGTCCGCTCGGCTATGGAGGAGAAGGCCAGGAACGCTGCTCCGTTCACGTAGTAGGCCAACAGGACCAGCAGGAAGGGCAACCACGCCGCGTCGTACTGCCGGGTGGCCCCGATGGCGACTCCGACCACGGTCACGCCGTACACGGTGATGTCGGCGGTGATGTCGAGGAAGCCGCCGGCCGACGACCGTCGCGCCTCCGTGGCGTCGTCGGCGGCGCGGCGTCGGCGAGCAAGAGGACCGTCGAGTCCATCCATCGCCCGGGACAACAGCCACAGCCCCAAGGACCACCACCACGCCTGCGATGCGGCGGTCGCAGCACTGGCCAACCCAGCCGCCAGGCCGAGCAGGGTCAGCGCGTTCGGGCTGACGAAAGGTCGGTCGATCAGGCGCGCGAGCTCGGACAACGGCCGATCCAGGACCCGTCGAGCCGCAGTGTCAAGCATGGCCCCGCTTCGCGGCCGTCACGCCCCCGTGGCGAGACCCCAACCGACGCGCGAACCAGGACCCACCGACCGCGAGCACGATCAAGGCCGAGCCGGCTGCGGCCAGGCCCCAGGGATTCGTCCCGTACGCGCCGAGCGCCGCGTAGGCGAGGCTCCCGGGCACCATTCCCAGTGCGCTCCCGAGCGCGAAGTGGCGGAACTTCACCCCCGAGAGCCCCGAGGCGTAGTTGATCGCGAGATAGGGCACCAACGGCACCAGGCGGACGAGGAGGACCGCAGACAGACCGCGGTCCCTCAGGAGTCCATCGACCCGCGCCAAGCGTCCTCGAATCAGCCGGTCAACGGTCTCCCGTCCGAGCAGTCGCCCGAATCCGAAGGAGATGACCGCCCCGATCAGGGCAGCGCTGAGAGACAGCCCGGCACCGGCGGCCAGCCCGAACAGTGCTCCTCCGCTAGCAGTGAGGAGTGCTTTGGGGCAGGGAACGAGGGAGAGCCCCACGTAGAGGGCGAAGAACAGAGCCGGCCCCCACGCTCCCGCTGCCTCGACACGCGTCCTCAGCGCCTCGATGTCCGGTGTGCCGAACACCAATGCGAGCGCAACCGCTCCGACAATGATGAGCGCGAGAACGCCTGTCTTGACCAGCATTGCTCTTTCCATGAGTGATCCTGACGTCACGATGCACGAGGAAGGTCCTGCCACGGGAAGTCCCTGACCTCCTGAAGTGTTCCCGACCTGACATCTTCTTCGCTCTGGAGGTTCAATGGCCGCCCGCCGGGCCCGATGCATTCTCGCTGCCGCACTGTTCGGATGGGCTGTCTCGGCCTGCGCAGCACCGGATCGACCGGTGGGCTCCGGGGCCGAGACCCGCTCCTGGTCCCAGATCTCCGAGCAGGCGCAGGGCCAGACCGTCGACCTGTGGATGTACGGCGGGGACCAGCAGGGCAATGCCTACGTCGACGACGACCTCGTCCCGGCCGCGGCGAAGCTCGGTGTGACCCTGCGGCGGGTCCCGGTGGCCGACACCTCCGACGCCATGATCCGGATCCTGGCCGAGCGGCAGGCAGGTACCGACGCTGGCTCGGTGGACCTGGTGTGGGTCAACGGCGACAACTTCGCGACCGGGAAGCAAGCCGACGCCTGGCGCTGCGGCTGGTCCTCTCTGCTGCCGAACATGACCTACGTCGCGCCCGACGACACCCTGGTCAGCCAGGACTTCGGGACCGAGGTCGGGGGATGCGAGGCCCCGTGGCACAAGGCCCAGTTCACCTTGGTCTACGACACGGCGCGGGTCGACGCGCCACCGACGTCGATGTCAGGCGTGCTGCAGTGGGCGAAGGACCACCCCGGGCGCTTCACCTACCCTGCTCCGCCCGATTTCACCGGCTCGGCGTTCCTGCGCGGGGTGTTCTACTCCACCTCGGGCGGTTATGCGAAGATCCCGGCGCAGTTCGACCAAGACGCTTACGACCAGCTCACCCCCGGCCTCTGGGACGCGCTGGATGAAGTCAAGCCATCGTTGTGGCGGCAGGGCGGGACCTATCCCCGGGATGCGGTCGCGCTGGACCGGCTCTACGCCGACGGGCAGGTCGACATGACCATGACGTACGGGCCGGCGACCCTCACCAAGCTCGTGGCGGACGGCACATTCCCGAAGACCACCCGGGTGCTACCCCTGGATGAGGGGACCCTCGGGAACGCCAGCTTCCTGGCCGTTCCCTCCTCTGCGGGCGACCCCGAGGGCGCGATGGTGGTGGCGAACCTGGCCCTGTCACCCCAGCAGCAGTCGCTCAAGGCCGATCCCGACACCTGGGGACAGTTCACGGTGCTCGACACCAGTCGACTGACCCCCACAGACCAGGCGCGATTCGAACGCCTTCCTACCTCTGATGTGGTACCGACCTACGACGTCCTCTCCCAGGACGCCAACCCCGAGCTGGCCTCGTCCTGGGTGTCGAAGCTGGATGCCGGCTGGCGCAGGAATGTGCTCGGAGCCGGATCGTGAACCTGCCACCCGTCCGTACGTCGGATCTGCGGGCTGGGGATCTGCGAGCCCACAGGGCGTTCGGCCAGGCCCATCTCGTCGTACCGGCAGTCCTGCTGGTGGTGACGGTGACCGGCACGTCGTTGGTCGCGATCGTGGCGACGAGTCTGGGGTTGTTGCCCCTGGTGGGGCAACCTCGGCTGAGCGCCGAGGGTTTCACCACCCAGGCCCGGGACCTGTGGGTGGCCACCCACGAGTCGCTGCTCGCGTCCACTGGCGCCACTGTGCTGGCTGCGGTGATCGGTCTCACCCTGGCCACGGTCCTGCTCTGCGCGGTTCGTGGCCGACGACTGCTACTCGGGCTGGCCATCGCCGTATTGACCGTCCCGCACCTGATCGGTGCGGTCACGACCGGGCTGCTGCTCTCTGATTCTGGCCTGGCCCAGCGCTGGTTCGGGGCTCGGGGCACGCCCTGGCCCGAGCTGGTCGGCGGGCCATGGCCCTGGGCCACGGTGATCGAGCTGGCCTGGAAGGAGTCGGCCTTCGTCGCCCTGGTCATCGTCGCCTCGGTGGGGCCACGGTACGCGGATCTGCGGGAAGTGGCGGCGGTGCTCGGCGCTGCTCCCGCTGCGCAGTGGCGATGGGTGCTGCTGCCGCTGGCGTTACCCGCGATGGCGTCCACCTCGTTGATCGTGTTCCTCTTCTCGCTCGGCAACTACGAAGTGCCACGGTTACTCGGCCGCGCCTACCCTGAGCCGCTCCCGGTGATGGCCTACCGGCTCTTCACCGATATCGACATCGCCGCCCGACCCCAGGCGGCCGCCACCGCCGTGGTCGGTACCGGGCTGGCCCTGTGCGCGACGTTGCTCGCCGTTCCCTGGGTGAATCGGCTGGGTGTCGACCGGTGACCAGCCCGTTGGCCGGCCGCCGGCGTACGGAGGTCCAACCACAGCAGCTGCTGCTCTCGGCTTTGCTGCTGGGTTGGCTCCTGGTCCCCTTGACCCCGCTGCTGCTGTGGGCCGGCACCTCCCGCTGGTCGGGGGTTGCGCGGCTACCGCAGGACCTCGGACTGCGTGGTTGGGAAGAGGCCCTGGACTCGGGTGCCATCGCCGCACTGGTCCGGTCGGGGCTGCTGGGCGTATCCGTCGCCCTCGTTGCCACTCCCCTCGGGGCCGCCGCGGGTCGTGCGCTGGGATGGCGCCTGGTCCGCCGTCCCGCACTGCCGGCGGTCGTCCTGCTCGGCCCGGTCGTGCTGGCCCCGTACGCGGTCGCCATGGGGTTCGACGTCGTCACCCTACGTCTGGGAGTGCCGGGTGAGGCCGCCGTCGTGCTGGTCCTGAGCGTGTTCGCGTTGCCGTACACCACCTTCACCATGCGGGCCACCTATCTGCGCCTGGACCCGGCGCTGGAGGAGCAGGCCCGAGTGCTCGGCGCGAGCCCTCGGCAGGCCCGCTGGCATGTCACTCTTCCGGCCGCCAGCACCGGTCTCGTGGCAAGCGTCGGCTTGGCGTTCCTCGTCGGATGGAGCGATTACGCCGTCACCTTGCTCATCGGCGGCGGTCAGATCCTCACCATGCCCATGCTGATCGGCGCCGCTGCGGCTGGATCCGGCAACAACCCGCTCATCGCGGCCCTGTCCGTCGCCGCCAGCCTGCCCCCGCTGCTGGCGCTGGCCGTCTTCGCCTGCGTCGTGCGTCGTCCGACGGCAGCGTCCAGATGACCGCCCCCCTGGACCTGGCCTCGATCACCCATCACTACCGCGGCGACGAGCGACCGACGCTGGCTGACGTCAGTCTCGACGTCAGGGCCAGCGAGATGATCGCGGTGCTCGGACCCTCCGGGTCCGGCAAGTCGACCCTCCTCCGGGTCGTCGCCGGCCTGGAGCCGGCCACGTCGGGTGACGTGCTGCTCGACGGGGTGAGCATGCTCGGCGTGCCACCGGAGCGGCGCGACCTGACCGTGATGTTTCAGAAGCCGCTTCTCTTCCCGCACCTCAGCGTGCTGGACAACGTGGCCTTCGCGGACCGGTTGCGGGGTCGGAGTCGGTCTCAACGCCGGGCGGCTGCTCAGAGGTACCTCGATCTGGTCGAGCTCGGGGACCTCAGTCGTCGCCGGGCCGGGCAACTGTCCGGTGGCCAGGAACAGCGCGTCGCCCTGGCCCGGGCTCTGGCCGCCCGCCCCCGGGTGATGCTGCTCGACGAGCCGTTCAGTGCCCTCGACACCGCCCTGCGGAGTTCGATGCACCAGCTTCTCGCCGAGGTCCGTGCTGCCCTCGACCCGACGGTCGTCATGGTGACCCATGACCTCGACGAAGCCGCGATGGCTGAACGCGTCGCCGTGCTCGTGGCCGGTAGGATCGAGCAGTTCGACCGCGTCCAGGCTCTTTACACGACACCGAGGACGTTGGCCGTTGCCCGGCTGGTGGGCGGGTTCAACGAGCTACCCGGAACCGTCCGCTCCGGGGTCCACCACTCACCCCTGGGAACGTTCGCCGTTCCGCCGTCGGCGCAGGTTGCCGGACCTTCCATCCTTCTGGCTCGCAAAGAACGTCTTGCCCTCGTTCCTCCTGGCACGGCGACTGCACGCGAGGGGCTGGTCGTGCAGGTCCGCCAGTCTGGGCCGCACCACGATGTCGTCGTGGAATTCGACACAACTGGTGACGGCGGCCGAGCGAGAGTGGAGGTTCAAGCCCACTTCGGTACTGTCCTCCGGCCGGGCGACCGGACTGGTGTGCTGTTCCCGGCGTCTGGCGGGCTGTGGGCCGTTCCTGACCTCCGCCCCGGCTGACATCGCCGTCGGATGCCCGAGGAACTCGACCCCGGGCGCGGCGGGCGAGGGATGCTGTGGACAGGAGATCTGTACCAGCTCGGCGTCGGTGAGGGGATCCTGATCGCGTACACCTGGTACTCGTGAGCCGCACCCGCGTGTCCGCAGCCTCCCGTTGTCGAGAGGTTGGAGTCAAGGCCGGAAGCACGCCCAAGAGGTATCCGCCCGAGTTGCGTGAGCGGGCGGTCGGATGGTCGTCGAGATGGCCGGTGATCACGAGTCGGAGGGGGCGGCGATGAGCGAGGTCGCCCGGTTGCTCCGGATTGGTGCGGCCGAGACGATCCGCAGGTGGGTCCGGCGGGCGAGGTCGACGCGGGCCGTCGCCCGGGCGCCGCGTCGGAGGAGTCGGCTGAGCTGAAACGGCTGCCGCTGGAGAACGCCGAGCTGGAGCGGGCCAACAGGTGCTCCAGTACCGCTCGGGCCATGGTCTCGAGCCGGTCGAGCCCCAGACTGCCCGCTCCCGCCGTCCTATCCCGCTGCACGACTCTGTCGTTGATGCGCTCAGGCCGCGTCGTGAGGCCCAGGAGCTGGGAGGGCTATGGCGCTGCTCGATGGTGCAGGACTTCGGCGGGTCCTGCGCGACGACCTTCGGCACACGGCCGGTGGCGTTGATGCTGAGCCAAGGAGTACCGGCTCGGGTCGTCATGCCGACCCTGGGGCACTCGCAGATCAGCGTCACGCTCAACACCTCCGGCCACGTCTCACCAGACCTGTTCCGAGCTGCCGCCGTTCGGATAAGACGGTTGTTCGATGACGACTCCGAGTGAGCCAGCTGGCGCCGTGGCTGCCGGTCCGATGGAGAATGACCGATGCGTGCGGAGCAAGGCCCTCCGGCTAGGCCTTTCACTGGGGCCACCTAAGAGATTCGAACTCTCGACCTACGCATCACGAGTTGCGAGCGAAGCGTCCGCGCAAGTGCGGCCAACGCTCGAGGACGTCTCAGTCAGCACCACCCGGGCCCGTTTCGTTCTTGGGCTTGGCTGCTCGTTGGCTGCTTCTCGCAGTTGAGCAGACGAGCCCGGACACCCGCTGGTGGCGTCCGGGCTCTGGCCCATCAGGTGAGGCTGGTCAGCCCGTCACATCCTTCAGCGCAGGACGCCGCAGGCTGCGGGGTCGGTCGCCTCGGCGGGCAGGGCGGCGTTGAGCTCGCTCTTGCCTGCGCTGTCGAAGTCGTACTTGCCGTTGTTGTTGTAGTCGACGCCGTGCACGACCACGACGCCTTCACCGTTGCGGATGGCGCGAGCAACGGCCTTGCTGGTCTTCACGGTCCGGTCGTAGTGGATGGCCCCCTTCGGGGCGGTGGAGAACCGGTCGACGGCGAGGCCGCTAGCCGGACTGGTGTCGCCCTTGGTGGTGAGAGACACCGCGATCGGGCCGTAGCGCGGCACGCCCTCGACCACGTTCAGCCGGAAGTCGCCGTTCTTGTCGTCCCGGACCGTGGGGCACTCGTGCGTGGCCTGCTCGCCGTAGTGGATGTGAGCGGCGTGCGGCAGGTTCGGCGCCAGGCCCTTCGCCTCATAATGCACGTCGAGCTTCTTCCCCTCCACCTTGACGTGGGCGTGGCCGGTGACCCCGGAGTTGTTCAGGGGGTCCAGATGCGCCTCTACCTTGTTGTCCCGGTGCTGGGGCGAGTAGCCCGTTGCGACGGCGGTGCCGCCCAGGGCGACGGTGCTGAGCAGAACGGCTCCGCCTGCTGCTGTGGCTGCCAGGAGTTTGATCTTCATTGAGTTCCTCCGAGACTGGGCACGATCGTTTCGTGCACTCGTCCGTACTTCGGAGGCCTCGCAAGGATCGGATGGGTCCAATCTCGACGCTCTACTCCACGGCTGGTCAAGGCCGCAGGTGCCGAGCATGCTGCCCTTGAGCGCGCTCTTGCCGCGTCGCACGGTCAGAACCAGCAGCTTCGTCGCCGTCTTTCAGGGTACGAGGACTAATCCTTTGAACGAGTGTGGCCGTGGTGGCGGCACTGACGAGGATCAGCGGCGGATTGTGATCAACCTGAGGGTGAGACCATCGGTCCACGGGCTCCACCACCACACCGTCATGGCCACCAGGACGAGGGCCGACAAACCCCAGAGGAAAGGCCTCAGCCGGCGGGCGAGGTGGACTGCGCTCATGACAGCTCCAGCACGATCTTCTGCTCCGGCTCAAGCCGGAGTTCCGCCGGGTCGCCGGCGACGCGTGCCCCGTTACTGGTGACCGTCACCTTCTCGCCGTTCGTGGTTCGGACGCCGCCGATCTCGGTGGAGGTCAACTCCACGCCCCACTGGGTGAACAGCTGGCCCAGTGTGAAGACTTCACCGACGGTGTCGGCCTCGATGTGGACCGTCCCGCCAGACTCATGGGTGTGTAGCGCAGACATGGCACCGGTGGCGGGATCGACGCCAATGTCGCCGGGCACCGTCACTGCGGTGCCGCGGATGATGATCCGCAGCTGCGGATGGTAGTGCTCGGCCATGCCCATGGGCCCGAGGTCGAGGCCGGCGGCCGCCACCTGCGCGGCCACGTCGAGGGGTGCCGGCCACGGCGGCAGCGACCGGCCGTCCAGTCCGACCGATTCAATTGTGGATGTACCTTTCGGGTTGGGTGCAGCCGAGTCAGTCCGGTTGGTACTGCAGCCGACTGCCACGGTGGCAACGCAGAAGCTGAGTACAACTGCGGCGACCTTTCGAGCCGGCCGCGAACAGGTCGAGGTGATGGGGAGCTCCTTCGATGATTTCGCGACGAAGAGGGTGAAGCCGACACGAGCCGGCCGCGCCACGAGTCGGCCGCACCGCGTGAATCGGGTGAGCACGCCAGCGACGCAGGTCGCAAGCGAGCGGGTTGAACAACCCCAAGGGCGTGTCTTGTGACCTGTACGCCGGAAGGCGGCCCAGACCGAAGCGTCCGCCTCCCGACGTTCCGGCGGGACTCACAGGGCGGCAAGAAGCCCTTTCATGATGTCGATCTCGGCCTGCTGACTGCTGACAATGTTCTCCGCCAGCTCGATCGCGTCTGAGTTCTTGCCGCTCTTCTGCTCCATCTGGGCCATCATGATCGCGCCCTCGTGGTGCTTGGTCATCATCTCCAGGTACAGCTTCTCCGCGGCGGATCCGTCTGCTTGGTCGAACGCCTTCATCTCCGCGTCGGTGGCCATCCCGTCCATGCCGCCGTGGTTCATGCCGCCCATGCCCTCGTCGACCGACTTGCCCCAGGTCTTGAGCCAGGTCTCCATGGCCGTGATCTCAGGCTGCTGGGCGGCTTGGATCTGCTGAGCGAGGGCGGTCGTGTCGGCGGTGATCCCGGACTTGTTCACCAGGGTGGTGCTCATTTCGACGGCCTGCTTGTGGTGCGGGATCATGCCTTGGACGAACATGACGTCAGCGTCGTTGAACTGTGCCGCCGCGCTTGCGCTCGGCGACGCCTCGGTGGAGCTAGGGCTGGTAGACGGCATCTGCGACATCGGTGACGCGCCATGGTCCGTACCACCCATTCCGCCTGCGTCGTTACTGCCCCCGCATCCGGCCAACCCGAGGGTGATGCCCAGGGTCAACGCGGTCAGGGTGATTTTTGCTGCATGCTGCTTCATCATGTGGTTCAGTCCTTCGTGTGTGCACGGGTGTGTAAGAGTCCCCAGAAGGGGCTGACCGAACCGGGCGACCGTTGGGCGCGCTGTCTGGTCGGTGAAGAGGCGTCGCTCCACAGTTCGGCTCAGGTGCGGAGTATCGAAAGCTCCGTCAGGGACATTGCTGGCAGTGGCCGACCGACTGGTGTGGCCATGGTCGCGGTATGCCGCACCCGTCGGGGTGGGAGGTGTCTCATCTGTGGCGGCGTCAGCAGCCAGGTCAGCACCAGCAGCGTCATCGCCAGCAGGCAAGCGCTGAACGCCATGTTGTGCGGGCCGCAGCCGGGACACGCATCGGCCTCCGCGCTCGACGGCCAGCCCCAGGCGGCGGTCAGCCCACTACCTACCTGGCCGACGTTGGTTTCGTGGTGCACGGCAGATGCGATCGCGTAACCACCCGCACCGACAGAGTCCACACCTAGACCCGCTTGGTGCGGACCTCCGGAAGCGCGGTCGGCACCGTCCATCTGCTGCGCGACGTCATGCTGAACGCTGTCAGGGTGCCCGGCGCCACGATGAGAATGGCCGCCGGCGACGGCCGGAGCGGCGAAGTCGTGGCCGAGCGAGAGCTGATGCATCCCGACCACACCCAGCACCACCACCCACAGAGCCGAAGCCAAGACGACGCGTCGCCACCAGTCAACCGAACGAGATGACCCGCTTGAGCTGGCAGCACAGTGAACCCGCACCGGCGACCGCCTCCAGCCTTTCGCTCGCTTGACCGCTTCCTTGCCCAGACTACGACGCACACCCAAGGGGGGTATGTCGTTGGCGCGGCGCCTTCGTCTCCTTGGGACGGCTGGATGAACACTTGCACCAACTGCGTGGTTACACCTTCTCGCCGTTGGCGGTGAGGGGGCCGACCTGAACGTGAAGAAAGCGTCTGCTGCGACCGCCCGCCTTGGTCCGCTCCTGAGCGACTCGATCAGTGACCCCTCCCCCTGCGCCGCCAACTTCGACTCGGGCAGTTGGCTACGGTCGAATAGAGCTCACTCCGTGGCCTCGCGAGGCGACAGTCGCCTCAGCCGCTGCGGCGGCTGCTCGTGCGGCTCCCATAGGGGTGGTCACAGCTGTCGGGTCTTGAGGCGTAGGGCGTTGGTGATGACACTGACCGAAGACAGGGCCATGGCGGCTGCGGCAATGATGGGAGACAGCAGGAGCCCGAAGGCTGGGTAGAGGATGCCGGCGGCGATCGGGATGCCGGCCACGTTGTAAATGAACGCGAACACCAAGTTTTGTCGAATGTTCGACATGGTGGCGTGGGAGAGCTGCCGAGCGCGGACGATACCGGTCAGGTCGCCCCTGAGCAGGGTGATCCCGGCGCTCTCTATCGCTACGTCGGTGCCTGAGCTCATAGCCAGTCCGACGTCTGCGGCGGCGAGGGCCGGGGCGTCGTTGACACCGTCGCCGGCCATGGCGACGACCTTCCCCCTGCTGCGGAGCTGTTTGACGATGTCGCTCTTGTGGTCGGGGAGGACTTCGGCTTCTACCCGGGTGATGCCCAGGCGGGCTCCGACGGCTTCCGCGGTGACCCGGTTGTCACCGGTCAACATGACGATGTCAATACCCTCAGCACGAAGCGCGCGGAGGGCGTCGGCGGTGGTGTCCTTGACCGGGTCGGCGATGGCGATGATGCCCGCGACCTGACCGTCCACCCCGATGAAGATGGCGGTGGCGCCCTCGGCGCGCAGCTCATCGGCTGAGGCGGTGAGCTGAGCGGTGTCCATGCCGTTGCTGAGCAGGAAGGAGGCGCTGCCGATCACGACGCGGCGGTTCGCCACGGTGCCGATCGCGCCCTTGCCGGTTGGGGAGTCGAAGTCGCTCACCTCGGGAATCACCACGCCGGCCTTGTCGGCTGCGTTGACGATGGCGCGGGCGAGAGGGTGGTCTGATGGGCGTTCCACCGCGGCCGCCAGGCGCAGGACGTCGTCGCTGTCGAAGCCGGCCGACGCGACGATGTGGGTGAGCGAGGGCCGCCCTTCGGTCAGGGTGCCGGTCTTGTCGACGACAAGGGTGTCGACCTTCTCCATCCGCTCGAGCGCTTCCGCGTTTTTGATCAGGACGCCCAGGCCTGCGCCGCGGCCGACACCCACCATGATCGAGACGGGTGTGGCGAGCCCGAGCGCGCAGGGGCAGGCGATGATCAGCACGGCCACAGCAACAATCAGGGCGTGCGCGAGCCGCGGCTCGGGCCCGACGGTGCCCCAGATGACGGCGGCGACCACAGCGATGAGAAGGACCGCCGGCACGAACCAGGCGGCGACCCGGTCCGCCGTCCGCTGGATGGGCGCCCGAGAGCGTTGCGCCTCGGCCACCATCTGGACGATCCGGGCGAGCATTGTGTCCCGGCCGACCTTGTCGGCGCGGACGACCAACGACCCGGTCTGGTTCAGGGTGCCGCCGATGACCATGTCGCCGTCGGTTTTGGTGACCGGCATCGATTCGCCGGTGACGAGAGCTTCGTCCAACGCGGAGCGACCGCTCTCGACGATGCCGTCAACCGGGACCTTCTCACCCGGACGGACCCGGAGCCGGTCCCCGATCTGCACCAGGTCCAAGCTCACGTCCGCCTCCGTGCCGTCCGCGTCCACTCGGTGCGCGGTCTTGGGGGTGAGGTCCAGCAAGGCCCGAATGGCCCCGGAGGTCTGGTCGCGGGCCCGCAGCTCGAGCACCTGACCCAGCAGCACCAGCACCGTGATGACCGCCGCGGCCTCGAAGTACACGTCCACGGTGCCGCCCATGCCCCGGAAGGAGTCGGGAAACACCCCCGGGGCGACGGTGGCGATGACACTGAACAGCCAGGCAACGCCGGTGCCCATCGCGATCAGGGTGAACATGTTCAGCTTGAGGGTGCGGACCGAGGTCCAGCCGCGGGTGAAGAACGGCCAGCCCGCCCACAACACGACCGGAGTCGCCAGTACGAGCTGGACCCACGTCGACACCGACGGGGACACCAGCTGATGTAACGCCGGGAACAGGTGCCCGCCCATCTCCAGCACGACGACCGGGACCGACAAGACCAAGGCGACCCAGAACCTTCGCCTCATGTCCGCCAGCTCGGGACTCGGTCCAGTGGCGGCGGTCACCACCACCGGCTCCAACGCCATGCCACAGATCGGGCAGGCGCCCGGTCCCGTCTGCCGGATCTCCGGATGCATCGGACAGGTGTACTCAACCTCCTCACCCGCTGACACCACCACCGGCTTGACCGAAGGTTGAGCGCGTTCGGCGTCGACGGCGTACGCCGTCGGGTCGGCGTCGAACTTCGCCCGGCACTGCGCTGAGCAGAAGTGGTACGTCACCCCGCGATGCTCCGAATGCGGGCCGCCCGCCCCAGAATCCACGTCCATACCGCAGACAGGGTCCCGGACAAGGGCGGCCGAGACGTCCGTGTGGTGCGGATGAGGATGAGTAGACATACGGGAACAATACCCCCATGGGGTATAAAAGGGAAGAAGCTAGCCGACCTGATGGGCGAACCACACCCACCTTGGGACTGCTACTGAGGTGACCACGTCCTGCCGGGCAGAGCGCCGCGGCAGTGCGTCTTTGCAGGCCTCGCTCGGACCAGGCGGGAAGGAGGTATGCCCTTCGCAACTACCGCGAGCAGCGCATCGCCGCCCCTCGGCTGTTGACTGGAGCCAGGTTGGGGGCAGATCCGCTTCTCTGATGCTCGCCGGTGAGGCTATCCACGGGTGGTGATGGAGGTCCTGGGCCACTCCCAGATCAGCGTCCCGATGAACACCTACAGCCACCTCTCTGCGAATGTCTCGCGGTCCGCCATCGAGGGCGTGACCAGCCTTGCTCACCGAGGGTGCTGAGCGCGCCTAGGCTGCTCGGTTGGCTGCTCCTGGCGCCGCGGCCGCGACGGGACGAAAGCAGAGGGAACAATGACCACCTGGTCAAGTGGTTCGGGTGGGGCCGCCTGAGAGAATCGAACTCTCGACCTACGCATTACGAGTGCGTTGCTCTGCCATCTGAGCTAAGGCGGCCTGTGCGGTCAGGGGTGACCCGACGCACGAGGGGCAACTATATCGGGCGTCCCGGCCGGCGTCGAAGTCGAACCGGAGGACGGTTCAGAGCTGGTTCACAGACGCCCGGCAGCATCGGCACAGCCGGGCTCGGCACCGTCGTCGCCATGGACAACGACACGAACCATCCGATCGATCCGGCCTCGCCGCCGACCGTGTACGTGGTCGAGCCGGTGGCCGAGGCCACGGCCCCGACCCACGCCGCTACCGCCCACCCGAGCAGGAGCCGGACGTGGCTGATCGGAGCGGCGCTGGTCGCGGCCGGCGCTCTCGCCGGGGGCGGGGCCACGTACGCGGTGGCCGGGTCGAGCACGCCGAGCCAGGCCCAGGTCACCCAGCGCCAGGGCGGCGGCCCGGCAGGGATGGGGCGCGGCGAGCTCGGTGTACCGCCGCAGGACGACGACCAACTGCAGCAGCAGGGCCAGGGCACTCAGCCGACCGTGCCTGATCAGACCGCGCCTGATCAGACCGCGCCCGACGAGCCCGAGCCCGAGCCCGAGCCCAGCACCGCGGACGACGGGCCGATCTGATCAACAGGTGGTCCGGTCGGCCGGCACCACGCCGTCGTTGAGGTACGCGGCCACCAGCGCACGGACGCATGCGCTCTGGCTGTAGGCCAGATGCCCCTCGCCGCGGAAGGTGACCAGCACCCCGTTCTCCAGCTGGTCGGCCATGGCCGGCGCGTACTCGTACGGGGTCGCCGGGTCGCCGGTCGTCCCGATCACCACGATCGGCGGCGTCCCGTCCGCGCTCACCTCCGGCTGGGCCCGGGCCGACTTCACCGGCCACAACGGGCACTGCAGGTCGGCCCCGCTGAGCCGGCCGAGCACCGGGGCCTGGCGGACCGCCTTGCCGAGCTGAGCCTGGGCCTTGCGGACGCTGTCGGCCGGGCTGTCCAGACACCGGATGGCCGGGAACGCCGCACTCAGCTGGTCGTACTGGCCCCGTTGATCACGGCGGTTCGAGGCATCGGCCAACCGCAGCAGCGCGTCGGGTGACCCGTCGAGCGCGGCCACGGCCACGGCGTCACGGATCGCCGCCCAGCCGCGCTCGCCCGCGTACAGGGCGTAGAAGATCGCGTCGGCCCCCTGCTGCTGGGACAGGACCCGTTGACTCGACACGGTCATCGGCTCTCCATCGAGCCGGCCGAGGAAGGCACTCAGGGTGGCCAGCACCTCATCGCGGGTGGCGCCGAGCCGGCAGCGCTGATCGGCACACCAGGTGGCGAAATGGTCGAGCGCGCGTTCGAAGCCCTCGACCTGGGTGATCGCCGGGTTGGGATCGAGGCTGATCGCGCCGTCGAGCACCATCCGGTCGACCCGGTCGGGGTGCACCTCGGCGTAGAGCGAGCCGACCCGGGTGCCGTACGACGAGCCGAAGTAGTCCAGCTTGTCCTCGCCGACCAGCCCGCGCAGCAGATCGAGATCGGCCACGGTCGCCATGGTCGAGATGCTGTCCAACAGCACCCCCGACCGGTCGAGGCAGGACCGACCGAACGCGGTGCGGTCGGCGATCAGGGCGTCGAGCTCACCGCCGTCGTCGGGCGACACGTCGATCGAGTAGTAGCGGTCGAGATCGGCTCCGTTGGCGCAGCGCACCGGGGTCGACCCACCGACCCCGCGGGGGTCCCAGCCGATCAGGTCGTAGTCGGTCAGCTCGTCGGCCTCCCAGCCGCGGGCGTACTCGACCCCCGATCCGCCCGGACCACCCGGATTGACGAAGAGGGCGCCGAGTCGCCGGTCCCCGGTGGCCACCCGCTTGGCCACGGCCAGGGTCAGCGCCTGACCGTCCGGGTCGTCGTAGTCGAGCGGGGCGAGCACGGTGGTGCACATCAGCCGTCCGTTGTCGCAGGGCTTCCATTCGACCGGCTGGGCCCGGTAGCGCTCCAACCCGAGTCCGGGCGGTGGGTCGACGACCCCCTCGGGGATCACCTCGGGGACTGGCCGCACCGGGCGACCGTCGCGGGGCAGTCCGGTCGAGCTCACCGACGGTCGGGGCATCGGCGGCGCCGACGACACCTCCGGCGTGGGCGCGAGCGTCGGGGAACAGGCGGTGAGCAGAGCCAGCAGCAGTCCGGGCAGCACCAATCTGCGGGCCGTCGGCATGTCCCGAGCGTACGTGGGCCCGCAGGACCCGAATCAGGCTTCGGGCCGGCGCCTTCGCTGGCGGGGTTTGCGGGTCGCGGGCGTCGCGGCGGTGTCGCGGGTCTCGTAGAGCTGGCGTGCGCCGCAGGCCGTGGCCTTCGAACAGGAGCTGACCACACCGGAATCCCGCATCCGGACGACGACGGCGTCGGCCGGGACCTGATGGGCCAGGACCACGGCGTCGCCCTCGGGCAACGCCACCGCGGATCCGACCGCGGGCGCCTCGCGGGCGAAGTCGACGTAGAGCGGGTGCTCGTACTTGAGGCAGCACATCAGCCGCCCGCACGCCCCACTGATCCGCATCGGGTTCGGTGGCATGTCCTGGACCTTGGCCATCCGCAGACTGACCGGTTCGAAGTCCTTGAGGAACGTGGCGCAGCACAGGTCGCGCCCGCAGTTGCCCAGCCCACCGACCAGGCGGGCCGCGTCCCGCGAGCCGACCTGTCGCAGATCGATCCGGGCCCGCAGCACCCGGGCCAGCTCGCCGACCAGCGCCCGGAAGTCCACTCGGGACGGGGCGGTGAAGTAGATGACCACCAGCTCGTCGACCTCGGTCCCGGCGTCGACGTAGTCGACGCCGACCACCTTCATGGCCAGCCCGTTGGCCTTGATCAGCCGTTTGGCCACCAACTTGGCCTCGGCGCGCCGCCGGCGGTTGGCCGCATCACGGGCCAGGGCGTCGGCCTCGGCCAGCCCGCCGCAGACCGGCAGTTCGCCGAAGTCCTCGTCGACCCATTCCGGAGCCCAGACGCACTCCGCGACCTCATAGCCGGACTCGGTCGGCACCAGCACCCGGTCCCCGACGCTGTAGTCCTGCTCGCCCGGACCCAGGTAGTAGAGGCGGCCGTACCTCTCGAACGAGACCGCCATCACCCGAGCCATGGGCCCACCTTAGGCCCAGGGGCGCCCGCCGGGCCACGAAAGCCCCTCCGACCGCGGTGAACGCCGTTACCCCCGGGGGCGGGTCAGCCTACCTGCCGCGGTCGATCCGTCCGCGATCCGGGGCGGACCGAGCTGGGGCAGGAAAGCCGGAAGCCCGGCAGATGCGGGTCTGCCGGGCTTCCTCGGGTGGGTTACTGGGGGGCAGGGACCCCACCCGCGCCATGGAGTTCAAAGGTGTCGGTTCGGACCTCGATCGGCCCATCGGAGACGGTCATCGGACGGTTCGTATCAAAGATCACGAATCGGCTACGACAAAAATCAACCTAGGACCAAACGCTGGTGTCCGCAACCTGAACGCGCCGGAACTACCCCCTCGTCACGTGCGTTGACAAACAAAACGACCCCACCGTCACGGGGGGTCGTGAGATTGTGAAGAAGGTTGTCGGAGAGGACGCTCGGGGGTTCGTCCCCTCCGGCAACCCGCGACAGAGCTTACCGAAGGCCACGGGGAAAAAGAAACCGTTCGGTTGAGTCGTACCTCACACCTGAGTCAGCCCTCGACCAGGGCGATGAGAGTGGCCTCGACGGCCAGCAACGGGGCGACATTGGTCTCCAGGGCGGTCCGGCAGGCCAGCAGCGCATCGATCCGCCGCAGCGTCGCCTCCGGGGTGGATTTGCGGGCCAGCACCGCAAGTTGCGCGGCCAGATCCTCGTTGACCAGGGCCGCGCCCGATCCGGTCTGCAACGCCAGCACGTCGCGGTAGAGCCCGGTCAGTTCGGTCAGCGCCCGGTCGATGGCATCGCGCTGATAGCGCTTGGTCCGCGCCTTCTGCTGGTCCTCCAGATCCTTGAGCGCGGCCTGCGCCTGCCGCGGCCGAGCTCCCCGGGTGCCGAAGCCCAAGGCCTCCTCGAGGGCTGCGCGCTCCTTGGCGTCGAGGTCGACGGTGATCGAGGTCGCCTCCTGCGACGAGGACTCGACGATCCGGGCGGCAGCACTCAGACAGGCCCCCAACCCGTTGAGCCGGAGCGGGACCTGCAGCACCTCCTGCCGACGTTCACGGGCGGCCGGGTCGCGGGCCAGCTTGCGGGCCCGACCGACGTGCCCCTGCGCCGCGCGGGCCGCGTACGCCGCGAGGTCGGGTTCGACCCCGTCGCGGACGGTCAGCAGCCGGGCCACGCTGGCCACCGTCGGCGTGGCCAGCCGGAGCTGGCGGCACCGCGACCGGATGGTCACCACGACGTCGTCCGGGTTGGGGGCGCACAGCAGCCAGATCGTGCGGGGAGCCGGTTCCTCGACACTCTTGAGCAGCGCGTCGGCGCCGCGCTCGGTCACCCGGTCGGCGTCCTCGACGACGATGATCTGCCAGCGCCGCAGGGTCGGGCTCATCGCCGCCCGGCGGACCAGGTCGCGGACCTCGTCGACGCCGATCGACAACATCTCGGTCCGGACCAGGGTGACGTCGGGATGGGCGCCGGACCGTGCGGTCCGGCAGGCCGAGCACGCGCCGCAGCCGCCGCGCTCGCACTGCAGCGCCGCCGCGAAGGCTCGGGCGGCGTTGGAGCGACCCGACCCCGGCGGTCCGGTGATCAGCCAGGCGTGGCTGCTGGCGTGCGGGTCGCCGGCCACCGCGCGTTGCAGCACCGCCACCGCCGACTCCTGACCGATCAGCTCGGCCCAGACCCCGGTGAGTCCGGCCCCGAGCGCCTTGACCGTCATCGGTGGAGCCTCGCGAACCCGCGGGAGTGATCAGCGGTGACCCAGGCGCGCGAGGCGCGATCGAGCACAACCGTCATGAGGACAGCGTGCCAGCCGGCGCCGACACTTCGGCCCGCTCGGCACGGAGCCGGTCGACCCGGGCCGCGATCTCGGCGGCCAGCTCGTCGCGGCCGCGTCGGGCATCGAGGACCAGGTAGTGCGCCGGATCGCGTCCGGCCAGGTCGAGGAAGAAGGCCCGTACCCGGGCGTGGAAGGACGCACCCGCCGCCTCCAGCCGGTCCTGCTCGGCGATCTGGTCGACCGCGGCGCCCAGATCGGCGTCGAGGACCACGGTGAGGTCGGGGCGCAGGTCCTCGGTGGCCCAGCGGGCGATCTGCTCGACCTCGGCGAGCTCGAGCACCCGACCCGCTCCCTGGTAGGCCAGCATCGAGTCGACGTAGCGGTCACAGACCACGACCGCGCCCCGGTCCAGCGCCGGGCGGACCACCGCGTACACGTGATGGGCCTTGTCGGCGGCGTAGAGGAGGGCCTCGGCCCGTGGCGACAGGTCGCCGGTCTCCGGGTCGAGGACGATGTGGCGGATCCGGGCGCCGGCCGCGGAGTCCCCGGGCTCGAAGGTCCGGACCACCTCAAGGCCCTGGCCGGCCAACGCCGCGCACAGCCGCTCGACCTGGGTCGACTTGCCGACGCCGTCGCCCCCCTCGAAGACGACGAACACCCCGGGCGAACCGCTCACCGATCGAGCTTCTTGCTCACCTTGGCCCAGCGCCGGACGAACTCCCGACGGGTCCGGCGGGTTCGGGACTGCTGGCGTTCGAACTCCTGGCCGGCCTGGAACGCCGCCTCGGCGTCCATCGCGCCGACCCCGGCCCGGATCGCGTTCGCCGCACTCTGATCGGCCAGGATCTGGTCGAGCACCCCGGTCACCTCGAAGATCAGGTCGCTGACCCTCCCGAGCTCGGGCAGCGACGACCCGGCCACCGGGAGCAGCCGCGGGACATCGGTGAGCGCGGCCCACGCCTGCTCCCAGACCTCGTCGGGCGAGTCGATGGTCAACGAGTCGACCGTGCGCCGCAGTCGGGTCAGCGTGGCCTCGAACAGCTCGGCCAGCACGTCACCGGCGGGCGCGGTCCGTGCCACCCGCGGCGTTCGCGCCGCGGTGACCAGGCGTTCGAGCAGGCTGAGATAGCGCTCACCGCGCAGCCGGGTGGCGAGCACACCGGGCTCATCGCCGGTGATCCAGCCCAGATCGTCGAGCAGGTCCTCGGCCCATGCGGCATCGAGCACCGGCACCAGCGCCGAGAGTTCCTGGCGCAGTCGGTCGGCCTCGTCGACCAGTGCACCCACCGCCCCGCCGTCGCCACCGCGGACCGCCAGATCGGCCTCGATCAGCGCACGCAACCGGCGGGCGACGAGGTGGGCCACGAACCGGCGGAACGGTGCGGCCAGGTCGTCGCCGGCCGCGACCGGCAGATCGCTCGGGCCGGTCGCCGGTGCACCCAGCCGGTGGATGAGCCGTGGGAGCCGCGACACCGGAGTCGCCCCGACCTGGGTCAGCGCCCGGTCGACCGAGGCGACCTGGTCGTCATCGAGCCCGGGGCCGATCGGGGTGATCATCAGTTCGCGGTAGCGCGCGGTGGTCAGCCCGCCCTTGCGGACGGTGACCTTGTCGTCGCGGAGCAGGGCCAGCGTGGTCCCCTCCTCGTCGCGGAGCGCGAACTCGCGCCGGTCACAGCTCAGCGCCGCGACCGGCCCCAGGGTGGCCCGACGGCGGAACGGACGGATCAGGTCGGCCAGCCCGTCGGGCAGGTCGGCGTCGCCCATCAGCTCGATCCGGTCCTTGGGCAGCAGCGGCTGCCAGTCCGGGGCGGTCAGGAACCACTCGCCACGCCCCTCGAGCACCCGGTGGGCCAGCAGCACCCCGGACCGGATCATCCGGTGGTCCGGGGCGTCGAGCAGGGTCACGTCGATCTCGTACGCGGCGTTGTGCCCGGCCCGCGAGACCAGGTTGTGCAGCCCCAGCTCGGGGTTGATCAGCCGCGGTGCCATCGCGCTGTAGGGCACGTCGTAGAAGCGCTGGCCGGCCGGGCGGGCCGGTGCAGCGGCACCGTCGGCCACCGCCGGAGCGGTCGAGTCCTTCTTCTTGCGCCGCTTCTTGCCCACCGGTCAGCCGATCTTGGCGGCGGCAGCCTTCTTGGCCGCCGTCTTCTTGGCTGCGGCGGTCTTGGCCGGGGCCTTCTTGGCCGGGGTCTTCTTGGCCGGGGCCTTGGCCGCCGCCGTCTTGGCGGCGGTCTTCTTGGCCGGGGCCCGCTTGGTGGTCCGCTTGGCCGGGGCCGGTCCCTTGGCCCGCTTCTCGGCCAGCAGTTCGGCCGCCCGCTCGGCGGTGATCGTCTCGATCTCGTCGCCACGACGCAGGGTGGCGTTGAACTCACCATCGGTGACGTAGGCGCCGAACCGGCCGTCCTTGATGACCATGGGCTTGCCCGACACGGGATCGGGACCGAGCTCGGCCAGCGGCGGCTTGGCCGCCGCCCGCCCGCGCTGCTTGGGCTGCGCGTAGATGGCCAGCGACTCGTCGAGGGTGATCGAGAAGATCTGCTCCTCGTTCTCCAGCGACCGGGAGTCGGTGCCGCGTTTGAGATAGGGGCCGTAGCGCCCGTTCTGCGCGGTGATCTCGACGCCCTCGGCGTCGACCCCGACCACCCGCGGCAGGCTCATCAGCTGCAGGGCCTGCTCGAGGGTGACCGAATCGACGCTCATCGAGGCGAACAGCGACCCGGTCCGCGGCTTGGCCGACTTCGGGGCTCCCTCCTCGAGCTGCTCGGTGACGTAGGGGCCGAACCGTCCGTTGCGGGCCACGATCACCCGATGGGTCTCGGGGTCGAGGCCGAGCTCGCGCTCCTCGCCCATCGGCTTGCTCAGCAGCTCGCGGGCCAGCTCGACGGTCAGCTCGTCCGGCGGCAGCTCCTCGTCGACGTTGGCGCGGCGACCCTCGTTGTCCTCGACGTAGGTCCCGTAGCGGCCGACCCGGACGACGATGCCGTCGGTGTCGGTCTCCAGGTCCCCCACCGGGAAGGTGGACAGCTTGCGGGCGTCGATGTCGCCGAGCTCCGACACCAGCCGCTGCAGGCCCTCGTGGGTGGCCGCGTCGGCGCCGTCGGTGGCCTCGGCGGGCGAGCCGAAGTAGAAGTCGGTGAGCACGGCCAGCCGTCGGGCGTTGCCGCCGGCGATCTGGTCGAGCGTCTGCTCCATCTCGGCGGTGAACGCGTAGTCGACCAGGTTCGCGAAGTGCTCCTCGAGCAGCCGCGTGACCGCAAAGGCCAGCCAGGTCGGTACCAGGGCCGAGCCCTTCTTGAACACGTAGTCACGCGAGGTGATGGTCCGGATGATCGACGCGTACGTGGACGGCCGGCCGATCTCGAGCTCCTCGAGCTTGGCCACCAGCGACGGCTCGGTGTAGCGGGCCGGGGCGCGGGTCTCGTGACCGGAGGCGGTGACCTTCTCGGGGCGCAGCGTCTGCCCGCTGACCAGGTTGGGCAGGCGCGTCTGGCTGTCGTCCGAAGCGCCGTCGACGTCGTCGTTCGACTCGACGTAGGCCTTGAGGAAGCCGTGGAAGGTGATGGTGCGACCTGACGCGACGAACACGCACGGCTCGCCGGTGGCCGGGGTGGCGTTGATCCGGACGGTGATCGACTGGCCCTCGGCGTCCTTCATCTGCGAGGCCAGGGTGCGCATCCAGATCAGCTCGTAGAGCCGGAACTGGTCTCCGGTCAGCCGGGTCTGCGCCGGGGTCTGGAAGACCTCACCGGCCGGCCGGATGGCTTCGTGCGCCTCCTGGGCGTTCTTCTGCTTGCTGGCGTAGGTCCGTGGCTTGGCCGGCAGGTAGTCGGCGCCGAACAGCTGGGTGACCTGGTTGCGAGCTGCGGTGATCGCGGTGTCGGACAGCGTCGAGGAGTCGGTACGCATGTAGGTGATGAAGCCGGCCTCGTAGAGGTCCTGGGCCACCGACATCGCCCGCTGCGCGGTGAAGCCGAGCTTGCGACCGGCCTCCTGCTGCATCGTCGTGGTCCGGAACGGCGCGTACGGCTTGCGGGTGTACGGCCGCGACTCCACGCTCTGCACCGCGTACGCGGCGGTCCGCAGCTCGGTCGCGAGCTGCTGCGCGGTCGGCTCGTCGAGGTGGGCCAACTGCTCGCCGGATTTGGTGACCAGGACGCCGTGGCTGTCGAAGTCGCGGCCCTGGGCCACGCGGCGGTCGCCGACGTGGGTCAGCCGGGCCGGGAACAGCGGCGGCTCGGCCGGGGCACCGGCGTCGAGGACCGCGTCGAGATCCCAGTACGAGGCGGCGCGGAAGGCGATCCGCTCGCGCTCCCGCTCGACGACCAAGCGGGTGGCCACCGACTGGACCCGGCCGGCCGACAACCGGGGCATGACCTTCTTCCACAGCACCGGCGAGACCTCGTAGCCGTAGAGCCGGTCGAGGATGCGGCGGGTTTCCTGGGCGTCGACCAGATCGGTGTCGAGGTCGCGGGGGTTGGCCACGGCCTCGGCGATGGCCTTGGCGGTGATCTCGCGGAACACCATCCGGCGGACCGGGACCTTCGGTTTGAGCTCCTGGAGCAGGTGCCAGGCGATGGCCTCGCCCTCGCGGTCGTCGTCGGTGGCCAGCAGGAGTTCGTCCGAGCCGGCCAGCGCGTCCTTGAGGGTGCGCATGGTCGCCCGCTTGTCCGGGCTGACCACGTAGATGGGCTCGAAGCCGTGGTCGACGTCGATGCCGGTCCGGGCCCACTTCTCACCCTTGTACTTGGCGGGCACCTCGGCCGCGCCCGTCGGCAGGTCGCGGACGTGCCCGCGACTCGACTCGACGACGTAACCGTCACCGAGATAGCCCGCGATCGTCTTGACCTTGGTGGGCGACTCGACGATCACCAGTCGCTTTCCACCTGCCCTAACCGCCACGGGACTCCCACTTTCGTTGCCACTGCGCCCATCGTGCTCGGCTGAGCCAAGCGGGCGGCGCTTACTCTACGACCCGTGTCCAGACCCCCGGCCCCAGCGCGCCCGGGGCCGGACGCTCAATACAGGTAGCCCTCGATCAGCCATTCACGCACTTTCGGCAGCGACTCCCGGCTGAGAGCGGCGGCGTCGACCTCGAGCAGTCGGGCCACGGCGGTGATGATCGTGGCCAGGTCGAGTTCGCCGTCGCACACCCCGAGGATGGCCGCCGATGCGGTGTCGAGCGCGGTGGCCCGGCGGAATCCGCGCTGCTGGCGGAAGATCAGGTGCTCGGGGTCGGCCGCGCCCGGCCGGCCCTCGGTCTGCTCGATCACGTCGAGGGCCAGGGTCCAGCGACCGGCCAGCAGCGCGGCGTCGGTCTGCTCGGACGCACGAGCCACCGCGGCGAACTCGGCGGCCAGGGCCGGGGCGATCGGCTGCTCGACCGGGTGCGGCCAGTCCTCGATCCGCTGCCACGGATCGCCGCGGTCGCTGCGTCGCAGGGTCAGCCAGCCGAGGCCGACCGCCTCGATGCCCAGCCGGTCGAAGTAGTCCAGCCACTCGTCATAGCGGCTCCGGTAGTCCGGCGATCCGGTCAGTCCGGCGTCGGCCAGCCAGAGCTCGACGTACGCGCTCGGTTCGAGCACCTCACGCTGGACCACGTGGGCGTCGCAGCCGGTGCCGGCCAGCCAGCCGGCCAGCCGCTCGTCCCACGGCGTGCCGCGCAGGTGCGCCCAGTTGCCGAGGACCTGGAGGAACCCGCCCTCGTTCAGGTGCTGCACGCCCTCACGGACCACCCGCTCGACCAGCCCGTCGCCGACCAGCGACCCCTCGCGGTAGGCCAGCCGCTCGCCGTCGGTCCGGGGCGGCGACATCACGTAGGGCGGGTTGGTGACGATGAGGTCGAAGCGGGCGTCCTCGACCGGCGCGTACAGATCGCCGAGCCGCAGGTCGAACTCGACCGCGTTGATCCTCGCGGTCAGCCGGGCCAGCTCGAGCGCACGGGGATTGAGGTCGGTGGCGACGATCCGCTCGGCGTGCTGCGACAGGTGCAGGCTCTGCACGCCGCAGCCGGTGCCGAGGTCGAGCGCGTCGCCGACCGGCGCCCGCAGCGTCAGCTGGGCCAGGGTCGAGGAGGCCGAGGAAACCCCGAGCACGAAGTCCGGGCGCATCGGCCCGATCACCGCGTCGAGATGCGGGGTCAGGTCGGAGAAGATCCAGCCGCCGGCCCCGTCGTCGCTGGCGTACGGACGCAGATCGACCGCGGCGGTCACCGTGTCGCCGTCGCGCTCGAGGATCCCGGCGCCGACCAGGGGCGCGAACGAGCGGCCGAGCGCGCCGCGTACGGCGGCCTCGTCGACCGGGCGCTGCAGCAACCACAACCGGGTCAGCGTGGCCAGCGGATCGTCGTGGCCGGCCAGCGCGCGGACGGCGGGGACGGTGGCGTTGCGGGCCAGCGCCCGGTGGGCCGGTTCGCCGATCAGGGCGACCACGGCATCGACGGAGTAGTCGAGCTCGGCCAGCCGGTCGGCCAGATCTCGACACTCGGAAACGGGGAGCATCCCGCCATGCTGACACGGCCGACCCGGGTAAGGTCGTGCTCAGTTAGGCAAAGCTCACCTAAGTGTCGATCTCAGACCGTCCTCGGAGGACCTCATGACCCAGTCCGTCGGCGTCAGCCGTCGCTCGCTGCTGCTCGGGGCCGGTGGCCTCGCCGCGTTCGTGCTCACCGGCTGCAACGCCAGCGCCGGATCGGGATCGGGCACCGAGACCGGTCCGACCACCACGGCCACCGGGTTCAGCTACACCGACGCCCGGGGCAAGGTCATCGAGCTGTCGGCCATCCCCACCGTGGTGGTCGCCCAGAGCACGGCCGCCGCCTCGCTGTGGGACGCCGGCTACCGGGTCAAGGGCGCGTACGGCGAGCTCAAGACCACCGACGGCACGCTCGACTTCCAGGCCGGCAACCTCGACCTCAGCCAGCTCGAGGTGGTGGGCAGCACGTACGGCGAGTTCAACCTCGAGAAGTACGCGGCCATGGGCCCGCAGCTGCTGATCGACATGTCCTTCGACGACAGCACCCTGTGGTACGTCCCGACCGATTCGGCCAGCAAGGTCGAGGCCATCGCGCCGACGCTCGGGCTCAAGATGGTCGGCCGCAACATGCTCCAGGTCATCGAGCAGGTGATGGAGCTGGCCGGCAAGCTCGGCGCCGACACCGCCGCCGCGACCGCCGACGCCAAGCCCGCGTTCGACGCGGCAGTCGAGAAGATCAAGGCCGCCGTCGCCGCCCAGCCCGAGCTGACCGTCCTCGGGATCAGCCGCGCGGCCGACCAGGCCTACATCGCCAACGCCGACCAGCACCCCGACTTCGCCTTCATGAAGACCCTCGGCGTGAAGTTCGTCGAGGCCGGCGGCAAGCCCACCGACTACTTCACCGAGATCAGCTACGAGAAGCTCGACTCCTACGCCGGCGACGTGATCTTCGACGACGCCCGCAGCTACGCCACCAAGGGCGACTCCGATCAGCAGTCGACCTGGCAGGCCCTCGCCGCGGTCAAGGCCGGTCAGATCGTCGAGTGGAAGGCCGCCGCCCCCTACTCCTACGCGAGCTACGGCCCGTTGTTCAGCACCTACGCCGACGCCCTCACCACCGCCACCCGCGTCGCCTGACCCCGGCCGGCCGGCCGGTCCGGCCCAGGCCGACCCACCCCCCTTCCGGGCCGTTTCCGCACACAAGCGCCCACACGGTCCACCGACACCCTTGTCACCCGGCCGTTTCCGCACACAAGCGCCCAAACGGCCGAAGTCGCGCTCCCCTTCCGCGCCACCCGGCTCGCGTACGCCCTCGGTGGTCCCGCTCGGCCGGCACCACCCCGGCCACAGGACCGACCCCGGTGACCGGTCCACATTCGAGCCACCTCCGCCGCGAGGAGCCACCGCCTCCGAGGGGCCCACGCGCAAAGCTGAAGATCGTGAATCCCCAGCGGCACAGACGGCACTCGACGTGCCCAAAGAGGTAGCACCTTTGCGCGTGGGCCCCTCGGAGTCGGCGGCGACGAGAGCCAGCGACGGCCAAGAGTCGGCGCTACAGCACGCCGCAACGAGAGTTCAGTGATGCCCGCGGTGGTGCCGGCCGATCGGGACCACCGAGGGCGTGCCCGAGACCGGGTCGGCGACGATCGCCGCGCTCATGTTGAAGACGTGCTCGATCATCTCGCTGGTGACCACATCGGCCGGGGTCCCCTGGGCGGAGATGGCGCCGCGGGTCATGGTGATCAGGTGGTCGGCGTAGCGGCAGGCCAGATTGAGGTCGTGCATCACGATGACCACCGTGGTGCCGCGGCGCCGGTTGAGATCGGTGAGCAGATCGAGCACCTCGACCTGGTGCGAGAGGTCGAGGTACGTGGTGGGCTCGTCGAGCAGCAGCAGGTCGGTCTCCTGGGCCAGGGCCATGGCGATCCAGACACGCTGCCGCTGACCGCCGCTCATGTCCTCGATCGGCCGACCGGCCAGCTCGAGGGTGTCGGTGGCGGCCAGCGCCTCGGCCACGGCCCGGTCGTCCTCGGGGGTCCAGCGGCGGAACCAGCCCTGGTGCGGGTAGCGGCCGCGTCCGACCAGGTCGGCCACGGTGATGCCCTCGGGGGCGATCGGCGCCTGCGGCAGCAGCCCCATCACCTTGGCCACCTCCTTGCTCGGCATGCCGTGGACGGACTTGCCGTCGAGCAGCACCGCGCCGGCCGCCGGGGTCAGCAGCCGGGCCAGTCCGCGGAGCAGCGTGGACTTGCCGCAGCCGTTGGCGCCGATGATCACGGTGATCTTGCCCGGTGGGATCTCCACGCTGAGGTCGTCGACGATCAGTCGCTCGCCGTAGCCCAGGCTCAGCCGACTGGCCTCCAAGGTGCGGGTCATGTCATCCCTCTCGTCCGACGCGGTTGGCCGACACCAGCAGATAGAGCAGATAGGGCGCGCCGATCGCGGCGGTGAGCACGCCGACCGGCAACTGCACCGGGAGCGCGTGCTGACCGACGAAGTCGGACAGGCAGACGACGGTGGCGCCGACCAGGCCGGCGGGGATCAGCGCGGTCCCGGTGCCGCCGGTCAGCCGGCGGGCGATCGGCCCGGAGACGAAGGCGACGAAGCCGACCGGTCCGGCCGCCGCGGTGGCGATGGCGGCCAGCGCGACTCCGAAGATGATCAGCAGCAGCCGGGTCCGCTGCACCCGGACCCCGATGCTCGACGCCGTGTCGTCGCCGAGTTGCAGCCCGCCGAGCGCGGCGGCCGACCACAGGGTGAGCGGCACGATGATCACCAGCATGATCATCAGCGGCATCATGGTGGCGTTACCCGAGCCGTTCAGGCTCCCGGTCAGCCAGCGCAGCGCGACCTGGGCGTCGAAGACGTTGGCCCGGGTCATCAGGTAGTCGATGACCGCGTAGAGCATGGCCGAGACACCGATGCCGACCAGCACCAGCCGGTAGCCGGCGACGCCGTTGCGCCAGGCCAGGGCGTACATGGCCAGCGCCACGACGATGGCGCCCGCGAAGGCGATGCCCGACACCGCGTAGCCGGTGAGCCCGAAGATCAGGATGGCCAGCACGGCACTGGCGCTGGCGCCGGACGTGATGCCGATGATGTCGGGACTGGCCAGCGGGTTCTTGATCATGCTCTGGAAGATCGCGCCCGAGATCCCCAGGCTGAGCCCGACCAGCAGTCCGGTGACCACCCGCGGCAGCCGCAGC
Organism: uncultured Actinomycetota bacterium; assembly: GCA_963704665.1. Lineage (GTDB taxonomy): Bacteria > Actinomycetota > Actinomycetes > Propionibacteriales > Propionibacteriaceae > Microlunatus. Next base: position 287,801 of record OY969929.1, on the reverse strand, counting down.
TGGTAGACGATGAAGTCGGTCCCACGGGTGCCGCGGCCGGTGAGCGACAGCCACAGGTCGCGCAGCGACAGCGGGAAGTCGCCGACGATCAGCGAGGCGGCGAAGCCGAGGCCGATGACCACCGACAACACGATGCTGACGCTGACCGTACGCCGGAACAGCCGGGTCCGGACCGAGCGGACCTCGACGGCCCCGAGGCTGACCCGGTCGTCGACCCGGGGCTCGAGCACGGCGGTCACAGCTCGCTCAGCTTGCGGTGCCGGACCAGCGCGATGAACACCGGAGCCCCGATGATCGCGGTGATGATGCCGACCTGGACCTCGGCCGGCCGGGCGATCACCCGACCGATGATGTCGCTGGCCAGCAGCAGGATCGGGGCGAGCACGGTCGCGTACGGCAGCGCCCACCGGTAGTCCGGACCGACGATCATCCGCGCGACGTGCGGGATGGCCAGGCCGACGAATCCGATCGGCCCGCACGCCGCGGTCGCTCCGCCGCACAGCAGCACGATGACCAGCGCCGAGACGACGCGGCCACCGACGACGTTGGCCCCGAGCCCGCGGGCGATGTCCTCGCCCAGCGACAGGGTGTTGAGCAGCGGCCCGAGAGCCAGCGACACCACGATGGCCAGCAGCAGGAACGGCGCGACGGTCGCGGCGATGCCGAGGTCACGGCCCGACAGCGTGCCGACCTGCCAGAACCGGAACTGGTCGAACGTGGCCTGGTCGAGGAGCAGGAACGAGGTGGTGACGGCGGACAGGGCGGCGGTGACCGCGGCGCCGGCGATGGCCAGCTTGATCGGAGTGGCGCCGTCGCGGCCGAGCGAGGCGATGCTGTAGACGACGACGGTGGCGAAGCCGGCGCCGGCGAAGGCGAACCAGACGTAACCCGAGACGTCGACCACCCCGAAGACGGCGATGCCGACGACCACGAACAGCGAGGCGCCGGCGTTGACGCCGAGGATGCCGGGGTCGGCCAGCGGGTTGCGGGTGAGCCCCTGCATCACCGTGCCGGCCAGACCGAGGGCGGCGCCGACCAGCAGCCCGAGGAGGGTCCGTGGGAACCGCAGATCCATGATGACCAGGTGGTCGGTGTTGGCCGGGTCGAACGCGGTGATCGCCGCCCACACCGTGGTCAGCGAGGTGGTGCGGGCCCCGATGGCCATGCTCGCGAACGCCAGCAGGGCGAGCAACGCCAGCAGGACGACCACACCGACCAGTCGCACGGGAGTCGCGGTCACCCGCGGACCCGAACCGGCCGGGGCTCTCACCAGCTGCGCCGACATAAGGTGAGCCTAACCTGAAACCCGGTGCCCGGCGACCGGTCCGCAGGCTCTCTCAGGAGGTCAGTACGGGTCGCAGATCCTCGACCACCGACGCGTCCTCGATGGTCGAGGGCACCACCGACGGACGGCCATCGGCGATCTCGCGCATCGTCTTGCGGAGGATCTTGCCCGAGCGGGTCTTCGGCAGCGCGGCGACCACGTCGACCCGCCGGACCGCGGCCACCGCACCGATCTCCGAGCGGACCAGCGCCACCAGTTCGGCCGCGAGCTCGGCCGGGTCGACGTCGACCCCGGACTTGACCACCACCAGTCCGCGCGGCACCTGACCCTTGAGCGCGTCGGCCACCCCGATCACCGCGCACTCGGCGACCGCGGGATGCGAGGCCAGCACCGCCTCGATCATCCCGGTGGACAGCCGGTGCCCGGCGACGTTGATCACGTCGTCGGTCCGCCCCATCACGAACAGGTAGCCGTCGGCGTCGCGGTAGCCGCCGTCTCCGGTCAGGTAGTAGCCCGGGTAGGCCGACAGGTAGCCGTCGACGAACCGCTGGTCGTCGCCCCACACGGTCGGCAGGGTGCCCGGCGGCAGCGGGAGGCGGAGCACGATCGATCCCTCCGCGTCGGCGGGCTGCGGCTGCCCGGATCCGTCGAGGATGTCGACCGCGTACCCGGGCATGGCCACGGTCGGCGAGCCCGGCTTGATCGGCAACGCTTCGAGACCGCGCGGGTTGGCCGCGATCGGCCAGCCGGTCTCGGTCTGCCACCAGTTGTCGATCACCGGTACGCCGAGGGTGGCGGTCGACCAGGCGTAGGTGTCCGGATCGAGCCGCTCCCCGGCCAGGAACAACGTCTTCAGGCTCGACAGGTCGTGGCCGGCCAGCAGGGCGCCGTCCGGATCGGCCTTGCGGATGGCCCGCATCGCGGTCGGCGCGGTGAACATCGTCTTCACCCGGTGCTCGGCGACGACCGACCAGAACGCCCCGGCGTCCGGCGTGCCGACCGGCTTGCCCTCGTAGAGCACGGTGGTCGCCCCGGCGAGCAGCGGGGCGTAGACGATGAACGAGTGCCCGACCACCCAGCCGACGTCGCTGGCGGTGAACATCACCTCGCCGGGACCGATGTCGAAGACGGCGCGGATCGCGTAGTGCAGGGCGACCGCGTGGCCGCCCTGGTCGCGGACGATGCCCTTCGGCTTCCCGGTGGTGCCCGAGGTGTAGAGGATGTAGAGCGGATCGGTGGCCGCGACGTCGACGCAGACCGCCGGCTCGAACGACCCGGGCTTCATCAGCATGGCCAGGTCGATGTCGCGCGGCTCGACCAGCGTGGCCCGGACCGGGCTGCGCTGGTAGACCACGCAGTAGGTGGGCTGGTGCTCGGCGCGTTCGAGCGCGGCGTCGAGCAGCGGCTTGTATTCGATCACCCGTCCGGGCTCGAGCCCGCAGGAGGCGGTGATGATCACCCTGGGCCGGGCGTCGTCGATCCGGGCGGCCAGTTCGGCGGCGGCGAAACCTCCGAAGACCACCGAGTGGACGGCACCGATCCGGGCGCAGGCCAGCATGGCGATGACCGCCTCGGGCACCATCGGCAGATAGATGACCACCCGGTCGCCGGCCTCGACGCCGAGTTGTTGCAGGGCGCCACCGAGCTGAGCGACCTTCTCGAGCAACTCGGCGTAGGTGTACGTACGCCGTGCGCCGGTGTACGCCGAGTGGAAGATCAGCGCGGGCTGTTCGCCGCGGCCCCGGATGACGTGGCGGTCGAGCGCGTTGAAGCTGGTGTTGAGGATGCCCCCCGGGAACCACCGGTAGATCGGAGCCCGGCTGTCGTCGAGGACGGCAGTGGGTCGCTGCGACCAGTCGATGCCGCGGGCCTGTTCGGCCCAGAACGCCTCGGGCTCGTCGATGCTGCGCCGGTAGTCATCGAGATAGGCACCCATGCGGGCAGGCTATCCGGGTCGGTCGAGCCGGGCCCTGATCTCCCGGTCTCAGGTGGTCCGGTTGAGTTCGGGGATCGGGTTCCAGGTCGCCTCGGGCCACGGGTCACCGGCGTCGACGGCGGGCGCGGTGGCGGTGCCCGCGGGCGGGCGGTAGTAGGGATCGATCCGGTGCTTCTTGGCCTGCCACAGCACCAGGGCGAGCGCCAGACCGTGGACCACGACCGAGGTGACGAACTGGATCGGGTCGCCCTTGGTGTCTTGGTCGACCAGGCTGTCGGCGTAGCCGCCGTAGAGCGTGGTGAAGATGCCGATCAGCACGTTGTTGACCGCGTGCATGGCGATCCCGGCCTCCAGCCCACCGGTGCGCTGGGTGGCGATCCCGGCGGCCACGGCGAGACAGCCGATGGTGCCGAGGATCCACGGGTCCGGACTGCCGTGCGCGGCGGCGAACAGCACGGTGGAGATGGTCACGGTGACGATCAGCGCGATCAGCGGGCGGCCGAAGTAGGCCCCGAGGTTCTGCATGACCCAGCCGCGGAACAGGTACTCCTCGCCGGCCGCCTGGAACGGGGTCAGGGCCAGCCCGAGGATCAGGATCAGCACCCACTGCTCCGGCCGCCCGGGCGTGGGCAGGTCGAGCCAGAATCCGATACCCAGGTAGACGAGCCAGAGCGGCGTGAGGATGACCACGCAGCGAGCGAGCCAGCGCCAGCGGATCCCGCCGGCCACCGAGGACAGGAACTTCGGGCGGATCCGGTGCACCCACCAGATCGACAGCCCGGCCGCGGGGATCAGCGCGATGAGCAGCAGGTTGAGCAGGACGAAGCTGAACGGGTCGGTCGGGTTGTCGCCGAACGCGCGGTCGAAGTAGCTCTCGCCGCCCGACCCGAAGGACCCGAGGAGCCCGAGCGGGACGATGGCGATGATGTTGAGGACCAGGTAGATCCCGGCGGCGGCCAGCAGGGTCAGCACCGGTTTCCACCAGCGGCGGCGGGGGCCGCGGAGCATCTCGGTGTAGAGCCGTGGGCCGTCGGGCAACGCGCTCGGCTTGGCGGCGGGGACGGGGGCCGGCGGTGCGGCGTACGGAAGTGCAGTCATGGGAGAGACAAGTGTGCCCGGTCCCCGACGGATCGGGGACCGGGCACACTCGGCGAATCGCTGGATCAGACCTCGCGGGCCGGGGTCTCCACCGCCTGCTCGACGGTGTCACCCGTTGCGGTCGGGGCCGGCGGCTGCGGTGCGTCGGCGATCGAGACCGGTCGACGCGTGCTGATGGTCACGGCGACCACGATGATGGCCAGCGCGATACCGGCGATCAGGAACCGCAGTGGGGTCGGCGACGACGCGATCGGCGACATCGCCACCACGGCCGGAGCGATCAGCACGGCGACCAGGTTCATCACCTTGATCAGCGGGTTGATCGCCGGGCCGGCGGTGTCCTTGAACGGGTCGCCGACGGTGTCGCCGATGATGGTGGCCTCGTGGGCGGGCGATCCCTTGCCCCCGTGGTGGCCGTCCTCGACCAGCTTCTTGGCGTTGTCCCAGGCGCCACCCGAGTTGGCCAGGAAAACCGCCATCAAGGTGCCGGTGGCGATCGCGCCGGCCAGGTAGCCGGCCAGCGCCGACGGACCGAGGCCGAAGCCGACGGCGATCGGCGCGCAGATGGCCAGCAGGCCCGGGGTGGCCAGCTCACGCAGCGAGTCGCGGGTCACGATGTCGACGACCTTGCCGTACTCCGGCTTGGTCGTCCCCTCCATGATCCCGGGGATGTCGCGGAACTGACGACGCACCTCGTAGACGACCGCACCGGCGGCCCGGCCGACGGCCTGGATGGCCAGACCGGAGAACAGGAACACCACGGCCGCGCCGGCGATCATGCCGACCAGCGTCTGCGGGGCGAAGACGACCGACTCCTCGATGAACCGCGAGTACGCGTCGCCGAGCACCCCACGGATCGCGTCGGTGTAGGAGCCGAACAGAGCGGTGGCCGCGAGCACGGCCGTCGCGATGGCGATGCCCTTGGTGATCGCCTTGGTGGTGTTGCCGACGGCGTCGAGCTCGGTGAGGATCTGGGCGCCCTCGCCGTGCACGTCGCCCGACATCTCGGCGATGCCCTGGGCGTTGTCGGAGACCGGACCGAAGGTGTCCATGGCCACGATGACGCCGACGGTGGTCAGCAGGCCGCACCCGGCCAGCGCGATCGCGAACAGCGCGATGACGCCGGAGCCACCGATCAGGAATGCGCCGAACACGGCAGCGGCGATGACCAGAGCGGTGTAGACCGCCGACTCGAGACCGACCGAGATTCCGGCGAGCACGACGGTCGCGGCACCGGTCAACGAGGTCTTGCCGACGTCCTTGACCGGGCGGTCCTCGGTGCCGGTGTAGTAGCCGGTCAGGCTGAGGATGACCGCGGCCAGCACGATGCCGATGATCACCGAGACGATGGCGACGATCCGTGGATCGTCGACCGGGCCGGTGTAGACCAGACCCTCGACGCCCAGACCGGCGAAGCTCGACGGCAGGTAGGCGAACGAGGCGATCGCGCAGAGCACGGCCGAGATGCCGGCCGAGATGTAGAACGCGCGGTTGATGGTCTTGAGACCGTTCTCGCCCGGGCGCGGCTTGGTCAGATACACCCCGATGATCGCGGTGATGACGCCGATGGCCGGGACGATCAGCGGGAAGACCAGGCCGTACTCGCCGAAGGCCGCCTTGCCGAGGATCAGCGAGGCGACCAGGGTGACCGCGTACGACTCGAACAGGTCGGCGGCCATACCGGCGCAGTCGCCCACGTTGTCACCGACGTTGTCGGCGATGGTGGCGGCATTGCGCGGGTCGTCCTCGGGGATGTTCTGCTCGACCTTGCCGACCAGGTCGGCGCCGACGTCGGCGGCCTTGGTGAAGATGCCGCCGCCCACGCGCATGAACATGGCGAGCATGGCGGCACCGAAGCCGAAGCCCTCGAGGATGGTCGGTGCATCGCCCCGGAAGGCGAACACCACGATGGCCGCACCGAGCAGGCCGAGCCCGACGGTGGCCATGCCGACGTGGGCGCCGGTGCGGAAGGCGATCTTCATCGCCGGGTCGCGACCGGTGTCGCGCGCGGCGGCGGCGACCCGGACGTTGGCCCGGACGGCCAGCCACATGCCCATGTAGCCGATCAGTGCCGAGAAGAACGCGCCGGCCAAGAAGGCGATCGAACGCGCCACGCGGAGCAGCATGCTGCCGCCGGCCCCGTGCACCGGGAGAAGGAGGAGAAGGAAGAACGCGGCCGCCGCGAAGACGCCGAGCGTGCGGAACTGCCGTCCGAGGTAGGCGGACGCGCCCTCCTGGACGGCCAGGGCGATGACCTTCATGCTGGCGGTGCCGTCACCCGCCGCGAGCACTTCGCGGCGGAAGACCATGGCCATCACGACCGCGATGATCGCGATCACCCCGACGACGGCGACAAGACTGAGATTGGAACCCGACAGGCCGGTGACTTCCAAGGGAATTGGAAGCGACATACGGCGCCCTCCTGATACATGCGTCATTGCTGGCTAGAGAAGACAGGTCATATCTGCCCGCGACCAGCCGTCCTCCGAACGACCACGCTTCAACAGAGCTGCCCCAACCGCGCGAAGTCAACCACATGCATCACTGGTTCGGTCAACCCGGCCCGGCGCGGCTCGGGTCGATTCCGAGCCGCACCGGCGGGCGGCTGGGGCCACCCGGGGCCGGCGACCGGGGTGGGCTCAGCCACCCGGGCCGGCCGGTCCGGCGTGCGCCCAGGCGTCGACCTCGTCCGGTAATCCGGGCAGGACCGGATCGACCCGCACCACCGCCCGCACGGTGACGACGAAGTCGATCTGATCACCGACCTGCTCGCAGTCCGCGACCCGCACCCCGTTGGTCCGCGAGACCCGGTCGGCATCCGGGCACGGCTCGCGACCCTGCTCGAACGCCACCGCACCGCTGAGGGCGGCCAGGTCGGCGCCCACCCTGGCCTTGCGGTGGGCCAGGACATAGCCGCCCACCACCATGGCCACAGCGCCGAGGACGAGCACGACGGCGAGCACGCCGACCATCAGGAAGGTCGCCGCCCCCCGTTCGGAGCGCTTCAGCAGCCCGGTCATCGGGTGCCCTCCGGCTCGGGCACCACCTCGGCCCGGGCCCGGAGCGGCACCGCGGGCAACCAGTCGGGCCCGGGCCGGGCGGTCATCCGCACCGAGACCGACACCAGGCCCGGCGAGCGCTGCACGCTGACCCGGGCGCCGGCGGGAGCGCCGGCCCGGGCCTGCGCGATGCCGGCCCGGTCGCCCCGCGCCTCCTGGCGGGCAACCGCCGCCGCGACGTCGGCACACCGCACCTGGAGCATCACCACCTCGGCCCCCCAGGCCATCATGGTCAGCACGGCCAGGGCCGCGAGGATGGCGACGGACAGCTCGGCCGTCACCATCCCCCGCCGGTCCCGGTGCGGACGGGTCATCGCGGCTTGAAGTCGGCGAACGACTTGATCAGGTCGAGGATGAACCGCAGCAGCGCATCCTGGACGGCTCCGTTGGTGACCACGGCGACCAGCACGCCGGCGATGGCGATGGCCGCGATGATGCCGACCGCCCATTCCGCGCTGACCATCCCCCGTCGGTCCCGGCCGGTCAACCCGCCCGCGGTGCCCGGCTCGAGCGCGGCCGGATCGAGGACGTCGACCAGCCGGCCGCCGGACTCCGACGCATCGGGCCCCGCGGTGAGCAGCTCGTCGGCCGCCGGGCGGTGAGTGTTGATCATGGTGTCTCCTCTGCACATCGCCCCGGTCCTTCCGCGGCGGTCCCGAATCTCGGTGACATCTGGAGTGTGTGGAGGAACGGCCGGATCGTTCGCGCCGCCGAGAATCTGTGGATCGTGCCCGCCACCCGGCTCCGCTGTGGATAACTCGGTGCGCTGGACTCATCGCGGCCGAGCGGTGCGACGGGCGGGTCAGCCGAAGGCGTGCTGCAGCGCCGAGACCAGCGACGGGACCACGCCGAGCAGCAGGAACGACGGGATGAAACAGACCATCAGCGGCAGCACCGTCCGGACCCCGACGGCCCGGGCGTGCACCTGCAGCGCGGCGCGGCGGGCCTCCCTCGCGTCCGCGGCGTGCCGGCGCAGGGCGTCGACGAGCAACGTCCCCGACTCGACCGAGCGGGCCAGGTCGTCGGCGGCCGGACCGAACTGCGGGTGCTCGTGCAGCGAGCGCCACGCGTCCGCATCGCCGGTCCCCAGCTCGACCAGCGCGGCGACCCGGCCGAGGTCCTCGGCCACCGGGCCGTCGAAGGCATCGACGACGACCCGGCACGCCCGGCGGGCCGGGAGGCCGGCGTCGAGAGCGGCGGCCAGGAGTTCCAGGGCCTGGGGCGCATGCCGGACCAGCGACTCGCGCCGCCGGATGGTCGCCCGGGTCGGCAGCACCCCGAGCACCACCGCCGTGGCCGCCGCGACCACCGGGGCGGCGAGCCAGGCGGCGGGCCCGAGACCGGTCAGCGCTCCTCCGGCCGCGCCCAGCCCGATGGCCACGCCGGCGCCGAGCAGCAGCCGACGGCGCAGCGGGGCGGCATCGGCGCGGCCGACGGCGAGCCGCGTCAGCCCGGCCGGCGGTCCGGCTCGGACCGGTCGGGCCGCCCGGGACAGTCGACGGTCGGCCGACGGCGGGACGGCGAGCACCACCGCCACCGTGGTCAGGACCGCGGTCGCCACCACCGCCGGCGTGACCCAGTCCGCTCCCGCGGAGCCGAACCACCCGGTCATGACGGTCGACCGCCCAAGGCCCCCATCCACAGCACCCCGGCGCAGGCCAGGCCGACTCCGAGGAGCACGCAGGCCCAGCCGGCCGGACCACCGAGCAACCAGTGCAGCGGGTCACCGCCCAGCGCGTACCCGATCCCGATGCCGCAGGCGGGCAGAGCGGCCATGATCTTGCTGGTCGCCCGCGGGGCCGCCAGCTCCCCGGCCACCACCGCTTGGAGCGACCGCTCGGCCGACTGCGCGGTGGCGACCTGTTCGAGCGTGACCGCCATCGGCGCCCCCGACGTGGTCGACACCGCCCACGCCCGGGCCAGCTCGGCCAGACCGGGAGTGCCGTCGTGGATCGCCTGCCGATGCCACAACCCCACGACATCGCCGCCGACCGCCACGCACCGGGCCGCCGGCTCGAGCACCGGGTGGTCGACCGCGGTCCGAGCCAGCGCCTCACCCGGGATCTGACCGACCCGCAACTGCGCGGCCAGCGAGCCGCAGGCGCGCGCGACGTCGTGATCACGACCGGTGCGGGCCCGCCGTCGACGCCAGCCGACCACCACCCACGTCACCGTCGAGACGACCAGTCCTACGGCTGCGCCGACAACCGCCCCGACCGTGGCGTCGAGCAGGGCACCGACGATCACCGGCCCCACACCACCGCCGGCCAGCGCAGCCGCCGTGCGGCGCGAGCCGGGACGACGCTCGGGCCCGGTCTCCGGCGCCGCCTCGAGCCGTGTGTGCAGCGTCCGGTCCCCCGGTGGAGGTAGCCACCAGACCACCGCGGCCGCGGTGGCGATCAGGCAGGCGAGGACCATCACCGGCTCAGCACCGCCTCGAGCCGGCCGATCCCCGGACCGCGTCGGACCAGGCCGTCGGAGGCGAAGGCGACGGCGCACTGCGTGCGGACCACGCCGGTCGACTCGTCACGGACGAACACCGCGATCTCGCCGAGTCGACGTCGCCCGCGCTCGTCGCGGACGACGTGGATGACCGCGTCGAGCGCCGAGGCCAGCTGGGCGTGCAGCGCCGGGCGAGCGAGTCCGCCGAGTGCTCCGAGGGCCTCCAGCCGAGCCGGGACGTCGGCGGCCGAGTTGGCGTGCACCGTGCCGCACCCGCCCTCGTGGCCGGTGTTCATCGCGGTCAGCAGGTCGGCGATCTCGGCCCCGCGGACCTCGCCGACCACCAGGCGGTCCGGGCGCATCCGCAGCGACTGCCGGACCAGGTCGGTCAGGGTGATGGACCCGGAGAGCTCGGCATTGGCGGGGCGCGACTCGATCGACACGACGTGCGGGTGCTCGGGAGCGAGCTCGCGGGAGTCCTCGACGATGACGATCCGCTCGTGGGCCGGGACCAGGGCCAGCAGCGCGGCCAGCAGGGTCGTCTTGCCGGAACCGGTCCCGCCGCTGATCAGGAAGGCCAGCCGGGCGTCGATCACCCGGCGCAGCAACTCGGCCATCCCCGGGGTCATCGACCCGGACCGCACGCAGTCGTCGAGCGAGAACGCCCGGCGGGCCGGGACCCGGAGCGAGATGCACGTGCCCGGTGCGGCCAGCGTGGCGAGCACGGCGTGGACCCGGCACCCGTCGGCCAGGCGGGCGTCGACGAACGGGACGGCGTCGTCGAGGCGCCGGCCGACCGAGGCGGCGAGCCGTTGGGCCAGGCGTCGGACCTCCAGCTGGGAGTCGAAGCGGATCCCGGTCAGTTCGAGCCCGGCACCGCGATCGACGAAGACCTGGTCCGGCCCGTTGACCAGCACGTCGGTGACCCCCGGCGTCCGCAGCAGCGCCTCGAGCCGGCCGGCCCCCACGCTGTTGTGACGCAGGGCCTCGACGGCGTCGCCGATCGAGGCGTCGCTGACCACCAGACCCTCGGCCCGCAACGCCTCGGCGACGTCGGACGGCGCGTACGCCCGGCCCAGCGAGGCCAGTCGGGTGCGGATCGGCTCGAGCGGATCCGATCGGGTCGCCGCGTCGATCACGCGACCAGCTCGCGTCCGACCGGCAGCCGTTGCCACACCGCCGCGCACAGGTCGGCCAGGTTCGTCCGCGGTGAGCGGCCCGGTGGATCGCCGCGCTCGGCGGCCAGCACCACCGCCGGGTCGTCGGCCCAGGCGCCGATCAGCGGGATCTCGAGGCTGTCGGCCACCACCTCGGCCGGCACCGGGCGGGTGCGCCCGCAGCGCACGACCATCGCGGTCCGACCGAGCGGCAGGTCGAGCGATCGCAACGCCTCTGCGGCGGCGGCGACCCCGCGTACGTGGGCCGAGACGACGGCGACGACCAGGTCGACCTGCTCGAGGGCCGCCCATCCGGCGCCGAGACTGCGGGGCGCGTCGACGACGATGCGGTCGTGCGAGCGGGTCGCCGAGTCGAGCACCGCGGTCAGCGGCTCGGTGGCGAGCTCCCAGTCGGGCAGCGGCTCCCCGCGGGCCATGGCCAGGACATGGACCTCGTCGACCAGCGGCAGCTGGGGCGACAGGTCGCCGAGGTGGCCATGGGCCCCGACCAGCCGCGGCCAGCGCCATCCACCGAAGAGCTCACCGCCGAGCAGCAGATCGATCCCCCCGCTGCGGACGTCGGCGTCGATCAGCAACGCGCGGTCGCCGTCGCGGCCCGCTCCGACCGCCAGGGCGGCGGCCAGGGTCGAGGCTCCCACCCCGCCCGATCCGCCGACCACGGCGACGATCCGACCGGCGCCGGTCCGCTGACCGGCCAGGTCGGCCAAGGCGTCGGCCAGCCAGCCCGCGTGGCCGGGCAGTCCGATCAGCGCCGCCCCCAGCGGGACCGACCAGCGCATGCCGTCGGTCATCGCGCTCGGCACGGTCTCGTCGGCGGTCAGATAGACCTCGGCCCGCCGCGGCAGTCCGACGGCAGCCACCGCCGGAGCCACATCCACCCCGATCAGGATCATCGCCGCGCCCAGCCAGTGTGGCCGGAGCTCGGAGGGATGGCGGAGCACCAGCGGGTCGACCGGGACCGCCGCGGTGATCGACAGGATGCGTTCGAGCAGTTCGGGATCGTGGGTGATCACGACGAGCGGATCGGGCGGGCTGAGCGGGTCCATGTCGGGAGTGTGTGGAGATCGCCCCCGATCGTGCCGCCCCCGCCCAGATCTGTGGACAACCCGGGCGCCCGCTCGACCTGTGGACAACGCGGTCGGCGGGCCGACCCGCCGACCGGGCCACGCCTCCACGGCGTGTCGGAGTTTCTTAGGTTCTCAGGGCTTCACAACGGCGCTGACCAGGCGTACAACTGGTGTCAAGGAAAAACCGAATCGTCGTCCACGAGTACGCGTCTAGGACCCTCCTAGGCACCGCATCGAAGCGGTGGCGCGCAGTCTTCGACGAACGATCTGGCAGACCTAGCACGACATCCGAGTACCCACGCGGCGATCACCCATCCGAGACGGGTCCGTTGCGCTCCGGTCTGCCGGGGCCAACACGTTGAGAAGCACGCATGGTCGCACGGTATGCCGTGCCAGGCACGGCGCCCGTCACCTGTGACGGGCGCCGCGTCATGTCCGGCCCGGTCGCGGTCCGCTCCCGGCGGTCGGCGACCCACTAAAGTCGACGCCATGAGCGGCCGGCGTACTCCCTTCCCCCAGGCGGCGCCGCCCTGGCTGATCGGTCCCGGACGAGCCCGCGTCCTCGACCTCGGCTCGGGATCGGGTGGCTTCGCCGTCATGATCCAGGCGCTCGGTCACGAGGTGTTCTGCCTCGATCGTTCGGTGCAGGCCATCGCCGACCTGCCCGAGAGCCTGCGGAGCTTCCGCCACGTCGCCGGTCAGGTCGAGTCGCTGCCCTACCTGTCCTGCCACTTCGACGTGGTGACCGCGGCGCAGACCCTGCACCGCTTCGCCCCCGGGCTCGCCCTGACCGAGATCGCCCGCGTGCTGCGTCCGGGCGGCCACCTGGCCATCGCCTACAACACCCGCGACGACACGGTGCCCTGGGTCAAGCGGCTGATCGCGCTGATGCACCGCTCGGATCCGGCGGCCATGCGTGGTGAGTTCGGCGACGACTCGGTCAACGCGGTGCTCGACAGCCCCTACTTCACCCAGGTCGAGCGGCGGAACTTCCGCAACTGGGTCCCCATCACCCGCTCCGGGCTGATCGCCATGGTCGAGCGCCGCGATTCGGTGGCCCGGCTGGACCCGGAGACGCGTCGGGGCCTGCTGGCCGAGGTCGGCGAGCTCTACGACAACTCCGCCCGCGCCCCCGAGCCGTTGCTGCTGCCCTTCCAGACCTCGTGCTGGCGTGCGGTGGTCGACCACTCGAGCCTGGTCGTCGACGACGATCTCGACGACGTCCTGCAGATCAAACTCTGATCTCGGCCGGGCCTGCCTGCGCGAGCCCTCGTCCCCGCCCGACCGGTCGGCGTTATCGTCGCGCTACCCCAGTCGACCAACGGAGGAGACATGGCCAAGCGAACGCCCCGTCAAGCGGGCCGGCCACCGGGCCGGAGCGAGAGCGTGATCTACGACGAGATCGCCGCATCGCAGGACTTCCACACGCTGCGCAGCCACTACCGACGGTTCGCCTTCCCGGCGACCATCGCGTTCATGGTCTGGTACATCACCTACGTCATCTGCAACAACTGGGCCCGCGGCTTCATGAACACCCAGGTGATCGGCAACATCAACATCGCGCTGATCTTCGGGTTGCTGCAGTTCGCGTCGACCTTCTTGATCGCCTACCTCTACTCCCGACACGCCGCCAAGGCGCTCGACCCGCTGGCCACCCGGCTGCGGGAGGACTTCGAGAAGGAGACCGGCCGATGATCGAGCTGATGATCCCGCTGGTCACCGGGCAGCGTGCCCTGACCATCGGACTGTTCCTCGCCGTGGTCGCGCTGACCCTGGGCATCACGCTGTGGGCCTCGCGCCAGAACCGCACCGCGGCCGACTACTACGCGGGCGGCCGCTCGTTCACCGGCTTCCAGAACGGCCTGGCGATCGGCGGCGACTACATGTCCGCGGCGTCGTTCCTGGGCATCTCGGGCTCGATCGCGCTCTACGGCTACGACGGCTTCCTCTACTCGATCGGCTTCCTGGTCGCCTGGCTGGTCGCGTTGCTGCTGGTCGCCGAACTGCTGCGCAACTCCGGCAAGTACACGATGGCCGACCAGCTCGCCTACCGGATGCGCCAGACCCCGGTCCGCAGCGCCGCCGCCACCTCGACCATCGTCGTCTCGATCTTCTACCTGCTGGCCCAGATGGTCGGGGCCGGCAGCCTGGTCGGCCTGCTGCTCGGGGTGAGCTCGCCCGGCGTGAAGAACCTGGTCATCGTCGGTGTCGGCATCCTGATGATCATCTACGTCACCCTGGGCGGGATGAAGGGCACCACCTGGGTGCAGATCGTCAAGGCGGTGCTGCTGATGGTCGGCAGCTTCCTGATCACCATCCTGGTGCTGGCCAAGTTCGGCTTCAACCTGTCCGAACTGCTCGGTGCGGCGGCGGAGAAGTCGGGCAAGGGCCAGGCCTTCCTCGAGCCGGGCCTGCTCTACGGCAAGGACCTGATCGGCAAGATCGACTTCCTGTCGCTGGGTCTGGCCCTGGTGCTCGGCACCGCCGGTCTGCCGCACATCCTGATCCGCTTCTACACCACCCCGACCGCCCAGGCGGCGCGGAAGTCGGTGCTGTGGGCGATCGGACTGATCGGCGCGTTCTACCTGATGACGCTGGTGCTCGGCTTCGGTGCGGCCGCCCTGGTCGACACCGGCAAGGGCAGCCAGATCGCCACCTCCTCGGGCAACGCCGCATCCCCGCTGCTGGCCCAGGCGGTGGGCGGCGGCGAGGGCACGTTGGGTGGAGCGATCCTGCTCGCCCTGATCTCCGCCGTGGCGTTCGCCACCATCCTGGCCGTGGTGGCCGGGCTGACCCTGACCTCGGCCTCGTCGGTGGCCCACGACCTCTACGCCAGCGTGTTCCGCAAGGGCCGCGCCACCGAGAAGCAGGAGATGGTCGTCGTCCGGATCGCGGCGTTCGGCATCGGCGCGGTGGCCATCGCCCTGGCCATCCCGGCCCAGCGGCTGAACATCGCGTTCCTGGTCGCGCTGGCCTTCGCCGTCGCGGCCTCGGCCAACCTGCCCGCGCTGATCTACAACCTCTTCTGGCGCCGGTTCAACACCCGTGGGGCGGTCTGGAGCATCTACGGCGGGCTCGGGGCCGCGGTGCTGCTGGTGCTGTTCTCACCGGTGGTGTCCGGTGGTGGGGCGGCGTCGATGTTCCCCGACGCCGACTTCGCCTGGTTCCCGTTGCGCAACCCGGGCATCGTGTCGATCCCGTTCGGTTTCCTGTGCGGCTTCCTCGGCACGATCTCGAGCAAGGACCGGTCCTCGCAGGAGCGCTACGACGAGTTGGCCGTCCGATCGCTGACCGGTGCGGGCGCGGAGAAGGCGAGTTCGCACTGACGCCGCGCTGACCGCGTACGCGTCGAGGGCGGGCGAGACACTCACGTCTCGCCCGCCCTCGTCGTCGTTCCGGATCCGATCGCTCAGTCGGTCAGAGGTCGACCTTCTCCGACTCGCCGCCGTCGAAGGGCTGGCCGGTGACCTTGGACTTGACGAAGCTGATCAGGGTGGCGACCTTGCTGCCGGGGGTGTCCCAGTACTCGCCGCCGTGACCGTCGACCTTGATCAGCACCACGCTGGGGTCGGTCGGACCCTGCGGGAGCCACGCCTCGACCGACGGATCCCAGAGTTCCTGCGCCTTGGCCGAGTCCTCGACGATGGTCGCCTCGCCGTCGATGGCCACCCACGCGTCCGACGCGCTCAGCGTGACGCCGACGTGCGGGTTGGCCCTGATCTCGGTGACGATGTGCGAGTCGCGCTCGGTGAAATACCAGAGCGTGCCGTCGGCGTCGATGTCCTGCTGACCCATCGGCCGGGCGATCAGATGACCCTCGGCATCGATGGTGGTGATCATGGCGATGTTGATCTTGCTGGCGACCTCGATGAGTCGCGCTACTCCGGTGTCGTTCGACATCGGTGCTCCTTTCGTTCGGGGGTGTCTACCCACTTCTGCTCGGGCGGTTGGCCTGGATGTCGACATCTGTAGGCTGACCCGCACCGCGTAGGTCCAGCGAGGAGCCAGTCCATGAGTGATGACGCCCTGTCCAACTTATTGCACGAGGAACGGCGGTTCCCGCCCCCGCCGGAGTTGATCGAGCACGCCAACGTCACGGCGGAGACGTACGCCGCCGCCGAGTCCGACTTCGAGGGCTTCTGGCGCGAGCAGGCCCGGCGCATCACCTGGGCCACCGAGCCGACCGAGGTCCTCGACTGGAGCAACGCCCCGTTCGCGAAGTGGTTCGCCGACGGCACGCTCAACGCCGCGTACAACTGCGTCGACCGCCACGTCGAGGCCGGCCACGGCGACCGGGTCGCCTTCTACTTCGAAGGTGAGCCGGGCGACACCCGCTCGATCACCTACGCCGAACTGGCCGACGAGGTCCGCCAGGCCGCCAACGCGCTGATCGAGCTCGGGGTGAAGACCGGCGACCGAGTCGCGATCTACCTGCCGATGATTCCCGAGGCCGTGGTGGCCATGCTGGCCTGCGCCCGGCTCGGCGCGCCGCACACCGTCGTCTTCGGCGGTTTCTCGGCCGACGCGCTGGCCACCCGGATCCTGGACTGCGGCGTCGAGGTGGTGATCACCGCCGACGGCGGCTACCGGCGGGGGTCGGCTTCCGCGCTCAAGCCCGCGGTCGACAGCGCCCTCGAGCGCTGCCCCGACGTCCGCCACGTCCTGGTCGTCCGACGCACCGGTCAGGACACCGCGATGACCGAGGGGCGCGACCGGTGGTGGCACGACCTGGTCGGGGGTCAGCCGACCGAGCACGAGCCCGAGGCGTTCCCGGCCGAGCACCCGCTCTACATCATGTACACCTCGGGCAGCACCGGGAAGCCCAAGGGCATCCTGCACACCACCGGCGGTTACCTGGTCGGCACGGCGTACACCCACTGGGCGACCTTCGACCTCAAACCCGAGACCGACATCTTCTGGACCGCGGCCGACGTCGGCTGGGTCACCGGCCACTCGTACCTGGTCTACGGACCGCTGGCCAACGGCACCACCTCGGTGATGTACGAGGGCACGCCGGACACCCCGCACAAGGGGCGGTGGTGGGAGATCATCGAGAAGTACCGGGTCAGCATCCTCTACTGTGCGCCGACGGCCATCCGCACCTTCATGAAGTGGGGCGCCGAGGTCCCCGCGAACTTCGACCTGTCCTCGCTGCGCATCCTCGGCTCGGTCGGTGAACCGATCAATCCCGAGGCCTACGTCTGGTACCGCCACCACATCGGCGGCGACCGCACCCCGGTGGTCGACACCTGGTGGCAGACCGAAACCGGGATGCACATGATCTCGCCGATGCCCGGGGTGACCGAGGGCAAGCCGGGTGCGGCGATGAAGGGCGTCCCCGGCGTGGTCGTCGACGTGGTCAACGACGAGGCGCAGTCGGTGCCGGACGGGTCCGGCGGCTATCTGGTCATCCGCCAGCCCTGGCCGGCCATGCTGCGCACCCTGTGGGGTGACGACCAGCGTTACGTCGACACCTACTGGTCCCGCTTCGACGGGCTGTACTTCGCCGGCGACGGGGCCAAGAAGGACGACGACGGCGACCTCTGGCTGCTCGGCCGGGTCGACGACGTGATGAACATCTCGGGGCACCGGATGTCGACCACCGAGATCGAGTCGGCCCTCGTCTCGCACCCCAAGGTGGCCGAGGCCGCCGTGGTCGGGGCCACCGACCCGACCACCGGCCAGGCCATCGTCGCCTTCGTCATCCTGCGCGGCGATGCCGGTGACGGCGGTGAGCACGTGGTCAGCGAGCTGCGGGCCCACGTGGCCAAGGAGATCGGGGCCATCGCCAAGCCGCGGCAGATCATGGTCGTCGAGGAACTGCCGAAGACCCGCTCGGGCAAGATCATGCGCCGACTGCTGCGCGACATCGCCGAGAACCGCGAGATCGGCGACGTGACCACGCTGACCGACTCGTCGGTGATGAACCTGATCAAGGACAACCTGGCCACCAGCACCAGCAACGAGGACTGATCCCGGCTCGCCGGGTGGTGCTGTCCGGTGCCGACCGGGGGGCCGTCGTCCGGTCGCGTCGGCGGGCAACGGCCCGCCGACGCGCAGCGGCCGGCCGTCGATGAGTAGGCTTCGTCCCGACGAAGAGGAGCATCACCATGGCTGATCAACCAGTCGGCGACATCATCAAGACGATCACCGAAGACGTGAAGTCGCTGGTCCGTGACGAGATCGCGCTGGCCAAGTCCGAGCTCATCCCGGCCGCCAAGCACGGCGGGATCGGGGCCGGGCTGTTCGGCGCCGCGGGCTACTTCGCGATCTGCGCGCTCTCGGTGTTGTACTTCGCCGCCGCCTTCGGACTGGCTGCGCTCGGGCTGCCCACCCCGCTCGCCTTTCTGATCGTCGGCGTCGCCCTGCTGCTGATCGCCGGCGTGTGCGCCGGCATCGGGTTGATGCAGGTCAAGAAGGTCAAGGCGCCGGAGCGGACGATCACGCAGGCCAACCTGACCGTCGCCGAGCTCAAGGCGGCCACCCAGCGCGGGATGGCTGCGGCCAAGGCGCCGCAGATCGAGGGCGAGGTCGTCGACCAGCCGTCCATCCGCTGAGCGGTCGACGGCACCGAGGTCGCCGTGGCCGGAGCCGGTGTCCGCGACATCCTGCTCGACGGTCCGTGGACCCACCACGACCTGTCGGCCAACGGCATCCGGTTCCATCTCGCGCTCGGTGAGCGGTTCAGCGTCGACCGGCCGCTGATCCTGCTGCTGCACGGGTTCGGAGAGTTCTGGTGGGCCTGGCGCGCGCAGATCCCGACCCTCGACGCGGCCGGGTTCAGCGTCGCCGCCATGGATCTGCGCGGCTACGGCGCCAGCGACAAGACCCCGCGGGGCTACGACCCGCAGACCACCGCGTACGACGTCAGCGGGGTGATCAAGAGCCTGGGCTTCGCCGAGGCCACCGTGGTCGGCCACGACTGGGGCGGTATGGCCGCGTGGGCGACCGCCGCGTACGCCGCGGGTCCGGTGGGTCGGCTGGTCGTCGTGGCCGCCCCGCACCCTCTGGCGTTTCCGTGGCGGGCGCACGCCCGGACGCTGGGCTTCTTCCAGCTCCCGCTGCTGCCCGAACGACGGATCATGGCCGATGACGGGTTGTTCGTGGAGCAGTTGCTCCGCGGTCGCGCGTACGACGGGGCCTCGGTTTTCACCACCGAGCAGGCCCGGCACTACCGCGACGCGCTGATGTTGTGGCCCAGCCCGCACTGCGCGCTGGAGTACCAGCGGATGTTCGTCCGCGACCAGCTCCGGGCCCGGGGCCGGCACTACCGCGAGGCCTTGCGGGCCGGGGTCGACCTCCCGGTGCTGTCGATCCACGGCGAGCGCGACGCTCTCGTGCCGGCCGAGGCGATGACCGCCGCCGAGCGCTGGGTCCGCGGTCGCCACGACCTGGTCAGCCTGCCCGACGTCGGTCACCTGCCGCACGAGGAAGCTCCCGCCGAGGTCAGCGCGGCCATCGTCGACTGGCTGGCGGCCGCTTGATGCAGCACACGTCGCGCACCGTCCGGCGGGCCTACTACATCCTGACCGCCGGGAACACGCTGGCCGCCTCGCTGATCTGGGGCATCAACACGATCTTCCTGCTCGACGCCGGGCTGTCGAACTTCGAGGCGTTCGCGGCCAACGCCTTCTTCACCGCCGGCATGGTGCTGTTCGAGATCCCGACCGGCATCGTCGCCGACTCCTGGGGTCGGCGGGCCTCCTTCTTGTGCGGCACCCTCACCCTGGCCATCACCACCGGGCTCTACGTGCTGCTGTGGCGCTTCGACGCCGGCTTCGGCTGGTGGGCGGTGGTGTCGGCGCTGCTCGGGCTCGGGTTCACCTTCTTCTCCGGGGCCACCGAGGCCTGGTTGGTCGATGCGCTGGCCGCCACCGGCTTCACCGGCGAACTGGAGGGGGTGTTCGCCCGTGGCCAGGTGATCGGCGGCGTCACCATGCTGATCGGCTCGGTGGCCGGCGGATACCTGGCCCAGGCGTTCAACCTCGGCGTGCCCTACCTCATCCGGGCCGCGGTGCTGGTCGTGATGTTCGCGCTGGCCGCCGTGCTGATGCGCGATCTGGGCTTCACCCCGGTGCGCGGCCAGTCCCCGCTGGGCGAGATGCGCGAACTGGTCCGGCAGTCGGTCGACAAGGGCCTCCGCGTCCCCCCGGTACGGGCCACCATGCTCGCCGGCGTCTTCACCGGTGGCGTCGGGGTCTACGTCTTCTACGCGCTGCAGCCCTACCTGCTCGAGCTGTGGGGCGACCCGACCGCGTACGGGATCGCCGGGCTCAGCGCAGCCATCATGGCCGGAGCCCAGATCGTCGGCGGCTTGGTCACCCCGCTGGTCCGGCGCCGGTTCCGCCGTCGGACCTCGGCCCTGCTGGTGCTCCAGGCCGTCGGAGTCGTGCTGCTGGCCGGGATCGGACTGGCGCCGAACTTCTGGCTCGTGCTGGCCCTGGTCGTGGTCTACTCGCTGAGCTCGGCGGCCATCCGACCGATCCGGCAGGCCTACGTCAACGCGATGATCCCGTCGGCTCAGCGGGCGACGATCCTGTCGTTCGACTCGATGATCACCAGCAGCGGCGGCATCGTCGCCCAGCCGTTGCTGGGTCGCGCGGCCGACGTCTGGAGCTATCCGACGTCGTACCTGCTGTCGGCGGCCGCGTCGGCGTTCGCGCTGCCGTTCGTCTACCGCTCGCGGCAGTACGGGGCGCCGGCCGACACCGAGGTCGCGCCGACGCCCACCGCATCAGCCGAGCAGCAGAAGGCGTGACTCCCACGGCTCGAGGTCGGCGCCGCGCCGGTCGCCGTGCGTGGTCAGCAGCACCCGGGCTGCGCTGAGATCGGGCAGCGTCCCGTCGGGCAGCGTGGCCGGGCGCGACGAGCAGTTGGCCACCGCGTACAGCCGCTGGTCGCCGAGCGTCCGGCTGACCACCCACAGCTGCTCGTGGTCGGGCAGCCAGAGCTCGAAACGGCCGTCGACCAGGACCGGCAACTCGTGCCGGAGCCCGATCAGGGTGCGGAAGTGGTGGAACACCGAGTCCGGATCGGCCACCGCGGCCTCGGCGTTGATGGTGACGTAGTTGGCGTTGACCGCCAGCCACGGGATGCCCTCGCTGAAGCCGGCATGGGTGCGGTCGTTCCACTGCATCGGCGAGCGGGCGTTGTCTCGGCTCTTCACCGACAGCGAGTTGAGGACGACCTCGACCTCCATGCCCAGGCTCAACGCGTCGGCGTGGTAGTTGACCGACTCGATGTCGCGGTACTGGTCGATGGCGCTGTAGTAGGTGTTGGTCATCCCGAGTTCTTCGCCCTGGTAGACGTACGGCGTTCCCCGGTGCGCGTGCTGGATGGTGGCCAGGGTCTTGGCCGAGTTGACCCGGTGCTCGGCCGAATCGTCACCGAACCGCGACACCGCCCGCGGCTGGTCGTGATTGTCCCAGTAGAGGGAGTTCCACCCGGCGTCGGCCAGGCCGAGCTGCCAGTCGGCCAGGTTCTTCTTCAGCGTCGACAGCTCGAGCGGGGCCAGGTCCCACTTCGACCCCTCGGTCTGCTGGTCCAGCCCGACGTGCTCGAAGGTGAACACCATGTTGAGCTGCCGGTTGGCCACGTCGGTGACCGACCGGGCCAGCTCGATGGTCGACCCGGGCATCTCCCCCACGGTGATCAGGTGCTGGTCGCTCAGCCCGACGGCCTCGTTCATCTCCGCGAGGAACTCCTGCAGCCGCGGGCCGTTGGCGGTGTAGAGGAAGTTCGGCGCGAGCTTGCGGCCGGGAGGCGGCACGCCGTCGTCGAGGTTGCGCTTGGAGATCAGGTTGATGACGTCCATCCGGAAGCCGTCGACGCCCCGGTCGACCCACCAGCGCATCATCGCGTACACGGCCTGGCGGACCTCGGGGTTCTCCCAGTTGAGGTCGGGCTGCTTGGGCGAGAACAGGTGCAGGTAGTACTCCCCGCTCTGCTCGTCCAGGTGCCAGGCCGGACCGGAGAAGGCGGCCTCCCAGTTGTTGGGCTCGGCCCCCTCGGCGCCGGCCTCGTGGCCCTCCCGGGCCGGTCGCCACCAGTACCAGTCGCGCTTGGGCGAGGCCGGGTCGCGGGACTCCACGAACCACGGGTGCTCGTCGGAGGTGTGGTTGACCACCAGGTCCATCACCAGCTTGATGCCGCGTTCGTGCAGCGTCGCGATCAGCTGGTCGAGGTCGTCGAGGGTGCCGAACAGCGGGTCGATGTCCTGGTAATCGCTGATGTCGTAGCCGTTGTCGTCCATCGGCGAGGCGTAGACCGGCGACAGCCAGACCACGTCGACACCGAGGTCGGCGAGGTAGTCGGCGTGCGCGGTGATCCCGGGGATGTCGCCGATGCCGTCGCCGTTGCTGTCGGCGTACGAGCGGGGATAGATCTGGTAGACCACGGCGGTCTTCCACCAGTCGGCGGGGCGGTCGAGGCCGGAGGAGGGCAGGTGCGTCGGCGACGTCGTCATGGTCGCGATCCTTTCAGATCGACTCCGAGGGTGTCCGCGAGCTCGATGATCTCCGCGTCGACGTTGGCCTCGGCCCGGGCGACCAGCGCCTGCCCCTTCCCGGTCCGGAACAACGGCCGTCGGCGCAGCTCGATGAGCACCGACAACCGGGCCCGCATGAACCGCTGGTCGGGCACCGCCGCGTACTCCTCGCGGACGGCGCGGACGTAGTCGGCGTACGCCGCGGGCTCGACGCCCAGGATCGACAGGTCGGCGTCGCAGATCAGCTCGCCCTCCTGGTCGCGGGTGCCGGGGATATGGTCGGCGGTGACCCGGACCAGCCGCGAGATCTGGGCCATGTCCTCCTGCTCGAGACCGGCGCGACCGAGCTCGCGCACCGCCAGCCGTGCCGACGCCTCGACGTTGGTCAGCTCACGCTCGGGGATGGCGTAGACGGCGTCGTGGAACCAGGCGGCCAGCCGGACCAGGAACAGGTCCTGCCCCTCGTCGAGGGCGTCGATCTGTTCGAGCACCCGCCGCAGGTGGGCGATCCCGTGGTAGCGGCGGTGCGGCTCACGGTAGCGCTGCAGCAGCCGCTCCCCGATCTCCTGCTGGTCGGGCAGCGTCGCGTTCCAGCGGTCGAGCAGATCCTGGTCGGGATCGGCGTCAAGCTCAGTGGGCATCGGGACCTCCACGGTCGGGACGGGTGGGCGAGCCCGCCGGTGGCGGCCTCAGGTAGCGCTCGGGGATCGGCAGCGTACGCGTCTCGTCGTACGGTCGCTGCCACCCGGCGAGATCGAGGACCCCGTCGAGCAGGTGAGCGGTCAGCCCCC
This sequence comes from uncultured Actinomycetota bacterium, assembly GCA_963704665.1. Taxonomy (GTDB): domain Bacteria; phylum Actinomycetota; class Actinomycetes; order Propionibacteriales; family Propionibacteriaceae; genus Microlunatus. The sequence goes on along the minus strand of OY969929.1, from coordinate 264,459 downwards.
AGATGAGGTGGTCGTCGACCTCGAAGGCCGGGCCGGTGTAGCCCGAGGGGTGCCGCACCCGGGCCCGGTGGGCCGGATCGGTCAGCCGGGACACGGGGACGATCAGGATCGACGCCGCCTCGCGCAGGTCGACGGCCGCGACCGGACTCGGGGCGAACCACCAGCCGATCACCGCGGTGACGTCGAAGCCGCTGACCTCGACGTGGGCGGCGGGCAACGATCCGAGGATCTCCACACCGGCCCGGTCCAGCCCGGTCTCCTCGACCCCCTCGCGGAGCGCGGTGTCGGCCAGATCGAGGTCACCGGCGTCGACCGCCCCACCCGGGAAGGCGATCTGACCGGCGTGGGTCCGCATGGTCGACGCGCGCTCGACGAACAGGATCTCCGGGCCCTCGGGTCCGGAGCCGAGCAGGACCAGCACGGCCGCCCGCCGCGCCCCGACGCCCGGGCGCAACGCCACCACCTCGGCCAGCCGGTCGGGCTGGGCCAGCGAGCGGGTCAGCGGCTCCAGCCAGTCGGGCCTCATCGGGTCACCCCGAGGTGCTCGGCGAGCAGGTCACGGATCTCCTGGCTCGAGGTGAAGGCGCCGGCGTGACGCGCGGCGATCGACCCGTCGGGGCGGACGAACAGGGTGATCGGTGGTGCGGTGATCTGCAGCGCGGCCAGCCCCTGGTCGGCGTCCTGCACCTGGGGGAAGGTCCACCCGACCGCCTCGGCGTACTCCAGGGCCCGGTCGGGATAGGGGTCGCGGAAGTCGATGCCGATGACCTGGAGCTCGGTCTGCTCTTCGGCGATCTCCCGCAGGAACGGGGCCTCCTGGCGGCACGGACCGCACCACTGGGCCCAGACGTTGATCATCGTCGGCCGGCCCCGCAGACCGGCCAGCCGGGTCTCGCGCCCCCCGCCGAGACAGGGCAGGGTCACGTCGGGCAGGCCGTCGGGCCGCACCGCGACGTCGGGGTCGGTCACCGGGCAGTCGGCGATCCCGGCGCGTTGCTTGAGCGCCGGCAGGTCGGCGGTCGAGGCCACGGTGGGCAACGCCGGTGCGCTGCTCGGCGACGCCGCGGGCAGCCGACCGACCGGAGACGCCTGGGTGCACCCGGCCAGGGCGATGACCAGGACCGCGACCAACCCGGAGCGGACCCGAGGGGTCATCCGCGGGGCTCGCGGACCAGCTTCGCCGCCTTGACCGGGTCGGTCTCCCCCTCGCCGAACGCCGGGCACCAGCGCGCCACCGGACAGGCACCACAGGCCGGGTTGCGGGCGTGGCAGCGCCGGCGGCCGTGCCAGATGACGTTGTGGCAGAGCTGGACCCAGTCCTTCTTGGCGAAGAGTGCGCCGACCTCGTGCTCGACCTTGACCGGGTCCTCCTCGGTGGTCCAGCCGAAGCGGCGGGACAGCCGCCCGAAGTGGGTGTCGACGGTGATGCCGGGGACCCCGTACGCGTTGCCCAGCACGACGTTCGCCGTCTTGCGACCGACCCCGGGCAGCGTGACCATGTCGGCCAGCGTCGTCGGCACCTCGCCGCCGAACCGCTCGGTCAGGGCGGCCCCGAGCTTGATCAGACTGTCGGTCTTGGCTCGGAAGAACCCGGTCGGGGTGATGAGCGCCTCGAGCTCGGCCCGGTCGGCGGCCGCGTACGCCGCGGCGTCGGGATAGCGCGCGAACACCAGCGGCGTGATCAGGTTGACCCGCTTGTCGGTGCTCTGCGCCGAGAGGACGGTGGCGACCAGCAACTCGAGCGGGGTCCGGAAGTCGAGCTCGCAATGGGCGTCGGGATAGGTGGCCGCGAGCGTCCGGTTGACGGTGCGGGCCCGCCGGACCAGTGCGGTGTCTGCCATGCCCCGAGGTTAGCCCAGCCCGCCCGCCGCGGGTCCCCCACGAAGATGATCATGGCGGCCTCCTGCGCGTCCGGAGCGATCGACGGTAGGGTCGGCTCGATAGGCACCCACCCCTGTTCGCGAGGAGGCAACCTGTGGACCCGGAAGTGCTGAAGAAGGCACCGTTGTTCGCCGGCCTGGAGGACGAGGCTGCCAGCGCGCTCTCCTCGGCCATGGGCACCATCCGCCTCAACCGCGGCGAGGTGCTGTTCCACGAGGGCGACCGCGAGGATCGGCTCTATGTCGTGGTCAGCGGCAAGATCAAGCTCGGCCGCAGCGGATCGGCCGGGCGGGAGAACCTGCTGGCCATCCTCGGACCGGGCCAGATGTTCGGCGAGCTCTCGCTGTTCGACCCCGGCCCCCGCTCCTCGACCGCCACCGCGGTGACCGCCTGCGAGATCCGCACGCTCGAGCACGACGAGCTGATGGGCTGGCTGGCCGGCCGCCCCGAGGTGGCCCGCGGCCTGCTCGGTCAGCTCGCCGCCCGGCTCCGCCGGGCCAACGACGTGGTCGCCGATCTGGTGTTCTCCGACGTTCCCGGGCGGGTGGCCAAGCAGTTGCTCGAACTGGCCAACCGGTTCGGCGACAAGCGCGACGACGGGGTGCACGTCCATCACGACCTGACCCAGGAAGAGCTGGCCCAGCTGGTCGGCGCCTCGCGCGAGACGGTGAACAAGGCCCTGGCCGACTTCGCCGCCCGTGGCTGGATCCGGCTCGAACCCCGCTCGGTCACCATCCTCGACGTCGAACGGGTCGAACGCCGAGCGCGGTAATTATTTGGGGCGGTGTCGCTGGGAGATCCGGTCTTCCTCCGGAACGCGCACCGCCCGATCCGACGGGGCGCTGACGTCGATCGCGAACGGGCGATGCGCGATCCGTCGTCCAGACCGGATCGGCGACACCGCGCCCGGACTCGCGCACTCGCTGGCGCTCGCACCGACGCGTTCCCGGGCTGGCGGGGGTTAGCTTCGGCGGTCCGCCCGATTTTCGGCGGACAGCTCGATCATCGCCGACCCCGGCCGCTCCTACTGCCGGCCGAGGGTGACGTCGACGGTCTGCGGGCTGCCGCCGTCACGGGTGTAGGTCAGCGTGACCTGGGTGCCCGGGGCGTAGAACCGGGTGGCGGCGATCAGGCCGTCGGCGGTGGTGGTCGGGAAGTCGTTCAGCCGGGTGACCACGTCACCGGTGCGCAGGCCGGCCTGGTCGGCGGCGCCGCCGGAGACCACGCTCTGCAGGGCCACGCCGGTCGCGGTCGACAGGGTCGAGTCCTCGTTGCCCACGGTCACCCCGATGGCCGCGTTGACCGACTTGCCGTTGGCGATCACTTCGGCGGCGACCCGTGAGGCCACATCGGCCGGGATGGCGAAACCGATCCCGATGTTGCCGGCCTGGCTGTCGGCCGAGCCCGAGCCGGTCGTGGCGATCGAGGAGTTGATGCCGACGATGTTGCCGTTGAGGTCGACCAGCGGACCGCCCGAGTTGCCCGGGTTGATCGCCGCATCGGTCTGCACGGCCAGGTAGACCGCGTCGTTGTTGCTGCCCGAGCGGACCGGGCGGGCGGTGTTCGACACGATGCCGCTGGTCACCGATTCGGACAGGCCGAGTGGCGCGCCGGCGGCCACGACCGCCTGGCCGACCTTGAGGCTGTCGGACCTGGCGAACGCCGCCGGGACGAGGTCGCTGACGTTGTCGACCTTGATGACCGCGAGGTCGTTGGTCTCCGACTGGCCGGTCAGCGTGGCTCGGGCCGTGGTGCCGTTGTGGAAGGTGACGCTGATCGTCCCGCTCTGCGCCGCCGCCTCGACCACGTGGTTGTTGGTCAGGATGTGACCCTCGGAGTCGAGCACCACGCCGCTGCCGATGTCGCCGCTGCGACCCGACTGCACGGTGATGGTGACCAACGAGGCTTCGATCTTCGCCGCCGCCGCCACCACCGTCCCGTCGAGGACCGGGCTGTTGGCCGCCGGCACCGTGGTCACGCTGATCGGCGAGGTGACCACGCCGTCCTCGGCCAGGTACGCGTACGAGCCCACGCCGGCTCCGGCGCCGATCAGCGCAGCCATCACGGCGGCGGCGATCAGGGCCCCGGGGCGACGGCGCGGCTTGCTGGCCAGTGCGGCCGGGGTCTGGGTGAGGTGCGGCACCCCCGCCGGGGACGGGAACTGCGAGCCCGAGTAACCGCCGAGCTCACCGCTGGGCAGAAAGGTGGGGCGGTACGGGTCGTCACCGAAGGGCGGGGTGCTCAGACCCGGCTGGTCGTTGCTGTTCACGTCAACCACCGTGCCCGCCGAGTCTGTGTGTCAGCTGTGGATCGGGTCAGTGCTCGATGTGACTTCGGTCGAGGTACGCGAGCTGGGCGCGGACCGATGCGGTGGCCGCCGGCCAGACGCTCCGGTCGACGTCGGCGTAGACCCGCTCGACGACCTCCTCGGCGGTGGTCGCCCCGGCGGCCCGGGCCGCACGGACCTGGTCGAGGCGTTCGCGCCGGTGGCGGCGGTAGAAGCCGAGGACCGCGGCCGGGTCGGTGAGGACCGGACCGTGACCGGGCAGGATCGCGCGGACGTCCCGCTCGGCCACGGCGGCCGCGTACCGCTCGAGCGAGCTGAAGTAGTCGGCCAGGTCGCCGTCCGGGTGCATGATCACCGTGGTCCCGCGGCCGAGGACCATGTCGCCGGTCAGCAGCCGGACCGTGCCGTCGAGCGAGGTGTGCAGCAACGACGTCGAATCGCTGGTGTGCCCCGGCGTGGCCAGGACCTCGAGCGACGGCGTCAGTCGGTCGCCGTCGACCAACGGGTGGTCGCCGATGCGGAGCGCCGGGTCTCCGGCCCACACCCCACACCCGACCCGGCGGGCCAGCTCGGGCGCGGCTTCGGCGTGGTCGAGATGACGATGGGTGAGCACGATCCCGGCCACCGGCCCCACGGTGGCCAGGGCGTCGAGGTGGTCGGGCAGCGGCGGACCGGGGTCGACGATCCACACCGGCTCGTCCGGCGCACCGAGCACCCAGGTGTTGGTGCCGTCGAGGGTCATCGGGCCGGGGTTGTCGGCTCGGAGCACCCGAACGTCGGCGGTGAGGGTGATCATCCGGCCTTCCGTCCCGGGTAGCGGAACCGCCAGCCGTCGGGCGTCGGTTCGACGACCGGGAGCACCGCTTCGATGGTCCGATCGGCGGCGGCGGCCAGCACCGCATCGACCGACCCGAGGTCGTCGAGCTCGAGCAGGATCGACAGCGTCGGTGGCATCAATCCGAGCGTGCGCGCCCCGGCGGACCGGACCGCGGCGTGCGGGCGCCACCAATCGGCCGCGTCGGTCTCGCCGGAGATGTCACGGGCCCGCTGGTCGGCCGGCATCGCGGCGACGAAGAACGCGGTGTCGAAGCGACGCGGCTCGGGCTCCGGGGTGATCCAGTGCGCCCAGGGCCGCAAGGCCGCCGCCGCGAGGCGGACGCCGGTCTCCTCCTCGGTCTCACGCAGCGCGCAGCGGACGAGGGCGTCGGGACCGGTCCCGTCGACCGGATCGAGCCGGCCGCCGGGGAAGACGGCCATCTCGGCGGCGAAGGCCATCCGCGCGTGCCGGATCAGCAGATAGGTCTCGAGCCCGACCGGTCCGTCGCGCAGCAGGACCACGCTGGCCGAGGACGCCGCCGTCACCGGCGGGCCCGACGCCGCGCGGGCCAGCTCGACCAGACGGGCCGGCACCTCGACCGAGAGCCGGCTCAGCACGTCGAGCGAGTGGGTCACCGGCGACGACTCAGACGGGCACGATCAACGGGGTCGCGCCGACGGCCACGATGAGTTCGACCTCGACCGGGGCGTCGAGCGGCAGCGACGCCACCCCGACCGCGCTGCGCGCGTGCCGCCCGGCCTCGCCGAACACCTCACCCAGCAACTCGCTGGCCCCGTTGCCGACCTGCGGCTGACCGGTGAAGCCGGGCGCGCTGGCCACGTAGATGACCACCTTGATGATCCGGGTCACCGCGTCGAGCTCACCGGCGGCGGCCGCGACCGCGGCCAGACCGTTGAGCGCCGCGGCGCGGGCACAGGCCACCGCGTCCTCGACGCTGACCTCGGCCCCGACCTTGCCGCTGGCCAGCAGCCGGCCGTCGACGGTCGGCAGCTGACCCGAGGAGAAGACCAGGTCACCGAACCGGGTGGCCGGCACGTACGCGGCCAGCGGTCGTGCCACGGCCGGCAGTCTCAGGCCGAGTTCGGCCAGCCGCTCCGAGGGCAGCCCGCTCACGACGCGATCGGGCGCTTCAGGTAGGCCACCAGGTTCTCCGGCTTGAGCCCGGGGACGACCTGGACCAACTCCCAGCCGTCCTGGCCCCAGTTGTCGAGGATCTGCTTCGTCGCGTGGACCAGCAGCGGCACGGTCACGTATTCCCACTTCGTCATGGGGTCAGTATCCCGCACCCGAGCCCGGCGGTCGGCCGTCGACGTCCGGCCCTCTAGTCGACGCACAGGCAGAACGGGTGACCGCTGGGATCGAGGTACACGTCGAAGCTCGGGTCGTCGTCCGGCCCGTCGACCGGCCGGGCGCCCAGCGCCACCACGTACGCCCCGGCCTCGGCCAGATCGGTGACGGTGAGATCGAGGTGGAACTGCTGCGGCACCCCGTTGCCGGGCCAGGTCGGGCGCTGGTGGTCCGTGGCCAGTTGGAAAGCCAGCCGGGCGCCGGTCCCGCGGTCGGTCAGGGTGATCCAGTCGTCGGCGCGCTGGGTCTCGGGCCAGTCGAGCAGCGCGGAGTAGAACGCGGCGAGGGCCGGCGGGTCGTCGGTGTCGAGCACCACGGTCCGCATGCTGATCGCCGGACGGGTCAGTTCGGTCATGGGGCCGATGGTGCTGCAACCCACTGACAGAACCTCCGCGGGACCCCTCACTACTATCAGCGCATGCAGATCGGCATCCTCGGCGGTACCGGCCCCCAAGGCCGCGGCCTCGCCCGTCGGCTGGCCGCAGCCGGTCATCAGGTGGTGCTGGGCAGCCGCAGCGCCGAACGCGCCGCGGCGGTGGCCGCCGACTACGCCGACGCGGTCACCGGGGCCGACAACGAGACGGCGGCGCAGGCCGAACTGGTCATCGTCACCGTGCCGTACGACGGTCACGCCGCGCTGCTGACCGCGCTGGCCGGCCAGCTGCGCGGGAAGATCGTGGTCGACTGCGTGAACCCGCTGGGCTTCGACAAGCAGGGCCCGTACGCCCTGGCGGTCGACGCCGGCTCGGCCGCCCAGGAGGCTCAGCAGGTGCTCCCCGACTCGACCGTGGTCGGCGCGTTCCACCACGTGTCGGCGGTGCTGCTCGACGACCCCGCGGTCACCGACGTCGGAGGCGACATCCTGGTGCTCGGCGAGGACCGCGAGGCGGTCGAGCTGGTCTGTCGACTGGCCGAGGCCATCCCGGGGGCCCGCGGCCTCTACGCCGGGCGGCTGCGGAACGCCGGTCAGGTCGAGGCCCTCACCGCCAACCTGATCGCGGTCAACCGGCGCTACAAGGCGCACGCCGGCCTGCACCTCACCGGAGTCGGCCAGGACGCCCCGGCGTGACACCCCGACACTCGCTGCACATCGTCAGCGGCAAGGGCGGGACCGGTAAGACGACGATCGCGGGGGCGCTGGCCTGCGCGTTGGCCGAACGCGGGACCCGGGTGCTGCTCTGCGAGGTCGAGGGGCGCCAGGGCATCGCCGAGTTGTTCGGCGTCCCGGCGTTGAAGGGCGACGAGGAGCGGCGCGTCACCCGGACCCCGAGCGGTGGTGCCGTGTTCGGTCTGTCGATCGACGCCGAGGACGCGCTGCTGGAGTATCTCGACACCTTCTACCACCTGGGTCTGGCCGGAAAGGCTCTCGACCGCTTCGGGGTGATCGACTTCGCGACCTCGATCGCGCCCGGGCTGCGCGACGTGCTGTTGACCGGCAAGGTGTACGAGGCGGTGCGACGCGGCCAGAAAGGCAAGTCGAACGCCTACGACGCCGTGGTCGTCGACGCTCCCCCGACCGGCCGGATCGCGCAGTTCCTCAACGTCCACGAAGCCGTCTCCGGACTGGCCCGGATGGGGCCGATCCGCAACCAGGCCGACTCGATCGTGCGGATGCTGCGCTCCTCGATCACCGTGGTCCACCTGGTCACCCTGCTCGAGGACATGCCGGTGACCGAGACCGAGGAAGCGGTCCGTGACCTCGCCCCGACCCGGATCGCCGTCGAGACGGTGATCGAGAACCTGGTCCGTCCCACCCCGCTCACCGACGATGAGCTGGCCGCCGCAGCGGCCGGCGGGGTAGCGGTCAAGGTCCCCGGCCTCAAGCCCAAGCAGAACACGGCGTTGTCCGAGGAGTTCGCCCTCGAGGCCACCCGCACCCTGACCGAGCGCGAACGCCACGAGCGACTGACCGGACTCGGGCTGCCGCTGATCCAGGTCGCGCGCGACCCCAGCGGCATCGACGAGGCGGCCGTGTTCGCCATCGCCCGCCAGCTCTCGGACCAGATGGAGCTCCAGGCATGACCGCCACGTCCTCGCCGTTCCTCGACGTCGACGCCATCCTCACCGACCACGACCAGCAGATGATCATCTGCTGCGGAGCGGGCGGTGTCGGCAAGACGACCACCTCGGCCGCGCTCGCCGTACGCGCCGCCGAACTCGGTCGCAAGGTCGTGGTGTTGACCATCGACCCGGCGAAGCGGCTGGCCCAGTCGCTCGGACTCGGCGAGCTCGACAACACCCCGCGCCCGGTGACGGAGATCGACACCGCAGCGGGCGGCCGGCTCGACGCGATGATGCTCGACATGAAGCGGACGTTCGACGACGTCGTGCTCTCGCAGACCACCCCGGACAAGGCCGAGGCCATCCTGAAGAACCCGTTCTACGAGGCGCTGTCGTCGTCGTTCTCGGGGACCCAGGAATACATGGCCATGGAGAAGCTCGGTCAGCTGCACGCCGAGGCGCAGTCGAGCGGTCGCTGGGACCTGATCATCGTCGACACACCGCCGGCCCGCTCGGCGCTGGACTTCCTCGACGCGCCCGAGCACCTGAGCTCGCTGCTCGACGGCCGCTTCCTCCGGCTGCTGCTCGCCCCGGCCCGCGGGCCGATGCGGCTGATGAGCGTGGGTTTCGCGTTGGTGTCGTCAGCGATGAACAAGGTGCTCGGCGCGGCGATCATCTCCGACGTGCAGACCTTCGTGACCGCGTTCGAGGCGCTGTTCGGCGGCTTCCGGCAGCGGGCCACCGCCACCTTCGCCCTGCTGTCGTCACCGAAGACCACGTTTCTGGTCGTGGCGACGGCGCAGCGCGACGCCCTGCGCGAGGCGGCCTACTTCGTCGACCGGCTGACCGAGGAGCGGATGCCGCTCTCGGGCATGCTGATCAACCGGGTGCACACCAGCGCGCTCGACGTCTCCGCGGAACGCGCGCTGGCCCTGGCCGAGGACCTCGATCCCGCCGACTCGGCGATCGAGATCGAAGCCCTACGCCGGCACGCGGATCTGACCCGGATCATCGAGGCGGAAACCCGCCTGCTGACCCGGTTCTCCGCGACCCGGCCCGACCTGGCCCAGGCGCGGATTCAGGCGCTGCCCACCGACGTGACCGACCTCGACTCGTTGCGACGGGTCGGCACCCTCTTGTCGGCCCCGGTGAGCTGAGGACCCCGGTCACCGACCAGGACCGAACTCCACGAGGTGACATCCGAGCGCTGACGCAGCAACAGCCGTCGCTCGCGCTCGGTCATCCCTCCCCACACACCCCATTCGATCCGGTTGTCCAAGGCCTCGGCGAGGCATTCGAATCGAACCGGGCACCCGGCGCACAGCAACCGAGCCCGCTTCTGATCGGCGGCATCCGGAAACAGCGCGTCCTCCATGCCGCGGCATTTCGCGCGCATGGTCCATTCTTCGTGCTGCACAGCAGTCATCGCTGACGTCTCCCCTTCGTGAGCGACCGCACCGGGCTTTCCCCGGCCCGTGTGGTGCGGACAATCCGGATCCTACGAACGGGTTTGCGCGCCTGACTAGACCGCTGACAACGATGTATGCCGAGTTGTGACCTGATCAACGAAACTTTCCGCCCCGCCGCCCCGGCCTCCGCCGAATCTGGTATAACGCCGATTCGGTCTGCACAGCCTGCTCACGTACCCTGTGCGGCATGCCGTTTTCGCCCAGACGCGCCGGGAGCGTCGCCTACTCGCTGGTGATGTTCGTCATCGTCAGCGTCCTCGCGGGCGTCCTCGTCGCCGGATTGTTCGTGCCCTTCGCCGGTCTGGCCGGGGTCGGCAGCAAAGCTGCCGCCACCGAGCTGACCAACCTGCCGGCCGAACTGGAGACGCCGACGCCGTCGACGCGGTCCCGGGTGCTGATGGCCGACGGCAAGACGCTCGCCTACTTCTACGACGAGAACCGCATCCCGGTCTCGCTGAGCAAGATCGCGCCGGTCATGCGGCAGGCCCAGGTGGCCATCGAGGACCACCGCTACTACGAGCACGGCGCGCTCGACTTCAAGGGCACCCTGCGCGCGCTGGTCCGCAACTCGGCCAACGACGGCGTCACCCAGGGCGGCAGCTCGATCACCCAGCAGTACGTGAAGATGGTGCAGATCGAGGCGTGCGCCGCCAAGGACACCCTGAAGCAGCGCGAGCTCTGCGTGGCCGACGCCCAGGCGCCGACGATGGAGCGGAAGATCCGCGAGCTGCGCTACGCGATCGCCATGGAGAAGAAGTTCTCCAAGGACGAGATCCTCAACCGCTACCTCAACATCGCCTACTACGGCGAGGGCGCGTACGGCGTCGAGGCGGCCGCTCGGCACTACTTCTCCAGCCACGCCAACAAGCTGACCCTGGCCCAGGCGGCCATGCTGGCCGGTCTGGTGCAGAACCCCGACAGCAACAACCCGGTCCGCAACGAGAGCGCGGCGATCGATCGCCGCGACGTGGTGGTCAACCGGATGCTCGAGCTCAAGCTGGTCACCGCGAACCAGGCCAAGGCGGCCAAGAAGGTCGAGTTCAACCGCAAGAAGGTCAAGCCGACCCGCAACGGCTGCCAGGGCACCAAGTTCCCGCTGCTGTGCGACTACGTCTACCGGACGCTGAAGACCCTGCCCAGCCTGGGCAAGACCACCGTCGAGCGCGACAACCTGATCAAGCGCGGTGGCCTCACCATCCAGACCGCCCTCGACCCGAAGATCCAGCGGTTGGCCGAGAAGCGGGTCGCCAGTGTCGTCGGGGCCAAGGATCCGCTGATCTCGACCATGAACATGATCCAGCCGGGCACCGGTCTGATCGTGGCCATGGCCCAGAACCGGACCGAGATGGGCAGCAAGAAGGGCCAGACCTACATCAACTACTCGGTCGGCGCCGGAGCGATGGGTGGTGGCCGAGGCTTCCAGGCCGGGTCGACGTTCAAGTCCTTCACCATGGCGGCCGCCCTGGAGAAGGGCCTGCCGATCAGCAAGAAGTTCAACGCGAAGTCGCCGTACAACTTCACCGGCAAGACGTTCCAGAGCTGCCGCGGCCAGGAGCGGATCGGCCGCTACATCGTCAAGAACTCGGTCGGTCACAGCAAGACCATCGCGATGACCGAGGCGGCCGAGTTCTCGGTCAACACCTACTTCATCCAGCTCGAACTGGCGGCCGGCATGTGCCGGGTCACCAAGATGACCAAGAAGGCCGGCGTCGAGCTCGGTGACCCCGGAGTCGACCTGGTCGATGAGTACAACCAGTACCCGTCGTTCACCCTGGGCACGGCCAACGTCACCCCGCTGTCGATGGCCGAGGGGTACGCCACCTTCGCGGCCCGTGGCATCCACTGCGACCCGATCGTCATCTCGAAGGTGACCTCGCGTTCCGGCAAGGCGCTCGAGGTGCCCGACGGCAACTGCAAGCGGGTGATGAGCAAGGGCGTCGCCGACGGGGTCAGCAAGGTGCTCAAGTCGGTCATGGACCGCGGCACCGGGCAGCGGGCCAAGATCTTCAACGGTCACGACATGGCCGGCAAGACCGGCACCACCGAGTCCAACCGGGCCGTCTGGTTCGCCGGCTACACCCCGGAGATCGCCGGCGTCGCGATGATCGCGGTCGAGGGCGACAACAAGTACTGGAAGGGCAAGCGCAAGTCGGTCAAGGGCTACACCGTCCCGTCCACCCGGGTCTACCTCGAAGGTTCGGGCAGCGGCGACTCCGGGTCGAAGATCTGGAAGCCGGTCATGACCAGCTACCTGCGCAACGTCCCGAAGACCCGGTTCGACACCCCGCCCTCGGCGATCCTGCGCGGCAAGCGGGTCCAGGTGCCCAGCCTGTACGGCCTGAGTTTCGCGTCGGCCAAGCGAAAGCTGGAGAAGGCGGGCTTCACCGTCGAGACCCAGTACGTGTTCAGCGACCGCCCCAGGGGCACCTCGCTCGGCTGGTCTCCGTCACCGGGCAGCACCACCCAGCAGTACGGGACGATCTTCTGGAACGTCTCGAAGGGCCGCGACCCCGAGGTGGTCAAGGAAGAGAAGCGCAAGAAGCGCGAGGAGAAGAAGGAAGCCGAGAAAGAGCGGCGGGAGCGCGAGAACGACAAGAAACCGCGCTGAAGCCGGCCCCGGGTCGCCCGGGCCACCGTGACATGACAAACCGCCGCCGGCTCAGCCGGCGGCGGTTTCGTGTCCGGTGCTCAGCCCAGCTGGCGGCGGACCTCGGCGGCCACGGCGGCGCCGTCGGCCTTGCCCTTGGTCTTCGGGGTGACGACGCCCATCACCTTGCCGATCCCCCGGGGTCCGAGCTCGCCGGCCCCGGTGCTGGTGATGGCGTCGGCGACGATGGCCGAGATCTCCCCGGCGCTCAGCTGCTGCGGCAGGTAGTCGGCCAGTACCGCCGACTCCGCCCGCTCCTTCTCGGCCAGCTCGGCCCGACCGGCCGCGGCGTACGCCTCCTCGGCCTCGCGCCGCTTCTTCGCCTCGCGGATGACCACGTCGAGGACCTGCGGATCGGTGAGCTCGCGCGCCGTCGTCCCGGCCACCTCGGCCTCGCTGATCGCCGACAGCACCATCCGGATGGTGCCCGAACGAACCTTGTCCCGTTCCTTGATGGCCGCGGTCAGATCGGTGCGCAGACGCTCCTTGAGCGTCGTGGTGTCAGACATACCCCCATTCTCCGTATCTGTGTGGGGGCGACCCCCACACCCCCATCTGGCCTGTCCTCGCTGGCGCGCTCTGTCTATGTGGGGGGCGACCCCCACACCCCCGCCGGACCGGTCCTCGCTGGCGCTCGTCGCGGTCGGAACTGCGTCTATGTGGGGGGCGACCCCCACACCCCCGCCGGACCGGTCCTCGCTGGCGCTCGTCGCGGTCGGAACTGCGTCTATGTGGGGGGCGACCCCCACACCCCCGCCTGACCGGTCCTCGCTGGCGCGGTTCAAATCGACGTTCAGTGCCGGCGTAAGCCCCGCTTGCCGTGTGTTGTCGAGGTGGGCGGTGACTGGGCGTCGATTTTCGGCGGCTCCGGGTCCGCCCGGTAGCCTTTCGCGTCATGGCGACCTCACGGGCAACCCGCACCCTCGTCCGCGGGGCGGTGGGGGCTGGTGCGGTCGGACTCGGCGGGTTGGCGTACGCGGCGCTGATCGAGCGGAACGCGTTCCGGTTACGGCGGGTCAGCGTGCCGGTGCTGCCGGCGGGCTCTCGGGACCTGCGGGTGCTGCACATCTCCGATCTCCACATGACCCCGCGCGCGACGGCCCGGCAGACCTGGGTGTCCCGGCTGGCCGCGCTCGAGCCCGATCTGGTCATCAACACCGGCGACAACCTCTCGCACGTCGACGGGGGCGCGTTCGTGCTGCGCAGCCTGGGGCGGCTGCTCGACAAGCCCGGGGTGTTCGTCTGGGGGTCGAACGACTACTACGCGCCCAACTTCAAGAACCCGCTGACCTACCTGTCGCGGCCCGACCGGACCGGTAAGCGCGACGGCGACCCCCTTCCCTGGCGCGAACTCGGCGAGTCGTTCACCCAGGCCGGCTGGACCGACCTGACCCACCGGCGGGAGGTGCTCGAGGTCAAGGGGGTCCGGATCGCCTTCCGCGGCACCGACGACGCGCATCTCAACCTCGACCGGTACGCCACTGTGGCCGGGCCGGTCGACCGCGACGAGGCGACCATCGCCCTCGGGGTCACCCATGCGCCCTACCGCCGGGTCATCGACGCGATGGCCGCCGACGGTCACGACCTGCTCATCGCCGGGCACACCCACGGCGGTCAGGTCTGCATCCCCGGCTACGGCGCGCTGGTCACCAACTGCGACCTCGACCGGGCGCGGGTCAAGGGACTCTCGCAGCACACCGCCGGGGGCCACACCGCGTGGATGCACGTCTCCGCCGGGCTCGGGACGTCCCCGTACGCGCCGGTCCGGTTCGCGTGCCCGCCCGAGGCGACCCTGCTCACCCTGACCGCGACGGCCTGAGGGCACTCAGCCGGCCAGCAGCCGGCGTAGCGTCCACGCGTTGCGGACGGCATGACCGTGGCCGTCGTTGTTGAAGTAGCCGTAGACCTCCGAGCCCGCCCGCTGCCACTCGCCGATCCGCTCGGCCCACCAGGCGAGGTCGGCGTCGCTGTACGAGCCCGCGTACAGGTGGTCGTGGTCGGGTCCGTGCCAGCGGACGTAGACGAACGGGGCGGTGGCCCGCAGCACGCAGGGCAGGCCGGCCCCGCTGGTCACGCAGTACGCCGCGCCGTGCTCACCGAGGATCTCGAACACCCGCTCGTCGACCCAGCTCGGGTGCCGGAACTCGACCGCGATCCGCACCCAGGTGGGGAACCGCGACAGGAAGTAGCGCAGCCGCTCGTCGTCGCGGGTGTGGCCGGGGTGGAGTTGGACGAGCAGCACGCCGCGGCGGCCGCCGAGCAGGTGCCAGGCGCGGCAGATCCGCTCGACCCAGGCCTCGGGCGCGTACAGCCGCTTGGCGTGGGTCAGCCCGCGGGGCGCCTTGACGGTGAACTGGAAGCCTTCGGGCAACCGCCGCCGCCAGGACTCGAACGAGACGTCGCGCGGCCACCGGTAGAAGCTGGCGTTGAGTTCGACCGTGTCGAACGCGTCGACGTAGCGGGCCAGCCGGTCCCGCGGCGGGGTCCCCGGCGGATAGAGCACCGATTCCCAGTGGTCGTAGCTCCAACCCGAGGTGCCGATCCTGGTCAGCGAGACCTCCAGCCGGCCCGTCCGACCGCGTAGGGCAGCAGGCCGATGAGCACCAGGGCCAGGGCCACGCCGGCGGCAGCGACGACCGCCGCCACGCGACCGACCACCACGTCGAAGACCAGCAGCACGGTGCCGATCAGCACCAGCCCCACCCCGACCAGCACCGCCCGCAGGATCAGGTGGCCGGTCTGGACGATGACCGCCTTCTGATGGCGCCGGAACAGCCCGCGGTGCAGGTTGACCGGAGCCAGGCCGAGCGCGGTGGTCAGTACCGCGATGACCACGAGGACGAGGTAGACCCGGTGCTGCCAGACGCTGAGCTCGGCGAACCGGGTCTGGAAGGCGATGGCCAGCAGGAAGCCGGTGAGGATCTGGGTGCCGGTCTGGGTCACCCGCAACTCCTGCAGGATCTCGATCCAGTTGCGGTCCATCCGCTCGTCATCCGTCTCGTCGCGGCTGTCGACGGGATCGGCGTCGCGTCCTCTCGTCGATCGACCGGGATCGCTCACCGACACCACCTTCGTGCTTGACCGGACGGCGGATCGCCTCAGACCCTGAGCAGGTCGACGCGGTTGATCAGATCCTCGAGCGCGTCCTCGAACTCGTCGTCGTAGGCGTCCTCGGACAGCTCGGCCGCCAGTTCGACCACCCGGGGATAGACGGCCAGGTCGTTGCTCTCGAAGAACTCGATGTCGTTGTCCGACACCATCTCCTCGGCCGCGCCGTCGCCGACCTCGAGCAACAGGTGGCCGAGCAGGAACGTGGAGAAGGCGCGGTAGACGAGCACGCTGGCGTGGTCGCCGAAGCCGAAGTCGCGGAGCCCGGACAGGAATCCCTCGACCCAGCGCAGGCTGCGCAACGGCGGCCGCAGCCACGGCGCCGACGGCGGCCGGGTGGCGATCAGCGGAAAGATGCGCGGGTGTCGCCGGGCCATCGAGCGGGTCTCGTGCGCCAGCTGCTGGAGGTAGTCCTGCCAGGAGGCGACCGAGGCCTCGACGATGGTGTTCTCGTACAGCTCGTTGAGCACGTACTCCACGACGCCGTCGAGCAGTTGCTCCCGACCGGGGATGTAGCGGTAGAGCGCCATCGCCTCGACGCCGAGCTCGGCGCCCAGCCGACGCATGGTCAGCCGGTCCCGGCCGTGCTGGTCGATGAAGCGGACCGCTTCGCGCAGGATCTGGTCGCGTCCGAGCCGACGACCGGCCGTGGCCGGCTGTGTCGTGGGTGTCGTGGATGTCGCGGCCACCATCACGTCGTCGTCATTCATCTGCCTCGCCCCTCTCCAGCGAGCAGGAGGTGGCGGCCACTCGTGGCGACGCGAACAGCACACCCACCGCTTACGGTGTAAACCCCATGCCTTACGATCCGTCAGACGGCGTAGTCGGCGGACCCTTCGATCATAGAGGACCCAGGTGAGGGCTCTCAGGGCGCTCACAGCGCGTGATTGATCGGTGCTTCTACGCTGACGTCGTCAGTCGGAGCACGCGAATCGGTCGCGTGCCGAGCCGAAAGGAAGTATGCGATGAGTGGTCTCGGAGACAAGCTCGAAGGCAAGGTCGACGAACTCAAGGGGCAGGCCAAGGAGAAGTTCGGCGACGCCACCAACGACCGCAGCACGCAGGCCGAGGGGCTCGGCGACCAGGCCTCCGGCGAGGCGAAGCAGAAGATCGGCGAGGCGAAGGACGCTGCAGCCGACCTGCGCGACGACCGCGTCTGATCTGTCCTGATCTCCACCGCGCGACCCGCTCGTCCCTCGGGACGAGCGGGTCGTGTGCGTTGCGGGCCGGTGTGCGGCGCCGTCGACCGGGCCGGGGTCAGGCCCCCATGCCGCCGGAGATGTGCTCGATGATCGCCGTGGTCGAGACCGACGGCGTACGCGGCAGGTAGACGACCTCGCAGATGTCGTTCAGATAGTCGAACTTGCCGGCCCAGTCGTCTCCCATGACCAGCAGGTCGGCCCGGTGCTCGAGCACGTACTCACGCTTCAACTCCAGGCTCTCCTCGAGGAACACGTGATCGACCACCTTGAGGTTCGAGACGATCTCGATCCGCTCGCCCTGGTCGAAGACCGGGTTGCGGCCCTTCTTGGAGAAGTTCAGCGCGTCGGAGGACACCCCGACGATCAGCCGATCGCCGAGCGCGGCCGAGCGGTTGAGCACCCGGACGTGGCCGACGTGCAGCACATCGAAGGTCCCGAAGGTGATCACGGTCTTGCCCGCCATAACTGCTGATTCCTCTCGTGAACGACAGTTCGGACCACCTTAGTGCCCGGGAGCCGATCTCCCGCTGCTGAACGTCGCGTCGGGCACGGGCCCCGCGCAGTAGGTTGACCGTCGCCATGGCCGTCCTCCTCGATGTCAGTCTTCTCCGCACCCACCCCGAATACCGCCGGATGCTGCTGGGCCTCACCGTGTCCAACATCGGCAGCCAACTGAGCGTGGTCGCGGTCGGCCTCCAGGTCTACGCGATCACCGGGTCGACGCTGTCGGTCGGGATCCTCGGGTTGTGCGCGCTGGTCCCGCTGGTCGTCCTCGGGCTGTACGGCGGGGCTCTGGTCGACGCGTACGACCGTCGGCGGGTGGCGCTGCTGTCGGCCTTCGGGTTGTGGGTGGTCACCCTGGTGCTGGCCGCCCAGGCGTGGGCCGGGGTGAGCTCGGTGCTGCTGCTCTACGCGCTGGTGGCCGGGCAGTCGGCCGCCTTCGCGATCAGCAATCCGGCCCGGACGGCGATCATCCCGCGACTGGTCGAACCGGAGCGGCTGCCGTCGGCCAACGTGCTGCAGACCATCCAGATGAACGTGGCCCTGACCGGCGGACCGCTGCTCGGCGCGCTGCTGGTGGCCACGGCGGGCTACGCCACCGCGTACACGGTCGACGCCGTGCTGTTCACCGGGGCGCTGTGGGCGCTGTGGCGCCTGCCGGCGCTGCCTCCGCAGGTCGACGGCGACGGTGGTCGGGCGACGATGCGCGGTCTGCGCTCGGTGCTCGAGGGACTGACCTATCTGACCACCCGGCCGAAC
The DNA here is from genome assembly GCA_963704665.1 of uncultured Actinomycetota bacterium. Taxonomy (GTDB): domain Bacteria; phylum Actinomycetota; class Actinomycetes; order Propionibacteriales; family Propionibacteriaceae; genus Microlunatus. The sequence continues at coordinate 246,419 of OY969929.1, read as the reverse complement.
GTCCGGATGACCTTCGTGGTCGACCTGATCGCGATGATCTTCGCCATGCCGCGGGTGATCTTCCCGGCGGTCGGCGTGCTCTACCTGGGCGGCGGGGCCGCGACCACCGGCATGCTCACCGCCGCCGTCGCGGTGGGCGCGGTGGTCGCGGGGGTGTTCTCCGGCGGTCTGGTCGGCGTACGCCGGCAGGGCCGGGTCATCGTGGTGGCCATCTGTGCCTTCGGGATCGCGGTCACCGGCTTCGGGGTGGTGCTGGTGACCACCGGCGGCGGCACCCCCGACCACGTGCTGATCACCGCCCTGGTCGCGGCGCTGATCTTCCTCGGCCTGGCCGGCGCGGCCGACGCGGTCAGCGGCGTGTTCCGGCAGACCATCCTGCAGTCGGCGACGCCGGACCACCTGCGCGGCCGGCTGCAGGGCGTCTTCATCGTCGTGGTCGCCGGTGGTCCCCGCCTCGGGGACCTGGTGCTGGGCACCGAGTCCCACCTGATCGGCGAGGCATGGACCGCGGTCGTCGGCGGCCTGACCTGTGTGGTCCTGCTGCTGGTCGTGGTGGGCATCCAGCGCCGGTTCCTGGCCTACGACGCCCGCCACCCCGAGCCGTAGGCCGGCTGACGGCGGCCGCGGCGCGAACCGCGGCCCGACGGTCCCGTCCGACGGCTCAGCCGAGGTCGGCCAGCACCGCCTGGAGCTGGTCGAGACCGTGGTCGAGCTCGGCCCGGGTGATGACGATCGGCGGCGCCAGCCGGATGGTCGAGCCGTGGGTGTCCTTGGCCAGCACGCCGCGCGCGGCCAGCGCCTCGCACACCTCCCGGCCGCTACCCAGCGCCGGATCGATGTCGACCCCGGCCCACAGTCCCCGGACCCGGACCCGGACCACGCCGCGGCCGATCATCGCCTCGAGCCGCTGCTGCATCACCGCACCGAGTTCGACGGCCCGGCGCTGGTAGTCGCCGGTGGCCAGCAACTCGACCACGGCCAGACCGACCGCGCAGGCCAGCGGGTTCCCGCCGAAGGTGCTGCCGTGCTGACCCGGCTTGAGCACGCCGAGGACGTCGCGGTCGGCGACCACGGCGGAGACCGGGACGATCCCGCCGCCCAGCGCCTTGCCCAGCAGATAGACGTCGGGGACGACGTCCTCGTGCTCGCAGGCCAGGGTCCGCCCGGTCCGTCCGAGCCCCGACTGGATCTCGTCGGCGATGAACAGCACCCGGTTGGCCGTGCACAGCTCGCGGACGCCGGCCAGATAGCCGGCCGGCGGGATGACCACGCCACCCTCACCCTGGATGGGCTCGATCAGCACCGCGACGGTGTCGTCGTCGATGGCCGCGGCCATCGCGTCGAGATCGCCGTAGGTCACGGTGACGAAGCCGGGCGTGTACGGGCCGTAGTGGTCGTGGGCCTCGGGGTCGTCGGAGAAGCTGACGATCGTCGTCGTCCGGCCGTGGAAGTTGCCGCTGGCCACGATGATCCTGGCTCGGCCGTCGGGAACGCCCTTGACCTCGTAGCCCCACTTTCGGGCGATCTTGATCCCGGACTCGACCGCCTCGGCGCCGGTGTTCATCGGCAGCACCATGTCCTTGCCAATCAGCGCGGCCAGCGCCTCGGCGAACGGCGCCAGCTGGTCGTGGTGGAACGCGCGCGAGGTCAGCGTCACCCGGCCGAGCTGAGCCCGCGCCGCCTCGAGCAGGGCCGGGTGGCCGTGACCGAAGTTCGTCGCCGAGTATGCCGACAAGAAGTCGAGGAACTCCCGGCCCGCGGTGTCGGTGAGCACCGCCCCCGAGCCGGAGGCGATGACCACCTCGAGCGGGTGGTAGTTGTGCGCGACGTGGGCGTCCTCGCGAGCCAGCAGCGCTTCGCCGACGGTCATCGGAGCCTCCAGGGTGGTCATCGTGGTCCTTTCCGTGCCGATGTGTCTGAATTCTGGGTCACGCGACCAGCCCTGATCTCCTGCGTGCAGCACTTGACGCTGCCGCCGCCCTTGAGCAGCTCGCTGAGGTCGATCGACATCGGCCGGTAGCCGGCGGCGACCAGGTCGGAGCGGAACGCGGCGGCGTGGATGGGCACGAAGACGTTGAGGCCGTCGCTCACGCTGTTGAGCGCAAAGGCCAGTGCGTCGGCCTCGTCGACGATGATCGCGTCCGGGAACAGCCGCTCGAGCACGGCGAGACTGTCCGGCGCAAAGGCGCCGGGGTAGTAGGCGAGGTGATCGCGGCGGTCGTCGAGCACGGTCAGCGCCACGTCGAGGTGATAGAACCGCGGGTCGACCAGGCGCAGACTGATCACCTCGCGACCGGTGAGCGCGGCCAGATCGCGGTGGCCGTCGAGCGTGGTGCGGAAGCCGTGACCGGCCAGCACCCGGTCCGACAGCACCGCGAAGTCACCCTCCGCCTCGTTGACCGCGGTCGCGCCGATCACCGGGCCGGCGCCGTAGAGGATGCCGTTGCGCCGGTGCCAGGCCTCGTGCCGGTCGGCTTCGGCCGCGCGCTGCGGGTTGGCGAACCGGGCGATCAGCACCCGTCCGTCGACCACCGTCGCACCGTTGGCCGCGTAGACCATGTCGGGCAGCCCGGGGACCGGGTCGAGCAGGTCCACCCGGTGACCGGCCGACCGGAACGCCTCGACCAGCCCCCACCACTGCCGCAGCGCCAGGTCGCGGTCGACCCCGCGGGCCGGGTCCATCCACGGGTTGATGGCGTAGCTGACCTCGAAGTGGGTCGGCGGGCACATCAGGAAGTGCCGACGCCGCGGGGCACGGACCCGGCGTCCGGCCGGGGTCATCACAGTGGTGGTCACCCTTCGAGACTAGGCTGACGGTGACGCAACACCCATAGCCAAACGCACGAAGTCAGGGAGGTTACATTGCGTCTCGACGACCTGGATCACAAGATCCTTGCGCATCTGATCGAGAACGCCCGTGAGAGCTACGCCACCCTCGGTCATCGCATCGGGCTGTCCACCGCGGCGACCAAGCGGCGGGTGGACCGGCTGCGGCACGACGGGGTGATCCGGCGATTCACCGCCGACGTGGAGCCGGCTGCGCTCGGCTGGACGATCGAGGCGTTCGTCGAGCTCTACTGCGAGGGCCGGGTGCCGCCGGACCGGATGCGCGAGATGATCCGCAGCATCCCCGAGGTGGTCGAGGCGTACACGGTGACCGGTGAATCGGACGGTCTGCTGCGGGTGCGGGCGTCCGACACCGGGCACTTCGAGCGGGTCCTCGGGGTGATCCGGAACTATCCCGGCGTCACCCGGACCCGCTCGGCCCTGGTCCTGTCGAGTCTTTGAGCCCCCGCGGGCGGGCGGGGGTGTTGATAGGTTGGCCACTGTGAGCGCACCCGGGGCAGAGTCGGCTCAGGAGCCGGTGAGACGGATCCGGGTGACCGATTTCGTGGCCGCAAAACGCCGGCACGAGCGCTGGGCGATGCTCACCAGCTACGACCAGTACACCGCGGCCCTGTTCGACGAGGCCGGGGTCTGGGCGCTGCTCGTCGGCGACTCGGCGGCCAACAACGTCTTCGGCTACGAGACCACGCTGCCGGTGACGGTCGACGAACTGCTGCCGTTGGTCCGTGCGGTGGTCACCTCGACCAAACGGGCCTTCGTGGTCGGCGACCTACCGTTCGGCTCGTACGAGGACGGCCCGAGCCAGGCGCTCGAGACCTCGATCCGGTTCATGAAGGAGGGCGGCTGCCACGCCGTCAAGTTCGAGGGCGGCGTCCGCGTCGCCGACCAGATCCGCAAGGTCACCGAGGCCGGGATCCCGGTGATGGGCCACATCGGTTTCACCCCGCAGAGCGAGCACCAGCTGGGCGGATACCGCGTGCAGGGTCGTGGCGACGGCGCCAAGCAGTTGATGGAGGACGCGTACGCGGTGGCCGAGGCGGGCGCGTTCGGCGTGGTCCTGGAGATGGTCCCGGGTGACCTGGCCCGCCGGGTCACCGCCGAGCTCGACATCGCCACCATCGGCATCGGCGCCGGCCCCGACTGCGATGCCCAGGTGCTGGTCTGGCAGGACATGTTGGGGCTGCGCCGCGGCAAGATGGCCCGCTTCGTCAAGCAGTACGCCGATCTGGCCACCATCGTCGCCGATGCCGCCGGCGCCTACGTCGACGACGTGCGCACCGGGGCCTTCCCGGCCGAGGAGCACACCTTCGCCAGCACGGTCCCGCCCCGATCGTGAGGGTCGTCGAGACCATCGCCGAGTACGCCGCCGCCAGGCAGGAGCTCCGCGAGCGTGGCGCGCGGGTGGCGTACGTGGCCACCATGGGCGCGCTGCACGCCGGACACCGTGCGCTGCTCGACCGGGCCCGCGAGCACGGCGACACCGTCGTGGTCAGCATCTTCGTCAACCCGCTGCAGTTCGGTCCCGAAGAGGACTACTCCCGGTATCCCCGGCCCCGCGAGCTCGACCTCGAGGTGTGCGTGGCCGCCGGGGTCGATCTGGTTTTCCTCCCCTCGGTGACCGAGCTCTACGCGGCGGGCCGGCAGGTCACGGTCAACGCCGGCGCCCTGGGGATGCTGCTCGAGGGCGCGTCGCGACCCGGGCACTTCGACGGCATGCTCACCGTGGTGCTCAAGCTGTTCCACATCATCGACCCGCACGTCGCCGTCTTCGGGCAGAAGGACGCCCAGCAGCTCGCGTGCATCCGCCGGATGGTCGCCGATCTCAATGTCGGCGTGGACATCGTCGCCGCCCCGACCGTCCGCGACCACGACGGCCTCGCGCTGTCCAGCCGCAACCGCTTCCTCAGCGCACCCGACCGACGGACCGCGTTGGCCATCGTCGCCGCGCTCCACGCCGCCGCCGCCCAGCACACCGTGGCCGGGGCCCGCGCGGCCGCGTACGCGGTGCTCGACGACGCGGCGCGGAACCCGGCCTTCGAGCTCGACTACGCCGTGCTGGTCGACCCACGGACCTTCGCCGAGCTCCGCGACGACCACGTCGGGCCCGGACTGCTGGTCATCGCTGCGCAGGTCGGGACCACCCGGCTGATCGACAACATCGGCCTCGAGTTCGTCTGATGGCTGGGCTCGACGACGCCGCCGACCGCCTCTACCAGGTGCCGCCGGAGCAGTTCGTCGCCCTGCGCAAGGAGCTGGCCGCCGAGGCGCGGACAGCGGGTGACCGCGAGCTGGCCACGCAGATCACCGCGCTGCGGCGGCCGACCCGCACCGCCTGGCAGCTCAACCTGCTGGCCCACCATCGGCCCGAGCAGCTGACCGAGCTGTTCACGCTCGGTGACGAACTGGCCGACGCCCAGCGGCGCCGCTCCGGCGACGACCTGCGCACCCTGTCCGGGCGGCGGCGGACGGTGATCGACGCGCTGATCAAGCAGACCCTCGCGCTGGGTGAGGAGCACGGCTACGCCGCACCCGACGGCGCCCGTCAGGAGATCAACCAGACCCTGCAGGCCGCGCTGGCCGACCGGGAGATCGGCAGCGAGGTCCGAGCCGGACGGCTGACCCAGTCGGTGGTCTACGGCGGGTTCGGCGGAGACGATCTGGCCTCGGTGCTGGCCGCGTCGATGCCCACCTCCACCGCCGCGACGCCGTCGGCGTCCGACACCGGGTCGCCGGACGAGCCGCAGGCCGAGGACCCCACGGTGGTCGCAGAACGCGAGCGGCTGGCCGAGGTGGCCGAGACCGCTCGAGCGGCGGCCGAGCAGGCCGAGAGCGAGGCCGAACGCGACACCGCCCGGGCCGACGAACGGGCCGAGCGGGTGGAGTCGTTGCGGGCCGACCTCCGCACCGCCGAGGCCGAGGAGCGCGAGGCTCGCGAGCAGGCCCGCGAGAGCCGCAAGCGCTACAGCCAGCTCCGCCAGGCCGCGGCCCAGGCGACTACCGCCTCCGAACAGTGAGTTTCTCTGACACGATGGCGCGATGATCGCACCGCCGCGTCGCATCGACGGCCGTGCACCGAACTGCTCGACGAAGGAGGTTTCACCGTGGATTCAGCTCAACGGCGCTGTGCCGTCATCGTCAATCCCACCAAGGTGTCCGACGGCTTCGCCGATCTGATGCGAGACGCAGCCGACCAGCAGGGTTGGGAGCTCCTGTGGTTGGAGACGACCGAGGACGACCCCGGCCGCGGGATGGCTCGCGAGGCGCTCGACGCCGGCGTCGACCGTGTGGTGGCCGCCGGCGGTGACGGAACGGTGCGGATCGTGGCCGACGCCCTGGCCGGCTCGGGAACCGTGCTCGGGCTGATGCCGGCGGGCACCGGGAATCTGCTGGCCCGCAACCTCGGACTGCCGCTGACCGAGCCCGAGGCGATCGAGATCACCCTCGGTGACCACACGCGACCCATCGACCTGATCAAGCTCGTCGTCGACGGCGGTGAGCCCACCCACTTCGCCGTGATGGCCGGGGTGGGGATCGACGCGATGATCATGGAGGAGACGAACCCGGCGCTCAAGGCCAAGGTCGGCTCGGCCGCGTACTTCATGGCCGCCGGCAAGGCGATCGGTCGGCTGCCGATGAGCATCCGGGTCAAGGTCGACCAGCACCACACCCACCGGCGTACGACGATGCTCGCCCTGATCGCCAACGTCAGCCAGCTGACCGCCGGCATCACCTTGATCCCCGGAGCCGAGCCGGACGACGGGCGGCTGGACATCTACGTGGCCTCGCCGCACCGGGTGACCCACTGGCTGCGGATCCTGGTCCGGTTGATCACCCGCCGCGGACACCGTGGTGACCAGGTCGACCAGTGGAGCGGCCGCCGGGTGAGCGTCCAGCTGGCCAAGCCCGACAACTACCAGCTCGACGGCGACGTCATCGGTGAGTGTCGTTCGTTGGTCGCCGAGGTCGTCCCCGGCGCGCTCACCGTGTGCGTCGGAGCCCCCTGAGTCGGCGGCGTCGACCCGAGACTCGCGATGAGTGAGCTCGACCTGCAACCGCGCAACGAACGAAATCGGAAGTGACCATCGTGAGCACGTTGACCGTCCTGGTGACCGGAGCCTCGGGCTTCGTCGGATCCCATCTGTGCGAGGCACTGGTGGCCGAGGGCCACGACGTGCGGGCGATGACGCGGCACCCCGAGTCGTACGAGGGCGCCGGCGAGCCGGTGTTCGGCGACGTCAGCGACCCGGCCAGCCTGGCCGTCGCCCTGCGCGGCGCCGACGCCGCCTACTACCTGGTGCACGCGCTCGACTCGACCGACTTCGTCCAGAAGGACGCCACCGCCGCCCGGATGTTCGCCGCCGCGGCGGAGAAGGCCGAACTGCGCCAGATCGTCTACCTGGGCGGTCTCGGTCGCGATGACCAGGAGCTGTCGGACCACCTGCGCTCGCGTCGTGAGGTCGAGCGGCTGCTGGCCGACGGTCCGGTCCCGGTCACTGCGCTGCGGGCGGCGATCGTCGTCGGACACGGCGGGATCTCGTGGGAGATGACGCGGCAGCTGGTCGACCACCTGCCGGCCATGGTGGTCCCCCACTGGGCGATGACCAAGACCCAGCCGATCGCGCTGGTCGACATGATCCGCTACCTGACCGGCGTGCTCGACCGCGACGAGGCGCTCGGCCAGACCTACGAGGTCGGTGGGCCCGAGGTGTTGACCTACGCCGAGATGATGCAGCGCGTGTCGCGGATCGTGAAGGGACACTCGCTGCCCATGGTCGCGGTTCCGTTGCTCACCCCGCGGCTCTCCTCGCACTGGCTGTCGTTCGTCACCGATGTGGATCTCGAAACCGCCCGCAACCTGATCGACTCGATGAGCAACGAGGTCGTGGTCACCGATCGACCGATCACCGACCTCATCCCCGGCGAACCGATGAGTTACGACGACGCCGTGCGCGAGGCACTCCGCGAGCGCGCCGACGCCTGATGGTCGACGACCACACACCGAGCACCGACCGGCCGGACCGCTCGGTCAGCCGCCGGGCCCGGATGCTCGGCCGCGCCGTCGGGGTGGTCCGCCCGATCCTGATCGACAAGGTCGAACGCGACCACCGTCAGTCCGACGCCGCCTTTCTGCGCCGGCGCATCGTCGTGGCGGTGACGCTGGTCGTCGGGGCCACGCTGCTGTTCCTGTCGTTCTCGCGCGAGCAGGGCAGTCCGGAGTTCTACCTGTTGACCTTCGGGCTGGCCGCGACCTGGGTGCTGGGGAGCGTGGTGTCCGGTCCGCTGCACCTGGGTCACATCTCGTTCCGCGGCGATCTGCGGCGACCGATCATCACCCCGATCATCGTCGGGCTGCTGCTGGCCACGCTGTTCGCCGCCGGCGCGCTGATCATCCGCGAGATCCCGCCGCTGGCCTCGCTCACCCAGGGCGTCCTCGGCTACGCCGCGGCCGGCAACCTGGCCCTCATCTTCGTCATCACCTTGACCAACGGGATCGCCGAGGAGCTGTTCTTCCGCGGGGCGCTGTTCGCCGCCATCGGGGTGAAGCACCCGGTGCTCATCTCGACGGTCATCTACACCCTGGCCACCGTGGCCGGCGGCAATCCGGTGCTGGTCTTCGCCGCGGCGGTGCTCGGTGCGGTGGTCGGCCTGCAGCGCCGGGCCGGCGGCGGTGTGCTGGCGCCGATCCTGACCCACATCACCTGGTCGTCGGCGATGCTGTTCGGTCTGCCGCCGCTGTTCGGTCTTTGACCGGCGTCGCGCGCGGTCGATCGCTTCAGACGACCGGAGGGCCGTCGTAGCGGCTCTCCTGCACGTGCCTGGTCCGACCCCGCTGACGCTGCATGACCAGGGCCAGGACGACGGCCAGCAGGCCGGCGACGATCAGGATGATCCCCAGCGTGTCGTCGGACACGTAGGGGACGTTGACGTTGAGCGCGAAGAGCAGGATGGCCCCCACGACGACGAGCACGATGCCGAGTCCGATTCCCATGCGTACACCGTAAGCGCGATCTCGCGGCCGGTCCGGCGAATGGCGGAATCGTCACCTGACGGTCAGGCGGACTTCTTCGTCGGGCTCTTCTTGGCCGTGCTCTTCTTGGCCGTGCTCTTCTTGGCCGGACTCTTCTTCGCTGCGCTCTTCTTCGCTCGGTGCTCTTCCCGGCCGTGCTCTTCCCGGCCGTGCTCTTCCCGGCGGTGCTCTTCGCGGCGGTGCTGTCGTCGGACGACCGACCGGCCCGGTGCCGCTCGACGCTGCGGCGCAGTGCCTCCATCAGGTCGACCACCTCACCGCGGTCGGGGCCCTCGCTCTCCTCGCCGAAGGTCGCCGCGGTGTCGAGCGCATCGCCCTGCTTGAGCTTGGCCGCGATCAGGGTCTGCAGCTGCTCCTGGTAGTCGTCGCTGAACGTGGCCGGCTCGAAGTCGTTGGCCATGCTGTCGACCAGCGACGCGGCCATCTTCAGCTCCTGCGCCGACACCCGGACGTCGGCGTCCAGACTGTCGAAGTCCGCCTCGCGCACCTCGTCGTCCCACAGCAGGGTCTGCAGCAGCAACACCTTGCCCTGGGTCCGCAGAGCGGCGAGCCGGGTCTTCTGACGCAGCGAGAACTGCACGATCGCCGTCCGGTCGGTCTCCTCCAGCGTCCGCCGCAGCAGCGAGTACGCCTTGACCGCGGTCTTGTCCGGCTCCAGGTAGTAGGCCCGGCCGAAGCGGATCGAGTCGACCTGCTCGCTCGGCACGAACTCGACCACCTCGATCTCCTTGCTGTGCTCCTCGGGCAGCGACTTGAGTTCGTCCTCGGTGAGCACCACGGTGGTGCCGCCCTCGGCGTACGCCTTGTCGATGTGCTCGTAGTCGACGACCTTCCCGCACACCTCGCACCGCCGTTGGTAGCGGATCCGACCGCCGTCGGCGTCGTGCACCTGGTGCAGACCGACGTCGTGGTCCTCGGTCGCGCTGTACAGCTTGATCGGCACGTTGACCAGCCCGAAGGTGATCGCGCCCGTCCAGATCGCCCGCATGGCCCGACTGTACGACCCGTCCCCGAGGCCGACGCGCAAGCACGGGGCGCATCGCCGAGGCGCCGGCCTCGTAGGCTCGGCTCGTGGCCAGGGCCGGTGCGGAGCAGATGGTGACGGTCGACGGGCGCGCGATCAAGCTGAGCAACCTGGACAAGGTGCTCTACCCGCAGACCCACACCACCAAGGCCGACGTCATCGCCTACTACGCCGAGATCGCCCCGGTGATGCTGCCGCACGTGTTCCAGCGGCCGGCCACCCGCAAGCGCTGGCCCGACGGGGTCGGCGACGGCACCGGCAGGCCGCCGACCGTGTTCTTCAACAAGGACCTCGGGGCCGGCACCCCCGACTGGGTGGCGCGCCACACCATCGCCCACCGCGACCACGACAACGTCTACCCGGTGATCAACGAGGTGGCCACGCTGACCTGGCTGGCCCAGCTGGCCGCGCTGGAGATCCACGTGCCGCAGTGGCGGTTCGAGTCCGACGGTGGGCCGCGTCCTCCCGACCGACTGGTGCTCGACCTCGATCCCGGCCCGGGCGTCACCCTGGTCGACTGCGCCGAGATCGCGCTCGCGGCCGCCGCCGTGCTCCGCGACATCGGGCTCGACCCGGTCCCGGTGACCAGCGGCAGCAAGGGCATCCATCTCTACGCCGCCCTCGACGGCTCGCACTCCTCCGAGGCGGCGACCGCGCTCGCCCGCGAACTGGCCCGGGCGCTCGAGGCCGACCAACCCGACCGGGTGATCTCGCAGATGAAGCGCTCGGAGCGCGACGGCAAGGTGTTCCTCGACTGGAGCCAGAACAACGGCAACAAGACCACGGTCGCGCCCTATTCGCTCCGCGGCCGCGACCATCCCTACGTCGCCGCACCGCGGACCTGGGACGAGCTCGAATCGCCGGACCTGGCCCAGCTGAGCTACGAGGAAGTGCTGGCCCGGGTGGCCGCCGCCGGTGACCCGATGGCCGTGCTCGGTGACCCCGAGGCGTCCGGCGGGCCGACGACCGGGTCGGCGGGCCCGGACCGGCTGGCCACCTACCGCAGCATGCGCGACGCGGCTCGCACCCCCGAGCCGGTGCCGAGCGAGCCGGCGCGCCACGACGGCGACGGGTTCAGCTTCGTCATCCAGGAGCACCACGCCCGCGCCCTGCACTACGACTTCCGGCTCGAGCGCGACGGGGTGCTGGTCAGCTGGGCCGTGCCCAAGGCACCGCCGACCGACCCGAAGAAGAACCACCTGGCCGTGATGACCGAGGATCACCCGCTCGAGTACGGCAGCTTCGAGGGGAGCATCCCGCGCGGCGAGTACGGCGGCGGCTCGGTGACCATCTGGGACGCCGGCACCTACGAGCTCGACAAGTGGATCGACGGGCGCGAGGTGATCATCACCTGTCACGGTCGGCCCGACGGCGGGCTCGGTGGGGTGCCCAGGAAGTTCGCCCTGATCCACACCGGCAAGGGCGGGGGCAAGGCCGAGCGCAACTGGCTGATGCACCTGATGGCCGTGGGCCCCGCCGCCGGATCCGATCCGGAGGTGTTCGGGGATCAACCGGCCGGGTTCCCGGACCCGATCGAGCCGATGCTGGCCACGTTGAGCGACGGCACCGGGCTCGGCGACGAGGCCGGTTGGGCGTTCGAGATGAAGTGGGACGGCGTACGCGCGGTCGCCTATCTGGCCGGCGACCAGGTCCGGCTGCTGAGCCGCAAGGGCCGCGACGACACCGCCGCGTACTTCGACGTGACCGGCGACCTGGCCGCGCTGGGCGTCGACAGCGCCGTGCTCGACGGCGAGGTGGTGGTCGCGGACGCCGCCGGTCGCCCGAACTTCGGATTGCTGCAGAACCGGATCAACCTGACCAAGCCGGCCGACATCGAACGGGCGGCGCAGACCTGGCCGGCCCAGTTGATGCTGTTCGACCTGCTCGAGCTGAACGGCCAGTCGTTGACCCGCCGTCCCTACGTCGAGCGCCGCGCGCTGCTCGAGGACCTGGTGCACCCCGGACCCGGCTCACGGATCCAGGTGCCGCCGATCTTCGAGGGCGACCTCTCGGCGGCCCGTGACACCAGCCTGCTGCTCGGGCTCGAGGGGGTGATGGCCAAGAAACGCGACTCGGTCTACCAGTCCGGCCGCCGCGGCCGCACCTGGCTGAAGATCAAGAACGTGCTGACCCAGGAGGTGGTGATCGGTGGCTGGCATCCGGGCCAGGGTCGCCGTCACGGCAGCTTCGGCGGCCTGTTGATGGGCGTCCCCACCGCCGACGGGCTGCGCTACGTGGGCCGGGTCGGCTCCGGGTTCAGCGACAAGGTGATCCGCGACATCCAGACCCGCCTCGACGACCTGACCCGCCCGACGAGTCCGCTGCTCGAGGTGCCGCGCGAGGACGCCCGCGACGCCCACTGGGTGACCCCCAGCCTGGTCGGTGAGGTGCAGTACACCGAGCTCACCGGACCCGGCCGGATGCGCCACCCGGTCTGGCGCGGGCTCCGCCCGGACAAGAGCGCCGACGAGGTGGTCTGGGAGGAGCCGTGACCGCTCCACCCCGACCAGCTGTCACTCCTCGACGACCTCCTGAGCCCGACCCCGCGGCGGGCTGAGAGCCGCTCGGCCAGCTCGAGCGGCGGCCGGTCGAGTTGCTGCACGTGGACGCGGTGGGCCACCACCACGGTCACGTCCATCGGTCACTATGAGCACATGGCACTGACAGCTCGATTGGGGTTCGCGTACACCCCGTCCATCCCGCCGGAACGGCTGGCCGGCCTCGCCCGCACGGCCGAGGTCTCGGGGCTCGACGAGTTCTGGGTCTGGGAAGACTGTTTCAAGCAGAGCGCGGTCGCCTCGGCCGCGGTGGCCCTGGCCGCCGGCGAACGGATCACCGTCGGCATCGGCCTGATGCCGGCGCCGCTGCGCAACGTGGCCCTGTGCGCGATGGAGATCGCCACCCTGGAGCGGATGTTCCCCGGTCGGCTGATCGCCGGCGTCGGACACGGAGTCCAGTACTGGATGGAGCAGGCCGGCGCGAAGGTCGACTCGCCGCTCACCCTGCTCCGCGAGTACACCGAGGCGCTGCGGGCCCTGCTCGGCGGAGCGCCGGTGACGACGCAGGGACGCTACGTCGATCTCGACGGCGTGCTGCTCGACTGGCCGCCCGAACGCATCCCGCCGCTGATGCTCGGCGGATCGGGGCCTAAATCGGTGCAGCTGGCCGCCGAACTCGGCGACGGCAACCTGTTGACCAACGCCCTGTCGGCCGACGAGGTCCGGGCCAAGGCGACCGCGGTGGCAAAACTCCGCGGACCGGGCCATCCCGTGGTGGCCACCCTGATCACCGCGACCGGGACCGGCGCGGAGGCCCGGCTGGCCGCCGAGCTGCCGTTGTGGGGCGTCGAACCGACGGCACCGGTCGGGGCGGCCGGCGACGCCGCGACCATCGCCGAGGCCATCCGGGAGCTGATCGACGCCGGGGCGACCAGCGTGATCATCCAGGCCACGGCGGACGAGCCCACGCTCGAGGGCCTGATCAGCTTCGTCGGGCACGAGGTCCGCGACCTGCTGGCGGCGTGACCGCCGACCCGCTGGTCGATCGGCTCCGTGCGGCCGGTTGCGTGTTCGCCGAGGACGAGGCGGCGCTGCTCCGGGCGGCGTCGGAGTCGCCGGCCGATCTCGACCGGCTGACCGAGCGTCGGGTCGCCGGTGTGCCGCTCGAGGTGATCGTCGGCTGGGCCCAGTTCGACGGGTTGCGGATCGCCGTCGGCCCCGGCGTCTTCGTGCCGCGCCAACGGACGGTGGCCCTGGTCGATGCCGCCACCGACCGCGCGGGCCCCGGCGCCACCGTGGTCGACCTGTGCTGCGGGTCGGGGGCGATCGGGGCCGCGCTGGCCCACCGACGACCCGACCTGGAGGTCCGTGCCGCCGACTGCGACCCGGTCGCGGTGCGCTGCGCCCGGACGAACCTGCCCGCCGACCGGGTCTTCGAGGGCGACCTGTACGCCGCGTTGCCCGGGACGCTCGCCGGGCGGATCGACGTGCTCGTGGTCAACGCCCCGTACGTGCCCACCGAGGCCATCGCCTTCATGCCGCCCGAGGCCCGCGACCACGAGCCCACCGTGGCGCTCGACGGCGGTCCCGACGGCATGGAGATCCATCGCCGCGTCCTGGCCGAGGCGAACGACTGGCTCGCCCCCGGCGGGCACGTGCTGATCGAGGTCAGTCGGGCCCAGGCCCCGGTGCTGGTTCCATCGATGACCGCGGTCGGATTGACCGCCGAGATCGTCGAGGACGACGCGCGCGACGCCACCATCGCCGCGGGGCGCCGCCGCTCCGATCCCCCCTGAGGGACGGAGCCGGGAACCTCGGGATCAGTCGAGCTCCGGCTCGGTCTTGGCCCGCACCTCGTCCAGGCTCACGCCGGGGGCCAACTCGACCAGCCGCAGCCCGGCCGGGGTGACGTCGATGACCGCGAGGTCGGTGATGATCCGCTGGACCACGCCGCGGCCGGTGTAAGGCAGCGAGCACTCGCGGACGATCTTGTACGACCCGTCGCGGGCCACGTGCTCCATCAGTACGATCACCCGCTTGGCCCCGTGGACCAGGTCCATCGCCCCGCCCATGCCTTTGATCATCTTTCCGGGGATCATCCAGTTGGCGATGTCGCCGGCCACCGAGACCTGCATGGCTCCGAGGATGGCCGCGTCGATCTTCCCGCCGCGGATCATCCCGAACGAGGTGGCCGAGTCGAACACCGACGCCCCCCGGCGCAGCGTCACCGTCTCCTTGCCCGCGTTGATCAGATCGGGATCCGCCTCCCCCGCGAACGGGTAGGCCCCCACCCCGAGCAGCCCGTTCTCCGACTGCAGCACCAGTTCGACGTCGTCAGCCACGTAGTTGGGCACCAACGTCGGCAACCCGATCCCCAGGTTCACGTACGACCCGTCGGTCAGCTCCGCCGCCGCCCGGGCCGCCATCTGCTCCCGCGACCAGCTCATGCTGTTCTTGCTCCTCGCGCCCGGCCGTGGCCGAATTGGTCCGCAGTTCCCTCGTCGCTCGCACGCCAACACCCACCCCGCGTACCTCTCCACCCCAACGCCAGTCACCGTGCTCGCTCCTCAGTCCACAGCGGACCAGGCCACGACCTACCCGACGCTCGGAGCGGGCCAGCTCCTCGCACCCGGCCCTGGCCGAATTGGTCCGCAGTTCCCTCGTCGCTCGCACGCCAACACCCACCCCGCGTACCTCTCCACCCCAACGCCAGTCACCGTGCTCGCTCCTCAGTCCACAGCGGACCAGGCCACGACCTACCCGACGCTCGGAGCGGGCCAGCTCCTCGCGCTCCGGCGCTCTGGCCGGATTGCTCCGCTGTTCCCTCGGACTCATGGCCGGTCCCGGACGGTCAGCCGTTCGATCCGTTTCTCGACCGCCTGCTCGGCGGTCAGCGGCACCACCCGGTGGACGAACACCCCGGGCGTGTGGATCTGGTCGGGGTCCAGCTCGCCCGGCTCGACCAGGTGCTCGACCTCGGCGATGGTGACCCGGCCCGACATCGCCGCCAGCGGGTTGAAGTTGCGGGCCGACGCCCGGTAGACCAGGTTGCCGTGCCGGTCGCCCTTCCAGGCCCGGACGAGACCGAAGTCGGCGACGATGGCTCGCTCGAGGACGAACTCCTGCTCGCCTCCGTGGACGGGGAAGGTGCGGGTCTCCTTGACCGGCGACGCGACGGCCACCGAGCCGTCGGCGGCGTAGCGCCACGGCAGGCCGCCCTCGGCCACCTGGGTCCCCACCCCGGTGGCGGTGAAGAACGCCGGGATCCCCGACCCGCCGGCCCGAAGCCGTTCGGCCAGGGTCCCCTGCGGAGTGAGTTCGACCTCGAGTTCACCGGTCAGGTACTGCCGCGCGAACTCCTTGTTCTCGCCGACGTAGGAGGAGATCATCCGCCGGATCCGGCGCGCGGCCAGCAGCTGACCCAGACCCCAGTCGTCCACCCCGCAGTTGTTCGACACCACCTCGAGCTCGTCGACCCCGCAGGCCAGCAGCGCGCCGATCAGCACCGACGGGATCCCGCACAGACCGAAGCCGCCGACGGCCAGCGACGACCCCGGCGCGATGTCGGCCACCGCATCGGCGGCGACGTCGACCACTTTGTCCATGTCCGCTCCTGTCGCCTGGAAGACCGAACCTACGCCCGTGCGGCCAGCGCCGCGGCGAGGGTGGGCGCCAGCGGCAGCTGCGGGATGAGCATGGCCTGGACCGCGTGGTAGATGTCGGGCTTGCCCGGCCAGACCGTCCCGATCGGTCGGTTCTGTTCGTCGAGCTGGTGGTGCCAGGACCCCAGCTCGAGGTCGAACAGGTGCTGCTGCGCGTACGCCCAGTAGGTTCCGGCGTGGTCGGCGAACGTGGGATCGCCGGTCCGTTCGTGCAGGCAGGTGGCGGTGGCGATGGCCTCGGCGAGCACCCAGTGCATCCGGTCGCGGACCACCGGCGTCCCGGCCCAGTCGGTGGTGTAGACGAAGCCGTCCGCACCGTCGACCGCCCAGCCGTCGTCCACCGCACGCTCGTAGAGCGCCACCGCGGCCGGACGCAGCCACACCGGGGCCTGCGCGCCGAGCGCGGCCTCGAGGTGCAGAACCAGCCGGGACCATTCGAGCCCGTGGCCGATAGTCGCGCCGTAGGGCTGGAACCGATCGTCCGGCCGGTCTCGGTTGTGCTCGAGCATCGGCTGCCAGTCGGTGTCGAAGTGCTCGGGAATCCGCCATCGGTGCGCTTCGGCGTTCTCGGCGATCACCCGCTGGGTGATGGCGAACGCCTGGTGCCGCAGGCCTGCGTCGTCGAGCACGTCGGCCGCGGCCAGCAACGCCTCGACGGCGTGCATGTTGCCGTTGACCCCGCGGTAGGGGTCGAGCTCGGTGAAGTCGCGGTTCCAGGCGTCGACGAACATCTCGTGGTCGGCGTCGAAGAACCGGTCCTGCCAGACGTCGAGGGCTTCGCCGAGCAGCTCGCGCGCTCCGGCGATCCCGACCAGGCTGGCCGTCGACGCGGCCAGGACCACGAAGGCGTGGGCGTAGCAGGCCTTCTCGTCCGGACTGCTGCCGTCGTCCTCGACCGCACTCAGCCAGCCGCCCGACTTCTGGTCGCGCAGGCGCCCGGTCAGCCCGTCGAACGCCTGCTCGGCCACGGCCAGATCGCCGGTGCGCCCGAGCAGGTGTCCGAGGGCGTAGCTGTGCACCGTCCGCCCGGTGACCCAGGTGTGGGTCGGCTGCGACTGGTCGATCCGACCGTGCTCGTCGAGGTAGCCGGCCCCTCCCAGCGGATGCCCGCAGTTCCGTCCGAAATCGAGCAGCCGGTGCGCCTCGGTCGTCAGGGCGTCGGCAGGAATTCCATGAGAGTCGGCCACCCGAGGAGCCTAACGATCACCGCACCGGGGCGCGGAGCAGCACCTCGTCGCTGGCCGTGTCGCGGATCTGCACCTGGTCGATCTGGGAGATCCGGAGCGCGGTGTGACCGCCCGGTCGCATCACCTTGTTGGGTTTGGCCGGCCACTGCTTGATCAGCTGCGTCTGCCCGCTGCGGCCGACGACGACGACCGAGTACTCGGCGTAGCCGCCGTGGTTCGGCTCGTTCACCTCGCCGTACTGGCACTCGACCTTCACGTCGGTGCCCCCGTCCTGGGCGGGGACCAGATCGACCACCGCGGTGATCGCGGTCGGCACGACCGCACTGAACCCCAGGCGTTCCGGACCCTGCGGTCCCAGCGGGACGAGACCCGATCCGACGGCCAGACCACCCAGCACGATGACCAGGGCCGCCGCCGCCGCGGCGACCCAGCCGACCAGCCGTCGTCGCTGCCGACCGGCCAGGTGGATGACGTGCGGCACCAGCGTGTCCGGCGGGTGATCGGTCACCGGGTCGGGGGTGGCGGCCATCAGGACCTCGACGTCCTCGGGCGGGACCTGGGCCAGCAGCCCGGGCATCCCGGCCAGCTCGGAGATCGCGGCCTGGCAGGTCGGACAGCCGGCCAGGTGCTCCTCGAACTCCCGGCGCTGCGCCGGTGACAGCGCGCCCAGGACGTACGCAGCGTCCCATTCCCGGTAGGCGTGCGAGGGTGTGGTCACGGCCGGGTCACCCCCTTCTCCTGCAGGATCAATCTGAGGCTGCGCAGCCCGTAGTGCAGCCGCGACTTGACCGTCCCCTCGGGGATCTGGAGACGGGTGGCGATGTCGGCGACCGAGCGGCCCTCGTAGTAGGCGGCGCCGATCACCGAGCGGTGTTCGATCGACAACAGGGTGAGCGCGTCGGTGATCAGCCAGCGGTCGAGGACGACGCTGGTCGCGTCGCCCACGCTCTGCTCGAGCGGGTCCTCGGTGCGCTGCTCGTGCCGGGACGCCGCACTGCGCCATCGGTCGATGATCAGGTTGCGGCACGCCGTGAAGAGCCAGGCCCGGGCGGCCGGGTCGGAGCGGTCGACCAGACCGGCGTCCTTCCAGGCCTTGAGCAGCACCTCCTGGACCACGTCCTCGGCCAGCTGCCGGTCACGGGTCAGGCGCAGCGCGAAGCGCCACAGCTCGGCCGCATGCCGATCGTGCAGCTGCTGCAATGCGGCCTCGCGGTTGCCCGCGCCCATCCCGCCCCCCTTCCGACACCCGTCAGACGAGACGGGTGGCCGGTTCGTTCAGCGTGAGTCTCCGCGGGCTACGCCAGCCTCAGCTGCGCACACTCGGACGGGTCGAGGTGTGCACGTGGGTCTCGACCGGGCGGTCCCCCGGGCAGAGCACGAGCAGCGACCGGCCCTCGTGCGCGTCGAGGCTGATCGGGAAGGTGTGCAGGTCGTCGACCTCACCGACCTGCTCGTCGGTGAACATGTCGACCAGGACGCTCCCCGGGACGAGCGCGTCGGAACGCACGCTGCCCGAGATCGGCGCGCCCGAGAAGTTGAGCACGGTGACCTGCTCGGCGTCGCTGAGCTGGTGGACCATGACCAGCATCGCCTTGTTCGACACGTCGGGCACGTCGAGCTGGACCGCGGTGGCGATCCCGTAGCGCTTGCGCACGGCGAGGATCCGGGCCAGCTGGCGGGCGAACGAGTTCTCGTCGGCCAGCTGCTGCGGCAGCGCGCCGTACAGGCTGACGCCGCGCGGCATCTTCGACAGCGACTCGGTCGCGTCGGGCCGGTAGTCCATCAGGTCGTACGCCGAGCGGTGGATCCACCGGGTGTCGCCCTCGGAGATCAGCCGGGCGACCTGCTTGCGGTCCAGCGTCAGCGCGCCGACCAGGTCCCAGCCGGACAGCGCGAACACGCCGGGCTGCAGCGCGTTGAACATGGCCAGCAGCAGGTGGGCCTGCTTGATCTGCTCGATCTGCTCGTCGTCCAGGTCGGTGATGCTGGTGAAGCCGAGCGAGCCGGCGATCACCGTGGCCAGCGTCGACGCGATGCCGTTCTGGGTGAAGGTCGCGTTGTACGGCGCGGCGTCGCCGGCCAGGTGCTCGATCAGCTCCTGCCGCACGGTGACCGCGAGCTCGTGGCCGTTGATCTCCTTGCCGCGGAACGTGAACGGGTCGGAGGCGTGCAGTGTCTCGAAGTGGACCAGCTCGTAGGTCATCTCGTCGTGGTTCTGCAGGGCGTGGACCAGCGACGCCGGCTCGACCTCCATCGCCTGACCGAGTCGCAGGGTCAGCCGGACGAACTCGGTGTCCCCGGTGGCCATGGCGTGGTGGTAGGCGGGCCGGTTGACGAAGTCGTACGACAGGTCGGCCCCGCGCTCGGCCGAGCTCTTGATGTCGTCGATGGTCAGGTTGAGCTCCTGGAAGGTGAAGCCACCCACCTTGCGGACCATGCTGGCGATCAGCTGGTTGGCCGCCTCGGACAGCGGGTGCCCCTCCGACCAGGCCGGCGAGTCCTCCGACGACTTCTCCACCCCGAGGAAGCCGTTGGCGTCGAGCCGTAGCGCCCCGCTGCCCAGGTCGCCGAGCGAGTGCAGCGCGTCGCCGATGACCAGCCGCATGCCGGCGAAGCTCGGATCCAGCCAGTTGATCGAGGGCTGGCCCTCCTTGAAGTAGTGCAGGTAGACCCAGCGGTGCTCCTCGCCGTCGGGGCCGAGCACCGGGGCGGTGGCGCTCCAGTTGGTGTCCTTCACCCCCGGCTCGAAGAAGATGACCCGCTGCAGCCGGCCGATGATGTAGCCGTGCTTGGCCAGCTGGTCCTCGGCCTCGTCGTCGAGGTTGACCGCGTCGCGGCCCTTGGGGACCTTGGGCAGCAGGTGCCAGTCGTCCTTGGGGATCTCGACCATGTGGTAGATCCCGGGGAAGTCGCCGA
The DNA here is from genome assembly GCA_963704665.1 of uncultured Actinomycetota bacterium. Lineage (GTDB taxonomy): Bacteria > Actinomycetota > Actinomycetes > Propionibacteriales > Propionibacteriaceae > Microlunatus. Next base: position 226,257 of record OY969929.1, on the reverse strand, counting down.
CCTTCATCTCGGCCAGCCGGAAGTCGGCCCCCTTGCCGGTGTGGCCGGGGACGATGTCGTCGATCACCATGCCGAGGTGGCTGGCCGCCACCTCGCACATGCTGCGGAACTCGTCCTCGGTGCCGAACTCCTCGTCGAGCTGGGTGCTGATCCGGTCGAAGTGGCCGTCGACGCTCGGCGTCGAGTCCCAGCCGAGGATGCCGCCGGCCTTCTTGACCGGACCGGTGTGCACGCCGTCGATGCCGATCGCCTCGAACGCGGCCCACAGCGCCTCGTCCCCGAGGGTGCCGAGGAACGACGAGCCCGGCTTGGTGATCATCGAGATCGGGTACGCGGTGAACCACACCGACGCCTTCTCGATCGCCGCGCGGGCGTCGGGGTTGGCGAAGGGGTTCTGCCACATGCTCCCCTGACCGGAGAACTGCTTGGCGAAGTCGTACGCGTCCTGCAGCATCGACTGCTCGGTCAGCCAGGCCACGTAGGCCGGGTTCGATCCGTCGGCCTTGCCGGCACCCCGTTCGGTCCGCAGCAGCGGGAACAGTCCGCGCAGCCGGCCGCGGGGCCGCAGCCGCTTGGGCCGGGCCGGGTAGCGCTGCTCGTCGTAGGAGACCTCGCTGGCCTCGTGGGGCTGCTGATCCTGGTCGCCTACGGTCTCACTCGTCACGGGCTAAACGTTAGTGCAGGACCGCCGGTGCCGACCCACCCAACCGTTGACGCGGTCATCTTCGCGGTCGATGATGAGCCAATTCATCAGCGCTACCGGGGGAGATCAACGTCGTGCGTCCTGCCAAGATCCTGTTCGCCACCGCCGCGGCTGCGGCCCTGGCCCTCACCATGCCCGGCTCCGCCGCGGCCCAACCGACTGCCGGTCCCGGCAAGCTCGTGCTCACCTCGGCGGTCGTCCTGCCGTTCAACGTGGCCATCGACAAGCGCCGCATCCTGGTCGCCGACGGTGGCACCCGGACGGTGTCGCGGATCCGCGCCGACGGGTCGCTGGCCCGGATCGCCACCGGCGGCGACACCGGCGACGTGGCCGGGGTGGCGATCAGCCGGTCCGGCCGCTCGATCGCCTACACCTCGACCGAGGCGCCGGCCCGGTTCGTCAACGCCGACGGCACGCTGCACATCCGCCACAGCGGCGGCGGCACACTCGACATCGACCTGGAGAAGTACGAGAAGCGCCGCAACCCCGACAAGGCGCGGACCTACGGCGCGGTCGGCACGGTCAGCGACTGCGCCAAGACCGCGATCGAGGCGGCGACCGGGCAGCCGATCACCTACCGGGGCGGGGTCGACGCCCACCCGTACTCGGTGGCCGCGTACAGCAAGCGCTCCTGGCTGGTCGCCGACGCCGGCGCCAACGACATCGTCAAGGTCAACCGCTTCGGCAAGGTCTCCACCGTCGCCGTCCTGCCGGCCCAGCCGCTGACCTTCACCGCGGCCATGGCCGAGGCGCTCGGCCTGCCCGCCTGCGTCGCCGGGGTCACCTACCGCTTCGAATCGGTGCCGACCGACGTCGAGGTCGGCGCGTCCGGTGCCCTCTACGTGACCACCCTGGCCGGGGGTCCGGAGAGCCCGGTGCTGGGCGCCCGCAGCAGCGTCTACAAGATCAACCCGAAGAACGGCAAGGTCACCCGGGTGGCCACCGGCTTCGCCGGGGCGACGAACCTCGCGGTGCACAAGGGCAAGATCTACGTGGCCGAGCTGTTCGGCAACCGGATCTCGGTGGTCAAGAACGGCAAGCCCAAGGCCTACCTCGACCTGGCCGGCGTGGCCTCGGTCGAGTCGGGTCGCGGTCACCTCTACGCCGGCACGCTGGCCGCGGAGAACGAAGGTCCCGGCGCGGTCTACCGGCTGACCAAGAACGCGGCCACGGGCATCTCGAAGTCCTGACCGCACGAGATCCGCGCGGACCGGGCGCTCAGCGGGCCGACAGCTCGCTGAGCGCGCGGACGGCCAGCGGATAGCCGGCCACGCCGAGCCCGACGATCACCCCGGCGGCCACCGCCGACAGGTAGGAGTGGTGGCGGAAGCTCTCGCGGGCGTGCACGTTGGAGATGTGCAGCTCGATCACCCGGAGTCCGGTGGCACTGATCGCGTCGGGCAGCGCCAGGCTGGTGTGGGTGTAGGCGCCGGCGTTGAGCACCACCCCGGCCAGCTGGCCGGCCTGCTGGTCGCGTCCGGCCTGCTGGAGCCAGTCGACCAGCTCGCCCTCGTGGTTGCTCTGCCGGAACTCCAGGGTCCAGCCGAGTTCGTCGGTGACCGCCCGACAGGCCGCCTCGACGTCGGCCAGGGTGGCCGAGCCGTAGATCGTCGGCTCACGCCGGCCGAGCAGGTTGAGGTTGGGCCCGTTGAGCACCAGCGCGGTGGTCATGCCGCGGCCCGCCGGCCGACGAAGAACTCGCGCGGCAGCCGGTCCTCCTCGGTCACCTCGGCCACCGAACGGGCCGTGAAGCCGGCCTCGGTGAGCACCCGCAGCCAGGTCTCGCGCGGGAACAGCCCGAGTTCGTGGGTGTCGTGCGCGACCTGGGTGCTGCCGTCGGCCGAGCGGATCAGGAACGCGTACTCGGTCCGGGTGACGGTGTCGGCGGGGTCGGGGTCGTCGGACCACTCGAGGTAGCGGATGCCGCGGCCGTCCTCGGCGTCGTGGCCACCGGAGTCGGTGCCGGGCTCGAAATTCTCGGCGATGTTGTCGGGGACCAGGACGGCCACCCCGCCGGGGCGGCAGTGGGCGAACACCGTGTCCACCGCCCGACGCAGGTCGTCCTCGGTGGTCATGTAGTCGATGGCGTCGTGGACGAACACCGCGTCGAAGGTGCGGTCGAGTCGGATCGTCCGCATGTCGCCGGTCAGGTGCTCGCACTCGGGGTTGAGCGCGCGCGACACGCCGACCATGTTCTCGGACAGGTCGACCAGGGTCATCGCAAACTCGGCCTTGAGATGGAACGCGTTGTTGCCGCCGCCGCTGCCGAGTTCGAGCACCGTACGCGCCGGGTCGGCCGTGCGCAGCAGCGACGCCGCGAAGGCCGCCTCCTCGGCGTACTCCTCGGGCGCCGACACCAGCGGCCACCAGGCGGCGAGATCGCCGTAGAACCTGTATTCGCTCACGTCGGTCGATCCTGCCCGAGAAGACCCCGCTGCGCGAACATCCGGCCGCCGGCGGACGGGTCGCTCAATGCTCCGCCGACCGGTGGTCGTGCCAGGCGGCGTCGCGGTGCTCGACCAGTCCCCGCAGGTACGCGGCCTGTCCCAGGTGCTGCAGCGCGTCACCGATCACGCTGACCAACCGCACCCCGGCGGTGACCGGCGGATCCCAGTCGGTGTCGACCACCCGGTCGAGTTCCTCGACGGTCAGCGCGTCCACGTAGTCGAGCGTGGCCCGGTGCACGTCGGCGTGGTAAGCGGCCAACCGCTCGCCGTCGGTGCGGACCTTGCCGACGTCCTCGGCGCTCTGGCCGTAGCCGGTGGCGTCGGGGGCGAACGGCAGACCGAAGCGGTCGCGCCAGCGCGGCCAGACCTGCTCGGTCCCGGCCAGGTCGGCGACGTGGTCGTCCTGCACCCTCGCCGTGTGCCACAGCAGCCAGGCCATGGTGTTGGCCCCGGCGTGTGGTCGGTACGTCGCCTGCTCGTCGGTCATCCCGTCGGTGAGATCCACGACGAGATCGTGGATCCGCTTGAACGAGTCGACGAGCACGGTCCGGGCTGCTGCTGCCTCCGTCACGGAGCCGACGTTAGCGCGCCGGATCCGGGCGTCCGTACGCGGTCGGCACGCCCCTGGTCCGGGGCGTTCAGTCACGCTGCAGCGGCGCCAACCTCCACCCCAGCATGAAGATCGCCCCGAGCACCAGCATCCCGAGACCGAGCCACAAAGTGAGGTTGATGCCGCCGCCCGGTCGAGCTCGGCCTGGGAGGTGAACAGGCCGGCGACGCCTGGGTGCCGGTTTCCTTCACCGGCCCTGTCTGGGTCATCCCCCACCGGGGCACCGGTTGAAACGGCACGCACATCACGCGGTCGGAGCCGGTTGTCTCTCGCGGGCGCTGCGCGCGGCGACCAGGACGACGGCGAAGGGCAGGGCCGCGGTTCCGTTGACCAGCCCGGGCAGGTCACGGAGGTAGCCCAACGGGTCGGCGGCCAGCGCGGCGATCACCCCGAGCAGCCCGTAACCGAGCACGGTCAGACCGACCCGGGTCAGCAGTCGCTCTCGGTGCTGCGGCGCCCCGATCAGGGCCTGGGCGTCGGGTCCGAGCGCGGCGACCGCCGGAGCGAGAAAGGCCAGCACCAGCAGTGGGAAGGTGGCCGACGACGGCAGTGCGGCGATCAGCACCGGGCCCTCGACGATGACGGTCGTGGTGATCAACAGCAGCACCAGCTCGAAGGTCGACACCTCGGTCCGGCAGCCCAGTCGGTGCAGGACGGCGACCACCACGATGGCCACGGTCAGCACCAGGTCGACGGCGATCGCGTTGGTGCCGGGACGGCTCTCCAGCAGCAGCGGGAGCGCGGTGGTCACCAGCACCCAGAGCAGCAGCGCGACGAAGAACAGCCGCAGCCCGTGGAACCGGGGCCGGCTGAGCGCGATCCCGGCGGCGACCACGGCCACGACCGCAGGGACCCCGAGCAGCACCGCCACCCGGTGCAGATCCATGTCGGCGACGATGGCGTCGGCCATCCGGAAGCTCCCGGAGCGCGCGTACGCCCACAGCAGCACCGCATAACTCCCCACCAGGCCGAGCGCCAGCACGACGGCGACGATCGGGCGGGTCGGGCGGCGGAGCAGCAGGCCGGCGACCACCGCCAGCGCCGTGGCCACCAGCAGGGCGAGGCCGAGCGCCGAGCGGTCGATGAGCGCCGACAAGAGCCCCGCCAGCCCGTACGCGGGCACGGCCAGCAGGATCACCGTGATCAGCAGGGTGAACCCGCGGCCGACCGCGGCGAAGGCGTCGGAGCCGGGTCGGATCCACCGGTGCTCGCGCGACAGCAGGACCAGGACCGCCACGACCACCGGCACGGCGAAGACCAGGGCCGTCCCGGTGGGGGTGAGCGCGGCCAGCCAGGCCGGCGGCCGACCGATCAGCGACCACAGCGCGAGGGCGGCGATCAGCGTGAGCTTGCCGGCCAGCAGCCCCCACAGCAGCCGGGGCGGTGCCACCCGCTGCATCGCCCACTGCCCGAGGTCACCGGACAGTCGCAGACCTTCGACGCCGAGCCAGATCAGCAGCGCGGGCAGCGCGATGATGGCGAAGAAGCCGACCAGGGCCAGGTTGTCCGCGGCCACGATGACCGCGAGGCACCCGCCCTGCAGGCCGGCGTTGACGAGGGTGTGGCCGACGAAACCGCCGAAGCCGAGCAGCACGGTCAGCCCGGCCGGGATCGGTCGACGCGGGCCCCGGCCGTGGGTGGCCACCAGCACGGTCAGCAGCCCGACCAGAGTCAGGAACGGCCACACCGCGCGCAGGTGCGAGCTCGGCACCGACGCCCAGCCGGTCCGCTGGACCGCCATCGACACCAGTTCGGCCAGGGCGAGCAGCAGCGGGATCGCGACCACGGCCACGAAACGCAGCCGGGGCAGCGGCCAGGTCCGGGCGGCGGCACCGGCGGCCGCGACCGCGGCCACGCCGAGCGCGGTGGCCGTCACCGCGACGCCCAGCGCAGCGAGGGTCGGCCAGGGCTGGTGCCCGGCGACGCACGGCTGGTCGGTGATCGCGACGGCGTCGAGGCTGAGCACGAGCATGGCCGCGACGGCCAGGACGGCCAGCCCGACCCCACCGACAACCAGCCGCCGCGTACGCCGGTCCAGCCCGGCCACCGGCACTCGGTAGCGCCCGAACCAGGCGCCCAGGGCGTCGAGCCGGGCGTCGCGCATCGGCTCACCGCCCTCGCCGAGATCGTTATCGGTGAGGCCAACCTATGGGTTGTGGCCCGTTGACGGGAGTCGCATACTGGATGTTACTCACCAGTAACTTACGCCGAGGGACCCGCGATGAGTCATTACCGAGCCAATCTCCGAGACATCGAGTTCAACCTCTTCGAGGTCCTCGACCGGCAGGACATCCTGGGCCGCGGACCGTACGCCGACCTCGACCGCGAGACGGTCAGCGCGATCCTGTCCGAGACCGAGCATCTGGCCACCACCAAGCTGGCCGCCTCGTTCGCCGAGGGTGACCGGGTCGAGCCGGTCTTCGATCCCACCACGCACACGGTGACGCTGCCCGAAGGATTCCGCAGCTCGTACCGCGCGCTGATGGCCGGCGGCACCTGGCAGCTGGAGATCCCGGCCGAGCTCGGCGGAACCCCGACCCCGCCCACCGTGCAGTGGGCGATCAACGAGATGACCATCGGCGCCAACCCGGCGCTGGTGCTCTACGCGGGCGGGCCGAAGTTCGCCAGCATCGTCTGGGCGTACGGCACCGAGCGCGACCGGCGTACGGCGGAGCTGATGGTCGAGCGCGGCTGGGGGGCGACCATGGTGCTGACCGAGCCCGAGGCCGGCTCCGACGTCGGTGCGGGCCGGACCCGAGCCGTCGCGCAACCCGACGGCAGCTGGCACATCGAGGGGGTCAAGCGCTTCATCACCTCGGGTGAGCACGACCTGACCGAGAACATCGTCCACCTCGTCCTGGCCCGTCCCGAAGGGGCCGGTCCGGGGACCAAGGGCCTGTCGCTGTACGTGGTGCCGAAGTTCCACTTCGATCCCGAGACCGGCGCGCTGGGCGACCGCAACGGGGTCTACGTCACCGGGGTCGAGCACAAGATGGGCATCCGCGCGTCGACCACCTGCGAGCTGGCCTTCGGGACCGAGGGGACGCCGGCGGTCGGCTGGCTGCTCGGTGAGGTGCACGACGGGATCGCCCAGATGTTCCAGGTGATCGAGCACGCTCGGATGCTGGTCGGGACCAAGGCGATCGCCACCTTGTCGAGCGGCTACCTGAACGCGCTCGACTACGCCAAGACCCGGGTGCAGGGACCCGATCTGCTCCGCGCCTCCGACAAGGCCGCCCCGCGGGTGACCATCACCCACCACCCCGACGTCCGCCGGTCCCTGCTCACCCAGAAGTCCGCCGCCGAGGGGCTGCGGGCGCTGGTGCTGTTCACGGCGAGCATCCAGGACCGGGTGGCGCTGGCCCGGGCCGAGGGCCGCGACGACGAGGCGGCTCACCGGCTCAACGACCTGCTGCTCCCGATCGTCAAGGGCTACGGCTCGGAGCGCTCGTGGGTGGTGCTCGGGACCGAGTCGCTGCAGACCTTCGGCGGATCGGGCTTCGTCACCGACTACCCGCTCGAGCAGTACGTCCGCGACGCCAAGATCGACACCCTCTACGAGGGGACGACGGCGATCCAGGGTCAGGACCTGTTCTTCCGCAAGATCGTCCGCGACCAGGGGCGGGCGCTGGCCGACCTGTCCGGCCAGATGCAGCAGTGGCTGGCCGGCGAGGGGGGCAACGGCCAGCTCAAGGTCGAGCGCGGTCTGCTGGCCCGGGCCCTCGGTGACGTCGACGCCATCGTCACCGCGATGACCGACGACCTCCAGGCGGCCGGATCCGGCCAGGCCGATCCGCGGATGCTCTACCAGGTCGGACTCAACACCACCCGCCTGCTGATGGCGCTGGGCGACGTGACCTGCGCCTGGCTGCTGCTCCGCGGCGCCGAGGTGGCGCTGGCCCGGCTCAACGAGCCACAGTCGGCCGACGAGCAGGCGTTCTACGAGGGCAAGATCGCCTCGGCCCGCTGGTTCGCCCGCACCGTGCTGCCCAAGCTGGCCGCCGAGCGCGCCATCGCCGAGTCGACCGACCTGGCGGCCATGGACCTGGCCGAAGCGGCCTTTTGAGCTGGGCTGAGTTGAGCTGAGCTGACGGCGAGAATGGCGGATGTCGACGTGATCCGCCCGCTGATCTCGCGTCGCTAGCCGGCAGTCTCGCGCTCGCGGATCAACGGGACAGCCCTCATCCAGGGCAGCGGCGCACCTGCGCCCGCTGAGCCCGCCGGCGTTGGAGCGGGTGACGCTCGGTCTCGCTAGCTCGGCAGAGCTCGCCGAGGTCTCCTGGGTCGGCCCGACGGGTGGCCACCCTCGTGCGGGCATCGACGTGAACACTGCGCCGCGAACCGGCCGGCCGGCCCCGATGAGGTCTGACCCTGCGCACCCACCCTGCGCACTCACCCTGCACAGCCCCCTGCGCACCCACCCTGCGCAGCCCGGTCGGCCAGGCCGACCTGCACGTCGCGGCCCGGCGCGACCCGGCTCGACGCCCAGCCCAGCTGTCCGCAACCGTGCCCGTCTGGTGACCGGACGCAAGAGCGCCTTGGCCGACGCTTGGGCGCGCACTCACTCGCGCCGGTGGGCCGCGCGTATTCGGTGGTTGATCAACGGTCTCTGCTGCGGATCGACCCAGGTGGGTGGCCGCCATTCCGGAAGACCGTCCGGATTCATGGTCACCGACCAACCCCGCTGCAAGAAGTTGTGGTGGTGATAGACACACAACAGGGTCAGGTTGTCCAGATCGGTCTTCCCGCCGTCGATCCACGGAACGACGTGATGGCGTTCGCAGTAGTCGGCTGGATGAGCACAACCCGGGAACGAGCAGCCGATGTCGCGAGCGATCAGCGCCATGGTCTGGTGGCGGGTCGCGCAACGCAGCGTCCGGTCGAGCTTGAGTGGGACTCCGGATCGGTCGAGCACCGCCCTGTAGGTCTCGGCCTGATCGGCCATGGTCAGCAGCTGCGCAGTGGAGATCAGTCCGCCGGTCGTGGTCGTCGCGTGCCCGGTGCGACGCTCGAGGTCCTCCTCGGCCACGGTGACGATCACCGTGACTGGGGCGCTGTTCTCACGCACCGTCCCTTCCCGCAGCAGTCGATCGCAGCACTCCTCCAGGGCGTCGTGCTGCCGCTGGCCGAACGTCCGCTCATCGACGACCCGCGCCCGATCGGCCACCTTGTCGTCACTGCCCGCGCCGGCGACGGCGACGGCAACGGCGGTCGGGTTGTCGACCCGGATCTTCGACAGCGGTCGCAACACCGTGGCCAGCTTCGTCCCGCAAGTCGCGGTCAGGCGGAACGAACCGGCGAAACCACCATCGGCGGTGGAATGCATCTCGAAACTCCGCCGGTCCCGCTGCAACCCCTCATCCGGGACGCTCCCGTCGGGGTCGATGCTGTCGACCACCCGCCGGGTCAACAGCTTCACCTCCTCGGGCGGGAAGATCTTGGCGTCGTCGACGAGCAGCTTCTCGCCGGCCGCAATATCGGCCGGGTCGAACCCGACCCGGTCCACCGCCGCCAACCCACGGGTGATGATCAGGGCCTTCTCCGCCGACACCTCACCCGAGGTCACCGCAGCAGCCAGCACCGGTCGCACCGGACCCACGTCCTCGCCGAGCATCGACCGGCGCGGCCCGAGATTCTCGTACGCGTGGACCCGGCGACCCGCCTCGGCCTTCGAGATGCTCAAGGCCGACGTCAACACCCGCCGCAGGTTCCCCTGGCACAACACCGTCGGTGCGTCCACGGAGGCGAGCCCGGCCAGGATGGTCAGGTCGATCGCCGTCCACCGGTTGCGCATGACCTCCAGCTCTTGCGCCACCGCAATCTGACCTTCGATGGCGCCGAAGCCATCGGCGATCAATGCGGCGAGCACGTCATCGAGGGCGGCACCCAGCGCATCGACTGCTCGGAGCACGTCCACGGTTGACATGGACCCATCTTATTCGAACACGTGTTCGATAGCAAGCGCCTGACCGGCTCCTCCGTCCAGGACCTCCGGATGAACAGTGTCGGACAGTGTCGGATGGCGACGTGATCCGCAGCCGGTTCCGCAGTCGCTCTCCGACACTTCCGACGGTGCGCTCAGTACAGCAGGGCCAGCCCGGGATCGGTGAGTGTCTGGGCCACCGCGTTCAGGAAGACCGAGCCCTGTTCGCCGTCGGCCAGCCGGTGGTCGAACGACACGGCGAGCGTGCTCACCCAGCGGGGCTCGATCCGCTCCTCGGCGCCGGTCCCGACCACCCACGGACGGCGGGCGATCTGCCCGACGCAGAGGATGCCCGACTCCCCCGGATTGAGGATCGGCGTGCCGGCGTCGACCCCGAAGGTCCCGACGTTGGTGATGGTGAAGGTGCCGTTGGACATCGCGGCCGGCTGGGTCTTGCCCTCGCGTGCCGTGGCGACGATGTCGTTGATCGCCCCGGCCAGCTCGAGCAGGGTCATCGATTCGGCACCCTTGATGTTGGGCACGACCAGTCCGCGCGGGGTGGCCGCGGCGATGCCCAGGTTGACCGACTTCTTGAGCACGATCTCCTGGACCGGCTCGTCCCAGAACGAGTTGAGTTCGGGCGTACGCCCCAGGGCCAGGCAGACCGCCTTGGCCACGATCAGCAGCGGCGAGATGCGCACCCCGCGGAACTCGCGGCGCTCCTTGAGCCGGGCCACCAGCTCAACCGTCGCCGAGACGTCGCAGGTCACCCACTCGGTGACGTGGGGCGCGGTGAAGGCCGAGCGGACCATGGCCGCGGCCGTCGCCTTGCGGACGCCCTTGATCGGGATCCGGGTGTCACCGGCCTCGGTCGCACGCGCGACCGAGGGAGCCGGAGCCGGGGTGGGCTCGGGCGCAACCGCGGCCGAAGAGGCTTGTTCCACGTCGTCGCGGGTGATCACCCCACCGGGACCGGTGCCGGTCAGCCCGCCCAGGTCGATCCCGCGGTCCTTGGCCAGCTTGCGGACCGGCGGCTTGGCCAGGATGGCCCCGCCGGCCCGGACCTCGGGAACGGCGGTCCGTCCCGGTGAGGGCAGCGGGTCGGCGTCGGGGACGACCCCGTCGTCGCCGGCGTGCAGCGGCTCACGGCCGTCGGCGCGCCGCGAGACCGGCTGCTCCTTGGCGAAGGTCGACGCGGCCAGTTCCTCGTGCACCTCGGCCGGGCCGGTGTCGCGGGCCGCGGCGCCCTTGCGCGGACGCCGCTTCGACTCGGTGGTCTTGGGCCCGTAGCCGACCAGGATCGCCACCCGACCGCCCGGGGCCTCGCCGCCGATCTTGCCCGGCTCGATGACCTCCTCGGCCGGCTCGGCCGGCACCCCGTCGTCGATGGCGATGATCGGTCGGCCGACGTCGACCATCTCGCCCTCGGCGACCAGCAGCCCGCTCACCGTTCCCGCGTACGGGGTCGGCAACTCGACCAGGGACTTGCTGGTCTCCACCTCGACCACGATGTCGTTGATCTTGATCGTGTCGCCGACCGCCACCCGCCAGGTGACGATCTCGGCCTCGACCAGACCTTCGCCGGGATCGGGCAGCCGGAACTCACGGATCGCCATGGACGTCAATCTCCTCTGGTTGGAACGCCGCGCCAGTCTCTCAGTAGGCCAGCGAGCGATCGACGGCGTCGAGGATCCGGTCCAGGTTGGGCAGGAAGTCGTCCTCGACCCGGCTCGGCGGATAGGGGATGTCGAAGCCGGTCACCCGCAGCACGGGAGCTTCGAGCGAATAGAAGCAGCGCTCGTGCAGCCGGGCCGACACCTCCGCTCCTATGCCGAGTGTCATATGGGCTTCGTGGACGATGATGACGTGCCCGGTCTTCTCGGCCGAGGCGATCACCGGGCCGAGGTCGAGCGGGGACAGCGTACGCAGGTCGATGACCTCGAGGCTGCGGCCCTCGTCCTCGGCCGCGGCCGCGGCGTCCAGACAGGTCTTGACCATCGGCCCGTACGCGAGCAGGGTCACGTCGCTGCCCTCGCGGACCACCTGCGAGGTGTGCAACGGCACCGGGGTCGCGGCCTCGTCGACCTCGCCCTTCTCGTGGTAGCGCCGCTTGGGCTCGAGGAAGATCACCGGGTCGTCGGAGGCGATCGACTGCTGGATCATCCAGTAGGCGTCGACCGGGTTGGAGCAGGTGACGACCTTGAGCCCCATGGTGTGGGCGAAGTAGCTCTCCGGCGATTCGCTGTGGTGCTCGACCGCACCGATGCCGCCGCCGTAGGGGATCCGGATCACCATCGGCATGGCGATGATGCCCTTGGACCGCCAGCGCAGCCGCGACACCTGGGTGACGATCTGGTCGAACGCCGGGAAGACGAACCCGTCGAACTGGATCTCGCAGACCGGCCGGTAGCCGCGGATGGCCATCCCGACCGCGGTGCCGATGATGCCCGATTCGGCCAGCGGCGAATCGATGACCCGGTGCTCGCCGAAGTCCTTCTGCAGCCCCTCGGTGACCCGGAAGACCCCGCCGAGCTTCCCGATGTCCTCCCCGGCCAGCACCACCTTGGGGTCGGCCTCCAGGGCGCGGCGCAGAGCCGGCGTTGATCGCCTTGCCCAGAGTCAACCTGCTCATGAGGACGCCTCCTCGAAGCTCGCGGCGTACTCCTCGTACGCGGCCCGCTGCTCGAGCAACGAGGCCGGCTGCTCGGCGTAGAGCCAGTCGAAGGTCTCGGTCAGCGTCGGCTCCTCGAGCTCGAGACAACGGCGGCGCAGGTCGGCGGCCAGCTCGTCGGCCTCGGCCTCGACACCGGCGAAGAAGTCGTCGTCGGCCGAGCCGTTGCGGGTCAGGTAGGCCCGAACCCGGGCGATCGGGTCCTTGAGCTTCCAGTGCTCGAGCTCGTCGGCCAGCCGGTACTTGGTCGGGTCGTCGGAGGTGGTGTGAGCCCCCATCCGGTAGGTGTACGCCTCGATCAGCGTCGGGCCGTTGCCCGACCGCGCCCGCTCGAGCGCGGCGGTGGTCACCGCGTGCACCGCGAGGACGTCGTTGCCGTCGACCCGTACGCCGGGGAAGCCGAAGCCGGAGGCGCGCTGGTAGAGCGGGATCCGGGTCTGACGTTCGATCGGCTCGGAGATCGCCCACTGGTTGTTCTGGCAGAAGAACACGACCGGCGCGTTGTACGAGCTGGCGAAGACCATGCCCTCGTTGACGTCGCCCTGACTCGACGCGCCGTCGCCGAAGTAGCCGATCACCGCGGCGTCGCGTGCGGGGTCGCCGGTGCCGACGCAGCCGTCGCGTTCGATGCCCATCGCATAGCCGGTCGCGTGCAGCACCTGTGAGCCGATGATGATGGCCATCAGGCTGAAGTTGTGTTCGAAGACGTCCCACGAGCCCGGATCGATCCCGCGGAACAGTGCCAGCACCCGGAGCGGATCGAGTCCCCGGCACCAGCCGACGCCGGTCTCGCGATAGGTCGGGAAGGCGAAGTCCTGGATCCGCAGCGCGCGGCCCGAGCCGATCTGTGCCGCCTCCTGGCCGAGCAGCGACGGCCACAGGCCGAGCTCGCCCTGCCGCTGCAGTGCGATGGCCTCGTGATCGGTGCGTCGGATCAGCACCATGTCGCGGTAGAAGCCCTTGACCTGCTCGTCGTCACCGGCGAACGCGTAGTCGCCGTTGTCGATCCGCTCACCCTCGGGGGTCAGGAGCTGGATGAGCTCGACCTCCGTCGTCACGCCACTGGCGTCGCTCAACTGATGTTCCTCTCGTCCGAGCCTCGGCCCGCGAAGGTCGCGGCAACTCCACCGTCAGGCGCGGGATCGCCGCATCCTGGCGGGCTGTCATCGACGACTCCACCGGTCTTTGTGGGGCCGCGAAGTGCCGATTGGGTCAACGTACCGGTAGGGCTGTCGGGTGGGGAAAACAACTTGCATGTCCTAGATCTTTCTTCGAAACTCGTCGGCAGGCCCTGAGCATCAGGGAGCACTGCGATCGAAGGGAGGCGTGTCGTGTCCATCACCGTCTCCGGGTTGCCCACAACCCGTCCCTTCGCTCCAGGAGCTCCTGCCTCTCATGTCTCAGCTACCCACGTCAGCCACTGATTTCTCCTTCTCCTTCACTCCCGTCCGCGAGCCCGGACCCGGCCAACGCTGGTCGACCTGGGACGACATCGGGGTCACCGCCGGGCCCGCACCGCGACCGGACTGGGTGATCACCGCCGACGCGGCCATCGACACCGAGCTCGGCGTCCTCAAGACCGGCAAGGAAGCCGACGTCCACCTGCTCGAACGCGCCACCGAGACCGATGCGGTGGTGATGGCGGCCAAGCGCTACCGCGGTCATGACGAGCGTCTGTTCCACCGTGACGACGGCTACCGCGAGGGTCGACGGGTCCGCAATTCGCGCGACACCCGGGCCGCGGCCAAGGGCACCCGCTGGGGTCGCTCGGTCGAGGCCGACCTGTGGACCCGGGCGGAGTTCGGCTTCCTGGCCGACCTGTGGTCGGCGGGCGTCCCGGTGCCCTACCCGGTCCAGCTCAGCGGCACCGAGATCCTGATGGAGTTCGTCACCCTCGACGACGGGACCGGCGCTCCCCGACTGGCGCAGAGCCGACCCGACCACGATCGGCTGGCCGCGTACTGGGAGCAGCTCACCGATGCCATGCGGATCCTGGCCTCGATGCGGCTGGCCCACGGCGACCTCTCGGCGTTCAACCTGCTGGCCGCCGACGACCGGTTGGTGATCATCGACCTGCCGCAGATGGTCGACCTGATCGCCAACCCGCAGGGCATGGAGTTCCTGGCCCGGGACTGCCGCAACGTGGCCACCTGGTTCCGCGCCCGCGGGCTCGCCGTCGACGACGAGGCGCTGCTCGGCGAGCTGGTCGGCTACGCCTGGTGAGGCTCGGTCCGGGCGTGCGCACGCTGGAACGCGCGGACCCGGCCGAGGGCGGCGGCGACGGTCTCCGGACCGGCGGCCAGCGACAGCCGTACGGTCCGCCCGCCGTCGACCGGGTCGAAGTCGAGTCCTGGGGTGAGCGCCACGCCTTCGGTCTCGAGCAGGGCCGAGCACCAGGCCGCCGAGTCGGCGTACGGACCGAGGACGTCACCGATGTCGGCGTAGACGTAGAACGCCCCGTCGGCCGGGGCCACCCCGGTCCAGCCGAGCTCGGGGATGGCCGCCATCACCAGCCGTCGAGCGTCGGCGAACTCCTCGACCGCCGCCTGGGCCTCGGCGTACGCCGCGTCGGTGAACGCGGCCACCGCGGCGTGCTGCGCCGGCACCGGCGGGCACAACGCGTAGTTGCCGGCCAGGGCGTCGAACGCGGCGACCAGGTCGTCGGGCACCAGGGCCCAGCCGAGCCGCCAGCCGGTCATCCCCCAGAACTTCGAGAACGACGAGATGACCACAGCCGACCGGTCGAACTCCCACGCGCACTCGGCCTGTTGTTGTGAGATCCCGTGATAGATCTCGTCGCTGACCAGCCGCACCCCACGGTCTGTGCACCACCCGGCGATCGCTGCGAGCAGTTCGGCACCGATCATCGTCCCGGTCGGGTTGGCCGGCGAGGCGATGACCACCCCGGCCAGCGGACCGGCGGCGTCGAGCATGGCCAGGCTGGGCCGGTAGTCCTCGGCCGGGCCGCAGGGCAGGTCGACCACCTCGCAGCCGAGCGAGACGAGGATGTTGCGGTACGCGGGGTAGCCCGGTCGGGTCAGCGCCACCCGGTCACCGGGGTCGAACGCGGCCAGGAACGACAGCAGGAACGCCCCCGACGACCCGGTGGTCAGCGCGATGCTGCGCGGATCGATGTCGAGGTCGTACCACCGGCGGTAGTGCCCGGCCAGCTGATCGCGCAGCGGCCGGATCCCGAAGGTCTCGGAGTAGCCGAGCGGCGTGCGGTCGCTCATCAGCTCGGCCGCCCGACGACGGACGTCGGACGGCGCCCCTTGCGACGGCTCGCCGGCGCACAACGACAACACGTCGCGGCCGGCCGCCCGCAGCTCGGCCACCCGGTTGAGGATGCTCATCACCGCGAACGGCGCCACCCGCGAGCGCCGCGATCCGGTCACCGGTCACCGCGCTTGCGGGCCCGGTACGCGGCCACGTTGGCCCGGTTGCCGCAGTTGCCGGTGTCGCAGTAGCGCTTCGACGAATTGCGGCTCAGGTCGACCAGCACGTCGTCGCAGTCGTCGGCCGCGCAGAGCTTGAGCCGGTCGAGTTCGTCGTCGCGGACCACGTCGAGGAAGCCCATCGCCGCCTCGGCGGCCAGTCGCTGAGCCAGCGGCGCCTCGGGCCCGGTCAGGTGGAGGTGCCAGTCCCACTGGTCGTGCTTGCTCAGATAGGGCCGGGCATCGGCGTCGGCCAGGATCGCGTTGACCAGTGCGGCGGCCGTGTCGCGGTCACCGGCCGTCCAGACGGCGCGGATCGCCGGGCGGATGGCCCGCACCTCGGCCAGTTCGTCGGGGGTGCGTCGGATGGCCCCGGAGAACGGATAGCTCCGGAAGAACGCGTCCAGACCGGCCTGGGTCTCGAGCTCGTCGCCGTCGCGGCTCTGGGTGTTGACCAGCGCGGCGGTCTGCAGCAACGCGAGCTCGGTGTCATGGGCAAAGACCACATTGACTCCTGACACGGGTGACGGATAGTGTCACGAGTGTAACCACCTTTTGGTGATGACATGTCCGACCGTTCCCGTTCTGCCGAGGAGGCGAAGCACCATGACCACCACCATCGACACCACTGCGGTGCGACCGCCCGCCACCTCGGGCTACGCCCGCTCACTGCTCATCGGGCTGGGCTCGGCTGCCGCCTTCGGACTGTCCGGGGTGATGGGCCGCTCGATGCTCGACCTCGGCTGGACCCCCACCGCCGTGGTCAGCGCCCGGATCCTCGGCGGCTTCGTCGTCCTGGTGATCCCGACCCTGCTGCTGCTGCGCCGGATCGGGCGGCCCGATCGCCGGCAGTGGACGACCATGGTGCTCTACGGCGTGATCGCGGTCGGGGGCGCCCAGCTCTGCTACTTCAGCGCGGTGCAGTACCTCCCGGTCGGCGTGGCCCTGTTGCTCGAGTATTCGGCCCCGGTCCTGCTGATCGGCTGGCACTGGGCGCGGAGCCGGCGGCGGCCGACCGCTCCGGTGCTGCTCGGGGCGGTCGCCTCGATCATCGGCCTGATCCTGGTCCTCGACCTGCGTGGCGGGTTCTCGCTCAACCCGATCGGGGTGTTCTGGGGGCTGGCCGCCGCGGTCTGCCTGTGCGGGTACTTCATCCTGGCCGAGGCCGGTGACCCGGAGAATCCGGTCCACCCGCTGCTGCTGACCACGGTCGGCTTCGGCGTCGGCGGATCGGCCGTGCTCGTGGTCGGCCTGGTCGGCCTGCTCCCACTGGCAGCGCGTACCGGGATGACCGAACTGGCCGGGGCCAGCGTGCCGTGGTGGCTGCCCATGGTCGTCCTGGTCCTGGTCTGCGCGGTGCTGTCCTACCTGACCGGCATCGCGGCGGTGCGGCGACTGGGTAGCTCGATCGCCTCGTTCGTCGCCCTGACCGAGGTCGTCTTCGCGGTCATCTTCGCCTTCGTGCTGCTCGCCCAGCAGCCCACGCTGATCCAGCTGGTCGGCGGGTTGCTGGTGCTGTCGGGCATCGCCATCGTCCAGGCCCGCCGACCGGTGCCGGTGGATCCGGGCACACCGGTCGACACGGCCTAGGGACACCGCGTCCACCACTAGGCTGGACCCGGTGAGGGCGAGCGGACTGGTGGTGGCGGGGACCTCGTCCGACGCCGGGAAGTCGCTCTTCGTCACCGGGTTGTGCCGGGTGCTCGTCCGCCGTGGGATCGCCGTCACGCCGTTCAAGGCGCAGAACATGTCCAACAACTCGGGGGTCTGCGCCGACGGCGCCGAGATCGGCCGGGCCCAGTTCCTCCAGGCCCAGGCCGCGCGGCTCGAGCCCGAGTCGGCGATGAACCCGGTGCTGCTCAAGCCCGGATCGGACCGCCGCTCGCACATCGTGCTCCGCGGCCGACCGAGCGGTGAGCTCCGCTCCGGCGAGTACGCGACCGGCCGGACCCGGCTGGCCGTCGAGGCCTTTGCCGCGTACGCCGAACTGGCCGCGCGGTTCGACGTGGTCATCTGCGAGGGGGCCGGCTCGCCGGCGGAGATCAATCTGCGGGCCGGCGACTACGTCAACCTCGGGCTGGCCCGGTCGCAGGGGCTGCCGATGACCGTGGTCGGCGACATCGACCGCGGTGGCGTGCTCGCCGCGCTCTACGGCACCGTGGCGCTGCTCGACCCCGAGGACCGAGCGGTCGTCGACACCTTCGTGATCAACAAGTTCCGCGGCGACCCCGACGTGCTGCAGCCCGGGCTCGACGAGCTGACCCGACGGAGCGACGTGCCGGTGGTCGGGGTGCTCCCGTGGCTCGAGGACGTCTGGCTCGACGGCGAGGACTCGCTGTCGCTCGGCCGCTGGCGACGGAGCACCGGTGACCTGAGCGTGGCCGTCGTCGGGCTGCCGCGGACCTCGAACGCCACCGACGTCGAGGCCCTGGCCGCCGAGCCCGGGGTCGAGGTCGACGTCACCCGCGACCCACGGGCCCTGGCCCGGGCCGATCTCGTCGTGGTCCCCGGGACCCGGGCGACCGTCGAGGACCTCGACTGGCTGCGCGACCGCGGGATCGACGCGGTGCTGGCCGACCGGGCCGCGCGGGGCGCGGCCGTGCTCGGGATCTGCGGCGGCTATCAACTCCTCGGTCGGGTGATCGAGGACGACCACGAGTCCGGCCGCGGCACGGTGCCCGGGCTGGGGCTGCTGCCGACGCGGGTGCGGTTCGGGGCCGAGAAGATCCTCGGCCGCCCGACCGGCCGCTGGGCCGGCCACCCGGTCCGCGGCTACGAGATCCACCACGGGGTGGCCAGCGTCGAGGCCGGCGCCGAGCCCTTCCTCGACGGCTGCCGGTCCGGGTCGGTGTGGGGCACCATGTGGCACGGCACCTTCGAGAACGACGACTTCCGCCGGGCCTGGCTGGCCGGGCTCGGGACGGCCTGGACCGCCGAGCCGGGCGCACCCGCGTACGCCGCCCGCCGCGAGGCGATGATCGACACCCTGGCCGACGCGCTCGAGGCGCACATCGATCTCGACCGGCTGCTGGCCGGGACCCGGATCGGGGTCCGGGCATGAGCCTCGAGGTGCTGATCATCGGGATCGGCAGCGGCTCCCCTGACCAGCTGACCGGCGAGGCCGTCGCGGCGATGACCCGGGTCGACGTGTTCCTGGTCGCCGACAAAGGCGGAGCCGAGCGCGATCTGGCCGAGCGGCGCCGCGACCTGTGCCGGGCCGTGCTGCCCGGTGAACCGCGGATCGTCGAGGTCACCGATCCCCCGCGCGACCGGGCGGCCACGGCGTACGAGCACGCCGTCCGCGACTGGCACGCCGCCCGGGCCGAGCGCTACGCCGGGGTGATCGACCGCGAAGTCGGTGATCACGGGACGGTCGGCTTCCTGGTCTGGGGCGATCCGGCCTTCTACGACTCGACCATCCGGATCGTCGAGGCGCTGGCCGCGACCCGCCCACTGACCATGACGGTGATCCCCGGGATCAGCAGCCTGCAACTGCTGGCCGCACGGCACCGGATCATCCTCAACCGGATCGGTCGCCCGGTCCACCTGACCACCGGTCGGCGGCTGGTCGAGGAGTACCGCCCCGAGCTCGGCGACGTGGTCGTCTGGCTCGACGGTGAACTGGCCTGCGGGGGCCTGGTCGACACTCACCCCGAGCTGACCATCTACTGGGGTGCCCAGCTCGGGCTCCCCGACGAGACGCTGATCCGCGGGCGGCTGGCCGACGTGCTGCCGCAGATCGTGGCCACCCGGGCCGGTCTGCGGTCGAGCCGGGGCTGGGTGATGGATCTCTACCTGCTGCGTCCCGGCGATGCCGACCGCTGAGCAGGCACTGCCCGAGCTGGCGCCGCGCGGGTTCCGCGCCATGGTCGCGGTGCGCCGGGCCCAACGCCGCCAGTGGCCGACCGCGGCCCGGACCGCGATCAGCGTGGCCGGACCGGTGCTGGTCGGCTGGCTGATCGGCGACCTGGCCGCCGGTCTGCTGGTCGCGCTGGGCGGATTCGGTGCGCTCTACGGCGGTGGTCGGCCCTACCTGAACCGGATCCGGCTGCTGACCGGCATCGCGCTGGCCCAGGCGGTCGCCGTGGGACTCGGCGTCTGGGCCGAGTCGGACGCCTGGCTGGCCGTCGCCGTCGTGACGCTGATCGCCGTCCTGGCCACCTGGTGCTGCAACGCCTTCACCATCCAGCCCGGCGCCTACCAGATCGCGTTGAGCTGTGCCGCGGGCACGCTGCTGCACACCGAGGGGGCGCGTCCGGTGGAGAGCGCCCTGTTCGTGCTGATCGGCGGCCTCTTCGCCTGTGCGGTCTCCGCGGCCGGCGCGCTGGCCGACCCGCGCGGACCGGAACGCGAGGCGGTGGTCACCGCCGCCGACGCCGTGGCCCGGTTCTTCGACGCCATCGACGTGGTCGAGTCGGCCCGGCAGCGCGGCGAGGACCCCGACGATCCCGACGGGGACTGGCCGCAGCTCGACGTGCTGCGGCACCAGGCGTCGGTCGCGCTGCACGGGGCCTGGGTCACCCTGGTCAACCAGCAGCCGCGGCGCTCGTTGCACGCCTCGCGGCTGCGCCGGCTGCACGAGATCGCCCGTCAGCTCCAACTGCTGCTGTCGGACCGGGTGCTGCGCCACCGGCCGGATCCCGACACCGCCGAGCGGGTCCGCCGGCTCGGCCGCTCGGCCCGGCGGCGTGGGGTGCACGCCACCGGCCCCGCCCTGCTGGCGCTCCCGCTCGGCCGCCCGACCGGCCGGGCACCTGCTCCGCAACGCCATCCGGCCGTCATCGCGGTCGTTGCTGGTCATCGTCCGGGTGGCGGTCGGCTCGGCGATGGCCGGAGCGATCGGGGTCGGCCTCGGGCTGAGTCACAGCTTCTGGGCGGTGGCCGCCACCGTGCTGGTGCTGAGCTCGGGCCTGGACCAGCGACGGACCGTGCAACGCGGCCTCGAGCGGACGGCCGGCACCTTCCTCGGCCTCGGACTGGCCGCGCTGGCGCTCCAGTTCGCCACCACCGTGCCGGTCCTGGTCATCCTGATCGCGCTCAGCCTGTTCGCGATCCAGTTGCTGGTCCAGCGCAACTACGCGGCCGCGGCGGCCTTCATCACCTGCTCGGCGTTGCTGATGACCGGCTTCGGATCGAGCGCCTCCGAGGCCGCCGTGCTGATCCAGGCCCGCGGCCTCGACACCGCGGTCGGTTGTGCGGTGGCCGTGGTCGTGTTCGCCCTGCTGTCGCGCAAGTCGCCGGCCGGCTGGTTGCCGACCGCCCTGGGCCAGACCCTGGAGGCGGCCGCCGAGGCGACCGATCGCCTCACGCCGGCGCTGGTGGTCAGCCCCGACGGCCTGGCCGCCCGCCGCGATCTGCAGCGGCAGGTGATCCAGCTGGCCGAGACGTTCGAGAACGGGCTCAACGGCTTCGCGGCCCAGTCCAGCGAGGCCGCCCGCTACTGGCCCGCGGTGCTGGCCGCCGAGCGGATCGCCTACCGGGTGCTGGCCGAGAGCTGGCGGCTCGAGGAGGTGGCCGTGCTGAGCCCACCCACCCCGGACACCGCCGGCGAACCGCCGCCCAGCCGCGGGCTGCGGACGCTGGGCGCCGCCGCCTGGCTCGAGGTGCCGCCCGGTCCGGTCGGCGACGTCCCGGCCTTTCTCAGCCGCGACGTCGCCGATCTCCGGCATCTGCTCACCGGTCTGCACCGCAGCCCCGCCGCCGAGGACCCGGTCCGGCTCGGCTGACGGCCACGCCGAGCCGCCGGACTCCGATGCTCTCGGACGCGCGCCCGAACTACGGCTTGAGGATGATCTTGATCGCGCCGTCGGTCTTCTTCTGGAAGATCTCGTACGCGTGCGGCGCCTCGGACAGCGGCAGCCGGTGGGTGGCGAAGTCGTCGACACCCAGCGGATCGTCGTCGCCCAGCAGCGGCAGGATGTCGTCGACCCAGCGCTTGACGTTGGCCTGACCCATGGTGAAGCGGATCTGCTTGTCGAACATGGTCATCATCGGCATCGGATCGGCCATCCCGCCGTAGACCCCGCTCAGCGAGACGGTGCCGCCGCGCCGGACGATGTCGATCGCCGAGTACACCGCGGCCAACCGGTCGACCCCGGCGGTCTTGAGCATCGGCTCGGCGACGAAGTCGGGCAGGTGGGCGGCGAACCGCTGCATCATCGACGCACCCGGGGAGCCGTGCGCCTCCATCCCGACGGCGTCGACCACCGAGTCGGGCCCGCGTCCGCCGGTCAGTTCGCGGATGACGTCGGCCAGGTCCTTGGAGTGGTCATTCAGATCGACGACCTCGATGCCGCGGTCGCGCGCCCGCTGCAGCCGCTCGGGGACCAGGTCGACCGCGATCACCCGACCGATGGTGCCCAGGTGCTGGGCGATCCGGGTGGCCATGTCACCGATCGGTCCGAGGCCGAGGACGACCAGGGTGCCGCCGTTCGGGACCTCCGCGTACGCCACCGCCTGCCAGGCGGTCGGCAGCACGTCGGAGAGGTAGACGAAGCGATCGTCCGGCGGGCCCTCGGGCACCACGATGTGGGTGAACTGGGCCTGCGGCACCCGGAGGTATTCGGCCTGTCCGCCGGGCACCGAGCCGTAGAGCTTGGAGTAGCCGAACAGCGCGGCGCCGCTGCCCTGATCGCGGACCTGGGTGGTCTCGCACTGGGTGTAGAGCTGCTGGTCGCACATCCAGCAGTGGCCGCACGAGATCTGGAACGGGATGACCACCCGGTCGCCGACCTTCAACGTGCCGACCTCGCTGCCGACCTCTTCGACGATGCCCATCGGCTCGTGGCCGATGATGTCGCCGGGCGTCATCATCGCGCCCAGGGTTTCGTAGAGATGGAGATCCGAACCGCAGATGTTGGTGCTGGTGACCTTGATGATGGCGTCGGTCGGCTGCTCGAGGATCGGATCGGGAACCTCCTCGACGCTGACCTTGCGGCGGTCCTGCCAGGTGACGGCTTTCATGTGTGCTCCTCGAATCGGGTGGATGCGTCGGACGACTTCCACTCCGTGCGGTCGGGCCGCGACCGAGGGTCGGGGCCGGGGCCGGGGCCGCGATCGGTCCGGACGCGTGCCAGCGCCAGCTCCTCACGGAGTGCGGCGGTCTGCTTCACCTCCTGGCGAGCATACGACCGACTCCGCCGCGCGATCCGGTCACCGGGGGGCAGGGCGCCGGAAGGCCGGGCTCCTCGGCGTCGGGGCTGGGGCCGATCAGCCGCGAGGACCGCGCGGCTGGCCGAGCATCCGCTCGACGCTCATCACCAGCACCACCCGCTTCGGGTTCTCCCGCGGCGGGCGGTAGCGAGCGGCGTACCGGCGTTCGGCGTCGGCGACCGCCTCGGGGTCGGTCTCGACCCGGATCGGCCCGCTCACGGTCAGCCAGCGGGCCCGGTCGACCTGGCACAGCGCGGCGATGGCACCGTCCCGCCCGGCGTTGCGGGCCTTGACCGACTCACCGCTGGTGATCACCCGGGCCAGCCGGGTCGCGTGGTCGTAGGTGAACCCGACCGGCACCACGTGGGGCGATCCGTCGGCCCGCAGCGTGGTCAGGGTGGCCAGATGCCGCTCGGTGAGGAACTCCAGCACCTCGGGGCCGAGGGTGTCCAGGTCGAGGCTCACGGCTTCACCCTGCCCGACTCGACATTTCCAGGTCCAGTGAACCGAATCGGGGTCCCGGAGCCCCGACGCTGACGACTGGACCTGGATTCGCCGAGTCCACGCCCACCACTCATCCGGCCACGTCCTCGAGATCGCCCTCGACGTCGAGGTAGACCTGCTGCAGCTGACCCATCAGCTCCGGGTCGGGCTCGGCCCACAGCCCGCGGTCGGCCGCCTCGCTGAGCTTCTCGATGATCCCGCGCAGCGCCCACGGGTTGGCGTGCTTCATGAAGTCCTGGTTCTGCTTGTCGAGCACGTAGGCGGTGGCGAGCTGCTCGTACATCCAGTCCGACACCACGCCGGCGGTGGCGTCGAAGCCGAACAGGTAGTCGACCGTGGCCGCCAGCTCGAACGCCCCCTTGTAGCCGTGCCGCTGCATCGCCGAGATCCAGCGCGGGTTGACCACCCGGGACCGGAACACCCGCGAGGTCTCCTCGCTGAGCGAGCGGGTCCGGACCGCGTCGGCGTTGGTCGAGTCGCCCACGTACGCCTTGGGGGCCGTCCCGGTCAGCGCGCGGACCGTGGCCACCATGCCGCCGTGGTACTGGAAGTAGTCGTCGGAGTCGAGGATGTCGCTCTCGCGGATGTCGATGTTCTTGGCGGCCACGGCGATCCGGCGGTAGTTGGCCTCCATGTCGCCGCGGGCCGGGATGCCGTCCAGATCACGCCCGTACGCGAACCCGCCCCAGGTGCTGTAGACCTCGGCCAGGTCCTGGTCGTCGCGCCAGTTGCCGGCCTCCATCAGCGGCAGGATGCCCGCCCCGTACGAGCCCGGCTTCGAGCCGAAGATCCGCGTGGTGGCCCGCCGCTGGTCGCCGTGCTCGGCCAGGTCGGCCTGGGCGTGGGCCCGGACGAAGTTGAGCTCGAGCGGCTCGTCGCGCTCGGCGACCAGCCGCACGGCGTCGTCGATCATCGCCACCACGTGCGGGAACGCGTCGCGGAAGAACCCCGAGATGCGGACGGTGACGTCGATCCGCGGCCGGGCGAGCTCGTCGAGGTCGACCGCTTCCAGACCGACGACCCGGCGCGAGGCGTCGTCCCAGACCGGCAGCACCCCGAGCAGGGCGAACACCTCGGCGATGTCGTCGCCGCTGGTCCGCATGGCCGAGGTGCCCCACACCGACAGTCCGACCGAACGCGGATACTCACCGGTGTCGTCCAGGTGTCGGCGCAGCAGCGAGTCGGCCATCGACTGACCGGTCTGGAAGGCCAGCCGCGACGGGATCGCCTTGGGATCGACCGAGTAGAAGTTGCGCCCGGTCGGCAGCACGTTGACCAGGCCGCGCAGCGGCGACCCCGACGGCCCGGCCGGTACGTAGCCGCCGGCCAGCGCGTGCAGGGTCGAGGTGATCTCGTCGGTCGTCCGGCGCAGCCGGGGCACCACCTCGACGGCGGCGAACCGCAACGCCGCCTGCGCTCCGGGGTTGTCGGTCAGGTCGACGCACACCGCCGGATCCCAGCCGCTCGCGGCCAGCGCGGTGACCAGCGCCTTGGCCTCGGCCTCGATCCGGTCGACCTCGGCGATCGGCGCGTCCTCGACCAGCCCGAGCGCCGAGCGCAGACCGGGCACCCCGCTGACCTGGCCGCCGAACACCTGGTTCGACCGCAGCACGGCGAGCACCAGGTTGACCAGTTCGTCGCCGGTCGGGGCCTGGCCGAGCACGTGCAGCCCGTCGCGGATCTGGACGTCCTTGATCTCGCACAGCCATCCGTCGACGTGCATCACGAACTCGTCGAACTGTTCGTCACCGGGACGCTCCTCGAGTCCGAGGTCGTGGTGCAGCTGGGCGGCCTGGATCAGCGTCCAGATCTCGCCGCGCAACGCCGGCGCCTTGGCCGGATCCATCACCGACACGTTGCCGTACTCGTCGAGCAGCTGCTCGAGCCGGGCGATGTCGCCGTAGCTCTCGGCCCGGGCCATCGGCGGGACCAGGTGATCGATGATCGTCGCGTGGGCCCGGCGCTTGGCCTGGGTGCCCTCACCGGGATCGTTGACCAGGAACGGGTAGATCAACGGCAGCGAGCCGATGGCTGCGTCGGTCCCGCACGACGCGGACATGCCGAGCGTCTTGCCGGGCAGCCACTCGAGGTTGCCGTGCTTGCCGACGTGGACCACCGCGTGGGCGCCGAATTCGCGCTCGATCCAGCGGTAGACGGCCAGGTAGTGGTGCGACGGGGCGAGATCGGGATCGTGATAGATCGCGATCGGGTTCTCCCCGAAACCGCGGGGCGGCTGGACCAGGATGACCACGTTTCCGGCCTGCAGCGTGGCGGCGACGATCTCGCCGTCGGCGTCGCGGCTGGTGTCGACGAACAGCTCGCCCGGCGCGGGGCCCCAGGCCGCCGTGACCGCCTCGACCAAGTCGTCGGGCAGGTCGGCCAGCCAGCCGGCGTACGTCGCCGCCGGAATCCGGACCCGTTGCCCGGCCAGCTGCTCGCTGGTCAGCCATTCGGGATCCTGGCCGCCGGCGGCGATCAGCGCGTGGATCAGCGCGTTCCCGGCGGTGGTGTCGGAATGCTCTCCATCGACCGGATCGAGATCACCGGTACCGGGGATCGCGCCCGGCGCCCCGAGGTCGTAGCCCTCCGCACGCAGCGCGCGGAGCAGCCGGATGACCGACACCGGGGTGTCCAGGCCGACGGCGTTGCCGATCCGCGAGTGCTTGGTCGGGTACGCCGACAGCACCAGGGCGATCCGGCGCTCGGACGGGGGGATGTGCCGCAGCCGGGCGTGGTTGACCGCGATCTCGGCGACCCGGGTGCACCGCTCGGGGTCGGGCACGTAGTGCGGCAGCCCGTCGGAGTCGGTCTCCTTGAACGAGAACGGCACGGTGATGATCCGGCCGTCGAACTCGGGCACCGCCACCTGGGTGGCCACGTCGAGCGGGGACATGCCCTCGTCCGATCCGGCCCAGGCCGCGCGGCTCCAGGTCAGGCACAGGCCCTGCAGGATCGGGATGTCCAGCGCGGCCAGCGCGCGGACGTCCCACGCCTCGTCGTCCCCGCCGGCGCTCGCGGTGGCCGGCTTGGTCCCGCCGGCGGCCAGCACGGTGGTGATCAGCGCGTCCAGGGTGCCCAGGTGGGCGAGCAGGTCGTCCGGGGCGTCGCGCAGCGAGGCGGCGAAGATCGGCTCGCCGATGCCACCGGCCGCGTCGATGGCGTCGGCCAGCGCCTCCACGTACGTGGTGTTCCCGGCGGTCTGCTGGGCCCGGTAGAACAGGATGCCCACCCGCGGGCGGACCGTCGTTGCGGGGGCCGGGGTCGGTCGCGGCAGCACCCCCCAGGTGGGCTGCTCGACCGGCGGCTCGAAGCCGACGCCGGTCAGCAGCACGGTGTCGGACAGGAAGGCGTGCAGCTGGCGGAGGTTCTCCGGTCCGCCCTGGGCCAGGTAGACGTGGGCGTCGGCGGCCACCCCCATCGGGACGGTCGACAGCTCCATCAGCGCGGCATCGGGGGCCTGTTCGCCGCCGAGCACGACCATCGGTTGACCTTCGCCGCGGATGCGGGCGAAGCCGCCGCACAGCGACTGGGGCGACCCGAGGATCCGCGCGACGATCAGGTCGGCGGCGGCGAACACCGCGGCCATCTCGGTGTGCGCCATCCGTGACGGGTTGACGTAGACGTAGTCCGCTCCGCTGCCCCGCGCCGACAACAGGTCGGTGTCCGAGGTGGAGACCAGAGCGATGACGGTCACGGGCGGAGCCTCTCGGGAGTGCAGGAGCGATCCGGGACGACATGCTTCACCGTCGTCTCGGATCGTGACGAACGACCGGGATGAGCGAAGCCCGTGGCCCCGGAGCACGGAGTGCGACAGACAAGCACGGTCATGGGGGGTAGCTCCTCCTCCGAGGTTTCCGCGCCTCGGATCATGGTCGGACGGCCGCATCGACAGTGTCTGACTACGCCCGGGTGGGCTCACAGTGGCGGGACCGTCCTGGATTCGCACCAGGTTCCTGACCCGACGTCGGCCGGGGTCAGTCTAGGGGCGGGGATCAGATCCGGACGTCGCCGCTGATCACCACTCGGGCCGCGCCGCCGATCCACAGCCCGTCGGTCTCGTCGGAGATGCTGACCCGGCCGTCGGCACCGACCTCGCGCCCCTGGGAGGCGACGTAACGCCCGGGGGCCACGCCGGTGTCGATCAGCCAGCGGGCCAGCCCGGCGTTGAGGCTTCCGGTGACCGGATCCTCGGCCGGCGTGCCGCCGGGCAGCAGGGCCCGGACCTCGACGTCGGTGTCCGCGCCGGCCGGCTGGGGGGCCACCAGTCCGAGATCGAGCCCGGCCAGCGACGGGTCGACCCGGACCGAACGCAGCCGCTCGATCGAGCCGAGTCGGATCCCGATCCACTCCGGACCGTTGACCAGCCACGATGCGTCGAGGACGTCTCCGTCGGCCAGCCCGAGGCCGGCGGTGATCCGGGCCCGGAGGTCGTCGTCGATCGGCGCGTAGCGGGTCAGTGGCGGTGCGGCGAAGGCCAGCAGCCGACCCTCCGAGCGCAGCGGTACCAGCCCGGCGCCGCACTGCTGGATCACCCGGTCGGGGTCGGCCGGGATCCCGCCGGCCACCAGCCAGGCGGCGGCCGATCCGAGCGTCGGGTGCCCGGCGAACGGCAGTTCGCGTTCGGTGGTGAAGATCCGGACCCGGTAGTCGGCCCCGGGTTCGGTGGGCTGGAGCAGGAACGTGGTCTCGGACAGCCCGGTCCAGTGCGCGAACCGTTGCAACTGCGCGTCGTCGAGGTCGTCGGCGGCGTGGACGACGGCCAGCGGATTGCCGCGCAGCGGGCCGGCGCCGAAGACATCGACCTGGCTGAAGCGGTAGGTCCTCATGAGGCGCGGGCCACCCGCCAGGCCCAGCCGACCAGCGGGAACTGCAGCGGCAGCCGGGCCAGGGTGAGCGCCCGGGCCTTCGGCGTACGCGCGGTCCGCACCATCTCGAGGTTGCCGGGGAACACCGCGACGAACAGCGCCGCCGTCGCGTACCCACCCCAGCGGCGGGTCCGCGGTACGGCCACCGCGGCCGCGCAGGCGAGTTCGGCGACGCCGGAGCCGACCGCCCAGGCCCGTCGTGACCCCGGCAGCCACGGCGGGAGGGCGGCGTAGAACACCTGCGGTCGGATCAGGTGCACGGTGCCGGTGACGGTCAGCAGTCCGGCGAGTGCAGCGGCGGCGGCCATGCCGGTCACCCTAGTGCGGGTAGGACTGAGGGGTGACTCTGAACGATCTCCGCACCCTCGGCCGCTCCGGACTGGCGGTCAGCCCGCTGACCCTGGGCACCATGACCATGGGCAACACCGACTGGGGCTCACCCGACGCCGACGCAGCGGCCATCTTCAACGCCTACGTCGACGCCGGCGGCAACGCCATCGACACCGCCGATGGCTACGCGGGGGGCCGGAGCGAGGAATTGGTCGGCCGGTTCATCGCCGAACGCCGGCTGCGCGACCGGGTGGTGCTGGCCACCAAGTACGGCTTCGGGGCCGAGTGGGGCAATCCGCTGGCCGGCGGGTCCGGGCGCAAGAACCTCGGGCGGGCCATCGACGGGTCGCTGCGCCGGCTCGGGACCGACTACCTCGACCTCTACTGGCTGCACGTGTGGGACGGCATGACACCGGCGGAGGAGGTGCTCGGCGCGCTCGGCGACCAGGTCCGGGCGGGCAAGATCCGCTACTTCGGCCTCTCCGACGTGCCGGCCTGGTTCACCACCCGGCTGGCCACCCTGGCCCAGGCGTACGCGGTGCCGAGCCCGATCGCGCTGCAGATGTCCTACTCGCTGATCGACCGCCACCTCGAGCTCGAGCACCGACCGGCGGCCCGCGAGCTCGGTCTCGGCCTGGTCCCCTGGAGCCCGCTGGGCGCCGGACTGCTGACCGGCAAGTACGACCGCGACGCCGAGCGCTCCCCCGACCAGGGCCGGCTCGGCGGCGCCAACCCGTTCGGCGACAGCCTGTTCACCGACCGCAACTTCGACATCGTCGACGTCGTCCGCTCGGTGGCCGGCGAGCTCGACCGTTCGCCCGGCCAGGTGGCGCTGGCCTGGCTGGCCGGCCGGCCCGGGGTCGCGACCACGATCATCGGCGCCCGGACCACCGACCAGCTCACCGACAACCTGGCGGCGCTCGAGGTCACCCTGACCGCCGACCAGCGGGACCGGCTCGACGTAGCCAGCGCGATCGAGCTGCCGCTGCCCTACAACCTGTTCGCCGGCGACATGATGGCCCAGGCGGTGACCAACGGCACCCCGGTCCGGGGCTGGTCCGAGCAGTAGGTTGAGCCGCATGCCCGTCACTCCCGCCCGCAACGTCTCCACCGCGCCGATCGTCGCCCTCGGGCTGCTCGGCGGCTATCTGGTCGCCCGCGAGAGCGGGATCCGGCCGCTGGGCGGCGTCGTCCTCGGCGCGGCCGGGCTGTTCGCCGGGCGGACCTGGCTGGCCAAGCGCGGTCCGGCGGTCGCCGGTGGACTGGGTGCGCTCTACCTGCTCGGCTTCGGCGCCTCACACCCGCTGGCCAAGAAGATCGGGCCCTGGCCGTCGGTCCTCACCGTCACCGCCGCCTCGGCCGGCGCGTCCTGGGCGCTGGTCGACCGGACGTCGTGATCGTCGGCAGCGCCTAGCATGGCGGCCGTGAAGCCGCCGGATCGTTGCCCCGGGGTCCTGCGACCCCACCTGGCGGCCGACGGCGCCCTGATCCGGATCCGGGTGCCCGGCGGGCAGACGACCGGGACCGCGCTGGCCCGGCTGGGAGATCTCTCGCGTCGGTACGGCAGCGGTCTGCTCCAGCTCACCTCGCGCGGTGGGATCCAGGTCCGCGGGCTGCCCGGTGAGTCTGCCCGAGGCCGTGGCCGAGGATCTACAGGCAGCCGGCTTCCTGCCCTCGGCCGACCACGAACGGGTCCGCAACATCGCGGCCTCGCCGCTGACCGGTCTGACCGGTGGTCGCGCCGATCTGCGGTCCATGGTCACCGCGCTCGACGCCGCGCTGGTCGCCGAACCCGAGCTCGCCGCGCTGCCCGGTCGCTTCCTGTTCGTCCTCGACGACGGCCGGGGCGACGTCGGCGAGCTCGCGGTCGACCTCGGCTACCGGGCCCTCGACGCGGCCCACGGCGTCCTGCTGGTCGGCTCGGCCGACCACGGCCGGGTCATCCGAGCCGCCGACGCGGTGTCGACGCTGATCACCCTGGCCCGACGCTTCCTGGCCGTCCGCGACGGCTGCTGGCACGTCCGCGAGCTCCCTACGCCGCTCACCGACGAGCTCCGGACCCTCGAGCGCCCGCGCGACGGCGTGACTCCGCTCGGCCGGATCGGCGGTCATGCGTCGGTCGCGGTGCCCCTCGGCATGCTCACCCCGGACCATCTCGACGTGGTCACCCGGATCGCCGGCGACCGGCCGGTCGTCGTCACCCCGTGGCGTGGACTGGTGCTGCCCGACGCCGCCGACCGGCTCGACGACCTGGCCGCCACCGGGCTGGTCGTCGACGACACGTCGGCCTGGACGCTGGTCACCGCCTGTGTCGGCGCGCCCTGGTGCGCCAAGGCGGGCGCCGACACCCAGCAGTGGGCCCGCAGGGTGGTGGCCGGATCGCCCACCGCCCGGACCCACATCAGCGGGTGCGAGCGCCGGTGCGGCGCCCCGGCCGGACCCCATCTCGATCTCGTCGCCCATGGTTGAGGAACCGAAGCGCCGCTACGACTACATCGCCGACGGCCAGGAGATCTATCTGCGCTCGTTCGCCACCATCCGGGCCGAGGCCGACCTGTCCGGGCTGCCCCCCGACGCCTGGACCATGGCCGTCCGGATGATCCACGCCGCCGGTGACGTCGAGTTGCCGCGGCTGCTGCAGGTCCACCCGGACCTGGTGACGGCGGCGCGTACGGCGCTGAACGCGGGTGCCCCGGTGTTCACCGACTCGACAATGCTGGCCTCGGGAATCACCCGGGCCCGGCTCCCGGTCGACAACGAGGTGCGCTGTCTGCTGACCGACCCGCGGGTCCCCGACCTGGCCCGGCGCTGGCGGACCACCCGCTCGGCGGCGGCCGTCTCGCTGTGGGGCGAGGACCTGGCCGGCGCCGTGGTGGCCATCGGCAACGCCCCGACCGCGCTGTTCCACCTGCTCGAGACCCTCCACGACGGGGGCCCGCGACCGGCGGCGATCGTCGGGATGCCGGTCGGGTTCATCGGCTCGGCCGAGTCCAAGGACGCCCTGGTCGCCAACCCGTGGGACCTCCCGTACGCGGTGGTCGCCGGCCGCCGCGGCGGATCGGCCATGGCCGCGTCGGCGGTCAACGCGCTGGCCCGCGAGGAGGAGCTGTGACCCCCTCGGTCGGGCGGTTCTACGGCGTCGGGGTCGGTCCCGGCGACCCCGAGCTGATCACCCTCAAGGCGGCCCGGTTGATCCGCGCCGCCGACGTCGTCGCCTACCACTCGGGTCCGGCCGGCCGCTCGATCGCCCGCGGCATCGCCGCCGAGCTGATCGGTCCGGACGCGATCGAGGAGTTGATGATCTACCCGGTGACCACCGGGACGACCGACCATCCGCAGGGCTACGACGGCGTGGTCGGCGAGTTCTACGACGCCTCGGCCGCGCGGCTCGAGCGCCATCTCGCCGCCGGTCGGACCGTGGTCATCCTGGCCGAGGGCGACCCGCTGTTCTACAGCTCGTACATGTATCTGCACGACCGGCTGGCCGAGCGCTACCCGTGCGAACTGGTGCCCGGCGTGACCTCGATCAGCGCGGTGTCGGCCGCCGCGGCCCAACCGCTGACCCGGCACGAGGACGTGCTCACCGTGCTGCCCGGGACCCTGCCGGTGCCCGAGCTGGCCCGCCGGCTGGCCGACACCGACGCGGCGGCGATCATGAAGCTGGGCCGGACCTTCCCCGGCGTACGCGAGGCGCTGCGGCAGGCCGGGCGGCTCGACGACGCCATCTACGTCGAGCGGGCCAGCAACGCCGGCGAGCGGGTCGTCCCGGTGACCGAGGTCGACCCCGACACCGTCCCCTACTTCTCGATGATCATGGTGCCGGGCCGCGACCGCCGCAACGACAGCGCCGGCCGGGTGACCGACGCGGCCCCGGTGCGCGCCGACCGCGACGCCCACGCGCTGCTGGTCGTCGGGCTCGGGCCCGGCCCCGACCGCTGGCTGACCCCGGAGGTCGGCGACGCCCTGGCCGGCGTCGACCACGTGATCGGCTACGCCCCGTACGTCGACCGGGTGCCGCAGCGCGCGGGGCTCCAGCGGCACGCCTCGGGCAACACCGTCGAGATCGACCGGGCCCGGCACGCCCTCGAGTTGGCCGCGGCCGGTGAACGGGTGGCCGTGGTCTCGGGCGGCGACGCCGGGGTGTTCGGGATGGCCTCGGCGGTCTACGAGGCGGCGGCCGATCCGCGCTTCACCGACGTGACCATCACCGTGCTGCCCGGAGTCACCGCGGCCCAGGCCGTGGCCGCCCGGGCCGGCGCCCCGCTCGGCGGCGACTACGCGGTGGTCTCGTTGTCGGACCGGCTCAAGCCGTGGTCGGCGATCGCGCAGCGGCTCCGGGCCATCGCCGAGGCCGATCTGGTGCTGGCCATCTACAACCCGGCGTCTCGGACCCGGCGCGACCAGCTCGTCCGGGCCCGCGCCCTGCTGCTCGAGGTCCGCGACCCGCAGACCCCGGTGGTCGTCGGGCGGCACGTGGGGCGGGCGGCGGAGAGTGTGGAGATCACCACCCTGGCGGAGCTCGACCCCGACACCATCGACATGGGCTGTCTGCTGATCATCGGCTCCTCGGCCACCACCGTCAGCTCGGCCGGGGTCTGGACCAGCCGCTCGCTCGGTCGGTAATACCGAGTTATACTGACCGGGTGAAGACCGCGATCTCGCTGCCCGACCAGACCTTCGAGCGCGTCACCCGGCAGGCCCGGCTCCTGGGCATCAGCCGCTCCGAACTTTTCGCCAAGGCAGCGGTCAGCTACCTGGACACGCTCGATCAGGCGCGAGCGACCGAGGAGATCGACCGCAGCCTGGCGGCGATGGAACCCGACGACTCGGACCACGACGTGAGTCGGGCCAGCCGCACCAAGCTCGCCGCCCTCGGCGATGAGTGGTGATCGAACGGGGTGAGATCTGGTGGGTCGATCCTGGACCCGGCGTCGGCAGCGGTCCGGCCAAGCGTCGGCCGGTCCTGGTCATCCAGTCCGACGCCTACAACCGCAGCGCGCTGGCGACGGTCGTGGTCGCCGTCATCACCTCCAACACCAGCCGGGCGTCCCTGGCCAGCAATGTCTTCTTGGCCTCCGGAGTGACCGGTCTTCAGCGTGACTCCGTCGTCAACACGACCCAGCTCTACACGCTCGATCGTGACGAGCTGACCGACCGCGTCGGCTTCGTCGCGGGCGACCTGATGGCACAGGTCGATCAAGGTCTGCGCCGCGTCCTCGGGCTCTAGCGGATGCGCTTGCTGTAGAGGTGCGATTCGACGAAGCCCTCGGCGGCCAGCGCCCATCCGATGAGGATGATCGCCGCCTGCCGGAGGCCGGCCGCTTCGACCTGATCGGCGATGTCGGCCAGCGTGCCGTGGAGGATCAGCTGGTCGGGCTGCGTGGCCCGGGAGATCACCGCCACCGGGCAGTCGGCCCCGTACGCCGGGGTCACCTCGTCACACAGCCGGCGGGTGTGCCGGATGGCCAGATGCAGCACCAGGGTGGCCCGCGACTCGGCCAGCCGGGACAGCGACTCGCTCTCGGGCATCACCGTCGACTCCGCGTAGGCCCGGGTCAGGATCACCGTCTGGGCCAGTTCCGGGACGGTCAGCTCCTGCCCGAGCAGAGCGGCCGCAGCGGCGTACGCGGGGACGCCGGGCGTGACGTCCCAGTCGACGTCGGCCCGGTCGAGGCGGCGGGTCTGCTCGGCCAGCGCCGAGTAGATCGACGGGTCGCCCGAGCACAGCCGGGCCACGTCCTGCCCGGCCCCGTGCGCCGCGACCAGCCGCGCGGTGATGGCGTCGAGGTCGAGGTGCTGGCTGTCGATCAGCTCGGCGCCCTCGGGGCACAGGGTCAGCACCTCGGGGTCGACGTAGGTCCCGGCGTAGACGCAGACCGGCGACGCGGCGATCAGCCGGGTCGCGCGTACGGTCAGCAGATCGGCCGCCCCGGGACCGGCGCCGATGAAGTGGACGGTCACGAGCGGAGCCTCTCGGGAGTGCAGGAGTTCTCCTCGGCGACACGCTTCTCCGTTGCCGAGAAGAGCGACGAACGACCGAGAATTGCCGAGCTCGGGACCGCGGAGCGCGGAGCGCGACCGATCAACACGGTCATGCCGACTCCTTGACGACGCTCCACTGGACCACCGGGCGGGCCGGCTTCCAGCCGGTGAAGTGACCGATCGGCTCGAGGTGCTCGATGGCGATCCGGGTCAGTTCGCCGCCGTGGTCGCTGCGGGCGAGGGTCATGACCATCTCCGTCTCGTGGGTGACCGCGTGGACGACCAGCCGACCGCCGTCGGGCAGCGCGGCCCAACAGCGCTCGATCACCGCCCGGCTGGCTCCGCCGCCGATGAAGATCGCCTGTGGAGCGGGCAACTCGGCCAGCGCTTCCGGCGCTTCGCCGACCACCACGACCAGACCGGGTACGCCGAGCGCCCGGGCGTTGCCGACGATCCGCTCGGCCCGTTCGGACACCTGCTCGACGGCGACGGCCCGGCAACTGGGGTGGGCACGCATCCACTCGATGCCGATCGATCCGGCCCCGGCGCCGACGTCCCAGAGCAGCTCGCCCGGTCGCGGCATCAGGTGGGCCAGCGCCGACGCGCGGACGTGCCGCTTGGTCAGCTGGCCGTCGTGGCGGAACGCCTGGTCGGGCAGGCCGGGGACCAACGAGCCGCTCGGCGGCCCGACGGCCTCGACGCAGACCACGTTGAGCGCCGGTCCCGGAGCGCGCCGGTCGCGGGCCAGCGAGTCGATCCGGGTCTCGTGCTCGGAGTCGAGATCGCCGAACACCGACATCGGGCTGTCACCGAAACCGGCGGCGGTCAACACCGCGGCCACCTCGGCCGGGCTGTGGGCGTCGCGCGACAGGACCACCAGCCGGCGCCCCGGATAGAGGAAGCGCCGGACCTGGTCCACGTCGTCGCCACGCAACCGGACCACGTCGACCGAGTCGTCCGGCCACCCCATCCGGGCCCGGGCCAGGGCCACCGAGGACAGCGCCGAATGGATGCTCACCCGCTCCGCGCCGAGCACCTCGATCAGCGTCGAGCCGATCCCGGCCAGCAACGGGTCACCCGAGGCCAGGGCGACGATCCGCTGCTCGTCGAAGCGGGCCAGGAACGCGGGCAGACCGGGACGCAGCGGGGTCGGCCAGGCGTGCCGCTGCTGCCCGGCGACCGGGGGGATGAGCGCGAGCTGGCGGGGGCTGCCGAGCAGCACCTCGGCCCGCCGGATGAGGTCGTGCAGCCGCGCGGGCAGGTCGGGCCAGCCGCGGGCGCCGATTCCCACGACGTCGATCACAAGGCAAGACCATAGCCGGGGTGGGCCCGGATCGCTGTGGCATCATCGAGGGCTGCACACGACCGGTGAAGGAGGACCAGATGCCGTCGTATCCGTTCTCCGCCGTCGTCGGATCCGACGATCTCGGTCTCGCGTTGATCCTGACCACCGTGGCCCCCGAGGTCGGCGGCGTCCTCGTCCGCGGCGAGAAGGGCACGGCCAAGACGACGATGGTCCGGGCCCTGGCCCAGGTGTTGCCCGGGATCGCCGTGGTCGACGGCTGCCGGTTCAGCTGCGACCCCGCCCAGCCCGACCCGCTCTGCCCCGACGGCCCGCACCGTGGTCCGGCCGCCGTCACCCGACCGGCCCGGCTGGTCGAGCTCCCGGTCGGCGCCAGCGAGGACCGGGTCATCGGTTCGCTCGACCTGCAGCGCGCCCTCGGCGCCGGCCAGGTCACCTACGAGCCCGGACTGCTGGCCGCCGCGCACCGCGGCATCCTCTACGTCGACGAGGTCAACCTGCTGCACGACCACCTGGTCGACCTGCTGCTCGATGCCGCCGCGATGGGCCGGTCGACGGTCGAGCGCGAGGGCGTCTCGGTCGCCCACGCCTCGCGGCTGGTGCTGATCGGCACCATGAACCCCGAGGAGGGCGAGCTGCGCCCGCAACTGCTCGACCGGTTCGGGCTGACCGTCGAGGTCGCCGCCCCGCGCGATCCGGTGCTGCGGGCCGAGGTGGTCCGCCGCCGGCTCGGCTTCGACGCCGACCCCGAGGGTTTCGTGGCCACGTACGCCGACGCCGAGTCGGCGGTCCGCGACCGGCTGGTCGCGGCCCAGCGACGGCTGGGGACGGTCACCTTGAGCGACGCCCAGCTGCTCAAGATCGCCGAGGTGTGCGCCGCCTTCGAGGTCGACGGGATGCGGGCCGACATCGTCATCGCCCGCGCCGCCACCGCGCACGCGGCCTGGGCCGGGCGTACGTCGGTGCTCCGCCAGGACATCCGGGTCGCCGCCCGACTGGCGCTGCCCCACCGTCGCCGGCGCAACCCGTTCGACGCTCCGGGGCTCGACGAGGAACTCCTCGACCGCCTGCTCGGCGACGACGAGCCCGAGCCGGAACCCGAGCCGCCCCAACCCGAACCCGAGCCCACCGAGCCGCAGCCGTCGGACGCCGACACCGAGGCGCCGGAGGCCGGCCTGCCGCCCGAGCCGACCCCGGATCAGCCGGACGGATCGCCGGACCAGCCTCCGGCCGACGGCCGGGCCGAGTCGGCATCCGCTCCCGAGCCCCCGGCGCAGCCCGACTCGGCACCCGAGCCCGGGACCGCGGGTCAGCCCGCCGGTCGGGTCGATTCGGCCGGCGACGCCTACCGGACCCGGCTCTTCACCGCTGCCGGGATCGGTCACGGTGAGGCCGGCAAGCGCAGCCGGGCGATCACCAGCTCCGGGCGTACGGTCGGGTCCGCCCCGGCCCGTGGCGATCGCGGCACGCTGCATCTGCCCGCCACCATCCGCACCGCCGCCCCGCACCAGGTCGCCCGCGGCCGCGACACCGGTCGGCTGCGGCTGGCCGGCACCGACCTGCAGCTCGCCGTCACCGAGGGCCGCGAGTCCAACCTGGTCCTGCTGCTGGTCGACGCGTCGGGATCGATGGCGGCCCGACGCCGGATGAGCGCGGTCAAGGCCGCAGCCATGTCGCTGCTGCTCGACGCCTACCAGCGTCGTGACAAGGTCGGACTGATCACCTTCCGCGGCGCCGGGGCCACCTTGGCGCTGCCGCCGACGTCGTCGATCGACATCGCCGCGCGGCGGCTCAGTGACCTTCCCAGCGGCGGGCGTACGCCGCTGGCCGAGGGCCTGCTCTGCGCGGCCGAGACGCTGCGGCTGGAGGCGATCCGCGACCCGCGCCGCCGCCCGCTGCTCGTCGTCGTCACCGACGGACGCGCGACCCACGGCCCCGACGCGGTCGAGCGCTCGCGGGTCGTCGCCGCCCAGCTCCGGCGCTCCGGCGTGGCGACCGTGGTCATCGACTGCGAGACCGGCCGGTTCACCCTGGGGCTGGCCGCCCGGCTGAGCGATCACCTCGGCGCCGAGTACGTCCCGGTCGGCGAGGTGGGCGCCGATCAGCTGGTCGGCGCCCTGCGCCAGATCCAGGGCAGCCGGAAGGCGGCGGCCTGATGCCCGAGGGCGTACCTGATCAGGTCCCGGCCGACGGTCTGACCACCCGGCAGCGACGTCACCGGCCGCTGCTCATCGTGCACACCGGCCCGGGCAAGGGGAAGTCGACCGCGGCGTTCGGGCTGGCGCTGCGCGGCTGGAACCAGGGCTGGTCGATCGGGGTGTTCCAGTTCGTCAAGTCGGCCAAGTGGCGGATCGGCGAGCAGACCGCGTTCGAGACCCTGGGCGAGCTGTCGCGCGAGAGCGGCCGCGGCGAGGTCGAGTGGCACAAGATGGGCGCCGGCTGGTCGTGGTCGCGCAAGACCGGGACCGAGGACGACCACGCCGGCGAGGCCATCGAGGGCTGGCAGGAGATCAAGCGCCGGCTGGCCGCCGAGCGGCACGACCTCTACGTGCTCGACGAGTTCACCTATCCGATGACCTGGGGGTGGATCCCGGTCGAGGAGGTGGTCCAGACCCTGGTCGACCGGCCCGGCCACCAGCACGTCATCATCACCGGGCGCAACGCCGACCCGCGGCTCGTCGACGCGGCCCAACTGGTCACCGAGATGACCCAGGTCAAGCACCCGTTCGAGCAGGGCCAGAAGGGGCAGCGGGGCATCGAATGGTGAGGCTGCCGCGGATCGTCATCGCCGCACCGGGCTCGGGCCACGGCAAGACCACGGTGGCCACCGGGCTGATGGCTGCGCTGCGGGCCGAGGGGCTCGGGGTCGCGCCGTTCAAGATCGGCCCGGACTACATCGACCCGGGCTATCACACGCTGGCCACCGGGCGGCCGGGGCGCAACCTCGACCCCCACCTGTGCTCGCCGGCGCTGATGGCCCCGCTGCTGCTGCACGGCGCCGCACATCCCGAGCCCTCCGACCTGGCGGTGATCGAGGGTGTGATGGGGCTGTTCGACGGCCAGATCGGCGGCGACGGGTTCGCCTCCACCGCTCACGTCGCCGGACTGATCGACGCCCCGATCGTCCTGGTGCTCGACGTCTCGCAGGTGTCGCGGACCGCGGCGGCCATCGTGCACGGATTGCACACCTTCGACCCGCAGGTCCGGCTGAGCGGGGTCATCCTCAACAAGTCCGGCTCGGAGCGGCACTCGGGCGAGATCGTCCGGGCGCTCGAGGCCACCGGTCTCCCGGTGCTCGGGGTGCTGCCGCGCGACGCCGGGATCGAAGCGCCGTCGCGGCACCTCGGTCTGGTCCCGGCCGCCGAGCGCGACGCCGCCGCCGGAAGCGTGGCCCTGATGGCCGAGCGGATCGCCGCCCACGTCGACCTGTCGGCGATCGTCCGGATCGCCCACGGCGCCGCCCCGCTCGACGTGGCCCCATGGCGGCCCGAGGACCACGTCACGCCGCCGAGCGACGACCGACCGGTGGTCGCGGTGGCCGCCGGCCGCGCCTTCACCTTCCGCTACGCCGAGACCGACGAGTTGTTACGGGCGGCCGGTTGCCGACCGGTCCCGTTCGACCCGACCTCGGACGAGGCGCTGCCGCCCGGCACGGCCGGGCTCTACCTGGGCGGCGGGTTCCCCGAGGTGCACGCCGCACCGCTGACCGGGAACGCGGTGTTGCGGGCCGAGATCGCCGCGGCGATCGCCGACGGACTGCCGACGGTGGCCGAATGCGCCGGGCTGCTCTACCTCTGCCGCACCCTCGACCAGGAGCCGATGATCGGCGCGGTCGAGGCGGTCGCGGGGATGACCCCCAAGCTCACGCTGCGCTACCAAGCGATGGTCGTCGACCACGACCACCTGCTCGCCGTGGCCGGGACCCGGGTGACCGGGCACGAGTTCCACCGCACCCAGGTCGAGCCGCGCTCGGGGGGCCGGAGCGCCTGGCTGGTCGACGGTCATCCGGTCGGATTCGCCGACGACACCCTGCACGCCAGCTATCTGCACGTGCACTGGGCAGGCCACCCGCGGCTGGCGCAGCGGTTCGCCGACGCCGTCCACGGCTACGCCCGGGCACGGCAGCCCGCGCTGACCGCCGCTGCCTCCCGCTGAGCGGTCGAGGCGATGACCGCGCACCACCCGGACACCCCTCCGGTCGACCTGGGGCACCACGGCGACCGTGACCTCGGCGACGGCCTGGTCGATCTGGCTGTCAATGTCCGGGTCACCGCCCCGCCGGACTGGCTGGCGAAGGTCATCGTCGACAGCGTCGCCGGGCTCGCCGCCTACCCCCGGCCCGACGCCGCGGCCGGGGCCATCGCCACCGCCCACCGGCTCGACCTCAGCCAGGTGCTGCCCACCGCCGGCGGGGCCGAGGCGTTCACCCTGGTCGCCCGGGCCCGGGCGTGGCGCCGGCCGCTCGTCGTGCACCCGCAGTTCACCGAGCCCGAGGCGGCGCTGGTCGCCGCCGGCCACCGGGTCGAACGGCTGATCCTGCCCGCCGACCAGGGCTTCGTCCTCGACCCCGTCGCGGTCCCCGACGACGCCGATCTCGTGGTGGTCGGCAATCCGACCAACCCGACCAGCGTGCTGCACCCGGCGACGATGATCCGCCGGCTGCTCCGGCCCGGGCGCGTGGTGGTGGTCGACGAGGCGTTCATGGATGCCGTCCCCGGCGAACCGGAGTCGATGATCGGCGGCCCGATGGACGGGCTGCTGGTGCTGCGCTCGCTGACCAAGACCTGGGGGCTGGCCGGTCTGCGGGCGGGCTACGTGGTCGGCGACGCCACCGTGCTGGCCGAGCTGGCCGCCCAGCAACCGCCGTGGTCGGTCTCCACCCCGGCGCTGGCCGCCACGGTGGCCTGCCTGACCCCCGAAGCACGGCGACTGGCCGACGAGTCCGCGGTGGCCATCGCCGAGGCCCGGGCCCATCTGATCGGACGGCTGATCGAGATCGGGCTGCCCCCCGTCGCCCCGGCCCAGGCCCCCTTCGTGCTGATCGACACCCGCCGGCTGCGCGGCCCCCGACCGGCCGGCTGGCTGCGGCACGCCCTCCGCGACGCCGGCTTCGCCGTCCGCCGCGGCGAAACCTTCCCCGGGCTCGACGCCGACTGGATCCGGGTCGCCGTCCGCGACCCCGCCACCACCGACGCCCTGATCGCCGCACTCCTCCTGGCCCTCAGTGGCGGAGACCATCGCCAGTCGCCGTGATCAGGGTCGCCGGGCTCCTTTTCCGGTGACGGGTGACGATTTCCGCCACGACGAGTTACCCAGAGACGGCGGACTTCCCGCTGCTGTCCACAGCTTCTGAGGCAACGCGGCACATTCCCGCCGTTCTCACCCATTCCCGCCGTTCTCCACACATTCCAGACGTAGACCCACGCCCCGAGATCGCCCGTGCCCTGGCCGAGAACCGGGGCGTCCTCACCACCCGGTCCCATCCGCAGCTCAGGCGCTCGGGTCGGTGGCTGGTCGCCCGAGGTGAGCTGGTCCGCGTGCTCCCCGGGACCTGTGTCGACGCGGAGTCGGCGACCGCTCCCCGGATGCGGATGCGCGCGGTGCGTCGCCCGCTACCTGGACGCCGTCCTGGTCGGGGCGGCCGCAGCACAACTCACCTTCTGGCCGGAACTCGTGGTGGCCGTCATCGAGGCGGCTCATCCGACCCCCATCGCCCGGCCGCGTGGATCTCACATCATTCGCCGGAGCATCCCGTCCGAGCTGATCATCGAGCGCGCCGGCCTGTGGTTCACCGATCCCGCCCTGACCGCGATCGACCGGCCACGCTCGACTGCGCTGACGCGATCGACATCGCCCTGCGCACCCGCGCCACCACCGGGAGCCGGATGCACGAGGCGCTCCGGCTCACCGCGGAGCGCGCGGGCAACCGTG
Source organism: uncultured Actinomycetota bacterium (assembly GCA_963704665.1). Classification (GTDB taxonomy): domain Bacteria; phylum Actinomycetota; class Actinomycetes; order Propionibacteriales; family Propionibacteriaceae; genus Microlunatus. The sequence continues at coordinate 184,402 of OY969929.1, read as the reverse complement.
AACGCCGACGGGTGCTCCTCGACTCCCGCGACGAACCGTGGTCGGCGGCGGAACGCGATCTGCACCGGCTGCTCCGGGCCGCCGGAGTCCGGGCTGGAAGGCGAGCCTGTTCGAGTCGGACCGGCGACGACAGAACGGGTTGACGCTGGACGGGTGGCTGGTGCCCCGCTTCACCCGGCTCCGCATCCAGGTGGACCCCCAGGGCGTCATCGCCGAGATCTGCGAAGCGCTCAGCACCCGTCGGCGAGCGACGAGTGACGGAAATCGACACCAGTGACGCTGAAGCGGCCGTCCGGGACCCGAAAGCACCTCTGGCGACGGTTTCTGCCACTGACCGGCCCGGACGAGATCAGCGCGGAGCCCGAGACGGTCGGCGTGAGAATGATCGGGTGAGCTTCCGCACCGACCTCGACGTCGCCGGCCGCCGGGTCGTGGTCTGCGGCGGGGGTCCGGCGGCGTTGGGTCCGATCCGCGGGTTGCTCGACTCCGGGGCCGAGGTCACCGTCGTCGCGGTCGACCTCACCGATTCGATCGCCGATCTGGCCCGCCGCGGGCTGGTCACCGCGGTCGCCGCCGATCCCGCCGCGGCCGACCTGGTCGGCGCGGCCCTGGTCGTCCCGGTCACCGGCCGGTCCACGACCGATGCCGAGATCCGCGCCCGCGCCCGGGCCGCCGGCGTGCTTGCGCTAGCCGCCGACGCGACCGCACCCCGGACCCGCACCGGGGTCGGCCGGGTCACCCTGGTCGGCGGCGGGCCGGGCGACCCCGGGTTGCTGACCGTGGCCGGGCTCGAGGCGATCCGCCGGGCCGACGTGATCATCTGCGACCGGCTGGCTCCGCTGGCCGTGCTCAGCCAGGCCCGTTCCGACGCCGAGATCGTCGACGTGGCCAAGATCCCCCGCGGGGCCTACACCTCGCAGGAGCGGATCAACGCGCTGCTGGTCGAGCACGCCACCGCCGGCGCCGACGTGGTCCGCTTCAAGGGCGGTGACAACTTCATCTTCGGCCGGGGCGGCGAGGAGTGGCAGGCCTGCGCGGCGGCAGGCATCGAGGTCACGGTCATCCCCGGGGTCTCCTCGGCCACCGCCGGCCCGGCGCTGGCCGGCATCCCGCTGACCCACCGCCAGCTCACCCAGGGCTTCACCGTGGTCTCCGGCCACGCCGCACCCGGCGACCCCGCCTCGACGCTCGACTGGGCCGCGCTGGCCCGGGCCAACACCACGCTGGTCGTGCTGATGGGGCTGGCCACGCTGCCGGCGATCACCGCCACGCTGGTCGCCGAGGGCCTCGATCCGGTGACCCCGGCGCTGACCATCGCCGACGCCGGGCTGCCGAGCCAGCGGGTGGTCGGCGGCACGGTGGCCGACATCGCCGCCCGGACCGCCGATGCCGGATTCACCCCGCCGGCGGTCACCGTCATCGGTGCCGTGGCCGGCTTCGACCCGCACCAGCCCTAGCGGCGGAGGAGTTCCTGCAGCCGCCAGAAGGCGCCGCTGCGGGACAGCAGCACCCGCCCGCCGGGCGACACATCGACCCGGAAGATGGCTTCGGGCGGCGCCCCGAGCGCGTGGACGATCAGCCCGCGGGCGACCAGCGCCGAGGTCGTCACCTCCGACAGCCCCTCCGCCCAGTCGGTCGCATCGAGCCACCCGCCCAGCCGGGTGATCGTCGTGGCCAACGACTCGCCGCCGTGCGGTGCCGCGTACGGGTCGCTCAGCCACGCGGCCAGGGCCTCGGGTTCGGACGCGCCGACCTCGACCAGCCCGCGGCCGGTCCACCGGCCGAAGTCGGGCCCGGCCGGCTCACCGCTCGTCGGCGCGAAGAGCAGCCCCGGCGTGACCGGCTCGGCGGTCAGCAGCACCCGCGCCGCCGCCATCAGCCGTCCCCGGAGTGGACCATGCCGCGCCCGATGGTCAGCCCGACCAGCCGGGACACGAAGAGGGCGACGTAGCCCAGCCCGGCCAGTTGCTCGATCATCACGACCGACCGCGCGTGCGCGGTGATCGGCGCGACGTCGGACAGCCCGGTGCTCGACAGGTTGGTGAAGCTGAGGAACAGCAGCTCCATCCAGGTCCGCGTCCCCGCCGGGTCGATGGCTGCGGTGAAGCAGCCGGGCTGGAGGATCTGCAGTCCGACGAAGACGTAGGCGAACGCCCAGGCGACCAGCGTGAAGGTGGCCCCGACGGCATAGAGCTCGTCGGTGGTCACCTTCGAGTCCGACAGCATGTAGACCATCAGGCTGCCGGCGGCCCAGAAGTAGAACAACGCGTGGCCGACCGCGGAGAGGCCCTGCAACCACACCGAGTGGTCGATGGCGTCGGCGATGCCGAGCGACGAGGCGACCACCGCCAGGGTCACCGCGATCCAGGTCGGGCCGGCCGAGTCCCGTACCGACCAGATGGCCAGGGCCAGCACCAACGCGCCGAACACCTCGAACAGGCCACGCCCGAGCGCGGTCTGCTCCATGAACGGATAGATCACCACTCCGAGCAGTTGGACGACCAGCAGCACCGCCGACGGGTGGGTGATCACCTTGCGTCGCCAGCCAACCGTCATGCCCGGACCCTACTGCGTCCGGCGGCTGGATCGAGGGCAGCGCGAAGCCGTCGTCGAGGGGTAGTGTGCGACCACAACACGTTCGCGGAGGAAGCGGAAGTCCGGTGAGAATCCGGCACGGTCGCGCCACTGTTATGAGTCATCCGGCTCGAGTCAGACCCCTCCTCCGTCGACATCCATGACCAACGGGTCGCCGAGCCCCAGGAGGAACCATGAACGACCAGCACCGCAGCAAAGCCATCGCCGTGCCCATCGCCGCACCGGCGACCCTCGAGCTCCCGCCGTTCTCGGTCCGCCAGGTCATGCCCTGGCTGGCCTTCGCCGCGCTGCTGGCCATCGTGTTGATGTACTTCGTCTCCGCCGAAGAGGGCGCGTTCTCGCTGCTGTCCGGCAACGTTGTGCACGAGTGGGTCCACGACGGACGCCACCTGCTCGGCTTCCCCTGCCACTGAGGTGGCATCGACGACGAACCAGCTGTCCGTCCGTAGCTTCCTGGTCCGTGGCCTGCTCGCCGGTCTGATCGCCGGATTCCTGGCGTTCGGGGTCGCGTACGCCGTGGGCGAGCCCTCGCTGGAGGCGGCGATCGCCCTCGAGGACGGCGGGACGCACAGCCACGCCAGCCCGGCCGAGGCCGCAGCTCCACACGACCACCCCGAAGCCGGTACCGAGGTGCCGCGCTCGCTCCAGTCGACGGTCGGCCTGCTGACCGGCACGGCCGTCGCCGGCACCACCCTCGGTGGCCTGATCGGGGTGCTCAGCGCACTCGCCCTCGGTCGCTTCGGTGCCGTCGGGGTCCGGGCCGCCACCCTGGCCATCACCGCGATCGGCTTCGCCGCGCTCTACGTGGTGCCGTTCCTGGCCTACCCGCCCAACCCACCGGCGGTCGGCTCCGGCGACACCATCGCGATGCGCACCGCGCTCTACTTCACCCTGGTCGCCGTCTCGCTGATCGCCGCGGTCACCGCGGTCTTGGTCGGACGTCGGCAGGCCGAACGCTGGGGCGGCTGGTACGCCGGCCTCGCTGCGTCCGGCGGCTACCTGGTGGTCGCGCTCGTCGCCATCGCCGTCCTGCCGAGCTACAACGAGGTGCCGGCCGACTTCCCGGCCACCGTGCTCTACGAGTTCCGCACCGCCAGCTTCCTGACCCAACTGGCCCTGTGGTCCTCACTCGGGATCATCCTGGCCGAATTCACCGCCCGGGCCACCCGCAGCCGCGGGGTCACAACGCCCGCGTACGCCGACGCGGCGGTCTGATCCTGATCGCCGCACCGTCGGTCGAGGCCGCCGCCTCGGCTCGCCTCCGGCTGTCCCAGCTGGCCACCCCGGCGGGGGCGCTGGGTCGGATCGGCGAGCTGGCCGTCTGGCTGGCCGCCGTCCAGGGGGTCTGCCCGCCCCGCCCGCTCGTCCGGGTCCGAGCGGTCATCCTGGCCGGTGACCACGGGGTCTCGCGCGATCAGGTCTCGGCTTATCCGCGCGAGGTCACCCCGGCCATGGTCCGCGCCTTCGCGGCCGGCGTCGCCGGCGCCAACGCCCTGGCCCGGCAGCACGGGGTCGCGCTGCGCGTTCTCGACCTCGGCGTCGATGCCGACCTCAGCGACCTGCCCGGCGTCACCGACCACCGGATCGGACCGTCGGAACCGATCGACCGGACCGACGCACTGACCCCGGCGGCCACCCGCGAGGCGCTCCGGGTCGGCCGCACCATCGCCGACCAGGAGATCGACGCCGGCGCCGACCTGCTGATCCTCGGCGACATGGGCATCGGCAACACCACCCCGGCCGCCGCGCTGATCGCGGCCACCCTGGGAATGGACGCCGAGCAGGTCGTCGGCCGCGGCACCGGCATCGACGACGCCCGGCTGATCCACAAGACCGAGGTGATCGCCCGCGCGCTGACCCGGGCCGGCGATCGGGTCCTCGATCCCGAGCAGCGGCTGGCCGCCCTCGGCTCGGCCGACCTGACCGCCGGCGTCGGCTTCCTGATCCGGGCGGCCGAGCGCGGCGTACCGGTGCTGCTCGACGGCATCGTGTCGGTCGCCGAGGTCGGCGTCGCCGAGGACCTGGCCCCGGGCGTGGTGGCCTGGTGTGCCGCCGGCCACCGCTCGACCGAGCCGGCGCAACAACGGGCGCTGGAGAAACTGGGGCTGGAGCCGGTCCTCGATCTCGGGCTGCGGCTGGGTGAGGGCACCGGCGCACTGCTCGCCCTGCCGGTGCTGCGCTCCGCGATCGCCCTGATCGGTGAGATCGCGCTGCTGTCCGACCTGCTCGACTGATGGCCACCCGCTTCACGGCCCTGCGGCTCGCCGTCGGCACCTTGACCGTCATCCCGGTCGGGGCGATCGGCCCGATCGACCGCCGGACCGCCGGGCGGGCCATGCTGCTCGCCCCACTGGCCGTGCTGCCGATCGCCGTGCTCGCCGGGCTGATCGTCGAGGCCGGGACCTGGCTGGGCTGGCCGGGGTCGGTCTACGGCCTGCTGGTCGTCGGCGCGCTCGCCCTCGGCACCCGGGCCATGCACCTCGACGGGCTGGCCGACACCGTCGACGGCCTCGGCTCCGGCTGGGACCGCGAACGGGCGCTGACCATCATGCGCACCGGCGACGTCGGGCCGATGGGTGTCGTGGCGCTGATCATCGTGCTCAGCCTGCAGAGCTCCCTGTTCGGTCTGACCGACCCGCTCACCGCCGCCGCCGCGATCGTCGTATCGCGGGCCGCGCTGGTCGTGGTCTGCGTACGCGGGGTGCCGGCCGCACGCCCGGACGGGCTGGGCGCCACCGTGGCCGGGTCGGTCGCGCCGGTGGCGGCGGTGGTCACCGGACTCGGGGCGGCCGCGCTGCTGCTGCTCGTCGACCGCACCTGGGTCGGCCCGGTCGCCGTCGTGGTCGCCGCCCTGATCGTCCTCGGCCTGGTCCGGCACTGCGTACGCCGGCTCGGCGGGGTCAGCGGCGACGTGATGGGGGCGTCCATCGAGGTGGCGCTGACCGTGCTGCTGCTGGTCGTCGCCGCGTCGTGACTCAGGTCAGAGCGTCAGGGCCCGCCCGGCCACGACCAGGACGACGTCGTCGCTGACCGCGGCGATGGCCTGGTTGGTGCGGCCGAGCAGGTCGGTGAACACCCGTCCGCTGCGGTGCTCGGAGACCAGACCCCAGCCCACCTCGTTGGTCACGGCCACGGTCAGCGCCTCGCGCGCCCGCCACGCGTCGACCACCGCGTCGAGCCGGGCGTCGAAGGCGTCCTGCCAGTCGCGCAGCGGCTGGTCCCAGGTGTCGAGCCCGTCGACCACCGCGGTCACCCAGGTGCCGAGGCAGTCGATCAACATCGGGTCCGGGCCGCTCAGCGCCGCGGCCAGGTCGGCGGTCTCGATGGTCACCCAGTGGTCCGGACGACGGGCCTGGTGCAGCGCGATCCGCGCCGCCCACTCGGCGTCGCCGGCCCCGGTCGGACCCGGCGCCACGTAGTCGACCCGGTCGAGACCGGACAGCAGACGCTCGGCGTGACGGGACTTCCCCGAGCGCACGCCGCCGGTGATCAGTACGCGTCGGGTCATCGGTGATGACCCTAACGGCAACCACCGCCGGGCTGGTCCTCGGCTTCCTCGCCGACCGGCGGTTCGGGGACCCGCGGCGCGGCCATCCGGTGGCCGGGTTCGGCCGCCTGGCCGGTCGGCTCGAGCGGACCACGTACGCCGATGACCGGTTGGCCGGTGTGGTCCACGTCGGCCTGCTGGTCGGCGGCGCCGTCGGGCTCGGTGTGCTCGCCGAGCGGGTGCCGTACGCCCGGGTCGCGCTGACCGCGGCGGCCACCTGGACCGTGCTCGGCGGTCGCTCGCTGACCCGGGAGGCCGAGGCGATCGCCGCCCAGCTCGACGCCGACGACCTCGACGCGGCCCGTCGCCAGGTCCGCAACCTGGTCGGCCGGCGGACCGACGCACTGAGCGCCGACGAGGTGGCCCGGGCGACGGTCGAGTCGCTGGCCGAGAACACCTCGGACGCGGTGGTCGCGCCGCTGGTCTTCGGAGCGGTGGCCGGCATCCCGGGGCTGCTGGGCTACCGGGCGGTCAACACCCTCGACGCGATGATCGGCCACCGCTCCGAGCGCTACCTGAGCTTCGGCTGGGCCGCCGCTCGGCTCGACGACGTGGCCAACTGGATCCCGGCCCGACTGGCCGGGGTGTGCACCGCCGCCGTCGCGCCGCTGGTCGGCGGCTCGCCGCTGGCCGTGGCCCGGATCGTCCGCCGCGACGCCGGGCGGCATCCGAGTCCCAACGCCGGGGTGGTCGAGTCGGCCTTCGCCGCCGCCCTCGGGGTGACGCTCGGCGGCCGCAACGTCTACGGCAGCCGGGTCGAGGACCGCGGTCGACTGGGTGACGGTCACCCGGCTGCGGTCGCCGACATCGCCCGCGCCGCCCGGCTCAGCAGGCTCGTCTCCGTGGCTGCGCTCGTCGTCTGCACGCTGGCCCGCCTGGCCCGCCTGGCCCGCCTGGCCCGACGCCGATGATCCTGATCCTCGGCGGGACGGGCGAAGCCCGCGATCTGGCCGCCGCCCTGGTCGCCGAGCGGATCGCGGTGACCAGTTCGCTGGCCGGCCGGATCACCGATCCGACCCTCCCGGCCGGTCCGGTCCGCAGCGGCGGATTCGGCGGGGTGGACGGGCTGACGGACTACCTGCGCGAGCACCGCATCACCGCGGTGGTCGACGCCACGCATCCATTCGCGGCCACCATCTCGGGCCACGCGGCCGCCGCGGCCGAGCGGGCCGACGTTGCGGTGCTGCGGCTGGCTCGACCCGGCTGGCGAGGCCACCCCGACGCCGACCGGTGGCGGTGGGTCGCCGACGTCGACGCCGCCCGTCGCGCCGCCGACGATGCCCATCGCCCGTTCCTCACCACCGGTCGCCAGTCGCTGGCCGCCTTTCTGCCCTGGGCCGAGCGCCCAGTGGTCGTCCGGGTGGTCGATCCGCCTGACTTCACCGTGCCGCCGGCGTGGACGCTGATCCGCTCCCGCGGTCCCTACCGACCGGCCGACGAGCGCCGGTTGATGCTCGACCACCGGGTCGACGCCCTGATCACCAAGGACTCGGGCGGCCGGCTCACCGAGGCCAAGCTGACCGTGGCCGGAGAGCTCGGCGTTGCGGTGGTGGTGATCGAACGCCCGACCCCGCCCGCGGTGCCGCAGGTCGACACGGTCGACGCCGCCCTCAGCTGGGTGCGGACCCGGGTCGCTGCACCGGGGCCGCACTGGCGCGGATGATCAGCTCGGGCGCGATCAGCCCGGGCCGCGGCGCGTCCTCGCCGGAGATGGCCGCGATCATCAAGGCGATCGCCTGCCGGCCCACCTCGGGGAAGTCCTGCCGGACCGTGGTCAGCGGCGGGATCAGGTACGCCGTCTCGGGCAGGTCGTCGAAACCGACGACGCTGATGTCGTCGGGCACCCGGCGGCCCGCCTCGTGCAGCGCGAGGAGCACGCCGATGGCCAACTGGTCGCTCGCGGTGAAGATCGCGGTGACCGTGCCCTCGGCGGCCAGCCGCTGCCCGGCGCGATAGCCCGAGGCGGCGCTCCAGTCGCCGTGGATCGGCTCGAGCGGCCGGACGCCGGCCTCGGTCAGCTCGGCCCGCCACCCGTCACGGCGGGCCCGGGCCTCGCTCCAGTCCTCGGGTCCGGCGACGTGGGCGATCTCGCGGTGGCCGAGGTCGAGCAGGTGCCGGGTGGCCAGCCGGGCGCCGGCGACCTGGTCGACCCCGACCGTCCACTGGGCCTGGGTCAGGTCTCCCTCGACGACCACCACGGGGACGCCGACCCGGCGGCTCCGCGCGAGTTGCAGCGCCTCGTCCTGGCCGGCGACGATGATGATCCCCTCGACCAGCTGACGCTGCAGGTGCTCGACCGCCTGGTCGATCATGTCGCGGGTCAACCGCGGCAGGCTGACCGAGCTGGCGAACAATCCGGCCGTCTGGGCGGCGTCCTCGATGGTCCGCTGGATGCTGGTCGGACCGAAGTGGGCCAGACCGGTGCTGATCACCCCGATCACCCCGCTGCGGCCCTTGACCAGGGCCCGCGCGGCCGAGTTGGGGCGGTAGCCGAGCTGCTCGATGGCCTTCTGCACCCGCTCGCGGGTCTCGGGCCGGATGCTGCCCGCGCCGTTGATCACCCGCGACACCGTCTGGTGCGAGACCCCGGCCAACCGGGCGACGTCGGCCATCACCGGTGGGCGCGTCGCCGCGGCCCGCATCTCGATCGACACGGTCAGTCCTTCTCGACCGAGCCGCTGCGGCTGGCGATGGTCCGCTGCAGGACGATGAACACCAGCAGCGAAGAGCCGATGGCGATCTTCGTCCACCACGAGCTGAGCGTTCCCTGGAACGAGATCAGAGTCTGGATCACGCCGAGCACCAGCACACCGAGTAGCGATCCGGCCACGTAGCCGACCCCGCCGGCCGGCAGCGTGCCGCCGATGACCACCGCGGCGATGGCGTCGAGTTCCATGCCCACGGCCACCACCACGAGGGCGATGACCACACTGTAGGTCGGGTACACGTCGCCGGGGGCGTTCACGAGGCCTCCTGTTCGAGTGGCGGATCGGCGTGCTGGGCGATCAACTGCAGGTCGACGGTCGGATTGCGGAGCTCGGCGACCTCGACCCGGTCCTCGTGCACGACGACCCGGCTGCTCAGCCGGGTCGTTGTGCGCACTCGGCGCCGAGTTCTTGCTGAGAGTGTTAACGCACACATTGGCGCTGTCAAGCGTTTCCGACACTTTGACAGGTTCAAAATCTCATGTCAGGCTCAGCCCACTGTTATCGTTAACACGTTCCCGATCTCGGGTCCCGGGTCAATGGAGAGCCACCTGTGAGCATCAGCACCGAGGTCGACGACACCCTTGCCGAGCTCCGGCGCACCGTCGCCGAGCTGCACGCCGAGCTGCCCCGCAACGAGCTGGTCGTGTGGACCGCCGGCAACGTGTCGGCCCGCGTCCCCGGCCGCGACCTGCTGGTCATCAAGCCGTCCGGGGTCAGCTATGACGACCTGACACCCGAGTCGATGGTGGTCTGCGACCTGGAGGGCAACCTGGTCGAGGGCGAGCGCAGCCCGTCTTCGGACACGGCGGCGCACGCCTACGTCTACGCCCACATGCCCGAGGTCAACGGCGTGGTCCACACCCACTCCACCTACGCCACGGCCTGGGCCTCGCGCGGCGAACCCATCCCCTGCGTGCTGACCATGATGGCCGACGAGTTCGGCGGCGAGATCCCGATCGGACCGTTCGCCATCATCGGTGACGACTCGATCGGCCGCGGCATCGTCGAGACCCTGGCCGGTCACCGCTCCAGCGCCGTGCTGATGCAGAACCACGGTCCGTTCACCATCGGCAGCTCGGCCCGCGCCGCCGTCAAGTCGGCGGTGCTCTGCGAGGAGGTCGCCCGTACGGTGCACATCGCCCGTCAGCTCGGCGACCCGCTGCCGATCGAGCAGCAGCACATCGACGCTCTCTTCGAGCGTTACCAGAACGCCTACGGCCAGCGCTGAGCCGGCCCCGACATCATTCCGCCGCAAAGGAGCGTCATGTCATCCACCCCCACCGTCTGGTTCCTCACCGGGAGCCAGGGTCTCTACGGCCCTGAGACCGTGGCCCAGGTCGAGCAGCAGTCCCGCCAGATCGTGGCGCAGCTGAACGACGCCGAGCTGCCCGTCGGCGTCGAGTGGAAGCCGGTCCTCACCGACTCGGGCGACATCCACCGGGCCGTGCTGGCCGCCAACGCCGATCCCGACTGCGTCGGTCTGATCGCCTGGATGCACACGTTCTCCCCGGCCAAGATGTGGATCACCGGTCTGGACGCCCTGCGGACGCCGCTGCTCCACCTGCACACCCAGGCCAACGTCTCGCTCCCCTGGTCCGAGATCGACATGGACTTCATGAACCTCAACCAGGCCGCCCATGGCGACCGGGAGTTCGGCTACATCCAGACCCGGCTCGGCGTCCCGCGCAAGACCGTGGCCGGTCACGTCAGCGATCCGCTGGTGATCGCCCGGATCACCGCGTGGCAGCGCGCCGCGCTCGGGGTCTCGGCGGTCCGCAGTCTCAAGCTGGCCCGGTTCGGCGACAACATGCGCGATGTCGCGGTGACCGAGGGCGACAAGGTCGAGGCCCAGCTGCGGTTCGGCGTCTCGGTCAACACCTACGGGGTGACCGAGTTGGTCGAAGCGGTCGACTCGACCACCGATGCCGACGTGGACACCCTGATCGACACCTATCTGGATCTCTACGACGTGGCCCCCGAGCTGCGGCCGGACGGCGACCGGCACGAGTCGCTGCGCTACGGCGCCCGGCAGGAGTTGGGCCTGCGGTCCTTCCTCACCGACGGCGGCTTCGGCGCCTTCACCACCAACTTCGAGGACCTGGGCGGGCTCCGACAGCTCCCGGGTCTGGCCGTCCAACGGCTGATGGCCGACGGTTACGGCTTCGGCGGCGAGGGCGACTGGAAGACCTCGGTCATGCTGCACACCATCAAGGCGATGGGCGCCGGCACCGGTCGCGGCACCAGCTTCATGGAGGACTACACCTATCACTTCGGTCCGGGCCAGCCCAAGATCCTGGGCTCGCACATGCTCGAGGTCTGCCCGACCATCGCCGCCGACCGGCCGCGGGTCGAGATCCACCCGCTCGGCATCGGCAACCGCGAGGACCCGGTCCGGCTCGTCTTCGACGCCAGTCCGGGCGAGGCGACCGTGGTCGGCATCTGCGATCTCGGCGACCGGTTCCGGCTGGTGCTCAACGAGGTCGACGTGACCGCGCCGGACGAGCCGCTGCCCAAGCTCCCGGTCGCCCGCGCCGTGTGGGAGCCGAAGCCCAGCCTCGCCACCTCGGCCGAATGCTGGATCACCGCGGGCGGCCCGCACCACACCGTGCTCAGCCAGGGTGTGGGCACCGAAGAGATCGCCGACTTCGCCGAGCTGATCGGCGTGGAACTGCTCGTCATCGACAGTAATACGCGGCAACGGCAGTTTGCCCAGGAAATCCGCTGGAACCAGGCCTACTATCGCCTGGCGTCCGGCTTCTGACAGGTACGCAATTCGCAGCGAATGACGCTGCGGATCCATCAAGGAGGATGTAGATGAACCGCAGGAAACTGCTCGCTTCCGTCGCGCTGACCGCGGCGGTCGCGCTGGCCGCTTCAGCATGTGGCGGCGGAGGCCGCGCCGGCACCGCAGGCACCGAGGCGCCGGCCGAAGGGGCGAACAAGGGCGCGCTGGTCGGCGTGGCCATGCCCACCAAGACCTCGGAGCGCTGGATCGACGACGGCAACAACGTCAAGTCCAAGCTCGAGGCCCTCGGCTACAAGGTCGATCTGCAGTACGCCAACGACAAGGTGCCCGATCAGCAGCAGCAGATCGAGTCCATGCTGAACAACGGCGCCAAGGCCCTGATCGTCGCCTCGATCGACGGCACCGCGCTGACCACCCAGCTCGCCGACGCGGGCAAGGACGGCGTGAAGGTCATCGCGTACGACCGGCTGATCAACGGCTCGCCGAACGTCGACTACTACGTCACCTTCGACAACGAGAAGGTCGGGGTCCAGCAGGCCACCTCGCTGCTCACCGGTCTCGGCGTCCTCGACGCCGACGGCAAGGACACCGGCAAGGAGGGCCCGTTCAACGTCGAGCTCTTCGCCGGCAGCCCGGACGACAACAACGCCACCTTCTTCTTCAACGGTGCGATGAGCGTCCTGCAGCCCTACATCGACAAGGGCACCCTCAAGGTCGTCTCCGGTCAGACCTCGTTCCAGCAGGTCGCCATCCAGCAGTGGCAGCTCAAGACCGCGCAGGACCGGATGGAAACCATCCTCAACGGTTTCTACGCCAAGGGTGACACCAAGCTCGACGGTGTCCTGTCCCCCTACGACGGCCTGTCCCGCGGCATCCTGAACGCCACCAAGTCGGCCGGCATCCCGAACCCGATCGTCACCGGTCAGGACGCGGAGAAGCCTTCCGACAAGCTGATCCAGCAGGGTGTCCAGTACTCGACGATCTTCAAGGACACCAGCAAGCTGGCCGACACCGCGTCGACCATGGTGGACGACGTCCTGAACGGCAAGACGCCGGAGACCAACGACACCACGACCTACAACAACAAGGTCAAGGTCGTGCCGTCCTACCTGCACGAGTCGATCATCATCACCAAGGACAACCTGCAGAAGGAGATCATCGACTCGGGTTACTACACCCAGGCCGAGATCGACAAGGGCGAGTAGTCAGCTACACCCACCCCCACTGACTCGGGCGGGGCCGCGCCGTCGAGACCGCGACCCCGCCCGATCTGTCGAATACGAAGGACGATCATGGGCGATCCGATCCTGCAGATGCGGGACATCACCAAGACCTTTCCCGGGGTCAAGGCGTTGCAGAATGTGAACCTCACGGTGGAGCGCGGCGAAGTGCACGCGATCTGCGGCGAGAACGGGGCGGGCAAGTCGACCCTGATGAAGGTGCTGTCAGGGGTCTACCCGCACGGAACGTACGAGGGCGACATCATCTTCGAGGGCGCCCCGGCGTCCTTCTCGGGGATCCGCGACTCGGAGAAGTCGGGCATCGTGATCATCCACCAGGAGCTGGCGCTGAGCCCGTTCCTGTCGATCGCGGAGAACATCTTCCTCGGCAACGAACAGCAGCGGGGTGGACGGATCGACTGGAACGCCACCAACCTGCGCGCGGCCGAGCTGTTGAACCGGGTCGGGTTGGCCGAGAACCCGGTCACCAAGATCACCGACATCGGTGTGGGCAAGCAGCAGCTGGTCGAGATCGCGAAGGCTCTGTCCAAGGACGTCAAACTGCTGATCCTGGACGAGCCCACCGCTGCGCTGAACGACGAGGACTCCGCGCACCTGCTGGGTCTGATCTCCGGTCTGCGCGAGCACGGGATCACCTCGATCATCATCAGCCACAAGCTGAACGAGATCAAAGCGATCGCCGACCGGGTGACGATCATCCGCGACGGTCAGACCATCGAGACCCTCGACCTCGAGGCCGGGCAGATCTCGGAGGAACGCATCATCCGCGGCATGGTCGGTCGCGACCTGGAGAGCCGGTACCCGAACCGCTCGGTGGAGATCGGCGAGGAGGTGCTGCGGATCGAGGACTGGACCGTCCACCACCCGCTCGAGCACAGCCGACTGGTCGTCGACAGCGCCAACCTCTACGTCCGGGCCGGCGAGGTCGTCGGTATCGCCGGACTGATGGGGGCCGGTCGCACCGAGCTCGCGATGAGCGTCTTCGGTCGCTCGTACGGGCACGAGATCAGCGGCAACCTCTACAAGAACGGGGCCCCGATCCAGGCCCGCACGGTCAAGCAGGCGATCGGTCACGGGATCGCGTACGCGACCGAGGACCGCAAGCGCTACGGGCTGAACCTGCTCGACGACATCAAGCGCAACATCTCCGGATCGGCGCTCGGCAAGCTGGCGCACTTCGGCCGGGTGGACGCGAACGAGGAGCAGGTCGTGGCCAACGGCTTCCGCAAGAGCATGCGGATCAAGGCGCCGAACGTCGCCGCGATCACCGGGAAGCTGTCGGGCGGCAACCAGCAGAAGGTCGTGCTCAGCAAGTGGATGTTCGCCGACCCGGACGTCCTCATCCTCGACGAGCCGACCCGCGGTATCGACGTCGGCGCGAAGTACGAGATCTACACGATCATCAACGAGATGGCCGCGCAGGGGAAGGCGATCATCGTGATCTCCTCCGAACTCCCCGAGCTGCTCGGCATCTGTGACCGCATCTATGCGCTCTCGGCCGGTCGGATCACCGGCGAGGTCGAGACCACCGATGCGCATCCTGAAAAGCTCATGCAGTACATGACCATGGAAAAGGAGTAGCCGCGATGTCTTCCGCGACTGAGTCAACGACGACCGAGCCCGATCCGGTCATCCCGCCACCCCGGACCGAGGCCAGCGGCAACGTGCTGCAGTTCCTCGGCGGCCCGGCTGCGGCAGATCGGCATCTTCATCGCCCTGATCGCCATCGTGATCTTGTTCCAGGTCCTGACCGGGGGCACCCTGCTGACCCCGCGCAACGTGACCTCGATCATCAACCAGAACGCCTACGTGCTGATTCTGGCCATCGGCATGGTGATGATCATCATCGCCGGTCACATCGACCTCTCGGTCGGTTCGGTGGTGGCCTTCGTCGGCGCCATGACGGGCATCTTCATCGTCAACTGGGGTCTCCCCTGGTGGCTCGGGGTCATCCTGGGCATCATCGTCGGAGCGCTGATCGGGGCCTGGCAAGGATTCTGGGTCGCCTACGTCGGCATCCCGGCCTTCATCGTCACCCTGGCCGGCATGCTCACCTTCCGCGGTCTGACCCAGATGGTGCTCAACAACGTGCCGATCACGCCGTTCCCCGACGCCTATGTCGCGATCGGCTCGGGCTTCCTGCCCGACCTCACCGGTGGCCAGTCGACCTTCGAGGTGCTCACCCTGATCCTGGGTATCGCCGCCACCGTCGGTCTGGTCGCCCAGCAGGTCCGCGAACGGGCCAAGCGGGTCAAGCTCGGACTCGAGGACGAACCGATCAGTTGGTTCGCCGCCAAGGCCGGCTTCACCGCGCTGTTCATCCTGGCCATCACCTTCGTGCTGGCCAGCTACCGCGGCACGCCGATCGTGTTGGTCATCCTCGCCGTGCTGGTCCTGATCTACACCACGGTGATGAACCAGTTCGTCTTCGGCCGTCACATCTACGCCCGGGGCGGCAACCTGCACGCGGCGCAGCTGTCCGGCGTCGACACCAAGCGGGTCGACTTCATGTTGTTCGTCAACATGGGCGTCCTGGCCGCCATCGCCGGCATCGCCTTCACCGCCCGCTCCAACTCGGCACTGCCGGGTGCGGGCACGGGCTTCGAGCTCGACGCGATCGCCGCCGTCTTCATCGGTGGCGCCGCGGTGACCGGCGGCATCGGCACCGTGACCGGCGCGATCATCGGCGGTCTGATCATGGGTGTGCTGAACAACGGCATGTCCCTGCTCGGCCTCGGCAGCGAAGTGCAGTCCTTCATCAAGGGCTTCGTCCTGCTGCTCGCCGTCGCGTTCGACATCTTCAACAAGCGACGCGCAGCCAACGCCAGCAAGTAGGCCTCGACAACGTGGTCGATCCGCCCGGGACCACCCGGTCAGATCGGCCACGTTGTCGTTTCTGCGACCTGGTCGATCCGACGGGTCAGCGCCCGGCGCGGATCGATTCCTCGGCTTCGGAGCGCGTCTGGTCCCCACCGGAGGACTTCCTGGGATGGCGGACGGAACACAGCACCCGTATCGGGCGACCCTCGTCGGAGTCAGCACGTCGGCGTTTCGAGCAAAGCGTTATGCAATTGCGCCCGGTCGGATCCGCTCAACGGCCGGGTCGGCGCACTAGTGTCGCCAACGGTCGACTGCCTTGCGGGAGGAATCATGTCGAACGTCTCGGATGGGTCGCGTCGGATCGCGATCGGAGTGGTCGCAGCGTCGTTGGTGGCCACAGCACTGGTGCTCGGCGCCCCGGTCGTCGCGGTCGCTGCGTCGGACACCCCGTCGACGGCCGCGGTCATCGACGCCCTCCCGTTCGAGGCGGGCAGCGCGGACGACCAGGTCCCCTACCCGCAGGCCGGCGGGGCGGCCAACGCCACCGTCGCCGCCGAGTGCCACGGCGGTCAGCCCCTCTTCGGCGCGCGGTGGTTCCGCTACACCCCGACCAGCGACCGGTCGATCCTGGCCACCGGCACCCTGCGCTATGAGCCCGGCCACCTGCCCGAGTACGTCGACGACGGGGTCGCGATCGTCGACGCCGACCTCCGGGTCGTCGACTGCGGGCGCCGCACCGGTCGGGGACCGGCGTCGGCCGGACCGGTCGCGGTCGACCGCGGTGAGTCGGTCTATCTGGTGCACTACGCGCTGAGCGCCTTCTGCAGCGACCCCGACGACTGCATCTACGGGACGCCCGAACGAACGTTCCGGGTGCTCCCGGCCCCGCCGGCCCCGGTCGGCGACGACTGGTGGGCCGCGGCCCCGATCACCCGGGTCGGGCGGGCGTACACCCAGGACCAGGTCCGCGCCACCAACGGCGAGGCCGATCCGCAGTGCCAGTGGTACTACGAGGAGACCACCCCGTCGACCTGGTGGACCTTCACCCCGGCCGAAACTGGACCGCTGGACATCGAGACCGAGGCCTTCTATCCCGGAGTCCGGCTGGCCGAGCTCACCGCCGACGGGCCGACGTGGGTCCCGGGGCCGAGCGAGGACTGGACGCCGGGGTGTGAGTCGGGCGCGGGTTCGACGGTCGAGGCCGGCAAGACCTACCTGCTGACCCGGGCCGGCTCGTCGGTCACCATCAACGGACCGGCCCTGGGCCGGCCCGACCTGGTCGTCACCTCGGTCGGTGCCAGCCCGAGCAAGCCCAAGGCCGGGCGACCGGTCGCCCTGCGGGCCACGATCAAGAACCGCGGCACCGCCCCGACTGCGGCCGGCGTCCCGCTGGTCGTCAGCTTCGAGGTCGACGGCACCCGACGACTCCAGTCGCGGAGCTTCGTCGGCACCCTCGCCCCCGGAGCCTCGGTCACGCTGACCGGTGACCGGGGCAAGGCCGGCGCCCGGACCTGGCCGGCGACGCGGGGCAAGCACACCGTCCGCGCCTACGTCGACCGCGCCGACGCGATCGATGAGACCACCGAGTCCAACAACGTCCGCTCGACCCGGATCACCGTGACCAGGACGAGCAAGCGCCCCGATCTCGTGGTCACCAAGGTCACCGCCCGGCCCGCGCATCCCGCGCCGGGCGCCCCGGTCCGCTTCCTGGCCACGGTGCGCAACCTCGGCGCCAAGGCCACCGCGTCCGGTCGGGTGCACAGCGTCCGGTTCTCGGTCGACGGCCGCACGACCAGCTGGTCGCGGACCCGCACCGCCGCGATCAAGCCGGGCCGGTCGGTCACGCTGAGCGCCAGCGGCGGCCCCGGTGGTCGGAGCACGTGGGAGGCCACCGCCGGATCCCACGCCCTGGCCGCCACCGTCGACGACCGATCGAGGTTCACCGAGACCAACGAAGCCAACAACATCACCCGGGTCCCGCTGGTCGTCGGCCTGTCGGCGAGCCGCCCCGACCTGCAGATCGTCGGCCTGGCGTGGACACCCACCTCGGCCAAGGCGGGGTCACCGGTCCGGTTCACCGCCGTGGTCCGCAACGCCGGCACCCGGACGGTTCCGTCGGGCGCCGGCTTCCGGGTCTCGTTCCGACCGACGGGCGCGAGTGCGCCGATGGTGACCGATCAGGTCGACGGTCCGCTCGCGCCCGGGGCCATCGTCCGACTGACCGCCAACGCCGGGGCCGGCGGTGGCGCCTGGTCGCCGGCCCGGGGGTCGACCGACATCGTCGCCACGGTCGACGACACCGGGCTGCTGACCGAGAGCAACGAGGCCAACAACAGCCTCACCGTGGCCTTCACCCGCAGCTGAGCACGCAGCAGCGGATGCGGCGCCGGGTGGCGATTCCCGATGCCGTGCCGACGGACGCAAGCGACGAACTACCCTGCTCACCATGGGTCGCGATGGTCGCCACGCCATGCCGGCGGGCGCGGACGCCACCCGGCTGACCCGCTATCTGCACCAGGCCCACGACCGCTTCGTGGCCACCGGGGATCTCGACGACGGTCTGCGCCGGATGGTGATGGAGTCCTGGCGCCGCAGCGTCGGGACCGGGGTCGACCCCGAGGCCGCCTTGGCGGCGATCACCCTGACCACCGACCAACTCGCCGAGCTGCGCGAGACGCACCCGCTGGCCGCGGCGATGCCGGTGATCCGGCGGCTGCTGCTCGACGCCGTGACCGACGCCGGACTGCTGGTCGCGGTCAGTGACGCGGCCGGCCAGTTGCTGTGGGTGGAGGGGGCGTCGAGTCTGCGTTCGCTGGCCGAGGGAATGAACTTCGTCCCCGGCGCCGACTGGAGCGAGGCGAGTGCCGGGACCAACGCCCCCGGGACGGCCCTGGCCCTCGACGCCGCCGTGCAGATCCTCGGCCCCGAGCACCTGTCGCGGCAGGTGACCCCGTGGAGTTGCGCCGCCGTGCCGATCCACGAGCCGTCGACCGGCGCGGTGCTCGGCGTCCTCGACATCACCGGCGGCGCCGAGGTGGCCAATCCGCAGACGCTCGCGCTGGTCCGGGCGACGGCGGCGGCGGTCGAGTCGGAGTTCCGGCTGGCCCGGCTGGTCCCGGTGTCCGCGGCCCCGGCCCGGTCGGCACCGGCCCAGCTGACCACCCTGGGCGTCCGGCGGGCCCGGCTCGCCTACGGGCGCAGCAGCACCGAGCTGAGCCTGCGGCACAGCGAGATCCTGGTCCTGCTGTCGGCCGCGCCGGACGGGATGTCGGCCGCCGAGCTCGCCGTGGCCCTGAGCTCCGACGACGTCAGCGACGTGACCATCCGGGTCGAGCTGTCGCGGATGCGGGCGGTGCTCGGACCGGTGCGGATCCAGTCCCGGCCGTACCGGATCACCGACGGACTGGTCTGCGATCTGGCCGCCGTACGCCGCGAGCTGGCCCGCAACCGGATCCGGGCCGCGGTCGGCCACTACCGGGGTCCGCTGCTCCCGGCATCCGAAGCCCCCGCCATCGCCGCCCTGCGGGACGAATTGCACGACGCCCTCCGCTCGCGCCTGCTGACCAGCGGCGACGCCGACGCGCTGCTGGCCTTCGCCGACACCGCGTACGCGCGCGACGACTACCCGATCTGGGCGGCCGCCCTCGATTCCCTCCCCGCCGGCTCACCCCGCTACGCCGAAACCCGCAGCCACCTCGACCGGCTCGATCAGGCGCTCTCCGGGTAGGCCGGCGCTTCACCGTCGTTTCGCGCGAGGAGGAAGACAGCAGCACCCCGGGCCGGCCGGGCGCGAGCGGAGAACACCCCTCCGCGAGCGTCGGGTAGGCCGGCCGCTGCTGTCTGGACGACGAGCGAGGAACGACAACGCTTCACCGTCGTTTCGCGCGAGGAGGAAGACAGCAGCACCCGGGCCGGCCGGGCGTGAGCGGAGAGCACACCGCTCTGCAACGTCGATGCAACGGTGGCGCTCGTAGCCTCGGTGCGAGGCGGCCTGACGCCGCCGCCGCAGCACCAGCCGACGGATCCGTCGGCCAGACGAAGGAGTCTTTGCGCAGATGAGTGTGTACGCCAATCCCGGCACCGACGGCAGCGTCGTCAGCTATAAGTCACGCTACGAGAACTGGATCGGCGGCGCCTGGACGCCACCGGTCAAGGGGCAGTACTTCGAGAATCCGTCACCGGTCACCGGCGAGATCTTCTGCGAGGTCGCCCGCTCCACCTCCGAAGACATCGAACTGGCGCTCGACGCCGCGCACGCCGCGGCCCCGGCCTGGGGCAAGACCTCGGTCGCCGAGCGCGCGAACATCCTCAACAAGATCGCCGACCGGATCGAGCAGAACCTCGAGATGCTGGCCGTCGGCGAGGCCTGGGACAACGGCAAGCCGGTCCGCGAGACCATGGCCGCCGACCTCCCGCTGGCCGTCGACCATTTCCGCTACTTCGCCGGCGCGATCCGGGCCCAGGAAGGGCACCTGTCGCAGATCGACGACGACACCGTCGCCTATCACTTCCATGAGCCGCTGGGCGTGGTCGGGCAGATCATCCCGTGGAACTTCCCGTTGCTGATGGCCACCTGGAAGCTGGCTCCCGCCCTGGCCGCGGGCAACGCCGTCGTGCTCAAGCCGGCCGAGCAGACCCCGGCCTCGATCATGCTGCTGATCGACCTGATCGGTGACCTGCTCCCGGCCGGCGTGCTGAACATCGTCAACGGGTTCGGCGTCGAAGCGGGCAAGCCGCTCGCCTCGTCGAGCCGGATCCGCAAGATCGCCTTCACCGGCGAGACGACGACCGGCCGGCTGATCATGCAGTACGCCTCGCAGAACCTCATCCCGGTGACCCTCGAGCTCGGTGGCAAGAGCCCGAACATCTTCTTCGAGGACGTCACCCGCACCGAGGACGCGTTCTACGACAAGGCCCTCGAGGGCTTCTCGATGTTCGCGCTCAACCAGGGCGAGGTCTGCACCTGTCCGAGCCGGGCCTTGATCCAGAACTCGATCCTGGACGCGTTCCTGCCGGCCGCCACCGAGCGGACCAAGGCGATCAAGCAGGGCAACCCGCTCGACACCGAGACCATGATCGGCGCGCAGGCCAGCAACGACCAGCTGGAGAAGATCCTGTCCTACATCAAGATCGGCACCGAGGAAGGCGCCCGGGTCATCACCGGCGGCGAGCGGGTCGACCTGGGCGGCAACCTGTCCGGTGGCTACTACATGGCGCCGACGATCTTCCAGGGCCACAACAAGATGCGGGTCTTCCAGGAGGAGATCTTCGGCCCGGTCGTCTCGGTGACCGGGTTCGACGACTACGAGGACGCCATCTCGATCGCCAACGACACCTTGTACGGTCTCGGCGCCGGCGTCTGGTCGCGCGACACCAACACCGCGTACCGGGCCGGCCGCGACATCCAGGCCGGCCGCGTGTGGACGAACTGCTACCACGCCTACCCGGCGCACGCCGCGTTCGGTGGATACAAGTCGTCGGGCATCGGTCGCGAGAACCACTCGATGATGCTCGACCACTACCAGCAGACGAAGAACCTCCTGGTGTCGTACTCCCCGAACGCCCAGGGCTTCTTCTGATGACCACTCCTGCGAGCGTCGGATATCGCGTGCCGTCGAACGGAGAAGCGACGAGCGAACACGCCTCACCGTTCGCGCAGAGTGACGACGCCGACGGCTCCAGCGCGATGCGCGAGCAGGAGCAGACCCACCGCGTCGATGTCACACCGGAGGCGGCGGAGATGCTCCGCAGCCTCCGGGCCGACCACGGCCCGCTGATGTTCCACCAGTCCGGTGGTTGCTGTGACGGTTCGTCGCCGATGTGCTTCCCGCGCGGCGACTTCCTGACCGGTGACTCCGATCAGTTGCTCGGCACGATCAGCATCGATCCCCCCGCTGCGGACGAGCCCGGCGAGCCGATCGAGGTCTGGATGAGCAAGGAGCAGTTCGCGTACTGGCGGCACACGCACCTGACCATCGACATCGTCCCGGGCCGCGGTGCCGGGTTCTCGCTCGAGGGTCCGACCGGGAAGCGCTTCCTGATCCGGTCCCGCCTGTTCACCGACGCCGAGTACACCGCACTCGGCGAGACCCCACCGAAGGTCGGAGCCCAACCCTCGGTCTCCTGAACACCCTCCCCCGAACCGATTGTCCCTCCCCCAACCCGACTGGGGGCAGACAGCGCAGCGTCCCCGCGACGAAGCGTCGACTGCCCCCAGTCGCGGGGTGGAGACCCGACCGCCGTCGCCGCCCGCCGTTACAGTGAGGCATGAGCGAGGCGGAGGAGCGAGCCGGGATCTCGCTGAGCCATCTCGACCAACCACTGTTCGACGGAACCGACGTCACCAAGCGCGAACTGGTGGACTATCTCGATGCCGTCGCCGACCGGCTGCTGCCCGAACTCGCGGGGCGGCCGCTGTCGGTGATCCGGGTGCGACCCGGCTCGGCGCCCTTCATGCAGAAGAACCTCCCCACATACGCGCCCGACTGGATCCCGCGCGTCGGGGTCTGGGCCCAGGCCTCGCACCGCGAGGTCAGCTACGCGCTGTGCGAGGACCGGCGGACCCTGATCTGGTTCGCCAACCAGCGCGCGGTCGAGTACCACCCGACGCTGCTGCGCGGTGAGGCGTACGCGGTCACCCACCTGATCATCGACCTCGACCCGCCCGAGTCCGACCAGCCGAGCTGGGGCCCGGACGCGCCGGTGGTCCGGACCGCGCTGCTGGTCCGCGAGGCGCTCGGTCAGGCCGGGTTGGCCGGGGCACTGAAAACCAGCGGAGCCAAGGGGCTGCACATCGTCGTCCCTGTCCTCGACGCCACGTCGGTGTCCGATGCGGCCGCGGCCACCCGGGCCCTGGCCGCCCGGGTCGAGCGTCTCGACCCCGCGGTCGCCACCACCGCGTACGTCAAGGACGACCGCGAGGGCAAGGTGTTCGTCGACTCGACCCGGTCCGGTGGGGCCACCGTGGTCGCCGCCTACAGCCCGCGGGCCCGTCCAGGGGTGCCGGTGTCGTTCCCGGTGCCCTGGGCCGACCTGACCACCATCGACCCCCGCGACTTCACCGTCCGCACCGCGGTGGCCAGGCTGGCCGAGACCGACCCGTGGGTCGAGGAGCGGCCCGAACCGCAGCAGGTGCCGGGCGACCTGATCCGTGAAGGCGAGGCCATCCCGATCGCCCGGGTCCGGGCCATGCACGAGGGCAAGCGCCGCAAACGGGCCGCCGGCTGAGTGCGTACCGGGTTGACGCTGGCCCAGCCGGGTAGGAAGGGGGCATGGAATTCCGCTACCTGGGCCACTCCGGCCTGAAGATCTCCTCTGTCACCTACGGCAACTGGCTCACCCATGGCTCCCAGCTCGAGAACGAGCAGGCCACGGCGTGCGTCCGAGCCGCCGTCGACGCGGGGATCACCACCTTCGACACCGCCGACGTCTACGCCAACACGAAGGCCGAGACCGTGCTCGGCGAAGCCCTCAAGGGCGAGCGCCGCGAGTCGCTCGAGATCATGACCAAGGTCTTCGGACCGATCGGGCCCAAAGGGCCGAACGATCTCGGTCTGTCCCGCAAACACATCATGGAAGCCGCGCACGGCTCGCTGAACCGACTGCAGACCGACTACATCGACGTCTACCAGGCCCACCGCTACGACTACGAGACCCCGCTCGAAGAGACCATGCAGGCGTTCGCCGATCTGGTCCGGATGGGCAAGGTGCTTTACGTCGGGGTCAGCGAGTGGACCGCCGACCAGCTCCGGGCCGGTCATGCGCTGGCGCAGGACCTGGGCTTCCAGCTCATCTCCAACCAGCCGCAGTACTCGATGCTGTGGCGGGTCATCGACGGTGAGGTCGTCCCGACGTCGCGCGAGCTCGGCATCTCACAGGTCGTGTGGTCGCCGATCGCCCAGGGCGTTCTGACCGGCAAGTACCGTCCCGGACAGCAGCCGCCCGAGGGCTCGCGCGCCACCGACGACAAGGGCGGCGCCAAGATGATCGAACGCTGGATGCGCGACGACGTGCTCGAGCGGGTGCAGCAGCTGCAGCCGATCGCCGAAGAGGCCGGGCTGTCGATGGCCGCGCTGGCCGTGGCCTGGGTGCTGCAGAACGACAACGTGGCCACCGCCATCATCGGTGCGTCGCGTCCCGAGCAGGTGCACGACAACGTCAAGGCCGCCGGGGTGACCTTGCCGGCCGAGGTGCTGTCGCGGATCGACGAGGTGCTCGACCCGGTGATCGAGCGCGATCCGGCCAAGACCGAGGAGTCCTCGCCGAAGACCCGCGAGGCCTGACCGACCGGACCTTCGGACGGTGGGCCCCTCGACTCGTCGTGCCTGATGAGTCGAGGGGCTTACACATTTCGGGTAGGTACCGCCAGAAAGGCGATCATTCGCGCTGCGACCAGGGTCGATGCGCCACGTCACTCTGGATGTCCATGGCTATCCACCAGCCACCACGGCTTCGACAACAACTGCTCCGAAGCAAGCCGGTCGGGGAGAGCGCCGACCCGCACTGGGTGGCCTTCGGAGCCTGGGTGCCGGCACTCGCCGGTGCCGGTGCTGCCGCGCTGATCGAGGAGAACGGGCGGGATCGTGTGGCGTAGACGCGACACGATCCCGCCCGTTGTTCGTCGGCCGAAAAGCCGGGTCAGCGCAGCCGGACCGACAGGCAGGTCACGCAGCCCTCGAGCTTCTCGAACTCGGTGATGCTCACGGTCACCACCTCGAGGCCGCGGCTGCGGAACAACTCGGCGGTCCGCGGAGCGTCGGCCGACATCACCACGGCGCCGTCACCGAGGTCGACCACCGCCGTGCCGTGCTCCTCGGGAACGGCCAGGAACTCGGGATAGGTCTGCGGCCGGTCGACCAGCGGCTCGAAACCGACCACCGTGCCGTCGGGCAGTGCGGTCACCCCGGACTTGAGGTGTAACACCTTGGTCACCGGGACGGCGATCACCGTCCGCCCCAACGGGGCGAGCAGGGCGGTCAGTTGGGCCACGCCCTCGGCGTTCGTCCGCGAGCCCTGACCGACGTAGACGGTACGGCCGACCTCGAGCACGTCACCCCCGTCGAGGGTGCCGGGGCGTTCGATCGAGACGATGCGCACACCCTCGAGCTGGGCCAGCGCGGCCATCGTCGACTCGATCTCGCCACGGCGTGACGCGACCCCGGGTGAGGTGATGACCGCGAGGTCGTCGACCATCACCACGGTGTCCTCGATGAACACCCCGTCGGGATACTCGTCGGCGGGGGCGATCTCGGTCACCGCCCAGCCACGATCGGCGAACACGGTCACGTAGTCCTGCCACTGCCGCAACGCCAGACTTGGGTCGACCGGGGAGCGTTGGAGGTGGGTCAACTCACCGTCGGCGAGCCGGGGTGACGGTCGACGGACCAGGAGTCGCGGGGTCGGAGCCATGCCGAGAATCCTGACAGCTCCACCGACTCGAACAACACCCGGACAAGCCTGGAGTTCGGCGGGAATCCCTCGCCCGCACCCTCGCCCGCTGGCTAGCATGGGGCGGATCGCGCCGCCCTGTCCGGCGCGTACGGCCCCTGGAGCGGCCTGTGCTCACGGCTTCGTCCCCGTACCCTTCGCGGTTCGTCCGCGGTATCAGCGTCGCGCCGGCAGCCCTCTGTCCGGGCATGGTCGGATACGCCGGATAGCTCATGGACCCCGTCATCTTCCTCGAGAAGGTTCGCCGACCCGATCTGCGCGGGCTGGTCCGCGAGCGCCTGGAACGACGGACGGCGGCCCTGCAACGCGGAGGCGACCCGGTCTCGGTCGGCCTGGTCCTGGGGCCGCCGGGTTCGGGCAAGACGACCCTGCTCAGTCATCTGGCCTCGACCGCCCCGGCGGCCTCGGCCTGGTACCGGATCGGGACCGAGGACGACGACGAGGTGGCTTTGACCCGGCACCTCGGTCACACGCTGGGTGCCGCGCTCGGCGATCCGGCGTTGATCGACGCGGCGGCCGGGGGCCGGATCCTCGACCTGCTCGTCGCGCTCGACGACCGGCCGCGCCACCCGGTCGAGCTGATCGTCGACGACCTGCACGAGATCGCCGGCACGGCGGCCGAACAGGCGTTGCAGACCTTCGTCGATCTCCGCCCGCGCAGCGTCACCGTCGTCCTCGGCAGCCGTCGGCCTCCGCTGATCAACACCTCACGGCTGCTGGTCTCCGGCGAGCTGGTCGAGCTCGACGGGGACGACCTGCGCTTCCGGTCCTGGGAGGTCGAGCAGCTGTTCCGGACCGTGTACGCCGCGCCGCTGTCGCCCGAGGCGGCCGCTGCGCTGACCCGCCGGACGGGCGGTTGGGCGGCAGGGCTGCAGCTGTTCCACCTGGCCACAGCGGCGATGGGACGCGCGGAGCGGGAACGGGCGGTCGACGAACTCGGTGGGCGGTCCCGGCTCATCCGGTCCTACCTGGCCCGCAACGTGCTCGACGGGCTGGACCGCGAGCGGCGCCGTTTCCTGCTGCTGACCGCCACCCTGGGCGTGCTGACCGGCGATCTGTGCGACGACCTGCTCGACGCCTCGGGCAGCGCGGCGCTGTTGTCCGAGCTCGAACGCGAACAGTTCTTCACCACCTCGACCGACGGCGGCCTGACCTACCACTACCACCAGGTGCTGCAGACCCACCTGGAAGTGCTGCTGGTCGACGAGTGGGGCGGGCGGCGGGCGCGCGAGCTGTACGCCCGCAGCGGTCAGCTGCTCGAGGCCGCCGGCCGGATCGGTGAGGCGACCCGGGCCCACGCCCGGGCCGAGGACTGGGGATCGGTGGCCCGACTGCTCAAACCGGGGGCGACGCCGGTCACCGGTGACGACGCGCTCTGGGGGATGCTCACCCTGCCGGGTGTCCCGACCGACGATCCGGGACTGGTGCTCGCCGGAGCCCGGCGGCTGGCCCGGCTCGGCCAGATCGAGGCGGCGGTCGGTGCCTTCCGGCGCGCGGAGGGGCTCCTCGACGACCCCGCATTCCGTCGGCGCTGTGCGCTCGAGCGGCAGTCGACCGCACTCTGGCTCCCGCAGGCGCCGCGGCCCGCCGTCCCGCTCGAGACGACCAGCGCAGCGGTCCACCGCTCGGTCTGCCTGCGGCAGCTGACCCGCCAGCCCACCGGTGCGGACGAGCCGCTGGCCCGGGCGCTCGGTCTGGTCCTGACCGGCGAGACCGAGGCGGCGTCCCGGGCCCTCGACCAGCTCGTCGACGGCAGCGGATGGACCGGCCTGGCCGTCCGGCTGACCCGGCGCTGGATCGAGCTGCTGGCCGGACCGGACGAGGTCAGCGCCGGAGCGGTCGAGGAGATCATCCTCGAGGCCGAGGTGTCCGGCTGGCCGTGGCTGTCCCGGATCGCCCGCGGGCTGCAGATCGCCATGCTGGTCGCGGCCGTGCCGGACGACTGGCGGGTCGCGTCGGCGACCGAACTGCTCGACAGCCTCGAACGCCGCGACGACCCCTGGACGCTGTGTCTGACTGCGCTGGCGGTCGGCGTCGGCCTGGTCCACGCCGGACGTGACGAGCTGGCCCACCGGGTGCTCGACCGCGCGGCCCGGCTGGCCGACGACCTCGACGCTCCCACCCTGCGTTGGTGGGCGTTGTCGGCCGAGCTCCGGCGACCCCGTTCTTCGCGTACGCCGCCGTCGCGCGTCATCGACGCCGTGACGGTCGGCGCAGCGGCGGTGCCGGTCGAGCCGGCGGCGGTCAGGCTGCAGTGTCTCGGCGGGTTCGGGTTGGCGGTCGAATCACGGGAGCTGGGCTGGCGTACGCTCCGGCCCCGGGTCCGCTCGCTGCTGATGCTGCTGGCCCTGCACCACGGCCGCCCGCTGCACCGCGAGCAGCTGGTCGACGTGCTGTGGCCCGATGCCACGCTGGCTGCGGGGGTTCGCAGCCTCCAGGTCGCCGTCTCTGCGATCCGGCACTGCCTGGTCGCCGGCGGCCTGGGCGAGGAGGCACTGCCGCGCCGTGGGGACGCGTACGCGCTCGAGCTGCCCGGCGTCCACGACCAGCGGTCCGAGTTCGAACGACTGGCCCACGCCGCCGGGCACGGCACCGGGTCGACCGCCCAGGCGCTGCGGCTCGCCGCGCTGGGCGAGTACGCCGGCGACCTGCTGCCCGACCTGGGGCCGGCCGAGTGGGTGGTCGGCGAACGGCACCGGCTGCGGATCCTGGCCGCGGGCGTGGCCCTCGACGCTGCCCGCGCCGACGAGGACCCGCGCCGGGCCCTCGAGCTCGCTCGGGGCTCGCTCGACCTCGACCCGTACGACGACTCGGCCTGGGAACTACTCGTCGACCTGCACATCCGCCTCGGCAACCCGTCGGCCGCGGCGGTCGCCCGCCGTGACCACGCGCGGGTCTGCGCCGATCTCGGGCTGGTCGGCTCCTGACCGATCCGCGACCCGGTCCGCGGCTCAGCGCAGGGTCCAGAACGGGCGCGTCACCGCCCGCGCCTTGAGACCCAGCGGGGCGAGGACCTCGCCGTCGCTGACCCGGGTCAGCCACAGGTCGTAGGTCTCCCCGGCCGGGCCGAAGGTCGAGGTGCGGTTGGAGATGATCAGCAGGTTCTCGTTGTCCGGTGACCAGATCGGCTTGAAGTCGTCCGCCGGGGTGGTGGCCACGGCCCGCGCGCCCGAGCCGTCCGCGTTCATCACGAAGACGTTCTCGTTGCCGTCGGCGGTGCCGTCGGGCACCGTCCGGCGGAAGGCGATCTGGGTGGCGTCGGGCGACCACGCCGGGTCGGAGTCGACCCCGTCGGCCGACTCGGTGAGCTTTTTCGGCGCTCCGGTGCCCACAGTCGGCAGGGTGAAGATCGCGCCGCCGTCGAGCTCGGGGTTGTCGCTGGCCCAGTAGACCAGCGTCTGACCGTCGGCGGTCAGCCCGAAGTCGCCGATCACGTCGAGCCCGACATCGAGTCGGCGGACCAGCTTCCCGGACAGGTCGATGACCAGCAACGAGTCCTCGGTCTCCGAGACCTCGCAGCTGATCACCATCAGATCGGGGTCGGCCAGGTTCCACGAGGCGTGCAGCACCTTGTCGCAGCCGGCCGGATCCCGTTCGAAGAGTTCGCGGTCACCCTGGCCGTCGGCGGCCATCACCCTCAGGACCCCGTCGTTGAGATAGATGATCGTGTCGCGGCTGGCCTGCATCATCGGGTTGGAGTTGCGGCCCTCGGTCGGCAGCTTGACCCGGTTGATCGCGCCCTCGGTGTCGACCAGATACAGCGGCCGGTCGCTGCCCCCGGTGCGCCGCATCGGCACCACGGCCATGGTCGCCGGGATCGGCGACGCCTTGGGCAGGTCCTGCAGCGCTGCCGTACTGGTCGGGGTCGACGGCGTCGGGCTCGCGCTGGGGTCGGCGGTCGGTGCCGCGGTGCTGGTCGGTCCGCTCGGGGTCGGCGTGGCGACCGGCGACACCGCTGTGGACGGCGGGACGACGATGCTCGACGGGCTCGGGTCGGCGGTCGGCTCGTCGTCGCCGTTGAGCGCGAAAACGATGCCGGTGGCCGCGCCGATCAGCACCACCGCGCCGACCACGATCGCGATGATCACCTTCCGCTTCGACCCCGACCCGTCGTCGAACCCGTTCGGGCCCGGTCCGTAGCCCCCGGGCCCACCGGGTGCGCCACCCCCGGGGCCGCCCCGGCGGCCACCGGGCTGGGTCGGCGGTCCAGGACGGTATCCGGGCGGTGGCGGCGTACGCGGTCCGGGGCCCGGAGGTCGGGCGCCGGGCGGAGCGGGCGGGTACTGCTGGGGCGGGTAGCCGGGCGGCGGGCCCGGCGGCGGCCCGGGCGGGCGCTGGTTCGGACCGTAGGGGCTGGTGGCGGCGCGGAGCTCGGCGTCGTCCTCGACGGTCGCGCCCGGGAACCGGTCGAAGATCAGGTGGTTCGGCATCGACGACTCCGGAGGGGGAACGGGCTGGGTGGGAGGACGGGCGGTCGGGACGGCCGGGGTCCAGATGACCGGGGCGGCCGACAGCAGCGTGACGTCGTCGCGGCCCGACGGGGGCAACGTGCGATCGGGATCGAAGGTCGGAGCGGGCGTGATCACCGTGGTGACGCCGGCGGGGTCCGGGGCGGACGGCGCGCCGGCCTCGACCCCGTCACTGCCCCGCCGGTCGACCATTCGCGTGCCCTCTCTCGGTGGGCTCATCGTAGGCCCGACCGCTGACCGGGAGCGGTTTCGTGACCACACGGATACGCCGGCGGCCGAGGTCACGGATCGGCCACCCATCCAGCCAGGAAGTCGAGCACCTTCTGTTCCGGCATCTCGCACGGCCGGAGCCGGTCGCCGTCGCCGGTGCGGTAGACGTTCGCGCTGACCAGGTCGCGACCGCCGAGCTCCTCGGCCCACAGCGTGACCATCCGCCCGTCGATCCGTGACCGGCGCACGAGACCGTAGCGGCGACCCGCGTACGCCACCGCGCTCCAACCCTCCGGGATCCGATCGATCAACGTCTCGAGCTCCACGCCTCAAGCTTGGACCGAGACGACGTGTCGCACGTGCGCCGGCTTGACCGAGCGGATCAGGGCATCGAGGCGGTCGAGGTCGACCTCGGTCCCGGCGGGTGGTCGGACGACCACGCTGATCGCCGGGTCGTCGCGTCCGGGCAACGGGCCCCCGGGGGTCGGGCTCCACCGGGCCGCCCCGGTCTCGGCCACCTCCACCGGCATGCCGAGCGCGTTCTCGAGCACGAGTTCGATGCTGCGCCGCGTGCCGCGGGTGGCGTTCAGCGGGCCGGCGATCCGCAGCTCGTGCCGCTGCCGCGGGCGTTCGACCCCGGGCTCGACGCCCAGCCCGAGCCACTGCGCCAGCCAGGGCAGCAGGTCGTCGGGCGTGGTGTCGGGGTCCAGGTAGGCGTCGAAGGTGTCGAGACTGAGGATGGCCGGGGCGAGCAACTCGTCGAACCCCTCGCACAGGCTGCGCGCGAACGCGTCCTCGCGCAGCATCGACGGCAGCGTGGCGGTCAGCGGATGCGGACTGGGCAGCCGGGCGATCGTCCCCCTCATGGCGTACGGCTCCCTGTGGCGCGTGGGTCGGCGCGATGCGGGCATCCGCCCTGGCCGCGGCGGGAGGCGGGGGGACGTTTCCCGGCACGTGCTGGGGAACGAACCGTGTCACGGCCGAATGCAGGCCGTTGTCCGACACGTGCCGGGAAACGACCCCGAGCGCGGCCGAATGCGGACCGTTGTCCACCACGTGCCGGGAAACGACCCCCGGCCCGGCCGGCTGAGGGGCCGTTTCGCAGCAGGTGCCGGGAAACGTCCTCCGGTCCGTCGGCCTCTGGGGTCATCGGGTCACCCGGACCTGGTGGTCGAAGGAGTAGACCAGCCCGGTCTCGGGCAGATCCATCCGCTCGACCACGCCGCCGCGCCGACCGGAGTCGGCCTCGGCCGGGAAGAGGGCGACGTTGACCTCACGCGACATGTCCACCCCGGGGATCCGGGCCAGGGCGGCGTGCACCTCGTGCGACTGCACCGAGCGACCGAACGGCCACCCCGTCCCGTCCGGCCCGCCGATCAGCGGGTGGTAGAGCCGGTAGAGCGCCCGCAGCACCTCGGTCCGGACCTCACCGGCGTCGAACCGCGGCCGGGCGCTCAACCGGACGACGGCGGTGAGCCAGACGTAGTCGGGCGGCTGGACCAGCAGTCGGGTGCCGACCAGGCGGCGCTCGTCGAGGCTGTTGCTGATCCGTTCCAGGATCTGGGCCGGCGGGTCGAGGTCGGCGCGTTCGATCCGGCCGACGTCGTCGCTGGCCACATGGGGGACGACGAGGACGCGTACGCCGGCCGAGGCTCCCTCCTCGGGGACGCACTTCACCCGGGCGGCGTCGGGGGCGACGTCGCGGGCCAGTTCCTCGAAGTCCTCGGCGGTGACCGCGCGCCCGCGCGAGCGGAGCAGCAGCGGCCCGCGGGACTTGGCGTCGGCCAGCGTCTCGGCCTCGGCGCCGCCGATGGCCGGCGTCCGGTTCTCGACCCGCGACACGTACGGGATGCTCGTCTTGAGCACCCGGACCTGCCCCCGGGCCACGTTGCCCGACTGACCGCCGCCGGTCCGGTAGGACTCCAGCCGCAGCACCGCGCCGGTCGGTGGCACGTCGCCGTGCCGCTGCAACCCGCCGCTCGCCGTGCGTAGCGCCGGCCCGAACTGGACCTCGCCGGCGTACGCGTCGATCCGGAAGTGCCGGTCGTCGGGCCCGGACTGGGCGAAGTGCGGCACCTCGGTCCAGGTCTGCGCCTGCTCGCCGACCAGCACGGTCAGGGCGAGCGGCGCCTCGGAGGTGACGACCGGTCGCCGTTGCAGCGGGAAGCGCTGCGCGGGCGTGCCGTCCGAGCGCCCGAGGATCTCCCCGTGCACCACCTCGGCGTTGGTGGTGGCCACGGTGCCGCCGATGGTGTGTGCCTCGACGGCGAGCACGGTCGGCGACTCGACGTAGGTCCGCTGGTCGGGCAGCGGCATCGATCAGCCGGCACCGCAGCCAGCCGGCCCGCTCACGGGCGATGACCGAGGTCTGGTGGCCCTCGGGCACGTGCAGGATGACGTCACCCGGCTTGTTCAACCCGCCGGTGTCGTCGCTGTCGAGCTCGCAGGCCGCCCAGCCGTCGTCGGTCCAGGCCTCCCAGACCACCGGGGGATGCCGGGGATCGATGCCGCGCCCCGAGACCGTGCAGTCGAGCCGGACCAGCACGGCGCACGACGGCACCGCCTCGGTCAGCCCGATCAGCAGGGCGTCGCCGACCACCGGGGTGGCGCTGAACGCCCGGAATCCGCCGCGGCCCAGGGTCATCGTGGTGTCGATCGGCGCGGATTGGAACGGGTGGGTCGCCGCGTTGGCGAAGGCGCACGGGATGATCGCCAGCTGACGGGTGGTGGAGAACACCACCGGGTCGGAGATGTCGGTACGCGGGGTGGCGACCTGGCTCTCGGCCCGGATGATCACGGTCTGCGGCTGCGGCGCCGACAACCAGAAGGTGACGCGGCCGTGGGCGGCGGCGGGCGCTCGGAGCTCGACACCGATCAGTTCGAGGAACTTGATGTAGTTGAGGTCGGGCACCCGGTTGAGCCGGTAGATCAACTGGTCGACCATCTGCGCCACCGCCTCGATCAGGGTGACGCCGGGGTCGGACACGTTGTGGTCGGTCCAGGTCGGACAGCGCTGTTGAACCAGCCGCTTGGCGTCGTCGACCAGGTCCTGGAAGTGCCGGTCGTCGAGGTTGGGAGCGGGCAGCATCAGGCACCTCCGGGCAGTGCGGGCATGAGGGTTCCGGCGACCAGAGCCGCCACGGGCTCGTCGGCCGGGATCACGTAGAACGGGAAGACCAGGTTGCGCGGATCGTTCAGACTGCGGATCGAGTAGCTGACGTCGACGTAGAGCACGCCCTGCTCCATCCCTTCGAAGCTGACGTTGACGTCGCTCACGTCGATCCGCGGCTCCCAGCGGTTGAGGGCCTCACGGACGTCGTACGCGATCTGCCCGGCGGTCGCCGAGGTCGCGGTGTCGAACACGTGATCGTGGATCCGGCAGCCGAACTCGGGTCGCATCGGGCGTTCTCCGACGGCCGTGCCCAGGATGAGCCGGATGGCCTGCTCGATCTCGCGGTCCCGGTTGACCAGGGCGACGCCGCCGGTGGCGTCGGTGCCCAGCGGGTAGCTCCAGCCGGCTCCGACGAAGTCGACGGTGTGGGTGGGTGCGGGCATCGATTCAGCCTCCGATCATCACAGTGGGGGCGCCGACGACGATCGGCGCACCGCAGGCGGACAGGTCACCCATCCGGGCGGCCGGCATCCCGCCGATCAGCACCGTCGGGCAGCCCGGCGGGACGATCGCGGTCGGCGGGTGAACCGCCGGTGGCGGGAAGCTGCACACGTGCGGGGTTCCCACCGTGGCCGCGGGCATCCCGGCGATCAGCACGGTCGGAACACCGGGCGGACCGATCACTCCCGGGTGGCCGGTCGGATCGCCGACCCGCGCGGCCGGGGGCATCAGCGTCCACCCCCGTCGGCGGCGGCCCGGCCGAGCCGTTTGGGCACCTGTGTGCGCAGACGGCCCGGCGACACCGGTGTCGGGCGGCCGTTCGGGCACCTGTGCGCGCAAACGGCCACCCGGGCCACCGTGGCCGGGGTCAGTTGATCTTGACGAGGGCCGCCTGGACGGTGCACAGCGAGCCTCCCTTCACCTCGGTGGTGCCGCTGCCTTCGAGCTTGGCGCTGACCCCGGTCAGGCTGAGGGTCGATCCGGCCTTGACGTCGACCGCGCCGCCACCGCCGTCGACCGTGACGCCCGACGATGCCTTGAGCGAGATGCTCTTGCCCATGAGGTCGATGTCGGAGCCGCCGGAGTCGATGGTCACGCCCTGGGTGCCCTCGATCACCACCTTGCCGTCGGCGTGCAGGGTGACCGTGGTGGCGCTGTGGTCCATGATCAACTTCAGCTTCTCGTCGGTCGTGGCCAGGCGTACGCCCTCCTTCCCCGAGGCGTCGACCAGATCGACCCGGTGCCCGAGGCGCGACACCATCGAGCGGCGGTTGATCCGCCCGGCCCCGCCGTCGACCAGGTCGACCGGCCCCTTGGGCATGGTGTCGACGCCGTTGTAGAGCCCGCCGACCACGACCGGCCGGCCGAAGTCGCCCTGCTCGAAGGCGACCAGCACCTCGTCGCCGACCTCGGGCAGCACCTGCCAGCCCCGGTCCTTGCCGGCCCCCGGCTGCACGGTGCGGGCCCAGTCGCTGACGTAGTCGTCGGACAGCCACGGGAAGGTGAGCTTGACCCGGCCGGCGTGCTCGGGGTCCTGGGCGTCGGTGATCAGGCCGATGACGATCCCGGCCGGGACCCGGCGGGGACCGCCGCCACCGGCGAGCCCGAGCATCGTGCGGTCCCGGCGCCCGGTCACCGCGAACGCGGTGGTGTAACCGGTCGTCGGGTCGAAGCGGTGGCGTGAGGTGGTGATCGTGTACTTGCCGTCGAACGGCTCACCCAACCCGTCGATGCTGATCGACGCTCCGGCCCGCAGCGCGGGGTTGCCGCGCGCCGACCCCTCGAACTCGGCGAAGGCACTGGCCGTCTCGTCGGCCAGGGCCTTGGCCGCCTCATCGACCTGACTCTGGTCGCGGTAGGGCAGGTCCGTGGCCACGTAGGTCGGGTCGCCGAAGGTCTTGGCCAGCTGCTGCGGGGTGACGCTCGGCAACTCGATCCGCCGGGTCACCGCCGGTTCGGTCGCCGTCAGCGCCTTCTTGGTCGCCACGTCCCAGCCGCGGACCTCGACCCGGCCCACCTGCTGGGCCGAGGTGAGGACCGACCGGAAGCGCAGCAGGTCCTTGCCGAGCGCGAGGACCAACGGGTCGGTGTTGGCCGAGCCGCCGGTCGCCGGCGCGGTGCTGGCCACCGCGGGCGCGGTGAGCGCGAAGGTGTTCTCGCGGACCGACACCTCGAGGTTGTTGGCCCGGGCCAGTACCGTCAACACCTCCCAGTCGGTCTGGGCGGCCTGGCTGAAGTGGTCGTACACCGTCTTGGTCGCGGTGACCTCGCCGATCTTGAGCCCGGCCCGCTGGGCGATCTTGGTCGCGATGTCCGAGGCGGTCATCTGCTGGTAGCTCGCCGTCGTGCGGCCCCGGAAGAAGCGGTGGGTCTGGTCGTAGCCGCGGACCACGGTGAACGTCCCGGACTGGTCGTACTCGGCCTCGAGCGCGGTGACCTCGCCGTTGATCAGCATCTGCGGTTGCGCCCCGGTGGCCACCTGGACGCTGATCCTGGCCAGCGAGCCGATCTTGATCGACGCCTTGGACAGCACCAGCCGGTTGGGGTCGCGGAATCGCAGCGCGAACGTGTCGGGAAGCTGTTGGCTGTCGTCCACGTACGCCGACACCAGCAGCGGAACGATGTCGGCGGGCAGCGGGGTGCCGTCGAACTCGACCAGACAGGTGCTGGTGATGCTGCTCATGGTGTCCGTCCGAGCTGCGTACGCGGGGTCATCGGGCACCGGCCAGGGCCGGGGCCAGTTCCTCCGGCGTCGGCAGCAGCAGCATGCTGCCGGTCGGCACTCGGAGCGGGTCGTCGATCTCGTTGAACGCGGCCAGAGCCCGCCAGGCGGTCGGATCCCCGTACTCGGCGAACGCCACCGAGGCCAGCGAGTCGCCGGCCACGGTGCGGTGAACGCGGCGGACCTCGTAGCTGCCCGAGGTCGGATTCTGCTTGCGGAACTCCTCGCCCGGCATCTCCTCCATCGCGACGGTGCACACGGCCCGGATCGGCGTGCCGTCGGTGGCGAAGAGGGTGAACTTGGCGCTCACCGAGGTGACGAATGCGGGGAAGCTGGCGGTCGACCCCCAGTGCAGCACCACGATCGGGGGGGTCGGCTTCTTCTGACCGGCGCTCTTCTCGGTGGGCACGCAGCAGGTCAGCAGCGTCTCCACTGCCTTGACCACCGAGCCGTCCCGCGTGCTCGTGGCGTCGAAGAACATCTCCAGCGTCATCTTCGACGGCTCGGGTCCGGTGAACTCGGGCGGACCGGCGGTCTTCGAGCCCTTGGTCGGCTTGCGTTCCCACTTCGCAGCCTTGGTGATGGTCACTTCCTTGGGGTTGAACTGGAACGGGACCACGCCGCGCTCCGCGCCGGCCGAGCCGCCCGGCGACGGGTCGTACAAGGTGAGCTGCGCCTTGTCCATCTTGGGCCGACCCTTGACCGGCTTGCCGTTGACGACGCTGCGGACCGTCGGCTGGTCGACGTCCTTGAGCGCCGCCTCGGTCATCAACGCGATGTGCTTGTCCGACATCTCAGTTCTGCTTCCCGCCGCCGGCGCCGAGCGGGAGGAACCCGTGGTGGGCCAGCTCGACCGTCTCGGTGGCCACCTTGGGGCTGTCCGGATTGAGGCTCGGTCCGGTCCAGCGCACCGGGATGACCCCGGCCAGGTTCCAGGTCGCGACCTCGTCCATGTCACCCGTCATAGCGGTGATCGTCGCGGTCTGCTGCTTGACCCCGTTGGCGAAACTGCACAGCCAGGCGGTCAGCTTGGCGCTGTGGACGCCGACCGGGCGACTGAGCTTGACGTTGGAGTACTTGATCCGGGTCGGCAGTTGCCAGACGAAGCCGTTGTTGCCGCCCTCCTCGCGCTGCTCGATCACCACCTCGAGCCCCAGACCTTCGCAGGTGTTGAACCAGCCCAGCTCCTTGTCGTCGATCTGCACCTTGAAGCAGACGCTGACCGCCGGGTCCTTGTTCTCAGCCATGTCGCACTGCCTTTCGTCACAGGTCACTCAGGAGGCCGGCGCGCTCGCGGTCGAGCCAGAGCTCTTCGCGGAGTCGGGCGGCGAGCGGTTCGTAGAGGCGGCGCGCCATCTCGTCGAGGTGGGCGGCCGAGGTCGCGGGCGGCGCACCCGGAGCCGGCGTCGTGGATCCGGACCCGCCGTCGACCGGTCCGGCGGTCTCGACGGCCGCGTCGGGCGCCGCACCGCCGGCGGCCTCGCGCTGCACCGTGTCGTCGTCGCCAGCTTGGCCGCGACCCGCATCCGAGCCGCCACCGATGCCGCTGAACATCGAGGCGAACGAGACGCCCTCCCCGGGGAGTGGCTGCGACCCCGGCCCGGAGGACCGGGCGGGCACGACCAGCGGCGATCGGGTCTCGGCTCGCTGAACCGTCCTGACCAGCGGCACCGCCGGGCCGCTGACCCCGTCCGATCCCCCGAGAGGTCGGGTACGCGGTCGCCGGGCCCACCGGCGCGGCCGGTGCGGGCGGTGCGGGCGGTGCGGGCGGTGCGGGCAAGACGGTCGGGTCGGTGGTACGGCGCTGGAGGGCGATCGGCGCGACGACCTGGGCTATGACCCCGGCCGACCGGCTCGATGGGTCGGCCGGACTCGGTTGGGTTTGCGTCGACGTGGCGTACGCCGCCGACCGATTCGACGAGACGGGTGCGGCCACCATCGGCATCGACCCGGTCAGGCGGCTGATCATCGGCGACGAGGCGGTCGGGCGGCTGGCCATCGGCGACGAGGCGGTCAGGCGGTTCACCGTCGGCCCACCGTGCCCGACCGGTGCGGGCGGCGCGGGGGTCGATCGTGCCACCGGTGAGAGCGTCAGGTCCGCTCGGGCCGTCGGGGAGGAGTTCCAGGCTTCGAGGGGGACGCTCGGTCCGGACGGGTCGACGTCCAGCCCGGGGTCGAGTTCGGTCGAGCGCTGCACCGGCGACGGGCCAGCGTCCGCGGTCGGTGGTGATCCGAGGCCTTCCGGGCGAGCCGGGACCACGAGGGCGATCTCGGTGTAGCCGGGGCCGCGCTCCTCCGGAGAGACCGGCCGTTCGTCGACGAGCCGGCTGACCGTCGGCCCGGGTGCGGCGTCGGTGACGTCGTCGCGACTCAGGGCTGCGGTGGACGGCTCGGGGAGGTCGGCGAGCTCGGCCGAGTCGGTGACGTCGGGGCGGACACGATCGGGATCCGCCGTCGTCGAGGCGGCTGCGACGATCGACCGCGACACCGCCACCGGACCGACCGGTGCGGGGCTCAGAGCGACCGCGTCCCGGATCGCGTCTCGCCCCGGGTCGCCCAGACCGACGACGGGTGCCGGACTGCCGGGCGCTGGGCGCGGCTGGTCACCCGGTCCCGTCACACTCCGCTGCAGCGACGCCGAAGGCGAAGGTGTCCTGGTCGCGGCTCCGGTCGCGGTCCCGGTCGCCGGTCGCGACGAGCGTGGGCAGCGCCGCCGATGCGTCGATCCGAGCCACGCTGAGGGTCGGCAGGTGGCGGAGGACGGGTGCTTCCGGCACCGTGACGCCGGGCGTGGGCGCCGACCCATTCGCCGGCTCGGTCGTCGGCTGGACCGTCGGCACGGCCGGCGAGATGTGAGCCGAGCCCGACGGGTCGAGCGCACGGCGACTGACGGTCGGTGCCGGGTCCGGCCGCGGCGCCGCATAGCTCACCGGTTGCGCCGGCGGTTCGGTCGTTGCGGCGACCCGCGGGGTGATCGGGACGGGCGGCACGATCAGCGGATCACCGAGCAGTCGTGGCCCGAGCGTGACTCTGGACGGCTCGGCATCGCTCGCCGACCGTTGGATCGAGCGCTCGGCGAAGACCGGCGTCGGGGCCGCGCTTCGGCGACCGTCCGTCGAGGTCGTCGCCGCGATCGATTGGTCGATGGTGGCGGCCGGATCAGTCGGAGCCGACTCAGGGGCGACGACCTCGAGACCGTCGATCGACACCGGGCCGGGCGCTTCGACCTCGGCATCGCCGACCTCGTCGACCCTCCGCCCGTCCGCCGCGGCGGGCGCCGTCCCCGGCGCCGGATACTCCAACGGCACGGTGGCGAGACCGGGGTCGCTCCACTGCGCCAGCCGCTGCACGCGCGGGGGGGTCGCGGCGGCGGGTCGGGACGGGACAACCAGGTCCGGACCGCCGTGGGTGGTCGGTCGGCCCGGCACCACCAGACCCTCGACCAGCCCACCGGTCACCGGCTCGACCCGATGGGTCAGCGGAGCCAGGAAGCTCGGATCGGCCGAAGTGGCCAGGCCCTCGCGGAACCGGTCGTTGATGGCCACCGGTGCGAGCGGGTCGGCCAGCGTCCGCTGCAACCGGGGCACGTCGCGCCAGTCGTTCGACGCCGGGGGAGGACCTGATGCAGCCGACGTGCTCGGCGCCGGGGCGGCCGCGGACGGCTCGCCGGCTGAGCGACCGAACGGCCACCAGCGCATCGGGTTCACCTCCTCACGTCGTTCAGGACTGCTGGATCCGGGTGTTCAGGGCGGCGACCTCGGCGACGAAGCGTTGCCGCTCGGCGTGCTCGAGGTCGAGGAGATCGTCACGCGACCAGTGCAGGTAGTAGGCGACGTACGCGACCTCGGCGTAGAGCCGCTCGACCGCGTACGTCTCTATTCCCCCAGGCGCCCACCCGAGACGTCGACCGCGAACCGGTGCTCGCAGGCCGGGCAGGTGACCGCTGCGCGGGTGTGTCCCTCGGTGTTGACCCGGCGGTAGAGGTCCTGAAGAAAGGCCAGATCGGCGGCGAACAGGTTCTCGACCACCCCGGCGTGGACGTCGGTGACCGTGCCGATCCGGGTGATCACCCGGGCCAGCAGCACCACGGTCAGGTAGGCGGGGTTCTCGCGGACCCGGTCGTCGCGCAGCGGCACCAGTTCGTCGCGCGCGGTGGCCAGCCGCATCGTCCCCTCACGGTGCAGCACCCCCGACCCGTCGACGTAGCCGCGGGGCAGGACGAACGAGAACTCGGTGACGAGGGGTTCACGTACCTCCGGCGGCTCGGGAGTGGTCTGGTCGGAGTCGCCGAACATCTCCGCCAGCGACCCGCGACGCATTACTCGACCTCGATGCTCTCGCAGGTCAGGACGAGTTTCTCCGACAGGTACGAGGTGTCGCCGGCCTTGAGGCTGCCGATCTCCAGGCTCTTGGGCCAGGCGTTGGTCAGCTTGTAGCGCTTGACCGGGTTGCCCTCGAAGTCGAAGACGATGATCGCGCCGCCCTTGCGGACGTCGGCCATCTTGCCGAAGCGGCTGTCCTTGACCCACTTCTCGAAGCTCTGGTCCTGGGTCAGTCCGCGGGTCAGGGTGATGTCGGGCGCCTTGGGGCGACCGGGCAGCCGGCGGATCTGGTACTTCCCGTCCGGCCCGTTCTCCTTGTACTCGACGACGTCCTGTTCCATCTTGAGCCCGGCGACCTCGGTGATCGCCTTGATGGTGATGCCGTCGAACTCCAGCCCGAACGAGTGGCCGACCGAGCTGTCGCCATCGGGTAGTGCCATGGTCGATGTCCTTTCCTGGTGCACCGGCCCCGCGACCGGGACCGGCTGACGTCGAGGCGAGGGGCCGGGTTGCCGGCGCCCTCACCGGTGGGGTGACTACTCCGAGACCAGCGAGGTGCCGCCGGAGAACTGCGCGAGCCGGAAGATCACGAACTCGGCCGGCTTGACCGGCGCGACCCCGATCTCGCAGACCACCTGCCCGGCGTCGATGCCCTCGCTGGGGTTGGTCTCGGAGTCGCACTTGACGTAGAACGCCTCGTCGGGGGTGCTGCCGAAGAGCGCACCGGCCCGCCACTCCTGGACCAGGAACGCCGCGATGGTCCGCCGGATCTTGGCCCACAGCGCCTGGTCGTTGGGCTCGAACACCACCCAGTTGGTACCGCTGAGGATCGACTCCTCGAGGTAGTTGAACAGCCGCCGCACGTTGAGGTACTTCCACGCCGGGTCGGACGACAGGGTCCGGGCACCCCAGATCCGGATGCCGCGACCCGGGAAGGCGCGGATGCAGTTGATGCCCTCGGGGTTGAGCAGGTCGTGCTCGTTTCGGGTGATGTTGATCTCGATGTCGACCGCGCCCCGGATCACCTCGTTGCCGGGTGCCTTGTGCACGCCGCGGGTGTCGTCGTTGCGGCCCCACACCCCGGCCATGTGGCCCGACGGCGGCATGAACGACAGCAGTCCGGTGGCCGGGTTCATGGTCTGGATCCACGGCCAGTAGAGCGCGGCGTACATCGAGTCGTAGCGCGCCTTGTCGACCCGCCACTCCTTGATCTGCTGGGCGTTGAGCCCGGGCGGCGCGTCGAGGATGGCGATCCGGTCCCCCATCAGTTCGCAGTGCGCGATCATCGCCGTCTGCACCGCCTGCACGGTGTCGAGGTCGATGGCGCCCTGCTGGTACGCGCTCATCAGGTCGGGAACGCACAGCATGGTCACCTCCTCGACCGCCTCGAGGCCGGCGAAGCCGCTGCGCTGGGCCACGTCGCCGACGTAGTCGTCGGCGCTCAGCCGGGTCGAGGGCAGCGCGGCTGCGGCCGGCGGGGCGGCCAGCGCGGTCTCCGAGCTGGGCAGACGCTCGACCGTGCCGCTGCTGGTCTCCTCGACCTGGATCAGCTTGGAGGTGGCGTTGACCAGCGTGACCACGTTCTGCTTGCCCTTGGCGAAGGTCGCGCGATCGAACTCCTCGACGACCTCGCCGTTGCGCTTGACCACGAGCTTGAACATGTCGCCGCCCGGGGCGTCACCACCGGGATCGGTGATCTGCACGCTGACCTCGTTGGGCTGGACGGCGGGGTCGATCACCCCGACCCGGAGCCGGCCGATCTGCGCCGACGGCGCGGCGGCGAGCTCCTTGGCCCGGGCGCTGCGCGGGGCCGGACCGCTCGGGCCCGGATCCTCACCGATGCGGACGACGTAGCAGTTGCCGCCGCCGTTCATGAAGTAGCCGTAGACCGACTGGGCCAGGTAGCTACCGGCCACGAAGCCACCGAACGCGTTGGCGAACTGGGTCCAGTTGCTGACCAGGATCGGCCGGTTGAACGGACCGGACTCGGCCAGACCCACGAAGGCCGCGATGGCCGTACCCACCCCGGCGAGCGGGCGGGCACCCGCGGCGACTTCCTCGACGTACACCCCTGGCGACTGGTAGGTCGGCATGCTCATCTCCCTTGTGACTGAGGTCTAGGAGAAGACTCGTCCGGTACGCGGCCGCCCACCACGCCCAGCCGGACGCCTCGGAGGGCAGCGCTTCCTGCCCGAGTGGGCAGGTGCCGGTCGCCTGTTGCATCTGGACCTGCCGGATCCTCGGTTCACCGCAGGCGCGACTTGAGCTGACGCTCGATGTCCTTGATCTGCTGCATCGCCGCGGCGCGGATCCTCCCGGCATCGGGGATCTTGGTCTCCGGCTTCCCGGGCGGGCCCCGCCGCGCCCGGTTTTGCTTGCTCTCGTGCTCGACCGCGATGGAGGTCCGACCTACGGCGTCCTCGGCGTAGGCGGCGAACAGCCGCAGCACTGCGTCGATGACGAGTTCGGCGGCGGCCATCTGCTGCGAGGCCTTCGTCTTGTGGAACTCGGCCAAGACCTCGGCCAGGTTCTGCTTGATCTCGGCGCTCATCGCATTGTCTGCTTCGCCACCATGAGTCTTTCGTGTCGCCGCGCCCCGGTAGATCATGATCGTCGTCTGGTGTACGTAATCGGTCTTGCCGGCGGGGATGCCTTGGAGCGAGAGGGTGAGGAACGCGGCGTTCGACATCGCCCGCGGGATCACGTGCTCGCTCTCCAGCTCCCACACCGCGACGTCCCTCTTGCGAAGAGAAGACGGCTGGTCCTTGTGCTGAGCGATGTTTCCGACCTCCGGAGCGCTCGCCTGGGGATCCTTCTTCTTCGTCCGCTTCAGCCACTTCTTGAGCACGGTGATGATTCGGGCCAACGGCTTCTTGGCCGCCTTCTCCTTGCCCGTGGGTGTGGTGGCCGTGTCGACTGCCGAGCGATAGGCCCGGTAGGCCGCGCGGACGCCAGCGTCGGGATGCTTGTCGAGGTCGGTCGGCGTCGATGCAACGATCAACGTGTCGCCCGAGGAGTACAACGTGTGACTCTCGCCGTCCACGTCGAACTCTCGCCGCACCGTGAAGAATCCGGCGATCGCCTGCCCTTTCGCCTTGACCCATTCCCGACCCGATTCCGCCTTGCCCTTGGCCCAGGCCTTGCCGGCAGCCACCTTGGCCTTGACCTTGCCGGCCACGCCGGCGACCCGGCGGATGATCGGGCCGGCCAGATGCAGGCCCTTGGCGATGAGGAAGTCCACCGCTTGGGTGACCGGCTTCTGCAGGCGGTCGACCAGTTCGCGCACCTTCTGGCCGATGCCGCCGAGATTGACCAGGCTGGCCAGGAATCCGATGATGATCGGCACCATCTGGCCGAGCGCGTCATTGACCTTGTTGACCACCGCGCCGACGTTGCCGCGGACCATGTCCGACACCGAGTCGAGGACGGTGTCGACGAAGGCCTTGATCCGTCCCGCGTTGTTCACGAAGAACACGACGATGTCGTAGATCATCTTGCAGGCCTTCACGAACGCGGCGGCCGGATTGAGCAGCCCGATCAGCCAGGTGACGCCGGCGGTGATGATCCGGTCCTTGACGAAGTCCTTGACCGATTCGAAGATCATGTTCTTGACGTCGCCGACCTTGTCCAGGATCAGCTGCCACAGCCCGCCCACCCCCTCGGGTCCGGACAACAACGTGAAGATCTCGACGCCCTTCTCGACCGCAACCATGGCGGGCTCGCCGATCTGGCGAACCAGACGCTTGCGGATGCGATCCCAGGTCAGCCCGAAGATGGAGGCCAGGAAGCCGACGATGCTCTTGGGGTCGAACGACCGGGGCAGGTCGATCCCGGTCTCGGCCAGCGCCCCGAACAG
This sequence comes from uncultured Actinomycetota bacterium, assembly GCA_963704665.1. Lineage (GTDB taxonomy): Bacteria > Actinomycetota > Actinomycetes > Propionibacteriales > Propionibacteriaceae > Microlunatus. Next base: position 140,607 of record OY969929.1, on the reverse strand, counting down.
CCAGCGCATCAGACCGCGCTTGAGGTGGCCGAAGAAGTCCTCCTTGAACTTCATCACCCCGCCCTTGACCCCGGCGACGAGGTTGCCGAGGAAGCGGATCGGGTGCTTGACGATCTGGCCGATGACGCCGGCCGCCCGGGCCAGCACCCCGGTCAACATCGACACCAGTTCCCGGATCGTGTTGATGACGGCCTTGATGGCGCCGATCGCCTTGTCGATCAGCCCACGGTTCTCGGCCTGCAGCGCCTCGATCCGCTCGTCCAGCCCCTTCCGGGCCGCGACGTACCGGCTGGCCAGGTCGTCGACCAGCGCGTCCTTCTTGGCGTCGACATCGCTCTCGAGCTGGGCGAACCGGTCGGCGATCTCCTGGCCCGCGTCGGCCCCGACCTTGCGCAGATCCTTGGGCAGGCTCTTCACGTACGCGGCGATCTCGGCCTGACCGCGGGCGATCCGGGTCTTGGCCTGGGTCAGACCGGTGCCGACGATGTCGGCCACCCGGGAGATGGTCTTGGTCATCTCCTTGAGGTAGAGCTCGCGACCGGCCACGTAGAACTCGTTGACCTTGGCCGGCATCCCCCGGATCTTGTCCCGGAGCCAGCGGAACTTGCCGAGCCAGCCGCCGTAGCGATCCTTCTTGTAGGCCGACATCTTGGCGCTGACGAAGCGTTCGAACACCCCGCGGGCGGCCGCCTCCCCGGCGTTGAACTCCTGCTCGACCAGCGGGTCGATGCCGCCCAGGATCCTCTTCACCTCACCCTCGGTGGCGGTGAAGATGCTCTCGACCCGGGACGTGACCTCGGCTCGCTTGGCCTCGTCCTTGGTCTTGGTCCTGGCCTTGTCGGCGACCACCGAGGTCAGTGCGGCGCCGCGCGAGCTCTGCATGCCGCTCAACCCGGCGGCCGTCGCCGCCTGGGCGTCGGCCTTGTCCTGACCGATGACCTGGGCCTCTTCGGCACGGTACGCCGCCGGTGCGGTGTCGGCATGAGCGGCGACGGCGCGCTTGTCGGCCAAGGCCTCAGCGAACTGAGGTTCGTTGGACTCGGCCAACTGGTCCTCGGTGACCTCGGCCTGGGCCAATTCCTCCTCGGCCTGGCGCGGCCCGGAGGCCAGGTTGAGCTGATCGGCCGGTGCAGGCTTCGGCACGGCTCCGGCCGCCGGGACCGGTGCGAGCGCCCCGGTCGGTTCCGGCCCCATCGGCGTGACCGGCTTGGCCACCGTCTTCGACGGGTCGGGCGGGGCGGCCGTCGCCTCGGCGATGTCGTGGGCCTGCTCCTGCGTGCCCGTGGCGACCAGTCCGCGGACCTCGCCCTTGACCTCCGCGGTCTTGCCCGACTCCTTGTAGGTGTCGGCCTGGGCCAGGGTCGTCGGCGTCTTGGCCGCGACAGCCGCCTCGACCGCGGTGATGAACGCCTTTTTATCGAAGCTGCCCGGGCGCTGCGCCTCCATGGTGTCGGCCTTGGCCGCCTTGGCCTGCGAAGCGAGGTCGTTGGTCGGCGGCAGCGCAGCGTCCTGGGCCTGTTTGGCCTTGGCCGCAGCCGGAGCGTGCGACCGCTTCTGCTTGGCCGTGGCCTTCACCCGCCCGGTGACCGAGGTGAACGCCGGGTCGTCGGCCGGGCGGACGAAGCCCGGCGCCACCGGCGGCTGCTGGGGATCCACGGTGACCGGCGCGGCCGCTCCGAGACCCCCGCCCAGGTCGCCGGCGGCGACCGGCGGCGGTCCGGCCGCCTGGCCACCTGGCGCCTTCTTCGCCGCCGCCCGCCCCAACGGGCTGATCGGTGGCGTCGGCTTCGGCGGGGGCACCGGCTTCTTGGCGGCGACGTTGCCCGGACCGAAACCGGTGGTCGTGACGGCCAGGGCCGACGGCGGCGGCTTGATCCCCTCCAGGTCCACCGGGATGCCCAGCGCCTTGGCCGCCTTCAGGCCGCCTTCGACCTTGTCGATCGCCGGCTCGTCACGCTGCAGTTCGGCGTACGCCTCATCCATCTGGCGCCGCGCGGTGGCGCCCGGCATCCGCATCCGACCGAGGATCAGCGCGTTGATCGCCTCGTTCCCGGCCGCCCGCTGCAGCGCCAGGACTGCGGCCGGCCCGGGGGGCAGGTGGGCCGATGGGGCCGGGCGCATCCGACCCCGCTGCAACGCTTCTCCGGCGGTTGCGCGGACGCGTTCGGGGGTCGCGGAGGCACCCACCTCTCGAGCATCGACCCCGCTGGAGGTCCGCGTCCGGCCCGTCCGGACCGTCGATCGGGCCGGTCGCGCTGCCCGATCGGGCACCCCGGTCCGACTCGCAGGTCCGACCGAATATCGCCCGCGACGGCGACGGGGCCAATCCGGGATGCCGTCGGCCCCGAATGGCCATGCGAGTGACACGGTTGTCCGAGCTGCCTAGGAACCTCGGCTCCCGTCGTCGCCCCGCGCAGGTCGTACACGGGTCATCGGGGGATGTCTCCCGCCGCTGACGCGTCACCCAACCGTCTTCTCCGCCACTTCGCTCCGGAGGCGAGCGACGTCTCCTGCGTGCCCAGATACCGGAGCTCACCCAGCTAGGAGCAGCATGTTCGGAAAGAAGACCGTGGTCGACATGATCGACCGCAGTGCCGAGAACGAGCAGGATCGGCGCAAATTCCTCAAGGTGGCCGGTCTCAGCGGCCTCGGCGTGGTTGGTGCGGGCGCGCTCAGCGCGGCCGGGGTCACCTCGGCGGATGCGGCCGGTCCCAGCGACGGCGCCATCTTGAACTTCGCCCTCAACCTGGAATACCTCGAGGCGGAGTTCTACCTCCACGCCTTCTACGGCTGGGGCGTGCCGACCAGCCTGACCGGCGGCAAGGGCAAGGCCGGCGGCGTCAAGGGCGGACACAAGGTGCCGTTCCAGTCCAAGGCCGTCGCTGCGTACGCCCGCGAGATCGCCGAGGACGAGCTCAACCACGTCGCGTTCCTGCGCCGCGAGTTGGGTGGAGCCCGGGTGGCCCGTCCGGCCATCGACCTGCAGGACAGCTTCACCGCTGCCGCGCGGGCCGCTGGCCTGATCAGCTCCACCGCGACGTTCGACCCGTTCGAGAACGAGACCAACTTCCTGCTGGCCGCGTTCATCTTCGAAGACGTCGGCGTCACCGCGTACAAGGGTGCCGCTCCGTTGATCCGCAACAAGACCTACCTGGAGGCCGCTGCCGGCATCCTCGCGGTCGAGGCGTACCACGCGGGCATCATCCGGACCGTCCTCTACAGCCGTGGTCTCTACGACGCGGCGCAGAAGATCTCGAACGCTCGCGACAGCCTGGACAACAAGAAGGACGTCGACCGGGGTATCGGTACCGAGGCCACCGCCAACCTGGTCCCGGCCGACCGCAACTCCATCGCGTACAGCCGCAGCCCGGGTGACGTGCTCAACATCGTCTACCTCAACCCCAACAAGACGACCAAGGGTGGCTTCTTCCCCAAGGGTGTCAACGGTTCGATCGACACCAGCAGCGCCCTGTAATTCGATGACGGACCTGGCCGAGAACCCCGTGGGGCTCGATCTCCCGGTGCCTGCAGGCACCCCCCGGCGATCCCGCCTGATCGGGGTTCTCGGCCCGGCCCTCGTGGCCGGGGTCGCCTACCTCGATCCCGGCAACGTCGCCAGCAACGCCACCGCGGGATCCAGCTACGGGTTCCTGCTCGTCTGGGTCGTGGTGGCCGCCAACATGATGGCCTGGTTGGTGCAGTACCTCTCAGCCAAGCTCGGTCTGGTCACCGGGGCCAGCCTGGCCGACCACGTCGGGATCGGGCTCAAGCCGGCCTGGGCCCGACGGCTCTACTGGGTGCAGGCCGAGTTGGTCGCCGTGGCCACCGACCTCGCCGAGATCACCGGCGGTGCCATCGCCCTGGCTCTGCTCTTCGACATCCCGCTCCCGCTCGGTGGGCTGATCACCGCGCTGGTCTCGATGATCATGCTGTCGGTCAACGGCCAGGGGCGGCAGCGCCGCTTCGAGCGGGTCATCATTGCCATGCTCGCGATCATTGCCATCGGCTTCGGTGCCGGCGCGGTTCTCGAGCCGCCACCCGCGGGCTCGGTGCTGGCCGGGATGGTCCCGCGCTTCGACGGATCCGGCTCGATCCTGCTGGCCGCGTCGATCCTCGGGGCGACCGTGATGCCCCACGCCATCTACGCGCACTCGGCCCTCACCCGCGACCGGTTCCGCGGTGGCACGGCCCACCCGCTCCGCCGGCTGTTGACCATCACCCGGGTCGACGTCACCATCGCGCTGGCCCTGGCCGGGACGGTCAACCTGGCCATCCTGCTCTTCGCCGCGCAGACCCTGCACGGCGTGCCCGGGACCGACACCCTGCCCGGTGCGTACGACGCCATCGAACGCTCGATGGGCGACGTCGTGGCCACGGTCTTCGCCATCGGGCTGCTGGCCTCCGGCCTGGCCTCGACCGCGGTCGGCGCGTACGCGGGATCCGACATCATGGGCGGGCTGCTGAAGCGCCGCTGGCCGGTGCTGGTCCGCCGCCTGGTCACCGTCATCCCGGCACTCGCCGTCCTCAGCTCGGGCTTCGACCCGACCCGCGCGCTGGTACTCAGCCAGGTGGTGCTCTCCTTCGGCATCCCGTTCGCTCTGGTGCCGCTGATCTGGCTGACCGCTCGCCGCAGCGTCATGGGTGTCTTCGTCAACCGGCGGACCACGACCGCACTGGGGGTGCTGATCGCTGTGCTGCTGATCGGCCTCAACGTCACCCTGCTGGTGCTGACCTTCGGCTGAAGGGCCGGCGGGCGGTCGTGCAGCCCACCGGCCTCGGGCGTCGGGCATCGCTGGCTACCGTCGGAAAGAGGAGTCAACGCCACTTCCTGTCACTTCACGCCGGAAGTATCTGGCGGTCGGCGAGAGAAAGCGGAGTCAACTCCTCTTTCCGACAGCGCAAACCCCGAGCAGAGCCCGCGAACAGCAGAGTTCAGGCCGGTGCCTCGTCCTCGTCTTCCTCGCCCTCACGCTGGACGAACAGGCCCTGGACCGGCTCTTCCTCGTCCTCGGTCTCGCCTTCGCGCTGGACGAACAGCCCCTGCACCGGGGCGTCGTCCTCCTCGGCGTGCCGTTGCACCGCGGGCGCGGGACCGGAGTCGGCCGCGGCCAGGGTCTGGACCGACGCGGGGGCGGACATCACCCGCTCGGCATTGGCGGAGGCCTCGCGCTCGAAGCGGTCACCCGGGTCGGAGACCTTGATCCCGCCGGGCGCCGAGGTGCCGTCGACCGGCCCGCTGCGCTGCTGCACCACGTGGGTCAACTCGTGGGCCAGCGTGGTCCGGCCCTGGGTCGACGTCGGATCGTAGGTGTCGCGTTGGAAGACCACGTTGGACCCGACGGTGTACGCGTGCGCGTTGACCGCGCCGGCCGAGGCCTGGGCGGCGGCGTCGTCGTGGATCCGGACGTCGGAGAAGTCGTGGCCGAGCCGCGACTCCATGTCGGTGCGGACCTCGGGCTCGAGCGGCCGACCGCCCGAGTTGACCACGTCGTGCACCGGCGAGCGCTCCTCCTCGAGCAGCTGAGTGACCGCCCCGTTGCCGGCCGACCGCTGCAAGCCCAGGACGGCATCGGGATCGAGCGCATCGACCCGTCCGTGTCCGGCCGCAGCACCGGCGAGACCCCGCTCGTCGCCCTCGATCCGTGAGGATTTCGGCCGCAGCGTGGCGATCCGCTCGTCGCTCAGATGGTCCTGCACCGGGCACCTCCTGGTTTCGCACTCTTCTCGCAGCGTCGCACGTCGCCGGCCGCACCGGAAGAGCCCGGGACGCACTCCCGGTTGCCCGTTCGGGCAGCCGGCACCGGGGTCACAGTGCCGCGTAGAAGCGACCGAACTCGCGCTCGAGGACCAGGCGGCCGAGCTTGCGATACTCCTGCTCGACCGCCGTCACCACCAGCCGCATCGTCACCGGCGTCGCGGCGCCGGCGGCCAGGTAGGCGGCGGTGGTCGAGGCCGAGCGGATGTTGCCGCCGGCCAGCTCGAACCCCTCGGCCAGGAAGTCCAGATCCAGGTCGTCGGCCAGCGGCAGCGGCGGGGCCAGGCAGCGGACCCAGAGCGCGCGGCGGAGCTCGGCGGTCGGCTCGGGGAAGTCGATGATGGTGTCGAGCCGGCGGGTGAACGCGTCGTCGATGTTGGCCCGCAGGTTGGTGGCCAGCACGGCCAGACCGTCGAAGGTCTCGAGTCGCTGGAGCAGGTAGGCGCTCTCGATGTTGGCGTAACGATCGTGGGCGTCCTTGACGTCGCTCCGCTTGCCGAAGATCGCGTCGGCCTCGTCGAAGAACAGCACCGCGTTGACCCCGCCGGCCTCGGCGAAGATCCGCTCGAGGTTCTTCTCGGTCTCGCCGATGTACTTGTCGACCACCGTGGCCAGGTTGACCGTGTAGAGATCGAGCCCGAGATCAGCGGCGATGACCTCGGCCGACAGGGTCTTGCCCGTGCCCGAGTCGCCGGCGAACAGCGCGGTCACTCCGCGCCCGCGCCCGCCACCGCGCCGCATCCGCCATTCGGCGAGGACCCGGTCGCGGTGCCGGGCCCGCGCGGCGAGATCGGTGAGGGCGCGCCGCACGTTGGGGGTGACGACCAGGTCGTCCCAGCTCACCTCGGGCTCGATCCGGCGGGCCAGCCGCTCGAGCCCGGCGGCGTTCTGGGCGCGTACGCCGCGCCGCAGGTCGTCGGGGGTGATCCGCCCGTCTCGCAGTTGGGCGGTGGTCCGGGCGGCGTCGACCGCACGGCGGATCTGGGTCGGGCCGAGGGCCAGGTGCCCGGCCAGCGCCGCCGGATCGACGTCGGCGGCCGCTTCGGGGCCGGCCGCCGCGAGGTGCCGCCGCCACAGCCCGAGCCGGTCGGTGGTGGTCAGCATCGGCGCGTCGACGGCCAGCGGGTTGATGACCGACCACTGCGGGTCCCAGGTGGTCTGGCCGACGAACAGCAGCGGGACGCCCGCCCCGGTCAGCCACCGGATGAGGTCCGGGTGGGCTTCGGCCAGGTGCTCGACCGGTCCGGCGACCAGACCGGCGCCGCGCAGCAGCGCTTCACGGACGGCCAGCCGGGCGGCCGCGTACGGGTCGGCCGTGGCGGCGAACCGGGTCAGGTCGAGCGTCACCGCGGCCACCCCGGCCTCGGCGAGCGCCGCCACCGCGGTGGCCACTCCGCTCCCGGCCAGGCGCTCCTTGAGGTGGATCAGGGCGACCCCGGCGCCGAGGGCGTGGGCGAGCTGGGTGGACAGCGTCGAGGCGTACGCGTCGGCCTCGACCAGCAGGCCGGTCAGTCCGGCGTCGGGGGCGTCCTCGCCGAGCAGATGGGCGGTCACCCGGTCGGGCACCCGGAGCGCCCGGCTGAGCAACGGTCGATCCGGGTCTTCCAGGGTGATCAGGCCGTGCCGCAGCAGCGGCCGGCTCGACTCGAGCCGTCCGCGGACGTCGGCGTGCAGCCCGGACGCTCCGGCCAACTGCAGGGCCAGTCCGACCGAGGCCCGCCGCCGCGTGACGTCGTCGTTGAGGTAGCCGTAGAACTTCTCGAACCGGGTGTCGAGGTCGGGCAGCAGTGCGATGACCAGCAGCTCGACATCGAGTGCGGACAGTCCGGCCGCCTCGGCCAGCCGCCGGAGCCGGACGTCGGGTCCGGCCGCGGGCGTCGAGGTCAGCGATGGCCCCGGTGTCCACCACCGCGACCACGGCCGGTCCGGTGTCGAGCAGCCGGTCGATCACCTCGTCGGTCAGGTACAGCCCGCGGAACGGATCGTCGGGGTTGGGGTCCTCGGCCCGCCGCTCGGCGATCAGCGCCCGGACCCGCTGCTCGACCAGCCCGGCCCGGCCCAGCAGATGGCCGAGCGCATCGCTCATGAGGTCTTCCTGATCGTCATCCGGCGCCGGCGCATGGTCACCCGGTGCGGATCCGGCGCACCGGTCGGGCCGATCCCGCGCGCCGGCTCACCGGCCCGGGTCATCTCCTCGGGCAGCTCGCCCGAGTCGTCGTTGCGGTCGGCCTCCGATGCCGACCGGCGCGCGGCCGCGGACCTGCGCTTCCCGGCCGGCCCGACGTCGTCGGCGGCGTCGCCGGCCGTTCCGACCTCGGCGTCGTCGCCCTCGGCCACGTCGGCGTCCGCCGGGGCGAACGAGATCCCCACCGACTCGCGGCCCGGAAAGCCGCCCGATCCGCCGAAGCTGAAGCGCGGCGGCTCGGTGACCGCGGGCCCCATCGGGAACTGCTGGCCGGTGCTCATCGGCGCGCTGACCACGACGTCGATCGAGGGCTTGAGCTCGCCACCCAGCGCCGACCAGACGTCGGCGAACCCGCGATCCTCGGGTGGCGGGAGCCCGACGGTCAGCGGCACCGGCAGACCCAGCTCGGCGAGCGGGCCGCCGAGGAGGTCGGCGGGCAGCGCCTCGAACTTCAGGAACGCCCCGAGCAGCGCGGACAGCAGCCGGTGTTCGTCCTCGGGTCGTTGGGTCCACGCGGTGACCAGGTAGGACAGCTTGAAGTGGCGCGGCGGGAGGTGCCGCCCGACGATCCGGGTCTGGTCGGCGTTGTACTCGTTGAGCACCCCGCGCTCGCGGCGGCGGAGATCCTCGCGGATGTCGTACAGGTAGACGTCGACCGTGGGGACGGTCCGCCGCCCGGCCCAGTCGCGGGTCGGGGCGTCGAACACCACCTCGACATCGCGGATGCCGGTCTCCCGCTCGATCAGGGCGCGCAGCGCCGCGTCCACGTCGTGGATCATGCCGCCAGTCTCGGGTCCGGAATCAGGGCGCGACAGTCGTCACCGAGCCGTTCCGAGGGCAGCAGAAGGTGCCCGTTCGGGCACCGGTGCAGGCGGGTCGGCGGCCGTAGGATGCGAGCTGTGGCCGACCCACTGATCAGCCTGGACACCGAGCACGCCTCGGCCCAGCCGGGCGGGCAGGCGCGGGTCGGCGTCACCGTCACCAACCCGGGGACCGTGGTCGAGGGCTACCGGTTGCAGGTGCTGGGGCCGGCCGCGGGGTGGGCCGAGGTCATCCCGCCCGAGGTCTCGGTCTATCCGCAACAAGACGTCACCGCCGCCGTCGTCTTCTCGCCGCCGAGCGGCACGACCGCGCCGGGCGGCCTCTATCCGTTCGGCGTCATCGCACGCTCGACGCTCGACCCCCAGGTCAGCGCGGTGGCCGAGGCCGACATCGAGGTCGGCTCGGTCTACGGCCTGCAGGCCAAGATCGTCCCGGTCACCTCGTCGGGCCGGTGGCGCGGGCGTCACGTCATCCTGGTCAGCAACTGGGGCAACGCGGCGGTGCAGCTGCGGATGTCGGCGTCCGACCCGGACGAGGCACTGGGCTTCTACGTGGCGCCGATGATCGTCAGCCTGCCGCCCGGCGGCCGCGCCTCGGTGCGGCTGTCGGCCCGGACCACACGTCCGTTCCTGCGCGGCAGCCCGGTCCGGCTGCCCTTCCAGGTCGTCGGCGAGCGACTCGACGCCGCCGCCGGCCCGCCGCCCAACCCTGGGATGGCGTACGGAGATCCGTCCCGGCCGGTGGTCGACGCGGCGTTCAACCAGAAGCCCATCCTGGGCCGGGCTTTCGTCACCTCGTTGATCGCGCTCGCGGTCGCGGTGGTCGGGTTCGTCGGCTATCTGCAACTCAAGCCACCGACCGCCGAGGACACCCTGGCTTCGCGGGGCGCCCCGCCGCGACCGACGATCACCGTCACCGGGACGACGCCGGAGACGGTCGGGTTGAGCTGGGCCCCGGTCGAGCTGGCCGAGTCCTACAACCTGCAGCACCACGACCCGAAGACCGACGGGATCACCAAGGTCGACAAGCTCGACGGGCTGGTCAGCGTGGCCACGGTCGCCGGTCTCCCGCCCGACACGGAGGCTTGCTTCCGGCTGACGGTGACCCGGGGTGGCCTGACCGGCCCAGCGTCGGAGAAGGTGTGTACGCGGACCGCGCCGGCCCCGACGCCCACCCCGACGCCGACCCCGACCCCGACGCCCACCCCGACACCGAGCCCCACGCCGAGTCCGAGTCCCGGGGCTCCGACCCCGTCCATCACACCGGGCGATCCGGCCACCGACCCGCTGATGCAACAGAAGTGGATCGCCGTGGGCGTCGTCCTGCCCAAGTCGGCGCACGTCGAGGCCGAAGCCCGGCAGGTGGCCCAGGACCTGATCGACAACGGCCTGGCCGGCAAGTATCTGGACACTCGGTTCTATCCGCGTCTGTTGCTCGACGGCAGCACCCCGGCGACCGCCCCGGCCGAGGAGTCCTACCTCGTCTTCCTGGGTCCGTTCCTCACCGCGCAGGAGGCCGCCGACCGCTGTGGGCCGATCACCTCGGCGACCGGCGACCCGTTCTGCGTGACCGCGCAGCCCGACCCTCCGCAGTAGCCCCGGGGTGTCGGGCTCGAGACGGGGCGTTCTGCGGTGTCGGGACGGGTGTGTCAACGCCACATCCTGCTGCTTCACGCCCGAAGTATCCGGCGGTCGGTGAGAGGAAGTGGCGTTGACGCCACTTCCTGCAGCCGGCCAGCCGGGCGAACCGTCCGCGACCCGCCGGCAACCGCCATCGACCTGACGGGTGGCGAGGGGCGGAGCTGGTGGCCGGGCGGCGCGGCGGCCGGGGCTCGGCGGTCGCTCAGCTCGGGTACGCCTGGAGGCGGATCTCGGTGATGCTGATCAACGGCTGGGCGTCGGTGCCGGCGGGGTAGGCCGAGCCGATCCCGATCCGTACCGAGGTCACCGCCACCTCGCTGTCGAGCTTGATCGGTTCCTGCTTGACCGTGTTGGTCAGCCTGAACGCCCGGCAGGGCCCGTCGTCGAAGCTCAGCCCGAGATCCTTGGGCAGTGGCTGCAGCGGACGCTGCGGATTGGTCTCGGCCAGCCCCGGGAGGATCGACACCTGGCGGATCCGGGTCGGCGCGAAGGTGAGCACGATGATCCCGGTGTTGCCGGCCGGGCCGCACCGGCTCTCCGCACTCGGTTCCCACCGCATGGTGAACTCCTCGACCGTGCCGTCGACCAGCCTGGCCGGGTCGGCCTCGGCGGCGATGGCCTCGGCCGGCAGCACGGTGGCCTGGACCGGGGTCACCGGCACGTACTGGCGATTCAGCCCGTACCAGACGTCCTTGATGATCCCGACGGGATCGCGGTGCAGCACGACGATGCCGGCGGTGGCCAACCCGGCGACGAGGACCGCGATGATCACCCGCCGCCAGCGGTAGAGCGGCGGCAGGGAGCGCCGGTACTCGCGCTTGGCCGCGCGGTCCACGGCCGCCTCGCTCCACGCCGACGGCTGGGCGTTCTGGTAGTCGGCCGGCTCGCTGGACACGAAGCTGTAGCCGCACCGCGCACAGAAGCGCTTGGTCCCCGGGTTGACCTGGCCGCAGCTCGGACAGGTGAGCTCGCTCGGCGGCCCGTACCCGCCCTGGTCGTAGCCCGACGGGTTCTGCCCCGGTCCCCACTGACCCTGCGCATACTGCCCCTGCTCGTACTGCCCCTGGTTGTACTGCCCCTGGTCGTACGCCTGCTGGTTCCACTGCTGCTGGCCGTACTGCTGGTCGTACGCCTGCTGGTTCCACTGCTGCTGCTCGTACGCCTGCTGGTCGTACGCCTGCTGGTCCCAGCCGCCCTGGTCGTACGCGGTGCCGGCCGAACCCGGGCCGGGGCCGGCGGCCGGCAGCGGCTGGGTCGGGTAGTCGGCCGGGGTCGCGTACGGCTGCGGTGGGTAAGCCGGCGGGTACCCCTGGTCGGACGGGACCGGCGGCGTCGCCGGATAGCCGGGCTGGGCGTGGCCCGCGTTCGGGTCGGAGACGTAGAACGGAGTCGCCTGGCCGGCCGGTCCCGGCTGGGTCGGCGCGCTCGGCCCGGAACCCGGCGGGACCGGTCCTGGCCCCGGCGGCGGGGAGGCACCGCGGCGTCCTGGTGGCTTGATCAGCACCGAGCGGTCCCAGGCCAGGAACTCGTTGCAGTTGCTGCAGAACTCGCTGCCCGCGGGGTTGGTCTCGCCGCACGCCTCGCAGATCAGGTCGATCGTCCTCACCTCCGCTCAGCATGCGCTACGGCCTCGGGATCCGCCCCGGCGACCCGGTCTCGGACCGCCCGTAGGCGCCCGATGCCGACGTTAGCGGCCCGCGCGCCGACCCGTGGGTCGCACGCGCGATCCGGGTGCGCAGTTCGAGGGCCGGCAGCCGGTCTCAGATCAGTCCCTCGCGGACCGCGTACGCCACGGCATGGGTGCGGTTGCGCAACTGGAGCCGGGTGGTCAGATCGTGCAGCACGTTCTTGACCGTGCGCTCGGAGTAGCACATCCGCAGCGCGATCTCGTTGGTGTCGAGCCCCTCGGCGACCAGCCGCAACACCTCGGTCTCGCGCGGGGTGAGCCCGCTGAAGGTCAACCCGCGCGGTGCCAGCACCTGGCGCTGCAGCCGACCCACCTGCTCGAGCAGCCGGCCGAGGAGATCGGGGGGCACCTCGCCCTCACCGGAGGCGACCTTGACGATGGTGCGGACCAGGGTGTCCGCGCTCGCATCGCAGCGGCGGACCAGCCCGGCCACACCGGCCTCGGCGGCGGCGACCAGCGCAGCGTCGTCGACGGTCGTCGCGACCAGCATCAGCCGGGGATGGCCGTCCTTGGACAGCGCGCGCAGGTCCCGGGTGGTCGTGTCGTCGACGCTGTCGGCGATCACCACCGCGACCACGGCCACCGCGGCCGAGTCGACGATCCTGATCTCCGGACGCATCCGCAACTGGGCGGCGACCCCGGCCTGGGAGATCGGGTCCCGCGCGTGGACGTAGGTGGCGATGGCAGTGCTGGGCATGATTCCTCCGGGTACGGACGCTGACTCCACCCAGCATCCCGACGGCCCTCACCCATCGCTCAACGGCCGCTCAACGCGCGCTCAACGTCGACACCGAGGCTCTCGCGCCGGCCAGGAGCGGTCAGTCCGAACCGCCGAACCGGGTCACCGGATCGGTGGCGTCGGCCCAGCGCGCGCCGTCGGCCGCATGGCGACGACGCTTGCGTGAGTTCATCCAGTACGCCGCACCCGCAGCGGCTCCGACGGCGGCCAGCAGCTTCCACTTCACCCGGTCAGCGTATGCCGCCGCTCGATCGGCCGGGCCCGGCGCGTGATGCGTCACCCCTCGGGGTGGCGCAGGCCTCGGTGCGGCGGAGGTCATTAGGTTGACGTGGTGATCGCCCGCCGCCTCCTTCCGCTCGTCGCCGTCCTGGCCCTGACCGCATGCGGCACGCCGGTCCCGACCGGCGGCGCCAGCCCCGCCCCGACCGGCCCTGCGGCGTCCAGCCCCGCCCCGACCAGCCGTGATTCGGGGGCCAGCCCGACGTCGAGCACCCCCGACCCGTCGGACCCGCCGACCTCGGCGTCACCGAGCGCGGCGGACACGCCGGAGGTCCCCGAGGACCAGCGGCTCCGGATCGGCGAGGTGGCCGAGTTCGACGACGGGCTGTTGCTCGAGATCGCCGGCGCCGCCGCCGACCGGGCCCGCAAGAACGAGAAGGGCGCCGAACGGACCGGCGGCGAGATGATCATCGTCTCGGTACGGCTGGAGAACGGCACCCGGCACAATTACGACCCGCGACCGATCAGGATCACCGCGACCTACGGCGACGGCACCGCCGCCCAGCTGATGAAGGACTCCGGTGGCAACCTGCAGCCCGGCTTCGGCACGGTGATCGAGCCGCGCGACGAGACGGTGGCCACGCTCGGCTTCGCCGTCCCCCGCTCCGGGCTCGGCTCGGTCACGCTCTACGTCGACCCCCGCGACGGGACCCACGAGCCGGTGGCGTTCGCCGGCAAGGTGCGCCGCATCTGAGTCGGTCGCACCAGACTGCGGTCCGATGTGTCGCCACGACCCGCGGCCTAGGCTGTTCGGGCCATGACCACCTCCGAGCCGTTCGTCCGCGACCGCGTCTGGGCGTACGACATCGCGCTCAGCTTCGCCGTGGCCTTTCTAGCGGTGCTGCCCTATCGCTACGACCCCGAGGCGGCGCTGCTGAGCGCGCTGCTCGCCACGTCGTTGATGTTCCGCCGGACCCTCCCCCGGCTGGCCATCGCCATGGGGGTGTTCGCCTGCCTGGGTCAGCTCATGCTCAGCACCGAACCCACCCTCAGCCTCGTCGCCGTGCCGATCCTGGTCTACAGCGTGGCCCGCTGGACCGACGGCTCGATCGGCCGGATCACCCTGCTGATCGCCCTGGGCGGGTCGGTCCTCGGGCCGATCCGCTGGTCGTTGGACTACGGGATCACCGGCCGCACCGGGCCGTACGGCATCGCTTTGATGATGGCCTGCCTGGCCGGCGTGGCCGCGGTCTACGTCCTCGGTCGCCGCCGCCGTGACGCCGAGGCCAACTTCTTCGCCCGCCAGCAGTCCGAGCTCGAGCGTCAGCGGCTGATGCTGGCCGAGCAGCAGCAGCGCGAACGCAGCGTCACCGTCGAAGAGCGCAACCGGATTGCCCGCGAACTGCACGACATCGTCGCCCACTCGCTGTCGGTGATCGTGGTCCAGGCCGAGGGCGGCCGGGCGCTCGCCGCGCGTCGGCCGGAGAAGGCCGCCGACGTGCTCGGGACCATCGCCGAGACCAGCCGTGAGGCGTTGGACGAGATGCGCCGGATGGTCCAGCTGCTGCGCGGTGATGGGCCGCAGTCGGAGTCGTACGTGCCCACGCCGGGTCTGGCCGACATCGCCGATCTGGTCCGCAAGACCAGCGACCTGGCCCAGCTGACCAGTTTCGGGTCCATGCCGCGGGTCAGCCAGGCGCTCGGTCTGACCGCGTACCGGATCGTCCAGGAGTCGTTGACCAACGTGCTCAAGCACGCCGGCCCGGGCGCGGTGGCCCGGGTGAGCGTCGCGTACACCGGCGAGTCGATCGAGCTCGAGATCAGCGATGACGGGCCGGGGGCGTCCCCGCCGCCCGCCACCGGCGGGGACGGCCGCGGTCACGGACTGCAGGGCATGCGCGAGCGGGTGGCCCTGCACGGCGGTCGGCTGCTGGCCGAGCGGCGGGCCACCGGCTTCGTGGTCCGGGCGTCGCTGCCGTATGCGAGCGAGCCGAGCATCCCACGAGCGATCGAAGAGTTGAGGACGGTGCGGCGATGACCATCTCGGTGTTCCTGGTCGACGACCAGGCTCTGGTCCGGGGCGGTTTCCGGATGCTGATCGAGGCCGAGGACGACATGGAGGTGATCGGCGAGGCCGGCAACGGCGCCGAGGCCCTCGACCGGCTGCGCTCGACCGACGCCGACGTGATCCTCATGGACATCCGGATGCCGGTGCTCGACGGCGTCGAGGCGACCAAGCGGCTGGCCGCGCTCGGGCACGCCGCGCGGGTGTTGGTGCTGACCACCTTCGATCTCGACGAGTACGTGTTCGCCGCGCTCAAGGCCGGGGCCAGCGGGTTCCTGCTCAAGGACGCGCGCCCCGAGGAACTCCTGTCGGCCATCCGCAGCGTCGCCGCCGGTGACGCGGTGGTCGCGCCGAGTGCGACCCGACGGCTGTTGGCCCACGTGGTCCCCACCCTGCCGACCCGGCCCGAGGACCTCGCCCCCGACGCCCGGCTCGAGGCACTCACCGGCCGGGAGATCGAGGTGCTCACCGAGATAGCCGGTGGCGCCACCAACACCGAGATCGGGGCCCGGCTCTACATGGCCGAGGGCACGGTCAAGACCCACATCGGTCGGCTGCTGTCCAAGCTGGCCATCCGCGACCGGGTCGGCCTGGTGCTGTTCGCCTACGAGACCGGTCTGATCGAGCGCTGAGTCATACCTGGGTCGTACGCGATCACGCGACGTCAGGCTGATGTGGCGCCGCCGCCACGTGCGTAATTTCGTGGGTGACGCAACACGAAAGGGCGCCCCTCATGACCATCTCGATCGATTCCTCGACCCGTGTCGGCACCGTCGCGGTGAGCGCGCTCAACGTGACCCGCACCTTCGGGCGAGGCGCCGGGGCGGTGGCCGCGCTCAACGGCGTGAGCGCCAACCTGCGCCGCGGTGAACTGACCACGATCACCGGGCCGGCCGACGCGGGGAAGTCGACGCTGATCCGGTGCCTGGCCGGTGCCGACCGGGTCTCGGGCGGCCGGGTCTTCCTGGGCGGCCGCGAGATCTCGCAACTGCGGGGGCGGGCGCTCTACCGGGCCACCCATGGGCGGGTCTGCGTGCTGGCCGGCCCACCCCGGCTGCTGCCCGAGTGGACCGTGCTGCAGAACATCCTGCTGCCGCTCGACCTGACCGACGGTCACGCCGATCCCGGCCATCTGCGCCGGGTGGTCGACGCGCTCGAGCTCGACGAGGTGCTCGCTGCGCCGGGCCGAGCGCTGACCTCGGTGCAGCAGCAGCGGGTGGCGGTGGCGAGGGCCGCGATCACCCATCCCGAGGTGATCTTCGCCGACACGGTGTGCGGCACCCAGGACGGTGCGAGCAGCCGCGACCTCCCCCAGGCTCTGCGGCAGGTCTGCCGCCACCTCGGGATCAGCGCCGTGCACGCCGCGCGCCAGCCCAACCCGTACGCCGACCGCGTCCTCACCCTCGACCACGGTTTGCTGATCGACGACCGCTCGCAGTAGCGGCGCGTCCGGCCCGGCCGAGCGACGGACCCAGCGATCGGGCCGGGTCAGCAATCAGGACCGAGCCCGGAGGTCAGCACGGGGACCAGGTGTCGGCGGATCACACCGAGCGTGTGCGCCCAGTCGCGCGGCAGGTCGTCGGTGGGCGCCGGACCGGAGCGGAATTCGAACCGGCGCCACCGACAGGTCGGCGGTCACCGCGATCAGTGCGCCGCGACCGGCCGCGGACGACGGGTGCCGACCGGTCCACGCCGGCTCCGGCCCCTCCGCCGGGCCGCCCGGGCGATCGGGACCAGCCGGTGGTCGTCGGCCTCGCGCCGGAAGTCCGCCGCCCGCTGCGCGGCCCGTTGCCCGATGACGTGGTCGTTCATCCTGCTCATGATCAGCTCCTCGCTGCTGGGATCCCGGTGATTCCAGACTCGTGCTGAGGGGCGGTTCAGGGGCATCGGGCATCCGGCCTATCGTGGCCGCTCGGCGCGTCTGAGGTGGTGGCTCGGGCTACCTCAAAGAGCGCGCACCTTTTCGAGCAGCGGCCCGGCCGCCCGGTCGAGGAACGCCTGCTGTCCCTCGTCGCCGACCTGGACCAGCGCCACGTCGGTGAAGCCGGCGTCGATGTAGGCCTTGACCGCCTCGGCGATGGCATCGAGATCCGGTCCGCACGGCATGGCCTCGGCGACGTCCTCCGGTCGGACGAACTGCGTCGCCCCGGCGAATCCGGCCGGGGTGGGCAGGTCGGCGTTGACCGCCCAGCCGCCGGCGAACCAGCGGAACTGCTCGTGGGCCCGGGCGATCGCCGCGTCCCGGTCCGGGTCCCAGCAGATCGGCAGCTGGCCGATCTTGCGTGACGACGAGTCGCCCTTGGCGTCGTCCCAGTTCTGGATGATCTCGGCGTCGGGCTCGACGGCGATCAGGTGCTCGGCCAGCGGCGCGAACCGCTCGATCGACTTCTCTCCCGAGACCGCGATGCCGATCGGCACCTCGGCCGCGTCCCAGATCCGCGCCGAGTCGACCCGGAAGTAGTCGCCCTCCCAGGTGGTCAGCTCGCCCGACCACAGCTCGCGGATGATCGTCGCCGCCTCGACCAGCATGTCCTGCCGCTGGTTGATCGGCGGCCATCCCTCACCGGTGATGTGTTCGTTGAGGTTCTCCCCCGAGCCGAGGCCGAGGATGAACCGCCCGTCGGACAGCAGCTGCAGGGTCGCCGCCTTCTGCGCCACCACGGCCGGGTGGTAGCGGATGGTCGGGCAGGTCACGTAGGTGGCCAGCTCGACCCGCTCGGTGGCCTGCGCAACCGCGCCGAGCACCGACCAGGCGTACGGGGCGTGGCCCTGGGTGGTCAGCCAGGGCGAGTAGTGGTCGCTGGACACCTCGAAGTCGAAGCCGATGCGCTCGGCGTCCACGGCGTACCCGACCAGAGCCTTCGGACCGCTCTGCTCGGTCATCAGGGTGTAGCCGAAACGGGTCATGGCCGCATCCTCACTGCCCGGTTTCGTTCTTCAGCCGCTCGATGTGCTGCGACGCCTCGGCCTTGGTCAGGTCGGCGCTCAGCTCCTCGCCGGCCTGGCGGGCCAGGGTGTCCAGGTAGCTCTTCTGTGCGGCGGTGGCCGGGTCGTCGCCGCTGACCCAGTCACTGGGGTCCTTCTCGAGGTTGTCGTTGCCCGGCGTGGGCGCCCCGAGGGTCTCCTCGTTGCCTTCGGGGGACGCCTGGACGTGCTTGACCTCGTCCTGCGCGGCGTTGGTGGTCTCGGACGTGAATTCGCTCATGGTTTACACCGTATTAGGCACCACCGACAGCGGTGTAGAACTGGTGTCGTGCCACGGCTGCGGACGGTCTCGCCGAAGGACCCCGGCTGGAGCCGTCGGCGGGCCGGAAAGGGCTTCGTCTACCTCGATCAACTGGGCGAACGCCTCGCCCCGCCCGACGTCGAGCGCTGCCAGCTGCTGGTCATCCCGCCGGCCTGGGAGGCGGTGTGGATCTGCCCGGCGCCCAACGGGCACCTGCAGGCGGTGGGCACCGACGACGCCGGACGCCGGCAGTACCTCTACCACGAGCAGTGGCGGATCAAGCGCGACAAGAGCAAGCACGACCGGGTGCTGTCGGTCGCCGACCGGCTGCCCCGGGCCCGCCGCCGGGTGGCCAAGGACCTGCGGCTCGAGGGGATGCCCAAGGAACGGGCGCTGGCCACCGCGTTCCGGCTGCTCGACCTCGGCTTCTTCCGGATCGGCGGCGAGGCGTACGCGGAGGCCAACAACTCCTACGGGCTGGCCACCGTGCGCAAGGAGCACGTCACCCTCGAGGACGGCACGGTGGTCTTCGACTA
Organism: uncultured Actinomycetota bacterium; assembly: GCA_963704665.1. Lineage (GTDB taxonomy): Bacteria > Actinomycetota > Actinomycetes > Propionibacteriales > Propionibacteriaceae > Microlunatus. The sequence goes on along the minus strand of OY969929.1, from coordinate 121,733 downwards.
CGTCGCCAAGTCCGGGCAGGAGCGCTACGTGGCGCTCGCCGACGACCTGGTGCGGGCCGCGGTCGAGGACCTGCTGCGCCGACGCTCGGGCGGCGACGAACTGCTCGCCTACCGTGACGACGACGGCTGGCACGACATCAGCTCGACCGACATCAACGCCTACGTGAAGTCCAAGGTCGGCGACGACGTCTCGGCCAAGGACTTCCGGACCTGGCACGGCACGGTGATCGCCTCGGTGGTGCTGGCCGGGGCGAACGAGAACGCCCACACGGCCGCCGCCCGCAAACGCGCGGTGTCGGGAGCGATGAAGGAGGTCTCGACCTATCTCGGCAACACCCCGTCGGTGGCCCGCAAGTCCTACGTCGATCCGCGGGTCATCGACCTGTTCAACGACGGGGTGACGATCTCCCCTGCCCTGGCCCGCCGCGACCGCGACCTGTCCGACGGTGTCACCCACGGAAAGATCGAACGCGCGGTGCTCAACCTCCTGCTGGCTCCGAAGTCCGAGCTCAAGAAGGCGGCACGGGCCGCGGAATGATCGAGGTCGGGTGACTCCGGACCGGCGTCGGCTGCCGCTCGGGTGAAGCTGGCTCGGCGTCGACGCTCAGGAAGTGGCGTGAACGCCGGTTCCTGTCACTTCACGCCCGAAGTAACCGGAGGGAAGTGGGAGGAAGTGGCGTTAGCGCCACTTCCTGCAGCCCAGCTCGCTGCGTCCGCGCCCAGCTCGCTGCGTCCCGCGCCCAGCTCGCTGCGTCCCGCGCCCAGCTCGCTCGCGGACGCTCGGCCCTGACGACTGGGGGCGATCCTGTGGCGACTACGCCACAAGATCCCGCCCAATCTTTCGACGGACGGTCAGGCCAGCTGCGGGAGCTTGGCCAGCGAGGCGGCCAGGGCGGCCTGGGTGCCGGCGTCGCCCCACTCGTGGTCGATCATCCGGCCCGACAGGTAGTTGTCGTAGGCGGGGAGGTCGAGGTGGCCGTGGCCGCACAGCGCGGTCAGGATCACCTTCTCCTCACCGGTCTCCTTGCAGACCAGCGCCTCCTCGATCGCCGCGGCGAGCGCGTGGCTCGGTTCCGGAGCCGGCACGATCCCCTCGGTGCGGGCGAAGAGCACGCCGGCGGCGAAGCAGTCCGACTGCGGCCGGGCGATGGCCTCGATCTCGCCGGTCTCGTAGAGGTGGCTGATCAGCGGGCTCATGCCGTGGTAGCGCAGGCCACCGGCGTGGATCGGGTCGGGGATGAAGTCGTGGCCGAGGGTGTGCATCTTCATCATCGGGGTCATCCCGGCGGTGTCGCCGAAGTCGTACGCGTAGACGCCCTGGGTCAGCGACGGGCAGGCCGTCGGCTCGACAGCGCGGACGACCGGGTTCATCCGACCGGCCCACTTCTCGCGCAGGAACGGGAACATCAGCCCGCCGAAGTTCGAGCCGCCGCCGGTGCAGCCGACCAGCAGATCCGGGGATCTCGCCGATGGTGGCCAGCTGGAGCAGCGCCTCCTCGCCGATGATCGTCTGGTGCAGCAGCACGTGGTTGAGCACGCTGCCCAGTGCGTAGTTGGTCGTGGGGTCCTGGGCGGCCACCTCGACGGCCTCGCTGATGGCGATGCCGAGAGAACCGGTCGAGTCGGGGTGCTCGGCCAGGATGCGGCGGCCGGCCTCGGTCAGCTCCGACGGACTCGGATGGACCGTCCCACCGAAGGTCTCGATCATCATCCGGCGATAGGGCTTCTGGTCGTAGCTGGCCCGGACCTGCCAGACCTCGCACTCGAGGTCGAACTGCGCGCAGGCGAAGGCCAGCGCCGTCCCCCACTGGCCGGCACCGGTCTCGGTCGACAGTCGCTTGATCCCGGCCTGGGCGTTGTAATACGCCTGCGGCACCGAGGTGTTGGTCTTGTGCGAACCGGCCGGCGAGACGCCCTCGTACTTGTAGTAGATCCGGGCCGGCGTCCCCAACGCCTTCTCCAGCCGGTGCGCGCGGAACAGCGGACTGGGGCGCCACAGGCGGTAGACGTCGAGCACCTCACCGGGGATCTCGATGTACTGCTCGGTGCTGACCTCCTGCATGATCAGCTCCATCGGGAACAGCGGCGCGAGGTCCTCCGGACCCACCGGCTGCCCGGTCCCGGGATGCAGCACCGGCGGCGGCGGGGTCGGCAGATCGTGCAGCACGTTGTACCAACGGGTCGGCATCTCGGATTCGTCGAGAGTGATCTTGTGCTGTTTCGTCACGGTCATGGCCAGACAGTAGAGGTCGCCGGCGACCGGTCGGCGACGGGGCTCACCCGCACGCGGGAAGGGAACCGAGGCCCGCCGGGTTCCCGGCGGGCCACGGCGGATGGCGTCACCGAGGGCGACGCCACGGGGTCAGACGGCTTCGCCCTTCTTGGCCGAACCGGCGTCACGGAGGGCGTCGACGACGCTCTCGGTCTCCTGCTTCACCTTGCCCTGAGCCTCTTCGGCCTTGCCCTCGGCCTGCATGCTGCGATCGTCGAGCGCATCGCCCATCGCGGCCTTGACCTTGCCCTTGAGCTCCTCAGCCTTGTCGCCGATTCCCATGACACCTCCTGGTTGACGTACGTGTTCAAACCGTAGCCCGTCGTTTCCGCCGGCCGCCTACCGTGGGCGCATGACGTCGCTGCCATGGTCCGGCACCCCGCTGCTGCTCGAACTCGATCTGACGGAGCCGCCGGCCGACCCGGCCGGCAACGACCCATTGACCCGGCTGCGCAGCCGTGGTCGTCGGCTGCTGCGGCCGACGCTGCGGGCCCTGCACGAGGCCGGCGACGACCGACACGTACGCGGGCTGATCGTCAAGGTCGGCGGTTCGCTGCCGTGGGCGACCATGCAGGAACTGCGGATCGGGCTGGCCGCTTTCCGGGCCTCCGGCAAGCCGGTGTTCGCCTGGGCGGAGTCGTTCGACGACAGCGCCGGCCTCACCGGCTACACCTTGGCCACCGGTGCCGACGAGATCTGGCTGCAGCCCGGTGGCGGGATCGGACTGCTCGGGGTCGGCGTACAGGCCACCTTCCTGCGCGGCGTGCTCGACCGGATCGGCATCGAGCCACAGTTCGAGCAGCGCCACGAATACAAGAACGCCCCCGACCAGTTGGTCCGCACCGAGCTGAGCGAGGCCCACCGCGAGTCGCTCGAACGGGTCACCGCGTCGATCTTCGACGACGCGGTCGCGGTGATCGCCGAGGCCCGTGGACTGACCACCGAACGGGTGCACGAGCTCGTCGACACCGGTCCGCGGACGGCCAAGGAGGCGTACGCGGTGGGGCTGGTCGACCGGCTCGGGTATCGCGACGAGATCTACGCGGCCGCGCGCGAACAGCTCGGCGAGGTCGAGTTGCTGTTCGCCGACCGCTGGTCACCCCGACCGAAACTGCCGCAGCCGCGTCGCCGGCACGTGGCCCTGATCGACATCCGCGGCGGGATCGCCCCCGGTCGTAGCCGACGCACTCCGATGGGTCAGCAGTGCGGCAGCGACACGGTCAGCTCGGCGCTGCGGGCGGCCGCCGCGGACGACCGAGCCGCCGCGGTGCTGCTCAAGATCGACTCGCCCGGCGGGTCCGCGGTCGCGTCCGAGGTGATCTGGCGCGAAGTGACCCGGGTGCAGGAGGCCGGAAAGCCAGTCATCGTGTCGATGGGCGGGGTGGCCGCCTCGGGCGGTTACTACGTGGCCTGCTCGGCCGATGTCATCGTCGCGCTGCCGGCGACGCTGACCGGATCGATCGGGGTGTTCAGCGGCAAGCTCGTGGCCAGCGAGGCGCTCGACAAGATCGGTGTCAGCACCGACACGGTGCAGCGCGGAGCGCACGCGTTGATGTACTCCGGCCGTCGCGGCTTCAGCGACTCCGAACGCGAACGGCTGGCCGTCACCGTCGACGCGATCTACGACGACTTCGTGGGCAAGGTCGCCGCCGGTCGCGGGCGACCGTTCGACGAGATCGAGCCGTTGGCCCGCGGGCGGGTCTGGACCGGCCGCGACGCGTACGACCGCGGTCTGGTCGACGAGCTCGGCGGGCTGCGCGACGCGTTGCGGATCGCCCGGGAACGCGGTGAGCTGCCCGACGACGCCCCGGTCGTGCTGGCCGGTCAACTGCCTGCGGTCGCCCGGTTGGGGCGGCCGAAGAACAGCGAGGACCCGCGGGCCGCGGCGGCCGGGATCCACCTGCCCGACCTGAGCACGCTCACCGCGGACCTGACCGCGGCGGCGCTGCGGATGCCGCCGTTCCGGCTCCGCTGATCGCTGGCGCCGCCTCCCCGGTGTGATCAGTAGGGTCGGGGCGTGGACGTGAGCGCACCGGAGATCGAGCTGGTCCGACGGGCGATCGCGCGGGCCGCGCAGGCACGGGCCGAGGGCTGCCACCCCTTCGGATCGCTGGTCGCGGCCGCCGACGGCGCGATCCTGGCCGAGCGCGGCAACAACGGTCGGCCGCCGCACGGTGACCCGACCCAGCACGCCGAACTGAGCGCCGCCGCGGCGGCGTTCCGGGTCCGCCCCGACGGGTTGGCGACCGCGACGCTGTTCACCAGCGCCGAGCCCTGCGCGATGTGTGCGGGAGCGATCTACTGGACCGGGATCGGTCGCGTGGTCTACGCCCTGTCGGAGACCCGGCTGCGCTCGATCACCGGCGCGCACCCGGAGAACCCGACGCTCGATCTGCCGTGCCGCGACGTGTTCGCCCGCGGGCAACGGACGGTCGAGGTGGTCGGCCCGGTGCTCGAGGACGAGGCGGTCGTCGTCCACGAGGGGTTCTGGGCGTGAACACCCCGCCGACCGCCGAGCTCCACCTGCACCTCGAGGGCACCTTCGAGCCCGAACAGATCGTCGCGTTCGCCGCGCGCAACCGGGTCGAGATCCCGACGACCGACGTCGCCGCGCTGCGGGCCGCGTACGCCTTTGCCGATCTGCAGTCCTTCCTCGACCTCTACTACGCCAATCTCGCCGTGCTCCGGACCGGGCAGGACTTCTTCGAGCTGGCCACCGCCTATCTCGAACGGGCGGCCGCGGCCCAGGTACGCCGGGCCGAGATGTTCTTCGACCCGCAGGTGCACCTGAACAACGGGGTGCCGTTGGCCGCGGTGATGGAGGGGCTGTCGGCGGCGGTGCGGTCGGCGCCGAGCGACCACGGCATCTCCGCCGACCTCATCCTGTGCTTCCTCCGCGACCTCGGCCCTGCGGCGGCCGACGAGATGCTGACCGCCGCACTGCCCTACCGCGACAGCTTCATCGGAATCGGCCTCGACTCGGCCGAGGTCGGCTTCCCCCCGCAGCCGTTCGCCCCGGTGTACGCCCGGGCGGCGGCCGAAGGCCTGCACCTGGTCGCCCACGCCGGTGAGGAGGGTGGACCGGAGAATGTCGCCGCGGCGCTCGACATGTTGCACGTGGAACGGATCGACCACGGCATCCGGGCGATGGAGGACCCGGATCTTGTCGCCCGGCTGCGCGACGACCAGATCCCGCTGACCGTCTGCCCGTTGTCCAACGTGGCCCTGCGCGCGGTGCCGCGGTTGGCCGACCACCCGTTGCCGCGGATGCTCGACTCCGGCCTTCTGGCCAGCGTCCACAGTGACGACCCGCCCTACTTCGGCGGGTACGTCGACGACACCTACACCGCCGTCCGGGCCGAGCTCGCCCTGACCGACGACCAGCTGCGCCGGCTCGCGACCAACTCCTTCGAGTCGGCGTTCATCCCGGACGCTGACCGTCGGCGCTGGATCGCCGAGGTCGAGGCCTGGGAGTCGGAGCCGGCGGCTGACTGACTCGGGAGTGGGGCGTTTCGCGGCACCTGCTGTGAAACGGGCCCCATCCAGCCGCGCACCGGGTCGTTTCCCGGCACCTGCCGCGAAACGGGCCCCATCCGGCCGCGTACCGGGTCATTTCCCGGCACCTGCCGCGAAACGCACCCCTGCAGTCCGCGACCGGAGTCGGCCTCAGCGGCCGCCGCGTCTGCCCGCGTTCGGACCCCAGGCGGCCAGGGCGGCCGACTCGATGATCGCGGCGATGGCGTAGCCGACGATCGAGGTGACGACCGAGACGACGACGATGGCCCAGACGCCGCCGAAGTTGCCGCGACCCTTGTAGTCGTTGAGGATCCCGCCCAGCCCGGTGAAGCCGGACAGCCATTCGGCCAGCATCGCGCCGACGATGGCGCCGGGGACCGAGATCCGGATCGAGGCGAAGAGCGCGGGCAGCGCCGACGGGACCCGCACCATCAGCAGCGTCCGGAGGTCGGAGCCGCCGTTCACCTTGATCAGGTCGAGCGACATCGGCGAGGCCGAGCGGAGGCCGAGCGCGATGTTGACCAGCGCCGGGAACAGCACGACGATGGCGCCGATCGTGGCGATGCCGAGCTTGCCCTGACCGAAGATCAGCAGCAGCACCGGCGCCATGGCGACCAGCGGCACCGAGCGCAGCAGCATGGCGATCGGCATGAACGCGAACTCGAACGGCTTGAACAACACGAACGACGCGGCGATGACCATGGCCAGCACCAGGCCCACGGTGACGAACCCGATCCCGGCGTTGGCCAGAGTGACCAGCCAGGCCTCGCGCAACTGCGCGCGGGCCGTCTCGGCGCTCATCGATGCCGGCCGGATGCCTCTGGTGGCCGGCTTGTCGGTGAACAGGTAGTGGAAGACATCGCATCGGGGTCTTGCCGACGAAAGTCGAGACGTCGAACGCCTTGAGCAGCAGGATCCACACCACGGTCAGCACGACCAGGGCCGAGACGACCACGACGAGCGAAAGCCCGACCCGGCGCAGCACGGCCGCGGCGACGGTGCGGTTCGAGACGGTCTCGGCCACCGGGGCGGCGGCGATCACCGCGGCGGTCATGGCCGACCCCCGTTGACGTCGCCGGACGACCACGGCGTGACCAGCCGGGCGACCAGGCCGATCAGCGCGTACGCGGCCCCGGCCACCGCCCCGGACACCAGGGCGAGATACCAGAGCCGTGGACGCGTCGGCCGTCGACTGGGCCGCGATCAGCGCCCGCCCGAGGCTCTGGTCGCCGCCGCTGCCCAGGTACTCGGCCAGCACCGCACCGAGGAAGGCGGCCGGCGCGGCGATCTTGAGCGCGGCGAACAGTTGGGCAGCGCGGCGATCAGCTGCACCTTGGTCAGCTGCGGTGAACTTCGAGCCGCCGTACGCCTTGATCACGTCGAGGCTGGTGGCGGCGCGGCCCGCAGCCCGAGCAGCGCACCGACCACCGTGGTGAAGAAGACGCTCAGCGCGGCCAGCACGACCGAGGCGCCCTGCGGATGATCGCGGCCGGCGACGATGACCAGGATCGGGCCGATGGCCACGAGCGGGAGGCAGTAGGTGACGATCGCCGATCTGCGTGGCGACCTGCTCGAGCCCGGGGATCAGCAGCACCAGCATCGCCAGCAGCAGCGCGGCGACGTTGCCCCACAGGTAGCCGGCACCGGCGGCGGCCAGCGTGCCGCTCAGATTGGACAGCGTGGTCGCCCACTCCGAGGCGGACAGGAAGTAGCCGAGCACGGACGGCGGTGACGGGATCGCCTGGCTGGCCTGGAACAGCGTCGCCGAGGCGATCCACCACAACACGACGATCGTGACCACGCCGACGGCGGCGCCGAGCCAGGTCGGGGTCGCATCGATGCGATCCCGCAGCGACACCGTACGGGGCCGGCGGTGGCGACGCGCACGACCGTGCTCGCCGCACCGGCTGGTGCTCGCGTCGCTCGCGCCGATTCATGACTCGGTTCCGCTGCGGCCGAACAGGATCTCCGACAGCTGGTCGTGGTACGCGTGGAACTCCGGACTGCGCATCAGATCGGGCGTCCGCGGCCGGGGCAGGTCGATCGGGACCACCTCGACCACCCGACCGGGCCGCGGGCTCATCACCGCGACCACGTCGGACAGGAACACCGCCTCGGCGATGCCGTGCGTGACCATCAGGGTGGTGGCCGGCTTCTCGGTCCAGATCCGCAGCAGCTCGACGTTCAGTCGCTGCCGGGTCATGTCGTCGAGCGCGCCGAACGGCTCGTCGAGCAGCATCACCGATGGCTTGACCACCAGGCAGCGCGCGATGGCGACCCGCTGCCGCATGCCGCCGGACAGCTGGGCCGGCTTGGCCTTCTCGAAGCCCTGCAGCCCGACCAGCTTGATCAGGTCGTCGATCAGCTTCGGCTCGGCCTTGATCCCGGCCACCTCGAGCGGCACCCGGATGTTGCGCGGCCACCGTGCGCCACGGCAGCAGCGCGGCGTCCTGGAAGGCGATGCCCGAGCTGGTGCGGTGCGCTGGATCTCCTGGGTCGACATGCCCGTTGATCAGCGCCGGTCCCGTCGGTCGGGGTCTCCAAGCCCGGCCAGGATCCGCAGCACCGTCGACTTGCCGCAGCCGGACGGGCCGAGCAGCGACAGGAACGAGTCCTTGGTCGTGCCGAGGTTGGTCGCCGACAGCGCGGTGACCGACGATGCGGCCCAGCGTGAAGATCTTGCTCAGACCCTGGATGTCGATCCCGGTCGCGGCCAGCGGCTCGGCGCCGGGTCCGGGTCGCGGCGCCGGTGGCGACCGGGCAGGTGCTCGATCCTCGCGTGGCCATCGACGCGTCAGGCCCTGACCAGGTCAGGGTTCTCGGCGTAGACCTCCTGGAGCAGGCTGAGGTCGAACAGCTCCTCGGCCGCCACCTCGACGCCGATGGCGCCGATCGCCGCGATGATCTCGGCTGATGAACTCGTCGGTCAGGGTGAACAGCCCGTTGGCCTTCGGTGTCGGCGGTGACACCAGCTTCGTTCTGCGCGTTGACCTGCTCGAGCTGGTCGGCGTAGTCGAGCTTGAGGTCCTTGCCGTACTTCTCGACCGCGAGCTTGGCCCCGCCCTCGGGGTCGGTGAGCGCGTCGTTCCAGCCCGGATCTCGGCCTTGCAGGAAGGCCTTGAGCTTGTCGCGGTCGTTCTCGATGGTCTCCTGCATCACGGTGAACGTCTCCGCGGTCAGCGGCAGGCCGTTGTCGGCGAAGGACAGGGTGACCGGGGTGAAGCCCTTGCTCTCGACCAGGATCGGCTCGTTGGTCAGGTAGGCCATGAAGCCGTCGACCTTCTTCTCCATCAAGACCTTGGGGTCGTACTGGACGACCTGTGGTCTTGAACGTCGCGCGGGTCGACGCTGTTGGCCTTGCAGAAACCGTCGAAGATCGACTGGTTGGTGCCGGCCTGGATGCCGATCGTCTTGCCGGCAGGTCGGCCGGCGTCCGGATCGGCTTGCCCTCCTCGAGCGACAGGATGCAGAACGGGTTCTTCTGGAAGGTCGAGCCGATGATCTTCAGCGGGGCGCCCTGCTCGACGATGAAGCGAGCCGTGGCGTCGGGGGCCGAGAGGCCGACGTCGACCGTACCGGCCAGCACCAGGGCGTCGGCGCTGTCGACCGGACCGGTGACCAGGTCGACCTCGGTGAAGCCGGCCTCGGCGAAGTAGCCCTTGTAGTCGGCGAAGAACTCACCGGCGAACTCGATGTTCTTGATCCACGACAGCTGGAGCTTGAGTTCCCCGTACGCGCCGGGTGCGACCGAGGAGGCCCCGGCCGACGGGGCGGACGACGAAGCCGGAGCGGCCTCGCCGCCGCCGCACGCCGCCAGAGCGGTCATCGACAGCGCTCCGAGACCGGCGGCGGACAGGAAGCCGCGTCGCGAGAGCGAGGCGGAGGAGGTGAAGGCAGACAAGGTGGATCCCCCTGGCGAGAGGCCGATCTGATCGGCGTGGCGATGCTGGTGCCCCTGCGGAGCGTGGCCAGAATCGCAACTGCATTCGTCGTCGCCGTGTCAGCGGTGTAACGGGTGCATTGCGTGATCGCCGGAGTGCCCCGGCCGAGCGGTGTCGCTAGGACGAACCGGCCAGCCGGCGGCCGATGTCCCTGGCCTCGCGGGCCGCGGCCCGGGACCCGAACAGGTCGCCGCCGCGCAGCCGGGCACCGGTCAGGTCCTCGAGCGTGGCCTGCAGGATCGGCCCGTACGTCTGCAGGTCGGTCTCGACCCGCGGGCGGAGCAGCTCGACGAGCCGGTCGCCGGCGGTCCGCAGGCTGCGGCGGTCGCCGCTGGTCCGCGCCCGGAGGAACTCCTCCTGCGCGCGTTCGAGCTCGGCGCGTTGCTGCGTCGCCTGCTCGGCCAGCGCGTCTTCGGCGGCCGCCTCCTCAGCGGCGAGCCGATCGGCGGAGTCCTGCCGGGCGGCAGCACGCTCGGCCTCGGTCTGCTCGGCGGCGATCCGCGCGGCCTCCACCTGCTCGGTCGCCCGCCGTGCGGCCTCCGCCTCGTCGGCCGCGAGTGCCTCGGCCTCGGCCTCGTCCGACGCCACCCGCGCCGCCTCGGCCTGCTCGGCGGCGATCCGCGCGGCTTCGGCCCGGTCGGCCTCGAGCTGCTCGGTCTCGCGCCGGTCGGCTTCGTCGCGCTCTTCGTGGAGGTCCTCGCGGTCGCGTCGTGCGGCCTCGGCCCGCTCGGCTTCGGCGCGTTCGAACGCGGTCAGCTCGGCGGCCAGCCGTTCGAGTTCGTCGCGCTCGGCGTCCTCGGTCTCCTCCACCCGCGCCTCGCGCTCCTCGGCGGCCTCGGCGGCGATCCGCTCACGCTCGGCCCGTTCCTGCTCGGCGGCGTACTCGGCCAGTCGTTCCTCGCGCCGACGTTTGCGCTCGGCCTGCTCGGCCTCCTCCTCGGCGGCCTGGCGTTCGGCCCGGCGCCGGGCCTCGTCGGCGGCTCGGGCCTCCTCGACCGCCCGCTGCTCGGCCTCGGCCCGCGCGGCGGCGATGCGTTCCGCCTCGGCCTGCGCGGCGGCCCGGCGGGCCTGCTCGAGGCGCTGCTCCTCGAGCCGGTGCGCCTCGGCCCGTTGCGCCTCGAGCCAGGCGGCGGTCTCGCGCTCCCGCTCGGCTTCGCGCGCCGGTTCGGCCATGGCACCGGCCGAGCCGGCTGTGGTCACCGCGTACGCCGTGACCCGGTCGAGCGGGCTCCAGGAGACCGCGGGACCGATCGACGGGCGGACCCGACCGAGCGCCGCGGTCGACCCGGCGAGCTCCGCGACGACCGCGTCCGCCTCCGCCTCGCGGCCGACCGAACGCAGGTCGTCGGCCAGGTCGGTCGACGCCTGGACCAGGCGGGCGGTGGTCGGCTCGGGGAGCCGGACGGCGACCGCCCGCAACCGGTCGACCAGGTCCCGGCGCAGGACCAGGCCGAGCTCGGTCTCCCCGACCGCGTTCAGCCGGTCGGCCAGGTCGCCGTGGACGCCGGGCAGCGGCTCGGCCAGCCGCTCGAGCAGCGCCGGCGCCAGCCGGCCCGGCTGGGCCAGCCGGTCGTCGAGGAAACGGTCGTAGCGGTCCTTCGCGGCGTGCAGATGGGCCAGCGCCTCAGCGGGTCGCCCGGCCCGCCAGCGGGCGTCCGCGGCCAGCCGCTCGACGTCGAGCACCAGGTAGACCGCATCCGGCTCGGCGGCCAGTCCGGACTCGGCCAGCCGGTCGAGGGCCGCATCGGCGTACGCGTTGGCCGTGGCGATGTCGTCCGCGGCGAGCAGGGCGCGGGCTCGCCCCAGCAGCGCCCAGATCGCCGTGGCCGGGTCGAGGTGCTCGTCGAGGGCCGGCAGCTGGGAGCGCAGCGGGTCGAGGGCGTCGAGGGTCCGACCGGCCGCGTCGGGGGCGCCGAGCGCGATCTGGATCTGGGCGAAGTGCACGACGGCGGCCACGTAGCGGGTGGCGTCGGTGATCGCGGTGTAGGGGCCGATCGGTCCGTTGGCGGTGAGCAGCTGGGTGGACCGGCGCGCCGCCTCCTGGGCGTCGGCCGCCGCCGCGGCGTAACCGTGACCGAGCAGCCGGTGGGCGTTCAGCGCGACCAGGGCGTCGGCGAGTTCCGGCTCCCGTGAGGCGTCGGAGGAGACCCAGCCGCGCAGGCGTTGGGCAGCCGAGGTGAGCTGCTTGGTGCGCTGGGCGTACGGGTCCTTGGGCGGCTGGGGTCGGGTGCTCTTCTGTGCCATCCCGGCGAAGCCTAGTGCCCCGAATGCGCCAGGCGGTGCCCCCGGACTGCCGGGGACACCGCCTGGTCGATCTCGGACCCGAGCTCAGCTCAGGACCGCCGTGCTGCTTCTCAGCGGGTCAGCTTCTGCGACTCCTCGAGGGTCAGCTCCTCCATCAGGGGCTTCTTCGACTTGGTGCTGAAGGTGCTGGCGCCCCCGCCGACGGACCCGCCGCCGTAGGTGATGTGCGCCCAGTTGTTGTAGCTCTTCAGCGTGGTCAGCTGACCGTCACCGTTGATGTCGGCGGCGACCGAGGTCGACAGCCGGCCGTTGCAGTTCCAGTCGATGTTGCGATCGGCGCGCCCGCTCTGGAAGAGCGAGTTGTTGCAGATGTAGCGCGTCTCGTAGGTCTTGGCCGCCGAGGTCCGCAGGCCCGACTTCTCGTTGAGCTTGGACTCCTTGAGATCGGGCCAGTCCCGCGACGAGAAGCCGAAGTACGGCGGCCGGGTGCCGGTGCGCTGCACGCCCTCGGTCTGGAACGCGTAGTTCATCACGCTGAGGTAGTTCGGCTCGTAGTTGCTGTGGTCGTCGCCACCGTGCTTCTGACCCAGCGCGTGACCGAACTCGTGGATGAACGTGCCGACTTTCTGGTCCGGCGTGCCGAACTCGGAGTTCCACTTGCCCAGGGTGACCAGGAACTTGTCACTCGGGATGGCGAACGCGTTGCCGCTCGACGAGCCGCCGCCGTAGCCGTGGCCCCAGATCATGTAGTAGTAGATCTTGGCCCGGGCCGCGTTGAAGTTACCCGCGCGGATGGCGTCGAACTGGGCCTCGGCCGGGTTCAGGTCGTCGTCGAAGGGAACCTGGTTCCCGCCGCCGAGGTTGTAGGCGTCACCGCGGGCCGAACCGGCGTCGAGGTGCAGTCGGATCCCGGTCTTGCCGTTCGGGTTCTTGGCGTACGGAGCGGTGGCGAAGACGTTCTTGATCCGGTTCAGATCAGCGGTCTGGGCCAGGTGCGAGGGGCCGTCGTTGGCCGGACCCATCCAGTCCATCTCGACGTACAGGTCCTTCTGGACCACGCTGGCGCCCGGCAACGGGACGTCGGCGACATTGTTGTTGTTCGAGTCGTAGCCGTTGGCCTCCCACCCGTCGAGCAGCTTGTCGCCGTCGGTGTCGGCGTAGCCGTAGCGACCGATCGAGAACGCCTGACCGGTCCAGACCAGGCAGTCCGGGGAGCCGTTGACCGTGATGTTGGCACTGGTCTGGCCGGGCTTCACCACGTCGACCAGGGCAGCCGTCTGGGTGTCCCACAGGTTGCCCTGGCTGTATTTGGCGGCCGGTGCGTCGTTGCCGTCCCAGTTGACGCCGGCGACGGGCACACCGTTGACGGTCGAGGCCGGCTCGTCGGCCAGCTGGCCGTCGCCACCGATGAAGGTGGTCCGGACCTCACCCACCGGTGTGGTGGCCGGGAAACCGAAGGGGACGTTCATCGACATCGAGCTGGGTCCGGTGGATCCGCCGCTGACCATGCCGTAGCCGTTGGCCAGGATGACCCGAGTCGTCGGGTAGCTCGACTTGGAGTAGACCACGACCAGACTCGCACCCTCGGCGAGGGGCGGCACTGCGGTGGTGGTGAAGGGGTCGGACGCGTTCTTGATCCCCGAGGCGAAGCCGGTCAGCGCGTACGTGGCGTTCTTCTTGGTCTTGACCCACTTGGTCACGTTGGCCCGGTAGGAATAGCCCTGCGCCGCGGTCGGCCAGCACGGGCTGTCGCCCGATCCGACCAGCGCGCCGGTGATGCTCTTGCCGCGGAACTTGCCCTTCTTGAAGTTGCTGGCCGGCGTGGCCCCACCGAGGGTGCTCCACAGCAGGTAGGCCGCTTCGACCTTGGCCCCGGCCGGAATCCCGGTGATCTTGATGTTGCCCTTGCCGCGGTTCCGCAGGCTCACTCCGGCCGCGGTGTAACCGCCCTTGAGCGTCATCGCGCGGAACACGCTGGGCGCAGCGCCGGGACCGGCGGTGTTGCCGCCGGTCGACCCTTCGGTGGTACCCGGCACGGGTGCCGGCGATTCCGCTCGGGCCTGCATCGACGTGAGCCCCGAGCCCACGACGAGCGCTGCCGCAAGCGCCAGGGCGACCCTGGCCTTGACTTGCTTCACTAGACTTCCCCTCCCAGTGCGGTGAGACGCGCGGCAGCTGCCGGCGCGTCGCGTGGCTGACGCTAAACCGCAGGTCGGTCAGTCCGCAGGGATCGCTCGCATTTGATGTCCGGACTGTGACCAGCGCTCGCGTCGGTGGGCAAGAGTCGCGCCTCGCAACCCCTGATACCTGCTCGGGCACGCGAACCGGGTCAGCGGGTGAGTTCGTCGAGCGGGACCTGGTAGAGGAATTGCCGCCCGGCTTCGGTCACGCTGACGAAGCGGTCGCGGGTGTAGTCGATGTAGATCGACTGCCCGTTGCCGTGCGGCATCCGGTACTTGGCCACCTCACGGCCGTTCTTGGTCACCACCGCGGTGTCGCCCTTGCGGCCGTTCAGCCGCATCGAGGAGGAGTTGGCGAACCCGTACGCGCCGCTGCTGGCCACGCCCTGGAAGCTGCTGCCGGCGATCTCGTCCGACGACACGCTGTGGAGGGCGGCCGGGCCGCGGCGGCCGAAGCCGGCGGTCAGGGTCAGCCCGCCCGGCGTACGGCCGGCCCCGGTGGCCAGCGCGCCGTCGGGCTCGAGCGCGAAGCTCTGGATGTGGGCGGTGCCGGACTTGGCGTAGTTGATGCTGCGCAACTGGTTCGGCGCGGTGGTCCGGTCGATCGAGATGCTCGACATCCCGCCCTCGCCGCTGACCTTCCACCGCGACACCGCCGGCAGCACGAAGCGGCCACCGATCTCGAGCAGGTCGTCGGAGTTGTACATCAACAACTCGGAGCGGCTCGAGGAGTAGAGGTACTGCCCGGCCCAGACCAGGCCGCTACCGTGCGAGCCCAGCTTGCGCAGGGCGCTACCGCCTCCGGGGCGGGCCAGGTCGACGGTGTTATAGCGCCACTGATCGAGGTCGAGGACGACGAGTCGGGTGATCCCGGACGAGGCGTACCAGCTGGTGATGACCAGGTTGCGCTGGGCGGCCGGTCCCTCTCCGACCCAGTAGTCCTCGGTGGTGGCCGACCCGCCGACCCCCTGCGGCTTGAAGCCCCGGCCGGCCAACTCGTCGAGACACAGATAGCTGACCGTGTCGCGGGCGATCCGCGCGTCGAGCCCGGCCGACTGCCAGCTCCGGGTGCAGCCGGCGCTGATCGTGGGCAGCGGGCGGCCGCGGGTGATCAGCTGGTCCCAGTCGACCCGGACGGCACCGGCACGTCGCAGGTAGCGGTCGGCGATGTGGTGCGAGGTGTCGGGCAGCAGCACGCTGCGCATCTGGGTGAGCGGCACCGGGGGCACCGCGTCCAGGTCGAAGGGTGCCTCGGGCTGGGCCGGACCGGGGCCGTTCGGGCTGGGATCGGTCGACGGCGGTGAGGTCGGTTGCGTCCCCTCGGCACCGGGTGCCGGCGTGGTCACCGGGCTCGCGGTCGACGCGGTCGGATCCGGTGCGGTCGGATCCGGTGCGGTCGAGGTCGGCGGGCTGCCGGTCGACCCCACCGGACCGGGCTGGGCCACGACCGGAACGGCCGACACGATGGTCCGCTGCTCGAGCAGGGTGTTGGCGGCCAGACCGATGACGGTGAAGGCCAGGACGAGGGCGACCAGCCACCCGCGTACCTGCCGTGTCATCGCCTCGTCCTGTTCTGTCGCGCCGGGCGCGTCGACACCACATTATGCGGCGGCCCGGCACGCCGGACCCGCTCGCGCCCGGCATCGTTACGTCATTGCGAGCCGCGGTCGACGATCCGGGTCGGCAGTATGGTGACGCGCTCGGCCGGTTCGCCGGCGATCCGGGCCAGCAGGATCTCGACCACCCGACGCCCGACCTCGAGGGTCGGCTGCTCGACCGTGGTCAACGCCGGTTCGGCCGAGCGGGCGAAGAGGTCGTCGTCGACGGTCACCACGCCGACGTCGCCCGGCACGCTGAGCCCGTGTTCACGCAGCACCCCGAGCGCACCGAAGGCCATCTGCGAGCTGGCGGCGAAGAGGCCGTCGAAAGCCACCCCGCGGTCGAGCAGGCGCCGGGTGGCCGCGGCGCCGCCACCCGGGGTGAAGTCGCCGACCTCGACCAGATCGGTCGGCTGTCCGGCCCGTTCCAGGGCGTGACGCCATCCAGCCAGCCGGTCGAGGCCCGCGGTCATGGTGTCCGGCCCGGCGATCGTGGCGATCCGGCGGCGGCCGCGGTCGATCAGCCGGTCGGTGACCTCGGCCCCGGCCGCGGCGTTGTCGACATCGACGTAGTACGCCCCGTCCGCCTCGGCGTGGGTCGGCCGCCCGCCGAAGACCAGCGGCAGCGAGCCGGCCAGGGCGGTGTACGACCCGTCGTTGCTGTGGTGCGACAGCACCACCGCGCCGTCGACCGAACCGGAGCGCAGATAGCGCCGGCTCTTCTCCGCGTCGCGATCGGTCGCGATCAGCAGGCTGAGCGTGTAATCGCTCTCGCTGACGCACATCGCCGCGCCCTGGATCACCGAGGCGAAGTACGGATCGGCGAAGAACCGGGCCGTGCTCTCGGCGATGACCAGCGCCAGGTTCCGCGTCCGTCGGCTGACCAGGCTGCGGGCCGCACGGTTGGGCGTGTAGCCCAACCGCTCGATCGCCTCGGCCACCGCGGCGACCGCCTCGGGGGTGACGCTCGGCGAGTCGTTGATCACCCGCGACACCGTGGACTTCGACACCCCCGCGGCGGCGGCGACCATCTTCAGGGTCGGCGCTTCGGCCCGGTCGGGCTGGGCGTCCGCTGTCTCGATCGTCACGGTGGGAAGTCTCCTCGAAGGGTGCGGTTTCATCGTAGATCCGGCCCCCGGGTGCCGGATCAGGAGCCGACGAGCGTGGAACGGCCGGTGGCCATCCGGGCGTACGCGTACCCACTGTCCTTGATCGTGCGACGTTGGGTGGCGAAGTCCACGTGGATCAGACCGAACCGCTGCGCATAACCCCAGGCCCATTCGAAGTTGTCGAGCAACGACCAGGCGAAGAAGCCGCGGACGTCGGCGCCCGCCTCGATGGCCCGGCCCACGGCGGCGACGTGCAGCTCGATGAACCGGGACCGCTCGGCGTCGTGGATGCCGTCGGCCTCGACCACGTCGGGGTACGCGGCCCCGGTCTCGGTCAGATAGAGCGGCGGAAGGTTCGCGTACTGCTGGCCCAGCCGGACCAGCAACCGCTCGAGACCGTCGGGGTTGATCTCCCAGCCCATCGCGGTCCGCGGCAGCGGCCGCGCCCGGGCGGTGACGAACTCCGACCCGACGAACGGTGAGGCGGTGGGGCGGCTGCCCGGACCGCCGGCTCCGGTCTCCGGCGATGGATGCCCGCTGACGCAGTCGTCGTGGTAATGGTTCACGCCGAGGAAGTCGATCGGCTGCGCGATGGTCTCGAGGTCGCCGTCGTGGATCAGCTCGGCCATCGGCAGGTGCGCCACGTCGGACAGGAAGTCGGCCGGATAGCGGCCGAGCAGCACCGGATCGAGGAAAGCCCGGTTCCACAGGGCGTCGATCCGCCGGGCCGCATCGAGGTCGACCGGATCGTCCGGGTCGGCCGGGATGGCGTTGGTCAGGTTCAGGCTGATCCCGACCTGCTCGGCGCCGAGCTCGCGCAGCCGGCGGGTGGCCAGACCGTGGGCCAGGTTGTGGTGGTGGACCGCGGCCAGCGCCGAAGACGGATCCTGCCGGCCCGGCGCGTGCTCGCCCGCGGCGTAGCCGATGTAGCTCGAGCAGAACGGTTCGTTGAACGTCGTCCAGTGGCGGACCCGGTCGCCGAGGGCGCCGTGCACGTCCTCGACGTAGCGGACGAAGCGCTCGGGGGTGTCGCGGGCGGTCCAGCCGCCGAGGTCCTCGACCGCCTGGGGCAGATCCCAGTGGTAGAGCGTCAGGAACGGCACGATCCCGCGGCCGAGCAGTTCGTCGACCAGCCGGTCGTAGAAGTCGAGCCCGCGCGGGTCGACCGCCCGGTCGCCGGGCCGCACCCGGGCCCAGCTCACCGAGAACCGGTAGGCGTTGAGCCCGAGCTCGTCGAGCAGGGCGACGTCGGCGGGCATCCGGTGGTAGTGGTCGCACGCTCCCTCCGGGGTGTCGCCTCCGGCGATAGCTCCCGGGACCCGGGCGAAGGTGTCCCAGATCGAGTCCTGCTTGCCGTCCTCGGCGACCGCTCCCTCGATCTGCGCGGCCGAGGTCGCGGCGCCCCACAGGAACCCGTCCGGCCAGCGGGAGGTGTTGATGTCGGTGGTCGTCATCCCTTCACCGCCCCGGTCATGATGCCGGAGATCAGATGGCGACCGGCGGCGACGAACAGCACCAGCAGCGGGATGGTGGCCATGACCGCACCGGCCAGCACGATCGGGTAGTCGACGTAGCGGGCCGACTGCAACTGGCTCAGCGCCACCTGCAGGGTCGGGTTCTGCGGCACGACCAGCAGCGGCCACAGGTAGTCGGTCCAGGCGGTCATGAAGGTGAACAACCCGAGCACGGCCATGGCCGGACGAGCGGCCGGCAATCCGACGTGGACGAAGGTGCCGAAGGTCGACGCCCCGTCGATCCGGGCCGCCTCGATCAGCTCGTCAGGGATCACGTCGACCAGGTACTGGCGCATGAAGAACACGCCGAACGCGGTGACCAGAGTGGGCACGATGACCGCGCCGAGCTCGCCGGTCCAGCCGAAGGTCCGCATCATCATGAACAGCGGGATGATCCCGAGCTGGGTCGGCACGGCCAGGGTGGCGATGACGAAGACCATCAGGCCGTCGCGGCCGCGGAACCGCAGCTTGGCGAAGGCGAAGCCGGCCAGCGCCGAGAACAGGATCACCGAGACGGTGATGATGGTGGAGACGAGCAGGCTGTTGCCCAGCGCCCGCCAGAACGGCACGGTGTCGAAGACCTCGGCGGCGTTCGTCCAGAACCGTCCCCCGGGCAGCAGCGGCGGCCAGGTCGCGGTCAGCGCGGTCGACTCGCGGGAGGCGATGATCGCCGACCACCACAACGGGTACGCCGTGCCGAGCAGCCAGGCGATCAGCAGCCCGTAGGTGAGGAAGCCGGGTCGGCGCGCGAAGGTGCGCGTGCGGCGGCGGGCCGTCGGGGAGGCCGGCGCGGTGGCGCCGCTCGCCCGGGTCATGGTCATGGCACTCATCGCTGGGCTCCCGTGGTGGTGGGCTTGCGGCGCGCCCGGGCGATCCGGCGGGCGCCGTTGTCGGAGATCCGTCGGACGAGGAAGAAGTTGAGCAGGCCGATCCCGACGATGATCAGGAACAGCAGCCAGGCGACGGCCGACGCCTTGCCGAAGTCACCGCGGCTGAACGCCATCTCCCACAGGTAGAGCACCGTGGTCTGGTACTGCCGGAAGGCTCCGCCGGGGGTGGCGCTGGTCGCGTCGAACAGCCGCGGCTCGGTGAAGACCTGCAGCCCGCCGATGGTGGCGGTGATGATCACGAAGATCACCGTGGGTCGGATGCTGGGGATGGTGACCGAGAAGAACCGGCGGGTGGGCGAGGCCCCGTCGATGGCCGCCGACTCGTAGAGCTCGCGGGGCACGGCCTGCATCGCGGCCAGCAGGATCAGCGCGTTGTAGCCGGTCCAGCGCCAGTTGATCATCGTGGCGATGGCCAGGTGGCTGGGCAGCCGGTCGGTCTTCCACAGCACCGGGTCGATCCCGAACTCGCCGAGGACGTTGTTGATCAGGCCGTAGGTCTCGCCGAACATCGAGGAGAAGATCAACGCCACGGCGACCGGGGTGACCACGTACGGGAGCAGGACGCTCATCCGCCAGAAGGTCTTGGCCCGCAGGTGCTGGTCGAGCAACGCGGCCAGCACCAGCGCGATGATGACCTGCGGGATCGAGGAGAGCAGGAAGATGCTCATGGTGTTGAACAGCGAGTTCCAGAACAGCGTGTCCTTGAGCTCGGCGGCGAAGTTGGCCAGTCCGACCCACTCGCCCTGGCCGCCGAGCAGGTCCCACTCGTGCAGGGACACGTTCAGCGTGTAGACCAGCGGGAACAGCCCGACCAGTGCGAACAGGATGAAGAAGGGCGCCACGTACGCGTAGGGCGCGAAGCGGACGTCGGCGCGGCTCAGCCGCTGTCGCCAGCTCAGAGTCGGCCGACGAAGGCCGGGATGGGCGAGGGTCATGACGGACTCCAAGACGAGAACGGGTGAGGGTGGCGACGGGCCCAGCGCGCTTCGGGGGGTGACACGCCGAGCCCGTCTGCCGACGGCGGGCGGACGACCTAGGTCGTGGCCGGAACCAGCTGCTCGAGCAGCTGCATCGCCTTGGTCCACCCCTCCTCGGGCGTCTTGCCCGCGTCGATCAGCTTGACCGCGGGACCGAACACCTGGGACTGGATGACCGAGTCGTTCGGGCCCTTGTACTGGGCGACGACCCCGTCGGCGCGGGCGCCGAGGATCTTGCCGAGCGGCGCGTCGTTGAAGAACGTGGTCAGCTCGCTGCTGCCGGTCACGCCGGCGTCACTCTGGGCCTCGATCACGCTGGGGAAGGTGCCGGCGGACTGGAACGCGGCCACCTGCTGGGCCGGCTCGGTCAGCCACTCGGCCAGCGCGGCCGCCTCGGCCGGGTGCTCGGACGACGTGGGCACGGTCAGGAAGGTGCCGCCCCAGTTGGCTGCGCCGCCGGGGAAGACGTCGGCGAAGTCCCAGCCGGTCTTGGCGTCGCCGCCGGCCTGGGTCACCTGGCCCTTGACGATGCCGAGCATCCAGCCCGGGCAGACGAACGTGGCGAAGCTGCCGTCGGTGAAGGCCTTGCCCTTGCCCCAGTCCCACTGGGTCTGGTTGTCCGACAGGCCGGCGTTGGCCGCACTGCCGAGCTGGGTCCACAGGCCCTGGAGGGTGGCGTTGTTCTCGACGTTGAGCTTCCCGTCGCGGGTGTAGTAGCCCTCGGGCTGCTGGTTGACCATGGCGTTCCAGACGAAGCCGCTCTGATCGTAGAAGGCCTTGCCGGTCTTCTCCTTGTACTGCCGACCGACCTCGAAGAACTTCTCCCAGCTGGCGTCCGGGCCCCCGAACAGAGCGGCGACCTCGTCGCGGTCGGACGGCAGCCCGGCTTCGGCGAACAGCGCGGAGTTGTAGCAGAGGCCCTCGGGGCCGATGTCGGTCCCGTAGCCGATGATCCGGCCTTCGGGATCGGTGCCCTGGGCGAGCTTCCACGGGACCCAGCGGCTGGAGATCTCGTTGGCACCGTGATCGCGGAGATCGGTGAAGGAACTCGACACCTTCATCACCTGACCGAGCCAGCCCTCCTCGACCGCCTGCACGTCGGGCAATCCACTGCCCGCGGCCTGCTTGGTCTTCCAGTCGGTCAGGGCGTTGTCACCGGTGTCGATGTTGGTGGCCTTGATGGTGACGTTCGGGTGCTCCTGCTCATACGTGGCGTACAGATCGCCCAGTCCCATGGTCCCGAAGGTCGTGACGGTGAGCTCGACCTTCTCGGTCCCGGTGGACTGGGAGGGCGCGGACTCGGACGACCCGCACCCGGTGGCGATGAGGCCCACGGCGGCGGCCGCAGCGGCCAGACCTCGTAGGCGATGACGGCGGAACTTCACGACGAACTCCTTCTCACGGCGATGTGCGGTCTATGGGAACGTTCCCATGGGAACGTTCCCATGCCAGCGTGAGGTGTGTCAAGGGTTAGATGTTGATCTAGTTCTCCCCCGAGCCAGAAGGGCGCGGACACCGTCACCTCTGCGGGTCGCAGACCGCGGCCCGGGAGCCGCCGACCGACCCGGCGTCAGTCTGCGGGCACTGCGGGCGCGGCGATGCCGTAGCGGCGTTCCGGACGCCCGACCACGCCGTACCGCAGACTGACGTTCACCCGGCCCTGTCCGGCGAAGTACTCGAGGTAACGACGGGCACTCACGCGGGAGATGCCCACCACCTCCCCGCACTCCTGGGCGGACAGTTCGCCGGCGGCCGCGTTGACCGCGGCGAGGACGAGGTCGGCAGTCTCCTGACTGAGTCCCTTGGGCAGGACCGGAGACCCGGGCACCTCTCCGCGGACCAGCAACTGGTCGATGGCGGCCTGGTCGGGCAAGGCTTTCGGCAACGGGGCGGCGCGGCCCGACCGGTACTGGGTGAGCCGCTGCGCGAGATCCTGCTGGGTGAACGGCTTGAGCAGGTAGTTGGTCACGCCGAGCTTCACCGCCCGCTCGACCGTCCCCGACTCGTTCGCCGCACTGATGACGATGGCGTCACCCTCGACCCCGGCCACCCGCATCCGGTTGAGGACGTCCAGACCGAAGATGTCGGGCAGATAGAGGTCGAGCAGGATGAGATCGGGGTTGAGCGCGACCGCCAGGCGGATGGCTTCCTGGCCCGTGTGGGCCACGGCGACGGTGCGGAAGCCGGCGATCCGATCGATGAAGGCACTGTGGATCCGGGCCACGCGGAAATCGTCGTCGACGATCAGCACGTCGATCATCGGCCCTCCTCGGTCGCTGCGACCAGCGGTTGTCTGGGTGGAAGGGTTGTGGTCGGCGCTGGCTCGACCGTCATCCATGCGGCGAACGCCGCACCACTGTCGGTCGCCCGCACCTCGACGTCCCCACCGCGGGTCCGACAGATGCGGCGGATCAGGGCCAGCCCGATCCCCCGTTCGCCGTCGCGAGCGGCCTTGGTGGTGAAGCCGTGCTCGAAGACCTCCGACGCGATGGTCGCGGCGACGCCGGGGCCGGAATCGCGGACGACGATCTCGACCACGTCACCGGTCTGGTGGATGTCGACCTCGACCCAGCCGACCGTGCTGTCGGTGTGCGTGGCTGTCGCGACCGGCAACGCCGAGGTGACCGCGTCGACACCGTTCTGGATCAGGTTGCCGGTCACCGTGGCCACGTCGAACGACGACTGCGGCTCGAGGGTCTCGAGCGCTGTGCCGGCTCCGACGCGCATGTCCACCCGGCGCTCGGCGGCCTGCGCCGACTTCGCGACCAGCAGCGCGGCCACCGATGCGTCGCGGACCCGCTGGGCGATGGTCAGGTCGACCGCGGCCCGGCTGGCGACCAGCGTGTGCACGTAGGTGACGACGTCGTCGTAGTCACCGATCTGCACCAGACCCGAGATGGTGTGCAGCTGGTTGGCGAACTCGTGCGCCTGGGCCCGGAGGAGGTCGGTGGTGCCGCGGAAGGACCCCAGTTCGCGTTCGAGCTCGGCGAGCGGAGTGCGGTCGCGCAGCGTGGTGACCGAGCCGAGGAGCCGGCCGTTCTGCACGACCGGCTTGTGGTTGAGCACCAGCACCCGCCCAGAGCGCAGGACCACGGCGTCCCGTTCGGTCTCGACCCCGGTGAGCACGTCGCGCAGCCGTCCGGTGATGGCGAGGTCGTCGAGGTCGGCGCCGACCGGGTCGGCCGGGAGGGACAGCAGGGCGATGGCCGGGGCATTGGCCACGGTGATGCGGTGGCGGATGTCGAGAGCGAGGACCCCTTCGGCGATGCCGGCGAAGATGGCCTCGCGTTGTTCGGCGAGCGCGGCGATCTCGGCCGGCTCCATGCCGAGGGTGCCGCGCTTGATCCAGCGGGCGAGCAGCAGTGACCCACCCACACCGAGTAAGAGGGCGGCACCCAGATAGGTGAGCAGCGTCGGAGTGGCTGCGACGAGTGAGTCGAGCCGCGACGGACTGCGCTGGGCCACCAGCGCCACGCCGAGCTGACGCACCGGATTGCCCGGCGGTGGGTCGGACAGGATGGGGGCGGCACCGATCAGGTACGCGGTGCCCCGCACCTCGACCGAGCCCTGGTGCGCGCGCTGGGGCGCGGCCAGCATCTGCGGCCACGGGATGACGTCGCCGACCAGGAGCGCGTCGGTGCTGGCCACGACCCGTCCCGATCGGTCGGCGATCATCGCCACATCGACCCCGGTCAGCGCCTGCTGGGTGGTGACGGTGGCCGGGAGCACCGCACCGGCCCGGTCCACGTCCTCACTGCGGACCACCGGACTGGCGGCCAGGTTCTCGGCCAGGGTGAGGACCCGGCGACCCTGGTCGGCGACGAAGCCGAGCCGGGTGATCTCCACCGAGACGGCCGAGACCGCGAGCAGCACCGCACCGATCAGGATGAGCTGGACCAGGACGAGCTGGGAGGCCAAGGGCAGCTGCAGTCGTCGCCGCATCTGCACCACCCCTTGTCTGGACGTCGATGTCGACGTTCATTGTGGTCACATCGGCGACCGCAATGGCCACTGCGACGGCGTACACAAAGACCACAAAGTCCACGATGGCCGAAAGCAGACACCCGGTCGGCCGCGGTGTCAGAGTCCGGTGACCAGCCGCTCGACGGTTGGATCCCCGGATGCTCGGTTGTCAGGCACCGCCTCGACAGCCCGGAAGGAACGACGATGTTCGATCTCTCAGTCAAGCTCAAGCTCGGTGCCGCGTTCGTGGCCATCGGCGCACTCCTGGTCACCTCCGGCTGCGGCGCGACCGCCGACCGGGCTGAACCGGGCGGTGACTCGAGCGGTGCCGGCCAGCCGCTGAGTGGCGTGCGGTTCATGGTGCCCAACACCGCCGGCGGCGGTTACGACACCACCGCGCGCTCCGCCGCCAAGGTGATGGACGAGATCGGGGCGACCAGGAACGCCGAGGTGTTCAACCTGGCCGGCGCCGGCGGCACGGTCGGGCTCTCGCGCACCGTGTCGGAGAAGGGCAACGGCGACCTGGTGATGATGATGGGTCTCGGTGTGGTCGGCGCGCAGTACACCAACAAGTCCGAGGCCAAGCTCGACCAGACGACCCCGATCGCCAAACTGATCGAGGAGTCCGGCGCCATCGTGGTGCCCAAGAACTCGCCCTACCAGAACATCAACGACCTGGTCACCGCGTGGAAGGCCAACCCGGGCAGCCTCGCCGTCGGCGGCGGTTCATCACCGGGCGGGCCGGACCACCTGCTGCCGATGCAGCTGGCCCAGGCCGTCGGCATCGACCCCAAGGAGGTCAACTTCGTCTCCTACGACGGAGGCGGGGACCTGCTCCCGGCCCTGCTCGGCGGCAAGATCGCCTTCGGCGCCTCGGGCTTCAGCGAGTTCCTCGACCAGGTCGAGGCCGGTGAGGTCCGCGTCCTGGCGATCAGCGGCGCCGAACGCGTCGGCGCGATCGACGCCCCCACCCTCAAGGAGTCCGGGATCGACCTGGAGTTCGCCAACTGGCGTGGCGTCGTCGCCCCGCCGGAGATCTCGGCCGAGGACAAGACCGCGCTGGTCGCGGCGCTGACCCAGATGCACGCCAGCCCGGAGTGGAAGGACGTGCTGGTCAAGAACGGCTGGACCGACTCCTTCCTGCCCGCCGACGAGTTCGCGCCCTACCTGAGCGAGCAGACCACCGCCGTCGAGGAGACCCTGAAGAAGCTGGGCCTGGCATGAGCGAGGCCGTCGTCGACCTCGACGCCCCGGCCGGACCTCATCGCGATCTCGCCCAGATCGGCGTGTGCGTGTTCCTGGCGGTGCTGGGCGTCGTCGTACTCGCCGATGCCTCCTCGCTGGGCACCATGAGCACGGGTACCGACCCGCTCGGTCCTCGTGCGGTGCCGCTGGTCCTCGGCACCGCGCTGATCGTGCTCGCCACTGGCCTGCTCGTCCTGGTGTTGCGGGGCAGTCGCCCCGACCTCGAAGGCGGTGAGGACGTCGACCTGGCTCAGCGGGTCGACATCAAGACCGTGCTGATGCTGGTCGGCGTCTTCGTCGCCAACATCGTCTCGATCGACCTGCTGGGCTGGGTGATCTCCGGAGCGCTGTTGTTCTACGGGTCGGCGCTGGCCCTGGGCAGCCGGCACTACCTCCGGGCGCTGGTCATCGCCGTCGCCCTGTCGCTGGCCACGTTCTACGGCTTCGCCATCGGACTGGGGATCGGCCTACCGGCCGGCATCCTCCAGGGAATCCTGTAGAGGGCGGCGTTCGATGGAGAACTTCGGATTCCTGCTCGAGGGGTTCGCCACCGCGGCGACCCCGATGAACCTGCTGCTCGCCCTGATCGGTGTCATCGTCGGCACCGCCGTCGGCGTGCTCCCCGGCATCGGCCCGGCCATGACCGTGGCGCTCCTGCTGCCCATCACCTACGGGCTCGAGCCGACGAGCGCGATGATCATGCTGGCCGGCATCTTGTACGGCGGCATGTACGGGGGCTCGACCACCTCGATCCTGCTCAACACCCCGGGCGAGTCCTCCTCGGTGGTGACCGCCATCGAGGGCAACCTGATGGCCAAGGCCGGCAAGGCGGCCCCGGCGCTGGCCACCGCAGCGATCGGCTCGTTCGTGGCCGGCACCATCGGCACCACGCTGATCGTGTTCTTCGCCCCGCTGATGGCGAAGTTCGCCGTCTCGCTCGGTGCCCCCGAATATCTGGCCATCATGCTGCTGGCCTTTGTCGCCGTGACCGCGGTCCTCGGGGCCTCACGGCTGCGCGGCTTCGTCGCCCTCGTGCTGGGTCTGACCGTCGGGATGATCGGGATCGACGCAGTCAGCGGCCAGGCCCGGTTGACGTTCGGCATCGCCCAGCTCGGCGACGGCATCGACGTCGTCGTGGTGGCCGTCGGCATCTTCGCGCTCGGCGAAGCGCTCTGGGTCGCGGCCCACCTGCGCCGCAAGTCCGCCGAGATCATCCCGGTCGGTCAGCCGTTCCTGACGCGGAGCGACTGGAAGCGTTCGTGGAAGCCGTGGCTGCGCGGCACGGCGTTCGGCTTCCCGTTCGGGGTCATCCCGGCGGGTGGGGCCGAGATCCCCACCTTCCTCTCCTACATCACCGAGAAGAAGCTCAGCAAGCATCCCGAGGAGTTCGGCAAGGGGGCGATCGAAGGCGTCGCCGGGCCCGAGGCGGCCAACAACGCCAGCGCCGCCGGCACCATGGTCCCCCTCCTGTCGCTCGGCCTGCCGACGAACGCGACGGCCGCGGTGATGCTGGCTGCGCTGACCTCGTACGGGATCCAGCCCGGCCCGCTGCTGCTGCAGCGCGAGAGCGGTCTGGTGTGGGCGCTGATCGCCAGCCTGTTCATCGGGAACCTGCTGCTGCTGGTGCTCAACCTGCCGCTGGCCCCGGCGTGGGCCAAGCTGCTGCGGATCCCGCGTCCCTACCTGTACGCGGGCATCCTGTTCTTCGCCTCGATGGGCGCGTACGCAGTCAACGGCTCGCCGTTCGACCTCATCCTGCTGCTCGCCCTCGGTCTGATCGGCTTCGGGATGCGGCGGTTCGCCATCCCGGTGCTCCCGCTGATCGTCGGCGTGATCCTCGGCCCGCGGGTCGAGCTCCAGGGTCGACGCGCGATGCAGCTGTCCTCCGGCGATCCGAAGGGCCTGTTCGGCAGCGTCGACGTCGCCACCGGCCAGTTCGTGGTGTCGGCCCTCGCGGTCGTCGTCTACCTCATCGTCGTCGTGGTCCTGCTCTGGCCGCTGCTGTTCCGCCTGCTCAAGGCGGTGCTCCCGGCGCGCGCCGAGGCTGCCGTCGAGCAGCTGACCGAGGAGTTGCACCACGATCTCGACACCGACGTCGACGGCCACCCGCTGGCGACCGGCCATGCGGCGGAGATCCGGCTGCCCACTCCGGTGAGCAGCGCCACCGGCCGCGAATCATCCCCAGGTGATCCGGCCGAACCCGGTCGGACCCGCGAGCAACCCACTCAGGAGGAACGATGACCATCGTGGTCGGCTTCAGCGCCACCGCACCGGGGCGCGCAGCCCTGACCGCCGCGGTCGGCGAAGCCCAGCTGCGGAACGCGCCGCTGGTGGTCGTCAACTCGTCACGCGGCGACGCCCACGCCGACCCGAGCTACGCCCAGCAGGCCGACTGGGACTGGGTGCAGGCCACGCTCGGCGAGGCCGGGGTCGACTTCACGGTCCGGCAGGAGCTCCGCGGGCGTGACGCTTCCGAAGAGATCGTCGAAGCCTGCGTCGACGTCGGAGCCACCTTGTGCGTCATCGGTCTCCGGCGGCGCAGCCAGGTCGGCAAGATGCTGCTCGGAAGTAACGCCCACCGGATCTTGATGACCGCGCCCTGCCCGGTGCTGTCGGTCCACCCGTCCGACCACCAGAAGGAGTCCGATCATGGCTGAGTCGATCCACCCGCGGGCGACCGCCGATCTGGTCGACGAGTACGGCGACAGCCTGGACAGCATCCCGCTGCCGTTCCGGACCTTCGGGCGTCACCCGCGCTTCGCCGGCCCGGCGGTGACGGTGAAGTGCCACGAGGACAACGCGCTGCTCAAGCAGACGCTGTCGCAGTATCCCGACCCGGTGGGACGGGTGCTGGTCGTCGACGGTGGCGGGTCGCTACGGTCGGCGCTGGTCGGTGACCTGATCGCCGGGATCGCGGTGGATCGCGGCTGGACCGGGATCATCGCCCACGGCTGCATCCGCGACAGCGCCGCCATCGACGACCTGCCGCTGGGGGTGAAGGCGCTCGGAACCAACCCGCGCAAGAGCAGCAAGACCGGCGCCGGCGCGGTCGACGTGCCGGTCGAGATCGGCGGTGTGACCATCCGTCCGGGTCAGGTCGTGCACTCCGACGAGGACGGCATCGTCGTCCTGCCCTGACCCCGCTCAGCTGCGGATGCCGGCGTCCCGGAACTCCTCGACCGCCCGGGCCGAGGAGGCTTCGGCGACGCCGGCACACAGCTCGAGCCGCACCGACGTGGTCAGGCCGGCGGCCACGGCGTCGAGGGCGGTGGCCCGGACGCAGTGGTCGGTGGCGATCCCGACGATCTCGACCTCGTCGACCTCGTGCGCCTCGAGCCAGCTCCGCAGGTCGAGTCCGCCGGGTTCGCTGCCCTCGAATCCGGAATAGGCGGCCGCGTACGCACCCTTGTCGAAGACCGCCTCGATCGGGGCGACGTCGAGGGCGGGGTGGAACGAGGCGCCGGCCGACCCGGCCCGGCAGTGCGGCGGCCAGGAGTCGACGAAATCCGGTTCGGTCGAGAAGTGGCCACCGGGGTCGATGTGGTGGTCGCGGGTGGCCACGACGTGATCCCAGCGGTCGGGCTCGGCGTGCAGCAACGCCGAGACCCCGGCGGCCACCGCCGCCCCACCGGTCACGGCGAGCGAGCCGCCCTCGCAGAAGTCGTTCTGCACGTCGACGATGATCAGCGCCCGAGTCATGTGCTGATTCTCCCAAGCGCGGAAAACCGGCGTCGGGTGCGGCCTCGGGGTCGGTTCCCGAGGCGTGTCGCGGCCGGCCCGGGCACTGGACGCGAGCTCTCCGTGCGGTGGGTTCTGATCGGCCTTGCGTGGCGACCGACCTTGGTAGAAAAGAACCATGCGACGTGTCATCTTCACCGAAACCGGCGGTCCCGACGTGCTCCGGCTGGTCGACGAACCCGCACCCGAGCCCGGGCCTGGCGAGGTCCGGGTCCGGATCCACCGCTCCGGCGTGAACCCCACCGACTGGAAGTCGCGTTCTGGGGCGACCATGGGCACGACCCAGGGCGCCGCACAAACCCCCAACCAGGACGGCAGCGGTGTCGTCGACGCGGTCGGCGAGGGCGTCGCCGCCGCCCTGCTCGGACTGCGGGTCTGGGTCTGGGAGGCGGCTTACAAGCGGCCCTACGGCACCGCGGCCGACTATGCGCTGGTCCCGGTCGGGCAGGCGGTCACGTTGCCCGACCCGGCCTCGTTCGACGTCGGCGCCGCGCTCGGCGTCCCGTTCATCACCGCCCACCGCTGTCTGACCGTGACCGAGGACGGCCCCCGCCGGCTCGGACCGGGCACGCTGTCCGGCCGCACGGTGCTGGTCGCCGGCGGCGCGGGCGCGGTCGGCAACGCCGCCATCCAGCTCGCCCGGTGGTCCGACGCCACGGTGATCACCACGGTCAGCGGGCCGGCCAAGGGCCTGCTCGCCGCGGCCGCGGGCGCCGACCACGTGATCGACTACACCAGCCAGGACGTGGTCGCCGAGATCGGCAAGATCGCGCCGCACGGGGTCCAGACCGTGGTCGAGGTCGCCGCCGGCACCAACGCCGGCCTCGACGCACAGGTGGTGGCCAACGGCGGCTCGGTAGCCGTCTACGCCGACAACGGCGGCGCCGAGATGACGCTGCCGGTCCGGCCGCTGATGGTGACCAACGCGCGGTTCCAGTTCGTGCTGCTCTACACCGCCCCGCTGGTGGCCAAGCGGGTGGCGGTCGAGGACATCAACGCCGCCCTCCTCGACGGCGCGGTGGGGATCGGCGACGAGCACGGACTGCCCATCCACCACTACCCGTTGGCTGAGACCGCCGCGGCGCACCGCGCGGTCGAGGAGGGCGCGGTCGGCAAGGTGCTGATCGACGTCGCCGACTGATCGCCGGTACGACGGGTCCGGCCGCCGCGCACTCGGTGCCGCTCGGGGCCGGTCGGTGCCGGTCGGTGCCAGTCGGTGCCGGTCGGTGCCGGTCGCTCAGCGCACTCGGATGGTCGCCCCGCCGCCCGGGAGGACCTCGCCGATGACCGTGCCGCCGGGGATCTCGCCGACCAGCAGCAGCCCCCCGCTGGTCTGGGCGTCAGCCAACAGCAACAACTCGTCCTCCGACACCGAGGCGTCGAGGTGTGACTGGACCCAGGCCAGGTTGCGCCGGGTGCCGCCGCTGACGAACCCGTCGGCCAGGGCGGCCCGGGCGCCGTCGAGATAGGGCACGGCCGCG
The DNA here is from genome assembly GCA_963704665.1 of uncultured Actinomycetota bacterium. Taxonomy (GTDB): domain Bacteria; phylum Actinomycetota; class Actinomycetes; order Propionibacteriales; family Propionibacteriaceae; genus Microlunatus. The sequence goes on along the minus strand of OY969929.1, from coordinate 91,065 downwards.
GCGTCGATGACCAGGGAGACCCCTGAGGCCCGGGCCAGCTTGTAGCCGTGACCGAGCAACCCGAAGCCGGTCACGTCGGTCGCCGCGGTGATCCCGGCGGCCAGCGCCGCCCGCGAGGCATCGCGGTTGAGCGTGGTCATCGCGTCGATGGCGTTGTCGAACACCTCGCCGGTGGCCTTGTGCCGGTTGTTGAGGACGCCGATCCCCAGCGGCTTGGTCAGGGTCAGCGGGAGGCCGGCGCGGGCGGCGTCGTTGCGGAGCAGCCGGTCCGGGTCGGCGATCCCCGTCACCGCCATGCCGTACTTGGGTTCGGGGTCGTCGATGCTCTGGCCGCCCGCGATGTGGCACTGCGCCTCGCGGCCGATGTCCGCGCCGCCGCGGAGCACCTCGCCGAGCAGGTCGAGCGGCAGGACGTCGCGCGGCCAGCCGACCAGGTTGACCGCGACGATCGGCTCCGCGCCCATCGCGTAGATGTCGGACAGCGCGTTGGCAGCGGCGATCCGGCCGAAGTCGTACGCGTCGTCGACCACCGCGGTGAAGAAGTCGGCGGTGGCGACCACGGCCCGACCGCCCTCGATCCGCACCACCGCGGCGTCGTCGCCGGTGTCGAGCCCGACGACCAGATCGGGCGACGTCCACGGCTTCAGCCCGGCCAGCACGCCCTCGAGCTCACCGGGCGGGATCTTGCACGCGCAGCCGCCGCCGTGCGCGTACTGGGTCAGTCGAATGGCCACGCGGCCAGCCTAGGGATCGGCGCGACGCAGGCGGCTCGGGACGGGTGGATTAGCCTCTGCGGTGGAGGCGTACAGGCGCCTGGTGGCCCTCCCGGTCTTCAACACCGGTGAAGCCGAGAATCTCGGCTTGGCGGGTTCGATTCCCGTCCGCCTCCGCCACAGAGTCTCGAAGGAGCCGGATGGATCAGCGACGCCGGGTGCCGCGCACCGACCGGCTGCTGGCCGACCCCCGGCTCGACCGGGCCCACTCCGAGCATGGCCGTGACCAGGTCAAGCGCGCCGTGGTCCGGGCCCAGCAGTCGGTCCGCGACGGACACCTCGAGCCCGACGCGGTGGTCGACGCCGTCCTCGACGCGCTGCCGCGCGGACTGGTCGGCACCCGGGTGGTGATCAACGCGACCGGGGTGGTGCTGCACACCAACCTGGGACGTGCTCCGCTGGCGGCCGCCGCGGTCGAAGCGCTGGTCGATGCGGCCGGCTACACCGACGTCGAGTACGACGTGGCCACCGGGCGGCGGGCCCGGCGCGGCCGCGGCACCCTCGACGCGTTGCGGGCGGCGGTGCCCGCCGCCGGGGATGTGCTGGTGGTCAACAACGGGGCGGCCGCCCTGGTGCTGGCGACGACGGCGCTGGCCGGCGGCCGCGAGATCCTGGTCAGCCGCGGCGAGCTGGTCGAGATCGGTGACGGGTTCCGGCTGCCCGATCTGATCGCCTCGACCGGCGCACGGCTGCGCGAGGTCGGGACCACCAACCGGACCCATCTGGGCGATTACGCCGACGCCGTCGGTCCGCAGACCGGCGCCATCCTCAAGGTGCATCCGAGCAACTTCCGGATCGACGGGTTCACCTCCTCCGTCGACGTCGCCGCGCTGGCCGGGCTGGGCGTGCCGGTGATCGCCGACATCGGCAGCGGACTGCTCGGTCCCGACCCGCTGCTGAGCGACGAGCCCGACGCGGACACCGCGCTGCGGGCCGGGGCGAGCATCGTCACCGCCAGCGGCGACAAGTTGCTCGGCGGGCCGCAGGCCGGGCTGGTGCTGGGCGACGCGGCCCGGGTCGAACAGCTCCGTCGCCATCCGCTGGCCCGCGCGCTGCGCGTCGACAAGCTGACCCTGGCGGCGCTCGAGGCCACCCTGCGCGCCCCCTCGACCCCGACCTGGCAGGCGCTGCGCGCTGATCCGGACGGCCTGCGCGTCCGGGCCGCGCGGCTGGTCGACCAGCTCGCCGACCTGGGGGCCGAGCTGAGCGCGTCCGACGGCGCGGTCGGTGGCGGCGGCGCACCGGGACTGGTGCTGCCCGGCTGGGCGGTCGCCCTGCCCACCGCGTACGCCGAACCGCTCCGGCTCGGTGATCCCGCGGTCGTCGGACGGGTCGAGCGCGGCCGATGTCTGCTCGATCTCCGGTGCGTCCCGGTCGACGACGACGCGCGTCTGGCGGCGGCCGTCCGCGCCGCGACCCCGCACTGATGCACGTCGTCGCCACCGCCGGCCACGTCGATCACGGGAAGTCGCTGCTGGTCCGCGCGCTGACCGGGATGGAACCCGACCGGTTCGCCGAGGAGAAGCGCCGCGGGATGACCATCGACCTGGGGTACGCGTGGACCCGGATCGGCGACGACGACCTGGCCTTCGTCGACGTCCCCGGCCACGAACGGTTCATCGGAACCATGCTGGCCGGCCTCGGGCCGGCGCCGGCGGTGATGTTCGTGGTCGCCGCCGACGAGGGCTGGCGCCGCCAGTCCGGCGAGCACCTGGCCGCGATCGACGCGCTCGGCCTCCGGCACGGTCTGCTCGTGGTCACCCGCAGCGATCTGGCCGACCCCGGACCGGCCACCGCCGAGGCCCGGGCCGCGATCGCCGGATCGAGTCTGGGGGCGGTGCCCGCGGTCGCCGTCTCCGGGATGACCGGGGCGGGGTTGCCCGACCTGCGGGCCGCGCTGGCCGCATTGGTCGCCACCCTGCCGGCCCCGAGGACGACGTCGCGGCTCCGGCTCTGGGTCGACCGGTCGTTCACCGTCACCGGAGCGGGCACCGTGGTCACCGGGACGCTCGGCGCCGGAACGCTGCGGGTCGGCGACACCGTCGAGCTCGGCGAACGGCTGGTCCGCATCCGGGGCCTGCAGAGCCTGGGCGCGACCCGCGACGCGGTGGCCGCAGTCGCCCGGGTGGCGGTCAACCTCCGCGATCTCGAGGTCGATCGGGTCGGTCGCGGCGACGCCCTGCTCACCCCGGGCGCCTGGCCCCTGACCACCAGCGTCGACGTCCGGTCCGCCCGGGTCGTCGAGATCCGCCAGGTCATGGGCCACCTCGGCACGGCATCGGTGGCGGTCCGGGTCCGCCCCCTGGGCGGCGCGATGTACCGGCTGAGCTGGGCCGAGCCGCTGCCGGTCCAACCGGGCGACCGGCTGGTGCTGCGAGACCCGGGCCGCCACGCGATCGTCGCCGGGGTCGAGGTGCTCGACGTCGACCCGCCGCGGCTCCGACGGCGCGGGGCGGCGCGGTCCCGCGCGGTCGACCTGGCTGCGACCGGGACCGGGGACCCGGCGGCGGCATTGGTCGAGCAGGTGCGGCGGCGGGGAGCGGTCCGGGCCGAGGAACTGGAGACGGCCGGGATCGAGACCGCCGAGCGGTCCGGCGTCCAGGTGGTCGGCTCCTGGCTGATCGACCGCGGCCACTGGGCCCGCTGGATCCACGCGCTGACCGAGGCGGTCGATGCCCGCGCGGCCGCCCACCCGCTCGACCCCCGACTGAGCGCCGACGCCGTACGCCGGCTCCTCGACCTCCCCGACCGCGCGCTGGTCGCCCCGCTGACCGAGGCGGCCGGCCTGGCGTACGCCGATGGTGCGGTGCAGCGCCCGGGCCCGGGATCGCTGGGACCGGCCGAGGCCGGCTTCGCCGAGCTGACCCACCACCTCGAGGCGACCCCGTTCCTGGCCCCCGAGCGCCCGGACCTCGACCGGTGGGGCCTGGGGCTTGCCCGAGCTCGCCGCCGCCGAGCGGCTGGGACGGGTGGTCCGGCTGACTCCGGAGGTGGTGCTGTTGCCGACCGGGCCGGCCCGGGCCATGCGGGTGCTGACCGGACTGAACCAGCCGTTCACCACCAGCGAGGCCCGGCAGGCGCTCGGCACCACCCGTCGGGTGGCGATCCCGCTGCTCGAACACCTCGACCGTCGCGGCTGGACCCGGCGGCTGGACGGCGGCCACCGTGAGGTCCGGCGGTCCTGAGTCCTCGGCTCGGTCGTGGGCGCCGATCCGCCCGGCCCGGTTCGCCGACATGGCAGGATCCGGGACGACCCTCGCCGTCCCACGAAAGGCGCAGCGTGCCGGACATCTCGGTTGCCGGGCTCACCAAGACCTACGTCGTCCCCGAGCGCGACGGTGGCGTCAAGGCCGCCGTCGGCTCGCTGTTCCGTCGGCGTACGCGCCGCGTCGACGCGGTCACCGACGTCAGCTTCACCATCGAGGCGGGCGAGCGGGTCGGCTTCCTCGGTCCGAACGGTGCCGGGAAGACCACGACGCTGAAGATGCTCTCGAGCCTGCTGCACCCGACCGCGGGTACCGCCACCGTCCTGGGATTCACCCCGTGGGAACGGGATCGCGACTACCTCGGGCGGATGGCGCTGGTCATGGGCAACCGGAACCAGTTGCAGTGGGACATCCCGGTGCAGGACTCCTTCCAGCTCAACCGGGCCATCTTCCAGATCGCGGCGACCGACTTCGCCCGTCGCCTCGACGAGCTGACCGAGCTGCTCGAGCTGGGTGACCTGCTGCGCAAGCCGGTCCGCAACCTGAGCCTCGGCGAACGGATGAAGTGCGAGATCGCCGGCTCGCTGCTGCACTACCCGGCCGTGTTGTTCCTCGACGAGCCGACCATCGGACTCGACGTGGCCATGCAACGACGGATCCGGTCGTTCATCGCCGAGTACAACCAGCGCACCGGCGCCTGCGTGATGCTGACCAGCCACTACATGGCCGACGTCCAGGCGCTGTGCCGGCGGGTGATCGTCATCCACCGGGGCCGACTGCTGTTCGACGGCGACCTGACCACCCTGGTCGGGCGCTTCGCCACCCACAAGATCATCACCATCGAGCTGGAGGAGGGCGCCGCGCCCACCGACGAGGAGTTGACCGCCCTGGCCGGCGGCACGGTCCTGGAACGGACCCCCACCGAGATCCGGATCCAGGTGGCCAAGGCCAGCACCCCGGCGGCGGCCGGGCGGTTGCTCGCGGCCCTCCCGGTGGTCGACCTGACCATCGAGGACCCGCCGATCGAGCAGGTCATCGAGGACGTCTTCGCCGCGCCGGCGACCGAGGAGGTGCACGATGCCGAAGAGCGAGGTTGAGCTCGACGCCTCTCGCACCCGGATCGAGCGGCCGGCGTTCGGGCGGTTCTCGTGGACGGCCCTGGCCCGCTACTACCGCCACGAGTTCGCGACCTCGCTCGCCACCAACCTGGCCTACCGCGGCGCGGTGGCGATCTGGGTCCTGTCGGTGGTGATCGAGCCACTCGTGCTGATCGCGGTCTGGCGTACGGTGACCGGCCCGGGCAGCACCGGCAGCTACACCGCCGACCAGTTCGTCACCTACTACCTGGTGCTGATGGTCGTCGGTCACCTGACCTTCATCTGGCACATGTGGGAGTTCGAGTTCCGGATCCGCACCGGGGGCTTCTCGCCGCTGCTGCTGCGTCCGGTCCATCCCATCCACCACGACGTCTGCCAGAACCTCAGCTACAAACTGGTCGGGCTGGTCGGGCTGCTGCCCGCTGCCGTGTTGCTCGGGATCGCGTTCGGTGCCGACGTCTCGGGGATCAGCCCCCGGACCGTGGCCGCCTTTTTGCCCGCACTGCTGCTGGCCATGGTGCTGCGCTTCGTGCTCGAGTGGTGCCTGGCCCTGGCCGCGTTCTGGCTGACCAAGGTGTCGGCGCTGAACGCGCTCTACGGTGCGATGTTCACCTTCCTGGCCGGGCAGTTCGCGCCGCTCGAGGTGCTGCCCGGCTGGCTGCAGGCGGTGGCGGCATGGACACCCTTCCCGTGGACGCTGGCCTTCCCGGTCGAGGTGCTGCTCGGCCGGCGACCCGGTGCCGAGCTGGCCCTCGGATACGTGATCCAGGTGGTCTGGATCGTCGCCGCCGTGGCGCTGTTGCGGCTGCTCTGGGGTCGGGCCACCCGGCGCTACAGCGCGGTGGGTGCCTGATGCACGCGTTGCGGGTGCTGCGCGCGTTCATCGCCGTCGGGCTGCTCAACATCGTGCAGTACCGCTCCGACTTCGCGATCGCCCTGGTCAACGCAGCGGTCAGCCTGACCACCCAGATCCTGGGGTTGTCGGTCATCTTCGGCCACACCAGCGACCTCCGGGGCTGGACCCCCGACGGCCTGCTCGTGCTGATCGGGATCCACTTCTTCATCAGCGGCCTGGTCGGGCTGGTCATCCGGCCCTCGATGGAGGCCCTGATGGAAGGCATCCGGCTCGGCACCCTGGACTTCCTGCTGACCAAACCGGCCGATGCGCAGTTGCTGGCCAGCGTGCAACGGGTGGCCCCACAGTCCGCGACCGACGTCGTGCTCGGTGTCGCCGTGGTCGTCGTGGGGATGGTCCGGGTCGACGCGCCGGTCGGCGTCGGTGCCACCGCACTGGCTCTGCTCACCGTGGTGGCCGGGTTCGTCATCATCTATGGGTTCCTGCTGCTGTTGTCCACGGTGGCCTTCTGGCTGGTCCGGATCGACAACATCCTGGTCATCTTCCAGTCGCTGTTCGGCAGCGCCGGGCGGTGGCCGGTCACCATCTTCCCGGGCTGGATGCGCGCGGTGCTCACCTTCGTGATCCCGATCGCCTTCGCGGTCACCGTGCCTGCCCAGGCGCTCAGCGGCGGGCTCTCGATCGTCGACGTCCTCACCTCACTCGGCGTCGCGGTCTTGTTCGTCGTCGCCTCGCGGGCCTTCTGGCGGGTGGCGCTGAGGCGTTACACCGGCGCCTCGGCCTGAGGCCGCGGGCCGATCCGGCTGACGCACTCGGCACATTCCAGGTCCAGTCGCCCTCAGAGGCCCCCTCCGGGGTTTCCTGGTGCGACTGGACCTGGAAAAGTGCGAGTCGGAGCTCAGGCGGTCGGAATCCCCGCCCGGCGCGCCGCGTCGAGCAGCACGCCGGCGGCGACCTCGAGGCCCTCGATCCGGCCCAGGCTGGTGTCCTCGTGCTCGATGTTGACCCACATGTCGGGGTCCACGGCGTACAGCGCGGACAGCCAGGTCGACCAGTAGACGGCGTCGTGGCCACGACCGAGGGCGACGAAGTCCCAGGCGGCGTCCTTGGGCCACTCGTTGGCCCACTCGTCGCCGCCGAGGTTGGTCCGCGGCTCGTCGGCCCCGAGCCGGCGGAACCGGTTGTCGAGCACCCCGTACACCGCGGCGGCCGGGTTGATCTTGACGTCCTTGGCCGCGGCGTGGAAGGTCAGCGGGCCGAGGTCCTGGACCACGGCGACCGGGTCCATCCACTGCCAGAACAGGTGCGACGCGTCGAGCTCGACGCCGACCTGGGTGGCGCCGGTGCGCTCGACCAGCTCGCGGATGCCGGCCGGGTTGAACACCAGGTTCTGCGGGTGCAGCTCGAGCGCCACCTTGACCCCCAGCTCGGCGGCCTCGCGGTCGATCTCGCGCCAGAAGTCGGCCGCGATCTGCCACTGGTGGTCGAGGACGTCGAGCGCCGCCGAGTTCCAGGCGTTGACCACCCAGTTGGGCCGCTTCGCGCCGGGCTCGCCACCGGGCAGACCGGACATGGTGACCACCCGGGTCTGACCGAGCCGGTGGGCGAGCCGGATGCTGCGGCGGATGTCCTCGGCGTGCTGGTCACCGACGGTCCGGTCCGGGTGCAGCGGGTTGCCGTTGCAGTTGAGTCCGGCGATCTCCACGCCGGTCCCCTCGAACAGGCCGAGGAACTCGTCGCGGGCGTCGTCGGACACCAGGATGTCGTCGAACGTCGGGATGTGGGTGGCGGGCAGGAAGCCGCCGCTGTTGAGCTCGATCCCGGTCAGACCGAGACCGCCGATCACCTTCAGCGCTTCGGGCAGCGAGCGGTCGTGCAGGACCGCGTTGTAGACACCGAACTTCATCGAACGACCTCTTCCGGGGTGGTGAGCTGGACCGCGCGGCCGTCGGACAGCGCGGATTCGGTGATGGCGGCGAGCACCTCGAGGTTGTGCAGGCCGTGGGCCAGCGACGGGACGGGCGGCAGCGCGCCGATCCCGGCGACCTGGTCCAGGAACGCCCGGGCCTGCCAGGCGAAGAACTCGTTCTGACCGTGGCCGACCGACGGGAAGTCCATCGGCAGACCCTTGGTCAGGTGCGGGTGCTGCGGGCCGATCAGGACCTGGCGGTAACCGGCGGTGGCGGCGGGTGCCGAGAAGTCGGCGAAGGTGAACTCGCCCGGCCGGTTCAGGTCGTACGCGGCGGCGCCGCGCTCGGCGAAGATCTCGAAACCCAGCCCGTTGGGCAGCCCGTGGGCGACACGCGAGATCGAGAAGGTGCCGATCGCGCCGTCGGCGAAGGTCGCGGTGAAGGTGACGAGATCCTCGTTCTCGACGTCCTCGAGCCGGTCGCCCACCGCACCGGCCGAGTGACCCATGGTCGCGCCGACGGGCACCGGACGCTGACGCGTGAAGGTCTCGAACACCGCACCGCGGACGCCGGTCACCGGTCCGCAGAGGTATTCGCCGAGGTCGACCATGTGGCTGCCGATGTCGGCGAGCGCGCCGGAGCCCGGCCCGCCGCGGTAGCGCCAGCTGATCGGCGCCTGCGGGTTCTGGGCGTAGTCACACCAGTAGTGGCCGTTGAAGTGGCGTACGCCGCCGATCGTCCCGGCCTCGAGCTGCTCGCGGATCGCGTTGATCCCCGGCGCCCGGCGGAAGGTGAACCCGACACCGGACTGGGTGGTGGCCCGCTCGGCCGCGGCGACCATCGACCGGGCGTCCTCGACCGAGGGGGCCATCGGCTTTTCGCAGAGCACGTGCTTGCCCGCGGCCAGCAGCGCCTCGACCACCGGGCGGTGCAGCTCGTTGGCGATGACCACGCTGACCACGTCGATGTCCGGCGCGTCGACGATGGCCTGCCAGGAGGTCTCGGCCCGCTGGTAGCCGAAGCGCTCGGCCGCGTCGAGGGCGAACGGCTCGTACGCGTCGGCGATGGCGACCAGTCGGACCTCGGGGAGGTCGAGGTCGTACATCTGGGTGGCGGTCCGGTAGCCGGCGGCATGCGCGCGCCCGGCCATGCCGGCGCCGATGACAGCAATGCCCAGCGACATCGTGGGTGCTCCTTCTGCTCCGCGTCGAGTGAGACAGATCACTAGACCGGTCTAATTGGATGTCCCGAGCGTAGGGAGAAGAGGCGGGGTTTGTCAAGACATGTGGTCGAAGGCCCGCTCGGTGCTGGCCCGGACGCGGAGCTCGGGGTGCAGCACGATCTCGCGGTCGTCGATCCGGCGCTGCTCGCTGCGGGCGACGATCCGCTCGACGGCCAACCGGCCGATGACCCGCGGCTGCTGGGCCACGCTGGTCAGCCCGACCGGTGACAGGGCGGCCGCTTCGCTGTCGTCCCAGCCGACCACCGACAACCGGCCCGGGACATCGACCCGTTGCTGGGCGAACACCCCGAGCGCCGACGCGGCGATGTCGTCGTTGAAGGCGATCAGGGCGGTGGGCAGGTCGCCGCCGTCGACCAACCGCCGGGCGGCCCGCTGACCGTCGAGCTGGGTCAGTCCCCCGGCGACGACCCGGGCGTGGCTGGCGAGACCGTGGCGGCGCATGGCGGCCAGGTAGGCCTCCCGCCGGGCGTCGGCGACCAGGTCGTCGCCACCGTCGACGTGGACGATCCGGCGGTGGCCGAGCCGGGCCAGGTGCTCGACGGCCAGCGCCATCCCCTCCTCGTCCGAGGTCCGCACCACGTCGACCGCCGGGTGGTCGACCCGCCAGCCGACCACCAGCACCGGAACGGTGCCGGCCAGCAGTGGCATCGCGGTGGCCGGGCCGAGCATGATCAGCCCGTCGAACCGGAAGTCCTGCAGCGACTCGGCCGCCGCCGCCTCGTCGCGGCCGCGGATGACCGGGCTGAGGATCAGGTCGTGGCCGTGGTCGGCCGCTGACGCGTACAGGCCCTCGAGCAGGTCGAAGTGGAAGCTACCGAGCCCGACGCCGAACATCACCCCGATCAGCTTGGACTTCTGTCCGGCCAGCGAGCGGGCCCGCAGGTCGGGCCGGTAGCCGAGCTCGGCCGCGGCCGCCTGCACCCGCTCGCGCGTCGCCGGGCTGGCCCCGGGCGCCTCGCGCATCACGATCGAAGCCATGGCCTTGGAGACCCCGGCCCGCTCGGCGACGTCCTTGAGCGTGATCCGGCCGGTCGATCGCCAGCCCCCACCCTCGGACATCCGCGCCACCTCCCGCTCGCCCCGGCCGCCGCAGCCTACCGAGTGACGGCACGCACGAGACGGCCCGGCCCTTTCCGCGCACAGGTGCCCAGACGGCCCCGATCCGAGCCGATCCTGGGCCGTTTCCGCACACACGTGCCCAAACCGCCCCGATCCGAGCCGAATCGAGGCCGTCTGCGCGCACAGGTGCCGAAACGGCCCCAGGACCCGTCGGCCCAGGACCGTCGACCCAGGTCAGGCGGCCCAGGTCAGGCGGGGAAGTGCTTGTCGATCAGCGCCTGGGCCTTCTCGCGCTGGCGGACGTTGACGTTGTCGGCGTCGTCCTCCCAGCCGAAGACACAGCTGCTGATCACGCCGTCGAAGCCGACCGCGGCGAGCGCGGCGAAGACCTCGTCGTAGTCGACCTCACCCATCCCCATCTCCATGTGCTGGTGCACCCGGGCGGTGTTGCCCGGCGGGTTGGAGATGTAACGCAGACCGTGCGAGGTCGTGTGGTCCCAGGCGTCGGCCAGGTGCACGTAGCGGACCTTCTCGGCCGCGGCGGTGATGATGTCGGTCGCGCTGTGGCCCTGGTGGAACGCGTGCGGCGTGCAGTAGAGGAAGCCGATCCAGTCGCGGTTCAGCCCGCGGATCATCTCGAGCGCCTCGATGCCGTCCTCGATGAAGTCGTCCGGGTGCGGCTCGAGGATCAGCTGGACGCCCTCGCGCTCGAAGACCGGCAGCAGCTCGTCCATCGACTTGAGGAACTGCGCCTCGGCGTGCTCGGAGGCCTCGGGCCGGCCGTTGAACTCGGAGTTCATCACCTCGACCCCGAGGTCGACGGCGATCTGGATCGCCCGCTTCCAGGCGCGTACGGCGGCCTGGCGTTCGTCCTCGCCCGGACCCGACCAGCGCAGCACCGGCAGCAGCGAGGCGATGCCCACCCCGGCGTCCGAGGCGGCCTTCTTGAGCTTGCGGACGCCGGCGTCGTCGATCCTCGGGTGCTTGAAGAACGGGACCAGGTCGGCCTTGGGCGACAACTCCATCCACTGGTAGCCGAGCCGGGCGACGATGTCGGGCAGCTCGTGCACCGCGTGGGTGGCGAAGTACATCTGCGGATCGAGCGCGAGCTTCACAGCGCGGCCTCCATGTCCGGCGCGGTGATGCCACCGGTGACGACCGGGATCGGGCGCGGCTTGAGTTCGACGGCGACCTTGCCGCCACTGCGGACCGCCTCGACGCCGGCTTCGCACACGGCCACGGCCGCGTACCCGTCCCAGACGCCCGGCCCGTCGATCTCGCCACGCTGGGCCGCGTCGACCCAGCGCTGCAGCTCGGTGTGGTAGGCCGCGCCGAACCGCTCGACGAAGCCCGGGGTGATCGCGCCGCCCCAACGGCCGTCGATCGACTTGACCTGCAGGTTCTGGTCGAGCCCGATGAACACCGAGCCCTGCTCCCCCACGACCTCGGTGCGCACCTCGTACGCGACCCCGGTCCGGACGAAACACTCGTCGGTGACGATGCGGCCCGACTCGGTCTCGAAGATCACCAGGATCGGGTCGGAACTGCCCTCGGGGGTCGAACTGCTCGGCACGCCGGCCAGCACCTGGACGCTGACGATCTCCTCGTCGAGCAGGAAGCGGGCGACGTCGACCTCGTGCACCACCGAGTCGCGGATCATGAACTCGGTGGTGAAGTGCGGGCCGACCGCGGGGTTGCGGTGCGTGCAGTGCACGAGCAGCGGGTTGCCCAGCCCGCCGTCGGTGATCAGCTTCTTCAGGGCGATGTACTCGTCGTCGAACCGACGCATGAAGCCGACCTGGATCAGCTGCCGGCCGAGCGCGGCCTCGGCCTGGACCAGCTCGTACGCGGTGCCGATGTCGGTGGTCAGCGGCTTCTCGCACAGCACCGGCTTGCCGGCGGCCAGACACGCACTGACCTGCTCGAAGTGGGTGTTGCCCGGGGTGGCCAGCAGGACCGCGTCGACCTCCGGGTCGTTGATCGCGGCGATCGGATCGGCCACGACGCGGGCGCCGATCTGGGCAGCCACCTCCTCGGCCTTGGCGGCGACGAAGTCGTTGACCACGGTCACGGTGGCGCCCTTCACCCGGGTGGTCAGCGCCTCCACGTGGAAGGCCCCCATCAGGCCCAGGCCGAGTACGGCGATTCTCAGGTCACTCATCGGACGGCTCCCATGTCGATCGAAACGTTGCTGCAGCTGGCGAGATAGGTCTTGGTGCGCTGCGCGATGGGCAGCGGGACGTCGGGCGCGCACGGGTAGAGGTCGTGCTCGATGATGCCGGAGATGTCGCGGCCCAGCCCAGCCAGGGCTTCGAGGACCGGGGGCATCTCGGGCAGACCGAGCGGCGGCTCGATCATCGCGCCCATCCGGACGGCCTCGGGGAACGACAGGTCCTTGTCGAGGACCTCGGCGACCACGGTGGGGTCGACCTGCTTGAGGTGCACGTAGCCGATCCGCTCGGGGTACTTGGTGATCAGCTCGACGCAGTCACCGCCGTAGTAGGCCACGTGACCGGTGTCGAGGCACAGGTTCACGTACGCGGGGTCGGTGGCCTCGAGGAAGCGTTCGATCTCGGGCTGGTAGCCGACGTGGCTGTCGGCGTGGCTGTGGAACTGGACCTTCAGGCCGTACTCCTCGAGGATCCGGCGGCCGAGTTCGTCGTGGCCCGCGGTCAGCAGGCCCCACTGCTCGTCGGTCAGCGTCGGGTCCTCGAGCGGCTCGCCGCTCTTGTGGTCGCGCCAGACCTCGGGGATCACGACGATGTGCTCGCCGCCGACCGCCTGGGTCAGCGCGGCGACGTCGGTGACCTGCTTCCAGGTGTAGTCCCAGGCGCCCGGCTTGTGCAGGTGCGAGAACACCGTGCCGGCCAGCACCGAGAGTCCGTAGCGGTCGAGCTGCTCACGCAGCCGGGTCGGGTCGGTCGGCAGGTAGCCGTACGGGCCGAGCTCGATGGCCTCGTAACCGGCCTCGGCCACCTCGGACAGGAACCGCTCGGCCGGGGTCTGCTCGGGATCGGACGGGAACCACACCCCCCACGAATCCGGGGCGGTACCGATGGTGAGCTTTGACGTCATGACGTTCTTCCTGGAGATCGGGGATCGGACACATAGGTCCCGGAACCGCGGCGACGGTTGATCAGCCCACGCCGGCTGAGCCGGTCGAAGGCCTGGCGCAGCGTGGGTCGGGACACGAACAACTGCTGACAGAGCACGGCTTCGGGCTCGAGCCGTTCTCCGGGTCTGAGCACGCCCTCGCTGATCGACCGGGCGAAGCTGGCCTCGAGCTGGGCCCACAGCGGGACGGGCGAGTTGCGGTCGAGCGTGGCGGCGAGATCGGGGATGGGGGTGGGCATCGTCGCTCCTCCCGGGGGTGGGTCGCCACGACGGACCCGGGGACGGTGATCCCCGGGCCCGTCGCAACGTGTGCTGTGCAGGACTGGACCGGTGCCTCAGCGCTGCAGCTCGTGGCTGAGCTCGGCGAGTTCGTCGCCGCCGGCCATCTGCCGGGTGAGCTCGTCGAGCCCGACCTCGCTGCGCTTCTTGTCGAGCACGGCCTGGCCCAGCTTCAAGATGATGAAGTGGTTGCCGACCAGGTACGCGTGGTGCGGGTTGTGGGTGATGAAGACCACGCCCAGACCGGCGTCGCGGGCGGCGGCGGTGTACTTGAGCACCACACCCGACTGCTTGACCCCGAGCGCGGCGGTGGGCTCGTCGAGGATCAGCACCCGGGCCCCGAAGTAGACGGCGCGGGCGATGGCGACGCACTGGCGCTGGCCGCCCGACAGGGTGCCGATGGGCTGGTCGATGTCCTTGACCACGATGCCCATCTTGCGGAGCTCCTCGTCGGCGATCCGCTTCATCTCCTTGACCCGCAGACCGGCCAGCGGGAACCGGCCGCTGGTCAGCTCGGAGCCGAGGAAGAAGTTGCGCCAGACCTCCATCAGCCCGACCACCGCGAGGTCCTGGTAGACCGTGGCGATGCCGTGCTCGAGCGACTCGCGCGGCGAACCGAAGTGCACCGGCTTGCCGTCCACCAGCAGATCGCCCTCGTTGTGCGGGTGCAGGCCGGCCATGATCTTGATCAGGGTCGACTTGCCGGCGCCGTTGTCGCCGAGCACGCAGGAGACCTCACCGGCGTTGACGTCGAGGTTGATGCCCTTGAGGGCGCGGATGGCGCCGTAGGTCTTGCCCACGTTGACCATCCGGATCAGCGACTCGCCCTTGGTCAGGGTCGGGTCGGCGTGTTCCTGCAGCGTGTCCGACATGGTCAGCCCACCTTCCGGGCGGTCGAGAGCTTCTTGATGTAGAGGTTGACCATCACCGCGAGCAGCAGCATCACGCCGAGGAAGGCGCGGAACCAGTTCGGGTCCCAGCCCGCGTAGACGATGCACAGGTTGGTCATGCCGAAGATGAAGGCACCGATGGCCACGCCCCAGGCGTTGCCGTAGCCGCCGGTCATCAAGGTGCCACCCACCACGGCGGCGATGATGTAGAGGAACTCGTTGCCGATGCCGTTGCCGGCCTGCAGCGTGTCGAAGCGGTAGAGGGTGTGCATGCCGATGAACCAGCCGAGGAAGGCCACGGTCATGAACAGCCCGATCTTGACCTTCATGACCGGGACACCGACGGCCCGGGCGCTGTCGGCGTTGCCGCCCACGGCGTAGATCCAGTTACCGATCTTGGTCCGCTGCAGGATGTACGCGCTCAGCGCGACGAAGGCGATCCACCACAGCACCGAGGTCCACACGGTGACCGGGCCGATCTTGAAGCTCGAGGAGAACACCGCCTTGAGCGACTCGTAACCGTCCATCTGGTTGATGTTGGGCGTCGACACCGAGCCGGTGACGATCTTGGTGATGCCGAGGTTGGCGCCCTGGAGGACGAAGAACGTGCCCAGGGTGATCAGGAAGCGACGGGATCCCGGTCCGCATCACCAGGTAGCCGTTGACGAACCCGATGGCCAGCGCGAAGACCAGCGACAACAGCGCGCCGACCCACAGGTTGAGCCCGAGGTTGTAGCAGATCATCGCGTTGACCAGGCCGGCCGAGGTGACGATGACGCCGGCGGACAGGTCGAACTCGCCGCCGATCATCAGCATGCCCACCGCCACGGCGACGATGCCGATCGTCGAGGCCTGGTAGAGCACGGTGAAGAACGACTCGGGCGACCGGAACGGCGGCGCGACGATCAGGAAGAAGACGAGGATGACGACCGCAGCGACGAACGCGCCCACCTCGGGGCGGGCCAGCAGTCGATTGGACAGGCCGAGGGTGACTCGGTTGGACGCCTCGGCCGGTGCGCCGACGGGCGGAGTCTTGACGGTTTGACTCATGGAGGGCTCCGATTCGTTGCCGTCCCCAGGTGGGCCGCGGACCAGAAATCCGCGACCTCACCCGGGATGCGGACTAGCGGGTGTTGTTCTTCGCGAACGGAAGGATGGCGTCGATGTTCGAGCTGTCGACGAAGGACGGACCGGTCAGGATGGCCTTGCTGCCGCCGATGTCGTTGCCGTTCTTCTTGGCCAGGTAGAGCGAGGTCACGGCCAGGTAGCCCTGGACGTACGGCTGCTGGTCGACCGAGAACTGGATCTTGCCGTCCTTGATCGCCTGGGCCGCGTCGACGTTGAGATCGAAGGTGACCAGCTTGGCCGAGCTGCCGGCCGCCTCGATCGACTTCATCGCGTCGAGGGCGATCGGGGCACCGAGGGTGACGATGTAGTCGATGTCCTTGTCGGTGGACAGCTTGGCCTGCAGCGCCGAGGTGACCGCCGAGTCGTCCGCGCCGTTGACCTGGATGTTCTCGGTGTTGGCGATGCCCGCCTTGACCCCGGCGCAGCGGGCTTCGAGGGCCACCGAACCGGCGGCCTGGATCACGCAGAGGACCTTCTTGCCACCGTCCTGGGCGATCCGCTGTCCGGCGGTCTGGCCGGCCAGGTTCTCGTCGGAGCCGAAGTACATCGATGCGCCGGTGTCCTTGTACTGGTCGATGCCGGAGTTGAAGGCGACGACCGGGATGTCGGCCGAGACCGCCGACTGCACCGAACTCTTCAGCGCGTCCGGGGTGGCCAGCGTGGTGGCGATGCCGTCGACCTTCGAGTCGACCGCGCTCTGGATCAGGGTGGCCTGCTTGGCCGGCTCCGGGTCCTGCGAGTAGTTGAGCTTCGATCCGGTGTCGGTGGCCGCCTGGTTGGCGCCGGCCTTGATCTTGTCCCAGAAGGTGTCACCCGGGGTCTCGTGGGTGACCATGGCGAAGGTGTAGCCGGAGTTGCCGCCACCGCCGCCGCCCTGCGGGGCATCGGTGGCCGGCGGAGCGCCACCGCCGCTGCAGGCGGTCACGGTCAGAGTCAGGGCGACCGCTGCGCCTAAGCCGAGCGCGCGGAACGTGCGAGGGATCATCGGTGATTCCTTTCGAGTCGCGGCATCTGCGCGCGAACGGATGTGGACCATGGCGGCCGGGACCGCCGAGTCGAAGCACCGACTACTAGCTTGTGAGCTGACTCACTAGAGGGCTCTAGTAGCGGCTGACCTGTAGTTAAGCGGTTCCTGGGTCTGTATGTCAAGACATGCAAGCAAACTATTTCAGCCGGGTTCCGGCGGGTTCGGGTCGCTCAGCGCGTACGCGGTGCCGCGGTGCTGGCTCGCACCCGGGGGACGGCGTCGAGGACGATCTCGCGGTCGACGATCCGCTGCTGCTCGACCCGGGCGATCACCCGGTCGATGGCCCGTCGACCGAGCTCGGCCGGGTCCTGGGCGACCGTGGTCAGCGGCACCGGCGACAGTTCGGCCATCTCGCTGTCGTCGAACCCGGTCACCGACACGTGCTCGGGGACAGCGATGCCGTGCTGCACGAAGCGGCTGATCGCCGCCACCGCGGTGTCGTCGTTGTAGGCGACCACGGCGGTCGGCAGATCTCCCTCGTCGAGCAAGCGCTGCGCGGCCCGCCACCCGTCGAGTTGTGACTGGCCCCCGGCGACGACCCGGATCTCGCGGCTCAGGCCGTGACGTTCCATCGCCGCGGTGTAGGCGGCCTGACGGCCGTCGGAGATCACCGTCGCCCCGCCGTCGATGTGGGCGATCCTGCGGTGACCCAGCCCGACCAGGTGGTCGACCATCGCGGCGATCCCCGAGTCGTCGCAGACCCGGACCACGTCGACATCGGGGTGGTCGGTGTGCCAGCCGATCACCGCGATGGGCATCCGGCCGGCCAGGATCGGCCGCAGCACCGGCGGATTGAGCATGATCAGCGCGTCGAAGCGGAAGTCCTGCAGGGCCTGAGCGGCCTGGCGCTCGTCGCGCTGGCGGGTCAGCGGGGACAGGATCAGGCTGTGCGAGCGGGCCTCGGCCGCCGCGTACAGGCCGTCGAGCAGCGAGAAGTGGAACACCCCGACCGAGACCCCGAACATCACCCCGATGGTCCGCGACCGCTGTCCGGCCAGCGCCCGGGCCCGCAGATCCGGCCGGTAGCCGAGCACCCGGGCCGACTCGAACACCCGGGCCCGGGTGTCGTCGCTGGCGCCGGGCACGCCGCGCATGACGATCGAGACCAGGGCGCGCGACACGTCGGCGTGGCGGGCCACGTCCTCCATGGTCACGCGCTGGCCGAAGCGCAGGCCGTCGTCGCGGTTCATGGGCCCACCGTAGGCAGATCGGCGTCGCCGGGTGTGGCGGCCCGACTGGTGGGTATCTGTCCGGGGACCGCCAACCCTCGGGAGCCGACGTGAGCGACACCGGAACGATCGTCGACGTGGTGGACGGCGTGCACCTGATCGAGCACGGACGGACCAACTGCTTCATCGTCGAGGCCGACGACGGCGTGACCCTGGTCGACGCCGGGTTCCCCAGCACCTGGGTCCAGGTCGCCGCCGCGCTGCGGCGGATCGGCCGCTCGGTCGACGACATCCGCGGCCTGGTCATCACGCACGGTCACTTCGACCACCTGGGCTTCGCCCGCCACCTCCAGCACCGGTACGCGATCCCGGTCTGGGCGCACCCGGGTGACGCTCCGCTGGTCCGCTCGCCGTACGGCTATCGACCGGAACGGCCCCGGCTGCTCTACCCCCTGACCCATCCGCGCGCGCTGCCCACGCTGACCGCCATGGTCGCCGCCGGCGCACTCCAGGTCCCGGGCACCCGGGCCGACCACGACCTGACCGAGGGGCCGCTGCCGCTGCCGGGCGCACCGCAGATCATCCACACCCCCGGGCACACCGACGGCGAGTGCGTGGTCGTGCTACCCGACCGCTCGGCGATCATCACCGGCGACGCCCTGGTCACCCTCGACCCCTACACCGGACGACGCGGACCCCGGATCGTCGCCCGGGCCGCCACCCATGACCGCCGGATCGCGCTGGCTTCGCTCGAGCCGCTGGTCGCGACCGGCGTCGGGACCGTGCTCCCCGGTCACGGCGCGGTCTGGCGCGACGGGATCGAGGCGGCCGTCCGCTCGGCGCAACGCGACGGCGGGGCCTGAGCGGCGTCGCCTCCGCCCGCGTCGAGGACCGCTGCGCGAAGCGCGGCGATGGGCGCGACGGGCCTCGCGTGAGGTCAGGCGAAGAAGGTGGCCAGCGCGTCGGCGAGTTCGGCGGGCGCGTGCTCGGCGACGTGGTGCGGCGACCGGATGCCGCGGCCGGTGACGTCGTGGGCCCAGCTCCGCCAGACGACCAGCGGGTCGCCGTAGAGCTGCTCCAGATCGTCGAGCGTCGACCACAGGACCAGCAGCGGCTGGACCACCCGGCGACCGGCGCGCCGGTCGGCGACCTCGTCCGCGTAGTCGACAGTGAGACCGGCCCGGTAGTCCTCGAGCATCCCGCGGACCACCGCCGGGTCGCGCATCGCCGCCCTCCACTCGGCGTGGTTGGCCTCGCCCATCGCCACCGGGTCACCGCGGTACCAGGCGTCGGGATCGGCCAGGATGACCCGCTCGGGGATCGCCGGCTGGGCGAAGAAGAACCAGTGCCACCACGCCGTGGCGAAGCGGACGTCGGCCCGGTCGAGGTGCTCGCTGATCGGCAGACCGTCGAGCAGCACCACCCGGCGGACCGCGTCGGGGTGGTCGAGGGCGAGCCGGAAGGCGGCGTAGCTTCCCCGGTCGTGGCCGACCACGTCGAAGCGGTCGTGGCCCAGCCGACGCATCGCCGCGACCAGGTGTCCGGCGCTGGACCGTTTGGAGTGGGGTCGGTGGTCGGCGGCCGGCTCGGGCTTGTCGGAGCGCCCGTAGCCGGGCAGGTCGACGCAGACCACGGTGTGGCCGCGGGCGACCAGCAGTGGAGCGACCCGGTGCCAGGTCGACGACGTCCGCGGGTGCCCGTGCAGCAGCAGGACGACCGGCCCGGCCCCGCCCTGACGGACCAGCAGCCGCAGCCCGTCCGCGTCGACCATCGACTCGGTGAAGCCCTGGAACACGGCGTCCAATCTAGAGCGCGGTTCAGCGGCGCCGCTGACACCGCCCGCACCAGAACAGGTTGCGGCCGGCCACCAGCTCGGTGCGGATCGGCGAACCACAGACGTAGCAGGGCTGACCGGTGCGCCGGTACGCATAGACCCGGCCGCGCCGCTTGCCCGGGTTGGCGGCCCGGTATTCGACCAGGTGGTCGTCGCGCAGGGTGTCGATCCGGCCGCGGCTGACTCCGAGCGGCATCAGCTCGACCAGGTCGGTCCAGATCGCGTCCCAACTGGCGCGGCGGATCTCGTTGCCGGGTCGGAACGGGTCGACCCGGGCTCGGAACAGCGCCTCGGCGCGATAGACGTTCCCGACCCCGGAGAGGATCTTCTGGTCCATCAGCAGCGCGGCGATCGAGCGCTTCGAGCGGTGGATCCGCGCCCAGGCCAGCTCGGGATCGGCGTCGCCCCGCAACGGGTCGGGTCCGAGCTGGGCGATCTGGGCCGCCACCTCGTCACCGGTCCGCAGGGCGCAGACGATCGGGCCACGGAGGTCGCCGGCGATCTCGTCGGTGGCCAGCCGCAGCCGCACCGCCCCGACCGGCGGGCGCAGCGGCCCGACGGTGAACTTCCCGATCAGGCCCAGGTGCACGTGCAGCCAGCGCTCGTCGGCGAAGGCGACGAACAGGTGCTTGCCGTGCGCGTACGCCTCGCCGTAGTCCACGCCGTCGAGCTCGGCCGCCGAGTCGGCGAACCGGCCCTGCGGACTCGAGGCCCGCGGAGCCGTGCCGGTGAACGCCCGGTTGAGCGTGTTGGCGAGCCGGTGCAGGGTGTGGCCCTCCGGCATGTCGTCTCCTCGTGATCCCCGCCCGCGCGACTGCGGACCGTCTGGTTCGGTCTCCGGAGCGGGGATGGATGCCCGGTGGAGCCGCAGGATCAGGCCGGGCCGAGGTCGAGCCGCATCAGCACGCGGTTCGGGGCCGGGTGGGCGATCGCGTGGAACCCTCGGTCGGCGAACCGAGCCTGCCGGCCGACGAAGGCGTCAGCGGTCCGGGTCGCGCCCTCGGCCAGCGGCCAGGCGTCGAGCGCGACCGCCGCCGACTCGCGGGCGAGTGTCACGGCGCCGTCGATCAGCAGCCCGCTGATCTCCCGGCCCCGGTGGTCGGGATGGACGAACAGACACGGCAGCAACCAGACGGCGTCGTCCTCCGCGCGTGGCAAGGCACCGAGCAGCCGATGCGTCGACGGGTCCGGGCCCAGATAACGCGACCGCGGGCCGCAGGCCGCCCAGCCCACCGGTGCCGCATCGACCAGGGCGAGCAGCCCCATCGACGTCGGCCCCGCCTGGAGCAGAACGCCATGCACCAGCAATGGCGCGTCGTCCGCGCCGTGGCGAACAACCGACCGACCGCCTCGACCTCCCCCGGCCCGACGGGTCGCACCTCGACAGCGGTCACCCCGGGCACGCTAGCCCGCGGACCTCGACGATCAGCGGACCGGTGGTGCCCAAGGCGAGGGCGGCGAAGCGCTCGCCGATCCACCGCTGCGCCTCCGGCCCGGGTGCGAGCAGATCACCGTCTCGGCGGTCGCCCGTCGGCTCGGCGGTGCAGACGACACAATCTCTCCGAACCCCCGCTCGACGGCCAGGTCAGCCGCCGTTGCGACCACGGCTCGCCGACATGAGCTGGGCGCGCGGCATCGACCCGACCCACAGCTTGAGGCTGGGGTTACACCCCTGAGTCGATCAGGCGTTGACCAGGACGCGCTGCCGCACCGCCCGCGCCGGACGGGCGGCGACTGCGCGCAGGCGCTGTCCCACGTCGTTGGGCAGCGAGAGCCGGATGACCTTCTTCCACGCCGAACCGACCTGGCGCGGCAGCGACCCGGTGGTGTAGCTCAGCCCGTAGCGTTCGAAGACGGCCCGCACCTGCGGGGCGACCTCGGCGTACCGGTTGCTGGGCAGGTCGGGGAACAGATGGTGCTCGATCTGGTGCGACAGGTTGCCGGTCATGAAGTGCATGGCCTTGCTGCCCGAGATGTTGGCCGAGCCGAGCATCTGACGGAGATACCACTCACCGCGGGTCTCGCCCTCGATCGAGCGACGCTCGAAGGTCTCGACGCCCTCGGGGAAGTGGCCGCACATGATCACCGAATGGGTCCACACGTTGCGGATCAGGTTCGCGGTCAGGTTCGCAGCCAGCGTGTGCAGGAACGACGGACCGGACAGCGCCGGGTGGAGCAGGTAGTCCTTGGTCATCTGCTTGCGGATCTTGGCCAGGACCTGCTTGACGTCGGCCCGGAACTCCGGGTTCTGCCGCCGCTTCTTGGTCTTCAGGTTGCGGCCCAGCTGCAGGTCGTACGCGGCGATCCCGTACTCGAAGATGCAGGCGTTGACGAAGTTCCACAACGGCTGGGCCAGATACATCGGGACCCAGCGCTGGTCCTCGTCGACCCGCATGATGCCGTAGCCGAGGTCGTTGTCCTTGCCGATCACGTTCGTGTACGTGTGGTGCAACTCGTTGTGCGCGTGCTTCCACTGCTCCGACGGCGAGGCGTGGTCCCACTCCCAGCTGGTCGAGTGGATCTTCGGGTCACGCATCCAGTCCCACTGGCCGTGCATGACGTTGTGCCCGATCTCCATGTTCTCGATGATCTTGGCCACCGCGAGACCGGCTGTGCCGACGATCCAGGCCGGCGGGAAGATCGAGGCCAGCAGGACCGCGCGACTGCCCAGTTCGAGCTTGCGCTGTCCGGCGATGACCCGGCGGATGTACGCCGCGTCGTCGGCGCCGCGGGTGTCGATCACCGACTGCCGGATGCGATCGAGCTCGAGACCGATCTGCTCGATGTCGTCGCTGCTCAGATGGGCGATCGGGTTGTCGGACTTCTTCTGGATGACGGTCATGGTGTTCCCCGTTTGCTGGGTCGGTCGTTCGGTGCGGGTGGAGGTGTTCAGTGGTCGAAGTCGCAGGGCCCGGCGGCGGCCGAGATGCAGGTCTGCACCAGCACGCCGCGGCCGACGGTCTCGCCGGGCGCGGCGGTGGTGATCTCGCCGTTGCGCAGATCGCGGACCGAGCCCGACCGCAGCGGCAGCACGCAGCCGTGGCAGATGCCCATCCGGCAGCCCGACGGCATCAGCACCCCGGCCTCCTCGGCCGCGTCGAGGATCGGGGTCGCGCCGTCGGCGCCGACCTCGATGCCGGTGCGGGCGAAGGTCACCGTCCCGCCCTCGCCGATGGCGACCCGGGCGGCGCGGAACTGCTCGGTGTGCAGCGCGAGGCCGCGGGCCGCGTGATGACGCTCGAGCGCGTCGAGCAGCCCGGCCGGACCGCAGGCCAGGGTCTCGCGTTCGGCCAGGTCCGGCACCAGTTCGTCGAGCCGGTCGACCGAGAACGAGCCGTGGGTGTCGGTGTGCCAGTCGACGAGCCGGACCGCTCCGGCCGCGTCGAGGGCGCGCAGGTCCGCGTTGAAGATCGAGTCGCTCCGGGTCGGAGCGAGGTGGACCACGACGATGTCGAAGCGGCGCGCCCGCGGCAGTCTCAGCACGTCGGACCCGGCGACCGGGAACAGGTTGCGCAGCATCCCGATCACCGGGGTGATGCCCGAACCGGCGGTGACGAACAGGAACCGTCCCCCGTCGGGCGGCAGCACGAACTCGCCGGCCGCCTGCTCGAGGTGGACCAGGGTCCCGGGGTGGGCGTGGTGGACCAGGAAGCTGCTGACCTTGCCGTCGGGCACGGCCTTGACCGTGACGGCGATCCGGCCGTCGATTCGCGGACCGTGGGTGAGCGAGTACGCCCGCCATTGCCGGACCCCGTCGACGTCGACCCCGATCCGCACGTACTGTCCGGGGACGTGGCCGGCCCAGTCGGCACCGGGTTGGATGACGATGGTCGCCGCGTCGACGGTCTCGGACTCGACGGCGACGATCCGGCCGCGCAGTTCGGCGCCCGTACGCAACGGGTTGAACAGGTCGAGGTAGTCGGCCGGCAGCAACGGCGTGGTCACCCGCTCAGCCAACCGGGTGAGCCGATGACGCAGCGACGGCTGCTGGGTTGCGTACGACACCTGGTTGCTCACTCTTCCAGTGTGACTGGCTCGGAGCGTTAGGATCATGACCAGATCACGTAGAGATCGTCGTCGATCTTGTTCGGAGGGAACAGATGGACCCGGCCCGCACTCCCGTCCCGTCGAATCGCCTGCTGCCCGGCGAACACACCTTCGCCATCGATCCCCAGGTGCTGCGGTCGTTGCGTGAGGTGTTGCCGGCCGTGGCCACCCAGACCGCGAACGCGGTGACCTCGGAGGTGCCCGAATACCGCGGTGCCCTGCACGGGCCGATGCGCGAGATCATCGAGCCGGCCGTCCAGATGGCGCTGGCCGGTTTCCTCGATCTGGCCGGTCGGTCTCGGGGCTCCGACCCGAGCACGCCGTTGCGCCCGACGATCGACGGCGCGTACGCGCTGGGTCGCGGGGAGGCCCGCGGCGGCCGGTCGATGGACGCGCTGCTCGCGGCCTATCGGGTCGGAGCACGGGTCAGCTGGCGCGAGTGGGCCCGGACCGCGGCCGCCGGCGGGATCGAGGCCACGGCGATGGCCCAGTTCGCCGAGCTGCTCTTCGCCTACATCGACGCTCTGTCCGCGGCCAGCGCGGCCGGCCACGGCGACGAGCTGACGACCAGTGGACGGGTGCGCGAGCGCTACCGCGAGCGGCTCGCGGCCCGGCTGGTGGCCGGCGCCTCGGCCGACCTGTTGGCCGCGGCGGCCGACCAGGCCGACTGGACGCCATCCCGGTCGTTGACCGCGGTCCTGCTGCCGCAGACCCAGGTGCACGGTGTCCTGGCCTCGCTCGACGTGGACGCGCTACACCTGCGCGAGGACCTGCCCGGCCAGGAGACGTGGCCGGTCGAGCCGCCGGTCACCCTGCTGCTGGTCCCGGACGCCGACGGCGCCGATCGGCGCCACCTGCTCCGACTGCTGATCGGCCGACAGGCGGTGGTGGGACCGTCGCGGCCGTGGACCCGGGCGGCGTCGTCGTACCGACGGGCGTCGCGGATCCTCGCGCTGACCGGCGCGCTCCCGACCCAGCGGCCACTCGACACCGAGGATCACCTGGTCGACCTGGTCGTCGGCGCCGACCCCGAGGCGCTCGCCGATCTCCGGGTCCGGGTGGCGGCTCCGCTGGTCGACCTGCCGGTCGCCACCCGGGAGCGGCTGGTCGAGACGCTGTACGCCTGGCTGGTCCATCTCGGCCGGCGTGAGCAGGTCGCCGCCCAGCTGCACATCCACGCCCAGACGGTGCGCTACCGGATGGGCCAGCTCCGCGAGCTCTACGGTGACCGGCTCGACGACCCGCACTTCGTCCGCGACGCCGTCCTGGCCCTCGCTCCGGCGCTCGCCGGGCCGCCACCGACGGCCGCGACCGATGGCGCCCCTGACCGGTCGCCGTGAACCAGACCCGTCCTCAAGGCGGTGGTCCACCCGAACCGCTGATCGCCGGTGATGGGCCCCGTCAGGAAGTGGCGTTGACTCCACTTCCTGTTGCCGACCGCCCGATACTTCGGGAGGGAAGTGGCAGGAAGTGGCGCTGACCATCGGGGTCAGCCCCCGTGGAGTCAGTCGGCGCGCCACTCGAGGGCGGACCCTGCGACGTGGGCCTGCTCGACCGCGTCGCGGACGTCGTCACCCCGTCCGCGGGCCGCCTCGGCCAGACTCCCGAACACAGCGGCCGCCTCGGCGTTGCGAGCCGGGCCGGCGCCGCGAACCCGGCGCGGTCCGTCCGCGGTGTCGTACTGCACGTGGAACGCGTCGCCGAGCTGGTCGGCCAGCCGTCGGGCCAACCGCACCACCTCGCGGTGGAACGCGACCTCGAGTTCGGGCGTCCGCCACGTGTAGTCGGCGGTGAGACCGGCCTCGTACGCGTCCTCCCAGGCGCGGAGTGCCTCCTGCAGCCCGGGGTCGAGGCCGGTCTGGTCGTACGGCACCGGTTCGCTGAACCACAGCACCGACCCGGCGTGGTCGGGGAACAGCCGCACCACCGTGGTGGCGTACTCGCTCGCCGCACCGCGGCTGACCCGCCGGACGATTCGAGCGGTCAGGCGGGCGTCCAGTGGGGGTCGCGTCCGGTCCGGGCCAGGGTCTCGCTGCCACCGGTCGGCGCCCTCCGGCGCGGCGACGTGCGACCCGAAGGGACCCTCGCCACCGTCCGCCTCGCCGAACAGGGTGAAGAAGGTGTCGACCTCGTCCAGGCGGGCGTCGTCGACCGAGACCTGCTGGTCGGTGGCGCGGGCCAGATCCCACGCGTGCACGGTCATCTCCTCGATCGCCACGACCGCGTTGTCCGCCCCGCTCATCTCGACTCCGCCCGCCGACACCCGCCCCTGCCACGCCGACTCGTCGCGCCAGGCCTCGGCCAGCCCGGCCAATTGCTCGGGGATGACCCGACGCCACTCGGCGGGAAGACCGTCCGGCGGGTCGATGGGCTGTTTGGAGGCGTTGTCGGTGAAGACCGCCGAGAACTGGTGGATGTGGGCCAGCAGGTCGGCCACCGTCCACTCCGCACACGGCGTCGCCCGCCCGAGGTGGTCGTCGGACACGCCGGCCACCAGCCGGCTGAGGTCGCGGGCGGCAGGACCGAGATCGAACACGAGTGATCCCTTCAGATCGGTTGTGGGTACCGACCCGGCGAACCCGGCCGAATCATCGCCCCACCGCTTCGTTGATCAACGGGCGTTCCCGGCGCGACTTTGTCCCCATCGAGCTCTTCCCTGTGCGGCTCCTGTGGGTCTAGGTTCGATCCGTGCGATGGAGCACGGCGGGTCGACGAAGGGGTTGGGTCATGCGCGGACGGAGAAGGATCGCGGTGCTCGCCGTGATGAGCGCGACAGCGCTGACCGCCACGACCGCAGTTGCGGCGGAGGCGGCACAGAACGCGGCGGCGGGCGGCAAGGTCAGGAACGTCATCTACCTGCTCGGTGACGGCATGGGACGGACCCACGTCACCGCAGCTCGCGACCGCTACTACGGCGCCTCGGGTCTGCTCAACATGGAGCGGCTCCCGGTGGTGGGTCAGGTCAAGACCTACGCCGTGCAGAAGAACTCGGGCCAACCGGGCGACCCGGACTTCGAGCCGGAGTACGTCACCGATTCGGCGTCGTCGGCGACGGCCTGGGCGTCGGGGGTGAAGACCTACAACGCGGCCCTCGGTGTGGACGGCAAGGGCGCGGTGGTTCCCACCGCCATGGAGCTGGCCAAGCAGGACGGCTATCGCACCGGCAACGTGTCGACCGCGGAGATCACCGACGCCACGCCCGCCAGTCAGATGAGCCACGCGCTGGCGCGCGGCTGTCAGGGGCCGACCTATTCGGCGGCCAGTTGCCAGGACCTGGACATCACCGGCGAGCCCCTGCCCACCAGCGACGTACGAGTCACCCCGATCGCGGAGCAGATCGCTCGCAACGGGACGGCCGACGTCATCTTCGGCGGAGGCCTGTCGCGTTTCGACGCCGCCGATGAGCGTGCGCTGCGCCGGCGGGGGTACGACGTCCTCGGCTCGCCCGCCGACCAGACCGTCGCCACCCGGGCGGACCTGCGGAACGCGTCCGGTCGCAAGGTGTTCGGTCTGTTCAACAAGGGCAACCTGACCATCCAGAAGTACAAGCGCGAGAACCCGACCAGCGCGCAGGCGAAGGAGCCGACGCTGACCGAGATGACCAAGAAGGCGATCAGTCTGCTCAACCGGTCCGGGAAGGGCCGCAAGGGGTTCTACCTCCAGGTCGAGGGCGCCTTGATCGACAAGCGTTCGCACGCGAACGACGCGGCCCAGGCCCTCGAGGAGATGAAGGCGTTCGACGATGCCGTCGCCGCTGCGGTCGACTTCGCCCGGCGTGACGGCAACACCCTGGTCATCGTGACCGCCGACCACGAGTGTGCCGGCTTCTCCATCATCGAGCAGGGCACCTTCACCAACGCGGAAGCGTCGGCACCGCCCAACAACGTCGACTCGGGCAACCCGGCCAACAGTTCGATGCCGGTCCGGGGCGGGAACGCGAAGGATCCGGCGCGGTCGACCGGGCCGATCAACGGCAGCGGTTCGGGTGACTCGAAGAACTTCGCGCCGGCCACGTTCCGCACGGTCGACGATCCGCCCGCGGTCCGGGACGGATCGCCGGAGGCCAATCTGTGGCTGACCTATCTGTCGGGCAACCACACCGGTGAGGACGTGCCGCTGTTCGCGTACGGGCCGAGGTCGAAGGTCCTGGCCGACACCATCGACAACGTCGACCTGTTCGACGTCGTCACCGGCGCCCTGCGGCTCGATCGCTGACGTCGAAGCAGGCGCGGGGCCCGCACACGCGTGCGGGCCCTGCGCCTGTCGCCGCCCCTTCGAGAACGAGGTCACGTGAACCGGAACCGCGTCGTCGTGCTGGCCGTGGCCGCCGCCGTCGTGATCATGGTCGCGGTGACCTGGGTGGTGCTGCGGCCGAGCCCGGGCTCGGCCGATCCGCAGTCGGCTGCGCGCACGGTCTTCTCCGACCTCGAGCCGGCGTCGGCCTCACCCACCCTCCCCGGTCTCGCCGACCTCCACCCGGCGCCCGGCCAGATCGTCCAGGCCCCCGGGCCGTTCGACGATCGCTTCCACTTCGAGAAGCTCGCTTTCAACGGCACGGTGCTCACCGGTGAGGTCGCGATCACCAGCGACGTGAGTGACGTGCTGGACCTCGAGACACAGGCGGGGTTCTACGACCGCGACGGAGAACTCCTCGGCACGGCGAGCGACGCCTACCACCTCGACGACACGGTCGGCGGGCACGAGGAGGAGGGCGCACCGCACGAGGACACCCCCTTCCGCATCGCGGTCCCCCAGGAGCTGCGTGGCCGCGCCGTCGCCGTGGCCGTCGGGGTCTTCGTCCTCGTCAACGAGTGACCGGTCGCTCTCCGCCTCTTCGACCACCGCCTGCGCGGTCGGCGTCTCAGTGTCGAGCCGCGGGGCCGGAGCGGCAGCCCGGCCAGGCGCTACCGCCGGGTGCGGGGACGAGATCGGGCCTCGCAGCGGTCGTCACCCGGCGTACCGCACGGCTTGGCTGAGCCGGGCCAGTCAGCGGGTTCGGGCTCTGGTCCCGGGCTGGTGCGGCACGGACGCGGCGCGGATCCGGTCGAACCGCTCCTCGGTCAGCACCTGCCCGGTGACGGCGGCCAGCGCGGCCGCCCACCCGGCCAGGAAGTAGTCCCAGCCGTCCTCCACCGCGACGCCGGCGGCACGGGCCTGGTCGAGGAAGGTGAGCGGCCCGCGGTAGTTGAAGTCCCAGGCCAGCGCGTCCGGTGGGAACGCCTGCGGGCCGGTGACCGGCGAGCCCGGTCCGAGCTTGCCCAGGCCGGTGGCGTTGGCCACGACGGTGCCCGGGTCGGCGGCGGCGGTGATCGCCGACACCTCCTCGGGGGTCGGGGCCAGGGTCAGGGTGATGTCGGCCGAGCCCAGACCGGCGCGTTCGCGGACCGCGGCGATCTCGGTCAGCGCGTCCACCCGGCGCCCGAGGATGGTCAGCGGGCCGCGCCGGAGCGCGCCGGTCCGCAGCGGCGGGCGGCCGTCGACCGCAGCGCCGGTCGGATCGAGACCCAGGGCCAGCATCAAGGCGATGGCCGAGCCCCCGGCCCCGATACAGACGAAGCCGCGCTCGGGCCGGGGCCGCGCGGTCCCGGTGGTGTCGAGGATCAGGTCGAGCGATTGGGCGTCGCGGGCGTGACCGCAGATCCGGCCGCCGCGGGTGTCGAGGGCGTTGATCTCGTGGGTGATCGCGACCAGCGGGTCGACGTGGTCGAGCAGGTCGGCGACCGCGCGGTACAGCCGGAGCTTGTGGCTGGTGATCACCGCCCCCTGGACCCGCGGGTGGTCGCGCATGGTCAGCACCAGCCGGCGGAACTCGGCCGGGTCGGCGTCTTCGGGCAGGTCGACGCCGCGCAGCACCGCCCCGGGCACCAGGATCGGCGCCCAGTCCCCGAACACCCGGTGCACGCTGGAGCCGGCCGTGCTGATCCCGAGGAACAGGTAGAGGTCGGGACCGTCGTAGTCGGCCAGTTCGTCGATGGTCAGCAGGACGTTCATGGCCGCGGCTCCGATCGCTGCAGGGTCGAGCGCCAGTGCGCCACCGTGGCCACCGGATCATCGGCGGCCTCGAACGCGCTCGCGCCCATGAACCCGGTGACCCGACCGGCCAGCTCTACCGGCAACGCGTCGAGCAGGGCGTCGAGGTCGGCCGGGGTGCGCAGGGACCCGCCGTGGACCAGGGCGACCGGCGCGCCGGCGTCACGCACGGCCCGCAGGCAGTCGGCGGCGATCGCCCGTTGCCGGTCCTCGTCACCGCCCGGGCCGGTGATCCCGAGGTGGATGATCACTCCGGTCGCCCCGGCATCGAGCGCGCGCTCGGTCCAAGCGCGGTCGAACACGTACGCCCACGCCTCGAGCCCCGCGGCCACCGCTTCGCCGAGCAGGGCGATCTCGCAGTCCCGCCCCAGACCCTCGCGTTCGAGCACGGCGCGGACCGTCCCCTCGAGCAGCCCCACCGTGGGCGCGTTGAGCACCCCGCGCGCGCCCAGGTCGGCGGCGCGGGCCAAGGCCTCGCCGCGGGGCAGCAGGCCGTCGTTGGCGCACAGCGTGGCCAGCACCGGGACGGCGCCGGCCCCGGCGACCACCTCGGGCAGCAGGCTCAGGGTCTGCTCGTTGGCGTTGCCCCACGGCAGCAGGCCGGCCACCGAGGGCAGACCCCGCTGCCGGTAGACGCTCGAGTGGTAGGCCACGACCCGGTCGACCCCGGCGGTGGCCAAGGCGCCGGCGAAGGCGCGGGTGCCCGCGGCGGCGACGATCACGCCCGGCCCGGTCACGCGAGGTTGGCGTGGCGACGGTCGAGCTCGGCGGTCGGCACCCCGAGGACCTCCTGGACCCGTCGGCAGACCGCATCACCCACGACCAGCGCGGACTGCTCGAACAGCGATCCGGCGTGCTGCTCGGTCGGCACGGTGTCGCGGACCGGGAGCCGGACCACCGGCCCGGCCAGGTCCTGCAGGTCGCCCTCGGCCCGGGTGGTGATCGCGGCCACCGTCGCGCCGTGGCGCAGCGCGGTCCGGGCCTGGTCGACCACAGCGCCCCGGCCGGTGGCGGTGATGGCGATCAGCAGGTCGTCGCGGCCGATGCCCGGGGTGGCGACCTCACCGACCGCGTACGCCGACAGCCCGATGTGCATCAGTCGCATGGCGATGGCCCGGCCGGCCAGGCCCGAACGGCCGACCCCGGTGAGGTAGACCCGGGGGGCGGCGACGATCGCGTCGACCAGCGCCTCGAGCGGTTCCTCGTCGAGGGTGGCGACCACGGCGGTGATCTCGGCGGCGTTCGCGCGGGCGTACGCGCTGACCGGGTTCACGACTTCTGCCCACCGATCCGGCCGCGGGCCGCAACCAGCAGCCGGCGGGCGGCCCCGTCGTCGCGGCTGGCGAACCGCGCGTGCAACGCCGTGGTCAGCACCGGGGTCGGGACGGCGAGCCGGATCGCCTCCTCGGCGGTCCAGCGCCCCATCCCGGAGTCCGACACCCGGGTGCCGACCCCGTCGAGTCCCGGGTTCTCCCGCAGCGCTTCGAGGGTCTGCTCGAGCAGCCAGGAGCGGATCGAGCTGCCCTGCTGCCAGGCCGAGACCGCGGCCAGCGCATCGACCTCGGGGTGGGCGTCGAGCAAGGCGTACCCCTCGCCGTAGGCCTGCATGATCGCGTACTGCACCCCGTTGTGGATGGCCTTGACCAGGTGTCCCGAGCCGACGTCGCCGACCCGGTGGTAGCCGCCGGAGGCCGAGAGCGCGTCGAGCAGCGGCTCGATCCGCGCGAACGCCTCCACGCTCGCCCCGACCATCAGTCCGTAGCCGTTCTGCCAGCCCCACTGACCGCCGCTCACCCCGACGTCGACGAATTCGACCCCGCGCGCGGCCAGGGTGGCGCGGTGCTGCGGGGCGTCCCGGAAGTCGCTGTTGCCGCCGTCGACGACCAGGTCGCCGGGTTCGAGGACCGTGGCCAGCTCGGCCACCGCCGCCCGGGTCAGCGCACCGGCCGGCAGCATCACCCAGACGGCTCGCGGTCCGCTCAACCGGGCGACCAGCTCGGCCTGCGTGGCCACCGTGCTCGCTCCGGCCGCCTCGGCCCGCTCACGGGCGGCCGCGTCGAGGTCCAGCCCGACGACGTCGTGGCCGCCCTGGACCAGCCGGAGCACCATCCCGCCGCCCATCCTGCCCAGACCGATCACTCCGAGCTGCATGTCGCGCGGCACTCCCTCACCTGGTGGGGCCGATCGCCTCGGATCGGCTGGATCGGCGGCTCCCGGCTTGTCACCCGGCGCCGCCACTGGCCATCATGGGGGCCCGTCGCCTGCCAATGAAGGGCCAATCTCGGCCAATTGGTTCCCGGGCGACCCACGAGGAGCGCGCGACCGGTGAACATCATCGATGCCCTGGGCGGGTGGTCGAGCCAGGCCGGACCGCTCTACCGCCAGTTGGCCACCGCGTTCCGACGTGCCATCGAGACCGGCGAGATCCCGCCCGGCACCCCGCTGCCGGCCGAGCGCAACCTGGCCCGCCAGCTCGCCGTCGGACGCAGCACCGTGGTCGGCGCGTACGACCTGCTGCGCTCGACCGGGATGGTCGAGAGCCGTCAGGGCAGCGGCACCTGGGTGTCCGGCGCGGCCCGCCACGCCTCCGGTCGACCGATGCCGCAGGAGTCGCTGCGTGGGGCCGCGCTGACCGGGGCGGACAGCGTGATCGACCTGGCCACCGCCTCGCTGCCGGCCGCCCCGGTCGTCGCCGAGGCGCTCGACGGGATCCGCGGCCCGCTGCTCGATCGGCTGCTGGCCTCGACCGGCTACTCGGCCGACTCGGCCCTCGGTCTGGGCGAGTTGCGCCGCGCCGTCGCGGCGATGTTCACCGCCGACGGGTTGCCGACCACCCCCGATCAGGTACTGATCACCACCGGGGACCAGCAGGCGCTCGCGCTGATCTGCGGGCTGGCCCTGGCCACCGGTGACACCGCCGTGGTCGAGGACCCGACGTCGCCGGGGATCCTCGACCTGCTGCGCGGCCACCCGGTCACCGTGCGCAGTTGCCGCTCGCTGTCCGACGGCGGGGCGCGGCCGGTGGTCGACACCCTGGCCAAGGCCAACCCGGCCCTGCTCTATCTGCTGACCCACCTGGGACCGGAGGGTCGGGCCAGCGCGGAGGACGACCTGCGGGCCCTCGCCGGGGCGCTGCGGAGCTTCGGCGGGCTGGTCGTTGAGGACACGAGCTCGCGGTTGCTGCTGGCTGACCCGCGGCCCGGGCTGCTGGCCCGGCTGACTCCGACGGCGAACGTGCTGACCGTCGGATCGATGAGCAAGGTGTTCTGGGGCGGACTGCGGGTCGGCTGGGTCCGCGGCGACGAGGCGGTGATCCTGCGGCTGTCGCGGGCCAAGGCCCGGGCCGATCTGGGGACGCCGCTGCTCAGCCAGCTGATGTCGTCGTGGCTGCTCGGCCGGCTCGACGAGGTGGCCGCGGCGCGGATCGCCGACCTCCGCGCGCGGTACGCCGACGCGACCACGGTGATCGAGCGTCTGTTGCCCGACTTCGCCTTCCGCACCCCCGACGGCGGGGTGGCCTTGTGGCTGCGGATGCCGCGAGGAGCCTCGCGGCCGTTCGTCGAGGTGGCCGCCCGGCACGGGGTCGCCGTGGTGCCCGGATCGGCTCTGTCGCCCGGCGGCGCCGGTGACCACCACCTGCGGGTGGCGCTCGGGCCCGACCCGGAGACCTTCGCCGCCGGGATCGCCCTGCTCGCCGAGGCCTGGGCCTACTACGACCGCCCGGGACTGGACATCGACGGACCGGGCACGGGAGCGCCGACCCTTGTCTGACCACGACGCGTACCTCGGCATCGACCTGGGTGGCACCCACGTCCGCTGGGCGGTGGTCGACCGGACCGGCGGGGTGCTCAGCACCCGGAGCCGGGTGCTGCCCCCCGATCCGGCGGCCCGCGCCACCGTGCCCGAGGAGCTCGCCGCGGCCCACCGCGGCCGGGTCGCCGGGATCGGGCTGGCCGTGGCCGGGACCGTGACCGACGGCGTGCTGACCTGGTCGGCCAACCTCGGTCTGCACGACGTCGACTTCGCCGGCCGGTTGACCGCGAGCGGCGGGGTCCCGGCCGTGGTGCTCAACGACGCGCGGGCCGCGGGCTACGCCGAGGCCCGGGTGGGGGCCGGTGCCGGCGCCGCATCGGTGCTCGCGGTCACCGTGGGCACCGGGATCGGGGGCGCGATCATCATCGACGAGCGGCTGATCGCGGGCACCGGTGACGCCGGCGAGATCGGTCACCTGGTCATCGACCCGGCCGGTCCGCCGTGCGGCTGTGGCCGACGCGGCTGCTGGGAGACGTTCGTCGGCGGTCGGGCGCTGGCCCGGGCGGCGGCCGAGCGCTACCCCGACGCACCCGACCCGCTGGCCCGACTGATCGCGCTCGCCGAGGCGGGGGACCCCACGGCCGGGGCGGTGGTCGACGGCGCCGCGACCCGGTTCGCCCTCGGACTCGACAACCTGTGCGCAGTGCTCGCCCCGGCGGTGATCGTGCTCGGCGGTGGAGTGATGGCCCGCGACGGGCTGATCGCCCGGCGCTACCGGGCGGCGGCCGGGACGCTGCGCTGGGGTGCACGGTCGGCGATCCGCGACTCGCGGCTCGGCGACACGGCCGGGCAGATCGGAGCGGCGTTGGCCGCGTACGCGGCTGGAGAGCCAAACCAATGACACGCCAATGGATCTGTTGCGCCATCCAATAGGGCTCCACACTCGGTCGGAGCAGACCACCATCGAGGAAGGGCACACCGTGCGGATCGGGATCGTCGGAGCCGGCTTACGCGGCAGCATGTTCACCCACGCGCTGGCCCACACGGCCGGGGTCGAGGTCGTCGCCGCGGCGGAGCCGAACGAGCAGGTGGCGGCGGCCTGGCAGCAGGAGTTCGAACGGCCCACGTACGCCTCGGCCGACGAGCTCTACGACGCCGAGAACCTCGACGCCGCCATCATCGCCACGCCCGACTTCGCCCACGAGCAGCCGGCCGTGGCCGCGGCCCGGCGCGGGCTGCACCTGCTGATCGAGAAGCCGCTGGCCACCACGCTCGAGGCCGCGTACGCGATCGCCGACGCCGCCGAGCAGTCGGGCTCGCTGGTCGTCGCCGCCTTCGAGAACCGCTGGAACCCGGCCTTCCTCGAGGCCAAGGCGGCGGTCGCGTCCGGGCAGGTCGGTGACGTCATCTCGCAGTCGGCGTTCCTGGCCAGCACCACCCGGGTCCCGACCCAGATGCTCTCGTGGGCCGGGAAGACCTCACCGACCTGGTTCTTCATGTCGCACACCGTCGACCTGGCCATGATGTTCGCCGCCCAGCCGGTCACCGCGGTCTACGCCAAGGGCTTCAAGCGGGTGCTGATCGAGAAGGGCATCGACGCGCTCGACTCGGTGCAGGCGATCCTGACCTTCGCCGACGGCACCACCGCGGTCCTCGACTCGACCTGGGCGCTGCCCGACAACTGGCCGTCGCCGTTCCCGTTCCGGTTCGAGGTCCGTGGGACCAGCGGCTCGATCTACATCGACCAGACCAATCAGTCGGTGCAGATCAGCGGCCCGGCCGGCTACGTCTGGCCGCGGACCTACTTCCCCACCGCCGACGGCCGGTTCCACGGATTCCCGGCCTGGATGGCGCAGGCGTTCGCAGACAATATCCTCGGGAACTCCAGCCCCGAGGTCAGCCTCGAGCACGCCCTCGCCGTCACCGAGGTCCAGGTCGCCATCGAGACCTCGATCGCCGAGGGTCGCGAGGTCTCGCTGCCGTTGCCCCGGTGATCCGTCACCCCGCTCGTCCGTCCAGTCAGGAGTAGTACGCCCATGCGCGCCGTCGTCTACCGTCAGCCCGAGCACTTCACCATCGAGGAGATCCCCGACGTCGAGCTCGGCCCCGGCCAGGTCCGGATCAAGAACCTCATCGTCGGGGTGTGCGGGACCGACCAGCACCTGCACGTCGGCGAGTTCGCGCCGGCCTACCCGCTGACGCCGGGCCACGAGATCATCGGCGAGGTCGTCGAGGTGGCCGCCGACGTCACCGGGCTCGAGCTCGGCACCCGGGTGGCGCTCGACAACACCATCTTCTGCATGCGCTGCGACAACTGTCTGCGGGCCGACTTCAACTTCTGCCAGAACCACCTGGCCCTCGGCGTCCAGCTGCCGGGCGGGTTCGCCGAGCACACCGTCGCCTCGGTCGGCAAGCTCTACCCGATCGGCGATCTCGACCTGGAGGCCGCCGCCCTGGTCGAGCCGACCGCCTGCGTGGTCCACGGGCTCGACGTGCTCGACCTCAAGCCGGGTCAGGACGTGCTCATCACCGGCGCCGGTCCGACCAGCCAGATCCTGGCCCAGCTGATCGTCCAGGGCGGGGCGTCGCGGGTCACCGTGGCCGCGCCCACCCAGTTCAAGCTCGACGTGGCCCGCGCGCACGGTGTCGACGAGACCGTGGTGCTCGACCGCTCGGACTTCCGTGCCGCCGGTGACCGACTCCGCGAGCTGGCCCCCCGCGGGTTCGACGTGGTCATCGAGGCCACCGGAGCGGTCGGAATCCTGCAGCACATCCTCCCGCACGTGAAGTCGGGCGGGACGCTGATGGTCTACGGGATGGCCAACGAGGCGGCGACCATCGAGATCCACCCCTTCGAGATCTTCCGGCGCGAGATCACCGTCAAGGGCTCGTTCGCCCAGGCGTACCAGTTCGCCCGGGCCATCGACTTCCTCCGGACCGGCAAGGTCGACCCCACCGGGATCGTCACCCACCGCTTCGGACTCGACCAGTACGGCGAGGCGCTGGCCGCGCTGCGCGCGCCCGACTGCCTCAAGGCGGTCCTGCTGCCCAACGGCTGAGCCCGCGGTCGGCGGACGGTCGGCGCAGCGCTGGTCAGTCCCGGTCGCGCCAGGTGCACAGGCAGACCTGATTGCCCTCGGCGTCGGCCAGCACCCAGAACGAGGGCGCCTCGGCGTCGCTGACCAGGGTCCCGCCGGCCGCCACCGCGGCGTCGATCCGCGGCTGGACCTGGTCGGGATCGACCCAGACGTCGAGGTGCCAGCGCTGTCGGGGCTCGTCGGACCCCGAGGTCTGGAACCAGACGGTCGGCAGGGCGTCGCTCGGGTCGCGGATCTCGTCGGGGACGTCGTACGCCGCACCGTCGGCCAGCTGCAGGACGGCGGACCAGAACGGCAGCACGGTCCGTGGCGCGGGTGAGTCGAGGGCGAGCTCCCAGCGGGACAGACCCGATCCGTCGAGGGTCAGCCCGTGGTCGGCGACCAGGGCGGCGATCCGGCGGGCCAGCCGGACGTCACGGCCGGTCAGCCCGCGGACGTCGTGGCTGAGCAGCCGGATGTCGACGTGGCCGTAGCGCAGATCGAGATCCGGGTGATGATCGAGTTCCTCGGCCGCCGCCCCGATCGCGTTGACCACCGCGAGTCCGGTGGCGAAGTCGCCGGTGCTGATCCGGGTCTGGATGCCGCCGTTGAGGTGCACCCAGCCGGTCAGTCCGGCATCGGCGATCTGTTGTCCGCTGAGCTTGGTCATACGGCCATTGTCACTCCGGGTCGTCGGTCAGGAGCGGGTCAGGTACGCCCGCAGACTGAGCGGCGGCCGGCCGGTCAGCCGGCGGACGTCGTCGCTGACCGCGGCCACCTCGCCCGCGGCGATCGCGGTGTAGGTCGACACCCAGGCGTCGTACTGCCACTGCGGTGCCGGCCAGCGCAGCCGGGACGCGTACGCCTCTTCGATCGTCTCGTCGTGGAACAGCAGTCGGCGCCCGGTCAGCTCGCTGACCGTGGCCGCGATCTCGGCCAGGGTCAGGGCCTCGGGTCCGGTCAGGTCGTAGGTGGTGTCGACGTGCTCGTCCGGCGTCGACAGGACGGCCACGGCGGCCGCGGCCACATCGTCGCGGGTCACCGCGGCCACCCGCCCGTCGCCGGCCGGACCGCGGATCACCCCGTCCTC
Source organism: uncultured Actinomycetota bacterium (assembly GCA_963704665.1). GTDB lineage: Bacteria > Actinomycetota > Actinomycetes > Propionibacteriales > Propionibacteriaceae > Microlunatus. Next base: position 53,483 of record OY969929.1, on the reverse strand, counting down.
GCCGGCGAACTCGGGCAGCAGGTCGAGGTAGAAGTTGTCGCGCAGGAACGTGTGGCGCAGACCGGCGGCGATGATGTGCTGCTCGGTCGCGTGGTGGTCGCGACCCAAGGTGAAGGTGCAGTTCGGCGAGGCCCCGGCGAACGAGGTGTAGACCACATGCCGGACCCCGGCTTCGGCGATGGCGTCGACGAACGCGCGGTGCTGGTCGAGCCGGTCGGCCGACTCCGATCCCGACACCATGAACACGGTGTCGCAGCCGCTCAGTGCCTCGACGGCCAGCGCACGGTCGGTGAACGAGAACCGGGCGGCCTCCGCACCCGGGAGCTGCGGTGCCCGCGCGAGGTCACGGACCAGCAACCGCTGCTCGATCCCCCGATCGGCCAGGCCGCGGGCCACCCGGGCACCGAGCTGACCGGTCGAGCCGGTCACCGCCAGGGTGGTCACAGCGCCACGTGGAAGCGCCGGCGGGAGTGGGCCGGGCGCTCGATCTCGTCGAGCACGGCCAGCGCCAGGTCGGGGGCGGCGATGTAGCTGGCCCCCACGTCGTCGCGCAGCAGCACGTCGTCGCTCAGCCGGTAGGTCCCGGTCACCCGCTGCGGCAGCCAGGAGCCGAAGTCGAGCGCGGGGCTGACGTAGAACCAGTCGAGCGATGCCGGGGCGGCCCGGACCTGCTCGAGTTTGGTCAGCCCGGTCTGGATCTCCGGCATCACCTCGGGCGGTGGCGCGCCGAGATCGATCATCCGCGGTCCGTCCGGTCCGGCCAGCAGCGAGGAGGCCCCGCCGAGCACGCCGAGCCGTACGCCGGCCGCGTCGGCCAGCGGGATCAGCGCGTCGATGACGCCCTCGACCCGACCGGCCATGTCGCCGCGCGGGGACAGCGCCTCGAACACGACCTCCGCGTCCTCGACCGACGCTTCGAGCACGTCCGGATCGAGCACCGACCCGGTCGCGTAGTCGACATTGTCGAGCGGCTCGTTCGGCTCGCTGCGGCTCACCGCGGTGACCTGATGGCCGCGGGCCGCAGCCTCGCGCACGACCGCCGCTCCGGCGTAACCCGTTCCACCCAGCACCGTGATCCGCATCGGCCCACTCCTCGTCGTCGTCGATCCCCGCGTCGATCGCTCGACCGTCCGAACCCCAATCCCGGCAGACTATTCCGAACGATCACTGACGGGTCGGGGGCTAGGCAAGAAGCTTAGGTAAGGCTAGCCTTTCCTCATGCCGTCTCCTTTGCATCCGGCTGCGCTCCTGGCCCTCAGCCCGGCCCGTAGGGCGCGGACGGCGCTCGCCGCCAGTTCGGTCATCCACTGGGACCACGACGGTGAATCGACCGAGGCCGCTTTCCTCGAGGAGGCCGGATCATTGATGCTGCTGGTCAGCGCGCCGATAGGCCGGCGACTGCTCGACATCGGCACCGGGCAGGTGGCCTTCGGCGAGCTCAACTCGATCGGCGACGTCCGGTTGAGCGGCGACTTCTGGCCGGTCGCCGGACAGGTCGCCGACCTGACCATGCGCGAGCTGCGGTCCTGGCACGCCCAGTGCGGCGACTGCCCGAGCCGGGTCGCCACCGATCTGGTGGGGCTGCAGGTCGAGAAGGTCGAGGCCCGGTTGCCGGGCGAGCCGTTCCGCCGGGTCGATCTCGACGACTACCAGCAGGCGATGCCCGACGACATCATCGCCGTCGGTCTGCGGTTGGCCGCGCATCTCAACCTCGAGCACCACGACGCCGCCCGACAGGCCGCGGCGGCGCTGGTCGACGTCTCCCCCGACGACCTGCTCGCGGCGCGGGTCGACTGGATCGACGCCACCGGGATCGAGTTGTCGGTGATCGACGCCGGCGGCGGCCACCGCTGGCGGGCCGGATTCGCCGAGCGGGTGACCTGCGCCGAACAGTTGCCGTCGGCGGTCCATCGTTGGCTGGCCGGCTGACGCGCGCCCGGCCCGGTCGGGGGCCGAGGCGGTCGTGACAGGATCGGCCCGTGGCCCTGTTCGATCTGCCGGTTGCCGACCTCCCCGACTATCGCGGACGTAACCCCCGTCCCGATGACTTCGACGCCTACTGGGCCGACGCCCTGCGCGAGCTCGACGCCGTCGATCCCGAGGTCACCCTGACCCCGGTCGACCACCCCACCCCGGTGGCCGAGCTGTTCGACCTCGAGTTCACCGGCGTCGGCGGTGCGCGGGTCTACGCCAAGTACCTACGGCCGCGCAGCGCCGAGCCGGCTCCCGGCCTGGCGCACTTCCACGGCTACAGCCGTAGCAGCCCCGACTGGTTCGACCTGATCCCGTACGCGGCCCAGGGCTTCGCCGTCGCGGCGATGGACTGCCGCGGCCAGGGTGGCCGCTCGGTCGACGTCGGCGGGGTGGTCGGGAACACCTTGGAGGGCCACATCATCCGCGGTCTCGACGGGGCGCCGCGCGATCTGCTGTACCGCTCGATCTTCCTCGACACCGTGCAACTGGTCCGGGTGCTGGCCGCCCGTCCCGAGGTCGACGAGTCGCGGCTGGCCGCCACCGGCGCGTCGCAGGGCGGGGCGCTCACCCTGGCCTGCGCGGCCCTGGCCCCGCAGATTCGCGCCGCCGCGCCGGTCTACCCGTTCCTGTCCGACTACCAGCGGGTCTGGGAGCTCGAGATGGCCCGCGAGGCGTACGGCGAGCTCGACCAGTACTTCCGCCGCTTCGACCCCACCCACGAGCGCGAGGCCGAGATCTTCACCCGGCTCGGCTACATCGACGTCCAGCACCTGGCGTCGCGGATCGAGGCCGACGTGTTCATGGTCACCGGACTGCGCGACGCCATCTGCCCGCCGTCGACCCAGTACGCGGCGTACAACAAGATCACCGCGCCCAAGTCGGTGCTGCACTACCCGGACTTCGGTCACGAGGACCTGCCCGGCGCGAACGACCGGATCCTGCGCTTCCTGCTCGCCGCCCTCGCGCGCTGAGCGGTGACAAGGTGGGGATTCTGACCGCGACTATGCGGTCAGAATCCCCACGTTGTCCGCACTCGGCCTCACCGACCCCTGGACACCGCCGACGACGCGGGTGAGACTGGGCCGACCGGCCCCCGGCTCCTCGGCTCTCGAAGGTGGACGACGATGTTCCCCCGCTCTGCTCGCCCCGCACCCCGCCTGTTCGCCGCCCTGATCAGCGGTTTCGCCCTGGTCGTCGCGGGCCTGGTCGCTCCACTCCCGGTCTCGGCCGCGCCGGCCGCCCCGGCCCGGGTGGCCCACCCCGACCTGGGCAGCCGGGTCACCGTGTTCGACCCGTCGATGCCGGTGGCCACGATCAAGGCGGCGATGGACGCGGCGTACACCGCGCAGGTCGACAACGAGATGGGGACCGAGCGCTACGCGTTCTACTTCCTCCCCGGCACCTACGGGACGGCCGACCAGCCGCTGCAGGTCAAGGTCGGCTACTCCACCGAGGTCACCGGGCTCGGCGCATCACCGGGTGACGTCACCATCAACGGCAAGATCGAGGTCTACAACCGTTGCCTGGCGCCGGACAACTGCATCGCGCTGAACAACTTCTGGCGCACCGTGTCGAACCTGTCGCTGGTGGTCAACGGGGCCGGTCAGGAGGGCTGCCGGGCCGGAGCGAACTTCTGGGCCGTGTCGCAGGCGGTGTCGATGCGCCGGGTCGAGGTCACCGGTCCGCTGACCTTGATGGACTACTGCACCGCCGGTCCGCAGTACGCCAGCGGCGGCTTCGTCGCCGACTCGCGGCTGGGTGCAGTGACCAGCGGGTCACAACAGCAGTGGTTGACCCGCAACAGTGAACTGGGCTCGTGGTCCAACGGAGTGTGGAACCAGGTCTTCGCCGGCACCGTCGGCGCCCCGTCCGAGGCCGGGTTCCCGACCCCGCCCTACACCACGCTGGACCGCACCAAGGTGAGCCGGGAGAAGCCGTACCTGTTCGTCGACGGCAAGGGCCGCTGGGCGGTCCGGGTGCCGTCCGCGCACCGCCACAGCCGCGGGACGACCTGGGCGAACCGGACGACCGCAGGACGCTCGATCCCGCTCAGCCGGTTCTTCGTCGCCGAGCCGGGCGACTCGGTCCGCACCATCAACCGGCAGCTGGCTCGCGGCCGGCACCTGCTCCTCACCCCCGGTGTGTACGACGTGGCCAGCAGCATCAAGGTCACCCGGGCGAGCACCGTCGTCCTCGGGCTGGGCCACGCCACCCTGACCGCGGTGGCCGGGGCCGTGCCGCTGAAGGTGGCGAACAAGGCCGGCATCGTCGTCGCCGGGGTGACCATCGACGCCGGCACCGAGCTGTCGCCGTACCTGATGCGGGTGGGCTCGAGCGCCCGGTCGGCGCCGGCCCGCAACTCCGCGGCCAGCCCGATCACCCTGTCCGACGTCTACTTCCGCGTCGGTGGGCCGCACGTCGGCAAGACCCGGGCGGCGCTGATCATCAACAGCGACCGGGTGCTGATCGACCACACCTGGGTGTGGCGCGCCGACCACGGTCTCGAGGACTTCGAGGCCGGCGAGCTCGGCGACACCGATCGCTGGCGCACGAACACCGGGCGCTACGGGGTGATTGTGCGTGGCGACGACGTGACGGCGACCGGGCTGTTCGTCGAGCACTTCCAACGCCACAACGTGGTGTGGAGCGGCGAGCGCGGGACGACGGTGTTCTTCCAGAACGAGCTGCCGTACGACCCGCCGACCCAGGCGGCCTGGAACGCCGGGCGCGACGGCGGCTGGGCCGCGTACAAGGTGAGCGACGACGTCGACCGGCACCGGCTCTACGGCGGCGGGGCGTACGTCTACAACCGCAACAACCCGAGCATCCACACCACCAACGGGTTCGAGGTGCCCGAGCGCGCCGGCGTCCGGCTGCACCACATCCTCACCGTCAACCTCGGTGCCGGGACGCTCGACCACGTGGTCAACGGGCTCGGAGCCCCGGCCGACACGACCAAGGTCGGCCAGCCGGTCTACGTCGTGGACTACCCGACCCGGTGACCCGGATCGGGCGGCGGGATCAGCGGATGCGCAGCTGACCGGTCATCGGGCAGTCGAACGGGTCCCGCGCGGCGAGCCCGACCCGGTTGAGGTAGTCGATGACGATCGCGTACGAGTTGATCAGCGTGGTCTCGGTGTAGGGCACGTCGTGGGTGCGGCAGTAGTCGAGGACCAGTTCACGGGCGCGGCGCAGGTGCGGGCGCGGCATGCTCGGGAACAGGTGGTGCTCGATCTGGAAGTTCAGGCCGCCCATCAGCGCGGTGGCCCACCACCCGCCGGAGATGTTGCGCGAGGTCCGGACCTGCTTGGCCAGGAAGTCCAGCTTCACGTCGGCCGGGACGATCGGCATGCCCTTGTGGTTGGGCGCGAAGGTGGCGCCCATGTAGAGACCGAACACGGCGAGCTGGACACCGACGAACGCGGCGGCCATGCCGAACGGCAGCAGCCAGAACAGCAGGCCGAGATAGATGGCGAAGCGGCCGCCGATCAGACCGAGCTCGAGGGCCCGACCCTTGACCGGGTTGGGGCCGAACAGCGTGCGGACCGAGCGGAAGTGCAGGTTGATGCCCTCGAGGAGCAGCAGCGGGAAGAACAGGTAGCCCTGGCGACGGGTGACCCAGCGGACCCAGCCGCGGCTGGCCTTGGCGTCCTCTTCGAGGAAGGAGACGGTGTCGACCTCGATGTCGGGGTCCTTGCCGACCTTGTTCGGGTTGGCGTGGTGCCGGGTGTGCTTGTTCATCCACCAGGAGTAGCTGATGCCGACCAGGCCGTTGGCCAGCACCCGACCGGTGCGGTCGTTGGCCAGCCCGGACTCGAAGATCTGGCGGTGCGACGCCTCGTGACCGAGGAAGGCGAGCTGGGTGAAGATCAACCCGAGTGCGGCGGCCATCAGCAGCTGCAGCCAGGATTCGCCGAGCAGCACCACACCGGTGGCGACGCCGCCGAGGGCCAGGCCGAGGGCGATGAACATGAGGATGTAGAAGCCGCGACGGCGGCCCTGCAGACCCTCCTCGCGGACCTCACGGGCCAGCTCGGTGAACGAGCTGGTCAGAGGTTGGCGGGCCAGACGTTCGGTCGAGGCACCCGTTCGAGGGGGCGCAGAATCGAGGGTCGACATGGGCGGACTCCTGGAGCTAGTCGACTTCCCAGTCGGGATGCGAGCGGGAGGTACGAGGGGCCGCTCGGGTCGTGCCGAGGGCCTTGGCTCACGCAGATGGCTTGAGTTTACCCGGCGCTTCCCAAGCGCGAAGAATCCGGAGATGCGGCTCACACCGCTGCGGAACCGGCGATCCGCGTCGACGGAGCGGTCCGTCGACCGTCGGCGGGTCAGGAAGCGGCGAACTCGCGCTGCGGCTCGGCCGTGCGGCGGAGCAGGCGCCGGCGCTCGCGCTCGGTCAGGCCACCCCACACCCCCCACTCGATGCGGTGGGTCAGGGCCTCGTCGAGGCACTCGCGGCGGACCGGGCAGTCGGCGCAGAACCGGGTGACCATCTTCTGCGCCGCACCTTCGACGAAGAAGTTGTCTCCCATGCCGACGCACTTGGCCTGAAGAGTCCACTCGCGCTGGGTGAGATCGTTGCTGGGCATGGGGGTGCTCCCTCGTTGGCTGAAATGGTTTCCCCCGAAACGGTGAGCACAGTGTTTCCGGGCCACCTCGAGCCGTCCGCACGCTCGGCGCGGCAATCCCTCAAGACATGCTTTGCGTTTCAACTACCTTTGCTCAAGAAGCAAAAGGCCCGGTCAGAACGGGTTTGGCGTTATCCGCCCGTGACCCCGGAGCTGTTGATCTTCCAGATTCCGTCGACCTTGACCAGCCCGAACTGGGTCCGTTCGGTCGAGTTGCGGTCGTCGTCTTTGAAGACGTAGCGGACCGTGGCCTCGGCCCGGTTGGGCGGGCGACCGACGACGTTGCTGACCGAGACCTGCTCGATCTCTTTCCAGAAGTTCTCGTACGCGTCCTTACCGCCCGAGGGATTCCTCTGGTACGCGGCGGTCAGCCGGGTCCAGCCCTCGTCGGTGTCGTCGGGCATCAGTGCGTAATAGCTCGAGATGGCGTCGGCCAGCTCCTCGGCGGTCGCGCCGGTCGGCGAGGCCGTCGGCGTCGGTGACGGCGTCGCGCTCGGGGTCGGCGAGGGCGTCGCGCTCGGCTCGTCCGACGGGCTCGGGGTGGCCGACGGCGGGGTGCTGTTCGCCGACTGGGTCGGCTCCGGGCTGGGCGGCTCCGACGACGTGCTGACTCTGGTGGTGGGGTCGGCGACCTGGGTGGCCCGATCGCGGTTGAGGGCCACGGCAGCGATGACGCCGATCAGAAGGAGCACGACGACCAGCGCGACGAGGAGCGCGGCCCGCCGACGCGGACCCCGGGCGACCGGCGGCCCCGACGTGACGGCCGGGACCGGTGCGGCCGGTGTCGGCGGACCGCTCGGTCCCGTGGTGCCGGTGAGGCCGGTGGATCCGTTCGGTCCGGCCGCGGCGAGGGGCAGCGGGGCCGCGGCCGCACTCACCGGGCGTCGCGGCGTGACGTCGTCGCGGCCGAACACCGCCGTCGGCTGTTCGGCCGGCGTGGGGACCGGGGCCGGGCCCGAAGGCAGCGGGCGGGTGGCGGCGGTCACCGTCGGCTGGTCGGTCGGGGGCAACGCGACGGCGCTCCCGGAGTGGACGACCTCGGTGATCGCGTCGGCGACGTCCTTCATGGTCGGCCGGGCCTGTGGGTCGGTGGCCAGCATGGCGACGATCAGGTCGGTCAGCGGTCCGGCCCGTTCGGGCGAGGCGAACTGGCCCGAGGCCACCCGGTGCAGCAGCGCCATGGTGTTGGGGTCGGTGCCGAACGGCGGCCGGCCCTCGACCGCGGCGTACAAGGTCGCGCCGAGCGAGAAGACGTCCGAGGCGAAGGTGGTGGCGGCGCCACGCGCGACCTCCGGGGCCAGGAACGCCGGCGTCCCGTGGACCAGCCCGGTGGCGGTCAGCGTGGCGTCGCCGAACGCGTGCGAGATCCCGAAGTCGCTGATCATCACGTTGTCGTCGTCGCCGACCAGGATGTTGCCCGGCTTGACGTCGCGGTGCACGACCCCGACGGCGTGCGCGGCGGCCAGCGCGGAGGAGATCTGCGCTCCGACCTTGGCGGCCTCGGCCGGCTCGAGCGTTCCGGTCTCCTTGAGCAGCGTCGACAGCGCGATCGAGGGCAAGAACTGCATGACCAGGCAGGGGCGACCCTCGTGCTCGACCACATCGAAGACGGGCACCGCGTGCCGGTGGTGGACGCGGGCGGTGATCCGGGCCTCGCGCATGGCCCGCTGGTTGTTGAGCTCGGCGTCGGCCGGGGCGAGTCCGAACTGCTTGTGCAGCAGCTTCAGGGCGACCGGTCGGCCCAGGCGCTCGTCGAGCGCCTCCCAGACTGCGCCCATCCCCCCACTACCGACCAGCCGGACCAGCCGGTAGCGGTCCGCGATCAGGTCGTCGGGCGCACTCACCGAGAACCCCCTTCACGGTAATCAGACGCAGAGCTGGAAGCCTACGACATCGGCTCCGGGTGGCCCGCCTCAGAAGCCGCCGTAGCTGTCGATCCGACGGTGCGAGCGGAACGTCATGACCAAAGTGGCGATGCCGGCCAGCACCGCAGGCACCCAGGCGAACCCGATCTCGATGGGCACGGTCTGCGACCGCAGCTGGGCGGCCCCGATCAGCACCGGGATGGGCACCAGCACGAGCAGGTAGCCGGCCAGGTGGCACGGCCACCAGAAGAACTTGTTGATCTCGTCGAAGAACTGTCCGATCAGCGTCACCGCGATGACCAGGCTGCCGATCTGCTGCAGCCCGAGCCCGGCCGACAGGGTGTTCAGGCCCAACGTGTATTCGCTGCGTCGCTCGATGTCGTAGCCGGGCAGGTAGGTCGGATCGATCCCGCCGATCAGCGTCCCGGCCCCGATCAGCCGCTCGGTCGAGGTCACCGGCTCGCTGGCCGGGTTGAGGTAGGACATCGTCAGGTACGGCAGCAGCACCCCCAGCGCAAGCAGCACGAGCACGACCCCGACGCCGATCATCCGATCGCGGGTGAACGTCATTCCCTTCCAGCGCATCGCCCCATCATCCCGCGCCGCCCATCACGTCGGCCGAACGCGTACGCGGGCAAGACAGAATGTCGGACAGCGACGCGGAATCGATCCGATCCCGCGTCGCTGTCCGACAGTCTTCAGGCATCTGTGACGATCGTCAGGTGGAGCCAGGCCTATACGAGTCACTCGTGACCCGAGCGTTGGCACAGCGACTCGACGAGATGGACCACGGAGCGCAGCAGCTGCAAGACATCGATCCAGCCGATCAGCCTCACGTACTCGCTCGTCACGTCGCATCCGTGACCCAGCGCATTCTCGAGGCGACGAACGACCCCGCACGACGCCTGGCGATCGCCAACGCCGTACTCGATGCGTTGGATGGCGCCGACGACCCCGTTCTCGATCCGGCTCGGCAACTACACGCGATCGCGCCCCGCGCGGTGCCTGGTGCGCCGCCGCCCCTGACCCTCGTCCGGCCTTCCACGCCCCTGTCGGACGCCGCCCTCCTGACGAACAGCCCCAGCGAACCCAACCTCGGCGCAGAATTGCGCTCGGAACTCGACTCGTGTGACCGGGCGGATCTCCTGTGCGCCTTTGTGAAGTGGCACGGGCTCCGGCTGCTCGAGCCGGAGCTGAAGCGACTTCGTCAACGATCAGGGCCACTGCGGGTCATCACCACGACGTACATGGGCGCCACTGACGCGGATGCGCTTGATCGTCTGGTGCGGGATTTCGGGGCCGAAGTCAAGATCCACTACGACACCCAACGCACGCGACTTCACGCCAAGGCGTGGCTGTTTCATCGCCGCACCGGCTTCGACACGGCGTACGTGGGCTCGTCGAACCTCTCCCGCGCTGCGCTGCTCGACGGTGTGGAATGGAACGTGCGGCTCTCGCGGGTGGCAACGCCGACGCTGCTGACCAAGTTCGAAGCGACCTTCGACACCTACTGGAACGATCCGAGTTTCGAACGATACGACCCGGATCACGACCGCGACCGGCTCGACGACGGTCTCGCCGAAGCATCCGGGCGTTCAGCGCACAGCCGGATCACCATCTCGCTATCGGGGCTCGAGGTACGCCCGTTTCCCCATCAGCAGACGATCCTCGATCAGCTGACCGCGGAACGCGAGGTTCACGATCGCCATCGCAATCTCGTGGTCGCCGCCACCGGGACCGGCAAAACGGTGATTGCCGCGTTCGACTATCGCCATCTCGCCCGGGCGCGTCCTGAACAACCCAGTCTCTTGTTCGTGGCACACCGCAAGGAATTGCTCGAGCAGGCCATGAAGACCTATCGGGAGGTCCTCAACGACGCGAACTTCGGGGAGCTGTACGCCGGTGGAGCTCGACCCGAGCGATGGCGCCACGTTTTCGCGTCGGTGCAATCACTCAGCTCATACGGCGTGAGCAAGCTGCCGCCGCAGACGTACGACGTCGTGGTCATCGACGAGTTCCACCACGCCGAGGCCCCGACCTATCGGCGGTTGATCGAGCACCTCACTCCCCACGAACTCCTCGGCCTGACGGCCACCCCCGAGCGGACGGACGGCCTTGATGTCCGGTCGTTCTTCGACGGCCGGACTGCGGCCGAGCTGCGGCTCTGGGACGCTCTGGGTGCCGACTTACTCTGTCCGTTTCACTACTTCGCCGTAGCCGACGGGACCGATCTGCGACGGATCAGTTGGAGTCGCGGTCGCTACGACGATGGCGAACTTGCCGGCCTCTACACCGGCAACCGAAGCAGGGCCGCCATCGTGCTGGCTCAGCTCCGGGACAAAGTGACCGACCTTGCGGTCATGCGCGGTTTGGGATTTTGTGTCAGCGTCGCTCACGCGCAGTTCATGGCCGATGTCTTCAACGAGGCAGGGGTCGCCGCAGCGGCGGTGAGCGGAGGCACTGCCCCCAACGCGCGACAACAGGCCCTCGACGACCTGCGCGCCGGGCGGCTCAAGATCCTTTTCGCCGCCGACCTTTTCAACGAGGGCGTCGATCTGCCCGATGTCGACACGATCCTCTTCCTTCGTCCCACCGAAAGCGCCACGCTGTTCCTGCAGCAGTTGGGGCGCGGCCTTCGCAGGACCGCCACCAAGCCGGTGCTTACCGTCCTGGATTTCGTTGGCCACCAACGCAAAGAATTTCGGTTCGACCGAAGACTCCGCGCACTGACGGGCCAGACCCGTCGAGCGATCCTGCACGACATCGAGCGCGGCTTCCCGTTCCTGCCGTCGGGATGTCAGATCGTCATGGACGAGACCGCCCAACGCGTCGTCGTCGAGAATCTGCGAGCGCAGGTCACGCACGGCTGGCGGGACGCTGTGGTCGAACTCCGCGCCTCCGGAGATGTGAGCCTCACCACCTTTCTCCACGATTCGGGCCTCGAACTCCCTGACGTGCTGAAAAGAGACAAGTCGTGGACCGCGCTGCGCCGAGCGGCGGACCTGCCCACCCGATCGGGCGCGGAGCAGGAGAAGACTCTGCTCAAGCGGGTGCGTGCTCTCGCTCACGTCGACGATCCGGATCGCGCCGTCGTCTATCGCCGCTTGCTCGCCGATGACGCGCCGGCGTACGCCAGTCTCAGCATGGGCGAGCAGCACTTGGCTCGCATGCTGTTCTTCTCCTTGTGGCCGACCGCGGGAGGTCACTCGAGTATCGAGTCGGGCCTCGCCCAGCTACGGCACGAGAGCGCCGTCCGCGATGAGCTCGTTCAAGTCATCGACTTCGCCTTCGACCGGGCTCCCCACGTGACCGTCCAGCTTCCAGGGCATGGTCCTGACCTGCCGCTGCGGATCCATGCCGCCTATCAACGCGAAGAGATCCTGACCGCTCTCGGTCACGCTCGACTCGATCTCGCCCCCAGCACGTTCCGCGAAGGCGTGCTGTACAAACGCGATCTCGACGTCGACGCCTTCTTCGTCACGCTGCGCAAGTCGGAGGCCGACTACTCGCCGACCACCCTGTATCGCGACTATCCGATCAGCTCGACCCTGTTTCACTGGGAATCACAATCACAGACCTCTTCCGCATCGCCCACGGGTCAGCGCTACATCAGCGGATCGAGCACCAAGCTCCTCTTCGTCCGGCTGGCTCGCTCCTCCGAGCTCGGCACCAATCCGTACCTGTGTGCCGGACCGGTGCATTACGTCAGCCACTCGGGCGATCGACCCGTTGCGTTCGTCTGGAAGCTGGACCACCCGCTACCCGCCGAGTTCTTCGCCCAGGCCACGGTCGCGGCCAGCTGACCCGGGTCAGAAACCGAGAATGTCGGACAGCGACACGGAATCGATCCGATTCCGCGTCGCTATCCGACACTGTTCAAGCGGTGGAGCGAAAGATCAGCTCGAACGACGGCGACGCGAGCTGAAGTTGGCGGCGCTGTGGTCGCCGTTGCCTGAGGCGTTGGCCGTACGCGGGGCCGCCTTGCGCTGACGCGACGGGGCACTGGGCCCGCCGGCCTTGGGACCGGCGGCCTTGGGGCCCGAGGCCTTGGGACCGCGCGAGGTGGCGCCGTGCGACTTGGCGCCCGAGCCGGTGCCTGCACCGCGACCGCCACCGCCACCGCCGCCACCGGAGCGGCGACGGGGCTGCTGCGGCTGGGAGTTCTCGACCGGCAGGATCGGGTCGCCGAAGACGCGCTCGCCGGGGGCGAGCTCGGTGAGGATCGGGTGGCGCGTGCTGTCCACCCGGGTCATCTTCGGGCTGACCCCGGCGGCGCGGGCCAGCTTGCGGACGTCGTTGAGCTGGGCGTCGGTGGTCAGGGTGACCACGGTGCCCGCCTTGCCGGCGCGGGCCGTACGCCCGGAGCGGTGCGTGTAGGCCTTGGGGTCGACCGGCGGGTCGGCGTGCACGACCAGGCTGACGTCGTCGACGTGGATGCCGCGGGCGGCGATGTCGGTGGCGACCAGCGTGGTGACCTTGCTCGACTGGAACGAGTCGAGGCTGCGGGCCCGCGCGTTCTGGCTGAGGTTGGCGTGCAGTTCGACGGCGGCGACGCCCATGGCGTTGAGCTGCTTGGTGATCGTCTTGGCCCGACGCTTGGTCCGGGTGAACACCACGGTCCGGCCCGGAGCGGCGGCGAGCTCGGACAACACCGAGAAGTGCTGGCCGTCGGGGACGTGGAGCACGTGGTGGGCGAGCAGCGGAGCCGCTTCGTCGGCCGAGTCGGCCTCGTGCTTGGCCGGGTCGTGCAGGAACCGGCGGACCAGTCCGGCGACGGCCGAGTCGAGGGTGGCCGAGAACAGCAGTCGCTGACCGCGGGCCGGCGTCTGGCCGAGCAGGCGGGTGACCGCCGGGAGGAAGCCGAGGTCGGCCATGTGGTCGGCCTCGTCGAGGATGGTGACCTCGATGTCGGCCAGGCTGCACGACTGGTTGCGGATCAGGTCCTCGAGCCGGCCGGGGCAGGCGACGACGACATCGACACCACTGCGCAGGGCGGCGATCTGGGGCCGGTCACTGACCCCGCCGAAGACGGTGATGCTGGTCAGACCGGCGGTCGCGGCCAGCGGCTCGAGCGCGGTCTCGATCTGACGGACCAGCTCGCGGGTCGGGGCCAGGATCAGCGCCCGGGGGCGCCGGGGCTTGCGGGCCTGCGGCGAGGCGGCCAGTCGGGAGACCAGCGGCAGCAGAAAGGCGTAGGTCTTGCCCGATCCGGTGCGGCCGCGGCCGAGCACGTCGCGGCCGGCCAACGCGTCAGCGAGGGTGGCTTCCTGGATCGGGGTGGGGGTGGTGATGCCGCGCTCGGTCAGCACGCGCAACAGCGGTGCAGACAGGCCGAGATCGGTGAAGGACGTTACTGAGGACAAGAGTCACTACTTCGCTAGACGGTGCTCACCCGGGAATCGCATCGACGCGGGTGTTGCGCAACAGATCGGGGAAGGAGCCGAGGCATCGACTTCACCGGCGATCCGTAGGTGAGAAGCGGACCACTGCAGACCACTCTACGTGCCGGTCGAGGGAGAACCTATTCGCCACCGCCGCTATGCCGCACGTCACACTGGCGGACATGACCGAGACTGCACCCCGAGCCCCGCAGGTCTGGCCGTCGCTGCACGCCCACGACGCCCAGGCCCTGATCGATTTCTACGTCGACGTCTTCGGCTTCCGGCCGACGGCGGTCTACCCCGACGGCGACCAGATCGCCCACGCCCAACTCGACTGGCCAGAAGGCGGCGGGATCATGATGGGCTCGTACAAGGCGGGTGGACCCTGGAGCCGCGAGCCGGGGACATTCGGCGCGTACGTGGCCACCGACCACCTCGACGAGGTCTACGCCCGGGTCGTCGCCTCCGGAGCCACCGTGCTCAAGGAGCTGGGCGGCACCGATTACGAGAGCCGCGAATTCGTCTGCTCCGACCCCGAGGGCAATTCGTGGTCGTTCGGCACCTACCGCGGAGAACCGGCCGAGGGCGACGCCGGCTGAGCCGACGCCGCCCTCGGGCTGCGGTGGTGCCCGGCGATCAGCGCAGGTCGAACCGGTCCGCGTTCATCACCTTGACCCAGGCGCCGACGAAGTCGTCGACGAACTGCTGCTGGGCGTCGTCGCTGGCGTAGACCTCGGCCAGCGCCCGGAGCTCGGAGTTGGATCCGAACACCAGGTCGGCCCGGCTCCCGGTCCAGCGGACCGCGCCGGAGGCGTCGCGGGCCTCGTAGGCGTCCGACGCCGCGGTGACCGGGCGCCAGAAGGTGTCGAGGTCGAGCAGGTTGACGAAGAAGTCGTTGCTCAACGTGCCCGGACGATCGGTGAGCACACCGAGCGAGGACCCGTCCCAGTTGGCCTCGAGCACACGCAACCCACCGACCAGCACGGTCATCTCCGGGGCGGAGAGGCCGAGCAGGTTGGCCTTGTCGAGCAGCAGGTACTCGGCCGGCAGCCGGTTGCCCTTGCCCGGGTAGTTGCGGAACCCGTCGGCCGGGGGCTCCATGGCCGCGAACGACTCGACGTCGGTCTGGTCCTGGCCGGCGTCGGCGCGACCCGGCGCGAACGGCACGGTGACCTCGCGGCCACCGGCCCGGGCGGCCTGCTCGATTCCCACGCCACCGGCGAAGACGATCAGATCGGCCAGCGAGATCCGGGCGCCGCCGGCGTTGAAGTCGGTGCGGATGCCCTCGAGGGTGTTGAGCACCGAGGCCAGCTCACCGGGGTTGTTGACCGCCCAGCCGGCCTGCGGCTGCAGCCGGATCCGGGCCCCGTTCGCCCCGCCGCGCTTGTCGCTGCTGCGGAACGAGGACGCGGACGCCCACGCCGTGGTGACCAGCTGCGAGACGGTGAGTCCGGACGCGGCGATCCGGGCCCGCAGGTCGTCGAGGTCAGCGTCGGTGACCAGCTCGTGGTCGACCGCGGGCAGCGGGTCCTGCCAGAGCAGCACCTCGCTGGGCACCTCGGAGCCGCGGTAACGGCTGAGCGGGCCCATGTCGCGGTGGGTCAGCTTGAACCAGGCCCGGGCGAAAGCATCGGCGAACGCCGCCGGGTCGGCGTGGAACCGACGCGAGATGGCCTCGTAGACCGGGTCGACCCGCAGGGCGAGATCGGAGGTCAGCATCCGCGGCTCGCGGTGCTGCGACGCGTCGTGGGCCAGCGGCACCAGACCCTCGCCCGCACCGTTCTTCGGCCGCCACTGGTGGGCGCCGGCCGGGCTGTCGAACAGCTCCCACTCGTAGCCGAACAGGATGTGGAAGTACTCGTTGTCCCAGCGGGTCGGGTGGTAGGTCCAGGTGACCTCGAGCCCGCTGGTGATGGTGTCGTCACCCTTGCCGGTGCCGAAGGTGTTGCGCCAGCCGAGACCCTGCTCCTCGAGCGGGGCACCCTCGGGCTCCGGGCCGATGTACTGGTCGGGGTCGGCGGCACCGTGGGTCTTGCCGAAGGTGTGACCGCCGGCGATCAGCGCCACCGTCTCCTCGTCGTTCATGGCCATCCGGCCGAACGTCTCGCGGATGTCGCGGGCCGAGCCGAGCGGGTCCGGGTTGCCGAGCGGGCCCTCCGGGTTGACGTAGATCAGCCCCATCTGGACCGCGCCGAGCGGAGCCTCGAGCTCGCGCTCACCGGTGTGCCGCTCGTCGCCGAGCCAGGTGGTCTCCGGGCCCCAGTAGACGTCCTCGTCGGGCTCCCAGACATCGGGACGACCGCCGGAGTAGCCGAAGGTCGCGAAGCCCATCGACTCGAGCGCGACGTTGCCGGTGAGCACGATCAGGTCGGCCCACGACAGGTTGCGACCGTACTTCTTCTTGACCGGCCACAGCAGCCGCCGGGCCTTGTCCAGGTTGGCGTTGTCCGGCCAGCTGTTCAACGGGGCGAACCGCTGCTGTCCGGCCCCGGCGCCCCCACGGCCGTCGGCGATCCGGTAGGTCCCGGCGCTGTGCCAGGCCATCCGGATCATGAACGGGCCGTAGTGACCGAAGTCGGCCGGCCACCAGTCCTGCGACGTGGTCAGCACGGTGAGGATGTCGGCCTTGACCGTCGGCAGGTCAAGGGTCGCGAACGCGGCTGGGTAGTCGAAGTCGTCGCCGAGCGGGTTGGCCACGGCCGGGTTCTTGGCCAGGATCTTCAGGTTCAGGTGATCGGGCCACCAGCCGCGGTTGTCACCACCCTCCGTGGGGTGCGGCGCCCGGTCGTGCATGACCGGGCACTTGGCGGCATCGACGTCGGAGTTCATCTCTTGGACGACGGTCTGGTTGTCCTCGACCACGGGGGGTCCTTTCTGATCGGACGGGTTCAGCTGGGGTGGGAACAGGCGGGGCAGACGCCCCAGAAGGTGATCTCGGCCTCGTCGATCGCGTACGCGTGGTCGGCGGCCGGATGGAGGCAGGGAGCATGCCCCACCGCGCAGTCGACGTCGGCCACCGAGCCGCAGCGCCGGCACACGACGTGGTGGTGGTTGTCACCGGTCCGCGTCTCGTAGCGCGCGACCGAGCCGGCCGGTTGGATCCGGCGGAGCAGGCCCACCTCGGTGAGGACGCGGAGGCAGTCGTAGACCGCCTGTTGCGAGACCGTCGGCAGTTCGCGGCGGACGGCGCCGAGGATGCTCTCGGTGTCGCTGTGCGGGTGCTCGCGCACGGCGTCCATGACCGCGAGACGCGGGCGGGTGACCCGGAGCGCGGACTCCCGCAACCGGCGGGTGACCTCCGTACTGGACATGGATCGATTGTGCTGGCTTATCTGGAATCAGTCAAGAATTCTCCTCGACCGCAGCACGGCCCGGGGGCAGACCGGTCCGTGGGCGCGCTCAGCGGCACGGTCAGAGATCGAGCCGGCGACCGAGGAAGTCGTAGGTGTCGTCCATCGCCGCGCGCCACCGGTCGACGTAGGTGTGGTCCGCGCCGCCCCGTCTGCGGAAGCGCACGTCGACGTCGGCCTTCTCCATCAGCGCGACCGTCCGCTCGGACCAGCGGATCGGACAGGTCGCGTCGCGGGTCCCGTGCTCGACCAGCACCGGCTCGGTGATCCGGTCGAAGTAGGTCCGGGACGACAGGTCGGCGTAGAACCGCTTGTCGTCATCGGGCTCGCCCCAGCGTCGGGTCAGCGCGTCGGCGGTGCCCGCCCGCTCGGGCCGGGTCCACGTGTTGTAGTTGTCGGTGAAGCTCGAGCTCACCGAGGCCCAGACCACGCCGGCGCGCACCACCCCGGGCGCGGCGACCAGCGCGTTCATCGTCACCCCGCCGCCCATCGAGCGACCGAACATCGCCACCTTGTCCTCGTCGACCTGCGGCATCTCCTTGAGCGCGTACGCGGCGTTGATGGCATCGGTCGCGTAGCCGAGCCGCAGCTCGCGATCGAGCGCCGAGGCGCGGGACGACTGGGCGTGCCCACGGTAGTCGGTGTGCAGCACCACGAAACCCCGGTTGGCCAGGAACTCCTGCTCGCGCGGCATGCCCTGGCCCGACCAGTAGGTGGAGGGGTTGATGTAGCCGTGGTTGAGCACGACGGCCGGGAACGGGCCGTCACCGCGCGGGATGTAGAGGATGCCCGAGATGGTCAGCTTCCCGCTTGGGTAGCGGACCGCGTACTTGGTGTACTTCGCGGTCCGGACCTGCCGGGCCCGACGGTCCGGTCGCTCGCTGCCGAAGTCGGTGCGCATCAGGGCCGGGAGCGAGCGGCGGTCGCGGACCTTGGGCAGCGGCGGCGTGGTCGGAGTCGCCTTGGTCGGCGTCGGCGTCGGCGTCGGCGTCGGGGTGGGCGTCGCGGTCCGGCTCGCCGACGGGCTGCCGGCGGCGCTCGGGGTCACCGAGCTCGGCGCGGTCGTCGGCCCCCCGGTGGTCGACGGGGCGGACGTGGACTGGTCCACCGTGTCGGTGCAGCCCGCGGTGACCAGCCCGCCGGCCAGACCCGTACCGACGATCAGCAGCCTTCGACGGGTCAGCGACATGGCCCGAGCTTAGAAGTGCCGAACAACCGGCCCGAGCCGGTCGGCGGGCACGAGGCCGCTGGTGAGTGCGGCGTACGCGGCAGGTCCGACCCCCCGTGACCGGGCGTCCGACCCGACCCCTTGTGGTCCGCGGTGATCCGGTCTACCGTGCCCTAAACCGGTTTAGACGAAGGCGGGGGCCCGTGATCGCGAGACGTCCGACCATCGCCGACGTGGCCAGCCAGGTGGGCGTCAGCAAGAGTTTGGTTTCGTTCGCGTTCAACGACCGGCCCGGTGTCGCCCCGCAGACCCGTGAGCTGATCCTGGCCACCGCCCGCGAGATGGGCTGGCGGCCGCGGCCCGCCGCCCGCGCCCTCTCCATCCGCCGGAGCTTCGCGCTCGGTCTGGTCGTCCGCCGCGAGCCGTCGGTGATCGCCGCCGACTCGTTCTTCCCGGCGTTCATCGCCGGGGTCGAATCGGTGCTGGCCGAGCAGGGCCAGGTGCTCGTGCTCAGCATGGTGGCCGACGCCGCGACCGAAGCGCGGACCTACCGGACGCTCGCCGAGGACCACCGGATCGACGGCGCCTTCTTGACCGACCTCCGGGTCGACGACGCCCGCCTGGCGCTGCTCACCGAGCTGGGGCTGCCCGCACTCACCCTCGGCCACCCGATCGGGCCGTCGCCGTTCCCGGCGGTGAGCCTGCCCGACGAGCCGGGCATCCGCGAGTCCGTGGCCCATCTGCTCGCCCTCGGCCACCGGCGCATCGGGTACGTGGCCGGCGACATCTCGATGCTGCACGGCCTCCGCCGTCGCGACGCCTTCGTCGCTGCCCTGGCCGAGGCGGGGGTGGTGACCGATCTGGTCGAGTCGACCGACTTCTCCCCCGCCGCCGCGGCCCGCGCCACCGAACGACTGCTGCAACGCACCCCGCGTCCCACGGCGATCGCGTACGCCAGCGACCCGATGGCGCTGGCCGGACTGGGGGTGCTGCACGGACGCGGACTCCGGGTCCCCGAGGAGATGTCGGTGGCCGGCTTCGACGGCACCGACATCGCCCGCTACGTCTTCCCTTCGCTGACCACCGTCGTCGCCGACCCGTTCGACTGGGGCCGCGAGGCCGCACGCACGCTGCTCCGGCTCACCGTCGACGGCTCGGTCGACGACATCGAACTGCCCGCCGCCCGGCTGCGGGTCGCCCGCTCCACCGCCCCTCTCGGCGAGAACCATCCCTCGCCCCACCTCACACCCACACCCACCAGCTCCGGCTGACCGAGGAGAACGACCGTGCACAGTCGCACCCTGAAAGTCCTGGCGCTCGGCGCCGGGCTGTCCCTGGCCATGACGCTCGCCGCCTGTGGCGGCGGGGGTGGTGGTGGCTCGGACGCCACCGAGGCCAGCACGGCCAAGGGACCCATCACGATCTGGTACTCCAACAACGAGCAGGAAGTCGCCTGGGGTAAGGCGATGGTGGAGAAGTGGAACGCCGCCAACGCCGACCAGCAGATCGAGGGTCAGGAGATCCCGGCCGGCAAGAGCAGCGAAGAGGTGATCGGCGCGGCCATCACCGCGGGCACCGCACCGTGCCTGGTGTTCAACACCGCCCCCTCGGCGGTCGGCCAGTTCCAGCGTCAGGGCGGGCTGGTCAACCTGGCCTCGTTCCCCGACGGCGCCGCGTACGTCACCGAGCGCTCCGGTCCGGTGGCCGACCAGTACAAGGCGGCCGACGGCGGCTTCTACCAGCTGCCGTGGAAGTCGAACCCGGTGATGATCTTCTACAACAAGAAGCTGTTCTCCAAGGCCGGACTCGACCCGGAGAACCCCAAGCTGTCGACCTACGACGACTTCCTGACCGCGGCCCGCGCGATCACCTCCTCCAAGGCGGCGCCGTACGCGATCTACCCCGCCCCGACCAGCCAGTTCTTCCAGTCGCAGTTCGACTTCATGCCGCTCTACGCCGCGGCGACCAAGGGCCGTTCGATCGTCACCGACGGCAAGGCCACGTTCGCCGACGCCGAGGGCATCGACGTCGCCACCTTCTGGAAGACCCTCTACTCCGAGGGCCTGGCCGGTCGCGAGACCTACCAGGGTGACTCGTTCGCCGACGCGAAGGCGGCCATGGCCATCGTCGGCCCGTGGGCCATCTCGGTCTACGACGGCAAGGTGGACTGGGGATCGGTCCCGGTGCCGACCAAGACCGGGCTGCCGGCCGACCAGACGTACACGTTCAGCGACGCCAAGAACGTCGGGCTGTTCTCGGCGTGCAAGAACCAGGGCACCGCCTGGGAGGTGCTGAAGTTCGCCACCAGCGTCGAGCAGGACGGCGAGCTGCTCGACCAGACCGGGCAGATGCCGCTGCGGAAGGACCTGCAGGCGGCGTACCCGGACTACTTCGCCCAGAACAAGCCGTACCAGGTGTTCGGTGACCAGGCCGCCCGCACCGTCGAGGTGCCGGCCGGACCGCGGACGGTGGAGATGCTCCAGACGCTGCGCGACGCCTACTCCAAGGCGGTCATCAGTGGTGAGGGCGACCTGGCCGCCACCCTGCAGACCGCCCAGGACAAGGTGACCGAGCTCGCCGGTCAGAAGTAACCACGTGTCCACCGCCACCGCCGGCCGGACCGGGGGTCGGACCACCGACTCCCGGCCGGGGCGGCCCGCCGCCGGCACGGGTGGGTTCCGGCCGCTCGGCAAGAACCCGCTCGGGTTGCTGTTCAGCGCCCCGTACCTGATCTTCGTGCTGGTCGTCTTCGCCTACCCGCTGATCTTCTCCGGGTACATGTCCTTCCACGACTACTTCTTCGCCGCTCCCGGCGTGCAGGTCGACCGGCCGTTCGTCGGGCTGCAGAACTACTCCGACCTGCTGGCCGACCCGGCCGTTCGCCGCTCGTTCGTCAACGTCGGCATCTTCCTGGTCATCAACGTCCCGTTGACCGTGATCATCTCGCTGGTCCTGGCCACCCTGCTCAACCGGGTGACCCGGCTGAAGACCTTCCTGCGCGTGGCCTTCTACGTCCCGTACGTGTCGGCCAGCGTCGCCGTGGTCGGGGTGTGGCTGTTCCTGTTCAGCGGCGGCGGCCTGGTCAACCAGCTGCTCGGTCCGCTGGCCCCCGACCCGACCTGGCTGATCAGCCCGACGTGGGCGATGCCGTCGATCGCCTTCTTCGTCACCTGGAAGCAGATGGGCGTCTACATCCTGCTCTACCTCGCCGCCCTGCAGAACGTCGGCGAGGAGCTCTACGAGTCGGCGGCGACCGACGGGGCGGGCCGGCTGCAGAGCTTCTTCCACGTCACCGTGCCCGGGGTCCGGCCGGCCACCGTGCTGGTGCTGCTGCTGGCCACCGTGACCGGGGCGAACCTGTTCACCGAGCCCTACCTGCTGACCGCGGGCGGTGGTCCGAACGGGGCCTCGACCTCGCCGGTGCTGATCATGTACCAGCAGGGCATCGAGCAGGGCAAGCCCGGTTACGCGGCCGCCATCGGCACCACCTTGGTGATCGGGACGCTGATCATCGCCGCGCTGGAGAACCGCTTCGCCGGAGGTCGGGACTGATGTCGACTGCTGCCCGCGTCCTCCGAGCCGTCGTGCTCGGACTCGGCGCGCTCGCGTTCCTGTTCCCCTTCTACTACATGATCGTCGGCTCGTTGCAGACGACGCTCGACGCCTCCCCGTCGGGGGCGTTCCCTCGCCCGGGCAACCTCAGCCTGGACAACTACACCGCCATCGACTCGCGGATCGACCTGCTCCAGGGGCTGGCCAACTCGGGGATCTTCACCGGCGGCGTGCTGGTCTGCACCATCTTCTTCGGGGTGCTGGTCGGCTACGCGCTGGCCGTGCTGCAGTGGCGGGGCCGCGGTGCGACCTTCGCGCTGGCCCTGCTCGTCCAGGTCGTGCCGTTCCAGTTGCTGACCGTCCCGCTCTACGTGCTGGTCGCCCGCAACTACGGGCTGGCCGACAACTACCTCGGGATGATCCTGCCCTTCGCCATCAACTCCACCGCGGTGATCATCTTCCGGCAGTACTTCCTGCAGCTGCCCAAGGAGCTGTTCGAGGCGGCCCGGATCGACGGGGCCGGCGAGCTGGGACTGCTCACCCGCGTCGCCCTGCCGCTGGTCCGCCCGGCCGTGGTGACGGTCATCCTGCTCACCTTCATCGGCCCGTGGAACGAGTTCCTGTGGCCGTTCCTGATCACCAAGCGCGCCGACCTGCAGCCGCTGGCCGT
Source organism: uncultured Actinomycetota bacterium (assembly GCA_963704665.1). Taxonomy (GTDB): domain Bacteria; phylum Actinomycetota; class Actinomycetes; order Propionibacteriales; family Propionibacteriaceae; genus Microlunatus. The sequence continues at coordinate 30,895 of OY969929.1, read as the reverse complement.
CTCGCTGGCCAACTACATCAGCAACGTGGCGGCCACCGCGGCCAACCCGTTCGGCGCCATCCTGGCCGGCGCGGTCGTCCTCGCCGCCCCGGCGGTGCTGCTGTTCATCGCATTCCAGCGCTACTTCGTCTCCAGCGATCTCGGGTCCGGAGTGAAGGGATGACGCCCACCGCCCCCGGTCCCATCCGCCCCCACCATCGGAGCCACCCATGACCCCGGCCGATTTCCCCGACGATTTCCCGTTCCGGATGACCCGGCTCGGCGTGGTCATGACGCCCGATCCGAGCGATCCGCGCGAGGCCGAGGGGGTGCTCAACCCCGGGTCGGGTCGCGGTCCCGACGGGGCGGTCTACCTGCTCCCGCGGCTGGTCGCGGCGGGCAACGTCTCCCGGGTCGGCCTGGCCCGGGTCGAGCTCGCCGACGGCGTACCCGCCGCGGTCACCCGGGCCGGGGTGGTGCTCGAGCCGGACCGCAGCTGGGAGCGCGGGGCCGACCACTCCGGGGTGGAGGATCCGCGGGTCACCTGGATCGAGGCGCTGGGCTGCCACGTGATGACCTACGTCGCGTACGGTCCGCTCGGTCCGCGGTCGGCGATCGCCACCTCGACCGATCTGCGGACCTGGACCCGGCACGGCCCGGTGTCGTTCGTCTACGACGACGCGCTGGACTGCGACCTCAACCTGTTCCACAACAAGGACACCGTCTTCTTCCCCGAGCCGGTCGAGGCGCCCGACGGCACCCTCAGTCTGGCCGTCCTGCACCGGCCGATGTGGGGTCTCGACGAGGTCCGGCTCGGCGAGGGCCGCCGACCCCCGGCCGGGGTCCCCGACGGCCGCGACTGCATCTGGATCTCGTTCGTCCCGCTGGCCGACGCCCAGGCCGACATCGCCGTCCTGACCCGCTGGACTCAGCACCGCTTCCTGGCCGGCCCGGAGCACGACTGGGAGGAGCTCAAGATCGGCGGCGGACCGGCTCCGGTGCGCACCACGGTCGGTTGGCTGCTGATCCACCACGGGGTCGTCGGGTGAGCTCGCGCTCGGCTTCGCCCAGCAGCAGCGGGTGCACTACGCCGCGGGCGGGATGCTGCTCGACCTCGAGCGCCCGTGGCAGGTGGTCGCCCGGACCACACGGCCGCTGCTCGAACCCGAGACCGACGACGAACGGTCGGGCATCGTCCCCAACGTCGTCTTCCCCACCGCTATCGAGGTCATCGACGGCGTGCACTACGTGTTCTACGGGATGGCCGACTCGAAGATCGGGGTGGCCCGGCTCGACGGTCCGTTCTGACCTCACCGCTGCCGACCCCGCCCGCTGCGCTGCCGCGCGACGCCACGCTTCCCCGTCACCCGCACCACCCACCCACCGCCACAAGGACGCTTCGATGACGAACTCCTCCCCGCTCCGCCTGCTCACCGTGGTGCTCGCCGCGCTGGCCCTGATGGGCGGGCTGCTGACCGGCACGCCGGCCCAGGCCCGCGCCGCCACGCTGACCAACACCGCCCACCTGGACTTCCTGCTCGACGAGGTCGCCCCCGAGCCGGTGACCGGACACACCACCTACCGGCTCGCCGACGAGCCGAACCTGACCATGCCGTGGACCTACGCCGACGCGCGGCCGGGCGGCGCGTTCGAGCGGATCGGTGGCGGTGAATTCAAGCCGGCGACCGGCTACTACGCCCAGGGGGCGTTCAACGCCGACGACGTCAGCCGCGCGGCCGTGGTCTACCTGCGGCACTGGCAGCAGTTCGGGGACCGGGCCAGCCGGGACAAGGCGTACGGGCTGCTGCGCGGCCTGACCTATCTGCAGACCGCCACCGGGCCCAACCGGGGCAACGTCGTGCTGTGGATGCAGACCGACGGCACCCTCAATCGCAGCGCCGAACCGGTCGAGCTCCCCGATCCCTCGGACTCCGGACCGAGCTATTGGACCGCGCGCACCCTGTGGGCCCTGGGCGAGGGCTACGCCGCGTTCGAGAACGACGACCCCGAGTTCGCCGCCTTCCTCCGTGACCGGTTGCATCTGGCCGTCGGCGCCGTCCAGCGCCAGGTCCTGGACGCGTACGGCGAGTACACGGTGAGCGACGGCCGTCGGGTACCGGCGTGGCTGATCATCAACGGCGCCGACGTCAGCGCTGAGGCGACGCTCGGGCTGTCGGCCTACGTCGAGGCCGCCCCGGGCGACCGCAAGGTCCGCCGCGTCCTCGCTCAACTGCTCGACGGCGTGGCCGCGATGAGCACCGACCGGTCGAGTTGGCCGTACGGGGCTGTCCTGCCCTGGGCCGAGTCGCGGTCGATGTGGCACGCGTGGTCCTCGCAGATGGCCGCCGCGCTCGCGCACGGTGCCGTCGTGCTCGACCGGCCGCGGCTGCTCCAGCCCGCCCTGGCCGAAGCCGTCGGCTTCGACACCACGCTGATCACCGCCGGTGGCCCGGACAACGCCTGGTATCCGACCCCGATCGACCGCACGCAGATCGCCTACGGCATCGACTCGCGGGTACAGAACCTGCTGACCACCGCCGACGCCGCCGGGCGGCCCGGCTTGCGCAGCCTGGCCGCCATGCAGGCCGCCTGGTTCTTCGGCGCCAACCGCGCCGGTGAGGCCATGTACGACCCGGCCACCGGTATCACCTTCGACGGGCTGAACACCCAGGGCGAGATCAACCGCAACAGCGGTGCCGAGAGCACCATCCACGGCCTGCTGACCATGCTGGCCCTCGACGCCCACCCGGCCGTGGCCGCCCAGGCCACCGCCTGGACCGCGACGCCGGACCGGGCCGGTGTGACCCTGGTCGAAGCCGAGGCGTCGACCACGACGACCGGCTCGGTGATCAAGCCCGAGTCGGCCTGGACCGGGGAGTCGGAATACAGCGGCGGGTCCTTCCTCCGCCTGGACCGTGGCGAACGCGCCACCGTGCGGCTGCCCGCCTCGACCCAGGCCCGGGTCCTCGAGCCGGTGTCCTGGCTGCCCGAAGACGGACGCACCGTGACCCGGTGGTCGGTCGGCGCCCACCGCGACCGCCTCCGACACCGGGTCGGCGACCAGGGTCTGTCGGCCGTGCCCGGCGCTCTGCTCCCGCAACGGCTGCGGCACACGCTGCCGGCCGGCCGGACGTCGGTCGGTGTGGTCGCCCGCCGTGGACCGGTCGACCTCGATGCGGTGCTGGTCCGTCCGATGATCTCGGAGGCGACGTTCGGCGCCGCCGACACCCGGACCAGCCTGTATGCCTCGATCGCCGACCGCCCACTCCGTCACCGGGTGAGCATCGACGGGTCGGCCGTGGCCCGCAGCTACGACCGATCGGGACGCTGGGTGCGCAGCACCGACGTGTCCGGCTCGACCAGGCTGTGGGTGGCGGCCGGAGGGTTCACCGTGGTCACCGCGGTGGGCGCCTGAGCCGGCCCGGAGAAGGAGCGTGCAGCGATGAGAGCGGTCGTGCTGACCCGGACCGGCGGGCCCGAGGTGCTGGAGGTCCGGGACTGGCCGGTGCCTCCGGTCGGGGCTGACGAGGTGCGCATCGCGGTCCGGGCCGCGGGGGTCAACTTCGCCGACACCATGGCCCGGGTCGGCTTCTATCCGGACGCGCCGAAGACGCCGTGCGTGCTGGGTTACGAGGTGGCCGGCGAGATCGACGCGATCGGGTCCGACGTGGTCGGTTTGACCGTCGGTCAGCGGGTGATGGCCGGGACCCGCTTCGGCGGCCAGGCCGAACTGGTCACCACCAGGGCCCGTGACGTGATGCCGCTGCCCGAGCGGCTGAGCTTCGCCCAGGGCGCCGCGTTCTGCGTCAACTACGGGACCGCGTACGCGGCGCTGATGATCATGGGCGGGCTCCGCGCCGACAACCGGGTGCTGATCCATTCGGCGGCCGGCGGTGTCGGCATCGCGGCCACCCAGATCGCCCGCACGGTGGGCGCAGAGATCTTCGGGACCGCCTCGGCGGCCAAGCACGACGTGCTCCGCGCCCAGGGCGTCCACCACCCGATCGACTACCGGGCCCAGGATTACCAGGCCGAGGTCCGGAGGCTGACCGACGGGCAGGGCGTCGACGTGATCATGGACGCCAAGGGGCCGGCCTCGTTCCGCACCGACTACCGCACCCTGCGGCCGGGTGGTCGACTGATCATGTACGGGCTGTCCGACGCGGTCGGGCCGCGCGGGCGTGACCTCCGGGCGGCGGTCGGAGCGCTGCTGCGGCTCCCGACCTCGACCATGCCGTTCTGGAACGCCGGCCGGTTGCTGAACCAGAACCGGGGCGTGTTCGGACTCAACCTGCTGAGCTGGTGGAAGCGCGAGGGCGGGATGGAACGGATCACCGGGCCGCTGCTCGCCGACCTCGACGCGGGACGTCTGGACCCGCTGGTCGCGGCCACCTTCGGCTTCGACCAGGCCGGGGACGCCCACCGTTTCCTGGCCGCACGCCGCAACATCGGCAAGGTCGTCCTCACGCCCTGACCGCTGAGGACCGGGTCGTCGCTACCGGGTCGCCGCGACCGCGGACAGGTAGCCGTCGAGGTGGTCGACCACGTCGCGCGAGTCGTCGACGATGCCGTGGATGAAGGTCGACCGGCGACGACGGAGCACCGGCAGACCGAGCGCGTACAGCCCGGGGCTGGCCGCCGCCCCACCGTCGTGGATCAGCCGTCCCCGCTCGTCGAGCACACCGTCGACGTCGAGCCAGTCGTAGTCGGGTCGTGAGCCCGTGGCCCAGATGACCGTGGCGATCTCGCCGCTGGTCAGATCGATCTGCCACCGGGTCGCCTTCGGCACTGCGGTGGCCTCAAGACGAAAGTGGTCTCTGTCTATGTGGGGGGCGACCCCCACACCCCCGCGTGGTCGGTCCTCGCTGGCGCTCGTCGCGACCGTGTCCATGTGGGGGGCGACCCCCACACCCCCGCGTGGTCGGTCCTCGCTGGCGCTCGTCGCGACCGTGTCCATGTGGGGGGCGACCCCCACACCCCCGCGTGGTCGGTCCTCGCTGGCGCTCGTCGCGACCGCAGCGCCAGACGACTCGGCCCAGGCGTCGAAGCCGTCGAGCAGCCGGTTGACCTTGAGATCGGCGAGCGCGAAGACGTTGCGCAGGCCGCCGGAGAACAGCGCCCGGCCGTCGCGTACGGCGGCCCAGCGGCCGACCAGTTCGACCCCCGACGTCGGTCAGCGCGTTGAGGTCGAGGGTGCTCCGCTCCGGCGTGCCGACCAGCTGCGGCGACGGGAGCCGGCGGGCCCGCGTCGAGGTCGTCGACCTGGTCGTAGCGCTCGTCCCAGATCCCGGTGCGGTCCATCCACCACAGCACGTCACGACCGCGGTAGGTCCGCGGCATCCGGACGTGTTCGCCGACCGACAGCGTCACCGGCCGCCCCGACCGGACCAGCTCGGCGGCCAGCTGGACGCCGGTCGCCGAGGCTCCGACGATCAGCACCCGACCGTCGGGCAGCTCGTCGGGCGCGCGGTAGTCGAACGGGGTCAGCTGCCGGATGTGGGCCGGGAGCGCGGCCCCGAAGGCCGGCACGGTCGGCCGGTTGAAGGCGCCGCTGGCCAGCACCACGGTGCGACAGGTGATCTCACCGGCATCGGTCCGCACCACGTAGCCGTCGTCGCGACGGCGCACCGAGGTGACCGCCGTCCCGGTCCGCACCGGGGCGCCGATGTGACGGGCGAAGCCGCCGATGAAGTCGACGACCTCGCCCATCGCCATGTAGCCGTCGGGATCGGGCCCGGCGTAGTCGTAGCCGGGCAGCCGGCTCAGCCAGTTCGGCGTCAGCAGCCGCAACGAGTCCCAGCGCTCGGTGCGCCAGGAGTTCGCGACCTCGCCGCGTTCGAGCACGACGTGGTCGATCGACCGCTCGCCCAGCCGCTGACTGGCGGCCAGACCGGCGTGACCGGCCCCGATGACGACCGTGGTGACGTGCTCGATGTCAGGCGACCTCGACCGTGACGTCGGTCGGGTTGGTCAGCGCGTCGAAGACGGCCGAGCGCTTCTGCGACTGGGCGACCAGTGCCTCGATCTCCTGCTTGCGTCGCATCGGCGTCGATGTGGAAGGTGACCTTGATGTCGTTGAAACCGTTGCGCACGTCGGGGTCGGCGCCGAGGATGCCGCGGATGTCGTGCGTCGCCCTCGACGGTGGCCTCGACCGAGTCGCAGCTGGATGCCGCGGTTCTGGGCCACCGACGCGACGCCGGCGGTCAGGCAGCCCGGCCAGCCCGACCAGCAGGTACTCGATCGGCGTGATGCCGTTGTCCTCGGCGGCGAACGTCTCCGGGTGGTCGATGTCGAACGTGGTCTCGCGCTTGTGGCTGCTGCTCCTGGCCGAGGCCGAAGTAGTTCTTCGACCGTCGAGGTGCTGTGCACGCCGTGCTTCCAGCTCGAGGTGGCCCGCCAGCTGAACTGCGCGGCCTCGGGCGCTCCCTTGAGCACCTCGCGCGCGTCGAGCAGCGCCTGGACGTTGACCCCGTTCTCCGCGGTCCTGTCGTTGTCCACAACCGTCATGTCCCCTGGTCCTCCCCTTGTCGGCATTCCCTACCGAGACGGCCGACATTACACCGGTCCGCGATCGGTCCGGGCGTCGACGGAGGAGATCCGAGACGGTCGGGCGTGGGCTACGCTCCGGCTCATGGCAACGTCGGGGACCCCCGCGGGATCGGTCGGCGAGGTGACCACGCGCTACGTCGACCTGCCCGACCCGGTGCCGCTCGACTGCGGCCGCTCGCTCACCGGGGTCCGGGTCGCGTACGAGACCTACGGCACCTTGGCCCCGACCCGCGACAACGTCATCCTGGTCTGCCACGCGCTGAGCGGCGACGCGCACGCCGCGGGCATCTCGGTCGACGCGCCGGTCGAGAGCACCCGCGACGGGTTCGCGGCCGAGGACCGCGACGGCGTACGCGGCAAGGCGCTCGGCTGGTGGGACGGGATGATCGGCCCGGGCAAGGCCTTCGACACCGACCACTTCTTCGTCGTCTCGACCAACCTGCTCGGCGGCTGCCGTGGGCACGACCGGCCCGTCGTCGACCGATCCGGCCACCGGTCGCGCCGTACGGGTCGGACTTCCCGGTGCTCACCGTGGCCGACATGGTCCGCACCGAACGCGCCTTCCTCGACGTGCTCGGGATCGAGCGGCTGGCCGCGGTGGCCGGCGGATCGCTCGGCGGGATGCAGGCGCTCGAGTGGGCGGTCCGCTATCCCGACCAGGTCGACGCGATCGTCGCGATCGCGAGCACCCACGCGCTGGCCCCGCAGGGTCTGGCCTGGAACGCCATCGCCCGCGAGTCGATCCTGCGCGACCCCGCCTGGCAGGGCGGTCACTACTACGGCACCGGGCGCAAGCCCGACGCCGGCATGGGCGTGGCCCGGATGGTCGGCCACGTCACCTACCTGTCCGGACCGGCGCTGGCCGACAAGTTCGGCCGGCGGCTGCAGCACGGCGACGACCTGACGCTACACGGTCACCGAGCCCGAGTTCGAGGTCGAGAGCTACCTGCGCCACCAGGCCGACTCGTTCGTCAAGCGGTTCGACGCCAACACCTACCTCTACACCTCGCGGGCGCTGACCTACTTCGACCTGGCTCGCGACCACGGCGAGCGGGTCGCTGGTCCGGGCGCTGGAGGCGGTGGCCGCGCGTACGCTGCTGATCGCGTTCAGCTCCGACTGGCTCTACCCGCCGGTCGCCTCGAAGGAGATCCACGATGCCCTGCAGTCCCTCGGCAGCCCGGTCGAGTTCCACGTGATCGAGGCGCCGTACGGCCACGACTGCTTCCTGCTCGAGGAAGCCGCGCAGACGCCGATCATCCGCGGCGTTCCTCGGCCTGACGAGTCGGCCTCGAGCGGCAGCGAGAGGTGGAGATGACTCACCCGAGCGGCGCAGGGAGGAGAACGTGAGATCGAGGAGGAGCACGGGTTCGGCTTCGAGACCCGGCAGCTGCACGCCGGTCAACGGCCCGACCCGAACACCGGTGCGCGGGCGGTGCCGATCTTCCAGACCACGAGCTACGTCTTCGAGGACCCGGAGTCGGCGGCGGCGTACTTCAACCTGCAGGAGTACGGCAACACCTACTCGCGGATCATGAACCCGACGGTCGCCGTCTTCGAGGAGCGGGTGGCCAACCTGGAGGGCGGCTGCCGGCGCGGTGGCCTTCGCCAGCGGGATCGCCGCCCAGGCCGCCGCGCTGTTCACGCTGCTGCGAGCCCGGCGACCACGTCGTCGCGTCGTCGGCGCTCTACGGCGGCACGGTCAACCAGTTCAAGCACCTGCTCGCGCAAGATGAGCGTCGAGCTGCACCTGGGTCGACCCCGACGACCTGGACGCCTGGCGCGCGGCCGTCGGCCCGGACACCAAGGCCTTCTTCGCCGAGACCATCGGCAACCCGGGCGGCAACGTGCTCGACATCGAGGCGGTCGCCGCGCATCGCCCACGAGCACGGCATGCCCCTGATCGTCGACAACACCTTCGCCACGCCGTACCTGTGCCGCCCGATCGAGTGGGGCGCCGACATCGTCATCCACTCGGCGACCAAGTTCATCGGCGGTCACGGCACCAGCATCGGCGGCGTGGTCGTCGAGGCCGGCACCTTCGACTGGTCCAACGGCCGGTTCCCGGTCGTCGCCGACCCGTCCCCGGCGTACCACGGGCTGCAGTTCCACGAGACGTTCGGCACCTACGGCTACCTGATGAAGCTGCGCGCGGAGACGCTGCGCGACCTGGGCGGGGCGCTGTCGCCGTTCAACGCGTTCCTGTTCCTGCAGGGCCTGGAGACGCTGTCGCTGCGGATGGAACGCCACGTCGGCAACGCCCTCGCCGTCGCCGAATTCCTCGACCGGCATGACCAGCGTCAGCCGGGTCACGTACGCGGGCCTGCCGGGCAGCCGCTATCGGCCGCTGGTCGAGAAGTACCTGCCGCGCGGCGCCGGTGCGGTGTTCTCGTTCGACTGCGCGGGCGGCCGCGATGCCGGCCAGGACCTGATCCGCGGCGTCACGCTGTGGTCGCACCTGGCCAACGTCGGGGACGCGAAGAGCCTGATCATCCATCCCGGGAGCACGACCCACCGCCAGCTCAGCGACGACGAACTGGCCGCCGCCGGGGTCGGCGCCGGGACGGTGCGGCTGTCGGTCGGGCATCGAGTCGGTCGACGACCTGATCTGGGACCTCGACCAGGCGTTCGCCGCGCTGGACAAGGAGTGACCACCATGGATCTGTCGCGCTACCAGGATCCGGAGACGATCCAGCGGGTGCTGCACAACGCGAAGACGATCGCGATCGTCGGGCTGTCCAACAACGAGCTGCGGGCCAGCTACTTCGTCGGCTACTACCTGAAGCGCCACGGCTACCGGGTGATCCCGGTCAACCCGCGCGAAACCGAGATCCTCGGCGAGAGTCAGCTACCCGAGCCTGAGCGCCATCCCCGATCCGGTCGACCTCGTCAATGTCTTCCGGGCACCGGACGCGCTGCCCGGGATCGCCACCGAGACGGTGGCCATCGGCGCCCCGGCGTTGTGGTGCCAGTTCGGGGTGATCAACGCCGAAGGGGCGACGATCGCCGAGGAGGGCGGCGTCACCGTGATCATGGACCGCTGCCTCAAGGTCGAGCACGCGCGCTACATCGGCCGGATGCACTGGCTCGGCTTCAACACCCAGCGGATCACCGCCGTCCGCGGCGGACTTCAGTAGACCGTCCGCGTCAGCGCGACCTCCACCGCTGAGCGAGTGCCCGGTTCGGTACGTCCGGTCCCGTCATCGCTCAACGGCCGAGGGTGTCGTCGTGGTCAGGCGTGGCCCGCGGTCGGACCGTCGAGCTCGTTGGGGCCGTCGTCGCCCGGGACCGCGTCCTCGAGGTCGGCGTCGGAGATGGTCACCCCGGCGACCGGGTTGCCCTCGGCCACCCCACCGACCGACGGCTCGGGGAGCTCGCCGGCGTCCGGCGCGTCCCGCGGCGGTGCGCCGCCGTCGCCGGCCCGGGCAACCCTGGTGGTGGTCTGGGCCTCGCCGGCTTTCGACTCGCGGTTGTTGTGGACGTCGATCTCGGTCAGCTCGGGCTCGGTCACCGTCCGACCCTAGCGCGCGTACGCCCGCCGGCCGCCCGATCGACCTCGCAGACCGCGTTCGCGGACCGCTGGGCTCCTCGCGTCGGTGGCCTCGTTCGCAACGAGCAGCAGGGTGCGCGACGCCGCGCTGGGACTGTCGGTGGCCGGGGCTAGTGTCGGCGCTCGGAGGTGGACCGGATGACCGCTGAAGCGGTGGTGATGAACAAGTCGTGCGTGGCGCTGGCCGCCGACAGCACGGTGTCGGTCTCGGCCGGCCGGCAGGGGTTCAAGACGTTCGACAGCGTCAACAAGGTCTTCGAGTTGCAGCGCGGGGCCGGGGTCGGCGTGATGATCTACGGCAACGCCGAGCTCAACCGCGTTCCCTGGGAGACCCTGATCAAGCGCTACCGCTCGGCGCACCCGGGCGTGGAGTTCGACACCATCGAGGAATACTTCCGCAGCTTCTCCGCCTTCCTGGAGGGCGGCCGGTTGCGGATCCTCGATGACGACACCGACGTGCTCACCCTGCTCGACGCCTGCTACTTCCACGCCCTGGCGGTGCACGACTACGTGAAGAACCGGATGGGCGACTGGTCGACCGCGCAGGGGACCGTCGACATCGGTCGGCTGCGGGCGGTGGCCGACGACAGCCTCGACGTCTGGGAGGCCACCCTGGCCGAGGCCGAGCCGGGGCCGTGGGTCGAGGAGGCCCCGGCCGACCTGATCGCCGAGCGCTACCGGTCCGAGCTGGACACCTTCGTCCGCGAGATGTTCCGCCGGTTCGAGCTGCCGCGGGCCACGCAGCAGCGGATCGTCCGGCTGCTCGCGCTGGCCACCACCAAGCTGTACTTCGAGCCGCAGGAGAGCGGGCTGGTCATCGCCGGGTTCGGCCGGTCGGAGCTGATGCCGGCGCTGCACAGCTGCAGCATCGCCGGCCGGATCGCCGGGGTGCTGCGCACCTCGGAGGAGCGGCTGCACCGGATCACCCCGACCCAGCCCGCGTTCGTCGAGACCTTCGCTCAGGACGAGGAGGGTCGCGGGTTCCTCAGCGGGACCACCCCGACCATGCGTCGTCGGATCGACGAGCACTGGGCCCGGTCACTCGAGCGCTTCCCCGCTCGGATCACCGAGCGGCTGGGCACCGAGGTGCCCGGCCTGACCGACGACGAGCTCCGACACGACGTGGCCCGGGTGGCCACCGACCTGGTCCGCGGCGAGATCGACGACTTCACCGCCGACATGGCGCAGTTCCAGACCAGCCACTACACCGAGCCGATGAACACCAGCATCGCCGCCCTGCCCAAGGACGAGGTGGGGATGTTCGCCGAGAGCCTGGTCAACCTGACCCTGCTCAAACAGCGGATCAGCGTCCGCGGGCCGGCCAGCGTGGGCGGACCGATCGACGTCGCGCTGATCTCTGCGGGCGACGGTCTGGTCTGGTTGAAGCGGAAGCACTACTTCTCCGCCCACCTCAACCCGACCTGGGCGATCGACCACCAAGCCGTCGTACGCGGGGATACGATGGGGTCCTCTGCTACGGAGGAACGCCTATGACCACGAATTCACCATCGGCTTCCACCGGCCCCCGCGGCCGTCGCTCCGGCCAGTTGTCGATGACCAGCGCTCCCGACGTCGTCGAGCGGGTGCTCCGCGAAGTGTTCCCCGACGACGTGCTGCGCGACCTCAACGATCCCCGCCGGCCCCGACTGCGGCTGCACGATTCGGGATCCGGCGCCGCCCGCTGACCCGGCTCAGGCCGACGATCCCGCACCCGGCGTGGTCAGGATGACCAGCTCCTGGGTGCTGCGGGTCATCGCCACATAGCGGTCGACCGCGCCTTCGATCCCGCTGCCCCATCGGTCCGGGTCGATCAGCACGACAAGATCGAACTCGAGGCCCTTCGCGGTCAGCGGCATCAGGGCCCGGACCCGCGCCGGCAACGGCCGTCCCGGATCCCCGATCACGCACGCTGTGCCCTCGGGATGCGCGGCCAGCCAGTCCCCCAACACGGCGGTCAGCGACCCGACCGGACACCGGCGGACCGGCCGACCCGAACGGCGGATCGAGGTGGGCACGTTGGCGTCCGGGAGAGCGGCGCGGATCACCGGCTCGGCCACCGCCATCACCTCGGCCGGCGTCCGGTAGTTGGTGGTCAGTCCCGCCGTGGCGACCACGTCGAACCCCACCCGTTCGAGCCGCTCGGCCCAGGTCTCGGGGAAGCCGTGCCGGGCCTGCGCGCGGTCCCCGACCACGGTGAAACTTCGCGAAGGACAACGCCGCAGCAGCATCTGCCACTCGGCGTCGGTCAGTTCCTGGGCCTCGTCGACGACGATGTGGGCGAACGGTCCGTCCAGCGCGTCGGACTCGGTCGGGGCGACGACGTCGGCGTCGACCAGCATCTCGCGGATCCGCGGCTGGCGCAGCATGGTCACCAGACCCTCGCCGTCGTCGTCGGCAGCGATCAGGTCGGCGGCCACCTGATCCATCGCCGACCGCTCGGCCCGCAGAGCGGCCTCCCGCCGTCGACGCCGCCCGAGGGCCTCGGAGTCGCCGAGCCGGCGGCGCGCGGCGTCGAGCAGCGGCAGGTCCGACCGGGTCCAGGCCTGAGGATCGTCACGCCGCAGCGCCGCCACCTCGTCGCCGGTCAGCGACGGGGCGCAGCGCCGCAGGTACGCCGGGACCGACCACAGATCGCCGACCAGATCGGCGGCCTCGATCAGGGTCCAGGCCCGGTTGAGCCGGTCGTTGAGTCCGGGGTGGCCGCGCAGCACCCGCCGCAGCAGCTCGGGCGAGCGTTCGCCGCTCTCGTCGTCCTCGTCGCCGTGCTCGTCGACCAGGTTCTCGACGAGCGCGTCGCGGACCTGGTCGCGGGCCAGGTTGTGCGGGACCCCCGGGTCGGGGGCGTCGAAGGCCTCGACCCAGTCGGTCGCACTGACCCAGAAGTCGCCGTAGTCGCTCTCGACCATCAGACCACGCTCGGGCGGCTCCTCGTAGAGGCCGACCGCCGGCTCGATCGCTTCCTGCAGGGCAAGGGACGCCTTGAGCCGCGCCACCTCCGAATCGGTCTCGACCCCGGCCGACCGGCCCTCGGCGACCAGGTCGGTGAGCAGGCAGGTCTGGACCCCCTCCTGACCGAGGCCGGGCAGCACATCGGCGATGTAGTCCAGATACGGTCGGTGCGGGCCGACCACGAGCAGTCCACCGCGGTGGCCGCGCAGTCGCGGGTCGGCGTGGAGCAGGTAGCCCGCACGATGCAGCGCCACCACGGTCTTGCCGGTGCCCGGGCCGCCGTCGACGACCAACGCCCCGCCGGACCCGGCCCGGATGATGGCGTCCTGGTCGGCCTGGATGGTGGCCAGCACGTCCTGCATCTGCGCCGATCGACTGCGGCGCACGCTGTCCAGCAGGGCCGAGTCGTCGTCGAGCGCCACCGGTCGCCGCATCGGGTCGTCGGCCAGCACCTCGTCCCAGTAGTCGGTGATCCGGCCGCCGCCCCAGCGATAGCGGCGCCGGCTGGTCAACCCCATCGGCCGGGCCGGGGTGGCGGCGAAGAACGGTGCGGCAGCCGGCGTACGCCAGTCGACCAGCAACCGGCGACCGGTGTCGTCGGACAGACCGAACCGTCCGATGTAGGTGGTCCCGGTGCTGCCGGTCGGATCGGCGGTGCCGGTCGGATCGGCGGTGCCGGTCGGATCCGCGAGAACGATACGACCGAGGCAGGCGTCGACGCCGAAGCGACGCAGGGCGCGGAGCCGGGCGGTCAGCCGGTGGATCTCCAGATCACGGTCGAGCGCGGTCTGACCCGCTCCGACGCGGGTCGACCGCAGGGCGGCCAGGCGGTCGGAGACCGCGGCGATCTGCTCGAGCAGGCAGGCGGCGACGGCGGCGAGGTGGGCCTCGTCCTGGTCGATCAACCGGGGGTCGTTCTTGGCACTCGTCCGCTCCGAGAGCGCGAACACACTGCTGGTCAGGGGAATCACGTCCTGTCGCCGGGTCCAGGTAGGGCGGTGACGTTGATTCTCAGCCCGCACCCGGGTCTTGCGGCAAGCCCCCGGACCCGCTATACCTTGGGTATGGCGGGAGGTGCCGCCGCCTGCGGTGACGGCTGGATCAGCGTCCCGAACGGCTCGGCACTGACCAGGCGGCCACCCCGATGAGCGAGCGGCGTACGCGGCGGTCCGGAGCGCTCCGGCCGTGACCGGATCAGCCCCGGGATCAGACCACCCATCGACCCTGACGGGTCGTCACCCGGTGCCGACGGGCTGCTGGTGCCCGGAGTCCACAGACCCAGGGCGCGCAGCACCCGTTCGGTGGCGCGACCGTCCTCGAAGTGGCCGTACCGGTCGCGGAAGATCGCGTACCGCTCGCCGTACGCCGCCGCCCGGGCCGGCAGGTCGAGCAGCGCCTCGAGGAGTTCGTCGGCGTCGTGGACCAGCGGACCCGGCGCCTCGGCCTCGAGGTCGAAGGTGAACCCCCGCAGCCGGTCGCGGTAGTGCTCGAGGTCGTAGGTGTAGAGCACGATCGGTTTGCCGGTCACCGCGAAGTCGAACATCGCCGAGGAGTAGTCGGTGACCAGGACGTCGGCGGCCAGGTAGAGCTCGGCGATCTCGGGGTCGGCGAACACGTCGGTCACGCCGGGCACGGTGTCCGCCGCCCGGCGGTGGCCGAGGTAGTAGTGCTGGCGGAGCAGCACGTGGTGGTCCGGGCCGAGTCGCGCGGCCAGCGCAGGAGCGTCGAGGCGGAGCGGCACGTCGACCTCGTCGACGTCGTCATCACGGAAGGTCGGCGCGTAGAGCACCGCGGTGGTGCCGTCGGCGATCCCCAGTTCGCGTCGCTTGCGGGCCCGGCGCTGATCCCGGTCGGCGGCACTGAGCAGGTCGTTGCGCGGATACCCGGATTCGATCAGCGGGCCGGTGTAGCCGAAGGCGGCGCGGAGCAACTCGCCACCGGCCCGGCTCGGCGCGATCAGGTGGGTCCACCGCGCGATGTCCTCGTCGAGTTCCTCCATGATGGCGTCGTCGGGATGGGCGACGGCCGAGCGGTGGATGCGTTTGAGCGGCGTGCCGTGCCAGGTCTGCAGATAGTGCGATCCCGGTTTCGGCCGCCAGGGATCGAACGTCAGGTGGCAGTTGGCGATGACCACGTCGGCGGCGTTCAGGGCGGCCTGCGCCTGCGGGGTGGCGATCGGTACGGTGGTGACTCCGGGCGGGAAGTCGGCGGTGCGCCGGTCGTCGAGCAGCCAGACGTGCGAGTCGCCCACACCGCGCGCGACCATCGCCTCGTAGAGCACCCGGGGGCTGTCGGCGAAGCGACCGTTGAAACTGTTGTAGACGACCTTCAATCCAACCTCTTCTCGTGATCCAGATCGTCACTATCCCTGATCGGCCGCCACCAATCGAATCAACGCCCGGGCCGCCGCACCCCGTGCACCGGCAGCGGAGGTCCCACCCGGACCGCTCGGCTTACGACGTAAGGTCGCGGAATGGCTGTGGCCGGTGACCAGGAGGGGGCCCGATGATCATCGACCCGAGCGCCGTCGGCGGCGTCGTCGACACGGCACCGGTCGAGCTGACCTGGCGGACCAAGCTCGCCGGCTGGGTCCGCGACTACGCGTACGTCGTCTACTGGATGGCGCGCGGCTTCGCTTCCCGGACCACGGCCGACGACTTCCGCAATCCGCCCGAGCCGAAGTCGCCGGTGGTCCTCATCCCCGGGGTCTACGAGAGCTGGCACTTCATGCAGCCGATCGCCCGCGCGCTCTACGACGCCGGCCACCCGGTGCACGTGCTCGACCAACTCGGCTACAACACCGGCGCCATCCCGGCGATGGCCGCCATCCTGTCGGACTATCTGGACGACGCCGACCTGCACGATGTCACCCTGGTCGCGCACAGCAAGGGCGGACTGATCGGCAAGTACGCGATGGGACGGCCGGAGACCCTGGTCCGGGTCCATCACCTGATCGCGATCAATTCCCCGTTCTCCGGGTCGCGCTACGCCTACCTGTTCCTCATCCGGTCGGTCCGGATGTTCACCCCGACCGGGCCGGTCATCCGCGAGCTGACCAGGAACGTGGCGGTGAACAGCCGGATCAGCTCGCTCTACAGCGCCTTCGACCCCCACATCCCCGAGACCAGCGTGCTGCCGGGCGCCGAGAACATCGTCCTCGACACCGTCGGCCACTTCCGGCCGATCGCCGACCGGCGGACCTTCGAGGTCATCTCGACCATCCTGAACCGCGCCGACGACGACGCGGGGACCGATCCGGCACCCGACCGCCGCGCCGAACCGGCCTGACCGCCACCCGGCTCGGACGGCTGCGTGACCCCTTCAGCCCCCAGTCGGCGCCACCTGCACCAGGTCCCCCACCTCCGCCACGTCGTCGTCGCCGTCGGGTCCGGCGGCACGATGACCGGTCTGGTCGCCGGGCTCGGACCGGAACGGGTGTTCGGCGTGGACAGCGGCGCCGTCCCCGATCCGGTGGCGACAGGCAGATATTCGTAGCCGTCGCCGACCTGGGAGCGGTCGATCCGTCACTCCTCGGGGCGGGCCGTGCTCGTCGGCCGCATCGCCGCCCGCAACCCGTGCAGCCGGACCGCGCTCGGGCTGCCCGCGCGGACCGAAGGGCTGGTCCTCGACCCGACGTACTCGGCCCGGGTGACGTCCGCCGCCGGGCCCGAATCGACATCGGATCGACCCGCTGCAGACCTATCTCGGTAACCAAGATCACGTTAGGGTCGCGTATGGCTATCACCGCTCCTGAGAGCATTTCCGGGCACAGTGAACTGAAACGATCGATCACCGCCCGCCAGTTGTACTTCTACGTGGTGGGCGATGTCCTCGGCTCCGGTATCTACGTCCTGGTCGGCCTGGTCGCCGCCGCCGTGGGCGGTGCGTTCTGGATGGCGTTCCTGGCCGGGGTGGCGATCGCGGCGATCACCGGTCTCGCGTACGCCGAGCTGGTCACCAAGTATCCCCAGGCCGCGGGGGCCTCGCTCTACATCAACAAGGCGTTCCGCAGCCCGCTGCTGACCTTCTTCATCACCATCTGCATGCTGTCGGCCAACATGGCCGCGGTCGGATCACTGGCCTCGGGCTTCGTCCGCTACTTCAGCGGCCTGGTCGGGCTGTCGGAGGAGTCGATCTGGGGGGCCACGCTGGTCGCCCTGGTCTTCGTCACCATCATCACGATCATCAACCTCATCGGTATCAGCGAGTCGGTGGTGATCAACGTGGTCATGACCTTCATCGAGCTCAGCGGCCTGCTGATCGTCGTCATCATCGGGATCATCGCCCTGGTCACCGGGGTGAACGACCCGAGCGTCCTGCTCGAATTCAGCGCCGATGGTTCGCCGGTCATCGCCGTGCTCGCCGGTGTCTCGCTGGCCTTCTTCGCCATGACCGGCTTCGAGAACGCCGCCAACGTGGCCGAGGAGACCATCGATCCGTCCCGCGCCTTCCCGCGGGCCCTGATCGGCGGCATGCTGACCGCCGGTGTGGTCTATGTGCTGGTCTCGATCTCGGCGGCACTGGCCATCTCCATGGAGACGTTGGCCGGCAACACGCTGCTCGAGGTCATCCGGGCCGACCTGTTCTTCATCGCGGCCCCCATCATGCTGATCGTCTTCGGCCTGATCGCGATGATCGCGATCAGCAACACCACCCTGGTCACCGTGGTCGCCCAGGCCCGCATCCTCTACGGCATGGCCCGCGAGGACGTCGTCCCGTCGGTGTTCTCCAAGATCCACCCGACCCGGCGCAGCCCGTACGTGGCGCTGCTGTTCGGTGCTTCCGTGGTCGCCGCCCTGCTGATCATCGGTGCCGCGATCCGGTCGAGCCAGGCCGGGCTGCCCGAGGAACAACAGCTCGACATCGTCGACCGACTGGCCACCATCACCGTGGTCTTCCTGCTCTTCATCTACGCGCTGGTCATCGTCGCCTGCCTCAAGCTGCGCGGTAAGGACGAGACCTCGGACACCTACCGGGCCAACACCCCGCTGCTGATCGTCGGCATCATCGGCAACCTGGCCGTGCTGGCGTACACCCTGATCGACGACCCGGCCGCACTGCTGTGGGTCGCCGGACTGCTCGCCGTCGGTCTGGTCCTCTATCTGGCCGAGCGCTTCTTCGGCAAGAAGAAGCCCGCCACCCCCGTCTCGTCGAATCAGGAGCACTGAGCCATGCACGTCATCGTCGCCACCGATGGTTCCCGCGCCTCGTTGCTGGGCGCCCGGCAGTTCAAGTGGATCGCCGACTCGCGCGAGATCACCGACGTGACCATCGTCGCGGTGGTGGCCCCGTTCGCCGCCGTGCCGTTCGCCAACGAGCTGGGACCGGACCGGCCGACCGACCAGACCGAGCTGAGCTTCACCGAGGAGGCCCGGGTCGCGGTCGACATCGTCGCCGCCGAATTCGACGGCTGGGGCCCGACCATCCACAAGCAGATCCGCAGCGGCTCCCCGGCCCAGGAGATCATCCGGACGGCCGAGGACCTCGACGTCGACCTGATCTCGCTGGCCGCGGGCAGCCGGGGGCTGACCCGGACGATCCTGCTCGGCAGCACCGCCTCCCGGGTCCAGCACTCGGCGCCGTGCCCGGTCCTGGTCTGCCGCCCGACCCCGAAGAGCGAGCGGCTCAGCGACAGCTGATCGGGGCGAAAAGGCTCAGTAGCTCGCGTCGGCCACCGCGGCCGACGCGAGCATCGCCCGGGTGCCCGACACCCCGAGCCGGGTGGCGCCGGCAGCGATCATCCGCTGCGCGTCGTCGAGGGTGCGGACGCCGCCCGAGGCCTTGACCCCGAGCCGGCCACCGACCGTCGCGGCCATCAGCCGGACGGCGTGCTCGGTCGCGCCGCCGGCCGGGTGGAAGCCGGTGGAGGTCTTGACGAAGTCGGCGTCGGCGTCGACCGCGGCGCGGCACACCGCGACGATCTCCTCGTCGCCCAGGGCGGCCGACTCGATGATCACCTTGAGCACGGTGGGCTTGGGCGCGGCCGACCGCACGGCGGCGATCTCCTCGGCGACCGCGGTGTAGTCGTGGGCCAGCGCGGCTCCGACGTCGATGACCATGTCGATCTCGTCGGCGCCGTGCGCGACCGCTCCCGCCGCCTCGGCCGCCTTGACCGCCGGGGTGTGCTTGCCGCTCGGGAAACCGGCGACGACGGCGACCTTGAGCCGGCTCCCGGTGGGCAGCGCGAGCGGCACCATCGAGGGCGAGACGCAGACCGAGTAGGTCCCCAGGGTCTCGGCCTCGGCGACCAGCGCCTCGACGTCGGCCCGGGTGGCCTCGGTCGTGAGCAGGGTGTGGTCGACCAGTCCGGCGATGGCGGTCGGATCGGTGGGCGTGCGGGTCATGATCGGTCCTTCGGTGGTGCGGATGGGGTCAGGGGGTCGGATCGACGATGCCGAGCACGGCGTCCTCGTCGGTGATCAGCACCGAGCAGAGTCCGCTGGTCAACGCCGCGGTGATGATGCGGCTCTTGGCCGCGCCCGCGGCCACGGCGATGGCCAGGGTCGACGCGCGCAGGTCGTCGAGGGTCAGCCCGACCGTGCGGCTCTCGACGTCGTCGTCGGCCGGCTCGCCGTCCGCGGTGATGAAGTGGCCGAGGACGTCGCCGCAGGCGCCGGCGTCACGCAGCCGTCGGAGCTCGTCGCGGGTCACCGCCCCGCTCTCGACCAGCACCGACTCGGTGCTCAGCGCGCCCAGCGAGAACAGCAGGGCGTCCGCCGCCCGCGCCTTGGTGAGCGTCTCGTTCACGAAGCTCTCGCCGTAGAGGGCCCGGCGGGTCGCGGCGTGCTCGACGATGGCCGGGACCGGGAGCAGCGTGGCCCGGCCCAGTCCGTGGTGGGCGATGCTCAGGGCCACGTTGGCCCCGGTGGTCGGGCGCACCGAGCGGCTGATGCTGCCGTTGATCTGGATGACCTCGATGCCGCGGGTCCAGCCGGCCGGCAGCACCGCGGCGATCTCCTGCAGCGTGTTGCCCCAGGAGACACCCAGCGTCCGCAGCGCGCTCCCGTGGGTTCGCAGATAGGTCGCTGCGGCCAGGGCGACGTGACGCGCCGCCGACTCGCCGCCGTCGTCGGGCGATCGGGTCGGGTGCGGGGTCGGGACGACGATGCAGTCGCGCAGTCCGAATCGGCTGCGCAGCGCCACCTCGAGGTCGCCGCGCCGGGCCTGCGGGTGGACGACCTTGATCTGGACGATGCCCGCGGACCGGGCCTCCTCGAGCAGCCGACCGACCTTCCACCGGGTCAGGTGGAGTTCGCGGCCGATGTCCTCCTGGGTCCGGTCCTGCTCCCAGTAGCCCTGGGCCACCTGGAGCAGCAGTTCGGTGCGGTCGCGGGCGACGGGTCGTTCCGGATCGGCCGGCGTACGTGGTGACGGCCGGTCCTCGGCGGGGCGGGCCACCGGCCTAGCGCCCGTCGAGCCGGTCGACGATGTCGTGCATGGTCGGAGTCAGCGCCGCCACCAAGCCGACGTAGTCGTCGTAGGTCTGCCGGTAGAAGGCGTGCCGGGTCGGATCAGGGGTCAGGGTCCGGGTGCGCGGCGTCAGCATCGCCGCGCCCTCGTCGAGATCGCGGACCAGCCCGGCCCCGGTGGCGGCGATCACCGCGCAGGCCCGCAGGGTCAGGTTGTCGCCGTCGACGATCTGGGCCTCGGTGCCGAGGACATCGACGGTCACCTGCTGCCAGAGCGCGTTGCGTTCGATGCCGCCGGAGAACACCAGCCGTTCGCACCGGACGCCGGCCCGCTCGAACGAGTCGACCACCGCCCTGGTGCCGCAGGCCACCGCCTCGACGGCCGCCCGGTAGAGCTCCTCGCGGGTCGTGCCCAGCGTCAGCCCGACGATGGCTCCCCGCAGCCGGGCGTCGCGGTAGGGGGTGCGATTGCCCATGAACATGTCGAGCGCGCGCAGACCGTGCGCGCCCGGCTCGATGGCCGACGCGCCGGCGATCAGGCTGGGTAGATCTTCGCGGGCGACGCCCATGATGGTCTCGCCGGTCCACTTGAGGACCGACCCGCTGGTCACCTGACCGCCCTCGACCAGCCACTTGGTCGTCCGCAGGGCGTGCGGGTACGGACCCCAGATCTCGTTCGACGCGCACGGCTCGTCGATCTCGGCGATGATCGCCGACGAGGTGCCCGACACCACCGACACCAGCCCGTCCGGTCCCCCGCCGCAGGACAGCAGCGAGACGTGGGCGTCGATCCCGCCGACCGCCACGGTCGCGCCCGCAGTGATGCCCAGCTCGTCGGCCGCCGCCGCGGTCAGCGGCCCGGCCACCGCGCCGACCGGCACGATGTCGTCGGGAAGCTTGTCGCGCAGATCAGGGATGCCGAGCGCACGGTAGAGGTCCTCGGCGAACCGGCCGGCCAGCGGGTCGTAGTTGTACTTGCAGACGGCGTCCATCTGCGAACCGACCCAGCGGCCGGTGAGCTTGAAGGTCAGGTAGTCCACCGCCTCGACGATCCGGGCGGCCTCGGCGTACGCGGTCGGCTCGTTCTCCTTGAGCCACATGGCCTTGGGCAGCAGCCACTCGGCGGCATCCGACCCGCCCGACCAGGCCAGGATCGGGTGCTCGCCGGCCAGCTCGGCGGTCCGCCGGGCTTGGTCTGAGGCGCGGGAGTCCATCCACAGCAGCGCCGGTCGCAGCGCCCGGCCGTCGGCGTCGAGCACGGCCACGGTCGACGCGGTGGTGGCGCAGGCGATGGCGACCACCGGACCGGCAGCGCGGCAGGCCGCGGTGGCGGTCAGCTCCCGGGTCGCCTCGACGATCGCCCGCCACCACTCGGCCGGATCCTGCTCGGCCCAGCCGGAGCGCGGGAAGCGCGTGGCGTAGGTCCGGGGCACCGATCCGAGCGGATCGCCGGCTTCGGTGAAGGCGCCGACGCGGGCGCCCTCGGTGCCGAGGTCGAAGCCGAGGATGATGCCCATCGTCAGTCGGCGTTGGGCATGAAGATGACCTTGGAGCTGTGCTCGGAGCGGGCCCCGAGGGTGGCCATCATCGCCGGCAGCGCGGACAGCGGCAGCTCGTGGGTGATCATGAACTCCCACTTCAGCTCGCCGTTGGCCAGCTTGTCGGCGGCGGTACGCCACTCGTCACCCGGGAACGGGGCCGAGAACGAGTTCCACGAGCCGTGCAGTGTGGCCTCGATCCGCATGAACTGGTTGAACGTCTCCTTCGACAGCGTCACCGGTGCGTGCGGGATGCCGACGAAGACGGCGTGGCCCTGGGGACCGGTGAGGTTGGCCGCCATGTCGGCGGTGACGGCGACGCCGGCCGACTCGAGGACGATGTCGAAACCACGTCCGGCCAGCGCCTTGGCCTCCTCGTGCGACTGCACCGCGGCGGTCGCCCCGGCCTCCAGCGCCATCGCCGACTTCTCCTCGCTCAGGTCGATGGTGACGATCTGGCTGGCGCCGGCGAGCTTGGCCCACTGGACCGCGAACAGACCGATCGGGCCGGCCCCGACCACGAGGACCCGATGTCCCGTGCGCAGCCCGGTCTTCCACAGCGCGTGCAGCGCGATGGCGGCCGGGTCGAGCATGGCCGCCGCTCGCGGGTCGATGCCGGCGGGCATCTTGAGCAGGTTGCCGACCGGGGAGACCACGTATTGCGCGTACGCGCCGTTGCTCCTGCTGCCGAAGTAGTCGTAGTTCTCGCACAGCCCGAACTCGCCGCGGACGCAGAAATCGCAGCGGTAGCACGGGATCAGCGGGGGGACCGAGACCAGATCGCCGAGCGCGAAGCCGCTGACGTCCTCGCCGAGCTCGTCGATCCAGCCGCTGAACTCGTGGCCGCAGATGATCGGCATCACGTAGCCGCCGTTCTTGAGCATCCGCGGGATGTCGGATCCGCAGACGCCGCAGGCTGCGACCTTGAGTCGCACCTGGCCCGGGCCGGGCGACGGAACCGGAGCGTCCTCGACCCGGATGTCTCCGGGGGCGTACATGACGGCGGCGGTCATCGACTCGGGGGCCATGGCGTTCTCGTTTCTCGGGCAGGCGGTCGGAGGACGTCTCGACGCTAGAGCAGGTGGGTGCTCGGATGCAACATCGGTGCAGCGTCCTGCTCAGATGAGCAAATACGGCGTCTTACTCAGGAACCTCCTTAATCGCTATCATCGCCAGGTGGCGATGAATCAGACGGTGGATCCAATCGAGATGCGAGGCGGGTCGACCGATGAGGTCGCGGCGCTGACCGCCGCCGCCTGCCTGTTCAACGGGTTCAGCGACCGATCGCGGCTGGCCATCGTCCAGCACCTGCTGCAGGGCGAACACCGCGTCGTCGATGTGACCGGTCATCTCGGGCTCGCCCAGTCGACGGTCAGCCGGCACCTGGCCTGCCTGCTCGACTGCGGGATCGTCCGGGTCCGGGCCGAGGGCCGGGCGTCGGTCTACTCGCTGGTGCATCCCGACGCGACACTCGAGCTGCTGTCCGCCGCCGAGCAGCTGCTCGCGCTGACCGGCGACGCGGTGACCCTGTGCCCCACCTTCGGCGCCGATGCGGACTCCCGATGACCGCGCTCCTCACGCCGACCCGCGAGCGCCGCGACCTGCTCGCCCGTCGGATCCGGCTCTTCGTCACCCTCACCATCACCTGGAATGTCCTCGAAGCGATCGTCGCGCTCGCCGCCGGCATCCAGGCGTCGTCCTCGGCGCTGATCGGTTTCGGTCTCGACTCGGTCATCGAGGTGTCGTCGGCGGCCGCCGTGGCCTGGCAGTTCGCCGGGCGCGATCCCGAGGCCCGCGAGAGGGTCGCGCTCCGGGTCATCGCCTTTTCGTTCTTCGGCCTCGCCGCGTTCGTCAGCATCGACGCGCTGCGCGCGCTGGTCGGCGGGGACCAGGCCGGACCGTCGCGGATCGGCATGGTGCTCGCGGCGCTCAGCCTGGCGGCGATGCCCCTGCTGTCGTACGCACAACGCCGGGCCGGGCGCGAGTACGGCTCGCGGTCGGCGGTGGCCGACTCGAAGCAGACGCTGCTGTGCACCTACCTCTCGGCGGTGCTGCTGGTCGGGCTGGCGCTCAACAGCCTGTTCGGCTGGTCGTGGGCCGACCCGCTCGCCGCGCTGGTCATCGCCGGCATCGCGGTCAAGGAAGGGGTGGCCGCCTGGCGTGGCGACGGCTGCTCGTGCTGCGTCACTCCGGTCCGTGCCGCAGACGAGCCGGCCGCCGCGGTATCGCCGCTCCCGTTGCTGACCATCGGTCCGCGGCCGACCGACGTGCCGACCCGTGCCGAGGAGGGTCAGCGCCATGGGTCATGACCACGACCACGGTTCGGCCGGCGCGGGGGCCGGACACCAGCGCCGGCTCGCGCTCGTCCTGGGCATCACGCTGGCCGTGCTGGCCGCCGAGGTGGTCGGCGCGGTGTGGACCGGCAGCCTGGCCCTGCTCGCCGATGCCGGTCACATGCTCACCGACGCCGCCGGGCTGAGTCTGGCTCTGCTCGCTGCCCATCTGGCCGCCCGACCGCCCGATGACCGACGGACCTGGGGCTATCAACGCGCCGAGGTGCTGGCCGCCGTCGCCCAGGCGCTGCTGCTGCTGGCCGTCGGGGCCTATGTGCTGATCGAGGGCGTACGCCGGCTGTTCGAGCCGCCGGAGATCGCCTCGACCGGGATGCTGGTGTTCGGCATCGTCGGCCTGGTCGGCAATGCCGTGTCGATCGTCCTGCTGACCGGCAGTCGCGCCGAGAACCTCAATCTGCGCGGCGCGTTCCTCGAGGTGGTCAACGACGCCCTCGGCTCGGCCGCGGTCATCGTCGCCGCCATCGTCATCGCCCTGACCGGCTGGACCCGCGCCGACGCCGTCGTCTCGCTGCTGATCGGTCTGCTGATCCTGCCGCGGACCCTGGCCCTGCTTCGCGACGCGGCCCGGGTGCTGCTCGAGTCGACGCCCCAGGGCCTCGAACTGGCCGAGGTCCGGGCCCACCTGCTCGAGATCGACCACGTCCTCGACGTCCACGACCTGCACGCCAGCACCATCGGCAGCAGCCACACGCTCAGCGGCCATGTCACCGTCGAGGACGGCTGCTTCCACGACGGTCACCTGCCGGCGCTGCTCGATCAGCTCCAGGCCTGCGTCGCCGAACACTTCCCGGTCCGCATCGACCACTCGACCTTCCAGTTCGAGCCGGCCAGCCACGCCGCCCACGAGGCCGACCGACACGCGTAGAGCGATCGGCGTCAGCAGCACGGCAGGCTGACACCGAGCGCACAAACAGGGTTGAGGAGACGCTAAGAAGGGGTGGGCCCAACTGAGGGGACGTGAACCACTGACCTCTGCCTCATCAGGTCCGGAACGCGCGCCTCAGAATGCTGCTTCGCGCTCAGCGGGTGTCCAGAAACGTCCACCATGGCGCACCCCCGAACGCGCCATTGTTGTTACACAGTGACCACTCACCACCGAAGGGTGACAGCGGCGGTTGGCCGCCCTCCAGATTCGCGACGCAACCACGTCGTCGTCCCCCATCGCGCCGCCGCCAAGGGGTCTCCTCGAAGCATCAGTGCTTGCCGGCTGACCTCGAACGATTTCAAGTGCGCCCGCGGCCCCGCCGGAAAATGGGTCGGGCACCGCTCGCCGCCACGGTCTTCGACGAAAAGGATGCCCTGACGCCGCGCGTCTTCACTCGAACGCCACGATAAACTCGACGTTGCGAGCGAAAGTGACGCTGGGGCCGACGCCGACGATTGTCAACACACCCGCGGGAAGTCTGAGCTTGTTGCCGTTTATTTTGAGTTGGGCGTTGGCCGCTTCCGACTGGAGGGTGACGGTGTCGCTCTGACTAGCGGCTCGAAACGCCCGATTGGGATGCCGGCCATCGTTGAGGGTTCGGAACGCGACGCCGACGGGATCGCTGATCGATCGGAGGTTGATAGCAGAGGGGCTGGTGGCTCTGGCTGAGAGCTCGAGGCCCAGCGACTCATCCTTCACCCGGAACGAGAACTCCATCTTGCCGTCCGTCTGCTTGATGGCCAAGGAGACGTCAGCCAATCGGGCCGAGCCGGGGCCGAAGGTGTCGTTCAGTGCTTCGACCTCGCCTGACGCTTCGAAAGCCGGGAAGACCAGTTCGGGCCTGGATGGCGAAAGGTTGGTATTGGTAGCGGTCGTCGAGACCAGAAAGGCCGACACTGGGCCGAAGGACCCGACGCCGACCCGCTCGAATCGTTGGTCGGCGAAGAAGGCGAGGCTGATGCTGGAGGTTGTGCTGTTGAGGGGTGCCGGCAAGGCGGTGAAGCCTGGGGGGAGGACGGCCTGCAACTGTGTACGCGGAACCAAGGCGGTGAGGGTCACCTGGTAGGTACGTACGCTGCGGTAGTCGTAATGGACCAGTGAAGATGCCCGAGGGGGCTGCGTCCCGGTGGACGCGTTGTCGTAGTCATAGGTGGGCGGAGACGCGCCGTCGGGTGTGGCCGCATCGGCCGAGCCAGCTAGAAGTGCCATCAGGGCCGCAATTACGGCGATGAGTTTCGCGTGCCTGGTTTGCATCGATATCCCTGCTTTCGCTAGTCGAGCTCTTACTTTCGGTGGTCGGTCTGCTGCGTTCGTGTTTCCTAGACCTATGGCGTATCGGTGAGACACGGTCTGCCTTAGGCCGCCAGTTAATTGGATTGTCGGCGATGACGCTGACCTCATGCGTCAGAGCCCGTAAATCCGCTGTCCATCTACTGCCGGGACCGAGTTGTCTGGCGTGCTTTCGATCGGCATCTCAGATCTGATCGTTAGAATTCTTGTGGCGTGCAACCCGCGGGTTCATGGGCACGGCCTACCGGATCGGGTCGATCTGCGCCCGACAGTATTCCTCAAGGAATTTGGGGGTTCGTGCTCATTGCGCTGGGAGCAAGATCGGCGTCCGATCCGCAGCCTGACCGGGCGCTACAGGTTCCGCTGGAGCATTACAGCAAGGGCCAGGGAGCTATCCGGACATCTTCAGGTGCACATGGCCGGGTGGGACGTCCCATTGGTCGTTGGTCAGTTTCAGCACGGAGATGGCCGCTGCAGCCATGGCGACGGTGGCGAGTCCCCAAGCGACCAGGTCGAGGGGATGGTTGCCGGTCACGGCTGCATAGAGATGGATGGGCTGGGAGATGGTCATGGCGATCGCCCAAATCCAGTGCACCACCGCTGAGCGCCAGAGCGCGAGGCCTAACAGGATGCACCCGACGATGTGACCGACGAGAAAAACGAGACCGGAGATGACGACTGTGGGTTGCTCGCTGGCCTGCTGCATCAGTTGGGTGAGGGTATGCGGGTCGAGGTTGGCCCGGGCCCCGACGTAGGCGTTGAGGTCTGCTCCGCTGGCAGTCCCGAAGAGGCCAAGGTAGCCGGGGATCAGAAGTATTGCGGCGGCAATCGCGAGTCGAGGGGCACCGGGGCGGACCAGCCGGAGGACGGCGTACGCACCCGGCACCAGCGTGAACAGAGCAACGAGGCCCAGCCAGATCACGGCCGCCTGCGCGGCCGGATGCGCGGCGACCTTGGCGATGACTGTGTCGGGAGCGTCGAAGGCGTCGTAGGGAATGACGAAACGGAGGATCGCCACGGCGAGGGGGCCGACGGGCATCAGCACCGCCGCTGCCCACCGCTGCTGGGTTCTGGTGTCGACCAGGGAACGCCCACTGGTCGTACTCGCGGTGAGGCCGGTTTTGAGGGTCATGTCTACCGCCGCCTCAGTCCAGCACAGACACGGAACGTCGAGCGGGCGTCAGCATGAGGATGACTGCGGCGACGGTGAGCACGACGTAGCCGGAGACGAAGAGGAGCAATGGAGTGGGCACCCCCGCGAAGAAGGCGGGGAGGGAGGTGATGGCTGCGACGATCCGCGCTCCGGCGGCAATCCGGACGGCGCCCCTGTTCGCACGGCGCAGAGCTATCACCACGCAGACCACGGTGATGACGCCCAGGACCGCACCGAGGATAGTGATGGCCGGGGGCGGGCCGACCTGGCCGGCAGGGGTGGGGAAGAGCAATCCGACGCAGTCGACGAGTCCGAGCAGGAGGGCGACCACAAGGCCGATCTTGTTGAGGGGCGACAGCGTCGCTGGCTGTGCGTGCTCACCGGGTGCGGGTTCGGCCACAGGGGTCTCCTTGGTAAGGGCGGCGCTGGAGTTTGCGCCGATGGGTCTACGTTGTCGCAACGCTTCCTCCGTGGCCCGGGGGCTGAGCCGCCTGTTGTCCGGGACTCTGCCCGACCAGAGGGGGGTCTGGCCCCTAGGGGCGCCCCGCGATATGCGCCAGCATGGACCCATGACCCGGGACGGAACCGATGGCTGACCAGAGGCCGGCTGCTGCGCCGATCCGCGTGCTGATCGCCGATGACCACCCAGTGGTCCGGAAGGGACTGGCGGCGCTGATCTCCTCGCTGTCTGGTTTCGCCGTCGTAGCTGAAGCTGCCGACGGCATGTCGGCGGTCCGTGAGGCGCAACTACTCAGACCCGATGCGGTCATCATGGACATCTCGATGCCGGGCGTCGACGGTGTGGAAGCGACGAAGCGGATCAAGACCGCAGCACCCGAGGTAGCGGTTCTGGTCCTGACGATGCATGACGATGACGAGACCGTGTTCTCGGCCATGCAGGCGGGTGCGTCGGGTTACCTGTTGAAGGGCGCGGACCAGGAGGAGATCGAGCAGGCCCTGCGGGCCGTTGTGGCAGGTCGTGCCATCTTCGGCCCGGCTGTGGCTGAGCGCATCCTTCAACACTTCACAGCTCCACCTAAAAACGAGCCGGCGTTCCCTGCGCTGACCCACCGCGAACGCGAGATATTAGACCTGATCGCTCGAGGCACATCCAACACCGCAATCGCCCAGTCTCTCCATCTTTCACCCAAAACTGTCGGGAACCACATCTCGTCAATTTTCACGAAGCTTTCCGTGGCCGGACGGGCAGAAGCCATCGTCCGGGCGCGAGAAGGCGGCTTGGGCGGAGCGCGGTGACCTCGGCGCGACGACAACACACCAGTGTGCTCATCGTCGTCTCGACTATCTCAGGGCTGCTGTTGATCGTGGGGGTATTGGGCGTCGCCTTCGGTGATGTGCCCAGTACAGCTTCCGTTATCACGGTCGGTGCGCTCATCTGGGGCGCCAGCTGGCTAGCGGTGACCTGTGTGCTGCTGCGGTCACCTGTCAGTGGTGGGCTGCTGTGGCTGTGCTGGGTGGGCGGAGCCATGTTGGTGGTTTGCAGCGGTGGCGGAGCAGGCTGGCTGCCGCGTGGTCTGGGGAATCGTCTGGGTTTCACCGCGATTCTTACCGTTCTGCCCTTGGCCTGGCTGAGTTATCCACGAGGAATGCCGCCCCTGCTGCGCCGTATCTGCATCCCCGTTCTCGGAATAGTCGGCGCCACATTGATAGCCGGACCGGCCGCAGCCTCATTCGAGATATGTGTCTCCGTGTCGATGACCGTTCTCGTCGGCTCCCTTTGGTGGCGCTGCGAACGCGACCCACGGCAAGACCGGGTGGCCATCCTGTGGCTTTGTCTGGGGCTGGGTATCGCGGGTCTGGTGACCATTCCTCTGAGTTTTCAGCCGCTCGGCCCGGTTGCTGGTTCCGCCTGGCTGCTCGGGGTGCTGAGCGTTCCCATCGGCGTTGTGCTCGGCGTTCACCCGCCAAGGGGGTGGGACATCAAGCTGCTCATTTCGCGTACCGCTGTCTATGTCATGGCCGTACTGGTGGTCCTGGCTTTGTTCAACGGCGTCGTCGCTGGGCTGACATTGCGTACGAGATCGTTGCCGACGCTGGAAACGCTAGGCCTGTTGGCGGTCGCCAGCGCCGTCACGTTTCACCCACTCCGCCGGCTCCTCGACGGGGTGATCGACCGCTTGCTGTTCGGCGACCGTCTCAGCCCCGCTCGGGCCGCCGCCCGATTCGGGGATCAACTCTCAACGACGAACGATCCAGTGGCCGCCCTTCGAGCCCTCCGCGAAGTCCTTTCCCTGCCCTACGCCCGCCTGGAGGGATTGGCAGAATCGGTGGCTGTCTCAGGCTCCATGCCCACGGCGGGCAGCTACGTCTTGCCACTGCGCATAGGGCCGGCCCGTGTGGGGAACCTCGTGATTGGTTTGCGGCCAGGGGAAGGCGGACCACGACCAACAGACCGCGACGTACTCAGTATCGTCGTACCCGCACTGGCCCAAGTGGTTCACGCCCAAGCCCTCGCCGACCAGTTACAGGCCTCGCGGCGACAGGTCGTGTCAGCGGTAGAGGACGATCGACGACGTCTCCGTCACGAGTTGCACGACGGGGTTGGACCCACCCTGACCGGCGTGGCTTACACAGCCGACGCCGCCCGCAACCTCATCCCCACCGACCCCGAGCAAGCCAAGCAACTCCTCATCTCCCTGCGTAACGACACCGGTGACGCCATCCTGGAAGTCCGCCGCCTCGTTGACGGCCTTCGACCCCCCGCGCTGGACGAACTGGGGCTCGTTCCTGCCCTGAAACAACGAAGCGCGCACCTGTACACCTCTGCGGGCGAGAAACTTGACGTGCAGATACAAGTCGTCGACCAGCTGCCCAGCCTCAGCGCCGCCACCGAAGTCGCCACCTACCGAATAGTGATGGAGGCCCTGACCAACGTGGCCCGACATGCCGAAACCACCCGAGCCGAAGTGAAGATCAGCACCGCCGACACCCACCTCATCATCGACATACGTGACGACGGGAGGGTCGATGCTCCATGGCGACCAGGCGTTGGACTGTTGTCCATGCGCGAGCGAGCTGAGCACGTCGGCGGCACATTCACAGCAACCGCAACCCCCCACGGGGGCACCGTCACCGCCAGGCTTCCATTACCACCCGACGACGCCCCATTCCCGCGCGCCGACGTCCCGACTTTCCACGACCGGGTCCCGAGATAGAACCAATCAGGCCACGCCCAAAGG